>NZ_JABBHF010000001.1:0-7119 GCF_012910715.1 Flavivirga algicola
TTCCTGGTGCGCTTATTGAGAATGTCGCACTGGACTGATAGCCTGCCCCGATACTATAACTCAGAGGGGCTACGGCAGTGCCCGTTCCCTCTACCAAGGTGATATTAAGCGGGCTTCCAACATAACATTGCTGTGCCACTGGGTTGATCGTAGGCGATGCATCACTGGTAATGGTAACCGTATTCATTGTCACACAATCGTTGGCATCCATTACATACACATCCCAAACCAGGTCTGCTCCCGAATTCGTATCGACTGTCACTATATTGCTCGATCCGTAGGCTCCTACCGCTGGGGCCGGGTTTCCTGTTACTACGGCGGCATACCTATATCCTGGCGTACCGTCTGAGGCCGTAACCGTGATCTGAGATTCATCGTTCGAACAAAAAACATTGGTCGATGACGAGGTAAATGTCAATGGGTTTGCGGGTTCCGTAACCGTAACGGTAAACGTATCCGTACAGCCCGTAACCTCGTCCGTTACAACGATTACCTGGTCTCCTGCTGGCAAACCTGTCAGGTTAATGGCTGTGGCCGATTGACCTGTTACAGCTGCCCCTGCATTAATGGTATAGCTATATGTTCCAGAAAAACTTGAGACCGTAAAGTCCACGGCGCCGTCCGAACCGCCGTTACAGCTCACATCGTTTATCAGTGCGCCCGTTACGACAATATTTATAACTGGATCTACCGTGTATGTCGTTTCATAATAACATCCATCGGCATCGGTCACCCTAAAGGTATAGGTGTCTGGTGCCAGTCCCGTAAAAATTCCTGTGGCATTGGACGTTGCCGAAGCAGCTGGTGCCGTTATCTCATAGGTCAATGCGCCTACGCCCGTGCCTGCAGCAGCTGTTACCGTAACCGTACTGGTCACATCGTTACATGTTACCGGCGTGCCTGTAACGCTATCTGCTGTTGGAGGGTTCAATGCGCTTATAACTATCGAACCGTTAAAGATACATCCTTGGGCATCCCTTACCGAATAGTTTATCGTTTGGTCCGTACCGTTATCGTTGACATCAAAGGTATTCGAGGCACTGTACCCTGAACCGTTGAAACTGTACTGGTAGGGTGCCGTTCCCGTCCCTGCAGTGGTAGTCACGGTTATCGTTCCTGGTTGGCTCGTATTGGCAGCACTACAGCTAAACGGTGTCGTTACCGCTGCTGTGGCCGCTAAACTTGTTGGTTCCGTCAATGTTACAGAACCGTTGAAAATACATGATTTGTTATCCCTTACCTGATATGCATATGTCCCAGCACTCAATCCCGTATATGACGATGTCGCTGTAAATGCACTGCCGTTAAAGCTATAGGTGTATGGACCTTCTCCGCCTGACGGTACTATTTGAACGGAACCATCGGCCGCACCGTTACAGGTCGCGTTCACGGAGGTTACCGTTGCCGTTGGGTTCGATATCGGGTTGACCGTGATCACGCCCGATTCTGCCTGGCAGTTCTGTGAATCGGTGATTCTAAACTGGTAGTCCCCTGCTGTCGCCGTCAAATACGTAAAAGGCGTGCCTGTGGCTCCCAATGGACTATAGGCCCCTGCATTTAACGATACCTCGTAGGTATACGGTGCTACACCTCCAACTATGGTACCCGTTATCAGGGCATCAGGGCTCGCCGTACAATCCAAATCCTTTGTCAGAACTGTACTTACAGTTAGTTGGGGCGCAATGGTTTGTGCAGGTAAAGTCACTGTACATCCATAAGCATCCCTTACTATAATAGTATAAGTTCCTGGTGTTAAATTAGCAAAGGTATTACTCGTTCCAAAAGGACCTCCATTAATATTATATTCATAAGGTGTTTGTCCTCCCGAAGCTGTTACCACTAATGTTGCTGCATTAGCAGCATCATAGCATAAATCTGATGTAGCATCAATAACAGCAGATGGTGCTGTTGGTGAGCTTAAAGTAAAAGTATCTGTTGCCGTACAACCATTAGAATCGGTTACAGCAACCGTATAAGTTCCTGTTTGTGTTAAGTTTGCAAAAGTATTGCTTCCTTGCGGTCCTAAAACAGTTGTATCTGGTTGCGTAAGCGTAAAAGTATTTCCGCCCCAACCTCCAGTGGCATTAATTACAACACTACCATCCACATTACAAGTAACTGGAGAAGGAGTTAGTGTAAGGGCCAAACCTGTTGGAGGTCCCGAAACAGTAACTGATGCCGTATCCGTACACCCGGTACTTCTTTCAGTTACCGTTATATCATATGTACCTACTGGTACATTGTTCAATGTAATAGTTGGTGCTGTTTGTCTTGTATCTGAGCTATTTACAGGTCCTGTAATATCGTAATCATAAACATTGTTACCTCCTGTAAAAGTTCCTATTACATCAAATTGAATTGCTCCTGTTGAAGAATTGAAACATGTTACATTATTTAACAACGTTCCTGTAACTTCTATTGGTGGTTCTGGTTCCAGGTAATAATCCTCTTGGTAAGTACAACCATTTCTATCTGTTACCTGAAAAGTGTATGTCCCTGCAGGTACCCCAGAATATTGTCCATCTGAATTTAATTGAGTTAAATAATTATATAATGGGGAACCAACAGGAATACTTGCTGGTAAGGCTATTATTTGAAATCTTATTGGTGGTAAACCACCACCCCAAGATGGTAAATTAACATTAAAAGAAGATGTATTATCACTACAATCAAAACTTTTGTCCGTGAAAGTCAAATCTGTAGGTGGATCTAAAGGACCTAATATTATAGGCGCTGTTACAAATGTACAATTGTTAGCATCTCTTATGGTTACTGTATATGTGCCATCTGTTAAACCTGTAAATATTGTTCCAGCTTGAAATGTCACACCATTAATGCTATAGGTATATGGCGCCGTTCCTCCCGAAACTCCAGAAACCGTAATAACGCCATTTGTAGTACATGTATAAGGTGTGGTTAAGGTAGCTGTTCCTGTTACAGGAGAAAGTTCAATAATGCTTATTGTTTGAGGTTCAGACTCACACACATCTGGTCCTGAAGTATATTCAACAATAACCTCATAGTCTCCAGCAGCAAGGCCAGTAAAAACTGGGGAATTAACAAATGTCGCTCCATTATCAATACTATATCTTAAAGTATTTCCATTAGGGTTGGTTACATTAATGTTTATTTCACCTACATCACCAGAACTTGCACATAAAATATCTGTCTTGGTAATATTAAAATCTGGCGGTAGTACAGGATCTACTGTTATTGATAAATCTACAAAACAGTTATTAGAATCTACGACTCTTATATTATATACACCTCCTGGATCTGTTACAACAATTTCTGGTACCGTTTGGAAGACCGTCGTGCTATTTACAAAATAAAAGTAAGGAGCTGTTCCTCCAACAGGATATACCGTTATCTCTCCTGTATCGTCCTCGTCATTAGGATCTGTAGGGTCAGCAGGGCAAAAAGTTAATGGATTTGTTAATGCTGCAGTGGCCGTTAACAATGGTGGATTATTTATAGTAATATCTCCTGAGAAAGTACAACCATCATCTGTAGAGACATTTATGGTATAAGTTCCTGGGTTTAAGTTATTAAATGTATAATCACCATCTACAATAGGTCCAACACTATTGATTAATGTGGCGCCACTATAAATTGAATAATAATATTGCGGTCTTACATCATTGGCAGCTATCAAAACAGTTCCTTGCCCGTCATGACATAAAGGATGTGTAATATCTGTAGTAACCGTAAAATCTCTTTCTCTTATTTGAATATTTGGTACTGTGAAAATACAAGGGTTAGGTGTTACTCCTACTTGTCTAATATATACAGTATATACACCTGGTGTTGTAATAGAAAACGTATTACTTGCCTGATAATTTGTATTATCAATACTATATTCGTAGCCACTAGGTACATCATTTACAACAATTTCCCCTGGTGTGGTACATATAATATCATTCGATGTTGCTGTAGGCACCAATACGTTTTCATAAACGTTGAAGAAAAATTCATTAAAACAACCTCCTGTATAATTTAGTGTTAGTCGATATTGTCCTGCTGTGTCAACCAAATAATCTGGTCCCGTTTGAACCTGATTCCATGTACAGGTAGCATCCTCATTGGCACAATCTATATTGCCAACTGCAGGGCAACTGGTTTCATCTAACCGTTCCCAAATTATGGAATTGGCATCTGTAATGTTGGTATCTATAAATCTTGTATCTGTGGCACCACACATGAAAATATTGGGCAACTGCTTTCCATCATTAGGGCAGGTAACCACCTGATCTGCAAAAGGAATTATTGGGTTTGTAACCCCTGCGCCATATGTAATGACATTAAATATTTGATCGATAGACTGACAAGGTGCCGTTGCTGTATTGTGTACATAATAGGTTCCTGGCGATGTAACCGTTATGGATTGCGTTGTTCCAATTACTGGTGTTCCTGAAGGATCTGTTGACCATGAATAGGTATCATAATCATCACCTGCAGTCAACACTACATTATCACCACAAAGAATCACGTCTTCTTCGAAGGTACAATCAATATCTGCAATAAAGTTAGTCGCTCCTGGTATTAAGAGACACCCCGTATTTGTACTGAAACTTGGATCGTCCGAAATGACAAATAAAGGATTCAATGTTCCTCTATAGGTTGAAAAAGCCTGATTACTTACAATATTATCACAGGCATCATTAAGCAAACTACATTCCCTTACAACGGTTACTTTAAAACGAATATCAAGCACAGGGTCATTTTCCTCAACTACAGAATCGTCTATAGCAAAAATAAGTTCCCTCGTTGCGGGATTATAGCTTTGTACCGTAACTCCTGGAGGCAATAAGCCCATATCGGCTGGGTAATCAAACTCTATATTATTTGGAAGTACATCTCTAATGGTTAGCCCCGTAGCATCATCGTTTCCTGTATTTTGAAAACCTATTACATAATTTAGCTCATCACCAAGATTTACTAGTCCGCCTCCAATGTTGTTCCCTGAGGTATCCTCAACGGTCTTGGTAAGCACCATATTTGGTGCAATAATGTCTACCGCAAATGCGAAAAAATATGGAAAAAAAGTATCCCCACTGGTTTCCAAACGTATGGTAGCACTTGTATCATCATTAGCAATAACACCATTACTGGGGTTAGGTACAGCTAATATACCTGTGTCGAACCCTAAGGTATTACTACTATTTGGTTGCCTAGCAGGTGGCCCCGTTACCGAACTATTAAAAAAGTTAGTTTGGGATCGATCCAGATCCGATAAACTGGTTCCATTAATTCTTAAACGGTCACCTGTAATCGGTTTATCTCCTTCTAAAGCTGCAAATGCAAAATTAGCTCTAACTGGCGCCGGGGCTGGCACGGTTCTAAATCCTGAAACAGAAATATCTACCGTAGGATTAAAAGCCCTCGTAATTGTACTGAAACCATCAAAGCTGGTAATAGATTTACCTGGTAATGATGGATTTTGATATACTATAAATAAAGACCAACCAGCAGAATATCCTGTACCATTCCTAGGATCAAACGTATCTGTTTGCCCCTCAGCCGAAGATACATTTGCAACGGTATAAGTTCCTTGGTCGGTACCTAAAGCCCTAATTATATTGGTCACATCCGCATAGCATGCATACGGAAAACTATCACCACCGTCAACCGATGTTGTGCCTGCATCAAAAATAACGTCATCTGCTACTATATCATTATATCCTCCTGTCGGCCCTCTAAGTTTTACAGTGTTAATAGCTTCTGAACCATCATCGACCGCACTCCAATAGAGACCTGCATGTACAATTTCATAACAATCATTGGCTGCAAGTGGAATATTGGGATTAATAGGTATTTCTAAATCCGCACTCGATGAACTAAATGTTGTTGGATCCGAATCAATATCAATGTACCTCATATTCCTTGTATGATTGTAGACATTGTTATTATTGAAATCGTTATTGTTTGGGCCTAAAATATTGTTACCTATCAAAATGATATCACCCTTCAAATCTTGATCAAATCTAGTTGTGAAGGGCACTTGATTTTGGGCAAATAATTGTATGCTGAAAAGTATCAACAGAACAATCAGTCCATTTTTTAAAATAGTAGGTTTTTTCATAATAGTTTATATTTGACGCTCCTTTATCCTCATAAATTGGGGCATAATCAGATAAAGTATAGCTAGGCTAATTTTGTTACATATTCTTAATTTTCAATTTTAACCATCGACATTCTGCCATTATATGGTTTATCTCCTTTAGATTGTAAAGCTCTCGTAGCCTGTTCCACACTATTGAACTTTTCGTAGTAAATAAAATATTTACTAGTATTTTCATCGTAGAAGAAGTTTATATTGGATTGACCTGCCGATACAACCTTCCTTACGAACTCATCTCTTTTATCTACATTGTTATGTACAGCTATTACTAAATAGTAACCGCTATCTGTATTTTTAACACCTTTTACAATTTGTATGTTACTACTCTGCTTTTCACCAAAATCAAAATCTTCTTCTTTTAGAGGTACTCTACTTGCTGGCGTGGTTTGTTTGATTCTATTTAATGTTGCCATGTCTTTCGAATATCTATCATCTGCATTATCGTAAGCCGCACGTTTAATTCTTCTTTTTCTCTCTATTTCTGTAGCTACTTTAATTTTTTCTAGTGTAGCCATTAAATTTTCTCTTGATTTTAAAGCTTCCAATTGCTCTGATTTTAATCTTTCTAACATTTTTAAATCAGCAGGGTTGATCGAACCTTTATATGACTTTTCTAATGCCTTTATTTCTTCATCCCGAGTATTTATAACATTATTAAGCTCTACTTTTAAAGATTCTAGAGCTGCATTTTCTGCTGTGATACTTTTAAAAGGTCTTGGCGCTTTAAATATACCCTGCTCTCCTAAGTCATTTTCCTCTTTTAAATCTTTAAGATCTTGATCTCTACTAGCCACCGTTTCGTCTAATCTTGTTAATAAATCATTCATCGATTTAGTAATATTATCAACTGGTGTTGGTGCTAATTTCGCTGCTTCGGCTTTAGCTCTTGCCTCTTCTTCTGCTTTGGCCTTGGCCGCTGCTGCTTCGGCTGCTGCCTTGGCTCTGGCCTCTTCTTCTGCCTTGGCCTTGGCTGCTGCTGCTTCGGCTGCCGCTTTGGC
>NZ_JABBHF010000001.1:7169-681267 GCF_012910715.1 Flavivirga algicola
TCTTCTGCCTTGGCCTTGGCTGCTGCTGCTTCGGCTGCTGCCTTGGCTCTGGCCTCTTCTTCTGCCTTGGCCTTGGCTGCTGCTGCTTCGGCTGCTGCCTTGGCTCTGGCTTCTTCTTCTGCCTTGGCCTTGGCTGCTGCTGCTTCGGCTGCCGCTTTGGCTCTGGTCTCTTCTTCTGCCTTGGCCTTGGCTGCTGCTGCTTCGGCTGCCGCTTTGGCTCTGGCCTCTTCTTCTGCCTTGGCCTTGGCTGCTGCTGCTTCGGCTGCTGCCTTGGCTCTGGCCTCTTCTTCTGCCTTGGCCTTGGCTGCTGCTGCTTCGGCTGCCGCTTTGGCTCTGGCCTCTTCTTCTGCCTTGGCCTTGGCTGCTGCTGCTTCGGCTCTGGCCTCTTCTTCTGCCTTGGCCTTGGCCGCTGTAGCCGCTCTTTCTTTAGCTCTTGCTTCAATTGCTTCTGCTCTTGCCACTGCTTCAGCTTTTCTTTTTGCTGCTATTTCTGCTCTTTCTTTAGCAGATACTTTTGGTGTGGTTGATACTGTACGTCTTACTATCGGTCGTTTTTTCCTTTTTTCTGGGATAATAAGCGAACTTTCTTCATCATCACCACTATATCTGTATCTATGTCTGTTTTTAAATTTATAAGCTAAGGTAATGTCGTGGGAGTTTCCAAAATCTATTAAATTACCCATAGCTTTTTCATAATTATACTCTATAGAAATTTGAGTACTTATATTAATTCCTAAACCTCCCGATAATCCATATAAGGTATTATATCCTACTTGAGCCCAGATTCCCATAGGGATTGTTAACATAGCAATTCCAGAAAGAACCGTTTTCTCTTTTTTGAATTCCGATCTTATCAATCCTGAAAACTTACTTTCATCAAGAAAACCACGGGTATTGGCATAACCTGTATACATAACATGGGCTTGAATACTTTGTTCTGGGTCATCTTCAACAATTTTGGATGTTTTTATATTGTATAAAACAGCATTATTAATAGATAATCCGAAGTCAAGAAAATCTGTACCGTAATTTATTCCAGGATTTACTGTTAATATAGAATTTGAAGGGATATTCTCCAAGGACGGGTCTGCTGAAAAGTTTGTTACTATTCTACCATCATTTAGACCACTTTTATAGAACCCTAAATTCATCCCAAAAGTTAAATTGCTATCTCTGTTTAAAGTCACATTGTAAGCAAAATTTAAAACACCTCCAAAGGTCGTTAATACACCATAGTTTTGTTGAAATAGTCCAACACCAACACCTATATCTTCTCTAAACCTTCCCGAATAACCAAATAAGAATGTTTGTGGAGCGTCATCAAACTGACTCCATTGCCTTTTATTATTAAAGCTTATATATTTATTTTGCTCCCTTACAAAGCTAAAGGTTGGGTTGATAATATATTTATTGAATTTTAAAGAATTCCTAACAGGTAGCACAAACGAAACAACTCCATCTTCTTGAGTATGGAATTGCTGCATAAAACACAAAAATATAATGATATGTAATAAATATTTTTTCACGCTATTTTATCACCGTTATTGAACCTTTTTTTGTTTGTTGGTCCTCGGTTTTTATTATATAATAATAAACTGGGTTTACATCTTTGAAATCCAATCCTTCTGCTGGCCAATTATTTTGATAATCATTTGTTTGGAATACAATTTCTCCTTGCGAACTAATCAACATAATTTCTGTATTAGTTCCACTCACATATGCTTTGGGAATTACCCAGGTATCATTTATGCCATCGCCATTAGGGCTAATTAAATTGGGTATGTTATCAACATCTGGAAATGTTTCCTCTATCTCAAAAAGATATTGCTTTGATGACACGCAGCCAACCGTTTGATTAATAACAACTTTGTAGCTACCAACTTGCGTTGCTTCGTAGCTATCACTATTGGCACTAGCTATTAAATTATCGTTTAAATACCACTCATATTCTGGAGTGTCGGCATCATCGGTAACAGTAACGGTCAATGTGCCTTCCGATGGTAATAAATTGACAGCTGGCGCTTCTTGAACATCAATACTGCTAGAAAATTGATTGGCATCCAAATCAATAGATCCGCTCGTTGAGCAGGTACCTAAGGAAACATTCACTGAGTATAACCCTGACTCGTTGGTTTCATAGGTTTGATTTGTAGCACCATCAATCTCATTTCCATCTTTAAACCACTGATAGCTAAGACCTGACGTTACTGTTAATGTTGTTAATCCTTGCCCTGAACAAAATGGATTTCCCAAACTTGAACTTATAGTAGTTGAGGATCCAGAAGTGGCCTGGCTTACAGTGACTCTGTTTGAAAATGAATTCGAAGTACAGGATCCATAATTTGTTTCGACAAAATAAGTTCCTGGTTCACTGACTTCCAAACTCGGACCTTCCGCAACAAAAACCGATGTAGTTTCACTAGTTTCCTTAAACCAATTAAATGTCAATGAAGGGTATTGTAATGGTGAATCGTTATCTCCTACTCCAGGATTATCTATTGTTAACAAATAACTTCCACCAGCACAATAAACGGCTGTATCATTTAAATTATTAATTGAAAAAGGGGTGTCTTGGAATTTATAATATGCGGGAAAGGCAACTGAGCTACCTCCCGTCGAACCTGGCGAGGTACTTTTCACCCTAATTTTATACCCTTCTCCTGCAACTGTCGTGGGTACAGAAAAGGTAATTGTAGCTGGAGATGCTGTAATGGCACCTGTATTTGAAGTAAAAAGCACTTCTGGGTTAGAGAAACTCCCTGTCTCATCTGAAAGTTCCAGTATAAACTGATTGGTTGCTAAATTTATCGCACCTGCATTAAATTCAAATGTAGTATTAAAAGTATTGAAAGAAGGACTAGCACAAGTCTGAGTAAATCCAAATGTAGGCGGAAACACAACTTGCGCATTCATTATTTGTCCTGTAACAAACAGAAATACAAAAACAACTATATTATTAATAATAGTAAAATTTCTCATACGATACTTTCTCTTTTAGTAAATGAAACTTTTAGAAACAATTATCGCTCTAACAATACTGTTATTATTAGAATTGAAACTCACTTTTATAATAATTGTTGGTTGGTTTAATAAAAGAACTCGTTTTTTCTAAATCAAGGAAAAAATCATATAAAAATCTTTCCTACATTTTAATTTTTGCTATTGGCTGCTATTATCTTATTAATACGTAATCTAAAGTCAGGTCTTCTCTTATTCTTTAAATCAATAAATGTTTCTGAATTTTGACTTTTCGCATATACATTATAAAAAGATCTGTTACCATACCAGTTTTCTAAATCCTCATTATTAGAATTATACTCTTTAAATATATTTCCATTACAATTGTTGAAATACATATCAACGAACTTAATTTTCTCTAAATTCTCTTGATTAATTGTAATTTTATCATCTAATATTACTGCTGGATTAAATCCAGAAATAACACTTTTATTCATATCTAGCGAAGCATTTTCTCCTATGAAGACTGCTTCTTTGATCAAGCCCATTTTAATATGAGAACTTAAATCCTCACTACTATTGAACATGGTCATGTTTTTAGCTATTACAGATGTTCCTGGTTTGGTAAAATCGACTTCTTCTTTTTTATCATATGAAGTAATTTCCAAACATCTTGCGCCATTGCTACTAGTTGCATATGGAGATCGAATGGCCAATGAATTATCTAATCTAGATTGTGATCCTAAATTAAACTTAAAGTCATTACTATTTGATTTATAAGAAACTGCTTTAAGTAAATTAACTTCACCTCCTAATATTTCGAAAGAATCGCCTGCACAATGGCTCACCATGATATTTTCTAACACGGTTTCGTTTCCTACGCTAGCTAAAAGTAAACCATCAAAGTTTTCTCCGCCTCTTCTTTTCTTCCCTGCATATTCAATTCTTACATATTTCAAAATACCAGAATTACTATTAGTGTTTTCGCCACCATAGTTTGTGAATCTATAAGATGCTGGATCAAGATTTGAATACATGGATGCAACAGAACCATTTCCAAATTTGTTTGTTGGAGCATCACCTAGTATAATTAAGCCTCCCCAGTCGCCTGCTTTTTTAACACTTCTATTAGAAGTAAATATAATGGGGTCGGTTTCTAAACCTTCTGCTATTATGGTTGCTCCTTTGGCAATAGTTAATGATCCCTTAGTTTCAAAATCACCAATAATTACCGTTCCAGGCTCTATGGTTAAGGTTGTACTATCTGTAACAAAAACATTGCCTTGTAATAAATACGTATCTCGTTTAGATAATTTAGTATCTTGAGTGATGTTACCTATTAATATCTGGCTAGGTTCACCATAGTCTGCATTTTTAGGATAAAAATCCGTCCAATTATCTAACCAATTCTCTGTACCAATTATACCTTTTTCTTGCTGTGCTGATGCACTTCCAATCAGTAGAAGCAACATCATGATTTGGGTTATTCTTTTCATAACAGTTGTATTACACTTGTTTAGTTCTGTATTCAAATTTACGATTATTTACAACTAAGTTCCATAAAAAGCTAATAAATTCGATGAAATGCAAAATATTGTAAGTTTTTTCCTTATTATTTATTCGATATAATGCATGTAAGTCTTTAATAACTCTATATGTATACAGAATCTTAATATTCATGTTCTTGGTTTAATTAAAAAATCTTGACTAAAAATTAATGTAAAAGAAAATCTATAATACTATGATGACTAATCCTTACTTTATCATGTACAACAAACAGCATGCCTATTATAAAGAAAATAAGAAATAGGATTGTAAGGTCTAACTAACCTAATTTTTTAAACCTTGTTATAATAATTAATGAAAAATTTCCCTCAGATATTATTTATTTAAAATAAATCGAAGCATTGAGATAATAGCAAATCAATTATCAATGAAACTCACTGTATTGATGCAGTGCTTTCATGGTATCCTCATAAAATATAATAGCAGCTATTAGATTACTTTTATCTGAATAGGGCAACATGGTTCTCTGGAAATTGAGGGTGGTTTCAAGAAAGGCATCCGAGGCTTCGAATTCGTCTTCTAAAGTTTCTCTATTATCCTTGGTATTTGGAATTCCCAAAGTAGTCATGGTTACACCTGGTTTTGTAGCAAATGCTATATAAGGTAATGTTTTTACAAGAAGTTTTATTCGCTCAATATAAAGTTCTAATAATTGACCTTTTTGCATGCGATCCAATTCTTCTTTATCATGGTATTTTTTTATACCTACTTTTTCACTGATAATGCTTCTTGCTGCATCCTTTTGAGCAAAAGTTGCTCCAGTAATTAAAAATAAACTGAGACTTAAAAAAATAATTTTCATTTTCATATTACAAAATTTTCTTGATTATGAATAGCAAAACTATGCAATTTATCTTAAAAAACAACATTTTAACCGATTTTTTTGCATTTTATCCTGAATTTGACAGAAATCTGTGGTATAACAGTGAGTTACAATTGGATAAAAATATCTAAAAAATAAAATTCATTATTCACAAATGTAAAATGTTACTTACAATAATCGTCTTGTATTTTAAAAAGTTGGGAATTTTTATTAAAAAAACTTCATTTTATAGACTAATTTATTTGTTTTCTTACTTTCACTGCTATACATATTATATATATGTTAAAATTTCGTTTAGAATTTAGATTTAAAACTATTTTCGAAGTTTCAAAAAATTATAATATCCTGAAGTTTATTTTATAGACACTTAAGAGTTTGTTAAGATTTTATAAATATCTTGCCCAATTAATATAAACTGTATATGAAAATCTTAATTGCTGAAGATGAAATAATATTACAAGAATCTATCGTTAAATTTTTAAAAAGGGATGCGCATGTATGTGAAACTGCTTCAGATTATCATGAAGCGGTCTCTAAAATCTCAATTTATGAATACGACCTTATTCTTTTAGACATTAATCTCATAACCGGTAGTGGGTTAGATTTATTAAAACTAATTAAAAGGGAAGGAAAAAAAATTCCAGTTATTATTATTTCAGCAAATAATTCAATCGACGACAAGGTTGAAGGTTTAGATCTAGGGGCCGATGATTATCTAACCAAGCCTTTTCATCTTACAGAATTAAATTCTCGTATTAAAGCTGTTATGCGCAGAGGCAAATATGATGGTGATACCAATATAACTTTTAACGAAATTAAAGTTAACACGGAAGGCATGCAGGCTTATGTAAATAATAAATCGATACCATTAACAAAAAAAGAGTACGACTTACTGGTTTACTTCATCACTAATAAAAATAGGGTCCTCTCAAAAGAGGTTATTGCAGAACACCTATGGGGTGATAATATTGATGCTGTTGATAATTTTGATTTTATATATGTACACATTAATCACTTACGAAAAAAACTAACAAAAGTCGCTGCTAATTATATTAGAACAGTTTATAGGATTGGATATAAATTTACGGATGAAGACATGTAAGCAATGAGTCGGAAAAAAAAAGTAAAATTATTAAAAAAAACAACTCGAAGTTTCTTCACCTATAGTTTGACAGCCATGCTATTAAGTGTCGTAGCTCTCTATTTCATAACACAATATATAATTGATGATGAGACACAAGAATCTTTAAATTCTGCCGCATTTAGAATTGAGAAACTAATTGAAAAGGACGGAAGCCTTATTAATATTCATCCAATAATCAATACCGAAAAAGTTACAAACTTAAAATCTCAAAATATAAAAGATACGCTTTTATACGATCCAGCAGAAGAAGAACTAGAGCCTTATATGGAACTCACCAAATACAGAGAGATAAATGGTCACTCTTATAAAATTTCGGTTAGAGCAAAAATGGTGGAGCTACATGACGTTTTACAGGCTATTGTTTTATCCTCAATAATTTTCCTGACAGTCTTTTTAAGTCTTTATTATTTGAATAAAAAAAATATAGAGTCGGTCTGGAAACCTTTTTTCGATAATCTCACAAAAATCAAAGGGTTCTCGATACAGGACAAACAATCCATAGATTTTGAGGATACAGATATCGAGGAGTTTTCTGAACTAAATACAGAAATCAAGGCTTTGACCAATAAAGTTATTGCAGATTATGAAAATTTAAAACATTTTACTGAAGATATTTCTCATGAAATCCAAACGCCTTTAGCTATTATTCAAGCCAAGATTGATAATGCATTTGATGAAAATCAAATAAACGAAAAACAATACAGTCTATTAATTGATATCTCCAATAATGCACGAAGGTTGGCCACTCTTAATAAAAAATTAATTTTATTAGCCAAAATTGAAAATCAACAATTTAAATCTTCTAATAAAATTGATTTTACCGCAGTCTTAAAAAAATCTATAGAAAACTTTGATGGGCTAAGTGAGCTACCTATTCTAACTAAAGAAATGACCCCTATTGAAATTTATTTTGATGAATATTTAGCAGGGGTTATTGCTGATAATTTAATATCTAACGCCATAAAGTACACTACTTCTGGTGGAGAAATTATAATAAAAGCGACCAACAATCAATTCATTATTTCAAATACTGGCAAAACACCGATTAAAAATCCAGAAAAACTATATAATCGATTTTATAAAGAAAATACAACCAAGAAATCTCTTGGTCTTGGACTTGCTATTGTGAAAAAAATCTGTGATCGTTTTGGACATACTATCTACTATTCCTTTGATGACTATAAACATGTTTTTAAATTAACTTTCAAATAATAGTGTATGTCATTAAAAACTACTATTTCTTGCCCATATTGCCATCATAAAATGACCACAAAGATGTCGCAAACCAGCATTCATTATCTACATGAATGCAATAATTGCTTCAAGGTATTGAGGGTACCGAAAGATAATTGCTGTATTTTTTGTTCCTATGGTACTAGGAAATGTCCCAGTGCTCAAAAAGCATTTCAGGATAAATAGTTATACCTTGACTTACAACTATAAATTTACTTAAGGTTGTCTTAAGAACTACTTAAGATTCTGCATCTACTTTCGCCTTTTATTAGAAAACCAATGCTTTTAGCTTTGAAATATAAATATGCTTTGCTTATACGGGGATTCTATTTATAGGTTATTTCTATTCCTCTCGACAAGATAATACCATAAAAATTACTTGATAGAGCTTAAATAGAAATTTTAATAATCGGTGATAAAAAATTTTATGGGTAAACTTAGATTTAATAATTTTTCTTTGGTGCTCGTTATTCCATGCTATAACGAGTCTGACAGGTTACAACCTAAACTATTTTATTCTTTTCTACAAAAGCATAAAAATATTGCTATTTTATTTTCCAATGATGGCTCAAGCGACAATACGCTTAATGTACTTCAGGAGATAAGAGGAAAAGCCCCTGATCGTGTTTTTATAGATAATATTGAAACTAATAAAGGAAAAGCTGCTGCAGTCCGTTCAGGATTTTTATATGCAGAAAAACATTTAAATTTTGATAAGATAGCCTATTTGGATGCCGATTTATCTACTTCTCTAGATGAGTGCCTAAAATTAAGCGAATTCATTGATTCAAAAATTTTCTTTGTATTTGGCTCCAGAATTTCTAAAATTGACAATATTATTAGTAGAAAGTTCTTTAGATTTTTTACTGGCCGATTTATTGCTACCTTTATTTCAAGACAATTAGGGCTTTCTGTTTATGATACGCAATGTGGTTGCAAAATCTTTAGAGCCGATTTGGCCAAACAATTGTTTAAAGAAGAATTTATTTCTAAATGGCTATTTGATGTTGAATTATTCCACCGTTTGATTCATCTTATAGGAAAAAGCAGTATTAAAAACACCGTAAGAGAAATTCCTTTGCAGTCTTGGATAGATGCTAGCAACTCTAAAGTTAAGACATCCTATTTCTTTACCTTATGGTACGACTTTATACTGATTTCAAGAAAATATAAAAAACAAGCTATAAGTTCATGGAAAGTTATTCCTCAAAACAACTTTTAAAGAACCCTTTATTTTATACATTAAGTACTCTCTTCCTATTAATTATAAGGACTTTTATAAATGGGACGCTTCCACTAATGGATAAAACTGAAGCTCGATATGCCGAGATTGCCCGAATCATGTGTGAAACCAATAATTGGATAATACCACAAATAGATTATAATCTTCCATTTTGGGCAAAACCACCTTTATCAATCTGGTTATCGGCTTTGAGTATGAATGCTTTTGGAGTTAACGAATTTGCCGCTAGGTTACCTGCTTTGGTCTTATCTATTTTAATAATAGCCATGATAGGCAAGTATGCTAAAAGACAAGGATTACCTTTCTTTTTACCCGCTTTTATTTTATTATGTGTTCCTGAATTTTTACTACATGCGGGAGTTGTATCTACAGATATGACTCTTACATTTTGTGTAGTTCTTACGATGCTTTCGTTTTGGGAAAGTAGCAGAATGCATCAAAGAAACGTTTGGAATTACCTTTTTTTTGTTGGAATTGGACTAGGGTTATTAGCAAAAGGTCCTATTATTCTAATTTTAACCATACCTCCATTACTTCTTTGGTTGTTCTTTTTTAAAGAACAAATCCGAACAATTAAATCGATGCCCTGGTTAATTGGTATTCTTATTGTAGCTATGCTTAGTTTTCCATGGTATTACCTTGCAGAAAAAGCGACTCCTGG
Source organism: Flavivirga algicola (assembly GCF_012910715.1). Lineage (GTDB taxonomy): Bacteria > Bacteroidota > Bacteroidia > Flavobacteriales > Flavobacteriaceae > Flavivirga > Flavivirga algicola. The sequence goes on from NZ_JABBHF010000001.1 coordinate 16,798, forward strand.
TTTTTTAGACTATTTTATTGTAGGCGAACATTTTAAACGTTTTTTTGATTCTAGTTGGAATGGGGATAAATATGGTTTCCCTAAGTCTCAACCTATAGGCATGGTATGGGTATTCCTTATTTTATTTACGCTTCCATGGATACTTTTGGTAATTAGAAAGATATGGAATGAGCGATTAAACTTAAAATCATACAAATGGTTGTTATTTTTGGTTGTGTGGTTATTGTGGACGCCTATTTTCTTTACGCCTTCAAAAAGCCTAATTCATCCTTATATTATGCCAGTAATGGTGCCTTTAGCATTGTTAGTTGTTTATGGTTGGAAATCTATAAAATGGAAGCAAATTTATGTAACTGTTGGTATCATACTACCAATTGCTCTAACTATTATATTTTCTATTTCTCTTTTAAACAAAAGCATAACGTATTATAGTAAAACGGATAAATATTTATTGGAAAACGCTACAAATGAAAAGGTCCCTGTTTATCATTTATTTAAAGAAAGTTATTCTAGTAGATTCTATTCTAAAGGGAGTATTAAGCAGATTACCCTCAATCAATTAAGTAGTATCACACAAAATAAGAATCCGTTTTTAGTCATTATTTCTCATCGTGACTCAATATCTTTAAAAGAAGTCCTCAGGAGTAAACTAAAAAAATTAGAAAGTAATAAATATAAAAGCATTTATTCCAATAGATAGGTTTTATTTTTTAAAATCGTTTTATTTCAGCCTAACATAAACCTCAATTTTCAACTTTTTGTTCATGCTATTTTTTAGCCTGTTTACTTGTCATATTTAATACTAAAAAGACGATATAATAACTGAACAAAAACTGAATTTTCAATTTACATCTCATTTTTCAACTTTAAAAACAGTAAAGTTTTGTAATATTACAGTACCATTAATGTGCGATCAAGATGAAATAATTTAATATCTGTTTTGATTCATTGCGAATGTTATATTAAATGGAGTCAATATTCAGTTAAATAAATTAGTAATAACATGAGGTTAAAAAATATTCCCTTTTACTTTCTTTTTCTTGTAATTTCCTGTTCTCAGGTAAAAAACGAAAAACATTCAAATGAACATAAAAAACATCATTGGGATGAACTAATTGATGCTGATTTATCAAAATGGGATACTTATTTAAGCTACCAAATACAACCTGGATACGATGGAACACAACCAAAAAATGAACAAGGTGAACTAATTCCCCCAATAGGACTAAATAAAGCTGGATATAACGTTTTCACCACGAAGCAAGAAGGTGATGACATCATTATTATAAATAGTGGTGAATACTATGGCTGCTTAATCACCAAAGATGTTTATGAAAATTATCATTTTCAATTGAAATATAAATGGGGAGATAAAAAATGGGCTTATAGGAAAAATCTACTTAAAGATTCTGGTATTTTATATCATTCAATTGGCCCAATGGGAGCTGAATATTGGAGATCTTGGATGCTTTCTCAAGAATTTCAAATTATGGAAGGCCATACAGGTGACTTTTGGAGCCAGGCCAATTCTGCTATTGATATAAAAGCTTATAAGCCTGAGTCAAACTTAGATCCTTTGGCTCATGAATCCCAAGATTATTTACCCATAACCATGCATGGCCCATATGGAAACTATTGTTTACGAAGCAGCAATTATGAAAAACCCCATGATGAATGGAATACACTTGATCTGTTTTGTTTTGAAGGTAAAAGTTTGCATATGGTAAATGGCAAAGTGGTAATGATTTTAAAAAATTCAAGATATATAGACGAAAACGATAAAAGTATTCCATTAACAAAAGGAAAGATTCAATTACAAAGTGAAGCTGCTGAAATATTTTTTAAGGACATTAAAATAAGAAAAATAGATTCACTAACTCAAAAGCAAAATGCTCTTTTCTAATTTTTGAAAAAATAACATATATATAAATAATTTTAAGGAATTCACTCGTTAAAAGTCCTTTTCAAGATCCTAATAATAATCAAACATAAGGATACCTTCCACAGAGAGAATCTTTAGTAAGAGTTGGAACTACAAGAACCAAACTATAACAGGAATATCTTTGAATAGATTCCAGAGTTTAATCAAACTTCTACTCTTACAAAAATATTGGCAAATGCTTTAATTTTTCTAAAAATAACCAGAGATTTCAACACGATCATTTCAATAATTTGCATTAAACTATTGCAAAAACTCTAATAGTGTTTTCTTTTGAATTAATACAAAGTGTCTAGTTAGATGTTCAACATTTATAGTTGTTAATAATAAACTCAACCACCTATTTCAGCATGAAAACATCGTTTTTTTAGTATTGTTACCCAATAATAGTCTAGTTTATATTTAATGATTGTCTAGTAAAATTTTATTTGTATCATTATATTTATGTAATTTTGTGGAATCACATATATTAATAAATATTCAATTTTTCAACTAGGCTGATTTAATATATTAGCAAAGAATAAACCTATAAGTTTTTTATTCATTACTAGAAGTTAAAACTATTGCTACAGATTTTAATGAAAATTTCAATTTTAAAGCTTCGCGTTCAAATATTTTAGTAGTCTCTTATGAATATCTTTCTTAAATTGAAATTTCGCTATGTCTTTTTTGATACACAAATAATGAAATATTATGGGTTTAAGCTGGTCATGATAGTTTCTAGCCTTAGTGGTTTTGCAAATACTACTATGCAAGATTCTATTCATAATAATTCTAATCAAGTTTTTCATGAGGCTAAAAAAATAAGGTATAAAAACCCAGATAGTGCCTTAGTTTTATTAAAACAAGCCTATAATAAGTCTATAATTTCAGGAAATACAACTCAAGCTGTAGAGTCTTTAATAGAAGCCGCAATTATTCATGCTAATCAAGCTCGTTATGCCAAAGCCTACGATGACTCCTGGAAGGCTCTTTTTTTAACTGAAGATATAAAAAATGACTCCCTAAAAGGGACTGTTTACAACAATTTAGGAAGACTCTATAGTTTTTACAAAAGAGAAGATCAAGCTCTCAAATATCTACAAGCTTCTTTAGAAATAGGTAAATCTTTAGTCGAAAAAAAGAAAAGAAAACCTGCTTCTCTTGTTAATAACTATCATGCGTTTTGTTCAACATATAGGGAGTTTGATAATGTTGAAATGGCTGAAAAATATTTAGACAGTTGCTTTTTGTATTATGATGAATCATTATTAGAGAAAAATAAAAAATACCTTCAATTTGAAAAAGCTTATGTGTTGGCACAAAAAAAGGATCAGCAGGAAGCTTTAAAGATCATGCGCACTATTGAGCCTTGGTTTTTAAATAACCAACCGTCTTATCTGGTTCTAGTATATACATATTGGGGAGATATTCATCAAGCTCTAAATAATTATAAACTTTGCGAGAAATTCTATAGCAAAGCCCTTGATTTTTCTAAAACCTATAATAGTCATATAGATTTCACACCACTCATTTATGGGAAGCTTTCAAACCTCTATTCTTCCAAGGGAGATATGGATAAAGCATTTAATTATTTTACCATAGCCAAATCTTTGGATGATCAGTTTTTTGATAGTAGAAGTGAAAATAATAGGCCATTATTAGAAATTAAAGGTGTGTATCTTTTAGAAAAAGAACGTCAGGAAAGGCTTATTCAAAAACAGCGATTAGAAAAGTTAGAGCAGGAAGATAAAATATATTTCCTGCAACGCGTGATATTAATAGGCGCCATTGTATTTATAATTGTTGTTGGGCTTATATATTTAAAAAACTTAAGAGCAAAGCATCAAGTAGAAAAACAACTTATTAGAAAAAATAAAGAGCTAGAAGTGCGAAAAGCAAAAGAGCTCTTAGAACTTAAAAATAAAGAATTGGCAACTTCTGCATTGCAACTCATAGAGAAAGATGAGTTTTTAAGAGATTTAAAAAATAAATTAAAAAGTGAGGACGGATTAAATTCCTTTGAAATTAACAAAATTCTTAAATCCATATCTGTTAGCAATAATGTAAGTTGGGAAGAGTTTAGGTTAAGGTTTACTGCAATCAATGAAACGTTTTATAAAAAGATTACAGAAAAATATCCAAATTTAAGTCAAACCGATTTAAAAATTTGTGCATTGGTAAAATTAAATTTTTCAAGTAAGGATATGGCTAGACTATTAAGTATTTCAGTGGAATCTGTTCATACAACCCGATACAGATTAAGAAAAAAAATGGGAATAGCCCGAGGTGAAAATTTAGAAAAATTTATTTCTTCACTTTGACCCGCCCTGAGCAAGAGCTTCATAATTTAATACAATTATATATAAAAGTAATATTTAAGCAAAATTTGACCACTTGATTTTAATTTCTAAATATAATTTTACTCTCGATACAATATTTCAATTCTTTATTAAAATTATATAAATCTATTTATACAACTAATTTTTCGGATACGATTCAAGCCCTTTAAATCTTTTCTTTTAAAAAATAGATTTGGTAAATTCTTATCAATATTTATTCACCTTTAACTAAAAATTAATATAATCGATAAGAATAATGTTCTTTAAAAGTGTTCCCATTAATTGTCAATATCATATAATCATCTAGCTCCTTTACTAATTAAAAACTCAGAGACTTTGGATAAATCATTTTCTTTGGCCAACTGAAGTGGCGTTTCGTTATCATTATTCAGTTGATTAATTTGCAGTCCCTTACTAAGCAAATACCCCATAATATCTATAATAATTGTTTCATCAAGTGTCCATGATTGTGCGGCAATATGTAAAAGCGAAAAACCTTTTCTCTTACTTCTTTGATTAGGGTTAATATGTAAGTCTTCTACAATCTTTTTAATAACCAATTGATCACCAACACTAACTGCTTCTTGAAGTGTAAAAAGTTGATCTTCTTCTGACTCAAATTCACATAAATAAAAGGCGACTTGTGATGCATCATTTTCCCTAAGAGCGATCCGAGATAAGCTCAAACCATGTCGTTTTTGATGAATAGGAGCACCTTGTTCTTTTAGTTCTTTAATAGCATCAAGATCATCTCTCTTTGCAGCTAAATATAAACTATTAAGAATAATTCGTTCTGCTATCAGTTCCAGGTTTGGTTCCTTTGGCAAAAGAGAGTCAAACACAAAGGTATCAGCTGTGATTTTTAGTGTTTCAGTTTTCTTACTGTAATTACCTAACTCACAAAAATGCTCCTGTTGTGCATTATTAAAACGAATCCAAAATTCAAAATCTTTATTGAGACTCTTTAATTCAGACCAATCAGAAAACTGTTGTAGAAAAACAAAAAGGCGTTGAACCACTAGAGTCGCTTTCAGGTAATTACCAGATAAATACTTTACTCTGTCCATAGTGAAATTTTCATCACTTACAAACTGGTAGTATTTACTTTTGGACTCACTATCATTGTCTTCGGAATAGATGTAACAATTGAACTTACTCTCATCAATAGAAACGATTACCTCCTCCTCTTCCTCTTTCACATCAAGGCCAAAAGCACGAACAACCATAGACTCTCCTGCTTCTATCCAAAAAAGAACCCCATCAGAGTCTTTCAGGTCGTTATACAATACAGGAAAGGCATCATCTGGGTTGATAGGAACAATGGACTTTTTTACGAATTCAATAAAATTAGGGTCTTCCTTTTCTTGAAGATAATTCCAACACCTGGCAAATTCGCTATTTTCAAAATATTGATAAAGTTGCTTTAGTTCTTCTTCTGTCATGCGAGTGATTAATACTATTTTAAATGTATCAAATCTTTAAAACAAGAACAAATAATCTTGATAATTTCACTACCTAAACGCACAAAATGATAAGGGATTTTCAATAACTTACCATTGTTTTGCAGAACTTATCCGTTTATAAACTTAAACTATTCGATTATAAATTTGCTAAAGTCCAACACTTAAAATTTAAAGATCATTGGTTTTAAACATATATGAATTATGAAAATTGGAGGTACAAAAAAATGTATCCCTATTAGTCTATTTAATACGCGTAAAAATTAATATTGGTCGTAAAAATGAGTTATTTTAGGTCTGGGCAAGATTAGATTAACTCTCATTGAATTTTATTGTATCTAATTAAAACAAGCTATTTCCCGATACAGAAATTAGCAAAAATATTACCTAATAAATCATCATTGGTAACCTCCCCTGTAATCTGGCCAAAATGAAACAGTGCCTGACGTATATCAATGGCTAGAAGGTCTCCTGATAAACCAGTTTCAAGACCATCTTTCACCTTTGAAACCTCTTCCAAAGCTTTTAGTAAAGAGTCGTAGTGCCTTGTATTAGTAACTATGGTTTCATCATTACGCAAAGCGCCTGTATTTACAAAATTAGATAAAGTTATTTTTAAATCCTCAACCCCCTTCTTTGTTTTAGCAGAAATCAATTTAATATCAGGAATGTTAGATATTAGCTCATTAAGCTCCTTTTCAGAAATGGTATCAATCTTATTAGCAATAACCACTAAAGGTTTTTGAGGGTATTTATTCTTTATTTTTTCAATTTCAACAGCAATGGCTTCCACTGATGTCTTGTGCGAAAAAATAGATTCGGCATCAAATAAATAAACTACGACTTGAGCCTGGTCTATTTTTTCAAAGGTCTTTTTAATACCAATGCTCTCAACCACATCTTTGGTTTCACGTATACCAGCCGTATCAATAAACCGAAACCCTACGCCTCCTATTGAAATTTCATCTTCAATAGTATCTCTAGTAGTACCGGCAATATCGGAAACAATGGCTCTTTCTTCATTCAATAAGGCATTCAACAAGGTAGATTTCCCTACATTGGGTTCTCCCACTATAGCTACAGGAATACCATTTTTTATAACGTTACCAACCGCAAAGGAATCAATCAATCGTTTTAAAACCGTCATGATTCTTTCTATTAATTCTTTAAACTGTGTTCTATCCGCAAACTCTACATCTTCCTCAGCAAAATCAAGTTCTAATTCTATCAAAGAGGCAAAATTTAAAAGTTCCTCCCTTAATTTAGCTATTTCGGAAGAAAACCCACCACGCATTTGTTTCATTGCTATTTGGTGCGATGCTTCATTATCACTAGCTATTAAATCTGCTACAGCTTCCGCCTGACTTAAATCTAATTTACCATTCAAAAAAGCTCGTAATGTAAATTCACCTGCAGTTGCCATTCTACATCCTTGACGTAAAAACAACTGAATAATTTCTTGCTGAATATAATTAGAACCATGACAAGAAATCTCAACAACATTTTCTCCTGTATAAGAATTAGGGTCTTTAAATATAGATACCAGTACTTCATCCAAAGTTTTATCTCTATCAACTATATGTCCTAAATGAATAGTATGCGTAGATTGCTTAGAAAGTAACTTGCCAGAAACAGATTTAAATTGCTTCTCTGCTATTGATATGGCCTCTTTTCCAGACAATCTTATAACGGCAATAGCTCCTGCTCCAGATGGTGTTGCCAAAGCCACTATGGTATCTTGATTAATCATCTGGTAAAAATACTAAATTTGAAATGCTAATACCTACAAATTATGTCACAAAAGAACTGTATTAAAACATGAAATACGCTCCTTGGAAGCAGGTTTCATCAAAAATTAATATATAATCTATTTTTCGGCCATGAATATAAAATAACAAATTCGCAAAAATATTAACTATTTAATACTATTAAAGTGAAAATCCTGAAAGCCTCCTAAATTTCCTACTATTTTTTAAAATATTTGATAAAAATTTGATTTACAGGTATTTAACTTTATTATATTATGCATACATAGTATATTTGCAAGCTGTTTTTTTAATTTGAAACCAAAAATAGAACGGTTATTATAACTTCTAACTGACTAAAATTTAAAGAGGTATATAATTTAGTATAAATATGAAAATAATTGAATCTGATTTTTCAAGTCATATCCTAAAATCTGTAGAAAAAAAATTAGGAAACATATTTTTTTTTCACCACATAGCGGTTGTGGAATTTAACGAAGGTGTGCATATAGATATTAATAATTCATCTGAAATCTTCGAAGAACTGAAATCTTATTTTGGAGAATCTAGACCATTTGGAGTCATTGCAAACCGAATTAACTCATATTCTGTTAAACTTTTAGACGCAGACCTATTCAGACAACAGGTAAAAAATTTATGTGCTTATGCAGTGGTAGGACACAATCCTGCTAGCAAAATGAATGCTGAGATAGAAAATGGTTTTTGTATTTCTGAAAATATCAATTATGATACCATACATGAAGCTTTAAACAATGTCTATAGCAAAGTAAAAAGTGATATTTTATTTTCTTTAAATTAGAATAGGCTTGCAGTCTTTGTTTTCTTAATTGCTATCTATCTGTATAGCTAACTACAAAACCTATTTAAAAACAACAAATACAAAAATCATAAATATTTAATAACATTTAACAAAAAAGCTTAACAAAAAAACAAGATTCAATAAAAAATAAAGATTTTTTCATAATAATATGACTAAATATTATTTACTCTTGAATATTTTATACACACATGTTATATTTGTAAATTGTTATTTATATGACCAGTCAATTATAAGTTGACAGAAATTATAACTTCCATTCTCTCATTTTTAATAAAAAGAAGTATATAATAGTATATGAAAATTGCTGAATCTGATTTTGCAAGCCATATTGTAAAATCTGTACATAATAAATTAGGAAACATATTCTTTTTTAATCACATTGCCGTTATAGAATTTAGCGAAGGTGTGCATATAGACATAAACAATTCATCTGAAATCTTTGAAGAACTAACAAATTTCTTTGGTAATTCCAGACCATTTGGAGTTGTTGCTAACAGAATAAATTCATATTCTGTGAAACTACTGGATGCAGAATTATTTAGAGAGAAGGTAAAAAATTTATGCTATTATGCTGTAGTAGGACATAATACTGCCAGTAAGATGAATGCCGAAATTGAGAATAGGTTCTGTAAATCGCAAAAAATTAGCTATGACAGTATTCATGAAGCTATGAATATAATTTATGGTAAAGTAAAAAAAGACATCTTACATTCTTTACACTAAATAAATTCCATCAGATTTTATTTCAATTTGGCGTTGTTTATATAATGTTCCAATCGCTTTCTTGAAACTTTTTTTACTCATTTGAAGCGTATCTTTTATAGTCTCAGGGCTTGATTTATCTGTAAGATTTAAATAACCACTGTTATCATGAAGCTCATTCATAATATGTTGGGCATTAGGCTCTATATTTCTATAACCTATTTTTCCTAAGGTAATGTCTAATTTATTTCCTGGTCGGATTTTTTTAACAATACCTTTCAACTTATCACCAACACTTAGATCTGAAAAAATAGCATCTTTATAGATAAGTCCTGAGTGTATTTTATTTACAATAACATTCATCCCAATATCTGAAGGGTGTGACACAATTAAATCGACCTCATCAAACTCACGCACCGTAAGATCTCTGTTATCCAAAAATTGGTTTGTTTTACTTGAAGCCACTAACCTATTGGTTTTTTCATCTAAATAGCAATATACCAAATACCAGCCACCAGGTTTCATTTTAAAAGCCTGCTCTTTAAACGGGCAAAATAATTCTTTAACCAATCCCCAATCCAAAAATGCACCATAATCAGTTACTTGGTTGCAACGCAACAAAGCAAAATCATCACGTTTAACATAAGGGATATCCGTTGTAGCTACAGGACGTTCTTCATTATCCAAATACACAAATACTTCTAGCTTATCCCAAATTTTAAAAGTCTCTGGTACATACCTATTGGGTAATAATACTTCATTATCTTCTTCATCAATTAAATACACGCCATGATCTGTTTCACGAAGTATTTCTAATGTATTGGTCTGTCCTAAATGTATCATGCAACAAAGGTAATGATATTCGATTGAGTTTTATTGGAGTTAAAACAATTTATAAATCAAAATGGTAATAAAAAAGCACCACAAAATTAGTAGTGCTAATAATTTCTATGCAGAAAATCGATTAAAAAACTGATTCCTTTTTAAAATGCTTAGTTAATAAATAATATACAACAACTCTATACTTATTACGATTAGATTTACCATACTTATCCATAACTGTAGATATACCTTCGTCTAAATCAGTACTATCCTTTAATCCTAATTTTTTAATCAGGAAATTGTTTTTTACTGTAGCAAGTTCAGATTCGTCCGAACTAGAAACTGTTGATGAATCTGGGTTATAAATGGAAGGGCCACAACCAATAGCTACTTTGGTTAATAAGTCCATATCTGCAATAACACCAAATTTATCCTTTAAATCTAAAGCATACTTAGCAATAAGCTCATCTCTTTTATTCATAATAATATGTTTATAATATGTGTTAGTAAAATATTAATAATTGTTTTAAATATAGCTGCTTTTTAGACGCAAAAAATAGAAACCTGTTACATTTTATTTTACCCAATAAACTTAAAATAATTTAGAAGCACTTCATCATTAAGGTCTTTTGGGGTAAAAACCTCTAATAACTTGGGCAGGTTATCTTCTGAATAAAATGAATTTAATGACGCTTTTAACGCAGCCTCATCTGAAACAGCTTCATATTTAAAACCGTACATCTTACACAAGTGCTCTGCTGTTAATTGATGGTATGTTTCAAAATAGGTATCAAAGTTTTCTGTGTTCTTATGCCCTGGAAGAATTCTAAAAATGCCTCCTCCTTGATTGTTGATGACTATAATTCTAAAATTATTAGGGATGTAATTATTCCAAAGCGCATTACTATCATATAAAAAACTTAAATCGCCCGAAATTAATGTTGTTTGTTTGTTGTTTCCAACCGCACAACCAATAGCAGTAGCTGTACATCCATCTATACCACTAGTCCCTCTATTACAAAAAACTTCTAATGTTTTATTTAAGTCAAATAATTGTGCGTATCGCACAGTAGAGCTGTTTCCCAATTGTAAGATTGTATCATTAGGAATGGATTTCAATATACTATCAAACGCTTTTAAATCACTAAAACCTATACTATTTAAGTAATCATCATGTTTAACAAGCCTCGATTCTTGTGTATATTTCCAATAAGGATAATAATCACTTTTTATTGGAGCTGTTTTAGGTAACAATTTAGAAAAGAAATAATTGGGCGTTGTTTTTATAAAATTATTTAAACTAAAAAACGTATCGTTTGCTTTGTTTTGGTCGATATGCCAATGCTGTTCTGGTTTATATTTTCTCAAAAAGGCTTTAATTTTTTTTGAAACTATCAAGCCTCCAAATGTGAGTAAAATATCTGGCTGAAGTTTTTCAAACCCTTCATCGTTTAAAGGAGCTATTAGTTTATCTATACTTGGAAAAAAGGCTTTATGATGTAAATTTGATGTAGTTTCTGTAAACACGATAATACTATCATCTGCGGCTAAGGTCTCCAACCATTGCTGCTCTATCTGGTTAGGTTGGTTAACTCCAACAAGTACCATCTTTTTTGAAGCAGCATTCCAATCTTTAACACAATCTTCTAAAAGAGAATCATCAACCTGCAATAATTTTTTTTCAGCTATGGTCACTTTTGGTTTCACAGACAGCTCATTGACCACTTCATATAATGGTTCGTCAAACGGCACATTAATATGTACAGGTCCTTTTTTAACAAGTGCTATATTTATGGCCGCATCGACTGCTTCTTCATTATATTCTTGAATTCCTTTCTTTAACCCAAGTAAAGTCTCAACCTTATTTTCTAAATTTTGAAAAATAGGAACCTCTTCTACTCCATTTACATCGTCTTCTTTTAAATCGAGTTTTAAATTTGATGTATACAAAACATGATTTTCAAAGACATTTTTCTGGTTGATGGTTTGGCCATCCCCAATGCCAATTAAATGCTTTGGTCTATCGGCTGATAGAACAATTAAAGGAATATCACTATAAAATGCTTCTGCAACAGCAGGATAATAATTTAATAATGCGCTACCAGATGTACAAACAACGGCTGTTGGTTCTTTTAATTGCTGAGCAATTCCTAAGGCAAAAAAAGCTGCACAACGCTCATCTACAATACTATAACATTTAAAATAATCATCATTAGAAAAACCAATGGTTAATGGTGCACTTCTGCTACCTGGAGAAATAACAATATGCTTAACACCTTTTGCTTTACATAACTGTACAACGGTTTGTGCTAGTGGGATTTTTGGATAAATCATGTGGTAGTAATCTAATCGCAAAAATAAGAAATAGGTAGAAATACTTAGCTACAAAACGCTTTTAATTACTATTACGAAACTTAGTTAGAAATATGCAATATGTTTTTTTACAATTAAGAACCCTCAGTAAATGTATTCAGCAAGATTGGAAAAGCTAACAATTAATACATGAGATACATTTGTGATATCTAATATCTAAAAGATGAAATAAAGTGAGTCTTTTAGACAAAAACGACATATCATGGAAAGTCTGCTCTATATCGAACACAATAAAGCTTCGAGTATTAAAAAGTTAGAAATCATAGATTTTTATAACAAAAAACAAGCCTATATCCGTACACAAAGAACTTATAAGTTTCCCCCTCATTATATTCCTGGATGGCTTTCTTTAATCCAGATCTGGCTTCATTTTTGTTTTCCCGATTTTTAAATAGACAAGAGCATCCAACTACAAAATATTTTTAATGACTAAAGATTTGGATACCGTTTCCTCCCACTCTTTTTCTGGATCGGAATGCTTTGTAATACCCCCACCAACATAAATAATCGCTTCGGTATTCTTTAATTGCATGCACCTTAAGTTTACATACAATCGTGTACTTTTTCTATTGATGGTATAAGCCCTATTTTCAATATTACGTTTTGCAGATCTTGATTCTAATTTGGTTTCCATATTAATTTCTCCTAAAAAACCTGTATAAAATGTTCTGTCATAGGGTTCATTCTCTAAAATAAACTGTTTAGTATCCTGCTTTGGCAAGCCACAAACTGCAGGTGTTGGGTGTAACACAGATACAATCTCTTTTAAATTTGATCCTGATTTTAATCGAGCAGAAATCATTGTTTTTAGATGCAGTAAATTTCCAGCTTTTACAGTTTCTGTATCTGATACTTTAAAGCTCGCAACCACAGGTTTTAAATTATCTATTATAAAATCGGTAACAAATTGTTGTTCTTGTTTTTCTTTATCCTGCCAAACAATATCTAAAGTTCCTTTATAGTCCTGTGTACCTGCTAGTGCCATAATTGAGAATTGATTGCCTTCAATCTTTATTAACGTTTCTGGTGTTGCTCCCAACCATAGTCCTACTTTAGGGTGATACCAACAATACACAAATGCAGAAACATATGTACTTAGAAGATCCTTTAAAATAGATAATGGGTCGGGATCTGTTATGGTTAGAACTTCCTGCCTGGACAGCACCACCTTTTTAAATTGATTATTAGTTATAGCTTCTACACCTTTTTTAATCAAACTAATGTGTTGTTGCTTTTCTTCTGTACGATCTCTTATTTGGTAGCTCTCTTTTTTCTCTTTTTGGTATGCTGTAAAATCAGCAGTGGTAATGGTGTTTACATATAAGCTTTCGGAACTTTCTAAAGGTATTAAAACTGTTTTATTAGCATTATCAAAAGGAGAAAACACAAATCCTTTTTCTAAAAAATCACTTGTAAAATGTAGATCGTTACTTTGTTGCAATAAAGCATTTATCCGATTTTTATTTGGTTTTCTATATACAACAAAAGGTAATTCATTCTGGTATTGCGTTTCAATACGTTTAAAAAAAAAATCCAACGTCATTAACTATTTCTTTTTAGGTAAGGCAATCGTAGATAATTTGCAAATTGAAATCAAATTATTTGCTTCATCAGTAACTCGTATATCTAATAATTGCGTCGTTCTGCCTTTATGTAAAAAAGTAGCCCTGGCATAAACAAACCCTTCCTTAATACTCTTTATATGATTTGCTGTAATTTCTATTCCCCGTACGAAGAATTTTTCTGTATCTATAAAAACATGCGATGCAAAACTACCCACGCTTTCTGCTAAAGCAGCAGTGGCACCACCATGCAATACACCATCTGGTTGATGTACTCTGGGGGTTACAGGCATTCTAGCTATTAAAAAATTATCCCCATAATCTATAACTTCAATACTCAAGGTTTCCATTAAAGTATTTTTACAAGCGGCATTTGCTTGGGCTAAGACTTTTTCCTTAGATAATTGCATAGAATAATTTACTTTTAATGTGCGAAACAAAAGTACAAAACCAGTTTAACAAATGAATTCTAGTGAAAAAGAAATATCTTATCAAATAACAAATACCTATTCCACGTTAAATTCATTAACTAGTAAAACAAAACATGTCTGGTTGGTTTGCCATGGTATGGGGTATTTGAGCCGATATTTTTTAAAATATTTTAAGCAGCTAGATGCTGAAGAAAACTATATTATCGCACCACAGGCAAGTAGCAAGTATTATTTACATGCTAATTTTAAACATGTAGGTGCCAGTTGGTTGACCAAAGAAAATACATTGGCAGAAACCGAAAACGTGATGTCTTATTTAGATGCTGTTTTAAAAGCTGAAAACATTCCAAATAGTAAAAAATTAATCGTTTTTGGATATTCACAAGGTGTCAGCATAGCAGTTCGCTACGTGGTTAGAAGAAAATTACAATGCAATCAACTCGTCCTGCATTCAGGAGGCATCCCAAAAGAATTGATTGCTAAAGACTTAGGGTTCTTAAAAGCTAAAGTATCTCTGATTTATGGAAAAAATGATGCTTATTTAAATAAAGAACGTATGGCTATTGAAACAAAAAGAGCCTATGAGTTATTTGGGAATGGTATAAATATAATACCATTTGATGGTATCCATGAGGTTAACGTAGCATTGGTCAAAAATTTAGTTTAAGAATTGTTAGTTGTAGGATTTCCATATTTTGTCCTTGGATAATGAAACATTCGTACATTTTATGCGTCTTGCAAGTCATAGAGGTATTCAATAATTTCAGTATAAGTCACTTATTTTTTTGAGTTTATTACTATGGCCTGTTTTATATAATATTCAATGGCCTTTTTATCCAATTCTTTTAGAGGCAAAACCCTTATAGCTTTTCCTTTGCCTGTGAGCAACCCTAAATCATCTTTCATTTTTGTTCCTTTTAAAAAACCTAAATCAATGCCATAAGGCATGGTTCTCATATGACAAATTCCTCCTTTTGCGTTAAAATAAGTTGTGATTCTTTCTTTTTTCGCTTCTATGATACCTTCAAAAGATAATAAAAATTCTCTTGCTTGAATAAATAAATCTTTGTGTTCTGACTTTAAGTCTTTGTCGTATTGCATACATTTTTAATAGGGAGTGATGCTACAAAACTAGGTATTGATATTTTCAATTAATATGCCATTCTTGCTGTTTTACATATTGATATTAGCTATTAAGAACATAATGAATAGCATAAAATATTTTTCATAAAATAAGTACCTACTAAGTTCGTTTGTAGTATTTTTAGCTACTAAAAAAATTATAAATGGATCATCTTACAGTCTCCAAATTACCTTTACAGCTATTCGGTTTATATAATAACTCTCTTAATATCCAGATAAAAGAACATCATTTGATCTTTAGTGAAAACGGGCAGAAAGAAGTATCCATTAAGTATAAAAACATGGAGGAGGCATATAACGCTTGGTGGGATAAAATATATAAACACCTGCAAAGAGATTTTTTTGATACTGGTTCTGATTATATGAGAACATGCCACGCATCTATGGAAGATAATATTTGTGATGTTAATTATTACTTGATGAACTGGGGAAGTTGGAACGTTGAAAGTGAAAAGATAGCAACGTCCAGAATTTTAAAAGGTTTAGATAAAGGAAGTATACCTCATGGTATTTGGGGGATCCTGCCATCTTTATGGCGAGTAGATTTCAACTTGAAGAGATTTCACAGAAACTTGTTGAAAAAGGAGCAGATATAAATACCATAAATACTGTAAACACCGTTAGCAAGCTTTTTCAAACTCCAGCAAGTTATCTAGTTTCACATAGTACGCCCAATGATAAGAACCTTAAATGGCTTGATAAGTTACTTAACTGGGGAGCTTCTCCAGGTCTTACAGCTGAAATCGCTCTAGATTTTGCTTTTTCGATGCCTGACAATTCTGAAAAAAATAAACTATCTCCTTTTTTGAATATTTTAGAAAGTCATTCAGGTTTTGTAGAAGGAGACAATTTCAAAAAATGGAAAAAGGCTTTTTAGTGCATATGGAACATATTCATTACAAATCTTCTGGAGCACTATCATCAACTTCAAAAACTTCATAATAGTCCATAACCTCTTCCGAACGTAGTTTTGCTCTATGCAAAAATTCGTTATCCGATTCATCACCCAAGGCAATTTCTACACGTGGTAAAAACCCGAATAACCATACCATTCGATTTTCATTTAATGGCCTACCAATTTGATTTTGTAACCTAGTAATAGCCTCTTTAAAAACTTCATAGGTTACATCATTCTTTATTTCGAGCAGGTATTTTTGTAATGTCTTTAAGCCACTTTTATAATCTAGGTCTGCTAGAGCTGAAGCAACTAATCCTAGATTTTTTGTATGGGACTTCTCTTCTAAATATTCCAGGGCTTTTTCTCCATCATTGGCAAGCACCCAAAGCGCATATTGAACACGTACAACAAAGCTATCGCCCTTATAGTTTTTTTCAAATTCCTTAATGAAATTGTGTAAAGCATCAATTGGTCCAGTATAATCCAATGCTACAAGATTAAGAGCTAAGTATGAGGCTGCTACATTCATTTCATAATGTTGATCTTTATCTGAGGCAAAAATAAAAGCATTGTAAATTTCAGAAACCGTAGTTTTCTCTTCTATCATGGCCAAAGAACGACCTATACAAATAAATACTCGGTCATTAACCAGGTCGTCATCTTCAGTATTGGAAATAACTGTAAAAAAACCATTCCTAAGAAGCTCTATAACTCTTGATCTATGTTTAGGTATGTTTGATAGATATACCAATCCATAGAAAGCGGAAAGGTCTATATCTTCTTCAACTCCCATATTATAAGTTTCGAGCACTTGATTAAATACCATCTCTGTAGATGCTTCATCTTCCAATCGGGCAATCAGATCATACCGAGTCCTTAACCCACTATATGGATTATCGGGTCTTTTATATGGGCTCATAAAGAAATTGAAAAGTTTGTCTCTAAGCTGCGGATCATGACGCCATTTCTCGGCAGCAGTTTTATAGGCTTCTTCCGTGTGCGCTTCAATAAGGTTATGGATTGTTTCTTGATATTTCCAAAAGTCATCACCAAAGGCCGCTCTTGATTTTTCTCTTGTACTGCCCAACATATGATCTAAGTCATGGAAAAGGTCAATATAATTGGATGTACTTTCAACCAATTCGTTTATCTGTTGCAAAGCCTCCTTATAGAGTTTTTTTGCCTGGGCTCTATAATGAATATTTTTTTCCTCGTCTTGCATGAATTTTTAGTTATATATTATTGAACTCATCTTGACTTCTTCTATTTCCTAAAAAATGGCCGAAATTCACCCATATTTCGTTACTTTTTTTGTCCGTAGCACTGCTATGAGCTTCAAAAAATGCCTCTTCTGGTTAAATTTCAACTCATTTTCGGTTAAAAACAAAAAATCAAAATGAGTTCATTGTTTTATATTTTTCAGATACAAAAACAATATGTACTTAATCTTAGTTTCAAATATACCAACACTTTGTAAATAAAAAACACTCTCTAAAATTAGAAAGTGTTCATAAATATTCCATTTAATAGTTTTAAATCATTCCTCTAATCGCTTACCTGTAATCTCCCTCCCGCCTTGCAAAAGTGTTACACTATCTACGACTTCAGCTTCATTCTTATTAAAGGTGAGTTGCGCCTCAACAACTTTAAAATAAAACACATGATTAGATTTAGGAAAAACATCAAATACTGGCTGCCCTGTAGCTTGCGCTTTTAATTGACGCCCCTCTCTTGTTATGGTAATAATAAAACCTGGCATGAGTTCAAACTTTCCTAAATAGGTCTCTAAAATATCTTCAGGTACAATAACTTCTTTTACCAAATCACTAATATCAGCTCCTAACTTTTTTAAATGTTCTATAGCACTTTGGTTGTTAGGGTTTAGTTCAACAGACTTTCTATAATTCTCAATAGCCAGATCGTTCTTTCCTAAGTTCATCAGGGCTTCTGCATAACTATCATAAACATTGGATGATTTTGGAAATGCATCAATATTAAGCTTAAATACTTTTGCTGCTTCATCTACTTTACCAGCCCCCATTAATTGGTAACCAATTTCATTCATTTCCCTTTCGTTTAAATCATAAGCTTCAGAATCCTTAATGACATTATAATGTGCTATTCCTGCATTAATACCTTTATTTTCTATAACACCTAAAAGCTCTTTTGCTACTGGTTTTTTAGGCAAATTATAGTCCTTGTCATATAAAATACCTCGAATAGCATTGGTTATTTGATTAAGTGGCGCACCTCCTGTATTGTTTAAAAGGACTACTAATGACTTATCTGAAGGTGTCCTGGAAATATTGGTATTAAATCCATTAATCCCTCCTCCATGACCTATGGTATAAATACTATCTGTAGACTTTCCAATTTTGCTATACCCCACTCCCCAACCATAAGCATAATGATTATTACCAAAAGCAGATATATAAGGTTTAAAATACAGGTCCATGTAGGCTTTTGGCAATATGGTATTGGTATATAAAGCCTGATCCCATTTATATAAATCTTCAACGGTTGAGTACATAGACCCTGCCGCATAAGGGATTGACATATCTAAATAATTTGAATTAATAAGTTTATTGCCACTTTTTTGATAACCTGTAGCTCTATTTTTTAAAATATCTCTATGATTATCATAACCAGATTCATTCATTTTTAGTGGTATAAAAATTTTGTCGTGAAGCATCTGCTCGTAAGTTTTCCCAGATAATTTTTCAATAATAACGCCTAGAAGAAAATACCCAGAATTGCTATAGTTAAACTTTTCTCCTGGTGAAAAATCTAATGGTTTATCTTGAAACTTTTTTACAAACTCATCGGGCGTGTAAGGGTTACGGCTTTCTTCTTGAAAAAACTTTGGAAATGCTGTGTAGTTAGGTATTCCAGAAGTATGTGTTAATAAATGATGTGTTGTTATTTTATCGCCGCTCTCTTTTGGGTAATCCGGAAGGTATTTTGTAATAGGTTCCTGTAAATCTAATTTTCCTTCGGCTGCCAATTGCAAAATAAGCATTGCTGTAAATTGCTTGGTAATAGACCCTAACCGATGTTTTGTGTTTGGTTGGTTGGCAATGTCCCATTCCATATTGGCCATCCCAAAGCCTTTTTTATAAATAACCTTACCTTGATTTGATACCAAAACAGAACCATTAAATTTCCCATAGGCCTTATACATACTTATAAGTTTGTCGATTTGTTCTACTTTAGTTTGAGCAAAACATATGCTGCACACAAATAATAAAGAAAGTGGTAAAATACGCTTTCTAAATAATAGATAATTTGAATTTGATTTCATGGTTTAAGTCTTTAATTAATTTGCCTTATACTTTTTTAATTAAAAGTAAGACGCACAATAACCATAAAAAGTTACACACAATCCTTAATAATTACCATTCAGCAAGTTTGGAAAAGTTTTCCTCCCTTCTTGTAAATATATTTATGGTTTAAAAATTTAACATTTATGAAATACGAATGGAGAAAAAAGGAAAAAGCGACTTATCTACCAAAAGAAACTCCAGAATTAGTAGATATTCCAGAATATAGTTTTATAACCCTTAGTGGTGAAGGCAATCCTAACAGTCTATTTTTTGCAGAATGTATAGGCGTTTTGTATAGTGTATCTTATGCGATAAAAATGACACTAAAAACAGTAGATAAAAAACCTTCAAAATATCAAGATTGGACTGTTTACCCTTTAGAGGGCGTTTGGGATATTTCTGAAAAAGCCAAGAAAAACTTTAATGGACAAATAAATAAAGACGATCTTGTTTTTGATTTGATGATTAGGCAACCTGGTTTTATAGACTACGATTTCTTTAATGACATGCTGGAACTTACCAAAAAGAAAAAACCGCATAAACTTTTAAACAGTTTAGAGTTTAAAAAAATAACCGAAGGAAAATGCATCCAAGCACTACATATAGGCAGTTATGATAATGAAGCTGCAACTTTTAAAAAGATGGAAGCATTCGCCAATGACCAAGGATTAAATCGCCAATCTAAAATTCATCGAGAGATTTATCTTTCCGATTTTAGAAAAGTATCCGAAGAAAGGCTAAAAACTGTATTGCGTTTTCAACTTGATATCAAAAAATGAGGTATAAACATTAACAAAATATTCCTATTTTAACCACATTGGCAACTTTAGGAAAGTTAATACATTTATTCACAAATACATTATCAACATCAATACTTTAAAAATGACAAAGAAACCAACCAACAGGGCTTTTTATGAACAAAAACTAAATGTTATTATAGAATATATACATAATAATTTAGACAATATAATAGACATAAAAACGCTGGCTGAGATCTCACATTTTTCTCCGTTTCATTTTCATCGTATTAGTAGAGCGCTTTTAGGAGAACCCATTGGAACCTATATTTCCAGAACGCGTGTAGAAACAGCTGCTAAAATGATTCGTTATACGTCTTTAGATATTGAAAGTATTGCTTATAATGTTGGTTATGAAACACCATCGTCATTCTCTAAAAAGTTTAAAAATCATTTTGGAGTATCTCCAACTGCGTATCGTAAAAACAAATTATTTACAATTAAAAAATCGTACACCATGGAAGCAATTTCCAGTACAGAACACAATCAAAATTTAAATATAAAAAAGCCAAAAATTATAGATCTAGAAGATAAAAAATGTATCTACATCCGTATGCAGGGCGCCTACCAATCATTGGATTATATAGGTACTTGGAAAAAACTCTGGAAACAAGTAAAAGAACAAAAACTATTTACCGCTGGTATAGAACATATAGGTTTGCCTTATGATGATCCAAAAGTAACCGACGAGGATAAAATTAGATATGATTCTTGTTTAATCATACATAAAAATGCCAAAGCCACTGGCAACATTGGTGTTAAAACACTTAAAGGTGGCAAGTTTGCGGTATTTTTATACCAAGGAAGCTATGAATATTTTGCCAATGTTTATGATTATATTTTTAATGATTGGCTGTTAAATAATGATTTCGAGTTGCGCGATGACGTTGTTAGAGAAAAATACATTAGCAACCCTGAGCGTGTAGAACCTCATAAATTAAAAACAGAATTTTATTTGCCAATAAAATAGGTTCTAGTAAAGTCTAATCTCATTTTCTAAAGCTAGAAGATGTGTCGTAATATCATTATTATCTTTTAAAGGGTAGACTTCAATACTACAATGATACATCTCTCCATTCTTTCTATAATTAATAATACTTTCTTTAAAATGAACCTCTCTTTTTAAATAGTTACGTATATTGTTTAAAGTCCTGAGAGAAGTATTTTCACCTTGTAAAAAATTAGGTTTTCTTCCTAATGCATCTTTAAAGGAATATCCTGTCATTTTTGTAAACCCTTTGTTTACCCACTTAATTTCTTGTTTAAAATCGGTAAGCACCAGAGCTTCAAATTCATTGTTGTTAAGTATCTCTTCAACATCAAAAAACCAATCAAACTTGGTTTTATACGTTTTTAAAACTTCTAAATCATTTTGCTTTTCAAAATTAGCAGCTTGCTCCGCTAAATACATAGCATAAATATCCCAACATTTTAATGGTCCCTGTAAGGTTTTTGATTTTACTTTCATTGCTTCTATATTTTGTGCAGAGATAAAAAGAAGCAAGACACCAACAATATCCTTAACAAATTAAGCTTGTCTGTAATTTTATTCGTCTTGACTTGGCTTTAAATCGCGAAAGCACATTTGTCATTTTTAAAGGGAAGTATCTGGCTTTTAATAATTTATAATATTACTTACAGTTGCGCGACAGCTTGTGATTTTAACACAATTCCTTATTATCTACTTTAATTAAACCTTTAAATAATACTCAAATATATCATTTTTATAATTAATACACACCTCTAATATACTGATGAACATCTTCCGTATACAATTTTGATAGTGCTTGATGTATTTCGGCAGACAAAGGTTCTAAACTAGAGGCTTCTACATTAGATAAAACCTGTTTTACAGAGCTAGCTCCTGGAATAACACAGCTAACGGCCTCATGGTCTAAAATCCAACGCAATGCTAATTCGACCATCGATAAACCTTCTGGTAAAATCGTATTGGAAATGGTATCCACAAACTCTAAACCTTTCTCAAAAGGCAACCCCGCAAATGTCTCTCCAACATTAAACATATCTCCGTTTCTGTTATAATTCCTATGATCGTCTTCAGGAAATGTTGTGTCCTTATTAAATTTTCCTGTCAGTAGACCACTAGCCAATGGTAACCTTACAATAATACCAACGCCCTTTTCTTGAGCCTGAGGTAATAATTCTTTAACTAATTTTTGTCTAAAAACGTTAAATATAACTTGTAACGAAAGGATGTCATCATGCTTCAAACACATCAAGCCTTGCTCAACAGTTTCTACACTCGCTCCAAAATTTTTAATAAGTCCTTCGTTTTTTAAATCACGAAGCCAATGGAATATATCTCCTTCTAGCAGCAATGATTCGGGCACACAATGCAGCTGAAGTAAATCGATAGTATTAACATCCAAACGTTTTAAAGAACCTTCAACTGTTTTACGTAAAACATCTTTGGAATATTTATCTGGATAAGCATCAGCAGCCCTACCAAACTTAGTGGCTATTTGTATGCTTTTAGCTGTATTTTTTAAAAATTCACCTATAAGCGTTTCACTTTTTCCATCACCATAAACATCTGCTGTGTCGAAAAAAGTAATGTCATTGTTAGCCGCAGTTTCTAATATAGCCAAACCTTTTTCCTCGGTTATTGAGTTTCCCCAATCTGCCCCCAATTGCCAGCACCCTAAAGCGACTTCGCTTACATCAAATCCTTTGCTCCCTAATTTCCTTGTTTTCATAAATAAATCTTATAAATCTTTTTTGTAACGTTTAATCATAGCTTCACTAGATTCTGGAGTTTCACTCCCCCCCAACTGATCTTTTAACATCTGCCCCATTGTTGGAAATGAACCCCTATCAATTTTAGCTTTTTCATCCCACAACCTAGAACGCATAAAAGCCTTGGCACAATGTAAAAATAATTCTTCAATTGTAACAACAATACATGTTTTTGGCGGATTATTTTCTGAGGCAAATAAATTTAGGTATTCAGCATCAGTTCTTATAGAAGCTTGGCCATTAATTCTTAAAGTTTCATCGACTCCTGGAATCAAAAATAATAAGCCAACCTTTCCTGTTTCTACAATATTGATAAGACTATCCAGTCTATTGTTTCCCTTGGCATCAGGAATCACTATTTCTGTTTTACCAATCACCTTTACAAAACCGGGGATGCCTCCTCTTGGAGACGCATCTAATTCACCTGCTTTATTTGATGTAGACATTACTAAAAATGGAGATCTTTCAATAAAATGCATCGTATGCTTTTCTAAGCTAGAAAGTCCTTTGTTCTTAGCTCTTCCACTGGGAAAACCATATAACTCGCGAAGTTGTGATTCGGTTTTAATTTGCATAATAATAATTATAAAATACTCCTCAAATGTAGCTATTATGTTAAAGATATTAGCTTATAATCAAATAAAACAGTATTTCATCAGGTATTTATGAATCTTATTGTAAATATTATATAAAATTACACTCAAGAAACTAAAAACCAATCATTTAAATGAAAACAATTATTACAATTATATTACTGTCTTTCACAGGGTTATGTAGTTCTCAGTCTATCACATCCGACCATAAATTACATTTTGGAGTTGGAGCTCTCATATCTGCAACCACATATACCGTAGTATACTCTGCTACAAAAAACAAGAAAAAGGCTTTTTGGTATAGCTTGGGCTCCTCAACATTAGCTGGTTTGACTAAAGAGGTTTTAGATAGCAGTAAAGAAAATAATCGTTTTGATACTGGTGAGTTAGCTGCAACCTCTTTAGGTGGTTTAACAGCGAGTGCGACCATTAGCTTGTTTGTTGGAAAAAACAAAAATAAAAAACTTGCTAAAATTGCCCTCGTTAATTAACCAAGCGGTTTATAATGTCTTTTGTTGGTAGGATTTCTTTAGTATGTTCTATACTAGGGCCTGCAACCCATACCGTTTTATAAGTGGCTTTGGTCGCCGCATTTTTTGTTGCATTCATACCTATGGAAAACCGAATCATCTTCACCCACTTTTTTAGTTTTCTATTTTTATTTAGTATGGACTCTAACCAAGTTTGTTTAGTCCCTATTTTTTGAACGTATGGCGTATTAATAACGGTACAAGGTGTACCTGAAATACGCTCGGTCATGACAATATCCTTGGCCCCATAATCAACACAAGCTTGCTTATATTCATTCGTAACATTAGCCTCTATAGATGCAATAAAGGGGCTTCCAACCGATACGCCAGCTGCTCCATAACCCAGCATGTTATCTATATCTGACTTCGTTCCAACACCTCCCGCAGAAATTATGGGAATGTTGCAGTTTGTACTTAATTCTTTAATTAAATCTTCTGGCGATATATCACCTCGATGTCCACCTGCCTGATTATTTAC
Source organism: Flavivirga algicola (assembly GCF_012910715.1). Taxonomy (GTDB): domain Bacteria; phylum Bacteroidota; class Bacteroidia; order Flavobacteriales; family Flavobacteriaceae; genus Flavivirga; species Flavivirga algicola. The sequence continues at coordinate 41,513 of NZ_JABBHF010000001.1, forward strand.
AGCTATAATAGCATCTGCTCCAAGTTGCTCAACCTTTTTTGCAAACTTTAAATCAACCACATCACAAAAAACTTTTATACCAACTTTATGTGCTTGATTAATTGTTTGCTCTGGGCTTCCTAAAGATGTAATAATAAAATCACAACCTTCTTCACAAAGCACCTCTAATTGTCCTTTATATTTAACATTCGATTTATTAACAATTAAGTTAAATCCAAAAGATCCGCCTTCTACTTTATTGGACTTCAATTCTTTTATTGCTGCTCGTAATTCTTCAAGGGTTCTGTAGTTCAATGCAGGAATACAGCCTGCGATGCCTCCTTTCATAGCCTCTGTCACCATAGCAACATTAGACACCAAAAACATGGGAGCTTGTATCACAGGGTGTTTTATACTTAGTAATTTGGTAAGTTTAGTAGCCATTAATAAAAGTTTGAACAAATATAGCAAATATTATGCATGCATAGTAACTGAGATTCAATTAGTTGGACAAACGACATAAAATTTACTTATAAATATCTGGTATTATGACTTTTATCATTGTTTTATTATGCGTGCATAGTTAATTTTAGCTACCAATAACTCAATTTATAGTTCGTCATGAAAAAAATACTTCTTGGTTTATTTATTTTTGGACTTACCATCCAAGCCTACTCGCAAACAATTGAATTATCAAACACAGTCATTTCTTTAAATTACAAATATTTAGATGCTACAGGTTTTGACAATATGCCTGAACGTGTTAAAAGGTTAGAAGATGAAATTCTAAACTACGAGCATAAGGAACTCTCTAAGCTTTACGATGATATAAATGAGGTTTACGAAGTATCTTTTAACGTTCCTCAAGGTAAAATAGTTGCTGCATATGATAAACATGGAAAAATAATAAGAACTAAAGAAAAGTATAACAATGTGAGATTACCATTGGAGGTTATGCAAGCTATATCGAAACGTTTTCCAAATTGGGGAATTGTTGAAGATGCATATCTTATTAGATATCATTACAACAAGGATACTTTACAGCAAGAATATAAAGTCAAAATAAAAAATAATGATAAATCTATTCTGGTAATCACCGACGAAAAAGGCACATTCTTGTGAAACCTTTCTGTTTTTAAACAAACTAATTACCGAATCTATAATATCCGCATTTTAAATAAGCACCTTCAGGGAAACTAATAGGGTGATCTATATCATGATATGTATTTAAAATATTTTCAAATGGTCGTGATTGATTATTTAATACGAATAGATTAATATCAAAGAATGATTGTGCCTGGACCCTTGATGAGCAAGATGCTAAGACCAAAAGTCCTTTGCTAGCAGTTAGCTTGATTCCTAGTTCGGCTAATTGGGCATACTTCTTCTTAGCCAATTCTATCTCGGAAGCTTGTTTTGCAAAGCTTGGAGGATCTATAACAACTACATCAAAAGTGATCTTGTTTTTTATGAGTTCTTTAAGCGATTTAAAAGCATCACCTGCAATAGTTTTATGTTTACCAATATAGTCGTTTAGTTTTCCATTTTGTAAGGCAATTTCTAGTGCTTGTTTACTTATGTCTAAACTGGTTACCTCTTTCGCTCCATTGTATAATGCATGAACCGAAAATCCTCCCGCATAGGAAAAAACATCCAGAACTGTTTTACCTTTACTCCAAGCACCCACTTGCTTTCTATTAGCTCGATGGTCTAAAAAATAGCCTGTTTTATGACCTTTAATCACATTCGCTGAAAATTTCACATGATGTTCGATAAACTGAACCACTTCGTTTTCCAGCACACCGTAAACCACATCGCCGTCTTTTAATTGATGGTTTTTAGGTTGTTGTAGCCCCCTACTTAAACGAATAACTATGGTGTAAGCGTTAGAAACTACTTGTAAACTTTTTAAAATAGATTCTAAATACGGTAGCCAAATTTCAGAATATAATTTTACTACTAAAACAGTGTCATAAACATCTGCAATTAAACCAGGAAACCCATCGTTTTCTCCAAATAATAAACGATAACTTGTCGTGTTTGTCTGTAATAGCTCAAATCGTTTTTTATAGGCCTCTTCTATTTTTTTATGAAAAAAATCAGCATTTATTTCTGCTTTTGAGGTACTACTATGAATTATTTTAATACGAATGGGTGAATCGGCATCATACAGGCCCAAGCCTATAACCTTGTTTTTATTTTTACTAAAGACAATTGCTAAATCTCCTGTTCTTGCTCCATCATTAATTTTAACGATACTATTTGAAAAAACCCAAGGGTGCTTTTTAATAACAAACTGTTCTCCTTTAGCATTAAGTTTTACAGCTAAACGTTTAGGTTGATAAGTGGATTTTATTTGTGATGAAAATGACATGCCCTTACTATATTTCCATCAAAAGTATCAGTTTTATTGCGATTAAAAAATTATCACCTCACACTAATAAAAAAACGCAACCAAGTGATAGATTATCAATTAGTTGCGTTTGGATCAAAATAATTATTAACAGCTAGCTCTTTAAAATCTTTTTAACGACCTGATTTCCATCTATATTTATTTTCAAGAAATACAATCCATCTGGTAGATTTGAAATATCAACCCTGTTATGAGTCATTTCTGGGCTTATATTTATTTTTATGCCTTTTACATCAAACAAATCTACACTGTAATCTGAATGATTGCTTATAATATCCACAAAGTTTTTTGCTGGATTTGGAACTACCGATATGTTATTGGTTTGAGAATCGTTGGAGATAACATGTAGCACATTATTAGCAAAAACGCGACTACTTCCTCCACTATAATTAAAGGCCAATAATTCATTCCAAATAAAATCTATAGTACTCTGAAAATTATCTTGTACTAAGGAATTTACTGTATTGGGAATTGTATATGTAGACGGAGCTTTTTCTTCATAGACAGCCATATAAGTTATTAAACCAGCTAAAAAATAAAGGGTTGGTCTGCCGTGTGAAGCAGAATCTTCGTATAAATCTAAAGCAGGTATTTGATCCAGGTTTGTTTCCGTTAACAATTTAGATATTATTGGGCCAACAGGAATCATTCTAATATTTTCATTTGGACGTGCGGCATGAACAAAATCCTGATATTCAATCCACCAATCATGAAAGGATCCCAATGTGCGTTCGTGATAATTTTCAAGATCCTCTGATGTTGGTGGAAATCCTTGATTATGATCTGTAAAAATGGCTAATTCTGGCCAATTCTCATAAATATAAGTAACAGCCCCTGGTTCCTGATTATCAATCCAATCTAAAATAGTTAAAGTTGCAGACAAAGGTGATACATTACTATTATAATAATTAACGTTAGCGGGCTGACCTTGAATATGAGATCCTGCGGTTAACAAAAAAGTATCAAAATTTGCGTCAGTAAAGTTTTCTGTATCCGATTCCCAAGCTGGCGCTACATGATCAAACCCCCATTGAGAAATAGGAGGTAGATCATCATGCTGTTCTAAAAAACCATATTGCCCACTTACAGCAATAGAGTTTCCTGCTTCACCAGCTAAAAAGTGTAACCAATGCGGAACGGTCGTTTCATTACTCGGGGTCGATATCGCTGGTGGATCATGTACAATAAGACTGTGGCCAAAAATATACATCGTTTTGTTTTGTTGTGCCATTGCTTTAGAACTAATAACAATGCATAAAAGTAGTAAGGGTAATTGTAGTAGGTGTTTCATTTGGTTTTTATTTAATGATTTGGTTTTTTCAATATAACAGCCTCATTGCATAAACTCCTACCCCCTTTTTTAGTAAATCCCTATCACTAGAAATAGTGATTTTTATTACATTCTATTGAATAGATATAACAAACCAAATGGCTATGACAGATTTTTATGGAAATTTTTTCATCTCAATTGAATAACCATTCACCCCATTATTGATAATAAAAAAACGCAACCTATAATGGTTGCGTTTTACTCCTTGCTTCAGTCTTTCGACTTCATAGTTTTTTATATTAAGATCCTTCTACTTATTTCGACTTCACTCAATACAAGTCGTTCAGGACAGGCTTATTTCACTTCTTCAAAGTCTACCCTTCGACTTCGCTCAGGACAAGCTACTTGACTTCTTCAAAGTCTACGTCTTCCACATCACTTCCTTCTTCTCCCTGTCCATTTTGACTAGCATCAGGTCCCGGAGCACCACCACCTTGTTGTGCTTCTGCAGCTTGCGCTTTATAGATCTCTTCACTTGCAGCTTTCCAAATCTCATTAATATTATCTAAAGCTGGCTGGATGGTTGCTAGATCTTTTGTTTCATAAGCTTTCTTCAATTCTTCTAACGCACCTTCAATCTTAGACTTATTATCTTCAGATAATTTATCACCAGACTCTTCCAATAATTTTTCTGTTTGGAAAATCATAGAATCGGCTTCATTTAATTTTTGAGCACTTTCTGCTGCTGCTTTATCTGCTTCTGCATTCGCTTCAGCATCCGCTTTCATTTTTTCAATTTCTTCTTCCGTTAAACCAGAAGAGGCTTCAATTCTAATATCTTGTTTCTTACCAGTTGCTTTGTCTTCAGCACTTACTTTGATGATACCATTAGCATCAATATCAAAAGTTACTTCAATTTGTGGTGTTCCTCTCCTTGCTGGTGGAATACCATCTAAATGGAAACGTCCAATAGTTTTATTATCCGCTGCCATAGCTCTTTCTCCTTGCAATACATGAATCTCAACTGATGGTTGATTATCTGCAGCCGTAGAGAATACTTGCGATTTTTTGGTAGGAATGGTTGTATTGGCTTCAATAAGCTTTGTAAATACATTACCCATTGTTTCAATACCAAGTGATAGCGGCGTTACATCTAAAAGCAATACATCTTTTACATCTCCTGTTAAAACACCTCCTTGTATACCTGCTCCTAATGATACAACCTCATCTGGATTTACACCTTTACTAGGGGCTTTACCAAAGAACTTTTCAACAGCATCTTGCACAGCAGGAATACGTGTAGAACCACCTACTAAAATAACTTCATCAATATCACTTTTTGACAAACCTGCAGCTTTTAAAGCTGATTGACAAGGCTCTATTGTACGTTTTACTAAATCGTCTATTAATTGTTCAAATTTAGAACGTGTTAATGTACGCACTAAGTGTTTTGGCCCACTTGCTGTTGCCGTAATATATGGTAAGTTAATTTCTGTTTGTGCTGACGATGATAACTCAATCTTAGCCTTCTCTGCAGCTTCTTTTAAACGTTGTAAAGACATGGGATCTTCTCTTAAATCCATAGACTCCTCAGCTTTAAATTCGTCTGCTAACCAGTTAATGATTTTTTCATCAACATCATCACCACCTAAATGCGTATCTCCATCGGTAGATAATACTTCAAATACACCATCTCCTAATTCCAGGATAGATACATCATGGGTTCCACCACCAAAATCAAAAACAACTATTTTTTGATCTTGTCCTTTTTTATCTAGACCATAAGCTAAAGCTGCAGCCGTAGGTTCGTTTATAATTCTGCGAACTTTTAAACCAGCAATCTCACCAGCTTCTTTTGTTGCCTGACGCTGCGAATCGTTAAAATAAGCAGGAACTGTAATCACAGCCTCATTAACATCTGCACCTAAATAATCTTCAGCTGTTTTCTTCATCTTTTGAAGAATCATAGCTGATAATTCTTGTGGTGTATATAAACGACCATCAATATCTACGCGAGGTGTATCGTTATCTCCTTTTACTACTGTATATGGTACACGTTCTGCTTCTTTTTTAGATTCAGAGTATTTATTACCCATAAAACGTTTGATAGAATAAACCGTTTTGGTTGGGTTTGTTACTGCTTGACGTTTAGCTGGATCACCAACCTTAATTTCTCCTCCTTCTACAAAAGCAATCACAGATGGAGTTGTACGCTTACCTTCTGCGTTTGGGATTACAACAGGTTCGTTACCTTCCATTACAGAAACGCAAGAGTTGGTTGTTCCTAAATCAATTCCAATAATTTTACTCATAATATTTTATACTTTATTTGTGTTCAATGTTCTTGTTAAACTCGGTTTGTAATAGTCAATCATTATGCCATTTGAAAAATACTGACAAGCTGTCATTTATTGAATCGCATCTAAATAGAAAAAGGGACTTCTTTTGATTTGAAACCATTTATATTTGCTTTACTATAACGATTTAACAATTTTATGGAGTGTATTTCTGTTTTTGACATGCTAAAAATTGGTATTGGACCTTCTAGTTCCCATACTTTAGGCCCTTGGAGAGCCGCAGAGCGTTGGATTACGGAGTTAAAAGATACAGGTGAATTTGATAAAGTTGAATCTATTTCAGTTGATTTATATGGTTCTTTATCATTAACAGGTAAAGGGCATGCAACAGATTATGCCGTTATGCTTGGATTAAGTGGTTTTGACCCTGAAACGATTCCCACAGAAACCATTACTTCTATTATTTCTGAAATAAAAAAGACCAAAACATTAAACTTTAACAATGAAAAAACTATAGCTTTTAATATAGAAACAGATGTTGTGTTCCATAAAACCTTTTTACCGTTTCATTCAAACGGATTAACTTTTACTGCTTCCATAAACGGGAAGCACATAAAATCGACTTTTTATTCTATTGGAGGGGGTTTTGTAGTTAAAGAAACCCTTGAAAACTCTAAGAAAAACTTTGAAATTAAGTGCTCTTTTCCCTACCCTATCGAAAAAGGCACGGAACTCTTACAATTTTGCGAGACCTTGAACAAACCCATCTCTGAAGTTGTTTTGGAAAACGAAAAATCGATTCGTTCCAAAAAAGACATAAATAAAGAATTAAAGCGTATTTGGAATACCATGCTTGAATGCATGTACATAGGCTGCCACACAGAAGGAAGTCTTCCTGGTGGGTTAAATGTGAGACGTCGTGCTTTCGATATGCATCAGAGCTTAAAAGGTAGTACTACATATACAACCCCTGTTGAGTGGATTTATGCCATAAGAGATACTGAAGTTAAGTTTCGACAAATCTTAAAATGGGTAAGTTGTTTTGCGCTTGCCGTAAACGAAGTTAATGCATCCCTGGGAAGAGTTGTTACTGCACCTACAAATGGAAGTGCAGGAGTTATCCCAGCAGTTTTAATGTATTATTTGGTGATCGAAAATCATGATGCCAATTTTGAAGATATCAAGCGTTTTTTATTAGTCGCAGGAGAAATAGGGAGCATCTTTAAAAAGGGGGCTACAATTAGTGCTGCCATGGGGGGATGTCAAGCAGAAATAGGGGTATCATCGGCCATGGCTTCTGGAGCACTTTGCGAGCTTTTGGGAGGCACTCCAGAACAAGTGCTTGTTGCAGCAGAAATAGCTATGGAGCACCATTTAGGATTAACATGCGACCCTATTGGCGGATTGGTACAAATACCATGTATTGAACGTAATGCCATGGGGGCTATTAAAGCTATAAACGCTGCCGAAATGGCTTTGGATACGGATCCTAAAAATGCAAAAGTCCCATTAGATAAAGTCGTTTCAACCATGTGGGAAACTGCCAAAGATATGAATACCAAATACAAAGAAACCAGTGAAGGTGGTTTGGCGGTTGGAGTACATTTGAGTGATTGTTAAACAAAATAACAAACTTTTCTTTAGAAAATGCAAAAGATACTAACCATAGAAAAAATTATAAATATGGGTAATAAAAGAGGTTTAATATTTCTCCCTATGATACCTATTTCGTTCTTTAATAGCCATGAAATTCCAGAATATGCTGAATTGCGTCTACCTAATGGTTCTTTTGAAAAGAGAAAAATTATATTTACAATTCCTAGATTAAAATCAAAAGAAGAAGAAATTCAATATTTAATTATGTTGAAATCTGGAAGACAAGAAGACTTTTCACCTGGAACAGAAATTTGGTGTGAATTAACTAAAACGGCTAATTAGTTTTGACAAAGGACTAGTTCTAGATTACATTTACAAACATGTCAGTACATTCATCATTCCTAAAAATCCTAAGTTCAATAGGTTCTTTTTCCAAAGAAGAACAGCAACTACTAAAACAAGAGCTTCAACTTAAAGAATTGAAGAAAGATGACATTCTACTTAACGAAGGTGACATCTGCTCTTCTGCTTGTTTTGTGGTTTCTGGAAGTTTTTATCAATATTATACTGATACAGATCTTAATATCCACATTATTGACCTTAGTGTAGAAAATGATTGGGCCCTCAATCATAAAAGCTTTTCGTCTAGACAACCTTCAAAACATATCATTCAAGCTTTTGAAGACAGTATTATCTATAAACTATCCATAGAATCTGCACATAAACTTATTGGCAAATCTCAGACGTTTTTACAATTAATGAGAATTCTAGAAGAATCTACTACCAGAGTGAGCTTTTTTGATAATAACTACACTCCAGATGAAAAGTATGCTTACATACTGGAAAACAAACCTGAATTGCTTCAAACATTTCCTCAGAAGCTAATAGCATCTTACCTCAAAATAACCCCTGAAACCTTAAGTAGAGTTAGAAAAAGACTTGGTTAAACGTATTTCTTGATTTGAATCAAGTGTTGATTCTACAACATCCATTGATATTTGCTTTTCACTAAAATATTATATTCAATGGAAACAAATTTTCACAAAAGTACTGGAGTTTCGCTCCTCGTAGGATCTACCTTAGCCATAATTACAATGATACTTCACCCCTCTGGAGGAAGTATTGAATATCTTATTAAAATAGTTACTCCCATGAAATTTGCTCATGCATTAGCTATTTTATGCATACCATTTATTCTTTTTGGTTTTTATGGGGTATCTCTAAAATTATTAGGCAAATGGAAACTATCAATGTTGGCATTCTTAATTATTTCTTTAGCATTTATAGCTGCCATGTTAGCTGCCATTTTTAATGGTTTAGTGCTACCATCTTTTCTAGGTGAATTTTCTGAAAGTTTTGAGCAAAACTTAGACACTTTAGAGCTTATAACCCATTATAGTTTTGCTACTAATAAAGCTTTAGATTATGTGTTTATTGCTGGTATGTGCACTGCTATTGCTATCTATTCATTTATCATAATTCTGTTAGAACAATTATCAAAATGGATTGGTTATTTAGGTATAATCATTTTAATTTCAACTATTATTGGAGCTATTACTGGGTTCGCATTTACTAATCTTGTAGGGTTTAGAGTTTTTGTTTTTAGTATTGTTGGTTGGATTTTATGCACAGGAGCGTCATTAATAAGGTCAAAAAATTAAAAACTTTTAAGACAAAAAAATAAGCTTCTCAGACAAATTATATAAAACATATTTTATTTATCTTAACCTCTAAAAAATGAATATTAAATCTATTGATTTATATGGGAAGCCTGTTTTTATTTTGATAACATTTGATAATCTGGTATCAATGCCAACACCAATGCCCGAAAATGAAGCGGCATTTGTATATACTTTAAAAGGTGCTTGTGTAAGTTATTCTGAAATAGAAGAAATTAAACTAAAAAAAGGCGATGCTATACTTGCTAAATGTGGCAATAGCTCGTTGAAAACATTTGCAGTTGATAAAAACCCAAAATATAGTGCCATTTCAATACGCTTTTATAAAGATACTCTAGAAAACATTTATAAAGATACACCTGCCCCCTTTTATAAAATTAAAAGTGAAAATAATGTAGCAAATAGTGTTAAGTTAAATGTAAATATGCTACTCAAACAATACCTTGAAAATCTCATTACTTATTTTAATAATACCGAACTTTTAACCGATGATCTTATAATATTAAAACTTAAAGAAGTTATTTTATTACTTTTAGAAACAGAGGACACATCCAAAGTTCAAAGTATAATGACCAATCTCTTTGAGAAAAAAACTTTTGAATTTAAAGAAATAGTAAAAGCCCACATCTGTTCTTCTGTTAGCTTAGAAGAATTAGCCAGTTTAAACAACATGAGTCTTTCTACTTTTAAGAAAAAATTCAAGCGAATTTATAATGACACACCTAACAACTATATTATAAACAAACGAGTAGAAAAAGTTGCTGAATTATTACCCAAGTCAGAAGAACCAATTACCAATATCGCCTACGATTGTGAATTCAAAACACTAGCACACATGTCCAGAGTTTTTAAAACTAAATATGGGGTATCTCCTTCTGAGTACCGATTAAACTTTTCAGACAAGTAATAAAACTTCTCAGTTAAATCCCATTTTCATAACGCTATTATTTTTGAGTATCAAATTAAACGATATGAAAAATAACAGATTAAGCATCTTAACTCTAATAGGTGCATTATTTCTATTTAATTTAACAGTTATGGCACAAAAGAAAAAAAAGTACAAGGAAATTAACATCATTAAAGCAAGTGACACTATAAATGTATCTGCAGACTCTCTATGGAATATCGTTAAAAAGTTCGATAATGTGGGCGTATATTTTAGCGGTATTGACCATGCAGTTGGTAAAGGTGAACCTGAATTTGAAGGTGCTACCTGTAGTGAACGCACCTGTTATGTAAATTTAAAAGGCTACAGTGAAATACATGAAAAGCTCACCCTATTTGATGAAGAAAAAAGAGAACTTGCTTATGAGCTTACTTCTGGTGCCCCAAGTTTTATGATATTTGCTGGTAACCATTGGACAATCAAAGAAATTAGCCCGAACCAATGTACGCTAAAGATGCATGCCTCCATACGTATGAAACGGTTTATGGGTTTTCTGTTTGGGGGCAAATTGAAAAGAACCATTGAAAAGCAGCTACCGGAAGCGCTACAAGAGCTAAAAGTATATGCAGAAACAGGTGATGTATCTCAAGCTAAAAAAGAAAGGATGGTTAAATTGAAAAAGAAAAATATTTTTTAATTCAAAACATATCATTATTAAGTATATACTGTATAAATAAAGTATAGACTTTAGTTTCATAAACCATCAATTATATAATTGTATTTGTTTGATTAGAATTGGGTTTGTAATAAATTTAAAATAATTTAGCTCAATGCTCTTTTTCAATTTTCAAATTCATAAAATGAAACAATTTAAAATATTATTCAAATCTGGAATTCTATTAAGTTTACTTACACTATTAATTGCTTTCAATATTTCATTTAAAACAGAAAGAAATCACTGTAATGAAATAACAAACCTTTCTAAAAAGTATTTTGATAGTACCAGTGTAAAAGGCATATCTGTTGGTATATATAACTATAAAAACAACACTTTTATTCAATGCGTTAATGGTGTTTCTCATGACAATCAAAGCGTAACTAAAGACATGCTCTGGGGTATTGGAAGTAATACTAAGACATTTGTTGCTGTCTTAACTTTAAAATTAGCAGAAGAAGGACTTCTAAATATTAATGATAAAATAGGGAAATATATCCCAAAGTATAAGAACATTGATTCCAATATTACCATTAGACAAATTTTACAACACCATAGCGGATTAGTAAATATTTATGAGTCTCAAGATTTCACAGAACAACTTTCCAGTTTTCCTTTAAAAAAATGGGAACCAAAGGAAGCTTTAAACTACATTCCAAAACCTATTGGAAAACCAGACACTGTAGATTATTATGCAGATGCTAACTTTATAATTGCAGGAATAATTATTGAAAAAGTTACAGGAATGCAACTCCATGTTGCTATGCGCAAATATATCACAGAACCACTGGAGCTTACTGATACCTATTTTAAAGTTTATGAGTCCAATCCAAAAACACTTACACATCCCTGGGTAGGTGATAAAGATCTAAACAATGTCCCTCGCACAGCACTATACACTTCTACTTGGGCAGCTGGAGCTATGATCTCATCACCTAAAAATATGATGAAATGGTATCAGGCTTTATTTAACCATAAGTTTCTTTCTGAAACTTACTTCAATGAATTTATTTCATTTAAACCTTGGGATGCAGACCAATTTTATCAATATGTCGGGCTTGGTATTTACAAAATAGAGCACAACGGTAAAATTTACTACGGACATGGCGGAGGTGTTGCTGGTTACTTTTCATTCACGCTCTATGATTTAAAAACAAAAAACTCAATTATTGCAATGACTACAGGAGACTTTTTTGTTGCCGAAAAACTTTCTTATGAAATAGCAGAATTGTTTCAAAATTAAATCAACCAAACAACTAACTTTATAAGATTAAATTCAGTTTTAGTGTTTCATACTAGTGAAACATGAGTAGCATATGATATTATTTCGGAATAAGATTGAAGCTTAATTAATATCGCAAGTAGACCTACGTCTTGTATCAATTAGATAAATAATTTTCCAAGTATCCCCATCTTTAAACAATTGAAAGGAATTGACCCCACAATGGCTAAATTTGTCATTAAACCAAAACTCATAGGGTGTCCAAACGTTGGCCATATTCCCATCAATTTGGATACTATAATCCAATAAACGCTCATCCCATTTTTGATCTTCTGGCCTGTTCGCTATGGTATTTATAAGTTTTTCGGGTTCATCAGTAACCAAAACATCCTTTCCTTCCTTATTTCTATAAGCTGTTTGCATGATTATTTTATCCATCATAACAGATTTCATGAGTGCGGTATCACCTTTATGAAATCCTTCAAAAAATGTATCTACTGCCTTTTTTGCTTTTGTTTGCTCATCTTTTTGAGCATAAATCGTAGATGTAATTAAGACAAATAAATAGAATATTGTTCTAGCCATGATATATAAATTTTAACTAAAATAGAATAACATACTTAATGACGACACAACTTAAAGAAAAGTTTAACATATATACTTAATTCATTACTTTTACGTACTATTTAAAAAATCAGAAAAATTATGTCTGTAGCTAAAAAAGAATACAAGCGCGTCACTGTTAAAACATTGGTTGATATGAAAGCCAATGGAGAAAAAATATCCATGTTAACAGCATACGATTATACCATGGCAAAAATTGTTGACGAAGCAGGTATTGACGTTATCCTTGTTGGAGATTCTGCAAGTAATGTTATGGCTGGGCATGAAACTACATTGCCAATTACTTTAGACCAGATGATATACCATGCCTCTTCTGTAATTCGTGCTATAGATCGTGCCCTAGTGGTTGTAGACCTCCCTTTTGGAAGCTATCAAAGCGATCCCAAAGAAGCCTTGCGATCTGCTATCAGAATTATGAAAGAAAGTGGTGCGCATTCGGTTAAATTAGAAGGGGGTAAAGAAATAAAAGATTCAATAAAACGCATATTAAATGCTGGTATTCCCGTCATGGGACATTTAGGTTTAACGCCGCAATCCATATATAAATTTGGAACCTATACCGTAAGAGCTAAGGAAGAACAAGAAGCCAAGCGACTTATAGAGGATGCCAAAATGTTAGAACGCATAGGTTGTTTTGCAATCGTACTTGAAAAAATACCTGCTAAGTTGGCCAAAGAAGTCGCAGAAAGTGTAAGCATTCCTATTATAGGTATAGGAGCTGGAAATGGTGTAGATGGCCAAGTATTAGTCTTGCATGATATGTTAGGAATGACCCACGAATTTAATCCGCGTTTTTTACGCCGTTATATGAATTTATATGAGGATATGACCAATGCCATCTCTAAGTATGCTGATGATGTAAAAAACCTTGATTTTCCAAATGATAGTGAACAGTACTAATCATAGTAGGTAAAATTATTCGTGTATTAGTGGTTAAAAATTCTATTTAACAAATCAAAAATGTCCAAGGTTGTCTCCAAGAAATCTAATTTGCAGGTTCTTTACGAAGACAACCACATTATTATTATCAATAAACGTGCTGGAGATATTGTTCAGGGTGATAAAACAGGCGATAAACCATTAAGTGATATTGTAAAAGAATATATTAAAGATAAATACAACAAGCCTGGAAATGTATATTTAGGCGTTGTACACCGCTTAGACAGACCTACTACAGGGCTTGTTATTTTTGCAAAAACAAGTAAAGCCCTACCTAGGCTTAATAAATTGTTTCTTTCAAAGGATATAAAAAAAACATATTGGGCCGTAGTTAAAAATACACCTCAAAAAGCTGAAGACACCTTAACAAATTGGCTCAAAAAAAATCCGAAAAACAATAAATCCACGGCTTACACAAAAGAGGTTAAAGACAGTAAAAAAGCCATACTTCATTATAAATTATTAAAGAAGTTGGATAACTATTATTTACTTGAAGTTAACTTAGAAACTGGTAGACATCACCAAATACGGTCCCAATTATCAAATATTGGATGCCCCATTAAAGGCGATCTAAAATATGGCTTCAACAGAAGCAACAAAGATGCCAGTATCCATTTACATGCAAGACACATAGCGTTTATCCATCCCGTTAAAAAAGAACCGATAATTATTTCGGCACCACTACCAAAAGATGCTATTTGGGATGCTTGTTTCCTATAATTTAAATATCTTTATAAAAAACACTTTTGAATACCATACCTGAAATACTTTTAAAACAAAAGGAATTTTTTAAGTCTCAAAAAACGAAGGAGGTCCCGTATAGGCTATCTCTTTTAAAGACATTAAAACAGGAAATACTTTCTAATGAGCAAGCCATTTATGACGCCCTAAAAAAAGATTTCAAAAAGCCAGAATTCGAAACCTATATCAGTGAATTTGGACTCGTTATTTCTGAGTTGAATTTAGTTATTAAACATCTTAAAAAGTGGGCAGCTCCTAAACGAATAAAATCGTCAATGTTAACATTTCCATCTCGAGATTATATTTACAAACAACCTTACGGAAATATATTAATTATTGCTCCTTGGAATTATCCATTTTTATTAGCCATGGAGCCTTTAATCATGGCTATTGCAGCAGGAAATACAGTTGTTTTAAAACCTAGTGAACTCACTAAGCACACCTCACAGCTTATCACGGATATAGTGCAAAAAACATTTCCAGAAACCATAGCTAAATCAATACAAGGTGGTGTTGAAACGGCAACAGCGTTACTGGCTCAAAAATGGGATTATATATTTTTTACAGGCAGCGTTTCTGTTGGAAAAATTGTGGCACGTGCAGCTGCAAACTACCTAACACCTGTTACTTTAGAATTGGGTGGAAAATCACCATGCATTATTGATGATACAGTCAATTTAAAACTAGTCGCCCGGCGCATTTCCTGGGGAAAATTTTTAAACGCTGGACAAACATGTATTTCTGCGGACTACATCATAGTAAAATCAAATATCAAGGATGCATTTATTGAAGCCTTAAAAACCGAAATTATAAAAAGATACGGCGATAATCCAAAAGAATCTCCAGACTTACCAAGAATTATTAATAAAAGAAACGTTTCTAGAATTGCAGATATGTTGGAAGGATCTCAAATAATTTATGGTGGTCATATAGATATAGAAGATTGCTATATATCGCCTACATTAATTGATTCTCCAGATTTGGATAGTAAAATAATGAGCGATGAGATTTTTGGACCAGTCTTACCAATTTTAACTTACGATACTGAACAGGATATAGAAAATATTATTTGGCATTACGACAAGCCTTTAGCACTTTATGTGTTTTCTAATGATAAGACCTTTATTGAACAAACCATTAAAAAGTATAGTTTTGGGGGTGGCGTGATAAATGATCTGTTAATCCATTTTGGAAATCATAGATTACCTTTTGGAGGTATTGGTGCCAGTGGTATGGGAGCGTATCATGGAAAAACTGGTTTCGATACATTTTCACACCATAAAGCCATATCCAAGCGAGGAAACTGGTCTGACCCAGGCGTAAGATATGCGCCATATAAAGGAAAATTGGGGCTTTTAAAAAAAATGTTTAAGTATTTTTCCTAATTATATTGCTTATTTAAATTTATTTTGTCATTCCTGTGAAAGCAGGAATCCACTCGTAAATCAAATAATCCTATTCAAGTAAATAAGACCAATCTTTAGATAAGTCTTTCCAATTGGGATTATCTTTTTCTATGAGGTCTATTTTCCATTGGCGTTTCCACTTTTTCATATTCTTCTCCCTCCTAATGGCATCGTTAACATACTGATAAGTTTCAAAATACAGTAACTTATACAATCCATATTTCTTGGTAAAGCCCTCAACTAATTTTTTTTTATGTTCGAACATGCGTCTTTCTAAATCGTTTGTTACGCCAATGTATAGGGTTCCGCAGGTTTTATTGGTTAATGCATAAGTAATATTGGCGGTGGGTTTTATACATGAGCGTTATACTTTTATAGGTGGATCCCTGCCTTCTCAGGAATGACAAACGACATTCAGGCAATAGAAAACAATAATCGATTAAGACATATTTTTAGTCATCTAATCTTTTCCTCATTACTCGAAATTCTAAGCGCTGATAATGGTTACAAACATATTAAAAAACCAATGATCAATCACTTATATGCTTTTAAAAAACCATGTCATTCCTGCGAAAGCAGGAATCCACTCGTAAATCAAATAATCCTATTCAAGTACGTAAGACCAATCTTTAGATAAGTCTTTCCAATTAGGGTTATCTTTTTCTATGAGGTCTATTTTCCATTGGCGTTTCCACTTTTTCATATTTTTCTCCCTCCTAATGGCATCGTTAACATACTGATAAGTTTCAAAATACAGTAACTTATACAATCCATATTTCTTGGTAAAACCCTCAACTAATTTGTTTTTGTGTTCGAACATGCGTCTTTCTAAATCGTTTGTTACGCCAATGTATAGGGTTCCGCAGGTTTTATTGGTTAAGATGTATAGGTAATATTGGTGGTGGGTTTTATACATTGAAGCATTATATTATTTTAAGTGGATTCCTGCCTTCGCAGGAATGACAAACGACATTCAGGCAATAGAAAACAATAATTAATAGGATGCTACAAGTTTTGTTGGTTAAGATGTATAAGTAATATTGGAGGTAGGTTTTATACATGAGCATTATACTTTTATAAGTGGATTCCTGCCTTCGCAGGAATGACAAACGATGTTTATTCAAAAAAACGATAATCAATTAAGACTTCGTTTTAGTTACCTAATTTTCACATATCACTCAAAAACACGAAACATTGATATCATGATTACACACATATTAAAAACTAAAACCAATTATTTATGGGTTTTGAAAATTCTAGGTATTGCTATAGGAAATAGGGTAATCTATTATCAATTGAACCCCCTCATTTGGTTTAGACGATAATTCAAATTCTGCATTAATTAACGACGCTCTACTTTTCATGTTTATCAACCCAGACCCCTTCTCTATATCATTCATATCAAACCCTTTACCATCATCTTTGGCAGTAATTTTTAAACTTTTTATTTGATATTCAATGGTAATGGCTAGGTTTTCAGCCTCAGAATATTTCACCGAATTAGACATAAACTCTTGTAGTATTCTAAAAATAATGATTTCATGTTTTCTATTCGAAAAATCGATTTTCGCTCCTATAGTTTTAAGTTCGGCAGAAGCAAATTTCATCTTTTTAAGTCGATCTAACTCATTAGTAATAGATTTTTCAAAACCTATATTTAAAACAACTTCATTATTTAATGTTTTTGAAAGTGCCCGTACTTCAGATAAACTATTTTTAAGTGCCTCACTAGTATCCTTAAACTTTTCTTTAACATCATCTGCTACCTGCATTTTTAAAATACTTAGTTGCATACTGGCAAACGACAACAATTGTCCCACATTATCATGTAATTCCCATCCAATGTTTTTAAGTGTTTGTTCTTGTATTTCGGTTTGCGCCTGTGCTATTTCTTCTTCAAAAGCCTGTTGCTGCTTAATTCGATCTAACAACAATTTATTTTTTCGTTTTTGAAATACTATAAAAAAGATAATGACCAACGATGTGATAATCGCTAAAACAGCAATCATATATATTAATAAATAACGTTCGGAAGCTGTACTGGCTAATCGTTCTCCGGTTTGCACCATATTAAAGCAAAGGTATAAGTTAAATACATAAATACATTAGCAAATAAATAAATTTGCCGTCTTAATATTACAAAATCCCAATCTCTATATACTTCCCGCTTTAACATCACAGAATCTAAGCTAGTAGAACTCTTGATATCATATGTGTAATATATATCATAGAATACTATGGGTGTGATAATAAGCCACCAAATAAATATAGCCAGACTTATATAAAAATTTATTGATTTATAAAAAGTTAAGATTTTATCACTTTGCAATATTTCAATAAAATAAAATACCGCACATAATAATATAACAATAGCTCCTAGTATACTTATTACAGGAAAAAAACGAACAAAAAAGTCGTCCCAATTTAGAGCTATATATATTATTGAAAAAACAAAGAAAATATAGGCAGCGAATTTTACAACATTTCTGAAGAGTCCTATTTTGAGGATTTTATAATAATAAAAAGCAAAAAATAAAATAGCTCCTACATTCCAATACAATGTAGCCCACCAATAATTTTTTTCAAAAATGGTCCCTATGAGAAAATTTAAAAACCTATCGGGTCTTACTGCTCTAGCATACATGCTAATAAAATCACAAAGAGTTAGATAGACTAAAAAATAAATGAAATATTTAGCAGCCGTAGATTTATACTTTCTAAAAACTAATAAACCTATTACGGCTGCTAATAATTCTACACTATGAGTTATAAAACTATAGTTTTGCCTTATAAACTCATCCATATCATCTTATTAATAACCTCCAGAACCTCCTTCTCCATTATTTAAAGGAGGCACAGGAATATCTTCATCATTGCCTCTTAAACTAAATGGTACCATACTAGCTTTATCGTGTAATTTTTTACCCGTAGGTACCATAAACATCGTTGTTAAATTCTTTTTCTTTCGCCCTGCATTGTCTCCATAAACACCTAAATAAACGCGAATACCTGTCATCTCGTAGCCTAATTTATAAGATTGATACTGTGAGTAAGCCAAATATTTCTCTACTTCATTTAATGACCAAAGAGTCCAACGGTTGTCTTTTTTTCTCCCTTGCTGCTGTGCTGCAGAATCTACTGCTGCTTCTCTATATTCTGTCCAGTTATTATTCAATTCTTGCGCCTTGCTCATCTCTATAGCATTATCTGGTCTTTCTGCCATTGGAGGTTTAGTGTCACCAATATCTCTCGGACAAAAATAATAGGTTAATACAGCTCCAATAATAAATCCCAAAATAATGTAACTTAATTTTTTCATGTTGTTAATTGGTTAATGGTTAATAAATAGCTGACCAAAAATAAGAAAAAGATTTAATAACGTAGTCTTTTACCAAAACCCAAAGTACTATAACACATCAGCAGACAAATCAAGTAGGAAAACCTAACACAGTCCCTATACCTACAGCAAACAACCAACTACCATAAATAGCATGCTCCATAGATATCAGTAAGGTAGATTATGTTTTCTCTTAAGTTCTTGCGAATAATAATTCCTAAAAATAAGAACTCAGCTTTTAACTGCTTTTAAAAACCATAAAATCAAGCAGCTTATAAATTTGCACTTTTTGTAAAGAAGTAAACTTATAAGCTGCTAATAATTATACACCACAGAATTAAAAACTATCGTTTTGTCTTATAACTCATCCATATATCAACTTAATAAAGTAATTTCTTGAAACGAACTATCCTCGAGGCAGAGTCATTGAGGTATTTCGCTTGTTTCATTTTGCCTTTTCAGGCAAAAATCGAAATTATGTTATTTAGATTCCCGTTTTATTCATTGCCTTATATTTTTATAATAATGAATTCATGAATCTTACGATTTCACGGGAATGACAATTTCAACGGAAACCCCGACACAGAGCGTCGAGGAATTCTTTTCGATTAATAACCTCCAGAACCTCCTTCACCATTATTAAAAGGAGGGATAGGGATATTTTCTTCATCTTTACTTCTTAAACTAGCTGAAATCTTACGCGTATTGGAAACCAATTTACGCCCTTCTGGTGCAAAAAACAGGGTATTCTGCCCTCTTTTTTCTGGATAAGCAGCAAAATAAACCCGCACACCTGTCATGTCATACCCCTTTTTATTTGCTTCGTGTTCGGCGTAATCTAGATAGTTACGTAAATCTTCTAGCGACCATCTTAAATATTTTATTTCACCTTCACCCGCTTTTTTTCCAGATTTACTAAATAATGCCGAATTTTTTGAAGACCATGCGTTACTTAATTCTTTACCGCGATCTTCTGTAATAACGCCTTTTGGAGCGCGAAAATTAGAGTCTTTGTTATTTTTTTTCATCTTTAGAACAACTGAAAATAGATATACACATACATGAGTAGATACATGCATTTTTGAAATGCAATCTATTTTTCATAAAATTAGATTTTTAAAATTTATCAAAAATAGATTTTAAATTAGTTATGTAAAATTTTTAAAGCAATTAAAATCATTTTTTTATATAAATAAAAAGTGTCTTAAAGCTATCCATCCCTACTGGCAGCTACTTTTTCATGGTATCTTATACTTGTGCTGTTTAAGAATAATGGACATTTATACTCCGCTACAGACCTGCCCAATAGATTCATTTCGATAGACCGAAAGTCTAATTCGTGGCATCTTAAAATATAAAATACTGCAAAACTAAATTTGTGTTAAAAAAATAATCGAATGTCTGTTTTGTGTCAGAATGATACTTTTAGTGTCATTCCGAATTTATTTCGGAATCACATTAAGCTGATTGTAAAACCATTATAATGAGAACCTGAAATACTGAAACAAGTTCAGCACAGGCAAGTTCAGGTTGACGTAGCTCCTTATGATTGATACGGATATTCAAAAAAAATATCATAAAAATCAAGTAGGAAAACCAAGCATCGCTCCCATGCCCACGGTAAACAGCCAACTACCATAAATAGCATGCTCAATAGATACCAATATGGTAGATTGAGTTTTAACATAAGTTGTTGCAAATAGCAATCCGCCTAAAAATGTGAGTATAATCACTAAACTGTTTCTAAAAAAGATATGTCCTAAAGAAAATATAATAGCATTTAGAAAAATAAATAACGTTTCATTTTTAAATAACTCTTTATAACGTTCAAAATAAAAAGTTCTGTAAATTATTTCTTGAGGGTATACAGAAAAGAAACTATAAACAAACAATATAAAGAGCCATAATTTAGGCTTATTCAACAGTACATTAAAAAGTGATTTATTATCTGTTAGCCAAACAAATAAAAAGGTAAGGATCCCAATAATTACTAACTTTAAAATAGTTTGTTTCCAGAATATCTGGCATTTTAAATCTGGAGCTATTTTAATTTTTTTCTTTTCAACCTTTAACAATACGTAAATAACATATAAAAAACCAATGAGTCCAATACCCATTTTCAGTTTTATGGAATAGTCTATAGCAAAACTAATTGGTAATAAAATAAAAATGATTAAAAATTCAATCCCTTTATAAGTTGTTGTGCTCATATTATACCAATTAAATTTTAATTGCTGTGGTATGTTTTACTTCGTTTATTACAAACATGCTATGTGTACTCCCTATATGGTTGATTGTTGTTAATTTTTCAACCATAAATCCACGAAACGCTTTCATATCTTTTACTAAAACTTTTAACAAGTAGTCGTAATCACCACTAATATGATAACATTCTAACACCTCTTTTATATTAGCGACCTCTTTTTCAAATTTTATAACATACTCCTGACTGTGCTGTATAAGCTTAATATGGCAAAATGCCACAAAAGCCTTATCTACCTGTTCCTTATTTACCAGGGCCACATATCCTTTTATATACCCTTCCCTTTCTAGTTTTTTTATACGTTCGTAAACTGCTGTTACAGAGATATTTAATTTATTTGAAAGTTCTTTATTGGTCTGTTTACTATCTGTTTGTAAATAATACAGGAGTTTCCTGTCGGTATCATCAAATATCATCATTGAAAATTTTTCATTAAGGTATACAAAAACATCTTAATTACCATATAAAAATCTACAAAAACCAAATAAACAAGTTTTATTTTCTAAATAACTCAATATTCATTGTTTTATAATCTTATAATGATGAATTTTGTTATAGAATTAATCAAAACTTAAACAAGATGGCTTTTAAACCTGCAAACAGTATACAAGACTTACAATATTTTGGAGAATTTGGAGGTGTAAACCCTTCTATTTCGGATTCTTCAACCTATACCTTTTTATCTGCAAAAACGATGTTTGATACTTTTGAAGGCAATGCAGATGGTTGCTATTTATATTCGCGTCACTCATCGCCTTCAAATTTATATTTAGGGGAAGCCTTAGCTGCTATGGAAGGCACGGAAACTGCCAATGTTTCTGCATCTGGAATGGGAGCCATTACCCCCGTACTGTTACAATTATGTAATACAGGAGACCATATCATTTCCAGTAGGACTATTTATGGGGGTACCTATGCGTTTTTAAAAAATTTCATGCCTCGATTTAATATTAAAACTTCTTTTGTAGATATCACCAACTTAGACATTGTTGAAAATGCCATCACAAAAAACACAAAAGTATTGTATTGCGAATCTGTGAGTAATCCGCTTTTAGAGGTTGCGAATATAAAAGGTTTAGCAAATATAGCCAAGAGACATAACTTGACATTAGTGGTTGACAATACCTTTTCTCCATTATCGATATCTCCAGCCATGCTAGGTGCCGATGTCGTTATACACAGTTTAACTAAATTCATTAATGGGTCTAGTGATACTGTTGGTGGTGTTGTGTGCGGAACTCAAGAATTTATAAATGAATTACGTAACGTGAATGATGGCGCTTCTATGTTATTGGGTTCTACAATGGACAGCTTGAGGGCGGCATCCATTTTAAAAAACCTAAGAACATTACATATTAGAATGCAACAACACAGCCATAATGCAACTTATTTGGCTAGAAAATTTGAAGCGGACGGTTTAAAAACGGTATACCCCGGATTAAAATCACATCCATCTCATGAATTATTTAAAAGCATGATGAATGAAAAATATGGTTTTGGAGGCATGCTAACCATTGATGTTGGTTCCTTAGATAAGGCGAACGAACTTATGGAAATGATGCAAGATGAAAATTTAGGGTATTTAGCCGTAAGTCTCGGGTTTTACAAAACGCTTTTTAGTGCTCCTGGCAGTTCTACCTCTTCTGAAATTCCAGAGGAAGCACAAAAAGAAATGGGACTGAGCGATGGTTTAATCCGTTTTTCCATAGGCTTGGATGCAGATATTGAACGCACTTATCAAATGATGCGAGCCTGTATGGAAACCCTAAACATTCTAAATGCAAAAACAGCAACTGTTAAATCCCTTTAATACGTTCCCATAAATTGGACATAGCTGTTTCAAAATCATCAAATTTTGGTTCGAAAGGTTTTATATTTAACCGATCATTGTCTTTATAAAGTGTCAAACTAAAAACAGAAGAATTCGGATTGTTTTCATCTAAAATCGGGTACCTCAAATCATTGTAATGGTATTCGTTGTCTTTCATTTTGTAAATGCTATAATAGCCATTACTAAACTGGGCTAAGTTTTTAATATCATAAAAATCAGTAGGTTTTAAATCGCGTTGCTTAGGTAATTCTCTAAAATTCAAAAACCTGTTTTCTCTATCCAGCAAGGAATAGTTAGCCACAAAATATAAAGAATCTGTTTCAACAATCCCGTACCATAACACATTGTTAAATATAGCTGGCTGGGTACTGTACCGTTTAAAATCGATCTTGTTTTCTACCATGGATTTTCGAAATAAAGCATCTATGTATAGCTTGTTTCCCATCGTTAATAACATATACACAGAACTTATTCCCAAACCAAGCTTGAGCCATAACTTTCTTCTGTTCGATTTTCTATTAAAAAACATTAAAGCAATCATACAGATAAGAAATGGTAATGTGTATACAGGGTCTACAACGGCAATATTGTTAAAAGCGACACGATAATTACTAAATGGCGTGAACAATTGGGTACCGTAAGGTGTGAAACAATCTAATATAGGATGTGTAAATAGCGACCAAAAGAACAGCCAAATCCAATTATTTTTAGTTGTAGTATGCAAACGCTTACCTGAGTTATATAGCTTGTAAGTGAACCACCCAAAAAGAAATGCTGCAAGAACAGAAAACAAAATAGAATGCATAAAGCCTCTATGAAATAGCATCACATCTATTTCATTATTAAATAACAAAATGCCAATGTAAACATCTAAATCTGGAATGGTACCACCTATAGCACCAAATAGCAAAGCTTTATTTCCAATTTTTCTCCCGAGGACAGCTTCGCCACAAGCAGCTCCTAAAACAATTTGAGTTAACGAATCCATGTATGCCGATAAAAATACAATTTAAACGGGAATACGCATGATCTACATTAATATTTTAACTCCTTTTGCAAAGACTTATAATAATTTATTTTTTTTGTCGTCCTTATAACATGTTTTTGAATATTGGTTTTAAACTTTAAAAGCTCTTCAAAATGGCTTTTTTTACGCCTTTTCTCGTAATTGATTTCTATCATATAAACATACTCCAGCGTTTTTAAACTCCTAGATAATTGCTGATTATGCTTTTCCAATTTTAGCTTTATATCTTTTACTTCTGGGGATACGTTTTTGCTTGATACTACAGTTCGTTTCATTATTATTAACTCCAAATTTTATTTAACTTAAGTAAAGGAGAGCGTGTTTATTAACAAGTTAGGTAGCAAATCTAACTTAAGAGAAAATAGTTTTAAATTATAAATCTGTTGTATTAAAAACAATAGGGTTGTTGCAAAAAAAATCAAAATCATAAATTGCGTCATTTTGTTATAAATAAAAGATTAATAATCTGTAGTTTATAAGACACAAGCCTTACAGAAAAGTCACATGATCTTCAACTCATTTTTTACTAATTTTAATAAATACTTGAAAATCGAAAGCCAGCGATTTGCTAAAAAATAAGGATTATCGTAACATTACATGACTAAAATTTCCCATATGCAAGACGAAAACAATCTTTCGGAACTAAAAATAGAAGATCAAAAAATAATAGAGAATAAAGAACTTAACATTTGGGAAGCGCTCATTCCAGTAATAGCCTTAGTTGGTATGTTAGCATATAACATATACGTTTATGGAGATGATGCTTTAAGCGGTAGCAATCAATTTGTTTTATTATTAGGAGCTGCTGTGGCTGCGATAGTTGGCTTTAAAAATAAAGTATCTTATAAAAGAATGCTTGAAGAAGTTTCTGAAAATGTAAAATCTACCACAGGTGCTTTACTTATATTATTAATGGTTGGTTCGTTGGCTGGTACCTGGTTAATTAGTGGTATTATACCAACCATGATTTATTATGGGTTGCAAATATTAAACCCAACCATATTTTTAGCGGCTTGCGTCATTATTTGTTCTATTATTTCGATAGCTACCGGAAGTTCATGGACTACCTCTGCTACCGTAGGTATTGCTCTTGTTGGTATTGGTGAAACATTAGGCATATCTATAGGAATGACCGCAGGTGCTGTGCTATCTGGTGCTTACTTTGGGGATAAAATGTCTCCACTTAGCGACACTACCAATCTTGCACCAGCCATGGCTGGCGGAGAATTGTTTAGCCATATTAAATATATGGCATTAACTACTGTACCTACCATAATGGTAACGCTTATTATTTTTATAATAATAGGATTGAATCTTGATATCACTGGTACACCCCAAATAGACAATAAGCTCTCGGCCATTAGAGGCGCTTTTAATATAAGTCCTTGGTTATTTGTTGTACCTGTTATAGTGATTATTATGATTGTAAAGAAAACAGCTCCTTTAATCGCTTTACTAATAGGTTCTTTGCTTGGAGGCGTAGCTGCACTAATTGCACAACCAGATATCGTAATAAAAATTGCTGGAGCTGACTCCTTAACGTTTCAATCTGCTTATCAAGGTGTGATGAATGCTTTAACGGTAGATACAGCTGTTGAAACTACAAGCCCAGAATTAAACGATTTGTTTACAGCAGGTGGTATGAAAGGTATGCTTGGAACCATTTGGTTAATTGTTTGCGCTATGGTCTTTGGAGGTGTTATGGATGCTATTGGGGCATTATCTAGAATTACAAAGTCTTTGCTAAACTTAGCAACCACAACATTTGGGCTATTTGCAAGTACCGTAGCGAGTTGTTTAGCTCTAAACCTTACGGCATCCGATCAATATCTAGCTTTAGTTGTTCCAGGCAAAATGTTTAAACAAGCTTATAAAGACAGAGGTTTGGCACCTGAAAATTTAAGTAGAACACTGGAGGACTCTGGTACAGTTACCTCTGTTCTAATTCCCTGGAATACCTGTGGCGCCTACCACTCAAAAGTTTTATTTGGATATGCTGGAGCGACCGCATATATACCATATGTGTTTTTTAGTATTCTAAGTCCGTTCATGACATTATTATTTGCTGCTTTTTCAATTAAAATAAAACAACTGGCAACAAAATAAAACCATAACACATTCATTATCAGCAATTATAAACAAATACTATAAGTATATAGTAATTTAAAATTTTATTCCTATTTCATTTTCTCATGTTATAGTCTATTTTTGCTCACTTAAAAGTGAATTATTAATTATAAAATTTAAATACAAATGGCATTAGTAGGAAAACAATTTCCAGATTTAAACGTTGACGCAATGAACGAGATGGGCGATACTTTTAAAGTAAACGTTCTTGAAGAGGCAAAAAACAATAACAAAAAAGTATTATTATTCTGGTACCCTAAAGATTTTACTTTTGTTTGCCCAACAGAATTACACGCATTTCAAGCTGCATTAGGAGAATTTGAAAAACGTAATACTATTGTTATAGGAGCTTCTTGTGATACTCCAGAAGTACATTTTGCGTGGTTAAACACTGCAAAAGACAATGGTGGTATTGAAGGTATTACCTACCCGCTTTTAGCAGATTCTAACAGAAATTTAGCATCTACTTTAGGGATTTTGGATATCACGAACGAGCAATACAATGAAGAAACTGGTGTCGTAACTGTAGAAGGTGATAATGTCACTTACAGAGCAACATATGTTATAGACGAAGATGGTATAGTACAACATGAAGGCGTAAACAACATGCCTATTGGTAGAAATGTCAATGAGTTTTTACGTATTATAGACGCTTTAACACACGTACAGGAAAAAGGAGAAGTTTGTCCTGCAAACTGGGAAGAAGGAAAAGAAGCTATGAATGCTAACAGAAATGCCACTGCTGAGTATTTAGCTGCTCACGTAAATTAAGAAATTCTAATAGTCAACAGACCAAATTCCAAACATGAATGTTTGGAATTTGGTACTTGATTTATTGAAAATTCAAAAAACATATTATGGTACAAGAATTAAGTCAAGATAATTTAAGTGAATTAATTGCCAATAACGAGACTGTTGTTGTACAATATTCTGCTACATGGTGCGGAAATTGCCGCATTATGAAGCCAAAAGTTAAAAAATTAGCTTCCGAATTGGCAAACATAACTTTTATCATCGCTGATGCAGAAAAGTTTCCTGAATCGAGAAAGTTAGCAACCGTTGACAATTTGCCTACATTTGCAGCTTTTAAAGATGGAAAATTTGTGAATCAGACGCAAACTAACAAGTTTGATGTTTTAAAAGAATTAGTAAACGAAGTTATATAAAAAAATTTCCATGAAATTACCTATCATAAAACATTTAACACAATTTATTGAGGACAATGATGAAGACTATATTGTTGAAACTATTGAAACTCTTGAAGCTTTAACTGAAGTTTCGTCTCTTAAAGATGAAGAATTAGATGTTATAGGTGAACTTATTTCCAACATGTACGGTGCTATTGAAGTGAATAAAATGATAAAAGCTGGCACCTCACAAAAAGAGGCTCTAAATAGTTTTATGAGTCGGGTACTGGGAGCTATCGACAAATAATTGAAAAAGAAAAATTGAGGATCAAAACCACTTTGCGAAAGCAAGGTGGTTTTTCTTTGAGTTAAACTTAAGAATGGTCAATTTAAAATTTCTTTATAAAAACATTTAAAGATCTAAATATCAGCCCATAAAACCATTATCAATATACTATTTCAAAAGCTCAACGATAGTTTCAAATTTCTTTTCCTTTGCATGGTCCAGAGCAACTTTTCCTTCATTATCTTTAATCGTCTTATTTACATTATAGCTTAATAACAATTCTACTATTTTGGATTGATTATACATGGAAGCATATATTAAAGACGTAGTACCATTTGAATTTTTAGCATTAACATCCGCCCCACTTTGTATTAAATATTCTGCTAAAGCGACATTACCCTTAAACGATACGCCTATCAAAGCCGTATTTCCAGAAGCATCTGTAGCATTAATATCTGCATTATTTTCTATGAGCAGCTTTACAATAGCTTCTTTATCAAAATAAGCAGCAAAAATTAGAGGTGTAAAGCCTTTAGAATCTTTAGTGTTTATCAAATTAGGATGAAATTTCATAAGTGTCTCTACCCGTTCTTTATCTCCAGATTGAATAGCACTTTGAAAAAAATTTATGTCGTTCATGTTATATGATATGAGTTTCAAAATAAATGAGGCGCTAAGAAAGTATACTCAATGTCATATTGAGCCCTTCGACTGGGCTCAGGACAGGCTTTGTCGAAATATTTTTTATTTACGGATAACCAATGTTGGTTTCGACAAGCTCAACCTAACAAATCAAATAACAAAGACTTTTTAGCCCCTCGGGAGTGATTAAACTTATTATAAATGTTTTATAAGAATTATTTTAAATCAAAACGATCCAAATTCATAACCTTTGTCCAGGCTTTAACGAAATCGTTTACAAACTTTTCTTGAGCATCATCAGCACCATATACTTCAGCAACTGCTCTTAACTCTGTATTGGATCCAAAAATTAAATCAGCTCTAGTCCCTGTAAATTTGACGATTCCAGTTCGACGATCACGACCTTCAAATAGGGTATCATCTTCAGTCGTTGCTTTCCATGTATAAGTAAAATCCAGAATATTGGTAAAGAAATCATTTGTTAAACGACCAACATGGTCCGTGAATACGCCATGATTTGAACCATCATAATTGGCACCTAAAACACGTAAGCCCCCTACTAAGACTGTCATTTCTGGAATTGAAAGTGTTAATAAATTAGCACGATCTACTAATAGGTTTTCTGCAGCTACTTTCACATTTGATTTTATATAATTTCTAAAGCCATCGGCATATGGTTCTAAATGTGCAAAGGACTCTATATCTGTTTGTTCCTGGGAGGCATCTCCCCTGCCGCTATTGAAAGGCACTGTTATATCATCATGTCCAGCATTTTTTGCTGCTTGTTCAACACCCACAGAACCTCCTAAAACAATTAAGTCTGCTATCGAAATAGTGCCGTTAAAATCTTTCTGAATCCCCTCATATATTGCAAGTACTTTAGCCAACTCTCCTGGACTGTTCACTTCCCAATCTTTTTGGGGTGCCAGGCGAATACGCCCTCCATTAGCCCCTCCTCGCATGTCCGATCCTCTAAACGTTGATGCAGAAGCCCAAGCCGTAGTGACTAACTGCGAAATTGATAAGTTTGAAGCCAAGATCCTATTCTTTAAAGAGGCAATATCATTATCACTCAAGTTGTAATCAACCGTAGGTATAGGGTCTTGCCATAACAATTCTTCATTTGGGATTTCAGGGCCTAAAT
Organism: Flavivirga algicola; assembly: GCF_012910715.1. Lineage (GTDB taxonomy): Bacteria > Bacteroidota > Bacteroidia > Flavobacteriales > Flavobacteriaceae > Flavivirga > Flavivirga algicola. The sequence continues at coordinate 71,064 of NZ_JABBHF010000001.1, forward strand.
AGCGAGATATAGGTCCCATATCACGATGCGTTAATTTATACCAAGCACGTGCAAAGGCATCTTCAAATGCTTTATGATCTTTATGGAAACGTTTAGAAATTTCTAAATACGTCGGATCTATTTTCAAAGCCATATCTGCATCAGTCATCATTAAAGCTTGTTGTTTTGATGGATCTCCAGCTGTAGGTGCCATTCTAGCTTGTGACGCTTTAGTTGGTGTCCATTGACTTGCTCCTGCTGGACTTTTAGTCAGCTCCCAATCATAATTTAATAATACCTCAAAAAAATCGTGACTCCATTGAGTTGGATTCGGTGTCCATGCCCCTTCAAGCCCACTAGTAATAGCATCATCTAAAACGCCTGTGCCATAGGTGTTTTTCCATCCCATACTCATTTGTTCTATAGAAGCACCTACAGGTTCTGCTCCTACATATGTATCGGGGTTGGCGGCACCATGTGCCTTTCCAAATGTATGTCCCCCAGCAGTAAGAGCTACCGTTTCTTCATCATTCATAGCCATGCGTCCAAAAGTTTCTTTCATTAACTTCGCAGTGCCTAAAGGGTCAGAGGTCCCATTCGGCCCCTCAGGGTTTACATAAATCAATCCCATATGTGCTGCTCCTAAATGACCTTCAATGTTGTCCCCCTCTTCAAATCGCTCTTCATTTCCTAACCATTCGGTCTCAGACCCCCAGTAAATATCTTGTTCTGGTTCCCAAACATCCTCACGGCCACCAGCAAAACCAAAGGTTTTAAAGCCCATAGACTCCAATGCACAATTACCAGCCAGAATCAACAAATCAGCCCAAGAGATTTTTTTGCCATATTTCTTTTTTATAGGCCAAAGTAATAAACGTGCTTTATCTAAATTCCCATTATCGGGCCAACTATTCAGTGGTGCAAAGCGTTGGTTTCCTGTAGCTGCTCCACCACGTCCATCTCCAACACGATAGGTTCCTGCACTATGCCAGGCCATACGAATCATGAAAGGACCATAGTGCCCATAATCTGCGGGCCACCAATCTTGTGAGTCTGTCATTAAGTCAATAACTTCCTGTTTCAATGTTGGAAAATCAACACTGTTAAATGCTTCAGCATAATTAAAATCTTCTCCCATCGGATTAGACTTCACCCCATTTTGACGCAGGATGTTTAATTTCAGTTCATTGGGCCACCAATCTCGGTTTCTTGTACCACTTCCAGCAGTTTCTTTATGAGCCCCTCCCATAAATGGGCATTTGCTTATGTCGCCACTTTTTGTATCCATTTATATTTTTTTAATTAGTTATTTAACTCATTTACACAAACTTAACTTTTAAGTATTAAAAATTAGTGTTTTTTTTATATTTATAAACTATAAAATTATAATTAAAAACTATTCTAAAATAGAATATCAATAGTTTTTAACAATGATTGTAATTATTTCAAAAATTAGTATTTCTAAACAACTTTATATGCTTACTTTTAGTACTTAATTAAAAACATAAATAATGGCAAATATAACTTTGGGAGGTACTCCTGTCGAGACATCTGGAAACCTACCATCAATTGGATCTCAAACTCCTGATTTTAAATTAGTAGCAACAGATTTATCTATCAAAACACTGGAAGATTTTAAAGGCTATAGTTTGGTTTTAAATATTTTTCCTAGTGTAAATACTGGTGTTTGTGCAGCATCCGTTAGACATTTTAATACAAAAGCAAGTCAATTGGAAAACACAAAAGTTTTATGTATTTCTAGAGACCTTCCTTTTGCTCAAGACCAGTTTTGTGCTGCTGAAGGATTAGAAGATGTTGTGATGCTCTCCGATTTTAAAACTGGGGCATTTGGTAAAGACTATGGACTCATTATGGTTAGTGGTGCTTTTGATGCCTTACTTTCCAGAAGTATCATTATAGTAGACACAAATGGTAAAGTGATTTACACAGAACAAGTTCCAGAAACAGGTCAAGAACCAAATTACAAAGCTGCTCTTGAAGCTTTATAAGAGTTACTTAAATCTCGGTTTAATATTATGACCAAAAAAGATTCCTTTGTAGTAAATCGGATTAAAAGTATTGGTTATGCTTTTAAAGGCGCTTTATTACTTTTAAAAACAGAAGCTAGTATTAAAATCCAATTTGTAATTGCTTTAATAGTGACACTTACTGGGCTTTATTATCAAATTTCTTTAACCGAGTGGATGGTTCAACTTCTATGTATTGGTATGGTTATGAGTATTGAAGGGATAAATACTGCTATAGAGGCCATAGCCGATTTTATTCATCCAGAACATCATAATAAAATTGGTTTAATAAAAGACATCGCTGCGGGCGCTGTTTTTATTGCCTCTGTTTTTGCTATCGTAGTTGGTTTTATTATTTATCTTCCAAAGATTTTTTAAAATACTATTCCCTTAGGATAAACGTTAGTAATTTGTATTTTTGTTTAAACTAACAACGCGTTAATGGCGAAGAAAAGAACTAAGACTAAAAAACCACCTAAACAAAAAATCAAGAAACCAAGTTTTAAGCTATCAAACCAACAAAAGTTGGTCTTTGGTAGTTTACTTGTTATATGTGGTGTTTGGTTATGTATAGCCTTAGTCTCTTATTTTTTTACGGGAGAGGCAGATCAAAGTGTCATCAATACATTTCCTTCAAGAACTTCAGAAACCCGGAATTGGGTAAGCCAATTTGGTGCTTGGGCTGGCGAGTTTTTTATTCAACGAGGGTTTGGTATTGCTTCATTTATCTATTCCGGATTAATCTTTTTATCTGGTATATATGTGTTAATGAACCTAAATAAAACCAAATTAAGAAAGCATTGGTTTTGGGGAATTTTAATAACTATTTGGCTATCTGTTCTTTTTGGTTTTTTTGGAAACAAAGACCATATTCTTAGCGGAACTATAGGCTTTGAGATCAATGAGTATCTACAAATTTATATCGGTAAAATAGGAATCTCTCTTCTGCTTTTATTTGGGCTAATCACTTATTTGGCTATCCGTTTTAGAGTCACTTTTGAAAGTTTTACGAATATTTTTAAATCAGCAAAAAAGGATTTTGAAAATGAAATCTCCGATTTAAAGGACGACTTGATTATCCCTGTGGATAATAATTTATCTGAAGAAGCAGAGGCCATTAAGTCTGCTTACGAAATTCCTTTGCAAAATGATACACCTTCACAAAAAAAGGAAACAGAAGTCATTAAAGATGTAGCGCCTCTTGAAGTGAAAGTCGCCCAAGAAGAAGAAAAAGAAGAGCCCAATCTTGAAATAGAAGTTAAAGAAGTGGCCGAAGAACTTTCTGAAAAAAATAATTTAGCCGATAAATTGGTTGAAGATTTTGGACAGTTCGACCCTACGCTTGAGCTTTCCCAATACCAATTTCCACCACTGGATCTTTTAAAAAAATATGATTCAGAAAGTATTACCATCAATCAGGAAGAACTAGAGGAGAATAAAAATAAAATTGTTGAGACTTTAAACAACTATAAAATTGGTATCGCCAGTATTAAAGCGACTATCGGTCCAACAGTTACGCTTTATGAAATAGTGCCTGAAGCTGGGATTCGTATTTCAAAAATTAAAAATTTGGAAGATGATATCGCCTTATCGTTATCGGCATTAGGCATTCGTATCATTGCGCCTATTCCTGGAAAAGGAACCATTGGTATTGAGGTACCTAATAAAAACTCTACAATCGTTTCAATGCGCTCAGTCATTGCATCTAAAAAGTTTCAAACTTCAGAAATGCAGCTACCTATAGCCATGGGAAAAACCATTAGCAACGAAACCTTTGTAGTCGACCTTGCCAAGATGCCTCACTTACTTATGGCAGGGGCTACCGGACAAGGTAAATCGGTAGGTTTAAACGCCGTTTTAACATCCTTGCTATATAAAAAGCATCCAGCAGAAGTTAAATTTATTTTGGTGGACCCTAAAAAAGTGGAGCTAACACTTTTTAATAAAATAGAACGTCATTACTTAGCCAAGTTACCAGATAGCGAGGATGCTATTATAACCGACAACACCAAGGTTATCAATACACTAAACTCTCTATGTATTGAAATGGATAATAGGTATGAACTTCTAAAAAATGCCATGTGTAGAAACATTGCAGAGTACAACAAGAAGTTTAAAGACCGTAAATTAAATCCTAATGATGGGCATCAGTTTTTACCATACATTGTCCTAGTGGTTGATGAGTTTGCAGATTTAATTATGACAGCAGGCAAAGAGGTCGAAACTCCCATAGCACGTTTAGCACAACTAGCCAGAGCTATTGGAATTCACTTAATTATAGCCACGCAGCGTCCTTCTGTTAATGTTATCACAGGTATTATAAAAGCAAACTTTCCTGCCCGTATAGCATTTAGGGTAACATCTAAAATCGATTCAAGAACTATTTTAGATGGTTCTGGGGCTGATCAATTAATTGGTCGTGGTGATATGTTATTTACTCAAGGTAATGATGTGATTCGTATACAGTGTGCTTTTGTGGATACCCCTGAAGTTGAAAGAATAACCGATTATATAGGCTCTCAAAAGGCTTATCCTGATGCTTATCTTTTACCAGAATACGTTGGTGAAGAAAGTGGCACAGGTATTGATATAGATATATCAGACAGGGACAAACTGTTTAAAGATGCAGCAGTTGTTATAGTGACGGCCCAACAAGGTTCTGCTTCGTTATTGCAACGAAAGCTAAAGTTAGGCTATAACAGAGCTGGAAGATTAATAGATCAATTAGAAGCAGCAGGTATTGTAGGTCCTTTTGAAGGCAGTAAAGCCAGACAAGTATTGATTACAGACCTTGCAGCTTTAGATCAACATTTAGAAAACGAGATATAATTTAAATTTTGAAAATGAAAAAGATTATTACATACTTATTTATTGCTTTTACAATTAGTGGCCTAGCCCAAAACAAAGCCAAAGCCCTATTAAACGAAGTTTCTAAAAAAGTAAAGGGCTATGAAAACATTTCTATAGACTTTAAATACACACTTGAAAATGCTGCAGAAAATATAAAACAAGAAACCCGAGGCGATGTGGTCATGAAAGGGGATCAATATAAATTAAACATCTTGGGTGTGATTCGTCTTTTTGACGGTAAAACCCTTTATACCATAAGCCCTGAAGATGAAGAAGTCACTATTTCATCAGATAGTGATGATGAAGATGACGCCATAACACCTAGTAAAATGCTATCCTTTTATGAAGATGGGTACATGTACTCCACGGATATTGAACAAAACATAAAAGGTAGAAAAATACAGTACATCAAACTAATACCTATCGATTCAAAATCGGAAATAAAATATATCCTACTGGGTATCGATGTACAGACCAAACATATTTACAATTTAATACAGCTTGGAAAAAACAATACGAAAACAACACTTACTGTTAATTCTTTTAAAACAAATGAACCTTTGTCAAAAACCTTATTTACCTTTGACTCGAGTAAATATCAAGACTATTACATCAACAAATTAGACTAGGGAACAATTTTAATATTAAGGATGGAGTGTAATGCACGTTCATAATTTTATAATTAGATTGTTTAGCAAATGATTAGTAAAATTTAAACGTTCAAAACATTTATGAGCAAAAATTTAGTTGCCAATGAAAATTACTATATAAATCATCTGACTATAAAAAACCAATACGTGTAAGCAGATGAAAATATTAGACCGATACATACTAACTACCTATCTTAAAACTTTTATCAGTGTGTTTTTAATACTCATACTGATATTTATTTTACAGACCATTTGGCTATATATTAAAGAACTTGCGGGTAAAGATCTAGATATTATCGTGATTGCTAAATTTTTAATTTACTTCATGCCCAAGTTAATTCCATTGGTGTTACCCCTAACCATTTTACTGGCATCCATCATGGTATTTGGTTCTTTTGCAGAAAACTATGAGTTCGCCGCCATGAAATCTACAGGTATTTCTTTACAGCGAGCCATGTCTGGTCTTAGTATTTTTATTGTTATACTAGGATTCGTTACTTTTTTATTTTCTAATAATGTAATCCCATGGGCAGAGCTTAACTCATATAACCTGCGCAGAAATATTGCTAAATTAAAACCAGCTATGTTACTTGCTGAAGGGCAGTTTAATGAGGTAGGTACTTATAATATAAAATTTGCAGATAAGCATGGGGATAGGGATCAATATTTAGAAGATATTACCATACATATTAAAGGGAAGAATGGCAGAAAAAATGCCACAACCATAAAGTCTAAAACCGGGGAGCTTGCTAGCGAAAAAGATTCCAATGTTTTAAAACTTATATTGTTGGACGGTAATTACTATACAGATATTTCTCCTAAAAAAACAAAGTCACGAGAAAAAAAGCCCTTTGCTAAAAGTACGTTTGAAAAATACATTATTAATATAGATTTGTCGAAGCTTAATAATGTAGATTTTGATGAAAAATCACAAACAGACAAGTACAATATGCTTGATGTTTTTGGTTTAAACAAAACCATTGATTCACTTTCTATAAAAAGGCAAACGGACCAAAATTTGTTTTCAAAAAGTTTATTTCAAAGATCTGGGCTTTATAGTAAATTTAAAGACAAAAAAATAAAAAGGAGAGGTAAGGATTCTATATATACCGGAAACCTTTTGGATATTTTTAATCCAACAAGAAAGTCTGAACTATTAGATTTAACTAATAAATCAATGACTAGTGCCAAACAAATCGTTATTTCAAAGGAAAAAGCAAGAAAAAATTCTAAAATCATGCTTAACAAGCACATTATTTCATTGCATGAAAAGTTTGCATTAGGTTTTGCCTGTATTATCTTATTCTTTGTTGGTGCTCCATTAGGCGCTTTAATACGTAAAGGAGGTATTGGCCTGCCTATGGTTATCGCTATTCTGCTATTTTTAACGTATCATTTTATAGGTATTTTTGCAACAAACAGTGCAAAAAGTGGCAACCTTAGTCCTATTCTAGCCAGTTGGTTTTCCTCACTCCTTATGTTACCTTTAAGTATATTTTTAACTCGAAGAGCTACTGCCGACAAACCTTTGATTGAAGGTGAAGGTATATTTGAATTCTTGAAGAAATTATTTAAACTTAAAAAGAAAGCGCCTGAATTAGATACGTCTGTATTCAATAATTCTGACACTGAATATATCACTTTAAATACTTATGACAACAATAAGCTTATAAATATTGCTAAAAGCTATAAAGAGTTTGGCTATAAAATTATTTATAGAAATACTGCCTTAGAAATTCTTAATTCCAGAGGTATTACTAATCAGCAATTAAAGTTCTCTGGTAATTTTAACAACAGAGAGTACGAACAAATTATTAATCTTAAAGATAAATATGAAGAAGATGCAAAGTTAACTTTTGTATTGTACTTTATTTCAATTTTCACATCAATACCTGGAGCTATTTTAGACAATAATAACTTTCCAAAAACGGGTACGACACTTTTCTTAATTGGCTGTATAATTGAAGCATTGCTTATATTTTCATTTATAAAGTTTTGTATAAGTCAGTATAATTATTACAAGCATACAGGAAAGAACTTAACAACTGGTAATTTTCTCGTTTATATACTTGGAATTCCCTTATATTTTATTATTTACTTCTTTCAGAAAAAAGAGTTTGAAAAAGATTTAGATTTAGGAACTTTAGATGCAAAAAATAAAAAAGGTTAAATAACAATCCTCTAATATTTATTTTAAATTTTAGTACTAACTCCAAATATTATTTTTTGAAATAATAAACTAAATAATACTACTATAAGATGTTAATTGTTTATAATCTTTAAAATAAGCGATATCTTTGCATTATGATAGCAGATACTATGACACAAAAAACGACTTCCAAGTTTAAGCTAAATACCATACACGAAGCCATTGACGATATTAGAAATGGAAAAGTGATTATAGTTGTTGATGATGAAAATCGTGAAAATGAAGGCGACTTTGTAGCTGCAGCCGATATGGTAACACCACAAATGATAAATTTCATGGCTACGCATGGCAGAGGGCTTATCTGTACACCTCTAACAGAAAACAGGTGCAAGGAACTTCAGCTAAATATGATGGTACGTAACAACACCGATCCTATGGAGACGGCTTTTACAGTATCTGTAGATTTAAGGGGAAATGGGGTAACGACTGGTATTTCTGCCAGCGACAGAGCAAAAACGGTTAAATCCTTAATTGATCCACATACAAAACCATTTGAATTAGCACGTCCAGGACATATTTTTCCTTTGGTAGCTAAAGAAGGTGGAGTTTTAAGAAGAACGGGGCATACAGAAGCTGCCATCGATTTTGCAAGATTAGCAGGTTTACAACCTGCTGGTGTTATTGTTGAAATCATGAATGAAGATGGTACAATGGCTCGTTTACCCGAACTTATGGAAGTTGCCAAAAAACTAGATCTTAAAATTGTTTCCATTGAAGATTTAGTGGCATACAGAATGCAACACGATTCTTTAATTGATAAAAAAGAAGATTTCCAAATTGAAACCCGCTTTGGAAGTTTTAGATTAAGAGCTTACAAACAAACCACTAATAACCAAGTACATATAGCACTAACAAAAGGACATTGGAAAGACAATGAAGAAGTGCTTACTAGAATAAATTCAACTTTGGTCAATAATGATATTCTAGGTACTTTAACCAATAATGTTGACAAACAATTAGTAGACATGTTCAAGGTTATTAACGATGAAGGTAAGGGAGCTATTATATTCATCAATCAGGAATCTCAATCTATGAATATCTTAAAGCGCCTATCCGTTTTAAAAGAGAACCAAAGCTCAGGCAATATATATAAAGCACCAAGAATAAATATGGATACGAGAGATTTTGGTATTGGTGCACAAATACTGCACGACTTAAACATTCACAAGTTAAGATTAATTTCCAACGCCGAAGAACATACTAAGCGTGTTGGCTTAATAGGATATGGCTTAGAGATTGTCGATTATGTGAAGTACTAGGCATTTAAAATGGTTTTGTCATTCCCACATAAGTAAGAATGACAAAATAACTTATTTCTGCAAGTCAAATAATCAGAAGTTGATACACTAGGCGTGTATTATTTCTTTAATTATTTCGACCATTTTACTTGCCCTTTCTTTTACTTCATCTTCTGTCCAAGAAAGCTTCACTAAGCAAGAAATATTTCTGGCAATATAATAATCCGATTGAGAAAATGATTTTGTTTTTAAATAATCAAGACCTTTTTTAATTTCTTCAGAAATCGGAAATAACGATTTCAGATTTGTTAAATGCTCCCATTTTCTAATGTAATGCCAATTATTATCATAATAATGAAAACAAGCATCTACACCATGCTGCTTAAAAGCCTTTGACACGTCTTGGGCTATTTTTAAATCAGGCAAAAAGAAATTTAAAAACGCATAGCTCTCCTCGCCTCCTTCAGGAACCGTTCGAAAGGTGACTTCCGGAATTTGAGATAAGGTTTCTCGAAGTATCGTATAGTTTTTCTTCTGAATTGCTAAAAACTCAGGTAATCGTTTTATTTGAGCTAAGCCTACCGCAGCGTGCAGTTCTGATATTCTAAAATTATAACCTAAAAAGGGGTGCGTTTCCAAACCTCTGTCATACCCAATATGGTCATGACCATGATCACTATAATGATCGGCATGTGTATAATACATTTCATTATTGGTAATTACAGCCCCTCCTTCTCCACTGGTAATTGTTTTTACAAAATCGAAAGAAAAACAACCAAGATCTCCTACACTTCCTAATGGTTTGCCCTTGTAAGTTCCTCCTATAGCTTGGCAAGCATCTTCAACTAATAATAAACCATGTTTATCACACACTGCTTGTATGGCATCCATATTTCCCATACTGCCACACATTTGCACGACCATAACGGCTTTTGTTTTTGGAGTGATGGCCTTCTCAACAGCTTTAGGATCTACAGCCAAGGTATCATCTATATCTACTAAAACTGGAATGGCTCCTAACAACATAATAGCCTCAAAACTTGCCACAAAAGTAAATGCAGGCATAATCACCTCATCTCCCGCCCCTACTCCTGCAGATGCTAATGCCACAGAAACAGCAGCTGTTCCGCTAGAAACAAGTTGGGCATGCTTTGTTTTAAATGATTGTTGTAATGCCGTTTCTAATTCTTTTGATTTCCAATGTCCCTTACGCATGCCATCAAAGCCATAACGCATTAAAACACCATTATCTAAGACATCATTAACTTCCTGACGTTCTAATTCTCCAAATAATTCAAATCCTGGCATAAATAATATAATTGTTTTTTTAATTTATAATTCAATAATAGCGTCATCAATTGACTTTCTAACTTTTTCAAATTCAGCAAACATATCATCATCTGCCCTATAGCCAACTGGTAACAACAATACAGATTTTAAGTTCTGTTTATTTAATTCTAAAATGGTGTCGAATTCCTCTGGCATAAAGCCCTCCATAGGACACGAGTCTATACCCTCTACAGCACAAACCGTTAACAAGTTACCTAATGATATATAAGCCTGGTTCTTAGACCATTGCTGACGTGCCTCAACAGTCATGTTTTTCATCATATCTATAAGTTCTAACCTGTAAGGCTCTAAAATAGTATCTGATGTGTTTCTAATGGCCTTAATATTATCATAATAGGCATTAACATCGGCTGTGCTAATGTCTCTTTGAATACAAATTACGAGTAAATGAGAAGCGTCTAAAACCTGTTTCTGATTATACGAATGTTTAACTAACGAACCTCTTAAGACTTCGTTTTCAATAACTACCAGTTTAATAGTTTGAAGCCCAAAGGAAGTCGCAGTTAAGTTAAAAGCCCTTTTTAAAATATCTAGCTTTGTCTTAGAAAGTTTTTTATTTCTATCAAATTTTTTAGTAGCGTAGCGCCATTGTAACTGTTTTATAGTATCCATTTTATATCTATATGTGTACAAAAATAAGGTTTTGAGATTTTGTTTTTTACAATATTAACAGATAAAATAATTCTCATAAATGCTCTAAAATTATTTTTTCAAAAAGTTTGCATTTTATTTGAAAGAATTAAAAAAGCGTTCTATATTTGCACCCGCCTACGAGAAAAGAATTTTTCTTTATTAGGCAAGCCTGCTAAAGGCAAACGCAAAAGACACTGGAGAAATGGCAGAGTGGTCGAATGCGGCAGTCTTGAAAACTGTTGAGGGTCACACCTCCGGGGGTTCGAATCCCTCTTTCTCCGCTGAGAATTTACTGAATTCTACTAAAAGCCTGTAAACATAATGTTTACAGGCTTTTTAATTTTATTTAATATCAAATATCAGCATAAAATGGATCAATCTCAAAAGCAAAACAGGCAATACAGAGAAAGCAAATATTTACTTAAGAATAACTAGTAAAGGTCAAAGAACTGAATTAAGTATTGCAGAGGCCAGAAAAAGATTTATTGCAAGCTCTCCTATCTATTTTACAAAGGAACTGTCTTTTCTACAACTACATCATGATAAAAATGACCCTTTTGTATCCGTGTCTTTTGCAAAAAATCTGATTAAAAAAAAGATAAGAGTCAGTTTTGTCACTATTTTTACAACGAAGGCATTCATGGTTTTTGGGATGATGATAATTATTGGAAACGAGTTCAAGAGTTTTTGGGATCTTGGATAAAATAGGATAATTTCCATGAACTTCCTATCTAGTTAACGATGCAAAATTTCGCAAGGTTCTAATTAACTCTTAAGTATTCATATAAAACCCAGCATAAACCACCTCTTGAATTACTTCATTGTTTTTAAATCTGGTTACAAAACACTGTAGTAAACTTATTTATAGATAGTTAAAAATATTTTTTTAACTATCTTCTATTTCTATAATTATCAGCCTCCAACTTATTCTATTGATTTGATAAAATTTATCGATATGTTGCTATTTATCAATAAGTCTTGTTTTAAATTTTCTGTTTGCAGTTACCTGACATTATACCGATTTATAACAGCATCAATAGAGGCGCCCTTACCAATTACAACTTTAGTTCTTATAAAATCATTTTTTTATTAATTTTCTAACCTGACTTTGACCTTGAGTTTCTAGCAAGACAAAATAGATTCCCGTAGGCAACCCAGACAGATCATATTCTTTTATGTAGTGATCACTACCTTGTTGACGGTCATAAACAACCTGATGATTATTCACCATATCAAAAACCTTGATACTTATGGGAAGCACCTCCCTTAATGCAACATCCACGCTAAACCTACCATCAGATGTTGGGTTAGGGTACACCATGTATTCAAATTTAGCTACTACCCCCAATCCTTTTCCAGTTTCTGCTTCTTCTTCATACTCCCGCTCCACAACAATAACTCGTTTGGTACTTATATCTGTACATAATCCCCTTTCTATGAACATAGATATTTCATATTCTCCAGGAGTATCAATAGTAAACTCTGCATAGTTGTTATCCTCGAAGGATACCTGTGCCTGTTCTGGAAAAAGCCATTCCACCTGATCGGCAATTGGATCACTTATATTTACTAACACAAATTTCTCTCCAGCAAAAACCTGGGTTGAAGCAATAAACTCTGATCTGATAACGTCATTACTACGATCTACGAAAATACTTCCCGTAGCTTCACAACCTTCCGAGCTTGTTACCAATACCTCATAAATACCAGAATCGTAAACTTCTACTATGGGGTTGTTACTTGTAAAGCCATTAGTAGCACTCCACTGATAGGTAGCCCCAACATCTGCGATACTGGCATCCAAAATCGTAGTCTGATCTACACAAAGCGTGACATCCTCACCTAAATCAACAATTAATTGCTCAGGATTACCTACCCTGATCTGCTGGGTAAGCTGACACCCCTTAGCGTCAGTTATGACCACTTCATAGTCCCCTGCACAAATATTGTTTAGATCCCTTTCAGTAACACCTGTGTTCCACTCATAATTATAGGGCGGTACCCCTCCAGTTAAATCCAGGGTAATACTACCGTCACATCCATCATGGCAAATTGGCATTACAGTATTATAAGCTAACCTTAACTGCTCGGGTACGGTTATTGTAACCTCTCCTTGAGTCGTACAACCTCTGGAATCTGTTATAGAAATGCTATAAGTCCCTGCTAATACCTCTTCCAATTGTTGCTTATTTGCACCTGTGTTCCAACGGTATCGGTAAGGAGGTGTACCACCCTCAACCAAGGCACCAATCGTCCAATCATCCTCATTTCCACAATTAATATAGTCTGCTTCAAAGCTAACAACCAATCTATCCGGTTCTTCCAATTCAAAAGGTTCACTTTGAACCATAGTTCCAATAGCATCAGTAATCGACACATAATATATGCCTGCTCCAACCCTAGACAAAACAGGATTATTTGTTTCCAGAAGTTGGTTATTTGTTGCATTATACCATTGATATTCATATTCAAGTCTTGAGTTAAATGGTACACCTCCGTTGACAATAGCTACAATATTGCCCGTTTCTGTATTACCATGACAAGAGATGACACTTTGCTGCTCAATAACCACTTCTAAAGCTGGTGGTACAAACAGATCGATATCGTCAATGATCAACTCACAATTATTGGCATCAGTAATGGTTAATGCATATTTCTCTGGTCCTATATTATCCAATCTACTTGCGGTAAATGGCAGTAAATCCCCTGTTTCATTATACCACTGATACTGGTATGGAAAAACGCCTCCTCTTACATCGACAATAACCCTTCCATCCCTTACAGTACTGGAAGAAGGATATTGACGATCGATATCTGCAAACAAACTGTTTGGTTGTTCTACCTCAATTTCAGCCCTTACTTCGCAAAAATTAGCATCGGTAACTATAACCGTATATATTCCTGATCTAAGATCACCAATATCTTCTGTTTGCTCTCCATTACTCCAACTATATTCATAAGGAGGTACCCCTCCAATTACCGAAATATCGATTCTACCATCTGTATCATTATGACATAGCATGTGGGTAACATTTTCTGAAAGAGATAGTCTATCGGGCTGAGTTACTTCATAGGTATCATTGGCTGTATTACCGTTTTCATCAGTAATCACAACCATATAGGTTCCTTCTTTTACCAATCCCAAATCACTTTCCGTAGAAATAATCACTCCTGGGTTATCTTCATTAAACCATTGGTAAGTATACATCCCAACGCCTCCTCTGGTATTAGTCGTTAAAGGCATCACCGTTTCCTCGTCGTAACACTGAATGCCTTCTGCTTCAGTTAATGGAATAATGTCTATTAATAGTTGCTCGGGTTCAGTGATTGTCTGAACAAGGGATTCTGTACAGCCATTCGCATCGGTTACCAAAAGCGCATAGGTACCAATACTTAAATCATCGATATCTTCCGTGTCTTCTGAATAGGTTGCATCATCACTATTGGTCCATGCATAAGTATACGGAGCTGTTCCTCCGGTAACTTCCAAAGAAATACTTCCATTAGCAGTTTGGTAGCCAGAAAGATTGGTAGCCTGAACATTGATGATCTCCAAAGGAGCATCCGGCTCGGTAATAACCACAGGTGCCAGTAATGAGGCGGTACACAGATTGTCATCAACCACCACCACTTCGTAAGTTCCTGCTCCAATATCCCGAAGGTCTTCAGTAATGCCCGTATATCCAGGATCTTCGACTTTTGACCACCTGATTGTATACGGTAAATTTTCCCCAGTGTTAGGATCTACAGGGCCTCCAGTAACCGTTATATTAATAGCACCAGTAGATTGACCATGACACAATACCTGTGTAGGATCGCCATCTAATGTGACTATCAGTTCATCTGGCTGTGTAAGTTCTATAGATGTCTCTGCTATTGTTCCTTCAACATCTTCTACTTCTACTCTATATCTACCAGCACCAAGATCGGGCAAACGCACCAAACCATTACCGCTGGTCATTAAATTTGCTATACTGCCTTCCATTCTATACCATCTAAACTCAAAATCATCTGGGGTAGCATTAAAAGGATAGCCTCCTTGAACCTCAACCCTTAACTCAATATTTTCATCTCCGTAACAACGAATAGATAACGGGTCTACAAACTCGATTTCCAGTGGAGCGGGTTGTAAAACCTCAAAATTAGCCTGCACACTACAATGGTTACTATCGGTAACAGTAACTGTATAAGTTCCTGACGATAAATCCCGGATATCTTCTGTAGTCGCTGTAAAAGTAGCGTTCCCTTCCAGGCTCCATAAATACGTATAAGGGGCTGCTCCTAAAGATACCGATATGTCCAGCGCACCATTAGTCCCTCCAACAGTGGTTGCTGGGTCGTTGTTGATTAACTCAATATCCATAGAAACTGGCTGCTCTAATTCAACGTTTACTGGACTATCTATAGTGCAATTATTACTGTCACGAAGCCAAACGTTATATTCCTGACTCGTTAATCTATTAATCGTATTGTTGACCAAACCTGAGATGGGCGAAAAGTTATTTCCATCCAACGAATAAAAATAAGGTGCTGTTCCCCCTTGTGGTGATAAGCTAATTGTGCCATCATCACCACTAAAACAGCTAACATCTGTCTTTGATAATGATAGAGCCAGTAGATTTGGTTCAGTAAGGTTTTGCTCAGTAGTTATACTGGTATAATCATCCCAAACCTCTACCCGATAAGTTCCTACAGGCTGATTTTCTATCGTTGCTGCAGTTTGTCCATTTATTCGTCTAAACGCACCGCTTTCCCTCACAAACCACTGATAGCGATATTGACCACTTACGTCTAATAATCCACCTCTAACAATGGCTGTAAGATTCCCAGTGCCTTCAAAACAGGGGATTGCACTGGTTATATTTACAGAAGCTTCTAATCTGTCCGGCTCTGTTACTTCAAAACGCTCTTCAATGGAACAGTTATTACGGTCAAAGATTCTTATAGTATAGCGGCCAGCTTGTAAATCTCTAATGTTCTGCCTGTCAGAACTAAATGCAGCATCATTTTCCTTAGACCATTCGTAACGATATCTTCCAGTTCCCCCTGCAACCTCTATGTTAATACGACCTTCGTTACCTCCAAACACGGTATTATTTGTTACATTATTGGAGCTAATGTAGAGTTCGTCGGGTCGATCCAAATTGTAAACGGCACTGGGTTCTGAAATACAGACCCTAGTTAAGACATCCCTGACTGCAAAGCGGTATCCAGCAGATGAATAAGAGACCGATATTCGATTGGAACTTTGCCAAACGGTAGCATTCCCATTCCAAACCCCATATTCGTAATTACCAGAACCCCCTCTTGCCGTGATGGTGGCCATTGCAGTACCATTGTAACATAGTAACTCAGAGACATCAACGCGTTCAACCTGAACCTCTGGCAATAATCCAATAGAAATATTATCTCGACTACCAAATCCTGATGAGGAAGTTACTTCTACAGAATATCCAGTTCCCGCTCCTCTGGTTAAGGAACTTGTTGTTTCTCTGGGAATGACTGAACCATTTTGATACCAGGTAAATGTATAAGGGCCAGAAGTACCTCTTACATTAAGAACCCGTATGCTACCATTATTTACCCCATTACAGGATGCCAGGGTTGTTTCTATATCAAAACTGATAGGCCTTGGATCTCTAAGCACTGCAAGAGGCAATGTTTGCTCACAATCGTTACCATCATGATAATTAATGGTATAGGTGCCTTCAGGCAGCTCCCGTAAAACAATATTTCCTCTGGAAGTAAGGTTTTGATAACCTGAAACTGGTGTACCGTTACGCAAAACCGAATATCTATATCCAAAACGTCCAGACGGTGTTCCTCCTCTAATAGATGCCACCTCTATGACGCCATTTCTCTCACCTGGTCTTGTAGGATGCTGTATCCTGTCTATAGGGACATTATGAGAAATGCGGCTGGGTATGCCATTTATACTTACATTAACAGTTCTATTAGGGGCTCTCGGGTTAGCACGTTGACCACAACCATTAGCATCAACTACCTCAACACGATAAGGATTTGAATTTGATCTGGGCGCTAAACCACTTACTGTAGTCGTATTACTTCTTCCTGAGAAGCCAATCCATCTTCCACCATTAATACGATAACGATAAGGTGCTCTACCAGAATTTACCCGTATCTGAAAACTACCATCACTTACACCATAACATGTTTGGCTAGTAATATTATTAACAGACCAATCTAAAGCAGCTGGTGCCGTAACCTCAAAAAAGTAATATTTAGGTAGGCAGGATGGTGTATTATTACCAGTATCGCTTGTTTCGTAAGACGTAACGACTATGGCATAGTGACCACCTGCGAAATGATCAGGGTCACTACCAGCATTTAAATCCCAATTGTACCAACCCGATCCCAGATTCGAATTTCTTACATTAACCACATTTTTATACTCATTGGGATATCTTTGGTTGACACGACGATTAAATTCCTGATTTGTAATTCCCAGGCTTTGTGCAGAATCGCTATTTCTGTAAGGGGACTGACCAACTGCCAGCCGCTTTAAGGATATTGAAATTTTTTGATTAGAGGCTATGCCGCCTGCAAAAGGAATTCGAATACGGTTAAACTCACTATAAGAACAAGACGGTTGTATTACCTGTGGTGGACCTGAAACAGAAGGAGCATCAGGGAGAAATCTTAAACTTAAAGCATTAGAATCTGGACCACGATCATAGCAACTTGGATTAAGTCTTACCTGCACAGTCTGCCCCACTAGCTCATTACGATCATTAGCATTGGAATATAAGTCGGTTGGTCTTAATCTAATATTAGATTGGCCATCCTTATTCGTTATAGGTCGCCATACGGGCACCTGTACAGTTTGAGGTCCCGAAAAATTCCTTAAATCTTCCCGAGCTTGATACAGAATACTACGTTCTCTTTGGCAGTATCTTCCAGTATATGCCTCACAAAAATCAACAGCTCGTCGTGCTTCACTAACCCTGTGTCGTAAACTTAAAAGTTCGGGATTCTGTCGAGTTTCAGTATGAATATTATCTAAAAATTCCCAATTATATGTGCGCGAAGGATTCGAATACCCACGACCTACCAAAATTTCCGAGCCATTCGAAGAACAAACATTTTGTATCGCATTACTTGGAGTCCCGTCGGCAAAACCAATGGATGGTTTTGGAACTATCCTAATCTCAGCCCAATTTTCATCATCACCCCCATGTCCAGGGAACAAAGTATTTGCCCGAACACCTCCCCCGTCTGAATTTACAATTCTCCTAAAATAGCAATCATAATTATTTATTCTATAAGTCGTTAAACCTTCGTCTTGGCTTAATAACCTACGGCATCCATTCCAATTACTTCTTCTAGCTCTGGAACGAAATCTAATTGAAACTGGCCTATTACCATATGAAAAAGTATAAGGTGCGGTAATAAACGTTCTATTAGAATATCGATTATTAGTAGAATCAAACCCAAATATAGTTTCTGTTCTACCAGATGCCAGAGTTATTATAATATCCTGAAGCCCGTGAGAATTACAAGTAGCACTCCCTTGACCTATGCGTCCGTTAACATACAAAACATATTCTCTATCGTTACCATGTTGTTGTGAAAAACCATAATTCACAAAACAAAATAAGGTCAAGACTATTAAAATAATATTTTTCATACTTAATAAATCAATATTTAATTTCTTCTTTAGTCATTTTTGATCGACTGCCATTATCGAAAACAGCTTGTAACAAATATGTATAGCTGGTGTTGATTAATAAATCACTATCCAGATACTGCTTTTCATCATTTTCAAAAACCCTATACAAGGTCGGTTGCTCGCCTTCTTTCGCTTTAAAAAGTTGCATTTCTGTTACCCCTTTTTCTCTATAATTCCAGCTTAAAAGAATATGCTTTAATTCTCTGTTTGTCGTTGCTGTAAAACGACTAATTTCGGGTTTGACTTTGCTTGTAGGAGTTGAAATGCTTATAGGCCTTACAGGTTCCGATTCCAGACCAGATTCATCCATTGTTAATAAGGTGTACAAATAGTGGGTACTTTCTTTTACATAGGTGTCTGCATGTGATTTAATAGAGATATCTTTATCTGCTATTAATTGCCAGTCTTCTGCTTTTCCTTTTTCTTTTCTGTAAATTAAAGTTTTAGTGGCATCTTCACTGCTACTGGGTATCCAATTAAGGAAAACCTTTCCGCCTTCGGTTTTGAATTTAGTAAAAACAGGAGGCGTGGGCGGAATAATATCTGGCCGTTTAAGTTCCAGTATTTCTGAAAAACCAGAGGGATTGTAGCGCTTATCAAATGCCTGTACCTTATAATATACCTTTTTCACCAATGTTTTTATGGGGATGGTATCTGTAATGGTATTTTGGGGAATCGGCTTAAACGTAATCTGAGTAAACTCCTCACCTTCCAGATTGGCTCGAAATACCCGGTATCCCAGTAAATCTGGTTCTAAATTCTTAGTCCATTGTAAGGTTACCACCCCTGTAGAATCAATCTCACCAATCAATCCTCTGGGGTCTAACGGTGGTATGGCATCATCTGGCTGTACCATTGCTGGAAATGAATGTCGTTTAGAACCATCTAGACCTACGGCGGTGACACTGTAATAATTAATAATCTGAATATCTGGTACAATGGCCGAACGTAAATTTTTATCAATTTTAGAAATCACAGGCACAAAATGGCCTTTTACTTCATCTG
Organism: Flavivirga algicola; assembly: GCF_012910715.1. Classification (GTDB taxonomy): domain Bacteria; phylum Bacteroidota; class Bacteroidia; order Flavobacteriales; family Flavobacteriaceae; genus Flavivirga; species Flavivirga algicola. Next base: position 90,695 of record NZ_JABBHF010000001.1, read on the forward strand.
CCCTTACCACTTGAAAGTGTGATAAACCTTCCAGACCTTCCTCAGGAAATTCCCAGGTAATTACAGCGCTTTTTTGATCTTTAGACAACGATGTATTAATTATGGCTGGGTTAAAATATTGCCCCTTTTGCCCCATCCCTTTTACCAATACTGATGCAGGGCCTACTTCTCCGAAGGGTGAAATTCCTTTAATGCGATATTGATATTCTTTGTTGTTTTGCGGCAGGCTATCCATATAGACCATCCGCCCTGTATTTTGAATTTCGGGATCGCTTAAAGGTGTTAGTGGTTCTTTAGAAACTTGTTGAAAGGTACTTCCCTGGTCGGACGAACGCTCCAAAATATAACTATTGTATTGAGACTCCAGAATTTTATAGTTCCAGGTTAGTAAAACATTATGGTCTTTAAAAACCCCTACAAATTCTTGTGGCTTGGGTAAATTCTTAACATCTGATAACCCAATATATGCAACCCCTGGTTTTATTGTCATTTTTTCGATTGGAATTGCAGGAATAATTTTATAAAGGTATTTTTCGCCTGAAATCAATGAAACATCCTCAAATGCAAGACCTGAAAACTCAGCGACTCCATAATTTAAATCGGCCGCATATAATGCAAAAGCAAAGCGTTGTTCTAATATCTGTGCCTGATTGAGAATTTGCATCATAGGGTTTCCCCCTTCCTGCATATCTACCTCAAAATCTTCTCCATAGAGTGCCTGGGCTGCTATGGCTGCCATATCGTTTTGCTCTGTGAAGGACTCCCATTCCATCATGGGTCTGGGCTTAATGGGTGCATTGTTAAGACGTTTTATTTCCCTTGGTTCCAGGATAACATCACCTCGTAAAATAGTATGCCTTTCAATGTAATAGCCATATTGGTTGGCATATTTCCATAGCGTAGGGGTATTAGGAGCCCACCTTAACTTAACAGTATTGTTAATAACCCTTGCCCTAACCATAATAGCAGGGGTATCATCTCCTATGGGCTGCTGCGCATAACTAGATTTTAAACAAAATCCAGCTAAAAAAAGAAACAGTATGATTTTAGTTTTCATCGGGGCCATATTGTTTATTAAAATATTTGACTTTACGCTTTCTTCCATTTTCCATACTTCCAGGAAGGAAATATTTAAATTCGGTATCATAATTGCCATATTCCATCATTGGGAAAGGCCCTTTTAGCAAATCCAGATAAAGACCTAATTGCGACCCTTTAATATCAGAATTAACCAGTTTAACAGCCAAATCTTCATAATCCTCATAGAAATAGTAAGTGAGATTGTATCTGTAGGGGTTATTCTGCTTAAGATCTGTAGGAACATTATTTTCAAGATAGGTTAAATACCAGGTCATTGGCTCTACCCCTTCTACTGGAGGCACCCCAACTTTTTCTGTATTCCGATCTACTGTTATATTTCCTGCCAGAGGGTAATTTTCATAAATTAATGGGTATATTTTATCTTTATAGTAGGTATTATTCAATAGGGCTCGTACCTGAACTAAAGGTTTCCCTCCAGTGAATCTTGTCCCTACTAATTCCTGAATATCAAATGGCTCTAAAGGATGTATTTTATTGGATAATGTCAAACCATAAGGTATGCTCGTAAATTCGTAAGAATCGTCATGCTTTTTCATATCGTCAAGCTTCCTCTGGAACGTCTTGTATGCGCTACTTTTAAATCCATAATTAAGGAGTTCTCTTTCGTCTCCCCTTACCTTTAATTCACTAATTACATTGGTACGAATAGAGACCGAATTTCCTTCCTCGCCGTTCTTATCATTACCCAACTCTGTTGTTGTATAACTTTCTGATACATCTTTCCCTTTTTGTGTTTCGGGAGGCACTACAGACAACATCAAACTATAGTTACTATTCAATTCCATATTTTTGGGCAACTCGAAAGCCAACTGTTTCTTAGCAGCATGGTATATAAAATCTATTTTGGTTTCGTTGCCAAATTCTGGTTTCATTGTCACAGTCTTACGCCAATTTGGAATGGGTTCGAAAAGATAAGATTGTCCGCGCTTTAAGTTTACATATCCGTTTCTATATTGATCTGCATAAAAATTTTGCTGATCGATCACGGGATACATATAAGCAATATTAGAAAGCGGAATATTATCTGGAGCCTCAGCTGTTTCAAATGCAAATTCTTTAGATTCGGTAGCGGTTGCTCCTTTATCCTTAATAACCTGCCACCTACCATTAACAAATTCTTCAAAATGCACCTGAACAACACCATTAAGCTTACTTTTAGGTGGCAAGATTTCATGAGAGTAGAAAGTGGCCAGGTCATTCCCCATATTCCATTCCACTTCTCCGTGAATAGGTTGACTATTTTTACTTATCTCAAACTTATCTAATATAATTTTATAACGATGGTCCCCTTCATCATCAGGGAGTTCAAACACCTTATTAACAGGAAGATTAAACGACACTTGCGGTACTGCAAATACATCGACATCTTTCGCATCTTTTTTGGGTTGGATATCACCAATAACAACGATTCCATCCAACGCACTTTCTCCTACGACCTCACATTTATCACCAACTTCTATTTTAAACCTAAAACTACCTTTAACCAGGCCTCCTAAAAGTCTGTACTTCCCTTTAAGGTATCCTCTTAACCAGGTCGGGTTAGGAAGCCTTGCCTGTACCAGTACAGCACCGCTACCAGAAAACACATTGACTTTCTTTCGTCTGCCAAAGATTTTGATTTTAAGTCCAACATGCCCTTGTAAATAAGCATATGCCTGTCCATTGGCATACCAGCCATCCATACCGATAGGTCCTGAAGATCCTTTACAATGCGCTTCTCCATAGTCCTTTAACATAAAATCAAAACCAAATCCAGCATCAAAGCGTGCATAGAAAATCAAGAACCGTAAATCTCCAGTAGACATGGCCCAATGCATCCCCATGGCCATTCCTGTTCCAGAATCCAGTTTATTAAGATCTCTGGTGTAATCTAGTTTTGCGGCATCTACCCCCAGTAGTTTTGCCACCATGGCTGGTGGAGGCGGACTTCCTGGCAAATCCTTACCTGTCATAAAATAAGCACGGGTCTCTTCTTTTAAAATGCCTATATTCATTTTAGTTCCAATAGGATCTTCTGGAGTACCTATAAGGAGGTGCCAAGTGTCTGGGCCGACATAAAAATCCAACCAACCAGCCCTGCCGTTAGGACCGATACCTTTTAGAAAACCTAAATTAATATACAGCTCTGAAGTAGCATGGAATACGCTATTCACAAAATCGTGCTTTATAAAAACGTTAGCAGCAATACGCCCCTCTGGTTGATATGAAGCCAATACCGTATCAACTCCTTCAGAGATACCACCCAATTTATCTGTTAACCTTTGATAGAAGTTATTCGGGATACTGGAAATTAAGTTTCCTTCTCCTTTAAAGTAAATTTCCTCTAAACCACCAGATCTTCTAAAAGACATACCGAACTCTAAAGTCGCATTAAATAATTCCTCAGAATTTTGAGTGATGATACCCACACTCGCTTTCATCCCAAAGTTATTTTGTTCACTAGGCTCGTAAATGACTCCCGAAATTGAGGTCCCAATATTTTCGTAAGCGCCGTTCGGATTTCTATCAATCCCAGCCATTTTCATTCGATTATAAAAGCCTCCTCCGAAGTAATTTATAGCGAACCCTGTAAAAATGGGAATGGGTGTGGGTAAAGTTACTCCTGCATCTGCATACCAATAGCGAAATGTATCTGTACGACCAAAAAGCGCCTTGGCTTCAACTTCAAGTTTCATACCCATACTAAACTTCGCCCCGACTGCCCCAGCAAAGCCTTTGCCATAAGTAGGATCGTCCTCGAATATAAAAATGGCGCCTTTTAGTTCCAGACCAGCAACTTCCATCTGAACGTTGAGGCGTTCTATATCGATCCCATCATATTTCCATCGTTCACGACCTTGGTCATCTTCTAATTTTGCTTTTATAGCGAGTTTGCAACCTCCTCCATTTCCACCATCTTTTTCAGATGTTAGATTCACACTAAAATCTACGACCAGCTCTGCCTGTTCGCCTTTTAATCTTAGACCAATCTCATTTAAACTTACCGGGAAATTGGCTAGTTTTTGTTTTCCCTTATATCCAAAATATTCTACAGCGAACTTGGGAGATTCGGTCTGGATAACCATTTTTTCAAAAACAATGCCTTTAAAATTAACAGTTTTATCGCCAGAAGATGAGGATCCTTTTTTAAGTCCCGAAGCAATGCTTACAGATCCATTTAAATGGGCTTTGGGCCTAAATTTATCTTCTTTAATTGACATTTCCACAAAGGAATCTGGAGTAAGATTAACCTTAGCGTTCCAAACATCAAAGTCTAGATCTTCTGTATTGGAAACCTGAAAAGTATACTCGTTTGGCTGGATGAAAGCGTTATATTTTAAGCGCCCTATTTTCGAGACTGGTAAAATCATTTCACCATTAAATGCTCCTTCTATAATCGCATTTCTTTGCAATCCGATTTTAAAATAATCTAATGAGAATTGCCATTTAGAAGCGGAGCCTTCGTCTATAGATAAAATATGTTCTCCTTCAAATGTTCCTGTGACTCCCGCATCGTCAATAATCATTTTTGTACCAGCGAAAGCAATTCTATCATTTTTATTATTCTTTTTGAATGCCTTAGGCAGCAATACCTTTAAACTTTCAACGTATACCCCTCGCCACAAATTAGGAGTATTGGGATAATACGTGTTGATATAACTCGCTGGTACAGCTTCATCATTTCTAAGATCACTAAAATCCAGTACTGCTGTGTTTAATTTAAAAGTAGTGCCTTCCAACCCTTTGACCCCAAATTCTGGTAACGAAATATTAACGACCCAATCATTCCAATCGGCCACTTGGGTCTTAAAAGAACCCTCCACTCTCTTGGCTTCAATTTTCTTTCCATCTTCATTGACTGGAAAAATCAAATCATTGTGAAAAGAGACATTGGCATCGATAAACAACTCCTTAAAACCATTACAATCCATAGTGGCATAGGTTTTCGGGTCGGTAAAACCACCATTCAGAGTCAGTAATATTTTTTCTTTATTAATGTTAATGGTGAATTTTGATATTAGATTTAGTTTGGCATCTCCTACTATACCACCGTCATGGGACAACTTAATATCCTGTGCTCCCAGAATCAGGGTTCCCCTTGCTGTTTCTACTTTTAAAAATGCTGTTAATTCTGCATAGGATGGTTTAAAACTAGCTTTTGCTATACCCACAGTATACTTGGTATTGCTTACAGTTTTAGGAGTAATTGCAACTGGAAGTTGTGATAACTTATCACCGCTAAGGACATCAATATAGTTTTGGGCGGCTTCAATTTTGGCAAAAGTGCTTTGTGCCAATTCCAACCACTTTTGGTTCTCTTTTGCATTTGCACCATCAAAATGAAAGCCTCTTGTTTTCTTTTTAACAGCTTTTACGACCTTTAAAGGAACAGGTGGATCATATTTCTCGAGAGTTGTAAACTTCCGGGATGTTTTTAGAGGCCGTGCTGTCTTCTTAACTTTTTTAGTGTTTTTAGCTTTGCTACTAATTTTTATAGCATGCCCTGTGAAACTTTTATTGGTTTCTGCTTTTAACTGGCTAAATGAACCAACTATTAAAACCATGACCAGAAACAGGCTTACTTTATTAATTATCAAAATTTTACTCTCATTCATAGTTTAAAATTTCTTTATCTTTTTAATCCATATACAAGATACAAGGCATACATATTTTTGTAGTACAATATTACATATAGCAGATTTTTCTTAATACACGGAAAACAGGGTTTTTCTTTGGCTACAAACTGGGGATTTACCTTTCTTCAATGGTATTGTAGTTTCCTTTTGCTAATTCAATATCTTTTGATATATTATATTCTTTTAGCAAATGCTACATTATACAGGCAGCTTTAGGTAACTATTCTCCTTATAAGTAATGAGTTTTTTATTCAGGAAAGACTCAATAATGTGTTAAGTTGAAATTAGCAACATTATAAAAAACCAGAACCAAATTTTATTATTTTAATCTGATTCTGTTTGCTTTGAATCAGGCTTTTCAAATACCTTAAAATCGCTACTTGTTATTTCAAGTTGTCTAAACACTTCAGCTACTTCATTTAGATTATCAATAGAAGGCATGTAATGTCCACTAAAATTAGAAACCTCTGTGATTTGTCCATTTTCAAAAATTAACTTTCCAGCAGAAATAACCGTACGAGATTCTCCAGACAAATTATAGTGACCATGGCCAATTCTGAGTTTTCCATCATTTGTAATTACAAAATTTATATCGTATATCCCTTTATCAAAAGCTTTCCAATTATGTTTCCCATTACTATCTACAACTAAGTGTTGAACTTTACCGTCCTGTATCCTTATTTCATACGCACCAAATTTTCCTGTGCCAGAAAATTGAGAACTACTAATCTTAGCAGTCACAATAGGTACTCTACTTAATAGCGCATCTGGAATTTTTATTCCCTTATATAATTTTATCGGATAAAGTATAGCTTTTACATAAGCGCTTTTATCAAGTTTATCTTTTACAAATCGGTTAAAAGACTCTAAAGTAAAAGAAAAGTTCTCTTTCTTTATTTTTTTAACATAAGAAGCCATCGCTCTTAGGCTATTTACTTCATTTCTCAACGCATCACTTACTTTTATATCATAAAATATACTCCATGCATTCAATAAATCTTCATCTGTTCCCAAAGCTTTTGCCAATTCATCCGAAGATTTTAGGTCTTGTTCTAAATGTTTCTTTTTTGTGGTTGAGTAGTCCACATTATCTAATAATTCATCAATCGGACGAGGTAAAGTCAATTTAGGTGGGGTTAATTTCTGGAGAAACCAACCTTCGAAACCTAAACCAGATTCTTTTATTTCTCTAATAACATCATCAACTCTTGCATCTGTAGTGCTTAGATATTCTTCTATTTTTTCAAGAATACTAATGCTCATTCTATTAGTATTAGGGTCTGCCTCATACAATACTCTCCAAGCATCATAGGCATCATCTCCTTTATCTATGAAATGATTTAATACTTTTTGCTCTGAATTAACTTTTGCCCCCTCTAATCTTTGTATCTCTTCAATACATATATCTATAGTAGAGCACTGAGCATAAGAATTCAGATCCCATAATACCATATAGAAAATAAATACTATAGGTATCAACCTAAACATGTTACTTTTTAATTTCATATCTATATTTTTATTTACAATTAGGTTTTAATTCATTTAATTTCGACCTAAGACCTTCTAACTTTTTAGAAAAATTAGGGGTTGTATTTGAAGTCCGTACTGTTTTTTCAATAAGCTCTTCAATGACTTCACGAATAGTTTTTTTCGATCCACTAGTTATTAAACCTTGATGTAAGCTTGTGCCAGATTCCAATAACATATCTATCATTACAATGGGTCTATCAGGGTTGTTAGTTAGAATAAAATCGCCAAGATTAATATCTTCTATCAACCTATTACCATCTCTAAGAAGTTTGTTTTCAATGTCATCTATTGCTTTGAGATGCATAGAAGTTACCTCAGTAAACCCTATATTATCTATATCTAAATCTTCTCCTTTTGACAACCTTTCTTTAATTTTTTTAATATTATAGCCAGTAATACGCTCCATTCCTATAACTTCACGCCAAGTTCCATCTTCTAATTGTACTCTAAAGCGACCATAATAATCTGGTGCTCCATAAGGTTTTAGATCTATTAATATCTTTTCCATTTCATTTATGGAGTTTTCTTTATGATGTAGATCATATTTAAAGACTACTGGATTTCCGTTTAATTCTCCATCAAAGAATGCGCCTCTAAAGCCACCATCATTAGTCCTTGGAGTTACTTTTACTGGTGTTAACTTAAATACTTTTTGTGCTTCTGCTACTAAATATTTATAAGTCTTGTGATCAAAAACCTCTTCCTTGCGCCCTTTAATTAAAAACATAGCATAATCAACTAATTCTTTATTGGAAGAGCTTACCATGTTAAAAAGTATTTCCGAATGACCACCAATAAGACTTTTCAGTCCTTTATAATCTCCAACTTCCGCCAGCTCTAGTTTTATAAATTCTGGAAGCTCAGATTCTTGTATTAATTTTTGTATACTTTCATGAATTTCTTGTAGACTTATATCCAAAAATTCTCCATTTGGATCCTCATATTTGTATTCTATGACATCACTGAGTTTTTTATTCGAATCAGATGTAATAACGTCAACTTGCTTCAACGCATCTGTGCCAATTTTTTCGGCAATCTTTTCTAAATGCTCTTCGAGTACTTCTCTCGATGTAGCATTGAGCCCCCTTGCCTGATCTATCTGATCATCTAATTCTGTAATGATGTTATCAAACCTTTTACTTATTGTTGCTATTTGTGGCAAACAAGCCACTAACGTAAGCATGTTAATCTTAAACCTCATATCTTCGGATATGGCATCATCATTTAAAGCGTTAGCAAGCATACCCACCGACGAGCCAATTAAATCTGACGAAACCACTACTTTTCTTACTGTATTTCCTACTTTAATGAGTACACCAACACTACCTATTCCCACGGCAAATGAAGCCACATCGAAAGCAAACCAAGCGCCTTTGCTTAGTGCAATATTACTGTTGCTATTACTCATAGCAAAAGCTTGTATTAAGGGCATATATAAAACATCTCCTTTTTTATATTTTTTATCTAAAAAAGTAAAGCTACCTTCTACATACACCAACACCATTTGCCTATAATCGAGTGTCCCTAAACCTGTAGTTATCTTGGTTTTATCAGATATTTTTGCTGAAAAGTTTTGAAAACTAAACAGATCTGCTTCTAACTTTAATATCTCATCTTTACTGATAAACGCACCATCCTCTTTTAAAATCTCTAATGGAGCCGATTCTTTAAAGTGCTCACTACTAACAATCTGATTCCCAGCCCAAACAAAAAACTCACTCAATTGTTCTCCTGAAAGCTTATCGTAAATTTTATCTAGTCCTATTTTATTTTCTATCGTAATTAATATACTATTGTCTGAAGGATCAAAACTGGATACCAGCTTGGTAAGAACATCTTCTGCATTTTTATAAAATGCATCCGTATTGGAAACACCAAACCAATTGCACTCAAACATTTTTACCAATAATTCTAATCGTAAATCTTTATTTACATTTTTAAGTGATTTTGAATTTTCATTAGCATTTATATGTTCTACAATTGTTTTTCTATTATTACAATCAATACTCGTTACATTATCCCAAAACTTATTATTAGTTCCTAAAGCACTTTTAAAATGTTTAGATAATTGGTCTAAAAATATCTGGAAATACCTAGGAGGATTGGTTTTTAATAGTTCCTTAATGTGGGAATTTTGATCTTCATTTAAAAACCCAGACCAAGCATAGTAATTACCTAACTCACTTTCCTTAATTTCGAGCTTACCTCCATCTAATTCTTTAATCTTAAAACCCACAGGACGCACCCATGAAAACCTCGCTTTACCTCTAACACCCCATATTTTTTCATTATTAAGTAAAACTGTTGACTCCGATTGTGTAAAACTTGCAAACAACTCTCTGTTAGAATTTCTAAATGTGGCTATCTCAAAAACTATCTTGTAATCTTTTAAAGCTTCACAATGATCATCTTCAAGCATATTGATAAATAACTCTGAGATAGCCGGAACTTTATCTGCTATTTCAGCATGCTCATCCATCGCCCCTAAAATCATCGTAATTCCATTCTTTTCAACATCTTCCATATCACCATAATCATTATTGATGATATGGTTTACAATTTGCCATTTCTTAGCATCTTTATCTAATTTAGAAGTAACATTGGCTAATGCATTTATAAAACGCGTATAATTATGCTCTCTTCCTTTCCAAAGTACGCCTACTCCCGCATCGTCTATATCGGCAAACAATTCTTTTAATACTTCTGCATCTTCTTCTAAAAAATAGCCTAAAAAAGCATCGTAATAATTTGTTGCGTCTTCTAAGGGTGATGTTTCAAACAGATCAAGTATTAAATCTTCATAATACTCTGTGATATTTACACTTTTAACTATTTTAGATATAATTTGAAACCTTTGTTTAGCGGTTAAATACTGCACGCCACAATTTGCGACACTCTTAATTTTTTCAAAATCTTTATCTTCAAACTCATTTTTATTAAGAATTTCAGCTAAGACGTCTTCTATATCTTTTCTTAATTGTGTCTTATCTTGCGGAAACAAATACTTACGTAATGCTTGTAAAGCGGTAGGGTCTGCCCCTGTACTATGTCGGGGGGTGTATATTTCTACGTTTCTATATAACAAACTATAGCGCCAGGGCCTATTTTCAGTATCATTTTCACCAATTTCTATAGGCTCATATGTGGACATTCCTTCAAAATCCCCTTGATCAATTTTAATCCAAATTTTATGTCCTTCCCATGTGGAATGGAATGTACCTGTTTTTCCAAAAACCGATGTATCAAAAGAGATAACACCATTTTTATTAGTGTTTAAATAGGCACATCGTATGATTTGAAATATCTTATCGGTAAATTCTGTATCTGTATAGGCTCCTTCCTTGTCATCCTGAAACCAATACAATTTAAACCCTGGGGCATACATGGTTTTCCAGTCCATGTGGGTAAGTCTTGTTCCTGTGCCATAATCCATCAAAAAGTCGGTTGCACCTTCTGGAGTTTTATAGGCCTCAAATGGATGTTCCAGGCCAAATACACCATGACCCAATTCGTGCGCAGCAATCCTTGCCTGATTTGAAGAGCCAAATACAAAACCAAACTGACTCTTCAGCGGCATAAATCCGTTTACATCGGCATTACTAACGGGCAGATCACTAATAAAAAGGTAGTAGGTATCACGGCTAACATTATTTTTTGATTTGTAAGCATCAATAATCTGCTTTTCTTCATTAGTGTAATATGATAGATGCCCGCTATCTCCCACATCCAGAAGACCATCAGCATTCCAAGCTTTATCTGGTAATTGTATTGCCTGAGCAACCTTAATGCTAAAGTTTACACCAGATTTATTATAGATATCATTAATCTTATCAGCGATTCCATTAGTTATCTTAGCGTTGTTTATTGGCACAAGAACCAGTTCTATATTCGACAATGCAGAACTCAAGTGAACCAAATTAAAAGTTCCAACTACCTTATGTTTGGTATTATCGCTTTTAGATGGTATGGTTGCAAAAATTTCCTGTATGGCGTAATCGAAAGTTTGTTTGATATTTAAGGTTGCTGCTTCTCCATTCCAATCTGCAGGTATTTTAATACCTTCTTTGGTTTTGAAAACAATATCATTCGTTTTATAATCACTATTTGTTATGTGTGCTACGGCCTTTATAATATCATCGCCTTGTAGTTTAGAAATGGCCTTAAAAGGAATTGTATACGTATCATTTCCAGATTTTATGGTAGGGTATTCTGCAATAAGCTTATTGCTTTCAACTTCGGGCACATTATCATAAGAATAGATACCAGATCTAATAAAATCTACCCGAACACCGATATCTTCTAATTCATCTACCGAAGAACCTCCAGAACCACCATTATCGGCAATCACAGGACCTCCAGGAGCCATTTCGCCCTGGCTGACACTGCCATCTTCAGAAACTGTATAGACGTCTCCATTACGATCTCTGATAACCGTATCTTTTCCTCCAGGCAGATTCCCAACTTCCCCATTAGTACCTATAACTTCTATACCGCCATTTTCATTAGTTCTAACTTCTTCAATTTCAAAGTCTACTTCTACTGCCTTAATATCTCCTTGGTCTCCATATATTGTTTCTTTAGGATCGATATCTACGTCTACTACAATTTCTTCACCTTCTCCAAATTTACCATCATGAACTGTAACAATTTCTCCTTGCGCCAGTTGATTCTCTGAATTCACCAAAACATTATCATACACTACGGCAAATCTTGCATATTTTAAATAGGGAATCTGCACAAATCCTTTTCCCGAAATAATACCATTAGACTGACTGGTTATATTGGTAAGCGTTACAATAAAATCACCTGCCGTAATGCGGTCGCCCGTTGTTAATCCTGGATGCGGATCACGATTCGTTATAGCTATCTTATCTGGGACAATACCACAATTGTAATTTGCAGTTTCATCTTCTTCTGTTTCCGTTGTAATTTCCTGGATTTCTGTAAAATCACTTTCCTCGAATTTACATTTTGCAGCCACCTGATATTCGTAAGTCGTGCCTGGTTTTAAATGCCAAATCGTTGCCCAGGAGCTATTAGTTCTCATGGTAAACCATTCTGCGCCTGGTTTATTAGCTTCACGATAACGAATAATGTACTCTGAGTATAATGCAGGGTTTTCTTCCCAATACACATTAATTTTAGAAGTTCCTTGTGGTTTTGCTGCTACCATATTTGGCAAACCACATGGTTCTGTTCTGGTGAACCAGAAAATTTCGCTATATCCATCATTACGAAACAACCCTATTTCTTCGGCTCCTTGAAGGGCTTTGGCTTTTACCCTCCATGCATATTTTTTATTGCCTAGTAACAACGGTTGTGCAGGGCCATAAATAAAGGTTGTTGCTCTGGTTGTGGTTTGAAATATAGGAGGCAGACTTTGAAAAGCCGTCTGCGGATCTACATACCCATCCCAAACTTCAACAATACTTAATTCATACTCTACATTACTAACATTGATATGTCTTGGAGTCCACTGAAAAACGATATTCTCTACTGCTCCAGGAGTTATGTTGTTTTTATTTAAAGGCAGATTTAATAAAGGCGGTTCATTACTAAAAATAAACGTTGTCTGGCATGTTTTTGAAGACAAACGGTTTCCTGTATTAAAATCGAATACTTCAAAACAAAATTGATAACTACCTTCGGGTATAGTATTCCTATAAACATTTGGGTTAATCCCTTGAATGTTTTGAAACTCGAAATATGGAGCCAATTGGGTGTTATCAAGCCTTAATGGTACTCCGCCAGAAATAAATAAGGGCGTTGCTCCTATGACTAGGTCGTTACTTTGAAAATTAATACCATGACCTTCAAAATAAACCTTTAACCTTATTCGCCTGTCAATTATTGTAATATCATTAAGAGCAAGTTGCAAGTTAATTGGGCTATTAATAGTAGCGACATCGGCATAATTATAAAAATTTACTGGTGCTGGCGGATTAATCTGAGGAATAACCTGGATAGGAAACTGTTGTGCCAAACTCAAATAGCAACCAACAAATAAGTAACAAAGAGCAATGAATAACTTTCTCATAATTATCTTCTGTTTATATATTTTAATTCGACCTTATCTTTATCTGTGTATGTTTTAGACTTCATGTTATAATGTGCTATTATTTTGGTAATGATATATAATTGCACCTTTGGTTTTGGATCATCTCTATCCCACATTCGGAAAATATTGTCCTTTTCCTCTTCCATGACTTCTGTAAGGAACTTATCCGGTTTCTGTAGATCTTCAATAACCTTATACTTTTCTATGTACTCTAACATCCACCTATGAGCTATAAGCTTATCTAAGGCGACCTTTTCATCAAATTTTAAATCTTTAAATTTTTTCTGTAGTTCTTCAGGTTTATTCTTTCTTTCTTGTTCAGAAAGTTTAAATAACTCATGATTGTCTACTTCAATTTTTGCTTTTACAAACTCGCCTTCAAAAGCTTCATCCAATCGGTACATATCTACTTTTAGCTCTAAAAGTGTGTTGAAAATCAATTCATGATATTGGGCCAAAAAATCTTCATAGCTGTAAAGTGCTTTTAAAAAATCAAGAGCCTTAGGCCTATATATTCTAGTATTTCTCTCCTGAGCAGCAATTAGGCGAAGCATTTTCAATTCCTCTTTTTTATATGCTGGTATAAAATCAAACCTTGAGTGGCGCTGTAAGCTATATAATTGATCGTTTATCTGAGGCAATGTCCCTTCATATAAAGAATCCCTGTACTTAAAGCTTATCCATTGTCCCTTCTTCTCTTTAGGAGCTTTCTTTTTTTCCTTTGGTTTTGCTCCAGGGAATTTGATCTTTGGCACCTTAATTTTATCGAGTATGTAGTTATAACCCAAAATAGCCGTAAACTCAACTTGAGAGCTGGCATTATTTTTTCTATACTGAGTTAATAAATTAAGGTTGAAATTGTGCTTTTTCTTTAAACTGTAATTTCCTCCCAACCTGAGGTTAGCTACTTCAGACTGTTTCTTACTGTCTACATGGCTCTGATTATAACTTAAAGACCCAGAAGTTCGGAGTGATTTATCAAAGAAAGACTTATTAGCTGAAAGTATCGGACCATATGTAGTACTGGTAGCGCCTCCAACTTTACTGTAGCTTACATTTACCGAACCAGATACAGTAAACTGAGATGCTGGATACCCCAAGGAATATGCAACATTACCATTGTAAAAATTTGATGTCCCATTTTCTACAACATTACCTCCTTGCTTGTTTACAGCGTTATTTAAAGATCCGTTAAAAGAAATATTTTGATTATTGGTTTCTGTATTTTTTAATAGGTAATTAATATTTATATTGGTGTTCTGGGATATTTGTTGAAAATTCAACGTATCTAGATGATCAAACTGAGATACTTCATTGATATAATCGAATTGATTTTTAATATTGGTATACGACTGAAAATTAGAATATGCCGTTGATATTGTAAGTTTTTCTGAAGCGTTATAATTTACATTAACAGCTGTTACCACTCTTTGCAGTTGAGAACTTTTGGTATTCTTAAGATCGTCTCTTTGTATCCCCCCGTTAACGGTTATGTTTACTTTATTATCAAAGATATTTTGGTAGGCATTTACCGTAAAATTTTCTAAATCATTGTTAAAAAAATAAGCGCCCAAAGTTCGATACTCGGGATCAATATATTCATAGCCCACACCAAGAGACCCACTTCCTACTGGATAGTTAAATGACACATTATAGGCCTTATAGGTGGACGTTGTGACGTTTGTATCCATTAATAAAGCAAATAAACCACCCTGTTCCCCTTCTTCGGTCGCGTTTAGGTTTTCGGTAATAGAAGAAGTAGCTCCTTCAATTTGGATCTCTCCTTTTTCAAAAACCTTGATGCCCCCTTCAATACTTAATACCACATTTTCTTTTGCCTGTAATTCCAGTTCTGCAGGAACTGGATTTTTAATAGAGTTTTCTTCGTCTTTGGCCTTAAATAAAATAAGGGCTATTCTTGTTTTTTCATTGTCGTAACCAGCCTTGAAACCATATCCCATTCGTTTATAAGCTGGTGTGGATTCTGAAGCTTCTGCATCATACTCAGACTGCTTTAATAGCCTTCCATACATAGCACTTAACTTCCACTTTCCAGCAGGGGTTAAATCAAAACCAACCCCGGTGAACTGATGTCCGTTTAATGTATATGGTGAAAATGTCATATTTACATCTCCAATATGGACGGTAGCCCATTTATATGAAGGATGGATACTTAACCTATTAAACGAAAAAGGGTTGCTGCTGTTAAATTTTTGGTTTGAATAGGAAAATGAAAACGGTATATTATACACATTGCTAATATTTAAGTTCACGTTTCCATTCAAAAAATAAGTAAAGGGCTCTCTATTGGACTTGCCTTCATAAAAAACAGAGTTCGCCGACACACCTCCTGTTAATCTAAAAAGTTTTGCTTTCCCTATTTGTCCCAAATCCTGTGCTGTAACGTAGCCAGATATCATCATTAATATCCATGACAAAAAAAACTTTGTTAAATGTTTCCCATAAAGCTTGTCTGTATTAAAATCTGTTATCGACATTTTTCTCTAATACCAAGTATTAATGATCCTTTTTAATTATCCTTTCTTCTCTAAATAGAAACTAGTATGACAATTATTCAAGGGTCAAAATTAGGTCAAATCGATGTTGAAAAATCCACTGTTTTCAGTGAAATTTTACTACATCAAGAAAAATTATAGGTTTTGAAAAATGCTTCGCTTATCCCTTTTATAAGTTCTCTTTACCAACAACTAACCGTTTGATGATAACAAAGATGTTTTATATGACAAATTATAAAAGCTAATTCGGGATTACCATTTTTTTAATCTGGAGCGAACGCTGTATGTGCTAATAAAGTATACGTTTTTAGCCTGTTCTTCTTTTTCCACAAAAAACATGTCTCAAAAGAAACGCAGCTAAAAAAACAAACCCTTTAAAACTAAGTTTTAAAGGGTTTGTTTTTTACAAGATATTAGATGTATTACGTGCATCATTTTTTAGCCATAAAATCAATTTACAGTTTTCTAAATACCACCTGAACCATATTATTTTTCTTTAATCAAAGAATTAAGCATGCCTTAAGGTAATTTAGAGTGACATCAAAAAATGTTATTTATTTTTCTTTGGTTTATTAAATAGCTTTTTAAAAAAGTTTTTTTTAGGAGCCTTACTTCTGTTTATAGAATCTAGTTTCTTTTGTTCTTTTCTCTTTAATTTGTCTTTTACTCTTTTTATAGAATCATTGCGTTTTTTAAGAGATCTCTTTAATTTTAATTTCACCCTATTAATGGAATCATGCTTCCGCTTCGCTTTTCTATCAGCTTTTATTTGAACTTTTTCGAGAGAATCTCTCTTTCGAAGTAATCTCTCCACAAGGTTTTTTGGTCGTTCTTTAAATTCAAAATCATTTTTATGATATATGGTATCTTTTTTAACAAGATCAATCCAATAACCATCTTTTAAATTATTTTTATAGTTTCCTTTCTCAATTAAATTCCCCAATGAATCATAGGCTTTAAAATGGCCATTTCTATGCCCGTTAACCCACGCCTCGTTGGTCTTTAACTTTCCATTTTTATACCATGTTTTCCAATCGCCAATTTTTAAGCCGAAGCTGAACGTGCCCTGCTCCACCAACTGATTGCCTTTATAGTATTTTAAATATTTTTTATGCAACACAAGCCCCCCAGAGGTAGACAACGATTGGTGTATTTCACCAGATTTGTACCAGTAATAGGTCTTGTTTTTATTAAAGTGATTCGTTTTTTTTAGAGATACGTAGCATTCAATATCAAAACCATTGTATCTAATGACCTTTCTCTGCACATCGGAAGAAAAAGCAAAACACATTACAGAACATATTATAAGGCCTATGACTCTTTTCATGGGATAAAATACTTAAATAGCTAAAGTATAAGTAACTTAAAAAACTCTGTGAGGGTTTTACCTTATCAAAGTGAGGGTTTGTAATTTTTCATCACAGTTGTCACCACATAAAACAGTGACAGATATAATTTCTAAAAAAATATTTCCCACAACTCCCTTATCAACAACAAGATATATTATAAACTTAAGAAAACTGTAAAATTACCCCGCTGTTCCATAGTATGCGCTACCGCTAGCATTTGCTAGTGGCGTTTCGAGTAAGAAATAAAAAAAATGAGTCGTCCTAAAATAGGTTGACAGATTTTAATAAATTAAATCAAACCGATGAAGCTAGCTTCATCGGTTTTTTGTTGTGTATAAAATTAGGTGTTTTCATGTTAAGACTCAAATGTGGTCTTTTGTTATTGTAAATTTTGATAGATTCTTTTATTAGTTGTTCCAATTCCTTATTGCATTTATGAATCAAAAATTCCTGTTTTAAAATACCATTTACACGTTCAGCTAAAGCATTTTGGTAACAATCGTAACCATCGGTCATCGAAGGTCTGACATTGTGTTTTTTTAATGCCTTTTGATATAAGGAAGCACAGTATTGCAATCCTCTATCAGAATGATGAATAAGTTCTTTTTTTGAGTTTCGCCAGATGGCTCTAGTATGTCAAAGTAATGGCTACCGCTAGGATTTCCTAGTGGCGTTCCGAGTCAGCAGTCAAGAGTAAGAAAAAATAGAAGTTACTTCAGCGAATAAAAAAACTAGATAAAAAACTTTTCCATTTTATCAATCAATAACTTTCTAGTTTACTATTTACCTTATCAATTTCTTTATCTATGTATGCCTGGGCATAATGTACATAGCGATTAAAAGAACTGCTGGCATAGCTATGCCCACTTATTTTACGAACCAGATGTTCTGGCATTCCTAATATAAGCAGTGTTGTAATAGCAGTTCTTCGCATCATATGAGAACTCATCTCGTCACAAAAGCGGATCTGCTTTTGCCTGACATTAATAGTCATATTTTTAGCTTTCCCTAAACGTTCCCTTGTCATATGTATAGGTTGCGTGTAACCTGCTTTTTCTCCTATTAGTTTTAAATTCCTATTAAAAATAAAGAGGCTCACATTTTTAAATATTGGAGTTTTTGATGATTTAGGCTTATAGTATTTATAAATTTCTGCAGCATAATTAGGTAGTTTTATAAAGCTATACGTTTTCGTTTTTTGCGACTTTATTTTCAGGTACCAATCATCGTTTTGCTTTTCGAAGTTTTTATTGGTAAGTCTATTGATATCCGAAATACGCAACCCCGTAGTACAGCCAAAAATAAATACATCTTTAGTACGTTTTATAGCAGGAGAAAGAGAGCGATCAAAATCTTTATCGTGTATTAAAAATTTCAGCTGCTCGGGTGAGAGTACCAAAATATCTATTTCTTCTTTACGGACATAGAATTGCTTTTGAAAATCGCCAGTTGGAATATTTTTGTCTTCCTTTAAATAATTAAAAAAGTCCGTATAATTTTGATGTTGGCTCCTACATAATTGTCATGACATCCCTTTTTGTATAGGAACTCCGTGTATTTTTTGTAAAACTTTTTCCAATAGTTTTTCTCTGAAATAAATTCCCTGACATTTAGCTTATAAACATCACATACACGAAAATCAAAATTGGTTTCCAGACAGAATTTAGCTAAATTATTAAATATATACCTATAATTATCGATAGTCCGTTTTGTGATTGTTTCACCATTTTTTTTAAGGTGTTTCCCTGTTTCGCTATCTCGGACAAATTGTTTAAATAATGGCAGGAGGTCCGTCGTTTTTTTCATGAAGAACTATTAATAATTATATGTTACCATATAATAAATTTAATGGATTTATTGTGGTTTACAAATGGTTAAAAAGGAAAAAAATAAGTTGTATAGATTATCATTCTTTTATTCAAAAAAGCCAACATTGTCAATTTCTAAAACAGTATGGTCGTCCTGAAAATTTCTGGCACTTGAGTACTTCCAATCTATAGCATTGGTTACAAAACCGCTTTCTATTGGATTATTATGTATATAATCTATTTTTTGTTTAATAACTTTTTCACTCCATAATTCTATTGGCTTATTATGGTGTTGCCAAAATTGATACTTGGATGTCGTTGCATTCTTTTTGCCTGCTCTTTCAAACATCCACAATAGCCATTCTTTTCTGCTTTCTCGTGGGTTGGTCTCTATAGATTCTATCATTGTTTTTGATGTATGCCGTTTAAAATCTCTTAATAAACCTGCTGGATCTTCATTAGCCGAACGGAAAACAAAATGTACATGACTAGGCATGAAACAATAAGCATATAATTCCATACCTTTTTCTAACCTGCAATAAGTTATACTTTTTGCCAGGACATCAAAATAGACTTGTCTTGTAAAGATATCTATCCAATTTATGGTAGCAAAAGACACAAAATATAATCCACTTTTGTTGTGAAATTTATAGTTTCTACTCATGCCCCTAATATAGGTAAAACTTAATATTATCTATTAATTTACTAGCCACAGTAAAAAACAAAAAGCCCTTACATCTCTGTAAAAGCTTTTCTATTTTTATTTTTTTTATTTCTCACTCTTACCGCCACTAGCAAATGCTAGCGGTAGCCGTTACTTGCACATACTAGCACCATCTGGGGAAGCTTAAGTCTATTGCTTAAAAAAAACCTTTACACCTCTGTAAAAGCTTTTTCTATATTATTTTTTTTATTTCTTACTCAAAACGCCACTAGCAAATGCTAGCGGTAGCGCATACTATGGAACAGCGGGGGATATTAGTGAACTTCCAGAAAAAGACAGGCAAGCCATTTTATACAATCTTGATGCGCTGTTGCGCGATGCTAAAACGCGATTGGCTTATAACTAAAAAAGCCTTTACATCTCTGTAAAAGCTTTTCTATTTTATTTTTTCTTATTTATCACGTCTTTAGCGTGACTCTTGACTGCTGACTCGGAACGCCACTAGCAAATGCTAGCGGTAGCCGTTACGTGTTAATCTAGCACCATCTGGGGTAGCCGTTACGGTAAACTAGCACCAGCTGGGGTTAAATAAATCTTTTTCCAATGTAAAGATTCTTGAGTTGTAATCCATTTAGAGAATCTATCGAAAGCATTTTCTTCTTTAAACCAATATTCATTGTTAACATATTTACTCCAGTATTTTTCAACTAGCGATTCATCTACACGTAAAATATAGTCATATTTTTCAATATTAAGCACTTTCATTAGTTTTTCTTCAAACTCTTTTATTCTTGTTTGAGGTTCTTCTTCCAAAATAAACCAACCATATTTTATGCCGACCGAAAAAACGGTTAATTCTTTAGATATTTCTAAATCGATATTCTCACCAAATATCTCTCCTTCAAAAAACGATTTATTAAAAGTCTCTTTATTTATTTTATTAAGAAACTCATATCCTGATTCGTTAATTACATAAGTTACTAAATACATAGACATTAAAATTTAATTACTTCCATTTCTCCTTTACCGTGTAAGAATATAATTGTCCCGCTAGAACCAGCATCTCCTGCGGCCTTCCTAGAAGATACCGATTCTCTTATAAATGAATCTAATCCTTCATTAAATGATTCCAAAGTCGTTCCACTACCAGTACCATCAATTATTGTGAACCCACCATCTCCAGCTTGTTTTGTGCCTTTTCTTAAATTCTTATTAACAGCATTTGCAGAATTACTTGCTAATCTTTTACTTTCTGCTGCAATTTGCTTTCCATACGCCCCCATAATTGTTATTTCTCCAGCTCCATTGGCAACTCCTTCTCCTTTAATAATAACATCTAAGCCTCTATCGCTTAAAGCTTCACCCGTCGCTTTGAGTTTATTGAGGTCTGCTAATGCGTTTTTACTTCTTCCAGCATATTCAATAGCTTCATCTGTAACTTTAACTATGCCTTTTAAAAGATGTGTTTCACCTTTAATTAATCTCCATATCTTGCGTCCTACTGCCCCTGCAACAATTGGTACAAATACTCCTCCAAAAGCGAAGACTTTATCTGTGTTAGTTGCGGTCATTCCTTTAACATTTATTGGACCTGATTCTTCAGGCAATATTGTAGTTGCTATAACCACAGCATCATCAACATCAGTAAATTGCAGAACATCTGTTGTCACATCAATAGTTATATATCCTAACATTCTAGAACTAACAACTGTACTTTTATCATGTAATTCAGGATTCTCTATTTTATCTATCGCAGCTCCCTTTTTAAACTTGCCTAACCAATAAAGCAAACTAAATCTCCCCAAACCATCTGTAGCTCCTAATCTATATTTTTCCAGCCCTTCTAATTCAATAGCATCAATTAACCTATTTTCGCTAAATGCATAAGGAGAGTTATATGCATACTTTCTAGCCAATGGGTCAACCGCAAAGAACCTACCCACCCTAGGATCATGCATCCTATACTTATAATTTACAGAACTTCCGTCAACATTTTTTACTTCATTATCCATCTCCTGCCCTTGGAAGCCATAACGGTAATCAGGCGTGTTATCATGCCTGTTAGGCAGTAATTGGCCAAAGGGATAGTAGTCATTAAATGTAAGAACGTCCGCAGTAAAGTTAGTAAAATTAAGTGGGTCTGCAACCAATTTTCGATCACTGACCACACTTAGTACATTACCTAGATGGTTACTAAGCTCGTAACGCTTGTCGCCAACTTTACGGATAAAGGTGTTTTCTGGCAAGGTGGCATCTATATTTTGGGCTTGTGCTATAAAATTAGAGCCTAGAACTGTTGAAAACCCAGGTTTTAATATAACCTGACCAGCTCGCATTGTCATATTACCAGTATCATCAATAGTATACGTATTAACCCCTCCAGCAACGTCTATCTTATTTGCTGCTTGTAGCAGTTCGGTTGTTGTTATGTTATCGGTTGTCAATACCAGGTTTTCTTGTATTATAAACGTATTACCATCATCTGGTATGGATATATTTTTCTGCTCAATACCCAATCTGGAACTCCCGTAAATGTTATGTTCCTTAAGTACAACAGATTTATTTACCGAAATGTTAGTAATATCGGTCTCATTAGTTTCATAAACAGCCAATACATTACCCTGCGCATCACGTGTGTAAACAGTCGTTATGTTTTCTGGTAATAAGGTTTTTGCTATTCGGTTACCCAATCCATCATATTCAAAACGGATTTCTACGCCCCCTGTTTTGGTAATGCTCTTTACTTTACCATCTACACGCCAATCGATGTTAGTGATATTCTCACTAAAGTCTGAAGTTAACTGCCCTATTTCATCATACTCATAATTATCTACAGATTGACCGACCAAATCTTTAAACCCAGCATCACCAATAGCATCCGTGACATAGTTTAATTGATTATTTTTTGTTATTTCACCAGTTAGAGGGTTTTCTTTGGTATTATTATATTTATAATCTAATTGGTCCATATCCTGACCATTATGGGCTTTTCTGTTGAGTGTTTTCAGATTTCCGTTTCTATCGTAACTATAATCGGCATAATAATTTGCATTATTGTTTACATCAAACCCTTGCATGGATTTAATACGGTTTAACTGATCGTACTTATAATGATTTATTTGAGAACCCAATGAAACTTCATCTTTATCCATTAAACCTGTAGTCATAAGCCTTATATTACCATTATATAAATCGCTTGTATTGTTTGGTCCGCCTGCGCCACTGTTTACGAAGGCATTTATGGTTCCTATAGGCTGGTAATCTTCATCGTTATAGGCTAATGCAAATCCGTAGGCATCTGTTGCAATGTTAGAGTCTGTATCGCCATCGCCTCCCAAATCGTTAGTTGGGTCTAACTCATCTGAATTCACACCTTTTAACCAACCTTGTATGGTATAGGCATAATCTTGGCCTTGCACTTTTTTGTCACCGAGTTCTGTTCTTGCCAGTGGACCGTGAGCAAAATAGTCATAACTGGCATCTTGTTCCCAAATATACCCATTGGCCGATGTTTCTACAGCTGTTATACGGTTATTGGCATCGTAAGTATATTTATGTATAAATTGATCAGGAGCCTCTTTTTGATAATATACCTTGTTTACATTACCGCTTATTAAATCGTACTCGTATTCTACACGCTTGAGCCCCGAATATAGCATAGCCGATTTTGCAAGCAATCTGTTGTGGTGTACTAACTCTTTTACATTACCATGTATATCGTAATTGTAATACATCGCATTATTAAAATCTATGGATGCTGTTGGTGGTGTTACTGTTACTTTATCAAAATAATATACTTCGGTAACCCTATTCCTAGAAGTTATATCTAAACGACCAGCATCTAATGTTTTAAACACGATACCTGGATCACTAATGTATGTGTTGTATTTGGTTCGTGTTACTTCATTTTGTTGATCGGATATATTTTTTGGAAAAAGAACAACCGAATTATCCTCTGAAAAACCATCTGTAAACACGGGGTCTCCCGTAGTTATATCTACAAGTTTTCCTGTGGTCTGGTTAATCGCTATGGGTATTTTTGGCACCAACTCACCAGCCTCTGTAATACGTCCCAATTCGTCATAAACAGTATAACTGAAGGTATTATTTGTTAATTGTTTTGCATTTTGTGAAGCCACAATACGTCCTAAAGCATCATAAGCAAAACGCGTTTCGCCTCCGTCTGGTGTAAATTGCCATACCAACTGATTTAAGGAGTTATAAGCGTATTGGGTTTTATAATCGTGTGGTGGTAACAATGCTACATCCTCATTGGCTTCGTTGTTCTTTCTATGAATGTTAATTCTATCATTAAGTGTTGCTCCATTAGTATCTTGTGCCATTAACTGGGCATTGGTAAATCTGTTGGTGCCTTCTGGTGGTATGGTTTGCGATAAGTTGCCTGCTTGATCATAGTAGTATAGCGTGTATTGATATTCTTTATCATGATACTTCATACTGAAGTTCTCTACGGCATTGTTTATTGCATTTTCAAGATAGGCGTTAATAAATGCTTCACGCTCTCTATCCAGTAAAGCTATATATGCATCATCTCTGTAACTGTTATATATAGCTTTTGCAAACTCTACACATGGTGGATCTTCTGGCATATTAGGTGGCTGATAACCATTAGTAGTAATTGGTAATGGTGATGGTAGTGAAATACATTTGGTCCCATCTTCTTTCAATTCATATAACTTATCTGACGTGAACTGTACCCAAGTTTTAATGTCGTCTGGTGTTCCTGCAGTATCCATCGCATTAATGTGAGCTACATAGGCATCAATAATACCTTCCATACCAGCAATATTAATATCCGGGTCTTCATAACCATATCCAAACTCGGTGGCACCAAAA
Source organism: Flavivirga algicola (assembly GCF_012910715.1). Lineage (GTDB taxonomy): Bacteria > Bacteroidota > Bacteroidia > Flavobacteriales > Flavobacteriaceae > Flavivirga > Flavivirga algicola. The sequence continues at coordinate 115,194 of NZ_JABBHF010000001.1, forward strand.
TCGCCTATAGTCAAGTAATGTATTGATTGATCTGCATCTGTTATCCCTAACTCTGTTAAATAATAAACATAATCGTCTGTTATGTATGCATATTTCCTATCACAAAAGGCTTCTTCCGTTATACTTTGTTGTTCAGTATCCCCAATGGCGTTAATCGCTGTAGTAAATGCCGCAAACTTATCTGTACAGCTAACAGGTTCTATAGGTTGAGCAACACATTCAGCCAAAGAATTGCTACATGATTCGGGAACAATGTCCTCATCTCCAAATTCCCCATAAATTAAAAGTTGATACAGGTTTTCTGGGTTATCTGGATCTTCATAATCAATTTGTGCTATCAGACCATAACCTGGCTGAGTAGTATAAGGCAATTCTCCAGTAAATCTTAAACTTGCTTTAAAATTAATATTTGCTCCTTGTTCAAAAATTAAAGGAATCTCATCGTCCCAAGCAGCTTCTAAAGTAGAATCAAACCTCAAGCCTGTACCATAAACAGGGTCTGTAATCCAACTGCTATTATTAATATTTATATTTCCAATCCCATCTGTTGAAGTAGTGGAACCACTACCTTCGTTCAAGCTGAAAGAGCGTTCAATACCATTAAAGTTATATGAAAAATTAAAAATATCGAAAGCTGTCCCATAAGCGTCTGTTTCATTCCACGAAAAGCGATTTTTGGGGTAATAACGCCCTTTATTCACAGTATAATCAACAACACCAAATATTAACTCATTGTTTTCCTGTTTAAAGGATTGTCCGTTTACTATTATTTCTGCCGTATTATAATCTCCTGGATTTTCTGAATAATTACTAAAATCTAACCTAGCTTCAAAGTTTACAAGTTCATTTAAAGACACTTTAAATCCTTTGGGGCTAAAATTTATATCTCTGCTTTCTATACGATTTGTCGCAGCTGCTATCTGTTTTCTTAAGGTAAAGGCTGGTTTGAATTTATTTATAGGTTCCTCTGATTGATATTGATTTATATTAGATTTTTCAAAAGTATAAATCGGGTAAGCACCATTATATGTACTAACTGTTAAGTAGTTATTGTCTGGCGAAATCCTAATTATCGGGAAATTATAACTACTCCCTTCTATAACTGTATCGAATGGCTGTTCATTAACTAAAGATGCAGTGCTTAAATCTCCTGGTGTTGTAAGTAAGTATGTTCTAAGTATAGGGGTACCAGATCCATAGAAAATTAACAGTTTTTTTAAATCTTTTGAAAAAGTAAAACTCCGGCCTGGCCCTGTTGTAAGTGTTTCTTCCTGTGTAGGATTACTAAGGTCGAATGGAGCTGATAATGAATACCTCGTAAGTCCTTCCGTTTTAAACAAATACATATTTAAACCATTATCGGTCATAAATATATCTGTGTCGTTTAGTATTCCAGATAAATTAACGCGACTAACCTCTGTCATTGTTGATATATCGTGAGGTATAGAAAATTCATACAATATTATTTCTCCTTGTATATCATTAAATTTGTGGATCATAAAATTCCCTGAAGAAGTTATGTGAATACCCTCTCCTTGACCAAAAATACCTGCAGAAGCATTTAAATTAGCCGTTGAGACGTCATATGGAGTTGAACATAAATATTGTCTACCCACACTATTATGAAAACTAATATAAAGTATATTACCATCTGCACTCCAAGTGTGCCCAACAGCCTGATTTGATGCAGAAAATCTCTTACCTTTATAAACATAAGTATAACTATCAGAAAGTTCTTTATAATTATTAATATCATCACAACACAAAAAGTTAAGCAAACTATTATCTACACCAGTTATAGTTCCTTGCGTGCTTTCTTTTATATATGTGTTCGTTAACCAAGTTACCTTTACATTTTGCCCAGTTATAGCATTTCCTGTTGCGTTATAGGTATAATTAAAACTAAGATTGGTAATGGTACCAGTTGTTGGCAATGGGGCGTCTAAACTCATTAAAAAATTATCAACGCCATCAATAGATAACGTATAGGTATTATTTCCTATGTTATTCCAAGTCGTGGTTTCACTATTCTCAAAAAACTCTGGTAAATACCCATTAGCATAAGCATCTGCGTCAGTAATAACTATATCTGAACCATCAATTTGATTGGAGTCTATAAGGCTGTTAAGCAGTTTAGCCATGGCCTTATTAAAATGGGACTCCTTGTTACATGCCCCCGTTTCATCATAGGTATTGCCTTCTCCTAAATATTGTCCTTCTGCTACTGGGTTTGTTGTGCTACAGGTAATACGCGCTTTAGTAGTTCCAGTAATTACGATTTCTTCGTATGTGCCATTATTAACATCTAATTTCGCCAAGGCTCTATACTCAAACAGTTGGCTAGTTTCATTATAAGATGTCGTTATAGTATTTACCTCAGTAATAACAAACCCCGTACTACCATAATTATTCCAATTATAGCCTGGAATAGTAATATTAACATCGGAATCTACCAGATTGTTTATATTTAATGTGAGTATCTCATTCGAGGCTCCTGAAACGTTTCCATTTATAGAAACCGAACTGGCAGGAAAATCTCCTCCAAATTCTTTAAACAAGGTGGATGATACGTAGAGTGCGTCGTACGTTCTACTGCCTGTAACAGTAGGCGTAATTAAAGCCGCGCTTTCTTTAAAATAACCGTCTAAATAGACTACTAAATCCCTAGCTAATGGACAGATTCCTGTATTTACATAATATTCATAATCTACTTGCTCTGCTATATCTGCAACAGCATCTTCTGGATCTGCGCCAGCATTGTGAAACATATCGGTTGGCAAAAAACGTTTTTGTTTTTTTGTATAGTTATCTGCAAAAGAATCACTACATAAACCATCCGACGGACTTGTTCCATTTAAATAACTTTCTAAAACAGATGTGATACTACTACTATATGTAGAAATGTTAGCCACTAAAGCTACTGGTGCTTCTGAAAGACCTATGCAGCCATTATAAGTACCTTGTTTTTGGGCATAAGCATTTAAAAACACCGATTGTATCCGCTGTTTTAAACCTAAATAATTAGCTTTATAGGTATTCCAGAACAGATCTTTATTTTCTGGTGTTAAGTCGCTTAAAATACTAGATACCGTGGTAAGCTGCGTACAATTGGTTAAACTATTACAACTTACTGTAGCATGGGCGGAAGCCATCATTAATGCTCCTGTGCCATCAAAATCGCCTCCAGCTTCTTTTAAAGCATCAATCATGATCTGCTTTCTTGCATTGGCTAAAGCTAATGTCTCAAAACCATCTTGGGTTGTCCCTATTTGTGTAGCTTGAAAATAAGGGTCCTTATTGTATATTGATAAATCATCAGACAAAAGCAATGCATCTTCTGCTTTTTGATAAGTATCAAGAGATTGTAAATAAGAGTCGAATCCATCTGAACTAAAATCACCTGCGGTATTTGTTAGTTCGCACAAGGCATTACTATACTGTAAATAGTCATATTCTGGGTGGTACGATAACAATGAATAGGCCCAGCTGTCCTGCCATACATCAGGATGTGTTATATCTGAACTATTACCCAAGTATTGGGGCTCTACCCAGTACTCATCATCAGAATCTTCTACAAGTGTCATGGGGACATCTTCATTAATTACGGGGTTATAGCTTACAATTTCTTCCTCATTTTCATCAATAGTTATTGTTCTTTTTACTTTTACATAACTAATTGTACCATCTTCATTATAATAATGCCCTTCTTCCTTTGAAACGGAGATATCATAATCTGGATGCCAGGGATTTTTCCAACTATAATATTCGTCTTCATCTTTTTTGGCACTTAACAGTTTATTGTTTTCATTAAAGATATTTAATGTCGTTTCTGATTCATCTGATCCATTACCATATTGTCCTAGAGGACTCATATCTCTTAACAATTGATCCAGAGCTGTTTTACAAGAAATAACATTAGGGGCAGCACCGTTACTATTGCTAGCATCGGTACATAAAGCTTGACACGTTTCTAAGGCTTCTTGCCACTGAGCTTCTAAAGAGGCTCTGAATCTAACTTTTTCTTCATCGGAAAGTGCATCGTATGACTCTTGGTTATAGCTTATTTGAACATCGGCATACACTGTAGCTGTGGCATATTCCGCCAGAAGATTAGTCTCGCAATCAATACAGTTTATATTACATCCCTCCACAATAAGCGGGTCTAATTCTGCAGCAAGATCCGTTTTGGACACATAGCAAGGATCTCCAGGAGTTTGTAGCTTTGTTATGTATTGATCTGCATATACGGTAACAGAATCTTTATTTACTCGAAGACGTTTATTTATGGTAAAAGTCCCTCTTTTAACTGGAGCCAATGTTTCTGGAATTGAAAATATGAGGTTTGTAGCTCCTGTTCCTAAATCTATGGTTTCTGTTATTGCTGCAGGCAAAATACTTTCGGCATCCTCATTTAATACATCGATTTCTAAATTGTATATTATTGGGTATCTTTTACTAATATCACAATATGTAAAAGGCAATGTATCGGTAACATTGTAATTAAAAGTTCGGGTGTCATCAAAAACAGCAGTTTTTATAGCACTGTATGACAACTGATCTTGTAAAGGTCCAAAAGCACCTGAAGCTCCTACTTCATTATTATCTTCGGGCTTATCGGTGTCTCCACTAGATACTTTGCCTAAAAGATCTGTGGTAAATTCTGTATGCAAGCTAGTATCTGCCTCATCATCTAAAGGGTCTAACTCTAATGGTGTAGCCCCTGCTAAAGCGGTCGCTATGGTTCGCCCTTGCGGGTCTATATAACTTATACTTAATTGTCTATTGGGATCTAATACCATATTTTTTTTATAGTGTGATGCATGACCAACAGAATAACCGAAGAGACGGTTTAGTTCTATTTGTTCTGGTACACCATAATAATATTCCATATCATGTTCAGAACCTAATTGATGTGTTTTACCCACACCACTTTTTCTACGAATCCTACCCGTATTATCTGGGGTATACTCTATTTGTGAGAATGGGTACTTTGAAGCGTTTGGGAGGCGGTCGCGTTTCGCTCCTGTAAAACTGGTATTGTCTCCTGAATAATAATTACTAGCTCCAATGATTGTATCCATTTCTTTATCTGTAGAGAGCTCATCTACAACATTTTGAGTATCTATATCGAAATCCAAATAGCTATACGGTGTTCCAGCACTATTTAAGTTAAAACTAGAATGATACTTTAATTCGTTTACCGTAGTGGGCACAGGTAGTACCTCTACTGCTGGTCTACCCTGAGCATCATATATGACCTCACCAATTACGGCATTATTGTCTGTATTGATTGTTGTTACTGTTTGACGGTTACGTAACGAGCCATCAAAATAACTAACCACTTCTTTCTTTTTCCCCGCTTCAGCATATGAAGCCTGAAATTGCCAATTTTTAGTTGCTTCATGATCTTGAAGCTGATCAATTTCATGGACGCCATTACCTTGTGTTCCCCAATTTAAAACCTTAGTATCCTCTCCTATTGGATTAGCACTCCACTCACTATACTTGGTTTTTGAGAAGGTAGGGTCTTCTGCCACACTAAAATGACCTACCGCTCTTACTCTATAAATTATAAAGCCTCTCTCATAAACTAAAGGAATACTATAACTTGTTTCACTGGTTTGTACACGTGTGCTGTTACGCTGAAAATCTTTAACTGAAAATGGAATTAAGTCTGATGTTAAAAAAGTAGATAGGTCATCTCCATAACTATCCACCCATGTCCATTCTACATCATAATGACTCGCTTCTGTTATACCAGTCCAATTAATCTGTAACTCAGTATTGTTATTTGTAAGTGCAGAAGCAACACCTGTTAGTGCCGTTTCTGGCAGTTCATAATAGCGGGTAGTATCAAATCCCACCGTAAGTACCATATTATCTGGAACCGTAGTATTATCAATGGAACCATTTTCTAAATCTTCAAAGGTAAAGCTCGAAACCACGATATTGGCACCATAAGTATTGGCAATAATATGTTGGTTTAAATCGGTAATGTTTCTTACTCCCGGAGCTAAATTATTCTCCACTTCTAAAGTAATGTCCTGGCTTGTAGCATCTGGTGTTCCATCAGGCAATACAGGCGTAACCTGTAAGCTTATCGAAAATTTATAAGCTGTATACGGTGCCGTATCTTCTTTTATTCCCAAAGAAAAATAGGTGTAAGGGTTTACATCTGTAGTTCCCGTTACTTCTGCCGACGTATTTGTGCTTAAAGTGCCATTAATGATCTCTGTAGGCCCAGTAAACTCATCTTTAAAGTTTTGAGCATGTATATTAAACCCAGAAATTAATACGAGTAATATAACTTTTATGTACCGTGATTTAATTTTTTTTAAAAACATATCTTTTATGTGTTTATAAGTTTGTTGGATCTATTATGGTATAAGCAGCATACGCATTAGCTAAACGTACTTTTTTATTGGATTCCAATAACACATAATCGTTTAACTTAGGTACTCTATTCATGATCTTTTCATCGTGCTTAAAGCTAATTTCCATACGAGCCACATCATGGGTGCTTTTCCCGTTTTCGTCAACAAATGGCACCTTGGTAGACAGATATAATTCCTGTTTTATTAGTTGATGGTTAGTCCTGTTAATATAAATGACAATTTTATTATATGGAATTGGCATTTTGTTGTTCTTTAAAACCATTTCGTGGATAAGCATGTTTTCTCTTACTCGTGTGGATGTTTCTTTATAATATTTAAGAAATATCGATATGTCCAATGGCGATTTTTTCAACCCCTGATCAGATATTTTGTTATAAACCAACGTCTTATTATCCTTATTAATGGTAAGCTGTACTTTAGGAAATTGCAATATCTCTGAGCCTAATATCCTTATTCGTGAAACATTTTCATTTCTATGCATGGTACCTTTATACGACTCGGTAAGATGGTTACCCGTGTGTCCTTTATACATACTATATGTAACCTGTAGACTAAGCGTTTTAGCCATTTTGTAGTAAGCTTCTGTTTTGGCCAAGCTTTCTGCAGCTGCTGGTAGTTGGGCTTGAATACTTATGCTACACAATAATAGAAATGTTACCTGTAAATAATGTTTTACTTTTCTACACATTTTAGTTTGTTTTTTTAATAGTTCCAGATCTTGTTTCCTGTATAGTGTAAATGCCTTCTTCAGTTTCTTTCTTAACCCTGATAAGACCTCCTTCCAAATCATATTCATAATAAGTTGCAAAGTTGTTTTCGTCCAATTCGGACATGAGTCTCTGGTTTTCTGGGTGATAGACAAAAGTTTTCATGTTACCTTTAAACGGCAAGATTCTCAAATCATCAAAATATGCAATCCTATTGCTATCGTTATTTTTTAGAGAAATAATCATTTTACCAGCATTATCTGGAATAATAAAATCTGTAGCAACTTTTTGCCATTTATCTATTATTTTACTTTGTGGTAGTAGTGGTATGGGTGCCCCAATGAGCACATTATCTACATCTACAAAACTAACCTCTATAACTGCTTGGTTATAGGACGATACAGACTGATAAGCAACTTCATTGTATTTAAAGTTGGTTGATGTTTGCTTTACAATATTGGAGTTGGAAAATGTACTTTTTTGACTCACTTCGTGTGCTGGCTCTATAACTTGCTTAAAATCGGCGTAGATTTCAAACTCACCTGTTGGGGTAACAACCTCCACTTTAGTAAATTTTAAAAATTCATCGGAAGTATTACCTATATTATCCAATAAAGGGTAGCGGTTTAAATCGCCTGTCTCTTTAACACCATTTCTCACAATATTTGGTGTTTTATAAATAATCTGTCTATCTTTTGCAGCATTCAAATAAAAAGAAAAACCAATGGCCCTGCCATAAGCATCATCAATGGTTTCAAAATCGTAAACAATCAATTTTTTTTCGGTAGCAGCCAAACCATCAATGAAAGCCATTAATGGTGATAAATCGCGAGGTGCCTCACCACTGGAAAATACTGGTTCGTATTCAGCAGGAATATCATGTAACTGTTCATCCTCACTCAACAATCTATTTTTCAAGTGATTAAGAAGGTCTATAAACAATTCACTCTCTGGACTTCCATTAAAAGAGATTTCACTTATGGTTTCTGTCATTACATCTCGTTCATTTAGCCAGGCATCTATAACATAATGCTTTTTTAAATCTGGTCTAAATAATTCGCAGCCCAAAAGTGGGTCTACAGGTTCGTCTACTAAAATTACAGTAACTTCTACACGATTGCCTTCAGGACATTGCCCGTCTGTTTCTGTTTGTTCAGCATAATACTGTCCATTTTCCAATGGGGTGGCACCTCCATATTGATTACCTCCTGTTGGCTGGCTATACCACACAACATCATAACCACTGGCTAGCAAGTCTTCAACTTTTGGAGATGCATTGAGGTTAAAAGTCTGTGTGGTTTCATTTATTACGAGCGTATTTAAGGGTAATATATTTACAAGTACCGCCAATCGTTTCGGGCTTTCTTCCCCGTTATTGGTATCCAGTTGTGCTACATAATATGTATTCCCGTCTAAAATTAGGGTAGAGTCACTTAAAGATGTGCCACCTTCTGAACTATTATACCATACTGCCGACAGCCCATCTTCTAATTCTATAACAATATCGCTTAATTCAGAACCTTCACATAAAAACTGTATGGGGTCGCCCTTAGGAGGTATAACGCCTATAGTAATGGCAACGGGTAAACGGCAACTATTTCCGTCTTCTGTATCAGTATATGACGAAGCGTAATATGTTTGTCCGTCAACCAATACCGTATTTGTACTTAATGCTGTATTACTAGTACTTGAATCATACCAAAATACAGGCTCTCCATTGTTAACAACATCAATATCTGAAATTGTAGGCGCTGGCCCATAAATACTAAATGCCTGCTCGGTATCTCCTTCTGGTCCCAAATAAATGATTACAGTTGCTTCTGTACGGGTGCTTATTGCATCGGTGGTATCGTCCCACCAATAAGAGACCCCTCCTGGATTTTCTGCTTCTTCCCTAATTTCATCTGTATCGTTAAACGCAATGCCTCCTGTTTCTGCTGCATACCATAAAACATTACTTCCCGAAGGTGTCAAATCTGTTATTAAGGGGTAATTTTCCCATGTACTAAGACAGAATATATTATTATTTACAGGTGGTGGATTAACCGTTAAAGTAATGGTATGACGCTCTAAAGTAAGTCCCGTAACAATACTGTTTGTGGCTAACATATGATAAACTCCTGCATCTGTTAAGGCTACCGGATTTATTGTATAATCTTTACTGGTAGCACCTGGAATAGCCACTCCATCTTTATACCATTGATAGCTATTATTGGTACTAACCAAACTTGTTGTAAATGTATAACTTGTCCCTTCCGTTACTATTGGGGTTTCTACTTGATCTACTTTGGCTTGGGGAGCGTATATGAAGCTATCAATATTAGACACATACGTTGTAAATTCGTTTTCAAAATCTCTGAAAATAAAATTGTTTAACTGAAAGCGAAATTGATTCATAGAATTTATCAAACTAAGGCCTGATGGAATTGCCCCTGACAATTGATTACTATATATACGCAACCTTGTAAGATTAGGTAGAGTTTCGAATGTGTTGGGAATACTACCGGTAAGCTGATTGTTATATAAATATAATTGCTCTAAATTGTTTAATGTTCCTAATTCTGAAGGAATACCACCAGTTAAATTATTATTAGCCAATTCAAGAATTATTAATGAAGTTAAATTACTTAAACTAGAAGGAATGCTTCCCGTGAATTGATTTGAAGTTAGACGTAATCTGCTTAAATTAGTCAAATTTCCTAGTTCAGAAGGAATGTTTCCTGTTAATTGATTAACATATAAATATAGATGTACAAGACTTGTTAAGTTTCCCAATTCATTAGGAATGATTCCAGATAATTGATTATCGAATAAGTATAAATGTGTAAGATTTAATAATCCTCCTATTTCACTTGGAATGGATCCAAACAATTGATTATTAGACAAATTCAATTCAATTAGATTAGTTAAATCTTCTAATTGCGATGGAATAGTGCCTGATAACTGGTTATTATTAAGTATTAACCTTGTAACACTTCCATTAGCTACTGTTACTCCATACCAATCACAAACGGGTACCGATGTTCCCCAGTTAGTATTATTGGTCCAATTAGCCCCATCTGTAGCATTATACAAAGCCATTAAAGCATCGCGTTCTGTTTGAGACACCCCACAAGTGTTTGTTGTTGTAGCAAGCGTAATGGTATTGCGCTCTAAAGTAAGTCCTGTAACAATACTATTAGTAGCTATTACATGATACACACCTGCATCTGTTGATGCTACAGAATTTATTGTATAATCTTTATTCGTAGCTCCAGGAATTGCCACGCCGTCCTTATACCATTGGTAGCTATTATTGGGACTGCTCAAGCTTGTTGTTAATGTATAACTGGTACCCTCTTCAACTATCGGAGTTTCAACCTGGTCTATTTTGGCTTGGGGGCTGTAAGCATATATTGTCAAGTTAGTATTAAAGGCTGGGTGTTCACTCTCAAAATCTTTAAAGACAAATTTATTGTTATTGAATCTAAATCCAGCAAGATTGCTTAATGTACTTAATGAAGGGAAATCCCCTGACAATTCATTATCGTTAAGGTATAAATAAAATAATCCACTATTAACAAAACTATCAGGAATGCTTCCCGTAAGCTGATTGGCGTGCAGTGACAACTCCACTAATTCGGGTAATGTCCCTAACTCTGAAGGGATAGCTCCTGCTAGTAGATTATCGCTGATATATAATACCTCTAGGTTAATAAGATTTTCAATACTTGTAGGTATACTTACAAGTTGATTCTCACTTAAACTCAACCATTCTAAATTTATAAGATTTCCTATACTTGAAGGTATATCACCTATTAGGTTATTTGTATATAATTCACATTTATTCAATAAAGGGAAGTTTCCTAACTCTGTAGGAATAGATCCAGATAAATTATTTGAAGGAAGTATTATTTGTACAACATTTCCATTCTCAACCGTCACCCCATACCAATCACTTACACATGCAGACGTATTCCAATTTGTGTTATTTGTCCAATTGGCTCCACCTGTTGCGTTATATAATGCTATTAAAGCATCACGCTCTGCTGTGGGCACATCTGTTGTACATTGACTATATCCACGACTGCTTATAGATAATATCGATACTAATAAAAGTATATTACAAAATGTTCTTTTCATGGTATATAATAAAATTTTATTATTAACTAAATTGTAAATTATGTCGAAAGAGAATTTGCTAAACACTTTAAAAATGCTATTGTTATAAATAGGCTTTGCTATATTATTGTTAGACTTCAATTTCATACTGAAGCTTTTAGTTTAATTAATTCCAGAATCAAATAACTTATTATCCTGATATGGTTCTCCATGACATCCTTTGTTTTTATAAACTGTAAGCGTTAAAAATTCTTTAGACACATAGTTATGGAAACTATCTTGCAATTCTATCGCTGTTTTCAAATAGCTTTTGTCCTTTCGCTGTCCGTATAATTCAAACTCACCAAAATATTTACCAGTAGCATCAAAATTTATTTCAACCACTTTACCATTGGGTTTATCTGCATTATCACCAATTTCGTCACCATTTAAGAATATAACATAGCCCCCACGTGGTTCCTCATAAACATGAAACTTAATATATCCCTTTCCGTTTGGGGTGCCATTAACCGTAAAAGACATTTGTTTGCTACAACCATGATCTAACCTTTCTGTTTTAATGACATTAGAGACTTCTGGAACGGCCTCATCATCACATACATCTCCTATTAAATCCCCATCATAGTCTTTTTGGTTTTTGTTCCATGTATATGGGCAATTGTCTTCTTTATTAGGTATACCATCTCCATCTACATCGGCATCCTCCGCTTCAATTCCCAAAAGCTCTACTTCTTTAGTGGCCATATCTCCATTAGGCACCAATAAACTACTATGCCCCGTATGAGCTTGGTCTGTAGAGATCTGGATACCTCCATCTCCATCATCGTCTACATTATCTTTAAAATTAAAATGACCGTCTCTTGTGTTTAAAAAGCTATAATCCTCAAAATTATCAGCCCCCATATAACGGTACTTACTATTAGAAGTCACAGCTGTTGGTAATGTGAAATTGTAACCATATTGCGCAGATGAATATCTATCAAGAGCATCTTTGTTTTCTATTTCTGCACCATAAGGACTGTATTGGGTAACTTCGCTGGCAAACGTCCAATAGTTTATTTCATCAGGGGTTTGCTCATCAATTACCTCAGAATTTACTGCCCACTGGGTGCCATCGGTTTCTAAAGCATAAAAAGGTATAAACTCTTTAAAATAGCCTTCTTTTCTTGTATGTTTCCTAACGGTACTAGCCCCTTCTTTAACGTCGGTTCGCTCTGTTAAATAGGCATATGATTTTTCGGCACGCCATTCCCCACTTGCATTGTATAGATAGGGATTGAATTTGTACTCCTCTATGGCTAAATTTGCCAAAACATCTTCATTTACATTCGCATTTGGAATAAATGGTAAATTGTTTTCACATTGGCAATTCCAAAAATCGTCGTAACCCACTGCACTGGCATTTACAATACGCAAGTTATCTGATGCTGAGGAAGAAGCTAACTGTGAGAATGTTGCTGTATTTATATTAAGATAATTATTGTCAACATCTTTTTTTATAGGGTTACTCATCATTGTAATAGCTCCCATATTTCCCATTTGCTGATTACGGTAACCTGAGCGCACTATTTTAAAGTCTATATCTTCTTGTATAGCATACCCCTCACTTTTATTTGCTACACTACCATCTTTATCCATTAAAAGTATCCCCGTATGTTCGTTATTAAAACCTACGACCCATAACCGCTCTGTTGTATTCCCGTATGACACTATAAGTTCATCTCCCAACGTCAGATATTTATCGGCATTTGGTAACATAAAGTAATCACCAGAAGGCGTTAAAGTACCTTTAACACCTAAATTTTTAGAGGCTTGTCCCATATTATTGTAAGCCCAGTATGCAGGGAAATTAAAGTTGTAATAGGTATCATCAAACTCATTAATGGTTTTGGTTAAAATAACCTGCCCTGTCTCGGCATCCCAAGCTTCATTGACCGTAGATACTTTAGCCCCTAAATCCGTAGCTATTTTTTCTTTTAAAACGGATGTGGTATGCACTGTCTTTGTAGTAATGACACTATGGGCTATATTTTCTTGTTCTGTTAAAACTGGAAAAGCTGTCCAAATAATCAAAACAAATAATGTAAATGGAATGGCTACTACATTTGCGTTAACTCCTTTTGTTTCAGATTTAGAGTAAGCTTCCCTAAAATCGGTAATTACATCATAATCTACACCTATCTCTCGATCCTTAATTTCACCATTTTTACTTATAGTTGGCAACACATTATTAAGAATGCCTGCATTGGCCAACTGATTATTAGTATTATCCTTTACTTTGGTACTATATTTATAGGTTACGGAAGAAATAGGTGTACTTACACCTTCTTGAAAAACGTTTTGGCTTTTCATTTTTCCATCCATATCGTTAGTATGTACAACATAGCCTTGCGAAAGTGTAAACTCGTTTTTCACTTTTACAGGAAGACCAAAAAGTCCCCCTATAAGTTGTTCTAACACATTGTTTTGATTACTGCTATAATGACTATCTATATCTGTATAATCTACTTTGGTTGGAAAGTCTTTAGAGGTGTAAAATTCCGTGATTACCTCACCTGTAGCATGTCTCGTTATATTGGGGCGCTTTAAATTTTTTACGGAAACACGACTATATGTTACTTTAGAGTATGGAAAAAAGGCTTTTCCAAAAGGTTTCTCTACATAACTCACCTCACGAGGGGCTATTAATCGCTCTCCTTTATCATAGAAGGGCTCAACAAAGGGGTTTTCTGCACTATCATTAGGCTCAAAGGTTGCAACGCCACTAGAACTATTATCTTCTAAAGTATACTTATAGGTTTGTCCATAGGTTTGTAAAGCTCCACCTGCAGTCATATCGTCCCAATGGTCATTCATAACCAACTGCTTTATACGCGAACCACCCCCTAATTTATATAGCTTTGGAGTTGATAAACGAATCCATGATTTTTCTGGAATAAAGTTTTGTGCGCAACGTTTGTTTCTTAACTTTTTGTTAGGCCCCATAAATATTTCACCTATCGCCCCTATACTGGATACTAATTTTTTTGCAATGGTGACAACATTCTCAGATCTATGATCTTGATTTAAACCATATACAATGCCATTTAAATAACGCCTACCAAAATACCATCCTGCTTTGGATATGGGGTTTACTTGATCTGCCCCGTCTGTTCCACCTTCCATACTGGTGGTCTTCATTGGAATAGCCGCATAAAAATCACCCGTACCTACCTCGAAAACATTAACATCTCCATCCAATCCAAAATAGCCTGTGACATAATCGTAATCACTACTATTTGAATTAAGCGCTCCTCTTTTGGTCATGTTAACCAGAAAACGAAAGTAAATTGGTTTATCATCCTGATTTTTTAAATACTTTTCTTTAAATGCCCCAGAAGAAATTGCTGTGGTCTCATCCTCTAATTTTACATACAAATAAGTAGATGGCACAACACCTAGATACAATGACTGGTTACTTTCTGGGTCTGTAGGACTATCACTAATACCAGCACCTACTACCTTAAACATTTCCATAGTTGGTCTGTCCTGAACATATTGATAGTCATCACTTTCATAGTTTAAATCTATAGAACCTCCAGACGGTAAACTAATAGAAGTTAATGACCATGAAGCAGCATATTGATCTTGTAACGTTTTATTGTATTGATCTACAAAAGGAAACTCCGAAGTGGTTATTGGATCTTGGGTGCTACAACTACTAAGATCATTTGGTTTATAATTTCCCCAAATGTCAAAAGCCTTTAAACTATAATCTGGATTATTATCAATTGTCAAATTTCCATCTAAATCTTTTTCATAACTAAAAGTATAGGGCGTATGCTTTCCCATCTTAGAGTTTCTATATGTAAAATATACCTTTTTAAGGGTTAGTTTTCCATCTTGATTAGTTAAGTCATCAGGATCATAATCCAAATGGTTAGGAAGATTTTTACACAGGGAGTAATCGTATTCAAAATATGCTATTTTAATAGGTGACAGCTCATCTTTTCCAGGGTCGTTTGCTGGGTCTTCATCTTCAATTTCTTCCTTATAAATGTTATACTCTGGCTTGGAATACAAATGTATTTCATCTATTTTTTGTAAGCGCCCAGTTCCAGTACCGCCATTATCATCATTAACACCAATAGCATCTTCTCTATCTGATAATTTAAAAACAGCCACATGTGTTTTGGTTTCAATTTTGTCTATATATTTCACTTCTTTTTTACCATAGAGGTAACTTCCTTTTTGATCAGCCCGATTACTCCTTAGTCCCTCATTATAAGAGGCTTCATCTTTTCCAAAAGGAATACGCCATTGAAAATCTTCATTCTGTTTTTTATATGAAAAAAGGGTATAGGCTCCTAAATCATCATCGGTAGGACCATTACCTGTAAGGTCTTCATAGTCTGACGATAATACTGAAGACAATAAATAGGTATGTGCATACGCTGGTGTGATTACCTTATCGTAAAAATGATCGATTCCTGCTTTATTGTTTCTCGAATTATCTCCCGCGTTATATCTTATTATACCAGTTCCACAATCGAAATCATTAGAATTAGTAGCAAACGTAACCTCTTGTTTTTCTGTATTATAAGCAGTCTCTCCAAACACATAAGTTGCACCATCAGGCTTTAGTATACGTATTTCTGCCGTATGATGCTCGGCCGCATGTTTATTAATACGTTCTAGTGCATAATCTTCTGTATAAAAGTCACGTAGTTCACTTACAGTTATTTTTTGGATGGACTGATTACGAACATCTCTTGCTGTCCTTTTAAACTTTCCTCCTGAAGTTGTACTAAACGCTTGTGTTGAATGACTGGGAATATTGTTTGTACCATATTCTTTAACTTTAAAATTAGTCGTTGCATATTTATTGAAACCTGTCCCTCCAATACCAATAGCCATAGGTTTGTCTCTCTTTAACCGATCTGTATAAAAGCTTCTTTCATTATCGATTTTATGTTCACCCACATATTTAAAATATACAGGTTCATAATCTAAATTAGATGATGATTTATTCTCATTCTCATTTTTAAATGTGTTGGAGGCTCTAGTTTGCCAAACACCTGTATAACTTTTTGAAGGTGCAACTACAAAATTTGCTCCTACATGCCAAGAGGGTCCTCCTTCGAATTCACCACCTAAGCTAAATCCAGAGCTTTCATCTTCCACATATTCATCATAAATTTGACCAATTTGACTACGATGTGCCCTAAACATACCATTGATACCTTGTCCATTAACACTATACAAATCATATGTATAATTTGTATACGGCAATGCCAACATATTTTTACTAATAACTCTGTCGTTCTCCCTATTATAGTCTAAGACATCATTTTTTGTTGCTTGCCCTGTAAACTCATACCCATAAGCTTTTTCAGTTTTTGTTTTGTCTTTTATTTTTTGAACAGAAGCTGTCGCAGATATTTCTGCTTCGCCATCTACTCCCCATAAATCTACGCCTGTTGAAAATGAAAACGTACTATTAAAGTCCTGAAAAGCATTTCGTTTTCTTGGTGTTACCGTAATATTAGAAAATGATAAACTTCCAGATGAAACCCCAAAAGATTTGGACGTGTTATCTATTGCCTCATTTTTAGTACTCAACTTAGAACTAAAAGATGTTGTTGCATTTAAACCAAAAGAAGTTAATCCCTTATTGGAATTATATGACAATCCTGCATTTAACCTTCCGCCAATAGACATATCATCTATATATGGAAGATTAATTTTAGCACCTAAAGATGGAGAAATTGTAGCGCCTTCGGTCGCCGATGTTTGTACATTCATACCAACTGATACATAGTCTCCTAAATCAAATGACAACCCATAGGACGGTTTAAAACTCACCCCATGATAATTGTTGTATTGTATCCCCAAACCTACTGAAGCACCAAAGCCTCCTTTGACATAGTCTTCTGTTTCCAAGCCAAAAACTTGGCTTGAATATTGTGCGCTAATCCCAACAGTCACATTAGGCTTTAAATTTTTCTCATAAATCATTTCATCTCCCTTAAAATCATCAGGAATACCACGAACCTGTCTGTTTATCTGTCCTACATTAAGGTTCCAGCCTAAACCTACCCAAGAAGCTTCCTGATCCATTGTGATACCAGAATCGTAGGATAAATTTAACGGATACCCTCCCACATCCATAATAGGAATATTATAGTTAAAATCACCAGTAGATAAATTCACCATATCCGATGTCCCAATAGGTGTAAACGAATTAAACTCTGGCTGTGATGGACCACTGGTTAAAGCAAATAAATTGGATGGTTGTACCGTTGTAATAAGTAACTGTATAGCCAAATAACTAGCTATGACTTTTGAAAACTTATTGGTTTTAATGGAATGAATCATAATGGCTTATTATAATTTTATAATTACTGCTTTGTTAATTTCTCTAATTCTGCTAACCTCTTTTCCTGCATTTCATTTTTATGGTCTTGCTCTTTCAATGTTTTTTGTTGCTGAATAATATATAAGGTCAATTCTTCAATTTTTTGAAGGAGCTTGGCATTCATATCTCCTAGCAGGATGCCATGTTCTTCCACATTTTTAGCTGAAGGGATATCTTTTAAATGTCCCTTTTCTTTAATATGTTTCTCTACTTCTTTTAGCGTAGGCAGCTTGTAATCTTTTTCAAAAACAAAATCACTCCAGCCATCTAAATCTACACGTACTTCTTTGGTATGGATAGTACCATTTACTGCTAGTTTTTCATCTGGTGTTGTGGTGCCGATCCCTACGTTACCTGTATTATAATACACATTTTGGTTGTTCAAAGTCCAGTTGCCAGAGGTACCACTACTTCCTGATGTATTATTGGTCGTTACACCCAAAACATTGCTGTATGCACTCTCATTCCCTGCCTCATCTAAAGCGCTTACATTAAAATTATAAGCCGTAAATGCTGTAAGGCCTGTTACCTGATAGGTTAGAACATTGTTCAAGGTGGCCTCCAAAACATCATCCTTATAGACCTTATAACCTGTTACCGCCACATTATCGGTCGAGGCCGTCCAGCTTAAATCTACTGTAGTTTCTGTTTTGTCTTCATTAGGTAATAAGGTTGGTGTTGTGGGAAGTTCGGTATCCCCTCCTGATGCTGAATCAAACGTAGTGGCCATGTCTGGTAATTTATCAGACATATCACTTCCTATTATTACATATGCTACTTCTCCATCAAACTTAGTAAAAGCATTATTCGCAGCCCCATTTCCCAGTACTTTTAGCTCTTCATTCGTAATACTACCAGAATTATGTGTTAGCGTAGTTAAGGTGGCATCAACGGAAGCTATAAATGAAGTAGCATTATTTCTCGACAAACCCAATAAACCCGTTCCTGGATATGTAAATATGGGAGCTAAGCTACTATCAGAATTTATGGATGGTCTCTGAAATAATGTATTTAAACTAACGTTTGCCCCTCCAAATACGTTATGCTTGGTGGTATAGGCTTGCGTTACTTTTACATAAACACCTGCATCGTTCTGAAGATAATTGAGCCCCGACGACGTAGGGTTAAAACCAGTCTTAATTAAATTTAAACCATCTCCTTTTACCCCCGTGGACGTCCATGTTAACGTCCCTCCAAAATCTTCTTCTGTGGCTTTCGTTCCCGTTGGGTTCTTCCAGTTTATTAGCTTAAAATTTTTGTCCCCACTTCCTTTAAAGTATAAAATGAGATCTGAGGTTGCCCATATACCATTAGCTTTGGCACTAACAACAATTTGGTTTTGTATACTCTGGTCGGCAGCACTTGGTAAAGTATACCCCTGAGTGGTCGCTTCATCTAAAATTGCCTGATAATCAGAATCAAATTGAGCAAAAGTGGCACTGTAAACAAGTAGAAGGGTTATTTTTATGATTGTTTTCATTGGTTATTGCTTTTTATCCTTTATTTTTCAAATTCTTTTTTAATTGCTCTATCTCTTTTTGCTGTTGCAGGATATACAATGTCAATTCCTCAATCTTTTGAAGGAGTTTGGCATTCATATCTCCTAATAAAATACCGTTCTCTTCCACTTCTTTTACTGAAGGGATATCTTTTAAATGCCCCTTTTCTTTTATATGTTTCTCTACTTCTTTTAACGTAGGCAGCTTGTAATCTTTTTCAAAAACAAAATCGCTCCAGCCAATTAAATCTACGCGTACTTCCTTGGTATGGATATTGCCGTTTACCGCCAGTTTTTCATCTGGTGTAGCTGTGCCAATCCCTACATTACCTGCATTGTAGTATACATCCTGATTGCTCAAAGTCCAGTTTCCTGTACTTGTAGTTGGGTTTTGGTTATTATTTGACTGCGAATCTACTATATCTTGTATACTTGGTTCTTGACCATTAACTTCATATATAGTAGGTGCATATAGATACTGCCTTTCCGATATATTTCCTGAGGAATGAAAATAAGGCTTATGCAAAATTCGAGTAGCAGTGTTAGAGAATTTATAATCTTTAACATTAATTCCTTGCTTTGTCCCACTGGTATTATATATGCCTCCTAAACTAGTAAGGGAATTGTAATCACTACCGTGAATATAGCTTACTATGAGATACCATTGATCTAATTGAGGTGGGTCACCATAAAAAGGATACGGATTTCCATTTACGGTACCATCTAAGTTTAAAGCGGTATTATTATCTAAATCGTCTTTACATAAAAATGATTGCCACGTACTACCATCGTTGGATCCTGTTTTTTTAAACCATAATGTTAAACGATAAGTTTTTGTATGGTCTATATTTATATATTCAGTAGTCCATCCAATATTGAAAGAAGAGGCACTGGGAACAGCTTTCCACAGAAGAACAGAAGTACCATGCGGACCTATTCCCATTTCCCTTACATTTTCTTCATCAGCCCCATTGTGTAGAAAACCAGGAGCTGAACCCGTTCCAGCTGTCCACGTAGAAGTATCTAAAAGATTGGTTTGTGCTAATGATGAACTGCAAACAAATAAGATGATTATTTTTATAATTGTCTTCATAACCTATAACTTTAGAGGGGTTTCGTTAAAATTGAATTTTATAATCCCGTTACCAAACAAATGATCCTGGTATATTAGCTTTATATGATCGTTAGGGTTTATATTATTAAAGTAGAGTAACATCCGTTTAAAAGGTGCCACTTTGAAGTTTCGCTCAAAATTCACTCCCGAGCATGAAATTGTATCATTAGAGGATGTAACAATAGAAAAATCCTTTTCAATAGTAAATGCCATGTATTTTACAGCATCTTTATACGTTTTATTTGTATAATCTTTTAGCAGTAAATCTGCTTCATTGACATGTTGGAATTCTATTTCTACAATACGTTCTTTAATGTTTGTTTGATACAGCGAATCTACTACAGCTTCATTATTCTGATTATTCTTCAACAGGTAATACTGTATGGGTACTTCTGTAGCCGTATAATTTATATTGTTGACAAATTGTGTAACACGCTTAGATTTCCAACCTTGTTGCTGTAAACTATAGATTTTGTACGCTGGTTGATTTTTTGCTTTTCCAGAATTATTGCAGGAAATCATCGCTCCCAACACCCCTATAAAAAGACTGTAATATGAAAATTTTCTAAAAGACCCCATGTAAAAAATACTCGTTAAAACTTTCATTAAAATTATAGAAAGTGCTAACGCGCCTTGTAGGGATTCTCCGTTATATAGTTAAGGGAAAACCTTTTTAATTCCCCTCATATTCTTTATTTGCATATTCAAGAATTTGATTGGTAATATTGATGGCTTCTTTGGCATACATAACATTGCCATTACCACTTGTTCCCAATATGATTTTATAATTATGGGTTTGTGCATATCCTTTTATATAAGTATTGAGTCTCTGCCATACATTCTGACTTAAATTATGAGTATAATTATCTTGAAGTTCTTGTAATGCTTTACTTTTATAAGCAATTTGCTGCTGCAAATTTTTAGTCATAGTATGCTCTTTTTCTTGACTGGATAGCGATTTTAATTTTGAATATAAACTATCTAGTTCTTTGGTCTGTTTGTTAATCTTTGTTTCTTCAATAGCCTTAATATCCTTGGTCATATTAAAACCGTTGAACAATTTGATGTTATCTATGTAGACAATATCTTTTTGATCATTGATCTGTAAATAATTAATTATAGCGACTGTAATAATAATTGCTATTAAAATAGAATTTGTTAGAGTAAGACGATTAATATTAGTCATGGATTTTTGTTATTGTTTTTTTTATATTATTAAATGATACCCATAAGGAATCGTTGTATGCTTTTATTAAAGTTAGACCATCTACTGTCTCTTTTTCTCGCTTTCTATAAAGTTTTTTGTTTATTTTTAATAAGACAAGTCGGGTTGATTTTTTATCTCCTTTAACAAAACCATGATAGCTAATGTCTGGCCAGGTCACATTTGTTTTTTTAACATGCTTTTTAGGTATTTTCTTTACTATTGTCTTAGCTTTTTTAACTACTGTTGCCTTTTTTTTAAGGTTTTTAGAAGCTTTAAAAGGTGTTTTATTTATTATTTCGAGTAAAAAAGTGTCTTTTGTTATGTTGTATTTAGGTTGGTAATTCGTACTAGACACCTTATTTTCCACACCTACCTCTACAGTATTAGACTTTCCAAAATATTTATATATTACCGCCCCCCAAATAACAATAAGAAAGGCTATCAGAACACTATTTACATACTTTTTATTCAAATGACATTTTTTTTATTATTCAACAACTATGGATCTTACTATACTATAATCACTTTCGTTTGTTGCAGCGTCTATAGCTTTTATTCGCCAGTAATATGTATTTGGGGAGACAAACTCATACACAGCAGAATTATTTGTAGTACTAGCTGAATGGATCAAGGTATTAAAATTAACATCTGTGGAAATTTCCAGAGTATTGGTTATTAACGATTGAACGGTTCCTGAATCTGCTCCGTTCGCCCAATTAAAGGTCACTGACGATGGAGCCACCTTTGCTTCATTTAATGGTGCAGATAATGTTGGCTGGTTAGGTATCACGGTATCTATAAAAAGAGAACGTTCTGAAAAAGAGGTTTCTGATATTGCGTTTTTTGCTTTTAGTTTCCAAATATATTCGGCATCTTCATCAAGTTTCATAGGATCAATATTTAAGCTGGTATTGGTTATATCTGGTTGTTCGAAAACAGTTTGTTCTCCTCCCACTTTTTTTGCTAATACAAATGTGTATGTATCTGTATTACTTAAACTTTGCCAAGTGAAAATGATACTTTTATTATTGGTGTATAAATTTTCTGAAGGTGTTTGAAGAACCACATTTTGATTTGATAGATTATCTGAAGCACGCATCTCAAAGTTTACAGGAAAAATATAACTTGTTTCATATGCAAAATTTTCTGCTTTAATACGCCATTGATAATATCCAGGGTCTAAATTATAAGTAAAGTTTGTTAAAGTCACCAAAGAGTCCACTTCATACCTTTGGTCATCCCTAACAATTTGAACTCTATATGCATCGGCGCCTTTAACGGCTTGCCATAAAAATTGAGCCGTATTCCCTTCCACTATGGTACCCTCGGTTGGAGATATTATCTGTATAGTAACATCGGTAATATCTTCTTCTAGAATATCATCACAAGCAAACGATACAAAAAACAAGATTAGTATTAAAGTTATATTATTTAGCTTTTTCATAATTCTGCAATATTATTTTTAAAAAAAGGGTTTCTTTATTTGTTCTATAATTCTTTTTTGAATAAAATTCTGAGCTTACTACACGGGAATCCTTAAATTTTTTTTCTGTTTCGTAGAGTAGTTTAACGAGTGACTCATAAGCACCTTCAAGCTCTATTTGATTAGAGTAAATTAAAAACTCTTTGCCTGAAAATATGTGAACATCTTCAATAGATACTATATTAATTGTTGGATCTGTTTTAGATATGAAATCAAGAATTTTTTGTTGAACATGCACGGGATTTAACGAGCGCCCTCCAATTAATTTATCTAAAGTTTTAATGTCGTTTTTTAAAGCATACAAGTTGTTAAATGAATTATTGGTGTTCGCCAGTTTTTGCCTCACATGATTAAGTTCCTTTTTAGCAGCTAAAGTATGTTTAAAGGTCTTTTTATATGATGCCAAAAAAAGCAATACGAAACCAATAAGAACCAGAAAAAATTTTCGTTTATATGTTAAGTTTTTAAACACTTTATAGTTCTATTTTTAAAATAAATTTGTTCATTATTTTACTTTCTTGTGTGTAGGCCACTATATCTAATTTCTCAATCCATTTTAGTTGCTTAATTTTTTTAATCCAGCGATTAAAAGCCTCATCATCAGTAACTTTACCTGTTATATGAATCACATTAAAATTAAAAGCGATCTTCTTACCATGTTCTATTTTTTTTAGTGTCGGAATTACTTGAATTTTTTTTAATGTAATTTCAGGAAGTGTAGAGTTTCCTATGTCTGCCACATATTTTGTGATAAAACTTTTGTTACTAATATTAGTTGTTTGAAGTATTTTTTCTTTTAATGTCTTTTCTTCTTGCAGTGCATCAATCTCTGCAGCTGTTTGTTGAGACAAAGCGTAAACCGATTCTTTTTCAACTAAAGCACTTACATAGGAACTGTGTAACAAGTGACTTGAAAAAAGTGCTATTAAAAGAAAGGAGATTGAAAAAACACATGCTATTTTAAACCATTTTTTAAACTTAAATTCGCTTGCATTATTATTTAAAAAAGCAGTATCAAATTCAATAACATTATTAGGTAGTTTATAACTTAAAAAAGCGCCAATCAATGGTATTTCATAGGAATTAAACGTATCGCCGTTAATGATGTATTGATTTTTATAATGGTTTTCTTTTTTAAAAGACTGAATTAAATTTTCACTTATTTCGATAGTATAATTAGATGATGAAATATTTGAGTGATTTTTTATAACAGGGAGTAGATTGGCCATTACAAAAGGCCCAAAAGATAGATGGACCACAAAAACATGCAATGCTTCTATTTCTTTTATGAGTACATTAATAAGTTCTTTTCTTGCTACCGATACAAATACCGTTTCCTCTTGTTTATACTCATAAAAGTAGAAATCGTCAAGATTGGATTTAAATATTAAGTTTTTTCGATACCCAGCTTTGTTTTCAACACTTTTATTTATGATGCTGTCTCCTTCAATATGTAGAATAACCGGATAGTTCTTATTTAAATGCCCTTTGAAATCCTCATCAATGCCCCTAGATGTATAGCGATCTTCAATTTTTAATTCATTGTCTTTAAATAGCAATGTGATTAAATAATACTCCGATACGTCACCAGTATTTGATATACTTAGTACATAGTATCTCTTATTATCATTAAATATGTTTGTTAGCTTTTCTGGTAGCATTTTAATAGGTAACAGTAGGTTTTATAAAAATATGGAGCTTCGATTTTTCTTTTCTTTTTTTTCTTCCACTAAATAGCCATTTAATAACTGGAACTCTAGAAAGCAAAGGCGTACCTGTTCCCGAATTCTCATTTTCCAACTCATCTAAACCTCCCAAAAGAATCATCTCATTATTTTTTACACTAATCATCGATTCAAATTTTTGAGTCGATTTGCCTGGAGGTGCATTCTCTCCTGCCCTTCCTAAAAATGAACTTTTCTCAACTGAAATAGTTAACGTTACATTTTCATCCTTAGAAACAAAAGGTTTAATGTTTATACTCAAATTAGCTTCTGTGGATTTCCAGGTACCAGATTGAAGAATATTGTTGTTTACCCCGGAATTAATTAATCGGTTATTTTGTTCAAAATAATAATTGGTCTCCCCTATTGAAGATGTGGCTTCATGGCCATTTAATGTAACCAGTTTGGGTGTTGATGATAATTTAATAAGTGAGTTGTTTTCTAAAGCTTTTAAGTTTAAATAAAATTTTTCGGAAACCTTACCTAGATTTACAATTCCTAAACCGTTAAATGCATCAATCAATCCATTTACCGATGTCGCATTAAGGTTTACGTCACTTGTTGGAAAAAGAACACCCGATGTTGTTCTTGGTTCATCACTAAGACCTGCTTGCATGCCTGTTTGTATTTCATAGGATTTCTGGTATTGTGCAATGATAACTTCTATCTGGATGACTGGTACAACCCGATCAATTTCATAGATGTAATCTTTAAATCCCTGAATATGATTTTTTGACCCGGTAACCACAAAACCATTAAGCTCTACAAACTCCTTTATTTCTAGTGTTTCCGTTACAGCTGCGGGTAGTGTGCTTAAAACAGTCTCAATAGTCCTATTTTCTAGTTGCACCAACTCTGTCTTTCTAAGACCTTCGGTTGTATGTTCTCCTATTAAATATAGGTTACCTGATTTTTTATAAGTGTAATTTTCGCCTTTAAAAAGGTGATCCAATAAATTATCAAACGTAATACCATTGGCCACTAAGGTCGTTATAACACTTTCAGGCGTGTTATACATAAAGAAGTTGATATTCAATTTTTCAGCTGCTTCTTTAATTATAGATGAGGCATCGGCTTCAAAGGCTTTAATATCTAAAAACCCCTGAGCATTTATTTTAATTTCGAAATCGCCTGTTGCATTCTGATTCGTAGTCCGGTTATTTTTTGATTGACTAGCTCGACTTCTACTCCTGTTAGATCGTGATGTTGTTGTTTTTTTGGGAAGTTCGGGCTCAACAATATCTTTTTCAAGAAAATAGTTCTCGTTTTCATCTTTTGTTAAAATCAAACTATTCGATTTGGCCATCATTTTCAAAACTTCATCAATGGGTCTGTTTAAAATATAAGCAGATACTTTTTGATCTTTTATATTTGGAGCCAAAACAACATTTTTCTTAGAAGCATCTGTAATGGCTTGCGCAACTCGTGGTAACGAATCGTTTTTTAATCTCACCGATAAAAATTTATTTTGTTGATTATAAGAAATATCTATTTTTTTTAATGGCGCTATTTTTTTAACAACAACGGCTTCTGGCTTTTTATTAAATATTAAAATATTGTTTGCCACGTCAACTTCTAGTTGATGTTTCTTAATTAAAAACAAGAAAACATCTTTTATATTAACATCATAAAAATTACTTGTAACCAGTTGATTTAAATTTGAATCTACACTAACATTTAATTGATGCTCTTCGGCTAAAGTGTTAATAAAATCATACAATGTTAAACCGCTTAAGTCGATTCTAACATTATCTTGCAAGCCTTTTTTTGTCTTTGACAGTTCGTCTAATTTTTCAGTAAATGTTTTAATATGTGTTTGTGAAAAACCTATATTAAAAACAATACAAGATATAAAGACTATAATAGTTCTGTATGGCATAATTTAATTGATAAGTATTGGGTATATCTCATCTAACGATGTAAGTCCTTTTGAGAATAGATCAAAAGCTTTGTCAGAGAGTTTTCTGTTCTTCATAACGCCAGACTGCTCCAATGTGTTTTTCTTTATAGCATCCATGACTTCTCGAGTAATTGGCAGTATTTCATAAATAGCCCTTCTCCCCTTATAACCTGTATGGTAGCATTCGTCACAACCTACAGCTATATGGTGTTTCGTTAATTTATGTTTTGGGTTAAAAGATAATGGCAAATCGTCATCGTTAAATTCCTGTTCTTTCTTACAGTTTTCGCATAGTGTTCTTATTAATCTTTGTGCTACAGATATATTGATGGTTTCTGCTATTAAAAAAGAAGGCACGCCCATATCTACCAACCTGGAGATAGTACCTATTGCTGAATTGGTATGAATTGTCGACAACACCAAATGTCCTGTTAAAGAGGCTCTAATAGCCATTTGGGCTGTTTGCGCATCTCTAATCTCTCCCAACATAATAATATCTGGGTCTTGTCTTAAAAAGGATCGTAATGCAGATGTAAAAGTTAGCCCAATGTTTTCTTTTAATTGTACTTGGTTTATACCTTTCAAGGTATATTCTATAGGGTCTTCTACCGTTACAATATTTGTATTTATAGTATTTAAATGTTTTAAAGTACCATATAAAGTAGTTGTTTTACCAGAACCCGTTGGCCCACTAATTAAAATAATACCATTCGTTTTTTTTACAGCTTCCAGATAAAGTGGTAAATCATGTGTTTCAAAACCTAGTTGATAGATATCCAAATGAGAAGCATCTCTTCCCAATATACGCATGACTACCTTTTCTCCGTGATGCGTAGGTAAGATAGAAACCCTTACGTCAAAATTATCATATTCAATTCTCCCGTCTTGTGGCAATCTTTTTTCAGTAATATCTAAATTTGATTTGATTTTTATTTGATTAATCAATTCCAAATAACTCTCCTTTTTTATATTGTTTTTTTCGATTAGTTGACCATCTATTCGCAATCTAACCCTGACATCTTCTTCATAGATTTCTATATGGATATCACTCGCATTAATATGTTTCGCTTCAAAAATTAGATCTTCTAAAAAATCATTGCCATAGGAAACCATTTTGGGTTGAGAATCATGCCTTCTATAGTAAATGGAAAGGGCTTTTTTTACCACGGAAGCCTCAACGGTTTCCAAGTTTATCTGTTTATTAAAAAGCAACTTGAGTTCATCTTTAATGCTATACAGCTCTAATTCTTGTGTTTGGTCTATAAAGAATGTACATTCTGTTTCAGAAATGGATTTTGGAATGATTAAGAAGTGATTTGCCATCTCAGAACTAATGGCTTGCTGTAGGTTAACAGATAAATTTATATGGTCTATTTTTGCTGCTTCCATTAAATAGATATATTAATATTAAATACATTTTGTATCACTATATTAATGACAAGGTACAATGCCAAATAACCTGCTAGTGGAATTGTTTTTATTTTTTTAAAAAGTAAGATAATTGCATATAATAACAATGAAAATAATAAGCCCACTATGAAAAACGGAATAAATGTTTCAAGTTTAAAAAGCGGTGTTATAGCTATAAAAAAAACAATATCTCCTAACCCTATAAAACGGTCTATGGGATTAACAAATACTTTTTCTTTTATTGAAAAATAAAGTGTAAGTCCCGATATATTAATAAGTAGAAAAACAAAATTGTATATTATATCCATTAACCTTAAATCAATAGAAGTGTAATTAATGAGTATCGAGAAACAGAAAATCAATACAGGCAAAATAACATGTATAGTTCGTTTTTTTGTATCAAAATACAGCACAAAAAGTAACGTTATTACTAAAAAAACATATCCCAAATCAAGCAACATATCAGTCTTTTACAATTTCTCTTAACTTACGATCTTGGTCTATCTCCCAGGTATTGAAAACACCGTCGCCATCAAAATCCTGCAGCGCTGTTGCTGTTGCTTTAAAACTATTTAATGAAGCCTCTGTAACTTGAATTTTGTATACGGCTTGTCCGCCTTTATCTATGGTTAAAGTTTCCTCAAATCCTAGCTCATCAAAATCTGCTGTGTATTTAGAATGACGGTAAAAATGACTCTTTTCCAACCCATGAATCATACTCAACATATTCTGAGCTTCGATAGATTTAGCACTCGTAACTACAGATGTTTGATTAGGTACGACCAAATAAATTAATATACCTATAATACATAGTACAATCAATATCTCAGACATAGAGTATGCCTTTAAATGACCTTTATTTTTCTTTAATTTTAATAGTGACTTTTTCATTTTTAAATTTTTGAATTATTTGATATCTAATTTTGAATGACTTTACTTAAATTAAAAATTGGAGAGTACATTGCAATCATTATAAAACCTACAATACTTCCAATAATAACAATCATTATAGGTTCTAAAATGGTGCCTATCATTTTGGTAGAATGATCGACATCATCATTATATTGATTTGCTAAACCGTCGTACATAGCATCCAACTCATTAATTTGTTCTCCAATGGCAGTTAACGATATTATTTTAGGAGTGAAAAAGGAATGCTTTTTTAAACTATTTGCTAAAGTTTCTCCTTTTAATATATCTTTTTTAGTTTGTGACAATGCATTTTTAAGCGGGTAGAACGTAATCATTTTTTCTACCAATTCTAAAGATGTAATCAATGGTGTTTTAGCAGATAATAAAAGCCCAAATGATTGACAAAATCGCGCTAAGTAAATCTTTCTAATTAGGCTTCCAAAGTAAGGAGTTTTTAGAAATATATTTGATATTATTCTTTTATAAGCATCATGTTGTTTTAATAGTTTATGTGCTGTAAACACACATAAAATAGTCCCTAATAGCACTGAAATTATTATGTTAAAATTATTTGAAATGTTTACAACAAATTGTGTTATCCTAGGTAGTTCTTTTCCAAACTGCTGAAAAACCGATGCGAACATGGGCACCACAAAGTTTAGCATAAAATACAGTACTCCAAATGTTATAAGCAGTACAAAAACAGGATAGGCTAAAACAGAAATAACCTGCCTTTTCATTTTTATTTTTCGCGAAAAGAATTTTTGCAACTGATCAAAAATGGCTGGCAATCGCCTTGTATCTTCTCCTATCTTTATACTATAATATTCGTAAGGCGAGAAGTATTTATAATTTTGTATGGCTTGATGCAATGATTTTCCTTTAACTACATCATCATTAATAGTTTTATAAATAGATTTTACAAATTTAGATTTTTGTTGGCCTGTTAATATTTCCAAGGCTTGGTTAAAATCTACTCCGGACTTTATAAGGGTAGAAAATTCTCTATAAAAATCTTCTTTTTGTTTATCCGAAAATCGCTTAAAAACAGGAGATGAAAAGCTAATCTCTCTATTGATCGTATTTGTCTTTTTAACTTTTGGGTTATATGTGCTTATTTCAATTTTCACTTGATAATATTCTTCTTAATGATTAAGTATGTATCCATGAATCATTCTATAACGCATTTGGATTGTTGGTAACAGCCGTTTCATTAAAATAGATATTGTTAATAGTATTAGCCATATGCTTATTTAAATAATAGTTTGTATTAATAGAATCTCCTAAAACCCCAATAGTGATTTGAAGTATTTTATCAAGTGGTTTAGAATTATCGCTTTGTAAAAACTTATGGTTAAAAACACGAAACTTAAAAGTGTCCGTTTTTATATTATGATGTCTTAAAATAAAACGCTTTGATACTTGATAGTCTATGTTTGATCCATCATAATTCTTTAATAATAATCGGTTATCATTATAAATAAAATCTTCAGCATTATAAATATCATTTTTAATCGTTGTATTAAATAAGTTGTATTGTAAAACACTCATATTTTCGTTTTTAAAAAGTGTCATTTGCCTTTCAATTAAATTAAATACTGTATAGCATAACGTGATAATAATGCCCATAAGAACCAAGCTGATCAATGCTTCCAGAATAGTAAAAGCTTTTAAATTTGTATTGCTATTCATTAAATGGAATAAGCTTATTGATTTTGTATTTATTATGCCCTGTTTTTATGAAAAACGACAGTGAAACCATTTGGTCCTCTTTATTTATAGTTACTTTTTTATTTATAGTATAACCTTTATATTCAAAGGCATTATCTTCATAATTTTGTTGTTTAATACTTTCTTGTGTTAAAAATTCAACCGTATGCTTAGCCTCATAGTAGTATACTGGTTTGTTTTGACTAATAATGTTTAGGTAAACCATAAAAACTACCAATACACAAATTGAAATAATAGATATCGCAAATACAGATTCTGTTAATGATGAAGCTTTGAAAACCTTATAATTCTTTAATAACTGCATATTTTTTTTTATTAAATGAGTTATTAAATAGTGGGAGCTCCACAAAATTATCGGGAAGTTTTTCTTTGTTTATACTTCCATTTAAAATGACATTCTCATAGTTTGAAGCCTTAGTTTTTAAAAAAAACCTATCTGTATAAATACTTCCAATTATACTACCTTTTAATTGCGTACTCCCATAGCAATAAACATTTCCAATTACACCAGCGTCTTCATCTATATATAATTTGCGTTCTAAAGAGTTGTTATAAGTATTGCCATCAATAACAACACCTCCAATCAGTGTACTATTTTTTTTTATTTCTACAGAAGCAATATCTGTATCACTTTTAATATAAATACTGGACGGATACATTAAAGATACATTGTCTTCAACAATCACTTTTTGTGTTGCTATAATTTGAATATTACCTCTAAAACCTGATGCAATTTTAACCACGGGAGCCATAATAACCACATCGTTTAGTATTGCTGAGCTATCTATTTCTAAATCGTTAATGGAATGCAAAATAAAATTGCCTTTACATTTAATTTCTTTAAGGGAAGCTATACCATTAAGATCTATAACTTTAGAAAGTTCATCAAACTTATTTACAAGTACCTTTTCATTATTAATATCTATGGTACCAAACGACAATTGAGGTAAACCTAAAATATTCAAATCAACTGTTTTATTAATTTTCGGAAGTTTATCTTTAGATTTTAACTGCCTGCCTTTTAAAGTTAAAGCATTGCCCTTTTTACCATTAATATAAGCTAGCTCAGAGTGTCCATTGGGTATTTTAATATCTCCAAAAACTTTTGTTTCACCTGATAATTTTAAAGGTTTATCATAATCAGTAACATACAAAGCCAAATTGTCCACAACATTACTAGTACTGCCCACTAAAGCCGTTTTGCTAACAGTATCCTTTTTAAATATCGTTTTACAAACAAGGATATCGTAAAACCCCCAATTCTTTTTTTCAATTAAGGAAAGCATATCGTTTTCAAAAACAGTAATCTCCTTAACATCATTATATGAAACAACGTCACTATTATTCAAAAAATAATTGAATACCGACTCATTTTCGCTAATTAAATCTTCCTGTAAATAAAGTCTATCATTCAATATATTTTGATAGTGAGATATTAAAATAAAACAACCACTAAAAACAGAAATAACTGCGCACACGAAAACGGCATTTACTAAAGAAGAACTCTTTAATAAACACTTGATTTCAAGGTAGTTTTTAAAATTATTTTTCAATTATTAAGTAATTATATTTTTTAATCCCACTCACATGTATTAACATTTAAAAATAATAGACAGTGCATTAAAACAATTAGGGATTAACCCTTAAAAGAGACAGGCGATTCCTTACTTTAAAAAGATGCCGATATAATGTTTTCAAAAATATATTTAGCTATGCTTATTAACCAATAGCCTTATTCTTTTAATAAAACCAACTAATTAATTGTTCTGGGCAACAGCACTTAAAACATTGAAACCAGCTATTTTCAAAAACTAAGTTTTTAAGTAATTCAGCTGGTTTCGTTTTGTATTGAAAATTAAAATCCTGCTATTATCGTATTTATCTTACTGGTTTTAGAGAAATGGTAGTTTTAACGAAAATCCGAAACCGAGCTTCAAAGACTGTACTTTGCTATCAAATAAATCCTTTTTCATGAGCCAATTGAAGCAATCCTCTGTCCCCTTTACCTTCTACATTAAAAACATCTTTTAATATTCGTTTCCTTCTTTCTAGTGCTGCAATTGAAAGTGGCAAAATTTGGGGCAACTCATTCATTTTAGTCCCATTAGACAATTCATATAAAATCTGCCTATCAATACTATCTATAACAAAATCGTTTGCCGATTGTTTCCGAAATATTTTCATCACGGTTTTACTGTAATAAGGAGGATCTGCAATTACAGCTTTAATAGTTTCATTTAACACATCTACAGTTAAATCTCCTTTTGTGACAAAAGCTTCTGGGTTGACATTTTTAAGAATACAAGAAATCATATAACTATCGTCATAACTTGTAGACACGATTATTTTGATGTTTTTAAATTGTTTTCTAATCAATACACCTAAATCTTCTCCACCTAAAATTTTATTGTCTTTAGATGCTGGCAGTCTTATATCTAAAAAAACAATATCAAAGGGATGGTTTTTAGTTGCCTCATTAATTTTTGAAATGGCTGCATCGCAACTATGCGCAACATCAATGCTAAATTTAAAGGCCCTATTTAATTTTGTTGTTGTTTGTAAGGCTACTTTGTAAACATTTGTAATTAGTGGGTGATCATCAATTAGTAAAACTCTGTAAGGACTGTTCATGTCAAAATATTAAATTTAAAAATGTTATTTTTACTACAATCAATATATTTTAATTTCGCCCAATCCCAAAAAATCTAAACATTAAATCACTTCTTTTATATATTCTTAAGTTTACAAGGTACATATGCCAATTATAATTGTTTTATAGATCAAATTTTACTTATTTCTATACTTTATTATTTTCAATTGAAAATATAACTTAACGTCTTCTTAAGAAGTTTACGACAATCTTTTTAAAAGATTTTAAAAGTTTGATAAAGGGCTTTAATAGCGTAATATTTATGTAAAATCAGTTTATATACTTAATTAGGTTTTTGAAAAAGAAATAGCAATAAATTTATAACCTTTTTTAAGGTATTGGCTCACTTTATTATAAAGCATTAAAAAAATTAAATTGAACATATATTATAAAATTATATCAATTAACTTCTAAATAGTTATGGATACAACTAGCACAATTAATCTCAAAGAAACTACTAGAAACCCATTTTAAGTCTCATTCTATATTATTTTTTTGACTTTATCAGTAAGCTAATTATCCAAAATATTGTAATAAAAACA
The DNA here is from genome assembly GCF_012910715.1 of Flavivirga algicola. Classification (GTDB taxonomy): domain Bacteria; phylum Bacteroidota; class Bacteroidia; order Flavobacteriales; family Flavobacteriaceae; genus Flavivirga; species Flavivirga algicola. The sequence goes on from NZ_JABBHF010000001.1 coordinate 148,965, forward strand.
GTAAACAATTATATTCATATCCCCATTATCGCCGTTATGGTTTTACCTTACAAAAACTAAGGTTTTTACTTAGATTTTATATCATCTTTTTTTTTGTATCGTCATTCTGTTGAACCAAAATTTCCATAAAAGTTCTAGCAATCATTCAAATTATTTGATTATTAGCTAAATAACTTTTACTTTATTATTGTTGTAAATCTGTTTCTTGAAAGTTCCTTCTATTTGTTTTTATTTTATAACATATAATTAGATTATTCTATTAGATTAAAAAACGACAATCTTATCAAAGAATGTCATCAAATTACAGGTGTTATTTTTATGCTTTCTGTACATAATTATTATAAAAATTAGAAATAGAATAATAGCAAAAAAACAAAAGCAAGCACGATATAACTCTATTAAAACATCATAAAATCTACAGATTTAATATCATTATTTTTTTTAAAATTGGCTATCTTTGCAGTGTAAAATTATCGATATAAATTTTAAAAAATTCACCTGTGTTAAGCCTTCAATTTAATAGCTCTTTAACACGTTATTTTTCATACTCAAAGTCGTTCACTTCTAAAAAAAGATACTAAAATGGAAGACATGATTTTTTATGATAGATTGCAATTTGCATTTACTATCACTTTCCATTATATATTTCCACAATTAACCATGGGCTTATCATTAATAATAGTCTATTTTAAAGGAAAATATCTAATAAATAAAGTTGAAAAATATAATGATATTGCAAAATTCTTGATGAAGATATTTGCCGTTAATTTTACAATGGGGGTTATTACTGGAATCCCTATGGAGTTTCAATTTGGCACCAATTGGGCAAAGTTTTCAGAACTCACGGGAAGTATTATAGGGCAAACGTTAGCTATGGAAGGGATGTTTTCTTTCTTCTTAGAATCTTCATTCTTAGCGCTTTTTATTTTTGGGGAGAAGCTTATGGGGCAAAAATTACATTTCCTAACCGGTTTCTTGGTTTTTCTGGGCTCCTGGGGAAGTGGTTGGTTTATACTAGCTACCAATGCATGGATGCAACATCCTGTAGGGTATGAAATATTGGATAATGGTAAATTTGTTTTAGAAAATTTCTCGTCGCTTTTCAGTAATCCCTGGTTACTTCCTGCCTTTTTACATAATCAGTTTGCCTCTGTTGCGACTTCTTCATTTGTAATTGCCAGTATAGGTGCTTTTTACATCTTAAGAGACAAAAATTTAGACTATGGTAAATTACTTTTAAAAACAGGCGTTGTATTTGGCTTGGTGTCCAGTATACTCTTAGCCTTTCCTACCGGAGATTGGAACGCTAAAAATGTGGCTAAATATCAACCTGCATCATTCGCTGCTATGGAAGGCATCTTTGAAACAGAAGAAGCTGGAGCCGAAATTGTTCTAATCGGTCAGCCAAACATGGTAGAGAAAAAATTAGATAATAAGATTGCCGTCCCCAACATATTAAGTTTTTTAACCTACCAAAAGTGGGACAAGCAAATTCCTGGAATGGACAGGTTTAAAAAAGAAGAGCTGCCCGACAATATCCCTGCACTTTATTACTCATATCATATCATGGTTGGGTTGGGCACTATTTTTATTGGCGTCATGGGGTTAGCAGTATTCTTTTTATGGCGCAAAAAATTATTTAACATAAAGCCTTTGCTCTGGACCATCATGTTTTTGGTTCCATTTCCTTATATCGCAAATATAACGGGCTGGTATGTTGCAGAATTAGGTAGACAGCCCTACTTAGTTTACGGCTTATTAAAAACAAGTGAAGGGGTTTCTCCTACAGTTTCTTCTGGGAACACTTTATTTACTTTGTTGGGCTTTGTTGCCATATATCTACTACTTGGACTGTTATTTTTGATATTGGTTGGCAAAACCATACACCAAGGTCCTAAACCTCAAACACATTAACTTATGGAAATATTTTGGTTCATTATAATTGCTATCGTCTTAGTTGTATTTTTTGTATTGGACGGTTATGACTTTGGAGCTGGTATCATTCATTTATTTTATGCCAAAACCGAAAAAGACAAAGAAGTTATTGCCAAATCTGCTGGGTTGTTTTGGGACTCCAACGAAGTTTGGTTAGTTGCCGCTGGCGGTATGCTTTTCATGGCCTTTCCAACATTTTATTCTTCTGTTTTTAGTGGTTTTTACCTGCCTTTAATTATCGTTTTATGGCTCATTATATTTAGGGCCATTGGGTTGGAGTTCAGAGGTCAGTTTGATTACCAAATGTGGAAAGATATCTGGGATAAGGCCTTTGGTATTTCTAGCTTTTTGTTAGCATTATTTTTCGGTATTGCATTGGGTAACATTGTAAGAGGTGTTAACTTAGGAGGTGTTGAGAACGGAGTATCTATCTATGAAGGACATTATTTTTTCCTGCCTTTATGGAGTTCCAGTTTTAGTCCATTGAGCGAATCTCCAGGGGTAATCGATTGGTTCACTATTATTATTGGCCTAATAACCCTAGTTACTTTAGCTATTCATGGCGCCAACTGGATTATTTTAAAAACCAATTCATCCATAAATAACAAACTTAAAACGGTTATTTTTAAATTAAACATAGTATTGTCTGCGTTAACTATATTTTCTTTGATTGTTTGGCAGAACATTAACCCTAATTCTTTAGATAATTTTATAGAAACCCCTTATCTAATGGTATTTCCAATTATTTATATTTCGGGGTTAATCGGATTGTTCTTCATCAAAAAATTAGGGAAAGATATTTATGGTTTTATTTGCTCTACCCTATTGATACTTGGAGGTATCTCCTCTTCTTTGGCATCCATATTTCCAGCTATGCTACCTTCTAACAATGTGGTTAATGAATCGCTAACTATTTACAATACTGCTGCGCCAGAATATGGATTATCTGTCGCTATTAACTGGGGTATTATTGGTTTTATTCTACTTTTCGTTTATATGATTATTCAAAAAAGACTTATGGGAGGAAAAATTGATAAAATGGATTATGGCCATTAATATATAAGTCTATGACGGACACCTTAATTTCTTTGATAAGCATTGTATGTGGAATTATTGGTTCTAACATTTCTGGATATATTTTCAAGACATATACATTAGGAATTATAGGCAATACCATCGCTGGTGTTTTTGGCGGTATTTTTTTCATAAAAGCTCTTGGAAAGTTTGGATTCGGACCTAAATCAATAATTCAATCGGGAGATGTTTATTTTAGCCTATTTGCATTAAACTTATTCATCTCTTTTGTTGGAGGCGCTATTGCCGTGATTTTAATTCACAAATTAAAAACTAAGATGGGTCATGGTTGATTTTCAATAAAATACATTTAATAAATAGCTTTCAAAGTTAAAAACAATCTATTTTACAAATTGTAATTATTCGGAAAGCCCATTTTTAATTGCATATTTTACCAAGCCAGCTAAATTTTTAACATTCAGTTTAGCAAGTAGGTTTTTCCTATGTGTGTTTACAGTATGCGGACTAATAAAAAGTTTTTCTGCTATTTCCTGAGTCGTATATTCCTGAGCAATCAATTTTATGATTTCTCTTTCTCGATCTCTTAACTCTTCAATAGGTTTTTCTTTAGAATTGAAAATACTATTCATATATTCCTCTTTAACTTCTGAAGAATAATAATTAACATTTTGGTTTACTATAGAATCAATAGCATTTAACAATTCTGTTTTTCCACTATTCTTCAACAAATATCCATTAGCATTACTTTTAGCTAGGCTAGAAATTTTATCTGGGCTAATATGCATACTCAACACTAAAGTTTTTACATTAGGGTATTCCTTCTTTATAATTTTATTCAGCTCAATACCATCCATTTCAGGCATATTAATATCAAGAATAACCATATCTACAACATGAGTATCAAGAAGTGATAAAACTTCAAGACCATTCACAGCAGTACCAGTAATACATAAATTTTCAACACCTTCAAAAAGTGCTATAAGACCATCTAAAAAGATCTGATGGTCGTCAGCAATTATAATACTAATTTCTTTTTTGTAGATCATAAACAATTTCTAGTAGGTTTTAACTGGCTTTTATATTTGACAAGAAGCTACTAATTTATTATTCAATTAGAATCTCTAATTTGATTTTAAACTCCCCCTAACAAGTACGCATTTTTCTTTTATTAATACGTTACAAAAAAAATATAAATAATTTCATTTTTTATCTATACTGTAAATATAAAGCTGGTTCATAAAAAAATACCCGTTTATAATGATTACACTGTACCTAAATATAGTGATTTGCTTGAGAGTAGGTATTTTAGACTCACTTATTTGAACAAATTAACAAATAATATTGTTAAGTTAAAAAAATAAAAATCAGGAAAATATATCGAACGACCTCTATTAAAAAGCAATTATAAATAGGGATTCTCTATTCCCCTTTTTATAGTGATGCATAAAACTATTTTTTTTTCTTTTTTTGCTCATCATTTAATTTTTAAAACAAGTAAAAATTAAGACCTCTAAAAAAATAGCCTTTAAGAATGAATTTATGAAGGTCTTAAATACTAATGAATTATAATTTTAAATATGGTTAATAGCAAGCAATAAATTAAGTTTTTCTGATAAGTACTAGTTTAATAAGAAAAAACTTAGGTATACTCTCTATCCTATACACTTAATGTCATTAGAAGCTTAAATCTGTTGCACAAAAGCCGCATTTTGATAAAATGTGGCTTTCTTTTTATTAAAATTCTTAGTTGTAAAATTTAATGTAGTTATCCATTCTACTTCAGATTATTCCCAAAACCACAAAATTAAACCTCAGGTTGTCATTATATGACTCTTCGTTTATTGTATTGACACCGATTTGAATTCCTCTTTAAGTGCTTTACTCATTTTATCCTGTAACTTTTTCCCTCCATCAACAAGTTCCATGACATGCGCTTTATCCTTATCAGAAACTTCCCTATGCTTAGTACTCCAATGGGCCAGTTGTATCATAACAGGCATTAAGTCTATGCCTTTATCTGTTAAACTATATACGTTTTTCTGCTTATGATGTGCATCTTTGGTTTTAACCAAGATTCCAAATTCCTCTAGTTTATTCAATCTATTGGTTAAAATATTACTTGCAATTTTTTCATCAGAGTTTAACATTTCTCTAAAATAACGCTTCCCATCAAACATAATATCTCTGATTATCAATAAAGTCCACTTATCTCCAAATACTTCTAAAGCCTGATTTATTGGGCAATATGATTTACAATTTTTCATAAAAACTAATTTTAATACAAAACCAGTTGTGAAAAACAATTAGTTTTATATATTTGTCTAGTTGTTTTTTGCAACTAGTCAAATATACAATAATATTTAATGCCTATAAAATGGAAACAGACACATCTATCACTCGGCTATTAGAACAATACCGATTCCACGACACCCTTTACAAAAATGTATTAGAAAGTATCAAACCTAAACATACCCATATTAGGCTGAACGGGCTCACAAACCATGTGTCTTGGATAGCAGGTAACTTAGCAGCTACTAGATTCAATCTTGGAAATAATATCGGAATAGAGTTAAAACAAGGTTTCCCTGAGTTTTTCAAAGATCATAAATCTATTATTCCAAATGTTCAATATCCCTCTTTAGAAGCCATCATAAAAGACTGGGACAGAATCACACCTGTATTAGAAAAGCGCCTTGAAGAGATGACACCCGAACAATTATCAGCGCCATCTCCCCTTTTTATTCCCAAATCAATAAAACAAAATAACATTTTAGGAACCCTCATATTTTTAATAGATAGAGAATCTTACGCCATAGGACAAATAGCATTAATTAGAAAAGCCTTTGGTTATGAAGCCATGAAATACGAATAAATAAAATTAAAAAAACAGAAAAATGAAAAATCAATTATTAGAAAACAAAAACGCATTAATCTTTGGAGCAAAAGGAGCATTAGGTAAACAAGTAGCCAAAACTTTTAAAGATAGTGGAGCTAATGTATATTTATCAGATATCAATGTAACTGGTATAGAACCTTCTGAATTAGGAGAAGTAAGAAAGGTAGATACGTTAAATGAAGACGAAGTCAACGGCTATTTTTCTTGGTTTGAACGTGAAAAAATCCCAGTAGACATTGTCATTAATCTAAGTGCTTCCAATCCCTCAGAATACAATCACGGAAAACCCGCGTTAGATGTTTCTTTAGAACAATTTCTAATTCCTCTTAAAACAACCACAGCCAATCAATTTGTCACAGCAAAAGCAGCATTTCCCCTTATGTCTAAGCAAAAAAGCGGTGTTATTATTTTTATCACTTCAACTTTGGCAAAAGTCGGTTCTCCATGGAGTCCTGCCCTCACCGCTTCGCATGCAGCCACAGAAGGTTTGGTAAAAAGCCTTGCGAGTGAATGGGGACCTGATGGTATTCGCGTTATCGGCGTTCGTTCTGAAGCTATGCCAGACTCACCAACTATCGACTATACTTTTACTACCATGGGAGCTAACATGGGTATGAGCAAGGAAGAAATGCAGGGATTTATAGAACAACAAAAAACTGCCTTGAAACGCCTTCCGTCAACACATGAAACAGCGGAGGTTGTTGTTCTTGCTGCCTCAGACTTGGCAGGATACATGACAGGCACCATGCTTAACCATTCTGGGGGACATATTCTTGAATAAATTTTTAACTAACAAACTCATTAATATGAATACACTAAAGAAAACAGAAGAAAAGCTGAACTCATTTACTATTAAATGGGCTGAGTTTATTATAAAATATAAATGGGGAATTCTATTAGGCAGTATATTACTAACCTATGGAATAGCTTCTCAAGGCAAAATGGAATTTGACGGAGACTACCATACGTATTTTAGTGATGATAATCCTGAACTTTTAGCATTCGATGGTTTACAGGAAAAGTATACCAAAGATGACAACGCTCTTATTGTATTGACTGCTAAAAACGGAGATATTTTCACAAAGGAAAACCTTACTGCCATTGAAGAGCTTACCGCTGAAGCTTGGAATACACCTTTTTCCAATCGTGTTGATGCTATTACCAATTTTCAGTATACCAGGGCCGACAGTGACGACCTATATGTAGAAGATCTATCCTATGAAACCAGTCTAAAATCTGAAGAAGATATTAAACAAATAAGGGAAATTGCACTTAAAGATCCCTTACTTGTCAATAGATTGATTAATGACAATGGTTCCATAACTGCTATTAATGTTAATGTGACCTTTCCAGGACTTAAGGATGATGAAAACCCTAAGACGGTTGCCTTTGTTCGAGACATGATCGAAAAATTCAAGCAAAAGCACCCTCAGTTTGATGTACATCTATCGGGTATTGTCATGCTACAGGATGCCATGTTCTCTACTGCACAGAAAGATATGATGTATACCATGATCATGTTCGTAATTGTTATTTTAATGATAGTCATTCTTACTCGAAGCTTCTACAGTACCGTGGCTACTTTGTTGACCATTATCTTTTCAATAGCAGTATCCATAGGCTTTCTGGGAATAGCAGGAATTAAACTCACACCATCTTCAGCATCTTTTCCAACTATTATTCTAACATTAGCAGTTGCAGATAGTATTCACATTTTGGTTACATTTTTACATAACATTCGAGTAGAAAAATCACCAAAAAAACAAGCTATTATTGAAAGTTTACGGCTGAATTTTATACCTGTTTTCATAACAAGTATTACGACCATAATTGGGTTTCTTTCTATGAACTTTGGAGATGTACCGCCATTTGCTGATTTAGGGAATATCGTATCCATTGGTATCTTAGCAGCACTGGTGTTTTCATTGACCTTCTTGCCAGCATTTATTGCTATTATGCCCATTAAAGAACGTGTGAGCACCAAAATGGAAAAATCTCCCCGAAAAAAAGATTGGCTCATCCTTTTTGGTGAATATGTGTCGACAAACCCAAAAAAATTGGCAGGAATCTCCTTAGTAGTAATTGGAATCTTATCGGTACTATCTTTTAGGAATTTTTTCGATGATGAATTCATCAAGTATTTTGACGAAACTGTAGATTTTAGAATTCATAGTGATTATATAAGTGATAACATTACGGGTATATATAATATTGAATATTCTATTGGGGCTGGAGAGAGTGGAGGCATAAACAACCCCAAGTATCTTAAAAAACTAGAAGAATTTGAAAAATGGTTTGAAAAACAACCAAAGGTAGTACATGTAAACGCCTTTACGGAAGTTGCCAGAAGAATCAATAAATCTATGCACGGAGATAAGTTAGCATATTATAAAATTCCAGAATCAAGACAGGAGGCAGCTCAGTACCTCCTTTTATATGAAATGTCCTTACCCTTTGGCCTTGACTTGAACAACCAAGTGAATGTCGATAAATCTGAAACCCGCTTTACGGTTACTACAAGAAACCTTCGAAGTTCCGAATTGATAGCGCTTTCAGAAAGTGGGGAAAAATGGTTAAAAGATAACGCGTCTGAAGAAATGAAAGCCCTTGGTACCAGTAGTACTTTAATGTTTTCAAAACTAGGTGTAAGACAGGCCGATAGTATGATGAGCGGAAACATTATAGCCTTGATTTTGATTTCAGTGATTCTAATTATCGCACTCAGGCACCTTAAAATCGGATTATTAAGTATCATACCCAATGTGGCTCCAGTTGCCATAGGGTTTGGAATATGGGCACTATATCTGGGTGAGGTAAATACAGGAATGGTTGTGGTATTTGGCATGACCCTTGGTGTTATTGTAGATGATACCGTTCACTTTGTCTCCAAATTTTTAAGAGCAAGAAGGGAATTGAGATACACTTCAACAGAAGCAGTAAAATATGCATTTGAAACTGTAGGGAAAGCACTTATCATTACTACAGTAGTACTGTTATCAGGTTTCTTGGTATTGGCGCAGTCTTCTTTTGCCATGACCAGTTATATGGCGCTAATTACAACCATGATTATTCCAGCAGCATTATTGGTTGATTTTATTCTACTACCATCTTTATTGATATTGGTAAGCAAAGACAATAAATAATGAAAAAACAATACAAACATATCTAGGAAAATACCACAAAATACTGAGTGACCAATTCAGAAGTATAGAAAAATAAATAATTCGCAAAATGAAATGAGTCTTACATTTAAGAAGCTGACTAAAATTGAACAATCAAGAACTATTAAATTAATGAATAATCAGCTAGTTAAACGACAAATGCCTATATTAATAGAATGTTTCGGTAAAGATGTTTGTGATACATTTATTACTACCAAAGAACAACCTTATACTAAATATGGTGACGGTCCGTGGGCATTAGTTATTAACGGTCAGCTAACTGGTTGGGTAGGTTTACAATCAGAAAACAAAGAAACGAACTTAATACTAGTACTACACCCAAACTATAGAGGTAAAGGCAAAAATTTATATAAAGAACTAATAGATAGCACTTTGAGTAATATGATCAGTTTAAAATCAATGACCATACTATTTCCTTCTACAAAAACACGGATTAAAGGCTTTTTGCGACTGCAGCTAAAAAAGTAATGGAAAATAAAAATTAATCACCATTCAAGTTTACAGGTTTATATACTCTAATCCAATCGACCAGTAAGTTATTATCTTGGAAATTAGATAACTCCTCGTCGGTTGGAGTAATATCCATTGCAGCCAACCAGCTTTGGTCTTCAATATTGATGATTATTTCAAGCTCTTTAGTCCATTTACCCTCGGTTTTCATATAGTTAAGAGGGTCTATAACACTTCTTTGAGATTTACTTTTTGCCTCTTCTAAGTTCCTAGCTGTAAGCATTCTTTGGTAACCCACTTCATTAGAATTAGAACTTGGGTCATGAGTAATAATTTGACCATTAGCACCAGAACCAAAAGTATAATCGGGATCTGGATAGGTATAAATTCTATGATTATCAATTCTTGTTTCAATAGCCTTATCATCAACTATTCTTGCCAATTCTCCATCAATATAATATTCAACTCTAGTGGCCGATTGCCAATAAACTCCAACACGTACCCATTTTCCTCCCCATTGATTAACGCCATTTTTTGTCCACCAACTATTTCTATCTGATGGTTGATAATCTAATACACTTGAAAGCCCTTTACGAAAAGCATGGTGGCTCAAATGTATTTTATTAGCAAAAAATACATTTCTGTTATCTGCTCCTGCACCACCATAACACTCAATAATATCTATTTCCTGGTCATCTTTTTGACCATGGACCGTAGGACTTAATAACCAAGTGTTAGAAGCCATTACTGAATTCATTACGCGTATACGTGTTTCTACAAATACAGGATATTTTACTTTCTTTAACGACGTTACGCACCCTGCCCTTGTAGCTTTTTTAGTGAAACGCTGCCCATTATGAAAAAAAGTTTTCATTTCACCTGGGTTTCTAGAAGCCCAAATATTTAGATAACCATCGGACACAGAAACATTTTGCTTTTGCCAAATAGTTGGTCCAGGGCCAGTCCAATTATTGTGATAAAAGTTTTTCCATTTTTTACTTTCATCGGTATTATTTCCAAAATTCATATCATTGGAAGTCGATTGAAATGTATAGTTAAAATCATCTGAAAGCTCCTCTTGAAGCTGCCAATTTTCTTGTCCCCCCAATCTAGAAGGTAGTGGTGTATTACCAAAATCTAATTGCGCATGCATAATACATGGTACTAACAAGTACCATAATAATAGTACTAATACCTTGTTTTTAATATCCCCCATATTATAAGTTTTTATTTTTTAAACTGATGTCAAAAAATAAAAACTCCAAAAATTAATTGCATTTTACTTAGAAGTAAAAAAACACAATTAACTTTTGGAGTTTATTTTTAGTTTTATTCTCCTGTTTCCCCTTTAGCCGTATGGTGCTTCATACGCCAAGTGGTAAATCGTCTGATATATTGGTAATCATCATTCATATATTCATGAGTTAATCCCCAACGAAGCATCGCTAATGGTTCCTTTTTTGCATCTGCTGTCCTATTTAACCCAATAGCATGAGGTGCTCCTTTCACCACAGATTTTATATCAAAATTAATCCCATCTGGCGACCATTGTACGGTATTCTTTTCGGGACCATCTGTAGTAATCAATGACGCTATACCCCCATTGTATTTCCAAACACAAATCTCATGTCCGCTATTGGAGATAGGGTTATATTTAGATTTAACATAGGGACCTTTTGGGTTATCTGCAATGGCAACTCCGTGCCTAATTTGACGGCCACCAAAGGTAATTGCTTCTCCCATTTGCTCCCCTTTATAGTAAAGGTAAAATTTTCCGTTATAGGGAATAATGCATGGATCATGAACTTTATGACTGTCGAAATCACCTTTTTTCTCAACAAAAAAACGATTTTGTTTCTCTCCTTTCCACACGCCATTGTCAGCTGGACTTAAAATAGGTGCTTCGCTTTTTGTCCAAGGTCCATATGGAGACTTAGACCATGCTAACCCAACCTGATTTTTAACCCTAACTGTGTAAGGACATTTTACTGTTTGGTAACATAAATAATACATCCCATCATGTTCCATGATTTCAACAGTAAAAACAGAACGGTCATCATAGGCTCCTTTTTCCCCTCTGGGAACAGCTAAGCCTTCTTCCTTCCAAGTAATCCCATCTTCCGATGTAGCATACCAGATGTCACATCGGTCCCAAGGAAAAACCTTATCGTTTTCAATATCACCAGCAAAACCATCGGTTGGCCCAACACTTCTACTGTACCAGACAAAGTACTTCCCTTCATGCTTGATCATAGCACTCGGATCCCTCCTTACAACACCTTCTTCATAAGCCAAATCACCTTTTAAGTCTTCCACCTCATATTCAAAAAACCATTCATTGCCTATATCTGTAGGCCATTCTAAAGCTCTTTTACTAGCTGCACTTAAATAGCCCTTATTGGTGATGCCTAGGAAATCTAATTGTTCGTCGGTTATATCTTTACTCATAATTTTAATACCAAACTATTACTGTATATATGGTTGAAGCTTTTCCCAATCGAACTCTACACCAACACCAGGAGTATCAGGTGCTACTGCCCTATAATTTTCTACAACCAAAGGACGTTTTGTGTACTCATCTATAGGAAAACTATGAACTTCCAACCAACCAGCATTTTCTTGAGACGAAACCAAACTAACATGTAACTCTTGCATACCATGAGCACACACAGGGATATCATTTTCTTTTGCCAATTTAGCAGCTGCCAACCAACCCGTTATACCTCCACAATTTGAAGCATCTGGTTGAACAAAAGACAATTTAGACTGCTCCATAGCATATTCAAACTCGTGAATAGTATGCAGGTTTTCACCCATAGCCAACGGAAACCCCGTTTTATCTACAATCTCTCCATAGCCTTTATAATTATCAGGAATAATGGGTTCTTCAAACCAAGTTATATCATATTTTTTAAATCCTTCAATAGCTTTAATGGCCTTTTCAACAGTCATTGAATAATTAGCATCTACCATAAAAGTGACATCTGGTCCAATAAATTCACGAACAGCTTTAATTCTTTCCAGATCCTCATCTAAGTTATCACGTCCTATTTTAATTTTAACGGCGTTAAATCCATTTGCTAAATAGGTTTTCATATTGCTCAACAATTTCTCGATAGGAAATTGTAAATCAATTCCTCCACAGTAAGCCTTACAAGTATTGTTAGATCCTCCAGCTACTTTCCATAGCGGTTGACCTAGTTTTTTACAACGAATATCCCATAAAGCAATATCTACTGTTGAAATAGCGAATGAAGCAATGCCACCACGACCAACATAATGAATATGCCACTCTAAAAAATCATAAATTTCTTCAATTTTACTCCCGTCCATACCTATTAAAGCTTCTGCGAAATCATGTTCTATCATCGCTTTAATAGCCGTTCCTCCTTTTCCTCCAGTATAAGTATATCCTGTTCCTTGAGAACCATCTTCCAGAGTAATTGTAGTTGTAACTAATTCGAAGTGGTAGTGATCACCATGTTTTGCATCTGATAAAACCTCAGGCAATGGCACTTTAAACAATTTAACTTCTACATTAGAAATTTTTGTCGTCATTTAATTATGCTTTATATTTTACATAAAATGTTTTCTTCTCCAAGTATTGTTCGAAACCATACTTTCCATCTTCTCCTCCAGACCCAGACAATTTATAGCCATTATGAAACCCTTGGTGCTGTTCTCCATGGCCTCTATTTACATAGATTTCACCATACTCCAATTCTTCATTACACTTCATTATTTTGTTCATATCGTTTGTAAAAACCATAGCGGCTAAACCATATTCGCAATCGTTAGCATACCCAACAACTTCATCAAATGTTTTGAATTTCAAAACAGGTAAAATAGGACCAAATGATTCTTCATGAACAATAGTCATATCTTGCTTAACATCAGTCAAAACAGTAGGCTCAAACCAGAATCCTTTTTCAAATTCCTTACCTTCAGGTCGTTTACCTCCAGTAGCTAAAGTAGCACCTTCCTCTAAACTTACCTTAACAAGGTGTTCCATGTGAGCTAGCTCAGATTTGTTAACCTTTGGCCCCATATCTGTATCTTCCAACATAGGATTACCCACTTTTAGAGCTTTTGTTTTAGCTATAAATTTCTCCATGAATACATCATAGATAGACTCATGTATATACATTCTTTCGTTACAAGTACATACTTGTCCACAATTATCAAATCTAGAGTGCAGTGCCGAATCAACAGCAGCATCAATATCAGCATCTTCAAAAACAATAAATGGTGCTTTTCCACCTAATTCCAATTGGACATGTGTTAGGTTATCTGCAGCATTTCTGGCAATTTGTTGACCAACAGGCGTAGAACCAGTCATAGTAACCATTTTGGTAATTGGACTTTTTACCAGAGCATTCCCCATGGCTCTTCCTGGCCCGGTTAAAATGTTTATCACTCCTTTAGGAATACCTACTTTATTAGCTAAATTCCCTAACTCTAAAGTTGCTAATGGTGTTTCTGAAGTTGGTTTAACAACAATGGTATTTCCTGCTACTAATGCTGGTCCAATTTTTCTTCCAGCTAAAGCAAAAGGAAAGTTCCAAGCAGTAATTGCCACAACCACACCTCTAGGTATTTTTTGAATCCATATTTGCTCTTCAGGATTATCAGAAGGAATGATATCTCCTTCTATTCTACGTGCTCCTTCAGCAGCATACTCAATAAATGATGCCGTTACTGCTACTTCCATTTTTGCTACCTTAAGCAACTTCCCTTGTTCATTCACTAAAAGTTCGGCTAAATAATCAGAATTAGCCTTTATTTCATTTGCCAATGCATATAAATACTCAGCTCTTTTACGTGCTGGTAATTTTTTCCATTCTTTTTGCGCTTTTTCAGCAGCCTCTAAAGCCTCATTAGCCTCTTCAACAGTTCCGTTTTGAATTTTCGCAACCAATTCTTCATTAGATGGACTAATAACATCGATCGTTTCTCCTGAAGCTGATGCTTTCCATTCACCATTTATAAATAATTTGTATTCTTTAGTTTCTGACATATTATTCTTTATTAGTTTATTAGAGTTTACTTAAAATTTTACAGGTTACAGGTCATTCTCTCCTTTTACATAGCCAAAATTAGCTAGTATACCTCCATCTACATACAATACCTGACCATTAACAAAATCTGCAGCTTTTGAGGCTAGAAACAATGCAGCATTTCCAACATCTGATGGTTCTCCCCAACGATTGGCAGGTGTACGTGTCATAACCAAATCATTAAATGGATGACCTCCTACTCTAATAGGTGCAGTTTGAGCTGTAGCAATATAACCAGGACCTATTCCATTTACCTGAACATTGTATTTTGCCCATTCACAGGTCATGTTTTGCGTTAAAAGTTTTAAACCACCTTTAGCAGCTGCATAGGCAGAAACTGAGTTTCTTCCATATACGCTCATCATTGAACAAATGTTTATTATTTTTCCTTCTTTTTTCTCGATCATTTTTGGAGCCACTCTTTTTGCCATAATTAGAGGCGCAACCAAATCGATATCAATAACTTGTTTAAAATCGGAAACAGGCATATCCAAAATTGGAATACGCTTTATAATTCCCGCATTATTTACCAAAATATCAATATCTCCAACCTCATTTTCAATTTGAGAAATTCCCTTATCTACAGCTTCTTCGTTTGTAACATCAAATAATAATGTATAAACATCGATGCCCTCTGATTGAAATTCTTTTTTACAGTTATCAAGTTTTTCTTGATCGATATCATTGATACATATTTTAGCTCCTGCACTTGCTAAGGTTCTGGCAATTGCCATTCCTATCCCATGAGTTCCTCCAGTTACCAATGCTACTTTTCCTGTTAATTCAAATAATTCTTTCATTTTTATGTTCTTTATGATTTTTATTGTTGGCAATCCATTAATACTTTCATCCCATCTGGGTTACTATCTATATTTCCAAATACCTGTTGAATATTACTTAACGGTTGAACATCTGTAATCATTTTTTCAAAAGGTATTTCATTAGCAGTTATTAATGCGATAGATTTTTCATAATCTTCTTTTTCATAAACACGGGCACCAATTAATTTTAATTCTTTCCAAAAGAATTTAAATAAATCAACAGGTTTTTTTTCTCCATGAATAGCTACCATAACTATTCTTCCCCTAATTCCTGCCACTTCAGTCATTGTATCTAATGCAGGTTGTACACCAGCTACTTCAAAAACAACATCAGCCAATCTGTTTTCTGTTTTGTTTCTCACATAGTCAATCAAATCAACTTTTATTGGGTTAACAGCATCTAAACCCAGCTCCTTGGCCTTTGCTATTCTTGTTTCGTTTACTTCAGAAACAATAACATCAGCTCCTGTCTCTTTGGCTACCATCGCTACTAACAACCCTATTGGGCCACCACCTAAAACAACTGCGGTTTCACCTGCTTTTAAACCACTCATTCTAACATCGTGAGTAGCTACAGATAACGGCTCTATTAAAGCTGCTAATTTCAAATCTGTTTCAGCTTTTAATTTATGCAAAGTAAATGCTGGTACATTCCAATATTCCTGCATCGCTCCAGGACTGTCAATACCAATAAATTTTAATTTTTCGCAGACATGATTGAAGCCTTTATCTGAAGGTTGTGCTAATCTATCATCCAAAGGACGAACAACAACCTTATCTCCTACTTCGTAACCAGTTACTCCATCTCCTAATGCATCGATAACTCCTGACATTTCATGGCCAATAGTTTCTGGAATATTTACACGTTTGTCCATCATTCCATGATAAATATGAACATCTGTACCACATACTCCTACATATGCTACTTTTATTCTTACTTCTCCTGCAGCTGGCGCTTCAATTTCTTTTTCAAATACCGTGAAGGTTTTATTTCCTTCGTATTGGGTTGCTAACATTTTGCTATAATATTTATTTAGTTTGTATAATATTTAATTTAAAAAGGCAATAACTATATTTTAATGTAAAAAAGAGATAACGATCGATTAAAAAAGTATAACTTTTTTAATCGATAGCTAAATTAGAACAAAACCAAAGCAAAATAGAAATATAAAGACTAGACTAAAACTTTACAATGTGTTAAATCAACCGAACAAAAACTAAATTACTTTATTAGGCGTAAATAATTTTAAATTATTTATGCTTTCAATTTGTTTAAACAAAAAATATTTATGGTGAATTTACTACCTAAAAGGCAAATTACAAAAGAATTTCTGGAAGTGTTAATAAATACCTCAAAAGAACAATAATTACCTTATCAAAGTCAGATTTTACCCTTTAATTAGAACTTAAAACACCCCCTTTTTTTGTGTCGTTAAATTACAACTATAAAATATATTTAAGCTATAATAATCTGAAACTAGAACTGTCTTAAATAATGAGCAACATTTTATTATATTCTAAAGAAGAAAATATAAATATATGCTCTTATAACGAACTGATATAGTCTTCTAAATTTATATTTCTGGGTAATTCCATTTTTTTTCTAATTCTATGTCTGGAAGTATGGACAGATTCAACTGAAATACCAAGTAACCTTGCCATTTCTTTACTAGAAAAATTTAATTTTATTAAAGCACAAACTTTCTGGTCTCCTTGACTTAAATTAGGATATTTTTCAAAGATTTTATCATAAAACCCCTTGTTTACTTCTATAAACCTAAGCCTAAATTCATCCCAGTTTTTATTATTGTTAACAGAGACAGAGCGAAGAAGTTTGTTTAATTCAGGAATTTTTAATTTATCTGCCCCAACTCGAATTTTTGATTTTAAATCCTTTAAAAACTCATCTTTTTCAATCAACTGTAAAGCAGATGCAGCGAGTTCTTTGTTCTTTAGTTCCAATAGTTCTCTCGCTTTCTGAATTTCAATTTCTTTTGTTTTATTAATCAATTCCTTTTCAGTTTTATGCTTAGCTCTTAGGTGTTTAAAAAACAGGAAACCTAATAAAAGAAGGAAAACAATAGAGCCCAAAAGAATAACCCTTTGAAGTTTATTGATCTTATCTTCTTGCTCAAGTTGCTTCAAATATTGCTCTTGCAAACGTTTTTCTTGCTCTTCTTTTACAATTCTATACTCATCTTTAATCTCCAATAGTGGTTGGTTACCCAAACTTCTACTATCAAAAAACTTAGCATCTAGATCTTTAGCGATCTTCAAGTTAGCATAAGCTTTTTGAAAATTGTTTTCCTTTAAATATAACTCCGTTAATCTTTCATAAATTAAAGGTGTAAAGTCAATATGGCTCTTAAATTCTTTTGATATTGTTAAGGCTTTTTCATAATATGCTTCACTTTTAGATAAATCCGATAATTCCAAGTAGATATCTCCCCAGCTTTTATAAAAATGAACCAAATAAGAAGGCTGATTTTCTTTAAACCATGGATAAATTTCCTCCATGGTTTTTAAGGCTTCTTTTCCCTTGCCTTCTTTATACAACAAATTTGACTTTTCAAATTCCAAATAAGGTCTTGGAATTACGATCTTAGACTCACCGTAATACAAAAAACATGTATCTAAGTATTTTTGGGCAAGCTTAGGAATGTTTAGTTCTCTGTAAGTTGAAGCAATTGAATAATAATAAGGCACCAAGTCGGCTTTAGTGATACTACCTCCTTTTTCAATTTCCTTTTGAATTTGAAGGGCTTTAATTAGGTACTCAATGGATTTATGCTCTCTCTTATAATAACTATAAATTCTTCCTAATCTATGGTAGATAACAGACAATAGTCCGACGTCATTTAATTGGTCTCCCAATAATAACGCTTTCCATAACAAATCATACGATTTAGGATATTCAGCATTCGTTTCAAAAACATAAGCCTTTTTAAGAATGGCTCTTATAGTACTTGCCGTATCGTTGGCTTTAGTATAATTATCAATACTAGTTTGAAACAAATCAATGGCAGTTCTAGGCTCTTGATGTTTTATTTTATCAGCTTTTTCAAAAGCTTGATCTGCTATTATTTTAAATGAGTCTTTACTCTTTTCTTGTGAGAAACAAAAATTAGAGCACAAAATGATCAATAAAAACCACAAATGAAAATTTCTTTTGGTTAAAAAATTAAACATATATAAGTGATTTTTATAGGTAAAATTCATTGATTTGTATGGTTGAAACGTGAAATGTAAAAATAAAAACATTATTTATATATAGATATAAAATCACGTATTTTTATTTTTAAATGCATTATTAAAGTTCTTAGTTAATCTGTCGATAACACCTCAATTTACTAACAACCAACATCTTCCAATAGATCAAATTTATTCCAACATACAATTACCGTAATAATTTGAAAGAAAAAAGCCATAGACATTACATGAATAAAATAAAAATTTGGCTTTAATATTCTTCATATTCCCTTAAAATCAAAAAGAAATGAATTACTTACGATTAAATGAAGTAATTTTCAAACATAAACGACATTGAAATTTAACCGTTCTATAAATTAAAATACAACAAATGTTATAGTGGTTCTTAAATCAATTATAAATCAGGTGATGGTCAGCTGTAATAATCTGCATGTATAGTTTTAATCAAGTAAAAAAACAATTTTTTAACATATTTAATTTGTTACTTTATTATCAAAGTTATTTTTTCAAAAAAAGCCTATTAAAATTAATTATTATATTCTAATTTTCACATTTTTTCTTGTTTAAAAATATCAATTGATAAAGGGGGTCGATTAATTTTAGATATAATCACGGGAATAAAAACAAAACCCAGAATTTAGATTCAAAAAAACATTAATTAATGGCTAAACAAAAGAAATATTGTAGATAAAACCGAGTTTAAAAACTAACCAAAATAACGATCCATTATGTCACAAATAATTCGCCTAGAAATAAAGAAAAGAATAGGTTACATCATTATCAACAAACCCAAAGCAAATGGATATGATATTCATTTTATGAAGTTACTGGCAGAAAAAATAGAAGTCGCAGCGCTTAATGATGAAGTAAAAATTATTGCTTTAAAAAGTGCTTTACCAAGATTCTTCTGTGCTGGTGCAGATATAAAAGTATTTCAAAAAAATACAGTTGTTGAAAATAAAGAAATGGTAAACTATGCTAATTTAGTTGCAAAAAAACTTCACGAAATTCCTAAAATAACCGTAGCCTTAATAAATGGACATGCTTTAGGAGGGGGACTTGAATTGGCTTTAGCCTGTGATATTCGTTTAGCCAGTGATGCAGACTACCAAATTGGCATGTCTGAAATAAATCTAGGGCTAATGCCAGGTAACGGGGGCACACAACGACTCATTCGGCTTATAAATTTAAGTAGGGCATTAGAATTCTTATTAAAGGGGAACTCCATTACACCTGATCAAGCTTTTGATATAGGCTTAGTCAACCAATTCTATCCAGAATCGGAATTTGAAGCACTTAGTACAGCTTATTTAGAAAATTTAGCTTCAGGGTCGGGATCTGCCATGAAAGCAATAAAACAAGCCGTAAATCAGGGAATTGAATTATCTTTGGAGGAAGGTTTGCTATTAGAAACCAAATTAGCAGATTCTTTGTACGATACAGAAGATGCTAAAGAAGGGTTGAAAGCCTTTATTGAAAGAAGAAGTCCAAATTTTAAATAAAACATAACATGAAGCCAAAAATATATAATTGCTACATTAATGGTGAGTGGATTAATAAATCATCAGGCGAAAAAATAGAAGTAGAAAACCCAGCTAATGGAGACATCTTTGCTGAAGTTTACTGCAGTAGTTTAGATGAAGTACAATACGCATTAGAATCGGCAGAAAAAGCACAATTTGCATGGCAAATGTTACCAGTTCAGCAACGGGCAAACTATTTATACGCTATTTGCGAGAAGCTAAAAGAACGTAAAGAGCATTTTGCCAAATTATTGGTTATGGAACAAGGTAAAACTTTGGTGGAAGCTCGGTATGAAGTAGATGACACCATAAGATACCTCTCATATTCAGCTGAAGCTGGTCGACGTATTCAGAGCGCCATTTTCCCTTCCGATTTACCCAACGAGCAATTATCTATTCACAAAGTGCCTTACGGGGTAACGGTTGGCTTAATGGCTTTTAATTATCCGTTGGCTTTAATTGGTCGTAAAATAGGCCCTGCTTTGATTACTGGAAATACCATGGTCATTAAACCTTCAGAATTAACACCCGTTACTGCTTCTGAATTTTGTAAGATTATTGAAGAAGTTGGACTACCAAAAGGCGTTATAAGCATGGTTGTTGGTTATGGGCATGATGTTGGAGCCCATTTAGTATCTAACCCGCTTACAAGGCTGGTTTCCATGACAGGAAGTACACGGGCAGGACAGGCAATCTATAAAGGGGCTGCAGACAATGTTGCTGGTTTGGTATTAGAATTAGGGGGCAAAGCTCCTTTCATCGTTCTCGATGATGCCGAAATTGACAAAGCTGTAGAAGCAGCAGCAATTTCGCGTTATGCCAACTGTGGCCAAGTATGTATTTGCAACGAAATGGTATTTGTAGACGATAAGATAGCTGATGAGTTTACTGAAAAACTAATTAAAAGGGTAGAGAAAATTAGAGTTGGAGACCCTATGACGGATGTAGACATGGGGCCTAATTTAAGTTCTAAAGGCTTAGAACGTATCGATAGTATTGTAAAAGAAAATGTTGCACAGGGAGCGGAATTGGTTATGGGTGGAAAACGACCAGATGGCGCTTCATTTGAAAAAGGTAATTGGTACGAACCTACTATACTCACCAATGTAAAGCCCAATCAGGCAGCAATACAAGAAGAGATGTTTGGTCCAGTTTTACCAATCGTTAAAATTAAAGGTTATGAGGAAGCAAAAGATTTATTAAATAAAAGAGACGATAGTTTATCAGCTTATTTATATACCCAAAATCATAGATTAATTATGCGTTCTATACAAGAGTTTCAAATTGGTACCATTTTTATCAACAAACAAATCGTTGGTTATATTCAGGGTTACCATTCAGGTCACAAACGAAGTGGTATTGCTGGTGAGGATGGTATTTATGGCATCGAGCATTACTTACAGAAACGAACTATCTACATGAACTATGAATAAATATATAACGAGATAATTTAAAACCAGTAAATATTTCGGCATTTTAATTATGTATTTGTCCATATACACTTAGCTCTAAGTGACAAATACTCTGATAACTATAGAAACCACTTACAAGTAGGCCTTTTCTTCTTTTATAGAGCAAGCGGTTAACCATATGTGCTTTAAAATAAAATGATCATCATGATATGTTAAGTTATTGTCTAGTTTATTACTCATGAGTACTTTACATTTTTGACTAATTTTATTCCATAAAAAAACAATATAGCTATGAAAATACCCAATATTAGTATTGCATTACTTTTTTGCGCATTAATCTTTGTTAGTTGTTCAAGATCACCTAGCATTGTTCTGCCAGAAGACACAAATCAAAACCAACCTCCTGTAGAAGAAGAGGAAATGGAAGAAGAAGAAGAAGAAGAAGAAGAGGAAGAGGAAGAAACATGGATCACCATTCCCGTACCAGCGACTCCAGAAAGCGGTAAAGAATGGGAATTTCAAAGTGATGTTTCAGATAATTTCGAGTACGATGCACCTGCAGGCGACAAAGGAGCTACATTTTTAACCAAATGGGATGACTGGTACCATAATACATGGACTGGCCCAGAACCAACAGTTTGGAGAAGAGACCATTCTCTAGTTGCCGATAATCAATTACAACTCATTGCCAGTAGACCAACTGGTACTACAATTACCAATGCTGGCGTTATTAGTTCCAAAAAAAGGGTGGTATATCCTGTTTATATTGAGGCTCGTGTAAAAATAATGAATTCAAAATTAGCTAATGGTTTTTGGTTGCTTAGCCCAGATGACACACAAGAAATTGATATTGTTGAAGCTTACGGCAGTGATATTTGGAAAAATGCTTGGT
Source organism: Flavivirga algicola (assembly GCF_012910715.1). GTDB lineage: Bacteria > Bacteroidota > Bacteroidia > Flavobacteriales > Flavobacteriaceae > Flavivirga > Flavivirga algicola. The sequence continues at coordinate 171,378 of NZ_JABBHF010000001.1, forward strand.
TTGCTCCCGATCGTGTACATTTAAGTCACCATGTATTTATCAGGGATCCTTTTCAAGATTGGCAGCCAAGTGACGAAGGTAGTTTTTATACAGATGGTACTACTATTTGGAGAGAAAATTTCCACCGCTTTGGAGTGTACTGGAAAGATCCATGGAATTTAGAATATTATGTTGACGGAAAGCTTGTAAGAACCAGGTCTGGTGTTTCTGAAATTGACCCGCTTGATTACACAGATGGTACTGGTTTAAGTAAAGAGATGGATATACTTGTTAGTGTAGAAGATCAGACTTGGAGAGCTAATGACGGACTATCACCCACTGATGAAGAACTTGAAAATTTAAGCGATAATACTTTTAAATTAGATTGGATAAGAGTATTTAAGCTCGTAGACAAATAATTTAGACTAAACTCAATTAAAAAAATGCCCTTTCTTGGAAAGGGCATTTTTTTAATTGAAAAACATTAGTCTAAAACCCTCTAGCCGTAGGCATTTCCTTGTCAGCTTCATTTACACTTTCTTCTGCTCCTAACCCAGGGTAATATCTAAAATAATTAGCCCATCCATATTTTTGCTTTATATTAAAAGCTTCAAGACCAATCGTTCTCAATACAGCCTTGTCTTTTACCTTATCTGCAACCAATAGCATATAATCGTTGGTAGACAATACACTTCCCTCTACATCAACAAGCTCTACTTCTACATAAAACCGATCTCCTAATTCGCCTGGCACCTTGCATGATACATCAACATACTTAGCAGAACTATCTGCTGCTATTTCAGAGAAATCAAAATGTTCCTCTTTAACAATTGATTTATTATTATTTAAAAATTTTATAGTTGCTTTACAATTACTATACAACTCGTAATAATCATTAACCACCCATAATTCGCCTTTAAATACTTCACCTGGTAACCAACGTCTATTATAGTGTTTCATAGTAATTAGAACAGGTTGATAAGCCTTTCTTACATGATCGAAAGACAATTTCTTTTCTTGATAATAATCGACAATTCCCCATTTCATATCTGGAGCAAATGTGATGTAATGACAAATACAGATCGCACTTGTTCTTGGTTTTCTAGTTCTGAAATGCTCCAGGGCATATTGAAAAATAACACCTTGCGCTATTTGCGTAGCCTCTACAAACTTTTCGAGACTATCTCTAGATTGGTCACCAAGCACTTCAAAATTAAGTGTTCGTAAAGCATCAAAATCTGTCCAGTGGTGCCCCCAACTAGGTCCAGGAGGCCAGATTTCGTTTTCAGGAATAAATTTCTTGATACTTTCCACATTTGGACACGAAGAAATTGCCAGCTCTGGAATTACAGCATAATCTAAACTAGGAAAATAATCTTCCATCACAAATTCGCCTTCACCGTAAAACAGATCATTGGCATGATAACTTTCATTAGGTTTGAACCCAAGATTTACCCCAACCTCATCACTTAATGGCGAGGACGGGATGTAATGCAATGAAGTATAAGGTTTTATAGCTTTCCCTAATTCATTGACAAAATTCAAATTGTGTTGTGGGTCTGAAGCTGTCATAAACAACTCTTCCGAACCTTCCAAAAGTACAATACAAGGATGATTACGCTGTTCTTTAACAGAGGCTACAGCTTCTCCAAAAACAGCCTGTTTAAATGCCTCATCTTTAGGTAAAGACAAACTCGCTAACGGCAATACGTCTTGCCAAACGGTAATTCCCGCTTCGTTACATAATTGATAAAAATATGGTATTTCTTCTGGATGCCATCCAAAAATTCTTAGGTTATTAAAATTAGCCTCTTTAGCAAGGCGGATCAATTCTTTATACTTACTTTTATGAGCACGTCCCATAAATATATCTGGTGGTCCTCCCCAAGTTCCAGAACGCATAAAATGACGTTTTCCATTTATTAAAACTGTCCAAGGGTTTTCTACTTGGTCTTTAGTAAACCCAGGGTTATGAACCATTTTAACTTCTCTAATTCCGAATGAAGTTGTAACCGTATCGTGATGGTTTTCCCCTTCCAACACGGTTACTTTGGCCGTATATAGATTTTGGTCACCAAGATCCCAGGGCCACCAAAGTTTGGCATCATCTACATCTAAATTTAATGTAAAATTATTTGTCCCATTAGCGACTGAAACCATAGCTGAAACCTCATATACTTTCGATTTAAAGTTTTCGCCTTCAACCTCAACCTTAAGCTGTACATCCTTAAATGAATCGTTATGGTTTTCTAATTCAACTTCAATATCAAGCTTTGCGGAGTTTTCAGAAAGCAACGTAGATTTCACATAGGTATCTTCTATTGTTACTGTTCCCATAGCTTCCAAATACACTGGTTTCCAAATACCTGTAGGCGGTAAGCTTACCCAATAGTCGCCATGCCAAGCTGGTTTACGACCTGCCACTTGACTGTAACGCCTTGGAGCTGGGTGCAAACGTATCATCAATACATTTGTTCCAAAACGTAAGTTCTCAAAACGAATGGTTTTTGATACATCAAACTTAAATTTGGAAAACATGCCCTCATGCGTGCCTAAAAATTTACCATTTAACCACACATCACAAGCAAAATCCACACCATCAAACACAAGCTGAATCCGCTTATTGAACATTTCTTTCGGGACATCAAACTGACGTTTATACCACCACTCATTTTCGGGAACCCACTTTGCCTTTAGGCTATTTCTTCCAAAATGTGGATCTTCTAATCGACCAGCTCGCCACAAATCTGTATAAACATCTCCAGGAACTTTGGCATAAATCCAATTAAAGGAATCTCCTGTAATGTCAAAATTTAGCTCATGAAAGCCTATCTTTACACCTTCATCAGGCCTAATACCTTCCATTTGCCAATTGTTTCCACTTAAATCAAACACAATTTTTTCGTTAGAGACAATCCCGTCTCTACTCATAAAATCTTTTTCTTCTTGACTAATATTCTTCATATATTTTTAATAATAACGTATGTTCTTATTGTGCTCTACGAAATTCATACATCCCATATGTTGTTTCTTTTACTTTTTCTATGAGCTCTTCATAGGGATTATCGCAAACATCTATAAATCCGACATTATAATTTTCACCATCAAAACGTCCTGTATTTGGCTCATCTATATACTGAAACCAATGTGCTCCAACAATATATGGGTTCCGTAATGCTCCCTGAATGTAATCTTGATAATGCTGCCCTCGTTCTGCTTGATCTTTCGATTTTTTTACACCTGGATGAAAACTTCCCCTATCTAGGGCGCCAAAATGAAACTCGCCTATCATAATAGGTTTATCAACTCCATCAGGAAGTGACAAGTTTTCTACACTGTATTCATATTTATTGAAACTCATAATATCTAAATACTTGCCGGCAGCAGTGAGTACGACATCATTATTTGCCCAAGCAAATCGACATCCTAAATAGTTTTGGTTAGGAGCCACACGCTTTAACTCTTCATTGATGATTTTAAAATAAGCATCCGCTATTTTTTCATAAAAAGTGACAAGATCAACCTTGGCTTTTTCTAAATCAGGGGTTTCTATGGAAGTTAAAAGCCCTCCCCATGATTTATAACTTGTTCCCCATGTATTATTAAGAGCTTCAATTTGATTGTATTTTAATTTAAGGTCGTTAACAAACTCAATCTTAGCAGGTTGGGTTTCAGGGCTCTTTAAAGTTCCTTCAGAAAGCGACCCTAACAATCCCCAAGACAATTCGTTATCGACAAAATAACCTAAACACCAAGGGTTATTTGCGCCTTCTTTCTGACGTTCAACCGAATTTCTCACGGCAATTCTAAAATTTGGATCGAACACATCATGAAATTTCCCCCAAAACCCTTCAGAACCTTCGATTTTCGGAGTCCCGTTAATCCATATAGATCCAACAAATGGTGTTTTCTCCTGACGTATCGCTCCAATATCAGATACAAATCCGAAAGTATTCATTCCCCAGTCTTTAATTCGCTTATGCGTCATATCCTGAAAGGTTTTTAGCCAATCATCTCCATATTTTCTATATAAATTACTTTGATAAAAATTATACGAATCGTACGGAAGTTTGTCTTTATAAAATCCATGGGTAGCAAATGTTCCTTTTCCATAAAAGGATGAAAATTCGCTATCTCTTTGGGGAAGGTTTTTAAAATAGTTTTCTCGGTGTGTAATACCTGTATGCACTGAATTTGAAGACACACAATTTAAACCTGCCGACCAAAACAGGTACCCTTCTGGATCGACTATCCACCATTTGCCATCCACCTTTTCTGTTCTAAAAAAGCCCGTCGCTTTTAATTTGGGACCAGCTTTCCAACCTCCGTATTTTCCTATGTTTTCTGGTCCTTTGCTTGTTTCTAAATATGCCAATTCACTTTCTGCTGCCTTTTTAAGCGCTTCCTCAGAGTGCATTTTATTTTTCCAATCATCATGTATAAACTGACCATATTCATCTATAAAAGGGAAAAAATCATCTGGGTTTCTTTTTTCTAAAGTTCCAACAGCCCTAACATTATCAACCGTAAATTGATTTTCTTGTGTTGCATAACGAGAACAAAATGTCAGCTCATCAATTTTACTTATATCTGTTTTTATTTTTCCAGGAACGCCCCGAAGGCCATTAACTTCTATTTGTGGATCAAAAACATATGGTGTCCAGGCTAAATCAATAGTGATAGTTTTGCTTTCGCCTGGGTTCAGATCGACATAATCGGAACAATACCAACGTACAAGTCCATCTGGGTCGTTACCAACAAATAATTCTACTTGAATAAACTCATCCCCTATATTTGAAACATCTGCTTTTACTTGATAATAATCTTTTAAATTCCAGGGTTTATCTTTTGAACTAAATAGTTTTATACCTGGTTCTTTTATGGTAAAACCATTATTTACTTTTATATAATTATTGTCTTCTGTTTCGACCAGCTCAAATGTGGCATCTTGTGCTTTAATCAAAGATTTGTCAGCATTTTCAAAATCGAATAAAACCAGCGTATCTTTTTTAACAACTATGTCTTCATTGTTTGTTTGTTGTTTACATCCTACAAAACATGGTAGGATTATGAAGCTTAATAACAGTTTAAAAAACAATACTTTTATTAATAGACTTCCATCACCTAGACTTTTCATGTGTTCTTATTTATTAATTAATAATTTTTCTAATTCTTCTAATGATTTCCCTTTAGTTTCAGGAACTTTAAACCATATAAATGCCAAGCCTATTACTGCAAACACAGCATATACTAAGAAAGTTGTTGAATTACCTAATTTAGAAAGCTCCCATGGGAAAAGTAATTGAACCAAGAAAGCCACAGCTAAATTTATAAAACCGACAAATGATATGGCTAAGCCTCGTATCTTGTTTGGAAATAATTCTGAAAACAACACCCACATAACAGGTCCTATAGATGCAGCAAAAGATCCTACAAACCCTAATATTCCAATTAAAATTAAAAGGGTATTCATTTTTGCTCCAGCAGTTACAATAACAGCTTCATTGGCCTTAGCAGAAGCTTCCCCTAAAGTATCGACTAAAGCAGACTTAAAAGCTAAATCATTATCGAAAGTCTTATCCTGCAATACAACAATTTGTTCTTTATTAATAGCTTCTGGAAGGCTTGCAATCGCATCGGCATCTAATGAATAAGTAGCAGAACTAAATCCGTAGGTCAGCAAGAATAAACATAAAGCAATACCAGCCATTCCAATAATCAACAATGGTTTTCTTCCAAGCTTATCTATAGTCAATATGGCTATAACCGTAAAAACCAAATTAGTGAGCCCGACCAATATCGCCTGTACAAAAGAGGCATCAGTTCCAATTCCTGTTTGTTCAAAAATCATTGGTGCATAAAACAAAACTGAGTTTATACCAACAATTTGCTGAAAAACACCAACAACCAACCCTATAATAATAACTTTTCTCATTGATTTTTTAAACAAGTCTCCCAGCTTTGACTTTTCTTTATTTCTAGCTTCAAAAATGCTCTTTTCAACTTCCTTAATCTGATTTTGTGCGTCTTCTTCAGGCACTACTTTTTTCATGACCTCTAAAGCCTCATTTTTTCTGTTTTTAATCATTAACCACCTTGGGCTTCTAGGCACCATATGCAAGCCTAAATAGTATAAAATAGCTGGTATAGCCTCAATGCCTAACATCCACCTCCAATTCCACTTTCCAAAACCTAACGATTGCGTCCAGGAGGCATTAGAGTCTCCCCATTGAAGTATTAAATAATTGGTAAAAAAGGCTAACGATATACCTATAACAATGTTTAATTGATTAAACGACACTAGTTGACCACGTTTATCGGGAGGTGCAACCTCTGCTATGTACATGGGCGCAATGATTAAGGCAGCACCAACAGCCAACCCTCCAATCATTCTAAAAATAATTAACCAATAAAATGTGGTAGCTAGCGCAGAACCAATAGCCGAAATTGTAAATAAGATCGCTGCATATTTTAATAACTTGCATCGTCCATATTTATCACTCATAGGGCCAGCAATAATCATCCCTAAGGCTGCTGTGAGCGTAATAGAACTTACTGCCCAACCCAATTGTATTTTTGTAAGATTAAATTCAGGTTCTATGAATTTTACCACTCCAGAAATTACAGAAGCATCAAATCCTAATAAAAAACCACCCAATGCAACAATAGCTGCAATTCTAATTGTGTATAATTGTTTTCCAGACATCTACTTATTTTTTAATTGTTGTTTTCTATTTTGAATATTTTAAGGCACTAGAAGTTTCTATTAAAGAATCTCCTCAGACTCTGTAGTTTTTATATATACAGTATATAAACCAATCTGAACTTTGATTGCTTTTCGTTTAGCTTATGGCCTCTATAGATATGTTTTGTGATTTTATAATATTAACCTGTAATATAGGCTAATTTTAATGTCTCATACATAAATCATACTAGACAAAAACTTTACAAAATCTTAATATAACGGCGCCTATAAATTGCTAGTTCATTTATAATAAGATTATTAATAACCAAACCCTTTTAATTGCTATATCTCCCGTTTAATTAATTACTTAGAAACAAAACTGCTTTAAAATTATTTTTTAATAATTAACTTAGAAAAGATATAATCGTTGTTTTCTTTATGGGTAGTAATAAAGTAAATACCGTTAGGCAAGTTTCTAACTTTAATCAGGTTATTAACTTTCAAAATCTTCTTAGACAATATTAAACTTCCTACATCACTATAAATTGAAACCGTTCCGTTAATCATTTTATCAGGTACAACAAGTAAAAACTCATTACTCGTTGGGTTGGGATAAATAAGGCTAGCTTCTTGAATAAAAACACTTTCATTATGAACACCTTGACATTCCTTATCTGTTGATATCTTTATGGTATTTTTTCCATTTCTTAATTCAAGATCAATTTCATTAAAAGAAGTCGTTATTATTTTACCATTTAAATCGATGTGGTAAACTTTGCTTCCAGAGAGTTTTAAATTTACAGAACGAGAAAACTTATCTACTTTTGAAAATACATCTAAGGCATCTGGTTCTGTTATTTCAATATCAAATTCTATATTATAATCGGGATACCCTTCTACTGTAATAATAAGTTTATAAGTTCCAGCACTTAAATCGCTAACTTTTAAGTTATTTGTAAAGTCGAAACTTTCATCAACCCCGTTTCCAGATATATTGAGCTTATAATTATGCCGAAATCGTGTATCTATTTCTATTTCTCCATTACTTTTATCTGGGCAGGTTGTACTAGTCGATTTAATTTTATAATTATCAGAAGGGAATGTTGCTGGGTCAATGTCTCTTATATTATGGCTAAAATTAAATACCTGCATGCTTACACTACTAATATGACCTCCATCATCATTAAATTGAATAGCAATGGTATTATTTGTTTGAAGTAAATCGAAAGTTACTGGAATTTCTAAAACCCCAAAAAAACGTTCCCTTTGAGCTTGGTCGTAACCACGCCAATCTGTTGGAACGGTAATATCTTGATTATTAATTTTTACAGTAGGGTGCAGTGATTTGCCATGCTCGCGTCCAACCCCTATTCGCAACACAGCTTCTCCATAAGTTTTTTCTTTTGAAATATTATTGATATTGAATATGATATCCTGATTGGCACTTATGGATTTTAGGTAAGATGTGGCATAATATTTTTTCTCATCGGAAGTTTTATCAACCTGAATAACATCACTAAATGTATATTCTAGAATCATAGTTGATTCTGCCCCTAATTCCACCGACGATATGTGAGACGTCAATGTCTCTTCATCCAGAACAGGCACATTTCCAGATAGTGTTAAATGCCTTTTAAAAATACTGTTAATATTTCTATTGGCATCATCAAATATATTTAGGTTAATAGTTGTCGGTTCAAAATTCAAATTATTCAATATAATATATCCTTTATCGCCTTTCACATAAGCATCAACCTGAATATCCAGGTCATCTGAAGTCGTATCAACCCTAGTACCTTCTACATTTTGCCATAATTGATAAAACTTAACCATATCACTGTACACCCATTGCCCCGTATAACTTGAAGGTTCATTTTCCTTACGCATTAAACGATGGTTGTAAGGGATATCCAATGTATTATCATACCCCCACTCTGCTTTTACTATAATAAAATTTATAGCAGATGCTATAGTTTCTGGCCGTTCCAAAAAGGACATCAATTGAGAGCTTGAAGCTTTTATATGTAACCAATCCCTAAAAGGGCTCCATGTATCTCTTGAATAATCATGCATTTGTGCACCATATTCTGAAATCACAATTGGTTTTACCACATCAAACGATAGTTTACTGTAATGTTCCAACATATCCAAAGTAGCTTCTATATTACTTCCCGAACGCAATTCTTTCTGTCCATTCCGTATCGAAGGGAAATCATATAAATGTATGGACCAAAAATCCATTTTATCCCCAGCTACATCCATAAACAATTTCCATCGATTATGCCACCGTTGAAAATCGCCAACTTCAAAATCAGGGAAAGCAGTAGTATACCCTCCTACCTTTAAGTTTGGGGCCTGTACTTTAATGGCATCGGCCACTTCCACATGAAAGTCAGCTATCTCCTGAATCGAATTTGTGTAATCCAGTTTTCCACCTAAGGCTTCATAAGCAGGTTCGTTAATTATTTCAACATAGGTAGGTGTCTCTTCGCTATTTCCTCCATGAAATTCGTTTACATAACGCCCCATGTACTCCCCTACAGCAGTAGCATTTGCCAGTTTCCATCCTTGACTTGTTGCACGTTGACTCTCTCCAGTCCAAAAAGGATGTAACTGCCCTGCAATAACTAAATTTTTCCTATCTTCATATGGGTGCCAAGCTGTATTTGCTGCAAATAAATTGGAATAAGACAGCCCCCTAGAGGCTATTTCCACAGGATCTACATAACCTGGCCTAGCTGGATCTTGTTGCATCTGATTTAACTGCCAAGTAATACGTCCAGTCTCTCTACCTAAATATACATTATAACCATTCAAAAAATGATCTCTCAAATCTGATGTAAAATTATTACCATTCCATTCATTTTCTCCTTGATTGGAATGGATCGTTATAAATTTTGACCTATCAAATTCAGAAAAGTTTTCTACAGAATGTTTAACATTGAGATTCACATTTATATTTACCTGAGCAAAAGATGCACTATTAAGAATAAAAAGGGATACAAAAAAGAGTAGATATAAATTTCTCATATTTAGATATTTATAAACAAATATCGCAGTATTTACAAAAGAACTAAATAAACCAACTTGACTAAAACTAAACACTGTAGGCTTTTCTTCCAAAACACCTAAAAAATAAACAACTATAAATCAACAACTTAACCATTTATTATATAAAAAAAGTTGATTTTGATAGTGTTTTTTAGACTTAGACAATTCATAAATAACATTTTACTAAGTAAAATACTCGTTACTAGAAACCCCATATTGTTTGTTAAAAATGTGGTCAGAATCCAAATTTTTAAATAAGTTTGCATTATAAAACTTTAGGGGTGTTCCTTTTCAGGGACTGAGACATACCCTTTGAACCTGATTATGGTTAGTACCAGCGAAGGAAAAAGTTAAAATGCAACTTATTGCATCACATACTTCTTATTAAAGTATCTTCTATTTTCAATAGATCTGCTTTCATTTCAAAGTATTTTGTCTCAACCTTTAGTTATAAATAAATCATTAAAAACGTATTATTTATGATTAAAATATCGGTAAACGAGACAGTATTAGAGGTTGAAGAAACGATCACTATTCCTAAATTACTTGTTAAAATCAAGTCACCGACTAAAGGCATTGCTTTTGCTATTAACAATCAAATCATAGCAAAGGAATTATGGGATTCCCATAACATCAACTCCAATGATCAAATTTTAATTATTCAAGCAACACAAGGTGGTTAATACTATGCCAGTACTAAAAGTATTTATGAAATGAAAACAAAAGACACAGCTCCAAAAGAAGGGAAAATTTCGAGAAATCCGTTTCCTAATTCCAAAAAAATCTATGTACAAGGCACAATACACCCAAGCATACAAGTGGCCATGAGAGAAATTTCTCTTAGTGATACTAAAAATGCCATGACAGGGAGATTAACTCCTAACGAACCAGTAACCGTATACGATACTTCGGGACCTTATACAGACCCCAATAAAGATATTGATGTTCATAAGGGCATTGATCCCATTCGTAAGCCATGGATTTTAGATCGTAATGATGTTGAAACATTAGACCAATTTACTTCTAAATATAGCAACGAACGCTTGAATGATGCTTCATTGGATCATATGCGATTTTCGTTACTCAAAAAACCATTACGAGCCAAAGAAGGAAAAAATGTCACCCAATTGCATTACGCAAAACAAGGCATTATAACACCAGAAATGGAATATATAGCCATTCGTGAAAATCAGCGAATTGACGAAATGACCGAAATTAGAAAGCAGCACAAAGGTGAGCACTTTGGAGCTTCCATTCCTTCTAAAATCACTGCTGAATTTGTACGCTCTGAAGTTGCAAGAGGACGTGCGGTCATTCCTTCAAATATTAATCATCCCGAAGCGGAACCCATGATTTTGGGAAGAAATTTTTTGGTAAAAATCAATGCCAATATTGGCAATTCTGCTGTAACATCTTCCATTGAAGAAGAGGTTGAAAAAGCCGTTTGGGCTTGTAGATGGGGAGCTGATAACATCATGGATTTATCAACTGGAGAAAACATTCATGAAACCAGAGAATGGATTATTAGAAACTCACCTGTCCCTGTGGGAACCGTACCAATTTATCAGGCCTTGGAAAAAGTAAATGGAGTCGCAGAAGATTTAACTTGGGAAATTTTTAGAGATACCATAATTGAACAAGCAGAACAGGGGGTTGATTACTTTACCATCCATGCCGGAGTATTATTGAGATATGTTCCCATGACCGCTAACCGTGTTACAGGAATTGTTTCTCGTGGAGGTTCCATTATGGCTAAATGGTGTCTGGCTCATCATAAAGAGAATTTCCTTTATACCCATTTTGAGGATATTTGTGCTATTTTAAAACAATATGACGTTGCTTTTTCTTTAGGAGATGGATTACGCCCTGGTTCTATAGCAGATGCCAATGATGAAGCACAGTTTGCCGAATTGGAAACATTGGGCGAGCTTACCAAGATTGCACGTGAACAAGACGTACAATGTTTTATAGAAGGCCCTGGACATGTGCCTATGCACATGATTAAAGAAAACATGGAAAAACAAATAGAAGTTTGTGATGAAGCACCTTTTTATACACTGGGACCATTAACCACAGATATTGCGCCAGGTTACGACCATATTACCTCTGGAATTGGCGCTGCCATGATCGGGTGGTATGGATGTGCCATGCTCTGTTATGTTACTCCAAAAGAACATCTGGGATTACCAAACAAAGAGGATGTTAGAACAGGTGTTGTCACTTATAAATTAGCAGCACATGCTGCCGACTTAGCAAAAGGGCACCCAGGCGCACAACACAGGGACAATGCTTTAAGTAAGGCCCGATTTGAATTTCGTTGGGAAGATCAATTTAACCTCGGACTCGATCCTGAACTGGCAAGGGCATACCATGATGAGACCTTACCAGCAGATGGTGCTAAAATTGCTCATTTCTGTTCTATGTGCGGTCCAAAGTTCTGTTCAATGAAAATTTCCCAGGAGGTACGCAACTTCGCGGCCGAAAATGATGTTGTTGATGATGAAGTCGTGCAAAAAGGCATGGAAGAAAAATCGAAAGAATTTAAAGAAAAAGGAAGCGAAGTATATTTATAGACCATGATTGTATTAATTGCTCCTGAAGAGGATATTCGCAATGAACTTGTAATTCTAAATCAGCTTTTCGAAGCTGGTTTAGAATACTACCACTTAAGAAAACCTAAAAAAAACTATCAGGAACATTGCGATTATTTAGATCAAGTCAACACTAAATATCATAGTCGAATTGTGGTTCATTTTTTTCATGAACTAATCAATGAATACAATTTAAAAGGCATTCACTTTCAGGAACAAAAACGAAGAGACCACATAGATAACCCAGGACAATATTTTAAAGGATTAAATATGTATGGTAAAACTATTAGCAGTTCATTCCATGATCCTGATGATTTAGATCATTGCGAATTTGAATTTGATTATCACTTGTTAAGTCCTGTCTTTTCTTCAATCTCAAAAGAAGGCTATAAAGGTAAAGGCTTTGATATCAATTATATTGATAAACGCATTATTGGAATGGGTGGTGTTACGACCGATAATCTCCCTGAATTTGACAAACTAGGTTTTAAAGGTGTTGGCGTTTTAGGAGGTATATGGAACCATAACAAACCTGTGAAAGCTTTCAAAAAAATGAAAAGTCATTTTGAACAATAAATGAATGAGACCAAATACATATTGACCATAGCTGGTCATGACCCTTCAGGTGGTGCTGGCCTAACATCAGACATTAAAACCTTTGAAGCACATAGTCTTTATGGCTTATCTGTTTGTACAGCAGTTACTATACAAAATGATATTGATTTTAAACAATGTTTATGGACAGACGCCGATGTTATTATTGCTCAAATTGAAGTCCTTTTTGAACGTTTTGATATTGATATTGTAAAAATTGGTATTGTAAAATCTTGGAAAATATTAAAACGTATATTAAACAAATTACACTTGTTAAATCCTGATATTAAAATTGTTTTGGATCCCATTATTAAAGCCAGTGCTGGTTTTGATTTTCATGAAACCGAAAACCAAGGTTTATTAGACAACATATGGAAACAGTGTTTTATCATCACCCCTAATTATGACGAAATTAAAAGCTTATATCCAAATTTAACTATTGAAAATACGATTGAACATATTTCTAAGCTCACCAATATTTATTTAAAAGGCGGGCACAGAACCGATAAAAAAGGTTGGGATATCTTATACCACAGTGAAATTGTTAAAGTAAACATACCTCCAAATACCAATAAGGTTTCTGAAAAACATGGAAGTGGTTGTGTGTTATCTGCCACGCTTGCAAGTAATCTCGCTTTGAAAATCGAATTAGAAGACGCTGCTAAAAATGCAAAACAGTATATAGATCTGTTTTTGAATTCAAATCATAGTTTATTAGGAACACATAACAACAACACCTTTCAACACCCTTGTGATATAAACTCAAATAACCAATAACAAATATTATGATCCCTAAACTCCATTATATATCTCAAGGTAATACCACAAAAGAACATCTGGAAAACATTAAAAAAGCATGTACTTCTGGGGCAGAATTGGTACAACTGCGTTTAAAACATATATCTGAAAAAAAGATTTTAAAAGCCGCTGAAGAAGCCAGAGAAATTACTGGGCATTTTCAAACACGTTTAATCATTAATGATTATTATAAAGTTGCAAAGAAAATAAAAGCGGATGGCGTGCATTTAGGAAAAAATGATGCTTGCCCAATCATAGTAAGAAAATATTTAGAAACTTGGCAAGTTATTGGAGGTACTGCCAATACACTTGAAGATTGCGAGATACTAATCGAAAAAAAAGTGGATTATATAGGTTTGGGACCTTTTCGTTTTACCACAACCAAGGATAAATTAAGTCCTATTTTAGGTACAAACGCATACCTAACTATACTTGAAACGTTACAAACCAATACGCCTATTATTGCCATTGGAGGTATCATTATAAAAGATGTTCCTGAAATTTTAGAGACTGGAGTTCATGGTATTGCGGTTTCTGGAGACATTACTAAAGATTTTAATAAAATTAGTCAATTCAACAAACTTTTAAACACCCCTTCTGAACGAGAACAGGTTTGGCACCCCAATCAAAAATTATAAAATGAGAACAGATACACTTAAAATAGCTGATAAGACTTTTAAGTCGAGATTATTCACAGGAACTGGTAAATTTAGTAGTGCCAATAAAATGCGTGAGGCTATCATAGCTTCAGAAAGCGAATTGGTTACAGTAGCGTTAAAACGTGTAGATTTAGAGAACGAATCCGACGACATGCTCTTTCATTTAAGAGGCAATCAAATTAATTTACTTCCAAATACCTCTGGTGTCAGAACTGCAAAAGAAGCTATATTTGCTGCCGAATTAGCAAGAGAAGCACTTCAAACCAATTGGGTAAAACTAGAAATCCACCCTGATCCCAAATACCTACTCCCCGATCCTATTGAGACCTTAAAAGCTGCCGAAGTACTGGTAAAACTTGGATTTGTTGTGATGCCCTATGTTCATGCCGATCCCGTTTTATGTAAGCGTTTAGAAGATGTAGGCACGCAGTGTGTCATGCCATTAGGCGCTCCTATTGGAAGTAACAAAGGCATCAAAACCCTTGAATTTTTAGAAATCATCATTGAACAAAGCAACGTTCCCGTAATTGTTGACGCTGGTATTGGCGCACCGTCTCATGCCGCATTAGCTATGGAATTGGGAGCAGATGCTGTTCTCGTAAATACTGCCATTGCGGTATCCAAAAATCCAGTAGACATGGGAATGGCTTTTAAAATAGCTGTTGAAGCAGGCAGAATGGCTTATAACGCCAAACTAGCTCCCATTAAAAATCAAGCAGAAGCTAGTAGCCCTCTCACTTCTTTTTTAAATGATCTAAATTAATACCATGTCTTTTAAAAACACATTTGAAAAATACGATTGGGACACTTTAGAAAAAGAGATTTATAAAGTAACTAGCCAAGAGGTTGAAAAGGTACTCCATAAGGACAAAATTGAGTTGGAAGACTTTAAAAAATTAATTTCACCAGCTGCTAAACCCTTTATAGAGGAGATGGCACAACGAAGCAATGTTATTACCAAAAAGCGTTTTGGGAACATCATCCAAATGTATATCCCTATGTATCTATCCAACGAATGCCAAAATATATGTACTTATTGCGGATTTAGTATGGATAATGGTATTAGAAGAAAAACATTAAGTGATGCGGAAATCTTAAAGGAAGTTGAGCATATTAAGAAATTAGGATACGATCATATACTTTTGGTGACTGGTGAAGCCAATAGAACAGTTGGTGTTCCCTACATAAAACATGCTATAGACCTCATTCGATCTCGGTTTTCAAATATAAGTATAGAAGTACAGCCTTTAGGTCAAGAGGATTACGAAACTTTGATTCAATCTGGATTATATGCTGTGTTGGTATACCAAGAAACCTATCATAAAGCCACCTATAAGATGCATCACCCTAAAGGTAGAAAATCGAATTTTGACTATCGACTAGATACTCCCGATCGATTAGGAAAAGCTGGTATTCATAAAATTGGGCTGGGTGCCCTTTTCGGTCTTGAAGATTGGCGCGTGGATAGTTTTTATACCGCATTGCACTTAAAATATTTGCAAAAAACCTATTGGAAAACAAAATACTCCATCTCTTTTCCCAGGCTTAGACCACATCAAGGTGAATTAGATCCCAAAGTAGAGATGACCGACACCGATTTGGTTCAATTAATATGTGCATATCGATTATTAGATGAAGACGTAGAACTGTCATTATCCACTCGTGAAAGTGAAATCTTTAGAAATCACTGTATTCACTTAGGCATTACGTCTATTAGTGCAGAATCCAAGACAAACCCAGGTGGTTATAGTGTGGAACCTGAATCGCTCGAGCAATTTGAGATTTCAGATGAGCGTACTACCGAGCAAATCAAACAGATGATTCAATCTCAAGGGTATGAGGTGGTATGGAAAGACTGGTCGAAATCTTATACCACGACTATTTAATCCTGGATTTTAAATCTCATTACAAATCAAACAATCGTGGTAACCACAAACTTAATTCTGGAAAATAAGTGACCAGAAATAAGGCTATAATCATGGACACAAAAAGCGGCAATAAAGGTTTCACTACTTTTTCTATAGTTGTATTGGCAATACCTACACCAACAAACAGGACGGAGCCTACAGGCGGCGTACAGAGTCCGATGCACAAATTAAGAACCATAACAATTCCAAACTGTACAGGATCCATACCCAGTTTGGTAATGATTGGTAAAAATATAGGTGTAAAAATTAAAACAGCTGGCGTCATATCCATAAATATACCTACAAACAACAGCAATAGGTTGATGATTAATAAAACGACAATAGGGTTATCACTAATTCCCAAAAGTAACGTAGAAATATCTTGAGGGATATTCTCATAACTCATAATCCAGGACATACTCATAGACGCTCCTATTAACAACATAACGATCGCTGTAGTACCACAAGAATCTAAAAATATTTGAGGCAGGCTTTTTACTGTAATTTCTTTATACCAAAATGCCAGCACCAATGTATAAAGTACGGCTATCGCAGAAGCTTCTGTAGCAGTAAAAATTCCAGTGACTATGCCCCCAATAACAACAACTAAAAGCATTAAACTGGGAAAAGCTGCTATAAATGTTTTAACAACGTCTTTTATAGAACTACGCTTTCCTACTTTATATTTTTTCTTTTTGGCCCAAAAAGAAGCGACTATCATTAAAAATAAACCTGTTAAGATTCCAGGTATATACCCTGCAAGAAATAATGCTGCAATAGACACCCCGCCACTAGCTAAAGAATACACAATCAATACGTTACTAGGTGGAATTACAAGTCCTATGGTAGAGGACGTAATATTTACTGCAGCTCCAAATTCTTTAGAATAGCCTTCTTTTTCCATTTCGGGACCTAAAATACTTCCCATAGCTGAGGCCGATGCCATAGCAGAACCTGCTATAGCTCCCATAAGCATAGCCGATATAACATTTATTAAAGCCAATCCTCCAGGAAGCGCCCCTACTAAAGTTTTAGCAAAGGCTATTAAACGGTGGGCAATGCCACCTTTATTCATGAGCTGTCCCGAGAGTACAAAAAACGGAATGGCCAGGAGCGCAAAACTGTCGAGGCCTGTACCAATTCTTTGAGAAACGGTCGTTAATGCTGGTAATGTTGGGATACTTACCATCATAGTCAACAAAGACGAGATAGCTATACTCCAGGCTACGGGAACCCCTATTAACAATAAACTAACAAAACTTAAAACTAAAATAATTACTGGTATATATTCCATTAGAACAATTGTTTATTAAGGATGTCTGAAATTTTATAAAAGATAATTAATAGGCCACTAATTGGAATCACTAAATACACCAATGCTAGTGGAATTTGAAGTGCGGGAGAATATTGCTCCAACACATAAGTTATATAGACTAATCTAAAGCCTCCTATAACCAATGCTGCTAAACAAAAAATGATGATAAGAATATTTACAAAGATTTTTAATTTGGCCTGCTTAGCCTCACTGAGTTTTCTGGGAATTAAATCTATAGCGACATGCATCCTTTTTCCTGAAATATAAGCTGCTCCCAAGACACCAACCCAGATCATTAAATACCTGGCCAACTCATCGGTAAACGAACTTGGTGTTCCTACTATAAATCTGGTAAACACTTGCCAAAGTACATTTATAACCATAACAGCCATAATGAAAGCCAATGTACTACCTAGAATTTTATCTATTTTCTTTCTTATTTCCATTTTGTAAACGATTATATTATTCTACTTTTTGAATTCTATTAATTAAATTATAAATCTCATTTTCATCTTTATAGCCTTCGTACATATTTGCTACTTTTTTCTGAAATTTAGATTTATCGGGATTAATAACCTGAACACCTGCTTTTTTAACAGCATCTAATGCCTCCTGCTCTGCTTTTGCCCACAGTTCTCTTTGGTGCGCTACAGATAAATCGACCGACGTTTGAACCCATTTTTGCTGTTGTTCGTTTAAATCGTTCCATAAATGTGTTCCCATGATAAGCACATCTGGTACCGATGTATGTTCGTCTAAAGAATAAAACTTACAAACTTCATAATGACGCGATAAATAAAAGCTAGGTGGATTATTCTCGGCACCATCAACAACACCTTGCTGTAAAGATGTGTACAGTTCTCCCCAAGAAATTGGCGTTGGAGAACCACCTAAGCTGTTCACCATATTCATGGCCGTGATACTTTCCATCACACGAATTTTTAATCCTTTTAAGTCTTCTGGCGATTCTACAGGTTTTTCTTTTGTATAAAAACTTCTGCTTCCAGAGTCATAATATCCTAAACCTTTAAGCCAGTATTTTTGTCCACCATCCAAAAGCTCCTTCCCGATATCGCCATCTAAAACATTGAATATATGCGCTCTGTCTCTAAACAAAAATGGCAACCCAAATACCTTCATATTTGGAGAGAAATTTTCCATAACGGCTGCCGAGACTTTAGTCATATCTAAACTTCCTATCTGTAACAGCTCTAATGCCTGACGTTCGGTTCCCAGTTGTTGGTTTGGATAAATTTCAACAGCCATTGTACCGTTTGAGCGTTTCTCCAGATCTTGCGCCATAAATACCATGGCTTTGTGCACTGGATGACTCATATCTAGCCCATGCGCCAGCTTTATAACTTTTTTATCCTGTAGCGTATTACACGAACTGAAAAGAAATAATACTATTAAGACAAACTGTGGTTTTGCGAACAAAAAATTTAAATATGGATTCTTCATAAAGCGTCTTTAGTTATTATTAAATTTAAAATAATTCAAAGCATTATTGTAACATATATCTTGTACCATACCTCCTAAAAATTCCAAATCATCGGGAACCAACCCTTTTCGAACGTCTTCTGCAATTAAATCACACAAAATTCGTCTAAAATACTCATGTCTTGGGAACGATAAAAAGCTGCGACTATCTGTTAACATACCAACAAAATGACTTAACAAACTTATATTTGATAAAGCATTCAATTGCTTTTCTATACCGTCTTTCTGGTCTAAATACCACCAACCCGACCCCCATTGCATCTTGCCTGGTAATTCTCCTGTATTAAAATTACCCATCATACTTGCAAACACCTCATTATGGGATGGGTTTAGGTTATAACAAATGGTTTTTGCCAATTTATTTTCATAATCTAGCTGACCAAATAATTTTGACATCGATTCTGCAAAAGAAAAATCTCCTATAGAGTCACACCCTGCATCTGCTCCGCACAACTCAACCAGTCTTTTATTATTATTTCTAATAGGCCCCAAATGAAATTGTTGCGCCCAACCTTTTTCATGATATTTACGGGATAAATAAAACAAAATGGACGTTCTGTATTTTGCTACTTCACCTTCTGTTAAGGTTACTTTATTTAAAAATTTCTTAAAAATATCTGCAACCTCATCCTCAGCATAATCTACCACATTTAAAGGCCCCGTAATTCCAAAATCAGACAATCTACATCCATGTTCGTGGAAAAAATCAATTCTTACATCAATTGCTTTATATAAGTTTTCAATGCTATCAATAGAAAAATTAACACACGCCCCCAATTTGTTTATATAACTGGTAAATTCGGATGTGTTTTCAATAAAAAATAAAGCATCAGATCTGAATGTAGGCAATACTTTGGTATAAAAATTTTGTTCTTTTATTTGTCTATGATATTCCAAAGAATCAGTTGGATCATCTGTGGTACAAACGATTTCTACTTTCATTTGTTTCAATAAATCAGCTGGGGTCTTTTGAGCTAAAACAGTATTTGCCTGATTATAAATATCGTCAGCTGTATGAGGCTGTAAAATTGTATCGATATCGAAATACCGTTTTAATTCTAATTGTGTCCAATGGAATAATGGATTTCTTAACGTATAAGGCACTGTTGCTGCCCATTTAGTAAACTTATCCTTAAGGGAAGCATCTCCTGTAATATACATTTCGTCAATTCCATGAGCCCGCATGCCCCGCCATTTATAATGATCTTCACTTAACCAAGCTTTAGTTATATTTTCGACTGGTTTATTTTTAGCTATTTGCTTAGCAGATAAATGATTATGATAATCAATGATAGGCATATTCTTTGCATACTCATGAAACAAAATTTCAGCTTCTTTCGATTGCAATAAAAAATTGTCTGTTATAAATATTTTTGAATTTATTAGATTCATAATTTTAAACTTTTAGAAATTCCTAATTCCAGACCTCTCAATTCTGCCAGCCCACGTAACCGTCCAATTCCTGAGTACCCTGGATTGGTTTTTTTATGTAAATCGTCCAACATCTGGTGTCCATGATCTGGGCGCATAGGAATCTGTGCGTCTCTCTGCCCTGCTATTTTTCTTTTAGCTTCTTCTGCCACAACTTCTTTTACAATAGGAAACATATCGACATCCCCTTCTAAATGATTGGCTTCATAAAAGTTTCCTTTTTCGTCTCTTTTTGTACTTCTTAAATGTAAAAAGTGTACGCGATTTGAAAAACGTTTAAATATTTGTACCAAATTGTTATCTGCTCTTACGCCTAACGATCCCGTACAAAAAGTAATACCGTTAGAAATATGGGGAACTTGCTCAAATAAATATGCATAATCCGCTTCCGTACTTACTACTCTTGGCAATCCTAAAATGGCATAAGGCGGATCATCTGGATGAATACACATCAGCACATTGTTTTGAGCTGCTACAGGTATGATCTCCTTTAAAAATGCTACCAGATTTTCTTTTAATTTCTGAGCATCAATATTGGTATAAGTATCTAAAATCGTTTGAAATTGTTCTAAAGTATATCCCTCTTCTGCTCCAGGTAAACCTGCGATAATATTATTTACCAATGCTTTCTTTTCTTCTTCAGACAAAGCTTCTGCATAGGCTTTTGCTTCGGCTTTTTCTTCATTAGAATACACGGTTTCGGCTCCTGGTCTTTTTAACAAGTACAATTCAAAAGCCGCAAAGGCAATGACATCAAAACGCAAAGCTCTAGAACCATCTGCTACTTCATAATCCAGAGACGTTCTCGTCCAGTCTAAAACTGGCATGAAGTTATAACAAACGATGTTGATACCACAAACAGCTAAGTTTTCTATGCTTTTTTTATAGTTGGCTATATATTTATTAAAATCTCCTGATCGGGTTTTAATATGCTCATGTACTGGAATACTTTCTACAACTGTCCATTCTAAACCAGCAGCTTCAATAATTTGTTTTCTTTCTTTAATGGCTTCAACCGTCCAAACGCTTCCATTTGGTATTTGGTGCAACGCCGAAACAATCCCTGTTGCTCCTGCTTGCTTAATATCTGATAATTTTACGGGATCATCAGGTCCATACCAACGCCATGTTTGTTTCATATTCTTCCTTCTTAATTATTAAACACCGCTAAAAGCACTAAATCCACCATCAATCGGGACGACTATGCCTGTTACAAATTTTGAAGCGTCTGAACATAAATAATGTACAGCACCATTTAATTCGTCCGCATTACCAAATCTTTTCATTGGTGTATTTTGTATAATAGTATTTCCCCTATCTGTATAATTTCCTGTTTCCTTATCAATTAACAAGTCTCGATTTTGATTTCCTATAAAGAAACCCGGTGCTATAGCATTTACTCTGAGACCATCACCATATTTTAGCGCTAATTCAACAGATAACCATTTTGTAAAATTATCAATAGCCGCTTTTGAAGCAGAATACCCCACAACTCTTGTAATAGCTCTTTCGGCAGCCATAGAGGAAACATTTAAAATAACGCCTTTCTTATTTTTTGCCATTTCTTTTCCAAATACAATAGATGGTAAAATACTTCCAAATAGATTCAGGTCCACAACTTTTTTAAAATGTTCCATGTTCACATCAAAAACAGTTTGTGTTGGTCCAATTGTAGCCCCTGGCATATTCCCTCCTGCTGCATTTATTAAAATATCTATCCGTCCATATTTTTCAACAATATCATCAGAAACCTTTTTCAAACTTTCTTCTTCTGTTACATTACAGAAAAAGCCATCCACCTGCTCGCTAATATTTTTAAATTTAGCTACTGCTTCTGCCAAAGGCGCTTCCTTGTAATGCAATAAAATTACAGTGGCACCTTCCTTTAATAAATACTCGGCAATACCTCCACCCAATACTCCGCAACCTCCAGTTACGAGTACTACTCTGTCTTTTATGTTAAATAAATTCATATTGTTAGTTAGATTCTCCCTATATAATTAGCCTCTTTTTTTTAAGTACAATTATATTTTTATATTACGTGTGCGTACACGCAAATTTAAATGTTTTATTTGATTTCATTAAAAAAAACAAAGAAAATATTAAAGTAAAATAGCTTAGTATTTTATATTTTCGTTTATTGTTGCTTGTACTAACTTAGGGTAAGAAGCAAATTACTGTACTAAAAAGGGGCGTTTATCTAAAACCACGAATTGAAAACAATTAAAGACATTGCTGCTTTAGCAAAAGTTTCTATTGGAACTGTAGATCGAGTGATTCATAATAGGCCTGGTGTTTCTAAAAAGACAAAAGAGCGTATTGAAAAAATTATAAAAGAACATAACTTTCAAATTAATAAAACAGCCAGAGCACTTGCTTTAAACAAGAAATACGATATTGCAGTTTTATTTCCTAGAATTGAATCTTCGTCCGATTTTTGGTTTCTCCCCAAAAAAGGTATTGAAAAGGCTTCTGAAGAAATTGAAATTCATCGAACCTCGGTAAACTATTTTTACTATGATCCATTAGATTCTAATTCTTTTAAGAAAGCATTTGATAGGTTATTGGAAAATTCTTTTGACGCCGCATTAATAGTCCCTATGTTTCTAAATGAAACCCAAGAAAGGCTTATACAACTGGATCAAAGACAGATTCCTTATATCTTTATAAATGTTGAAGTGCAAAATGCAAACAACATTTCTTATATAGGCGAACACTCTTTTGATAGCGGAACACTCGCTGCGAAACTTATGTCTTTACTTTTAAATGATGAAGGTGATATTCTTATAGTAAAGGTTAGAAAGGATAGTAATCACCATTCTTCTATTGAAAACCGGGTTTCTGGCTTTAAATCTTATTTCAAGGCTCAAAATGCATCCATAAAAATGGATGAAATCATACTACCAAACTTTAAAGACCCAGCTTCTGTTGATCGTTTTATTTCCAAGCAACTAACCAATCACAAAATCAAAGGTTTATTTGTTCCCTCGAGTAAAGTGACCATTATTGCCAATTACATCGAAAAGCACAAATTAAAGCACCTAAAATTGATTGGCTACGATTTAAGTGAAGAAAATGCTACTTTTATTGAAAATGAAACTATTGATTTTCTAATTGATCAGCATCCCTTTATACAAGGTTATGAAGGTACAAAAGCATTATTTAATTTTATTTTAAATGATGTTGTTCCTGAAAAAAACAGTTATTTACCCATCAAATTACTTACAAAAGAAAACATTAAGTATTTATAGCTTCTATTAGTATCATAGTAGCTCTTTTATATAAACCTATTATAGAACTTAACAGATTTTTTAAAATGGTTTACATGGCATTACAAACAAACGCCTATATTTCAAAAAAAAGAGCTGTCTATTGACAGCTCCTCTTTTTAATCATCCCCTCAATTATAATCATCTTCCGTCATCTACAGCTCTAAGCTCTACCTGATCTATGAAGATTTTACCGTTACCTGTAATAGCTCCATTTACAACTCTAACAAGGGCTCGTAAATCGCCCCCAGCAGCTATGTTTCTTGTACCGCTTATTTTCACCCATTCTCCCGTAGGAAGGACATCTGCTTGTGCCCCTGTATTAAACTCTGCAAAATCCAACAGGAAAAACGTCACAAAAGTATTAGGTGCAGCACTCTCTACATATACCCAAAAAGACTGCACATACTCCCCTGGTATAGAAGTGGTTGGAAGTGTGCCAAAACCATTATGAACAACATTTGCTCCAATACCAAAATTATTTGGGAAGCCACTAAGAAGCGCTCCCATAGAATTAAATAACATACTTGTTGTACCATCAAAGCTCACTTCGGTACTAAATTCCAACTCTGGAGTATCTACTGGATTTGGAAAAAAGAAGCCTCCACTTGACCAAGTACTTTGGTCTTCGAAATAGGCTGCAGTTCCTAGTAAGTTTTCTCCTGTTTGGAAAACCGTTGAATTTAAGAAGAGTGAAATTTCTTCTCCCGATTGACTCGTTAACAATGTTGAAATAAAAGACAAACTAACATTATCCATTAATATTGATGGTACCGCTGAAGATAATGTCAATACCAAATTATTAGGGTTGCCAGCATCAATTGCAATACTAGACACACTAATATTATCAAAAATATTTCTTGAAGGAGCATCTGTAATTTCATCAGTTTCTATCGAAATCTCAAAATCGGCTGCACTAATTACAGAAATGTCTCCTATAGGCTCCTCATAGCCTACAACAATCCTATTGCCATCTGCAGATAACTTAATAGCGTCTTTACCTGGTCCTCTATTAGGTGTTAGACCTGATACAACTATAACCGATCTTTGTGCGACGCTGGTAGATTGTAAAGGGTAATTTCTTGTAAGGGTTAGCGTAATCTGCTCTCCATTAATATCTGTTGGAGTATCAAAAATTACATTGAAACTCTGATTTACATTAGAACTAACGACTGTGCTAACTGGCCCCGCAGGAGTTTCAATAAAACCAGCTCCAAAATCCCACTCTAAAACAACTTGTCCTTCTCCATTTAAATCGGTAGAAGCCAATCCCATTTCCGCAGCACTTAATGCTTGAATAGTGGTTGGTACATTTATGGTCGCTACACTTGGCGCTATGATACCTGCAGTGACTTGCTCCCGTACCTGAATTTGAGTTTCGTACCTATTAATATCTCCATTGGTAAGCGTTTCTGTTAATACAATTGGAATACCAGTTTGTTCTCCAAGATTCGTTGTATTATTAGCTCTGCTAAAACTTGTGGTAACTGGCCCCATATCGACTATGTCTTCAAAATCTAATGAAGATACCGAAAGAAGCTGAGGAATACTCCAAATTCTTTCTGCAACATTCTCATCGGGTGTACTTGATGATAATGTCACTGTATTCCCTACAAATGTTGAATATGCAGATGCCAAACCTGAATTATCATTTGGATTGACACTTTGTTCATCTTGAAGCTCAACAACGATTGCTGAAATTTGATCTGCTGGTGTCAAACTCCTATCTAATGTCTCGTCACAACCAAGCATAAGTACAGCCAGTGCAACTAAACTTTTTATATAAATTAAACTTTTTTTCATAATAACATGTTTTTATTCGAAACAGCCAGCAGGAGAGCTTCCGTATTGGCAATTCTGTTGTAAATTAGGATTCAATATGATTTCTTCTTGCGGTATCGGCCAATGCGTATGCTTTGCCAAATCAAATGCCTGTTTTATCGGAATTTGATTTCCTGTACCTGCATTCATAGAATTTACATGTAAGGCATCGATCATATCATCCAACCTCCCTGTTCTAATTAAATCATCCTTACGTTTGCCTTCAAAACATAATTCTTTATTTCGCTCTAATACTATGGCATCCAACATTTCATCTTGAGATAAACCATCTGGCAATAAATAGTTATCTGGGTCGGTACTCTCCAAGTTGTTATTTATAGCCGCATTAAGAATGCTTGCTGGTGTACCAGGCGCTGTTTGCGTTGGTATAACGTAATTTACTGGAACCTGAGGACTGGCATTTGGATCAACGAATTCTGGGATACTAGTAAGAATTTGCGGTTTAATAGATCTTGCTATAACCATATTTACATAATCCTTTGCATCATCCGTTCTTCCTAAAGCATTTAGTGCTTCTGCTTCCATAAGCAATACATCTGCATAACGCAAATATGGAAAATCTATCGTGCCATCACCTGGGCTGTTCGGATTTGGTATAGGCTTAATATATTTGTATGGACTCCATCTTGTCCAATTAAGATTTAGGTTAAACCTGTTCAATTCTGTATCTTCTCTATCACCTCTAAGTATCAAAGCCAAATCTGCAGGATTAAATCGTGCGATATTATGAGACCAACGTTCGTCACCAACAAAATGATCAGCACCTAATAATAACACCTCATTTCTAAAATTTTGGTTACCAACATTAATAAAATCTGGGTTTCCAGCAGGCAAAAGATTCGTAGGCGATATGGTCGACCCGTCTCCGTCTGGATCTACGATACCGTCTGGTCGCAAAAATTCCAATACAAAATCTATATTTGCTCTATAAGCTGCAAAAGAACCTCCATCTCTAATGTTTCCTTCGCCTAAGAAATCTCCAAAATCACCACCAACCTGGTTATTAGGACCATCGTAGCCAACAGAGAATATAACTTCATTATTTCCTTCGTTTGAAAAGATATCTGAATAATTTGGTTCTAAAGTAAAAGCACCAGATGTAATAACTTCACGCAACTCTCTTTCAGCCTGGGTAAAACGTTCAGTAACACTTACAGGGTTTCCACTGGCATCAACACCTCCTTCTACACCACCAAATTCCTTTGTGGTTGTCATTTGTAAGTATACTTTACCTAAAAGTGCCTGAGCCGCTTCTCTTGATGCGACATCTGGATTTGAGCCCACTCTTGATGGCCCATTCGCTTTGGCAAATTCAAGGTCTTCAATAATTTGTAAATAAACTTCATCAGCAGGCGAATTTGGTAAACTCGCATCTTGCCTAACAACATCTAACGTAATACCTTCATCAACAGCCAATGGTACATTTCCCCATATTTTAACTAAATCGAAATAAAAGAGCGCTCTTAAAAATCTAGCTTCTGCTATTACTGGGTTTCTTTCTGCTTCAGTTGAAGAGCCTTCAAAAGTTCTTATCTGCCCTAAAAAAGTATTGATCTGCTTTATTGCAATGTAATATTCTGTCCAAGTCTGGCCTATAAGCAAGGAGCCTGAGCTATATGTGTAAGCATATAAAGGGTTATATTCAACTGGGAAAAGCGTTCCACTATGTGTATCTATCCCAACATCACTCCAAGTTCCTAAAATACCTCCTTGTCTGTAAACCGCATTGGAACGTAATGTCGCATAAATACTTGACAAACGGCCTTGAACCAGCTCTTCAAAACTATTAAAAGAAGCTGTGGTCGTATTATTTTCAGTAGTTTCCCTTTCACAATTCGTAATGATAAAACTTAAACCAAGTAGCATCAAAAATAATAAAGGTCTATTTAATATTTTCATAATTTTTTTTTTAAAAAGTTGCTTTTACTCCAAATCTAACTGTGATTGCCTTTGGGTAGGCATCAAAATCGACTGCGGGAGTCAATGCTGAATTCGCCCCTCCAGCCACACTAACTTCTGGATCATACCCTGAATAGTTTGTCCAAACATAAACATTGTCTGCAGCCCCATACATACGTAATTGAGCCAAACCTAATCTTTTGGTTACATCTGATGGAAAATTATAACCAACACTTATGTTTTGTAATCGTAGAAATGAACCATCTTCAATAAAATCAGAAACGTTGGCAAAACCAGTTTCTAAAACACGTCCATAAAGACTATGAACACGGGTATCTTGATTGTTTGGTGACCAACGATCTCTCGCCACACCATATTTATTGGCGAAGTTGGTAACATTAAATCCTGGGAAGTTATTTTTATTGTATACATCTCCACCATATCTCCAGTTTAAAGAAACAGATAAATCCCAAGCCTTATATTTAAAAGTATTGGTCATACCTCCAAAATGATCTGGATTAGGGTCACCAATAATTGTCAAATCGCCTGTATCTACGACACCATCACCATTCAAATCAGCCAGTTTTTGCTGCCCTGGTCTGTTTCCACCTGCACCTGTACTTGGTACACCATCTTTTAACGTAAAGACACTAGCATTACTATCTCCTCCAGAAGCTCTTA
This sequence comes from Flavivirga algicola, assembly GCF_012910715.1. Lineage (GTDB taxonomy): Bacteria > Bacteroidota > Bacteroidia > Flavobacteriales > Flavobacteriaceae > Flavivirga > Flavivirga algicola. The sequence continues at coordinate 199,579 of NZ_JABBHF010000001.1, forward strand.
ATCTGCCAGTATTCGGATTAACTCTATATAATTCAACGGCTTCTGCATTAGTAAGCCCATCAAATTCCTCAAAATCAGAAAATTGATATACGCCATCACTAACAAAACCATAAATTGATCCTATAGGAGCTCCTTCTCTTACAATAAAATCATTAGAAACACTAGAACCAGCAGATGCAGTAACAGTAAACTCTTCCTGAACACCTCCTAAAGAAACAACCTCATTTTCCACAAAACTAATGTTAAAATTAGTAGTCCAAGTAAAGTCCCCTTTGTTTATATTAACACTTCTAAATGAAAGTTCGACCCCTTTATTTTCAACCTGTCCAGTGTTCTCTAAGACAAATGGAAAACCTGCCTGACTGGCTATTGGTCGTTCTAATAATAAATCGTCGGTAACTTTATTAAACCAATCTGCCGCTATGTTTATTCTATTTTTAAAAAGTCCTATTTCTGTACCAACATCATATTGAGTGGTCGTCTCCCATGTTAAATCTGGGTTGGATACTCTAGACAAAAAGAAACCATTATTTCTAGAACCATTTCTAACTGTAGCTGCATTTAAGGTATTACCTGCATTTCTAAAATCAATAAATCTTGTACTATTAAATGCTAGTTGCGACTGAAAAACCCCTATTTTATCGTTTCCAGTTTGTCCAACACTTGCTTTGAACCTAAGATTGCTCAAAAAATCAGAATCTTTAAGGAATGCTTCTTCACTTGCATTCCAGGTAACACCTACCGAAGGGAAAAAGCCCCATTGTGTAGAACCAGGGAAAAATCTAGAAGATTTATCTGTTCTGGCAGTTACATTCAAAACATATCTGCCATCATATGAATAATTGATACGCCCAAAAATACCTAAAAGACCATTTTCTTGTCTTCCCGAATCTATATCTATATTCGTTCCAGAACCGATATCATCAAGATTTACCAAATCACTTTGGAATTCTGTAGCACGGGTTACTTGTGTTCTAGTTTCATTAGACAATAAACTAGTCCCTAATACCACATTGAATTTATGCTTTTCTGCGAGTAATTTATCAAATGTTAATGTGTTATTGGTTTGAAACCTAGATGTACTAAAAGAACTCAACGTTGCAATACCTCGTTGTATTCGACCAAAACCAAATGTACTTGGTAAATACACTTGTCCAGTATTAGTATAAGAGTTAAATGATACGGAACTTCTAAATTTCAGGTCATCAGTTAGCTTATATTCGAGATAAGCAGAAATAAATCCAAAAAGCTCACTACTTTTACTTACTGTCTCATTAACCTGAGTCACAGGGTTTATAATAAATCTACCATTAATCTCAGTTACAAAGCCCGTTTCATCTCTTACAATATTGTTTCCAGCAAGACCGTTTCTTCCCGAATCAATACGACCTTGTACGGGCGGTGCTAAAGCCAAATTGGTAATGACACCAAAACCACCTCTACCTCCAGCATCTGGAGCCGCTGATATAATACCAGAACGATCACTTCTACCTCCACTTGCTTGAACACCTACTTGTAGACGCGAAGAAACATTTCCTCCTACATTTATAGATGCCTGGACTCTTTCATAATCTGTATTTGTTACAATACCTTCTTGGTTCGTATAACTCATATTCCCACTAAACCAAGAATTATCGTTACCCGACCTTAGCCCTAAACTATATTTATTAATAATGGCCGACCTAAAAATCTCATCTCTAAAATCTCTAATAGGAAAACGAGGGTTGCCATCTGGCGTGATATCATTTAAAGGCAAATTGTTACCGTTATTATCTCTAAAAGCCAACTGCGAAAAACGCGTAGTGGTTTGTGTAGGATCCCAAGGAAAAGCATCTCTCATGAAATCAACATATTCTTGAGGTCCTAAGATGTCTATCTGATTAGAAATTGTCTGAACGCCTGTAGAGACATCTAAATCCAACGTTAATTTCCCCTCTTTTCCTCTACCACTTTTGGTTTTAATAATGACTACACCATTAGCACCACGAGAACCGTAAATAGATGTGGCATTCGCATCTTTTAAAATGTCAATAGATTCGATATTATTAGGGTCTATTAAAGATAATGGGCTGGATGAAGCAACCGATCCTGTTTCTGTTGCTCCACTAGTACCAACAGCATCTCCATCTATTTCAACACCATCTATAACATATAAAGGCGCACTACTTGCATTAATAGAAGTAGCTCCCCTAATTTGAATTGAAGCTGCATCACCAGGTCCGCCCTGAGTGCTTGTAATTAATACACCTGCTGCTTTACCCTGCAATGCCTCCTCAAAGGAAACAGCCTGTATTTTATTAATATCATCCGACTTTAAAGAAACCTGAGATCCTGTAAGCTCTTTTTTCTCTAAAGTACCGTAACCAACAACTACGACTTCATCTAATTCTTCTGTATCTTCTTGTAATGTAATCGACAATACTTCAGATGTAGAAGCTATCGTTTTTTTAACCGTCTTGAAACCTATATAGGACAAAACCAAAACATCTCCTGTAGATGCTCTAATATTAAAATTCCCATCAAAGTTAGTTGTTGCGCCAGTTGTGGTTCCCTCTATAAGTACAGTCACACCAGGCAATGGTACCCCCAAGTTGTCCTTGACTATACCTCTAACATTGCTACTTTGTGCATGTGTTTTTGACAAACAAAGGCTCAGAAAAATTAACGAGAGCGTTAATATTTTCCACCAAGAGTTTTTCATTTTTTTCATAAAAAAGTTAGTTTTAAATTATTTAAAGTTTAGTTTGAAATATCAATATCACAAAATATGTAACACTATTTTGAGAATTAGATATCACAACAGAGTAAAATTAGAAGATTTGATGTTTACAGTCCTTAAATATAACTTGACAAAAACTTTACTTTCTACTAGATTAACTTTTCGAATAGCACTCATAGATTGAATATTTAAGAATTGGAACTTGATTTACTTGACTAAAAATTGATTTGCTTCATATCAACAGTATTTTCACTATTTACCATTTTTAACTTTGACTTGATATTCATGTTAAAAATTTTCATAATGTTTGTAGTTTTCTTTTAGCATCAAAATAGATACTATCACGACTAAATATCAACCAAGCTAATACACACAACTATATCATTTTGAAGGTGACGTTTTACATTTGGTCCCTTGTTAAATGCCTGAAATCTTAATATTTTTTAGCTCACCTCATTTTTTATGCTGCAAAACTCTATAAAAATAATATTTTTCCTTAATATAAAGTAAACCTAGTCGTACATTATTTATAATTTAGGTTGATTTTAAATTAAAATTGTAAGACAAAGTGTTATTACAACAACACCGTTAGTAGTAGAATTAGTTAACTTATTCCTAGATATTTTTAGATAAGTAAATATTTGCTGCTGTTATAATTAATAATTTCAAAAAATTAAAAAGAAACATTTAAACAATCATACGCTCCTTCCTAAATTCAGCAGGGGTTTTTCCGATACGTTCCTTAAAGTATCTTAAAAAATATGTGTAGTTTTCAAACCCTATTTTATGAGCTATCTCTCTAACCGAATAATTTGTAGTTATTAACAAGAGTAAGAATCTTTCTAAACGTCTATTCTGAATATATTTGGTTGGCCTTAAACCATAATATTTTTTAAAGCTCCTAGAAAAATGGTCCTTGCTCATATTGCAATAATCAGCCAAAATTGTTAAAGTTAAGTTTTCATGTAAATTCTCTGAAATATAATATAATACGCGATCTAGATTAGCATTATTCAGTTTACCTGATAATGTATTTGTATCAATAAACTTAGACATTAATAATTTTATAATACCATGTGTCTCTAAATAATTACTGGCAGACAATTCGGTATTCTTTTTCTCAAAACTCAAAAGTACGGGGTAATTATCATAATGTTCGGGATCATAATTAATTAAATGCCTATTTGAATTTAAGGCCACAAGCCTTTCAAAACAAACTTTATCAAGTTCAGATGCTTTAACTTCATATTTAAAATTCATGAAATTATAAATAGATAATCCACTACCTAATTCCTCAAAAAAACTTATATAGTATTGTTCATGTTTTAAATGGCATTTATAACTGCTATAGGTGTAGCTGGGGATGAGATACATATTATTAGGCCGCAAATGAAACTTTCTTTTATTGTGATAAACATAGGCATCACCTTTGGTTATTAAATAAAGCCGCGTAAAGGGGCTAATAACATTATCAAAATTCCAATTATGATCAAGTTTGTTATAACCGACATTAATTAATTTTAATTTTAAAGATTGAAATTGGTTTGACATTACCTTACAAATTAAGTTGTTGCTTCCTAAATTTTGCTGGACTTACACCTGTTATTTCCGTGAACTTTCTTGAGAAATAAGACAAGTTATTCAACCCAACCTTTTCTGCTATCTGCTTTAAAGAATCACTGGTGGAAAGCAACAAAAATTGAGCACGTTCAACACGCTTTAATTGAATATACTTGCTAGGCTTTATATTAAACTTGGCATAAAAACTTCTTGAAAAATGATCTGAACTCAAATTACAATACTCAGCCAGATGTGATACTGTAATTTCTTCATCAAGATGCTTGGCAATGTACACTAACACCTTATTTAGATCCCCTTTAAAGCTACCTTTATTGGAAAAAACATCAGACGACTTAATAAATCTGGATAATAATATTGATAGTATACCCTGAGTTTCTATATCGTGGCTTAAAGCGATTGACTCAGGATTATTATAATTAGATAAGGTATTATTTATATGAGCTTGAGGGTTGCTTTCTAAAACAGATTTATTGGGATTAATTTCTATTAAACGTTTAAACAAATCATAATCAGCCGCACTCGCCTCAACTTCATATTCAAACCTTTTTATATTAAAAACAGACATACCCAACTTTATTTCTTCAAAAAAACCAGTGTAATATTGTTCATGATACATATCACAACTATAACTATTATAGGTAAAGCTAGGAATTAAATACATATACCCTTTTTTTAAATCAAAAGACTGATTTGTATAATACGCCTTCGCCCCCCCTTTAGTTACTAAAAATAATCTTACAAAAGGACTTATTACATTTTTATAGCACCAATTATCATCAAGTTTAGCATACCCAGCATGCAACATACTTAGCTTTAGAAACGGCAACAACTCATTCATACAAACACGATAATTATTTTTAAATTTTATATTGACTGCAATAAAATTAGGCTTTTATATGTTCACATGAAACATAAAATATCGGAAATGTACATTTTTTAGTCTGATTTCAATAGGTAAGTTTATATCGATTACCACTAATTTTGTAGTCATAGCAACAAAACAGAGTCAAAATAAGGTATGAGATATTGTTTCCTTTTAATTGGAATGGTACTTTTCTATGCTTGTGGTGGACCAGATTTACCAAAAAGCGTTTATATAGAATATGAAAAACTTCCTAAAAAAATAGATTTTAATCAACATGTAAAGCCCATTTTATCGGATAAGTGTTTTTTATGCCATGGTCCAGACAAGGACAATATTGAAGGTGGCTTACAGTTACATACCGCAGATTTAGCCTATTCTGAACTCTCAGAAAGTCCAGGTAAATATGCTATAAAACCCAAAAACCTAGAAAAAAGCGAGTTTTTCCATCGTATCATGACCGATGACCCTAAACTTGTTATGCCTGAACCTAGCTCACATTTAACATTAACCGATTATGAAAAAGCGGTACTTGTAAAATGGATCGAAGATGGTGCAGAATACAAAGACCATTGGGCATTTATAAAACCTGAAAAGTATGAAATACCGAAGGTCAAAAATGAAAATCAAATCGCTAATCCTATAGATAATTTCGTTTTAGAGGAATTAGAGCAAATAGATTTAAAACTATCCCAAAAAGCAGATAAGGAATTATTACTACGTAGGGCTTCTCTTGACTTAACAGGTCTGCCTCCTACCATTGAAGAACTGGATGCTTTTTTAAATGACACCTCTGAGAATGCTTATGAAAAACAAATCGACAGACTTCTAGCATCTACCGCTTATGGAGAACAACGCACGTTAGACTGGATGGACTTAGCACGTTATGCAGATACTCATGGTTATAGCGTGGATTGGTTTAGAGACGTATCCCCATGGAGAGATTGGGTTATAAAATCCTTTAATGAAAATATGCCCTACGACCAATTCGTTTTATGGCAAATGGCAGGAGACATGCTTCCTAATGCGACCAGGGAGCAAAGGTTAGCAACAACTTTTAACAGGCTACACCCACAAAATCTTGAAGGTGGTATTATAGATGAAGAATTCCGTTCAGAATATGTTTCAGATAGAACAGCAACAGTAGGCCAAGCATTTTTGGGCCTAACAGTCGCTTGCGCCAAATGCCATGACCATAAATATGATCCTATCTCTCAAAAAGATCATTTTGAAATGTATAGTTTCTTTAATAATGTAAATGAAACGGGACTTATTCCTTGGGATTTAGCTACACCTGTTCCTACCATGCTATTGCCTACCGAAGAAGAAGAAAAACTTATCACTTATTTAGAGAAATTAGTTGACGATAAAGAAAAAGTAGTCGAAAAAGTGGTTATTTCAGAATCTGAAAAAGCTTCAAATTGGATTTCAAAAGAGGGCTATAAAAGTATCAATACAAATAGAAAGCCTTCCGGTTTGGTCGCTGATTTTGACTTTAATCAAAAAAACTTAATAAATAAAATTCCGAATACATCGAATAAAAACATTAGAATGCGTCTACAGTTTGCCGATAACCAAAAGCAAATTTTTAAAGAAGGTGCTTCTGGTCATGGTCTTTATATGGATGGTGATACCTGGATGGACATGGATAAAATTGGTATCTACAAAAGAAACGAAGCTTTTAGTATTGGCATTCGTGTATTTATACCTAAAGATCTTGAAAATGGTGTGATTTTCCATAAAATGCAGGGTCCCGAACTACACAGTTATCGTGGTTATCATTTAAATATTAAAGACAATAAAATTGAAGCCCTTTTAGCCCATGTATGGCCAGATAATGCAATTGTTACACAGTCTTTAATAGATGTTCCAAAAGAAAGATGGGTTCAATTAACCATGACTTACGATGGATCCAGCAAAGCAAGTGGTGTTAATATTTATCTTGATGGAAAAAAGTTAAAAACCGAAACCGTCGTAGATAATCTTTATAAAGACATCGTATTTAATAATCAATCAATTGGGATTTATGCAGGAAAAACAGAGCCAGGTTTAAGAATTGGAGCTATTTGGAGAGGGAAAGGTTTAAGAAATGGTATTGTAGATGATTTATTAGTTTTTAATCGTGAATTAACCGCGCTTGAAGTGCTTCAAATTACCGACAAGGGGCAGTTAAAGCAATTAACCTCGAAGTCTAGTAGTGAGCTTTCCAATTCAGAAAAAAAGCTTCTCGAAGAATTTTTTGTTGAAACAAAATCTTCAAACTATAAAGACTCTTTAAAAAAGCTACAAAAAAGCAGAGCGCAATATGTAGATAGCATAGAGCCTATTAAAGAAATTATGGTGATGAAGGAAATGGAAAAACCAAGACAAGCTTATGTTCTGGATAGAGGGCAATACGATTCGCCTACCGATTCGGTTTTCCCAGATACACCAGAGCGTATTTTTGCATTTCCAGACAGTTTGCCTAAAAACAGAATTGGTTTATCTAAATGGTTAACACACCCAGACAACCCGCTTACAGCCAGAGTAACCGTTAACCGTTATTGGCAAAATATTTTTGGTAGAGGTATTGTAAAAACTTCTGAAGATTTTGGAAACCAAGGGGAACTACCTAGTCACCCCAAGTTATTAGATTGGTTAGCTATTGAGTTTATAGAATCTGGATGGGACGTAAAAAAACTGCATAAATTAATTATGATGTCCAACACATATCAACAAAGCAGTATTGCCAATGAATCACTATTAAGCTTTGATAAGGAAAATAAATTTTTAGCTCGAGGACCTTCTAAACGTTTGTCGGGTGAAATGCTTCGAGATAATGCGTTATTTGCATCAGGACTGCTAAGTGAAAAAATTGGTGGAAAAAGTGTGAGCCCTTACCAACCTCCTGGTCTGTGGAAAGTAAATGGAGATACTTATCATGTAGGAGCAGGTGAAGAATTGTACAGAAGAAGTATGTATACTGTTTGGAAACGTACCGTACCACACCCCACTATTGCAACTTTTGATGCTCCTACAAGAGATTTGTGTACCACGAGAAGGCAAGAAACCAATACACCACTTCAAGCATTGGTATTATTGAATGACCCTACTTTCATTGAAGCCGCAAGGGTTTTAGGTAAAAAAATGACAACGTATAAAGATTTAGATGAAGGGATCTCTAAAGCATTTAGAAAGCTTACAGGAAGAACCATAAATGCTAATGAACTTGAAATCCTAAAGAGTTTACAGAAATCTGAGTTAGAAAAATTCAGAAAAAATGGAGCAAAAGCAGAAGGTTGGATCAGTCTTGGCGAGCACAAACTAGCACAAAATGACGATAAAGCCTTAGTGGCTGCAAATGCAGTTATAGCATCAACGATTATAAACTCGGATGCTTTTATAACAAAACGATAATATTGAATTCAAAAAACATTGAGCCATGTGTGATCATCATGATATATTAAAATCTAATAACAAAGATTTACAAAGTGTTGAAAAACAAATAGACCGAAGGTATTTTTTAAAGAAAACATCTTTGGGTTTAGGTGCATTGGCATTGGGAAGTTTATTAAATACCGAAAAGGCCTGGAGTTCTATAGGTACCCCAGAAAGCACTGAAGCTATTTTAGCTAATTATAATAAAAACCGCTTAGGATTACCACATCATTTGCCAAAAGCAAAACGTATTATTTACTTATTTCAAAGTGGTGGACCTTCACAAATGGATTTATTTGATTATAAACCTAAGTTGGTAGATATGTTTGGGCAGGATTTGCCTAAATCTGTTATTGGCGGACAAAGACTTACGGGAATGAGTGGGAGCCAATCTACATTGCCTATTGCGCCTTCGTTGTTCAAATTCAAACAATATGGCGAATCGAGGACCTGGGTAAGTGAGCTTATGCCACACTTGTCTGAAGTCGTTGATGATTTATGTTTTATGAAAGGCATGCAAACCGATCAAATAAATCACACTCCAGCAATTACCTTTTTCCAAACAGGACATCAATTACCAGGCAGACCTTCTATAGGTTCTTGGTTAAGTTATGGTTTAGGCTCCGATAATGAAAACTTACCTACTTTCATTACCTTGGTTTCAAAAAATGGAAAAGGGCAACCTTTAAAAGCAAGTTTATGGGGCAATGGTTTTTTACCTACAGAACATCAAGGCGTACAATTTAGATCTGGAAAAGACCCTGTTTTATATTTGAATAATCCTGATAATTATGATGGTAACGACCGTAAAAAAATGCTGGATTATTTAGACAAACTAAATACCATTCAGCATGATGCTTATGGCGATCCGGAAATTCAAGCAAGAATGGCACAATATGAAATGGCATACAAAATGCAGACCTCTGTTCCTGAAGTTACCGATACATCGGACGAACCTGATCATATTTTTGAAATGTATGGAAAAGACAGTAGAGACCCCGGAACATATGCTGCCAATTGCCTTATGGCTAGAAAGCTATTAGAAAAGGGGGTAAAATTTGTACAATTATACCATCAAGGATGGGATCAACATATTTTCTGCCCTGGTGGTTTAAGAAACCAGTGCCAAAAGACCGATCAAGGTACTGCTGCACTAATTAAAGATTTGAAACAACGCGGTATGTTAGATGACACGCTCGTTATTTGGGGTGGTGAATTTGGAAGAACCGTATATTCCCAAGGACAATTAACTGATCAAAATTATGGTAGAGACCACCATCCAAAAGCATTTACCATGTGGATGGCAGGAGCTGGTGTTAAACCTGGTTTTTCTTATGGTGAAACAGACGATTTTAGCTATAACGTAACCAAAGATCCGCTTCATGTACATGATTTTCATGCAACGTTGTTACACCTTTTTGGAATAGACCATGAAAGACTCACTTTTAAGCACCAGGGACGTCGTTACCGACTAACCGACGTTCACGGCCATGTAGTCAAAGATTTATTAACCTAACCTTTTAAATTATGTCGTCAAGAAGAAATTTTATAAAAAAAACTGGCTTAGCTAGTGCTGCTCTAGCCTCTACGCCTTCATTTGCCATTAATATCTTGAAAAAAAGTAAACCCGCAAAAGATGTCATATTGGGACATGGAGACTACACATATAAAGTTGTAAACGATTGGGCACAATTAAGTTCTGTTAGAACGCCATTATTAAACTGCCATGAAATGCAAATGGACAGTAAAGGGCGCTTAATAATGATTGGAGACCACCCTCAAAACAACGTGTTAATTTTTGATAAATCTGGAAAATTATTAGACTATTGGGGTACTGCGTATCCTGGTGGACATGGCTTGACCATTTCGAATGAAGGTGGTGAAGATTATTTATTTTTAGCAGATTCTGGATGGTATTTAAATAAAGCTGGAAAATGGACCAAACATAATGGCCGTATCTCTAAAACCACTACAGACGGCCGTGTTGTTTTTGATATAGGTCATCCACAAACTATAGGTGTTTACAAACCAGGCGATCATTTTTGCCCTACCGAAACAGCCATAGGACCTAATGGCGATATATATGTTGCTGATGGTTATGGTATGGATTATATTATTCAATACGATTCAAAAGGTCAATATATAAGACATTGGGGCGGTAAAGATAATCCTAATGAAAATTATAAATTATCTAATGCCCATGGTGTTGCTATAGATTATCGAGATAAAAACAATCCTTTAGTCGTTTGTACATCTAGAAATGAACAGTCTTTTAAATGGTATACCCTGGATGGAAAGTATGTAAAAACGCTACATCTTCCCAATATGCAAGTTTGTCGCCCTGTTTTAGATGATAATAATTTATATGCAGGTGTGTGCTGGTCGCAACCAAAAATTGGTAAAACGACCTGGAAAGAACATACTGGCTTTGTAACGGTTTTAGATGGTGATAAAGTCGTTTCAAATCCTGGAGGTACAGCACCTGAATATAAAGGTGATGAGCTTCAAAAATCTTATCAGTTACCTAACAAACCCATTTTACATGGGCATGATGTGTGCGTTGATGAGGATAAAAACTTATATATCTGCCAATGGAATGCTAATAAAACGGCACCTATAAAATTAGAACGCGTATAAATTATTTACAATTTATTTTATGAATGAAACGACAGACTTTATCCTATTTTTAGGAAGGTTTCACCCACTTGTAGTTCACTTACCCATCGGTTTTTTATTTTTTGCTTTTCTTCTCGAGCTTTATGGCAAGTGGAAAAACACCCCTGCACTAACAGCAGCTATTCCTTTAGCTTTGTTAAGTGGAGTAATAAGTGCTGCAGTGGCATGTATTTTAGGATATATGCTATCCTTAGGTGGAGACTATTCCGAAAGTACATTAGACATTCACTTCTGGTTTGGCATTGCTACTACAATTATCACATTTTTAGCCTGGTTAATCCGTGTTGAAAAAATAAATATTTCGAAACCAAATAGTATAAAATCTAATATTTCTTTATTGACTCTAATTGTTGTTTTACTAAGTATTACGGGACATTACGGAGGAAATCTTACCCATGGCAGTGATTATTTAACAAAATACGCGCCTTTTGGTAAAGTAAAAAAACAGGCTCTAGCACCTCTAGCTAAAGTTGAAGACGCAAACATTTATAGCTATTTGGTCAACCCTATTTTAGAAAACAAATGCACAAGTTGTCACAATACCGATAAAAAGAAAGGTGGTTTGATGCTGCACGATAGTATATCCATATTAAAAGGTGGTAAAAATGGAGAAGTCTTAATAGCTGGAAATGCCTCTAAATCGGAACTTATACGTCGCGTTTTGTTGGAACCCCATCATGACGATTTTATGCCCCCAGAGGGAAAAACACCATTAACAGAAGAAGAGATTACCATCTTATCTTATTGGATTGACAATGCCAATGCCGATTTTAATAGTAACGTTGGTACTGTTAAAACCCCAGAAACTGTACTGGAAATTGCATCAAATATGTTAGGCCTTGGTGAAAAGGAAAAAGGGGAAATCGATTTACCAACCATGGGTGCTATTGATGATGTCGTTTTAAACGATATTTTATCTGAAGGCTTTAATCTTCGAGAGCTGGTATACGAATCTAACTTATATGAAGTTCTGTTACCCCCAAATACAATTATTGAGTCAAATACTAATCAACTTGACGTGAAACTTCAAAAACTATCAAAAATTAAAGATCATATCCTCTGGTTGTATATAGAAGATAACCTGTTGAATGACTCACATATGAAAGTTATAAATCAGTTTCAAAATTTACAAAAAATCGTTATTAGCAAAAATCATATAACAGATGCAGGTATTTCAGAGATTAAAAATCTTTCAAACCTTAGTAGTATCAATCTTTATAAAACGGCTATCTCAAAAAAGAGTTTAGACTATTTTTCAAAAATGAAAAACCTAAAAAAGGTTTATGCTTGGCAAACTAATATTTCAGAAAAAGACCTGGAAACATCTAAATCTGAACGCTTTTTTGAAGTGATTGTTAAGCCTTAGGTTTAAATTTTTATCTCTATTATTTAGTGGGTGCATACTTTTAAATTGAAAACCTACACAAAATACCTTTTTCATTTTTGATGAAAGAGGTTTTGGCCTATCTACCCTATCAAATATAGGGTTTTGGTTTTCATTTAGTCACAATAAAATCGTAACTTTTTCCCCTCTAACTTCACATACATTTAATGAGAATAAAGTTTGTTATAATTTCCGTCTTTTTTTTTCTATTTAATTTTATACCTCATGCCCAAAGCCAATTTTCTATATTAGAAAATAATACATTAAAATTTGAAAAATTAAAACCAAAAGAAGGTTTGTTTCATAATTCTGTAACGACCATTTTTCAAGATTCTAAAGGCTATATGTGGTTTGGGTCTTTTAATGGCCTTTATAAATATGACGGATATCGTTTTCAGCTATACAAAAAAAACATCGATGATGATTCTTCATTAATAGGCAACGATATTCTAAGCATACATGAAGACCATAATGGCAAACTTTGGATCGGCACTAAAAATGGACTATGCTGGTATGATAGAAACACAGATAATTTTTTCACCAACATCCCACTTACAGATGCTTCTAATTTCTTTTCCATAAGCAATGTCCCAAATTGTATCTACGAAGATAGTTATAAAACACTATGGGTTGGTACCAACACTGGGCTATACCAACTAATTAAAAATGGAAAAGGATATAATATTGCACATTATAAGAATAATGATAAGAAAGGGAGCTTATCGCACAATGTTGTTAAGTCCATAACGGAAGATAAAAATAATAATCTCTGGATAGCGACTAAAAACGGATTAAACAAAGTATCGATAAATAGACAGGGGAAATTACATTTTGAACATTTTAAGAAAAACAATAATCAAAAGGAGGCTATAAGTAATAATTATGTAACCAAATTGTTTACAGACAGTAATGATAATATATGGATAGGCACTAAAAATGGTTTGAACAAACTTACTATTGATGAAACGAATACCTCTAAATTCATAAAATATTTTCACAAAGACAATAATCAAAATAGCTTACCAGACAATTATATCACGGCCTTATCTGAAGACAGCAATGGTAACCTTTGGATTGGTACCAGGTATGGAGGTTTAAGCAAATTAGACAAGTCGGAAAATACTTTTACCAATTATAAAAAGAACTTAAGGGATGAAAATAGTTTAAGCAGCAATGAAGTATCAAGTATTTTTGAAGATCATTCTGGCACACTATGGATTGGGGCTATATCTGGTGCGCTCAATAAAGTTATATTAACTAAAAAAAATATAGCCCATTTTAAATTTAATGCTGCAGACAATAAGAGTTTAAGTGATAATATTATTAATAATATTTATGAAGATCGCTTTGGCTCCATTTGGATTGGAACTCACAATGGTGGTTTAAATAAGCTAATACTTAAAGGCGGGAATGTCTCATTTGTGAGATACAAACATGATAACAATAATAAAAATAGTATTAGTGGTGATAATGTTTTTTCTATCTGCGAAGATAATCACGGTAATTTATGGGTAGGAACAGAAGATAACGGCCTAAACCAAATTAAACATCAAAAAAACTCAGAAGCTATAGAAGTTATTAGCTATGCAAAAGAGACCAGCGATTTACCCAGTAACAATATTTCTATCATGCTAAAAGATAAAACTGGAGACATTTGGATGGGCTCATTTGATGGAGATGGGCTTATGAAGTTTTCACCTAAGGAGTTTGGGGCAAAACTTCCCAAAATAGAACATTTTGAAACCAATCCAACCAGCAGCAAAGGATTAAGTTCCAATAATATCTCATATTTATTTGAAGACAGTAAAGGAAATTTATGGGTAGGGACTTATGGAGGCGGCTTGATAAGAATTATTAGAAATTCAAACAACTCACCCATAAAATACATCACCATAAAAAACAAACCCAAAGACATCAATAGCCTTAGCAATAATAATGTCTTTTCAATACATGAAGATATAAAAGGAAATATATGGGTCGCAACTTTTGGTGGTGGGCTAAACAAAATTCCAAGTAAAGAACTAAAACAAGAACATCCAAAAATAGTTAGATTTAATAGCAAACACGGATTGACAAATGACGAACTATATGGTATTTTGGATGATAAAAAAGGGGATTTATGGATTAGTTCCAATAATGGTATTTATAGATTTAATCCAGAAAAGGAAACTTTCATAAACTATAATACTTATGATGGGCTTCAAGCCTTCAATTATAGAAAGTTTGCATTTTGTAAAGGAAGTAATGGCCTTATGTATTTTGGAGGTATAAACGGCTTTAATGCTTTCGACCCAAGTAGTTTTAGCCCTAATAGATTTCTTCCAAAAGTAGAAATAGTAGATTTTAAAATCTTTAACGAATCCATAAAAGCAGGAGAAGAGATTGAGGGACATTTAATCCTTAATAAATCTATTTCGGAAACTAGTGAAATTGTTTTAAACTATAGCCTTAATGCCTTTTCTTTTGAATTTTCTGGACTGCATTATGCCTCCCCAGATCAAAATAAATACCTCTATAAGCTCGAAGGGTTCGACAAAACCTGGAACAAGACAGATTCAAAAAGACGTTATGCAGCATATTCTAATTTAGACCCTGGTAATTATATCTTTAAAGTCAAAGCTTCAAATAATGACAATATTTGGAATGAAACAATCAAAGAGTTAAAAATAAAAGTACTTCCTCTCTGGTGGAAAACTTGGTGGGCGTATACTATATACGGACTTATGACTATTGGACTTATGTTACTCTTCAGACATTTCATAGTTGTCAATCAGGATTATCAAAATAAGTTAAAAATTGAAAAATTAGAGCAAGAAAACATAAAAAGAATTAATACGGTAAAATTAGAATTCTTCACCAATATTTCTCATGAATTTAAAACACCTCTCACCCTTATTTTAGGGCCTCTACAACATTTAATTTCCTCAAAGCGAGTTGATGGTAAGGTAAAAAACATGCTAGTATCTATAGAACGAAATGCCAATAACCTATACAACCTTATTAATCAAGTACTGGAATTTAGAAAAATTGACACCAATGAAGTCAAGATAAATGCAACAAAGGGAGACCTCATAAGCTTTATAAAAGAAATAGTAAATTCTTTTTATTTTTTGGCAGAAAACCAGAATATTAAATTGACATTCCAAAGTGATGCGTCCGATCTGGAGTCATTTTTTGATTGGGACAAGCTGGAAAAAATTATTAATAATTTGATTTCAAACTGTATTAAATATACTCCTGAAGGAGGAAATGTTGACGTAAACCTTCAAGTTGAAACTACTAAAAACAAAAATGATAATTCTATTAAAATTGTGGTTAAAGACACAGGGGTTGGAATTCCCAAAAACCAGGTAGCCTTTATTTTTAACAGATTTTATCAAATTGACAGTTCCAACCGATCAAGTTCTATGGGGTCTGGTATTGGTTTAGCCTATACGAAGGCCTTAGTAGAACTTCACAACGGTAACATACGTGTTAAAAGTAAAGAACATGTGGGAAGTGAATTTATCGTTACGCTTCCTTTGGTTAAAAGTTATTCCAAATCCAGATCAACTCCAAACCCTGTTAAAAATGACTTTATAGATATTCCTGAACCTAAATATAAACAACCGCCTGTTTTAGAAAAAGGAAAAGAAACAACAAAAGAAAACTCAAAAATAAAGCACTCAAACACCTCTGTTTTATTGGTAGTTGAAGATAATTTAGAATTGCAGAATTTTATAAAACAATCATTGGGAAAAGATTTTAAAATTTTACAAGCTTATGATGGAAATGAAGGCTTAAAAAAAGCGTTGGATCATGTGCCAGATATTATTTTAAGCGATGTAATGATGCCTGTTAAAGATGGTATTCAATTTTGTGATGACATTAAAAGAAATCATGTTACCAATCACATTCCTATTGTTTTACTAACTGCCAGAGCATCTATAGAACATCGAATCGAAGGTTTGGAAGTAGGTGCAGATGCATACATTGCAAAACCATTTCATGTAAAACATTTGCTGGTTACACTAAACAACCTATTAGAACAGAGACGCCTTTTAAAAGAAAAATTCTCGGTTTCTATAATACAAAATAAAGAGTCCAACCCTCAAGTTAGTAAGTTTGAGCATGAATTTTTAAGTAAAATTGAAGCCATCATATCAGAGAATTTACAAAACCCTCAATTTGGTGTTGAAGAGTTAGGGCATAGTTTAAACTTTAGTAGAATGCAACTTTACAGGAAACTAAAATCAATTAGTGGAATGTCTGCAAACGAGTTTATTCGTGAATATCGAATCAAAAAAGCAGCGCAATATATGATTGAAAAGGACTTAAACATTTCTCAGATTGCTTTTGATGTTGGATTTAACAACTTATCATATTTCACAAAATGCTTTAAAAAAGTTTATAACATATCCCCTTCTGAATATTTAAAAGAAAATAGGCCAACCTGATTTAGACATAAACTAAATTAAAAACAAATGAATAAGAACAACAATGTAGTGCATCTTAGCGAAAGAGAGCTACAATGTTTAAGTTTATCCACCTTTATACTCCCTTTCAAAAATAGAGAAACAGGTTCGATTCTGATTCGTTAGTCATATTCTATTTTTAATTTTGACCATAATTTTAACTATAAGATCAAAAGAAGACAGGTTTTTGTTATATACCCTTTTATCTCAAGAATACACATTGTGTATCTTGTTTTTACGCTTATAATATGTCCACTAAATACAATTTTATTCGGCACACAACTTCTGTATTTGATTTGAAATCAGGTTACTTAATATAAGCCAAAGAAAAAGCGGGATCTCTCCCGCTTCAACAACTAATTAAAAAACTAAACTAACTTCTGTTATAAATTTGGATTCACATCCTTTTCTGGTTGTGGTATTAGCCAATTGGTTTGTCCACCATAATTCAATCCAGCTGAAGTTAAATCTCCAAGATCCCCCCAACGTTTTAGGTCAAACCACCTGTGTCCTTCAAACATGAGTTCAGATCTTCTATCCTTTTTTATCTGCTCAAGTAACGCTGCTTGGTCACTATTACTAATTCCTGCCATCGATAATCCTGCTCTTAATCTAATTTTTTCAAGCTCATTCCATGCCTCGGCTGTTTTACCCTGTAATACTAGTGCTTCTGCTTTATTCAGAATAACTTCAGAATAACGAATAACAGGGATATTTATAGAAGTCCCTTGATTAAAAAATGCGCCACCTCTTTGCCAATTTGTTGTATCGTATGGTAAAAATTTACGCATTTGGTAAGCTCCATCTACCTGTAAATCCAGCCTAAAATCATTATGTATTGATAAATCTGGGAATACGCTAGTTTGATCGACAGAAGCATAATAAATTTGATCTTGACCAGATATAAGAATTGAAGCCTCTCTTCTTATATCATTAGGTTCAAAAGCTTCAGCAACGACATCATAAGTAGCAGTTTGCCTTGGTATCATATAAACGGCCCATGAGATTCTTGGAAATATATGCATGATTAGTGAAGTTTCAGCTTTTTCATCATTCCAAAAATTGCCTCTTCCTGGTATTAATTGTACCTCAAAAACAGATTCCGAGCTGTTTTCCATTCTTCCATCAAAAAGCTTAACAAAATCCTCAGCTGCCACTAATTGGTACCCCAAGCTTTCCACTTGAGACGCTGCATTTTCTGCACCTTGGTAATCCTGTGTCCACAATTTAACACGAGATAAAAGTCCATAAGCTGCCCCACTAGTAGCTCTACCTACCTGGTCACTCGGATAAGATGCTGGTAACAGTTGTGCTGCACGTGTAAGATCTTCTTCCATTTGAGCCCAAACATCAGCCTCAGGCGATTTTTCGATAGTATTTAACTCAGCTGGGGTCAACAAAGTTGTAACCAAAGGAATATCTCCAAAACCAGCCACAAGATTGTAATAATATAATGCTCTTAAAAATAAGGCCTGACCTTCTAATTCATCTCTTTTTCCACTAGAGAAATTAGTTACTTTATCTAAATTTCCAAGTACAAAATTAGCGCGTGCTATACCTTTATAACCTGCATTCCATCTAACATTAAAATATAAATTATTAGAGTCCCAATTATAACTGTTTAATTTGATCATATCGGGTCCAAAATTTCCATCTCCATTTTCATTAATAATATTATCAGTAGGTATTTCTCCTAAAGTTAAAAATGTTAATTTGTACATCCCCAAATGATTCAAAGGATCATAAGCAGCTGTTGTAGCATCAATGGCTTGGCTTTCGGTCTGCATAAAATTATCGGAATTCAGACCATTCTTGTCAGTCAATTCTAAAATGTCCTCATCACAGGATAAAAAAGTGACGAACATTAAAATGAATAGGTATTTAATTTTTTTCATAATCTTTTTTTAACAATTAAAATTTAGCATTTAAGCCTACCGAAAACACTCTAGCTATTGGATAAACAAAATTGTCTATTCCTGCAGCCAGGTTACTTCCGTTAGCATTTCCAACTTCTGGATCTGTTCCTGAATAATTGGTAAATGTAAATGGGTTCAATACATTACCATATAACCTTACTTGTGAAATACCAAGTTTATCCAACAAGTTGGTTGGTAATGAATATCCTAATTCAATCACTTTTATCCTCGTGAAAGAACCATCTTCAACATAAAAACTAGAATTTTGACTATTCCCTACGTCTTGTGCAATAGCTCTGGGATAAGAGGCGTTAGAGTTACTAGTAGACCACGGTGTGATATTCAACTTATTTTCACTTCTAGTATAATCTGTTAGCAAAACTTTTGAAATATTGTATACATCATTACCAGACATACCTGTTCCTTGTAAAGAAAAATCAAAGTTTTTGTATTGCAAGTTTAAGTTAAAACCATAGATAAAATCTGGTATCGGACTTCCAATAAATGTTCTATCATTGTCATCAATAATGCCATCTGGGGTTCCATCTGGTCCAGATATATCTTTATATCTTATATCACCAGGTGCATTATTTACATTTTGGGTAGCATGCGCTGTTACTTCTGCTTGCGTTTGAAAAATACCATCGGCTACCAGTCCATAAAATTCCCCTATGCTTCTTCCATTCTCAGTACGTGTTAAATTTCCACCTCTAAAATTGTAGTTATTAATGGCTGCTGGAACATTGAGTATCTCATTTTGAATAGTGGTTAAATTAGCACCTACACTAAATTCCAATTCACCAACCTTTCCTGCATAATTTGCAGAAAATTCAAAACCTTTATTTACCAACTCTCCTATGTTTTGTCTTTGACTCCCTTGATTTTTACCATTCGAAATACCAGTTACTGCAGACTGCGGCACCCCTACCAATACATCTTCCTGTGTCTTGTTATAATACTCGGCTACAAGATTTAATCTATTATCAAAAAAATCTGCATCAATACCTACACTGTATTGTGTAACGGTTTCCCATTTTAAATCTGGATTTGCGATACCTTGTGTAGCAGAACCTGAGAGCACGACCCCATCTTGGTTACCAAACGGATAATTAAACCCTTGTACAACAACAGGAGAGAATAGATAATTCTGAATATTATCAGCGCCTACCTGCCCCCAACCAGCTCTTAGTTTTAAACCAGATAATGCTGTTTCTTTAGGCATGAAGTTTTCATCTGAAATTCTCCATCCCAATGATAGCGAAGGAAAAGTACCCCATCTATTATTTCGTCCAAATTTTGATGATGCATCACGTCTTACAATAGCTGTCATTAAATATTTACCCATATAGCTATAATTTACTTTTCCAAAATAAGATAACAGGCTCTCCTCTGAAATGAAATCAGTGATTTGTAAATTTTGAGTCAAATTTGTAACAACTAATGGTTCACCTTCATTAGCATTTTCGCCAGAAACTGCTAGTCTTTGAAACCTACTACGTTGTAAACTATGGCCTGCTAAAAGTCCAATTGAATGACTGTTAGCATTTATAGTATAGTTTAAAGTATTTTCAATCAAGAAGGTACTGCTTGTTACTTGAGATTTAGCTATTGATTGCTCAGTAGAAGCAGCAGCCCCTAAATCAAATATTCTTCCGTAATTTTCAGATACTGTATTATTGAAAGTATAGAAGCCAGAGGTTTTAAACTCCAAATTTGGTATAATTTTATATTGCGCATAAATATTTCCTTGGAAATTATTTCTAATTGGCGGTGTTGTTGGTCCTTCAGCCGTAAATAAAGGATTTACCTGTGGTTTATAAAAACCATTAGCAGGCGTTGGAGCATAATTTCCATTAGCATCATAAACAGGAATTGTCGGGTAAAACAAGGTCGCCAAAGACAGTACTGTGTTAGTCCCTCTAGAAGCTCCCAGACCATCTTGTTTTGACCTTGTGAAACCAATGCTAGCTCCTACTTTTAATTTTTCAGAAATTCTTTTATCAGCATTTATACGTGTTGAAATTCTTTCGAAAGAAGAGCCTTTAACAATACCTTCTTGTTTAAAGCGCCCTAAAGACAAAAAGAAGTTACTAGTTTCAGACCCTCCAGAAAATGACGCCTGAATATCAGACATTTGTGCTGTTTGTGTAATGGTATCGATCCAATCGGTACCAACTCCAAAAGATTCAGGATTGTCAAAACCTGGAGCAATAGCTCTTCCTGCATTTTGATAAGCTAAATTTGTTGTTCTCACAAAAGTTTGTGCATCCATCAAATCCAGTGTATTTGCCACTCTTTGAAAACCTGTTCTTGTATTTATACTTACAACACCTTTTTGACTTGTACGTCCTCGTTTTGTTGTAATCAAAACAACACCATTAGCCGCTCTAGTTCCATAAATGGCGGCTGATGCAGCATCCTTTAAAACCGTTATCGATTTAATATCTTGCGGATTGATAGATGATAAAGGACTACTGTTTTCATTCCCCCCTACAGAGATGGGAAATCCATCTATAACATATAAAGGTTCACTTCCATTTACACCTCCAGCACCTCTAATACGAACAGATACACCTCCTCCAGGCGTCGCATTATTAGACGTTACAGAAACCCCAGCAGCTAATCCTTGAAGGGCATTATCAATTGAAGCAGTATTGGTTCTTGTAAGTGCCTCTGTATCGATCGTTTCAACTGCTCCCGTAATCTGAGAACGCTTTTGAGATCCATAACCTACTACGACAACTTGATCTAAGGTTGCTAGATCCTCTTCTAGTTGTACACTTAAAGTCGTTTGACCATTAACAGGTATTTCTTTAGTCTTATACCCCACATAAGATATAATAATTATACCATTTGTATCTACATCGGTCAGAGTATAACTACCATCAAAATCGGCTGTAGCACCTTTTGAGGTTCCTTTTACAATTATTGACGCCCCAGTTAATGGTACCCCCTGGTTGTCTGTTATTGTTCCTTTTACGTTTACACTTTGCGCATTAGAAATATTGCAAAATGCCATAGCAAAAAAGCAAAAAAGCACTAATTGTAATGGTTTAAATAGTAATTTGTTTTTAGTTTGTTTCATACGGTCATTATTTAGTTTATTCTATGGACAAATGTATTTTCAATAAACCTCATTTATTGACACAGATATTTCAAAATTTAAAAATTTTAGCACTCAAGTTTTAAATTTTTCATAATGACCAAAAGAGTAAGTAAGTGAGGTTTTCCTGTAAGAATTGTGTTAATATATCGAAAAACCACAATACAGTTTCACCATTAAAAAACCAAATAAACACCTAAAAACAAACAAGTTAATCCGATAAATATTTATAAAATGTTATATACTTTTATATCGTTTTCAAGTTAACAAATGTAACATTTGTGTTAATCGACAACCCAATTTGTACCAAGTAAAATTCAATATATTATTGAGTAATCCAACCTCCCCTTTTCATTCAAAAAACAGTTTAAATGCACAAAAAAAGGAGATATAAAAATTCAACCTGTGATAAAAATGTTATTATTCGCAAGAATTGTGATAACGAAATATAGATCGATGTAAGAAATTTGTTCCAACAAAAGCCATTATAAATTATCACATGAAAAAAATTATTATTCTTTTTTTATTCACGATTACTTCAAGTTATTCTCAATCTGTAAATAATATTAAAAATCACAAAAACAAAGTATCCGAGGCATACCCCAACATTGTGCTGATTTATGTTGATGACCAAGGTACTTTAGATTTAGGCACCTATGGAGCGACAGATATAAAAACGCCCGTTTTAGATAATTTAGCACAAGAAGGCGTCAAGTTTACGCATGCCTATGCACATACAGTTTGCTGTCCCTCAAGAGCTTCCTTGCTTACTGGAAGGGCTCCACAACGAAGTGGTGTTAACAACTGGACATCATGTTCACCTAACGACAAGGTAGGCCGGGTTATGAATCTAAAGGAAATCACTATTGCTGAACATCTCAAAAATTATGGCTATAAAACAGGGATTATTGGTAAATGGCATTTAGGAGCCCTGATGGATCATGGTCCATTGGATCAAGGATTCGATACATTTTTTGGCTTCAGAGGTGGTTTTATTGATTATTATACCCATCGCTTTCTTCATGCGAAATGGCAACGCCCTCAATTTCATGATCTCTATGATGGTAAAAAAGAAATTTTTAGAGATGGTGAATATTTCCCAGATCTTCAAGTAGCAGAAGCCAAAAAGTTCATAGAAAAAAATGCTAATGAACCATTCTTTTTATATCTGCCTTTTAATTTACCGCATTACCCAGAACAAGCAGATTCTATCTTTACAGAGCAGTACAAGCATTTAAAATGGCCAAGAAGCTCCTACGCCCCCATGATTTCTACAATGGATAAAAAAATTGGAGAGGTTTTGGATAAAATTGAAAAAACCGGGATAAAGGATAACACCATCGTTATTTATATGAGTGATAATGGACATTCCACCGAAGATTACTATAATTGGGATGTAAGCTATGGCGGCAATGGCGGTGGCGGTTATACTGGTAAATGGCGTGGCGCCAAAGGAAGTTTTTTTGAAGGAGGCATACGGGTTCCTGCAATAATAAGCTACCCAAAAAAGTTTCCAAAAGGAGAAGTTAGAGACCAGACTATTATTAATTTAGATATTCTTCCTACAATTTGTGATATATTGGATATTCCTACTCCAAAAAACAAACTTGATGGCAAAAGTGCATTGCCCATCATTCTCCATAAAGAGGCACCTACAGAACATAAAGCGCTTCATTGGATGTGGCAGCATATGTGGGCTGTAAAAGAAGGACCTTGGAAACTTATTTACAAAGGATATGATACTACTGGCAAATACTCCAATCATCCTGAAAAAGAATTTGAAATGCCAGAATACTATTTAGCAAATTTAGATGATGAAAATCCAGAAGAAATCAATTATGCCAAGAAATATCCGAGGGTCGTTAAAAAACTGAAGAAACTTCACAACAAATGGGCCGAAGATGTGTTTAAAGATTCGGGAGATACAGACCCTAATTTATCGAATGCTTCCTTGACTAAGGATGAAGCCCAAGGGAAGTCGTCCAAGAAACTGTAAAATTAATGTGATAGATATAAAAACAGCTATTTACTTTCTTTTTAACAAAAGTAAATAGCTGTTATTTTTTTACTCAAATGTAAAGCTAATGGTTGGTAGCTTTTTGTCAAACTACTTAACCTTGAACGTTGTTAAAACAGGTTTAGATGCTCCCAAATCTAAACTACGCTGAGAAGGCAACGAACCTCCTATATAGATTGTATAATCTCCTTTTCTTAAAACTTCCTTCCCTTCTTGATTAAATTGGTTAAACGTTTCTTTAGATAAATTAAAAGATATTGTTTTTGTCTCGCCAGATTTTAGTTGCACTCTTTTAAATGCTTTTAAATCGTAAATTGGATCTTCTTTTCCTGCTAAAGGAGAACTTATATAGAGCTGTACCACTTCCTGAGCGTCATAACCCCCAGTATTAGTAACGGCAACCGAGACATTATATTTACGATCAATTGTTAAGTTCTTATATGTAAAGGTTGTGTAAGACAGCCCAAACCCAAACGGATACAGCGGTTCTTTTTCCATGTATTTATAAGTCCTGCCTGTCATATTATAATCATCGTAAGCAGGTAATTGGTCAATGGATTTTGGAAACGTTATAGGTAATTTTCCCGAAGGAGCAACATCACCGAACAGAATGTTAGCGACAGCATTACCGCCCTCTTCGCCAGGATACCAAGCAAACACAACAGCATCAACCAAGTCATGAAGTTCTGGAATTGCTATTGGACTTCCTCCTGTTAACACCAAAACCAATGGTTTTTTAGATTTCTTCCTAATCTTTTTTATGAAATTAATTTGATTTTCAGGAAGTTTTAAATCTTTTTTATCACCTTTAAAAGTAGACGCTAGCGCTTCGCCCTCTTCACCTTCAAATAATCCAGAAATCCCCATCACAGCTATAGTCACATCTGATTTTGCTGCATCACCTGTTGCCCAATCTATTGGGTTTAAATTATCTCTAAATGGTAGAATACCATATTTATAATTAATACTTGTACCTACACTCACTTTGTTTACAATACCATCTAAAATGGTTTGAGAACTGCCCGTTAACCCATAATAGTTCCCTAATAAAACTTCTTCACTTGATGCATTGGGTCCTAATACATAGACTGTTCTAGCATCTTTTTTTAAGGGAAGAATATTATTTTTATTCTTTAAAAGTACTACAGATTTTTCGGCTACCTCCCTAGCTAGAGCACGATGTTTTTCCGAATTAACAACCTCCGAAGTTATTTGATCATAAGGATTTGTTCCAATTGGGTCGAACATACCTAATTTGAAACGTGTTAAAAAACTCTCCTTTAATCGTTTATCGATTAATTTTTCAGTGATTAACTTTTGTTCTAGGGCAGATTTTAAAACTTTATAAACATTTCCACAGTTAATAGTCGTACCGTTTATTAAAGCTAATGCAGCTGATTCTTCTGGCGTTTTTGTTACTTTATGAAACTTATGAAAGTCACTTATGGCCCCGCAATCTGAAACAATATATCCTTTAAAACCCCATTGATCTCTCAAAATATCCTGCAATAGATAAGGACTTCCTGTACATGGCTCTCCCAACGTACGGTTATAAGCGCCCATAACACCTTCCACTTTAGCTTCCTGTACCAGAGCTTTAAAAGCTGGCAAATAGGTTTCAAACAGGTCTTTCTTATTAACTATTGCATCAAACTCATGCCTTAATTCTTCTGGACCAGAATGAACCGCATAGTGCTTGGCACAAGCGGCAGCTTTCATATACTCTGGATGATCACCTTGTAAACCTTTAACAAAATTCACGCCTATTCTACTCGTTAAAAACGGATCTTCTCCATAAGTTTCTTGGCCACGCCCCCATCGAGCATCTCTAAAAATATTGACATTAGGAGACCAAAATGTCAAACCAGCATATCTACCTCTGTTATTGATCTTAATTGCTTCGTTATATTTTGCTCTAGCTTCATCTGAAATAGCCGTTCCTACGCGATAAATTAAATCTTCGTCGAAAGTAGCTCCAAATGCAATGGCTTGAGGAAAAACTGTTGCTCGACCATTTCTTGCTACACCGTGTAATGCCTCATTCCACCAATTGTATTCGGGTATATTTAAGCGTTCAATGGGCGGGCAAACATCCAATAGCTGGGATGTTTTTTCCTCTAAAGTCATAGACTTAATTAAATGATCTATTCGTTCCTCATGGCTTAATGTCGTATCAAACCATTTTTGATTGGATGTTTGACTGTTGATAGAAATAGGTACTAACAAAAGTGCTAGCATGATAAACTTATACATTTGCATATAATTTTTTATAGGTTATAAATTATTAATTTTAATTGAGATTTAAATTTTATTTTGTTTGGATGGTAATCTGACTCGATTTTAATTTTTTTGATTTTGCTATTAATTTTATTTCTCCACTTTTTTCAGATGACTTTAAAATAGCTAAGCACATCCCGCTGAAAGCTTTTCTATGATCTGCTTGAAATGACTCCAAACTAGTTTGATTGCCATTATCAACCGCAAGTAATTCGCCAACACCCTTTACTGAGAAACTTACAAGATTGTCTGCGTCTGGGCATAAGTTTCCGTTTTTATCTTCTATTCTTACTGTGACATAAGCCAAATCTTCTCCATCTGATTTTATCATACTTCTATCAACAGATAAGTTTATTTTAGCTGGTTTGCCTGCTGTAAAAATTTGCTTTTCTTGAATTGCCTTACCGTCTTTGTAACCAACAACTTTAATATTTCCTGATTCATAAGGCACCTCCCAAGACAATCTATATTTAGATTTAAAAGTTTTAGGCTCGTATCTTAAGAAATCAACTTTCAATTCTGTTAAATCTTTACCTTTCACCCTTCTACCCATTGATTTTCCATTAACAAAAAGTTCAGCACTATCACAATTGGTATAACAATACACAGGGATGTTTTTCCCTTCCATACCTTTCCAATTCCAGTGAGGTAATAAGTGAATCATAGGTTTAGTAGTCCACTGACTTTGATACAAGTAAAATCTATCTTTAGGAAATCCACACAAATCTACAGTACCAAAGTAAGAACTATGGGATGGCCAATCATCATTCCAATACCCATTGGTAGAATTGTCCCTTCCTCCGTAAGGTGTTGGTTCTCCTAAATAGTCGAATCCAGTCCAAACAAACTCTCCCATGACGTGCGGGTTTTGTTCTTGAAAATGAAACTCAATATCTGGTGGATACGCCCAAACCGGGCCTATTAAATCATAACTTGTAACATGCTTGGATGCATGCGTTTTATATTTTTCAATTGGTAGGTGGTAAACGCCACGGCTACTGGTACAACTGGAAGTTTCAGAACCAACTATAGCCAATTCTGGATATTTATTTCGAATATTACTATATCTTGTTGGTTTGTAGTTGACACCAGCTATATCAACTTGTTGTGCCATATTATTATCGTACGGTCCTGAATAATGATTAAACCCTGCAGAAGTTGGCCTTGTAGGGTCTATTTCTTTACAGTAATCATTTAGTCGCTTCGCAACCTTCCAACCATTTCTTTTATCTTTTTGCTCAATAATTTCGTTACCAATACTCCACATGACTATGGATGGATGATTACGATCTCTTAAAATCATATCTTTTAAATCTCTCTCCCCCCACGCATCAAAATATTTATTGTAACCGTTAGGCACTTTTTGCATTTTCCAAACATCAAACGCTTCATCCTGTACCATAAGCCCCAATTCATCACAAAGTTCCAAAAGTTCTCTTGAGGGAGGATTATGGCTCGTGCGAATGGCGTTTACACCCATGCGCTTCATAATTTGTAACTTTCTTTCGTCTGCTCTTCGATAAACAGCAGCCCCCAAAGCACCATTGTCATGATGCAAACACACACCATTAAAACGTACCAACTTACCATTTAAGAAAAATCCATCTTTAGTATATCTTATAGACCTTAATCCTATCCTACTTTTATAGGTATCTACAACGTTTCCATTTTGTGTCACTGTGGTCACAACATCATATAAATTGGGGGTATCCGTATCCCAACGTTGTGGATTGTCAATATTGCAAAATAATGCAGAAGTACTCGAAGCGTTAGCAGAAACAGAAATGGTTTCGTCAACAGATGTTACCAATTTGCCTTCTGGTGAAAAATATTCTTGTTTTACATTTACTTTAATGTCATTATTACCTTTGTTTTCTATTACCGTTTCATTTTGAACCACTGCTAATGTTTTCGTGACAGTAGGTGTTGTAATATAAGTCCCCCATTGCCTAACATGGACAGGGTTATCAATCTTTAACCATACTGAACGGTATAAACCAGCTCCAGGATACCAGCGTGACGACAAGTCTTCTGGTTTCAAACGAACAGCTATAACATTATCAGAGCCATCGTACTTCAAGTATTTACTAATATCAAATTCAAAACCAATATATCCATAAGGGCGGTTTCCTATAAATTGGCCATTTATCCATACATGAGCATCATACATAGCCCCTTCGAACTCAATTCTTACTACTTTTCCTTTAGTGTTTGGATCTATTTTAAAATGCTTACGATACCAGCCTGTTCCATGAAACGGAAGCCCACCAGCGCGGGCATTGTACTTGACATCAAAAGGACCTTCTATAGCCCAATCATGAGGTAGGTCTAAATGTCTCCATTCAGTATCGTTAAATGCTACTTTTTCTGCATCTTCAACTTCTGCATTGTAGAACTTCCAGGCATCATTGAAATTAATATCTTGAGCCCGTGCCCCACTATTAAAAATTCCTAAAATCAATATACATGATAGGAAAAGCTTTTTGGTTTTATTCATTTGTTAATCATTTTTATTTCTTCTTAACCTCTTCTCATAAACCCAATAAAATATGATGCTGGTATACTTATATATACCTAATATTCTGAATTCTATGAAACTAAATAATTTTTATGAAAAAAATTGAAGGGCGTACTTCGCAAACCTAAATTTGCGTATTTATTTACCACAAAAATATTTAAAATTCCAGCTAGTTATTATACCTCTTGTTACAAATAGTAACACAAATGTTTCAATTTGTACCATTAATCGACTTTTATATTTTTTGGAGGAGTAGAAATTATTCGAAATACGCTAACCACGTTATTAAATAATTACTCTAAAGTTAAATTTTCAGTTTTAATTTGTGTTCTGGCTGGTTTTAATCCATTACCTGTAACGGTCAAAGATATATCACCCGATCTTTTTGTGGACTGAACCAATACAACCAATTTACCACTGAATAATTTCATAGTTGGTTTATGAAACATTTCTAATGATGTTGCATCGCCATTACATGCGGCTCTAAAAATTCCATCGCCTTTCACTTTAAATTTTAGTTGATTTGTTGCAGTAGGACAAGGATTCCCTTTTTTATCCAATACAGACACTTCCACGTATGAAATATCTTTACCATCTGCTTTAATGGTTTTTCTATCTGGGCTTAAAACTAATCTATATGGTTTCTCGGCAGTTATAATTTCTTTAACAGCTTTTTGATTTCCGTCATCATCATAAGCCACGATTTTTAGAGTTCCTGGTTCGTATTTTACATCCATCCACATTAATCGGTATCTATTTTGCGGTGTGGAAGTGTTCTTTTTTTGAATGCCCATACTTTTTCCATTAATAAAAAGCTCTGCACTATTATAGTTGGTGTATACGAAAACAGGTGTTATTTTTCCTTCTCTACCATTCCAATTCCAATGTGGCAAAACATGAAGTGTCTCACTTGTCGTATTCCACCTGCTTCTATATAGATAATACCTATCTTTAGGTAAACCTGCTAAATCTGATATTCCAAAATACGAACTTCTTGAAGGCCATTTTTTATCATAAGGCGTTGGTTCACCTAAATAGTCAAAACCAGTCCAAACAAACTCACCTATTACCCATGGTTTGTCATCTTGCAAGACAAAATCTTCATCTGGTACATTAGACCAATTACATGATTCTAAATCGTACGAAGAGCATTGCAAATCATCGTGTTGCGTCATTTTTCCTTGCACCACAGGAAACTTATAAATGCCTCTTGAACTTATAGTTGAAGCTGTTTCAGATCCCAGAATGAATCCCTGAGGAAATTTTTCATAAGCTTCTTCATATAAATGTACTCTGTAATTAAGACCTGGAACATCTAAAATAGAACCAAAACCAGATTCCATAACCGATTTCACTTGATCCATTCCAACAGTCACAGGTCTTGTTGGATCTTCTCTATGAAAAATATCTTGTAAATATTTTGCACGCTTTACACCTTCCGAACCAGCCTGATCAGGCACCTCGTTTCCAGAACTCCACATGACAATGCAGGGATGATTTCTGGTTGCCTGAACAAGGTTTACCACATCTTTTTCGGCATATGCTTCAAAAAATCTGTTATATCCATTTTTTACTTTTGGTTTTGCCCATTCATCAAAGCTTTCTGCCAAAAACATAAAGCCCATTTCATCACAAAGTTCTAATTGCTCCAAAGAAGGCATATTATGTGAGCTTCTTATAGCATTACACCCCATATCTTTAAGAATGGTTAATTGCCTTTTTAATGCAGCCTTATTTATCGCTGCTCCCAAAGGCCCTAAATCATGGTGAAGACAGACACCTTTAAACTTTGTTACTTTTCCATTTAAACTAAAACCCGTTTTAGAATCAAATTTGATACTTCTAACTCCAAAGCGTGTTGATTGTTCATCTTTTAATTGGTTATCTACAAAAACCTGAGACACTGCTGTATATAAATATGGGCTGGTAGGACTCCAGAGGTTAGGGTGCTCAATTTTTATATTTTGCTCAAACTCATTACCAAAATGTTCTGTGGTACTATTCGAATTAACTTTACTTCCTTTAGCATCAAATATGGTGGTTACCAATTTAATTTGATCTCCAGTAACTTTAGTTTTAATAGTTACTTTTGCTTCTTTTTCAGAAATATAAGGTGTCTCAATAAAAGTTCCCCATTGGTCAATACTTTCCCTGTTCTTAACAATTAGACTAACCTTTCTGTAAATACCAGCTCCTGGATACCAACGTGATGCAAAGGCTTTATTCGATGCTTTAACTGCCAATATATTTTTTCCGTCCAGAATCTTATCTGAAATATCAAAATAGAAATAACCGTAGCCATATTTCCACTCTCCAATTTTATGACCGTTTAGAAACACTTCTGGTTCGCTCATAACACCTTCAAAAAGGAGGATCGCTTTTTTATCTTTTTCAAACTCAGGCACACTAAAGGTTTTTCTATACCATGCTGTACCAATATGCGGCAAAGCCCCTGTTCTGCCTGTTTTTTCTGTAGCTACTTTTTCCCCATTTTGAAATATAGCCACTGTTTGTTTATCTACATCCTTATTAAAAGGTCCATAAATAGCCCAATCATGTGGCACTGTTACGGTTTCCCAGTTCCTATCATTAAAATCAACCTGATGAGCATCACTTATATTTCCTTTTTGAAATTTCCAATGCCCTTCTAAATTTTTAACAAACCTAGCTTGAGCATATGTTAATTGACTCAATATTGTAATTGCAATCATTAAAGCGCATACTACTTTACTATTCATTTTCATTGTTTCATTTATTTTTTTAATCCGAATTTGCCACAAGATTTTCTTGGTTATTATTACCAAACTTTTCTATAAAAATATTGACCACAGCATAGCTTTTAGTACTATATTTTGGAACTTTTATTTTTTGAATCATATGAGTTATTTATACCTCCAAATATCTATAGAATAAGACATAAAGTTGTTTCTATGGGTAACTTGGATATCTCTCATAGTAAATTATTTTCGCTTAATAAAACAAGAAGTTTTTATACATCTTCGTTTTAAAACTGAATTTGAAACAAAAAAACAGATAATTAAATGGTAATCAAACCTCTAATACATTTTTCAATTCAAAATTCTTTTACTTCACTTTTAGACAAAGGTGATTTGATTTGAAACAGATATTTTTCCAATGACTGTTCTTCTCCATTTATGCTTAAATAAAATTGTTCCTCGGAAACCCATTGGAGCTGAAAGTTTTTTTCACAGAATAAATTAACACCATCATTATGAATCTCTATTTCTTCCGATAAAAAATAGTCTTGACCACTTTTGAGAGATTCAATTTTAACTTGAATATATTGTGGCGCGAAAGCGGCTGCAGAAGTTTTATTTATTTCTAAAACAGAAACGATATACCCATTGTTTGTATAACTACAGATAGTTGTGTTTTTTTCCTGGGAACAACTAAAAATGAAAACAAAAAAAACAAAAGAAATCCTATAAAGTGAAGATTCAAAAGACAACATATTCAAGCTAATTTTAATCAAGGTTTGGGTTTGGATATGTAAAAATATGAAATCTATAAATAGAATAAAATTTGTAATCAAACTATTGAGAGTAATATTTTAGTTCTATTATTTTATGATTTGCTATCAACTCCTTACGTATACCAATAGGATTCTTTTTATAGTTTTCCTTTTTAATTCAATCTGACTTAAAATAATATGATTCGGTTAAAGAAAAAAGTTATTGAAAAATTCAAAGAATATTCAAAAAAGACAAGTCTAAATTATTTTGAAACACTTGACTGTATAAATACTTTTTTTGAAGACACTGTACTTTCGTACGACTTATGGATTCATTTGACATCAAATAAATGTACAAAAACAAAAAACACTGAAAATCATATGATTAACAGTGTTTTGTTGTAACCTATTTCTAGGTTCGTCGGGGTGGCAGACTTAACCACCTCTTTATATCACACTGTTTTTCAGCACTTTATTTCATTATTTTAAAATATGCACACCTATTTGTACACTAAAACCATAAAAAGAACTTTGAAGATATAATTTGGTCTTCTTTAGTGTCATAAAGGTACAAATTATATAAATATTAATGAGCCTTACGCAGCATAAGATAAATTATAGTACATTTTACAAATAGGTTTACCCAGTGGATGAAGCTATTTATAACACAGATGGAGCGTTGGCGAAATTATGATATTACGACTAAGATCCATTTATAAAAAATGATAGCTATAGTGTAGTATTATGTAAAATATCCCAGAAACATTGTATTTCATTAGGTTAATTGGAACTTGGGTCATTAAACTAATTAGCGGTTTGCTTCGTAACATTAAAAAAAAGGAACTTTCAGATTTGCCCTATATGGATGATGGTTCATAATATATCTAATTTATTCAAGTTTCCTGAGGTCTCATGATTCTTATTTTAATACCACATTAAGACTTGAACTTGAGCTTCTTTTCAATAGCTTCAATCATTACATTGGCAATATCTAGTCCAGTTGCACTTTCAATACCTTCAAGCCCAGGAGAGGAATTAACCTCTAATAACAAAGGCCCCTTATTAGATCGAATAATATCTACACCAGCGACTGGCAAATCTAAAATCTTAGCTGCCTTAATAGCTAGCTTACGTTCTTCTGAAGTAATCTTAATTTTAGATGCAGAACCACCTTGATGGATATTTGCTCTAAATTCTCCTTTAGCAGCTTGCCGCTGCATTGATGCAACCACTTTGCCATTAACTACAAAACAACGTATATCTTGTCCATTTGCTTCTTTAATATATTCTTGAACCAAAATATTAGTTTTTACACTCTTAAACGCATTTATTACGCTTTCTGCTGCTTTTGTAGTTTCGGCTAACACAACGCCCTTTCCTTGGGTGCTTTCCAATAATTTAATAATAAGTGGAGCACCATTAACCATCTTTATTAAGTCTTTTGTGTCTAACGGAGAATTCGCAAATCCAGTAATTGGTATATGCATATCGTTTTTAGCAAATAGCTGGGTTGCTAATAACTTATCTCTAGATTGTGTAATAGCATCTGCCGAATTTAAACAATAGGTATTCATAGCGTCAAACTGCCTTAACAATGCACATGCATAAAAGGTTACAGATGGTTTTATTCTTGGTATAATTGCATCAAATTCATCAATAACATTGCCACCACGATAGCGTATTTGAGGCTCTTTAGCATCAAATTTCATATAAGCTTGTTGCACATTAAGAAAAATCATTTCATGTCCTCTTGCTTGTCCTGCTTCAATGAGACGTTTATTACTAAACAACTCTGGATTGCTTGCCAATAAGGCAATCTTTAATCCAGTCTTTTCTTTTCGAAAAGCCACATACTTTTCATCTAAATCTTCTTGTGAGAATTCAGGCAAAAGGTAAGTTGTCGATGGATTTACCAAATAGCGATTGTGTAATGCTTCTCTACCTAGTAACATTCTAAATTCCATAGAATCTCGGTTAGCTAGTGTTAATTCAATATCAAAAATATCGTCTTCCAAAGTTATTGGGGCTTTTATAACAAGACGTTCTTCAGATATACCCATTGAACTCTTTACAGAACGTTTTGCATGAATCTTTGCCTCACAAATTATATCTATACTTCTATTGTCTTGAAGAGGATTGACATGAAAGCGCACCCACTCTTCAGTATCTTTATAGAAAACTTTAATCTTATTTGCTTGTATAGATGATGTTTTGGCACCTGAATCTACACGTGCTTTTATTGCAGAAATACCAAAGGCTTCAAATGAACACCATTCTTCACTTCCAATTATTTTTAAATCGTTCAATGTATTTATTTTATAATTTTTAAAATGACTAAATCTATTACCTCTATAACTATTAAAATGATAATAATCCATTCTAACCTACTACTTTCTTTATGGAACATTATGTCTTTAAATAGGTCAAGGTTTTCTTTTACAATATTTACCTGTTGATTGATAATTTGGTATCTATCTTTTAAATCGAATTTTTTCTTTAATTCTGAATTAAGCTTATTGAGGTTTTTATCATCCCAAGCGGCATCATGGGAGTCGAAAATATATAGGTTTTCAGAAATCTTATTTTTCACATTTAACACTTTGCCTATATAGCATTTTAATTTTTTTCCACCAATATTTAACTTACCATGATTCTCTAGATAACTTGTATGTCTTCTAGTATCTTCTAATAACTGTTCTGCAATACTAGCGTAATAATCTAGTGCCAAAGAATGCGATAGATTAAGCATCACTAAACGAAGCTTTTCTGCATCATTGTCTGGTAAGGTTACGTTATCAAAATCTGTACTAAAACAGTCTCCCCCTGTAACTATTTCAAGTGTTTCAGAGATTACTGAATTAATAACAACATCTCCTTTTAGGGTTATATTAATTTTCTTTTTTAGAACACTAATTTCAGTTGAAGTAAAATTATAAACACAGATAATCCCATATTTAAATGCATATAAATATTTGCCTTGGTCTAAACAAAAAAATATTTCGTCGTTATCTGAAAATAAAGGGCGTTGATTAAAAATCGTTTTTAATGATTTAATATCAATATATTCTGCTACTTGAATAGCAATAGCTGTTGTTTTCATTGTTTTATGAGGTAAAAACCTCAGTCTTGTCTTTAAAACTTTTAAACTCAATCATATACCCATTAGGATCTGTGATAAAAAAGGAAAGATGTTCTCCAACTTTATTTTCCATAAAAGTAGACTCAGTAGTTACTTCTTGGTTAGACCGTAATAGTTTTCTATATAATGTACCCCAGGTTTCTATACCGATAATAACACCAAAGTGAAAGGAAGGTAGAACGTTATCATCAAGTTTGTAGTTTTTAAATTTAAAGTTAAAAGTTCCTGATTCGGTAAAAGTAAGCTGATTGTTGTATAAATTTATATCAATCCATTTATCTGTTTGTCTACCTTGAGTAGCACCTAAAGTATCTATATAAAAAGTTTTTGTAACTTCTATACTCTCACAAGGCAATGCTAAGTGAAATTGTGCTTTCATAATTTCTGTTTTAATTTATTTGTTTCCTAAACTGGTCAAAATATAATGTTATTGCACTTCGGTCGTCTTTATCTAGATATTCAAGTGCATCATACCAAGGAATCCATAATACTTTTTTAAACTTATGAAGCTCTAATACTTCAATATTTTTAAGAGGTTTTATTATGATAAAGTAATGCTTATATATTTCTTGTCGTTCCTTGTTGGTGTTCTTTCTTGACAGAAAATAAGTCAAATCTTTCTTTTTTAACTTTAATCCTATTTCTTCAAAAGTTTCTCTTATTAATGATTGATAGTCTGTTTCATTTTTCTTCTTCACTCCACCAGCAAGAGAGTATTTTTTCTTAACACCTATCTTTTCAAGAACAAGAATCTTGTCCTTTTTAACTGCAATAAGTCTAGATTTATCAATTTTGTTTAACATGATTAATCTAAACCCTCTTCATTTAAAGCATCAATATCTAAACTTTCATTAGTAGAATTATCATCTTCTTCATATTCTTCCATCGCTTTCACTAATTTCGTACCAATTTTTACAAGATAAATAGTATCATCAGTTCTAACCTCTACCGCTTCAATAAGTTCATTATTAGCATTTCTGAATGAAATAATATCGTCATCATCGTATCCATCTGGAAATTTCTCAACTAATAAATTTAAAATATCTTCATTCAGTTTTTGGTAATCTACAATTTTGCGTATCATTTCTTTTAGTGTTACATGCCTAACAGATAGGCAAAGATTAATGGAGCAACAATGGTAGCATCACTCTCTATTATAAATTTTGGTGTATTAATATCTAATTTTCCCCACGTAATCTTTTCATTTGGCACAGCTCCTGAATACGAACCATAACTTGTAGTAGAATCACTTATTTGGCAGAAATAACTCCAAAAAGGTGTATCTGTGCGCTCCATATCTTGATATAGCATTGGTACTACACATATAGGAAAATCTCCAGCAATCCCCCCTCCAATTTGAAAGAAACCTATTCCTTTTTCAGAGTTATCACTGTACCAATCTGCAAGAAAGGTCATATACTCGATTCCAGATTTCATCGTACTGGCTTTAAGCTCTCTTTTAAGAACATAACTTGCAAAGATATTCCCCATAGTACTATCTTCCCATCCTGGACAAATTATAGGTAGATTCTTTTCTGCTGCTGCATACATCCAAGAATCTTTTAAATCAATTTCATAGTAAGCTTCTAATACTCCAGATAAAAGTAACTTATACATATATTCATGAGGCAAGTATCGTTCGCCTTTATCATTAGCCTCTTTCCAGATGGCATAAATGTGTATTTGCAATCTTCTAAATGCTTCTTCTTCTGGAATGCAAGTATCTGTAACACGGTTAAGTCCTTGTTCCAATAAATCCCATTCTTCTTCTGGTGTTAAGTCTCTGTAGTCAGGAATACGTTTATAATGAGAATGTGCCACTAAATTCATAATGTCTTCTTCTAAATTTGCTCCTGTACAAGAAATGATTTGCACCTTGTCTTGTCGTATCATTTCTGCAAAAATCTTTCCTATTTCTGCTGTACTCATTGCTCCTGCCAAAGACACTAACATCTTTGAGCCTTTATTTAATTGCTCTTCATAAGATTTTGCTGCATCAACAACAGTAGCAGCATTGAAATGTAAATAATATGTTTCTATAAAATTTGAAATTGCACCTTTAGTAGTCATCTTCTTCTTTGAATTTTGATAAATTATTAGTTAATGATCTATCATTATAAGCACTGTCGTAATCGTCTTCTATTGTATCGTTTTGAAACTTATAGCTTAACATTTTGT
Source organism: Flavivirga algicola (assembly GCF_012910715.1). GTDB lineage: Bacteria > Bacteroidota > Bacteroidia > Flavobacteriales > Flavobacteriaceae > Flavivirga > Flavivirga algicola. Next base: position 237,292 of record NZ_JABBHF010000001.1, read on the forward strand.
AATACAATTTAGCAGCAAGAAAGTCTGAAGACTTATCTATTTCATTAGGGCATAATTCAACAATATCAAACCCAACAACATTTTTTTCTGTAAATACTTGCTTTAGAAAATCCATGGTTTCATACCAAAGCAATCCCCCTGGTTCTGGTGTACCTGTACTTGGTAAAACAGAAGGGTCGAAGGCATCTAAATCGAATGTTATAAATACATTCTCTGTCATTTGATCTATGGCAGAATCCATCCAAGAATCGTCTATTGCCATATCGTGAGCAAAATAAGTTTTATCCAAATTCATAATAGATTTCTCTTTTATGTCCATAGAACGAATACCTACTTGAATTAAATTGGTGTTTTGACTCGCTTCATAAACTGCACAAGCATGATTACAAGAACTACCCTCATAACTTTTCCGTAAGTCTGCATGTGCATCAATATGCAAAACCGTTAAGCTTGGAAACATTTCGTTAAATGCTCTAATTGTTCCAATAGATATAGAATGTTCACCGCCAAAAACAGTCACAAATTTATTTTTGTTAATGTATTTTTTCGTTACCTCATGTACTGCATCAACCATGTTTTCTGGAGATGTATTTTCTGTAACGGCATCAGCTAAGTAAATACCTTGTTTATAAATTTCTGAATCCGTCTCAATATCATAAAGTTCCATGTTTTCAGATGCTTCTAAAAAGGCTTTTGGTCCTTTATCTGCTCCTTTTTGCCATGTACTTGTTCCATCATAGGGAACAGGAATTAATACAATCTTTGCATGTTCTAATTTTGCAAATTCTTCTGGTATTCCAGCGTAAGTTTTAGTTTCCATTTTTATTTATCTGCTAATTGTAATTCAGCACTTGTATTTAAATATTGAATTGTATGTGTTTCCGATTTTTTATCATAGCCTAAAATTTCGAGTAACTCTTGACTTTTTTGTTGTTCTCTAAATAACTGCGTTGAGATGTTTCCATGTTCATCTTTATCAATTAAAACATGTTTGGGGGCAGGGATTAAACAATGTTGCAATCCTCCATAACCACCTATAGATTCTTGATAAGCTCCTATATTGAAAAAACCTATATATAATGGTTTGTCTTTGTTATATTTTGGCAAATAGATAGCGTTCATGTGTTGCTCGCTATTATAATAATCGTCACTATCACAGGTTAGGCCTCCAAGTAAAACACGCTCGTAAGAATCATTCCAACGGTTTATAGGTAACATGATAAAGCGTTTATTAATCGCCCAAGTATCTGGAAGCGTAGTGATAAATGAAGAGTTTATCATATTCCATTTTTCCCTATCATTTTGTTGTTTTTGATAAAGCACTTCATAAATTGCCCCACCACTCTCTCCAACTGTAAAACTTCCAAATTCTGTGAAAATATTAGGTACATCAACACCTTCTTCTTCACAGGTAAGCTTAATTTGATTGATGATTTCATCTATGATGTATTCATAATCAAAATCAAAAGCTAATGAGTTTTTAATAGGGAAACCACCTCCAATATTTAAACTGTTTAGAGATGGGCATATTTTTTTTAAACTTGTATAAACTTTAAGACATTTTAAAAGCTCATTCCAATAATAAGCATTATCTCTAATACCCGTGTTAATAAAGAAGTGAAGCATTTTAAGCTGTACTTTCGGATTGTCTTTAATTTGCTTGTTATAAAAAGGCACGATGTTTTTATAACCAATTCCTAACCGAGAGGTGTAAAACTCAAATTTGGGTTCTTCTTCCGAAGCTATACGAATACCAATATTAAAATTGTCTTCGATTTCGTTAGAGAGCAAATCTATTTCTTCGTAGTTATCAATAATTGGAATACAATTTTGATGACCATTATTGATTAACCTCGCAATATTTGTTATGTATTGAGCACGCTTGAAACCATTACTAATAACAAACGTATTGTCATTTATTTTTCCTTCTTCTTTTAAAGTTTCAATAATATCTATATCAAAAGCCGAAGAGGTTTCAATATGTATGTCATTCTTCAAAGCTTCATTTAAAACATGTTTAAAATGTGAACTTTTTGTACAATAGCAATAGTTATAGTTACCATTGTAGTCATGTTTTTTAATAGCATTGTTAAACCATACTTTCGACTTATTTATATTATCGGAAATTTTAGGTAAGTATGTAAATTTTAAAGGTGCCCCATAAGTTTCAACCAATTTATTTAGGTCTATATCATGGAAAAGTAAGTGGTCTTTCTCAAGAACGAATTCTTCTTGAGGAAAATCAAAAGTTTGATTGATTAAATCAATATATTTTGTATTCATTATAAATGTGATAAAAAGTTATTAAAACACGAAAGCAGGTACACCTTCCTAAAAAGAATTAATAACTTAAAATCAAATCATAATTTGATATTGTATTTTGGGGACAAAACACAATTTATACCGTGTAGACACGATTTTTACTACGGAAGTTAGCTTTAAATTTCGGTTACCTACTCCGTAAGCTTCTTTTGAATATGACTTCCTAATTTTCAAAAGACCGAACTTATAAACATGTTTCAATTTGTTCAGCTAAAAGCCCTTATGATAAAAGCTTTAGTGTTACAAATTAAATATAAAAAATTGAATAATTGTATTTTTTTAATTTATTTCCTTTCGACACACATTCCACTACTATCCTATCATCGCATAGTAAAAAGAGTATTCCTTTAATATTATAGAGAAAACATTGTAGTTTAAACTTCGTCTTTACCAAGTCAAAAGCACATAACGCAAAACATTATAATACAAATACATTGTTATAATAATTTGCTTTATATTCTAACGAAGAAAACCCAGTACTTTTGATTCTGAAATATGCTCTCGAATACTTACGTGTCCATAAGAACACACAAATATATTATAGCAAGTTACTGGAGAAACCACAAACAATCTTTGTTTAATTAATTAGTTTTTTTTACAATTATAAAGGGTTTTCCCTAAAGAAAAGATTATTATTAATAGTTATCTATTCTAATAAAAAACCTCTATGAAAAGCGTGTTCACTAAACTAAGGGGGAAAAGCAAGAGGGTAACACGCAGTGGCGTGTTACTGTTTTTTATTTAGTTGATTTTCAGCGCATTGAAAATATGTGCGTTTTGTTTTTTAGTAATTTTTACTTTAAAAAGTCTGGTATCCCAGTAAAATCAATGATTTTTTAAAGTAAAAATTACTAAAATCCTAAAATTTGATGCCATTTGTTCTTTTTTGAAAATGGAAATATCTTCTCAAAATATCGAAGACTACCGCACTCGCTTTGGGCGAGCTTGCTGCATTTTTAAACTTATGGATTCTCATCGCTCAATCCAGCCTCTAAATCCATAACTTTAAAAACGATTATTCTTTTCCCTTTTAAAACACTCTTTTTTATTTTGCGACCTTCGGGAGCAAACAAGAATGTGCCCACAGACACACATCTTGAATTCCTACCCAATGGGCATAGAACTCTAATTTTAGATACACCTTACCTTGAATGATGATTATCTGATTTTGAAATATTTTCTTTTAAGATACTTTTCATTATTTACAGCAAACTTTTTCAATGTTTACTGGTGTTCCGAAGGGTTTTACAGTAAACTTTTATGTTTAAACTTATTATACAATCAATAAAAACCCATTATTTACAAGGCTTCACGAAGCAAATGGAAACTGTAGCATCGCCTTTGCGCGCTACCCTCTTGCTATTCATTTCCGCCCGCACACGGTCGAAAACAAATACACAGACAAGGTATTGGCTTAAAGAACGTAATCTGAGTAAAAGAGAGATTTTAAGAAAAAGATAAGACGGGTTTTATTAAATGTGCAGTTCTTAAATTATTTGTGGTTAAAATATTATGGGGAATTCAAAATAATATGAAGGCAGATTAAATGAGTATTTAGAATCCTTGATAAATAGTAACGCTTATATTTTATATGATATCAGTGTTATTTCTTTCAGGGATCGTTTTAACATTTAAACCCTAATTTTTCGTTCAATTCCTTTCCATGTAAAACAAGCTATCTCATTTTTAAAAAGCCAAGAATCTTTCTTAATTTGTGATAGGCTACTTTTTTATGATCCTTGACCGTATTGATAGATATGGATAATTGCTCTGCGATCTCATTATTTGTAAAATCTTTTATACTCAATCTAATAACTTGAGCGGCTTTTTCTGGTAGTCCATTGATGGCGTTTTCTATAACAACGGTAGTTTCTATAACTACGGCTTCAGACATATAGAATTCTTCAGTGTCATAAGCCTCTAACTTTGCAAGCTCATAACACTCTGTAACCCTATAGGTTTTACTTTTTAAATAATTGAGGCATTTATTTTTTACGGCTTTATAAAAAAATCCAGTAGCATGGGTTTCATTTTCAAAAACGGTTTTAGATTCCCATACTTTAATAAAAACATCCTGAACGATGTCTTTTGAAGTATCTAAATCACTAAGATATTTATATGCAAACACACAAAGTTGCGGATACAAGCCTTCAAAATAGCTCTTATACTCCCTATGAGTGAAGTCTTTTCTATCCCCGCTCATAATTTTATTTTTTTTAAGCTACCAACCAGCATTTACAACCTCATTTGCTTTAGTGCACAACACTAGATTGGTGAAAATCATATCAACAGGAATCAATTCCCTATTGTTAATATAGTCCTTAGGAAAAAAGGCAAAGAACCCATCAAACTTTTTATTAAATAAAAGATACGTACCCGAATTACAAGATAGACCAGTGTATATAATACCAATAACCTTTAAGCCCAATTTGCAATGTACTTTAACTTCATTAGTTAGGTTAGATCTGTCAAGCAACTCGATTAAGAGAGGTTCAGCGACATAATATAGACGAGTCAAGCTATATGGAATAGTTGGAGTTTTAGAATTAGACATGAAATAGATTTTAAGATTTTACCAGTAAACATATAACTGCGTACCAAAAGGCAGCAGGAAATAAAATAGTATTCCTATTTTAGATTAAATTATACGTATTTTATAATGATCAATAGAGTTGAAGTTGGTTTGAAAAATGAGATAAATAAATCTCAAAACCTTAATGTATAGACACAAAAAAGCGTGAAACTCAACCTACCTGTTAGGGGTACTGGTATACCTTGCACCGATAAGAGAGCTCACGCCTAGGTCGCGAGCTAATCTACTTATCATCTCAGGTGCAAAATTACCAGTTTTCTAACAGAGAATCAAAGCGACAGCTTCAAATATTTTTAATACGAAGAATCGCAAATATATATAATCAAAAACAAACTTAATAAAAAAAAATCAAACTGGCATTATCGTGACAATTAAAATAAAAAAAATATTTTTCTTTTGTCTTTATGTCAAAGAGTAAAAATAAAAAGAGTCATAAACAAGATGAATCTGGAAAAGTTTTTTTGTTGGATAAATTTGTTTGCAACTATATTACAACTGAATGGCTTTCCGACGGAGCTTCCAATCTTTCTCACAGCAAAAAATACGGTGTACATCGACACATTTTAACTAAAATAAAAAAGGAAGATGGGTATCGAATTCCTTTATCTTCGCTTGCAATAATGTGCTTCTACAAGAAAATAGCTCTATCCGATTTTTTCAAAATGATTGAAAATAAATATGGTTCAAAAATTAATGATGATTTTGTAGTTAATACAAAAAAAGAAGAATAAACATCTTTTTTATTTAGAACCTGTCACCATTCATTAGTTTAAACTAATGATGTTTTTACCATCCTATAAACCCTACCTCATCAATCTCTAATATTGTATTGAAAGTAAACTCTATTTGAGTCTTAAAAATTGGCTTGCTCTTGGGATTGTTGCTTCTTGCTTTCAAATCGCATAAGTAGGTTTTGTATATCCTCACTTATTTTACTTTCTACTACCCTAGCATAAATTTGAGTTGTTGAGAGTTTGGTATGCCCTAAAAGTTTGGATACCGTTTCAATAGGCACTCCATTGGATAGCATCACGGTTGTTGCAAATGTATGTCGAGCAACATGAAAAGAAATGTTTTTTTGGATACCGCAAGCTTTAGCAATTTCTTTTAAATAGGTATTGGTCTTTTGATTGGAGCTTATCGGTAACAAATTGGTTATAAAATCTTTTCCTTGGATAGCTCTATACTTTTCAAGTATTGCCCATGCTTTTGGGAGTATTGGCACTTTTACTTGCTCGTCCGTTTTTTCTCGTTTGGTATATATCCAATTATTGTTGTCTATACCCTTAACAATATTGCTTTCCGTAAGTTCTTTAACATCTACATAGGATAACCCAGTATAACATGAAAACACAAAACAATCTTTGATTTTTTGTAAGCGCTCACTTGTAAAGTCTGTAGCTTCCAATAGATGCAATTCTCTTTCTGTTAAGTATTGCCTGTCGTATTTGTTATATTTTAATTGAAATTGGCTAAATGGGTTTTTATGCATCCATTCTAGTTTGATGGCTAGGTTTATCATTTTTTTAAAACGCTCCAAATGTTTCATAACGCCATTATTAGATAACATCAATTGTTTTTTGGTGTTTTTATAGGTTCTTAAATAGTGCTCGAAATCTGTGATAAATCTAAAATTCAATTGTTTTAGATAGATGTCTTTTACTCTTTTCTTCTTCTGCAAGAACTTTTGTAAATAGCGTTCTGTGGTATAATAATTTTTCATCGTTCCCGCTTTGAGAACGTGGATCATATTCTCATTATGGTAAGTGATTAATTCTTTTAAGGTCTTACTGTTGTCATCCTCTCCCAAGTATCGCGACTTAATGGCATCCGAGGATATGATTTTATCTTCTTCTAAAAGGGCTTTATGACACTTTAGTAGTTTGTTATACACCTCATCTAAATAGGCGTTTAAAGCTCTTATTTTTTCGGTGTTTCCCCTACCCTTTGTTTTTGTACTGTCCCATTCATTTTGGTCAATACTTCTTTTCAAACTCATTTCTGCTCGTTTACCTTTTACGGTAATACGAACATAGATAGAAAGATGATTGAGATTGCTTCTAGATTTTCTAGTAAAGAAAATAACGGCAAAAGTGCTTTTTGTTTTCATAACTCATTGACTTTAGTTAAACAATAATTTGTTAAGCAGAAAGTCAAATCACACCCTAAAGTTCTTTAAAGTTAGCACTTTTTTGGTAAACAATTGCACACCTAATTGCACACCTTTTATATGGTTTTAGATGCTTTTATTTGATATCAAATAAAATGTGTAAAAACAAAAAACACTGAAAATCATATGATTAACAGTGTTTTGTTGTAACCTATTTCTAGGTTCGTCGGGGTGGCAGGATTCGAACCTGCGACCTCCGCGTCCCAAACGCGGCGCGATAACCGGGCTACGCTACACCCCGAATTGGTTATCTTAAAAATGCGGAGAGACCGGGATTCGAACCCGGGCAACACTTACGCGTTGACAGATTAGCAATCTGCTCCATTACCACTCTGGCACCTCTCCCAATTCTTAATAAGAACTTAGCAATAAAATTGCGGTGGCAAATGTACTAGATACTTAGATATAACGCAACTATTTTATTGACTTTTTTATAATTTTTATTCTGGGTATTCTATACGTAAATGATAAATATTTGCAAGCTTGTGCTTTAACACCTTTTTTATAGATTCAATCTCTTTAAACGTAATATTTGCATTCAAAAATTGACCATCTTCAATTTGCTTATTTATTATATTTTCAACAAAAGCATCAATCTTTGTCGACGTAGGCTCTTTTAAACTTTTAGAAGCAGCTTCAATGCTGTCACACATCATCAATATTGCTGTTTCTTTACTAAACGGTTTGGGCCCTGGATAGCTAAAATCTAATTTATCAACCTCTTCAAAATCTTTCTTTTCTTGCATATAAAAATAATATACAACACTAGTGCCATGGTGCGTCCGTATAAAATCTATAACCCTATCTGGTAAATTATTTTTTCTAGCTATCTCTATGCCATTTATAACATGATCGATAATAATTCGGGCACTTTCCTTTGATGATAACTCATCATGAGGATTAATTCCTGTCGATTGGTTTTCGGTAAAATATGTGGGATTTTTCATTTTACCAATATCATGATACAATGCTCCTACCCTTACCAACATAGCATTGGCGCCTATTTCATTAGCAGAAGCTTCTGCCAAATTAGCCACATTTAAAGAATGGTGAAATGTTCCAGGCGCTTTATCTGATAGTTCTTTAAGCAATTTTGAATTAGTATCTGACAATTCTAAAAGTGACACATCTGAAACTAAGCCAAAAAGCTTCTCATAAATATATATTAAAGGTTGCACAAATAGCGTAGCCAATCCACTCAAAATAAACCATATAAATGTTTCCCATTTAATGGTTTTTACACTTCCCTCATGAATAACGATAAATGCAAAATAGGCTATAATATAAATAAGGGTAATTTGTCCTACCGAAATAAATAAATTGGCTCTTTTGTATAGTTCCGAAACAGTCAATATGGTGACGATTCCCGCTATGATTTGAAGAAACATATACTCATAGCTATTTGGTACTATAAAACCTATTAACAGTACGGTAAGTACGTGTGCAAACAACCCTAATCTGGCATCAAAAAACGCTTTAAAGATTAGGGGCAAAATGCAAATTGGAACAATATAAATATACTTTGAATTATAATTTACAACCATCGTTGTAATAAATATCAATAGAGAAATATTAAAGAAAATAAACGTAACTTTTGTATTATTTTCAAATACAAGTACCCTATACTTTCGTAAAAACAAAAGTAGCATTAATAAAGCTAATGCTACTAATAACGTATAGGCAAATAACACCCAGATATAGCTTGATTCACTCCAAACTTGAGATTCGTATTCAGATTGCAGTGATTTTAAAATCTGATACTTATCCCCTTCAACAACTTCTCCTTTAGAAACAATTAAGGTTTCTTTTGCAATACTCCCCCTGGTATAAGCTATCTTACTAATTTCTTCTTGTAAAACTTTATCCGTAAAGGATTTATTGTACGTTAAATTGGGCTCAATTAAATCAAAAAACAAGGCTGTAAAACCTGTTTTATAATGCATCAATTCCCGTTTACTCAAAGTATTATCAATGACTTTTGAAACAGCATCTTGCTTTATTAAATTAGAAAAAGATCCTTTTTGTTTTTCAACTCTCCCATCGAGCACCACTATAGCTTTAGTATTTGAGAAGCTATAATCTTCTACTAAAACTCCAAATAAATACAGCTTGTCTATAATTTCTTCTCCTGTTTTGTATAACTTATTAGATAAAGTTCTGGAAATAGAATCTGGAAATATATTTTTAAATTGGTTTTTGTATGAAGATTTTACTTTAATCTCTATAGTATTATCTAAATTAAAATATAGTGTTGAGTTCTTGGCCAAAGCATCTTTTTCGGAAGTTATTTCTGCATCGGTCTTTTTTATAGCAAAATCAAAAGGCGCATATAAATTTTCCGATTGCCAAGGTTTTTCATTTTCAAAATTATATTTAAACTTTCCTCCTTTGGGAAATAAATACACAATAAAAAAAGTGGTCGAGATGAATAAAAGTCCCTTATAAATTAAGGAATGGTTTCTATATAATTTATTTATAAAATCTTTCATTAAAAAGTGTAATGGTTTCAAATGTAATAAAATTATAAGCTTTGACCATTTTTATAATAAATGAATCATTCACATTTCTACTAAAAAATTGTTATTTTCGCAAGTATAAACTAAAGCATCGAATTAATGAATAAAGAAGTAGTAATTGTATCGGCTGCAAGAACTCCAATAGGTAGTTTTTTAGGCGCTTTGTCTACTATTCCTGCTCCTAAACTTGGGGCTATCGCTATAAAAGGGGCTTTAAATAAAATAAATTTAAATCCAGAATTAGTAGAGGAAGTACTAATGGGCAATGTAGTTCAGGCAGGAACAGGCCAAGCCCCTGCGAGACAAGCTGCTATTTATGCTGGTATTCCCAATACAGTTCCATGTACTACGGTAAACAAAGTATGCGCATCTGGGATGAAATCAGTCATGCAAGCTGCACAGACTATAGCTCTTGGTGATGCCGAGATTATTGTTGCTGGAGGTATGGAAAACATGAGCTTAATCCCTCATTACCTACATACTCGTACTGGAACCAAATTTGGACCTACTTCATTAATTGACGGCATGCAGAAAGATGGTCTAGTTGACGCTTATGACCAAAATGCCATGGGTGTATGTGCCGATGCTTGTGCTACAGAATATAAATTTTCGAGAGAAGACCAGGATGCTTTTGCTATACAGTCTTATAAGCGCTCTGCAGCGGCTTGGGATGCAGGAAAATTTGATAATGAAGTAGTACCTGTTGAAGTACCTCAACGTCGTGGAGAACCTATTATAGTTAGTAAAGATGAGGAGTACACCAATGTGAAAATGGATAAAATTCCCCATCTACGAGCTGCATTTACTAAAGATGGCACTGTTACTGCTGCGAATGCTTCAACTATAAACGATGGTGCTGGTGCTGTAGTTTTAATGAGTAAAGAAAAAGCTAATGAATTAGGATTACCCCCTTTAGCTACTATAAAAAGTTATGCTGATGCTGCACACGAGCCCGAATGGTTTACAACGGCCCCTGCTAAGGCCCTGCCGAAAGCTATAGACAAAGCTAGAATAAAAATTAGCGATGTAGAATATTTTGAATTTAACGAAGCCTTCTCTGTAGTAGGCTTAGCCAATATGAAAATTCTTGGGTTAAATGATAGCAATGTAAACGTAAATGGAGGTGCTGTATCATTAGGGCATCCACTAGGCTGTTCTGGTGTTAGAATTATAATCACACTTTTAAATGTTTTAGAGCAAAACAATGCTAAAATTGGGGCGGCTGCTATTTGTAATGGAGGTGGCGGTGCATCTGCAATTGTTATAGAACGTAATTAAACCTGTTTAATGCAATACGGAATTTGTAATTTAAGCATTGTTCCCCTTAGAAATGAACCTACAGACACCAGTGAGCTCGTATCACAGGTAATCTATGGTGATTTTTTTAAAATCCTGGAGCAACGTAAAAACTGGAGTAAAATTCGCTTAGCATTTGATTCTTACGAGGGTTGGGTAGACAACAAGCAATATCTTGAAATTACTGAAGATATATATAAATCTTTAAATAAAGAAACTCCTAAGCTCTCAACAGATTTAGTAGAGTTCATTGAAGACAACAATAACCAGCTTCACCCAATTTTATTAGGATCTACATTAAATGGACTCTCCTACTTAGAGCATAAACATGAAGGTAATTATATCTCTGGAGAAGAAGCAAAAAACAACATCATTCAGACAGCATTTTTGTACCTAAACACGCCTTATCTTTGGGGCGGAAAAACACCTTTTGGTATAGATTGTTCTGGCTTAACTCAAATGGTTTATAAATTAAACGGCTATAAACTATTACGTGATGCATCACAGCAAGCAACTCAAGGAGAGGCCTTAAGCTTTATTGAAGAAAGTGAACCTGGTGATTTGGCTTTCTTTGATAATAACGAAGGCATTATAACACATGTTGGTATTATTATGAAAGACAACTACATTATACATGCACATGGTAAAGTTAGAATTGATAGATTAGATCACTCTGGTATTTATAATGTTGATAAAAAAATACACACACATAAGTTACGTGTCATCAAAAAAGTAATCTAATAAAAAAAGGAGCAAATTTAAATTTGCTCCTTTTTTCATATCATCAAGTACATCTAAACTAGTTGGCCCCTTCTGCTTCAAGAGCTTCAACTTTTTCTTTCATACTTTTATGTTTATCTGTTTCTCCAAGAATGCTATAAATGTTCATCAATGTTTTTGCTGCACTAAGACTCTTAGAATCAATCTCAAGTGCCTTCGACAAATATGGTATCGCGTTTCTATAAAGGTTTTGTCTCTCTTCTCTTAACTCATCATAACGTTTATTATCTGCTCTAGAAGTTCCTAACCCATTCATTTCTTCGATAATTGCTTCTTCTTTCTTCAAAACCAAAGCTGATAAATTTATATAGGCATTTATGTATTGTGGATCTAATTCTATAGCCTTTTCATAATAACCTTTTGCTTCTTCGACTTGATCAGACTCTGCCGCTATTACACCTAAATTATATTGTAATTCAGGATTAGTAGGATCCATTTTTGTTGCTTTTTGCAATAAGTTTTTAAACTCTTCTGTATTTCCCATTTTATAGTGAACGTTCGCTTCCGATAATATTAAATTAACATCATCAGGGCTTTCAGCTCTTGCTTCTTTCATAGCAGCAATTGCTTTTTCATTGTCACCTCTGTTCACATAAATAAGCGCCACATTTTTTACAATCTCTGGCTTTTTTGATTCAGTCATACGTTCAACCGGCTTAATGTGTGTCTTAGCTTTAACAGAAATATCACGCATTTCTTTATTATTAAAAGCTTCCTCTTTCTGAGTTTCAATATTAGTAGCAAAGTATTGCTTTGCAATACCTGTATAACCTAATTTTTTAAGCTCTTCATACAACCCTAAAGCTCTATCATACTCACTAACATTAACAGCTGTAGCTGCAGCATAATAAAGAAATACTGTATCTCTTTCAGTTACCCTATAAGATTTTTCAAAATATACCGAAGCATCCGAATATTCTTTTTTCTCGTAAGCAGCATTTCCTTTTAGCAACAAACTATTTGCTATTTCTTGCTTCATCAAATTAATTTCTGCTGAATACCCTACATTTACTTTATTTAAATTAACAAGAGCCAGATCTGTTTCGGCTAACGATCCTTTACCTCCTGCATAAAAAGCTTTGGCACTTAAATAATGAAACTTCGATTTAGCTTTGTCATCCATGCTAGACATTAATGTCTCTGCTTGTTTTAAAGCTGCTTTGGCGTCCTCGAATTTCTCACCCTTTATAGCCTTGTCTGCTGTCTTCAATTCTTTTTTCTGTGCAAAGGTGAAAGCACCCATTGAAAGAGCTAAAGCTATGATTAACTGTTTTTTCATTTTATAAAATATTTTAATTGTTTTTGGTATTATTATCTTCTGCATTGTTGTTATCAAGAGTTGTGCCATCCTCTGAAACATCAGTATTTTCAATTGTTTCAGGGTCTTCTACTTCATCTTCATCATGCATAACTTTAGCAACTGCTGCTATAGAATCGTTTCCTTTTAAATTAATAAGCTTAACACCTTGGGTGGCTCTCCCCATAACTCGTAAATTTTCTACAACCATACGTATAGCAATTCCAGATTTATTGATAATCATTAAATCATCATTATCTGTTACACTCTTTATAGCTACTAAATTTCCTGTTTTCTCTGTAATAGAAATGGTTTTAACTCCTTTTCCACCTCTATTAGTAATTCTGTATACTGGCTCTCCATCTTCTGGATCATCAATATAAGTACGTTTGCCATAACCATTCTCTGAAACGACTAGTACAGACTCCTCTTGAGAATTTTCAATAGTAACCATTCCTATAACTTCATCGTTATCATGAGCGAGTCTAATACCTCTAACCCCAGAAGCGCCACGCCCCATAGGTCTGGTTTTTGCCTCTTCAAAGCGAATAGCCTTACCAGATTTAAGTGCTAACATAACCTGACTGTTTCCTGTAGTTAATTTTGCTTCTAATAGCTCATCATTATCCTTTATAGTAATGGCATTGATTCCATTCGTTCTAGGACGCGAATACTGCTCTAAAGATGTCTTCTTTACTTGGCCATTCTTGGTAGCCATAATAACATAATGGCTATTTATGTAATCTTCATCTTTTAAATCTTGAGTACAAATGAAGGCCATAACCTTATCATCTTGCTCAATATTTATCAGGTTTTGAATAGCACGCCCTTTTGAGGTTTTACTTCCTTCAGGGATCTCATAAACACGCATCCAAAAACATTTTCCTTTTTGTGTAAAGAACAGCATATATTGGTGATTAGTCCCAACAAATAGATGTTCTAAGAAATCTTCATTTCGAGTCGTTGATGCTTTTTGACCAACCCCTCCTCTATTCTGTGTTTTATATTCTGTAAGTGATGTACGTTTAATATAACCTGCATGTGAAATGGTAATAACCACTTTTTCATCAGGAATCATATCTTCAATACTTAAATCACCGCCTGCATATTCAATAGTTGAACGACGCTCATCACCATATTTATCTCTTACAACTTCCAATTCATCCTTAATAATATCCATTCTGCGCTCTTTTCTCGCTAAGATATCTTTTAAGTCTTCAATGGTCTTCATAATATCCTCATACTCCGAACGTAATTTGTCCTGCTCCAGACCTGTTAATTGACGCAAACGCATTTCAACGATAGCCTTTGCCTGAATCTCAGAAAGCTCAAAACGCTTGATTAAATTCTCCCGGGCTTCGTCTGCATTTGAAGAAGCTCTAATAATGGCTATAACTTCATCAATATTATCAGAAGCAATAATCAACCCTTCTAAAATGTGAGCTCGTTCTTCAGCTTTACGTAATTCGTATGTTGTTCTCCTGACAACAACTTCGTGTCTATGCTCTACGAAATAGTGAATAAGGTCTTTTAAGTTTAACAGTTGCGGACGCCCATCAACCAGTGCTATATTATTTACACTAAAAGATGATTGCAAAGCTGTATACTTAAATAATTTATTTAATACGATATTAGGAATGGCATCACGCTTTAAAACGTATACAATACGCATACCGTTTCTATCGGATTCATCGCGAATTGTTGAAATACCTTCCAACTTCTTATCATTTACCAAGTCCGCAGTCTTTTTAATCATATCTGCTTTATTAACCTGATAAGGTATTTCTTCTACTACAATACACTCACGTCCATTTACTTCCTCAATATTTGCTTTTCCCCGCATAACAATACGACCACGACCTGTATGAAAAGCTTCTTTAACCCCATCGTAACCATAAATAGTTCCTCCAGTTGGAAAATCCGGCGCTTTTATATGTGTAATAAGCTCGTCAATTTCAATATCATTATTATCTATATAAGCAATGGTTCCATTTACAACTTCAGTTATATTATGAGGCGGCATGTTAGTAGCCATACCTACTGCAATACCCGATGCTCCGTTAACTAAAAGTCCTGGAATACGCGTTGGAAGCACCGTTGGTTCTTGCAAGGTATCATCAAAATTCAATTTATGATCTACCGTTTCTTTTTCAATATCTGCCAACATGTCCTCAGATATCTTACGCATACGGGCTTCCGTATAACGCATTGCTGCAGGACTATCTCCATCTATAGAACCAAAATTCCCTTGACCATCAACAAGCATATAGCGTAAACTCCATTCTTGAGCCATACGTACCATAGCATCATAAACAGATGTATCGCCGTGTGGATGGTATTTACCTAAAACTTCTCCAACTATTCTTGCGGATTTTTTATGCGCTGAATTTGCTCTAACACCTAGCTCGTGCATGCCGTAAAGCACACGTCTATGAACTGGTTTCAAGCCGTCCCTTACATCTGGTAAAGCACGTGACACAATGACCGACATTGAATAATCAATGTATGCCGATTTCATCTCATCTTCAATATTAATAGGGATCAATTTCTCTCCTTCTGCCATATATAATTTTAATTAAGTTTTATCTATATTTCAAAACATGCTAATATAACTATTTCAACAGTCATGTTAAGTGTTTTCACACTATTTTTTCGTGTTTTTTATTAACAATTTTACATGCTTTTTTAGTTAATAAGTATACTTTAAAAAATTTTGATTTTATAAAGATTTTTTCGTCAATTAGCAACTTACTGACAATTTAAGGTACAGTTTTTGCCTTTAGTAAAATGTTTTAGTATTTTTAATGCAGAAAGGACACGATTATGGATGATAATTTTTCCCCAAGAGTAAAAGATGTAATTGCTTATAGCAAAGAAGAAGCACTAAGGTTAGGCCATGATTTTATCGGCACTGAGCATTTAATGCTTGGGCTTTTGCGCGATGGTAGCGGCAAAGCCATTAACATATTAAACGCTTTAGATATTGATTTAAATCATTTAAGACGCAAAGTTGAAATATTAAGCCCTGCGAACCCGAATATTGCTGTAACTTCCAACCAAAAAAAGAACTTACACCTTACTAGGCAAGCAGAACGCGCTTTAAAAACCACGTTTTTAGAGGCTAAATTATTTCAAAGCACCTCAATAAACACGGCACATTTACTGCTATGTATCTTGAGGAATGAAAATGACCCTACCACAAAGCTTTTAAATAAACTAAAAGTCGATTACGATAATGTTAAAGAACAATTTAAGCTTATGATAACAAACGACAATAACTATATAGAACCTAAATCTGAATCTTTTCAAGATGATGATATGAATGCAGAAGGTGATGCTTCAAAGGACAATATTTTTAATACACCTGCTGGAAAAACGAACAAGAAGTCCAAAACACCCGTTTTGGATAATTTTGGACGTGATTTAACCGCGTTAGCAGAAGAAGGCAAGCTTGATCCCGTTGTTGGTCGCGAAAAGGAAATACAACGTGTGTCACAGATTTTAAGTCGACGCAAAAAAAACAATCCACTTCTAATTGGTGAACCTGGCGTTGGTAAATCTGCCATTGCTGAAGGTTTAGCCCTTAGAATTGTAAAACGAAAAGTATCGCGTATTTTATTTAATAAACGTGTTGTCACATTAGATTTGGCAAGCTTAGTCGCTGGAACAAAATATCGAGGTCAGTTTGAAGAACGCATGAAAGCAGTGATGAATGAACTCGAAAAGAATGATGATGTTATTCTGTTTATTGATGAAATCCATACCATAGTTGGTGCCGGCGGTGCAACGGGAAGTTTAGATGCTTCCAATATGTTTAAACCTGCTTTAGCGCGTGGTGAAATTCAATGCATTGGAGCAACAACATTAGATGAATACAGACAGTATATTGAAAAAGATGGCGCTTTAGAACGTCGTTTTCAAAAAGTCATCGTGGAACCTACTTCGGTAGAAGAAACGATTGAAATCCTCAATAACATAAAAGGAAAATACGAAGAACACCATAATGTTGATTATACGCCGGGAGCCATTGAAGCGTGTGTCAAGTTAACCAATAGGTATATGACAGAGCGCTTTTTACCAGACAAAGCTATTGATGCTTTAGATGAAGCTGGATCTCGTGTACATATAACGAATATTGATGTTCCTCAGCAAATATTAGAACTTGAGAAACAACTGGAAGACATTAAGGAAACTAAAAATGCCGTTGTAAGAAAACAAAAATACGAGGAAGCTGCCAAACTTAGAGATGACGAAAAGCGCATTGAAAAAGAGTTAGCTATTGCTCAGGAAAAATGGGAAGAGGACACTAAACAACATAGAGAAATTGTTACCGAAGATAATGTTGCTGATGTTGTCTCTATGATGACTGGAGTACCAGTAAACAGAATTGCACAGACCGAAATTAACAGACTTGCCGAACTTCCTAATCTTATAAAAGGAAAAGTAATTGGACAAGACGATGCTGTTGCTAAAGTCGTAAAAGCGATTCAGCGCAATCGCGCGGGGCTTAAAGATCCAAACAAACCAATTGGTTCATTTATCTTTTTAGGCCAGACAGGCGTTGGTAAAACTCAGTTGGCAAAAGTATTATCCAGAGAATTATTTGATAGCGAAGACTCTCTTGTAAGAATCGATATGAGTGAGTATATGGAAAAATTTGCTATTTCCAGATTAATTGGAGCACCTCCAGGATATGTTGGTTATGAAGAAGGTGGACAATTGACCGAAAAAGTAAGACGTAAACCTTATGCTGTCATATTACTGGATGAAATAGAAAAAGCACATCCTGATGTTTTCAACATGCTACTTCAAGTACTTGATGATGGCTATTTAACAGATAGCTTAGGAAGAAAAATCGATTTTAGGAACACGATTATAATCATGACTTCCAACATAGGAGCCAGAAGGCTTAAAGATTTTGGAACAGGTATAGGATTTGGAACGGCATCGCAAAAAGCGCAAGAAGATGCCAATGCCAGAAGTGTTATTGAAAATGCACTGAAAAAATCGTTTGCTCCAGAGTTTTTAAATAGAATTGATGATGTGGTGGTATTTAATGCTTTAGAAAAAGAAGATATCAACAAAATTATCGATATTGAATTAGAAAAGCTTTTAGCAAGAATTAAAGGTTTAGGCTATATTTTAAAGCTTAGCAAAAGTGCCAAAGATTACATTGCCGAAAAAGGTTTTGATAAACAATATGGTGCTAGACCTTTAAAAAGGGCCATACAAAAGTATATTGAAGATGCCTTAGCTGAAGAAATTGTTGCCTCCCATCTTGAGGAGGGTGATAAAATTAAAATCGATTTAGATAAAACAACTCAAGAATTGAGCATCTCAATAGAAAAAACTGAAAATCCAGCAGAATCTTAAAGATTCATTAAAGAAGTATTAAAAATTAAAAGACTTATTATTGAAAAAAACCTGAGACTCTACCTCAGGTTTTTTTCAATTAAATTGGTACCAAATAAGAGTTTTTAATTTCTCCCATCACAAAGGTACTGTGAGCACTTCCTATATTTTGTAATTCACCTAAATGATTTAAAACAAAGTTTTGATAATGCTTCATATCTTTTACCAAAACCTTCAATAAAAAATCGTAATCGCCAGAAATATTATAACACTCTGTAACCTCATCCAAGGAAAGAATATCTTTAACAAACTGATTTCCAATTTTACGGGTATGTTCTTTGAGTCTTATATTGCAAAACACCATAAGTCCCCTATCCAACTTTTCAGCATCCAATACGGCTTTATATTTTTTAATATAGCCCTCCTTTTCTAATTTCTTCACCCTTTCAAAAACTGGCGTTGTAGACAAATTTACCTTTGCCGCCAATTCCTTAGTGGTTAAATTAGAATTATGCTGAAGTATGTTTAATATGCGTAAATCTATTTTATCCAATAGCATCTATAGAATGATTTTCTGTTTAACTTGTCTTTAATCACTATTATAAGATTTTAAAACTACAAATAAACACAAAAACAGTTATTACGTCCAAATAACACACCATTAACAGTATAAAAAATCCATAAAACTAACTTTGCTCAGATATAAAGCAATAATATTTTTATGAAAACTACAATTTTAGGATATCCAAGAATCGGAAGTCAAAGAGAGCTAAAAAAAGCAAACGAAGCTTATTGGGCGGGTAAAATTAGCCAAAAAGAACTTTTAAAAGTGGGGAGCCATATTAGAAAGGAAAACTGGCTACTTCAAAAAAATACAGGAATAGATTATATGCCTTCAAATGATTTCTCTTTTTACGATCAGGTACTTGACACTTGTTTAAGCGTAGGCTGTATACCCAAACGTTATAACAAACTAAAACATGAAAACCAGTTAGATTTATACTTTGCCATGGCTAGAGGTATCCAAAATGAAGACATTGACTGTACTGCCATGGAAATGACTAAATGGTTTGACACCAACTACCATTATATAGTACCCGAATTTGAAAGAGAACAAAACTTTGAATTTTTCTCAAGCAAAATAATCGACGAATACAAGGAGGCTCTAGAATTAGGTATTAAAACCAAACCCGTACTAATTGGCCCTGTAACGTTTCTTTTATTAGGAAAAGAAAAAGAAGCTGGCTTCCACAAACTAAGCTTATTAGACAAATTATTGCCAGTCTATTTTGAAATTATTTCTAGATTGACTTCACTGGATGTTGAATACATTCAATTTGACGAACCTTGCCTGGCCTTGGATTTAAATGAACAAGAAAGACTTGCCATTAAATCTTCATATGAAAAAATAAACACCAAGTTCCCTAATCTAAAAATCTTTTTAGCCAACTACTTCGATTGTTATGGCGATAATTTAGACACTGTTTTGCAGCTACCTATAAACACTTTGCATTTAGATTTGGTAAGGTGTCAATTACAATTAAACGATATTTTAGAATCTAAAAACTTCAATTTAACCACAAAACTCTCTTTAGGTTTAGTAGATGGAAGGAATATTTGGAAAAACAACTTTGATGACTCCTTGCAAACTATCGAATTAGCTGTTTCGAAAATCGGGGAAGAAAATGTCTGGATATCAACATCATGTTCTCTGCTCCACTGCCCTTACGATTTAGATTTAGAAACCAATGAAACGAACCTAGATCCTGAAATAAAACAATGGCTAGCTTTTTCAAAGCAAAAATTACAAGAAATTAGAACCCTTAAAGGGCTAGCCTCTTCAAATTATAATGAATTTCAAAACGAATTTAAGGAAAACAAGCAAGCACATGCTAATAGAAAAACATCACTACTAATTCATAGTACCCATGTAAAAAGCAGAGTGCTAGCTTTAAATGACAGCTATAGTCAAAGAAAAAGCACTTTTAAAAATAGACAGACAAAACAAAAATCGGCACTAAACTTACCATTATTCCCTACGACTACCATCGGATCATTTCCACAAACTAAAGAAGTTAGGAGTTGGAGATCGAAATTCAAAAAAGGCATTTTATCTCCATCAAAATATGACTCATTAATTGCCAAAGAAACTAAAGAATCTATCCGTTTTCAAGAAGAAATTGGTATCGATGTTTTAGTACATGGAGAGTTTGAACGAAACGATATGGTCGAATATTTTGGAGAAAGGCTAAACGGATTTGCTTTTAGTAGCTTTGGCTGGGTACAAAGCTATGGTAGCAGATGTGTAAAACCTCCTATTCTATTTGGTGATGTATCTCGAGAAAGTGCTATGACAGTAAAATGGTCTGCTTACGCACAATCCTTAACAGACTTACCTGTAAAAGGCATGCTTACAGGGCCAGTAACCATTTTACAATGGTCTTTTGTTAGAAATGATCAACCCAGACAAATAACATGCAACCAAATAGCATTAGCTATTAGAGACGAAGTGGTCGACCTAGAAAACAACGGAATAAAAATTATTCAAATTGATGAACCTGCCATCCGTGAAGGTTTACCTTTAAGAAAAGAAGCCTGGAAAACCTATTTGGATTGGGCCGTAAAAGCATTTAGAATTTCTGCTTCTGGTGTAAAAGATGAAACCCAAATTCATACACATATGTGCTATTCTGAATTTAATGATATTATTAATAGTATTGCAGCCATGGATGCTGACGTCATAACCATTGAAACGTCTCGATCTGAAATGGAATTATTAGAAGCCTTTGTCAACTTTAAGTATCCCAATGAAATTGGTCCTGGCGTTTATGATATTCATTCTCCTAGAGTCCCTTCTGTACAAGAAATCGAACACCTACTCTTAAAAGCAAAAAACGTTTTGCCTAAAGAACATATTTGGGTAAATCCTGATTGTGGATTAAAAACAAGGAACTGGCCAGAAACAAAAACAGCTTTAGAAAACATGGTAAAAGCAGCTAAACAACAAAGAGAGCTAGTTCTGGAAATCGTTTAATCAAGAAAGAACACCCTATTGAAATCTGAATAACAATTCCTTTTAATCATATTAAAATCCTATATTCAATTAGAATATAGGATTTTTTTTGCAAAACTGTAACAAAACATAACAACACCAATCTATATTATAACAAATTGTTTTTTTGACGCCAACTAAATTAAATATCGAACAGCTTGTTGAGCTTTGTAAATCTGGAAACCAATCTGCACAATTGGAGATATATAACAGATATTATAAAGCCATGTACAATGCTTCTTTTAGAATTGTGAAAGACAGTTTTGAAGCAGAAGATATTATGCAGGATTCATTTTTAATGGCTTTTACAAAACTAGATAGTCTTAAAGAATCGAAAATATTTGGTGCGTGGTTAAAACGAATTGTTATAAATAACAGTATTTACCATTATAAAAAGAAGAATAAAAGCAAAGAAGTTCCTTTAGATGATATGCTGTACAAAATTGAAGATGATAATAATGGTATTGATAGCGATTACGAATTTGCAAATATAAAAGCGAAGCAAATTTTAAATACTATGAAATCATTAAAGGATAATTATAGAATCGCTTTAACCTTAAATTTAATTGAAGGTTACGATTATGAAGAGATTAGTAATATTTTAAACATTTCCAATGCAAATTGTAGAACCATGATTTCCAGGGCTAAGGACAGTTTAAGAACAAAATTACAAGTGGCTTATGAATAAAGATAATATAGACAAACTGTTTGAAAAACATAAAAATGATTTTGATATAGAAAACCCAGGATTAAATCATGCAGAACGTTTTTTAGGCAAGTTAAATAAACAAGGCGAGCTACAACTAGTTAAAGTTGATAAACAAAGGCGTCGTTTATGGAAACCTTTAATTGGTGTAGCCGCTTCTGTTATGCTGTTAATAACACTTTTTATTGGTTCCCAGCAAACAGAAAATACTAGAGAACTTGCTAGTGTATCGCCTAAAATGGCTGAAACAGAAGACTTTTTTACATCTACAATAGCAGAAGAATTAAGTAAGATTAAAAATGAAAATGCCCCTGAAGTCCAAGCACTCATTAAGGATACTATGGTACGCCTAAAAGCATTAGAGGAAAATTACGAATCATTAAAAAAAGATTTAAACGAAAGTGGAGACGATAACCGTGTTATATACGCTATGATTTCCAACTTCCAAAACAGAATAGACATATTACAAAACACTTTAGAGCAGATAGAAAGAATAAAACAATTAAATGGTCAGTCGTATGACATGTCAGATATCAATATCTAATGATTATGAAATTATTAGCTAATGATACTACAAACCCATGCTAAACGCAGTAGAAATACGACCATTAAAACTATTAAAAAGAGATCACATGAAACGAGCACTACAATTTAAAACACTAATCTTATTATTAGTACTCCCGCTGTTTACCTCGGCATCAATAGCAGGCAAAGGTAAGCACACGAAAAAGAAAACGATCAATAAGGAATATGCTGTAGCACCAAACGCTATGCTGAGTGTAGATAACAGCTATGGAAATGTTGATATTATTACATGGAATGAAAATAGGGTGGTTTTTGAAATCACTGTAATAACCACTGGAAATAATGAAGAAAAAGTTCAAGAAAAACTAGATGCCATATCGGTTCAATTTGAAGCTTCCTCAAGTCATGTTTCTGCAAAAACAAAATTTGGAGAAGGAAGATCTAATTCTTGGTGGAGTTGGAAAAAAAATGATAAAGTAAGTATGAAAATTAATTATCTGGTTAAAATTCCCATCACAAATAGTATCGATTTGAATAACGATTATGGAAACATTAATGTAGACAAGCTTGAAGGGCATGCCAAAATAAATTGCGACTATGGCAAGATTACCACTAAAGAATTAATGGCCGAGAATAATAGTATTAATTTCGATTATACAAAAAACTGCTACTTTGAATTTATAAAAAGCGGGAAAATAAATGCTGACTACAGTGGTTTTACCGTTTCTAAAACAAACAAGTTAGATATTAATGCAGACTATACGCACTCTAAAGTAGAAATAGCCGAAGATGTCAATTATAATTGTGACTATGGCCATATAAATATTGACAAAGCAAATAATATTACAGGAAATGGCGACTATTTAACAGCTATTATTGGAGATGTCTATAAAAACATAGCTCTTAAAGCTGACTATGGCTCTATAAAGATTAAAAGGATGACCGAAAATGCCGGAAATGTAAATATTAGGTCTGATTATGTTGGTATAAAAATAGGATATGTTCCTAACTATCATTTTAATTTTAATATTGATTTAGAATATGGTTCCTTAAATGCAGATGAGCTGGAGTTTACAAAAAAAATCATAAAAACAACAGATAAGTTCTACGCAGGTTATTACGGTACCAAAACTTCTAGCAATACCATTAATATTGAATCTGAATACGGAAGTGTATCGCTTTATAAAAATTAATTCATCAATAATAAATCTTAAAATCACATGAAAAAATCAATCAGAAAACAAACAGTCTTAATAATAGCAACATTACTTTTAGCTACCACATCGTACGCACAATGGGGAAAATCCATAAGAGGAAACGGTAACTTTACAACCATCACTCGAACAACCGCTGAATACGACGGTATAAAATGCGCTGGAAGCATGAATTTCGTTATTGTTAGCGGTAATGAGGGAAACATTAAAATTGAGGGAGAAGAAAACTTATTGGATTATATTATTACCGAAGTGAAAAACAATAATTTAATTATAAGACCCAAAAAGGGTACCAATATAAAACCTAGCAGAAATAAAACTATAAAAATCACTATTCCATATAAAGATATTAGCAAAGTCTCTCTTGCTGGATCTGGCGACTTATGGAACGAAGGCACTATAACTGCAACAAATTTAGATGTTTCCTTAGCGGGTTCTGGAGATGTTATTCTTGATATAAAAACATCATCCACCAAAGCATCTATAGCAGGATCTGGTGACCTGAAACTAAAAGGAGACACCAATAATTTAGTAGCCAAAGTAGCTGGGTCTGGCGATTTTCATGGCTTTGAATTACAAGCCAATAATACGGAGGTTTCTGTGGCAGGTTCTGGTGATGCCAAAGTGGTTAGCAATGAAACCTTAAAAGCAAGAGTAGCAGGGTCTGGTGATATTGTTTATAGAGGCAATCCCACAATGGATACCAAAGTGGCAGGATCTGGAAGTATTACCAATCAATAAAACACCACACTCTCATCTACCGTCTGGACTCAAAAATATTTTTCAGATAAAAAAGTCCAGACAATACATTTAAAAAACTTAAAACATAAGCGATTATACATAGAATTATTTCTATGTATAATCGCTTATGTACTTTCAGGATATTTAACATTTCATTAACATATCCATCAGCAATATCCCAAGCTCTTTTTTAGTTTTTATTTTATGTAAGAATTATTCTATAGTCCCAAAAACCTAAATTAATGAAAACAACAATCATTTTTAAAAAATTTAAAATTAGCCTATTAGCTTTTGTATTAGTTTTTGCTTCATGCGAAGACGGCGAAAGCACAGAACCTGTTAATGAAGCCCCCCTAACAGATCAAGAGTTTATTGAAAAATATTTTCTTGGAGAACCTGTTAAAGTAAAAAAAGAAGAAGATGGTACTTTTTCACTTCAAGGTACCGATATTAGATTATTTGAAGAACAACTTACAGATACTAAAGTTACGTTTAATGATAACGAACCTCCAAGCCCTGAGCTTAATAAAAAAGGCAAGTTAGCGTTAGCTGGCGGTGTTCGTAAATGGGCCAACAATACCATTGTATATGTTGTTCAAGGCTTGAGCCAGTCGGTAAGAAGTGAGCTTCAAAAATCTATTGAAGAATGGGAAAGTAAAACAAATATACGGTTTAAAGAACGTACCAATGAGTCTACCTATGTTACTATAAGCAGCAACGGCGATTCCTGTAATTGTGGTGTCGCTACTTTGGGAGCCAATGGATCTAGAGGTTTTATTAGACTTGGAACTAGAACAACGGCTCTAGTAATTATCCATGAAATTGGACATACATTAGGGTATATTCATGAGCAAAACCGCTCAGATAGGGATAACCACATCATTATTAATTATGAAAATATTAGAGATGGCGCAGAAGATCAATTTTTTAAAAGCAATTCAGCCACTCTTGTAACAAGAGATTTTGATACCAATTCAACGATGATGTATGGTAGTTATACCTTTAGTAAAAATGGAAAACCAACAATTACAGACCTTGATGGCAATGTGCTTCCTAGAAGAAGAGCGCAACTATCGGCATTAGATATTGAAGGCACAAATAGTGCTTACCCTTCTAACACTACGCCACCAGACCCAACAAACGATCCGTGTGACGGCATTGAAGCTTGGAGTCGATCTAAAAGATATTTTGTTGGAGATAAGGTAACTTATGCTGGATATTTGTTTGAACGCGATTTTACCAGATGGAATCGAATAGCAAAATGCCGTAGCAATTAATATACCTATAACCTACTTATAACTGTGGATTAATTAGACATATTTCTTATATATCAAGGTAGTAATTTAAAAATTGCTACCTTTTTTATTTTAAATTATTAGCATGTTATTAAATGTTACCCAGCATTGTTTAATTCAGATCTCGTTTTTGGCACTCTAAAGAGCAGAATGATTCCTGCTAAAAAGAAAATAAAGAGAAACAAAATCGCATTTCGCATGCTCCCCGTTACCTGATCTATGGTTGCAAAAATCCCCATACCAATAACAATACCTATTTTCTCTGCGACATCATAAAAACTAAAATACGAGGTTGTATCTTCGGTTTCAGGCAAAAATTTTGAATATGTAGATCGCGCTAAAGATTGAATGCCACCCATCACTAAACCAACTATAGATGCAGCAATGTAAAACTGTAAGGGTGTTTTCATAAAAAAGGCATAAAAACACAAGGCCATCCAAATAAAATTTATTCCTATTAAAGTTTTTACGTTACCATATTTATATGAGGCTTTTGAGGTTAAAAAAGCTCCTAGTACAGCTACTAATTGAATAAGCAAAATACTGCCAATCAAGCCAATTGTTTTATCCGAGTCGCTTCCCCAAGCAATTTCTTCTTCTCCAAAATAAGCAGCAACTAGCATAATGGTTTGTACTGCCATACTAAAAACAAAAAAGGCATATAAATAACGTTTTAATCTTAAATCCTGTTTTAACTGTTTCCATACTTGTCGCAACTCTTTTAGACCATTAAAAACTATAGCCCTAGTTACTTTGTGTCCAGATGAAGTTCCTTTAGGTAAATAATAAAATGAATATTGACTGAACAAAGCCCACCAAACACCCACTGTAATAAACGATATCTTCATAGCTTCAAAAGAAGCGGCATCTTTAGCCGCTTTTAAAGCTTCGGTGATTTCTACTTCTGATCCTGTTTGTCTCAAAGAATCAGGTATACTAATATCAAAACCAAACCATTGAGGAAACATAACCATTAACAAGTTTAGAATCAACAAAATAACACTTCCTAAATAGCCCATTGAAAAACCTTTGGCACTAATACTATCTTGTTGTTCTTCAAATGCAATATCTGGTAAATAAGAATTATAGAAAACCAAGCTTCCCCAATAGCCTATCAGCCCCATAAAGTAGAACAACAAACTTAAATGAATATACTCTAGATTAAACCAATACAGTCCAATACAACCAATGCTTCCTACATAACAAAAGAATTTTAAAAAGTTCTTTTTATTACCTATATAATCTGCAATACCAGATAATATCGGAGAAATAAATGCTACTACTAAAAAAGTAAATGCCGTAACAAAAGTAATAAGTGCAGTACTTTTAAATTCCAGCCCGAATGCCGAAACATTTTTAATTTCCGATAGGAACAATGCCGAATAAAATATAGGAAATATCGATGACGTTATAGTTAATGTATAAACCGAATTGGCCCAATCGTAAAACGCCCAAGCATTTAAGAGTTTTTTACTCCCTTTTTCTAGTGCTGCCATAATAAAAAAGCTGCCCTTTTATGAGCAGCTCACTAAAATAATCAAATATTTTTTATTTCTACATTAAAAAATGGTTATCTAAATTTAGTAACACCAAACTTTTTAGCTTCAGCTTTTGCTGTAGGTGACAAAGCCTTAAGGTTTGCAATACGAGAATCGTTTGACGGGTGCGTGCTTAAAATTTCTGGTGGCGCATTCCCGCCGCTATTCGCTTTCATACGTTTCCATAACTCTGATGCTTCATCTGGATTATAACCAGCTATAGCCATTAAATACAGGCCTATTTTATCTGCTTCCGTTTCATGGCTTCTACTAAAAGGCAACATCACACCTACTTGCGAACCTACACCATAATATTGATTAAAAGCATTTCTGGATTTTTCATCTTTTATGGCAATATTTCCAGCTACTGCCAACCCTTGCTGTACATAAGCTGCACTCATACGCTGTTGGCCGTGATTTGCCAGTGCATGTGCTACCTCATGTCCCATAATAGCAGCAACTCCTGTTTCTCCTTTAGCTATTGGTAAAATACCTGTGTAGAATACTATTTTACCTCCAGGCATACACCAAGCATTAACCGTTTTATCTTCAACTAAATTGTATTCCCATTTATAATCTTTTAAGTAACCTTGATGGCCATTTGCATTTAACCAACGCTCTGCTGCTACTGCAATACGCTGCCCTACTCTGGTTATCATCTCAGCATCTTTTGTTCCTTTAACAACTTTATTATCCGTTAAAAACTGATCGTACTGAGCAAAAGCTGTTGGAAATAATTGAGAATTAGGCACTAAAGCCATGGTCTTTTTACCAGTAAATGGATTTGTAGCACATGATAATATGAATACTACCATCCCAAATACTAAAAGTGCTTTTTTTAATTTCATCATATAAGGTTTATAATATTTTATAAAAGTACAAAATTTGTATCTTAATAGTTTAGACACCGTTTGTTTTTATTGGTCACATAAGTAGAAAAATATGTTATCAAGAATGTTATGTATGGTTAATAGGTACGACACATATAAAAAAGAACTCAAAACAATTATGAAGAAACTAATTCTATTATGCTTAACAATAACACTATTAAATTGTAATAGCAATGCTCAAAAAAAAGAGCAAAAAGTCTATAAAGTTTCTAAAACCGATGCTGAATGGAAAGCACAATTATCTGATATGGAATATTATGTGCTTAGAAAAGCTGGAACGGAACGTCCTTTTTCTAGTTCTTTAAATAAAAACTATAAAGCGGGTATTTATGCCTGTGCTGCGTGCGACACCCCTCTATTTAAAAGTGAACATAAGTTTGATTCTGGCACGGGATGGCCTAGTTTTGACAGGGAAATTAAAGGTAATGTCGCTTATGGGAGCGATAATAAATTAGGATATTCACGTGATGAAGAACATTGCGCAACCTGTGGGGGGCATTTAGGTCATGTTTTTAATGATGGTCCCAGAGAAACTACAGGAAAACGCCATTGTATTAATGGAGTCGCTTTAAAGTTTATTCCAAAAAAATAAATTCCAATAGTGTGTTTTAGGATTTGGGATTTAAAAGTTGATATTTTATATTTAAGGTATGCAAATATCCTACCTATCCAGTATTATTAAACAATTTGAATATTATAAAAGTTTAGGCGATAAAACCTTTCAAGAGCTCAACTTTGAAGAACTTAAAAAAGAATTTGCAGAAGATTCTAATTCTATTGCTATCGTTGTAAAGCATATGGTTGGTAATATGCTAAGCAGGTGGACCAACTTTTTAACTGAAGATGGTGAAAAAGCATGGAGGCATCGCGACCAGGAATTTGAAGACACCTATACTTCAAAAAAAGCACTTATAGACGATTGGGATAAAGGTTGGCATTGCTTATTTGAAGCCATTACACCATTAACCGAATCTGATTTAGAACGGATCATTTTTATTCGCAATCAAGGCCATACCGTTACAGAAGCTATTAACAGACAATTAGCACATTATGCTTATCATACAGGGCAAATCGTTTTTCTTGGAAAACTGTTAAAGGGCAAGAATTGGCAATCTTTATCTATTCCTAAAGGAGATTCTTCAAAATACAATGCCGAAAAGTTTGGCAAGGAAAAAGGTAGGCGACATTTTACGGATGACTTATAGGTAGGTATAAAGACTTAAGACTGCTCTGCTTTTAGAACTAAGAACAAAGACTTGTTTATGGTTAGCCTGAAACATTACTACTTAAATTTATAAGAATTGTTGAATCGAGTTGAGAACCAAGACCGCTTTGTTGATAGAACCAAGAATATAGACTTGTTTTGTAATCAGCTTGAAACATTGTAACTCATAATTTTTGAACAAAAAAACACCTACAAACAATCTTAACTCATCGCTAAGAAATGTACTGCAAGAAGGATTGAGGTCTTGTTGGAGCTCCTCGCAGAGAGCGACTACCGAAAGCCTGTTTGACATTTTTCATGGCAACTTGCCCACATAAATACCAATGCTATTTTAAAGTTCTCTTAAAAGGTCTAATAATTAAACGTGCTTCCCTATCGAACCTTACATAATTATACACCCAGTTTACAAAGACTACCATGCGGTTTCTAAAGCCTATTAAAAAAAAGAGGTGCACAAACATCCAAATATACCAGGCAAAAACACCCTGGAACTTAAATTTTCTTAAATCTACTACGGCTTTGTTTCTTCCTATAGTAGCCATAGTACCTTTATCTTTGTAAATGAAAGGCTTCATGGGCTGTTCTTCAATTAACCGTAGTATATTGTTTCCTAATTGATCGCCTTGTTGAATAGCTGGTTGCGCCATCATTGGCAACCCATTAGGGTAGTCTTCATTGACCATGCAAGCCACATCTCCTATGGCAAAAATATGATCGAATGCTTTTACCTGATTAAATTCATTAACTATAAGCCTGTTGCCTCTGGTTACAAATTTTTCGGCATCTAATCCTTTTATGGTTTCTCCCTTCACACCAGCAGCCCAAATTAAAGTAGCTGTTTCAAAAGTCAAATCGGTATTGGTAGTTACCGTTCTACCATCGTAATTAGTTACTCTAACATTTTTCCAAACGTTAACTCCTAATTTCTCTAAAAAATCTTCGGCACTTTGGGAAGCCTTGTCACTCATCCCTTTTAGAATACAATTACCAGATTGAATAACATGAATCTGTGCCAATCGGGTATCTAAATCTGGGTAATCTTTTGGTAAAATACCTTTTTTAATCTCGGCCAAGGCACCAGCCAGCTCCACACCTGTTGGTCCGCCTCCAACAATGACAAAATTCATCAGGGCATTCCGTTCATTTAAATCTGAAGTCAGTAATGCATCCTCAAAATTCTCTAAAATCAGACTTCTTAAATTAAGGGACTGCGGTATGGTTTTCATCGCCATACTATATTTTTCTATAGCCTCATTTCCAAAATAGTTGGTCGTAGAGCCCGAAGCAATAACCAGATAGTCGAATTTTAGCTTACCAATATTAGTAATGACTTTATTTTTTACGGTATCAATTTCTTCAACATGAGCCAATCTAAAATGGAAATTGGGAAAGTTTTTAAGTATCTTTCTTATAGGGTAAGCAATAGAATCTGGCTCTAACCCACCAGTAGATACCTGATATAAAAGCGGTTGAAACGTGTGATAGTTGTTCTTATCCAATAAAACAACCTGAAGGTCTTGTTTTGATAATTTCTTGGCCAAAGCGACTCCCGCAAAACCACCTCCTATAATAACGACACGAGGGAAACTTGTTCTTTTTATATTCATAAGCAAGTTCTTATTTTTTTAACAGATTTTATATGATTTATATAATTTTTGCTAGGCATATTTCACATATAAATACTTGCGAGGCAAAGGTAACATAAAGATGTAAATTTAAAGCCTACTAAATTCTTTATTCGATTTCGATTTCGTAAATTCGTACCCTAAAATTTAACACATGAGTAAATACGATATTATAGTTCTTGGAAGCGGTCCTGGTGGTTATGTTACAGCTATTAGAGCATCTCAATTAGGTTTTAAAACTGCTATTGTTGAAAAAGAAAATCTTGGAGGTGTATGCTTAAATTGGGGGTGTATCCCAACGAAAGCCTTATTGAAATCTGCCCAGGTATTTGAATATCTTAAACATGCTGGAGATTATGGGTTATCGGTTAAAGATTTTGACAAAGATTTTGACGCCGTAGTAAAGCGTAGCCGTGGTGTTGCCGAAGGCATGAGTAAAGGTGTTCAGTTTTTAATGAAAAAGAATAAAATTGATGTTATTAATGGTTTTGGAAAATTGAAGCCAGGTAAAAAGGTTGATGTAGATGGAACTGAATATAGTGCCGATAACATTATTATAGCAACTGGTGCCCGATCTCGTGAATTGCCTAGCTTGCCTCAAGACGGCAAAAAGGTTATTGGTTATAGAGAAGCTATGAGCTTACCAAAACAACCAAAGAAAATGATTGTTGTTGGATCTGGAGCCATTGGCGTTGAGTTCGCTTATTTTTATAATTCTATGGGTACCGAAGTAACTATTGTTGAATACTTACCGAATATAGTGCCTGTAGAAGACGAAGATGTTTCTAAACAATTAGAGCGCTCGTTTAAGAAAAGTGGCATCAAAATCAAAACGTCTGCCGAAGTAACTTCTGTCGACACGTCTGGTGATGGTGTAAAAGCTACTGTAAAAACTAAAAAAGGTGAAGAAATCCTTGAGGCTGACATTATTTTATCTGCTGTTGGTATTAAAACAAATATTGAAAATATCGGACTGGAAGATGTTGGTATTGTTGTAGATAGAGATAAGATTATTGTTAACGATTTTTATCAGACCAATATTCCTGGTTATTATGCTATTGGTGATGTAACGCCTGGTCAAGCCCTAGCACACGTTGCTTCAGCAGAAGGCATCTTATGTGTTGAGAAGCTTGCTGGACAACATGTAGAAGCCTTAGACTATGGAAACATTCCTGGTTGTACGTACTGTTCGCCAGAAGTTGCCAGTGTAGGTTTAACCGAAAAACAAGCTAAAGAAAAAGGCTTGGATATAAAAGTTGGTAAATTCCCGTTCTCAGCTTCAGGTAAGGCAAAAGCTGGTGGTGCTTCAGATGGTTTTGTAAAAGTAATTTTTGATGCAAAATATGGTGAGTGGCTTGGCTGTCATATGATTGGTGCTGGTGTTACCGATATGATTGCTGAAGCAGTTTTAGGCAGAAAACTAGAAACTACGGGGCACGAGGTATTAAAAGCCGTGCACCCACACCCTACTATGAGTGAAGCGGTTATGGAAGCGGTTGCCGATGCTTATGATGAAGTGATCCATTTATAATATATGATAGAGATATTAGAGTTTAGATGATAGACTCTAGACGTAAAAAAGTTCCGATTTCTCGGAACTTTTTTGTTTAAAATTTTAACCGGGTTCCTATTCTGTAGTTTATATTATTAATTACAGAAGGACTTATACCCGTATTTGTTTTATCCTTTATTATGGGTTGGTTATACCTTGCAAAAATTGAAAATTCTTTCGTTACATTATACTGCGCTCCAAAAGTTAGAAATGGCGAAACATTTTCTATATTTCCATTTTTTTTCAATATGTTCACTTTGGGACCAGCAAGAACACTTAATTTATCATCTATAAGGTACTTACCCAAAATTCGATACTCTAAAATATTAATTCCTGTATCGAGGCCATAGGTAATCCTCTCTTCCATTTCATTCCTTAAAAGCCAATTTTCATTCAAATAAAATTGCGAAAAATAACTTGAATAAGACTTTAACTCCCCTTCTATCTTAGTATCATCTAAAACGGTGAATGAATCTGAAGTTTTGTCTTCTTGAGAGGACATTAGAATTGAAGCCAGTAAAACGTTCGTTAATAGTATTTTTTTCATGATCTGCTATATAAAACTATACCATATAACAAATCTATAACCTAAAATTAAACGTCAATCATAATAATATTACAAAATTAGTCGTATAAATGTTAAAGTTATCTCATCAAAATTCAAATAAAACTCTGAATAGCCAATTCATAACTCTGTAATCCAAAGCCAAGAATTACGCCTTTTGCATTGGGAGATATATAGGATTGATGGCGAAATGCTTCCCTACTAAAGGTATTTGAAATATGCACTTCTACAACAGGCGTTTCAATCGCTTTAATAGCGTCTCCAATACCTACAGAAGTATGGGTATAAGCAGCAGCGTTTAAAATAATACCATCATAACTAAAACCAACCTCTTGCAGTTTATCAATAAGTTCGCCTTCTATATTAGATTGAAAATAATCGATTTTTATATCTGTATATTTTTGCTTGATTTCTTCTAAAAATTCCTCAAACGATAAACTTCCATAAATACCAGGCTCTCTTTTACCCAGTAAGTTTAGGTTTGGTCCGTTAATGATCATTAATTTCTTCATGGGGTAAAAATATTAAAAAATCGGGCATAAAAAAAGGAGCTAGAAATAAGCTCCTTTTATCAAACTATACTTTTTTTAAAAGGCAAAACCAAGAGAAAGTCCAAGTTTAGCTCCTATACCATCAAATCCGAAGTCGAAAGTAGGGTCATCTGCATCAACACTATAGTAAGCAGGGCCTCCATAAATATCTAATGTTATTGGTTCCCAGTTCCATTGGTAACCAACAACACCTCCAGCCGCAAATATAGAGGTCTTAAAATCATTGTTTGCGCTTGCAGATGCATAACTGGCTACTGGTCCAGCAAACCAACCCTCGGGTGCTTCTTTTGCTTTTTGAAGGTAAAACCTGTATTGTAAACCAGCCCCGAAACCTGTATAATCAAAAAAGCCAGAATCAAAAGATGTATAAGCTAGATCAACTTGTAAAGATTGGTTTTCACTTACAACTCTCTCGTACCCCACTTCAAGTGAACCGACGATTAAAGCTAACGGGTTAAATTTTACAACGTTTTCTTGTGCCTTCACATTGGAAACGCTTAATACTGCAATAACAGCACATAATAATAGTTTTTTCATAATAGACTAAATGTTTAAATGTTTACAAGCCGTAATCAAAACCAATGCCAGAAACACTTAAACTAAAAATAAAAATCCCATATAAATTAAACCTTTTTTCTTACTAATTGATTGTTAGATTTGTAGCATAAAAAAAGGAAGCCAATTGGCTTCCTTTTAAATAATATATTGTTTTGTTTATTTAAAATCTGTATCCTAAACCAACAAAAAGTCCGCTAATTTTAGTAGAAACACCACTTGGAGCATTTTCAATTAAATTCGCTAAACCAATATTGTATCTAGCTTCTACAAACAGCTCTTCTGTAATATTATAAGCAGCACCTGCTTCTATACCATAGTTAAAAGATTTCTGTCCATCTGCACTGTCAAGTAAGAAGCCCAAAGCAGGTCCAGCAAGTACATCTATTTTTTCAGATACTCCAAATTTTGCCATAAGTGGAATACTGATCTGATCAAAGTTTAAAGTTCCTGTAGAAACTGAAATATAAAGAAGCTCAGGCTGAAAAGTAAAAGTATCAGAAACACCTACTTCTGCAAAACCACCTACATAAAACCCTGTTTCAGAGGTGCTTACTGAAAAACCAGACACTTTAACTTTTACAGATGCAAAATCAGCACCAGCTTTTACACCAAATTTAGTTTCTTGTGCATTCATGTTTGATAATCCGAATACTGCAACAGCAGCAATAAGTAATAATTTTTTCATAAGATTAAAATTGTTTTTTAGTTTTTGATTGGAGCAAATAAAGACTATTTAATCTTAACCAACAAAAGAAATTGTCAAAAACATTGCTTTTTGTCGAACATATATGTATTTCGTCGATGTTTTAATATATACTACATAGAGCATTGAATCTTACTCTTAACACGTTTTTTGTACAAAAAAGAGGCTTCTAAAAAGTATTAGAGCCTCTTTAGTTATTTTTATAATGCTTTTATTAAGCTTAAAAACCGCGTCTATACCCTAGAAAAATACCATCTACAGAAAACCCATTACCTCCAGAAACAGATCTATAAGTTAATGACAGGTCGCTTGCTTCATCCAAATCATAGGCAAATCCAAATTTCCAATAAAGATCGGTTCCACCTCCTGTTTCAAGTGAAATAGCTATTCCTATGCCTCCTTCGGCAGAAAATTCATCGGAAAGATCGTAGTTTGCAACACCATTAACTGGAATAAAATTAAAATCATCAAAATTGTCCTTACCAAAATAATTGGTATAACCTGTTTCGATACCTGCATCAAAATCATCAGATATTTCCAGTATATACCCCAGGTCGATAGCAATTGCAAAAGTAGCCAGGTCACCAGCATCTCCAATTGGTATCCCGCCGTTTAAACCTGCCCTAAAATGGTTTTGGGCATTTAAAGTTGTCATTAATGACATCACAAAAACTGATAATAAAAATAATTTTTTCATAATTTAAAATAATTTAGTTTGATTAATTAATTGCTTGTAAATTAAAAAAATATTTCCAATACACTGATAATGAATTAATTAAACACAAAGAACCTGTATTATATACTTATATAAACTAATAAAAGTATAATCCAAAGATTTACTTTATTTTTACACGACATGAAATGGCAAAACGCACTTAAAGATTATCAACTATACTTAAAGATAGAACGCGGTTTATCTGAAAACTCTATTGAAAACTATTCGCGCGATGTTGAAAAACTCATCAACTATCTAGAGCATCATGAGATTCATGAATCCCCAATTACAATGACTACTGAAATCGTTCAAGGCTTTATATATGAAGCAGCCAAAAACGTCAATGCACGTTCACAATCGCGCTTAATCTCTGGGTTACGAAGCTTTTTTAGTTATTTAATATTTGAGGATTATAGAACCTCAAACCCTTTAGAACTCATTGAATCCCCTAAAATTGGTAGAAAATTGCCCGATACATTGAGTGAGGATGAAATTGATACTATTATAAACGCCATAGATTTAAGTAAACCAGAAGGCGAACGCAATCGTGCTATGCTGGAAACACTTTACGGGTGTGGATTACGTGTTAGCGAACTCATCAATCTTAAGATCTCCGATCTGTTTTTTGATGAGGGTTTTATAAAAGTAACTGGTAAGGGAGATAAGCAACGTTTTGTACCTATCATAGAGGTTACCCAAAAGTATATTAATATTTATAGAAACGAGATTCGGAATCATTTAAACATCCAAGCTGGTCATGAGGACACGCTCTTTTTAAACAGACGAGGTAAACAACTTACCAGAGCTATGATTTTTACTATTGTAAAACGATTAGCAGAAAAAATCGGGCTCAAAAAAAATATCTCCCCACATACGTTTAGACATTCATTTGCCTCACATTTATTAAAAAATGAAGCAGACCTGAGGTCTATTCAACTCATGCTTGGTCATGAAAGTATCACTACTACCGAGATTTATGTGCATTTAGATAAAAGCCATTTAACCGAAGTGGTGGAAAAGTATCATCCAAGAAAGTAAAATAATAGATGGTTTAAAAAGGATTTAGACCACTTCGCTTTTAGAATCAAGAACTAAGACTTTTTAATTAGACCGATGCATTGAAATTCGAAATTATAAAATCGTTATAACGCGACATTTAAATCATTTCAAAATAAAAAATCCAGCTTACACTGGATTTTTAAAAATATTATTATTTTATCTGCCTTAGCAGGAACAGTTATTTAGCAATATTAACCGCTCTGGTTTCTCTAATTACTGTAACTTTTACCTGACCAGGATACGTCATATCTGTCTGTACTTTTTGAGATATGTTGAACGATAAATCCGCTGCCTTTTGGTCATCTACCTTTTCGCTTTCAACAATAACCCTCAGCTCTCTACCTGCTTGAATTGCATAAGCTTTCTTTACTCCTGTAAAACCAAAAGCGATATCCTCCAGATCTTTTAAACGCTGAATATAACTATCTAACACTTGACGACGTGCTCCTGGACGTGCCCCCGAAATAGCATCACAAACTTGTATAATTGGTGCTAATAAAGATTTCATTTCAATTTCATCGTGATGCGCTCCTATAGCATTACATACATCTGCTTTTTCTCCATACTTTTCAGCCCATTGCATCCCCAGAATAGCATGTGGTGTTTCCATATCTGCTTCTGCATCTGGCACTTTTCCTATATCATGTAATAATCCAGCGCGTTTTGCCAGTTTTGGGTTAAGCCCTAGTTCTGCAGCCATAACGCCACAAAGTTTAGCGACTTCTCGGGAATGTTGCAATAGGTTTTGTCCGTAAGAAGAACGGTACTTCATACGTCCCACCATTTTAATAAGCTCTGGATTCAGATTATGTATCCCAAGATCTATGACGGTACGTTTACCTACTTCTATAATTTCCTGCTCAATTTGTTTCTTAGTTTTCTTTACAATTTCTTCGATACGAGCTGGGTGAATCCTACCATCGGTAACCAATTTATGTAATGATAATCTTGCTATTTCTCTTCTAACAGAATCAAAACAAGACAAGATAATAGCTTCTGGAGTATCATCTACTATAATCTCAACACCTGTAGCCGCTTCTATAGCACGAATATTTCTACCTTCTCTACCAATAATACGACCTTTAACGTCATCCGATTCTATATTAAATACAGACACACAATTGTCTACGGCCTCTTCTGTTCCAATACGCTGTATCGTATTAATAATAACCTTTTTGGCTTCTTGCTCGGCAGTTAATTTGGCTTCTTCTAAAGCACTTTGAATAAAAGCCATCGCATCATTCTTCGCCTCTCCTTTTAAAGATTCTACTAATTGTTCTTTAGCTTCTTCTGCAGATAGGCTTGAAATAACCTCTAATTGTTGTACTTGATTTTTATGCAGTTTATCTAAAGCTTCTTGCTTCTTTTCAATAACATCAAGTCTGTGATTATAATCTTTCGTTTTTCTTTCTAAGCTTTCATTAAGTTTTTTGCCTTTTGAAAGCTCATTTGATATCTGTGATTCTTTATCACGTGTACGCTTTTCAGCTTCTGCCATTTTCTTATCTCGAGATAAGATGACCTTTTCGTGCTCAGATTTAAGTTCAATAAATTTTTCCTTAGCCTGAAGAATTTTATCTTTTTTAAGTCTTTCCCCTTCGACTTTAGCTTCTTTAAGTATTAATTCTGCATTTTTCTTTGCTTCTTTTATAAGTTTCGAAGCATTATTCTTTTCTAGCCTCTTCGTTATAATAAAACCTATTATGAGTCCTAAAATAACACCCCCTACTGCAAATATAATTGAGTTGTCCATCGGTATTTAGTTAGTTTGTATATATAAAAAAGCCTACACCAGTATAAAGTTTTGTATAAACTCCTTAAAAACAAGTTTAGGGCTAACAAGCTGATCAAGGGTCTGCTCAAGATACTGAAATAAATTCGGCACTAGCAGCATGCTTTTACAGCTTAAACTCACCCTTTTTAAAGAATTAACGTTGAGTTTATCAAAAAAAATAACCAATGTAGGCAGTAACTTTTTAGTTTATTTTAAAGAACGTTTAAGAGTCTAAATAAGAATGTAACAAATCATTGAGCGCATTTAATTTTTCTTCTACATGCTCGTTTACATTCTCTTTATCAATAGATTTCTGTTCCTCTTGAGAGGCAAACTGTAACGCACACATCGCCAATACATCTTGCTTATCTCTAACAGAATAACTTTGCTCAAATTGCTTTATCATTGCTTCAATGTTCTTAGCCGACTTACGTAGCCCTTCCTCTTGACTTGCTTCAATTGTTAAAGGGTACACTCTATTAGCTATAGATAGCTTTATTTTAAGCTTTTCTGACATTGAATTTATATGCTCTAATCTGAGAGTTGTGCTATACAATGATCAATCTCTCTTATTAGTGCGTTTATTTTAAGCTTAGTTTCTCTTTTATTATCGTCACTACCAAGCATTGCATTTGCAATTTTTAAAGCTTCATATTTTTCTTCCCAACTTGCTATATGCAATTTTTGGTTTTGAATTTCTTTTTTTGAAACCTCTAATTCTTCAGTTAATTTGGAATTAGCAAGCTTTAAAAGCTCTAATTTGTGTAATACCTTACTAATTTTGTTTTCTAAAGAATCTACAATATCTTCAATATTACCCATTTACAAATTTCAATACTTATAACACAAAGTTAACATACCTGCTTATAAATTACAATTGTTTTCTTATAAAATTTTAAAATCTACTGATATTACTCATAATCAAAACAATGCATTAAACTATGGTTCGATTATTGTTTTATTCTTTGCATATTCATTTCAAATTAATATTTTAGCCATAATACTTTTCTATGCGATTCATACTGTCCCTATTTTTTACAGCTTCTGTTTTATTTTTAAATGCTCAAAATAATTATCCACAAGATTACTTTTCGAGTCCTTTAGAAGTCCCTTTAATATTATCTGGCACCTTTGCCGAATTGCGCTCTAATCATTTTCATTCTGGTTTAGATATAAAAACGCAACAGCGTACGGGCTTAAAAGTAAAAGCCTCTGCTGATGGCTATGTAAGCCGAATAAAAGTTTCTCATTATGGTTATGGAAAAGCATTATACATAACACACCCTAATGGCTATACAACTGTATATGCACATTTACAGAGATTTGCCCCAGAAATTCAAGCTTATATCAAAAAACATCAATATGAAAAAGAATCGTATCAGATTGAGCTATTTCCCAGTGCAGAAGTCTTACCTGTAACAAAAAATAGTATTGTGGCTTACAGTGGAAATACAGGTGGTTCGGGGGGGCCTCATTTGCATTATGAAATTCGCGATAACAAGGAACGTCCTATCAATCCCATGCTTTTTGGTATTGATATAAAGGATTCTACATATCCTATAATAAAATCTATTTATGCATATCCGTTGGATGAAAACTCATTTATCAACAAAACAAATACAAAGCAAAAATTACGCTTAATTCCTCTTAAAAATGGTGATTATACTATAAAAAACATTGAAGCTTATGGTCATATTGGTTTTGGCATTGAGACTATAGACAGACAAGATTTGGCAGCAAACTCCAATGGCGTATACAATATTCAAACCTTTTTAAATGGTAGAAAAAACTTTGAATTAGATTTTAGAAGGTTTTCGTTCAACGAAACAAAGCATATCAATCAGCTTATAGATTACGAGCATTACACAACTAAGAAAAAGCAGGTTCAAAAATTATTCAGGAAAAACAATCCGCTAAGTCTATATAAGTCTATCGTAAAAGACGGTTACTTATCTATAGAAGACAGCACATATTCGGTTTACAAAATTAGAGTTTCAGACTATAAAAAAAATGAAGCCTGGGTAACTATAAATATAAAAGGTTCTAAAAACAATATTTCCGAGCCACAAAAACCCCATACCACCCCATACTATGTAAAAGCCAATAAGAATACTAATTTAGAGGAAGGCCATTTTTCTATTGATTTTCAAAAGGATACGTTTTACGATGATTTTTACATGGACTTTGAAGTGAAAAATGACACACTTACTTTGCACAAAAACGTTGTACCAGCTAAAAAAAGATTCAACATAACATATGATCTAAGTTCGTATGCCGACGCGGATAAATCTAAATTATGTATAGCGCGCTTAATAGGCTATAAAAAAAGAGCCGTTTACACATCTACCAAAAGAAAAGGAAATCTCTTAGTTGCAAGAACAAAGGCTTTAGGTACTTTTACGCTGGCTACAGACTCCATAAAACCTAAAATTACGCCTGCTAATTTTAAAGACGGACAATGGTTAAGCAAGTACCGCTACTTAAAAATTGAAATTGAAGATGAATTTTCCGGAATTTCTAAATATAGAGCCACAATAAACGGTAAGTGGATCTTAATGGAATACGATTACAAAACAAAAACATTAACTCACGACTTTAATGATGGTATCATTACGGACACAAAAAATAATTTAAAGGTAATCGTTACCGATAATGTTGGAAATAATTCTACTTTTGAAGCGTTATTTTACCGAAAATAAACTTTATACACTTTTGAAAGCTAAACGATCTCTAATTTCATTTCTGTTTTTTTCTATAATCGCGATCGGTTATTCCCAAACAGCTACAATTAAAGGCGTTATACTCGATGAAAATAATCAGCCCATTGAAAAAGTAAATATTAAAGCAGGTACTCGAGGTACTATAAGTAATTCTAACGGCTTTTATATTTTTAAAATCAATGCAAACCAGAATGTAACTATCGAATTCACGCATCTTTCACATAAAAAGATCGTTAGTACCTTTAATTTGAAAAGTGGTGAATCATACGAGTTCAACCCAGTAATGAGTAACTCTATTGAGCAGATAGCCACGGTTATTGTAACAAATAACAGACGTAAAGAAGTTGAAGGCGTAATTACTTTAAAACCAGAAACCATAAGAAAAATACCAGGGGCCAATGCTGGTGTAGAAAATCTATTATTAACCCTACCTGGTGTAAGTAATAACAATGAATTAAGTACACAATACTCGGTACGTGGTGGTAATTACGATGAGAATCTGGTGTATGTTAATGATATTGAAGTATATCGTCCCTTTTTAGTACGTTCTGGACAACAAGAAGGTTTGAGCTTTGTAAATACCGATTTGGTACAAAATGTTGATTTTTCTGCTGGTGGATTTCAAGCTAAATATGGCGATAAACTTTCTTCTGTACTAGATATTACCTATAAAACACCTTATCAATTTGAAGTCAATGCAGACTTGAGCTTATTAGGAGGTAGTCTTTCTGTAGAAAATATTAGTAAGGATTCAAGGTTTACAGGTATTACGGGAATTCGCTATCGCGATAATAGTTTATTAGTAAACGCAAAAGAGACCGAAACTAATTTCAATCCTACGTTTGCAGATGCTCAGGCATTTTTTACTTATAAGTTTTCAGATAAATTTCATTTAAGCTTTTTAGGAAATGCTTCAATAAACAAATACAATTATGAGCCACAAACAAGGCAAACCAATTTTGGAACTTTAAGTGATCCCATAGCCTTATTAGTGTTCTATCAAGGCCAGGAAAAGGATCGCTACCAAACCTATTTTGGTGCTTTTAAAGGTACTTATTTTGCAAACGACAACTTAACTCTTAAACTAATTACTTCTACATATCATACCACCGAAGAAGAATATTTTGATATTTTGGCTCAATACAGATTAGGTGAAGTAAACACAAATATTGGAGATGAAAATTTAGGGGAGGTTGAATTTAGCCAAGGCATTGGTAGCCAACTTAACCATGGACGGAATGATTTAGACGCTCTTATAACCAACATTGAACATAGAGGCGATTTTAATATTAATGACCATAGAATCGAATGGTCTGTAAAATATACCAATGAGGATATTCGAGATCGCCTGGTAGAATGGGAAATTATTGATTCTGCGGGCTTCTCAATTAGACCACCTAGAACTTTACCTGTAAACGAACAACCCTATACACCTTACAGTGGCCCCATAGAAGCCTTTCAAAATGTAAGAGCAACGAACAATACCCAGATAAATAGATTGCAGGCTTATGTACAATGGAGCAAACGTTCTACAATTGGAACTAGTGATGTGTGGTATAATGCGGGGGTTAGAGTACATAACTGGAGCGTTAATGACGCTATTTCAAATGCACTCAATACAGGTTCAAAAAAATCTCAGACAGTATTTAGCCCCAGGGCTCAATTTGCCATCAAACCAAAATGGAAAAAAGAT
This sequence comes from Flavivirga algicola, assembly GCF_012910715.1. Lineage (GTDB taxonomy): Bacteria > Bacteroidota > Bacteroidia > Flavobacteriales > Flavobacteriaceae > Flavivirga > Flavivirga algicola. The sequence continues at coordinate 280,319 of NZ_JABBHF010000001.1, forward strand.
ATGCTTTTTAGGGTTGCTACCGGTTTATATTACCAGCCACCTTTTTACCGGGAACTTAGGGATGCCAATGGTACAGTACAACCCAATACAAAAGCACAACAATCGTTTCATTTAGTTTTGGGTAACGACTATAGCTTTAAAATGTGGGACAGACCGTTTAAGCTAACCACAGAAGTATATTATAAAAATTTAACGGATGTCAACCCCTATACCCTAGAAAATGTGCGTATTCGCTATAGAGCGAGTAATAATGCAAAAGCATATGCCTACGGATTAGATATGAGATTAAACGGTGAGTTTGTTCCTGGCACTGAGTCATGGTTTAGTTTCGGGTATTTAAAAACAGAAGAGAACATAGATAACAGAGGTTATATATCTAGGCCAACCGACCAACGGTTAAAGTTTGCTGCATTATTTCAGGATTATGTGCCAAATGTCCCAAGCATGAAAATGTATTTGAATTTGGTGTATAATACGGGGGTTCCAGGAGGATCTCCTAGTTATGCAGATCCTTATGAATATCAAAATAGATTACCTGCCTATAAGCGCGCCGATTTGGGTTTGCAATTTGTACTTGTTGACGAAAAAAAGCAATTCAACAGAGGATGGAAAAAACCTTTTAAGGAACTTTCTTTTGGCTTTGAAATTTATAATATGTTTGATGTACAAAACTCAATCACTAATACCTGGGTAAGAGATGCATACAGTAAACGCCAATACGCCATTCCTAATTATTTAACACCAAGGGTTTTTAATGTAAGAACGACCATGAAATTTTAAAAGGTTACTCCATAAACTCTTTTAAAACATCTATTACATAATCCATTTCCTCTTTAGTATTATATAAACTAAATGAAAAACGAATAGAAGGTTTCTGTAAATCGGTATCATTTAAAATTTCGGTCAAAACATGTGAGTTTTGAGAACTACCACTTTGGCAAGCACTTCCTTTAGAACATGCTATACCTTTTAAATCTAATTGAAATAAGAGCATGGATGCTTTTTTTGGAGGTATAGGCAAGCAAATATTAACAAGTGTATAAGTACTTTTATTGGAGTCTCCCGAACAGCCATTAAAAGTAGTACCAGGGATCTCTTTAGTAATCTTATCTATAAAATAACGCTTCAACCCCTTAATATAATCGGTTTCTTTATTTAAATTATTATAGGCTTTTTTTAATGCTTCTTCCATACCTACAATATTATGAACACTTTCGGTACCTGCTCTAAGGCCTCGCTCCTGTTCCCCTCCAAAAATTAGTGGTTGTAAACCTGTATTCTTTCTAATAAAAGCAAACCCCACACCTTTAGGTCCGTGAAATTTATGAGCACTTGCTGCTAAAAAATCAATTGACAATGCTTGTAAATCCATTTCATAATGCCCCACAGATTGCACAGCATCACTATGAAATAAAGCGTGATGAGTTTTACACAATTTGGCAACACGATTTATATCTAAAATATTACCTATTTCGTTGTTTATATGCATTAAGCTTACTAGTGTCTTGTTTTCCGATTGTAGTAACGTTTCTAAATGCGTATAATCAATCCCTCCATCAGTATCAAGACCAACATAACTCACCGATAAATCATATTCATCTTCAAGCTGTTCAATAGTATGCAAAACAGCATGATGCTCAATTTTCGAAGTCACGATATGTTTAATACCTAAATCCCTAACGGCACTTCTCAATACCAAATTATCAGCTTCAGTACCTCCAGAAGTAAATACGATTTCTCCCGCAGACACATTTAAATATTTCGCAATGGTTTTTCTAGATTGTTCTATTAATGACTTAGATGATCTTCCAAAACCATGAGATGATGAAGCGTTTCCATAATACCCTTTCATAGTCTCCGTCATAACCGATATCACCTCATCCCTTATTTGGGTGGTTGCTGCGTTATCTAAATAAACATGTTTCATAAAAACTAATTCATTATAAAAGTCAAAACAATAATCTTTGGGAGTTAAATCAACTTTCAAAGCTCAAAAATACTTGAAATAAAATTATTATCAATAAGCTACGTTATAAATAACAATTACTTTATTTTTGTCCTAAAACCCGAAATCAATGCGTAAATTATTTTTAGTTCTAATATCTATAGTTTTATTAAATATATATTCTTGTGATGATGGTGATGTAATTACTGTTGAATTTGACTTTGAAGAAACTTTTAGCGTTTGTGAAGGTGTGAGCAGCCTAGTGTTTTACAAAACTAAAAATGATCCATCCGAATCGTTATCTCTAAAAATTGACGAACTTAGTTCTCTTGATGAAATTCTTGTTCTTGATGAAACAACTCAAACTTATGAAAAGAATTTTAATATAAGTACTACCAATCCTTTTAATTATAGAACATATGGTAATACAAAGTTACCAGATAATTTGTTTTGTAATGACATTCCCGCATCTGATATAACAATAACGCAAGATATAGAAAGTACAGACGGTACTGCAACTATTAAAACGATTTTAACAGAAGATGATAATGATGGTATTCCTGCTGAATTGGAGGATTTAAATAATAATAAAAACTTAGATGATGATGATACAGATGGTGATACCATTCCAAACTACCTTGATGCTGACGATGATGGTGATAATGTTTTAACAAAAGATGAAAAACCAGATCCAAATGATGATGGTGATTTTAGTGATGCGCAAGACACGGATGGTGATGGCACACCTGATTACCTAGATAAGGATGATGATGATGATGGTGTTGATACTCGTGATGAAGAAAACGACACTCAAGACAAAAACCCTGCAAACGATATTACTAATGGTGATATAGGTGCCGATTATCTCAACCCAGATGTGGCTACCGAAGTAGTAGCTACGGAATACAGAGATCATAACATTTCTCAAACCTATACAGTTACCCTTAAGATATCTAATTTTGATTTAACATTAATCTCTTTAGATGAATTTGATTTTGGAGTTTTACAAAATTCTAAATTAACAACAACGAGAAAAGGAGAACCTGTTTTTAACTAATTAGGGCTTATATTCTGATAAATATATACCTCAGTTGCTCCTAAGCCATATTTCTGATAATTAGCATCGTAGAATTTTATATTATTATAACGCCCGAATAGGTACTCCAATTCTACTTTTAAAACACCTTCACCTACACCGTGAATGAATACTATCTTTTGAATGCGTTTTCTAATCGCAAAATCTAATTGACGCTTTGCAGTATCTAATTGCAGGGTCAGCATATCATGTTTAGACATGCCTTTTGAAGATTTAATTAATTTACTTATATGTAAATCAACCTCCATGGTTGGTTCATACCTGTCTTTTGCTCGTGTTTTAGGCTGTTTTCTTTTTAAAGGCTGCTCTTTTTCTGCAACGACATTACCAATAGTCGTTTGAGAAAACAATTCTTTAGCAAGCGTACTACCAGCTTTATCCATAACCAGCTCATCACTTTGAAAATCCAATAAAAAACCGTCTGTTGTTTCAATTGAAATAGTATTTCCTGAAATTTGCTTTATAACACCAGACAAGTCTTCATCTACAACCGAAACAAAATCACCTAATTTAAAAGGCATAACTAATCATTTTCAGGATTATCAATATCTTCTTCTCTATCATGCTTACTAGGTATGTTTCTAGATATCCTATAAATTCCAATCATAAGTATAACAATACCGCCCATTAAAATATATTCATTTTGCTTTGTGTCATATTTTGCGTAAACAGCAACAATAGCTCCTAAAATGATTAATATGTAATCAAAATACTTCATTAGTAATAGTTCTTTTTTACAACTCGCAAATTACTATTAAAAATTTAATTTAAAATAAGCATTTCAACGAGATTTTATCACACATAATTCCGTTGAAAGACCTTTTTTATCGATGAAATAATGGTTTTTATAGAAAAAAATATATATTTGTTACCCCAAATGTACATAACCTATTAAGTAATGTTTAGCAGATACGCCCTTTTTTTGCTATTAATTAGCAACTTAGCATTCTCTCAATTATCAGTAAGAAACGATGCTTATTTATTTGTAAATGATGAAATTGTTTTTGTTGAAGATGATATCAATTTAAACGAAGCCAACAGTACCATCTATTTACGTGATGAAGCCCAAGTTATACAAGGCACTGGAACTACCGGAAACTCTGGTGTTGGTGAATTAAGTGTTTATCAAGAAGCCAATGTAGGTGCATATGAATACAATTATTGGTGTTCTCCTATTGGTAGTAAAACCAGTAATTCTGTAAATAATCCTTTTGGAATTACACTTCTTAATGATGTTACAGACCTCACTAATTCTACACCTGCTACAATTGCACATGTAGCTGGATATAACAGTACGTCTAGCCCTTTAACCATTGAACCGTATTGGGTTTGGAAATTTATTGCCTCGGATGACTACTCTGAATGGATCCATGTACTGGGAGCTACTAGCCTAAACCCAGGTGAAGGTTTTACAATGAAAGGCACAACTGGATCTGGAGATGCGCAACAATACGACTTTAGAGGAAAGCCTAATAATGGGACCATAAGTGTTAATGTTTTAAATGCTCAATTTTCATTGGTAGGGAACCCATATCCTTCTGCTTTAGATGCATTAGCATATATACACGATCCTGAAAATGCTGCTGTTATTACAGGGACATTACATTTTTGGGAACAAGACCCCAATATAAACTCACACCGTGTTGAAGCATACGACGGTGGATATGCTACATATACTATTAATGCTGCTGGTACCGTAGAAACTTACACACCTGCAACTTTTAGCACCTATAATGGTAATGGTACTGTTAATGGAGCAGGTAGCGGAAGCCCTAGTGGTAAACGCCCTAGACGTTATATTCCGATCGGACAAGGTTTTATGGTCGAGGGAACAGCAACAGGAACTGTGAAAGCGAAAAACAGCCATCGGGCCTACAAAAAGGAATCGATCGCAACAGATTCCACCGAGTTTTTTAAAAATTCGAACACAAAAAAGAAGAGGCCAAAAAATATAAATGGGTTTTCAAAAGTCCCCAATGATTATAAACGTTTTAGATTAAATATTGATTTTAATGATACGTATACCAGACAACTGGTTGAAACATTCCATAATTCAGCTACGCATGGTTTTGATTATGGATTAGAGTCTAATATACATGAAAGTGATATCTTGAATTCTGATGCACATTGGTTAATTGACGGAAAGCCTTACCTTACGGAAGCTTTACCTTTTGATATGGCCTTAAGCATTCCTGTGGCCATTAAAATAAACAGAGCTTCTCAAATTAGAATTAGAATTGCAGATATTCAAAATTTTGAAAGCGATCAACCTATTTATATACATGATACAGAAAACAATACATTTGTTAATTTAAAAACTCAAAATTTCAATATTAACCTTGATGCTAATAACTATGCCGATCGATTTCAAATTGTTTTTAGTGAAACTCGTTTAAGCACTGTCGAAACTAATCTTGATGATTTAAAAGTGTTTCAAAATAATAGTATTTCTGAGTTGAAAATCTTAAACCCTAATTCTTTGGATATAAAAACTATTGGTTTATTCGATGTTAATGGTAAAAAAGTCCAAGATAAAAGAGTGTTAAACTTAAAAAAGGAATATACATACTCTACAAAATCACTTAATGATGGTGTCTACATAATCCAAATAAACTTTGATAATAATCAGGTGTTCAATAAAAAGATTGTAGTGGCCAATAAATAGGAATGAATAATTAATCCCTAAGTGCTATATTTTACTTTAATCATTTTTCATATATTTAAATTATATATAATTGAATATTATGGAAAACAGACCACCAAGACCCAACAGTTATTTAGCCCTGGCAATTATAAGCACTATTATGTGCTGTTTACCTACAGGAATTGTTAGTATTATTTATGCAACTAAGGTTAATAGTAATTATGAGGATGGAAAATACGAAGAAGCAAATAGCGCCTCGAAAAATGCTAAAATATGGGGGTTGGTTTCTATTGGAATCGCTTTATTTGGTTGGCTAATCTATATCCTCATTTTTGGAATCGCATTTTTAGGTGCCATTGGAAGTGCTCAATAAAATAAAGCCTTTTATTGTTACAGTCATTGTAATTACATTGATTTTCATTTCGTATTTATATTATAATTACAACCCTTCGGAATATAAAATTTTCCCAAAATGTCCTTTATATTCTTTTACTGGAATATATTGTCCTGGTTGTGGAAGCCAAAGAGCAGTGCACCAATTGCTCCAAGGTCATATTATAGATGGTATTAAGCACAACTTCTTAATTATTCTTTTAATTGTTATTCTATTATATGACACCTCTATTAAATTGGGTAAAATAATTTTTAACAAAACATTTAAGAATCTTTTACACAATTCTAAAACCTCTTTTACCGTACTAATTATGGTCCTTTTATTTTGGTTATTGAGAAACATCAATTCATATCCTTTTACTATTTTAGCTCCATAAAAATCATTTATTACGCATGCAGGCTTTAGACGATTATATGTTACCATGTTTAAACAAAAAACTTTTTGGTGTTGAATGCATGGGATGCGGTTTACAAAGATCTATAGCTTTAATCTTAAAAGGTCAGTTTATTGACGCTTTCTATATGTATCCTGCGATTTACAGTTTAATTATTCTTTTTCTGTATATAGGCATAAATATTTTCTTTAAATTTAAACACTCCAATAAAATTATTGGTGGATTGGCTATACTAACAGTAGCCATTATTATAGTAAGTTATATCATTAAAACAATCAATTAAAATTCACAGATGGAACAACAAAAACTTAACCCAACACTTGTTTATGTATTAGCTATTTTAGGCTTTTTATGCTGCTGTATTGGAGGATTAGGATTTATTCTTGCGGGTATTGCATTTATAATCGCTCACAGTAACTTAAATAAAGCAAAGCTTAACCCAGAAAACTACGACCCTAACAGTATTAAAGCTATGAATACTGCTAAAATTGTAGCTTTGGTTATACTAATAATAAACCTTCTATATTTTGTATATTACATATACATGATATCTACGATAGGTTGGGATGAGCTTATGCAACAGTCTCAAGACATAATGGAGCAATGGCAGCAAAATCAATAACATAATATATTATCAGAATAAAGAGAGTGTCTAAAAAGTATGTTGAATGTCATATTGAGCTTGTCGAAATATTTTTAAAATACTGATACTCAATGTTGGTTTCGACAGGTTGCACACTGAGCGTAGTCGAAGTGCTCAACCTGACAAATCAAATTACTAAGATTTTTTAGACACCCTCTTTTATTGAGTAAGTATAGGCCTGTCAATTAAAACAAGCCTGCTGTAAGCATTGCTATTACAAATGCCAGTACATAAATACTAACAACTACAATTGCAAAAATGCCCATAAACTTATAATGTGATTTTAAATTTAAAAAAGCCATTTTAAAATCTTTGTCATTATTTAACTTTAGAGCACTTTTCATCTTTTTAGAAAATTTAAGCAAGTATAAAAGCGGAAAAAAATAAATCAGAGCCAAGAGCAAATAAATAAAACTCATTCCTGTTGAATAACCTAATCCATAAGCTGTATCACCTCCTAACTCATTTAAACCAGTATAAAAACTCATACCAATTCCAACAAGAACCATAATTCCGACACCTACAAAACCAAGTATCGCCAAAAAATAGGACCATTTTGAAGTTTCTTCTAAATAACCTCTAATCTCCTTATTTACATCAAGTTCGAAACTATCAAAAGCCGATTTTTCTTCCATAATACTATTTTTCAAATTGTTTAAGTGTTTTTATAATGATATCAACACAATCTAACAATTGAGCTTCATTCATAACTAAAGGCGGTGCAAAACGAATAATATTACCGTGTGTGGGTTTGGCCAACAACCCGTTATCCCTTAATGCCAAACAAATATTCCAAGCAGTATCACTTTCCTCATCATCATTTATAAGAATCGCATTAAGCAAACCTTTTCCCCTAACCAGACTTGCTATATGACTAGTTTCAATATATTTGTTTAATTCACTTCTAAAGACATTCCCTAATGTTTCAGCATTTTCTGCTAATGCCTCATCTCTTACCACTTCAAGAGCTGCTATAGCTACTGCAGCCGCTATAGGATTTCCTCCAAAAGTACTCCCATGGTTACCAGGTCTTATAACCTCCATAATGGTATTATTGGCCAAAACAGCAGATACTGGGTAAACACCTCCACTTATTGCTTTGCCTAAAATTAAAATATCTGGAGTTACATTTTCATGATTAACAGCTAATAGTTTTCCTGTTCTGGCAATACCTGTTTGCACCTCATCTGCGATAAACAAAACATTATATTGCTCACAAAGTGATTTAGCTTTAGCCAAATAACCTTCACTAGGCACATAAACCCCTGCTTCTCCTTGTATAGGCTCTACCAAAAACCCACCAACATTTGGATTGTTTTGCAAAGCAGATTCTAAAGCATTGAGGTTATCGTATTCAATTTTAATAAAACCATTTGTGAATGGTCCAAAGTTTTGACGTGCAACTGGATCATTCGAAAACGAAATAATCGTAGTAGTGCGCCCATGAAAATTGTTTACGCACACTATAATTTCTGCTTTATCCTCATCAATTCCTTTAACTTCATATGCCCACTTTCTACATAGCTTTAACGCTGTTTCTACAGCTTCTGCCCCAGTATTCATTGGTAATAATTTGTCGAATCCGAAAAATTCACAGACAAATTTCTCATATTTGCCGAGCATATCGTTATGAAACGCTCTTGAGGTTAAAGTTAATGTTTGTGCTTGTTGCACCATAGCATTAACTATTTTTGGGTGACAATGCCCTTGGTTCACAGCAGAGTATGCAGAAAGAAAATCATAATATTGTTTTCCGTCTACATCCCATACATACACACCTTCTCCCTTACTTAATACGACAGGTAACGGATGGTAGTTATGAGCACCATACTTGTTTTCTAATTCAATTAATTGTTGCGACGTTTGTTCTTCTAAAATTGCCATTTTAAAAAAGTTTAAATAAAAAAATATGCAATTCCTACTGTACCTTTATTCTTTCGAAGAAACGAAAATTCAGCGTGGGAGAGAAATCATCCCTGGATAGAGTCGCAAGTTAACAAATATTAATTGTATTATAAAACCTTATTCAGACATTCTACCAGAGAGAGATGAGACCTGTAACTCCAAACGCTTTACCTCTCTAATTATAGCATTTTTGTCCATTTGCATCCAAACAAACAATTTTAACATGCTAACCAACATCACGCTGAGTGTTCCCAAAACACCCCACTTTATAAGTTCGTTAGTTACTTCTGTATTAAAAAATTGAATGGCACAATATATAAATGCTACAAAAGCGAAAATACTTATAATATTTATTACAATAATTATCCATTTAAACTTGCCCATAAACAAACCTCCAAGCATACCAAAAAGGTTTTGTTCATCTAATTTATCATAAAACTTTGCTTCTTCTTCGTTTAATGTTTCTTTAATCAGTTTGTCTATGTCTTCCATGTTAGTTTTCATAATTTCTATATTTTAATGTTTCTTTTAATTTTTCCCTGGCATGAAACAGTCTTGATTTTGCCGTTCCTACAGATACGTTTAGAATTTTGCTAATTTCTTTTAACGAATAAGCTTCCACGTAAAACAATTTAATTACGGTTTGCTGATTTTCAGGAAGCGTCTTTATCGTTTTTAAAAGCTTATTTTTTAGTTGTTCATTATCATCTTCTTTGACTTCTAAAGCCTCTTGTTCATATTTATAATATTCTAGCTCCACCCGCTTTTTGGTTTTCGCTTTAATAGCGTCCAAAGATTTTGTGTAAACAATGCGCATTCCCCAACTTCCAAAACTTTCAGGCTGCTTCAAATTATAGATCTTATCCATAATAATACGCCAACAATCCTGGGTAATATCTTTTGCAGCATCAGCATCTTTCAAAACATAAAAAGCCTTTTCACAAAACAACTTGTGCCATCGTTTTACCAAAAAAACAAGTGCTTTTTTATTACCAGATTGATACTCTAAAACGAGCTCTTTATCAATTTTTCGTTGTTCACTATCCATCCTTATCAGACAACTTATACTATAAAGACCATAAAAGACAAAAAAGGTTCATTTTATTTTTTATCTAAGTGTAAAACCTCCCTTATGTGTTATTGAAAGACTCAAAATAAATTTTCTTCAAAATCTCTTAAAGTTAATGGAAATAAAATCATATATATTTGTTGCTATTATTATTTTTGCAGGATGTCTAGAAGAAAAGCAAAAAAACAAGTTTTTGAGCAAATAGAAGTTATTGATGCTGGAGCTAAAGGTAAAACCATAGCGAAAGCACCAGACGGAAAAGTTATTTTTCTCCCCAATGCAGTACCTGGTGATGTTATTGATGTGCAAACTTTTAAAAAACGAAAAGCCTATTATGAAGGTAAAGCCATAGCATTTCATAAATTATCCGATAAAAGAACAAAACCTGCGTGTGAACATTTTGGGACTTGTGGGGGCTGCAAATGGCAAGACATGGCGTATGAGCACCAACTGTTTTATAAACAAAAAGAGGTCACTAATAACTTAACACGTATTGGACATATTGAACTTCCTGAAATCACTCCTATTCTAGGGTCTTCAAGTCAATATTTTTATAGAAATAAAATGGAATTTTCTTTTAGTGATAGCCGTTGGTTAACTGAAGAGGAAGTGCTATCTGATGAAGATATAGGAAATCGAAATGCTCTAGGGTTTCATATCCCTGGTATGTGGGATAAAATTCTGGATATTAAAAAATGCCATTTACAAGCAGATCCATCAAATGCAATTAGAAATGCTGTTAAACAATTTGCTATTGAAAACGGATTAGAATTTTTCAATACCCGAAATCAAACCGGCTTATTAAGAACCATGATGATTCGAACATCCAGTACAGGAGATATTATGGTTTTGGTTCAGTTTTTTAAAGAAGATAAAGTAAAACGTGAATTATTATTGGATTATATAGCTAACACATTTTCACAGATAACATCATTACAATATGTTATTAACGGAAAGGCAAACGACACTATCTATGACCAGGAAGTAATTTGTTACAAAGGAACAGATCACATTTTTGAAGACATGGAAGGGTTGAAATTTAAAATCAATGCCAAATCATTTTATCAAACAAATTCAGATCAGGCTTTTGAACTCTATAAAATCACAAGGAATTTTGCAGGATTAACAGGAAACGAGCTGGTTTATGATTTATACACTGGTACTGGAACCATCGCACAATTTGTTGCTAAAGAAGCTCGCAAAGTTATAGGTGTAGAATCTGTTCCGGACGCCATAACTGCTGCAAAAGAAAATGCACAATTAAATAATATAAATAACGTTGAGTTTTATGTTGGTGATATGAAACAAGTTTTCAATGACGATTTTATAACAACCCATGGACAACCAGATGTTATTATAACCGATCCACCACGAGATGGTATGCATAAAGATGTGGTACAACAAATATTAAGCATAGCACCAAAAAAGGTCGTTTATGTAAGTTGCAATAGTGCTACACAGGCCAGAGATCTAGCTTTAATGGATGCCGTATATAAAGTAATAAAAACACAAGCTGTAGATATGTTTCCTCAAACATTTCATGTTGAAAATGTTGTACTTTTGGAACGCCGATAATGATATGCCAATAAAAAGAAAGCATCATTCTGAGTTTGTCACAGAATCTATATGAAATAAAAATGAAATATTTTAAAATTTTAGTAATTCCACTTCTTTTCGTAGTTGCTATATCAATTAGTTGTGAACGTGATGATATTTGTCCAGATAGCACACCTACGACGCCTAGGCTAATTATTGATTTATTAGACAATAATAACACTGATAACAAAAAAAGGGTTTTTGATTTGGTTGCTATTGGTGTTGATAATGAATTTGTTTTACCTGATTACAATTTTAGTAACACGGACAACCTGGTATTACCTTTAAAAACAGACGAAAATACAACACAATACATACTTGTAAAAGAAGCTACCGTAAATGATGCTGGCACGCCTGATGATACAACAGATGATTTTATTGACGGAAACCAAGATACTATTACAATAAACTATAGCCGTAAAGAAGTCTATGTATCACGTGCTTGTGGCTATAAAACTATTTTTGAAAATGTTACACTTACTATAGAGCCAGACGCCGATAACTGGATATTAACAAGACAACCTTTAACCGATAACCAATCTGTAGAAGATGAAGCAGCAGCGCACTTTACAATGTCTCATTAACAGTTTTTTATGTGTACTTATTTTTTGTGTATCTGCAAATGCGCAAAACGATAGTATTCCCAATACTCCAAATGACACCATAAAAGTAAAATTACAATATGGTCTTCGCGTAGGTGGCGATGTGGGTAAATTAATCCGGTCGTTTGTAGATGAAGAGTATAAGGGATTTGAAATCTCGGCAGATTACAGGTTAAAAAAACGTCTATACATTGCTGGTGAAATTGGTATTGAAGAAAAGAATACGATTAGCGAAAATTTAGATATTACCAGCAAAGGTTCTTATATTAAAGGGGGTATAGATTATAACTCATATCAAAATTGGTTAGATATGGATAATATGATCTATTTTGGTTTTCGTATTGGAGCAAGTTCATTTAGCCATGATTTAAATAGTTTTGCTGTTTACAGTACTAACCAATATTGGGCACCTCAATTTTCTTCAAATGAAAAACAAGAATTTAGTGGTTTAACTGCCATATGGACAGAGCTTATTTTAGGTATAAAAGTAGAATTATTTAATAATTTATACCTAGGATTAAACGCACAGCTTAAAATACTAGCAAGCGAAACCGTTCCCGATAATTTTGAAAACGTTTACATTCCTGGGTTTAATAAAACCTACGATAGTAGTAATATTGGTACTGGGTATGGTTATACATTATCGTACCGAATTCCGCTTTTTAAGAAAGATAAGTAACCATTGCCTGTATTTAAGTTTGCATGTTAACTAACTATGACAATATAAATTATTGCTTAAATTTTCTGGCACTAACAGTATTAGCAGCAGGAAAATCTTCAGGAATACTTTGAGTCACCTTACCAGTAGCAGCCCATTCTGCACCACGCTGTAAGGTTGTTATAAAACCAACACATTCCATAGAGTAATCCATATGGCCCAATGCCGAATGAAAGATTCTGCCCTTGCCATATTCAACAGCCATTAACAGCGGCTCATGCCTACCTGTACGCCCCTTATTTTTATCTGTTTTGGTAGCATCTGCTTCTGTTCCAGAAAATGCGGTCGCCAATACGGTCATGTTTTTAGCTGGCCCACGTAAACGCTCGTATAATTCATCTTTAGCATGCAACCATGTATCTGGAAGCCCCTTCATTATTGGATGTTCTGGGGCACGCGTCTTTAATTGATATTCCAACTGTGGACCATGACTTGCACAAGGTCCTTCAGAAGTGTCATGCTTTAATTCATTATTCACATCATAATATACATACGGACCACTTTCGGTATTTCTACCACCCCAGCCTCCCAGTGCAATAATTTCGTTATATGCTTCCCAATCACCCCACGCATTATTAGCAGCATGTATAAGAACAAACCCTCCACCATTACGCATATATTTTTCAAAATTCCTTTTGGTAGCATCAGGCCAATTCGCTGTTTTCCATCCGAAATTTGAAATAACCACATCATAAGCTTCAAAGTTTGGACTAAAATCAGGGTCCGCTTTTGGATTTTCAACCAGGGTTCTCTTTTCAGTATCTATAGGGTACATTTCTAATAACTCTTCTATCTTTTTAACACCTTCTATCTTGTTAAAATGAGGGCCTATCCACATATAATTGGTACGCTCTATATCAACTTCAAACAACCCTGTTTCCTCTAAATAACTTTTCATCATGATACTTGTTTTTGGCCACGCACCATGGTTGTTTTGTCCATCAATAATTAAAGCTTTTAGTTTTGCTTTTTGAGGCGTACCACAACTTTGTAAGCTTGATAAAAGCATGAGTGTTAAAACTGATAGCAAGAAAGGTTTTTGAATTTTGAACATGTAATGATGATTAAATATAATTCCAGATAAATATACAATTCTTAAACAAAACACAACCCCAAATTAAACATAAAGAAGGGTAATCAAATAAAAGCAGTGCTTTTTCTCACAAAACATAAAGTTTTTAATTATGTTTGAGAACCCGTTTAATTATGTCGTAAAGGCTACTTCAATTAAAATATTCTGTTCGACCAATGATATATATGAAATGAATGATAACACGGAAAAGGATTATATAAAAAGGATCAATAAAGTCATTGACTATATCGAAAAGAATTTAGACAAAGAATTATCACTAGGGCTACTGTCTAAAAAAGCCTGCTACTCACCATTTCATTTTCATCGCCTTTTCAAATTCATAACTAACGAATCTACTAATGAGTTTATTAATAGAAAAAGAATTGAAAAAATTGCAGCCATTTTATTAGTTGGAACTAATGAATCCATAACAGAACTAGCATTTAGATATGGCTTTAGTAGCGGCAATTCTTTTTCAAGGGCATTTAAAAAATTTTATGGCTTGTCCCCTACGGTATTTAAGTCTAAAAATAAAATTAGCAAGATTGGTGTAGCCTCAAAACCGATTGAAAAATATATTTGTCAAATTGATAACTCCTTAAATTGGATTAAAATGCATGGACAAATAAGCATAAAAAAGCTTTCTGAAATGCCTCTTATTGGCATGACTCATATTGGCAAACTTGATAAGATTGGAGACAGCTATGAAAAACTGGTAAATTGGATGGCAAACAAAGACTTGTTAAATGTTCCAAATCTAAAAGCGGTAACCGTATATCACGACAATCCAAAAGTTACAGACCCATCAAAAGTAAGGCTTAGCACATGTTTTACTGTATCTAGGAATATTCAAGTTGAAAGCCCTGTAAAAAAAGTGCTTATTAAAAAAGGATATTATGCTGTAGGTGCTTTTGAAATAGCACCTGATTTTTTTTCTAAAGCTTGGGATAATATGTGCGTATGGGTATTGGAAAATGGTTACGAATTTGAAGATGGTCATTATTTTGAGTTATATCATAATGATCATAGAACACATCCCCAGCAAAAATTCATAGTAGATATTTGCATTCCCATTAAAAAGCCAAATACAAAAATTAGCCATTCTAGCAAAAATACCGAACGACCTAATAATGATAACTTAATACATTGTGGAAAACACATTGAAGAAGGTGATATACTAAAAGACTATCAAAAATTACGAACCTGTATAAGAGGGCTCAGAACGCACTTAAAAAAAACATACCCGATTGATTATAAAATAGGGAGTATCTATCAAGGACATATAAACTTTTCATACTTCCCTTTTACGCCGATTGAGTTGAAAAATCAAAAATTAAAAATTGTCATCATTTTAAATCATGTAAAAATGCGGTTTGAGATTTGCTTGGCGGGACAAAACCGACACATCCAAAAGGAATATTGGAACATATTTAAAGATAGTGATTGGAACAAATATCATATACCGTACAATCTGGAAGGGTTCTCAATTGTTGAACATATATTAATGGAACGCCCTAATTTCAATAACCCTCATACACTCTACCAACATTTAGAAACAGAAGTGATGACATTTACAAAGGATGTTATGGAAGCGCTTGATGTTTAACAATGAACTCTTGTGCAAAATACTACTAGTTTTATATTTAGGAATAATTATTTCACTTCATATACTTGCCCTTCTTACTGCCCTCATACATCACATACTTCACCAAACGTGATTCCAGCTTGGCATTAAATAGCTGTATTTTTCGTGAAGGTCTTAACCCAACATGCTTTAAAGCATCCAGATTAGAAGTAATAAACCAAGCATCGGTACCTGGATAATTTCGTTTTAGGGTATTGCCAATATCCTTATAAAACGCCTGCATATCAATATTTAAACGCTCACCATACGGTGGGTTAAATACCATATGTAACTTCTCTTCTCCAGCCTTTTGAGTTTTAAAGAAATCTTCATGCTTAACCTCTATAAAATCTTCCAGTTGGGCATTTTTCACATTATCCCTAGTCTTAGCAACGGCACTCGGTGCTTTGTCGTAACCAATGATTTTATAATGAAAGTCCCGTGTTTTTTTAAGAAGCGATTCCTCTATTTTTTCAAATAGATCAACATCCCAATCCTGCCAGCGTTCAAAAGCAAATTCTTTACGCATTAAATTAGGCGGAATATTACAAGCAATCATGGCCGCCTCAATCAATAACGTACCACTTCCACACATAGGATCCATAAAGTCGCTTTGTCCGTCCCAACCCGATAGCATAATCAATCCTGCAGCCAACACTTCGTTTATAGGCGCAATATTCGTGGCTGTTTTATAACCGCGTTTATGCAAAGAATCTCCCGAAGCATCTAAAGATATGGTACATTGACGCCTGTCTACGTGTACATTAATTTTTAAATCAGGAAATTTTAAATCCACATTGGGGCGTTGCCCTGTGGTATTACGAAACTTGTCTACAATAGCATCCTTTGTTTTTTGCGCTATATACAGGGAATGGGAAAACAAATCGGAGTGTATGGTGGCGTCAACTGCCAAAGTACCAGTAGGTTTTAAATAATCCTCCCACTGCATAGCATAAATTTTATTGTACAAATCGCTTTCGCTATTTACAGTAAAAGTATGGATGGGCTTTAAAATTTTAATGGCCGTACGCAGCCCCAAGTTAGCTTTGTACATAAATCCTTTATCACCAGAGAAACTAACATTCCGAACGCCTTTTTTTACATCCTGAGCTCCTAACTGCGTAAGTTCGTTAGCTAACAACTCTTCAAACCCAAACAAAGTTTTGGCTACCATTTTGAAATTTTCTTCCATTTTTTCCTACTACTTACTATATACACTTTATTAGCTTGCAAAAATAGCGTAATTTTGTGTTAAATTAATGTTAATAAGATTTAGGTTAAGGGTTTAAACGGCATCTTTTATAACTGCCTGACCTTGTGTTGTAAAAAGCACAAGAAAACCATCGAAAAAGCATATGATAACAGATACAACAAAATGGTTTACTTCATGGTTCGACACACCATTTTACCATATTTTATATAAAGACAGGGGGCATACCGAAGCTCATGCATTTATGGATACCCTTACCAGTTATTTAAATATTCCCGAGCTTGGAACTATTTTAGATTTAGCTTGTGGAAAAGGGCGGCATGCCGTATATCTCAATACCTTAGGATACGATGTTACTGGTGTAGATTTAAGCGAAAATAGTATTAAACATGCCAAACAGTTTGAAAATGACACCTTACGTTTTGAAGTGCATGACATGTGCAAACCTTACCACAAACAATTTGATGCGGTTTTTAATTTGTTTACCAGTTTTGGATATTTCGATAAAGACGAAGACAATCTAAACACCATCAAGGCCATAAAAGCGAATTTAAACGATTATGGTTTTGGAGTGATTGATTTTATGAATAGTGAATTTGTTATTGATAATTTAGTACCCGAAGAACTAAAAACAGTTGACAATATCGATTTTAATTTAAAACGCTATGTAGAAGATGGGTATATTATAAAAGATATTTTGTTTTCTGTAGACGGTGAGGCCTATAAATTTCAGGAACGTGTAAAAGCATTTACGCTAGATGATTTTAAAAAATTATTCAAAAAAGCTAACGTACATTTGCTAGATGTTTTTGGCGATTATAAATTGCGTAAGTTTAATGCGAAAACATCAGAACGTTTAGTCATGATTTTCAAATAACCCATAACTTTCACAAAATCAATTCTTTGAGTATTTAATGTACATGAACGATTATCTTTTTCCTTTTTACGCCGTCATTCTGGGAGTAATTATAGCTCGTCTTACCAAATCAAAAAAATCTTGGAATACCAAACTCCTACTCTCCTTTAGCGGTGCTTTTTTACTGGCACTAACACTTTTTGAATTATTACCTGAGGTCTATGACCATTTAGATGCCAAGCTTACAGGACTTTATATCATGTGTGGTATCATGCTGCAAATTATTTTGGAGCTATTCTCGAAAGGAGCCGAACATGGCCATGTACATATGCAGAAAAACGAAGCAACTTTTCCATGGTTACTGTTTGTTAGTTTATGTATTCATAGTTTTTTAGAGGGGTTTGCCATACATGAACATAACGATATGGTTTATGGCGTACTCATCCATAAAATACCCATTGCCATTTTGGTTAGCATGTTTTTATTTCAGTCTAATTATAATAAAATACAGATTGGCATCTTTCTCACGGTTTTTGCCTGTATGACCCCTTTGGGAACCATAGTTTCCCATACTTCCGAAACTGTTGCTAGTTTTGTCCATATTATTAATGCGATTGTTATTGGTATCTTTTTTCATATTGCTACAACTATTTTATTTGAAAGTGGCGATGGACATAAATTCAATTTATCTAAATTTATTGCTATTATTCTAGGGGTAAGTATTGCTTATTTTATATAATGTTTAGTAAAGAAGAATCGCGACAACTACGACAAGAGTTTTGGACCAGTTTTGGGAAATCATTTCCTAAAAAATGGATACTGTACAATACAAAATTAAAAGGTTTTAGTTTTAAGTTTCATTTTGATAATAAAACAGCTTTAGTCGCTTTAGACTTAGAGGATGATCTTGAAAATAGAATTAAATACTGGGAAAAACTTCAGTCCCTAAAATCAATTCTTTTAGATGATTTCTTACCTGAGGCTATTTTTAATGAAGTATATTTTTTAGATAACGAAAAAGAAATTTCTAGAATTTATGTGCCTTTAAAACAAAAAGTATCGATTCACAATAAAAATACATGGCGAGATGTCATGGAATTTTTTAATAAAAATATGACTTTGTTTGAAGCCTTTTTTGAAGCATATAAAGATATTATTGAAGGATAAATAAATAACTAAATAGTTTTCTCCATCTCGTAGTCATCCATCACAAAACCATGACCAATATCGGTAACCAAAGAACCTATCTTTACAAATCCCAATGTTTCATAGGCCTTAATGGAATTTGTATTATGTATATTAACCGTAAGCCTGATATTTTTTAATTGATAGTTTCTTGCCTTTTTTTCAATGAAACTCATAGTTGTTTTACCAACCCCTTTACCTCTATAACTACTTAAAATATAAATTTTGCTTAAAAATAACGACTCAAATTCTTTTTTTATTGAAATATAACCAACTGGTATGTTTTTATAAGTCATCATAAAATATTCATATCCCTCAGCTATCTGCTTTTCTATAGCCGTTTCAGATTGATATTTATCAAGCATGTAATCTACCTGCGCCTTTCCAATTATAGGAATATAATGCTCTCTCCAAATAACATCTGCCAACCTTGCTATTTGAGAATAGTAATGCATTGTATTAGCAACAATAATATCCGTCATATAAAATTCTAAATTACCTACTCAAATTAAACAATAAAAACCAGATTATCCCAATAGAATCTTATCTTCAAAATACCGTTTATCGAAAAATAATGCTTTTCATCTGTTTTTTTATATACCTTTGAAGACCAATCTTAGAAAAATCTCGTAACTAAAAAGAATTAAAAGTCGAAACCTAACCTATGAAAAAACATTTACTCCTATTTATTATATGCTTTCCCAGTTACTTTTTTTCGCAACAGTATTCAGATTATATAGGAGCTGGACATAGCAATGGCATCACAGTAACTTCAAGTAGCGAGCAAAGCCGTACAGATTGGAGAGAGTCCGCTAGTGCTGCGAATACTATTAACGGACAAGGTTTAGACGCTCGTTTATTGGAAACATCTCGATTCCTGGCTCAAGCAACTTTTGGAACCAATTTAGATTATATAAAAACAGTTTCCGAAAGCCCATTTGAAAACTGGATCGATACCCAATTTGAAATAAATTCACCAGAAATGGGACAGCGTGTTCAAGACATTAGCGATCGGGCATTGCTCATTTTTATTTCAAATGGAGGAAATCCTGATGATTTCAACGGTACTAGCTGGAATCATTTTCTATACGCATGGTGGGAATCTAATATTGGAAATGAAGATTTATTAAGACAAAGAATAGCCTTGGCACTAAGTGAAATATTAGTTATCTCATGGGATTCTAATCTTGGTAATTACGGGATTGGTTTGGGAGACTATTACGATGTTTTGAAAGATAATGCTTTTGGAAACTATAAGGATTTATTATTAGAAATAACGTTACATCCTATGATGGGCGCTTACTTAAGCCATTTAAACAACCCTAAAAGTGACCCAGAAAGAAATATCCATCCAGATGAAAACTTTGCAAGAGAGATCATGCAGTTATTCTCCATTGGTCTGTACGAACTCAACCAGGATGGTAGCTATGAACTAGATGGTAATGGTGATAGAATCCCAACCTATAACAATGATGACATAAAAGAATTTGCTAAAATATTTACAGGGCTAGGAGCTGCAGAAGTTCGAGCAAATGAGTATGGAGTTACTCCAGATTTTGGAGTGGGAATTAATTTAACTAAAAAGGATATTCCATTGACCATGTATGAAGAGTGGCATGAACTGGGGGAAAAACAATTACTAAATGGTTATGTGGTTCCTAGCGGCCAGTCTGGTATGAAAGATATTGAAGATGCCGTAGACCACTTATTCAATCATAAAAATACAGGACCATTTATCGCCTTACGTTTAATTCAGCAATTGGTTAAGTCCAACCCTTCTCCTGCTTACATATCTAGGGTTAGCAATGCTTTTAATAATACCAGAGGCGTACGAGGCGATATGAAAGCTGTCATTAAAGCTATTTTATTAGATGAAGAAGCTAGAAGCTGTAGTTGGGTTGAAAATCCAACTAGCGGTAAATTAATTGAACCTATGATTAGGTATTTTAATGTAGCCCGCCAAATAGATATAGACAATAGAAGTGGCCTAAACTGGAATATCGGTTACCGTTTTTATAAAGCTACTGGACAATCACCTTTAGGGTCTCCAACTGTATTCAATTTTTATTTACCTGATCATGTACCTGATTCCGATTTTGCCGCTGCGAATTTAAAAGCTCCAGAATTTGGAATCCATACATCAGCCACAAGTCTGGCTTATATAAACCGAGTAGATTATTGGACGAATACCAACTACTCCTCTATTTTAAATACATGGGGTTTAGAGCAAGAACCCATCCCTTTGAATTTTGAAAAATTAAAATATTATGCAAAAGAGCCTGAGGTACTAGTAAATATGCTAGATAAGCTATTTACGCGTGGACAACTTTCAGACGAAACAAAACAAATCATTGTTGAAGCAGTTGAGCCCATTCAAGGTACAAATACAAACACTGATTATATGCATAACCGTGTAAAAATGGGGCTTTATTTACTATTAATAAGTCCAGATTATGCTATCCTAAAATAACGCAAATGACTAAGCATAAAAATAATATATCAAGACGAAAATTTTTAGAGCAATCATGTGCTGCTCTTGGTTATACCACTATATTTTCATCATTAATAAACCTAAAAGCCATGGCTGCTACAGCTATGAACAATTCATCGGTCATCTCATTAGGAGGTGATTATAAGGCTTTAGTTTGTTTGATGCTAGGTGGTGGCAACGATTCTTTTAATATGCTCATCCCTAGAGGGAATAATGAGTATAATGAATATGCAACTACGAGATCCAATCTGGCCATACCTCAGAATCAGATTCTTCCGATTAATCCAAATACGACCGACGGAAGGACTTTTGGGCTGCATCCATCGATACCAGATATGCAGCAATTTTTTGAAAATAGCAATCTGGCATTTCTTGCTAATGTGGGAACCCTTATAGAGCCTTCTACAAAAGCTGATATAAAAAATGAGCTTGTAAAAACACCTTTAGGTTTGTTTTCACATTCAGACCAGTCCCAACAATGGCAAACAGGAAAACCTCACGAAAGAACCAATATAGGATGGGGAGGTCGAATGGCTGATTTAATTCAATCCATGAACTCCAATCAAAATATTTCAATGAATGTGTCTTTAAAAGGAGGCAATACATTTCAGAGAGGAAATCAAATCATACCATATGCTATTAAAAACAGTGGTAGTATAGGCATTAATGGTTATAATGGTCAGAACTCCTTTAATCAGCTTAGAACAGAAGCTTTAAATTCTATGTTAGAGCGAGATTATCAAGATATATTTAAAAACGCCTACAAAAACACCATAAAATCTTCTAACGATGCTGGTTTAGAATTTCAAGCTGCTATTGATGGTATTTCAGAGTTTAGCACCATTATGCCAGAAGAAAATGATTTAGCAGAACAATTAAGAATGGTTGCGAAAACCATAGCAAGTCGAGATATTTTAGGTTTTTCCAGACAAACATTTTTTGTTCAGATTGGAGGTTGGGATCATCACGATGAACTTATAATAAATCAAGCTGAGAAATTGGCTGAAGTAAATGCCGCTTTAAAATATTTTAATGGCGTCATGAATGAATTAAACACAAACGATTGTGTGACCCTATTTAGCGTATCAGATTTTGCAAGAACACTGACATCGAATGGGAATGGTACAGATCATGCCTGGGGAGGCAATGCTTTTATGATGGGCGGTGCCGTACAAGGCAAAGAAATATATGGCGACTATCCCGTTTTAGCTTTAGATAGTGATGTAGACCTTCGAAACGGTGTGATGATACCTACTACGCCAGCCGATCTCTATATGGCAGAACTAGCATTGTGGTTTGGGGTTCCTCCCTCAGACCTCTCAACTATTTTCCCTAATATCTCTAATTTTTACGATACAAACTCTGGCACACCGCCAATCGGTTTTATGAACATGACATGATGAAAAAACTACACATACACATACTGCTTATTTTTATACTTGTTTCTCCTGTAATAAGTGCACAATGTTATCCTGACAGACATAGTACAAGCTGGTTTGACAGTTGGATTTCTTGTGAAATCTCTCCAAATCCTAATTCGGCATACGGCGAAACCCATTGGATTATGTACGATTTTGGCTACGAATATGAATTAAAAGAGTCTAAATTTTGGAACGCCAACGAGCCAAAAAACCTTAATTATGGTATCAATGATTATACTATAGATTATTCATTAGATGGTATTACCTGGACAACTTTAGGTTCTTTTAAAATGGAACAAGGATCAGGCTCATCTACTTATGAAGGTAGTGAAGGACCAGATTTTAACGCTACAAAAGCAAGGTATGTGCTAATCACCCCAACATCAAATTTTGGAGGTGTTTGTTATGGATTAAGTGAAATGAAAATCAATATTACCGACCCCTTTGATATTATAGCAGAGGAAAATGGATTTAACGCCTTAATCTACCCCAACCCATTTGTAAACGATATTAACCTAAGAATTGTATCTGTCGATGAAATCAGCCCTATAAACTATACACTATATGATATGTTGGGAAGACCCATAACTTCTAATAGTATCGATTTTGTTGAAGGGACAGAGCTTTATGAGCTCCCTATAAATGGTAATACGCTCTCTACAGGGATTTATATTATAAATATTAAACAAGGAGACAAAACACGTACCTTTAAAATCATAAAAAGGAAATAGTTTTTTATAGCCTATTCAATTAAATGACATAAAAGAAAATCATGAAAAAATGAAAAATGGCGCCAGCTAAAACAAATAAGTGCCAAATAACATGATTGAAAGGTATTCTTTCAATGACATAAAAAACAATTCCAACAGTATAAAACAGGCCACCTCCAAATAGGAGCCATATACCATCATCTCCTATGGCTTTTGATAAATTAGAAAAATCGAACACAATAAGCCATCCCATTACTAAATAAAGAAGGGTAGAAAAAACTTCAAAGCGTCCTGTAAAAAACAATTTTAAAATAATACCAAATCCTGCAATACTCCATACAGCCAAAAAAAGCGTCCAACCCAAACTTGTATGCAACGCAATTAACAAAACAGGAGTATACGTACCTGCTATAAGCAGATAAATACTAATATGATCTACAATCCTGAAATAATGTTTTCGCTGCTTTCCCTTTACAGCATGATATAATGTAGAAGAAGTAAACAATACAATGATTGAAATACCATAAACGATAATACTAAAGAGGCTCCAATTCGTTTTTTCGTTATCAAAAATAATAAGCAGTATCAATGCTGCAATTCCAAATAAGACGCCTAAGGCATGCGTAGCAGTATTTAGTTTTTCTTCAAAAAGAGTTTGATCACGCATTATAAGTTTATGGCCCCTTATTAGGCAACCACTTATCTGTTAAATCAAAAAAGTCAAATTCTATAGCAGACTTTTGGCGCTCTAAGCGTCCGTTTTGAAAATTACGTAGTAAAATATCTTCAATTAAATAGTCCTCTTTTACATTTACAGGATCGAATTCACGCTTTAATGAGATATCGAACATGCTTGCCGTAGTATTATACCAAAATGCACGCCAGCCACTACGCAGTTCCTTTATCAAATTAAAAGCCGTAGTTCCAGTCTGCCTATGAATTAATTTAATGAGTATTTGTCCTTCTGTACGAGTGAGTTTCTTTAATTCTTCAGAAAACTCGCCTTCTATATATTTTTGAATGCGTCTGGTATATCGTTTTTTCTCGCGATTCCTTTTAAGTGTCGTTAATCGTTTTCTCATAGAATCCAAACGTTCTGCAGCCATTTTAGCATACGGATAGACTTTCATTGTTTTTCTTCTGAGAATTAAATATCTAATACGCTCTTTTTTATTATCAAACCTAAGTTTGTGCAAAAGTCTTACCTGCTCTAAATCTATGGAGAGTCGCGGAATAGAATCTCCCTTTATAATAAGGTACTCAACAGCTGTAGAATCTTCTATAATATCGTCGCTCTCCTGCGCAAAAAGCAAAACAGGAAATATCAAGAATATATATTTTAAACAGTTCATCAGTAAAAGTACAGGAGCTTCAATACTTCAAATTTAATAATTTACATGGTTTAAAACATTTTTTTTCTATTTATATTATTATTTTAGTGCAAATTTTTTAATAAATGGCGAAGAAAAGCATACTAAATAAGGGGTCTATGGCCTTTTTAGAAAAATATTTAAATAACGCTGCACCTACTGGTTATGAGTGGACTGGACAAAAATTATGGATGGATTATCTAAAACCGTATGTAGATGATTTTATTACAGATACTTACGGCACAGCAGTTGGTGTTATCAATCCCAAAGCAAAATACAAAGTCGTTATTGAAGGGCATGCCGATGAAATTTCATGGTATGTCAATTACATCTCAGACAACGGATTAATTTATGTGATTAGAAATGGTGGAAGTGACCATCAAATTGCACCAAGTAAAATAGTCAATGTCCATACAAAAAAGGGTGTCGTAAAAGGTGTTTTTGGATGGCCAGCAATACATACTCGTAGCCGAGTAAAAGAAGAACCCCCAAAACCAGATAATATTACAATTGATGTTGGAGCCAAAGATAAAGAAGAGGTCGAAAAAATGGGAATTCATGTGGGCTGTGTCATCACTTACCCAGACGAGTTTCATATTTTAAACGACGATAAATTTGTTTGCCGTGCTTTAGACAATCGTGTGGGTGGTTTTATGATTGCCGAAGTGGCCAGATTGTTAAAAGAAAATAAAAAGGAGCTTCCTTTCGGACTTTACATTACAAATTCGGTTCAAGAAGAAATTGGTTTACGTGGTGCAGAAATGATTACGCATACCATTAAACCAGATGTGGCTATTGTTACCGATGTTACTCATGATACAACAACGCCTATGATAGAGAAGAAAAAAGAAGGGCATCTTGAAATTGGTAAAGGACCTGTTGTAGCTTATGCTCCTGCAGTACAGCAAAAATTGCGTGATTTAATTACAGAAACTGCAGAGGATAAGAAAATTCCTTTTCAACGCTCTGCTCTATCACGTGCTACAGGAACAGATACTGATGCTTTTGCGTATAGTAATGGCGGTGTGGCTTCTGCTTTAATTTCGTTGCCACTTCGCTACATGCACACCACGGTCGAAATGGTGCATAAAGATGATGTAGAAAATGTTATTAAGTTAATTTACGAAACATTGCTTAATATAAAAGATGGTGAAACGTTTAGTTATTTTGACTAACTTTAAATTTCAATAACACTAAAGCCTCAATATTGAGGCTTTTTTAATTATTAGCGATTATGGACGAATATATTGATATCGTAGATGCCAATGGAAATCCAACGGGAGAATCCAAATTAAAATCTATTATCCATCAAAAAGGTTATTACCATAATACTGCACATATTTGGTTTTATACTAAAAATGGAACGATTTTATTATCGCAACGTTCGGCAAAAAAAACAATTTGTCCGCTAATGTGGGATGTATCGGTTGCAGGCCATATTGATGCAGGAGAAACTATAGAACAAGCAGCCATAAGAGAAACCAAAGAAGAAATAGGAGTATCAATTTCTGAAAACGATTTAAAAAAAATAGGTGTTTTTGAGTGCTTTCAAACATATGAAAATGGTATTGTTGACAATGAATTCCATAACACATTTATTTGTGAGCTAAAAGTTGATATTTCAAAATTAACACCTCAAGAGGAAGAAGTCGAAGCACTTAAATTAGTCTCTTTTTCTAATTTCAAAAAGCTTATTGAAAATATTGGCAACAACAATAATCACTTTGTACCTTCTAACAAATCATATTACGAATTCGTATTACAAAACATCATAGAGACCATTATTTAGACACTTATTTTAGATATTTTTCAAAATGAATTTACTCCTTTTTGCAATAGCTCCTGTATTCATAATTATTCTATATATCTATTATAAAGATAAATATGAAAAAGAGCCCAAACGCCTTCTTTTTTATAATTTCCTTTTAGGCGCCATTGTTAGTATTGTCATTACAACTGTTTTATATTATGTGTCCGATAGCGTATTACCTATTCTTAGTAGCACCAGTATATTCGATCAATTCATTAAAGCCTTCTTTGTAGTGGGGTTAATTGAAGAGTTTAGTAAATATATTATTATTCGTTATTATGCGCAAAGAAATGAAGCATTTAACGAGCCATTCGATGGGATTGTATACGCCGTTATGGTATCCATGGGCTTTGCTGCCACCGAAAACATTTTCTATGTACTCGAAGGAGGGTATCAAACGGCCTTATTAAGAGCTTTTACTGCAGTTCCTGCGCATGCAACATTTGGGATTTTAATGGGGTTCTTTATGGGAAAAGCCAAATTTTCAAAGAATAAAATTGGTTTGAACCTTATTGGTTTATTGACCGCAGTTATATTTCATGGTGCTTACGACTTTTTTCTGTTCATCGATTTTATACCTGGTATATGGGTAGGCGCATTTATATCCTTATTTATCGGAATTCTACTCTCTAGAAAAGCCATTAAACACCATCAGGAAAATTCTAATTTTAATGTTTAACAAATTATTTTCAAATATGATTTATCTCATAAATTAGGTTCTGTTTTTTTGATAATTTTAACGACCTCATCACCTATCCTGTACTTAATCATGAAAGATTTGGTGTATAAAATTCATATATTTACTACAAATTAATTCAAAACACAGATGAGTAAAACCTTTAAAACCTCTGTAAATAATACTTTCGATTTTGAAATTAAAGATGGTGATATTTCAAATCTGGACACTTTACAAATTTCAGAATCAAGATTCCATATTCTTGAGCAAAATAAATCGTATGATGCTGAAATTACCATAGCAGATTTTTATAAAAAATCATATGAAGTAAATATCAATAACAATATATACACTGTAAATATCTCTAATCAACTAGACGATTTAATAAAAGAAATGGGGTTTGCCATTGGGTCTGCTAAGCATATCGATTCTGTAAAAGCCCCTATGCCTGGACTTATTCTAGAAATAAACGTAAAAGTTAATCAAGAAGTACAGGAAGATGAACCGCTTTTAATTCTTGAAGCCATGAAAATGGAAAACATCATTACGGCTCCAACCAGTGGTGTTATTAAATCTATTTCAGTAAGCAACGGAGATACTGTAGAGAAAAACCAGCCTCTAATCGAGTTCGACGCTTAATACTTATTTAATTTATAAAGGACATTCAACATTGTATTGTAGGACATATAAAATTATATACACATGATGACATTAAACATTAAGTGTTCCCATATCTTATTTCATTTATTATGAACAAAATATTAGTAGCAAACAGAGGCGAAATTGCGATAAGGGTTATGATGACTGCTCAAAAAATGGGTATAAAAACAGTTGCCATATACTCTACAGCCGATAGAAATGCACCACATGTAAAGTTTGCAGACGAGGCTGTATGTATTGGCGAACCGCCATCTAACCAATCTTACTTAAGAGGTGATAAAATTATCGAAATCGCGAAGCAACTTCATGTAGATGGGATACATCCTGGATATGGATTTTTAAGTGAAAATGCCCATTTTGCAGAGTTATGCGAACAAAACAATATCATTTTTATTGGCCCCAAGTCTAAAGCTATCAAAATTATGGGAAGCAAATTAGCAGCAAAAGAGGCTGTTAAAGCATATAACATCCCAATGGTTCCTGGTATTGATGAAGCGATTACAGATATTGCAAAAGCCAAAGTTATTGCAAAAAAAATAGGGTTTCCCATACTTATTAAAGCATCAGCAGGTGGCGGCGGAAAAGGCATGCGAATTGTAGAAAAAGAAAGTGATTTAGAATCTCAAATGAATCGGGCTATTAGCGAAGCAACCTCAGCCTTTGGAGACGGTTCTGTTTTTATTGAAAAGTATGTGACTTCACCACGTCATATAGAAATTCAAGTCATGGCAGATAGTCATGGCAACATCTTACACTTTTTTGAACGTGAGTGTAGCATCCAACGGCGCCATCAAAAAGTAGTTGAAGAAGCACCATCGTCTGTCCTAACTCCAGAATTAAGAGAAAAAATGGGAGAAGCTGCTATTAAAGTCGCTAAATCCTGCGACTATTTGGGAGCTGGAACTGTCGAGTTTTTATTAGATGCAGAGCATAACTTTTATTTCTTGGAAATGAATACAAGATTGCAAGTAGAACACCCTGTTTCAGAATTAATCTCTGGTGTCGATTTAGTAGAACTTCAAATACTGGTGGCTCGTGGTGAAGCCTTGCCTCTTAGACAAGCGGATTTAAAAATTAATGGGCATGCGCTGGAATTACGTGTTTATGCTGAGGATCCTCTCAATGATTTTTTACCAAGTGTCGGGCATTTAGATGTTTATGAAATGCCAACTGGTGAAGGTATTCGTGTTGACAATGGCTTTGAAGCCCATATGGATATCCCTATTTATTACGACCCCATGCTTGCCAAATTAATTACCTATGGAAAAACAAGAGATGAAGCGATTCAACTTATGATAAAAGCTATTGATAACTACCATGTTAAAGGTGTTCAAACCACCCTCCCTTTCGGGAAATATGTCTGTGAGCATGAAGCTTTCCGTTCTGGAAATTTTGACACACATTTTGTTAAAAATTATTATTCACCTGAAGCATTAAAAGAACAAACAGAAAGAGAGGCTAAAATTGCTGCTTTAATTGCTGTAAAACAATACATAGAAGACCAAAAACTATTAAGAATACCAAACTAACTGTTAACAAATTCACTGCAATAGCACTGAATGACTAAACTTGAGTTACTAACCTATGGATTCAAAAATAAAAAAATTAAACGAACGTGTTGCTTTGGCCCACTTAGGAGGCGGACAAAAACGTATTGATAAACAACATGCAAAAAAGAAGCTCACAGCAAGAGAACGTATCAACTACTTTATGGATGAAGGGTCTTTTGAGGAAATTGGTGTTCTGGTTACGCATAGAACTACAGACTTTGGAATGGAAAATGAGGTATATTTTGGCGATGGTGTTATTACTGGATATGGTACTGTAAATGGCAGGCTCGTTTATGTTTACGCGCAAGATTTTACAGTTTTTGGAGGCGCTTTATCTGAAACCCATGCCGAAAAAATATGTAAAATTATGGACTTGGCTGTTAAAGTAGGGGCACCAATTATTGGGCTAAACGATTCTGGTGGCGCTCGTATTCAAGAAGGGGTACGATCTCTGGGAGGCTATGCAGATATATTTTATAGAAATGTACAATCTTCTGGTGTAATCCCTCAAATATCTGCCATCATGGGGCCTTGTGCTGGTGGCGCTGTTTACTCCCCTGCTATGACCGATTTTACCATTATGGTAGAAAACACGAGCTACATGTTTGTAACTGGTCCAAATGTTGTTAAAACAGTGACTAACGAAGAAGTAACCAGTGAGGAATTAGGTGGTGCCTATACTCACGCTTCAAAATCTGGAGTCGCTCATAAAACTTCTGCAAACGATATTGCTTGTTTAGAAGACATAAAACGACTCTTGAGTTATTTACCCCAAAACAATACAGAAACACCTCAGAAATTGGATTTTGAGTTGAAAGATGAGCTTAGGGATGTTTTATCAAATATAGTGCCCGACAATCCCAATAAGCCTTATGATATGCATGATGTTATTTCTGGGATTATAGATGAAGACTCTTTTTATGAAATCCATAAAGATTATGCCGAAAATATTATTGTGGGGTTTGCAAGGCTTGGTGGTAGGAGTATAGGGATTATTGCTAATCAACCTATGTTTTTGGCAGGTGTACTTGGAGTAAAAAGCTCTAAAAAAGCAGCGCGTTTTACGCGATTTTGTGATTGTTTTAATATTCCATTATTAGTACTTGTAGATGTCCCTGGGTTTTTACCTGGAACCGACCAAGAGTGGAATGGCATTATTGTTCATGGTGCTAAATTGTTGTATGCCTTAAGCGAAGCGACCGTACCTAGGGTAACCGTTATTACCAGAAAAGCTTATGGAGGTGCTTACGATGTAATGAATTCCAAACATATAGGTGCCGATTTGAATTACGCATGGCCAGGAGCAGAAATTGCAGTTATGGGCGCTAAAGGCGCCAGTGAAATTATTTTTAAACGGGAAATTGCCAATGCCGACAATCCCGCTGAAAAATTAGCAGAAAAAGAAGCAGAATACGCAGATAAATTTGCGAACCCTTACAGAGCCGCAAGACGTGGTTTTATTGATGAAGTTATTTTACCTAAAAACACACGAAGAAAACTTATTAAGGCTTTTTCCATGTTAGAGGATAAACATGTAGATACGCCCAAAAGAAAACATGGGAATATTCCTTTGTAATTAAAAAAGGAGTCTGTTTTACAGACTCCTTTTTTTCCCTATCCAACCAAATAAACTTTTAAATATATCATACAGATATAAATTAGTTTATCTGAAACTAAAACCACAACATTTTATGTTTTTTAACTAAAAATAAATTTAGCCTAACCTAAAAACACAAACAACAAGTAGGTTAATTGTGGTAGATTTAAGATAAATTAATAGCAACACAAATATCGCAAACAGCCCTAATAATAACGAATAAACGACTACTCATTCACTACTCAAAATGGGTTGGCCTATAAATTTTAATATTTTTTCTACTTAGAATTATTTTAAGAGCGCATAAACTTAATTTGGTAGTTTTTCCAAATTACTGAAAGTCGTTGTAAGGTGTTCCAGTAAAGTTCCCATTTCCTTGTTAAGGTTAATTTTTTTAGTAATGCGATAACGCTTGCTTTCAATGGCTCTTACAGATGTATTTAAAAAAACCGCAATTTCTTTATTTTTAAAGCCAACGTATAAGTAATAACAAATAATAATTTCAGAATTATTTAATTGCGGATACATTTTATTTATCCTCTGGAAAAAATCGACATTAAGGTCATTGACCAAATCCAAATGATTTTCGCTTTTGTCTAAAATTGTTGAAGAGTTAAGGTGTATAGTTTTATATAATTCTTTAATTTTTTTTCTTTGTGTAGATACCTCTCCTATAGTCGATATCTTTTTGATTTCACTTTTTAGGTTATGTATGTAATCTTCTAGCCCCTGGACCTTAACCACTAATTTTTTATTATTAGCCTTAATATAGGATAGATTACTTGTCTCGTTACTTAAATTAGCAGTTTTAAACTTTTGTTTTCTATAAAAAAACATATATACAAAACTCGAAGCTGTTAAAAGAATAAGTAAAACAAAAACCAATACGCCATTAACATATTGTTTGCTATTTACATCTTCCAGTTTCATTTCCGTTTCTACCAAATCGTTGTTTATTTGAAAACTAGTACTCATAATATCTTCGTACTTTTTCTCTTCAAAAATCATTAAAGAGTCTGTATAGGCCTTAGCCATCTCATCGTTATTTGAAGTACTATAGGCACCTACATACAATTTTAAATAATCCTCCTCAACATCCTTAGTCATATAATGTCTATTCCCAGAGGATTCTTTTAGATAATGAAATGTAGAATCTAACTGCTTTTTCTTATAATAAGCTTCGGCAAAAGACACATTTATTGAAGACTCAAAAGCCATATAATTATATGAAACAATTGTAGAATCGTTCTTTAATTTTTTAAAATCGTTAAAACGCGTATAAGCCGTTTCTAAATCATCTAGGTCCAAATAATTAAAAGTAAGTATGCTTAAAGCAAACATGTAAAAATAAGCATCATCTTTAGCTGCCTTGTATTTATGCATATTATCTAATAAAAAAGCATTACATGTTTTATAATCTTTATCAATAAACTTAGCATAAGCATATGCTAAATCAACTTCTAAATCGCCATGGGTATAATTTGATAATTTATAATAAGTTCTAGCCTTTTCTAAATATCTATGTGTTGCGGTATCTTTTTTAACAGCATAAACATTAGAAAACAGTGCTAAACTAGCATGACCTGCAATTTCATAATCCTCCAATTCCACGGCATGCTTTAATGCTAAAGTGCTGTTTTGATATGATTTTAGATTATCATTTTTCTCGTCATAGAATAAGGATTTAAAGTTATAATAATTGGGAAGACCTTTCTTAATATAATCATCAATCGGCTCTGGAATAGAATCTAAAAAAGCCATCGCTTTTTTTGATTCATAATCAATATAAACACTGGCAGAATCGACAAACCGTTCATAGTCGCTTGAGTTCTGACTATAACAAAATGCACTAAAAAACAATAATACGATATTAACACAAAATGTCTTGTGTTTTAAACTAAGTTTTCGGTCTATCAAAATTTCATTCTATATAATCCCCTCGTAAAAATATACATTTATTTTTTACGATTAAAAGAAACTCATAAAATTTTACCGTATAGCACAAACCAAAAAAAACCATCATTAACACTTAAAAACCAACATATTAAACCTAAAACACACGTCCGTAATAATCCAAATCCACAACCTCTCCTTTAGTCGTTTTGTAATCCTTTTTTATTGTACCTTCTAAAGTGAATCCATTTTTCTTGGCAACGGCTATACTTCCAATATTACGACTATTAGATCGGCATAACAATTTCTTAAAATGATAGGTTTTTGAAAGATACTCTATAACAAATCCCAAAGATTTAGATATGACACCTTGCCCTTCATAATCGGCATCAATAAAATAGCCTATTTCAGCTTTTGGAATATGCCAATCAATATTTTTAATATCGATCAAGCCAATAAGCATATCTGTTTTTAAGTTTTTTATTATAAAAGGAAAATAGCGCCTATCCAGTACAAGTTGCCTAATATCATAACAATAAGCATAAGTATCATGAAGTGTTTTGGTTTTAGATATCGTACCAGAAAAAAAGTCTTCTAATCGCTCTCTATTATTGTCGATTAACTTAAAGAATTTTTCACCTTCATTCGTATCTAAAGGTGTTATTTTAAAATTTTCAAACGTTATATCCATTTTAAACAGAGTTTTTATTATGACTTAGCTTTTACAATCTGAGCATTGTACATAAACGATTCCTGCCAACGCTCAAAACGTTTATCAAAAGCTGTTGAAAAAATTAAGTACTGGCATTTACCTATGCTTTCTGGTGTTCTTGTTACCTCTGCAAAGTGACTCCCTTTGATTAAAAACTCGGCATCTTCTACAATACACATTTGTAACTTGTTCAAGTTAATGCCGTTTAAAAAGAAGATTCTATTTAAACGCTTAGGCGTGGCAATAACAATATCTGTACCTAAATATATTTCTTCACGTTGTATATCAATATCATGTTCTTCGTAGGCAGCATAAACCCTTAAATCCGTACCTTTTTTAAATACATTGAATGCTTGTTCCAGCTCTAGCGCTGCTTGCTTATCTTTTACAAAAATTAAAACACGTGGCGCATCTTCGAATGCAGATTTTAACCTCTGAATAACACTTATAACGATACTTGTTGTTTTGCCTGAATTTTTAGGAGCTATAGCAAATAAGCTTGCTCCTGATTTAATTTTAGATAAAATTTGCTTTTGAAATGCCAATGGCTCATGAAAACCTTTATGTTCGATAGTATCTTTTAGAGTTGGAATGAGTTTTTTAAATGGCATCACTATTTTTCTTTAACAATTGCAAAGATACTATTAAAAGAAAGCAAGCAGCTATAAAAACAAAAAAGGCACTCATTGCTGAATGCCTTTTCTCACTATTAATCAATCTATACTATGTTAAAACTCTAAATCTGATACCAAATCAAATTCGTCATAAATAGCTTTATCTTTTAAATTATCGAAAAAATTAGCTGATTTATACTCAATACCATACTTTGTTCGGTCAATTTTTAACGCTGCAGTTGCTTTATTCCCATAAACAGATATAGTAAATGTAATAGCGTTTGTTTTGCCTTTTATAGTTAAATCTCCTGTTACTGTGTAAGCATTTTTACCAGAAGCTTTAACTTTAACAAATACTAACTTTGCTGTTGAATATTTAGCAACATCGAAAAAATCACCCGACTTTAAATGGCCATCTAATTTTCCTTTATATTCTCCTTGTAAATCGGTCGTATTGATGGTTGTCATATCTATAACAAACTCGCCTCCTGTTAATTTATCTGCTTCAAAATTTAAAAACCCTGATTTTATAGCAATCGTTCCTTCATGAGAGCCTGTTACCTTATAACCTTTCCAAACAACTTTACTTTTATCAGTTTTTATTTCCTTTTTATCCTTATCTATAGTAGTAAAAGATAATGTAAATACCGTTACAACGGTTAATAGTACTAAATTCTTAATTGTGTTTTTCATTTTTGTTTTTTTAATTGTTCTTATACTAATTTATGATCCGTAATAAAATTTTTCCTTAATTATTTTTCCTTCTTTCCAATCTTGTACTGCCACTTGTGTATAGTTTTTCACGCCCCAATCTTTATGGGTATAGTCAAAATGCCATTCAACCATGGTTGTATTTTCTCCCACGGTAACTTTTATTGGTTTGGCGCCTCTAAACTCGGTAATAGATGCAAAAAACGCTTCTTCTCTTTTACGATTTGCTGCTTTTCCAACAACCTCAGGGTTATCATTTTCCTGCATAACAACATCATCATGATAAAACGCTTCAAAAGCTTCTAGAGCTTTTCCCTGAAGAATCATATCATTTATAGTGCTAATGTTTTCAATTAATGTATTCATAACTTACTGTTTTATTATTATGATACAAATGTCTGAAACACCATTCGAGCAAAAAATAATGTAGATTATAAAATCATATTAATCTAGTTTAACTTTTATTGTTCTGCTATAAGTTCACTCTTAATTTTACTTAGAAACTCTTTAGTAATGCCTAAATACGAAGCAATCATGTATTGAGGAATACGTTGCTCTATTTTCGGGTACTGATTTCTAAAATAAACATAGCGTTCTTTTGCAGAAAGGCTAAAACTCCTAACAATACGTTTTTGTGAAGCAACAAATGCTTTTTGTATAATTTGTCTAAAAAAACGCTCTAATTTTGGAATGGCAGCGTATAAATCTTCAATAATATCATAAGGAAACATGATTAGCTCTGTTTTTTCTAAACATTGAACGTTATAATCAGCTGGTGTTTGTGTTATAAAACTCCCCATATCTGCAGTCCACCAATCTTCTATAGAAAACATGACAATATGCTCCTGCCCTTCATCATCTATATAAAATGTTTTTGTGCAACCAGAAAGCACAAAGCATTCGTATTTACAAATATCTCCTTGCTGAACGATAAACTGTCCTTTTAAATAGCTCCTGTAAACGACTTTAGAAAGAAGCGTATTTTCCTCTTCTTCTGTTAAAGAAACATACCTGTTAATATAATCTAATAATAATTGTCCTTTTTCCTTAATCATCTTATGAGTCTAGTAAACGTCTGTGATAATTTATTTGCCCTAAATGATAAGATAAATGAGTCGCTAAATGCACCAGGAAATATTCTGTGCTCATAGGCCCCTTAAAAACTACGATTGGATACTCTTTTTCCAAATTTTCATCTAGTAGTTTTGTCAAGACATCTTCTACCATTTGAATCGTATCATCTACTTGTTTTAACAATGTTGTTCTTAGTATATCCTTATGCGAAAATTCAAGGTCTCTTTGTCTTACATATCCTGTATTACCCAATGTAGCACCAATAAAATGATTAAGGTTTCCAACAATATGCAGGCATAAATTACCTGCCGAATTCGTAATGTCTTTGTTTAGAAGCCACAAATTTTCTTCGGTTTTATATGCCTTTATTTCGGTTTTAAGTTTATTAAGATCTCGAATAAAAATTTTAATTAAGGTCGTAGTAAGCATATTTTATCAATATTTTAACCCTGAGGTTCTTTCCTCACTAATTTACAGAAATAAGGTTAATATCAAAAATAAGAACGGCTCCTCCAGGAATACTACCTTTTCCTGAGTTTCCGTAAGCTAAATGGGATGGTACTAAAAGCGTACCACTACCTCCTTCTTTAAAATAAGCAATGCCCTCTTTCCATCCATCAATAACTTGCTGCAAACCAAACGATACGCCTTCTACACTACTTTCTTCAAAAACCGACCCATTAGTAAAATAACCTTTATAAGCTACAGTAACTGTTGATGTTAAATTGGGTTGCGCCCCTGTTCCTTCGTTATCAATTATATAATAAAGACCTGTAGGGCTTTTTTGTGCAACTAAATTGTTTTGGGCAATATAATCTGTAATTTCTTGATCATTTAAAGCAACATAATCCTTTTCATCATCGCTACTACATGAAACAAAAAGAGATAGTACCAAAGCAAATGCAATATATTTCATAGTTTATTTTTTGTGTAAATATAGCAAACACATCTACTTTATAAATTATAAAAAATGATAAAATTTATGAATATTGTAACCTTAAGTTTAAGCTTGCTAACTTTATATAAAGTACTTTTGCTTCATGCAAAAAACAAATAATAAGTTCCAATTTGAATTTGTAGCATTAATGGCATCTCTTATGTCTATTGTTGCTTTATCTATAGATGCATTATTGCCTGCGCTTCCTGAAATTGGGAATTCATTAAATGTTACCAATACGAGTGACAACCAACTACTCATTACCATGATTTTTTTGGGGCTGGGGTTTGGTCAGCTTATCTTTGGTCCCTTATCTGATAGCTTTGGGAGAAAACCCATTGTATATATAGGCTTTATAGTATTTATAATTGCCAGTATTATTTGTGTAACGACCAAAAGTTTTGAAATGATGATTATTGCCCGTGTGCTTCAAGGCATTGGATTATCTTCCCCAAGAACCTTAAGCATTGCTATTGTAAGAGATTCGTATAGTGGAGATTACATGGCTAAAATTCTATCTATCGTAGTTATGGTTTTTATTTTAGTTCCTATAATAGCTCCGACATTAGGATTGTTTTTGCTTAATTTTTATAATTGGGAATCTATTTTCTATGTGAATTTAATATATGGTCTTTTAATCATGCTTTGGTTTTGGAAACGACAACCAGAAACTCTAGACAAAGAAAAACGTATAAAATTCACGTCACATCAATTTATTGATGGTGCAAGAGAATTTATTAAATATAAGGATGCTGTGGCTTTTACACTTATTTCCGGCTTTATAACAGGTTCGTTTATGGTGTACCTAAGCACCTCTCAACAAATTTTTCAAGAGCAGTATAATATGGCAGATATGTTCCCATATATTTTTGCAAGTTTGGCCATATCTATTGGGTTTGCAACCTATTTAAATAGTGTTTTGGTTGTCAAATATGGTATGTGGCGTATTTCATATTTGGCGACTATAGCATACGCTGTTATTTCTATTTTATATGTCTTTTTATTTTGGTCTGGGAACAATCCAAGTATAGGTATTTTACTCGGCTTTTTTGCTATACAATTCTTTGCTGTTGGTTTCATTTTTGGAAACTTAAGAGCTTTGGCCATGCAACCCTTGGGGCATATTGCTGGTATCGGGGCGGCGATTAATGGTTTTGTATCTACAGTTATGGCTGTACCTATAGCCAATTACATAGGTGGTTTTGTTACCAATTCTGTACTGCCCTTATTTATAGGGTTTTCAATTTTTGGTGTTTTGTCACTTTTAACTTTTATTTTTCTAAAAAGGAAAAAGAGGTTATTACACGTTTAATTAAGTATCCCCAGATCGCCAATCATCCTTCTGTAATGTAAATTGAAAAGTATCTAATACTACAACAATTCTATTCCAAACCCAATTGGAAGCACTCACTGTATTTTTTTGCAATATTCATTTTAACTGTTATCCAGTCACAGAGCGTTAAGGAAATCAACTAATTACCTAATACGGCTCATAGTAAAAAAAGGTGTTGAGGTTCACCTTTTATTTTAACACATTTACCACATAAATAAACAGACTCACCATATTAATTTAGAAATAATATAATGATGACATAAGTTAGCTTTAAAATTAAATAAACCATGAAAAAAATTATCAAACCCCAAAACATAGGAATCATATTGTTTTCTATATCTTTATTTTTAAGCGGTTTCAAACTTATTGCGCAAACAACAGGTTTAGACGGTCCAAATGGCCTGCTACTTAATGGAAATGACTTATATATTGCTGAAGCAGAGGGAAACAAAATTTCTAAAATAGACCTTACTGCGGTTACCCCCACTATTACAGACGTGATAACAGGATTGAATCGTCCTACTAGCATGGTGCTCCATGGGAATGAAATGTATATTGTCGAAGCTATTGGAAATAAAATTTCTAAAATAGATATTACTACAGCGACGCCTACCGCTACAGACGTGATAACTGGGCTGAACGCCCCCAGTACAATGATACTGAACGGAGATGACTTATACATTGCCGAATATATTGGAAATAAAATCTCTAAAATAGACATTACCGCAGTTACGCCTACTGCTACAGATGTGATAACTGGATTGAATCGCCCTACTGGAATGGCTCTCCATGGCAATGACTTGTATATTAGTGAATACGGCGGTAATAGAATTTCTAAAATAGACATTACCGCAACCTTGCCAATTACTACGGCAACAAATGTAATATTTGGAATGAATCACCCATATGGATTGCTACTTGATGGAAATGACCTATATATTGCCGAATATCTTGGAGATAAAGTTTCCAAAATAGATATTAGCTTAGCCGTACCATTGGCAACACTTGTAACTAGAGTAAAAACCCCTGTTCAAATGGCTGTTAATGGAACCGATTTGTATATCACTGAATTTGATGAAAACAGAGTCTCTAAAGTCAATTTAAGCACGCTTTCAAATAATGATAGTAAAAAATTATCGCGTATAAAGTTATACCCGAGTCCTTCTCCTGGTTTTATCCAGATTTCTGGATTGACCAAAACAGAAAATTATGCAATTTATAACACGTTAGGAACTAAAATAAATAGTGGGATAGTTGCTAGTTATAAAAAAATCGATATTAAAAATTTATCTAACGGATTATATTTTTTAAATCTTGAGAACGGCAACACCTTTAAATTTATAAAAGAATAAGGAACATATTTTTTATACTATTTTATAAAAGAAAACAGTAGAAACAGCCATAAGTTTCTACTGTTTTTCTATATAAATAATTTTGTTAGATAAAAAGCTAATTAATGTTCTAACAACTTATACTACGCTTCTTAAATCTTAGCCTGATAAGTGTATAAATCATAATACCTACCATTTAAAGTGATCAATTCATCATGGCTCCCTCGTTCTACAATATGCCCGGCCTCAACAACCAAAATTTGATCTGCTTTTCTAATCGTACTTAATCGGTGCGCTATAACAATGGTTGTCCTGTTTTTTACCAATTCAGTCAAACTTTTTTGTATTAAAGCCTCACTCTCGGTGTCTAAACTTGAAGTCGCTTCATCCAGAATAATAATTTTCGGATCTGCTAAAATAGCACGCGCAATGGCCAATCGTTGACGCTGACCTCCAGACAACTTAACGCCTCTTTCTCCTATTAATGTTTCTAAACCATCTTCAAAACGATCTGTAAATTCATTGACGTAAGCTGCTTTAACAGCATTTTGCAATTCAGATTCAGTCGCATCAGGTCTTGGAAACATAATATTCTCTCTAATAGTACCTTCAAATAAAAATTCATCCTGCAAAACCACTCCTAAATATTGACGATACGTATTCAATTTTACTTTAGATAAATCTTGACCATCAATCGTTACCTTACCAGATTTCGGATTTAAAAATGTAGCGGATAAGCCAGCTATGGTTGATTTACCCGATCCCGAACTCCCAACCAGAGCTGTTGTTGAGCCAGCAGGTACGGTAAAATTAATATGGTGTAATACCTCTTTACCTGCTTCATAGGAAAAGGATACATCCTCAAAGACAATCTCTCCATGAATAGTTTCTAACCGAATGGCTCTTTCTTTATTATCTGCTTCTGCAGTCATGTTCATGAGCTCTTCAGTTCTATCTAAACCTGCTAATGCCTCCGTTAACTGACTCCCAATATTACTCATTTGCACTATAGGCGCAATCATAAACCCTAAAATAAGTGTGAAGAATAAAAATTCTCCCGTAGTCATATCATTTTGTATCATATAATAGCCTCCAATGGCCATGATGCCAGTAGTAGCTACACCAATTAAAAAGGTTGAAGAACTTGTCATTAAAGCTGTAGCTGTTAAGCTCTTTTTTACATTTTGAAATAATCTATCAACACCTTTCTCAAAAATTTTGTTTTCCTGTGTTTCGGCATTAAAGGCTTTAATGACCCTTACCCCAGCTAAGGTTTCGGTTAAGCGCCCTTTAACTTCGGCATTTATTTTACCCCGTTTTCTAAAAATGGGGCGTATGTATTTAAAAGCTCTAAGTGCAATATAACCGAATACGGATAGTGGCACGAATACAAAAAGTGTCATCCATGCGTTCAGTTTTATTAAAATAATTAGGGAAATAATGGCTGTAAAGGTGCCTCCAACCAACTGTACCAAACCTGTACCAATAAGATTTCGAACCCCCTCTACATCACTCATTATACGAGATACCAAAGCTCCAGATTTGGTATTATCGAAAAAACTAATAGGTAACGAAAGCACTTTTTTCTGCACCTGTGCTCGCAGTTCACTAATCAGATATTGTGCTTGAACGCTTAAAATGCGAGTAAGCAAAAACGATGTCAGCGATTGTAATAAAATAGCCCCCAAAACAATGGCTACTAATTTGTATAATAAATTTATATCTTTATTTGGTACCACCTCATCCAATAACACTTTGCTTTGCCATGGCAAAACCAAACCTGCCAAGCTCCTTATAACTATCAAAATCAAACCAATAAACACCAAATTACGTCGCGGCCATATAATGGTTTTAAAGGCCTGTGCCATAGTCACTTTATTTTTGGTTTTTGAGGTGCTCTTGAACTGCTGCATTGAAACGATTTTTAACAATAAGATTGTTTGCTAAATTAACCAAACTATATGAATAATATGGACACCTTATTAAAACATAAATACACGTATGCCCTTAATAGTTTCATTATTTTAGCGAAAACACAATAGATACAAAAAAGCAAGCACATCGCATGAATTACAAACAATTAATGAAGCCTCATCTTATCATATTATTAATGATTCTTTTATCTGCATGTGGAAAAGCATCAAAAACAAAGCACCCCACCATTATTGAACAGGTATACAAAAACCCCATTATCAGTGCTGATTTTTCCGATCCTGATGTTATAAGGGTTGAGAACGATTATTATATGACCGCCTCAAGTTTTAATATGGTTCCTGGATTGCCAATCCTGCATTCTAAAGACCTGGTAAACTGGAAACTTATTGGGCACGGTATCCAACACTTACCCGATGCACTTTTTAGCTACAAAAACAGAAATAAAGACCAACTCGATTACAACGTGCCTCGCCTTGGTAAAGGTGTATATGCTCCTGCTATTCGCTACCATAATGGTTACTTCTGGATTTTCTGGGGAGATCCCGATGCTGGGGTTTATCAAATAAAAACAAAAAACCCTGCTGGAACATGGAGCAAACCTGTATTGATTAAAGAGGCCTCTGGTTGGATCGACCCTTCCCCTATCTGGGATAAAAAAACAGGCAAAGCATATCTTGCGCACGCACATGCAGCCTCTCGCCGCGGTATTAACGAACGTATTGATGTCTGGGAAATGAACTGGGAAGGTACAGCTCTTATTGGAGAACCCGTTACTGTATTTGATGCCAAGGATTCCAAAAATTTTCCAACTGATAAATATCAAAGTGTTATAGAAGGCACCAAGTTTATGAAACGTGGTGAGTGGTTCTATATTTTATGCCCTGCTGGTGGCGTAGAATTTGGTTGGCAAACCGCCTTGCGATCAAAAAGCCCTAAAGGTCCCTATGAAAT
Source organism: Flavivirga algicola (assembly GCF_012910715.1). Lineage (GTDB taxonomy): Bacteria > Bacteroidota > Bacteroidia > Flavobacteriales > Flavobacteriaceae > Flavivirga > Flavivirga algicola. Next base: position 323,048 of record NZ_JABBHF010000001.1, read on the forward strand.
TAAGACTATTTGCGAGACTGGTAATACAGGAATAAATGGCCCACATCAAGGCGGTTTAGTAGAATCGCATACAGGTGAATGGTGGTTTATTCATTTTCAATCGGTTGGTACTTTAGGACGCATTGTACGTTTAGAACCAGCGCATTGGACAGACAATGATTGGCCTGTAGTTGGCATCGACCCCGATAATGATGGTATTGGAAACCCTGTAGAAAGCTATACATTCCCACATCCCGCTGTTCCTTTTAAACTACAAAACTCTGATGATTTTAGTTCTAAAACGTTAGGGTTACAATGGCAATGGCCTGCAAATCCGCAAAAGAATTGGTACAAACTTGAAAAAGGAAAATTGGTTTTACCAGCTCTTTTTTCAGCCAATCAAGAACTGGAGCGTGTTCCACAAGTTTTAACACAAATGTTTCCTAATTTCAATTTTTCGGCAACCGTAAAAATGAATGCTTCTAACTATAAAGGTATAAGAACTGGATTAACTTCTCTAGGACGAAAATCATTTGATATTGGTGTTGAAGAAATAAAAGATACTATGAAAGTATCTATGCGCTTTGGTTTGCAAACCTTGGGTGCCAAAACTGTTACTGGTACTGATTTTTGGTTACGATTAGACACACAAGGTACGCTTCCTAAACCTTTAAAATATAGAACCAGACGTTCAAAAGAGGAAAAAGAAACACACAAAGCCACACTACAAGATTATCAGTTAAAAAAACTAGACCGTTATGGCAATGGTATTATCTATGGCCAGTTTTTATTTAGTACCAACGGCGAGGATTTCTCCAAATTAGGTCCTGAGTTCGAGGTACGTTCTGGTGCATGGATCGGCGCCCGCATTGGATTATATTGTGTGCAAAAAGACACAAGTGCCTTACAACAAAGGGCTGTTAATTTTGATGAGATTACCTTCACACAATATTAAGCATATATATTATTTTCAATTCTCAAAAAAGTTTAACTACATTTATGTGAAGTAAAATATGTTATATTAGTACAGAAATATTGAATTAATAAGTCATGAAAAATACTCCCAAATCCCAATATCATGAAAAATCACGAAGAAAAATCATTCTATGATGTAAGTTCCACCTTAGTTCAAATAGATAAAAATATTTCTACTGAAGAAGTAAGCGAAACATTAAAAGGCATAGATTTTAACAATGTTCGAGATAAAAACATGTTGATCTTATCACAAATGGTATCTGAAGGAGAAACAAAAGCTGTAAAATACCTTTTAGACCATGGAGCTGATCCTAATCTCGAATCATCTTCATATCACTATTACAAAGGCCCTGCTATTCTTTTTGCGCTTCAAAATAAACGTTCGAAAACAGAGGTAAAACTAGAAATTATTAATATGCTTATTGATTATGGGAGCGATATCAATGCTAAGGCACAGTGGTTTGACAGTAATCAAGAATTAGCAATAAATGGAAACCTCATAGAGTATGGGTTAGAATTGGGCATGGAAAGTCTTAAAGTGGTGAATGATGAAAACTTCGATGCAGAGTCCAGAAAATCTTCTGCAAAAGAAATTGAAGGCCTGCAAGCCATGCTTTCATTGTTACAAAAATCTGGATCTATCGTAAAACCAGAAACCTTAAAAAACCTAAAAGTGTTCTTAAATGTTGAAATTAAAAACGCTACGAAAGCAGATCCTAAAAAATTTCTTGAAGAGGCATTAAGTGTTTTATCTGTTAAAGACCGAGTATATGATTTGCCAAGTGCAGCAAAAAAGGTATGCTATAAATATCTTGAAAACGAATACTTCATGCTTTCAAAAGAGTGGGCTGAACTAATCAGACACTTGGTTAAAATCTCCCTCACTTTTGAAGAAGTTTCTGAATATGTTTACGATGGAGAAATTGTTTCCTTTATGGATGATGAAGGTTGGCTTTCCCAATCTTGGGAAGAGTACAACTGGTTTGATGAATTAGTTGACGTTTTTTTTAATGAAAATGTCAAAAAGAATCCTGAATGGAATAAACTTTTAGCTCTTATGATAAAGGAATGCCCAAAATATGATGCCGAAAGTATTGATGAGAAATTAGCTAACCTCTTAAAAGAAGCTTGGGTGCAATCACATAAATCATTTCAAGAGTTAAAAAATATAGCTAAACAGAACATACCTCAAATTAGTATATATCTGGATTAGAGCTTGGGTAAAAAATATCTTTTTGATTCCTACTATTATGAAAAACATAACAAGCATAACAATTCTAGCCTTATTAATAAATAGCTTTTGCTATGGACAAAAAACATACACTTACTCCCAACCAAAAGAGCTTAATGATGGGTGGAAAACAAGTAGCTTAAAATCACATGAGATTGACACCACAAGAATATATAAGTTATTCGACCAAATGAAAAACGGAAAGCATAAAATCCACAGTGTTTTATTGGTAAAAAATAATCAACTCATTATTGAAACGTATTTTAATAACTATGCTATAGATAAGCAGCACGACCTACGTTCGGTAACAAAAAGTATAAGATCCATTTTAATGGGAATTGCTATAGATAAAGGATTTATAGATACCGTTAAAGCCCCCATATCAAAATACCTTACAAATCCAATACCAACAAAAAATCTTGATCCAAGAAAAACAAAGATTACTATTGAACACCTTTTAACGATGTCGAGCGGACTTGATTGTAATGATTGGGATAAAAAATCAAAAGGTCAGGAAGATAAAGTTCATAAAAAAAAGGATTGGATTCAATATACACTTAACCTACCCATGATAAATGAACCAGGAACGATATCCAATTATTGCTCAATGGGTTCAATTTTGGTAGCAGAAATAATAAGTCAAGCATCGGGGATGCCCATCGACAAATTTGCTGAACACTATTTATTCACCCCATTAGGAATTAAAAATGCGAATTGGGGCCATACTTCAGATAAAAAGATCATACCTTCAGGAAAAAGATTATATATGACTTCACGCGATATGGCCAAAATTGGTCAATTAATCCTCAACAAGGGGAAATGGCATGAAAAACAAATCGTATCCGAAAAATGGATTGAAAAATCAACCACTCCAAAAACCAAAATTACAGGAATAGATTATTGTTATTTATGGTGGCAGATCCCATTTAAAATAGATGAAAAAGTTGTTATTTCTAAAACCGCCACTGGAAACGGAGGTCAGTATATTATGATCTTTCCAAGTATGGACTTGGTTGCCATTTTTAATGGTGGAGCTTACAACTCGCAAGAAGATAAATTGCCCTTTGCCATGATGAAAGATATTTTTCTTCCAATATTTAAAAGCGAAGAATAATAAAAACAAAATATATTAAGAAGAAAACAATCTATATACTTGAAAAATTATTTTTAAATCTTCCCAGTAGTCTGCTTAATTTATTACTTTTATTGGCTTAAATTAATCTTATAAACAATAATAAAAAAGATGAAAATTATAGGCATTGGTAAAAATTATGTGAGTGATAAAACAGAAATCGAAGCCCTTAAAAATGGTTCTCAATTAATATTCACAAAACCAGAAAGTACCTTAGTAACCGATAATAAAGATGTTGAATTTCCTGCCATTACCAACGAATTGGTTTATGAGGTCGAACTGGTTGCTAAAATTGGTAAAACGGGTAAAGATATTAGTGTAGCAGATGCAGCGTCTTATATTTCTGAAATTGCTGTTGGAATAGACTATACAGCCAAAGATGTGCTAACAGCCAGTAGAGCCAATAAAGGCCCTTGGGCATTAGCTAAAGGTTTTGATGGCGCATCACCTATATCAAGTTTTAAACCTATTTCTAACTTTCCTGAACTTAATAATATTAATTTCGACTTAGTTATCAATGGCGAACAAAAACAAGTTGGAAATACCGACTTTATGATTTACAATTTTAGCGAGATCATTAGCTTTGTTTCAAGTTTTATGACTTTGGTCCCTGGTGATTTAATTTTCACAGGAACGCCAGCTGTAGGTGCTGGACAAATTTTTAAAGGAGACCATTTACAAGCTTCTATTGAAGGTGAATTATTGTTAGATTTTAAAATGATTTAATAATAATACCTTAAATCTATTAAACAAGGTTTTATGAAGAATTCTATAGCAGAACGTGTCGTTGATTTTTTAGGTGGCTACCCGCCTTTTAATATGCTTTCCAATAAAACCTTGTTACAAATTGCTACAGAGACTACAATAACCTATTTAGAAAAAGGGGATACCATATTTAAAAAGGATGATGTCTGTCATGAGCATTTTTATATGGTAAGAAATGGCGCTATAAACTTATATTATAGTAACGGAGATGTTAAAGACATTATGAATATTCATGATACTGGTGATGTTTTTGGATTACGCCCTCTTATAACTAATGAACCTTACAAATTGACCGCCACTGCCAATGAAGAATCCATAGTATATGCAATTCCTATTGCTGTTTTTCAATCGGCAACAGATTATAATACTCAAGTTCATAAATATTTAATTACTGCTTTCGCTTCCAATGCATACGATCCATATTCGGCCGAAGTAGCAGGTGAAATTTTTGTTGATTATTTGCCTAACAGGTCACAAGATATGGTGAATTTTCAAACAGCTAATTATACAAAATCGCCCATTACCTGTTGCATAAAAACGTCTTTAAAAGATGCAGCAAAAAAAATGAGCAACCATAAAATTGGCTGTATTGTGGTGGTTGATGATGAAAAAAAACCAGTTGGTATTATTACAAACAGTGATATTAAAAACAAAATAGCAACGGGTCTATTTCCTATTGAAACTCCTGTGACCAATATCATGAGTTCGCCCGTAATGACAGGAAAAAAAGGCTTAACTATAGCTGATGGACAATTACAAATGATCAAACATAGTATTGGCCATTTGTGTATTACCAAAGATGGTACAATTAATTCTAAACTTATTGGTGTTTTAACCCATCATGATGTTTTGGTAACTTTGGGCAACAACCCAACTGTCATACTTAAGGAAATAAAACGGGCTAAGCGGACTAAAAAATTGCGTACAGCCAGGCTTAAGGCCAATGCTCTATTAAAAAACTATATCGAGCAAAATATTCCCATATCCCACATTATAAATGTGATTTCCCAAATCAATGACGCCGTTACTATACGTGTTGTTGAATTGGCCTTGAAAAAAATGCCTACAGCACCTCCTGTAACTTTTTCCTGGTTAGCGTTAGGTAGCCAAGGACGTAGTGAACAATTACTTTTCACCGACCAGGATAATGCGCTGGTGTTTGAAGATGTTCCAAAAGAACAGTATGAAGGCACACAAGCTTATTTTTTAGAACTTGCTAAATTAATCACAAAATCTTTGAACAAAATTGGGTTCGAATATTGTGAAGCCGATATGATGGCAAGTAATCCCGAATGGTGCAAATCCTTATCAGCATGGAAAACTCAATTTAAAGATTGGATTTTAAAACCAGATGAAAAAGCAGTTTTATTGTCTTCTATTTTTTTTGATTATAACCGTGTTTATGGAAGTGAAGAATTAGTTGACGACCTTACGGACACTATTTATGCTACACTTGAAAAAACAGATTTATTTTATAAATTTTTAGGGCGAGATGCCGTTAAAAGCCCCTCTCCTCTTGGTTTCTTTAAGCAATTTTTAGTAGAGCAAAACGGTGATCAAAAAGAGCTTTTCAATATTAAGAACAGAGCTTTAATGCCTCTTATTGATGCTGCCAGATTACTTATATTAAGCAAGCAAATGAGAGGCGTTAATAATACGTACGAGCGTTTTGAAAAATTAGCGGAGCTAGAGCCTAATAACAAAGAGCTGTACGAATCCTGTTCTTATGCCTTCAAGGCCTTGTCTAAATTTAAAACCAGACAAGGACTGTTACGCAACAATTCAGGCAAGTTTATTGATTTAGAAACCTTAACCAAGGAAGAAAAACTAAAACTTAGACGCTGTTTTAAACCCATTCAAAAAATTCAGGAAATTTTAAAAATCAGATTTGACTTAAAAAACTTTATCTAAATGGTTTTTAAATGGTTTCATAAAAACAAAAAAGAATACCCTGATTTTTGGGTTGACTATATTGACAGCTTTAAAAATATCAATAAAAAACCAATCGGTGAAACGCGTTTTGTTGCTTTTGACACTGAAACCACTGGTTTTGATAGAAAAAAAGATAGAATTCTATCCATTGGCGCTGTTAGTTTTGTTGGTAAATCTATTGAAGTAAGAAATAGTTTAGAACTATATTTAGAGCAAGAAATTTTTAATCCAGAAACTGTTAAAATACACGGATTAATGAAAAAAGGAGACTTAGAAAAAGTAACCGAACTAGAAGCCATTAAGACCTTTCTAGCCTATGTGAAAAACGCTGATCTCATAGCACATCATGCTAATTTTGATAAAAATATGATGAATGAAATGCTATCAAGACATGGACTCGGCAAACTAAAAAACAGGTTTATTGATACTGGGTATTTGTTCAATAAATCGAAGCATATTATTTATCAAGAAAATTTAAAAGAGCATTATACACTAGACGATTTATGTAAAGAACTTAATGTTCCTAAAGTAGATAGACACACTGCTAATGGGGATGCTCTTATAACCGCTATTGTATTCCTAAAAATTCTGTCTCGATTAGACAAGCGCAAAAAATTAGAATGGGATTATCTATTAAAACCCTAATCGGCAAAATCGTTAAAACCAATCTGTTAAAAGCCTTCTATTTTAACTCCCATGTCCGTACCCAGTCGTAAAAGGTCGTTCTTTCTTCTTCGGTTCCGGTCATACCTCCATCAGAAGGTACTGGATTCCAATCGTAGGTTTCAACTACCATTCTTAAATACAGTGGTAAATCAAAATTAGCCTTAGGAGTAACTGTATACACTTTTTTACCATCTAAATAAAACTCTATTTCGGTAGCACTTTTCCACCAGGCTCCATAAACGTGGTAACCTGCCCAAACTTTTGATCCTATTTCACTATTATCTCCTGCGGAACCTGTTGGCGTACCAGTACAATCGGTTTGTCTGCTGTGTGTATTAGAGTGGATTGCTTCATCAAAATTTTGAGCAAAATTTGCAGTCCCAGTAATTTGTCCTACACACTCTTGAATATCTAATTCCGTAACTCTTTTATCGCAACCAACGCCATCATTTCTATTATTAATCAGCCAAAATGTAGAAGACATAAACGTTTTATTGGCTTTCATTCTACATTCAAAATAATAGCCGACTTGAGCCGCTTCCTTAGAATAAATATTTGATCCTGCATGCGTAAATGTATTACCGTTTACTATCTCTGGTGTATCTAACTGATATGCTGTAAGCTTAAGATTATCGTCGGCTTCAGTTACTGTATTTTCCTTAAAAATCCCTGGCGCTCTTCCTATCCATCTATTAGGATCTGTATTTAACCATTTACTTTCATCAAAATTACTATCGCTAAACTCATCCGACAAATTTTCAACTTTATGCCATGTTTTTCCCGAAGGCGTTGGATCTACTTCAATAAAATAAGGTAAGTTCGAAGAAGGCTCATCTCTTGTAACCGTAATGTTAAAACTACAAGACACCGTATTACCTGTAACATCTTTTACTTGGAATGTATTTTTAGTAGTCCCTACAGGAAATACTTCGCCAGAAGCCAAACCTTCAGTTTGTGATGTAATAGCTCCTGGTTGGTCATCTGAACCAACAGGTATTGTATATGTTATTGCCTTACCATTTGACAACGCATCTACAGTTTCATTTATATCTGAAACACATGTTATAGTAGGATCGACATTATCTACGGGTTCTTCCTTTTCGGCTTCGTTTCCATCACTACTACAACTGGCGACCATTATATTAACCGTAATAAACGAAAATGTTATGAGCTTGAAATAAAGTGCTTTTTTTAACATAGTGACTTTTTTTTACAAAGCTATACTCTATACCACGTAGTAGTTGCTCCATATGTTTCGTAATAAGCAACTCATGTCCTAAATAAGACTATTTCATCGAATATCTGCTAAAAAGCATTGTCTATAATATCCTGAACCACTTCTGGGTTTAAAAGTGTGCTGGTATCTCCTAAATTGCTGGTATCTTTATGAGCTATTTTTCTCAAAATACGTCTCATAATTTTACCAGAACGTGTTTTTGGCAAGCCTTGAGTAAATTGAATTTTATCCAATTTTGCAATAGGACCAATATGTTCGGTTATAATTTGATTAATCTCTTTGCGCAAATTATCTTGATCTCTCGTTTCGCCAACATCCTTTAAAATAACATAACCGTATAAAGCATTTCCTTTTACATCATGCGGAAAACCTACAATAGCAGATTCTGCAACTGCTGGGTGTTCATTAATAGCATCTTCAATTGGTGCCGTTCCTAAATTATGACCAGACACAATAATAACATCATCCACACGCCCTGTAATTCTGTAATAGCCTACCTCATCCCTCAAGGCTCCATCTCCCGTAAAATATTTGTTTTCAAAGGCCGAAAAATACGTGTCTTTATAACGTTGATGGTTACCCCAAATAGTACGTGCCATACTTGGCCATGGGAACTTTATACATAAACGACCATCTACTTGATTTCCTTTTAATTCCTTACCATTTTCATCCATTAAAGCAGGTTGAATACCAATAAAGGGCAAGGTAGCGTAAGTCGGTTTAGTCGGTGTTACAAATGGTATGGGTGTAATCATAATCCCGCCCGTTTCTGTTTGCCACCAGGTATCTACTATAGGGCTTTTCTTTTTCCCAATATTATCATTATACCAATGCCATGCTTCTTCATTTATGGGCTCGCCTACAGACCCCAAAACTTTAAGTGATGATAAATCATATTTCTCGACCAATTCCAAACCTTGTTTAGCCAAGGCTCGAATAGCTGTTGGTGCTGTATAAAACTGATTTACTTTATGTTTTTCAACAATCTCCCAAAAACGTCCAAAATCGGGATAACTAGGAACCCCTTCAAACATAACGGTAGTCGCTCCATTAGCTAATGGTCCATAAACAATATAGCTATGCCCGGTAATCCAACCAATATCAGCTGTACACCAATACACATCATTTTCTCTATACTGAAAGGCATTTTTAAACGAATAGGCCGTATAGACCATATACCCCCCTGTTGTATGAACCATGCCTTTTGGCTGCCCTGTTGAACCTGATGTATACAATATAAACAACGGATCTTCTGCATTCATAACCTCGGCCTTGCAGTCTGTTGAAGCATTATCTAAAAGTGGCTGTAACCATTTATCGCGACCAGATGTCATTTGTATGTCTGAGTGAATCCGTTTGGCTACCAAAACTGTTTCAACACAAGCACAATCATTTAAAGCTTCATCAACAATGCCTTTTAAATCGATTGTCTTTGCTCCTCTGTAGGAACCGTCACTCGTAATAACCATTTTGCAATCACTATCATTAATTCTGGTTGATAAGGCTGTAGCCGAAAAACCTGCAAAAACTACTGAATGGATGGCTCCTATTCTAGCGCAAGCCAAAACAGCCATTGCCAATTCAGGAATCATAGGCAGATAAATACATACGCGATCCCCTTTTTTAATACCTTGTTCTTTTAATACATTAGCAAATTGATTGACGCGTTGATATAATTGATTATAAGTAATATGTTCAGCATCATCTTTCGGGTCATTTGGCTCAAATAAAATAGCCGTTTTATTACCACGTGTTGCCAAGTGCCTATCAATACAGTTCTCGGTAATATTTAGTTGTGCCCCTTCAAACCATTTTACTTCTGGTCTGGAAAAATCCCAACTTAAAACACGATCCCATTTTCGTTGCCACATAAAATGCTCTTCTGCAACTTCTTCCCAAAAATTTTCGGGTTCTCTTATTGATTTTCTGTAAACTTGATAATATTCTTCTAAATGCTTTATGTGATAATTACTCATCTTATACTTATACCTACGATTCTAAAAATTAATTCTGGATGCCTAAAATAATAAAAATAATGGCTAATTAGCACATAATTTATACCAGTAACATCGAACTATATACAGACCATGCTGTCTAATGAGTTGCTTGACCAGCCCCACTAGGAATTCTAATATGTTCTACTATTTCCTGAACATCTTTAGGAGGTGCTGGTGTAAACCTCATGATAACTATAGATACTATAAAATTTAAAACCATAGCCACCGTACCAAAACCTTCTGGAGAAATGCCGAACCACCATTCACTCTTATCGGGAAGCACGTCATCAAACCAGCCTAATTTGTATTTAATCATATAGAGCAACATGGCAACAATACCAACTACCATACCTGCAATAGCACCTTCTTTATTCATGCGTTTATAAAAAATGCCCAAAATAATGGCTGGAAAGAAGGACGCCGCTGCTAAACCAAAAGCCAAAGCCACTACTGCCGCTACAAAGCCAGGCGGATTAATTCCAAAATAACCCGCAACACAAACGGCACCTACTGCCGACAAACGAGCTGCTACCAATTCTCCTTTTTCTGAAATTGAGGGTTTAATAATCTTTTTAATTAAGTCGTGAGATACTGATGCGGAAATAACCAATAATAACCCAGCTGCCGTAGATAAAGCTGCTGCTAACCCACCAGCTGCCACTAATGCAATGACCCAATTTGGTAAATTGGCAATTTCTGGATTTGCCAGTACCATAATATCTCTATCGACTACTAATTCATTTTTAGACTCATCTGCCACATATTGTATAATACCATCATTATTTTTATCAGTAAATACAATCAACTCTGTAGTTTCCCATTTTTTAAACCACTCCGGAACATTTTCATAGGGTTGATTTGATACCGTTTCAATCATATTGGTTCTGGCAAAAACAGCTACTGCTGGTGCTGTTGTATATAAAATTACAATGAGCAATAGAGCAATCCCTGCCGACTTACGGGCATCTTTAACACGTTTCACTGTAAAAAAACGGACAATAACATGAGGTAAACCAGCAGTTCCTACCATAAGCGCTAATGTTATAGCAAAAACATCTATCAATGATTTGGAGCCTTCAGTATATTCAGCAAAACCTAATTCTGTACTTAAGCCATCTAATTTATCTAATAAATAAGTTCCAGATCCGTCCGCCAATTCACCTCCAAATCCTAATTGCGGGATAGGGTTTCCTGTCATTTGAATAGATATAAAAATAGCAGGTACCATAAAAGCAAAAATAAGGATACAATACTGTACTACTTGCGTATAGGTGATACCCTTCATGCCCCCAAGTACTGCATAAAATAACACGATAAGCATGCCAATGATAACTCCTGTGTTAATATCAACTTCTAAAAAACGAGAAAATACAATGCCAACACCTCGCATTTGCCCCGCTACATAGGTAAAAGATACTAATAAGGCGCAAAACACAGCAACCAATCGCGCTGTCTTTGAATAATACCGATCACCTATAAAATCAGGCACTGTAAATTTTCCAAATTTCCGTAAATAAGGCGCTAATAACAGTGCTAATAATACATAGCCACCGGTCCATCCCATTAAATAAACAGCACCATCATAACCAGCAAAAGAAATAATACCCGCCATAGATATAAAAGATGCTGCACTCATCCAATCGGCAGCTGTTGCCATACCATTGGCTAATGGAGATACGCCAGCACCAGCAACATAAAACTCTTTTGTAGAATTCGCCCTAGACCAAATGGCGATTCCAATATAAATGGTAAAAGTAATACCCACTAAAATATAGGTCCAATTTTGAACCCCTAACGATTCAGCTAACATAATACTAAGCATCATAACCATATTTTTTATCTAGTTTGTTCATAAGACGAACATATACAAATATGAGTATAACAAACACATACATCGATCCTTGTTGTGCAAACCAAAAGCCTAGTTTAAAGCCTCCTAATTTTATTTTATTAAGGGTATCTTTGAATATAATTCCTGCTCCATAGGACACTAAAAACCAAACTAGCAATAAAATAATTACATATCTTATATTTTCTTTCCAATAGGCTTTTGCATTATTTTTTGTCATATTTATTATGGTTTAGTTGATTACTATATCGTTTAAATTCTTTAACAACCTTAGGTGCTAAAATCAATGTTGATAACATTGTTGGAATAGCCATAAGGGCAAAAGTACCATCAATTAAATTTAGCATGACGCTAAAAGGTGTTGTTGCGGCCAATACAATGCTTATAATATACATATAGTTATAATAGTATTTTTTCTCCGCACCTACTAAAAACGACATGCATTTTGTACCATAATAAGCATAAGAAAACAACGAGGATACACTAAAGATCAAAACACAAAGCATAAGTAAATATTTCCCATAGCCAGGCATGGCATAAGTAAATGCTGAAGCCGTTAAACTGACTCCGTTATCTGGGGTTGTTTCCCAAACACCTGTTACCAGAATGGCTAAAGCTGTAAGTGTACAAACAACCAGTGTATCTATAGCAGGTCCTAACATAGCCACCAAACCTTCGCGTACTGGCTCATCTGTTTTTGCTGCGCCGTGCGCCATAGGCGCCGTACCTATACCAGCCTCGTTTGAAAATGCTCCACGTCGAATCCCTAGTAAAATAAGAGCTCCCAATACACCTCCTAAGAAAGGTTCATCTGTAAAATGATTCGCAGCAAAAGCATCCGTAAAAATCATTATAAAATATTTAGGAACCACATCATAATTAGAGATCAGGATAAACAAGACCAGAGCAAAATAGAGTAATACCATAGATGGTACGAGCTTAGAAGCGGCGTTACTAATCCGTTTTAATCCGCCTAAAATAATAACAGAAGTCAATGAAACCAAAACAAAGGCAATGACTAGGTTAGACTTTAAACTAACAACAATGCCATTGGGCACTAATATAATATCATTTATAGCTTGTGTTAATTGGTTCACATTTACAACAGGCAATGCTCCTATCATCCCAAAAAAACTAAACATTGCAGCTAAGGGTTTCCAATGCTTTCCCAGCCCCTCAGTAATAAAATACATAGGTCCTCCTTGCAACTCACCCTTACTATCCTTTCCCCGATACATAACAGCCAATGTGGATGTAAAAAATTTGGTCGACATTCCTACAATAGCACTTACCCACATCCAAAACATAGCACCAGGACCACCAACAGAAATAGCAACTGCCACACCCGCAATATTTCCCATCCCAATGGTTGAAGAAAGCGCCGTAGTTAATGCCTTGAAATGACTAATCTGCCCTGGGTCATTGGGATCATCATACTTTCCCCGTAATACTTGAATGGCATGCCCTATAAACCTAAATGGTAAAAATCTTGATAGCACCAAAAGATATAGCCCCCCTCCTATAAGTAGTATGACCAAAGGCAACCCCCAGACATTATCTGAAAAGGATTTAACAATTTTTTCCAATTCGCTCATATTACTTTTTAGTTGAATTTATAAATGTATTAAAATTACTTCAGTTTAATTCAACCTGCAATATTTAATCAAATAGTTTAATACGGTGCTTAGCTATAATTGGACACGATAAGAGTTAAAAGGCTTACTTTCTATTCCCGAAAACGAAATAGTTAATAACTTTAAACACAAAACGACCAAAAACTGACAAAAGTAAGGTTTTGGCAACACGTCATGTGTAATTTTGTATTATATAAATGATTTAATCCCATATCATGAATACGAAAATCACTTCACTTTTAGGTATCGTTTTAATAGTTACAATGTCCTGCACAAATTCAAAAAAACATATACAAGAGGATCAACATCACTGGAGTTATTCAGGGGAAACAGCACCAAAATATTGGACTGAAATTGAAAAAAATTCCGATTGCGGTGGCAAACACCAATCACCTATTAATATTATTCATAAAAATGTAGATTCCGTAAAAATTCAGCAAAATTTAAAAATACAATATACGCCAACAACCCTTATTAGTGAGGTTGAAAACAATGGGCATTCTATACAGTTTGATTTTGAAAGGGGGGATTCCATTAATTACAAAAATGAAACATACTACCTGAAACAGATCCACTTTCACGAACCTTCAGAGCATAAAATAAATGGTGTTATATACCCTATTGAAATGCACTTGGTACATGTTAGTAAAACCGGAAATATAACCGTTCTAGGGCTGTTGGGAGAAGAGGGTGACGAAAGTCAGTTATTTGAATTTTTTGAAAGTTTTTTACCCATTGAAGAAGACATGGTTAAAGATATTCATCAAAAAATCGATTTATCCAGCTTGTTTTTAGAGGACAAACATTATTATTCTTATAGCGGTTCGTTAACCACGCCACCATGTACCGAAAATGTGAACTGGATTGTTTTTAAAGAGCCGATTGTTTTATCTGTTGAAGAAGTTCTAAAACTTAAAAAAAATATGCCAATCAACAATTATCGTCATGAACAACCTTTGAATGGACGAATTGTGACTTATCATTTCTAAAATGCATAGTGTTTCAAAAATTGAAGTACTAGATTTTATAACACCTTAACCATTTAGAAATTTTAAGTTCGAAGTATTTTATCGAATATATTTGATTTGGTAATACTATGGTTGGGATAATAGGAGTATATTTATCGCAATCAATTTGACTCATTTTGCAATCTAATCGTTTGTATTTTATTGATGCTGTTAGAGCATTTGCTATATTAATGATGCTACAAGGGCATTTTATTGATACATTAATAGATCCTATTTATAGAGATTCCACTAGTATAATTTATAACATATGGTCATATTTTAGAGGTATTACAGCGCCTACCTTTTTCTCCATTTCTGGCTTAGTTTTTACTTATTTGTTATTACGTGCACATTCAAAAAATGATGATCAACCAAGAATTAAAAAAGGTTTTTTTAGAGGCCTTATACTTATTGGAATTGGTTATAGCCTTCGTATTAATTTAGTGAGTTGGCTTAGTGGTTATTTTAGCTCTTATTTTTTCGTGGTTGATGTATTGCAATGCATTGGTTTATCACTTATTATTTTAGTTAGCCTACATATTTTACTCAAACATTACAGCTATATATTTTCGGTTATTCTTTTTTCCCTAGGGTGCCTTTGTTTTATTTCTGAACCTTTATATAGAGACTTAGTCATTGATAATTTACCACTTCCTATTGCAAATTATATGACTAAAGTTAATGGTTCTGTTTTCACTATTTTACCCTGGTTTGGTTATTCGGCATTTGGAGCTTTTATATCTACCGTTTTTTTTAGACATGTTCACAGAAACCGTTTTAAATTATATACAATAATTACATTCTTTACAGTAGGATATTTTCTTATTTATTACTCATCATGGTTTCTTCTAGAATTGCATAGCATTACAAATGTTGAGTTATTACGATTAAGTGCTAGTTATAATTTCCTGTTTATACGTTTGGGAAATGTGCTTATTCTATTTGGTATGTTTTATTCCTTTGAACGCTTTTTAAAACAATCTATAATTGCCAAAATAGGCAAAAAAACCCTATCGATTTATGTTATCCATTTTATCATTTTATTTGGAAGTTTTACAAATTATGGGCTGAAACGTTTTTTAAACCAGACTTTAAATCCAACCGAAGCCATAATTGGTGCCATACTATTTGTTATTATAGTCTGCTTTATCTCATTTCATTATGCAAAAACAAATACGTTTGTATATAATTTTATAAATCGAAAATTAATTAATCGCTCTAAAAATTAAATTTATAGGCTATTAGTAAAGTCTGAATATGAAACATGAACTTAAAAAACAAGAATATAAAGAAAGTCAAATGATTTTTTTTCGACATATGACATTAATACGATATAAAAAGCAATCTATGAGGTTTCTGTTTAAGCTTTTAGTATTCGTAACTCCTTTTTTGATTGGGGTTAAAAGTACGAGTCAAACCATTAAAAAGACGAAATATGCTTCTGCAATATTTGAAGCACATCGCATTATAGACTCACTCCAACAAAAGCAAAACATTCCCGGAATTGATATAGCTGTTTCCATCAATGGAAATATTGTATGGTCTGAAGGGTTTGGATTTGCAAACATTGAACTTCAAGTACCTGTGATCTCTGGAGAAACTATTTTTAGAATTGGTAGCGTATCAAAACCTCTAACATCTACGGCTCTAGGTAAGCTGATTAAAAATGGTAAATTGAGTTTAGATTCAACCATTCAAACATATGTTAAATACTTCCCAAAAAAGAAATACCCCATCACGGTCAGACAAATTGCAGGACATATTGCAGGCATAAGACATTACAGAAATACCGAGTATACTTCAGCTAAAAAATATAGCACCGTTGAATCAGGGTTGGATATCTTTAAAAACGATTCTTTATTATTTAAGCCAGGAACTGGTTATTCATATTCTTCGTATGGATTTAACTTACTAAGTGCAGCCGTTGAAAATGCAAGTGGTATGCCCTTTTTAGATTTCATGAAACATGAGATCTTTTCTAAACTAGGTATGAATGCCACATTTGCAGATAAAAATGAACGCATTATTGAAAACAGATCGTCATTTTATCAAATTAATGCATCAAATGCTATTGAAAATGCAATTTATGTGGATAATAGCTACAAATGGGCAGGAGGTGGATTTCTTTCTACGACCCACGATTTGATAAAATTTGGAAATGCTATGATTAAGGAAGAATTTCTTTCAGGTAAAATCATTGCGGAATTTACAAAATCCCAAAAATTGTCTAATGGTAAAAAGACTGGCTATGGTATAGGTTGGGGGATTATTAAAAGAAATAAACTAAAAGGTTTTGGACATGATGGTGGTTCTGTTGGAGGTATTACAAAGTTTCAAATTTACCCAAAAGAGAAACTTGTTATTATTGCTTTATCCAATTCATCCAATGTCAATTATGCCAAGACTATTGAAAGTATAGTCGATCTTTTCATTGAAGCAAAAAAACAATGATACACCCAATTAAAGAATTTGGTAAATTATTTCAATTGGTCATAATTCTTTGTTAATCGTATTTATAAATCCATTAAATTTACTCCTAGTTCAACTTAAAAGTAGACATTAAACAAATCCTTTTTTATGGCTTATGACGAATATTTAGCCGATAGAATACGGCAGCAACTCAAAGAAAAAAGAACGGCTTTTTCAGAACTTAAAATGATGGGCGGTTTATGCTTTAAAGTCGATAATAAAATGCTTTGCGGCATACATTTAGACAAAAAATATGGTGATAATTTACTAATGGCCCGTATTGGTGAATCTGTTTACGAAGATGAACTTAAGAAAACAGAATGTTTGCCCATGGACTTTACAGGCCGCCCTATGCGTGGGTATATTTTTGTGACACCAGATGGCTTTGATACCGATGATGATCTATCTTACTGGTTAGATTTATGCATTGCCTTTAATCCGTTAGCAAAAGCAAGTAAACCCAAAAAGAAGAAAGCCAAATAATTTACAGTTTACTTTATAACGCAATAATATGTCTCAAAAAGAGAAGCTAATAGAAATTGCCAAACTATTTTTCAAACTAGGCAGTGTTGCATTTGGTGGCCCAGTAGCACATATTGCCATGATGGAAGATGAAGTTGTAAAGAAAAGGAAGTGGATGACACAAGAACACTTTCTCGATCTTGTTGGAGCTACAAACTTGATTCCAGGACCAAATTCTACAGAAATGACGATGCATTGCGGACACGAACGTGCTGGATGGAAAGGATTATTTGTTGCTGGTATTTGCTTTATTCTCCCAGCTGTTGTCATTACAGCTGTATTGGCTTTCCTCTATCAAGAATATGGACAACTCCCCAATGTAGAACCTTTTATTTATGGTATTAAACCTGCTGTTATTGCTATTATTTTAATGGCAGCTTTTCGTCTTGGAAAAAAGGCTATAAAAAACATAGAACTAGCTATTCTAGGCAGTGTAACTATTGTTGCCTGTTTACTTGGAATTAACGAAATAGTTGCTCTATTTGGCGCAGGAATATTAGGCTTATTAATCTATTTTATTAAAAAAAACAGCGCCAATTTAAATAGTTTTATTCCTCTTTTAATATTTCAAGTTACAGACCCTCTAAAAGCAGGAACCCTAAAAATATTTCTTACCTTTTTAAAAATAGGTGCTATTTTGTATGGTAGCGGCTATGTTCTATTTGCTTTTCTAGATGCTGAACTAGTTGCAAACGGTTGGCTTACCAGACAAGCTCTTATTGATGCTGTTGCTATCGGACAAATTACACCTGGGCCTGTTTTATCCACAGCAACATTTATTGGTTGGCAAATGAATGGTATTTGGGGAGCCCTTGCAGCTACCCTTGGAATTTTTCTACCTTCCTTTCTTTTCGTTTTAATTTTGAACCCTTTGATTCCTAAAATGCGGAAATCAAAAATCATTAGAGCTATTTTAGATGCCGTAAATACCGCCGCAGTTGCTTTAATAGCTGCTGTTTGTATAGAAATGATAAAAGATACAGTTACAGACTGGCGTACTATTATTATTGCGGCAGTAAGTTTAATTGTTGTTTTTATATTTAAAAAATTGAATAGTGCCTTTATTGTTTTGGGTGGTGCTATCTTGGGTTTTCTATTGAGTTTAATGTAAAATCTTAATAATTTTCTTGCAATTCTTTTAACAAACAATCTTTTTGTTTATTAAAACTTTCTAGATTTGTAGTTAAATATAATGGAACAAAAGGTATGTATCATTGTTCCAAAAATTCGAAAATCATGAGTCAATCTGCTTCGCAAGCTTCAATTTTCTACCGTGATGTAGAATCTTCAAACAGACTTTGGACCATAAAAGATAGCGGAGGTTTTCCTGCGCCAAAGAACAGCTCTGG
Source organism: Flavivirga algicola (assembly GCF_012910715.1). GTDB lineage: Bacteria > Bacteroidota > Bacteroidia > Flavobacteriales > Flavobacteriaceae > Flavivirga > Flavivirga algicola. The sequence continues at coordinate 341,792 of NZ_JABBHF010000001.1, forward strand.
AAAAAGAGTAATGCCAGTTTGGTCGAGTAAATCAAGAGTTGAAAAAATCATTAAAAATGTACCAGCATATAAAGGTTTTGAACCATTTGAAATTGACTTGTTTAAGTTTTTCAAAGACTGGCTGAAAGGTCTAAAAAATAATGGGTTTTTGGTTGGAATTAATTGGAGTGGGAAACATGTAACAGGATATGATGTTTCTCCAGAAAATTTAATAAAATGGATTAATCATATAAGACCTAGTTGGGAAGATGAAAAACAAAAACCAGTTACAACAAAAAAATAAACAGTATTAAAATAGCGCGCATACCAAACGCTATATACAATGTAACAAAAACTAAAATTGATTAATGATTTTAAAAACATCGACTATTTAAAAAGCGGGAACAGCCGACAAAAATTGGCATATTACGAAATTAATGAATTTAAAGTTTTTGAGAAGCTTAAAAATTACAACCCTATTTTAACAGGGACGATTCCTATAGAAATTGACTTACCCGAAAGTGATTTGGACATAATCTGTGATTGTAAAAACCATTCTGAATTTTCAAAAACATTAATAGAAGCGTTTGGTAACAAAAGTGATTTCTGCATTTATTCAACGAAAATAAATGGTATAAAATCTACCATTTCGAAGTTTAAAACCAAAAATTTTACATTTGAGGTTTTTGGACAGAATGTACCATCTGAAGAACAAAATGCCTACAAACATATGCTTATCGAAAACTGGATCCTAAAACAAAAAGGATTGACATTTAAAGAAGAAATTATTAAGCTTAAATCATCTGGAATTAAAACCGAACCTGCATTTGCCACATTACTTGGATTAAAAGGAAACCCATATACTGAATTGTTAAAATTTAATATTAAAAAAACGAAATAGTATCAGGGCTAAGATCACATTAAAATATAGTTTACCCAAACTACTAACATAAAATTAGAAAAATGAAAAAAATAATTGCCCCCGTCTTATTAATAGCAAATATTTTAACCTGTTTTTGTCAAACCAACAATACCATATACAAGGCTTATGCCTCCGATCGAAGCGAAGAGATCAATTTTTCAAGTCTTAAAAAAATGGAAAAACCGAACCTCCCCGACTATCAAGGCAGCTATCGCTTTGGCAGCTCAGAAGATGAATCCCAGCTAGAAATAATATATAGTAATGATAGACTCTTTGCTCGCACAAAATATAACAGTTGGGAAAATGATACCTGGGTTTTAAAATACGACAGAGAATTTGTTAAATATAAAAAAGGAATACTTTATTTAGGCTCTGCTTCATATCAACTATATATATGCTCAGACGACTCTAACTTGTTTTTAAAAAAAGGAACAAAAGGTTTGGCCTCCTTCCATAATGAAACAGAAAATGGAAAAGTGTACCATTATATTCAGTTTAATGAGGGCAACTCTATTAAAAAACCAATTGGAAAACACCCTGAAACAAGTTTTGTTAAATTATCTGCAAACGACCTCCAATCTTACTCAAAAGATGATCTGAAAATTATGAGAAATGAAACATTTGCTCGAAATGGCCATGTTTTCAAAAAAGGAGGTGCAATGGAAAAGTATTTTTTAAAAAAAGCATGGTACAGATCCATGAGAAAAACCCGCAGTCCAAAATTGAATGCTATTGAAAAACATAATGTAAATTTGATCTTAAAATTAGAGCGACACCAATAGATATGTAATAATTTTGAATAAAAACCAATTTAAATGAATAGAATTACTGTTTTTTGCGGTTCGAGCTCTGGAACTGAAGATGTTTTTGAAGTCAAAGCTAAACTCCTTGGTCAAAAATTAGCAAGAGAAAACATAGGATTAGTTTATGGTGGTGCCAAAGTCGGATTGATGGGAGCCGTTGCGAATGGTGTTTTAATGGAAAAAGGGACTGTTATTGGGGTACTACCCCACTTCTTAAAATCAAAGGAAATCGCACACCAAGAACTTACGGAATTAATTTTAGTAGAGACCATGCATGAAAGAAAAACTAAAATGAATGATTTATGTGATGGCGTTATTACATTACCTGGTGGTTTTGGGACATTAGATGAGTTTTTTGAAATGTTAACCTGGGGACAATTAGGACTTCATAAAAAACCTATTGGTGTGCTAAATATCAATGGCTTTTACGATGATCTAATCAATCTTTTAAATACCATGGTAAACAAAGGTCTTTTGAAAGAGGTAAACCGTGAAATGGTCTTAATTAGCGATGACATTGATAACTTACTTTTCAAAATGAAAAACTATAAAGCACCAACTGCGGGAAAATGGATTGATAAAAAAAACCATTCCAACAAATAAAAAATTCGAGCTATCCATTCATAACCAAACAATAAACTTACTTTAAGTATGCCAAAACATTCTCCTCAATACGCTTTTGTATATTGGAAACATCAGCTTTCTCAAAAGTCTCTCCAGTAATATTTTCATAAAGTTCAATATAACGCTCACTAACAGTCTCTATATAAGCATCACTCATAAAAGGAACTGTTTGACCTTCTAGTCCTTGAAAATTATTTTCTATGAGCCACTGACGCACGAACTCTTTAGAAAGCTGCTTTTGTGCCTCACCCTTATCTTGACGCTCTTGATAGCCATCTGCATAAAAATAACGTGATGAATCTGGCGTATGTATTTCATCAATCAATACAATTTGTCCACCCTTCGTTTTTCCAAACTCATATTTAGTATCTACCAAAATAAGTCCTCGTGAAGCCGCAATTTCACTTCCGCGTTGGAACAATTTACGTGTATAATCTTCTAATACGACATAATCTGCTTCCGAAACAATACCGCGTTTTAAAATATCTTCACGTGAAATATCCTCATCATGATCACCCTGTTCTGCTTTGGTTGCTGGTGTTATGATGGGTTCGGGAAACTTATCATTTTCCTTCATGCCTTCTGGCATTGGTACACCACAAAGCATACGTTTACCTGCCTTATACTCACGTGCAGCATGACCAGACATATAACCACGTATAACCATTTCTACTTTAAAAGGCTCGCACAAATGCCCCACCGCTACATTAGGGTCTGGCGTGGCGGTTAACCAATTAGGAACCAAATCTTCGGTCGCCGCCATCATTTTAGTGGCAATCTGATTTAAAATTTGTCCTTTATACGGAATCCCTTTTGGCATGACAACATCGAACGCAGAAAGTCTATCGGTAGCAATCATAACCAGTTCGTCATCATTGATATTATATACTTCTCTTACTTTTCCCTTGTAAACATTTTGTTGGTTTGGAAAGTTGAAATTAGTGTCTATTATTGTATTACTCATGTTCCCTCTCTGTCTTTCAGGCATCTCCCAAAGGGAGAAAATTTTAGTTTAAACTTAATTTTGCTTTTTATCGTTAGCGCTTCAGTTTGCTGTTTTTCGACAAACTTTGGTATGACATAACGATTTAATTTTTATACTGAATACCGAATCAAGATCTATTTTCTATCCCTTCGTATGCTTCAATAACTTTTTTAACCAATTTATGCCGAATCACATCTTTATCATCTAAAAATATCATCCCTACACCATCTACATTCTTTAAAATTAAAAGCGCCTCTTTCAAACCAGAAATAGTGCGGCGCGGCAAATCAATTTGCCCTGGATCTCCTGTTAATAAAAACTTGGCATTCTTCCCCATTCGAGTTAAAAACATTTTCATTTGCGCATGTGTTGTATTTTGACCTTCATCTAAAATCACAAAAGCATTATCGAGCGTACGCCCACGCATAAAAGCCAATGGTGCTATTTGAATAGTTCCGTTCTCTATATAATGTGCCAGTTTTTCGGGAGCAATCATATCACGCAAGGCATCATATAACGGTTGCATGTACGGATCTAGTTTTTCCTTTAAATCACCTGGTAAAAATCCTAAATTCTCACCCGCTTCAACAGCAGGACGGGTTAAAATAATGCGTTTAACCTCCTTGTTCTTTAAAGCTTGTACCGCTAAGGCCACCCCCGTATAAGTCTTTCCTGTTCCTGCAGGGCCAATAGCAAAAACCATATCATTTTTACGCATAAGTTCTACCAACCTACGTTGATTCACTGTTTGCGCTTTAATCGTTTTTCCTCCCACACCGTGCACAATCACTTCACCACTTTGTTTTGAGGTCGTATAATCCTCACTGCTTTGGCTTGTTAAAACACGCTCAATAACATTTTCATCAAGCTTATTATACTTTGCAAAATGTTTTAAAAGCATGGTAATTCTACGATCGAATTCCTCTAATAATTCTTCATCTCCAAAGGCTTTAATTTTATTTCCTCTAGCGACTATTTTTAGTTTGGGAAAATACTTTTTTAGAAGTGCAATATTCGCGTTTTGGGCTCCAAAAAACTCTTTTGGAGTGATTTCTTCAAGTTCGATTACAATTTCGTTCAAAGGCGTGAATTAAATTTTGTATTTCATCCGATTTAAATTAAAATAATATTTAATCGATGAAATGATTTTACTAATTTTGTTAAAACTCAAAAATACATAAATTTGAGTGACCAAACCCTAAAAACATATCAACAATTTGCCGATGGCGATAATCACATTAACTACTGATTTTGGTGAAAAAGATCACTTTGCCGGTGCGACAAAAGGAGCTATTTACAGCGAACTTCATGATGTTAAAATTGTTGATATCTCTCATTCAATATCGCCTTTTAGTATTCCTGAAGCTGCTTACATCATTAAAAATGCATACAGTAGTTTTCCTAAAGGCACTATCCATATTATTGGGATTGACTCTGAGATAAATCCAGAAAACAAGCACATAGCCATTAAACTTGATGATCATTTTTTTATCTGTGCCAATAATGGTATCATGAGTATGATTTGTACAGAAATTGCACCCGAAAAAATCGTAGAAATTAACATTCACGATAAAATACAAACCAGCTTTCCTGTTTTGGATGTATTCGTAAAAGCAGCATGTCATATTGCCCGTGGTGGCACTTTGGAAGTCATTGGAAAAACGATTCATGAAATAAAACCCATTAAGAACATTGTGCCTTATGTAAATGACGATAAAACACAAATTATTGGCAGCGTTATCTACATTGACAACTATGGCAATGTGATTACCAATATTAAAAGAAGTTTTTTTGAAGCCATACAAAAAGGGCGTGCTTTTGAAATTTCGGCAAGAAATAACAAGTTTAAGACTATTTATAAGAAATACAGTGATTTTGTAAATTTTGAAATAGAAGAAAACAAACGTAATGACGAAGGTAGAGGCTTGGTGGTTTTTAATTCTGGAGATTTTTTAGAAATTGCCGTTTACAAAAGCAATAGTGGTACAGTGGGCAGTGCGTCAACACTTATGGGACTTGGCTTAATGGATGCCATTAGTGTTAATTTTATAAAGACATAATATGTTTGTTAGGATTGTAAAAATGGGGTTTTACGAACAAAACATAGAACCTTTTCTTGCTAACTTTGAAGCTAACAAAGAAAAAATTAGAGGCTTTAAAGGCTGCCAGTTTTTAGAACTTTATAGAGATAAAAACGATCCAACGATATTTTTCACTTACAGCTATTGGGATACCGAAAATGACTTAGAAAATTACCGACAATCTGATGTCTTTAAAAACGTTTGGGCCAAAACCAAACCTTTATTTAATATCCCTCCAATGGCGTGGAGTGTTGATAAATTAGAAACCTTAAATTGATAATGGGTAAAAAAGCACTTCTGGTCATCGATATGCAAAAAGGATCTTTTACTCCAGAAACACCCCGGTATCATACGTTTGGTGTTGTGACAAGGATTAATACATTAGCCGATAAGTTTAGAACTTCTGGAAACCTCGTTTTTTATATTCAACATGATGGTACAAGGGATAATAATTTTATTCCCAATACTGAAGCATGGGAAATAGTGTCTGAATTACATGTAGTTGAAGAAGATATATTAATTAATAAATATGCAAACGATGTGTTTTACAATTCTAATCTTAAATTCGAATTAGACGCTCACAATATTACCGAATTGTATATTACTGGCTGTGCTACCGATTTTTGCGTAGAAGCAACCGTACAATCTGCATTGGCGAAAGATTATAGCATTACAGTCGTTAAAGATGCTCATACAACAGGAAACAGACCGCATCTAAGCGCAATAAAAGTCATCGAACATTATAATTGGGTTTGGCAAAATATGATTCCAACAAAAGGAGTTATTAAAGTTGAAGATTTTAAAACCATATCAAGTTCATTATAAAATTTTGATACAGATAAATCGTCTTTGTGCGACAAATTGATAAATTTGTTTTGGCGATTCTTCAAATAGAAAATAAAATTATTTAGATTAGCGCGTCACTTTGTACTATCTTAAACGGCAGTCAAAAAGATCACTGGAACTGACGTTCAAAATAAAGTAAATGTTAGCAATACTCAAAAAAGAAATAAATACATTTTTCGCATCACCTATTGGCTATTTAGTCATAGCCATTTTTTTAGTTTTAAATGGTTTGTTTTTATGGTTATTTAAAGGTGAATTTAATATTTTGGATTATGGATTTGCAGATCTATCGGCTTTCTTTTTATTAGCCCCGTGGATTTTAATATTCTTGATTCCTGCTGTGACTATGCGTAGTTTTTCTGATGAGAAAAAACAAGGCACCCTTGAGCTTTTGCTCACCAAACCAATAGCATACATGAACATTATTTTAGGAAAATATTTTGGTGCTTTTATTTTAATTCTAATCGCTCTTATACCAACCTTACTTTATGTTTATACCATTTATCAATTAGGAAGCCCCGTTGGCAATTTAGATATGGGCAGTACACTTGGTTCTTATTTCGGACTTTTATTTTTAATTGCAGCTTACACAGCCATTGGAATTTATGCATCTTCCCTTACAGATAATCAAATTGTGTCATTTATCATAGCCGTTTTTATTTGCTTTCTATTTTATATAGGGTTTGAAGGTATTGCCGATTTTGCATCAAGTGATTTCATAGAACAATTAGGCATGAGTGTGCATTATAAAAGTATGAGTCGTGGTGTTCTTGATACACGTGATATCATATACTTTTTAAGTGTTACTATTTTCTTTTTAATGTTAACCAAAGTAAATATAAACAGAGAAAAGAAATGATTTTAACGCCTTTATTTGTTGTTTTTTTAATACTTGTTTTCATATTGGTTTGGCTATTTGCAAACACAATAGATAAACGTAAATGGGTGAGCTTATCAATAAGTTTGGTATTAACACCTGTAGCTTATTTTTATGTGTTTTACCCAGTACTAAACATTTTTAGCAGTTATCACCATCAAAAACATTTTGATGCCGAAGCCTGGAAAGACAAGCCTGCATTACGCTATGAGATGAGCAAAGAAATACTTGATAAAAATTTGTTTCTTAGCAAAAGTAAAAAAGACGTAGAAGCAGCTTTAGGAAAAAGCGAATGGTACGGTTGGGATGATCGTATCAAAGCCAATTCCCCTGAAAAATGGAATTACAACATGGGGTTTAAACCAGGGGCTTTTAACAATATGCAAGAATGTATTGAATTTACATTCAATAACAATACTGTTGAAAGCATAAAACAATATCAATTAGAGAAAACCTTTGAATAAAAATATAAAACATATAACCATACTTTTAGTTGCCATATTTGCAATTAATTTTTTAGGCAGTAAAGTTTTTAAACGCTTCGATTTAACTACAGACAATCGCTATACACTAAGTGAGTCTGCCGTAAACATTATAAAAGATGTAGAATCCCCAATTATAGTAGATATTTTTTTAGAAGGTGATGATTTTCCTTCGGAATTCAGGCGCCTCCAAAAAGAAACCAAACAGTTGCTTGAAGAGTTCTCGACAAAAAACAGTAACATCCTTTTCAGTTTTATTAATCCGCTGGAAGATGAATCTACCCGAGAACGAAACATTCAACAACTTACACAACGTGGGCTAACCCCCATGCAATTAAGAGAGCAAGAAAATGGAAAAACGACGCAAGCTATTATTTTCCCATGGGCTTTAGCTAGTTATAATGACCAAACTGTTATCATTCCTTTAATTAAAAACAAAATAGGTGCCACTCAACAGGAATTGGTTACCAACTCAGTGCAACATTTGGAATATGCTTTCTCAGACGGATTTAACAAATTAACAAAACCCAAACGCAGAAAAATTGCGGTTTTAAAAGGTAACGATCAGTTAGAAGACAAATACATTGCAGACTTTGCAAAAAAACTTGGTGAATACTATTTTATTGCACCATTTACTTTGGATAGTGTTGCCAGTAATCCCCAAAAGACGCTTCAGGACATCAAAGCATTCGATTTAATAATTTCTGCAAAACCTACGAAAGCGTTCACAGAAGAAGAGAAACTGGTCTTGGATCAATTTACCATGAACGGGGGCAAAAGTTTATGGCTTGTTGATGCCGTGGCGATGGAAAAAGATAGTTTGTATAATGATACGGGCAAAAACTTTGCCGTAACAAGAGATTTAAATTTAACCGATTTCTTTTTTAAGTATGGTGTCCGTATTAATCCAGTCATGATAAGTACCCTCTACTCTGCTCCAATTACACTGGCTATAGGAGAAGGCAGTGAATCGCAATTTCAGCCGCTACGATGGCCTTATTCACCATTGGCATCTTCTAACAGCACCCACCCTATTGTTAACAATTTAAACCTTGTAAAATTCGATTTTGCAAACCAAATTGATACACTTAAAAACAATATTAACAAAACCATCCTTTTAGAAACAGCTCCTTTAACAAAACTAGAGGGTACCCCAAGAGAAGTCAGCCTGGATTTAGTAACCAAGGAACCCGAACCTACACTTTTCAATAAGGGCAACCAAACACTGGCCGTTTTATTAGAAGGCGAATTTACTTCGGTATTTAACAATCGTATAAAACCTTTTCAGCTTTCAGAGGGAAAAAATAAAAGCCCCTTTACTAAAATGATTGTTGTTGCTGATGGCGATGTCATTAAAAATGATGTATTAAAAAATAAACCACAAGAATTAGGTTTTGACCGTTGGACAGGAAAAACTTATGGGAACAAAGAATTTTTACTGAATGCCGTTAATTATTTGCTAGATGATGATGGACTTATAAACATTCGATCTAAGGAAATCACCATGGCGTTTCTCGATCAGCAAAAAATAGCAGCACAAAAAACGAGGTGGCAGCTTATAAACATCGCATTTCCAATGGTATTGTTAATACTTTTTGGTTTAGGTTTTAATTACATTAGAAAGAAAAAATATACTTCATAAATGTTAATAAGTTTCTTTCGAATTCTTGTACATATCGAATATATTTGTAGGTAGCTTATTAAAATATAAACCCTAGTATAAATACATGAAATTTATAGTATCCAGTACATATCTGTTAAAACAATTGCAAGTTTTAGGAGGCGTCATTAATAGCTCTAACACCCTGCCTATCTTAGATAATTTTTTATTTGAATTAGACCATACTAAATTAACTGTTTCGGCAAGCGATTTAGAAACAACTATGGCTTCATCACTTGATGTTGAGAGTGATAGTAAGGGGAGTGTTGCCATTCCTGCTCGTTTGTTATTAGATACTTTAAAGACATTTCCCGAGCAACCACTTACCTTTGTTGTTGAAGATAATAACACGGTTGAAATTAGTTCTAATCATGGTAAATATGCTTTAGCTTATGCAGATGGCAATGAGTTTCCCAAAGCAGTCGCTCTTGAAGACCCAAGTAAAACAGTCGTTACTGGTGATGTATTGGCTACAGCTATTAGTAAGACCATTTTTGCTGCTGGAAATGATGATTTACGCCCTGTAATGAGTGGCGTATTTTTTCAATTTTCAACAGAAGGGTTGACTTTTGTAGCTACTGATGCTCATAAATTAGTAAAATATACACGTGAGGATATTAAAGCGAATCAAGTAGCAGAATTCATTATGCCTAAAAAACCTTTAAATCTTTTAAAAGGTATTTTGGCTGCTAGTGAAGATGATGTGACGATTGAATATAACGAATCGAATGCAAAATTCACGTTTGAAAACTCCATATTAATCTGTCGCCTAATTGATGGAAAATACCCTAATTACGAGGCGGTTATACCAAAAGAAAACCCTAATAAATTAGTTATTGACAGAACGCAGTTTTTAAACTCTGTGAAGCGTGTAAGTATCTTTTCGAATAAAACAACGCATCAAATACGTTTAAAAATTGCTGGTGCAGAACTTAATATTTCTGCAGAAGATATCGATTACAGCAATAAAGCTGAAGAACGCCTAACTTGTGACTACCAAGGTGACGACATGCAGATAGGTTTTAATTCGCGTTTCTTAACTGAGATGCTAAACAATCTAGGGTCTGATGAAGTACAGTTAGAAATGAGCATGCCTAACAGAGCTGGTATATTAACACCTATTGACGGGCTTGATGAAGGAGAACAAGTTACCATGCTTGTAATGCCCGTGATGTTAAATAGTTAATTCACTCCTGCACTGGTCAGGGTTAAAATATAAAAGACGCATACCAATTAAGTTTTTGATATGCGTCTTTTTTTATTTCTTATAATGACCTAATTCCACTAATAAAATTTCCGTCTTTAAATTTAATAAGCTTAGCGTAAAAGTTAGAAGTAAAAAACGCCCACCAAATAGTGAGCGTTTAGTTTATCTCAAGTATAACCTAACTAACTAATAAAATCTAGAGATAAAGAATATTTAAAAATATATACTGGCTTTTTACCTTGCTTCCCGTAACTTAGTTTACAAAATTAAAAGAGAACGGGTATACTGGTACTTCCCCATGACTTGCCTTAACAGCATTTATAATTGGGAAAATTATAGATATGATACCCAGTACTATAAAGCCTAATATACCTAGACCAAATAATAATATTAGAGGAATACAAAGCAGGCAATAAACGATTAAACTTAACTGGAAGTTTATAATATTTTTACCGTGTGCATCCATTTGATACACTTTTTCTTTTTGCGTAAGCCACAACACCAGAGGCAGTATCAAACTGCCAAACCCTGTAACCAAAAATATCAATTGGCTGAGATGTGTGATGACTAAAAGTTGATTATCTTGTCTCATCATAGTGATTTTGTTTTGATTGATACTTATCTGACGTAACTTTCATCTAAATGTTACACTTTAAAAAAATTATTTCGCCAAAACAAGTTTCCTACAAGTAAGGTTTTAAAACGCTGAACTATAAAACTATGATAATAATTAATATCTTTAACAATCATTATCTAACCATACATTAGTAAAAGTGGCTAAAACCCTCATAAATTTTTTATCCGAAATTTCTTTTTTCTCTGAAGTTTCTCAAGAATCACTTAAACACCTATGTAATCATATTACAGAAGAGACCTATATAAAAAATGAAGTCATCTTCGAGAAAGACACCATAGGAAATTCTATGTATGCTGTTTTAAAAGGTTCGGTAAAAGTCCATGACAAAGGCCATATTTACGGTACGTTAAGTATTGGAGACTGTTTTGGCGAATATGCCTTAATAGATAATGAAACACGTTCGGCTTCTGTTACAGCTATAGAAAGCACTAAGGTTTTAAAAATTGAAAGGGAGCATTTTTTAGATTTAATCAAAAAAGACAGTGGTTTTGCACAAGGTATCTTATCGGTTATGATAAAACGGCACCGCGAATTAGATACAATTCAGGAGCGTTTAGCATCATCCAAACAAGAAATTGAGATAGCAAACAGTAAAATGAAGGGGCTTATTGATGGTGCTATGGATGCTATTATCATGTTTAGTGACGACTTCAGAATTGTACTCACCAACCCTTCCGCTAATATCCTATTAGAAAATGACGATACCCTACAACGCAATGTCCTATTCTTCTTTGATGAAGACAGTGCCCATTTAATAGAATCGATTGTTAAAGCAGAAGACGACAAAAAATCAATAAACAATTACCTGCCAAATATTGTAAAAGTAATCGGGTCGCACAATACCGAAACCTTAAACGAGGGCACTATAAGTAAATATGGTACCGATACAAAAACCTTTTACACGCTTATTCTTAGAAATATTGAAGAACGTCTGGTTGCTGAAGACAAAATAAATTTATTGACAAAGCAAACCCAATATTTAGCTGAAGAAATTCAAGAACTTACCAGTAGTTATGGTATCATAGCTGAAGATAAAAGCATGAAAGATGCACTTAACCTTATTCACCAAGTAGCCAAAACTGATGCTACGGTTTTAATAAACGGTGAAACAGGAACAGGCAAGGAATTAGTTGCCAGAGCCATCCATAAAGAAAGTAATAGGAATGATAAACCTTTAATTCGTATTAATTGCGGTGCGATCCCAGCAAACCTTATTGAAAGTGAGTTATTCGGGCATGAAAAAGGCGCTTTTACAGGTGCTACCATTAGCAGAAAAGGGCGTTTTTTATTAGCTGACAAAGGCACTATCTTTTTAGATGAAATAGGTGAAATGCCATTAGAATTACAACCTAAATTATTACGTATTATTCAAGAAGGTGAATTTGATCCCGTTGGAAGCTCTAAAACTATTAAAGTTGATGTTAGAATTATTGCAGCCACCCATAGAAACCTTTTTGAATTTTCTAAAGCAGGTAAGTTTAGAGAAGACTTATACTATAGACTGAATGTCTTCCCAATTGAAGTTCCTGCACTTAGAAACAGAGGAAATGATGTTTGTTTGATTGCTAGTGAAATGATTACTCAGTTTTCTAAAAAATTAAATAAACCCATTGTTGAATTATCTGAAACCGAAAAAGCATTACTTACTTCTTATAAGTGGCCAGGCAATGTTCGGGAATTACAAAATTTAATAGAACGCGCGGTGATCGTTTCACAAAATGGTATCATAAATTGGGGAGCTATAATTCCAAACAATACAATTTCAACAGACATACCGCAAGCAAGCATCAAAGAAAAAATCTTAACATCAAAGGAACTTGTTGCCTTAGAAAGAGAGAATATTTTAAAAGCGCTCAAACAAACCAAGTGGAAAATATCTGGAATAAATGGTGCCGCTTCTTTATTGCAGCTCCCTCCTACGACTTTAACTTCCAGAATTAAGGCCTTGGGCATAGAACGGCCCATATAAATTCACGAAATCTCATAAAAAGATCAACGATATTTCGTAAATAAACGAAATATCATTACGATTCAGAAAAACCAAAACACACACAACTATCTAATTTTAAGTGTGTTAAAATATTTGGCACGTCGTTAGCTTTATACCAACCAAACGATAATGTTTAACAATTTTAAAAATTAGAAAAAATGATTACAACAGCGAATGTAAAAAACGGAGTAAACGTAGATCAATTAGTGGAAACAATTGGAGCAGTTCAACAAAATCCTGAACTAGCAAAATTCGAATTCAGATCTAAAAATGAATGGATTAATGGCGGACATTGTGTATCCAATATTAAAGGATTCTATGGCGTAGGACAAGAAGACACATCTCGAGAAGAAACCTTCACTATGGAATGTGACCACCCAAATGTTTTATTAGGAAACGATTTAGCACCTACACCACCAGAAGTCGTATTACATGCTTTAGGTTCTTGTTTAACTGCCGCCATGACTTATCATGCTGCTGCAAATGGTATCGACATCGAAAGCGCATCATCTACTTTAGAAGGCGGATGTGATTTACATGGATTTTTAGGATTAGACCCAGAAGTGCGTATGGGATTTGATGGGATTAAATTCAAATTAAATGTAAAGTCTGACGCTTCTGCCGAACAACTAGAGAATTTAGCTAAATTTTCTCCTGTATTTGATATGATTAGCAATCCAACTCCTGTTTCAATAGAAATTGTAAAGCAGTAGTATCCACAAAAAAATGGCTGCTCAAAAACAGTAGCGGCCATTTTTTTCATTCTTCATATTCTTAACACTACCAATGAAAACTACAAAGCAAAGCATATTAAACGCCAATCAAGCAGTAGCCTATATAGCCTATAAAACCAATGAGGTTTTCCCTATTTACCCTATTACACCTGCTTCAGAAATGAGCGAGTTAGTAGAACAATGGTCCTCAGAAGCAAAACAAAACGGTTTTAAGAACATACCATCTATTTTTCAAATGCAAAGTGAAGCTGGTGTTGCGGGAGCTATGCATGGTGTTTTACAAACAGGTTCGCTATCTACAACCTTTACAGCGTCCCAAGGTTTACTTCTCATGCTACCAAATATGTATAAAATTGCAGGCGAATTAACGCCTAATGTTATTCATGTTGCTACTAGAAGTATTGCAACACATGCCTTATCTGTTTTTGGAGACCATAGTGATATTATGGCAGTACGCCAATCTGGATATGCAATGTTAGGTAGTGCCTCTGTACAAGAAGCTCAAGACTTTGCATTAATTGCTCAAGCTGCCACTTTAAAATCCCGTATCCCCTTTGTTCATTTTTTTGACGGGTTTAGAACCTCGCATGAAATAAACAAAATAGAAACAATTCAAAATGAAACCATCCAATTTATGATGGATTTAAAAGATATAGAAAAGCACAGAGATCGTGCTTTAAACCCAAACAACCCCGTTATTAGAGGCACAGCTCAAAATTCAAATGTATTTTTTCAGAGCCGAGAAGCCATCAATCCTTTCTACGATGCATGTCCAGACATCGTTCAAAAACAAATGGATACCTTTGCTTTATTAACAGGTAGATCCTATAAATTATTTGATTATACAGGTGATTTAAATGCAGAACATATTATTATTTCTATGGCTTCTTCAACCGAAACCACTGAAGAAACCATAGTACATTTAAACAAAAAAGGCGAAAAACTCGGACTTATAAAGGTTAGGCTTTTTAGACCATTCAGTACCAAGCATTTAATTGAAGCCTTACCAAAATCAGTAAAATCAATCGCGGTTTTAGACAGAACCAAAGAACCAGGGGCCACTGGCGAACCTTTATATTTAGATGTCGTGCAGTCAATTTCTGAAGCATTTCAAAATAACAAAATAACAGTATTTCCCAAAATAGTTGGAGGGCGTTATGGGTTAGCTTCAAAAGAGTTTACTCCTGCTATGGTTCAAGCTATTTTCAATAACTTAAAAAAAGAACAACCAAAAAACAACTTCACAGTAGGCATCAATGATGATGTAAAAAACTTGAGTTTAGATTTTTCCAGCACCATTCAAATTAAAAATGCTTCGTACGAAGCCATTTTTTATCAGGAAAAAAACAAAAAAGAACTACAAAGCTTCTCCAATACCTTAAGCATTATTGGGAAAAAAAAAGACACTTATGTACAAGGTTATACACAATGTGACTATAAAAAATCCAACTCATACGATATATCACATTTACGTATAAGTAACACTATTATAAAAGCACCTTACTTAATAGAACAAGCCGATTTTATAGGTTGTCAACATGTAAACCTTACACAAAACGATAACATCATACAGCAATTAAAACCAACAGCTACTCTTTTGGTAAATACATCGCTAAAGTCAAAAGCATTCTGGCAGTCATTATCGGTTAAAACACAACAACAAATTATAGAGCAAAATATTAATTTACTTATTGTGGACAATGCCGAATTATCACAATTAAATAGCTTAAAAAATGACTCATTATCAGAACTACATGCTTGTTTTTTAGCACTGAAAAAGGATTTGATATATTCTGATACCATTGCAGATCTAAACGATTTTATATATCAGGTCGATACATCAGTAATCACTCAAAACGAAAAAACTATTTCTAACTATGATGTTCATTTCAACAATTCTTTATTAGGAAAATTACTTGCCAATAAAGGTCAGAATGCTCCTGTAAGCTTACTTCCTTTAGATGGAACGTATCCTAGCAATACATCAAAATTCAACCCAATTCAACAAAGTGAGTTTTTACCAGAGTGGCATGAAGATTTATGCACACAATGTGGTGCCTGCAGTATGGCTTGTCCACAAGGAGCTCTTAGGGTAAAGGCATATAATGATACATATTTAGAGAATTCACCTTCGAATTTCAAATCGGTAAAAGCTACCGAATCCGATTGGAAAGTAGATCTACTAAATTATACGATTCAAATAAATCCTGAGCAATGCAATGGATGTAATAATTGTGTAGACGCTTGTCCTGAAAAAGCTTTGTCCATGGTTAATAAATCGCTAGTTTTTAAATCTGAAAAAGAAAAATGGAATCATTTTGAAATCATTCCAGAGTTTAACAGAGAAAAAATTGATGCTACTAAAGTAAGTCAACAACAACTACAAGAACCCTTATTTAAATACTCAATTGGAGTTGAAGGTTGTGGTGAAGCACCCTATTTAAAACTTATATCGCAATTATTTGGGGATCGGCTTTTAGTTGCCAATGCTACTGGAGCTAGTTCTATTTTTGGCGGTGCCTTGCCAACAACTCCCTGGAGCAAGAATAGGAAGGGGCTAGGTCCTGCATGGTCTAACTCATTATTTGAAGATAATGCCGAATTTGGTTTAGGGTATCGTTTATCTATAGATCAGCAAGAAAAGCAAGCAAAAACATTACTTCTAAAACTTGCAGGTCAGTTAGACGCAAATTTGGTTCGTAATATTTTAAATGCAAAACAAGTGACTGAAACAGAAATCAATCAACAACGATCCCGTATTGAATTGCTTAAAGAGCAACTTAAAACTATTCCGTCTGCTGAAGCAAAACAACTTTTAAATATAACAGATAGTTTGGTTAAAAAAAGCATTTGGATTGTAGGCGGCGATGGTTGGGCATACGATATAGGTTATGGTGGATTAGATCATGTAATAGCCTCAGGAAAAAACGTAAACATATTAGTTTTAGACAATGAAGTTTATGACAATACTGGTGGACAAGCGTCAAAGGCTACTCCTTTTGGAGCCGAAGCTAAATTTACTTTTAACGGAAAACAAAAACAGAAAAAAGATTTAGGTCTTTTCGCGATGAATTACGACCACGTTTATGTAGCATCGGTAGCTATTGGAGCAAACCAGGAACAAACCTTAAAAGCTTTCAATGAGGCTGAAAGTTTTGATGGTCCTTCTATAATTATTGCTTATTCACATAGTAGCTCTCATGGTATAGACATGAAGCATCCAAGCAAGTACCACCAAGCAGCTGTGCAATCTGGTCAATGGCTGTTGTACAGAAATGACCCACGGCGTGAAACAAAACGACTGAATCCCTTACAACTTGATTCTGAAGTGCCATCTATTCCAATTCAAGATTACCTAAAACTAGAAGCACGGTTTTCAAAGCTGTTTCCGAAAGACAACAAACAATACAACTTATTGATAAACAATATACAAAAGGCAGTAAACAAACGATTTAACAAGTATTTGAACATGTCTTCCAATTATTATGCTAACAGAACCAAATTGCTACAAGACAATAATATAAAACGACAACTAACTTATAAAAAATGAGCATATTAAAAAAACAGGTAATATAGCTCCATCTAACAAGCAAAAGACTATTTTGCCTTCATCTTATTTACCATATCCCAGTGCTTAGGGGTTCCAGAAATAGTATACTCGGCAGATTTTGTCACAAAATATTTAGCAACAAGGTCTTCAGGGTTTTTAGTCAACACCGTATCAAAAGCCGCAGATGCTTTAGGGAATTCTTTATTATAAAAATGGCTTAGCCCTTTTTCAAAATACTTTAATGTCTTAGTTTTTAAATTAATACTCTTCATAGTATCGCCATCAAAGCATTCATAGATAGCGATCGTATTATCCTTACCTTTTACTTTTACTTTTCCTAAATATCTAAAATTATAATCTTGTTTATTCTTAATCGTATTCAAACTATCCTCACTAACAATGATATTGGCGCCGTAATATTTAGTTACTCCTTCCATTCTTGAAGCTGTATTGACAGTATCTGCAATAATGGCCGTATCATTTCTATGAATATCTCCAATAATTCCCATGACCAAATCACCTGTATGCAGTCCCATACCCACAGATATTGTTTTGTACCCTTCTTCTACACGTTTAACATTATAAGCTTGTATCGTTTTCTGCATACCTATAGCTGCTTCTAATGCCTGGTTTGCTTGCTGCGGAAACAAAGCCATAATACCATCACCTAGATATTGATTCACAAACCCTTTTTTACTTTGAATAATGGGCCCCATTCTCCCCACATAAGCATTTACAAACTTAAAATTTTGTTCTGGCGTCATTGATTCAGATAGATTTGTATAATCTCTAATATCTGTAAATAAAACAGTTACTTTTTTCTGAGTATGATCTCCTAAAACCACATCTGTTATAGCTTCTCTTCCTACAGATTTTAAGAATTCGGATGGTACAAATCGACTTGTAGCTTTGTGAATACCATTAAGATTTAAATGTGTTTTTATTCTACTTAACAATTCATTTTTAGAAAACGGTTTGGTTAAATAATCGTTTGCCCCGACATTAAACCCTGTGACTAAATCGTTTACCCTATTTTTAGCGGTTAATAATACCACTGGTAATTCGCTTGTTAAATATTGCTCCCTGATTTTTTCACAAACTTCATAGCCAGACATATTTGGCATCATAATATCTAAAAGAACCAAATCAAAAATGAACTCATCAATAAGCTTTAAGGCTTCTTTTCCATTACTGGCTTCTACAACATCATATCCAGCCATAGTTAAATGATTTTCCAAAACCCTTCTATTAACAACCATATCATCAACCACAAGAATACGAATATGGGCATTATTTATTTTAGGTACCGTCTCTTGAATAACACCACTAGAATCATCAATTTTTTGAACGCTTTGAGACAATTCTCCCTTTATGGCTTTATTAAACTCTTTTCTATCTTGTTTACTTATTGGTAGAGTAAATGTAAATTTTGACCCTTTTTTAACTTCTGATTTTACGGTTATGGTACCACCATGTAATTCAACCAATTGTTTGGTTACAGAAAGTCCTAACCCAGTACCTCCATATGATCTAACCGTAGAACCATCTGCCTGTTCAAATGATTTAAAAATAGCTTCAAACTTTTCTTCTGGGATGCCAAGACCGGTATCTGAAATTGAAATTGATAGCATTCCATCATGCTCCTGTGCTCCTATCTCAACTTTACCAGATTCTGTAAACTTAATCGCATTCCCTATAAGGTTATATAGAATCTGTTCTAATCTATTTTCGTCGGCCTCAACCAGTGGAATATCTTTAGGTATTGAATTAATTAGGCGTAAATCTTTACCTTTTACTAAAAATTCTGAAACTTTTAATACCAAATCTACTGCTGAATGCAAATCAATTGGTTGAAGAGAAAGTGCTAAGTCTTTATTTTTTAATTTAGAAAAGTCGAGGATATCGTTGACCAAATTGGATAAGCGTTTCCCGCTATTTACAATCATATCTAAGTTATCTATAGCTTTAGGCGATAATTGTCCCGCAACACCATCTTTAAGGGATTCGGACAAACCTATAATCCCATTTAATGGCGTTCGTAATTCGTGTGATGTATTAGCAAGAAATTCATCTTTAAGTTTATCTATTTTTTGAAGTTCTTTAACACGTTCTTTCTCTCCCTCTGCTTCTGCTATTAACTGCCTCTTTTCTAATTCTTCTTGTTTTAAACGTTGCTTATATTTAAATCTCTTGAAAAATATAAAAGACATTAAGATAAGCCCAACCATTAAGCCTATAACAATATTTCTAAAGGTAGTTTGGCGTTTTAGCTTTAAATCTTTAATCTCCGAATCTTTTTCTAAAGCACTAATAACATTTTGTTTTTTTTCGGCATCAAACTTAGCTTGAAGCTCCTCTATCTGTCTAGATTTGTTTTTATTATATAAACTATCTTTTACAGTAATAAGTTTCGAATTAAACTCAAAAGCTTTTTTATAATCACCTTTCTCTCTATACAATTCGGAAAGTATGGTATAATTATCTTTTGACTTTTCTTTATCTCCAATTGCTTCTGAGATAGCCAATGATTTAATCGCAAACTCCTCGGCAAGATTATAGTTTTTGAGCTTGAAATAATTTTTTGCTATTTCAAAATAACTCATTGACAATTCCCGCTTTTGATTGAGTTGACTCCTTAAATCAAGTGCTTTTTGATGATAGTTTAAAGCTATTTTATAATGCTGCTGTAAACTCGAAACTTTGCCAAGTGATTCATAATCATAGGCCATGCCCCATTTACTATTCAACTCAGTATCTAATTTTAAGGCATTATTAAAATAAATTAGTGCCTTATCATAATCTTTAAGAAGTATATATGTATCTCCAATATTATAATAACAATTGGCCATTTCAGTTTTATCCTCCAATTTCTCAAAAATCACCAATGCCTTATTATAATGCTCTAATGCAAGATCTATTTTTCCCGATTTCTTTAAAACCTCTCCAATAGCATTAAGTGTCGTTGCTTCTCCAAAAACATCTTTGATTTCTTCGTAAATTTTTAAAATATCATAGTAGATCTTAAGGCTTTCTTCAAACGAACCTTTATCATCAAGGATGATCGCTTTTTGATATAAGCCATTGGCAATCTCCTTCTTGTCCTTATTTCCCTCAGAAAATTCAATATACTCTTCAAAATAGTCAAGTGCCTTATCGTAATTGCCTCTTTGACGTTCAAGAACACCATATTGATATTTAGCTAATACCTCCCAACTTTTTAATCCAGACTTTACACTTATATTATAAAGACTATCTATATACAATTCGGCCATAGTATTGTTAGACCTATTATTAAGATATTCCCAGGAAATATTTTTTATTACTTGAGCTTTGGAAGAATCTGTTACAGCCTTTTTCAACTCAAGCTGTAAACTATCTAATGTAGCAGTTTGGCAAAAAGAAATTGAGTAATAGAAAGTCGTTAAAAATAATATACAAATCTTGTATTTCATTTTAAAATTGAGAGTTTGGTTGGATTAACTATTTTATAAAGTTAAGTGTAAAAATTCAAAATGAACGAATTTGGATAAAATAATTGGCTGTTTTAGTTTAGAAAATGCACCATCAATACGGACAAAAAAAGAACTTAATACCTAAACAGGGGTACTAAGTTCTTTTGTAATAGTAGATGAAAATTAACTATCAAAAAGTCATCTTTTCATGCCTTTCTTCATTTGCTTGTAATGCTCCTCAAACCACTCGGGTTGTTCAATTTCATTGTCAAACATATAGTCTGCAATCTGTTCTATATCTTCTTCACTATAAGGTAATTTTTGCATGACTCCAAATCGCCTAACCGCTCCAAACATTTTTGCATCTTTCTCATTTGGGTTTTTAATCCACTTTTGTATATCGTTTATAAACACTTCTTTTGATGTATCTTCAAATATATAGCGTTTTTTAATAGCTATCATTGGGGGTGCCAGCCTCTCTTCTTCAGTTTTAGTAGCGTCATGGCATAAATAACAATGTGTTTCCATAAGCTTTTTTCCCGGATGCTCTTGTAGTACCTTGTTATAAGATTCGGATAGGGTTTTGTTATTTTCATCTTTTGTTTTTTTACAGCCCATAACCATAAAAAATACTATGAAAAAGGCCAATACTTTCATTTTACATAAGTTTAATTAATTATTTTTCATTACCAGAAAAGGGATATCAATGCTAAACGCAAAAGTTTCGACTAAGTGTCGGTTAAATAAGCGCTCTAAAAAAGAATGTTTTTCTCCAACCATACACAGCATTTCTACATGATTCCTAACAATATACTTATGTACAACATCGTACATATCCTTTGTTTTTATATCGATATAATCATGTATGGAATTCACAAATTGCGAGCTAAAAAAATCTATGTTTTCATTTTGTTTCTGCACTAAATGATTTTCGTCTGCAATATGCAAAACATGCAATACAGAGTCATTTAATGCTACTAAATCCACAAGAGGTTTTAGGCGTTCCTCATTAAATTCAGTAGCATTGTTAGTAATAAATGCTATTTTATTCAAGTTGGAAAAGACACAATTATCAGGAATAGCAAGCACTGGCACTTTACAACGTTGTATAACTCGAACCGTGTTGCTGCCAAAGATTACCTTTTGCAATCCAGAAGCCCCTTTAGTCCCCATTACTATTAAATCAACTTGATTTTTTTCGGCAACCTGATCGATAGAATCTATAAAATTATCATAATCAACCATGAAATGAAAATGATGCTTATCATTTTTATAGTGTTCCTTCACTTTAGAAACAATATTTGACAACGACTTTTTTGCCGCATCAATTATTGTGTTGTAAATAGTTGTTGACGATCCAACAACCATCATATCATCAGAAATAAATGATGATGCTTTCTGGACATTAAGTAAATAAAAATCGCATTCAACATCTTTAAGCAATGTTAATGCAAAATGAATAGAATTCATGGAATTTTTAGAAAAGTCGGTAGGTAACAATATCGTTTTCATTAAGGTACAGAATAGGATTGCAAGTAAATATAAGGGGCATACTTAAAAAAAAACATGATAAATGTCATTTGTAGTCCATTACTTATACCTGAAATAAAAGTTGAAAAATAATTTTAAATATGTCATTTTCGGCATAATAAATGTTAGTAAATATGTATCACCCTGCAATCTTAAGTAATAATGTTATTAGCATACTGAAAAATTATGTGGTTGTTAATGGGTAAAAAATTAAATCACTAATCGATTTAAAGAATATAAATGAAAAAAAACCTTGTTTTTCTAACAATTATGGCCTTAGTATTGGCAATAATACTATTAGGACTTCTAATTTATAATTTAGAAATTATCCCTGGTATTGTGGGGTTAATATTTGGGTTGATTGCATATTATCTATCAAAAAAAGTAATTGTATAAACTCTCAAAAAACCATATAGAGTTCATTATCAAACACTTAAAAATAAGTTTTTAAAAAAACAATAAGCATAAAGCTTTAGAATTTTTATTAAAAACCTTACAAAAAACTAAAGTCCAGAATTTTATAACATAGATTAAAACTTAACGGGTAAGTAATTTCTCCTCATTTTGCATATATTTGTACTTTAAAGCTTATAACCAAAAGTTTCCCGCCCTTGAAAATGGTTTGACCAGCTAGTTGCATGTAAAATCTGACTAATTAACACATGAAAACCTTTTTTATATTGTCTGCATTTGTACTAGTAGGTACTTGTTCAACGCCAAAGTATACTGTAAAAATACAAAACCTTAAAAATAGCATTCAATTAGTAGATAGTGTCCACGTTATCAACTATGCCAATAGCATCACTTCAAAAGAATTAAAAACACATTTATATAAATTTTCATCGGATGAATTTGAAGGGAGAAAAGTTGGTGAAAAGGGACAAAAATTAGCTGCTGAGTTTTTAAAATCGTATTACATAAAAGAAAATATAAAATCTCCTCTAGGAGAAAATAATTATTACCAGATTATCCCTAAAGGTTTCTTTTCGGAAGGCATTAATAGCTCCGAAAATGTTTTAGCATATATAGAAGGTAGTGAAAAACCAGACGAAATCGTTATTATATCAGCACACCTAGACCATCTAGGTATTACTGATGATGGTCAAATAAATCATGGAGCAGACGACGATGGTTCTGGTACTGTAGCCATTATGGAAATGGCACAAGCTTTTAATTTAGCAAAAAAAGAAGGACATGGTCCAAAACGTTCTATACTATTTTTACATTTTACCGCAGAAGAAATAGGTAAACAAGGTTCTGAGTTCTATACACAACACCCTATATTTCCTTTAGAAAAAACCGTTACCAACCTAAATATTGATATGATAGGAAGGGTTGACGAATTACACCAAAACAATAAGGACTATATCTATTTAATAGGCTCGGATAGGCATAGTAAAGAACTTCATTACTTATCTGAAAAAATAAACAAAACTTATTTTAACATAAATATTGATTACAGATATAATGCAGAAGGTGAAGGCCACCAATATTACTCGCGTTCAGACCACTATAACTTTGCAATAAAAGGCGTCCCAGTGATTTTTTATTTTAATGGAGAACATAAGGATTACCATGAACCTACAGATACCCCAGATAAAATAGATTACGATCTACTACAAAGACGTACAAAACTAATATTTACTACGGCATGGCAAATTGCCAATCAAGAACATCGTATTGTTATAGACGAGCACAATGAACTGTTAAATTAGATTGAAAAATTGTTATTCTGTTAATTCATTTTTGTATTATCGTACAAAATATATTTTTACAAAATGAAAAAAATAGTAATTCTTCTATATACTACCTTATTGGTAGTTTCATGCACCTCTTCTCAAAATAAAAAGACTTTAAAAAATGCTAATGCAGCCATTGAGTACGCAAAAACTATTACTGCTGCCGAATTAAAAGAAGCTCTTTACATTTACGCTTCAGATGAGTACCAAGGCAGAAAAACGGGTGAACCTGGACAAAAGAAAGCCGTTGAGTTTATTAAAAACCATTATATAGCCACAGGGATTCCTTCTCCTATTGCAGAAGGCGACTATTTCCAGGAAATCCCCACTTCTTACTTTTCTGGTGATATAAAAGACTCCGAAAATGTTTTAGCTTATATAAAAGGTTCTGAAAAGCCAGATGAAGTTATTATAATTTCGGCACACTTAGATCATATTGGCATTTCTGGGAATGGAGACATTAATAATGGTGCAGATGATGATGGATCGGGAACTGTTGCTATTTTAGAGATTGCTGAAGCCTTAAAAAAAGCATCAGATAAAGGCTATACACCAAAGCGATCTATCTTATTTTTACATGTTACAGGTGAAGAAATAGGGTTGTTTGGTTCTCGATATTATACCGATGAAGATCCTATTTTTCCTTTAACAAATACTGTAGCCAACCTAAATATAGATATGATTGGCCGTGTAGACCCAAAACATAAAGACAATAGAAATTATTTATACCTAATTGGGTCGGATAAACTAAGTAAGGAACTGCATAATGTTTCTGAAGCAGTGAACAAGAGATACATTAATATGGACTTTGACTATACCTATAATGATGATGATGATCCGAATCGTTTTTATTATCGCTCAGATCATTACAATTTTGCTAAAAACAATATCCCCGTTATATTCTATTTTAATGGTACCCACGCCGACTATCATAGACCTTCGGATACTCCAGATAAAATTCAATACGATTTGTTGGAAACGCGGGCACGGCTTATTTTCCACACGGCTTGGGAATTGGCTAATAGGGATGAACGGGTGAAAGTGGATTAAGCTTTTTCTTAAGTAGTTTAAATACAAAGATGTATAAAACAAAAAAAGCCTTTCAATTTCTTGAAAGGCTTTTACTTTTGGGTGGATGATGGGATTCGAACCCACGACCCTTGGTACCACAAACCAATGCTCTAACCAACTGAGCTACAACCACCATGTAACTAGCATTTTGTAATGCGTGTGCAAATGTAATTGATTTAAACCTTTTCTACAAAGACTTTTTTCAATTATTTTATGTTGAAATTAAAAATAAAACTGTCAAAAATTTTAACTATTTAATATCGAACAAACTATCAACCGCAATATGACGTTCGACCGTAAAACCTTCCGCATACTCAACACCAACTAATCTTCCCAGATCTCGAGCCCTATAAATAATACTATCTGTAAAGTTTTTGCTAGATATAGGTGTTTCCGGCTCTTTACTATGACTATTATAGAATTGTGTTTTATAAGCTAGTACAGATGCCATCTTTTTATCTATAAAACCAGAAATATCAACAGTCAAATCTGGTTCTAAATTTTTCCATTGTACATAATGATACACTTGCTTAGGCCGCCATGGTGTTTGTAAACTGTGATCGTCACCATGGGTTTCAATTTTAATCAATCCACTTAAAAAACAGGCATCGCTAACCAATTTGCTTCCTTTTCCATGATCTATGTGCCTATCATCAATAGCATTACAAAGTACAATATCTGGCTGATATTTACGAATCATTTTAATGATCTCTAATTGATGCTTTTTATCATTTACAAAAAAACCGTCTGCAAACCCCATATTAACCCGAACAGCAACCCCTAATACATCTGCAGCCTCTTTAGCTTCCACATCTCTAGTTTCTGCAGTACCTCGAGTACCCAGCTCGCCTCTTGTTAAATCTATAACACCTACTTGTTTTCCGTTGGCTATTTCTTTTGCTATGGTACCACCACATCCCAATTCCACATCATCGGGGTGAGCTCCAATAGCAAGAATATCTAATTTCATCTGTTACCTTTTATGTTTATTTATTAGTAAAATACAAACTCAACCACTATAACCTTCCATTATTAAATCATTGATTATATTTTTTTATAGTACATTTTAAGAGCTACAAAGATTAAATTTATTAAATATATAAGAAATCATTAAGAACTCGTTATCACTCTCACGTTTTCGTATTTATTTTCTATAGTTAATACCTCTAAAATCTCATAATTCCCAAAAAATAACACCTTACTAAAAAGCATGACATTCGTCATAATTATTAGTGGTAATCAGCCGTAATTTTACTATGCAATTATAAAACACTAAAACTAATAAACAATTATATAATATGATCTATTTAATGCTCCTCATTTTAGTTATAACCATTGGTTTCTTTGTTTGGGGAAAGTTTACACCAGATATCGTAGCTCTTATGTCTATGATAAGTTTATTCTTAACAGGAATTTTAACGGCTACCGAAACGCTAAGTGGATTTAGCAACCCAACCGTTATTATGATTGCTGCCCTTTTCATTATAGGCGAGGGTATTGCCCAAACTGGGTGGACTGCTTTGGCTGGTAAGAAATTTGTAGAATGGGCGGGAAAAAGTGTTCCAAAACTATTAGTTATAGTCACATTAGGTGCAGGTGTACTGTCTGGATTTGTAAGTAATACAGGAACCGTAGCAACCCTGATGCCTCTTACCATTTCATCTGCTTGGAGCATTGGTACTTTGCCTTCAAAAATGCTAATGCCCGTTGCTTTTGGTTCTAATACTGGTGGCCTACTAACATTAACTGGAACCCCTCCTAATATTATAGCTAGTAATGCTTTAATAGATGCTGGTTTTGAAGGGTTCTCGTTTTTTGAATTCGGATTAATAGGTGTGCCTTTATTAATAATAGCATTAATTTATTTTAGATATATAGGGTATAGGTTATTACCAAAAAATAAAACAAATAATAAGCCTGTAAATATTGAATCTACCCTACACAATTGGATAGAAGCTTATAAAATTGATAATGGCTATTATAGATTACGTATAAGATCGTTATCACCACTAATTAATACAAAAATTGAAGATTGGCAGTTTGAAAAAAGTTATAATGTATCTATCCTTCGTATAAAAAGAAGACACCCAAATGTCTTAAAGGGGATCCATGCATTTGAAGAGTTTCCAGCCCCTAAAACAGAATTGTACTATCATGATATTATAACTGTAAAAGGAGATACAGAGGCTATCAACAAACTAATGATTTCGTTTAGGCTAGGCCTATTACCCCTTGAGCCTATTACCGATGAGCTAAAACGTAATTTAATAAACCAAGAGGTGGGTATGACTGAAGTTATCGTGAACCCTAATTCTATTTTAGTTGGGAGAAAATATAAACTGGGAGATTACTTTAAACGATATGGTATTCAGCTTTTAGCAGCCTCAAGAAACAACAAACCTTTACAAGAAAAGGCTATTACAGTAAAAGCTGGTGATGCCTTTTTAATAAGAGGTACTTGGGAACATATTGATGATTTAAAAAAACAACACGAAAACTTAGTCATTATTGGTAGTCCTGAAGGGATGGCTAAAAATGTTGAAAGCCTGAGTCCAAAATCCTTTATTGCTTTAGGAGCTTTAATACTCATGATCGTTTTCATGGTCTTTAAAATAGTTCCTGGGTCTATTGCTGCCTTAATCTCAGCTGGTATCGTTTTGTTAACGGGCTGTGTACCTATCTCTAAAGCGTACAAAGGGATTAGTTGGACAAGTGTTGTTATGATTGCTGCTATGATTCCTATGGGAGTAGCCCTTCAAAAAACAGGAACTGCACAGGTTATTGCCAATGGTTTGGTAGATTATTTGGGATCTATTCACCCTATATTATTATTAGGTGGCGTATTCCTACTAACAACAACGTTTAGCCAGGTTATCAATAACTCTGCAACAGCTGTTTTAATGGCTCCTATTGCTATACTTGCTGCCAACTCGTTAAATCTCTCGCCAGAACCATTTATGATCGTGGTGGCCATAAGTGCATCAACAGCCTTTTTAACGCCAATAGGTACCACGACCAATGCTATGGTAATGACAGCTGGTGGATACAAATTCATGGACTACCTAAAGGTAGGAGCCCCATTACTATTTATATTTTTTATCATTTCATTAATACTCGTGCCAATAATATGGCCATTTTAAAATTATTTATATGGATCCTTAAAATTTAACAAAATGAAACAAGCATCAAAATTTAAGACACATACAGGTTTAGAACGGTATGGCTTAAAAAACGTAAAGGTTAATTGGAACTTATCGCCTGAAAAACTTCAACAAATCACTGTTGAGAAAGGTATGGGAAAAGAAACTGTAAATGGTACACTTGCCATTAATACAGGTAAATTTACCGGGCGTTCTCCTCAAGATCGTTTTTTGGTAAAAGATGATTATACAGCCAACAAAGTTTGGTGGGGAAAAACAAATAAGCCTGTATCTCCTAAAAATTTTGATGAGCTTAAAAACGAAATAACAAACTATCTATCTGGAAAAGAAATTTATGCCAGAGATGGTTTTGTGTGTGCAGAACCAGAATATCGGACAAAAATTAGAACGGTAACAGAATTACCTTGGTCTAACCTATTTGTCTACAATATGTTTTTACGGCCAAGCGAAAAAGAATTAGAAAACTTTGAAGAAGATTGGCTAGTGCTTTGTGCTCCAGGGTATGTCTGTCCAGACCCCAAGGCTTATGGCATTCGTCAAGGTAACTTTTCAATTATCAACTTTACTCAAAAAATAGCTTTGGTTGGTGGCTCTGCTTATACAGGTGAAATAAAAAAAGGCATTTTCTCAGCATTAAATATGATTTTACCAGTAGAGAAAAACGTATTACCAATGCACTGCTCTGCAAATGTCGGGAAATATGGAGACACAGCAATTTTCTTTGGTCTTTCCGGAACAGGAAAAACAACCTTATCTGCAGATCCTAATAGAAAATTAATTGGTGATGATGAACACGGCTGGACAGAAGATAATATCATTTTTAACTTTGAAGGTGGCTGCTATGCAAAAGTTATTGGCTTAACAGAAGAAAAGGAGCCAGACATTTTTAGAGCTGTTAAACCCGGTGCTTTGTTAGAAAATGTGATATTTAAAGATAATGGTGAAGTAGATTATGAGGATAGTAGCATTACTCAAAACACCCGTGTAAGCTACCCTATTTATCATATTGATAATATTCAAGAAACACTATATGCAGACCATCCTAAAAACATATTCTTTTTAACATGTGATGCTTTTGGTGTATTGCCTCCAGTATCAAAACTAACCCCTGGACAAGCTGCTTACCACTTTATCTCTGGTTATACCGCTAAAGTTGCGGGAACAGAAGCTGGTATTACCGAACCTGTTCCATCCTTCTCTGCTTGTTTTGGAGAACCTTTTATGCCACTACATCCAACCGTTTATGGAGAAATGCTCAGTAAAAAAATGCAAGAAGCTAGTGTGAATGTATGGTTAATTAACACAGGTTGGAGTTCAGGGCCTTATGGTGTAGGATCTCGTATAAAATTAAAATATACCAGGTCCATGATTACGGCAATACTAAATGGTGATTTAGATAATGTGGATTACGAGCAAAACTTTATTTTCGGTTTATTCATGCCTAAATACTGTCCAGGAGTTCCATCAGAAATTTTAGACCCCATGAACACCTGGCTGCAAAAGGGCGCCTATATTGGTAAAGCTATTCAATTAGCACATTCATTCCACTTAAATTTCGAGAAATTTGCAGGTCAGGCATCAGATCAAATCATTGAAGGTGGTCCACTAATTGATGAACATCATCACTTACACGAACACTTCTAACAAATACTTATTCAACCACAAATGAGAGTATCTAAAAATGTCATTCTGAATGAAAATGAAAAACCGCTTTAACATTAAATATTTACACCTTAGCGTTTTGAAGGTTTTCGGCCGTGCTCAAAATGACAGTTCTTAAGCTTTTTAGATGCTCTCTTTTATTATATCGCTCTTTTAAAAATAGATAGAAGGCCTTACAATACGTAATGCCAGACATCTTATTTCTCAAAATTAAAAAACATGAAGTATTATATAACAACATTCATTTTCATATTAACAATATCATTAGGTTACTCTCAAACTTCACCTGAAGACAAATTAGGTGCCTGGTATACCTATTTTGGAAACCACAGAATATCAAACAAATTAAGTATTGTGGCTGGTGGACAAATCTGGGCTTTCGAACCTGCAACAAACCTCAACCTATTCCTTGCTAAAGTGGGAATAAACTATCATATAAACAATAAATTGAAAGTAGAACTTGGCTATAGCTTTTTAGATATTGATAGAAGCATACAACACGTGGAAGGAAGTCATGTATTTGAAAATAGAATATCCGAGCAAATTGCTTTTAAACATAAGCTAAGCAATTTTCCAATAGATCATAGGTTTAGAGTCGAACATCGTTTTTTTAATTCCAGAGCAAGAAATTCTATAAAACATAGATTAAGATACCGATTGGGAACAAAAGTTAAATTAAACAAAACACTTTTTATTCGTATAAATAATGAAGTGCTTTCCACTATTGAAGACGACTTCTCGTCAGCAAATAGGTTTTATACTGCCCTTGGTATCAATCTTTCCAAATCTTGTAACCTACAATTGGGGTATTTAAACAGGTATCTGTTTAAAAAAGATATAAACTTACACAGATTACAAGTAGGATTATTTATAAAAACAGACCATAGGAAAGGTTAATAGCTGTATCTACGAGAGGGGCGTGCAACGTGCAACCTATACAATGCCATTTAAAAGATTGTATGTAGTGCCTCCTCTCCATGACAGTATTCATGACACTTACTTACTTTATAATTATTTTTTATTTAAAAATGTCCAAGCCACAATTCTAGAAATTTTGTGGCCTTGTCCCATATTAATAACTTTAATTTCTGTGGCACCTATTTTTTTTAAAGAGACCTGAACCCCCTTTATCAACTCTTTTTTTGAGACTAAAGTTGTAAACCAAGAGCATTGATTTTTAAACAAAGAACTTTCATATAAATAATTATGGATAAAAGCTTTTTCGCCACCCTTATACCAAAGTTCATTATGTGTTCCTGAAAAGTTTCTAACAAGCTCTTTTGCACCATTTTTATTAAGATCTTTTAGTTTCTTCTTAGTGGCCTCCACAGCTTCTATTTCCGATTTATAAAAAGGCGGGTTGCAAATAGCCGCCGAGAACTTATCCGATTCTTTTAAAACGCCTTTAAGAATATTTGAACTATTTATTTGGTGTCTTAAAACAATCGCTTTTTCTAATCCATTTTTTGAAATAATTTTTTGTGCATACCGTAATGATCTTTTATCTATATCAGTACCTACAAAATCCCAACCATATTCGGCATGACCAAGAATAGGATAAATACAGCTGGCACCAGTTCCTATATCTAAAACACCTATGTTTTTGTTAATTCCTGACTGCTTTAGCAAATCTGCTAAATGATATATGTAATCAACACGACCAGGAATTGGAGGGCATAAATTAGTATCTGGAAATTCCCAGAATTTAACGTTGTAATGAGTAAATAACAACGCCTTGTTTAATGCTTTTACCGCTTTTGGATTGGCAAAATCGATTGTTTGGGTTTTGTATTTATTTTCAAATACAAACCATTTTAAATCTGGATATGTATGACATAATTTATTTAAATCATATCCAGATTTATGTTTGTTATTTACGTGAAAATTTAGATTTGTTTTGATTGTTTTTATTTTAAATAACTATGCTTCTTCAACTGTGTTCCCTTTTTCATCCAATACCAAATAGGGATTAAAAGCTATCTCCCATAGATTACCATCTGGATCTGAAATATAACTACTATAACCACCCCAAAAAACGCTTTCTGGTCGCTTTACAATCGTCACACCTTTTGTTTCTAATGATTGAATCAATGCATCGACCTCTTCCTTCGTTCTTGTATTAAAAGCCAACGAAAATCCTTTAAACCCATTTCCTTCATGGCTCACCCCAGCATCTTCAGCCAATTTCTCTCTTGGGTAAAGCGATAATAAAAGCCCATTTAATTGAAAAAAGGAAATATCCTCGTTGCTCGATGCCATCTTCTTCCAACCAAATTTATTTTCATAAAAATCATTCGACACCTCCAAATCATTTACGCCTAATCCAACTATAGTTAATCTTTGTTCCATATTTTTTTATTCTTTTTCTAAAAATTCTAATCCTGCATTTAAAATTGAAACAATCTTTTTTATTGGCAAATCTTCATTTGGATTTATCCTGAAAATTTCAATGTGCTTATGTTTTGTTTTTTCTAAATCTGGATGATTTAGATATTTTCCTTCCTGCATAAGAAGGCAAGGTTTATTAGTTTCTTTATCTATCCATAAATAGCAAAACACCTTACTTCTGTATTCAAAACAAGGTGTTTTAAATTTTAAAAACTCAATAACTTCTTTATTTTGATCAAAAATAATATTCCTTAACGCAAGCAAAGTACTTTTATTGGGCTCTTTTATGTTTAGATAATATGTATCTGTTTCCTTGATCATTACTCATTAAAACTAAAAAAACGGATATGTCAACTAAACCTTCACAGCTTTCCAATGCCCTTTTTTAAACCAGATAATAGACACAATAGCAATTAGTATTTCTGCCAAGGTAATAGCCCAAAATACGCCTACTGGTCCAAAATCTAAAGTAATCGCCATAACATAGGCAAAAGGTAACTGCAACAGCCAAAAACACACAAAATTTATATATGTTGGTGTCTTGGTATCTCCTGCCCCATTAAACGCATTAACAACAACCATAGCATATCCATAAAAAATATAACCTGCCGCAATAACTCGCAAACATAAACTTCCGTATTTAACAACGTCTGGTGTCGCATTAAACAACACGATTATTTGAGGTGCAAATACTAAATAAACAATGGATACCAAGCCCATAAAAATAGCACTATACTTTCCTGTTTTCCAAACTGATAATTCGGCACGCTCTGGTTCTTTTGCTCCTAAATTTTGCCCTACCAAGGTCGCCGCTGCATTACTCATACCCCATGCAGGCATTAAAGTAAACATCATAACACGAATCGCAATTGTATAACCTGCCAATACCTCACTACCAAACTCACTCATAATACGCATTAAAAACACCCAGGAAGAGGTACCTATTAAAAACTGACCAATACCGCCAAGTGATACTTTAATTAAATTAAGCATAACACCAATACGAATTACCAAGTCTTGAATACCTACTTTAATTTTACTATAACCAAAAAACAGAACAGCTAGTTGAAACACCACCGCAGTGCCACGACCTATGGTTGTTGCAATAGCAGCTCCCTCTACGCCAAAAGCAGGAATGGGACCAAACCCAAAAATAAACATGGGATCTAGAATAATATTGAGTCCGTTAGACAAAATTAAGGTCCACATAGCTACAGAAGCATCGCCAGCTCCACGAAAAATGGCATTGATTAAAAACAATAACATGATTGTTAGATTCCCGCCTAAAAGTATTTGAGTGTACCCATAACCTTCTTCAATAAGATCTGGCTCACCGCCCATAAGTCCTAAAATTTCTTTAGGATATAGTATACCTATCACACTAATAATAGCAGCAACCAAAACACCTAAAAAAATAACCTGAACTGCTGCATTAGAAGCACCTTTCAAGTCTTTTTCACCTACACGCCTTGCCACTATAGCCGTAGCTGCCATGCTTAAACCAATGGCTACTGCATATACCAAAGTAATAACAGACTCCGTTAAACCAATGGTAGCGACTGCATTTACGCTTACCTTAGATACATATAAGATATCCACAAGCGCAAAAATAGATTCCATAAGCATTTCTAAAATCATGGGAATGGATAGCATAAATACAGCACGACGAATACTGCCCGAGGTAAAGTTTTGCTCTTTGCCTGTTACAGCTATTTTAAAATATTGAATAAATTGTTTTAAAGAAATTTTATTTGATTGCATTTTGATTGTATTAAATATGAATAATTACCAAACACATGAAACGCATTTGATAGTTTTAAATCGGGGAATCCCGATGCTTGTACGGAAGTGGAATTAAACAATCATAAGACAAAGATGTGTATTTAATTTTAATTTACAAAATGATTTTTTAGGTAGTTAATTTCCATTCCAATATCTTCGCACCAAAAAATTAAGCAATGCTAAAAGCAGTTATTTTTGATATGGATGGGGTTATTATTGACAGTGAGCCCATGCATAACAAAGCCTATCATGATATGTTTGATGAAGTTGGCATTAAGGTTTCAGATGCATTATATCAATCATTCACAGGGCAGTCTACTATTAATATTTGTAAACGTTTGTGTGATCATTTTAACTTAACCCAAGCCCCAGAAACTTTAGTGGCTTTAAAAAGGAAACACTACAAACGTTTTTTTGAGAGTAATTCTGATTTAACATTAATTGATGGCGTTTTAGATTTAATAAAAGACTACCATCGTAATGGATTAACCTTGGTTTTAGGATCGTCTGCCGCTATGACAAGCATCAATCAGATTTTTGAACGTTTTGATTTAGATCAATATTTTGTTGCTAAATTAAGTGGTGGCGATTTAAAAGCCTCTAAACCTCATCCCGAAATTTTTATTAAGGCTGTTGAAGCTTCTGGTTTCAATAATGATGAATGTATGGTTATTGAAGATTCTACCAATGGTATCGAAGCTGCTAAAGCTGCGAATATTTTTTGTGTAGGCTTTGATAGTTTTCATTCAAAAAACCAAGACTATAGTAAGGCCGATATGACAATAAAGGATTTTAAAGAGATTAGGTTTGACAAAATAAGGTCATTGATTCCTTCTTATTAATCGTCATTATCTTGAGAATTTGCTTTTTTAATGATCGCTTTCAAGCGTTGCTTTCTTAGGGCTTCCTCAGATTTCTTCTTATTTTTTTTCTGAGCCATTAACTTAGCGTGTTTTGCCTTATTTTTTGTATTCTTATCGCGACCCGTCTTAGGCATAACCAGAACTACTTCTTATAATATTTGGCATACCCTCTATACGCAAAAGCTGCTAAAACAGCGACGATGGCACAAGCAATAGCAATAAATTTAACACTCACAATTTGATCACCGCTGGCATAGCTATGCAAACCAGCTAAGTAGAAATTAACACCAAAATAGGTCATCAAAATACTTGCAAATGCCACAATAGACATTAAATTATAAAACCAACGTCCACGAAGTCCAGGTACCAATCGCATATGAATAACAAAGGCATAAACCATAATACTTATAAGCGCCCATGTTTCTTTGGGGTCCCAACCCCAGTAACGCCCCCAACTTTCATTGGCCCACATACCGCCTAGAAAGTTCCCAATAGTAAGCATGACCAACCCTACGGTTAAAGCCATTTCATTTATAATAGTAAGCTCCTTAATATTGAGCAACATTTTCTTTTTATTTTCTTTGGTAGTAAAAATCATTAATAATAACGATACGGCACCTAAAATCATTCCCAAAGTAAATGGACCATAACTCGCCACGATAACAGCTACATGAATCATAAGCCAGTAACTATTTAATACAGGTTGCAGATTTGCAATAGCAGGATCCATCCAGTTCCAATGCGCAATCATTAAAATCATGGATGTTACAAATGCAGTAGAGGCTATAGTTAAATCACTCTTACGACCAAAAGCCAAACCAAAAAACATAGTGGCCCAAGCCACATATATCATCGATTCGTAGGCATCACTCCAGGGGGCGTGTCCAGATACGTACCAGCGTACAATTAATCCAGCCGTATGCAATATAAATAAACCTAAAATGATAAACTTAAAAACAGTTACAGATACATTAATTGCTTTGTTCTTATCTTTAAAAATTTGAATAATCAGTAGAATAAAAAGCAAACTACCTGCATACATATACCAACTAAACAGCTTCTTAAAAATATCGTATTTGTTATACAAAATCTCAGTATGCACCTTATCATCACTAAGCATAACCTCAGCACCGTACTTGTTTTGTGTTTTTTTAAACGCCCTTAAAAGTTTTGATGCTTCAGAGAAATCATCTGTTTGCTTTGCTTGATTCAGTGTATATAAATAGACACTAAACCCATTTTTTATAAAATTACCATAAAGGGAATCTTTTATTTTATTGGGACTATGCCTGTAATCATAAGTAGAAATCCAGGTATTATTTTCATCTTCAGGAACTGGGAATATTTTCAAAGACATACCTTCTACACTATTATATAGTAACGAAACACGCTGGTCTGCTTCTTTAAATTCCTTTTGAAACGCATTAGGGATTTGTGCTCCATAAGCTTCTTCTAAATATGGGGCTAATTTATAGGCACCACGCTCGGTAAAAAAATCTGCTAGTGTGGCATATTTCTCTTCTTTAGAAACATTAATTATTTTTCGAATGGAGTCTGCTTTCTTCGGTTTTAAATAAATAATAGGTACATTATACCAGAGTGTCGGACTTTCTTGTATAGATAAGAATACTTGGTTGGCATCAAAATCTTCATAAGCATCATGTTTACTCAGCTTACGAAGCATCTCTGAGGCATAAGTATTTACAGGCATCATACGACCACTAAGATCTTGAATGACCAGATGTCCAAATTCATCTGCATGGTCTTTAGGCGTTATATTTTTTGCTAAAATAGAGTCGATTTGAGCTTTAGTAGGTTTAGAATGATTGTGTCCATCATTAGCAGAATGTTCTTGAGAAAACATATTCAAACCAAAACATAATAACAAAACAGTAAGCGATTCTGCTTTCTTTGTCTTCACTTTATTTAATTGTCTTTTTAAATCTCCGAAACGTGATCCCTTGACAAATAGAATAGCCATCAATCCAAAATAGAGCATAAAATAGCCTATGTAGGTAAGCAAAGTCCCCCAATAGTCATAATTTACAGATAAAACAGTTCCCTTTTCATCAGGGTCGAAACTTGACTGAAAAAAACGATACCCACGATGGTCTAAAATATTATTCATGAAAATCTTATAATCAAAATCACCTTCCTCCTTATCCAAAACCGTAACCTGACTAGAAAATGCCGAATATCCTTTATCTGTACCAGGATAACGCTCTGCCTCAAAATCATTTAATTTTATATCAAAAGGCAGTTCCAATACTTTAGATCCATATTTTAATGCAAATTCTAAGCCGCCAATTTCAATTTGTTTATAGTTTCCGTTAATGCCCCTTCCTCCTAACAGTCCAACGTGCTTTGTTTCTCCATTGGCCGTAACTTTCAGCACAGCGCCATCGGCATCATTTTTTAAGAGTTTTGATTTCTGAACAACATCAAAAACACCTTTTACCACAGGTTTGGGAAATACCATTTGCATATTACCAATAATATAACGAGAACGCAAGATTAAAGGTTGTAAACTATCTTTCACTAATCTCCCTTGTGCTCTTGTAGCCATGGTCATATATTCGCCTTCAAAAGGAGACTGTATGGTAAGCGAATCATTCTTAAAGGTTATATTTATAGCTCCATCTGTGGGCTTATTTAATGCAAATAAAATGTTATGGATGCTCTGCACTTCTCCTTCTTTCAAAAAATGATTATGCGGCCCGCCTCCACCAGCTTCAACTATTTTTAAATATGCTTCTCCGCTTTCATCTGGTACAATATCTTCTTCTGCCCCAACTATAAACTTTTCTAATTCAATAGTAACTGGTTGTTTATTATAATCGGTTTCAACTTTAAAATCGTTATCCAATCGACCAGAGAAATCGACCTTACTTTCTAAATATCGTTGTTGAAGTTGTCCGTTAACCTTATAATCACCTACAATTTGTCCTATGACATAGGTATCTCTAGATAGGAATGTATTTTCTGTAGCACCTTCCCGAATAGCCATCATCCCTTCAAAACTCACATATCTTGTAACAAAAGCTCCTAGCAAAATAAAGATAAAAGATATGTGTAAAATGAAAGTGGCCCATTTTTCTTTTTTATACAATCGGAATCTAAAAATATTACCTGTAAAGTTTATTACAAAAAATACCATAATAGCTTCAAACCACCATGCATTATAAATTAAATTTCTGGTATATGGCGTTGGTGAAGTTTCTTGTCCAGCATCTAAAAATGTGCCTGTTGCCATAGCTGCAGCAAAAGCAATAAATAAAATAGCAGTAAGACGTGTTGAAAAGAGAATATTGGCGAGTTTATTTTGCATCATTTGAACCCGTTTTTAAGGTTGCGCAAATTTAAGGATTTATGTTTATTATGCCGTGTTAAAGTATTGAAAAAAAGGACATGTGAGTCATATTGAAAAATGAGGTTGTTATTTTAAGGTTTTATTTAATTTTAGTATTAAATCTACACACTTTTAAACAGCCAAACAGATACTGCCTACTGAGGCTCTCTCGCTTCAAATATTTTTAAATATAAAAATGTGCTCATTTTTCTGGCGCGTCTTTTTGCATTTTCAGCATAGTTGCCTTCAAAAAGTTCATCGATAGTTTGAAACCATAAATTTAACCACAAACCAAAGTGAGTTTCGGTGATACTATTATTATGTTCTGCGTCAACTTTTATATGTGCCTCTAAAGGATTTCCTAAATACTTTTGCTCTAGTTTACGCGTCATGAAAAGGCTTGATTCCCAAAAGGCTGTTAAACGTTCTAAATGCGCATCCCAGTCCTTTATGGTCTCATTAAAAAAAGGCCCTAAAACGGGATCTTTTCTTATTTTATTATAAAATGATGCGACTAATAGAAATACATCATCTCTAGATTTTATATCTTTTTTGTTCATAGCATACAAAGTTAAACTAATTATTTCTTGCAAAAGCACGAAAAATAGGGGAAGAAAAAACAATAACTGAAATTGAAAACAACAGTAACTATCTGATATTTAAGTTTCACAAAAACGCTTATAATGTGCGATCGAAAATGTTACCAAACCACGTTAGGTCAAAAAATCATCATTAGTAATTCGTAATTCGTAATTCGTTAGTATTTTAGCAATATGATTTCATTAGTAATTCTTGGTTCGGGCAATGTTGCAACACATTTATTTAAGGCTTTTAATAAAGCTGAAAACGTTAAAATAAATCAGTGGTATAGTAGACGCATAGATGCCATCTCCTCGTATAAAAATGATATAGAAATTATTGACGACCTAGCAAAGATTAAAGATGCAGATGCCTATATTTTAGCTGTTAGTGATGATGCCATTTCTGAGCTTTCGTCCCAACTACCTTTTGAAAATAAATTAGTACTGCATACCTCTGGTAGTGTTAATGTATATGATATAGATAAAAAGCATAAACGTGGTGTTTTCTATCCGCTACAAACCTTTAGTAAGGATACTGAAATAGATTTTAAGCATGTGCCTATTTGTATTGAAACTATTGACAAAAAAAGTTATCCTATCATAAAAAATCTAGCTATAGCTCTTGGTGCTCCTACAAAAAGAGTAAATAGCGATCAGCGTAAAGTATTACATTTAGCAGCTGTTTTTGTTAATAATTTCACCAATCAACTTTATAGAATTGGACACGAAATAACTGAAAGTCAAGGTGCCGAATTCGACCTTTTAAAACCGCTTATTCTTGAAACTGCAAAAAAAGTACAAAACTTATCTCCTTTTAAGGCACAAACAGGTCCTGCTAAACGTGATGACAAAAAAACTATGCTTAAACATT
Source organism: Flavivirga algicola (assembly GCF_012910715.1). Taxonomy (GTDB): domain Bacteria; phylum Bacteroidota; class Bacteroidia; order Flavobacteriales; family Flavobacteriaceae; genus Flavivirga; species Flavivirga algicola. The sequence goes on from NZ_JABBHF010000001.1 coordinate 381,618, forward strand.
TAAAGCTTTTAGAAAATCAACACCACAAAGATATTTACCAACTAATAACCAACTCTATACAACACACACATGGAAGAAAAAAGCTATAAAGAATACTTAGAACATATCACAACCTTCATATTTGATGTAGATGGTGTTTTAACAGATGGCACCATAACCATAACCTCTTCTGGTGAAATGCTAAGAAAAATGAATATCAAAGACGGTTATGCTTTAAAAACTGCCGTAGATAATGGCTATAATGTTTGTATTATTTCTGGAGGTTCTAATGAAGGGGTTCGTATTCGTTTGCAAGGGTTGGGAATTACCAATATTTATTTAGGCGCACATAACAAAATTCAACAATTAGAAGACTATCTTAACAATAACAGTATTAAATCTGAAAATGTGCTTTATATGGGAGATGATATCCCTGATTACCCTGTGATGAAACGTATTGGCTTACCTTGTTGCCCTCAAGATGCTGTTCCAGAGATAAAGAATATATCAAAATATATTTCTCATAAAAAAGGTGGCAAAGGTGCCGTTCGCGATGTCATAGAACAGGTCCTTAAGGTACAGGAAAAATGGAATGGTAATTTTGGGGCTAAGTATGATTAGACGTTAGACGTTAGACGTTAGACGTTAGAAAAATATATATTTGTGTATTCGTGGCCATATTTTTAATTATTCATTTTTAATTTTTAAATAAACATTGAATTTTCTAAACCTTATCCGCTGGAAAAACCTACTCATGATTGCCCTTGTGCAATTACTTATTAAATATGCCTTTTTAGAGCCATTTGGAGCTCAAACAAGTTTAACATCTGTAGGGATAGCATTACTAATCCTTGCAACTGTGTCTATTGCTGCAGCAGGAAATATTATTAATGACATTTATGATGTTGAAACCGATTTTATAAACAAACCAAATAAATTAATCGTTGGAAAATCCATATCAGAAAAAACAGCTTATAATTTATTCATTATTTTTAATGTTATTGGGGTTGGCTTAGGTTTTTATGTATCGCATCTGGTTGGCAGAAGTCCCTTTTTTTCCATTTTTGTCATTATTTCGGTATTACTTTATGTGTACGCTACTTATTTAAAACGAACACTTTTAATAGGTAATATGGTTATTTCTGTATTGGTAGCATTAAGTCTTATTATTGTTGGAGTTTTTGAGTTACTTCCTGCCATTACCCCTAAAAACCAACCATTACAATTAGCCTTCTTTAAGGTTATTTTTAACTATGCCATATTTGCATTCATTATTAATTTGCTAAGGGAAATAACTAAAGATATTGAAGATATTGATGGCGACTATAAAGCAGGTATGAATACATTGCCTATTGCAATTGGCAGAGAACGTGCTAACAAAGTATTGTTTGTTTTATCGCTTGTCCCTCTTTTTGCGATTGCTTATTATACCATTAATTCACTGTATAAAAACCTGGCTGCTGTTATCTATTTTTTGCTATTCATAATTGGCCCTCTTCTCTACACAAGTATCAAAACTTTTAGTGCCTCAACAAAAAAAGACCATCACCATATTAGTAACATGCTTAAATTAGTGATGCTTTTTGGCATGCTTTCCTTACTTCTTTATATTTTTATTTTGAAGAAGTAACAATTTAAAACGAAATAGAAGTTGGAAACACGAAGCTAGAAGTTGAATATTTTTATTGGAAGACAAAAAGTTAAACCAAAATCAAATACTGCTAGCAAGCACTGAACACTAAAACTATGCTTAACGAAAAACTAAAACACCATCGTATTATTTTAGCTTCTGGTTCCCCTAGAAGACAAGCGTTTTTTAAAAACCTAGGATTAGATTTCGAAATCATTTTAAAGCCTGTTAAAGAAGAGTATCCGCCACGTTTAACACACTTTGAAATTAGCAATTATCTTGCCCAGTTAAAAGCCCTACCTTTTAAGGATAAATTAAACAACAAAGATATCCTTATTACCAGTGATACCATCGTTTGGCATGACAATAAAGCCTTGGGAAAGCCTAAAGATAAAGATGAAGCTTTTTCTATTTTAAAATCTTTGAGCAACACGACACACGAGGTCATTACATCTGTTTGCTTTACAACAAAAACTTATGAAAAAACGCTGCATGCCATTACTAAAGTAAGATTTAAGGATTTAACCGATGACGAGATTACATACTATATAAATACCTACAAGCCTTTTGACAAAGCAGGAGCCTATGGTATCCAGGAATGGATTGGACAGATAGGGGTAACCAAACTAGAAGGTTCTTATTTTAATGTTATGGGGCTCCCTACACACCTTGTTTACAAAACGTTAAATGATATTGTTGACATAGTATAAGTTTGTAACTTTATCATACTTAATACCAAAGTCATGATACAATCACTTAAAAAAATTATAAAGGCAGAATTAATATTCTATACTATAATTGCTATTATATGCTTATTAACTTCTTGTAAAAAAGAAAAAGCATCAAAAGATTTAGCCCTTAACACAACAAAAAAACTTGTTGTAAATAATGATTTAAAGCCCAAAGAACTATCACAAGAATTTAAAAATTACTGGTATGCTGGCGAAGCCGAAATATCTTCATACAAATTAGAGCAGGCCCGTTATGGCGAAATAAGAAACGGTAAAGCTGTTTTAATTTATGTTACAGAAGACTTTTTGCCAGACATACAAGTAAAAGCAGATAGGCAAAATAAAAACAACATTTCTGTTTTAAAGTTAAATGCCACTAAAAATTTTAACACAGGGATATACCCTTATTCTATAATGCATAGTACTTTTTATCCTGTTTCAAACGATAGACATGCAATAAAAATATCCAATTCTATGCAAGAATGGTGTGGTCATGTATACGCGCAACTCAATAACAAAAAACAATTTGAGGTCATGTCGCATTCATATTTTGAAGGAGAAGCCGATAACAGTTTTAGATTAGATAAAACCGTTTTAGAAAATGAACTATGGGCACAATTGCGCATCGCTCCTAAATCGCTTCCAACAGGTGAACTAAAAATCATTCCTTCTTTTGAATATAGCCGATTAAGACATGTTCCCATAAAAGCTTATAAAGCTACGGCAATTATGAAAGAAGGCATATATTCAATCACCTATCCAGAACTAAACAGAACATTGTCTATAGCATTCAATCCCAACTTCCCTTATGATATTTTAGGTTGGGAAGAAACATTTAAAAGTGGGTTTGGAACCGGTGCCAAGGTTTTAAAAACAAAAGCAACGAAACTAAAAACTATTAAGTCTGCATATTGGGGCAAAAACAGCAATAAAGACGAAATTTTAAGGGATACACTTCAATTGAAATAGTTGTTTTATCTTTGACATATCTTTAAAATTGTTAGAATGTCAGACTATTTTTCTTTACATCAGGATAAAATTATAAATTCTGTTATTGTACTTTTTATATTCTTTATCCTTAAACTTATTATAGGATTAATAGTTCGGGCCATTGGAAAATCGAAAAAAATCCTGGTAAGTCGGGCAAAAATAGTGGCTCGATATTTTTCGGTAAGTATTTTTCTTATTGCATTACTTATTATTGCCTTTATTTTTGGAGTCAATATAGACGATTTAGTAGTTATTTTTTCATCTGTATTTGCCATTATCGGACTAGCTTTATTCGCTAGTTGGTCTATATTAAGCAATGTCACATCTGGCATTATACTATTTTTCTCCTTCCCTTATAAAATAGGTGATAAAATTAGAATTCATGACAAAGAATTTGAAATTGAAGCTGTTATAGAAGATATAAGGTCCTATCAAATTCATTTAAGAAAAGACAATGGAGATTTAATAACCTATCCAAACAATATGCTCTTACAAAAAGCAGTAACCCTCATAGAAAAAGATGCATTTGATAAGTAAAAGCTAGAATTTTCCATATATTTAATAGATCATTAATTTATATGGCTAAAACTAGAAATAATAGTTATAAGAAAAAAGCTGGACAAGCTCCTGGTACGTTAATATATACAGGTGAGAAACAGTCTCAAAAACTTTTCATTGAAGCTTTCGATTATGATGAAAATCAATATACCGAAAATGAATTATCAAATATAGAAGAGGCTTTTGGGTTTAAACATACCAATTCCAAAACATGGATAAATTTAAACGGCCTTAACCATATAAAAGATATTGAAACACTTGGCAAACACTATAACCTCCACCATTTAGTACTTGAAGATGTTGTTAATATTTCTCAACGACCAAAAATAGACGAATACGAAGATTACCTTTTTATAGTATTAAAAATGCTTTATTATGACAAAGGTGAAACCATTGTATCGGAGCAGGTTAGCTTCATCTTAGGCAAGAGCTATGTACTAACATTCCAAGAATCAGAAGGTGATGTATTTGAGTCTGTAAGAGATCGCATAAGGATGGCGAAAGGACGTGTACGCTATATGGAATCTGATTATTTATTGTATGCTTTAATAGATGCTGTAGTCGATTATTATTTCAATATTATTGAAGTTTTAGGAGATAAAATTGAAGATTTTGAAACTGAAATATTTTCAGGCAACGCTAGTGAAGATACTAGCAAAAATATTCAAGACTTAAAACGGGAAATTTTAAGGGTACGCCGTGCTATTTTTCCACTTCGCGAAGTTATTAGTAGAATTGAAAAAAATGACAACGAACTCATTCAGCAAAAAACCATCACCTATTTTAGGGATATTTACGATCACTTAATCCAAGTATCTGAAAATATCGATATTTACAGGGAAATGATTTGGAGCTTAATGGATATGTATATGACAACCATTAGCAATAAAATGAATGAAGTAATGAAAGTTTTGACTATCATGGCTTCTATTTTTATTCCTCTTACCTTTATTGCTGGCATCTACGGTATGAATTTCGATTACATTCCAGAGCTACAATATAAATATTCTTACTTTATTTTATGGGGTGTTATGATCGTTCTTTTTGTTGGAATGCTTATATACTTCAAAAAGAAGAAGTGGTTATAACCCAACATATCGTCAAACCATCTTGCCAATCATTAAAGGGTAACGTTAAAGAAACATTAAAAGCAACTTGATGAGCTAGCAACTTTGCTATATTTGAATTTCATCTAACAACTCAATTATGCGTAAATTTATACTTTGTTTACTTATAACAGTATTTACTTTTTCAATTTCAATAGCCCAAAAACCCAAAACACCTTCATCCTCAAAAATATACGAGTCCATTCAAAAACTTAATTTTTTAGGATCTGTCTTATATATCGCAGCCCATCCTGATGATGAAAATACGCGTTTAATCTCTTATATGGCCAATCATGTAAAAGCAAGAACTGCATATTTATCCCTGACACGTGGTGATGGCGGGCAAAATCTTATCGGGCCAGAAATTAGAGAGTTATTAGGTGTTATACGAACCCAGGAATTATTAGCAGCAAGGCGTATTGATGGTGGAGAACAGCTTTTTACCAGAGCTAACGATTTTGGCTATTCAAAACACCCAGACGAAACTCTTGATATATGGGACAAAGAAGCCGTTTTAAGCGATGTCGTTTTAGCCATTAGAAAATTTAAACCAGACATTATTATTAACCGTTTCAATCATAAAACACCAGGAAGAACCCACGGTCACCATACCAGTTCTGCTATGTTGAGTTTTGAGGCTTTCGACTTGGCAAACTCCCCAACCGCATATCCAAATCAATTAAGACAAACCAGTTTGTGGCAACCACAACGTTTGTTTTTCAACACACACTGGTGGTTTTATGGCAGCCAGGAAAAATTTGAAAAAGTAGATAAAAGCAACATGATAAATTTCGACATTGGTGTATACTATCCTTTAAAAGGACTATCTAATAATGAAGTGGCAGCATTTGCTAGTAGCCAACACTTATGCCAAGGCTTTGGACGTTTATCACAGCGTGGCTCAACCCAAGAATATATTGAGTTTTTAAAAGGAAAACCATTAGTAGACAATAAAAATATTTTTACTGGTATCGATACCTCATGGAGTCGTATTAAAGGCGGAAAGGCTATTGGAAACATTTTATACAAAGTTGAAAATGAGTTTAATTTTGTTAATCCGTCGAGGCATATTCCACAACTATTAGAAGCTTATAAATTGCTTCAAAACATTGAAGACACCCATTGGAAAGTTCAAAAAACCAAAGAGCTAAAAGCCATTATCGAAATGTGTGCTGGTTTATACCTAGAAGCTTCGGCAGATACAAACTGGGCAACACAAGGGGCATCTATAAACTTAAACATTGAAACACTAAACAGAAGTAACGCAGCCATCACTTTAGTGAGCTTTAATGATGCTAATAACCTAAACGTTTCGAAAAACATACTTCTTAAAAACAATATAAAGTTTTCTTTTAAAGAAACTGTAAAAATCAACAATGATGTACAACCTACAACTCCTTACTGGCTTAACGAAAAAGGCTCTTTAGGCATGTATAAGGCAGATGAAAAATATATTGGCTTGCCAGAAACACCAAGAATATTCAATATTGATTTTAATTTACTCATCAATAATGTTCCTATAACATTTACCAAGCCCATAGTTCAACGTTTTTCAAAACCTGATAAAGGAGAATTGTATCGTCCATTTGAAATCATTCCTGAAGCATCAGCTAAACTAACAGAAAAGGTTATTATTTTTGACAATGATAAACAGCATGATGTTGCTGTTATTGTAAAAGCTGGACGTGATAATTTAGAGGGGCACGTAGAGTTATGCCATCCTAACGATTGGAATGTATATCCAGCGAAGCAAAAAGTAAGTATCGAACACAAAGGAGAAGAACAAACATTTGTCTTTACAATTATTCCTCCAAAAAATCAAAGTGAAGGGTATGTTAGCCCTATAGTTCATATTAATGATAAGGATTATACTAGAGAACTTATTGAAATAAATTATGAGCATATTCCTTTTCAAACCGTTTCACTCCCTAGTGAAAGCAAAGTTGTACGCTTAGATATAAAAAAGAAAGGTGAAAATATTGGCTATATAGCTGGTGCTGGCGATGTCGTTCCTGAAAGTTTAAACCAAATTGGTTATAATGTACTCATTATTGACCCTGAGGATATCACTGCAGAAAAGCTTGATCGTTTTGATGCTATTGTTGTTGGGATACGAGCTTATAACACCATTGATGCCTTACAATTCAAACAGCAAATGTTATTTGACTTTGTAGCAAAAGGGGGCAATATGATTGTACAATATAATACTAGTTATAGATTAAAAACTGATAAACTCGCTCCTTATCATTTAAAGTTATCCAGGGATCGTGTTACTGATGAAAATGCTAAAGTTCGGTTTTTAAACCCCAAGCATGAACTATTAAATTATCCTAATAAAATTACACCAGAGGATTTTAATGGTTGGACACAAGAACGTGGGTTATATTTTCCTAATGAATGGTCTAATGAATTCACTCCTATTTTGTCTATGAATGATAAAAATGAAACACCAAAAGATGGGAGTTTATTAGTTGCCAAACACGGAAAAGGACATTATATATACACAGGTTTAAGCTTTTTTAGAGAATTCCCCGAAGGTGTTTCTGGAGCCTATCGCCTATTTGCCAACATGCTTTCCATAGGCAAAGAAGATTTAAAACACGATGCTAAACTAAACGATTAACTATGATAGACAAAAAACTCCCTAAACAGCCCTGGCTTAAGCTTTATTCTATTGTATTAATTGCTAATGCTATCTACTTTATATTTTTTTACATAATAACACAATCGTTTTAAATCATGCAGACTTTAAATTGGATTGATTGGGTTATTTTAACTTCCACGTTGCTAGCAATTGTAGGTTACGGCACATGGAAAACCAAAGGCAGTACGAGTGTACAAGACTATGTACGTGGTGGTAACACCTCTAAATGGTGGACTATAGGGCTTTCGGTTATGGCTACTCAAGCCAGTGCTATAACATTTCTATCTACAACAGGACAAGCCTTTTCGGATGGTATGGGCTTTGTTCAGTTTTATTTTGGACTACCCCTGGCCATGGTGATTATTTGCATGGTTTTTATTCCCCTATATCATCGTTTAAAAGTTTATACAGCTTATGAGTTTTTGGAAAACAGGTTCGATTTAAAAACCAGAAGTTTAGCTGCCGTTTTATTTTTAATACAACGTGGTCTTGCTGCTGGAATAACCATTTTTGCCCCAGCTATCATACTATCAATTGTTTTGGGTTGGAATATAACGTATCTAAATATCGCTATAGGTATCTTGGTTATTATCTATACGGTTACTGGGGGAACCAAAGCTGTTACCGTGACACAGAAACAACAAATGTTTGTAATTTTTGCTGGCATGCTCGCTGCCCTATTCATTATCTTAAATTTAATCCCTGAAGAAGTCTCATTCACAGAAGCCGTAGACATAGCTGGGGCTACCGGCAGAATGGAAGTGCTAGATTTTTCATTTGACTTAGAAAACAGGTATACTGTTTGGTCTGGTTTAATTGGCGGTACATTTTTAATGCTATCATATTTTGGAACAGATCAGAGTCAAGTGCAGCGTTATTTATCAGGTAAATCTATGAAAGAAATGCAGATGGGACTCATCTTTAATGGCTTGTTAAAAGTCCCAATGCAATTCTTCATTTTACTGGTTGGAATTATGGTTTTTGTGTTTTATCAATTCAACCCAGCACCTCTAAACTTTATAGACGCTTCAACAAAAACAGTTTTAAATTCAGAATACTCACAACAATATCAAGAACTCCAACAGAAGCAAAGCGATCTTTTTAAAAGAAAAAAAGAGCTGAGTCTTTTATTTTCAAAAAATAATGACGTGTCTTTGAAAACCAATTTGTCACATTTGGATAGTATTGAAAAAACGTACCGGTTAGAATCAAAATATCTCATTAAAAGAGCCATAGATACAGCATATGCCAACAAGTATGATCATTTAAATAACGAATTACTAGCGATCGACAATAAAGAAAGTGATGCTTATATCGTGAAAAAAGAAGAATTAAGCACTTTGTATGAAGCATCTGCCAAAGACACCCAGACGAATGATAGGGATTACATGTTTATTTCTTTTATTCTCAAATACCTCCCTAAAGGGTTAATTGGTTTGCTATTGGCCGTTATTTTATCTGCGGCTATGTCATCGACAGCTTCAGAAATTAATGCATTGGCAACTATAACTTCTATTGACTTGTATGGCAGAAACCTTAAAGAGAAAAAAGATGAAAAACATATGGTTAGAGCAACAAAGGTCTTCACGCTTATTTGGGGAATTGTCGCTATTATAATTGCTTGTTTCGCTAATCTTGCAGAGAATTTAATCCAATTAGTAAATATTATTGGGTCTATTTTTTATGGTAATGTACTCGGTATATTCTTATTGGCTTTTTTCTTTAAATTTGTTAAAGCTAACGCTGTTTTCTTTGCTGCTTTAGTTACTCAAACTATAGTTATAGTGGGCTGGTGGTTTGAATGGATGCCCTATTTATGGCTAAACTTATTTGGATGTGTTCTCGTTATACTTATTGCTTTTATAATTCAATCTTTTACTACAAAAAATGACAAATCACTCACAACATAAAACCATTAACTGGGGTATCATTGGTTTAGGAAATATTGCCAACAAATTTGCGCAGGACTTACTAACTATTAAAGATGCCCAATTATATGCGGTCGCCTCAAGATCACAAGAAAAAGCAGATGCCTTTGCCTCAAAATATAGTGCCACTAAAACCTATAACAGCTATGAAGCCTTGGTAAAAGATTCGAATATCGATGCCGTTTATATAGCAACACCACATGCTTTACACAAAGAAAACACCTTATTGTGTTTAGAGCACAACATTGCGGTATTATGCGAAAAGCCCTTTGCTATGAATGAGGCAGAAGTTAATACCATGATTGCGAAGGCCAAAGAGAAAAATGTACTTCTTATGGAAGCGCTTTGGACTTATTTTCTTCCACATTATAAATATGTATTGCAGGAATTAAATAATAAAACCTATGGTAATGTTATAAAACTTGAAGCTGATTTTGGTTTTTATCGTGAGTTTGACGAGTCTTCCAGGCTCTTTAAAAAATCTTTAGGAGGCGGAAGTTTATTAGATATTGGCATCTATCCTATTTTTGCAGCGTTATCGACATTAGGTATTCCAAAAGGCATGAAAGCTGATGCTACTTTTTTTAAAAACGGAGCAGATTCGTCCTGCAATATGACTTTCGATTATGGTAACAGCATAACTGCTCATTTAAAAAGTACTCTTTTAGAGCAAACACCAACAGAAGCTATTTTCTACTGTGAAAAGGGAACTATAAAAATTAATGGTGGCTTTTTTATGCCAACAACGGTTACTATAATTTCTAATAACAAAGAAGAAACCATTGATTTTAATTACAAAACGATTGGTTACAATTACGAAATTCTTCATTTTAACGAACTCATACGAGCAGGAAAAACAGAAAGCGATATCATGACTTTCGAGTTTAGCAAACAGCTTATAAAGCTTCTTGATGATGTAAGGTCGAGTATTAAATTAGAATATTAAAAATATATCACCTCTATAAGGTAATATAAAAAAAGTGCAACTCCTTCGAGTTGCACTTTTTTTATGATATTATCTCTATGATTTCTAAAATTATAGCGCTCCCCATTCTTTAAGGGAATCTTTATTCATTTTTACATAATCGGCATTTCCTGCTTTTTCAGCACCAGCTAAAGATTTTTTGGCAGCAGAAATAGCACCTTTTTTATCTCCTGCTTTAGCATGAATTAAAGACTGTTGCCTCAAAAACCAAAAACGAGGCTTGTCTTTAGTCATATCAACAGCTTTATCAATCCATGTTTTTGCTTCATTAATATCTTTACCTTCTTGTAAATAGTAAACGGCCGCAGAGAAATAATCCCCAGCACTTGGTCCATTCATTGCTTTCTTTATACTAGCAACAACTGCAACATCTGTAGGAACTTCAAATTTAACACCAACATAAACGTCCTCCCACATCATACCTAAAGTAGCATTACTATTACTCAAATCATCGAATGACATTGTAAACGTTTCAATCTTCATAGGCAGTTTATAAATTTTTGTGTTTGTTTTAGCCGCAACTTTGGTCTCATCCCATTCACGAGGTGTACCCCAATTATTTGTATCAGCATAAAACACAACATCCCATGATTCTGTATTGGGTTTCACAAAAATAGCATAAGCTCCAGCTTTTAAGGTTTGCCCATCTATAATTACATCATCACTAAAAGTAATGGTTGTATTTTTATTAGCTCCAGTACGCCAAAATTTTCCATAAGGAACCAAGTCTCCAAAAATAGTACGCCCTCTCATGTTTGGTCTGGAGTACTCTATAGAAACATCGGTAAGACCAACCTTTTGTTCTTGTTTAGAAAACGGACTAGGTTGTGGGGTTTTTACCTGCGCATTCATATTCAAAGAAAACACAAACGCTAGGGCAATAAATAATAGTTTTTTCATTTTTGATCAAGTTTTATTATTAGTTTAATGACACTATAAATTTAAGCATCCAAAATCCTTTTATTGTTAACAAAAACTTAAAATAAGAGGTTGTATATTTGCGCCTTATTAAATAGTTATAAGCTTTAATCAGACAGGGTTTTCTTTTTTTAAAAAGTAAAACAATGATACAGTGATACTTAAAATAAAAAATAATTTTGATGAAAAAATATTATGCTGAAATTATAGGTACGTTTGCCATGGTATTTTGTGGTTGTGGAGCCATGACGATAAATGAAATCACAAACGGCAGTATATCACATGTTGGTGTAGCTATTACCTGGGGACTCATTGTTATGGCAATGATTTATGCTTTTGGTGAAATTTCTGGAGCACATTTTAATCCTGCCGTTACTATTGGTTTTGCTTTTGCAAAAAAATTTTCGTGGAAAGAAGTTCCAAAATATATTTTTTCGCAAGCCATAGGTGCCATACTTGCCTGTTTTATTTTATGGTTCTTATTCCCAGAAAGTCAGTCTTTAGGAGAAACAACCCCCGCAGAAGGCTTCGCTCCATTTAAAGCCGCCATTATGGAATTTTTGTTAACCTTTTTCCTAATGGTTGTTATTATAAATGTGTCTACTGGTAGTAAAGAAATAGGTACTATGGCAGCCATTGCTGTTGGTGGTGTTATTCTTTTAGAAGCCATGTTTGCTGGACCAATGACCAAAGCTTCAATGAATCCTATTCGGTCTATAGCTCCAGCCCTTTTCACTGGAACCTTTCAATATTTATGGCTATACATTATAGCTCCAATATTAGGAGCCATAACCGCTGTTTCTAGCTGTAAATTAGTAAAAGATGATGCCTGTTGTTAGAATAATTCCTTAGTGATTTCGATTTCAAAAACTGATATCATATTGCTTACTTAAGGGTTACCCCTTTACGTTATTTATCTGCTTTTAATCACCAAAAACCAAAAGCATAGATAATACTGATAGTACTATCAGTATTTCTGTTCAATTTATCAGAAAACAGGTTAAACATTTTATATCTTTGATATAGCAAATTATCTACGATATTAAACTAAAACGTATATAAATAAAACGAACGTCTTGTTAAGAGTTTAATCTGAATCTTTTAAATTGAGGTTCGAACCTAATATTTATAAAGCCCCTACTACGAATAAACAGTTTAATATCTTTAAGATAAAAGAATTACAAACTATTTAAATAATTGATATTATGGATTTAATAGATAAAGCACTAGAGTTTGAGCAAAGAAAGATGAAATCATTATCGACTAGTGATAGAGTAAAAATTTCGAGAGAGGCAAAAGCATTAATTTTAGACTTAAATCAAATATACAAGGTAAAAAAAGACGAAAAAATAATGGATATTATGAAGCGTTTAACAGCTATAAAGAGAAAAGTTGAAAAGCGATTAAAAGGGGCGCCTTTGACAGCTTAAAACTTTGTCATATTGAAAAAAATATAGATAAAAACCATTAAATATTAAATTTTACTTAATTATTCTCTATAAAAATCAAATATCTCATATATTTTACTATATTGTCAAATTCTGAAAAAGAAGAATTGTCAGACAGATATAAATTACATTAAAATTCATGGATATTATAAGTAACGCTTTAGAATTCGAACAACGCAAACAATCTTTTAAGACAACAAGCGAACGAATAGAAGCATCAAGAGAAGTTAAAAATTTAATATTAAGCTTAAACCAGATTTACAAAAAAGAAAAAGATCCTGAAATTATGGACTTAATGAAGCGTTTAACTGTGATTAAGCAAAAAATAGAGAAAAGGTTAAAAGGAAGACCTTAAGCGATATTTTGATAGTCGCTTGAGTACAAGCTTAGCTCATAAATAATAAAACCCTAAAATATTTAAATATTTTAGGGTTTTATTATTTATATAGGTTAAATATTTAATTATCCATGTAACAAAATTGAAGTGATATAGTCTCATTATATATATTGTAATAAAGTTAATTCCTATCCTATTATCGAACACTTAGTGTATCAATTTTATACACATTAAAAAACACAATCTACAATAAATAACTAATTATCAGCAAATTAAACAATGGCATGAAAATAGCGGATAAAAAATAATAACTAAAAACAATACTTCATCATGAAAAAATCATCAATCAAAATTACGCCTCAAATCACCACACTATTTATTCTATTTATTTTCACTTTTAGTACATTTTTAAATGCTCAGAATATGCCTGGGACATCCTTCACTATAACATCTAAATACATGAAGGGCGATCGTGAAATACAAATAGCATTGCCTGAAGGCTATAATGAATGGACAGAATATGATGTTCAATATATGTTGGATCCAAACTGGAATATGGAACTAAGAAAGTCTTTATTAGACTTTATGCAAAATAACGCAATGGCTCCAAGAACAATTCTAGTAGGTATTATTAGCCCAGACAGGAATTCTGACATGACACCTACAAAAATAGATAATTTACCAACTTCTGGTAATGCTGAAAACTTTATAGATTTTATTGGAAAAGAAGTAAAACCTTTTGTAGAATCTAAATATAAAACATCTGGTCGTAATACATTTGCAGGACATTCTTTTGGAGGTCTATGTGTTATGCACGCTTTCCTTAGATCACCAGAATATTTTGACTCCTATTTAGCAAGTGACCCATCATTTTGGTATGATGACCAATTATTAGTAAAAATGGCAAAAGAAAAACTTTCTAATACTAACGGAAAGGTCTTGTTTATCGGAGGAAGAAAAGGGAGTGCATACAAAGGCATGGGAATAGAAGCTATGGAAACCGTTTTAAAAGAACATGCCCCAGATAGCTTAGATTGGAAAATTGTAGCTTATAAAGACGAAACCCATAACAGTGTTATCTATAAATTAAACTATGATGGCATAAAATTTATCGCTCAAGATTTTAGAAATAGTAAAATCAAATTTGTACCAGAACAAGGTGAAGTTATTCCTGGAATTCCATTAGCTATTTTCACGATGCAATCTTATGATAATTTAAGATATACTACAGATGGAAGTGAACCTGATTTAAATTCAAAATTACTAAAAGACTCTGTTAGCATATCGAAAGCAACTATTTTTAAAGTAAAGGTACCTTCAAAAAGAGCAAATACATTACCAGCTATAAGTGGTAAATTTGTTGAGGGAGCAAAATTGAAAGGTATAAAAAGAAGTAAAAAATACGTACCTGGATTGCATTATGCTTATTATGAGGATGATTTTAAAAAACTTCCAAATTTTGATACTTTAAATATCATAAAAACTGGTGCGGTAGCCAAAGGTTTTGAATTGAAATCCTTCCCTAAGAAACAATCATTTGCTAGTGTATATACAGGTTATTTTGAAGCTAAGGCTAGTGGATATCACTACTTCGCATTGTCTTCTGATGATGGACTTAAATTCTACATACATGATAAATTAATGATCAATAATGATGGAAGACATGCTGCGCATGCAGAAAGGTCTACAGTCGTATACTTAGAAAAGGGCTTGCACCCTATTCGCTATGAATACTTTCAGTTTGAAGGAGGCGCAGAAATCAGCCTTTATTATAAAGCACCAAAGGAAAAACCAGGTAGGTTAAGTTTTAATAGATTTTGGTACAAACCTTCCAAGAAATAAACTTCATCAAATATGATAAACAAAACTAAAGCTTCAATTTTAAATTGAAGCTTTTTAATTGGATAAAAAACAAGCATTTAATAAGTTTGAATGAACTAAGTGTTTATTATAACATAACGCATGGAAATAAAATATGACAAAATAGGTAATGATTATAACCTTACTCGAAAAGCTGACAAGTTTTTAGCAGAGCAACTATTATATCACCTAAGTCCAAAAAAAGAGGGCATTTATTTAGACATAGGCTGCGGAACTGGTAACTATACAAATGAACTTCAAAAAAAAGGATTTCGATTTATTGGAATCGATCCTTCCAGAAAAATGCTGGAAAAAGCAAAGGCAAGGAATAAAGATATCGACTGGAAAATTGGTTCGGCAGAAAATACAGGGTTATCTCAAAACTCTGTAGATGGTATAATAGCCTCACTGACTATTCATCATTGGGGTGATTTGGAAAGAAGCTTTTTGGAACTCAAAAATGTTCTAAAACCAAATGGCAAAATTGTGATTTTCACATCCACACCAGAGCAGATGAAAGGCTATTGGCTCAACCACTATTTCCCAAAAATGTTGACAGACTCGATAAAACAAATGCCTGCCTTCAAAAATGTTGAAGCTGCCATGGAAAATGCTGGAATTGAAATTTACAAAACTGACAAATACTTTATCAAACCCGATTTACAAGATCATTTTTTGTACTGTGGAAAACAAAACCCTGAGCTTTATTTTGATGATCAAGTCAGACATGGAATTTCTTCATTTTCGTCACTGGCAAACCGAAAAGAAGTGGAACAAGGTTTAATCGATTTAAGAAAAGATATTGATAATGGAAAATTTGATAAAATCGCTAAAGACTACCAAAATAACTTAGGCGATTACCTTTATATAATAGGCAGAATGCGGTAGTTAATAATGCTTATAAAAAAGATCACAAGCTATTCTCTCGTACTCTAAATAATAGACTTAAAAACAATTTGTTTAAATTCTTATTTTAATATTAAAAAAATAAGTACAATTACGTATTAAATTTCTGAAATAAAAATCTTACTTTTAAATATGTAATTAAATCTTTAATCCATGTTAGAACGAGAACCTATTGAATCTTCAATACTAAATAGTATCGGTTATGATTTTGAAAATAATATTTTAGAAATAGAATTTAAAAAAACGCAACAAGTCAGGCAGTATCATAAATTCCCTAAAACTGTATGGCATGAATTTAGAAATACCGATTCCAAAGGAAGGTACTTCTTAAAACACATAAAAAATAAATACGACGAATTTCGTTTTACACAAAAGATTAGTTGAATATTTTACCCCTTAAAGTCTAAATTTAAAAATTGCGAGTTAAAAACTAATCTATTCTTTCAATTTTAGCTCCTATAGCACGCAAACGTTCATCTATACGCTCATAGCCACGATCAATTTGCTCGATATTTTGAATTGTTGACGTTCCTTTAGCAGAAAGTGCCGCTATAAGCAACGAAACTCCAGCACGAATATCTGGTGATGTCATGGTAGTCGCTTTTAATGTCGACTTATAATCATGCCCAATAACCGTAGCCCGATGTGGGTCGCACAATATAATCTTTGCTCCCATATCAATTAATTTATCAACAAAGAACAAACGGCTTTCAAACATTTTTTGATGTACTAAAACACTTCCCCTAGCTTGCGTTGCTACGACTAAAATGATACTTAACAAATCGGGAGTAAATCCAGGCCATGGTGCATCCGAAATGGTTAAAATGGAGCCATCAATAAAGCTCTGTATTTCATAACCATTAGTATGAGCGGGAATAAAAATATTATCACCTTGACGCTCAACGGTAATGCCTAATTTTCTGAAAACGTTCGGTATCACCCCTAAATCGTTCCAAGATACATTCGTAATGGTGAGCTCGCTTTTTGTCATAGCTGCAAGCCCTATCCAACTACCAATTTCAATCATATCCGGCAACATGGTATGGTCTGTTCCTCCTAAAGTTTCTACACCATCAATAATTAACATATTAGAGCCAACACCACTTATTCTGGCTCCCATTCTATTAAGCATTTTACATAACTGCTGCAAGTAAGGCTCGCAAGCAGCGTTGTATATTGTTGTCTTGCCTTCTGCCAAAACAGCAGCCATAACAATGTTTGCCGTTCCTGTAACCGAAGCTTCTTCAAGAAGCATGTAAGTACCAATAAGTTTATCGGCTTCAACACCATAAAACTGCTCTTCTTTACTATATCTGAATTTTGCACCAAGGTTTATAAGCCCTTCAAAGTGCGTATCTAATCGTCTTCGCCCTATTTTATCACCTCCAGGTTTAGGGATGTATCCTTTTCCAAAACGGGCTAATAAAGGTCCAACAATCATGATCGATCCACGTAAACCACGCCCATCAATTTTAAATTCATCAGATTCTAAATAATCCAAATTGAGATTATCAGCTTGAAAAGTATACGTTCCGTGCTTTAGCTTTTCAATTTTAACACCTAGTTTTCTTAATAAACTGATTAGTTTATTAACATCTACGATGTCTGGAATATTATTAATCGTTACCAATTCTGGCGTTAATAAAACTGCACACAAAATTTGTAACGCTTCATTTTTTGCTCCTTGGGGTTGTATGCTACCTTTTAGTTGATGCCCACCTTCAATTTTAAATGTTCCCATACCTTGTAACTAGTGGCGTTTTCTTTGTCTGTTGGAGTTCTTTTTGTGATGGCCTTTTTTATTACTTGAAAATTTGTTCTTAGAACGCATTAAACTAGAAGCATCAGATAAATCTTCTTTAGAGTCTTTTAAATTAATTTTCCCTCCAGAAAGCTCGTATAAATGATTAAAAATCACAGCATCTTCAACGGTGTCCTTATTCCAATTCAAAAAACACTTTTTCATATGATTTGCTATGGTATATACCAAAGCTTCTTTAAGTTCTCCAGCTTCCCAAGTATTTGCAACATCGATCATCGTTTTAATATTATTTCCATAAAAACGATATTTAGGAAAGTTTTGTGGGTATTTTAAAGGCTCTGGGCGTTCTTCAAAAAGTTCTTTAGTAGGCTTTTCAAAAGGGGAATCGACATCTAATTCAAAATTAGACATGATAAAAAGTTGATCCCAAAGTTTATGTTGAAAATCTGGAACATCTCTTAAATGCGGCTGCATGTTTCCCATTACGGAAATAATAGCTTTTGCTATTTTGTTTCGCTCTTCTTTTTCCTCTATAGTTTTAGCGTAGTTAATCATTTTCTGCATATGGCGTCCATATTCTGGAATAATTAAATGCTCACGCTCTGTATTGTATTCTAAATTATCTATATTCAAAATTAAATGTGTAGAATTAATTGTTTTTGCATGTAAGTTGGTATGCATGCGCAAAATACAAAAAAAAACTAAAGACTTATCACCCCTTCAACTTTTTCTGCAACTTCTTTATACTTTTCAATAACAGCATTTGGACTCCTCATCAGTAAATTAACAGAAACGCTGGTATATTTGCCATTTTTAGATTCAATTTTATTAATAACAGCTCCAAGGTTGTTAAAAATAGCTTCAAGCTTAGCTATTTTTTTAACATCAGATTTTATAATGAATTTATATAAATATTCCGCCGGCCAGCTTGTAGTTTCATACAATTGCCCTTTTAGCTTTTCGTAAAATTCTTCAGAATTTAAAGGTGTATTCATAGCTCTTTTTATATCGTGCAAATATACAGTTTCATCTGTTTATATCATTATTTTTAACAGCTTACTTAAGTACTTCTTCATGCCACAGAATACTGTTATTATATTCGTAACGCTAATAGTTAAAAGTTTTGATTTCAACTGTTTTTACTTCTATTTTTTTTATCGCAGTTTAATTCCGATTTTTACGGAAAAATAATGCCGATTTGAAGACTAAAAGGATAGTTATTACGGGGGGACCAGGAACAGGGAAATCTACTTTAATAAATGAATTGATTAACAGGGGCTATACCTGTCTTGAAGAAATTTCACGTCAGGTTACTTTAGAAGCAAAAAAGGATGGTATTGATCAATTATTTTTAACCAACCCGTTATTATTTAGCGAATTACTCTTAAAAGGCAGGCGACAACAATTCTTAGATGCCCAAAAGCTTTCTTCAGAAATTGTTTTTTTTGACAGAGGACTTCCAGATGTACTAGCCTACATGGATTATATTGGAGACGCTTACCCTCAAAATTTTATAAATACATGCAAAGATTCAACCTATGATATTGTTTTCATTTTAAAACCATGGGAGGCCATTTATAAAAGTGACAATGAACGCTATGAAAATTTCGAACAAGCTTTAAGTATTCACAAACACTTATTAAAGACCTATCAAGATTTTAATTACAATCTAATCGATGTCCCTTTTGATACAATAGAAAAACGAACTGATTTTATTTTAAACACATTGAATATGTAATTATGGAGCACCCCATAAACATATTAGAGCGTTATTGGAAATTTACAGCTTTCAGACTAAACCAAGAGGCCATTATTAATGCCGTCATTAATGGGGAAGATACTTTTGTATTGCTGCCTACTGGTGGTGGAAAATCGTTATGCTTCCAAATTCCCGCATTAGCCAAAGATGGTATTTGCATTGTTGTTTCCCCTTTAATTTCACTTATGAAAGACCAGGTACTAACTTTAAACAACAAAGGTATTAAAGCAATGGCCATTACAAGTGGTATTAGCTACAAACAATTAGACACGCTTTTAGATAACTGCATCTATGGAAATTATAAGTTTCTTTATTTGTCGCCAGAACGTTTGCAACAAGAATTGGTTCAAGATCGTATTAGACAAATGCATGTTAATTTAATAGCTGTCGATGAGGCTCACTGTATCTCTCAATGGGGAAGTGATTTTAGACCTGCTTATAAAAACATATCTATATTACGGCAAATACAACCCAGTGCCAATGTTGTTGCTTTAACAGCTTCAGCTAAACCAGAAGTTGTAGACGATATTGTAAAGGAACTCGATTTTATTCAGCCCAAAATATTTAAACAATCTTTTGCCAGGCCTAATTTAGCATACATGGTATTTCACGAAGATGATAAATATTACCGACTTCAAACTATTCTAAAAAAGTATACTGCTTCATCAATTATTTATGTTAGAAATAGGAAATTAACCGTAGAAATCTGTGCCTTTTTAAAGTCTAAAAATATCACTTCAACTTATTATCATGGCGGACTTTCAAATGTTGAAAAAGATACCAACATGACAGCTTGGTCACAAAACCAAAAACAGGTTATGATAGCAACTAATGCTTTTGGTATGGGTATTGACAAACCAGATGTTAAAACGGTGATCCATTTTAACTTACCCGAAAGTATTGAAAGTTATTTTCAAGAGGCTGGTCGTGCAGGTCGCAATGGCGAAAAAGCTTTTGCCGTTATCTTAAAAAACAATAGTGATTCTGTTTTAGTAAAAAATCAATTTTTAAACGTATTGCCAACCATAAATTTTGTGAAACAGGTTTACAAAAAATTGTGCAACTATTTTCAAATATCCTATGGTGAAGGTGAATACTTAACTCTTGATTTTGAGTTTAATACCTTTTGCAAAGTTTACAATTTCAGTCCCATTTTATGTTATAACGCCTTGTTATTGTTAGATAGAAACAGTATTGTCACTTTATCTAAGCAATTTAAAAACAAAGTAACTGTTCAATTTGTTATATCAAGTGCCGCTCTTTTTAGATATTTAGAAACACATCAGGATTTTAATATTATCGTAAAATCAATATTAAGAATGTATGGTGGTATTTTCGACCATGTGACTAAAATTGATTTGATGAAAATTTCTCAAAAAGCCTCAGTAACTGAAAATAAATTAATACAGACACTCCAACAATTAGAAAGTGATGAAATCATTACCCTAAACTTAGCAAAAACAGACGCTCAAATTACTTTTATAGAACCTCGGGAAGATGAAAAAACTATTAACAGAATAGCATCAATTATACAACAACAAAATACATTAAAACAAAATCAGGTTCATGCAATACTTGATTATACTGAAAATGACTCTGTCTGTAAAAGTATGCAGCTCCTAGCCTATTTTGGAGAAAAAGACATAAAACCATGCGGTATTTGCTCGGTTTGTATAAATTCTAAAAAAGACACCTCATCTCAAGACATAAATAACACAAAAATACGTGTTATAGAACTATTAGAGAACGGCGATTTATCATCCAGAGATATGATATCAACTTTAAATTGTAAAGAAACAGATTTAAAAATAGTTTTAAAATTACTATTAGAACATAATATTATATGCATTACACCAACAAACACATATAAACTAAGTCATACATGAAAGATTTAAGAATCGTATTTATGGGCACACCAGATTTTGCTGTTGCCACTTTAAAAGCATTAGTAGAAGATCGATATAACATTGTAGGTGTTATTACCGCACCAGATAAACCCGCTGGCCGTGGACGTAAACTAAACGAAAGTGCCGTAAAAATTTATGCTAAAGAAGCTAACTTAAAAGTTTTACAGCCAACCAATTTAAAGCATGATGATTTTTTAAACGAATTAAAGGCTCTTAACGCAAACCTGCAAATAGTAGTGGCATTTAGAATGCTACCAAAAGTAGTTTGGCAAATGCCCAAATATGGCACTTTTAATTTGCATGCGTCATTGCTACCAAATTATCGTGGTGCAGCTCCTATTAATTGGGCTATTATTAATGGTGAGACCAAAACGGGAGTCTCTACCTTCTTTATTGACGAAAAAATTGATACTGGCGATATGATTCTTCAAGAAGACATAGACATAGAGCCTGACGAAAATGTGGGAAGCTTACACGATAAATTAATGCACATAGGAAGTACCTTGGTTTTAAAAACTGTAAACGAAATAAAAAAAGGAGAGGTTAAAACGACACCACAAAAAACTACAGCAAATATTAGAACAGCCTATAAATTAAATAAGGATAATTGCAAAATTGACTGGAATGAGTCTATAGATAATATATACAATAAGATTCGCGGCTTAAGTCCATATCCAGCAGCCTGGTGTACTTTTATCAATGGTGAAGATCGTTTAGATGTAAAAATATATCAAGCCGAAAAAGAAATAACACCTCATGCAGAACATATTGGTACCATAATTTCTAATAAGAAAGTGTTAAAAGTTGCAGTTACAAATGGTTACATTATTATAAACGAAATTAAACTTCCTGGTAAACGAACCATGGATATAAAATCGTTATTAAACGGTTATGCTTTTAAAGAAAATGCTAAAGCGCTCTAAACCCTTATTATCATTGATATTACAAATTACCGACAAAATACACTTCCTTTATTAACAAAAGTATCAAGTTATTAACAATACCGTGTTTTTCCCTTGCTATTACTTGCATGGTTTCATAATCCGTATAAATTTGTAGTAGGATTTAACAATAATGTTTAACCAATTTATTAATAATTAAATTTTATATTATGAACAAAACAGATTTAATCGACGCAATGGCAGAACACGCAGGAATTACTAAAGCAGCTGCAAAGAAAGCTTTAGAGTGTGCGATCATTGAAATTGAAGGAGCTTTACAAAAAGGTAATAGAGTTTCTTTAGTAGGATTCGGTTCTTGGTCAGTTTCTAAAAGAGCTGCTAGAGAAGGAAGAAATCCTCAAACTGGACAAACTATAAAAATCAAGGCTAAAAACGTTGTTAAGTTTAAAGCTGGATCAGATTTATCAAATGCAGTAAACTAATAATTTACTTCTTTTTATATTATTAAGATGCCTTCAAAATTTGAAGGCATCTTTTTTTATATCAATAAAACAGTTGCTTTTTTAATAAATAAACATTAGATTTAATTGCTAATACCTCAAAAGCATGATAACAATTAAACCAAAGAAAGGTGATTTGTTAATCGCTGAACCTGCGATAATAGGTGATGTTTCTTTTAATCGCTCGATAGTATTAATAGCAGATCATTCAAAAGATGGCTCAATAGGTTTTATACTTAACAAACCTCTAGATTATACTATTAATGAACTGGTTCCCGAAGTTGAAGCTACCTATAAAGTATATAACGGAGGGCCCGTAGAACAAGATAATTTATATTTTATCCATAAAATACCAAAATTAATCCCCCAGAGTATTGAAATTTCTTTGGGAATTTTTTGGGGTGGCGATTTTAGTAAAGTTGCCGAACTTATTACAAATGGTGAAATAAATGAAAATGACATCCGCTTTTTTCTTGGGTATTCGGGTTGGGAAGCCAATCAATTAGAAGAAGAACTCAAAGCCAATTCTTGGGTTGTTACCGAGAATATTTACAAAAACAATATTATAGAAAAAGATTACAAATCCTTTTGGAAAGAAAAAATGTTGGAGTTTGGAGGTGAATATAGCATTTGGTCCAATGCTCCAGAAAATCCAAATTATAATTAATTCAATCTAATTTTCACGTTTAACTTCTGCAATAAGCTTTTAGAAACTTCATTAGCATATACTTTTTTCCTATATTTTGTTATAGGTTGAATTCCAACAATAACGTTTGTTATAAAAATTTCATCAGCTTTCTGAAGTTCAAATGGAGATATAGAATCCTCAAAAACCTCATAATCGGGCATGCTCTTAATAATGTCTATAAGCTGCTTACGCATAACTCCCTTTAGACAACCATCACTTATTGGAGCTGTTTTTATAATAGCATCTTTTACAACAAAAATATTACCATTAAGGGCTTCTATAACATGCTTATTCGTATTTAAAACCAAACAATTATGTAAGTTGTTTTCTTTAGCATAAATACTCCCGACCACATTTAATACTTTATTGTTCGTTTTTAATGTAGAGAGCAAGCTTGGTGAAACATAATAGTCCTTAAATAAATCGACTTCATAAAAACTATCTTGGAGTAAATAAAAATCATCCTGAATAGGTTTTACAGAAACTACAAAACTCACATCATTAGAATTAGGTGTATACAACCCGCCTTCATTTCTATAGACCATGAGTTTGACTCTTGCAGAAGATTTTAGTAATTCATTATATTTCAATGTAGCAAGGATTTGTTCTTCCAAATATTCCATGGTAAAATTCATTGGAATTTCCATACGCATAATACGCATAGAAGCCATGAGTCTAAAATAGTGATCTTCCCAAAATAATATTTTACCAAAACTGGTTTTTATAGTCTCAAATAAAGCATCCCCATAGTTATACCCCCTATTTTCAATTGAAAGCATTGTACTTTCCTCTAGAATATTTCCATTAAAATTTGTCATAAAAAATCCCGCTCCTCTAGTTAATAAGAGCGGGGCAAATATAATTTAAAATATAGAATTAAACAGACCCAAGTACTTGCTTCAAATCAGATATTTGGTTTTCCCAAAGCATTTTAGCTTCTTCCAGTTCATCTTCTTCTGCAAAATCGGTAACCATTAATGATACATCCTTAGTAATTTCATCAACCTGAATTCTTATTTCGAAATATGTTGTCTGATCGTCTTCATCATTTAGCCATCTAAATTTAACACGTTCGCCACTTTTTTTACTTAGCAATTTAGCTTGCTCTTCACTATCGTCCCATATAAAAGTGAACAATTCACCACGAGAGTTCACGTTATCGGAAAACCATTCCGATAGCCCCGATGGTGTTGATATATATTGATACAACAGTTGAGGGGATGCGTGTATTGGAAATTCAATATCAAATTTAATTTTATCGTCCATAAATGCCTTAAAAATTTTATGTTACCAATATATACATTAATTAAGAAGTAAAACAACTATTTTTAATAATATTTTATCTTATATCTGTTTGCTTACAATAATATTGTTTTTATATTTGCAGCCTTAAATTACGGCGAGGTAGCTCAGTTGGTTAGAGCGTCGGATTCATAACCCGGAGGTCGGGGGATCGTGCCCCCCTCTCGCTACTAAAAAAGCTTTCGAGAAATCGAGAGCTTTTTTACATTACATGCTTACTCCTGAAATCTAATTATAAATATACTTACAACCAAAGAAGTGTCATTATTTGCTAACTCTATAGGGCTATATAACTTAGACACAACTTGACAAAATCAAATTAACAAAACAAATGATTTGAAATTGAACATATATGTTTTTTTACTAGGTAATACTATGTGTATTAATTAAATTCACAATATCTTATATATTCATACATTTT
This sequence comes from Flavivirga algicola, assembly GCF_012910715.1. GTDB lineage: Bacteria > Bacteroidota > Bacteroidia > Flavobacteriales > Flavobacteriaceae > Flavivirga > Flavivirga algicola. Next base: position 406,879 of record NZ_JABBHF010000001.1, read on the forward strand.
AACGAAATCTTGGTCATGAAATTAAGTAAATCTTATTTATTTAAAATACCACTTATTCTTTTATTCTTAGGAGGTTGTACCAATTTGTTTAGTCAAAACAATATTTATTTCGATAGAATTTCGATAAACAACGGACTATCTCAAGGCGATGTTAATTGTATTTATCAGGATAACAAAGGTTTTATGTGGTTTGGAACACACGACGGCCTAAACAAGTATAACGGCTATGAGTTTACTGTATACAAACCAGATCCTAAAGTTAAAAGTAGCATTAACAGTAATTTAATTTACTCTATAGCTGGAGATAACGATGATAATTTATGGATAGGGACCACAGGGCAAGGTTTGAATCATTATAATAAATCTAACGGTAAATTCACTCATTTCACCCATGACAAAAATGATATTAATAGCCTGATTAGTAATCATATTACTTTCCTTTATAAAGACCGAAAAGATAAACTTTGGATTGGAACTTCAGACGGACTTGACTTAATTGACTTAAAAAAACCTATTGATTCAATATCTTTTAAGCATTTTAATCTCATAGACGACAAAATCTCAAATGGTCTTTTTAGAAGTGGAGTGGATTGTATTTTCGAAGACAGCCAAGGTCAAATATGGGTTGGGGGCTCTAAAGGCTTATTTAAGCTATCTAGAGATGAGAATGGAGATATTTACTTTAAACCAGTAAATAAACTCCTTAATTTATATTCTAATATACCTGTATTAGCCATTAAAGAGGATAATTTAGGAAGGCTAGTTGTAGGTACTGGAAATGGGTTATACATTATTAAAGCAAATTTTAATAATGATAAGCCCTTAAAAATAAATTATGATTTTATTAATGATATTCAAATTGATAATGAAAATAATATATGGGCAGGCACAAACAACGGGCTCTTATTTTTTAAAAATCAAAACATTAGCAACATCCCAATATTAAAAAACAAATTTGTCTACGACCCAAGAAACGGTAAAAGTATAAGTAAGAATATAATAAAATCACTTTTCATTGATAAAAATGGTATTATTTGGGTAGGAACAAATGGTGGGGGAGTTAATAAAATAGATCCAGAAAGAAAACAATTCAATCACATAAAAAAAACAATAGATGCAAAAAGCCTTAGTTATGATAAAATCAGATCAATGTTTGAGGATAGCAATAAAAATCTATGGATTGGAACTGAAGGTGGAGGTATAAATATCCTTACCAAAGAGAATGACGATGGTAATTATTCAAAATTTATCAACCTAAAAACTGTATTAAAGCCATTTGCTATTACAGAATTAGTAAATAAAAAAAAGATTTTAATTGGAGCAGAAAATGTCCCTAGTTTATATGAAATAGACATTTCTAATATTGACACTATTAGAGATATTGATTTAAAACCTATAAGGGGTATTAGCTATAGCGTATTTTCGATACTAGAAGATAGTCACGAAAATGTATGGATTGGAACCTATAGTGGCGGCATACGGAGGTGGTTAAAAAATAAAGGAACCGATGGTTATAAAAAAGATGCCATCGTTTATAATCCATCCAAGCCTAACAGCCTTTCTAGCAATATAATAAGAAACATCTATGAAGATAGTAAGCAAAACATTTGGTTTGCTACTGGCAATGGCCTATGCCGATTAAAACCCGAAGAAATTTTAAAAGAAAATCCAAAATTTGATGTTTATAAAAATAATCCAAAAGATAAAAATAGTATTACCCATAATTATATTTTAGCTCTATATGAAAGCAAAAAAGGAGAATTTTGGGTTGGTACGTTTGGCGGCGGTTTAAATAAAATAGAATTTTCGGAAAATCCCTCAGAAATCAAATTCAAACCTTATACCGAAATTGATGGTTTGCCCAATAATGTGATCAAAGGAATTCTAGAGGATGCTGAGAACAACTTGTGGTTATCAACAAATAAAGGGCTTTCTAGGTTTAACCCAAAAAGTGAATCATTTAAAAACTACGATGTAAACGATGGTCTTCAAAGCAACGAATTTCAGGAATTAGCCTGTTTAAAAAGACAAAATGGGGAGATGCTTTTTGGAGGTGTTAATGGTTTTAATTCTTTTTATCCCGAAAACATTAAGGATAACCCGCATAAAGCTAAATCTGTTATCACAAATTTTTTCATTTCGAACAAGTCTATCAAGCGAGGTGAAGAAATAAATGGTCGTGTTATCTTAAGCAAGTCGATAAATGAAACCGACAACTTGAAACTAAAGCACCATGAAAATAGCTTTTCTTTTGAATTTGCGGCATTGCATTACTCTGCTCCTAACAAAAATAAATTTGCATATAAATTAGAAGGGTTTGACAATGAATGGGTTTATACCAATTCCAGCAAACGTTTTGCCACTTATACCAACCTAGAATATGGTTCATATACCTTAAAAGTAAAAGCTTCTAATAATGATGGTATCTGGGAAGATACGGCCAAACAAATTAGTATAAACATTGTCCCTCCTTTTTGGAAAACTACCATAGCATATGTCTTATATGGTATTTTAACACTATCTATATTATTTGGTTTTTGGAGAAATACCGTAACCAAGACTAAAAAGAAACATTTGTTAGAACTGGCTTCTTTAGAAAAGCAAAAAGAAGAAGAATTGCAACGTTTAAAATTAGAGTTTTTTACAAATATTTCCCATGAATTGAGAACCCCTTTAACGCTAATAAAGGGACCTTTAGAATACTTGCAAAAAAAGGGAAATGACGTTAAACCGGAAATTGCTCAAGAACAATATGGTTTAATGAAAAAAAACACGAACTATTTGCTTCGATTGGTCAATCAATTATTAGATTTTAGAAAGATAAATCAAGGAAAAATGCACCTAGTAATGCGTCATAGTGACATCATTGCCTTTATTAAAGAAATTGCAGAGCCCTTTCAATTCTTATCTCATAAACAGCATGTTAAATTTACAATTAATGCTACCGTTCCGTCTTTGGTTGTTTGGTTTGACCATGATGCATTAGAAAAGATCATAAACAACCTACTATCAAATGCCTTTAAATTTACTCCTAAAAACGGTTCTATTACCATTAATATTTCTAATACCAAAAATCCTACCGATGAAAATCATGTAATCATTGAAGTAGAAGATTCAGGAATCGGAATTTCCAGCAGTAAAACAGAAACTATTTTTGAAAGATTCTACACAAAAAAGGGTTCAGATAAAAATAATCCAAAAGGTGTTGGCATCGGGTTATCTTTTACAAAAAGTCTTATAGAACTACATCAAGGAACCATACATGTTTCAAGTAAACCTGGACAAGGAACAAACTTTATTGTTAAATTGCCCACAAATAAAGAAGCATATATTAATATTCCCGAAATAAGCTGTAAAGATAGTACAGATACCGATTTTATAAGGCGCTCTTCCGAAAATGAATCTTTTGCCATAGATATAGATGATGAAACTACAGATAATAGTATTTCTAAAAGTAGATCTCAATCTCCTGTTCTATTAGTCGTAGATGATAATAAAGATATAAGAACTTTTATTAAACATGTTTTAAAAGATGATTATACTATTTACGAAGCAGAAAATGGACAAGAAGGATTTGAAATAGCTTCTAAAATAACACCAAACGTTATAGTTACCGACTTATTAATGCCTATAATGGATGGATTACAACTATGTGAAAAAATAAAAACAACGAAGACAACAAGCCATATACCTGTTTTAATCTTAACGGCTAAATTATCTCAAGAAAGTGAATTAGAAGGACTTAAACACGGGGCAGATGATTATATTAGAAAACCTTTTGATGTCGAATTACTACATCTTAAATTGAATAATATCTTACAGCATAGAGAAAAATTAAGACTCCGATTTAATCGTGAAATTACTCTACAACCAAAAGAGGTAACTGTGACATCGTCTGATGAACGTTTTTTACAACAGGCTATTGAAATTGTTGAAAAGCATATGATGAATACCGATTTTAGTGTAGAAATGCTAGTTAAAGAAATGGAGCATAGTAGAAGCAATCTATATTTAAAATTCAAAGAAATCACTGGTCTTTCTTCAAGTGAATTCATTAGAAATATTAGACTAAAAAGAGCAGTACAGCTTTTTGAATCTAGTGATTTATCCGTTAAGGAAATCATGTACATGACAGGCTTTAACACGGCATCTTACTTTGCCAAATGTTTTAAAAAACAGTTTGGAGTTAAACCAAGTGAATATGTTCGAAAATCAAAGAGCAATGAATAAGAACTCTATTTTTTCTTTAAATACTCATACAGAAGTCTGAGGTTTCTCTATATTTTATCATCGAGTATTAAAACCTCATAAGAAAAAGATTAAAAGCATCAAACATGTCGAATACTTTCACTTGAGGTTAGCGTAAATTTATACCTAAGCACAACTTTTGTGCATGATCAAAAATATATTATAAGCTATTTAACAAACTAAGAATTCACTCAAAACTTTTTATTACAGAAAGTATTAAACATAAAAAAGAGCAAACCTTAAAAGATATGCTCTTATTTAAAAACTAACTCAAATTAAAAACTAACTAACTTTGAGCGAGAGGTTACAGGTTACCTCTTTTAATAAACTCAAAACCTCTTAAGTATTCTGCAGCATAACTGTAAGAGCTTATACTGCTAAATTGATAATTTTAAACACAATAAAGCACGCCTCATGTCCAAATTGCTAGAACATATGATATATTTTAGCAAAAGAAATGTGGAAATCACTTTATTGTTTGAGCATAAAGTAGAAAACTCATAAATACCGTTCTTTTGTTATTTAACTTGTTTTAAAACAATGCCATTTACCTCAAGAGCTTGCATATTATTGTTGGCTTTTAAATTCTAAAAAACAATGCAACTTTTTCTATTAGATTAAACTACGAATAAATAGTAGCTTATTGCATTCCTTATGAACGAATAGTAAATTAAATATTGTTATGGAGAGTTTATGCAATTCGATATAGGGAAATCAAATGCAAGAAACAAAGAAAGAGAAGTAATTTTTAGATTGGTATCTTAATATAAATGGTTTTCATTCGTTTATATTCTAGGTAATTTTCTTTTTTTGAAAATAAGTGATACCTAAAATATAAACGAATGATAAAACCTAATCTTTATTTAGCCTTTTCACCTTTGGCTGTATGGTATTTTTTTTGCGACGTTGAAAATCGTCTTATATACTGGTAATCATAACTTCTATACTGATGTGTCAAGCCCCATTTTAAAATGTCAACAGGCCCTTCTTCACTATCAGCAGATCTGTTTAAGCCTATAGCATGTGGTGCTCCTTTTACAACTGCTTTGATATCAAAATTAATACCGTCTGGCGACCATTGAACCGTGTTCTTTTCTGGTCCATCAGTAGTAATCAATGAAGCAATACCTCCGTTATATGGCCACACACAGATTTCATGACCACTATTACTAATTGGGTTATAAGGAGACTTTACATACGGACCTTTAGGGTTATCGGCAATGGCAACACCATGTCTAATTTGACGCCCTCCAAAAGTTACTTGTTCTCCCATTTGCTCGCCTTTATAATACAAATAGAATTTTCCTTTGTATGGCAGTATACATGGATCATGTACTTTATGGCTATCGAAATCACCTTTTTTCTCAACTGCAAAACGGTTTTGCTCCTCACCTTTCCAAACACCATTATCTGCAGGACTTAAAATAGGTTCTTTGCTTTTTTCCCAAGGACCATCTGGTGAGTTAGACCACGCTAAACCTACTTGATTTTTAACACGAACATTATAAGGAGATTTTACTGTTTGATAGCATAGGTAATACATATCTTCATGCTTCATTATTTCAACCGTAAATACTGAACGATCATCATACTCTCCCTTTGCCCCTCTTAATACTGCTGGTCCCTCTTCTTTCCAAGTCCAACCATCTTCAGAAGTTGCATACCAAATATCACAACGATCCCAAGGGAAAACCTTATCTTTTTCAATATCTCCTGCAAAACCATCAGTTGGCCCTACAGATTTCGTGTACCATACATAGTACTTACCATTCTCTTTTATCATAGCACTTGGATCTCTTCGCACGACACCTTCTTCATATGCCAAATCACCTTTTAGATCCTGTACTTGGTAATCAAAAAACCAATCATTACCTAAATCTTTAGGCCATTTTAACGCACGCTTACTCGCAGCACTTAGTTTATCTTTATTGGTTATACCAAGAAAATCTTGTCGCTCGTCGGTGACCTCTATAACATCAGCTGTTGTACTAACCGTTTCTTTCTCTACTTTTTCTTGTTTTTTATCGTTACATGCAAACAATATAAAATATACACATACGAATAATAATTGTGGTACTCTTTTCATAATTTTGATCATTTCTATTTTAAAATATTAAGCCAAGCTATTTGCATAAGCTATTACTATTATCCCTCCAATCATGCAAGCCAAACTTAAATACAAAAAGTTTTTCGCTTTAGATGAAGCATTTATCCATTCTTTAGTGATAATACCACTTACTATTGCAGTTGCAACACATGCCGTATTAAATATGGCGTAACCAACAGTATTTCCAACTTCTCCTAGCTTAAAAGCTGCAAATGCAAATAAAGCGGAGGCAGCGTAATGAAAAATAGCCATCACTAGGATTAGTATAAAGTTTTTTCCAAAATGTGGTGTTTTAAATTGTCCCCACGCTTTTTTCTTTGATAACTCATAAGCAAAGTAAATAGCCATAACAATACCACCACTAATAAAAATCGGGAACATAACCCCTACTGCCGTCACCCAGTCTGCATTACCAGCAGCCTGACAAGCCTCATGAATTGATGGTCTACCTACCGCATTCGCATAGCTAAAACCAGTAGCCAACAAACCACCAACTACAGCAATTAAAATCCCCGTAACCATGGAGCCTTTTTTCTCTGCCGAATCTGTCTTAGCTTCGTCTTTCTCTCTTGTTAATCCAGCTTTAGCGTTAAAAATAACACCAAACAATACGACTAATATTCCTATGAGAATGGTGATAAACGTATTTCCCTCAGGAATACCATCTACGAAAAAAGGAATAATAGACCCTACCAGAATAACAGTACCTATAAACAAAGAAAAACCTAGAGATAAACCAATATGGTTGATAGCCTTACCCCACATCATAACACCTACTCCCCATAATACACTTGCGGCAGCCATTTTTAATAATATATCTGTTGGAACTTGAGCAAATACATTACTGAAATCGTTTATAAGTGTTATGGATGCTACAATAGGCACTAAAAACATAGTTAGGATAAAAAATAATCCCCACGTATTTTCAAATTTAAAATCTTTTGTGAATTTTTCTGGTAACGCATAAAGTCCAAGCATTAAGCCCGCCCCTATGGCTAAAACAATTCCTTCAATCATAATTTATATTTATATTTAGTTAGTAATATGTTACCAGTTAAACTTAAACTGGGTTCTGCTTTTAAATGTTTCTCCTGCTTTGGTTATAGATTTTGGCGAACTTTCAATGTTTGGTCCATTTGGATAACGATGCGTTTCGCAACAGAATCCTCTATACTTCCCGTATTGTTCACCATTTTCACGCTTTATAGCATCAGAAGTATATTTTCCAGTATATAATAACATCACGGGCTCTGAAGTTGAAACCGTTAATGACCTCCCAGAATCTGGACATGTTATTTTAGCCGCTTCTACGAAATCAAGCTTTTCGTTGTCTAGTACGTAGAAATTTTCAAAACCATCTCCCATTTCTTTATGTGCATCCCCAATTTTTTTTGATTGTTGCATATCATCTGCTGCACCTTCAACATTAACAACATCACCTGTTGCTGCTCCTGTATCATCTAGCATCAATCGTTTACTTGCATTAACTTGGGCTTCATGACATTCTACATTAGAGTTAAAAGCATTCAAATTAAAATATGTATGATTGGTTAATGATAAGGGGGTATCTTCATCGGGAGTTGCTACATAATCAATGTTTAACTCATTGTTTTCTGTTAATGTGAAGGTCACCACAACATCCACATTCCCGGGAAAACCTTCTTCTAAATCTTTACTTTTCAGATTAAATTTAACAGAAGATCCATTCGAATTTTCGATCGTTTCTGCACTCCAAATTTTCTTATCAAATCCAACAGCTCCACCATGTAAATTATTAGGGCCACAGTTACCTGCTAATTGATATTCTTTTCCGTTTAATGTAAACTTTGCATCCTTAATTTGAGAACAATAACGGCCTACTGTTCCACCAAAATATGGGGCATTTTCAACATAATCTTTTGCAAAATACCCATCCAGAGTATCAAAGCCACAAGCTATATTTTCAATATTCCCTTTGCTATCTGGAACTTTAATGGTAGTAACTGTTGCACCATAATTGGTGATTTTAACTTCAACGCCATTAGCATTTTTTAAAGCATATTCTTTAATAACTTCTCCATCTAATGTTCCAAAATCTGAAATATGTATACTCATTATTAATATTTTAATTTATGTTGATTGTAATACTTTGTGATTCTAATCCTTCGGCAGATGCCGTAACCGTAACTTGGCTTTGTACATCTTTAGCTTGAATGATTAATAAGATTCTTCCATTATGAGTTTTTCCTTGATTAGACTGAAATTTTTGTACACTCTTTTTCCACCCATTATCGACCCCTAATAATTTAGCTTCGCCTTCTATGTTAAAAGTGATTAGTTTATCATCTGTTTTAGCAGGATTCCCATGATCGTCAGTAAGTTGAAGAATAATATGTGATACATCATAATTATCGGCCTTTATAGAAGTTTCTTGAGAAGCAAGCTCAATTTTTGTTCCTTTTCTGGCTGTAACAATTTCTTCGGTAATTTCCACACCATCTTTGATCCCTTTAGCAATTAGTTTACCTTCAACAAAAGGAACACCCCACTTATAAATATGATCTTCAAAGTCGGAAAGTTTTTTTCTTCCTAGAGATTTGTCATTCAAGAACAGCTCTATTTCTTGGCAATTAGAGTAGATTTCAATAGAAATCATCTCGTTATCATTGTAATTCCAATGCTCGTTAACATCTTGCCATTCCCATAAGGCATATTTCCATCTCTCAGGATCTTTAGCAACAATATTTCCTTTTTCATCAATTTTATTGAGTGATTTCTCTATGTTTTGAGTTGCAATATGAATGTGTGGCTCTTCGTTCCAAAGTGTTTTCATCATGTGATAAGACCCCTTAGCAAATCCTGCCGTATTAAGCAACCCTGATGGCTGTACACGAACTGGCCAAGCCGCTCTAATTTCTCCCATATAATCTATTCCTGTCCAAAGAAACGTTCCAGAAATATGAGGACGTTCCATAATAGCTTTCCATTCATGGTATTGCCCTAAATTCTCAGTACCCATGATAGGCTTATCTGGATAATTTTTATGCCCGTAATCGTATAAGACACGTCTGTAACTGTAACCAATGACATCTAAAGCATCTGTATAACCGGATAAATGACTAGACGATGGTAAAATTAAGTTTGCAGTTACCGGTCTAGTGGTATCAATAGCTTTCGTCCATTTTGACAACTTTTGGGCAGTCTTACCAATATCGTATTTTCCTCTTGGCAAGGTCTCTAATTCACTTTTAATTTTTTCTACAGAATGCGGAGGTTCAGACCAGAAGTAATTACCACTCCATTCCATGTTATCAAAAAACCCTGTTGCATCAGCATTTCTAGGATAAGTCCACTCTATTTCGTTACCTATACTCCATTGGAAAATAGATGGATGGTTTCTATGGCTTAACATGGTGTTTGTTAAGTCTTTTTTGGCCCATTTCTGGAAATGTTCACCATAGCCCCTGGTAATATAATCGGTACTCTTTGATTCGCCTTTGTTTAAACGTTTGTCTTTTGGGTTGTCCCATTCATCAAAAAATTCATCCTGCACCAAAATCCCCATTTCGTCACATAAATCCAAAAGCTCTGTGGATGCCGGGTTATGAGAAATTCTAATAGCATTAGTACCTCCGTCTTTCAATATTTGTAGGCGTCTTTTCCAAACACCTTTTGGTACAGCTGTTCCAACTAAACCTCCATCGTGGTGCAGACAAACACCCTTAATTTTCATATTCTCCCCATTTAAATAAAAGCCTGTATTGGCGTCAAATTTTATGGTTCTAATACCAAAAGTGGTTTCATAAGTATCAACAGTCTTTTTATCCTTTATAATAGAAGTTACTGCTTTATATAAATTGGGAGTTATAGTACTCCATAAATTAGGGTTTGTTACATCTATACTTTGCTGCACCTCGCTAGAAGCATTGCCTTTAATTGTTAATTTGTTGGTAGAAGTCGCAACCGTATTATTATTAGCATCTAAAATTTTTGTTTCAATACCAATATCTTCTTGAGAAGAAAAATCATTTTTTACTTTTACATTTAATTGGACTGTAGCACTTTCTTTTGAAACCTTAGGCGTGGTTACAAAAGTTCCCCAAACAGGAATATGTAATTTATTGTTTGTAATTAAATCTACCTTTCTATAAATACCTGCACCTGTATACCATCTGCTATCTGCATAACGTGTATGATCAATTTTTACAGCTATCGTATTGTTTTCTCCCTCTTTATTTAGATAATCTGATATTTCAAAATAGAAAGGGGAATACCCGTAAGGATGAAAGCCTAATTTTTCTCCATTTATATAGACCTCTGAGTTATTATAAACACCATCAAAAAGTGCATAAACAACTTCCTTTTCGTTATATTTTTTATCAAACGTTTTTTTGTAATACCCATAACCTTTACTCGCTAAATACCCTGTGGCTAGGGCATCATTGACCAAAGTTGAGTCGAATTCTTCTTCTACAACCCAATCATGTGGAAGATTGACACTTTTATATTTGTTTTGAGGAATCTCATTTATGTTTTCATCTTCTTGAGATAAATAGAATTCCCAATTTAAATTAAAATCTGTTTCTTGAGCAGCTACTTTGAGGTCATTTTTACAACTGTAAAAAATAAAACCTAATAAAATTAAAAATTGGAATTTTCTCATTTTGTAATTGAAAGTTATGGGCATGTTTTTATTAATTCTATATTATACTATTTTTAGTTTTTTGAATATCGCATGATGATTTGAATTTTTTGAAACAACAAACCGAACTGCTCTAAACAAATTTAATTTTATAACTGCTAAGTAATAAAAAAAGAGGCTAGACAAAAACTAGACATCATATCTAATTATCGTAATATCTGGTAATTAAGGAGGATTTGCTAGTAAAATGTTTTGCAAAAATACCCCTGAAAGTTATTGAATGGGTACTTATATTAGATATAGTAATGAAATAAAGAGCTCATTAGTTTAAAAAATCTCACCTTAATTGTCAATCATAAAACTTTTTTCGACTATAAAACTTAATCGGTCCAATGTGCATCAATAACTTTTTGAATGTGCGGATATTTATCCCCATCTTCTTCATTAAGTTCTTTCCTTTTTGCTTTAAGTTGCTCTTTTAAAATTGCTATAACCTCTTTGTAAGCTGGATCGTTATATGCATTATTCATTTCCTGTGGATCTTTTGATAAATCATAAAACTCCCAAGCTACGGGTGTATGCATTGTAAACCTATTACCCCAACTACCCTTGTTCCAGGTAGCATCTGGGTTATCTGTGTCTACCCAATATTTTCCATAATAAAATATAAGTTTATAATCTTTAGTACGAATGCCAAAATGTGCTGGGTTCTCGTGAGCATGTGCCATATGCATCCAATATCTATAATAAGTAGATTGCTGCCAACCTTCTGGTTCCTTACCTGTTTCAAGAATTTCCTTAAAACTATGTCCTTGCATTTTTTCTGGAGGACTACCTCCAGCCATGGTGATTAAAGTAGGTGCAAAATCTGCGTTGTTAATTATGGCATCCGTTCTTGTTCCTGCTTTTATTGTTTTTGGATAACGTACAAAAAATGGCATACGCATAGACTCATCATACATCCAGCGCTTATCAATATAATCGTGTTCACCTAACATAAAGCCCTGATCTCCTGTGTACACAATAATCGTATTGTCATATAAACCTTCTTTCTTTAGATAATCAATAAGCCGAGCTACATTATCATCCACCCCTTTTACACAACGTAAATAACGCTTTAAATATTCTTGATAGGTCTTGTGCGTGTATGTTTTATCATCTAAGCCATCTACTTGAGTAGAGTCAAAACCTGGGTTGTTTCTAGCTGTATATTCAGAACTCCAAATACGCATCCCCATATGGCGTATGGTATTTCTTTTGGAGACAGAAGAGCCTATAACATGAATTAAAGAATCATTTTTTCCACGGGTAGCAACAGAACCATTATTCTCATTATCGTACAAACTAGCTGGTTCCGGAATTTCAGTATCTTCAAGATAATCCCTATACCGTGGAGCATATTCAAAATCATCATGAGGTGCTTTAAATTGATGCATCAAAAAGAATGGCTTGCTTTTATCTCTTTTATTTTTTAACCAATCTAAAGTAATATCTGTAATAACATCAGAACTATGTCCTTTATATTGTTTCCCCTCATAGCCAGGCATACCGTAAAAAGGCTGATAATTCATACCGCTTTCTGTTAAATTTGGGTCAAAGTATGAACCTTGCTGGTGATGTTCTGTAAATATATTGTAATAATCAAAATTAGGTTTGTGGGTTAGATGCCATTTACCTACCAATGCAGTTTGATAGCCTAATTTTTTTATTTCCTCAGGTAAATATTGTTTTTCCGTTTCTACCTCACCCTCTAAATCTAAAACACCATTAGCTTGGCTATACTGACCGCTAATAATAGTAGCCCTACTTGGGGTACAAATAGAATTGGTTACAAAACAATTATTAAAAATCATACCCTCTTGTGCTATACCGTCAAGAGTTGGTGTGGGGTTTAAATTTGCCAACCTGCTACCATAAATACCAAAAGCCTGTGCTGTATGATCATCGGACATGATATAAATAATATTCGGTTTTTGATAACCTATATTTTGCTTTTCCTCACTTTTACAGGAAAAAAATAATAAAGCGACAATGCTTGAGAGAAAATAGCTATTAGCTATACTGCGCAATTCCATGAAAATCTATTTAGGGTATAAAAGTCTTCATTCTAAAAAGAAAGTAGTACAACAAATGGTTAAATTAGTATAAAAATTGATTTTTATCTATAAAAATTTCAGAATATTTTTGAAAATCGCCTTCAAAAAAATAAAAAATGGAAGATCCGTTTTCTCTGTTATAAAAAATTAGCCCTAAATACTAAATAAAAAGACATGAGTACTACTTAAATTATAAGAAACTATATAATTTAGCTCATATATTTAAAACATTTTCAAGATGAAAAAGCCCTTGTTTTTTATAGTTATTATTTTCATAATACTTTCCTGTAAAGAGAAGAAAGAAAATTTAGCCACTGAAAGTTCACCAAAATACAAATCAAATTGGGAGTCTTTAAAACAGCACAAAACCCCTGAGTGGTTTTTAGACGCTAAATTTGGAATTTACTGCCATTGGGGGCCATATTCTGTACCAGAATATGAAAATGAATGGTATGCACATTGGATGTATGTAAATAAAGACAACCCTGAAGCCGTTGATGGAAAAGCAAGCAAGTTTTACGAACATCATGCTAAGACTTATGGCCCAGTAGACCAGTTTGGCTATAAAGATTTTATTCCTCTTTTTACAGCAGAAAAATTTGATCCAGCAGAATGGGCTGAATTATTTAAAAATTCTGGTGCAAAATTTGCTGGCCCAGTTTCTGAACATGCAGACGGGTTTGCTATGTGGGATAGCGACTTAACCAAGTGGGACGCTAAAGATATGGGACCTAAACGGGACATTATGGGAGAATTGGCTAAAGAAATACGAAAGCGCGACATGAAATTTATAGCCACTTATCACCGCCATTGGCTTCTTGGATGGTATCCTACTTGGGATGAGACCACCGACGCCTTCAATCCTGAATATGCTGGATTATACGGACCTAAAATGAAAAAGGGAGATTTTCAATATCCCCCAAATCCGCATGAAATAGATGAGGGCATAGAGAAATACTACCCGCTAGCAGATGAAGAATTCAATAAAGAATGGTTGGCACGACTAAAAGAAATTATCGACAAATACAATCCTGATTTGGTTTGGTTTGACAATAAAATGGATGTTATTGGAGAAGATTACAGAAAAGCATTTTTAGAATATTACTATAATCATGCCGACAAAAACAGTCAAGAAGTCGTATCTACCTATAAATTTTATGACTTTGCCAAGGGCACAGCTGTTTTAGATTTAGAGCGCTCTAGAATGAGTAAGAAGCAAGATTTTCCTTGGCTAACGGATGATTCTATCGATTGGAAATCGTGGTCTCATATAAGTGATCCAAACTATAAATCCACCAATCGTTTAATTGATTTTTTAGTAGATGTTGTTAGTAAAAATGGTAACCTACTATTAAATATTACACCTAAAGCCAATGGAGAAATTCCTTTACCTGTTAAAGAACGATTATTAGAAATGGGAGATTGGTTAAAAATTAACGGTGAGGCTATTTACGGTACACGCCCATTTAAAATATATGGAGAAGGAAGCACAAAGGTAGTAGAAGGCCATTTAAGTGAAAATAAGAACAAAGACAATACTGCTGATGATATTCGTTTTACAACAAAAGGAGATGTGCTTTATGCCATCGTTTTAGATTGGCCAGAAAGCGGAATTCTAAAAATTAAATCTTTAAAAGAAAACAACACACTTTTCGGACAAAGTATTAAAAGCATCACTTTATTAGGAAACGAAGGCAACTTAAAGTTTGAAACCAAAACAGATGGTTTATTTATCGATTTACCTAAAAACAAAACAGGCAATCATGCTTTTGCTTTTAAAATAACACCTAATTAATATAAAAAACATCGTCTGGTAAATTTACCAGACGATGTTCAACTAAATAATGCGTGTTCTACAATGCTTAGAGCTGCACAAAAACCAAAAACCTACTTTGGATCAATATTTTACCAACTGCTTAACAACTTTAGCTCCCAGATTTTTATCAACAATTTTAATGAAGTAAACCCCTTCTTTTAGTTGACTTAATTCTTTGAATATTTTAATACGACCATCACCGACTACCCTACTTTTATTATAAATAGCCCTTCCATTTAAATCGAGTAAAGTTATATTGAACACCTTATCATTATAATTTAATGGAACTTTTATACTAATTGTTTCGTTAAACGGATTTGGGCTTATAGATACATTTTCAAGATTAAAACTATTATCCATCCCTAAAGTAGTTTGCGCAGTACCATCACAATCTTCATCAATAGCATTATCAGGAATTTCTGTAGCACCAGGGTTAATACTACCATTTCCATCATCACAATCGGTTACTGGCAATATGGTAGTGGTATACCCCAATCCAGGACTTGTACAATTTTGAATCGTGGACACAGCGTAGTTATCGCCATCAGCATCCAAATACCAAGTGGTACTAAGGTCTTGAATTTGAATAGGTGTCAAAACAGTTTCATAAACCGCAAACGCATCCATTTTCCCTGTAAAATAAGCATCCGACGCGTTAACAAAACTATCATTACCGCTTAATTTCCCACCAATGCCTCCAAAACTAAAATGACTCCCTATAGAAGCAGCTGCACTATTACTATTGGCAACCTCCTCACCATCTATATATAAAGTGTGTTTGGTATTGGAGCCATCATAAACCAATGCAATATGATGCCAATCGCCATCGGATGGAAAAGATGCACTTAGACTCGTTGAAACCGATGAAGATTCCCTAACGATAGATTCTAAATTAGAACCATTCAATCGAATGGCAATTCCAACATTTTTACCACCTTCATCAAATATATCCTGAATTCCAGTCAAGCTAGTGGGCTTAATCCAAACTACTACACTTCTTGAACTTGTTGAGGCATTTAAAAAATTATCTGGAGAGGTGTTATTGGTTGCATATTGAATGGCCTCTGTCCCATTAAACACTACAGACCGATCACCTTCTTTAAAATCTGAAATATCGTATGTTATACCAGTAGATGTTGAAACTGTTGGGTTATGACCATTTCCAGAAGCATCATCTGCATTGCTTGCAAGATCAAAATCCCAATAAGCCTCATAACCATTTGTAGGCTGACAACCAGCCGTTGAATTAGCAATGACCAAGCATGAAGCTTCTTGAATTTGAGAAATTGTTAAAGCACTATTATAAACCGAAAATGCATCCATTTTTCCATTGAAATAGCTATCTGCCGAAACATTAAAACTATCCCAACTACCAATCACGCCTCCAATGCCACCTCCTGTTGTATTATGAGATCCAATAGAACTTGGCGCCAAGCTACTTGTAGCTACCTCAACGCCATCTATATATAGTTTATGACTAGTAATCGAACCATCGTAGACCAAAGCAACATGGTGCCAATCACCATCGGATGGAAAAGCAGCACTTAACACATCTGAAACAGTTGTAGATTCCCTTATAACAGACTCTAAGTTAGAACCATTCAATCGAATGGCAATTCCAATCGTATTTCCTCCTTCATCAAATATTTCTTGAATCCCTGATAAGCCAGTAGGTTTAATCCATGCCGAAACAGTTCTAGCTGTTGTCGCTTCAGATAAGAACGTAGCACTACTATAATTAATATCAACAGTGCCATCAAATATTGCCGATTGGTCGCCTTCTTTAAAATCTACCGCGTCATAAGTCAATGTCCCATTTACAGGGTTAGGATCATGTCCATTTCCAGAAACATCATTAGCATCGCTTACTGAATCAAAATCCCAATATGCCTCATAACCACTTACTGCCTGACAGCCATCTGTTGAATTAGAACCACTTCCAGAAGTACTAATTATATAAGGTAAGGGAACTGTTTGTCCATTACTTCTATATGTAGGTAACGGAGCAGATATGTTTATTAAATGGTTTCTTAAATCTGTACTCATATCGTTGCCAATTACTAATGTAGCAGAATCTGGGCTACCCGCTAACAAATTAGTAGCTTCGCTTATATCATTTATCAAATGATATAATTCATATGATTCTGTTTCATAATTATAAATTAATTTATAATCCCCTTTTCTAATGATAGAAACTGGTCTGGCATCACGATTTGAATCTATAAGATACCCTGGATAATGCCAATATAAAGCCTCTCTGGTTAAAGCTGTTCCATTGGTTAACATTTGCCAATGACTTGTACCATCTATATTGTAACCTCCTCCTGGCAAAGTGCCTCCTGCAGCTTCAACAAATGTTGGGTATATATCAAACCCAACAATAGGTGTTGTATTAATAGTCCCTTTATTTGCTAGCCATGATGCTTCAGACCATACTATGCTAACAGATCTTATGCCGCCTTCGTACCATTCTCCTTTCATTCCTCGCAACGGACCAGCATCATCGCTATGTACTGCACCTCCATTATCTGAAATAAAATATACTAAAGTATTTTCAGACAGCATGTTGCCTGGGTTTCTGGGATCTGCTGTTGTTTTCAAATAATCGATTAACCGTCCTATTGTTTGGTCCATACCTTCAGCTAAAGCTGCCTGCCCTGGCTTTCTATCATGCCCCATGGCACTTGGATTACTAATAGCCTTAGCATTATATTTCGCTCTTAAATCTGGTCGTGCATCACTTGGGTTAAATGGTCCGTGAATAGCATAGTTGCTAAAGTGCATGAAAAAAGGACTGTTAATATTTGTATCTATAAAATCCATAGCCGCATCCGCCATGGCATCGGTAACATGCTTTGCAGTACCCTCCAAAGAATTATCTCCAGCCAACATTAAAGACTCTGTCGCAGTATAAGGTGCTGCATAAGCGTCTAGTTCTGGACCAATACTATTTCCAAAAGTATAGGGCACACCACTGTTGGATGCAAAATAATTTCCTGGGTTTCCTTTAGTTCCTCCTCCATAATTAACATCAAACCCTTGGTCTGTAGCTGCATTATCTGAAACATTTGTTGCTTCATTTTCCCCAACATGATACTTTCCCAAATGAACCGTTGCATAACCTGCAAGCTTCATAGTTTCTGCAAGCGTAATAGCTTCTTTAGGTAACTCATCAACTCCACTTGGCAACCCATTATCCGGGCCAATTAGTAGGGTTGAATTCCCTCCTCTATTTAAATTATCTACGGCAAATATATTATTAGTTGCCCTTGAAGCGTATTGACCACTTAAAAGTGCTGCTCTAGTTGGCGCACAGTTTGAACCATTTACATAGCCATAAGGAAAGGCAATACCTTCGGTTGCTAATGTTTCTAATCTAGGCGTTTCAAAAAAATCACTTGGGTTATTAAGGTTCGTTAATCCTGTACTAACTTGAGACCACCCCATATCGTCTGCTATAATAACAATGACATTAGGAGATTGCGAATAAACTTTATTAACTACTATAGTAAATAATAGCAATAAATAAGTCGTTATTGTTTTCATAAATCCAGGGCTTTTTTTGTTTAAAATTCTTACTAAAATAATGTATTTTATCAGTTTTATAAATAATTTCAACGATTTTTTTATATAAATACAACAAAGAAAGTAAGAAATAAGACATTTTTATAACGTAAAAAAGAGGGTATCTAAAAAGTCTTTATAATTTGATTTGTCAGGTTGAGCCTGTTGAAACCAACATTGATTGTCAATATTTTTAAAATATTTCGACAAGCTCAATATGACATTGAACATACTTTTTAGATACCCTCTTTAAAAAACAATAAATTTCGCTATAATTAATTCTTAACTATTCTTTTGCGAATGTCTTTTCCATCAACATTTATATTGATTAAATATTGACCACTCTCTAAATTAGAAGTAGGAATCTTAATCAACGGTGCTTTAAAATAATTATCTTCAATGACCAATTGACCAAGCATATTGAATATTTGTACATTAGACTTAGTATAATCTGCTGGAATCTTAATCACCAATTGCTCTTTAAATGGATTAGGGTAAAGTTTAACCTCTATTTCCGCTACACTTAAATCATCTTCTACATCGGTAAATTCTGCTTTTGTAGAATTAATTTTTGAAGATCCTCCAGAACTGCATCCGCTTATAACAACATCATCAATATAAACCCAATCTTGGTTGCCAGATGCGTCTGCTCTAAATCTTAATTGTGTGGTGGACGTAAATGGACCTGAAATTATAACCTGATCTGTATAAAATTGATCATTTACAAACTCATCATTCAAATTCCATTCTTCTACGGTCGTAAAACTACCACCTCCGTTTGTAGATATTTGCAACCAAAAATCTTCATTGCTATTATCCATACTTCTACAATAATAACCAAAATCAACCGATATTTCATCATAAGCTGTTAAGTCTAAATCATCTGTAGTTCCAACCGAAGTAGATGTGTTATCCCGTAACCTCATACTGTAAGTTCCTGTTGTCGCATAAGCCGAATTACTGTGCCTCGATGCATCTGAACCGCCATCATTCCATATTCCCCAACCAGATTCAAATCCCTCAGAATTTATAACCGAGTACGTACACCCTACTGGGTTTACAGTCACTATAACATCATCTGTAGCATCACAACCATTTTGGGTAACCGTAACGGTATAGGTTGTTGTGGATGTCGGACTCACATTAATACTTGCTGTTGTTGCTCCTGTATCCCATAAATAGGTTCCACCTCCAGAAGCTGTTAGCGTAGTTGTATCTCCCGAGTTTATGGTTACATCTGGACCCGCATCGGCTACTGGAACTGTATTTACTGTGACTATCACATCATCATTATCAGAAGTTATACCATCTGAAACAGTTACCGTATAAGTTGTTGTACTAGTAGGACTTACATTAATGCTGGCTGTAGTAGCTCCTGTATTCCATAAATAAGTAGTGCCACCTGATGCCGTTAGCGTGGTAGTATCACCTTCACATATAGTTACATCTGGACCCGCGTCGGCTACCACAGCTGGAGGTGTCACACAGGCAGAATTACTTATCTCAGTAGCATTTAGTATGCCATCATAAACAGCAAAGGCATCCATTTTTCCTGTAAAGAAAGCATCAGAGGAATTCCCAAAACTGTCATTTCCACTAATTTTTCCACCAATACCACCTTTGCCAGTGTGTATGCCAATAGATGCAGGGGCTGTTCCTGATGCTACCTCTATACCATCTATATATAATCTCTGAATAGTGTTTCCACCATCATAAACCAATGCTACATGATGCCAATCGCCATCATTCGGAAAAGCAGCACTTATTTGAACTGAAGTTGTTGAACTATCCCTAACAACATATTCCAGGTTACTTCCATTTAATCTCATGGCTATTCCTATAGTTCCTCCGCCTTCATCAAATATATTCTGAATCCCAGACAGGTTTGTTGGTTTTACCCATGCCATCATAGTCCTTGCACTATGACTATTTTCCATAAAATTTCCTGGTGACCCAGGTGAATATTGAATACTTGAACTTCCATCAAATACAGCAGATTGATCACCCTCTTTGAAATCTGATACATCTGCTGTTACAACACCAACAGTCGCTATAGGATTATGCAGATTACCCGAAGCATCTTCACCTATCGTCGCATTTGCCAAATCGAAATCCCAAAAAGCCTCAAAACCACTGGTAGGTTGGCATCCTGCCGTAGAATTTGTTAGCGGCACACATGCCGCATCATATATTTGCGTGTCACTTAATACTGAATCGTATACTGCAAAAGCATCCATTTTACCTGTAAAATAACTATCGGCAGCATTTACAAAACTATCCCAACTGCCAATAACACCTCCAATACCGCCTCCTGTCGCATTATGAGAAGCAAGTGTACTTGGAGCAGTATTGCTAGAGGCTGCTACAACACCATCAATAAATAATTTGTGGCTTGTATTAGCACCATCATACACTAAAGCTACATGATGCCAATCCCCATCATTTGGAAATACTGCCGTTAAGCTATCAGCGACAGTTAATGAACTCCTAACTATGGATTCTAAGTTCGAACCATTAAGTCGAATCGCTATTCCAACTGTATTACCACCTTCATCAAAAATTTCCTGAATACCACTCAATCCTGTTGGTTTCACCCAAGCAGAAACAGTTCTGGTCGAAGTTGCTGGCGATATAAACGTTGCGGAACTATAATTAACATCTACAGTACCATCAAATACAACCGATTGATCGCCTTCTTTAAAATCTACAGCATCATAGGTCAATGTCCCATTTATTGGATTCGGATCATTTCCATTCCCAGAAGCATCATTAGCATCACTGGCTATATCAAAATCCCAATAAGCATCGTAACCACTTATCGCCTGACAACCATCTGTCGAATTTGGTGTTCCACCAGTTGTACTTATAATATAAGGCAGAGCAACTGTGGTACCATCACTCCTATAAGTTGGTAATGGTGCCGACGTATTAATAAGGTGATTTTGTAAATCGGTACTCATATCATTACCTATTATTAGCGTCGCTTGATCTGGACTCCCTGATAATAAGTTTGTTGTTTCACTAATGTCATTGATTAGATGGTATAGCTCATAAGACTGTGTTTCGTAATTATAAATTAATTTATAATCCCCTTTTCTTATAATGGATACTGGTCTTTGATCACGATTAGAATCGATAAGATATCCTGGGAAGTGCCAAAAAATACCATCTCTAGTCATAGCAGTACCATTAGTTAGCATTTGCCATTGACTAGCACCATCAATTTCATAACCACCACCAGGAAGTGTCCCTCCTGCCATTTCTACCAAAGTAGGATATAAATCGAAAGCTATAATAGGTGTCGTATTTATTGTGCCTTTGTTCGCTAACCATGTAGCTTCAGACCAAGCGATGGTCACAGATCGAATCCCACCTTCATAGTATTCTCCTTTCATACCTCGTAAGGGCCCCGCATCATCACTACTAATGGCGCCTCCATTATCTGATATGAAATACACCAATGTGTTTTCCGACAGCATACTTCCTGGGTTTCTAGGATCTGCTGTTGTTTTTAAATAGTCTATGAGTCTACCAATGGTTTGATCCATACCTTCCGCAATCGCCGCTTGACCTATATTATTATGCCCCATTTGACTAGGTGTTTTGGCAGCGTATTTGGCATACAAATCTGGTCTGGCATTAGCCTGATTAAAAGGTCCGTGAATCGCATAATTACTGAAGTGCATAAAAAATGGGTTGTTCTTTTCGGCTTCCATAAAATCAATTGCTGCATCTGCCATGGCGTCTGTAACATGTTTGGGAGTGCCATCTAATGAATTGTCTCCAGCAAGCATTAAAGACTCTGCAGCCGTATAAGGTGCGGCATATACATCTAGCTCTGGTCCAATATTACTACTAAAAGTATACGGCGCACTACTCGATGCAAAATAACTTCCTGGTGCTCCAGATGTACCGCCTCCATAATTATAATCAAAACCTTGATCGGTAGCGGCATTGTTTGAAGTATTGGATGCTTCATTTTCTCCCACATGGAACTTACCTAAATGAGCCGTCGTATAGCCAGCTGTTTTCATGGTTTCAGCAATAGTAATGGCACTTGCAGGTATTTCATCTATATTATTATTAGATGCCAGCCCCATATCTGGACCAATTAATGTCGAATTTGAACTTGTATTCCCTCTGTTCAAATCGTAAACATTAAAGATATTATTGGTCGGCCTGGCTGCATATTGTCCACTTAATAACGCAGCTCTTGTAGGAGCACAATTGGCACCGTTCACATAAGCGTACGGAAATGCAATACCTTGAGTCGCTAAGGTTTCCAAGGTTGGGGTTTCATAAAAATCACTGGGGTTGTTCAAGTTTGTTAATCCCGTACTAACTTGCGACCATCCCATATCATCGGCAATTATGACAATAACATTTGGACTTTGAGAGTTGAGAGCGTTGAAAAATAAAACGAATAGCAATAAACACAAATTCTTAACAGTTTTCATATTTAAAAGAATTGGTTAGTATCCAACAAGTTAATACTTTTTTTTCAAAAAAAAGATGAATATTCCACTTATTTTATAAATATTATCTTACTGTTTATTAAAATACAAATCTATTTAAAGTTATAAATAACAATATTTCAAGGTCTTAACTACAAAAACAACACATTTTATTTTCTGCCAATTAATTAGTGCTAAAAAAGCATTCTAATTTACCAGCAAAATCTTGTAAAAAAACTTATTTCTAAAACTTGTTTTACTGCTAAAATAAGTCGTGAATTTTTAAAGTTTTTAACTAAAAAATAAACCAAATACTACCATTAATACAGGCTAAATATTACACATTATAATACAAATATTACAAATATAAAAAATACCAGTAACACACTTATAATCAAGAGATTATATTTAAAAAAAACAAAAAAACACATCTTCACAAAAACACAGATAATCGGTTTTTCTTGCATTTCATAGAATTTTGTAGTACATTTATCTCAGTCAGAGGGTCCAAAAACCAAAAATTTTAACCGCTTATGGAAAATTTCTCTTCACTTCTCAAACACATTATTTTAGTCATATTTCTAGGTTATAGTTTCACAGCTATTTCACAAGATTTTAATGTACAGCATATTCAAGACGACATAGGTAATTCTGGTGGCACCAACACTAGTTTTACGGCTGTCTCTTCTTTAAACAGTGCGGTGGCTTTAGCCAACAATAATAGAAAAACTCATGGAGGTTCCAATGGTGTCTCAAGTGCAAGAGAAGGAGATGATATGGCTGGTGGCCGTGTTTTAACAGGAACGGGGACACTTACGTATTACAGAGAGTCTGGTTCTCAAAATGAAAACACAAGGTTTAACACTTCCATTTGGGAGTATACGGGTTCTTCAGGTGGTGCTAACGAATTTATTGTTAGAGGACGCTATGCCATAGATCTTAATGGAGGTACGTATACGGTCGACCAAGCCATAACCGGAATTACAAACAAAGATAACTGTATTCCATTTATTACAGGGATAATGAACGATTCGAGTACAGATGATGCAGACTCTGCAACAGCCATTGCCTATTTAGCCGATGGTACAACCCTAAGAGTAGAAAAAGGAGGAACCAACACCCCTAATGTTAGGGTATACATTACTCTGGTTGAATTTACAGGTTCCAACTGGACCGTGTTACATGGAGATTCTGGGGCAACCGCCAACGACACAGGCTCTATTACACTTAAAGATCAATCTGACGGGACTACTGGTACAACTACCGACGTAAGCAATTGGTCTAACTCTATTATATTTAGCCACCATAGGGGTGACACAGCTACTGGTGGTACTAACGATGCAAATGCCGATAACTGGCCCATGATGGAACCTGGTAGTGATACCAGAAGTGTCGACTGGACTTTCGATGGTTCTCATGACTCAGACGGTACCAACCGTCACTTTGTGCATGTACTTAATAATCCTGAAGTAGTCGTAACAAGATTTAGCGATGCATCTACTGGAGCTTCCATAACTATAGACATCACCTCAGCTGGGCTAACCGATTTAAACCAGGCCATGGTAGTGGGTTCGACTTACCACAGTGGTACAGGAGCTGGTTATGGTAGAGGATGGAGAAATTATAAATTAAATTCATTAACACAAGCAGAACACTGGGTGCACCGTGCTGGTAGCGGTACCTCTACTGTCGGCACCAATATGCAAATTGTAAATTTTGACTATACAACAGGTCCTGGTGGGATTACTTCCAATATGGAATTATGGCTCAAAGCAGATGCTGGTGTGGAGGAAGCTGCCAACGATAGTGCAGAAGATACAGACCCCGTATTAAACTGGTTAGACCGTACCGATAACAATAATGATGCCACACAAGCAACAGGAACTAACCAACCCATTTTCACAGAAAATGCCATTAACTTTAATCCTATGGTTGATTTTGATGGTACAAACCATGAAATGTTAGCAACTACAGCTTCAAATGCGACCATGACCATTTTTGCGGTTGCCGAAGGAACCTATAATACCACCAAACATTTATTAAACCTCAATGGTGGTGGTAGTGGCTCGGTAAGTATAGAACAAACAAGTGCAACGGCATTTCAAGGCCGCTATTATGATGGTTCTGTACCTACAGGAGTGGTTTCAACTACCATTGCTGATGGAGTTCCCTTTTTAGTTAATTACGATTTTGTAGCGGGTTCTAATTCTCAATTATATGATGCAGGGGTTGCCCAAACTGCAGCATCCACAAATGCGAATACATTACCTGCTTCTTTAACAGCAGGAATAGGTACACACCCCACCAATACAGCCAGAAGATGGGATGGTGGTATTGCTGAGTTAATCGTCTTTAATCAGGCATTAACCTCTGGAGAAAGAGATCAGGTAGAGTCTTATTTGGCTATAAAATATGGTATCACGCTAGGTGTTAATGGCACGTCCCAGGATTATGTAGACTCAGACGGTCGTGTTATTTGGGACCAATCGGATAATGCTGGATACAATAATAATGTTACTGGTATTGGTCAGGATAATATTTCAGGATTGAATCAAAAACAATCAAAAACCATCAATACAGCTGATGATATTACCATTGGTATTAAAGATATTGCTGCTAATAATAGTTTAAATACGAATTCCTTTTTTGCAGATAAAACCTTTTTAATGTGGGGCCATGACAATGGTGCAACCACAGCAACTACAGATATTACCAAAGATTTTAGTGCAGGTACTGGAGTAACCAGTAGTGTAAGCGTGACTCCCATTACCAGAAAATGGAAAATGGTGGTTACAGATTCTATACCAACCATTAAACTTTCTATTCCAGAATCTATGGTTTCTGCTTCCAATCCTGGTGGAGAAGAATATGTTATGATTGTTGCTGATGATGCCTCGTTTACAACCAATGTGACCTCGGCTACTATGGAAGATGTCGGTACAGAATTAGAAGTCGATTTCTATTTTGAAGGTACCAAATACATTACATTTGGCTCGACTCCAGAAGTCGCTATAGGTTCTCGTTCTGCATATTTTGGTAATTACACCACAACAGATACTTATTTGGATGCAGGTGATGTAAACGATTTAGCCAATATGGATTTTACCATTAGTGCCTGGGTGAAACGTGACGTAGGAGAAGATAAGTTTGATATTGTCTCTAAAAGAAATTATTTCCATGAAGCTCCTGGTTCTCCAGCCGAAACTTATACGCACGGGTATGCTTTTAGAATAAACTCTACCAGTCAATTTAGAATGGTATGGAGAGACCCCAATGATAGTTCTAACAATGTACTACAAACATCGGCCACCATACCAGAAAATGAATGGCACCATATAGCCGCGACTTATGATTCTGGTACCAACATGACAAGCCTATACATAGACGGTTATCTGGAAGATAGTGATGATACCCTAGACCCTATAGAAACACCTTCAGATTCCCACTTTCTCATAGGTGCTGCGCATCATATTAAAAGACAGCAAAAAATGAGAGGTAGTGTTGACGAGGTACGTGTTTGGGATGTAGCACTAACTGCCGACCAAATTCGCTACATCATGAATCAGGAAATTGAAAACAATGCCACTTTTGCAGATGGTAAAGTTTTACCTACTG
This sequence comes from Flavivirga algicola, assembly GCF_012910715.1. Taxonomy (GTDB): domain Bacteria; phylum Bacteroidota; class Bacteroidia; order Flavobacteriales; family Flavobacteriaceae; genus Flavivirga; species Flavivirga algicola. Next base: position 433,400 of record NZ_JABBHF010000001.1, read on the forward strand.
CAACTACAAAAAATGATATAAACTCAATTCCCTGGAACAATTTAATCGCCTACTATCCTATGAACACCTTAGTGTTTGGAAGCGTAAAAGATGAATCTAATAGTGGTAATGACGCCTCCATGATACGATACGACGACCTGGATGAACAAACAGCGCCACTACCCTATAAAACCACTCAAAATGGTGATTGGGATGATTCTACAACCTGGGAAAATGGCGATGTACAATATTTACCTGGTGTTGATTCCTATTTAGCTGCTTTAGAGACGATTGATTACAACATTGTTCAAATAGACCACAATGTGACTATGGACAATTCGGACACGTCACTCATTCCCGCTTCTAGAAATGGTAATAGAACCGTACTAGGTTTAATTGTTAATAGCGGTGAATTACAGATTGATGGCGTAACAAGTACAAATACAGGTTATGCCTTAACAGTTTCTCATTACTTAAAACTTGATGGCAAAATAGACCTAGAAGGCGAATCTCAATTAATACAAACGACAGATAGTGACCTGGACCCAACAAGCTCTGGAACTTTAGAACGCGATCAACAAGGCACCAAAGATCTATACACTTATAATTATTGGTCTTCCCCAGTAGGTTTAAGCAATGCTACGACAAATAATAACGCGTATAGTTTAACCGATAACATCCTAAAAAATGGGACAACACCAGCATCACCAAACAATATTACCTTTTTAACCTCTGGGTACGATGGTAGTGTTTCTGGATCCGATATTAGTATTGCTGATTATTGGATTTGGAAGTTTAGCAATGGAACAGCTGATGATTACTCGTCTTGGCAGCATGTTAGAAGTGGAGGAACATTACAAATAGGTGAAGGCTTTTCCATGAAAGGCGTAGAAAGCTCTGGGACCTCCTTTACTTCAACTCAAAATTATGTTTTTGACGGTAAGCCCAACAACGGCGATATCACATTGACTATTAGCGCTGGTAACGAATATTTAGTTGGTAACCCCTACCCTTCTGCCTTGGATGCAGATGAGTTTATAAAAGATAATTTAAGCAACCTAGAAACAGATGGTAGAAATACCAATGGTAATATTATTAATGGTGCCTTATATTTTTGGGATCACTTTGCAAGTGGCACGCACCAATTAGCTGCTTATCAGGGTGGTTATGCAACCTATACTTTGATGGGGGGAGCCGTAGCCGTTAATAATGATACAAGAATTGATAATGATGGATCTTCTGGTACAAAAGTACCAGGCAGGTATATTCCTGTTGGTCAAGGTTTCTTTGTCTCAGCAATTTTGGATGCAGATTTAATTGGAGACCCCAATGATCCAGCACTAACACAAACGATAGATGGCGGCAATCTGTTATTTAAAAACAGCCAACGTGCTTTTATTGCCGAAGGTACTGCTTCTTCTCTCTTCCTTAAAGGCGGAACAAAAAAGAAAAGTAGCTCAACTCAAAAGGCTTATGTTGATGGCAGACAAAAAATCAGACTCATGTTTGATTCTCCAGATGGCTATCACCGACAATTATTAGTTGGAGTTGACGCTAATGCATCAAATGGATTTGATCTTGGTTATGATGCACCTTTAATTGAAGCCAATAAAGAAGATATGTTTTGGGTCTTCTCAGGTGCTAAGTATACTATTCAAGCTGTAAATAATTTTGATTTAGATCAAAAGCTTCCTTTAGGGATAAAAACAGATAAAGAAGGGCTTACTTCTATTAAAATAGATGATCTGGAAAACACAAGTAACGACTTAGATATTTATTTACATGATAAAGCATTAGGTGTTTATCACAACTTAGGAGATGACAAATATGAAGTCTATCTACCAGTTGGAGAGTATCTGGACCGTTTTGAAATTACTTTCTCAACGAATTCAGCATTAACTGTTGACGAAGTTGAAACTGTCAAGCTTCAAGTATATTTTTCTAACGAAAAGGAAAGCATCATTATTCACAACCCAACATTAAAAAACATAGAATCTGCCGAAATGATTAATATACTAGGTCAATCTTTATTAAAGTTTGAACCAAAAACAAATATCAATTACATAGCACATAATGCTAGCCAAATTAAATCGGGCAGTTATATATTGAAAATAAAAACTGAAGAGAAAATAATATCTAAAAAAGTATTGGTTAAATAGTTAGTTTGTTAATTATCCGTTGTGCATTATGAGATTTTGCCTAAAGCACAAAAGTTAGAGAGAGAATAAATAATCAAAATGCACAACGGTTCAATACTTACACTTACCTAAGAAAGAAAATACCTGCTATTTTATTTCCAAATTACTAAAAACTTACGTTTCATCGTGTTTTTTATGCATTTTATCGTTATTTTATTAAAATAAAATGTATATTTGCTTCATAATTAAGTTTATAAAAATTTTTTATAAACAACTATTTAGTCCCAAACTAAATTAACCTATTTATGAAAAACATGACCCACAGATATGCACTGATGGTACTCATATTTAGCTTGTATACATCATTTAATGTGACATCTCAAACTATTGCTTCTTATGATTTTGAAGGCGGATTACAAAGCTGGACAGATGGTGGCTCGGATTCTGGCTTAAATACGAGTTCTGTATATGCCAGTAACGGTACACAATCTATTTACTCTAAAGATAATGACACTTCCCAAAACTATACAACTTCCCCTATTTTAAATCTTTCAGCACATAGTTCTGTAGACTTTTCTTTTTCTTTTATAGGTCGAAACATAGATACAGGCGAAGGTTTTTCACTGCAATATTATAATGGAACAAGTTGGTCTACGGTAAAAACTTATGTATTAGGAACCGATTTTACATCAAACAATTATATCTATACTTTTTATCAAACTATCAATAGTGGGCTTGCTTCTAATGCACAATTCAGGTTTAGCAGTACATCCAGTGATAATGGGGAATATAGTTACTTTGATGATATACTCATAAAAGTTTCAGCACCAGAAATAGATGTTCACGGTAACAGTTTGTCTATCTCTAATGGCGATGTAACACCGTCAAATTCAGATCACACCTCTTTTGGCACCTCTAATTCAGGTACTCAGGTAACAAGAACCTATACTGTTTATAATAAAGGAGGAAACAATCTAACCATTTCTAATATTGCCTTATCTAATACAGCAGATTTTTCAATTATTGCGCCATTTTATTCATCTCCTGTATTACCGTCTACTGGTTCCACAACTTTTACAATTCAATTTACCCCATCCACTTTAGGCACAAAGACAAGTACGGTAACAATTACCAACAATGATGCTGATGAAGCCTCCTATCAATTTGATATTGAAGCGCGCTCCGAACAGAATTTTTTCGATAGTGATGGAGATGGTGTGCTTGATAATGTTGATATTGATGACGATAATGATGGTATCCCTGATTCGGAAGAAGAATCATCGTGTAGCGCATCATCAATATCCCAAACAACAAATTACAAATTTTTAAATGAAACCTTTGGAGAGGGAAATAGAACAACTATTAATACCACCTATGATGCCGAAACAACCTATTGCTATGAAGATGGTACTTTTGGCAGCAGTATAACGACATGTCCAAATTTAGGTGACAACAATTTAAGTGACGGCGAATATGTTGTGTATTATAAAGCTGGTGATGGCGATGGAACAAACGATACGCCAAATGGCGAAGTGGCAAGCTGGGCAGATAGTTATTGGTATACAGGAGAAGATCATACTTCTGGAGACACCAATGGAAGGATGGCTATGTTTAATGCTTCTTACGACCCAGGCACCTTTTATACGGCAACCATTATTGGATCTTTACCCAATATTCCTATTACTTACAGTTTTTGGGTGCTGAATTTAGATACTACAGATGCTCCAGGTATTGCAACCAGACTTAGACCAGATATATTGGTAGAATTTAGAGATGTCAATAATAATGTTTTAGCCTCTATAACTACTGGGGACATTCCACCTTCAATAAATGGTGATCCCGCTGGGAGCTGGCATCAGTTTACAGCTAACTTAACTTTTAATGTCAGTGAGTTTTATGTATACTTTATTAATAATGAGGTTGGTGGAGCTGGTAATGACTTAGCTATAGACGATATTGTAATATCACAAACATTGTGTGATACCGATGGTGACGGCGTTGCAGATATCTTTGATCTGGACTCAGATAACGATGGTATTCCAGGTGTTGTGGAAGCTGGTTTAGGAAGTTATAGTGATGGGAAGGCCACACTAACCAATAACAGCAGTTGGGTAGACGCCAACAATAATGGTATGCATGACCTAAGCGAAGGAAACAGTACATTAGACTCAGACGGAGATGGCACACCTAATTACTTGGATTTAGACTCTGATAACGACACTATTTTTGATGTAGATGAATCTGGAGCCACGAATTCCGGGAGTACTACCTATCAGAATGGCGATGGTGATATTACTGGAGATGGTGTCGGCGATGGAACAGATACAGATGCTGTTAGAGAAACCGATATTAACTCTGATGGTATTTCTGAATATTTTACCGATGGTATTCTAGATGTATACGACTTCTTTAATGGGAATACATTTGTTACAGGTTACGGTAATTCGAATCAAGGCTCTACTGGCTCTGGTTGGGAAAATTATGTAGCAGATACCGACAATGATAATATCCCTGATTATATCGATGTGACCTCCGATGGATCTACTTACGATATCTCACATACCTTATATGACAGCTTAGATGGGAATGATGATGGTATTATTGATGACACCAATGATGCTGAAGGCGATGGAATTCTTGATTTATTTGATACAGATGATGCTGTTTTCGGTTCTCCTCGAGACCTGAATAGAAAATTACAGTTGTATTTTGATGGTCGCAATGACTATGCAGCCGAAAACACTGTAATAGATGGATGGCAAGAAGCCGCAATAATGAGTTGGATCAAAATAGATCCTGCATCTTCTGGTGATCAAATAATTATTGGTCAGAACAACTTCCAAATACAGCTTAATTCAGACAAAAGTATTTCGGCATCTTCAAACGGAAGCGCCATAAGCAGTAGTACACCATTGCCAACAAATCAATGGATACATGTGGCCGCTACTTATAAATGTGACTGCCTAAGTGGTAATTTTAAACTTTACATCAATGGTACAGCAGTTAACAATGCAGCGACTTCGGGTGGCTTGAATACAGATACATCAAGTTTTACAATTGGCAGAAAACCAGATACAGATAGTAACTATTTTCATGGATATATCGATGAAGTACGTGTTTTTGACAAAGCATTATCTGAAAATGAGCTTCATAAAATGATCCATCAAGAAATTGAAAATAATGCAGGTATTGCTAGGGGGACCATTATTCCATTAGACATCACAGATTTTGTTGATACTGCAAATGTAACACCTTTAAATTGGTCGTCGCTACAACGTTATTACAGACTAGATACTTATAAAGATGATATTATCGATGATTTAACAACAGCTTCTGTAGATGTGGGCTCTGGTGCCAAAATTTATAACACAAAAATAATCGACGGACAAACAGCACCGTTACCTTATGTTACAACATCTTCATGCAGTGGTGCTTGGACTGATTCCAGTAATTGGGAACAAGGCAATTTATGGGATATAAGTGGTACTACCCCCAATTGTGCGATCATCCAAATAAAAGGGGATTTACGAACAAATACTGATCTTACTACTGTTGGCTTAATTATAGATAGTGGGAGCAAATTAGAAATAGATGGGAATTCTGGATTGACAAACTCCTGGTATTTAAAATTAGATGGTAAAATCGACTTAGAGGGCGAATCACAATTAGTACAAACCGAAGACAGTACGCTCGACGCTACCAGCTCTGGAACACTTGAAAGAGACCAACAAGGAACTGCCGATACTTATACTTATAATTACTGGTCATCTCCTGTAGGGTTATCAAATAATTCTACCAATAACAATAGTTATAAATTACCAGATGTTTTTACAAATGTTAACTTTTTAACTTCCGGATATAATGGCGCTACCTCACCAATAGGTATTGCAGATTACTGGATTTGGAAGTTTAGCAATCAACAAAGTGATGATTACTCTAAATGGCAGCATGTACGTAGTACAGGAACTATGCTTGTAGGTGAAGGTTTTACTATGAAAGGTCCAGGGACTGGTTCTATTAGTACACCACAAAACTATGTACTAAACGGTAAACCTAATAACGGCGATATTACTCTAAATATTAGCTCAGGAAATGATTATTTAGTTGGTAACCCATATCCTTCAGCCATAGACGCCGTACAATTCATATTAGATAATGGTCCTACTATTGCAGGATCAGGTTCTACAACAGGAACATTATATTTTTGGGAACATTGGGGCGGTGGCTCCCATATTCTTCGTGAATATCAAGGTGGTTATGCTACCTATTCACTTTCGGGAGGTGTTCCTGCTGCATCAAAAGGTACAAACGATCCAGATGTAGCTACTGGAGGCACCCCAACTAAAACACCAGGCAGGTACATTCCTGTAGCCCAAGGTTTTTTCGTTACTGCCGAAAATGCTGGTACTATTAAATTTAATAATGGTCAACGCGTTTTTCAAACTGAGGATGGCAGCAGCTCATTATTTGTAAAATCATCTAATACAAAGAAAAACAAAGCAAAAGCCAGCAATAAATCCAATACTGGTGATACTAGAATGAAATTACGAATTGGCTTTAACTCTATTAATGAAATCCACAGACAATTATTAATTACTGTTGATGAAAATGCCTCTGTTAATTACGATTGGGGCTACGATTCAAAATACATAGACACCCAAGCGGATGATATGTATTGGCTAATTAATAATGAAAAATTCACGATTCAAGGTATTGATCATATTAATGATCAAACAATTATTCCACTGGGGCTTCATACCAAAAAGGATGGTTTTAATAACATAACAATTGACAAATTAGAAAATACCCCTGAAAATTTAGAGATTTATCTACATGATAAGGAATTAGGTGTATATCAGAACTTAAAACAAAGTAATTATGAAATCTATTTAGCTGCTGGAGAATATTTAAGTCGTTTTGAAATTACATTCTCTGGAGCTCAAACAACCTTAGGAATTGATGATATAGATGCCAGCCCCATAGAAACCCATTATTCTAACGAAGAGAACCATATTATCATCAACAACCCGACTTCAAAACTGATAAAATCTGTTGAGATGCTCAATATATTAGGGCAATCATTGTTCAAATTTCAAACTAATACCAATGAACGTCATTTAACATATAATGCCAGTCAAATCAAAACAGGTAATTACATCTTGAAAATACAAACATCATACGGAACGATTTCTAAAAAAGTATTAATAAAATAGATAGTTGAGTTTATTTATTTGAGTTAGTCACTTAAACCTTTAATCTGCATTTTACTTAACTATACTTTGAGTCCTAAATTAATTTTAGGACTCTTTTTTATTTCACAAGCTTAATTAATGTCTCCAAAGACACTTTTTGCTGTTCACCAGAAGTCATATTCTTTAATGTATAAATATTTGAAGTCACTTCCTCTTCACCTACCAAAACTACAAACGGAACAGCACGTTTGTTGGCATAATTCATTTGTTTTTTCATTTTAGCAGCATCTGGATATAATTCAGAGTTTATTCCCTGTAAACGCAATGCATTAATGGCTTTTAGGCTGTATAGAGCTTCTTTATCTCCAAAATTTATAAAAAGGACTTCTACTTTTTTATTAACTGTTTCAGGGAACAGCCCTAATTCTTCAAGAACCAAATAGATTCTATCCAAACCAAAACTAATACCTACACCGCTTACATCTTTCATTCCGAAAATACCAGTTAGGTCATCATAGCGGCCACCGCCACCAATAGACCCCATTTTCACATCTTCTGGTGCCGCCACTTCAAAAATAGCTCCCGTGTAATAGTTTAATCCACGCGCCAGAGTAACATCCAGTTGTAAAGTTGCCGTTGACAATTCCAGTTCTTTAATCGCCGCATTTATAAAGGCTAATTCCCCAATACCCTTTTGTCCTGCTTCGGAAGCACTAAGAATGCCTTTTAAACCATCTATTTGAGATTCAAAAGATCCCGATAACGTGAATAAAGGCTGTAATTTAGCAATCCCTGCTTCCGAAATACCCTTACCTCGCATTTCTTCTTTTACCTTATCCTCGCCTATTTTATCCAATTTATCCAGCGCCACTGTAAAATCTATTAATTTATCAGATGCTCCAATAACTTCGGCTATTCCAGAAAGTATTTTTCTATTATTTATTTTTATGGTAACCCCTTCAAGTTTTAAAGCCGAAAAAACTTTATCGTACAATTGGATAAACTCGACCTCTTGCCATAACGACTTAGATCCAACCACATCGGCATCACACTGGTAAAACTCCCTAAAACGTCCTTTTTGCGGTCTATCTGCTCTCCAGACAGGTTGTATCTGGTAACGTTTAAACGGAAACTCGATCTCATTTTGGTGTTGTACCACGTAACGCGCAAAAGGCACCGTTAGATCGTAACGGAGTGCTTTTTCTGATATACTTGGCGTTAATTTATTAGAGTTTTTAGTATCATAGGCCTCATTATCGGCTTTAGATAAGTAATCTCCAGAATTTAAAATCTTAAAAATCAAACGGTCTCCTTCTTCACCATATTTCCCCATTAAAGTGTTGGAGTTTTCAAAACTAGGTGTTTCTATAGGTTGAAATCCGAACGTTTCAAAAGCACCTCGAATGGTATTAAAAATATAATTACGCTTAGTTACCTGCTCTGGATTAAAATCTCTGGTGCCTTTTGGTATACTTGGTTTTTGAGCCATATCTAGTACCTGCTTTTTATCTAACTTGTCTTGAGCACAGTCGAAAGGCTCAAGGTAAACTCCAGCAGCAATCTTTTTTAATGATTATTATTTTTTTAAATAAATTCCGCATCAAACACGGAATAGCAAAACAGTTTCATGTTTTAATAACGACAAAAATAATTAATGCAAATGTCATTGGGTACTTTTTAATAAAAAAAAGCGAGCAATCTTTTAAATTATGAATCTTCTTCTTTTTCTAATAAATCAATCATTTTTAATGCGACTCCTGGTGCTGATGCTGGATTTTGCCCCGTTACTAAATTCTTATCATTAACAACAAATGGTTTAAATGGTTCTGTATGAGAAAATATTGCCCCTTGCTTAACCAATGCTTCATCAAGCATAAAGGGAATAACATCTCCTAGTAAATGATTATCTTTTTCTTCCTCTTGCCTAGTAAATGCATTGATTTTTTTTCCTTCTAACAGGTAACTTCCATCAAACAACATAACATTTAGTAAAGCTGCTGGACCATGACAAACTGCACCTATAATCTTACCTGTTTCGTAAACGTTTTTAATTATTTCTTTTACTAAGGGGTTATCAACCATATCTGTCATTAAACCAAGACCTCCTGGAAAAAAAATCGCATCATAAGCGGACATGTTAATATGCTCTAGTTTATGACTAAAATTCAACCTTTTAAATCCACGCCCTTCTTTAAACTTTTTACTCGTTTCATTAGATGGATTATATCCTACGTATGGAGGTTTTCCTCCAAGCATACTCGCAAAATCTACTGTATATCCTTTATGGATAAATTCAAAGTAAGGATCGGCTATTTCTGAAAATTCATAGCCAGCTGGATGTTTTCCTGTGCCTGTCTTATCTGTACTTGTTACAATAAATAATATGTATTTCATTTTTATTTTTTTATAAAACAAAGTCCATAGAATTTATGAACTTTGTTCTTGCAGTTAGTTATAATGTGGTGATTTCATTCCTCTACTTGCTTCTTCCACAACATCTCCATTAAAAATTTTAGTCATGAAACTCACCCCAAAATTTTTAGCTTCAAAAGGGAAGATGTTCCAAGCGAAGTTTTCTGCTTTTTCTAAAGAGTCAAATTCATAAAACCCACCTACAGAATTGGAATTGATACCACTTAACCAAGTCTTTCTCACAAGGCCATCAATAGATAATAAATTGGGATTCATTTCTTTCCAAGGAACGTTCTCGAATGGAATAGAAAATTGCAGTTCGGTGTACACAAATACTTTTTTAATTTCTTTATTCATCATATTGCTTTTTAATTATGAACTTTATTGTTCGATAACAATGCAAAGTTGAGAAGTATCATTATTAAAAAAGTTGTCATAAGACAATGTTTTAAAGCTTAGATCGTAACTTACTTAATGTAGAATTTGTCATTCCCAAATACGAAGCAACAGCTTTACTAGATATGCGTGATAGTAATTTAGGCTCATGTTCCATAACCCATTTTAGTTTATCTATACCTTCCATGCCCAAAAAACTATAGATTCGCATTTGAGAATGGATAAAAGCAAACTCTATAAATTTATGATACACCGTAGCAAATTGAGGAATTGTATTTATTAATTTATAAAAGTTATCACGAGAGATCACTAATAGCTCTGAAGGTTCAAGAGAAACGAGACAATCTCTTGAAGGCTTTTGAAGCATAAAACTCGTATTTGCTGAAATGATACTATTCTCTAGCGCAAAATATCCTGTTATATCATTTCCTTTTGCATCAATTTCGTAAAGCCTCAAACAACCTTTTTTTATGAAATAAAAATGCTTGCATACTTGGCCAATATTGCACAGCATTTCATTTCTTACAGTATTTTTAGGTGTAAAATGGGTTATTATTTTTTTTAATTCAGATTGTTTTATGTCGACCTCACTTTTTATATATGCTTCTAGCTCTGTATACATTTTACTTATTCTGTTAAAAACTCATCTTCAGTATTATCAAAAATAATGTATCTAGATTTTACAAAAGTTGTCTTATGTCACCAATTTGAAAATAGAGCTATCAATTTTAAATACAAACGTTCTTGTTTTGAAGTAATGTAGACTTTCTTCATCCTAATGACATCCGCCGTTAGTTTATCAACTTATTAAAATACCTATACAAGTCACCTTTAGTTATAACGGCGCCCTGTTCGATCATTTTAAACTTATCTAAGTTTTTATCGTCTGTATAGTCTTTATCTGCTTGAAGAAACTCCACGTTTTCATCCATTAAGTTTTCACGAAGCCAATTATAGCCTTCTTTAGTCGTGATATCTATTTCATTTTTTAGAGTTACTACCAAAGCATGCATTTTATCATCCCCTAAACGAAACAGGTACATATGCTGTGGTGATATGTGCTCTAAATATTCAGCCTTATTTAAAACACCTTCCCAAATAAGATCACTAAATACATCCAGCTCCATTTCTGCTAAATCAGGTTTATTTGCCTTAAGATTAGCCCACTCATCAGCGGTTATAGATTGTGTTGACAGAAAGTTAATAAACTCCTGGTGTAATTCTTCAAATTGCTCTTTGGTAAGTCTTGAATACTTCATATAGATTAAAATCAATTTATGGGATCCCGACCTTCGTCTGGATTAGTTCGATTTACAATTTTGCATGCGTCAATTGACTTATCAAAATTGAATCCCTCTAAAAAAAATGCGCCCCTAATCAGGAGCGCAAATTTAAGAATATATCTGTTATTATTTTTAGAAAATATAACGCAATCCAAATTGCATTTGCCATCTAGAAGCTAAACTTGAATCAGATCCAAAAGAATTAGCCAAGGTTTCATCAAAAGTATAAACAGGTGTCGCTCCAGAAGTATCCACGCCTATAGGCGATAAATTGTTAGGAACTTCTACAACGCCCCAATCGGAATTGATAAAGTTTCCAAAATTAAGAATATCGATACTCAGCTGAAGGGTATTTGTTTTATCTCCACTAACATTAAATTTAAAATCCTGTAAAATTTTAACATCCCATCTACTTCTCCATGGCGATAAGGCACCATATCTTTCAAAATAACGACCTCGGTTGTCACTTAAATAATCGTCTTGCTGTATAAATCTTTCAAAGGCCTCTGCTTGGCCAGGCCCAGAGAATTGCATTTGCTGCACTTCACTTGCTGTTGGAATATAAATAAGGTCATTGTTCTGAAAAGAACTATCTCCATTTATATTACCAGCATAAGTATAGTTAAAACGCCCACCTTGTGCGTACTCACAAAATGTAGAAATTGTGGTTGCCATTTTATCGTTTGAATAGCTCCATTTTTTACTGGCAACTCCTATAAAACGGTGTGTGTCTCCATATTTAGAATAAGACAGCACATCATTATTGGCATTACCTAAGTTCGGGTTAAAATCGAAAGCATCACCCGTAATCTCAGCTTCAATAGAGTTCACGTCCTTAGCATTTAAATAGTTATAAGCCACACTTGCATAGATACCATTGTCGAAAGTTTTTTGTGCCTTTAAACTGGCATTCCAGATACGTCCTTCATCCGAATTTGTAAAAACATAGGCATTATTACCTCTATCGGTTGGTAAATAAATGGGTCTATTATCTCCTGGCGCATTAAGTGTACCTGATGGGTTTCTTAACCCCCAATTTTGTACATGGGCGCCATTAATATCTTTGGTATAAGACACATCCCCTGTTAAAATGATGCCATTTTCAAATTTATGATCGGCTCCTATATTAGTACGCCATACCTGTGGCCATTTAAACTCTGGATCCACAACCTGGTAAAAGAAGAAATCCAATCCTTGTACTTGGTTCCCTAACCATACAAATGGGAAACGTCCCGTAAATACGCCTGAACCACCTCGTATTTGCGTTTTGCTCTCTCCATTAACATCCCAGTTGAATCCTAAACGCGGAGAAATAAGGAATTTGTTATTTGGTAACGTTCTTGAATCTATTAAAGTTTCTTGATTGGTGTTTGGATTAAAATAAGGAATTGTAGGATCGAAAGTAAAAGGCTTTCTTGCTATATTTTCATCAATTTTATCTCTGGTATCAAAATATAATGGCTTATCGAATCTAATCCCATAAGTTAATTTGAAATTATCATTTACATTCCACTCATCCTGTACATAAAACGCCAATTGTCCAACATTTGTTTCTGCCAAAGACCATCCTTCACCATCTGGCAAAGCATTATTTGTATCAAAAACATTTTGGGCATTAGCCAATGCAGCAGCCAATGTACCATCATTTACATCTGTAAAAAAAGCATTCAAATCTGGGTAAGCTGCAAAAGCACCTACCTCCTGGTTAAAATCACCATCTTCATCATAACCAAAGGCTCCTAAATTAAAGGAGTTATCAAATTGAAACTTCTCAAAAGAAAAGCCAATTGTAAAGGTGTGGTTACCTTTTACCACGTTTAAATTATTGGTAAGTTGAAATACTTTTTGATCCAGTCTATTATTTATAGAAAATGGCTCGTGACCAGCAATAATATAATTAGAACCACTACCATCTTGAATGGTAATAGCTGGTGCTGGTGCAGATAACGGATCTCTAAAATCATCAAAATGTGTATAACCAATTTGGAATTTATTGGTCATCTCATCAGATAATGTCGAGTTCAACTCCAATTGTACCGATTGTAGTCCATTATTTATCTCATATCCAGAGTTCTCAAACTGAAGCGTTGTAAAGCTTGGCCCTCTAACCCCCAAAGCCGTTGGATGTGCTGGTTTTTCTTGAGATGCATTCAAAAAATTGTAAATAATAGCTAAACGATTATTATCATTGATATTCCAATCTAATTTAAAAATTCCCTTAGTGGATTCTGAGGCATACGTAAAACCTTGATAAGCGCCTGTATTATAACCTAAAGTCCCTAAAGCGTTTGACACGTCCATTAAATCGCTTGCACTTACTCTAGACTCGTTAATGGCTCCAGAGCCTGTATTAGGCACCCAGCCATTAGTTCCTAAATCTGTTCTATCATCTTTTTCGAAATTAGCAAAAAAGAACAATTTATTTTTAATTATAGGGCCTCCAATACTAACACCATACTGTACTTGTTCTAAATCTGGTTTAGTAACATCTTCACCTTTAATCTTCCCACCTGTCAAGTCTTGGTTTCTAAAAAAGCCATAAACGGTACCGTGAAATTCGTTCGTTCCACTTTTAGTAACCGCATTTACTGAAGCTCCAGTAAATCCTGATTGGGTAACATCATACGGTGCTGTAGATACTGAAATTTGATCTATCGCATCTAATGAAATAGGTTGTGCACCTGTTTGACCTCCTACTGTTGGTGAATCCAAACCAAAAGGGTTATTAAAAATGGCCCCATCTAAAGAGAAATTATTGTACTGATCGTTTCTCCCTCCAAAAGAATTTCCACTTGCCGATGGTTCCAATCTGGTAAAATCTGCAGCAGACCTTGAAATAGTAGGCAAACGCGTCAATTCACGACGCCCAACACTTGTTTCTGCTCCTGTACGGTCACTACCAAATGTTCCTGTACCTCCAGAACCTTGAATGACTACAGCATCTAATTCTTCATTATCTGCCGTCAAAGTAACATCAAGGTTTTGTGTTTTACCCAAGGTTAAAAAGATATCGTTAAACGTTTGTTCTTGATAACCAACAAAACTAACAGTAATACTGTAGGGTCCTCCTACTCTTAAATTTAATAGGTTAAATCTTCCGTCAAAGTTTGTTGCAGCTCCATACTTAGTTCCTGTTGGGGTATGGATAGCAACTACATTTGCTCCAGGAAGCGGGTTGGATTCTTCATCTAAAATTAGCCCTTTTATGTTTGAAGTCGTTACTTGCGAAAATGCAAGAACACTAAAAAACACGAAAAAAGCAGTCAGAGTTGTTTTTTTCATTTAATATATTGTTTAGAGTTAGCCTACTATGCGCGCATAGCATTAATACCGACAAAAATAAACAAAAAAAAGCCATTCATCGGAATGGCTTTACAATATTTAAATGTTTTATTAACTAATTGTTAATACTTTTAATTTGCTTGTGCAATAACTTCAAAAGGCAAATCAACAGACACCTCTCTATGTAAACGTATCACAGCATTATATTTTCCTGTACGCTTTACAGTCGTTACTGTAATGAATTTTTTATCAATAGCATGTCCTTCTTTTTCTAAAGCTTCAGCTACATTGATATTATTCACAGAACCAAATAGTTTATCTCCGGTACCAACCTTAGCAGCAATTTTAATTTCTAATGCTTTTAATGCTTCAGCAGTTTTATTAGCATCATCAACTATTTTCTTTTCTTTAAAAGCTCTTTGTTTTAAATTTTCTGCCAACACTTTTTTAGCAGAAGCAGTAGCAAGGATAGCTTGTCCTTGAGGAATTAAAAAATTTCTACCATAACCGTTCTTAACCGTTACAACATCGTCTTTAAATCCTAAATTTTCAACGTCTTGTTTTAATATAAGTTCCATTGTTATCGGTATTTTATTTTAATAAATCTGCTACGTATGGCATTAAAGCTAAATGACGTGCTCTCTTAACAGCTACAGATACCTTTCTTTGATACTTTAGCGAAGTCCCTGTTAAGCGTCTTGGTAAAATTTTACCTTGCTCATTTACAAACTTTAATAAGAAATCTGGATCTTTATAATCGATATATTTGATACCTGATTTTTTGAAACGACAATATTTCTTTTGTTTGTTTGTCTCAATATTCAACGGTGTTAAATATCTAATTTCTCCGTCTTTTTTTCCTTTTGATTGTTGTTCTATCGATGACATAATTAAGCTTTTACTTTAAGTTTTTCTCTTCTTCTCTCTGCCCATGAAATAGCATGCTTGTCTAATGATACAGTTAAGTAACGCATAAAACGCTCATCACGTCTAAACTCTACTTCTAAAGCATTAATTACTTCACCAGATACCGTGTACTCAAATAAGTGATAGAATCCACTTTTCTTGTTTTGTATTGGGTAAGCTAATTTTTTAAGCCCCCAATCTTCTTTAGCTACCATCTTAGCTCCGTTAGAAACAAGAAAATCTTCGTATTTCTTTACTGTTTCCTTTATCTGATCTTCAGATAAAACGGGATTTAAGATGAAAACAGTTTCATAATGATTCATAAAAATCTATTTTATTGTTAAAAATTGGGTGCAAAAATAGTTAATATATACATATAAAACAACAATTATTTAAGTATAATAAGGCTTTTCAAAAATTGTTAAAATTATGTTAAAACGAACGCTTTAACGATGATTTTTGGTTTTTAGCCGAATTTTTTGTACTATTGTCGATATCTTAACCGAAATAATATAAAATGTTATGACATTAAACTGTGTAGTAGTAGACGATTCGGCAATACAACGTCTCTCAATAGTCAAGCTGGTAGAGAATCATCCTTCGCTTAACTTAATAGCAGAGTACAGTAGTGCCTTAGAAACTAAAAATGGTTTAAATACGCATCAAGTAGATTTAATTTTTTTAGACATTGAAATGCCAGTGTTAAATGGATTTGAACTTTTAGACGTATTGAACAACAAACCTCAAATTATTTTTGTAACCGGTAAAACCGAGTATGCTTTTAAAGCATTTAATTACGATGCTACCGATTATTTACATAAACCAATTACAAGAGAACGTTTCAATACTTCTGTAGATAAAGCTTTAGAGCAGCATAGACTGACTTTAGACTTTAACGAAGAAGAAGGCGAACATATTTTTGTAAAAAGTAACCTTAAAAAACGTAAAGTTTATATCAAAGACATTAAGTGGATTGAGGCCCTTGGCGATTATGTAAAGTTGGTTACAGAAGAAACGAGCCTAGTAGTACTATCTACGATGAAATCTTTTGAGGCTGAATTACCCGAAGGTAAGTTTTTAAGAATCCATAAATCATACATTGTTAATCTTGATAAGATAGATAGATTTAACAGTAAAAATGTTGAGGTGGGAGCTTATGAAATCCCTTTAAGCCGAAACAAAAAGACGCAATTAGTTGACGCTTTAAACAATATTTAAAATCCAGCTAACTAACCAATTAAACCGGATTAAACTAAAAGTTATCGACATTTAAAATTATTTTAACCGACCGAAAATCTTTTATACTAAAGAAGCTATCATTTATTCTAATGATGGCTTTTTTTGTTTTTGATAATGATTGCTGCTTGGGAATCTTTACCAGGATATTTTTATGAAACTGGTTTCTTATTCTAGAAATTGGTGGCGATTCTGGACCTAAGACATGGTCTTTAAAAACCTGCACCAAGGATTTTGCGAGCCAAATTGAAGCTGCATCAACCTTGTTATAATCCTTATGCTTTAAAGTAATTTTTATTTGCTTGTAAATAGGCGGATATTTATAATTATAACGATCGTTCATTTGCTCTTTATACATCTCTGTATAGTTATTAGTAGAGACCTGTTGTAGAATATTATGGTATGGATTATAAGTCTGAATCAATACCTTTCCCCTTTCATCCGTACGTCCCGCCCTACCCGACACCTGCAACATCAATTGAAAACTACGTTCATGGGCTCTAAAATCTGGAAAGTTTAGCATATTATCTGCATTCATAATACCAACCAGTTTTACATTTCTAAAATCCAAACCTTTAGTTAACATTTGTGTTCCTACCAATATATCTATTTCCTGCTGCTCTAAAGCTGTAATTATTTTTTCATAGCCATATTTACCTCTAGTAGTATCCAAATCCATACGTGCAACCTTATAGTCTGGAAATAATAATTTCACTTCTTCCTCAATTTGTTCGGTACCAAAACCTTTAGTATCCAGTTCTGGACTACCACAAGCCATACAATCTTTTATCATGGCCGAATTGTAACCACAATAATGACAACGCAATTGATTTCTGTATTGATGGTAAGTTAAACTCACATCACAATTAGGACATTGTGGTGAATGACCACAGGTGTTACATTCTACAATAGGTGAAAATCCGCGTCGATTTTGAAATAAAATAATTTGATGCCCTTCTTGTAAAGTTTCGGTCATTTCTTCGATAAGTCTATCACTAAAATGGCCTTTCATCAGCTTCTTTTTAAACTTTTCTTTAATATCTATTAATTCAATATCTGGCATCAAAACATCATTGTAGCGCTTCGTAATTTCTACCAAACCATACTTGTCTTGTTTTGCATTGAAGTAACTTTCTAAACTTGGTGTGGCAGACCCTAGAAGTATTTTTGCATGGTGCATGTATGCCAACACAACAGCCGTATCGCGTGCATGATATCGTGGTGCGGGATCAAACTGCTTAAAGGACTGTTCATGCTCTTCATCAACAACGATAAGTCCTAAATTATCAAATGGTAAAAATATGGAGGACCGTGCTCCCAAAACTATTTTTGCTTTCCCTGAGTTATTTAAAACATGATTCCAAACCTCAACACGTTCGTGCGATGAGTATTTAGAATGAAAAACAGCCACTTGTTCTCCAAAATAATTCTGTAAGCGTTTAATCAACTGGGCAGTTAACGCTATTTCTGGCAACAAGTAAAGTACTTGTTGCCCTTTCTTTAAAATATCTTCAATCAGTTTGACATACACTTCGGTTTTACCCGAGGAGGTCACACCATGAAGCAAGGTAACTGTATGCTTGCCAAAAGCATTCTTTATTTCTTTTAGAGCGGCTTCTTGATATGTATTAAGGTTTTTTGTAGTCTCGTTTTCATCGCCTGAATATTGAATACGATCCGTTTGGATATAATATTCTTCAAGAACACCTTTATCAATCAATGATTTTATAATGGCTGTAGATGCTCCACTTTCGGTAGATAAGTCTAAAACTTTCACTGGTTTTTTCGTCGTTGCCGAAACAGAAAATAAAGTCACGATAACCTGTCGCTGCTTTGGTGCTCTGCTCAAGTCATCCAACAATTTTTCAAGCGCAGTTTCTGAAGAAAAATTGGCATGTAGCTTTACATAACGAACCAATTTAGGCTTATACTTTTCATACACCTCTTCTTCAACAGAAATAGCCTCTTTTTCAATGAGTCGTTTAATAACTGGTAAGACGTTCTTTTTATCAAGAATATTGGAGATATCATGGATTTTTAAAGAGGATTGATGGTGCAATGCTTCAAAAACCAAAAACTCATCATCTTTTAATATTTTTTCATCAATTTCCTTAATATTATTTTTTTGGATTACCGTTTCACTTTCTAAAATAAAAGCACTAGGTAAAGCTGCTCGCATCACATCACCCAATGTACACATATAATAGTCTGCTATCCATTGCCACAATTGTAATTGCTTCGCCTTTACAATAGGAACATCATCTAAAATCTGTTGAATATCTTTAGCTTCATAAACCGTTGGCGGATTATTATGAACATTATAAACAATACCTGTATAAATTTTAGATTTCCCAAAAGGTACCGCAACTCGCATACCTGGTTCCAAAAAATCATATTCAGAAACACTAATACGATAAGTAAAAAGTTTTTTAAGTGGTACGGGAATGATTACATCTATAAAATACTGCATAAACTAACACCTTTTACGTAGTTTATTGAGTGAGGCATTTAATTCGTAACCTAACAATAAAATATTAGCATTAAGCCACAAATAAAACAGTAGAATTAATAATGCCCCAATAGAACCGTAAAGTTTATTGTATTGCCCAAAATTTTCAATATAAAGACCAAACAGATAAGACGACAACATAATTAGCAGGGTTGTAAACAAGGCACCTACAGAAAAGAATTTAGAGTGTTTTCCTTCCTGAGTACCAAAATAATACAAGGTGGCCGTTGCCAAATACACCATAATAATAAAGAATGCATATTTGGCAATATCTGTCCATAATACATTTTGATTTTCCACTTGATAGCCTTTATTCTCCAAAGCTTCAAATACTTCCTGTACCACATATATTTGAAAATAACCTAAAACAGCTATGGTTACAATAAGTAAAAAAGCCAATATCAAAGCTATACTCAACGCGTATAAATATTGCTTGAAAATGTTACGGGTTAATTGCTCATGATATGAATTTTCAAAACCAGAAAACACCGCATTTACTCCATTAGCCATTAAACCTATTGATAGTACAAAAACAGATGACAACAGACCTCCTTGTTGCGTTTTATCAATATTTTCGAATATATTCTCTACAAAAAAATCGGAAGTATTTGGCGGCAAAAAAGATTCTAAAAAGGTTAAAAATTCAATTTTAAAATCATCGATTGGTATGTACGGAATAATGATTAGTACAAACAACAAAAAAGGAAACAAGGCCATAAAAAAACTAAAAGCGATGGCACTTGCACGTGTTGTTAAAGCCCCTCTTACGATACCTGTAATATAAAGCTCTAATAAATCGTAAAATGACAGCCCCTCAAGACCTGGTAATTTTACCTGCTTAAAAACCCGCACCAAGACATTTATTACTGGAATCTTATCTAGCTTGTCTTCAATGGGCTTGGTCATTAATTTATTTTAAAAGTTTAAAAGTTTGTCATTAAACACTAAGCCCCTTAAACTAATTTGAAAGTTATAAAACTAGTTTACAGCCTTTAAACTTAAATCCATATTATGGACAGAATGTGTTAAAGCGCCGCATGAAATATAATTCACCCCACATTCTGCATAGTGCCTAATAGTGACTTCGTTTATATTACCAGAAGATTCAATAAGACATTTACCATCTATTAGTTTTACGGCTTTTCTTGTATCTTCATAATCAAAGTTATCAAGTAAAATTCTATAAATACCGTCACTTTTTAATATTTCCTCAACCTCGATTAAATTTCTGGCCTCAACCATAATTTTCAAATCCTTATCGGTTTCTTTTAAATAAGACTTGGTCATTTCAATAGCTTTGGTAATACCTCCAGCAAAATCGATATGATTATCTTTAAGCATAATCATATCATACAATGCAAATCTATGGTTTTCTCCTCCTCCTATAACCACGGCCCATTTTTCCAATACACGAATTCCTGGTGTTGTTTTACGTGTATCTAGAATTTTAGTTTTAGTACCTTTTAACAAATTAACAAACATCCTTGTTTTTGTAGCTATGGCACTCATACGTTGCATGGCATTTAATACCGTACGTTCTGCTTTTAAAATAGACTGAGAAGGCCCTTCAATATACATAACAACATCACCATAAGTAACCTCGGTTCCATCTTCTATTTTAACATCCAATTTTAAATTTTTATCAACGTATGCAAATACTTTTTTAGCAAAATTAACACCTCCAATAATGCCTTTATCTTTAACTAATATTTTTGCTCTCCCTTTTGCATTTTCTGGAATACAAGCTAAAGAACTATGATCTCCATCGCCCACATCTTCTCTTATAGCATTGGAAATTATCATTTTAACTTCTGTATCGAATTGCTCTTGTGTTATCATATATTTAGTTAGTTTGCAACAAAAATAAGAAATTGATTTACTAAATTAAATTTTACATTTATGAAATTTCTATTTTTTTCATCATTAAATATGTTTTTCGTAAATACTAAATAGTAATTTTGCTATTATGACTATAAAACTTCTCGCCATTGGCAAGACCGATAATAAGGAGCTTCAATCACTAATCGATGAATACACAAAGCGTTTGGGGTTTTATATTAAATTTTCGCTGGAAATTATTCCAGACATAAAGCATGTCAAAAACTTAAGCGAAGCACAACAAAAACAAAAAGAGGGCGAACTTATTATGAGCAAGCTCAACCCGACCGATATTTTGATTTTATTAGATGAACAAGGTAAGCAATTAAACTCCGTAGGCTTTTCCAATTATCTGCAAAAACATATGAATTCCGGTATAAAACAACTAGTTTTAGTTATTGGAGGTCCTTATGGGTTCTCTCAAGATGTCTATAATAAATCAAATGGGAAAATATCATTATCTAAAATGACATTTTCCCATCAAATGGTACGTTTGTTTATTATTGAGCAACTTTATAGAGGCTTTACCATTTTAAGAAACGAACCTTACCATCACCGATAATTTATAAATTCTCTAGTTCCAACCGTTCTTTTTTGGTCAGTTTTGCGACTACCAAACGGTAAGAAACATCTAACCATTCATACAATAACTTATCGGGAATAGAACCATCGACTACAACCCTACTCCAATGTTTTTTGCTAAAATATGAGGGTTCTTCCAATGCATCATATTCTGCACGAAGTTCTTCTATGGTTTCTGGTTCACATTTAATACTAAAACTATCAAATGTATCTATATCGGTAGCGGTGAACATTTTACCCATGACTTTAAAAACAAGTACATTGGGTAACTTAGGAAATGGTATAGACTCTGTAACGCCTTTTTTAGATAGGCAATACATTCTATAAGCTTCAATATTCATCTTATATAAAACTTAAGTTAATGCGTTTTATAGACTTCTTTTCGTTTTTCTAATTGACGCTCTAAATCCTTAATCGTCTCTCTTACAGACACTTCAAAATTACGTTCATTAGAAGTCGCAAAAATTCGAGGACCTGGTAAGCTTAATTCTATATTACAAATTTTACCTGTATCGTGCTGGTTTTCGTCTTGTTTAAAATGCACACTGGCGCTAATTAAAAACTCGTATCTGTTAAATATTTTTTTCAATTTATCTTCTGTGAAAGTCGAAAGTGTCTCGCTTATATCTACACCTACATATTGAATATTTACTGTCATATCTATTTTTATTTATATTAAAATTCTTAATCTAAGATACACGTTTTTTTAATAATGTAGAGTAACAAAAATCATAAAAAGTCATAAAATATTTTCACTTATAAATCAATATAATAGTATTTTTGAAAATTTAAATTCGCTCAGCATATGCAACTCGTTTTCGCCACCAATAACCTTAATAAAATACATGAGGTACAAGCTTTGATTCCTAGTCATATAAAGCTATTAAGTTTGAACGATATTGATTGTTTTGAAGATATCCCAGAAACCCAAAATACCATTGAGGGCAACAGTATTGAAAAAGCTAAATATGTAAAAGAACATTACGGATATGATTGTTTTGCTGATGATACTGGCCTAGAAGTAGCAGCCTTGAACGGGGCTCCAGGCGTGCACTCTGCCCGTTATGCTGGAGAACAACGTGATGCCCATGACAACATGAACAAATTACTAACAGAATTAAGCACCAAAACCAATAGAGATGCGCAGTTTAAAACGGTAATCACATTACTGCTCAATAATGAACAATTTACTTTTACCGGTATATGCAAAGGTGAAATAACAAGTAGTAAAAGCGGTAAGCTTGGCTTTGGTTACGATCCTATTTTTAAACCACAAGGATACCAACAAACCTTTGCCGAAATGGATCTGAGTCTAAAAAACGAAATTGGCCATCGCGGAAAAGCCATTCTTCAATTGGTTGATTTTTTAAATTCCCAACCTTTAACCCGTATCATGCATTAGAAAATCTATTACAGATTGAAACTACTGCAAAATCTAACGTTTTACTGTATTTTTTTGTTTAACCATGGAGATACTATGCTGAAATTAATAACATACTAGATTTTATTGCATTTTCAACCTTCATGACGAAGTTCTAATGCAGAATATGGGTTTAAAAAATTCAGGTATAAAAAACCAAACTTCATGTTGGTGGTTAATATTCTTTATGTTATTTTTAATCTATGACAGAGGAAGAGATCGAAAAAGAAAATGCAGCAATAACCAAAGCCTACAAAGAATTATTAAAAGTTAGCTATACAACGCTATCTGATGACGATAAAAAACTAATACGTAAAGCTTTTGATATTGCTATAGATGGTCACAAGGATCAACGTAGAAAATCTGGGGAAGCTTATATTTTCCATCCATTGGCCGTAGCAAAAATCGTTGCCCAAGAAATTGGCTTGGATGCGACTTCTATTGCTGCAGCTCTACTTCATGATGTTGTTGAAGACAGCCCAGATTATACTATAAAAGATATTGAAAAGTTATTTGGAAAAACGATAGCCACTATTGTAGATGGGCTCACAAAAATATCTTCTTTAAGCAAAGAAAAAGACATGGACGTGTCTTTACAAGCAGAAAATTTTCGGAAAATGCTGCTCACACTTAATGATGATGTTCGTGTTATTATAATAAAAATTGCGGACAGGCTCCATAATATGCAGACTATGGCTTCTATGCGTCCAGATAAGCAAGAAAAAATAGCCTCTGAAACCCTATACATTTATGCGCCTTTAGCACATAGAATTGGCTTGTACAATATCAAAACCGAACTTGAAGATTTAGGTTTAAAATATACCGAACCTGATGTCTATAACGATCTTTATGATAAAATTAAAGAAAGTAAGGAAGAACAGGATAAGTATATAGAAGCGTTTAGTGAAGTTATAAAGAAGTCATTAAATAAAGAAAATTTTGAATACACCATAAAAGGACGTCCAAAGTCTATTTTTTCAATCAGAAAAAAAATGCTGAAACAAGGAGTTTCTTTTGATGAAGTGTACGACAAGTTTGCAATAAGGATTATCTACAAAAGTGAAGAGGCCAACGAAAAGTTTTTAGCCTGGAAAATATACTCTGTAGTAACCGATCACTTTAGACCAAACCCGATACGTCTACGCGATTGGATTTCTTCTCCTAAGTCTACAGGCTATGAAGCTTTGCACATTACTGTTATGGGACCTAAAGGACGCTGGGTCGAAGTTCAAATACGAAGTGAACGTATGAACGAAATTGCCGAAAAAGGTTATGCTGCTCATTATAAATATAAACAGGACAACGAGAAGGAGGATAATTTAGAAAATTGGATCAATAAGCTACAGGAAGCTTTAGAAAACCCAGATACAAATGCCGTAGATTTTGTTGAGCAATTTAAACTCAACCTGTATTCGCAAGAAATATTTGTATTTACCCCTACTGGAGAGTTAAAATCATTACCCAAAGGTGCTACATCATTAGATTTTGCTTTTAATATCCATACCGAGGTTGGTATGCGAACACGGGGAGCTAAAGTAAATGGTAAGTTAGTACCGCTAAGTCACCAATTACAAAGTGGCGATCAAGTCGATATTTTAACCTCAGAAAGTTCCAAACCCAATGCAAACTGGTTGGATTATGCCACTACAGCCCGAGCTAGAAGTAAAATAAAATCGGCTTTAAAAGAAGACAAAAAACGCATAGGTGAAGACGGCAAAGAGATTCTTAGAAGAAAATTAAAACAGCTCAAGATTACGCTTAACGAGGCTTCTACAAATGAACTGGTTAACTATTTTAAGCTTAAAACAAGCCTAGATCTTTTTTATAGAGTTGGTATTGGCACGATAGATAATACCATGCTTAAAAGCTACGCAGCGTCTAGAAGTAATGCTTTGATGAGTTTTATTAAAAATAAAATCTCAAGAAAGACAACTATTAAAAAAGAAGACCTGGAAAAAGAAGAAGTTACGGCTAAATATGATTCTTTGGTCTTCGGAAAAGAAGAAGAAAAGCTGGACTACAAAATATCAAATTGCTGTAATCCAATTCCTGGCGATGATGTTTTTGGCTTTCTAACGGTTAATGAAGGGATTAAGATCCATAAAAAAAATTGTCCCAATGCGCTTAGTATGCAATCAAATTATGCGTACAGGATTATGCAGGCCAAATGGATTGACTCGTCACAACAAGAATTTTTAGCCCAAATTAAAGTTACTGGAATTGACCATATAGGCTTGGTAAGCGATATTACTTCCATTATTTCAGACAATATGCACGTGAATATGAAAAGCTTAAGTTTTGAAAGTGACGATGGCTTATTTTCTGGAAAAATCAATGTTGTTGTAAAAAATAATACCATTATAAAAAAGCTTTTAGAGAAACTTAAAAAAATTAATGGTATCGATAAGGTTACCAGAGTGTAAAAAAAGTGTAAATTTGCGACGGAATTATGAATGCAAAGGCAGATACAAAAAACCAAGATATAGTAAAAAGCGTATTCACGAGCTTTTTAGAGACTAACGGACACCGAAAAACGCCCGAACGCTATGCTATACTGCAAGAAATTTATAATAACACAGAGCATTTCGATATAGAATCGTTATATCTTAGCATGAAAAACAAGAAATACCGTGTATCTCGTGCTACGCTTTACAATACTATAGAATTACTTCTAGAATGTGGTTTGGTGAGAAAACACCAATTCGGACAAAACCAGGCACATTACGAAAAATCATATTTCGATAGACAACACGATCATGTTATACTTACAGATACTGGGGAAGTTATAGAATTTTGTGACCCCAGAATTCAATCTATAAAAAAAACAATCGAAGAAATCTTTGATATAGAAATTAATAACCATTCACTCTATTTTTACGGAAATAGAAAATCAAACACTTAACTAATTTTTACAATGGCAGTAGATTTACTACTAGGATTACAATGGGGAGATGAAGGCAAAGGAAAAATTGTTGACGTACTTACCTCCAACTACAATATTATAGCGCGTTTTCAAGGGGGGCCCAATGCAGGACATACTTTGGTCTTTAATGGCAAAAAACATGTTTTACATACCATTCCTTCTGGGATATTCCATGATGATGCGACAAATTTAGTAGGTAACGGCGTTGTTATCGATCCCGTTATCTTTAAAGGAGAACTAGACAAGCTAGAAGAGCAAAATGTAGATTACAGAAAATCCTTGGTTATCTCTCGTAAAGCACATATTATTTTGCCAACGCACCGATTATTGGATGCCGCAAGTGAGGCTTCTAAAGGGAAAGCAAAAATAGGCTCTACACTTAAAGGTATTGGTCCGACGTATATGGACAAGACGGGTAGAAATGGTATTCGTGTTGGCGATTTAGAATTAAGTGACTGGAAAGAACGTTATAGAGCGCTGGCCGATAAGCACGAATCCATGATTTCTTTTTATAATGTAGATATAGAATATGATCTGGCAGAGCTTGAAGTAGAGTTTTTTAAAGCTGTTGAAGTTTTAAAATCTTTAAAATTTATAGACTCTGAAGAATATATTTACCAGGCACAAAAATCTGGACAAACCATTCTGGCAGAAGGTGCACAAGGCTCCTTATTGGATATCGATTTTGGAACCTATCCTTTTGTAACATCAAGTAATACAACTGCGGCAGGTGCTTGTACTGGTTTGGGTGTGTCGCCGAACAAAATTGGAGACGTATTTGGTATTTTTAAAGCCTATACAACACGCGTAGGTTCTGGTCCTTTCCCTACCGAGCTTTTTGATAAAGATGGTGAAACCATGGCACGTGTCGGTAATGAGTTTGGTGCCACTACAGGGCGTCCAAGACGTTGCGGCTGGTTGGATTTAATCGCTTTAAAATATGCCTGTCAGGTAAATGGTGTTACCCAATTAATGATGATGAAAGGCGATGTGCTTTCTGGTTTTAAAACCTTAAAAGTGTGTACCGCTTACAAATATAAAGGAGACGTTATCAACCATTTCCCTTATAACATAGAACCAGAAAATGTAGAACCCATATATACAGAGTTTAGTGGATGGGATGAAGACTTAACGACCATGTCTGAAGCATCTCAATTACCAAAAGCCTTAAACGAATATATTGCCTTTTTAGAAAAAGAACTGGAAATCCCTATTACCATTGTTTCTGTAGGTCCTGATAGAAAACAAACTATTTTCAGGGAACAATTGGTACATTAAATACTACACAATACATATTTATTATAAAAACGCTCCAAAGTATTTTGGGGCGTTTTTTTTGGTTTGTTACTAGACCAAAATAAAGAACAATTTTTCATAAAATTTAAAAACTATTCTCATTTATAATTAAAACAAAAGACTACTTTTTTAGTAGTCTTTTTCTTTTATATTTGTTTTATGGGGGAACTGAATTTTAATGTATATAATGTCATAATTCTTGCTGGGATTATTCATGGTTTTGTTTTTAGCTTGATCATTTTTTTAAATAAAAACCTTAATTCAAAAACTAATTACTTTCTCGCCTTTACAATTTTAGCTTTAGCTTTTAGCAACCTACAATATTGGTTTATTGATACTGGTATAATCCCTAGATATAAATACGATGATAACAGCCTATTATTTATTCCTTTTGAATTTTTAATGCTCCCATTCTTTTTTCTCTTTGTTAAAAGTTATCTCAATAAAAAAATCAACAAACACGAAAACATATATTTATTCATACCTTTTTTACTAAGTATGATATACTTAGTAGTTAGAAATTTATTAAATGATGATCTAGCTATCATAAAAATTTTCAATTTAATTGTAGAATATATTTCTATCATTTTCTCCGTCACAATCATTGTTTTAGTTTTTAGACTCTTAATAGTTTATCAAAAAAATCATTCAAAATACAATATCCATGATGTTACTATAAAAACAAAATGGCTTAAAAGAATTTTACTTTTGGGAATCTTACTTTGCATTCTATGGGTTATTTCGTTAAGTATATTCAAAAGTTTTTTTAATGAAGGGTATTATTATTTATATCCTTTATGGATTGGCATGTCCATTTTAATTTATTGGATAGGTTATTCGGCTATTTTACAAAAACATTTATATCAAGAAAGAAAAGAAATAAGAAGTAAAATTTCCAATAAATCACATAAAAAGTCACCACTTGCAAACAATAGAGAGAAGTCTACAACCTATTCAAAAATTGATGATTTAATAATTAGTGATAAATTACATCTAGACCCCTCCTTATCTTTAAAAACACTTTCTAAAAAACTTAACTTGAGTGAAGGTTATATTTCTCAACTTATAAATAAAAATTCTAGTTTAAATTTTAATGACTATATAAATTCACTAAGAATTAATGACGCTAAGGTAATGTTGACTAATCCTGATTACGATAATTACACAATTATTGCTATAGGCCTAGAGGCTGGATTTAATTCCAAATCTAGCTTCTATACGGCTTTTAAAAAATTAACAGGAAAAACGCCTATAGAATATAAAAAAAGTGTCCGAAATATGTAACTTTATGAAAATACTGAACCTTATCTACCTATACTCATATTAATATTGTTTCATTAATTAATTTAACTTTTAAACATGAAACAAATATTTTTAAAAACTACATTTTTATTTCTCATCATTATATTTTTTACTAATTGTAATAAAGAAAATATTAGAGAAACACCAATAAATGATATCCAAAAAATTAGAAACGAATTTTCTATTGAGAATTTTAATGATAATACTATTAAAGACAATTTAAGTATTAATTGGGATGATTATTATAAAATAGAGAACCTAAATAATGAATCTATTACTTATGAATTTAATAGTATTTTCACAAGCAGTAATCTTTTTGAAAATGACAATCAAAAACTATATTATGAATACAAACTACTTGCAATTAAAGACGATGTGGATATTTGGAATATACAGCTTGTAAAATTCCTAGCAAAAGATAAAGGAATGCTTAATACAATATCGTATTTTTCTCCTAATGGGTTTTCTGGCACTTTATACCACTATAACTTAAAAGGAGAAGCTTTAAAGATTATAGGATATGAAAATGGGGTAAAAATTAATGAATTCTCTGATGAGACTGGAAATTTGCTTTTAAAACTTCCAGCAAAAGAAGAACCAGGAGATAATGAGGACGGTCCTACTGGCGGAGGTGGTAGAAATTATCGATGGGTTACTGTAACTCATTATACAGACTGGTATAAAATATACCCAAATGGTACTCAAGAATACACTCACTCGGTATATAACAAAACGACTTACGAGTATGTTTATGTAGGTAGTAACAATTCTGGAAGTTCTTCATACAATAACTATATAAGTCCACAATTGGGTAACTCTGAAGTTCCTATTATTCATGGAAATAGGCTTCTTTTAGAAGAAGGAGAAATGTTTGTAGAAACAGCAAACACACCAAAAATAAATGATGTAAAAAAGGAATTAGAATGTTTTGACAAATCGAATTCGGCAAAATTAACTATTTATGTTGAACAGGCTATTGAAAACTCTAGAGAGGTAACTGCAAGACTTGGGCATACATTCATTGGGATTGAACAAAATGGAGTCATTCGAAACTTAGGTTTCTATCCAGATAATGGGGGTGCTGCCAACTTATTTAGTAGCCAGGACAGTGAAATTCATGATAATTCAGGATCACCATATCATGTGAGTATAACTGTTGATATTTCATCAAACCAACTGAGTGGTATCATTAATTATGTAGAAAACTATCCTGTAAAATATGATGTAAATAAATATAATTGTTCAGATTTTGGTATCAAAGTAGCATCATTAGGAGGGTTAAATTTACCCAGTACTCTTGGAGTAGGTTCACAATTTGGCATAACACTTTTTAAAGGGAGAAACCCTGGTGATTTAGGTGAAGATATAAGAGAATTAACCTTACCGCCTGGAGCTACCAGAGATTTAAATGGAGGTAATGCGCCTAAGAAATCAGGAGATTGCTCATAAAATTATAAATTAAATAAAAACATATTATGAAACAGTATCTATTTTTAACAATATTGACATTAACAATATTTTCATGTAAAGAAACAAATCAGCAAAACAAACAAATTATTCAAGGTGATATTTATATCAAATTGATTGACTTCCAAAGTATCATATATAATTTACCTGATGAAGAGCTAAAAAAATTCAAGGAAGGAATTACAAACCCAAATCAAAATAATTATTCCGATTCTGAAAAGAAATCAAGCGAATATTTTAAAATTTTAATAGAGCATGACTTATTTGGCAAACCATTCTTTAAATTAAAGACAAAATCTGAGAAAATAATTAATGTTTACACTACTGAGAATGAATATTTAAAATTAAAAAAAGAATTAAAAGATTTGGATAGAGATAAGCAAAAAATTACTGTACAATTTGAGGGAAATAAAATATCTAATGGAATTTTTGATGCTGATAAAATTTTTGACCAAGCAATATATGAAACCAAAAAAATTATTTCTATAAAAAAGACCCAAGGCAAAACATATTGGGATAAATAATTAACTTAATATCAAATTATACGCTCCATAGCTAACGGTTTAGATCATATATTTATTAAACACCAAATGAAAAAAAAACAAATCATCATTTTCCTAATTCTTTTGGGAATTAGTCATAACCTCACTTCACAAAACAAAAACATCACCATTAACATAAAAAGAAACTCAGATAACAGTGTTGATTTTTATTATGAAAAAAAGCTTCCTGGTAGTTTCTATATAAGTATAGAATTTACATCATTGTCGAACACTTATAATAAAAAATATCATACAGTCGTTAAAAACAATTCTGGTAGACTTTTTAAATTAAAGCCCATTAACAAAGAACAACCTATAAATTTCTCTTATAAATATTCTTACATACAAGGAACCCCAAACCCAAAAGTAGATAAGCTATTTGCTTATACTCTCCCCTTTAAAAAAGAAAAAGGCATAACTATACTTGAGAGTACCAATTTAAATGAGGTTTATTTTGGCAGCGAAAAACCTTCAAACTGGAAATCTTATGTTATTGATAGAACTTATGCCGATACGGTTTGTAGTATGAGAAAAGGTCTTGTTGTTAAAATCGTTAATGAATTTAATACAGATACACTAACACAATACAGTTACAAAAGCAAAATGAACAGTATTCTTATTGAACATTCCGATGGTACCTTTGCTTCATACAAAGGTTTTAAGAAAAATTCTTTTCTTGTTAAGCTTGGACAAACCGTATATCCGCAATCCCAATTAGGCATTTTGGACGCTTTTAATGATTCAACTTACAGATTATATTTCCATATTTATTATTTGATCAACAATGACCTTAATTTGAAAGGAAAAGTATCATTAAAAGAGCAAAAAAGTAATAACGGGTTTTTAACGCCATACTTTTATACTACTAATGGATCTGAACAATTAAAACATAAAAACGATTATATCATAGACTTTAATGAAGCCACTTTTTTTCAAGAATTTACAAAAAGAGAAAAGAAAAAATATCTGAAAAACCCTGAAAATTTTAATTGATAGCTCCTAAAATAAAAAACCAAACACTTCTTTAAACTTAAAAAAAATCAATTAAAAAAAGGTTTTTATAAACTAATATTAAATACATATCAATTTAATTTCAGTTAATAAAATAACTTTTAAATATTTATGAAAAATTCAATTCAAATTTTATTAATGGCTCTTATTTTTAATACTTTTTCTTATTCACAAAATGGAGAATATATAGATGATTTTGGAAACCCTCTTTCTAAAATACAATTTAGAAAGTTAAAAAATAAAGGAGGCATAAAAATTAGACTAAAAAATAAAAATGCGAAGTATGGTATGATACCTATTGAATACAGGGGAAATATTTCAAATTCCATTAAATCTAAAATAGTACATTTTCTAGAGCTTAATTCTGACTTTAAAATTGCACCGAATGATACTATTATCATAGAATATGATATGCTATTGATCATAAATGCAATGTTGTTAACAATATAAATCTAAAAAAGTATGTTAAAGCCATTAAAGAAAAAGAAAATTTAGCATTGTTTATTATGGTAGATAACTATGATGAAAAAATTAAAGGTCAAATAATTGACAATACGGACCTAATAAAAAACAACTTTTTTAATTATATAAATTGGCCTCTAATAGATGTTTATAAATGTGGCGGTACTCTTTTGTTATATCCTGATAATTCTTTTTTGAGAGTTTGTGGAGAACATGACCCAATGGAAATTCTTAAAAAGTTTTAATAAAACCTTACTTTCTTACGTTTACAGTTTTAGCTTATGAAAAACCTACTATCCATCTTCTTTTTAATATTGTCAACCTACGCGAACACACAATCAAAACCAATAGATTCTCTTAAATTTATAAACCAAAATAGAATTAAAAATGATTTAATAAAAATCACTCAAACCCAAAAAAGCAGGAATTACCAAAATATAGAAACACTCAATACCATAGCAGACTATATTAAATCTGAATTAATAAAAGTTAGTGATTCTGTAGCTTTTCAACCATACCTTGTAAATGATAAAACGTATAAGAATGTTATTGGTTCTATTGGCATAGAAAACAATGAGCGCATTATTATTGGAGCACATTATGATGTATATGGTAACCAACAAGGAGCTGACGATAATGCTAGTGGAGTAACTGGGCTATTAGAATTAGCCAGATTACTTTCAAAAGAGAAATTGAATTATAGAATCGATTTTGTAGCTTATACTTTAGAAGAGCCTCCTTTTTTTAGAACACAGCAAATGGGAAGTTATATTCATGCAAATTATTTACATATAAACAACATTGCTGTTAAAGGCATGATTTGTTTAGAAATGATTGGCTATTATAATGATATAAAGGGGTCACAAAGTTATCCCATACCTGAAATGAATTTAAAATATGGTAATACAGCAGATTTTATTACTGTAGTTCAAAATGAAAAAAGTGACAGATTTGGCAATCAAATTGGATTATTAATGAAAGAGCAAGACTTAATTAAAACAATCCTTTTTAAAGGATCTCATTTAGTAAGAGGCATCGATTATTCCGACCATTTAAACTATTGGAATTTTAACTATCCCGCCGTCATGGTTACAAACACATCTTTTTACAGAAATAAAAATTATCATACCAAAAATGATACAATCGAAACCTTAGATCTCAATAAAATGAGCGCCGTAATTGAGCAATTATATATCGCTATAAAACAATTAAAATAGTTTCACTTCAAATTCTTATGGATTAATCACTCCAAAGTATTTTGGGGCGTTTTTCATTTCATTGTAAATCATAAAAAAATCCCAACAGATAATTAAACATCATTATAATCGTTATTTTTGCGACAAACTTTTATATTTTGAACAAACTACAAGTTTTATTTATCACCCTTGTTGTTGGCTTTGTCTCAATAGTTGCCAACGCACAAGAAAAAAAGAAAATAAAAATTGAATATGCTGGTAAGCTTGCTTATGATGAAGAAAAATATCCAGGTGCCAAAGTACTAATACGGGATGATGCACAACAAGTTCATATTGAGCATGAAGGTGCCAATCTGTGGTGCGACAAAGCGATCCACTATAGTGCTGAAAAATTTATAGAAGCCTATGGTAATGTAAAAATGATACAAGGTGATACTATTAACATGACCTCCAAATACGTTGAATATAGCGGTGCATCAGGTTTGGCATTTGCTAGTGGTGACGTTGTTTTAAAAGATCCAAACTCTACTATATCTTCAGACACCTTATATTTTGACCGTGTTAAACAACAGGCTTTTTATAAAAGTGGCGGAACCGTTGTAAAAGACTCATCCGGGACTATTACCAGTAAAATAGGCAGGTATTATATGGACATTCCAAAATATCAATTTGTTGAAGACGTTGTACTGGTAAATAAAGAATCGACGATTAACTCAAATTTTTTCGATTTTTACCCCGATACGGGTCATGCCTTTTTATTTGGACCTTCAACAATAACAACAGAAACCAGTGTTACCTATTGCGAAAAAGGATTTTATGATACCGAAAATAAAGTCGGTTATGCTCTAAAAAAAGCAAGAATAGATTATGATAACCGTATTATAGAAGGCGATAGTTTATATTTTGACAACAATATTAGTTTTGCTTCGGCAAGCAATAACATAAAAGTAACAGATACCATAAACAATAGTATTATTAAAGGCCATTACGCCGAGGTATTTAAAGAAAAGGATTCTGTATTTATTACAAAACGGGCCTTAGCAATCACCCAGCAAGAAAACGATTCTATCTACATGCACGCAGATAAAATCATGGTAACTGGTAAACCTGAAAATCGTATTATTAGAGCATATTACAATGCCAAAATATTTAAAACCGACCTTAGCGGAAAGGCAGATTCTATACATTCAAATCAAAAAACAGGGATCACCGAATTAATAAATATAGATCGCTTTTCGTCCAGCGATAAATTTTCTACAGTACGAAAACCGATTCTTTGGAACATAGCCAATCAAATGACTGGTGACACCATTCACCTTATTTCAAATACAGAAACAGAAAAGATAGATTCTCTGAGGGTTTTCAACAATGCCTTTATTATAAGTAAGGATACAATAAGCGAAGACGGTTACAATCAAATTTATGGCATGCGACTCATAGGCCTGTTTAATGAAGAAAATGAGTTACGACAAGTCGATATTATTAAAAATGCCGAATCTATTTTTTATACACGTAATGATAAACAAGAGCTAATAGGCATAGACAAAGCAAAATCCGGAAGTATTTCCATGCTTTTTGCTGAAGGCGATATTGAAGAATATAATCGAATAAATCAAGTAGATGGCAAACTATACCCAGAATCTCAATACCCAGAAAAAGAAAAAATCTTAAAAGGTTTTGATTGGCGTGAAGACGAACGCCCCTTGAGTGTTGAAGATTTATTTAAAGACGACCCACCTCTGGTTTTACCTGTTATAAAAGGACTGGAAGATTATGTCCCGCAAGATGAGTTTTTTGATGAAGACATGCTGAAGCGTATTAAAGATGCAGATAATCGGGCTAAAAACAATAAGAAAGAACCATCAAAAGCCGCAAGACATATTCCTAAACCAGCAACACCTAAGTCAGTTAAAAAAGAAAAAAAGCTTTTAAGTCCGAAAATGATAAAAAAATCGAAAGAAAAACTCGGTACTCCCAGCGATTTAAGTAGGTAACAATGAAGTCCGATTTTTTTAGATATCAAGCACAAACAACGCCGCACCCATTGGCTATGGAGATTTCTCATGCTATCGGTTCTTATATTTATGATACCAAAAATAAAGCTTATCTGGATTTTGTTGCTGGGGTGTCTGCTTGTCCTTTAGGTCATAACCATCCCAAAGTTACCCATGCAATTAAAAAGCAATTGGATGCTTATTTACATGTTATGGTATATGGAGAATACATACAAAAACCAGCTGTAGAACTCACTAAACTATTAGCCAATAACCTCCCCGATCCTTTAGAAAAAACATATTTAACTAATTCTGGTACCGAAGCCATTGAAGGCGCCCTAAAACTAGCCAAACGAGCCACTGGCAGAAGTGAAATTATAGCAGCGCACAACGCATATCATGGTAACACAATGGGAGCTATGAGCGTGATGGGCTTTGAGGAAAGAAAACAGGCATTTAGGCCTTTATTACCAGATGTGCAATTTATTACATTTAACGATGCTTCTAATTTAGAATACATTACTACCAATACAGCCTGCGTTATTTTGGAAACCATACAAGGTGGTGCTGGTTTTATAGAACCACAAAACGCATATTTAGAAAAGGTAAGGAACTGCTGTGATACCGTTGGTGCTCTTTTAATTTTAGATGAGATACAACCTGGTATAGGTAGAACAGGTAAACTTTTCGGGTTTGAACATTACAATTGTATTCCAGATATTTTAGTTACAGGCAAAGGTTTAGGTGGCGGAATGCCTATAGGTGCCTTTACAGCCTCTGGCAAACTCATGGATGTATTGCAAGACAAACCCAAATTAGGGCATATTACGACCTTTGGTGGGCATCCAGTTATTGCTGCATCTGCCCTGGCAACCTTAAAAGAAATAACTGGAGGGCATCTAATGAGTGAAGCCTTAGAAAAAGAAACGTTATTTCGTCAACTTTTAGTCCACCCACTAATTAAAGAAATTAGAGGAAAAGGGCTCATGCTTGCCATAATTACCACTTCAGAAAAGATAACAAACGCGCTAATTCTTAAAAGCCAAGAGAAGGGTTTAATACTTTTTTGGCTTCTTTTTGAACCTAAAGCCATAAGAATTACACCGCCTTTAACCATTTCTAACGAAGAAATCACCAAAGGCTGCGCCATAATCATTGAAATTTTAGACGAAATACACAATCAAAACCACTAGCCCAACTTTCTGAAAATCAAAACAGAAGAATCTAAAAAACATTTAAAAGGCATCGTTGTTGATTACTTTGTTAAAAACATTTAATTAATTTATCGTAATAAAGACAAATAGAAGCTTAAATTTATTCTAGTAGAAATTTACAAAAGTGCTTATGGAGTTTAGTCATAATGACAACAACAATTTGCCTCTATCAAAATTTGAATCGATGTTAAAAACAAATCATGTTTTGTTTTTCGATTCTGAAGAGTTTGAAAACATCATTCACTACTATTTAAACCGAGGAAAAATAGCCTTAGCAAAAAAAGCTATCAAATTAGGTTTAGACCAGCACACAACCTCCATTAATCTAAAGCTCTTTAAGGTTGAAGTTTATGTCTTCGAAGACAAACTAGTTGAAGCAGATACTTTATTAAATGAACTTTATAGCTTAGATCCCATGAATGAGGAAATCTACATTCAAAAAGCTAACATATTATCTAAAAAAGATGAGCACCAACAAGCGATAGATGTATTAAAAAAAGCATTGGAGCTAACAGATGATGTTATCGACTTGTATTCTTTAATTGGCATGGAATATCTTTTCTTAGACCAATTTGAAAATGCAAAAACATATTTCATGAAATGTTTGGAGCAAGATTTAGATGATTACTCTGCGCTCTATAATGTGATATATTGCTTTGAATTTCTAGGTCAGAACGAAGAAGCCATTTCTTATTTAAACACGTTTCTAGATAAAAATCCATATTGCGAAGTCGCATGGCATCAATTAGGTAAACAATATTTTACCTTAAAAAAGTATAAAAAAGCACTGGCTGCATTTGATTTTGCTGTTATCTCAGACGACACTTTTGTAGGTGCTTATCTGGAAAAAGGGAAAGTGCTTGAAGAATTAAAACGCTATGACGATGCCATTGAAAATTATAGCATCTCATTAGAACTAGATGAACCAACATCGTTTGCTTTATTACACATAGGGCATTGTCATGAAAAATTAAAAAATGATGATTTGGCAGTTCAATATTATTACAAAACTGTTCATGAAGATCCTTTATTAGACAAAGGGTGGATTGCTATAACAAAGTATTATAACAGGCAAAAGAATTATCAAAAAGCACTTTATTATATTAACAAAGCTCTAAATATAGATCCTGAAAATGTGATCTACTGGAAATTATACTCGCAAATTAACCAGCGACTTCATTTTTATGAAGAAGCAGAGCGCGGATTCAAAAAAACGCTGGAATTAGGCAATTATGAGCTTAATACCTGGCTCTCTCGTGGCGATATACTGATCAAACTCGGTGAATCGCAAGCTGCTATTTATAATTTTGAACAGGCTTTAGAATTTTATCCTGAAAATGCAGAGCTGGAATATCGTCTAGCGGGCTTGTACTTTTCTATAAATGAAATCGACAAAGGCACGTTTCATCTAAAAAACGGTATTGTTTCCAATGAAGAGTATGCTTTTATAATTGAAGAGCTTTTTCCTGAGGTTTCTAACAGAATATTAGTAAAAACATTGCTAAAAACAAATCTGTAAGCTAACTTCTTTCTGGATAACACTTTCTTAATAGTCAGGTCTTATATACACGCTATTATTTCTAATTTCTGATCACATTTTTAATCATGAATGTTCATTAAAATGTATACCTTTGGTTTCAGTTTAAAAATCAGAATATGCAAAGACGTCTCATCGATTATTTTATTATTTCCTTAAAAGGTTTAGCTATGGGCGCTGCCGATGCTGTCCCAGGTGTTTCAGGTGGTACAATTGCATTTATATCTGGTATTTACGAGGAATTGATTTCATCTATAAGCAACATAAATATTTCCCTTTTCAAAACACTTTTCAGTAAAGGCATCTATGCTTTTTGGAAACAATTAAATGGAAACTTTTTACTGGCATTAACAACAGGTATTATAATAAGTTTTGTGTCGTTTATGAAGCTTGCCAAGTATTTGTTAGAGAATCATCCTATTTTAATTTGGTCTTTCTTTTTTGGGCTTATAGTCGCCAGTATTTATTTTGTCGGTAAACAAATTTCTAAATGGAACATAACTGTTATCATAGCATTAATTATTGGTACTGGTATTGCATTTTACATTACTAGACTTCCTGTTTTAGCAAACAACGAGAGTTCCTTATTTTTATTCTTTGCAGGAAGCATAGCTATTTGCGCCATGATATTGCCTGGTATTTCGGGATCCTTTATACTAATAATTCTGGGAGCATATAAAGCACTAAGTGATGCCATACATGATATAGACATAAAAAAGGTATTCATTTTTACTAGTGGAGCCCTTGTAGGCTTACTTAGTTTTAGTCATATTTTAAAATGGCTTTTCAAACATTACCATAACATCACATTGGCATTGCTTACTGGTTTTATTTTTGGATCGTTGAATAAAGTATGGCCATGGAAAAAGACCTTAACGTGGCACACAAATTCCAAAGGCATAAAAACACCTGTTTTACAAGAAAGTGTTTCTCCTTTTTCTTTCGATGGTGAAAGCCAACTTGCTTTTGCTGTCATTTTAATGATTATTGGCTTTTTAACTATTTTTATTCTGGAAAAAGTAGGTTCAAAAAAACAATAAATGGAAAGTACCAGGACACTTACCGATAAAATTTTTCTCATCCTAAAAGGATTAGGCATGGGAGCTGCCAACAAAGTTCCTGGTGTTTCTGGAGGCGTTGTTGCTTTTGTGGCTGGGTTTTACGAAGAGTTTATTTATTCGCTCAAAAAAGTAAATGGTAAAGCGTTTAAATTATTTATCAACGGACGGTTTAAAAGTTTTTTTAATTATATAAACGGTCGCTTTTTAAGTCTACTCTTTTTGGGAATGGTAATTAGTTATTTTAGCATTTCTAAAGTTCTGGATTATTTAATAAAACATTATGAGCTTTTCGTTTGGAGTGTTTTCTTTGGAATGATTATCGGATCCATTTACTACATTAACAAAGATTTTAAAGATTGGAATTACAAAACGTACACCTCGTTAGCCATAGGAGTTATGGTTGGTTTAAGTATTAGTTTTTTTAATCCTGCAAAAGAAAATGACAACCTTTGGTTTGTGTTTTTTTGTGGTATTATAAGTGTGTCCGGTATGACACTACCTGGGTTTTCAGGTTCTTTTATACTCATTTTACTAGGAAACTATGTTTTACTATTAGTAGATTCGGTAAATGCTCTTTATGACACTTTTTATGAAGCCTTGGGTGGAGATTTCACTTTTATTGATAATACAGAACGTATTAGAATGCTTAAAGTTTTAGCCGTTTTTACATTAGGGTCCGTAACAGGTCTGGTAACCTTCTCTCATGCCTTAAGTTATATCTTAAAACATTATAAAAATGTCACAATATCTGCCATTATAGGTTTTATTATCGGGTCACTGGGCGTTGTATGGCCATGGAAAAAAACCATCTATAAAATGGATACGGATGGTCTTTTTATTTTGGATTCGACCGGCCAAAAAATAATAGAAAATTATAAGCGTTTCATTCCCGAATTTAATACCGAAACATATTATGCCATTGCATTTGTTTGTTTCGGAATTGCTATTGTATTAGCTTTAGAATGGTATGGACAAAAAACTAGAAAAACACATGAATAAATTAGGACTTTTAGGTAAAAATATAGCTTACTCATTTTCAAAAACATATTTTAAAAAGAAATTCGAAGATGAAAAGATAACTGATACAACCTATGAGAATTTTGATATAGAAGCAATCGACTTATTTCCTTCAATCATAAAAAACACTTCAAATATCAAAGGTTTAAATGTCACCATACCATACAAAGAAGTTGTTATCCCTTATCTCGATAAAGTAAGTAAAAAAGCAAAAGCGATAGGTGCTGTAAACACTATAAAAGTCACCAAAAAAGGCAAATTAGTAGGCTATAACACTGATTGTTATGGCTTTAAAAAATCTATCGAGCCTTTTCTAAAACCACATCATAAAAGCGCTTTGATTCTAGGGACTGGAGGCGCTAGCAAAGCCATTGCTTACAGTTTAAAAAAATTAGGTGTTGTGTACCAATATGTTTCAAGAAAACAATCTGAAGGTATTGGTTTTACTTACGATTCTTTGACTGAAAATGCTATAAAAAACCATCAATTAATAATAAACTGTACACCTCTAGGTACTTTTCCAAATATTGAGGATTGTCCAAATATTCCGTATCAAGCCATAACAGATAAGCATATTTTATTCGATTTAATATACAATCCAGATGAAACCAAGTTTTTAAAACTGGGTAAGCAAAATAATGCCGTAACCATTAATGGACTCAATATGTTAAAATTGCAAGCAGAAAAGGCCTGGTCTATATGGAACATATAGTAATAACAATCCTACAATCGTTAAAAGGCTTACTTAATCTTTGTAAATAATGAGACTTGTTAGTATCTTTAAAGTCTAAAGAAATTTGATGAACCTTAACATTTTTTAAAATGTCTGATATTAATAAACTGCAAGATCTGGAAGAAAATAACGAAGATAAATCTATTGTAAGTCAATCTGATAATGACTTAACGAATGATTCTTCATTAGAATTAAATGAAGCGGAACAGGCAGCAAATGCTGTCAATTCTGAGGAAGCAGTTAATGCCAACACAACAGTTGACGAAGCTCCAAATGAAGACATTGAAAAACCAAATGCAAACGAAAATGTTGAGACCGATACAGAATCTAAAGCTGTAGAAACAGAGAAGGAAGAGGATGAAGTTATTAATGAAATAGAAGAGTCCAATGCTGAAGACGCCGAAGACGAAGGCAATAAAGAGCGGCATACCATCGAGGTTAAGGAATATGATACCATGTCTTTAGAAGCATTGGCTATCGAACTTGAAAAGCTTTTAAAAAACGAAAAAGTACAAGCTATAAAATCTCATGTTGATAAAATAAATACAGCGTTTAAAACCAAGTTTCAAGCCCTTATAGATGAGAAAAAAGAAGAATTTTTAAATGATGGTGGTAACGAAATAGATTTTTATTACTCATCTCCCGTCCAAAAAAGGTTTAAAGAAGCTTACAAGGAATATCGAAAAAGGCTCAATGAACATTATCAAAGTTTAGAAAAAAACTTAAAACAAAATTTAGCAGACAAGTTAGAGATTATTGAAGAGTTAAAAGGCTTAATTAACTTGGAAGAGAATATAAATACGACCTATAAGCATTTTAAAGAATTGCAGGAGCGCTGGCGTAACACTGGTCCTATTCCAAGGGACAAGTACAATAATGCTTGGAATAGTTATCATCATCATGTCGAGATGTTTTACGACTTCTTGCATTTAAATAGGGACTTACGCGATTTAGATTTCAAACATAACTTAGAGAAAAAGTTAATGATTATTAAGCGTGCTGAAGAGCTAGCCCAAGATGATAACGTTATGCGTGCTTTTAGAGAACTTCAAGAATTGCATAAAATGTGGAAAGAAGAACTTGGACCTGTAGCCAGAGAACACAGAGAAGAAATCTGGGGACGCTTTAAAGTCGCCACAAAAATTATTAATGACAAGCGACAATTATACTATCAAGAAATAGATAAGGTTTATGAAAAAAACCTTGAAGTTAAACTTCAAATTATAGCAGACATAGAAGCTATAAATAACCAAGAAAGCAAATCCCACAGTGCTTGGCAAAAGAAAATTAAAGAAATTGAAGCATTGCGCAATGCCTTTTTCAATGCAGGAAAAGTGCCTATAAAAGTAAATGAAAGCACTTGGGCTAAGTTCAAAGAATCTGTACGTACTTTTAATAGACAAAAGAATGCTTTTTACAAAGGGCTTAAAAAAGAACAGTATAAAAACCTACAACAAAAATTAGAGTTAATAAAAATAGCCGAAGACAATAAAGATAGTGACGATTTTGAGGCAACAACACCTTTAATGAAAAAGATTCAGAGTGATTGGAAAAAAATTGGTCATGTGCCCAGAAAAGATAGTGATAAAATTTGGAAACAATTTAAATCTGCCTGTAACAGCTATTTTGATAAGTTACATGCCAAAAGAAATGCTGCAAATCAAGAAAATATAGATGCTTTCAATAAAAAGAATGATTTCTTAAATACCCTGAAAGATTTAAAATTAACTGGTACTAAAGATGAAAATCTAGCAACTATAAAAGAACAGATTACAGCATGGAGGACTTTTGGAAAAGTCCCTAATGATAAACGATACATAGAAGGTAAATTCCAAAAAACCATAGATGGTTTACTTGCCAGCTTAGAAATGGATAAAAATGAGATTGAAATGATCAAGTTCGAAAACAAACTTGACAACATTAACACATCTGATGATGATCACAGAAATTTAGACAATGAGCGTTCTTTTATTCGTAAAAAAATTGATGAAGTAAAAAGTAAAATTAATCAATTAGAAAATAACCTACAGTTTTTCACCAATGTAGATGATGACAACCCACTTGTAAAAGAGGTTCATCATAATATTGATACACATAAGGACGCTTTAAAACTTTGGAAAAGCAAACTTCAAAAAATTAAAGATCTATACTAGTTATTTTTCGTTAATTATTAAGACTGAAGTGTCCGTGATAAATACGTTCAACCCCTGTTTGATCTATTAGCTGTGTAGTAAACATAATAGAGTCTGATGTTGTGGTAACTTACTATCATAAAACCTACCTTCCTGTACACTGCTTTTGGCATTTAATTGCTTAATCAGCTTACCACATCTATCATAAACATTCATAATCGATCTATTAGAAAAATCCGTTTTTAAGCCTTTTACCTGACATGTGTCATTATCTCCGTCATTATTAGGTGTGAAAAATTTAGGAAATCCGAGAATAAAAATCTCTAATTTAGTAGTTATACATTTCGTTTTACCCCTCACGTATATGGTATATACCCCTGCTTTTACTCGATCAAAAAACGGGGTACTTATTCTAAAAACATACGATTTAATCAAATATATTCTTAGGCATTCAACTTTATATACTAAATGATAGTTTAAGAAGGATAAAATGTTAATATACTACTGTAAACCCTAAGGATTATAACGATTTTGCTTCCTCCCAAAAAACGTCCATTTC
Source organism: Flavivirga algicola (assembly GCF_012910715.1). Lineage (GTDB taxonomy): Bacteria > Bacteroidota > Bacteroidia > Flavobacteriales > Flavobacteriaceae > Flavivirga > Flavivirga algicola. Next base: position 477,059 of record NZ_JABBHF010000001.1, read on the forward strand.
TGCTAAGGACATATCCTTTAAAGGCTTATTAATAACTTGGGCTTTTTCTTCAAGGTATTGAAAACGCTTGGAGAACTTTTTGTTAGTCCGTTCTAAGGCATTTTCTGGATTGATATTTAAAAATCTGGCATAGTTGACCATGGAGAACATAACATCTCCAAATTCACTTTCCATGGCATCTTGATCCCCAGATTGTACTTCTGTTTTAAATTCTGCTAACTCCTCCTCTACTTTTTCCCAAACTTGATTGGGTGCTTCCCAATCAAAACCAACGCCAGCAACTTTTTCTTGTATTCTATTAGCTTTTACCAATGCAGGTAAACTTTTAGGCACGCCTTCTAAAACACTCTTTTTACCTTCTTTTAGCTTTAAATTTTCCCAGTTTCTTTTTACATCTTCTTCACCCTCAACTTTAACATCACCATAAATATGTGGATGTCTGCTAATTAACTTCTCACAAATACTATGACAAACATCTGCAATATCAAAATCATTTGTTTCACTCCCTATTTTCGAATAAAAAACAATGTGCAGTAATACATCTCCCAACTCTTTTTTTATTTCATCCAGATCATTATCTAAAATAGCATCTCCAAGTTCGTAGGTTTCTTCAATGGTTAAATGACGTAATGTCTCCATGGTTTGCTTTTTATCCCACGGACACTGCTCTCTCAATTCATCCATAATGGTTAACAATCTATCAAAAGCTTTAAGCTGGTCTTGTCTGGAATTCATCTTTTTAGTTTTTGTAAAAATACAATTTTGAGAGTCTAGAAAAGAAATTAAAATTTTAAAATTTTGGTCCATTTAAAAATAAAAAACAGAAGTATCATTTAGCTCAAAACGCAAAGCTCAATACAGGTATCTTTCTGATTCACAAACACTCAAACATAAACCAACTTATACTATATTCATTTTTTTAATTAACTTGTAACCAAATTAATATTGCTATGAAAAATTCTCTTCCCGTCTACAGAGTTATCTTTTCTCTTATAACATTCTTTTCATTAAATATAAATGCACAAAATACACCTATTAAAAAATCTATGATTCTGTTTACTCAGAAATCTAGCGCTACACCTTTTAATTATGATAAATATAAAGCAGATGGCATTTTCTGGGGACATATGCTACATAATGGCATTGATTCAGATGTGGAAATGAATAACTGGGCCGCAGATGTAAGTAACCGTGTATCAAACGGTGAATATTTTTTTGGACGTCTTGAGTTTGACTGGGGATGGAAATGGATGATTGACTTCATGAACGATCCTGGAGCATACTGGGCACAGGACTTAAATGGTAACAATATCCTTTGGACGGGTACGATACACAATGGACACGCCCATAGCTGGCAGAGTCATCATGGTCCTGAGTTTTTGGAATGGTTGAAGTATCAGGTTGATCGGATAGATCTTGCTCCAATCACCCACTTGATGATCGATTCCCAAACGTCTGCTTCTAGAACTTTACATTGGTTAGGCGGAGATTTTTCTGTGCATTCAATGAATAACTTTAGAGAATACTTGAAGGGTAAATACACCATAACTGAGTTAAGTGCTTTAGATATTAATGATATTGACAATTTCAATTATCGTAATTTTTTGATTAGTAAAGGTTATACACTAAACAGTTATAAACAACAAGCGCTTAGCATTGCTGGGAACATACCTTTATATGATGATTTTGTCTATTTTCAACGTCAGGCATTAAATGATGTGATGGAGGAATTATTCGAGTACATTGATACAAAGATGCCAGGCATTGCAATAGGAGCGACTACCAACCTTGTTGAACCCCGTGGCTTTATTTTTTCGGAACGACAAACTTATTTGGCTGGTGAATTTTTTCACGATCATGATGTAAATCAAAGCCCTCCGTTTAAGACTATGTTACACTTCAAAGCAGCCGAAGCATTAGACAAAACCTTGATCTATTTTCCATACCCAGATGCATTTGCTGCCCTATATGATAGAAGCGCCCCAAAACAAGCCCGCGGGTGGATAGCACAGGCTTATGCTATGGGGTCTATTTTTACCATACCAGAAAACATATGGCTTGGTGGTGGATATCCTGTGTGGAGTCCTGGGTGGCAAGTCTATTCAGATTTGTATGAGTTTATTGATGATAATAGTGAGCTACTGGACGATTACAAAGCTGTTTCAAATGTTGCACTAGCGTATTCAGTTTATGCATCGCTTTTAGAAGGTGGTATGGATGGTAGCGCTACAGCTCGTCAAACTTTGCAGAACCTTGTAGAAGATAACATTTCATTTGATCTAAAGATTTTTGGTGATCCAGACCGCCCAATAGCACCTACTACACAACAACTAGAACCGTACGATGCAGTTGTTACTGATAATGATGTTCAATATCTTACTAATGATCAAAATGTTATTTTGAACAGCGCTGGAGCTAAAGTAGTCTCCATTAATAACCCAAATGCAATAACACAGCGTCTTTCGTGGAAAATAGATGTGCTAAGCGGTAATACTATTAGCAATCATCTTATATCTGCTCTCCCAAGAAAATCTACCAAGAGTGATGCGGCTCCTTATGTATTACATCTACTTAATCGTAAATACAACCAAAGTGTAGACGAGGCCCAAACTCATAATAATATTTCTGTAAAAATACCTGAAGCTACATTTCCTAATACAATAACTGGAGCTAAACTACACAGGCCTAATAGCACGCCCATAGATCTAGTACTCAACACCGATAATTCTGGTCTAATAACTCTAAACATCGGAACTTTCGATGCTTTTTGGGGTATAATTGAACTAACCCACAGTGGATCATTATCTACTAATGACGTAAATTTAAATACTCAAAAAATAGTAATGTATCCTAACCCTTCAGATGAGTTTATAATGTTATCTGGTTTAGATGGTTTTGATAATAATGTTAGTATTACAGATATTTTTGGAAAAGTTGTTATGCAATTACCTAATATTAAAGATAAAAGTATTATAAATACTCAAAATCTGCCGTCAGGTATTTACATTGTTAAAATAACGAGAAACAATACTCTAATTGATATTAAGAAACTGGTTAAAAACCAAGGTTAATTAAAAAAACTATTGAGAACTTTATGCCAACCATAAGGGACACTATTTTTTGAGTTAAGGTTTGCAATATAAAAACGCATGTTAACATAATTTATAGCCTTCTTAAATACCTGACATTGAATTTGTTTGTAACAAATTAGTAATTTTTACTACTTATTAGTAAAACAGGTTTAATATTTAAAAGAAAAAAAATGATTATCAATAAAGGAACATTAATTTTAGGCGCATTAATTGGTGTTGGAATAGGTGTGTTATTAGCCCCAGAAAAAGGGAAGGTAACCAGAGATACCCTTAAAAAAGAGGGAAAAACCATAAAGGATCAGATAATAGAGGACTTTACAGAAGTTAAAGAGGACGTCTCAAAAGCAACAGAATCTGGTAAAGATAAATTTAAAAAAGATTTAAAAGACTTTAGGTCTAAAGCGAGTTACAAAACCGAGCAGGCCATTACCTTTTTAGAAAAGCAATTGGCTATTCTAAAGGAAAAAAATAAGACATATCAGCATACGAGTTAGTGAGATTCTGAAATACTGAAATAAATTCAGCACGAGGCACAGTGAAACAAAAGAGGGTGTCTAAAAAGTATGTTCAATGTCATATTGAGCTTGTCGAAATATTTTTAAAATACTGATACTCAATGTTGGTTTCGACAGGTTGCACACTGAGCGTAGTCGAAGTGCTCAACCTGACAAATCAAATTACTAAGACTTTTTAGACACCCTCTTTTGTTTATAGGTTCCCAGCTTCTCAAGAAGGACAATTCTAAGCATTTTGTTTCTTAATTAAATTAAGAGCAGAGCCTTCTTTAAACCATTCAATTTGAGAATCGTTATAAGTGTGGTTTAATTTAACTTCGTCTTTGCTACCATCTGTATGAACAACTTCTAAAGTTAACTGCTTACCTGGAGCAAATTCATTTAGATCTAAGAAGTTAAACGTATCATCTTCTTGAATTAAGTCATAATCAGCCTCATTTGCAAAAGTTAAACCAAGCATACCTTGTTTCTTTAAGTTTGTTTCGTGTATACGCGCAAAAGATTTTACAATTACTGCGGCCACCCCTAAATGACGTGGTTGCATTGCTGCATGTTCTCTTGACGATCCTTCTCCGTAGTTATGATCTCCAACTACTATAGTTTTTATCCCTGCTGCTTTATACGCACGTTGTACATCGGGTACACCTCCATAATCTCCTGTTAATTGATTTTTAACGAAATTTGTTTTTTGATTATAGGCATTTACTGCTCCTATTAAGGTATTATTGGCAATGTTATCTAAATGTCCTCTAAAACGCAACCATGGTCCTGCCATGGAAATATGGTCTGTTGTACATTTTCCAAACGCTTTGATTAATAACTTAGCACCAGTAATAGAATCTCCAAGTGGTACAAATGGCGTTAATAATTGTAAACGCTCTGAACTATCATTAACAACCACATTTACGCCACTACCGTCTTCTAATGGTTTTAAATAGCCATTGTCTTTTACATCAAACCCTTTTGGTGGTAATTCCCATCCTGTTGGTTCATCTAACATCACTTCTTCTCCATTTTCGTTAATCAATTTGTCTGTTAACGGATTAAAATCTAAACGACCAGCAATTGCAATAGCAGCGGTTAGCTCGGGAGAAGCTACAAAGGCATGCGTATTAGGGTTCCCATCAGCACGTTTTGCAAAATTTCTATTAAACGAATGTACAATACTATTTTTTGGTGCATTTTTGGGGTCTGAATAGCGGGCCCATTGCCCTATACATGGTCCACAGGCATTTGTAAATATTTTAGCATCTAGTTTTTCAAATACTTGTAAAATACCATCGCGTTCTGCTGTGTAGCGTACTTGTTCAGAACCAGGGTTGATACCAAATTCTGCTTTTGTTTTTAAGCCTTTATCTAATGCTTGTTGCGCTATTGAAGAGGCTCTTGATAAGTCTTCGTAAGATGAATTGGTACAAGAACCAATAAGCCCCCACTCTACTTTTAATGGCCATTCATTAGCTGTAGCTTTCTCTGTCATAGCTGAACCTACTTCAGTAGATAAATCTGGTGTAAATGGTCCGTTTAATAATGGGCCCAATTCAGATAAGTTGATTTCAATCACTTGATCAAAATACTGCTCTGGATTTTCATATACTTCAGCATCTGCCGTTAAATAGTCTTTAACTTCGTTAGCAGCATCAGCAACGCCTTCTCTATCTGTAGCTCTCAAATAACGATCCATGGATTCATCATAACCAAATGTTGAAGTTGTGGCTCCAATTTCAGCTCCCATATTACAAATAGTACCTTTACCTGTACAAGACATAGCAATTGCACCTGGTCCAAAATACTCTACAATGGCTCCCGTTCCACCTTTTACAGTAAGAATTTCAGCCACTTTTAAAATGACATCTTTAGGTGCTGTCCAACCTGATAGTTTTCCTGTTAACTTAACACCTATTAGCTTCGGAAATTTCAGTTCCCAAGCCATACCAGCCATAACGTCTACCGCATCAGCGCCACCTACTCCAATAGCTACCATTCCTAAGCCTCCTGCGTTTACCGTGTGAGAATCGGTTCCTATCATCATACCTCCTGGAAAGGCGTAATTTTCTAATACCACTTGGTGGATGATACCTGCGCCTGGTTTCCAAAAGCCTATACCATATTTATTAGATACAGATTCTAGGAAATTGAACACTTCACTACTCACATTATTGGCATGCTTTAAATCTACCGATGCACCTTCTTTTGCCTGAATTAAGTGATCACAATGTACGGTTGTTGGTACAGCTACTTTACTTTTACCAGCCTGCATAAACTGCAACAATGCCATTTGCGCTGTAGCATCTTGACAAGCTATACGGTCTGGCGCAAAATCTACATAGTCCTTGCCTCTAACAAAAGCTTGAGTTGCTTTGCCATCCCAAAGGTGGTTGTATAATATTTTTTCAGAGAGTGTTAGTGGTTTACCAACGATGTCTCGGGCAGCATCTACGCGGTCTTTCATTCTTGCGTAAACACCTTTTATCATATCGATATCAAATGTCATAGAATTTTATTTTGTTTAATTTTTAATGTCTTTTTAAAAATGCTTTCTAAGATACAAAATATGTGAGGGATTGGAAAGCGGTAAATTAATTGTTTGTTTTGTCATTCAGAGCACAGCGAAGAATCTAAAATATTTTAAATATAGATTCTTCATTCGTTCCTCCCTCTGAATGACATTAAGCCTACACCTATCTACTTAGATTTTTAAGAAAAAACTTGATTTCATTTAACAATCGATGAAGTTCTCCTGTATTGAAATAGCGTTATGTCTTTACATTTGCTATCGTAAAAACAGCAAAAAAATCAAAAATGAACAAGTAGATATAAAAATTTGCATCTTTATATACCGTAAGGTATATTTGTAAAATGATACGTTCGGAAAAAACAAGACAATTAATAATTGAAAAGACAGCTTCTATATTCAATAAAAAAGGTTACACAGGAACTTACTTATCAGATTTGACTAATGCTACAGGGCTAACGAAAGGTAGTATTTATGGTAACTTTAAGGATAAAAACGAAGTTGCTGTTGAAGCATTCAAGTACAATTTCAAATTTCAGTCTGAGAAAATACTTCAAAAAATCAGTAACGAAAATAACGCAATCGATAAATTATTAGTTTTTCTTAATCATTATAGAACCGCTTTTAGACCAATTTTCAAAAATGGTGGTTGTGCTATTCTAAATACCGCAGTTGATTCTGACGATGGTAACGATTTATTAAAAAATGAAGTTATAAAAACCATTTATAATTGGCATCAAAGAATCGTTAGCATTCTAACAGAAGGCATAGAACAAAATGAGTTAAAAAACATTCATGCTGAAACCTTTTCATACCGAATGATTGCATTGGTAGAGGGCAGCATTATGTTGTCGAAAACCTTAAACAAACCTGAAATTTTATTGAACAATATAGACTTCTTAGAATCAGAAATACATCAAATAAAAAAGAACTAAAAAAATTTAATAACTCATATACCTTACGGTATATGCAATACTTTATAAATGAAAAGAGTAGTTATAACGGGATTGGGAGCGATTACCCCAATTGGAAAAAACACTAAAGAATACTGGAAAAATCTTTTGAATGGCGTATCAGGCGCAAATAAAATAACGCGATTTGATGCTTCAAAATTCAAAACACAGTTCGCTTGCGAAATAAAGAATTATAACCCTTTGGATTTTTTTGATCGAAAAGAAGCAAGAAAACTGGACAGATTTAGTCAATATGGATTAATATCTACAAAAGAAGCCATTAAAGACGCGAAACTTGATTTTTCAAAATTAAATGTGAATAGAATTGGTGTTATATTCTCTAGCGGTATTGGCGGTTTTGAGACCTTTGAAAAGGAAGTCATTGATTTTACGAAAAGTAATTTTCAATCTCGATTCAACCCTTTTTTTATACCTAAGATTATTTCCAATGGTTTATCCGGACAAATTTCAATCAACTATGGTCTTCGAGGTATAAATTATTGTCCTGTGACAGCTTGTGCTTCTTCAACACAAAGCATCATACAGGCATTCAATTATATACGATTGGGAAAAGCAGATATTATCATATCAGGCGGTTCTGAAGCGCCTATAACGGAAGCATCTATTGGAGGTTTTAATTCAATGAAAGCTATGTCTACAAACAATGAAAACTATAGCTCTGCATCCAAACCTTTTGACAGGAATCGCGATGGATTTGTTGTTGGTGAAGGGGCTGGCACTTTAATAATAGAAAGTTTAGATTCTGCTATAAAAAGAGGCGCAAAAATTTATGCTGAAGTTATGGGAGGAGGAGAAAGCTCAGACGCCTATCACATAACTGGTACACACCCTGAGGGTCTTGGTGCCTATTTGGCAATGGAAAGTGGACTACGAGAATCAAATATTGCCCCCGAAGAAATTAATTATATCAATGCTCACGCTACTTCAACTGGATTGGGGGATTTATCAGAAATAAAAGCGATTGAAAAACTCTTTGCATCAAATCTTGATAAATTGCAAATTAGCGCCTCAAAATCTATGACAGGGCATCTATTAGGCGGCACTGGAGCAATAGAGGCTATTTCAACATGCCTCTCTGTAAATACTGGTATCGTTCCTCCAACAATAAATACCACAGAAATAGATGAAAATATACCCAATGAAATCAATTTATCACTTGGTAAAAAATCAACTAAAGAAATCAATTATGCTTTGAGTAATAGTTTTGGATTTGGAGGACATTGTGCTGCACTAATATTAAAAAAATATATTAGGGACTGAAAAGTATAATTTTAGAGATTTTATAAAAAACAATTATCGTTTTTAAGTGTTATACTAATCACTTGAATTAATCATAATTTTCAGCTAATTTCGTTTAACATTGGACATATACAATATATATAATACAATTTATATTCATAAGATCATTAGCATTAATTAAAAAACCAACTATCTACCAAGTCCTTAATTTCAGATTTGGCTTTATTTAAAATTGAATCTAGTTGATCTCTATTTTGGTCAACACCAAAAGCTAAAATTTGCTTTGAGGTTATTCCAATAAAATCAAAATTTTGTTTTATCGTTGATGAAGCATATTCATTTACATCATCAGAATTACTGTAGTCAAAACCACTTACAATAATAGATAACGCTTTTTTATCAGTACAAAGGCCTTTAAACCCTATTTCAGGCCTAAAAGAAAATGTCTTATCACTTACTACTATAGCATCAATCCAAGCTTTAACTGTAGCTGGTAAAGTAAAGTTATAAATGGGAAAAGCCACAACAATATTATCTGCTTGTAGTAATTGATTTATGTATCCGTGATGATTTGACAAAAGAGAAAGTTCTGATTCTGAAAAATCTCTTTTCCCACTGTTCCATTCCATTAACAAATTGAGATTTTCCACCAACAATAAATCAGGAGGAGTTTCAGCTAAATCTAAGTGAATTAGTTTGGTTTTCTCTTTAGCCAATTTAACAAATTCATCAAATAAGATTTTTGTATATGATCCGTTTCTCGGTGTGTAATTAATTACTAATGTTTTTGTCATGATTTCTTTTTTTCAAAAGTAGATATACTTAATTAACAATTTTAATTATTTTAGTTAGCTAATTAATAACTAATGTTATGATTAATTTAGAGTGGTTGAGAACTTTCAGTTCTATATATGAATGTAAAAACATAACAGAAGCTTCTAAAAAGTTAAATATGACTCAACCTGGAGTTAGTAAACATTTAGCCGCACTGGAAAATCATATTGGGAAAAAATTATTTGAAAGAACCACACGCAAATTAACTCCCACTGAATATGGTAGATTTTACTATTCTCAAATAAAGAGCCCATTGCAAGAATTAGAGAAAGTAGAATATTATTCAAACCAAAGAGTAAAAAAACAACGCCACGCAATAACAATTGGTTGTACCACAGATATTTTCCGGAAAGAACTGAAATATGTAATATATTCTTTTGACATGTATATCGTTACATGTTTTGGTAACGAAAAAGAACTAGTTGAAGCTCTTGAAAATGATAAGATTCAACTGCTAGTAGGAATAAAAAAGCACTCCAAATACGACCATGAATTTACTTTTTTTAAAAATGAGGAATTGATAATAATTTGCTCAAATGATATTGAAATCCCAGAAGATTTAAAAAAAGATGAAAAACAACTTATCAAATGGCTACAAAAACAAACTTGGTTCACCTTTGATAATGAGCAAGATGATATAAAAAAGTTTTGGGAAACAAGATTCAATACAACACCTAAAATTATACCAAGATATGTATTACCATCTTATGTAGATATCATAGAGTCAATAAAACACAGTCAAGGTTTTAGTGTTGTACCCAAACATTTAATTGAAGAAGAGTTAAAGCATAGTACAATTAAAATACCATTTGAAATATCAATGTCTATTGACCACAAACGATTTTATTCATATAAATTGAAAAATAGTAACTCAAAAGAAATCAATATGTTTAGAGAGCAAATGGAAATAACTAATGTTAACAATGTATCCGTTAAACGAAACTCTCAAAAAAACCAAAACTCTTTTGCAAAACCTAATCAGACTTAATAAACATATTGTCATTATGAGTTTTTTTCACGACGATATAATCTGTTTATTGTAAAAAGATTGCTACATTGTATCTCATTTCGAAAAGCTCAATACAACGCCTTGTTATGACACACAAAAAAAGCCCAAGTTAAAAACTCAGGCTTTCCATTTATATTTTTGAATCTGTAATTAGATCACTAGTTCTTTCTGAGAAGGCTTAAACTTAGTTAGTACAATACCTTCAACAGCTGATTCATATTCTTCCATAGTTGGTGTTCTTCCTAAAATAGTTGATAACACTACTACTGGCGTAGATGATAACAAAGATTCTCCTTTTTTCTCACCTGAATCTTTTACAACCCTTCCTTGGAATAAACGCGTAGAAGTAGCCATTACAGTATCTCCTGGTTCTGCTTTTTCCTGGTTACCCATACAAAGATTACAACCAGGACGCTCTAAGTACAGCATGTTTTCATATTTAGTGCGTGCCAATCCTTTAGGCGCACTATCATCAAATACAAAGCCTGAGTACTTTTCTAATACTTCCCAATCACCTTCTTCTTTTAACTCATCTACAATGTTGTATGTTGGCGGCGCTACTACTAATGGTGCTTTAAATACTACTTTTCCTTGTTGTGCTTCAATATTCTTAAGCATTTGCGCTAATATCTTCATATCTCCTTTATGAACCATACAAGACCCTACGAATCCTAAATCTACTTTTTTAGTACCTCCGTAGTATGATAACGGTCTGATAGTATCATGTGTATAACGCTTAGATGGATCATCATTGTTTACATCTGGATCTGCAATCATTGGCTCCGCAATTTCATCTAAATCGATCACCACCTCAGCATAATATTTAGCATTTGCATCTGGTTTTAATGCTGGCTTAATACCAGTTTTAACCTCTGTAATTCTTCTGTTAGCTTTATCAACTAAACCTTGAAGCACTTGCTTTTCATTATCCATACCCTTATCAATCATGATTTGGATACGATCTCTGGCAATTTCTAAAGATTCTATTAAGGTATCATCTTCTGAAATACAGATAGATGCTTTTGCTTTCATTTCAGCCGTCCAGTCTGTAAATGTAAAAGCTTGGTCTGATGTTAAAGTTCCAATATGCACCTCAATGATACGTCCTTGGAATACGTTTTCACCACCAAATTGCTTTAACATTTGTTGTTGTGTAGCATGCACTACATCACGGAAGTCCATATAAGGTCTCATGTCTCCTTTAAAGGTCACTTTTACTGACTCTGGAATTGGCATGGTAGCTTCACCAGTTGCTAAAGCTAATGCTACGGTTCCTGAATCTGCACCAAAAGCGACTCCTTTAGACATACGTGTATGTGAATCTCCACCTATAATAATATCCCAGTCATCAACTGTAATATCATTTAATACCTTGTGGATGACGTCTGTCATTGGGAAGTACTTTCCTTTAGGATCACGACCAGTAATTAATCCGAAGTCATTCATAAACTGCATTAATCTAGGAATGTTAGCTTTAGACTTATCATCCCAAACAGATGCCGTATGACAACCAGATTGGTAACTTGCATCAACGATAGGTGACACTACCGTAGCTGCCATCATTTCTAACTCCTGAGAAGTCATTAAACCTGTAGTATCTTGAGACCCTACAATATTTACCTCTACACGTACGTTAGATCCTGTGTGTAATGTTTTACCTGGCGTAGTACCAACAGCATTTTTATTGAATATCTTTTCAACTGCTGTTAAACCTTGACCTTCAATAGAAACTTCTTTAGAAGGCGCATACACTTGAGGTACCTCGATACCTAAAGCTTTACAAGCAAAGGTTTGTAATTTTTTACCGAAAACCACTGCGTAAGAACCTCCAGCTTTAATAAACTCCATTTTTGGAGGTGTTAACGCTGTAGAGATATCTTTTAATTCTTGGTCTCCGTTATATAGTTTCTTTTCTTTTGTATTAATGGTAAGAACAGTACCAGTTTCTACTGAGTATACTTGCTCTAGTACTGGTTCTCCATCTGCATCATAAACCGTTTTACCGTCTGCATCTTTTTTAGTTACCCAGTTTTTAAGGTCTATACCAATACCGCCTGTTACACCAACAGTTGTTAAGAAGATAGGTGCTATACCATTTGTACCAGCAATTACTGGAGCTATGTTGATAAATGGTACGTAAGGGCTTGAAGAAACACCTGTCCATAACGCTACGTTATTTACACCAGACATTCTTGAAGATCCTACTCCCATAGTTCCTTTCTCTGCAATTAACATCACACGCTTATCAGGATGCTGCTCTTTTAAAGCTAACACTTCTTTTTGCATGTCTTTGTTATGCTCAAAAATACATTGTCCGTGCAACTCTCTATCTGAACGTGAGTGCGCATCTGCTCCTGGAGATAATAAATCTGTAGATATATCACCTACACCAGCAATATAAGTTACTATTTCAATTTCTTCATCTACCTCTGGTAGTTTCGTAAAGAATTCGGCTTGTGCATAACTCTCTATAATTTCCTTAGCAATAGCACTTCCTGCTTTCATGGCACCTTCTAGACGATCTGTATCTGCTTCGTAAAGGAATACCTGAGTTTTTAAAACTTTAGCAGCTTCTTGGGCTATTGCCCCATCATTTCCTAAAGCTAAATCTAATAACACTTCTACAGAAGGGCCTCCTTTCATGTGTGATAACTGCTCAAAAGCAAAATCAGAAGAAATTTCTTCAACTATAGCTTCACCAAGAATAATTTCTTTTAAAAATTTAGCTTTTACACCTGCAGCACTTGTGGTACCTGGTAGTGTATTATAAATAAAGAATTTAAGAGAATCTTCGCGATGTGCATTATCTGAATCTTTTATTTGCGAAATAATTTCGCTTAATAATTCAGCACCATCAATTGGCTTAGGGTGTAATCCCTGAGCTTTTCTTTCTTCGATTTCCTTGATGTAATCGGTATAGTTCATAAAAGACGTTATTTCAATGTTAAATTGGCATGACAATAATCCGTTGAGAGGAACAGCACTTAAACTTATTTCAAAAGTACATCTTTCCTTTTCATTATATCACTGTTACAATGCCATAAAAAGTGATATTAAATTTCATTTCAAAAGCGACGCAAAATACGAATTTAATGCAAAGATTTAAAAATAATAATGAGAATCCGCCAATGAATTATATGAAATTGCTATAGTGGTATTAAAAAATAAAATGGCTACTATTTTTAACAGAAAAACTATAATAAATTAATGATTTAACAAATTACTTTCTATTATATATGATAATCAATTTAATTATTGTAATTACAATAGCTAAAATTTTAATAAAAGTTGCTAGTACAATAAGTAAATTCCCTGTTAAAAAACCAATTTCAAAGTGTATAATTTTCAGCAAAGCACCTATATAGGTTATCGCTAACCCTACTAGAAAAATTACCAAAGGAAGTATAAATTGTTTTAATATCACTTAAAACAAACTCTTGATAATGTCTTCTTCTGAAATACCTTCAGCTTCTGCCTTATAATTTTTAATGATTCTATGTCTTAAGATACTATTGGCTACGGCTTGAACATTTTCGATATCAGGTGAAAATTTACCGTTAATAGCTGCATGGGTTTTCGCAGCCAAAATGAGGTTTTGGGAGGCTCTGGGTCCTGCGCCCCAATCGATATATGTTTTTACCAAATCTGTAGCTTCATTGCCGTTAGGTCTTGTTTTGCTTACCATAGCAACCGCATATTCTATAACATTATCTGCTACAGGAATACGACGGATAAGGTGTTGAAAATCTATTATTTGTTGTGCTGAGAACAAAGAATTCACTTTTATTTGGTCATCGGAAGTCGTTGCCTTCACCACTTCTACTTCTTCTTTAAAAGAAGGATAATCTAAATTAATCGCAAACATAAAACGGTCTAATTGCGCTTCGGGTAATGGATACGTTCCTTCTTGCTCAATAGGGTTTTGTGTTGCCAAAACAAAATATGGTAAACTTAGTTTATAATGGTGTCCAGCAACTGTTACTGCTCTTTCTTGCATAGCTTCCAAAAGAGCCGCTTGCGTTTTTGGTGGTGTTCTATTAATCTCGTCGGCTAAAATAATATTTGAAAAGATGGGGCCTTTTATAAATTTAAAATGACGGTCTTCATCTAAAATCTCACTCCCTAATATATCACTTGGCATTAAATCGGGCGTGAATTGAATACGTTTAAAATCCAGCCCCAATGCTTGTGCAATGGTATTAACCATTAGGGTTTTTGCTAAACCTGGAACGCCTATAAGTAAAGAATGTCCTCCTGAAAAAATTGAGATTAAAATCTGGTTTACTACGGTATCTTGACCTATAATAACCTTGGCTATTTCTGTTTTTAAATCCTTGTATTGTTTTACAAATTGCTCGATAGCAGCTACATCAGACATATATTTACTTTTTTAACCAATTACCAGAAAACTCACAATCTCTAAATTTTCCACTTATTTTTATATAGGTGTCTAATATTTTTTCTTCTTGCCATTTTTCAATGGCTTTAATTTGTTTCTCTTTAAGTGCTAATTCTTTAATTTTTAAATAATCTCTCGCATAGCTTGCTTTATGTTCATCAATTCTGTCTGTCACTCTCATAATCTTAAACGAAACATTTCCTTTACGGTCTTGTTCTGTTAAAATTTGACTGACTTCATTATCTTTTAAATTTTGAATTTGGGCATATTGCTCAGGTCCCATTTTTGTTAAATCAAAATTATAATCCTGAGTTCTTGGATTAATAAGTTGACCACCGTCTCCTCTGGTTTCTTTTTCATCACTTGATGCTTTGGCTGCATCTGCAAACGAAATATCCCCATCGACAATACGTTTTCTTATTTTTTCCAAACGCTCTTTAGCTTCATTTATAGCTTCGCTTGACACTTTTGGGAATAATAGGATATGACTTACATCATATTCCTGACCTCTAATTTTTTCACAATATATAATATGATAGCCATACTCGGTCTCGAAAGGGTCAGACACCTCACCTTCCTGAAGCGAGAAAGCCACTTGCCTAAATTCCTTTACCATCTTGGGCTTCTTTCTGTTCAATGTATAAATATAGCCCGACTGTTTCATTCCTGGGTCTTCTCCATAAAGTACTACCTTAGAACGAAAACTAGCACCATTTTCAACCACATCGGCCTTGAATTGCTTGAGGCGATCTATAACTTTCTGTTTTTCTTCTTCAGAAACCTTTGGTTTGGCAACAATTTGGGCTACTTTAAGCTCGGTACCAAAAAAAGGAAGTTCATCTTCTGGTATTTTATCAAAAAATGTACGCACTTCTTCTGGTGTTACTTCAATCTCTTCAACAATTTTAGCCTGCATTTTATTGGAAAGTTTGTTGCTTTTAATTATTTCAAAGATATAATCTCTCAAACCTTGTTCGTCTTCTTGCTTATAAAACTTAACCAGTTCGTCTATATCAGGCTTTTGTTGTAAGAATTGTTGAATGGTATATTCTACTTCTTGCCGAACCTCTGCATCAGATACTTGAATACTATCTTGGATGGCATGGTGTGCATATAATTTATTTTCTAGTAATTTCCCTAATAATTGACAATCTGTAACACCTTCTACCGAGCCACCTGCTGCTATGATCTGCTCTTTTTCTCTAGGCACATCAGAATCTAAAATAATATAATCACCTACAACAGCAGCAACACCATCGACTTTTTTAGCTTTTTGGGGTATAACAGAATCTATTTTCCCAACGGCTTCTTTTTTTTCCTTTTCTTCAATTATTTCGTGCAAAGGCATATTAGCTTTTTGAAGCACCACAGAATCTACTTTCTTAACGATTTCTTTTTTTTCTCCTTCTTCTGTAATATCCTGTGCAGACATAACATTTACTACTAGTAAGGCTATGCATAAAACTGATATATGTTTCAAATTAATCGTAAATTTCAAATTGTTTATTTTTAATGGCATCTTTTGTAATGTCTTTTTCTAATTCTCTAATAAGCTCTAGCTTTCTGTTATTAATAACTATTTGATCTATGGTAGGTTTAACATACTCAAGGGGAGCATTATCATTTCTCAATAAAACATCATTAATTTGCATCAAATATACTCCTAATGAATCTTTGAGTTGTATAAAATTAGATTTTTTTAACAATTCATTTTTATTTTCGGGGGTAACCGCTGGGATTTTTTCAATTATTTGATTCAATTTTACCCAAATGGAATCATTTAATGAGTATGATTTGAACTGTATGGATATGGAATCCAATTCCCTTTTATCATCATCATTATAACGCTTAAATTTTTCTTTAATATTTTCAAAGTCAATAATATTTTCGTCTACATGAATATAACGAAATTTTAAAAGTTCTTCATTTAATTTAAAGACCTCTTTATTGCTGTTATAATAATCTTGTGCTTCTGCTTTATTAACTACAGTATCTATGTTTTTTTTTACTAAAGCTTCTATATACGCCTTGGTATATAAATCATTTTTATACTGAACCACCAATTTATTAAATGTTTCCTGCTTTTCTTCACTTAAATTAAATACTGCTCCATCTACAAGTAACTGTTGCGTCGCCCAACGGTTAATAAAATTCTGAACAACCAAGGTACTGTCTTCTTTTGATGTATCTTCAGAAACTAAGTCCTTAATATCATCATAGTACAAATAGGTTTCATTGACTCTGGCGATAGGAACTTGTTCATCTGTTTTTTTGAAAAAATCACATGACAACACTGTTAATAATAAAAAAAATATAATGATCTTATCCCCCACTTAGCTGCCTACTTTTTAATTTGAGTTTTTATATTATTTAAAACTTCTTGATTAATCTTTATCTTATACTTTTGGCTTAAATCTTTTAGCCAATTTTCCTCTTTGAAAGCTTGATAATCACTTATAACTATACCCTTAGCTTCTTCAAAAGTTTGTTGTGTTTTTTCTAGTACTTCTTTTACTTGAACAACTACAAAGGCACCATTGTGCTTATATATCTTTGAAATTCCTTTTTTAAATTGAAAGTTCTTAGGAACTGCTTGATGTTCGGCGTCCATGATACCCGATGTAAACATCACTTCAATCTTATCCTTACTGTTTACAAGGTTTTTTATTTGGTCTAATGCCATGTCTTTATCCAACAATTTGATAACCTTTTTCAAAGTTTTTTGCTTTGCAGAAGTGGCTATAACAGCATCAATACGTTCTGGTAATACGTACTTATTTTTATGTGTGTTATAAAAATCTTGAATACCAACAGAGTCTGTTTTAGCAGTATTCCAAATCGTTGTCTCCATTAAATCAAATAATAACAGACCGTCTCTATACTCATTAACAATATGGGCGAATTCTTCGTTTTCAGTTTCCAAATTGTCTTCTTGATATTTAACTAAATTACTATTCAAAAAATCTTTATATTTCTTTGAAACAATAAAATTAAATGATGCTTTTTGCTCTCCTCGTCGTTGTGCTTTTGTTAAATAGTCCCCAAAATCTTTATACAGAAACTGTTTGTTACCAATTTTAACCAGTGGCTTATCGCCACTAAAATCTTCTGGTAACTGCCATGTTCTTTTAAAATAGTTATCATTAAGTATAGACTCAAAATATGCTAATGCTGGCTGTTCTTTTGCAATTTTATATTTTGTTTTTAATGATGTATATAACGCTGCGTCTATTAATTTAGAACGGTCATCGCGTTTTACTTTTTCTTCTAATTCTGGCCTAATTGCTTCAAATGTTGGAATGGGCTTTTTTGCAATTAACTTAACGATATGCCAGCCGTAATTAGTTTTAAAAGGTTCGGAAACGTCATTCACTTCATTTAAACCAAAAGCGACATTTTCGAATTCTGGTGCTCCCAATTGTCCGCTGGAAAAAGGCTTTAGTTCCCCTCCTTTGGGAGCAGAATTTCTATCATCAGAAAATTGTTTGGCCAAAACATCAAAAGCTTCTCCTTGATTGATTTTTTGATAAATCTCTTGTATTCTAACTTCTGGCTTTTCAGCTAAAGAATCTCCTTTTTTTTCAACCAGCATAATATGTGCTACGGTACATTCTCCTCTGGATTTACGTTTATCCAGAACATGAACGATATGATATCCAAAACGCGTTCTAAAAGGTTTTGAAATCTCTCCTACATTCGTGTTAAAAGCAGCCGTCTCAAATTTATAGACCATTCTAAAACCAGAAAAGTATCCCAGTTCTTCTCCAAAGACAGTTTTTCCATTGTGCACTTCTTTTCTAACAGTTTCAAAGTCTTCTTTTACTGTTCTATCTCGAAGCTTTAAAATTTTATTATAGGCAACCAATGTATCTTCTGGACTTGCATTTTCTGAAACCCTTACTAAAATATGGTTCGCTTTTATATCATAAGAAATACGTTCGTAAGCTTCTGCTACCATAGCATCTGTGACCTTCGCATCGGTCATAAAACTTTTTGTTAATTGCTTTTTATAACTAGACAATTCTCTTTTATACGATGGTTTATCATGAAGTCCTAAAGCTCTGGCCTCTTTAAGCTTTAATTTATAATTGGTAAAAAGTGTTAGATACTCATTAACATCTTTTTGAGATTCGTCCTGAACCAAATCCAAATTTTTATTATAAACTCTTAAAAACTCTGATGTATAAACAGGTTCATCATCAACAAAAAAAAGAACATCTTTTTGAGCAGATTGTGCTTGAACGTTTAATATTAAGGTGATTAATATTAAATTAAATAAATATCTTAATTGCATGGGAGTGAAAAAATTATTCAATAATTTACAAAAATAGTAATATAAACCTATATTACAAGTTGTTTTACTAACGATTAAAAAAGGCTATTATTACGCTTTTTAGATTATATTTGAATCTCAATTAACGACTCCTTTTTCATGCGTAAATTAAAACTTATTTGGGATTTTCATGGACCCGATGCCTCAAAAATAGCTGAGCATCATGAAATTCACTTAAAAGAGTACATCCAGATAGAAAACCTGAATATTTCCATTACTGGTATTGAAAACTTAAACGAGGCACATGCTATTGCCTTTTTAGTTGTTGATGAAGATAAAATGAAACCTGTAAGAGATGCTTTAAAACCACATCGCGGACAAGTTTATGACAACTAAAAAATATATGATGAGCGTTTTTAAAACTATAAATTGTCAAAAAATTAGCCGTTTTCAAAAAAGAATTAATTATCTCTTTATAATTTGCCTTCTGGTTTGTGCCTGCAAAAAGAAGCAGGAATACCAACCCAAAAGCAATATTCACCTTAAAACCGAACATGCTAAATTTGTAGGTAAAGAGGCTTGTATAGAATGTCATAAATCGGAATACGATAGCTGGAATCACTCGCATCACCAACAGGCTATGAAAATTGCCGACTCTACAACTATTTTAGGTGATTTCAACAATAAAACCTTTATACACAAAGGTGTTAAAAGCACTTTTTTTAAACGAGGAAACAATTTTTATGTAAATACTACGGATAAGAATGGTGACTACCACGATTACAAAATAGTGTATACTTTTGGAGTTACCCCTTTACAGCAATACATTGTTAAATTCCCAGATGGTGCTTACCAATGTTTAATAACCGCTTGGGATACCGAAAAGAACAAATGGTTTCATTTACAACCTAATTTAGAATTAGCCCATGATGAATGGATAAACTGGACTGGGGGCGCCATGAGGTGGAATACTGCTTGTGCAGACTGCCATTCTACAAACCTTGATAAAAATTTCGACTCTCAAACAAAGACTTTCAACACGACTTTTAACGAAATCAATGTAAGCTGTGAAGCCTGCCATGGGCCAGCCAGTAATCATGTAGCATTTTACAAGAGTTCTAATAAAGATGCTATGCCTCAAAAATTATATATGGGGAAATCTCTAGCTTCAAAAAGTCTTATTGAAAAATGCGCCAGGTGCCATTCGAGAAGGTCTCAGATTACCAAGAAATTTGATTACAAAGGGCATTTTTTAGATCATTACAGTCCTAGCTTGCTCATTGACCCTATTTACGAGCTAGATGGTCAAATAAAGGATGAGGATTATGTTTATGGCTCTTTTATGCAAAGTAAAATGTATCAAAACGATGTTACTTGTGTTGATTGTCATGATGTCCACTCATTAAAACTTAAAAAAACAGGAAACGACCTTTGTTTAAGCTGTCATGAGCCTAAATATAATAGTGAATCTCACCATTATCATAAAGCAAATACAGCAGGGGCTCAATGTATAAATTGTCATATGACAGGTAAAATATACATGGGAAATGACTATAGACGAGATCATAGTTTCAGGGTACCTCGACCAGATCAAACCGTAAAGTATGGAACTCCTAACGCCTGTAACGAGTGCCATAAAAACAAATCTGCCGAGTGGGCCAGTAAATTTATCGATTCTAAATATGGTACCAAACGCCCAGACCATTTTTCTAATTACCTCTTAGAAGGGTATAACGGTAACCATCAAGCATTATACACATTATTATCTCAAAATAAATTTCCAGAAATAGCAAGAGCGACAGCTCTATACCAATACTCAAACAATCCATTATCATATAATGAGCTTAATGATATTAGAAAGTTTTTAAAAGATTCTTCCATTCTTGTGCGACATGAAGCAGTGCGTTCTTTTGAAAAGATTCGGAATCAAAATTACCATGCAGATATTGAACCTTTACTTAAAGATTCTATTCGGTTAGTAAGAATTGCTGCTGTAAAATACTTTAATAGCATGGGAGCCCATATGAGCGGTAATAGTAATTTTGATAAAGCTGAAAAAGAATTTTTAGAGTCGTTGGATATGAGTGCCGATTTTGCTTCGGGTCAACATCAAATTGCTGTTTATAATGAAATGAAAGGTCGTACCGATTTGGCTATTGAAGCCTATAAAAGATCTTTAGAAATCGATAATCGCTATAATGTATCCAGAATGAATTTGGCATTATTGCTTTATAAACAAGGCAACATACAGGAAGCAAAAGATCTCTACCTTAAGGTTATTGAGATAGAACCAGATTATAGCAACTCTTACTATATGTTAGGCTTATTGTTTAACGAAATTGGAGATACCAAAAATGCTTTAAAATATCTTGCTGAGGCCTGTGAAAAACAACCTGTAAACATTCGAGCATTCTATAATTATGCCTTAAAACTCCAAGCAGAAAATTTAAACCAAAAATCTATAGAAATTATTAATAAAGCATTAGCCATTTTTCCTAAAAACGAAAACCTATTATATGTAAAATTGATTGGAGAAATGAATTTAAAACAGCGTAAAGATGCTTACAAGACCTGTTCTGAACTTATTCAACTAGCACCAGACAATGCTAATTACAAACAAATTTTCGAAAGCTTGAAATAATTTGAAACACCAAAGCACTATACTTATAGTTATTGTTATCTCTCAATTCTTGTGTACATCACTTTGGTTTGCCAGCAATGGGGTTATTAACGATCTTATAGTAAATTTTCACTTAAAAGATGGTGCCTTAGGCCATTTAACATCATCTGTTCAATTTGGTTTTATTTCTGGGACATTAGCTTTTGCTATTTTTACCATAGCTGATCGCTATTCACCTTCAAAAGTGTTTTTTGTAAGCGCCCTGCTTTCTGCCCTATTTAACATTGGAGTTTTATGGAACGGTCATCATTTAATGAGTTTACTTCTGCTTCGTTTTTTTACTGGTTTTTTTCTTGCTGGTATTTACCCCGTAGGTATGAAAATAGCTGCCGATTATTACAAGGAAGGTCTTGGAAAATCACTCGGTTTTCTAGTAGGTGCACTGGTGCTAGGTACCGCTTTGCCCCATTTACTTAAAGGGGCTACCAATATGTTTTCCTGGAAATCTGTCATACTTATAACTACATGTCTTTCGGTAATCGGAGGCTTACTCATGCTAATCATGGTTCCTAATGGGCCATATAGAAAACCCAGTCAAAAACTAAATCTTTTTGCTTTTTTTAATGTATTCAAAAATCATAAATTTCGCTCTTCTGCCTTTGGATATTGGGGGCACATGTGGGAACTCTATGCCTTTTGGGCGTTTACACCTGTTATGCTGAAAGTTTATAGCGATTTACATCCTGCAGTTTCCTTTAATATTCCTGTTTTATCTTTTCTAATTATTGGTATTGGCGGACTGGCTTGTATATTAGGAGGGTATCTTTCTCAAAAAATCGGCATTAAAAAAACGGCTTTTATGGCATTACTATTATCATGTGGTTGCTGTCTTATGTCCCCTTTTATTTTTATAAATGAATCTGAAAGTTTATTTATCATTTTCCTGAGTTTTTGGGGCATGGTCGTTATTGCCGACTCCCCTCTTTTTTCTACATTAGTTGCACAAAATGCACCTCCTGAAATAAAAGGAACGGCACTAACTATAGTCAATTGCGTTGGATTTGCAATAACCATAATCAGTATTCAAATTATAAATAGTATAAGAAGTTATACAGATTCACATAGTATTTATACAATACTTGCTATAGGTCCTATATTGGGATTAATAGCACTAAATAGTAAAACAAAAACTATCTCGAATAATTAGGGGATTCTTTAGTAATTGTTACATCATGCGGGTGACTTTCATTAATACCACTTGCTGTAATTTTCACAAACTGCCCTGTTTCTTTTAGTGTCTCGATATCTTTAGCACCGCAATACCCCATACCAGCTCGCAAACCACCTATAAACTGATGAATGCTTTCATATAAATCGCCTTTATAAGGCACACGACCTACAATACCTTCTGGTACCAATTTTTTAATATCGTCTTCAACATCCTGAAAATAGCGATCTTTACTACCTTGTTTCATCGCTTCTACAGATCCCATGCCACGGTATGATTTAAACTTTCTGCCTTCGTAAATAATAGTTTCTCCAGGAGACTCTTTAGTTCCTGCCAATAGTGATCCTAACATCACCGTATCTGCTCCAGCTGCAATGGCCTTCGGAATATC
Organism: Flavivirga algicola; assembly: GCF_012910715.1. Classification (GTDB taxonomy): domain Bacteria; phylum Bacteroidota; class Bacteroidia; order Flavobacteriales; family Flavobacteriaceae; genus Flavivirga; species Flavivirga algicola. The sequence goes on from NZ_JABBHF010000001.1 coordinate 500,148, forward strand.
GCCTGTATAACGAATCCCACCGTCTGCAATTACGGGCACTCCAGTTCCTTTTAAAGCTGCGGCAACTTCTAAAACTGCTGAAAACTGTGGAAATCCTACTCCCGCGACAACACGCGTTGTACAAATAGATCCTGGTCCAATACCAACTTTTACGGCATCTGCCCCTGCTTCAACTAAGTATTTTGCAGCAGTACCTGTTGCAATATTACCTACTATAACTTCTAAATCTGGAAATTTAGACTTAATTTCTTTTAATACGCCTACCACCCCTTTGGTATGGCCATGTGCCGTATCGATAACGACCGCATCAACACCTGCATTTACTAAAGCTTCAGCTCTGTCAACAGCATCGCCAGTAACCCCTATAGCCGCGGCAACACGTAAACGACCGTATTGATCTTTATTGGCAATTGGTTTTTGACTTAGTTTTGTGATATCCCTAAAGGTAATTAAACCAGATAATTTATAATTATCATCAACAATAAGGAGTTTTTCAATTTTATGATTTTGAAGAATTTTTTCTGCATCTTTTAAAGACGTACCAACTGCAGCAGTTACTAAGTTCTCACCTGTCATGACTTCTACAATAGGTCTTGAACTGTCATGCTCGAAACGTAAATCACGATTGGTCACGATACCTTTTAAAGTCCCTTCATCATCAACAATAGGAATACCACCAATACTATGTTCTGCCATATTTTGCTTAGCATCTTTAACATTGGCTGTAAGTGGCAAGGTTACTGGGTCTAAAATCATACCACTTTCAGCACGTTTTACTTTTCTAACCTTCAAAGCTTGCGCCTCAATAGTCATGTTCTTGTGTAAAACACCAATACCGCCTTCTTGTGCCATGGCTATAGCCATTTTACTTTCGGTAACTGTATCCATCGCTGCCGAAATAATAGGTACGTTAATGGTAATGTTACGTGTAAGTTTTGTTTGAATATTTACTTCGCGTGGAAGAACTTCAGAAAATGCTGGAACTAAAAGGACGTCATCGTAGGTCAATCCTTCTCCGACAATTTTATTTTGATGTGCAGTCATGATGCAATTACGTTATAATTGCATGCAAATATACAACTAAATTCTAAGATAATATGTATTATTTGTATCTGTTTTTGCAATATGGCTTAAGTACTTCAATAGCATAATTATAGCGCATTTCTGCTTTTGAAAGGTCTCCTCTAAATCTAATAGCTTTGGGCACAAATATACCATATAGGAATTGGCCTTTAGCTATACGCCCTAAGGTTTTTAAGCTACTGGAATCCATAGCTTTATAAATAGCTTCTATCCATTCATACTGTTCCCTTTTTAGTATTTTTTTATCCCATTCTAAAGCTTTCTCTGTTTTCAATATCGCTTGAGAATTATAAAGTTTTTGTAATTCTACAAACACATTATTAAAAACAGTTTCGCTCCCCTGCCTTGCATAAGCTTTTATAGCCTTTTTCGAAAATATTGAATAGGGAAATACTTCAGTTAGATGCATTTTTTTTGAAATGAAATGGGCCATTTTTACCCAAACAACTTCATGATTTTTCCTATTTAATTCATTTATAAACCATTTATAAAAATCGCGTCGCTGTACAATGCTTTTGTATTCTTGAGGCAAATTGTTTTTAAGGTTAAACACATTAGCTTCTCTCCAAACCAAAGTATTTCTGGTTCTATCGCATTTTAACCAATCGGAAGGTGATAATGACTCTCGTTGGGTTTCCTTTTTATAAACTCTGAGACTTTTCCACTCTTTTGCAGATAAGGTGTTATAAAAAATAAGTATGAAGAGGTATATAATCCATCGCATAAGTGTATAAAAATACGAGAAATTATATTGATGTTATACTTCAAACAAATATGCTCAGACTATCAACCTCTATTTATTCCAAATTATAATTTTCTCTTGCTTTTTTAGCCCAAGCTATTAATACTTCTTTTTCTTTTTGGGTCATAGCATCATGCATCCAAGTATAAGAATGCAACGGCATCTTCCCCTCTTCAATTTCTTCTATAAGTTCATCTAATTTATGATCCTTTTTTTTATCATTATAAGTATCCCATTTTGAAACATTAAAATGTTCATTACCTTCTTCTATATGATGATTTATCCAAAAAGATACGGGAGCTACTTCTGCATACCATGGATATTCTGATTTATTACTATGGCAATCATAGCATTGGGCTTTTAATATCGCTGCAACTTCTTTACTAACCTTAGTTTCTGTTTCAAAATCTACTACTTCTCTATACGCTGCATCATTTTTTTCTGGTCTAAAAAACTGTATTAAAATCAGAGCTATTAGTAATACAATCAATATTTTTTTTATTATTCTCATGTCTTCTATACTTAAAATTTGAGTTGCAAGGTAGCATAAAAATTCCTTGGTGCAGATGGAATAATTCCTGGCCCAGGATATCCAGTAGCTCGTCTAGTAAAATAACTATTATCTAAAACATTATTTATTCCTGTTTCTAACTTGAATTGTTTGTAACTATAAGACAATGATAAATCTAAAATATCATATTCTGGAATTTCACCAACTACACCACTTAAACTAGCTGTTGTAGAATTTGTTGCATCGGTAAATTGTTTTCCTAAGTATGTGTATTGAATACTGGCTAATACATTTTTATAACCGCCCTGTATACCTGTTTTTAAATTTAAATCTGGAATAAACTCGACTTGGTTTCCTTTAATACCAGACTGTTCAGAAGCCGTATATTCAGAATTTATAATAGATGTATTAATAAAATAATTCAGTTTAAAATCATTGTTTAAACCGAGAAGTTTCTTCAAATTAAAATCAAATAGCGATTCTACCCCATACATGACAGCATCTCCAACATTCCCACGTTCACTAATAACTCTACCATCAGGCAATCCTTTTTGAACAAAACCAATTCTACCATTATAAAACAGTCCAAAAACACCTAAATCATAAGATATCAATTTTTTATAGTTACCTCGAATCCCTAAATCTGCAGTGAAACCTTCTTCATCTGTAATATCAGGATTTATAGAAAATGCTGGGTTTGTAATATTGATATCCGAAAAAGTTACAGATCGATAGTTTTGAGAAATATTTCCGTAAAATTCAAAATTAGAATTCGCTTTATAGCTCAAACCTAAACCGAGTAAAACAAATGAACGCTCAAAATTATTATCGTCTTCTACCGTTTCTTCAAAAATAACATTCCCTGCACCATCTGTATTAATACGTTTAAAAAACCCATCACTTTCAGTTTTAATGTATTCAAATCTGAACCCTGGAGTGACTGAAAATTTATCTGACACATAAAATATATTTTCTCCAAATACAGCTACATTTAAATTAGGTAAATCAAATTCTGATTGGTTAGGGTAATTAGGAAAATCGCGTGTAGCAAAATCGAAATCCGGCCCAACTCCATCACTACCTGGACCTTGTTTTTGGTAATTATCTGCTTGATAGTATTTTGCCCCAATCAAGAATGTAGCATCTTTATTTAATAATTTGTATTTACTTAATAATCTCGTCTCAAAACCAAAATTATTGAAATCACCTTTAATTAAATCTCGTTCGGTATTTGGATCCACTTGACTAACCCTATTTGTTCTAAAACCTAAGGCATCACGCGACGCATTTAGACCAAAAAAGTTAAATGTGAAATTTGTTTTTTCTGAAAATTCATGAGCGAATTTTAAATTATAAAGCAACCAATCTACCTCAAACCAATTTCGTGATCTATTACTTTGTAATGGGTTTTCATTAAACATCTGATCTGTTAAACCACCACCTTGTTGAGCCAAATAACGTAGGTATGAAACCTCTCCTGTTAACGACGTTTTTTCATTGAATTGATATCCTAGATGTGCAAAGATGTTTTTAGATTCAAATTCTGAATTAGGTCTAAAACCATCCCCTTTTTTATAATTAAAGTAGGTGTAGTAACTCCATTTATTTTTAGTACCACTTACACTCGTAAAGTTAGTATATAACCCAAAACTCCCTAAGGTGTTTCTTGTTATAATTTCTAAAGGCCTACCAGGGTTAGGTGATTTCATTTTAAAATTCACCAAACCTCCAAACTGTGTTCCATATTGCAAGGATGCTGCCCCACGAATCACTTGAATCTCTTCTAAACCCTCTGAAGCTGGTGTATAATAACTTTCGGGATACCCTAAAACATCTGCGCTAATGTCATAACCATTTTGCCTCGTGTTGAAGTTTGCCGTCCTGTTGGGGTCTAAGCCTCTGCCTCCAATATTTAATTGTAAACCTGCGTCATCGTTTTGATAAATATTTAGCCCTGCAACCTGACTAAAAATTTGTCTTGAATTATTTGATGCTAAATTTGCCATAGATTGATCTACTAAAACAACCTCTGTTTTCTTACCTGCATAAATGGCTGTTTCTTCAACGTCATTGAGTCGTTTTAGCTCAAAAACACGACGTCTATTTGCACTAATTATCACTTCGGATAATTCTGTTGTTAAATCCTTTAAAATAATATTTAAACTTTGTGTATTTTCAGTGTTTACAGAAACTTCTCTAATTTCATATTCAGAAGAAAAGAATATCAAGGTCATTTCTTTTTTAGGCGTTTGAAATTCAAAATCTCCAGTTACGTTCGTTCTAGTTAACAAGCCAGAATCTTTATCATAAACACTTACACCTCCAATAGGTTTATTATTTTCTGAAAATACAACAATCCCCTTAACGGTTTGCTGTGCATAAAGCGATACACTAAAAATAAGTACAAAAATAAGTTTACAGTCCTTTAATCTCATCTTTAAAAGGTAATATCCAATGTTTTGGTTTAAACGATTCTTTTTCGCGGTACAAATCTACATCTTTATCTATAAAGGGCTGACTCAACCTACCATTTAATGCGACATAACTCTCTACAAAAACTTGAACATTTTTATGGCCTTGTGATGTAAAATGATCTCCCAAGTAATGTGCGTATTCTAATATGAAGTCAGGTTGAAAGCTCATTTGTTTTTCTTGAAATGGGGTTAAGAAATCTTTATTATCAACATAAAAAAAGTCGTTAGTTTCGGCATTTGCTATTTTAAAGGTTGAAATTCCCATTTTTTCTATAAGCATGACACGCCATGAAAAACGGAAACCTTCTTCTGCCCAAAATAATTCATTTGGATATAATACATACCTAAAAGGAAAAATTAACTGAATAATAAAAAACAGACTTAACAAACCAATAACTGGTTTTCTAAGTTGATAGTTATAATTTGATCTTATAGCCAATGTAAAGTTTAGAGCTCTGTTTTTTAAAATATACTTAAGAAAACCTATAATCTTAATATGTAAATGAGCATCAAAGAAAATTAGTGTTGATACTATCATAATAAACGGAAACATTCCTATTGGAAATAAGATACGTGTGAATACGTGAAATATGAGTACTAAAGCGAAAGCAAAAATCCGAGTTTTTCTATATAACAATAAAAATGGAATTGCTAAATCGTAAAGCATGCCACTCCAACTCATCGCGAAATGAAACCAGTCTTGATGCATTAAAGTATTTCCTATTAATGGTAAATCGTATTTAGACGGCAACCATATTTTTAATGGCATGGCCTTAAATAACCAATCACTATTTATTTTGGCCAAACCTGCATAAAAATAAACAATACCTAAAAGAAGTTTTACGCTATCGACAGTCCATTTGGGAACATTTTCATATGTTTTTTTTCTTAAGATATTATCAACCGAAAAATGCGCATTGGCTGGTAAAAAAATCATTAAAAAGCTTAATAAACTAATAAAGTAATAATGATTTAAATATGTGGTTTTATCCATTAGCTCAATGTAAGTAAAACTTAGAAAAAAGGTAATAATTGCTAACCTGTATTTAAAACCAATAGCTACCATTAATGCTGATACACCACATATAATAAAAAGTAAGTATGTATAACCTCCTAACGGTTTTATCCATTCAAAACCATAATAAGAAAAATGAAATTTTGGCTGTATGTATAAAGTTTCTATCCAACCATGATACCAAAAACGAATAATACTAAAGCACATCATGGCACCAAAAGCTATTCTAAACACTGCTAAAGGTGCCGCGTTGGTATTTTTACTTAAATATGTTTTAATATTAAAATTCATTACATACAAAAAAAGGCTGTCTAAATAAAGACAACCTTTTTTAAGATTCTTATCATTTTAATCGCCATCAGCATCTACATAATCCACATTGATATTAAATGCTTGGAGCATGTCTACTTTTAAGGATACTACAGCTAACTGGAGGGCATCATACGCTTCAGTCATTTTTGTATTATCTGTATTTATTTGTGAATTAAAATCTGTGCTTAACACTTGTAATTTTTGACGGGCACCATCAAACCTAGAATTTATTAAAGTTACCAACTCCATTCTTTCTAAATCTATTAAATAGCTGCTAAAACTTTGTCCTGTAGCACTACTTGAATATGCTTTCCCTTTAAATAAATTTTGAACAGCGTTTAAGGCCTCTAAAGCTAATTCTTTTGAAAATGTTTTACTGTATACCCCTTCCACTTTTTCAGGCAATGGGTTTGCAGAAAAGTTACCTGCAGGGATTCCTATTTTATTAGCACGTAACCCCTTTTCATAATAAAACACATAGTCGTTGATGAACTTATTTAAGGCACTGGTGCTTGTGTTGCCAGTTTCGTTTATAAATGTACTCCTATAAGAACTAGTCCAATCATTTAATACTATTTCTGTTAATGACAGCATTTGGTCTATGACATCAGAAAGGTAATTTTTATACTTAACATCAGCATATTTTCCTAAAATAACAGTATCATCAGCACCTATGCCATATAATAAATAATCTACAGCAGGAAAACCTACAGCATCATTGTTATTAATGTGTGATAAATCATAAGAACCTGATGCTATGTTTGCTTCAACATCTGTTGTTGAAACTGGATACACATTCATTTGAAAATAATACAAAATTTCTTCTGCTTTACCTATATTAAACATCTCCACATACTGCCATGTCTTATAAGCTGCTAACCATGATACTCTAAGCGCATCTAAATTTGTTTGGTCTGGTGTTGTAACAAAAGTTTCTTTGTCTGATTTTAAAGCAGAAAGTTTCGTACTTAAATCTTGAAAAGCTGGGATAATAATATTATCTGCAACATTCGTCAATAATGCACCCCTATTAAAAGTATCTGTTTTTCCAGAAGGCCCATCGTCTGAAGACGAAGAACTGCAACCTATAATAAACGCAGTTATTACTAACGCTAAAAAAATCTTTCTTACTGTGAACATAACTTATAAAAATATAATTTTTGCAAAAATACTAAAAGTAGTTATTGTATTATGTAATACAATAACTACTTTAAAAATATAATAACTAATTCTTTTCTTTTTAACTTCCAGCTTGGGCTGTTGTAAAGCTAAACCTCGCTGATATGGTATCTGACATGGTATCTAAACCTTGTGATGTTAAATCCCAAAAACCGTTTCCTGTCATTAATGTTTCAATAAAAGCATCTACCTCTACTTTTGTAAAGTAAGGAGCATTTGTATCTGGTTTTCTTGTAAACTGTAAGCTGTAAACAAAACCAAAGCCCTCAGATAAATCATGGAATGCAGAAGCATTATCTGTTCCTAAATTTGTTTTTCCTTGTTGCAAATAGTAAACAGCTCTAACACCGATGATTTGAGATATTTTTTCTCTAATTATTTCGGCTTGTTCATCTCTAACATTATAATTTTTAGCGACAATGGCAGCACGTCCTAATTTAAAAGCATTATAAACATCTGCAGCAATACCTGCAAAATCTGTATCGTTTTCTACTCTAGATAAGTATTTGTTTAAAAAGCTATCAGCGCCTAATTGTGGAGCTTCAGGATCTGCTTCGTTACCGTACAAATAACCAAATGCTTCATCCCATTTATGTTCCATAGTAGTATATGATTTACCATCTGCCACTTTATTTGCATCATTATCTGCTACATTTGAACCTGCATCCAAAACTGCAGGGCTTAGATAGTTATTAAGCATTTGATCTACCATTAAAGCCCCTATTAAAGACTTAGCAAAAGCTTGATTATATTCCAAACCTTTAGCATTGATATAACGGGTAGATCCACCGCCACCTTCCTGTAAGTTACCTGCATTACCTGCTGAAGCAGTGGTTCCCCAATTTGGGAATACATCACTAACCTGCGCTGCTATCCAGTTATCAAAATCTGCTTTAATGGCATTAGCGTCTGTTGTATTAGCCGAAAAATAATCTGCCGAAGCTGCTGTTTTACTTCTAATACTTTTACTTGATGCATTTAGGTTAGAATCGCTAAAATTATCCTCATTTTCAACGTGAGCAAACATTGCGTCTAGCGCCATCTCAGTTTGCGAATTATCTTTAATAGCAGCCACTAATTCTTCTGCCATTTGAATTCTTGTTGTTTGCCCGCCAAAACTCACAGTGGAACTTCCATTTCTTGTAAATTCATAAGTAGCTGGAGCGACAACATTGTTTTGTCCATTTCCTCCATTATCATCATTTGAACATGATTGTAATAATGCCGATGCTATAAAAAGGCTTAATACTATTTTCCTCATTTTAAGTAGATTAATAATTTTTATTTAGACTTATTATAAATAATAGTTGTTTTGAAGTTGCAAATATAAAACTCATAATTATTTATGCAAAGTTTATTTAGATTAAATTTAAATAAACTTTAAAAACATATTTCAACACACTTAAAATCAATAAATTACAACAACAAGAAATTAATGATAAAAATTAAAAACCTTGGAAGCTTCATTATAAGCACTTTCAAAACTAAGTGCGTTTAAACTGTTGTTTTTATTAGAAGTAAAATACGACAACAGTTTTTCGGTAGGCATGTTACCTGTTAATTCATCTTTAGCCATGGGACAACCCCCAAACCCCTGAATAGCACCATCAAAACGTTTGCAACCAGCTTTATAGGCTGCATCTACTTTTTCAAACCAGGTACTTGGTGTTGTATGCAAATGAGCCCCAAATTCAATATTAGGGTATTGAGGAATTAAGTTTGAAAACAGGTAACTAATGCTTTCTGCATTAGAACTCCCGATAGTGTCACTTAAAGACAAAATCTTTACACCCATCTTTGACAGTTTTTCGGTCCACTCTCCTACAATATCAACATTCCATGGGTCTCCATAAGGATTTCCAAACCCCATAGAGATATAAACCACAACTTCTTTGTTCGATTTATTAGCAATGTTTAATATATTTGAAAGCGTTACCACAGATTGCGCAATCGTTTTATGGGTATTACGCATTTGAAAGTTTTCTGAAATTGAAAACGGGTAGCCTAAATAATCTATTTCTGGGTGCTTACATGCATCATCTGCGCCTCTTGTGTTCGCTATAATAGCGAGTAACTTGCTGTTTGTGTTAGATAAATCAAGTTTTGATAATACCTCAGCCGTATCAACCATTTGAGGAATGGCCTTAGGAGACACGAAACTTCCAAAATCTATAGTATCGAAATCAACACGAAGTAACGATTGAATGTACTGCACCTTTTTTTCTGTAGGAATGAAGTCTTTAATGCCCTGCATGGCATCCCGTGGACATTCGATAATCTTTACTTTGTTTTGCATGTAGTCAAAAAATAGGAGGATAAAAATACTATTAATTTGGTTAAGCTATCAAAAAAGTTTAAACCATCTCAACCATAAAATAAAGATTTTTCAAATAATCTGTAAGTTTTACTCCCATAAGACGACCTTATTTTTAATTTCTAATTAGCCATACCATGAAAAACATTACTTTATTGTTCATTTTTTTGATCTCCTTGACTTCTTTTAGTCAAAGCACAGCTAATTATACTGTTGTATTTGAAAGTATTTGGGAGTCTATCGCTGATAATCCAACTGATGGTCAAAGTTCTATTGATTTACCTAGTTCTGCACATTGGTCTGCTTTAGTAGGTGCCACACATCAAACGGCCAATACTTTTTTAATGATGGGAGCTGCTGCATCTCCTGGTATTGAATCTGTTGCAGAAACTGGAGGGTTTAATACGTTTCAAACTGAAGTTAATAACAGTAGTGATGCCGATAAATTTATTAATGCTGGTGGATTAGGAAGTGCTAAAGGCTCCATTACCATAAACAGCTTAGAAGTTAACGAAGATTATCCTTTAGTTACCTTAGCTTCTATGGTAGCCCCGAGTCCCGACTGGTTTATAGCTGTTAACAGCATCAATTTAAGATCTGGAAACAACAGTGTTAATAATGGTTGGAAAGAAACGTTCACGATAGATTTATTTCCTTATGACGCTGGTACTGAAGATGGTACTACTTACTCATTAAGTAATCTCGAAAGTGACCCTATAGGGGTCATAACAAGCCGATCGAATGTGACACCTTTTAATGATAAAAAAATTGGAACACTCACCTTTACATACAACTCATCAACTTTAAGTACCGAAGCTTTAGATAAAATCGATGCAATAAAAATATTCCCAAACCCAACTAAAGGAGCTATTACAATCTCTAATATTCAAGGAATTGAATTAAGTTCCATAGCAGTTTATAATGTATTGGGGCGCTTGGTAAAACAGATAGAAGTTGAAAAAGGATTATCGAAATTAAATACCAATCTAACGGATTTAAATAAGGGAATTTACCTCTTAAATTTAAAAGCTACTGATGGCAAAAGCAGATCGCAAAAACTGATAATCAACTAAAAATTAAGCATCTAATTGAAAGGTAACCGATAAAATTAACGCTTAAACGTTTTTATTATTCATCTTTTTCATTTAGGGATACATTTGAAAAAAAATGTTTTGTCCCGATGCATATTTTTAATAAAAAACCTAAACTTTTACTCTTTTCGATATTTCTATCGGTATCATTTCTCATCTCTGGACAAAACAAATTAGAATCTGATTGTGGCACTGTTACATCCCCTGAATCTTTTGAGTATATCAACAGTATAAAACCACAAATCAAAAAATATGAGAAAGCATTTGCTTTTGGTAAATCTGCAAAAAATAATACGCTTAGACTAATTAACTCTATTCCTATTAAAGCACATATTATTAGAGCCTCAAATGGTACTGGCGGACTTAGCATCTTGGAACTTAACAATGCTATTGAAAATCTTAATGACATTTATGCAGACGCCTCTATGGAGTTTTTCTTGTGCGATGACATTAATTATATAGATAATGATGCCTTTTGTCATTTTAAAAAAGGAAATGAAAGTGACTTAAAAGAATCAAATTATACCGCTGGTTTAATAAATATTTATTTTACCGACTATTTAGAGAGCACTTCTGAAGAAAGCATTTGCGGCTATAGCAATAATATTGGAAGACATAATGATATTATTGTTATGAAAAATAGCTGTGCAACTAACGATTCTTCTTTAGCCCATGAATTGGGACATTTTTTCTCTCTAGTACATACCCACGGACCCGATAATAGCAAAATGACTACCGAATTAGTTGATGGTAGCAATTGTGATACAGATGGCGATGGTATTTGTGATACTCCAGCCGACCCCATGCTTTCCAACAGTAACATTAATAACTTTTGTGAGTTTACAGGTGTAGAAACAGATGAGAACGGACATACATTTTACCCTGATACGGGCAATATTATGTCTTATTCCAGAAAATCGTGTAGAAACCATTTTACAGATCAGCAATTAGCCAGAATGTATGCTTTTTATCAAACTACAAAAAACTATTTAGCCTGTCCTACATTTAATGCCAATTTTACTGCAGATGCCAGTGTGACTTGTGAAGAAACATTAACCGTAAATTTTAAAAATAATTGTTCAAATATTACAGATTGGCAATGGGATATTGATTCTGATGGTATCGTTGATTATACAGATCAAAACCCGTCGCATACCTATGATGCAGGTATATACGATGTTACACTTACCGTTTCCAACAAGTCCAAAACTATTAAGAAAACATTTTCAAAATTTATAAAAGTCGGCACAGAAATCGGTCCTTTACTAGAAGATTTTGAGGGTTTTGAAATAGCTGGAGATAATGGGTGGTCCGCAGTAGATGTTTCTAAAAATGGATATAACTGGTATTCAAATACAGGAAAAACAGCTACAGATGGCACAGGTCCTTTAAATGATGACACACCAGATAGTACATTAGGAACATATATTTACGCTGAAGCTTCGGGCGCTACATTAGGTGATGTAGCCGAGTTTATTTCACCCTGTATTAACATAACAACACCTAACAGCGAATTGGAATTTTCGTATCATATGTTTGGTGAAAACATTGGGGAGTTACACGTAGATATTAAAACGGACAGTGGTTATATTAATGATGTTATTCCTGCGCTTTTTGGAAGTCAACAAGCCAATCAAAATGATGCTTTTTTTAAAAAAGTTGTCGATTTATCTTCTTACGAAAATCAGACTATAAAAGTACGTTTTAGAGCCATAAGAGGTACTGGTTGGGATGGAGATATTGCTATTGACAATATTCTGATTAAAAATATCGAAGAAGAGCAACATATTTCCAATGCATTAGGTATAAAAGTATATCCAAACCCAATCACAGATGAGACACTTTATATTAAATCTTTAAATAATGAAGCTGTTCTTAATTACCAAATTTCTAATTTGGTCGGACAGGTATTCTTATCTGGAACGCTTACAAATCAATCAATTAACCTCAGTAGTTTAGCCTCTGGAACGTACTTCCTAACTATTCATAATAAACATTCTAAATTGGTTCAAAAGATTATTAAGTAACGAGTAACGAAGGCAAAACCGTTTCGTTATTAGAATCATAAAGACTTGATTGTGACTAATCGACAAACAAAATTTGTTAAACAACTTTCTTTATGCTTATCTTTTTAGTAAAGCTTTATTAATCTGCTTTATAAGGCTTGGTCCTTCATAAATAAACCCTGTATAGATCTGCACTAAATCTGCACCTGCATCTATTTTTTCAAGAGCGTCTTTAGCAGAATGTATCCCCCCTACTCCTATTATCGGAAATGCCTTTTCACTTTTATCCGATAAGTATTTTATAACCCTTGTGCTTTTGTCTTTTATGGGCTGTCCACTTAAACCACCATGGCCTATGCTTTCAAGTAAGTCCTTCGAGGCTTTTAAATGGCGTCTGTCCATAGAGGTATTACTTGCAATAACACCATCTAATTTTGTTGCTGCCACAAGTTCTACAATTTCATCTAATTGCCCATCATTTAAGTCGGGGGCAATTTTAAGAAGAATTGGCTTTGCACTTCGACTACGTTTTGCATGACCACTCTCAAATGTTGTGTTCGCTTTTTGTACAGCACTAATGAGTTCCTCTAAATAATCCTTATCATTTAACTTAGCATGGCTCCCTACATTAGGGCAACTCACATTAAGTACAAAATAATCAATATAAGGATGCAAAGCATTGAAGCATTCTAAATAATCCTTGGTATAATCTTCAGGTTTTGTATTAGTATTTTTCCCAATATTTCCTCCAATAACCAATCTTCCTTTATTTTTTTTCAATTGGGAAATAGCTGCTTCCAAACCTTCATTATTAAAACCCATGCGGTTAATGATACCTTGATCATCTTTAAGCCTGAATAATCTTTTTTTAGGGTTTCCTGCCTGTCCTTTGGGTGTTACCGTACCAATTTCAATAAAACCAAAACCAAAATTTGCCAGCTCGTTGTACAACACGGCATTTTTATCGAAACCAGCTGCCAGACCTACAGGGTTTTTAAATGTTAATCCGAATAACTGCCGTTCTAATTTAGTATCCTCAACCACATATAAACTTCTAAAGATAGCTGCAAAGCCAGGGATTTTAGAGGTCAACCTTATTAACGAAAATGTAAAATAGTGAATCTTTTCAGGGTCAAATAAAAAAAATAGAGGGCGAAGTAGTAATTTGTACATCCAGTATTATTTATGCAAAAATACTTCTAAATAAAAAATTGAACAATTCAAAAGCAAAAAAAATTAATAATCGTATTTTTAAAGCCACAATAACCCTGTGTTATTTCGCTCAAACCATACCAAATTTTATTTAAAATGATTTCAAAAGAAAATATCATACAACGATTTGTAAGTTACGTGACTATTGATACAGAATCCGATCCATCTTCAAATACAACACCCAGCACAAAAAAACAGTGGGATTTAGCAAATAAACTGGCTGAAGAACTTAAAAGTATTGGAATGCAAGATGTTAGTATTGACGACAATGCATACATTATGGCGACCTTACCCAGTAATGTTGAACATGAGGTACCTACTATTGGATTTATTTCTCATTTTGATACTTCTCCAGATTTTACAGGAGCCCATGTAAAACCTCAGATTATTGAAAAATATGATGGTCAAGATATTGTTTTAAATGCCAACGAAAATATTATACTATCACCAGACTATTTTGAAGATTTGCTGTTATACAAAGGACAAACTTTAATAACTACTGATGGCACTACCCTTTTAGGTGCTGATGATAAAGCCGGTATTTGCGAGATTGTTTCGGCTATGGAGTATTTAATAAAACATCCCGAAATTAAGCATGGGAAAATACGGGTTGGTTTTACACCCGATGAAGAAATTGGGAGAGGCGCTCATAAATTTGATGTAGAAAAATTTGGGGCAGATTGGGCTTATACTATGGACGGCAGTCAAATAGGCGAATTAGAATACGAAAACTTTAATGCCGCTGGTGCTGTAGTAAAAATTAAAGGTAAAATTGTACATCCTGGATATGCTAAAGGAAAAATGATTAACTCTATGTATATCGCCCAAGAATTTATTAATTCTTTACCGCGACTGGAAACCCCCGAACATACAGAAGGGTATCAAGGTTTTTTCCATTTGCACAATATGAAAGGAGATGTTGAAGAAACTATTTTAGAATATATTATCCGCGATCATGACAGAGGTCATTTCGAAGCTCGTAAAGAAGTGATGTTAAAGTTGACCAACGAACTAAACTCTCAATATGGAAGAGAGGTTATTACTACCGAAATTAAAGATCAGTATTATAATATGAAAGAAAAGGTAGAACCCGTGATACATATTGTAGATATTGCCGAAAAGGCTATGAAACAGCTTGGTATCTCACCACTTATAAAAGCAATTCGTGGTGGTACAGATGGGTCGCAATTAAGTTACATGGGCCTGCCTTGTCCTAATATATTTGCTGGTGGACATAATTTTCATGGACGTTATGAATACGTGCCTGTAGAAAGTATGATTAAAGCGACAGAAGTTATTTGTAAGATCGCAGAATTAACAGCTTTGGAAAAGTAAAAATCACTTTTATATACCAATAAAAGCCAAATAAGAACCTTTTTTATTTGGCTTTTTTAGTCATTAAATAATTAGCACATCTTTTTCTGGCTTCCCTTTTGTTAAACAATAATTCTGCCTCACATGACAAAAATTTAAATATTTTTTAAATAAAATGCAATAAATTAAAAATGTATCGTCTCTTAAAGTGAAGACCTCTATAAACGGTTTAAATGGATTCGGAATCAGAAAACAGTAAAAAACTTAATGATTTTTTTGGTAGAGAATATCGGTCTCTGAAGGTTTATGTGAATAATAGAATAAAAGATACTGCCAGTCGAAATGCAGAAGATATTATTCAAGATGTAGCCTTAAAATTATTCACAGGAGCTGATAGATATGCACCTATTAATAATGTAGCGGGTTTTGTATATAGATCAATTAAAAACAAAATAATTGATATTATGCGAACAACGAAACAAACCGAACAGGTAGAAATTGATGGGGAATTTTCAGAGTTGGCAGAAATGATCCATCAATCGACAAACGATCATACCTCAGAAGATATGATGCCTCTTTTAAAAAAGAGTATTAAACAACTGAAGCCAGGGTATAGGGATATTATTATAGCGGTAGATTTTGAAGGCTATACCTACAAAGAGATTTCGAAAGAAACAGGTATACCCGAAGGTACATTAATGTCTAGAAGACATAGAGCCATTGGCATATTATATAAAAAATTAGAATCAGAAATTAATAAACAAAAAAATTAACATATCATGGAAAACTATTTTACCCATAAATTCAGAGGAAAATCACCCATAGAAATTGCAGCAATGATCATCTTTGGCGCTATTGCCATTACAGGATTAGCCATCTTATTTGGCTTTGTAATTATGTGGCTATGGAATTGGCTTATGCCTGAAATTTTCGGACTAACCACACTTACCTATTGGCAAGCTGTAGGGTTGTTTATATTCTTAAAACTGTTACTTGGAGGGTGTGGAAGCGGAGGTAAATCATCAAAAAAATCAAATCATAAACATAAAAACAGTTCAAAAAGTGATTTTTCAAAATGGAAACATTATGACGAATTTTGGAAAGAGGAAGGTGATGAACTTTATAAACAATACCTAGAACGAAAAACGAATCCAAACCTACCAAATGAAATAGAATCGGAAGAACATTAAATTTAATTATTTTTTAAATCCCCTAATATGCACTTACTAATATTTGAAACGAATATCAAATCAGAGGAAAAGGTAAAGTCCATACAGTCTACATTTAGTAAACACAATGATATTTTAAAATGGTCTATAGATTTGGAAGATGTCGATAACGTACTCAAGATTGAAGCTACAGATAACATAACAGAAACCGATATTATTAACATCGTTAAAACACATGGCTTTTATATAGAAGCCTTAGCAGATTAAAAAGCATCCGTTAAAAAAGTGTCACTACACCTGTATACATACTTCTATAGAACTTATTTTACATGGTCAAATCATGTTATTTTCATTGCTTATTGCTTATTGCTTAAACTGAACCAAACCACCTTAAATGCTTCTAAAAAGGAAATATTCATTTTTGTTAAAACTATGTTAAAATGAAAATTTGTAAATTAAAAGCTTAAAGCATTACATTTACACCATAAAAAATTGATACTATGAATCCGTCTGCACAAGGTTGGATAAAAAAGTTATTAAAGGAATTTAAAAAAAAGGATATTTTCTTTAGTCTTAATGAAGAAGCATTTTATAACGCCTTAAGGGGTTGCGGTTTCATATATGGAAGTAATTTAGATATTGTAGAAGGTATTATTGACAAAAAAGATCTTACCGAAGATGAACTTTGTAAAACAAATTTATTTCTAGGTTTATTATATACCCACAATAAATCTAATTCCAACATCCCATTTATTGATAGTGTTATAAACTTTTATACAGACATAAACGAACTTAAAGTATCTTTCTTTCAAGAATTATTAGGCGGTAAAAAATCCCGTGAGCAACTTGAAAAAATAATTCATAAACGTGTACAAATAGATGCCAATGTACTTACTAAAAACTTTAATTATTTCATTATAAATGCCTTACTATTTATAGATGTTCTAGCTTACCAAGAGTTCTTAAAAAACAATAGCATTTCAATTGGCTATATTAAAAATCTAGAAGCTGCCATAGAAACTATTTCTTTAGATGTTCTAAATTCTAAAACCACAAAAAATCAATACGATGAAAGTTTGATAAAGCTCTTTGAGTCCTCATTGCGATTTAAAGATAACATCCATATAAATTATAAAAAAGCTATTGAGATTATAAAAACTAAACAAGAGAAGTATTATATTTTAGATTTAGCTTGTATGGCAACTTGGGGAGATAGGACGATTGATGATAATGAGCAACAGTTTTTAACCCAATTAGGCAGCGACTTAAGTCTTGATACGTCGCGCATTAATCAATCTATCGATACAGTAAATGATTTTTACAATACCAACAAAGACAATATAGCACTTTTAAGTTCTAGAAACATCGTACAAAGCTTTTACGACAATTCCAGTAAAATGGTAAATAAGCTAATTACAAGAAATAGCAAGCGCCTATATCAAGAACTTAAAGATAGTAAGGAGCTCATGGTCTTGTTAACACAATCTACAGTTCGAGATTTAAACAGCGAAGAACAAAAAAAGGTACAGGAACAACTTATAGATATTTTTAAATCTATACCAAGTCTTGCTATTTTCATACTTCCAGGGGGCGCATTATTATTACCTTTGGTCATTAAATTTATTCCAAAATTATTACCTTCAGCTTTCGACGATAACCGAATAGATGATTAAACTATGAAAGAACAGCTTCATGCGTATTTAAATCGTTATGTTCCTTTTTCTGAAGAAGAAATGAATTTATTTTATAGTTATCTAACGCTACAAACATTTCAAAAAAAAGAGTTTCTTTTAAAAGAAGGAGAGGTTTGCAAAACTAGATTCTTTATTATAGAAGGGCTCATACGTGTATTTAAGATTGACGAAAGGGGCAATGAAAACATTATTCATTTTGGCATAGAAAATTGGTGGATGACCAACCTGGAAAGTTTTATTAACGAACAAGCTTCTCTTTTATATATCCAAGCTTTAGAAGAAACTACCATACTTGCCATTAATAAAGTTAATTTAGAAAAAGCCTATGCTGCCATACCTAAACTAGAACGTGTATTTAGAATCATTACCGAAAAAATGTTTATTGCTATAGAACGTAAAAATGAGCATTATGTTAAAATGAATAGTAAAAAAAGGTATGATATATTTATAAATGAACTCAAAACATTTTCTCAAAGAGTGCCCCAATACATGATAGCTTCCTACCTTGATATCACTCCAGAATATTTAAGTGAGCTTAGAAAAAAATAAACAATCTTTATTTCTTAAGACATCTTAATTTTTATCATTTTTTTCCATTCTAACTTTGTCTCATAATAAAAAAACAATACAACATTATGGAACGAATTTCTTATACCGATATCCCAAAGGGCATGTTTGAAAACTTGAGAACTATAGAAGACTCATTAACTAATTCACCTCTTGAAAACAAACTCTTAGAACTTATAAAGCTTAGGGTTTCTCAAAAAAATGGATGCGCTTATTGTGTAGACATGCATTATAAAGAATTAAAACATACAGGCGAAACAGAATTACGTTTGTCTTCCTTATGCGTTTGGGAAGAAACCCCTTATTTTTCAAATAAAGAAAGAACAGCTTTAAAATTTGCAGAAACCGTTACAAAAATAAGTAGTGCACCAATCCCTGAAGCAGATTACCTAGCTTTATTAGAACATTTTAACAAAGATGAAATTTGCTACTTATCTCTTGCCATAACCCAAATAAATACATGGAACAGGCTCATGAAAGTGTTTCAATTCACACCTGGAAACTATGAAATAGAACATTAATTATGAATCAAAATATTATTAAATTATTTTTAAGGTTAGCCATTAGCATAGGGTTTCTTTCTGCTGTGGCCGATAGATTCGGGTTTTGGCAAAAAGAGGTATCTGCTTGGGGGAATTGGCAGTCCTTTTTAGATTACACACAGGTTATCAACCCTATAGTTCCAAAATCTCTTATTCCTTTTTTAGGAACAACCGCTACAGTCGCAGAAATCATTTTTGCCATAGGTTTACTAGTAGGTTGGAAAACCGAATTATTTGCAAAACTAAGCGGATACCTGCTATTAGTTTTTGCTTTGGCAATGAGTTTTTCAACAGGGATTAAAGGTGTTTTCGATTATTCCGTATTATCAGCTTCTGCAGCAGCTTTTGCTTTAAGCCTCATGAAAGAAAAATATTTTGAAATCGATGGGGTCTTAAGTAAGAAGTAGCTAAACGCAAGCATACTATTATTAGCACAATATCCCGTAAAAGGTAATATAAGTATTATTTTTTACGGGATATTTTCGTTTTTACAAGGATAAGATTTCAAAAAAAGGCGGATTCTATTTTATTTCTGTTAGATTTACGAGTAACTACTAACCCTCTAACCAAAAATACACAGATGACATCTTACACGATAAATGAAATTAATGACATTCTAAAAGGCGAATTAATAGGACATACCCTGCAATCAATTAATGGCCCCGAACAATTACAGAATGCCAGTATTAATCATATAACCTTCATAGGGAGTACAAAATATATTAAACATTGGGCCAGCTCAAAAGCCTGCGCTGCTGTTGTAAATGACAATTTAAATATCGAACCTGGAGATAATCGGGCATTAATTAAAGTAAAAAATGCCGATTTGGCCATGGCAAAAATTTTAGAACTTTATAATCCGTCTACACCAGAATTCGAAACCGATATCCACCCTACAGCTGTTATTCATGAAACTGCAAAAATAGGAGATGGTTGTAAAATTGGAGCCAACTGCTATATTGGCAAAAATGTAGAACTCGGCAGTGGTGTTATTCTATATGCCAATGTCTGTGTTTTTGATGAAACTACCATTGGGAACAATACCATTGTTTGGTCTGGAACAGTAATTCGAGAACGCTGTATTATTGGAAGTCATTGTATTTTTCATACGAATGTAAGTATTGGTGCAGACGGCTTTGGATATCGGCCAAGCGATGATGGGCGTGGACTTGTTAAAATACCACAAATTGGTAATGTTATTAT
The DNA here is from genome assembly GCF_012910715.1 of Flavivirga algicola. GTDB lineage: Bacteria > Bacteroidota > Bacteroidia > Flavobacteriales > Flavobacteriaceae > Flavivirga > Flavivirga algicola. The sequence continues at coordinate 520,576 of NZ_JABBHF010000001.1, forward strand.
TGGGCATTATGTTGAAATAGGTGCTAACTCTTGTGTTGATCGTGCCAAGTTTAGCGCAACAATTGTTGGAGATGGTTGTAAAATAGATAACCTGGTGCAAATTGCGCATAATAGTGTTATGGGACGTTCATGTATTATGGCTGGACATAGTGGACTAGCGGGTTCTGTAACTTTAGGAGATGGTGTTATTATTGGAGGCAGCGCCTCTATTAAAGACCATACAACCATAGAATCTGGTGCTACCGTTGGTGCGGGTTCTGGTGTTATGAATAATGTAAAAGCTGGAGAGACTGTTTTAGGCTATCCTGCACAAGATGCGAGAGATATGCTGAAGCAATGGGTTGTCATGAGAAAACTTGCTAAAAAATAGTTTTATCCTATTTTAAATAAAACAAAGTATGTATTTTCTTCTGTGTTTTATGTAACTTGCTTAACTGGTTCAATAATAACCATAAAAAATGGCTTTTGCCTTATATGTTATATATTAGGCTTTAAATGCCAATATGTTCTGTATAGTTAGCAAAACTGTTATAAAACGTTATATATTAAAATGAAGAACTTATTTTTAACGCTCTCAATATTGCTAAATTCAATTTTGGGACTATCACAACCATTAACCATTAATATTTCCGAAAATCACTTTAAAATAGATGAAGCAAACTCCTTAATAGTTTCTCATATTGAAAATATTGAAACTTATAATAATATTTCTGGCTTTAGTGAAGTCATTATGTCTTTAAACCAAAATGATTATAGCTTCAATTCCATACCAACTGCCTTGGAGTACTCAAATTCTTATTTAGTTACCGGGACAAGCACCGCTAATCAATACACATTATATTTTACACAACTACCCATTATTTCAATAGAAAGCTCCAGTACAATTTTAGACGAACCAAAAACACTTGCAAACTTTGTTTATGCTGACAATGAACAGATTTTAATATCTAAAATAGGCATAGAATTAAGAGGTGGATTTTCACAAAGTTTCCCTAAAAAAACTTACGATTTGGAATTTTGGGAAGATGACAACGGAGAGGACACTCATAATGTTCAATTTGGAAATCTGAGATCTGACGATGATTGGATACTAGATGCCTTATATAATGAGCCTTTAAGATTAAGAAGTTATGTTGCAAATAAATTGTGGCTTGATTTACATACCCCCAATTACCTAGAAGATGAGTCCAAAGCTAAATCTGGTGCAGATGTGAAGTATGTGGAGCTATTTTTAAATGGTGGTTATAATGGTATATATAATCTTTCTGAACAAGTTGATAAAAAACAATTAAAACTTAAAAGCTTTAAGGACGAAATAAGAGGTGAACTTTATAAAGGCGTATCTTGGGGAGGAGCTGTAAATTTTACAAGATTGCCCACTTATGATAATAGTAGTAGAATTTGGGGTGGTTATGAAATGAAATACCCCAAAGATGATGATATAACAGATTGGGATAATTTATATCAGTTTACAGATTTTGTAATGAATTCTTCTAACACCCAGTTTATTGATAATATCTGGGAAGAATTTGATTTTGATAATTATTCCGATTATTTCTTATTCCTTAATCTATTAAGAGCAACGGATAACACAGGAAAAAATGTTTACCTTGCTAAATATCAATCTGATGAACCCTACTTTTATGTTCCTTGGGATCTAGATGGTTGTTTTGGAACCATATGGAATGGCAATAATGAAAACATCACCAATGACATATTGATTAATGGATTAATTGATAGAGTTATAGTATTAAATCCAAATAATTCTGCCACAGCTATTTCAAATAAATGGTTTGAATATAGAAATAATGTTTTCGATAGTACTTCTTTGATTGAAGCCATTGAAACTCAATATGAATTTCTTTTAAACAATAAAATTTATGAAAGAGAAGCTTTAGTACACTCTAATTACCCATTTAGTGAACAAGATCTATTATATATGTTAAATTGGCTTGAAAATAGGTTAAATTATTTAGATACTTATTTTGGCAATATCTTATCGGTAAATGAAAATAATTCTAAGGAGAATAAAGTATCCATATTTCCCAATCCCATAAAAGACAAAATATATATAGCCAATATTAATTATTTAGCAGACAAAGAATACAAATTATTTAATTTTTCTGGAAAACTAATTAATCAGGGTAACATTAAAGAAAACTTTATACCCATTAAAAATCTAGAAAAAGGTTATTATTTCATGGTTTTAGATAATGAAACTTATAAACTTTTAGTAAAGTAACACAATAGTCACAAGTATTTATTTGTTATGTACTTTTAAAGCTCCAGCTTCATTCGTCGTTTGAGTAGCTCTAGCTCTGGTAAAGCAAAGTCTCCCTGCTTATCGTAACAAGCACGTATGTTATTTAGGTAAACATTCTGTAAATTTGAAACTCAACACAAAAAAATGGCAGAAAACAATTTACAAGAACAAATGCAGAAAGAAATGATTGAAAAAGACATATTCAATCAAATTAAAGCATATGCATTTGATTATGCTGATAAGTCGTTAGAAAGACATGTTTTTCCAACAGAAAATGCCATCGAGCAATTAAAAATATTCGATGAGGGCATTCCTGAAAACACGGGAAACTCAAAAGAAGTTTTAGATACTCTCCATAAATTTGGTTCGCCTGCAACAGTATCTCAAATTGGAGGTCGATATTTTGGATTAGTAAATGGTGGTATTATTCCAGTTGCCTTAGCAGCAAAATGGTTAAATGATTTCTGGGATCAAAACACACCTTTATATGTAACGTCTCCAATAACCTCAAAACTTGAAACCGTAGCCGAAAAGTGGTTAATACAACTTTTTAACTTGCCCAAAACAACAGTTGCAGGCTTTGTAAGCGGATCTTCTATGGCTATTTTATGTGGACTTGCAGCTGCAAGATTTAAAATTTTTCAGAGGTTAAACTGGGATATTAATGCTAAAGGATTTATTAATGCTCCAAAAATTAGAATCGTGGCAGGAAGACATGCCCATGGAACTGTTGTAAAAGCTGTAGCGTTACTTGGCTTTGGAAAAGATAATATAGAATGGGTAGATGTCGATAACCAGGGAAGAATCATTTTTGAAAAAATCCCAAAACTAGATGAAAACACCATACTGCTTCTTCAAGCTGGCAATGTTAATTCAGGTTCATTTGATGCCTTTAATGACATATGTGATATGGCGAAAAAAGCCAATGCTTGGATTCATATCGATGGCGCTTTTGGGTTATGGGCTGCTGGTTCGGAAAAACTCAAATATTTAACCGCTGGAATCGAAAAAGCAGATTCATGGTCTGTTGACGGTCATAAAACCTTAAACACACCATACGACAGTGGTATTGTTTTATGTAAAGACAGAGAGGCTTTGGTTTCTGCACTTCAAACAACAGGCTCTTATGTTGTATATGGAGAACAAAGAGATGGTATGCTCTATACTCCTGAAATGTCCAGAAGAGCAAGAGCCGTAGAGCTTTGGGCTACCATGAAATATTTAGGAAAACGGGGAATAGATGCATTGGTTTATGGATTACACTTAAGAGCCGTACAATTTGCCAAAGAACTTTCTGAATATGGATTCAATATACTAAACGATGTGGTGTTCAACCAAGTTTTAGTGGCTTGTGATAATGACCTTGAAACCGAAGCGACTCTTAAAAAGATACAAGAGTTAAGAGTATGTTGGTGTGGGGGTTCTCAATGGTTTGATAAAAAAGTCATTAGAATAAGCGTTTGCTCATGGGCAACCACCGAGGCAGATGTTACTCGTTCTGTTTTATCGTTTGTAAAGGCCAGGGAACAAATCTCAATAAAAAACAATTCATAAAAAATGATGGGGCTAACCGAAAAAACAATAGCACCTTACCAATAATAGCCATCAATTAAATGAGGCTCGAAATTCCAAAGGTGAAAGATTTGTTTTTGTTTTAAATAATTTACTAAACGATTGTGAATGTTCAAATCCTAGCTCATAAGCAATTTCACCAACCGATAAATCTGTTGTCGATAATTTTTCTTTTGCCTTTTCAATGAGCTTAACGTGTATATGCTGTTGTGTTGTTTGTCCTGTTAAACTTTTAAGCAAACTACTTAAATACCCCGAAGACATATTTAGGGAATTGGCGACATATTGAACCGTTGGTAAGCCATTATCTACGATAGCTTCACTGTTAAAATAATTATCAAGCAGCGCTTCAACTTCATTTAATTTATGATGACTTATTTTTTTTCTTGTAATGAATTGACGTTGATAAAATCGCTGAGCATAGTTGAGCAACAACTCTATTTGGGCTATGATGATATTCTGACTAAAATTATCAATATTATTTTCTATTTCTTGCTTAATATTTTGAAAAACCCCTTCAATAACACCTTCTTCTTTCTCAGACATAAAAAGTGCCTCATTTATTGAGTAATCAAAAAAATCATATTGCTTGATTGTTTTCAAAACGGAAGAATTCCAAAGGTAATCTGGATGAATGAGCAATAGCCAACCTGATGGTTTCAGATTGGCTTTTGTATTAGATTCTATACTCAGAATTTGTCCAGGGGCTATGAAAGACATTAGGCCTTGATCAAAATCATACTTTTGCTGACCATATCTTACTTTTCCAACATTTCTCTTTACACCAATAGAATAAAAATCAAAAATCCAATGCTCTCCAATATGTTCTGGAAATATTTTCGTAGCTCCATAGTCAACCAAACTCACCAAAGGGTGCAACGGACTAGGTATCCCCCTAATCTTGTGGAATTCACTTATAGTTTCAATCTTGCGTATTTTGTTTTTCATTTTACTTTCGAATTTACAGCAACATGCCACCAGAAACTTCAATGCGTTGACCATTAATCCATTGTGCCTCTTCTGTACAAAGAAAAGCTACAACACCACCAATGTCTTCTGCTTCTCCAACTCTCCCCAGTGCTGTAATATTAGCAATAATATCTCTTTTCCCTTGATCGTCCCTATTAACGCCTCCTCCAAAATCGGTAGCAATAGCACCAGGAGCGATAACATTAGAGGTAATTCCTTTATCTCCCAATTCTTTGGCTAAATATCTACTAAAAATTTCAACAGCTCCTTTCATGCAGGCATAAACAGATGATCCAGGCAAAGAAAACCGTGTTAATCCAGACGATATGTTAATAATACGGCCTTTACTATTGATATAAGATAAGGCTTTTTGCGTCAAGAAATATACTCCTTTAAAATGAATATTTAACATCTCGTCAAATTCTACTTCAGTAGTTTTTTCAATGCGCTGATTAACCCCCGTTCCAGCATTGTTTATAAGGAAATCAAAATTAGGGCTTCCATATTCAGTAGTAAGATAAGAGGTTACTTGATCAAAAAAGCTTTCAAACTCTTTTATTTTACTTGCATCTAACTGAAAAGCCTTTGCTTTTTGTCCATTATTCTGAATCTCGCGAATTACCTTATTAGCAGATTCTTTATTGCTATTATAAGTAATTATAACATCCATACCTTTTTTAGACAAGTTTATAGCCATATCTCTCCCTAAGCCACGACTACCACCTGTTACCAATGCAATTTTATTTTTTTCCATTTTTTAATAATTTTTGTTTTTGCAAAGTTTAGCAGAAACAAAAATTAATTTGTAGCCAAATTCAAGAATACTGTAGTCAAACTGTAGATTAGCAACTAATTCAATTCTATTTCACAATTATTCCAACCAAGCCTTAAAGTCTTTAACACGCTCTCTGGCTACTACAACCTCCTGTTCATGGTATGTGTTTAACTTTATTTGCAAACGTGAGTTGGTATAGCTTACCATATCTTTTATAGCATTAATGTTTACAAAGAATTTTCGGCTAATTCTAAAAAAAGTTTGAGGTTCTAGTTCATTTTCTAAATGCTCTAATGTTGTATCCAACAGATAGTTTCTACCTTCAGTGGTGTATAAGTATGTCCCTTTATTTTCGCTGTAAAAGCACTCTATATCATCAATATTGATAAGTTTTAAGTGCTGTCCAACCTTTACAGAAAAGCGTTTTTTATATTCTCGGTCTATCGGATTTACTAAAAGCTTTTTAATATCATTAAAATCTAAAGTTACTGCTTGCTTTTGAGGAGAACGCTCTTGATATTTTTTTACCGCTATTGCTAAATCATCTTCATCAATAGGTTTTAACAAATAATCTATACTATTTAATTTAAAGGCTTGCAGTGCATACTCGTCATAAGCTGTAGTGAAAATAACGGCACTTTTAATCTCTATAGATTCGAAAATTTCGAATGACAGACCATCACTTAATTGAATATCGAGAAAAATTAAATCGGGATGGGTATTATTTTGAAACCATTGTATCGATTCTTCAACAGAATGTAACAAGGTTTGAGCTTCCATATTCAATGTTTTCAACATGCGCTGCAAACGTCTTGCAGATGGTTTCTCGTCTTCAATAATGATCACGTTCATTTTTGTATCTGGTTTTGTTTATTATTGGTTATCGAAATAATTTAAGGTTAACAGATTATTTATTACGGTACTAGCTCCTTACATTGAAATAAAAATATGATTTGGAACACTATTTAATGGGCATCGTCATTCCCAGCGTTTTTTGTCTTTATCCAAAAACTCATTTATCTTGCGTTGCTCCCACTTTTTACCAAAAAATAAGTTTTTACCAAATACATTCAAAGCATGAAAGGCTAAGCCAATTCCCCAAAAGAGTGGTGTGGAAAACGTCCCAAAATGCCAAATACTATCGTTAGAGTTTATGACAATCATAACAAAAATAAATATATTTACAGCCACATACCAGAATGCATGCCAATAAAAACCTTTTATTTCTTTGAGTCTTTTTTGAGCTCTTAAGTAAGCATCTTCTCGCTTATATTCTTCTGATGTATAACGATCTCTTTTTTCCATTTCTTAAAATTTAGCCCCAACGCATTTTTTCCTCTTCCTCTTCTATAAACTCCTGTATTTTTCTTTCTTCCCATCTACGCCCTAAAATACCTGTATCTACAAATACATGATATGCATGGAAGCCTAAACCTACTCCCCAACCTGCCATTGGAAACCAAAACCATTGATATCCCCAACTTGTTTTATAATTAACAAAAGCTAAAAAAGGAATTACCAAGCAATACGCTATTAAATTATAATAAAAGCCTTTAATGTCTTCTACTTTTTTACGTGCTCTTAAATATTTACTTTCTATTTCTGAATCTGGTATTTTTTTCATGACTTCCTTATTTTTATTTCCAATGTCTATTATCTTCTTCTTCCCGCATATACTCCTCTATTTTACGTTTTTCCCAGTTTCTACCAAAAGCGCCGTCATTGACAAAAACCCTAAAAGCCTGAATGGCCAAACCAATACCCCAACCGAACATTGGAAACCAAAACCATTGAAAACCCCAAGACGTTCTATAGTTAATAAATATTAAAAACGGAATAACTAAACAATATGATATTAGGCTATAATAAAACCCTTTAAGTTCTTCTACATGGTTACGCGCTCGCACATAACTATCGTCCATTTCTGGTGTTGATCGTGATCTCATGACTATAATTTGTTTTGTAAGCATTGGTATAGCTACTGCAAAGCTATTTGCTTCTTTATTAATGTTTACTTTTCTATTCGTTAATAAATCGTAGCGCTGTTTTATATTATTAAGCCCCACGCCACTACTCTTTTTTACTATTTGTTTGGGTTGTAAATTGTTTTCGACAACCAAATTACCCTTGCTTTCATAAATTTTTATGTGCAAAGGTTTACTAGACATTACCATATTATGTTTCACGGCATTTTCTAAAAGTAATTGTAATGATAACGGCACTACTTTACTTTCTGGATTGAATGCTTTTTCTGGCATATCAAAAACGATGCTGTCTTCAAAACGCATTTTCACCAAAGACATATAAGTTTTTGCAAATTGTAATTCTTCATCAACAGTTACCAACTCTTTATCTTTCTGTTCCAAAACATAACGGTATACTTTAGATAAAGAGGTGGTAAACTTCTGGGCATTATCTGGATTTTCTTCTATTAAACTGGTTAGTACATTTAAACTATTGAATAAGAAATGTGGATCTAACTGATTTTTTAAGGCATCAAATTTAGCACTTGCAGTTCCAGCTATAACCTTTTGCTCTTTTATCCTATTTTGTTGATACTTATTATAGATGTAAAAAACATGAAAAATAATAACAAGAGTTAAGGTTACCCATAATCCAAATTGATACGATTTAAACGTTTCATTAGCAATAAATTCATAAAGTGATTCTCCTTTAAGGCTTAAAGCCGTAATCATTCTCAGTACAAACAGGCCAATTAACGTAACAACAGTAGACCCTATAATTCCTAGTATAATGCGCTTAGCTACTTGTCCTTTTTTCCAATTAAGCCCATTAAAATAATTGAAGAAGTACATATTGGAAAACCCCAGAACAAAAGAGTATAATTGATTAAAAACAAATTCAATTAAAAATTCATTAAGACTATTGAAATGAAATCCATCATCTGATAGGAAATTGCTTATCACAAAAATGATACATCCAATAACAAATATGATAAAGATATTCTTAATTGATTTTGTCATAACCTTTTTTATAAGATCTAAATTATTTTCTGCAAGATGCTAATACTTGAGCAGCGCGTTCTTTACCCCAATTAGGGTGAAATGGTGTTTCTGGCTTAAAGTTAACAAAAAGTTCTATGGCTCTTTCCAGATCTTTACAAAATGGTGTTGTGTCTTGTCCAAAATAGCGTGCACTCCCCATGTTCCATTCTGCCTGACAATAAACAACTCTTGGATTTTTTGGTGCAATTTGTGATGCTCTAGCATATAGTTCAACTACCTTTCCAGATAAAGTTGCTCCATATGTAGCACCGTCAAAAGCCACCCACGCTGTGTGTAACAATGCTTGCATCACTAAAATTTCTGGATTGTCTTTTGAGATAGCTGTAGCATCATTAATTAAATCCTGAGCTTTTTTTAATTGTGCCGTTAGCTTCTTTTCATCTTTTTCTCCAAAACTGCTAGTAATATTAATTTGAGCAGCATAATACGATGGCAGCCAATTATCCGATTCTGCCTTCGCTATACGTTCGAACATATTTGACGCTTCGATCGGATTATTGCTTCCCCAAAGTTCGAAAGCCTTTTGCATACCTTTTTCATAATTAGTTTGAGAATGTATAAATCCTGAAACCAATAGTGTTGTAATAATGATTAGATGTTTCATGTATTTGTATTTATATTAAATTAATTATGAGGTAAATATCTTATCCTACTACTTATTTTTAAAAACCAACTTACCGAACTGTTATTTTTTACAGATGAAATGTTAAACCTTAACCACACATACTTAAAAGTTATTAAATTAGTAGATATCTATTAAAAAATCTGGCATGAAAAAATCACTCCTTCTCTTTATAACCCTAATATTTGGGAGCTTTTTAAATATGAACCATGCCCAAATTATGACTCTTGAAAATAAAATTGTTATAGGCTCTATAGATAGTTTACAATCTAATGTACTTAACGAACAACGGAAAATTTGGGTTCATGTACCTAATACCCTAAAAGGGTCAAAAGAAAAATACCCTGTAATTTATTTATTAGATGGTGATGCACATTTTGTTTCTGTTACAGGTATGCTAAGACAGATGAGCTCTATAAACGGTACCACTAAAGTTCCTAAAATGATTGTAGTGGCTATCCCCAATACAGATAGAATGCGTGATTTAACACCTACACATGTTGAAAATGGCAAACGTCCCAATACATCTGGTGGGGGTATAAAATTTATGGATTTCTTAGAAAACGAACTCATACCGTATATAAATAATAAGTATCCTGTAAACCAATACCGCACACTTATAGGGCATTCTCTGGGAGGCTTAACAGCCATTAACATACTTCTTAAACGTCCGCACCTTTTTAACAACTTTATTGCTATAGACCCGAGTTTATGGTGGGACAATCGTCGCGTTTTAAACGAGGCCACTAATACCTTAAGTTCAAAATCATTTGAAAACAAATCACTTTTTATTGGAATTGCCAATACTATAATGAATACAGAGCATTCAATTAACACTGTTGAGGGTGATACAGGTGAAAGAACTAATCATATCCGTGCTATTTTAAAATTCTGTAAAGCCATTGTTCCCGAATCTAAAAATAAATTAAATTTTGATTATAAATATTATGATAAAGATACGCACGGTAGTGTGCCACTAATTACAGAATACGATGCTTTTCATTTTCTTTTTTCGTGGTACAACATAGGAGAGAAATTTAATATTATAATTGATAAAAAAACATCGACAAAAAAAGCTTTAAAAATTATTAATGAGCATTATAAAACTATATCCGAAAAGTTTGGTTATACTGTGCCTCCTAGTGAAGATTTGGTAAATCAATTAGGCTATGGATTTATGAATCAAGAAAAGAACGACAAGGCTTTAGCCTTTTTTAAATTAAATGTTGAGAATTTTCCAAATAGCTCGAATGTTTATGATTCTTTAGGTGATTACTATGTTGCACAAAACGAAAATAAAAAAGCGATTGATGCCTATACCAAAGCTATGGAGACGAATGGGGGCAATGACTACTCCCAAGAAAAGCTGGATAGGTTAAAAATGTAATAATTAAGGGATAGTGTCTATTCTATAAAACTAAGGTTTGAAAAAACGTTTAAATGTTTTTTCAAACCTTAGTTTACATATTTATATCCAACTATTTATTAACCCTTATTGTTATCCCTCATTAAACTTAAAGAATATAGGCAATGCATAAGCTACTTTTACTGGTTTACCACGCTGGGTACCTGGTTTCATCTTAGGTAATAATCCAATAATACGTTCAGCTTCTTCTTCTAAAATTTTATCTGGCCCTCTAGATTTCACTCCAGTTATATGCCCATTAGAATCTATGATGAATATTATTGATACACGTCCCTGTATCCCTAAATCTAAAGCTTCTTGCGGGTATTCAAAATTTTTAATCACATGCTCCTGCATTTTCTGTTGAAAACAATCTTTCATTTTCTTTTTTGATTGTCCTTCACATCCAGGAAAAACAGGTACATTTTCTATAACGGCAAAAGCCACTTGTACTTCTTCCTCTACTTCCTCTACCTCTACGTCACTTACCTCAACGATATCTCGTATAGCTTCTTCTTGTGATGTTTCAGTACTTTCAATAATAGTTTCTTCTATCTCTTCAACATCGTCAACAATTTGAATAGATTGCTGAACAGCTACTGGTGGCGGTGGCGGTGGCGGGGTGTTCACATTAACAATAGGAATATCCTCCTGCAGCTCAGTTTCTACTTCTAAGAGATCTATAACCACATCATCTTTTTCGTAAGTTTTATATTCTAAAGCTTGCCAAGAAAAAAGTAACATGATGTTAAGACCTATAGCAAAATAGATACTACTGTTTCTACTTATTTCCAATTTTGGATTCTTTTTAGCTTCCATGACCCTAATATTTATTGATAGTTAATACTATCATTAATTACTAGTTTAAAATTATCATATTATCACAAAAACAACTATGACATTTATCATATCTCAAAAAAATCAATATATTTTAACAATGTCATATTTTAAACATGTGATACTAATTGAAAACTGTTTATATATTAATTACACTTTACTTATAAAAAAGTATAACTAGAGCGTTTTTTCTTAAAATAACCTGAAATGACAATAGTCTTGTTCCAAGACTTAGGATGCAATAAAAACTTCAGAAACCTACCAAGAAAACAATATATAGTTTCCTTTAGAACTTCACTTGAAAAGATATTAAACCTTATACTAATTCTAAAAAATGAAAATGGAAAGTATTTTTTTAAATTAAGCGCTTAAGGGAAGCCAGACAAAACTTTGCAAAATGATGAGCAGACATACACTATATAAAAAATGTCTCGCTCTGAAACCTTTATGGTTATTTAAAGCGAGACCTATTTATCTTTATTTTCAACAGTACTACATGTAAATAAAACGAACCCGTTAATTATTTACACCTTGCGCATCACTTATAATGCGGTCTATAAAATCTGGATTAATGTATAGCGTCCTAGCCAGATTATATAAAACCTGTACCTCACTTTCATCAATGACACCATCTGCGTAAGATATAATAGATAAATCTCTAAGCATATTAAGCTTTTGCATAACAGATAATACAACATCCAGATCTTGAGCAAGTGTTTGTACCTCACGTATCATTTCTCCTCTTTCAAGTTCTTTAACAGTTATGATGCAGTTCGCAAAAACTTTAGGAGCTACAATGGAGCTTAACGCTTGAATTTCGGAATCATCTACAACACCATCTGCTTCAGCAATTAAATAGCCACTAAGGAACATAAAACGCTGTATTTTTTCTGATTGTTCGCTATCACCTTCTAAATTTTCTGGTTCCATTAACGACATAATACGCTTAATTTCTGTCTCCATGGCTTCTTCAGTAATTTCACCTGTTATAGCTTCATTAAAAGCAGCATAGGTTTCACTTTTATTAAAAAGCTCTAAAGCTTTGATTCGTAACGGACTAAAAGGATGCGTTGTATACCAATCTGAAGGGTCATGAGTGGCATCATTTAAAACCTCTTCTAAATCTGCAAACTGACCTATGTATTCATTTAGTTGAAAGTCTAAAGAGTCTGTAGTAACTCCAGACGATAATTTAAAGAAAGTACGCCCAGCAGCTTCAAAACTTTGACAACATAATAGCCCTGCTCTATCCGCACTTATTTCTGCGTTTCTATTCCAAGCATACAATTTCATGGCATGGATTGGAGCTAAATCATCATTACCTTCATCTAAAATCTGTCTAACGGGATAATTAAAGTGCTCAAAAAGTACATGGCCAATTTCATGCCCTACCACAAAAGCTAATTCATCTTTAGAGAAGCGTTCTAAAATCCCAGAAGATAAAATAATATATAATTTATCATCATCTGGTGGGTAACAAGATGCATTAAACATATCACCTTGGTAAACAAAAAACTCGATATCCCCTTTGAGCTTTAGTACTATTTTACAATGCTCACCAATTTCATGAAGTACAGGAGCTAAGGTTTTTGTTAGTCTTAAACTTGACTTTAACAGGTGCTTACGCGACTTAAATTTGCCATTATTCTGATTAATTCTTTCTAAGGTACTTTGTATTAATTCATCTTTTTCAAAATCAATAACATAATCCCTATCACCATCATATACCAATAAATTTAGGTCTATATCGGCTCTATCATTACTATAAATTTGTGGTACATTATCTGTTACAGCTTTCAGGTTCATTGCATTAATCTCTTCAATTCTTTTAGTGAATTTTTCTGCTAATTCTGACGCTATATTTTGAAAAGTAATACTTGCTTCTTCCATTTGTTGACGATTTCCCAAGGCTTGGGCATCATTTATATCTGTCAACATTTTTTCTCGAGCAGAACTTAAAGCTGTTTGATGTTCTTTTTCTAAATCTGAAATTGTTTCTGATAGGTAAGACATAAGTAGGTTACTATATTTTAGTAAGTAAATGTATATTTTATAATTATTCAATCTATCACTATAAATAGTGGTTTTATTAAAAATTCATTCATTCATAAACCTCACACGCAATTTTAACGTATATATATACGCTAGGTGTTATATAAACTTACACATGAAGACGAAAATTGTAATCATATTGTTTTTAACCTTGGTAGGATTTTCATTTAAAACAATCAAAAAAGGAACCATTACTATTCAAAAAACACCGATTGAATGGGTTAATAACCTTAAAGGAGACTTCTCTTTTAAGAAAAAATGGAGCTACCCCGAATTCATATATAAAAACAGGTTTGGACAACTAAGCTGTGATGGAGATTGTCCAGCTGAAGTTGACCTAATGAAAGATGAATCGGGTAAAATTTATAAAGATTCGTTACAGGTTTTTTATAAAATTGTTGATACAACACACATATTCCACTCTTTAAAATCTGAAAGTAATCTGTACGAATATGCAGGAACTAATTTTATTGAATTTGAGACATTAGAAAACGGCATCATTAAAGGAGAATCATCAAATAACGTTTCAACGCATAGTAGTCTTGTTTTAGAATTTCAAAACGATTCTTGCTCGGCTTGGATTGACTTTAATAGCATTAGACATTCAACAAAGCATATTCTTCCTTTAGAAAAAGGCACTATTAAAATAGATAAAATATTATTCAATAAAGGCATCATAAAAGCTGTATTCGATTTTAAGTTTAAAAACACTTTAGAATCTGACAAAACCCTCTTTTGGAAAGGACAGATTTATGATGAAATAGACATTGAATAAAAAATATTAAGACATTAATCCATAACCTCAAGAACCAAATGAATAAAAAACTAAACATTTTAGGAATCAATGGGAGTGCAAGTAGTAACTCCTCGAGCCTTGCAATTTTGAAAAGTATTGCATTAAAAGGGAAGTCTGATTTCGACTTAACCATTTTAGACAACTTGGCTCAATTGCCACATTTCAAGACCGAGTTGACTGATGATAATATTCCAGCAAAAATAAAAGTATTTCGAGATCTAATAGAAAATGCAGACGGTATAATAATTTGTACGCCAGAATATGTTTTTAGCATCCCCAGTGGGTTAAAAAATGCTATTGAATGGTGTGTTTCTACAACAGTGCTTTCTAACAAAAAAATGGGCCTGATAACAGCTTCCGCAAGTGGAGTAAAAGCCCATGCAGAATTAAAATTGATTATGAAAGCCATTCAAACCAATTTCACAAATGACACCACATTACTAATACAAGGTGTTAAAGGAAAAATGAACAAAAAAGGCAAAGTTATTGACCATAAAACCGAAGCTGAATTGGATACATTTGTTCAATCATACAAAAAACTAATTAAAACGGTTGTAAGCAATCCTATATGGTAAAAAGTAGTTTGAACAATAGCTTCTTCTGCTTAGCCGCTATGCGTTTAAAGTAGCATACTTCCAAAATAAACAAATTTATGTTTTTTGTCAATAGTTTTTCTATTCAAGTTGTTTAAATCTCGAAATAACTTGAATAGAAATATTTGCTTATTTAAAAATGTTGTATATATTTGCATACTAAATATTAAGTATATATAGTATGAGTTATTCATTGTCATTTTCTAAAGCAGTGCTCGTTGTCATTTTTATCTCTGATAAAATAAGGCAAGGACAATATGAATTTCTTTCTACTAAAACTATTTCTGAAATATTGAATATACCGAAACCAACCTTGGTGAAGATTTTACAAAACCTTTCGATTGCTGGTATAGTTGAGACTAAGGAAGGTAAGCAAGGCGGTATCAGATTGATGAAAAAACCTTCTCAAATCACCATACTTGATATTTTAAATGCCATGGAAACTGGTAAACCGCTATTTCAAACGTCATTTAACATTATGGCAGAAGGTAAAAGACCTAATAATGCACAAAAATCAATTTCAGGCTTATTAGAAAATGCTGAAAAACAAATGAAACATATACTGAATCAAAAAACAATAGAAGAAGTATTAATTGAAATGGGACATTAATATTTTTTAATCTTAACTAAATATAATAAATATATTGTATAACAATTAAAACCATATAAAAATGAAACACTTAAAAACAGGAATTGCAACTATTGTTTTGATACTTAGTATCAACTTTTATTCATCTGCACAAGAAGCTAATAGTAAAACAAAAATCAGTATTGAAATAGATCCAGCAACATTTGCGTTCAAAGGCTATAGCTTTCACTTACGATTGCAACCTAAAGATTGTGAACATCTTTTATTTGGTTTTGGTACCTATGCTATGGACATGCCAGATCTTCTTGTAGATTTTAATAGCAAGAATAAGAATAAGGGATGGGATGTTCGGTTAAATCAAGGATATAGTTTATTTGGTGAACATCATTTTTCAAAAGTAAACCACAAATGGTTTATAGGGTCTCAAATCGGAGTCCAAGAATTTAAAATACAAAACAGTCATGTTAATGGAAAAGAAAAATTCACTAATATACTTGCTATGGCTTATTTTGGTTATACCATAAAACCATTTAAGAATAATCTATATATAAAACCTTGGGCTGGTGCAGGCTATACATCAAAAATATCTGGGAACAACACTTTAGGAGCTTCTGAGTATGACATTGCCCCCATAACCATGTTCGCAACACTTCATATTGGTTACGCTTTTTAAATCGTTCATGTTCTGCCCACTATTGTATCTGATTTATATAAAAAACGTATCTACTGTAACGGTCATCTTTCTGCTGTGTCTAAATTATAAAGCACGTATAATTTAACAAAAGAAATTTTATGATTTACAAAACACATTTAAAATTACTCATGGTCACACTATTTTGTATGACTTCAATGATTACTAATGCTCAAATAAAAAAATCAAAAGAGATGACACCAGAACAGAAAAATGTATTAAGTACTATTGAAAAAATGACAGAAGCTTTTCAAAAAAAAGATATCGATCGCGTTATGTCCTGCTATGAGCCCAATGCTGTAGTTGTATTTGAACCTGAAACGCCAATATCAGATACAAACGTTTTGCAAGAAATGTTTACAGGTATGTCTATGGTAAATCCTATATTTAGTTACAGTGGACATGAAGTTTTTATTACAGGAAACATTGCAACACATATAGCCCCTTGGCAAATGACAGCAAAAGCCCCAGACGGAACCAAAATTGAACAAAGCGGATTGTCTGTTGCTGTATTAAGAAAACAAAAAGATGGCCAATGGCTCATGATATTGGACAATCCCCATGGTCAGTTTTTAATGAATAAATAAAAACATTCTAATAAACATTTTGTCTTTGTATATGCAAAGACAAAATGTTATATTTTTAAAAATTAAAATGGATAAAAAATCATTTGACATAACAACTTCAGATACTCTTTTAATAGAACAATCTCTCGCAGGCAATAAGGAAGCTTTGGAAAGCCTTATTAAAAAACATCAAGATTGGATTTATAATGTGGGCTTAACCTTTGTTGGTGATAGAGATGAGGCTGCAGACCTAACACAGGAAGTTTTAATAAAAATCGTTACAAAATTAGATTCATTTAAACAAAAAAGTGCATTTAAAACCTGGATATATCGCATTGTAAAAAACCATTTCTTTAATATGAAAAGAGGAAAAAATGAAACCATTCCTCTAACATTTGAAGCATTCGGACAAGGACTTGACCAACTACCAAATGAATCGCTTTCTAACTATTCCTTCGAAGCTGAAAATAAAGTTTTAGTAGAAGAAGCAAAAATTAGTTGTATGAAAGGTATGCTGCTATGTCTTGACAGAGAACAACGAATGATTTACATTATTGGAGAGTTGTTTGAATTTACAGATACTATAGGCAGTGAGATCATGGAAATTTCAAAGGAAAACTTTAGGGTTAAACTCCATAGAGCAAAAAAACAGCTTTATAATTTCATGGATAATAAATGTGGCCTTATAAATAAAAGTAACCCCTGCCGTTGTGCCAGAAAAACAGCAGGTTTTATAAAAATGGGGTATGTTGATCCAATAAATTTACATTTTCAAAAAAATACCATTGCTAAAATTAACAACATAATTGACGAAAAATTGGAAACTTATAAGGGAGAGGTAATATCCGAATATCAAAAACTATTTCAAGAACATCCTTTTTTACAAAGCCCAGACAAGTTAGAATCCATAAAAAACTTACTGGCTTCAAAAACTATAAAAGAAACATTTAATTTCGAATAAAACCTCATAAAGGCTATCTGATTTGTATAAATTTCTAAAAGAATCAACATCCCCTTAATCTTTATAAGTTATCCAGTTGATTACTTTTCTTATCCTCACTAATAGTCCAAAAGAAACCTACAAAAAAGAATTGATCTGTTGCTGGTCGTAAAGCACGTCTATTAAAATGACCGTTCATATCTGGTGTATTGGCATACTGATAGCCATTTATATTTCTAAACCCTAAAACATTGTTTACAGAAGCATATAGTATTTTTTGCGGACTAATTAAATACGCCCAATTAATACTCAAGCTATTATAAGGTTTTGTTTTATTGTTTAAAAACCCTGTCTCATTTGGGTTTGTGTAAGTTCTACCAGATGCTAAGGCATAGCTTATACCAACCTGGCTTCTCCAATCGTCAATCCAATATTTCCCAACAACCGATAGGTTATGGGTATTTGCAAAGTTTGGTTGCGATTTGGTTAAATAGTTATTATAATCTCTCTTAGTGTCCAATAAAGAATAGCTTAGCCAGTAATCAAAATTTTTAATGCTTTTGCTATCCCTCCAAAAAAAATCGATTCCTTTGGCAAAACCAAACCCTTCATTATTAAAATGACTATCAGGATTTGCAAACTCGGTATCATATTTCACTAAATTATCATACTTCTTGTAATAGGCTTCTGCTCTAAATAACCTTCTATCTGCATTATATTGATAATTAAAAATATAATGGGATGTATTTTGAGTTTTTAAATCCTGACTAAACTTCAGAATATTGCTTGACGGGTTTTGATAGAAATTACCATACGCCAACGATATTTGGCTCTTATCAGACGTTTTATAGGCTAAAGACAATCTTGGCGCTAGAGTGAAGTCTTTAAAAATCTCACTATACTCACCTCTTATTCCCGATTTAAATGCTAACTTTTTAGATATAAAAATATCAGCTTCAGCATAAACTGCAGCTATATTATTGTTGTAACCATATGTAGCATTGTTAATGGTATTATCTGAATAGTTTTCTGTAAAATCGGTTGCAAAGTATTCCCCTCCAAAATAAAGTTTCAATCGGTTACTGATTCTGTTTTTAAATTTTAATTTGGCATGCATTGAGTTTTCAGTGTCTTTAATAACACTTTCAATAATATTCAAATTGTTTTTTGCATGCGTATAACTTACGCCTCCAAACAATGTCCAAGTATCATTTAAAGCCCCTTGATACGAACCGTTAACATAAACATTATTGTTATTTAATTTAAAATAAACGCCATCGCTATTATTAATATCTTCTTGCATTAATTCAAAATTAGTAGCATCAAAAGCTCCATAAAGTTTAAACAAACCAGCATTTGTTTTTTTTCTAAAAACAGCCTCACCTGAAGCAGTTTCAAAAGGTTTTATCCAATCATTCCTATTTGGAAATATGGCATTGTAAGGTGCTAGGTTTATATAAGATGCATTTACACTCAACGAGCTGTTTTCCCATTTCTGGGTATTGCCAAGTGTAGCCCCCACACTCATAATCCCAATATCTGTTTTTTCCTGATCGGGTTCATCAATAGTATTTAACAACAATACACTTGATAGTGCCTGACCAAACTCTGCCGAGTAACCACCTGTGGAAAATGTAATCCCGTCAAATAAAAATGGTGAATAACGTCCACGAGTTGGCGCATTGTTTGTTGTGGGTGTGTAGGGCGTAAATACACGGATACCATCAATAAAAATCTGTGTTTCATTTGCATCACCACCACGTACAAATAATCGTCCATCTTCTGCCACTGTTGTCGTTCCTGGCAGTGTTTGCAAGGCGCCAACAAAATCACCTAAAGCACTTGCTGTTGTAACAACATCCAAAGGTTTTAATACGTTAACTTTACTATTATCGCCTGCTGAGAAAGTTCCCGCAGACAAAACCACTGCATCTAAGGTACTCACATCATCGCGAAGTTTAACTACCAAGTCTTTCATATAAGACACATCCCCAACCATGGTAAATGTTTCATAGGACAAGTAGGATATGATTAAAGTTTGCGTTCCCTCCTCGGGCGTTGTAAATGAAAACATGCCATTTTCATCGGTGGTGCTTCCATCATAAGTACCTTCCAGATAAATATTAGCACCTGTTATCGGAACATTTTTCGAATTGAAGACCGTTCCATTAATGGTTTTTTGAGCATGTATTTGAATTGATATGAATACCAAAATGATGATTAAAATATTTTTCATGAGTAATTATTCTGTTGTCCATTTTTAATTGATGATGCAAATTTGCAACAGAACTATGACTGAATAAATTCAATATAACCGAACTGTGAATTTTTGATGATGAATTGAATTTTTACAAAAAAGCACCCAAAGTCATCTGTAGATATTTTTGACAATAAGTACTTATATTTTTTGGAGATTTATCTAAATTAAATATCCATTCCTTCTTAATTAAAAAGAGTAGTTTTTTATCATTTTAAGCAATGAAGTAGTATAAACTTTTTCCATTTGCTATAAAATTGCTTTTTTAGGCCTGTATTTTGTCTTTTTTTCCTTCCATAACGCTGCTATGCAACTCAAAAAAGCCTTCATTCAGATCCAAATGACTTATTTTCGTTTAAACCCTAAAAGTTTAAACCACTTCAATAACAGATAAAAACTATAGCAAAAATTTAATTAAAATATTAGTCAGAAATTAACCAACAAAAGCCTAAACTGTTAGTTTAACTTATTGAAGGGTCGTATAATAAGTCGTGCTGCTTTATCAAAATTAATATAATTGTACCCCCAATTGAAGAAAACAATGACTCTATTCCTAAAACCGACCAAGGCCATAAGATGTACAAACATCCAAACAAACCATGCAAAAAAGCCTGCAAACCTGAAACGTTTTAAATCAACTACGGCTTTATTTCGACCTACTGTAGCCATCGATCCTTTGTCTCTATATTTGAACTTTTTCATCGGCTTACCCGAAATCAATTTTACTAGATTTTTTCCTAAAAGTTCTCCTTGTTGAATGGCTGGTTGTGCCACCTGCGGATGTCCGTTAGGGTAGTCATCTGTTTGCATGAGACTAATGTCTCCTAAAGCAAAAATATTATCGTAACCTTCAACTTGGTTATACTCGTTTACTTTATATCTATTAGCCCTGTCGACAAGTACATCGGCCTGCAGCCCCTCAACAGGGTTTCCTGTAACACCCGCGGCCCAAATCAGCGTTTCCGACTGTAATTCTAAATTTGAATTGGTCGTTACCCTTTTGCCATCGTAATTTTTAACAAATGTATCGCAATGCACCAAAACACCAAGTTTAGAAAGAAATTTTGATGCTTTCTTAGATGCATGCTCGCTCATTGTTGGTAATACCCGTGGGCTTCCTTCCAATAAATATATTTGCATATCTTCAGGAATTAAATCACGATAATCCCTGGGTAAAATATGATTTTTAAGCTCGGCTATAGCACCAGCTAATTCTACCCCAGTTGGCCCTCCCCCAACAATGACAAAATTCAACAAAGCTTTACGTGCTTCCTTATCATGAGTTATAGCTGCCTGCTCAAAATTTTGCAATATTAAACTACGAATATTTAATGCTTGTGGTACTTTTTTCATAGGCATACCATAAGTTTCAATGGATTTATTACCGAAATAATTGGTTTTGGTTCCTGTAGCTATTACCAAATAATCATAACTTATATTACCGATACTAGTCATGAGTTCGTTTTTTTCCGAATTAATAGATTCCACTTCCGCTAAACGAAAAAATGTGTTTTTATGGTTCTTCAATATTTTACGAAGCGGATATGCAATCGAATCGGGTTCTAATCCAGCGGAAGAAACTTGATATAATAGTGGTTGGAACGTGTGATAATTTCGTTTATCAATTAAAACTACCTGTATGTGTTTATTTGCAATTTTTCTAGCAAAATTAATCCCTGCAAAACCACCACCTATAATGACGACTCTGGGATAACTAGATTCGGGAATATTCATAGTAAAATAAAGTATGGAACAAAGATACTATATAGATGCATTTTAAACTATTTAAAATATTATTTTTACTCAGATGTAACATTTTAAAATTTTAAGCTACTCATACAGTAACCAAACCATCACATTGAATAAAGAATTAGAACATAATTTTGTTGAATTGCTTGAAAAGCATCAAAACATTGTACACAAGGTATGCCGTTTATATACTAATAATTATGATGCTCACAACGATTTATTTCAAGAAATAACCATTCAACTTTGGAAAGCATACCCTAAATTTCGAGGAGATGCCAAATTTAGTACATGGATGTATAGAGTAGGTTTAAATACGGCCATAACACTTTACAGAAAATCGAAGCGAACTATTAATACGCAAGATTTTAATGGTGTTGAATTTAAAATAAAAACTGAAGATTATGATGATACAGAAGAAGAACAATTAAAAATACTTTATAAGGCTGTACACCAATTAAATGATATTGAAAAAGCACTGGTTTTCCTGTACTTGGAAGACAAAGATTACAGAGAAATTAGTGAAACTTTGGGTATTAGTGAAGTCAATGCACGCGTGAAGATGAATAGAATAAAAACGAAACTTAAAACCATATTAAATCCCTAAAATATGGATGAATTAGATTTATTAAAAAAAGACTGGAATAAGGATGATAACAAATATCCTAAACTAACTTATAACGAAATATATAAGATGATTTTGAAGAAGTCATCTTCCATAGTAAAATGGATTTTTATAATTAGTTTATTAGAGTTTGCTTTTTGGACCTTAATATCTTTCTTATTGAAAGGTACCAAAAGTATGGAACATTATGACCAATTAGATAACGACCCCATCTTTATTTCTTTAGTTGTAATAGGATATGGTATTTTAGCCTTTTTCTTTTATATGTTTTTTAGAAATTATCGAAGAATTTCTACCACAGATAGTGCCAAGGTACTCATGGAAAACATTCTTAAGACAAGAAAAACAGTAAAACAATACGTAGCTTTTAATCTAATTTATTTAGTAATTACTACTTTCTTTGCCTTATATATTTCGTTGAATCGGAACGAAGTTATTCTAGATCAAATAGAAAAAGCAGCAGCTAATGGAGAGGCTTTTAAATTTTATGCCATATTTATAATATTGGTTGTCCTATTTTTAGCAATAGCAATTGGAATTTTATTATTATTCTACTGGGTTGTTTATGGTATTTTATTAAAACGACTTAACCGCAATTACAAAGAACTGAAGAAACTGGAAATTTAAAAAAATCGATCAACTTCAACAATACTTCCTATGTGCATGGAGTTAAGATGAATATTCCCCACTCTAACACGCACTAAACGCAATGTTGGAAAACCAACTGCCGAGGTCATTTTCCGTACCTGCCTAAATTTGCCTTCGTTTAAAGTGATGGAGATCCACGATGTCGGACCGTGCCTGTCATCCCTAATTTTCCGTGATCGTTCAGGTAAATTTGGTACTTTATTTAGCTTAAAAGCTTTACATGCCTTTGTTTGATATTTTTTACCATCAAAACCTATTTCTACACCAGATCTTAATTGATTGACTGCTACTTCTGAAATATTACCATCTACTTGAGCATAATATTCCTTTTCAACCTTTCTACTATTAATAAAATCGCTCATTTTACCATCGGTAGTTAGCAACAATAAGCCTTCAGATTTTTCATCCAATCTACCTATAGCCATAGTACCTTCTGGGAAATCATGAAGTGTTCCTAAGAATTTTTTGGATTGTTGCTTGGAGTCATGACTTTTAAACTGACTTAAATAACCATAAGGTTTGTAGATTACAAAATGCCGATGTTTGTTAAATACTTCCATTTAAAATACTATAAACGAGTTCCTTGGTTGGTTGCTGTCCGTTTATTTTAGTCCTTACATCATCAAAAGTAACTTTAAAATCACATCCAGATTTGTAATCGCTGCATCCATATGCAGTACTGCCTTTAACAACGGTTCCTTTTTTGCATTTTGGACATGCCAATACATCTGACTTCGCTTTCTTATCTGCCGACAAAACAGACGTGGAATTTTTTTTAGGCTCCAATTTTAAATTAAATGCTTCATCAAAACGAAGTAGTCCTTCTACTTTGCCCGAATCAGTCTTAAAGCCTTTTAAATTAACTGTAGATCCTTTTTGAAGCAATCGAATATATTGTTTTTCAGAAATCTTTTTATTGGCATAACTAAAGGGCATTACGAAATTACAACCCGATTTATAAGCACTGCACCCATAAGCCGTTTTCCCTTTTAAAATATGCCCCTGCTTACATTTTGGACACCTTTCTGCAGTAATGCCTGCTGCAGCTTTTTTAACCGCTTTAGCTTCGCGATTCTTTATGGCCAATGCATGAGAGATATTAGCACGTTTTGTTTCGCTTCTCACCTCATACACCAAAGCATCCACCATACGTTTCATATTTTTTATAAAGGCTCCAGCACTAAAAGTACCTTTTTCAATATCTTTTAGTTGCTTTTCCCATGACCCAGTAAGCTCTGCCGATTTTAATAAGTCGTTTTGAATAGTAGCAACAAGTTGTATTCCCGTAATGGTAGGCAACACCTGTTTTTTATTACGCTTTATATATTTTCTTTTAAAAAGCGTTTCAATGATATTGGCACGTGTTGATGGTCTTCCAATACCATTTTCTTTCATTAATTCACGTAAATCTTCATCGTCTACCTGCTTACCTGCTGTTTCCATAGCTCGTAATAAAGAAGCTTCTGTAAATTGATTAGGTGGTTTGGTTTCCTTTTCTAAAAATGAAGGTTCATGCAGTCCTTTTTCTCCTTTTTCAAAAGTAGGCAATATACCAGATTCTTTTTCTTTAGCATTCGGATTTTCGAAGACAATACGCCATCCCTTATCTAAAATCTCTTTGCCTTTAGTTTTAAAAGATACATCTGCAGCCTTGCCCATAACTGTTGTATTAGCAACTAAGCAATCATCATAAAAAACGGCTATAAAACGCTTAACTATAATATCATAAACCTGCTGCTGGTTATATTGCAAATTAATCTGGATACCCGTTGGAATAATAGCATGGTGGTCGGTTACTTTTTTATCGTTAAAAACTTTGGTAGACTTTTTTATTTTCTTGCCTAATAACGACTCTGTAAATTTTGAATAATTGGTTAATTTTTGGAGAATACCAGATACCTTGGGATATATATCGGTTGGTAAAAAAGTAGTATCTACCCTAGGATATGTCACTACCTTTTGCTCGTATAATTTCTGAACAATTTTGAGCGTTTCATCTGCCGAAAATCCAAATTTGGTATTACAATACACTTGTAGCCCTGTTAAATCGAATAGCTTTGGCGCATATTCCTTACCTTTTTTCTTGGTAATAGATATTATTTCGAAATCACTTTCTTTTACTTTATTGGCTAAAGTTTCCCCATCCTCTTTTTTCAAAAAACGACCATCTTCATAGCTAAACAATGTTTCTCGATACAAGGTTTGTAATTCCCAATATGGTTGGGGTTTAAAATTTTCAATCTCCTTAAAACGATTAACAACCATGGCTAATGTTGGTGTTTGTACACGGCCTATCGACAATACTTGCTTATACCCACCATGCTTTACCGTATACAACCTCGTTGCGTTCATACCAAGTAACCAGTCCCCTATAGCTCTTGAAAAACCTGCATAATACAGATTATCGTAATCTGAGGCTGGTTTTAAGTTTTCGAACCCTTCTTTAATAGCTTCAGTAGTTAATGAGGAGATCCACAAACGTTTTACTTCTCCTTCGTAATTAGCCTCGTTCATGACCCAACGCTGAATCAATTCACCTTCTTGCCCGGCATCACCACAGTTTATAACAACGTCTGCTTTATCAAACAAACTTTTTACGATATTGAATTGTTTTTGGATTCCAGAATTAGAAACCACTTTCGTTTCAAATTTTTCAGGGAGCATAGGGAGGTTGTTCAAGTCCCAACTTTTCCAATATGGTTTGTAATCATTGGGCTCTTTCAACGTACATAAATGCCCAAAAGTATAAGTTACTGCATAACCATTACCCTCATAATAGCCATCACGTTTAGAATTTGCTCCTAAAACAGAAGCAATCTCACGTGCTACACTTGGTTTTTCAGCAATACAGACTTTCACTTATTATTCTTTTTAACTATTGATTTGTGATTTGCAAAATAGGAATTTTGACCTGATTTTTGAAGTGGAGTTATTAGGAGTTATCAACGACAAATCAATACAAAATTTTCCGTAAAAAAACACAATTTTTTCTACAAATGAATACAGATTTTTTTTTCGTCGTAAATATGAATTTAAGGTCAAAAACTTCAAAGTTTTTTTCTATTTTCGGCCGAAATAAATGAAAAAGCCCCTTTTCAAAAATGACAAAAAACTCTTATGTCATAATACTGCTATGGTTTAGCATGTATTATGGTTTCGGCCAAGTTGGTATCGGAACAACAACCCCTGACAATTCTGCTATTTTAGAACTTAATTCTACAACACAAGGTCTCTTACTTCCAAGAATGACAGCTAATCAAAGAGATGCCATAGCGTCTCCCGCTGAAGGATTGCTTATATACAACCTGGATAGCAACTGTTTTCAATTTTACACTGGTACCGCATGGTCTAGTTGCTTAGGAGCGGCCGCGTCTGTGACAAACAGACTAGATTGTGGTTCGATTACTAGCCATGGAAGTTATATTGCTGGCAACCTATTGACTAATTCCAATACCATAACCGTAGATATCTTAGTCAATTCTATCGACACATATAGTATAACTACAAACACTGTTAATGGTTATCGTTTTTCTGCTTCTGGAATATTTTCTTCATTAGGTGTTAACACCATAACATTAACAGGCTCTGGTACTCCAATAGCAAACCAAACCGATACATTTACTTTAAACTTTGCAGGAACTAGTTTAACTTGCAATATTGATGTAACAGTAGCTCAAAATTTTGCCAATTGCCTCGATTATTTAAACGCCGGATTTACAACCGACGGTATTTACGCAATTGACCCCGATGGTACAGGGGGCAACCCTGCATACGATTGTTATTGCGATATGACTAACGATGGAGGTGGATGGACACTTGTTTTCAATCATAATCTTGCTGGAGGCTATTGGACAAATGACCTAGAAGCTTACGAGCATAATACAGGTTCTCCTGGTTTAACAACAAATAAATATTCGATATTAAGTAGATTGGATGACATAAAAAATAATACAGATTATGAATTCCGATTGCATTATCCAACTCTAAACCTTACCAATCATTGGTCGCAAACATTCGATCCCAGAAGCGGGCGATCTGGAACCAATCCCGTACCTGGGTACACTCCAATTAATATCGATATGCCCAATGGTGGTTGGGGAGGTCTTGAATTGTCTGGAAATACAAATTATTTGGGAGGCAGTATTGGCTGGTTTTACTCATATTTTGCCATCGGTCATAACAACAATTGGTATAGTGGGATCCCTGCTGAAAATTCGGCTACAGATCGTATACAATTATTTATCAGGTAATCTCTCTTTATGTTTATCAATATACTTTCACGGTGTAAATAATACTAAAAAAGGAAAGTTTTTAAATAACGAAATGCAAAAAAGTGAAATGTCGAAAAGAATTTACAACACTCTTTTCGGCATTTCACTTTTCTTATTTTTATGAGAAGAAATCAAGCTTTTACTACCACTCACGCTTTTTATTAAGTTCCTCGAGTGCTTCCAGTTCCTTTTGAGGGATCACCTTTAAATATGATGGATGTTGTTCAATAGCATATTCAATTTTTTTTACAATCTCATCGGTAGTTTCATTATCGTAATCAATCTCTAAAGGTTGTTTAATTTCAAAAGATTGTAAAATATTCTTCTTTTTAATTCGTAATCCTTTTTTATCGAAAGAACGCCTAAAACCATCAATAACAATAGGAACTACAATTGGTTTATACCGCTTGATAATATGAGCTGTACCTTTTCTTATAGGTTTAAAGGGTGTTGTAGTTCCTTGAGGAAATGTGATAACCCAGCCATCGTCTAAGGCTTTACCTATGTTAGAAATATCGCTCATCTTAACTTGCCTGTTAACATCTTGCCCTTCAGATCTCCAGGTACGTTCTATACTAACAGAACCTACATAAGCTAATATTTTTGGTAACAGACCTGCTTTCATTGTTTCTTTGGCTGCTACGTAGTAAATATTCAACTTAGGGTTCCACAAATACCCGACATTTTTTATAGAGTCTACACGGCCACTTAAACTAGCGTTAAAAACATGAAACATAGAAACGACATCGGCAAAGTACGTTTGATGATTCGAAATAAACAATACATTCGTATCTGGTAAACTTTTAATAATTTCGGAACCTTCTATCTGTAGCTCATTAAAACCTCTAAAGCGTCTATGGGTTAGCGCTCCCAGAATTCTAATAAGCCATTTTTTTAAAAATAATATGTGTCCGAATGGATTTCTTTTAAACAATCCCATAAATCATACGTCAAATTGGTTGGTTTTGCAAAAGTAACAAAACTATTAAACTAGATGTGTGGTTTTAACAAGTCTTTAATTTCACTTATCATCATGGCTGTCGCTCCCCACACAACATGACCGTTTAATTGAAATGCTGGAACCTCAACTTCCTCACTGTAAGAGGTTGACACCTTTCTGGTTACCAAGATACTGTCATCTAAGAGGTGTTGCAGATCTACTTCGATAATAGATTCCACTTCATCTTCTTGTTTATTAAAAATTGGTACATGCTTAGTAATTCCTAAGAAAGGTTGTACATAAAAATTACTCGGTGGGATATAAACCTGAGATAATTTTCGAATAACTTCTATAGTCTTTATTAGTACACCTACTTCTTCAAATGTCTCCCTTAAAGCTGCCGCTTCTAATGAGATATCTTGTTTTTCCAGCTTTCCACCTGGAAATGCTACTTGTGCCGAATGCACCCCGTGATATGTTTTTCTTAAGATGAGGACTAATTTTGTTTGTTTACTGGTATCTGGATAAAACAATGCCAATACACCTGCTCTTTTTGCTTTTTTGATGGCTTCTTTTTGTTTTTCCATAAGGTCTCTTCGAAAGGGCGGGACCATTTTAAAGTGTGACGATTCGGCTGGAAGCTTTATATTCTTTACTTTTGAAGTTAATTTTAAAAATTCATCAAAATTCATATTTATGAAGCTTGTATTTTTTTTGTGTCTTTTTTTTCTATTTCTGAATTGTGAAGATAAACAAACTAAAAAGAAAGTTATCCCTAAAGCTACAGTAACAGAAAAGAAAAAAACAGTTAAAAAAGATACTGTTATAGAACCAGAAAGGGAATTTCCTAAATTAAATTCAAAAAGTGCTATGGCTTTTTTTCTGGAATATGACAAGCATCATAAAGAAAATAAAGTACGCCTTACTACAGATTTTGGAACCATTGATATTTTACTGTATAACGAAACAAAGTTTCATCGTTCTAACTTTATTTTCTTAACCAAACAAAAATATTTTAACGATACACAATTTTACAGAGTTATTAATAATTACATTGTTCAAGCTGGCAACAGCGATGATAGAAAAACGGCCAGAAAGCGTGCCCATATTGGGAGGTACTTATTACCGCCAGATACAAAACGTGGTTTTAAACACGACAGAGGTGCAGTATCAATGCCCAGTAGTGAAATTAACAATCCTTATAAATTAGCATCTCCTTTCGAGTTCTTTATTGTACAACAAAAGGGAGGCGCCCATTTTTTAGATGGAGATTATACCATTTTTGGAAAGGTGGTAAGGGGCATGGACGTGGTAGACAAAATTGCAGCTGTTGAAACCGATGATGGTGACTGGCCTGATAAAAATATTTATATCAGAAACGCCGAAATTATAAATTAATCAATACTTCTAAAAAATTCAATTTAATTTAGTGAGGTTATCTCTTTACCTATTTAAAATTTCCTTATTCCACCTCAACCACTACCCTCCGGTAATCATTAAGACTAACAATTTCATTCCGGTCTTTAACTTCTAAAATAAGATGTATTGTTTTACCTTTTGAATCGGTTGGTATCTTTAAACTAATAACAGGTTTGCAACTCTCCGCAATATTAACATTCTTTTTATAAGTCCCTGCCTCGGGATACACCCACCAATTATAGATTAGACCATCGCCATCTGGGTCTGTAGAATCTGAAGCATCTAGGGAAAGTATCTCTCCAGATTTTATTTTTCTATAATAAATCTTCTCTGAACGCTCTCCATCAATGGCTATTATCGGATTGTGATTAGCGTCTTTAAATGACTTTACACACCAATCCATTCTAGCTTTAAAATCATTAAAAAATGCCTGTCGCCAGCGCCATATAGGTGTATAAATATTATTGTATATGGAATCTGTTTCGGTATCTATCCATGTATCGGCGATTTCTGTATAGACATAGAAATCCCCATAATTCAATTCATCTTTTTTAATTGTTGAATTTTTAGACCACACATTTTTCTTTTTAGTTGAAGTAAAACGACCACTCCATCCACCCCAAGAAGGATAATCTACATTGGATAATCCCTGATGAATTAATCCCAACCAAGGAATCGTTCCCCCCCCTTCTAATGCCCCAACATAGCCATCTTCCATTTGGCGTATAGGCCAAAGTGCACCTAATACGCCATGATTTCCTTTAATATGCTCTAGTGCCCACTGATGCTGTCCTACTGGAGAATAGGCATATGGTTTCCATGTATATGGCCCCATATTGCCTGGGTCTGGAGACTTCCAATTTACAGGTCCACCATAACTGTATGTTTGATAATTACTCCTTACCCAGTGTATATCGGGATACCTATTGCAAATCCAAGCACCCGCATTATCTTGAGCACCATTTTCAAACACTCGAACTTTTACAATGAGCTTTTCTAATTCTTCCTTGGTATGCGTAGCCTCGTAATTTAGTAACGCTTGAGCCAAAGTATTTGAGCCTGCATTAACCACAATATAAAGCGGGCGCGCATCTTCTTTTTCCAAACATTTCATTAAGTGCTGAGAACCTTCCGTTTTTAAACCTATTCCTGTTGCTTCAATGCCATAACCTGTTTGCCCTGAGTATACAATGGAATGTAAATAATCGGTACTTGGCCAGCCGTTCACATGCATAGATAGATTTTCAACGACCTGACCATAGCCATCAATAATTTTGTGAAATAATTCAGGATGCAGGACTCGTTTATAAGGATTTTTGACAGATGGTTTTAAATACCATCCTGTTACGGCAATTAAACCTTCTAAGTCAAATTCGTTGGCATACATGAGCAAATGAACAATCTGTTGTTCTTCATCAGGTTCATTTCCCATATCTGCCAGCACCACTAAACGGGGTTTTTCTTGTGCTATTAATGGTGACATTAACCATAATACAGAAGAAAAAAAGTATACTAGAACACCCCTATTCTTTCCTGAACAAATCTGTTTTAACAAAATTCTAATCATAACTCATCGCACAATAATTTTGTTATTCTCTTATTTCAACATATAAATACCTGAATCCGACACCTTTTTAATCCCATTTAAATTAAGTTGACACTGTATTTTAATTTCCTAATACTATCCTCGTTTTACCACGTTAATTCAATTGTTTTTGTTTCGCCTGCTTCAAAATCTACTGGAAATGTATCTCCATTTGGACTAATGACCTTACCATTAACTTTTGCCGATATTATTGTTTTGCGTAACTGAAACGTAATACTTTGTTGCTTTCCACTTGATACTTTTGCTGTCATGGTTTTGCCATCCATATCCCACTCTAAGTTTTCTACTTTAGCTTGTGTTCTACATAAAACACCTGAAATACTGCCTTTTGAAAGCTTTTCGGATAATGCGGGCAGGAACTCAATAACGCCTGGTTTTGAAAATACCAACATTTCCATAATCACAGATGGAATAGAATGAAGCGCATCGGTATTATAAATAACTCCTGGATTGTGTGAGGTTACCAAACTATTGTACAGGTAATCGTTTTTCATTAGAAATAACAAATTACCATACACTAAATCGGCCTTTTTTAAGCGCGTTGCTATAAGTGCGGTATGTGCTAATCCGTGAGCACTACCGTTTCCTCTTCCTCGCTTTTCAATAGCAACATTTGCAGCCTTAAAAAGTGTTTCTTTTTCTGGTGAAATTTCTAGTCCTGGCCATACAGGATATAGATGCGATATATGCCTATGGTTATAATATTCCCCTAAATTTGGATGCGCCCATTCTTTTAAGGCTCCATCATCATTAATTAAATAGGGTGGCAATTTCTGTAACATGTCCTTCCAGAGCGTAACTTTTTCTTCCTTTAAATTCAATTCATTATTAATAGTAATTAAGTTAGTAAGTAATTCCCGAATTACCGCAATATCCATAGTAGCATTTGCAACCGCCCCCATGCGTTCACCATTTGGCAATACAGCATTATTTTCAGGAGAATAAGATGGTCCTATTAAGTACTTATCATTTTCATCATACATATCCAGAAAATCTTCATAGAACAAAGCGGTTTTCTTCATCATAGGATAAAGCCTATTCAACAAAAAAGCTTTGTCTCCTGTACATTGATAGTATTCAAAACAAGGTAAGAGCAACCATTCGGCACCTGCTGTCCAATAATTGCCTGGCCAGTTACCAAAATGTGTATGGAAATTGTGCCTACCTGATGTTCTGGTTCCAGAAACATAACCTCTACAGCCAAATAGATTTTTCGCATTGACTTCCCAATCTGGGGCAATGCGTTCCAATAGTGTCATATAGCTATCTATAGCTTCTTTTTGATTAGCAAGGTTTGCAGCTGAAATTTGAAGATTAACATTGGCATCTAAGGTAAAATCGCCAGACCACCTTGGTCTCCAGCTTCCATTCCAAATCCCCATCAAATTGGGTGGGTTCTTTCCGCTACTGGAAATTAGTCCATAGATACCCATATTGAACACTTTCTCCAGGAGATATGTGTTAATAACATCTTGCTGTTTTTGTCCAGTAATCAATGCTTCGTTAGATCCGTCTGAGAAACCTGTTTTATCCAAGTTTAATGTGACACGATTAAACATTTCTCCGTGTACCTCAGCATGTTTTTTTAAAAGAATATTATAAGGAGGCATACTTTCAATGGTCTTTCTTGCATCTGCAATAACCGATTTTGAGTAAGGTTCCACAGGCATTACTTTTGCCAAAACTTCAACCTCATCTGCGTCTTCAATAATTATTTCATCTCCTTTGGTAGTAAGCACACCACCTTTATTTTTAATATATACAAGCACTTCATAACCTCTGTCTATTAGCTGGTATTTGCTTCGAAAAGACAGCCAATTACTCGTTATTTTGCTTTCTGGATCCTCTATTAAAGGGGTGTTAAGTTGTTTCCACCTATCTGGAAACAACATTTTTATATTTTTCTCAATGCCTGATTCTTTATCTGCTTTGGATTGGTTTTCATCAAATTGATGTGCCAAAGCAAAAGAAACTGTAACATTTTTTTCTTTATTACTTATAATTTGGGTCGCTATCACATTATCTGATCGTGATACAAAAGAAGTTCTTCTATATTGAGAATCGCCTGCATTCCATCGTATCATAATTTCACCATTTTCATAGTTTAAGCTTCGTTCATAGTTTGAAACTTCACCTTGAAACTTTTGATTTAAGTTCAATACACAGGCAGGATGGTAAGGATCTGTCCATAAAATATCCTGATACCCCCTGGTTTTAGCATGTGTTAATATGTCACTTTTAGCTTCGGCATATTTTTCAGCTTTAATTAACTGTTTTGCTTTGGACATAATATCACCAATATCTGGTGGTTTAACACTTTCTGTCCCTATATATTCATATAGAAACTCATGATTGAAAATAATTTTTTCGTCCTGCGGATTTCCATGAACCATGATGCCCATTTCTCCGTTACCACTTACCAAAGCATCTTGCCAACGGGATGCTGGTGCTTCGCTGGTATTGTTTTTTTGCTGTACTTTGGCTTCTTTTTTAGTACTGTTGCAGGACGCCAATAATTGAATTACAAAAACAGCAAAAACAACTTTTATAAAACTGATTTTCATGATTTTATATTTTTATTTCTTTTCTATCCAATCAAAATCGACATAAGCGCCTTTATTAGATTCCGCAAACAAACCAATATACACACCAGTAAAACCTCCTGCAGTTTCCGAGCTTAAATATCTAGTATCTAATTCGCCAAGCATCTTGTAATTATTCCCATCGGTTGAATATGAAAATTTATAATACCTTGCTGTGGTTTCTACTTTTAGATATACTTTATTTTGAGCAAAATCTATTTCTGACACATTGAAATCCAGATTTCCTAATTTAGAACGAAGCACCAACTTTTGCTGTCCTTTTGAACGTTTTATCATAACATCGTAATGGTGCAGATTGTTCATAAAAACACTCAACCCCGTACTAATGTCCTTTTTGGAACCGTCTAATTCAAGTAAGATAGTAATCGATGATTCTGAATTGGTTTGCCGTTGTCCAATGAAAGTTGGCGAACCAATATCGTCTAATTTTACTTTGGTTCCTTTTAGCCTTAAATATCCTTTTCTTGCCGAAAGTGAGTAATTAGCTTCTTCTGGATTTCTTATAAAATTCCAGTCTAAATCCAACGGACCATCTAAATCATCCTTGGTGGTTTTTTTTAGAAATGGTTTTAAAGGCAACGTAGGCGTTTTCATGTCTATAGCTATACTACCAGTACCATTAATTACAGGCCATGTATTTTTCTCCCAACTTACTGGTGCTAAACATGTTTCACGACCCATCACATGATGACGGTATACTACAGGCCTAAAACCAAGAATTACTGCCCACCAAGAGCCATCATGTGCTTGAACAAAATCGGCATGCCCTGTACCTTGAATAGGATTTCTTTTAGTAGGTTCATCGGCATGGGTTAGAATAGGATTTGCGGGGTTTGAAGTATAAGGTCCATAGAGGTTTTTACTTCTCGCAATCGTTACTTTGTGCCCGTATTGCGTACCTCCTTCGGCTACTATCATATAATAGAATCCATCTTTTTTATAGATATGGGGCGCCTCTGGAAAACGTCCGCCAGTACCTTCCCAAACATTTCTAACTTCCGAAAGGTTTTTTCCAGTTTTAAGGTCTATCTCAGCCATAATTAAAGCACTTCCGTTTGAGGTCGTTACATGGCATTTACCATCCTCCCAATATAATGAAGGGTCGTATCCTTTTATTTCTAACCAAACAGGTTCAGACCATTCGCCCGAAGGGTTATCCGTGTACACAAGAAAATTACCATCTCCCGTAACGTTTGTGGTTACCATATAAAAAAGGCCGTCGTGATATCGTAACGTAGGGGCATAAATACCTCCCGACGCTTTACAACCTTCCAAATCCACTTGAGATTTACGGGTTAAGGCATGTCCTATTTTTTTCCAATTAATTAAATCGCGACTATGAAAAATGGGAACTCCAGGAAAATACTCAAAAGTACTTGTTGCCAAGTAATAATCTTCTCCTACCCTACAAACACTTGGGTCTGGGTAAAACCCAGGTATGATTGGGTTTTTAAATCCTGAATTGGCTTTTTTCTGTGCTTCGTAAAGCGATTTGGGACTGATTTTTCCATTTAAAGACTCAACAGTAATCAATGTTTCAGAACGATTGCTTTCTGAACCATTAATAATAAATTTACCATCATTTGCACTAACGCCTGCGATGATACTTGATGGATAAGAAATATGATGGTCTATTCTATCGGTTTTGTTCCAAGGCCAGTGTTTAAAGAGTTCCTTGGTACCTTTTACATCAGTAGATTCTATATTCCACCATACATTATTTATACTGGTATGGGGAAAATTACGCGGCGCTCCACCTCCGTAAATAAACCTTAAACCTGTAATCTCTTCAAATAAATTATGGGATGCAGGCCCATAAGTGTAGTGTGCAAATCCATGAAAGTCAAAATCGCCTTCGCTTTCCATCTGTTTGTCCATTGTTATTTTTCGGAAAACATTTCTAGTGGCATTCCCTTCACCACTCAATACATGTGAAAAATTCATTTGAATATTCACATTTTGAATAAGGTTATCTGAAGCATGCGCGTATACCTTAATACCAGAGTGTCCGTGTTTACCTGTAATAAAAATAGAGTCTAAAGTAACATTCTTACTGTCTTGCAAATAAATAGGGTTGGTATAATTGTCTATGGTAACATTCTTCATCCAACCATGTGCCACTCTACAAAAATTGACTGCGTTCCAACCATAATCCACATCTCTATTAGCGTGATGTTTGTAATTACCATCCCAAGCTGAAGCAAAACGAAGGTTTTCTATTCCCACATTGCGCACCATAGGGGCCGATAATAGCATAGGCTGAAATTCCATATCAATATCCATAAGCAAAGGCTGACGTAATAAAATCTGGTCGCCAGATATAATACGTTCTATTTCTACCAGAGCCTGAAATGATGCTACGCCTTCTTTCTCTGCTCTGTTAGCCGATTCTAAATCTGGTGTTAATTCTACATCAGTATAATTAAGTACTTTTTTTATAAGTTTATTGCTACCATTGGTATTGTACATAGCTAACAATACCACATCACCTGCTTTTAAAGCGGTAGTGTTTTTTACTCTTAAATTTTTACTCCCTTTAACTGCTTTGTGCGTTACGCTAGTAAGTTTAGGAGCTTCATAAATTTTTTGCTCACTCTTTTTACTAATTTTTGCGCCATTATATTTTAATGGTGCAGCTCCCCAAAAATGGTCTACACCCTGTATTTTATATCCGTATCGAATTAATGTTGGAGATAGCCACGGATTAGGCTCTTTATTTAATAGACTTGTGGAATTATAAAAAATAGTACCTTCCTCTCCTTGCCCTTCTCCGCGTATGACGATATTATCGTAGTCTATCTTTAAAAAATCTACGTTATTTGGATTGGTATTGAATGTATATTTCCCTTTAGGAAAGTATAGTACTCCTCCTCCATTTTTTCCAGTCTCATCTATTAAAGCTTGAACCTTTTTAGTAAGGTCTTCTCCTGTATTAGGGTAGATGTCTTTACTAGTAACATCGATAATACTTCCAGGATATTGAAAGTCTTGCTCGCCATAAGCATAACCTGCTTTTGAAAAGTCTATTAGTGGTGATTTTTTAGGTTCTTGAACATATTGATCATAAATCCTCGATCGTGTTTGGGCATAGACGGTTAATACGGTCAAAAATAATATTGTTGACATTACTATTGACGTCTTTTTTTTAGTGTTGGCTGTTCTTAACATTTTCTAATACTGTTTCGTAACGTTATTAATTATCTTTTCCTAAGCGTTTTTTTTCAATTTCATCTTGGTCTTTTTCTACCTGTTTCATCTGTAAATCACGTAATTCTATTTCGGTTTTTCGTAATTTTTCTTGCAGTAGCTTAACTTCTTCAGTATCTATAAGGGTCTCTTCTTTTGCTACTGCTTTTTTAGTTGGCAATTCAGAGTAAATCATATTTTCTTCGTTTTCAATACTTTCAAACTCAATATCTCCGCCTACTGCTTTGTTAATACCTTCAAAGAACAATTTTGCCTTTACTTTTATCTTACCTGCTTTGTTGGTAGTTTGTACCAATATAGGCGCTGTTCCCCATTCTACTTTACTAGGATTGATGCTAAAATCGTTTTCACCTATAATACGCCCTTCTCCTTCAATTTCAAATTGGATGTATTCATTGTTCAATCGTTTTATGATACCGTCTTCATCTACTATGGAAGCCACCACTGCAACCACATCACTACCGTTTGCTATTAGTGGCATGTTTTCATTGTCTAGATGTAAAACAAGTTTGGTTGCTTTCTTTGAAGGTTGTCTTTTATGCGACACAATTACTTGGCCATCTTTTAACCCTTCCACCAACATATACGCCTCTGAAAAGCGCCTTGTCCGATGTAGTTTCTTAAGCGTCATAAAATTATATGCGTCTTTAAAAACATAATACGGATGTGGAATTTGAATATTATCCTTATCTGCTTTAAGTGTGATAGGTTCTTCTCCACAGAATGTTAGCCTAACTTCATCGCAATTGCTAAATACCACAACATCCGGTGATGAAAATGGTGTAAGTTCATGTGCTAAATAAATATAAGGGCCGCTTTTTGCGTGGTTTAGTTCAAGATCTGGGTCTCTTTGGCTGGTAAACATGTGGTAGGCATACTTGGGTTGCCTAAACGCATCCATAATACCGCCATAAAAGGGAACAGGATTATATCCCCGTTGGTGATCGAAGGAATGCCAAATGGTACCTCCAATATATTTTGGTAAGGGAAAATATAAACGTTCCAGATTGTAAAAATCGTAATCTATGGGTTTAGCATAATGTAATGCTTGCACTATTTGCGGACGCTCTCCCCAATTGCGACTCGCTCTACTAGGAGAATTATGTGACGACCAATCATCTACATTATCGCCCCATTCTCTTGTAAAAAAGGCTTGTTTAGGAAGTTCTTCCTTCATTTTTTCCCAATAGCCCGTGTAATTGAAACTTTGTAATTCTCCTGTTTTCTTATCATATTTTGGGGCACCACGGTAAACAATGTCAAAATGTTCGCTTCCTTTAGCACTATGGTCACAAGCAGTAAACGCACCAGGATATGGATATTCTTCATGAACAATATCATGTACGTTTTTGGCAAAATGATCTGGATAGTGAGTTTCATTCAATATAGGCTCCCACATAATAACGGATGGATGATTTCTATCACGACGAACCATTTGACGAATATCGCTATACACTCTTTTTTCAAAAATGGGGGCTTTGTTCCAAAACTGCCAACCAGGTGTGGCATCTATAATGAACATTCCTAGTTCGTCGCAAGCATCCATAAATGCGGGGTCTTGTGGATAATGGGCGTTCCTTATGATACGGAAACCTGCATCGCGCAACTTTTTAACATCACGCCAATGTAACGCATTTGGCAGCGCATTACCTATAATAGCAAAATCTTGGTGCCTGTTGGCTCCCAATAATTTATGCGAATAATGTTCCCCATTAAGAAAAAAGCCTTTTTCATCATCAAAGTGGATGGTTCTAATCCCAATTCGTTTTCGATAGCCGTCAACAATTTCTCCTTTTTTGTTTTTTATGGTCAACACCAAATCGTATAAATATGGGATGTCTGGTGTCCATAAATTTGGCTCTAATACTTTAATACGTTGGGAAACTGTTCTGTTTTTACCTCTGGATATAGAAAGCGTATTGGTTACTGTAGCAACGGTTTTGTTTACTTTATCTTTGATTTCAGCAACCAATGTTAAATTTTGTTTTTTGTTGTGTTGATTCTCTACATTGGTTCTAATGACTACATCTACCTGTTGCTTGCTTAAATTTTCATAACGTACAAAAACGCCACCATCAGCTACTTTATCTATTAAATTGGCATCTGTAATATGTGCTTTATTGGTACTTATCAACCAAGCATCTCGGTAGATACCTCCAAAGTATGAAAAATCTAGTGTGCTTTGTGGTTTACCTGGCGGATAGATACCGTCATCAGAATTATCGGTTCGTATGGCGATTACATTTTTTGTATTAAAGGAAACATGGTTGGATATATCAATTACAATAGGTAAATACCCTCCAAAATGTTCTTTTAACAGTATTCCGTTAAGATATACCTTAGATTTACCCATAACGCCTTCAAAATGTAGTATCAGTATTTTTCCTTTCATTTCTGGATTCAGGCTAAAATGCTTTCTATACCAAGCAGGGCCTTGATAATTCACACCCCCACTAGCTTCTACAGGTAGGGATTCCAGGCCATGAGGTACATTGACTATTTCCCATGAGGAATCATCAAAACCTATTTCTTGTGCATTTTTTATATCGCTCTTAATAAATCTCCAACCTACATTGAAATTATAGGCTTTTCTTCCTGAATTTTCAACCTCAAAGAACCCTGCTGTAGAATATTCTGGAAGTTTGTTTTGGGCTGAGATATATAAAGTACTCAAATACAAGAAAAACAATACGCATAATCTTTTACCTAAAAATCTATAGATGAAAAATGTTGTGATTCTTATTTCTTTGGATGTAGACATTTTCTATTCATTAAATTAATATGCTTAATATTGGTATTGTTACTCACAAGAACCTTCTCATTTTATTGTATTCATAATTATCAAAAACTTCAGGACATCACATGGTTGTTTTTATAACTATTATGATGCTTGACAAAAAAATATTATTTTAAGAATCAAAATGTTTAAACCTAATTTTTATAAATATTCTAAAATTTATTTTGAATAATAACTGTCTCTATTTTAATTGTTTTCCTTTGCTAAATAAATATTACAAGTTCTATGTTTTTTAATGATTTGAAGGGGGGCTTTCGGTATTAATTTAGGTGACAAATTATTCTTTTTTATATTTTATTATCAATATAATTTGTCTCTATAAACGGACTTATAAAACAATGCTAACATCTTATTACCATATTAGGAGAGCGTACTAAACCTGTTAAAGTTCAATGAGCCTAATGCCATATAAAATTGAAAACTTTCATTTAACTTAGTTTGTCTTCAACTAAGTCAAACAATCCAGGGTAAGCGACTTATTCATTTTTTCTGAAAAAGAAAAAGTGGTTCTTAAATATTCTTTTACCTATTCTTAAGACCCTTCGACTACGCTCTAGGTAAGCGATTCACTCACTTTTTCCGAAAAAAAGGAAAAGTGGTTCTTAAATATTTCTTTACCAATTCTTGGAACCCTTCGACTGCGCTCTGGGTAAGCGATTCACTCACTTTTTCTGAAAAAGAAAAAGTGGTTCTCTGCTTACATATCTTGGGTATAAAAATTATAGTCTTTTAAAATGACATCAATAAATTGTATGTCTGTTTGTTGCTTCACTTCCTTTATTCCAACAACTTCTATTATCTTAGACCTTAATTTTATTAAGGTCTCATAATCTTTTGAAAGTCTTGCTGTAGTAAACGTATCTTTTATAATACGGGCATCATTATCAGACAATCTAATAACATTAGGATAAGTTGGTTTATAGTCTTGTCTTAAATTCTCTAAAATAGTGTGGCTAATATTCACGTGATCTTTTAATGTAATAACAGCTGTTCCTGCCGCCATATCACCTAACCGCTGTGTTTTTTTACTAAACAACATGACGAAAAAGCCCAATCCGAAAATATAAACATCAACAATTCTAAAAAACCATCGTACAACATAATCAGATAAGGATGCCTGATACCCATCAATCTTAACAACTCTAATTTTAAGTACACGCTTGCCAATGGTTTGACCTTGAAAAAAAGATTCTAAAGCCAATGTATAAAACATTACAGGAAAACTTAATATCGTATTGATACCTATTTGGGACCATTCATCCATCCCCTCAAACGCCCCAAATATTTTATTTAAAATAAGTAAATACCCAATTTTGATAGCTGTATCAATAATAAATGCTAACAATCTTTCTCCACCACCTGCAGCATTGAACGTTATTTTCACATTTTGGGTCGTGTTAATTTGTAACTCTGACATTTTATATTTTAATTTATCAAATATATGAGGGAAGTTTCATTTATCAAGCAAAATAAAGAAAAATGGTTAAGTTTTGAAAAAGCAGTCTTTAATAATGACTTCGAAGACCCTGACGAACTAGCCTCACAATACATCCACTTAATAAACGATTTAGCGTATGCGCAAACTTACTACCCTAAAAGTAAGGTCATTATATATCTTAATCAGTTAGCTGCTAAAGCGTTTCAAAAAATTTATAAAACAAAACGAGAAGATACAAATAGATTTTTGGGGTTTTGGAAAACCGAAGTGCCTCTCATCTGTTATCAATACCGTAAATTTATCTACATTGCTTTTATTGTATTTTTCGCATTTACTTTTATTGGTGTCATTTCCGCTGCTAATGATGGTGAATTTGTACGCTCTGTACTGGGAGATAACTATGTGGACATGTCTATAGAAAATATAGAAGCGGGAGATCCTGTAGCTGTTTATAAAAGCGGGAGTAATTGGGGGAGCTTTATTGGCATTACCATAAACAATTTACGTGTCGGTATTATCGCTTTTGTATTAGGCGTTTTTTTAGGAATTGGGACACTTTATATCATGTTTAAAAACTGTATCATGCTTGGTTCTTTTCAGTATTTTTTTTATGAAAAAGGTGTTTTGTGGGAAAGCGTTCGAGGCATTTGGATACATGGAGCCATGGAAATTTTTGCCATCGTCATTGAAGCTGCTGCTGGACTTATTCTCGGAGCCAGTATTTTATTTCCTGCTACACATTCCAGATACACTTCATTTAAACAAGGCGCAAAAACGGGTATAAAAATTTTAATAAGTACGTTCCCTTTTACTTTTTCTGCTGGATTCCTAGAAGGCTTTATCACGCGGTATTCTAACATTATGCCCAATTGGCTATCAACTGGTATTATATTAATTACCCTAAGTATTATTAGCTATTATTATTTAATTTACCCTTTTAAAGTTCAAAAAGAAATCACCCAACCACAAATAATATCCCCATCTCTTAGTTGAAAACGAACAGATTACATATTGCATTTTTTTGGTTTTTTATGGTTTATTGTTATCAAACAACTTCTAGTCTTACCTTCTTACAAGAACCTGAGCAAATAAGGGAATTTGATGAGAATTTTAAAAATCGATATTCTAGTAGCAAATATAATTACGAAGGAAAAAAAATAGTCACTAAAACACCTCAAGGCTCTGGGAATTATGAAGATTATAAAAATGGGAAGCCAAAACTAAAAGAAAAGAATAACCGAGATGGCATAACCATAAACTTAGGACCTCTGAGTTGGCTATTTTATCTTGCTATAGGTATTGCTGTTGGTTATTTGGTTTATATCTTACTAAATGAAGGAGGCTCTGGATTGTTTTCATCAAGGAACACCAAAACACTTAATACATATGATGATATCACGGCAGAAAATATTGAACATGCCGACATACACGCTTTAATAAAAAAAGCCGAAAATGATCATAATTATAGACTCGCTATTAGATATTACTACCTATTGGTCTTAAAAACACTTAGCTTAAAAAATCATATAAAATTTGAAGACGACAAAACCAACAGTGAGTATCTAAATGAGATAAGCGAAAAACCATTCCACGAAAAGTTTGCATATACTTCGTATTTATACAACTATATCTGGTATGGCAAATTTGCAGTGGATATAGAGCAATACACAAAGGCCAAGGGCAATTTTCTAACACTTTTAAATCAGGTAAAATAATGAAGAAAATTTTGCCTGTCCTTATAATAATTGTTTCTTTAGTCGTTACGGCATCTGTTGCCATAGGTATTCAAAGAACCAAAACAGTTGATTGGGAAGAATCTTTTAATGAAAAAAGTAACAAGCCCTATGGGATTAGTGTATTTTATAAAGAATTGCCAAATCTTTTTAAAGATTATAAAGTTAGAACCGTTTTCCACCAACCTGGTAGCTATTTAAGAGCAAATTCTGAAGACAGCTATGGAGAACATGTTGCAGAAGGGAGCTTTATTATAATTGGTAATTCTGATTATTTGGAAAACGATTCGGTAGATGAATTATTAAATTTTGCTGACGCTGGGAACACCTTATTTATATCTGATTATTATTTTTCACAAAAAATTCATGATACCCTAAATATCGATGTTGATTATATTTTAAATGAAAAGGATAGTATTTCATACCAATCACTTAAATATATTGATATAGAAAGTACAATTATTGATAAAAATGAAGGTGATTACTATTTTGCTCGGTTCGATACTATAAATTATCATGTACTCGGGCATTCAAAAATCGATTACAAACATGTTAATTTTATTCATGTTCCTTTTGGAAAAGGAAACATTTACTTACATCTTGAACCTAAAGCTTTTACAAATTATAACCTTTTAAAAGAAGAACGTTACAAATATGTAGAGGGACTCATTTCCTATTTACCAGAAAACAATGTGTATTTTGATTCGTACGCCAAAATCCAAACAGGCTATGATGGAGATGTTGAAAAAGAATCGAATTTAAGTTGGTTTTTAGAACAGTTATCGTTTAGATGGGCATGGTATACTGCCGTAATTTTTGGTATTTTATTCATGATATTTAATGCAAAACGTAGACAACGTATTATAAAAATTATAAAACCACTGCAAAACACAACCATAGCATTCGTTAAAACGGTATCTAACTTATATTTTGAAACCCAAGATCATAAAAACCTAATTGATAAAAAAATAACGTATTTTTTAGAAAAAATAAGAACCGATTTTAATTTAGACACATCCGCATTAAACGATGAGTTTATAGAGCGATTGGCTGCTAAAACTGGTAAGAAAAAAGAGGTTGTTAAAAAATTAATCAATTATATTAACTGGCTAAGATCAAAAAACGAGTTTTTTGAAGAAAACCTAATCAAATTAAACAAGCATATTGAAGCTTTTTATACCACATAATTATGGACGAAAATAGAGAATCTCAAGACCATCAAGATTTTTTACCGAAATCTGACACTATATCTTCAATTGATAGTAGTGCTTTGGAAAACAATAATGATTTACAATTTCAAAATCGTTTGGATTTATCTGAACTTCAACAAAGTGTCAATAAAATAAAACAAGAAGTCGGTAAAATTATTGTTGGACAAAAAGATATGGTCGATATGCTCATTGCATCGCTTTTGGCTAAAGGCCACTCCCTTATAGAAGGTGTTCCTGGGGTTGCAAAAACCGTTACAGCGAAGCTATTGGCTAAATCATTGAGTGTAGACTTTAGCCGTATTCAATTTACACCAGATTTAATGCCAAGTGATATTTTAGGAACTTCTGTTTTTAATTTAAAAAAATCGGAATTCGAATTTAAAAAAGGCCCTATTTTCTCAAATATGGTCCTTATTGATGAAATCAACAGAGCTCCTGCCAAAACACAAGCCGCTTTATTTGAAGTCATGGAAGAACAGCAAATTACGATTGACGGCAATAAATTTAAATTGGATGCACCTTTTATGGTTTTGGCAACTCAAAACCCTGTAGAGCAAGAAGGCACCTATAGGTTACCTGAAGCACAATTAGACCGTTTCTTATTTAAGATTGATGTTAATTATCCTAATCTAGATGAAGAAATAGAAATACTTTCCAGAGAGCATGAATTAAAAGATAGACCAAAAACAGAAGCCCTGACATCATTCCTTACAGCTGATCAAATAGTAAAATATCAGAATTTAGTGAGCCAGATTCTAGTAGAAAAACATTTACTTAAATACATTGCAGAACTCATTGTTGC
The DNA here is from genome assembly GCF_012910715.1 of Flavivirga algicola. Taxonomy (GTDB): domain Bacteria; phylum Bacteroidota; class Bacteroidia; order Flavobacteriales; family Flavobacteriaceae; genus Flavivirga; species Flavivirga algicola. The sequence continues at coordinate 565,575 of NZ_JABBHF010000001.1, forward strand.
GACGCGCAATAATCAATTCCTATATTTAGGGGCATCACCAAGAGCATCCATTGCCATATTAAAGTCCAGTAAAGCATTTGCTGCTATGTCTGGGCGTGATTTTGTAACTCCAGAAGATATAAAACGTGCAGCTATCCCTGTTTTACACCATAGAGTAATTGTAACACCAGAACGTGAAATGGAAGGGGTTTCTAGCAAGCAAATTATAAAACAAATTATTGAAACTGTTGAAATACCCCGTTAGTTTGCAGTGGTAAGTGGTAAGTGGTAAGTGGTCAAAATAAACAACACAATATCATTCAGAGGGAGGAGCAACTAAAACTTTTAACTTTTAACTTTTAACTTTTAACAAATTTTGAAATTATTTAAACCATTCTACATACAATCCCGTTTTTTTTATGCAGGCATTGGCATTGTTGTATTATTTGCTTTAAGTTATTTCATCCCCCTATTATTTAATATAGCCCAACTTTCCATATTAATCCTCATACTCTTGTTCTTTTTAGATTTTCTAATTGTTTTTATTGGAAAAAATAAACTTGAGGCTTCAAGAGTAGTTCCTGATAAGTTTTCTAACGGTGATAAAAACCAAATAAAACTAACCATTCGCAATAACTATCCTATTTCAGTTTATTTAGAAGTTATTGATGAAGTTCCTGAACAATTTCAAGTAAGAGACTTTAAAATTAAGGAAAGTATTCCGCCTCGTAAATCAAGATTAATTCAGTATGATTTAAAGCCAACAGAACGTGGTGAATATCATTTTGGATGTTTGAATGTGTATGCATCCTCCGTCATAAAATTAGTTGCGAAGCGTTTTATATTCGATGAAGGCACTATGGTGCCAACCTATCCAAGTTTTAAGCAATTAAAAAAATTTGAGCTTCTAAATATTAATAAAAACTCGTTAGAATATGGTCTAAAAAAAGTAAGGCGTCTTGGACATTCCATGGAATTTGAACAAATCAAAGACTATGTTTTAGGAGATGATTTACGCACCATAAACTGGAAAGCAACAGCAAAGAAAAATCAGCTGATGGTCAATCAGTTTCAAGATGAAAAATCACAACCAGTTTATTCTATTATTGATAAAGGCCGTATTATGAAAATGCCTTTTAATGGTCTAAGTCTTTTGGATTATGCCATTAATGCCGCTCTGGTAATAAGTAATGTTGTTTTAAAAAAACATGATAAAGCTGGTATGTTTTCATTTTCCAAACACATAGACAATGTTGTTGTTGCAGAACGAAGAAGCTCGCAAATGCAGCTTATTTTAGAATCACTCTATAATGTTAATACCGATTTCTTTGAAAGTGACTTTAGTCGATTATACGGAAGTATAAAGCGCCATATTACACATAGAAGCCTTATTTTAATGTATACCAATTTTGAAACACTAGATGGCTTAAACAGGCAATTATCATATTTAAAGGCTATTTCTAAAAGTCATTTATTAGTGGTTATTTTTTTTAAAAACACAGAGCTTAGCACTTTAATCAGTGAAAAGGCAGAAACAGTACAACAAGTTTACGATAAAGTCATTGCCGAAAAATTCGCATTTGAAAAACGTCTTATCGTAAATGAATTAAAAAAATACGGTATCTATTCTATCTTAACAACACCAGAAAATCTTACCATTGATACCATCAATAAGTATTTAGAAATTAAAGCCCGAGGCTTACTTTAAAGCTTTTCTAAAAATTTAATTTATAATTAAAAGTAGTTTCTATAAATTTTATTGATAGTTTTTCTATTTTTGTAGTCTAAATAAAATGACTATGACAATTACCCAATTATACTATGTTTTAGCTGTTGCCGAAAACCAGAATTTCACCAAAGCAGCAGAAAAATGTTTTGTCACGCAACCAACATTAAGCATGCAAATACAAAAACTTGAGGATCAATTGGATGTATTGATTTTTGATCGTACAAAAAAACCAATTGAATTAACCGATGTTGGTAAAAAAATTGTGACCCAGGCAAGAAATATTGTTAATGAGTCCTATAGAATTCAAGACATTGTAGACCAGCAAAAAGGTTTTATAGGTGGCGAGTTTAAGCTTGGTATTATACCAACTGTTATGCCTACCCTACTCCCTATGTTTTTAAAGAATTTTATAAAAAAACACCCAAAGGTTAAGCTTAAGATAGAGGAACTGGCTACAGAAGAAATAATTTCTAAAATTAACGACGGACATATAGATGCTGCTATAGCTGCGACCCCATTAGAAGAAGAAAACATTAAAGAACGCGTCCTTTATTTTGAACCCTTTGTAAGTTATATTCCCGAAAACCATAGGTTACATAAGCATAAAAAAATAGATGTATCAGATTTAGATATTGATGATATGCTCTTACTTGAAGATGGTCACTGTTTTAGAGATGGTGTTATCAACCTTTGCAAAGCATTTAAAAACCAAACAGATGATCAGTTTCAACTAGAAAGTGGTAGTATAGAAACGCTTATAAAACTTTCAAATGAAGGATTAGGCATGACGCTCTTACCTTATTTACATACTTTGGATATAAATGATAAAGAGAAAGAAAACCTTCATCATTTTAATGATCCCACACCAGCCAGAGAAGTGAGTATTATTTATCATAAAAGTGAGTTAAAAATGCAAATCATTGAAGCTTTGCAAGATGTTATATCTGGTGTGATTAGAGGTGCTATCGCATTTCAAAACGTAGAAATCATTAGCCCCTTAGCTAAATAGAAAAATACAGACCTCGTCTCGTCCTAAAAACAAAAGAGCTTCCTGTTTGGAAGCTCTTTTGTTTTATATACTCAAAAAAGTATCTTATTTTTTTGCTGGTGCATTTAGTTTCATACTCATTTCCATAGAAATAGCCGAGCGTTCATACTTCATTTTACCAGACATAGTCTCTATAACACAGCTCCCATCCTTATCATTTAGCTCCAAGACTTTACCATGTAGGCCACTTTTAGTAATGACTCTATCTCCTTTTTTTAATTCGGCTGCAAATTTCTTTTCTTTTTTTGCACGTTTCATTTGTGGTGCAATCATAAAGAAATATACAACTACAAACATTAATATAAATGGCATAAATGCGCTTATTCCTCCTTCTCCCATCTTATTTTACTTGAATTGTTGATGTTGTTGTTGCTGGTTTTTTGGCTGCATTCGGATCTGGCTTTACAAAAGCTGTAATTTTTACAGTTTCTGATCCCTTTTCCGTATTTGCCGTAACCGTTATTGTTTTAGAAACTTTATTGGTTCCACTTCCATTAAATTGAACAGAAAATTTACCTGATGCTCCTGGCTCTAGAGGCTCTCTACTCCAATCTTGGGGCACCGTACATCCACAAGTACTTTTAATATCTGTAATAACTAAAGGAGCGTCTCCTGTATTTTTATAGTTAAAAACCGTAGTAACTTTTGTTTTAGATTCGATTTCACCAAAATCATGTTCTTTCTTATCAAACTCAATTACGGGAAACTTAGATGAGCTCGCATCTCTTACTGCTGCTTCAGCTACATTTTTGTCATCAATTTTATTAGCTGCATTTTCTTTACAAGAAGTAAATGCGATTAAGCATAATGTACTTAATCCTAATATTATTTTTTTCATTGTTAAATTTTTTGTCATTTGTGATGTAAAAATAGTAATTATTTAATCTATTAAAAACTTTTATTAACTTCTTAACAAAGAACTTATCTTGACTTTTTCTATTTCCTAAAAAATCAAAACAAGTTCAGAAGATTACATAAGCCCTCTCCCTATTTTATTTAATTTCCCTCCAGCATCGTACTCTTTAACCAATTTATCTAGAATACCATTTATAAATATGCTGCTTTTTGGTGTAGAATATTCTTTGGCTATTTCTAAATATTCATTAATAGTCACTTTTACTGGTATAGATGGAAAGTTTTTTAATTCATTAATTGCCATTTGCAATAATACATAATCGACATCAGCAATACGATCTGAGTCCCAATTTTTGGTTTTCTTTTCAATCTCCTTGTTGATTAACGATCTATTTAAAAGTGTTTTTTTGAACAAATCAATTGCATACTTCTGATCATCCGAATCTTTATACAATTTGGGTGTAAAATAATGTTCGGGTGAACTTGTCTTTACTTTTCTCAACAATTTCAAAATAGTTGTATTTACTGTTGGAAGATCATCCAACCAAGTTAAGTTTTTATCCTCTAAGTACTCATAAAGTTTTTCATTAGGCGCAATGATGTCCTTAAACACATCAACAATAAATTCTTTATCCTCTTTAAAGTCGGAAACCCTGGTTTTCATATAATCCTTATACAGGTCACTTTTGGTAATCGCTCTAAAAATAACATCTACGTATTCACCATCCAATTCCCAATTAGTTATTTTATGAAGGTCCAATTGGTCTTTCAATTGTAAATTCTCTCTCAGAGATTTAAGCAATTGGTTATTTATAAACTTTTTGTTGGGATCTTTGTCTTCCTTTGTCGCTAAATGCTTTTTTTGTTTTTTTTGTAAATCGTCTTCAGCTCTTTTTTGAACTTCAAGCAGCAGCGAAATTAATAAGAGGTACAAGTTGTACATATTATCTATACTAAATAATAAGAATTTCTGATCTTTAGTAAAATCGTCACTCTCGCCTCCCTTAAAGGCATACAGAGTTTGCATTACTTTTACACGAATATGTCTTCTATTTAGCATAATTACAAAGAACTTAAATTAAAAAATATGAAAGTGTTTCATTGTTTTTCCGCTGCAAAAATAATATTATTTTGAAAAGTAACTTCATATTTTCTTTTTATTATTAGAATAATATTTTAAACTATATTTAACAATTACCTGTAATATATACTTCTATTTTATTCTTATTAATACATTATATTTGCTCTCCCGATACGACTAGGTAAATGAAAGAATTACAACATCTAAATAAGTACTTTTTAAAATATAAAACACACCTTTTAATAGGTATGGTAATTACTGTTGTAGCTAGAATTTTTCTACTTTTTACTCCGCGCTATGTCAAACAAGTTTTTATTTTGGTAGAAAGGGCTTTAGATGGATTGATTACCAAAGAGGTTTTTAAAGCTGAGTTAATAGAAGCTATTCTTTATATTATCGGAGCTGCAATAATAGGCGGCATACTCACCTTTTTTATGCGCCAAACCATAATTAATGTATCACGTTATATTGAATTCGATTTAAAAAATGAAATTTATGACCAATACCAAAAGCTGTCTTTAAATTTTTATAAAAAGAATAGAACAGGGGATTTAATGAACCGTATCACCGAAGATGTTATGAGGGTGCGTATGTATGCAGGGCCCGCTATCATGTATAGTATTAATACTTTTACATTGTTTGTTGTTGTTATTATTTATATGGTTAATGCCTCACCAAAATTAACACTATACACAATAATACCATTACCCATTCTCTCTGTCATTATATATAAGCTCAGTAAGGAAATACATAAACGTAGCACCATTGTTCAGGAATACTTGTCTAAACTTTCTACATATACCCAAGAATCTTTTAGCGGCATTTCGGTAATTAAAGCCTATGGTATTGAGCCACAAACATCAACAAATTTTAATTCACTTGCTTCGAAGAGTAAAGAAAAACAAATAAGTTTAGCCAAAGTTCAGGCTTGGTTTTTTCCAATGATGATTTTACTTATTGGTGCAAGTAATCTATTGGTAATCTATATTGGTGGCATGCAATATATCAATGGAGAAATTGAAAGTATTGGTATTATTGCAGAATTCATTATTTACGTAAATATGCTTACGTGGCCAGTGGCTACAGTAGGTTGGGTCACTTCGATTGTACAACAGGCTGAAGCATCGCAGAAACGAATCAACGAATTTTTAAAAATTGAACCCGAAATTAAAAACACTATAAATACAGATACAAAAATTACTGGTGATATTCGTTTCAATAATGTTACTTTTACTTACGATGATACAAATATTCAAGCGTTAAAAGGGGTTAGTTTTAATATCAAATCGGGAGAAACACTAGCAATTATAGGTAAAACTGGATCTGGAAAATCCACGATTTTAGACTTAATTGGTAGACTTTATGATATTAATGAAGGTTCGATTACTATTAATGGTATACAAATAGATAAACTTAATTTGAACAATTTAAGAGATAGTATTGGCTATGTACCTCAAGATGCTTTTTTATTCTCCGATACCATAAAGAACAATATTAAGTTTGGAAAAGAAAACGCCACGGATGATGACGTTATTCAAGCAGCGAAAAATGCGCAGGTACACAAAAACATTGCTAAATTCAATAAAGGTTACGATACCATTTTAGGTGAACGAGGTATAACACTTTCTGGTGGACAAAAGCAACGCGTATCTATTGCCAGAGCCATTATAAAATCGCCTAAAATATTACTTTTTGATGATTGTCTGTCTGCCGTTGATACAGAGACTGAAGAAAAAATATTAAAAAATCTTAATAAAATTTCAAAAGGCAAAACAACAATTATTGTTAGCCACAGAGTTTCATCTGCCAAAAATGCCGACAAAATTATTGTACTGGATGATGGTGAAATTGTTCAAGAAGGCACACATGAAACGCTTATAAATATAGATGGGTACTACAAACATCTATTCTTAAAACAATTGAGCGAAACCACTTCAAACGAATCTTGAACGAACTAAACCCCAATCTAATAACTTTTTGTTCTTTTTTATTTAATGAAATAAAACAACATTTAAAAAAGAAACTTCCTAATTTGTTGGTTAGTATCGGTTTTTTTTAGATTTTTGATAATAAATAACGATAACTAAACAAATTTCTATACACTATGAACAATAATGATATGATGGAGAGAGAAGAGATTTTTTCGAAAGTATTAAGAGCAGGAAGACGTACCTACTTCTTTGATGTAAGGGCCACTAAAGCGGACGATTATTACTTAACTATTACTGAGAGTAAAAAGTTCACAAACGATGATGGATCATTTCACTACAAGAAGCATAAGATATATATTTACAAAGAAGACTTTTCTGAATTTAAAGATATATTAGCCGAAATGACTGATTATATTATAGAAAAGAAAGGTAACGAAGTTATTAGCGAGCGTCACCAAAAAGATTTTAAAAAGAGCTACGAAGTTGAAAATACAGAAGTATCATCAACTAATGGTGACTCACATAAATCTGCCGAAAGTTTTACTGATGTAGATTTCGATGACATATAAACTAAACTAAACAAACTGAGTCATCATGGAAAACCGTAACAATATTGTTGCGGTTTTTTTGTCCCTATTCTTTATTAATTAAGCTACTGGTGTACCATTTTTTACTCGATTCTCTGAATTTAAAAGTATCACATCTTTACCATTTACTGCTCCTAATACCAAACATTCACTCATAAACTTGGCAATTTGCTTTTTAGGAAAATTTACAACCGCTACTATTTGTTTTTTTAGTAAGTCCTCTTTTTTATAAAGCGTTGTAATTTGTGCAGATGATCTTTTAATGCCCAGATCACCGAAATCAATAGTTAGTTGATAAGCAGGGTTTCTTGCTTCAGGGAAATCATTAACTTCAATAATAGTTCCTATTCGTAAATCTACTTTAGTGAAATCTTCAAAAGTTATTGTATTGCTCATTTTTCAAAAATACAATTTGCTAAATGGATTTTAATAATGATGGATCATAAATTTAATAACACTTTATTTAAATAACATATACAAAAAGCAAAAAACAATTTCTGTAGTCATTTTAAAGCTTATTTGACAATAAATTACGAACTTTGGTGAAACTTAAATTTCATGGCTAGAACTCCATCCAATATGCTTCCTTTAGGGACTCAAGCTCCTGTGTTTAATTTATTTGATACTATATCTGGTAAACACTTATCACTTACTCAATTAAAAGGAACCAGTGCTACGGTAATTATGTTTATATGTAATCATTGCCCTTTTGTTATTCACGTAAACCCTGAAATAGTTTCAATTGCAAATTCATATGCCGAAAAGGGCATTAGTTTTATTGCCATTTCTAGCAACGATGTTGTAAACTACCCACAAGACAGCCCAGAGAACATGACCATTCATGCTAAAAATGAAGCCTATCCGTTTCCTTATCTATATGACGAAACACAGGAGATTGCAAAGGCTTATGATGCAGCATGTACCCCTGATTTTTATGTGTTTGATAGTAATTTAAAGTTAGCTTATAGAGGACAATTAGACGACTCTCGTCCAGGCAATGAAATTGCACTCACAGGAAATGATTTAAGAAATGCTTTAGACTGTTTAATTGAAAATAGGGACAATACTACTCAACAAAAACCTAGTATTGGTTGCAATATTAAATGGATAAACACCTAAAAGCGTAATTGCCAAAAGCCAACATCAAGCCACTTACCAAATTTTAGCCCTACCTCTTTAAAATGAGCTACCTGTTCGAACCCAAATTTCTCATGAAGCCTCACACTGGCGTCATTTGGCAATGTTAACCCTCCTAAAACGATATGATAATTTTGTTTTTTTAATTGAGATAATAGCTCTGTATATAGCTTAGTACCTACCTGTTTTCCTAAGACATCATGTTTTACATATACCGTCGACTCAACAGTATGCTTATATGCAGGCTTCGGACGCCATTTACTTCCATAAGCATATCCTAAGATTTTATTGTCTTCTTCAAAAACAATAAACGGATAATTGGTACTTATACGTGTAATTTTTTCTTTAAAAGTATCTAGGGATAAAACCTCATCATCAAAAGTAGCTATAGAATTCAATACATAATAATTGTAAATATCCAGAAGTTCTTTGGTATCATTTAAGTTTAAAGGCCTAATCATGACTAATTTAAATCCAATGATTTTGCTTCATTAAATTCTCTATATGAGCATAATGATGGTTGCTATGCCAAGCATAATTTCCGATATTATAGCTTAATAATATTTCTGATTTTGTTTCTGGATGTACAAAAGATTTATTCAAATCATCTTGAGATAATGTTCTCAATAGATAAACAAGCTTAAAATGTATCGCTTTTATATGGTTTATTGACATATCTATCGGAGCTGATTTAGAATCTACAAGCTCGGCCCATCTATCTTCGAAATAAGCTTTTATAAGCGGCTTGTCCTCCGTTAATGCCCATTTAAATCTGGTATAACTATGATGGTGACTATCTGATACATGGTGTACCACCTGTCTTATAGTCCAACCATCAGGTCTATACACGGTATCCAATTGATCGTCCGTTAAGTTTTTAACAAGGTTTTCCAATCGGTTTGGAAAATGTTCTAAAATGGCAATCCAATTCTTAATATCCTGTTCGGTGACATTCTGCGGACATTCAAACTGCCCAATGGGATATTTAAGCTTTTCTAATTGTTGTTCCGTCATTAAACAAATATAAAAAATACCAATCAATATTTTGAGTAAATTATTTTATAGACTTTAATGAGCTCGTTTATCAGTATACTGAAATTAAAACCCCCAATTAATTCCATAAAAAAAGCATCTAAAAAATTAGATGCCTTTGTACTATTTTAAGATCCTTAATGTTGTACCAAGGACTAAAAATTTATTTTCTATTATTTTACATCCATTAACTCAACATCAAAAATAAGCGTTGCATCTGGAGGTATAACACCGCCAGCACCTCTACTTCCATATCCTAAATGACTTGGTATTACAAAACGTGCTTTATCTCCTATTTTTAATAAACCAATGCCTTCATCCCATCCAGGAATAACTTGACCAACGCCTAAAGGAAAATCAATTGGTTGGTTACGTTTATACGAAGAATCGAAAACAGTGCCATCTGCCAATTGTCCTTTATAATGAACAGATACTGTTTTACCTGTCTCTGCATTTGCCCCGTTTCCTTCTTGAATTATTTGATAACGCAATCCACTCTCTGTTTTATTAAAACCTGCGGCTATTTTGTCTAATTCTGCTTCAGCTGCTTGTTTAGCCTCTGCCAATCTTTTTTCTCTGGATCCCTCGAAAGTCCTAAAAGCCTCAACAGCATTATAAGCTTCAGCATCACTTCCTACTCGAATTATCTCTAAACTATCAATAGAATCACCTTGGGTTATAGCATCAACAACATTTTGTCCTTCTGTCACCTTACCAAAAACTGTATGCTTATTATCCAACCATGGCGTTTCTAAATGTGTAATAAAAAACTGACTTCCGTTGGTTCCAGGTCCTGCATTTGCCATTGATAAAACCCCAGGCCCATCATGTTTTAAATCTGGGTGGAATTCATCGTCAAATTGATATCCTGGATTTCCAGAACCTGAACCTTGTGGACATCCTCCCTGTATCATAAAATCTGGAATCACTCTATGGAATTTTAAACCATTGTAATAGGGTGTTCCTTGAGGTTTTACTTTATTTTCAAGATTACCTTCTGCTAAAGCCACAAAGTTACCAACCGTACCTGGTGTTTTTTGATATTCTAAAGCAACAAGAATTTCTCCTTTAGTTGTATTAAATTTTGCGTATAAACCGTCTTGCATTGTTCTAATTTTTAAGAAAGTGCAAAGATAACTAGGTTTTACGAATTAAGAATTATGATTTATGAATTTTTAAGTCTGATTATTAATGAATAATAAATGTTATCAAACTAAGATTCTCGAAGAGGTATTTGTCACAAACAGAGCAATAGAGTATTTTATTAAATAGATTAACGACCTATATACTGAGTACTGTCTACTGTATATTTTATATACCGAAATCTAATTCGCCACTTCACTAATAAACTTAATACGATACAAACGCAGCTCTTCATCATCATAATCTCCATCAAATTCTTCAATAGCGGCATCTATATTATCAGATTCAGATTCCATAAAATATTCATGGATTTCTTCTTGCTGGTCTTCATCTAAAACATCATCAATCCAGTAACTGATATTCAACTTAGTTCCAGAATAGACAATAGCTTCCATTTCTTTAATGAATTCTTCCATAGACATGCCTTTTGACGATGCAATATCCTCTAAAGGTAATTTTCTATCTATATTTTGAATGATATATAACTTATTAGCTGAATTAGTTCCAGTTGATTTTACCACCAAATCGTCTGGGCGAACCACGTCGTTTTCTTCAACATATTTAGAAATCAATGCTACAAAATCTTTACCGTATTTTTTTGCTTTACCTTCTCCAACTCCATGAACATTTGATAGTTCAGCTAGGTCAACAGGATATTTTAAAGCCATATCTTCAAGTGAAGGGTCTTGAAAAATAACAAATGGAGGAACCCCCATCTTTTTTGCATTCTTTTTACGCAAATCTTTAAGCATTCCCATTAATATTTCATCTGCTACAGCACCTCCACTTTTTGCAGCAGTAATAATTGTGCCATCTTCCTGTTCACCTTCAAATATATGATCTTCTGTCATCATAAACGACGTCGGACTCTTTATAAAAGACTTACCCGATTTACTTAATTTTATAACGCCATACGTTTCAATATCCTTTCTAAGAAAGCCAGCAACCAATACTTGTCTCAACAAAGCCATCCAATATTTGTTGTCTTTATCTTTTCCTTTTCCAAAAAACGGTTGTTCATTGGTTTTATGCGAATTAATTAAGGCATTCTCTTTACCAACAATAACATTTACAAGATCTTTAGACTTATATTTTTCGTTGGTTTTATCTATTGTTTCCAATAATACGACAACACTTTCTTTAGCTTCATGTTTCTTTTTTGGGTGCCTTACATTATCATCCATATCTCCACCTTCGCCAGTTGCATTATCAAATTCTTCTCCAAAATAATGTAAAATAAATTTTCTTCTAGAGATGGATGTTTCAGCAAACGCAATCACCTCTTGCAATAGCGCTTGTCCGATTTCTTGTTCAGCTACAGGCTTACCCGACATGAATTTTTCTAATTTTTCAATGTCCTTATAAGCATAATAGGCTAAGCAATGTCCTTCACCACCATCACGCCCTGCTCTTCCTGTTTCCTGATAATAACTTTCAATACTCTTTGGAATATCATGATGAATGACAAAACGGACATCTGGCTTATCTATTCCCATACCAAAAGCAATCGTAGCTACAACTACATCGACATCTTCCATAAGGAACTTATCTTGGTAACTAGATCTCGATTTTGCATCCAAGCCAGCATGATATGGCACTGCTTTAATACCGTTTACCTGTAATACTTGGGCTAGTTCTTCAACGCGTTTTCTACTTAAGCAATATACAATACCCGATTTGCCTTCATTCTGTTTTATAAATCGAATGATATCGGCATCTACATGCTTTGTCTTTGGTCTAACTTCATAATATAGATTAGGCCTGTTAAAAGAAGCCTTAAAGGTTTTTGCATTACTAATGCCTAAATTCTTTATAATATCTTCCTGAACTTTTGGCGTGGCAGTTGCTGTTAAACCAATAATAGGAATACGATCCCCTATCCTAGCAATAATATGGCGCAAATTCCTATATTCTGGTCTAAAATCATGTCCCCATTCACTAATACAGTGTGCTTCATCAATCGCCATAAAAGATATCTTCACAGAACGTAAAAACTCGACATTTTCCTCTTTAGTTAGAGATTCTGGTGCAACATATAATAATTTTGTAACACCATTTACTATATCTTCTTTAACACGTTTTACCTCGGTTTTATTTAATGAAGAATTTAACACATGGGCAACACCTTCTTCATTTGAAATGCCCCGAATGGCATCTACTTGGTTTTTCATTAAAGCTATTAACGGTGATACGACAATGGCTGTGCCATCTTGCATTAACGCTGGCAACTGGTAGCATAACGACTTCCCGCCGCCTGTTGGCATAATTACAAACGTATGATTCTTTGATAAAACACTTTCGACAACATCTTCTTGCAAGCCCTTGAATTGATTAAATCCAAAATATTTTTTAAGAGCAGAGTGCAAGTCACTTTTAGCTAATAACATGAATTGTATAAAAATTTATTTACTATTATCACACACTAAAATATCAAAACTTCACTTATTAATTTAATAGTGTATTTAGAGATCCCCTCATTTTTTTTTCGTTAGTTTTGTAACGAAAACCCAAATTACAACAAAATTTAATTTGAATACCATTAAAGATAAGAAAATCTTTAAAAGCATCAACTAAAAAGACATAAATTTTGAATAGCAAAAATTCAATTATACAAACCGCAAAACTAACTGTTGAAGCGGAGAGTCAGGCCATTTCAAATTTAGCTGGTTTAATAACCGATGATTTTGCAGAGGCCGTACAGCTTATTTATAACTCTAAAGGCCGTGTAATTATTACAGGTATTGGAAAAAGTGCCATTATTGCCAACAAAATTGTAGCCACGCTAAATTCTACTGGTACACCCTCAATTTTCATGCATGCTGCAGATGCTATCCATGGCGACCTAGGACTTATTCTAAAAGATGATGTTGTTATTTGTATTTCTAAAAGTGGAAATACTCCAGAAATTAAAGTTTTAGTACCATTAATAAAAAGTGCCAACAATAAAATGATTGCCATAACTGGTAACAAAGACTCCTTTTTAGGACAACAAGCTAATTATATTCTAAATGCTTATGTTGAAAAAGAAGCGTGTCCAAATAACTTAGCTCCAACAACAAGCACAACGGCCCAGCTAGTTATTGGTGATGCCTTAGCTGTCTGTTTATTGGAATTACGTGGTTTCTCCAGTAATGATTTTGCAAAGTACCACCCTGGTGGTGCCTTAGGGAAAAAACTCTATTTGCGCGTTCAAGATATATCATCGGTAAACGAAAAACCGAAAGTGGTTCCAACAACAAACATAAAAGATATTATCATAGAAATTACTGAAAAAATGCTAGGCGTTACTGCGGTTGTAGAAAATGATAAAATCGCAGGTATTATTACAGATGGCGATTTACGTAGGATGTTGAGTAAGGTAGACGATTTCTCTTCGCTAACCGCCAAGGATATCATGAGCGCCAATCCAAAGCGTATTAATGCTGAAGCTATGGCTATTGAAGCTTTAGAAGTTATGGAAACCAATGGTATTTCCCAATTGCTTGTTGAAGAAAATGGGAACTATGCTGGAGTAATTCATTTACATGATCTAATAAAAGAAGGTATTATATAATGGCAAAAAAAGATATAAATGAGATGTCTTTTTTAGATCATCTTGAAGATTTAAGGTGGCATTTAATTAGAATCTGCTTAGCAGTTATCATAGTAGCTACTTTAGCATTTATTTTTAGTCGTTTTATTTTCGATACTATTATTTTTGCACCATTGGACATGAGTTTTCCGACTTATGATTTTCTATGTAGAACAGCTACTTTTATAAATATAGAAACCACTTTTTGTAATGATAAAATTCCCTTGATCATACAAAACAGAACCATGGCTGGGCAATTTTCGGCAGATATATGGACCGCAATTTTAGGAGGTTTCATTATTTCTTTTCCATATGTTATTTATCAATTATGGAAATTTATTAGTCCTGGGCTGCATTCTAACGAGCGTAAACACTCCAGAGGGTTTATTGTTATTTCATCTTTCCTATTCTTTATAGGTGTATTATTTGGTTATTACATCGTTACGCCTTTGTCAATTAACTTTTTGGCCAACTACAGCATTTCTGCAAAAGTTGATAATCAAATTGACATTAGTTCGTACATTGGACTTGTTAGGGCTTCCGCACTAGCTTCTGGGCTAATTTTCGAACTCCCTATTATTATTTATTTTTTAACCAAAATAGGATTAGTAACACCAGAATTCTTAAAAAAATACAGAAAATATGCCTTGGTTATTGTATTAATTTTGTCTGCAATTATTACACCTCCAGATATTGCCAGTCAGGTTATTGTAGCTATCCCAATTATAATTTTATATCAAGTGAGTATTTATATTTCTAAAATTGTTATTAGAAATCAAAAAAGAAAAGAAAAACAACATGTCTGATATCGTTAACGAATTTAATGCGTATCGTTCTAAAATGAACGATAAAATTTTAGCAGATAACAATAAAGTAATAAAACGTATTTTTAATTTGGACACCAATGCTTATGCAGAAGGGGCTTTAGATGTTAAAACCAAAGAACTTTTGGGGTTGGTAGCTTCTACGGTTCTACGTTGTGACGATTGTATAAAATACCACATGGAAACCAGTTATAAAATTGGATTAAAAAAAGAAGAAGTGGTTGAGGCTTTAAGCATAGCAACATTAGTTGGAGGCACTATTGTTATTCCTCATTTACGTCGTGCCTATGAGTTTTGGGATGCCCTGGAAGCTAAGAAATAATAAATGTTTTAGGACAAAGACAATAACCTTGGAACTAGTTCACGAGGCATTATATAGAAAAAATTCCCGAAGCAAACTTCAAGGCCTTAAACCCAAAGATCCCACTCGAAAAGCAGGATTAGTTCAATTTACAATTTTGGAGATATTGCTTCGCAACTTTTCAAGATTGAGTTTCACTAATAAAATTCAAACATCTGCTATAATAGTGTATATGATTTTACTATTTTTAGCGTTCAGTATATAACTTATGATTTTAAAAGCCGAAAATTTAATGAAGTCCTACAGTGGACGAAAAGTGGTTAAGGATGTCTCTCTTGAAGTAAACCAAGGTGAAATAGTTGGTCTTTTGGGACCTAATGGTGCTGGAAAAACCACATCTTTTTATATGATTGTTGGCTTGATAAAGCCCAATGGCGGTCATATTTTTATAGATAACACTGAGATCACAAAATACCCTATGTACAAACGTGCACAAAACGGTATTGGTTATTTAGCACAAGAAGCTTCTGTTTTTAGAAAACTAAGTATTGAAGATAATATTTTAAGTGTTTTACAACTTACTAAGCTTAGCAAGAAGGAACAACATGATAAAATGGAATCGCTCATCGAAGAGTTTGGCTTAGGTCATATTCGTAAAAGCCGCGGTGATTTATTATCGGGAGGGGAACGTCGGCGTACAGAGATTGCCCGAGCTCTAGCTACCGACCCTAGCTTTATATTATTAGATGAACCTTTTGCTGGGGTAGACCCCGTAGCCGTTGAAGATATACAGCGCATTGTAGCACAGCTTACTAAAAAAAATATTGGTATTTTAATTACAGATCATAACGTACAAGAAACCCTTGCTATTACAGATAGAACATATTTAATGTTTGAAGGTAGTATTCTTAAAGCTGGTAAACCTGAAGAACTGGCTAGTGATGAAATGGTTCGAAAGGTGTATTTAGGTCAAAACTTTGAGCTTCGTAAGAAGAAAATTAGAGATTAGATAGACTCTCTAAAGTATTATTTTGATTATTTTTTGCTTTTTTAGTGTATTACTTGCTATTACTACTGTAAAAATACCCCGCATATTGAAATAAAGGGTTTCCCTCGTTCCTAGATACAGGAATAAATTTTATTAAGGGACTCTCTTTTCACATTTCATTTTTTCTACTTTATATAAATTTTTAATTATTGCTACGAATCTATTTGTGAGCAAAACATTTTGTGTAAAATATTTTGATATATCAAAACATTAATTATATCTTTATGATATCAAAATAATATCATTTTAAATCAAAACACAAATCATGAAAGAAGAAAAAAATATAACACCTGCCAACGGATATCTGATGCTATTCGTCTTTTTTATTATGTTTTTTGGGGGTATAGCTGCTCTTATTATAACTGAAAGTCTCGTTTTTATTTTATCTATAATCATTGCTATTTTAATTGCACCAGGTTTTATAATGGTACAACCAAACAATTCAAGGGTATTATTACTTTTCGGAAAATATGTAGGTACTATTAATAAAAATGGTTTCTATTGGATAAACCCTTTTTATACAAAAAAGAAAATATCACTACGGGCCAGGAACTTTGATAGTGAACGGTTAAAAGTGAACGACAAGCTTGGTAACCCCATCATGATTAGTACAATTTTGGTTTGGAGGGTTCAAGATACTTATAAAGCAGCCTTTGATGTAGATAATTATGAAAACTTTGTTCGTGTGCAAACTGATGCTGCTGTTCGTAAACTAGCAAGTATGTACCCTTATGATAATTTTGCAGATGAAGGACATACTGAGGACATTACATTGCGTTCTAGTGTTAATGAAGTTAGTGAAACGTTAGAAAAAGAAATTGATGAACGTTTGTCTATTGCTGGTATTGAGGTATTAGAAGCAAGAATTGGCTATTTAGCTTATGCTCAAGAAATTGCAAACGCCATGTTAAAACGTCAACAAGCTACAGCCATAGTAGCTGCCAGACATAAAATTGTACAAGGCGCCGTAAGCATGGTTGAAATGGCTCTCGAAGAATTAGGAAAGAAAGAGATAGTAGATTTAGATGAGGAACGAAAAGCAGCTATGGTTAGTAATCTCATGGTCATACTTTGTGGTGATAAAGACGCTTCTCCTGTTCTAAATACTGGTACTTTAAATCAATAAACAATACATTTGTATTTTACAACGTCTTTAAAATAATTAATAACTCAAATGGCTAAAAAGAAGGCTTTTGCATTGCGAATAAATGAAGATATGCTCAAAGCTATAGAAAAATGGGCTGCGGATGAATTCCGCAGCACGAATGGCCAAATTGAATGGATGCTAAACGAAGGTTTGAAAAAAGCCAAACGCAACCCAAAAAATAAAAATCCAAAAGAAAGTAGCTAAAAAACTTAAATTTCTTCGTTTAACTTAATTTTCTACTTCTTTATTCTTAAATAGTTTCTTTTTTACAGCTTTAAATAACTTCACCATTAAAAGTGCTACAAAGCCTACCAATAAACCAACTATAAAATCTTTTATAAAAGAGGGTAGCACCTCCAAGAAGTGATGGAAAAATTCAATATTATGAACAAAAATACCTCCTGCTACTAAAATTAAAGCAATAGTCCCTATAATGGATAAGCTTTTAATAACTACTGGAAGTGCTCTAACTAAAAAGGTTCCTATAAATTTTGAAACACTTTTTTCTTTACTACTAAAACGAATAAGCCTGTATCCTAAATCATCCATTCTAACAATAAGTGCCACAATTCCATAAACTCCTACAGTTGCTATTAAAGCTACAATAGTTACTACCAGTACTTGAAACAAAATAGGTTTTCCTAGAACAGTCCCTAAAGCAATAATGACAATTTCAACAGACAAAATGAAATCAGTGAAAATGGCCGATTTTATTTTCTTTTTTTCGAGAAGTAATTGATCTTCTGCTGATATATTTACGTTTTCAGCATCCTTTGTAGCGTGTTTGTGAGGCACCAAAAATTCATATATTTTTTCTGCCCCTTCAAAAGCCAAATAAACACCCCCTAATACTAATGATAGGGTTACAGCCCACGGTGCAAAGGCACTTAACAAAAAGGCAATAGGCAAAATAATTAATTTGTTAAGCGCAGAACCTTTTGTAATTGCCCATAAAACCGGCAACTCTCTTGAAGAGACAAATCCTGTTGCCTTTTCAGCATTTACTGCTAAATCATCACCTAAAATACCAGCTGTCTTTTTTGTGGTAATCTTACTCATTACTACCACGTCATCCATTAAAGCTGCTATATCATCTAGTAGTGCAAAAAATCCTGAGGCCATTCTTAGTTATTTGGTTGTTAAATTGTCTATTAAAGACATGATTATATATAGTAAAATGATAACAGGTATCGCAACAAATTGTAATACAACCAGCAGAACAATACAAAGTATTATAAAAATATATCGTATCGCATTTGTTTTAAAACCCCAATCTTTAAACTTTAATGCAAATAGTTTTATGTTTGAATTTAGTAGATAACAACTTAAAAATGTTAATCCTATTAAAAACCATTTATTAAGGATAATGTTATTAAGAAAATCACTATTCTGAAATTCCATGATTAATGGCAAAGACACTATTAATAAAGTATTTGCTGGAGTTGGAAGGCCTTTAAAATAACTTTGCTGTTCTGTATCTAAATTAAAATTTGCCAAACGATAAGCAGAAGCCAATGTTACGAATAACCCTAAAAGCGGGAGTATTGGTAAATTAAAATCCAACCAACTTGTACCAGAAGGCCAATCACTATCCAACCCAGAAGCATGAATTGTTAATGATAACAACTTATATAAAATAATGCCGGGGACTAGCCCACTGGTTACCATATCCGCAAGTGAATCCAACTGTAAACCTAACGCGCTTTGAACATTTAGTTTTCTGGCTGCAAAACCATCAAAGAAGTCGAAAAATATCCCTAAGAAAACAAACAATGAAGCACCAGTAAAATTATTATCGATTACAAGAATAACTGCAATGCTTCCACATAATAAGTTTAAAAGCGTTAGCATATTAGGAATATGTCGTTTCATTTATAGACTCTTATTGCTATTAAATCGTTTGTATGCCTCTGGACAGCAATTGTTATCGCTAAATATTTATTAAAATACTATCTCTTTAAGCGGTTTCAACTTTAAAAATTGATTTTGTAAAAATAACAAACAATTATTGAGCAAAACAAGTATTAAACAATATCTATTATAATTTCAAGTTTAATAGATTGACAAATCATACTAGTTTACTTGTTATTTTTTTATTTAGCTACACTGTAATTAATTCGTATATCATAAATTATCGGAATTACAAGCAAATAAATAAAATGAAAAATGAGCAAGTTTAAATCTGATATTTTATGATTAAATTGGTATTATGTGCATCTTTGTAAAAAAATTGCGATTGAAAGTTTACATAACTGCATTATTTTGTACACTATCTGTATCAATATTTAGTCAATCCGTTAGAAAATATTCCAACGAGTTTATGAATATTGGTGTAGATGCAGCTGCTTTGGGTATGAGCAATGCTGTTACTTCTCATTCTTCCGATGTTAATTCTGGTTACTGGAACCCTGCTGGTTTATTAAAAATTGAAGACAACCAATTGGCTTTAATGCACTCTAGTTATTTTGCCAACATCGCTAATTACGACTACGCCGCTTATGCCATGCCTTTAGACAAACAAAGTGCTGTAGGCATATCTTTAATTCGCTTTGCTGTTGATGATATTTTAAATACGACGCAACTTATTGACGAGCAAGGTAATATTAACTACGACAGGATTAGTCTATTTTCTACTGCAGATTATGGATTAACATTTTCATATGCAAGACAACTTCCTGTACAAGGACTAAATTATGGCGTAAATGCCAAAGTAATACGGCGTGTTATTGGTGATTTTGCTTCCTCATGGGGCTTTGGTTTTGACCTCGGAGTTCAGTTTGAAACGGATAATAACTGGAAATTTGGTGTTATGGCTCGTGATATCACCACCACTTTTAACGCTTGGGCCATCGATAAAAATGAATTTGCCAAGATTCAAAACGCAGTAGCAGGTCAAAATCAAGAATTGCCAGAAACAACTGAGATTACCATTCCTAAATTACAAATCGGAGTTTCAAAACTTATCGATTTTAATTTTGACTATACACTGTTAACAGCTGTAAACTTAAATGTTCGATTTGAAGAAAACAATGATATTATTTCGTCTTCCTTTGCGAGTATAAACCCAGCTTTAGGTTTTGAATTCGGTTATATAGATATGGTTTATTTACGTGCTGGTATGGGAAATTTCCAGAATGAGAAACAATTTGATAATACTGAACAATTAAGCTTCCAACCTAGTTTTGGTGTTGGTTTTAAATATAGCGGCGTTCAAATAGATTATGCTTTTACCGATATTGGAGACCAAAGTGTTGCTCTATATTCAAATGTATTTTCTTTAAAACTCGATTTTAGTATTTTTAGATAATATTTATTTAGATGTATAAAACATTAGTCTTTTTATTTCTTTTTTTATTTATTAAAATTAGTACCGCTCAAGAGCATATATTATCTCCTGAATCTAAAATTAGCGTACTTACTATAGGCCCTGGAACTTCTTTAAACGATTCTTTTGGACATAGCGCTTTTAGAATCACTGATAGACTTAATAATATTGATTTGGTTTATGGGTATGGTGAATACGATTTTGATGCACCAAATTTTTATTTGAAATTTGCTCAAGGTAAACTCAATTACCTCATTAGTAAAGATAAGTTTCAAAAATTTTATCAAGTTTATGTCTATTTTAATAGAACCATTAAAGAGCAGACTCTAAATCTTTCTCTTGCCGAAAAGCAAAAACTTTATGATTTTCTTACGGAAAACTATAAACCAAAAAACAGAGGTTATTTATACGATTTCTTTTTTGATAATTGCGCTACAAAAATTAAGGATGTTGCTAATATTAGTTTAAATAACGCCATTGTTTTTAATACTCCTGAAGATTATAAAGAAGCTTCTTTTAGAACTTTAATTCAAGATAACCTTAATAAGAATTCTTGGGGAAGCTTAGGTATTGACATATGTTTAGGTTCTGTAATAGACAAAAATGCAATAGCCGAAGAACACATGTTTTTACCTGAAAACATACACAAATTCTTTGCTAATGCATCTATAAGAAATAGCAATGAACCTTTAGTTAAAGAAAGTCGAATCTTATATTCTAAAAAGAAAACTCCAAAATCTAATACCTTTTTTACAAGTCCGTTATTTATTTTAGGTCTTATTGGAGCGGTCATGCTATTTATAACCTATCGGGATTCAAAAAACAACAAGCAAAGTCTTTGGTTAGACGCTACTATATTTAGCATTACAGGAATTATAGGCATCCTACTACTACTTCTTTGGTTTGCTACCGACCATAAAGGTACGCATCAAAACTATAACTTACTTTGGGCCTGTGCTCTTAATATATTTATAATTCCTCAGTTATTTAAAAAGGCAGCAAGCACTTGGTTTATTAAATATTTGAAGTTTTTAATAATTCTATTATGTTTATTGACATTACATTGGATTATTGGTATACAAGTTTTTGCTATTGGGTTAATACCTCTGTTAATAGCATTATTTATGAGATACCTTTATTTGATAAAATTTTACAATAAATAAGAGCAACCTTCTTAAATAATAATATTGAGTACTAAGGCTGAACACTCTTTAAGCTGAATAATACCGAATTATTGCCCTCTGAAGAAAATCATAGTACTTATAGTTTTAACCAAAATATTTATATCTAAAAAAAAGCTTTTGTGCTTAATATAATATAAGTCGTATTGTAACTTCAATAAACTATCGTCAACAGAAGACCCGTATCTGGTCTTAACCTGTGCCCAACCAGTGAGACCAGGTTTAACAATATGACGTGTTTCGTAAAAAGGCAGCATTTGTGATAGTTCTTTAACAAAAAAAGGGCGTTCTGGTCTAGGGCCAATCAAACTCATATCCCCTTTTAATATGTTAATAAATTGAGGGATTTCATCTAACCTGGAATGTCTTAAAAACTTACCAAAAAGTGTGATTCTTGTATCTCCTTTTTTGGCCCAAACCGCACCTGCTTTTTCGGCATTCCTGATCATGGTTCTATACTTCAAAATCTTAAAAGGTTTTCCGTTTTTTCCTATTCTATCTTGAGAATAGAAAAGAGGTCCGCGATTAGCTATAATATTTCCTAGTAGAATAAGTGGTAAGAACATGAAACCTATAATAATTCCAATTATAGAAATAAAAATATCAAAAAAACGGCGAAAAAATAAGTATAACTTGTTTTGATTACTTCTGCTAAATGGAAAATACTTGTAAAAATCTTTTCCCACAAATTGTACAGGTATCCGCTGTGCCAACTCTTCATATACTTGCGTATATTCTTTTATTGAAAACCCTTCTTCTAGAAGTGAAATAAGCGAATAATAAATTTCTGAAGTAATGGACTCTGAATTATAACTCGCTATCACAATTTCCGATATATTTTCATCCTTAATTACTTGACGTATTTCACTTGGTTTATACTCTGCAATAGCATTAAACTTAATGGCTTCAAGACTATTTAATTCACAATTAATAAAACCTGCAATTTTATAATTAGGATCCGAATTGTTAAAGGCTTCGACTATAGTCTCAATATTTGAAGTTTCTCCTA
Source organism: Flavivirga algicola (assembly GCF_012910715.1). Lineage (GTDB taxonomy): Bacteria > Bacteroidota > Bacteroidia > Flavobacteriales > Flavobacteriaceae > Flavivirga > Flavivirga algicola. The sequence continues at coordinate 588,503 of NZ_JABBHF010000001.1, forward strand.
TAATCAATACTTTTTTATAAAACCTTGGAGATACAATAAAGTTTGTATACGCTAATCTCCATATAAACAAAGCAAACAGAATTGCAAAATAAAAGTAGAGTATCTGTAAACGGTTATCTGGTAATATAGGAGTGAAGAAAGGTGTTAAAAAATAAAATAGGACCGTCATTGAGACCGTAAACACAAGGCTAGTAAAAATTTTCTCAATTTTACTGGATTTTTGTAAATCATAAAGCTCAAAAATAGTTCCAAATACAGAAACATATAAAACAAGGATAAAAACCCATGTCCAATTTTCTTTATTTATCGTAAAATAATCAAAATCAAATGTATTGCTAACAAAATAAAGCACAACCAATATTGAAATAATATCGAAAATGCGCAGCAAAACTTTACGTTCTGAAATATTAAAATGAATACTGCGGTTAGACATCTTTGTTACTAAAATGAGGGACTATAAAGATAATAAGTATATTTACATTAACTAAATTATTTTAACACTTTATACCATTGTTCTTTAATAATATTCCAATCTAATTGTTCCGCTTTTTTTCTTGCATTTACTGCCATTATATTCGATTTTTTTGGAGAATTTAATAATCCTTGAACGGCTTTAATAAGTTCTTCTACCGAATCTGGTTCTACTAAAATACCTGTAAGGTTATCTTCAATTAAAAAGGGCATACCGCCTACATTAGTGGAGACTATTGGCAACCCTAAAGCCATAGCTTCCATGACACTAACAGGCATATTATCAAAATTAGTAGTATTGATAAAAATATTATAATCTTTTGAGAGCTCTATCCATTCTTGCTTTGATAATTTTCCAGTAAAAGTCACTTCTACCTCTTGCTTATTTGCATAATCAATGGCTTCCTGCATACTACCATCGTTATCTGGACCTACCATACAGAGTTCTGCACTTATATTAATATCTTTTAAACCTTTTAAAAGCTTAATTGCCAATAAGGGATTATATATTTTCGAAAATGAACGCACCCATAGCAACTTTATCTTATCAAAAGATCTTTCTTGAAATACATAATTATTAAGTTCTATTGAATTCGGGATACAAACGATATTGCCATACCCTAAACCTTCAAAACTTGATTGAATGTATTTTGATGGAGCTATATTCTTATAAGCACTATTAAATATGATTTTTGATAATTTAGGTGATTTTTTTAATCGATCAGGTAAATTACCTCCATGCAGGATAGGAATATATTTTAATTTAAGTAATCTACACAGTTGGCTTACAAAAAATGCATAATAAAAGTTTAATGTACTGTAGGTATCGATTAAAACATAATCAACTTTACTTCTAAATTTAAAACATGTCCATAGCATGTGCAATAACCTTAAAATTATATTCCTTTCTCTAGATGCAGAAAATACTTTGTAACCTTCACTTATCAATAAAGCCCCCAAAACATCAATGGAAGATTGGTTTCTTTTTGTTTTATTCAATTGATTTCCTATGTAGAGAATAGTTTTCAACTATGTGTTTTCTTTTGAAATGATTTTGAAGCTAAGCTCTTATTACTTTATTCGTTCCGTTAAACTGCTTTCTTTTAGTTATCTTCTTATAATTAACAACATTTAATAAACATAGACCATATATAAATGCTGGGGCAGCAATACGCATGGATGAATGATTGATCGTTAAAAACCAAAATAAGTAAAATGAATAGAAATAAACATTTCTACGGTTTTTTAGTCTAAATACAATCGGTACTAATAATAAAACCATTAAGGCAAATAATCCCATAATTCCATGCTCTCCCAATATTCTGCTCATTTCATTATGTGAAGCTACATTTTCCCCAGACCGTTCAGCCCTTATTTCTTTTAATTTTCCTACCCCAGCTCCAAAAAATGGGTTATTAAAAAAAATGTCTATTTCTCTAGTTAACAATTCAGATCTCCCCGTCGTTATATCTTCTTTCTCTCGTCCAATAGCATCTTGATTTGAATAACGCTTATCTATTAGCCCCAATGTACTTACAGAACTTATAATCCATACAAAAATAAAGGCTATTGAAATTACAATCAATGTTGATATAATATTCATTTTCCTTTTTACAGGTGAATACCTGTAATAAATTCCGATAAAACATAAAATACAAATAGCTCCAACTATAATTCCCCCTCTGCTGAATGTAACTATACCTCTATAAGCCATCAAACCTATTAATATCATATTGAATACTTTTAGAACTAAGCTTTTAGATTGAATAAAAAATCTTGAAACCAAAATAAATACACCTAACCCTAAAACTGTAGCTACTTGGTTAGGACCAAACCCTCCAGAAGCTTCAAAATTCGATTGTGTTCCTCGTAAAACATCCCTTATATTAGGAGAATATAAAAACAAATATAATGTTGTAGATAAAAGAGGCAATAACATTGCCAATAAAACACTCTGTAAGTTTTTAAGAGAAATGCGGTTGTTATAGCAATATATGGCTGCAATACCTAAACAAACTGGTCCACTAATATTGAAGGTAATTGCGGTTCGAACATTTGTCCCTAAATTTAAAGTCCATGATGCAACAATAACTCCAGGGATAAGAGCAAACAAATAAATGAAATAAATATAAGTACCTCTATTTAAACCTTTACCTAGAAGCATGCCTATTAATAAATATAATATGACTATATATTTGGAAGATTCGTATAAAAAATTCCCCTGTGTCATTCTTAAAAAAACTTCTGCCCCAACAATATACGCACAAGCTGTAAGAACTTCAACCGTTAAATCTTTTTTTGGGGCGGAAAAAATCTTAAATAAAAAAAACAGAAAAACCGCCAGAAAATACACTTTAGATAGTGGGTTAAATAAATATATTCCAACAGCAATTATTAAATGAATTACTACTAATGTTATATACGCCTTTTCATTTCTTAGCATAAAACTTCTTTGTATATTTTAATAATAGATTTAACAATTGAGTCTTTTCCGAATTGCTTGGAAATATGGCTATATAAATTATTTCCAAGAGTTCTCATAAGTTCTCGATCCTTAATTAATTTAATTATAGCTTCAGATAGAACATCTTCATTGTTGGCTTCAACAATCCTACCTAGCTTATTGCTTGATATTACTTCTTTACATTGACCTACATCTGTAACTATAACTGGTAATTTAGCTAATCCATATTCTAATAAAGATAATGGCAAACCTTCTGATTTTGAAGACAAAACTCCTATATCACATTGAAGTAAAATTTTGTAGATATCTTTTCTACTTCCATAGATATAAACATTTTCATCTAAATTCAATTTCTTCATTATTGTTTTAAGTTCCTTAGAGTATTCATCACTAAAATCTTTTCCAATAAGGTGTAAAGACCAATCTGAAAATTGATCAAATACTTTTTTGATAGCATTTAATAAGGTAATATGATCTTTTTGAGGTCTTAAATTAGCTAGACAAACAATTCGTTTACTATTATTCCCTGATAATTTGGTATCCCCTTCTTCATTCAAATTTATATCCACAAAGTTTGGAATGTAACTTACATTTTTAACATTAAGATTAAGCTCTGCCCAAGATTTTAGAATCGTATTTACAGCCAAAATATGATTAAATTTCTTAGACACCAATTTTAGTATTTTAATAGGGCGTTCATTTAAAAACTCACTATTGCCATAATGATCATGCCATATTACTTTTAGTTTGGGTTGAAAAAGCTTCACTAGGATTGCAATAAAAAAAGATGAAGAATGAGCATGTATTATATCAATTTTATGTGTTTTTATATATAACCTCAAGGTTTTTATTGCCATAATATCAAATCTTCCCTTTTTACTTAAAAAAAGATATTTGACATTACTTCTAATATTATCTTTTAAAATACCTTCTTTTCTAGTTGTACAAATAAAGGATTCAATATCGTTATCAGCCAATTCATTAGCAATATTTACAGCAACTCGTTCTGCTCCACCTGCATTTAACGAATCTATTATTTGAATAACTTTCATAATTATTTATAATAGTTTTGAAATTTCATTTTCAAAAACATCTAACGTATAACCATGTGACCACTTTGATGCTTTATGAGAAATAGAAATTAAATCTTTTTCAGAAATATAATTTATAATCACAGAAACAGCGTTATCTAAAATAGGTTCAATCAATATACCTCTATTACCGTTATCTAACATATTGGGCAAACATGATACTTTGGTTGCTATAGGAATTGTACCAAAAAACATCGCTTCTGCAACTGCTTTTGGCCACCCTTCACTCTTAGATGGTAATAGTAAAAAATGAGCTTCTTGTAGTGCTTTTTTAATTACCATTTTGTCCTTATTGCCATGAAATATAACTATTTCATCTAAACCGTTATTTTTCACAAAATGTTTAAGTTGAGACAGAAGCACTCCATCACCATAAACATCTATACTAAGTGCAACACCAAATTCTTTTAACTTTTTTATTATTTCCAAACAAAATAATGGTCTCTTTCCTTCTACTAAACTACCAATAAAAATAAATTTTAAATGAGCATCATAATTCCTAATATTAGGATTGACAATTTCGTTTTTTTCATATGTTGCTGTAAAAAACGGTTTAATATTTTTTGTTTGGTTATTCCAGTCTCCATAAACCAATACAGTCATATTTCTTGTTAAAAAAGTATGGGATAGCAGCCACTTTTGAAACCTATAGGATAAAGGTTGTTTTGCTTCCGGATCCCAGTTACCTGCATACTTGGCAGTTTTTGTCTTTTTAGGAAAACATATTTGAACAACACTTCCCAAAAGTCCTATATTACCAGGGCATCTTAAATGAATATGATCAGTATTTTTACAAGCTCTAAAAAGAGCTATTACTATCAGCGGAACTTTAAAAAAAGAAAGAAAAGTATTTGATATAGAGGTAAAGGAAAACTCTGGAATACTTATAAAGTTTAAATTATTGTGTTTATAAGGCAAGTTTATCTCTGTAACGTCCCCTTTGATCATTGGGGCAATAATATCTACCTGATCTACATATTTAAACCACAAATTCATTTCTCTAACATAAGGCGCATAACCAAAAAATTGTTGGTCTTTCTTAATATGATTTACATGTGTTATGATTAAGAATTTCATAAGATTGATTTATAAAAATCAATATTTTTATTAACAATACTACCTGTGTTAAATGCCTGATATACAAACTCGTTAGCCTGACCCTCAATTTCAAGACATTTTTTTGGGTTTTCTAAAGCCCATAAAATGTTTTCGGCAATATTGTTTACATCATACGGATTACATAATAAGCCTGTTTTTTTGTGTTCTATTGTTTCTGGTCCTGGTCCTAGGTTAGAAAAAACAACCACTTTTTTCATTGCCATAGCCTCTGGCGCAACCAAGCCTTGAGTCTCCATTAAAGAGGGGAATACACATATTCTTGCAGCTGCATATTTGGTTGCTAATTCTATATAAGGAACCGGTCCTTTAAAAATTATATTTTTTGAAAATTCTTTAAGCTCTGGTATTATTTTCTCTTTTAGATATTCGACATAGGACGTTCCGTCTTTAAAAAACCAATCTCTACCATATATGTCAAGTTTTAGATTAGGGTATGAAGCATTTACAGTCTTCATTGCCAATATTAACTGCTTAATACCTTTTTTTTCACATATGGTACCTGCAAATAGTATCGTATCATCGCTCACTTTTATTTCTGGAATGGGTTTAAAAACGTCTAAATCTATTGGAGACTTAATAACACTTATTTTTTTATTATTGTAACTTAAATATTTAGAGGTGTGTGTTTTTACATAATTTGATACTGCCACAAAAGCATCTGCTTTTTTAAAAGACCTTTTTTCCTGAAACCCTTTCCAACGATCAATATCCCGCTCTTCTGCTTCTGCGAAAAAATGATGCCCGCCATGTAATCTAATGATGTATTTTATCGGTTTTATTTTTTTTAAAAAGACCAAACCTAGCTCTGGAGTTTCTATGACATCGATTGGTGATTCGACATGTAGTTTTAGTAATTGCTGGTTTATATGTTTGTAATTTAAAAACCATGTAAGCCCTTTAATTTTTCTAGGTTTTAACCTATAAATGTGAACACCATGATCATCTTCTTCCTCATACACTTTTGTGTATACATTTATTCCCACTACACTAACCTTGCACCCTTTTGCAACATAAGCTTTCCCAATGGTTTGAATAAATGTACCTATTCCGCCATGTGGAAAGTTTTTTTTTGGATATTCATGTGTTATAAAGCAAATGTGCATCTGTTATTGTAATAAAAGGTTAGCAATGGTTTTCGTGCTCACTTTATTGGGGGTATTAATTATTTTTAACCAATCTTTTCCTAAAGATTTTTTTTGCGACAAAGCCTGATCTAAAACCGTAATAAAATCTTCTTTTGAGTTAATCCAATATACAACATCTTTATGTGGCATGCTTTTAAAATGTTGGTAATTGTAAATGGTATTAACAGACCAGTTTTCATCTTCGGTCGTATTATAATTCAAATAAGCTGCTGGGTTATCAAAAATAGCAAAATCATGAGCCATTGTAGAGCCTAAATTAACGACTAAACTACAGTGTTTACAAATGTTTGCTAATAATTTCACATCGTCGTAATAAGGAAATAATTGTGTCCAAGCTTTTTGGTTATTGCTCCAAGCAGGCTCGATTGAAGTTATAAAATCGAAGTTATCAATTACTGCATCATATCTCCCCGATAAATCGACGGGGCTTCTTCTAAAAATAACTTGTACTTTATCTTGAAGATTATCTTTTATAATAGCGTCCACAAAATCCTCCAAATATAATGGATCATATGGTGATGTTAATTCGTCATCACCCGAAAAACAAATCGTGGGTTTGCTAATATCTAAACCATAGTCATTAAAAAAGTTTTCTTTTGATAGCAATAATGAGTCTTGATATAATTCAAACTGTGGTGTACCTGTAACTATTATATTATCTTCTAAGATTTCTGGATAATATTTTTTCATATCAACTTTCATGTAATCAGACCAAACGATATATTTTTTAGTTCGAACGGATAATCTGGCTTTAACTAAATTATCCCAAGAATAAATAGCTCCAATGGTTTCAATATTCAACATCTCGGCTGCCTTAAAAATAGGGATAGCATTTAACGCTCTTTGGTGTGTACAGAAAATGACATCTGGCTGAATGTCTTGCAAAAACTCTTTTTCGACAGAAATACTTTTTAGTAACTTTTTTTGATAATAATTTTCGAAACGTAATATGTTTTTATAATCTTTACTTATGCGGTTTCCTAAAAACTCTGCAACTTTATAAAACCATTTTTGCAAGCCTTTTCTTTTAGGTTTCCAATTTGTAAGCACTGTTGGATTATTCTCCAATTCAGTATTATAGATCAACCTACCATAGCATATAGATTCTCTTAAAAGTTTTTGTAAAACAGTTTCTTCATACTTTGGTATGTTTTTTTTTGTTAACCGTATGCCATGAAGCTTTTCCACTTCTGTAATAGCTTCATTTGAAAGTGCATGATAAACAACAAGGTCTGCATCTTGCTTAATTAGGTTTGGGATAATTTCAGAAAACAAATAGTTTCTAATACCTGTTCCATCAGGAACAACAAATATGACTTTTTTGCGCTTATTATTCACTCTTTAATTTTTGCTTTAATGAATGTCTACGAACTGTTTTTGATTGTTTAAACTCCATATGGTAGTACCTAAAAGTGAATTTAAAAACAACCCTGCACTGTTACCATTTCCAAAACTAACGGTATCTTTTTTAACCGTTTTGAATTCTGATAAAAGCGCATTAGATATAGCTTCTTCACTATAGGATACATTTGTAATATGCGAATGTAACGCTCTGTTTTCTTGTCTGGTACCAACATTAATTGTTGGAATACCGTAATAAGGTGCTTCACGAATTCCTGCGCTGGAGTTGCCTATTATAAAACTACTGTGCTTTAATAAAGTTAAGAAATACTCAAACCTTACAGATGGGAAAATTCTAAACCTTGAATTGGCTTCTAATTTTTTATATGCGTTTAATATTACTTCGGAACCCAAATCATTATTCGGGAAAATAATGACATAGTTTTTATCATCCTTTAATAATGCATTTACAAAACTGTTAGCATGGTCTTCCATTTTATCAAACTCTGTCGTGACAGGATGAAACATTGCTAAAGCATAATTTTTAAATGGAATATTGTAATATGATTTCACCTCATCTATACTTGGTAGGTTTTTGGAAAACATGATATCTATATCTGGAGAACCAATAACTTCTATGGTGTTATGCAATTCTCCCATTTGTATTAGTCTATTTTTAGCTTCAGTATTGGAGACATAATGAATATGACTCATTTTACTAACCGAATGTCTAATAAGTTCATCTACGGTTCCCGAAAGTTCTCCACCTTCAATATGAGCTACTAATATATTATTTAAAGCGCCAACAATAGCTCCAGCCATAGCTTCCACTCTATCTCCATGTACAACAACTAAATCTGGTTTAATTTCTTTAATATATGATGAGAATCCTTGAATCGTTTTAGCTAAAGTTAAATCCATAGTTGCCTCCGACGTATAATTTTCAAAAGCATGAACATTAGAAAACTGACAACGTTCAATTTCAATAAGTGTATAACCATATGTTTCCATGAGATGCATCCCTGTAACAAATACAAAAGGATTAAAATTTTCATGATCCTCTAATATCTGAACGAGCGATTTTATTTTACCAAAATCGGCTCTTGTACCTGTAAGAAATACTATTTTTCTACTCAAAGTCTTCCCAATTTAATTGTACGTCGTTATCAATATCTTTAAGGGCTTTTTTTCCTAAAATTGTATCGAAATGTTCTGCTAAAATCTTGCCTGTACCAGGTCGTTTTACCCAAATATTATTTTTAGTTAAAATATCTCCTTTAGCAATTTTGGAAATTGAGCATACGGTTGCAAAAGCAAAATCTATCGTTACTTGTTCTTCTTTTGAGGGTTCTTTAGTGCCTCCTCTCATTTGGGCTATTTCGTTACTACTTATAATTAGTTCTTTACATGCTTGCTCATCCATACTACAAACAATATCTGGACCTGTACGTTCCATATAATCTGTAAAATGACGTTCTAATATGGAGGCTCCTAACGCAACAGCACCAAGACATGCATTATTGTTAAGCGTATGATCACTAAGCCCAAAAACCTTATCAGGAAAGGCTTTATGCAACTCCATCATGGCGCCATATCTTACCAAATGGATTGGTGTTGGATACAGGTTTGTAGTATGTAATAATGCTAAGGGTACATTATGGTTGTCAAAAACTTCAACTGCTTTTTGTACGTTTTCAATGGTATTCATCCCCGTACTCATAATTACAGGCTTTCCAAACCTCGCTATATGTTCTAACAATGGATAATTATTACATTCACCAGAACCTATTTTATAGGCTTTAACATCCATTTTGTTTAACCGTTCTGCTGCTGCTCTAGAAAAGGGAGTAGAAATAAAAATCATTCCTTTTTGTTCTACATAATCTTTTAGAGCTATTTCATCTGCTTCATTTAATGAGCACCTTTCCATGATTTCGTATATAGATACATTTGAATTTCCTGGAACTACTTTTTTAGCCTCTTTACTCATTTCATCCTCTACAATATGTGTTTGATGCTTTACAACCTCTACTCCTGCCCTAGCTGCTGCATCGACCATCTCTTTTGCTATTTGTAAAGATCCTTCATGGTTAATCCCAATTTCGGCAATAACCAAAGGGGGATAATCTAAACCTATTTTTCTTCCTGATATTTTTATAAATGGGTTAGTCATTTGGATGGTTTTTTAAAATAAATTCGGCATACTTAAAATCGTTCTTTGTGTCTATATCGACTTTAGCATAAGGGTGATTAATTATAAAAGGGTAATTATTTTTACCTAAAATAATATCATCTAAAATTAAAGAAGTTTTTGTAATGTATAACAAGCCATTTTCAAAATATAAAGGTTCTAAATCTTGACTTCGTTGCCCCATAGTATAGTTATATGGCTCGAAATTATCATTAGTAATTTTACCTAATTTTTTGGTACTTAAACTTACAGTCATTAAACTATCTGAATCGGACTCAACAAATTTCAGGTATGCTTCTTTTAAAAGTGTTTGAGGCCTTAAAGGATTTGTAGGCTGTAATAAAATTACATTATCAAAAGTTGTGTCCAAATTTTCTAAAACATGTTTTAAAGCGGATACCGTAGTAGCCAAATCGCCTGACAGCTCTTTTGGCCTATCAATTACTTTCACCTTCAATCCAAGAGCAATTTCTTTTATTTCTTCATCATCAGTAGACACATATATTTCATCAACCAAACTATTATTATTTATAGCATATTCAATACTATATGTTATTAAAGGTTTATTTTGAAGCTGCAAAATATTCTTTTTTAGCAATCTTTTAGAGTTACCTCTTGCTGGAATTATTACGATGTTCTTCACGATTCTAAAATAGCATTTATAAATTTTTGTTCCCAGTCTTTGTAATCCCAAATGAGGTCTGTTTCAGATTTGAAACGTCTTTTTTTACCATGATTAGTTTCTTTTCTAGCTAAATTAAACGCTTTAACCCAATTATCTATATTTTCAATATCATTTATCTGATAAGTGTAGTCTATATTATTTAAAACTTCTGGAATGGCTCCTCTGTTTGATGCTATTATAGCGTTACCACACTTTAAAGCTTCAGCCATTGACAACCCGAATCCTTCTTCGTAAAAAGTTGTAAACATATAATAATTACTTATTTGTAAATATTTTGAAACTTCGTTATTACTTATACGCCCTATATTAGAAACATTTTTATGATCTAGCTTTTTTGTTGTTCCTATTATTATCACTTTTAAACTGGGTATAGTTTCCAATAAGCTTTGAACAACTTCACTAAAAATATGAAACCCTTTTTTGGGTCTATCATTGGCAACCCAAATTAATATTTCATCTTCTTCAATATATCCTTTTTTTAATCTTGATTCTATATATTCTTTATCATTTAAAGGATAAAAAACATTCGAGTTTACACCATTTCCAACAATTTCTACTTTAGGAAAGTTATCAGTTTTACTTACTTCATAGCCTACATTCGAGAGAAACAGCACTTTGTCTATTTGTTTTAGAATTTTGTTTTCAAGTTGTAGCTTAAATCCATGGAACGAGAATATAATTTTTATGGGACAATTAAATTTAGACTTCGATATTGCTATAGCCTCTAACAAATGGGTATCGTCCATTATAACTATAGTAAGTCTTGATGCTTTTTTAGATAGCTTTGAGATAGCCTTTAAATAATCTTTAGCAACCCAATGTTTTAGGTTAAATTTTCTAACTTCTTTCCGCCAAGTAATAAATTTTCTCTTTCTACAATATAAATAAGTCTTGTTAAAATTTGACGGGGATAGTATGTAATTAAACACATTATGAGTATTATTTAATAATGATAGTCTTGTGGTCCAACTACCAATTTTTTTAGATGGAAGCGCTATATTACTAACTAATATATTTAAATCGTTTTGCATTAAAAAGGTTTTTTTACACCCTTAATACCAAAGTAAAAAGATTTTAATTTTTTAAAGAAGATTATATGCCATGTCTTACCTATAGTGTATTGAAACTTATTGTATGGCTTGGATATTGGTAATGTGTTTAATAATTCATTTGAATGGGTTTCTTTATTTATTTCATTCATTTTATCTTCCATCCAAGGCTCAAAAATATTACCTAAATGATAAGCATAGTTACCATGGGTAGCCAATCTTAAAAAACCACCTTTATCGTTAGGTTTATCTAAATAATTGTTTTCGCTACCTCCAACAATTTTAAGCTTACAATTCTCTTTTGGTGCATGATTAAATACGTCTGCTTTGAACGTAGCCACGAAATGCCCACAACCCAAAACGGCTTTCTCTTTTTTGCTAGTAACGGTTAGGTATTTTTCCTTATGAGTTTGATTGTACAATTGTCGTCCAATACTTTTTTCAAATTTTTCTAATCCATCGGGATGTTTAACGTTTGTAAATTGCAATTTACCTTTAGTTAGAGCATAATATATGGTACTGTATAAAAACTCTCCTTTATAAGCTATACTGCTAGGTACAGGAGAAACCATACCCGATTCTGGAAATGCCTCAAGAATGTTTTCTACTTTTTGTTGCCATTCTGGCAGGAACATAACATCTGAATCTGTAATGGTAATCAATGGTTCTAAATTACTTTTAATGGCAGAGTAAAGTGCATTAACTTTTCCTAAATTAATTTTAGAATTTAATAGTTGATCTACATTTTCATGCACATTATAAATTTTTGTCAAATAATTTAATACCTCATCACAGCATCCATTATTTATAATAGATATTCTTGTTTTAGAGTGTATTGTTTTTTGTAAAGATTCAAAACATAGCTTAAAGATTTTCAATGCATCTTTAAAATAGTCTTCGGTCAAATTGGGTATATATACTGGAATTACGACTCTATGATAGGAGTCAATTTCTAAAATGTTTTGTAATTTCTCTGGGTTAGTTCCTATCCTCATAATGACTAAATTAATGACTTAACGGTTTTGTTGAAAAACTATCGCCTAATGTAATAGTGCCATACATCTTTTCGAACGTTAGTTTTCCTTTTACCATGTCATTCCATTTTTCTAAAATCTCTTTTTCTGCTGGCCTTTTTATATCGTCTAAAAATATTGATGCTGATGTAGATAACTTACTTTGTATGGTAGGCAATGCTGGATATCTTACAAACTTAGAAGTTGCTGTACTTGGCCCGTCTACAATAACTAAATCCACTTCATAATCAAGTTTATCAATCTCGCTATTAACCTTTTTATGGTCATACCAACAATCATTATCATAAACTTTCAATATTTCATTTTCATGTTCAACTATGCTACAATGAATCTGTAATAGATTATCACTACAATCGTATTTTTTAACTTCATTAAAAATGATCTTCTGCCAACTTTCGTTATTATCTATACTTAGAATTTTTGTTTTTAAGTTGTTAACTTTTATAAAACGTGAGATTATTATTGTTGATATACCGCCTCCAAATTCAACAATCTGTCTTCTATCATTAAATAAAATATCATTCAAGATGTGGATAATGGTATATGGATTTAACGAAAAAGGTGTAAATGGTAAATAACAAAATTCTGGAAATAATTTATGTATAATTTGAAGCGCATAAGCATCATCATTACTTCTATGAATCTTATCGATTTCATTTATAGCGTTTAATACTTTTTTTAATTTAAAAATCATATGATTTAAGTAGCAACTTAGTTTTTATTATAAAAATTCATAAGTTTTTTTAAGCCTTCTTCCAGAGATAATAAATCTCGACCAAGTAAATTTCTCATTTTTGATGTATCTGGGCAGCGTCTTTCCATATCTCCTTCTTTTAAAGCAGGTACATGTTCTATGGTAGAATTAGACCCCGTGACCTTAATTATAATTTCGGCAAGCTCAAGAATCGTCATTTCTTTATCACTACCTATGTTTAAAACTTCATTGACACAATCTGCACTTTTTAAAGCTTTTAGGCAAGTATCAATATTATCATCAACAAAGCAAAAAGATCTTGTTTGTTGACCGTTTCCGTAAATAAGAATAGGCTCATTTTTTAAAGCTGCCTTTAAAAATTTTGGTACTACAAAATCCTCACTTTGATTGGGTCCGTAAGTATTAAAAAATCTAAAAATTGTATATTTTAAATTAAATTCTTGGTAATAAGATTTAAAAAAGGCCTCTCCTAAATTTTTAACTATGGCATAAGGCAATCTTGAGTTTAAAGGTGTGGTTGACTCATTTTGAGGTATTTCAAATGGCTCTCCATAAACTTCTGAAGAACTTGAATAAAACACACGCTTGACACCTGTGTTTTTTGATAAGGATAAAATATTTTTGATACCCTCTATATCTTCTAACACCATCATGGGATTATCCAATGTTCTTTTTACACCTACTACTGCAGCAAAATGGAATACATAATCAAAACTAAATCGTCCAAAAACGGGTACAATATCATTATAATTATTTACATCTGCTTTTATAAAAATTACATTATCCTTTATAGGTACTTTTGAGAAACTTCCTGTCAATAAATTATCGACTATAACAATTAAATTATTAGCGCCCTTAGATAGTTTTTTAGTCAATGCACTCCCTATATTTCCTGCACCACCAGTTATTAAATATGTTGTTAAACTCATGAAATTGTCTTTTTTATAATCACTTTTAAAATGCTAAACCTACTAAACCAAAAAGGATTTAATACAAATAGGTTAGATACTGTTTTTAAAACATTAATTTTAAACATTTTAGCCTGCATAAAACAAAGATTCGATACTAATTTTTTATAGCTTTCTTTACTAAAAATATTTTGTTTATGTTTTTGTTTGACTACCTTGAAAAGATATAATGGTAAATTAATATATTTTTTATTATTCGTTGAAATATTACTTGAATGCTGTCTATAGTTTACTAGCGGTTCGTCTACATAATAAAACTTAGTATGAAAAGCACATCTAGACCAATACTCTACATCTTCTAAAGCTGCTGGGATATTTTGATTAAATAAGCCAACCTTATCAATTACATCTTTTCTTACTAATGGAGTGGGCATCATAATTGTCCAATTTCCAATCATTCGCATGAACACCTTACCATGCTTTACTAAAGGCTTACCGGGTCTGCCAATGACCTCTCCTGTTTCTAATCCGTACTCATCAATAATATTACAACAACTATGAACTAGACCAAAATCGTTATTTTCTTCTAAAATATCAACTTGTACCTGTAATTTTTGAGGAAGCCATATATCATCATCATCAACAAATGCTATATAGGCACCATTTGATTTTGAAATTCCAAAATTTCTTGGCCCAGAAGGTCCTCCTGTATTTTCTATTTTAAAATATGCAATACTAGAAAAACTATTACACAAAATTTCGTTTTCATCACCAGGAGTACCATCATCTACAACAATAATCTCTATGTTTTTATAAGTTTGAGACACAATGCTTTCCAATGTTAGTTTAAGATATGCTTCTCTCTTATATGTAGGCACAATAACACTTACCAATGGCGTAGAACCCATAACTTTTTTAATTTTATTTTAATTCGTTTTAAAATGCCTTGCAATGTTTTACGTTGTGCTTTTTTCAATTCTTGTTCTAAAAACAAACTTCTTTTACACTCCTCATAAAAAACGCCATACTCACTTTTAAACATCCTTTCGTCTTCCTCTATTTTCTTTTTTCTATAATCATCATTATTACTAACGCCTTCCATATCGAAGAGGGTTAAGAAATATTTTACATGGGTAAATTGAAATTGATCGCTTAAGAAACATTTAAGGTAGAACGCTCGATCACTTATTATTTTATAAGTTTCATCGTAGCCTCCCATTTTTTTAAAAACATCTTTTTTAAATAGTGTACTTTGATGGGGCAATGAACTCCTCATAAAATAACTTGGATATAGGGTATCGGGATAAATTTTTTCTCCTGATTTAAATTTATAATCTCCATAAATAATATCCCCTTTAAATTTTTCGTGATTTATAAAGTCTGATAATGCATTTGAAGAAGTAAGCACATCTCCGCTATTTAAAAATAATAAATACGCTCCTTTTGCAACATCAATACCTCTGTTCATGGCATTAAAAATACCTGTATCTGGCTCACTGGTATAGTACGTAATCTGTTTTTTATGCTTTTTGATTATTGATAAACTTTCATCTGTTGAACCGCCATCAATTACTATGTATTCAAAATCAGTATACAATTGGTGAAATACCGATAACAAAGTCTTTTCCAGTTCTGGAGCATTATTATAATTTATAGTAATTATAGAAAGAAAAGGATTATTATTCATTTTAATTTATTAGACCACTTACCTCTTATTTCAGGCCATTAATTCTTTATAAACTTCTTTATAAGCCTCGGCTTGTTTATTATAACTAAAATGTTTGATCGCATATTCCCTTATTATTTCGGGTTTGAAATCATTTATATTCTCATAGAATTGCTGAATTGCTTTTACTAAAGACTCCCCTGTTATGTCCTCTATTTTAACCCCCGTTATATTATTTATTACATGCTCGTCCATTCCTCCTGTTTTAAAACTAATTACAGGTGTTCCACAGGCAAATGATTCCAACATTACGTTAGGTAAATTATCTTCAATACTTGGTAAAATAAATACATCTGCCGCGGCATAATACGATGCCAATTCATCAACCTCTCCAACAAAGCCTAAAGGTACTATTTTTAAATTAATATTATCGGCTTTAACCACTCCGCTTCCCAATACCAAAAGGGTACATTTGATGTTTTTCAACAACTCTAAACCTTCCACCAACAAATCTACGCCTTTACGCAAACTCGCATCTTTATCTGCAACAAACAACAAAACAAACTCATTTTCCGAAATCCCTTTTTCTTTTCTTATTTGTACTTTATTTTGAATTTTAAAAACATTAAAATCTATAGCATTTGGAATACACTTTAAAGCATGAAAATGATTATAGAAGTTACTGGTTTTCGCTTCATCCAACAGCCACTTGGAAGGAGTAATTAAAGCTCCCTTTTTTATAATACTTATTGCATTTTTCTTTAAAATCAGCAAAGAATTATCCAAAACTTTTATATGTTTTCTATTCCTTATTTCGTCTTGTTGATAATGAAACAGCCCTTTAAAAGGGTTCATATCATGTAGAGTAAAAACTATAGGAGTCTTGTTATTTTTAAAAAAAGTATTATACGATAAAACACCACCAACCCAATGAAAATTTATAACATCTGCCTGTTGTAAAATTGGATGTTTATGTAATTCAAATTCCGTATAAGGGACAGACAACATTTCATATTTCAACAAATGCTTTTTGCTTTCAATTTCTTTATTTATTCTTTGGCCTATTGATGGATAAAAGCTTCTTTTAATTTTCAATAAAAACCGCTTAAAAAGAGAAGGTCGCTTATATTCAAAAAAAGCATCGTTGTGTGCTACTCCATCAAATCCAATCGTATAATTCTTCGATACAAAGGCAGACTCCACGCCTACCTGTCGCAAAGCATGATGTAGTCTAAGGGCAGCTATACCTGCTCCTCCTCTTGAGGATGTACTTATCTGAACTACTTTCATAAGCCCATTTTTCTTTTTATATGGTGATAAACTTTTCTTGAAAAACCTCTAAAGTAGCGCTTAAAATAAGCATAGGAATATCCATAAATCAAATAATCTACTATAACGATTTGTAAATTCTTAAAAAGACTCCTCAAGCTCTCATTTTCTTCTGAACCCCATGAATGATCCCATAAATGTACTGCTATTGTATTTTCTGAACAAAATGGAGCATAATCATCAAGTCTGTTCTCGTATGGCAATGGATAAAAATAATGAACATCTAAAATTCGTTCGTTCACTATGAGGTTTTCCCGTTTAATTAAGTGTTTAAATTTATGTGTAATTACTGGGGCTGAAAATTGATCAAACCTTTCCGTATTATAAAAATCAACCATTTCTTGTATTAACCTGTGCTTAGAAATCACTCCAAAAATGCCAAAAGCTGGTCTGTTTATAACTTCATTGCCTATAAAAAAATTATATGTCAACAATTCGTCTAGTGGTTTTAACAACAACATATCTGTATCCAGATAAACACCTCCAAACTCCAAAACAATTTGCATTCTAACTGCATCAGCAACGAAAGCATACTTTTTTTTTCTCAATGCATCCTTTATAAATTTGTTTTTAAACTGCTTTATATTCCCCTCATGCCATTCCTTAATTTCAAAATCTGGACAATAGTAGTTCCAACTCTCTAAGCATTTAGCAAACAGTTTTGGTTTTTCGGCTTTTCCAAACCAGCAATAATGAATAATCTTTGGAATCATCTGTATTTCAAATTACAAATCTTTAAGCGACTTATTCCTAAAACATCTTAGCAAGATTCTAAGAAAAAAAGAAAGCATTTTTTTAGCTAATTTTGAGTGTTCCAATTCATTGAGCATTTTAAATCGGTTCATATCTAACAACTTCAACCTCCTATAGTCATTATAGAATATTGAGAATTCATTCTTAAGAATGGCTTCTCTTTCTTCTCTTCGGTTGAACGTACCTTCAGCAGTTGCACTTATACCATCAAGATAATAGGTCGAGAGGGTTTTATGAATCGCTTTATAGCTACAACCATGAAACACTATTGATTGAATAAAAAACTTCCAATCTGATACTATTTTTAATGATTCGTCGTAATAACCAACTTTTTCAAAAACGTTTCTTTTTATGAAAGTAGATTGATGGGCAAATGTATCGGAAAACAAATAAGAAAAATCTAAATTATCGGGGTGCTTTTTAATACAGCTATCATTACTTAAAACACATTCGATATCAAAACAAATAAAATCATCTCCCTTTAAATGATCAAGACTTGTAGATATGATATTACTTTCAAACAAATGGTCTCCGCTATTTAAAAAAAGAAGATATTCCCCTTTGGCCATAGAAACACCTTTGTTCATTGCTTGATAAATGCCATTATCTGGCTCACTTATCCAATTAGAAATATACATGCTACTTTCTTTAATAAGAGCTACACTTTCATCTGTAGAATTTCCGTCTATTATTATAAATTCAAAGTCAGAAACATTTTGTGAACTAATACTCTCAATGGTTCTTTTTAGTCCATTATAATTATTATAGTTAACAGTTATTATAGATAACTTTAGCATCTATTCTTTTACTCGTATTTAATTATTTAATCGTAAATATAACTTTTTTACAGGCTACTCAACATAAAAATAGAATGGTATAATAACAAACTACTAATCAATCCAATTAGGCTTACCGAATATTTTAAGCTGTAGTTTATAATAGGCATTCCTTATTTTTTTATTTTTTAAAGAGAAAAATAGCTTTCTTACACTTTTAAGTAAAAAAATAACGCACCTCTGTTTTATTAAAAGTTTTTCCTGATTATTCGATATAGCCAAATTGGTTTCTTGCAAATAACTTTCTTGATTTTCTGATTGCTGCCCCTTTCGTCTTCTGAATGCCCCTAGCTGTTGATGTGTAAAGTATAATTTATCATGTTTAAAAAACCGCATCCATAAATCGAAATCCGCTGCCAAAGTATATTCAAGGTTTAACCTAGCTCCAGCTCTTTCCCATAGGGATCGGGTCCAAAAGGTAGATTCCTGTTGAATAAATGAAAAGTCTCTGGTATGATTATGTAAATAAAAAAAATAGGGCGAAAACACTTGAGCGTCTTGACCTTGCCAGGTAATTTCACTTTTTTCATTAATAATTGTGGGATACCCCATAAGCCAATGAACATAGGGGTTTTTATCCATTAAGCCAACTACCTCTTTTATAGCACTCGAAACCAGTATATCATCACTATTTATCCAACACATGATATCTCCCGAAGCTCTCTTAAACCCTTTATTAATTGCGTCATACATACCTTTATCTGGCGATGTCTCCCAATAAGTTAAGTACTTTTCATACTTTTTAATAATATCTATCGAGCCATCATTACTACCACCATCAATAACTATATATTCTATATTTGGATAATCCTGATTTATAACCGATAACAACGTTTGCTCAATAAACTGTGCTTGATTATAGTTTGGCGTTACAATTGAAACAGTTGGTTTTTTAAGCATAAATAATTTTACTAATATTAAATTTACACTTGATTATTAACTGATGTTATAAGGCTCATAAAGTTTTTGGCGAACTTACTTTTCTCTATATCATAATCTATTACTTCTACTTTAGGAGGGCTTAACCAAAATTCGGATAATAATGCAGCTAATTTTGAATAATTTGTTGGATTAAAAAAAGATACATTTTTGTTTATCTGTTCTTTATGCACATCAATATCTGATAAAATGAGATATTGATTAATTGCCTTGGCATCTTCGACTACGGTACTCCAACCTTCAAATTTTGATGGTTGTATTATAGCCACCGCATTTTGCATTAATTTAAGCTGGTCTTTTCTAGGAATAAACCCTAAAAAGTGAACATTCTTTTCTAAGTTGTTATTTTTTACATATGAGTGTAAAAGCGATACATAATCTGCATTTCTATGATCGTTTTCTTTTCCAGAAAAAGCAACCTGTATATTAATATTTTTATCCTTTAATTCGTTGACTGCCTCTAACACAACCATATGATTTTTATGGGCCCAAAATTGATTTGGTGCAAAATAATAGTTTTTAGGCAAATCGTACTTTTTTAAAATCTCATTTAAATTTAATGTTTTAAAATCAGGATGTGTAACAGCAAAGGGCAATACATACTGTTTTACCGTAGTGTTAGTATATAGCTGGTTAAAATCCTTTTGAGCGTCTTTACTACTAAAAACAACCCAATCTCCTTTACAAATAACCTCTTTTTGATGTTTTTTCCGTTGTTCTAAAAGTTCTTCAGTAAAAAGATTTGGCAAATGAATCTCTTGAAAATCTGGAACCCAATTTATTTTTTTTATGGGATTAACAGAAACACCTGGCATTTCGAAAGGATATAAAAACTCAATATCTGCTTTAAGTGGTTTTTTATTTATTAATTTTTTAATTTTAAAAACGCGTCCTATTTTATTGATCAACCTTTCAAAAACACTATAGCGAGGTAGCTGCAGAGGTATTTTAAAAAATTCTAAAAAAGGGTATTGTGTTTCTTCCTCCAAAATCAAAAAATCAGATTTTTGTTCAGTTAGCACTACAATAACTGGTTTTTCTTTATACTCTAAGCGGTGCAATGCATTTATTATATTTAAAATATAGTAACTACCAGCTATCCAAGCTTCATTATAAGAAAAAATGACTCCTATTCTCTTTCTTTTAACCACGTTATATATTTCCTTAAACCTTCATTAATATTCACTTGTGGCTCATAGCCTAATTCCTTAAGTTTGTTTATATCAGCCTTCCAATTTATAGGGTCTCCAGCTCGTTCCTCTCCTCCAAACTCAATTGTTACATTAGCATCATAATATTTATAAAAAGCAGTCACAATATCATTTATTTTTTGTTCTTTATTATTTGCTACATTTATAATATTATTTTTAAAAGAACTATTAAGAATCACTAATTCTAATGCTTGGATTAAGTCTGATATATAAATAAAATCTCTAGATTCATTTCCTGTCCCAAATAGTGTTACTTTAGAAGCATTTTTACTTTTCTTATAAAGATCCCAAAATAATTGTTTTTGTAATCCTGGACCGTAAACAGAAAAAACTCGTAAAGAACAACATGCTATTTTGTACGTTTTAAAAAACTCTTCACAAATTTGTTCAGCTAGTTGCTTATGAACTCCATATGGAGATATAGGACTAAGTGGATGATTTTCATCAATTGGTAAATACTCTGGGTTTCCATAAACCGCGGCACTTGAAAAATTAATGTATTTGCACTTTGAATTATACCTTCTGATGGCTTCTAACTGGTTAAAAACATTTACAGTATTTAACATGAAATCTCTTTGAGGGTTCTTTAGAGAATCTGACACGTTTGCTGCTCCAGAACAGTTAATACAGACATCGAATGTGTGTGTTTGAAAAATCTCATTATAGTTCGCATTGGTAACATCAACAACGATATATTTTTCACTAACATAATCAGTTACTACATCGCATTGCCACACTTCATGGTTATTTGCAAAATAGGTCACACAATGCGATCCAATAAATCCTTTAGATCCAATTATTAGTATTTTCATTTTTTATACGCAATATACGAATACATTCTTCCAGGTATTTTATTTTCATTAGGCGCTCTGTACCCTCTTAAAATCACATATAAATTCCATACAAAAGGAATTTTAGAAAGCGCTCCAATTTTGTTATATAATTTTTTCTTCTGGTCTTTAATTTCTGTATCTCCTATTGCTTTAATCTCTATATCTGTTAATGGGAAATAATTAATGACACTATCAAAATACTTTAGTTCTTTTTTTATAATAGCTCCAGCATTTTTTATAGCACTTCTATAAGCTTCTGGTTTATATGCATTTTCACCTCCATAAAATTTATGTAAAGGATGATTTTTTAAAAAACATTGTTTGTCATTGTCGTTAAAAATAACATGGTCCCTTATAGTTAATAAAAGCCCATTTGGTTTTAACACCCTAACACATTCAGCAACAAATTTATCCAAATTATTTGCATGATGCATAGCCTGCCTAATATAAACAATATCAAAAGAATTATTTGCAAAATTAATATCTTCAGCAAATGCCTCAAAAACGTCTAAATTATCAAGTTTATAGGCGGTTTTAAGCTTTTTAATAGCTCCTGCTCCTACAGTTTCACTCTCATCTGGCTCTACTGCAGTTACTTGATACCCTTGCAATGCAAAACTTATGGCACTTATACCATTACCGCAACCTATATCTAAAATAGATTTTGCATTTGGTGCATACCGAACAATTAGCTTTTGCGTTTCTTTATATTCTTTGCTTTTGGAAAAACGCTCCACGTTGAGTTTTAAATCCTCTTCAAAATAAGCCTGTGCAACTAAATCTTTGTAGTCGTTTTCTTTTCTTATTTTAATTATAGTTTCTTCCCAAGTCATATTATTTCTTGATAAAATGTATACAAACTACACTTCTGCAATGCGCAGCGCCATCCTCATGTTTCCCTTTACCTGTATGTGGGTTATAAGATACCACATCTACTAATTCTGCTTGTTTTGCAAACTCCCAACCTTGTTTCTTATAGTGAAAAAAATCTAATTTATAGGTACCTATATTTTGAAAAAGCTCTAATATTTTATTTAGCATTTCTTCATCAAACTGTTGAAAAAAACCATGATTTTCAAATTTACCAAATGGAAAGGTTAGTAATAGAGTTCCTTTATTTTTAAGTACCCGAATCATTTCTCTTACCGCAAGAATATAGTCATAAGACTTTCTATTAATATCTTCATTGTGTTTAACGTCATAGCCATAAATTGAATTATCCATATCTATGTGCTCAATAGTGGACTGCGATATTACAACATCAAACAAATTATCTTTGAATACTATGTTTCTTAAATCTCCATAAACATAAGAAACACCTTTATTACAAAAGTTATTTGACTCAGGGGCAAATGTAAAAATTGTTAAATCTTTATTTTTTAAGATAGGGTGATTAACAATAAAATCAAAATTAAAAGTAGAACCTGCGTCTAATAACTTTTGTTTTTTTACATTCAGTTTTGAAAATATCCAGGGGTATTCCACTACTCTTTCATCTAATCTATATCCATAATTATTTAAAGGCGCCTTAATTTTGATTTTTTCTAGAAACCCTTGATCGTTTATTGATTTGACAATAACCTCTTGCTTATATTGATGATATCCTTTCGACCATGGTTCTCTACCCTTATCTATGTATTCCTCAACTTCACGCAATAAAGCTTGTCTATCATTTTTATTTTTCTTTTCCTTATTCTTTCTTAATATATATTTAGCAACCTTTTTAAGCATTTTTTATTTTTTTGGTGGGTTTAGCAAGATTTCCTGCTATGATAGTTAGTAGTTTCTTCCCAAATCATATTACCTTTCGCTTTCAGAAATTGTTCTAATGATTTGAGCTGGGTTACCAGCCACTATTGTCCAATCAGGCACATCTTTAGTAACTACACTTCCTGCTCCAATTATTGCCCCTTTTCCTACAGTTACTCCTTTTAATATGGAAGCACCAAAATTTATCCATGCATAATCTTTAATTATAATTGGATTTGTTTTTATGCTACCCTTCGTTTCCCAATGTCCAGTAGACAACATCTCTTTATACCTGACTGCCCTTTCTAAATAATTTATTTCGTGAGAATCAGTGTCAACAATACTCACATTATGAGATATCAATACATTATTGCCTATTGTTAATGATTCTCCAGACCATAATCTAGCTCCTTCTCCAACATAACAATGATTACCAATTACTATTTTACCTCCATACTTAAAAATTAAGAGCCCCCCTCTAATATGTGTATTATCACCAATAACGACATTAGACTTATCATTCTGCAAATTCTCTATACTGGATTCTCTATAAAAAACAGAACTATCACTAATTAATGCTTGTTTCGAAAGACTTTTAGTTTCATTTTTCTGTAATTCCATATCGATTAAATCAATACCTATAGAATCAATAATGTTCTTTTTGCCAAAGACCTTAAAAATAAATTCTAAAATTAATCTTCTCATTTCCAAACAGTAATATACCCTCTTATACTTCTCTTGATTGTTTCTTAATTAAATCAAAACTTTAACATTCTTTTAATATAGTATTTTAAACTGTAAATACTATTTTTCTTTCTTTTTTTTGAAGTAA
This sequence comes from Flavivirga algicola, assembly GCF_012910715.1. GTDB lineage: Bacteria > Bacteroidota > Bacteroidia > Flavobacteriales > Flavobacteriaceae > Flavivirga > Flavivirga algicola. The sequence goes on from NZ_JABBHF010000001.1 coordinate 612,864, forward strand.
TACTATCTGTTTTTGTAAAATAATTTAGCATTAATTCATAAAAATCAATATCTATAACTTCTTTTTTTGATAAAACCATTTTACTACTCATTAATGTACTATAAACAGTTTCTGTACCACAATTTTCACCGCTACCATCCAAACCAATATTAGTTATCAAAGGTTTAGTTGGAAATAAACCTAATCCATTCCTTAAAAAAACTGAGTAGTACCATTTAATTGCCCAAGATTTTGGGTTGTTAAGCATAGCCGCATAGTCATAATCTGCAAAATTAAACCTAGATTTTAAGAAAAAATGATTCTGAATTTGTTCCTTATTTTTTATACTAATATCTAATATGTTCCATCTATCTTTCCATGTTGCCCATCCCCAAGAGCTTGTTGCTAAAGGTGATAAAAAAGTATCAACCCTGTTAGTTTCCAAAGGGAACTGAAAAGCATTTATTGAATATACATTTTGTTCCTTTTTATACATCTCAAGGCCTTCATTACAATAAGTTAAAAAATATGGTGAACTTATTAAATCATCTTCTAAAACTATAATATTACCGTATTTATTAACAATTGTGGTAATACCATCTATGACATTTTTAAAAAGCCCTAAATTTTCATCTCTTTCAATTATTACAATTTCTTTACACCACTTTTTTTTTCTTACAATTTGCCTGACTTCACTTATTTTATTAATTTCTTCAATAGGAGCATTTGGTTTAGGTCCATCGCAATAAATATACAAAACACTCTTATTCGCATATTTATTTAACATTAAAGCATTTAAAGTCTGCTCTGTGTGCCATGGGCGATTGTAAACAAATAATATAACGGGTGCAAGATTCATTTAAATTCGATTATCTTTAAAAAACAGTGTATTAAATGTTCTTGCTATCAACTGATAGTCATTCGAATTCAAAAATTTATACACGTCACTTTTTAAAGGAAGTTCAATAAGTTCATGTTTTTTTAAGTCTTCAACTAAAACTATTTTGGGTCTATATCTATTCCAATCATTAGATTCAATCACTTCTAGATCAAGCCCCTCAACATCAATAGTAATAAAATCGATTTTATTACTGTTTATTAAATATTTATCTAAAACCTCTTTTAAAGAATAGGTTAAAATCTTTTTTTCTTCAATTACTTTATAATTCCTTATCCCATCTTTCTTACTGGCTTCCTCTTTTGAGAATGTATTTAATGCCGGTTCATTAAACATATAGTAAGTCAAAACTCTGTTTTCTTTAGATATACCAATTTCAAGATTAATATCATCAGGACGCTCTTTTTTGAATGCATCCATACTATTTGGCATGGCATCTATATTTATACCTCTCCATCCTCTTTTGTAGAATTTATTAGTATTAGAAAAACGTTTTGGATGATGTGCGCCAATGTCTACATAAAAGCCATATTCCATTTCATTGAATATTCTATCCAAAATACAATCTTCACCTTCTTGCGAATACGATATGGTTGCATATTCTAACCGTTTCTCATAATCGGTAATTACTTGTTGATAAAAAAAGTTTTTAATTTTTTTAGGAACTACAACGTTTAATATATTTTTTAAAATTTCCATAGTAATTCTTTATCAAAATCCACCACCAATTGGTAGTGTTGGTTGAATGGATAGCGGTTTTAAATTAATCTCTCTATCCATAAAAATACTAGTAGTCCAGGAGTAATTATTAATTGGACCTAACCCATGAAAATCTACCTCTATAAATCCATGCTTCCTAAAATTCTTAGCGATATCAGGATGCCTATCACTATTATCTAAAATAATTAATCCTCCTTTATTAATTAAACTAAAAACCTCTTTAGAACACGCCTCTCTTTTGATGCCATCAATTAGAATAATATCAAATTTAATAGATAATTTGGTTGGTTCTGTAGCATAATTAGTCTCTGACAAAAAAAGGTATTGATTACTAATGTTATACTTTTTAACCTGTTCATACCAAGTTTTATTATGCTCTACAGAATAAATGGTTTTTACTTTTTCTGAAAAAAACAAAGATGAATTTCCTGCTCCCCATTCTAACATTATTTTGTCCGACAAATCTAATTGAGACAAGTATTCAATTGCTGGGTATGTAAACCAAGGTATAGGTTTTTTCTCGGCATTTATAGACATTTCTGTGCGTGCACTTTCTAAATGGCCATAACCAATTTCCAACAATTTGCTTGCTGCTGTATATTCGAAACTTTGAGGGTTATCTTTAATTAACCTAAAGCCCAACATCTTCAATGCATAACGAATCGTGTTCTTAATGAAATTCATGCTCTATTAATATATAGCCTTGATTACTTTCTATAATACGACCAGTGTTGAAAAAATCACCATTTTCTACTTCGAAAGAACCTGCATTGATTACCCAATCTGAAATATTTTGATTTTCACTAGCAAATAGTGTAAAATGATATGTTCCCGACTGAAAAGGAATTGCCGGAATGCGAATCTTAACCAATTTTGTTTCAACAGATTTAAATTCAATAACTTGGTTAGTTAAGTCATTACTAAATATGGTTAACCTTCTAGATTGATCATCATCAATACCAACAGAAATTCTAATATTTTTTAAGTTATTAGTTGTAATATTTTGAACTTTTAAAACCATTTTATATGCCAATCCAGATTGAATCAAGTTTATTTTTTCACCTTTTATGTTTTCAAACCAGTAATCTAAAAACTTTAATTTCCCATTACCTTTTCTATCAGCTCTACTTATTAATTTCTGTTCTACTTCTTTATTTCTAAACTTCTTTAGATAATAAGAAATGACTTCATCGGTTGCTCCGTCAATATCTATTTTTCCATTATCTAGCAGCATAACCCGTGTACACAGGTTTTGTATTGAGGCCATATTGTGACTTACAAACAATATAGTACGTCCTTCCCCTTTACTAATATCCTGCATTTTACCAATAGCTTTTTTCTGAAACTCAGCATCTCCTACCGCCAATACCTCATCTATCACTAAAATATCTGGTTCTAAAAAAGCTGCGACAGCGAAAGCCAAACGAACCGTCATTCCTGAACTATACCGCTTTACAGGTGTATCAATATAACGATGGCATCCTGAAAACTCAATAATATCATCAATTTTTGATGCTATTTCTGATTTGGTCATTCCTAAAATAGCTCCGTTCAAAAATACATTTTCACGACCTGTCATTTCACCATGAAATCCTGTGCCTACTTCCAATAAAGAAGCAATGCGCCCCTTCATTTTTATTTCTCCCGTTGTAGGGCTTGTTACTCGCGATAATACTTTTAATAAGGTAGATTTTCCAGCACCATTTTTACCGATAATGCCTAAGATCTCACCTCTTCTTATTTCGAAATTAATATCCCTTAACCCCCAAACATAACTAGAAGTTCCTTTTTTTGCTCTGTCATTGGTTTCTCCAATTTTCAAATAAGGATCTTCTTTACCTCGTATTTTACACCACCATCTATTCAAATCGTGGTTTAAAGTGCCAGTACCTATTAGTCCTAAACGATATTGCTTAGAAATATCTTCAACTTTTAAAATAATATCTTCCTTCATCATTATACGGTATCAATAAAACTTTTCTCTGTCTTATTAAAAACTATCAAGCCAAATAAAAATACTAAAACACTAATTAATGAAACGTAAAGCATTTTATATAATGAAAAATCTCCAGCTCCTATAGTAATATATCTAAAAGTTTCAATAATCACTGCTATTGGATTATACTCAACAACCCATGATATATTTGGTAACTTTTCCTTAAAATAACTTATTGGGTACATAACTGCCGATCCATACATAAGTAACTGGACAGCAAATGTTAATAAAAATGTTAAATCTCTATATTTCGTAGTCATAGATGAAATTATCATACCAAAGCCTAAGCCCAATAATCCCATTAATACAATTATAATTGGCAACAAAACAATCTCTATTTGCGGTAAAGCATTTGTTGAGCTATGAGTAAAGTATTTAAAATAAATATAAAAAGAAATAAATACTAAAAGTTGAATTCCAAATTTTAATATATTGGAAATAACAACAGACAAAGGCATAACTACCCTTGGAAAATACACTTTTCCAAAAATGTCTTGATTTTTAACAAACGTATTACTTGTTCCTGTTAAACATAGTTTAAAATAGTTCCAAGAAGTTATGCCTGCAAGGTTAAACAGAAAAGGAGGCATACCATTACCTGTGGGTATACTTGCCAGATTGTTAAAAATTAATGTAAAAATTAATGATGTAAGTAGTGGTTGAACAAAATACCACAAAGGCCCGAGAATGGTTTGTTTGTAAACTGTAACAATGTCTCTTTTAACAAATAGCAATACTAAATCTTTATATCTCCATATTTCTTTAAAATTAAAATCAATTAATCGTTTTTTTGAAGATATTGTATATAGCCATTCTTCCTCTTTCAAAGTATTTATTTTTTATATTTTTTAATATCGCTTTAAACTATCTTTTTTTAACAAATTTTTCAATTTGCTTAAAACATTTTCTTTTTGGGTTTTCTCATGATAAGCATTTCCATATATCCCATAGCCATAGCCATAGCCATAGCCATAATTATGGTTAGATTTATGTTTATAAAAGTTTAAAACATAGCTAATATTTTTTAATTCTCCAGATTTGTGTTTTGCATTAACTAGCTCTAACATCCCTTTCTTTGTATAATCTAATCTGACTACAAATAAAGAGGCATCTGCATATTGGGATAAAATCAAGGCATCGGTTACCAATCCTAATGGAGGCGAATCCAATACTATGATGTCGTATGTTTTCCGTAAATTCAGAACGACATCCTCCATTATTTCACTCATCAATAATTCTGAAGGATTAGGAGGTATAGGTCCTGATGTAATTACATCTAAATTTTCTATATGACTCTTAAATGTGATTTCTTTTAATGTTTTATCTCCAATAAAATAATTAACTATACCAATACTATTATCAATATTAAAATCTTCAAAAATTTTAGGCTTACGCAAATCTAAACCTAAAAGGATGGTTTTTTTACCAGATAACGCATAAGCACTTGCAACGTTAATAGAACAAAATGTTTTTCCTTCACCACTAACCGACGAGGTAATCATAATTGTACGTCCTCCTTCTTTATCTGTTTTTTTATAAAAAAACTGTAAACTAGAACGAATAGCCCTAAAGGCTTCAGCTACTGCGGATTTAGGTTTTTCAAATACTATTAAATTATTCTCATGATTTAATTTACCTATAAGACCCAAAATAGGAACATTGGATAATCGTTTTATATCTTCAGTTCCATGAATTGTATTATCTAGTAAAAAAATAATAAACAAAATTATAATTGGCAGAGATATCCCTAAAATTAGTGCCATCATATAATTTAAGTTTTTATTTGGACCGATTAGACCTCCACCAACATCCTTAGCTTCATCTATTACAGAAATATCGGATACATTAGCTGCTTTTACTATTGCTGCTTCACTTCTCTTTGCCAAATAAACATTATAAGATTCCTGACTTAAATTTAATTTTCGTTGTATTTTCAAATATTCTTGTTGGTCTTCTGGTAAATCTTTGAGTTTACTCTCTAAGTTTACCTTCTTTTTATTTACTATTTCCAACTCTATTTGAATTGTTTCTTTAGTTGAATCTAGAATTTCTAACAATACATTCTTCTCCGCATTTATTCTAGCATCTAATTCTTTTAGTGACGTAGAACCTTCTTGCACCAATTGCTCCAGTTCCTGGCGTTCAATAGCTAAAGATGTAATTTTACCAACAGATGCTATTATATTTCTTTCATCAATACCTACTGAAGTTGGTGCGGCTATATTTGTATAATTAGTTCTTGTACGTAAATAATTTTCAAGAAAATTCAAATACCTTAATTTAGATTGTATAGTCTCCTTGTTTACATCAAGTTCAATTATTTTCCCCGAAAGTTGTGACAATTCCTCATCAATATTAAATATTTTGTTCTCTTGTCTAAAGGCATTCATAGTATCTGTTGCTGCCTTCAAATCAGTATTAACTATACTTAAAGTACTATCTATAAATTTTATTGTATTAGTAGCATATAAATTTTTACGGTCTAACTCTGCTTTACTCAATATTTGTGTAGTGGCATTTAAATAATCTACTATTTTGGCTTTATTAACTCCAGTTAAAGAAAGCATTAATACAGATGCCGACTCTTTTGAATACGACCTTGCTTTTATTTGACGTTTGTAGCTATTCACAATCGCATCAAAATTCAAAAATTGAATAAAATATTCAGATTCTGGCACTATTTTTATATCAGGTTTCTTTAATAGCTTAAATGATGCAAAAGGTAAATCTACTTGCTCTCCAAAATTGAAAACTTTGTTAAACTCACCTGTTTCCACTGATATGGTCTGAATTAATTTATCTTTATATCTCTGCACTCTTACTAAATCATTTTCAAAATCTATAAATAGCTCATACTGATTTTCACTAATAAATCGAATACCTATGTACTCATTTAGTAATTGCCCTTTTCTTTTATCAATTACAACTTCAAACGGTGCATTTTTGTATATATCATTTTTTCTATATTTCCCTTCCTTCAAATATCGCATATAAAACTTCAAAGAATCAACTACTTTTTCATTATGGTTTCTGGTACTCAATGCTATGATAATTTTACCTACCTTATCCGAAACACCTCCCCAATTAAAAGAAATACTTGTGTTAGCAGTAAAAAAAGGATTTTGATCATTTTCAACCGATATCAAAGAATTTACATTATAAATATTCTGCTTTCTAACATTAATAGAATATGCAATTATTAGTCCAGTAATAATGCATAGCACTATCAGCTTCCAAAACTTCAAAACTTTAAAAACAAAGCCTCGAATATCAAAACTTAAACTTCCAGATTCCTGAAATTCAATATCTTCTAATTCATTTTGAGACATAGTTCTATCTGTTAATTAATATGACTGTGGTAGTAATCAATGTTATTACCGTAGCTATCGATCCGATAGTTTGAAACGCGGTAGTACCAGTACCTATAGACTTCTGTCTTATGGGTTTTACATAAATCATATCGTTAGGCTGAATATAATAATATGGAGAATTCATTACTGCAGCATCTGTTAAATCTAAATGAAATATTTTTTGCCCTTGAGGGAACTGCCTAATAATCAAAACATCTTTCTTATTTCCTGTATCTAAAATATCTCCTGAACTTGCTAAGGCTTCAAAAATATTTACACGTTCTTTAAAAATGATTTTAATGCCTCTATTATTAACCTCGCCAAGAGCTGTATACTGCAAACCTGTAAGCTTGACTGTCACAAAAATATCATTAGCAGCTTTATACTCGGTTTCCAATAGTTTTTTTTCAATAATTTGCTTTATTTCATCTACTGTAAATCCCAACACATTTATTTCTCCCAACTTTGGAAGAAGAATATTTCCGTGTAAATTCACTGTAAAGCCATCAAAATAAGCTCGTTCTTGGCTACCAACATTTAAATCACCTTCACCAATTGGGTTAAAAATAGAAACCGTTTCTTGCTTAGCTGCTTTAATCCGAATATTTAGGATATCATTTATCTGGACACGATATGGTTTTTGCTTCTCGACAATAACCTGAGTAGAATCTACTGCATTACTTTTATTTTGAAGATAAACGGTATCCTTATATGGAATACAGGAAACAAACACTACATTTATAACTATAATAGCAATAATAAAACATCTCTTCATAGAGGGCACATTGATTTATCACAAATATAAGTTTTCGTCTTGAACAATAAAACTTATGGCAAGTTTTTTGGTTTTTTATCCGTTATTTGCAAAAAAAAATATTCTTTTGAATTATCTAACCGTTGAAAATATATCTAAATCTTATGGAGAGCGAACGCTTTTTGAAAATATTTCTTTTAGCGTACATAAGGATCAGAAAATTGCTTTCGTAGCAAAAAATGGAACAGGAAAAACCTCCATTTTAAACATTATTTCTGGTGATGACGAAGCAGACTCAGGCAATGTGATTTATAGAAAAGGTATTGCAGTTTCTTTTCTATCGCAAGACCCTAAGTTTGATAACAATTTAACTATAGAAGAAACTATTTTTGCTAGTGACAATCCTATTTTAAAAATCATAGCCAATTACGAAAAAGCACTTTTAAACCCTGAAGATTCTGAATCCTACCAAACCGCTTTCGAGCAAATGGAACAGCATCAGGCCTGGGATTTCGAAACACTTTACAAACAAATCCTTTTTAAACTGAAACTGGATAATTTAAACCAAAAAGTAAGTACACTTTCTGGTGGACAAAAAAAACGACTATCGTTAGCTAATGCCCTAATAAACAAACCCGACTTGTTAATTCTTGACGAGCCTACCAACCACTTAGATTTAGAAATGATCGAATGGCTGGAAGCTTTTTTTGCTAAGGAAAATATGACATTGTTCATGGTTACACACGACCGCTATTTTTTAGAGCGTGTTTGCAATGAAATTATTGAATTAGATCAAGGAAAGTTATACAGTTACAAAGGCAATTACTCGTATTATCTGGAAAAAAGGGAAGCCAGAATTGAACAGGAGTCTGTAGAAATAGGCAAAGCAAAACAACTATTCAAGAAAGAACTCGCTTGGATGCGTCGTCAACCCAAAGCCAGAACAACCAAATCGAAATCTCGAATTGATGATTTTCAAGATATAAAACATCGTGCGCACCAACGACGAAACGATCACGAAGTTCAGCTTGAACTAAATATGGAACGTCTTGGTAGCAAGATTCTAGAATTTCATAAAGTATCAAAAGCGTTTAAAGACAAAACCATACTCAACAAATTTGATTACACGTTTCAAAAAGGAGAACGTGTTGGGATTATAGGCAAAAATGGTACGGGAAAAACAACCTTTTTAAATATATTGACTCAAACCGCACAACCAGACTCTGGTAAAATTGTTAAAGGCGACACTGTTAAATTTGGGTATTACACTCAAAATGGCATTACCATAAAACCCGAACAAAAAGTCATTGATGTCATCCGCGAATATGGAGACTATATTCCATTAAAGAAAGGTAGACAAATAAGTGCCCAACAACTTTTAGAACGCTTTTTATTTAGCAGAAAAAAACAATATGATTTTGTTGAAAAATTAAGTGGTGGCGAACGCAAACGTTTGTATTTATGTACTGTTTTAATTCAGAACCCTAATTTTCTAATCCTAGATGAACCGACTAACGATTTGGATATTGTAACACTTAATGTCCTTGAAAGTTTTTTATTAGATTTCCCTGGTTGTGTTATTGTCGTATCCCACGATCGCTATTTTATGGATAAAGTTATTGATCACCTCTTTGTATTTAAGGGCGAAGGTGTTATAGAAGATTTCCCTGGCAACTACACAGATTATCGTGTTTATGAAGACAGTCAACCTGTCATTTCAAAGAGTCAGGAAAACAAAAAAGACAAAAATGCCTGGAAGAAAAATGACACCACTAAATTGTCTTATAATGAAGAAAAAGAACTTAAAAACATTGAAAGTAAATTAAATGCTTTAGCATTTGATAAAAAAGAATTAGAAAACAAATTCAACAACCCCGACCTTTCACAAGATGACATTAATAATCTATCAGATGAATTACAAAAAATAATAGATACTATTGAGGCTAAAGAAGAACGGTGGTTTGAATTATCGGCTAAACTTGAGGATTAACTTGTTTGCAGATGATTGCAAAGTTAGCACTGATATGTATGGCGTTTAGTATTCCCGCAAAGAAGCAAAAATCGAAGCTTTAGCACCTCAGCAAATCCAGAATACAGCAACTGAACACTAAAAACATGTATCAAATTATTCAATACATAAAGTTCCTTATCAAGTCTACCAATCAACACGGTGTACATTCTCCTTTTGTTTATAATTTAGTTACCAAATGCTTTTATGACAAGACAAAGTATGATGATTACAAGCACATTTTAAATTATAAAAAAGAGCTTCTAAAAGACAAAACAAGTATTAAAGTAACCGATTTAGGGGCAGGTTCTCAGGTGATGAAACAACATGAACGTCGTATTTCATCCATGGCTAAAAATGCGGGTTCAACAAACAAAAGAGCTAAACTTTTATACCGATTAGCAAAACACTTCAGTCCTAAAACTATTTTAGAGTTAGGCACCTCTCTTGGAATTGCAACACATGCCATGAGTTTAGCAAATCAAGACACTCATATAACAACCATTGAAGGCTGTCCTAATATTTCGGAGTTTTCGAAAGCAAATTTTAAGAAATATAATTTAGATAATATTGATATAAAAACTGGTGATTTTAATATTGTGATTAACCAACTACCAGCTAATAATAATTACGATTTTATTTTTTTTGACGGCAACCACCAAAAAAAAACTACTTTAAACTATTTCGAAACATTTTTACAGGCCGCCAATAATGATTCTATCTTTATCTTCGATGATATTTATTGGTCTAAAGAAATGACTGAAGCTTGGGAAATAATCAAGCAGCATCCTAAAGTTTCCGTAACAATTGATACTTTTTTTTGGGGCTTAGTTTTTTTTAGAAAGGAACAGGTCAAGGAACATTTTATTATTAGAATTTAATATTTTTATAAATTATCTTATAAAATTCAAGAATGCATAAATTATTATTTCTTCTACTGTTTTTTAGCTTACAAGGTTTTTCTCAATTTAGAATAATGGATAGCCAATTGGAAGAAAAATCGTTTAGAATGCTTCATAGGCCTTCAACAGAAAATAAGCTTTCCAAGTATTTAAAAATACACCTTAGCAATGATGAAATAAGAAATCTCAGCTATAAAACCCCTCCAAATTCACACCAAAGCATTAGAGCACAGTTCCAAGTAAGCGCTAATGGCAGACCATGGAACTTTAGGATTTATACTGGCAACAGAGATCTTAATAAAAAATTAGAAAAACTTTTAAGGGAATTTCTACCAAATGAAGTCTCTAACCTTTCAGAACTACATGAATCTATAAACAAAATTCAATTGTTTTCAAAAGAAGGAAATAAAAACATAATAAATGTCAGTTCTATTATAGTAAGTACTTTTCCTCCTGTGTTTTCATACGTAGACAATCTCTCTCAATCTAATAGTGAAAACGTTTTTTACGCAGATGGCAATATCTCTAAAGAAGCAAAAACTTCACTAAAAAAGAAAGTCAGCACAACTACATTTGACACCCCACCCTTATACACATCAGATGTATTTAAACGTTTTCCTATATCGGGTAAATGTCAAAATATTTCATTTGACGATGCTTACGGTTGCTTTAAAAAGAATTTAGAAAATTTTATTATCAAAAACCTAAATCAAGAATTAATAAAAAAAGAAAGTGTTGCTGGTGAGCTAAAAACTAATATTCGTTTTAAAATCAACAAAAAGGGCCTCATTACAGATCTAAATTGTTACTCAATTAGCCCAGCATTTGATGCCGAAATAAATAGAATCGTCCAATTGTTTGGAACAAAAATCATACAACCAGCCAATCGTAATGGAGTAGCTCTAGAGACATCTGTAAATATGTCTTTGCCCCTGTTCATAAGTGAAAGTTTTACCAAGGAGGAGTTTTTATATCTAAACAACAACTCTTTCACAAGTTTTTTCAAGGAAAATTTAAAAACCAAAGATATTGAATCGGCAATTATAAGTCATTCAAAACCTGCTATTAAAGTATTTTTTAGTTTCAACAAAAAAGGTGATCTACATGACGTTTGGACGAATACAACTAATGAAAAACTAAATAAAACCCTTATTAAGATTTTAAAAAAATATCCTATGAATTCCTTAAACTTAAATAAATCTATAAACAGGATATATTCATTGGGAATCATAAGAAAATTTAAGGATAAAAAACAAGTTTTATGTGATAAAGAACTGGAATGGTTTTCAGTTGGAAGCTATCAAAAATGTACCACATGTAATAACTCAAAAAGTATAGATGAATTTAATATTCGTCAAATTCGAAACTATATCATTGCCAAGGTTAATTCTAAAAACAATGTACATAAACTAGCAAAAGGCTATATGCCAATTAAAGGGCCTCATCTAAAGGTTTGGGCATATGTTACATCAGGCGGTAGCATACAGATCAATAAAATAGCTAAAATTGGTAAAATAAGCTCAACAAATCCTGAGAATCCAATTATAAAACAAGTAAATACTATTGTTTCCCTAATGCCAGAATATTTCATTAAACCATTAAGAAATGGAAAACCCCATCGTGCTGACCTTGGATTAATGGTTTTTCAAATTAAATAAATAAGCGATAACTAGATAACCATTTGCATAGTCTATGGGTTATAACTTAGGTAAAACACTTGTCTATTCTAATATTTGGATTCACTTTTAAAATTAACCAGAATTCACTATCGATTTTTTAAACGAAATAGAATCAGTTATGAATAATGACTTTAAGGCTATCTTGGTCCATATTTTAAATTTATTAGTTTAAAAACAGGATTTCTGTTAAATTTGAAAAAATTGGCGTCTTATCGCCTTCATAAAAAAATGAAAATCTACACCAAAACAGGCGACAAAGGTACTACAGCATTATTCGGGGGCACCCGAGTACCAAAACATCATATTCGTATTGAAAGTTACGGTACTATTGATGAATTAAACTCCCATTTAGGCTTAATTCGCGACCAGGAGATTGATCAACAATACAAAGATTTAATAATTCATATTCAAGACAGGCTTTTTACAGTTGGAGCTATTTTAGCAACCGATCCAGAAAAAGCCATTTTAAAAAATGGAAAAGAACGTTTAAACATTCCTAAAATTTCTAATGAAGATATTGAACGTTTAGAAAAGGAAATGGATGTTATGAATGCAAAACTTCCTCCTATGACGCATTTTGTTCTTCCTGGAGGCCACCAAACCGTGTCATTCTGTCACATAGCACGTTGTGTATGCCGCAGAGCAGAGCGTTTAGCAACTGCACTTAATGACATTGAGGAAATCGAACCTAGTGCTTTAATGTATTTAAACCGCCTTTCTGACTACCTTTTTGTATTGGCACGAAAGTTGTCGTACGACTTACAAGCAAATGAAATTAAGTGGATTCCCGAAAAAGAATCCTAATTAAAGAAACAGCTTTAAAATATTAACAAAGCACTAATAATTTCAACTGTTTAGATTACAATTAAAGATACGTTCTTAAAATTAACGAATAAATAATTCACTTTTTTCTTGTCTGTTTAAACTAAAAAATTATTTTTGCAAAAAATTAAACACATAGAAAATGTATTGGACATTAGAACTAGCATCTTATTTAAGTGATGCACCTTGGCCAGCGACAAAAGACGAATTAATAGATTACGCTATTAGAACGGGAGCCCCGTTAGAAGTTGTTGAAAATTTACAGTCAATTGAAGACGAAGGTGATTCGTATGATTCAATTGAAGAAATCTGGTCCGATTACCCTACTGATGAAGATTACCTCTGGAATGAAGATGAATATTAATAATAGCAAAGCATAAAGAATAGTTAAAAAGTCTCGATTTGGGGCTTTTTTTTTGTCTTAATATTTATAAAACATCATAACAAAATGTATCTTTGAATGCTTTACAAAAGCGCAATAAAATTAAACATAACATAAATTACTTTTAGAGCGATCTCCAAGTAAAAATTAAAATATAAAAACATGAGTTTTTTAAATTCTGTACTTAAAGTATTTGTTGGCGACAAGTCCAAACAAGACGTAAAAGCCATCTACCCTATTGTAAATCAAGTAAAAACCTTTGAAGCTGCGTTAGAAGCTTTATCACATGATGAATTACGCAGTAAAACAGATGAATTTAAAGGGAAAATTGCCGATGCCACTAAGAGTATCAACGAACAAATAGCAAATCTTTTAGAAGAAGCAGAAAACACCGAAGATATAGACAGGCGTGAGGATATTTATCAAGATATTGACAAATTAAAAGATGACGCATACAACGCAACCGAAACGGTTTTAAATGATATCTTACCTGAAGCTTTTGCTGTTGTTAAAGAAACCGCAAAACGTTTTGTAAACAATACAAATATTACTGTTACTGCTAATACTTTCGATAGAGAGCTATCTGGAGCTAAAGACTATGTTGTTTTAGAAGATGACAAAGCCATTTGGGCAAATTCATGGGATGCAGCAGGGAAAGCTATCACATGGGACATGATTCATTATGATGTGCAACTTATTGGTGGTATAGCCATGCACCAGGGGAAAATTGCTGAAATGCAGACAGGTGAAGGAAAAACATTAGTGGCTACACTGCCCGTGTACTTAAATGCACTTGCTGGAAAAGGTGTTCACTTAGTTACGGTAAACGATTATCTGGCAAAACGTGATAGCGCATGGATGGCTCCTATTTTCGAATTTCACGGCTTAAGTGTTGATTGTATTGATTACCACCAACCAAATTCCGATGCTCGTAAAAAAGCCTACAATGCTGATATTACTTATGGTACCAATAACGAATTTGGATTCGATTATTTGCGTGATAATATGGCACATTCGCCAGACGATTTAGTACAACGCCCACACAATTATGCGATTGTAGATGAGGTCGATTCGGTTTTAGTAGATGATGCCCGTACGCCATTAATTATTTCTGGACCAATTCCTCAGGGAGAGCGCCATGAATTTACAGAGTTAAAGCCTAAGGTAGACGATATTGTAAGCGTACAACGTAAATATTTAACAGGTGTTTTAGCAGAGGCTAAGAAGTTAATCAAAGCTGGTGATACCAAAGAAGGTGGTTTCCAATTACTGCGTGTGTATCGTGGTATTCCCAAAAACAAAGCACTTATTAAGTTTTTAAGTGAAGAAGGCGTTAAACAGCTGCTTCAAAAAACAGAGAATTTCTACATGCAGGACAACAACCGTGAAATGCCAAAGGTTGATGCCGAACTGTACTATGTTATTGAAGAAAAAAACAATCAAATTGAATTAACCGACAAAGGAATAGATTATCTCTCTGGGAAAGATAATCCAGACTTTTTTATCTTACCAGAAATCGGTCTTGAAGTTGCTAAAATTGAAAAGCAAAACCTTTCCGCAGAAGAAGAAGCGAATTTAAAAGAAGAGCTATTTAAGGACTTCGGGGTGAAGTCGGAACGTATCCATACACTTAACCAACTTTTAAAAGCCTATGCTTTATTTGAAAAGGACACACAATACGTGGTTATGGATAATAAAGTAATGATTGTTGACGAGCAAACAGGTCGTATTATGGATGGGCGCCGTTATAGTGACGGATTACATCAGGCGATTGAGGCTAAAGAAAATGTAAAAATTGAAGATGCCACACAAACATTTGCCACGGTAACCCTTCAAAACTATTTCAGAATGTATCGAAAATTATCTGGTATGACTGGTACTGCGGTAACAGAAGCAGGTGAGTTTTGGGAAATCTATAAATTAGATGTTGTTGAAATTCCTACCAACAAGCCCATTGCCAGAGACGATAGAGAAGATTTGGTTTACAAGACAAAGCGTGAAAAATATAATGCCGTTATTGACGAAGTAACACAATTATCGCAAGCAGGTCGCCCAGTTCTTATTGGTACAACATCTGTTGAAATTAGTGAGCTATTAGGTAAAATGCTAAGCATTCGTAAAATATCACACAATGTATTAAATGCAAAACAGCATAAAAGAGAGGCTGATATTGTTGCAGAAGCAGGAAACGCGGGTCAGGTAACCATTGCAACCAATATGGCAGGTCGTGGTACCGATATTAAATTAAGCGATGAAGTTAAAGCTGCTGGTGGTTTAGCCATTGTTGGTACAGAACGTCATGATTCACGTCGTGTAGACCGACAGTTACGTGGTCGTGCAGGGCGTCAAGGAGATCCAGGAAGCTCTCAGTTCTATGTCTCTTTAGAAGATAATTTAATGCGTTTATTTGGCAGCGAACGTATTGCCAAAATGATGGATAAAATGGGACTCAAAGAAGGTGAAGTTATTCAGCATTCTATGATTTCTAAATCTATTGAACGTGCACAGAAAAAAGTAGAAGAAAATAACTTTGGGGTTCGTAAGCGTTTATTAGAGTATGATGATGTTATGAATGCACAACGTGAGGTTGTTTACAAACGTCGTCACCATGCCTTATTTGGAGAACGTCTTCGTGTAGATTTAGCAAACATGATTTATGATACCTCAGAAGGTATTGCAGAAACAAATAAAGGCGCTAACGATTATAAAAACTTCGAGTTTGAATTAATTCGTTATTTTTCAATGAACTCTCCAATTTCTGAAGAAGAATTTGGTAAACTTTCTGCTCAAGAAATCACGTCTAAAATATACAAAACTGCTTTTGATCATTACAGAGAAAAAATGGCTCGTAATGCAGACATTGCTTTTCCTGTTATTAAAAATGTATATGAAACACAACGTGATAAGTTTAAACGAATTGTTGTTCCATTTACAGATGGTATAAAAAGCTTAAATGTTGTTACCGACCTCGAAAAAGCGTATGAAACCAATGGTAAACAATTAATTACCGATTTCGAGAAAAATATCACTTTAGCCATTATTGATGATGCGTGGAAAACACATTTACGTAAAATGGATGAACTGAAACAATCTGTACAATTAGCTGTACATGAACAAAAAGATCCTCTACTTATCTATAAATTTGAATCGTTTGAGTTATTTAAAGGTATGATTGACCAAGTAAATAAAGATGTTATCTCATTCTTATTTAAAGGTGAATTACCGCAAGAAACACAAAATACCATCCAAGAAGCACGCGTCCGTAAACAGGAAAAATTAAATACTCAAAAGGATGAAATTCCTAATTTGGACGAACGCTCTGCCCAAAATAGAGCTGCAGGTAATACCCAACGTAAACAAGAAGTGGTAGAAACCATTGTTCGCGACCGACCAAAAATTGGACGTAACGATAGAGTTACCATTAAGCATGTTATGAATGGTGAAAACAAAACACTTAAATACAAGCAAGCAGAACCATTAATTGCTAAAGGTGACTGGGTTTTGGTTGAAGAATAAACATTTTACTTAATTTTTTAAAATTGGTATAAAAGACCATATATTAAAATATATGGTCTTTTTTTATACCCTAGCTTTATAAATATATCAATAGAAAAAAGATTTATTATCTTAGTACCACCATAAAAGAGCATATTAAACACTCATAATCAACGATTTGAACAAAGTAAATCAATCATGATAATAGCGCATTTTGAAGACATGAATAGTAACAGTACTAATCATTATATTTCAGAAATAATAGTTAAAACTTTACTAGTTTGATGAACAATTGATATTCTTTTATTAACAAAGTAATACATAAAACCATGAATAAGGTTTTCAAAATAAACCATGTTGTTTTATTATTAATAATAGGTTGCGGGTGCAAGTCATTAAGCAAAAGTTCACTAGTGCAAGACGTAAAAGGGGCACATAAATTAACCTCAGAAAAAATATGGTTAACACATGAACATATATTAGTTGATTTTATAGGAGCAGATAGCATACAACCTAACACATGGGACCATGATTCGATAATCAAAGAAATACTACCTTATTTTGAAGAAATCAAAGCATTTAATGTGGATTATTTCGTAGACGCGACACCTAATTATCTGGGAAGAGATGCATTACTTCTTGAAAAAATTGCTAAAAAAACAGGTGTTAAGATTATTACTAATACAGGACTTTATGGGGCTCGTAATAACAAATTTATTCCTCATTATGCAAGAGAAATACCCGTAAAGGATCTCGCTGAAAGATGGATAAATGAATACAAATATGGTATAGATAAAACGTCTATTAAACCTGGGTTTATTAAGATTGGTATTGATAATTCCGATCCTTTAGATAAAATGCATCAAAAATTGGTAAAAGCTGCTGCTCTTACGCACTTGAAAACAGGTTTAACCATAGCATCACACACTGGAGAAGCAAAAGGGTTATGGCCACAATTAAGCATTCTTAAAGAAATGGGAGTGTCACCAGAATCTTTTATTTGGGTTCACGCCCAGTTTGAAAATAACAATGATAATTATCTTAAAGCGGCAAAAATGGGATGCTGGATAAGTCTCGATGGTTTAGGTTGGGAATTGGATAAACATATTGAAAAAATTCTATTTGCAAAAAGAAACGGGATTTTAGATAAAATTTTGATTTCTCATGACTCTGGTTGGTATGACCCGCAAAAGGAAAACCAATCAATCAAACCATTTACAAATATTTTCAAAAAACTCTATCCTGAACTAAAATCACATGGCTTTACAGATGATGAATTTAAATTATTAATGAGCATCAACCCTTCAAAAGCATTTTCTATAGAGATCAGAAACTACCATTCAACCAAAAAAGACAACTAACGTAAAGAGTCATAACATATTTTTATTAAAATAATGACAAAGAAGGGGAAATTTTAAAGTCTGTAATCTATTAAAACGCATAGGCCTGATAGAAAAGCACCTTGCAATATGATTATAGAAGTCATTAATTCATCGCTTTCTATATAGAAGTTTGTACCAATAAAAAAGAAGAAAACATTTCAATAACAATGAATGTTTTCTTCTTATTAAACTTCAAATTTCAATAACTTCACATAATTTTGTGAACAAAATGATTACTTAAACACACTCATTGAGCACGAAGTATTCGCATTACCTCCTTGGTAAGGAACCATTAACCAACAGTTAAGACTTTTAAACGAACACGATTTAGTAAAAATATTTGTTCCTGGTGTCAGAGTGAAGGACTCGGTTGGTCCACCATCAATCTGGTATAATAACGTATATTCTGTGGTATCTCCACTATCATATCTCATGTACACTTCGAGATTTGAATTTGTAGCTCCAATATTAGTATATAAATACCCCGCAGTTAAAGAACCTTGCACATTATTATAACAAAAAAAATCAGTATGAGCTATTGTTACTAGCCCAGACGATACACCTTTACTTTCAAATTTGTTGATTATTTGTTCATTCATGTTTTATATTTTTGTAGTTTTACACTTACCAATATAGTCAAAAAAACCTACAAAACAAATAATGTTTTTAGTTTTTTACTTTATCAACCTCATCAAAGCTTCTACATAATAATAATCTGCATAGTTTAAAGGCACATCTACTTCTGCTTTGTGCGGAATACTACCTACACTATGCATCAAAGCAAAACCATTATTTTCTCCAAGTTTAGCGTTATAGACTTCTGAACCTAGGGAAACAATTGACTTATTGATAAAAGACAAATAAGATTCTGTTGTATATCCATCTAATTCAATTAAAGCAGACGTAGCAATAGCAGCTGCAGAAACATCTCTTTTTTCGTTAGGAATGTTTGGTGCATTATAGTCCCAATAAGGAATTCCATCTTCTGGCATAGCGTCAATAATATATTTTGCTATATTTTGAGCTTGTTCCAGGTACCTTTTATCCTTTGTATACCTGTAACAAACTGTATAACCGTATAGTCCCCATGCTTGTCCACGCGCCCAAGAACTTTTATCAGAAAAGCCTTGTGCTGTATTTCTGTTGCGTACGGCACCTGTTTCTAGATCATAATCAATGACATGGTAAGAACTATAATCATCTCTAAAATGGTTTTTCATCGTCGTATTGGCATGAATAATGGCTATTTCTTTGTACTTAGGATCCCCTGTTAATTTTGTTAATTCAAATAACAACTCTAAATTCATCATATTGTCTATAATGACAGGAAATTTCCAACGATGATTTGGTCCTACATCCCAGCTTTGAATACAGCCTACCTTTTCATTAAAACGTGTAATTAAAGAGTTTCCAGAGACAATTAAAACCTGTTTAAAATCTTCATTTTTTGTCAAACGATAACCATTTCCAAAAGAACAATTAAAAATAAACCCTAAGTCATGATTGTTTGTAATTGTTTTGTGACTTTCAATTAGTTTTTGAAATTGTTCAGCCCCGTTTTTCCACTTTTCATCTTTAGTAGCTTCATACAAATACCAGCATGTCCCTGGAAAAAAACCCTCAGTCCAATCAAATTTTAAAGGCGCCCAATAAATACTATTGTCTTTATTGGTAGTTCGAGGAATTCTGTTTTTTTCCACTGCTTTTTCCAACAATAAAGAAAGTTGTTTTTCTACAGCTGTTAGTTGTTTATCTACTTCTGGTTTTTCTTTCTTATCGGTTTTGTTATTACAAGAAATAAATAATAATAGGATTAACAACATTTTTACAGTTTTCATATGATCATTGGCCCGTTAGATTAAATAAGTTAAGATGTAAATATATTATTTTATTCCAGCTCAAATTTAAATATTGTTGCCATATCATTCATGTCTACATCTGGAATTGTTAAAAATAACTCATTTTCTGTTTGTTCAAATTGTACTTTAGTTTCTGTACCTAAAACAGTAATATTTTTAATCGGACTCGGCGTTGGATAGCGATGTAAACCAAAACTTTTCATATCTAATTTTCTACCTTTTTCGGGATGACCCAAGAAAAACATGTAGAGTGTTTTTTTGTCTTTCGACATGGTAAAACGCACATCATTTGCAGAATATTTAGTCGTTGCAGATTGCCCCCCAAAATGACCTGCCTTAGCCACAGAAGTTCCAAATCCGTATTTTATAAACGGTCGCGTATTATAAACAGCTTCTCCGTACTTAGACAACCAACCTCCAATTTCCAAAAGAATGTCTCGTTGCTCAGTTGGAATAACCCCTTCTTTTGTAGGGGAAACATTTAGTAAAACGGTGCCGTTCTTACTCCAAACATCTATCATATTTCGCAATACCAATGTGGCATCTTTATATTTTAAATTATCTGTATAAGACCAAGAACCTCTACTAATGGTGACATCTGTCATCCATGGCGACTCAGATAAATCTTTTTTACCGCCTTGTTCAATATCCAGCATACTCATATTGTGTGGCATATCGTGTTGTTTCATAACAATGGCTACCTCCTGATTTTTCTTCTTCGCCTCATTTAAATAATAAGCTGCAAATTCTTGTCTGTATTGTTCAGGAATTGCATTTAACCAAGAGTCAAACCAAACAATATCTGGAGAATACTGGTCTATAACTTCTTTTAGCTGGGCATACCAATATTTATGAAATTGGTCTGCTGGCATATTTCCATATAACTTTGAAATTATAGAATCTTTAGAGGATGTTGCCGAATTAGGATCATACGCAAAATGGCTATCATAAGCTCCCCACTTTTCTGGATTATTGGCATTTCTTTGTAGATTACGAGCATGGTGAAAAGTTGTAATGAATTTCATCCCATTTGCTTTAATCTCTTTTTCTAACAATCCAGTAATATCCTTTTTAGGCCCTTTAGCTTTTGCATTCCAAGGATTTACTTTACTATCCCATAAGGCAAAACCGTCATGGTGCTGTGCTACTGGACCAGAAAACTTAGCTCCAGCATCCTTAAATAATTTAGCCCAATCTTTTGCATCAAATTTTTCTGCTTTAAACATCGGGACAAAATCATGGTAATTAAAATCTTTTCCGTACTTTTCTTTATGCCATTTAGCAACATTAGACCCGTGTGGGTGCCCATCTCTATACATATAAAAAGGATACCATTCACTGTGATATGCTGGCACAGTATACACCCCCCAGTGGAAATAAATTCCCAATTTGGCATCCTGTAACCATTCTGGAGTGGCTTGATGTTTGGCCAAGGATTCCCATGTAGGTTCGTATTTTTCTGTTTTAGCTATTTTTTCTGAATTTTCAGAAGTTAACGTATCTTTTTTCTGAGAACAAGCAACTAACAATAGGAATAAAAAACAGATGGTTATAAAACGAATCGATTTGATAATGAACATTATTTAATAATATTTTAAGATTTTTAAATTTGAATAATTCTGCTTACGCACAAGCAGAGCAATTTATAAATATAATACCCAATAATGCTCTATTCTTAGTTCATTTTAAGGTGCTAAATAGGTCTTTTTATCTAAGACTAAGTGTACTTCAATAGAACATTGGGATCTGGACAATTTTTCATATAAAACTTTAGATCTTTCTTATTACAAACACCTGGGTAGTCCCCAATGCAATGCTGAATATCTTTAATAATCTGAAAGTGTAAATGCGGTGGGTAATCTCCATTTACTGAAGCGTCGCCTAAAGTTGCGATTTGCTCCCCTTTAATAAACGCCTGTCCAATTTTTAAACCCTTGATTGATGCTAGGCTCAAATGACCATAAAGGGTATAAAATGTGACCTCGCCTATAACATGTTTCAAAATAATGGTCGGACCATAATCGCCAAAGTTCGTATTATTTTTAAAACTATGTACAGTAGCATCAAGAGGTGTGTAAATTAAAGTATTAGCAGGACACCATAAATCGACTCCTAAATGTATATTACGCCCATCTTCAGCTTGTTTATTAAAATGCGAACTGCGTTTGTATATATTTCGGACTTCCAAATATCCTCCATAAGCCACAAAAGCATGATACTTCTTAATATGATTATTAATAAAGGTATCTAGTTTTGACGATGATGATACATCGATACTATTTAATTCTTCATTAGATTCAGACAAATCTAAAGGTATGTATTTGGAGTTTGGTATAGATGCATCCAACACCTGTAGCGGCTTGGAACTTATGTTATTTAAGAATTTTGAAAAATCACTTGAATCCATACACATATGTTTCTTCAAAAATAGAAAAATAATGAATTAACAACCTCATCAACAGCTCAGGTCAACCATACCATTATAAATATCTCTATTTTAAATATTAAGCAACAACTTCGCCGTAAAGGTCAAAATCTTCTGCTTCAATAATTTTCACGGTAGTAAACTCACCTGTTTTTAAATAGGTTTTAGTCGCATCAATCAGTACCTCATTATCAACATCTGGCGAGTCATACTCGGTACGCCCTATAAAATAGTTGCCTTCTTTCCTATCGATAACGACTTTAAAGGTCTTTCCTATTTTTTCTTGATTGAGTTCCCATGAGATCTGCGACTGTACCTCCATAATCTGGTTAGCACGTTCTATCTTTACCGCTTCTGGAACATCGTCTTCTAAATTGTAGGCATGTGTGTTTTCTTCGTGAGAATATGTAAAACAGCCCAAACGCTCAAAACGCATATCTGCAACCCACTGTTTCAATATTTGAAAGTCTTCTTCTGTTTCACCAGGGTACCCAACTATGAGTGTTGTCCTTATTGTCATATTTGGAACAGCAGCCCTAAATTCTTTAAGTAATTTAGTAGTTTTCTCTTTTGTCGTTCCGCGTCGCATACTTTTTAAAATAGCATCTGAAATATGCTGTAATGGAATATCTATATAATTACAAACTTTAGGCTCGCGATTCATAACTTCCAAGACGTCCATGGGAAAACCTGTAGGAAATGCATAATGTAAGCGAATCCATTCTACACCATCAACTTTCACCAAAGCCTCCAGTAGCTCTGCCAGATTTCGCTTTTTATATAAATCTAACCCATAATAGGTCAAATCTTGTGCTATTAATATAAGTTCCTTAACACCATTCGCAGCTAATTTTTCGGCTTCAACAACAATATCTTCTATGGGGGTGCTTCTATGTTTTCCCCGCATAATCGGAATAGCGCAAAAACTACAAGGTCTGTCACAACCTTCAGCAATCTTTAAATAAGCATAATTTTTTGGGGTTGTTGTTAAGCGCTCTCCTATTAATTCATGCTTATAATCGGCACCCAAAGCTTTTAACAACCCTGGTAATTCTGTAGTTCCAAAATACTGATCTACATTTGGGATTTCTTTTTGTAAGTCTGGCTTATAACGCTCGCTTAAACATCCCGTAACAAATACCTTATCAACATCTCCTGCTTCTTTTTTTTGCATGAATTCCAAGATGGTATTCACACTTTCTTCCTTAGCATTATTAATAAATCCACAGGTATTAATAACGACAATATTCCCTTCATCTTCATGAACAACATCTTTACCGCTAGCTTTAAGTTGTCCCATTAACACCTCACTATCGTAAACATTTTTACTACAGCCAAGGGTTACAACATTTATCTTGTTTTTCTTAAGAGTTTTTGTACGCATACCATTTTCCCGAGAAGGTGGGAATCTTTTTAATTAATAACGATAACCAATTTAGGGCGCAAAGATACAACCTTAATTAAACCTTTTATATATTTGAAGGTCTTAATTGCTAAACCTACAACTATGAAAAAAATGACTTATCTCTCATTATGCATCTTAACAATTTTATTGAGTTGCTCTAAAGATAATGCTCCCACATCTCCCGAGGTTTTAGATGACACCCTTTATTTTCCACCTATAAATTCTAATACTTGGAAGACTAAATCTGTTAGCGATTTAGAGTGGAACACCACTGCTTTACAACCACTATTGGATTATTTAGAAGATAAAAACACAAAAAGTTTTATGATCCTTCATGATGGCAAAATTGTAGTTGAACACTATTTTAGCAATCATACTGCAACATCGCCTTGGTATTGGGCCAGTGCAGGCAAGACATTAACCACAGCTATTTCTGGAATCGCCCAAGAAGCAAGTTTAATAAATATCAATAACAAAGTTTCTGATTATCTAGGAATTGGTTGGACGAGCGCTCCTTTAGAAAAAGAAAACCTGATTACTTGTAAAAATCTATTATCTATGAACTCTGGTCTGGATGATGGTTTAGGAGACAATGTGTCTACTGCAAACCTTAAATACATAGCCGATGCTGGTAGCAGATGGGCTTATCATAATGTGTATGTGAAAATGCAGGATGTTATTGCCCAAGCTAGTAGTCAAAGTTGGTCTGGATACTTTAACACAGTATTAAAGAACAAAATTGGTATGACTGGTACATGGATAAATTCAAATGA
This sequence comes from Flavivirga algicola, assembly GCF_012910715.1. Classification (GTDB taxonomy): domain Bacteria; phylum Bacteroidota; class Bacteroidia; order Flavobacteriales; family Flavobacteriaceae; genus Flavivirga; species Flavivirga algicola. The sequence goes on from NZ_JABBHF010000001.1 coordinate 637,693, forward strand.
TTTTAATGTTTATTGGAGTAATACACGAAGCATGGCCCGTTTCGGCTTACTAATTTATGCCAATGGAAAATGGGAAAACACTCAAATAATCCCAGAAAATTTTTTAAATGAAGCCACTAATACATCTCAAAGCATCAACCAATCTTATGGATACTTATGGTGGTTAAATGGAAAACCGACTTACCACTTACCCGGAAGCCAATTAGAATTTAATGGTGCGTTAATTCCCAATGCACCTACAGATATGTATGCTGCTTTGGGTAAAAATGATCAAAAAATTTATGTTGTTCCCAGTAAGAAATTAGTCATAGTGCGTATGGGAAATGCTGCAGATAATATCAATTTTGCTTTATCTACTTTTGATAATGATCTCTGGGCCAAAATAAATGCTTTGATTAATTAGTACTTGTCAATAAGCTATCCAGTAGTGAAATAAAGGCTTAAAAAACTAATTCGTCATTGCGAGGCTTTGTAAAAATCGCGGTAACCTGTTTAATTTCAGATTTAATTCTAAAGAGTTACCATGTCTACACTCAACTCGCAATGACGCATTATACTTTGACCTTTATTTTATTAATTTTTCTAACGCTTTATCAATATCCTAGTTTTAGCATGTTTCCCATTAATTTTAGTCTTTAAATAATAGAACCCACATCTTAAATCACCTAATTGCAGACCGATATTGGATTTACCAGCACTAATTTGATGAAATGACGATTTTAAAAGCTGTCCATAGAAATTGTAAATCTTTAATTCTACTTCTGCTTCCATATTACTATTTAAGATCACATTAGTGTAGGCTACAAAAGGATTGGGAGACACTTTTAATCGAACTGTTGGTATAGGGTCTTGATCATTACAAGTTCCCAAATAAGCTCCTCTTGCCAAAAGAGCCCTTGCAGCATATTGATTCACACATAAAGTTCTGCCTTTAAAACACACTTGTATTTTAGGCTTTCTTTGTCTTTGATATCTCTGGTTGTATTGACTTGCTTCTGCCTCACAAGCAACATTTATTACAGTAACTTTTATCGTTGATGTTTGCGTACAACCATTAGCATCAGTAATAGTTATACTGTATTCTGTGGTCTCTTCTGGGCAAACTTCTATGCTTGCTTGGGTTTCGCCAGTACTCCACTCATAATTATACGGGGCTGTGCCTCCTGTTACATTTGCAACTTCTAACAAGGTACAGGCTTGTGATTTATATCCAAAATACACTGTTGTATCATTAGTTGTAGTAACTGATAATTCGGGTGATTCTAAAATGGTAAATTTTTCAATTATTACGTTCCCTAAAGCATCCGTTATTGTTACCATATGGTCTCCTCCACTTAAACCATTAATTGTATTTGTAGACATATCGCTCCCACTCCATTGGTAATTATAAGGTGCTATGCCACCAGAAACAGCTAGTGCTGCTGAACCATCTGACGTACCTGAACAAATAATATCTGTATGGACAAGCTCGTTAACAACTAGTGATTTTATCTGTAACCTGGCTGATACTGGAAAATGATCTGATACCGTTCGGGTATAATCACTATCATAAAATTCGTAATGAACACGTTCGGATTCATTTATATAATTATCGTTCAACTCATTAGAAATAGCAATGTGATCTATCATATTTTCTCTGGACACAAAAGATCTAAACCCTCCTGCACTTAAAGCACTGGTTACTACATTATAATTCGTAGTATCTGTAACATATTCGTCGTAGCTAGTTAGTGTTGTTGCAACATCAGCAACGGTAACATCAACATCATCATTATAATCACCTAACAATACAATATTTGCTATAGGGTATTGTGCATCTAAACTATCTTTTAATACTTCTACATCATATTTTCTCATATCGTATCTACTCTGAGGATCTGAGCTGCTATTTGCCCTAGCATGCAAAGCAATAAAATTATATGGTTCTGTTTCACCATCAATATTAATATCTGCTGTCATTAAAAAAGGCAAACGGCCACTTGCATAAAAACGGTCTGTAGTACTTGGGTAATTAACCAATGCAGAGTCATCTCCTCCATTATACAAAGGGTGAATAGATTCTAACAAAACTTTAGTTGCGGTTACATTTACTGTCGCCGTATTATAAATAAATCCGACTTTCTGTTTAACACCAGGATCATTTGGTCTTGACACAGCTGGCGAAAGTATGTAATCGTACCCAGGAAGTTCACTTACCAATTGTGCAAATAATGCATCATCTGAAATCTCCTGAACCGCCAATACATCGGCCTTCAATTCATTAATTATAACTTTTACACTATCTTTTTGAATGGTATCAGGCATCGGATTTCCTGCTGCTGGAGAGTTACTTTCATCTCCAAACCACTCAATATTCCATGTTACCACGTCTAAAGTTTTTTCTTTTGGAATATCTATTGGAGAGACAGGGGGCATGTATGCTCCTGCACAACCTATATCTGCAGCTGCTCTAGGAAGCAATTGATATAATTCAAAAAACCTACCTACAACGCCTATTACCTCATCACAAACTTCTGGCTGCCCTAAGCCTACTATTTCTTCGACATCATTATCGATTCTTAATTCTCCTGAACCACTTGAATCTGCTAAAATATAATTAGAGTCTCCAAAAAGAACATCTCCTGGTTTTGGAAAAGCAGGATTTAAAATCTTAACCAATTCTGCTGGGTGGTTGGACAATTCATCTAAAGTTATAACCAATGGTTCTATAGCCTGATTGGGGCTTCCATTGTTTTCCACTTCAGTTACAGGACTTATTTGAACTTGGTCTCTAAAAATACTTCTTATACCTTTTACAGTTATTGAATCTCCTATTTTAAAAACACCATCTCCATGAACTAATGCATCAAAAATGGCTATACCTCCAGTGTCGTCCTGTAAATAAGCAGATCCTGAAAATTCATCCGCTACAGTAAGCACACCTGTTACTTTTACTTCTTCCCCCAATTTATCTGCACCTCTAGCCTCAAGTATTGATATTAATTCTGCTGGTTCACTAACGCCACCTTCTCCATACGTTCCAATAGGAAATGTTGTATTAACGGTTGTTCCATCTAAAGCATTAACACCACTAAAAGACCAATTTGCCAATAAAAAAGAACTTCCGTCTGGACCAGTATTATCGTTTCTATAAGCCCATCCATCTAGATATTCCCATGGCTGTCCTGAACCATCTGTGTTAATATCTCCAAAAACATCGATAACATCTCCGTTAAAAAACAATTCTACGGCATCATCACCATTTACTGAAGCAGCTCCCGATGTAAAATTAGGTACAAAGCCAAAAAAACTATTAAAACCAGTCGTTTCGGATGCTACATAAATAAAATCTCCTGCATTTGCCGATCCAGACAAAGTAAACTCTTCCCCATCAGATCCACCTCCATTATTAGCAGAACCAAAACCATATTTGCTTAAATCTGCAATATCTTGTTTAGCATAAAACTCGATAGCTTTTGGAATGCCTCCTGAAAGTGGTCCGTCTATAATTCCTGTTATAATTAAATCGGGTCCATAAGCCCCTAAAGGGAATGGAGTTGTCGCATCATTATTGGTCGTTGTACCATCTAAAGCATTGGGAGTACTAAATATCCAATTTTCTATTACAAAAGTATTATTGTCTGCTCCTGTATTATCCTTCCTATAAGCCCATCCATCTAAATATTCCCATGGCTGACCAGAACCATCTGTATTAATATCTCCAAAAACATCAACAACCACACCCGAATTAAATAACTCAATGGCATCATCACCATTAATACCTGCTGCTCCTGATGTGAAATTAGGTGCAAAGCCAAAGAAACTTGTGAATCCAGTTTCCTCGGAGGCTACATATATAAAATCTCCTGCACTCGCCGATCCTGAAAATGTAAATTCTTGTCCATCTGTACCACCGCCATTATTAGCAGATCCGAAACCATATAGGCTTAAATCAGATATATCATTTACAGCATAAAACTCAATAGCCTTTGGCACACCCCCAGAAAGTGGTCCATCAATAACACCCGTAATAATTAAATCTGTCGATATTCCAGGAGGTGGCGGATCTCCTGCATTGGTTATTATATTTACTGGATTACTTGCAACTGATACATTTCCTGCAGTATCTATAGCTTTTACCGTAAATGTGTAACTTGTATTTGGTGTTAGATTTATAATGGTATGTGTTGTCTCCGCCGAAGATGCTATTAAAGTCGTTCCGCTAAAAATCTGATAGGCCGTAACACCAATATTGTCTGTTGATGCTTCCCAGGTTAAATCCGTAGTAGTGTTTGTAGTATTAGAAGCTATTAGGTTTGTTGGGGCTGTAGGCGCTTCGTTATCAACAGTTCCTCCTCCACCATAAGTTCCTAAGGGAAATGGAACAGCTGCACTAGCATTGGAGGTTTCTCCATCTAAAGCGTTAGAGCCACTAAAAGACCAATTAGCCAATACAAAGATACTTCCATCTGGTCCTGTGTTCTCATTTCTATATGCCCAGCCATCTAAATATTCCCATGCCTGTCCAGAGCCATCTGTATTTATATCTCCAAAAACATCGATAACCGTACCTGACTTGAATAACTCAATAGCATCGTCTCCATTGATATTAGCAGCACTATTAGTATAATCTGGGGAAAAACCAAAAAAGTTTAAGAATTCTATTGCTTCAGAAGCCAGATAAATAAAGTCTCCTGAATTAACAGCTACTGCTGGCAAAGTAAATTCCTCTCCATCTGTACCGCCTCCATTATTGGCAGATCCGATACTATAAATACTTAAATCTGGAATGTTGTCAGTAACATAAAGCTCTACCCCTTTTGGTAAACCTCCAGGAAGAGGACCATCAAAAACCCCACTAATAATAATTTGCGAATTAGCTATTAATGTGCATAAAAAGGTCATTGTTATAATAACATGCCTTTTTTTAGAATAAATGTTTTTCATACTTCATTAAATTTAAAAATGAAACTAAATATAAATCTAACAATTAAATTAAGTTTATTCTTACGATTAATAAAATATTAGGTTTGTGTAAAGAAGTTCTTCGACGAATGGAAATTTCTTAACAAAAGAGAAGATTATTTATACTTAATTTAATAATAAGATTAGTTCCTTTTCTCAAAAGGAATAATAATTCCTTTTTCCAAATAGTTTTTTAAACCATTGAGCAGTATAGCCCAACAGAATGAGGAATGTCTGTAATGATGGTTATCTTCTAACCAATTAACATGGCTAAATTTCACCAAAGTTTCTGAGTCTTGGACTTCTAAGTCAAATCCAAATGTTGTAGGGTTCCAATCTTTATCTGAATCTGTCATTTTTAAGTAAAATGATTCATTATTTTTCACTTCAGATACTTTACAGAACCAATTATAGGCATCTGTAAAATTTAGATTGTACTCTGAATCGAATTCTGGAGTTCCAGAGCTTTTTAATGTCCACCAATTATTTAAATGTTCTGGTAATGAAACAGCATCAAAAACTACTTTTGGAGAAGCTTTGATTAAGAGATTATGGTAGATATTGTAGTACATGTAGTTAAAAGTACTAATTATTTACCATAGGGGTTAAAGCTTTGAATGAAATTATAAATGTGAATTTCAAAAAAATAAGAAATCACAACAAACGAAAAGGTTATAAGAACTATAACTTTATTATAATTCTGACTTATCAGACTCTTTAAGGCATACCACAAAATAAAGCTAAATACGGGTATAAAAAAATACAGAGGAAAATTAACGCAATAAAACAGATAGTCAGGAATTAAAGGATTGTTAGTATTGAAATACGATTGAATAAGAGAAACAGAATAGCTCAAAATTCTCATCACAGAATAAATTCCAGATATAATAATAAAAACTCGAAGCGTCTTCTTATCCCTTAAATCCAACATAAGAATTAAAAGATACCTGTCTTCACTTCGACTTCACTCAGTGACCACATACAAACACCAAAAGTTTTACTTAAAAAATGAATCCACAAACTCAAACTTATTGAAGACCTGTAAATCCTCAATACCTTCACCAACACCAATATACTTTACTGGAATTTTTAATTGGTCTGAAATACCAATTACGACGCCTCCTTTTGCCGTTCCATCAAGTTTTGTAACGGCTAATGATGTAACTTCTGTAGCTGCTGTAAATTGTTTTGCTTGTTCGAATGCATTTTGACCTGTAGAACCATCTAAAACCAATAGCACATCATTAGGCGTATTGTCCACTACTTTTTGCATGACACGCTTTACTTTAGTAAGCTCATTCATTAAGTTTACCTTATTATGTAATCGTCCCGCTGTGTCAATAATTACAACATCTGCATTCTGCGTGACAGCACTTTTTAAAGTATCGAATGCCACTGAGGCTGGGTCGCTACCCATAGATTGTTTAACAATGGGTATATCTACTCTGTCCGCCCACACTTGTAACTGGTCTATGGCCGCAGCTCTAAAAGTATCTGCGGCTCCAAGCACTACTTTTAAGCCTTGTTTTTTAAATTGATAGGCCAACTTACCAATGGTAGTCGTTTTACCAACGCCATTAACACCAACCACCATGATAACATAGGGCTTTTTGTCCTGCGGAATGATAAAATCTGTTTCTTCTCCTAAATTTGTTTCACTTAACAAACTGGCGATTTCTTCACGAAGGATCGTATTAAGTTCGTCGGTTCCTAGGTATTTGTCTTTTGCAACACGTGCTTCAATGCGCTCTATAACTTTAAGTGTTGTATTAACTCCTACATCACTAGATACTAAAACTTCTTCAAGATCATCTAAAACATCATCATCTACTTTAGATTTCCCCGCTACAGCTTTACTTAATTTCCCGAAAAAGCTGGATTTAGATTTTTCTAAACCTTTATCTAGGGTTTCTTTCTTTTCTGAAGAAAATATTTTTTTAAAAAAACTCATACTTTAAGTTTACTTAATTGTTATTTATTAATGACAGCGTTCTTTTTTCCTTGTGATGACGCTCAAAACATTTATGTCAATTTTCACACCACAAATTTTTACTGCAATTATGGCAGAAAAACCTTCCAAATATAAACATAAAAAGCTGCTTTCTAAAAAGAAAGCAGCTTATAATATCATGAAGTATGACTGTTTTAGTTTTTGCTAAAAAAGTCTTTTACTTGATCTGGACTCATAATGGATTCAACAAACATGTAAGCTCCTGTTTTTGGTGATTTCACCATTTTGATAGCTTTCGTTAATCTTTTAGATCCTGTTTGTAATGATGCTACTGATTTCTTTGCCATGACTTATTATTTTATCTCTTTATGAACTGTCATACGTTTTAGAATAGGATTAAATTTTTTAATCTCCATTCTATCTGGCGTATTTTTTTTATTCTTAGTAGTAATGTATCTTGAAGTTCCTGGTTGACCAGACGCTTTATGCTCAGTACATTCTAAAATTACTTGTATTCTATTGCCTTTCTTTGCCATTTCTTTAACTTATTAAATACAGCTATTATTTTAAAAACCCTTTAGATTTTGCTTCCTTAATTGCTGCAGATATACCTATTTTGTTAATAGTTTTTAAAGCAGATGCAGAAACTTTTAAAGTTATCCAACTGTCTTCTTCTGGAATGTAAAAACGCTTCTTTAATAAATTCGCATTAAATTTACGTTTTGTTCTGTTTAATGCATGAGAAACATTGTTTCCAACCATTGCCTTCTTTCCTGTAAGTTCACAAACTCTTGACATGATATATAACTTTAATTTTTTTGTTGCTTAAAATCGAGGTGCAAATATACAAATTCTTTAATTTACAGCAACCTAATTTTTAATCAATTTTTAAAAATTTCTTTTAGTAACATTTCCAGCGCTTTATTTACCGCTTTATTTATCACTTTTACACGATGATTTCCAAAGTTAAATTTTTCTGAATACACACCTGTTTTAGTGGCTATTCCTATAAAAACCGTTCCTACCTCTGCATCTGAATCACCTTTTGTTGGACCTGCGTTTCCTGTTGTTGCTACTGCATAATCCGATTGAAATAACCGCAAGGCATTTTGAGCCATAGACTCTACCACTTGAGAGCTAACCACAGAATGCGCCTCAATATCTTCTTTACAGACCCCTAAAACATTGATTTTAGATGCCGTAGAATACGTAACAACACCGCCATTAAAATAAGCTGAAGCTCCAGAATTTACAGTAAAACGCTCTGCTACCGTCCCACCAGTACAACTTTCGGCTATTGACAATGTTTTTCCTATTCTGGTTAGGTGTTTAGAAATAATTATTTCAACCGAGCCTTCTTCGTCTTCAAAACCAAAAAATTCATCTTTAATTAATGGCAGTACCTTGTCTATTTCTTTTTGAACATCTTCTTTAACTTGCTGTTCATCATCTCCTTTTGCCGATAGACGCAATCTCATTTGGCCTAGATTTGGCAGGTAAGCCAATTTTATATGTTCTGGCAAAGCATCTTCCCATGACGCTATCCTATCTGCCAATGCACTTTCTCCTAAACCATATACCAGCATGGTCTTATGCAAAATAAAAGGACAATTATATTTGTCCTTTAGCTTAGGAACCACTTGATACTCTATTAAAGCATTCATTTCGTAAGGCACACCTGGAAGCGAAACAAAAACTTTACCTCCCTTTTCTATCCACATGCCAGGAGCCGTACCTAGCTTATTCATTAATACTTTTGCCTTAGATGGCACCAAAGCTTGATCTTTATTTACTTGTAAAAGGGAACCTCCCACATAATTTCTCCAAATGTATTCTATGTTTTTTAAAACAGATTCGTTTTTTATAAGGGTATCATTAAAATATTCAGCAATAGTTTTTTTAGTAATATCATCTTTTGTTGGTCCTAATCCGCCTGTAAGAATAACAATATCCACATGAGTTTCGGCTTCTTTCAAAGCTTTTAGAATATGTGATTGATCGTCTTGAACAGAAGTTATCTGATATACTGAAACTCCAATTTTATTAAGCTGTTTTGCAATGAATGCCGAATTGGTATCTATAACTTGCCCAATGAGAAGCTCATCACCTATAGTGATTATTTCGGCTAACATTATAAGTTAAAATCTGATCTAATTTCAACAATAGCATGATCTACCGCATCTATAACGATTTTTAATTGAGGCGTGATATCCATATCCCGCTTTTCAAATTTACCCCAATCCTGAACTTCAATTAAGATATCTAATACACCCAGTTCGAATAAATCGATTGTAGGCTTCATTTTATGAGCAGCTTGATAGGCATTGAAATAATCGCCTTCAGCCACTGCTTTTTTTAATCGTTCTGCATCTTCTGGGACTTCCTCCAAGAAAGTCTCTGCTAGCGTTTTTATAAAATCCTCATCATTGTCGGCTAACTCCCGTACTCTAAATAATTTGTAATGTTGCTCCATTTATTTTACTGTTATCGAAAACATTTCCTTGTCTTCTATAAAACCTTTTAATTTATCATTAGCAATTACTTTGCCAACACCTGCTGGCGTGCCCGTAAAGATAATATCTCCTATCTTTAAAGTAAAATATTTTGACACATATTCTATTAGTTCGTCAATTTTCCATAACATGAAGCTGGTACTCCCTTTTTGAACGATCTCTTCATTTTTATGTAATGAAAAACTAAGTGCGTTAACATCCTCAAAATCACTCACTTTTAACCATTTACCTACTACTGCCGATCCATCAAAAGCCTTAGATTTTTCCCATGGTAAACCTTTTTCCTTTAATTGACTCTGCATATCGCGGGCTGTAAAATCAATTCCTAAACTAATTTCTTTATAATATTTATGTGCAAATTTTCTATCTATATATTTCCCCACCCTATTGATCTTAACCAAAACCTCAACTTCATGATGTACATCATTTGAAAAATCTGGGATAAAAAAGGGCTGTTTTTTCAATAAAATGGCAGTATCTGGCTTTAAAAAAACCACAGGATCTGCGGGTTTTTCGTTTTCTAATTCTTTAATATGTTCGGTATAATTTCTACCGATGCAAATAAGTTTCATATTTCCTAATTATTCCTGCCATACTATAACAGGTGATGCCTCTCAAAAAAATACATTTTCATTTTCAACAACATTCAAGACAAACTACAGTAAGAGTCTTTATATTACTGAACTCAGATTTAAAATGTGTTCCTCCCTCACTTCGATACACCCAAAGTGATATACAGAAACGACAAACCTTTATAATTTATTATTAAGACTTCTAAGTTTAATACCTGTCAATACTTTTTTGGTGTATAAAGGAAAATCTGCATTTAATAACCAACCGAAATATCCTGGTTCTTTTTCCAATACTTCTGTTACTAACTTCCCTTTATGTTTCCCAAAAGAAAAACATTCTACACCATCTTTATTATAGGCTATAAAACCTGCAAAGTCTGCAAACTTTTTTCTTGAACTAAACGCTGCTAAAAATTTGGTATTGTTTTCTACTTCATCGTATTTTTCAATTTGCGCTTTTAAAACTTCGTAGGTCGCATTTGTATCTGCTTCTGCACTATGAGCACCGTCAAGATTTTTATCGCAATAAAATTTATATGCAGCACTTAAAGTACGCTGTTCCATTTTATGGAAAATAGTTTGCACATCTATCGCCAATCGGTTTTTCATGTCAAAATCAATATCTGCGCGTAACATTTCTTCAGCTAATAAAGGGATATCGAATCTATTGGAATTAAATCCGCCTAAATCTGAGTCTTTGATCATATTATGGATTTCTTTGGAAAGCTCCTTAAATGTTGGTTCATTGGCTACTTTCTCATTAGTAATACCATGAATTTCAACAACTTCTTTTGGAATCGTTATTTCTGGATTTACCAACCAAGTTTTGCTTTCTTCTGTTCCGTTAGGAAATACTTTAAGAACAGAAATCTCTACGATACGATCTTTAGAAATATTGACACCTGTTGTTTCCAGATCGAAGAAACAAATGGGCTTGGTGAGATTTAGTTGCATTTAACTTAAAATATTAATAAGTTGTAAAGATACTAAATTGCTAAAGTGTAGAAACAAAAAAACCAACCCTTTTCAAGTTGGTTTTGAATATTTATTTCTTAAAAATCATATTTCCCTGTCACTATCCCAAGCTTCCAGATAGTCTTTTACCGCTTTTACAAACTGGCCTCCCAATGCACCATTTACTACCCGATGGTCGTATGAATGTGATAAAAACATCTTATAACGGATCCCTATAAAATCGCCTTCGGGAGTTTCGATTACTGCTGGAACTTTTCTAATAGCTCCAAGTGCCAATATCCCCACCTGTGGCTGGTTTATTATTGGAGTCCCCATAATACTACCAAAGGTTCCTACATTGGTTACAGTATAAGTACCACCTTGAATATCGTCTGGCTTTAATTTATTTATTCGGGCTCTATTTGCCAGGTCATTAACTTGTTTGGTCATACCAACTAAATTGAGTTGATCGGCATTTTTAATAACTGGCACTATTAAATTGCCATCTGGTAAAGCAGCAGCCATCCCCAAATTAATGTTTTTCTTTTTCACGATGGTATCTCCTTGTAGCGAGATATTCATCATTGGGAAATCGCGGAGTGCTTTAGCTACCGCTTCCATAAAAATTGGTGTAAAGGTTAAATTTTCCCCTTCACGCTTCATAAACCCTTCCTTGACCTTCTTTCTCCAATTCCATATTTTGGTAACGTCGGCTTCAATAAAACTTTGTACATGAGCAGATGTTTGTACAGACTCAACCATATGATGTGCAATAATCTTGCCCATTCTAGTCATTTCTATAATTTCATCTTCTCCATCAGAAATGACAGGCTTAGTAACTGCTTGTTGTTTTTCTACAGGTTTAGATTGAACAACTGGGCTTTCAACATGTTCTGTAATTGATTCTTGTGCCGTCTCTCTTCCATTTTCTATATACCCAAGAATATCGTGCTTAGTAACGCGTCCATCTTTTCCACTACCCGAAATAGCATCTAATTCCTGTTGACCAATACCCTCTTGCTTTGCTATATTCCTAACAAGTGGCGAATAAAAGCGTTCGCCATTTGAGGCTACAGGTGCTACTACTTCTTTGGCTACAGCTATAGTTTCTTCCACCAGCTCGATAGCCTCTTCTTGGTGTTGTTCTTCATTTTCATCAATAGGTTCCGAATCTTCTTTTCCATCAACTTCAATAACAGCTATAACCTGCCCAACTTGCACAATATCATCTACATTAAAAAGCTTCTCAACCAAGACACCATCTACCTCACTTGGTACTTCACTATCAACCTTATCTGTCGCTATTTCTAAAACAGGCTCATCCATTTCTATCGTATCTCCAACCTCCTTTAGCCAAGATGTTATTGTTGCTTCTGCAACACTCTCACCCATTTTTGGTAACTTAAGTTCAAACTTTGCCATATTAATAACGTAATCCTTCTTTTTTTAATTTCGATTGCAAAATTAATTAAAAAACATTAATTTTTTTAAATTATTTACAACAAAAACTATTCTAAAATAATAATTTCCCCTCTCGATATTGCATCATCGCTTCCTAATGCAAAATTAGAGTTTTTAGGGCATATTTTAAAAGTAATTTCTGGCCCCTTATTAGCCTCGATCATTTTTATAATGTCCTTATAATCATAACTGTTTGCATCAAAGATAACTTCTGTCAAATTTTCAACAATATCCAATTCCTGCTTTAAGATGACCTTCTTGGGCAAAACAGTTTTTAGTTTTTCATTCATTATGTCTGAAAGAAAAACATATTGATTGATCCTTTTCTGCTGATAAATCGGTGTTTTACGAAAAACGTATACCAACCTAAGCCCTAACCAAACCAGCATATCGAATAATATATTCTTCTTAAAATGCTTCTTGTAAAATATCTGCATGGCGCCATAAAAACGACGTGCATAAAATTTATCCCTTAATGTACTTTCTCCCTTGTAATGAATGACGCTAGAGTTACCATAATAGTAATTTCTATAACCAGCTTTTAATACCCTATAAGACAAATCGATATCCTCTCCATACATGAAGTAATCTTCATCAAACCCTCCAACTGCATTATAAATATTGCGTTTTAACAACATAAAAGCCCCAACCAGAACATCAACATTACCTATTTCATTCTCTTGTAAGTGATTGGCATAGTAATCTTTAGAATTTCCCAATAACTTCTTAAATGCCGATCTTATATAAGGAATGTTACGCTTACTTTCTGGTAAAAAACTACCCGCTCCATTAATTAATTTACAACCTACTATACCTAATTTTTCTTTTTCATCTGCAAATTTTAATAGCTTTAAAAAAACATCTTCTGCGACTACCGTGTCTGGATTTAGAATACAAATGTATTCGCCTTTGGCTTGTGAAACACCAATATTATTACCTTTAGAAAAACCAAAATTCGTTTTATTTTCTATAAGATTGACCTCTGGAAAAAAAGCCTTTACCATTTTGCAGCTAGTGTCTTCCGAATTATTATCGACAACTATAATCTCTGCATCAATATTAGAAATAGCTGCTTGTACACTTTTTATACAGAGCTCTAAAAAGTAGCGAACATTATAATTTAGTATAACAACTGAGAGTTTCAAATAATAATTATAACTTTAAAGAGTTTTCAAACGGAATTCGATTTACAATACTTCTCCCCAAAGTAATTTCGTCTGCATATTCCAACTCATCACCAACAGAAATGCCCCTAGCAATTGTAGATGTAAAAATTTTGTATTCTTGAATTTGCTTAAATATATAAAAATTTGTGGTATCCCCTTCCATGGTAGAACTTAATGCAAAAATGAGTTCCTTAACACTACCTTCTTTTACTTTATTTACCAAAGATTCTATATTTAAATCGTGTGGACCAATGCCATCCATAGGTGAAATTTTACCTCCTAAAACATGGTACAGCCCTTTAAACGAACTTGTGTTTTCTATAGCCATGACATCTTTAATATCTTCGACCACACAAATAATGCTTTCATTTCTATTCGGACTGGCACATATTTCGCAAAGGTTATGGTCACTTATATTATGACACGATTTACAGAATTTAACTTCGTTGCGCATAGCCTGCAAAGCTTCAGAAAGCATGGTTGTTTGCTCTTTAGGCTGCCTTAACATATGCAATACCAAGCGTAAAGCCGTCCGCTTACCTATTCCAGGCAACTGAGACATCTCATTTACTGCACGTTCTAATAATTTTGAAGAAAATTCCATTTGCGCGAATTTAACATTTAGACCTGAAATTCACTAATTTTCATCAACTCTTTTAAATTACAGATCCAATCATTTGGAATTTGGGATTTAATATCAGTATTTTAAACTCTTAAAACTTATTTTAATGTCTGCTACGCAAATCATACTACTCATAGTGCTTTATTTTGGTGTACTTATTCTTATATCGTACTTAACTGGCAAAGAAGATTCTAACGAAGCTTTTTTTAAAGCCAAAAGACAATCACCATGGTTTGTCGTAGCTTTTGGAATGATAGGCGCTTCACTCTCTGGCGTGACCTTTATCTCTGTTCCTGGTTGGGTTGCATCCTCTCAGTTTAGTTATATGCAGGTTGTTTTGGGGTATTTGGCTGGTTATTTTGTAATAGCCTACGTTTTGCTTCCTATATATTACAAGCTTAATGTCATTTCAATATATCAATATTTAGAAGAGCGTTTTGGCGTGGTGAGTTACAAAACAGGGGCTTTTTTCTTTTTTATATCAAGAGTTTTGGGCGCCTCTTTTCGATTGTACCTAGTTGCTATAGTCTTACAGAAGTTTGTTTTTGATGCTTATGGATTCCCGTTTTGGGGAACCGTAACCATTTCAATCTTATTAATATGGTTATACACTTATAAAGGTGGTATTAAAACCATTGTCTGGACAGACACTTTACAAACCCTATTCATGCTTGTTGCAGTTGTTATAGCCATTATCTTAATCACCGATAAATTAGGTTGGAGCTTTTCAGAATTTTTAGCTTCTAATGAATTGAAAGCCTATAATAAAACTTTTTTTACCGAGTCTTTTTTAGCAAAAAACCATTTGGTTAAGTCTTTCCTTGGCGGCATGTTTATAGCCATTTGTATGACGGGGCTGGATCAAGATATGATGCAAAAAAACTTGACCTGTAAAACACTCAAAGATGCCCAAAAGAATATGGTTTCCTTTAGTTTGGTTTTAGTTGTAGTGAATTTTATCTTTTTATTACTTGGTGCCCTGTTGTTTATTTATGCCAATAAATTCAACATAGCCACTCCAACACTAGACGGCAAGATAAAAACCGATTTACTATTCCCAGAAATAGCATTAAATGGTGGTTTAAGCATAACATTAGCTGTCGTATTTTTATTAGGTTTAATTGCCGCTGCTTATAGTAGTGCTGATAGCGCCCTAACATCGTTAACCACATCTTTTTGTGTAGATTTTTTGGGTATAGAAAAAATTGATGAATCCAAACAAAAAGGCCTACGAAAACGAATTCATGTATTAATGAGCATCATTCTAATTTTTGTTATCGTAGCTTTTAAATATATATTAGACAGCAATGTTATTGATAACCTTTTAAAAGTTGCTGGTTACACTTATGGGCCTCTACTGGGGTTATTTGCTTTTGGAATTTTTACCAAATTCAAAGTTGTCGATAAATATGTTTGGCTGGTTACATTAATATCCGTAATACTATCTTATATCATTGGAAAAATTCCAGCCGAGCAAATTGGAGGCTACGTTATAGGCTATGAGCTTTTAATAATTAACGGGCTTATAACATTTTTGGGACTAATACTGATTCGTAGCAAGCAAAACTAACGTACATGCCGCTTCAAAAGGAATGCTGTTTTCTTTTAAAACTTTATAAAACTCTGGATTTTCTGTACCTGGATTAAAAATAACGCGCTTTGGTTTTAACGATACTATATAATCATAATAATCTTTCTGTCTTTTAGGATTTAAATACAAGGTTACCGTATGAACATCTTTATACGGTAATAACTGGGTGTCGATTTGTACTCCAGAAATCTCTCCCTTTTTCAAACCAAAAGCAACCACCTCAAAATTATGGGCGACCAGTCGTTGTATAGCATAGTTAGAGTACCTATTCGGTTTTAAAGAGGCACCAATTATCAGTGTTTTCTTTCTCATTTGTTAAAAAAATGTTAAGATGAAAAAATGTGGTAACAGAAAACAAGCCAAGGCGTCTACTTATTAATTGAACTAAATTATCACATCAATCAAAAAAATCATAACAACAATGTACAAACTATTTTTAGTATGTGTTTTATTATTTACAGTATCTACTAAAGCACACAACGCAGATCCCGAAAAAAATGCCGATAAAACTGGTACCATATCAGGAAAAGTATTAGACGCAAAACTTAAACAACCCTTACCTTACGTAAATATCGTAATTAAAAACTCCAAAGGCACCATCTTAACTGGAGGTATCTCTTTAGATGATGGTTCTTTTAAAATCGAAAAAGTCACGGAAGGAGATATCGTAGTAAGTATTCAATACATAGGATATAAAACATATAGTAAAAACATTACGATAGGCAAAGGCAACTACAGAGTGAATCTGGGCAGTATTTTACTGGAAGAAGAAACCGAAGGCCTGGATGCTGTTACGGTTGTAGCAGAAACATCGACTATCCAGCAAAAGGTAGACAGAAAAGTCATTACCATTGGAAAAGACTTGGCTGCCACAGGAACGGCTTCAGAACTCATGGTGGGTATTCCATCTGTAAACGTAGATGCTCAAACTGGAAACCTTAGCCTTAGAGGCAATCAAAATGTAAGGGTGATGGTAGATGGTAAGCTATCTAACATTCCAACAGCTCAATTATTGAAACAAATCCCATCTACGGCTATAAAATCTGTTGAGCTGATTACCAATCCTTCAGCCAAATACAACCCTGAGGGTATGAGTGGTATTATAAACATCGTACTACATAAAAATACCATGGTTGGCTTTAATGGGAGTATAAGTACAAACCTTTCTCATGAAGAGGAAGCAAAATTTAATAGTGCCATTAATTTAAATTATCGCACGGGTAAGTTTAATGTATACACCAATTACAGCAGCAATATTGCTAAAAATGTCAACAATGGTCATGTGTTTAGACCAGAAAACAATTCTGAGCAGTTTTTTAAGTTTTTAACAAATAATAAATCGCATTTATTTAAAGTAGGTGTTGATGTGTATATAAATGATAAAAACACGCTTTCTCTATTTACCAATCAAAATATTGCAGACATTGGTACCATAAGTAATACTTCGGCCATTTTTAATGAAAACAGTGCTTTTAATCAAAGGCAACGTTTTTTAGCAGACAGAAAGAACAATACAGCACAATATAATTTCGACTATAAACTGGATTTTAAAAAAGAGGGGCATAACATAGAACTGGAAGTTGACCATAACATCTTCGATGAAGAAAACCCACTTGATTATTTTGTATTTCTGGGAGACCAAGATAACTATAATGATTTTAATGAGACCGATAGGGTACGAACTACAGTTAATTTAGATTATGTAAATCCATTGTCTGATAGTTCTAAATTAGAACTGGGACTTCAAGCCCGATTGTTCAATACAGATATCGATTATTCTTCTACAGGAGATTCGTTTAATAGCATGGGTGTTCTGGCACCGACGCCGAGTACTGTGTTTGATTACACCAGAGACATTTACTCTGCTTACGCCACCTATAGCAAAAAATTTGATAAATGGACCTATCAAATAGGGGTTCGTGCTGAAAATGTTAACGTAGAGGCATTGGCCCTGCAAACCGATGTTGTTTCAAACGCAACAACATCAATTCCATTTAACAATGATTATTTTGAAGTTTATCCTTCGGCTTTCTTTACCTATACGCCTTCTGAGAAGAACACCTATCAATTAAGTTATAGCCGTCGTGTAGACAGACCAGGTATCGGGCAGGTAAACCCTATTAGAGAGTGGAGTACACCTTTAGTTTCTTCATTTGGCAACCAATCTTTAGAACCTCAGTTTACAAATTCTTTAGAGCTAAACTATACAAGAAACTTAAAAGACCGTAAGGGAAGTGTAACTGCAGGTGTGTTTTATCGCGCTATTTCGGATGAAATAAATATGGCATTATTTATTGATAGAAGCGATGTGAGATCTGGAAGAATTATTTTAACACACGACAATTTTAATGATACCTCGGCATACGGGGTAGAAATATCATCAAATTACCGCCCTACAAAATGGTGGAGCATAAACGGTAGTTTCGATTTTTACTCCCAAACCCAAAAAGGTATTGCAGAAAGACTAAACACGCCTATAGAAACAGCTACTATAGCTAATATTATTACAGAGACAGACGAAGTTGACAACGTAGCCTGGAACCTTAGAATGTTTAACAATTTTAAAGTTAGTAAAACTATAAGCCTAACAGCCTTTGGTTTTTACAGAGGACAAAACAAAAACCTACAATTTGACATAGACCCTATGTTTTTTATAAATCTAGGCGGTCGTGTAAGCTTTGCTCAAGGAAAAGGTTCCTTTAATTTAAATTTTAACGATGTATTTAACACCATGCATTTTTCTGGATCTGGAACCAAGCCTTATCAACAAGATGTTTTCTTTAACTGGGAAAGCCATACGGTATCTGCTGGTCTATCGTATCGATTTGGTGGCGGAAAATACCGCGCAAAATCTCGTAAACAACGTGATAATGACGAAAAATCTGGAGGCGGCTTCCTATAAAGACCATTTAATACCTTGCAAAATAGTTGATGGTTGGTAATATCGTGCAAGGTTATTAAATAAGAACCCCTAAGGTATCACCTTGGGGGTTTGCTTTTAAAATTTGTTCAAAAAAATATTTTTTAAAAAAAATTTAGACCTCACACAATAAACAAAAAGGTTTAACGTTAAACGTAACATACAGTCTAGCCAAAACGAAAATAATTATTTAGAGTTAGTCGTCTACATACACAGAAAATTCGTGCCTAAAGATTTGTATAATTAAAAACTCGTAATTTCTATTTCGGGTTTTTTCTTTATATCGTTAGCAAAAGTTAAATATTAAAACACATGTAATAATATGAGGCTTTATACGTCTAACACATTAAGATTCTTCACATTAGTGTTAGTTGAAGTTGATTAATAGCTAGAAAAACCCGAAACTTAATCGTTTCGGGTTTTTTGTTTCTATACTACATGAGCCCCTGAAACAAGTTCAGGATGACACTGTCACCATTTAATAATCGCACTGGCCCAGGTAAACCCACTGCCAAAAGCAGCCAATACAACATGATCGCCTTCCTTAATTTTATCTTCTTCCCAAGCTTCTGTCAATGCGATAATAACAGATGCTGCTGTAGTATTACCGTATTTCATAATATTGTTAAATACCTGATCCTCTTTTAGCCCAAATTTTTTCTGGATAAATTGAGCAATTCGTAAATTAGCCTGGTGCGGAATCAACATATCGATATCCTCTTTCTGTAAGCCGTTCTTCATTAAACCTTCCATAATCACTTCACTAAAACGTACCACGGCATGTTTAAACACAAAGGTGCCATCCATGTAAGGAAAATAAGAGATGTCCTCTTCTTCTGCTGCTAGAATTTCTGGCACCCAGTGCGCTATACTTGGCGAAGCCACTGTTAGTTTATCGGCATATTGCCCTTCACTGTGCAAATGTGTAGACAAAATACCCTTCGTATTATCCTCTTCTCTTGTTAATACACAGGCCCCTGCCCCATCACCAAAAATAACAGATACCCCTCGGCCTCGTGTTGTTTTATCCAATCCGTTGCTATGATACTCTGCTCCTATAACCAAAATATTTTTATACATGCCTGTTTTAATAAACTGGTCGGCAACAGATATGGCATACACAAACCCAGAACATTGGTTCCTTACATCTAAAGCACCAATGGTAGGCATCTCCAACATGTCCTGTATCTGCACCCCGCAGCCCGGGAAATAATAATCGGGACTTAAAGTGGCAAATACAATAAAATCAATATCATCCTTCTTTAATCCAGAACGTTCAATAGCTATTTTGGCTGCTTTGGCGCCCATAATTGCCGATGTATCCCCGGTACCCTCCTTAATCCATCTACGTTCTTTTATTCCAGTTCGTTCCTGAATCCATGCATCGTTGGTATCCATGAGTTTAGATAAATCATCGTTGGTCACCACATGATCTGGAAGGTATTTACCTAAACCTATTATTTTAGAATTATACATAACACATTTTCTTTAGATAATACAAAGTACAATAAGTCCTACTAAATTCCAATAATAAAAATCTAAATTCCAGAAACCAATCCCATAAAAAGTTGTGTCAGTTTGTCACATTTTTACTCTTGGTACTTTTTTTGACTAACACTCAACATAATTAAAAACAATAATTAATTCAGGACGATGCCAAAAAAGTCTTTATAATTTTTGTCAGGTTGAGCACTTCGACTACGCTCAGTGTGCAACCTGTCGAAACCAATATTGATCATCAAAGCGATTAAATATTTCGACAAGCTCAATATGACATTGAACACACTTTTTAGACATCTCCAACAAATAACAATTCATTATGACAAAAGGAAATATTAATGTATCGGTTGAGAATATCTTTCCCCTCATTAAAAAATTCTTATACAGCGACCACGAAATCTTTTTACGTGAGTTGATTAGTAATGCCACAGATGCTACTTTAAAGCTTAAGCATTTAACCAATGTTGGCGATGCCAAGATTGAATATGGCCATCCGCAAATTGAAGTTAAAATAGATAAAGACGGCAAAAAACTTCATATCATCGATCAAGGTTTGGGTATGACTGCCGATGAAGTTGAAAAATACATCAACCAGGTGGCCTTTTCTGGAGCCGAAGAGTTTTTAGATAAATATAAAGATTCTGCTAAAGATTCTGGAATCATTGGGCATTTTGGTCTTGGTTTCTATTCTGCCTTTATGGTAGCCGAAAAGGTTGAGATTATCACAAAATCTTTTAAAGACGAGCCTGCCGCGCATTGGACTTGCGACGGAAGCCCAGAATTCACCCTAGAAGCCTCAGACAAAACAGAAAGAGGTACCGAAATTATTTTACATATTGCCGAAGATTCTACAGAGTTTTTAGAAGACGCTCGTATTACAGGCCTACTAGACAAGTACAATAAGTTTATGCCTATTCCTATTAAATTTGGAACCAAGGAAATAAACGATCCAGACTTTACGCCTAAAACTACAAAGGACAAAGACGGTAAGGAAACCACCGAGCCTCACAAACAAATTACGGTAGACAATATAATTAACAACCCTAGCCCGGCATGGACCAAACAACCAGCAGATTTAGAGGAAGAAGACTACAAAAACTTTTACCGCGAATTGTACCCGATGCAGTTCGAAGAGCCTTTGTTCAACATCCACTTAAACGTGGATTATCCGTTTAATTTAACAGGAATTTTATACTTCCCGAAAATGTCTAACGACATGCAAATCCAGAAGGATAAAATTCAGCTGTACCAAAATCAGGTTTTTGTAACCGATAACGTAGAAGGTATTGTACCAGAGTTCTTAACCATGCTTCGTGGTGTTATCGATTCGCCAGACATTCCATTAAACGTATCGCGTTCTTACTTACAAGCCGATGGTGCCGTAAAAAAGATCTCGTCTTACATTACCAGAAAGGTAGCCGACAAATTAAAATCGCTGTTTAACAACAGCCGTGAAGATTTTGAAGCCAAATGGGACGATATTAAAATTGTGATTGAATACGGGATGCTTTCTGAAGAAAAATTCTTTGAAAAAGCAGATGCCTTTGCGCTGTACCCAACCGTAGACGGTACGTATTATACTTACGAAGAACTGTTTAACAAGATTAAGGCAAACCAAACCGATAAGGACGACAAACTAGTCATTCTTTACGCTTCCGATAAAGATGCACAGCACAGCTACATCGAGTCTGCCAAAGCCAAAAGTTACGAGGTGTTGTTATTAGACTCGCCTATTGTATCGCACTTAATCCAAAAACTAGAGTCTTCTAAGGAAAAAATTTCTTTTGCACGTGTAGACGGCGATCATATCGATAATTTAATCAAGAAAGACGATACGACCATTTCTAAACTGGACGAAGACCAGAAAAAGACATTGGACGAGCTGTTAAAAGAAGTCATCCCTGCCGAGAAATTCACGGTACAACTAGAAGCTATGGATAGCGATGCCTCTCCATTTATTATTACGCAGCCAGAATTTATGCGCCGTATGAAAGAAATGCAAGCCACAGGTGGCGGTGGTATGTTTGGTATGGGCAACATGCCAGAAATGTACAATTTGGTAGTTAACACAAACTCCGAGCTGGTAGGTGAAATTTTAAACACCAAAACCAAAAAGAAACAGGAGCGCTTGATTAACCAAAGTTTAGATTTGGCACGCCTGTCTCAAGGTTTATTAAAAGGTGAAGAATTAACAAACTTTATTAAACGTAGTTATGAAATGATCAAATAAATGTCATTCCTGCGCGTTGCACTGAGCGTAGCCGAAGTGAAGGCAGGAATCTCACGATACATACAATCTCTAAATATCAATAGAGTACCAAAACCACTTTGTTTTACACAAAGTGGTTTTTTTATTACATCAACTTGATTTTATAAGAAAAATTCACTAAATATGCCTACTATTATAAAATACGGTATTTGCACAATACGGTATTCCGTAATATACCCACCCCTTTTCATCTTATTATTGTAGTGATTATAGAAACTAGTGCTGAAATGCAGGCATAAACTATTGTTTCTATCAAATTGTTGTCAGTAATCTAAAAAAAACATTGTGAATCCAATTTACCTAGACACACATATACATACTTCTGAAAATCCAAATGAAGTTAATAAAGATTATGATATTGAAATGTTGGTTAGGAAAATTCACGAGTTCAATGACAATTCAGAATTTTTAATTTCTCTTACAGACCATAATATGGTCAACAAAAATGCTTATCAAAAAGCAATTGCTTTAAATCTTAATATAATTCTTGGTGTTGAACTTCATGTCAGAAATTATGACGGTTGTCCAGCATACCATTGTCATATTTATTTCGATATAAAAGTTATTACAGAAGATATTCTAGATGACATAAATAAAAGGCTTGACGAATTATATCCTGATAAAATTGTACAGAAAAATGATCCTAAAATCCCATCGATTCAAGATATAATAAACAAATTCGATTTTTATGAATTCATGCTTCTCCCCCACGGAGGACAATCACACGCTACATTTAACACTTCAATTCCAAGAAAAACACGACTTGATGGCACACTGGAGAGAAATGTTTACTACAATCATTTCGAAGGCTTCACAGCAAGAGGAGACAACGGACTAGAAAGAACACAAGAATATTTTAAGAAACTAGGAATTAACGAATTTGTAAATCTAATTACTTGTAGTGATAATTACACCCCAGTGACCTACCCAAATGGAAAAGACAAAAACCCTTTTAACCCTACTTGGATGTTGGCAGAACCAACATTTAACGGATTAAGACTTTCATTATCCGAACAGTCAAGACTTATCTATTCTAAAATTAAACCTATATTTTATTCAGAAAATATACAATCCGTTTCTCATAAAAAAGATAATATTGAAATAGATATTGAACTGACATCAGGTTTAAATGTGATAATCGGTGGTTCTTCAAGCGGAAAAACTCTTCTAGTTGATTCAATTGTCAAATGTCTAAATAAAAAGACGGAAGAATCTATTTATGACCAATACGAAATTGACCAAATTACGATTGTAAATCCGTCAGGAATGATGCCTCATTATCTTTCTCAAAATTATATAATGGGTGTTGTTAATAATATAAGTAATGACAAAATTGAAAATATTGACATCATTAAGAGAGTTTTTCCTGGTGATGATGAAATAAAATTAAATATCAATAATGGTTTAAGAGAATTTAAAAAAAATATTGAAGAACTAATTAGATGTGTCAAGGTTCTAGAAGAAGAAAATCAAACACTATCCACTATTCCAATCCTTTCAAGATTATTAACAAGGGCTAATTTAGAAACTAATATTTTTGATAACTTACAGCCAACAGAAGTCGAGAATGAAAAACTACGCTTTTCAAAAGGAACTTATGACAATTATATTCTATCTCTGAATTCTTTAGAAAGTTTTTTATCTAACTATCCATTTATCAACCACGATTCTAGTTTAATCGAAAACCTAAAAAATGAATTAGATGATGTTTTACAAATTTCAAAAAAAGAAAAAAGAATAAAACAATTATTAGAGCTAAATCAAGAGTCATACAATCAAGCATTAAAACATTCAAATTCAGAAGAACAAACGAAAAGACAGAATTTCAATAAACTTCTTGAGTCGTTGAAGAAATACGTTCGTGCATATAGACAATTTCATAGAACTATCAACTCAATATCAAACTACACATTAAACTTTGATTCAGAGGAAATTGAATCAATGGGTCATAAATTATTTATTGAAAATGATTTCATATTAAATACTACAAAATTTGTTGAAGTTGTAAATCACTACATAAAAACAAAAATCACAGATTTTGATAGTATTACACCAGAATTATTATTCGAAACTAATTTCAAAAAGAAACAACCCAAAGTTCACGATTATGATGATTTTGAAAATAAAATCTATAACTCCTTTGAAGAATTAAATAAAAAGAAATATAAAATAATTACTAATGATGGTCGTGAATTTGAAAGGTTAAGTCCAGGTTGGAAAACATCTGTTATTCTAGACATTATTTTAGGCTATGATAAGGATAGCGCACCAATAATTATCGACCAGCCTGAAGATAATTTAGCAACCGATTATATTAACAAAGGCTTGGTTAATGCAGTAAAGAAAATAAAAAGCAAAAAACAAATAATTTTAGTCTCTCATAATGCGACTATTCCAATGCTCGCAGATGCTCAAAATATCATTTTGTGTAAAAATGAAAACAATAAACTTACAATCAAGTCTAGTCCTTTAGAGGGAAAAATAGATGGAACGAGTGTTGTTGACTTAATTGCTTCAATAACAGACGGTGGAAAATCTTCAATAAAAAAAAGGGTGAAGAAATATAATCTCAAAAAATTTACTGAATAATATGAAATTACTATTTAATAAAGAAGGGAACAACAATATTATTGTAAAAATTCAGCAAGGCACAGTACCTATTGAATTTACTTATACCGAAATGATAAAACAGTTGATAGACAATAATGTAATTGACGATACGGATTTTGGGAATCTGTCAGATGACGAACAAAAAAATTTAAAAGATATGCTAAATAAGATTTCGGAAATTTTTAATCAAGATAATGAAGGTGAAGAAGAAAATGAATAAGAGACGAAATAAAGATCACTGCAACAATGTAAAAACAATAGAAAACCCCTCGCTCCCGCTAAACTGTGTTTAGTGGCATCGTCTATTAAAAGTTTGCTAGATTTATAGGTAAAAAAGAAATATACCAAATTGAGTATATTTAGATTGTTGGTATTAATTTGAACAAAAACGAAATTGGGAGATATTTTTAAACATTTTATTGACCTTATAAAGGACAAAACCACATCTTGGGGGTTTAAAACAGCTCTTTTCATTTCTGTAATTGCTTTACTTTTTGCTTCTGACTATTATTTAGGATTTAGTTATAATTACCATCTGAACAATAAAATTGGACAACTTGAGAAAATTGGCAATCTCAAGAAAAAATATGAATCCGATTCCATAATACTTGTCGAACTAACTAAAATGGAGCGAAAAGTATTTTCTAAAAAACATTATTCGGACGAATTATATCGATTATTTTTAAAGGACTCTATAAAATATGAAATACCTGAAACTATCGACCAAAACGATCCGAAAAATAATTATCCGATAACTAATACAAATAAACCCATACGTTCAATTTTTTGGATGGCATTTTCTTCTAATTTTTTGTTTACTATTATGTTACCCTTTTTAATTTTCCTTCCTCTTTATAGCAAAGATGGACGGAAAGCCAATGCTATTGTTGGATGGTTTGCATCTATAATTATGATTGGGATAATCGGAGTAATAACAACTTGGGTTTCTTATCAAATACCTTTGATTTTGGAAACCCCAATTTGGAACTATGTTCTGAATTTTTTGATTCATACTATTTTTTGGAGTGTTATTATTAAACTTGGAAATAACAAAAAGAAAAACTAATTCCCCGCTCCCGCATTCCCTCGCTCCCGCTAAACTGTGTTTAGTGGCGGTAGCAGTGAGCAAAAAACAATAAAATATTTTAAGATAAATCTTATATAAGCATAAGGGCTTTTTGTATTTTAGAACTATGAGTAGAAATTATAAGTTCCACAACAAATCGAGTTTATACTTTGTAAGTTTTGCCACAGTAAATTGGATAGATGTATTTACCAGACAAATTTATTTTAATGTATTAGCGAAAAGCGTAGATTACTGTAGAAAAGAGAAGGGCATGGAGTTGTACGCTTATTGTTTCATGACAAGTCACGTACATTTGATATTTAGGTCTTCAAATGAAGATCCATCGGGACTGCTGAGGGATTTCAAAAAGCATACAGCAAGGGAATTAATAAAAACTATAGAAAATAATCCACAGGAAAGCCGCAAAGAATTATTGTTATGGTTATTTGAAAGAGCAGGGAAAAAGAATGCAACAAAAAGTAAATATCAGTTTTGGCAGCACCATAATAAACCTATAGAATTATGGAGTGAAAAAGCTATTAAGCAAAAAATAGATTATATACATAATAACCCAGTAGTAAGTGGATATGTAACTAACGCTGTAGATTGGAAATATTCAAGCGCAAGGAATTTTCAAGAAGATAATACGGTTTTGGAAATAGATTCAGTTGGTTTTATGGGTTGATTTGGGAATAAACAATACTGCGTTATAGGTTAACCTAGTTGGTTTGCCGCCACTAAACACAGTTTAGCGGTAGCGAAGGGAAACAGACATCGTACCAGACAGTTTTATACTGCCACTTTACGGCATTATAGCCACATTAATGATACTAATAGAAAAATCTCATTTAAAAAGCGACGTTAAAAAACATTGCAAGACAGGCCTAAAAGTTTTGGGCATTATATATGCAGACCAAAGCTACAACACAGGTACGCATCTTTTATACCAAAAGGAGTTCGATACATTCTTTGCTTTGTTCCCTTCCCCGTACTTCAACAACAGGGAACTTATGGCCGCAAACACCATTGTTATAAACATAGAGCTATGCGTTAAAACCAATAGCATAGCTAGAATTTAGGAGAGCAAAACACCATCATTTTATAATCTTAATTTGGCGAAACCTATCCGAATTACTAGGCTTAATGGCTATATAAATAAAGTCTGCCCCTTCAAAATCAATATCCTGTGAGGTATAACGCATACCATTATACGACCCCTTACTTGGTGGAGTTACCACACCATTGGGAGCCAATTTAGCATGAGACCAGCCCAATACATGAATATCCTCAAAAGCATAACGTACCTCATGGCTTAGTTCGCCTTCCTGCTTATGTCGCGACCAGCCCAACTGTACCCTATTATTTTCACGGTTATAAGCTCTACTTAGGGCGTATACCTGCTCGATGTTTTCGTCATTCGGGTCAAAATACAGCTCGATATCGTCTACATACCAGGTACTTGGGTAACTGGTCGATTTATTAAGGGATTTAAGGTAGTAGCGGGTCATTAAATCGAAATAGTTATAGCCGCTTTCTGGGTTATCCTGTACACCAATATCAATCGATCCGCTTACACCACGCTCGGTATGCGGGTGAAAATCGACAATAACCTGGTGCCACACATCATTGCCCATGTAAGGCAAATTGAAATAATGGTAGAAATGTCCGCCGTTACCTCCAGACTCAGAACTGTTTCGGTCTGCCGTGGTAAGACGTGTATAGGTACCCACTTGAAAGGAATCGTCCTTGGGATTCATATCGATGGCCTCTTTAGGAACCTTTACCCACATGCGCATGCGGTTATAGGTATTAAGCTGGTATCCGCTGTGACCTTTCCATACCTCTTGTTCCCTAATATAACGATACTCGTAGTTATCGTCGTCATAAGGATAATATTGCACGAATATATTTCTAACAGATTGGTTGTTATCATCAGGTACATTGGGGTCTAGGCCATCAATAGTCATGGCCAAACTTTGATTGCCAGTAAATGCCATTGCATTGGAGTAAACAGCAGTACCCAGACGTTTGTTACCCGATTTATCCGAGCTGTCAAAGCCCCATTCCCAATGGGTATATTTACTAGGGTCGTGTGATGGGCGTACCACAGTATTGGTCGCCTCAAAATTTTCCAGTTTGTATGAAACCTCGAATTTGCCACCCTCATTGTTGGAGTCTTCGTCTGGGTTGTCAATCGTATTCGTATTTTTACTACATCCGCAAACGATAAGCCCAAAAATAATCAAAGAGAGGGGCACCCTTATGCTTATAATTTGGTCTGTTGTTCTTGTCATGGTTTATTTTAATTGAACGACCGTCCAAGTTATGTTCACGTTATAAAAGTACAAAATCGCATGTTAACTTTCCAAAATCAAGGAATTATCCACAGTAAATACCATTATAAAATATTTGCTTCAACAAAACAAAAAACTATCAAACAAAAAATAAAAAGTCTCGGACAAACCAATATTCCAAAAAATGTTTTTTGCAAGAGCATGAAAATAAAATCCATAGAACTGATCGCCCTCCTGTATACTTGGGGTATTCCCCCGTGCATATTAAAACGCCATGCCATACCCGAAAACGTGGTTGGGTATGTTTATGTTTTAAAAGAAATATGTGCTAAAAACATAAAAATCAACGAATTAAAAACTCAAACAGAAACGGGTGAGGTCTCGAAAGCGAAAAAAAGCAACGCGCAAACCAGAAAAAGCCTAACATTTAAAAAATTCTTCAACAAAAAACAGCCCCTGACACAATACGACACAATTCCAAATAACTTTGTATGTAAGTTTAATAATTAAAATCAATTTAAAAAATGAAAAATGCAATTAGCTGGTTTGAAATTCCTGTAAAAGATTATGAAAGAGCCAAAAAGTTTTATACTACTGTAACCAACCTGGAAATCAAAGATCATCACATGCCAGAACAAAACGTAAAATATGGTGTGTTTCCATATGATAATGATAATAACGGTGTAGGCGGTGGCCTCATTCAAGCAGAAGGGCAAGCACCAACAACCGATGGCCCTACGGTTTATTTAAATGGCGGTGAAGATTTAAGCTTGCCATTAAGTAAAGTAGAATCTGCTGGAGGTAAAATAATTATGCCAAAAACCGATATTGGAGAAAACGGTTTCATGGCACAATTTATAGATACAGAAGGTAATCGTATAGCATTACATTCATTTATGTAATGTAATAGGAATTGGCAATCAAAAAACGACAAGGTAGCGAATTGTTATACGGTTCGCTATCTTTGCTTTTATGTCTCAATTATCAAGACTCATATCAATTCTAACACTGTTAAAATCGAAACGTCTTTTAACAGCCAGTGAGCTTGCCAAAAAGTTTGATGTTAGCATAAGAACGGTTTACAGGGACATACGAAAACTTGAAGAAGCTGGTGTGCCCGTTACCACCATTGAAGGTAGGGGCTATTCTTTAATGGAAGGATATTCTGTGGCCCCAGTGCAGTTTACCGAAAAACAGGCCAATGCCTTGATAACGGCCGAGCATTTAATAAACCAGTCAAAGGATGCTTCTTTTATTAAAGATTTTAATGAAGCACTAACCAAAATTAAATCGGTTTTTAGAACTTCTATTCAGGAAAAAAGTGAACTCTTACAAAGCAAGATTCACATTTTCAATCCCACTTACGAAAATATATCTAGCAATGCTCTTTCTGAAATACAATTGGCCATTACTAATTTCAATTTTATAGAAATTAATTACTGCAAAGCAAACGACACCAATGTTTCCTTTAGAAAAATAGAGCCTTGTGCCATGTATTCTACACAGCACAAATGGATATTAATTGCCTGGTGTCATTTACGACAAGAATATCGTTCTTTTAGAGTTGATAGAATTCAACATTTTAAAATTTTACAGGAAAAATTTGAAGATCGAAAATTTAATCTTCTGACTTACTTTCAGTCCTGCCCGTACCGTGAAAAATAAATGGTTAACCAGTATTATACTTTATAAAAACTTGATAATTGCCCTAGGTGTTTTCAAGGCTGTCCATAAAAACAAACTCTTAATTTTAACTTGTTTTATACTATTTTTGCCACGGTAAATTTTAAATATAAAAATCGGAATCTATATAAATGATCTCATTTGCCACAAAACAATACTTATGAAAATTATCTCCACCAACATTTCCAACCCTATTTCTATTATCTGGAACGGAAAAGAGCTTACTACTGGTATCTACAAAAAGCCAACAAACACTCCTATTTATTTAGGAAAAGAGGGTGTGAAAGATGATGAGGTCTCAGACAGAAAAGTGCATGGTGGCGAATTTAAAGCGTGTTATCTATTTTCTGAAGTGCATTACGCTTATTGGAAAGAGCGTTACCCAAATTTAGATTGGGATTATGGTATGTTTGGTGAAAACCTAACCGTTTCCAGTTTAAACGAAAAAGACATCCATATTGGTGACCTCTACGAGATTGGCGAAGCTATCGTACAAGTTACACAACCCCGTGAGCCTTGTTTTAAATTCGGTATTAAATTTGGAACCCAAAATGCCTTAAAGGAATTTATAGAGCATGGTTTCCCAGGAACTTATGTACGGGTTTTAAAAGAAGGTTATGTAAAAAACGGAGATACTTTTAAACTAGTCGAACATGCAAATAATAGCTTGACCACATGGCAGTTTTTTGATTTGTTATTTTCAAAAAATAAAAATGAAAACTTAATAAGACTGGCTGTAGAAAACGATGCCCTACCAATAAGAAAGCGCGAAAAAATAAAAAAACTCTTAAAATAGCTGTGCTAATTTTGGTGTATCTTTGTGACATAAAATTTAAATATGTCATTTAAAGACTTACAGTTAAACAGGCCTATTTTAAGGGCTATAGCAGAAACGGGTTATGACACCCCTACTTTAGTTCAAGAAAAAACCATTCCTTTAGTTTTAAATAAAAAAGATATTATTGTTTCTGCCCAAACCGGTACAGGAAAAACGGCTTCTTTTGCATTACCTATTTTACAGTTACTATTCGATAAACAAGATGCACCCAAAAAGGGAAAAAAAATTCGCGCCTTGATTGTAAGCCCGACTCGTGAATTAGCCATACAGATTGGAGAAAATTTTAAAAACTATAGTACGTACACAAACTTAAGAAGTACCGTGATTTATGGTGGCACTTCTATAGAGCCTCAAATAGATATTCTAAAAAAAGGCATCGATATACTAATCGCCACGCCTGGTCGTTTACTCGACTTACACAAACAAGACATAGCCAACCTCGATTATGTAGAAACACTGGTATTAGATGAAGCTGATTTAATGTTGGATATGGGCTTTGTTGATGACGTAAAAAAGATAGAACGTCTTTGTACCAAGGAAAAACAAATCTTGTTATTCTCGGCTACCATACCATACAAAGTAGAACAGTTAGCAAATACCATTTTAAAAGAGCCAGAACGTGTTGAAGTCGCCCCCAACTCATCTACATCAAAAAATATAAATCAAGCACTTTATTATGTGCCAAAACGCAATAAAATTGAATTGTGTTTGCATTTATTAAGAAATACTATAAAAGGAAGCATCCTTATTTTTAGGCGTACAAAATTCGGCGTTCAAAAATTAGAGCAGACCCTGTTAAAAAATGGTTATAAGGTGGATAGTATTCATGGTGACAAAAATCAAAATTTAAGGCAAGAGGCTTTAAAGAATTTCAAATCTAACCACGTTAATATTCTTATTGCAACCGATGTTGCGGCTCGTGGTATTGATATCAATAATTTAGATGCTGTTATAAATTTCGATTTACCAAATGTTCCGGAAACTTATGTGCACAGAATAGGACGTACGGCCAGAGCCGGAAATACAGGCGCCTCTTACTCATTTTGCTCGGCAGATGAAAAGAATTATGTAAAAGCTATACAACAGCTTATCCAGATTCAAATAGACGTTATTGAAAACCATCCATATCCTTTGGATCCGAAGGAAAAACCAATCGTTCATAAATCAAAAAAAACAGGCAGTAAGCATAAAAAGGGACGTAAAAGTGCTGCTTCTAAAAAGAAGAAGAAACGTTGGTACTAAAACATTTTATATATGAATGACATAAAAAAAATTGTTGATCAGTTAGAACTACTACCACATCCAGAAGGCGGCTACTTTAAAGAAGTTTATAGAAGTGGTGGAACTATTAACGAAGAAAATCTTGGGGAGGATTTTTCTGGACAGCGAAACTATGCAACCTCTATTTATTTCCTTTTAACTTCTGAATCGTTTTCTGCATTCCATAGAATTAAACAGGATGAAATTTGGCATTTTTATAAGGGAGCACCTATAAAAATTCATATAATTTCTAATGATGGCACTTATTCTTTTGCGATTATAGGAAATGAAATAGAATCTGGACAGACCCCTCAGTTTGTAGTGAAAGCCAAAGATTGGTTTGCTGCAGAAGTTATTGGGAAAGGTGCTTACGCTTTAGTAGGTTGCACCGTATCACCTGGTTTCGATTTTAATGACTTTGAACTCCCTAAAAGAGATATGCTAATTTCAAGATTTCCTGAACACAGCAATATAATCACCAATTTTACAAGGGTTTAACCCTGTAATCTTCTATTAAAGTGATTCTTTAATATTGGCACCTGAATACAAAACATGAATCCAAAAAGGGCTATAGCATAAGTCAGTGTTTTTGGTATTGAAAACCCTGAAAACAAACCTGTTATCTTATTATTGTACAGTATACTTAAATCTAAAGCATCAAACCAATTTGTTTGCTCTTTTTGAATTCCAAAAAGCATATATGCAACTAGACCTAAAAAAATTATTGAAATAATTATCCATCCCTTTTTAGAAATTAAGGGCTTATAGGCTGTAACACTATGATCATTCAATTCTGTAACTTGAGACATCACAGAAGCTGTGAAATTAAAAGATGGACTCTCTAATGAAGTTTCTTTAATTACTCTTTTAGTTAAATCATCTAAATATTTATCTGCGTTCTCGTTCATAATGTTCAATTATTTCTGGTTCTAATCGCGCTTTTAAAATAGTTGCCAACTTTTTTCTACTTCTAAACAACTTCACTTTTACATTGTTAGGCGTTAGTCCCATTGTTTTGGAAATTTCTTCCAGGGATTGCTCTTCAAAATAATATAAAGTTAACAAAAAACCATCATCACTCGGTAATAAAGCTATACAATCTTGAATAGACTGTTCCCGTTCTTTAAGCTCTAAATTATATAAAGCATTATCAATGGTCTTTACCTGATGCTCTGTAAATTCGTCAATAGCTACATCATTAAAATGTTTTTTATTCTTTTTTAACCTATCTAAGCTCGTATTGTAAGCAATTTTATAAATCCAGGTTGAAAATTTAGAATCCCCTTTAAATCTATTTAACGATTTATAAGCTTTTATAAAGGTGTCTTGTGCTACTTCCTCAGCCTCTTCCCTATTTTTAAGCATACGCATTGTTAAAGTGAATACCAAATCCTTGTAGCGCTCCACCAATACTTCAAAGGCATTCGTGTCTCCATTTATAATTAGATCGATATAATGTTGGTCGTTGGTGGTCATTTTTAAGGTAAGACGACTATATATTCATCGAGGTTACACTTTGCAAAAAAATATTTTTTTAAAAAAGTGTAACCAAAATTAAGAACGTGTCGTCATAAGCTATGAACAGTTTAAAATTAATCAATTAAAAACAAACAATTATGGGATCAGAATTAATCATAGTACCAATAATATTCGGAGCTGTCTTCGGAGTATTTTATTTATACTTTTCAACACGCAACAAGGAGCGTTTAGCACTTATAGAAAAGGGAGCAGACGCCTCAATTTTTGTTAGGGGACGAAATAATCATACTGCCCCTATTTGGAAAGTACTCATATTAAATGTATCCTTATTATTAATGGGGATAGGCTTAGGAACCTTTATAGGGTCTATTTTGGAAAATTACACAACCATTGAAGAAGGCCCTTTATATGTAGGTAGCATTTTCTTAATGGCTGGTATCGGTTTATTTGTAGGTTTTAATATGACTAAAAATCTAGACAAGGAATAGTATCGTTATTTATAAATAAAAAAATAAGACCTGCTTTTTTAAAGGCAGGTTTTTATTTAACAGGAAAATCAAAATAAGTATTACGAAATGGTTCTCCCCGTAATGTAAAATGCCACCACTCCTTTGGGTAATTCCTAAAACCATGCTTTAACATAATAGTCTGTAACAACTGCCTATTGGCTTTTTGCTTCTCGGTAATTCCTTCATAATTCACCCAGGATTCTTGACCAAAAAAGTCAAAAGGACTACCCATGTCCAGTACTTCACCTGTATTACCATCAATTATAGTTAAATCTACCGTACTCCCTCTGCTATGGCCAGATCTTGAAGCAATATACTGTTCTTTAAACAAATACCTCTTTTTTATCTCTGGATAAAATATGTGTTTATTTATTGTATCATTTAAGTCTTTAGCCCAACGAATAAAATGGTTTACTGACTGTTGCGGCCTGTAACCATCATATATCCTCAAGCACAAATTATGCTCTTGCAATTCTTCATGAACCAACTTCAATTTGTTTGCAGCTTCTTTTGTTAATATAAGCTTATTTGCTTGATACCCATCAATAGGAGTTCCTACAAAATTATTTGAAGAATAATATCTCAGTTCTACATCCAAATCTGGAATAATATCATGAACATATACAAACCCTTTTTCCAGTTGCCCAAAGGAGAATGCACAATAAAACATGATTATAAGCGTAACTAATTTTCTCATAATTTAAGTTGTAAGCTAATGTAGATAAATTATCAATGTATTAAAAATTGAACACAAAAAAACCGAGTTCCCTCAAACTCGGCTTTCTTTCAATTTGCTTTTTTTATTATGAAGCTAGATTTAGGGTCTCTATATCAACAACATAATGCAAATATTAATTAATTAATCCATTGAACTAAAAAGTGTGTTATTTAGTACACTTCAAAAATAAAACTATAAATGGTTTAAGACGATAAAAAACATATAAAATCGACGAAAAGCATAAAATTTTAACATTTGCAGGTAAAAATACTTTAAATATCGATGAAATACACATTTAAATATCAAATATTGGATCACTTCATAAAGTTATATGTAAAGTGAAATAAGTTTTAGATTTTTACAAAAAAGAGCTTTGAACAATTATTTAAACTTGTTAAAACTTACACTTCCTTCTATGTTAGTAGAGTATTTTGATTTAGTGAAAAAGACAAAGAAAAACGAAGTTCTGCACCTTTATTTTGAAGAACGCAATATCGTTCATAAAGAAAAAGACTCCCAAAAATTAATTTCTCTTGGGTTTATTAAAGAAGTTACCATTCAAGATTTTCCTATTCGGGGCAAAATAGTGTATTTGCATATCAAACGGCGGGCATGGTTTGATAAAGAGACCAAACAAATAATACGCAAAAATTATGGCTTAATTGGAAAAGGAACGTCTATGACCAAAGAATATGCTACCTTTTTAAAAGAAATTAGCCGATATTAAAGCTAATGATAATTTATTTACCACTTCTTTTTTAGTGGCTAGCTTATTTATGAATAATACCTTTGAGACAAATCCAAGAAACATAAAATAAGATTCTGCTGAAAAAGCGGAATTAGTTAAGCTTACAATCAGTACCACCTAACTTTTCGTAAAATAAAAAAAGCATCCTTATATAAGGATGCTTTTTTACTAACTAACTAACCAAAAATATGAATTACATTTTAAGTTTAAAGTAACCACTCAATAAACTTATTTAATTAAATATAATTACTTTTTATGCATCAACATCCGTGCCAAACTATATAATTCTATATTTATTTTTTGATTTATTGCATATAAAACGCAAAAAAATACAACCTCATAAAATAATTATTAGCAGCTAGCATTTAATATATAATTATAAGATATTTGCCATTATATAAAAACGACCCTATTCATGAAAAACATTACATTTTTACTTTTAGCTTTTTTAATAATCTCTTGTAGTGAAAAACAGCACGATTTAATAGTAAAAGGACATATTAAAGATTTAAAAAAAGGAACTATCTATCTTAAAAGAATTAGTGATTCTACTTTAGTAACGGTAGATTCTTTAGTTATAAATGGTAATTCTCAATTCGAATTACAATCTGATTTAGAATCTCCAGAAATATTCTTTTTGGATTTAGATAAGAATAGCTCTGAAGAAGATCGAATCGCTTTTTTTGCAGATAAAGGCATCACAGAAATTAATACAACATTAAAAAACTTTGTTTTTGATGCAAAAATTAATGGTTCTGAACAACAGAAAACACTAGAAGAATATAAAGCTATTATGTCTAGAATGAATCATAGAAACTTAGACTTAATTAAGGAACGTTTTGAAGCTCATAAAAGCAATGATACAGCGAAAATCAAGGAATTAGATAAGGAATCAGAAAATTCATTAAAAAGAAGATACTTATACACCGTAAATTTTGCATTGAATAATAAGGATAGTGAGGTAGCCCCTTACCTTGCTCTTTCTGAAATTTACAATGCTAGAATCAATTTTCTAGATACCATTAATAATAGTTTAACGCCAAAAGTTAAAAACTCTAAATATGGTAAAGAATTACAATTGTTTATTGATAAAATAAAAGCTTCGGAGAAATAACATTTTTTTAATTCACCCCAACAAAAAAGACCTTTTAAATGAAAGGTCTTTTTTGTTTTTATAAAGAGCCGATGGAAGAACTCCCTTCGACTACGATCAGGACAAACTTCTCGTCCCAACTAACTTCTGTTTTAACCATAAAACATAGGTCAATTACCTGATATGTTTTTCAAAATTTCAAGAGCCGATGGAGGGACTCGAACCCACGACCTGCTGATTACAAATCAGCTGCTCTAGCCAGCTGAGCTACATCGGCTTATTTAACGGTTGCAAATATAATATCTAAATTAATATTTACAAGTAGTCCGTTAAAAAATTTATCCCAATTTATTGATTTTTTCAATTAGGGCTTTACCCTTGGCTTCTAGCTCAACATTAATTGCTTTAAAATGCGCTTTGGCATTTTCAACATTCTTGGCATTTACCTTGGCAATTAACGCATCGAAAACAGCAATTGCTTCATCAATAATTGCCTCGCTCTTCTTTGTATCTTTGTCTGTGTTTTCATATTCCCATACGTAAACCGCTTCAATAATATCTCCTAAAACATAGTTAATGTCTTTTTTTAAATCTCTAACATTTGCCATAATCTGTATTTTTTATTTGATTGCAAAATTAAACATAAACTTCCAATAGTGTAGCATTTTTAGAAGCTATTTCAAAGTCTTTAATGGCTGCAGGAAGTAATATGGTTTCTCCTTTTTTTATAGGTTCGGAAACACCATTGACTAAAATTTCTGCAGCACCTTCTACACACATATATATTAAAAATGAATCGTGTTCATTTTTCTTTTTAAGCGTTTTCGTAACTTTTAAAT
This sequence comes from Flavivirga algicola, assembly GCF_012910715.1. Lineage (GTDB taxonomy): Bacteria > Bacteroidota > Bacteroidia > Flavobacteriales > Flavobacteriaceae > Flavivirga > Flavivirga algicola. The sequence goes on from NZ_JABBHF010000001.1 coordinate 675,293, forward strand.
AACTTGTTGTAAAATAGGGACAACTCACCATTTTATTAGACTGATTTTCTGTTTTAGAATAAGATACTCTAAAATTATCTGGCATGTTAAAATCGAATGCATCAATTGCTAAATCATTATGCAAATCTCTTTCGTTACCTTGATCATCCACACGATCCCAATCGTAAACACGATAAGTAATGTCACTTGTCTGCTGTATTTCGGCTACCATAACCCCTGCTCCTATAGCATGAATACGACCTACTTCAATAAAATATGTATCGCCAACTTTAACTTTATCAAAATTTAAAATCTTAGTAAGCGTTTTATCTTCTAAATGGCTTAAATATTTTTCTGGGGTCATCTCTTGGTTAAAACCAACTATTAAATTGGATCCTTTATCTGCCTGCAACGTATACCACATTTCTGTTTTCCCAAAAGAATTATGTCTTTTAGCAGCTAGTTCATCATTAGGATGCAACTGAATTGACAAATCTTCCCGAGCATCAATAAATTTAATAAGTAAGGGGAATTTATTTCCAAATATCTTATAATTTTTGTCTCCAATTAAATGCCCTTTAAAAGTTTCCAGAAGCTCTTTTAACGAATGTCCTTTTAAAGAGCCGTTCAGTACAATAGATGTATCACCTTCTACATCACTAATCTCCCAGCTTTCTCCAATATTTGGTAAATCGCTTTTTTTATTGAGAATAGTCTTTAATTTTTGTCCTCCCCAAATTTTATCTTTTAAAATAGGGCTAAATTTAAGTGGGTATAATGTATTGTTCATTTATTTTCCCGAATAGGTTACAAAATTACGAGGGGTTTCAAACAGGGTCACTTCCAATTCTAAATGTGAGACCAATTTTAACTTTATCTTATTATAGATTACGACCGCTATATTTTCGGCCGTTGGATTTAAATCTTTAAACTCTGGTACTTCAACATTTAAATTTTTATGATCAAAGGCATCTTCAACTTCAGCTTTAATAATATCTTTTAAGATTTTCATATCAATAACATAACCTGTTTCTTGATCGATCTCTCCAGTAATACTAACAATAAGTTCATAATTATGGCCATGAAAGTTTGGGTTATTACACTTTCCGAAAACCGCATCGTTCTTTTTAAAACTCCAATCTTTTCTATATAAACGATGGGCTGCGTTAAAATGTGCCTTTCTACTAACCGTTGCTCTCATTTAGAAATATTTATATATCCGTAGAATCTATCAAAAATCACCTTAAACCATTCTGTATATAACTCAGGTTGCGATAAAATATCTGCCTTGACTTCTTCTAAAGGCATCCATTTCCAATTAACCACTTCGTCTGGGTTAATAGTTGGCGCGTCATTATATTTACCTAATAAAACATGATCGTACTCATGTTCAGTCAATCCATTATCAAATGGTGCCTTATAGATAAACGAAATGGATTCCTGCAAGTCTACTACAAATCCCATTTCTTCTTCCAAACGCCTTTTCCCTGCTTCAATATTAGTTTCTCCATCACGTTGATGACTGCAACACGTATTCGTCCAAAGTCCAGGAGAATGGTATTTATTTAAAGCCCGTTGCTGAAGCATGAGTTCATTTTTATCATTAAAAATAAAAACAGAAAATGCACGGTGCAGCAAGGCTTTTTGATGGGCTTCCATTTTTGGCATTAATCCAATCTGCTCATCATTTTCATTAACAAGAATCACTTTTTCTTCTTCCATAGCATTACAAAAATACCAAGTAAATATTAAAAAAACATATTCTAGTTAAATATTTAAAATTAAAACTTGTTTATAAAATAGAAAAAGCATCCATATGTTTATGAATGCCTTTCTTTTTATAAGATGTCGTTTAATTTAGTTTACAACCAATATAAATTCACTTCTTCTATTTGCTTGATGCTCTTCTTCACTACATCTAATGCCCTTAGAACATTTATTAATAAGTACTGTTTTCCCATAGCCTTTACCTGTTAATCTACTTTCATCGATACCTCCTACCTTAACAAGGTATTCTCGGGTCGCCTTATTTCGCTTATGCGATAAGACAAGGTTATAAGATTTTGTTCCTCTTGAATCTGTATGCGATCTTATATCTACTTTTACTTCAGGGAACTCTTTCATATAATTTATAATCTTAGCTAGTTCTATTTCTGCATCGGGTCTTATATACGATTTATCATAATCGAAATAAATAGGCTTTAAATTAAGAAGATTAAATAAATCAACCTCGTTTGGTTTAGGCTCTAAGCTTAATTTTAATTTTATCTCTTCATCTGTTTTTGGGTCTATAATAAAGTTTTGAATATCTTTTTTATAATCTTCTTTTACCACTTCAGACTTGAATTGACTTTTATTATTCGGTAATTTAAGGTTAAATTCACCCTTTGCATCAGATTTTAAGGTTTCAACAACTTCATTTGCACTATTAACAATGACAACATCTGCTCCTGCTATGACCTGATTGGTATTTTTATCTATTACGATACCTGTTATTAGTTGCAAATAAGGGTTTCTCTTAAAGCTGTAAATGTCGTCATCCCCTTTTCCATTTTCTCTATTTGAAGAAAGATAACCTTCAAGCGTTTCTTCGTTTATAATATATTCAAAATCATCTTTAGGACTATTTATAGGCCGCCCTATATTGTGAGTTTTATTAGATGAGCTGGCTATCTCATCAATATTCTTGAAAGCAAATACATCTAGCCCTCCTAATCCAGGATGACCATCTGATGAGAAATACAAGGTACCGTTATCGCTTACATAAGGGAAATTTTCCCTGCCTTCTGTATTAATTTTTGGCCCTAAATTTATTGGCTCTCCATAGGTACCATCTTTATTAATATCTACAACAAAAATATCCGATCCTCCCAATGTACCATCCATATCTGAGGCAAAGTATAATTTCGTTTCATCTACACTTAATGTTGGATGGGCTACATTATATTCGTCACTATTAAAGGATAAAGATTCAATATGGGTCCATTCTCCTTCAATTAATGTTCCTTTATAAATTTTTAAACCGTGAATGTTATTGGTGTTCTTTTTAAATTTTCCTTTGTAGTAATTATTTCTTGTAAAGTAAACGGTTTTTCCATCTTTGGTAAACGCAGTGGACGATTCATGATATTTTGTATTTATATCGCCTTTGATTTCTGAAATTGTACCATCCGAATTTAACTGAAAAATATCTAGAAAGGGTTGTTCATTCCAATTGTAAAGTTTTTTACTTTTACTTCTTGAAGAGGCAAAAACTAAATTATTTTGATAAACTGAAGTTCCAAAATCTGATAAAGGCGTATTAATTTCTAAATTTTTCATTTCAAAATCATCAGATCGCTTCTCGATAATCTTTAAATAATCGGCATTAAACAATTTACTCCTAGAATCGTCTGGTTTTAAAGTTCTAAATTCACGCAGCACCTTATCTGCTTTAGCGTAATCTCCTATTCCTTTTAATGCTTGTGAATATCTAAAATAATTTTCTGGATCTAAATTTTCAACATCCAAATCCATTAATTCACCATACCATTTTGAAGCTTCTTCCATCTTACCATTAAAATAAAATGAATTTGCCAAACTTTGTAATAAGTCTGACGACTTATTACCTTCATTTGCAGCTTTTAAAAGTTTCTCTGTTGTTTTTATATACGACAAATTATCGTATTCCTTTTTGACACTTTTTGCTATACCTTTTTGAGAAAAGGATACATTAACACATATTAAAGCGAATAACGGTAGTATAAATAATCTTTTTTTCATGTCCTACGTCTTTTTAAAAGAATCTTGGCGATATAATTCTTCCCAATTGTTGCAATTCAAATCTTAACATAATTTCATGCGAACCACTATTGTAATTACTCAAGCCTGTGGTTGTTAAATCATAAGCATATCCAATAAATAAACCGTCACTTACTTGAAATCCTGCCAAACCACTAACTGCATCATCCCACCTATAACCTAATCCTAATGTGAACTTATCATTGAATAAGGCATTTAAAGAAAGGTCTGCTATTAATGGGGCTCCCGATACACCTTTTACTAAAACAGCTGGCTTTAGCTTTGTATTTTCATTTACATCGAAAACATAACCTCCTATTAAAAAATAGTGTAAACGTTCAGTAGCTACAGATTCCTGAATACCATCATAGTGCTCTGTTCTAAAAAAGTTTGGAACAGAAAGTCCTACATACCATTTTTCCGAATGCAAATACACACCTGCACCTACAGTAGGTGAAAATAGATTAAGGTTGTCATTAAATAATCTGTCTGGATATTGAAAAATACCTTTACTCCAATCGGTATCCAATAAGTGAAAACCTCCTTTAAGTCCGAATGAAAGTTCTGTATCCGTAATCTCATTTATAGGAATGGTATACGAAAAATTAACATCTACATATGTTTCACTTGCTGGTCCCAATTGATCGCTTACAAGATTTAAGCCTAGTCCTAGACGTTTATTTCTTAATGGTGCGTGTGCACCAAAAGTTATTGTTTTTGGTGCCCCTTCAATTCCAACCCATTGAGTACGGTATAGACCTGTTATACTCAATACCTCTCGTTGACCCGCATAAGCTGAGTTTACACTCATTGTATTATACATATACTGTGTGTATTGTGGATCTTGTTGTGCATTTAATTCTAGAGATAATAGTGCAGTAAACACTACTAAAATTAAACTTTTTGTCAATGATGATTGCTTTATCATTTTTAATTTCTTTAGTTGTTTGTTTACTATCTTATCTATTAATGTATAACCAACCTACTTTTGGCTTAGAACCGTCTCCTAAGTCTAATACATAATAATACGTCCCTACTGGTAACTTCTCCGTACCATTTATGGTAGATCTTCCGTTTGATATGCCATCAAATTCATTATCATAGCCCTGCTTCTTATAGACTATATTACCCCAACGGTTATAGATCTCTAATCGATTATTTGGATAGTTTTCTATACAATTAATCACTAAATAATCATTAACGCCATCTCCATTTGGAGAGAACTCATTAAGAACTATTAAACATCCTAATTCTGTTTCCGTTGGATCATCTTCGGTATTTCCGTCTACGTCATCACCATCATCACTCATATCTGTTATAGTTTCAAAACCAGGTGTCGTTCCCGATCCTACAATACTATTTACAACGCCTCCCGCATTTATAGCTTGCTCCGTTATATCAAAAGTAGCCGTATACGTTGCTATTTCTCCTGATAATAAAGTACCTTCAAGACTACCTAAATCGGCATCATCAAAAACAGGTTCTTCCGTTAAGGTTAATGGATTGCCATTTGCATCTGTGAATGTATCTACCAACCCTACATTCGTTAGCGTTACATTCCCTGTATTCTCTACTAAAATAGTATAGGTAATGGTACCTCCTAGCCCTCTATTAGACACATCAGCTATTTTTGTCACCTCTAGTTCTCCAATACAACTCACTGTTGTAGTAACTGTTAAGCTAATATCTGTTGGCCTATATGAACAAGGGTATAATGGATCTGTTGGAGTTTCTCCATCTGGAGGACTTATCTCGTTTCCATTGGTTACTCCATCTCCATCACAATCTGCAGCATTCCATGCCATACTTGGTGATAAAATGTCTGCTAACACAAATGAACATGGATCATTTGGATCAGTAGGCGTTTCCCCATCTGGAGGACTTAACTCATCTCCATTGATTACACCATCTCCATCACAATCTGCTATCAGATAAGCACCAGTTTGAACTAATGTTATATCTGCTAATATAGCATCACATGGATCGTTTGGATCCGTTGGAGCTTCTCCATCTGGTGGTGTTAACTCATGACAATCTGTTACACCATCTCCATCCGTATCTGTTAATGCTACAGCAGTATGCATCGGATCACATGGATCGTTCTCATCACTCGTACCCGTTGGTACTTCTGGTGTAGCTGGGTTATCGATTCCAGTAGTCTCCTCACAATCGGTAAGGCCATCGCCATCGGTATCGACTAACGCCACGGCAGTATG
>NZ_JABBHF010000010.1 GCF_012910715.1 Flavivirga algicola
CTGTATCCCGTGGCACCTGCGGCTGCGTTCCAGCTGATGTCCGTTCCCACGGCCACATCGGTACCGCCGTTTAGCGGAGCTGATAGTGTTGTGCACCCAGGTACAGTTGCAGGGGCATTTCCTGTTCTAAAACTTTCTTCAACACAACCTATGGCATCACCAACACTATTGTAAGGAATAATAGTTACAAAAATTAGCCTATTAGCTCTTAAATCGTCTGGTAAATTGTAGGTTGTTACATCACCAACGTCAACATTGTTAAGAACCTCTATACCACCTCCAGTAATACCTACCGTTAACAAGTAGCCTGTAGCATTAGGTACAGAGTTCCAACTAAGATTTGCATTTACAGGAACATCCGTAGCCCCATTTAATGGACTTGTTAAACTTGTACATGTTGGTGGTCTTGGAATAGTTTCTGTAGTGAAACTTTCTTCAGAACATGAAGTGGCATCTCCTATGGCATTATACGGCGTTATGGTTACGAATATCGTTCTGTTTTCTGGTAAGTCTGTAAGAATATTGTATGTGGTTATATTACCGACATCTACATTATCTATTATATCATTATTACCTGAAGTTGTACCTGCTGTAATACGATAACCATCGGCGTTAGCTATAGGTAGCCATTCTAAATCTGAATCCACGGGTATTCCAGTTGCACTATCGGTTGGCGTGGTTAAGTTAGTACAGTCAGGTACAGTTGGAATAGTGCCACTTACAATCACAAAACTTTCTTCTATACAACCAGAAGCATCTCCTTCGCTATTAAATGGTATTAATGTTACAAAAACGGTTTCACCTCCAGAAAAATCGGTAGCAAATTCGTATGAAGTATCATTAACAATTTCATTATTAACAATGGTTACATTTCCAGGATTGGTACGAACCGTAAGTCTATAGCCCCTTGCATAAAGAGCAGGTTCCCAGCTTAAGTTGGTATTTACAGGAACATCGGTCGCTGTATTTAATGGTGCTACAAGTTGCGTACACCTAGGAATAGGGCAATCTAGCATATCACCAATAATAGACCAACCATAAGTATCAATCATAGATTGTCTTTCTTCTAAGGCATCGCAATAGATTAGCCCCTGAGAGCCCAAAGTGATTCCAGAGGTGAGTGCTTGTTCAGACCAAGCTATTAATGTGGTGTCGTAATTTTCTCTTGTTAGTGCAGTGTTGTCCAGCATATTTCTCATGTCGGAAACATGGCTCACATCCCATGTGCTAAATTCCTGATCTAAAGCAGTTGCATTATCAAACATAGAACGCATACTCACGGTACCAATATTCCAACGGTCTAAAGATTGATTAAATGCCGTAGCATTTCTAAACATATAATCCATGTTTGATACACCTGAAATTCTCCAGTTATTAATAGTTTGATTAAACGCTGTGGCATCATTGAACATGAGTTCCATGGTCGTAACACCTCTAACATTCCAACCATCTATCAATTGGTTAAAAGTAGAAGCTCCACTGAACATTTGTCGCATGGTATTTACAGATGCCACATTCCAAGAATTTAACGGTTGATTAAACGCTTGAGCATTTCTAAACATAGCCTGCATCGTTGTGACAAAAGAAACATTCCAGTTATCTATATTTTGATTAAAAACAGAAGCGCCATTAAACATCTCTGCCATGGTTAATACCTCTCCTGTGTCCCAATTTCCTAATGGTTGATTAAATGCTATCGCATCTTTAAACATAGCCTCCGTAGTTGTTACAGAAGCGACATCCCAATTATCGATAGGGTTATTAAATACTTCGGCATCCTCAAACATGGAATTCATTAAGGTAACAGATGATACGTCCCAAGTGTTTAATGGCTGATTGAATAATAAGGCATTTTGAAACATAGAGGACATATTGGCAACTGCACTCACATCCCAAGCATCAAGAGGTTGATTAAATGCCTGAGCACTTTCGAACATGGAAGACATGTTCGCAACCGAGTTCACATCCCAGATATTTAAAGGTTGATTGAAAGCTATGGCATTTTTAAACATGGAAGACATATTTGTTACATTGGTAACTTCCCATGTATCAATAGGTTGATTGAAAGTTGAGGCGTTTTCAAACATAGAATTCATTAAAGTGACAGATAATACCTCCCAATCATTTAAAGGTTGATTAAACGCACTAGTATTTTGAAACATTGCAGACATATTAGTTACAGCTCTTGTATCCCAACTGTTTATAGGGTAATTAAAATTTTCGGCGTTCCTAAACATATTGCTCATATCTGTAACGTTGCTCACATTCCAATTGTTTAAAGGTTGGTTAAAATCTCGAGCGTAATTAAACATGCCAGACATATCGGTTACTGCACTCGTATTCCAATTATTTAAGGGTTGGTTAAAAACTTGAGCGGAACTGAACATATACCTCATATTTGTTACATTGCTTACATTCCAGGTATTTATATTTTGATTGAAGTTCCTTGCTCCTACAAACATTTGATTCATAGTTGTGACACTACTTACATCCCAATTACTTAAAGGCTGGTTAAAATCATTGGCTCCATTAAACATTTGGGACATATCGGTTACATGGCTTACATCCCAGGAATCAATATTGCCATTAAAATGCTGAGCTCCGTCAAACATTTGGGACATATTAGTTACTTGAGATAAATCGGGTATATCTGTAGCATTATAATCCACTAAATTTTCACAATCGAAAAATGCTCTCCGCATAGACAGCCATTGTTGTGTGCCCCATTGATCTATTGACAATAGTTTTATGCTATCTGTGCCATAATAAAAATAGTGTGCTGGATAAGTTCCAATGATAGATATGGTATAAATACCTGGGGTTAAGTAGGTATGAGTTATGGAACCAGTAACATTGTTGTTAAATTGGTCATCACCCCAATCTATAGAATAATTGTATGTTAAACCAGAACTGGTTCTTATTTCCAGCTGATTTTCGGCTGAAGTAAAAGGGTCATTAATTCTTGTGTCGTAGGTAAGCTTAAAGGCAGTGGGATCGTTTACCCAGCTCGAAACTACCGTAAAACTTTCTTCGGTACAACCTGTTGCAGGTCCAGTGGCATTATAAGGTACTACTGTAACAAAGACCTGATCTCCTGGAGTTAAATCTGTTGTAAAATCAATACCAATAACATTCCCGACATCCTCGTTGTCACGAATAATTTGGGTAGTTCCCCCATTTACTCTTCTAACACTTACTCGGTATCCAGTTGCACCAGGTGCGGCCTGCCATATGATATTGGCATTTGCTGGTACGTTGTTATCTCCATTTTGAGGAGAAACCAACGAGGTACATAGTACAAAAGGGCAGTTTATAATATCATCAGTGATAGTCCAATTAAAATTATCTATAAGTTCTTGACGGGCATTTCGACCATCACAATAGTTTAGACCGAATGCTCCTAAATTTACATCATGTCTAACAGCTTGTGTAGCCCAGCCTATTAAGGTATTATCATAGTTGGTTTGAGAGAGCCCCGAATTGGCAATCATATTGGTCATATCTGTAACGCTCGTAATATCCCAACTACTTAAGTCCTGATTAAACCCCGTGGTGTTAATAAACATTTGGGACATATTAGTTACAGCGCTTGTATCCCAATTATTTAGGGGTTGATTGAAAGCGATAGTAGCTGTGGTGGAGGCAAACATAGCGGCCATGTTAGTTACAGCACTGGTATTCCAATGGTTTAAAGGTTGGTTAAAAGCTTCTGCCTGTCTGAACATCTGGTACATATTTGTTACATTACTTACATCCCAGTTTAAAGGTTGATTAAACACCTCTGCTCCTAGGAACATCTGGCTCATATCTGTTACGTTGCTTACGCTCCAATTTCCAATAGGTTGATTAAACGTTCTTGTACGTCTGAACATTTGGCTCATATTGGTTACATTACTTACATCCCAAATACTAATATTTTGGTTAAAAACGTCAGCACGGTAAAACATACCATTCATATTTGTAACGTTACTTACATCCCAGATACTTATATCTTGATTAAAGCTATCTGTGTCTTCAAACATGCTCCTCATATTCGTCACATTGGTTACGTTCCAGTTGTTTAGTGGCTGATCAAAATTTCGAGTGTTCCTAAACATATGGCTCATACTGGTCACGTTACTGACGTCCCAACTATTTAATGGTTGATTGAAAGTGTTTGTCAAATAATAACCGTCAAACATACTGGTCATATCGGTCACATTACTTACATTCCAACTATTTAGAGGTTGATTAAAACTGGAACTTCTTTGAAACATGCGAAGCATAGTAGTGACAGACGAAACATCCCAGTTGTTTATATTTTGATCAAAACTTCTTGCAGAATTAAACATGTCAGACATGTTTGTAACATTACTTACAATCCAGCCATTTAATGGCTGATTAAAAGTTCTAGCACTCGAAAACATTCCAGCCATGTTTGTAACTTGGCTAACATCCCAATTGTTTATATTTTGATTGAAGGAATTTGCACTCCTAAACATGGAGAACATATCGGTAACTAAAGCTGTGTTCCAATTATCTAAGGGTTCATTATAAGATGAAGCTCCGTTGAAAGTTTCAGACATAGTGGTTACATTACTTGTATTCCAATTGTCTAATGGTCTGTTAAAGGTATAAGCACCTGAAAATATTCCTGAGATATCTGTTATGTTACTGGTGTCCCAATTATTTATAATACCATTGAAAGCTCTAGCCCCCCTAAACATATACCTAAGGGATGTTACTTGTGAGAGGTCAGGGTTATCAATAGCATCAAAATTTAAGTTTATACAACCATAAAAAGCATTTTCCATGGTTTGCCATTGAATATCTCCCCATGCAAGTATTTCTATAATTTTGTTTTTATCACCGCTATTATTAAAATAGATAGCAGGGAAATCACCACTTATCTGTATGGTGTATCGTCCTGGGGTGGCGTATGTATGGGATGCATCTCCAGTTAAGTTTGAATCTGTTAAGCCGTCTCCCCAATTTACGGTATAGTTGTATGTATAACCAGGGTTTGTGGGGATAATAATTTGATTGGAAGCCGAAGTGCCTGTATCTGTTTGTTCTGTATCCCAAATAGAATTAAATGTCTGTCCAAATAGGTTATAGCAGAAAAAGATGAGTAGAATAGTAAGAGTATTTTTTGTCATGGTTTGGTGTCTTTAAGTAATAAGCCAAATATGAGGTTGGGTTTTAACGCTATATTTTTATTACGGACTTTTTATCATCCATAAAACTCCAAATACAGCATTAAGTAATGATGCAAAATGAGTCAACACAACTAAATTGCTTAGTCTAAAATGTTACAGCAAAATAAAAGTTATCACCTCTAATCACTTTTAATATGGATGCTGTAAATGAGCGTTTAAGGAGCTTAATTTTTTTCATAGGTTGGGTTTTGATTCAGGTTATTCTTAATGACTGGGTCGGTAATTTGCCGACCCAGCTAAAAATGCTTAAAAAATTATGTGATGTTAATGTACACGCGTATAGTAACTGGTAGTTCATCTAATCATAAATTTTAAAAGGATGATATTTGTTTTGGTCACTCTATAAAATTTCATAAGACAAAGATGCATCATCATAAACATTAAGGAAACATCTTTTCCAGTGAAAAAAATACCCTGAAAACAGGGTATTAGAAAATAAAAAAAAGTTGTATGAGTTTTGTTTTAGGAAAAACCAATCTTAAAATAAGCCTACCATCAAAGTGTGATGGTAAAAATGAATAAATACTAAATAGAGACATGAAGAATAATTTAAAGATGGATGTTAACCAGAAAAATTAACATAGCGAAAAGGAAAGGAGGCATTAATCCAAATACTTCATTTTTATGGCATATTTAGTTAGTCCTGCTAAGTTTCTTACCTCTAATTTTGCAATTAAATTTTTGCGGTAGCTCTCTATAGTATGCTTGCTTAAAAACAATTTATCTGCTATTTCTTGAGTGGTATACTCTTTTGCTATTAAAGTAATAACATCAATTTCTCGTTGTGTTAATTTGATGTTTTCTTTTTTCTTTTTAGAAAATTTATTTTCCATATAGATATCTGTGATCTCTCTTGAAAAATATTTATCTCCTTTTAAAATAGTTTCTATAGCCTTTAGTAATTCCTTTTTTTCTGCATTTTTTGGTACATAACCATCTACGTTGCTCTCAATAAGCGTATCAATCATATCTGGATTGGTATGCATGCTTACAGCAAGGATTTTTAAATGGTTGTTTTTTTCTTTCAAAGTTTTGGTCAATGCAATTCCATCCATTTCTGGCATGGTAATATCTGTAATAACAAGATCTATCTGTTCATTATTATTAATATCTATATACTTAGAGACCTGGGCACCATTTTTTGCGGTTAATAAAATATTATAGGCCTCTTCAGATTCGAAAATACTTAGCAAACCATCTAAAAACATTTTATGATCATCTGCAATAATTAAATTATACTTCATAGGTAGTGGGTTTCAAGTTAGAAATTTCGATACTTATTATAGTACCTATTCTGGGGTTGGAGTCAATATTTAGAACTCCCGATATTTTTTTCAATCGATTTTTCATGTTTTTAAAGCCGATTCCATTGGTTTGTTTTTTAATATCGAAACCAATGCCATTATCTTCAAAAATAACACCAAGAACATTGTCTATCAAATTAATTTGAATATCAATAATACTTGCTTTAGCATGCTTAATAGTATTGGTTATTAATTCTTGAATAATTTTAAAGATTTCAGCCTGTAGTCTCTCATCCAAGAGGTCGATTTCTTCGACAGGATACGCATCCATATTTGAACTTATAGAACTGCCTTCTAATGTATTGTTAAGATACTCTCTAAGCACATTACAAAAATTGTTTTCACGAAATTTTTTGGGAATTAAATTATGTGATAAATCTCGAACTTGCCTGTAAGTATCATCTATTTGAAGGTTAATAGAATCAAAATTACTACTGTTGTCAAGATTATTTAATCGTAATTTGATGCCAGCTAAATTACCCCCTATACTATCGTGTAGTTCTTGGGCAATACGGGCACGTTCACTATTTTGGCCTTTTATCGAGGCTTTTACTAATTTTAATTCTTGATCTTTTAAGATAGATGCTATTTTTTGTTCGTTTACTTCTTCCTGTTTTGTGTTTAGCTCGTTTTGCGCTTTTAACTTTAGGTAGTAGGTATACAATAAACCTATCATAGGTATTAAAAAGATAAGAAAGGAATATAGAACCATATTTTTAATACTTCTTTGTCTTTGTGTTTCTGCCTGTTGAATTAAAAATTGGGCCTCTTTAATTTCTTGATTTTTTTTAAGCAGATTATTTTCATTAATCGTTTTTTCTGTTGCATTTTGAATAAACAGCAAGTCATTTTCACTTTCTTTCTTTTCTATTTTTCTTTGTAGTTCCAAGTTTTGAAAGGCCTCTCTTTGATTTGCAAACTCTAAATCTCGATTGACTTTTTCAGCCTGTAGGAGACTAATTTCTTTTTCCTTTTGTAGTGTTTGGTATTTAACTTCCAATTCATTGATCTCTTCGTTTTTTTGAAGTTGACCGATAGAATCTTTTACAGTAAAGTATTTTGAAGAAAAAAAGTATGCTTTTTTATAATCAGATTGATTTAGTGCTATGGTTTTTAAGTTTTCATAGATATTTAATTGTTGATCTAGATACCCTAACTCGATTGAGTTTACGAGGGCAGACGTGTAAATCATTTCAGCGGTATCGTATTTTTTTGCATTGACCAAAATACTCCCTACATTCATTTCAGCCATTAGTTTTTCTTTATAAAATTTATTTATACTTGCTATTTTTATAACTCTATCATAGAGTGCTAAAGCTTCGTTTTTTTTATTTTGTATTTGGGCATTAGAAGCTAAATTCATTAATGTAGATGTTATTGCAGAAGTATAATGTTCTTGTTCAGCTATTTTCAGTCCTTTTTTTAAAAAAAAATCGGAAGTTTCAAAATCTTTACTTTCTGAATAAATATGACCTAAATTGATATAACTGCCCATAGTTATTTCAATATTCTTTTTATACGTTAAGCACTCATTAAAAAGTTGCGTAGCCTGTTTTAAGTCCCCTATATCCATGTAACTCACTGCAAGCCCATGCAGGTGTTTGAAATAATTTCCCTCTTCATTATATTTTTTTGCTAATATGATGGCTTTTTGATGCCATTTTTTACTTTCTTCAGTCAGACCTTTTTCTTTATAATTAATAGCTAATAAATTATAAGCTGCAGTTTTCCTTCTAGAGATTAACGAATCGTTTCCTACGGTATTCAATTTCATATATTCGTCGACATAGAAGTTGGAAGAATCTGCTAGCTGTCTATTATTAAAATAATGTGCTAATAATAAAACGGCATTGATTCTGGCATAATGCGTTCTCGATTTTTTTCGAAGCTTATGTCCAATAGTATAAGCTTCTTTGTCGCCACGATTTAAAATTTCAAAAGCTTCATATATTTCTGCCTTTTCTTTTTTCTCTATTTCTGGAGCTATATCTATTTTAAAAGAGGAGTTTGAGTCATTAACCTGAGCAGCTATTGTCGTTGAAAATAGTAGTAGGGCTAAAAATAATTGGTATAATGACTTTAACATAATTGGTGTTTTATAGGCAGTATTTTTTGTTGAAAAGTGTTTTTTGAAATAATACTTTAAATTGAAAACAGCTTTTAATGTTTAATAATACTAAAAACTCACCCTTAAAAAAAGGATGAGTTTTTATTTTTTTGAAAAAATTTTACAATTCTTTCTTTAAGGCTTCAATAGTTTTAGCCATAACTACCCCTGGAAGCTTTATTGGAGCGGCAACCTGTGCCAAAAATGTTCCCTTAACTTCGCCTGTTTTATAAGTCGTAAAACCAATACGATATAAACCTGCAGTTAATGCTTTTTGTGGGTTACTAGCTTCGCTTTTATATCTCAACAATGAATTATATCGGCTACCGCTTGGTTGCTTTGGCATTTCGCTACTATCGTCATTACGTTCTAGTACTGTCCATTTGGCATTGCTTACAGCAGTTTCGCTAATTTTATCTTTACTAAAAATATCCGAACGCTCTAAGGTAATATACGTATCGAAATACTCACTTGAACTGGCATTATCTGTGTAGGCTTTAGATTTTATAGCATTTTTTATTTTAGCCTTTCCAACTGGCGACATCATTCTTATTCCTAATTCTGGAGCTACAGCTGGTATCCATACATAGATATAATAAAACTTCTTGTTTTCTCTTGTTTCATCTTCATTTCCAGGAGATGCGTATCCCAAATAAGACACCATATCTGTATAAGGAACTTTTATGGTTTTGGGACCTATTTTCTTTTCGGTTAAACCTCCGAATTTCGATAATTTTTGAGCATTTGCATTTACGATACTACCAATAGTCAATAAAGCTATTGCAATGACATTTTTTATTTTCATTTTGTTTGTATTTATTTATTATTTTGATGATTAATAATTTTAGAATATGAAAGAAGCTACGATCATCCAGCACCCAACAATTAATCCAACAACGCCTAATTTTCCTTGTTTAGGAGCTAATTTCGCTCTCAAGTTATTTGCTTTTTCCTTAGCTGCTTCGTTTTTAGATAGGATAAACTTATTAATCAAGCCAAAGCCTAGCATAAATCCTAAAATAGCTTCAACGATACACCCAGCTAATAAGGTGGTCCACCATATTGGGCGTGTTGTAAGCATGTGAAGGTTTAATACAGATGTAATAACCCCCCAAACACCCCAGCAGAAAAAGATAAATCCAATCCATCCTTGGTATGGTTCAATTTTTTCTAATAGTTCTTTTGCGTTTGGTTTTTTTGAAAGAAGTAAAGATGGTACGGCCACAATACTTAGTAAGATTAAGGTAATTCCCCATTGCATAATTTTAAATTTTAAAGGTTAATATTTGTTACTTGGTATTTAATAAAAAATTGAGGTACAAAGATGCGTCATCATAAACGTTGTGGAAACATCCTTTTCAGTGAAAAAGAATACCCTGAAAACAGGGGTGAAGAATCAAAAAAAGCAGTTGATTTTTATACACCCTTATTCTTATTAGTTATATGGATTCTATGTACTGTATAGCGAAAACAAGTATTTGAAGTATAAAAAAACCGCTTGGCAAATATTTACCAAGCGGTTTTTATTAGGTATTAAACGTATTCTACTGCAAAAATTTATTTTGCTTCAGCGTAACGTCTTTCAACTTCATTCCAGTTAATAACATTAAAAAATGCACTAATATAATCTGGACGTCTGTTTTGGTAGTTTAAATAATAAGCGTGTTCCCAAACATCAAGGCCTAAAATAGGTGTTCCTCCACAGCTAACTCCTGGCATTAGGGGGTTGTCTTGATTTGGTGTAGAGCATATTTCAACTTTACCGCCTTTGTGTACACATAGCCATGCCCAACCAGAACCAAAACGTGTTGCAGCGGCTTTACTAAAAGCAGCAATAAACTCATCTTTAGACCCATATTCGGCTTCAATAGCATCTTTTAAGTCTCCAGATAAATAGCCTCTATCTTCTGGATTCATGACATCCCAAAACAATGAGTGGTTGTAAAAACCACCACCATTATTTCTCACGGCACCATTATTCATATCTAAATTTCCTAGTATATCTTCAATAGACTTGCCTTCTAAATCTGTTCCGGCAATGGCATTATTTAAATTGTTTGTATATCCTTGATGATGTTTAGAATGATGTATCTCCATAGTGCGAGCATCCATATGAGGTTCTAATGCATCATATGCGTATCCTAATTTCGGTAATTCGAAAGCCATAGTTTTTGTTTTAAAAATATTAATATTTAATTCCTTTCAAAATTACATATAAAACAGGTCAATTAAAAATAATTAATTGTTATGAAACCATTGATAGTTTTTATCTTGTATCCAAAATTATAATTCATGAATAAAAACCATTCTTTTACCATTTATAATGCTTCTGCTGGAAGTGGAAAAACATTTACATTGGTAAAAGAATATTTAAAAATTTTGTACAGATCTAGCAATTCTGAGCAGTTTAAACGCATTTTGGCTATTACGTTTACAAACAAGGCAGTAGCTGAAATGAAAGATCGAATTATTGAAACACTCAAGCAATTTTCCAACAAAGCGATATTAAATAAGCCTAATAGTATGTTTAGTGCAATTTGTGAAGAATTACAAATGGACCCCAATGTGCTTTATAATAAATCAAGGCAATTATTAAATACCATTATACATAATTATGCTGCATTTGATATTTCGACCATTGATGGCTTTACGCATAAACTTATTAGAACTTTTGCATATGATTTAAGATTGCCCTTAAATTTTGAAGTAGAACTGGATCAAGATGCTCTGCTAAACGAAGCTGTTAATCGCCTTATTGAAAAAGCTGGAACAGATAGTATCCTTACTAAAATACTAGTTGACTTTGCTATTGAAAAAGCCGATGACGACAAAAGCTGGGACGTTTCTTTTGATTTTAATAAAATGGCAAAGCTATTGGTTAATGAAAATGATATACCCTTTATTGAAACATTAAAAGACAAGACCCTAGATGATTTTAAAACTCTTAAAGCACAGCTAAGTAAAGATTTTACAGCCTTAGAAAGCCATATTATTGAAAAAGCACAAAAGGCAATAACTTTAATTGAAGAGGCTGGTTTGGAATTTAATGATTTTTCTGGAAGTTATTTGCCAAAGCATTTTAAAAACCTGGCAAATAAAAAGTTTGATTTGAATTTTCAAGCAAAATGGCAAGAAGATCTGGAATCTAAAACATTATACCCTAAACGTGTTGCAGATACGATAGCTTCTATAATAGAACAGATTCAACCACAAATAGCTGCTGGTTTCTACGAAACCAAACAAAAGGTTTTTCATCTGAGATTTTTAAAGGCTTTTTACAAAAACATAACACCATTATCGGTTTTAAATGCGATTAACAACGAGCTAAAAGTACTTAAAGAAGAACAAAACAAAATGCTTATTTCTGAGTTCAACACCATTATTAGTAAAGAAATAAGAAATCAACCAACCCCTTTTATTTATGAGCGTATAGGCGAAAAGTTCAATCATTATTTTATTGATGAATTTCAAGATACTTCGGTCATGCAATGGGAAAATTTAATTCCACTTTTAGAAAATTCATTATCTGCCGAAACAGGAAATGCGATGCTGGTTGGTGATGCAAAACAGGCTATTTACCGTTGGCGAGGAGGAAAAGCAGAACAGTTTATCGGATTGTTTAATGATGATAACCCATTTCATGTAGAAAAACATGTTGAAAACCTTCCAACAAATTACAGGAGTTTTAAAAGTGTCGTAAATTTTAATAATGGTTTTTTTAGTTATTTATCTGGACAGGTTTTTAGTAACAAAGATTATAAAGATCTTTATGAGAAAGCATATCAAAATACATTTTTAGAAGATACGGGCCATGTTGAATTGTCCTTTTTGGATCTAGACAAAGAAGCCGATAGAAATGAGCAGTTTTCTGAAAATGTTTTAAAAACAATTCATGGTTGTCTAAAAAATAATTTTAGATTAGAAGATATTTGCGTGTTGGTACGTAAAAAAAATGAAGGCGTTGCAGTAGCAAATTATTTAGGTAAGCATGACATACCTATAATCTCTTCAGAAACATTGCTAGTTAACAATTCAATGGAAGTTGTTTTTGTAAATAACATTTTAGGACTTTTAGTTCAGCCAAAAAACAATGAAATAAAAATTGAGATTCTCAATTATTTAAATACGCTTTTTAATATTGAAAACAAACATGAATTTTTCTCAAGGCATATAAATTTATCAGTCTTTAATCTATTTAAAAGTCTTGAGGCATTCAATATATTTGTAAATAGTGATTTGTTATTACAGTTGCCACTTTACGATTTAGCAGAAACGATAGTTAGAGACTTTAACTTAGTTCAATCTTCCAATGCTTACATCCAATTTTACTTAGATCTTGTTTTAGACTTTTCGCAAAAGAAAGGATCAAATATTTCTGGATTTTTAGAATATTTCGACAAGAAAAAAGAAAGCTTAAGTATTGTGTCCCCAAAAGGACAAAATGCGGTTCAAATAATGACGATCCATAAATCTAAAGGCTTGGAGTTTCCTGTGGTCATTTTTCCTTATGCCGATTTAGATATTTATAGAGAATTAGATCCAAAAGAGTGGTTTGAGATAGATAAAGAAAAGTATGCTGGTTTTACATATACTTTATTAAACTATAATAGAGATTTTGAGAATTATGGAGAAGAGGGGCAGCGTATTTACAATAGGCATCAATCTGAACAGGAATTAGATAATATCAATTTATTATACGTAACCTTAACAAGGGCCGTAGAGCAATTATATATCATTTCGACAAAAGACATTTCATCAAAAGGAATTCCCAATATGAAAAGATATTCGGGTTTATTTATAAGCTACTTGCAACAGTTAGGGATGTGGCATGATTCACAATTGAAATATAGTTTTGGTAATCATGAAAAGACATCCGAAGTTTCAACAATTGTAAAAGAAGCTCATATTCAACAAGAATTTATTTCAACAGCAAAAGAAACGCATAATATAAAGGTTATAACCAGATCTGGGCTTCTTTGGGATACAAGTCAACAAGAGGCTATAGAAAAAGGAAACCTTATTCATAATATTATGTCCCAAATAAAAACAAAGGATGATGTTGATTCGGTTTTCAATAGTTTTATAAAAGCTTCTTTGATCACAAAAGAACAAGCCACCGAACTAACACACATAGTAAATAAGATTATTAAACACCCAAAGCTTGAAAACTATTATGGTTCAGATTATACGATATATAATGAAAGAGATATTATTACCAAAGAAGGCATTATTTTGAGACCAGATAGATTGGTTATAAATGCCGACAATGAAGCTGTAATTATCGATTATAAAACAGGTGTTGAAGATAAAAAACATTGGCAGCAATTGCAATCTTATCAAGATATTTTAGAAGACATGAAAATAGCTGTGATTAACAAAATTCTTATATATGTTAATGATGAGATTAAAGTAAAAGAAGTATAAGAGTCATAAAAGAATGATGAAGAAATAAGGAAATTATGAAAAAATACCATAACCATTAAAAGTAAGACGATTATATTATTTCCCATTCTTTTTTCCTTTAGTTCTTACAAAAAAAGCAAGAATGGGCGTACAGCTTTAATAGCCCTGTAGAGAAGCATTTAGCTAAGGCTATTAATACGCTTAATGAAGTTGGTAAGGTTTTGAAAAATTATCTAAAATCATTCTGAACTATCGATGGATAAACGAAATGTACTATTTTTTTATATATTTGTCTTTGTTAATAAAATTTAACAACTTACATTTGTTTACAATTAACACTTTAAAAATTAAACTTTTGAATATGAAAAATCTTAGCAGATTATTGTTCGCTATGTTGTTTGTACTTGGTTATAGCAATGTTAATGCGCAAGACAAAAACAATCCATGGCAAATTTCTATTGGGACTAACGTAGTAGATGCTTACCCTTCTGGTGACGGTGCTCCTTTTAGTGAGACTATTTTTAGTAAATATGTGGATGTTGATAACTGGAACATTTTACCTTCTTTGTCAACTATCTCTGTATCTAAATATGTAGGAGACGGTTTCTCTTTTGGAATTGCTGGTTCTCTAAATAAAATAGAAAACTGGGGAGAAGATGCCAATGGAGATGCTATTAAAGTAGACGACTTATCTTATTACGGAGCAGATGCTACTATTAAGTATAGTATAGGTGAAACACTAGATTGGAAAACTTTCGAGCCTTATTTAGGCGTTGGTGGAGGTTACACTTGGGTAGACGAAGTTGGAGCTGGAACTTTAAACGGAACTTTAGGTTTCAATCTTTGGTTTAGCGAAAATATTGGTTTAACCGTGCAATCTGCGTACAAACATGCATTTGAAGATTATTTAAACACACATTTCCAACATACAGTTGGTCTTTCTATCAAATTTGGTGGAGCAGATGCTGATGGTGATGGTATTTATGATAAAGATGACGCTTGTCCAGATGTTCCTGGTTTAGAAGCTTTCAATGGTTGTCCTGATACAGACGGTGATGGTATTGAAGACAGTAAAGATTCTTGTCCTAACGAAGCTGGTTTAGCAGAGCTTAACGGATGTCCTGATACAGACGGTGATGGTGTTGCTGATAAAGATGATAGATGTCCTACAGTTGCTGGATTAAAAGCGTTAGCTGGTTGTCCAGATGCTGACGGTGACGGTGTAACTGATAGAGATGATAAATGTCCTAATACTGCAGGTCCTGCTGCTAACAGTGGTTGTCCTTGGCCAGATACAGATGGTGATGGTGTGTTAGACAAAGATGATAAATGTCCAGATGTTGTTGGTACTGTTGCTAACAATGGTTGTCCTGAAGTCACTGAAGAAGTTCAAAAAACTTTGAATGAGTACGCAAAAACAATCTTATTTGATACTGGAAGATCTACTATTAAAACACAATCTGAAAGTGTATTAAAAGATATCATCGCAATTTTAAATGAGTATAGTACTGCAACATTTACTGTTGAAGGACATACAGATAGTGTTGGTAGAGAATCTACTAACCAAAAATTATCTGAGTCTAGAGCAAACTCTGTAAAAGATTACTTAGTTGCTAACGGTATTAACTCTTCAAGATTATCTGCTGTTGGTCATGGTGAAGCTAAGCCTATCGATACTAACAAAACTAGAAAAGGTAGAGCTAACAACAGAAGAGTTGAGATCAACTTAATAAAATAAGAAACTATTAAATAGTTTTTAAATAAATAAGTTTTATAAAAACGCTTCGGATATCCGAAGCGTTTTTTATTTTTATATATTACCAATTAAACTTCGATGACAACTTTTATTTTTGATGTTCTAAAAGATTTACAGAGCAACAATGAAAATCTTTCTGAATTAACCTTTGTTTTACCAAGTAAAAGAGCTGGGTTATTTCTAAAACATCAGCTTACTAAAGTTACTAAACAAACCATTTTTTCTCCTCATATAATAAGTATTGAGGAGTTTGTAGAGGACTTATCGGAGTTAAAAAGTATCTCCAATACAGAGCTGCTTTTTGAGTTTTATACAGCCTATATTAAATTAACTAAAAAAAGCGAAGCAGATACTTTCGAATCGTTTTCAAAATGGGCTCAAATATTGCTTCAGGACTTTAATGAGATAGATAGGTACCTCATACCTCAAAAAAACATCTTCGATTATTTAAGTGCTATTCAAGATTTAAATCACTGGTCTTTAGAAAATGACAAAACCGAGTTTGTTAAAAATTATTTGTCTTTTTGGAACAAACTTCATAATTACTATACTCAATTTACAGAACAGCTTATAAATAAAAAAATAGGCTATCAAGGGTTAATTTATAGGGAAGCCGTTAATAACTTAGAATCGTATATTCAGTTTAATACAGAGAGGCAACATGTTTTTTTAGGTTTTAATGCTTTAAATACCTCTGAAGAAACCATCATACAGGAACTGCTTAAAAATGACTTAGCTAAAATCTATTGGGATATAGACGCTGTTTTTATAAATAACCAAAAGCATGATGCTGCCTTATTTACAAGGCAGCATAAAAATAATTGGACTTTTTTTAAAGACAATTCTTTTAACTGGATAACTACAAATTATTCAAAAGAGAAAAATATTTCTGTTTTTGGTATCCCAAAAAATATTGGACAGGCAAAATATATAGGTACACTTTTAAATAACCTGCAAAAAGATAATCAATCACTGCAGAATACAGCCGTTGTTTTAGGCGATGAAAATCTACTTGTTCCAGTATTAAATTCACTCCCTTCAGGTATTGAAGCTTTAAATGTAACCATGGGGTTTCCTTTAAAATCGATTCCTATAGCCTCTTTGTTTGAGTCCTTATTTCATTTACATAAAACACCTTCAAATACATTTTATTTTAAAGATGTAATCAACATCATATCACATCAATTAATAAGACCTTTATTTAATATTGAAGGCATCGATTTCGCAACAAAAATAATCGAGACTATTGATGCTAATAATTTGGTTTATTTAACCGCAGAACGCTTAAAATTGCTTGCAAACAATTCTGAAGACCTTATTGATTTATTGTTTTCAAATTGGAGTCAATCTGTTCGTGAAGCTTTAGAGAACTGTTCGCAATTAATATTACGTATTAAAAACTACTTGGACGATGAAAAAGATTCTAATTTGTTGTCATTAGAATATCTGTTTCGTTTTAACGAACTTTTTAATGAGGTATTTCGTTTAAATACAGAATACCACCATATCAAAGACATTTCTACACTGTACAGTGTCTTTAAAGAGTTACTGAGTTCGGAAACTTTAGATTTTCAAGGAGAGCCTTTACAAGGGCTTCAAATTATGGGAATGTTGGAGTCTCGTGTTTTGGATTTTGAAACCGTTATCATTTCATCTGTAAATGAAGGCATTCTTCCTTCTGGGAAAACCAATAATTCATTCATTCCATTCGATGTTAAAATAGAAAACAACCTACCGACTTATAAAGAAAAAGATGCTGTTTATACGTATCATTTTTACAGGCTTTTACAGCGTGCTAAAAATGTATACATTCTTTACAATACAGAAGCCGATATTTTAACAGGAGGCGAGAAAAGTAGGTTTATAGCGCAGTTGGAGTTAGAGGGGGTACATCAAATAAATCATCAAATTATAGCACCTCACGTTCCAGTCATCCAAACATCATTAAACGTTGTAAAAAAAACGAATTCTATTTTAGCCGAGTTAAAAGAAGTAGCTCACAAAGGGTTTTCTCCATCATCGTTAACTAATTATATAAGGAACCCTATTGATTTTTATTATCAAAAAATATTAAAAATCAAAGAGCATACCAATGTAGAGGAAACGGTGGCTGCCAATACACTAGGAACTGTAGTTCATAATACGCTAGAAGACTTTTATAAACCATTAGTTGGGACTTTAATATCGGTAGAGATTATTAAAAACCTAAAAACAGATATTGCAAAAACTGTGACGCGTCATTTCACAGATGTATATAAAGAAGGTGATGTTACTAGAGGGAAAAATTTAATAATTTTTGAAATAGCTAAACGCTATGTGTCAAACTTTTTAGATTTGGAAATAAAGGAATTGAAAGCAGGTAATCAAATAAAAATAATGGCCATAGAGGCTAATAATAATGTCGTTATTGAAATTCCAGAACTGGATTTTCCTGTTACTATTACAGGAAAAGTAGATCGTGTAGATGAATTTAACGGAGTGATTAGAATTATAGATTATAAAACAGGAAGTGTAGAACAAAGTCATGTAGAAATTATAGACTGGGAATCTATGACAACAGATTACTCTAAGTATAGTAAAAGTTTTCAAGTGCTCACATATGTTTACATGATGTTCAAATCGAATCAAATTCAATTACCCGTTGAAGCAGGGATCATATCATTTAAAAACTTGGGTAAAGGGTTTTTAAAATTTTCTAAAAAAGACAAGGCGGGTGCATATGCTAAAAAAGACACGTTGATTACCCAAGAAACTCTTGATAATTTTTACAAAGAATTAAAACAACTTGTTTTAGAGATCTGCAACTCTGATATACCATTCACGGAAAAAGAAACATAAATGATTAACAAAAAGAACATTGTCATAGAAGGAAAACATGAAAAACCCATTTTAATGGATATTGCTTATGTTTCAAATAATATAAAGAAACCTATTGCTATATTTTGCCACGGGTACAAAGGTTTTAAAGATTGGGGCGCATGGAATTTAATGGCAAATACCTTTGCTGAAGCTGGGTTTTTCTTCATAAAATTTAATTTTTCTTATAATGGAGGGACTGTAGAACAGCCCATAGACTTTCCAGATTTAGAAGCTTTTGGAAATAATAATTATACAAAAGAACTGGATGATTTAGAATCTGTAATCGATTGGATTTGTAGCCATTCTGAATTAAAGAATGACATAGACATAAGTAACATTAATTTAATTGGTCATAGCAGAGCTGGAGGCATCGTTACAATAAAAGCAGACGAAGACAGCCGAATTAGTAAAGTGATTAGCCTGGCAGGTGTTTGCGATTTTGGAAAGAGGACAGCAACTATAGGTGACTTGAAATCCTGGAAAAAAGAAGGTGTTAAATACGTTTTAAATGGAAGAACAAAACAACAAATGCCTCATTATTATCAGTTTTATGAAAACTTTATTGCTAATGAAAACCGATTAACTATAAAACGCGCTGTTTCTAATTTAAAAATTCCATATTTAATCATTCATGGTAATAATGATGTCAATATTTTGGTTGATGAAGCCAAACAACTTCATAAATGGAATCCAAACAGTAAACTGAAAATTATAGAAAACGCCAATCATGTTTTTGGAGCTTCACACCCTTGGGCGGAAAAAAACATGCCCATGCATTTAATTGATGCCGTTAATGAAACGATCAGGTTTATTAACAACAGAATTACGAAAAGTTGATTTAGGTAAGAGAAATATATTGTTTTAATCTATTTTATCATTCTTACGAAAGCAGGAACCCATAAAGATTGAATTTAGATTCCTGCCTTTTTAGGATGATGAACTCAGATTAACAATATTTATTCTAAAATAGGCTCGATACTAAAAGTATATTTCATGGGTTCAGGATATATAAGATACGCTTGATAAGGCAAGAGCCCCCAACTTGTATCGCCGCCTACGCCCATTTGTTTGTAATCAATATTTAAATTGATATGTTCGCGGGGTACAATATCAGTAGTATGTCTGTTTTTACCTGTAGGCTCAAAATCGTCGTTATTAAAATGATTGATGTTGAAGTTAAGATATTGCTGACTTGAAAACCGTAGCCCTTGTTTTTCTTTATTCTTCACCTCCAGCCATCTTGTGTCTGTTCTATAGCCATTTTCTTGTGGCCTAATGTATGGGACATAAAAATCTTTAGCTTCGGCTTCATAAAGTCCTAAAAAAGCCGATTCTTTACGATCTGGGTAGTTTTCATGGGGGCCTCTACCATAATAGCTCACATTATCTAAGCTTTTATTTAACTTAAGATTCATGCCCATACGAGGTATCAATCCCTTGCCTCCAGTTCTTTCAAAAACATATTGAACCTTGATTTTTCCTCTGTCATCTATTGTATAATTTATAAAGAAGTTAGCAATATCTGGATTTGATTTTTGAATGCTCACCATAATTTTATTATTAGCCAACTTTTGCCATGTCACCCTTTTAAGTTTCAACTTTGATTCTATAGCCTTCCATTTAAATGATTTTTCAGGCATTTTAGCCCCCAAATCATTATCTACTGGTGCTCTCCAGGTATTTAAGATAAGTGGAGAAGTCATCCAGTTTTCGCCATTCACTTCATATGTAGATAGATTTCCTTTTGATTTGTCAAACTTAATAACAATATCCTCATTACTCTCAATTGCTATTTGATTGTCAGATTCTAGAACTTTTATTTTTTCAACAGGGTTTGATTCATCATGAGTAAACACTGCCTTTTGAATAATAAATTGATCTTTCGCTATTTCATGTCCTTTGGGCAAAAGATTTTTGGACATTTTTGTTTTCCAATAGAAGTTTATTAAATACTCATGGTTGGGATTTATAGCAGGTATTTGCTCCTTTAAGCTAATAGTTTGCTTTGATAATGGCGCACCATCTACTAACAAAGTACCATGCTTAGTCTTAGTTCCATTATCGAACAATTCCCATACTAAATCGAAATCAGATAAATTGGAGAAAAAGTTTTCATTAAAAATTTTGAATGTTAATGCTTTCGAGTCCAACATTTTCATATGAATACTTTGATATTGTTTTTTAACTTCCCAAAGAGCCGGTTGAATTGTTCTATCTGGAAATATTAAACCATTTAAGCAAAAGGCTCCAGAATGTTGTTTCCCCTCAGGTTCGAAATCACCCCCGTAAGCCCAATATTCTTGACCCTTTTCATTAGCTATTGTAATTCCTTGGTCTACCCAATCCCAAATAAAACCACCTTGAACTCTTGGTTCTTTCCTTACAAAATCCCACAATTCTTTAAGGTTTCCTGTACTATTGCCCATCGAATGGGCATACTCTACCCATATAAAAGGGCGATTAGGGTTTGCAGGTAAATGTTCTTTTTCAATATTTACGATAAGGGCATACATATAACCAATAATATCTGTATGACGAATATGAGCAAAATCTGGATCAACCTCGGCTCTGTCGTAAGAAACTAAACGTGTATGGTCCTGTTCTTTCAACCAATTGTAACTATCAATAAACGGTTTTCCTGTACCCGTCTCATTACCCATAGACCATATTACTACCGATGGATTGTTTTTGTCTCTATAAAACAAACGCTGAATACGATCTGTGATCGATGCATAGTAACTGGGATCTCTTGCGACTTCATTTACAATCCATCCATACCCATGCGCTTCAATATTAGCTTCGTCAATCACGTATATCCCATATTGATTACACAGTTTGTACCAATAAGGGTCATCAGGATAGTGAGATGTTCTAACCGCATTAATGTTGAATTGTTTCATGAGTTGAACATCCTTTAACATCATGTCTTTAGATATCACATGACCAAATTTAGGGTCATGTTCATGACGGTTAACCCCCTTAAATAAAATGGGCTGGCCATTAACTAATAATTGCCCATTTTTAAGTTCTACCGTTCTAAACCCTAATTGATGTGATGTGCATTCTAATATTTCATCCTTACTATCTTTTAAAGCAATGGTTAGTGTATATAAATTGGGATTTTCTGCAGACCAAGGTTTTACGTTTTTAATAGTCGTTTTGAATTCCAAGGTGTTTTTCTTTCCTTTTCGTAAAGAAACATCCTGACTTGAATTAAAAATAGCACGATCTCCATCATATAGTTTAACAGCTACTTTTCCTGTATTGCTTGATCCTACATTCTTAAGATCAACCGATAGATCTAATAACCCATTAACCAAGGATGTATCTAAAGTGGTTTTTGCAAAAAAATCATGGATCATCAATTTTGGTCTGGCGTGCAGAAACACATCTCTTTCGATCCCTGCCAAACGCCAAAAATCGATATCTTCTATATAATTAGCATCTGTAAATTTATAAACTTCTACAGCTACTTCATTTTTGCCCTGTTTTATAAATGATGTTATATTGAATTCTGCTGGTAATTTACTTCCTTGGCTATAACCTACTTTTTGACCATTTACCCACAAATAAAATGCAGATTTTACCGCTCCAAAATGAATGTAAATTTCTTTATCAGCCCATGAAGCATCTATATTAAATACTCTTTTGTATTGACCAACAGGATTATAATCATGAGGAACAAAAGGTTTATTTTTAGGGAATGGGTAGGTAATATTGGCATAAAAAGGATATCCAAACCCGTACATTTCCCAGTTAGAAGGCACTGGTATTCTTTCCTTTAAATCGTTACTATTAAGTTCGTAAAACTTTTTGTCGCGTTTATCCGCATTTTCACTCCAATTAAATTGCCAAATTCCATTTAAGGATTGGTAATGTGTTGTGTTCAGTTCATCTTTAATAGCATCATCTTCAGAATTGTATGAAATGAAATAAGCATGAGGATCTTCTTTATTAATTTCTATGATTTCGGGGTTTTCCCAATCTAAAGTTTGTGAAAAACATACAAGATTGGTAATAAAGAATACTATTGTTAAATGGTATTTCATACGATTCATTTTCTGTTCTATATTTAATTTACATATCAACCAAAGATAAGTTTTCCTAATTAACCAAAAAAGGAAGCATGTATTTGAGATAATTGATCAAAAAAGCTTCAATATATTTTAGCCTCTTTTTAATTTTTAATACTTTTCTAAAAATTTAAAATAAATGTATTACATTTTATAGGTTTTTGAAAATTAAGATCTGTAACCAAGCCCATGTATGAGTATTTTATTTGAAAATATAAATAAACAAAAAGAAATTGTAACATTCACTAAGCATGAACAAATAGTTAATGCCATATTAAATGCCATAGAATCTAAAGCGTTAAAAAGAGGAGATCGTTTACCATCTATTAACAAAATGGTAGCAGAAATTGGTTTTGCACGTAAAACGATAGTTAAGGCTTATGAAGATTTAAAAGGGAGAGGTATTGTAGAATCTAAAAATTTTAAGGGCTATTACATTGCAGATGTAAATACAAATACAAAATTGCGAGTAGCCCTTTTACTCTTTGCCTTTCATTCATTTCAAGAAGACTTCTATAACACTTTTAGAAAGGAATTAGGAAAAAAATATATAATTAATGTTTTTTTTCATCATAACAACATAGATGTTTTTAAGGATATCCTAACAAGAATTTCAGGAAGGTATGGCATGTATGTTGTTGCTCCTATTCAAACAAAGGAAGCTGGGCTGTTATTAAAAAATATCCCGAGTGAAAAATTATTGGTCATAGATAGGCATATCCCTTTGCCTGGTGACTATTCTTATATCGCTCAAGAATTTGAAGACGCAACTTATAACCAATTAAAAAAACTACTTCCAGAGATAAAAAAATATAAAAAATTTATCCTATTCTTTAAGGAAGATACAGATAATCCATTGGGTGTTTTTAACGCGTTCAATAAATTTATTCAAGAATTCAATATTAAAGCCAAGGTAGAAAGAGAATATAAAAAAGGAAGTGTTGCCAAAAACAATCTATATTTTTTTATCAGTGATAATTATTTATGGGAAATTCTTAGAGACAGTAAGTTAAAAAACTATATCATTGGAGAAGATATAGGTGTTTTGGCCCATAACGATAATGCCGTTAAAGAAATAATTTTTGGTGGGATCACTACAATTTCTACCGATTTTAAAAAAATGGCTTTAGAATCTGCAAATTTTATAAAATTTAGAGAGCCAACTCGTAAAATAATGCCTTCTGAACTCATTCATAGAAATTCATTGTAACACCAATTATTTTTTGTCTAAATATAGAAACTTTTGCAACTTTAAAAAAGTGTTTCAATGTATAAATTATTCATTATTTGAAGCTTTTACTTACAAAATAATATTGTTTTAATTTATTCTAAAAAACGCATTATAGCAATAATTTAAAGGATTTCACATATAACTGTCTGTTTTTTAGGTGCTTTTTTTCGATATTCTTAAAATGTATCAATATTTTTTATATATTTGCAAAGTAGCATACTGTATCATACTTTGTAATTTTTAAAGTAGCATACTATATCATAATATAAAATAAACAAAGTAGCATACTGTAGCACAAATTAAACTAACTTAAATATTGACTTATGAAAAAAAATGTACTAAGACAGCTATTTGCCTTAGTCTTTCCCCTTCTGGGAATTATGGCTAATGCGCAAGTATCAACTGTTTCGGGAACAGTTACAGATGGAGAATTTCCGCTTCCTGGAGTTAACATTGTTGTAAAAAATACAACGAATGGAACTTCATCAGATTTCGACGGAAATTTCACCATTAATGATGTGAGTCCTGGAGACATTATTGTTTTTAGCTATGTTGGGTATAAAGCCCAAGAAGTTACAATTGGAAGTGAAACTACAATTAATGTTATCTTAATTGAAGATACTGCAGCATTAGATGAGGTAGTTATTGTAGGTTATGGAACATCAAACAAGCGTGAATTAACAGGTTCTGTTGGAACTGTTAAAGGAGGTGATTTAGCAAACACAGTTGCAGGTAATCCAACTGCAGCGCTACAAGGAAAACTTACTGGAATACAAGTTGAAAACCCAGGAGGGCAACCAGGAGGAACTGGTAACGTATTTATTAGAGGGATCAACTCTTTAAGTAATGCATCACCACTTTATATAGTGGATGGATTATTTGTAGATAACATGAATTATATTAATCCCTTAGATATCGATAATATTTCTGTTTTAAAAGATGCTGCCGCCGCCGCAATCTATGGTTCCAGAGCAGCCAATGGTGTCGTTTTAATTAAAACAAAACATGGTAGAAAAAATAAAGGCTTAGAAATTACTTTTAATTCTAGAATTGGTTTCGATACACCAAGTAAAAAATTAGATTTTATTAATGGTCAGCAATATACCGATTATCTAAATCAGCGATTTGCTAACGATGGTAGTTCTACAACTGTTTCTTTTAACGGTGTGAATACAGATTGGCAAGAAGAAAATCTTCAGAGCGGACTTATTGAAGATTACGGACTTTCATTATCTGGTGGAGGTGAGAAATCATCTTATTATTCTTCAATCAACTATTTTTATCAAGATGGTATCTTAGTAGGTTCTGGTTTTAAAAGATTGAATGCCCGATTTAATAGCAGTCATGAATTCGGAAAATTTAAACTAACACAATCATTAGGTCTTACCGAAGCTAAATTGCAACGAAATAACTGGTATGGGTTTGATGGTACTACAGCACCTACCGTTGCACTAAGAAATGCTAATAACGAAGGTGGTTTTGAAGCTCCGTCAACAGATATTCACGGTCCTGGAGGCGTAAATCAATTTGCTTTAGCTTCATTAGAAAACAATTTAGTAACAACACGAACTCTATTTGCGAGCTTAAAGCTAGATTATCATATTACAGAAGATTTAACGGCTGGAGTTAATTTAGGTATTGATTATACCAATCAGAAACAGTTCCAATTTACACCAACTTATTTTATGAGTCTTGTGGATCCAGTAAGAAACGTAAATGATCTAAACGATCTTACAGATGCAAGAATTGATGCTATTAATTTATTATTTGAGCCAACAATATCTTATAAAAAAACATTTAATGATGTCCATAAAGTATCGGCCGTATTAGGTTATACACGTTTTATTGAAACCGAAGACGCCAGTGGTATATATGGACAAGGCACACCCGCAAATAGCATACAAGTCGTTTCTGCTTTGCCTTCAAGTGATCAAAATATATTATTAGGTCAAAACAATAAGGCTGGTTTAGTTTCTTATTTTGGAAGGTTGAATTACAACTACGATGACAAATATATTTTCTCTGGGACCTTGAGAAGAGATGCTTCGTCTAGATTCGCCAAAGAAAATCAAGAAGGGTACTTCCCCTCAGTTTCTGCTGCATGGAATATTAGTAATGAAGCGTTTTGGAAATCTGAAACCATTAATTTTTTCAAGCTAAGAATGTCTTATGGAGAGTTAGGATCTTATCCAGATGTATTTTACCCTACTCAAGCCGTTTTTCTGGCTAATCAATCCAATACCAGTTTTGGAGGAGGCGTAGCTAATGGATTAGCTCAAACAACATTAGCAGACCAAAATTTAGTATGGGAAACAACCAAAACCTTCGATATAGGTGTGGATATGTCATTCTTAAACAGTGCTATTACATTTTCTGCCGATTATTATTCTAAAGATGTTGAAGATGCATTGGTGCCTATTAGCGTTCCTTCAACAGCTGGTGTTAGTTTACCAGTGGTTAGAAATGCAGGAACTCTTATTAATAATGGTTTCGAATTTGATCTTACTTATAAAAAATCTGAAGGAGATTTTACCTATAGTGTAGGTACAAATTTCTCTTTTAACCTTAAAAACGAAGCTAAAGATATTCCAGCTACTATTTTAGGACCAGGAATAGATGAAGATTTACGTGTTGTAAATAGAACTGAGGCTAACGGGCCAGTTGGTGCATTTTATGGTTGGGTAGTAGAAGATAAAGTAGACCCTGCTACCGGTGATTTTATTAGAGTGGATACTGATGGTGTTCCTGGAATTACTTCAGACGATCAAACCATTATTGGAGATCCAACGCCTGATTTTACTTATGGTTTAAATTTTTCGGGTGAATACAAAAAATTTGATTTCTCACTGAATTTTAATGGCGTATCTGGTAACGAAATATATAACCTAAGTAGATATTACAATATCTTATGGCAAGATGGCGGTAAGTTAACCGATGTACTTAACTCATGGACGCCTTCAAATACCGATACCAATATTCCAAGAGCAACAGTAGATGATGAAGCAGGAAATAAAGAACCATCTTCCTTCTTTGTTGAAAATGGATCTTATTTCAGATTAAAAAACTTAGAAGTTGGTTATAATTTTGGAGAAAACGCATTAGGTGTTGATTGGATTAAAAGTGTGAGGCTGTCTCTCAACATTCAAAACGTTTTTGTAATAACGGATTATTCTGGTTATGATCCAGACGTAGCATCAACAAATAGTGGTAGAGCAAATATTAACTCTGGAGTACCAGGTGTAAGAACAGACGTTAATCCTTTATTAGGTAGAGGCCTAGACCAAAGAGCATATCCTAATGCAAGAACATTCATGTTAGGCTTACAGGCTAAGTTTTAATCAATAAAAAATACATTATGAAAAAAATAATAAAAATAAAGTCCTTATTAGGCATAATAACATGTTCGTTATTAGTATTGTTTGCTTGTTCTGATGATATCTTGGATCAACAAAATAACAATGCAACATCTACAGCAAACTTTGGTACTTCTGTAGATCAGGTGAAGTCTGCCATCAATGGTGCCTTCCACCCAATTACAGGAACCTTTTTCTGGGGCAGAATTATACACACAGGAGCGATGCTGCGTTCAGATGAATTCAATGTGTTTCCGTTTGGGTCAAACACAGCCATGTCAACATTTTTAGGAAACCCAGGGGACCGTTGGGCTACCGAGCCATGGCAGGAACTTTATAAATCTATAGCCAGATGTAATAACATTATTATTAATACAACTGAAGCAGGTATTCAAGACCAAACAACTAGAGAAAATCTAGTTGGACAAGCTTATTTCTTGCGTGCTTTCGATTATTGGCATTTAGTAAACCTTTATGGTAGTGTTCCTTTAATTACAGATTTACCAGATTTAGACAATCTTTTAGTTAATAAAGCGCCAACAGCAGATATTTGGGCACAAATAATTTCGGATTTAGAAATGGCAGAAAATATGCTCCCAGATAGTTGGACAGGTGAAGATTTAGGAAGAGCAACATCTGGTGCCGCAACAGCTTTAAAAGGAAAAAGCTATTTGTACATGAAACAATACGGTGCCGCAACAACAGCTCTTAATAGCTTAATTGGTAGATACAGTTTATTGCCAGGGGCTCAGTTTGGAGACAATTTCTCAACCACGAATGAAAATAACAGCGAATCTGTATTCGAATTGCAATTTTTAGGACAAGAGACTTTTGTTTGGGGGTCTGATATCCCAGGAACGGGAAGCATGGGTAATTTTCATATAGATTATGCACCTCCCGCAAAATCACCAGATAGAAGCCATGTCGTGAACCCTTGGTTAAAAGATTTATATGAAGATCATGGTGATGTTATACGTAGAAATGAAACATTAGCATACGATTACCCAGGAGCAACAGGTTATGGTGGCGTTGATTTTAATACAGACTTTGTTGACGACATTCCATTTGCCACTGATGCTGGAGTAGAGGCTATTTTTTCTAAAAAATATTCAGGAATGGATTTAGGCACAAGAGACCAAGTCGATTTCTTGGGAACAAATGTAGGAAACAATTGGAGAGTCATTCGGTATGCTGATGTCTTATTAATGTTAGCAGAAGCTTTAAATGAAGATGGTATGACATCTCAAGCCATACCATATGTAGATATGGTTAGAGAGCGTGCAGGATTAACTTTAATAGTAGATACCAACCCAGGCATTAATCAAGCTGATATGCGTCAAGCTATTATAGATGAGCGAGCTATGGAATTAGCTGGTGAAGGGCATCGTTTCTTTGACTTGGTAAGATGGGATTTAGCAGACGATTATCTAGGACCTACATCCCTACATGGAGCACATCCTAAATCTTTAAGTGGTGGTACGTTCCAAACCAATAAACATGAGCTTATATGGATTCCAAATTCCGAAAGGGATTCTAATCCTAATCTTGGCCAAAACGATGGCTATAATTAATAGTAAAAGATATTTGATTTTTAGTTTGGTTTTTGAGTGAATAAGAGTCGAGTCCCTATAAAAATATACTCGACTTTTAACCAAACCAATTGAAAACATGTTCAAAATTTAGAAAAAGCTAAAGAAAAAAGTCAGATTAATAGTTCTCCCAATAGATAAAAAGTAGCATGACGAAAAAAAATTACATAATTTCTGAAAAGGATATCCAAATTGAAGGAGACTTAAATAATTTCAAAACAGAATTATCGGTCCTTTCTAAATATTCAAATATATCTGTATTTGGATTTAAAATGATGGCGATATCATCTCCAGAGATTCCAAAACCAATAACATTAAAATGGAAAATTTCTGCTCATAATGTTAAAGGTGTTTGGAAACCAACCACAGATTTCTCGAAAAGAATTCAAGCAGATTGGGAAAAGGATCATATGGAATCTAGAATTTCTATTGATGCGCCAGTTATTAGTTTGTTTGGCCATGACGATAACAATCGGCTTACTTTTGCTTGTTCCAATGCTATAAACAAGTTAGAACTTAATGCCGAGATAAGAGAAGAAGACGATTGTTTCTATTGCCACATAACACTATTTTTAGAGCAGCAGTCCAAGCTTAAAGATTATCATGTTGAGATAAGGATTGATCAGGACGAAAAACATTTTTCCGAAGCTTTAAAAGGAGTGTCTAAATGGTGGGAAGGTTTTGATAACTTAAAACCAACACCTGTTCCGGATATTGCATGGACACCACTCTATTCAACTTGGTATCAATTTCATCAAAATTTAGAAGAGACCGTTTTAATTGAAGAATGTAAACAAGCACATAACTTAGGTTATGAGACTGTTATAGTTGATGATGGATGGCAGACTAACGATGGCAATAGAGGGTACGATTTTACAGGAGACTGGAAACCTGAGCGTCTTTCAAAAACCAAAGAATTTGTAGCAAATATTCATGCTACAGGCATGAAAATAGGGTTTTGGTATTCGGTGCCTTTTTGTGGAAAAAAATCAGAAGCATATAAACGTTTTAAGGGTAAGTTTCTAACAGAGAATCACCGCTGGGCACCTGTTTTCGATCCGCGGTATCCTGAAGTTCGTGAGTACTTAGTAAGTATCTATAAAAATGCCATATTAGATTGGAATTTAGACGGGTTTAAGCTCGATTTTATTGATGATTTCAGATTGTATGTCGACACACCAAAAGTTAATCCTAATATGGATTTCATTTCTATCAACGCAGCAGTAGATAGATTATTAACTGATGTTATCTCAACACTTAAAAATATAAACCCTGATGTTTTTATAGAATTCAGGCAAAAATATACAGGTCCAGCCATGCGCAAATATGGTAATATGTTCCGTGCATTCGATTGCCCTGGCGACGCTACTATGAATCGTATTAGAATTGCAGATATTAGGATGTTGGCAGGGAATACAGCAGTACATTCCGATATGATTACATGGCATCATGATGAAGACCTGGAAGTAGCAGCTTTACAAATGGTCAATACCTTATTTGGGGTGCCGCAAATTTCAGTAGTTCTTAAAGATATTCCTAAAGACCATTTAGAAATGATAAAGTTCTATACCAACTACTGGAACATCAACAAAGAAATTATTACAACGGGTTTTTTTACACCTTATAAGCCGCTTGCTAATTATCCCATTCAAACAGTCATTAAGAATAATAAGATCATTATTGGCTTACATGACGACCATATAGTTCAGGTTGATGACATTTTTGAAAACGTAGATATTTTAAATGCAAAATTATCAACAAGTATTATTATTAAAACAAGTAAAGATTTAGGTAACTATAATTGCCGTATCTTTAATTGCAAAGGAAATCTTCTTAATGAAGAAGAATTAGCCTTCAAAAAGGGATTATCTGAATTAAATATTCCAGCCTGTGGCCTAATTCAATTAACATTAAACAAGTAGTAAGACTATGGATACGTTGTCGATCATTTCTTTTATTGGCTTTACATTATTGGTTGCTTTCATAGCTTGGTACGCCACTCGTAAAACAGATGAAAAATCTGCCGATGGTTATTATCTTGGAGGTAGAAGTTTAGGGTATATAACCATAGCAGGCTCCTTGTTGTTAACAAACCTTTCAGCAGAACAAATAGTAGGTCTTAACGGTCAGTCTTTTGCACAAGGCGTATTAGTTATGGCATGGGAAACCTTGGCAGCTATTTCAATGATAGTAACGGCCATTTATTTATTGCCTAAATACATGCGATCTGGTATAACGACCATTCCGGAGTTTATCCAAGAACGGTTCGATGCCCAAACAAAATCCATATTGTCGCTATTGTTTTTAGTAGCCTTTGGTATTGTGTTGCTGCCAACTATTTTATATTCAGGCTCTCTGGCGTTTAGTACGATGTTTAATTTACCAGAAGTCTTAGGTGTATCGCAATCTACAGTTATATGGATCTGTGTTTGGTCCATAGGTATTATTGGTTCCATTTACGCTATTTTCGGAGGTTTAAAAGCTGTGGCGGTTTCCGATTTGGTAAATGCTATTGGTTTATTAATTGGTGGTCTGTTAATTCCTGTTTTTGGCTTAATGCTAATAGGCGATGGTAGTGTATCTAACGGATTAAGTACGTTGTGGGAAGCTAATCCAGAAAAGTTTAATGCCAAAGGTGAGATAGATTCTTTTATTCCATTCGGTACCATTTTTACAGGAATGATGATAGCACAAATGTACTATTGGGGTACCAATCAATCTATTTTACAACGCGTTTTTGGAGCTAAAAGTTTAAAAGAAGGTCAAAAAGGTATGATATTGGCAGGTTTTGTCAAGTTCCTCATTCCTGTGATTGTAGTCTTGCCAGGTGTTATTGCATGGCATGTATTCGGAAATGATTTAGGAAATGCAGATCAAGCATATCCTGCTTTGGTTCGTAAAGTCTTGCCAGGGGCTTTTTTAGGATTCTTTGCAGCGGTTCTTTTTGGTGCTGTTTTGAGTTCATTTAATAGTTTATTAAATAGTAGCTCTACGCTATTTGGGGTTGACCTATACCGTCAATATTTCGATAAAAATGCTTCCGAGCTTAAAATGGTAAAAGCGGGGAAGGTATTTGGGTTACTTCTAGCCATTGTATCGATGACTATTTCGCCATTTATTGCCAATGCACCCGATGGCTTGTTTTCATATATCCAAGAATCACTAGGGAGTTTAAGCGTGCCTATTCTAGCCGTAGTAACTGTTGGAATCATTACCAAAAACGTACCAGCCATTGGCGCTAAAATAGTGTTGACTGTTGGTGTACTTATGTATTTGATTAGTCAATTTGTATTGAGTCCACATTTTGTTGATGCCGCACTGGCTGAGGCAACTGCCAATGGGATAACAGATGCTAAAGAGTTGGGTATTATAAAAGCAAAAGCGTACCCCCATTTTTTACATATTATGGGTATTTTATTTGTAATCAATGTCGGATTTATGTTGCTAATGGGTAAACTATACCCAAATAAAAAGGTTTACACACCAAAAATTACTGAGCAAATAGATATAACACCTTGGAAATATGCTAAGGTAGTAGGCATTGTTATTACCATATTGGTTTTAAGTACCTATCTTATTTTTTAAATTGAATAGTACAAAACATGAGCAAAAAATATGTCATAGCATTCGATCAGGGAACTACAAGTACACGAACCATTGTTTTTGACGAAAAAGGGACTATTGTTTCAATTTCTCAAAAGGAATTAAAACAATACTATCCACAATCTGGTTGGGTAGAACACGATGCTTTAGAAATATATAATGACCAATTAGAAACATTCAATAAAGCAGTTTCAGATTCTGGAATCAACCCAGAAGATATTGCAGCCGTAGGGATTACCAACCAAAGAGAAACAACCGTTGTTTGGGATAAAAAAACAGGAAACCCCATTCATAAAGCCATCGTTTGGTTAGACAAAAGAACGACTCATATTTGTAAAGACATAGAAGAAAAAGGACTTTCGAGTTATATTAAAAAGAACACAGGTTTGGTTATCGACTCTTATTTCTCGGGAACCAAATTGAAATGGATTTTAAATCATGTCGAGGGTGCGCAGGAAAAGGCTGAAGCAGGAGAACTTATGTTCGGCACTATTGATAGTTGGTTGATTTATAAGTTTACCAATGGCAAAAAACATGTAACAGACCATACCAATGCATCCCGTACCATGATTTACAACATTAAAAAATTGGAGTGGGATAAAAAACTACTAGAAGCATTAAACATCCCGTTGTCTGTATTGCCTGAGGTTCAAACATCATCTTCAGATTTTGGTTTTATAAATTACGAGGGTGTGGCAATACCAATTTACGGTGTTGCTGGCGATCAACAAGCATCTTTATTTGGACAAGGAGGATTTGAAGCTGGCATTGCAAAAAGTACCTATGGTACAGGATGTTTTATTCTATTAAACACTGGTAAAAAACAAGTAAGATCAAAAAAAGGTTTATTGACTACTCTAACATGTAGTTTGGACTCCGAACCAGTAAATTATGCTTTAGAAGGAAGCATTTTTGCTGGCGGAGCATCCATTCAATGGCTTAGGGACCGTATGCAGGTTATCGAAAAAGCAAGTGATACCGAAGCGATTTGCAACAACCTTCCGCCACTTAAAAACGTATATGTAGTACCTGCCTTTGCTGGCTTGGGGGCGCCACATTGGGATAGTAAAGCAAAGGGAAGTGTGTACGGGATGACTTTAGATACAGGAAGAGAAGAACTTATTAAAGCAACTGTTAACGCCTTGGCCTATCAAACTAAAGACGTTATTGGTGCTATGGAAAAAGATAGCAATAATAAAATTGTCACATTAAAAGTAGATGGAGGTGCCAGTGCCAATAATTATTTAATGCAGTTTCAATCAGACCTTTTGAATGTTGAGGTAGATCGACCAAAAATGATTGAAGTTACGGCTTTTGGAGCCGCATTATTGGCAGGTATAAAAGCAGGTGTTTGGACGAAAAATAATATCACCGAAATAAGAGAAGTTGATAAGGTGTTCGATCCGAAAATGGATGAAAAAACACGGAAAAAGAACTATAAAGGCTGGAAAAAAGCAATAAAGCGAACAAAAAGAAAGTAAGATGTTAGTGATGGAAAAAAATGTAGAATTTTCAGTTTTAAGTAGAACAGCACAAATCGAAAAATTACAGACTGCAAAATTCGATTTGGCTATAATTGGTGGAGGTGTCACCGGGGCAGGAATCGCTTTAGATGCTGCTTCACGGGGTTTAAAGGTATGCCTTGTTGAGAAAAATGATTTTGCATCAGGAACCAGTAATAAATCTACAAAATTAATACATGGCGGTTTGCGTTATCTTAAGCAATTTGAAATTGGCTTGGTGAGAGAATCGGGGTCAGAACGCGCCATAGTTCATAAACTTGCACCACATCTGGTGATTCCAGAAAAAATGCTATTGCCTTTAGTAGAAGGAGGCACCTATGGAAAAATGATGACTTCCATTGGATTAAAAGTTTACGATTTTTTGGCAGATGTTAAGGGTGATGACAGACGTAGGATGTTGGATAAAGAAGAGACCTTAGAAAAAGAATCTTTGCTTAATAAAGAGGTGATTTTAGGCAGTGGGCTCTATGCCGAATACAGAACAGACGATGCACGTTTAACCATAGAAATATTAAAGAAAGCAGTGTCTTTTGGAGCAACCATCATTAATTATTGTGAAATGGAATCGTTTAATTATAATGACGATTCTAAAATTAAGAGTCTCAATTGTAAAGACAACAATACAGGAAATACATTCAAAATAAAAGCTCGAAATTATGTTTCGGCTGCAGGTCCTTGGGTAGATACTTTACGTACCAAAGACCATTCTATGAATAATAAATATTTACACTTGACCAAAGGTGTCCATATTGTATTTCCTTACGAAAAATTGCCAGTAAAACAGCCACTTTATTTTGATGTACCCGATGGCAGAATGATTTTTGCAATTCCCAGAGGTCGCGCCACTTATGTAGGAACGACAGACACCAATTATTCAGGAAATTTAGAGCGGGTTATTGCTACCAAGGATGACGCCGAATATCTGTTAAATGCTATCAATAGCACATTTCCAGATGTTAATGTTACCATTGATGACATTGAATCTAACTGGGCGGGTTTAAGACCTTTAATTCATGAAGAAGATAAAGACCCCTCAGAATTATCTAGAAAAGATGAATTGTTCATTTCAGATAGCGGACTCATTTCCATTGCAGGTGGAAAACTAACAGGCTATCGTAAAATGGCACATCGTGTCATTGAAGCAGTTTTAAATACGATGAAGAAGAAGCATAAAGAAAACTTGAAGAAATCTGAAACAGAAAAGATTCCTTTAGTAAGTCCTGCACTTAAATCGTCTCAAGAAGTCAATCAATATCAATCTGAACTTGAAAAAGAGTTAAATTTATTGGGCATTACAGATACTTACCATGCCTGGTATTTATGTACTACCTATGGAAGGCAATCGGAGGTCATTATAGAAAAATCAAAAATATTTGAAAATGAAGATGCCTTAGAACGATTGATTAGAGCAGAACTGTGGTACTGCATTCATTATGAGATGACCAATAGTTTAACAGATTTCTTTGTACGTCGTACAGGTAGACTCTATTTTAATATTCCTAGTGTAAGAGCATATATGGAGATTATTTCGAACGATTGCTTAAATTATTTAGGTTGGGATGATAAGCGTATGACCTCAGAAAAAGAAAACTTAAAGTTGCTTTTACAAGATGCAACAACGTATTACACTGAAGAATTTAAATAAAATATTGATTAATAGCATGAAAAATAGAGCATTAAAATTAGGAACATATTTGTTTGTTTTAATGCTCTTTTTCAATTGTAAAAAGGAAGAAAAAATTATTGTATCGAAAAAGATTTTTGAAACGCTTGATGCATCAATTTCTGGAATCAATTTTTCAAATAATCTTACCGAAAATGACAGCCTAAATTATTTTACTTATTCCTATTTGTACATGGGAGGAGGGGTTGCTGTTGGCGATATTGATAATGATGGTTTAAAGGACATATTTTTTACAGGCAATCAAGTTTCAAATAAATTATACCTAAATAAAGGGAATCTTCAATTTGAAGATATTGCAAATAAGGCTGGGGTTTCAGGAGATAAACGGTGGTACACAGGTGTGACCATGGTAGATATAAATGCCGATGGCTATTTGGATATTTATTGTTCTGTAGGGGGTAAATTTCAGCCTAAAGAAAATCAATTATATATCAATAATCAAGATGGGACCTTTACAGAAAGAGCAAAGGATTATGGTTTGGCTGACGTTGGAAATAGTGTACAAGCTACATTTTTTGATTATGACAAAGATGGTGATCTTGATGTTTATGTGGCTAACTACCCACCAACAAAATTTAATGCTTCGGTTTATGTCTACGAGCAAAAAATGGCTCGTGTAAATAGCATTGAAACAGACCATTTGTATAGAAATGATGGTACTGTTTTTACAGATGTAACAAACGAAGCTGGAGTTAAAAGTTTTGGTTTAACATTAAGTGCTACTGTTGGTGATCTAAATAATGATTCATGGCCAGATTTATATATATCAAATGATTTTGCATCGCCCGATTATTTATATATGAATAACCAGGATGGAACATTTAGAGAGGTGGTTAAAGATGTTATGTCACATACGGCTTTCTATGGTATGGGGGTTGATATTTCCGATTTTAATAATGATGGAAATCTGGATATTTTTCAGGTAGATATGGATGCCAAAACCAATAAACGCAAAAAGGCAAACATGGCAGGAATGAATCCAGATCTGTTTTGGGGCGTGGTAAATGCAGGGTTTCATTACCAATACATGCAGAATTGCTTGCAAATGAATACAGGTGTTTTTGAAGATGGAAATCCTTTTTTTTCAAACATTTCTAGATTAACCGGTGTTTCATCGACCGATTGGAGCTGGGGACCGCTCTTTGCAGATTTTGATAATGATGGCTTAAAAGATTTGTTTGTTTCTAATGGTACGCGCCGTGAAGTTAATAATAGAGACTTTTTCAATCAAATTGATGATGCTTTTTCCATAGATAGTGATAAAACCTTGGAGATGAGTTTAGAAATTCCATCTGAAAAAATTGATAATTTCATTTATAAAAATAATGGTGATTTAAATTTTAAACAGGCCAATAAAGATTGGGGAATAGAATTTAAAGGTTTCTCAAATGGTGTGGCTTATGCCGATTTAGATAATGACGGTGATTTAGAAATCATTACGAATAACATTGATGATTATGCGTCTGTTTTTGAAAATAAAAGCTCTGAAACGAATAATTATTTAAGTATACAATTTGAAGGTACAGCAAATAATGGCTTTGGTTTAGGAAACCGCGTTTTTGTGACTTCTAATGGCGAAACACAAATGCAAGAGCTTACGCTAACACGTGGGTTTCAATCTTCGGTAGCTCCAGAAATACATTTCGGCTTGTCTAAATCTGAAATTATTAACGAAATAAAGGTTGTTTGGACAGATGGAAAAGTTCAAAAATTAAATAATGTTCCTAGTAATCAAACCATTGTTTTAAAATATTCGGATGCCAAAAACGATTCAGAACCTACTTTAACCGATACAAAAACATTGTTTTCTCCTGTAAAGGGTGCTTTTCCAGAACATAAACATGATGAAAATAATTTTGACGATTTTAAATATCAAGTGCTTTTACCTCATAAAATGTCAACATTTGGTCCAGCCCTTGCTGTTGGTGATTTAAATAGCGATGGCTTAGATGATTACTTTGTTGGAGGAGCATTTAACAGAGCTGGGTGTTTGTTTTTTCAAAATGATAACGGATTTGAACTTCAAACCCCAGAGATATTTCAATATGATAAACTGAGTGAAGATGTAGGTGCTTTAATTTTTGATGCGGATAATGATGGAGATAACGATTTATATGTAGTGAGTGGCGGCTATGAATTTTCGCCAAAATCTAAAATGCTCCAGGATCGATTGTATATAAATGATGGAAGTGGAAAATTCACAAAAAGTATTTTGCCAGAAATGATAGTGAGTGGATCTAAAGTCTATAATCTTGATTTTAATAAGGATGGGAAACAGGATCTATTGGTTTTAGGAAGACAAATTCCTGGTCATTACCCTACTCCAGCGCATAGCTTTTTATTAGAAAACAAAACAGAAAATAGTCTTGTGGCATTTGAAGACGTTACCAAAAGTTTAGTCGGCCCATTTGAAAATCTGGGGATGGCAACAAGTGCTTTGATTACCGATTTTAATAATGATGGGTGGCAAGATATTATAATAGTTGGCGAATGGATGTCTATTCGGGTATTTCAAAATACGAAGCATGGTTTTAAAGAAGTATCGGAAGCTGTTGGCCTTACAAAGGATACGACGGGTTGGTGGTGGAGCATCAATGAGGGCGATTTTGATGGTGATGGTGATATGGATTATATGGTTGGTAACAATGGGCTTAACTATAAATACAAAGCGACCGAAGATGAAACCTTTGATATTTATGTGAACGACTTTGATAATGATAATAAAGAAGATATCGTGTTGAGTTATTATAACGAGGGCAAGCAATACCCCGTGAGAGGGCGCGAATGTTCATCGCAGCAAATTCCACAGATTAAAGAAAAGTTTAAGAACTATGAAAGCTTTTCAGAGGCTACTTTGGTTGATGTATACGAAGAAAAGTCTTTGGAAGCTGCCTTGCATTATCAGGTAAAATCTTTTGCTA
Organism: Flavivirga algicola; assembly: GCF_012910715.1. Lineage (GTDB taxonomy): Bacteria > Bacteroidota > Bacteroidia > Flavobacteriales > Flavobacteriaceae > Flavivirga > Flavivirga algicola. Next base: position 38,605 of record NZ_JABBHF010000010.1, read on the forward strand.
GTATCTATCTGGAAAACAAAGAAGGAAAATTTATAATACATGAATTACCTGTTGAAGCTCAAATGTCCAGTATCAATAAAATTTTAGTTGATGACTACGACCAGGATGGGGCTCTCGATGCTTTAATAGCTGGAAACTTATTTTCTTCGGAAGTTGAAACCCCAAGGAATGATGGTGGTTACGGCCTCTTTTTAAAAGGTAACAAAAATGGGACTTTTAAAGCGATTGCATCATCTAAAAGTGGTTTCTTTACACAGGGTGATGTTAAAGATATGAAACATATTAAGACTAAAAACGGCCAGTTTATTATAGTGGCAAAGAATGATGATTTTCTACAATTTGTAAATATTGGGAAAAATTAATGTCATCCATTTGTTCATTGATGACTTTATTCATATTGTCGTCAGTGATTACTAATGTTGCAAGCAGTAGTTTTTTAATCCGCAATCCATAATTCAAATAAAGCACAGGTTTAACCATTGCTATTAAAATGAATAAGAGCAGATGAAACAGAATTAATTACTTTCAATACCACAAGCAGGTTCAAAACAACTAAAGAACGTATTGTTCAGGAAATTTTATAAAATAAGAGACTTGTGCAACGATTTTAGGGAGTATCTCACCAAGTGTGTAAAGATTAAAAAAATAAAATATTAACTTTGAAGAACTGGGCTGGTGCCTTTCATAGGATACATTGTTGGCAACAGTTATTTTAATCCGTTTATATATTGTTCATATTTGCTTTTGTGAAGTACTTCTGCAACATCTAATTCATAAATGTTCTTCCAGTGATCTTTTCCATATTCTTCGACATACTTTTCGATTATTCGAAAACCAAGCCAATAATTAAGGCTTTTAGGTGCTTTTTCGAATAATTTTATTTTGTCATTCCTTAAGAGTGGGTTATCACCACTCTCATCATCAAAATATTGTTTTAGTTCTTTAAATAATTGTTTTTCGTGTTCCAAATACCAATTCCAATCGCTCTCGGTCATATTCTCAACAGCTTCGTGTTTTGAGATTTTTCCATCGAAAAATATCCAAGTGAAATAACAAGCAAATCCCTCATCGATAGTCTGCCTTAATGCAGTATTCTTTTTGGGATCATTATTCCTAAAAGGCTCGTAGGCGAGATGATTTAATTCGTGAGGTATTCCCTTTTCTATTGTGTATTGGATATCCTGTTCCTTGTAATTTAATTCTATAGCAAATTGGTCATTATCGCAGCCACCAAATAAAATTCCTGTTAGAGGTGTAAATAAAATGCTAATTGTCGATTCAACTTTATGAGGAACTAATTGGTTAAATCTCAAAAGATTGTTTTCAAGTATGGAGTCAAGCTTCATATCTATAAGCGTTTGTGCTCTCTTGTCGAAAAATGATTTATTTTCTGGATAGAGTTTTCTATTCCATTTAATCATTCCTCTTGTTGTTGTAAACTTGTCGCTGTTTTCTTGTCCGAAAATCATTCCATAACAATTTTCCCAAAGAGACTGGTGTGGCCGATATACTCTTTCTGTAATCATTATTGTATCAAATTCATTTTCTTGATGTGCTAAAATTTGACTTTTAAACAGATTTTTAATTGTTATCCCTTTAACGCTTATACTGTCCGATACGTTTTTGATTTTTTCAAGAAATTCGAGTTCAGGATTAATTGCTTTTTTTTCCTGCTGTCTTTTTTTACAAGACATAAATCCAATCAAAACTATGATTATCAGTATTTTATGGGGTTTATTCATAATTATTGCCAACGGTTTGTGTATAAGTAGTAGCGGATTTCTACTCACAAACCTTTCGGTTTTGCACTGACCTTTGTTTTATGTTTGTACTTTCGTTTTATCACTTAAACCGCTATTACTTATACACCGTGTTGTGGCTAGTTTTTCTTTCTAATTATTTTCACAATTCGGTTAATTATAATTTCTGACAAGTTCCATTCATACCCTTCAAAATCTGTTGTGTTTATAAACTGAACTACCACAGCATCTATATCTTTATGGTATTCTGCGAGACTTTGATAGCCAATGACTAAACCACCGTGATTATATTCGTAAGGATATAATTCCTGTTCTCCTTCTTCAAATAGAGAACCATCATTCAAAGCTCTTAGAAATATTCCAACATCCTCCGCGGTTGCTAACATTCCAAAGTCACGGGCTTTAAAATCTTCTTCAATTCCTACATAATATCCGCTCATTACATCGTCTAAATCAACATCGTTAATCGAAAAATATGTATTTTTCAATTCAAGAGGTTTCAAAATTTTTTCTTTGATATACTCGTTATGATTGTATCCTAAAACCTTATCCAAAATCTCACGAAGCAATAAATAATTTGTGTTTGAATATTCATATCCTTTGTCTGGTTTAAAGCTAGCTGGTAGGTCTAAAGCAAAATCTAAGGCATTTTTGCCATTTTCTTCTTCGTTTTCCCAAAACGCTGGATTATCAGTGAAATTTGGAATACCAGAACGGTGTTGAATCATCATTTTCAATGTAATTTGATCATCATTTTCTATTCTTCCTTTCAGTTCTGGAAGATAGTCGGTTAAAGGTTTTTCAAAAGACAAACGCTTTTCTTTGACCAATTTCGTAGCTGCTACAGCAGTATATAACTTACTAATACTAGCAATTTTGAACAATGATTTTAGGTCGGCTGGAATTTTCTTTTTTCTGTCGTTCCAACCGCCTGAATAATATTGTGGTGGTTTTCCTGCTTGGTCAACATATACAATCATACCATCAAAACCATAACCTATTGCTTCATCTACTTGTTCTTGAATGGTATTTGGTAGCGGTAAAATCCAAGCCTTTACTAAAATCCAAGGAACAAAAAATAATGAAACTGCGGTTCCAGCAAGCAATAGTGTTCTTACAATCCATTTGGCTTTTTTATTTTTTATCATTTTTCTGTTTCAGTATTCGCTTTTGTGTTTGGTTTTATAATTCAGAGGTACGTTTTCAAATTAGCCACAACAATGTTATAATAGTTAATTGCTATTATATTCCATATATTATTTCAAATTTAAGGGATTTTTAATGGATTTGAAATTATTTACGGATGCTTAATGTATTATCTAGAGCTAACTCTTGGAGTACATGCATTATGGTATCTATGAAAAAGTAAGTAGTTTACTTCCAGTCTAAAACCTTTTCAATGGGTATATGATCTCCAAAATCTTTTCCATAATATGTTTGCAATATCATAAAGTTTTCATCAATAAGAAAGTCAGCAGGAACTATTGGCTTGTCTTTTATTGATTTCATATTGAAGAAACCGCTAAACATCACCTTTACCATTTTCAAAGGGCTAATCATTGTTTTCAACATTCCGAATAAAGATTCTTTGATACCATACTTTTTGTATAATTTCAGTGTTGGGTCAGCTAGTATATGAAAAGGGGCGTTTTGTTGACCAGCATATGACAAGATTTCCTTTTTGGTTGCAGCAAATACTGTAATTATTTGAATGCCCGTGTTTTCAAAATCTGGATACCTTTTAATCAACTGGTGAATTCTTAAGTTGCAAAATGGGCAACTAGCTCCTCTGAAAAAACTTAATAAGATTTTTTGACCTTTATATTTAGTCAAACTTATAGCATTTCCCAAATAGTCTTCTAATGTAAAGTCAATAGCTTTATCGTTTTCCTTCATACTCATTTTATAATTACTTATAATATAAAACTATTTACAGGTTTATCTATTATTGACTAGTGGTCGGTACCAATTGAAAACGGGCACTAGCAGTGCTCAGGAAAGTTGGCGCCATTGGCACAGAGCAGGTAATTATTTATATTTGATTTCCTTGTAAATCTATTTTAATACGCTTTCCATTTTTTATGACTATGGCTGTTTTAGAGCCACTAAAAGGATTCAATACATCATCATATTCAAAAGGGATTACAGTGCTGCCTTTTTTATCAACAAAGCCCCAATTTCCGTCTAATTTAAAAGCTAGAGGGGATTCTTTTATATAAGCCTCTGCTATGACTGCATCATAAATAATCGGAATAATTACTTCTCCATTACCATTAAGAGCTCCCCACTTATTATTTAATTGTACGATGGCTACACCGTCGTTATATTCTTTTGCATAATCATGTTTTATGGCAATGACCTCCTTTCCTACTGTATCTATAAAACCATATTTATTGTTTATACTAACTCTTGCCAAGCCATCTTTAAATTTATCTGCGTAATCGTAAACAGTAGAAATTGTATTTTCTCCTTTTTGGTTAAAAAAACGCCACTTGTCATTTAATACAGTTCTATAAAAACCTTTATCAGAGTCATATATATGGTCATATGAAATGGGAATAATGATGCCGCCAGATTTATCTATAAGTCCATATTTCCCGTTTAATGAAACTTTAAAACGCTTATTTTCAAAATGATCTACAGATGTATATTTTAAGGGTATTGTAATTTCGCCTTTTAAGTTGATGAAACCCCATTTCTTTTCTGTTTTTACAGGTATAAGGGAATCATACTTATGTTCGTAGTAAGGTGAAAAATGGCTATTTTCGTATTGGATAGGTGTTATAATATGTCCTTTGTCATCAATAAGACCCCACTTCAAATCTTTTTCAATAATAGCAGTATTCTTATTTTGTTTTATTATTTTATCATAAATTAATGGGACGGTTATTTTGTTTTCGAAACCCATGATTCCGTACTTTTTATCTTTAGCAAGAATAAAACTGTTACTTCCAAAAATTTCTAAGTGATTATATTCAACAGGAAGAATCGTTTTTCCTTCATTATTTATTAGCCCGTATATAGCTTCTTTTCCAAAAATGCTCTCTTTTTTGTATAACCCAAGGCGTATTATATTTTCTTTAAGACCAGAAATTTCGTTGTAGATGATAGGGATTACAACAGTACCTTTCTTATTTATAAATCCAATTTTACCATTAAGACTAACTGCAGCCAAGCCTTTTTTAAATAGATAAGCTCTATCATAAATAATAGGGATTACGGCAGTACCTTTTTTATCTATAAATCCGTATTTACCATTAAGGCATACTACCGCCAGGCTTTCTTTAAATGGACTTAAACAGTCATAGATAATAGGAACCACAACAGTACCATTTTTATTTACAAGTCCATATTTACCATTTTTTTCTAAGATTTTTAAGTTTTCATTTTTTTGAGCATTACTGAGTGCTGAAATAAAAAACAAACATGATAAAAAACAAATAATTCTTTTCATATACGATTTAAATGATGTGTTTATGTAAAACGAATGCTTTAAGCTTTATTGCTTGATGTATTTTCTATCACATTCCAAACGGCATTTTGAAAGTTAACATTTTCTAAATAGGGAGATGAGAAAATGACTAAAGGGCCAATCATTTTTCCTTTTTTTGAAACCCAGAACTTTCCATTTGTTGTCTCGTCAAAATCTAATATTTTAAGATAACGTTTTGCAGCGTCTTTTAAGGTTCCAGACATGCCCATCATGGGACCAAAGGTCTTCATTATGGGGAGCATTATTTTTTGCATGACCCAAGATTGATGCCTAGCAAAATTAGTGTTAGGCGTGGCTCCTGGAGAAATACTATTTGCAATAATATGATTGGGAAGTTTTCTAGCGAGTGAACGTGTCCATAAGCTCACATATAATTTTGTTAAAGAATAATTTTTCATCGGGTGATACTTTTTATTTGAACTTGGAAACATAAAAGATCTTAGTGTGTCTTCACTATCACCATTAAATTCTTCATTAATAATTTTATCAATATTAGGAAGCCCCATCATAGGCATGTCACCCCTCGCGGCTTCAGATCCAGCAGTGACAATCCTAGCATCAGTAGTAAGTAAATCAGCATCGAGTAATCCCACGGTAAGAATATGGTGGCCTAATAATGCCGAGGCAAAGGATAATTCCATGCCATCATCATTTCTCTCTAAAGTCTTCGGAACAATACATGCATTAAGTATGAGTAAGTTTATCCTATAATTTTTATCTATTAATTCTTTCAGTGCATTATGAGAAGATTTTTTGTCTGCCAAATTTGCCGCTAGCACACTATAAACATTATTAAAGCCTTCATCCAGTAGTTTTTTAATCGTTACTTCACCTTTCTCTATTGTTCTGCATACAAGTATGATTTTTGTGTAACCTAATTGGCTTAATTGTTTTACAGTTTCTAATCCTACCCCTGAATTGGCACCTGTAACTAATGCTGTTTTTTGATTCATGTTCGTATATTATTTTTTTATCTTTTTGTCTCCAATTTTTTCTATTTCTGGGTTTGGGTATAATTCGCTTATATCGAAATCATCAAACTTAAAATCTTCTACAATTAATTGATGAATGTGCCTTTTATCTTTCTTACTAGGTTGGTTTAAAAAAATAGTTTGTTTATATGGAATTAAAATACCGTTAATGCTTTTGTAGTCATCAAATTTTATAGAACCATAAAATGCTTTATAGCCTGGCATTTTAAGATAATTATCTCTTAAGGAGTATACGGCATATTTTAATAGTTGTGTTTCTTTATCTATCCATAAAAGATATTGATCATGCTCCATGTGGGGTTTTGGATGCTCCCAAGTAATAAAAACTAAATCATATTTTATATTATTAAATTTTTTTTCACCAGCATAAGAAATTATAGGAGCTCTTTTTAAACGGTCTATCATTTCAAAGAAATATTGATATGCAGAAAGTCCAAATGCTATGCGTTTATCATATTTGGTAAATTCTAAATCTTTTTGTTGCTCCTGTTCATAATACTGCCAACTTTGTAAACCAGCAATGGTGTTTTCTCTCTTACCATTTAAAAACGCTACTTGACTATCGAAGGTGTTTATGGCATATTTAAATTTTAGTTTGGATTTTGCCTCAGGCCATGGTTTCCCCATCTTTCCCATGAGTCCTCTCCAAGTATCTTTTGCAGTAAGTGAGTATACTTTGTGATTAGATAGTTTTGAAAAGCCATGTTTTCTCCAGGTTCTTTCAACTAAAGCCTTTCCTTTATCTACATTTAAACTTGAAATACCATCTTTTTTAATCATTTTTGTTCTCATGTCTGCCATACAGCTTTGCAGTAACACAGAAGCAATAGTTATTAATATTATTTTTTTCATAAGTTTTTATTTTGAATGTATCAATCTATACAGTTGTTGTTAAAATTTTTTATACCCTCATAAAATCTAAAGCATATGCCATATTATTTTTTAAAATTGAAATATTATTTTGTAGCCGAGATAATAAAAAGCCACCATAAAGCTGAGCATGTAAAAATTTAGCCATTTCAATCGATTCTAAATCTGTTCTAACTTCTCCCGCATTTTTACCTGCATCTATACATGTTTTAAATACAAGGAGTAATTTATTTAGTTGCTTTTGAGTCATATCTCGTAGGTTTTCGTTATTTCCAGCACATTCAACAGAAAATTTTTGAATTAGGCATTCAGATTTGAACTCATTTTTACTCGCCATATCTGCCATCAATATTGAAAATAATTCAAATCGTTTCATGGGGCTTTTAACCTTTTGATCTTCAAGGATACTTCGATAGAATTTAACAGAATTGTTTCCGTAATACTCTAAAACATGCTCGGCGAATTTTTCTTTACTCTTAAAATTATAGTAGAATGAACTTCTTGGATAATCTGATTGTTTCAATATTTCTTCCGTGCCTGTATTGTAATAACCTATGGTTTTAAATAAGTTTTGGCCAACTTTAATTACGGATTCTTTATCATGTTTTTTCATCTTACTGTACTAATCAGTACAAATGTATAAAAAGTTTTATGATTTTTTACATAATAATTTAAAATTATGTAGTCTTTTTTCAGGACGGGTTAGTTTTTAATCAGTTTTACTATGGAATCTACTTCGGTTTGCTTAATTCCATTTCCATTATGGAAGTCAGCTTCTTTTTTTCATAAGTAACTTTTTCTACTTCCAGTCAAGCTGTTAGGTCTCGAACATTTTGAGCTAATTCTTTTTCTTTGGTTTTTATTACTATTTCGATTTATTAAACCCTTAAAAAGCGAATCAGTTTTTATTTTTAGTTCTTTTTCTATATCCAAAAAAACGAGAGTTGCATCAAAAAACCTAGAGTCCATATGTTCTTTTTTTAAATCATTAATTAAGACTCACCAATCTTTGTACTTTTGCTTAATTCAATTAAAAATACTTTTAATTGAATTAATAACGTAAACGTCAAACTCAACATTATCCTGGAAATTCTTTTCCATTTTGAAGAAATATGGGTTTCTGTTGTTTGTTAGTACTCCGATTTCATGTTTAATACTTAGACAAATGATGTGGCTGTTTTAAAGCATCATATTTAGAATAACTTATGTTACAACTAAAAATATGTAGAAGGATTAAACATATGATTATTTGCCTAAATTTTCTCATTTTGAAATGTTTGTTAAGAGATATAGTTTACACAAGTTAAAGATTAGACTTTACACTAAATTAATTTATAATCTTAAGTTTGTTTTTTTAGTGTCTTGTAAAACGATTACCATTGTTAACAATCTTTTTTGTTTTCTAATTATTATAATAACAATCCTCTCTTGTCCATTTCAAAGTCTTCGCAAATTCGAATTTATTTTCAATTTCTAATAAATTAAAAATAGGATCTTGGTCTTTTGAATTTTTACGTTCTACCAAAAGGTATGATTCTGAATTAGCACTTGTAAAATGATTCAAATGAGGTGCTTGTTTTAAGCGATCAATCACATTTAGAATCTTGTCATAGTTTTCAACGACATCACTTGCAGAATTAAACGGAATTCCTATTTGTCTGCCTATTTCACTTTCTTGACCAATGTTAATATTTAAATTAATACCACCATTACAAGAAAACCGAGTAAATGAATATCCTCCTATTTCAGAAACAGATACACTTTTAGGATAGTTGAATACGTCTTTGCTTAGTCCATATAAAACAATTTCTCCCTTTTTATCAATTTTCAGTCTTGCAGTTATTTCCTCAAGCGTAATATCTTTATGTCCCCAAATATTTACAACTTCGACATTTTCTATCCTATCCAAATTATCTTTAATCTGATTCATCTCACGCTCGTAGAAAAAGTTATTGTAGACAAAAATTCCTGATAAAATAAGTCCTAACAATCCAGCTATTGAAATCAGAAAAATCTTTAATGTTTTAAGTAATCGTTTCATGTTATTAATAACTCTATCTCTGGATATTTATTTTGGCCTATCACCAATTTCCTCTATTTATTGATGCAGTCTTTATTCAGGACAGGTCATAAAGTTACACTACGTTTTCTATATGTTTCATTATAATTTCTGCCATTGTCTTAGTCTTTTTTGAGCTGGAATTTCAATATATTTATAGGTCAAATATGACGAGGCAATTATTAATACTAACAGTATCGATAGCCAAAGAATTTTATCTAATAAACCAGGTGTAACATTAGGATTTATAGGTTTAAAATATAAATCCAACCACATCAACCAAAGGTATATCCAAAATAGATGGATTAAATATATTGAGTAAGAAATATTACCTATAAAAAGTAATGGTCTTGAATTCAGTAATTTAGAAGGCAAACCTTTGTTGAGCGAAGTACAAAGAATAAAAGCTCCAAAAAATGGAATTACTATTATGTCGTATAGGTTAAAATGTAGAACAGACAAAGAGCATAAAAGCATTATGTAGAATAACCAATCTTTACTCCATATTGTTTCTTTATTAACTAGTGTTGAATATACTTGATATACACCAATACCAATTGTAAAACCAAAAACACAACGAAGTGTGCCTAATCCATAAAATTCGTCAAGTTTAAATTTTGAATTTTGACTTGCAATAAAAACGAAACCTAATAAGGCCAGTATTGTAGAAATGATACTTATTAGATTTTTACTTTTATTTAACAAGGGAATGAGTCCAATTGCAAGAATGTATGTCCACCATTCTGCAGCAATTGACCACGACCCAACGTTCCAAACAGGACGATCAATAATTCCGCTAGTTTGTAAAAAAAATAAATGAATAAAGAAATCAGGTAAGGATCTAGTCCATTTCCATTTCTCGGCTGCATACTCAGGGAACAACTGAAATAACACGATTGTTTGCAATACAAAAAGTAGCATTATAAAGACATGTAAGGGGTAAAGCCGTGTGAATCTTGCCCATAAATATTTTTTTACAACTGTTCTATTTCTGTTTTCTAATTTCTTACCGTATACATGACAAATTACAAATCCGCTAAGTATAAAAAAAAGGTCTACCCATAAATACCCATTAGTTATAAAAGATGAATGTTTTGTATTAATCAACCGAGGGAATCCATGTAACATTAACCAAATATCGAAATGGAAAAGTACAACTAACAAAGCAGCGATCCCTCTTAATGGAGTAAGAGAAGAAATGTAATTAACGGATTTCTTGTTTTTTATGGTTGAGTTTGCTAATCCATGTGTCATTTTTATTTACAATTTTATATAATGTAAATTACTTGAATGAAAATGACAAAAAAGTTGAACTTGTTCAACTGGAAAAAAATCATTTCTCAATTTCGATGTTCCGATAGTGATTTTATACACAAGGATATTATATTTTCAAAATGGCTAAAAGTTTGTCATAAAGACTTAGTATTTTCATCCAGTTTAGTAATTATGTAGCCTTATTTCAGGACGGAGCAGAGCTAAGTAACAAAACCCTTTTACAGTTTTGATGTAGGTGATGTCACTTACCCAGACTTGGTTGGGTCTATTGACTAGAACCTCTTTAATAATGTTTTATACTTGTAGAATCTATGCATTGAGTTAGTGGTTCTTGAACTATATTTTTTCCTAAGAATAAGCATATTGTGTTTTCTAAGGATTTTAAATAGGGTGTCTCTATCTACTTTAAGATTCGCTTTATCAAAATCGTCTTTCAAAGATATTTTGGGTTTACGCACACCTTCTCTAGGCAAGGGTTTACGTCTTCGTTTAACTATGTTTAGAATTTTGTTTTCAATTAATAAACGCTTGTTCTCTCTACGTTTGTATTTGTAGTAAGCATTACGTTTGAGTCCAAAACAAGCCGTAATAGTTTTTAAAGACACAAATCCTTTGGACTTTTCTCTAGCTATGATTAAGGCTTTATATTTAGCTTTTTTTTTAGTTCTAGGACTGATTTATAGCCAAGTTCATGGCAGCTACTTCGAGATAAGATTCATCAACAAGAGCATCCATATCCTTTTTTAAAAGGAGTTTTTTAAGTTGCTCAATTTCCTTTTGAAGTTCTTTAATACGTGTTATTTCGTCTTTAGTCTTCACGGTTACTCTGGTGTTCATAAGGTCTTTACGGTAGTACTTTTTAATCCATTCATTAATAGTAGTTGGAGCAATACCGTAAACCTTACCTAATTGATACTTGTTTAATTTTCCTTTTGTAAGTTCGTCTAAAATTTTGAGTTTGAAAGGTTCTGAATACCGTCTGATTACTTTGTCATTTTTGTACATAATGTTTAAAATTATGTAGCCTTTATTCAGGACGGGGCAATATTGCTACCAACGTACAGCTGTATGGTTAGTGCAGCCCGTAGGGCTGTATTAATTATACAGCGTGTTGTGTAGCGTTTATATTTTCTATTGACATTGCCTTCTTATAGAATTCTTGAAATTCTTTGTCTGAATATTTAACTCTCATAGCCTGTAAAACATCAGAAAGCCCAAGACTAACCCATTCCCAAAGCATTGTGTCAAAATTATATTTATACATTTGCTTAGAAACTTCTTCTCGAAGCTTTATCACAACATCTTTGCTTATTCCGTTTTTGACTAGTGAATTTATAGTGTTTTCAGCTTCTTCTTTTGTAAACTCAGTATCAAGAAATGGCTCTAAAATATTATCCCAAGTCCAGTTTTTCTCAGAAATCATAATATTATTTCGATCTGCAAATTCAGTCAATTCATCTATTTTATTAGCTGATATAAAAATCCAATCATTTTTATATAACAGTTGGGGTGGCGATGATTTTAAAGTAATGGAATTTATTTCTCTAGCTTTTAAAGTAATATTAGGACTAGCCAAAGAAGGTTTAAAAGGGTATTTTTTTATTGATATTTCATTTTCATTAATTCTACAAGTTCCAAATCCGCAGAAAAAGTTTTGTAACTCATAGTTTGTCGCATTGAAAAATGAGCCTCTTCGCTTTCCGAATATATTTTTAAGTGTTTTCAAAATCATTTTTTGGCAATGCTATACAACAATGTTATAACAGCAATTGCTATTATATTCCATATATTTATTTCAAATCTAATAGATTTTTAATGAATTTGAAATTATTTATTGCCACTAACGTATAAAACGCCTGTTTGTTTTTGCATTACGATGTCTTAAAAAATTTGATATACATCTTTTCATTCTATACTATAGCAAAGTATGCTGTACTAAAACCATGTCATTGTGTCTTAACATAAACGAAAAAGAGCCCTGTAGGAGGCTCTTTTTACAAAATTAAACTAACTAACTAAAATACCAAAATTACTGATTTGGGTATGCTTTCCATAATGCCAATAAAAGGCATTATTAGTTTTTTAAGACTTGTATTTTTAATCAATTTTTGACCTAAAAGCGATGTGATTATTGCCATTCTTCTAAAATAAGTTCTGTATTTCTATAAATAAGTGTTTCTTTTACTGAGTGAGCATCACCATCACCATCTGTGTAATTATATTCTATGGTGAAATTTCTTGTGTTGGGATTATAAGTTCCCGTACCACTAAGATTTGTAATACCAGCCCCTCCAGAAATGGAAACAGTCTCTGCATTAATGCTGAAAGTCATTCCGCGACCAGAAACATCAGGGTTTCCAACATAAGGAACTGATAATTCATTTTTAGAAGTTGTTTCAAGTAGCATATCTTCATTGTTTACTAAATCATTTTCAGAATATATCACACTGGTATTATCTGTGGTGTTTGTGTCTTCACCTTTAACATAATACCAACCATGGTATTGATTGTAATAGCGAACAACAATAATAGAGTAGTGCTTATCCTCTAAAATAAAATCAGTAGTAGCGTCTACAATTTGAAGTGGTAGCGCATAATTATTACCAACCGCCAAGGGGTCGTTCATAAATAATTCTTTGTTAAGTGTCACTGAAGCTTTACCCAAAAATTCACCACTAGGAATGGTCATACTACTGCTGCTAATGCTATAATAACTGTCCGGTAGTTTTGTTAATGAAGGATAAGCACTCAACAATGCATCGTCAACAATAAAATCTACCTGCTCGTTATTGTTGTTTGAATACTTCCCGCCCAATACGGCTCCAATTTCAAATGTCATATCTTGGCCATCTGAATCCACTAAAGTACGCAGAGGAAACTGTCGCGCAAAATAGGTCGTGGTATGTGTGTAATCTTCCTTATAATCATCGTAGCACCCCTGTAATGAAACAAAGGTTCCTATAAGTACAATAAGTGCCGTTATTTTTTTAATCATAATCTTTATATTTTCAAATTAATTTTAACTTAATTACCACCCTTGGTTTTGAGTTATGTTTTGTGTTTTTAGCAACTCATCGAAAGGGAGTGGGCCATAATTCATATAACTTCTATAATTAGGAGTTGTTATGTTATTCCTTGTAAAACTAAAAGTACCGTTGCCGTTATCGGTAATAGTAACTCCTGAGATGGCCTCATTCAGGTTGTCATTCCATCTTCTCAAATCAAAAAACCGATGCCCTTCAAAACATAATTCTATACGTCGTTCGTTTTTAATTAACTCGCGCATGGCTTCTCTCGATGTGATTGAAGCCAAGTAATCGTCAGACCCTCCTGATGCTATACCTGCTCTTCTTCTAACTTCTGCTATGGCCTCTCTGGCAGACATACCATAAGTTGCATCATCTGGACCGTTAACTTCATTGGCGGCTTCTGCAAAATTCAAAAAGATTTCTACCTTACGAAACAAGGCATTGTAATGTGTGTCATTAACATTGTTTCCTGCTACCAGATTTGCTTTAGAGCTTATCCATTTACGTAGATAATATCCTGTTCGGGTTGAGTTTTCAACAGTAACATTTGGAGCTCCTGTCATATGAGCGCCTCCTTGAAAGGTTTCAATGGTTATGCCCTTAAACGATTGATTATTATGAATAACCGTCATATAAAATCGAGGGTCTCTGTTTAGATACATGTCGTTTTCTACGTAGCCACTTGTTGCATTGGCTATGGGGTAACCATTGGCCATTGGAAATGCATCAACTAAATTTTGAGTGGGGTTGCACCTTCCATTTCCTTCAAGATTTGCACCAGGAGGAAAGTGTCTTTGCTCTAAACCATTATCTCCATTCTGATTACCGCTAACACGGCGCATAATTAACTCGTCATTAAGATCATTGTTATAAAATGTATCAGAAATGTTATTGATGTTATATACCTCGGGTAATGAATTGCCAATAACATCTAAAACATCGCTTGCCGCTTGTGCAGCTTCTGTGTAAGATGCAGTTCCAAATGCAGGGCTCGCCGCATATAAAAACACTCGAGATTTAAGTGCTCTACAAGCAACAGTTGTGGGTCTACCCAGATTTGTTAAATCAAAATCGGGGTCTGTAGTACTATTATCGTAAGCCTCTGGTAACCCCGCTGAAATGGCTACATTTAGGTCATCAATAATTTGTTGTATACATTCAGCATATGTATTTCGCGATAAATTAAGGTCGTCTCCATCTGTAATATCTAGTGTTGAAGTTATTAACGGAATCCCCATTAACTGACCATTCTCGTCAACACCACCATAACGTTTTAATAAATCGAAATGAATGAATGCTCTTAAAAAATAAGCTTCGCCTTTTAAACGCTCCCTATAGGCTTCATCTCTGGTAGGGTTAGATTTGAAATATAGTACGGTGCCATCTAAGCCTACTTCAATAAACTGGTTTACATTTTTTAAATCGTCATATCTGGCTTGCCAGTTATTTATTGGATTTGTAACAGGTGTCCAAAAACCATCAATTTCTACCATTTTGTTCATATTACCTGTTAGGTTATTTGATAGCGAATTGTCTGTAGCGTTATCCAGAAAATCACCGTCGTAAGTATCATAAGCGGCAGGAATGGCTCTATAAGCATATGTTAGTAAACCCCTAACATAATCTGGGTTTTCCAGCAATTGCTCATAAGTTCTTTCATTAGTTAGCTTAGGGTCAAAGTAGTCTTCACAAGAAGAAAGTATACATAAAACCACTAAAGCGAATAATATATTTTTCATGGTATGTCTTTTTTTGAAATTTCCTATGGTTTCATAGTTTTTACTTTTATTTAACTTTTGCATCATTTGTACGTTCGTTAATAAGTTAATTTTAAACCTAATGAAATTGTTGTAAACGTTGGATAATTCTTTATACCAGCGTTTAGACTTTCAGGATCTAAGTTTTTAATTTTAGATATTGTAAAAAGGTCGTTACCTCTTACAAACAGTTTTAAACCATCTGCCGCAAACTTTTCACAAATATTTTGAGAGAACGAATAGCTTAGCTCTGCTGTTCTGAGCTTAAAAAAATCGCCACTGGTTAACCAATATGTTGAATTTCTATAACTGTGCGATTGCGATAGAGAAGTTAAACGCGGTGAAGAAGCGTTAGCTACCGAACCTGGAACTGCCGAGCCTAAAGCTTGAACAGAATATTTGTTTTCACCAACATTCCAATAATATCTATTGTTTAACAACTTGTCTGAACCTGAGGTTCCTTGGCCTAAAACATAGAGTTCTATACCTTTATACTCTAAATTAAGATTTAGAGCATAGTTAAGCCTCGGAAAGCTGTTACCTATTATTTTTTTATCAAATTGATCAATAATATTGTCGCCTCTATCATTTGTAATGTCAACTAATTTGACATCACCAGGAATGATATCTCCGTAAGAAGACGTTACACCATGGCTAGCAATGTCTGCATCGTTTTGATACAATCCATTGGCTTCCCATCCCCAGATAGCATCGGTTACTTGTCCCGTTTTATTTAAATGTTGATACTGATTAATTTCATCAAATACATCGTTTACAGCTTTAGAATAGATTAGATTGGTTCCTAAGGAATAATTGAATTCTCCAATGTTATCTGTGAATACAAGAGAAAGATCGACGCCTGTGTTTGAAATTTCATTGAAGTTTCCAATTGGTTTTAGATCTCCTGTATAATTGGGTAAGGCATTATTTAATACGACAGGAATATCATATCGAAGTTCATTAAAATAGTTGACTTCTAAATCTACTTTGTTGTTAAATAAACTGGCTTCAATACCAATATTAAACTCTCTTGATTTTTCAAAAGTTAAATCTGGATTGCCTATCTGACCAGCTCTCCAACCAAATTCTTGAGTAGAATTTTGAGGGCCTGTTCTTAAATTACCGTTTGCTATATAAAAGTCCCTGTACAAAAGATAGTCAAAAGACCTGTCGTATCCCATAACACCAAAAGATCCTTTTAGTTTCAGATAATTAAAGGTTTTACTGTTTTTTAGGAAGTCCTCATTGGATATGATCCATGCAAACCCTCCAGCACCAAACAATTCCCAACGGTTTTCTTTGGTGAACTTATCAGACCCCATATAAGAGGCAGTCCCTTCTATGGTATACTTATTTTTAAAAGTATAGTTTATTCTAGCCCCAAAATTTACATTTTTATCATCTTGTTGCGTAGTTGGTCCGTCTAATGTTGATTTTCTGGTTAAAGTTTGATTTACACTTACTAAATTAACTTGTAAATCATGATTATTCCATGATCTTTCATAATCTATATTAGCTACTAGCCCCAGGTTTTGGGTAACGTTGTCACCTCTTCTACTTTCGTTATCATCAAGAACATCGGTTCCAATTCTGGTTGTTTGGGTCAAGTCATCTGGATTATCAAATCGTATTCTTGAATAATCTAAAGATTTACCTATGGCAATGTTATTAAATACATCAAATGTAATGTAACCGCCAAAAGACAGGCCTTTGGTAAGTTTTTCTAGATTGAAATTAATTCCAAGATTGGTTTGTGCATAATAATTTTTTGTATTTACATAACCAGATCTTGCCAATTCACCAACCAGGTTGGTGCCAACTCTTGGGCTAAATCCCAAATTATCGGTATCACCAATGGCACCTGCCCATAATGGGTAATCATTAGGGCGATGGGAAGATAATGCGTCAAAGAAATCTTCATTAGTTATATCTGCTCGATCCCAGATATCCATTCTACCAGCGATGTCTAAAAACATAGACACGGTATTATTAACATCATAATCTAAGTTACCTCTAACGTTTAAGCGATTAAATTTTTGGTTTTTCCCAAGGTTTTCTAACCCGTTTTCCCCAATATAACCTAAGTTTAGAAAAAACTTAGTTTCTTCATCTCCACCAATGAGTTGCGCGTTGAATCTTCTAAACGACGTGCTTTTTTTAAGCAATTCATCATAAAAATCTACATTAGGGTATAATACAGATGGGTTGTTTTCGTAATTGCTAATGTCATCGGGCGTATAAATTGGGTCTAAACCATCATTTATTCTGGCCTGATTATATAAACGAGCATATTGTGCAGAGTTAACATACTCAGGCAGGCGTGTTGGGGTCTTGATCCCATATTCGGTAAAAAATGACACTTTCCGTTTACCGTTATACCCGCGTTTGGTTGTTAACATAATAACACCATTAGCAGCTTTACTGCCGTATAGCATTTTTGCTGTGACATCTTTTAATATTTGAATACTTTCAACTTCGTCAATGGCTATACTAGATAGTGACCTGTTGGCTATACCATCAATCACGATTAAAGGTTCGTCACTGTCTCCACCTCTAGATAAACCTCTAATTTTCATCCAGGTATTATCTAAACCAGGAGACCCACTTCCTTCAAAAATGGTAAGCCCTGGTGCTTGACCCGCCAAGATAGACTCGACATTATAGTCTGAGGAATGCAAAAGTGCTTCGCCTTTTATAATATCAACAGCACCTACTAACTTATCCTTGCTCATTTTTGCGAATGGAAGAATAACTTTATTGTTGTCGATTTGTACTTTTATTGTATCATTTTCCTGCTGAGCAGAAACAGCGCTAACAATGGCTGTTAAAAATAATAATATGTAGTATTTCATGTTTTTAATTTTTTTTACCAACCAGGATTTTGTTCAAATTGACTCATTATGTCCATAACTGATGTTGGGATGGGGTACCAATAGTGCTTATCTTCAAAAACACGAACAGCACCTTGTAAGGCCTTTTTTTCATAAACTGTTTGTCCTCCAATATCTTTGATGTCTGCCCCGTAAATGGTGCCTTCACCTAGGATTTCTTTAGATAATTTCCATCTTCTCAAATCGTGCCAGCGATGAAATTCTTGGAAAAGCTCTACAGCTCTTTCATTATAAATCCGTTTTCTAAATTCGTCCTTGTCAGTGGCATATTTTGCCAAGACATTAGGCATATTTGCTCTGTTTCGTACAATATTTAAAGCTTGTACGGCAGTTAATGAACTTCCTGGAACAACGCCGTTTGGCCCATAGGCCTCATTAGCAGCTTCAGCAAAATCTAAGTATAATTGTGCGACTCTTATGTGAGGAAAATATCTGTACCAACCTCTGGATCTGTTCCACTTATCGTTTCCAGGCCATTTATGTTTCCCTTTATGATAGTAACCTGTAAAAAATTTATTCTTATTAACTTCAAAATTGTAGTGCCATCCGCCAGGTCTGGCATCGAAGATTCTAATGTTATTATTACCTGGATTTGGTAAACCTTCAAACATATCGTCTCCATGTACAGATATAAGTGTTCTTAAACGTGGATCACGGTTATCGTATGGAGCGTTGGGGTCAAAACTTCCACTTGAAATTGCTTCTGGGTCATTAATATCATAACCATCAGCTGTTTCAAACCAGTCCACAGCGTTCTGTGTTGGTTGCCCTTCAATGAGCCATCCGCCAGCAAATTGGGGTAAAAACCATCCTTGTCCAGCTCTTCCACTTGTATTAGGATCGGTATGTCTGGATAAAGGTGCTTGAATAATAGCTTCCTTTGGGAAACCCGAAGTTCTGCTATACCAATTTTCTGTATATTCACTCATATTAAACATTTCGTACCCGCCTGCTGGATATCCATTTATAGCTTCGGCTGCTGCTTGTGCTGCTTTTTCTGCATAAGTGGTATTATAGGTTCTAGAACTGGATCCGTAAGGGTTTATATCTGGGTTCATTAATGGACTGGCTGCATATAACAATACCATGGCTTTTAGGGCTCTGGCGGAAGTTTTGGTCGCCCTGCCTAAGTTTTGGTCATTCCATTTTTCAGGAAGCATTTGAATGGCTCTATCTAAATCTTTTACCAAAGAGTCTGAAGATTGTATGTAAGTAGGCCTAATCTCATCAAAATCGTGCGTAGTAGAATATGTTTTATTCATTATGGGAAAACCACCATATCGTCTAATTATTTGAAAATAATGAAACCCTCTTAAAAAATAACTTTGGCCCACTAATTGGTCTTTTAGTTCTTTTTGTGAGTATCCTAATTCTGTTGGGTATTCGATTAATTGGTCGATATTTTCTAGTACAGAATTCACAGATCTTATAGCTAAAAATGCCTTTGAAACTGGCTCTGCTTGATGGTCGTTACCATGATATTCGGCTCCCGCGCTTTCATTGGTCATGCCTCCTAGTTCTCGAGCATTGGAATTCATCCAAACCCCGGTATTATAAATCCAGTGAGGTGGGAATTTTGTGTGAGTTACTTGGCATTCGTCGGACATAACGCCTATCTCACTTGACCAATCGGTATCGGAGTAAACATAATTGTGGATTAAAAAGTTTGCTCTATCCACCACACCACGTGTTGAAAAATAATCTGTAAAAACTTCTTCAGAACTAATGCCTAACTCAGGGTTAACATCTAAATAATCTTCACATGAAATAAAGGCCGTTGCTGCTAAAAAAGTTAGTAGCATTGTTTTATAATATCTTTTCATAATCATTTATATTTTAGTTATTAATCTAGAATGAGGCTCTCACTCCAAAGTTGTAACGCTTGGTAATAGGGTATACATTTAGTTGACGCTGTTCAGGATCAAACTCGTCTGGAAGGTCAGACCAAGTAGCCAGATTGTTCCCGTTTACATAAACCTCAAATGAATCAAATATCTTGATGGCTTCTTTAAGTTTTTTACCAAATCTGTATTTAACTTCCATCGTTCTAAATCTTAAGAAATTACTGGATCTGTTGGTGTACGTGCTTCTTTGCCTATCATGATTGTTTGATGCCGCTCGCAATGCAGGATGAACACCATTCGGATTGTCTGGCGACCAAAAATTTAATTGCTCATTATTTAAAAGCTGCCAGCTAGAAGTTGCGGCAGATGCATATTCAAATAAATAAAGCTCAGATAAGTTTTTAGAAATATCGAACATACCATTAAACATGGCATGTACCGAGAAGTTTTTATAAGTCATGCCTAAACTAAAGGCATAAGTTTTAGATGCAAAGCTAGGGTTGTTGATTGGTACTCTATCAAATTCATTAACAATACCATCGCCATTATAATCTACAAAGTATAACATGCCTGGTATTAAGCTGGAATCCCATGCAGAAACTGTTGTATTATAAACATCATCCCATGATTGCAGCAAACCATTGTGTAGTAATCCATTTTGCCATCCTATGGGTTTTCCGGCATCACGACGGTAAGGCTCTGTAGATGGGGGATCGTCTCGCTCTAAAACGCGACTCTCACTTAATGACATATTAACCCTTACAAAGTAATCAAAGTCATTCCCTATTTTAGAATTCCATTTAAGCTCAATGTCAATACCATGGTTTTTTGTTTTACCAATATTTGCTCTAGGAGATTCATTACCATACCAAGGAGCTACCGTACGACGTTGCATGATAATTCCTGTTCTTTTTTCATCAAACAATTCAACGGTTCCTCTTAATTGGTTATTAAACGTAGCAAACTCCATTGCTAAGTCTTGTTTTATGGCTGTTTCCCAAGTATTATCTGGTACAGCTGGAGTGCCTTCTCTATATATGGCATTATCACCTCCTCCATAATTAATTAATGGATCTCCATAGTAAAAGGCATTATTGCCTCCCGTTCTTGATTCATACTGGGATAAATAAAGGAAACGGTTGTTGCCTATTCCACCATCAGAACCAATTTCTCCATAAGAATATCTAAACTTCAGGAAATCTAAAAAACCTACGTTGTCTTTAAAGAAGTTTTCTTTTGATACAACCCAGCCAACAGCGGCAGAAGGGAAAAAACCAAAACGAAGTCCTGGAGCCCAGTTTTCGTTGCCGTTGTAGGCACCGTTAAATTCTGCCAAATATTTTGACTTGTATGCATACGTAGCTCTTCCTATCCAACTTTCTTCATATCTAGGGAATGATGTTCCGCTTTGTGCCTTTCTACGATTAAAAAGCCCCATCAGCCCTACGTCATGATTTTCTGCAAAGGTCTTATTGTAGTTTAAGCGTAATTCATAATATAAACTACTGCTTGAACCAGAAATTTTTTCGCCGTTCACTCTTAAAGGTTCTTGTACGGCATCGGGATTTCCTTCTTGTTCAAAACCAGTTAGTTCTTGGTTAGGAAAATAATAAAGCAAATTTCTTCTTATATCACTGCTATATCCTTGGCTGAAATTATAGGAAAGCTTAACACTAGCTTTAAAGTTTTTTGTAATGTCCTGGACTAGTGTGAAATCTGTATACATGGTGTTTGTGCGCCTTTTCCATTGTCCTTCCTTTTCCATCCTATAAAAATTAGGATTTACTACAGCACCATCTTCTGTTGTTAACCTGCCATCTTCAAGAACTGGTATAGGACCAATAAGGGGTGTCTGCCATATTCTAGTAAAACTATCTCCATTTCCTTTGGCAATACCACCATTGGTATTTTGCGTTATAGAATTCCCATTCCAGTTTTTAAAGTTTCCGGCCAGACCAACTTTAAATTTTGTTGTTTGACTAAAGTTAAAATCAAGATTGGTTCGCCAAATGTATTTTTTTTGGTAGGTCCGGGGGTCGAAATCTTTTTGTTTATCTATATCAAATATATCTCCATCATGCTGATAGCCTAAGGACGTGAAATATGTAACAAAATTATTGCCTCCTGAAATATTTAGGTTGTATTGTGAGGCTGTTCCAGTAGTTAAAAGCTCATTGATCCATGTGGTATAAGAATAGAACCGTCTGTCTCGGTTTGGATCTCTCCATATATCTATTTCACTTTGAGGAATAAGGTCATTATATAATCGATCGTTCATTAAAGCAATATTATAATGCTCTAAAGTTGTAGCATAATCGGCATAATAATTGGTGTTCATAGTTGGTTCTTTTATGCCCCAACTAGTTGTGAAATTTATTTTAGTTTCTCCTTGTTTGCCTCGTTTTGTAGTAACAACAACAACGCCGTTTGCCGCTTTAACACCAAATACTGCTGTAGCAGATGCATCTTTTAATACAGAGATAGATTCAATTTCGTTGGGATCTAAATCATTAAAATCACGCTCTACACCATCCACGACATATAGGGGATTATTACTTGTCCAAGTTGATTGTCCACGTATCAAAATATTAGAAGCAGTAGAACCAGGTTGACCCGCTGCTTGCATGGTAGACACACCAGGCATAATTCCTGTAAGTGCTTCTGAAACGGTTGCTACACTACCTGTTCTAAGAAGCTCTTCTCCTTTTGCCTGGGTAATAGAACCTACTACGGTTTCTTTCTTTTGGCTACCATAACCGACGACGACGACTTCATCTAACTCAGATAGATTTTCTTTTAATACGATTGTAATCTGTGATTGCCCGTTAACTGGTATTTCCTTGGATGCAAACCCCAGAAAAGATACTTCGAGTATAGCGTTTTCATCATTTACCTTTAGAGAAAATTTACCGTCAAAATCTACAGTGGCACCATTTGTAGTACCTTTTTCAATAACATTGGCTCCAGGTAGAGGTTGACCCGCTTCATCGACTACGTTGCCGCTTATCTGAAATTTTGTTTGTCCCGTTGGATCTGGTACAGATAATTTTATAGGTTTTGTTGTTAGCCTGGGTTTTAGTACGATTTGATTATCTGATACACGATAGTTTATATCTGTATCTAAAAATAGGTGATCTAATATTTTTTTAAGGGGTTTTTTATTTGCTTTAACAGTGACCCGCTTTTGGAAGTCTACATCATCATCTCTATAGACAAAATTAAATTCGGTTAGTGATTCTATCCGATTCAATACCTTTTCCAAACTTACATTTTCAAGGTTTATAGTAACCTTAATGTTTTTGCTATTGGATGATGGATTAGCATGAGTTTGAAACAAGGCAACAATTAAAAAGATTGTGGTAAGTTTCATTTTTAAATTGCATTGCAAAAGAAAGAGAATAGATTCCCTTTGAATAACAAGGTTTTTCATTACTTTTATAGTTCTTTACGTTGGTTATTAATTTAATCACGCTTTAAACCGGTAAAATGTTCCAGCATTTTCCGGTTTTTTTTATTTACAATTGCAAACAAAAACGTAATCAAGTAGAATAATAGATGTGTTGTGTACTGAGAGAGGTTCTTATGTCATATTTAGTTTGATTTTAAGGTTTGATAGTTATAGTTTTATTTGGTTTATTTTCAATGGTATATTTTATGTCGTAATTATTCCTGAAAGTTTTAAGAATATATTCCAATGAAGCGTTATCGAACCTAGCGGTAAAAGATGTTTCATTTAGGTCTTTACTTTCACATTTTATAACTACGTTGTATTGTCTTTCCAATTTCTTCAAAATATTCTTGAAAGGCTCATGCTTAAAGCTAATAGAACCGTTTATCCAAGAAGTATGCAAAGAGACATCGACCTTCTCTAAGCTTATTGCATTATTCGATTTATTTAAATATGCCAGATGTCCAGGGGTTAATAGTGTTGCTTTTTTAGGCTTATATGTCTCTTCTTGATAGAGGCTTACAGAACCTTCAACTAACACCGTTTTCGTGTTGAGGTCTTCTGGATAAGAGGATACATTAAATTTTGTTCCCAATACCCTGATATTTAAGTCTGAAGATTTTACGACAAATGGATGTGCTTTATCCTTTGTAACATCAAAGAAAGCCTCACCGTTAATAAATACTTCTCGGTTGTGGCCTTTTATAAATTTTACAGGATATTTCATAGATGTTCCTGCATTTAGAGTTACTTGAGTGTTGTCTGATAATACAATATTAAACCGTTTTCCATAAGGAACGGTTAATGTATTATAGACGAGCTTCTCTTCGTTGGAAATATTACTATTGTTATAATTAAGCTTATTTCCTTTTTGTGTTGTTATTGTGTTACCTTTAGAATCTACAAATTGAGCATTTCCATCGTCCTGTATTATTTTAATATCACCATTTTCTAATTCTAAAGTAATCGTGTCTTCTGGTATCTCAAGCTTGTTTTCTGTGAAGAATAAATAGGAGGTTCCTATAGCGATTATAAATATAGCTGCATATTTTAATATAGATTGTTTTAAGTTTTTTGATTTGTTTTTTGAGCTTTTTTCAATATTGGTTTTATATCTAAAAAGCCCTTGGTTTGTATCTGCCGAATTTATAGTGTCATCGAAAGTAGATGCTATATGCTTAGCTTTTAAAAGATTGAATTTTTTAGCATGGTCTTGTGAAGCGTTTATCCATGCTTCTACTTCCCTTGCTTCTTCCTTAGAAGCAGTCTCATTAATGTATTTTAAGATTTTTTTGACCTCCATATTTAGCTAGCTAACTATATATAGACGATTCAAATCTAAATGATACCTAAAAATTTTTTAAAAAAATTATAAAAAGGGTCAGATATTCTTTTAAATGAAGCTTCATATGCTGCAGAGCATTAGAAATATGATTGTCAACGGTTCTTTTGGAAATATGCATGATATCTGCTATTTCTGAGTGCTTAAGCCCTTCAAATCTACTTTTTAAAAATACGCGTTTGCATTTTTCTGGCAGGGTATCAATAGCCCTTGTGATTCTTTCTTCTAATTCGGTTTCTATGACTAAAGAAGCAGCTTCATCTTTTATAAACTGGTTTCTAATAGCGATTCTTTCTTCATAGTAATTGTTAGAGAAATTAGTTTTAACCCTTTGGTGTTTTAATAAATCCAGACAGGCATTTTTTGTCATGGTGTGAAGGTAGCTGCCTAGGTTATTTACTTTTTCTAAGTTTTTTTTCTTTTCCCAAATTTTTAGAAAAACATTTTGAACAACACCTTCAGCATCTTCAATGATTCCTAAATACCCTTTTGCTATGTGTAAAAGTTTGTCATAATAGAGGCGAAATAATGCTTCGTGAGCAGTCATGTCGCCTTTTTGTAAAAGAGAAATAAAAGAATTGGATTCAATATTTTTGCTATATTTTTTCAGAGAACGTATGTCTAAGTGTGATGATTATTAAATGTTTAGAGGTTAAAACTATCTCATTTTTAATCTTAGTCCATACCTTGAATGTTTAAAAAAATACAACAAATGGTTTTAGCTGTAATTTTATTCTAGCTTGATTGAATAAACAATAGTCTCTAAAGATCCTATTTTTAAGGCACTTATTCCAGAACTTATATCTATTTCTACCAAGTTTATTCCAGAGTCCAAATCTTTTCCTTTAATTTCTGTAACAATCTGGTCTCCATTTAGTGTTTGGATATCTAAGCATGATCTACAGTTATTGAATAACGAAATTGAAATTTTGGAAATACCGGTCGAATTTCTTAAATCCAACTCTAAAAAACTGAAATCGTTATTTGTATTAGGATAAGCTAAAGCAATCCCGTTTGCCTCAGATTTACTTCGTGTTGCTTTAAATTGGTAACCATTGGCAGTAAAGGAAGTGTCATCGGTATCAATATTTAACCCATCAAGGTTAATTGTAACAGGCTCAAAGGCTTTTTCTTTATCATCACTTGAACAAAAGGCCAAAGTAAATGATATTAGGAACAGAAATAGAAATCTGTAGTTAAATAAAAGTGTTTTCATAGCATGATTTAGGTTTTATAAATTAAAAGTTAAGTCTCTTGATTCTTGTCATGTTTTTTAATTGAACTTTTTTGTTGATATCGCTTTTGGTAGCCGAACTTATTATCGGGGCTTTTTCTCATAAATAAATTCCATTTAAGCACTAAAAACAAATTCCAAATATAAATAAAAACATAGAAAATTCTGACTTAAAAATGCATATTTAAGAGAAACCTTATTGCTAGTAGAGAAGATGGGATTATAATTTGTGATCTCTTGACAGCCAACCAAGTCACCTATAACTGTTTTTTATTAAATGCAACAAAGTTGTGTTTGAGTAGGAGACTTTTTATATTGCAATACTATTGCAACAAAAAGAGCAAGCTGAAAGCCTTAAAATAGAGTAGGTATAATATTTAATTTATGTAATTATGAAAAATCAAAAAGAAGTATCAATCTCACAAATTTTAGCCGAAAAATCGAATGTGGCAGGAAGCGTACACTGTAGTAATTGTGGACATTGTTCTGCTTCATTTTAAATATGTGTTATGGTAGTACGATTTATCGTACTACCATTTTTTATGTAGATATTTCAAGATGCAAAGATTAGATAAAAATCAGTTGACAAATCTTCTTCAATTTAAAAACGAAGATATTATTTCGAGATTTACAGATATGTACAAGATAGAAGCTGAAGAGATTAATGATATTTTCACCGAAACACTCAAGTTCTTATATATAAGCCAGGTTCCAGGAGTTTTTATACCCGATGATCTTTTAATTATAGATAAAATGTGGCACAATATGATTCTTTTTACCCCAGAATATCACGCTTTTAGTAAAGCATATTTTAATACCCCATATTTTCATCATGTTCCAGCCTCAAAAAAGGAAAAAGAAGATCGAATGATTAGTGCAAAAAAGGATTCTAAAAAAGCCAAGGAAGATTATTTACAAAAATTAGAGTTCCTAATTATCCGTAACCTACGATTATTTAGGAGCAGAAACCGTTGAAAAATGGTTCAAGGTTTATGCAAAAAAAACAGCAAAGAACAACTTAAAGCATTAAGAAAATAATCATGAGTATTTTTCCAAAAAGAGCTATTCCTGGTAAAACTGTAACAATTCATTGGAATTTTAATATCTCCTCATTAAAAAATGTGCACATATTTCCTCGGGTTCGAATTGGGGTTAAAGATCCTAACGGAAATGTTACAATGCTTTTTGAAGAATACGTTTTGGGCTTGCCTAATTCGGAAGATGAGATAACGCCACAGAAGGAACGAACATTTAAATACCTGAAGAAAAATGTTCCGCTACTATTGCTGGCAGATTATTTTGACGGAATTTCTAAGAGAGAACAGTTAATAGAAAGACTTAAGAACATTCAATCAGGAAGGCATTATTATTTCACATATACACTTCCCAATGACGCTCCCTTAGGGAAATATACGTTGGTTTCTGAAGTACATAGTTCTGGAGAAATAAAATATTCTAAAACAGCAGCCGACGACTTCTTTTTTGTTGAAAAAAAACACTGGATAAGATTGAGGAAGGAGAAAAAAGAAAGGCTGTGATTATGAACTATTCACCAGAAAAGACACCTATAAAAATTGTTGCATGTCATCAAAATGAGAAAAAAGAGCTTAAAACTAAAGCTTGCGTTTTTGAGATTGAACCCCAACAAAAAACCGAAATAGAACTTACTTCAGATAAGGAGTTTTTATTATATAATGAAGAAAGGGAAGTTGTCTCTCTGACAAGCTTATCATCGTCTTATTTGCTCCGAAATCAACAAATACTGGAAATAGATAAAAAGAATGGCCCTACTTTTTTATTAAAAAAGGATAAAGCTGAAGCTTATCAATTAACAGCAGAAACAAAAACGCTGTGGAATAAATCGGATGGGCTTTTTCAAAAAGATCAAATATCAGGAAGTGAAATGGATATTTTTGAAGAAATGACTTCTGAAGAGCTGATCAAAGAAATGATAATGGGTGTTCCAGGAATTATTCATTAATTAGTTTTTAACTGGAAAGACAGGCGTGACAAATACCGTTGATGGTATAGCTTATTTTTTGTACCAAAAACTTTTCTAAAACTTGAATTTTTGGGATTTTAACATCGTCCAAACAGTAAGTTTGTGAGCATTTATCACAGATAATATGAACGTGTTCATCTGTATGTGTTTCTTCTGGGCACTCGTGGCTGCATAAGGCATACCTTATGCCATGACTATCCTCAGAAGCTTTATGCAATATACCATGCTCTTCAAAAGAACTTAAAGTTCTGTATATTGTTACTCGGTCATGGGTTATTTTCATATGAGAGATGACTTCTTTTGCCGATAATGCATAATCATAATCCATAAATATTTTAAGCATTTCTATACGCGCAGAAGTTTTTTTTAACCCATGAGACTCAAGTAGTTCTTCTATATGTTTTTGTATGTTCATGAATTATTAGAATTTGAAAAACTTAAAAAAAGATAAAGGGTACAATTTTCTTTGATTTTTAGTAGTTTCGTTTGGTTTATCCGTATTTCAAAGATACTTATTTTATAAAAAATGTAATGTTAAAGCTTTAATTATTATGCTATCTTTCGACGTTTACAGTTATTTCATGAAACACCAATCTTAATGATATGAAAGGATAATTACAAAAAAAAGCTTATTAAATAAATAAGGCAGTTATAAAAATTGTAACTGCCTTATTGCTAGTGGAGAAGACGGGATTCGAACCCGTGACCTCTTGACTGCCAGTCAAGCACTCTAGCCAACTGAGCTACATCCCCATTTTTTTAATAGAGATACAAATGTATACATTTTAATGTAAAACCCATCATTAAATTCTATGGCCGTTTTAATTTTAATATCACGTATTTCAAACTTTAATAGTAAATAAATTATAGGGCTTTAAATAATAATATATTAAAATCACTACTTTTAGCTTAACAAATATGAGTTACTTTGTTTGCATGCATTCAAATTAAATAATGAATAAAATACTTCTCTTTATATTCTTGGCTATAATAAGTATTGAGTTTAATGCTCAAACAAATATATCAGGATATACACCACTAGATAAGGGTTCAACAGAAAAGCAACAGGTTTTTTTATCCATAAAAAACACCAGCCCTTTTAAGGAGTCAAATATTATTGCCAGTGTTCAAGTAAACAACAACGGGTTTTTTAATATTGATTGTAAACTTTCAAATGAAGAAAAATTATACACTCTTTTTATAAATAAGAATAAGGCTTCTAAGAGCTTTATTTTATCAAATAATGATTCCTTAATTTTTCAGAAAAGCGGTACTCCTTTTACTGTATTTACAAACACTAACCATATAGACAAGGAGTTTCAAAAGTTTAAAAAATTCATAGAAAAACAAGATTCCAGATCAAATAACCAAACTATTTATTTAAACGAAGTTCGCAATTACACAAAGGATTCTCTTAAAATTTTAGCAATAAAATTATTAAGTATTAAAGAACTCAAAAATAAGAACTTGCTTAAAAAAGATATTTCTCTTAACCCAGAATACTACTCAAGTCTGCTTGAGGAATTGAAACGAAGTGATATTAATGTCAGCGAATATGCATTTCTTGAAAAAGATTTGGCATTTTATAATTTGAAAACTATAGAAAGTAAATATTCTTTCAGTAAGTTAATGAATACCATTTTGGTATTCCTATTATTAATATTAACAATCTATATTTTTTCATTTAAAGTTACGCATAAGAAAAAAGGAACTTACGAATTAAGCAAACAGGAATTAAATGTTAAAAAGCTTATACTTGAGGGAAAAAGTAATAAAGATATTGCTGACAACTTATTTATTAGCTTAAGTACCGTTAAAACTCATATTACCAATATTTATAGCAAACTCAATGTTTCAAACAGGACTGAATTAATCTCTAAATTCAAAAATTAATACGGGTACTAGCACCTTAATCCTACCCTGTTAAGGCCATACTTCTCTAATGATTTATATTCTTTTGTAGAAGTTTACTACTTAAAAAGAAACAACATCATTATGAAAAGAACATTTGTAATAGCAATTGCTATAATGGTTAACTCCATGATATCTTCACTGTCTGCGCAAGAAGGTAATTTTATTAAGGACTATTTAGAACGATTGGAAAATTCTCGAAAGTATTTAATTAAAGTGGCTGAAATTGTGCCAGAGGACAAATATGATTTTAAGGCATCCTTAGAATCAAAAACCTTTGCAGAAAATTTAATGCATATTGGAGCTGCGATGGACTGGCACTGTCAGTCATTATTAGGAGGAAGAAACCCCAGAGATTTTAGCACCGATACTACGTTCCATATTGAAAATAAATCCAAAGAAGAAATGATTGCAATTATTAATAAAACATTTGATGACACTACAGAGTGGATTAAACAATTTGATACCTCTCAACTTGATGACAAGCTGGATTATTTCGGATTGAATAGGTCAAAGCGACAAATACTATTATTGCTTGCAGACCATATAACTCATCATAGAGGTCAAATGCTAGTTTATTTGAGATTAAATGGGCTTGTTCCGCCTGATTATACTAAGTTTCAATAGCTCAAGTAGATTGAATTTTAGATTTAGGAATACATTATTTAAAATGTTTGAGATCTAGATCGTTGAACAAAAACTATTCGAAGAATACAACAAACAAAAATGGACAGAGTTAAAAAAACTTATTTATGCAATATTTAGCTAAATAGTATAATTATTTACCAAAATATTCGGTAGGTGTTTTACCCGTTATGTCCCGAAAGGCTTTGTAAAATGTTGATTTAGAACCAAACCCCGATTCCTGGGCAACACCATAAAGTGTAAGGTTTGAATTGAGTTTACTTTCAACCCGTTCCATAAAATCCTTTACACGATAATAGTTTACCCACTCAAAAAAATTGTATCCAAACCCTTCGTTGACAATTCGTGATACATCGGGTTCCGAAATTTGAGTCATTTTGGCAATGTCTTTACGTGTTAGCTTGGTATTTAAATAAGGTCTTTGTTCTAGCATTAAAAGCTCAAGTTGCTTTTTAAGTCTAGAGATATCAGCCTTTTTAAGTTTTGAAGAGCTATATTTTTCTAGCGTTTCCTCTAGATAAAATTGATTCGGATTTTGTAATAAGCTGTAGGCAATAAAACAAATTGTTAATGAAAGAGCTCCCCAAAACATACCATAGTCCAATATAGAGGCATAGTTGAAGAAAACACCTCTTATGTAATAATAAATCCAAAATAGATATCCTAAACCCAAAAGAGTTAAAAACCTGACATAATATTTATTCTCTACTTGAAAACTTAACCTATTGGTGATTTTTCCAAAGAACTTTTTGGTTAAAATTATAGAACTAACATAGTATACCAAATGATATAAAATACCTATGGCCATAAAAATCCTAAAAAGACGCTGAGCATCTTCAGTTTGAAAAGATGCCCTAATATTCTCGTTAGGATTTAAAAGACCAAGAACAATAAACCCACCTTGAACCAATGCAGGAATAAAATGAAGCAGATTAATAAGCTTAAGTTTATTATTAAATTGATCTTTTAGGTATAAAAAATAAGTTACAGGAAGTGTATAAATAACAATATCTGCAATTCCCATCCAAGTAGGATTACCACCATTTAAAAACTCAACATAACTAAATCGACCCGTTTGCCCAATAGTTAAGAAGAGAATCATCCATATTAAATATCGATTTTTTCTATGTCGAAGTTTATGATTACTAAGTATTATAAGTAGTAAAAATACACCTTGAAGAATTCCGAAAATTATTAACCACTCAAAGACTTTAGCCATGATTTTAGTTGATTTTTTTCAAATAAAAGAATAATAATTGAGGCTAGCATATTTTTTTACTAGCCTCAACAGATAAATTACTACTTATTGGCAGTCATAGCGACTTGGCCAATGAAATCGTTAAAACCATATTCGGTGGCTCCACGAAACTGCTCTTCGGTAAACCGTGGGTTTTGAATAAAAGATGTGTATGATGTAGACCAAACCACCTTAGATTTATTGTCTCCTAAATCAACCACTTTAAATGTGTTAACCATATCCTTTGCTGGAGCACCTTCAACAACTGCATAACTATATGTGCGTTTTACATCATCAAATTTCACTATTTTTTCCTTAACATAAAATCTATTTTCATTTCCATAGCATACACGCTCACCACCTACGCCGTGCTCGCCAGTCCAAACAACTTTATCTATTTGAGGTGAGAACTTGTCAACATTGTCCATTTGTCTTAAAACTTTCCACATTTTATCGGCTGAGACACTTACAACCTTACTCACCGATATTTTAGAGTCTGAGTCTTGTGCACTTAATGCATTAGTAAATAAAACTAAAAATAAAGTCATTATTACTAAATTGATACTTTTTGTTTTCATTGTTTTTCAATTTTAAATTTATAAAAGATTATCGAAGAATTAACTTCGAAACAAACCTATACATGAAGATTGATGCTAGCAAGAAATCAGAGTCTATACAGGTTCGAATTCTGAAATCGAACAGGTTTAGACCTAAAAACACAATATTTTTTATATTTAAGTCCCTGTTATTTTTATTTCTAACAAGTTTAAAATATGGTGTTACTTTAATTTCATAATTTTGTACAGTTATTAAATTTATGCAAAAAACACTTTATATATTCTTATTGGATATTGTTAAATAGATAGTCAATAATTTATTGGCTATCATCTTCAACTCGAATAATCTTTCGAGACACACTTTTATTACCCAATTTTAATAAATACGCAGACTTTGTAATTAAAGCATATAGATGTATTCATTACAATAACATGAATATAAGCTTTCTTTACGTGTACGGTTTGTGATTAACAATACCAATAAATACAAAGAAAATGAAATTAGAAGACTTAGGATATAATAATAATTTTGAAACATTGAGAGTGAAGCAAAAACTAGATGATTTTGAAATTGGAAGAATAAGATCTGAACATAAAGAAAGATACATTGTAATGACCCAGAAAGGCGATTTTGAAGCAGAAATTACGGGAAATATGCAATATACAGCGAAGAGTAGGGAAGATTTCCCTGCAGTAGGAGATTGGGTTGCATTAGCAACTTACGGTTCTAATCTTGGAATAATTCATAAAGTATTGCCAAGGTTCTCAGTTATTAAAAGACAAGCTGTAGGCCATGTTGGAGAAGTCCAAATAATCGCTACAAATATTGATTATGCATTCTTAATCCAATCTGTCGATAGAGATTTTAACATAAACAGACTTGAAAGGTACTTAACAATTTGTAACTCATCTCATGTTACCCCAATAATAGTATTGACAAAAACCGATTTAGTAGATGAAAAACATATTTCTGAAATAAAGAATAATCCTAGACTTAGTATAAAAAAAGTTTTGGTGCTTGCCCTAAGTAACGAAACCAAATACGGATATGAAACGCTGATAAGTACAATTAAAAAAGGTAAAACATATTGTATGCTAGGATCTTCAGGAGTTGGAAAGTCTACCCTGCTAAATAATCTTTCGGGAAGGAATATCATGGAAACTGGCTCAATTAGTCAAAGTTCAAATAGAGGAAAACATGTTTCGAGTCATCGAGAATTGATCGTTCTTAAAAATGGCGGCATATTGATTGATACCCCAGGAATGCGGGAAATTGGAATTACGGATGCAGTAGCGGGAATAGAAACGACATTCGATGAGATTATGAGTCTTTCTGAAAAATGTAAATTTAGAGATTGCACGCATACAACTGAAATCGGTTGTTCAGTTCTTAAGGCCTTAGAGGAAGGTAGACTAGAAATAAAATCCTATGAAAATTACCTAAAACTGCAAAGAGAACAAACGCATTTCGAATCAGCCGTTGCAAAGAAACGCAAAGCAGATAAAGCGTTTGGTAAAATGATAAAAATTCATAAAAAAATGAAAAACAGAAATAAATACTAAACAAAATTGTCAAATAAAGATTTATGAGCATTTCAATGTTTCATTTAATACCTCTAAGAATTCATTATGAAAATTAATTTATAGGGTTTATTTTTAATCCTTGTTAAACAAATTGTATGTGTCTCATTTCGATAAACGTTCTTTTAAGGGAGTATTAAAAAACAAAACATCCCTACTAAGATCTTAAATTAAATTGAAATAAATGAACCGAAACTATCTAGATGAACAGTTCAATAGCTTTAAAAATGAGCTATCCTCTTATGTCTTTAGGCTAGTAACAAGCAAAGAACTTACCGAAGATATTGTCCATGATACCTATTTGAAGGTCATTGATAAAATGGAATCTTTTGGAGAGCGATCATCATTTAAAACCTGGGTTTTTACCATAGCAACCAATCATTCGAAAAACATTCTAAAACGTCAAAACAAATGGGTTGAAAATGCTCAGGATTATGGGGCGATGTTGCATGTGAAATCTAAAGAACATTGGGATGCTTTTCAAAATGTATTTAGCGCCACGCCCGACCAGTTATACGAAATAAAAGAGCATCTCAATTATTGCTTTAATTGTATGAACAAAACCTTGGAAATTGAACAACAAGTCTGTTTGCTTTTAAAAGAAGTTTATAGTTTTAAGGTTTCGGAAATTATAGAAATTACAGGATTAACAGAAGGAAAAGTCAAACATGCTATAGCCAATGCACGTAAGGTTTTGATAAACATTTTTGAACATCGTTGTGCATTTGTGAACCAAAAAGGAACGTGTCACCAATGTAGTGAGCTTACTGGTATGTTAAACCCAAAGCAAGATGTACACATGAAAGCTAAAGCACTAAAACTATCAAAAGCTAAAAATAAAGAGAACAAGGAGCGCCTTCTCGATTTAAGATTGGAGCTGGTAAGTGTTATAGATCCTTTAAACTCTAAGAATTCGTTGGTAACGACTTACTTTTTAGAAAACTCAGAAAAGTGGGTAAAAGAAGGAAAACAAAAAAAAGTACTGGAAAATCCGTCCGAAACAAAAAGCTAATTTGTCTAAAGCTATATGAGTTTAAATCACTACGTAAACAACATTTATAGTTATGACAAAATTAACAGCACCATTACAATTAGATCAACAGATTATTATCAATGCAACCCCAGAAAAAGTATGGACGGTATTTAACGACCAATCGTTGCTTACAAAATGGACACAGGATGTTCAGTATTCCCAATTTGAACAAAAAATGGCTGCTCCCGGTCAGCTTAGAAAAAATGAATGTATAGTAAACGGAAAAAAGGGAACCATAGAAACCAGATGTGTTTCTATGACGGGGCAAGAAAGAGCAGAATTTATTGTGGAAAAAGATACTTTTGGGATGACTAAAATGCTTCAAAACATGTCCTTTGCTGCCGAATTTCATAGTCTTGATAGCAATAAAACGAAGTTTGTTATGAAATCCCATTACAAACCAAAAAACTTTTTACTTAATTTGATGAATGGTTTTATTAAAAAGAAAATGGGTAAGGAAGTTGATATTATGCTTATCGGTCTTAAAAATTATATTGAAAAAGGAGCCGTTAATAAACTAAATCCGATAAATCAATAACTATTTATATAGCTTGCCTTACGATGTCTATAGAGTAAATGAACAAAAAAAATCAAGAGGACAGTAAAACGCTTACCGAACATTTTTTCAGAACAGAATATGGGAAAATGGTTTCTGTGATAACCAAATACCTTGGAACCGAAAACATTGAAACGGCCGAAGATATTGTACAGGAAACACTTTTAAAAGCTGTAGATTATTGGCAGCATCATGGTATTCCAGATCACCCAAAAGCCTGGCTGTATACTACAGCTAAAAATTTGACAATAAATATTTTAAAACGAAGAAAGCAGCATTGGAAATTTAAAACCATTCAGCAAAATAAAATACAGATTGAGAATTTAGAAATTTCGGAATCGTTGATTTCTGATGAACAGTTAAAAATGATGTTTGTTTGCTGCCATCCATCAATTTCAAAAAAATCGCAGATTACATTAATCTTAAAAATTTTGTGTGGCTTTAGTATTTCAGAAATAGCCAGTGCTTTTTTTACTTCGAACGAAACCATTAACAAACGGCTTGTAAGGGGGAGAAGGCAACTTCGAGAAAATTATATAGATTTTTATTCTCCTCAACATATCAATGATAATTTACCAGTAGTTTTAAAAATCATCTATTTAATTTTTAATGAAGGATATAGTCCTACTCAAAAAAATGAACTTATACGTTATGATCTCTGTCTGGAATCTATTCGTCTGTGCAAAATTTTGGTAAGCAGCTCAATAATTGATAATAAATTTGACTGTTATGCACTTTTAGCTTTGATGTATTTAAATGCCTCTCGTTTTAATTCACGTATGAATTCTGCCAATGAGATTGTTGAAATGGACATGCAAGATCGAAGTCGTTGGGATCAAGAACTTATTAACTCTGGTATTTACTATTTAAATAAAGCAACAGAAAAAAAGCAACTTTCAGAGTATCTTATTTTGGCCACTATTTCTGCTAATCATTGTATAGCCCCTAGCTTTGACAAAACCAATTGGAAAGAGATTTTATCGTTATATAATGCCTTAATAGAACTCAATAAAACCCCGGTTGCATTGCTTAACCGAAGTATCGCGCTATCTAAAGTAAAAGGAAGCAATAGTGCTATTTTAGAATTGGAAAAACTTGCAAGCCAAACAGATATTGCCAAAAACCATTTGTTTCATGCCACACTTTCAGAGTTTTACAAAAAAGAAAACTTAATACAAAAAGCTATAATTAGTTTAAGAGAAGCCATTAAGCTTTCAAAAAATAAGCGAGATACTGCTCTTTTGGAAAAAAAACTTAAAGGACTTGTCCCTATTTCTTAAACTCAATTGTTATAAGCATAGTTATTAATTTAAAAACACAAATTTTATGAAAAATTTAATGCTATGCGTTTTAAGCCTACTGTTTGCTTTAAATGCTTTTTCTCAAACAGACAAACAGAAGAATAACGAAAATGAATTTATGTTTTTTGTGTATTCAGATGGCAATAGGGTGGCCGATCTACCGTCTGAAAAACAACAAATACACATTGAAAAAATTGGAGCATACATCCATAACCTGGCACAATCGGGAAAACTTAAGGGTGCGCAGCCATTAGAAATGGAAGGCCTCCTTATTGAAGGCAAAAAAGGATCCTTCAAAACCGAAAACTTGAATAAAAAAGGGAAGATTATAGCAGGATATTATCATATTTTGGCAAAAGATATGCACGAAGCAATAACTATAGCAAAAAAAGACCCAAGGTTTGAAGAAGATGGTTGGCAAATTGTTGTTCGACCTATTAAAAAAATTACAGGAATTAATTAAATATACTATGAAAGAGTTTATGTTATTTATTAGAAATGAAGGGAATCCAGTAGTAAAATTATCTCCCGAGCAATTGCAAGAACATGTGCAAAAAGTAGGTGGTTTTATAAAGAAAATGGTTGAAGATGGAAAAATGAAATCCGCACAACCTTTGGAAATGGAGGGTCGTATAGTATCTTTTGAAAGTGGCAGTTTTACCGATGGACCGTTTAACGAAACCAAAGAGGTAATTTCAGGTTATTATCACATATTTGCAAAAGACTTGGATGAAGCCATAACTATTGCGAAATCTGACCCAAGATTTGAAGATGGCCAATGGCGTATAGAAATTCGTCCCATCATGAAGGTTGATGAGATCAATTAATATTGAATTTTTAAAGCGATTTGAACTAAAATCAAATCGCTTTGCAACATTCAAAACCAAATGTCGTCTTTAGGTTTAAGTATATTCATTAATTAATAGAAAAACTTAAAATGAGACACATTCAATTAAAGCTAATAGTATCTTTAATTTTTATTTCAAACTTTTGTAATGGCCAGCACCCTGGGAAACCTGGAGAAGATGCCCCGGGAGGTGAAGTTGTAAAAATAAAATCACTTGATGTTAAAATACATGGGGTGCTTTACAAGCCAGATTCAATGCCAAAATTGGAAAAAACACCAGCCATTATTGTTATTCATGGGTGGGCTCCCTATCACCTAAGAGGTGGTGAAGGGCATACCTATTTTGCTAAAGACATATCAAAAAAAGGATTTATTACGCTAGGTGTTACCCTTAGAGGATGGCAAGATACAGGTGGAAGCGACGATTGTGGTTATAAACAAACAACAGATATTTTAAATGTTATAGATTGGTTGTCAAAACATCCCGATGTAGATGCCAATAACATTGGTATATTAGGACAATCTTTGGGTGGGCAGGTTGCTTTAACAACAGCAGCAAAAACCAACAAAGTAAAGGCTGTGGCAGCTTACTTTCCAGTAACTGATTTTAAACTGTGGGGAGAAACAACAAATTTAGACCTAGACGACTATATATATAACCAATGCGCGCAAGAAGGGTCCCCAATGGATCGATCACCTAGATTTATGACCAATAAAATTACCGCTTCTGTTTTATTCATGCATGGTGATAAGGATAAAAACACCATCATCGATCATTCGGTGTTGATGTATCTAGATATGCTAAAACAAGATAAAGATGTGGAATTGTTTATTGCAAAAAATGGTGGGCATGGCTCTTATGGGCCTGGCTGGGAAAATCACTTTAGTCATATGGTAGGTTTTTTCAGCAGCAAACTTCAATAGGTTTTATGCCCTGAAATAATAAAACACCATATTAATCTTAAAACAGCTCTTGTCTTATTTTTCACAAGAGCTGTTGTGTTTTTAGATTTTAGAGAAATAACTTTGAGTTAAGTTATAAATATCTTTTGTAGGTTTGCTTTAAACCACGTATCAATAGCATGAAACTTATAATAGACTTTATAATAATAACGGGACTCGTTTTAAATATATTTGTTTTATTAGGGCTATTAAAAATTAAAGGAAAACAAGCCCCACATAAAATTCTTATCATTATGTGGGGCTTTATTTTTCTATCCTTGATTCATTTTTATGCAAAATTACATGGCATGGATTTACTTTACATTATGACTTTCATATTTGCTAATGGTGTAAGGATATTTTTGGCGCCTCTAATTTTTGTTTATATAAAATCTATTTTTCAACCTTATAAATCGCTAATCAAAAAAAACCTAG
Organism: Flavivirga algicola; assembly: GCF_012910715.1. Classification (GTDB taxonomy): domain Bacteria; phylum Bacteroidota; class Bacteroidia; order Flavobacteriales; family Flavobacteriaceae; genus Flavivirga; species Flavivirga algicola. Next base: position 77,646 of record NZ_JABBHF010000010.1, read on the forward strand.
TTCATTTCACCCCGTTTTTAATTTATCTAATCATTTATATACTGCCATCAGTGGTAAATCATTTGGCAGAGAAAGAAGTATTTCAGCATGTAAAATTAATTGATGCAACCATGAACCAAGGACTGGTTCTAGATTTAATTAGCCTTGTTTACTTGATATTGTCGGCTCGCCTGTTTTTGGTCTCAAAGCAACATTTAAAACATCAGTATTCAAACATTAATGCAAAAGATTTTCTATGGATTAGAAATTTTCTATTTTGTTTTATTATCATCATTATTCTAGATTTAATTCTGGTATTCTTAGCCCTGTGGTTTAACCTAAATCCAGCCGAACTTGGATACATAACCATTGTTTTTTTGGTTGCTTCAATGATTTATTTGGGGTACTATGGTTTAACGCAATCAACCATATTCCTTCCTGATTTTCTTGTCGATAAACGCGCAAAACCTAGAGAGATAAATATTTCAGAATTAAGTGGTTTCCAAGAAAAATTAGAGTATAGTTTAAATACAGATAAACCATATTTGCAACCAGGTTTAACATTAAGTGTATTGGCAGAGCATTTAGGCATATCGGACAGAAAACTTTCCATGGTTATTAATGATATAATGAAAACGTCCTTCTATGATTTGATAAATAAATACCGAATTGAAGAGGCAAAAAAAAAATTGGCGTCAAGCGACTACGATAAGTATTCTATTACTGGAATTGCTGAAATATGTGGCTTCAACTCTAAAAGTAGTTTTTATAGAATTTTTAAAAAAGAAACTGGCATGACCCCAACCCAATATAAGAATAGTATTGATAAAGTGTCTTAATGCACGTATTGGGACTCATTAATTCATTACTAATACCGCTGAATTTGTAATAAAATCCAATTTTTGTAATCAATAAGACAACATTAAACTAAAATTACAGTGAAACATCTTTTCCAAATAGTTCTCTTCATAACAATCTTTAAAAGTTTTAGTGCTACTAAGCATTTAAACCAGAATCTAGAGAGTAATCTTGACATTTCATGTACTATCGATTTAACTCAGGTGGTTGATGATATGGTTCCTGTAACTATAAACGTCAATGATATTAAGGGTAACTCTATTACATACAGGTTCCCAAAAGTGGTCCAGGGCACTTATGCTATTAGTGATTTTGGAAGATTTGTTCATAATTTTAAAGCATTTGATAAAAAAGGGAAAGAACTTAAGGTTTCTCAAACTGACACGAACTCCTGGGAAATAAACAAAGCAAAAAAACTGTCTAAAATCACCTATTTTATTCAGGATACTTACGACCTAAAAGAAGGAGAAATCAATAATATTCCACAGTTTCCTGCAGGAACAAACATAGACCCCGACAATTACATTTTAAATCTTCATGGTTTTATAGGCTACTTTAACGGTTTAGAAAATAGTAACTATAATATAACAATTAGTGCGCCAGAAAGCTATAAATATGCTACTGCATTGTCATTAAAGTCCAGTTCAAAGAACCTTGAAAAGCAAGCAATAATTAATAATTTCTATGCATCACGATATTTTGATGTAATAGATAATCCTATTATATATGGTCATATTGATATTGAAACATTCAATATTGATGATATTGAAATTGTAATAAGCACCTATTCACCAAACAAAATTTATACTGCGAAAGAGATAAAAGGCGTGGTGCAGAATACCATGAAATCTCAAGTAAACTATTTGAAAAACTATGGTACTACAACATCCAGGTACGATATTCAAATTTACTTTTTTGATGGGGAAAAAATCAATCCAAAAGATTATGGTGCCTTAGAACATCATTCTTCTACAGTAATGGTAATGCCTGAAAACACTCCCAAAAAAGAGTTATATGCCGATTTAAAATACTTTATCTCTCATGAATTTTTTCATACTATAACGCCGCTTAGTATTCATTCAGAAGACATCCATGACTTTGATTATCATAACCCCAGTTTTTCAAAACATTTATGGTTATATGAAGGTGTGACAGAATATTTTTCTAAGCTGTTTCAAATAGATCAAGGGCTCATCACAGACCAAGAGTTTTATAATATAATATCCAATAAAATTAAACGCTCTAAAAGGTATGATGATGCTATGAGTTCTACTGTAATGAGTGAAAATATTCTCAATGAGCCTTACAGTAAAAACTATCCTAATGTATATCAAAAAGGGGCTTTAATAGGCATGTGTTTAGATATTTTAATCAGAAAAGAAAGTAACGGTAAAAAAAGCCTGTTGACTTTAATGAAAACACTTTCTGAAATATACGGTAAAAACACACCTTTTAAAGATGATGATTTATTAGAAGAAATTACTAAGCTAACTTATCCGTCGGTAGGAACATTTTTTAAAAATCATGTTGAAGGAAACGCGCCTATAAATTACCAAACCTATCTTGATATGGTTGGGCTGAATTTAGTCGACGGCAAACTCTTAGTGAAAGGAAACAGTACAGATAGTCAACTAAAAACTAAAAAACACTGGTTGAACAAGCAAACGCATATGGTGATATTTGAACACGTTAATGTCATACCAATGACTAAACATATCGTATTAAGAGACCAAACGGTTGTAATAGTAGATGGAAAAATTATCAGTATAACCTCAACCAAATCGTCACCAAAATATGATGCGGATACTGTAATAGACGGAACTGGAAAATATCTAATTCCTGGTTTATCTGAAATGCACTACCATTGGCGAGACAATAAAAGTCCTATAGAAAATGAATTCAAATTACTTATAGCTAATGGCATTACAACCGCTAGAAATATGGCTGAGTATGACGGACAAGACCATATAGCCATAAGAGAAAAAACAAAAAAAGGAGGTATTTTAGGTCCAAACTATTTTACCACAGGGCCGTATTTGGGTTATGACCAATTAAAGACATTTGAAGATATAGAGCGTATAGTAAAAGAACATGAAGAGAAAAAGTACGACTTTTTAAAAATTGGTGATGGAGTAGATATTCCAAAAGAAAACTACTTGAAACTGCTTGATGAGGCATATAAACATAATGTTATAGTGATTGGTCATGGGCAACACAACTTGCCGTTAGAGTATTCGCTAAGAATGAAATCTATTGAACATGTTGAAGAGTTCATCTACATTTTTCAAGAAGGTAATGTATATGAAAAAGTAGATAATTTTGAAGACTCTAAAATTCTGATTAATGATATAGAATATCTGAACAATGCTGCTAAAGAAATAAAAGAAAGTGGTTTATATGTGGCTCCTACCTTAGTCATTTTTGAAATGATTTTACAGTATTTTGATGAGGCAAAATTTGCAGAATTACAAAAGCATCTGGAATCTAATTATTTGACACGTGGTGAATATGAAAAATATTTAACTGAAAAGAATCATTATCGAGCAGAGCTTTTAGGTAAAAAGATAGTTGGTATAGATTCTGATGAATTTTTTGAAAACTTTTTTGTGTGGATGAAAAAATTCACTAAAATATTAAATGAACATCAAGTGCCACTGCTTACGGGAAGTGATACATTTGGTATGGTTGTTCCTGGCTTTTCAATTCATAAAGAATTCGAGTTTTTACAAGAATCAGGTTTAACACCTTACGAAATATTGAAAGCGAGTACTGTAAACGCCTCTAGATACTTAGGTGTTATTTCTATGGAAGGTACAATATCTGAAGGCAAAAATGCTAACCTGGTGTTGTTAAACAAAAATCCTTTAGAAAATATTAAAAACACACAAACTATTGAAGGCGTTATGCTTAAAGGGACTTGGCTTGATAGGGTGCAATTAGACGAAATGTTAGAAGAAGTAGCTAGTTACAATGCTATAAAACGATAGTTCAAAGTAAATTTTGAAGCATAAAAAATAACCCATTAGTGGTTATTTTTTAAATATTTTGAGTGGTTGTTGTGTCGAATCAAAAACCTAACGTCCTTTATTTTATAAAATGTTCTCTTTCAATTTTCCTCCTAATTGACGAAATAAGTTGATCTCTATTTTTAGTGGCCTGCTCTAAAAAATCTTTACCCGCCTCGGTCTTATCATCATTAAATCCGCCCCATGTAATCATTTCAATAAGTATAGGCAGCATCTCCAAGCTTTTTTTTGTGAGACTGTATTTTATACGTGATTTTTTCACGTTGTCTCGTCCCTTAGAGACCATACCGTTTTCTTCAAGCATTTTTAATCTGTCACCAAGAACACTGGTGGAAACTTTCTCATCAGATTCTAAAAATTCGTTGTAATGTCGTTTTTCTTTGAACATAAGATCCCTTAAAATAAGCAGAGACCACTTGTCTCCAATATGTTCTAAAGTAAAGTTGATAGGGCAATGTGAGCGTATTTTCATATTACAAAGATAAAAAAACGGATATTTTTTAACTTGCAATTTAAAAGTTAATTTGTATTTTAGCTTTGAAAAAGCAAGTTAATTTTATAATATTAAAACAAAAAACAATGGAAAAAACACCAATGGAAGTATTTCAAGCCTTCGGGCAAGGTTTAATGTCTGGGACAGATGTATGGAAAGATGTCGTATCTCAAGATGTTACATTTACTGGTCCTGTAGACCAAGTTAACGGTCTTGAGGCTTTTGCAAAACTAAATGAAGGGTTTATGCCCATGATGCGCGGTATGGAAATGCAAAAAGCAGTAGAGTCTGGAAACTTTGTAATTACCCAAGTCATTATAAAAGTAGCCATGCCATCTGGGAAAACAATTGAATTAGACATGAACGAATGGTATGAAATTGTGGATGGAAAAATTCAGGATATAAAAATTTACTACGATGCAGAGGAGTTCAGGAAAGAACTAAACTAATCATTAAAAGTACTTGTAATTATGGCGATATTAAACAATGAAATCCTTTGAAAACCAATGGGATAAAGTAAAGGTGAAATAGGTGATGAATTATACGGTTAAATTCGGGTTTTTAGGTGAAATCTTAGATATTCTAATGATAAAAAGGCAGTCTAAAAAGGGGTTAGCTTTTTTAAGCGGATTTAAATCATATGCTGAAAACAAATCTTTTTAATTTGTGAAATTTTCTAATATTTACAAGTTAATGTTAGCGAAGCGATTTGGACTAAATTCCAAATCGCTTTTTTAAGTATTGTCAAAAAAATAAAACGCTATTGCAATTTTAGCTTATTGACGATTTAGTGTTAAAACTCTTTAAGTATTGTGGATTGTTTAAGTGTTTTTATAAGAAATAAATTCATCAATTATTGCTATAAAGATATATGGCAGCAGCTTGAGCCATTTTTCTTTGATTATGACCTATACTAGGAATAACTTTTAATTTCCAATTGAATTTGTGTTTGCTGTTTTTTGCCACCTTTAGACCAAAATGGTAAAAGTACTTTCCACGTGCTAGCCGATGTGTCCCTTGCTTATCGGTTGTTTTAGACCTAAGAAGTAACCCGCCATTTCCATTGGCATTATCCAATGCGCCTAAAAATAATACTAAGCGCTTTTTAAATGATTTTTTTAAATCTATTGGCTTTACATTTTTAATGCCGTAAGGATAATTAAGTTCTGTATTTGGCAGGGTATACGAACCAGCATTAGATGCTAAAATACGGTCTGCTTTAGAATCTGGAAACATTAAAACAAAGCGATGCAGTATTTGCCCACCAGCCGAATGTCCAAAAACATCATATTTTTTTTGTTTCGATTGAACTAGGTTTTTTGCAAGTTTAAAAAGGCGATCAAAATCAGAATAAATCCATTGTTCTTTATCAGTGTTATATTCAAAAATCGCTTTTTTTTCATCCATGATAACTCGATTTGAGTTTTTTACAAAAGTAAAAGCATGTCTAATGTCTCGTTCTTTAACAACACCTCCTAACTGGTATCCTAAATATGAATAATCTTTTTTAGGGTAAGAAGGCGATAGAATTAAAACACTATGTTTTTCAGAGGTTTCTACCCAAGAGTCTCTATAGCTATCTCCATTTCTTCCAGATCCAGGAATAACCATTAATACCTTAGATTTTGGAGTGAAGTTTTTTGGCTTGTGGTAATAAACGGTGATAGTATTATTTTCATGACCAATACCTCCTTGTATATGAAAATAGCCAGAACCTTCATTAATTTTAATTGTTTTAAATGATTTGTTTTGTGCTGTTATTAAATTAAAAGTGATACTTATTAGTGCAGTAAGTAGTAATGATATTTTATCCATTTTTATGTTTTTTAGACTTCAAAATTCATGTTAAAACCATGACACTTTTAAAATTATAGACCAAAATAAAATTGTTCCATATCAGTAATGTCTATTGTGGGCTAATTTTAATTCATCTTGTTAAAACTCAAATTCGTAATGTTTTAATTCGAATTGGGCTATATTTATAAGATAAGGTTTCAATTCTGAGTATTTTTAGAACCAAAAAATGCCTCGATCAATTAAGTTCACCTTAATCATGAGAATAAATAAATGAAAGATTACTTCTTACGCATAATAGATTTTATCCAAAAAAGAAGATGGTTAGTACATGTTCTATTTTGGATAAGTATTTATACATTACTTGTCCTAGGTTTTGATTCTGATTACGAGCATTCTACAGAAAAACTTTTGCATCAGTTCATTAAAATGAGTACTAAAATTGTAGCTGCTTATCTGTTTGTTTACTATCAAGTACCTAAATTATTATATAAGAAAAAGTACCTCTTATTTATAATCTCGGTTATAATTTTTAGTTATATTTTTTGCGTTCTCGAAAGATTATTGGTGGTTCATGTTATTGAGCCTTTATTGAGAAAAGGAAGTTTTGAGCAGGAATCTATCTTTGAAATATTAACCGATATTGAAAAGCTCCATTCAACATATCTTCTTAGTTTATACTTCCCTACCTTGATGTTTTTTGTTTTAAAATTAGTAAAGGAGAAGTTTGTTGAAATAAGCCAAATAGAAACACTAAAAAAAGAAAAGTCATTAGCAGAGTTAAGCTTTTTAAAAGCTCAAATACATCCTCATTTTTTATTTAATACTTTAAACAATTTATATATATTATCTCTTCAAAAATCAAATAAAGCTCCCGAAACTGTTTTGAAACTTTCCCAAATTTTAGATTATATGTTATATCAATGCAACGATAAACATGTCAATATTGAAAAAGAATTAGAACTTATAGAAAATTATATTCATTTAGAGCAATTGCGCTATGGTAATAGATTAGAAATAAAATTGGAAAGTAATATTGGTAATCTTCAAACCAAAATAGCGCCACTTATTTTAATATCGATTATAGAAAATGCTTTTAAACACGGTATTGGAGAGACCATCAACAAAGCAGAAATTAAAATTGATATTAAGGAGGAGAAAAGTGTACTGGATTTCAGTGTATTTAATACAAAAGCAAAATTATTGCAAAAAGATAAGACACAGTATAGAGAAGGTATTGGCCAAAAAAATATTGAGAAACAGTTGAAATTAATTTATCCAAATAAATATCAATTTCAAATTGATGAAAAAGATATGTCGTATCATGTAAAACTTAAAATAGATTTGAGCTCATGAAAACACAATGCCTTATTATAGATGATGAGCCTTTGGCATGTACTTTAATAGCCGATTATATTTCTAAAATTCCTCAATTAGAAGTTTTGGCAATATGTCATAATGCACTTGAAGCTTTTGAGACTTTAAAAAACAAACAGGTAGATTTATTGTTTTTGGATATTCAAATGCCAACACTTACAGGTATCGATTTTTTAAAGTCATTAAGTAATCCGCCAAAAGTTATTTTTACAACTGCTTATAGAGAATATGCTATTGAGAGCTATGAACTGGAAGTTCTGGACTATTTATTAAAACCTATCCCTTTTGAGCGTTTTTTTAAAGCTGTTGATAAATATTTTAAATCAGTTTGCTCTATAGATGCTCAAGTATTCCCTTCCAAATCAGTATTAGTTGAAACGTTTCCCGACTATATACAAATAAACATGAATAAAAAACATCACAGGGTTTTGTTTGAGGATATCATTTATGCAGAAAGTTTAAAGGATTATGTTAGGGTTCATACACAAAATACAAGTATAACAACAAAAGAAAAGATAAGTGATTTTGAAAATAAGCTCCCCGCTTTTTTTATTCGTACACATCGTTCGTATATCGTAAATGCTAAAAAAATAACAGCATTTACAAGTCAAGATGTAGAATTGGGAGATAGGGAGATTCCCATAGGTATTAGCTATAAACAGCAGGTGTTTGAAATTTTAAAAAAGATATGAACACGTATTAGAGATAATGCGCCATTAACTATTTCAACCCTCTTAAAACTAAAACAGGTATTGCACTTGAAAAGTCTTTTTTCAAAATAACATTCTTCTCCCATTTTTTAGTAAAAAAACCTCTTTTGCGTCTAACAACACAAAGCATATCCGGATTATAAGATTGTAAATGTTGTAAAACACCATGGAAAGTAGTGGCATTCTCTGTTTGGGTTATATTGTTTGCAGTATCTGATAATTTCTGATCTACATCAAAATCACCTTCATTATAGTAAGGCGTTTTTACTAATAATAGATTTACCGAAGCTTTAAAATTGTTTTTAATGCTTAACAAGGGGGTTAAGGCATCATTCTTTTTTATTATTGCAGATTTTATAGCGAGTAAAATATTGCTAAATGGTTTAAACTTATAGCCTTCGGGAACAATCAATGCTGGTATTTGGGTTTGCTTTATGATTTTTCCTGAAGTTTTTCCCAAAAACACCTCTTCTCTAATGGAATTGGTTCTGGGTTCAATTAAAATTAAATCAATGTCGGCTGCCTTACTTGCTAACTCAAGAGTATTGACCAACTTTCCTTTTAAAGTTTTTACAACAACCTCGACACTTTTAGTATCAATTTTAGAGACCAAATCATCCAAAAAGGCCTTGCTTTCCCGTTCGATTATAGGATCTATTTTAATCATAGTACCTGCCTTGGTATAGACATTGTAGATCTGTACAATAAAAAGTTTCGCTCCAAAAGCTTCTGCAAAATCTACAGCATATTGCAAATGGCTTAAAGCATTTTTGGACGAACCGACAGGTACTAAAATATTCTTCATGATAATTATAGTTTACTAGACTAAATTTTAACGATATTTATGCAAAAATATAACATTTAAAATGATTCGTAAAGGACGTATTCGGATATTATAAACTTATTAAATCTCTAGTTGTAAAAAACAATTGTATTTCTATAAGATAAAAATACACTTCCTTTTGTTAGAATTGATACTGTGAGCACAGATATTAGCCTAAAACATATAAACAAATTAGCCATACCAGCCTTAATCTCTGGTATATCAGAGCCTATCTTATCGTTAACCGATGCAGCCATAGTAGGGAACATAGATTTAAATGCGACCGAATCTTTAGCTGCCGTTGGTATTGTTACGACCTTTTTATCTATGCTAATTTGGGTATTGGGTCAAACACGAAGTGCTATATCGTCTATCGTGTCTCAATATGTTGGAGCTAATCAACTGGATAAAGTAAAAAACCTGCCAGCTCAAGCTATTTTCATTATTACCTCCCTAAGTGTGTTGATTATAATTGGCACATATCCTTTTGCTCAAAACATTTTTAAACTGTATAATGCCTCTGGTCTTATTTTGGACTACAGTGTCGATTATTATAAAATTCGTGTTTTTGGGTTTCCTTTTACATTATTCACCATAGCCGTTTTTGGTGCTTTTCGGGGGCTACAAAACACCTATTATCCTATGATTATTGCAATTATAGGTGCTTTTGCTAATATCGTATTGGATGTTATTTTGGTTTATGGTGTTTCAGATATTATTCCTGCCATGAATATAAAAGGGGCCGCCTATGCCAGTGTTATTGCACAATTAATAATGGCTGCTTTTTCAACATATTATCTACTTAAAAAAACACCAATTCCATTAAAAATAAGCTTTCCTTTTAACAAAGAAATCAATAAGTTTATTATCATGATTCTTAACTTGTTTGTTAGAACACTGGCATTAAATACAACACTTTATTTTGCGACCCGTTTTGCTACAGGTTATGGTGCGGCCTATATTGCAACTTATACCATAGCCATAAATTTATGGTTTTTTGCAGCCTTTTTTATAGATGGTTATGCAAGTGCAGGTAACATTTTATCAGGGAAATTGTTTGGCGGCAAGGCATATGATTTACTTCTTAAACTAAGCAATAAATTAATTAAATATGCCATAATTATTGGTATTGTATTGGCTTTAATAGGTGCTATATTTTATTATCCCATAGGAAAACTTTTTTCTAAAGACCCAGAAGTATTGGCGCTTTTCTACAATTCTTTTTGGATTATACTAATCATGCAGCCACTATGTTCATTGGCATTTATTTTCGATGGGATGTTTAAAGGCCTAGGAAAAATGAGATCTTTAAGAAATGTATTACTGTTTTCAACTTTTGTTATTTTTATACCAATGCTCTTTTGGTTAGACAGTTTAGGTTATAAACTTCATGGCATATTTGTTGCGCTTACATTTTGGATTTTGGCCAGAGGCATTCCTTTAATTGTAAAATTTAGAAAAATATTTATTCCGCTTTCCCAAAACAATTAACTTTGCCCTAAAGTATAAAATAGATATGCTATTGCTAACGTCTTTTCTTCAACAGATAAATATAGAAGAGAAAATACAAAATGCACCAGATAAGGGTTACGAAATAGGTGTTTTTATTGGCTCCATGTTACCGTTTGTTGCCCTTGTGCTGATTGCATATTCAATTTATATTTATAATAAAAAGAAAAATCAATAAAAAATAGTTTATGGACATCATGTCATTTTTAAGTGGAAACGGATTATTTCTGCTATTAGCTTTAGTTTTAATCATTGTATACCTTGTAAATAGAAGAAAAAGAAGATAATGGATCATAAAATTCGCATCACGAAACAGTTTTCTTTTGAAACGGGGCATGCACTTTACGGGTACGATGGCAAGTGTAAAAATGTGCATGGTCACAGCTATAAACTTTCGGTCACAGTTATAGGAAAACCCATTACAGATAATACCAATGTAAAATTTGGAATGGTCATCGATTTTGGAGATTTAAAAAAAATAGTCAAAGAAGAAATTGTTAATGTATTCGATCATGCTACCGTATTTAATAAAAATACGCCACATGTAGAACTTGCCAAAGAATTAGAAGATAGAGGACATAATGTACTATTGGTAGATTATCAGCCCACTAGTGAGATGATGGTTATCGATTTTTCAAAAAAAATAAAAAAGCGTTTACCAAGTCATATTTCGTTACATTCTTTAAAACTTCAAGAAACAGATACCTCTTTTGCAGAGTGGTATGCTAGTGATAATTAATTTATTAGACGAATGAACACTTATTGAGGTTTCGTTTTAATAAACCCTTCGCTTTCACCCCATTCATAAAACCGATCTAACCAATTGTCGCTGGGAAAACCTCGTTTCCAAGTGCCAAAACCGTGTCCGCCTTTGGTATACATATGCATGCCTGTTTTTACACCCGCTTTATGCCATTTGTTATATAAATCTGTAAAAACAGTCGCATCAATTAATTGGTCATTAGCAGCGGCAATAAACAATGTAGGAGGGGTGTCTTTGTTTGGTTTGGGGATAATTAAATCTGTTCCTGGATAAACGGGGACTAAAAAGTTAGGTTTGTTTGCCTCTTTGCATTCGTTCACCACTCCAAAGGCAACAACTCCCCCAGCAGAAAAGCCCATAAAGCCAATTTTTTCTGGATCAACACCCAAAGTTTTGGCATTTTCGCGAACATAAGAAATAGCATTTAAGCCATCATTCACAGAATAGGGTAATACTTCTTTGGTAATACGAATTCTTTCTTCGTTACTTTGCTCTATAATATCATATAAATCCTGAGCAGCATCATCACCGGTAGGCACCAATCTATATTTTAAGATAAAAGCAGTAATTCCTTTTTCTGCTAACCATTTAGCTACGTTATAACCCTCGCTCTTTATACTTAAAAGGTACATCCCACCTCCGGGAGATACAATAACCGAAGTGCCATTTTTCTTTTTGGGGTCTGGTTCATAAACAATCAATGAAGGTGATGAAATATTTGCTATGATTTCAGAATTTGCTCGTTTAGAAAAATATTCTTTTTCAGGATTTTCCCATTTGGTTTTTTCGGGTTTCTCATGAGGAAGTTCAATAATTTGTTGTGAAAAAATAATTTGTGCTCCTAAAAAAGTAATAATTAATAGTATTCTTTTCTTCATAATAATATATTATTAAATTTAAAATGTTGCAATGGGGTTAATAGGAGAACCCGTTCCTCCAGGAATACGTAAAGGTGCAGCTACAAAAAGAAATTCCCATCTATTTAAACTTGCCGCCTTGGCTGCTAATGCTTCCAATTGTAAATTATCTAAAAGTGGCATTCCAAGAGCTACCAATAATAATTGATGAATGGGTGCGCCAAGTCCTTCTATTCCCGACGGATATTTATCACTAACGCCGTCTGATCCAATGACCGCAACATCACGTTCTTTTAGCCACTTTACCATGGTAGGATGTAGACCAACTGCGTCTTCTCCAAAATTCCAAACACCTTCTTCTTTACTTCTAGACCATCTACCTGTTCTAATTAAAAGTACGTCCCCGCGCTTTATTTTAATCCCTGTCTTTTTTTCCCAAGCCACCATATGTTCTGGTTTAATGATATCTTCCTTTTTTAGATAAGTTACATTTTTAAGCAGAGGCATATCTACCAGAATCCCTCTTGTAAAAATTCCTGTATTCATTTTTTGAATATCTAACTTTTCTGCCCCATTTTTTTTAACCAAGTTTTGCGAAAAACCATTGTACATGTTCCCTTTATAAAAAATATGGCACAGAGCATCTATATGAGAATAGTCATTACCATGATACCGCATTGTATAAGTATCACTTGCCCAATTATGTCCAGCCCAGGCTTCAAGTGTTATGCTTTGCTTAAGAGGGTGTGGGTTATTACGTGTGGCTTTTTTAGAAATATCGCGAGCCAGTGATATCGAAATGCCTTCGGTGACAAGGCTTGCGGCTTCCTTTCTTTTTTTAGGGGTTATTAAGTTTAGAGTTCCTAGTTCATCGTCTTTTCCCCATCTACCCCAATTGGAAAGCTCGTTCATCCATTCACTAATCACCTCTTTTGTAATTGGGTTTTCTTTATTTGGTTCCTGGGCTATAGTACCCATTGAGGAAAAAATAAGCAAAAGAAATATTATATGTTTTGTGATAACCATAAATTAACCCTATAGATTAGAAACTAAAAGTACTTAATTTTTATTTACATCTATTTTTATGAATTCTAGAAAAAGGACTTTCCTTATATTTACAACCAGATGAAAAACATAAATATTCCAGAAGGAAAGAAAATATATTTTGCCTCCGATAATCATTTAGGAGCACCAACAAGAGAAGCGTCCCTGCCTCGTGAAAAAAAGTTTGTGGCCTGGTTAGATGAAGTAAAACAAGATGCTGCGGCTATTTTTCTTTTAGGTGATTTATTTGATTTTTGGATGGACTATAAAAAAGTAGTTCCAAAAGGATTTACAAGAACTTTGGGTAAACTGGCGGAAATCTCAGATTCTGGAATTCCGATTTATTACTTTGTCGGGAACCATGATTTATGGATGAATGGTTATTTTGAAGAAGAGCTTAATATTCCCGTTTACCATAAGCCAAAAGAGTTTGCGTTTAATGATAAAACATTCTTTATAGGTCATGGGGATGGTTTAGGACCAGGGGACAAGGGGTATAAACGTATGAAAAAGGTATTTACAAATTCATTTTGTAAATGGCTGTTTAGGTGGTTGCATCCAGACTTAGGCGTAAAAATGGCGCAATATTTATCGGTAAAAAATAAACTCATTTCTGGTGAAGAAGATGCTAAGTTTTTGGGAGAGGATAACGAATGGCTGGTACAATATTGCAAGCGAAAGTTAGAAGATAAACACCGCGATTATTTTGTATTCGGGCACAGGCACTTGCCTCTTAATATAGATCTTAATGAGAAATCAAAATACATTAACCTTGGTGATTGGATAAAGTATTATACTTATGGTGTTTTTGATGGTGAACATTTTGAATTAAAAGAATATTAATTTATATCTTCAATTAAAAACCGAATAAATATAAACACATGAAAAAAGCAGTTTTCTCGCTTCTATGTTTCATAACATTTTTGGTATCTGCTCAAGAAACAGTGAGTGGTACTATGCTACATGATGATACGGAACGTATTCATAAAATCTATATTCCAAGCTCATATACTATAGAGAAACCAGCACCTTTGTTATTACTTATTCACGGTTACAGTGAACCTGCTGGGTGGATTTTAGAATACACCAAGTTTCAACCTCTGGCCGAAAAATACGGTTTTATTATAGCGTGCCCGGAGGGAAAAATTAATAGAGCAAAAGTACCTGCATGGGATTTTTCCAGTACCAATGAAAAGGGAGAAATTAAAGATGTAGATTATATAAATTCATTTATGGATAAGTTAATAAATGACTATTCAATAGATAAAAAAAGAATTTATATCACAGGTTTTTCTCAAGGCGGGTATATGAGTTTTATAGCTGGTTGTCACTTAAATAATAGAATTGCAGCAATTGCTCCCGTATCTGGTGCTATGCCTGTTTCAAGTTTATTTAAATGTGCTCCAGTGCACAGTACACCTGCTATAGTAATTAATGGTGATAATGATAATGCTGTTCCTTATAATGGCAATCGGTTTGGGAAATCAGTAAAGGAATCCTTAAACTTTTGGATTGATTATAATAAATGCGATAAAATACCTGTAATTACTTCTGTAGAAGACCAAAATCCTGCCGATGAACAAACCGTAGAAAAACATGAATTCCTTAATGGCGAAAACCATTCAAAGATAGTGCACTACAAAGTTGTTGGAGGTACACATTTATGGCCTGGCCGAGAAGGAAATACAAGTTTTGAGGCTACACCAATAATTTGGAAGTTTTTCTCTCAATTTAAATTAGAGTAATGTTCTAATTAAAAATAATTTTTAAATAATGATAAACAGCAAAAAAAATAAATTTGGCTTAGTACTAATAGTAGTCATCTCTCTTATCAACTTAAAAGCTATATCTCAAGAAAAACAAAATAACATAATTGAAAAGGCAAATAAAACCTTAAAACTCCAAAAGAAATCTCCTTTATATATCCTTAATGATAAAATAGTTTCTAAAAGAATGATTATGCTAATACAAAAAGAAAGCATAGATTCTGTTAGTATTATTCGACCTAAAAATGCTTTTGAAAAATATGGAGAGAAAGGGAGAAATGGTGTAGTTGAAGTTTATAGTAAAAAAATGTTACGGTTAATAGAAAATAAGCATGTATCTGAAATAGAAAAACACACTTTAAAAGCTTTTTTACTAAAAACTAGCTCTAAAGAAGAAATTCCGAACTATAATAAAGCACTTATTATAATAGATAATAAACAACGAGATAAAACAATATTAGATTCTATTATCATGCCTAATGTAGCTTCGATTGCATTTAGAACAGGTAAAGAAATAGAAGTTAAAAAAAAATATGGGAAGGCTTCAAAAAATGGTGTTATACTTGTAAAGACTATAGATAGAGAGTCTTCTCTTAGGAAATATCATGAATTTCTATTGAAAAATAAATCAATGATTTTTGTTATTGATGGCATTCCTTCAACTTTTAATGTAGCTAAAAGCTTAAATCCATTAAAAATTCAATCTGTTAACATTCTTAAAGGAGAAGCCGCTACTAAAATTTACAAAGAAAGAGGTAAGAATGGAGCTGTTTTAATTTTTCTTAAAAAGCCTAAGAAAAATTAGTCTTCAATCTCGTGTGCCTCAACATCTTCTGTCAAATCTAATTCTCTTAGCACAGGGTTTTTTATACCAATGGCAAATACGGTAAGCAAGGTCATGGAACCACCAAAAACCACAGCAGCTACAGGTCCTATTAATTTAGCAGCCAAACCACTCTCGAAAGCACCTAGTTCGTTAGATGAACCAACAAACATAGAGTTAACAGATGACACACGACCGCGCATATCGTCAGGTGTTTTTAATTGAAGTATCGTTTGACGAATGACCATTGATATACCATCTGCGGCACCACTTATAAAAAGCATTAAAACACTTACCCAAAAAATGGACGACAGGCCAAAACCAATGATGCTTAAACCAAAAATAAACACAGCAACGAGTAACTTCTTACCAGTATTTTTACTAATGGGCAAATAAGTTGTTGCAAACATGGTAACGATACTGCCCAAAGATATAGAAGCATTTAGGATACCAAACCCTTCACTTCCAACTTCTAATACATCCTGTGCGAAAACAGAAAGAATGGCAACCGTACCACCAAATAAGACTGCAATCATATCTAAGGTCAATGCACCTAAAACAGCTTTGTTTTGAAAGACAAAACGAATACCAACCTTTAAGCTTTCTTTTATTGGCTCACCAATTTTCTTGTTTAAAATAGGTTTCTGTTTTATTTGAAATACTAGTAAAAACGATAGCAACACCAGAAGAAAAACGACACATAAGGTATTATCCACACCAATCCAACTTATAGAAAACCCGCCAAAAAGGGCACCTAAAACAGCAGCTGCCTTCCAGGTACTTGTACTCCAAGTAGCAGCATTAGGATATATTTTTTTAGGGACAATCAATGCTACCAGAGAAAATATTGTAGGGCCAAAAAAGGATCGTAAAAATCCACCAAAAAACACAAGGGCATAAATAGAATATAAAATAGCTTTTGTAGACCAATCTCCAACAAATTTATCCGAGGTCAACAAAAACAATCCTAAACTTATTAGCGAAAAAGCTGCTATGCAAACGGCTAGTAAATTTCGTTTCTCTCTTTGGTCTACAATATGGCCTGCAAATAAAGCCATTGTAAAAGCAGGGATAATTTCCATAAGCCCTATAATTCCTAATGATAAAGGATCCTTGGTCAATGAATATACCTGCCATTCTATCACAATAAATTGCATGGACCAGCCAAACACAAGTAAAAAACGCATTAATAAAAAAATGTTGAATTCCTTAATCCTTAATGCCGCATAGGGGTCGTTTTTTCGTATCAAAAAATCTAATTTTTATTAGTAAATCTAAATAAATGCTAAAATAGCACCTGCCCTTATTTTAGTTTTTTGTTAAAAAATAAAATAGCTAATCGTTTTATTTTAGTTTCTAACCATAAACTATTCTTTAATATCCCTTAATTTAAGCTGCAACGATACGTTTCCCTGCCACTCATTTTCATCAATAGAGTAGACAGCTTTAAATGGTTTTTTTTCAGAAATCAAATCGTATTTGTCTCCCATACTAAAACCAATGCACACTATACTGTTCGACCCAGGTTGCGTAACTGTTAATCGTAAATGCGTTTTATCTTCTCCCACACATTTACCATACCCCGTATCTGTTAAATTTTCAGTCATAAAAATAGGAGTCATATTATTAGGACCAAAAGGTGCAAATTGTTTTAAGACCCTATAGAACTTTGGAGTAATATGGTTTAAATCAATTTGAACATCTGCTTTTATCTCGGGAATTAATAAGTTTTTATCAATGGTTCTGGCAACAACATCTTCAAAAGCTTGTTTAAAAGCTTCGTAGTTTTCTTTTTTCAGAGTTAACCCAGCAGCATATTTATGGCCTCCAAATTGCTCAATATGTTCACTACAAGCGCTTAAAGCATTATAAACATCAAAATCTTTAACCGAACGTGCCGAAGCGGCTAATTTTTCACCACTTTTTGTAAACACGAGCGTTGGTCTATAATAGGTTTCGGTTAATCTAGAAGCCACAATACCAATAACACCTTTATGCCAAGTTTCATCGTAAACAACAGTAGTAAAGCGTTCCTGTTCTTTTTGTTCTTCAATTTGTTTAAGAGCTTCTTCTGTAATTCGTTTATCTGTTTCACGTCTGTCCAGATTATAATCGTTAATTTCCGAAGCATATTTTGCGGCTAACGCTTCTTCGGTTTCGGTTAATAATGCGACTGCATAATTGCCATGCTTCATGCGACCAGCTGCATTTATTCTTGGCGCGACAATAAATACCACATCTGTAATTGTCAATTCTGTTTTTTTTACTTGACTTAAAATAGCTTTAATACCTGGTCGTGGATTGCTGTTAATTACCAATAACCCAAAATAGGCCAGTATTCTGTTTTCTCCTGTTATGGGAACAATATCGGCACCAATAGCTGTTGCTACTAAATCTAAATATACTGTTAGGTCATTTACAGTTTTCCCTTCTTTTTCTGCTAATGCCTGTATCAATTTAAAACCTACGCCACAACCGCATAGCTCTTTATATGGATATTTGCAATCTTCTCGTTTGGGATCTAAAACAGCAGAAGCTTCAGGAATACTGTCGCCAGGTCTATGATGATCACAAATAATGAAGTCGATCCCTTTCTCTTTGGCAAATGCTACTTTCTCGACAGATTTAATACCGCAATCTAAAGCGATAATAAGTGTAAAGTCATTTTCTAAAGCAAAATTGATACCTTTATAAGATATGCCATAGCCTTCATCATATCTATTTGGAATATAGGTGTGAACTAAACCATATCGTGTTTTTAAGTATGTGGCCATTAAAGCAACCGAAGTTGTGCCGTCTACATCATAATCACCATAAACCAAAATATTTTCGTTATTGGCTATTGCTTTTTCTATACGGGCAACAGCTTTATCCATATCCTTCATTAAATAAGGATCGTGCAAACCGTTAAGGCTTGGCCTGAAAAAGGCTTTGGCCTGATCGTACGTTTCAATACCACGTTGTAATAACAAGGTTGCCAACACAGAATCTATCTGAAGTGCTTCTTGCAATGCTTCTATTTTCGATGTTTCTGGCTTAGGTTTTAATGTCCAACGCATGGATTAATTGAAATTATATGATTTAAAGCTAAACAAATTTGTTTTCAACTTTTATTTCTTATGAAAATGAGTTTCTATGGTTAATTCTGAAAATTGACGAAACATTTCCATCACACCGCAATACTTTTCAATGGACAAATCCACGGCACGTTGTAATTTCTTTTCATGTAAATCATCACCGTAAAAATGGAAATGCATAGCTACTTTATCGTAATACTTTGGGTGCTCTTCTGTTAAGTTAGCTTCAATGTCAATTTTAAAATCGTCAACATTAAGCTTCATTTTTTTTATTAAGGCTGCCACATCTAAACCAGAACAACCCGCTAAACTAGATAACATTAAAGCTTTAGGGCGATAGCCTTCACTTTTTCCACCATTTTCCTCACCAGCATCGATAAATAAATTATGCCCAGATGGATTTGTACTTTCAAACTTCATATCTCCCAGCCAGGTTGTTGTAATATGATTTGTCATGTCTCTGAATTATTTTTTGTTACTTGTAGCTTCAAAAATACTATTAAAAAACAAAAATATGCCTTTAGTTACACCATTATCTGCTAATCATGATTTAGAGACTCAAAAACTTGCCGAATTCTTTAATGAAACTTTGGGTTTTTGTCCAAACTCTGTACTTACCATGCAGCACCGACCAGCAATAAGTAAAGCATTTATAAACCTGAATAAAGCAGTTATGGCTAATGAAGGACGAGTAACTTCTGCTTTAAAAAGAATGATCGCTTGGGTAAGTAGTAATTCAACAGGTTGCCGATATTGCCAAGCACATGCTATTCGGGCTGCCGAACGCTATGGTGCAGAGCAAGAACAGTTAGACAATATTTGGGATTATCGTACCCATCCTGCTTTTAGTGAGGCAGAACGTGCTGCTTTAGATTTCTCCTTACAAGCCTCTCAGGTACCAAATGGTGTCGATGAAAATATTAAAAAACGTTTATACGAACATTGGAATGAAGGTGAAATTGTTGAAATGTTAGGTGTTATTTCCCTATTTGGATATTTGAACCGTTGGAACGACTCTATGGGTACTTCTATTGAAAAAGGAGCCGTTGAAAGTGGGGTAAAATATCTTGAGAAGCACGGTTGGGAAAAGGGAAAACACAAATAGTTTTATATTTTTTATTAAGCATTTGATTTTTAGTTCTTTGTGATTATTTACTAAAAGGCTTTATTGTAAGAAATGTAAATATTTTATGACTAAATAGTTGGCGATTAAGTAATTATTGCCTATGTTAGCCTCAACTATTATAACCCCAAAATAATGAATTTACCTACAAAAAATGCTTATGTGCTGCTTTTTTGTGTGCTCTTAAGTCTATTTAGTTGCAACAATAAAGATAGTGAAAATACCAATGAACCTATTTATATTCCAAGAAACTCATACTTTGTAGATTCTTACGATGGGATAAAAGTTTACAGAGATAATATTTATAGAAAACCTATGAATGGTCATTTTATCGTTGGTGATAAAACAATCAAATGGGAAGAGTTTTATATAAAGGAGGGGCTTTTATATGGCGATTATATTTTCTATCATCAAAGTGGAGAAAAATTTATGCATTCTATGTATAATAAAGGTAAACTTCATGGGGAGGAAAAGACATATTTTCTTTCTGGGAAATTGAAAAAAGTTAGTAACTATAAGCATGGTTTGCTTCATGGGAAAACGATTTCTTATTTTGAGGATGGTCAAATACTAGCAGAATCTGAATTTAAAGACGATCAACGTATAGCTTCTATAACGTATAATCATACTGGAGACATTGAATCTAAAATGTTTATAGAAGATGGAAAAAGCATAACACAATCTATTAAAAACGGTCAGGTATTTAAAGAACAAATATCGTCTAATTATGATGACTTTCAAGGCGTAAAATTTTTTAACGATGACAATACTATGAAAGTTTATTTGCAGATGATAGACGAGGGTGATGATACTTTTTTAGTAGAGCTTAATGAAGAAGGTAAAGAGATAAAGCGAATTAATTTTGCTACGAGCCCTAGAGAAATCTCAAAATATAGAAAATATATTAGTAGTCTTTAATATTCTAACTTTTATATAAATTTTAAACCTCACTTTTAGGTGGGGTTATTTGTTATAAAATTAATTGTTTTACTCTAACTTGTAATTCGGGTAATACCTCAATATCAAACCAAGGATTTTTTGTTAGCCAAAACCGATTTCTGGGAGATGGATGTGGTAAGGGTAAATATTTTTTTGGTAAGTAATCTTTATAATTCGCTACCGTCTCTGTTAATGTTTTCTTAGCCTCACTTCTTAAATAGTATTTTTGAGAATACATACCTATTAAAATAACCAATTCAATATTTGGTAACTTGTTCAATAACGGTTCGTGCCATTGGGGGGCACATTCAAGGCGTGGCGGTAAGTCGCCTGTTTTTCCTTTTCCAGGATAACAAAACCCCATAGGAATTAAAGCAATTTTAGTTTCATCATAAAACTGCTTATCTGTAACACCTAACCATTTTCGTAATTGCCTACCACTTGGGTCATCCCAAGGAATCCCTGTTTTATGGACACTCGTTCCTGGCGCCTGACCTATAATAACAATCTTTGCATTTGGATGTGCTGTTACAATAGGGCGAGGGCCTAATGGCAAATGTTCTGAACATATTGTACACTGCCTAATATTGTAAAGTAAATCATCCATTAAATAAGTGCCTATTTTTTATTTAGAGGTTCTTCATTAAAAGAAAGGCCCTTAAAGCCTGTTTTTATAAAATTCCTGATGTTTTGATGCCCCGTACCATTAGGGTCATTCAATACGTCATCAAAATAAAACTTGCCAAAACATGCTAAAGTTTCTTCTTTTGTTAAGCCTTGCGCTTTTGCGAAAGCAAATAATTTACAGGAACCAGAGTTCTCTCCGCTTTTGTTTTGTAAAGTACCATTTGTAAAGGCAGTTGGAGAGAAATGATAGTTTGTTTCTATAATATCCATCGTTTCAGAAAACGCGATAGATTCGGGTGCGTTTTTAAGCTTATCTTTAAATAGTTCAATAGTCATTAATTCTTGTTTTTTCCACCAACAACAATCACAATTTCTCCTTTTGGTGGTTTGTTAGTATAATATTCTAAAACTTCTTTTGTTGTTCCTCTAATAGTCTCTTCGTACAGTTTTGTAAGTTCCCGAGATACAGATACTAGTCTTTCTTCTCCAAAATACTCACAGAAATGACCAAGCGTTTTTACTAATTTATGAGGGCTTTCATAAAAAACAATGGTTCTGGTTTCTTCGGCTAGTAACAATAACCGTGTTTGTCGTCCTTTTTTAACGGGTAAAAAACCTTCAAATACAAACTTGTCATTAGGTAATCCAGAGTTGACTAAAGCGGGAACAAAAGCAGTGGCGCCTGGAAGGCAATCCACATCGATACTGTTTTCTATACATGCACGGGTTAGTAAAAAACCTGGGTCTGAAATGGCAGGTGTTCCTGCATCACTAATCAATGCTATGGTTGTTCCACTTTTTAATTTCTGAATAAGATGGTTAATCGTTTTATGCTCATTGTGCATATGATGCGATTGCATAGGTGTTGTTATTTCAAAATGTTTTAAAAGTTTTCCTGAAGTACGTGTGTCTTCGGCAAGGATTAAATCGACTTCTTTTAAAACTTCAATAGCTCTAAAAGTAATATCTTTTAAGTTTCCAATGGGTGTTGGCACAATAAAGAGTTTGCTCATTAATCTCTAATTTGTTTTCCTAAAAAATAAGATGGAAAAATTAACAGTAATCCATAAAGAGAAAAACCTACTATGCCATGTCCGGCATAATAGTGTGCAGCTGTAGCCAGTACCAAATCAAAGAAGAACCCCGCATAGGCCCATTCTGTTAACCAAGTGCTTTTTCGCCATAAAATCATAACAATACCTAATACTTTTAATATGGCCAATGGGATCACTATGTAAGTTGGATAATTAAGATTTTCAAAAAACCCTTTAACCGTTTCCGTATTTGTAAAGTACATAGAAGCAGAATATGCCATTAGCAAACATAAAAGTACCGTGCTTGCCCAATATATAATTTTATTTAGTTTCATTAAATTAAAAGTCGAGAGCTATTATTGAAACTTACTTTCAATAATTTCCATAAATCGCGTTTCAAACTCTTCTTTATCAGCCCAGTTATTATAATCTGGCTTTATAATGTCTTCTACTAAACGTTTTGCATCGTTAAAGCTAGCAGAAGTATTTAGCTGAGAAATAACACGATCATAGTCTTCACTTTTACCATCAAATAGATGTTTTATAAAAGCAATCTTGTCATTAAGCCCAATATTAAATCCGCCTGTTTTTAATTTGTCATTCAACGATTTTTTCTCATCTGCTTGTCCATTCTGTACTTTAGAAACAGGTTCGAAAATGGGAGTGTTCTCAAATCCAGCTGTAATATCTTCTAAATCTGCCTTGCGATATTGTTTGGGAATGGCTTCTTCAAAAATGGTATCAATTTCTTGGGTTTCATGGGGCATTTGTGCTACCATGTCTTTAATTTTTTCTATAACAGGCTCCATAATATCATCATCTTCAACTTCATCAAGATTAATATAAATTTTGTCTTCAATCTCAATATTATCACTAACCTTGTTATTAAATGCCTTATCTAGCATGCCAAAAAAGGACGAGTCGCTCCCAATAGTTGGTATACCATCTTCAAAATTCTCATGCGCAAACTTTAATACCGACAGCTTTTCGTAAAGAGCTGATACTTCAGCATGCATCTTTATAACATCTTCTTTCCCTTTTAATTTGAGAATTCTATGAGCTATACTAATGAGTTCCGACTCTAGCTTCTTTTTCATTATTTATAATTTTTAAATTATTGCTATTTAGACTTTTGATTTTTAATAAATTTACGCCACCTTTATACAAACGAATAATCGCTTTGTTTTAGTGCTAAAATTACGAAATGTTTCTTGAAAATACAGTAAATCATAAAGAACAATTTGGATGGATTGAAGTTATCTGCGGTTCCATGTTTTCTGGAAAAACAGAAGAATTAATCCGCAGACTCAAACGTGCCCAATTTGCAAGACAAAAAGTTGAGATTTTTAAGCCAGCAGTTGATGTGCGTTACAATGAGGAAATGGTTGTGTCTCATGATGACAATGAAATTCGCTCAACGCCTGTGCCTGCTGCTGCCAATATCCCTATTTTAGCAGATGGTTGTGATGTTATCGGGATTGACGAAGCTCAGTTTTTTGATGATGAAATTGTGCGGGTTTGTAACGATTTGGCTAATAAAGGAGTTCGGGTAATTGTTGCAGGACTTGATATGGATTTTAAAGGGAATCCTTTTGGCCCTATGCCTTTTCTTATGGCAACCGCAGATTATGTTACAAAAGTACATGCCGTTTGTACCAGAACGGGTAATTTAGCACAATACAGTTACCGTAAAGCTAAAAGTGATAGTTTGGTGCTTCTGGGTGAAGTCGATGAATACGAACCTTTAAGTAGGGCTGCTTATTACAAAGCTATGATGCGCGATAAAGTTAGAAATATGAAAGTAAACGATGCCGAAGAAGTGACGCCTAAACCTAAAGATTCCAATGCCTAAAGCGCAAGAAACTGTACTTGAAATTGATTTAAAAGCACTTAAACATAATTTTGAGCATCTAAAATCGAAACTCCAAAACAACACCAAGTTTTTAGCTGTAGTCAAGGCTTTTGGCTATGGAAGCGATTCTTGTGAAGTAGCGAGTTATCTGCAAGAATTAGGAGCAGATTATTTTGCTGTAGCATATGTTGGTGAAGGTGTAGCATTACGCAAAGCAGGTATTAAGGTGCCTATTTTGGTTTTGCATCCCCAAGCTGTGAATTTAAAAACTTTGATTGCATATTCTCTAGAACCTAACTTGTATAATGCGAAAATCTTTAAGGAATTTATTGATCTAGCTTCATCAGAAGAATTAAATAATTATCCCATTCATATAAAATTCAATACAGGTTTAAACCGACTTGGTTTTTGCGAAAATGATGTAGAGCATGTGGTCTCGGAAATTAAAAAAACAGATGCTGTAAAACTAACATCAATCTTTTCTCATTTAGCTGCCAGTGAAGATTTAAATGAAAAAACATTTACTTTAAACCAAATTACAAGTTTTAATACTATTTCCAAAAAGATTATAGATAGGTTGTCTTACAAGCCTATAATTCACATGTGCAATACATCAGGAATATTAAACTATCCTGAGGCACATTTTGATATGGTTAGAACTGGGATAGGGCTTTATGGTTTTGGAAATTCTGAAAAGGAGAACAAGAACTTAGTACCTATTGCTACTTTAAAAACGATTATTTCTCAAATTCATAACATTGAAAAAGGAGAATCTGTTGGTTATAACAGAGCTTTTAAGTCTAACGCCTTTTTAAAAACAGCAACACTTCCTATAGGACATGCAGATGGCATTGGTAGACAATATGGAAACGGAAAAGGCTTTGTAACTATAAAAGGGGAACGGGCTCCTATTGTTGGAAATGTGTGCATGGATATGATTATGGTTAATGTTACAGACATTGATTGTAAAGAAGGGGATGAAGTTATTGTATTTGGGCAAGATACTACAGCAGAACAACTAGCAGAAACTACGAATACGATTTCTTACGAATTGGTAACATCTGTATCTCAGAGAGTTAAACGCATTTTTGTAAAATAAGATATTTAACAAATGTTAATTTTTTAACTATTTTTATCTATTTTAGTAATCGCTAACTAAAAATTTAAAGATTATGCTTAAAGAGTTTAAAGATTTTGCCATGAAAGGAAACCTGGTCGATATTGCTGTCGGCTTTGTAATGGGTGCTGCTTTTAATAAAGTAGTGGCTTCATTTACAGGAGGTATAGTATCACCATTAATTGGATTAATTTTCAATGCTGATTTTAAGGATTTAAAATATGTTATACAAGAAGGTGTTGCGAATGCAGATGGGGTTATTGAAGGTGAGGTTTCTGTACTTTGGGGCGCTTTCTTAACCAATGTTATTGATTTTATTATCGTGGCTTTCGTGATGTTCATGATTGTTAAAGGTGTAAACAAAATGAAGAAAAAAGAAGAACCAGCTCCTGAGGCTCCAAAAGGACCATCACAAGAAGAATTACTAGCAGAAATAAGAGATTTATTGAAAAAATAACTAATTGTTAAATAAATAACACTGTGTTATTTGTTGTTAAAAAGACCTCGTTTTCTAATAATGAGGTCTTTTTTTAGATTTTAAAATAGAATTAATACTTAATTTTGCGCTCTAAGAATTTATTAAAAATTAAAAAAAATGAAAGTAGCAGTTGTTGGTGCCACTGGTATGGTTGGCGAAGTGATGCTTAAAGTATTAGAAGAACGTAATTTTCCTGTCACAGAGTTATTGCTTGTAGCATCTGAACGTTCTGTTGGAAAAAAATTAACTTTTAAAGATAAAGAATATACCGTAATTGGTTTAGCTGATGCTGTGGCAGCAAAACCTCAAATTGCTATTTTTTCTGCGGGAGGAGATACTTCTGTAGAGTGGGCTCCTAAATTTGCAGAAGCAGGTACGACAGTAGTCGATAATTCTTCAGCTTGGAGAATGGATCCTACTAAAAAATTGGTTGTTCCTGAAATTAATGCGAGTGAGCTAACCAAAGAAGATAAAATTATTGCAAACCCTAATTGTTCTACCATACAAATGGTTATGGCATTAGCACCTTTACATGAAAAATATAAAATGAAACGTGTTATAGTTTCTACATACCAATCGGTTTCAGGAACTGGTGTAAAAGCTGTAAAACAATTGGAAAATGAAATAGCGGGCATCGATGGCGAAATGGCTTACCCTTATCCTATTGGAAGAAATGCATTACCACATTGTGATGTGTTTTTAGAAAACGGGTATACAAAAGAGGAAATGAAATTAGCTAGAGAGCCTCAAAAAATATTTAATGACAAAACATTTTCTGTAACAGCTACTGCTGTTCGTATTCCAACTGCTGGTGGACATTCGGAATCTGTAAATGTGGAGTTTGAAAATGATTTTGATTTAGCCGATGTTCGTAAAATGCTTCATGAAACGTCTGGTGTTGTTGTACAGGATAATACAGATACAAATACCTATCCAATGCCTATTTATGCGCATGATAAAGATGAGGTTTTTGTTGGTAGAATTCGTAGAGACGAAACGCAACCAAACACATTAAACATGTGGATAGTTGCCGATAACTTACGTAAAGGAGCAGCAACCAATACGATTCAAATAGCAGAGTATTTAGTTGAAAATAATTTAGTGTAGGTCTTAATTTTTTACAGACCATTTGAGCCTCTGTTTTTGCAGGGGCTTTTTGTTTTAGTGTTTTATAAAACGAATCACTTCTACACAATAAAAAACCAGAGAAATGAAAATTTCTCTGGTTAGATTTTATTAAAAACTGTCAACGGGATTAAAGCCGACACATTTTAAATATAATTATTCTTGACCTATTAGGTCTATTTCCTCTGCATCAGACTTTGGGTTGGGGCCCCATTTGTTAGAACCTGCTTCACTATCTGTACATGCCAGAATTAAGCTGTAAATAGGGATTAGTAAATACCAGCCACTTTTACCCACATCATGCATTCTTCTTACGCCAACGGCAAGTGAAGGAATTAAAACTGCAAAAGAGTAAATAGTACTGGCCATAGCTAAAGATGGCATCTCTAGCCCTATAGAAATAAAAATAATTCCATAAGAGATAATGATACTAATTAAGAAAAACATCCAGTATTCTTTTCTTCTGGCTCGTCCAGAAAAGTCAGCATACTGTTTTAATACTTTTAGGTACCAATTCATAATAATAGTTGATTTTGGGGTTAATAAGTTCAAATATAGTTTTTTTATTTAAACTTATTATCGTAATATTGCAATATATAAATTAAAGTAATGGGAATCACGAAAACTCAAATATTTACAGAAAGGCAAAATGACCTCGCCCAGTTTTTTAAAGTTTTAGGTCATCCTGCAAGAGTCGCTATCTTACAGTACATTAGTAACCAAAATGCATGTATCTGCAATGATTTGGTTGAAGAAATCGGACTGGCACAAGCTACGATTTCTCAGCATTTAAAAGAACTTAAAAGCATTGGGTTGTTAAATGGTGAGATAGAAGGCAAAAGCATGAACTATTGTATTAATGTTGAGCGTTGGACTGCCATTCAAAATGAATTAAACTTATTTTTTAATACAACAAAATCAAATTGCTGTTAATTGGAAATAATAACACCCCGTTTGGTTACTATGTGACTTGTGTGGGACCTTTCGGTTCTGAAACTAAAGTTTGAGTGAAAACGGAAATTTAAAACCTTAAAAAAATGAAAACACAAGAGTTATTTAAAGTGCTTGAAGAAAATCAAGACAAATCATTATTATTTGAATATGCACCAAATTTATTAGTTGGGGCTAATTATCATATTACGGAGGTAAAGCATTTAGCTATTGATTCTATCGATTGTGGGTCTCAGGCAGACGCTTGGAAAGAAACCATTATTCAGCTTTGGGAAAGTCCAAACGAATTGGGAAAAACAGAATACATGTCTGTTTATAAAGCTTTAGCTATTTTAAACAAGGTTGGAAAAATGAAGGCTTACGATTTGGGTGCAGAGGTAAAGTTTGAATACAGTAACGCAACGTTTCATACAGCACAACTATTTGTTAACGATTTTGAAACAAAAGACGACAAATTAATAATTAAATTAGCCGTCGAAAAAACGGATTGCAAAGCAAAGGATCTTTGTGGCGTACCAGAATCGCTTGAAGCAGTGTCGACAAGTAGTGCTGAACCTTGCTGTTCTCCTGGTGGAAACTGCTGTTAGGTCATTTCTAAAAGAAGATTGGCATGCGGTTTCAAGAATTTACAAAGAAGGGCTTGAAACAGGAATAGCAACATTCGAAACTGCATGCCCAAATTGGAAAACGTGGGATGCGAAGTATATTTCTAGATGCCGTTTAGTGGCAGTTAAGGATCATCAAATTGTGGGGTTTGCTGTATTGTCGCAAGTTTCAAAACGAGATGTTTACAAAGGTGTTGCCGAAGTGAGTGTGTATGTATCTAAAAATTTTAGAGGAAAGCAGGTTGGAGAAAGTTTGTTGAGACATTTAATTAAAGCGAGCGAAGACCATGGTTTTTGGACCTTACAGGCCAATATTTTTACCGAAAATGAGGCGAGTATTAAAATGCATTTAAAATGCGGCTTTAGAGTTGTTGGGGTAAGAGAAAAGATAGGAATGCTAAAAGGCAGGTGGCACGATAACCAATTGCTTGAAAGACGAAGCTTAAAAATAAAATAGAATTTTAATTCCGCAAAAGCGAAAATTATAACTTAATAATTAATGAAGAATATATTAGTATTATGTACAGGGAATTCCTGTAGAAGCCAAATGGCACATGGTTATTTAAACCACTTTTTAGATAATAGAAAAGTAAATGTTTATAGTGCAGGCATAGAAACTCACGGAATAAACCCAGGAGCTGCTGCTATTATGAAAGAAGATGGGTTGAATATCGATCATCATACCTCAAATCATGTAGATGAATATGCAGATGTTGATTTTGATTATATCATTACAGTATGCGATCATGCCAATGAAAACTGTCCGTTTATTCCAAGTAAGAATGCGTTGCGTTTACATCATAATTTTTACGACCCTTCTAAGTTAGAAGGAACGGATGAAGAAAAACATGCGGCATTTTTGAAGGCACGTGAAGAAATCAAAGCTTATTTTAAGGACTTTGTGGAGCAATATAACTTAGTTTAAGCATCTCCTCCATTATCCATAAACTTGCTTTCCAACTCAGCCTGAAATTCTTCCATAACGGGACGCACTGTGCTATCAGGCAAATCGGCAATCCTAATGTACATCAAACCATCAACAGCATTGTTGAATAGTGGGTCGACATTAAAGGCAACCAATCGGGCGTTTTGCTTTATGTACTTTTTTAATAGTACAGGTAAACGTAAAGCGCCTGGTTCTACCTCGTCTATAATTTTATCGAATTTATTTAAATCGGCTTCGGTGGCATCAAAAACAAAATCCTTATCAGCATCTTTAAGGATCACTTTAAATTCCTTTTTAGGATGTACGTATTGCGCTATATATGGGTCGTAGTAATGCGATTTCATAAACTCAATCATTAATGATTTTGAGAAGTTGGAAAACTGATTACTAATACTAACCCCGCCTATTAAAAATTTATGTTCTGGAAAACGTAAAGTGGTATGTACAATACCTTTCCAGAGTAAAAACAAAGGCATTGGTTTTTGTTGGTATTCTTTAATGATAAAAGCACGTCCCATTTCAATAGACTGACTCATCATTTTGTGCAGCTCTGGTTCAAACCTAAAGAGGTCCTGCAAGTAGAAACCATCAATACCGTAACGCTCATATATTTTAGCTCCTAAGCCCATTCTGTAGGCACCTGCTATGAGTTTCTTTTCATTGTCCCAAAGGAACATATGGTGATAATAAGTGTCAAATGTATCTAAATCGATAGCCTCGTTGGTTCCTTCGCCAACTTCCCTAAAAGTAATTTCACGTAAACGTCCAATTTCACGTAAAATATTAGGAATGCTGTTGGGCTCAGCTAAAAACACTTCGTAATTTTTACTTTGTAACAACCTGGAGTTGTTTTTAACAAGGGCTTCAACCTCTTTGGTCATCAACGTATTATCAACGGGAGTGACAATGCGTTTAGGGATTTTGGGAGTCTTTAATGTTGACGAAAGATTATCTAAAATCTTTGATTTCTCCTCAAAAGCATTCGATAACATATAGGTCTTTCGTCTTAAAAAACCAGAAAAGCTATCAAGGGTTGTATGTTCCTTTTGGTCGGCAACCGAGATTGGTTTCCCTATTCTAACCTTTATGACACGCCGTTTTTGAGTTAATAATTCAGAGGGTAATTTAGCCGTTCTAAACGTATCGCTAATTTTAGAAAGCTTATAAAATAATTTACTGTTTTTAGCATGGAAATAAATGGGAACGACTGGGACTTCTGCTTTTTTAACAAGTTTCATAGCAGCTTCTTCCCAGGGTTTATCGACCACTAATTTCCCATCACGATACGTAGATACTTCTCCAGCCGGGAAAATACCTAGCGGATGTCCATTCCTTAAATGCAAAATAGAATTTTTAAATCCAGATATACTGGATTTTACATCTTTTCTGTCTTCAAAAGGATTAACAGGCATGATGTAAGGTTTTAAAGGCTCAATTCTGTGCAATAAAAAATTAGCTATTATTTTGAAGTCCTTTCGCTGTTCAAGCATGAGTTTTAAAAGCAGAATCCCATCTATACCACCAAGTGGATGGTTAGAAATGGTAATATAGGCACCGTCTTTTGGTAAACGCTTCAAATCTTCTTCGGGGATTTCGAATTTAATTTGAAAATCATCTAAAATACCATCTAGAAAGGCCAACTCACTAAGGTGCTTGTTACGCTTATATATTTTATTTAGCGTAGATATTTTAAGTACTTTCATCAATACCCAACCAATAAAAGTACCTAAAAAACCATATCTATCTAGTTGTATCGCTTTAGCGACTTCTTTGGCAGTTACCAATCCCGTATTTTGTTGTTTGGTCATGAGTGTAAATGTACTAAATTGTTTATTTAGTTACTACTTGAACGGTTTCTTGAGTTAATTGTTTTAGTAACACGGTTTTATCTTTTTCAATCTGACTAATAGCATTTTTATTATAATGTCGAACGGTATAAAGTGATACATTTTCGTTACAAGTTACTTTAAATTTTGCTTTTAAATGATGTAAAAGTGTATCGAGATTATTAAAAATATTATCTACACAAACAGAAAAACTAATCGCTGAATTTTGAATAACATCTACTTTCATTTTATATTGATGCAACAAATTGAAAATGTCGCTAATATTTTCTTCGACAATGTACGAGAAATCCAAAGACGATATAGAAATTAAAACCTGATTTTTCTTTACTATAAAGCAAGGAACCATAGGTTCTAAAGTAACATTTTTACCAATTTTGGTTCCTGGTGCTTCAGGGTTTAAAAATGATTTTACGTATAATGGAATTTCTTTCCCTTGTAAAGGCTGTAATGTTTTTGGATGAATAACCGATGCCCCATAGAAAGCCAATTCTATGGCTTCTCTGTAAGAAATTTTATTAAGCAATTGGGCATTTTCAAAATAACGAGGATCTGCATTTAAAACGCCAGGGACGTCTTTCCAAATGGTAACACTTTCTGCATTTAAGCAGTATCCATAAATGGCTGCTGTATAATCACTTCCTTCTCTACCCAGCGTTGTTGTAAAATTATTGGAATCGCTGCCCAAAAAACCCTGCGTAATATTTAAAACACCTTTGTTAAAGGTTGAAGTTATCAAGCTTTGTGTCGCTTCCCAATTAACATTAGCACGCCTATAATAATTATCTGTTTTTATTTGGGTTCTTACATCAATCCAGTTATTTTTAATATTTATGATGTTTAAATATTCGCTTATTATTGTTGTTGAAATTAATTCACCAAAACCTATAACCTGATCGTAAACAAAGTTATAATTGGGCGATTTATTTGTTGTAAAAAAGTTGCTTAACTCATCAAAGAGTGCTGCTACTTTTTTAAAGGCAGGATGATTTTCATTTTCAAATAAATCCAATAAAATGACTTGGTGATATTTTTTTACATCTTGAAGTGTACTTTGTAGTTGGGGCTTATTTTCGAAATAACTTTTAATGACAATTTCCAAGGCATTGGTTGTTTTTCCCATAGCAGAAACAATAATGAGGGTATTTGTGTAACCCACTTTTTGCAACACAGAAGCTATGTTTTTTACACCTACTGCGTCTTTTACAGATGCACCACCAAACTTGAATACTTGCATGCTATAATTTTGCTATATAGTCTTTAATACCTTGTTCACTTAAGTGTACAACATCCCAATCGCGTTTTACCTGCGCGCCCTTTTTTTCATAAAAGGCGATGGCAGGCTCGTTCCAGTCGAGTACTTCCCAATTAATACGCTTTACTCCTAAATCATGTCCGTATTTAATAACTTCATCTAAAAGTGCTGTTCCCAAACCAGAACCTCTCATAGATTCACTCACAATTAAATCTTCTAAATGTAGTGATTTCCCCTTCCATGTCGAGTACCGATTGTAAACCAGTGCAATCCCTTCAATGGCGTGGTTTACCTCTGCTACAAAACATTGAAACATAGGGTGTGGGCCAAAGCCATCGGCTTGTAAATCTTCAATAGTCACTTCAACAGCATGAGGCTCTTTTTCAAAACTGGCCAATTCTTTTATTAAGTCGAGTACCTGAGGCATATCGCTCTTGATCGCTTTTCGTATAGAATAATTCATAGGAATCTTATAATTATTTCAAATATAGTTTAAAGTTCACTATTAACAAGCTATTAATCTTTAACGAAAACGTTGTAGTTCATTAAAAAATAATTGATATTTGCACAAACAAAACCAACGCTTTTATGTCTCATAAAAAACAAACTCTAGGAGAATTTATTATTGAAAATCAATCTTCTTTTAAATACTCTTCAGGGGAATTATCCAGTCTTATAAACTCCATTAGGCTGGCTGCAAAAGTAGTGAATCATGAAGTTAATAAAGCAGGTTTAGTTGATATTATTGGGGCTGCTGGCGATATGAATATTCAGGGAGAAGACCAGCAGAAATTGGATGTATATGCGAATGATAAATTTATTCAAACCTTAACCAATAGAAACATTGTTTGTGGCATTGCCAGTGAAGAAGAAGATGATTTTATTTCGATTAATAGCCAAGATGAAAATCATCAAAACAAATATGTGGTTTTAATCGATCCTTTAGATGGGTCTTCAAATATAGATGTGAACGTGTCTGTAGGGACTATTTTTTCCATTTACAGACGGGTTACGCCAGTAGGAACTCCTGTGAAGTTAGAAGATTTTTTACAAAAAGGAAGTGAGCAAGTTGCGGCTGGTTATGTCGTTTACGGCACATCGACCATGTTGGTTTATACAACAGGTGATGGTGTTAATGGGTTTACATTAAACCCAGCAATAGGCTCCTTTTATTTATCGCACCCCGAGATGCAATTTCCTGTAGATGGTACTATTTATTCTGTGAACGAAGGAAACTATATTCATTTCCCTCAAGGCATTAAGAATTATATTAAGTATTGTCAAGAAGAGGAAGGGGATAGGCCGTATACTTCCAGATATATTGGATCCTTGGTTTCCGATTTCCATAGAAATATGATTAAAGGCGGTGTTTACCTATACCCACAGAGTTCAAAAAACCCAAATGGAAAGTTACGTTTGCTCTATGAATGCAATCCCATGGCATTTTTGGCAGAACAGGCTAATGGTAAGGCTAGTGATGGGTTTACCAGAATTATGGACATTGAGCCTGCCGAATTGCACCAGCGTGTACCGTTTATATGTGGTAGCAAGAACATGGTCGAAAAAGCTGAAGCGTTTATGCGGAAGGCATAAAATATAATCACCTAAATAACTGAGACTATTTGATAGAGATGATGATTATTTTTATGTTCAAATAATTGCTCTAATCGTAGGGTTTTTTTCTTGACTATTTAATTTTATATCTAAACCTTTGTCAACTGCAATCTTCCATATTTCAGAAATGGTAAGTGGCATTTCGGAGTCTTTAGAACTATTTCTACTAATTTATGGAATGTCATTTGTTAAATTTTTAAGGTTTTACCCTTATGTTATAAGGTGTGCGTATGATTTTCTGCGGTTAAAAGTGCGATGTGCTTTCCGCCGTAGCGGAAAGACAATAAATTCGCATGAATTTCCAAAGTGGAAATTCCGTAGCAATTAATTATACATGGTGTTGCGAACCGTAGCGACACATTCGAGTAAGTATGCCTTGATTCCTCTTTTTTTTCATCTGAGTGTGAGACACACCAGAACAACAGTTTTTATAGGTATTATTAACACGTTGATTTTAGTTAAAAGTGTTTTTTTGTTCAATACCATACATCTTTAATAGATCAACAAACCCTTTTTTTATTTTATTCACTTCAGACTGTGGTGTATTCTTTTCTAGAAAAATTTTTATACTAGATGCGTTTTCCCCATTAAAATGTTCTTCGGTTTTTATATTAATCTTTTTAGTTTCAATGGAATTATTAGGGAAAAATATTTCAATGTACTTGCTTTCATTTTTTTCCTTAACTGCTATTTCTGAATACTTATTTGCGTCCAAATAATAGGCGGTAGAACAAAGCTTGAAAGCGGTACAGAATTGTATAAATTTAATGGTTTTGTTATGTTCAATATCAACTTCCTCAAGTAAATAGTTATAATTTTTTTCGACATCATTAAGCTTATAAATATCTATTTTTTCGTTCAGCTCTTTCATCTTTTCCGCTTTAGTTTGACTTGAACATTCTGTGTAGATAAAAAATAAAACTAATGCAATAAATAAATTTTTCATAATTGGATAATATTTTTTAGTTATGGTTAAACGGTATTGTAAGTAGTTGTTATTCGCACATTGCGTTTAAATAAAAGC
This sequence comes from Flavivirga algicola, assembly GCF_012910715.1. Classification (GTDB taxonomy): domain Bacteria; phylum Bacteroidota; class Bacteroidia; order Flavobacteriales; family Flavobacteriaceae; genus Flavivirga; species Flavivirga algicola. Next base: position 113,079 of record NZ_JABBHF010000010.1, read on the forward strand.
TCAAATTCTGTCCACCTTTATTCCAACTATCCATTGCTTTTTCTCTAAAAAAGGCTGTGTGTGTTGGCGAACTTGCTGTTGAAATTGCAAAATATTTACTCTTTTCATTTGATTTTACACTTTCAAGCCATTGTATTGTTACCGCAATTTCTTCAACTTTTTCTGCAAGATAAATTTCGTAGGGTTCTAAATTGACAGTAAACCATCCTAAAAAATTATCTTTTATTTCGAATATAATATTCTCTTGAATTATTAAATCGGTAGGAAGCCCATCTTTAATTTTATAAAAGTTTACCCTGAATTTTAAAGATTTGAAGTCATTAGAAGTTATATTAAAATTCAAATCTTTGATATGGCAATTCCGTCTTATTTTGAATTTCATTCCTTTTTCCTTACTCAATCTATCATCGACACCTTTTTCATTGTATGTGTAAAAGTTTGAGTGCATCAGCCCAAGTCCTTTTGACGTTCTTCCGATTTTTTTAGATTTAAGTTTTATTTTTTTTGTACTCAAAACAACTTCATCTAATTCCATATTTTTAGGTTGAAGTACAATCGCGTCGATTAATTTATTTAATTCCGAAATTAAATACTTTTTAGTTTTAAAACCAACGTATGAAAAAACAACGGTGTCCTTTGAGGTCACTTTGTCATTTAATATAAGTTTGAATAGACCATTTTTATCAGAAACGGTTCCAACGGTTTTGTTTTTAATTCCAATATTAACATAGGCAAGAGGCTCACTATTCTCTAAGTTCAATACCTTTCCAGATAATGTTTCTTGTTGGGAGTAAGCTATTACACTTATAAGTCCGATTATTATTGATAAGAAATTTTTCATTATAGTTGTTGGTTTTTGTTTAGTTGTCAATACTAAAAAATCAAAAAACAACTTTTAGTTAAGAATTTAATAATTGGGAAAATCTTAAGATTTAGATGATGAATTTGTTGCTTTCAAGGATGTTCTTAAGAGTTAAACAGATATTTAACGATAATCTATAAACCCAAGTTGACCACTTGGAATCGCCGCGAAACTTATCTTTACTTCTCCAGATCTGCAGACAGACTTCCTGATAATAATCCTTAAGATCTTCTTGATGGGCTAAACCAACGCGAACCATTTATTTGTGGAAGTAAAAATATGGTTGAAAAGGCGGAAACGTTTATGCGGAAGGCATAAAATACACTCACTTAATATAATCGATAACTATCTTTTATATTTTTGATATAAGTGTATGATAACAAATAAAACCCCAACGATTAAAGCTATTATTTGAACATAAAAATAATCATCATCTTTATCAAAGAGTTGTATAGTGATAATCACTAATAGTGGAAGAAATCCAAGGTATTTTTTCATGGTAATTCTTTTATGGGGTAATATCTAAAATTGAATCATTTTTTGGAGGGTCGATAGGTATAGGAGCTTCATCTTGCAAAAGTTGATAACATGCATTGTAGTCAGCTAGAGCATCATTAGAACATTTTACAGCTAATCCAGATACAAAACCAGCACCGACCACAGTGCCTAATCCAAAAGAAAAAAATCCTGAAATTGCTAACCCAGCAATGCCTATAGCAAAATTTGTTTTACATCTGCCTTTGGCTGTTTCAAATCTAGATTGACAATCTGACTTGGAATATTTACTTTCTGCTAGTTTTGCCAATTTATTAAACTTCAATTGTTTGTCAATTTCAATAGTTAAAGTATCTTCGATTTCATTTTCACTAAATTTTGTTAAGGTTGGATTATTTTGAATGAACTTAGAAGTATTATTTGATATTTTAATTAATAAATCTGAGATAATTTCAGTTTCTTTAAAACCAGCTTCTTTTAGTGTTTTAATATTCTCTTTTGATGTACTATACCTTTTTGACTCTCGTAATATGTCTTGAGATACATTTTTTTCATTATTGATTATATCAAATAGTTTTGATGTTAAATTAATATGGTTATTCACATAATCCTCTAAGCTTAAGTGTTCTGTTATTTGACTTGTTATAGTTATGTTTTCATCTATGTCATTAGCATATTGGGTACAAGACGTAAACAGTAATAGTGTTGCTAAGAATAATGAGAAATAAGTTTTTTTTATAATTTTATAAAAAAGCATAGTTCATGGTTTTGAAGGAGAACTCTTTATTTTTTGTTCCCTCGATTAATATTGATTTTCTACTCTTTCGATTTTAAATGGCCAATTTATTTTCAATCGTTTTACTATCCATAATTACAAAGTATATGTATAACAGTAAATACACTCAGCAAGCACGCAATATAGCAATTTTATTTTAAAAATAAGAATTTACTTACTTTTTAAATAATATAAAAATTAGGGCTACGGTTGTATGTCTCGATTTATAAAACCTATGATTCATAAGTATAGTGAGCTAAGTTTTAAAATTCACAGTAGAGTGTAGTGGATTGTTATATATATTTTCTTTTTTCAGTATTAGTTTCAATCCATTCTTTAAAAGAGTAAGAAAAGAAATCTTTTTTTTCTAAAACGAACATTTTTTGATACAAAAAATCTGCATTATTTTCATTACTCAAATCTTTTAAATGTTTTTTTAGATCAACTCCATTAATCGATAGAAACCTTCCCAATGATTCACTTAAATAACATATAAGATATATCTTTCCAATTTCTAAAGAATCCTATAAATTCGGTATGTCAATAGTGTTAAATGATTTCTTATTACAGTTCAAATTTTCGATTGTTTGAAAACACCTTTTGGCCTCTCTTTTTCTATCATCTAAAGGAGGTTCTTTTATTGAATAATCATAATAAGCAGTATGGATATTGTTTACCCTTTGGATTTTAATATCTTTGCTATTTTTATTGATGCATTGATGGCTTCTTCTGTTAATTTATCTTCGCAAGGAATTCCAAACTTGTCTCTTTCAATATCACCATGTCTTATAAAAATTACATTAGCCATATTTAATTTAAAATTATGTTGTTATTTTTAATTTTTCGCTACAAATTTAATATCTCGAATAACACCATTTTCAACGTGTTTAAATTCCCAATTTTGACCAACTTTAGCTTTGTCGGATTTAGGTATTGGAGCATCTAGTTCAACTATATAATGTCCTTTTTCTTTATTTATAAAGATGACTTCAGTAATATTTCCAGGCGAGTTTGTCGATACCAAAGTAACATCAGATATGTCATTTGTAAAATCGTTGTAAAATGATGATAATTTAGAGTTTTTATAATCAGTTAACAGTTTTTTTCTGGTTTCAGTTTTTTCTATAATTTCTTTTTTGTCAACTTTTTCATGCTTCTGCGCACAGGAAAATGTAAATAATAGAAGAGCAATGATTGTTATAGTAATTTGTTTCATGATTTTTGTGATAATTAGTGGTCATTAATGATCCATGTAAAATGCATTTTTACATAACTTTGTCAGTCAGCGTTATTTATTTCGATTACCATTCTTTTTGGTTCTATTTGAGAATGATTAAAATAACACTTCCATTTTTGGTTTTCCTCAACTCCTTCAATAGTATTTCCATGTTCAATTACACTTCCATTTTCAAATATATAATGTCCATAATTGAATAATAAGCCAGCAATTTGTTGAGGGTCATAATTTGCAAATCGAAACTCAAAATCGGGAAGACCTAAAGAATTTAAACCCAATGTGTCCATTATTATTTCGTCCTTTGTTTCTTGAATATTAAACAAACGAACATTCATAAAAACATTTATATTTTGATAGTTGTTCAGACTGCTTTTTTCTAAAAAATCACTAGGTTTTAAAACAACTTCGCTATTATGAACCCAAACAGCACTTGGATTCATCGCAGATATTATACTTGATACAAATTTTTGAAAATATTCAATTCTCTCTTTATAGTCTAAATTTCTTGACATCAAATCAGTAATCAAAATTTCGTAGAAACATTTCTTAACAGTTTCTTCTGCTAGTGGCCAACTCCAAGATTGTCTAAAAGAATTATCTAGTTCAGAATAGTTAATTTTATTTTTATCAGGAATAAATATTGTAGCTTGGGCGGGTATATTTCCTTCATCAAATTTAACTTCATAATCTTTAAATAAATAATGCCTTGAATTAGTTGGCTTCTCGGAATTTTCGAAAAATTCTATTTGACTAAATCGTTTTTTTAATTCCTGTTCTATTTTTTCATCGTTAAAGGTTGGTTCGTTTTTAAAGAACAGTTTTACCATTAATAATTCGGTAGGATTTTCGAGTTGTTCGACTACTTTTTTTTCTTTCTTTTTTCGATTGAAGTTAAATAATCCCATTGGTAGTTCTTCTATTTTTGATAAGTGTGTTTACACTAGCAATTAGCACTGTTTTGGTATTAGTGTTTTTTTATTTCCATTTCCAATTCAGTTCATCAATATATTCAGCTCCTAATTCAGTTACATGTTTTTTAAATTCTGTTTTATTTTCAATCGAGAGCTTTGGTACAACCAGAGATAAATCAGTTGCCAATTTTATAAAGAAATGGTCTTTTGTTTCAATCAGTTGTTTGAGTTCTGTTCCATTTATTTTGCTTTCAGTTGTAAAGTCCTTAGCATTTACTGAATTTTTATCAAAGTCAAGTTCCACTGGTTTGTTAATACGGTTTTTATAATTTTCCTCAACGTGTTTCTTAAAATGATTTTTATATCTCCATTTGGAATATTTTGGATAGAAAATAAACCATACACTTGCTACAATTCCAAAAAGTACTATTCCAATGAAGTTCTGATCTCTTTTTGTTAAGTATAAACCATACAACAAAAAAAGAATGGGTATCATAATTCTACTATTCCGACGTCTCTTTTTATGCAATTCAGATTTAGAAGAAGTATAGAGTTGATATTCTAAAAAATCTTCATTTGTAAGTTTGTAGTTTATCTTCATTCTGTATGTTCGTAAAGGGGCATGGTTTATAAAAGTTAAAGGTATGTTTTAAGCATCTAATTTAACGAATACAAACTGAATAGAAAATCTATTAGGATTTTCATAAGCAGGCTAGGGGTTTTCATAGGACACCGTGTTGTGTGTAGCTTTTTTTAATCAATAAATATTTTATCAAATCGCTCATAGCTATATTCTTCTGGCTTAAGTTCAAGTAGATGATTTAATATGTCATTTATAGAATTTGCAAAAGAATAACGGCTTTTAATTCCATCATTATTTGATTTGTACTCAATTGCTTTAAAATCGTTTTTAAACCTTTCAATTTCGGTTTCGTTCAGAATTGCATAACCTAGATGTTTAGATTTGTATTCGTATAAATAATATGGATGTTCTATATCACTTAATTCTCCTGTTAAGCACTCCCAAATTATTATATCATTAAGGGTATAACATAAACTATCTTTTTTAAAATCAAGTTTACTTAATAACTTTTCCGAAATCCAGATATTTCGATAACCATAAGTATCTAATTGATAATTATAGATATTAATCTCTTTATCGGTCAGAATAGAAAGAGCTAAATATCCGTCTTGAGTTTTATTCAATATTCTTACTGGGAAATAATTATTTCTTAAAGGATTATATAATTCTATATATTGATTTGTTTTTATTTCTGTCATAGTTTGGTTAAGTTACACACAACGGCTCGAATATGCGTAGTGCGGGATTTCAAGGCACTTCACTGTCAAACCGACACTTTGTTTATTAAATGCCTTAATGTTTAAATTTACTAAATCACCCCGCATTACATATATTATTGTTATGCTTCGTTATTTTTCATTCGTCATTCTTTTTTTGCTGCCATAAAATAGCTAGATACTCCTTTATAAATTTTTTCGGTATCAACAGTCTGAAAATTCCCATTTACAATTAAATCATCTAATTCAGAACTTTTAACCCTTCTTATAGGAACTGGGATTATTCCAATTTTGCACATTATCTGAACTAACCGAATTTGCAAACCAATTAGAAAAGACATTTTATCTCCTAAACAGGGAGTAATAGATATAAACAATCCATCAGGTTTTAGTAATTCATTTATTCTTTGCGCAGTCTTCTCGGGATTAGGAATAGTATGCAACATATTAAAAGCTAGAATCCTATCAAAAGATTCTTTTTTTAGCTTTTCATCAAAAATATCTCCTTCAACAAAGGTTACATTTTCGATATTTTTTTCGGTTGCCTTTCCTTTGGAAATTTCAATCATTTTCGGGGATATGTCAATAGCGTAAATCTCTTTAACATTATTGGCAATCTCACAAGCTGTTGTACCTGTTCCACATCCGTAATCTAATACAACATTAGAACTTTCGAGATGCTTTTTAGCGTTTTCCCTTGACTTATGGTGGATGTACTCAAAGCGCTCCTCCGTTTTGTCATAATTTTTTGAAGCACTATCCCAAAATTTTTTCGATTTACTCATTTATCTCACTTTATTTCCTTTTTTCGATGAAGCATAACGGTAAAGTCCCTTAAAAAGGAGCTTTTGAGTTAGTATATATGTTTTTTAGTGCTTTGTGCAACGATTACTGTTGTTATGGGGTCGTTTTTTTGAATGTCTAACTTTTACAGGGAGTGTTTTGGAAATCATTTGCTTTAATTTATTGAAATTTACATTTTCTCTATTATTCTCGGACAATAACACTCCAAAGAAAATAAAATCTGGGTATTCAATCGCACAGGCATATTCAGGAGATACGTAATTTTCAATTATGGTCTTACGTGTTGTTAATTTCTTTCCATTAACTACCACATTCTCAATATTGGACTCTAAAACATTTGAACTTTCTGAAAGCAATTCTATTTGATTTTCAAATAATTTTTCAACTGTTAACTTATCTTCTTCGGTATTCCATATGTTAAAGTAGATGAATTCTTTTTCGGCAAATGCTTTGTCGAAATCAAACCCTTTTCTGTAACTTAAAGCCAAACTACCAAACATCTGTCTTGCATCAATCACCCAACCAAAAGCAGGAGATAATAATACCGCGTGGTTACCAGCATAAGGAATAGCACAATATCCTTGATAGTTTTTTAATTGCTCTAATGTCAATATGTCAAGTAAAATTTGACTTGGGTCATTTTCGGCTCGATTATATGCAAGTTTAGTATATCCGTGTGGTGTTACGAGAATACCCTCATCTGCGTTTACATCATTTGACATTCCAATAAAATCTTCTACACTTTTTACATCAATTTTTTTTGAATAATATTTAGCGTCAATTAAAATCAGATATTCTTTACCGTTTATATTTTGTTTCACAAGGACGTCACATTGTCTGGTGCCTTCAGAATACTTTCCTAATATTTTACTGTTAAATGTACAAACAGCATTTGGAAAACTATCTTTTATATTTTCAAATACATATTTTTCATATTCTTGCCAATTCATTTTCTGTAGAAATTTTTTAATGCCCCATAACAAAAAAATATATGTACCAGTACACATATACCATTCATTACACACGCAATATAGTAAGTTTACTTCAAAGAATGGAGAATTGACCTACTTTCCCTTAAATAATTATAACCCAGAATCATAAAAATAATATCAATTTATAAAGCCCCTCGATTTTACTTGAGGTAACCTAATAAAGAATTAGAGAAATAAACAATAAATTCTAGACCCAAACCACATTATTTAATCGCTTCTAAAAGAGATATATAGGTGTAATAAACACCATATTTTTCATCACCTTCAATAAAATCGTTAATCAAAAAGGTTTTTCCTTTTTCCAGATAGACTTCAAATACTACTTCTGTGTCGTTGGGCTTAATAGGCTTTTCAAAAATTTGGTTTGCAATTTGAATCCTTACTTTTTCGGGAGTAATGGGTTTATAATTGAACCAATTTTTTGGGTTTTCTTTTGGCACTCCAAGTATGGGACCAGGGCATTCTTTTGGCCATCTTCTGCAGGAGATTCGGTATCTGCCCTTTTTCTCTATTTTAAGTGCATGGGTGTTGTTTTTGTTTTTTAAGCCTTCTGCTACTTGCTCGCTTTTCCAAATGGGTAGATCGTCTCCTATAGCGTGTTGAATGGTGAGTTTTATTTCGTTTTGGGACGAATTACCAATTATAAATGGCGGAAACTCGTTGTATTCGTGGTTCTTTTTAGCAGTTTTTAAAAACGTGGCATTGTTATCTAACATGCGTTGTACAAGTTCTGGATATTGATTTGCCAGATTGTGCTTTTGCATGTTGTCCTTTTCAATATCGTATAACTCATTACCATTTACCAATCGCCATTTATCAATGATGATACAGGTTTCGTCAATATCTTTTGGTCTGCGCCAGTCTTGACGGTGGTGCACAAAAATAGTGCGATCCTTAAGTTTTTTGGCTTTTTTAAGTAATAACGGTGACATATCCATACCGTCTAATTTCATGTTTTTTGGCATGGTGATATTACATAAATTGGCCAGTGTAGGTATTAAATCGACATGCGCTGTGGTTTGGTCTATGTCCCAACCGCCTTTAATTTTTCCGTCTTTCCATCTAATAAAAAATGGCACGCGGTGTCCGCCTTCAACTTTGTCTCCCTTACGACCTCTTAGTCCCATATTATAGCCTAGTTTCCCATCCTTGCTTATACCATCTATGGTGCCATTATCGGTCATAAAGATTAAAATCGTGTTGTCGGCAAGGTTGTTGTCTTTTAGAAAATTGTCAAGCTTTCCAAAATTTTCATCAATATTGACAAGCATTCCAAAATATTTGGCATTCAGGATTTGAGATCCTTCCAAATGATTGTAAGGCGCCGCATATTTGTCATCTACATAATGTGGGCTATGGGGTGTATTGGTTGGTAGATAGACAAAAAAAGGTTCATCTTTGTTGGCCTTGATAAAGGACATGGCTTCTTGAAACCAGATGTCGGTGCAGTACCCTTTAAATTGTTGAGGTTTATTGTTTACATAATACACGTCGTTAAAATAATTGTTGCCCCAATAATCTGAGAGTTCGCCAACACCGCCAGCCATGTGCTGAACTGCAATATCAAAGCCACAATCGGTTGGACGTACAGGGTAATTATCGCCTAAGTGCCATTTTCCGAAAATACCAGTTTTATAGCCGTTTTTCTGAAACAGGTCAGCCAATGTTGTTGTTCCTTCAGATAAAGCATCCCGCCCCTTATAGGTGGCCCATGCGCCATTTTTAATGGGGTAACGCCCTGTCATAATAGCTGCTCGTGTTGGTGTGCACACGGGACTTACATGAAAATCGGTCATTCTTACGGCTTCTTTATAAAAAGCATCAATGTTAGGGGTTCTTAACCAGGGGTTTCCATGACAGCTAAGGTCTCCAATACCTTGATCGTCGGTTAAAACCAAGATAACATTAGGCCGTTTTTTATTTTCGTTTTGTGAAAATCCTATAAGGCAAAACAGTCCACATAAAAATGTTACGAATACTTTCATTTTAGAACTAATCATCATGTGTTAGCTTACTGTTTGCTTCTTTAATACGCTCTATTTGCTTGCGACTCAAACCTTGTTTAAAATGTACTGTGGTATCGTGTTTAACCCGATGTTTTTTCATTTCTGGGTCATGTAGGTCCTGGCTTAGATCGCAATCAAAGCGTACCAGCATAGCGTGAAATTTATCCCTGCCACCAAGGTTTATAAAATGAGATAAGCCCCAGGTAATCCCTCTGCCATCTTTTGTATCGGTAAAAGCATCTGCAACGTATGGCGCTGCAGCGTAAGGCATGAGTTCTGTTATCGAAGCAATTTCAAAATTCACGCCGTCTTTGGCAAATTGAATGGTGTTGTGCTCATTACCATCTTTATATACCAAGGCAGCGATACCGTTTTTGAAAGGAAACAGAGAGGTTTCATGTCCAGATGAAATCACTGGATTTAAAGCATGTTTTGTAAATGGCCCTAAAGGATTATCGGCAATAGCCAGACCTTGCATACGAACCCAGTTAGGAGCTACTCCAGTATCTGATTTATAGTATAAATATATCTTTCCTTTGTATACTAACGGATAGGGGTCGTGAATGGAATACTGGTCCCAGGCTCCCTTTTCTCCATTGGGAATCACTATTTTGTTGTATGGGATCCAAGGGCCATCAGGTGAATCGGCATAGGATACCGCAACAGGGCAGTCGTCACCTCTTTTTCCACTGGCTTCCATAAAACCTTGGTAATACAGGTAATATTTGTCTTTCCATTTAAGAATATCTGTTGTTGTAACCGATCGCCAACCTACTATGGGCTTATCAGGTCTTTTAATGGCTACACCTTGTTCTTTCCAGGTAAATCCATCGGTACTTGTGGCATACCAGATTTCGGCCAGATCCCAGTCTGATGACGGTATGGTGTCATTAGATTTAGCGGCACCTTGTGGCGGTGTTGGTGTATGTCTGTAGGTGTACCAAACATAATAGGTTCCATTATGTAAAATGACTTTTGAAGGATCGCGACGGCTTATGGTACCATCATGATTGCTATAGTCAAAACCTTTTAAGGGCGTGTATTTAAATTGAGAAAAAAGCTCATTATCTTCTGGTTTAGGTGCAGGGTAATCATCATACAATCGTTCTATGGCCGAGCTTAGTGGTCTGAGGGGTTTTTCGTCTGGCAGCATAAAAGGGAAGCTTCCCTGATTATTAGAAGGCAAAGGTTCCTGTTCTTGTTTACAAGAAAAGCATATGGTTAATAATACCAATACAAAAGGCACTTTGCTTAAGAGGGAACGGAGTTTGTCCATAATGACATGTTTATTCCCATAAGATATGATTTTATTTAATTCGAACGAAAAAAATATAGTCTATGAAAACTATGATCAAGCCCTATTAAATCCCTTCAAAAACAAAAAAGGGTGTCTAAAAAGTATGTTCAATGTCATATTGAGCTTGTCGAAATATTTTTAAAATACTGATACTCAATGTTGGTTTCGACAGGTTGAATGCTGAGCGTAGTCGAAGTGCTCAACCTGACAAATCAAATTACAAAGACTTTTTAGACACCCTCTTGTATTCAAAAATCAATCAGGATATTTTAAAGCGCAACCAGATCACCACTCATATTCTTAGATGGTAAGTTCGATTTACCCATTAAATATATATCTACTTGGCGCGCAGCTTCTCTACCTTCGGAAATGGCCCAAACAATAAGTGATTGTCCGCGGCGCATATCTCCAGCAGTAAAGATATTTGGAATATTGGTTTGGTACTTTCCATACTCTGCTTTGTAATTAGAACGCGCATCTTTTTCAATGCCTAATTTATCGGCCAGAGTACTTTCAGGACCCGTAAATCCAAGTGCTAATAATGCTAAATCGCAAGGCCATATCTTTTCGGTACCTTCAATCTCTATAAGTTGAGGGCGCTCACCTGGAACCATTTTCCATTCTACATTCACCGTTTTTAAAGCGGTTAATTTACCGTTTTCATCTTTTATGAATTCTTTGGTATTGATTAACCAGTTTCTTTCAACACCTTCTTCGTGCGAAGAGGATGTTTTTAACTGTAATGGCCAAAATGGCCAAGGTGTTGTTGGTGAACGGTGCCCTGGAGGCTTTGGCATAATTTCGAAGTTTACTACCGATTTTGCACCTTGACGATTCGAGGTTCCTACACAATCTGACCCTGTATCACCACCACCTATCACAATAACATTTTTATCGGTTGCCAATACCTGATCTTTCACCTCTTTGCCAAATACAACTTTAGTCTGTTGTGTTAAGAAATCCATAGCTTGTACCACACCATCGGCATCAATACCAGGTGTTGGTAAGCTTCTTCTTTCTGTTGCACCTCCACAGAGAACAACCGAGTCGAACGCTTTCAATTCCTTAACATCATAATTAACACCAACGTTTACATTCGTTTTAAAAGTGATGCCTTCGGCTTCTAAAATGGCGATACGACGGTCTATAATTTCTTTTTCCATCTTAAAGTTAGGAATACCATAACGCAATAACCCGCCTATTTCATCATCTCTTTCAAAAACGGTTACGATATGTCCTGCTCTGTTTAGTTGTTGGGCAGCTGCCAAACCAGCAGGCCCAGAACCTACAATAGCAATGGTTTTTTCTGTACGTTTTTTAGGTGGCTGTGGTTTAATCCAACCCTCTTTAAAGGCACGTTCTACAATATTCTTTTCTATATTTTCAATAGACACTGGGTCTTCAATAATACCTAGCACGCATGATTTTTCGCATGGTGCTGGACATAGCCTGCCCGTAAATTCAGGGAAGTTATTGGTGGAGTGCAATAACCAAGAGGCTTTTTGCCATTCTCCCTGGTGTACCATGTGATTAAAATCCGGTATTAAGTTTCCTAGTGGGCAACCACTATGACAAAATGGGATGCCACAATCCATACAACGTGATCCTTGTTTTGTCAACTCAGACTCGCTTAAAGGCACTGTAAATTCTTTATAATGTTTTACACGCTCTTCTACAGGTGTGTATTTTTCATCTTGTCTTTCAAATTCTTTAAATCCTGTTACTTTTCCCATGACACTATGCTGTTGTTAGTTCTTCTACCATTTGTTCTTCAGTCTCTAAACGTATTAAGGCACGTTTGTATTCTATTGGCATAACTTTTACAAAGTTACCCAGACTGGTATCCCAATCTGCCAATAGATCTTTACCCCGCTTACTATTCGTATAAAGGACGTGTTTTTCTATGGATGCTTTTAAATCTGCTGCATCTTCTGCCGAAATATCTTCAAATTCAATAGTCTCTGTATTGCATAAACCATTTACGAATTTATTTTCAGGATCATAAACATAAGCAATACCACCACTCATACCAGCGGCAAAGTTTCTTCCAGTATTACCTAAAACAATGACTTGTCCTCCAGTCATATATTCACAACAATGATCACCTACGCCTTCTACAACTGCTTTTGCCCCAGAATTACGCACGGCAAAACGTTCACCAGCAATTCCGTTAATATACGCTTCACCTTCTACGGCACCGAACAAGCAGACATTACCAACTATAATATTATTTTCTGCTATGAAATCTGCTTTTGCAGGTTTTTTGATGATTAATTTGGCTCCAGACAAACCTTTACCTAAATAATCGTTCGTATTTCCTTCTACGGTAAATGTTAGTCCGTGTGCCCCAAATGCACCAAAACTTTGACCAGCAGAACCCGTGAAGTTTATATTTAATGTGTCTTCAGGTAAACCTAAATGACCATAAATTTTTGATATTTCATTACTAACAATAGCACCAACGGTTCTATTAATATTTTTTATTGGGTATGCTAAGTTCGTTTTCTCTTTTCTATATAAAGCTCTATGAGAGTCTTTTAATATTTTGTGATCTAAAACACCATCTAAATTATGATCCTGCGTTTCTGTATTTCTAATGGTAAGCTGGTTGTAAACAGAAGGTCTGTGTAAAATACTAGATAGATCTAAACCTTTTGCTTTATAATGCTTAATGGCTTTGTTGGCATTAATCTTATGTGTTTGACCAACCATTTCTGCTACAGTTCTAAAACCTAATTGTGCCATGATGCCTCTTAATTCTTCAGCAATGTAGAAGAAGAAGTTAATAACGTGCTCAGGTGTTCCTTTAAAGTTTTTACGCAACTCTTTATCTTGTGTTGCGATACCAACAGGGCAGGTGTTTAAGTGACACTTGCGCATCATAATACAACCAGAAGCCACTAAAGGCGCTGTAGCAAATCCAAATTCTTCAGCACCCAGCAACGCAGCTACGGCTACATCACGTCCTGTTTTTAATTGGCCGTCACATTCTACAACAATTCGACTTCTTAGTTTATTTAAAACCAGGGTTTGTTGCGCTTCAGCTAAACCAAGCTCCCATGGTAACCCAGCGTGTTTTAACGATGTTAAAGGAGAAGCTCCTGTACCACCATCATAACCAGAAATTAAGACCACATCGGCTTTGGCTTTTGAAACCCCAGCGGCAATGGTGCCTACACCAACTTCTGACACTAACTTAACATTAACTCTGGCGTCTCGATTGGCATTTTTTAAATCGAAAATTAATTGTGCTAAATCTTCAATAGAATAAATATCGTGATGTGGTGGTGGCGAAATTAAACCTACAAAAGGTGTTGAGTTTCTGGCAGCAGCAATCCATGGCAATACTTTTTCACCAGGTAATTGTCCGCCTTCTCCAGGCTTTGCACCTTGTGCCATTTTAATTTGAATTTCTTTCGCATTAGTCAAATAATGTGAAGTCACGCCAAAACGACCTGATGCCACTTGTTTTATGGCTGAGTTACGGCTATCGCCATTGATATCTTTTTGAAAACGTTTTCTGTCTTCTCCACCTTCACCAGAATTTGATTTACCACCAATTCGGTTCATGGCAATTGCTAAATTTTCGTGCGCCTCTCTGGAAATGGAACCATAAGACATGGCCCCTGTTTTAAAACGCTTAACAATTTCTGTCCAAGGCTCAACCTCTTCCAATGGAATCGGGTTTAAATTGTCAAACTCAAATAAGCCACGAATGGTCATTAAGTTTTCCGATTGCTCGTTGATAGCTTTTGAGTAAACATCGTAACTTGCTTGGTCGCTCAACCTAACGGCTTGTTGTAGTTTAGCAACAGTAGTCGGGTTAAATAGGTGTCTTTCACCATTACGTCTCCATCGGTAATCACCACCAATGTTTAAACCTAAACGCTTATCAATGGTATTGTCTGGATAAGCTTGCTTGTAACGCTCGTTAATTTCTTTTTCAATTTCATATAAGCCAATACCTTCAATTCTGGAAGCTGTATAAGGGAAATATTTTTCTACAAATTGAGAATTGAAACCAACAATTTCGAAGATTTGAGAACCTCTATAAGAATGTAATGTAGAGATTCCTATTTTGTTCATAATTTTTAAAATCCCTTTTCCAATAGCTTTATTGAAATTATCAACTGCTTTTTGCTCGTCCATACCAGTAATGAAGCCTTCTTTTACTTGCATTCTGATAATTTCGTTTACCATATATGGATTGATGGCACTAGCGCCATAACCAAATAAGGTAGCAAAATGATGAGGTTCGCGAGGTTCTGCAGATTCAATAATAATATCGAAATAAGAACGCTTACGCAGACGATTCAATTGATGGTTTACATAAGAACATGCTAATAAAGCGGGGATAGGTGCAAAATCTTGGTTAACACCTCTATCTGAAAGAATTATGATATTCGTTTTTCTTTCTAATGCTTTTTCAACTTGTTTGATGATATCTTCTAAAGCATCTTCCAAACCATTTAATCCTTGTGCTTTAGGGTAAAGCATTTGAATGGTCTCTGCTTTAAAACTTTCAATTTGAATGGTTCTTATTTTTTCTAAATCGGCATTAGAGATAACAGGGTTTTGAATTCTAAGTTTTCTACACTGTCTTTCTGTAATGCTGAAAATATTCCTGTCTTTACCAAGATTTAAACTAATATCGGTTACAATCTCTTCACGAATACCATCTAATGGCGGATTGGTAACTTGTGCAAATAATTGTTTAAAGTAGTTTGAGATAAGCTGAGGTCTGTCTGATAAAACGGCTAAAGGCGTATCAATTCCCATAGAGCCTAAGGCTTCTTTGCCTACAATAGCCATAGGGGTGATAACTTCTTGGATATCTTCAAACGTATAATTAAATAAACGTTGACGTGTTTTAATATCTATGGTTTCAATAGGACAGGTTTCGTTTGTATAAGGAACGTCTTTTAAGTGTAACCTTGTTTTGTCCAACCATGCTTTATAAGGTCTTTCCGAAACAATTTTGCTCTTAATTTCTTCGTCTTCGATAATACGTCCCTCGTTCATATCTACCAAGAACATTTTTCCTGGTTCCAATCGGCCATGTCTTTCTACATCTTCGGCATCTATTTCTACAACACCAATTTCTGATGACATGATTAATTTACCACTTTTGGTAACGGTATATCTAGAAGGTCTTAAGCCATTTCTATCCAATAAGGCACCAATATAGTCACCATCTGTAAAAGGAACAGATGCAGGGCCGTCCCATGGTTCCATAATACAACCATTATACTCATAAAATGCCTTTTTGTCGTTAGACATGGTCTCGTGCTTTTCCCAAGCTTCAGGAATCATCATCATCATGATTTCTGGTAAAGACCTGTCGGTATGAGTTAGTAGCTCGACTACCATATCCATAGAGGCAGAATCTGACTTTCCTGGTAATATAATAGGGAATAACTTATCTATTTGAGGTCCGAAAACATCACTTTTCATGATTTCTTCACGAACACGCATTCTACTAACATTACCCCGAAGCGTATTGATTTCACCATTCTGACACATAAAACGGAATGGTTGTGCTAACTCCCAGGTAGGCATGGTATTGGTAGAAAAACGTTGGTGTACCAATGCCAGACGCGTTACTAAATCTTGTTGTTGTAAGTCAGTATAATAAGGACCAATGTCTTCGGGCATTATTATACCTTTATATATTAAGGTTGTAGTCGATAAACTAGGCACATAAAAATAGGCGCTTTCGGAAATTTTCGATTTTCTGATGGTATGCTCTGTGATTTTACGTGCAGCATATAATTTAGCTTTAAAATCAGCTTCGCTAATGGCTTCGGTTTTACCGACAAAAAGCTGCTCAATATTAGGTTCTGAAGCTAAAGCTATTTGACCTAATTGTGTAGAATCTACAGGTACTTCTCGCCATCCTAAAATAGAAAGCCCTTGTGCTTTTATTTCCTTTTCAAATGTGTCTTTACAGTATTGGTATTGGTTAGATACTTTTGGTAAAAATACCATACCTACAGCATATTCTCTTTGAGCTGGGATATTAAAACCGCAAACTCTCTTAAAATAGTCATGAGGGATATCAATTAATAAACCAGCCCCGTCACCAGTTTTCCCATCGGCACTTACACCCCCACGGTGTTCTAACTTTACGAGAATTTCTAGGGCGTCATGAATGATTTGATTTGTTTTTTCTCCATTAAGATTACAAATAAAACCTGCGCCACAATTTTCGTGTTCAAATTCGGGTAAATACAGTCCTTGTTTCTTCAGCATAATCAACAAATTTTGGTTTAAAACTTGAGTTGGAGAGCTAAGATATGCACTAAGATTCGAATAACAATAAGGGGTATTTCATTATTCCGATTATAGAAACGAAGTCTTGATAAAAATAATTATATATCAATATTAAAGGCGTTTTTTAATAAATATTCAATCTATAAATTTTTAGTAATAAATACAGATATCTGAATTAATACTAACAAATAATCAAATAAATGAAAATAACAGCATTAAAATTTAGAAAATACTGACAATCATTCAAATAACTGAGTTGTTAAAAATTCAAAAAACGCCATTATAAACAAAATACATATAAAAAAATGGGGTAAAAAATGAAATATCTATAAAATTAAACCAATTACCCCTATTTTTTATGGGGTATATATCTTTTTTATATAGTTTAGCCGCATTAATTGGAAATAAACACAAAGATCAATAACTTAAAAATTAAACAATTATGAAAAAACTAATTACTCTTTCAATGCTTTTTATGGCCACAGCTTTATTTGCTCAAGAAGAAGAAGCTACAAAGAAAAAAGTGTCAATAAGCGGAACAGTTGATACGTATTACAAAACAAATTTAACGTCTACCGATGCAACTAACCCAGTATTCAATGGTGGAGATGGAGGTTTTCAATCTTTTGGAACTTCATTTGCAGATGAAACAGGTTTTGCTTTAGGTATGGCTAACATTGTTGCTTCATACGAAGGAGAAAAAACAGGAGTAGTTGCAGATGTGGTTTTTGGGCCAAGAGGGAACTCTGCAATTACTGGAAACAATATTAATCAATTATATGCTTACTGGAATGTATCTGAAGGAACGACATTGACTTTAGGTCGTTTTAATACGTATTTAGGATATGAAGTTATTTCTCCAGCGGCGAACTTTAACTACAGTACCTCTTATTTATTCTCTAACGGACCATTTTCTCATGTAGGGTTAAAAGCTGATTTTGCTTTATCTGATGACTTTAGCTTAATGTTAGCTGTAATGAATGCTACAGATATAGATAGCAATACTACTGGAGATTACGCTCTTGGAGCTCAATTAGGTTATGCAGGTCAGTTTTTAAATTTCTATTACGATTCTGGAATCAAATTAGGATTTGAAATTGATTATACTGGTGGTTTTGATTTATCTGACGATTTCTTCTTAGGAATTAATGGAGCTTATGCAGATAACGATGGAAACGGATTCTATGGTGCTGCTTTATACCCGCAATTAGCAACTTCTGATGATTTCTCTATTGGTTTAAGAGGGGAGTATTTTAACTGGATGATTGATGGTGCAACTAATGAGCCAAATGTATTTGCAGTAACTTTAACAGGAAGTTATACATTAGAAAATTTAATAATTAAGCCTGAATTACGTTTAGACAGCAATTCTGAAGAAGTTTATTTTAATTCAGATTTAGAGCCTACAAAAAGCTTAGCTGCTTTTACATTGGCTGCTATATATTCTTTCTAAAAAATAATATAATACCTAGTATTCCTAAGAGTACTTCTTAGGAATACTACTTTTTAAAATTAATTAACCAATCAATTAAACCATATATCATATGAAAAAAATTGAAGCAATTATCAGAAAATCAAAATATCGTGTTGTTAAAGAGGCATTACACGATGTTGGTGTGAACTTTTTCTCTTACTGGGATGTTACCGGTTTAGGAAATGAAAAAGAAGGACATGTATACAGAGGGGTATCATATAGTACGAGTGATATTCAACGTAGACATATATCGATTGTTGTAAATGATGATTTTGAAGAAGTAACAATTCAGGCCATTCTTAATTCGGCCGCAACAGGTGAAGTTGGAGATGGAAAAATATTCGTATCGGATATTAATGAATGTTACAGAATAAGAACTGGGGAAAAAGGTGGAGACACTTTAAAATAATCATCATCTAAAAAATATATAATTATGGAATTACTTACAACTAACAATGTATGGATGATGATCTGTACAGCACTCGTTTTCTTTATGCATACAGGATTTGCATTTTTGGAAATTGGGTTAACGAGACAAAAAAATACAATCAACATTTTATTTAAGAATATTTTTATCATCACAGTTGGTCTTTTATTATACTACATCTTAGGATTCAACTTAATGTATCCAGGATTTGAAGAAGGTTCTGCTGGATTTTTCGAATTCGCAGGATTTGGTATTGCACCTCCTGAAAATGGAATGACTCCAGAATATGCCGATGGTGGGTATACTTGGTGGACCGATTTCTTGTTCCAAGGGATGTTTGCTGCTACAGCTGCAACAATTGTTTCTGGTGCCGTTGCCGAGCGTATTAAAATTGGACCATTCATGATCTTCACAGTCATATATGTAGGTCTTGTTTATCCTTTAGCTGGTTCATGGAAATGGGGTGGAGGTTTCTTAGATATGAGAGAAACACCATTCTACGATTTCGCAGGTTCTACACTAGTACACTCTGTTGGTGGATGGGCTGCTTTAGTAGCGGTTTGGTTACTAGGTTCTAGAATAGGTAAATTTAAAGATGGTAAACCACAAGCGATACCAGGACATAATATTCCATTAGCAACAGCAGGTGTATTAATCCTTTGGTTAGGGTGGTTTGGATTTAATGGTGGTTCTGTACTTTCTGCAGATCCTGAGTTAACTTCTTTAACTTTAGTAACAACATGTTTGGCTGCTGCTGCAGGTGGTGTGATTGCTGCTTTAGTATCGTTCTTAAGATATAAGAATTTAGATTTAACGATGTTCTTAAATGGTATATTAGGTGGTTTAGTTGGTATTACTGCTGGAGCAGACCAAATGAGCCCTGAGGATGCCATCATCATTGGTGCTATTGCTGGTGCATTAATCGTATTTGCTGTAAGCTTTATTGATAGAATTAAATTAGATGATCCTGTTGGAGCTATTGCCGTTCACTTAATTTGTGGTATCTGGGGTACATTAGCAGTTGGGATTTTTGGCGCATTAGCTGGTGTAGATCAGTTAATTAGTCAATTAATAGGCATTTTATCTTATGCAGCTATTTGTGTGCCTTCTGCATTTATAATATTCTTTGTAATGAAGAAAACAGTTGGAATAAGAGTTTCTGAAAAAGAAGAATTGGAAGGATTAGATGGGCACGAACATGGTATGAGTGCTTACGCTGATTTTAGAATGAATGAGCATTAAATAAATTTTTAGTTAGTGTTAAAAAAAGGATGTCTGTTAGGGCATCCTTTTTTATTGTAATAGTTTTTAGAACAAGCAGTAAGGCTTAGAACCTGATGATTATGTCTTTTATGTCTTATATTTCAGAAGGTATTTTGTGATATTTAGATATAAATTGTTGTTATCCTCGACACGGATAAGAGCCAGCTAGAGCGAAGAGAGCTAAGGAAAGGAAAGTTCTTTTGTTGTTTTATGCAGAGTATAATTGAATGAAATTTAAGATTCCAGAAATCATTAATTTAACTTCAGCTTCTCTGAATTGGTCGTATTTTCCGTGTGCGGCATTATTTCTTAAATCAAGCCATGCGGTAACCTGTTTTTGAAATGTTTTATTATATACTTCTTTTTTTGCAAGTTCGATATTCATAGAATCCGCTTTTTTGAAAACGATTTTGCCTTTAGGATTTTCATACTCTACCTGAATATCATATTTAATACATAGATTCCTTAAATGATTTTCAAGAGTTGAACCAGTTAAAACTGCCGCAGGGTCTTTATATCCTTTCTCTAGCAAGTGAGTAGCCATATCAATATAACCCGAAAACAGATTACTATGTATTATTTCAGAAAGAGATTTTAGATAATCATTTTCTAAATCATGTTTTAAGGCTTCAATAATACCAATAATATGTTTTAAAATTAATCCAGTATGAGGGTATTGACGCGCATTTTTAGGGTCATATGCCATTTGGATTAATTTATAATATTCAGATTTATTACTTGTAATTCTTTCAATTGTTGAAATTGATTTGGAGATAAGAACCCCCATTTCGACTGTATTCTTTTTGTCCGAAAGGTCTTCATATTGGCAATGGTTCTCAAAAGTTTGATATTCTGAAAGTATATATTCTAGTTGTTTTATAAAGAAATCTTTATTGTTCATTTTTTAGTATTATTACGATCAGCGATAACTCAACGGAAGGGATAATTATTTATCAAAATCAAATAACTCTGTAATATGAATATTTAAAGCTTTGGAAATTGCTCGCATTGTAGAAAGCGTAGTATTAATTTCTGCCCTTTCTATTCTACCTATTTGATTAATAGGAATATCTGCATCATTAGCTAAATCTTCCTGAGATAAGTTGTTTTCCTTTCTTAATTTCCTCAAATGCTTACCAAAAGCTTTTATGTATTTATGGTCTTTAGATTTCACGAATCTAAATTCAGCTTTAACAATCAATATAATAAACACATATATGTGTTGTTTTTTGTTATATTTGAATTCATTAATCAAATAAAAGTAGCTAAACCTAAAAACTATAAAATGAAACCAAACGAATTTACCATAAGTCATAGACATACACTGCAAACAGATCCTGAAACTAGGCAAGTGTATATAAAACTGCCCATTGCAGACTTAAATGAACTCAGTTATATGCAGGAATCATTGCTTGAATGTACGTTGACGTTGCTCTTGTCTCAATTAGAAAAAAGGCAATATAAAAACGAACAAATGCAAAGTATCATGTATTTGCTTAGTAAGTTGCTTTTGGTTAGTTATCCACATGCTGAACTTAATGGGCTATCTGAATGGTTAAAATCTGATGCAAAGCTAAATCAGAATAATGTGACATAAACGATGCTGGTGCTTTATATAGACAAAAGAGACCTGACAGGTTTAAAAAACCTGTCAGGTCTGATCCCCTATGATGTTTTATTTTGATTCAGCTATACAAAAATAAAGCCTTCGATTAACCGAAGGCTTCATTATAGCATTTTATTTTACCTAATATTATTTATGATGTGTATTTACGCCGAATTTCGACTCGCATTAATATTACCAAATAAAGAACGCGTAACTATCTTCTCAAAAATTCTTAACTGTTCTTCGTCTTTTACATCTGCTTTTTGTAATTCTTGAATTTTTTTAAGTGCATACTGCTGTATGGTTAATAAAGGCAATACAATAGATTCTCTAACTTCAATAGAAGCTTTTCCAGCAGGCTCGTTTTCCATTAATTCTTTATAGCCAGTTAGTTTTAGCAGTAGCCTTTTGGTTGTTAAGTACTCTTCGTAAATGATGTTCCAAAACGCACCAAACTCCTCATCTTTTGACATGTATTTTGTTAAATCGAAAAATGATTTCGATAAAGACATCATGCTGTTCTCCAATAGTGTTTTAAAGAATTTCGAATTATTATAAAGTTGCTCTACCTTATCAAATTCGCCATTGTCTTCATAGATTTTTAGGGCGGTACCAACACCAAAGAAACCAGGAACGTTCTGTTTTAATTGACTCCAGGAACCTACAAACGGAATGGCTCTTAGGTCTGAAAACACCAACTCACTAGAATTAGATCGTTTTGATGGCCTACTACCAATATTTGTTTTGGCATAGTATTTTAAAGTACTCATGCGTTCCAAATATGGAATAAACATGGGGTGGCTTTTAAAGTTTTTATAAGTTTGATAGCTTGTTTCTGCAAGATCGCTCATGACCACTCTGTCTTCATCAGACATTTTGTTTTTCTCTCCATCTATTCTATTCTTGATACCAGAACTTATTAATTGCTCTAAGTTGTACTGAGAAGAATCAAGTGTCCCAAAATTAGAACTCACCGTTTGACCTTGAATGGTAAGCTGTACTTCCTTATCTTCAATAGTTGGACCTAACGAAGAGTAGAAATTATGTGTCTTACCGCCTCCTCTGGCTGGTGGTCCCCCACGACCATCAAAGAATATCGCTGTGATATCGTATTTTCTAGACATTTCTGTTAGCAATTCTTTGGCTTTGTAAATACCCCAGTTGGCCATTAAATACCCACCATCTTTTGTTCCGTCTGAGAATCCCAGCATGATAGGTTGTTTATTGTCTCTGTTTTTTAAATGCGCTCTGTATGCAGGATTGGTGTACAGTTGTTCCATAACACTAGGGGCATTTTCTAAATCGGTAATCGTTTCAAAAAGAGGAACAACATCTACCGTTAAATTATCTTTAAATGCAACCACTTTAAGCATCGCAAAAAGCTGCATAACATTTAAAGCAGTCTGATTGTTGCTTATAATATATCTGTTGGCACCACGTTCACCATTAAGCTCCTGTATTTCTTTAATAACCTGAATGGTTTTTAATGTATTAGAAACCATTTCATCTTCAAAAACACTTATGTCTATAGAAGTATCTGATACTTCAGATAATATTTTAATTTGCTCTTCTTCAGATAAGTCATGATAATTTTCAGGAAATGAACTATTACCAGATTGGATTAAATGATCTATGACCGTAGTGAAAACAGAATGATGAATCCTGCTATCCTGTCTTATATCCAGAGTTGCAAATCTATAACCGAAAAGATGCACCCTATTTATAATATGGTTTAATTCATTAACATAAAGGGATTGATGCTCCTTAACGACCAAATTTCTTATACTTAATAATTCAAGGATAAGCTCTTTTTCGGTAATAGCCTTTTTGTAGTTTAAATCAATACTGTACTTATAAAGTATGGTCTCAAGTTTTATAACACGCTCTTCAACACCTCTAAATGTAAGTTTACGTCTCAATACTTTAAGATCTTGGTAATATTTCTTAAGGATAGATCGTTTAAGTTTTTTGGCAACTTTTAAAGTGGTTTCTGGTTTTACAAAAGGGTTTCCATCTCTGTCACCACCTGGCCAGAATCCAATATTTATAATATCGTTATGCTTTTTTCCATCTGCATAAATATTGGTTTGAATGTAGTTGTATATATCACCAAAAGTTTTGTAAAATACATTTTCCAAATACCAGATTAAGCTTTTCGCTTCATCATAAGGTGTTGGTTTCTTGTGTTTAAAGAAAGGTGTTTTGCCTAATTGAGCAAACAGGTTTTGAATTTCAGAAAGATTATCTTCCTCGATAGCCTGTGTTAAATTTGTGATAATTCCTAAAACCGAACCAGGATAAAATTGTGTAGGGTGGGCTGTTAAAACAATACGAACTTTAAATTCTTCCAAAAAGTTTTTTAATTCCTCTAATTTTCCTTCAGATCTTGCAGTTCCTTTTAAGTTTCTTAGGGTACCAACACCATCCATGTTGTTTACTACGGAGTATGCAGCATCTTCAATGGCGTCAAATAAAACAACTTGTCTTTCAATATATTGTATAAACCTAAATAATAAGTTTATCTGGCTTTCTTTATTTCTTCGCGCTTGGTATTTTTCAAAAAACGTTTCAACAATAGTAGTAGGATCATCCCCCCTTTTAAAACCTTTTTCACAGGTTTCATGAAATAAAGGGAGTAAAACCCCTGTTTTTGTTATAGAATCAAAAGGTAATGTCATAAATATACTGTTGTATATCTGGTACTTTGACAATACTGTTTGATTAAATCTCGTTAGTTTAGGTTCTACAGACATAATTTCGTTCTATGAAAATTAGCTGTAAAAATAGTGAAGCTTTCATTAAGGAACACAGGCTCGATTAAGATTTATCAATTTTTTTAGTTTGATGAATTCTTATTGTGAATAATTAAATAAAACGCTTACTTAACGAGATTCTTAATAATGAAAAAAGCCCTTTAACTTAGGATATTTTTTATAGATAAATGTTAATTCTATTAAAGAGGTATGATAAAAGTCATACTTGGTGATAAGTTTAACCAATATCTTCGGCGTTTAATAAAATTTAAAACGAATAGAAATAAATATAGTTAGATGAAAAAAATACATTCATTTCACATTCCCGTTATGGGTATTGGCTTTACTGTTGATACGCCTTTAAAAGTTGCCCAATATGGTATGGATTCGGTTATTTCTTTGGTAGATGATATTTTACTTGAGAAGTTAAGAAAGATGTATAGTGAGAAGTTTGAAATCCCTTATAATGAGATTACAGATAAAGTGCAGGATTTTAGAGCAAAACGAATTACATCGTATTTAAATTTGGTTCATGATATTGCCGATAAGAAATTTGAAGATTTAAAAAATATAGGGATTAAAAAGAGCGATGATTTAAAGGCTTATATAAGCATGCTTCCTAATGGAGCTTCATTAAAAACAGAATTTAAAAAACTTACAGAAAAAGGATTTAATGTTTCCGAAATAAAAAAGTGGACTATTAAAAACCTGGTCAAGGGGAGTATTGATGTTAATATCATGACTAAAGTTGATAAAGATAATTATGTTAAAGATGAAAAGTTATCTGTTGAGTATAACGATGCCCATGCTGCTTTAAGAGGTTTTGTAAATAGTAAATTAAACTCTTCTGTAGTGCTTTCTGCTGGGATGAATCCCAGATTATATAGTTATATGGGACAATTTGATGATTTTTATCCAACAGAACAAGGCGTTTTTAAAAAAACAATCATTTTAAAAGTAAGTGACTATAAATCGGCATTAATACAAGGGAAGTTTTTGGCAAAAAAAGGTTTATGGGTTTCGGAATATAGAATAGAGTCTGGGTTAAACTGTGGCGGTCATGCCTTTGCTACTAACGGATATCTTTTGGGGCCAGTTTTAGCCGAATTCAAAGAAAAACGTGAAGCATTAAGAAGTACCATTCAAGATTTATTAAATCAAGAATTAATAAATCAGGGACGTGTTGTTCCTAAAACAGCATTGACTATGAAAATTTCTGCACAAGGAGGTGTTGGAACACAAGAAGAGCACACGTTTTTAATAAAAGAATACCAATTAGACTCAGTAGGTTGGGGAACGCCTTTTTTGTTAGTTCCAGAAGCAACAACCGTAGACGAAAAGACACTGGACAAGCTAACCAATGCTAAAGAGGATGATTTATACCTAAGTGATATTTCGCCACTTGGAGTCCCATTTAACAACCTTAGGGATAACACAAAAGATCTCGAAAAAGAAGGATTTATCAACAAGGGAAGGCCTGGAAGTGCCTGTCCTAAAAGGTTTGTGGCTTTAAATAAAGAGTTTAAAGAAAAAGGTATTTGTACGGCTTCCAGGGAATATCAACACTTAAAAATAAAAGAATTAGACGAGCAAGAATTGCCATTAGAAGAGTACCAAGCTAAATTTAATAAAATAATAGAGAAATCCTGTACCTGTGTAGGTTTAGGGACTTCTGCGCTATTAGCATATAATTTAGACACAAAAGTAGAAGGAAAGGGCGTTTCTATTTGCCCTGGCCCCAATATGGCATATTATTCTAGTATTATGAGCTTAAAAAATATAACAGACCATATTTATGGGAGAGATAATATGATTTCAAGAGATGACAGACCCCATTTTTTTATTAAGGAATTAGATATTTATATAAACTTTTTAAAGAATAAATTAAACGAAGTAAGAACATCGATAACAAAAAAAGAAGAAAAGTACTTGCTAACTTTTGCAAACAATATGAAAGAAGGCATATCTTATTATAAAACCATGTTTTACGAGTTGAAAAATACCTTTGAAGATATTAAGGAAGTTGTCCTAAATGAATTGGATGCAAGTGAGAGAACCTTAAGTCTCATTAAAGTCGAGATTGAAAATTTACCATTAAAAAGTTAAAATATAGTGAAGACACATATTTTTTGAAACAATTCCATTCTGTTTTTATGAAATAATAAAGCTTTTATTTAAGTTAGGTACTTCTATCTCATGATTTTTTTGAAGATGTTTAATTTCTTCTTAATTTTTAGCGTTAGGTGATTTTCAATACAATTTTAATTAAGATATTTGCAAAATAATAATGTTATAGTAACATTATATTGTTGCGTAATGCAGTGAATATTAATAACATGGATTTAGTTAAAGAAATAAAACGTCTTAAAAAAGAAAAAAATGCTGTAATTCTGGCACACTATTATCAAGTTGCAGAAATACAGGATATAGCAGATTATGTGGGAGACAGTTTGGGTTTGTCACAAAAAGCAGCCGAAACAGATGCTGATGTTATTGTGTTTGCTGGGGTTCATTTTATGGCAGAAACAGCCAAAATATTAAACCCTACAAAAACAGTGGTGTTGCCAGATTTAAATGCGGGGTGCTCTTTGGCAGACTCATGTCCACCAGACAGCTTTGAAAAATTCACAAAAGCACACCCAGATCATGTTGTTATTACTTATGTAAACTGTTCGGCAGAAATTAAGGCATTGAGCGATATTGTATGTACCTCTTCAAATGCTTTGAAAATTGTTGAATCGGTTCCAAAAGATACACCTATCATTTTTGCACCAGATAAGAATCTCGGGAAGTATGTCATTAAAGAAACAGGAAGGGATATGTTGCTTTGGGATGGGAGCTGTATTGTGCATGAAGCCTTTTCAATGGATAAATTGATTGAATTGCATAAAAAGTATCCAGATTACAAAATCATTGCACATCCCGAATCTGAAGAACATATTTTAAATACGGCAACCTATATTGGTTCTACCTCAGGGATGATAAACTATGTAAAAGAACATCAGGAAGAGAAATTTATAGTGGCTACAGAAGCAGGCATTTTACATAAAATGCAACAAGAAATGCCATATACGGAGCTTGTCCCTGCCCCAGCCGTAGAAGATAACACCTGTGCTTGTAGTGAGTGTCATTTTATGAAAATGAATACCATGCAAAAATTGTATGATTGCTTATTAAACGAATCACCACAGATTGAAGTACCAGAACCCATTAGAAAAAAAGCCTTGCTGCCTATTGAACGTATGTTAGAACTATCTAAATAGGATATGGTTACTACAGATTATTTAGTTATTGGCTCAGGAATAGCAGGTTTAACATTTTCGGTTAAAATTGCAGAAAAATTTCCAGATAGAAAGGTCGTTATTGTTACCAAGGCTAACGAAGACGAATCTAATACTAAATATGCCCAAGGTGGCGTGGCTGTGGTTTTAGATAAAGAACAGGATTCCTTTAAAAAACATATTAAGGATACTTTAATTGCTGGCGATGGTTTGTGTAAAGAAGATGTTGTTAAGTTGGTTATAAAAGAAGGTCCAAAACGACTGGAGGAATTATTGCTTTGGGGAGCCAATTTTGATGTTAATGCCAGTGGAGAATTCGATTTAGGAAAAGAAGGCGGTCATTCAGAGTATCGTGTGGTTCATCATAAAGATATTACGGGTTATGAGATAGAGCGAGCACTATTAGAAAGAGCACACCAGCTATCCAATATTACTATTTTACCGCACCATTTCGCTATAGATTTGGTTACCAATCACCATGTTAAAGATTATGAATATGAGCCCTTAGTGTGTTTTGGAGCCTATATATTTAATCAAAATTCAGGTGATATTTTTACCATAAAAGCAAATAGCACCCTGCTTGCTTCTGGAGGTATTGGTTGCGTTTATGGACACACCACAAATCCAGTTATTGCAACAGGAGATGGGATTGCGATGGCTTATAGGGCTAAGGCGCGGATTAAAGACATGGAGTTTGTGCAGTTTCATCCTACAGCTTTGTATGAAGAAAAAGGGGAGTCGGCATTTCTAATTTCAGAGGCTGTTAGAGGTTTTGGAGCTTATCTTCGGAATAAAAAAGGCTATCGTTTTATGCCTGATTATGATGAGCGTGCAGAACTAGCTTCCAGAGATATTGTGTCTCAAAGTATAGATAGTGAATTGAAGAAGTCTGGAGAGCCACATGTGTATTTAGATTGTACGCATTTAGATATTGAAGCCTTTAAAAATCATTTTCCAAATATTTATAAAAAGTGTTTAGAGCGCCATATAAATATTGAAACCGATTGGATTCCCGTTATTCCGGCATCTCACTATTTATGCGGAGGTATTAAAGTTAATAAAAAAGGAAAAACAACTATCGATAACCTATTTGCTTGTGGAGAATGTACAAGAACGGGTTTACACGGTGCTAATAGGCTGGCATCAAATTCATTATTAGAAGCTTTGGTTTATGCTCATAATATCTTTAAGCACCACTCTAAAAAAGAATATAAATCTTTAGACGTTCATATTCCAGATTGGAATGATGAAGGCACGACCATTCCCGAAGAACATATTTTAATACAGCATAACCTAAAGCAATTACAGGCTTTAATGCGTAATTACGTTGGGATTGTAAGAAGTAATAAGCGTTTAAAAAGAGCTATCAAGCATTTAGATTTAATTTATAATGAAGTTGAAGATCTTTACAAAGAATCTAAAATAACCACGTCGCTTTGCGAACTGCGTAATATGATTAATGTATCGCACTTGATCATTAGGCAATCTTTAGATAGAAAAGAGAATAAGGGTGGTTATTATAATGTCGATAATGCTAAAAAATAATAAGGGCTCAAAAGTTATTGTGTTTACCTTTAAGCCCATCTAAATTACTTGCTTCCCAACATCAATAATTCATTGCAAACAACTTCTGTGATATATCGTTTATTGCCTTCTTTATCGTCATAACTACGTGAAGTCAATTTGCCTTCAATAGCAATTTCTTTTCCTTTGGTGATATATTTTTCAATAATTTCGGCTGTTTTGCCCCAGGCTACCACATTGTGCCATTGTGTTTCCGTAATTTTTTCACCGTTATTATTGGTATAGCTTTCATTAGTGGCGATAGCAAATTTAGCCAGTGTTTTTCCAGATTCCAGATTAATAATTTCTGGATCGTTTCCTAAGTTACCAATCAACTGTACTTTGTTTCTAAGCGTGTTCATAATTTTAAGTTTTAATGTTAAACAGTTAATACTATCGAGTTCTTATGTTTCGACACTGCAAAGATGGAGCAGCTCCCAAATGTTATTCGGTACTTACTTATTTAAAATCGTTTGTAAATGATTGTAGTCGTTTGCAAACGAATAATATTCGGGACTTATGGGGAGCTATATATCAGTTTACACAAAAAAATAAAATTGAGCTTCGCACTTAGAAATTGTGCTTTTTTGAAGTATGCAAGTTGTTCAATCTATGTTTTCGATTCCGCTAATTCAGAACCTTAACAATAAGCTCTTGCCGACTGCGAACAGTCAAATTAAGTTCTTGCCTATCAATGAACATATTTAACTCATTCTAATTCTACTAACATTAGAATGAGTTGTTAAAGCAATTCAAAAGCCTTAAAGCTGTAAAACTCTTTGCTCTCACATATTACTAGATGGTCTAAAAGTTCTATATTCAGAACATCCGCACCTTTCTTTATTTTTTGGGTAACTTGTTTATCCGCTTCGCTTGGTTTTGTATCTCCTGACGGGTGGTTATGACAAATGATTATTCGTTTACATTTTTTGGCTACTGCAAAATTAAATACCTCTACGGGGTCAATATTATTTTGGTTCAATATCCCAATGGTAAGCAACTCTATGTACTCTATATCGTTTTTACGCTAAGTCCTATACTCCAAAATATTCCTTTTTCCTGCGTAGCTTGTTCTGTCTTAGGAGTATCTTGCGCATGATACGCGCTATGTCTTTAGAATCTTCTATGCGTGTGTTTTCGTCTTTGGGAATACGTACGTTCATTTAATTATAGTTAAGCCTTTATTATTAATCTTTTTTACGGTCTCTACGTTTTTTAATGCTACTTAGACTTAAAGCAGAATTTCGTTCTTGCTTCGGGTCATAGTTTAAGCCTTGTTTTAATTTTTGATTAAAATCAGATAAAGGTTCTTCGGTTTCAATTTTTTTCTCTTGTGGTAAGTTACCTTGCTTAACCCCCTCAACCATTTTATCAAAATCAGATTTATATTCTTTATCTTGCGTAACCCTGAATTTTTCATACTCTTTTTCAGCAAATTTCTTAGCTACATCAGCCCGCATTTTACCTGCATCTTTCAGGATATCATACTCATTAAATAATAAAAATGCATCTAGCTTTTCAACCCAATCTTTCATATTCATTAATCTTCCTTTACTAGCTTGGTTTTCTGCATAATCTAAATACATCGTTACGATTCTATTTAGTTCAGATATTTCTTCATGGGTTAGATAGTTTTTAGCAACTCCAACATCAGACTTTAATATTTTTCCGCCTTTCTTTTCATTTTTCCAACTTGTAAGTCCCATATTGGGTTTTTCCGAACTTGCTCTAAGTTTTATTATTTCTGATGCAGTATGATGTGTAATTGCGTATTCTAATTTATTTTGAACTGTAGCAAAAAATGTTTGGGTTATTTGTGCTTTAGAATCATAATCTACAGCTGTGGCGTATATATCAGTGATTTTTTGGTAAAAACGTCTTTCAGAAGCACGTATTTCTCTGATACGTTCTACTAATTCGTCAAAGTAATCTTTGTCAAACAATGTTTTACCTTGCTTCAGCCTGTCATCATCTAAGGCAAAGCCCTTAATTAAGTATTCCTTTAAAATACTTGTAGACCAAATTCTAAATCTTGTTGCACTTAAAGAGTTTACTCTATATCCAACCGAAATAATCATATCTAGGTTGTAGAAATCGAGTTCTCTATTTACATTACGAGTGCCCTCTTTTCGAACTACTCGAATTTTTCGAGTAGTTGAACTCTTAGCTAATTCTCCGTCAGAATACACATTACTTATATGATAAGTAATAGTGTTTTCTTCAACTCCAAATATTTCACTCATTGACCTTTGAGTAGCCCATACAGTATCTTCATCAATAATGACTTGAATATTAGTAGTTCCATCGTCAGCCGTGTAGAACAAAAAATTAACTTTATCTTCTAAACCACTCATGCAATTAATTCTTTATAAGTTATTTTATTCTCTATATTACACAAAAGTAAGTTAAATCTATCACTTTCATTTCCATTTCTTGTATTGTATCTAAATACAAACTCATCTATATATAACTGCAAATGCTTTTTGGATG
Organism: Flavivirga algicola; assembly: GCF_012910715.1. Lineage (GTDB taxonomy): Bacteria > Bacteroidota > Bacteroidia > Flavobacteriales > Flavobacteriaceae > Flavivirga > Flavivirga algicola. The sequence goes on from NZ_JABBHF010000010.1 coordinate 144,887, forward strand.
TAAAATGATAGATACCGTAAATACCTCGCTTTAAAATAGCCCAAAAACTTTCTATTGTATTTGTACTTATTCGACCTCTTACATATTCACCCCTGCTATGCTTTATTACTTTATGGTCATAAACACGTTCTAATTTAGAGTAGCTTTTATGTTGATCTGTATAAACTTTTGATTCTTTACTTACGTTTTCATAAATAATAGGTAATAACGCAATTTCAGAAGCATTTTCTACATGCATTGCTCTTACTTCACCGTTTCTTTGAACCATACCAAAGACAGTAGATTTTTTGTAATGTTCTAAAGCCTCCTCTGATTTATCACGTCTTATAGATATACTTCTGTTTTCATTCTTGCCACCCACATAAGTTTCGTCCATTTCAACTTCATCTTCTAATTGGTCGTTATTATCTAAACCGAAACAGTTTCTTATCCTTTGAAGCATGAACCACGCTGATTTCTGGGTGATTCCTAAATCTCTACCCAATTGAAGTGATGAAATACCTTTTTTATGTGAAGTAACTATCCAGATCGCTAAAAACCATTTTTGTAGCTCCATTTTGGTGTTATCAAAAATAGTATTGGTCTTGACGTTAAAATACTTACCTGTGTTTTTGCACTTATAACGGTTATTCTTACATTTATAGACTTTAGAAGTTGAATCAAAAGGACTTACAACGTTTTCGTTCCAACGCAGTATTTCTAAATGGTCGATACAATCCTGCTCCGTTGGAAAGGCTTTGATAAGGTCTAAAACTGATTTTACTTCTTTATTAAACATATATAAATATAGTAGTTTTTTACACTGAAAACAAATATTTAGTGTAAGCATATTCTAATAACATTTAAATAATTTTTATGGATATTGTAACAATTGTGATAATTGGCGTTTATACCTTAATTTACCTAATCGTATTTATTATACAATACAGTCAGATAAAAAAGCAAAAAGATATTATAGATTCAATGAAAACATTCATTGACATATTTAAGGTTGATGAGGTAAAGAAGTATGCCTCAATGAGAGAGGAAAGGATTAAGGGTGATTTAAAAAACATGATTAATAATGATGAAAAAGCTCAAGAAATAATTGAAGAAGTTTCTAAAAATACGTTAGGTGAGGTTCATGAATTTTATAAAGAAAAAACTGGAGAAAAGGTAGGAGAGCTATTTAATTTCTGCGTTCTAAGTTTGAAGCAATTTTCAGAAGAAGAGCGTAAATTGGTCTTAGATAATCACTTTGTGAAATCTGCAGGCACACTTAAAAAAGCTCTTGCTGAACTTGAAGGCAATAATAATGCTCCTTAACTTTATTATACATTTTTTCATTGTCTAAATCCAGCCTTAAAATAAACCCATATTTTTCATCGAATTTATCTGTTTCTTTTTTCTTATTGGGTTTGAAGAAATTTAAGAATGTTATAAAGTGATTTTTCATTAGTGTAATTTTGTATATAGATTCCCTTTTCCAACTAGATCATCTCCTTTCGGTGCAGTCAATGTTGTAGCAGAAAAAGTGCCTTTTTCCTCAGACCAATTTACTACAGGAGGTGCTGTCTCTCCCGTTTGTAAAAACGTGTTTTCCATAAGATGTTGTTCGTAAACAATTCTCAAATTATTAGACGAATCATCACTACTACAAGAAAAGTGTAATAAAATTAATGATACAAAAATGTAAAGTATTTTTTTCATAATAATTTTAAAATAAAACGAGGCTGCCTAAAGAGTACTTAGGTATCTGTTCGAGTATTTCAACTTTAGTTTTCAATACTTTTTAGACGACCTCGTTTTTCCTTAATCATGGAGAAAAACTAACTTATCAAAAAGAAAATAAAATGTGAGAAGTGTGTATGTATAATCAATCCTAATGCTTATTTCTCACATTTTATTCAAACTATTGAAGGTCAAAAAGGTTAGCAATTTCTTCGTACGACATTTTTTTGTAATTAGAAATGGATTTACCTGTATTGCTTTGACCTCCTGGTATTATAACGTAACGGTAGGCAGAAATCAACACGGCGTCGGCATTTAAGTCTGTATCATCCAATTTTTTCACTTGGATTCTTATTGCCCCGTTGGAATCATCGGTTGGAGGTTGAATTCTATAACGAAACTCGACATCTAAACTACCATAGAAAGTATAGGGTAATTGATAGAAGGTTGTCTCGATTTCACCGTCTGAAAGGACTGCTCTTCGGCCGTATATCAATACGACCCCATTATTTAGGATATCATTGGTAATTTCAGGTGCTTCAATATCAAAACCTGCTGCCGAACTTCCCACAGGACTGTTACCAAACCCATGTTCAATCCAATCAGAATAGATCACATTTGCCGTTCCTGGATCGCCTGGGGCACCAGGGTCACCTTGTAAACCTTGTTGTCCCTGGTCACCTTGCGGGCCTTGTGGGCCTTGTGGGCCAATAGCTCCGTCTTCGCCATCACAGGAGAAAATAGCTATTGATAATAATGCTATAGTTACGTACTTAATTAAATTTTTCATTGTTAAATTTTTTTAAAATTATGTTATGAAGCAAACTTAGACAGCAGGTGTTTTTTAGATGTCCGAAATATTTGAAATTCAAAGAATCTGGACGTTTTATGGGTGTTTTTCCCTGTGTTTGTTGGGTGTATAGCTAGGAAATTTACGCAATTGATTAGTGCATATTTAAGGAACAACAGAATCTATCTACTACCTTTTCGAAGTTTTCAGCAATAAATGTAATTCCAAAAACTATAGATGGTCTTTGGGTGTCGTTTCCATGCCTTCAAGAAACGAATCTTAATTATTCTACAGAGAACATTTTTTTACAAAATACGATCTGTCTTGGTTCGGCCCCAATTGGAATTTATCTCAAATATGAATATCGTCCTCTATCGATAAGGGATTTTGACCATGTTTATTATATTTCCGTATGGATTTTACGAGAGGGCCATTAATTCCTCCAAGAGAAAGATAGTTGCCTTTGTACTTATAAAAAATAATTACTTGGTCTTTTGGTTTTATATCTATGTCTTAAAAACGGTTGGAGAAAGCAAACAACTCTACAGAATAGTTTTCTTTTTGGAGCATAGAAACAGTACCTAAAAAAAATCAGACTATGGGTTCGCTACAATTACCAATAAAAGACTGTTTTTGAGGTGTTAATAGTTATATTCTACGCTAAGGGTGTCTTTTTTAGCATGTATATTTATTAATATTATATTTTACCTTTTTGTATTTTCATTGAAGCGAAAATGTAACTTTTATATGATATTTTAAAGGTACTCCTCTAACACCGCTAACATTAAAGTATTCGTACTTGTAATTTGTATTTTCAATTTGGGTGATTTCTCCAACCGTTTTTCCTATTTTTGACGCAATCTGCTCGGCACTTTTTCTTGCATCGTCTATAGCCTTTTTGCTTAATTCTCCAATTTGTTTATTCGTCATTTCTTTGGCAATAAAATCGACCCTTGTATTGTCTACGCCCTTCATTTTTTGACTAAGGATTTTTTGTACTTCTTCTAAGGATGTCGTTACATAAAAATAATAAGCAGATGATGTGTAGAGATAAGAATTTAAGTGGTAATTAACATCTTCTTTAAAGAACCCAAAATTAATATTTTCTTTACTAAGCATGGAGGCAAACTCCTTTTTTAGCTCAGAAACCGTTTTGCCTTTTATATTTTGGTAATTATCACTTATAATTTCTTTAAATTCTATATTGACTACATATTTTTCTATTTCAGTGGTCTTAATGGTTTCTCCTATAACGGTGATTGATTTTTTTTGCTGTGCTACTATAATATTAGTGAATAATATACATATTAGCATTAAATTTTGGATGCGTTTCATAATATATTTTTATTAAGGGGTTACTGTTTTTGCAATACACCAGTTTTTTGAGAAATTGGTGTGCTGTTGAACAAAATTATTTGTCCCAAAGTTGAGTGGACAATAGGCTATTTCTTGATTATGGTTTATTTGATTGATTTGAAGTTCTGTTCTATTTCCTATACCTATAGACCCTAATACATCACCAGCATTAATTTTATCTCCTACAGAAACTTTAATATTTAGTATATGGTCGTAAATAATAAGCCATTGGGAATTATTTGAAGGTTTTACCCAGATTTCAAAATCATCAATGTTTGAATTCATTTGAATAGCTTCTACATAGCCCCCTGAAGCAGACTGTACCAATATGTTGGCATGGTTGGTAATATATTCAATTGTGGGGTTTAGCTGATTCTGACTCAGAGTTTCTCCAAATGCTATAAAAGAACTAATTTCGTTAATAGCTATAGGGGTGATGGAAAGAGATGGAGGAGCAGGATCTAACGTTTCATCGTTGTTATTACACCCAAAAATTAATAAGCCGAGTATTAAAAGTTTAATTCGTTTGGTTTGCATATGAATTATTGTGTAAACACATTCTTTGACAATTTTTACCGTTATAAAGCTGTTTTTGAATGGTGTTAACAAAACGGTTAATTGAATACATTTATAAATCATTTAAAAAAGGGTCCCCGTCACTTTGGTTAAAATAAATCGTTAGAGGACCCACTGGTAAAAAAGCAACTAACATACACTTGATCGTATTATAAAGGATAGGTTTTATAATAGCCTGTAAGGTGTCTATTCTAGCTTAATAACCCAATAATTAAAATCTCCAAAACCTCCTCCATTTCCTGTTATATTAGTATACCAAGAGCCTGTGGTTATAAAACCACCATCTTTAGTTTCTTCAATCGAAAACGCATAATCATTTCCTTCCCCTCCAAGGTTTTGTTGCCATACCAGATCTCCACTGGCTTGTAGTCGCAGAATCCAGAAATCTGCTCCTCCATGATTCTCTGCTACATCCAAATCATCAGAGGTTGAAGAGCCAGCTGCAATATATCCACCATCAGTAGTTTGTTTAATATCGTTGACACCGTCTGATTTAGAACCGCCCAGTACTTTTTTCCAAATAATATTCCCTTGGTTATCTGTTTTAATAACTAGGGCATCATTGGCACCATTGTTTTTTCCAATATCTCCATCACTAGATTTGGAGTACCCACCAATAATATACCCACCGTCATTGGTTTGTTGTATCGATGCCGCTTCTTCATTTTCAGATCCTGTGTAAGTTTTATTCCATTCATGCTTCCCCTCGTTATCTAATTTAATAACCAACATATCCCTCTTGTTATCTGTAGTTTCTGTGTACCCTGCTACAATGCAACCTTGGTCTGAAGTTTCATCAACCGAAAAGGCCAAGTCTCTTTGCGAACCTCCGAAATTGGTTTCCCATAAGAGGGTCCCCGACTCATCTAGTTTTACGATCCAGGCATCAGATTGACCTTTGACGTTGAAACTATCGGAACTCGTATAACCGACAGCCACAAATTCGCCATTTGAGGTTTCAATAATGGCTTCTAAAATATCATCTTTGCTACCCCCTAAGTTTCTTTTCCAACTTATATTTCCAGAGGCATTTAGTTTTACGATCCAGAAATCGCGCATGCCATGGTTTCCTGCTACATTGCCATCGTTGGATGATGAAAATGCCCCTATAATATACCCACCATCGTTGGTTTGTTGTACATCGTGTGCAGTTTCATTATTGGTGCCACCAATATTAGTTTCCCATTGTATAACGCCCTGGCTGTCTAATTTAACCACCCAGCAGTCTTTATTACCTTTATTTCCGCCAACGTCTCCGTTATTGGACTCTGATGCGCCTACGACGATGTATCCCAAGTCATTTGTTTGACGTATGCTATAGGCTTCCTCGTCTAGAGTTCCTCCTAATGACTTTTGCCATGCTATAGCTATCTCGCTATTAATCGTTTCTGTGGTTGTGAATGAAAACGTACTTTCTGATGCGCCGTTTTTTCCATCAGAAGCTACAACTTTTCCACTATAATTTGTTTCTTCAACAAGGTTTTCAAGCAAAAACTCTGTAGTTTGTAGTTGAGATTGTACCTCATTCTGCTCTAGAAATATGGTATAGGTTACCACATCTCCCTCTGGATCTGTTGCAGGACTCCATTTAAGTAACGTACTGTTATTGGTTATCTCTGTTGCTTCTACAGAAAAGTCTTTAGGGTTTTGATTTTGTATTTGCAAATCGCCGTTATCGTCGTTGCCACACCCCGATGCCCATAAGGTCATTAGGGTGATTAGAATAAGTGTTTTGTTCATTATTTACATTTTTTTTGAAAATGTACTGACTTAAATAACCAATGGTATCCGAAAAGTTTGAATTTCAAAGAATCTGGACATTTTCAACAAGCCTTTCTGTAAGTACTGGGAGAAATTCCCGTAATTTTTTTAAACGCACTATAAAATGTCGATTTCGAGTTAAATCCCGATTCTAAGCCAATTCCCACGACAGTGTAGTTTGCAAAGTTGGCATTGGTTAATTTTAGTTTGACTTCTTCAACTCTAAATGTATTTATGTAATCTGCAAAATTCTGTCCAGTTAATTTATTGACCAATTGCGATAGGTAATTACTGCTTATTTTAAGTTTTTGGGCAACACTGGAAAGGCCAAGATTGGGATCTCTATATATTTTGCCTTCTTTCATTAAGAGTTCGAGTTCTTTAAAATAGATGTTATCGTGATTGATATTGCAAACATTACTGTTATTGTATATTTGTTTTAGTTTTTTTTCCGTCAATTTTGCTATTAAGTGAAATAAAAAAATATGATCATCGGTAAAAAAGCCTTTTTCAGAATGCTCAGAGTCCAAAACACCAATAATTTCATCGCCAATGTATATTGGTACAGATAGTTCTGATTTCCTATTGGCATCATCCACTATGTATTTGGGGTGGAGTGCCACATCTTTCACATATTGATATTTTCCAGACTTGACCACATGGCCTACAATGCCTTCTCCAATTTTAATTTTAATTGGACTAACAATTTTTTTTTCTCCATTGTTCTTATTTCCAAATGCAGCTTTCTGAATGAGGTACTGTTTGTCTTTATCTAGCATATAAATTACACAGTCTTCGAGCTGAAGATGTGCAATACAATTTTCTACAATGTCCCAAAGAACATCATCTGCGTTGTTGTTCTCAAACAGAGATGTGGCAAAATAGCTCAAAACAGAGATGGTTTGAATAGGTGCGCGTTCTAGATAGTCGCTGTCAAATTCTGCAAAAACTTCATCCAAATAAGGGGTTTTAGAAACGTTACTTGCCTTGGTGGATAAATCTTGTTTAGTTGGGCAAGTGTTGTATTTTTTTGATGAAATTTTAGGAGACACCTTGTCACATAAGTTAGGTTCTTGATGTAATATATTTTTACTGCGAAAGTATTTTTGAGAATCCATTTTAATTTTTTATCAGAATCAAAAATGATTTGAAATCTCGCTTAAAGATTAAGGGTAGATACAAATTAGATTTGAAGGCTTTTATTATATTACAAGTTTAGGGTACAAATGAAAATTTGCTTTGTACTGTAGTTACCAAAGCTTGTATTGTGGTTACATTTATTTAGAAAACCTCCGAAATAATGGTGTTTAGCTTTGTTTTCTAAACTCAGATGGCGGTTTTCCAAATTCCTCGACATAAACCCTGGTGAAGTAAGCGGGATCCTTAAACCCTGTTTGGTAGGCGATTTCAGATATAGAGAGCTCACTTTGAAGTAATAATTCTTGAGCTTTTTGCAAACGAATCTTTCGTATAAATTTGGTAGGCGGCAAACCTGTGAGGTTTTTAATTTTCCTGAATAAGTGTACCCGACTAATGCTTAGGTACTCTGCCAATTGGGGAACAGCAAATTCATCATTATCCAATTGTTTGTGAATAATTTGTATCACATTCTTCATAAAATGGTCAATAGTTTTATTTTTTGAAGTGATGATCGTTTCCCCACGTTGATATTTTTCCCGTAGTTTTTGTCTGGTTTTAATCAGGTTGTCAACTCGTATTAGCAATTCGGTGCGATTAAAAGGTTTAGTAAGGTAGGCGTCGGCACCTGTTTTCAAGCCTTCTAATTGATTGGATTGTCCCGATTTTGCAGTTAATAAAATAATAGGGATATGATTGGTTGCTATATTTTGCCGAATTTGGGAGCTTAACTGGATACCGTTCCATTTGGGCATCATTATATCGGAGATTACTAAATCTGGCAAGTGCTTTTCGCACAATTCCCATGCTACCAAACCGTTTTCAGCTTGTAGTATAGTAAAGTTTGAAGCCAGGCAAAAATGAATATAATCTCGTACTTCTTTGTGATCTTCAGCAATGAGAACAACTGGCGTATCGTTTTCTTCAAATAAAATAATCTCTTCATTTTTAATTTCTGCTGCTGGTTTGTCGTCTGGAATTATCGCAGGGATTTTTATGGTGAAAGTTGTTCCTACTCCTTTTTGACTATGTACTGCAATTTCGCCCTTCATTAATTGAACCAATTCTTTAGTAAGGGTAAGCCCCAGTCCAACACCTTGAGAATCATCGATTTTTTCTTTGGCGAAAGGATCGAACAATTTAGAAACGAACTTGTTGGACATACCAATACCTGTATCCTTAATCTGGATAGTAAGGGCAGCTTTATTCTCTTTAAATACAATAGAAAAAAACACTTTTCCTCCTGAAGTATTGTATTTTATAGCATTGGAGATTATGTTAGTTGATATTTTTCGCCACTTATCCTCATCAAATAACAGATATAAACTGTTGTGCGAACTCGAAAAGCTTAAGGTAATATCTTTTTTTTCGGCTAAGGAAGTAAAGGAATGAAATAAATATCGTTGAAAAGCTACAAAATCACTGTTGTTGGTCCGAACCTCTAACTGGTTATCCTGCATTTTAGCAATCTCCAAAATCTGGTGTACTTGATTTGATAAGTGATTGGCCTGTTCTTCTATTTGAAATAAATGTTTATCTGTTTTTGAACCAATTTCAGAAGCGTGTTTTTCCCTTGCTTGATCGACAGCACCAAGAATTACGGTTAATGGTGTTCTAAATTCATGTGCTATTTGATTAAACCACCGGGTTTTGGTTTGGGATAGGTCTATAATGAATTCTTTTTCGGTTTCTGCTATTTTTATTCTTAATTGAATTCTATACAGTACAAAAATTAGAGATCCTATAAATAGGATGTAAAGAGCATTTGCGAGGTTGGTTTTATACCAGGGAGGGACTACGGTAATGGCTATTGGCTCGTATGGGATTTCCCATTGATCTTCAGAAGTAGCTTTTACCAACAATTCATATGATCCCTTGGGTAAATAAGAGAGGGTTAGGCTTCCTTTTTCCTTCATGGGTAGCCAATCTTTATGATAACCTTGTAATTTAAAATGATACCTAACCTTTTCGGGCTTTTCGAAAGTTAAGGTTTGAAATAAAAAATTAATACTTTGGTCTTGTGGGGATATGGTTATTACATTTTCATTCGACAAACTTTTATTTGGAAATTTATAAACTATAGTGGTATCTGCTTTAAACTTGGTATATGATTCCCAAATCATATTAGGAGTTCTGGTTTTAGAAGTGGTTAGGTTATCTGGGTTAAAATATTGAATGCCTCCCTCACTACCTAACCATATAAAGTCCTCATCGTCAAGATATGCAGAACTAAGTAACATAGAGTTGTCGTATAGCCCGTCTGTTGTCATAAAATGATCGAATTTTTTGGTCTGGATATCGAAAGACAAAATACCATGGCTTATAGTGCTTAGCCATAGTTTTCCTTTAGTATCATTAATAATAGTTAAAATTTTGTCATTGGGCATTTTATCATTTCTAACATAGCGTTCAAATTTTTCTGTTTCTATATCGAGGCAATTTAGTCCACCGTCAGTCCCAATCCATAATAAACCATTGTCATCTTGTCGTATAGATTGAATAAGATTAGAGCTAATGCTATTAGGATTGAAAACATCGTGCAAAAATTGTTTGTAATTATGGTTTTCGTCTTCACTAATTTTACTGGCATTGGAGAATTTTAATAGGCCTTCATTAATACTGCCCACCCAAATATTGTCAAAACTATCCATATATAGCTCGATAATTCCTATTCTTTTTCGGGGAAAACGAATTTTAAAATAGCTTTGGTCTTTTAAGTCGTATACTATCATGTTGTCCCATTGCGCAATCCATAACCGTTGGTTATGGTCTTCTATCACTCGCCAGCATACACCTAAAGAAAAGTCTAAGTTTGGAAAATAAATGGGTGTTTCTTTATTCGAGTTAGAGTCTATTTTTAGCAAAGCCAATTGGCCTTGGTTATCCCTTCCCATCGTATACAAAAAACTATCGCTGGCGCAGACCATAGAAGTTACTGGCTTTTTGTTTATTTTTTTGAGCGAGTTAATTTTGGTTTTATTCCAAGTGTAAATTCCATCAGGAAGAGCAAACCAAATTTTATCTCCACGCCCCACTATTTCTCTAACTTTTCCTAGCTCTCCTAAAAAGGGATGCCTAAATGGTTTGTGGTGAATGAGTTGAAATACTCCTAGATTGGTGCCTAACCAATAGTTACTTTCGTTATCCTGAAACATACAATTGGCCCTTATACTAACAGAAGAAGGGTAGTTTAATAATGCTTCTATGGTAATAGCTTCTTGCTGAGTAAAATCAGAAGAGAATCTGTAAATTTTTTTTCCGCCATTTACCCATATCCAACCTTCTTTGTCCTTAAAAATAAAGGGAACATCTCTTACGGCTGTTTTGTAGGTACTTTCAAAATTTAATTTTTGTTGAGACCAAGCGCCATTAGATTTATAGGTAATGTATAATGCCTTGTTAGTATAAACCAGTGTACTATCTTTGGAAATAGAGAAAGTATTGATGAGTTTTTGATCTTTTGGCAAAGGAATTTCTTGAATCGTATCATGCACTACTTTAAAAATACTGTGCCCTTGTTCCTGTTTTTTTGAAGTACGTTCTTGTCTTCCCAAGATAAGTTTCGAACCATTTTTTGAAATACTAATATTGGAAGAACCTCTGTTATAAAGTTCTTTTATCGTACTATCTTTAGGATGATAGCGAAAAACACCATTGGTACTCGATATCCATAAATTTTTTTCATCATCGGGAGTGAGTTTATTAATCAATGATATGTTGTGATTGTTTGAATTGGACTTAATAAATAATTCGGTAAACTTTTCTTGGTAAGGGTCCAAAACATTAATACCACCACCCAAAGAGCCAAAATATATTTTATGATCGTCTAGCTGTGTGATGCTCCTTATCCAATTGGCTTTGATGGCCGTGGTGTCTCCAGGTATGTATGTAAATACTTTAAAGTTTTTACCATCAAAACGGTTTATTCCATACTGTGTTCCAAACCATAAAAAACCATCTTTGTCCTGAAAAATGTCCGAGATCCAATTATTTGAAAGTCCGTCAAAAATATCATAATGTTTTACATTATAAGACAGGTTATTTTGCGCTTGTAATGTCGAACAACCAATAAATATAAATATACCTACTAATAAGGATGTATTGAAAAGTCTCATAGGTCTTATTTGGTACAAATGGCAATTTTGATACTGCTAATATACTTTATAATATAATTTAGCTAAAAGTTTTCCTTAATTCTGGATTAATAATTTCTATGTTATCTCTAAAGGTACCAGTGAACTACACTTGATTTTTTTGGTTTTAAATTTTATTCGGAATAACCTTATATTTGGTAAAACTATATGGCTTGCTCCCAAATTGTGTTTGAGCATGCATTGGAAATGAATTAAAATAATTTATTGTAAATAAATATAATGACTTACAATTTAGACCAAGCTTTAGAAATTTTGGAACGCACTCCGAATACACTTAATATAATGCTTTTGGGATTGTCTGATGAATGGATTTATAATAACGAGGGTGACAATACCTGGAGTGCTTTTGATGTTGTTGGACATTTAATTCATGGCGAAAAGACCGATTGGATTGTTAGAATACAAATTATTTTGAGCGATTCTAGTAACAAAGTATTTGAATCTTTTGATAGATTTGCTCAGTTTGGAAATTCAAAAGACAAAACATTACAACAATTATTAAAAGAGTTTTCAGAATTACGTACAGAAAACTTAAAAAAGCTCAAGGATTTTAAAATTACAGAGTCGCAATTAAAGATGAAAGCCGCGCATCCTGAATTAGGAGAGGTCAGGCTAAAAGAGCTATTGGCCTGTTGGGTAGCACATGATTTGGCGCATATTGTACAAATTGCACGAGTTATGGCAAAACAATATAAAGATGAGGTAGGTCCTTGGAAAGCCTTCATTCCTATTTTGAATACATAGATATAGACATTAAATATTTAACATATAAATCTTAAAATACAAACATTAAAAAATAAATGCGAACACTAAAATTTAAGAACAATGACGAAATGCCTGCTTTTGGCCTAGGTACATGGAAATCTGAATCAGGAGACGTTTACAATGCAGTAAAAACAGCTATTAAGGAAGGCTATAGACATATTGATTGTGCAGCAGTATATGGTAACGAAAAAGAAATAGGTGAAGCATTGGCTGAATGTTTTTCAGAAGGTATTGTAACCAGAAAAGAGTTATGGATTACCTCCAAACTTTGGTGTAATGCCCATGCAAAGGAAGATGTAATTCCAGCCTTAAAGCAAACGTTAAGCGATCTGCAACTCGATTATCTGGATTTATACCTGATTCATTGGCCGGTAGCCTTAAAAAAAGAAGTAATGTTCGTTGGTGCTAAGGAAGATTTAATTTCATTAGATGATCTTCCTAATGCGACAACATGGGAAGTTATGGAAGAAGCTGTAGGTTTAGGTTTGGTAAGGCATATTGGGGTTTCTAATTTTGGTAAAAAAGCTTTAGAAGATTTAATATCTAAATCGAAAATAAAACCTGAAATGAATCAGGTGGAGTCGCACCCCTATTTTCAGCAAGAAGACCTACTCTCATTTTGTAAAGATCATCATATTCATTTTACGGCATATGCACCGTTGGGCTCTTCAGACAGGGCAGAGAAATTTAAGGCAGCAGATGAGCCTAAATTATTAGAAGATCCTATCATTACAGACATGGCAAAGTCTAAAAACGCCACACCAGGACAAGTCCTAATTAGTTGGGCATTGCATCGGGGCACTGCTGTTATTCCTAAGTCTGTAAACTCAGGTAGAATTGCTCAAAACCTACAGGCAGGAGCCATTCATTTATCCGATGATGATATGAAAAAAATTGCCAGCTTAGATAAAAATTACAGGTATTTAACAGGTGGACACTGGGTGTTTGAAGGTGGTGCTTACACATTGGAAAGTATTTGGGCTTAGTAGGTTTGGTGCTATTTAGTGTGTTAAATTAAGCAAGGATATGTCTATTAAAGAAATTATACAGCAATTAGAAAGCAACCAGCAGGTTTTTAAAAGTCTTTTAGTATCTAAAATAGAGACACAATATTTATGGAGGCCCGAGCCTGAAAAATGGAACTTGCTAGAAATTGTATGTCATTTATTGGATGAAGAACGAGACGATTTTAAAGCTCGGGTGGTTCATGCACTTGAAACTCCTAAAAAACCCTTGGTGCCAATTGATCCTGAAGGCTGGGTTAAAGAAAGAGATTATAATGCTAGAGATTATAACCAAACACTTCTGGATTTTCTAGAAGAGCGGAAACAATCTGTTGTATGGTTAAAAAGTAAGTTAGATGCTAATTGGGAAAGTAAGTTATTGCACCCTGAACTGGGAGCTATGTCGGCAAGGTTGCTTTTAGCTAATTGGTTGGCACACGATTATTTGCATATAAGACAAGTTTTAAGATATGATTATAATTACTTAAAACAGAGAACTAAGCTTGATTTAGGGTATGCAGGGAACTGGTAATGTAATTTAGTATGACATTTAATTTAGAAACAGAACGTCTTATTTTAAGAGACTTACGGATGTCTGATTTAGAAGGTATGTTCGAATTGGATTCGGATCCTGAAGTACATAAATATTTAGGAAACAAACCTGTAAAAACTAAAGAAGAATCTCAAAAAATTATAGAAGCTGTTATTGATCAATATGAAAAATACGGTATAGGTCGATGGGCTCTAATCAATAAAAAAACAGGTGAATTCATGGGGTGGTCTGGGCTAAAACTCAATACAAAAATGAATGGCATTACTAACTTTTATGATGTAGGTTACAGATTAATAAAACGTTTTTGGGGCCAAGGTTATGCAACAGAATCTGGTAAAAAAGCTGTAGATTATGGTTTTAAGGTTTTAAAGCTTCCCGAGTTGTACGGTATAACAGAAATGGAACACCAAGCTTCTCACCATGCCCTTTTAAAAATTGGCTTAAAATATATTGAAGATTTTTATTTTGAAGAGGAAAAGATAAAGCTTCGCTGGTATAAAATTGAAAATAAGTAGTTATGCAGAGACAATGCTTAGAGTGTGGCGATAATATAGTTGGCAGAATTGATAAAAAGTTTTGTAGCGATGGGTGTAGAAATGCGTATAACAATCGCGTAAACAAAGATAGCAAGAATTTAATACGCAACACAAATAATCGATTACGTAAAAATTATAGGGTTTTAGAGATGCTTAATCCTGAGCAAAAAACAAAAACATCCCGAGCCAAGCTCATAGAAGCAGGTTTCGACTTTAACTATTTTACAAGTATTTATACGACTAAAGCAGGAACTATTTATTATTTTGTTTACGACCAAGGGTATTTACCATTAGAAGGCGATTATTATGCATTGGTAAAACGAGAATAAATATTATTTTGCTGCATATTTTTAATACTCACCATTTGTTAAATATTATATAATAACCTCGATGACTGAATCCCTTATTTTTATTATACCCATTTTTATGTTTTGTCTATTTGGTGGGATTGTCTTTTTAGTGATCTATTTCAATAAAAAAAATATTATTCTGAGAAAACTGTCCAAATTTAAGTCCAAACGCATCTCTCAATTTAGAACCAACGAACTTACAAAGGTATCAGGGAAAGTAATGCAAGTACAAGAGCCGTTTGTTATGCCATTTAGTAAACGAAAATGTGTTGCTTATATTTTTGAAATAAGGGAAAAAATAAAATCGGGCAAGAATTCTCGATGGAACACATTAGTCAAAAAGGAAGATGTTCAAGATTTTTTTATAGAGAAAGATGGCGAATTGGTTATGGTAAAACCCTCTCAGGAAACCAGTAACTATAGTAGTTATATGGTTAGGGATAAGCAGGTTTCTTCGGGTACGTTTAATGATCCTACACCTGAGTTTTTGAAGCTTTTGGATGCGTTCGGAATTGAAAGCGAAAATTGGTTTGGGTTTAATAAAACCTTGGAATATACTGAAAGGATTATAGAAATTGGCGAAATAATAACCGTTGGTGGTATTGCAAAGTGGAAAACATTAAAAGAGCCTATTGGAGGGTATACCTATTCTAAAATTGCAGCATTGGAAAGTACTGTGAATCAAAAAATAATCATTACAGATCATCCCAAGGCAATACAGCCAGTGAAAAGAAGGCTTTAGTTTATTTCCAATTTTGCCCTTTTAACTTTAGGGCCGCTTTAAGAATGTCTTTCTGACTTATCTGCCCCACAAGTTTTCCGTTTTCAACAATAGGGAAACGTCTTCGCTTGGAGTTAAGAAACTTATTGGCAGCATCAAAAATATTCATATTACCATCAATGGTCTCAACATCTTTAACCATGTGTTTTTCAACAGTAGCATTATCCATGGGCATATTGTAATATCTACTTTCACTTATTTGTTTAATACAATCACCTTCAGAGATAACACCTATTAATTCATTCTTTTCATTTATTACGGGCGCACCTGAAATTCTATGTTTTATTATAGCATCAATAACTTGCTCAATTCTTTGATTAGATTTAAACGTAATCAGATTTGTAGTCATATAGTCACTAACCTTAATTGGGGTATTGGGCGTGTCCTTTTTTGTCTTTTTTCGCGAGGCTAGAAAACTTTTTATTCCCATGGTCATTAATTTTAAGTAATCTTAAATATAGTCATTTTTTTTAAATTTTCCTATAAATGCATTTTTTCGCTAAAAAGAGATTTGAATTAATAATAAATGGTATGTGGTTTCCCAAAAGAAGACCGTATGATCCAAATAAAAATAATTAGCATTCTTTTAAGAGTTTAAATGTTAATTTTTTATAGTTTTAGCACGTTAAAATAAATATTAGAGGAATGAAAAGATTATTTGGATTGATTTTATTAGTAAGTGGCTTTATGCTAAACGCTCAAAGTAACTCAGAATTAATAAAACATTATGAAGCTTATTATAAGCAAATGAAGGCACAAGGAGATGTTCAAGGGATAATAAATGGGATGACACATTTAAATTTGTTAGCACCATCCCAGGCAAGAAAAGACACTTTAGCTTATTTATACATGACCGAAGGTAAATACATGCAAGCACTTAACACCATAGGCATAGAAAAAAGTGCTACCGATTCTGATATCGCCATTGAAGTTAAGGCATTGTCTTTAAAATCGGTTAAACAGCCTGAATTAGCCATTGGGTTTTTTGAGGAAATGTTTAAAAGAAAACCAAATGCCCCAATTGCCTACGAATTGGCAGAACTTAATTTGCAAACTAAAAAACTGGCGGAAGCAGAAAAGCATATTGCTTATGGTATCGCAAATTCGAAAGACGATATGAAGAAAGCTTATTACGAGACTCAAACACCATATGAAGTATCTTTAAAAGCGGCCTTTATGTATTTAAAGGCATTGGTTGTTTACAATAAGGATACGAAAGCAAATATTGATGCAGCTGTCGATGTTTTGGATGAAACTTTAAAAACAGCACCCAACTTTAATTTAATTCAATTAACAAAAACGGAATTGTTAAGACAAAAACAGGCTCTGCAAGCACAAGCGTCACAACCAAAAAATTAATTAAAAAATTAATTGAAAAAAGGGCCTAAAAAGCGAATGCACTTTTTAGACCCTTTTTTTATTATTCTGGCTTTTCAATTTTTCGTGTATCGAATTCTATTTTCTTATTTATTTGTAAATTAAAACTAGAAAAGGCTACTAAAAAATCCTTAATGGTCGCTATAAGTTCTTTTTTGCTTGTAGTAGATAAATTTGATAAACTCTCTAGTTTGCGAAGTTTGGTTTCCAACGCTGTAATTCTAGAAGAAATAGAAGGTGCCTTTAATTCTTTAGGAATGCTTTTTTTTAAACCTTTTAACAGAGCGGTTATGGTTTCTTCATTATCATTAAAAAAACTTAAATCCCCTTTTTTAATAGTTGTTATAGCTTCTTGTAATTGTTGGTATTCTGCCCAGTTTTCTGTAATCCCTTCGGCTTTTGAGTCTATAAAAAACTCGATATAGTCAATTTTTGAAATATCTTTTTCCGTTATTTCATTGTTTTCAATGTCCGCTTTATTAGTTGCTACGTTGCTTTCTTGTTCTTTTTTACAAGAAAGAAATAGTATTAGCAGGCTTAAAATACTTAAGGTTTTAATACGCATAGTGCTTCATTTAAAATGATACCGTACAAAGATATAGTAATAGTTTATCTTCTGTTTAAGAATTAGAAATCAAATTACTAATTTCTTATACGATATTAATTTGTGTAAAATGAGTTGTTTTGCTCAGATAAAAAATCCGATGCCATTTTAAAACAACCTAATTAATTGTATATTTGAACGGTTCCCTAATCTTAAAATTATTATGTTTCAAAATTTTTGGTTTAACGTAGAGTATGGTATCAATCATGTATTAGATATCAACGCATACGATCATGTTTTATTTCTTATAGTCTTAACAGTTTCCTATGTGTTTAAAGATTGGAAACGTGTGTTGCTATTGGTCTCTATGTTTACTTTGGGGCATACCTTATCACTCGTTTTGGCAGCTTATAATGTGGTTCGTGTGAATGCGCAGATTGTTGAATTTTTAATTCCTATTACTATTCTAATTGTTGCGCTGTTTAATGTTTTTACTTCTGGTAAAGGTGCTCAAAGGGAAAAAGTGGGCGTGTTGTTCTTGTCAACACTATTCTTTGGATTGATACATGGTTTGGGCTTTGCACGTGAATTTCAGATGCTTTTGGGAGATTCAGATAACAAATTAGCATTATTGTTGGAGTTTGCTTTAGGAATAGAGCTTGCCCAGATTATCATTGTATTTTTAGTCTTGTTTTTAGGGTATGTGGTACAGACTATTTTTAGATTTTCTAAACGCGATTGGATTATGGTTGTGTCTGCCATCGTTGTTGGTTTGGTTATTCCCATGATATTGAACAGTGATTTCTTGTCATAATATAAAATTTTCATAAAACTTTAACGAACTTGCATTGCGATTAAAATACGAACAGAGTATCTTCGTTGTATTGTTTTGCGTTTGAGATTAAAGCATTTGCGAGCTATTCTTGGTTTTTATTTTTGAAATGGCTTCTAAAAATGTATTAATCGTTTAAAAACATGTTATAATTATAAATAGAATAATGCCAGAAAATAAACAGCTTAAGTACGATAAGGCTTATTTAAGAATAGCACAGGAGTGGGGAAAATTGTCTTATTGCAAACGCAGGCAAGTTGGCGCGATTATTGTGAAAGATAGAATGATTATCTCTGATGGTTATAATGGAACGCCATCGGGGTTTGAGAATTTTTGTGAAGATGATGAAGGCTACACAAAATGGTATGTGTTACATGCAGAAGCGAATGCTATTTTAAAAGTGGCTGCTTCTACCCAGTCGTGCAAAGGCGCTACACTGTATATCACAATGTCACCATGTAAAGAATGCAGCAAATTAATCCATCAGGCTGGGATTGTAAAGGTGGTGTATCATGAAGCATATAAAGATGATTCTGGATTGAAATTCTTGAAAAAAGCAGGTATAGAACTTAAATTAATAGAAGACTTAAAAGCATAATGTCATTTCAAAAAAAATATTTGCCTTTTATTTTGGGTGTTGCGATAGCGGCAGGCATTTTTATTGGTGGAAAGCTGGATTTTACAGATTCGCCAGATAGATTGTTCTCTACTAATAGTAAAAAAGATAAACTCAATAGGCTTATCGACTATATTGATTATGATTATGTTGATGACATAAATACAGACAGTATTGTTGATGTTACGGTTAATGGTATTTTAGAAAATCTAGATCCGCATTCTGTATACATCCCTAAGGAGGCTATGGAACGTGTTGCGGAAGAGATGAAAGGTGATTTTGTGGGTATTGGAGTTAGCTTTTATCCCTACAAAGATACCATAGCGGTTATTAGGGCGATTGAAGGAGGTCCTAGTGCCAAAGCAGGTATAAAAGGAGGTGACCGTATTATTATGGCAGATAACGATACGCTTTTTGGAGATAGATTGAATGATGGTGAAATGGTTAAAAAACTAAAAGGGCCTATTCATACTAAAGTCAATTTAAAAGTATATAGAAAAGGAGAGCCAGAACTTTTAAACTTCACAATAAAGCGGGATAATATTCCTATTAAAAGTGTCGATGCCGTTTATATGCTAACCGAAAAATTAGGATATATAAAAATAAACCGATTTGCAGAGTCTACTTATAAGGAATTTAAAAAAGGGTTGAATAAGCTTTTAGAATTAGGAGCTACCGAAATTGCATTGGATTTAAGAAATAACCCAGGAGGTATTTTAGGTATCTCAGAACAAATAGTAGACGAGTTTTTAGAAGATGATAAACTCATCCTATTTACTAAAAATAAGCGCGGAAATATTGAAAAAAGCTTTGCTACTGGTAAAGGCGATTTTGAAGATGGTCATGTATACGTACTCATAGATGAGAATTCAGCATCTGCAAGTGAGATTGTTGCTGGGGCATTACAAGATAATGATAAAGGAACCATAGTAGGGCGTCGTTCTTATGGCAAAGGCTTGGTGCAGCGAGAAATGGACCTAGGAGATGGTAGTGCCGTGCGTTTAACGGTGTCACGTTATTATACACCAACAGGACGTTCTATTCAGCGGTCATATAAAAATGGTAATAAAGATTACTATGATGAATATTTTGATAGGCTAGATAGTGGAGAGCTTTTAGATCCCAACAAAATTAAGGTAGCAGATTCATTAAAATTTACAACACCAGCGGGGAAAACGGTGTATGGTGGTGGGGGTATTATTCCAGATGTATTTGTCCCTATAGATAATAGTATGCAAAATGAAACGCTAACCTTTTTACAAAGACGCGGATTTATCGGTTATTTTGTATTTGAGGAGCTTGAAAAAGACAGGCATCTTTACGATAATATTTCAAGACAAGATTTTATTGATTCGTTTGAGGTGAGTGATGATTTGGTGTTTGCTTTCCAGGACTACTTAAATGTACGTACCGATTCTAAAATTACTTTTGTAGCATACCATACTGAGGTGAAACAATATATCAAAGCAACACTAGCAGGTCAGCTTTATGGCAGTGGTGCTTTTGAAGAAGTTTTCAATCAGCGTGATATCATGATTGATGAGGTTATTAAGTTAAGTGATAGTAAGGCTAAAGACTAAACTTCAATTTTATCATGCACTTTAGTGTCTTTTCCATTGTTCCAAAGTGTTAAAATGTCGGTAGCTACATGTGCGCCACTACCAGAAGCTATGGAAAATTGGCTACGCCACCCAGCAAGTGTGCCTGCAACGTATAAATTGGCTTCAATCAAATGATCTGTGTTTTTTAACCAAATCCGATTTTTTTCAATCGGGCTCCTTGGATGAGGTTCTATATAATGTTCAAGTCCTTTAATCGTCATCAAGTTGGTATAGCCAACAGCAATAACAACAGCTTTTGCTGTGTAGGTGTTTTTATTGGTTCTAATTTTTAAAAGGCCTTCAGATTTTGACAATTCCAAGGTTTTTTCTTTTTCAATCAGTTCGACATGCGGGTATAGTTCCGTTAATTGTTTTTTTCCGCTTTCCAATATTGAAGCTCCAGTAGTTTCAGGCGTTAAGCCCAGTACATTGTTGAATAAAGCAGTTTGAAGATGGGATGTTTTTTGATGGGCAATAATGCCAATATGTTTGTCTTTGGCAAAAGCTTTATTTTTAGCAGAGCCTAAAACTAGGGCGCATGACAAACCCGCAGCACCCCCGCCAATAATTAGAGCATCATACATTAGTTGCGTTCTTTGGTTTTTTGTTCAATACGCTTAGAGACCCTTAGAATAAGCATCATAAGAATAACACAAAGAGATGCTAAAATAGTGATTAAAGCGATTAAGCTATCATCTTTAAAAGGCGCACTAAAATTCACTTTTGTAAAATTGAAAATCATTAAACCTAGAGCAATAATGCTAATTATAATAGTTAAATATTTCATTTGTGATGGTGTTTATGTAATTTCAAATAAGGCTTTTATGTTATGAGCAAATAGTTTAACAGCAATAGCTAATAAGATAACTCCAAATACTTTGCGTATAATATTGATACCGTTTTGTCCAATAAGGCGTTCTATTCTAGCAGATGTTTTAAGCACGATAAAAATAATGATAACATTCATTATAACTGCAACAATAATGTTTTCTGTTCTAAATTCAGCTCTTAGTGATAATAAAGTCGTTAAACTACCAGGGCCCGCAATGAGTGGAAACGCTAAAGGGAATACCGCAGCTGTCATAGAGGTGCTTTCTTCCTGTTTGTATAAAGTGATTCCTAAAATCATTTCCAAAGCAATAAAAAATAAAATAAAAGCACCGGCTACAGCAAATGAATTGACATCAATACCAACAAGGTTTAAAATACTTTTTCCTAAAAACAAAAACAGAATTAATATAATGCCCGCTATAATGGAGGCTTTTTCGCTTTGTATATGTCCTGCTTTTTTTCTTAAATCGATAATTATTGGGATATTCCCGATAATATCTATAACGGCAAATAATACCATAAAGGCCGTAAAAATTTCTTTAAAGTCTAATTGCATTGCTTTGATTATTAAGTTTGTGGGCAAAGTTCGGTATTAAATGCCAAACTATTACACAAAATAATTCTAAAGATTGTCTATTTTTGTCCGATGTTTCAATTAGGAAAAACCATTGTATCCGAAGAGATCATAGAAAAAGATTTTGTATGTAATCTATCGGCTTGTAAGGGTGCGTGCTGTGTTGATGGTGATGCAGGTGCGCCGTTAGAAGCAGATGAGACTAAAATACTTGAAAATATTTACCCTAAGGTGAAGCCCTTTTTACGTAAAGAGGGTATTGAAGCTATAGAATCCCAAGGGACGTATGTAACTACTGAAGATGGAGAACTGGAAACGCCTTTAATTGATGGGGCAGATTGCGCTTACGTTATTTTTAACGAAAAAAAAGTGGCGCTTTGCGGTATAGAAGAAGCGTATAACCAAGGCCAGATTTCCTGGAAAAAACCAGTGTCTTGCCATTTGTATCCTGTAAGAGTTCAAGATTACAGCGAATTTTCGGCAGTGAATTATCATAAATGGCAAATTTGCGATGATGCTTGCTCTTTAGGAAAAGAACTGCAAATCCCCATCTATAAATTTGTAAAAGAAGCCTTAGTTAGAAAGTTTGGAGAAGACTGGTACATGGAGTTGGAAAAGGTTGCAAATTCTAAAAAAAACGATTAAAAACTAGTTTGATTTTCTAAAATAGATGCTCCTTTTCTTTACAATTTTTGCAAACTAAAGAACCCTTGTTTTATAAGGCTTCAGCGAAGGTTGTTGAAATTAAATTACTGATTATCAGGTTATTGTGTTGTTGTAGGGCTTTCCTTTGAAAACCCCCATCTGCTAAGTTTTGTTAAAAACTTGTTGACAATGTTTATAACAAAGCCTTTCATTTTCAACTTCTATTTTCAATCTTTGTTATTCCCAAATCGAAAGAAATTTTCGTCCAATATTTTATAAAAATTTAAAGAAACAATGTCTCAGGCTATAGAACCGATTCTACAAGAAAACAAAGATCGCTTTGTTATTTTTCCAATTCAACACCATGATATTTGGGAGTGGTATAAAAAATCGGAGGCAAGCTTTTGGACAGCAGAAGAAATTGATTTACATCAAGATCTTACAGATTGGAGTACAAAACTTAATGATGATGAGCGCTATTTTATAAAGCACATTTTGGCATTTTTTGCTGCCAGTGATGGTATTGTAAACGAAAATTTAGCAGAGAACTTTGTAAACGAAGTACAGTATAGTGAGGCGAAATTCTTTTATGGATTTCAAATTATGATGGAGAATATTCATAGTGAGACCTACTCGCTTTTAATAGATACCTATGTAAAAGACGAAAAAGAAAAAGACTTGTTATTTAATGCCATTGAGAACTTTCCTGCTATTAAAAAGAAAGCAGACTGGGCTTTAAAATGGATTGAATCTCCAAGTTTTGCAGAACGTTTAATTGCATTTGCAGCTGTTGAGGGTATTTTCTTTTCAGGGGCATTTTGCTCTATTTTCTGGTTGAAGAAAAGAGGGTTAATGCCAGGTTTAACATTCTCTAATGAGTTAATATCTCGTGATGAAGGTGTACACTGCGATTTTGCAGTGCACTTACATAATAAACATTTAATAAATAAAGTACCTAAATCCCGTATTAAAGAAATATTGGTAGATGCTTTAGATATTGAACGTGAATTTATAACAGAATCTTTACCAGCAAGTTTAATTGGCATGAATGCAGTTTTAATGGCACAATATTTAGAGTTTGTGACCGATAGGCTGTTAAATGAATTAGGTTGCGAAAAAGTATATAATACAGCTAACCCATTTGATTTCATGGATATGATTTCATTACAAGGAAAAACAAATTTCTTTGAGAAACGTGTATCCGAATATCAAAAAGCAGGAGTCCTTAATAAAGAAGAAGAAAAGGACAAATTTAGCTTTGATGCCGATTTTTAATCAAGAAGAATTATTAATAATTCTTCTTTTCAAAACTCCAATGGAGTTTCCCTATTTGAAAGAACGATTAGAATGACATTTCCATGAAAGTGGAAGATTAATAGCCTTTTATTGAATAACCCAAGCAACTGATTTTTATCTAACTAACCATTAGAACTAAATTTTAGAATAATTGACTAACCATTTTTCTGAAGGTGTATCAGAAAACCTAAAAAGTGTAATATTATGTATGTAATAAAAAGAGACGGAAGAAAAGAGCAAATCATGTTCGACAAGATCACTGCCAGAGTGAGAAAGTTATGTTATGGATTAAACGAGTTGGTCGACCCTTTAAAAGTGGCCATGCGTGTGATTGAAGGACTGTACGATGGTGTAACAACAAGCGAACTGGATAACCTTGCTGCAGAAATTGCTGCAACAATGACAACAGTACATCCAGACTATGCGCGTTTAGCAGCACGAATTTCGGTTTCTAACTTGCATAAAAACACTAAAAAATCGTTTAGCAGTGTTATGGAAGATTTGCATAAATATGTAAACCCGAGAACAGGTAAAGATGCACCGCTTTTATCAGACGAAGTCTATAACGTTATTATGGAGAATAAAGAACGTCTTGATTCTACTATTATATATAACCGTGATTTTGGTTATGACTATTTTGGTTTTAAAACGTTAGAACGTTCCTACCTTTTAAAGTTAAATGGTGTTATTGCCGAGCGTCCGCAACATATGCTTATGCGTGTTTCAATAGGAATTCATTTAAATGATTTAGATGCTGCTATTGAGACCTATGAGCTCATGTCTAAAAGATATTTTACGCATGCTACACCAACACTATTTAATTCAGGTACACCAAAACCGCAAATGTCGTCTTGTTTTCTTTTAACTATGAAAGAAGATAGTATAGATGGTATTTATGACACTTTAAAACAAACGGCAAAAATTTCACAATCTGCTGGAGGGATTGGTTTAGCGATGCATAATGTACGTGCTACAGGGAGTTATATTGCAGGAACCAATGGTACGAGTAACGGTATCGTACCCATGCTTCGTGTATTTAACGACACGGCGCGTTACGTAGATCAAGGAGGTGGAAAACGTAAAGGAAGCTTTGCGATTTATCTGGAAACTTGGCATGCTGATATTTTTGATTTCTTGGATTTAAAGAAAAACCACGGTAAAGAAGAAATGCGTGCACGTGATTTGTTTTATGCAATGTGGATTTCAGATTTGTTTATGAAGCGTGTACAGGAAGATGGCGATTGGACTTTGATGTGTCCTAATGAATGCCCTGGATTACCAGAAACACATAGTGAAGAATTTGAAGCCTTATATTTAAAATATGAAGCCGAGGGTAAAGGGCGTAAAACAATTAAGGCACGTGAACTTTGGGAGAAAATATTAGAATCTCAAATAGAGACTGGGACACCATATATGCTTTATAAAGACTCGGCAAACCGTAAGTCTAATCAGCAAAATTTGGGAACCATTCGTTCTTCTAATTTATGTACAGAAATTTTAGAGTATACATCACCAGATGAGGTTGCTGTATGTAATTTAGCATCTATTGCTTTGCCAATGTTTGTTAAAAATGGAGAATTCGATCATAAAGAATTGTTCCGTATAACAAAGCGTGTTACTAAAAACTTAAACAGAGTTATTGATAGAAATTATTATCCAGTAAAAGAAGCCGAAAATTCTAATATGCGTCATAGACCAATAGGTTTGGGGGTTCAGGGATTAGCAGATACGTTTATAAAACTACGTATGCCTTTTACGAGTGATGCTGCTAAAAAATTAAACCAGGATATTTTTGAAACACTTTACTATGCAGCGGTGACTGCGAGTATGGAAGAAGCAAAAGTGGATGGTCCTTATGAAACCTATGAAGGCTCTCCAATAAGTAAAGGGCAATTTCAACATAACTTATGGAACCTAAATAATGACGAATTAAGTGGTAACTGGGATTGGGAGAAACTACGTAAACAAGTACTTAAAAACGGTGTGCGTAACTCGCTGTTAGTGGCACCTATGCCTACAGCCTCGACATCTCAAATACTTGGTAATAATGAGTGTTTTGAACCCTATACATCTAACATTTATACGCGTCGTGTATTGTCTGGGGAGTTTATTGTTGTGAATAAACATCTATTGGAAGATTTAATTGAACTTGGACTTTGGAATGAAAGTTTAAAACAAGATATTATGAGAGCCAATGGCTCCATACAAAATATTGATGTTATTCCTCAAGATATTAAAGACCTTTACAAAACAGTTTGGGAGTTAAGTATGAAGGATATTATAGATATGTCTCGTCAAAGAGGGTACTTTATAGACCAGTCACAATCACTTAACTTATTCTTAGAAGGTGCTACAATGGCTAAACTAACATCTATGCATTTCTACGCATGGAAAAGTGGTTTAAAAACGGGTATGTATTACTTGCGTACTAAGAGTGCTGTAGATGCTATTAAGTTTACTCTAAAAACAACCAAGAAGGAAGAACCAACAGCAGAAGTTGTAGAAGTTAATGATGTTAATTTACAGGAAGAACAGGCAAAAAAGAAAAAAGTGGCAGCCAAAAACGCGGCAAAATTTGCGCAACAAAATGTGCCAGAAGTTGAGCCCATGACTGCAGAGGAAATGAAAGCACTCATTGCTCAGGCGAAAGCTGGAGAAGGTGATGATTGCTTGATGTGTGGATCTTAACTATATATAGATTATTAAAAATAGATTTATCAGGCACAGGGCACCCTTTTTAGGGTGCTTTTTCTTATTAAAAGAGTATATTTATTTTTTAACAAAAATAAAAGGCTTCCAATATAGATTATCCTTTTTAAGAACAAATAAATGGTAAAGGGTGGCATGATTCTATTTCAAAAACATATGTTGTTGATGTTAATAAATTTGAAGAATGAAAGAAACGGTTCATAAATTAAAAAACTTAATAAAACAGGGGAAAGCATATATATCCCAATCTTCAGATTTTGAATTAACTCAAAAATTATCACCTGAAAAGTGGTCGAAAAAAGAAATTTTAGGACATCTTATTGACTCTGGGATAAATAATTTGCAACGATTTACAGAAATTCAGACTGAAACGAAACCTTATCGAATTCGAAAATATAAACAGGATGAATTGGTTAAAGCAAACGATTATCAACATGCCGATTTAAAAGAAATCACTAATTTTTGGATAGCAATCAATAACAGAATTTGTTATGTTATAAATCAACAAACGGAAGACACTCTTAATTATAAAATAGTGTTTAATAGTAATGAAATATCCGATTTAAGATTTCTGATTAAAGATTATGTAAGTCATTTAGAGCATCACCTAAATCAAATACTTAAATAAAAAAAAGCACCCAATTTGGATGCTTCTTCTGTAATTTTTATAAACTCGGTTTATACTTAATCTTCTTCTAATACTATATTTTCAGCTACAGTATCATTATTTTCAGCCATTAAAGCAAAAAACTTGTCAATATTTGGAAGAATAATAATTCTTGTTCTTCTATTTTTTGCTCTATTTTCTTTAGAGTCATTTTCTGCAATAGGTTGGTAGCTACTTCTACCCGAGGCAATTAATTTTTCTGGTGCTACATTATATTTTTCTTGTAGTTTACGCACAACAGATGTTGATCTTAAAACGCTTAAATCCCAGTTGTCAGCAATATTCGGAGTGTTTATCGTTCTAGAATCCGTATGGCCTTCAACCATAACATCTAAACTAGGCTCAGAGTTAATAACATCGGCCAGTTTCTTTAAAACAGGATCTGCCTTAGGGCTTAATCTATAACTCCCCGTATTAAATAACATATTGTCTGCAATAGAAATCATAACAACAGTTTCATTAATATTTACAGCAAAATCTTCGTTCTCGTTTATATTGCTTTCGCTAATTGTTTTTTCAAGATTGTAAGCAACTGCTAGATTCATGGAATCTTTAAGTGTTTTTGCTTGACTTAATTTAGCGGGGTCAACATTTTTTAACGTTTTACGCATGTTTGCTTTTGTCTCGTTAGACATGACAGCTACGTTTTCTACAACTTCTAACTTAGAGTCGTTAGCCTCTTTAAGAGTTGCTATTTTAGAGTTATAAGCTTCAACTCTAGCTTGGATTTTATCAAATTTAGCTTCTAAATCTTCTTTGGCGACTCTTGTTTTTTGTAATTCACTTTTAATTTCTCCGTTTTCTTGCTCTAGGGCCATGTATTTTTTCTTTGATACACATGAAACGGTAAAAATTGCTACTAATAGCAAAACAGAAATTTTCTTCATAATAATAATCATTAGGTTATTTAGGCTATTTACGTTGAAAGTAGAGCTTTAGACGTTGAAAGGTTGTGTTTTTTTCATACTAATGAGAAGTAAGACAATATTTACATGTTTTTGTAATTCTAATAGTTGTATTATTGGCATTTAAAAAGGATTGTTTTTCGGAATTTTTTATTTAAACTTCTGTGGAGATATGTTGTTGATAAGCCCATAATTGAAATAGAAAATGGCAAAAAAGAGATAACACAGAATTGTGGAATGAAAATATTTAGAGATAGTTTTACTAAAAATAAAAGCACCTCCCTTTAAGAAAGATGCTTTTTGTTTTCTGTTAATAAAGCATCCTATTTATATTGACATAAATAAGATGTTTGCTCAGATACTTTTACTTGAAACGTTGTGTTGGCCTCAATTTGATAAGTTTCTCCAGCTTTATAGATTGTCCATTCTGATGCGCCAGGCAATTTAACGTTCATTTCTCCTTCAATAACAATCATTGTTTCGTGAGTTGAAGTTCCGAATTCATAATCGCCCGCGTTCATAACCCCTAAAGTAGATTTTCCTGCTTTTGTAGTATAACCTAAAGATTTAACGTTTCCGTCAAAGTAGTTGTTTGTTGAAATCATATTTTTTTAAAAAGGTTTAATAAAATCATTTAAATGCTTCCAAGAAAGAGGGTGTCTAAAAAATATGTTCTATGTCATATTGAGCTTGTCGAAATATTTTTAAAATACTGATAATCAATATTGGTTTCGACAAGCTCAACCTGACAAATCAAATTACAAAGACTTTTTAGACACCCTCCTTTAACGGTAAGTATATTATTTATTATTCTTCTTCTGCTTCAGGGCTAGTAAGTGTAGCAGGTTCAACAGAACTATCATGGGCATTATGATATTCTTCCAAGAGATTCATAGTGGCTGTTAATAGGTCTTTTGTTTCTAAAAGAAGACCAAAATATAAGGTTGTATTTTTTGGACTGGATTCTTCCGTTCTAGTACGTTCAACTTGACTTTGTATTTTTTCAGTCACCAAATCAAAAACCTCTTTCTTGTTATTTAAAATAGCACCAATTTGTTCAAATGATCTAGAGTCAAAAGCTTTTTTAGTTGTGTTAAATAACGACTCAAGATCCTGATCAATTTGTTTTAGCTCTTTAATTTGATTGAATTTAAGTTTTTGATGGTTATTGTTTACATGTTTATGACTTGCCTTAGATATATATTCTAACGACTGTGTCATGTCTTGTAAATACCCTAAAATATTAATGTAGAAATTACTTGCTCCTAAACTGGATTCGTCTAAATTTTTGATAAAGTAGAAAATATTGTCACGTAGTTCATCAATTTCAGTAGACAACTTGACTATATTTTTCTTATTCTTTTTTAATAAAACAATATCTTGTTTCGCTAAACCACTAATAGCGCTTGAATAAATTTTATTACCACGTTTTACAACATTAGCTATATTGTTTGCACTCTCATGAATAACACCTTGAATAGAACTACTTTCTGCCTGCGTTAAACTATCTTCATCAATAACATTTTTTGAATTCTTTTTGTGTGATAAATAATTTCTAGCAAGTAAAATAACAGTTAACAACAACAAAATAGGTGTCATAACGCTAGGATTCCATTTAATTAAAAAGACAACAGTTCCTGCTGCTATAAAAGCACCAATAGCAGTACCAAACCATCCTCCAATAACATTTAATACACCAGCAACTCTGTAAACGGCACTTTCTCTACCCCAAGCACGATCTGCAAAAGATGTACCCATAGCAACCATAAATGTTACGTACGTTGTCGATAAAGGTAATTTCATGGATGTTGCTATCGCAATTAACACGCCTGCAACCATTAAGTTTACAGAGGCTCTAATCATATCGAAAGCAGGCGCATCGATACTTTGATCTTTAGTTAGTACAACATTAGGTTTTTCAAAACTCTTGCCTATTTTTTCCTGAGTTGATGCAGGTATAATTGCGCTTATTGCTTCAGATAACCAAGTCGATCCTTTTACGACGCTTCTCGATAATAAATTTGGCTCAAACTTTTCGTGTGTTTCTCCCTGGCGAGATAAGCTTATTTCCGTTTCGGCTACTGTTTTAGCTTTTTTAGAAAGCCATAAGGTTAATACCATAATCCCCCCAGCTATGAATAAAAGTAAAGGTTCTGCAGGGACTTTTTTGTCAAGTACTTCCATGGAAAACATAGATGGATCAACACCAGAGCTAAACCAAGCTTCGTAAGAATGGTAAGCCGCCATAGGTACACCAATAAAGTTCACTAAATCATTGCCTGAAAAGGCCAATGCCAAACCAAAAGTTCCTATCGCTATTACTACAATTAATATGGTTTTTTTAAATATTTTTTGAAATGCAAAAGAGAATAATGTCCAAAAAACAATGCTTCCAAGTATAATAAAAAGCTCATTGCCTTCTAGGAGCCCTTTAAGATCTTTATAATAAGGCGTTCCCTTTAACCCTTTTAAAAAGATAAAATAGGTTATTGCTGCTAAAGAGATGCCACCAAAAATAGCACCGAAGTTTTTTATTTTCTTTTCGTAATGAAATGTAAAAACCAAACGAGAGACCCATTGTACGATGGCACCAACAGTAAAAGCAATAAATACCGACATGATAATACCCCGTATAATTTCGAATGCTTTTTTAGTATTTATATATGCTCCTAAATCTGTGAAGGTTTGAGAGTCTGAAGCACTAATTTTTATTAAAGACATAACTACGGCAGCTCCCAATAAATTAAATACAATAGAAACTGTTGTAGAGGTTGGTAAACCTAAAGTATTAAAGAAATCTAACAGTAAGATGTCTGTAATCATTACAGCCATAAAAATATACATGATCTCTTCAAAATTAAACATGGCTGGTACGAAGATCCCTTTACGTGCAACCTCCATCATTCCACTTGAAAAAACAGCTCCAATAAAAATACCTAAACTTGCAACGATCATAATAGTTCGCATAGAAATGGCTTTAGAGCCAATAGCCGAGTTTAGGAAATTTATAGCATCATTACTTACACCAACTACAATATCAGCTATCGCTAGAACTGTAATGGCAATTAGCATTAATAAATAAATATTGTCCATAATTTAATTAAAATAAGTTTGCAAATATCCTAAGTGTTTCCAAGTAGTGTGTTATGTTAATGTTATGTTTTTAAAAATGAATATCAAATTGTAATCGCCACATAAGCTCGTTATTACCATTATCCACTTCTAAATGACTAATGTCTGTTTGTACTTTTAGTTTATGACCCACTATATATTTTGAAACCCCTAATGTATATTGATTTTCTGGGTTTTTGCCAGTAATTGCCCTGTCCAATTCTATATTTGTATATCGACCAGAAATTTCCCAATTACTTTTTAACAAATAACCGGTTTGTATATTTAAACCTTTTCCAACCTGAACTTCGTCTCCAGTTAATGTACCATCCGAGTTTTTTGCAAAAGGGTCATCAGTATCTCTATCTGCATATTCTGCCATTAATGAAAACCCTTTGTATTTAAACATGGCATCAATAAAGATAGTACTTATATTGGTTTCATAAAAGCCAGTATCTGTAATCATATAAGAACCTTGATTACTTCTGTTTTTAACAGCATTATTATTGAAATCGTAAGTTGCTGCAAGCGATAGTTTAGGTGTTTTTTCACGCTTTAAATCACTTCCAGAATAATCTCCTTTACTGGAAAAATTTCCAAATGGGAATAGCTCAATACGGCCAGTATATTGGTGGCCACCTAGATTACCTGTAGTTACATTTCTTCCTTCCCCTTGAGATATAGATAACATTTCTTTAACAATAAATGTGTCCGAAAGATTAAAACGATGTCTTAATTGAACGCCCACATCACGATCTATATTAAATCTACTATTTAATAAAGAACGATCTACCTGTTGAAGATTCCCAGATGAAACAACACGCTCTCTGTTTCCAGGTAGCTTTGTTTGACCAAACCATAACTCGAAGTTTGGTGCAAAGTTCCATTTCATAACCGCATCTAAAATGTATCGAGGGGCGTTACTTGTAAATGGTGAGGCTCCTGAAATATCTCTGTTTGATAATCCGAGTTCTAATTTATATTTAAGTTTTGGTGTGAAAGCATAGCCATCAAATTTTAAACGGGCACGTCTTACTAAAAAATTAGCTTCATTGCTTTCCCCATTTTCCCAATTAGAGATTGCTAAAAATTGCATTCTTGCTCCAATTTTCATGGTCCAAGAACTATCCTTACCTACGAGATTAAATAATCCTTTTCCAAATTTTGGGGTGTTTGTTTCTTGCGAATACAAGAAGTTAATAGCAAATAGGCAAATTGCTACTAGCGTAGTTTTAAATTTCATTGTCAGTATTAGTTTTTGTCGCTGCAAAGAACCAATACTAATGTTAACTTAATGTTAACTAAGGGTTAATATAAAAACAAATAAAGGCTGCCTTGGCCAAGGCAGCCTCATTAGAAATCATAATAATGTAGTCGACAAAAACTAATAGATTATAATGAAATACTAATTGTGTCTAAAGACGCTGCAAATTTCTTAGTTTAAAGTAACTTAAATGTGATGGTAATATTAAGTAATTATTAAGATTTTCCAATGTTAAATCTTTGTATTTAAAACTCTTAAAATCAGAAACATACATGTTTAATGTTAAATTAATGTTATGTAAAGGTTGATTTAATGTTAGCTTATTTGTATATTTGGTATATAATGTTAAAAACCCCCATAATTATGAAGAAATCAATTTTATTTTATTTTGCCTTTTTAATTACTGTGGTATCTTTTGCTCAGCAAAAGAGAGATTTAAAACTTAACAAAGAAACTAACTTAATTGAGGTTGTTTATTATCACGACAATGGTGTTGTAAGCCAAACAGGAACTTACACAGCAGATGGTAAATTACACGGTGAGTGGCTAAGTTTTAACACAGAAGGTAAAAAAGAAGTTTCTGCAAATTATGATAATGGTAAAAAAGTCGGCAAGTGGTTCTATTGGAAAAACGGAACTGTAAAAGAAGTAGATTATAACGCTAATGCTATAGCAGGTTTAAAGGAGTCTGAAACTAAAGGAAAACAGAGTTTTTAAACCTAAGAACAAAAATAGCTAACCAAACTAAAAAAGCATCCTAAATTTTAGGATGCTTTTTTAGTTTGTTAAATTTACTTTCTATTTAATAGAAACTTTATAAGTTTTATCCTTAGACTTAATAACATATAAACCGCTAGTTAAAGATTGTATCAGTTTGCCTTCTTCTTCTTTTGAGCTGACTTCTTTGGACAAAACTTTTCGCCCCTGGAAATTATAAATGTCGATAGGGTATGGTTTTAAAACGTTCTCAAAACTAGGTTGAGGTTGGTTTAATTTTGAATGGTTTTTATTGGTTGATGAAGAATATTTAAATTGAGTAAACTTAATATTGTCACTTTCATTTGTCTCATCAATATCATCATTAATATCAATATCAAAAAATAATCGATAAATCGAGTTATTACTTAAGTTAGGAGATACTCCTATATTATTTCCAACAAAAATAGAAAAGGTTTTTTCTATTACTTGATTGGTACCGATATTTCCTATGTTTGCATCGGTTTCGACGCCATAGAACGGGACACTAGGATGAGGATATTCTCTAGATGTGTTATTTGTGAATATGACGTCTAACGAAACTGATTGTGCTGTAGTTTGTCCATCATTTTTCACGCCTACAATAATGTCATACCAATTATTATTGTTTAATGTTGGCGTGTTTGTGCTGCCATTAGGGTAGTTAAAGATAACTTGGTTATTACTTTGTCTTAAAATTTTTAAACTAGACATATACAGATTTGGTTTACCAGTAGGAAGTGGACATCCGTTATTGGAAGAAGGACCAGCCTCATTAGGGCAGTTGTCTTGGCTATCAGGTACGCCATCACCATCAGTATCAGGCTCACTACAATTAAAAGTAATTGGAGGAAATACAGTTTGATAATCTATGTCGTCTATATCAAAATCAGCGTCCCCTCTACCATTATATCTATTCAGTATTTTACAATATCTAGTACCTAGTCCATTTCCTAAATTTATTAAATATACCTTTCCTACATCTAATAGTTGAGTGATTTTTATATTAGCTTTTGATCTTCCATCATGAGCAGTAGTTTGTCCGCAAATGTTATTCTTGGCTTTTTCTAAAGTTGTAAATGTTTCAAAACGGTGATATCTATAAAAGTTGAATTCGCAAACATCGACTTCAGATTTAATATCTGTACTTTCTAAGTCAAAGTCGGCATCTCCAGGACCAATACCACGATTAAGCACTTTGCAATATCTAACACCCAAATTAAAATTAGTACCTAAATCTATTCTATAAAATTTATTTAGATCTAATAAATAATCAATGTTGATGTTAACTTTTACTCTATATTTCTGATTGCCTGTTTCTGTACAAGCTGCCGCAGGATTGTTAGTAGGATATGTCTCTAGGCGATGATAATTTTGTGCATCAATTATGAATGATAAGCACAATAAACAAAATAACATAAGTGATTTTTTTTTCATAACATTTGGGGTTTAAATTTGAAGAAAGATAAAACACACATGTTAACGTAGGCTTTTGCTAGTGTTATTTATGAGTTATTTAACTTGAATTTCCTTTGTGTTTTTCATAATGAGTCGATTTTGTGTCAACTTATTTCAGGACGAGACATTTATTAACAACAAAAAGCCCTGCAATTGCAAGGCTTTTTGTCTAAAAAAATATACTATTTTATATTATAGACCAGCATTTCTCCAAGTCCATCCTGAAATATCTAATGCAGCTGCATCTTTTCCTGAATTTAAAGTGTATTTGCTAGTTTCTCCAGATAGTAAAGTAGCATCAGCATCAGCACCTTCTATTTGTACGTTAGATAAAGCTCCGCCATCTTTCATATCTAAATCTACATCGTAACCAGTTAAATGTAAGCCAGTAATTGTACCACCAGACTGCTTTTTAAACTGTAAACCGGTACCACCTACACTAGAAATAGCAGTGATATTAGTGAATGTTGGGTTACCATTGTCTTTATCTCCTTCAAAAACAGTTGAGAAACCACTAACGGTATGAGATATGTAAGCGTTAGTTACAGATCCATTCCATCCTTCAGTCCAGTCGATAGAATCGTCGTCATTGTTTTCTAAGTATAAGTTTGTAGCAGAAACAGTTCCTCCAAAAAATTCAACGCCATCATCAGAACCATTTATTACAGATATGTTTTCTATAACAGTTTCAGAACCAACAGCGTATAAAGAAAGCCCGTTATATTGAGATTCAGAGTTAATTTGAGCACCAGTTCCTTTAAGCACTAAGTATGTTATAGAACCAGAGTTGTCATTGTCTGTAGTACCACCATAAACAAAGCCACCTATTTCAGCTACAGCATCAACACCTGCTGTTGTAGTAGCGTTTCCACAAATAGTTAAGCCACCCCAGTCTCCTCCTTCAGCATTTGCAGAAGCAATTACAACAGGGGCTGAAGCAGTACCTTGAATATCTATTTCTCCACCTTGAAGAACAGCTATGTAAACTCCTGTACCACCATCTCTAGCAGTAATTTTAGTTCCAGCAGGGATTGTTAATTTACCACCATCTTGAACAATATAAGAAGAGTTTAATGTATAATTTACAGAAGGGTCTAAAGTAATGTCTCCAGTAACAGCTCCTTGTAAAAGACTGCTTTCAAAAGATAAACTAGATTCAACCCATGAGAAGTCATCAACATTAACAGTAGGAACAACAGAAGTATTTAAAGAATAAAAATACTCACCAGTTTCTACTTGCTTTTCAGGAGTAGCCATAGCGACAGGAGAGTAGCCATCAGAGAAAATTACATTAGCAGTGTCACCACCATCTTTCATATCTAAGTCAATATCATAACCACTTAAAGAAAGGCCGCTTATAGTACCACCAGATTGTAATTTAAATTGTAAAGCCGTACCACCTACTGTAGAAATTCCTGTAATATTGGTAAAAGTTGGGTTTCCATTAGTTTTATCGCCTTCAAAAATTGTAGAAAAACTGTTACCATCTTTATCTTTCTTTGTATTAGAAATATAAGCATTAGTCACAGATCC
Source organism: Flavivirga algicola (assembly GCF_012910715.1). GTDB lineage: Bacteria > Bacteroidota > Bacteroidia > Flavobacteriales > Flavobacteriaceae > Flavivirga > Flavivirga algicola. Next base: position 181,058 of record NZ_JABBHF010000010.1, read on the forward strand.
ATTCCATCCCTCTGTCCAGTCGATGGAATCATCAAAGTTGTTTTCTAGGTATAAGTTGCTTACAGCTACAGTACCACCAAAGAACTCAACTCCATCATCTTCACCATTTATTACCGCCACATGATCTACTAATGTGCCAGAACCAACAGCGTAAAATGAAACACCGTTATATTGAGAATCTATACTGATTTGAGCTCCAGTACCAACAATTTGTAAGTATCTTATAATTCCTGAGCTATCAGTGTCATCGTTACCTCCATAAATGAAACCACCAACTTCAGCCTGAGCATCTACACCAGCAGTCGTAGTTGCTTTACCGCATAGGGTTAAGCCACCCCAATCTCCAGGATTTCCATCCGCAGAAGACATTACAACAGGATTGCTTGCATTTCCATTGATGTTGATTTCACCACCTTTTAAGACAGCAATATAGATATCTGTTCCTTTATTATCCGCTAGAATTTTTGTACCTGCAGGAATGTTTAATGTAGCACCGTCTGCTATAATAAATTGACCTGTTAAGTTGTAAAGAGTTGAGGCATCTAGTGTATAACTTTCTTCTAAAGTACCGTTCATTACTCCAGATTCTAAGTTTTTCAAAACGTCAGATTGATCTGGTACTATTGGAGCTGGATCATCAGAGCTACAACTTGTTAAATTAATAGTAGCTATTGCTAATATTATGGTGAATAATTTTAAAGATAATTTTTTCATTTTTGTTATTAATTTTTAATGTTATGCAAAGAAAAATGATTAGTGTCTCTTCATGTTTATTAGAATATTAAAACTAGGTTACGTTTTTCATTCGAAACACTTGTTTTTGTTACCAAAATGTTAATTAAAAAGCGCCAAGATTTAATTATTGGCATGACCGCTTAATTCTGACAAATACTGTACTGTTTAAACGAAAATATCCCAAGATTTTCTCTGGGATATTTTCATTTTTGAGATAAATTTTTGTCTAGATTTAAAATGTATATTTTAAACTTAAGCTTAATAAACTTCCTTTTTTATAAGAGCTAACAACTTTGTTAGTTTCTTCATTAGTAATAATAAAGTCTCTAACCTTTTGTGTTTGTTGTATGTCTGGATTAAGAAGGTTTCTTCCAGTAAATTTTACTAATAATTTATCGGTTATTTTTTTGCTGACTACTAAATCCATAGTAAAGAATCCCTTTTCAATAATTTCATCATTATAAAGGGTGGCACTATTGGCAAAATCTTCAGGAGATCCTAATGCAAATATTTTATCTGATGAATAATTACCTGTTAACGTGGCGATGAATTCTTTTTCTTTTTGAGAGTTGTAGCTTAATGCTCCGTTTAAAATCAAATCTGATGCGCCTTGTAAATCTGATTCTGTAACATTTTTATATTGAAATTCTTCTAATAAATCTTGATTAAACCACATTTTAGTAATGTTGGTGTTGAAATTAAGAATAGGGTCTTCTTCCTCATTTTCAATTAAGTTTAATCGCGTTTCAAGCTCAACACCAAACACTTTAGCTTTTTCACCAGTATTTGAAAATTCAAAGATTCCTGCAGACCCTCTAGTTAAAGCCAAGTTAATTGGGTTTTTTATTTGTTTGTAAAATGTTGTAGCAGAAACAAGCTCACCTTGTTTAGGGAAAAATTCCCATTTTAAATCAACATTAAAAACATCAGATTTTTCTAAATCTGGATCTCCTCTTGTAACCCGACCTGTTGGCGAAACATATTCAAACGGTGATAACTCTTTAAACTCAGGTAGCGTTTGAGTTAAACTTGAAGCAAATCGTAAAAAGTGTTTTTCATTTAATTCATACTTTAAATTGAGACTTGGATAGATATCATTATAATCTTTTGTGATCGACCCAACACGTCCAACAAAGTTTGCAACATCCCATAAGACATTGATTTCATCTTTCTCATATCTAACTCCTACATTTCCAGAGATTTTTTCGTTTAATCTGAAATCTAAATTAGCAAAACCAGATATAATAGTTAAATCTGCATCATATCTGTCTGGATCTCTTTCTCTTAAAACTAAACCGTTATTAAAGTTGTCTTCGGTAAAAGTAAGAGAGAACTCATCAACAGAAGGCACTTGAAAACCTCTAGCTCTAACGCCAATAAATAGTGAGCTAAAGACTCTTTCTTTTTTACGAATATTAGCTCCTACATGAAGTTTAAAAGGTTTGTTATCATCTTCATCAGCTTCTCCAAAAGTAATTTCATCTTTTAAGTAAGCATTAAACTCAGTATCTTCAATTTTCTGCTTAGATTTTCTTTGTTGAAAATCACCAACATGCGCATATTGAGTTAAATTAGATGTATTGATATCTAAAATATTGGCTTCATTTCTAATTCTGTTAGGTTCTTCGGCCAATACAAAATTATAACCACCTGCCCATTTAAGTGTATTGTTTTCACTTATTTTGTGATTACCAATTATTTGGTTAACAAGCAACCTGGTTTGTTTGAAATTTTGATCTCTAACAAAAGCACCGTCTTCTTGTGGGTCTTGGTCAAAAACATAACCTAAACCATTTCTGCCCTGTTCGTAAACATTATCTGTACTTCTATTAACCGATAAACTGCTTATTTTTATTCTATTTTCACTGTTTATTTTAAGTCCTAAATTTACATACCCAGTAGAATTTGTATTAGTAGTAAACGACTCAACGTCTGTAAATTCGTTATCTAATATATTAGATCTGTAGCTCCTAAATACACCTTCTTGATAACCGTAAGATTTTGAATGAGAACCAGAAGCAAAGATTGATAGCTCTTTTCCAAAAATATTAAACTTATGTCCGCCAGATAAAGATAGACTATAGTTCCCAGTACTTTTTTGATCTAATGGATCCCAACCTTGTCTTGTAATAAGATCGACCGTAGCAAATTGTTTTTTATGGAAACCTAGCGTGACATCCTCAGAAGCAACACTTCTCTTAAAATCACCGTCTACTCCTAAAACATTTGTGTTATATCCAGAACTAACGCTAACAGAAAATTGTTTTTTCGAATATTCTTTTGAAGAGATATCTACATTTCCAGAAGATTGGTCTGCATAACCAGATGTAGTATAAGTTTTGCTAATCCCTACATTTTCAATCATGTTTGTTGAAAATAAATTTAAATTAATATTTTTATTATCAACATCATCGGATGGTATAGGTAGTCCATTCATGGTTGTAGAAAGATACCTATCCCCTAGACCTCTTATATAGATTTTACCAGTTCCTTCACTTCTAGTAACCCCAGATATTTTAGTTGTTGCCGTAGCTGCGTTAGAAACACCTATTTTTCCTAATCTTTCAGCTCCAATACTTTCTTTTATTACAGCAGCTTTCTTCTGTTCTAATAAAAGTGCAGTCTCACTTTCTCTCTTAGTCGTCGTCTTAATTACAATCTCATCTAAAGATGCTGCACTTGCACCCATAGGTACATTGACTTCGGTTACTTTACCAGCAACGATTTGTACATTTATTTCTTGAGTTTCATATCCAACAAAGCTAAATACTAGTGTATAAGCTCCTGGGGTTAAACCCTCGAAAATATAATGTCCATCGAAGTCTGAAGTCGTCCCTTTGGTAGTCCCTTTTATTAATACATTAGCAAAAGCTAAAGGCTCATTGTTATATTCTTTGTCCGTTAGGTTACCAACCACAGAACCAGTGCTTTGAGCTTGCGAAAATGTAGCAGTGAAGACTGCTAATAATACTAAAATTTTTTTCATTATTTCATTTTATTTCTAGCTGCAAAGAACGGTAGGTTATGTAAAGGGTGTGTTACCTTTAGATTAAACAACAGTAACTAAAGAGTTATCTAAATGTTACCTAAAACAGGTCTGTTTTTTAATTTGGAAACAATAAGTTAACATTGAAAACATCTTAAAAAGAATAGATTTTATAGAAAACAACAAAGTGAGCTGTCTAAAACGTTTGGTAAATGATGGTTTACAGTTTGTTTTTTGACTTAAACAAAATCATTGTCTATACCTATACCTGCCTGTCTCTACTATGGTGCACCCACAAATGATCATGTGTTTATAAAATTGCAAGCACATGGATCGTAGCCAAAGGCCATGGGATTTGTAGACGAGTGTCAAATGTTTGAAGGTGTCGTTAAAAAAGAAATGCTGTTTGAGCGCAGCCAAACAACAAAATAGCCAAGCAAAAAGTTTAGGGAATAAGGATAGCAAACCAAGAGAGCTCATTATACGAGTTTATTTCTTTTAGACACCGAAAACCAATTTGACCGTCGAAAATCTAAGGCTAGACTTTTTTGTTTCTTTTTTGGGCAATGCAAAAAAGATATGGAAAAAAATGTTGAATTCTTCCTCTTCCAGTCCATTCAATTTTTTACTCAAACACAACTTTTGGACATGATCCTTTTTTTAGTGATTTCAGCGTAGTGATGAAATAATTTCGTTCAATGATATTAAAAAAGAGAAGTGTGGCTAAATTAGCGTGAAAAACTGAATAATTTTTTATGCTTAATTATTGATTACCGAGAAGCCGTTTTGCTACTTTTTTCGCTAAGATTAGCAATCGATGCAAGATCAGTTAAAGAAACCGTGCTGGCTCCTAAAGATGTTTTGATAAATTTAGAAGCACCAGAAATTACTTTTACTTTTAATTCCTTTGTTTCATAACCTACAAAACTACATATTAAGGTATAGTCCCCGTCTTCTATGTTTTCAATAAAAAACAAACCTGTTTGATCTGTGGTTGATTTTATGGAAGTTCCTTTAATGGTAACATCTGCAAATACTAAAGGACTGTTGTTAAACTCTCTGTCTAACAATTTTCCAGTTATAACTCCAGTATGTTGTGCAAAACAAAATGAAGTAAAAAGTAATATAAAAAGTGTTATAAGATGTTTCATTAATTTATAGTAAAATAACTGATGCAAAGAACTAATATTACAATTAGTTATATGTTATCAAATTATTAAAGAACGGTCACTAAAATGTTACTTTAATGTTAAGAGATTTTTGAAGAGAAATTATTATTGAATTTAATTATCTTGCTAGTCTTAAATAAAAAAAATGAACTGGGAACAATTACTATCCTTAAAACGCTATGGCGATACCAATAAACGCATTCGAAAAGAACAAGACGAAACCCGTTTAGGGTTTGAAGTAGACTACGATCGGGTTATTTTTTCCTCAGAATTTAGAAGTCTTCAGGATAAAACACAGGTGATTCCCCTATCACAAACAGATTTTGTACACACCCGATTAACGCATAGTTTGGAAGTGAGTGTTGTTGGACGCTCATTAGGAAGGCTTGTTGGTAAAAAATTATTAGAAAAACATCCGCATTTACAAAATGTACACGGGTATCAAGCTAACGATTTCGGCGCTATTGTAGCAGCAGCAGCGTTAGCACACGATATAGGAAATCCACCTTTTGGGCATTCAGGAGAAAAAGCTATAGGTGAATTTTTTAAAACAGGGCACGGAAAGTTGTTTAAAGACCAGCTAACCAAAAAAGAATATCAGGACTTATGTGATTTTGAAGGCAATGCCAATGGCTTCAAAATTTTAACCGAAAGTCGAGCAGGGCGCGATGGTGGACTGCGATTGAGTTATGCTACCTTGGGTGCTTTCATGAAATATCCAAAAGAGTCCTTGCCTAAAAAACCAACAAAGCATATTGCCGATAAAAAGTATGGTTTTTTTCAAAGTGAAAAAGAAGCCTTTACAGATGTGGCTAAAGAATTAGGTTTATTAAAAAGGAGCAATACAGATATTAGTTTTTCCAGGCATCCGCTTGCTTTTTTGGTAGAAGCGGCAGACGATATTTGCTATACCATAATCGATTTTGAAGACGGAATCAATCTAGGCTTGATCCAAGAAGCGTTTGCCTTGGAGTATTTAATTAATTTGGTAAGGGGCACTATAAACACAGAGAAGTACCATCAATTAAAAAACACAAAAGATAGAGTTAGTTATTTACGGGCTTTGGCAATAAATACTTTGATAAATGAAGCGGTCACTATTTTTATGCAAAATGAAGAAGCCATATTAAACGGTAATTTTAATTGTGCTTTGCTGGATAAAAGTAAATATGAGGCACAGATTAACGACATTATTAAAATTAGTGTAGAACAAGTATATCAAAGCAAGGAAGTTATCGAAAAGGAAATAGCTGGTTATAGAATTTTATCTGACCTGCTGGACGTTTTCATAGCGGCCATCAATAATTCTTATGCCAATAAAGCATCAAATTACGATAAACTAGTGCTGAATCTTTTGCCAGAAAATGATATAGAAATACAAAATACGTTATACCATAGGATTTTTAAAGCCTGTAGTTTTGTCTCCAATATGTCCGATAGCAATGCGATACTATTATATAATAAAATAAGAGGCATCAATATAAATTAACAGTTTTAATAGTTTAAAAATAGATAATCCATGTAGTTTTGTAAACTATACACCTAAATCTAGACTACTACTTATATGAAAAAACGTATTTTTTTAGTTATTGCCTCAGTTTTTACCATTTTTGCTATTTTGTTTTTTCCGAATACGGACACTTCCAATATCGATATACTTAGAGAGCAACACGCCTCTTTTTTAGAGTCACATCCCTATAATGAAACATTAAAACTTAGTAAAAAGGAAAGAAAAGCATTAAGAATACCTCCAAATAAATATTTCGAAGAACAATATTTACTAGAGATGAATCCCGCATTAGGGAGACCTACCCGTGAAAAAATAAGAGAATTACAGAAAAAACAGGCTAAGTTAAGAGCTTTAAATAGTTTGGCGCAAAAGGTGCCAGGCGAGAAGGTTGACAATGCTTGGGTAGAGCGAGGGCCAAACAATGTAGGCGGTAGAACCAGAGCAGTGATGTTCGATCCCAACGATGCAACGAATGAAATTGTTTTTGCAGGTGGTGTTAGTGGTGGTTTATGGAAAAACACCAGTATTTCGAATGCAAATTCCCAATGGGCCAGAGTTGATATTCCTGAAAATTTGGCAATTTCAAGTATCGCTTACGATCCAAATAATACCGATATTTTTTATGTCGGTACAGGTGAATCCTATGTAAGCGGTGATGTAAATGGGGACGGATTGTGGAAATCTGAAGATAGAGGAAATACTTGGACTAAAGTTTTTGGCGGGGTAAGCGGTGATAGCTTTTCTCAATCGGCAACCAATTTAACGATTAATTCCCCAGGGGCTATAGCAGGTGATCTGCCATACCGACCAACAACAAATTTTGGAACATCAATTAATTTGGCCATTACAGCAGATGTTATTTTGGTAAATGATAACGATGGTGAAGTAAGCGATGGTTGTAGTGACTTAGTTAACAATGCCGAATTGAATGGTAAAATAGCACTGGTAAGGCGGGGGAGTTGCAATTTTACAGATAAAGTAAAGCGTGCTGAAAATGCTGGGGCCATAGCTGTTATAGTAATGAATAATATTGATGGCGATCCTATTAATATGGGTGGTGATGATGCATCAATTATGATTCCAGCAGTCATGATTACCAAAGAAGCTGGCGATTTAATAGAAAGTACATTAGCTACAGAAGTCGTTAATATTTCATTAAACCCAAGAAACGGGGATTTTACAGGGGTGCTTGTTCCTGGGATACAACATATTAATGATGTGGTTGTTAGGAATAATGCTGGCGTTTCAGAAATTTATGTGGCAGCAGGCGATTCTTTTTATAGTGATGCAAGTACCAATACGTTTTTGGGAGGACCAGAATTTGGATTGTACAAATCTACAGATGGTGGTTTAAATTGGTCTGAAATCTCATTAACATTAACAACAAATGGTAATAAATATGCACCTAACGATATTGAGATTGGTGCAGATAATAAAGTTTGGGTTGCTACAACCAATAGTGTGATTTTTGGAGATGGAGGTGGTACCATTTTGTCTTCTGTAGATGGTATAACATTTAGCAAAGCACATGAGATTTCGGGTGCAGATAGAACACAAATTGCAGTATCTGCAACCAATGCACAAAAGGCATATGTGTTAGCAGAAGGAAGAGATGACACACCAGTAATAATAGAATATACCGATGATGGTTTTGCTACAAGCTCCAGATTAAGACTTCCTAATGATGCAGATTCTGGTATTCCTGCAAACGATTTTACAAGAGGACAAGCCTTTTACGATTTAATGATCTCTGTAGATCCCGTTGATGACGATATTGTTTATACTGGGGGCATCGACTTGTTTAAATCCACAAATAGTGGCGACGAGTGGAACCAAATATCTAAATGGACTGAAGGCAGAAATGATAATCCGCTTAAAGATTTAGCAGCTCCTATAGTGCATGCAGATCAACATAATATGGTATATGCTAGTGGCGATACTAATAAGGTTTTGTTCGTAAACGATGGTGGTGTTTATTATTCAAATGATGGAGGAGCAACCATCAGTTCTAGAAATAGAGGATATAATGTGACTCAATTTTATACGGTAGGTGTGGCACCAACAAGTGCCTTAACGGGCGATTACTTCCTGGCAGGCGCTCAGGATAATGGGACACAATTATTTCAAGATGCTAGCAAGAACGGACCAGATGCATCCTTTGAAGCTGGAGGAGGCGATGGTGCTTATAGTTTTTTCGATCAAGATGGAAATGACCGCTATTTCATTGGAAATATTGTTTACAATAAATTAGTATTCTTGTATGATTATAATGAAGGCGAATACGTGACTATCAATTCTGAAGACACTAATAATGGCTCGTTTATTAATCCGCAAGCGTTAGACTCTAATTTAGATATTCTATACTCTAATTACTCATCTGGGGGGAATAACATTATAAAAAGATATGCCCAAATAAAATCTGAGGCAACGGTTACCAAAAGTAATTTAACAGATGCTTTACTAACATCCAGACCAACAGCATTAACAGTTTCTTCGTATACAACAAATTCATCAAAATTATTTGTTGGGACTGTTTTAGGAAAAGTTTTAAAAGCAGAGAATGCCGATGGAGATATGCCCTTGTGGTCGGAAATAACAGGAGCAGGTTTTGTAGGAAGTATTTCTGATATAGAATTGGGTGCTAACGAAAATGAAATATTTGTTACCATGCATAATTATGGCGTAACCAATATTTGGTATACAAATGATGGGGGAGCGAATTGGGAAAATAAAGATGGTAATTTACCAGATATGCCCGTAAAAACAATTTTACAGAACCCTTTAAATTATGAAGAGGTCATTATAGGTACCGATCTTGGTGTTTGGTTTACTAGCGATTTTTCTGCTGCATCACCTACATGGAATCAGGCATACAATGGGATGAGTAATGTTATAGTAACCGACTTGGATTTAAGGGACGATAACATGGTCTTTGCATCAACGTACGGTAGAGGGGTCTTTTCAGGGCAATTTGAAATAGATCCAACAGGAGATCTGGATGGTGATGGTGTTCTTAATAATGTAGATATATGTCCACAGGTTGCGAATGCAGATCAGGCAGACTCTGATGGCAATGGTATTGGGGATGCCTGTCAAGATACCGATAACGATACCGTATTGGATATCAATGATAATTGCCCAGAGCATTCAAATATAGACCAGGCAGATAGTGACGGGGACGGTGTTGGTGATGCTTGTGGAGATAGTGATGGAGATGGTGTTCTTGATGGCGATGATAATTGCATTAGCATGGCAAATGCAGACCAAAAGGATACAAACGGAAATGGTATTGGTGATGTTTGCGATACCAGCTATGAAAATCCAAATAATATAAATCTGGAAATAATATCCGAAACATGCCAGGGGTTAAACAATGGAAGGATTGTGGTTGCTGTGGCTCAAACCTATGTGACTTATACAGTAACATTGACAGGTAATGGTTTGAATCTAAACCAAGAACTTGAAACCACTCATATTTTTGAAGATATAGCCGTAGGGGATTATACTTTGTGTGTCAATGTAAATGGCAGATCATTTGAACAGTGTTTTGAAGTTAGTGTAGCACCTGCTGAGGCCTTAGGAGCTGTTTTTGAAAAGCATGCTAAAAACAATTCCAATATAACATCAGTGACCATAAATAAAGGAACCCCGCCATTTACCGTGGCTTTTAATGGAAATACTATAAGAACCACCAGTGAAATTGCTTTTGAGGTAGAAACATCAGGGTCTGGGCTTTTAGAGATATCGTCTTCCAAGGCTTGTGAAGGTATTGTTAGTGAGGTCATTGATCATGTAAATAATTCTAGCAAATTTATAGCAAGCCCCAATCCCGTTATTGAAAATTTAAAGATAACATTACCAGCTATTAAAGAGCAACAAATCCCAGTACAGGTTTATAATATTGACGGACAGTTGCTTTTTAGTGCTATGATAAATAAAGGCGATTCCAATTTTATACAAATACCTTTTCAAAATTTGAACAAAGGCATTTATTTTGTGAGATTGAATATTGAAAAACCAGTGGCTTTTAAGATTATTAAATAGAAAAATGACTATGAAAAAGATAATTAAGGGTTATACCATTTTTGCAATCATGTTTTTTGTTTTTGCATGCGGAGGAAGTGATGGCCCACCTCCCAATTCGGCGCCCACAACAGCTCAATTGGTTTACCCATCGGTAGATTTACTATGTATTGATAATACCATTGCGTTCAATTGGAATGCAGCTACAGACCCTGATGATGATCCAGTTAGTTATAAATTGACTGTCGCAAAGGATAGGGCTTTAACAGATGTTGTAGAACAGCGTACCGTGAATTCAACCAGCGTGACCATAACATTACAAAAGGCAGCAGCATTCTATTGGAGGGTGATTGCAGTAGATAGTGAGGGTAACGAAGGACAGCCTACAGGAACTCAAGCATTTTATACAGAAGGCGTTGGGATCTCTAACTATGCGCCGTTCACTGCAGCATTGGTGGGTCCGAATGATGATGGTCATGTAGATGCTGGTATAGTTAGCTTAAATTGGACGGGGGCAGATACAAACACAGATGATGTATTAACCTATGAGCTGTATTTTGGTGAAGAAGAAAATCCACCGTTATTGGCAAGTGATTTGTCTTCCGAAACTTCAGATGTTAATGTTACTTCAGGAAAAACATACTACTGGAAAATAAATACATCAGATAATTCAGGAGCAAAAACTATTGGACAAGTCTGGAAGTTTCATGTGAATTAACTGGATTTCGATTTGTCAACTTAGGGTTATAAAACTTTGTGCTCAATTTGAATTGGGTGTAAAACAAACGAAACCTATGCTGAATCTTTTGTCTTTGAGTTTATGCTGAGCGCAGCCGAAGTACTTAAGATAAGCTAAAGCGGAAACTTGCTTCTACGTCCCTGCCTTAGAGGTGGTTCGTTTTAAGGAATTCTTTCGTGTTATACCTAGTACATGCTTATCTGCTCAGGTTGTCATTCCAGAGTTTATATTGAGCACAGTCGAAATAAAGGCAGGAATCCACTAGTTTATAAAATGCCTGATTACCTGACAACAAGTGCCCTGTCATAGGATCTCTACATTAAATCGATAAAACATTAAACCTTTTTCGTTTATGTAGCAAATGATTTTAAGCTACATTCTTGAATAAGGATAAAACCTATTAGTACTCCTAACATTCAAATGGATTCCTGCCTTCGTAGGAATGACAGTGTGCAATCATAGTAATGTCTTATTAAAATAGAGCGTTAAACTGTCAGCATCCAATCCAATAGACTGGTGTAATGTGTTAACACTCCCGTGTTCAAGAAAATGATCAGGAACACCTAATACATGTATTGTATTTTTATAATTGTTTTCAGAAGCAAATTCTAAAATAGCACTACCAAAGCCACCTTTTACAGCATTGTCTTCAACAGTAATAATGGTTTCGTGTGGTTTAAAAATAGCATGTAAAAGTGACTCATCTAAAGGTTTTACAAAACGCATGTCGTAATGTGCTATACTTTGAGGTGTTTGACAGTTTTTAATGGCTTTAGCGACATTTTTAGCGATGGCTCCTATGCTTAAAACAGCTAATCGATTCCCCTTTTTTAATTGAATGCCTGTACCCATTTCTATCTTAGAAAATGGCTGTTTCCAATCTATAGTAACGCCGCGTCCGCGAGGGTAACGAATGGCTATAGGATGTTTTAGGCCTAATTGCACTGTGTACATGATATTACGTAGCTCGATTTCATTTCTAGGGGCAAAAATAATAAGATTAGGAATGCATCTTAAATACGACAGATCATAAACACCATGATGCGTAGCACCATCTTGTCCAACCAATCCCGCACGATCCAAACAAAAAATAACGGGGAGTTTTTGAAGTGCCACATCGTGTATCACTTGATCGTAAGCCCGTTGTAAAAAAGTGGAGTAAATATTACAAAAGGGTATTAAACCTTGTGTAGTCATTCCAGCAGCTAATGTCACGGCGTGTTGTTCTGCAATACCTACATCGAAAGCACGTTCGGGAATTTCATCCATCATGTATTTTAATGAGCTACCCGTTGGCATGGCGGGCGTAATCCCAACAATATTTTCGTTTTGTTTTGCTAATTCTACAATGGTATGTCCAAATACATCTTGATATTTTGGGGGCTGATTGGTTTCAGTTCTTGCAATTAAATCACCAGTTTGTGCATTGAATTTCCCTGGTGCATGGTATTTAACCTGATCTTCTTCAGCCTGTTTTAATCCTTTCCCCTTGGTCGTGATAACATGTAAAAATTTAGGACCGCTTATGGTTTTTAAACGTTCTAATTCCGAAATAATAGCGTTTATATCATGGCCATCTATAGGCCCCGAGTAGTCAAAATTTAAAGCTTCAAAAATATTGTCTTGTTTTTGAGTTTCTTTTTTAACATTTGTTAAATACTGTTTTAATGCACCAACACTGGGATCAATTCCAATAGCATTGTCATTTAGAATAACCAGTAAATTGGCGTTCGTAACACCAGCGTGGTTTAAACCTTCAAAAGCCATCCCGCTGGCAATGGAAGCATCTCCAATAATGGCAATATGTTGTTTTTTGGTATCTCCCTTTAACCGCGAAGCAATAGCCATACCAAGTGCTGCGGAAATGGATGTAGAGGAATGCCCCACACCAAAAGCATCATAGTTACTTTCTGCTCGTTTTGGGAAACCACTTAATCCACCAACTTGTCTGTTGGTATGGAAACTATCTTTTCTGCCAGTTAGTATTTTATGACCATAAGCCTGATGGCCTACATCCCAAATAAGCTGATCTTCGGGTGTGTTAAAAATATAGTGTAATGCAATGGTTAATTCCACTACACCTAAACTAGCTCCTAAATGTCCTTCTTTGGTGGCAACGATATTAATTATAAATTCGCGCAATTCTTTGGCAAGTTGAGGTAAGTCTTTTTGATCTAAAAGACGAAGCTCTTTTGGTGTGTTAATGTGGTCTAATAATTTTTGCATGCGATTACAAATGTACTATTTGAAATTGTATTTTTGCTTTTATGATAGAACCTTTTGATGATGCCTATTTTATGAAAAAAGCACTTCAGGAAGCTGAAGCAGCTTATGAAAAAGGAGAAATTCCTGTAGGTGCTGTTATTGTTGTAGACAACAAAATAATAGCTAGAGGACATAATTTAACTGAAACATTAATTGATGTTACGGCGCATGCAGAGATGCAAGCCATTACAGCAGCGGCTAATTTTTTAGGAGGCAAGTATCTAAAAAAATGTACGCTTTATGTTACTTTGGAACCTTGCCAAATGTGCGCTGGGGCTTTATATTGGAGTCAGATTTCCCATATTGTTTATGGGGCTAGGGATGAAGAACGTGGTTGTATTGGCTTAAATACAAAACTACACCCTAAAACAACTATAAAAGGCGGTGTCATGGCTAATGAGGCTTCCGAGCTCATGAAGCGGTTTTTTATTGAAAAACGAAATTTGAATTAATGGTTATTCCTAATAAATTAAAGGGTTAACTACGTTCTGAATCATTTCGACGTTAGAAGAATCAAATAACCATAATGAGATGTCTCATATGTGTGTTGCATGACATTGACCTCTTAATCAGTGCCTTTTTTTACGCTCATTCTCGCGCATTTTGTCCAGATTCTCTTTAGTAAGTATATAATCTTTAACGTCTTTGTCTTTCCAGCGGTAATAGGAAAACAAAGGAAAAACCACAAGAAATAAGCCAGCAACACCAAAACCAATGAGTTTTTGAGACCATTCATTTTCCAAGAAATAGCCAGCTACAATGCTACCTGTAGCAGCTAGAAACAAAAAAAGAATAATATATTTCATGAGTTATGAGTAAAATTATTAAAAGTCTGAAAAGTAAAATGCATGTCATATTGAGTACTTCGACTTCGCTCAGCACAAGCTTTGTCGAAATAATTTATCCGTTTGATAATCAATATCGGTTTCGACAAGCCCAACCTGACAAGTTAATTTAGGATGACTTTTCAGTTTCATTTTGTAAAATTAATTAATTGTTGTCTGTAAGCCGTTAATAATTTAGATTTTGAGATATACCCATAATACTTACCATGTTTAACAACAGGTAAATTCCAGGCACCACTGCTTTTAAACTTATCCATAATATCGTTCATAGAGTTTTCTTCATAAACAATAATATCGGCATCGGCATGCATTAAATTTGAGGCATCAACCTTGTCGTAAAGTTGGGAGTTAAACATAATATGCCTTACATCATCTAAACGGATAACACCCAAAAACTCATGATCATCATTAACTACAGGAAAATGATTTCGTGAAGATTTTGCAACAGCCTTTTTTAGTATATCTCCAAGTTTCATGTCTGGTTTTAAAATAATGAAATTCGTTTCTATAACCTTATCAATATCTAAGACCATTAATACATTTTGATCTTTATCGTGTGTCATCAACTCACCACGTTCTGCCAGTTTGAGCGTGTAAATGGAATGAGAAACATAATATTTAGTCATAGCAAACGAAATGGTTGATACAATCATTAATGGTACGAACAACTCATATCCACCAGTGATTTCAGCAATAAGGAAAATGGCTGTAAGAGGTGCATGTAGTACACCAGCCATTAACCCTGTCATACCAATCAAAGTAAAATTTGATTCGGATACTTGAAAGTCTAAACCAATATTATTGATGATTTTTGCAAAGGCATTACCTAGTGCACTACCCATAACAAGCGTTGGGATAAAGACACCACCTACACCCCCGGCACCAAAGGTAGTCGTCATTGCTATGGCTTTAAATATGGCGATGCCAAGTAATAATGCGATAATGATCCAGATATTAGATAAATCTAAATTAAAAGGAGTTGTACCAATGGCAGATAAGTGATCGCCTTTTAAAAGGTTATTCATAATACCATAACCCTCACCGTAAAGCGGCGGAATAAAATACAGCATAGAACCTATAGCGACACCCCCAATTAATAAACGTTTGGCACGGCTTTCAAATTGCTTAAAGAAATTGGTAATTCCAAAAAAGACTTTAGAAAAATAAACCGATGCGATACCAGTTACAAGACCTAATAGGATATAGAATAAGATATCGTTAACTTCAAATTTATCGGTTAATTCAAATCGTAATAAAACATCGGTACCTAAAAACATATAAGAAGTTACCACAGCAGAAACAGAAGCTAATAATAGTGGGACTAGTGAGGTAAAAGCAATGTCCAAGCTAAATATTTCGACAGCAAAAATAATAGCTGCGATAGGCGCTTTAAACATGGATGCCATGGCACCAGCTGCAGCACAGCCAATTAAAAGCATCCTTGTTTTTGTATTCATATGGAATAAGCGTGCGGCATTGGAACCTAAAGCAGACCCAACGCTTACAGCGGGACCTTGTAACCCAACCGATCCACCAAAACCAGCAGTTAAAGGTGCGGTTATTAATGCGGCATAAATATTATATCTTGGGATAATTCCATTTAGTTTTGAAATAGCATGCAAAGTCGAGGAAATACCATGGCCTATATGTTTTTTCAACCAGGTTTGTTTTATAATATAAACCAGCAAAAGGCCCATAATCGGAAATATAAAGTAAAGCGAGTTTTGGTAGTTGTTAAAAAAGTCTAGTTTAAAAAGTAACCGAATATAATGCGTTAAGTTTTTGAGGAGCATGGTCCCCATTCCTGCTAAAAAACCAACTAGGATACTCAGGATATAGATAAATTGAAGCTCAGAAATATGTTTGTATTTCCAAATCAAAAATTTGCGTAAAAGACTTTTACTGCTTAGAGGCATTTTATAAAATTAATAAAAAATCCTGCATAGAGCAGGATTAAAATTTTATGATTTCAAATTAAGTTTTAAGCTTAGTTCTGTTAATTGTTCATCATCTATGGGAGCAGGCGCATCTATCATCACATCACGCCCCGAATTATTTTTAGGGAATGCAATAAAATCTCTAATAGTTTCTTGTCCGCCTAAAATAGCTACCAATCTATCCAGTCCAAAAGCTAATCCCCCATGTGGTGGTGCACCATATTGAAAGGCATCCATTAAAAATCCGAATTGCGCTTTGGCTTCCTCTGGGGTAAACCCTAAATAATCGAACATTAAAGATTGTGTTTCTTTATCATGAATTCTAATAGAGCCTCCTCCTATTTCGTTTCCGTTCAATACAAGATCATAAGCATTGGCTTTTACGGCACCAGGATCTGTTTTTAGCAAATCAATTTGTCCTGGTTTTGGTGACGTAAACGGATGGTGCATGGCATGATAGCGTTCTGTTTCTTCATCCCATTCCAATAAAGGGAAGTCCATAACCCAAAGCGGGGCAAACTCGTTTGGTTTGCGCAAGCCTAAGCGTTCTGCCAATTCCATACGTAAGGCACTTAATTGAGTACGTACTTTATTTTTATTACCAGATAGCACACAAATTAAGTCGCCAGCTTTTGCATTGGTGGCTTCTGCCCATTTGGCTAAATCGTCTTGATCATAAAACTTATCGACCGACGATTTAAAAGTACCATCGTCATTACAACGGCAATAAACCATTCCCAAAGCACCAATTTGCGGACGTTTTACCCAATCAATTAATTTGTCTATATCTTTTCTGGTGTAAATATTGCCTCCAGGAACAGCAATACCAACCACTAATTCTGCCGAATTAAATACATTAAACTCTTTGTGTTGAGCGACTTCGTTTAACTCACCAAACTCCATCCCAAAACGTATATCGGGTTTGTCGTTACCGTACAAACGCATGGCATCATCATAAAGTATTCTTGGGAATTTTTCTATGTCAACGCCATTCACTTCTTTTAATAGATGGCGTGTTAATCCTTCAAAAGCATTTAAAATATCTTCTTGCTCAATAAATGCCATTTCACAATCTATCTGAGTGAACTCTGGTTGTCTGTCTGCCCGTAAATCTTCATCCCTAAAGCATTTTACAATCTGAAAGTACTTATCCATACCACCTACCATAAGCAATTGCTTAAAAGTTTGGGGAGATTGTGGTAAGGCATAAAACTGCCCTTCGTTCATACGCGATGGCACGACAAAATCACGAGCCCCTTCAGGAGTCGATTTAATTAAATAAGGCGTTTCAACCTCAATAAAACCTTCCTTAGATAAATAGTTTCTAACTTCTTGAGTGACTTTATGTCTAAAAATTAAACTATTTTTTACAGGGTTTCTGCGTATATCCAAGTAGCGGTATTTCATACGTAAATCTTCGCCGCCATCTGTGTTATCTTCTATGGTGAAAGGAGGAAGTAATGCTTCGTTTAATACATTTAATTCTGAAACTAGTATTTCAATATCTCCAGTTGGTATATTCGGGTTTTTTGAAGCACGTTCAATAACGGTTCCTTTTACTTGAATGACAAATTCGCGACCAAGGTTTTGTGCTTGTTGCATCATGGCTTTTGAAGTACGTTCTTCATCAAAAACCAATTGCGTGATTCCATAGCGGTCTCGTAAATCTATCCAAACAATAAATCCTTTATCACGAGATTTTTGAACCCAGCCTGCAAGGGTTACGTCTTCATTTATATTTGCAGCGTTTAATTCGCCACAATTATGACTTCTATACATAGTTAAAAATTGATGTGCACCCTTACTACTTCAAGTAAATTAGATAGCGGTTCGATGCATTAAACAGATTGCAAATTTATGAAGATATTACTTTGTAGTATAACGTTTTTTACAAAGATTTAAATAAAAACCACTTTGTTATATTCTTAATATTGAGCGTCTTTTTTTGTTAAATTGTAATTTTTGTAGTCTAATACTTATGTTTATTCATATTTTTTTTGCATATTTAGAGGAACTAATTCAAATGAAAAATATTATGAGCAAACTTTTACAATTTAAAATGTTCCTAATTCTGTTATTATTTTTGCCTGCTTTCGCTTTATCGCAGCAGGTTTCAGGTACAGTAATAGACGGAGCTACAAATTTGCCTTTAGCAGGAGCAAATATTGTTATTAAAGGAACTACCACAGGTACCATTTCAGACTTTGATGGAAACTTTACTTTAAACGTAGACGGTTTCCCTGTGATTCTGGTTGTGTCTTCGGTAGGATTTGACACCCAGGAAGTTAATGTGTCTTCTTCTCAAAAAATTAATATCACACTAGAGGAAGGTGTCGCTTTAGATGAAGTCATTTTGATTGGGTCTAGAAACCCAAGTCGAACAGCAGTCGATACGCCTGTTCCAGTTGATGTTATTGATATTTCTGAGCTAACATCGCAAGCACCACAAGTTAATTTAAATCAAATTTTGAATTTTGTGGCGCCTTCATTCACTTCGAATACACAAACAATTTCTGACGGAACGGATCATATAGACCCAGCATCATTAAGAGGCTTAGGGCCCGACCAGGTACTTGTTTTAATAAATGGAAAACGAAGACACAATTCATCTTTAGTTAATGTTAATGGAACGTTTGGTCGTGGAAGTGTAGGGACCGATTTAAATGCCATTCCATCTGGAGCTATTCAACGATTAGAGGTTTTGCGTGATGGAGCAGCTGCCCAATATGGATCGGATGCCATTGCTGGAGTTATTAACATCGTACTAAATAATAATGTAAATGAACTGACATTAAATGTTACAACCGGAGCCAATTTTACAAAAAATGCTAACAACCAAACAGGCGGAGTAGATGGAGAGACCGTTAATATTAGTGCTAATTATGGTTTGCCCTTAGGAGAGCACGGTGGATTTATCAATTTTACGGGAGATTTCGATTTTAGAGAAGATTATGGTCGAATGAAAGAATGGGAAGGCAATGTTTTTAACCTTTATAATACCGTTGAAAGATTTGCTAGAAATGATGGTTACAATTTATCGGACTTATTAGATGGTGACGATGTAACAGACGTTATACAATATGCCAATGCTGCAGGGATTAATTTAGGAGGCGCTACGACCCAAGCGGAATTACAAGCTATTTTATCAGCAGATAATACAGAGGCCGAGTTGGCAGCAAGAGGACTTGTTAGAAGCGATTTTAACATGCGTGTTGGTCAATCGGAAGTAAGAGGGGGGCGATTTTTTGCTAATTTATCGTTACCATTGGATGATAATGGTACCGAACTTTATTCATTTGCAGGAGCTAGTTCCAGAAAAGGGAATTCTGCGGGGTTTTACAGACTGCCAAATCAAAGTAGGACTTATACGCCAGCCTATTTCAATGGCTTTTTACCAGAGATTAATTCGACCATAACCGATAAATCCTTTGCAGTTGGAATTAAAGGGAAAATAAACGATTGGAATGTCGATTTAAGTAATACTTGGGGAAAGAATGCCTTTTTATATACTATAGGAAATACCTTTAATGCGTCTTTTCAAAATGCCTCGCCAACCACATTTGATGCTGGTGGGTTTAATTTTATGCAGAATACGGTTAATTTAGATATCAATCAATTTTATGATGATATCCTTAATGGGCTTAATGTGGCGTTTGGTGCAGAATATAGGTTAGAGAATTATGAAATTGAAGCAGGAGAAGAAGCGTCGTACTCAAGATATACGGCAGAAGGTCAGGTTATAACTTTAGCTGATCAAGTGGCTGCTCAGGACTTTTTTGGTAATTCTAGACCTGGAGGCTCTCAAGTTTTCCCTGGGTTTAGTCCTAATAACGAATTGTCTAGAGGACGTAGCAGTATTGCAGGATATTTTGATTTAGAAGCCGATTTTTCTGAAACCTTTTTAGCTAGTTTTGCTACGCGTTTTGAGAATTATTCAGATTTTGGATCAACGATTAACTTTAAGTTGGCAACACGGTTAAAAGCCAGTGAAAATGTTAATGTTAGAGCGGCCTTAAATACAGGTTTTAGAGCGCCTTCATTACACCAGTTGAATTTTAATTCTACATCAACCATATTTGATCAAAATGGAAATCCAGTAGAAGTTGGAACTTTTGCTAATGATAGTAGGGTTGCAAAAATATTAGGAATACCAGAGCTAAAAGAAGAAACTTCTAAAAGTATTAGTTTAGGACTAACAGCTAAATTACCAGATGCTAATATGAGCGTGACGGTTGATGGTTATTTTGTTGCCATTGACGATCGTGTGGTATATACGGGACAATTTAGCGGAGCTGGCATAGCAGCAGAATTAGCGCAGGCTAATGCTTCTGCAGCTTCATTTTTTGCAAATGCTATTGATACAGAATCTAAAGGATTAGACATAGTGATTACCCATAAAGCTAATTTGGGAACTCATATGAAATTAAAATCAGACTTATCAGGAACTTTTTCTAAAACAAAAAAGGTGGGTGCTATAAAGGCTTCCCAAATTTTAGAAGATGCTGGTTTAGTAGATACATATTTCCCTGAAGACAGTCGTGTTTATTTAGAAGAAGCCGTGCCTAGAACAAAACTGAATTTGACCAATAATTTGACTTCGGGAAAATTTAATGTGTTTTTAAGAAACGTGTATTTCGGAGAAGTGACAGAAGCAACAACTAATGTGGATAGACAGCAAGTTTTTGGAACAAAGCTAGTGACCGATTTGTCTTTGGGATATAAAGCTTCAGAAAGTTTGACATTAACAGTAGGAGCCAATAATTTGTTAGATATTTATCCAGATAGAGCAGCCGAAGTATTATCTGATGGTGGTACTAACAGAAGTGGCGGACGTTTTGACTGGTCCAGACGGGCACAGCAATTTGGTATTGGTGGGCGTTTCCTTTTTGCCAGACTTAGTTTTAAGTTGAAGTAAGTATGTTAGGATAAAATTTAGAGTAATATTTGAAAAGCCCCAACATTATGTTGAGGCTTTTCTGCTATCAATCAATCCTTTATATAGGGTTAAAGGATTATTGTAACAACTGTATTTCAAGTTGTATGTGTTGAATTAGAAACTATGGCATTAATTTAATTGTTTACCCATATTTAAAGCTTTTGCTTCTTCTAATTCATTTTTAGAATACTTGGCTGCTCTGTTACTGTACAGCCACATTTTGAATTTAGTCACTAAATAAAACAGTATAGGTACTACGATTAATGTTAAGAACGTAGCAATGAATAGTCCATAAATAACAGTCCAGGC
Source organism: Flavivirga algicola (assembly GCF_012910715.1). Taxonomy (GTDB): domain Bacteria; phylum Bacteroidota; class Bacteroidia; order Flavobacteriales; family Flavobacteriaceae; genus Flavivirga; species Flavivirga algicola. The sequence goes on from NZ_JABBHF010000010.1 coordinate 202,512, forward strand.
AAGTGGCCCCCAGAAAATCACATTATCGCCACCTATATAAATATGTGGATTGAATTCGCTAAACAAGGTAAAGAAATTGATGTTTAACCCTGTTGCCAGAGGAATTAAGCCTAAAATCGTTGTGATGGCCGTTAATAACACTGGACGTAAACGTGCTTTTCCGCCTTTAATAATAGCTTCTAATAAATCTGGGGTTTCCAGATATTGATCATCTTCCAAATCGTATTCTACTTTCTTTCTGTCAATTAAAAGCTGGGTGTAATCTAAAAGTACCACACCATTGTTTACTACAATACCCGCAAGGGAAATGATACCCATCATGGTCATCATAATTACAAAGGCACTACCAGTAATAACAATACCACCAAATACACCTATTAAACTCAGGAAGATGGCCAGCATAATGATACCTGGTTTAGAAACAGAATTAAATTGGAAAATTAGAATAAAGAAAATTAAGCCTAAACCAGTAAAGAAGGCACCCATTAAAAATGCCATCTGTTTGTTTTGTTCCTCTATTTGTCCTGTGTAATCAACTTTTACTGAAGCTGGTTGTTCTGTGAAACCCTGCATTTCATTTTGAATTTGCGAAACAATGGCGCCAGCATCGGTAAATCCTGGTGCTAAAGCAGAGTATAAAGTTACCACACGTCTAACATCTCTATGTTTTATAGCGCTAAAGCCAGAGGTATTACTTTGTTTGGCAACAGCCGAAACAGGTATTTCTTTTATTTGTCCATTGGAAGGGTCTCTAAACGTGATTTTCTGATTGAAAATAGCACTTGTATTATACCTGTTTTCTTCATTAAAACGCACATAAATGTCGTAGTCTTCACCGTCTTCTTTATAGATGCCCGCTTTGGCTCCAAAGATAGCATTACGCAGTTGTTGTCCTACCTGACCAGAAGTTACGCCCAGTTCTCCAGCTTTTTTTCTGTCTACTTGAACTTGCATGGATGGTTTAGACCTATTAACATCAATTTTTAATTCGTCAATACCCTGGATATTTTTTGAATTGATGAAGTCACGCATTTTTTCTGCCGTGGCAATAAGTTCGGCATAATCGTTTCCTTCCAATTCAAGATTTATAGGATAACCTGCTGGAGGGCCAACAGCATCTTTTTCAACCGAAATAGCAACACCTGGGTAGATGTCTTTTAAAGCCTCTTGGACTTTTTTAAGAAGGATATTACTGTCGGCACCATCTCTAAACTTGTATTCACGCATGGTTGCCGTTATCTTACCACGATGTGGCATTTCTGCTTGAGAACCACCATCTGTTTGAGGGTTTCCAGCACCCTCACCTACTTGAGATACGGCACTTTCGGTCAAGAAATTGAAATCACTATGCATATAGGTTTCTTCGTTTATAATTTTATAAACACGTTCTTCAATATCTTTTGTAATGGCATTGGTTTTTTTAATATCTGTACCTTCAGGATATTCTATATAAACAATAATCTGGTTTGGCGTATTGTCTGGGAAAAACTCAACTTTTGTACGCTGGCTTCCAACAGAGGCTCCAAAGCCCATAAAGGCGACAATAAGCAAAACAAATGTGCCAATAGCTATAACAGCTGGTTTTCTTCCGCTTAATGAAGCACGAAGGGTTTTTTCATAAAAGCGTTCCCATTTAGGTAATATGTTATTTTGAAATCCATTGGCCCAACTTCTAAGGAATAAACGATAGATCCAAAGCAAAATAACAGTTAAGATCATTAGGGTACCCAAACCTCTATAGCTGCCTCCAACTAACATAATGAGCAGACCAATGCCTCCAACTATTGCAGAAATTTTGATGATGTTTTTTAAAGGCATCTCTTTATCCTCGGTCGTCATAAATTGGGATACCATAACTGAGTTAAAGAATATGGCAACGAATAATGAAGAACCTAGAACAACTCCGAGAGTTTTAGGGAAATATATCATAAATTGTCCCATAACACCAGGCCATAAGCCTAATGGTATAAATGCGGCGACTGTTGTTGCTGTTGATATAATAATTGGGAAAGCAATTTCACCGATTCCTTTTTTTGCAGCCTGGATTCTGTTCAAGCCTTCTTCATTCATCAAGCGATACACATTTTCCACCAGTACAATTCCATTATCAACCAACATACCTAGCCCCATAATAAGTCCGAAAAGGATCATGGTGTTCATGGTGAAACCAGCCATGTCTAAAATCATAAGTGACATAAACATGGACATTGGGATAGCAAAACCAACAAACAAGGCATTTTTAAACCCTAAAAAGAACATCAAAACAGTCACTACGAGAATGATACCAAATATGATGTTGTTTACCAAATCGTCAACCTGACCAATCGTTTTTGAAGATTGGTCGTTAGCTATGGTAACTGTTAAGTCTGGAGGGAATACATTGGCAGTAGCGTCTTTAACAATAGCGTCTATCTGTTCTGCAGCAGCCACCATATTTTCACCAGCACGTTTTTTAACATCGAGCATCACAACGGGGGCGCCAAACTCTCTAGCATAGGTTGTTTTATCCTCATCTTTAAAAGTAATTTTGGCAATATCTTTTAAATAGATAGAATTGTTGTTTTCAGATTTTACTACAAAACTTTCTAATTCTTCAGGGTCTTCAATTTCACCAATAATTCTAATAGTACGTCGCTGCCCGCTAGTAATTAAATTACCTGCAGACATGGTCATGTTTTCATTGCTTATCGTATTGATAATGTCTTGAAAACTCACCTGAGCTGCCATCATTTTATAGATGTCTACAGCAACTTCTACCTCTTTTTCCTGGGCACCACGAATATCAACTTGCTTTATCTCTAAAAGACTTTCAATTTCATCTTCTAAATACTCTCCATATTCCTTTAGCTTATCAACAGGGTAATCTCCGGAAATATTAATATTAAGGATTGGAATTTCCTCAGACATGCTTAAATCGAATACATTAGGCTCTACTTTAGCACCATTAAATGTTGGCCAATCTTCACCAGAAGTTTCCGTGTCTACTTCGTCTTTTACCCTTTGCTTTGCTGCTTCTACAGAAATTTTCTCGTCAAATTCTACAATAATAATAGAGTAGTCTTCTTGAGATGTCGATGTAACTTCAACAACATTACTAACCGTTTTTAGCTTGTCCTCAATGGGGTCGGTTATTAGTTTTTCAATATCCTCGGCTGTGTTCCCAGGATACACAGAGCTAATATAGATTTTGGTTTCTTTAATTTCGGGGAAATTCTCTCTGGGCATACTAAAATAGGCACCAGCACCAAGAAATAAGATCAAGGCAATTAAAACATACATGGTTGTTTTATTATTTATTGCCCATGACGATAAACCAAACTCTTTATCTACTTTCTTTTGTTTTTTGTTTTTACTCATTAGCTTTTATTTTGTCATTCCTGCGAAGGCAGGAATCTTATATTTTGAAACTGAATTTTAATAAAGTGGATTCCTGCCTGCGCAGGAATGACAAGTCTATTCTACAACAAGTATTTTTATATCTTGTCCATCTTTTACACTTCTGGCGCCTTCATCAATAATCTCATTTCCATTTTCCAGACCAGAAAGTACTTCAATATAATCACCTTGTGTTTTCCCCGTTTCTATAATAACACGTTTCGCTTTCGCTTTGTTTTCAACCTTATCTGTAACTGTGTATACATATTGCTGACCTTCTGCATTTTCAGAAATAATACTTTGAGGTATTAATATGGCTTTCCCATTTTGGTAATCGTTAATTTTAAGTTTTGCCGTTAAGTTTGGTTTTATAGATCTATCTTTATTAGGAACGGCCACTTCAATTTTAAAAGTTCGGTTTGCTGGGTTTATAAAATTTCCTGCCTGACGAATTTTTGCATCCATCTTTTTTCCTAATATTGGAAATTCTACTTCTACATTCTTACCAGGAGTAATATTAGAGATGTAACGTTCTGGTACATCTGTTTCAATATACATATCCTGAAGGTTTACAATTCTAAAAAGCTGAGATTGTCCTGAGGCAACAACGCTACCTTGCTCTGTGATAACATCATCGATAGTACCAGAAAAAGGAGCGCGAACCACCGTTTTGCCTACTTGTTGTTTTAATTGGTTTACGGCTCTTTGCTGTGCCTCATATGTAGATTTCGCTTGTAAATACTGAATTTCACTACCTATTTTTTGATTCCATAAACGTTCTTGACGTTCGAAAGTGGTTTTAGCTAATTCGGCCTGAATCTCTAGTTGCGCTACTTGCTGACTTAAACCACCATCATCAATTTTAGCAAGTATTTGTCCTTTAGATACTTTCTGTCCTTCTTTAACATAAACACGTGTTAAAGTTCCTGGATACTCAGGATAAATGACAAGGTTTTTCTTGGTGTCTACACTTCCTTGCAGTTCTACAAAGTGATTGAAAACAGCTTCTTTAGCAGCAAATGTTGTAATTAAAGGAATGCGTTCCTGTGGATCTAGTTTTTTAATTTCTAATTCCAATTGCTTTAACTGAGAAGAAATTTCTTGAGCAGAAGCATCCAGTTCCGTTTTCTTTTTTCTTATTTGTTCTAAATTACCAGAGGCTATAATGTCTTCAACAGACATTTTTTTATCGCCTCCACAAGATGCTAAAACAAGCGTTACGATTACTAGTGAATATATTCTTTTCATTGTATTGATTGATTATTTGTTTATAGTGTTTAATACGGTTTCTAATTCAGCCTTTTTATTTATAACATCAAGCATGGCTTGCAAAAATTCTTGTTGAGAACTGTATAGTTGTGTTTGGGCTTGTCTTAGCTCGAAACTTGTGGCAATCCCTTCATAAAATTTGGTCTGATTTTTTTGCTCAATACGTTCGGCCAGATTTAAATTTTGCTTTTTATTATCGTAATCTTCAATAGCAAATTGATAATCACTTTTTGCAGATGCTATTTGAAGCTTTAATTTTTGCTGGGTTTCTGTTAAGTCTTCTTTTGCCTTTTCAAGATTAATTCTTGCTCTTTGGGTTGAAGCGCCTCTCCCGCCAGAACTAAAAATAGGGATATTCATACTAACACCCAATAATGAGGAGCCAAACCATTTTTGATTACTATTTGTAAAAACAAAATCATTACTGAAAGTAGAATAACCGGCATTAACAAAAGCATTTAAAGTAGGCAAGGCTTTGCTTTTTTCTAATTTTAAAAGCAGCTCTTTTGAAACTTTATCGTTTTCTGCAATTTTAAAATCAATATTGTTTTCTATGTTTTCTGGGGTATCTATCAAGCCTAAAACAATATTTTGAGCTGTTAGGTTTTCCAGGTTATCGGTTAATATGGTTTTAGAGTCAATCTCGGTACCTATAGTGATATTAAGCATTTGGTAAGCTAAGGTTTTTAAGCGCGACGTATTATTTAAATTACTTTCTACACCAGATAGGGTAATTTGCAATTGTTCTACACTTTCTTCATCACCTAAACCATTTTCATATATTTTAGTGGTTTCGTTGAGGTTTTTCTTTAAAACTTCAATATTGCGCTCTAGAATTTTTACACTTTCTTCGGCTAATAAAACATTTCCGTAAGCATTAATAACCGCTTTTCTAACTTCTAAATCGGTTTTTTCTTTAGCGTTTTTCGAGATTTCTAAAAAGACCTTGGCAGATTGAAGACCAACCAAATACGAACCATCAAAAATTTTCTGATCCAGTTTTGCAAAAGCGTTGACACTTTGTTTTGTACCAAATACAACCTCTGCAAATTCACCTGGATTACCACCAAAAAATTCGGCAGGGATAACAGAAACCTGTTGTTTTAAGAAGTTTTGATAATCTATGCTAGCACTTATTTGAGGCAAACCAGTTGCTATGGTTTCCCACTTTTGCTTTTCGGCCGCTTTAATATCGCGTGCAGCGTTTTTTGCAGTTCTGTTATTTTCTAGTGCAAAATCTATGGCTTCCTGTAAAGAGAAGCTTTTAGTGCTTTCTTGAGAAAACATAGTGATAGAGCATAATAAACTAAATATAAAAATTAGTTTGTTCTTCATTTTATGATTGATTTGATGTTATAAATTTGTTTAAAGATTCTAGACCTTTTGGTGTGCATATGCCACGTAAATGGTATTCTAAATAGTTTTCCATAAGCATGGGCATGGAGAATTCGTTATTAGGAAATAATTCTTTGTCTTTAATGGCTAGCATGAGGGAGAAATAAATTCTTGAAATAAATTCAACATGGATTGATTTTCTATAAAGCCCCAGATTAATACCGCGATTAAGGTTATCTATAACACATGTTTGCATGACCTCAAACTGCTTACTTTTTAAAGTATTAAATATGCTTGGGTAATATTTTTGTAATTGGTATTGAGGTGAGGACTTTTCATCTTTTAAATGCTCCATAACGAATTGCTTGATGTTGAAAATTTCTTCAATAGGGTTTTTTTCTAAAGAACAAATTTGGTCTATGCCTTTTGCTATAAATTCAAACAAATGCATGGTGGAGGCATTGACTAGCTTGGTTTTATTGTCGAAGTGCAGGTAAATGGTTTTTTTGGAAATTCCTAAAGCGTTGGCAATATCGTCCATAGTAACACTCTTAAAACCATAGTTTAAGAATAAATCTGTAGCACTTAATAATATTTTGTCTCTCATAATCGGGTGCAAATATAGAGGTGGAAACTTTAAAAACCAAAAAAGTTTCCTAGGTTTTAGTAATAATTTAACATATCACTTGGATTAAACTTTTTAATGTGACGAATTACTTTATTTTTGCCTTATGCTTTCAATAGAAAAATATCAAAAAGAGTTTGTTGCTTATTTAGAACAATATTCAACATTAAAAGAACCTAAAAACCTTTACGAACCTATTCAATATATTTTGGGCTTGGGAGGCAAACGGTTACGCCCGGTTTTAACTTTAATGACTACCGAAATTTTTAATAGTGATTATAACAAGGCTTTGGATGCTGCATTAAGCATTGAGGTTTTTCATAACTTCTCACTTGTTCATGACGATATTATGGATGATGCGCCTTTGCGTAGAGGTAAGGAAACTGTGCATGAAAAATGGGACGTTAATACCGGGATTCTCTCTGGTGATGCTATGTTGATTATGGCCTACCAGTTATTTGAAAACTACGAGGCGAGTACTTTTCAATCTTTAGCAAAACTGTTTAGTAAAACGGCTATAGAAGTTTGTGAGGGTCAGCAATATGATGTTGATTTTGAAACCAGAAACGATGTAACGATTCCTGAATATCTAAAAATGATTGAATATAAAACCGCTGTTTTGGTAGGCGCAGCAATGAAAATGGGCGCTATTGTTGCTAATGCATCGGAGACCGATCAAAATAATATTTACGAGTTTGGTAGAAATCTAGGAATTGCTTTCCAGTTACAAGATGATTACTTAGATGCTTTTGGCAACCCAGAAACATTTGGAAAACAGGTTGGTGGTGACATTATTGAAAACAAAAAAACCTATTTATATCTGAAGGCCTTAGCGTTTTCGAATGACGATAATAGTTCTAAATTAAGAAATTTGTTTAATACGACTCTTGAAGATAACGATGTCAAGATTCATACTGTAAAAGAAATTTTTAAAATCTCTGGGGCCTCTGATGCTACCAAGAAAGAAATTAAAAACTATACCAATAAGGCTTTTTTAGTTTTAGAATCGTTAGATATTTCTGATGAGAAAAAAGCGCTTTTGCGCGATTTTGGTAATAGCTTAATGAATAGAAAAGTATAATGCAGTTACCTTCAACTTTCGAGACATTGATTGAAGACGCCAATCAATCCAATTTATATAAAAAATTAATTCGGCAACTTAATAAAGATTTTCTTTTAGCCAATATCGATCTGGATTTTCATGAAGAGGTACTGCCTTCCAGTTTAAAACTGTTGCTTCATGAAACGATTTATAAGTTAATTCAGGAAAAATTCACCGAATATTTAAATTTGCTTTACATTATTGATGTTCCCGAAAAACAGGTGAAAGCACTGGATGGAGATGATATATTAAAACTCTCTGAAGAAGTATCCTTTTTAATTTTAAAGCGCGAATGGCAGAAGGTATGGTTTAGAAACAATTTTTGAATAGAAAATCCTTTTGTTTAAAGGATAGTAACATTTTTGCAACCGTGTCATTCAGAGCGAAGCGAAGAATCTTTAACATTGCTTATTGTAAACTAGATTCTTCAGTCGTGCCTCCTTCAGAATGACAGGGGCATTTTGCCTAAGGTGAGGTGCTTGTTCATTGTAAATAAAAGTGCTGTTTAAGAACAACCGTGTCATTAAGAGCGAAGCGAAGAATCTTTAACATTGTTTGTTGTGAACTAGATTCTTCAGTCGTGCCTCCTTCAGAATGACAGGGGCGTTTTGCCTAAGGTGTGGTGCTGCTCATTGTAAAGAAGAGCTTTGTTTAAGAGCAACCGTGTCATTCAGAGCGAAGCGAAGAATCTTTAACATTGCTTGTTGTGAACTAGATTCTTCAGTCGTGCCTCCTTCAGAATGACAGGGGCGTTTTGCCTAAGGTGTGGTGCTTGTTCATTGTAAATAAAAGTGCTGTTTAAGAACAACCGTGTCATTCAGAGCGAAGCGAAGAATCTCATAGCCAGAATATAAAATGAAAACAAAAGGAACACATAATTATTATGTTTATATACTCACTAATAAAAGAAAAACAGTCTTATATACAGGAGTAACCAACAACTTAAAAGAACGGCTCTATTTTCACGGTAACCCCGAGCCATTTTCAAAAGCTTTTACTTCAAGATATAGATGTTTTTACCTTATTTATTATGAACATTTTTTCGAAATAGAAGATGCTATAAAAAGGGAAAAGCAAATCAAGGGCTGGAGTAGAGATAAAAAGAACAGCTTAATTACAAATACCAATCCTGAATGGAAATTTCTTAACGATACTATTTAAAAAAGGCTGTCTTTCATAGCAATTATGTCATTCAGAGCGAAGCGAAGAATCTTTAATGTTATTAGATGCTTCAGTCGTGCCTCCTTCTAAATGGCAAAAACCTGTTAATTAGTAAACAAAAAACCAAGGAACCCTCTTAATTTGCGATAAGCTCCTTTTTTGCGATCCTTCACCGTATTAACAGAAATGGCCAATAGGTCTGCAATCTCTTTATTGCTATAGTCTTTTATGCTCAGTCTGATAACCTGGGCGGCCTTGGCAGACAATTTGTTTATGGCGTTTTCTATAACGGCCGTGGTCTCTATGGTAACAGCCTGAGACATAAAGAAGGTCTCGGTTTCATAAACCTCCAGATCTGCAAGGTCGCAGTGCTCTGTAGTTTTGTAGCGGCTGCTCTTAAGGTAGTTAAGGCATCTGTTTTTTACGGCCTTGTAAAAAAAGCCCGTAGTGTGACTCTGTGTTTTAAAAACAATCTGGTCTTCCCAAACCTTAATAAAAATGTCCTGTACAATATCTTTAGAGGTATCCATATCGTTAATATACCTGTGTGCAAAAACACAGAGCTGTGGGTACAGACCCTTAAAAAGTGCTTCGAATTCCTTGAGCGTCTGTTCGTTTTTTGTTTCTTTTGGCATAAGCTTATTGTTAAGTGTTTGCAACATGGTCTGTGGCTATGCACTGTTTTATGTTTTTAATAAGCGTACCAATGGAGATGTCCTCTCGGTTGTTAAAATATGCCGCAGGCATGTGTTTAAAAAACGCATCGAACTCTTTTGAAGATAGCACATTGGTACCCGTGTTAAAGACCTGGTGGGCATAAATAATTTCAAGAACCTTGAGCCCCGTTTTGCAATGTTTTTTAACGACACTGCTTAATCTCGATTTATCGAGCAACATTGTTATTAGGGCAATGTTGGTGTAGCATGATACTAAAAAGGGTTGTGGCAATTTCTGGGTTTTGGCTTGCGGCATGGCTTAAATTTTTTTGATGAAACTTAATTTTTTTTGAGTTTCCAAAAAATGGGCAAATGCCCGTTAAACCTTTATGTTTAGAAGTAAAAAAGGCGTGGAACTCAACTTACCTGAAAAGAGGTACTGGTATACCGTGCAGCGATAAGAGAGCCCACGCCCGGGTACCTTTAGATTTGTTTTTATTAAAGATTAAAAAAGGGATTTATAATTATGTTAAAAAGATGGGGTCTGGGGAAGACTCTTACCCTTTAAAATTGTTATTAATTTTAAGGGTAGTAAAAAGAACGGAGTGAACTTGCACGCCCGTTAGTAAACAAGAACTATCTCACGTATTAGTCTCCGTTCTTTAAAACTGGTTACAAAGGACCAAATAGAATCATAGCGTTTACCTATTAAAGGTTTTAGTCAATGTAACCATTAACTTAAAACATAAAATTATGAAAATTAAAGAAACGGTAGGGATCGACATTAGTAAATTGACTTTGGATGTAAGGATTCATAGTAGTCAGGCGTTCAACGTTTTTGAAAACACATTGAAAGGATATGGAAAAATGCTGAAATGGGTGAGAAAGAACACACGTTATTTAAACACGGAAACGATATTTGTTTTTGAACATACAGGACTGTATTCACATGGGTTGTCCGTGTTTTTGTCCGAAGACAATATTTCCTTTGCAGTGATCTCTGGACTGGAAATAAAAAAGTCTTTGGGAATAGTCCGAGGTAAGAACGATAAAATAGATGCCACTAAAATAGCCTTATATGCATATAGGCTCAGGGATGAAATTACTCTGTTTCAAATGCCTACTAATGCAATTAATAAATTAAAACGGCTACTATCACTTCGTGACCGAATGGTAAAGCACAGAGCAGGCTATAAAAATTCATTGGGAGAATACCAGAGGCTGTTTTGTAGAGTTGAAAACAGGATTTTCTTTCAATCCCATAAGAAATTGATCCGATATTTGTCAATTGAGATTAAAGCTATAGAAGGTCAAATGAAGAATATCATTGATAGTAGCTCTAAACTAAAAGAGCATTACAGACTGATAACCAGCATTAAAGGTATAGGTGCTCAAACTGCTTTGTTTTTAATCGTTCATACCAACGGTTTTACGAAGTTTAAGAATGCTCGGAAATTTGCTTCATATTGCGGAATAGCCCCATTTCCATATTCTTCAGGAAGTAGTATTCGAAAGAGGACAAGGATAAGCCACTATGCCAATAAAAAGATAAAGAGTTTGCTGGATATGTGTGCTAAAACAGCCATCCAACATAATATTGAAATGAAATTATATTATGAGCAGAAAGTCGAAGAAGGTAAAAATAGAAGGAGCACAATAAATGTGATAAGAAATAAATTATTGGCCAGAGTTTTTGCAGTAGTACAAAGAGGAACCCCTTATGTAGATATTAAAAAATATGCTGCTTGAAATAAACTAATAAATTTATCGGTAAAAATTTGTTTTAATCATAGAATACGTGAGC
>NZ_JABBHF010000011.1:0-105630 GCF_012910715.1 Flavivirga algicola
GCTCACGTATTCTATGATTAAAACAAATTTTTACCGATAAATTTATTAGTTTATTTCAAGCAGCATATTTTTTAATATCTACATAAGGGGTTCCTCTTTGTACTACTGCAAAAACTCTGGCCAATAATTTATTTCTTATCACATTTATTGTGCTCCTTCTATTTTTACCTTCTTCGACTTTCTGCTCATAATATAATTTCATTTCAATATTATGTTGGATGGCTGTTTTAGCACACATATCCAGCAAACTCTTTATCTTTTTATTGGCATAGTGGCTTATCCTTGTCCTCTTTCGAATACTACTTCCTGAAGAATATGGAAATGGGGCTATTCCGCAATATGAAGCAAATTTCCGAGCATTCTTAAACTTCGTAAAACCGTTGGTATGAACGATTAAAAACAAAGCAGTTTGAGCACCTATACCTTTAATGCTGGTTATCAGTCTGTAATGCTCTTTTAGTTTAGAGCTACTATCAATGATATTCTTCATTTGACCTTCTATAGCTTTAATCTCAATTGACAAATATCGGATCAATTTCTTATGGGATTGAAAGAAAATCCTGTTTTCAACTCTACAAAACAGCCTCTGGTATTCTCCCAATGAATTTTTATAGCCTGCTCTGTGCTTTACCATTCGGTCACGAAGTGATAGTAGCCGTTTTAATTTATTAATTGCATTAGTAGGCATTTGAAACAGAGTAATTTCATCCCTGAGCCTATATGCATATAAGGCTATTTTAGTGGCATCTATTTTATCGTTCTTACCTCGGACTATTCCCAAAGACTTTTTTATTTCCAGTCCAGAGATCACTGCAAAGGAAATATTGTCTTCGGACAAAAACACGGACAACCCATGTGAATACAGTCCTGTATGTTCAAAAACAAATATCGTTTCCGTGTTTAAATAACGTGTGTTCTTTCTCACCCATTTCAGCATTTTTCCATATCCTTTCAATGTGTTTTCAAAAACGTTGAACGCCTGACTACTATGAATCCTTACATCCAAAGTCAATTTACTAATGTCGATCCCTACCGTTTCTTTAATTTTCATAATTTTATGTTTTAAGTTAATGGTTACATTGACTAAAACCTTTAATAGGTAAACGCTATGATTCTATTTGGTCCTTTGTAACCAGTTTTAAAGAACGGAGACTAATACGTGAGATAGTTCTTGTTTACTAACGGGCGTGCAAGTTCACTCCGTTCTTTTTACTACCCTTAAAATTAATAACAATTTTAAAGGGTAAGAGTCTTCCCCAGACCCCATCTTTTTAACATAATTATAAATCCCTTTTTTAATCTTTAATAAAAACAAATCTAAAGGACCTAGGCGTGGGCTCTCTTATTGTTCCAAGGTATACCAGTACCCCAACGGCAATAAGTTGAGTTCCATGCCTTTTTTGTTTCCATACATATAGGCTTTGAGATGATATCTCCTTTTTAAGGAACTAAACTTAAAATGTTTAACTAACAACGTTACATTTTATGAAAAAAGAAGACCACTTTGTGTTGCCCGATAGTTTTATACTACCACATTATGCCCTTATAGCCACATTAATAGTATTACTGGATAAGTCTGAGCTAAACCATGCCGTTAAGAAACATTGTAAAACGGGTTTAAGGGTTATTGGTATTATTCATGCTAATACGGGCTATAATACTGGTACCAACTTACTATTAAACAAAGAGTTTGATGCGTTTTTTGCATTATTCCCTAAAGCGTTTTTTAATAATAGGGAACTCATACCTGCTATTATGATTATTGAAAATATAGAACAATGTATTAAAAACAATTACCTAGAATGTGTTGATAGCTAGAGCCAAATAACATCTTTATTCGAGATGTTTTTGACTCTTTTTTTATGTAAGAAGGGGGAAGCAATGTCATTCAGACTACAACAAAGAATCTCTCACCTAATATTGTTATGCCCAACTGGGCAAAGTCCTTTTAGATGCCTTTGTTGTTTATTATTCTGGATGACATTATTGTTTCCTGTTGTTTAAGAAAAGATTATCTGTTAACTAAAATTACATGTCATTCCAATCTAAGAATGAGGAGGCTGCCTAACGGCAATCAGGGAATCTCATCCTTCTGAGATTTCTCGTCACTCATGCTTCGCTCTGCCGAAATGACAAATAATTCAATATTAATCATTTACGCATGTTACCTATTTTGTTTAAAAAATGGTATTCTTAGATATTTTCTTGTTTAGAGATTCTTCGCTTCGCTCTGAATGACAGTAGGTTTTAAAAATACTTAGACAGACTAAATCTTAAAAAGCTATCTTCTCTAAAATTAGACAGTATAAATTCGTTGGTATCTATAGAACTAAAAATTCTGGCTTCAACCTCTGCCGTCCAACTGCTTCCAAAGCGTCTGGAAGCTTCCATGCTAAATATTTTACTACTGGATTCTAAGTCTGAAATGGCTCCAATTAAAATAGCCGTATCCTGGGTATCGTTAAAAGCAATTCTGCTCCCCAAAAACACATCGTTTTGTAAGGCATTTAAAGCCAATTCATCACGCTCATCATAAAGGTATTCACCTAACAACCCTATGTCTAACCCGTTGCCATCAATATTACTAAAAGTAAACTCCAAGCCTGCAACCATGGCAAAGAAATCTTGCGTTTTAGCGCTTCTGTAAATAGATTCCAGTTTCCATAAAAACGCATTGTGGGTAATCTGTAAATCGAGTCCTGTTTGATTAATTACTGGATAAAAAGCATTGATATTGCCTTGCTGATCGAAAGTAAATAGCGGTTCTCTCCCGTTGCCATAAAAATGAGTAAGCCCCACATCAAAAGCCCCAAAATAGTGTTTCCACCTAAAAGCTAAATCCTGACGCCATTCTTCGGCGCCACTTTCGTATTGCAGATCATCTTTATCTATAACTACAGGGAATCTTAAACGGCCTTTTGCCCCAGAAAATGTTCGTTTTCTGTGATATGGCAAATAAAAGAAATCGAAACTTCCTATTTTATTGGTTGTATAGGTAAATTGAACCATGGGTTGTCCTAACTTGTCTTCACCATCAAAAGACTCAACGGCATCGGTTTGGTTTATAATATCTACTAAGTGATTACTCTCTGCTACGCCCCAATATATTTTTTTAAGCCCTATGCTTAACTCCCAGTCTTTTTTTGCTTTTTGATAATAGAGTTCTCTTACATCCCAATGGGTTCGTTCATCATCAACATCCAATCTAAAAAAACCTGTAAAATTTAGCTGCTCATAACCCTTATTCCAATCTAATGAATATTCTGGTGTAAAGGCCATGGAAGGAAAATGCGTTTTTTGATTATCAAATGCCGCAGCATCGTAAAAGTATCTATATTCTGCTTCTACTTCCAGCTCGAAGTCCTGATTCATCTTTTTATCTTTATTTTGAGCATGAAACACACCAATGCTCAAAAAAAGAACTAAAATAATGGTACTAAATATTATTTTTTGATTCATTCTATTTCATTAAAAAGCAACACCAAAAGGACTAATACCAATCTTTACTTTCAATCAAATTAACCAAAAACGAAGAACATCTAAGAAAGCTCTAGTCTATGGCGTTGCTTTACTTGAGTTAGTCTATCAATCTCAACTTCTTTTTAAGGCGACTTGAGTAAAATCTTCATCGGAAAGATTTACATCAAAATTATAATCGCTAAATTCCAATATGGTTTCTTTTTTACTTTGGTGGTTTTTCATAACAAACCTGGATGCTCTCCAAAACTTTTTCTTGTACAGTTTATACTCACTATAAACCAATGTTTTTAGT
Organism: Flavivirga algicola; assembly: GCF_012910715.1. GTDB lineage: Bacteria > Bacteroidota > Bacteroidia > Flavobacteriales > Flavobacteriaceae > Flavivirga > Flavivirga algicola. Next base: position 3,773 of record NZ_JABBHF010000011.1, read on the forward strand.
AGTGCATTTTTTCTATCGTAAAACTCAACTCTTTCTAAGCGGTATCCTTTATCTTTATTATAGGTTACAAGACGTCTTGTGTATCCCGATTTTGGGTCTACAGGGTCTTGTTCTACAACTAAAAGGCTGCCTTTTTCTTCAAGAAACTTATACTTATATTTTTCAACTTCTTGTGATGATAAATCCTCATAAGCAAACTCACTTCCTACGAAAGGTCCCGATTTATTATTAGATGAAATTCTTTTCACACGTTTAATAGATGGTAAAAACAACCACTGGTCATCTGAACCTACTTTATGTGTAAAGGTTAATGTAGAAGTTCCTTTAACATCTTTAGGACTATTAAAAACGATCAGGGATTTATCACCATCTTCTGTAAGTTCTAATGTTTTTGTTGTAAGCGAACGTTGGCTGGTTTGACCATTTTTATTTTTAAGGGTCATTTTTAAATTCACCATAGAACTCTTAAACCCTAAATCTGCCTGTTCTGCTGCTTTAGCAATTTTTAACCCGCGCTCTTCAGGAGTTTGAGCCTGCATTCCAAATGCGATTAATACTGTTAATACGAAAACTATTTTCTTCATTTTTTTATGTTTAATAATTAATTTATTTATCTAAAGCTATTTGGGCTTCATTTATATTTTTTGCTACAGTGGCCTCTTTTCTGCTAGTAAGAATCAATAATGATGGCAGTAAGATAAAATCTATTATAAGTGCTGCCAAAATGATAATAACTGTAATTCTGGCCATATAACTATTTAATGCAAATGACGATGTTGACAATACAGAAAACCCTGCCAATAAAACAATGGTAGTTGTTACGAGTGCTTTACCCACAGTCTCAAAAGCATATACCACGGCTTGTTTAGCATCGTAACCCAACTCACGCCTGGCTCTTAAAAACTTACTCATAAAGTGTACGGTGTCGTCTACTATAATACCTAAAGTCATCCCAAAAACGATAACCATTCCTGTATTTATTTGTGCCTTATAGAGTGCCCAAATACCAAAACCAACCAGGACAGGAGTTACATTCGGAATGATACTTAACAAACCTAATTTGAAATTTTTTAGAGCCAACATCAACACCAAGGAAATTAATATAAGCGCAATAATGTTTCCTTTTAGCATACTGTCTGCTTGCCTAAACCCTAGTTTAGAAAACATAAGCGTTGGGCTTACAGCCATGGTATGCATCGCTTCTGGAGTGTTGTTTTTTAGCCAATCTTCACCTTTTTTTGCAAAAGCAATCATTTCGGCACTTGAAACATTCTCAATTGTTACTGTTACTCTGGTTTCGGATTTATCTACGTTAATTTGATTATTTAAATCCAACCCGAAAGGCAAAGACAATTCATAAAGTAATAAATACTGGGCTGCTTCCTCTCTATTATCGGGAATACGGTAGAAACTTTCATCATCACCGTGCATTGATCTATTAACACGTCGAGCCACTTCACTAAAGGCATTAACATGTATAACTTCAGGCTGTTCATTAAGCCAATTTTCAAAAGCATTTAAATTTTTAAGATATTCTGGATTGTTAATCCCGCCACTTTCTCCACTTCCTACAGAATATTCAATATTATAAATACCTGTTAAATGATCCTTTATATAGTCGGTATCTGTCCTAAATTGAACCGATTCATCAAAATAATTTACAAATTCGTCATTGAACGTATTCTTTGTCGCTAGATAAGTCAGTCCACCAATTATCAAGAAAGAGATAATTGTTAATCTAATAGGTTGTTTCACTACATAATTTCCTAAACCAGCATACCAATTTTTACGTACAACGGTCGACTCTTTTCTAACTTTAGATTTAACTGGTAAAACAGCCATCAACGCTGGGAGCGTTGTTGTAGAATAAAGAAACGCCATTAACATACCAAAAGCTGTGATATTTCCTAAATCCCAAAACGGTGGTACGTCCCCAAAATTCATAGTTAAGAACCCGATTACTGTTGTTAAACTCGTAATAAATACAGGCATAAAATTTAAACGCATAGACTCTTTTAATGCGTCTACTTTATTAAGACCATCTTTACGCATCTTTTGAAGCATGGTAACAAGTATATGGATACTGTCTGCAACAGCCAACGTAAGGATCATGGTTGGAAATACTGCTGAAGGTGGTGTCATTTTAATACCCATTAAGCCAACAAAGCCTACAGCACTCATTATAGAAAACATGACCACCACTAAAGTAGCTAGAGTGCTCCAAATATTTCTGGTTAAAATAAATGTGGTTATAATAACGATGATCAACATGATCATGGTTAATGCCATATCTTTCATTGAAGACTCAAAGAAAGCGGTGTTCATTGGTATTAAGCCTGAGGTATGCACTTCGAAATTCGGATGTTTTTCCTTAAAATCAGAAATCATATTTCTAACAAAAGGTGTCACCTCTCCTGGTATTTCATTGATATCTTCTCCAGGAAGCCTAACCGTTATATTAATGGCCGTAACACTCCCTTCTTCATTAAGTATTCTGTTAACAAGTAGTGGTTCTTTTAAAGCTTTTTCTTTAATTTCCAATATTTCGGCATCCGTTTTTAAAGATGACTCATAAGATAAATCGTCCACATATAAATCATCGCCATCTGCACTTGTATGCTGAAAGTTAGTTAATGCATCTACTCTGGATGAATATGGGGTATTCCATGCCTCGGCAGTTAATTCTTCTATAGCTGTAAGGTTTTCTTTTGTAAACAGATTACCATTAGATGGGGATAAAACAAGGATGACATTATCATCTTTAGTATACTTTTCTTGTAAAGCGTCAAAAGCCTCTAGCTCTGGGTTCGCTTTACTAAAGAAAACATGATAGTCTCCATCAAACTCCATACTTCCTTGAGAGCCTAACCCCAAGGCTAATGTTAATGAAACCAATAACACAGGCCACTTATATTTTATGACGAAGTTGGCCCAATTTCTGGTAAAAACAGTGGTAGCATTTCTTGCTTTTTTAATAGCATTCATATTAGTGATTTAAATAGTTGACCAGTCGTTTTTATATATGACTGATCTGGTTAATAATTTATCTTTTATATTAAAGACGATTTTTATATTTATAATAGGGACAAATAAAGTTAATATTTTAATAGTTGACCAGTCAACTAGTTATGGTTAAAAAAACAATCAAAGTATATTCTTGACCATAGCCATAAAATTATCTATAGGTTCTGCACTTTGTTTTTCTTTCATGCTAATCATAGATCCCTTTCCTGCATCCTCAATAAAAGTGGCTATAACATATGCTTCCATATTTATCTTCACCTCACCTAGTTCTTGGGCCTCTTTAATCACATCGGCAATTATCGATAACATTGTTTCTTCCTTGACTAAAATAGCAGTTCTTATATTTTCATTATGTTCTGCCATTTCACTTGCTAAATTACAAGCCATACAGCCCATCTGACAATTCAAGTTATTTTTTAAAACATCAACTCTGAATTCATAAAAATCTATAAGCCTTTGTTTTGGGGTTACAGATTTATCGCCCAACATTTCTCTTGCTGTAACCAAATGCGTATCAAAATATTTATTTATAGCTTTAACTGCAAAATCTTCCTTAGACTCGAAATAAAAATAAAAAGACCCCTTTGGCACATCGGCAGCCTTTACGATGTCATTAACACTCGTCCCGTTATACCCTTTACTCCATAGGATTTCCATTCCCTTTTCTAAAAGGAAATCTGCTTTGGCATCATGTTTAACAGTTTTAAGCATAAAATAAAATTCAATACAAAAATATGACCAGTCGTCTAGTTAATCCAAATTTTAAATGTTAAAATTTTTATAAACGCAGAAAAGGTCGCCAATTAAAGCAACCTTTTTTACTACTAATTAATCAATACTACTTTACTGTAAGCGTGTATTGTGGTGTTGGATTTAACGGACAGAAATAAACATACTCTCCTTTTGTTAACTTAGTAACCTTTGTTTTTTCAACCTTTCCTTCTTTAACAACTGTAGTTACATAAGCTGTTTTGATATGGTTTTCTGGTTTACTTGCATCTTTACCTTTAGGTACTAATACTAAACCAACTTCTTTAGCTGCGTGATTGTTAAACACTTCAAACACATAAGATCCTTCACTTAATGTTAAAGCTTTTTGGGTAAACTCGCCCTTAGTTTGTTCTAAGGATACTGTTTTTACATCCTTTTTCATGGCATCCTGTGCATTTGTATTTATTGTAAATGCTAATGCGATTACTAAAATTGAAATGATTCTTTTCATGATTTTAAAAAATTTATTAGTGATTATTATTTATTGATTTATTTTTATTTACACAACTGCGCCTTTTAATGGCTGCGCTACAGGGAAATCTACCGGTACTTGAGTTGTTTGGTGGATATAATTAGAAATTGTTTTGTCTCCCACCAAAGCAATGGTATCGATTAAATTTCCTTTAGTATATCCAGCATTGAAGAAATTTTCCAAAACAGCTTCGTCTGTCTTTCCTCTGTTTTCTGTTATATTTTTAGCCAGCTGTGCCAAAGCATTTAATTTAGAATCGAATGATGCATAACCTGCTCTTAATTCTAAGATTTGCGCATCGGTAAAACCATTCATTTTTCCAATAGCAGTATGTGCAGACAAACAGTAAACACATTGATTTACTTCACTAACTGCTAAATTAACAACCTCTTTTTCTTTAGCCGATAATGATGTTTTTGCGTTTGAAAAATTCAAATAATTTTCTAATGCCGTATCACTATGTGCATAGGTTGCGTATAAGTTTGGTACAAAACCTAAAGCTTTGTTTAAGTTATCGAAAATAGCCTGGTTATTTTCGCTTACTTCTTCTCTTTTTGGTACATTAAATGTGCTCATAATCTTAATTTTTTAATATGTATTATTTTTAAATTCTATTGTTTGTAATTCTGGTACAAAGGTGCAACCATATAAAGCGCTGCACCATGTAAGTTCTTCCTCTTTACTTGTCAATTATTCCCATTATAATTTTGAATGCATGATATTAGCATCTATATAAGGTGCTTCGGCATCGCAATAAAAATCGTGAATATGTTTTTGTTCGCAATGTGTTTTAGGGCTTATAGTATTAAGCGCTCTCTTCTTATTATGTCTGAATATTTCAATTAAATTGAAAATGGATATGTGTTTTAAGTTCATAACTTTTACTGTTTAAATTATACAGTACAAAGTTGCATTATAACAGGATGCTATAAAATGAATGAATTTCCCTAAAACTTGTCAATTTTTCCTATGAAGCAGATTTAAGCTGCTTTTTAAAATCTGAAGGTGATACAGAAGTATATTTTTTAAACAATCTGCTTAGATGTGAAGCGTCTTCAAAACCAATTTCAAAAGCAATTTCTTTGGCTGTTTTATCTGTATAAACTAACAACCGTTTTGATTCAAGAATAAGACGTTCGTGAATTATTTTTAACGGACTTGTATTTAGTTTAGCAAATGTATTGGATAAGGTTTTTGGAGATTTAAAAAGTTTATCGGCATAAAAGCCAACACTATGCTCTTGTCTAAAATAAGATTCTACCAAAACATTAAAACTTCTCAATAACTCTATTTTTGAATCTTTAGAGGTTAGCGCTGTTTCGGTATTATCTTTAGCTTTAAGTATACGCGTACTTTTAATAATAAATCTGGCCATAAGCATGCGCAGCATTTCAGCTTGAATGTTATCTTTGGTTTCCAACTCGTCAACAAACACCTCATGAAGGGTGTTGAACTTATTCTGTTCTTTTTCATTTAAATGAATAAGAGGTAAATATTCGTTTCCAAAAAATAACAAACCCGCACAACCAACTTCTTGGTCGTGGTCTTTAATACAATAAAATTCCCTGTTAAATTGATACACTACCAAATCCTTACCTTCAATAAATTGCAAATATTGAATATTTGTTAATGCCAAAACACTATGTGGTTCGATAGTAAAAGGTAGACTGTCCACAATAATCTCTGCGCTTGAATCTTTAGTTCTTATAAACGTAAATAATTCTACTTGCTTAGATTTTTTGTACGATTCTAAAAGCGACTCATTGCCTACTTTTAAAATGGCATCTGTAGAAAATTCAGAGAATAAATGTGTCATATTTACTAGGTCTCCAAGAAACCAATAACATTACAAATTGTTATTGCAAATTCCTTTAAGAGGTTAAAAGATTTTTTATTTTAGTGTTATAATGTAGGTAAACGAGTTTGAAGATGGAGATTCACTATTACTAATTGGGAAGAAAAAATAACGACACTATCACCCTATATATACAAAATAGGTACAAACTGGTTAAAGCCTCCTAAAGGTATCTCGATTCTATAAGCTTAAAGACCGCAAAACCTATAAGTAAGTCACTTATGCAATTTTAGCTGAATACGTTTTCGCAGAATATCAACTTCTAATACCTTCACTATAATTTGTTGATGCAAACTAACATATTCGTTAACATCCTTTACAAAAGAGTCGGACAGATTTGAGACATGAATCAACCCACTTTCTTTAATACCTACATCCACAAAACAGCCAAAGTTGGTAATATTATTGACAATCCCTGGAAGCAATTGCCCCTCCCTTAAATCTTCAATAGTCTTTATATTTTGATTAAATGTAAACACTTTTGCTTGCTCTCGAACATCCAGCCCTGGTTTCTCAAGTTCTTTAATAATATCTTGAAGCGTTGGCAACCCTACTGAATCGGTACAATATGTTTTCAAGTCTATGCTTTTAAGAAGCGCTGTATTACCTATAAGATCTTGAACACTCTTACCCAAATCTTTAGCCATTTTAGTAATAACAGCATAACTTTCGGGATGCACAGCAGAATCGTCTAACGGATTTTTAGCATCTTTAATCCTTAAAAAAGCAGCACCTTGTTCAAAGGCCTTCCCTCCTAAGCGTGGCACTTTTTTAATATCATTTCTTGAAGTAAACACACCATTTTCATTACGGAAATTAAAAATATTCTCTGCTAGCTTCGGGCCAATCCCAGACACATAACTCAATAAGCTTTTACTTGCTGTATTGATATTCACTCCAACCGAATTTACACAGTGTTCAACAACAGTATCCAAAGATTTCTGAAGCTTTGTTTGGTCCACATCATGTTGATATTGTCCCACACCAATAGATTTCGCATCGATTTTAACCAGTTCTGCCAACGGGTCCTGTAACCGTCGACCTATGGACACTGAACCTCTTACCGTAACATCATAATCCGGAAATTCTTCACGTGCAATTTTTGATGCTGAATAAATACTAGCTCCAGCTTCACTTACCACAAAAACCTGAATATCGTTTTTAAAACGAATTTTTCTAATTAAGGCTTCTGTTTCTCGTGATGCCGTACCATTACCAATAGCAATTGCTTCTATTTTATAAGCATCTGCCAACGAGCTTATTTTTTTCATCGCACCTGTGGCATCACTTTTTGGTGGATGCGGATAAATGGTTTCATTATATTTTAATTGCCCTTGCGCATCTAAACATACCACTTTGCAACCCGTTCTAAAACCTGGGTCTATGGCCAAAACACGTTTTTCTCCTAAGGGAGACCCCAGTAATAATTGTTTTAAATTTTTTGCAAATACATTAATGGCAGATTCGTCTGCTTTTTCCTTAGCTATTTGTAGTGCTTCATTGCTTAAAGATGGTAATAACAAACGTTTGTAAGCATCCTTGATAGCCAACTCTATTTGATCTGCACAGGCATTATTGCTACGAATCATCCTACTTTCAATCTTATCTAAAGCTCTGTCGTTATCTATTTCTACTTTAACACGAATAAAGCCTTCTTTTTCTGCTCTTAAAATAGCTAATAATCTGTGTGACGGAATTCTACTTAAATTTTCAGACCAATCAAAATAATCCCTAAATTTTTGAGCTGTTTCATCTCTTACACTGAGTGCCGTCGAAGTGTCAGCTTTCGACTTTACAACTTTTGTAGTAATCATTGCAAAACGCTCTAGTTGATAACGGATGTTATTTCTAATGTCGGTGCGCTCGTTTACCCATTCTGCAATAATATGCCTAGCACCTTCTAAAGCGGCTTCAACCGAATGAACATTATCTTTTATATAATTAAAAGCAATCGATTCGACATCATTGGCATTCTGACTCATAATAATTTTAGCCAAAGGCTCCAAGCCATTTTTACGAGCAGTCTCTGCTTTCGTTTTTCTACTTTTTTTGTACGGTAGATAAATATCTTCAAGTGTTGTTAAATCTTGAGCCGATGTTATTTTTTGTTTTAATTCTGGTGTTAAAACAGCTTGTTCTTCCAAAGCTTTTAAAATAGCTTTTTTTCGTTTATCTAAAGTTTCGAAGACTTCCTTATTCTTTACAATCTCTCCAATTTGAACTTCATCTAAATTACCTGTTCGCTCCTTTCTATAACGTGAAATAAACGGAACCGTACAATCTTCATTGAGTAATTCAACTGTATTTTTTACAGCATGTTCTGGGAGTTGGGTTTGGGAAACTATAAACTTTAAAATATCAATCATTTATTTTGTCTGAATTAAATTGAGCGCATAAAAAATCTCGTTTTCAAAAATAACATTGAAAACGAGATGTATGCAAGTTTAATTCTAATTTTAATTATTCGCTTCGGCCTTGGCTTCTTCAATCATTTTTTCATTGGGTAAAATAGCGATATTAACGCGTCGGTTTTTTGCTCGCCCTTCTACAGTAGAATTATCGTGCATAGGCTGATCTTCTCCAAACCAATTTGTAGTAAACCTTCCAGAGCTAAGCCCTTTTCCCTTAAAATAGTTTGTCACTGCGTATGCTCTGTTTTTTGATAAGTTCATGTTATAATTGGCATCTCCAGTATTATCGGTATGACCTACAACTAAAATATTAGTATCTGGATATTCTTTAAAGACTCCTGCCAATTTATTCAATGTTTTTTGAGAAGAAGCATTAATATTATACTTATTTGTATCAAAATAAACGCCGCTACCCTCGTCAAACGTTACTACGATACCATCATCTACACGCTCAACCTCTGCACCAGGAATTTCTTCTTCTATTTTCTGGGCTTGCTTATCCATTTTATTTCCAATGAGCACTCCAGCAGTTCCTCCAATAACACCACCAATGACAGCTCCCAGTTCTCCATTGCCTCCTTTACCTACATTATTACCAATAATAGCACCCAAAATAGCACCACCAGTAGCACCAATTACGGCACCTTTTTGTTTGTTATTGGCATTTTGTACGGCTTTACAATTTGTTAGACTCATTGTTAAAATAAGTGCCAAAAAGATTAATCCAATTTTGTTTAAAAATGTCTTCATTATTTTATTGTTTATTAAAATTCATTGTAATTGTAAATGGTTTACCACCAACAGACACGGTCTGTTCCCATTGCATGGTCGCATCTGATAATGAGATTAATTTTAATCGAAAACCACGATTGGTTTCAGATTTATACTTCTCATTGGTTGGCTTAAGCAGAAAATCGTAAAGCCCTGTTTGGGGATCAATTTCTTGAATTGTAAACACAAAATTTCGAATGCCGCTTGAACAACCAGGACCGTTAATATTGTAAATTCCCGTATTATTATTGGGAACAAACTGCCACGTGCTTCCTTCAAAACATTCTTTTGAAGAATCACTAAGCAAATTAACATTATAGGTTCCTTTCTCACTATAAGTTATTGAGTTTAGTACCCAATCTCCTTTAATTACTTTTTTCGAATCTCTTACAGTTTTTGATGTTCCGCAGGAAATTAAGCTAATAGCTATTAAAAAAATAAGTGTGTTTTTCATAAATTTAAATTTAATTGGTATGTAATGACATTTACGAATTTAAGACTCCCTTTAGATTTTTTTATATAATTTTTCTGAAGAAGTTTAAGCTCTTAAATATAGATAAGTATAAGACACCGATCATCTAGGTTAGTCACTTTTTTTTATACAATTTCATTAAAAATACAATGAATTAAAAAGCTAAGTTTTAAGTTTCAGAAAGTTAAACTGAAAACAAGCATATCTTGTGAAAATTTAGCCCATTAAAGAGGCGCGTATTTAAGCCACTTTTTTAAGCAAGTCGAAACAAGGACATTTTTTGCAACGTTTTTTTTCGCCTTTCTTGAATTTCTTGCAACAGCTGGTTTTCACCTTATCGGTAGTAATGATACCAATCTGTTGTAATTTTTTTATAGCTTTTTGCTTTTTCTTCTTGCCCAAAACTGAATCTAAGATTTCGATAACGTGGCAAAAATAGCTTATTTTTATTAAATCTAAATAAGATTAAGTGTTAAAATTATTCAGGAGCATTGGTTGCTGCAGTTGTAACTGTTAAATTTTCGATATCTCTGTCGAATAGGTACAGGCCTCCTTTATCATCACCAATCATGTTTATCTTATCAAGAATGGTACGGGCTACTGCTTCTTCTTCTATTTGTTCGGCAACATACCACTGTAAAAAGTTATGTGTTGCATAATCTTTTTCCTGAAGACTTATATGCACCAACTCGTTGATACTCTGAGACACATATACTTCATGATCAAATAATTTTTCAAACATTTCTTTAAAAGATTTAAAGGTAACATTCGGCGCCGCTAATTGGGAAATTTTGGCATGTCCGCCACGTTCATTAACAAACTTCACCAGTTTCAGCATATGTTCCCGTTCTTCATCAGATTGCGCATACATAAAATTGGATACACCTTCTAAGCCTTTCACTTCAGCCCAGCATGCCATCGCTAAATAAATTTGAGAGGATTCTGCTTCTATTCTTATTTGATTGTTTAATGCTTCTTCTATGGTTTTTGATAACATGAGTTCTTTTTTATGTAAAGTTAAACAAAATTAATCATAGAATTTTTCCAAAATATAAGTTTTAGATTTATAGAATAAAGAAATCTTTAATACCTAAAAATCGTTTTTGCTGCAATTTAAGTTACCTGATTGAGCATGGTTATTTATTTTGTAAAAAAAGTTTACAAATATCTTTATCTATGTGATTAAAACATAAATCAAATAATGATTTTATGTGAACAGGTTTTGTATTAGAGCAAATCTTGTAAACAAATGCGAACCTTTTTAACCAATTAGAAACTCTCCAAAACTTTCATTGGCATTCAAAAATGCTATCTGCAAGACGTTTTTATCATGAAGTATTTTTCATTTAATAGTTCTTCATGAAATATAACAGATGAATATTCTGAAAATCAATCCTTTTTATTCCTTGCTTCATAAAGGATAACCAATGCTATTTAACAACCATTATGTAAACCTATTCCTCTTTTTTTGTAAAAAAAGTATGCTTAAAATTAAAATATGTAAAAAAAATCCCTTAATTTAATCGTTTTATTAGTTTAACCTCCTAAAGACTAACAATTAGCATAATTACTAACTTTATATACCTTATTTTATGAATCGAAGAAAATTTTTATCATCTGGTACTATTGGATTAAGTGCTATATCGATGATCCCATCGTCAATTATTGCTAATAACAATCCTGTTTCTGTTTTCTCTATCGGAGAAGGGTTTAACCGGGTTTCTAGTCAAATTAATCATATTTCTGTAGCATTTCTACCTCAGCATTTTCTTAAGGCGCATACCGCTTTAATGCACATCCTTTTAAAAAAAGGATACAGTTATGATAATACTAAAGTTGTAAAATTAAGTTCTAATTGCTTTGCAATCCCTTTAAGCAAAAAACCTCTGATAGGTTTTAATACCAAAGAACTTGCTTTATTGATAGAACATAAAGGAAATTGTAAACACTATATTCTTAACGAAAACACAACAATCGCATTTAATTCATTGGTTGAAAACTTTAGCAAAAGTTCAGATTCCCATGAGCTAAATCTAGATGCCATTGCGTTTTCGGCTCCCGCAAAAGTCATTAAAAAATCTGATGGTAAAGAAAATAGATTTGTTTATAAAAATGCAGATGGAAACACTGTTACCTTAATAGGTTCCTCTAAACGACAAATAGCAATGGTTAACTAGAGAGAAGGGTTATGTAGATTTAATAGTCTTATATATTTCTTACTCTATTTAACTGAATGCATAGAATATCTATAAAATTATCTCTCTTTAATAATTATAGTAGTTCAGCCATGTGATCTATTTTTTTTCACTTGGTTCATCATAAAACTATGAATTTATGAAAGTAATACTCATTGGAAGTTTTCCAGTTTGTTTATCGGTTTATAATCATCTTTCAAAAAACAAACACTTGGATGCTGTTTGTTTTCAAGAATCAGAGATTCAAAATACCAAAGAAAATTTTTGGATAAATGCTATCCAGAAAGAAGGATTTGATTCTTTCCTTATTAATACAAATAATCTAAATCAACAATTTAAGGTATGGTTAGAAAATAAAACTCCAGATCTTGTTTTAGTCTGTGGATTTTCTTTAAAAGTTCCAGAACCTCTGTTATCCATACCAACACATGGTTTTTTAAACATTCATTTTGGTAAACTACCCGAAAACAGAGGACCAGACCCCTTATTTTGGTCTATTAGACGTGGAGAAAAGCAAACTGCTATTACCATACACCAAATGGATAAAAACTGGGATACAGGAAACATCCTTACAGAACAGCCAGTTCCCATCATTCCAGGAGAAACATTAGGAATGGCCAATTCTAAAATGAGTAATATGCTTGGAGAGCTTACTGAAAAAGCAATAAAATTGGTAGCAAATCTCCCAAATTTCAAACCACAATCAACAGAAGGAATAGCATACAATTATAAGCCTAATGATATAGAAACGAGCATACAATGGGAAACCCAAACTGCAGATGAAATTGAGCAATTAATCAATGCCTGTAATCCAAAATATGGTGGGGCCACGACCTATTATCAAGGAGCTCCAATAAAAATACTGGAAGTCTCACCTGTAGACAACCAACCTCTATTAGGTAAAATGCCTGGTGAGATTATACATGCGCATCCACAAGAAGGATTGTTCGTCTATTGCAAATACGGAAAATTATTAAAAGTAAATACGATAAGTTCTGATGCAGGAGTACTATCTGGATCTAAATATGTACATCTGGGAGTACGACAAGGGCATTGTTTTACTACCACTTTAAAAGCTAAATACCATACAGAAATCTAAATGATAACCAATAACAAATTATTAATCTTAAACATTAAAACTTATGCAAGGAACAATAGGAGAAGTTCGTATGTTTGGCGGTAACTTCGCGCCAAGAGCTTGGGCATTCTGTGAAGGCCAATTAATAGCCATATCACAAAACACAGCTTTATTTTCAATTATAGGAACTACTTATGGTGGTGATGGAAGAACCACTTTTGCTTTACCAGATCTAAGAGGACGTGTACCTATTGGACCCGGGCGCGGACCAGGTTTATCGTCTCGTTCCTTAGGTCAGAGAAGCGGTTCTGAAACCAATACACTAAACGTTCTACAAATGCCTTCTCATAATCATAATGCCATAGTTACTAATCCAGGAGAAATAGCTATACCTGTAAACACAACCTCAGGAGATGAAGATGAGGCAAACCCTGGAGCTGGGGTTTTAGCAAATACCGGAAATGATAATTTTGCTTCTAGTGTAACTGCTGGTGCAAAATATGCTGGAAGTAATATTCCTGTATCTGGAGGACAAATTACAATAGCTAATAATGGTGCTAATCAACCCATAAACAATATGCAACCTTGGCTATCTACTTATTATATTATTTGTTTACAAGGAGTTTTTCCTTCAAGAAGCTAAAAAAATATTAACCTTAAAAATAAAACATTATGGATGGAACAATAGGAGAAATTCGCATTTTTGCAGGCAATTTCGCACCAAGAGCTTGGGCGTTTTGCCAAGGACAATTATTATCTATTAATTCAAATCAAGCCTTATTTTCAATTTTAGGGACTACTTATGGCGGTGATGGGAGAACCTCTTTTGGATTGCCCGATTTAAGAGGGCGGGTTCCTATCGGGCCAGGAACAGGGCCTGGATTAACAACACGTAGACAAGGTCAAAGAAGTGGAACCGAATATAATATATTAACTATTCCACAAATGCCTTCTCATAATCATAATGCCATAGTTACGAACCCAGGAGAAATAGCTATACCTGTAAATACAACTTCAGGAGATGAAGATGAGGCAAATCCAGGAGCTGGGGTTTTAGCTAATACGGGAAATGATCATTTTGCTTCTAGTGCAACTACTGGTGCAAAATATGCTGGAAGTAATATTCCAGTAGCTGGAGAACAAATTACGATAACCAACACAGGAGCTAATCAATCTGTAAATAATATGCAACCTTGGCTATCTACCTATTATATCATTTGCTTACAAGGCGTTTTTCCTTCCAGGAATTAGATTATTAAAAGAAGAGAATTAGAATATATCTTTTTGTTCTCTTCTTTTTAAACTTTTATTCAATGTCACATTAAACAACACCATTTTTTTTAATAAAACTATTTCTAATAATGAAAAAAAATTACTTGAAAATCAAAATTATTGTATGTGTTTGGGTTCTATGCTCCTTTAGCTTATATGGACAAATCCAAGATGGAGTGATAGACGATCCTGGAGATATTGTGTTTGTAGCATTTCACGATAATGATGATGGTTTTTCATTTTTATTTCTTGATAACTGCCCTAACGGTACCTCAATTAGATTTATTGATGAAGGATGGAATGGAACTTCATTTAATAGCACAACTTCAGAAGGCGAGGTATTATGGACAAACAACACGGGAACCACAATAGTCGCAGGTACGGTCATTGATATTACAGACGCTGATGATAACAATCTAGGCATTCAAGCTACTCTTGGGGTTGCAACGGAAGATGAAAGTGGATTTTCGACAGGTGTCACAAACGAACAAATTTATGCCGTAACAGGAACCCGGGCAGCACCAGGTACTTTTTTAGCTTTTGTTGGCGATACAGATGATGGTTCAGATCCAGCTTCACTATCTGGAACGGGATTAGTAGCAGGTTCCACAGCGCTTATTCTCATAGACAATGAAGGATATTATACTGGGAGCACTACTTGTAATGGCACGATTGAACAATGTGCTACTATGTTTAACACCTCAGGAAATTGGACAACCGGAAGCTTTTCTTTTCCATCAGCAGTTCCTGATACAGCAGATGGAAGTGCAATCGCACCAGACACTACCAATCCACAAGTACAATCAATTACAAGACAAAACCCTACAACATCTCCAACTAATGCAGATACTTTGACTTGGGATGTTACTTTTGACGAAGCTGTAAGTCTTGTCGATCCTGCTGATTTTTCGCTTTCTGGAACTACGGCCACAGTAACTGGGGTTACCAATCCAAGTGGCAATATTTATAGGGTTACTGCTTCTGGTGGGGATTTAGCAAATGCGAACGCAACAGTAGTATTGAGTTTTAGTGGTGGTCAGAATATAATCGATTCGGTTGGAAATGCTTTAACAGATACAACCCCGACAGGGACTAATGATAATAACTTTGTTATAGACAATACAGCTCCGACTATATCGATTGGCACACCTAGTGCTGGGGCTGCCAATAATGGGCCTATCACTTACACCATTACTTATACAGGTGCAAACAGTGTGACTTTATCCAATGGGGACATAAGCTTGAACACCACGGGGACGGCTACGGGAAGCATCGCCGTTACCGGATCGGGAACAGCAACCAGAACCGTTACCATAAGCAGTATCTCTGGCGATGGCTCCCTGGGCATTTCCATTGCGGCGGATACGGCAAGCGACACCGTTGGAAACAGTGCTTCGGCTGCTGGACCCAGTGCCACCTTTACGGTGGACAACACCGCGCCAACCCTTGCCATCGGTGCACCCAGTGCCAGTTCGACAAGCAGCGGGCCCATCACGTATACCATTACCTATACGGGAGCAGATGCCGTGACACTGGCAAATGGGGACATCAGCTTGAACACCACTGGAACGGCTACGGGAAGCATCGCCGTTACCGGATCGGGAACAGCGACCAGAACCGTGACCATTAGCAGTATCTCTGGCGATGGCTCCCTGGGCATTTCCATTGCGGCGGATACGGCAAGCGACACCGCTGGAAACAGTGCCTTGGCAGCTGGACCCAGTGCCACCTTTACGGTGGACAATACACTAAATGTACAAAGTGATATTTTAGCTAATGAATTAAATATATATCCTATTCCTGCTCAAAACATCATCACTATTTCTTCGGAAACAAGTTTAGGATTACAAAACGTAAAATTATTTAATCTACAGGGCAAATTGATTCTTTCTAAGAAACTTGATACAAATAGTAATACAAATGCTATTGATATTTCTTTAATGCCTTCTGGTTTATATCTAATGCATATATCTTCAAAAAATGGTTTTGCCACTAAACGAATCATTAAACAATAACGCTATTTTTAATGTTAAAATAAAAAACCGAGGTCATGACCTCGGTTTTTCTTATTCATATCATATTGTTTTTCAACTTATCTGCAATCCATTCCTAACATCTGCATCACCGGCACTGAATGCAGTCGAAGTATCTGGATTTACAAATACCAATTTGCCTTCTGGGGTTTCCGTCATTAAAATCATACCTTCACTTTCAACACCTCTTAATGCTCTTGGTGCCAAATTCACTAAAACGGTTACCCGTTTTCCAACAACTTCTTCGGCATTAAAACTTTCGGCAATTCCAGAAACAATCGTTCTTACATCAATACCCGTATCTACTTTTAAGACCAACAGCTTTTTTGCTTTTGGCATTTTTTCGGCTTCTAAAATGGTTCCAACACGGATATCCAATTTTGTAAAATCTTCAAACGTAATGGTCTCTTTTTGTGGTTCTACAACAGCATTCGCTACTTCGTTAGCTTTTTTACTGGCTTCTAGCTTATCAAGCTGTGCTTGAATAGCAGCATCTTCAATTTTAGAGAATAACAATTCTGCTTTTCCTATTTTATGACCAACTGGTAATAAGACTTCTTTGGTACTGATATCGTTCCACTGAGATGCTTTGACAAGCTCAGCATGACTTTCGTTTTCATCTTTTCGGGCAAAACCAAGAACACCTTTAAGCTTTTCGGAAGTAAATGGCAAAAATGGTTCACTTAAAGTTGCTAAAGCTGATGCTATTTGAAGTGCTACATACATAATCGTTTTTGTACGCGCTTCATCTACTTTAATAACTTTCCAAGGTTCTGCATCTGCCAAATATTTGTTTCCAAGTCGTGCTAAATTCATGAGCTCTTGCTGTGCTTCTCTAAAACGATAACGTTCGATAGAACTAGCTATAACATCTGGATAAGCTTTTACTGCTGCTAATGTTTCTTCATCAACCTGTAGCAATTTGCTTGGAGCTGGAACATTTCCGTCATAATATTTATTTGTTAAAACCACAACACGGTTAATGAAATTTCCAAAAATGGCGACCAATTCATTATTATTTCTGGCCTGAAAATCTTTCCATGTAAAATCGTTATCTTTAGTTTCAGGTGCATTGGCTGTTAGGACATAACGCAATACATCTTGCTGCCCTGGGAATTCTTCTAGGTACTCTGGTAGCCAAACCGCCCAGTTTTTTGAGGTTGATAATTTATTTCCTTCTAAATTTAAAAACTCATTGGCAGGTACATTTTCTGGTAAAATATAGGAGCCTTCTGCCTTTAACATGGATGGGAAAATAATACAATGGAATACAATATTATCTTTCCCTATAAAGTGAACCAGTTTTGTGTCTTTATCCTTCCAATAAGGCTCCCAATCTTTTCCTTCACGTGCTGCCCATTCTACTGTAGACGAAATATAACCTATGGGTGCATCAAACCAAACATAAAGTACTTTTCCTTCTCCGCCTTCTGCGGGCACTGGAATACCCCAATCCAGATCTCTGGTTACCGCGCGCGGACGTAAGCCATCATCTATCCAGGACTTACATTGTCCGTAAACATTCGATTTCCAATCTTTTTTATGCCCCTCAAGAATCCATTCTTTTAAAAAGCCCTCATGTTTATCCAAAGGCAAAAACCAATGTTTTGTTTGTTTTAAAGTAGGCGTATTGCCTGTTAGCGCTGACTTCGGATTTATTAAATCGGTTGCATTATGGCTCGTCCCACAGTTTTCACATTGGTCGCCATAACTTTCTTCATTGCCACATTTTGGACAAGTTCCTACCACAAATCGGTCTGCTAAAAACTGATTTGCCTCGGCATCATACAATTGCTCTGTCACTTCTTCAACAAATTCACCTTTGTCATTTAAAGTTGTAAAAAATTCTGAAGCTGTTTTATGATGTACCTTAGCCGAGGTACGTGAATAATTATCGTAAGTAATTCCAAAATCTTCAAACGACTTTTTAATAATTGCATGGTATTTATCTACAATGTCCTGCGGCGTAACG
Source organism: Flavivirga algicola (assembly GCF_012910715.1). Lineage (GTDB taxonomy): Bacteria > Bacteroidota > Bacteroidia > Flavobacteriales > Flavobacteriaceae > Flavivirga > Flavivirga algicola. The sequence continues at coordinate 22,099 of NZ_JABBHF010000011.1, forward strand.
CCTTCATTTTTTGCTTTGATGGTAATGGGCACACCATGCTCATCACTTCCTCCAATTAATACAACATCGTTCCCTGTTAATCGTAAATAACGCGCATATATGTCTGCGGGGACATAAACCCCTGCTAAATGGCCAATATGAATAGCACCATTTGTATAAGGAAGTGCTGTTGTAATGGTATATCGTTTTGGTGTACTCATCTTATTCTTTTTATATCATGTCCAGCGCAGTCAAAGTGTAGCAATCTTATTAATAATAGTTGTATTTAACAGATTCCTGTACTTTGCTCGGAATGACGGATCGTTTTGAAGCCGTAAAAGTAAACATTTTGACTACGATTTAGAAAAAAAATGTACATTTACATTATGTCAAAAATCTCATTAATTACTACATTATGTTGCGTTGTTTTGTTCTTTGGAGGCAAACACCTTTCTGCGCAAAATGCGCCATCAACTAAAACAAATACATTGATACAACCACCATATTTAAAAGCAGGCGATACGGTTGCCATAGTAGCGCCTTCGGGCATCTTAAAAAATCGAACTAAAGAAGTGCAACAAGCTAAAACACTTCTGAAAAGCTGGGGATTACACACCATTGTTGGCAAACATGTATTCAGTAAAGACAATCATTTTGCAGGAACGGATGATGAACGCTGTGAAGATTTTCAAAATGCATTGGACGACCCTAAAATAAGTGCCATCTGGTGCGCTCGCGGTGGCTATGGCACTGTTAGGATATTAGATAAACTAGATTACACCAAATTTAAACAAAACCCCAAATGGCTTATTGGTTATTCTGATATTACGGCACTACACAATCAATTTCATAACGAAGGGATTCAATCTATTCATGCTATGATGTGTACCAGTTTGCAAGATGACTTGGGAACTATTAAAGAAACACTTTCTACATTTAAAGATGCTATTTTTGGAAAACCACCAAGTTATATTCTGGAAGGCTCTAAATATAATAAAGCTGGAAATGTCTCGGCTCCTATTGTTGGTGGCAACTTAACAATGTTGCATACCATGTTGGGTTCTAAAACCAGCATTGATACTTCTGGTAAAATTTTATTCATTGAAGAAATAGGAGAATATAAATATCATATAGACCGTATGCTACAAAGTTTAAAACGCGCTGGGTATTTTAATAACTGTAAAGGGGTGATTGTTGGAGATATGACCAAACTTAGAAAAAACACCACACTTTGGGGGAGCTCGATTGAGCAGCTTATCTTAGATGCCTTGTCTGATTATAATTTCCCTATTGCATTTCATATGCCTGCTGGACATGAAAAAGATAATCGTGCCTTGATTTTAGGGAGACCTATTGAATTGACTGTAAGCGTCGATCAATCTACAGTTGTTTTTAAGGAATAAAGAATTTCTTGAAATGCACTATTCTCGAGGCAGAGCCATAGAGGTATTTCGTTCGTTTCATTTTGACCTTTTTGGTCAAAAGCTGAGCCTCGGAGAATTATTTTCGATTAAAAAATAAAAGCTATTTAAAAAGCTTCTATGATAATCTCATCATTAGTTTTATAAAGCTTAATAAAATCTTTTGGGTTTCCTTTTATTAGATACCCTTTTTATCAAACAAAGCAAATTCATTATTGTTTAGCGGCACTAATATTAAATATTTTTCGTCAATAACTACTTTTGAAAGGATTCCTGTAAAATCTTGTGCATGACCTTGAATTATACTTAGAATTATAAATATTCTTAAAATATAGGTTAACATTTATCAGCATTAAAACATTCAATGGTTACTTCAAATTCAATAGTATCAGATATAATATCATCTTTAACACCACTAAATAAATCTTTAGATTCGTATTTAATACCCCATTTGGTTCTATCGATAATAAATTTTGAATGCATTTGATACCTCCCATCCAGAACTTTATATTTCATGTCGAAAGTAATCTCGTTTGTAATATTTTTAATGGTGAGCTCTGCTTTTACTCTAATAACATCTACATTTTTATGAACCACATTTGTAAATTTTATTGTGGCCAAAGGATATTTTTCAACATCAAAAAAATCTTGATTCTTTAAATGCCCCACCAGCATATCGTTGTACTTACCATCGGTATTTGCAATGGAGTTCATATCAATCTCGAAATACCCTCCAAGGATAACATCGTTAGATTTTAAAAATGGACTTATTATAAAATCGTTAGATTTTGTAACATGCCCCTTTTTAAATTTTACAGTACCATAATGCTTATTATATTTAAACAAATTAGAGCCTGTCCATTTTACAACACTCTTAGCCATATCTATTTCAAAGTTTTTTTGAGCATTAGTAATTAATGTAAAACAAATAATAGTTGCTAGTGAGATAATTTTTTTCATGATTTATATTTTTTAGTAAAACTAGACGCAACGCATTCAATTTTTGTAAAAAAAATGTGAAAGAAGTGTGAAACGCATGCAAAAAGTTGAAAATTTTCATTTATTTAAGGATTTTAAATGTTATGACGAAAAAGCTTATTTTTCCTTTGTTAATCATCCTGTTTTTTACATTTTTAGGGTGTAAAGATGATATGCCTCAGAATCATTTTTCTGAAACGGTAAAAGTTGCTTTGCGAGATGCTGGTAGCAAATTATTACTTGCTGATAATGATTCTACATCATTAATTCTTCCTATTACCAAAATAAATGAGAACGCATATGAATTGGCATTTCAAAATAAACTTTCTATTACACCAGATAGCTTAGTAGCTGCTATAAGCCATAGCTTAAAAGCCGCTAAACTTCCAAAGCAATATATTGTCGAGGTTATTAATTGTAATAATGATGAAGTCTTTTACAGTTTTCAAATTAAAGGGGATAAAGAAAACGATATTGTTCCATGCTTAGGTAGAAATCTACCAACAGATTGTTATACGATTCAAGTATTATTTTTTGAAAAGAAATCGAATTTAAATGGTATTTTTTTAATCTTATTCGCAGGCGTGCTTATTTCTGGTCTTCTATACCTTAAAAAAAGAAAGGCTAAAGTTACTAATGAAGATGCGGCTTCTTATTCAAAAATTGGTGACTACAAATTTTACAAAGACCAAAACAGATTAATTAAAGAAGCCATTGAAATAAAACTATCGGCTAAAGAATGTGAGCTCATGACTATACTTAGTGCCAATCAAAACCAAGTTGTAAAGCGGGAGACACTTGTAAAAGAAATTTGGGAAGACCGTGGTGTTTTTGTAGATCGAAGTTTAGATACCTTTATATCGAAGCTTAGAAAAAAGTTTAAAGGGGAGCCTTCTATAAACATCGTAAATATACATGGCGTGGGTTATAAATTGGAGGTTCATTAAATATGGCATTTTACGACTTATCAAAAGAAGAGCGAAACCATCTCGTTGAAAAAATCAATCGAGATTTGACGTATGATTTGACCTCAAATAAAACAGAAAACATCATTAAATATTTTTCAGATGGAGATACATACATCCGTAAAACAAGTTATCTAGCTATAGGCAAGGTTTTTTATGCCAAGCAAGAATTACAAAAAGCAATTCTTGCCACTTTAGCGAGTTTGTTGAAATCAAACTCTGAAAAAGTACGCCAAACAACTATAAATGCTGCTGGCGAAATTGGTAAATTTCATTTTGATAAGATTCAATCCTTTTTTGATACTGGGTTATTTGACGATCACCATTCCGTTAGAAATGCCGTGATAGGTTCTGTAAAAAAAATGGGGGAGAAAAACCCTGAACCTGTTTTAGCATGGGCAAAGACCTATTTAAAACATCCCAATAAAGAAATTCGACGCGAAATTTGTCATGGCATTGAACTACGAGGTCGTACTCATCCTCAAGATATTTTACCATTATTAAAAACTCTGGAGTTTGATGAAACCAAACGCGTTTCAGATACGCTAATTCATGTTTTAGGACAAATTGCCTATAAAAATGGTTGTTTAAAAACTGTTGTAGCCCACCTCAACACCTGGAAAAACAAACCCCTTGTTGAAAAAGCTTTAGATGAAATCGTAGATGTACACAATCGTTATAAAAAATTTGCTGTTTTAACCCAGCAAGAGGCTATTGATTATATTGATGGGAATTATAAGACTGAAAATTAGAAGATGCATCATGTCAATATGCGATCGGTGAGCAGAACCGAAACGAGGTATAATTGATACATCTCACAATCATTGGTATAAATACATATTATGAATTTATCCTAACAATGAAATGACTAATTTTCTATAAACAAAAAAGTTTAGCTTTTTAAAACCCACGCTCCTTCTGCAACTGCTCATAAGCCTTTTGCACCTGTCTAAACTTTTCTTCAGCACCTACTTGGTGCTCTTTTCCTAAGTGAACTACCTTATCTGGGTGATACTTTTTAGCCATTTTTCGATATGCTCTTTTAATCTCATCATCCGTAGCATTCTTATCTATTTCCAGAATTTTATAAGCATTATCGCTGCTGTTGTAAAACATGGCTTTAATACTTTCGTAATCCCGCGAACTAATTCCCAAGTATCCTGCCATAGTATAGATTTGTCGCTCCTCGTCTTCCGTTACTATACCATCTGCCTTAGCAATACCAAATAAGAAATGCATCAATTGTAAACGAGACGGATGATCCATCATTTGTTTAATCTGCAAACAAACTTGTCTGGTCGAAATATTGTTTTGATTATTAATGTTCTTGAATAATTTGAATGCATGGTTTGCACGCTCTTTGCCATACATATTTACAAATTGCTCACGTACAAAATCCAGTTCTCTTTGATCTTGTTTACCATCTGCTTTTATTACGATAGACGCCAAAATAAGCAGACTAACTTCAAAATCGCCCGATTGTGTCTGCGGACGTTGCCTGGTTTCTGTTCTATAGGTAGTTCTTCTATTTTGTTGACGTTCTCCTTCTTGCAAAAACGGGCTTCCTTTACCATTAGTCATGGAGTCTACAAAACCCCCTATTGCTACTCCAATAATAGCACCTATAGGCCCTCCAAAAGACCAACCCAAGGCACCGCCTATCCATTTTGAAATACTCATGTAAATAATAGATTTTAATTATAGCCAAACCTACGTATAAATTCATTCTCTTAAAAGAAGAAATTATAATAAGGTAGGTTCACTCTGTCCTAATTTTTGAAAAATAGAAATTATCAGAGTAAATATAATATTTGTTAGTTGATTGATTCACAATTTTGTTACACAATTGGTATCTTTGCACTATAAAATTGTTAATTATAAAAATTTAAAAATATGTATCCAGCAGAATTAGTAAAACCAATGCGTGAAGATTTAACAAATGTTGGTTTTGAAGAATTACATACTTCTGAAGCTGTTGATGCTGCTTTGGCAAAAGAAGGCACCACATTAGTTGTTGTAAATTCGGTTTGTGGTTGTGCAGCAGCCAATGCGCGTCCAGGTGCAAGAATGAGTTTACAAAACGAAAAACGTCCTACAAATATAGTCACTGTTTTTGCAGGTGTAGACAAAGAAGCCGTAGACACAGCCCGCGGTTATATGGTTCCGTTTCCTCCAAGTTCTCCAAGTATGGCATTGTTTAAAGATGGTGAGTTAGTACATATGCTAGAACGTCATCATATTGAAGGTCGTCCAGCAGAACTTATTGCAGAAAACCTAATAGATGCTTATAATGAGCACTGCTAAAATATGGCATCATAATTAAGAAATCAAACCACGATTATCGTGGTTTTTTTTATATTAAGTTACGCAACCTATTTGTCAATTCCTCATCTTCTAAAAAAAGACTTATGAAACTGTATTTAAAAGCGATACTGGTTTTTGCCTATATTATTTTATTAGTTGCTACTGGATGTTCTTCTAACAATAATGATGCTCCAACTTATGAAAATGAGTTAGCAGAACTTAGTTTATTAAAAGCCGAGATTGAAGCTTTAGCCAATACGTCTGTTTGCGATGGCACTACCGAGTGCAAATTCATTGCCTTGGGAAGCAAGCCCTGTGGCGGGCCATGGTCTTACCTAACTTATACAACCTCTATTGATGTTGAACAATTAGAAGCAGCTGTTAAAGATTACAACCAAAAAGAAGCTGCTTTTAATATAAAATGGAGCATTGATTCAGATTGTGAATTCACATTACGGCCTATAAGTATAAGTTGTGAAAATAACACCTGTGTCATTACTTATTAAAACTTAGTTTTTACTTATTTTTGCGCATGCAAAAATTATTGTCATATCCACTCACCTTTATCTATTTCCTTTGTTTTTTAATAACATTGCTCATATTCCATCCTATTCAGTGGGTATGCTTTAATGCTTTTGGTTATAACGCACATAAAAAAAGTGTTGATATGCTTCAATTTTGCCTCCTGCGTTGCTTAAATATTTTGGGAACTCGATTTACATTCAATAACCCTCATAGTATCGGACCAAATCAACCTTTAATAATTGTAGCAAACCACCAAAGCATGTATGACATATCACCTATTATGTGGTACATGCGAAAATACCATCCAAAATTTATCAGCAAAATAGAATTGGGTAAAGGCATCCCTAGTGTATCTTATAATTTACGTCATGGAGGTTCGGCACTCATAGACAGAAAAAATCCGCGGCAATCTTTACCTGCAATCATGAAGTTTGGTGAATATATTGAAAAAACCAACCGTACTGCAGTTATTTTCCCCGAGGGCACAAGAAGTAAAGACGGCCACCCAAAACCTTTCCAAACAAAAGGTCTAGAGATTCTATTGAAAAAAATACCATCTGCATTAGTAGTCCCTATTTCTATTAATAACTCCTGGAAAACAGTTCGTTATGGAAAATTCCCTATGGGTTTAGGAACTCATATTACTTTTACTGTACATAAGCCTTTAAAAGTTAGTACCTTTGCCGATAAGCAAGCGCTTATAAATAGTATTGAAACCACTATCAAAAAACATATACACCCTTAAAAATTATAGATGTCGTTAAAGAACGTTAGATTAGAAGTGATGAATTTTTTGGAAAAAGACATCGAATCTTTAATTGAAAAATACTTAATTCCTATAGAAAAAATTTGGCAACCAACTGATTTTTTGCCGAATTCTGAAGAAAACACCTTTTTTGAAGAAGTCCGTGAAATAAGAGAACTCTCCAAAGAACTACCTTATGATTTTTGGGTGGTTTTAGTTGGCGATATGATTACAGAAGAAGCACTACCAACATACGAATCCTGGCTAATGGATGTAGAAGGTGTTAATCAAATGGATAGAGAAAATCCTTGGGCTAAATGGGTGCGTCATTGGACAGCAGAAGAAAACCGCCATGGAGACGTACTTAATAAATACTTGTACCTTTCTGGACGTGTTAACATGAAAGAAATTGAAAAGACCACACAGTATTTAATTGCTGATGGTTTCGATATTGGAACAGACAGAGATCCTTACAAAAACTTTGTTTATACCAGTTTTCAAGAGTTAGCAACCTACATCTCTCATAATCGTGTGGCCAAAATTGCTCGAAAGGCAGGTAATAAACAGCTCGCTAAAATGTGTAAAATTGTTGCTGGAGACGAAATGAGGCATCATAATGCTTATTCTGAATTTGTTGAACGCATTTTTAAAGTGGATCCTAGTCAAATGATGATGGCGTTTCATTATATGATGAAACAAAAAATAACCATGCCAGCTCATTTTTTAAGAGAATCGGGAAACAAAATCAGTACTGCTTTTGAAGAATTCTCCAATACTGCGCAAAGAATTGGTGTTTACACATCTAATGATTACGTAGAAATCTTAGAGAAATTGATTACCCGTTGGGAAATTGATAAAATCACAAACCTTACCGATGAAGCTGAAAAGGCTAGGGATTACCTTATGAAACTTCCTGCCAGAATGTATCGTTTGGCAGATCGCATTAAAATACCAGAAAACTCGTTTCAATTTAAATGGGTTGAGCCTGCAATTATAAAGTAACAAAAGTCGTTTTTGGAAGTATCATGATCTCTAAAAATGATATAGAAAAAGATTATATCCGTCGGATTAATTCGACTTTAAAATATATAGATACTAATCTTGATTCTGAATTATCACTAGAATCTCTTTCTAAAATGGCTCTTTATTCACCATTTCATTTTCATAGGGTTTTTAAAGCTCTGATAGGAGAAACACTCAACGCCTATATCATAAGGAAACGTATTGAAAAAACAGCTTCTGTATTACTGCATGAAAGACGTATAAGTATTACAGAACTTTCCTTACAATATGGTTTTAATAGTAATTCTTCTTTTACCCGAGCATTTAAAAAGTTTTATGGGATAAGCCCTTCTGGATTTCGAAAAGCAAACCCTGATGGATTTAGCAAGATAAGTAAAGTTAAAAGCAAGAACGGTCAAGAAATTCAAGTTTTTGAAAAATACATTTGCAACATTAATAATCATTTAAATTGGATTAAGATGAATGCAAACATTGAAATTAAAGAAATTCCTGAATTAAAATTTGCCAGTATGACTCATTTCGGAGTACATGGGGTTGAAAATGTATTTGACAGATTAATAAAATGGGCAACAGTAAAAGGTTTGATGGACAACCCTGAAACAAAAATGGCAAGAATTTTTCATGATAGCTTTAAAATAACAGATCCAGACAAAGTACGAATGAGTATTTGCCTGTTAACTAGTGAACCATTTATTGTAGAAGAAGAAATGGACTCGGGAATTATTGAAAAAAGCAAATGCATTGTTGGTCGTTTTGAAATACCACCCAATGATTTTGAAAAATCCTGGAGCAGCCTTTTTATTTGGATGAACGAAAACGGATATAAAAAAGCAGAGGAGAATCCTTTTGAAATATACCACAACGATTTTCGTATACACCCAGAAAATAAGTGCATTGTTGATTTTCACATTCCTATTGAATAACAACAATTTGATTTGTAAATTAGCGGCTGTCCAAGAATCTAAATTGACCGCTATTTTGAGGAATGCCTAAAATGAAAAATAAGAACTTGTTCGCCGTTTATTTTTCTAAGCCTTGAGCTTACAACGAACAAATTGTTACGGTTGTTCCTCCCTCACAGTGACATTGATTAATACTTCATGGCAACCCTTTTATCTTTAATTATGACTTCAGAAAAAATTATACAAAAAACCATTGCCTTTGTTAAAGAACAATTAGCTGATGCTGAAGGCGGACATGATTGGTTTCATATTGAACGTGTTTATAAAAATGCCTTGTTGATTTCGAAAAGTGAAAATGTAGATACTTTTATTGTGGCTCTTGGTGCTTTATTGCATGATATTGCTGACAGCAAATTTCATAATGGTGATGAAACCGTTGGTCCAAAGACAGCCCGAGAATTCTTATTTAAACTTAATGTCGATTCCACAGTTATAGAACACGTTATAAATATTATTGAAAACATTTCTTTTAAAGGAGGCCATGAAGTACAAAAGTTTCATTCTCCAGAATTAGATGTCATCCAAGATGCAGATAGACTCGATGCTATAGGAGCCATAGGTATCGCACGTTGTTTTAATTACGGAGGCTTTAAAAACAGAGCGCTTTACAATCCAGATATAAAACCGAATCTTAACATGAGTAAAGCGGAGTACAAGGCATCTAAAGCCCCAACTATTAATCATTTTTATGAAAAGTTATTACTTCTAAAAGATAAAATGAATACCAAAACTGGAAGTCAAATAGCTTCAAACAGGCATGCCTTCATGGAATTATATCTCAAACAATTTTATAATGAGTGGAACGGAAACTCTTAATTTATTGTATGATTAGTTTTATCTCCTTTCTGTATTGCGATGCACTTTTACCTGTTATTTCATTAAACTGCTTATTAAAATGTGAAAAATTATTAAATCCACATTCAAAACAAATATCAGCAATACTAATTTGACTCTCGTTTAATAATTTAGTGGCATGTACTACACGGTATTCATTAACTAATTGAGTAAAAGTTTTACCCGTGGTCTTTTTAAAATATCTACAAAATGCAGGCACCGTCATACTTACCTTGTCGGCAATCTCATCTAAAGTTATATGTGTTTTAAAATTAGCATTAACATATTTATATATAATACTAATTTTATCGCTGTCTTGCGGATTCGTTTCTAAAACTATCCCATCTGCATTTAATATGGTATAATCATCTGTATTTGCAAGATAATTTAAAATCTCTAAAAATTTTAGCACCCGCTCTAAGCCTTCAAAATCTAAAAGTTTTCTAATTTTTAACCCAATATCTTTTTTAGTTTCCATATTAAATCGGATACCTTTTTTAGCTCTATCGAACAAAGCGGAAACATTAGCCATTTCAGGAATATTAATAAAGTCGTTTCCTAAAAAATCAGACTTAAACTGTACTGTAGTTTCTGTGCCGTTGGCTGTTAACCTATCTGTAAAGCCATTATGAGGTAAATTAGCCCCTATTAATATAAGCTGACTATTGTTAAAATAGGACAAATGGTTACCAATATGTGTTTTTCCTTGTCCTTTATTAATATATATGAGTTCTAACTCTGGATGAAAATGCCAAAAAGCATTATTCTTATCTACTTTCTCTACGTGCTGTTTTACCAATATCGAGCTTCCAAAACTAGGAGTAAGCTTTTCTAATGTAGGTTTCTTAATAATCATTGTAGGCAATTTTAAAGCAAATTTACCATTTATTTTTCTTACAATATATATATAATTATCTTAATTATATGCTATTTTAACTTTACATAGATTTAACATTGATTTAACAGATAAAATAGCATATAAATTGGTCAAATTTGATGTTTTGGAGCTTCTTTTTCTGACATACCTTTGTCTCGTTGAACGATGTAAAAATCAAAACACTATGAAAAACGTAATTAAAACATTCAAAAAAAACCTATTATTAGTAGCAATGATGTTTACTGTTATAGTAGGTAACGCAACTGAAATTTCTTCTTTCAAAATTGAAAAAGATCTTAAAGGGACTGCATTAACAATTGATAATGTAAAAGAAGGAGACCTTCTATCTATTAAAAATTACAAGGGTATCACGTTATATAAAGAATTTATTCAATCATCTGGAACTTACACTAAGGGGTTTGATTTAACTGAGTTGCCTGACGGGAATTATTTCTTCGAGGTAGACAAAGACCTTGAAATCAACACAATTCCTTTTACAGTTACAGGTAAAAAAGTTGTTTTCGATAAAAACAAAGAGGTTGTTATTTTTAAACCTCATGTAAGAGAAAAGGACAATCTAGTTTATATAACAAAATTCTCTCCAAATCTTGAACCATTAAAAATAAGAGTTTACGGAGATTACGATGGCGGATTTCATTTAGTACACTCGGAAAAAATTGAGGGTGTTCAAATTGCCAAAAAAATATTTAAGCTTAGAGAAGGCGGGAATTACAAAATAGTTCTTAATTCAAATAATAAAGAATACACAAAATTCATTAACAATTAACCTTGGTTAATGTCTAATGTCTTATTTAGTTAGTTTAGTTTAAATTGGTAAGTGCGGGCATTCTTAATGACCCGCACTTTTTCTGTAATTCATAAAATATATGAAAAACCTTATTTTACTATTAAATAGCCTAAACAGCTCGCACAGCTTAGTGAAAAAATATCTTTTAAGTATTGTTTGGTGCATTTTACATACAACGATTTTATCAATCATCATTTTAATGGTACAAGCGCAAGGAACATCGTTTGAACTTATTTGGCTTCCAATAGTTTTAATTTACATGTCCTTTTATTTGATTACAACCAGTATCTTTTTAGATAAAATCGTCTGGAATGAAATAAAAAGTATTAGTAAATAATTTAAAACAGCTTTAGCTGACCATCTTTATATTGTTCATGTAAATTCAGGTTAAGCCTTGGCATCCTCTTATTTTTAAAATACTTCAGCCGAGCTAGCCTTACTAGGTTATTAATTTGCTCAGCAATTTTCCCTTCTCCCCGCATTCTGGTTCCATAACGAGAATCGTTTAAGCTTCCTCCATGACAGCTTTCTATTTGGTGCAGTACTTTTTGAGCTCGATCTGGCATCGTTTTATGAATCCAATCTTTAAAAATTTCGCCAATAGCGCCATTTAACCTCACAATAGTATGGGCTATGGATAAGGCACCATACTCGGATGCTGCTTTTGCTAAAGGTAATATTTCATGACTATTAATAGATGGAATAATAGGTGCCAGCATCACATTTACAGGAATTCCATTTTCGCTCAAAACTTTAACAGTTTCTAATCTCTTTTTTATGGTAGCCGTTCGAGGCTCTAAAATGCGTCTTGTGTCTTCTGATAATGAAGTGATTGATAAATTTACACTTATTAAATTATCGTTCGCCAATGCTTTCAAAACATCTAAGTCTCTAAGAATCAATGCATTTTTTGTAATGATAGCGGCTGGATGTTTATATTTTAAAAACACTTCCAAACATTGTCTGGTAATTTTAAATTGTTTTTCGGCAGGTTGGTAACAATCCGTATTTCCAGACATAACAATTGGATGTGCCTTCCAGCTTTTCTTTTTAATTTTTGCTTCCAATAATTTTGGAGCCGCTTTTTTTACCATAATGCGGCGTTCAAAATCTAAACCCGCACTGTACCCCCAATATTCATGACTATTACGGGCATAGCAATAAATACAGCCATGCTCACAACCTTGGTATGAATTCATTGAGTATGACATCCCAATATCTGGGCTTTCAACCTTGTTTATTATGGTTTTAGGAAATACTTCCAGATAGAGTGTTTTATTTTTATCACTTATTTCGCCTTCTTTACGGCAATATTCGAGGAAATCGTCACGCATTTCATGACTTAATTCAAAAAAACGATTGTGTACATTACGCTGTGCACCACGTCCTTTTATGGCAGATTTTGGATTCATTATAGTAAAATTAAAGGTTGAATACGCTTTGGGTAGCTCTTTAAAATTACTTATAAATTCTATTCAAAAATGTTAAAGTAGAAATGGGTTATTAACAAATCCTATTCCCCTGGAAAATCAGCTTTTCGTTTTTCTAAAAATGCCGTAGTACCCTCCTTAAAATCTTCGCTTCCAAAGCAATTACCAAACTCTTGAATTTCTGTGCTAAAGCCATTAACACCATCTTTAAAGTTTGCATTTACAGCTCTAATAGCTGCACTTATGGCAACTGGAGAATTACGGGCTATTTTATCTGCAATTTTCTCACAAAAAGGAAGTAGTTCGTCTAAATTCGTCACATGATTTACCAAACCATAACTTAAAGCACTATTTGCGTCGATCATTCCTGCAGTCATTATAAGTTCCATGGCACGCCCTTTTCCTATTAATTGTGGTAGTCGTTGAGTTCCCCCATAACCAGGAATAACACCAAGCGATACTTCAGGCAATCCCATTTTAGCATGATCGCTTGCCACTCTAAAATGACATGCCATCGCTAGTTCTAATCCGCCACCAAGTGCAAAACCATTTATCGCAGCTATAACTGGCGTAGATAAATTTTCAATAAAATTGAATAACAATTCTTGTCCTGTAGCTGCCAACACCTTACCTTCCTCTACATTGTAGTTTGCAAACTCACTGATATCGGCTCCCGCAACAAAAGCTTTTTCTCCACTACCAGTAACCATAATAACTTTTATGTTTTTATCTAAATCAGCTTCCTTAAAGACATGGTGCAATTCATTGATCGTTTCCTTATTAAGCGCATTTAATTTTTTTGGACGATTGATCGTTATTGTGACAATACTATTATTTACTTCTGATAGTATATTAACGTATTTCATAGTATTTTTTAAAGTTTATAATGAGTTATTCTTTAGGAAAGGTTACTGTAAACGTTGTTCCTTTATCTTTTTCCGATTTGAATTTTATAGTACCTTTATAAGTTTCCATAATATTTTTAACCATGGCCAAACCAAGTCCCATACCACTTGTTTTTGTTGTAAATTTAGGTTCAAAAACTTTGTCTTTATTCTCCTCCGAAACACCCGAACCGTTATCTGCGACTGTTACGACAACATCATCGTTTACCGTACCTACATTAATAACAATTTTTGGTGTCTGGTTTTCTGGCATGGCCTGAATGGCATTTTTAACTAAATTGGTAACCACTCTAATTAATTGTGTTCTGTCAAATTTTGCAATAATTTCTTCGGCCTCAGCTGTAAAAAATATGTAATCTTCATTAAAAATATCTAATGCTAATTTTACAATTTTCACAACATTTAAAGTTTCACTTTGTTGTGCGGGCATCTTGGCAAAGTTTGAAAATGCCGATGCAATAGAACTCATCGTATCTATTTGCTGAATGAGCGTTTTACTATACTCATCTAACTTCGAATGGATATTTTCATCGTTCGAATCAAACTTGCGCTGAAAGTTTTGTACGGTTAAACGCATGGGCGTTAATGGATTTTTAATCTCATGCGCTACTTGCTTAGCCATTTCCCGCCAAGCCTGTTCACGTTCACTACGAGCCAATTGTACCGCACTTTCTTCAAGCTCGTCAATCATACTATTATAAGAATTTACCAAAGTGGAAATTTCTTCACTTGTATCATTTACCTCTATCTTCTCATTACGTTTTTCTAATCTAGTGGTATTAATTTTATCGCTAATCGTTTTTAGGGATTTGGTAATATATTTAGACAGCAAAAATGCAATACCAATAGCCATAAATAAAATGAACATATAGGCATATGCTATACGCCTTAAAAATTCTTCCAGTTCTTTGGAAAGGAAATCGTCTTTTTCTAAATAGGGTAGATTTAAAATAGCTAGAGGCTTCGATTTTTGATCCGTAAGATAGGTATACGATGATTGGAATGTTTCGCCATTCTCTCTATGTTTATCGACAAACCGATGCTCAGCAGTATTAGAAATGGCATTTAAAACTTCAGCGTCAAGACATTTAGGAGCTGCATTAATTTGCAATTCTGCTTTAGATGATATTAACAGCCCTCCCTCTAAATCGTATAAATTAATTTGAAGTTTATGGATATCTGCAACGTTATATATTTCTTCTTTATAAATTAAAGGAATATTCTCCGTTTTTATTTCCCAGGAGTTCTGTCTGCCATTTAAAACACGTTTAAGATGTGTTTGGATGTTTTCTTCTTTACGCTTCAAACGCTCTTTATGATAATCTTGCCGCTCTTCTTTATATTGATAAATAGCAACTGTCGAGATAAGGATGGATGCCAACAAAACCAGCAATATCATTGCTAAAAAAATGCGGGTACGTAAAGAGAGTTTTTTTAGTTTCATTAATAATTATTGTGCCTTTAAAAGTTCAATAAATATAACAATAATCACACCAAATATTCCTTTTTAAAAAATTCTAAAAACAAACATCCAAAAAGCTGATACTTTTCATTTCATAGTTTGTTTTTTAAGGTTTAGATCTTAAAATTAAGCATCTGGGTTTTTGGCTCGAATATTTTTATAAATTTTAAAGCCTAACATGATTAAGATGCCTAAAACGATAATGCCTACAACACCCCAAATCCAATTTATGGCACTTTTTAAAATAACCAAAAACACGACAGCAAAAAGAATAAACGTTGCTCCTTCATTCCAGATACGCATAAAACCTGATGTTTTTTTAACAACGTCATTTTGAAGTGCTTTATAAAACATGTGTGTTTTGAAGTGGTATAAAAATAACAATACAACAAAGGCCAATTTAACTTGCATCCAATCTTGGTAAATTAACATGGGGTTTAAATAAAATAGCACCAACCCAAACAACAAAGCCAAAATTGCCGATGGCCATGTAATAATAAACCACAGGCGCTTTGCCATAAGTTTTAATTGTTTACCTAATATTTCTTTTTCTGGTGACGGTTTATGAAAGGCTTCTATCTGATAAACAAACAATCTGGGAATATAAAACAGTCCTGCAAACCAGGTAATAACAAAAATAAGATGAAACGATTTTATGTAATAGTAATATGCCATAGTTAACTAATTTCAACCGACGATTCTGCCCATTCTGTAATCCATTTTGAAAGTAGGTGAACAAATTCGTCATCGTCATTTAAACAAGGTACTGTTGTAAAATCTTTACCACCCATTTCATGAAAAATGGCTTGTCCTTCCATGGCTATTTCTTCAAGGGTTTCTAAACAATCGCTAACAAATGCAGGTGTGACAATGGCCATATTTTTAATGCCCTGTTTGCCTAAGCGCTCAATGGTTCTATCTGTGTAGGGTTGTAACCATGGGTCGAAGCCTAAACGCGACTGAAAGGATGTAGAATATGAACCTTCTTTAAAATCCAATTTTTCGGCAACCAGCCTAGTCACTTCATAACATTGATGCCTGTAACAAAACTCATGAGCTTCAGATGGTGTTACACAGCAACTACCGTCTATTTTACAATGTGATTTTGTAACATCACTTTTTCTAATATGGCGTTCAGGAACCCCATGATATGAAAATAATAAATGCTCATAATTTGTACCTTCTAAATGATTTTTTATGGAGTTAGAAAGGACCTCAATGTAATCAGGTTTATTATAAAATGCAGAAACGGATTCTATTTTTAAGTTTGAAAAATACTGCTGGCGTAATTCTTCTGTCAACACCGTTATGGTTTCGGTAGTTGCCATGGCAAACTGAGGGTACAAAGGAAATAACAAAACCTCATCGACACCTTTATCCACCAATTCCTGTATGCCTTTTTTTATAGTCATACTCCCATAACGCATCGCTAATGCGACAGGAATATCAACCTGTTTTTGTATTTTGTTTTGTAATCTTTCTGATAATACGATTAAAGGAGACCCCTCTGCCCACCATATTTTTTTATAAGCTGCTGCAGATTGCTTTGGGCGGGTATTCAATATAATACCTTTCACCAAAGCAGTTCTTGCGGCAAATGGAATATCAATAACCCGTTCGTCCATTAAAAATTCTCCTAAATATTTCTTTACATCTTTTGGTTCTGGACTATCTGGAGAACCAAGGTTAACTAGTAAAACTCCTTTTTTCATGAATCGTTTTCTTTTTACGAAGATAAGGACATTACATATTTTTTAGGCGTAGTGCCATATTTCTTTTTAAAAGCAGCAATAAAATGACTAGAGGTACTATATCCTACTTTATGCCCCACTTCGTTGACATTGTTGTCGCCAGACTCTAATAGTTTTCTAGCAACTTCCATCTTGTAATCAAATAAAAAACTAAATACAGAATCTCCATAAATTTGTTTAAAGCCTTCTTTTAGTTTTTTAAGAGTTAATCCTATTTCATCTGCTAGTTCCTGTAAACTTGGAGGTTCTGCCATACGGGCAATAACAATTTCTTTGGCTTTTCTAATTTTTATAACATTGGCCTCGTCTACTAAAAACGGACATTGCTCAACATCGGCATCTTCACTCCTGTTAAAATACAAACTTAAAAGCTCATATGCTTTTCCTTTAAAATACAGATTCTTGATGGATTGATTAAGGTTATAATTTATTAATTGGTTTAAAACAATGGCCATTGAAGGAGAAATGACACCATCTTTATAATACTTTTTATCCTTATTATCATCACTTAAAAAAGTAATATAATCTGCTTCTTGAGAAAACAATGCATGAAAGTTTTTAATAGATATTAAAATGGAAACCATCCATGAGTTAGGATCTATTTGCAAATTAATTGGCAAATCACGTTGGGGATTATACAATAACAATGAATTCTCTTCGAGAATGTTTAAGGTATACCTGCCTTCATTAAAAACAAAGCGACTCGTCCCTTTTACGCAAAAATGAAATTGAATATAATCACTATCTATTTCTTTAGCAAGAGATTGCACTTGGTTTGATTCATTTTTAAATGTTAAAACCAAAGCACCATCATCGACTTTTGTTTCATCAAAAGAACTTTGAGCGACACTTTTATGACTGTTTATTTCATCATTCATAATGATTTTATTTAGATTGGTTCTAAATAGATTAGACAAAAACCGCCTAATCATAGGCAAAAATATGACATTTATCATATAATATGAAAAAACAACGTTAAAAAACCCAAAACGATATTAAAAGTTCTTTGAGCGTTATTTTTTTTCTTGGCATACATATATTTTTGCTTTGAATTATCAGGTATCAGCATGCAGAAGTACAACATATCAAGAAGTAACTACTTTTATGCCATTGGTTTAAGTTATAAAAAAGCCGATGCAGATATTAGAGGTCGCTTTAGTTTAGACGAAGAAGGCAAACAAGCTTTGCTGAACCAAGCAAAGGAAAATGACATTGAAAGCTTGGTGGTTACATCGACTTGTAACCGAACCGAAATTTATGGTTTTGCGCAGCACCCTTTTCAATTAATTCAATTACTTTGTGACAATACAAGAGGTACGGTAGAAGAATTTCAAGACGTCGCCTATATCTACAAAAATAAAGATGCTATTGCCCACATGTTCCGTGTTGGTTCTGGTTTAGATAGTCAGATTCTTGGAGATTTTGAAATTATTAGCCAATTGAAGTCCAGCGCTCGCGCTTCAAAAAAACACGGATTACTAAATCATTTTTCAGAACGATTGGTAAATGCTGTTATTCAAGCGAGCAAACGTATCAAGACTGAAACTAATATTTCCTCTGGAGCAACTTCGGTGTCTTTTGCTTCTGTTCAATACATTTTTAACACAGTTAAAGATGTTTCAAACAAAAATATTTTGCTTTTCGGAACTGGAAAAATAGGCAGAAATACTTGTGAAAATCTTGTAAAGCATACCGAAAATGAACAAATCACTTTAATCAACAGAACCAAAGGCAAAGCAGAATTAATTGCTGGAAAGTTCGACCTGATCGTTAAAGATTATGCAAATTTACAAGAAGAGATTAGTAAATCTGACATTTTAATTGTTGCCACAGGAGCCCAACGCCCTACTATCGATAAACATATCATTCAGTCTAAAAAACCGCTTTTAGTTTTAGATCTGTCAATTCCAAAAAATGTAGACTCTAATGTTGAAACGTTAGACAACGTTACCTTGGTTCATTTGGATCATTTATCTAAAATCACAGATAAAACTTTAGAAGAAAGAAAAAAGCATATTCCTTTAGCAGAATCTATTATAGAAGAAGTGAAAACGGAATTTAATCAATGGTTAGAAACCAGAAAGTTTGCTCCAACTATCAAAGCGTTAAAACACAAGCTTACTAATTTTGCTTCTGCCGAATTAGAAACGCAACGCAAAAAAAATGCTGATTTTAATGAAGCTCAGGCAGAACTAATTAGCAGCAATATCATTCAAAAAATAACCAACCACTTTGCGCATCATTTAAAAGATGACAATATCTCCACTGATGACAGCCTGGAACTTATAAAAAAAGTATTTCAGTTAGAAGAACCAACAACGCATGTCTAAAATCATTAGAATTGGCACACGCGATAGTGAATTAGCACTATGGCAGGCAAACATTGTACAACAACAACTCGAAAATTTAGGATATAAAACAGAACTTGTACCAGTAAAGTCGACAGGCGACTTGGTTTTAGACAAGCCTTTATATGAGCTAGGTATTACTGGAATTTTTACGCGTACTCTAGATATTGCCATGCTAAACCATGACATTGACATCGCTGTACATTCCCTAAAAGATGTGCCTACAGTTTTGCCAAAAGGGATAACCCAAGTGGCCGTTTTAAAACGAGGCAATGTAAATGACACCCTCGTCTTTAAAAAGAACGAAGAATTTCTAAGCTCAAAAAATGCAACCATAGCTACAGGAAGCCTAAGGCGAAAAGCACAATGGTTAAATAGATATCCCACACACACGATTGAGGATTTACGTGGTAATGTAAATTCAAGATTACAAAAGCTAGAAGACAATGCCCATTGGAATGGAGCTATTTTCGCGGCCGCAGGCATAGGGCGTATTGGAATAAGACCCGACGAAGCCATTAATCTGGACTGGATGGTTCCTGCTCCTGCTCAAGGCGCTATTATGATAACTGCTCTAGAGGAAGATGACTATGTAAAAACGGCATGTGCTGAATTAAATCATGAAGAAACTGAAATTTGCACCACGATTGAGCGTGCATTTTTAAACCGGTTAGAAGGTGGGTGTACGGCACCTATTGGAGCTTTAGCCAAAATTAAAAATGAAGAAATACATTTTAAAGGTATCCTTTTAAGTAAAGATGGCTCAAAAAAAATAGAAATCACCAGAACCGAAAAACTAGGTAAGCATCAAAATTTAGCTGTCTTTTGTGCCGATTATATTATAGAGCGCGGAGGCAAACGATTGATGGATGACATTAAATACGCAAACAAACCAACAAATGTGATCTCTACTAAATCTTTAACCGAAGACCAGCGTTTATTGTTTCACGAAAAAGTAATTGCGAAAAGTGATGATTTTATCAAAATAAGTTTAAATCGTATTCGCCCGCAACTCCTAAAATCTGAAATAAGAAATGTCATTATAACGAGTAAAAATGCTGTCGATGCTCTGGTGACAAACTATTCGGCCGCCGAATTACAATTTAAAAACATTTACTGTGTTGGACGACGAACCAAAAGACTTATTGAAAGTAAAATTGGCAAAGTAAAACACATCGAAAAAAATGCACAAAAGCTGGCAGAATATTTAGTAGAATACCTTGAAGGTACCGAAGTAACCTATTTTTGTAGCGACATAAGATTAGATGCATTACCCTTAACCTTGGCCGAAAACAATATAAAAGTTAACGAAATAGAAGCTTATCAAACTAAATTTGACGGTCATAAAGTTGAAGAATCGGTAGAAGCCGTGATGTTTTACAGTCCATCTACCGTACAAAGTTTTGTACAAAAAAATGGTGCAGATGTTATTGCCTTTTGTATTGGAGACACTACGGCAAAAGAAGCAAAAAACCATTTTAAAGATGTCAGGGTTGCAAAAGTCCCAACGGTTGAAAGTGTCATTGAATTAGTAAATGAACATTATATCTAATGGTTTATTTAACCGTTTTATTATTTATAAAAAAAGGAAAAGAGGACGTTTTTAATGAATATGAAGCATTGGTGCTTCCCATAATTAAGGATTATAACGGAAAACTAATTTATAGGGTTAGACCAACACAGGATAATTTTATTAGTTCTGAAGACGAATTACCTTATGAAATACATTTTATTTCATTTGAAACTAATGGTGATTTTCTGAATTTTATAAATGATAATAAAAGAAAACGTTTTGAAAAACTAAAAGTAGACGCTATAAAATCTACTTTTATAACCAAAGGCGAAAAGTTATAATATTGACATTCCTGTTACCTCACTGAGTATAGTCGAAGTGTCCAAGTAGGAATCTAATATATAAAAATTAAGTTTCAATTAAAAAGATTCCTGCCTTTGCAGGAATGATTATAATATGATTAAAAATGATTTATTTTTAAGGGCTTTAAAAGGAGAGACTGTTAACCGCCCACCAGTTTGGATGATGCGTCAAGCTGGACGTTACTTACCAGAATTTATAGCCATTCGCGAAAAATACGATTTCTTTACACGTTGCAGAACTCCAGAATTAGCCAGTGAAATCACCGTACAACCTATTCGTCGCTACGGCATGGATGCCGCTATTTTATTTAGTGATATCTTGGTTATTCCTCAGGCCATGAATATTGAGGTGCAAATGAAACCTAATTTTGGCCCGTATTTGCCAAACCCTGTACGTAGTCAAAAAGATGTCGACAATGTTATTGTTCCTGACGTAACAACAGAATTGGATTATGTATATCAAGCTATAAAAGCGACAAAAGAATTGCTCAACGACGATATCCCATTAATTGGGTTTGCAGGCTCACCTTGGACCATTTTATGCTATTGTGTGCAAGGTCAAGGAAGCAAGACCTTCGATAAGGCTAAGGAATTTTGCTTTACCAATCCGATTGCAGCACACCAAATGCTTCAAAAAATAACCGATACGACCATTGCTTATTTAAAAGAAAAAGTAAAAGCAGGTGTTAATGCTGTTCAGGTTTTCGATTCCTGGGGAGGTATGTTATCTCCAACCGATTATCAGGAATTCTCGTGGCAATACATCAATCAAATTATTGAAGCCTTAAAAGATGACGCTCCAGTAATTGCTTTTGGCAAAGGCTGTTGGTTTGCACTTGGCGACATGGCAAAAAGCAATGCCTCTGCTTTAGGCGTAGACTGGACATGTTCACCAAGAAACGCCCGTTATTTAACTGGTGGAAACATAACACTTCAAGGTAATTTCGATCCGTCTCGTTTACTGTCTCCTCCTGCAGAAATAAAGAAAATGGTACACCAAATGATAAACGAATTTGGTAAAGACAAATACATTGTAAACCTTGGACACGGTATTTTACCTAACATTCCGTTAGATCATGCCAAGGCATTTATAGATGCAGTAAAAGAATATAACCCCTCTTAATCTCACCCAAGGGAATTAAATTTATTAGTGTTTTTGTAAATTTATATCCAACTAATAATAATTTAACCCCTTATCCTTTGGAGAGGGCTAGTAAGAGGCTTTATGATAAAAAACATATTTTTAGGAATCAAAGCGTATTTCGGAGCTTTTAGTTTAATCTCCAAACTAAAGCTCTGGAAATATTTTGCAATTCCTATGCTTATAAGTTTTATAACGGCCATCCTTATATTCACATCAGCTTACGGGTTATCCGATAATGTTGGTGCATTTATTTCAAAAATCTGGATTTGGGATTGGGGAAAAGAAACCTTTGTAACCATTAGTACTTTTATTGGTGGGCTCTTTATTATTGTTCTCGGATTAATTCTTTTTAAACATATCATTATGGCTCTATCTGCGCCATTTATGAGCCCAGTATCCGAAAAAATAGAAGCACACTTAACAGGAACAGGTCATACACAACACACGCATAGAAATACAACGTTCTTACAACAGCTTTGGCGTGGTATACGAATTAATGGAAGAAACTTATTCATGGAGATTTTGTTGACCATTCCATTACTTCTCTTAAAGTTTATACCTTTCGTCAATATATTGTCAACCATATTGCTTTTTTCAGTCCAGGCATATTACGCTGGTTTTGGAAATATGGACTATACTTTGGAACGCCACTTTAAATATCAGGAAAGTACATCTTTTGTTAGAAAGAATCGTGGTTTAGCTATTGGCAATGGCATTATATTCATCTTGTTGTTATTAATTCCTATAGTTGGCATTATACTCGTTTTACCCTTATCTGTAACAGCGGCTACCACAAAGACAGTAGAAGCTCTGAAGTTAAAGAGTACGCCTCATGCTTAGCTTTAACAGGTATCATATAAAACCTATTCAACCAAAAGACGCCTGGAGTTTATGTAATTTCATTGTAGCAAACGAAGATCGATTAAAACGCTATTTTCCTAAAACATTGGAACAAAATTTAACTCCCGATTTGTCAAAATTCTTTGTTGATAAAAAGGTAAAGCAGTTTGACTTAAAAGAAGAATTCTTGTTTACTATTAAAGAAAATGAATCTGATGAATTTGTTGGCCTGATTTATATTAAAGAGCTTGACTGGGATAAAAAACAAGGCGAATTTGCCTATTGCATAGGGTATCCTTTTGAAAGAAAAGGCATTATGACAAACGCAATTCACATCTTGTCTGAATATGCATTTACCAACTTAAATATAGAAACGTTACAAATCATTGTTCACAAAGACAACATCGCTAGTGTAAAAGTTGCCGAAAACTGTAATTTTACATGGATTAAAACCTTAAAAAATGAGTATACCCCTCCTGGAGAAAAGTCTCTAAATATGGAATTATACGAGTTATATAATAAAATAGAAGCCTAAAATATGCCACATTTCGTAATTGATTGTTCAGAAAACATTTTAACGCTACAGCAACCCGATAAAATTATACAAGAGGTTCATAAATGCGCTGTCGATACAGGATTATTTGATGAAACAGATATTAAAGTACGCCTAAACCCTTTTAAAGAACATTATTTGATCGGTGGCAAAAAAGACGACTTCATTCATGTTTTTGCAAATATTATGGAAGGTAGAACAACAAAACATAAAGCGAATCTTTCAAAACAAATTGTTACACAATTAAAGTTTTTGTTTCCTACAATTCCTTTTATTGCCATGAACATTAGAGACTTTGAAAAAGCGACATACTGCAATAAAGATATGATCTGAAAATGGAGGATAAATTTTCCAAAAACAGTCTTCTCAGGTTTTTAAAACCTGAGAAGGGCTAAAACAGAATGATATGTCATTAGCAAAAATAGAAAAAGGCCATTACTACCATATTTTCAATCGAGGAATAAATAGCAATGTTATTTTCAAAACGGAAGATAATATGGACTATTTTCTAAATTTAATAAAAAAGTATTTGGACAATAAAGTTAGTATAGTTGCTTACTGTTTATTGAATAATCATTTTCATCTTATTGTTAAAATTATTGAAAATGAATCGATAGTAACTCAAGCATTCTCTAACCTTTTTAATGCTTACGCAAAAGCGTTTAACAAACAACAAAATAGAACAGGGACTCTTTTTGAAAGACCTTATAAAAGAATAAGAATTAATAATGAAGCATATTTAAAAAACCTTATTCTTTATGTACATAAAAATCCTGAGCATCATAAAATTGTTGAAAATTTTGAAGATTATCAATATACATCTTTTTATTCTTACATTATTGGAAATAAAAATATACTTTCTACTGAAAAACAATATGTTTTAAATCTTTTTGAAGATATCGAAAACTTTAAATATGCACACAAATCAGACCTGTCAGGTTTTGAAAGCCTGACAGGTCTTAGTGACAACCAAAAAAATCAATCCAAAACCTCTATGAAAGATAAATTTTATCAATATATACAAGATTTACAAGACCGTATAACTTCGAAGCTAGAAGCTATAGACGGCAAAGCAATTTTTCAAGAAGACCTATGGAAACGTCCTGAAGGCGGTGGCGGACGTACCCGCGTTATTGAAAATGGGAATGTTTTCGAAAAAGGAGGCGTAAACATTTCTGGTGTTCATGGGAAGCTTCCAAAATCAATGCAAGCCTATTTTAAAGTAGGAGATGTCGATTTTTTCGCCTGTGGATTAAGCTTGGTTTTACATCCTAAAAACCCTATGGTACCAACAGTTCATGCTAACTGGCGTTACTTTGAAATGTATAATAAGCAAGGGGAAATTATTGATAGTTGGTTTGGGGGCGGACAAGATTTAACACCCTATTATCTGTTTGAAGAAGATGCTATTCATTTTCATCAAACCTGTAAAACGGCTTGCGATAACCACAATTCAGAGTTTCATCCAAAATACAAAGCACGTTGTGACGAGTATTTTTACAACGCCCATCGTAATGAAGGCAGAGGTGTTGGCGGTTTGTTTTTCGATTATTGTAAAGCTTCAGAAGCCATGACCATGGAAAACTGGTATGACTTTGTAACCGAAGTTGGAGATAGCTTCTTGGATGCTTACATACCAATTGTTGAAAAGAGAAAAAATTTAAAGTACACACAAGCACAACGTAACTGGCAGGAAATACGTCGCGGACGCTATGTGGAATTTAATTTAGTACATGATAAAGGCACCCTTTTTGGATTGAAAACCAACGGACGTATAGAAAGTATTTTAATGAGCTTACCGCCTCATGTACAATGGGTTTATGACCATCAACCTGAAGCTGGAAGTGAAGAAGAAAAGTTAATAGAAGTTTTAAGAACACCTAAAAACTGGGTTTAGTTATCTCCACACGACTACTTGTTTAGAAACCTTTTTAAAAACATGATAAATATGAGATAACCTGGCTTTTAACAGTAGTTTTCTACCCTCAATATGCCTGGTATAAAACAACTTATTGCTTCCTAAATAAATACGCCAATATTTCCGAAATACTAATGCGTTTTCCTTTTTGTCTCCAAAAATTTCTGGAACAGAATAAAAATTCCCTGTATTTAAACGGCTTTTGAAAAAACTTGTTTTTACAATTAAATATCTTGGAGATTCAATCGGCTCTAAAATGTCGCTCAAAGCTTTAGAGAATAATGAATTCTCTAAAGCATTCCCGCCTAATAAATCACATATAATGTCGCCATTACCAGTACGTCTTGACTCAATACTTATTGCATTTTTATTGGTTGTCATAAAACCCAATTCATATAAAGAATCAAGTATTACGAGTCCCATCTTTTTTATTTTTTTATCGAGATATCCATACCTTATGTAAAGTGTAATCGCTTTATATAATTTATAACCAAAAGACACTAAAAAAGCTATCAAAAAAGTATATAAAAAATACTTAATACCCCGACTTAAAATAACATGAATACTTTTAAAAATGAACTCAAGATAAAACAACAGCATAGCAAAAGATAATTCTGCCACAAAAAATCGTACTGCATCAAAATAATAGATCTGTTTCTGCTTTTTATAAGGGCGTTTATCTAAATGAAAAAACTTGACTTCTTTTGTTAAACCTGTACCTTTCTCAATCGCATCACTCCATCTTTTTATAATATCGCTTCTATTAACAGAGCGCTCCAACGTTTGTACATTTAGAGCTTCAATATCTTCTTCTAAAATTTGTTCTGGGAATTGCAACCGTTCAAAACCATTTTCAATATATGCCTGGCTGCTATTTGAAACGCCAACGAAGGCTTCAAATCTTCGTCTTAAAATATCAACATCTCTACCACCATTAGTAACGGTGCTATCAATACATGCTAAATGCCAAATGTTTCCTGTTTTGTTTATTTGATCGGGATCCTTTCTAACAGCCCTTCCTCGCATTTGATTAGAGGACACAAACGAACCAACAAATGATGCTAAAATTAAACTATTTATCGATGGAGCATCCCAACCCTCTCCCAGTAAAGATTTTGTGCCAACCAAAATTTTAATATCGCCATTTTCAAAAAGTTCAGTAATAATATTTACAATCGTATTTTTTGTTTTCTTTTTAGGTGTTACTACTAAAAACGCATTATCTACTTGCAATGGGGTAAATGAAAAATTATTGCAATCTTCAATGAGGTCAAATGCCTTTAAAATAGCGTTATGAATTAAAACCAAACTCCCAGAAACTACCGCTAATGTTTCTTTATTCGAAAAATACATTCTTAAATAATGAAAAATAGGAATAACACCTATTTTATTAATGGTTTCGGTCTCCTCTTGCCCAACATTCAAAAACTCTTTTCTAATATAATCTGTTAACACGACACACCTTAAATCACTATGCAAACTTCTATATTCTGAAGTAACAATACTTACAATACTATTGAGCTTACTTGGGCTGCTTGCTAAAGATTTATAAAGCAAATCTTCACCAACAAAATTCACTTTTCTCTTTTCAAATACGTTTATCTTTCTCAATGTTTTTTCTAACCTCAAGAGGTATGGTTCATTTTCTAACAATTGCCCCCTATCGTTAATCAATAAGTTTTGGAATAAAATTTCTAACCATTCCAAATTTAAAACAGGAAACATTATGGTTTCCTTTTTATTAAAACCTAGTACTTCTAATTTATGCCTTTCAATTGCTACTCCACATGCATTTAAAAAAATTAGAATGGCCGAAAAATATTCAGTATTGGAATAAAGCTCTTCTAAACAAGCCTCGGTTTCATTAAAAAATCGGTGTTGCTTTATAAAAGAAATAAAAACGTCATCATTTAGCAACCCATCTTTAAAATCGGCAATTTTTCGCCTGTACTCAACAATAAAATTAATCTCTATATCTTCTGGTTTAGAAAAATAAACTAAATCCTGATGGGCGCATAAATCTGTCTCCCTTACCAAATCTGGTACTGCAATTTCATCATCTATTTCACCGCAAAGTGTAAAATACTTCGAGACTTCTATTCTACTACTGTCATAAGGAGGTGTTGCCGTTAATGCTACAACAAAAAAAGAATTATTGTTTTTTAAATCAATTAAACAATTCCACCATTCATTTTTAAGGTGATGTGCTTCATCTAAAACAAGTGTTTTAATCTGGCGTTCTTTAAAAAAAGCATAGTAACTACTTTTATCTTCAAATGTTTTATAAAAGGCATGCAAAGATTGGTAGGTTACAAAGGTAATATCGCTTGGAGATTTTATATTAAAAGAATACGATTTATACGTTTCTTTTTTAGTAAAAAAAGATTGTAATCTATCCTCCCATTGGTTCCTAATAGTAAGCGTTGGAGCAAGCACTAATGTTTTTTCACCTAGTCTTCTTAAAATTTCAATACCTAAAATTGTTTTTCCGGAACCAGGGGGCGCTATAACATGAAAATGGTCATCTGATATGTGATTATCAAAGTTTTTTAAAAGATTTGCCTGATAACTTCTCCATGGGAAATTAAATTCTAAATGACCAAACGATTCACTCAATAGAAACTAGGTTTTAATGATTAACTTTGCAATTGATAAAAATAACAATTATCAAGAATTTTTAGACGTAAACTATGTATCCATTAAAAAGAAACAGAAGATTAAGAACCAATAAAGCCATTCGCTCTTTAGTTCGCGAAACTATTATTACTCCTAATGATTTTTTAGTGCCCTTATTTGTTGTTGAAGGCAAAGGGGTTAAAGACGAAATACCATCCATGCCTAACTATTTTCGCTACAGTTTGGATTTGCTTGAAGGCGAAGTAAAAGCATTATGGAAGTTGGGTTTGAAATCGGTATTACTTTTTGTAAAAGTTCCAGATAATTTAAAAGACAATAAAGGGACTGAAGCTTTAAATCCTAACGGACTTATGCAACGTGCTATAAAAACCGTAAAAAATGTTTGTCCTGATATGTTGGTTATGACTGATGTAGCCTTAGATCCATATTCGGCTTATGGTCATGATGGTATTATTGAAAACGGACAAGTTTTAAATGATAAAACCGTAGACGTTTTAAGTGAAATGAGCATTTCCCATGCTCAAGCAGGTGCAAACTTTGTTGCTCCCAGCGATATGATGGATGGACGTATTCTATCTATTCGAGAAGCTTTAGAGGATGAAGGTTTCACCAATACAGGTATTATGAGCTATTCGGCAAAATACGCCTCGGCGTTTTACGGGCCATTTCGCGATGCGCTAGACTCTGCTCCAGTAGATCTAATTGATATCCCAAAAGACAAAAAAACCTATCAAATGGATTATGCGAATCGTTTTGAAGCGATTAGAGAAACCGAAATGGATATTGATGAAGGAGCAGATATTGTCATGGTTAAGCCAGGCCTATGCTATTTAGATATTGTAAGAGAAATCAAAAATGACGTGGACGTTCCTGTTGCTGTATATCAGGTTTCCGGCGAATATGCCATGTTAAAAGCTGCTGCCGAAAAAGGCTGGTTAGAGCATGATGCCGTAATGATGGAACAAATTACCGCTATTAAACGTGCAGGTGCAGATATTATAGCCTCCTACTTTGCTAAAGATGTGGTTAAAATTTTAAATACTTAAAAACGATGGGGCAAGAACATGGTTAAGGGTTATAACTTTTTTGCAATCCTCGTTGTTTTTCTCTTAAATATACCTTCTGGCTATGCCCACAAATACATTTGATAGCTAAAGAGGCGTCTATTTTGCCCGTTTTCAAGACATTTTTTTGTCCAATAGAGCTCAATTCTGTGTCTCCAAAAGGGTTCTTAACAACAGTATGTATTGAATAAATAAGAATATCAAATGTTTCATTACAGCCTTTCTTTTCACAAGAAACCTCTGCTAACTCATAGGATAGTTTTTCGGTTATCATAATTAATTTAGTTAGTTAAAAATTTTGAAAGAAAAAGCTTATGAAGAAAAGAGGCGTTAACTTACACAATATACAAAATAAATTTAACTATTTTAGCGGTAAATCAATTTTTAATGAGTGCATTAATTTTTTGGGCCACAATTTCTATTTTCTTTTCTTTTTTATGCTCTATTCTTGAAGCTGTTTTGCTAACTGTTACGCCAACGTTTATAAATGTTAAGAAACAAGAAGGCAAAGAATATGCTTTTACTCTAGAACGTTTAAAAAAAGACGTAGACAAACCTTTAATTGCCATACTTACTTTAAATACTATTGCACATACACTAGGTGCGATGATGGTTGGGATTCAGGCAGAAAAACTGCCCTATAAAATAGAAATAGCAGGAATTAATACGGTGGGAGTTATTTCGGCTATTATGACTTTACTCATTTTAATTGCCTCGGAGATTGTTCCAAAAACCATTGGTGCTACGTATTGGAAAGGTTTGGCGAATTTCACTTCAAAAACGTTGACTATTTTAATGTTTCCTTTAAAATGGACAGGTATTTTATGGCTACTACAGCTCACCACCAAGCTTATTGGAGATAAAGGTCATGGAAGTGTATTAAGCCGCGAAGATTTTCATGCAATGACAGATATCGCTCAAGAAAAAGGTGTATTTCAAGAAAATGAAAGCAAAATCATTAAAAATTTATTGACTTTTAAAGAAGTTTTGGCAAAAGATGTGATGACGCCTAGAACTGTTATGCTGGCAGTAGATCAAAATACAACTGTTGAAGATTTTTTTAATAAAAACTTAAATCTTCGTTTTTCTAGAATCCCTATATACTCAAACGAACCAGATAATATAAAAGGATTAGTCCTTAAAGACGAAGTTTTTAAAGAAATGGCCCTTGGTCATGGAGATAAAAAACTCTCGGATTTAATACGGCATATTATTATTGTTAATCGTAATTTACCGATTCCAAACCTATTCGAACTATTGGTTGAAGGCAGAAACCATATGGCCTTGGTCGTTGACGAGTATGGCTCTGTAAGCGGATTAGTTACTATGGAAGATGTTATTGAAACACTTTTAGGCTTAGAAATTATGGACGAGAGTGATAATGTTTCAAATCTCCAGCACCTCGCACGCAAAAGTTGGGAGGCAAGAGCTAAAAAATTAGGTATTTTAGAGGATTCTAATCCAGAAAAATAATGGAAACCTGCATCATTCAATCTCCTTTAGGTTTTACCAAGATACATGGAGATATTAATGGTATCTCTTCTATTAATGTTTTAAATTCTAAAGAAAAAATAACTGACATTATTCCTTTAGAATTAGAAGACTGCGTACATCAGTTTAAAGAATATTTTGAAGGCAAACGCAAACAGTTCAATCTAAAATTAAATCCTCAGGGAACCGAGTTTCAAAAAAAAGTCTGGAAACAACTTGAACAAATTCCTTATGGCAAAACACTTTCTTATTTAGAACTATCTAAACAACTTGGAGACGTTAAGGCAATTCGTGCAGTAGCGAGTGCCAATGGGAAAAACCCACTTTGGATTATTGTTCCTTGTCATCGTGTTATTGGTAGTGATGGCAGTTTAACAGGTTATGCTGGTGGTTTACACCGTAAAAAATGGTTGCTAGAACATGAAAGCCCCTATAAGCAACAATCCCTTTTTTAGAATGTACAGAACACTTACTAAAATAATGAAACGTTTCATGTCTGATAAACAGATATACAAATATGGATTTAACTTATCTCCTATGTATAGACGATCTACAGGGAAAGTTATTGAAGTAAGTAACAATTTGCATGATGTTAAGATAAAAATCCCCATCAGCTTTAAAAATAGAAATTTTGTAGGATCCATATTTGGTGGCAGTCTCTTTTCTGCCACAGACCCCATTTACATGATTCAACTTATGAATATTTTAGGTGACAATTATATTGTTTGGGATAAAGAGGCTACTATAAAATACAAGCGTCCAGCCAAAGAAAATGTTTATACGGAATTTTCTTTTTCATTAGAAGAAATAAAAAATATTAAAACCCAAATTGCAAAAAAAGGGGAATTGAATGTGACCAAAACTACCCATATAGTAAACAAAGAAAATATAGTTATTGCAGAGGTGATTAAAACCATTTATGTAGCTGACAAAACATTTTATAAAGAAAAACGCAAGCTACGGGCAAATCAAAAATAACCCAGTTTTTATTCGTATAGAATTTCTTATCTTTAATTTCTACTAAAAAAGAACTTATGAAATTCTTAAAAAAGCTTTTTAAATGGGTAGCTATTGTTATCGGTGTTATTGTTCTATTACTTTATATCTTTGACTATAGCTATATTTTAAGAGGTGTTCGTATTGTTTACATGACTGGACATCAAACCGTTTTTATAGATGATTATCCTTACTTTGAAAATGATACTATTAAAAGTGGAAATAATTTTCAACCCTGGTCACTACATAAAAAATATAATAGCATTGAACCAACTGAAAAATTAACGAACATTAATAGTGAATTGGAAACCGTTGCTTATCTGATTATTAAAAATGATAGTATTTTTTACGAGTGGTATGCTCCTAATTATGGAAAAGAATCTAAGACAAATTCTTTTTCTGTAACAAAAAGTATTACGACCTCTATGCTCGGTAAAGCGATTATGGATGGTTATATTGAAAGTTTAGATCAATCTGTTACCGATTTTTATCCAGAATATGGTGATATAAAAACAACCGTTGGTGATTTGGCCTCCATGGCCTCTGGTTTAAATTGGGTTGAGCATTATACCAGCCCTTTTTCACTAACAGCTAGAGCCAATTATGATGATAATTTAGCCGAAACCATTTTGAATCTTAAACAGGTTAAAGCACCAGGAAAAGAATTCGAGTACTTAAGTGGAAACACCCAATTATTAGGAATGATCATCCAAAAAGCTACAGGAAAAACTCTGGCCAATTACCTTTCGGAAAGTTTTTGGAAACCCATGGGCGCATCGCAAGATGCACTATGGCAGTTAGATGATGCAGAAAACAGATTAGCAAAAACGTTTTGTTGTATCTCCAGTAACTCCAGAGATTTTGCGCGCTTTGGTAAACTTTATAAAGATCACGGAAAATGGAATGGCAAACAAATTTTAGATTCTACATTTGTAGCAAAATCAGTGTCACCCCGTTTTGCAGATAGCCCAGAATACGGTTACGGATGGTGGTTAAAAAAAATGAAAGACAAAAGCTTCTTTTTAATGCGAGGGCATCACAGTCAATATATCATTGTAGAACCAAATGATAATGTCATTATTGTAAGGCTAGGGCACCATACCTCAGCCGATGAGGGTAAAAAACCTTTTACCATAGATACTGATATTTATATTGAGGAAGCTTATAAAATGCTAAACTCCTATAAAAACAAACCATAAAAGGAGGTCTAAAAAGCGCCATTCAGAATAAAGCGAAAAACCTCTTCAAATTTAGACACATTTGCAGAGGTTTTTCGAACTTTAGTTTATGCTGAGCGTGGTCTAAGCAATCGAAATGATAACTTATAGACTTTTTAGACACTCTCCTTTTATTTGATATCTATCTATTTAATATTTAGCGTTTTACAAACTTTTTAATCATAATCTCTTCTCCATCATTTACTTCTAAAAAGTATGCACCTGCATTAAGATTAGAAACATCAATTTCTTTAGATGTAGTACCACTTGCTATTCTTTGGCCTAGCATATTGAGAATTCTGTAGTTTGTACTAATATCACCAGGTAATCTAATATTTAAAATGTTATCGTTAACTGGATTCGGATAAAGCATAAATTCTTCATCTGAGTTAAATCCATCGTCAGTATTCAACTCTCTTAGAGGTGTAATTTGGGTACCCCTTCCAGCAACTGTTCCTGCAATTAAAGGACTAGTCGTTGGATTCCCTATAATGGTAATTTGATCAATATAAATATAATCACTATTACTACTTGCATCGCATTGGAATCTATATTGAGCGTTAGAAACAAAATTAATAGTTGAAGCATCTAATACTACTGTAGCCGAATAAAAGGTATTATTATTAAAGTGGGTACCACGAACATACGTTGCAACTGGCGTCCATGTTGAGCCATTATAATAACTCAACCAAAAATCTTCTCCATTCTCCATGCTATATGCGTAGAAATAAAACTTAACTTCTACTTGATTGAATGCCGTTATATCAAATATAGGTGAAGTCATTGCCGATGCTGTTCCCGAATTATCTCTTAATCGAATCGAGTAACGTCCTTCATAAGAACGGGATCCTCTATAACGAGCACAATCGCTTCCGCCATCAATCCATCCGTCCCAACCAGTCTCAAAATAAACCTCATGAAGTGTTGTTGGTCCTGCTGATTGATTATTGACTATGATGGTTCTCGTTACTTGAGCAGCTGCATTACCAGCTGCATCACTCACATCATAGGTTACAAAATATGATCCTGCTATCGTAGTATTTACAGAACCTCCAATAACTATGCTAGAAGTTAAATCTCCATCAACATTGTCGGTTGCCGTTGCCCCAAGTTCTGTATACGTATCACCCACCGTTAAGTTAATTGTAGAATCACCGTTTAGTGTAATTACTGGAGCTACCGTATCAGCTCCTGGCGCAAGAGTCGTTATATTTACTTCATTACTTGCTACCGACACATTTTCTGCAGCATCTTTTGCTCTAACAGTAAAATCGTATGCTGTATTAGCACTCAATCCAGTAACTTGATATGTTGTACTGCTAACATTTGTAATTAATGAGCCATCTTGATATATATCATATCCTGTGACTCCAATGTTATCAGTTGAAGCTGTCCATGATAAATCAACACTGGTTTGAGTAATAGTAGAAGCTATTAAATTAGTAGGTGCTGTTGGCGCTTCTGTATCTGGGATAGATGTCGCCGTAAAACTACCTGTAAATACGCCCCGTCCATATGTAGATGCTATAACTTTATTTGTAGTATCATCTCCACTAACATCCCAATAATCAAACGAAGTTACGCTAACATCACTCATACCGTTATAAGCTTGGGACCATGTAGGACTCGTAGCATTAAAATCTGATGTTTCCCAAACACCTAACTGTGTAGCAATAATAGCTTCATTAAGGTTTAACGGGTTTAATAAAAAGTCTCTTACAGGTATATTAGGCAAGTTCCCTTCTTTACTCGACCAACTGGTGCCCGCATTTGAAGAGTACCATACACTTGTAACACCATAATTATGCATGGTTACTATTAGATCATTTGATGTTTCTCCAAATCTAATAGAAGATACTGAGCCTACAAAAGGTGTTGTAATAGTTGTCCAAGTTGCTGAAGAATTAGAAACATTAGTCAACCTTAAAAGACCTCCCGTAGCTGTACCAACATACCAAGTATTAGTAGCAAAAGGGGATGCTCTAAAGGCTGTTGGTTTAGCTGTTAAAGCAGCATTAGTTAATGTTCCACTGCTATTTGCTGCAACATTAATGCTTCTAATAGAAAAATTTGTGCCTGAAGAGTTATTAGACAATAAACGATTCGCATCACTATCGTAACCCATTTGATTTACAAAATCTCCAGTGGTTTGGCTATTTGACAACGTTGTAGCAGCACCATTAATACGACCCAACCCATTCCAAGGTAAATTGAATCTATAAATAACATTAAATACATACGATGCAATCATATATTGACCATCTTTATCTACAAATGTGTAAAAACCATCGCCATCGCTTAATTCTTCAGAACTATTAACTCCCGTCGTTGCATTTCTAAAAGCCTGGGTTCCGTTATCTTGTGCTCCAGCAGAAAATATACCACTTGTATCGCCAGTTCCATCAGGCCCTATTCCTGCTTTCACAAATTGTGTGACATTATAATTATTATTTCTAACAGAAATAGTACTTCCAGAATTACCAGAATAATATAAACCTCCATCATTCCCAAACATAATTTGTGAAGACGAATTATTTCCAAAAGCAATAGCGTGTTGGTCGGCATGAACTTCTTGATGTCCAAAACCACCATACCAATGTGAAAGTTGTGACCAAGAAGTCCCCCCATTAGTTGTTTTAAATAAATCAATTCCCCCAACATAAACAATATTATCGTTTGAAGGATCTGTTTCAATAACTAAATTATAAAACGCTTGATCCCTACAAAAGTCGTTAGCCGCAATTCCAGGGTCTGCATCATTAGGAAGACTTGTAGAGGAAATGCTCGCAAAACCATTTGTAGTGCTATAAATATGAACCGGAGAAGCAACTCCCTGTGTTAGGGCATAGAATGTATTCGCATTGGTTGCAGATGGTTCAAGTTCAACCCGATTAGAATCTGTTAAAGGAGAAGCTGCAGCCTCGGTCCATATACTCCCATTTGTAGAGCTAAATACACGACCACCGCCTTCTCCAAGAGCAGAGCCTATGGTGCCCATCCATAATTTATTATCAGCACCTACCTCTAGATCATTAGGAATATAATAATAGGTTAAACCTCCAAACGTATGCTGCATGTTTGCAGATTCAATTCTACTCCAAGTTGCACCTCCATTAGTTGAGCGATATAATCCAGAGGATTGTAACCCCAACCAATTTGTTGGACTCGAAGAATCTCCGTAAGCATGAGCGCCAACAGCAACAAATAATTCTGTTGAAGTACCGTTATCCCAAGCTAGAATATCATTTACATAATAAATCCCTGAAAGAAATAAATTTGTTGC
Organism: Flavivirga algicola; assembly: GCF_012910715.1. Classification (GTDB taxonomy): domain Bacteria; phylum Bacteroidota; class Bacteroidia; order Flavobacteriales; family Flavobacteriaceae; genus Flavivirga; species Flavivirga algicola. Next base: position 58,434 of record NZ_JABBHF010000011.1, read on the forward strand.
GCTAAAATTTATATCGCCACTATCTGCTGGAGGAATATTTATGGCACTCCATGTTGTTCCTCCATCTGTCGTTACATATACACCATTACCAACAACATCCCCTGCCGTGTACTGCTCCCCTGTTCCAACATACCAAATATTGGAATTTCTAGGGTCTACGGTAATCGAAGTCACTGATAAATTACCAGGAACATTTTCTATTCTGGTCCAAGTAGAAGTACTACTGCTTATATTCGTATTTTTCCATAAGCCTCCACTTACACCTCCTGCATAAACAGTGTTATTGGAAGTATCATTTGGATCGAACATAATCACTCTTGTTCTACCTCCTACATTATTTGGACCTCTTTCCTCCCAAACATTGGCAGCATTGCCAGGATTACGCTGGGTTAAACTACTTGAAAACCCTTTCTTTTTACGCTCTTTTTTTAATTGCTCTCTCAAATTAGTAAGTCCTTCAACATCTAGCTTTCCCGTACCTGGATTTATAGTTAATTCCCACATTTGTTCGAAATAACGGTTTGGAGGTAAGCCTTTTTGTTTTCTTGTTTTTTTATCCCAAGTAAGTGTCTCAATAAATGGGCTATTTTTCATAAATTCGGCATGTTGTTCTCTTTGTTTAGTAATTTCATCTTTCAATGACTTTTCATTACTCAAATAAAAGATAAATCCAACTGATAGACATATTAAAAAAAGTAAAAAGCTTTTTTTAATAATTGATTTTTTAGGCATAATAAATTGTTTTAGTTTTTTAAATTTAAACAATAAATTCGATGATTTAATAACAATTAATCAATGTTTTTTGCAAAACACCTATAATAAATCAATATTACGGGTTTTCCACAGTTTTAAAGAAAGAAAAAGATTACTTTTAAAAAATATTTTAACCTACAATAACAAAATGTAAAAGCTTACATTTTTTAAAGAATTAAGATCCATTATGATTTCAAAACTCCATTTAGAACACATTTTATTTCTGGATATTGAAACTGTTCCAGAAATGCAACACTTTTCTGAGTTAAATGAAGATAAGCAAGCACTTTGGGATAAAAAATCCCAATACCAGCGAAAAGATGATTTTACTGCAGAAGAATTTTATGATCGTGCAGGTATTTGGGCAGAGTTTGGAAAAATAATCTGTATCTCGGTTGGCTATTTTAATATTTTAAATGATGTTCGAACTTTTAGGGTCACTTCTTTTTATGGAGATGAAACCAAAATTTTAAAAGATTTTAAAAATTTATTGATATCACATTTTAGTGAAACAAAGCATCTGTTATGTGCACATAATGGTAAAGAGTTTGATTTCCCTTATATTGCACGCCGTATGATCATTAATAATATTGAGCTCCCTTATAAGTTAAACCTTTTTGGAAAGAAACCTTGGGAAGTACCTCATTTAGATACCCTCGAATTATGGAAGTTTGGTGATTATAAAGCCTATACATCTCTAAAATTACTGACTAATGTTTTGGGAATACCATCTCCAAAGGATGATATTGATGGAAGTGAGGTGTATCGTGTATATTATGAGGATAATGATATTGATCGAATTATTATTTATTGCGAAAAAGACACCATAGCTGTGGCTCAAATATTCTTGAGACTACGCGGTGATGACCTATTAATTGAAGATGAAATTATCCATATCTAATGCAGGACAACACTATCTTAGACATAAAAGGGCTTTCTATTACATTTGGTAAAAATGAAGTGATTCATAATATTTCCTACTATCTAAACAAAAATGAAATCTTGGGTATTGTGGGAGAATCTGGTTCGGGAAAATCAGTATCTTCCTTAGCTATTTTGGGTTTATTACCAAAAAAGATTTCAAAAATTACTTCGGGGAGCATTCATTATAACAATCAAGATTTAACCACAATTCCGCTTAAAACATTTCAAAAGATTCGTGGAAAAAAAATTGCAATGATTTTTCAAGAACCCATGAGTTCTTTAAATCCCTCGATGACCTGCGGAAAACAAGTTCAGGAAATTTTATTGCAGCATACTAAGCTTTCTAAACTAGAGGCAAAAGAAGAAACCCTTTTATTATTCGAAAAAGTAAAACTCCCAGACCCCAAAAGAGTGTTTAATGCTTATCCGCATGAGATTTCTGGCGGACAGAAACAACGAGCTATGATTGCTATGGCTATAGCCTGTAAGCCAGATATTTTAATTGCAGACGAGCCTACAACAGCACTCGATGTTACGGTTCAAAAAGAAATTATCAAACTATTAAAAGCATTACAAGTCGACACAAAAATGAGTGTTATTTTCATTACGCATGATTTGGCTTTAATTTCTGAAATAGCCGACAGGGTTCTAGTTATGTATAAAGGTGATATTGTTGAACAAGGTCCTGTTTCAACTATTTTTAACACCCCAAAACATATCTATACAAAAGCACTTATTAACTCACGTCCTTCATTAGATACAAGATTAAAAACACTCCCTACCATTGATGATTATCTAAACAGTAAAATCTCAAACGAGGTAATCACTGCAGAACAGCGTAAACTCCAGCATGAAAAACTATACAGTAACACCCCACTTTTAGAAGTTATAAATGTTGAAAAAGAATATATTTCAAAATCGGGTTGGTTTACTAAACCCCAATCATTTAAAGCGGTAAATAATGTTAGCTTTTCATTATATGAAGGAGAAACATTAGGCCTGGTAGGGGAGTCTGGCTGTGGCAAATCTACACTAGGAAATGCTATTCTTCAATTAGACAAAGCTACAGCAGGACAGATATTATATAAAGGTACAGATATTACCAAGTTACCCAATTCTGAAATTAAAACGCTTCGGAAGGATATACAAATTATTTTTCAGGATCCGTACTCTTCACTTAATCCTAGAATTCCAGTTGGAGAAGCCATCATAGAACCCATGAAGGTTCATAATCTCTATCATTCAGATAAAGAAAGAAAAGAAAAAGCCATTGATATTTTAAACCGCGTCGGCTTGTCTGAAGACTATTTTGATCGTTACCCTCATGAATTTTCTGGCGGACAAAGACAGCGGATAGGTATTGCTAGAACAATTGCGTTACAACCTAAATTAATTGTATGTGATGAATCTGTATCGGCCTTAGACATATCGGTTCAAGCACAAGTTTTAAACCTTTTAAACGAGCTTAAGGAAACCTTTGGTTTTACCTATATTTTTATTTCACACGATTTAGCTGTAGTGAAATACATGTCTGATCAATTATTGGTAATGAATAAAGGTCAAATAGAAGAATTGGATGATGCAGATGTTATTTATAGCACACCGAAAAAAGAATATACAAAGAAATTAATTGAAGCCATACCCAAAGGGTTATAGCATAAATATCTTTTTAGTTAAATACAGTAGGCTTTTTAAAAATCGTAAATTCTCCTTGAGAGTTTCTTTAAATTTACTTTCATTTAATGTAGGTTGTTCAGGTAGATTTGTTGCAAATTTCATAAGTTTTCAATTTATGGTAGATTTGGGGAAATCTATGTTTATTTGGTTTGGTTTTTTTGGGGACTGCTAATATGATATTTATTTTTAATATAATCGTTTAAAAACATAAAAAATCGATGAAATGCATTTTTATTTAACACTTTTCATCGATTCCAAATTATTTGTCTCTTTTTTATTTGCCTTTTTTACATTCGTTTCTAATTTATAGATCTTTTTTTAAGCAGGTAAAGCATATTTACACAATCATTATAGTAAGTGCTTAAACCTTTAAATATTCATTTCTGGAATATCACCTTCAACAATTAAATTCCCTTCTGTAGCTTCCTTAATGGCTTCCACAGTTACTCCTGGAGCACGTTCTAAAAGCTTAAAGCCCATGTTAGCTACTTCAAGTACTGCCATGTTAGTCACGATCTTTTTAACACAGCCCACACCCGTTAATGGTAATGAACATTGCTTTAAAAGTTTTGATTCACCCTTCTTATTAGTATGCATCATAGCCACTATAATATTTTCAGCACTAGCAACTAAATCCATGGCACCTCCCATACCTTTTACCATTTTACCAGGAATCTTCCAATTTGCTATATCACCATTTTCTGCGACTTCCATCGCACCCAAAATGGTGAGATCAACATGTTGTCCACGTATCATAGAAAAGCTCAGGGCCGAATCAAAAAAGCTAGCTCCTGCCAATGTTGTTATGGTTTGCTTTCCTGCATTTATAATATCGGCATCTTCTTCACCTTCAAATGGGAAAGGCCCCATCCCTAAAACACCATTTTCACTTTGAAACTCTACTTCTATATCACTTCTTACATAGTTTGCAACCAAAGTTGGTATTCCAATTCCAAGGTTCACATAATAACCATCTTTTACTTCTTTTGCTATGCGTTTCGCAATTCCTGTTTTATCTAACATAACTTTTGTTATTCCCGTGAAAACGGGAATCTTTTTAATTGAAACTTAATTTTAAATGCCAACTCCCGTCTTAACAGGAATAACAATCCCTCCCTTTAATCTCTTTGTCTTACAGTTCGTTGTTCAATGCGTTTTTCATAATGGGCTCCTTCAAAAATACGTTGCACAAAAATGCCTGGAATATGAATTTGATTAGGATCCAAAGCACCTAAAGGAACTAACTCTTCGACCTCAGCAACCGTTATCTTTGCAGCACCACACATATTCGGATTGAAATTTCTGGAAGTACCTTTAAAAATTAAGTTGCCCGCAGCATCACCTTTCCAAGCTTTTACAAAGGCAAAATCAGCTTTAAAGGCATGCTCCAATACATACATTTTCCCATCAAAGTTCCTGGTCTCTTTGCCTTCAGCGACTTCGGTTCCATAACCCGCAGGCGTATAAACAGCAGGAAAACCAGCTTGAGCAGCCCGACATCGCTCTGCTAAAGTCCCTTGAGGGATAAGCTCAACATCCAATTCTCCTGAAAGCATCTGGCGTTCAAATTCATCATTCTCTCCCACATACGATGAGACCATTTTTTTTATTTGTTTTTTTTGAAGTAGCAGCCCCAATCCAAAATCATCAACCCCTGCATTATTAGAAATACATGTTAATCCTTTCACTCCAAGTTTTACCAATTCGGAAATAGCATTTTCTGGAATACCGCTAAGTCCAAAACCTCCAAGCATACATGTCATGTTATCCGATACACCTTTTAGAGCATCTTGAACATGAGCAACCTTTTTATTAATCATTTTATTAAATTTTTACTGTATAAATGTACATATAAATGAATTATTTTTAAAATAATTACCAAATAAGTTATTTATCAATAAAATTAAGTGATTAGTCTAAGGTTAAATTCACAAAAAAACCATTCATTTTGAATGGTTTTTATTATTAGTAAAAATATATCTCTATTAGAATCCTCCTAAATCTTCAGGGATAATATCATCTGGGTCATCATCAGTGGCTCTTGAAACCTTAGAACAATCTACATTTATAGATAAGTTTTTCGGCTTTTCAAATGCTCCTTTAGAAATATTTAATGTCTCATCTGCGTAACAACTTTTCATATAAAGTCCCCAAATAGGTAGTGCCATGGCTGCCCCTTGTCCATAAGTTATGGATCTAAAATGTGCCGCTCTATCCTCAGCACCTACCCAAACACCTGTAACTAGATTAGGCACCATACCCATAAACCAACCATCACTTTGGTTTTGTGTGGTTCCTGTTTTTCCTGCTATAGGGTTTTTAAACCCATAAGGATAACCAGTAATAATTTCTTTATAATCTGTTCTACTGGCTGCATAGGTATGTCTTAATCTTGTCCCGGAACCTCCATGTGTAACACCTTCCATAAGTTGTACCGCGACGTAGGCCGTTTCTTCATTTAAAACATCACGGGTTTCTGGCTTGAACTGATATAAAATGGTTCCATTTTTATCTTCAATAGTGGTCACCATAACAGGTTTGGTATATACCCCTTTGTTAGCAAATGCTGCATAGGCACCTACCATTTCGTAAACGCTGATGTCTGGTGTCCCTAAAGCAATAGAAGGTACAGCAGGTATTTCAGATTCAATTCCTAATTTTTTTGCTAAATCAACAACAGGCTGTGGTCCTACCTTATCAATTAATCTCGCCGTTATGGTATTTACTGAATTTGCCAAAGCATTCTTTAAAGTTCTGGTGCCTCCATAATCATTTTCTCCTCCAGAGTTTTTAGGACACCATTCTTCAGGATTACCATGTTTATCTTTTTCTATACAGAAAGGAGTATCTGGAAATTCATCACAAGGGGAATAATGTAACTGATCTATAGCTGCTGCATACACAAGTGGCTTAAACGTAGACCCTATTTGACGCTTTCCCTGCTTCACCATATCGTATTGAAAATGCCTGTAATTCATACCACCTACCCATGCTTTTACATGCCCCGTTAAAGGATCCATAGACATCATACCAGGTTTTAAAAACGACTTATAATATCGCATAGAGTCATACGGCTTCATAATAGTGTCTACCTCTGAAGCTTTTCCTTCTTCCCATTTAAAAACAGTCATTTTGGTTGGTTTGTGAAACGATGCTTCAATTTCTTTATCAGACTTCCCTGCTTTTTTCATTATTCTCCAGCGTTCACCTAGTCTCATTGAACGTTTCATTAAGGCATCTATTTCTTTCCGTGTAAGCTCTAAAAATGGTGCTGTTGGATTACGTTTAGGTGTATTTTGATTAAAAAACTCCGCTTGTAATCTAGGCATATGCTGTCCCACTGCTGCCTCGGCATATCGCTGCATACGGGAATCTATAGTCGTATAAATTTTTAAACCATCGTTATATAAGTTATATTTTGTCCCATCTGGTTTTGGATTTTTCTTAATCCAATCTTTCATAAAACCATCTAAATACCCTCTAAAGTAAGTTGCGATACCATCACGATGTGATTGTGGGGTGTAGCGTAAATCCAATTCTGTTTTTTGAAGCGAATCTTTTACAGCTTCACTAATATAGTCGTAGTATTCTAGTTGATATAAAACAACATTTCTTCTGTTTTTTACGCCAACAGGATTTCTTCTTGGGTTATATAACGAAGAGTTTTTAAACATCCCAACCAGCATAGCCGATTCTTTCATGGTTAATTCATTTGGCTCCTTATTAAAATAGATTGCTGCCGCACTACGAATACCATCCGCATTATTTCCAAAATCATAAATATTAAAATATTGAGCTATAATTTCTTCTTTAGTATATTGACGTTCTAAACGAATAGCTATAATCCACTCTTTTATTTTTTGAGTAATCCTCCCTAAAGTACTTCGAGATGCCACACCAGTGAATAATTGTTTTGCCAATTGTTGCGATATGGTACTGGCTCCTCCTCCTGAACCTAAGGTAGCAATTGCCCTAAGTGTTCCCCTAGCATCTATGCCTGCATGATCATGAAAACGTATATCTTCTGTAGCAATTAAAGCATCTATTAAATTTTGTGGTAGCTCATTATAACCAACAGGTGTTCTATTATCATTTAAATAAAATTTGCCCAAGGTTTTTCCATCAGATGAAATAATTTCAGTCGCCAAATGAGTCTTGGGGTTTTCTAATACGGTATGATCTGGTAAATCTCCGAAAATAGATGTAGATAAGAAAAGAAGTGCCACAAAAAGGACGCCTCCTGCAAATAAAATCCAAAACCAACGTATGTATTTTGAAAAATCTTGAGTTGCTGTTTCTTGCTTTTTTTTCGCCATTTAACTTTAATAATATTTAATAGATATAATTCTTTATTTCTTTCGTGGTTTTTCAATTCTAAAACCAATATCGTGATTACCCCAAGCTCTACAACACCATTAATCAGCTATTTCCTCTCGTATTAGTACCTGTCCAAAACAAATACTTTAAAACTTATCAGACAACCTGCAAGACATAATATCTTACCTAATTTTACTCAAATATATCTTTTTTATTCTTTGAATATATTTTTTAATATGTGTCTAAACCTTCAGTCAGTGATACCATTACCAAAATTCATCATTAATAGTCTCTGGAACATCAGAACAGTTTATATTTATAGATAGATCCTTAGGTTTTTCAAATAGTTCTTTAGAAATATTTAATGTTTTATCTGCATAACAGCTTTTCATATATAAACCCCAAATTGGTAATGCCATGGCGCCACCTTGTCCGTAAGTTATGGACCTAAAATGTACAGCTCGATTTTCTGCACCTACCCAAACGCCTGTTACTAGATTAGGTACCATACCCATAAACCAACCATCACTTTGGTTTTGTGTGGTTCCTGTTTTTCCTGCTATAGGATTTTTAAATTTATAGGGGTAGCCCGTGATTATTTTTTTATAATCTATTCTGTTAGCTTTGTGATCATGTTTTAAGTTTGATCCTGAACCACCTTCTGTGACACCTTGTAGAAGGTTCACCACAACATAAGCTGTTTCTTCGCTTAATACATCTCGTGTTTCTGGTTTAAATTGATACAAAACATTACCATTTTTATCTTCAATAGTGGTCACCATGACGGGTTTTGTATATACACCTTTGTTCACAAAAGTAGAATAGGCACCCACCATTTCATAAAGACTTATCTCTGGGACCCCCAAAGCTATAGAAGGCATAACTGGAATTTCAGATTCAACCCCTAGGCTTCTTGCCAAATCTACAACAGGTTGCGGACCAACTTTATCGATCAACCTTGCCGTTATGGTATTTACAGATTTTGCCAAAGCATCTTTTAAAGTTCTACTACCCCCATAGTCATTTTCACCATTAGCATTTTTGGGGCACCATTCTTCTGAATTACCATATTTGTTTTTTTCTATACAAAAAGGTGTATCTGGAAATTCATCACAAGGTGAATAGTGTAATTGATCTATGGCTGTTGCATAAACAAACGGTTTAAAGGTCGAACCTACTTGACGTTTGCCCTGTTTTACCATATCGTACTGAAAATGCCTGTAATTCATACCGCCAACCCATGCTTTTACATGACCTGTTAAAGGATCCATAGACATCATCCCTGGTTTCAAGAACGACTTATAGTATCTCATAGAGTCTATAGGTTTCATAATGGTATCCAGCTCGGAAGGCTTACCGTCTTTCCATCTAAAAATAGTCATTTTAGCAGGCTTATCGAATGACGCTTCAATCTCAGCATCAGATTTTCCCGCTCTTTTTAATACCCTCCATCGTTCACCTTGCCTCATGGCACGCTTCATTAAAGCACTTATTTCCTTTTGACTGAGGTCTAAAAATGGTGCCGTAGGGTTCTTTTCAGGCGTGTTTTGGTTAAAAAACTCGGCTTGCAACCTAGACATATGCTGTTGTACGGCTTTTTCTGCATATTGCTGCATCCGTGAATCTATAGTGGTGTAAATTTTTAATCCATCGAGGTATAAATTATATTTTGTTCCGTCTGGTTTTGGATGCTTTTTAATCCAATCTTTCATAAAACCTTTAAGATATGATGTTCTAAAATAAGTAGCAATACCATCACTATGAGACTCAGGAGAATAATTTAAACCTAATGCTGTTTTTTGTAATGAATCCTTGACCTCTCCAGAAATATACCCATACTTATACATCTGTGCCAGCACCACATTACGCCTATTCCTTGTTGGCTCAGGTTTCGTCCTGGGGTTAAATAAATTTGAACTTTTAAACATCCCAACCAGCATAGCTGATTCTTTTAAATCTAGATCTTTGGGCTCTTTACCAAAATAAATACGTGCTGCGCTTCTAATTCCATCGGCATTATTTAAAAAGTCATAAATATTGAAGTACTGAGCTATAATTTCTTCTTTGGTATATTGACGTTCTAACCGTATAGAGATAACCCATTCCTTTATCTTTTGAGTATATTTATCCCACCCCTTTGACCTGACACCAACAAATAATTGGCGTGCTAATTGTTGGGAAATAGTACTAGCTCCTCCTTTTTTTCCTAGAAAGAAAAACGCTCTTAAAGTTCCTCTAGCATCTATACCCGCATGGTCATGAAAACGTGCATCTTCTGTCGCAATCAACGCATCTACCAAACTTTGTGATAATTCGTCGTAACTAACCGAGGTTCTATTCTCGCTTAGATAGAATTTACCTAAGGTTTTTCCATCGGATGAAATAATTTCGGATGCTAAATGGGTTTTAGGGTTTTCTAATACAGTATGGTCTGGCATGTAACCAAAAACTCCCCATGAAGCAAGTAAAAAAAGAAATGCTACAAAAAAGATACTTCCAGCAAATAACATCCAAAACCAACGTATGTATTTTGAAAAATCCTGAACTGCAGTCGCTTTCTTTTTTTTTGCCATATAACTTTTAAGTGCTAAATACTTACCAGATACAATTCTAATAAAACTCAGAATTATTGGAAATTCTATTTATTCGTTTCGTAGTTTTTCAATTCTAAAACCAATATCTGTAATACCTTCCAGCTCTATAACACCATTAACCTTCCCATTTTCCCGCATAGCATGCTGTATATTAACGTTATAGTCTCCTTTTTCTTTAAAAACGACCTCTTCTTTATACCAAAGTTTATTCTCCTTAATATCTGTAAGACCAGTGCCTAGTAATTTTCCGCTTGGATCTGCCATTCTATACTCTAAGGTGTCTTTAATAGTTTTACCATGAGGAAAGCCCATTTCAACAATTAAAAACAAGTTGTTGTACTTATAATCGTTAGTATTTCTTAGGTTTACAAATAGATTGTACGCATTCGTAGAATCTGGAGGGCTGACTTTAAAGCTGATTACAGAGTCTTTATGCCATTTATTGGGAACCGATTTATAGGTATCGAAAACGCGATTAGAATCACAGGATACACATACTAAAGAAGCCATTAAAAAAAATAATAAGACCTTACTTTGCTGCATTTTTACTGTTTTGAGGTTTTCTCTTATTTTTATTACTCTTATTGTTTTTGTTATTTCTTCTTCTATTATTTTTACGTTTATTCCTAGGCTTTGGACTATCGAAACGTGTTAAACTGTCTTGTCCTACAACGTTTTCAAACTCCGTTTTAGTATCTTCTACTAATTCTGAAGCGTATTCTTCCAGACTTGTAATTTTTTTATTCTTTTTGTTTAAATCTATAATTTCATTGGCCTGAACCGTTGTTATTTTATGCCAATGATTCCATTCTCCTTCATAGGCATACCACATATGACCTTTAAAAATATCCGTTTTTTGACACACCGCAGTACCCTTCTCCGTTTGTAGTTTTGTCTCTGTTTTTGGAAAGCTTTTCAAGGCATCCAGATAGGTGTCTAACTCATAATTCAAGCAACATTTCAACTTACCGCATTGCCCTGCCAATTTTTGAGGGTTTAAGGACAGTTGTTGGTACCTTGCTGCCGATGTGCTAACGGATCTAAAATCTGTTAACCAAGTTGAACAGCACAACTCACGACCACAAGATCCAATACCCCCAAGCCTGGAAGCTTCTTGACGAAACCCCACTTGTTTCATTTCTATACGCGTTCTAAACTCGCGAGCAAAAACTTTTATAAGTTCTCTAAAATCAACACGCTCTTCGGCGGTATAATAAAAAGTGGCTTTACTGGCATCTCCCTGAAACTCGATATCGGAAATTTTCATCTCCAGGTTTAAATCGATTGCAAACTGACGTGCCTTTACCTTCATAGGCTCTTCCTTATCGCGAGCAGATGACCAGATATCAATATCTTTTTGGCTTGCTTTTCGGTAAACTTTTAAGGCTTCTTCTTCATTATCCGATATATTTTTACGCTTCATTTGAATACGTACCAGCTCTCCTGTAAGGGTAATCATTCCTATATCATGACCCGCTTTTGCTTGCGTAGCAACTATATCTCCAATGCTAAGTGTTAAGTTTCCGGTATTCTTATAATACTCTTTTCTTCCGTTTTTATAACGTACCTCAACCCAATTGAATGGTTTTTCACCATTTGGTAACGACATATTTGCCAGCCAATCGAAAACAGTTAGTTTATTACAACTATCTGTACCACAAGTACCATTATTTTTGCAACCTTTAGGCTGACCGTCTTTAGTTGAGCAGCTCGCGCAAGCCATATATTTTATATATTGAATTCGTTAATAATAAGATTATTACGAATGAAGATTAATAATTCTTTCGAAATGTAAAGATATGATTATTATGTTGACTTTAAAAAGCCAAGATTTTATTTAAATATGCTTTACACTAATTATGTTAACAGGACAGGCTTTTGATGCTTGGTCACAGGCCTCAAAAATAATGTCATCATTAGATTTGACAGTAAAAAATCCTTTTTTATCTTTTGAATGTAAAAGCACCGATTTACCATCTTTCTTAGACATTTGAAACTGGTTTGGAGCTAACTCCACACAATAATTACAACCTATACACTTATTACGTTGTAGAGTAATAACAACCATTAAGCCTCTACTTTATTTTCGACAATTTTATATAATTTATCTGAAGGCCTTATTCTAAAATCCAATGGTATGGTGATCGTATCTCCTTTAGCACCCATTGCTAACTTTTCATCGTTTACCAACATCTCATCGACCTGCATTTCTTTTGCACCTGTTGTTGGGCCTGTTACCAAAATAGTATCTCCAATAGAAATATCATAAGCATCAATCTTAAACTCTCCTATTTTAGCCTTGGTATAAAAGTGTACGCCTTTACCAATATATACCTTCTTTTGTGTGGCATGCGATCCAGATCCCTTGCTCCATTCTCCTAACTTCTGACCTAAATAATAGCCGTTCCAAAAGCCACGGTTATAAACCTTTTCCAATGCTTGCATCCAGGACACAACCTTATCTTTATTATACGTTTTATTCTCAAGGCTATCTATAGCATCTCTGTAACATCTTATAACGCTGGCAACATATTCTGGAGCTCTTCCGCGTCCTTCAATCTTTAAAACTTTGATACCAGCATCTACAACCTGATCTAAAATATCTATGGTACACAGGTCTTTGGGAGACATGATATATTCATTATCCAATTCCATTTCAAAACCTGTTTCCTGATCGATAACCGTATACTTCTTTCTGCAATTTTGTTTACAAGCTCCTCTATTTGCTGATGAGTTTTGTGAATGCAAACTCATATAGCATTTCCCCGAAACGGCCATACAAAGTGCTCCATGACCAAATATTTCGATTTCAACCAAATTACCAGATGGCCCTTTTATTTGTTCTTTTTCAATAGCCTCGGTTATTTTTTTTACCTGGCGTAGACTTAACTCTCTACTTAATACCATAGTATCTGCAAAAAGTGCATAAAACTTAACTGTCTCTATATTGGTAATATTAATTTGTGTAGAAATATGTACTTCTAAACCCAACTCCCTTGCACATGCAATTACGGCCTGATCCATAGCTATCACAGCAGTAATATCTGCTTCTTTAGCTTTTTTAACTAGTGTTTTTACAATGGATAAATCATGATCGTAAATAATCGTATTTAATGTTAAATACGTTCTTACATTTTTTGCTTTACATCGCTTTGAAATTTCGGGCAAGTCATCTAAAGTAAAGTTTATGGATGCCCTTGCTCTCATATTTAACTGTTCTACACCAAAATATACAGAGTCAGCCCCATTATCTAAAGCTGCTTGAAGCGATTCAAAATTTCCCGCAGGAGCCATTAATTCTATCCGCTGCATGTTACTTAAATTTTAAAGCTTTAGACCTTCCTTTTTTAAATATATCGTTACTGTTCCCTTGCCCTTTACGTAACTTTTTTTGTTCTTCGTAAGGCAATCTGTTTATTTCCATACATTCAGAAGAGCAACAATTTTCCATAGCCTCTTTACAAGAATCGCACTGAATGAATAGTAAGTGACAAGCTGCATTAGCACAGTTGGTATGTACATCGAATGGGTTGCCACATTGGTGACAATTTGCAATAACGTCATCGCTAATACGCTCTGCTCTTCGGTCATCAAAAACAAAATTCTGACCTAAAAATTTATTTTCCAGGTTTTCTTCTTTAACCTGTCTTGTATACTCAATAATACCACCTTCCAATTGATACACATTCTTAAATCCTTTATGCTTAAAATAAGCACTGGCTTTTTCACATCGAATACCCCCAGTGCAATACATAACAAGATTTTTATCTTCTTTATGTGTTTTTAAATCATCTTCAATAATATCCAATGATTCTCTAAAGGTATCTACATCTGGTGTTATGGCATTTTTAAAATGTCCTATCTCACTTTCATAATGGTTACGCATATCTACCAAAACCGTTTTTTCATCTTCGATAAGCTTATTAAACTGTTCTGCTCCAACATGTACCCCTTTATTGGTCACATCAAACGTATCATCGTTCAAACCATCGGCAACAATCTTGTTACGTACTTTAACCTTTAACTTTAAAAATGATTTATTATCCTGCTCTACGGCTATATTTAACCGGATATCTTTTAAAAATGAAATGGTGTCCAAATGTGCTTTAAATTCATTAAAGCGGTCGGCTGGTAATGATAATTGTCCGTTAATACCTTCGTGAGCCACATAAATTCTGCCTAGAACATCTAAGGTGTCCCAAGTAATAAACAAATGGTTTCTTAAAATTTGTGGGTTGCCTATTTTGGCATATTGGTAAAAAGAAAGTGTTAATCGATTTTTCCCTGCTTTATCAATTAATTCTGCCCTTTCTTTTGCGCTTAGTTTATTGTACAGTTGCATGCTATACTAATTTATAAGGTTAAAGAATTCTCATCCTAACCTTCCCATTAAAGAGAAGAAAAATGAAACTAAAGTGCAAAAGTACAATTTTAAACAGAAGTGAGAAAGTAAAAGGGTTTTGTTATCTAATAAAGCTATATTGACAGAGAGGGGGAAGATTTAAATTATAGATTTGAGTTTTAAACATATATTAACCTTGAAATTAGGAAGCAGGGTTTAGTTCAACTTACAAATTTGAGTTCCAAAATAAGCTTTTGAGGTGTTCATCTTGAGATCCCGCTGAAAAAAGCGGGATTAGTTCAAACATCTGTTTTGAATGCATTGTTACACAATTTTTCAAAACAGGGTTTCACTAATAAAAAAAGCACTTTAGTAAACAAAGTGCTTTTCTTGACTAATCCGTGGTTAATATTAATTTAATTTTCTAACTAATATATCACGGTTTTAGCCACCATCGGCTTTACATTTACTATTTTATAGAAATAGTAAATGAAACACCTAATGTCATTATTAAAATTGTTAGTTTGAAAAATTTCATTTAGTTCTTTTTCATAGCAAAATTTTCCACTTTAATTAGTAGATGCAAAATGTGGAAAAAGGTTGCGTGATAAAATTGTATTCTGGAAAAAGATGTAGTATTTTAGCAAGCACAATTTCAGAAAAAATATTATAAATGAGCAGCGAAAAAGAAGCTAAATTAAAAGCACTTAAACTAACACTAGATAAATTAGACAAGGCTTACGGAAAGGGAACCGTAATGAAAATGAGCGATGCAGCCATTCAAGATGTAGAAGCCATTTCATCGGGTTCTCTAGGTTTAGATATAGCATTGGGCGTTGGTGGTTACCCACGCGGACGTGTTATAGAAATTTATGGCCCAGAGTCTTCTGGTAAAACCACGTTGACTTTACATGCCATTGCCGAGGCTCAAAAAGCCGGGGGGATTGCTGCTTTTATTGATGCCGAACATGCTTTTGATAGATTTTATGCTGAAAAACTTGGAGTAGATATCGACAACCTAATTATATCGCAACCAGATAATGGAGAGCAAGCACTTGAAATTGCAGATAATTTAATTCGTTCTGGAGCTATTGATATTGTAGTGGTTGATTCTGTGGCAGCATTAACGCCAAAAAGTGAAATTGAAGGCGAAATGGGAGATTCTAAAATGGGCTTGCATGCGCGTTTAATGTCTCAAGCTTTAAGAAAACTCACCGCTTCTATTAGTAAAACCAATTGTACGGTTATATTTATTAACCAGTTACGTGAAAAAATAGGAGTTATGTTTGGTAACCCAGAAACAACTACAGGTGGTAATGCATTAAAATTCTATGCTTCTGTTAGATTAGACATTAGACGTTCTACTCAAATTAAAGAAACCGATGGGAGTGTTGCTGGAAACAAAACCAGAGTAAAAGTGGTTAAAAATAAAGTCGCGCCTCCTTTTAAAACCGCAGAATTTGATATTATGTATGGAGAAGGCGTCTCTAAGGTTGGTGAAGTGTTGGATCTTGCCGTACAACATGAAATCGTAAAGAAAAGTGGTTCTTGGTTTAGTTACGGAGATACCAAACTAGGACAAGGGCGAGATGCCGTTAAAGCACTCATAAAAGATAACCCCGAGCTCATGGAAGAACTCGAAGGAAAAGTTAGAGAAATAGTAACAGAATAGTAAAAAAATCCCGTTAATTCGGGATTTTTTATTTTTATACGCAACCTTTTAACTACTAACGCATCTACAAAGAGCAAAACATGTATTTAACCCCTAATTTTTTTTGCTATGAAAAAGTTTGTTGTTCTTTGCTTTACAGTACTATTATTTGCATCTTGTACTGTTGATGATGATAGGCAAAATTTTAGTTTTGAAATTCTGCCAGTTGAGAGTGTTGATATCCCTAGTGAATTTACTATGGGAGAAACGTATCCTATCACAGTTTCTTATTTTAGACCCACAACATGCCATACGTTTAAAGAGTTCTATTATTTAAAAGAAAATAATGAACGTACGGTCGCTCCTATAAATTATGTTTTTGAAAGGGATAACTGTGAGCCTCTACAAGAAGAACTGGTAGAAGCGAAGTTTAACTTTATAGTGACAAGCAATGGTTCTTATATTTTCAAATTTTGGCAAGGAGAGGACACTGATGGAGAAGACCAATTTTTAGAAATTGAAGTACCAGTCGTTAACTAAAGAAATTAAGTATTAATTAAATACATGTTTAATTTGAGTTTAAATCAACTCATAGAAAATTGTAAAATTGATGATACTAAAGCCCAAGGAGAATTATATAAGCTCTTTTCGAGTAAACTTTTCTCTGTATGCTTAAAGTATTCACGAAATCATGCTGAGGCAGAAGATAATCTGCAAGACGCATTTTTAACAATTTTTAAAAAAATTGGACAGTATAAAAATAAAGGCTCTTTTGAGGGATGGTTAAAACGCATTACTATAAACACAGTATTGCAGCGCTATAGAAACGAAAAAGTTTTTGATATTATAAATGAAAATATAATTGAAGATGTTGAATTAGAAGTTGATGAAGATATTGTATCCATCGATTATCTTTTACAAATTATTCAAGAATTACCAGACCGGTACAGATTGGTTTTTAACTTATATGTATTGGATGGTTATTCACATAAAGATATAGCAGAAATGCTAGGTATAAATATAGGGACTTCAAAATCTAATTTGGCTCGCGCCAGACAAAGCTTGAAGGAAACTATTGAAAATTATAAGGCAATACAAAGTTTACAATCATTATAATGAATGATAAAAAACACATAGACAGATTGTTTCAGGAGGGCTTTAAAGATTTTGAAGCAGTACCAAGTGATGCTGTCTGGGAAAATATAGAAGCTAAACTTAAGCAGAAAAAGAAAAAACGTCGTGTTATCCCCATATGGTGGCGCTATGCTGGTGCAGCAGCTCTGTTATTACTTCTATTAACGATTGGTGGTACTTATTTTAATACGACTGACGATTCTCCAACTAATCATATCTCTGAAACAGAAAACACAACGTTTTCAAATCCTAAAAAAGATATCCCTGATAATTTGAACCGTGCAAAGGAAACTATTGCGGATACTAATTCCAATGAAAGTAAAGATTTAAATGATGATGAGTCACAGCAAATATCTAATAAAATAAACTCTTCGAAAGAATCGTCAATTACTGAAACTTCTGCTTCAAGACATAATAACGAAAGTAAGAGTAAATTGGGTGCAACAAATCAGATCTTGAACACAGAAAATGGCAATACCGTTGCGAATACATTTGAAGAAAAAAACGATAACGAAGAAATTGCTAATAAATCTAAAAGCAACAATGCCGTTGCGAATAACTATTCTGAAAAAAATAAAGATGCAGGAAACCTTCAAAAAACATTAAAGAATGCTACTTCTGTAGCTTCAGATCCTAAAGAAGACAATCAAGCAAATCAGCAAATCGGGAAATCATCAATTAACAAAAAACAAACAAAAGATATTATTAATAACACTTCAAAAAATAATAATGTCGTTGCTAATAATAATTCTGAAGAAAACAAAGATGTAGTAAACCATCAAAAAGCATTAAAGAGTGGTACTTCTGTAGCATCTTCTGATTCTGAGAAAAATAATCCGCAAAACAGCGAATCATTAATTGATAAAAAGCAAGCGAAAGACATCATTAATAACGCTTCAAAAGACAACAATGCTATAGTAAAAGTAGAAAAAGCAACTGATGAAACTGTAATTAATGATAAATCCGAAGAAAAAGACAATCTTACTATAGAAGAAGCCATAGATAAAACTAAAGATATTATTGAAAAAGAAGAAAACGTAAATAGGTGGAGTATCACCCCAAATGCTGCGCCTGTTTATTTTAATACTTTAGGAGAGGGCTCTTCAATAGATCCTCAATTTAATAGTAATTCTAAAAGTGGTGAACTTAATATGAGTTATGGTATTGCAGCTAGCTATGCTATAAACAAAAAATTAAGTGTCCGCTCTGGTATTAACAGAGTTAATTTGGGCTATAACACTAATAATGTTGTAGCTTTTCAATCTGTAGGGGTCGCCTCAAGCAGTCGTGCGCTACAAAATGTCAGTTCTGTTAAAACTAGTGATAACACCAGTAATAGTTTATCGGCAGACAATGTCTCTCTTGTTAGTAGTGAGAGTTTTAATTCGGCTGACATTCCTGAAGCATTTTCGACATCCAACACATCTATTAATCAAGATTTAGGTTATATCGAGATTCCTTTGGAAATTCAATATGCACTTTCAGATAAAAAACTAGGAGTAAATCTTATTGGAGGTTTTAGTTCTTTCTTTTTAAGCAATAACAAAATATTTTCGGAATCTGAAAGCGGTACAAGAACCCTTATAGGTAAAGCAAATAATATAAACAAAATAAGTTATAGTGCTAATTTGGGATTAGGTTTAAATTATCAGGTATCTAAAAAGATAGATCTGAATTTAGAACCTATGTTTAAATATCAAATTAACACATTTAATAATACATCTGGCGATTTTAAACCTTTCTTCATAGGGGTTTATACTGGATTCGCCATAAAGTTCTAGGTTTTTGGTTAGATCTGGATATTGATTTTTATTAAGCTCAAAAATCAATATCGAAAAAAAACTGCTCTTCCCCTGAGCAGTTTTTTGTTTATACGTATTGAATAAATGTGTAAGTTATTTTTTGCTTAGAGGGTGAAAAGAAACGAACTATTTGGCGTTGTTTTGGCGTTTAATCGGTTTTATTAAAAGCTTCCAATTGTTTCAAGATAATAGTTCTGGCCTTATCATTTAAAAATCTTGTATCATCCGTCGTTAAATTTTCTGTAAATAAGAACTTGTGGATCTTAACACGCATCCTTCCTGGTCTACCGCTAAAAAACGTATATGAAAACCGTTTTTTGTTATCGGCAAAAGTTAATGGTGCAATAGGTATTTGATGGTTTATTGCCAATCTAAAAGCACCGTCCTTAAATTCATCTAAATCTATATGTTCATCGGGCACACCTCCTTCTGGAAAAATACAAATACTTAAGCCAGATTGTAATCTGCGCTGTGCTCTCAAAAAAACAGCTTGCCTACTTTTAGCAGAGCTTCTATCTACTAAAATACATGTACGTTTATAAAAAAACCCAAAAAGAGGTATTTTAGCAAGCTCTTTTTTTCCAACAAAAACAAATGGATTTTTAACCGAAACGAGCATGAGCATAATATCGGTCATGGAAGTATGATTGGCTATAAACATATAGCTCTTATTTTTTTCGGGAGTTTGTTCTCGCTCAATACGATACCTAAAACCCATACCTATTAAAATTATTTTTGCCCAAATTCTAGCAAGCCTAAAGAAAAATGGGTACCATGATTCTTTTAAAATAGAAATTAAAAGTATAGGGAACATAATAAGTATTGGTAACCCTACAAGAATATAAAACCAAATACGGTAAAATATCCAAAATATGTATTTTACAATTTTCATGCTCACCAAAAATACTATTATAAATTGATTATCTTTAAAAGATACTAACTTTTAAAATTATTAAATTATGAGCTTACTTTATTCATTATTGATTGGAGCCATTGCTGGTTGGTTAGCTGGAAAGCTAATGAAAGGTGGTGGTTTTGGATTACTTTTAAACATTGTTATTGGTATTATTGGAGGCATTGTTGGTAATTGGCTATTTACCAAACTTAACATTTCACTTATGGGCGGTGTTATTGGTGATATTTTAACTGGCGCGATTGGAGCTTCGGTCATATTATTTGTAGCAGGCTTGTTTAAAAAATAAAATTGGAGCTTCTATATTTTTTATAAAAAAGTGGCTTAGTCCACTTTTTTTATTGTTAAACAAATACGTATTTTCGCGTCATTGTTTAATTAACAGATTCCTCTTGAATGGAGCCGAAAGGCAGGAAATAATATGGCAAGAATACTTACAGGTATACAAAGTACTGGAACACCACATTTAGGTAATATTTTAGGCGCTATCATGCCCGCTATTGAGATGGCTAATAATCCAGAAAATGATTCTTATTTATTTATCGCGAACATGCATACTTTAACTCAAATTAAAGATGCCAAAGTATTGCGCACTAATACCTATTCTACAGCAGCTACCTGGTTGGCTTTTGGATTGGATATAGAAAAAACCGTGTTTTACAGACAAAGTGATATCCCACAAGTTACAGAACTAACCTGGTATTTAAGTTGTTTCTTTCCCTACCAACGTTTAACATTAGCGCACAGTTTTAAGGACAAGGCAGATAGACTGGAAGATGTAAACTCTGGTTTGTTTACCTACCCCATGCTTATGGCTGCCGATATTTTGCTATATGATGCTGAAATTATTCCTGTTGGAAAAGATCAACTACAGCATATTGAAATGACACGTGATGTGGCTTCTCGTTTTCACGCTAAAGTTGGTGATACATTTATATTACCAAAAGAAAAAATACAAGAACACACGATGCTCATTCCTGGAATAGATGGTGAAAAAATGAGTAAGAGCCGGAACAATATCATCAACATTTTTTTAGATGATAAAAAACTGCGCAAACAGATCATGACCATTCAAACGGATAGCACACCATTAGAAGCGCCAAAAGATTGGAAAAGTTGTAACTGTTTTGCTATTTATAGTTTATTAGCTAATGATGAACAAATTGCAACCATGAAAGCTAATTATGAAAATGGTGGCTATGGTTACGGACATGCCAAACAAGCCTTGTTCGAATTGATTGTTGAAAAATTTGCCAAACAACGCGAGCGCTATAATCACTATATGAACAATCTTGGTGAGATTGATAAGGCCTTGGCTTTAGGAGCCGAAAAAGCAAAAGTCGTTGCTAATGACGTTTTGAATAGGGTTAGAGAAAAAGTTGGCTACTAAAAAAATTGGCTTATTTAGTTTTATGTATCTTTAAAAACTAAATTTAAAGATATGCATTAATGTCTATATCTAAAGACATAAAATACACTCTTTTATTACTTGCAATCCTGCTTGTTTTTATAGGAAATATTCACGCACAAAAATTCATAGATAATTTTAAAATTACTCAGTTTAAATTACCCACTGAAACCACTACGCTTGATATTTTAGAGGATTCATATGGTTTTGTCTGGATAGCTTCAATAAATGGTTTGTGGCGCTACGACGGAAGTAATTTTAAAAATTATGTTAAAAATGAAAATGATAAGGCTAGCATTACAGATAATGATATCTCATCACTTTTTGAAGACCAACAAAAAACATTATGGATAGGCACTAACGGAGGCGGTTTGCTGAAATACGATAGAAATTGTGACTGTTTTCTGAGGTTTATTCATGATAATGAAGATGAAAAAAGCATAAGTTTCAATGAGGTTAAAACGATATTCGAAACCAAAAATAATCAATTTTATATTGGAACAGATGGTGGCGGATTAAACCTCATGAACCGTGAAACCAATACATTCAAATCTTTTAAATTTAATATCAATGACTCTACAAGTATAAGCCATAATAATGTACTTTCTATTGAAGAAATAGCTGACGGAAATTTAGCGGTTGGAACTTGGTTTGGTCTCAATATCTTTAATCCAAAAACGCAACAATTTGAACGTAATTATAAAAACTCTATCACTGAACCTCAATACAATTTTACATTAGAATATTATAATGGGAAATTAATAACAAACTCTCTTCGGTTCTATACTTATGATGCCAAAAATAAATTCTCACCATTAAATACCATTAGAGGTTTTTCTCGTGATGTAAAAAAGCAAAATGATGAAAATTGCTGGTTTTTAAGTAATAAATCTGTAATTATCACAGATTCAGAATTGAAAATAAAACAGCAAATAAATCTTAATGAACTATTCTATTCAGAAAAAGATTTTATTCCCTATCGCTTACACCATAACAAATCCAATAATTCAACATGGCTATTAGACCGACTTGGCAATTTCTTTCTTATAGAAAAAAAATCATCTCTTTTTAAACCATTTTTTAAAGAAAACTTTAAAGGAAAAATCTCTAAAACCAATAACGGTTTTTGGATTTCTCAAGGCAACCGAATCTACCTGTTAGATAAAAAATCGAGACTACTAAAAAAATTGAAAATAGATTTTAATAAAATACCACATATAGCTACATATGAAAATAGGAGTATTTGGGTTGTAGACGAAAAATCTTATTATGAATTTTCATCATCAGGAAATTTAATCCAAAAAATCAATCATGATACATGGTCAACCAATGTAATTCAAACATCAAACAAACAATTGTGGATTGGTGAAGTTTTAGGGGTCTCTAATTATGACATCCTCAATAATAAAAACACACAATATAAATGTGATTGGAATCCTCCAAAAGGTATTGGGTATTTTCATCGTGCTTCCATCATATTTGAAGATAGTGAAGGTTATATTTGGATTGGGACTCAAGGCGATGGTTTAAAAAAACACATTCCAGAATCTCGAGAATTTGTACATTACAGGCATAAGATTGGTGATAAAACTACACTTAACAACAACTTTGTAAACGAAATATTTGAAGACAACAAACACAATTTATGGATTGGTACAAAAGCTGGTCTTTGTAGGTTAGACAAAACATCTAATACTTTTATTCAAAGTGAAAACCCTATACTTAAAGATAAAATAGTTAAATCTATAGAACAAGATGTCGATAATAATTTGTGGATAGGAACCCCTAATGGACTCATAAAATTTGATTACATAAATGACAAAATAAGAACTTTAACCAAACAAGACGGGTTACTATCTAATAACATAGGCTCATCTAGTTTATCTTTAGATAATAATGAGCTGGTTTTCAATACAGACAAAGGGCTAATGGTATTTGACCCTAAAAAAGTAAAAGAAAGTAATAAAAACCCTAAACTATATATTTCAAAGTTATTAGTTAATAACGAAGTTATAAGCTCAAATAGTAAGTACATCTCCAAAAATATTGAAGTTGAAAATGTAGTAAACCTGAACTACAATGATAAAAAGTTTGAATTTGAATTTCAAGTTATTAATTATAATAACAATGGGCGCTGTAAATTTGCTTATAAATTAGATGGATATGATAAATCTTGGATTCAAGTACAAAACAACCAAAAAGCTACTTACACCAATATTCCATCTGGCGATTACACTTTTATGGTTAAAGCAACGAATGAACATGGGGTTTGGAGTGATAGCATAAAACAAATAAGCGTATCTATAAAACCTCCTTTTTGGGAGTTACTTTGGGTTAAAGTACTTGCTCTTTTTTTAATGTTATTTATATTTGGTTTAATACTTTGGTTAGTCATTAAAAAAGAAAGAAATCGTTCAAAATTTGAAATTGAAAAAGAACGTGTGTTACAGTTTGAAGAACTAACCAAAATGAAATTGAAATTTTTCACAAATATTTCTCATGAATTAAGAACACCTCTTTCCTTGATAACATCGCCTTTAGAGAAGTTTGTACAAGAAAACACTAAACCTAATAACAAGGTTTTAGAGATGATGCACCGCAACAGTTCTCGTTTGCTAGAACTGGTAAATCAAATTTTGGATCTTAGAAAGCTTGAAAGTAATCCAAAACTACAAACTACATCACAAAAAGACTTTTCGGTTTTTAACAATATAAACACCTCTTCGCATTACTGGTCTAAAGAAAAAGAAATAACCTATAATTTCAAATGTCCCTCAAACAAACATGAATTGTTCTTTGATGCCGATATATTAGAAAAAATAGTGACTAACCTAATTTCAAATGCCTTTAAATACACACCTAAAAAAGGCAAAGTAGAACTCATAGTTAACTTTCATAATATAGAATTAAAAAATGACAAGGTTGTAAATGGCACTATGGAAATCAATGTCATTGATAATGGCTCAGGAATACCTATTGAATACCAAGAAAAAGTGTTTGAACGTTTTTATCGGTTAGATGAAAACCCAGATTTTGGCTATAGTAGTGGTATTGGTTTAGCACTAACATCAGAATTAGTCAAATTGCACAAAGGGTACATAGAATTAAAAACAAGTGAAGAAAAAGGCTGTCATTTCAAAGTAAAAATCCCAGTTGGGTATAATGATTATTCAAAAGAACTCTTAGAAAAAAAAGATAATCTGCAAGAAATTGACACAAAAAAAACATTGGTACTAATAGTTGAAGATAATAATGATATTAGGAATTATATTCATGATGAGCTAAAAGAAAACTATCAAGTCATTGAAGCTAAAAATGGAAAAGAAGGTATACAATTAGCTATGGCAACCTTACCCGATGTAATCATTAGTGATATTATGATGCCACAATCAGATGGCATTCAATTAGCCAATCATTTAAAGAGCAACGATTTAACAGCTCATATCCCTCTATTATTTCTAACTGCTAAAACGGGGCTTGAAAACAAAATAGCGGGACTTGCCACTGGGGCAGAAGACTATATTCAAAAACCCTTTAATATCTCTGAAATAAAGCTTAAAATCAAAAATGTTTTAGAAAGCAGAAGTCAACTACTTAAAAAGTTCAAACAAGAGAATATTAATTATGTAAATAATTCAAACTCTCAAACTGTAGATAAATACTTAGAAAAAGTAAATCAAAAACTGGATGAACATCTTGAAAATTCAGAGTTTTCGGTAGAACAACTTTGTACTGAATTAGCAATTGGTAGATCTCAACTTTATAGAAAAATTCAAGCCCTTACGGGAAAATCTATTATTGAATACATTAATTTCCACAGGCTTTCCATTGCTATGCAACTAATAAAACAAGGCAATTATACAATGAAGGAAATATCTTATAAAGTAGGATATAACGATAACCGTTACTTTAGTCGTTCCTTTAAAAAAGAGTTTGGAAATCCACCATCTCACTTCCTCCCTAAAAAGAATACTGTCAAGTAATTGCTCAATATTTGCAACATTTTTAATAAAAAGTCCACCTCAATTTTTAAGGTTACATCTTAATTTTGAGAACCCTTTTCTATTTGAAGGCTTTACTTATTATTAAAACATTAAAAATGGCACATTCGCGTAGAGATTTTATTAAAAAAACTGCACTAGCTAGTGCTTCTTTATCATTACCAACATATGGCTTTACAATATTAAAGAAACCTGAATTACATGACGAAATTATAGGTCATGGCCATTTTAAATACCGTGTTCATAAAGCATGGGGCAACCTAAATCCAGCTAATACACCTGTTAAAAACTGCCATGAAATGGTCATGGATTCAAAAGGCAGATTAATAATGGTTACCGATGAGGTTAGAAACAACATTATAGTTTATGATAAATCTGGGAAGCTTTTAACTTCTTGGACGTATAATATGAAATCTGGTCATGGACTTACATTATTTAAAGAAGGCGAAGAAGATATGCTATTCGTTCTTGATAATAGTGGAAGAATCATTAAAACAACTATTACTGGTAAGATAATCATGGAATTACCAAAACCTCATGATATTGGTGTTTACACCAAAAAAATGCGATACAGGCCTACAGAAACTACAGTTGCCCCAAATGGTGATATTTATGTGTCTGATGGATATGGATCAGATTGGATTTTACAATATAATAAGGATGGGGAATTTATTAGAAAATTTGGTGGTAAAGGCCATAAAGATGAGCAGCTAAACAATGCACATGGCGTTGCTATAGATGACAGAGATCCTAATAATGTAACGCTTTTATGTACCTCTAGAGTTCAGAATTCATTTAAAAGGTATACATTAGATGGAGAATATATATCTACCATTTTCCTTCCTGGAGCTTATGTATGTAGACCTGTAATTGATGGTGAAAACATCTATTCAGGTGTATGCTGGTCCAGAATGAAATATTTAGAACGTGTTCCTAATTCTGGTTTTGTTACCATATTAGACAAAAATGATGAAGTAGTGTCAAACCCAGGTGGCACTAAACCTAAATACAAAGGAGGAAAGCTACAATTGATGCTTCAAAACACCTCTCTTTTTAATCATTGTCATGATGTTTGCGTAGATGAAGATAAAAACCTTTATATCTGCCAGTGGAATGCCAACAGGTCATACCCTATTAAACTAGAACGTGTATAAATGGAAGTGAGACATATCGCATTAGTAATTCTATTAATATTGTTTTCTTGTAAAGAGAATATTTCTGACTATACCAATATACCTGATAAAAAAGTACCAAAAGTTATAGATTACAATTTTGATGTACGCCCCATACTTTCTGATAAGTGTTTTAATTGTCATGGCCCAGATGCTAACAAAAGAGCTGCAGACCTTAGATTAGATACTGAAGAAGGTGCATATAAGACTTTAAAGGACAACAAAAACAAACATGTTATTATAAGTGGTAAACCAGATAAATCTGAAGTTATGTTTAGAATCACAACTAAAGACACATCTAAGGTTATGCCTCCCAAAGAGACTAACTTAAAACTTTCTGAATACGAAAAAAAGGTTATTAAAAAATGGATAGAACAAGGCGCTAGATATCAAAAACATTGGGCTTTTGTTACTCCAACAAAACCTAAACTTCCAGAAGTAAAAAATGATGAATGGGTAATTAATGAAATAGACTACTTCATATTAAATAAAATTGAAAACATAGGTTTACAGCCAAACCTAAAAGCTAAAAAAGAACGGCTTTTAAAACGTGTTGCTTTTGATTTAATAGGCTTACCCCCTTCTATAGAGCTACAAAACGAATTTCTAAATGATACCTCCGTTAATGCCTATGAAAATGTTGTAGATAAACTTTTAGCAAGCAAACATTACGGTGAAAAAATGGCTAACCATTGGTTAGATGTAGCACGATATGCCGATTCTCATGGCTATCAAGATGATGGCGCTCGTACCATGTGGCCATGGAGAGACTGGGTGATACATGCTTTTAATGAAAATTACCCCTATGATAAGTTTGTAACATGGCAATTGGCTGGAGATTTATTACCTCAAAAAAATATGGAAGCCATTCTAGCTACTGGGTTTAATAGAAACCATAAAATTACTCAAGAAGGTGGTGTTATAGATGAAGAATATCGCATAGAATATGTAACAGATAGAACAAATACCTTTGGCAAAGCTTTTCTAGGTTTAACCTTTGAATGTGCCAAATGTCATGATCACAAATACGATCCTATTTCGCAAAAAGACTACTTTAAAACATTTGCTTTTTTTGACAAGGTTCCTGAAAAAGGCTTGGTAGGGACCATAGGAAACTTTGCTGATCCTCCCTATATTACTATAAACGATACGTTAATAAAAGAAAAATTATCTTTTATAAATAAAAAATCTACGCATGATGTAAGAGTTATGGTAATGGAGGATTCCGTTGGTATTAGAACTACTCATGTTCTAGAAAGAGGTGCGTACGATGGAAAAGGCGAAATTGTTGAGTTTGATACCCCAAAAGCGATCTTAGAATTTGATAAAAATAAATTTGAATCAAATAGACTTGGTTTAGCAAAATGGTTATTAAATAAACAAAACCCATTAGCTTCTAGGGTTTATGTAAACAGGGTTTGGCAGGATATATTTGGTATAGGTATTGTGAATACTCCTGGAGATTTTGGCATGCAAGGAGACTTGCCTTCTCATTTTGAATTACTTAATTGGTTAGCGATTGATTTTCAAGAAAATGATTGGAATATAAAGAGATTACTCAAACAAATTGTTACCTCTGCAACCTATACACAATCAACCATTGTGAATTCTAAAAAATTAGAAGTAGACCCTGAAAATATTTATTTGTCTAGAATGCACAGAACACGATTAAACGCCGAAATGATTAGAGACCATGTTTTAGCCAGTAGTAGTTTATTAAATGATGAAATAGGAGGACCAAGTGTAAGGCCATATCAGCCAGATAACTTATGGGCAGCGGCAAGTTCTAGGCGTGGTCTATTAGCTCAATACATTCAAGACCATGGTGATAAATTATACCGCAGAGGTATCTACACATTTATAAAACGTACTGTTTTACCTCCAGTTCAAACCACCTTTGATGCAGCTACAAGAGATCAATGTGAGGTAAAAAGACATAGCACTTCAACACCTCTTCAAGCATTAATTATGCTAAATGGGCCAACAGTACTAGAATCCTCTCGTGTGCTATCTGAAAAATTAAACGAAGAAGATTCATCCTTAGAACAAAAAATTGAAAAAGCCTTTCAACTTATAGTGTGCCGCAACATAAAACCAGAAGAAAAAGACATTCTATTAAAATATTATGAAGATCAAAGGGGCGTTTTTACAGCAAACCCTGAAAACGCTTCATCTTTTATTGATGTGGGAGAATATCCAATATCTAAAAACAGAGATGATATAAAAGTGGCATCTCTAATGCAAATTATACATACTATGTATAATATGGAAGAAACAATAATGAAAAGTTAAAGACACATTCACATGGATAAAGAGTTTTTTGAACATCGCTTAAATATAAATAGAAGACATTTTTTAGGTAAAATGGCTATGGGTGTTGGAGGTGCAGCTTTGGGATCATTATTAATTCCTAACTTATTCAAAGGGTCTAAAGCTACTAACACAGAATTACCTCTTGGGATTAAGCATTTTGCAAGCAAAGCAAAACGCATTATTATGCTTACTCAAAATGGTGCGCCTTCTCAATTAGAAAGTTTTGATTTTAAACCTAAACTTAGAGAAATGTTTGGTGAGGACTTACCAGACTCAATTCGTCAGGGCCAGCGATTAACTGGAATGACTGCAAATCAAAAAAGTTTTCCCTTAGTGGGCTCTAAATTCGATTTTAAACAACATGGAAAATCTGCAACTTGGGTTAGTGATTTGTTTCCTAATATAGCGAAAATAACCGATGACATTTGTGTTATTAAAAGCATGCATACAGATGCTATTAATCATGATCCTGCTTTAACTTTTTTACAAACAGGGGCTCAACAAGGTAATAGACCAAGTATGGGATCTTGGTTTAGTTATGGTTTAGGTAATGAAAATAAAAATTTACCTGCTTTTTGCGTCTTACTATCTAAAGGTTCTGGTAATGGACAAGGCGTATATTCAAAATTGTGGTCTAACGGTTTTCTTGATAGTACACATCAAGGTGTACAATTAAGTGCAAGTGAGGATCCTATCTTATATTTAAATAACCCGAAAGGCATGGATAAAGCCCAACGGAAAAAAATGTTAGATCATTTAGCCGAACTCAATAACCTAGGATATTCTGAGTTTGGAGATCCCGAAATACATTCTAAAATTAAGCAATATGAAATGGCTTTTAGAATGCAAACTGCTGTTCCAGAAATTACGGATTTATCAAAAGAACCTGCCTATATTACTGAAATGTATGGAGCAGATTCCATGATACCAGGCACTTATGCATCTAATTGTTTATTGGCTAGAAAATTATCAGAATCTGGTGTTCGTTTTGTGCAATTATATCATCAAGGTTGGGATCAACATCAAAACCTTATAAGGGATATGCCTAAACAGGCTAAAGACGTTGATCAGGCATCTGCTGCATTAATTACCGACTTAAAACAAAGAGGATTATTAGATGAAACTTTAGTGATTTGGGGTGGTGAGTTTGGGCGTACCAACTATTGCCAAGGAAAACTTACTAAAGATAATTATGGTAGAGATCATCACCCTAGAGCCTTCAGTATATTTATGGCTGGTGGAGGTGTTAAAGCAGGCATGTCATATGGAGAAACCGATGAGTTTGGTTATAATATTATAGAAAACCCAGTTCATATTCATGATTTGCATGCCACTATTTTACATCTTATGGGACTTGATCATGAAAAATTAACTTACAAACATTTAGGAAGGCGCTTTAGATTAACTGATGTTCATGGACATGTGGTGAAAGATATTTTGGCGTAAGAGCGTATGAAAAAATTAGAATCCTTTGTCTTGAACATATTGTTCTTATTACATTGCTTTTTAGTAATGATGTTAATTTTTGAGAACAGCGTAACGATTCCTTATTGGTTACAACCCTTAGGTAGAATGCATCCGCTCGTTTTACATTTCCCTATAGTTTGTATCTTTTTTCTGGTTATTTTAAGCTTTTTTAAAAA
The DNA here is from genome assembly GCF_012910715.1 of Flavivirga algicola. Lineage (GTDB taxonomy): Bacteria > Bacteroidota > Bacteroidia > Flavobacteriales > Flavobacteriaceae > Flavivirga > Flavivirga algicola. Next base: position 89,078 of record NZ_JABBHF010000011.1, read on the forward strand.
GCGAATAGACCTTAACACCTTTAAAAAGATAAAACGCTTTCTAGTTTTATTTACAGCATTTACCACAACTTTAGCAACTATAATGGGTTTATTCCTTTCTATGGAAGGAGATACTACCAAATTAATGATATTGCATAAATGGATTGGTGTTGGTATTAGTTTTTTAATCTATTTACTAATATTCGTTAAAAAAGATAACGTATTTAACGCCATACTTTATATCAGTTTTGTAGGCGTCATTTTTGCAGGTCATTATGGAGCTGGATTAACTCATGGTATCAATTTTATTACAGAACCACTGGCTAAAAATAAAATTGTTGAAATAAACGAACACACACCTATATTCAAGGGGTTTGTCAAACCTATACTTGATGCTAAATGTGTAAGCTGTCATAATTCTGAAAAACAAAAGGGCGATTTAGATATGAGTACTTTTAACAGAATGATTTTGGGTGGAAAAAATGGCGAGTTATTTATTGCATATAATACAACCCAAAGCGCTTTACTTAAACGTGTTCATTTACCCATTGAGCATAAAAAGCATATGCCTCCACAAGGAAAAAAGCAACTTACTAAAACTGAAATCAAGCTACTTACAGCTTGGATTGACCAAGGTGCAAATAACACAGTTTCCTTAATCCAATTACCAAAACAAGATACTTTAGGATTAATAATATCAAAACTATTACAAACAAAAAAAGAAAAAGTAGAACCAGAATACGCTTTTAACTTTGCAAAAGAAAAAGACATTATAGCTTTACAAAACCCCTTTAGAACAGTTATTCAAAAATCGCCATTTTCTCCAGCTTTGGATGTGGTTATTCATGGCAGACAGACCTATGAACCTGAATTTCTAACTGATCTTGCTATTGTTAAAAAACAAATAGTATCCCTCAATTTATCGTATTTACCCATTGATAAAAGCAGTATTAACTTTGTAAGCTCTCTAACCAATTTAGAGAACTTAGTATTAAATTTTACAAATTTAACCAGTGAAGGTTTACAGCCTATAAAAGCTTGCAAAAAATTAAAGACATTATCTATATCAGGTACTAAAATTGATGTCACTATTAGCACTACTTTAAATCAGTTACCTAATCTTAAAAAAGTGTACCTCTGGAATACCTCTATTTCAGAAAATGATATTAAAACTCTAAAAACACAATTTCCTAATATTTACATTGAAACTGGTTTTAAAGGTTCTGATGAAAAACTAAAACTCGCGTCTCCTATTCTAGTAAGCAAAAATACCGTTATTTCTAAAGATGATTTTATAGAACTAGGTCATAAAATTCCAGGTGTAGAAATTAGATATACTGTAGACGGTTCAAAACCCAACAAATTGTCACTCTTATATGAAAAACCAATAAAAATAGATTTAAATAGAAATAAACCTATTAAAACCATCGCATATAAAAACAATTGGTTACCAAGTAAAATACAAAACTACAGTTTTGTTGATAAAGGTTTTACTCCTGTAAAATTTGATGTTGTTTACCAAGGATATAGTAGTGCATTTATAGGTGACGCTGAAACAATTCTTATAGATAATAATAAGGGAAAAATCACTTTCAATATTCAAGCATCACCATTTTGGGTTACTTTTAATAAAAAACATCATTTAAATGCAATAGCCGACTTTGGAGAAAATGCTCCAGATATTCGCAAACTTGTTCTTAGTTACGGCATGCATAATAGGCAAAAAAAAGAACCTTTAGAATCTTTTGAACTTTGGGCAGGGTATGATAAAGATAATTTAAAATTAATAAAACAAGTAAAAAAGACATATCGAAAAATAGACAAGAATAAAGAGGGTAAATACAGAAAAATTGAAGTAAAAATATCTAAAAACAAATACAGATATTACAAAATTATAGCGGTGCCTTTTGAAAAGGAAGCACTTTATGTTGATCAAATTTATTTTTATTAAAGTTTAAATTAATTCAAATAATTTACCTGGTAACGGACGAACCACACCTTTTAATTCCATATTTAATAACGTACTGGAAACCTTGAATATGGGTAAATTACAGTTTAAAGCAATAATGTCTAACTGTTGTTTTTCATTCTCTTTCAAATACGAATAGATTACCTTTTCTGTCGTATCCAACTCAACAAACAATTGTTTTTGTACAACTGTTGTTTTCTCTTCTTCTAATTGCCAATTGAGCATATAAGGTATATCTAAGGGGGTAGTAAGCATGTGTGCTTTTTGATGCTTTATTAAATTATTGCACCCCATACTCTGGCTGTCTGTCGTTCTACCTGGAACTGCAAATACATCTCTATTATAGGAGTTTGCTATATCTGCAGTAACCAGGCTCCCTCCTTTTTCCGCAGATTCTATAACAATGGTCGCTTCGCTCAAACCTGCAATGATTCTATTTCGTTTTAAAAAATTGTTTCTGTCAAATGTATCACTACTCCAGAAATCGGTAAAAAAGCCTCCATTTTTTTCTATATCTGCTATATATTTTTTGTGTACTTTGGGATACATTTGGTTCAATCCATGTGCTAAACAACCAACTGTTTGCAAATTATTTTTAATGGCTGCTTTGTGAGCAGTAATATCGGTTCCGTAGGCAAAACCAGAGACAATAACTGGACTGTAAGGCGCTAAAGTTTCTACCAATGCTTCACAAAATGCGATGCCATTAGTTGTTATTTTTCGAGTTCCAACAATACTTATAATATGTTGTTGTTTTAAATTGATATTTCCTGATTGAAACAATAAAATAGGACCATCTATACAATGCTTAAGCTTTTCAGGATAACTGGCCTCCTTAAAATAAGAAACTTGGATCTTATTAGATTCTATAAAGGCCATTTCCTTTTCTGCCACCCTTAAATGATTGGCTTCAAATAAACCTCCCAAAATAACACTTCCTATGCCATCAACTTTTAGCAAGTTCCGTTTCTTTTCTTTTAAAACGGCTTCTGCAGTACCACAATGCGAAATAAGACGTTTGGCCGTTATATCTCCAATATTCGGAACATGTTGTAAAGCCAGAGTATAAAGCAATTCATTTTCTGTCATTCTATGTTATTGATTTTGAATCTGCAATAAAAGAATTTTTATTTTGTAAATAAATACTTTCAATGAAATTTTACTTGAAAGCATAATTTTTTTTAACTTTGTTTTATGCAATTAGAAACCTATATAAGCGATTTATTATACAGATATGAGTGTGTTACCATTCCTGAGTTTGGTGCTTTTTTAACACAACGTGTCTCTGCTACCATTCATGAAACTACCAATGCTTTTTATCCTCCAAACAAAATGGTGTCGTTTAATGAGCAAATCCAAAAAAATGATGGGTTATTAGCACATTATATTGCTGACGTAGAAAAAATCCCTTTCGAAATTGCCAATAAAAAAATTGCAAAACGCGTAAAGGTCTTAAAGTCTTATTTAACCCAAGGCGAAACACTTACTTTTAAGAATATTGGAGACATTGTTTTTAATAGTGAGGGCAAGATTTTATTTGAACCTTCAAACCATCTTAACTATTTAACAGATTCATTTGGTCTGTCTCAATTTGTATCACCAGCTGTTGCTCGTGAAGTTTACAGAGAAGAGGTTGAAAAGATTGAAAAAGTAGTCCCTATTACGGTTACTCCAGAGAAGCGCAAAACCAGACCTTACTTAAAATATGCAGCAGTTGCTTTAGTTGCTTTAACACTTGGTGGTCTTGTAGGATCTAATTACTATATAAATCAAATTGAGCAACACAATCAATTAGCGCAAGAAGAAGCTACACAGCAATTGGATACTAAAATACAACAGGCAACATTTAATTTAAATCCACTTCCTGCCATAAACCTAAATGTTACTAAGCAAACAGGTAACTACCATATTATTGCAGGCGCTTTTAGAGTTGAAGAAAACTGTGATAAAAAAATCTCGCAATTAAAGGCTGAGGGTTTTAAGGCTAGAAAGATTGGTGTTAATAGATATGGCTTGCATGAAGTTGTTTATGCCAGCTATGAGGACAGAATTGAAGCACTTCAAGCACTAAGGGCTATTAAAAAAACCCATGACAAAGCTGCATGGTTATCCGTTAAGGAATTGAACTAAGTTACGCTTCCTAATTATATCTTAAATAGTACTTAATAACTCCTAGAATCGTTTTACCTTTGCGAAATCATTAAATTATTATATAATGAAAGCAAAGACTCCTGAACAATCGAGAACCATACTAACCGATATGGTTTTACCTGGTGAAACCAATCCTTTAAATAATTTATTTGGTGGTGAATTATTAGCGAGAATGGATCGCGCGGCAAGTATTGCTGCGAGACGCCATTCACGACGTATTGTGGTTACAGCATCGGTAAATCATGTTGCTTTTAACAGAGCTGTTCCCTTAGGAAGTGTTGTAACCGTTGAAGCAAAAGTGTCTCGCGCTTTTAACACCTCAATGGAAGTGTTTATTGATGTCTGGATAGAAGATAGGGAGTCTGGTGATAAGACAAAAGCGAACGAAGCTATTTATACCTTTGTTGCTGTAGATGAAACAGGGCGCCCCATAGCAGTTCCTGAAGTCATTCCAGAAACCACTTTAGAAAAAGAGCGCTTTGATGCAGCATTACGCCGAAAACAATTAAGTTTATTATTAGCAGGAAAAATAAAACCAAATGAGGCTACAGAGTTAAAGGCCTTATTTGAGTAATTAAACCTTTTACTTTTCATTAAGTCTTATAGTAAAATCAAATCTAAAAAAGCTATGAGATTATTTATTATTTTATTTTTCGTTTTATGCACAATAAATTTATCCTCTTGTGCTACCCGTGTCGCTACTAAGCCTGCAAAAATAACGGTTGTAAAAAAAGCCCCAAGGCATTACAAAATTGTAAGGGTTAAAGGGAAACGTTATTACTTTTGGAACGGAAATCATTACAAGAAAACAAGCAGAGGCTATGTTATTGTTAGGGTATAAACTTCTTTGAAAATTATGTTTAAGAGAACTACTTAAAAAATAGGGCATTATTGCTCTTGAAAGAAATTTTCTTAATTTTTACTATACATAACAAAAAGAGGGAGTCTAAAAAGTCTTTGTAATTTGATTTGTCAGGTTGAGCCTGTCGAAAACAACATTGATTATCAGTATTTTAAAAATATTTCGACAAGCTCAATATGACATAGAACATACTTTTTAGACACCCCCTTTTTGTGGGTATGTAACAATTTAGTCTATGTACCGTCTTATATGAAAATCATATAAAATGAAAAGTTCATATTTTGCTTCCCTATTGCTGTTCTTAATTGCCACTTTTTCAGTAGCACAAAACAAATCTATTAAGGAAGAAAAATTTGTTTCCATTGGGGGTATAGAGCAATGGATAACTATAAAAGGAGAAGACAGAACAAAGCCTATTGTTCTCTTTATACATGGTGGTCCTGGAAGTGCTATGAGTCAATACGACAATGCTATTTATGGTAAGTGGGAAAAAGATTTTATTTTGGTCCATTGGGATCAAAGAGGAGCAGGAAGAACTTATGGACGTAATGCTCCAGCACAATTAAATGAAGCATATTTGATAGAAAACCCATTGACCGTAGAACAGATGACCAAAGATGGTATTGAACTCACAAAATATCTTATTGACTACCTAAAGAAAGATAAAGTCATACTTCTTGGCTCTTCATGGGGCTCTCTCCTTGGTACAGAGATGGCTTTGAGTAATCCAGAACTTTTTTATGCTTATGTCGGGCATTCACAAATTGTCAACCCTTCAAAAGGTTTTATCTATGCCTATGAAAAAACGTTTGCAATGGCAAAAAAAACAATTGATACTAACGCCATTGAAAAACTTGAGTCTTTTGGAAAGCCTCCATATAACAACCCAAGAAGTTATGGACAAATATTGCGCATTGTTAAAAAATACGAAAGGACCAATTCAACTCCAGCGCCAAATACTTGGTTTAAACTAGCCCCCGAATATGACAATGAAAAAGATAACAAAAACAGATATGAAGGGGATGATTATTCATTTTGTAATTTTGTTGGTTTTAAAAAATTGGGTGTAAAATCAATGGTAGCAGAAGTTGATTTTAACAAAACTGGTTTAGAGTTTAAAATTCCTATTTATCTCATACAAGGCGAAAAAGATATATTGACGCCTAAAGAAATGAGCAAACCTTATTTTGACAAAATAATAGCTCCAAAAAAAGAATATTTTTTATTGCCTAATGCTGCACATGGTTTTAATCAATCAGTCGTCGATAAACAATATGAGGTGATAAAAAAAATTGAATATTAAAAAAGTCCTCTCATAACCCAGACCCAGACTACTATAGTCAACCTGAGCAATACTGTTATCATTAATTACAACTGAATTCTTAATCGGATTCATATCTGTTTTTGTTATCTTTCCAGTCACGACGAAAATAATCCTGTGGATTTTCTCGCAACAATTCAAGAACAAGAGCGTTAGGCCTTATTAAAACAACTGATATTTAAATGAATTTTATTGATGCACAAAAAGATATGCGCAAATCTTACTTTGGCGGTGGCCCAGGTGCTTTTGTGTCTGGAATTGTATGGCTAACATCTGGGATTACGGCATTAATTGGTACAAAACAAATTAGCGTACTTGTCTTCTTTTTTGGAGGCATGTTAATTCACCCCTTAGGAATAGTGCTATCCAAAGCCTTAAACAGGTCTGGAAAGCATAAAAGTGGTAACCCCTTATCTTATCTAGCGCTAGAGAGCACTTTTATATTATTTATTGGACTATTTATAGCTTACTTCTCATTACAAGTTCGCCCTAATTGGTTTTTTTCAATAATGATATTAATTATTGGAGGTCGGTACTTAGTATTTTCTTCAATTTATGGAATGCGGGTTTACTGGATTTTTGGGGCAACATTAATTTTATCGGGAATTGGTGGGTTGATTTTTAATACACCTTTTCATTTAATTGGATTAATTGGGGGCATCATAGAAATTCTATACTCATCTATTATTATATATCTAGAAAAGAGTAATCTTGAAAAAAACTAAGCACTTATCACATCTTATAAATCCAAGAAGCTGGGTTTTCGGTACTTGTTCCTTTAGATATTGTAAAGCTTAAAATGGTTTCACCATTGGACGGATTGGTAAAAACCTTACCTATCTCCTGTTTGGTAGATACTTTATCTCCTTTTTTAACAAAAACGCTGGATAGGTTCTTGTATATGGTTAGATAATTTCCATGGCGAATCATCACGATGGGGTTAACATTTTTCATCTTGAGTATTTCGCTCACTTCACCATTAAAAACAGCTCTAACTTTAGACCCTTTTTGTGTTGCAATTCTAACACCATGGCTCTTAATGGTTAACGACTTATCTATAGGATGTCTTTGTGTGCCATAACCCAACCTTACCACACCTCTTTCAACTGGCCAGGGTAATTTACCTTTATTCGCTATAAAGTTGGATGCTAAAACTTTTTCTTCTGCCGTAAGCGCGAAACTTTTTGAAGTTGCTACCTTTCCTGCTTTTTTATTGGACCTGGCAATAGCCGCTTTAATAATACGATCTATTTCTCTATCAATTCTATTGGCTTCTCTTTGTTTTTGTCTTATTTGAGACGTGTATCGCGACAGGTTCTGCTTAATTGACCTCATTAGGACCTGATGTTGCTTGCGTTCTGATTCTAATGATTTTTGAATGACTTTATTATCGGCAATCAACCGTTTTTTATCTTCTTTCTGATCTTGCAAATCTCTATTTGTAGTTTGTAACTCGGATGTTTTAGCTTTTATAGTTTCCCCTTGCTGTTTTTGATGATCGGAATACTGTTTTATATACTGCAATCGTTTGTATGCTTGTTTAAAATCATCAGACGACAGCAAAAACATAATTCTACTTTGTTTATTTTTACTTTTATAAGACTTCACAATCATAGCAGCATAATCTTCCTTCAGTTCCTTTAATTCTCCCCTTAAAGCCGTTATTTTCTTTTGGTTCGAATTAATCTTACGTGTTAACAAATTAGCTTGCTGGTTAGTCACTTTAATAAGGTTAGAAAGCACATTTATCTTATAATTAAAATCTTCTATTAATGATAATTGTGATTTTTCTTTTGATTTGTTTTCGGCACGTAGTTCATTAATTTTCTGAATTTCTCTGCGCAATTCTTGTCGGCGGGATTCTAACTGCTTTTGTTTATTATTCTGGGAAAAAACAAAAGCCCCACATAGTAAAAACACTATACAAAATATTATTTTATATGAAGAATCCTTATTTAGCATTAAAGTTTTATTTCTTTAAATCCTGATGGTATTTTAAATGGAAACCGCAATTCTTCATTTAGAGTTACGTTTTTAAACTCTAAATTTATAATGGTTTCTTCATTAGTTTCTAAAGCAATAACTTTTATCTTTTCTGGAAGAATCTGTTTCTCAACATCTTGATGCGATAGGTAATCTATTTGTAGATGCCTAAACTCTTTTGGTTGCGATATTTGTTGTGATTTTACTTTAAAATGTGATGGATCTAGCAAAAAGAATATCTCAAAAAGCTCACGTTGTTTTTTAGGTTGGAGAATATAAGATTCATCATCAACAGAACCTTTGTAAGCACCATCTTTTAAATTGAATATAGCCTCTCCCAATAGTAAATTTTGAACCTTTTGAAAATCTAACTCTGTTCCTAATAAATCACTTAAATACTTATAATCGCCATCAAAATAAGTGTTATCCAACTTATTGTAAAAGCTTACTTTTTCTGGTGTAATTAATGCTTTTACTATCGAAAATGTAGCACTCATCCATAAGACTTCATCTTTTTTAGCCCTAAAGCTTACCGAATGTGATTGCGAATCCCCTTTTTGTGTATAGGTTATTTTAAGGGTAGACTTAAACGTTTTAAAATTAGGAGTCTGTTTGGCATTTTCTTTTATTAATTGCTTTGTGGAGAGCTTAAAATTAGCCTCTCCCGCAGTAATTGTCCTTGATGATTTACAATTAAATACCAATAATACTAAAAAGGCTAAAGTGAGCTGAAGGCGTATATTCATTAATTCGAACTTTCTAATTGTTTTGCTTTATCACTAAACGTTTTGGCTTTAGCTGTATTGTTTAATAGGGTATGGGCTTTACTTAATTGATTGTAAAAATCCGTTTTCATTTTAGTATCATCAATAATATAATCCAGTCCCGCTTCCAAAATATCTATGGCTTTTTTAGGTTGATTTAATTGGTTTAATGCAACACCATTTATTAAATAAAATAAGGGTTGGGACGGATATTTTTGAAGAGCCTCACTACTTTTTTCTTCAGCTAAATGATACTTCTGTAAATCAATATAAAGTAATAGTACATTACGAAAAACACCAAAATTATTTGGCTCTAACTTTAAGGCCTCTTCAAAATACTCTAAAGCCTTTTCTTTATTCTTTTTAGTTAGATAGTACTGACCTAATTCAATGAGCGATTTGCTATTATCCTTATTATCAACCATAGCTGTAGCTTCTACCAAATCTGCTTCATATTGTGGGTTATTGCCAACAAACTTCACAAAATCTGTTAACACTTTTAGTTTCGCTTCTGGTTTTATTTCGTTGCTTTTAACAACAATTTTCATAGATTCAATAGCTCTTTCTGCATCGTTGTCGTCTAAATAAAATTTATAAAGTGCTAAATGGACTAATTGCGAATTCGGATTAATTTTTAAAAGCTCCTTCGCTGTTTCGAAGGCTTTTTCTTTTTCATCGTTTTCACTGTAACGAAAAATTAAAGCTAAATAATTAGATTCTTTATCTGGATGATCCTCAACACGCTTTTCAAGATTTTTTATTTGATCTTTTTTACGTCCTGTTGCTTTGTAAATCTGATCACGCATTCTATCACGAGACATGGAAATACCAAATTTTGAATCTAATTCATCTAAAAGCTTTAATGCTTCATCATATTTTTTAGATCTAAGATAAAGTGATGCTAAATCTTCTTTATAATCTGGATGGTATTTAACAAGTTGCTTAACCGTTTTTATAGCTTTATCAAAATCATTTTGCGATGCATAAAATCCGTATAATTCATCTAAAAACCATTCGTTATCTGGTTCTTTGTTTACGGCTTTTTTTAAGGCTTCTTCTGCTGCTTGATAATTTTTGAGTTTCTTGTAGTTTTTACCTAATTCATAGTACAAAACGGGTACCGAATTATCCAGTTCTATACATTTTAAAAGCGATTCAACCGATCTGTCATAATTTTCAATACCCTTTTGTTTCAAGGCTTCATAGAAAAGCTCTTGAAATTTGTCTTCAACATTGCCTAAATCGTCATCGGGCTTTTTATTAAAATCTACCTGTGCATAATTAATCTGTGGAAAAATTAACATTCCAAAAAACACAAATAATATGTAGATTTTATATTTCATCTATTAATTTATCACGTACGTTGCTTTATTCTGCATAATGAATAGGCTTCAAATACCATTCCGAAAATTTGCTTAATTAGGATTAATTCCCTCCTACTAGGGAACAACAATATTACTCTAAAACTGAATAATCGCCAATACTAATAGATGTATAATCGCCATCATATTTAACATGATTACCTATCATAGCATCATCTAAATTAGCATTTTTAATTGTGGTATGTGTTTGAATTAAGCTATTCTTAACACTTGAATTCTCGACTACACTATCATTTCCTATAGATACGTAAGGCCCTATCGTACTATCTTTAAGGACAACGTTTTCACCAATAAAACAAGGATCTATAATAGTTGAATTATCTAATTTCGCCGAGGCAGATACCAATTGCTCTTCACCATCTGCTTTTAAAAAGCCTAGCATCCTTTGATTCGTTTCTATGGTTATAACTTTATTACCGCAGTCCATCCATTCATCAACAGTTCCTGTTTTAAATATTTTTCCCTCTGCCATCATACGTTTTATACCATCATTAATTTGGTACTCGCCACCATTCATAATGTTTTCATCCAGAATTTCTTGTAGCTTTCCTTTTAAAACAGCGACATCTTTAAAATAGTAAATTCCAATAACTGCCTGATCGCTTACAAAGGTTTCTGGTTTTTCAACCAACTCAACAATTTCATCGTTTCCATTTAATTTAACGACTCCATAAGCTTCTGGGTTTTCTACTTGTTTGGTCCAAATAACACTATCTGCTGTCTGGTCTAAATCAAATTTAGCTCTAATTAGTGTATCTGCATATGCAATCACTGCTGGACCAGAGAGTGATGGTTTTGCACACATAATGGCATGACCTGTTCCTAATGGTTGATCTTGACGATAGATAGACGCTTTAGCTCCTAACTCCTTTGCTAGATCCTCTAAACTTGAAACCACATCGTCACCGAACCAAGCTGGGTCTCCTAAAACAAAGGCTATTTCTTCTATAGGTTGTTTTAAAACTTTAGCAATATCTTTTACTAGTCTGTGAACAATTGGTTGTCCAGCTACCGGGATTAATGGTTTTGGAACTGTTAAACTGTGCGGACGTAAACGAGAACCTCGCCCTGCCATGGGTACTATTATTTTCATCTATAACATTTTTGTCATTCCCTCGTAGGAGGAAATCTTTTTAATTAAATTTCTATTTCCAAATAGGTTTCTACAAGCTCAACCTGACAATGTAACTTCTTTATATCCTTCACGGAAACCTTAAGTTTTTTTAGCCAGGAATACACGAAAGTTATATTTCAAAAATCGTTAATCGTAATTCTTCAATCACTTCACCCCCGTACTACCAAAACCACCTTTTCCTCGTGAGGTTTCAGATAGCTCTTCTACTATAACCCATTCGGCACGTTCGTGTTTTGCAATCACTAATTGCGCCACACGCTCTCCATTTTCGATAGTAAAATCGTCATTTGAAAGATTTACCAAAATTACACCTATCTCACCTCTGTAATCGGCATCAACCGTTCCTGGTGCATTTAAAACTGTAATCCCTTTTTTTGCAGCCAAACCGCTACGAGGCCTTACCTGCGCTTCAAACCCAATGGGAAGCTCAATAAACAAACCTGTTTTAACGATGGTACGTTCTAAAGGCTTCAATATAATGGCTTCCGAGATATTAGCTCTTAAATCCATACCTGCCGATGCTATGGTCTCATAGTTTGGCAAATCATGATTGGATTTATTTATTATCTTAATTTGCATGCTATCGCTTTAATAATTGTTTTATTTGATTTTTTTCCAGTAATGTTACAGATACCAAAAATAAACACAAAAATACAGTTCCTATAAGAATATCTCTTTCAAAAATGTAAAAACTTAAAAAGGATAATAAAGTACTAAACCCTAAGTAGAAACTAATCCTTCCAACTGCATACGGTACTTTGTAATGTTTTTTACCTAATAAATAAGAAAGAAGCATCATAATACCATAAGCTAGTAGAGTCGCATAGGCACAGGCCATAAAACCTAAGATAGGGATATAGATTATATTAAAAACAATGGTTATGATGGCTCCTACTATAGAAATATACATGCCATAACGTGTTTTATCTGTAAGCTTATACCATACAGATAGGTTGTGATAAATTCCCAAACATAAATTGGCCAATAAAACTACTGGGACTATATTCAATGCTACTAAATAACTCTCTTTTTTTATGAATATGGGGCGCAACCAATCAATAAAACATGTAACAATTAATAAACCTAATGCTCCTACTATAGTAAAATATTTAAGAATCGTAGCGTAAGTTTTTTTGGCATTATCTTCTTTGGAATGATTAAAGAAAAATGGCTCGGCTCCCATTCTAAAAGCCTGAACGAACAGAGTCATGAATACAGCAAGTTTGTAACAAGCACTGTATGCACCATTTATATACTCTCCTTCGTAATTTGGTAGTAACCATTTGTCTAAATTCTCATTAATTACAAAGGCCAATCCAGCAACCATTATTGGCCAGCCATAATTAAGTAATTGCTTTAATATACTTAAATCGAATTGTAATTTGTTTTTGAAGTAATATGGAAACACTAGTAATAGAACCATAATACTTGCTATAAGGTTTGCTATAAAAATGTATTCAACTTTATCTCCTACTTTAAATACGTTCTGTAGACTCGCCACCCCGTACGATGTGGATAAAAACAAGATGTTCAATATCACAATAATAAATACATTAATAAGCTTTATAGATGCAAACCTGATAGGGCGTCCAGTTACCCTTAAATAAGCAAACGGGATTACTATTAGCGTATCAACCAGTGTAATAGCAACCAATAAACTATAAAAGTTGGTGTTTATGTGTAATGCATGAGAAATGGATTCTCTAAATATAAATAGGGTTGTTCCTAAAATAATTGTACTGAAAATAATTGAAACGATAGCCGTTGATAGTACTTTCCCCTTTTCCTTATTTTTACTAAAAAACCTAAAGAAAGCTGTCTCCATACCATAGGTTAAAATAACATTAAAAAAAGCTGCTACGACATAAAACTCTGTATTTTCAGAATAGGCCTCGTTGGGCAATACATCGGTATGTAAACGAACCAAAAGAAAGTTTATAAGACGTGGTAATACAATTGCTAAACCGTAAATAATTGTGTCTTTAAAAAAAGTTTTAAGGATCCCCAAAGGCTCATTTTTTATTCTGCTAAAAATACGTTTTTAGCTAATGCAAACCAAAAGATAAGCTATTGCCTATTTTGCGGAATGTTGGGATGTTTTTCGGACGCTTTTCTAACTATATTAGAAATCTTATAATATAACGTCTTATTGCCTTTCTGATAACTAACTACACATTCTGTATCATTTAATTCAAAAGGCATTTTTTTAGCAACTTCTGGAACGCGATTGCCATATTCGGCTAATGAGTCACTACTCATAATAATATCGTGCCTTTGGTTCACTTTAGATTTGAAGCGTCCAACAAAAAGGGATGCATTCTTTAATTCTAATTTCGCACGTTTTCCATTAAAATAAAGGCTGTCCAGTACTATTTTATCGGGATTTGATTTAACTGGGATGAACAAATTATAGCCAGATCCACCACCTCTAACACCTGAAACCCAATGTCGGGCATAAACATCTCCTATTTCTAAAGGCAATTTATCCTCTAATTTTTGAGTGCTTGCACATTGCGAAAAACCTACAGCAATTAGTAAAAACAGTAAAATATTCTTTATATTTTTCAATGTATTCATTTCAAAAAATTCAATATTATAAATAATACCTGACTAAAGACACAAAACCGCTTTGCTATTAGAATCAATAACAAAGACTGATTCTATCTATTAATTGTATTAACCTTAAGTATTATTATAGATTAGTTTCTATTCTGACTACAAAGATACATTTCAAAATTGATGCCATAAAAAATGCCTCATTTAAATGAGGCATTTTTTCGTAATCATGACAATTTTAACTACTCAATCCTTTCAATATTTTCATTTCTTTGGCTATTTGTTTACCAATTAAAAGAACTAGAACAAATAAAGTCATGAATCCAGATACTTGAATATACGTATAAAAGCCTGTTGATAGGCCTTGTTTAAAATACGGCATTAGAATCATAAAACCTGTGATGTATAATATTATTAGAATGGGTGTAATAACATAGTGCGTAGTGATACGCGACTTATAATAATAAACTACTTTTTGTCTAAATGTCATATTATTAGCTGTTACATCTAGTTTATATAGTTTTCTAATACTTAATTTTTCTACAATTATTCTTGCTAGCACTGCACCAAACATTAATAAAAGTGCCATGGAGACTTTTGTATTGTTATACGCTGCAATATAAAAGAAGAATCCTAGCAAAATTATAGCTGTTATAGTTAACACAAAATTTGTTATACGCTGCTTTCTTTTAAGAAAAGTTACCTTCTCAATAATCATTTTAGATCCATTATCTGGTGTTTTTAATTCTGGTTGGTTGTCCCATTGGGATTTTAAATTTTCAAAAGTTGTCATAATTTAACGCATTTAGTTAATTGATTTTTAATTCTGTGAACTCTTACCCTTACTGCTTCGTGGCTTAATCCCATAATTTCTGCTATCTCTTTTTGTGGCAAACCTTCTAACTCTAATAGTATAATACCCTTACCATCTTTGTTTAATTTATTAATACAATGATATAGCTGTTTTAATTTAAGCTCTTTGTCTGTTTCTGTGGGTGAATCATCTGTGTTTTCCAAATAGCTTAAATGATCTGAAACATCAACTGTTTTTTTATTTCTGAGACTTACTAAGCATGTATTTACCGTAATTCTGTATATCCAAGTCGATATGCTGGATTCTTTTCTAAAGGATTTTAAATTTTCCCAAACCTTGATGAAAACCTCTTGGGCTAAATCCTTTGCAAGCATATCATCGCCATTAGAATAACCCAGACACAAGCGAATGACCTTAGGATAATTAGTTGTATAAATTGTATCGAATTTAGATTCTAAACCTTCCATTCACTTATTTTAATTCCGATTTAATAGTTTTTATAAGGTATTCTGGTTGATCATACATAATAAAATGTGCTGAGTCCTTAACATATTCAATCCTATAATTACTTAGGTTCTTATATTGCTCTGTGTAAGTTCGTTTAGCGTTCTCTTCTCCAAAAGGATGTGTAGCTCCTAAAATAAATACTGGCGCTTTTATTTTAGCTACATCTTCTCTAAGGTCCAATTTCATTAAATCGGTATAACCATAAACATAAGTCTCTCTATCTGCTTCCAAAATCCATGTTTTGATTTGATTGTGTTTTTCTTTGTTCAAAGACATTCCTGTCGCAAATTGCACCGCTTGTTTTTCAAAATTTTCGGCATTCATTTCAAGCATTTGTTTATTATAAGGATTATCATAGACAACATGTTCGCTCTTAAAATTAGGCATCATTAATGCTCCTACAGAGGGAAGCGCATCCAATACAATAATTTTATTGAAATCATATAGATCTTCAGTAGCAAGCCATAAAGCTAATGATCCACCCAAACTATGCCCAATTAAAGTTGCTTTTTCTAAGTTGTTCTTGGCAATATACTCTTCTAAGCCTTCTTTAATTTTTGGTAACCAAGGTTTCTCTATAGCTGGTACACCTCCAAAACCTGCAAAGGTAAATATATGGCATTCGTTTGTTTTAGATAATTCACCCACAACACCCTTCCAAACGTCACCAGTACAAGTAAACCCTGGGAATAATAAAACAGGTGTTCCTTTACCTATCACATCTACCTTAAATCTTTTTTCTTGTGCATTTAATGAGATTGTAAATAAAATAATTGCTATTAATACTATTTTTTTAATTGTTTTCATGGTATACATTTTAAATTGATTTTCCCTTTAGATTCAAAATCAAAAAAATGTTACATAAGAAATCAAAAAAAAAACCTCACTTAAAAGTGAGGTTTGATATAATGTATTGTAAATAAGCTAAATAAATACTTAAAAACGTTAGATTTTTTTGAACATTTGACTCGCTGCGCTTCGTCTAATTGTTCAACGCTTCTGGTCTTTTTGAACATTTGACTCGCTGTGCTTCGCCTAATTGTTCAACGCTTCCGATCTTTTTGAACATTTGACTCGCTACGCTTCGTCTAATTGTTCAACGCTTCCGATCTTTTTGAACATTTGACTCG
>NZ_JABBHF010000011.1:105680-212550 GCF_012910715.1 Flavivirga algicola
TTCAACGCTTCCGATCTTTTTGAACATTTGACTCGCTACGCTTCGTCTAATTGTTCAACGCTTCCGATCTTTTTGAACATTTGACTCGCTACGCTTCGTCTAATTGTTCAACGCTTCCGCCCCACCAACAATTTCTAAGATTTCATTGGTAATAGCAGCTTGACGTGCTTTATTATAAGTTAATTTAAGTTGATCTCTTAACTCAGTAGCATTATCTGTTGCTTTGTGCATGGCTGTCATACGTGCTCCATGTTCACTTGCAAAAGAATCCCTAACACCTTTATACAATTGTGTTTTTAACGACTTAGGTATTAATTCCTCTACAATTTGTACTTTAGATGGCTCGAAAATGTAATCTGCACTATTATTAGCACCTCCTTCAACGGGAACAATTGGTAAAAACTGTTCTGTCATTATAATTTGAGTTGCTGCATTTTTAAATTTGTTATAAACGATTTCAATTTTATCAAACTCGCCTGAAACAAATTTATCCATGAGTAATTCAGCAATGGTGGCAACGTTATCAAACGTTAAATCATCAAAAACGTCACTCTTATTAGCAATCACTCTATTTTGTTTAGCAAAAGTATCATTCGCTTTCTTTCCTATTGCCACAACCGATACATTTTTATCTGCATAAGTCGCATCAATTAGATGCTGTGTTTGTTTAATAATATTCGAATTAAAAGCACCACACAAACCTCTATTAGAAGTGATAGGTACTATTAACACGTTTTTTACTTCACGTTGTGTTGCATACTTGCTTCCAGAATCTGCATCTAAAGTCGCACTTAAACTTTGCAAAAGCTCGGTTAACTTATCTGCATAAGGACGCATAGCGGTAATAGCATCTTGTGCCTTCTTTAACTTTGCAGCAGACACCATTTTCATGGCACTGGTAATCTGCATGGTTGAAGATACCGATGATATTCTGTTACGTATTTCTTTTAAGTTTGCCATTCTATTTCTGTCATTCCGCACTTCATGCGAAATCTAATTTAATTGAACTTCAAAACACGAGATTCCTACCCTTCACTTAGACTTTACTCTGTGAAACGCAGGAATGACAATTAAGCTGTATATTTTCCTGATAAATCTTTTGCTACAGCTGTTAATGTATCTGTAACCTCATCAGTTAACTTTCCTGCTTTTAATGTACCAAGTACATCTGCATGTTTTGCTCTTAAGAATTCTATGAAATCTCTTTCAAATTCTTTTACTTTCTCAACAGGAACATCTTTTAACAAGTTTTTAGATCCTGCATAAATAATAGCAATTTGGTCTTCTACGGTAAATGGATCGTTTTGAGCCTGTTTTAAAATCTCAACGTTACGTTTACCTTTTTCAATTACATTTAAAGTAACAGCATCTAAATCTGATCCGAACTTAGCAAATGCTTCCAATTCACGGAATTGTGCTTGATCTAATTTTAAAGTACCAGATACTTTTTTCATTGATTTAATCTGAGCATTACCACCAACACGAGATACCGAAATACCTACGTTAATTGCTGGACGCACACCAGAGTTAAATAAATCTCCATCTAAGAAAATCTGTCCATCTGTAATAGAAATTACGTTTGTTGGAATATATGCTGATACGTCACCTGCTTGTGTTTCAATAATTGGCAAAGCTGTTAAAGACCCTCCTCCTTTCACTAATGGTTTTAATGAATCAGGAAGGTCGTTCATATCTTTAGCAATGCTATCATCATTAATAACTTTTGCAGAACGTTCTAATAATCTTGAGTGAAGGTAGAAAACGTCACCTGGATACGCCTCACGTCCTGGTGGACGACGTAATAATAACGAAACCTCACGGTATGCAACTGCTTGCTTTGATAAATCATCATAGATAATCAAAGCTGGACGACCAGTATCTCTAAAATATTCACCAATTGCAGCACCCGCCATAGGAGCGTATACTTGCATTGGAGCTGGATCTGACGCATTTGCTGCTACAATAGTTGTATAAGCAAGGGCACCTCTATCTTCTAATGTTTTTGCAATATTTGCTACTGTAGATGCTTTTTGGCCTACAGCAACATATATACAATATACAGGCTCACCTGCATCGTAAAATTCTTTTTGATTTAAGATGGTATCAATACAAACCGTTGTTTTACCTGTTTGACGGTCACCAATAACCAATTCACGTTGCCCACGACCTACAGGAATCATCGCATCAATAGATTTAATACCTGTTTGTAATGGTTCTGTTACTGGCTCACGGAAAACAACACCTGGCGCTTTACGCTCTAAAGGCATCTCGTAAGTGTCTCCAGTGATTGGACCTTTACCATCAATAGGGTTACCTAAAGTATCTACAACACGTCCAACAATACCTTCACCTACATTAATAGAAGCAATACGTCCAGTACGCTTTACAGTAGATCCTTCTCTAACACCTGTAGAAGCACCTAATAATACGATACCTACATTATCTTCCTCAAGGTTAAGTACAATACCTTCTAATCCACCTTCGAATTCTACTAACTCACCATATTGAGCGTTAGCCAATCCGTAAGCACGTACAATACCATCACCTACTGTTAATACTGTTCCAACCTCATCTAACGAAGCTCCTGCTTCAAAACCTGAAAGTTGCTGTTTTAAGATTGCTGATATTTCAGCTGGTTTTACTTCTGCCATCTTATTGTTTATTTCGACCCTTCGACTACGCTCAGGGCAAGTTTAATTTAATGTAAATTCTCTTTTTAATTTGTTTAGTTGATTTGCAATACTTGCGTTGTATTGTATATCTCCTATACGTAAAATGAAACCACCTAAAATGCTTTCATCTATAATATTTTCTACTTCAACATTTTTACCTGTAAGCTCTTTTGCTTTAGCCAAGACCTTTTTCTTTAAATCTGCTGTTAAAGCAATTGCTGTTGTAACTGTTGCTAATTCTATACCTTTTGATTCGTCAAAAAGCTGGTTGTATTTTAAAGCAACCTGCCCTAAAATATCAATTCTATTGTTGTTAACTAAAGTATCTACTAAGCTTAATGTTGTTTTATCTGATTTTTTAAAAATCTCTAATAAAACAGCTTTTTTTACTGAAGAACTAATTACAGGACTTTGAAGTGTTTCACTTAAGTCTTTACTTTCTGCAATCGTATCAGCAATTAACTTCATATCATTATTCACAGCTTCAGCTGATTTTTGATCTGATGCCAAGCTTAATACTGCTTTTGCGTAACGTATTGCTGCTCTTGCTCCTGCCATTATGCTTCTGTTAATGATTTTTCACCCAACATTGTTTCAACCAATTTTAATTGTTTGTCTTTGTTAGATAATTCATCACGTACTACTTTCTCAGCAATATCCAAAGATAAACCTGCTACGTGATTTTTAAGCTCGGCCATCGCTGCTTTCTTTTCACTTTCAATGGCTGCTTGTGCTTGTTGAATTAACTTATTAGCTTGTTCTTGGGCTTCACCTTTAGCATCTTCTATCATTTTATTTTTGATATCACGTGCTTCTTTCAACATGGTCTCACGCTCAGCTCTAGCCTCTTTTAATAATTTTTGATTATCAGCTTGAAGGTTTTCCATTTCTAATTTTGCTTTTTCAGCAGAATCTAATGCATTTTTTATACCTTCTTCTCTATCATTAACCGAATCTAAAATTGGTTTCCAAGCAAACTTTTTTAACAAAAGTATTAAAGCTACGAAAAGTACAGCTTGCCAAAAAAACAGTCCTAAAGAAAACCCTCCTAATAATTCTTCCATAATAATTTATATTTCTAAAATAACTTCTGTTTAATTTTTAAAGAACAGCTATAACCAACCGTTATAGCTGCTTCTTTACTTTGTTTGGTTATTATACTGCAAATAAAGCAGCAAATCCAATACCTTCAATTAAGGCTGCTGCAATAAGCATAGCCGTTTGAATTTTTCCTGTAGCTTCTGGTTGACGTGCAATTGCTTCCATAGCTGAACCACCAATCTTACCGATTCCGATCCCTGCTCCAATTACTACTAAACCTGCTCCTACGATAGCTGGAATTTCCATAATATATATAATTAAAAATTAAACATTCATTTTTACTTCGGTTACGCTTGGCAACCTATTAATTTACTTAATGATGGTCATGTTCTTCAACCGCCATACCAAAATACAATGCCGATAACACTGTAAAAATATAAGCTTGTAAAGCCGCAACCAGCAATTCTAAAATCCCCAGTACAAAGGCTAACAAAAATGATAAAGAACTACCTAACCAATTGTTGAATACAAACATCATCCCAATAATACTCATCAATACGATGTGTCCCGCAGTAATGTTCGCATACAAACGAATCATTAGTGCGAAAGGCTTGATAAAGGTTCCCAATAATTCAATTGGCGCTAATATTATTTTCATTGGAACTGGTACTCCTGGCATCCAGAAGATGTGTTTCCAGTAATTTTTATTTCCTGAAAATGTTGTAATCAAATAAGTAATAATTGCTAAACAAAATGTTACGGCTATATTGTTTGTAACATTCATTCCTATTGGAGTTAATCCAAAAAGGTTAACGATCCATACAAAAAAGAACACGGTTAGCAAATAACTCATATATCTTTTATAATGTTTCTTACCAATATTAGGGATTGCTATTTCATCTCTCACATATAACACAATAGGCTCTAAGAAACGCCCCATACCTTTTGGCATACCGCCATTCTTTTTATAAGCACTGGCCATTCTCTTAAACATAAAAAACATAATCAAGAACACCATCATGATCATTGTTACGTTTTTAGTAATTGAAAAATCCAAAGGCTTTTCGTTGGTAGCATGGTGATGATCATCCTCAATGATTTGTCCATCAGCGCCATCAACTTTATAAATTTTTGAATGATGTACTTTATAGAAACTTCCATCAACCTCGGCAACGGTTTCTCCATGGTGGAATTTTGATGAAGAAAACACTTTTAAACCATTATCCCATAAAATAACTGGCAATGGAAATCCAAAATGTTTATGCTCTCCAGTTTCAGTTGTGTACGAAAACAAACTAAAATCGTAAGAATCCTGTAAATGGTGTTGAATATATTCTTTTATTTCAGTCTTTTGATCGGTTTTCTGTTCACCGTGACCTTCTTGTTCTTTACCAAAAGAAACGAAGGTTACTAAAAGAAGTAATAATGTAATCGGTTTTAAAGATATTTTTCTTCGCATATCACTCTAAATAATAGTGGCTTAAAAATCGCTGCAAAGGTATGTTTTTATATCAAAAACAAAAACAATTTTGCTTTTTATTTTAAAGGATTGCTTTAATGAAAAAATTAAGAGACTTATTCCAGTTTATTTAGCCATTTGCTTAAACTAACAGATTCTATAACTAAACCAAAAACATAGGGTACAAAAAAAGCAGCAAACTCTAGTTTAGTAATGCTATTATCCTGTTTATAAAAAGGGTAGAACACTATGAAGAAGACGGCAAACTTTAAAAAACTACCTGCTAAAAACAAAAAACCCAACTGACTTTTGTATTTTTTTTTGAGTAGATAGAGCACGCCGAAAATAACAACTACTAAAATGAAATTTATGACGTAAGATAGTACGATTCTATTTTCGAAAAGTGGAAAATCAAAAATATCCAATATGCTTATATGGGCGCAAAAAGCTACAACTAAAACAATAAAAGTCTTTACTGTAAAATTAAAAAAAGGATTATTCATCAATATTTAATTCGATTGACTTGTTTAAGAACGGCATATAACGAAATAGCAACTCCTAAAAGTGTCATAATTATAATGTATCGTTTTTCGCCGTCATTATAATTAGTATCCAACCACTTACCTAGAAGCACAAACAAGTAAATAGTAACTCCCATTTGCAGCCCTATTCCCGTAAGAATTGCAGCGTTTTTAAGCTGTTTTTTCGGCTTCTGGTCTTTTTTGTTGTCCTTGTTGCTGTTGCCCACCTTTATTCATTTCTTTAACGGTCCCTTTCATAACACAGGTTACATTAAATGTAGCACCAGGCTCAACAGCTAATTTGCCAACAACAACTTCACCTTCAATAAACGCCGATGTCTTTAATGTTAGTGTGCCTGAAAGTGCTAATTTTCCTGAAAATTTCCCTTCAAAATAGGCATCTGTACCATGTAAAGTTCCTTTAATGAAACCCGTTTTACCAACAACTACTTTTCCTGAAGTTTTAATATTTCCTTCTATAATGCCATCGATTCTAAAATCGCCTTCACTATTAAAGTCACCAACCATTTTGGTGCCTTGTGATACAATGTTTTGACTTGGTTTTCCCTCTACCATTTGTTTTTCTTTTTTATTATCTTTTTTATTATCGGAGAACATAATGCTATTAATTTAATTGTTATCTGTACTTAAATAAGCATCTAAGTTTTTGTGGATTTGCACAATTTGATAATTTGCCGATGCTATTGCAAAATATGGTTCTTTAATTTTGTTTTTATCTTCTTCAATCACTAATTGGTCGAATGCTTTTGCCACTTGTGCATTTTTTAACCCATGAACAATAACAAGCATTGTATTTGGATTATACACATCGACAGAAGACTTTAAATCATAATACCTTATATTTTTTAAAACTTCATCTAGAGTCTCTCGAAAGCTAGAAATCTGCTCCATTTCTGGATTTTCAAACTTAAAAATAATTTTATAATTATTCGTTATACTATCGTTATCTTCAACAAAATCTTTATTGATTAGTTTAGGCAATATATTGGTTTCAATATTCTGAGCTTGTATCCCTTCTTGTGTATTTGCATAAGTAATGGCCACATAATTGACTGCTTTTTTATAAGCATCGTACCCATGTAACCTTCCTATGGCTGTCGCTTTTAACAGCTCGAATTTTGACACAATAGCCTCTCCATCAAATACATTTATATAATTTTCACTTTTAGAAATCACATCGTCGAATTCCTGATTTTCATACTGTTCATAAAGGGCTTCGTATATACTTTCTGGACTATTCTCATCACGTTCTGATGCCAATTCTGGACTGCTTAAAATAGTGGCATATCTAGAATCTGGATAATTTTTAATAATCTCATTTTTAGCAATAATTGCTTCGTCATTTTCACCTAAAATCTCATAGATTTTATATAGATTGTATTTAGATGGCAATATTAAACGCTCTTCTGGGTTACTTTTTAGTAAATTTTGGAATTTGCCTTTTGCCAGCTCATATTCCTTGAACTTCTCCTTATAAATTAGTCCTAGCTGATAATAAGCATAGTTGCGCTCTTTAGAAATGCTATCAATTTCTTTTTCCTCGGAAGGAATTTTAGATATATAAAACTGAGGGTCGAATAATTCTTCTTTTGTTGCAGAAGCTAAAATATCATTGTCATTTACATCGCTGCTAATGCTTCCTGATTTTAATTTACTGGACCATCTCCAATCATCTTCTAAACTTCTATCTCCCCAAATTTTTATAAATTCATTTTTCCCATAGGCTACTGTTGTAGGGTTGTAAAAGTAAAACACGTTTGCTTGATTAGGTGTACCTCCTTGAGGATTTAGACCTCCTCCTATTTGATTATTAACTGTTACCAAACCCGTATTACGTTGGGCAGCTTCTTCCCTTTTCTTTTGCTCCTCTTCTTCCTTTGCCTGAATTTTTAGCTCTTCAATTAACGATTCAAAATAAGCCAATCTATCTACTTCAGATAAATTCACAAGCCTTAAAATACTATCATTAACTTGTGCTATGGCTTCATAATAAATAACATCTTCCAGATTATCTCGTTTGCGTTTAATAACACGATATGGCTTCGAGTTTAAAACCAAATTCCCTAAAGTACTATCATAATATTTGCCTGCATCCTTATAAATCGATTTGTCAAAATTCATATCACCAAGAATTTCGTAATTCCTAGCTTTTAAAAGTTTATCGTTGGAATTGGTACGTAGTGATTTATTATAATAGGCTATTGCTAAACTATCTGATTGATTGTTTAAATGATATTCTGCTATTTGATGATAAATTTTATCTAAAAAGGGTCTGTTTTCTCTATTTTCCTGAAGTTCTGTTAGCAATTCTGTTAACTCTAATTTATTACCATTCTCATAATCGAAATTTTTAATTTTTTCGATATGAGCACTTATCATATATATCCTAGGTGTTTTACGGTTAAGCTCTATGACCTTATCAAACACCCAATTAGCACTGTCTTTTTTACCTAGTTTATTATATAATTGTCCTTGTATAAAACGATAGCGTCCACGCTCATCATTACTCTTAGTTGCATTAGATGCTATTTCTAATTGCGTAATGGCACTATCAACAGATTTTGTATTTAAATATGCTTGCGCCAACATGGATGTGGCATCTGCTAAATCTTGACCTTCTAAATCTTCTTGATATAAAAGGCGTTTCAAATTCTTAATAGCTAAATCGTCATTGTTTAAGCGAATATTTGTTTTTTCACGCCAAACCTTTGCTTGGTTTATCTTATCACTTGCTGGATATTTGTAAAGTATATAATTAAACGCTTCCAGAGCTGGTATGAAACGCTGATCGAAATATCTGGATTTCCCCAATAACAGATAAGCTTCATCCATTTGTGGGTTTTTCTCTTTCCCATCAATATTCATACTGTGTTTCTGAATCGCTTTAACAGCTTTTTCTTCTGCTCTGGTAAAATCTTCGTTTTTAGATTGCCCAGGAAGTACAACTTCATCGAATATTTGCATGCGCTCTATAGGAAGCACATCCCAATAATTATCGGTATAACTCTTATTAAGATTTTCCCTGCCTTGCTCTAAAGCATTGTAACCATTATAAAGGGTATTAAATTCTGCCGTGATTGCATGGAAATTTCTGGTAATAAATTTATCCTTTTTTCTGGAGCAACTTACAACCAATAACGTAGTACATATAATGAATAATATTGCTTTAGAAGGTCTTTTCAATGCTGGTATTTTTCTAAATAAATAACTACAAACTCTTACATATATTATGTAAGCAGGTAAAAATAAGCATCTTTTTTGATTAACCTAAAAAATCGGGTGACTTTTGAACTATAAAAACAACTCTCCAAGTTATGTTATTAAAAATAGAGGAATTCAGGAATATTTTATATAAAATGGGCCGTTCTCGCAAAGGCGTTAAGACACGAATAAAAAAACAGAACTTCAAGCACCAGAACCACTTATTGAATACTGAGCACTACTTACTGCCAATTGATTATAACTACCAAGACAGGAAGCAAAAAACAAAAATTTAAGTAATCAGAACTGCCTACCGAACATGGTCTACTACCTAACTGAAAACCAACTACTCAACACTTGTTTCTGCAAAATGCGTTTCAAGTTCTTTTAATGTCGCTTCACTTGTTTTTAGGTCTTTTACTACTTTGCCTTTTTCAAGTACAACAATACGTTCGCAAACATCGGTAACATGCATTAAATCATGACTGGAAATTAAAACAGTAGTCCTCTGTTTTTCTGCCAAATCTTTAATAATCCTTTTAAGACGAATTTGGGTAGTTGGATCTAAGTTTGCAAAAGGCTCATCTAAAATAATAACTTCTGGGTTTCCTATTAAAGCAGCCACAATGCCTACTTTTTTTTGATTTCCTTTGCTTAAATCCCTCAAATATTTTTTTTGCCCTAATATCTCACCATGAAAAAAGTCTTCAAACTGTCCTACCAATTTATCTATATCTGCTTTATTTTGATCCCGTAATTCGCCAATAAAATAAAAGTACTCTTCGGCTGTTAGATAACCTATTAAAAAGCTTTCATCAATAAATGCAGACGTAAATGGTTTCCAATCTTCACTTTTATTAACTTGGATCTCATTATTTATTATATGACCTGTTGTGGGCTCTATTAAATCTAGTAGCAAACTAAAATACGTGGTTTTACCTGCACCGTTATTTCCTACTAAACCAAAACTTTGGCCTTTAGGGATTTCTAACGATTCTATACTTAATACTTGAGTTCCGCTATATTTCTTTGATAAATTATTTGTTGTAATCATAATGAATAAAGTTAATTGTCTTGATCGAAAGCATCAATCATTTTATATTTTGAATCTAAGTACTTACCTGTAATAAATAACATTATTTTTTGATGAAACACAACTCCCAATACTCCCATAACCATAATTATTAAACAAGAAGCCTCAAACCCCGTTAAAAAATAGAATCCGGTAAATATACCCATTGGCAAAAGCAATAACGGAATACCAATAAGCCATTGTACAGCCCCTGTACCCTGATAATTAAAAGCTGCTTTTTGATCTAAATTTATCTTTTTCCTATTATAAGAACCTCCCCATAATATCACATGGGTATTTACTCCAATATTATAAATTGCAGCAGCAAAATGAGCAAATAACACCTTCCAACCAAAATAAACATAAGGAATACCTAGTACAAACAAAATTATCACACTAAATGTCATTAAAGTAAATTTAGATTTCAAGTATTTCTCATATTTAATATTCTGACTCATTAATAGTTTGTAATAACTGCTATCCCATGCAGGGACAAACTGCCCAAAATTCATTAAAAAGATACCTGTAGAAAAAACACCAACAAAAATGTAAAATGGCGTTTTACCACTCATACCTGGGTTTGTATAAATGAATAAGCCATACAACAACCCCAAAACCATGATCCATACTGTAGATTTAGTTCTTTTATTTCTCCAAATTAGTTTTATATCTAATCGCATAAAGGGTCCAACCTCTCCAAAGTTTTTTGTCCATTCTAAATCTGATGTGTTAACCGCTTCTGCTTTGTTTTTAAGTGTGCCATCTAAAAATAATTTTTTTCGTAATATTTTAAAATTAACCAGATATATTATTATAAGAATAAGAATTGGAGCTATAATAAAAATTGGAGACTTATAAATTGCATTGACCCCATCACTAATTATCTCACCAAAAGAAATAATATTAAAATGATTTAATCCAAATAAAATCCCTGATAAGGCTACTAAAGGCAAAAACGATAAATCTGCCTTAGAGGAAAAACTTTCAATAATATAATTTAAAAAGTTATTAATCTGGGTTATTATAGCTAATGCCAACATCCATACTAAAACGGAATTCACTGGATAATCTTTAGTAATTAAAGTAACCCCAAAAGGAATAATTAAAAAAAGCGGTAAAAAATTAAAGAAAGAAAGTGATGATTTCCTCAATACATAATTTACAACTTTACTCCTCTTGATTGGTAATACTAACAGTGGTTTCACACTCATTACTGGTAGTTTTTGAAAGAAAAAACGAAAAATTAAATCTCCTAAAACCCAATAAAACAGAAAACTATTAACTAAAAGCAAAGGGTCTTTATCTGGGAAAATTTTTTTTAACCCAGGATATAAAATCATGCCAGCTCCTAAAAATGTTAGAAGCAACCATAAGCCAAGAAAACCCATAAATATTTTAACACCAATGCTTTTTCCCAGATTTGGAGCTCTAAAAGCCGATTTCCACTCTAAATTTATAAAATGCTTAACCATCATATTAAGGTTAGTTATATTTCTGAGCAATGCCCTGTACTTCCATGCCCCAAGACTGCCCAAACATCATTGCTTTTTGTGTTAAATCCAATTGTTTTTCTGCCAGTTTTTTACCTAAATCTGTATTATAAAAAGCAACTAACGCCTCAATCTCATCTTGAGTAAATTCAGCCATATAAAGATTGGCTATTTTAGTATATAACGCATCTAAAGTTCCATTAGCCTCTTTCGTATAAGCTTCTTTATTAGTTTCGGAAACCCCAGATCCAATCTGCGCAATGGCACTTTCAAAAGCTGCTCCAGCACCTGTAAGTTTTATAAATTCAACCGTTACATTTTTAAATTCGGTATTGTCTTGAGCTTTAACAGTGATTGTTAGCATAAACAAACATACTAATAGAATTTTTTTCATTTTTAAGGTTTTTTATTGGTTAATAGTTAAATTCAAGTTTATAGAATTCTATGTATCAGTATAAATTTTAATAGAATTGTTACAGTCAAAGTTAAAATTTGCAGATCTACTTTACTATTTTTGTCAAAAATTTACACATGTCATCATTTCATAAGCTTGTAGTTGCTGCAATACAAAGGGAAACCAACGAATCTATTAGTATTACTTTTGATATTCCTGAAAATTTAAAAGATACATTTGTTTTTAAAGCAGGGCAATATATAACTCTAAAAACTGTAATTAAAGGCAATGAGGTGAGAAGAGATTATTCTTTGTGTGTATCTCCAAAAAGCGGTGAATTAAAAGTAGCCGTTAAAGCTGTAAAAGATGGCACTTTTTCATCTTACGCAAACAATCAATTGCAAGTTGGAGATACTTTGGATGTAGCGCCTCCAAAAGGACGCTTTGTTTTTGAACCCAACGACTCCAAGACAAAAAACATAGCTGCATTTGCTGCAGGAAGTGGCATTACTCCCGTTTTAAGTATTATAAAATGTGCCTTAGAAGAAGAGGTATATAGTAAAGTTATTTTGGTTTATGGCAATAAAACAACCAAAGATACGATGTTTTTAAACGAACTTCTAGAACTTCAACATGACTATAAAGACCGTTTTTCTATCCAGTTTGTATTTAGCCAACAAGAGGAAGAAGATTCTATTTTTGGCCGCATTGAAAAGAGTACTGTTAATTATGTTATGAAAAACAAGCATAAACATATAGAAGTTGATGCTTTTTATCTTTGTGGGCCAGAAGCCATGATCCATACTGTGAAAGATGTTTTAACAGAACACGGTATTGATGAAAACCGTATTCATTTTGAACTTTTTAAAGCAGCAAAGCCTGCTGAAATAAAAGAGGAAGCTGTCTCAAACGGCAAAACCAACATCACGGTTATTGTAGATGATGAAGCATCTACATTTGAAATGTCTCAAAAGCAAACCATTCTTGAGGCTGCTTTAGATGAGGATCTTGATGCTCCCTATTCTTGCCAAGGTGGTATTTGCAGCAGTTGCCTGGCTAGAATAAAAGAAGGCGAAGCTACCATGAGGCAAAATAATATTTTAACTGAAAATGAAATTGCTGAAGGATTGATATTGACATGTCAAGCCCACCCTACCACGCCTTCTCTTATTGTCGATTATGATGATGTTTAAATTCATATAAATCACCCCTTTAAATAAGATTATTTGTAAATTCAAATACGGAGAATCGAGCTTTATTTTACCGTAGAAACTTCTACGTATTTATCTCCTATCACTACAATAAATGATCATTTGGACTAAATGATCTTACGCACAAAAAATTATTAACTTATTAAAAATAAGAACTTTACATTGTTTTTGTTTTTTGATCATGTGAGCTTTTTACTACATATGTTTTGACATCTAGTTCTAAGGTTTTGTACATATGGAACATGGTTCAGGTCATTGTTTAGGTAATTTTCATAACTAATTAAAATTAAACTTAAACGTGTATGAAATTACTAAAATTACTCAGACAAAAATGCCAACATCGCATTTTCATGTTAACCATGGTTTGGTTAGCAGGAATAGCAATAGGGCATTCCCAAAACTCAACAATTACCGGTACAGTTACAGATGAATCTGGACAGCCTCTTGCGGGCGCCAACATCTTAATTAAAGGGACTAGTGTTGGTGCCCAAACCGATTTTGATGGGCTATTTTCTATTTCTGCTTCAAGTAGCGAAACACTTGTTGTAAGCTACTTAGGATTTGTTACCCAAGAAATCCCAATAAATGGAAGAACTTCCATCACGATCTCTTTGGCTGAAGATGCCAGTCAATTAGACGAAGTTGTGATTGTTGGATATGGAGCCCAAAAGAAATCAGATCTTACAGGAGCTGTTTCAACAGTAAGCAGCAAGGATATTGAAAAATATACTTTTACAGATCCTGCCCAAGCTTTACAAGGTAAAATGGCTGGTGTAAACGTACAATCTCAAGGCGGTTCACCTGGTGCTACTTCAATAATTACAATTAGAGGAGCTGGTACTCTTGGAGATTCAAGTCCGCTTTTTGTAATAGATGGTGTTATTACTGGTAATATGAATTCGATTAACCCAGCAGATATAGAATCAATATCTGTATTAAAGGATGCTTCTTCTACAGCTATTTATGGTTCTAGAGCTGCAAATGGTGTTATTATAGTAACGACTAAAAGAGGAAAAAAGGGTCAATTGAGCATTGATTTAGATACTAGTTATGGTTTTAACCAAGTAATCAATGAACTTAATTGGGCTAATGCGAGACAATATGCAGATATTGTAAATCGTGCAGATGATAACGATGGTAACAGTCGATCTCCAGCAAATGACACTCAATTTAACCCTAATAATACAAGTGATTTGTACAAAGAATCTCTTAGGACTTCTAGTGTTAAAAATACCAACCTTAGACTTTCGGGAGGTGGTGAACACACATTATATAGCTTATCCTTGAACCATTTCGATAATGAAGGTGTAGTAAAGTTTTCCGATTTTAAAAGAACTACGGTAAGAGCTACTGGGTCTTTCACAAAAAACAGGTTCCGTTTGGAAAATACTATCGGATTAACAAGAACTGTTAATAACCCAAATAATTTTTTCAATAAGGAAAGAAATTTAATTCCAACAATACGTCTAAAAGATGATAATGGAGATTGGAGTTCTTCTGACCTACCAGATGGTGAGGCTTTGGGTGCCTTCTATGGGCCAGGAACTATAATCAATGAACTTGGTATTGCTGCTCTACAAGACAGAACTGTTACCAGAAATACCATTTTAGGAAATATTGCTGCTTCTTATGAAATTATTGACGGACTGACCTATAAGTTAAGTCTGGGGCTTGAATCTTTTGCAGATAATAATTACGAATTTACCCCAGAAGATCAGATTTTTAAAGATTCAAATATTAAACAGTTTTCAGAATTAAGAGAAAGAAATACCAATTTCTTGTCAACTTTAATAGAGCATACATTAAATTATAAGAAAACTTTTGGTAAGCACACTATAGATGCTCTAGCAGGTTTTACCGAACAAGAAAATAATACTAGACAATTAGGTGTAGTTGCGAGAAGATTCCCTTCAAATAATATTCGTGTAGCATCTGCAGCAGAAGAATTGCAGGAAGCTCCATCATTCGACAGAACTTCAACGATTCAATCTTATTTTGGAAGATTGAACTATTCTTTCGATGACAGATATCTTTTAACTGCTACGGTTCGTCGAGATGGTTCATCACTTTTTAGAGAAGACTTAAGGTGGGGAACATTCCCTTCTATGGCACTTGCTTGGAATCTTAGTAATGAAGGGTTCATGGAAAATTTTGATGCTATAACAAATATTAAACTTAGAGCTAGTTATGGAGAAATTGGCTCCAACAATGTAGACATTTATTCTACAGATCCAGAACTTAATTTATTTAGTGAGTACGTTTTAGGCACAGGTGATCAAGCTAGGGTTACAGGGTATTCCATTACAAAAGGTGTAAATCCATCCATTTTTTGGGAAACTACAAAAACAACCGATATAGGTCTTGATTTTAATGCTCTAAACAATAAACTAAGCATTACAATGGATTATTTCATTAAGGAGTCAGAAGACATTCTCATTCCTATCCAACTCCCTTTATATACAGGGTTTACAAACGCTATTCCTTTTAACACTGCCAATGTTGAAAATAAAGGTTTTGAGTTCGTAGCAAGCTATTCTGATCAACTAAGTGATGATTTTTCTTTTAATATCTCTGCAAATTTTTCAACATTAGACAATAAGGTAACAGATTTAGGTGGATCCTCACCTATTCTTCAAGGTTCATTTACCTCAAATACTATAAACAGTACAAAAACGGATGTTGGACAACCTATCGGTTCTTTCTTTGGTTATGTAGTTGAGGGTATTTACCAAACAGATGCAGAAGCTACTGCAGCCAATGATGGCCCAGGTAGCCCGGTTGCTGGTGATTTAAGATTTAAAGACTTAGACGGTGATGGTGATATTGATGCTGATGACCAAACCTACCTTGGCAGCCCTATTCCAACGTTCGAATATGGATTCAGTATTGGCGCTAATTACAAACAATTTGATTTAAACCTGTTTTTCAATGGTGTTTCTGGAAATTCTATACTAAACGGTACTAAATACAGAGGCTATTTTGATAATGAAGGTAATTATTTTGCAGATGCTTTAAATGCATGGACACCTACAAATACTAATACTAATATTCCAAGAAACACAAAATCAGACAATGGTCGAAATAAAAGAATGTCTGACTTTTATATAGAAAATGGCGCATATTTTAGATTAAGAAATGCACAAATAGGATATAATTTTTCTAATACCATTTTAGATAAACTAAACCTAAACAAGTTGCGATTATACGTTTCTGCAACTAATTTATTTACCATTACGGGATACGAAGGATACTATCCAGAAGTAGGTAGAAATGGCAGAGGAGGAAATAGTAGTGAGGCTGGTAGAGTTGGTAGTAAAATATTTAACGCTGGTGTAGATGAAGGTACTTACCCTACACCAAGAACCTACCAACTTGGATTACAAGTTTCTTTTTAAACTAAAAAAATTAGAAAAATGAAAAACATGAAAAAATCTTTAAAAGTCATTTTATCATTATTATTTATTTGCATATTTAATGTGAATTGTGGTGATGATATTTTAGATCAAACGAACCCAAATGCATTGACGCCAGAATCTTTCTGGAAAACTGGTGAAGATGCAAAGAAAGGTATATTTGGAGCCTACAGCCCTCTTACCAATATTTTATATTACTCACGATTTGAAATTTTCTTATCAGATTATAGAGATGACGTAATAAATGGTTTTGGTACTTCCGATAGAACACAAGTTAGTTATTTTAACACAGACCCTGCAGGCAACCCAGTTAAATGGGTATGGCAAGCTATGTATCAAGGCGTTACCAGAGCTAATGAAGTGCTATTTAGGGTTCCTAGTATCGAAGACCCAACTTTTAGTGAGCAAGATAAAAACAATATTCTTGGAGAAGCTCATTTTTTAAGAGCATTCAATTATTTTAATTTGTTGAATAATTGGAGAAATATTCCGTTACTAGAAATTCCATTTACAGAAATAGAAGATCCATTATCTATAGTACAAGCCGCACCAGAAGAAGTTTGGGCATTAATCGAATCAGATTTAAAAAATGCACAATCTTTGCTTCCAGATTCTTGGCCTGCAGATGAAACAGGAAGAGCTACAGCTGGAGCAGCTACTGGTTATTTAGGAAAAGCACTTTTATATCAAAACAAGTATGCTGAAGCTAAAGCCGAGTTTGCTAAAATAATG
The DNA here is from genome assembly GCF_012910715.1 of Flavivirga algicola. Taxonomy (GTDB): domain Bacteria; phylum Bacteroidota; class Bacteroidia; order Flavobacteriales; family Flavobacteriaceae; genus Flavivirga; species Flavivirga algicola. Next base: position 122,908 of record NZ_JABBHF010000011.1, read on the forward strand.
GGCGGCAGCTATCAATTAATGGATAATTATGCACATAATTTTACTGAAGAATTTGAAAATAATGCCGAATCATTATTTGAGGTTCAACTAATTGCCGATGGTAACGGTGGTTGGGGTGGTGACGCTCCAGGGAGAGGAAAAGGTTCTGGATATCAACCAGATTTAGCTCCAGCAGGTTTTACAAATCAAGATGGTATGGAAGTCAACCAATGGGCTTTAGATTTATTCTTGAGTGAAAGAACAATCAATAACGAAATTGATCCAAGAACATTTGTAACTTTCTGCTTCAACACAACAGAAACTACTACATATGAAGGAGATGTTCTTTCTTCTAGAACCTATGGCAACCAAACTTACCAAGACGTATTTGGCGCTTCTGGAACTAGTATTTATGGAAATAAATATACCGATTGGGCTTTTAATGGGCTTTCTCAATCGCTAGCCGAAGGTTGGCATGGTGCTGGAAATAATTTAAGAATGTTACGTTATGCAGATGTTCTATTAATGTTTGCTGAAGCTGAATTTATGCTTAATGGTTCTACTACAGAGGCATTAAACGCTATAAACCAGGTTAGAGCAAGAGTAGACATGCCTGATTACGCAAGTATAACAATGCAGGATATTGAAAATGAAAGAATTAAAGAACTTACTTTTGAGCGTACAAGATATTTTGATTTGTTACGTTGGGGCAAAGTGGTTGACAGAATTGTAAACAACTCTGATTTTAAATCTAATAGTGCTGGAACGGGTGCTTATAAACCTGGAAGAGAATACATTGCTATTCCTCAAAATGAATTGGATCAAAACCCTAATTTAGTTCAAAATCCAGGGTATTAAAACTTTTTAAGTTAGTTTGTTTAAACGGTCGCCAATTCATAGCTTTGAATTGGTGACCATTTTTAAAATTTGTATGATTCAGCATTGGAAAAAAATCTTCTTTTTACTTGGTATTGTAGCTATCCTCTCTTCTTGCTCGAAAAAAAAAACTATCGAGTATAGTACCACTTTTTACCCTCTCAACATAGAGCATTCCCAAGTTCTTTTTTCCAATAATATTATTGAAAACGATACACTTAACTACTTTAACTTTCCTTTTCTTTATCTAGGTAGCGGAGTCTCATCGGGAGACATTAATAATGATGGACTACCAGACCTTTATTTTACAGGTAATTTAGTTCCAAACAAACTTTATTTAAACAAAGGAGGGCTTAAGTTCGAAGATATTACAGAATCTGCTGGCGTAAGCGGCGATTCAAGATGGTACTCAGGCACCACCATGGCAGATGTCAATAACGATGGGCTTTTAGATATTTATCTAAGTGTCTCAGGAAAATCTGGAAACAGTGCCAATCAGTTATTTATAAATAATGGTGACAACACATTTTCCGAACAAGCAGAATCATTTGGTATTGCCGACAAAAGCAAATCCATACAATCTACCTTTTTCGATTATAACAATGATGGGTTTTTAGACCTATTCGTTGCCAATTACCCTACGGTATTAGTTAGCATGGGTAACATGTATTATAAAAGTAAAATGGATAAAAACAGGTTTGAAGATTCTGGTCATTTATATAAAAATAATGGTAACGGAACATTTTCTGATGTAACAACCTCGGCAGGTGTACAGCGTTTTGGGCTTACTTTAGGCATTGTTGCTTCAGACTTCAATAATGATGGCCATAAGGATCTTTACCTTTCGAATGATTTTAACGTCCCCGATTACCTATATCTTAACAATGGGGATGGTACATTTAATGAAGTTTCTAATCAAGTTTCCAGGCACACCTCTATGTTTGGAATGGGTATAGATGCCTCAGATTTTAATAATGACGGCTTAACAGATCTGTTACAAGTAGATATGACTGCCGAAGATTATAGCCGATCTAAAACCAATATGGCTAGCATGAGACCCGAAACCTTTTATCAAGCCGTCGATTTAGGTTTTAACCATCAATATATGCAAAACTCCCTGCAACTAAATAATGGAACTAACAAAGAAAACCTTCCTATTTTAAGTGATATCTCAAGGTTTGCAGGAATGGCTACTACAGACTGGAGCTGGGGCGCCATATTTTCAGACTTTGATAATGATGGCTGGAAAGATGTATTTATTAGCAATGGTGTAAAACGTGATGTTAATAATAATGATGTTAATGCCGAATATAAAACGGAAAGACTTTTCGGGAATGAAAAAAAATTAGATTTTAAGCGATTACCGAGCACACCCATCTCAAATTATGCTTATAAAAATAATGGGGATTTCACATTTTCCAAAATTACACACGAATGGCAACTTGATGAAAAAGGGTTCTCAAATGGGTTTACTTCTGTTGATCTTGATAACGATGGCGACCTAGATCTTGTTATAAATAACATGGACAACCACGCATCAATCTACATCAATGACGCTCAAAAAACAAAAAACAATTATTTAAAAATTAAGCTTAATGGCACATCCAGCAACCCTTTTGGAATTGGAGCCAAAATTACAGTAAAAACCAAAAATATAGAACAAACCCAAGAACTCACTACCACTAGGGGTTATCAATCTAGTACAGAGCCTATCTTTCATTTTGGGGTTGGAGAATATAATATTATTGACGAATTAAAGATTACATGGCCAAACAGAAATGAGCAGGTTTTAAAAAATGTTAATGCAAATCAATTGATAAAAATTGAATTTAAAAATAGCCGCTCAACACAACAACCCTCAACTACAAAACATAGTTTTAAAGACATTACAGAAGCATCAGGTATTATATTTTGTCATAAAGAAAACGTCTACGATGACTTTAAATATGAACCCTTATTGCCCCATAAATATTCCACATCTGGTCCAGGCTTAACTGTAGGCGATGTAAATGCAGACGGATTAGAAGACTTTTTTATTGGTAATGCAGCTGGAAGCTCAGGCGCTTTATATATTCAAAATAAGGACGGTACATTCAAAACAATCGAAGGTCCTTGGAATTTGGACGCCCAATATGAAGACACAGGTGCTTTGTTATTTGATGCCGATAATGATAATGATTTAGATTTGTATGTGGTAAATGGCGGTAATGATAAAAACAAACCAAATACCGAATATCAAGACAGATTATATATAAATACCTCTAATGGTTTTATTAAAACAAATAACACCCTACCAGAAATTAAAGCGAGTGGTCAAAATGTAATATCTGGTGATTACGACAATGATGGTGATTTAGACTTATTTGTTGGAGGCAGAATTACACCTGGCAAATACCCATATCCAGCCCAAAGTTATATTTTAAGAAATGATGGAGGAAAAGACACTAATCTAAAATACACAAATGTAACTTTAGAGCTAGCTCCTAGTTTAAATGAAGCAGGTTTAGTAACTAGTGCCGTTTGGGATGATTATAATAATGATGGTAAATTAGATTTAATTATTACTGGTGAATGGATGCCTATACGATTCTTCAAAAACACAGGAACGACCTTTGAAGAAGAAACAGAAAAACTCGGTTTTAAAGAACACACAGGCTGGTGGTATAGCCTTGAAAAAATAGATATTGATAATGATGGTGATATGGATTATTTAGCTGGTAACTTGGGTCTGAATTACAAATATAAAGCAAGCAAAAAGGAACCTTTTGAGGTTTACGCAAATGATTTTGATGAAAACGGATCATCAGATATTGTTTTGAGCTACGAAAAGAATGGCAAAAAGCTACCTTTAAGAGGTAGAGAATGTTCTTCGCAACAAGTCCCAGCTATTAAAAAGAGGTTCAAAACTTTTGAGTCTTTTGCCAACGCAAATTTAATAGATATCTATGGAGAAGGTATGCTAGAAGGGTCACTAAATTATAAAGCTAACACATTTGCGCATCATGTAATAAAAAGTGATGGTCATGGCTCATTTAGCCTTCATAAATTACCCAATCGTTCCCAATTTTCATCAATAAATAAATTTGTTAACTTTGATTACAACGGTGACGAGTACCCCGATCTGTTAATTGGAGGTAACCTATATGGTGCAGAGGTAGAAACCCCACGGAACGATGCTAGCTTAACCGCTGTTATTCAAGGAAATGCTGACGGTTTTTCTGTTTTAAGTTCAGAAAGTACGGGGCTGTTTATTAATGGAGAAATTAAAGATATAAAACCAATCCTTTTAGGAAAAGACCACGCACCTGCATTTCTAATAGCTCCGAACAACAATGCCTTAAAACTATTAATTCTGAATAAAAATTAGCATTATCTAAGTGGTTATAAGAAACAGAAATACAACAGTTGAAATTACCTCCAGAATGAAAAAAAATTTCGGGGCGCTCATCTTTACACTTTGCTTCTTATTACCTAAAACCCATATCTCTCAAAATTTAGGATATTTTGAACGTATTACCACTGATAATGGCCTGTCTCAAAGTGACATTAACACAATCCATCAGGACAGAGATGGTTTTATGTGGTTTGGAACCCATGATGGTCTAAACAAATATGACGGCTACAGCTTTAAAATATTTAATCCCGATTCTAATATCCCTGAAAGCATAACCAGTAATTTAATCTTTGATATTGAAGAAGATCAAAATGGGGATTTTTGGATTGGAACTACAGGAGGCGGACTCATATTTTTTGATAAATCATCCGAAAAATTTAAAACCTATACCTATAATAAGAAAGACTTAAAAAGTATTGATAACAATTATATAATCACAGTTTATATAGATCGAGAAAATCGCTTATGGATAGGAACCAGCGAAGGGTTAAATATGTTAAATTTAGACAACATTGATGGAGCAGTAGAGTTCCAGCGCTTTAAAGCACATCAAGAACCTTTCATCCCTAGTATTAATGTTAGCTCCGTTGATGCTGTTTATCAAGATAGCAAAGGGCGTATTTGGACTGGAGGGCCAGGAGGCCTTTATAGACTATCAAGAGAACGTAATGGAGATACGTATTTCAAATTCCTTAATGAAGAGGTTGGATTGCCAAATTTAGCAGTGTCCTCTATTGGAGAAGACAAAGAAGGCCGCTTAATAATAACAACCAATAAAGGTTTATTTTATCAATCTAGAATTAACACATCGCTTAAGTTCACAAAAATCCTTGATGGAAACTTTCGCTGCTTATTAGTAGACGACAACAATATCTGGGCAGGAAGTGAGAGCGGATTAAATTATTTAAAAAATTCGTCAGATAAGGAACTTCCCGAATTGCTTCAGCATTTCGAGTATAACCCTACAGACCCAAATAGTTTAAGCAAAAATATAATTACGTCTTTATTTAAAGATAAAACTGGTATTATTTGGATAGGAACCAATGGAGGTGGTATAAATAAATTCAACCCTGGAAGAAATAGGTTTGATCATGTTAGAAAAACTTTAAAGCCCAATAGTCTTAGCTATGACAAAATAAGATCTTTTTTTGAAGATAGTAACGGGAATTTATGGATTGGAACAGAAGGCGGGGGAGTAAGTATGAAACCTAAACAAAGTAATGATAATACCTTTTTTAATTTTGATACCTTAACTAATGTATTTGCCATTGAAGAAATTGAATCTGGCAACAAGAAAAAACTTCTGCTAGGCAGTAGAAATATGATAAGTTTATATACATTGGATATAACAACTCCATCTAAAATAAGCTCCAACAAAATCCTACCTGTAGAAGAAATTACTGGTGGCGTTTTTTCTATTCTTTCAGATAGTAACAAAACTATTTGGATAGGGACATACGAAGTTGGTATCTATCGTTGGACACCAAAAAAGGGTACAGATCAGTATACCACAGATATTTTTATGTCTAACCCCAATGACCCTAGTAGTATTTCAAATAATATTATTAGAAATATTTATGAAGATAGTAAGGGTAATATATGGTTTGCTACTGGTGATGGGTTAAATAGGCTCACAAAAGAAGAAGCCTTAAAAAAACATCCTAAATTTCAAGTTTACAAGCATATTATTGGAGACACAACGAGTATTAGCCATAATTATATTTTACCCATATATGAAAGTGCAAAGGGCGAACTTTGGGTTGGCACCTTTGGAGGGGGCTTAAATAAATTTATTCCTGAGAGTAAAAATAAACCAGCTAGTTTTAAATCCTATTCAGATAAAGATGGACTCCCCAATAAAGTAATTAAAGGTATTTTAGAAGATGAAAGTGGCAACCTCTGGCTATCCACAAACAAAGGGCTTTCTAAGTTCAATCCTGAACAAGAAACTTTTAAGAACTATGATGTAAATGATGGTTTGCAAAGTAATGAATTTCAAGAGTTAGCATGCCTTAAAAGACGTAATAATGAGATGCTTTTTGGAGGTATTAATGGTTTCAATTCGTTTTTCCCTAAAAATCTGGTTGAAAACACTTTCGAACCTGAAACTATTATAACTAATTTTTTAATCTCCAATCAGCCAGTATCTGTTCGAGATAAAATTAATGATCGTGTTATATTAAAAGAAACCATTAGTAAAACCCAAAAGATTAATCTTAAATATTTTGAAAACAATATCTCTTTCGAGTTTGCTGCTTTACATTATGCAGCTTCACAAAAAAATCAATTTGCCTATAAGTTAGAAGGTTTTGAAAAAGACTGGGAGCAAACAACTTCTAATAAACGTTTTGCCTCTTATACAAACCTCGAGCCTGGCACCTATATATTTTATGTAAAAGCTACAAATAATGATGGCCTATGGGATAAAACACCTTCAAAAATAGATATAAGTATAAGCCCTCCTTTTTGGCTTTCCAACATAGCATATTTCATATACTCTTTAATAATTGTAGGTCTTTTAATTGCTTTTAGAAAATATACCATAATAAATACTAATAAAAAACACCAATTAGAATTAGAACATCTGGAAAAAGAAAAAAATGAAGAATTGCAACAACTTAAAATAGAATTCTTCACTAATATATCGCATGAAATCCGCACACCTTTAACTTTAATAAAAGGACCTTTAGAATATCTTAAACAGTCTTATACACAACTAGATAAAAAAGTTGTTTTACATCAATTAAATCTGATGCAAAAAAATACAGATTCTCTATTGCGTTTAGTTAATCAGTTACTTGGTTTCAGGAAAATGGACAAAGGTAAAATGACCTTAACTCTTTACAAGAGCAATATCATTGAGTTTGTAAATGAACTTATTCAACCTTTTCAATTTCTCTGTAAAAAACGTCATATAAATATTGAAATAAATTATTCGGATGAGGATATAACGGCTTGGTTTGATCCAAATGCTGTCGAAAAAATATTAAACAACCTGCTGTCGAATGCTATAAAGTTTACTCCAGACCATGGCGTTATCGTTATCGAAATCCTTAATAGCATAGAAAACATAAACGCTGATTCAGAAATAAAAAAGCATTTGGTTATTAAGGTTAAAGACTCTGGTCCAGGTATTAAACCAGATAAAGTAAAATACATCTTTGAGCGTTTTTACGTGGATAAAAAACCTTCTAAAAAACAACTCTCTGAAGGTGCTGGTATTGGTCTTTCATATGCTAAAAAGCTGGCAGAATTACATCAGGGATCTTTAGATGTTGAAAGTAAACATAAAAAAGGAAGTACGTTTATCTTTAAATTCCCAACAAACAAAGAAGATTATTTGAATATCCCTAACATAAGCTTTGAATCTGAAGACAAGACGCTTGGGTTCATGATGCCCAACAATGTAAGTAGCTATCAAAGGGATATAAACGATGAGATTATTGATAAAATATTCTCTAAAAGAAGATCGAAATTACCAATACTTTTGATTGTTGATGACCATAGCGACATAAGAGACTTCATTGCACAAGCCCTTAATGAATATTATAATGTATATCATGCCGAAAACGGGAAAGAAGGTTTGGAGGCCGCAAAGCACCTACAACCAAATGTTATTCTTACCGATATTTTCATGCCGGTGATGGATGGCTTCGAGTTTTGCAAACAACTTAAAACGAAACAGGAAACCAGTCATATTCCAGTTATAATGATTACGGCAAAGGCATCAGAAGAAAACGAACTGGAAGGTTTTACAAATGGTGCAGATGATTATATTAGAAAGCCCTTTAATATTGACTTATTGAAGCTCAAACTTGCAAATATTTTAGACCACCGTGAACAATTAAGAAAACGTTTTAATAGAAAAATAATATCCCAACCCAAAGAAGTTGCTGTAACATCTACAGATGAAAAATTTCTACAACAAGCTATTGAAATTATTGAAAAGCACATGATGAATACAGATTTCAATGTTAAGTTCCTCGTAAAGGAAATGAATCTTAGCCGTTCTAATATTTTTATGAAATTTAAAGAACTAACGGGACTATCTTCTGGAGAATTTATTAGGAATATTCGTTTAAAGCGTGCTTTACAACTTTTAGAAACAAGTGATTTGTCGGTAAAGGAGATTATGTACATGACTGGATTTAATACAGCCTCCTATTTTTCAAAATGCTTTAAAAAACAATTTGGAGTTTTGCCAAGCGATTATATAAAAAAGATAAAATCTGAGGAAAAAATAAATGAAAGCCCATTTGATAAATAAACCTTTTTTAGTTTTATATACTTTCTTATACTTAAATTAGTAGGGGTTTTCCTTGATTTAGTCCCTGTCTTGATAAAGATTCATCGTTATTCTGTTAATTAATTATAGAATAAACTTGACTTATTCTTAATTTTTCTTAAAAAACCCTTAATTTTTCTAATTAATTATTATTTTTGATTTAATCGATTTTGTATTTCACATCTATATTTTTAATAAGACCCCCAATTTTTAATAACTCATAATCGTCTGATTATATCTTTTATTTTGAAGCTAGTTAAGAAAAATAATATGACACAAGAAGCTTATAAAAAGTTGTTTAACTCTTTTTATACGTCGCTCTGTTTATTTTCTAACAAGTACACAAATAATCTAGAACACTCTAAAGATATAGTACAAGAGGTGTTTATAAAAATTTGGAAAGATCAAATACAATTCAGTGATAATGACAACATAAAGGCATATCTCTACACCGCTGTAAGGAATAAATCTATAGATTTTATAAAAAGCAAAAAAAATAAATCCAAAACCAGTTTAGATTCAGAGTCTATAGAAATTATTACTTCTCAAACTTATTTTGAAAAACAGGTCCTAATAGAAGAAACTTCTAGATTAGTTAACCAAGCTATTAATACGCTTCCATATAAATGTAAAAGGATTATCCATCTAAGCTTAAAGGGGTTAGAAAACAAACAAATCTCGGAAGAATTGTCAATTTCATTGAACACCGTTAAGACACAAAAGCGTATCGCTTACCAAAAACTTCGACCCTTGCTAAAAGGTGCCTGCTCCTTGCTAATAACTTTATTATATTAAGCATTAACTGCTTAAAACACCATTTTAATAAAAAAACAAGCTAAAAATCAACGTTTTGTCATTTTAGAGGCAAAAAAATGACTTTTTTTTCACCCTTCCTTAATTTTTTATCGTTATACACATGTGTTGTATACAAAAACAATCCTTTTTTTATTTCATGAATAGTTTAAAAAGAATCATCTCCTTAGCAAAAAAAACAGCTTTAAGAATACTTAATGAGAAGGATATAGATCCATCAGAAATTGATGAAATTTTCTCTAAAAATGATACTGATGATATTATAAACAACCTTACAAACACAAATATTAAAAAAGAAAGGGAAGAACAATTAAAATATATAAACAAAACAAAGTATAGCGATTGGCAAAACATTAAACCAAATTCATTAGCCAGCAATAAATCGTTTAAATATGTTTATAAATTTGCTGCAATTTTAATCTTGTGCCTAACCCTTGGATATGTTTCTTATAAAAACATTAATAGACCATCTCAAATCTCTTCAGATAAAAATACCATTGGATTACCTTTTAACGACATTGTTCTAGACTTAGGCAATGGTGAAAAAGAAATTATTTCAGATAATAGTCCTCAGAAAACCATATCTAAGAATGGATCATTTTTAAATGTTGAAGACGGGTTCAAACTGGATTACTCCAATTCAAATAAGTCAAAATTTTCAGAGAAACTCATTTATAATGAATTAACCATTCCATATGGCAGGAATCTTCAAGTTATTCTGTCTGATGGTTCAAAGGTTACTCTTAATTCAGGTAGTACGCTTAGATATCCAATAAACTTTATAAAGGGGGAAAACAGAACCGTTTATTTAAAAGGAGAAGCTTTTTTTGATGTTGAAACAAATAAAAAACAACCATTTATTGTTCATACCAACAACATGAATATAACGGTTTTAGGAACTAAATTCAACGTATCATCCTATCCAGAAGACCCATACATCAATACTGTATTGGTTGAAGGTTCTGTAGCAATAAGTCCTAATTCTAACCCAAAAAGAACAACCATACTTAAACCTGGAGATAAGGCAGAATGGGTAAAGCAAAATATGGATATTAATCTTAAAACTGTAGATACTTCTATTTATACAGCTTGGACTGAAGGCAGAGTTGTCTTTGAACATATGCCTTTCAAAAATATAACAAAGAAACTTGAAAGACGCTATAACGTTTCTATTACTAATAACAACACTTCACTTGACAACGAAGACTTTACAGCTTCTTTTGATATAGAAACTATTGAACAAGTATTAAATTCCTTTAGCAAAAATTATACGTTTGATTATAATATAAAAGGGAATAACATAACAATAAACTAAACAATAACTCTTAAAAATAACTAAACTATGACATGACAATCTCTCAAACCTTGCAAAAAAAATCGGAAAATGCTGCAACATTTCCCGATTAGCTCTAGCAATTTAACAAAAATATTAAACGACTAAACACAAAACAAAAATATGAAATTTCTAATAAAGTTAGGGAATGGCATTCCCTATTTAAAGCTTGATTTAAAAATGAAACTAACTGTTTATTTATTTTTAATATCACTTTTTCAAATACATGCTAATTCTTCTTACTCACAAAACACAAAAATTACCTTAGAATTAGAGAATGTAACCATTGAAAATGTACTGCGCTCTATTGAAGCTAAATCTGATTTTAAGTTTTTATACAACGATAAAGAAGTTGATTATAAAAAATTAGTATCTATTAACTTCAAAAAAACTAAAATCAAAAAAATATTAGATACCTTATTATCTGGCACTGACATAAAATTTGAAGTATTAAACAAACAAATAATTTTAGTATCAAAATCCAATAAAGAGACTTCTTCGGCCTTGCAACAAACCGTTAAAGGTACCGTAGTAGACGAAAATGGACTGGGTGTACCTGGTGCAAGTATTATTGTAAAAGGAACAACAAAAGGTTTGGTTACGGATTTTGATGGAAACTTCAGTATTCAGGTCTCACCAGGAGATGTATTAGAAGTTTCTTTTCTAGGTTATATTACTCAATCAGTTACCATTGGCAACCAAACATCTATAAAAATTGTATTAAAAGAAGACACTGCACAACTAGATGAAGTTGTGGTAGTTGGTTATGGTACACAAAAAAGAAGTGATATTGTAGGCGCTATATCTTCTGTATCTCCAAAAGATTATGAAGAGCAGCCTATAGCCATTGCTTCAGATGTGCTTCAAGGACGTAGCCCAGGGGTACAAATAAGTAATGCCAGTGGAGCCCCTGGTAGTATCGCCGTAGTTAGAATTAGAGGAGCTAATTCAATTACCAACAATTCTGACCCACTGTATGTTATAGATGGCGTGCTTGGGGCATCTTTTACTGCATTAAATCCAGCTGACATTCAATCTATTGAAATATTAAAAGACGCATCATCTACAGGCCTTTATGGTTCTCGTGGTTCAAATGGTGTTGTAATGGTAACGACTAAAAGAGGAAAAACAGATACACCAGTAGTTGAATTTAACTCATTAATTTCAGCACAATATTTGCCGAGTAAAATTGATAAACTATCTGCAGCTCAGCATGCCGAAGTTGTTAATATAAGTAGTGGAACCGAAGAATTCTCTCAAACTCAAATCGATGCTTTTAGAACAGCAGGAGGAACAGATTGGCAAGACGAAATTTACAGAGAAGGATTTGATGCCATATTGCAAAATCATAACCTTTCTATTTCTGGAAAATCAGGAAAAATTGATTACTATATTTCTGGTAACAAAGTAGATAATGTGGGGATTTTAGAGAATAGTTTGTATGAGAGAGAAGCTGTTAGAGCCAATGTTAATTTTGAGGTAAATGAAAAATTACGAATGGGGCTTTACATTAGTTATGCAGATGAGTTGGCAAAAAACATAAACAATACCAGTTCTTTATTTAATCCAACTGCCGCTGCGCTAATTTACAGCCCTACTGTTCCAGCATATCAGGATAACGGAAGGCCGACACACACTGGAAGGTTTTCGGGAATTGCTACGTCCCCTACCGCTATAGCATTTGGAAGAAATGAAAACATATTCACTGATAATACCACCTTTAACTTTAATGTTAATTGGAATGTTACCAAAAATATTGATTATACATTTATTGGAGCGAGAAGAACACAACAAGGTTCAAATCGATTTTTTAAAGACGATTTAGCAGATCTTCAAGCGCCTCAGGCCTCTGTTACCGAGAGCCAATTCCAAACGTATCAGCATACCCATATATTAGACTACAGACCTAATATTGGTGAAAATCATTCATTATTACTAAAAGGTGTCTTTGAAGAAACATGGACAGAAATTTTTGGATCTTCAGCAACCGCAACAGGCTTAACCAATTTAGATCGTTCTTATTTTAACTTAGCACTGGCTGAAACTTATAATATTGCTTCAGGTGAAAACGAATCTTCTATCAGATCATATGTAGCAAGAATGGAATATGCTTATAAAAACAAATACTTATTATCAAGTACTGTGAGGCAAGATCAATCTTCAAAATTTCAAAACAAATTCCAAAATGCTACATTCCCTTCTGTAGCCTTAGGCTGGAGAGTTTCTGAAGAACCTTTTTTACAAGATTCTAAAACGTTAAGCAATTTAAAGTTAAGAGTTAGCTGGGGAGAAACTGGAAATGAGGGTATAGCCGCCTATAGTTCTTTTCCTTCGTTAGTTACTGGTATTGGAGCTATTGTAGATGGTTCTACCATTCAATTTGGTGTAGCTCCTGGAGGGTTAACAAATGATGATTTAAGATGGGAAACAACAGCACAATTAAATGCTGGTATTGATTTTGGATTCTGGAACAATCGTTTTACAGCGAGTGTAGATTATTATAAAAAGAATACGACTGATGTTTTACTAAGAGTTACGCCTCCTACCTATATTGGTGGTATAACTGAACTGGTAAATACTGGAGAAATAGAAAATGAAGGTTTCGAATTTATGGTAGAAGGAACCATTATCAACAATGAAGATTTTCAATGGGATGCTGCGTTTAATATCTCTACAAATAAAGCGACTGCCATTAGCCTTGGTAAGGACGACTTCATATTTCCTGGTGGTGGTTTATTCTCTGGATCTGCTGCAATTCCAACTAGAGTTGAAGTAGGAGGACGCATTGGGAATATTCAAGGATATATTAATGATGGCGTATGGGGAACAGATGAAGTTGCAGAAGCAGATGCTTTTGATGCTGACCCTGGAGACTCTAAGTATAGAGATGTAAACGGCGATGGATCAATCTCTGCTGATGATATTACAACAATAGGTAATGGAGCTCCAGACTTTACTTGGGGCCTTAATAACACCCTATCTTATAAAAACTTCACCTTGAACGTTTTTCTACAATCAATGGTTGGACATGACCTGTTGAACATTAACCGAGCATTAACTAATGGTGCAGGTGGCGATGGTTCCCTTACTGGTATTGATCAATTAAATGCTTGGACACCAGATAATCAAAATACAGTTGTTCCTTCCTTAACCTCAAATTATCTCCATAGACCTGAGGATTCTCGTTATGTAGAAGATGCAACCTTTATAAGGTTTAAAAATATAAGTTTAGGTTATAATTTACCTGAAAGCCTTCTAGAATCTACTTTCTTAGATTCTGTAAAGCTTATTTTAAGTGCCCAAAACCTTATTACCATAACAGATTATAAAGGCTATGACCCAGAGGTAAGTGCTGGTGGATCTTCCAATGTATTTTTAGGTTATGACACAGGTGTTTACCCGAATCCTAAAAGAGTAACACTTGGCGTTAATGTTAAATTTTAAAAATAAAAAAACTGTTATTATGAAAAATTATAAATTATTAATCTTAGCAGCTTTAACACTGGTTTTTAGCTGTTCTGAGTTGGAGGAAGACCCTAAAGGTATACTTACTCCTGCTACGTTTTACAAAACGCAAACAGATCTCGACGCTGGAGTAACAGCTATATATCGCCCTTATATGGAGTTTTTCTTAAATGCACAAGGATCAATCCCTACTTTAGCAGGGGATGATGTTACTTCGCGTGCAGGCTCTAATAAATCGGATTATCGCGAATTTGATCAGTTCCAATATACCGCTGGTAATAGCTGGTTAAAAGAGCATGGTTGGAATCATTTGTACCGCACCGTATTTTTTGCAAACGCTGTAATTTCAAATTATACAAATGCGCCTGAAGGAACAGAAAGAGAACAAGCTGTAGCGCAAGCTTTCTTTTTAAGAGGCTGGGCGTATTTTCAATTGGTTAGAACTTGGGGGCCAGTTCCTATAGTTACATCTGATGTAGCTACAGGAGAAGAACCTAGATCTCCTGAGAGTGATGTTTTTGATTTGGTAATTTCTGATCTTCAATTCGCCATAAACAACCTACCCGCATCTTGGCCTGGTGAACCTGGTAGACCGACATCTTGGGCAGCCAAACATATGATGGCCAAAGCATATATAACTACGGCTGGATGGCCTCTAAAAATTACAGCTAACTATGCTAAGGCAGCAGAATTGGCAAAAGATGTTATTGATAACTCTGGGCACGACTTAATGCCTAATTTTAGAGATGTTTGGCTAGAAGAGAACGATAATAATATTGAAAGTGTCTTAGCAGTACAAGCTGATAACGGTGGTGATTGGGGCTTAAGTAACAGAATGCCACTTTCTGTAGGCGCTGCTGATGATGATCCAGGCAATGGATGGGATGATTATTTTGCTGAAATTGCTTTCTTTAATGAATTTCCTGAAGGGCCAAGAAAAGATGATACTTTTAGAACAACCTTTGCTAATGGAACACTTACATGGGAGGAAACCATTCAGGGCAACCCATATTACTCGAAGCTTACAGGTTATAGACTTCCTCAAAACTGGCAATTTAGCGGTAACCCATACGTTTTAAGATTTGCAGACGCGTTACTTCTATACGCTGAAGCTCAAAATAAAGCTGATGGAGGACCAAACGCTGCCGCTTATGAAGCAGTTAACAAAGTAAGAAGAAGAGCCGCTGGTGTTAATGATAATAGTGTTGATTTATCTGGTTTAAGTAGTGATGAGTTTCATGATGCTGTTATTGCTGAAGCTGGATGGGAATTTGCTGGAGAATGGCATAGATGGTATAACTTAGTAAGAAATGAAATGGTTGCAGAAGCTACTGCCAAACGAATTACTGACGACAGAGAATTACCATTAGAAGGTGCATCTGCTGGTGACCCAGAAAGTGCATTTAGAAAATTCTATTATGCACCAATTCCATTAACGGAAATGTTACTAAGACCCGATTGGCAACAAAACGATTGTTGTAACTAAACAAAGTAAAACTTACAATAATGATAAAAACCTCATTTTCTAATATCGGATATGAGGTTTTTTTCAATACAAATGTATATAAAATCTGATTGTAGTTTCTGATCTAATAAAATAAACCGAAAATGTATCCAAACAAATTTGTTTTTATTGTTATTTCTTCTGTTTTAATCTTTTTTGGTTGTGAAAAACCAAACAAAACAAACACCTTATTTAAAAGTATTTCTAAAGAACATTCTAACATCAATTTTAACAATATCCTCACCGAAACAGACTCGCTTAATTATTTCATATATCCGTATTTATATTTAGGTGGTGGTGTAGCTGCGGGCGATATTAATAATGATGGGCTGTCAGATATCTTCTTTGTTGGCAATATGGTAGAAAACAAACTATATCTTAATAAGGGAAAGATGAAGTTTGAAGATATAACGATGTCTTCAAACCTAAAGGGAGATAGTAAATGGCATACAGGTGTAACCATGTGTGATGTAAACAATGATGGATATTTAGACATTTATCTAAATGTTTCTGGTAAAGAAGAAAATAAACAAAACAAACTATATATTAATAACAAAGATTTAACGTTTACGGAATCTGCTCAAGCATATGGTATAGCAGATAACGGATCTTCTATTCAATCTGTTTTTTTTGATTTTGACAATGACGGTGATCTGGATTTATATGTCGCTAATTACCCAGTAGCTCCCTTTGGTAGCCCTAACGCTTTCTATTTACATAAGATGAAAAACTTAAAACATGAAGAAAGTGATCATTTGTACGAAAATTTAGGGAATGGGAAATTTGAGGATATTACCCACACAAGTGGTATAGCAAACTATGGATTAACATTAGGAGTGAGTGTTGGAGATTTCAATACCGATGGTTACCAAGATATATACATATCAAATGATTTCAATACCCCAGATAAATTTTTTATAAATAATGGAGACGGCACATTTACCGATAAATTAAAGCTAGCTACATATCAAACAGCTTGGTTTGGAATGGGTACCGATGCGGCCGATTATAATAATGATGGTTTACTTGATATCATGCAAGTAGATATGACACCAAGGGATAATAGAAGAGCTAAAGAAAATATGGCTAGTATGAATGCGTCACTATTTTGGAATACCGTTAAAAGTGGTTTTCATTACCAGTACATGTTTAACTCTCTACAGCTTAACAGAGGTATCAATCCGAAAAAGGGAGTTCAGTTTAGTAATACAGCAAGAATTGCTGGAGTATCTACAACAGATTGGAGTTGGGCACCATTATTTGCCGATTTTGATAATGATGGATGGAAAGATATTTTCATCACAAATGGTATTAAAAGAGATGTAAACAATAAAGACTTTTTTAAAGCTAAAATGGCAAAAGCAAATTTTACCGGTAAAATCGATGGTTCTGCTTATCAAAAAATTCCTTCTGAACCCATAGAAAACCATGCATACAAAAATAATGGCGATTTAACGTTTACTAATGTAGGTGAAAATTGGGGCATTAATCTTAAAGGCTTCTCACACGGCTGTGCCTATGCAGATTTTGATAATGATGGTGATTTAGACTTGGTTATAAATAATATGGACCAAACGGCTAGCCTTTATCAAAATCAATTAGAAACACAAGGGAGAAATTATTTAAGGATGAAACTAAACGGAAGCCTTGAAAACCATTTTGGCATAGGCTCTAAAGTTAAACTTTATCACAAAGGAAAAATACAATATCAGGAGCTAATGTTAACGCGTGGTTATGAATCTTCGGTTGAACCCATATTGCATTTTGGTGTAGATAACATAAAAACAATAGATAGCCTTACTATAACATGGCCTGATGGAAGAAGTCAAAGCCTCGTAAATGTTAATACGAATCAGATTTTAAATATAAATTATCCTAGTACAGACCTTGGTTTAAAAACTAAAAACAAGGCTCCTAAGTTTGAAGATATAACCCAAACTGCTGCACTTAACTTTAAACATAAGGAAAATGAACACAGCGATTATCTTTTTGAGCCTCTTTTACCCCATCAAAATTCTAAACTAGGAACAGGCTTGGCAGTGGCTGATGTAAATAACGATGGTCTAGATGATTTTTATGTGGGTAATGCTCATAAGGAACATGGTGTAATGTATCTACAAAATAATGATGGTTCCTTTTCTGAAAACGCTGGGCCTTGGCTTGAGGATAATGAATCTGAAGATATGGGAGCCTTATTTTTTGATGCTGATGGAGACAATGACCAAGATCTTTACGTTGTTAGTGGTGGAAACGAATTTTTAAGAAACAAAGAACCTCTTCAAGATAGGTTATATATTAACAATGGTAATGGTAAATTTAAAAAAGCAACACACAGCTTACCTATAATGTTAACAAGTGGCAGTTGTGTGAAATCTGGTGATTATGATAATGACGGCGATCTGGACTTATTTGTTGCTGGAAGGCTAATCCCAGGAAAGTATCCGCTCGCCCCAAGAAGTTATATCTTGAGAAACGACGGTATGAAAGCGAACGAACCAATATTTACCGATGTTACTGAACAAATTGCTCCAGATGCAGTTTCTCCTGGCTTAGTTACAGATGCATTGTGGTCCGATTTTAACAATGACGACCAATTAGATTTAATTATTACTGGAGAATGGATGCCTATATTATTTTTCGAGAATAATAATGGAATATTTAAGAATAAAACAGAAACATTAGGATTACAAAATCAGATTGGTTGGTGGTATAGTTTAGCAGAAGGTGATTTTGACAAAGATGGAGACAAAGATTATATTGCTGGAAATTTAGGGCTAAATTACAAATACCAAGCTACAAATGACGAGCCTTTTGAACTCTATTCTGGTGATTTTGATAAAAACAAAAGACTCGATATTGTTTTAGGCTATCACCAAGATGGCAACAAATATCCTGTTAGAGGACGGCAGTGTTCTTCTGAGCAAATTCCTGCAATTAGTTTAAAATACAAAGATTATAGCTCGTTTGCAAATGCTAGTCTCGTAGATATCTATGGGCAAGAAAACCTTGAAAACGCTTTACATTTAAGCGCAACTACCTTTGCAAGCAGTATCATTATTAATAACAAACAAAACCCTTGGAAAATAAAACCTTTGCCTTCATTAGCACAACTATCTTCAATAAACAGTATTATTATAAAAGATTTCAATGCAGATGATAACCTAGATATCATATTAGCTGGAAATTTGTATACATCAGAAGTTGAAACCCCTAGAAATGACGCTAATTTGGGGCTTTATTTAACTGGAAATGGAAAAGGTCAATTTAAAGTCATTGATGCTTCTAAAAGTGGATTGTACCTTGATGGTGATGTTAAGCAAATCGAACTTATTAAAGCAGATAAAGGTGAATACAAAATTTTATCTGTAGCCAACGACGATTATTTGAAAATTATAAACATAAAGAACTAAAATCTTTAATGAAAGGATTAAGCATTAGTATAGAAGCTAAGATATTACTTTTTACAAGTATGTGTTTTATAATCACACTCTATTCTTGTAAAAGTGATAAAAATGAAGATACTGTAATACCACAAAATACCCAGGGTAGTCACCCAAAACTTTTTAGTCATGTGAACGCTTCAGATTCTGGTATTAACTTCATTAATCTACTAACAGAAACCGAAAACTATAATTACTTTAAGTATAGCTATTCTTATTTGGGGGGTGGCGTTGCGTCTGCCGATTTTAATAATGATGGTTTGCAGGATTTATTCTTTATTTCCAATAGTAATCAAAATACACTGTATCTAAACAAAGGTAATTTTAAGTTTGAAGACATCACAGCATCGACTGGAATAAACCCAACAGATGGCTTTAATACGGGTGTTACGGTCGTTGATATAAATCAGGATGGCTTTTTGGACATTTACATTTCTAGAGGTGGTCATCTTGAAGACAACAATAAATTTGCCAATTTACTTTATTTAAATAATGGTGATTTAACATTTACCGAAAAAGCCAAAGAACATGGGTTAGATGATTCTAATAGAACCATTCAGGCAACATTTTTTGATTATGATAACGATAATGATTTGGATGTATATCTTTCTAATACACCAAATGTTACTGCCAAATCAAAAATTATAGATTTAGAAAAAATTGGAAACGACCCTAAAACATTAAGCTTAAAAGGAAGCGATAGGTTATATGAAAATGACGGTACTGGTCACTTTAAAGACGTTACAAAAAAGGCAGGTATAGGATACGATGTCGGTTTTGGTTTAAATCCGCAAATTGGAGATATTAATAACGATGGCTGGCTAGATATTTATGTGTGTAATGATTTTAACATGCCTGACTTTGTTTATATTAATAACGGTAATGGCACATTTAAAGAACAAAGAGATGTCACCTTTAAGCATATGTCTTTTAATAGTATGGGAAGTGATTTTTCCGATATTAATAATGATGGGTATTTTGATTTGATAACTTTAGATATGAATCCTGAAGATTATGTGAGGTCAAAAACCACTATGGCAATGACTTCAGTTGGAAGGTTTGAAAAGATGGTGAAATCTGGCTACCATTATCAATATATGCATAATATGCTACAGATAAATAATGGTAATGGTACCTACAGAGAAATTAGCAAGTTATCGGGAATAGCAGATACCGATTGGAGTTGGGCCGTACTTTCTGCCGATTTTGATCTAGATGGATTAAACGATATTTATATTACTAATGGTGTTTTTAGAGATGTTATGGATAGAGATACACATAATACGACACTAAAAATTCTCAGAAAAAATAGAAGAAAACCAACTAATAACGATTTTTTGCAATTCACTAAAATGATGCCGCAGCAAAAACTTGTTAACTATATTTACAAAAATAATGGCAATCTAACATTTAGCAATGTTTCAAACCAATGGGTAGAATCTTATCCTACATTCTCAAATGGCGTTGTATATTCTGATTTGGATAATGACGGTGATCTTGATATTGTAACCAACAATATTAACGACAAAGCCACCGTACTAAAAAACAACACCATAGAACAAAATAAAGGCCAGTACTTAAAAGTAAAATTTAAGGGTCCTAAAAACAATGTGAATGGCTTAGGGGCTAAGGTTAAGTTATATCAAGATAATGGGACCATTCAAACACGTCAACTAATCAATACACGTGGGTTTTTGTCTTCTGTTTCCAATATTTTACATTTTGGTCTACCCAAAAACACTTCTATCAAAAAATTAGAAGTACAGTGGTTAGATGGGAAGCATCAAACAATTGAAAATATAAAACCTAATACGCTTCTAGATATTTCTTATGAAAGTTCGATAAATGGAATAAATTCATCAGAAACAAAAATTAATAAGATATTTTCGAAGCTAACAGCAAATTACAAACACAAAGACCCCTATTTTAACGACTATGACTTGCAGGTTTTGTTACCTCACAAATTGTCTCAAACAGGACCTGCGTTAGCTAAAGGGGATGTTAACAATGATGGCATTGATGATATTTATATTGGTGGTGGACGCGACCAGTCTGGGCAACTACTAATTGGAAAATCAAATGGAGCCTTCCATACTAAGTCTATAGCCGATTTTAGCAATGATAAATCTTATGAAGACCAAAGTGCAGCCTTTTTTGATGTCGATAATGATGGTGATCAAGATTTATATGTAGTAAGCGGTAGTTATGAGCTTTATAACACGCCCAAACTAATGCAAGACAGGCTTTACATTAATGATGGTAGCGGCAGATTTACTACTGCTCGAAAGAATGCTTTACCCGAATTTACGTCTTCAGGTTCTGTAGTTGTTCCTTCCGATTTTGATAACGATGGCGATGTAGACCTGTTTATTGGAGGCCGAGTTATTCCTGGCAAATACCCTAATGCACCAACAAGCACATTGCTAATTAACGAAAAAGGAATTTTTACTATAAAAACTAAAGAAATAGCTCCTGAGCTTGAACACATTGGAATGGTAACCAGCGCGGCCTGGGATGATATTAATAACGACAATAAATTAGATTTAATTCTATCTGGTGAATGGATGGGGATAGAAGTCTTTATTAATCAAAACAATAAACTTATTAAAAGTGACCGTCACAAAAACCTTTCTGAAACTGTAGGCTGGTGGAACAAATTGTTGGTCGTAGATGTTGACAACGATGGCGATAATGATATTATAGCAGGAAATCTAGGTTTAAATTATAAGTTTCATGCATCAAAAGAAAAACCGTTTCAAATCTATTCAACAGATTTTGACTCGAACGGAACTGAAGATGTTATTCTTGCCAAAGAATACAATGGAAAAGAAGTACCTGTTAGAGGGAAAACTTGTATGACTCAACAAATCCCTCACCTAGCACAAAAAATTTCTAATTATAACGATTTTGCAAATAGAAATCTTGAAGGTATTCTAGGAGAACAAATTAATAACGCTTTAAACTATAAGGCAACGGAATTTAGATCTGGTATCTTTATAAATAATGGTATATCTGGATTTACTTTTTCCGCATTTGAAAATACTGTGCAGCAATCTCCAATAAATAGTATGGTTTATTATGATATTAACAATGATGGGGTTAAAGATCTTATTTTGGCAGGAAATAATTACCAGTCGGAAGTAGAAACTACAAGAGCAGATGCTGGAATTGGAAATATTTTACTAGGTAAAAAAGATGGCAGTTTTGAAAGTATGCCTCATTTAAAATCAGGTTTCTTTGCAGATAAAGATGTAAGGCATATGGAGTTAATCGAAATGGGGGACGAAAAAATTATTTTTGTTGCAAATAATAACAATTACCATTCTTTGTTTAAAATAAATAAACCTTAGCTCAATGTCTTTATTTTTTCAACAATAGTTTCAGGTAAAATACTTCGAGACACCTCTTTATAACTCTCAGGATATCTATTTCCATAAACTGAGGTTGGAATTTTAGGAAACTGTTTTCTGTCTGATAATAATCCGTAAGCCTCAGGTTGATTAAAAGGAGCAAACCCAGCATATGGATGGGTAACTCCCCAAATAGTTACAACTTTAACCCCTAACATAGCAGCGATGTGTGCATTCCCAGAATCCATTGAAAGCATAACCTCTAGATTTGAAATAATGTCTAATTCCTCATCTAATGATAATTTACCAGCTATATTTACTACATTATCAAATTCGTGTTCAAAGTCATTTAAAATTTCTATCTCTTTTTCACCTCCACCAAATAAAACAACTTGATAATTCAAAGAAATCATTTTAATAACCTCTTTCATTAAGCCTAAAGGGTACATTTTACTTTCATGGGCTGCAAATGGCGCAATTCCAATTTTCCTTCTGGAACTTCCCTCTAATAAATCTTGACATTTGTTTGATAAAGTTCTTTTTTTAGGAAACTCTAGATTTGATAAATCTATTTTAAACCCAAGTTTTTCAAATACATCGGCGTAACGTTGATGTGTCGTTTTTAATGCTTTAAAAGCCTTCCCAGAAATTAAGGCTTTTTTCTCTTTCCTCCCCTTGTCAATCTGAATAAAAGGTTTACCGACTAAAAGAAACTTCAATATATTACTACGAAGTACATTGTGTAAATCGGCAACTATCTCAACGCCCAATTTCTTAAGCTCCTTTGATAGTCTATACAGCCCCAAAACACCTTTATGCTTTCCCTTTATTTCTGCATGGAAGACAGAAATATTTGATAAATCTCTGAAAAATGGTTCAAAAAATTCACGTGTTAAAATTGTAATCTTAACATTAGGATATTGCTGTGAAAAAGCCCTCAAAACAGGAACCGTCATAGCAACATCACCCATTGCAGAAAGGCGAATTACTAATATATGTTTTGGTTGTTTGGACAAATAGTTAAAAATTTTTGGACATTTTTGGACATTTTTGGACATTCGAAAGCCCTCAAAAACAAGCATCTAAAGAGATTTATTAACAAAAAAGTGCCTTTATTAACATTTTTATGGACATTTTATGGACATTTACTTCTCTTTGTTGTTAGTTTTTCTAACTATATCAATGGCTTTATATATAACCTCCATTTCCTTAATATAGTTTTCTCCTAATATATACTTAGTACTTTTGCCACTTCCTACTTGCTCAATCATTTTATCATTTACAAATTTATCCACGCGCGCTCTAACTTGTCTTCTAGACAATTTCCCTTCAAATAAATTAGCAAAATCTCCCATTTTAGCAAAATCTTCTTTATCTAAAAACTGAATAATCTTAGCTAAAACCTCATTATCATCAGGCTCAAGTAAATTATAATACTTCGTTTTTTCATCAGTAAACTCATAATAATCTTTTGAAAGTATATAAAATATTGCATTCGTTTTACCCCTCCTTTCTATAAGTTTTTTGTCAAGAAGTTTATTTACTTGTTCTAAATCAAGATTCTTCTTTGGCAATCTTTCCTTTATTTTATTTAACGTTATAATTTCTAAAACCGACAATTTTTTATGCTTTGGAAGTTCTTTTTGAATAGAATCAATAAATAAAGCAAACGCTCTGTCCTTTATTACCGCGGACAACTTTAATGTGACATGAAAAAAATCAGATTTTGAATAATCTGGTTCAGATTTGCCTTCTGAAAGCATGTTATAAAAAATTTTATCGACACCTTGACCCGAACGTTCAACAATTCCTGTTTTCTGCAAAACATCAGCTAATAATCTATTTCTTGGTGTGCTTGGCGTAATTAGTAAATTGTCTAAGGTAACTCCAATAGGAAAACCTCCAGCATTAATAATATCCAGTCTTTGCGGAAATTGTTTTATTACAATCTCCGATGTTCTTCTATAATCTCTATGAGTAATTGCATTATTTAAAGACTCCCTAATCACTTCTTCATTAAAATAAGGAATATTAAAAATATACGCCCCATCTTGAATTGGAAAACTCCCATTTCTTAAATTAATTGTATTCCATAAGGTATCTATCAATTTGAAAAAAGGCTGAATATATACTAATCTATTCTCAAAAGGTATCTGATTTTCTAGACTCCTATATTCTAAGATTATAGAAGCCTGTGGAAGTAATTTTTTTATAATCTCATCCTTTCCTAAAAGAATTAAAGCAGCATTTGTCAATTTTCCATTAACTAATAATTCTAAATCTGACAATATTTGTTCATTAGATAAAGTTCTAAATTGTGGATTATTTTGCTTTATTGAATATTTTTCTTTTAAGATTTCTATTGCTTTCAAATCTAAATCTGAAATACTTAATCTTCTACATATTTCTTTTGAAAAATCCGAATCCTGTTCATTTAAAATTTTTAAATAAACTTCATCAGACATTGCTTTTAATTCTTCTCCCACTCTCATTAATGAGACATCCTCAAATTTAAAAACTTTACCAACTGGACGAGAAGGGACTTCAATAACCAAAACCCTCTTTGATTTTTCAAATAACTCATAGACTTTAGGCCTAATTCCTGTATCTCTATAAATATTAGCCTCTAAATCACCTATAGAGCCAAGATTTTGATTTGTGCCTACAACTTGGTGCGGGTAATTATCTGACATTCCGATAACCATATACCCCCCTTTTTCATTACAAAGAGCAGTCACATAACCAAGAATACATCGTCTTCTATCGGAAGGTTTCGTTTTACTACCACCATCGTACGATATATTACCTCTTTCTCCTTTTTTAAATTCAATCTTGTCTTCTGACTCTTTAAGATTTTTTAACTCTTCAATAGTAATCATAGACAATAATTTTCATTCTTTTTATTTTTGTCCCCTCAATACAGGGTTCAGCTCATCATCATTGTACATTTTCATTTGCTTATAAACTTTCATATACTTATCGCCATTTTCAATATCACTAAGAAGAGTGTCAATTGCTGTAGATAAGTCTACACGCTGTTCCAATAAAATATCTAGTTTTTTCTGACAGGCATTTCTATGAGCATCAGAAGCATCCGTTCTTGTAGCTTCTTCATTCATATGATAAATTTTCAGTGCTAAAATAGATAATCTATCAACTCCCCAAGCTGGACTTTCTGTATTAATAGTCGCATCTACTTTAGCTTCAACATCTTTATATTTTTCAAGAAAATAGCTGTCAATATATTCAACCATATCCGTTCTGTCCTGATTTGAAGCATCAATTTGACGTTTCAATGTTAAAGCAGCAACAGGGTCTATTTGAGGGTCTCTAATAATATCTTCATAATGCCACTGCACCGTGTCAATCCAGCATTTCCTGTATAATAAATGCTCTAATAAGTTACTCTTATCGTACGCATTTTCAAATGGCTGATCTACTGTGTTGATTATATGATATTTTTCAATAACCTCTTGAAATATTTTATTAGCTTTTTCTGTAAACATATTGTCTTTGTTTTTAAAGTGCAAACCTACGAAAATTCTACATAATTAGCACCTCTTTATATTCATGCCGATTAGTAGTTCTCATTTAACTAAAATAAGTATGATAACTGTAAATATACTCTATATTTAACTAACTTTACTATTTGTAAAAAGACATGAAATTCTATGACTATTCATAATATCTCTAAAGAAAACTCTATATTAAACACTTTTATTTCAGAAATTAGAAATGTTAATATTCAAAATGACAGTATGCGTTTCCGAAGAAATATTGAGCGCATAGGCGAAATATTAGGTTACGAAATGAGTAAATCTTTAAATTATACTTCTTCGACTATTAAAACGCCTTTAGGAAAATGTGATATTAGTTTATCCAATAATGATATTGTATTATGCTCTATTTTAAGAGCTGGTGTCCCACTACATAATGGATTACTTAACTATTTTGATACTGCTGAAAACGCCTTCATTTCAGCTTATAGGCATCACAAACACGACCCCGAAAGTTTTGAAATTATTGTAGAATATCTAGCATGCCCGAATCTAGAAAACAAAACACTTATTCTTGCAGATCCTATGTTAGCAACGGGGCAATCTATGGTGGCAACTTTTGAAGCTTTAAAACCATTTGGAACGCCTAAAGAAGTACATTTAATTAGTGTTATTGGAGCTCAAGAAGGTATCGATTTTGTTAAAAGTCATTTTGATAACAAAACACATTTATGGATTGCAGCTATTGACGATAAATTAAACGATAAAGGTTATATTATTCCAGGACTAGGAGATGCTGGCGATTTGGCTTTTGGTAAAAAGCTACAACAATAAGGTTATAAATGGGATGATAATAAGTAAAGAAAGAAACACTTCTTTAAACCATTTATCTTGAATAATCTCAATATAATTTGATACGATAACAGCTAGAGGGGCAAACATAAATAAAAATTCACTCCCATCCTTTTTAGGGGCATGGAGCACTATTAAAAAAGCAATTACCACTGCAAAAATGATAATTTTAAAAGAAGCTCTAAACGCTTTTTTCTTCTTTTTGATGTTCTGCGAATAAAATATAGACGACCAAATTCCAAAAGATATCAGTAAGGTTATGGCAACCAAATATTTTGCAGAATTATAATTAATAAAATCATAACTGACCCCAGGTGTAATATCAAATATTTCGAAAAAATTATTATATATAATCACTGAGGCACTTACAGAAATCACATAAACGCTAGCAACTCCCATAAAGGGAATGATCCAATGCCTTAATTTGTTATCTGGATACAAAATCAGTGAAATCATTATTAAAGCGAAAAATAGAATAGCCCAAAAATAAAATAAGGACGCAATAGCTATCCAAAATGCAGCATCGAACAATTTCTGTTTTACATCTTTTTGAGACCATAAGCTCATTATACGCCTTAATCCCAATAAAATAAAAAAATTTGATAAAATGATTCCTGTATTACTGGTCGTATGAACAATTAATAATAAAAACAGGCTAAACAATAAAATCTCATAGTTGTTTTTTACTGCAAGATTGTTCTTGTTGGCAATAAAATTTAAAAGTAAAACAGATATATAGCAAATAAAAAGTTGTGCCAATTGTTTTAATATAAATATCAAAGTTATTGGTTCGTTTACTAACCTAATTCTAGCTATTACGAAAGCTAAAAGCGTAATAAAAAAAACAATGATGAAATTTATTGATTTAGATTTACTAAAAATGCTTGTTATCATTAACTCTTTTTGTATTTTTGTTCCGTAAATATACTAACTATAAATGGTTAGAAAACAATAATAAAAACACATGAAAGATTTCTTTTACGCTATACAGGATTTATTTGTTGATGTTCTTTTTGCACCGTACGATGCTTTAAGGGCTCTTGAGCTAGAAAATTGGTTTGCAGCAAATACAGTTTCATGGATTTTCCTTGCTATAGGTTTTGTTGCTACGGCTTATTGGATGAAGCAACTTAAAATATTTAATGATAACAACGAAGAAGACAAAAGTGTTTCTTCTCATTCATTCTTATAAATCGAACCCTATATCTTTACGATAATTCATCTTATCAAAATGTAGCTTTTCTATATTTTGATAAGATTTTTTTATGGCTTCTTGGTATGTATCACCGTATGATGTAATAGCCATAACACGCCCTCCAGAAGTAATTACCTTACCTTCGCTTAATGTTGCACCCGCATGAAAAGGAATAGACTCTTTAATGTTTTCTATCCCTGTAATTTCTTTTCCTTTTTCATAAGCTTCGGGGTATCCTCCAGATACTAACATGATAGTGGTCGCTGCTCGCTCATCAATTTCAATATCAATTTTGTCCAATGTCCCCTGAGACATGGCTTCAAGTATATCTACAAGGTCATTTTTTAATCTAGGAAATACGACTTCAGTTTCTGGATCCCCCATACGTACATTATATTCTATCACCTTTGGGTCGTCTCCAACTTTTATAAGCCCAATAAATACAAATCCTATATAGGGTAAATTATCTTTTTTTAACCCTTCTATAGTAGGTTTTACAATACGCTCTTCAATTTTATTAAGGAATTCATCTGTTGCAAAAGGTACAGGTGAAATAGCTCCCATGCCTCCTGTATTTAATCCTGTATCGCCTTCACCTATTCGCTTATAATCCTTTGCTGTTGGTAAAATTTTATAATTTGTACCATCAGTTAATACAAAGCAACTTAATTCTATGCCATCTAAAAACTCTTCAATAACTACTTTAGTACTTGCTTCACCAAATTTAGCATCAAGCAGCATGCTTTTTAATTCAGCTTTAGCTTCCTCTAAATCATTCAAAATAACAACACCCTTACCTGCAGCCAATCCATCTGCTTTTAGAACATAAGGTGCATTTAACGTTTCTAAAAATGCATAGCCCTTTTCTACCGTTTCTTTAGTAAAGCTCTCGTAGGCTGCTGTTGGAATGTTATGTCGATATAAAAACTCTTTAGCAAACTCTTTACTACCTTCTAATTCTGCTGCTACTTTTTGAGGTCCAATAACAGATACATGCTTAATGGCAGCATCGTTTAAAAAGTAATCGTGAATACCATTAACCAACGGGTCTTCAGGGCCAACAACAACCAGATCGATACCTTCTTTTAAAACGAGTTCCTTAATAGCATCAAAATCATTTACCCCAATATTTACGTTAGTAGCAACCTGAGCCGTTCCAGAATTTCCTGGAGCAACAAATAGTTGTTTACATTTTGCGCTTTGAGCAATTTTCCAGGCAAATGTATGCTCTCTCCCTCCAGAACCAAGAATTAAAATATTCATTTTATTTTATTTTTTAAATCCCCACTAAAATGAGAATGATCATGTATTTGTTTTTAAATGTCAAGCATTTAAAATAATTTAATCGAATGCAAAAATAATGGCTTTTTAGGTTTAGCCATGAATTCATCTATGTTTTTTTCTTATAATCATAACAAAAAACGGGATTTATCTTTAGTTTTGTTTTTCAAGTATCAATAAATAGTGTTTTCTGTTGAATCTATTCAATCTTTCTTTAAAAATTAAAGGGTTTCCCATACAAGAAGCTAAGCTGGCTTTGAAAGAAATTCAAAAGAAAAGCGATGCCGAATTCAGCTCCTACATCGAAACCAAAAAACAAGACATCATTACCTATCATCTAAAGCACAATACTTTCTATAAGGTCTTTGCTAAAAATGCTGATCCGCAAGATTGGAATACTGCGCCTGTTATGATGAAAAAAGATTTACAGCAACCCCTAGAAACACTTTTATCTAACGGTTTTTCTAAAACAAATATTTACATTGACAAAACATCAGGAGCTTCAGGAAAACCGTTTATTTTTTCTAAAGATAAATTCACCCATGCTCTAACATGGAGTATTATCATGGATCGGTTTTCCTGGTTTGATCTGAATTTTCACTCTACCAAACAAGCACGGTTTTATGGAATCCCATTGGATAAAAAAGGATACTATACCGAAAAACTAAAAGATTTTATTAGTAACAGATATCGGTTTAATGTGTTTGATCTAAGTGATAAGTCCCTTGAAAATTGGTTAGCCGATTTCAAAAAGAAGTCATTTGTATATATGAATGGCTATACCAGCCCTATGGTTCAATTTGCAAAATACCTTCAGCATAGAAATATTATACTCAAAACTGTTTGCCCTACTTTAAGAGCTTGTGTTGCAACTTCTGAAATGCTTTTTGAAGACGATAAACAGCTCATGGAAAAACAATTTGGCGTACCTGTAATTAATGAATATGGAGCTTCCGAATTGGATTTAATTGCTTTTGAAAACAAGGATAAAGAATGGGTTGTTAATAGTGAAACACTGTTTGTAGAGGTTTTAGATGAAAACAACAATGTTTTACCCTATGGGGAGCAAGGACGTTTAGTAATCACTTCCTTATACAATAAAGCACAGCCATTTATAAGATACGACATTGGAGACATAGGTATCCTTTCAAAAAAAAGCACACCAAAAAGACCTATCTTAGAAAAATTAACAGGTAGGACAAACGACATGGTGATGTTACCTAGTGGTAAAAAAGC
Source organism: Flavivirga algicola (assembly GCF_012910715.1). Lineage (GTDB taxonomy): Bacteria > Bacteroidota > Bacteroidia > Flavobacteriales > Flavobacteriaceae > Flavivirga > Flavivirga algicola. Next base: position 153,408 of record NZ_JABBHF010000011.1, read on the forward strand.
AGCTGGATTAACATTTTACTATATTACAAAAAGTATTATTGAAGATGATGGCAACGTTAAAGAGTTTGTTATTGAACAACTGAAGTTAGATACTTTTAAAATTCACTATGTTAGTAGTAAGGAAATTTCTCAACTCAGGATAAAAACTATAAAAAACGAAATAGAAAGCTATCTTGAGAAGGGACTTACTGTCCTATTTGAAAAACAAACAATATTAAAACGCTCGAAAAGCGGCAAATTAAAACAGTTTTCATCATTAATACACTCAAATAAATGAATATCACTATAGTTGCTGGTGCCCGGCCTAATTTCATGAAAATTGCTCCTATTATTGAAGCTATTCAGAATAAAAAAAAGGAAGGAATTCATATTAATTACAGACTTGTCCATACTGGACAACATTATGATAAAAACTTAAGTGATACTTTTTTTGAAGAATTGAATATCCCTTATCCAGACACCAATCTCGATGTAAAAAGTGGTACACAAGCTGAGCAAACAGCAGCCATTATGATTGGTTTTGAAAAAGAATTAGAACAAAACCCTTGTGATTTAGTGATGGTTGTTGGCGATGTTACCTCAACTATGGCTTGTACTATTGTAGCAAAAAAGGCGCATATAAAAGTGGCTCATGTTGAAGCTGGCATTCGTTCTGGTGATATGAAAATGCCTGAGGAAATTAACCGAATTGTAACCGATAGTTTAACCGATTATTTCTTCACAACTTCAAAATATGCTAATGAAAATTTGATCAAACTAGGCATTCCTAAATCGAATATCTTTTTTGTTGGTAATGTTATGATTGATACATTACTAAAAAATGAAGCTCGGTTAAAAAAACCTAGTCTATGGAAGGATTTGAATTTATCAGATAAAAAATATCTGGTTATGACCCTTCACAGACCCAGCAACGTTGATGAAGAAACACTTTTAAAAAAGCTAATCACTCAAATTGTAACATTAAGCAAAGATTATCCTATAATTTTTCCAGTGCACCCAAGAACTAAGAAGCTTTTAAGCGGTTTAAATTTAAACTTTAAAAATCTTCATTATGTCAATCCGTTAGGATACTTAGAATTCAATTATCTCGTCAAACATGCTTTTGCCGTATTAACTGATTCTGGAGGTATTACAGAAGAAACCACTGTTATGAATGTGCCCTGTATAACTCTTAGAGATTCTACTGAACGTCCAGAAACTTGTAATATGGGGACCAATATTTTGGTTGGAAATGATTCTGAAAAAATTGAAAATACTTTTAAAACTTTACTTTCTCAATCTTGGAAACAAGGCCGTATTCCAGAACTATGGGATGGTCATGCGGCTAAAAGAATTGTTAATCACTTACAAGATATTTATAAGTTTTAATGAAGGATATCCTCATCATAACCAATTATTTTCCTCCAGAAACTGGAGCTGCGTCAAATCGTATTTTTCATTTAGCAGAAGGTCTGCAAAAGCATCATTTTAAAGTCTCTGTCTTAACCCCTTTACCTAATTATCCAACAGGTAAAGTTTTTGAAGCCTATAAAGGAAGATTTAGACACTCTTCCGTGAAAAACAACATTACTATCGATCGTTTATGGATTTACGCCAGTAATTCTAAAAACAAACTACTGCGTTTAATAGCCATGTTGTCCTATAGCTTTAGTTTATTTTGGTTTTTTATATGGAATAAAATTCCTAAAACAGTTATTATACAATCGCCTCCATTACTGGTTGCTTTTACCTCAATCTTTTTTCTACGTTCCAAAAAACGAAAACTCATTTTAAATATAAGTGATTTATGGCCTATTGCTGGACTGGAACTAGGCGCTTTTAAAAAGAATTTTAGTTATAAAATGCTTGAAAAAATTGAACGTTTTAATTATAATCATGCCAACTTAATTTTAGGTCAAAGCAATGAAATTTTGAGCCATGTAAGATCTTTATTTCCTAAAAAAAACACTTTTTTATATCGAAACTTTCCTGATTTCGTTACACCTAAAGTTTCTAAAAAAAATACTTCCAAAGGAAAACTAAAAATAGTGTACGCTGGTTTATTGGGCATTGCACAAGGTATTTACAAATTATGTCAAGAACTAGATTATACTCGTATTGAACTCCATATTTATGGTGCTGGTGCAGAACAGAATAAAATTCAAACGCTCATTTCCAATAATCCAGAATTAAATATTATATATCACGGTGAAATATCAAGAGATAAATTACATACAGCTCTTATGGAGTATGATTTAACCATTATTCCTTTATTAAATAGGATTTATGGATCGGTGCCTTCAAAAATATTTGAATATGCCAGATTAGGCCTGCCTATGATTTATTTTGGCGGAGGTGAAGGAGAACAAATAATTAATGAATATAATCTTGGTTGGATCGCTAAAGCAGGTAATTATAGTGATTTGAATACCGTTATTTCTAAAATCAATCCATCAGAAATTCATATGGAACGACGAGAAACTATAAAAGAAGTTTCTTTTAAAAATTTTGATTTCAACACTCAATTAAATCTCTTAAGCGAAAAAATTTAATAGGCTTTTTCTTCTCCTTTTAAAGCATTTAAAAATGTTTGTAACATGATTTTCAAATCTAACAACAAAGACCAGTTTTCAATATAAAAAATATCATATTTAACCCGATTAATAATATCTTTTTCTTCTTCAATTTCTCCTCTAAATCCGCTTATTTGAGCTAATCCTGTAATACCAGGCTTTACAAAATGACGCACCATAAATTTATCTACTCGTTGTGCATACATATTCGTGTGGCTTACCATATGTGGTCTGGGTCCAACAACAGACATGTTTCCAAAAAGCACATTAAAAAATTGAGGTAGCTCATCTATACTGGTTTTTCGTATAAATTTACCTATTTGGGTTATTCTTTGATCCCCTTTTGTTGCCTGATGTAAATGTGCCTTTTCATTTGGCCTCATAGATCGAAACTTATAGCAATCAAATTCCTCATAATTAAACCCATTTCTGGATTGTTTAAAAAATATGGGGCCTTTAGATTCTAGTCGTATTAATATGGCCAAGATTGGTGTTAACCACGACAACACAAATACAATAATAAATGAAGAAAATAGAATATCGAATAAACGTTTTAGGAACTTGTTCAATGATTCTTGTAAAGGTATTTCTCTTATAGATAAAATGGGGATATAATCGTAATACTCATATTTAAGTTTCTTAGAAAAAATGTCTTTATTGTCAGGAATAAATTTCAGCTCTCTTAGATTATTATCTGCAAAATCGATCAATTGATTGATCTGTTTATTGGACAAAGCCGATACAGAAAAATAAATTTCATCAATATCATTATCTATGATATACCTAAAACATTTTTCTAAAGAAAAATCCCCCTCATTAACACTAAAATTACCTTTAAACTTATACCCAAAGTCAAGCCTCTTATTAAATGTTTTTATTAATTGTCTTGTTTTTTCATTTTCACCTATAACGATAATATTTCTGATATTACCACTTAATACAGATCTGTATTTTTTAAGTAGAATAAGCGTTAGAACTTTAAATATCGATACTAATAAAAAAATTAGCATAAGATAGTTTGCCAAACCTAACCTACTAACATTAGGCTGTTTAAAAAATCCTATAAAGGCATAAATAATAATCACAAAGAACACCATTTGCCTTAATAAAAGCGTTATTATTTGAACTATTCGTGTATGCCTCTGAACTTCATAAAAATGATTAATAAAGGATATGATGATCCACATTAATGATATATATGCACTAAATATATAGACATTCATCAGGTTTATTTCAAACAAAAAGACACACCCATTAATAATCCCTAAATCGATTAAATATGAAATAGGTTTTAAAAACCCTGAATATCTTCCTTTTTTGTAACTCAAAACTATCTCTTTATATGATCTTTAAAATCTTTATGATCTCTTTTATAGAGTTCTTCTTCAGATAAGCTTTTAAAATAGTTATATGTTTTTAACATCCCTTCGCTTCTCTCAATTTTTGGTTCCCAATCTAATATTTTCTTAGCTAAGCTAATATCAGGTTGCCTTTGAAGCGGGTCGTCTTGTGGTAATTCTTTATATATTATTTTTTGGCCTGTACCTGTTAACTTAATAATCTCTTCAGCAAAATCTTTAATCGTTATTTCATGTGGATTGCCAATATTAACAGGAGAAGCGTAATCACTTAATAATAATCTATAAATACCTTCCACCTGATCATCTACATAGCAAAATGATCGGGTTTGAGAACCATCACCAAATATAGTTAAATCTTCTCCTCTTAAAGCTTGTCCCATAAATGCTGGAATTACACGCCCGTCATTAAGCCTCATGCGCGGACCATATGTATTAAATATACGAACTATGCGCGTTTCCAGACCATGAAATCTATGATACGCCATAGTAATTGATTCCTGAAACCGCTTGGCTTCATCATAAACCCCTCGGGGTCCAATAGTGTTCACATTTCCATAATAATCTTCGGTTTGTGGGTGCACAAGAGGGTCTCCATATACTTCAGATGTTGATGCAATAAGTATTCTAGCCTTTTTAACTTTTGCTAGCCCAAGCAAATTATGAGTTCCCAGAGAACCTACTTTTAAAGTTTGTATAGGTATTTTTAAATAATCTATAGGACTTGCAGGTGAGGCAAAGTGTAAAATATAATCTAAATCACCTTCAATGTTTACGAATTTAGTGACATCATGCTCGATAAACTCAAAATTCGGGTTCCCTTCTAAATGAGAAAGGTTTTTTTTATCGCCAGTAATGAAGTTGTCCATTCCAATGACATAATACCCTTCGTTGATAAAACGATCGCATAAATGTGATCCTAAAAAACCTGCTACTCCTGTAATTAAAACTTTTTTCAACGCTTATATTTTACCCTTAATCTTTTCATTTATCAAATCTAACGGAATTACTTCAAAATTATGGCTTCTTTTTTGATAATCTTCACCTCCATAAATAATTTTCCCTCCTTCATATCCTGTTAAATGATTCCAGTACTTTAATCCTTTAAAATAATCACTTGTAACGGTTTTTCCTGATTTTATTTCAACGGGTATTAATTTCATTTCCCTTGCTGTTCCTCCAAAAATATAAGTTATTTACTTTTCCTTTATTTAATCGTTGTTTTAAAAGTTCAACGATAACCATATTCTCAAACAAATTTCCCTTAAATGGATGTAAATTTAATTGATTGGCATCCTGAACTCCCAATAAGGCACTTGCTAACCCTACATCGTAAAAATAGAGCTTAGGCATTTTTATTTAAAAGCTGGCCTATTCTCCCTGCACATAGTTTTACAAACCTTTCAAACACCACTAAATTTTCAATCCCCTTCAATTCCCTTACATCTCTTTCTATATATGTTTTAATGTAATTAAGAAACCATTTTTGAGTTTCAAAACGTTTATCATACAATGGTGGGTAAAACCCTTTAAAAATCTTTTCATGAATAGTTCTAGGTACTATGTTTTTTATTTCAGATAAAGAAAAAGGTAATAAGTTTAAATAACCCACTCTACCTACAAGGCTTTGTGTAATGTTCTGCTGTAATAAAAAATTGTTAGAGCCTGTTAATATAAACTGTGCCGTTTCATTGCTCTCGTCTAAAATTTGCTGTAAATATGAAAATAACTTTGGCGTGCGTTGAACCTCATCTAGTATTGCACCATCTGAATATTGTTCCAAAAATGCTTTTGGATCTTCTAAAGCAAAATTTCTTATGTCCAGGTTTTCTAAATTTACGTAAGGTTTATCTGGAAAGACTAATTTTACCAGTGTTGTTTTCCCTGACTGTCGTGAGCCAATAACAGCTATTGCCTTATATTGCTTAGATAAATTTAAAAGTTCCTTCTGTGCTTCTCTTGGAATCATGCTTTCTTAAACTTTATACCAGTTCTGATAAAAATTACACATAAGAAAATAGAATGTTTTTGAGCTAGGCCAAAAAGAAAACTCAAGCATAGCTGTAGTTATGGTTGAATTTTATTTGAATAATTTTACGTCGGTAATAGTATTACTTACCGCTACCTATTTTATAAAAAGTAAAACCTATTTCCTCTAATTCTTTTTTGTCCAAAATACCTCTGCCGTCAAAAACAAAAGCAGGCTTTTGCATGTTTTTATAAATACGTTTCCAATCATAATTTTTAAACGCATCCCATTCAGTTAAAATAGCTATAGCATGAGAATTCTCACAAGCTTTATAAGGATCTTTATTTATGGTTAACAAATTTTTGTTTTCGTCTGATGAGCGTGTGCTTAAGTCATCTAAATCGGCATATATCCTTTTTTCTGAAACTTTAGGATCATAAACCGCAATTTTGGCTTGTTCATTTAATAAATTATCCGCAACCTTAATAGCAGCAGATTCACGAGTATCATTGGTGTCTTTTTTAAATGCCCACCCTAAAAAAGTTATCTTTTTACCTGAAACAGTATTATATAAAGTATTAACTATATTATCTGAAAAGCGATTCTTTTGATGCTCATTCATCAAGATTACTTGCTCCCAATAGTTTGCCACTTCGTTTAAATCATAACTTTTGGCTATATATACTAAATTTAAAATATCTTTCTGAAAGCAAGAGCCTCCAAAACCAACAGATGCATTTAAAAACTTAGAGCCTATTCTGGAATCCATTCCAATAGCTTTAGAAACTTCATTAATATCTGCTCCTGTTTTCTCACATATTTCAGACATAGCATTAATAGATGATACACGTTGAGCTAAAAAGGCATTTGCTGTAAGTTTAGAAAGCTCTGAAGACCAAACGTTAGTGGTTAATATTTTTTCTTTGGGAACCCAATTTGAATATATATCTACTAAAGCTTGAATAGCAACCATTCCTTCCTTAACCGAAGCATCCCCTCCAATTAAAACACGATCTGGATTTAATAAATCTTGTACAGCAGTTCCTTCAGCTAGAAATTCTGGGTTCGATAAAATTTGAAATTGAACACCATTACCTGTATTATCTAATATACTTTTTATAGCTGAAGCTGTTCTGACTGGAAGTGTAGATTTTTCAACAACTATTTTATTTTGTTTGGCAACTTTAGCTATTTGTCTCGCACAAATCTCTATATATTTTAAATCGGCTGCCATTCCTTTCCCTTTTCCGTAGGTTTTGGTAGGAGTATTTACCGATATAAAAATCATGTCTGCATTATCTATTGCTTTATCAATATCTGTAGAAAAATAAAGGTTTCTCTCTCTGGTTTCTTTAATAATATCAGCTAAACCCGGTTCAAATACAGGAAGTTCATTAAAGTTATTTGAGTTCCATGCGGCAATTCTAGCTTCATTAATATCTACAATGGTAATTTTTATATCTGGGCATTGTTTAGCTATGACAGCCATAGTTGGACCTCCTACATAACCTGCCCCTATACAGCATATATTTGTTATTTTCATTTGGGCATTTCTTTAAACTACAAATTTATATAATTTATATTGCTCAAAGCATAAATAGTTTTTAAAGTTCATTAACGAATTCATTTAATATTTTATCTTTAGAAAAATTTTCTTCAATATATGTTTTAGCATTTAATCCTAACTTTGAACATAACGTCTTATCCTCTTTTAAAATCTCAATTTGTTTTATAATCGGATTTATAGATTTGCCATCAAAATAAAAGCCTCCATTAGAGTCATCAAAAATCTTAGCAACTTCGCTCATTTGGTTTCCAGTAACGATAGAAGGTTTTGCACTTGCCATCATTCCCAATATTTTTGATGGCATGACAGTATCTATCACATCATTTTTTTGAAATAAAATATGTAAATCTGCACTTGAAAGCAATGATGGCAACTCATTATATGCAACTAAATTAAAGTGTTTTACAAAATTAAAACACTTTAATTCTCGCAATAGAAACTCCTTTTCAGCCCCCTCTCCAACCACAATAACTTCTACATTAGTCAATTTTTCCAAGCCTTTTAAAACCTTCAAAAAGAAATTCCAGTCTTGTTTTGCTCCTATGTTTCCCGAATATAAGATTTTAAATGTTTCTGATTTTAAGTATCTATGCTTCTCTATTTTTATATCAGTAAACTTTTCTACATCTATCCAATTAGTTAAATAATAAGTTTTGGTTTTGGTCTTTCCCTTTAACTTATTAATCATACCATGACTTATAGTAGAAATTACATCTGCTTTTTTAAAAACATATTTTTCAATTTGTTGCAAGAGTTTTATAATAACTTCTTTTTTGCCTTTAAGTAACCCTGAATCAATAGCTGCATCAAACTCAAAATCTTGGATATGTATCCAAAACTTAGATCTATATCTTATTTTTAAAAGCCAACCTAATAATGCTGACGTTGTAAATGGAATAATTGAAATAATGATATCTGGCCTATTTACTTTAAACAGATTTATAAAGTTTCCGAAAGTAAAACTTATTAAATGAATTATTCGTTTTATAAAAGTTGGATCTTTAGGAACATATTGTTTACTTCTATAAACCTTAACTCCATTTATATTTTCTTTAATTAAGTATTTTTTGGTTTTATAATCTTGTCTTATTTCCCACTGCGGATAGTAAGGAAATCCTGTGATTACAGTAACATCAAACCCTTTGGAGACTAGATACTCCGCTTTTTGAGTTGTGTATAAGCCAATAGCACTATCTTCTGGGTGGTAATTAATACCAATAATTAATACACTTTTACTCATTAATCTTTTTCATATTTATATAGCCTAGAAAGGTAATTAAAAAAGCAAATAGAATAACTCCTGATTGCCTTTCCAAAATATTCTCCGTTAATAAAATAACTGAATAATATAACAATATTAAGAAAAACAAAGAACTCTTTTCTTTTCTTGCTATTTTAAAATTATAATACAAAAAAAAGAGAAATATAATCAACCCAACAGCACCTGTAGACATCCATATACTTAAATATTGATTATGCGAGTTATATTTTTCTTCAATCATCTCATGATTATTATAAGTAGATACTAAGACATCTTTTGCGTCTCCTACTCCATAACCAAAAATTGGTTTTTCTAAAATTTTATTTGTTGCATTTTTATATATGGTATATCTAAGGCTAGAAGAGTTGTCAACATTTAAAACCTTGTACGAACTTACAGAAAATAATTCTGTAAACCTTTTAGTTATAGTTGGAATAAAAACAAGAACTAAACCAACTGTAAATATTATCAAAAGAATCGACTTTTTGTTTTTCTTTAAAGAATATATCCAATAATAAATCAAACAGATAAGCAAACCGATAACTGATCCTTTCTGAGCTAAAATTAATAATATACCTAAAAGAAAAATGTTTCCTAAAACTATTAGCCAACTCTTTATCGAATACTTATAGTCCTTTAATAAATTAACAGACACGATTAAAGCAAGACTTATGAAAATTGAAGCATAAATAGGGTGTTGACCTATAAATGGAATATTATGTTGAATATGGTACCTGAAATCCATTAAAGGATTTTCAGCATTAAAAGCACCTTCTAACCATAAAAAAATAATTATAAAAAAACAGTATAATATAGTAGACACATAAAATACTGACGTTGCATTTTTTAATAATGATTCTCTTTCTCTTTTTTCGATACTTATATTAAGAAAGCTAAATGCCAGTGGAATAATTAAAAGGGATAATCTAGTTTCTAAAACCTTTACCCCATAATATATATTTATCGTATATAATAAGCTAAATAGGTATATTAGGTACAATGAAGAATAAATAATGAACCTATACCAATCAACCTTCTTATTTTTTATTAAACAAAAAATTGAGAATATCAGCAACAATACAACAGGTAGCCCTTTAATATTATTAGGTAACAATGGAAAAACACAAAATAATAAGATTATATATTTAAATATATTATTCACAAATTTCTTTTATTTATTCTCTATAATATTTAATCACTGCTTAGTACTTTTTCTAATCTTTCCAAAAAAGTATCTAGCTTATAAAAAGAAGTTGCTTTTTTATAGTTATTAAATCCTATTATTTTATATTCATCTAACTTCTTATGAATTAATACTAATTTCTTTGCTAATAAATCAGGCCTTCTCTTTTCGATATAAAAACCATTTTTATATTCATCTATAATATCAAGTATTCCTGGAAGTTTGGTCGTTACGATGATATTTCCGTTTGCCATTGCTTCTAAAATAGTCAAAGGAACCCCTTCATTATAAGAAGGTAAAATAAAAATGGTGTTTCTTAAATATGCGTTTCTCTTTTCTTCACCAGTAAGAATGCCTAAATATTTACAATTATTACCTAATAATGAAAAATACTTATCAACTTTTAATTTGATAGAGGGATCAATATTTCCAGCAAATTCAACTGAAAAATCGACCTCTCCTTTTTTTAATAACAGAAGAGCTTCAAAAAAATCAAAAAGACCTTTTTCAGTCATTAAATTACTAAGGTATAATAATCTTAATTTACTGAAATCCTTCTTCTCAATCTCTCCTAAAGTACTGATAACATGTTCTTCCACAAAATTTGGCACCACAAAAACATTTTCATTTTTTAAAAAAGGAATAAGATTATACTTCAAATTAATTGATAATACTATACCTTTATCTGCCATGTTCAAAAGCTTTGTAAAAACCTTTTTTTTAAACCCTTTAAGAGATTTATAAGTATTATATAATTCATTTCCATGAACATGAATGATTATCTCTTTTTTCAATATTTTGGATAATACTAAATACAAACTATATTTTATAACTCCCAAAAACGTTTGACCAATTGATATATATACTTTATCAACCTTCAATACTTTTTTAAGATAAAAATTAGTTTTAAAATAAAACAATATTTTTTTTAATGTAAACTTCCCTAAACTCTCTTCGAAATCTGGATTTGATGTGTTTATATAAGAAATTTTAATATTATCATATTTCAAGGGAAGATGTTCCAAAATACTATCATTAACAACTGTATTACCAGTAATAGGTAATGAAAAAGGGCCTATTAGCAATATTCTCATTTAAAGTTTACTTTTTTAAAATATTTTTAATAATAATCAATAATACTTTTGGAACAAACAACATCCCTATTAAAGGTCCTATATAATAAGAAATACCATTTGTTAAATCTCCTCTTAGCAAAAATAATAAGTGAACCGCAAAATAAAAAGACACTATACACTTAAGAGGATCTGAAGAATACAACCAATTCAAAAACACTTTAACTATAAAAAATACTAAAATAATAGGAAATAGAATAACACCTAAGATTCCAAAATTAAGGATACCTTCTGAAATAAATGGGTTTGATAAATTATCAAACCACATAGAATAATTTTTCATTAAATAACGCCCTCCTAACTTGCCTGAACCTATAGGCTTACTAACCCAAATTGATCTTGGAATGAAAAAAAATATACTTCCTAGTAATTGATGTCCATAAGTAATTCCATTTTTTGATACATTATCTATAGTGGACAACGTATTAGAATAGGCATCGTAGTGTAGTGATTTAAATTCCTTTTGAATACTTTCCTTACTTACTCGTTCAAAAATCTCTGTTGGGTTTTCCTTAATGCCCATAATTCCTTGCTGAGAATGGGTAAAAATAGACATTATAGGAAATATAAAAATCATAACCAAGAAGAAAAAAATCATCATTTTCCTATTAGTATTCAATAATTTTGGAAAAGCACAAAACAGAAGTGTTATATATAATGGACCTAAAGCATTTCGCTTCTCAATAAATGGGTTTTTTACTATTACAAAAAACAATAATAAAATAAGTGTAAAAACAAAAATATATAACATGTTTCTCGATAAGTTTTCTCTTTTATTCTTTATGTATAAAATACCTAAAAATAAAGCTCCTGAAGGGATGGAAAAAAAGATTTTTCTAACAATCAAATTCTGTATCATAGTAAGCCCGGTATTTGCTTTACCATGAAATAAAATCAATTCACTTATTAGATTTCTATAAAATAATAATAAAAACCCAGAAATGATTAAAATCAAAAAAATTAGAAGAGGTACAAACTTATTAAATGTCAAGTTCTTGTATTCTATTGTTTTAGGCTCGAAGTATTTCTTTTTTAATACTATATAAGTTAATAAAAAAACTAAATTGAAAACGCTTATATATGTGTTAAGAACAATTACTTCTTTAGGTTTAAAAGGATAGGTGTTAGGAAATAAACTTAAAGCTTCTAACCCGTCTAATTGAACTAAAGGGGCTATATAAAAAAACAAGAAATTAAAAACAAAATACACTGTTACAAACGGTGAATATATTTTCTCAATTATTAAATGATAAATTAAAATAAGAACAAAAACAAATAACAACCCAATAAATGATATATTTACAGCCCAATAAACAGAATGAAAAGCATTCATAAAAATTAGGCTGAACAAAACAAAAAATAAAACTAAACTTTTATTACTCTCCACCAACTCTGTTTTTATTTATCTCTATTTGAGCATAATCAACAGCCTTTTTTAATCCGTCAACCATAATAGACATTGTTCTTTTACTAAAATAGTATTCCTGAGCATTTTTGCTTAATAATAACGCCTTTTTGGGATTACTAGATAAGTCTAGTATAATTTCTGATAGTTTTTTTACATCCTCTTTATAAATAATCCCATTTATATTATTAATTATATTAAAAATTTCACCTCCTGTTATTGCATTTTCTGTTGTAACAAAAGGAACTCCGTAAGCAAAAGCATTGAGTACTGTTAAACCTGCTTGACCAGGAGAAATAAGAGCTATTGCTCGTCTATAATATTCCATTAAAACATCTTGATTAAAGATTGCTCCTTTTAATATTATTTTTTCTGTTAATTGGTGTTTTTTTACCCAACTTTTAATATTGTCTTTCTCTTCTCCATCCCCTATCACAACAAGAGGTTCTATTGAAGGGTTCTGCTTATATGCAAGTAAATATGCATCAAGTAAATCTAAAATCTTTTTTGCCTTATATAGGGTACCAACAAAAAGAAAATGCTTTTTTACATCTAACAGATCAATTTTATGGTCTACCTGTACTGTATTATGAGCAACAAAAAGTTTTGTCCTATTTATAGCTCCATCTTCAACATATCTACGAATTGGATAATCTGTATAAAAAACTATAGAATCAGCTTTGTTCATTAATTTAAATCTAAAGAAATCCCATTTTTTATCTGAATCAAATCTTTTACTATAGGATGCCGAAACTCCTATCGACCAAAACGTAAGGGAAAAACTTCTATTTCTTATAAATCCTAAACTCCAAAATGGCCAAATATGTAAATCACCCAATGCAATAACAGCATCATATTGAATTGCCAGTTTTTTTATATTTTCTTTAAAAAAAATAAAAGGCCCTCTTGTTTTTGGAGTTAATATTACTTCTTTAAATTTTGTTTTTTCTTCATTTACAATTTTACCATAGTGAGCTACAGTAACTTGAAATTGTTCTGCAAGTAAATTATAAACAGGTAGCCTATATTCTAAAATACAATTTGTTAGTATTAAAAGTTTTTTTTTTTCTTGATACACCTCGAATATTTTATTTGTTTATAAAAAAATCTACTATCTTTTTACAAGCTAAGCCGTCTCCATATGGGTTTGTAGCTTTGCTCATTTTGTTATAATACATTGAATCTTCTAAAAGTTTTGACACTTCCGAGATTATTTTATCTGAATCTGTTCCTACTAAATTAACAGTTCCTGCCTTTAAAGCCTCAGGGCGTTCTGTTGTGTTTCTCATAACTAGTACTGGTTTTCCTAAACCAGGAGCTTCTTCTTGAATACCTCCACTATCTGTTAAGACTAAAGTGCTCTTCTCTAATAAATAAACAAAAGATAAATATTCCAATGGCTCTATAAAAATCATATTTGGTATTTTCTTTTCACCAAAAACTTTATTAATCGGCTCTCTCACGTTGGGATTAAGATGCATTGGATACACAAAATCTACTTTTGGATATTTATTTGCCAACGCCTTAATTGCTAAACAAATATTAACAAATCCTTCTCCAAAATTTTCTCTGCGGTGTCCTGTAATTAATATCAATCTTCTATTATTTTTTAATGCATTAACATTATACCCCGATTTTAATATTGAACCCTCAATTTTATTATTTAATTTTTCATATTTTTTTATCTTATTAAGAACCCAATATAGTGAATCTATAACTGTATTACCAGTTACAAGAATTTTCTTATCAAGAACTCCTTCTCTTATTAAATTTTGTTTACTTACTGACGTAGGGGAAAAATGATATGTCGCTATACGTCCAGTTAATAAACGATTCATTTCCTCAGGCCAAGGACTGTATATATTGTTTGTTCTTAAACCTGCTTCTACATGCCCTACTACTATTTGTTGATAAAAAGCAGCTAACGCAGAAAATGTAGAAGTAGTGGTGTCTCCATGCACTAAAACAAAATCAGGTTTAACCTTGGTTAAAACCTCTCTCATTCCAAAAAGAACTCGAGAGGAAACATCATACAAATCTTGACCTGGTTTCATGATATTTAAATCATAATCAGGCTTAATATCATATAAATCTAAAACTTGATCTAACATTTCTCTATGCTGACCAGTCACACAAACAATCGTCTGAAAATTATTTGGAAAATTATTAAATTCTTTGACCAAAGGTGCCATTTTTATGGCTTCGGGCCTTGTTCCAAAAACTAGCATTATTTTTTTCATCATCTATTTTCTTACTCCGCAAAAATCTAGTTCTACTTTATCTTGATCTATTGGTATTGTTAAAAACTCTTTATGGCACACTAACCAAACGATAATATCTGCTTTATCATAGGCTTCTTTAAAATTTACCAAATTAAAACTTTTATGATTAGGTATATTTGGTTCTACAATTAAAATATCTGCTCTTGCTTCTGAAATAATTCTAGAAGTAATATATTTTGCTGGAGACTCTCTCAAATCGTCAATATTAGGCTTAAAAGCCAAACCCATACAAGCTACAATAGGTTCTCTAGAATTTTTAACTGTAAAATCTTTGCAAGACTCAATAACTTTATTTGCACACCAATCCGATTTATAGTCATTTGTTTCCCTAACTCTTTTAATAATCTGAGCTTGTTCTGGGAATTCTGACACAATAAACCATGGGTCTACCGCTATACAATGCCCTCCAACTCCACATCCAGGTTGTAAGATATTAACCCTGGGATGTTTATTAGCTAAACTAATAAGGTCCCAAACATTAATATCTGCTTTATCACAAATCATTGAAAGCTCATTTGCAAATGCTATTTGAGTATCTCGTGAAGAATTTTCTGTTAGTTTACACATTTCGGCTGTGCGAGCATTTGTTTTATGTAATTCTCCTTTAACAAAATAGTTATAAAACTCGGCTGCTTTAATTGATGATTCTTCATTAATACCTCCTATTACCCGATCATTATTTTCCAGTTCATAAAGAACATTTCCAGGTAATACACGTTCTGGACAATAAGCTATATGTATCTTATCTTTAAGTTCTGGGCGTTCCATAAAGATAATTTCAGCCATTTTTTCAGTTGTCATCACTGGAGATGTTGATTCAATAACAAATAAATCTCCCTCCTTTAAATACGGTATTACCATTCTAGTTGCAGATTCTACATAAGAAATATCTGCTCTTCTGTTTTGTTTAAATGGTGTAGGAACAACAATGAAAAAAGCATCAGCTTCTTCAGGTTTTAAAGTTGCTTTTAACTTCCCTTTTTCTACAACTTCTTTCACTAATTTATCCAAATCAGGCTCAATAATATGAATTTCGCCCTTGTTGATTGTATTCACTACGTCTGGGTTCACATCAACTCCTATAACTTGAATACCTTTACTTGCAGCGACAGCTGCAGTTGGTAAACCAATATAGCCTAAACCCATAAAAACTGCTTTCATATAATAATTTTAATTACTTTACTTTAATAGAAATGATGATCATAACGCTATAAAAACCACCCTATGTTAAATATTATCATTTTTCTAGATTAAAAAAAAAGGATCTATTCCAATGGTATTGATATAATGTTCCCGTATAGCATTTAACTGCTTATCATTAAGCCCTTCACCATTATTTTTAGAACTTAACGTTATATTATTAAAATAAACTATAGGCAAATAACTTGAAAAATAATTTGTCTTAGCTATTTTAGTTCCATTTAATCTTGCCATTGTATTAAGCCAAATATCATCCGCTAAAAAACAATGTTTTTTAAATAATTCTATGTTAAAAACATCAGATTTTAAGGCGTTAGGTGGGTATAAAACTCCTCCAACCCCTATTGGCATTATTCCCATATTAGGAGATTGTTCCAAAAGTATATTTTTCCATTTTGCATAAGGCTCAATTTTGTTATCTTTCATAACTATATTTGAAGCATGATTACAGCAAATAGCTTCTGGGTATTTATTACTAAGATCTATTAAATATTCCAACAATCTAGAATTGTAAATAACGTCATCATCGACGGTAATTATATAATCCCTCGGAAATTTTTTCATAGCGAAATAATACTTTTTATGTGATCGCAAATCGGATTTACATAATTTAATAGTTAGGCCTCTATTTTGGTATCTTATCAAATTCTTAGGGACAGTAAGAAGAGTAGGAAATTGATCAATGGATAGCCATAAAATGATCATATCTGGCTTCTTTTGTTGTCTCAACAAACTTTCAATAACAATCCATAACTTATTAATTCTAACAGGAAATGAAGTTAGCGAAACAATTATACGTCCCTGAGTTTTGTTGGTTTGAGTGAGACAGTGTCTCTTTTCGTTTTTTGTAAGTAAAAAGTAAATTGGCACAAAGACATTTGCGAAAATTCTAATACTAAAGCGTAGTAAAGAATAATATCTGATTTTCTTCAGTATTTTATTTTTATCTTTAATTGATGTATAACAAACATCTAGGTAATCGACGATATTAAATTGTCTTCTCATATAAACTACATTCTAATAAAGTTTTTCGAATACCTTATTAAATCGATTCATCCAAGTATGCTCTAACTCAGCCCTTTTTCTGGCATTTTGTTTCATTTTTAAACTGATAGATTCATTCTTCGTATCCAAATAAAATTTTGCCTTAGAAATAAATTCTTCATTGGTTTTGTATAGTACGATTTCTTTTTCATTTTCAAAATAACTAGCCATCTCTTCTGTAAATGAAGTAATCTCTAAACCTCCGCACATCGGAATTTCAAATGTACGTAGATGTATTTTATGAATTGGTTTTTTGAGAACAAAAGTATTTCTTAATTCTGTAATATTTAATGATAAAGAACTATTCGAATACACTTTTCGCATTTCTTCGAAAGTGATTCCTGGATGTGCAATCAAATTATCGTTTCTATTTAGCACAGATTCTTTTTTTAAAAGATATTTATTCAATAGAGCTCCCAAAAACACTTTACGTCCAACATTAAATCTTAATGAATTTGCGATGTTTTTTGTTAATCTTTCAACTTCTGTACTAGTTATATTATCTTTAAATCCAATTCTTTCATGACTTTTATTTATCAAACTATCGGCATATACATTGCACCTAATCCCAGCTTGACTCAATTGGTTTAATTTGTTTATTCTACTGCCATAAGGTGTGCCTATAAAACTTACAGATTCAATTGTGGTATTCCAGTTAGGAGTAAATTTGAACGGGTTAGCTGCATAAGTTTGAAAAATAATTTTATTACATCCCCAGTTTTTAAACATTCCTATTGTTTCCTTCGATGTTAGCCAAACCAAATCAAATGTCGAGGCTATTTTTTTATGCATAAAAGGGGCATGTAAATTATCAAAACATAAAAGAACAGTTGGTAGACCAATTTTTGAAATATTCTCTATAGTTTCTTTGTAAATATATTCTGAACCTACACAGTTCAAAAACAAGTCAAAATTTTTACAATTATCTTTTATATAATGAATCAATTTTTCATTAGCCTCTTCTGTAGAAGAATAATGTAGAGGGTTAAAGACTTCAATACTATGCCCATGTCGCTCCAATTCATCAAAAATATGAATCCGTTGCCATTGATGCATATATGTGCTTTCTTCTCTGAAATAATATAAAATCCTAACCTTCTTCATTTAGATACAATAGGCTTAATTAATTCTAATTTTTCTTTACAAATTGTTATAAAATCATAGAAGTATTTTATTTTTAATTTTCTCGACATATACACATAAATTCCAAAAAAAATTACAAACTGAAATAACATCAATACTAACTTATGAATGTCATTACTGAACATATTTAATATAATTGTAATTCCTATTGCTGGTAAAACAGCTATGACTATTGGCGATAAATTTAACAATTGTCGTTTTAAAGACAATGAAATTTGTTTCCCACTAAAATATGAGTTTAATATGAGTTGACATATAGAATACAAAACAGAACCATACATTAAAGCCATCATACTAATTTGAAAAGTTACAGCTAAGATTAAACACAACAATAATTTTCGAAATATCTCAAGTTTTAATATTAGCTTTCCTTTCCCTTTAATATTTAAAATATTTAAATTTATACTACTTAATGGATAAAGCGCACCAATTATGCAAAAATACTTAAAGTAAATCGATGCTGTATGCCATTTAGAAGTAAGCAAAATATCAAACAAACTTTCTGATATAATCATTAAGAACATCATTATTGGTGCTATTATAAAAAACGCTACTCCTATAATCTTTAAATAGCCTTTTCTTAACCTTTGATCTTGATTTTGAACTTTAGAAAGTATAGGAAATGTTACACTTTGAATGACTCCTGTAATACTTGTAGAAGGAATTTTTTGAAATCTATCTGCCTGGGAAAAATACCCTAAATCTATAGGACTGTAAACTTTACCAATTACTACACTATATAAGTTATTAAAAATACTTCCAATTAAGCCAGTTAATAACAAGTTCAACGAAAAGGAGTACATCTCCTTAATTGAATCTATCGAAAATTTGCGAATTGGCCTCCAAGAACTAAATACCCATAAAAAAACTGTTCTTAAAAAATAAAAAAAAATACTTTGTGCCACTAAAGCCCAAACATTCATGCAATAAAAAGCTATTGTTACACCTAGTACACCTGAAATAAAAGCAGATAATATCGCTACTTTAGACAGTTTTTTAAAATTGAGATCTTTGTTTAAAATCGTAAATTGGATTAAACCTAAAGCATTTATAGGAATGATAATAAATGCTATCTTGGAAATTAACTCAAGATCAGGTTCATTAAAAAAATAAGCTATAAAAGGTGAAGAGAAATAAAATATGGTATAGAGTATTATACCCAAAACTATATTTAGATAGAAGACAGATGAATAATCTCTGTTTGTCGCATCTTTTTTTCTTATTAAAGCCTGTCCAAATCCACTATCCAAAATAATTTGGGCAACAGCCATAAAAACAGCTAACATACCAATTAACCCAAAATCTACTGGGGATATTACACGAGCAATTATTAAAGTGGAAATTAATTGAATAAATAAAGTGGTAAATTTTTCTAAACCACTCCAAAGCACCCCATCAACTGTTTTTCTTTTTAACGACATTTATGTAGCTCTATAAATTACTCTATGTAAAATGCTTGTTTTTCTTAAATTTTCACCTTTTTAATGTTCTTAATATTTTTAAGAAACCAATCATAAGTAGTTTTTATACCGTTTTGCAAATCAACTTGTGCGGTCCATCCTATGTTGTTCATTTTGGAGACATCCATTAATTTGCGGGGAGTTCCATCTGGTTTAGAACTATCCCATACTATATTCCCTTGATGGCCTACAATTGCTTGTATCGTTTCTGCCAATTGTTTAATGCTAACGTCAACGCCTATACCCACATTATACAAATGCTCTGGCAATTTATTTTCTACTGCAAAAAGTACAGCCTTTGCCATGTCATCTACATATAAAAATTCCCGCATAGGAGTACCACTTCCCCAAAGTGTCACATCTGCATGATCGTTATCTTTAGCCTCGTGAAACTTTCTGATCATTGCTGGAAGAACATGGGATGTTTTTAAATCAAAATTATCGAAGGGACCGTATAAATTTGTTGGCATTAAACTCACAAAATCCTTCCCAAATTGCTTACGAATCGCTTCACAGAGTTTTACTCCAGAAATTTTTGCTATAGCATACCATTCATTAGTAGGTTCTAAGCGATCGGTCAATAAATATTCTTCTTTAAGTGGTTGTGGTGCCAATTTAGGATAAATACAAGAACTCCCCAAAAACACAAACTTCTCTATATTATTCTCATGAGCAGCTTGAATTAAATTGTTTTGGATTTGCATATTCTCCATCAAAAACTGGTACGGAAACTCATTGTTTGCTAAAATACCTCCTACTCTAGCTGCAGCATCAATAATAACATCAGGCTTTTCATAAGAAATAAAACTATTTACTGCGTCTTGGTTACGTAGATCAACCTCTTTGCTTGTCTTTCCAATTAAGCGTGTGTAACCCGCTATTTCTAAAGTTCTCCATATCGAAGATCCGACCATACCTCTATGCCCAGCTATATAAATTTTAGAATTTCTATCCATGAAATTTATTCAAAATAATTTTTAATCCTGTGTCCACCTTCTTTCAAGTACTGTTGCTTTTCCATAAGAATAATATCGCTAGACATCATATCCTCAACCAAACTGGTTAAGTCATGCTTAGGAACCCAACCCAACTTTTCTTTAGCCTTACTCGCATCTCCAATTAATAAATCTACCTCTGTAGGTCTGAAATATTTTTCATCTACTGCAATTACCTCTTTGCCAATTTCCAATTGATATTTTGGGTTATTGCAAGATTTAATAATTCCTTTTTCATTAACTCCATTACCATTAAACTCAAGTTCAATGCCAACATGACCAAAACACATTTTAACAAAATCGCGTACTGTAGTGGTCTTTCCTGTTGCAATCACCCAATCTTCTGCTTCTTCCGCTTGAAGTATCATCCACATCATTCTAATATAATCTTTGGCATGCCCCCAATCTCTTTTAGCATCTAAGTTTCCAAGGTATATTTTTTCTTGTAATCCTAATGCAATTTTAGAAGTAGCTCTGGTAATTTTCCTAGTTACAAATGTTTCTCCCCTTATGGGCGACTCGTGATTAAATAGTATACCATTACAAGCATACATACCATAAGCTTCTCTGTAATTTACCGTTATCCAATAAGCATACATTTTAGCAACTGCATATGGGCTTCTTGGGTAAAAAGGAGTAGTTTCGGTTTGAGGAACTTCTTGTACTTTTCCATAAAGCTCTGATGTTGAAGCCTGATATATTCTTATCTTTTTTTCCATTCCCAACAGCCTTATAGCTTCTAAAAGTCTTAATGTTCCAATTCCATCAGCATTAGCTGTATATTCAGGCATTTCAAAAGATACATGCACATGGCTCATGGCTGCCAGATTATATATTTCATCAGGTTGTACTTCCTGAATAATTCTGGTTAAATTTGTACTATCTGTTAAGTCCCCATAATGAAGAAAAAAGTTTTGGTTATCCACATGTGGGTCTTGGTATAAATGATCAATTCTATCTGTATTAAATAAAGAAGACCTTCTCTTTATACCATGAACGTCATATCCCTTCTTTAACAGAAATTCACTTAAATAAGCCCCATCTTGACCAGTTACTCCTGTTATTAAAGCTATTTTTTTTTGCATTTTATTAGTATGATTTAATGAAGATTATATTTTTAGGTTAAGCTATTGGAATTTAATAAAACTGAGTTTTTTGGCCGCTTTGCAAAAGTACAATAATTACTATTTTTAATCAGCATGATCTGGCTTGTTAATTTCTTTTCTTTTAAAATTTGTTCTGCGAAATCATACCAAGTCATTACTTTGTTATCACAAAAATGATAAAGACCAAAAATGTTAATGTTTTTCCTTATCAAATTAACAATATATTTTGCTAAACTTTCAGTATTTGTTGGGCACCCTATTTGTGCATCTGTGACAAAAAGTTTATTTTCAGTTTTAGTTTTTTCTAAAATAGTTCGATAAAAATTCTTACCATATTTTTTACTATATAACCAAGAGACTCTAATTATAAAATAACCATCCAAAACCTCTTGAACAAATTGTTCACCTAACAATTTCGATTTACCATATTCATTTATGGGATTCGGTATATCTTTTATAGTATAGGGTGTTTCTTTTTCACCATCAAAAACATAATCTGTCGATATATGAATTAAAATAGTCTTCGTTACTTTACATAATTCTGCTAAATTCTTAACTCCTTCCGCATTTACTTTAAAAGCTATTTTAGGTGTTTTCTCTGCCTTATCAACATTTGTATAAGCGGCACAATTAATACAGTAATCAAAATTATTGTTATTAAAAAATAATCTTAGCTCCTTTGCTTCAGTAATATCCAATTCTTCTTTTGACACAAAAACAAAATCGAGATCATCCTCATTATCAGAAGATAACTCTTTAATAGTTTTCCCTAATTGCCCATTTGCTCCAGTGACTAAAACCTTAGTACTCATTTATAAAATCTTTAAACATGAGTAACTGATTATCTTTTTCTGAAATAATGAGTTTATTTAACGGAAAACCCCAATTAATATTTAAATCTTTATCATTATACAAAATACCTGACTCCGATTCTTTATCGTAAAAATTATCGCATTTATAAGAAAAAACAGTGTCGTCTTCCAGAACTAAAAAGCCATGAGCGAATCCTCTAGGAATATAAACTTGTTTATGTTCAATATCATCTAATACAATTGAAAAACTTTTGCCAAAAGTTGGGGATTCTTTTCTAAGATCAATACAGACATCAAGGACTCTCCCTTTTATAACTTGTACTAGCTTCGCTTGAGCATGTTCTCCTATTTGAAAATGTAAACCTCTTAAAACCCCTCTTGAAGATTTTGATTGATTATCTTGTACAAAATCAACAGTAATTCCTGTTTTTGCTTTAAAACTTTTTTTATTAAAGCTTTCAAAAAAAAAGCCTCTATCATCTTTAAATACTTTTGGTGTTAAAATATAACACCCCTTTAAATATGTTTCTTCAACGGTCATATTCTACTAGTTGTTGAAGGTATTCACCATAGCCCCTTTTAAGCAATGGCTGCGCCAATTCGTTAAGTTGAGGTTTATTATATACCCCATTTTATATGCAATTTCTTCAATACACCCTATTTTTAATCCTTGTCTTTCTTCTATGACTTGAACAAATTGAGAAGCCTGCATAAGTGAGTTAAAAGTTCCTGTATCTAACCATATAGATAATAAAGTTAGATCCTATAAAACCAGCACCTCCAGTTATTAAAATATTCATTTATATTTTGTCTTTATATTGCTCTAAAAATCTAACAAATCTTAAACTAAGTAATACGGCAAAAGTAAGTCCAGTTAAAATTATTGCATAATATCGCTTAGAACCCATTTTAATGTCGAAAAGCTCCTTTTTATTATCTATGGTTCCGCTATCTTGTTTACTAGATGTAATTTCTATGATATGCTCCTTGTCAGCTATTTCTCTCTCTATTTCAACCAATTCTTGTCTTAACTCCAAATCCTTTTTGTAAAGCTCAAATTCTTTGGACGAGTTCATATTTCCTCTATTAGCTGCTATCGTGATTTGAGCAGGAGAATCACTATTGTTTTCTGCCGATTTGACGATCGCTCTTTGGTAAACCGCTAATAAGGTATCCGATTTAATTAATGATTTAGATATAGCAGAAACCTGTTCTTTTAATTCTCTTAAGTCCTTTTCTTGTTCTCGTTTAAAATATACATTTGATTCAATGTTTTCAATAATCTTACGAAATACAGTCTTAAAATTTTTTCTTTCTTTGGCTTTTATAGTGATTTGTTGATATTGATGACTGTAATCTTTCACATTTTTTAGAAAGGTTTTATAATCTACCGTTCTTGCAACGGCAGTATCCAATGTTTGAAGATACTCATCATATTCTGTAAGTTTTTCATTTTCACTAATCAATGGCTCTATTCCAAAATCCAAAATAGATTTCGCCTCTTCAGTCGCTACCCCCAACACCTTTTCTAAAGTCCCTGTATCCATCTGTTTTACCAGATCCTTGTAGTAACCAATCGTATTATATAAATTTTCCCCAGTATCATAGTTCTGCTTTAATGTAATATAAGATTTATAAACAGGCTCAGATGTTTTTTCTAAAACTATCCCCAAAACAATCCCAACTATACCAGCAATTGCTAGTTTTAAAATATGCTTCTTTACAAAAAACACTAACCAGACAAATGCTAAAAAAAGTTTGTTAAAAATACTCCCAATAAAATGGAAAAAATTGCTAAACGCATTTCCTATCAATTTAAAAAGCTGCCCTAAATCTACTTCTTCAGATTGCTGTGGCTGTGGCAAATCTTTACTCATAATTATATCTGTTAATTAAGTATTTGTTCTAATATCTTTTTTGTTATTAAATATGTCGGTCTTACCCCAGAAGTCCCTAAACCTCCCGAAGCCAATGTTGCTCCAGTCTCTAAAGGATTGTCACTCGCATAATAAGCATACCTCACTTTTACATCAGAACTAATACTGCCCCTAACTTTTGAAGCTGCCTGAATCGCCTTTTGATAATGGGCTCCTTCCATTTCTAACCCAATTACTTGCCAGGTGGAGTTGTAAAAGAACTTCAAAATATCCTTGTTTTGTAATGACGTACCTAAAACAGTAATCATGGTCCCTTCATAAACATCAACACCTTGCCCTTCCAGATCTTCCTTTTTAAGTTCATTTGCAAAAGGGTAATTATCAGCTGTTCCTTCAAAAATATGTGCTGAAGGGATCATAATATCACCCTTACCACCTTCTAAAATCCCTGCTTTACCCATTATTGAAACCGATTCTACATTTAAATGTATGTTTTTTCCTTTATTTTTATATGGTTTCAATAGCTCATCTATGGTTTCATACGCTTGTTCTCCAAAAGCATAATCCATAACTAATATAACAGGTTTTTCTTGTTTTAATAATGTTTCACTGACTTTAATACCTACTTTAGAAATATCTATTTTACTTGTATCAAAAACTTGAACATCGATATTGGCTCCAGATGTATCTTCAATATATATCATTCCATACAATAACGCCTCCTTGCTTACCTTATTTCGAGAGCTTTTATTTTCCTTCTTGCTGAGCTCCTCGTACACTTCAAAAACATCCCTTTTAGGCTTTGTCGATTTTAAGGCACTTGATGCAAAAAGCGTATTCATAACACTATGCATATTAGCACTTATTATATGTATAGGTCTTTCCAACAAATTATTCTTGAACAAGATCTCTTTTATAGTATCAGCCCAAATTTCACCATGAATATGATGCCCGATGCGCTCTCTTAATACAGGGCTAAATGTTACGGTTCTTTTATTATTATGTACTTGTTCTTCTATAGCTAATTTACCTAACCAATATACAATATGTAGCAATCTTTCTGGCTGTGAAGACGTGGCAAATTCATCATAAAGAGATATTAATTCATTAAATGTTCTACCTAAAATATTCGCGATATGAGTGATTGCTACTTCGCGTTCGTCTTGTGTGAGTTTCTTTTTTGAAAAAACTGCTTTTTCAAGCTTTATCCAATCTCTAGTTGTCGACCCTTGCTCATCAATTAAAACCCGATTACTTATTTTGTGAGATTCAATAAAAAGAAATGTGAGATGTGTTAAAATATCGTAGATTTCAGAACGTCCCCGAGTAATCTCAATATTCATTTGTTCGGCATCTATCCTATAACAATTCCGCCGTCTTTTTTCTGGAATTATAGCTTTAAAATGCGAATTTCCGTAGCCTTCATCACTTGTTAAATTAATAAATGTACATTCTTCAATACCAGCAGGAAGCCTATCTATGACATAAAGCAACCCTTCTAATTCAGCTTTCTCCTCTCCAACGGAACCATATATTTCTGGGCGCAGAAGCAACAGTGCCTGCCTTAAGGTTTCACCCGAAACCCCCATGGGTTTATAAAACCCTCTATTGAATAAATGACGCATGGTAATATACATCCTCTCGATGGCATTTGAGCTTTCTTGAGCTCTTGTTCTGGAATGATGTTTTTTATTATTACTCATTGTCTTTATTTACTCGCCCCAAAGATAGTATTATTTGGTTGAACTCTTATGAGAAAACCCCTCAACTATTTTCCTGTCATTCGATAACCTTGGTAATTTATTTTGGCCTCCTAGTTTCCCGATAGATTTCATATAGTTCTGAAAACCACCTTTTTCAACCTTAGTTATTTTAAGTGTTTGCAATACTTTCCCCTCTATTAAATCGAAATAATACGAATTTTGTTTTTGAAGCGATTCATCGATTTTTTCTGCTAAGCCCAAAATATCTTCTGGTTCTTTTTCAAATTCTATAAACCATTCATGGTATGGCAGTCCTTCCTTTGGGTTTATTTGTGGTGCTACCGTAAACTCAGACACACTAACATTGGAGTTTAAAAGAGCTTCTTGCATGGCTTGTTCTACTTCTTTTCCTATAACGTGCTCACCAAATGCAGAAATAAAATGTTTTATCCTACCAGAAACAATAACCCTATAAGGTTGTGTTGAAGTAAACTGTACCGTGTCTCCTATATTATACGACCAAAGACCTGCATTTGTAGAAATAATCATGACGTAGTTCACACCAATTTCAACATCCTTAACTGTAATTCTTTTGGGGTTTTCGTCAAAGAATGATTCTGTTTTAACAAACTCATAAAAGATTCCAGAATTTAATTGAAGTAGCATCCCTTTTTTGTTTTGAACATCTTGAAATGCGAAAAAACCTTCACTGGCAGGATACAACTCTATGCTATCGACTCTTCTCCCTATTAAACTTTCAAACTTGGCTCTATAGGGCTCATAATTAACGCCACCAAAAATGAACAGATTGAAGTTTTTAAAAATATCTCCTATTTTTTCACCTGTTTTTTGCTGAAGCTTTTCAAAATACATTTGAACCCAAGAAGGAATACCTGAGATTATGGTCATATTCTCAGGCAATGTTTCTTCAACAATAGCATCTACTTTTGTCTCCCAGTCTTCAATACAATTAGTTTCCCATGAAGGCAATCTATTTTTCTGAAGGTATTTAGGGACATAATGTGCTACAATACCTGAAAGCCGACCTAATTGGATCCCATTTTGCTCTTTTAGAATGGGGCTTCCCTGAAGAAAGATCATTTTTCCATCTACAAACTTACTATTTCCAGTTTCATGAATATACATTAAAATAGCATTCCTAGCAGCCTCAACATGTGCAGGCATGCTTTCTTTGGTAATAGGAATGTATTTAGACCCCGAAGTTGTTCCAGATGTTTTTGCAAAATAAATTGGCTTTCCTTTCCAAAGGATATTGTGTCCGCCAGCGACTACTTTTTCTACATAGGGTTTAAGCGCCTCGTAATCTCGAATAGGAACTCTTTTAACAAAATCATCGTAACAATTTATATTTACAAAATCATGATCTTTACCAAACACAGTGCTTTTAGCAGAAGATATTAAATTTTGAAATACTTTTTCCTGAGTTTCAACAGGGTTTAATGCCCACTTTTGAATGTTTTTATAAATACGCTTTGCAAATGGTTTTGCAAGAGCCGATTTTAATGATATCATCTATTATTTAAAATCTATAAAATTTGTTGGATTAATCGGGTAGCCATCATTCCAGAGTTCGAAATGCAAATGAGGTCCTGTTGACAATTCACCTGTGTTTCCTGCGGTAGCGATAACCTCTCCTGATTTTACCAAATCACCTTGTATTTTTGTTAGTGCCGAATTGTGTTTATAAACAGAGATTAGCCCATAACTATGTTCTATAATGATAACATATCCTGTGTTGACTGTCCATTCTGCAAAAATTACAATACCGTCTGCTGTTGCTTTTATAGGAGTGTCTTTAGCTAATACAATGTCGACAGCATAATGCTTTTCTTTTAAATTGTAAGGTTCGCTTATTGTACCATTTGCTGGTGGAAATAATACAAAATTGGTTGAAGATATCGCAGAATCAAACAGGTTGTATTTGTCTTCCTTATCTACTTTCTCTCTTAAAATGGAGTCTTCTACTATAGGAGCAAAATCAACTTCACTAGCCTCAGTCCTAACAGCTTCGATAATGGAATCTTTATTAAAATCACTCGGGCTCACATCACCTTTCAAGACCTTTTTTATTGAACTATAATAAAGTTCGTTCATAGCGATAACCCGCTGCAAAGAATCTGTTTTATAATTTAATTCTGTAGCTTGCTTTTTTAAAGCTGTTGACGAATACCCGGGAATATATTCCCTAAGTGGTGTATAGGCTATCAATATATAGGTGAAAGATATTAAAAAGACTGCTATTAAAGAGCCTAGAACAAAAACATTTAATCGGGTCAACTTGAACGACAAACGCTCTTCAAACGTATTCTCATTAAGTATAACCAATCGGTACTTATCTAATAATTTCCGTTTTATTTTTTTAGGTTTTCTCTTTTCTTCCATTTAGAACAAAATTAAATAAAATTATTCATTAATTGTCCGACTAAAGACATAAGACCACTTTGCTTTTAGAACCAAGAACAAAGACTTGATTTTAACTAATTGACAAATAGAAATACAAACTAATATCATTTCCCATAAATTATAATTATTCAGATGCTACTTGCATCACAAGCAAGGTACCTAACTATAAAACTTTTAATAAATTATAGTTACTACCAATTTCAAATTATTATTTAATAATTTTAATTCAGAAAACAATTAAAAATTATCGAAATATCTATTTGTCTTCATACTAAAGTTATGCTTAAAACGATATTATTAAACATTAATTATTAACTTTGTAACATAAAATTATTATTATGAGCATATATATGTTACCATTAGCAATTGGACCTTGGCAAATAGCATTAATAGTTCTTGCTGTTTTGCTATTGTTTGGAGGAAAAAAAATACCAGAATTAATGCGTGGGTTAGGCAGTGGTATTAAAGAGTTTAAAGATGCTAGTAAAGAAGAAGAAGAATTGAAAGAAGATAAAAAAGAGTAATTACTCATTTTCAAATAAAAAAGACCCATAACAGGGTCTTTTTTATTTGAAAAATCATCTGCTTATTTAGTCCAGTCTAATAGATTTAATAATCGCTTCCAACTCCAGCATATAATTACGCTTCTCTACAGAGGGTGCGAATGCAAAACCTTCAACAACCACCCATCTTTTGTTAATTTTGTCTTCGATAGCATAGTTAATAAACGGTCCTGCCATAAAAGCATTTTTTATATCCCAAATACCCTTTGTTTCCAGAGTTGGTTTGTTATCTAAAACCGTTTCCCCATGAAAAGGGGCATAGGCATTTTCGGTAGTCAAATACGAGCCTTCTACTGGACCTTCAATATGAGCTTTCCCAATAGAATCTCTAATTTTGATTATTTGATTCACCACACTATCATTTCTTTTAATGGCATTAAAAGGCAATTCATAAATCATTAAATTAGTCGTACCTGTTGTAATATCTTTTCGAATCCAAAAAAAGTTGTCTGTCTGTTTGGCAATTCTGTACACAGACTGAAACTTAATATTTACTCCCAGTTTTTCTTGAATAGATTTGAAATTATGAGGCGATTTTGCCATTTGACGTTGTCTTTCTACAATTTCCGCATTTCTAAAAGTTTCAATTATTTTCGTCTCATTATTGGTAACTAAATCAATAATATCTTGTTTTGTTTTTCCAAAAACTGCTATTACGTGTTGAGGCTTTGCATAAACATCTTTTAAAAACTTAATGTTTGCCTCTTTATTCATTTCTACTTTTAAAACAGTTCGGTTCTTTGTTACAAAACCAGAAAAAACGGCTGGAGGTATTTGACTAATAGTAAATGTAGGTTCATCCTGTGGCAAACCATAAATTGGCTTAGCAAGTACATTTCTTATCGCTTCTCCAACATTGCCGTTCCATAATTCATTATCAACAACAACAGAAACATTGTTAATGCTACCTGAAGAATCTAAAAGAAATTTTTCGCTTGAAGACTTTTTTTTATCTCCACAAGAAAAAACAAATAATAAGGATACTAAGAAAAGAATATGTTTCATCTGATTGGGTTTTATTATTTTTATAAGTTAAATGTAATTATTCATCTGTTCATTATTTAAAAATAATGAGCAGATGAATCTTCGATTTCGCCAATAATCATTTCGGTTGGTATCAACTTATTTATCATGGCTCATTTCATAATAATGTCTTGGTTTTTGGAATTTAACCTTTAGATATTTTAAGTTTCATTCCTGGTTTTAATTTATTACCACTAATACCGTTCCAATCTTTAATATTTTGAACAGAAACTCCAGGAAATTTTTGTGAAATACTCCATAGAGAATCTCCATTTTCAACAATATAGGTAATAACATCACCTGTAAGAGGCTTTACTACTGTTGGCTTTTTTACAGCTTTTGGCGGTTCAACATAGGGCTTTCTAGGGTAAACCGTTAAACGTTGTCCTATTTTTAAGTTATTACTCCTTAAGCCATTCCATCTTTTTATCTGGCTTACCCTAACTCCATATCTTCGGGCAATTTTACCTAAATAATCCCCAGATCTTACTTTATATCGTATCCTGTCTGTTGCATTAAAAAACTGGGGCAAAGGTTTTTCGCGTTTATCAAATTCTGCTTTGGCAAAAGCATAGATCTTTTCTTCATTATTAACAAAGTTCCCTACAACATCAATAGGTAATCTTAAAACATAATTTTCACCTTTAATAATAGGAATGATATCCAATTTATAAGATGGGTTTAAAAACTGGAGCTTTTCAATAGGGGTTCCAGTGACTTCTGAAACCTGATCTAGAGTAATCATATGTTTTACTCTAACGGTATCAGTCTCAAAATATGCTACTTCTGGTCTAAACTTTTTAAAACCATGTTTTTCAGCATATTCGAAAATATACATATTAGCTAAAAAAGCTGGTAAATATCCCGCGGTTTCACGTGGCAAATTATGTCTTATGTTCCAATAATTCTGGTAGCCTCCTGAACGCCTAATCGCTTTGGTAACATTTCCTGGCCCCGAATTATATGCCGCTAAGGCTAAATCCCAGTCACCAAAAATCTCATATAGCTTCGATAAATATTTAGCTGCTGCTTCGGTAGATTTAATAGGGTCGCTACGCTCATCAACATAACTACTTACATCTAACCCATACATTTTGCCTGTACTAAACATAAACTGCCACAAGCCTGTAGCACCTACTCTAGATTTAGCTCTAGGCTTTAGGGCAGACTCTACAATCGCTAAATATTTCACTTCTAAAGGTATATCATGATTATCGAGCTCACGCTCGAACATAGGAAAATAAAAAGCGCTTAACGTTATTAGCTTCTGAATGTGCTTTCTTCTATGCTTTAAGTAAGATTTAATAACACTTTCCAACGCTGGATTATATTCCACATTAAAAGGCGTTTTAGCATCTAATTCTTTTAAACGCGCTTTAAGAGTATCTGTAGGAAGTTCTGGGTAATCAACAGCTTCGAAAGACAGCTCGGCAACAGACTTATATATGGTATCAAACAAGCTATGACTATACAATTCTTCAAACCATTTTTCATCTAATCTAGCGGCAAGTTCATCGTCTTTAAGGTTTTTTACCGAAGTACTATCTACTACTACTGCTGCTTTTATAGGTTTTACTATTTGAGATTCTCCATCAATTAAAGAGTCTTTAGCTTGTTGATTTTTAGATGGAATCGTCTCCTGCCCTTGAGAAAATCCAATTCCAGCATTAAGAAGTAATACAGATATAAAAAATCGAAATGTCATAAAATCTATTCAGTCATTATTAAAACGATATAATCGCTAAAATCGCATTTTTTTATTGAATACTGAAATTATCTCAGCTTAAAACATACCTTTACTTCAAAATTTGAATTAATTATGAGGTATCTGGTACTCGTTTTTATTTGTTTGTTTAATGCAGCGTTTTTATTCGCTCAAGAGTATAATAATACTTCGTATTATGTTTGGGCTAAAAGTGGCCTCAGTTTAAGAAGTGCTCACAATAAAACTGCCGAAAAACTAACCATAATTCCTTACGGCGATCAAGTAACTTTCGTTTCTGAAACTACCGAAACATATACTGTTATTGAATTTCCTGGTTTTGAGTATACCGATAATTGGATTGAAGTAAATTACAAAAACCTAACTGGTTATGTTTTTGCTGGTTATTTATCTCGTACTCAACCTCCAAATATATCTACAGACACAAGTTTAACACTTTATCTAGACAGGCTTTTTACAGAAACTCAAACTATAGCATACGAGACATATGAAAATTGTGAAAACGATAGTGGTGATAGCCTAATTTGTATAAAATCTGGGCAGAGATCTTATAAAAGCGGTGTTACTTACACCTTTTGGAATGGAGAGGGTGGCGGTACCGAAGACCTAAGTCTTCCTAACAAACTAAACATTCTGCAAGCATTTACCTTAGGTACTATTTTTTGCCCTAGTTATAAAGAATTTGATGTAATGTATTATGAAAAACCGCAACCAACAATCGTTGTTGAAAGAGACGATGTTGGTTGCGATTTTACAATTACCGTACTAGGCGATTTTACTATAATACGATGGTCTGGTGGATGCTAATTATTCTAAAATAGCAGCTATTCCTGGCAATGTTTTACCTTCTAGGCTTTCAAGCATGGCACCGCCACCTGTACTCACATAACTCACTTTCTTTTCGAACCCGAATTGTTTTACAGCAGCTACAGAATCACCTCCTCCAACTAATGAAAAAGTGCCATTTTTAGTAGCTTCAGCAATAGAGTTTCCTAATTCTATAGTACCTCCAGCAAAACTTTCCATTTCGAAAACGCCCAAGGGGCCATTCCAAAGTATTGTTTTGGATTGCATAACGATATCGTGGAATTGCGCTCTCGATTTAGGCCCTGCATCTACACCTTCCCAGCCATCTGGAATGTTGTTTATATCCAAAGTTTGAGTATTGGCATCATTGCTAAAATCATCGGCAGCAATTACATCTACAGGAATATGTACTTGTACATTTTTCTCTTTTGCTTGTTTTAAGATATTTAAAGCTAATGGCATTTTATCATCTTCGCAAATAGAGTTACCTATTTTTCCTCCTTGCGCTTTAATAAAAGTAAACGACATACCACCACCAATTATTAAATGATCTACTTTATCTAAAATGTTTTCTATAATTGTAATTTTAGATGACACCTTAGCCCCTCCCAGTATAGCTAGAACTGGTTTTTCTCCAGTTTTCATCACCTTTTCAATACTCTCTATTTCCTGGGCCAATAAGCTTCCAAAACATTTGTTTTCTGGAAAAAATTCGGCGACAATAGTTGTAGATGCATGTGCCCTATGTGCCGTACCAAAAGCATCATTTACATAAATATCACCTAATTTAGAAAGTTTTTCTGCAAAACCTTTATCGCCAGCAGTTTCCTCTTTATAATAACGTAAGTTTTCCAATAATAAAACCTGTCCTGGCTCTAGACTTGCAGCTGCGGTTTCAACATCTTCTCCTATACAATCTTTTACAAACTTAACTTCAACACCTAAAACATCTTCAACTTTTGCTGCGATATGACCTAATGAAAATTCCTCTTGAAATCCTTTTGGCCTTCCTAAATGAGACATTAAAATACAGCTTCCGCCATCTTCTAAAATTTTAATAATAGTTGGTTTTGCAGAGATGATTCTTGTAGCATCTGTTACTTCAAATTTTTCATTTAAAGGCACATTAAAGTCCACGCGAATTAATGCTTTTTTATTTTCAAAATTAAAATCGTTGAGCGTTTTCATGGGTTCGTTTTTATTATTTTTTAGATTGTGAAACAACATTCATTATTTATTTTCCAGACTACTAGAAACTTAGCTATGAATGTTTCATTTATATTTATTTGTATCTTGTTTTAACTAATTGACACACAAATGTAACTAATTAAAAACAGCTATAAAACCTGTTTTTTAACGAAAACGATATAGCTTGTGAAGATTATTGATAAAACGATTGTTTCTTTACTTTTTCGTCGAAAACCCAGAGTCTATAAGTAGGATTAGTGTTCTAATATTTTCTAAAAAAGCTTTTTTTATATTCTTTTTCATTAAAGGTTTCATAAGAATTCCTAAAGGTTTAAAATCTACAAAAACCTCTGTTCGTAGTTTAGTATAACCTTTTTCTGTTTCTTCCAAAATAAAATAACTGCTCATCCGCTTTGTAAAAGGCACATTGGTTGTAGACTCCCCATAGACTAATTGGTTTTTGTTCACAGGTTTTTTAACGGTGGTTTGTTCTACCTTTTCATTTTTATTTATTAAACACTTATGTTTTTGGCCAGCACGATTTACCTTATTTTTATCATATTCTAGTTTATCGACACCCTTAGTCCATAGCAGTCTATAATCAAAATTACTAATCACTTCATAAAGCTCTAATACAGGCAATTTTACTAATTGGGTTTCATCAAATAGTTTGTGTTTAGGGACGTTATCTGGAACAGGTTTAATTTCTGGCAGCTTTTCTTTTAAATGAGATAATGGATTGTAGGCGAAAGTGATCGTTCCAAAATCATATTCAGCAATTAATTTATTCGTTTCATTTATAGCTGTTACATTTTCAGTAAAAATAGCATATTCTTCTAGAGGCACACTATTTTTAAGCAGGCGGTGTATTTGTATCACTGGGCTTCCGTAGGGCTTTTTAGAGTCTTTAATTTTTATGAATTCTATTTCACCATAATGTACAACAAACTTAATTTTTAAATTGTAGGCAGAGGAACAAGCACCACAATGACAAATACGCTGGTATTCATAACGTTTAAGATGTGCATGGAACGCCAAATACATGGTTTCAATTTGTTTTTTAATAGTCAAAACATCAACAGAATCCTCAAGTTTATACATAAACAGGGCATCACCTTCAATTTCTGCTAATTCCAAATTCATTGTATTGGTATCAATCAGTAATTCTAATAACTCAGAAACGATATGTCTGCTATGGGTAATATCTGTATGGTGCACAAACTCTGTAAACCCTGAAATATCTGGAATAAAAAGAATAGCGTTTTGAGTCATTTTAATTGATATGCATTTATTTGATGTATAAAAATAAGTCGATTTATTTTGTGTTTATTACAAGATAATGTTAAAAACCAAGAAGTATTCATACTGTGATAAATTCGTTTTTAAAAATAGCTAAGTTATCTGCTTTACTAATCGTTTGAGTCCTTTAACATCTAATAAAAAATGTGTAGGTTTGTTTTATGCTTTTTGAGGAGGTTTTAGGTCAGAATCATATTAAAAATCATTTAACGCAAAGTGTTGATAATGGTAGAATTCCGCATGCACAATTATTTGTTGGAAATGAAGGCTGCGGCACTTTGCCCATGGCATTAGCTTACGCTCAATATATTCTATGTTCGAATACTGAAGGAGAGAACACTACAGGAAATGAAGCTTGTAACTTAAAGTTTAAAAACATATCGCATCCCGATTTACATTTTGCTTTTCCCGTAACGACCAGCAACAAAGCAAAAAGCCACCCAGTTTCTAGTCTGTATCTTGAAGAGTGGCGCCAATTGTTAAAAGAACAGCCCTATGGAAACCTTTTTGATTGGTATAAATTACTTGGTGTTGACAACAAACAAGGACAAATAGGTGTGGATGAAGCGCATGAAATTGTAAAATCTTTAACCTTAAAATCTTACGAAGGCGGCTATAAAGTCATGCTCATCTGGATGGCCGAAAAGATGAATATTGCCTGCGCCAACAAACTTTTAAAACTTATTGAAGAGCCTCCAAACAAAACCATTTTTATTCTTATCGCCGAAGATGAAGAACAAATAATTAACACCATAAGATCACGCTGCCAAATTCTACATTTTCCGCCTTTAGCCGAGGATGTTATAAAAGACGCTTTGGTTAAAAACTATGACCTAGATATAGCTGTCGCTACTAAAGTAGCACATCAATCTAACGGCAATTATAATAAAGCTTGCGACTTAGTATATCAAGATTCTGAAGATTTACAATTTGAAGAATGGTTTATTTTCTGGATTCGGAGCGCCTTTAAAGCGAAAGGCAATAAAGCTGCTATACACGATCTTATTTCCTGGAGTGAAGATATAGCCAAAACTGGACGTGAAACACAAAAACAATTTTTACATTTCTGCTTAGATTTTTTTAGACAGGCATTGCTGTTAAATTATAATGCTACAGATTTGGTTTACATGGAGCCTAAAGCACCAAAATTTAAACTAGAAAACTTTGCGCCTTTTATCCACGGCAATAATGTATTAGAAATTAGCAACGAGCTTCAAGATGCTATTTACCATATTGAACGTAATGGCAATTCTAAAATTATTTTAACCGATCTTTCCATCAAGCTTACCCGTTTGCTTCATAAGAAACCTTAGTCATTAAAACTTCACTCTAAATGAAAGGTTTGGAGTAATTCCTAATGAGAATTTATCAATTTCCTGAAATACCGTATTTGTTGAACCTTGATCAACAAAATCAAATTCTCTATACGTTCTTTTTAAAAGATTATTGGTATTAGTAACATTTAATATGGACAA
Source organism: Flavivirga algicola (assembly GCF_012910715.1). GTDB lineage: Bacteria > Bacteroidota > Bacteroidia > Flavobacteriales > Flavobacteriaceae > Flavivirga > Flavivirga algicola. Next base: position 189,960 of record NZ_JABBHF010000011.1, read on the forward strand.
TCCTATTTTAGCATTCCATTTATTTTTTACCGAGGAGAGATTGAATTTATAAAAAGCTGATACATCCAATCGGTTGTAAAAAGGCAATCGGTTACTGTTTATTTTGGTGTACTTCGTGCCAAAATCATTTTCTGCCTTAACCACATTCAATGCTCTAGTATATGGTCGCCCCGTTCTTATATTCCAGCCCAAAGAAACATTAAAATTATTCCACGAATATGAATGAGCCCAGGTAAAATGGTGTTTTATATCAAAATTCCCAGGAAAAGGATAGCCTTCATTAACCTCTTTAAAAGTAAATCGATTATTGATAAGGGAATAACTCAACCACGTTCTGTAGTTATCAATTTTCTTTTTTATTAAGATATCTAATCCTAACACATCACTTTTTCCTTGAAAAAAATTCTTATTTTCTTCATTATTATCGAACCCTCTGGTTAATGAGGTTATCCCGTTTACTTTTTTAATGTAGCCATCGATACCTATATGCCACCCATCCTTATTAAATAAAAAACCACCTGTTAACTGAAAACTTTTTAATATCGGAATGTTTACACCATCTGCTAAAACCCATATTTGGTTTTCCAAACCAAAATCCTTTGTTTCAAATTCTACTATTTGACTAACCTCCTGATGCAATTGTTCTACTGAAGATTTAAATTTTAAGCAAGGCGTTATTTGAGTATTTAAATGTAATCTGGGCTCAAAAAAGAATTTCTTGAAAGTAGATATATAATTAGCCCTCAACCCAACATTTATAGTTAACTTATTACTGTTTTTATATGCATAGTCTGAATAAAATGCATGACTATTGTTAGAATGTTTATCTATAAAAGTCTCTACTTCAAATACATTATTTTTTACTTGATTTCCATATTCTAATTGATAATGGATTTTATTTGATGACAATTGATAGCCAAGTCCTAGTTTACTTTTTTTATTAATCTTCCAATTTGTATCGAATGACATTCCAAAATCATGAACCATATTTCTTTTTATCGTTTCATATAAAGTCACTTCTTCATTTTCATTGTAAGACAATCCGCTATAATCTAAATCAAAATTAGAGTAATACGCTTGAAAAGCATGAGAAAAAGTACGGTTGTAATTATGGTTCCACAGAACACTAGAACCCCTATTATTTATATCTATGTTATCACTTATAGATTGATCGAATTGTCCTGAAAACTCATTATCTAATTCGTTTCTGTTATATATGTTACTAAAAGTAATTTTATTATTATCATCTGGTTTTATAATGGTTTTTATAGTGTGGTCAATAAAATAAAAACGCTCGGTTAGAAAATCAATTCCTCTCCCTTGAAAAATTTTCTTGCCATCAGAAATTTTTGTGTTTTGAAAAATTCTTTTAGATATATTGTTAAATGTAATCGATTTAAAAGCATCTGTAAATGATCGTCTTACAGATCCTATTATGGCTATTTTTCTATTTACAGGGACTTTAATATAGAAATCTGCATGCAACATATTAAAACCTGCACCTCCCTCTATTTTTTCGGGGATTTTATTAAATGATGTAATGTCTATAACGCTAGATATTCTACTTCCATATTTTGCTTTTGTACCTCCTGTATAAAAATTAACCTCTTCTGTTATGTATGGATTAAAGGCAGAAATCATATCGAAAAAATGACCCGAATGGTACATTTTAATACCATCCCAAAGAATCAAGTTTTGATCGGGGGTTCCTCCTCTCACATATAACCCTGATGCTGTTTCCGAAGGACTTTGAATTCCAGGAAACAACTGTAAGCTCTGTAGCACATCTGGCTCTGTTAACCCTGGCAAAATTCCTAGGTTAATTGGTGATATTACAAAAGAACCATCTGTTTCTTTATAAACTCCCGAAGTAAGATACTCATTAACAACCACTTCATTAAGTTTTTGGGTCGTTGTTAAGTCTATTGTGGCTTGATGTTTTAGAATATAATACCGTTCCGATACTTTAAAAAACTCGATATTTGTTTGCCCCTCTATGGCATTTAATACACTTTCCAATAGGGCATCTTCACTCTGAAAAGTTACAAACTGATTTTCAATTAATTCCGAATTAAAAGACAATTTAATATCAAACTCTTTTTCAAGTTCAATAATCACATCATTTAAAGGTGTACGGTTGTAAACAAATGAGCCCTTTTTTTGTGACATCATTTGTAACGAACTCATAATAATAAATACAGTTAATATGAATTTCATTTACTGCTAAATAACCATATTACTTAAATTAAGAATCGACCTTTAACTCCACTTATATCTTATTTTTAGAGTCTTTATTAACGAGAATTATTTTGTTTTCGTCTTTAATGGTATATGTAATATTCATAGTCTCGAAAACTGTTTTTAAGGCCAACTTTAAATTTTTATGAGTAAACACACCTGTAAACTTTTCTTTGGTATTTATTTTAGTTGTAATGAAAGTAACATTAAACTGATTTTCTAAAGCTATTATGACTTGAGATAACGGTGTGTTTCTAAAAGTACTTTCCCCATATAACCACGACGATTTTTTATTGGTAAAAGTCCACTTCTCTATAACACCATTCACCCTTCTAAACGCCTCTCCTGCAATAAGTATAGCCTCCTCTTCCGTTTTAAGGCTATTAACTTTTACACGGCCTTGGTAACATTGGACTTCGAAGAAATTTTGCCCTGTAATAACATTAAATTCTGTACCTAAAACCTCAACCTCTCCCATCTTTGTAAGCACTTTAAAAGCGTCTCCTTTTTCTACATCAAAAAAAGCTTCTCCCTTAAGTTCCACCTCTTTTTTGGCGTTCCATCCTTTTGGATTAAAATCTATTTGAGAATTCGCATTAAGGTGCACCTTAGAATTATCTGGGAGTACTAGAGCTAATTGCTCACCAAACCCTGTTTGATAATGAGACTGTAAATTTAAGAAGTAGAACAAACCAAAAGCTATTATCAGAACTGCTGCTGCACCATATACCAAAGCAGAAATACGTTTTCCTCTCTTCTTACTATGTTTTTCCTGCTCTAAGTACTGCTGCAACTTACTAAAACCAGCTTGTTTATTATATTCTGGTATTTTTAGTTTTTGAGCTCCTTCATTAATCTTTTTAAACTTATGATAATCACGGGATTTTTTAAACGCCTCTAGCTCACTGGCAGACAGATCACCTGAAACCCAACGTGCTAAAAAGGTATCGTTTAAGAAATTTTCTTCCATCTTTAAGTTTTTTCTAATATTAAAACAATTATCTCTTTTTTTACCCTACTTAAATATCTCCTATGCGTTCTCTCAACATTATTAGAGCCTGGCTCATTCGTTTCTCTACGGCTTTCACAGATATTCCCACAATATCCGATATCTCATAATATTTTTTCTTGTCTATCCTACTCAGCAAAAAAACCTCTCTTTGTTTTTCGGGTAAGTCGGCGATTGCTTTTTTTAGCTTCAGCATAAACTCCTTTTCTTCAAGTAAAAACTCAGGGGTTTCATTTGTACGATCGGATACCAAATGTACTTGATGTTGTATGACTACTTTTTTATGCGCAGCTTCATTTAAAAAAATATTTCTCGCTACCGTATATAAATATGACTTTGCTTTTTCAAAAATGACTTTTGCACAATTACGCCAAAGTTTTGCAAATGTTTCCTGAACAATATCTTCGGCTTGTTCTATATTGCCACATTTATAATATATAAAGTTTCGTAAAGTTTCAGAATGGGCATTAAAAATCGATTCATATGCTTTTTCTTCGCAAACAGATTTGGGTTGCTTACTCATGAATTTTTACAATTTTTAGTTCAAATCTAAAGATTATTTAATCATAAAAAAGGAAATTCATTTTTTTAACTATTCTAGTCTTACTAAATGTAATTCTTAAAAATTGAGCGATAATGATATTTAGGAATACCATTCAAACTATCTGCCTCTTAGCTTTACACATCCTATCTATAATAGATACCATGAGAATATGTATTGGTTAAACCTTAAATAAAAAAGTAGGGTAAAAATCCTTTTGTCTGTTTTAATAATTAATTGAAATAAAAATTAAAAACCCAGAATTAGCTGTAACCTCAGGCGTATGATGATACTTAAGCTTAATCCTTTTTAAAATTCTACCAAGACAAAAACATTCACCATTAAAAACCAACAAAAATGGAAGTTATTTTCAGATTAAAATCTACAGCAAAATCAACTCAATTTATTAAAAATATAACCAAAGACGGTATCCCTTTTACAAATCCTAAAATAAGGTTTTAAAATTAATTCTTATGGAAAAATTTATACCGACAAGCCCCATGTATTAGTTCCTGGCACCTATATTATAACAGTTTCTTCAAAAGATAAGCCAGATATTAAAACAAAAATTATTATTCATTAAATAGTGCTTGACTGTACTAAAAAAAGCTAAAACAATATTCATTTCGACCAAACAACCATTGATTTTCAACAATATAAAATAAATCAAAAAAATATAGAGGGTTTTATAGTTTATGATCGTTTCCATAATAATGGAAACCAAAAAATAATAACGTGAAACAAAATCTACTTTTAATTTTTCTTATCCCCCTTTTTAGCATAAGTCAAACACAAACAGGCAGTAACATCGACATAGAAGGTGTTTTTGTAGCATCTGGTCATAATATCTCACTTTCTTCAGATGGGTCTATATTTGCCATTGGAGCTCCAAATAACAATAGTAATGGCAATGACTCTGGTCTTGTAGAAGTTTATAAGAACACATCCACAGGCTGGGTGAAAACATTCGATACTAAAGGAGAAAACACTAAAGACGAGTTAGGGTATAGTGTATCGCTTTCTTCAGACGGTTCCACACTTGCTATTGGAGCTCCTAATTATAATGGCGTAAACGGCGACAATTCTGGTTATGTTCAAGTTTATAGATATAATGAATCGTCCACTGTATGGGAAAAGTTAGGCGATAACATTGAAGGTAATAATCAGGGTGATAAATTAGGCTGGAGTGTATCGCTTTCTTCAGATGGTTCAAAAATTGCGATAGGTTCTCCCGATAATAGTTCTGATGAATATAAAAAGGGACGCGTTCAAGTTTACGAATATAAATCTGCCAACTGGACACAGTTAGGCAATGACATTTATGGTGAAACATCTAGTGATCAATCAGGTTATAGTGTATCGCTTTCTAATGACGGATCTGTTTTGGCTATTGGTGCCATCAATAATCGCGGCGATATCACAAACCCCAACCTTAGTATGGGCCACGTACGGGTTTATAAATATGATATACCTTCAATGGATTGGAGTCAGGTAGGCTCCGATATTGATGGGTTAGCAAGTTACAATCATGCAGGTACTAGCGTATCATTGTCATCAAACGGTTCTGTAGTAGCCATAGGTGCAGCTTTTCTTTTTCAAAAAGGCTATGTTAGAGTTTTTGAAAACATTTCTGGAACCTGGACACAGATAGGGGATGTTATAGAGGGAGACACTGCTCAAGATGAATCTGGCACTAGCGTTTCTCTTTCAGCAGATGGTTCTATAGTGGCTATTGGAGCTCCCTATAATGACAATGCTGGAGATGATACCGGTCATGTTAAAATCTACAAAAATATTTCAGGGAATTGGCAAAAAATAGGTAATGAAATCTCTGGCGAAAATCTTAGCGATTATTCAGGACTCTGTGTTTCTCTTTCCAAAGATGGCCGCAATATTGCCATTGGCTCATTTAGAACTGTTAAAGTTTATAGTTTAAGCGATGTATTATCATCAAATACTTTTGTCCTATCTCAATTTGGCATGGCTCCAAACCCAGCTAGTAGCCAAACAACTATTGCATTAAATAAAGGTCTGACTTTAAAAAAGGTTTCTATCTACAATAATTTGGGGCAGTTTATAAAAACAACGCAAAAAGAAATTATAGATACTTCTGACTTATCTACAGGACTTTATTATGTACAAATTGTAACGGATAAAGGTAAGGCTGCTAAGAAATTAGTAATCGAGTAATTTAATAAAAAACGACATTTTAAAAAGGTTTCTATGTATTTAGAAACCTTTTCTTTTTTATAGCATAACATTAAAAAAATACGATTAAATATTTTAAATGTAACTTTGCACAAAACTTAATTAAAAAAAAAGACACCTTTATGTTTTATAAAGGGTTTCATTTAAAAAATGTCATTCTCGCAAAAGCGGGGAACTCTTCTCCTCCAATTAAGTTTAAAATAACTAACTCCTAAGTATCTTTAGGAAACGACTATGAATAAATTATAAATGACAAGAAAGAAAAAAAGGAAATCGAAAAAAGGAATTTCCAACTTAACAAATACTATTCTAAGTATTTTAAAAAAAGATAGAAATCAATCATTCAATTACAAGCAAATTGCTGCAAAACTTGGTGTTAATGATGCCAGTAGCAGAAATCAAATAATAAAAACCTTAGCAAAACTTGCAGCTAAGCAAGAGATTGTGCAAGTAGACCGTGGAAAATTTAAAGCGGTTATCAATACAGAGTATCATACAGGAACTCTAGATTTATCTGCCAAAGGTTCTGGCTACATTATTTGTGATGCCTTTGATGATGATATTTTTATAGCCTCCAACAATATTAATAAAGCACTGGATGGAGACGAAGTAGAATTCTATGTTTATAAACGTAAAAAAAGAGGGAAATTAGAAGGCGAAATTACCAACATTATAAAGCGTGATAAAAGTGAATACGTTGGAGTGATTCAAATACATAGCAACTATGCGTTTGTAATAGCAGATAGCACAAAAATGTATAAGGATATTTTTATACCTATTAATAAAACTTTTAAAGCAGAAGATGGCGACAAAGTATTAGTGAAACTTGAAGATTGGCCAGAAAATGCCGATTCTCCCTATGGAAAAGTAATTCAAGTACTTGGTAAGCCAGGAGACCACAATACAGAGATTCATTCCATTTTGGCAGAGTATGGCTTGCCTCACGAATTCCCACAAGAAGTAGAAGCTTTTGCTAACAAGTTAGATACATCCATTACAGAAGAAGAAATTGCTAAACGCAGGGATATGCGTGAAGATTTAACCTTTACGATAGACCCTAAAGATGCCAAAGATTTTGATGATGCCTTATCCTTTGAAGTCTTGGATAATGGATTATATGAAATCGGAATTCATATTGCCGATGTATCACATTATTTACAAGAAGGAACTGTTTTAGATGATGAAGCTTACGAACGCGCCACATCAATTTATTTAGTAGACCGTGTGGTCCCAATGCTGCCCGAAGTATTGTCAAATAAAGCATGTTCTTTAAGACCACATGAGGAAAAGTACACCTTTTCTGCCGTATTTCAAATGAATGACAAATGTGAGATCAAAAACGAATGGTTTGGTCGCACAGTAACTTATAGTGATGCTCGCTATGCTTACGAGGAAGCGCAGGCCATCATCGAATCCAGAACTAACGAAATCCCTAAAGATGTATCGCTTACGGGAAAGGTATATAAAACAGATCAGAAATTAGCAGATGCTATTTTAAAAATGGACGAGCTTGCTAAAATTATGCGTAAAAAACGGATGAGCTCTGGTGCTATATCTTTTGATAAAGTAGAGGTGAAATTTAATTTAGATCAAGAAAACAATCCTGTGGGTGTCTTCTTTAAAACCAGTAAAGATGCCAATAAACTTATTGAAGAGTTTATGCTATTGGCTAACCGAAAAGTATCTGAATTCATTGGTAAAAAAGATCCTAAAAAAACCTTTGTATATCGTGTACATGACGAGCCAGATGATAGCAAGTTAGCTAGTTTACAGGGTATTGTATCTAAATTTGGTTACAAGCTTAATTTTAAGGACAGAAAAACGACTTCGGCATCACTTAATAATTTACTCAAAGAAGTAAACGGTAAAAAGGAGCAAAACCTTGTTGACACATTAGCCATTAGAAGTATGAGCAAAGCCGAATATACCACACATAATATTGGACATTACGGTTTAGCATTCGATTATTATAGTCATTTCACATCGCCCATTCGTCGTTATCCAGATGTGATGGCCCACCGTTTGTTACAACATTATTTAGATGGCGGAAAATCTGTAAACGAAGAAGCTTACGAAGATAAGTGCAACCACTCAAGTGCTATGGAAAACCTTGCAACTAAGGCAGAGCGAGATTCCATAAAATACATGCAGATTAAATTTATGCAAGACCATAAAGACGATGAATTTCTTGGTGTTATTTCCGGTGTGACCGATTGGGGGATTTATGTTGAAATTATTTCCAATAAATGTGAGGGTATGGTAAGTGTTCGCGATATGAAAGACGATCACTATGCATTTGACCAAGACCAATATGCCATGGTAGGCAGAAACACTAAAAACATGTATCAACTCGGGGATGAGGTTATTGTAAAAGTTAAAAACACAGATTTAATTAAAAAGCATCTGGACTTTAATTTAATTGGTAAAAAAGAAACTGACGCATAAGGCTGTCCTTGTGATACGGGGTTTCTGATTAAAGCAAAAAGAAGTTCTCTGTTTTTGTAACAAAAATTAAAACCGTTCAACCAATAATAAAAGCAAAACATGGTTTTAACAACAACAAATTCTATAGAAGGGCATACCATACAAGATTATTTAGGTATTGTGACTGGTATAAATGTGAGTATCCCCAAAGCGACTTTTTCTTTTAACATGGCTAAATACTACGAATCTTATGAAAATAAGGTTGGCGAGGCTAAAGAAGAGGCTTTTCAAAAGCTAAAGGAACATGCTATTAACTTAAAAGCCAATGCCGTTATTGGTATAAGTATTGATATAGAAACAAATCCAACTTCAGGCTTAATTATAGCATCTATTACAGGAACGGCAGTAAAAGTTATTTAATCGAAAAATATTTTCCAACAATTTACCACATCGAGGTTTTAGCTAAAAATATTTTTCCCACATATCACAATGAGCTCTGTCAAAACATACTTCCAATAGCCCTGCCTGTGTATCGTTCACATCAAAAATTCTTTTATTTTCAAAAAAAGGAATAATTATTGATAACTTTACGTTTAAATCAAAAAGTATAAAATTTCAAACATGAAACGTTTCGTATTAGCATTAGCAGTCTTGGCTTCTACAATAGTTGTAGCGCAAAAACCCATTGATAAATCTATTGGGGAATTCACACATTTAAAGGTTTATGATTTGTTGGATGTAGAGCTTATCAAATCTAAAGAAAATAGAATTATTATTTCAGGAAAAAACACCGAAGACGTTCTTGTAAACAACAAAAACGGTACATTAAAAATAAAGATGAAACTTGGAGAAGCTTTCGATGGCAATGAAACAAAAATAAAATTGCACTATACAACAGTCGATGTTATTGATGTTAATGAAGGTGCCAAAGTAGTTTCAGACGATACAATTAAGCAATTTGAAATCGATTTAAACGCCCAAGAAGGCGGAAAAATAAAATTAGACTTGGATGTGAATTATGCCAATATCAGATCGGTAACAGGCTCTAATATTGAAGCTTCTGGAAAAGCCAAACATCAAGATATATCCATTTATACAGGCGGTGTTTATCAAGGTGAAGACCTAAAAACAGAATTTACTGATGTATCTATACGCATTGCAGGAGAGGCACATGTTCATGCCAAAACTTTAGTAAATGCCAAAATAAGAGCAGGAGGTGATATCTTTATTTATGGTAAACCAGAACGTGTAGACGAAAGTAGGGTACTAGGAGGTAGAATAAAGCGTATGGACTAAAAAGCTTTATTTTCTTTTTAAACAAGCCTAATATTTTCTATTTAATCGAAATATAACCAAACAAATAGCAAGGATTATTAATGCCAATAAAAATATATAACTCATAACTAAATTGCTCCAATTAGAAATGAGTCCCAATAAAACGGGACCAAAAAGAAAGCCTATAAAGCCTATTCCTGAAACAACAGACATAGCAACAGGCGTGTAAACGCTCTGTGTTTGCCCCGCTAACCTAAAAATTTCGGGAATGATTACAGAAAGACCAAGCCCTAAAATCCCGAAACCCAAAACACTAGTATATAAATTAGATAGCAAGATTAGCAGATAAGCAACTAGTGCAATAGTACATCCATAACTTATCGTTTTAACAGCGCCTATTTTTTTACTAATCCCATCTCCAAAAAACCGTCCTATAGTCATGGTTAAAGAAAAAATAATAAACCCCAATCCTGCCTGGCTTTGAGACGTATTCACGATATCAAATAAAAACAAATTGCTCCAATGCTCTACGGCTCCCTCATTAAACATTATAATAAAGGCGACTAGCGATAGACCTAACATGGGCTTTATGCTCTTAAATATATTTATATTTTGTTTGTGCTTCTCCTGTGAAGGTTCTTCAATATTTTCATAGTTATTGGACAGGAACAGTGTTGTTAAAACGATAAATGAAGATATTAGCAACATATGGTACCCTGGGTGAGAAAACACAGTAATCAAAAAACTTCCTATTCCAGCTCCTATAAAACCTCCCAAACTAAAAAACCCATGAGCTGCAGACATGAAATTTTGGTTATCCTTCTTTTCAATATTGGAAACCAGTGCATTCATAGATACATCTGTAAATCCAGAAAAAACACCCGTTGCTATTAAGCTCATACACAATAACAAATAATTAGGAGCAATAAGTGGCAAATTAAATAACAAGGCAAAAATGATAATACCCATTTTAGTAGAATGCCCTGTCCCAATTTTTTTATTTACATAAGGAACAAAAGGGATAGAAATTAGCAGCCCAAAAGCAGTAAAAAATAAAGCCAAGCCTATCTGTGAATCGTTTAAAGCAAATTTTATTTTGATGTGTGGCAAATAAAGCACCCAAGTTCCTATTAAAATATTTACTGAGGAAAAAACCCACGATGGCGCAAAGTATTTCAAGTTAGAAAGAATAAGTTGTAAAGATTTCATTTATCTTATATTTTCACTACAAAGAAACCACAGGCTTCAAATATTAAATACAAGTATTTATCCTAATATTAATACGTTTTATTCTTTTTGGTATAAAAAACTAAATCATTTAGGTAAATTTGTATCATTGAAGGTTTTATACAAACATATTCCTTATTCTTTTGAAAATTCCTTTCAAGTAGAAAAATTTGACCAAAATGCACCGTGCGTACATCATGGTTTACACTATCATGATAGTTATGAAATTGTTTTTATAAAAAATGGACACGGAAAAATAATTATTGAAGGAAATGAGGTTAATTATAAAGATGGTGCATTGGTTTTCTTAGGGCCGTGCATTCCTCACTTTAGTTTTTCCAACAATATGTTTAAAGATAATTATGAAATTGTAATCCATTTTGGAGGTGAATTTGTTGAGCAACGCTTAAAATTGTTCCCAGAGCTTCGAGATTTACTTCCGTTGATTCAAAAATCGAAACAGTTTTTAATTTTTGATCCCGAATTAAAAAAGAAATTAACCCCACGATTTGAAAAAATAACCGACCTTAACGGTATTGAGCAGTTAATCTCCATATTTAGTTTACTTTATGAATTATCAAAATCAACACCTCTAAAAAAATTAATTAAGGAGGATGTAAGCAATCATTATGCTCAAAATAAACAAGTAAAAAAAATATTTAAATTTATAAATGAAAACTATCAACATAAAGTCAGTACAAAAGACATTGCCACGCATGTGGGCCTAACTACAAATTCGTTTTGTAGAATGTTTAAAGTGTTGACACAAAAATCGTTTATAAGCTATTTAAATGAATATAGAATACATCTGGCTATGAAATTATTAGAAGAAACCGATGATAATATATCTGAAATTGTATATCAATGCGGTTTCGAAAACCTTTCATATTTTTCGAAAATTTTTTTACAATTAAAAGGATGTAGGCCCATTGAGTATAGAAAAAACTATCGGATTCAACACACATAAAGTCTTCTAAAAACAATACCAAATACCAGCCTCCGTTTACCTATATACAAGAACAGAATCAAACTCAAAGAAATAAAAACCGAAACGATAGAACCTAAAAATATTAGATTATGGATAACAAAAGATATATCACCAACGGCGAAGGGCTTCCTAATTGGTCTAACCCCATTAGTCATGCTGTAGTTGTAAACAATATGTGCTTTGTAAGCGGCCAGCTATCTGTGAATGCAGAAGGAAAGTATGTATCTGGTACCATTTTGGAAGAAGGCAAGTTAGCATTTTCAAATTTTTTCTCTGCACTAAAAAACGCTGGATTCGAAAAAGATGACGTTGTATTTATCGACATTGCTTTTAACGACCTAAAAGAACTTCCTGAAATAAACAAATTGTACATGGGGTTATTTCCTGAGGGTAAAAGACCCGCAAGAACCATATATCAAGCAGAAGCTTTGCCTTTTGGCGGAAAAGTTAAAATTACGGGAACTGCTGTTAAAGTATTAGTTTAATAATTCGAAACCCATGAATAGTAAATGCCCGATACTTACAACTTTAATGTTCACAATCTCTACTGTTTTGCTCTATGGGCAGGCTCATATAAAACCTATAAGTGAAGAAGGTCAATCTAAATCTAATACAGACACTTTAAATGTTGGTTATACATACTGGTGGGGAAATTCGGGCCCTTTTATTGGGTCTTGCGGTGATAAATACGCACTTGCTTTTTTAGGTGTTGTCACGCAAATCGATTCTCCCAATAAAGACGCTTCTTTGTTATATACGCCTCAAAATGGTATTATTGAAATTGTCGAAATATTAAAAAAAGAGCGCCTTGAAAAGGAAAAATACAGCGGCCAAAAGTATTTTTCATCAGATTGTTTTCATAATACCAAATTAAAAAAAGGAAACAGTGTGCTTGTTTTTTGTTATCAATATGAAGGTTCTTATACTATCCCTGGTCAAAACTCTATAATAAAGATTAATGGGACGAACGATCCAGTAGTTTTATCTATTAAAAAATATATCGATGCAGGTGAAAACCCTATTAAGATAAAAGAAGATATCGGATTATGGAGAAAAATGGGGTTTGAAAGCGATCTGAAAAGAATTATTGAATGTAGAGAAACATTTTAATGGATAAAATAATCGCGGCTCAAGTGAACCCTAAAAGCCTATATCAACCAACTCAAAAAAGCTATTAAAAATAGTTTTTATTTAAGAAAAAAACTTCTGAAATTGTAAGAATGTTGTCTAATTTTACAAAAATATATGCCCAAAAACCACACCTAAATTTCCAAAAATAATTGTTATGGAAAAAACAACTACAAAATATTATGCTTTTTTTTCCACAGATCATGGTGATGGAGCCATGCTATCTGCTGTACCAGGAGATGGGCCTACAGCCAATAAGTATAAAAAAACGAGCTCCTTAAAAAGTGTTTTTCCACCGCTGGAAAATGCTGTTATGATTTTCGACTCTAATTTCACAAAAAACACCAAATTGTATGATATCATAGATTGTCTTGATACTGTTTTAGTTATAAACAAAAAAGTAAAAGAAGTCTTCAAAAGAGAGGGAATTACCGGTGAATTTCTTCAAGTAAGAATTTGGGACCATAATGATGCCTTTGTATCTGATGACTACTATATCTTTAACAATTTAGAAGCGGTTGAATTTATTGATATGGAAAAATCACATGTAGCAATGAACCCACTATGGCCGGATCGTGTAAAACGCATATTAAAATTAGTTGTTCGAGACGACGTGACCGTAAATTCAAAGATTTTTTGCCCCACTAACATGAAAGGTCAATTATTCATAACAGAAGAACTTAGAGACCGTTTGATAAAAGAAGAAATCACTGGCTTTCATACATACCAAGCAGACGGGTGGGACGGTTTTTGTATCTAAAAAATTTATACCACCTATAAAAATGAAAATTTGTCACGCAAACAGAACTAATTAAACGAGATACCCAAAAAACAGAGCCATGCCCATCAAGGAGATGTCCTGGCTCTAGCTATCAACACAAAAAATTATTTTGTTGGCCTCAATACAGCGTTCTATATTTTCAATAATTATAATGGCTGGAATTAATTTCCTATGGTTAAGATGTATGTCAGGGATTTGAAGTTTGGTTTAAGCCAGAAAATGGAGGCAAGAAAAAGAAATTACATCATCAAAGGTTAGATGCGATAAACCTAGATAACTTTTATTGTTTCAACAAGATATTAAGTAGAATCTCCAAACGACCTGTAACAATTTACGAGCTTGATCGTCATCTATTGAAAGAAATAATTTATGTTAGGAATCACAAAATTAAGATTATATCTCTTACGGGGCATGTATTTGTTTATATCATTGGGGCTGGCCTTGACTATTTGGCCTGAAATAATTGCCCCTTACCAAAGGCTAGCCAATGAAGATTCGGTCATTCAATCATTATTAGGAGCATTAGCATTGCTTACAGTAATAGGGGTTCGGTATCCTTTAAAAATGCTTCCTGTTTTAATTTTTGAGTTGATTTGGAAATTGATTTGGATATTCGGTTTTGCATTGCCAACCTGGATGAATACGGACTTGGACATATACGCTGAAGAAACGTTTTTTGCATGCTTAATAGGAGTGGTACTGGTTCCGATAACTGTTCCTTGGCGCTATGTATACAAACGCTACATAAAAGCCAAAGCATAATATTAATTTTCTCCTTCCTAATACAATTTAATTATTCTATTAGCTCCCTTTAGGTTTATTAGGTGTGTTGTATATTTGGGCATATATTCCATTGTTATAGCACATTTAAAAAAATGAAATATAGAACTCTTATTTTAGATTTTGATGGCACATTGGCCGATACCAAAGAAAGTATTATACAAACGATGGGATTTGTGGCAAATCGTCTAAATATCAAAGACTTTGATGAAAATCTCATAGAAAGTTTGATAGGATTGCCACTAAAAACGACTTTCGAGAAAGCTTTTTTACTTGATGATACACTGATTCAAGAAGCCATATTGATTTATCGCAAATATTACAATGAAATCGCTATAGATACCATTTCTCTTTTTGAAAATGTAAAAGATACTTTGTTTGATTTTCATCAAAAAGGAATGAATTTAACAGTTGCATCAAGTAAAGGAAAAACTGCATTAATTAAGATTCTTAAAAAACAAAATATCTATGACCTATTTTCGTTTGTAGGTGGTGAAGAGGATGCAAAAAACAAAAAACCTTCACCAGACATTGTCAACCTCATAATAGATAAACACAACTATCAACCAAATGAATGTTTAGTTGTCGGCGATACAATTTTTGACATTGAAATGGGACAAAGAGCGAATGTGGATACCTGTGGTGTCACATACGGAAATAACACTAGAGAAAAATTAGAACAACAAAAACCCAATTATATCATTAATAGTTTTAAGAATTTAACTGAAATCACGTAAGTAAAACACATGCCACAACAACGGTTGTAATTGCTTTTCTCACCTATTTCTGAAAATATAGGCGGGTTCGGGTGTGCCTTAAAAGGTCAAGTCTTTACACGCGCAAATACTCATAGCCTGACTGTAGGCAATCATTAAAAAACGAAATGATACACTTAATAGTAGGAAATACAAGAGCTGGTAAAACCACTTACTCAATGGAATTGAAAAGAAAAACAAACGGCATTGTTTTTTCAATTGACAAATGGAATAAAACATTATTTCTTGATGACAAAAAAGAGAATGACGGATTGGAATGGTTTCTCGAAAGAATTGATAGGGCGGAAAAAATGATAATGGAATTAGTTCAACAATTGGAAAACTCAAATATCGATTCTATACTCGACTTAGGCCTATCAAAATATGAGCATCGTGAAAAATTCAGAAAGTTTGCAAATTTGAATGATTATGAATTAAAAACACATTTTTTAAATATTCCAAAAGACATTCGATTACATAGAGTCATGAAAAGAAACACAGAAAAAGGAAACACTTTTGAATTCGAGGTTAGCAAAGAACATTTTGATTTTATGGAAAAATGGTTCGAAAAACCAACAGAAAAAGAAATGATAGGAGGGATAATTATCAAAAAATAAACATATGTATTCAATTACAAAGTCGATTACTATTGATACCACAAAAGAAAAATTATGGAAGGCTCTTGTAACTCCTGAAATTATTGAACAGTATTTAATGGGGGCTCAAGTCTCATCAGATTGGAAGGTTGGTAGTAAAATAGAGTATCGAGGGGAATTTAATGGCATTCCATTCTGCGATGAAGGAACAATCGACTTATTAGATATTGAGAAGGAATATAAATACTCGTATTGGAGTGCTAATCATGGAACAATAAAGTCAAAAGAAAACTTTGTTTCAATTTCATACAAAATTGAGAATAAAAAAACCCATGTGAATTTAGTAGTAAATCAAACTAACTACAAATCAAAAAAGATTGCAGATGGTATGAATCAAATTTGGGATTTTATTTTGGACAACCTAAAAAAAGTCTTAGAGACCAAAAATGAATAGCAAAATACTTGCACTGTATATATAGCTGTAATAGTTAAAGATTTAATCTAGTAAAAAGTATTTTTAAACCTACAACTTTTTATACTTAGGCTGTTCTTCCTTTTTATCTACACCTTCTTTTTTATCGCCACCGATCGTACCTGGAAATGCTAAAGCAGTGCTTGCAAATGACGTTCCAAAATTAACATGTGCATGATAAACCTGACTAACGGCATCCTTAACCTGATGCTCCGATAATTCTTTTAACGGGTGGATAAATACAGACCACAAAATACCATCTGAAACGGCATATTTAACATCCAGAGCGGTATGAAAATTTGCAACCAAAGCTGCTTTTATGAGTTCGTCGCTCAAACTTTTAGAATCTGCAATTGGAGATATAATTCGCATTCTATTATGATTAGTATCTGTAATAGATACCATCGGAATTTCTTTTATAAAAAATTGCCACGCACCAGGGTTTCCCTGAATGGAATCGCTAACCGATGTATAGATATCCTGAAGTTTTTCATTGGTCATGTTTTGAGAAAAAGCACAAAGCGGAAAAAGCGATACAAGAAAAAGCCATTTTTTCATAAAAGTCTATAATTTATTAATAAGTCGAAAGTACGATTAAAAACTTAATCAAACTTCACAATTTATTATCTAAAAGGATGGCGCTCCTTCCAATTTCGTTTGGGATTCATTAAAGCAAATATTTCTCGTAAGATACTGTTAACGAATCTATTTGTATGTTTTATATATACTGCCATAGCCTTTGGTTTGGCTCCAACAGAACTTTTAATTTCCATAGCAGTTCTTGCATAAATAATAGAAGAAAACCTATTATCAATACCATATTTCACCATTTCGTATAACATGTTTAAATACAGTTGTTTTGAATATTGATACTCAATATCGTAACCTAAAAAATAAGTTTCTAAGTTTTTGTTATTTAATATTAAAGTAAAAAACCCAACAAGTTTATCATCTAAATAATACCCAAAAACCCTAAAGTTTTCTTTTAAATAGAACTTTAAACTATAAAAATGATTTTCTGGGAGCAAGAATGTGTTAAACTTGGCATTGTTGGAAACATTCGAATAAAGATCATACAGTTTATTCGCATTACTTTTAACGGTTTCCATATCTAGTTCTCGGCACTCCATAACTCCCAGCTTCTTTTTTGCCCGTCTGTAACGGGTTCGGTATTTCTTATTCATACTGGCAATATAATCATCAATAACCTGCCATTCAGGCCATATTTTCATAATCATATTTGGTTGTACGGCTACTTTGTATAGTTTACGGGAATTAAATAAAGATGATTCACTGTGAATGGTATCATCCAAAAAATAATCCTTAAACATCATGGCACGAATTTTCTTGTTTTGCTTTTCTTTTATTTCTTTTGTAATGTCTTCTAAAGCACTAAATATAGATTCTAGGTATACAGATTGAGATATGCTTTCCTTGCTGAAATACACTCCATGTTGACCAGTGTGCGTTAAGTTACCAACAACCAAAATGTTTCCTTTTAATATTTTCGAAACTATGCCTTTTAAAAGTTTTCTCAGGTAAGAGGCTTGTGTTTTCCTGAACATATCTTTTAAATACAACTGCACACGCTGTATTATAGCAATACCAACTAAAAGATTGTCTTTAAAAACACCTACATAAAAAAGTTGAATATTATCTGGAGAAGCTTCCTCTAAAGCTTTTAGATAATCGACTTGTAAAAAAATATCATGTTTTACAAGGGTATTCCAGCCTTCAGGAAGGCTGTTAGCAGAATAATAAATATGAAATGTTTTCAATAGAAAATAAAAGAGACTGAAAATTACAATTTTCAGTCTCCAAATATGTTAAAACTTTACAAAATGATTATTTTATTTCCAGCCACAAATAATAGCTCCCATAACCCCCATCGTTACAATCCAATAACCGCTATTAATAAAAATATATTTGGCTCCTTTCCTTTCAAATAAGGCATTTGTCCCTAAAATTGGCAGCGCAATAAACACCCCAGCTATAACTCCATGAAGTGCCCCATGTTTAAAAGTTCTAAAAGCTTCTCCGTAATCATTCATAAATGCAGTATAAGAAGGCAAAGCGGTTGATGGATCTCCTCCAACCATACTATTAGCACCTGCTTGATGAATAGTCATTGGTAATAAAGCAAAGGCTAATAGGAATGCAAAAATAAAAGCCAGAATAAAAATCTTAGCCATATTTCCGCCTTTTACCTGTTCATCAGTCATACCCGCTGCTTGCATCCAAGCATTTCCAAATACTTTTGGGTTGTACCAAATAAATCCGACAACTAACGCCGAAACTGCAGCAACAATAATTGCTGGGAAGTTTACTAAATCCATAATATTTTAGTTAATGTTAGAATATAAATATATAAAAATTATAACATCAATATCATATTTTTAATGCTTTTTAAACATCATATAACCTCAGCCTCAGCCACTAACAGTTTATTTTTATCTTCTAAAGCTCTAGCTACAAAGTTGTTTATATCGTCATTTTTGTCCAGTCCGTGTTCCAAAAGTACACCCAAAGTAAGCACTACTGCAATTCGGGTTCCTACTTTTTTAACAGCTGTATTAAATAAGGGCTGCAACTCTTCGTAAGTCACATTTTTAGCGAGTTCCTGAATTTCAGCTTTTATTTTTTGTTGCTTTATTTCTGGTAAGTTTGTATACTTTTTTCCTAGCTGTTGAATAACATCAATTGCTTTTCGTTTTGGTTGTGGTGTGTTATTTTGTTGCTTTTTATTTGAATTATTTTGAACAGGTTTCTTTTTGGCCCAAGAATCGCGCAAACCAACCGTTTTATTAAATATGATGTTTTCTGTAGTCGAATCATTATCCACATTAAAATAACCCAAACGTTGAAATTGAAATCGGTCTCCAATTTTAGCATCTTTTAAACTAGGTTCAACAAAAGCCTGAATCACTTTTAAAGAATTCGGGTTTATAAAGTCCATAAAGCCTTTGTCCTGATGACTGTCTGGTGCCTCATCCATAAACAAACGATCGTATTCTCTAACCTCAGCTTTTATTGCATGTTTAATGGACACCCAATGCAATGTTCCTTTTACTTTTTTAGAGGTGTCTTCAGAATAAGTACAGTGAATCTCAGTGATACGGCCATCAGCGTCTTTCTTAACACTTTCAGCTTTAATTATATAGGCATTTTTAAGACGTACTTCACCCCCCAGTTTCAATCTAAAAAATTTGTTGCCAGCTTCTTCTTTAAAGTCTTCTTTTTCAATATATAACTCACGAGAAAATGGTACTTTTCTAGATCCTGCACTTGCATCTTCCTGATTGTTTTCTGCATCCAACCATTCTTCTTTATCTTCTGGATAATTGGTAATAACCAGTTTTACAGGATTTAAAACGGCCATAACTCGTGGTGCTGTTTTATTTAAGTCTTCACGAATACAGAATTCCAGAAGCGATACATCAATGACATTATCCCGTTTAGCAACCCCAGCAGTCTCCACAAATTTTCTAAGCGCATTTGGAGTATAACCACGACGGCGTAATCCCGAAATGGTTGGCATACGCGGGTCGTCCCAACCACTTACAATACCATCATTAACCAATTGAAGCAACTTGCGCTTACTCATAATGGTATAACTTAAGTTTAAACGTGCAAACTCGCGTTGCTTGGGTCTTATTTGTTTTGGGTCTACAACTTGATCTAAAAACCAATCGTAAAGCTCCCTGTGAGGCTTAAATTCTAAAGAACATAACGAATGTGATATTTGCTCGATGTAATCACTTTCTCCATGTGTCCAATCGTACATAGGGTAAATACACCAATTGTTTGCTGTTCTATGATGGTGCCTTTTTAAAATACGATACATAATGGGGTCTCTCATGAGCATATTTGGATGCTGCATATCTATTTTAGCACGAAGTATATGTGAACCCTCTTCGAATTCTCCGTTTTTCATACGTTCAAATAAATCTAAATTTTCAGCAACGCTTCTATCTCTATATGGCCCATCAATCCCTGGTTGTGTAGGCGTCCCTTTTTGTTCTGCCATGGCTTCACTAGATTGTGAATCCACATATGCTTTTCCTTCTTTTATAAAAACTAGGGCCCAGTCGTACAGTTGTTGAAAGTAATCTGAGGAAAATAATTCCTTATCCCATTTATAACCTAACCAAGCAACATCCTCTTTAATAGCATCAACATATTCCTGCTCTTCTTTTGCTGGGTTTGTATCGTCAAAACGAAGGTTAACAGGGGCATTATATTTTTCGCCTAAACCAAAACTAATACCTATGGCTTTTGTATGGCCAATGTGCAAGTAACCGTTTGGTTCTGGGGGAAATCTAAAACGTAAATTCTCTTTAGACATTCCATTAGTTAAGTCTTCTTCTATAATTTGCTCAATGAAATTGAGTGATTTTCTTTCTTCAGACATTATTTTCTGATTTATTTCAACTAAATAAGCTTCAAAATTACGGAAATTCGAGTTATTTTAGCCCAATACTAGGAACATTTGAGAATACATTTACCCATAATATATTTAAGAAACGTAACAAACTTTTAATTACCAAGACTTATACGGTATATGGTATTAAACTTCATAAATACATAACGAATGGAAAATTTGAATTACGAATGTCCGAAGTGTCATAACAAAAGGTATAAAATAGGTCAAATGAGGGCAACTGGAGGAACGCTTTCTAAGATTTTTGATGTACAAAATCAGAAATTTACCTCTGTAACGTGCCAACGATGTACTTATACAGAGTTTTACAAAACCAAAACCAGTGCATTAAGTAACGTTTTTGATTTCTTTACAAATTAATGGGGATTATAAAAGTTGAAAATATTCGGGTATTTGCCTACCATGGTTGTCTTAAAGAAGAAACCAAAATAGGCAGTGATTATCGTGTAGATTTAGAAGTTAAGGCTGATTTGCAAAACTCGGCTAAGACAGATAGGTTGTCGGACACCGTCGATTATGTTTTTTTAAACAGGATTATTAAAGAAGAAATGGAAATTCCTTCCTATTTGCTTGAAACGGTAGCGCGGCGTATACTTAACAGAATCTTTAATGAAGACCAGCTTGTAAAAAAAGCTACGGTATGGGTAAGTAAATTAAACCCACCTATTGGAGGGGATGTTGAAAGAGTAACGATAAAAATGACCGATAAGCGTAAAAAGTCATTTTAAGTAAGGAAAAGTTATATTTTTTTTTACATTTGTACCCGATTCCCGATGACTCTTTGGGAATACCAATTTTAAAGGTTTATCAATAGATTTTTTGATAGCTTTTTTTCAAATTGGCGTCGTGGCCGAGTGGCTAGGCAGAGGTCTGCAAAACCTTCTACAGCGGTTCGAATCCGCTCGACGCCTCAAAAAAACCTTCAAGTTTTCTTGGAGGTTTTTTTATGGAACATTTTCTAAAAAAATTAATGTAAAAAATTCTCCAACCCTGAAAGTTGGAGAGAACCTTCAATTTAATTCTTAATACATTATTTTGTAGAGGTACTTCTATCCAGTCCTTATTTTAAGTAAACATGCCTTCCATATTAGTCACACTAGTCATACCATAAGTACTCATCTTGATCAAAATTTATGGGGCCATAAAACAAAACATTAAACCCATATTAGTCAGATTCCCAATTACTAAGATCTTGGTTAAAACTTGTAGCTTGATAAAACATGCTTTCCATATTGGTCACCTTAGCCACATTCCAATTACCAATATCTTGATTAAAACTTGTAGCTTGATTAAACATGTCTTCCATATTGGTCACCTTAGCCACATTCCAATCACCAATATCTTGATTAAAACTTCTAGCTCTATAAAACATGTAACTCATATCAGTCACGTTAGCCACATTCCAATTACCAATATCTTGATTAAAACTTGTAGCTTGATTAAACATGCCATACATATCAGTCACCTTAGCCACATTCCAATTATCAATATCTTGATTAAAATCTGTAGCTTGATAAAACATGCCTACCATATTGGTCACCTTAGCCACATTCCAATTACCAATAGCTTGATTAAAACTTATAGCTCCATAAAACATAGCTTCCATATTGGTCACCTTAGCGACATTCCAATCACCAATATCTTGATTAAAATTTGAAGCTACAGCAAACATGTAGCTCATATCTGTCACGTTAGATAGATCTGGACGGTCTGTTGCGTTTCCTATTA
>NZ_JABBHF010000012.1:0-135000 GCF_012910715.1 Flavivirga algicola
CCTTCCAGTTTTGAGGTCACTTCCTGCTCGATAACTTTGGCAGAAGCATCTCTCCAACTGTAATTTACATGTATTGACGGCAAGGTTTTAGTTGGAGCCAATTGTACACTAATTAGGGGAATAAGACAGGCTCCAACAATGGATAGACATATGAACGCAATAAGCGTAGAGAATGTAGAAAGCTTAAAGTTCATATAACCATTTGTATAAAATTATTATTTACTATGCTTTTTATAACGTTAATTTAATCAATTGACACTTTTAAATAAACGGTCCCACCTAAACCTGTCTTGATAATTTGAAAATAAAACACATTGTACCTTGCCTATAATATTTGACTCTGGTACAAAACCCCACCTGCGGGAATCTTCGCTACTTTTTCTGTTGTCTCCCATCATAAAATAATAATCCTGGTTAAAGGTATAACTCGTTGATTTTTTATTATTTATATAATACACCCCGTTAATCTCCTTAATTTTGGAATTTTCGGAACTATTTATTGCCCGTTCGTATAATGAAAACGTTTCTGGACTTAATTCTATTTTCATCCCTTTTTCGGGTACAACAAAAGGCCCCATATTATCAAATGTCCATTTTTTATCAGGTAATTTTGCAAATAGTTTTTTTTTAATATTAAAGGTGTCAATTTGTATTTCAACTGAGTCTATATAATTCTTTTTGACAAGATGTTCCAGATCCATTTTTGATAAATTAGCTTCTCCTCTTCCTTTTTTTAGTTTAAAATTCTTAATGGTTAAAGAATCCATTACTTTATACAATGCATTTTTATTTTTAATTGTGAATTCATAATTATTCTTAATACTGTTAGACTCCTTAGCTAACATCCTATTTGTATAAATTTCTGCTTCTCTTATTCTAAACGTATCTCCAGGTAAGGCCATACAGCGTTTAACTAAAATATATTCTTTTCGCCATGTAGAATTAAAAACACAAATATCATTTTGTTTAATCGTTGTTATACCTGAAAATCTTTTGTATGACCACCAATAATCATTTAAGCGCTTTTTCGCATTATTATTAAAGTAAAAAATAATATTCAATAAAGGAATATCAAAAGGAGAACGAGGCAATCTAGGCCCATATTTTAGTTTGTTTACAATAATGACATCATTAGTATAAAGAGCGTCTTTCATCGAGTCGCTTGGAATCTTATAAATACCAAGCACTAAAAGTTTAATACCAACAACTATTGAAAGCAAAAATAATATCTGAAATGATTTTTTGAGAATTTTTCTTAATCCCTTGTTTTTAATCAAAGCTATTATAATATGCGAAAGTAAATTGTATAATAATAAAAATAGAATTACACTTATACTTATCCATATTAACTTGAAAACCATAAATAAGAGCAGCAGCAGTATAATTAAAAATATTTTAACATGCTTCTTTGTTTTATTCCCTATTATCCCACTCATTTTTATCTCTATTTTTTACAAGGGTTGTGATCTATTTCCTTTTTCCAACAAAAAACTCAAAAGATCCTGTTCCCAAAAGACCTTCGGCACTTAGTCCCACTCCCTCAACAATACCGATGAATTTCGTATTTATATCGGAGCAATAAAAAATGATATCCGCCTCACCCTTTTCATTGGTTATAATGTCCGGTTTCCATAACAAGGTATTTCTATAATCTGGGAAACCATTGATTTGATCTTCCTTATCATAAACGGGTTCATAAAACTCCCGTTTTCCATAAAAGCCCTTTAGCATTTTTAAATTGAATTTTTTTAACAAATAGGACTCTGTTAACTCAGGATATTGGTATTTCAAATAACCAGATCCAGTAATAGTATATGCATTTCTTTTATCATTCCACTTAAAACCTTCCATGTAATAATACACTTTTCCTTCTATAGGTTTTTTACTTTTATCATTCGAGTGGGCTTGACAATTTAATGTTCCACAAGGTATTCCAACATAATCGCTATTCATTTCTAATTTAGCCAAACTGTCCAGTCTTCCTAAATACTTGTCCCTGAATACCTGTTTTTTATTTGTAGATAAAACAATCTCTTCCAGCTGGTTAAGTTCGTTTGATACGATAAAAGGCTCTGTTTCTTGTTCTCGGGCTTTATCTTTTAACTTTGATAGCGGATAACTTATGGGTGCTTTTTTTCTATTCGAACTTATAATATCGAACGAGGGATCCTTGATATCAATAACATATTTAGGCTTTTCTGGGGTCATGGGTTTTACGTATACATAGCCTTTTTCGCCCATTTTTAGATGTTTGTGGTTTATAATGAAAAAGCCTTTGGGATCTGTCATCATAATGTCCTTGTCCCTTAAAGAGTCCGAGGCAAATACCATTACAACTTGCTGTCCAGATATTTTGGGCCTTTTAGTCTTTTTTTCCAAGTGAATCACACCCGTAATGGAATCGGAAAGTAAGGGCTTAATTTGCTTGCTGCCCTCTTTTAAACTAGGTTCGCCCCTTATGTACCGTCTCCATCCCTGAGTGAGCAATAGCAGGTTCAAAGCGTCCTCCCTATTTTTGTTCGCTTCATTAAAGTAATATGTGGGGTTGTTAATATTTCCTTTTAGCTGGGCGGACAGATAATAGTGCGTCATTATATTCTTTGGATCCAGCTCGTTTTGGTATAGTTTATCGAAAACACCCAGCCCCAAATGGGCAATTACGGGCTTGTTGTTCTGGTCGGTTACTCTTAGTTTTAAAACGGCCTTGTCCCTGGCCTGGTATTCGCTTTTGTCCAATACTGCCCTAATGGTTAATTTCCTATGGGAATTCACATACATTAAACGTTCGGCCTGTGGTTTTATATTTTCATCAAAAAGTGTTACCCTGGCTATACCGCTCGGGATATCCTTTAGTGGAATTTTAATGATAAGATCTCTCTTTAATCTCCCAATGGCGACATTGTAAATAACCCCTCTGGTCTCTACTTTTAAATATATGGTTTCCTCTTTTAAATTGGCTGTTTGGCTGACCTTGAATACCGCCTGGTCTTTTGTCTTTTTTAACAACCGTAGTGTTTTTCCGCCAGGTAGAACCTGAGGCAAATCATAGGTCTTGTTACTTAGGGGATCGGTAAGCTGGATATGGTATCTGCTAAGCGAATTTGGGAGAAACAGAAAACTTCCCATACCATCGTGAGCGCTTTTAAACTTGACCAGGGGTACGTTATTCTCGTACAATACTCCCGAAACATCCACTGGCACCCCTTTTGAGTTCTCTGCTTTAAAGGCCAGTCTGCTTTGGATGCCAGAAACCAAATCTCCTCCTTCTGGAAATGTATTAAAGTTTAAGGTACTGTCATTTTTTACAGGCTCCCGTTTTTGTTTATGCTTTATGTTTTTAAGAATTTCCAATTTGCGTACCCCGTGGAACACATTTGTGCCTTCATAGAGTGAATGTGTACTGTATGCTGCCAGAGTATAGGAACCTGCTCTTAAGGAATCGTTTAGATACAGGTGGCCGTCTACAAAGCCTGCTTCTATCTCATATTTTTCTTCCCAAACAGACTTATCGGTCTTATCTTCTATTAATTGGACAAACAATGTCTTGCTCATTAAGGACGGAACGAGCAACTGTGAGTCCAAAACATAGCCCTTAAACCATACTGCTTCCTCGGTTTCATAGATTCCCTTGCTCGTTTGCAGATAGACTATTTCTTTCTGATGGTTAGCAGCATATTGTTCCAGATTTGACAGTACATGATCTGAAACACCAGTATCGTCTTGAGCATTGGCTTTAACCGAAAATAATACAAGTAGAAAATAAATGTAATTAGCCTTCATTTAGTATATATTATAAATTTTAGGTTTCGGATAAAGTAATTTATTAAACGTCTTATTTTGATACAAATACTTATCTAAATCAATCACTTATGCTTAGGTTTATATAATAATATTTTAAATATCTTCTACAGGATCGTATATTTATAAAAAGTCCTACATTCATCTAAATCTTCCAAACAACCATACTCCAAGTGAGGCTTTTTATTTAAATACAAATAGCCATCATCCAAAAATGAATTATAACCACTAATCTTAGATGAAACCTCATATTCCTTTAGTAAGTTTAATTCCTTATCGAAAACCAATAAAGATAAATCTAAAAAGTTGATTAAATATTTCTCTTCTTTGTCTATATGTTTGGGTAAGTGTTGGGCTAATCTATAGAAAACTTCATTATTCTCATCGTAGTGTATATAAGAATAAAAACCATTGGATAGATAATTATAATGCGCTTTATAGGAATTATTTGACTCTCCGCTTTTTAATGGTAGTGGATTAATTTTTGAACTCTTCGCAAATACTTTTTTAACAAGTTTCCCATCTAAATTATATACATATAAATAATCGGAACTACCAAAACTTACTATTATCCTCTTATCTAACAAAATAAATTTTGGTATTAAATATTCCCTCTTCCAAACTTTGTCTTTAAATTCATCTGGGTATTTAATTATTTTCTCTTGTTTTCCTGTAATTAAATCAATTTTTAAAAAAGCGTATGCATTATTAACCCCTGATGGCTTATCAAATCTAACAAAATCAACGCCTGGCAAATAAAAAACATAGTTTCTGAGAGCTGGTTTAAAATAAGAATGAAGATTAACTGAAAAATTTCCTCCTTGTATTTTAAATTTTTTATTAATTTCAAGTTTATTATTAAATAAATAAAACTCCTTTTCATGTCCATTAAAAACAAAAATGGAGTCTTCTGACACATAATGGAACCCATTGGCATTACCTATTCCATGTGGTCCATCTTCTTCAAATTTCAAGATGTCCCAATCATCGTTTTTTAGGTTATATTTTGATATTCTTTCAATTGGAAAATCTGAATTTAAAAAAAATGGTTCCTCCACTTTAGTCTTTGAAAAATTCCAATAAATATCTGATATATAAACGCCCTCTGGCACTTTAAACACTAGAGAATCTTTTAATTCTATGTCAATATTATTTCCTAAACGAGAAACATTAACATTTTTTTTACATGAAAAATTCAACATTAGTAAACATATTAATAACTGAAAAATGCGCATCATAGAAAATTTAGATTCTTTTATATTAAATTACTATTTAAGATTTAAATTGTTAAAATCCTATATTCACTTCGACTAAGCTCAGTGACCACTTAGGGATAAAATTTTCCCTCTGGGTATTTATTTGGGGTATTTCATAGGCTCATTTTTAATTAAACAATATTTTTAATATTAAATGCTCAGAGGTCTTTTTACATAAATTCATAAGTTTCATACTATATTACAAATCACATACATGACAGGGACAGATTTTGTCACTTTGCTATTCTTTTAAAATATATTTTTTTCCCTTTCTGCAATACTTAATAACATAGCCTTCGTCTCGTAAATTCGACAACATACGTTTTACTGTTCTTATGCTACAATTATAATCGTTCGCTACCTTTTTTAATGAAAAAAGTCTTTCTTGCTCTATTAGATATAATAGATGGTTTTCTTTTTGCTTTTTTTCTGTGTAGGTCATGATTAATCTTTTAATATGGTTTCAAAATCTTGTACTAAATGAGTGCCATCAATAAAATTATAAAGCGTTAATTGCTGCACTTTATAATACAATGTCCAATAATCCTGCAATGTCCGTATATAGTTTTCATTAGCAAGCTGCCATGCTTTTCTAGAAGATGTTAGGTTTAAATAGTCTACACGTCCCGATAAAAAACGTTTTTCTGTTAAATTGTACGACTCTTTTGAGATCTCACGGGTTTTTAAAGCTCCGAACACCAGCTCTTTTTGAAGGTTAAAATCTAAAACCTTTAATGTAATGTCCTGTTTGTAAGTGTCTTCATTTTGTTGTAATTCGATATCGATAACATCCTTATTCATCCTTGCGGTTTTTATTTTGCCTTTCCTTTCTCCCCAATCCAATATAGGTACATTAAGCTGTATGGCTACCATCTGTTGATCTAAAAACCTCCCATAGGCATCTACAAAGGTATTGGCTTGTTGATTTAAACCGTAACTGGCCGTTAAAGACAAGTCGAACCTATTATCTTTTATGGCCCGATCTAAGTCTCTTAAAGCTTCTACTTTTCTTATTTTTAAATCGAGTATATCTGGATTGTTTTGATAGGCAAATGCTATAGCTTTATTCAAATCTATGGTTAAATCAGATATCAGTTCTGGTAATTCGGGAATGGACTGCTGCGGTAATTCATCCCTTAAAAATAATTGCAGTTCGGCTTCTGTCTTTTGTAAGGCTTGCATGTTTTGTGTTAGATTGGTATTTGCATTATATACATCTAATTCTAGGTTTAAAAGATCATCACGTTCAATAGCAATTAAATCGTAACGTTTTTTACCAATATTGAACAGTTTTTCGGCCGAAGCCTTATTTTCCCTTGCGATTTCTACTTTTTTACTTGCCAAAGCCCATTTAAAAAACAAATCGACCGATTTTAGATTAATAGTTTGCAATGCATACAAAAAATCCTGTTTTGCTTTCTGAAATTCCAAGGGCGCCGTTTTTTGCTGCCATTTAAAAGTATTAAATGCCATGATAGGCTGCGACAGACCAATTCTAACCGGCGTTGCGCTGTAGGTTTCTATTTCTAAGTCCCCAAAATTTTCAAGCCTGTTAAAACTGGAATTAACAAACAACCGTGTTCCTGTGGCCCTAATATTTTGACTTATAGAAAGGTTTCCAAAACTATTGATGGTTTGCTGCTGTCTAAATACATCTATGTTTTGTTCGGAGTCGTAGCGCTCTATTAAAGCCCTGTTAAAAGTAAATGGTCGTGCTTCGAAATTTATTTTTGGGAGTAAACTGGATTTAAACGATCTAAACTGCCAGTAATTAACACCATATTTTCGTTTGGCCTTAAAAACATCTAGAGACTTTTTACTGGCAAGTTTCAGCACATCATCAAGGGTTATATTTCGCTGTATACTTCCAGACGACACGTTACTTTGTTGTGCGGTAGCTTTGGTACAGTTTAACACCACACCTATTACAATACATATTAGTTTTATCTGAATATATCTCATTTTATTTTCTTGGTAAATTGGTAATAACAAAGGGGTATAAAATAGAGACTAACCAAGGTTCCCAAAAGCATCCCTCCTATTAATGCTACTGCCAGAGGCGCCTGTAATTCTGCTCCAAGACCACTTGAAAACAGCAACGGGACTAAGGCTAGAATGGTTGTCAAGCTGGTCATAAGTATCGGTTTTAAACGCCGTTGCCCTGCAATTAATAAGGCTTTTATTAAAGAATATCCCTGACGTTGCAGTTGAATAATAGTATCTATCTTTAAAATGGAATCGTTTATTATAATGCCTCCCATAACCACAATGCCTATCATGGACATTAAATTAATACTCATACCAAAAAGCTTTAAAAACAAAAAAGCACCCGCCAAATCTATAGGGACTTCCAACAAAATAATAAGAGGCAACAAGAAAGACTCAAACTGAGAAGCCAAAATAAAATAGAGCAACACCAAAGAAATCAACAGCACAATTTTTAATTCGCCCATGAGTTCTTGATTAGAAAAAAAGCTTCCTGAAAAATTAACATCATACCATTTATTATTGCTTATCACTTGCTTTATATCGGTTATGGTACTCTCCATATCGCCTTCCTCAATATTAAACACCAAAGGATAGTATGCGCCCTCTTTCCCACCAGTAATACTCTTTAAATCTTCGGCCTTTACAACTTTAACGAAATCCTTGACCTGAAAAGTGGTATTCTCATTAGATTTCACTGTTGTTTTTGTAAGTATGTCATTTATATCTCCTGCATGAGCCCCTAAAACTATTGGAACAAAGTTTTGGTTATCGGCAATAGATAAAATATCCCGTTCATTAAAAGCACTTTTAAGTGTACTAAACAAATGGTTAGGCGTTATATTATATGTGATCAGTTTTTCTTGATCTGCAACGAGCGTCAGATGTTCCTGCCAGGCTATGGGCTTTAACGCAACATCCTTTAAGTTTTTCTGTATTTGATACCAGACATGTTTTAATTGGGTATTTTGATTGCTTCCCAAGTTTTCAACATGTCGTAACCTCGCAACTAATGGGGTTTCATTATTCGAAAAAATTAGGCTAAAAATGTTATCCACTTCTTTGTACTTGTAAATAATTCCAGCATATTTATTTGCTAAAAAATCATTTAATTGTGATTTTACATTTGATAAGGTTTTTTCACTTTTAGTTTGTAAATAGATAGTCGTTTCTGATGTTTTTGCTTCTGTATCTTTATCCAATAAAAACTGTTGCGTGCCAACTAAAGCCGTTTGGTTTATTAAGTTTTCCTGTATTGGTTTGAGTAGTTCTAATACACGACGTTTATTTTCTTCAACGTTTATTTGTTCATTCCAATCTATTTTTAACAAAGTTTCTGTGCTTGTTAAGGCTGGCATTTGCGACTTTGGTAAAACACTAAATAGGCCTATGGCAATAATTAAAAGCAAGACACTAATGCCCCAGGATACCCTTTGTTTTTTCATGACCCATTTAAAACCTTTTTCGTAAATAGCTGCGTAATCCAAAGTATTGGTTTTAGCCAAAAAATTACTTATCCAACTAATACGGGAATTATCTTTTAAGTGAAATAAGCGATATAGGACAGGTAATAATGTAATAGAAACCAATAACGAAACAAACAAACCGATACTAATTGCCATGGCCTGATCGTAAAATAAAGCCCCACTTATGCCACTTAAAAAAACCAAGGGCAAAAACACTGCACATGTTGTTAAAGCCGAGCTTAACAAGGGTTTTAAAACTTCGTTAGTTCCCAATACACAAGCTTTTGAAAGCTTATACCCTCTTTGTCTGTATTGTGTGATATTATCGATAACAATAATGGAGTTATCTATCATAAGTCCGATACCCAAAACCAATCCAGATAATGAAATAATGTTTATTGAAATATGTAGCAGGTGAAAAAACAGTAAACAAACGACTAGAGAAGTCGGGATAGTTATTCCTATCAATAAAGGTGATTTTACATTCTTCAAAAATAAAAACATAACCACAAAAGCAAGTAGCATACCCCATAACAAGCTCTGAAATAAATTAGAGATAGCATAATCCAATAATTTAGTTTGGTCTCTAGTTATTGAAAAATTAATATGAGAATAATCGTTTCTAAGGTTATGTAGCAAATTATTTAAGGCCTTTTTTAAATCACCCATTCTGGCATCACTTTGTTTTATAATAGCCATGGTGACCGCTTCATCATTATCAGAAAGTACCAAACCTGTTCTGTTCTGGGGATGTTCGACAACTTCTGCTAGCTCTTTTAACTGAAAAATACGGTGATTTTTATTTATGTAGATCGCTTCAATATCCTTTATATTATTAAGTGAAGTCCCTAAGCGCACATCATATTGATATTGGTTGTCTTTAATCAATAAGCTTCCAATATCTAAGTCGTTATTCTTTATGGCCAATTCCAAATCATTTAACCCTATACCAAGGGCATCTAATTTATTTTGGTCGGGTATAATCAAAATCTCTGAAGCCACCAAACCACTTACATCTACCATGGCCACTTCACTAACCTGTTCAATACGCCTACGAATTACTTGATCTGTAAAACGATTAAAATCAACAAATTCTTGAGATACGGGATAAAGCCTCTTGTTTTGAGATATAGGCTTTTTATGGGTTTTATCTATTTCTTTAAGCGTCATGCTTAAATAAAATACAGGAATATCTGTGGCACTGGCTTTTATAACTTTAGGTCGCTTAATAGTTTTGGGCAAACTTCCAATAATACGATCAATCTTCTCATTCACTTCAATAAAGGCATAATCTATATTACTGCCATGCGTAAAACTCAATCTAATAACTCCCGACTCGTTACTGGATTCACTTTTAATATCCTTTAAATGGCTCACTTGCAGTAAACGAGAACGTAACGGTTTTAAAACGGCGTCTTCCAATTGTCTTGCAGACATATTATCGGCCTGTACTTGCACGGTAATTTCTGGAATATCAATATCGGGCATTAATGACACAGGAATAAAACCAAAAGCATACACTCCTAAAATAAGAACACCCAATGTGGTCATTAAAACGGCTATGGGTTTATGTATTAAAAATTTCACCATGTTACATGAGTATAACCGTTAATTTTCGGGCTTTATTGATATCTCACTATCATGAGCCAAATTCAAATTATCTGAAACAATAATAGTATCCCCGGGTTTTAAAGATGCACTGCTTTTATCTGGGTCTGGAACAACCACATATTCCTTACTATTCTCAAGTGTTGTTTTTATATAATTCCAATAAGCTTTGCCTTGATTTACTTTAAACAAAACTTCTTGGTTATCTCTCAGCACTACAGCAGATTTAGGTACTATAAACTGATCGGGGATATCTTTTTTAATAAACACTTTTACATTCATCCCTTCTAATAAATCACCATCGTTTTTAACCTGTGCCCTTATTAAAATAGTACCGTCTTCTTCTACCTGGGGGTTTATGTTAGCAATATAACCTTCATAACTTCTATTAATAGCAAAAGGCTCTATGGTTATTTTATCCTTGGTCTTTATATCTTTTAATTCGGATTCTATGACGTAAAACTCTACTTCAAAAATAGCATCGTTAATAAGCGTTATAAATGCTTTTCCAGAGTTTACCTGTTCGTATTGTTTACTATTTATATTGGCTATTTTTCCACTAAAAGGGGCTACTAGCCTAGTAGACTTTAAATCGAAACGCGCATTTTCTAGCTGGTGCAGGGCATTTTTATAGCCCGATTTAATAGCCATCATATCGTATTCCTTTTGGGCAAGGCTATCTTTAGCATTAGCGCTAAAACCACGACGCACTTGTAAATCGTTAAACTCTAAAGTGGCTTCTTTTAAATCTATTTCGGCTTTATTTACTTTTTGTCTATATGTAAAGGCATCTAAGGTTGCTAATAATTGCCCTTTTTTTACATAGTCACCATTCTTTACATAGATCTTATGTAGTTTTTCACTAACATTAAATTTAAGTTCGCTTTTTTCTAAAGCTACGAGGCGTCCATTACTAACCAATTCTTTTTTAAAGGTATCTTTCTTCAATATGATGATATTCACCTCATTTTTGTTTGGGAGGTATTCCTTTTTGTTTATAACCTCACCCTCTTTATTTTGTTTTTCTTTATTACAATTAGACAAAGTAATAATGCTAATTATTAAAAAAATCCATTTTACTATTTTTTGGTACCTCATAGTTGTTTTTTAATTATAGCCCTTTTATTATATTTTTCATTTCTTCTTTCATTTCTTTTATAGCAGTAGACGGTATTTTTACCTCTTTATTCAAAATAATTTTTGCCATCGTAATCGCTTTCTCTTTTTCTCCGCTCGATTCATATAATTTTGCCAATAAATAAAGTGGGTAGAACCTGGCAGGAATCATATCAGCAGCATGTTTATAAGCTTTTTCTGATTTTTTATATTGTTCTAAACTTTTATACGCATCCCCTAAAGCTGTCTCAATAATAGTTGTGTTGAGGTGTTTTTTAGCCTCTTTTAAAACTTGAACCGCTTTTTTATCCTGTTTATAAATAGATAAAGCTTTACCATAATTCATTAAAAATTCACCATTATTTTTAAATTTCGGGTAAGCTGTCTCGTATACTTTTAGAGCACCCTCATAATCTCCATACTGGTAACTATTTAAGGCCAATTCCCACGATTTAAAACTTTTATCTAAACTATTTATGTACTTAATACTTATTGTTATAACTATTAAGATTCCTGCGGTCAAAAAAGTTTTTAACGCAAGTAGCCTACTTTTTTTTTGTACCTGTAAAATATTTACTTTATGGCTATCAAGTGTTGCCATAATAGCTAATAAAATAACCAGAATAAGCTTGGTTGGTAAGATTTCCATAGGGTATGAAAAGCATGAAAATACACCAATTGCAAGCAAGCCTATTTTTATAATAAAACTTAAATTTTTATATTTTTTTATTGAAGCTATTTTAAATATAAAATACAGAGTAACAATCAGTAATACAAAACCTACAACGCCGTTCTCAACTATAAATTGTACAAACTCATTAAAGGCATAATAGCTATTGTCGGCAACCAAAGCATCTTGGGTTTCCTCACGTTCGACAAAATGGTTGGCTTGATAATTCATGTAATGTGCCTTGAAACGGTCGAAACCAACTCCAAAAGCAGGCTTATCTTCTATAATTTCTGTTGATACTTTCCAAATAAACAAACGCCCATCAGAAGACCCTTTTTTAAAATGGTAAATACCGAATAAACTTACACTTATAATTATTAAAGTACAAATAACTATAATCGTCTTTTTAATAATATTCAACTTAAGGAACAATCTTTTTATAATACCGTACTTTAATTCCAATAAAACCATACTACTCAATAATACCGCTAACCAGGATGCTCTGGATTGCGCAGCAGGTAACACTAGAACTATACTTATAATCCCTGATAATGGAACATATTCAAAAACATATTTGGTTATGTAATTAAAAAGAAAATGTTCCCCCTCTGTATTATTTGTAATATACTCGACTATGCTTTCCTTGAATAGATAAACACCTAAGGCTATTGGAAAAACAGCAGCAAGAAACCCAGCATAAGGTCCTGGATTAAAAAAACTTCCTGTTAATTTAAACCCCGAATGATTGGACGGGCAATACCCCAATAATTGTAAATTGCCATATACAGCTTGAATAATTCCTGAGATAATAACCAGCAACAATAGCCAATAGATATTTTTTTTATTAAAACTTCTAATTAAAATATATAGCACACTTAAACCTAACAACTCCATATAACGAATAGAAAAACCATAGGTTGTTTGCAGTAAGTATCTATTTATTGTTATGTAAACAACCAGTATAAATAAAGCCATATCTAATTTAGATAATGATATATTAGATTGCTTAGAAGTAATAAGTGATGCAGCAGAAAGACCTAAAAGCACTATACAGGCATAGGAAAAAACAATAAATTTACTTGTTACGGTCGGTTGCGGGTAACCATTAATATCAATATGAGGCAAAACAACTATGACTAGACATACCAAAAATGTAAGTAAAAATGAATAGCTCTTATTATTTCTAATAAAAATAGTATAAAAATAAGAATACATTCTGCTCATTAATATTCGATTAATTCGTAAAAAAAGTTATAGTCAATTCGCTATTTTCCATGATTCATTAAAATATCCTTGTCCAAGAACTCTATTATTATAAGCAACATCCTCAACTTCATAATCATAATAACCATCTACTGCCATATTTCCTTTTCGCTTATATACACAATGGTTGTTATTACCACCCAATAAAACGATATACTTATCGGGGTTTAATGGGTTTGGATACACTATGCAATAGCCTAGTTTATTTCCTTTATAACTTTGGCTATCTAACTTTAATCCATTTGTATTAATCTTTAGAGGTAACTCCTTGTATATTTTTTTGAACCATAAATTGGTATGCTGATTGCCTATTATTATTAAATTACTATGAACTAAATCTGCTTTGTCAACATCTTTATCATACTTCACTGGTGGATAAGCATAATACGCCTTATGCCAAGAATCTATGAATGAATTTGCTATTGAGTCATTATAAACTTTATCCAATCGGCTTCCTAAACTACCCTTTACAACTATAAAATGACCACCAAATACATCTACAAGTGGTCCCTCTGTAAATTCGTTTTTGGATAGTCCTACTTCCTTGCTATTTTTATTAAAATTAAATGTGATCGCTTTGTCATAGGGATAACTATATGTATAATTCTCATTATTTATATGTATTAACAAATCATTTTTACTTTCTATAGGCACCTGATTAGGATGTATAATCAGTTTTTTTGCATTTTTAACAACCACATTTATTTTGTTTCCAGTTACGCTAGCTTTAACATTTGCTTTTTCACCAGATTTCATTGGAAATAATTGCAACCAATACGCTTTATTGTATCGATGACGGTATGTAGAAAAATCTACCTCTTTCTTTGCTTTTTGGGCTTTGCCATTAAAAAAATCAAACATTTTATTATGGTAAAATAACTCAGGGTTTCCTTTATTAAATGTTTTAGCTAATTTTTCAAATTGCACACCAGCTTCCAATTGGTTAGCTTCATCTATAAAGTGTGCCATATATTTAATATCTGTATGGAAATTGTATTCGTTATGAAAGGCATAAATAGGGTTATTCTTTAAATTCTCCATTATGGCATATGGTCCATCTGTTTGAGAATAGCTATTAGTGGGCGTACTAACTGTCCCGCCTCCTATGCTTAATGCAGCAATTTTATCTGGATAGCGTTCGGTTAAACAAAGGCTTAAACCAGTAGCACCACATTTTGAATACAAATAAATACGACTTGTATCTATGGGATGGTTTTTTGAAACCTCCTCTATTAAGGAAAAGAAATCCGATTCAGCTATTGGTGAAATTAGCGAATTTGTATGTGTTCTTAAACCTGGAGCAGCAACATAACAATTATACCTTTCTGCTAATATTTTATAAAATTCTATATTGGTATTATTAGCAACTCTGGTACTTTTTAAATAATTCAAATGATTTGCCTCTGTTACTGGCATTACAACTACTAAAGGTTTTTTTATAGGCTTTTTTTCTTCAATCGGTTTATGGAAAGTATAATATTGAGGTACACTATCAACTTTTGAAACAAAAGAATTTATTATAATTTCTTCACTTCTAAAAGGCTTCTTTAGCTTGGTTAGATCATATAATTCTCTGTACAACAAAATTTTACTTTTTTCAAAGTTTACAGACCAGTTACTTTGATTAGTCGATATAGCCATATAATTAGGTCGCTCTTTATCAAATTCAAAAAAAACAGGTGTATTTTCCAAACTAGGTCTCCAAAATTCTTTTAAGTTCCCATCTGACATAATTTTAGATACTGCACTATCACTTACACGTACAGGCCTAATCTCAGAATGTGTATTGTCTTGTTTGTAAAATCTAATTTCTGATATCGGGCGGTTTTGTTTTTGGGACAAAGAAAACTTTATCTTTTTTGGAGCTTTTAAATTGACCCATCTAGAAGGAAAATTCAAAAAATTAAAAATTGTATCCGCGGTATTTGCTTTACTAAACTGCTCTAATATTATTCCATTTCTTTTATAAAAATGGTCATTTATTAGACTATCTCTCTTAATTAAAGCTTTTAGTGTATTTTTTAATTTAAAAGATTGGCATGTATCAATAATCTTTTGGGCTGCTGATACTTTTTTAGATAATTCATTATCTATATCTCCATAAAAAAAAGATTGATGAAACAAATTTGAATCTGAAATTAAATCGGCTTCATATAGCCCAATCTTAAAATCATTAGGTAATTTAATTTCTGATACTCCTTGTTTATCCTCTTTTGTATAAACTAACTTCTCATTTATATCATAAATATTTACCTTGTTTATTAATCGAGATTTATGGAATATATCCTTCAATTCCAAAGGAAAAAATTTAGGCAAAACACAAGATTTGAAGTAATTGGTTTGATTTTTAAGATAAAAACTATAATACCTATCTAAGGACGCCAAATTACAGGAAAAACGCCATTCT
Organism: Flavivirga algicola; assembly: GCF_012910715.1. GTDB lineage: Bacteria > Bacteroidota > Bacteroidia > Flavobacteriales > Flavobacteriaceae > Flavivirga > Flavivirga algicola. The sequence continues at coordinate 15,571 of NZ_JABBHF010000012.1, forward strand.
TGTTGTTTCCCCACCTTGGTTGGTTTAATACATACATTACCTAATTTGATGAGCAAAAAATTGTTTCCTTTTTTCAAATGTCCAAAAACTCTAGTTTTTGGACCTGAATAGTTTCTTGTATCTGCAAACTCATGAATTACCTTCCCATTAAGGGAAATGATGCAGCTATCATCGCTCCCAAAGAGGATGCATACATCTTTTTCCTTATCACTAAAAATGTTACAGGATAAGTAAATGACACTTGTCTTTTCTATATCGAAGTAATTCTTAAAATTGATATACCCTTGACTTTGAGAATATTTAGAATTCGTGAATTCATTTACGTAAAAAAGGGTATCTGAGTAATTATTTTTTTCTACTGAATTCAATATTTTGGGAGTAACTCTTGATGCATTAATTGCATTATAATGTTGTAGAACAGGATAATTTATTAAATCCTTAGCCTGAAACAAGCTATCCGCATAAAAAGGCCCCGTAATTTTCCAGTTTTCTAAAAAGATATCATTATTACCTTCCTTGTTAGCAATAAAATTTGTTTCAGATTTTGAAATGTAGTTGCACGAACCAAATAATGGCAAAACCACAATTAATAAAATTAAAACTTTATGCTTTATCACAGTGTATTTTGGTTCAGAAAATAAACAAAAACTCATTCTTGATAAAGGTATTTTCTTACCACCACACCAGTGGTTCCATATTGTTCAAAAGCGTAGACAAATTGTTCTAATGATAAGAAAATTGCATACACGTTTTAAGTTATAACAATTTTAGCATAATCAGCTTAAATTGTAACTAAATTATAAGAAAATGAATATCGATTTTTTAAGCTAAACCTTAATTACTAAGACAACTCCCTAATATTCCGAATCATCCCTTCCAACCCATTTATTTTTATTTCATAAACCTGAGCTAGCATGTCTCCTAATTTTCCTTTTGGAAAGCCTTTATTGTGATACCATGTGAGGTAATATTCTGGTAAATCGATTAAATAGCGGTCTTTATATTTACCAAATGGCATTTTGGTATGGGCTAAATCTATAAGAAATTGTTTATCTGGAAGCATATTTAATCTACCGATTTGTATTTGGAAAGTTTCTTAAGCTCATTCGCTATATATATGTCCCATTTAGCTTGCGCTTCAACATTTCTGGAATAATTAGTTTCAGAGTCATATCTGCTTTGCATCTGCGAAAGTTCTTTATTAATGATATTATGAAGTGTTTTTAATTCATTCCGAACACTATTGGATACCTTAACCTGACTGATTCGCTGCCTAAATTTACGGGCATGCAACTCGGTGATATCAAAATGTAACTGCTCATGACCTAAAACATGAATATCGGCCTGTTCTTTTTTATACCATGATTTTTCTGGGTAAAAATGTGCATACACTTCCGAGGTAAAGCTTACTACGCAATTATCTGAAGTTCTTACCGAAAAACCAAATGTAATGCCCGATGCTGTAATAGCAACAGCACTTGTGCTTTTATCAGGCGTATCTTTAAAATCACTCCAGGAAAGTTTATAAGATGCGTTCCAGGACATAGCGGGTTCGTCTTGTTGAACACAAAGAAAACAGGAAAGAACAAGGAAAGCTTTAATCATAGCGTTTAGTAAAGTTTAACTAGTTAAAAAGATATTCTTTTCAAGCAACTAACAGATTGCCACGTCGCTCAAATAGCTCCTCGCAATGATAATAAATACATCATTACAGGTTGCCACAGTCGTTTGTCTTCGACTAACGCTCAGACTGACACCTCTTTGCAATGAACTAATCTGATATGAAAACGTAGCCTATCTATATTTATTTTACCTCAACAATGGCTAAATCATCATACTTTACCAAATACACTGTATTGTTATAATAACCACCAAAAAGTTTCTTTTTGTAAGCAAATTTATTTTCTACATACTCAGTAAGTGGTGCTTTATTAACAGATGTGTATAGGTTTTCTGAGGACACTAAACGTAATATTACGTCCATCGTTAAATCAAAACCTTTAACGGCTCTGTTATTGGGCGTAACATTATAAATTCGACTGTATTCTTTTACAAAAGCATTGTCATCGTTTTCATTATATGATCTTGACATGGTAGCAAAGTGAAATTGTAATTCTGATAAATGGGTGTTATCTACCTCATCATCTTTAAAAGCATTATTAACATTAGTGGTTACCAATACAATCTCAATCCCTTGTTTTCTTTCTTGTATATTTTCTTCTTGAATTAAAGCAGCCAAAATACTGGTTACATTCGAAACGAATCCAGCATCCTGAGTTTCTAAAAACACAATGTTTTTCCCTACTTTTAATACTCCTTGGATATCTCCTTTACTCACAAAGTATTTATCTTCTCCTTTTTTATCCTTTCTGGAAAGAATTTGCTTGGCACGATTAAACTCGCGCTTAATATCATCTGAAACTTCTTTGTTTTTAGTATCTGAAATAACCACAATATTACTGGTTAAAGTATCTGATTTTACGAAATTTACAATCTTCTTCTTCAACAGATCATTTGAAGGTCTGGATTGAAATACATTATCGTATAATTTTAAATTTGTTCCAATTGGAGATATAATAGGGGTATTATATTTTCTTAATTCTGAAGCCGCTGCTTCAAAATTGCTAGGTGTTAACGGACCAATAACAGCATCAACATTTTCAAAGTCGTTGTCATCAATAATACGTTTTACTTCTCCCAATTCATATTTAGTATCATATACGTCTACTTTAAGAGAAACTCCTAGTTTTTTTAAGGAATCTAAAGCCATGAGGACACCTGAATGAAAATCTAACGATGCATCTAGATAAGGATCTTTAGTAATACTTTTTTTGATATCCGATTCAGAATCAAAATCCACTCGATTAAGTCTAAAAGGCAACATAATGGCAATATGCTTTGTATTAAAATCGGTAATACTATCTGCCAAATTAACTCTATTATCTAACTCCACGATACCATCAGATAAATTGGAATAAGGTATCTTTAAAATCATACCTGCTTTTAACCCTCCTAGTTTTAAGACTGGATTTAAAGCTTCTAATTCTGCTTGTTCTAGACCTAATTTAAGTTTGAGTCTGTAAAACCCTTCTTTTGGCAGTACTTTATAATAACTATACTGTTCGTCTACTTCCTTTTCTTCATCATTACCGATGTTGGGTACGTTTAAAATCTGACCTTCTTGCAAAACCGCTCCTATATCTGGATTAAGCTCTTCAAGTTCTTTTACTGTGATTCCAAATTTATATGCAATACGCCATTTACCTTCCTTAGGGAGTACTGTATACTTTTTAGTAAGTTCATTCACTTCTTCAACCTCAATGACTTTAAATATCGGTATTTGAAGTTTATCCCCTTTTCGCAAGGGCTCAGCATATAAAAACTTATTGTGCTTTTTAATTTCCTCTATAGAGACATTATACTTTTGCGATAAATTATAAAGTGTTTCTCTTTTTTTAGTTCTATGCTTTTTAAAACCGTCTAATTCTCTAACCGTTACTACTTTAGGAATATTTGATTCTTTCGCCTTAGGAATAATTAAAACAGAATTAACTCTTAATTCCTTTTTAGCATCAGGGTTTAGACTATAGATATCTGAAGGTGTTACAAAATATTTTTTTGCAATACTTTCAATAGTTTCTCCTTGCTTAACTTTATGAGTACTATAATTTTGAGCTTGAGCAGTACTAAAACTAAATAATAGTACCAAGCATAAAACGAAAAAGAATTTATTCATGTAATCTGTTTTTAAATTGCGCTAAAGGGGCTATTCCCGCGATTTTACTCAAGATAAGCGACCCTTTCTTTTTAATAATACATATAATATGCCAAAAAATGAAAGAAGAAAAGGCTTAACCTGATCATATTTTTGAATTCACCTAAGTATATACGCTTATTTATAATAATTAAGATGATTTCAAAAAATAAATATAGTTTATAAATACTATAACGTCCAACTTAATCATAGTATTTTGACTCATTTATTCTATACTAAATATTGACATAAACAACCTAAGTATGTATTACTCCCACTCTATAGTGGCTGGTGGCTTCGAGCTAATATCATAAACTACTCTATTAACGCCTTTTACCTTGTTTATTATATCGTTTGATGTTTTTTGTAAAAATTCGTAAGGTAAATTTACCCAATCTGCCGTCATACCATCTGTACTTTCTACAGCTCTAAGCGCCACACACTTTTCATATGTACGCTCATCTCCCATTACTCCAACACTATTAACGGGAAGTAGCATAGCACCTGCTTGCCAAACTTTATCATACAGCCCCCATTCCTTTAAACCGTTTATAAAAATAGCATCAACTTCTTGTAAAATTCTTACTTTCTCTGCTGTGATATCTCCTAAAATACGAATTCCCAGACCTGGACCAGGAAATGGGTGACGCCCCAATAATTCTGGATCAATTCCCAGAGTGGCTCCTACCCTCCTAACCTCATCTTTAAAAATAGCTCTTAACGGCTCTACTATTTTAAGTTTCATAAAGTCTGGCAAACCGCCAACATTATGATGGCTTTTTATAGTTGCCGAAGGTCCCCCTGTAGCAGAAACACTTTCTATAACATCTGGGTAAATAGTCCCTTGTGCCAGCCATTTAACATCTTCAAGTTTATGAGCTTCATCATCAAAAACCTCAATGAATGCATTTCCTATGGCTTTACGTTTTTTCTCTGGGTCTTCAATGCCAGCCAAGGCATCTAAAAAACGTTGTGAAGCGTCAACACCTTTCACATTAAGCCCCATACCCTTGTATTGATTTAAAACACTTTGGAATTCATTCTTACGAAGCAAACCATTGTTAACAAATATGCAATACAAATTCTCTCCAATAGCTTTGTTAAGCAAAACTGCCGCTACTGTAGAATCTACACCACCTGAAAGACCAAGAACCACCTTATCGTTACCTACTTTTTCCTGAATGGCTTCAACTGTTTCCTCTACAAAAGAATCTGGAGTCCAATCTTGATGAAGCCCTGAAATATTCACCAAAAAGTTTTCTAATATTTGCTTCCCATCTGTTGAATGATATACTTCTGGATGAAATTGAATCGCATAGGTTAGCTCTCCCTCAATTTTATATGCAGCATTTTTAACATCATGCGTACTTGCTATTAAAACACTCCCTGTTGGCAACTCCTTAATCGTATCACTATGGCTCATCCAAACCTGACTTCCCTGACCAACATTTTCAAAAAATGGCTCGTCATCTTTTATAAACGATAAATTAGCTCGACCATATTCTCTGGTATTTGAAGGTGCTACTTCGCCTCCTGAGAAATGCGCTAAATACTGTGCGCCATAGCATACTCCTAAAAGCGGTTTTTTTGCACGTATTTGAGATAAATCTGGATGTAAAGCTTCTTCGCCCCTAACAGAATAAGGACTACCAGAAAGTATCACGGCTTTATAGTCTTCTAAATTTGCTGGAATTTTATTAAATGGATGTATTTCGGAGTATATGTTGAGTTCCCTAACTCGACGGGCAATAAGCTGTGTGTATTGCGATCCGAAGTCTAAAATTAGTACCTTATCATGTTGCATGCGCAAAAGTAATAATTGATTTTAGAATGACGAATTAGGAACCATAGTTTTTTAAACAAATTGTTGTGAATAACTGTATGAAGATTTCAAATCTTTCTTTTATTTTTTGTAATAAAAACACTTCATTTAATAACAAGGAGACTCAATCACCAGTATTTATTTGAATTTCAGATATTTAATATATATTTTTATCCAAACAACACAATCTGACCTAACAAATGAAACGCCTCTCACTTTACCTGTACCTTGTACTTATTCCCTGTTTTTTATCCTCTCAGAACGATAAGAAAATTGATAGTCTTTTAAAGACTCTTAATAACCTACCTGATGGTATTGAAAAAGTAAATACCATAAGTGCACTTTATAATGCTTATCTATATAAAGATATTAATGTGGCTAAAAAGTATGCTAATGATGAATTAGCCTTATCAAAAAGAATAAATTTTGAAAAAGGAACAGCTACTAGTTTATATCATCTGGGTGTTTATTATAATAATATTGATGAAGTAGATTCTTCCAAAGCTTACTATACTAAATCCTTAAAAATATTTGAAAAAATAAATGACAATGCAGCAAAAGCAAATGTAAATCACGGTTTTGCAATTTTAGAATATTCACAGGGAAACTTTAAACAAGCTCTTGAAATACTTAAAGAAAATATAGCTCTTTACTCTAAAACACCTGTAGACTCATCGGGATTAGCTGTCACCTATGTATTACGCTCTGGTATTTATAGACAACAAGGTAAATACAATATAGCTTTAAAAGAATCGCTTTCTGCTGTAAGAATATATGAAGGTTTAGATGAGGCCATAAGAAAAGCTGATGCTTTAGGGGCTCTTGCAGCTATTGAATTTAATCTGGAAAACTTTTCTGAAAGTATAAAATATAACCGTCGGGCTCTTGATATTTACCAAGAACATAACGATCAAATGTACTCTGCACAAGCCATGAACGATATTGGGAATACTTATTATTATCTTGAACAATATGATGATGCTTTAAAGTATCTTGAAATGAGTTTATCCCTATCAAAAAAAGTAAACTCAAAAGATCTGACAGCCACTGCATTGGGAAATATGGGAAAGGTATATACCAAACTAGATAAACCAGAGCAGGCGATATTCAACTTCAATAATAGTATAGATTTAACTAAAAAAAGTGGCAATCAATATAAAACGATCGAGAGTCTTAATGATTTGGGAATCGTATATAATAAAATAAACAAACCCAAAAAGGCCATTCCATTATTTGATGAAGCCATAACATTAGGAAAAAACATTGAGGCAAATCAAAATTTGAGAATCAGTCATTTTAATAAATCTAAATCGTACTCTAAACTTAATAAATATAAACTAGCATTTGATGAATACAAAAAATTCGCTGCAGTTAGTGATTCTATTTTTAATACATCTAAATCTAAACAAATTGAAGAATTACGAACTATTTACGAAACCGAAAAAAAAGAGCAGCAAATTTTACTTCAACAAAATGAAATCAGTCTTTTAAAACAAAAAGGTGAAATTAATAATCTTTACAAAATTCTATTTGGGATTGGTTTCCTATTATCGTTAATCGGGTTTTATGCTGTTCGGCAAAAACTAAAACATAGCAGAGTTGAAAAAGAGAAATTAGATCTTGAATTAGACTTTAAAAAGAAAGAATTAACCACCCACGCTTTACACCTTGCCAAAAAGAATGAAGTCTTAGAAGGCTTAAAACAACAGGCCAAATCGTTTAAAGCTTCGGAAAGTGGACTAAAAGGTTACAATCAATTAATTAGAACCATAAATTTTGATTTGAAAGATGATAATAACTGGGAAAATTTTAGCAGATATTTTCAAGAGGTACATAAAGATTTTAATGCTACTGTAAAGCAAAAATTCCCTGAGCTTACGCCAAATGAACTCCGCTTAATGTCTTTATTGAAAATGAATTTATCCTCTAAAGAAATTGCCAATATTCTTAATATTTCCCAAGAAGGCATTAAAAAAGCACGTTACAGACTTAGAAAAAAATTAAATATTTCCACGGAAGAATCTTTGCATGATTTGATCTTAAAGATTTAGTTAATAACAGTTTACGGCAACAAATTTCTTTAAAATTTTCTAAATCATAGAATCCAAAATCATCTTTATATCCTTCTCTGTAGTGTCAGGATTAATAAAGCAGAATCGGGAAACGGTCTCGAATGTATTTCCTATTTTCCATTTTGTGGGAGTTACCAATGCAAATCCTTTTCTATGGTTTTCGTAAGTCCAATTAGTATAATCTTCTGGTTTCCATCCTATCCTTCTATATAATACACAAGACAAACTTGGTTCTCTAACGAGTTCTACATGAGAGCTATCAGTAATCATCTTACCTGCTATTTGAGCTAATTCTATCCCGCGTTCTACGGCTTTTTTGTATAGATCTGTTCCATGTGTAGCCAACGAAAACCATAGAGGTAAACCTCTCACACGACGTGTTAGTTGAATCTGGTAATCGGTCGGATTAAAACCATGTGCACCTTCATCCTTAAAAATATCGAGATACGACCCTTGCTGCGCATGTGCCTGTTTTGCTAATTCGGGATTTTTATAAATAACCGCTCCACAGTCATAGGGAGAGAACATCCATTTATGTGGATCGATAGTAATGCTATCTGCTTTTTCTATACCATGAAACAAATGCCTCACAGAATCTGCCGCTAAGGCACCACCTCCATAGGCAGCGTCCACATGAAACCACAGGCTTTCTTTTTCACAAATATTGGTAATACCTTCTAAATCATCAATAATGCCTGCATTGGTTGTTCCTCCTGTCGCTACCACAGAAAATAATCGCTTACGTTGGTCCTTTGTTAAGCCATCAATAGTATGTTGTAACTCTTCACCATGCAATTTATCTTCGCTTTCTACCAACAAGACATCCACATCTATAACTTTTGCCATGGCCTTAATTGAAGAATGAGCTCCTATTGAAGTAATAATAAGTCCCTTTTCATTTTTAAAAGTATCATTTTCTCTCCAATGTTCGCGAGCCGTTACCATGGCCGAAAGGTTTGCTGCCGTACCACCACTTGTAAATACACCAAATGCGCCTTCTGGTAAACCCGTTAATGAGACAATCCATTTCATGGCTTCATTTTCACAAAAAATACCTCCGGCACCTTCCATCCAATAGGCGCCATGAATACTAGAAGCAGAGGTCACTAAATCAAATAGAATGGATGCTCTAGTTGGAGAGGCTGGAACAAAAGCCAAATGCCTTGGATGGTCTATAGGCACGGTCGCCTTTGTTAAATATTTCTTCCATAAATTAAAAGCATACTCGCCCCCAATCCCCTTATCTGTAATAGTTTCACCAACTAGCTCCTTAAGCTTCGCTTCGCTCTGGGGTTTGCCTATTTTACTTTGTGTTACAGAAAGCCTGTCTATGGCATACTTCATAACATCCATAGTCATTTCAACCAATTCAATATCAATCTTGTGCATGTATCAAAGATTTAGTATTATGAACGCTCCTTTTAAAGGTTCAAGATGTTCAACAAGCTTAGGAACGAGCTGGTCTCCATACTCTAAATAAAACTCAGAAAAATTGGTGTTTCGCTCTTGTAAACTTCGACCAGGAAACAGTTGTTCTTGTAACTCGGTGATTCTGGAAACCTGATCTGCCAAGGTTTTCTTTTGAGCTTTAAGCAATCGTTTTTCTAGATTTTCTAAGCCTTTTAATTGTTTTGCTTCTTGTGCTTTTACTGCTCCCAAAAACGACTTGTCTGTTTGCTCCGCCAGTTTAAACAATGTCTCAAATTGTGTTTTTAAATGCACCTTTTGAGGCGAAAAGTTAATGTCTATATTCGATATTTCCCTTACTTTTTTATTGATAAAGGTATCTCGTTTTAAAAAAATATCTTCATCAGAAATATTTAATTTTTTTAATTTGCCTGCTTGTTGTTTTGTCTTAATCAAAACAGAGTTTCGTAATAACAATATTGGAAATGGTACATTAACAGTATTAAAAAACTGTTTTAATTGAAACCAATAAGCTAATTCGCCTCCGCCTCCAATATAACAGAGATTAGGCAATATGACTTCTTGGTACAATGGACGCATAATCACATTTGGAGAAAACCTTTCTGGGTGCTCTAAAAGTTCCTTTTGTATACCTTCTTTTCTCCAACTAATTTCGGTATTTAATACTTTGTATACATCATTTTCAAAAACAATGCGTTCTCTCAGGTTTTCTTTTAAATAGAACAAATTGATCTCGCGCGGATTTACCTGAATATTATATGTTTTAGAAAGTGTTTGGTTTGTTTCTAAAACAGATTTAAAAGCATTTTGATTTAGCAATTCATCTTCTATAAAAGGCGCAAACTGCTTTTTTAAATCAGCATCATTGGCATCGATAATTACTAAAGCGTAATCTTTAAACAACTCATTGGCCAGATAGCGTGTGGCATCTGCCAAATTATCATGATTTAAATAGGCATTACTGAATAAATTTCTTAAATAATCCGCATTTTTACTAACCCCTAATTCTTTAGTGTATAAGTTAAACACGTCTTCTAATCCTTCTAGAGGCAATTCTCCAACAGCTCCTCGAGACTCTCTATTCCAGTGTACCTTCTTACCTTTAAAATTAAAATAATTGATTTCATCAAAATCATGATCTTCTGTAGCCATCCAATAAACGGGTACAAAATCGTATTCTGGGTAAGTTTCTTTTAGCTTCTTTGACAGATTAATTGCTGAAACAATTTTATATAAAAAGTACAAAGGCCCTGTAAATAAATTAAGTTGATGGCCCGTTGTAATGGTAAATGTATTTTTAGATTGTAAGCTCTCTATATTTTGAAGTGTCCCCCCAGAAGCTTCTATATTTCGATATTGTTTTTTTAATGTTGAAACTAATGTATGACGATGCAACTCGGAATTAAGTCCTGAAGCTTTTCGCTCTTCAATTTGGACCTTAAAACTTTCTAAAGTTGGAAAGTGATTGTAAAACTGTTTTAAATTGGGCTTTTCATCTAGGTAATCACATATTAAAGAAGAAAAATAGCCTGTACTCTGAAACGGTAAATAACTCTGCTGCATAGTTTAGTTGAAAAATCACGTAAATATACAGCTATTACATTTTTAAAATCTAAAAATTAAGTTAATACCCTCTTCTATTTTAATAAAGTTTCAACTACAATACCTTAAATTGAAATACATCGGAATCTGAAGTATTACCAACAGCATCCTTCGTAACAACTTTCCAATAATAAATGGTTCCAGAGGTTACAGATACGCTTAGCTCATTTGTAGTAACATCACTAGTATGTATATCTGGGTTATTATTTGTTCCTAAATATATGTCATACCCAACAATATCATTATCAACATCGCTCCCTGTCCACTGCAAGGTTACATTGCCTCCATTTATCGATGCTGCCATCGCTGGAGCATTAATAGTCGCAGGAAAAGGGGCATATGTTTGCACACCTGGACCTGCATTAAAAAATTTCCAGGTGGCACTTTTCTCAGACTTAGTCCCGTCGCTTGATTCTACATACCATGAATAGGGCGTTGCTCGATTTATAACCACAGGAACCTTATCATTAGTTGTTTGTCTTTGAATAACATCTCCTGTTAGTATGTTTTTAATGTAAACCACATAGTTTTCTGCCTTATCACTAGCTTGCCATTCAAAAAATACCGTGCTTTCCGTTGGGGTTAAATCAGTCCCCTCATTACATAAAGAATCTTCATGTGGAAATACCAATGTAACAGCTAATGGAGAATCTGGATTTGGATTTTCATCTGGATTTTCGATATCTTCTCCACCATCACCATTATCAACAGAAGATCTGCTACATCCAAAAACTAAAAAAGCTAAACAGATAATATATATTAGTTTTCTCATTTTTTTACAATTTTAAAGGTAGACAACGAGGTATTCGATTCTACAAACAAAGTATAAAGCCCAGAAGCAAAAGTATTGGTATCAATATTCAAATTAGTCCTGTTGTCTTTGTCTGTTACGGTTTTAGAATATATCAACTGCCCCAAATATGAATAAACATTGATATTAATGCTTCCAGCCCTTTCATTGCCTAAATAAACATTAACATGGTTCTGAAAAGGATTTGGAGATACAAATGGTTCATCAATATTAAGAATAGTTTCTTCATACACGCCTTGACACTCTAAATCTGTTGTTATTTTAACGGTATTAGCTCCTTTTTCTAAACTTAATGTAAGTTCTGAATCGTTAGTCGTAAAACTAAATCCATTAAATTCGATATGATAATTGGAACTTCCCGACATGGCAAAAGACACTTTTTTACTGTTGGTTTGTTTTCCCGTGATAACTTCTAAATGATCTGGATGATTAATTACAACATCATAACATCTTAAATAATCAGGCCATTCGTCAAGAGTGATACATAAACGATACGTCCCTGCTAATAAATTCAGTATATCTATTTCGTTTGTAAAATTATAGTCTTTATTAAAATCATCGTTAGATAAATTAGCCTTATAATTATGTAGTTCTTTTGTGGTGATATTTATTTTCCCATTATTATTATTTAAACAGGTTTCATCAGTAATTAAAACAGTGAAATTATCATCTGGTAAACTTAAAAATGGGCATCCAAACAAATCCACAGGTGCTCCAAATGGTGTGTTAGGACACATATCATCTGTATTAGTAACACCATCATTATCTGCATCTTCGCATATACTTTGGTAGCTCGCAGAAATATCTTTAAACCAATTATCGTAAGTACCATTAGTATTTGTAACCACTTCAAAAGGATTATCAACCAAAATACATCTTAAATCAGGGTTATCGGTAGCATTAAAGGTTCCCAAATTTTCATTCGCCCCATTTTGAATATTCAATCTATCCTGAATAAACAAATTTGAAGCACATAATAGTTCTATTAAATTAGGATTCGCAGTAACGCTTAAAGCATCTAATTCATTTGATGAACAATTCAATCTTTCTATATCAGTCAATGCATCAACATCTAAAGTCGTTAGCATATTACTTGAAATGTTCAATTCTACTAACCTTGAATTGGTATTTAGATTTATTTGGGTCAATGCATTATTAGAGACATTTAATTGTATTAAATTAGAATGAAATGATACATCTAATGAAGTCAACGTATTATTTGATGCATTCAAATTTTGTAAAAGAACATTTTTGCTTAAATCTACATTAGCAACAGTATTATCTTTAAAATTTAATATGCTAAGGTTGATAAAATCTTCAATTCCTGTTAAGTCTGCAATACCAAGCCCGCTAACATCCAAAAATGATATACCATTTATACTTGATGTCGGTACATAATCATCTAAAGCACCAGAATCATAACCAAAATTTATTAATGCGGTTTCAAAAGCATCATCTGGCACATAGGTTTCTCCATAATGACAATCGATTGCGTACTCGGTTGTAGCATCTTTAACCCAGGTAACTCCAGCAGGTACGGTACCTGTATCGGTTTCTATACAGGTTAAATCTAAATTATTCTGTGTATTTAAACTTGCAAGATTTGGGTTCTGACCATTTTTAATATTTAAGCGTTCTAAAAGATTAGAAGCACAGTTCAAACTAGTTAAAGCTATATTCATACTTAAATCTAAATCAACTAACTGGTTGCCATCACAATTTAAAAGTTGTAATGATGCTATGCTACTTGGGGTAAATTCTGAAAAATTATTATTGGCAATGTTTAAATTTGTAACATTCGTATTTGCCGTTAAATTTAACTCTGTTAATGTATTACCAGAACCATTTATAGTTATTAAAGCTGTATTGTTGCTAACATCTAAATCTGATAAACCGTTATTGGAAACATCCAAATCGGTTAAAGCTGTATTCTTGCTTAAGTCTAAAGTTGTTAATGCGTTGCTTGATATGTTTAAATTTTGAAGAGCCTTAAAATCTTCTATGCCTGTTAAATCGGAAATATTGTCTCCACTAAGGTCCAAAACAGTTCGTGCTTCTATATTTACCGTTGGCACATAATCGTTTAAAGGTCCCGAATCATAGCCAAGTAAAATCAAAGCTTGTTCGAAATTATCATCAGGCACATACGTTTCCCCAAATCGGCAATCTATACTATATTGTGATGCTGTATCTTTCTGCCAATTAGCAGGGATATTATTTACATCGTCTACTTGTATACAGCTTAAATCAGAATTAATATTAGCATTAAAATTTAAAATGTCGTTATTAGCACCATTTTGAACATTTAAAAACTCCAACAGGTTATTTGATACATTAATGGTTATAGTAGACGGACAGACCTCTTCAGGTTTATTGGGATCTATTGGTGGACATGCACCCGTACCCATGGTACTTAAATCTAAACCTCCTATTAATACATTGTTACTACAATTAAATGTTTTAAGCTGATTTAAGTCGTTAGATAATGTTAAATCTGACAGGTTATTTGAACTGACATTCAACTCAATTAAATTTAAATTATTACTGAGGTCCAAACTTGTTAGCTGGTTATTAGTACAACTTAAATATATAAGAAATGCTGCCGTATTAACCGTAATCTGGTTTATTTGATTGTTATCACAATTTATATGTTCTATCGGGGAACTTGCTGGTACAGTTAATTGAGTCAACTGGTTTTGTGCACCAAATAGTTTGATTAAACTCGCATTAAGACTAATGTCAATACCAGCAATTTGATTATTGGTAAAATCTAAAACCTCCAATAAGGTATTGCTAGTCGTATTGAGCTGTTGTAATGCATTCGATCCACAATTTAAATCCACTAAGCTTACATAATCATCTATTAGTAACGTCACTAATTGGTTGTTAGAGCAACTCAAGTGAGTTAGCGTGGTATTGTTTACATTCGACGTCACCAAATTACTAATAGAATTACTATTACAGTTGACATCTTCTATAGCCAAATTGCTACTAATATCTAAATCCACCAGATTGTTATTAGAACAATTAAGTTCTTTAAGCAGTGTGTTTCCTGTAATAAGCAGATTGGTAATTTTGTTATCAGCACAATCCAATTCTTCTAAATTTAGGTTTAGAGAGGTATCTAAATCTGCTAAATTATTACCCGAACAAAATAATATTTTTAAGTTGGTTGTTCCTGTTGTATTAAGCAGACCATTGGTATTTGAAATATTATTGGTCAGAAAATAATTTGAGCTACAATACAGTTCTTCTAGATATGTCATGTCACTAACATCTAAACTATCTAAGTAATTATTACTGCAATCTAATTCCCTTAATAACGAAAATCCTTTTATGCCCTCTAAATTTTGAATTTGTCTATCGGTAACGTTTAATGTCAGCACATGTTCAATATTGGCCGTTAAAACACGATTATCCAATGGCCCCGAATCTAGTCCCAAGTCAATTAAAGCTTGCTCAAAAAAAACATCGGGAATATCCGTAAAACGACTGCCATCACAATCAGCACTATAATCTGCTGTTAAATCTTTTTCCCAGTTTCCAGGAATATTTCCAATCATGTTATCATCAACATTAATACAAAATAAACTTGGGTTATTTAAAGCCTCGAAAACGTTTTGATTACTATTATTTCCATTTTTAATATCTAAAGTAAATAACGCATTGTTATTACAAAGCAAGGAATTTAAGACCGTATTTAAACTAAGATCCAGATTCTCGATCTGGTTAGACGAACAATCTAGTATCTGCAATAAAGTATTTGCTGTAACATTTAAACTAGTCAACGCATTATTAGCACAATTGAGTTCCTGTAAAGCATCAAAATCTTCAAGCCCTGTAAGGTCGGTAATATTTAACCTCTGAACTTCAAGTCTTAAAACAGCATTTATTTTATTGCTCGGCACAAAATTATTCATAACACCATCTCCCATACTATTTGGGTCTCCTAAAGGCACTACTGTTAAGTCTACTTGGTGTGTTTCCAGGTAATTCTCAAAATTATTATCAGGTACATATGTTCCACAACCTAAACTGTATGATGCCGTCCCATCTTTATACCAATCTAATTCTGTATCAGAATAAGTAATATTATCAACTTCAATACACACTAAATCCGCATTGTTTGTTGCATTAAAGGAACTAAGATTTGTTGTGTTGGTAGTGTTCTTGACATTCAGGGACAATAATCTATTATCATTACATAGTATCGACAATAAATTTGCATTGGTTGTGGCATCTAAATTTTCAATTTGATTGAACGAGCAATCCACATCGGTCAACAAAGTATTCGTACTTATATCTAAAGCACTTAATACATTGTTGGAGCAATTCAGGCTTAGCAATGCTACGTTTGCAGTTATATTTAAAACATCAAACGAATGGTTATTACTAGCATCTTGAAGGTCTACATAAGGTGTTTGAGAGGAACAATCCAGCGTTGTTAATAGCAAATTATTACTTAAATCGATAGGTGGTAAAATATTATCAGAACAATTAAGAGTCGTTAAGTTTGTATTAGCCGTTAAGTTCAAATGCGTTATTTGGTTGCTGCTACAGTCTAAAGTTCGTAGTGCCATAAAATCTTCAACACCTGTTAAATCTTCTATGCTGCTATTTTGAATATTAAGAGACAAAACGGTCTCAATCCTTTCAGTAAGCACAAAATTATTTCCTGCCACACCATCTCCCATACTATTGGGATCTCCAACAGCAACATTACCCCCAACAGCATCATGGGTTTCCAGATAATTCTCAAAATTATCGTCTGGAACAAAAGTAAATATATCGGTACAGACCATTTCTCCATAATAGGTCCAGTCATCTTTTGTCCAAGCCATTGGTAGTGGCGGTGTAAAACCATTATCTATTTGTATGCAGTATAAATCTTGGTTGTCTTCTGAATTAAACGTAGAAATAAGACCATTAAACCCATTCCCTATATTTAAAGAAGTTAACCGATTATTAGAAACGTTAATTGAAGCTGTCCCTTGGCAAACCGTTGGTGGATCGGATTGCGGATTAGGGCAAGCAACCGTATTTATGGAACTTAAATCCAAGCTTGTTATTAAGTTGTTAGATACATCAATCGTTTTTAATAAGGTATTGGATGTCAGGTTTAAAAGATCTATTTGATTAGAAGTACAGAATAAACTCTCTAAATTTGTATTGCTACCCACATTTAATTCGCCACTTAATTGATTCTCTGAAACGGCAAGAAAGGTTAATGCGTTATTTTGGCTTACATCCAAATTACTTAATCTATTGTTCGAGCAAGTAAGCCTTCTCAATAAGGGGTTATTAGCCGTATTTCCTTGTTGTAATATTAATTGGGTTAATTGATTGCTAGAACAATCCAAAACCTCAAGTGCATTATTGGATTGCACATCTAAATCGGTTAATTGGTTTAAACCACACAATAATGATTTTAAATTGGTAAGGGCAGAAACATTAAGAGTTGTTAAATCATTATTACTACAAATTAGTGTTTCTAAATTTGTAAAACCAGCTATTCCTGTTAGGTCTGAAATATTTTGATAGCTTACATTTAGAGATGTAACATCTTGAATATTCGCATTCAAAACAAACTCATTATTGGCTATGCCATCCCCCATACTTGAAGGGTCTCCAATGTTAACTAGATTTCCTGAAGCATCATGGGTTTCCAAATAATTTTCAAAATTAGAATCGGGAACCCTTGTTGTTTGCGCCACTAAAAACGAGGTGAAAAAACATGAAATCAAACAAACTAGAAAATACTCTCTTAAATAGCTCATAATAAAATGTTTGTTTACTTAAATAATTACGTACTTATTTATCAATGCTATTTTTTAATGCTTCGCTTTTTTACTAACTTCTTTATGGTAATGTAATTGCTTATGGAACTTTGTTTGTAATTTTCCCCTTAGCTTCTCTTTAAACATAGGGTCGTTGTTTATACGTTTCCAAAGGATATGATTTTCTAAATCTACACCTTCAGAAAGCAGCTGTTCCTGTGCCATTTGAAGTCCATGTTCAAAATCTTCGTTTCTCATTTCAAAGTAAATGATTTCTCCTTCTGGACTATCTAAAATTTCATACTTTCTTTCGTCATGGGTATCTTTTTTACCAGATGCAGTTTGGTTGATTGAAGCTGGTGAAATACCTTGCTCTATGTTTGATAACTTCTCTAATATTTTAGTCATTTGCGTCTTTAAAACATTTATTTCTGCCGACTGCTCCAAAACTTTTTTCTCTAGTTTTTCGATAATAGGATTATTATCATTTCTATTCAGTCCTACCGCAACATTAACCATGCTAAAGCCTGTATTGCCACCTTTTTCTTCCCACGCAATACCTACAATATTTTTAACATTCTCAAGGCTAATATCAGAAGGATTTACAGCGACGCCGACGCCATCGTTTTTACCACTGGCTATGATATAATCCCCCATATTTACCTTACCAAAAACCTTAACAGGCACTTGCCCCATAAAGGCTACTTTTTCATAGGCCTCTTCTTTATGAGCTTCTGGCATATTACCCAATACAATTGGTTTTAAAGAAACCACCATTAGGCGTTCTGCCCCATGCGTATGCTTTGATACTTTTCCACCCTTTACACCAACAATATCTCCAAAGGTTATTTTTTCGCTTCTATGCTCCCTCAATAAGTATTCGGCATAGTCACCAGCACCAGAAGCATAAGTAACCCCTTGGTATGTTATTTTATTGGCATCATAATTATCTCTATTAGTATCGGCCCTAATTTTAGCTGCAATGGCAAAACCTTCTTTTGTAAGCACTAA
This sequence comes from Flavivirga algicola, assembly GCF_012910715.1. Classification (GTDB taxonomy): domain Bacteria; phylum Bacteroidota; class Bacteroidia; order Flavobacteriales; family Flavobacteriaceae; genus Flavivirga; species Flavivirga algicola. The sequence goes on from NZ_JABBHF010000012.1 coordinate 33,848, forward strand.
AGCAACAGACGCTACAGATGCTGCTATATCTGCAAAACCAGGACTTGTTGTACAGGCTCCAAAACCTAAGCAGGGTCTAAAATCTGTGTACGCAGCAGCTAAATCAAAACCTTCAATAACAATATCAATCGTTGCCCAAGCCAAGTCAAGATCGGCATCAAATATGTCATAACTCAAAGAAGCCTGGTCGAATAAATAATCTGCATTATTGTCAAACTCGCTAGGGGTCTCCCCTTCTATGCGTCCCCACATGGTTGAGGGCCTTGCGTTTCCTACCATTTGTCCATTAGGATCTGTATCCCAAAAAGAAACAAAATTATTTGCGTTTGTTCTATTGCCTTCAATTTTAATCGCTAGTCCTTGGTTTCCGCCTTGAATAATCATTGGGTAGTTACCAATACCTTCATCGTCACCAGATACTGTAGATGTGATGTTGATTTGTTTATCGGAACTTATAGAAAGACCACCCGTCATGTTTATAACATCATTGTTACTGTTACCAATATTAACGATACTATCTAAAAGAGTATATTCCTTTACTTCCAATGTATTAGCTATTAATTCGTTAAAAGTAGATTGACCAGTAGCTTCAAAATCAGTAACCGTGGTTTTCCCTACAACATTTAAAGTCCCATTAAGCACTGTTGGCGCATCAACATCTTCTACTCCAGTTGCTTCTCCTACATTTAATGCTCCCGATAAATTGGTTGTGCTTTTATTATTTACATCTAAAGTCCCATTAAGATTGGTAGCACCATCAACCGTTAAGTCTCCTGTAAGGCTTGTTTCATTGCCATCATTTACAGATAACGTACTATTTAAATTGGTAGGTCCATTAACCGTTAATTCACGATTTAAAAAGGTATCGTCATCAACATCCAGAGTACCTGTCGCCGTAATATTTCTATGATAGGCATAAGGTACAAAAGTAAGCACCTCTCTACTCATATCAACAAAATTACTGCCCCCCTCAAAATCGATTTCAACCGCAAGATCTTTGGCCGTACCATCCCAACTAATTTTTTCAAAATCATCATGCTCGACAGCCCCTATAATGAGATTAATTCTACCAAATTCATCCGTAGTTGTTACTTGGACTTCTTGAAATTCAACCTCGTTACCAGAATCAAAAATTGTAAAACGAATAGCCACCGTAGTGGTTGGCAAATAATTCCCTTCAGAATCTACTCCTGGCAATTCTAACACATCTGGCCCAATAATAACGGCTTGATAAGTTATACCATCGGTCTGTGCCGATATTTTCAAGCATAAAAAAAGAAATAATAATAGAGTAAAAATACGTTTCATAATGAGGTTGGTTTTGATGCGAAATATTTTTATTTGTGATTATATTTTGATAAGTTTTGCATTTAATAATTTCCCATTGGAAATAGCTTTTAAAAGATAGGATCCATTAGAAATATGTTTCAGATCCAAATCAATGCGCTTAGATGGTTGAAATTCTCTTGAATAAATAAGTTTCCCTCTTATATCATAAACTAAAACAGCAATTGCTTTGGTCATGTTTTCGGTAAAAGCTATGGAAACTGTTTGCTCAAAAGGATTTGGATATACCGTTGCTAATAAATTATTAGTGTTAGATTGTTTTACAATTTTAATGTTATGGGGCGGCTGTTGATAGCCCTGCCTTAAATAATAACCATTGTTGGTATACGTACCAATAATACTGGATTGCCCAATACTTTGGCTTACTGTGTATTGTCCTTTTGAAGTAAATAACATTCTGGAAGATCCTCCCGCGCCTAAGTTAGATCTCATAATTTTATATGAGTCACCATCACCTTTTTGCTGTGCTTGAGTTGAAAACACAAAACAAATGGCTAACAAGAAAAACACGTACACTTTGGGTAATTTTCTATTCATACTTTAATGCTTCCGTTTCTTTTTATCTAAACTATAATAAATATCAATACCTAAATAAGGTGTCCACCATTTGTCCATAACACAAAATATCTAATCCCAGAATAGACATCTATATTAAAAATCACAATAACAGGTTGGTAGATTTATAATAAAACCTATTCCAAATTGGTGTGCATTCAATTTTAATTTTTCTTCACTTTCACCACTATTAATCAATACAGATTTTCCAATGGAATACCCCGCGTAAATTGCTGTACTACTAGAAATAGGATATTGCATAATTAGGCCACCTCTAAAAAAAAGAATATTATTATTAAATTCATCTTCTCCTACTAGGTTAAATACATCATTGTTTATGGTTTGGTTTCCCCGCACTAAAAACTCAGAAGCCACAGAACCATTTAAGAAAAAAGTAAGATCTCTTAGTTGAAATAATTTCACATCAACCCCTGCTTTTATTCCCAGATAACTAACATCCCAAGCAAAAAAGTTATCTACACTAGATTCGCTGCCAATAGCTCCGTAACTATTATAAGTGGCTCCAGCTTTTAAAAACAAAGTTTTTGCATCATTAAGGGTATGCCTATAGCCCATACCGAAATAGGATTTGGATGTCGATAATAAATTGTTGAGTGGCCGACCTTGGGAGTTTTTATAATCGAACGAAGAGATTGTAGAACCATACTCCATGTATAGCTGCTGACAGTATCCTGATAGACTGGTTAAAACAATAAGAAAGGTTAGTAGTTTTTTCTTCATACAAAAAATAGGGTTAGCAAATTTTAGAAAGGATATAATTTCTAATTAGATTTCTGTATAACCAGCGGCGCATAAGATAATTTAGCTATATCAAAATCTCCAAAAACGACTCTAGGCTTTCTTAAAATTAGAATATGGCTTAAAATAAATGATAGAACTATTGTAAAGGCTAGTAAAAGGTTGGTTAGCATGATTAATTAAATTGGTTAAAACGAATGTATTGGTATAGTGCTTATAAAAAAAATAAATCCGATAATGTCCCACTTTTGTCCACCATAAAACATCCTACCCATCAACCCCTAATAGAAATGTAAGAATAAAAACACCTCATTAGGTCTTCTTAACGTTGCGATAACAGTTTTAATAAATGGATAACTTTATTAACATTACTATAACCCTAAATTGATACAACAACATTAATGACTTAACAAGTTTCAAATAGTCTGAATATAAATTTGCCATAAAATTAATTAACCCAAAATATGTATTTAGATTATGAAAAAATTACTCAAATTTCTTTTATTATTTGTTGCTCTTACCGTAACTAGTGTATCTGTTACAAGCTGTGATGTTGAAGACGGAAAAGATGGAAAAGACGGTATTAATGGCGTAGATGGACAGAATGGGCAAGATGGCAAAGATGGTGATGATTTAACATTGGAGCCAACCATGTTTGAAAATAAATCAAATTTAAAACCATTAATAGCCATGTCCCCCCAATTTAATTTTGTGGAAACCTATTCTCTTGTTAGTTCTAGTGATGTATTCCAATTTAACGGTGCTGATTTTAGAATTGGTGGTGGTGCCGATGGTGCTGGATTCCTAAAAAATGGAGACGGTTATGAATATGTAGTAAATTTTGAAGATCATTTTGCTGTAGCCAGATTGTCTTTAGATGAACATTTTAATATTACTAATGCTACATATCTGTTAAATTCGAGCGTTGCCGATTTTGCACGTCAATGTTCAGGCACCATGTGGGAAAAAGAGATACATGGTGGTGATAAAGATTTATTTTTATCGGCTTCTGAAGCATTTAGTTACGACGTAAAAGGTATTGATCCTTTAGTAGAGACACCGACACCTACTGCCGATTTTGGATTGGATGCCTTAGGTGAATTTTCTTGGGAAAATGCAACGCCGCTTCCTAAAGGAACATACGCTGGTAAAACCGTAATTATTGGTGGTGATGATGATTCCAGTGATTCTGAAGGTCAAGTAACTATGTATTATTCTGATGCTGGTGATGCGGATTTAACTGGTGGTAAAATTTATGTTTTAAAATTTAAACAAATCTCTGATGGTGCTGATGGTATTCAAGATGTGGCAGCAAACACCCAGTATGATGAGAGCAATTTAGATTTCCAAAAAGAATACGATGTAGAGTTTGTTGAAATAGTAGATGGCAAGAACTTATCTAAATCTGAAATGGAAACGGCTTGTAATGACGTTTTTGCTTCACAATTTATGCGTGTTGAGGATGTCGATTACCAAAAAGGTAGTGATGCTAACGCAGTAAATGTATTTTTTGCTGTTACTGGTCGTGGTCCAGGGAGAGGAACTTATAACGATTGGGGAACGATTTACAAATTAGTATTAGACGCCTCTAATCCTTTAAGAGGAAAATTAACTCAGGTTATAAGTGGGAATACAGATACCAATAACATGGATGGAAATCTAGCCGATTTACAAAGTCCTGATAATATTTGTGTAACCGAACATTACATCTACACGCAAGAAGATCCTAATTCATTCTCAAGAGGTCACTCTGCCTATATCTACCAATCAGACTTAAACGGTGATAACTCTAGAGTTGTTATGGAATTAGTTGTTAGAAATGATTTAGCTAAAGATAAGTCTACTGGTTTGAGCGGTGAATATGGTTCTTTAATTGACATTTCAGATAAAGTAGGGGAACCAGATACATTTATGTTGGCTTTGCAACCTCACTACTGGAAAAATGATGATTTTGCTGGTGTTGATGGCGGTACAAATTCCCTAACACATCCTTGGTTGAGTAACGGTCCATATTTAGAAGGATCTCAAATTGTTATTTTAAAAGGACTACCTAGATAGTTTTAAAATCAAACTAAATGATATAAAAGTCCCCTATAGCATAATTTTGTTATAGGGTCTTTTGCATATTAAATGTTAAGCTCATGAACCAAAATATATATAAGGTTATTGTTTTTTCTGTATTAGTCTTATTGTCTTGCAATAAGACAAAAAAATCAGAACACATTCCTTTAAAAGCAAACAAAGTACATTGGAAAAATGCCCAAGACTACTATATCAAAAATATGGATTCTGTAATTAATCTATTGGATTCTTTGAGAAAGCAAGGCGTTAAAAATCCAAAAGCCAAGCAATTATTTTTTGATATCAGAAAAGTTTTTAAAAAGGCCGAACCTTATGCTGGAGTTTTGAATCCAGAAGTAACCCATAGAGCGAATGGTCCAGCACTACCAGTTTATAAAGACGATAGTGGTAGAGTTATAGAACCCGTAGGCTTACAAAAACTTGAAGAAACTATATTTGACGATGATACCAATATCAATCTAAAAGAATTTAATAGAGATATTTATTTTCTTGAAGGTTTTTTTAAAAATTTAAAAGAAAACATTTCAAAACGAGCAGTAAATCCCAAACGTTTTTTTCTAGCCACCCACCAGCAGTTAATGCGTATCGTTAGCTTGTCCTTGGCAGGTTTTGACACACCTGTAAGCGGACATAGTATTTCCGAAATTGCTATTTCACTTCAAAGCCTTTACGAGGTATATAACCTTACCATTCAACCTATCATAAAAGAAAAAGATTTAAAACTAGATAGAGCATTTAAAGTTAATATTCAAAAAGCTATTCATTTTATTGATCAAGAATCTAATTTTGAAACATTTGATAGATTTTATTTCATAAAAAATCATTTTAATCTCATTACAAAAAACTGGGTAGAGATCAGACAAACTAGTGATTTGTGGGATGCTGACGACACACCTTTCCCATTTAATTTTAATGCCCCCACCTTCTTTGAAGAAGACAGTTTTAATGTGAATTTTTTCTTGGATGTTAACGATAGAAACCCGTCCAAGGAAAAAATAATGCTAGGTAAGAAATTATTTTTTGATGAAAGTTTATCTCAAAAAGGAAATATGTCCTGTGCTACTTGTCATTTGCCCGAAAAAGCTTATGCAGACGGCTTAAAATTAAGTAAAGGTAATGATGGTAGTTTGCTACAAAGAAACACCCCTACTTTATTAAATAGTATATACCAAAAAGCCTTTTTTTGGGATGGTAGAGCAAATACTATTGAAAATCAAATTAACTCTGTTTTTAATAATGATAAAGAATTTAACACAGGTGTTCATCGGTTCTCAGGAAATATTCTAAAAGACACGACTTACATTCGTCTTTTTAAAGAGGCTTATGGTATTGTACCAAAAAGTAATAAAGAAACTGTAAGGGCTATTTCCGTATTTGTATCAACATTACATGGTTTAAATTCTAAATTTGATAGAAACATAAGGAACGAGGAAGACAGTTTTACCGAACAAGAAAAAAGAGGCTTCAACTTATATATGGGGAAGGCACTATGCGCCACCTGTCATTTTATTCCGCTTACCAATGGTACGGTGCCTCCGTTTTTTAGTGAAACTGAAAAAGAAGTCATTGGTGTACCAGCAACTAAAGAAAACAAAAGTATAGATACAGATAAAGGGTTTTATTGGGTATTTGAAGAAAAAATTCATGAAAACATGTTTAAAACACCCACACTCAGAAATGTAGAAGCAACGGGACCTTATATGCATAACGGTGTTTATGAAACTCTAGAAGAGGTTATGGATTTTTATAACAAAGGTGGTGGTTCTGGGTTGGGTTTCGATGTGCCACATCAAACATTACCTTTTGATAACTTAAATCTTTCTGAAGAAGAAACACAAGCTATTATTGCTTTTATGAAAACACTTACCGATAGCGATATTTCCGAGACATATTAAATGCTATAATTGGATAATTGGATAATTGGATAATTGGAACTATATAATTTTCTGAAAATATAAAAAAATAATCTCTTATAAAGCTTTCTAGCACAAGGTGTGAAATAATCTCGACACTGTAATTAACTACGATTAGAATGTTAAAAATCCTTTAATTATCAAGTATTTATACTTTTTTTTTGTATATTAATTCGATAAACCTATTAAACATTATGAAAAGTCTTACACCCCTAACATTAAGAGCTTTTATTCTTCTTTTAATTTTTAGCTTTTCTACCATAACTGCACAAGATGCCGACAAGCTATTCGTAAAGGAAATTAAGGGCAAAGTTATTAACCAAAAAACTAAAAAAGTTTTAGTTTTTTCAGATGTAGCCATTGCTGATTCCAATATTAGTACTGTGACTAACACCGACGGTGAATTTCTTTTAAAAGTACCTCAGGATTTATTAAATGGTACTTTAGTTATTTCCCATTTGGGTTATGAAAAAAAAGAAATTGAAATTTCTACCTTAGAAAACAAGGTAAAAATAGCTCTAGAGCCTGCTATTACAGAATTAAATGCTGTTGAAATTGATACGTATAAAGATGCAAAAACACTCTTAGAAGCAACACTTAAAAAGAAAAGTGAATTATACAATAACAGTAATACGTTAATGACTGCTTTCTATAGAGAAACTATTAAGAAAAGAAGGCGCAATGCCTCATTATCTGAAGCCGTAGTACAAATACATAAACGTCCTTACGCCAGCTATAAAAGAGATGCTATCGAGCTTGTTAAATCAAGGAAAAAAACAGATTATACAAGACTAGATACGCTTGCCGTAAAATTACAAGGTGGCCCCTTTAGTAACCTGTACACTGATATTATAAAATATCCTGAATATATTTTTAATGATGAAGGTATTGATCTTTATGATTTTAGCTTTGATCAATCGACTCGAATAAACGAAAATTTAGTTTATGTTATTAATTTCAAACAAAAACAAAACGTTTCAACACCTTTATACTACGGTAAACTTTATATCGATTCCAAAACTTTAGCACTTACTAATGCTGTTTATAGTTTAAACGTTGAAAACAAAAGATTGACCAGCGAGATGTATGTACGTAAAAAGCCTGGCTCCGCTACGGTTTACCCAACCGAAGCGACCTATAGAGTGAATTACAGAACTAAAAATGGTAAATGGCATTATGCCTACAGCAACATTTCTTTGACTTTTAAAGTGAACTGGAAAAGGAAATTGTTTAACAATGTATATACACTAAATAGTGAAATGGCTGTTACCGATTGGCGAATTAAAGATGCTAATATTGAGAAGCCTAGAAATAAAATGATGCGTCCAACAACTATTTTAGCTGATGCGACCTCTGGTTTTGCAGATCCTAAATTTTGGGGCTTATACAATATTATAGAGCCAGAAAAATCGATTGAATCTGCTATAAAGAAAATACAAAAACAATTAAAAAAAGCTGAAGAAAATAGGGCAAAAACAAATAAAGTATAATATTTATATTAGTATTTCTTTTAGCGACTACATAGATTAATGATTAAAAAGCCTGTTATTTAAACAATAACAGGCTTTCTTTATTATGCCTTTACATTTCTGCTTTAAAGAGAAAAAATATAATCCAAAAGTATCATTATAAGCGTATATATGTTTTTAACATATAAATATTAGATGAAAAACTTAACCTACACCATCATCAAGAGTATATGGATTATAGCTCTTGTCTTCACTTTTACGAATTGTTCTAAAGAGAATGATAATACCGTACCTTCTATCCACAATCCACTAGAAAACCCTGAAAATGGGCCAGCAGCTGGAAATCCTGAAGGAAACTCTGCAATTCCTGCTGAAGCAGATTTAGAAGATGTTTCTAATCCTGATGTTGTTGTTGGTGACGGGACACCAGAAAGTTGTACTTGTGAAGCTGTTATAGATGCTGTAGCCCAAGGTGGGAAAATAGTGTTCAATTGTGGACCAACCCCACACACAATTGTTATGGACAAACCAGCTAAAGTAGTTAATAATGCTAACCCCGATGTTATTATAGACGGTGGTGGATTAATTACTTTAAGCGGTGGTGGAAACACACGTATTTTATATATGAACACCTGTGACCCCGATCAAGTATGGACAACAGATCATTGCCAGAATCAAGACCACCCAAAACTCACAGTACAGAACATCACGTTTGCGGATGGTAATTCTACTTCAGAGACCGAGTATACTGGAGGCGGTGCCATATGGGTTCGTGGAGGACGATTTAAGATTATAAATTCACGTTTTTTTAATAATGTATGTCAAAGTACGGGACCTGATGTAGGTGGTGCCGTGCGAGTTTTTAGTCAATATAATGATCAGCCTGTTTATGTTGTAAACACAACCTTTGGAGGTGCCGATGGCTATGGTAATGTAGGATCTAATGGTGGTGGTATAAGTAGCATAGGTGTATCCTGGACCATTATAAACAGTCTTTTTTCTTATAATAGAGCCATTGGTAATGGCGGTAACCCAGCACAAGCGGGTACACCTGGAGGCGGTAGCGGGGGTGCAATATATAATGATGGAAACACCATGACTTTAACCATACTAGGTACGCGTATTGAAGAGAACGAAGTAAACGCTTTTGGTTCTTCTATCATCTTTGTTAGTAATGATCATACAGGCAACATCGTAATAGATAATTCTATAATACAAAATAATATTGGAGGCTCCTGGTATCCCGTTTATCCGAGTATTTCTATGCATTCGGATACTCCTATAGCGGTAACAAATTCAACTATTGAATAAACTTCCTTGCGAAATGGGTAATAGACTTCTATTAAAATAAAGTCGCCTGTCCCTTGTCATCAGAATTATTATCTCCCTCAGATAATTTTGTATCATTTTTAGAAGCTTCAGCTGTAACTTCTGTTTCATCAATAACTTCTATGTCATCTGCATGCACTTCTTCTGGAGCTTCGAAAGGTAATGGATCTAGCAAATTAACTTGATTGACTTTATCTCTGGTCAACTGATTTCCTAAAGCTGTTAGACCTTTGATAGAAATAAATTCCTCAAGGTTTATTTCCAAATTAGCTTTTCTGTCCTTCCCTCGCTCTTTAGCAAATACAACTTCTGCAACAGGAATCCAATCTGTAGATACAATTTCCAATTGCGAATTAGGATGCTCTGAAATAAATGATTCCTCACGTCCTTCATTTTCAATTAAAAAACGCTTAACGTAATAGAGCTCTTTTTCACCATTGTAATAAATGGCAGATATTGGTTTTTTAGGCACCCATTTTTCCATAACGATCATATCGTCATCAAAATGCATAGTAACTTCTGGTGTAACAGTTTTAACGATTCCAGATTGATTGATAATAAGCAACTTATCTTCCCCTCTAAATTCTCCAATTAACTCACCTCTACCATCAACATTTAAACGTCGCACAGCATCATCAAACCATATTTTACGTGGTTTTAATGTAGAAACGCCTTTTTCTTTTAATTCAACACGTTTCACAGAGTATTTAGTCACTAAATTTCCTTTAGAGACTCTTCCTTTTATAAGGATATCGGCAAAGTCTATATCCCATTTTAATTTCTTAATGCTTCCTGCTTGTCTTAAAAATACTGTAATAACTTCAGCTTCTCCATTTGGATTGGCAGAAAAATAAAGCACTGTAGAGCCTTTATTTCCGTTTGTTAAATCGTAATCCTTATCTCTTGTTACTCCAGTAACCGCAAATCTTTTAATGTATGACGGTCCACTTTTTCCATCGCGATAAATCATATTATAAATGGTACGTTTATCCTTCTTTTTAAAGACAGCAACATGAATAATATCTTTTCCTATAAACGTTTTTGTACCTACCTTTGTAATCATCATTTTTCCTTCCTTGGTAAATACTATAATATCATCTATATCACTACAATCGCCTACATACTCATCACGACGAAGCGATGTGCCTATAAAACCTTCTGCTCTATTAACATAAAGTTTTGTGTTTCTTATCACAACTTTGGTAGCATCAACATCATCAAAAACACGAATCTCTGTTTTACGCTCCCTACCTTCCCCATAATCTTTCTTTAGTCTTGTAAAATAGGCTATGGCATAATCAATAAGATGTTCTAAATGATGCTTTATCTCTGCTATTTGATCCTCAAGAGCTTCAATTTTTTGCTGGGCTTTATCGATGTCGAATTTTGAGATACGTTTAATTCTAATTTCGGTCAACCTCGTAATATCATCTTCAGTAACAGCTCGTTTTAAATGTTTTATATGCGGTTGCAACCCTTTATCAATAGCACCTATAACACCTTCCCAAGTTTCTTCTTCTTCAATATCCCGATAAATTCTATTTTCAATAAAAATGCGCTCTAAACTTGCAAAGTGCCATTGTTCTTCAAACTCGCCTAGTTTAATTTCCAGCTCACTTTTTAGGAGCTGAACGGTATTATCTGTAGAACGGCGCAACATTTCCGAAACACCTATAAATAAAGGCTTATTGTCTTCGATAACACAACCTAATGGAGAAATAGACGATTCACAGCTTGTAAATGCATACAGTGCATCAATGGTTTTATCTGGTGATAAGCCTGAAGGCAAATGCACTAAAATTTCAACTTCAGCTGCTGTATTGTCTTCTATTTTTTTAACCTTTATTTTTCCTTTATCATTCGCTTTTAAAATAGAATCTATAAGTGATGATGTGGTCGTACCATATGGAATCTCCGAGATAACCAATGTATTTTTATCTAACTGCGAAATTTTAGCACGCACCCTTACCTTACCACCTCGTAAACCATCATTATAATTAGAAAAATCTGCAATTCCAGCTGTTGGAAAATCTGGTAATATGGTAAATCGTTTTCCCTGCAAATGCTTAATGGAAGCGTCAATAAGTTCAATAAAATTATGAGGTAATATTTTTGTTGATAGTCCCACCGCAATACCTTCACCACCTTGTGCCAATAATAAAGGAAACATTACAGGCAGGTTAACAGGCTCTTTACGCCTACCATCGTAACTGGCTTGCCATTCGGTTATTTTTGGATTATACACTACATCCAATCCAAATTTAGAAATACGAGCTTCAATATAACGCGATGCTGCAGCACGGTCTCCTGTTAATATATTTCCCCAGTTTCCTTGGGTATCTATCAATAAATCTTTCTGACCAATTTGTACCATGGCATCTGCGATACTGGCATCACCATGCGGGTGATACTGCATCGTATGACCAACAATATTCGCTACCTTGTTATAGCGGCCATCATCTAAATCTTTCATAGAATGCATGATACGTCGTTGTACAGGCTTAAAACCATCTTCAATGGCTGGTACAGCACGCTCTAAAATAACATAGGAGGCATAATCCAGAAACCAATCTTGATACATCCCTGTAACTCGGGTAATGGTTTCCTGAGGCTCGTCTTGTTGGTTAATTAAATCGTCGTTTGGTTCTTCGTCTTCAGTCATGCTTTATATTCGGTTCTTAGTAGGAGAATCTTATTTCTTATCTTTCATTAGTTGCCTTATGCCAAAAATAATTAATAGCACCATTATCAAAATCCCTAGATAAGCAGTACTATTATTATTATAACTTAAATCGTTGTAATCAACTTTAAAGAGCCATGCAATCAATAAAATAACAGATATTATAGTAATTCCCAGTCGTGCTTTTTTCATAGTTAATTTGTTTCTTCTATTAAATCCATTTCAACTTTTAGGTTATCAATAATAAACTCCTGACGTGATGGGGTGTTCTTGCCCATGTAGAAGGATAATAACTCTTCAATAGACATATTATCATCTAACATAATAGGATCTAATCGGATATCATCACCTATAAAATGTTTAAATTCATCTGGTGATATTTCTCCCAATCCTTTAAATCGTGTTATTTCTGGTTTTGGCTTTAACTTTTCAATAGCATTGATGCGTTCTTCTTCTGTATAGCAATAAATAGTTTCTTTTTTATTTCTTACTCGAAACAAAGGTGTCTGTAATATATACAAATGTCCTTCTTTAATGACTTCGGGAAAAAATTGAAGAAAAAATGTAATGAGCAGCAAACGAATATGCATCCCATCCACATCGGCATCTGTGGCAATAACCACATTATTATATCTTAAATCCTCTAAGGACTCCTCTATATTTAAAGCAGCCTGTAATAGATTAAATTCTTCATTTTCATAAACAATCTTTTTGGTCAACCCATAGCAGTTTAAAGGTTTTCCTTTTAAGCTAAAAACGGCTTGGGTATTAACGTCACGAGATTTTGTAATACTTCCAGAAGCAGAATCTCCCTCAGTAATAAAAAGGGTAGTTTCTAAATTACGTTCATTTTTGGTATCTCCAAAATGGACTCTACAATCTCGTAATTTTTTATTGTGAAGACTTGCCTTTTTAGCACGATCTTTTGCCAATTTTCTAATACCAGAAAGTTCCTTACGCTCTCGCTCTGCTTGCAATATTTTACGCTGAATAGCTTCTGCTGTGTCTTGATTTTTATGTAGAAAATTGTCTAATTGCGTTTTTACAAAATCATTTATATAGGTTCTCACGGTTGGTAAATCACCTCCCATATCCGTTGAACCGAGTTTTGTTTTAGTCTGACTTTCAAAAACGGGTTCCATAACCTTAATAGCTATGGCTGCCGCTACAGATTTCCTAACATCGGAAGCATCATAATTTTTACCATAAAACTCACGCACGGTTTTTACTAATGCTTCTCTAAATGCATTTAGGTGGGTTCCTCCCTGGGTTGTATTTTGTCCGTTTACAAAGGAATGGTACTCTTCACTATATTGTGTTTTACTATGTGTTAACGCTACTTCTATATCATCGCCCCTTAAATGAACAATAGGATATAGCCTATCTGATTCATTAATATTCTCACTTAATAAATCTTTCAGTCCATTTTCACTAAAATATTTCTCGCCATTAAAAACAATGGTCAATCCCGGGTTAAGATATACATAGTTTTTCAACATCTTAACGATGTACTCATTTCTAAATTTATAGTTCTTAAAAATGAGGTCATCTGGAATAAAAGATACCTTGGTTCCTTTTCTTCTCGTTGTAGTATCTAACGTTTCTTTATTAGTTAGGTTTCCTTTTTCAAATTCCGCAGAAGCTGATTTATTATCACGTGTAGATTCTACTCTAAAATATGATGACAATGCATTTACTGCTTTGGTCCCCACTCCATTTAACCCTACAGATTTTTTAAAAGCTTTAGAATCATACTTTCCTCCTGTGTTCATTTTAGAAACGACATCGACCACCTTGCCTAGAGGAATACCACGTCCATAATCCCGAACAGTTACTTTAGTGCCTTGAATGGATATTTCAATGGTTTTTCCAGCCCCCATAACAAACTCATCAATAGAGTTATCCAAGACCTCTTTCAATAGGATATAAATACCATCATCTGGAGACGACCCATCACCCAGTTTACCAATATACATTCCAGGACGCATACGGATATGTTCCTTCCAGTCAAGTGATCGTATATTATCTTCGGTATAATTGGATTGTGCAGCCATAGAAACGAGCTATATTTTATGATAGAATGCTAATATAATACAACGCTCTAAAAAATAAAACCTCCGATACACAAAGTAATTAACAATATAAAATTGTTTTTGTTGAGAACCCTATACTGTAGTTTTTGTCTTATTTATTGACACCAAAAAAATACCGATTATAACTGCCAGAGCACCAAAAAGTTGTAATAGTGTTAGTGTTTCATTTAAGAAAATCGCAGCCAAAACAATGGTAGAAATAGGTCCAATGCCAGCAACAATTGCGAAATTCGACGAGCTAATCATCTTTATAGATGCCGATACCAAAAACGAAGGAATTACGGTCGCAAAAACAGCAATTAAAAACCCTAAAAAATAGACTTCCCATGAAAAACTAAATATATCAACTTCACTTATAACACTATAATGGACAAATACGCAGATACATGAAACAATCATAGCGTATGCGGTAAACTTCATCACTCCAAATTTCGGAATTAACCAGCCACTACCAACCAAATACGAAGCATAGGTTATGGCACTAAGTAAAATAAAAACACCTCCAAGGTAAGTATCTTGCCCAGAGATAGCGACTTCATCCCAAAAAGCAATAACGATTCCCAAATAGGTTAAAGCAATCGCTCCAGCTTGCACTTTAGTTATTGGCTTCTTTAAAAAAATTTTATTTAAAAGAAGTACAATTGTAGGGTACAAAAACAAAATAATACGTTCTAAGCTTGCTTTTATGTAAGTTAGCCCTACAAAGTCGAAATAACTGGCCAAATAATAACCAATAAACCCAAAGAAAACAACCCAGACATAATCTTTATTTTTTATGGCAACTTCACTATTCTGATGCCTATACAAATAGGCTATAACAATATAAAAAGGAAAAGAAAAGAGCATTCTGATAAGTAGAATACTTATAGCATCTACATCATATTGGTAAGCAAGTTTTACCATAACTGCCTTTGAGGAAAATAGTACAATACCAAAAATTCCTAAAAATATACCGTAAACAAATGTCCTTGTTGTTTGCATGGGTGCGAAAGTAGCACGGTGTTTTAGAGTAATATTTTAGAAAGTTAGTTAATTACGATGTTCAAGGTTTAACAGTGCTATCTTTATAAGTGAATTATTCATTTTTTGCTAGTCCAAAAACAAATCAAAAAAACCTTCAAAACAAGGCATTTATTCAGTTTTAAAACAAAGAAACCGATTTTAAAAGCTCTGAACTAGACTTCGCCCTCCTGTTTCCGAAACTTTCTCCCATCTATTCTTTGCCCTGAATTCCAACACTATACATTGATTTCGAGCGACATGAATATTAAACGATCTATAATTATATTTTGAATAAACAGAAAATTATCAATTCGTCAAACGCTCTGCTTTTTCTTTTAAAAACCGATTTCTTGTTATTAAAAGTTTTTTCATATAACGTTTAAGAAATAATACATTGGCTAACCGACCAAAAATTCCGAAAGGCGATTCAAAATAAAAGATATCGATCATAATTGTTTCTTTTTCTTTTTCATGAAAAATATGCTCATGTTTAAAAGATTTAAATGCTCCAGAAACCATTTCATCTACAAAATAGTCTGGAGGTTCAAATTCAGTAAGTTTTGAAGTAAGTTTTTGTTTAATTCCAAAATGAACAGCTTCCCAAGTAACCCATTCTCCTAGTTCTATTAAACCAGATGTTTTTCCGGCTATTGCTTTTTCTTTTGAATGCTTGAGTGATTCTTTATGAAAGTCGATATTACGAGATAGATCAAAACAGACTTTAATGTCTGCTCTAATTTCTGTTTGTAATTTTATTAGTGGCATTATAGATATAGATTAGGTTAATTATAAACAAATACTCCAACGAGCAGTGTCCACCAAGCAGTAAACCAGTCTACAATCTATAGTCCATGACCAAAAATAGCTTCTAGCCCCAAAACTACACGTTAAACAAGAAATGCATCACATCCCCATCTTTAACAACATAGTTTTTACCTTCCACACGCATTTTACCTGCTTCTTTTACTTTAGGTTCACTACCGTATGTTACATAATCATCGTATCCTATAACCTCTGCTCGAATAAAGCCTTTCTCAAAATCGGTGTGTATCACACCTGCTGCCTGTGGTGCACTAGCCCCTATGTCAATGGTCCACGCTCGGACTTCTTTAACACCTGCCGTAAAATAAGTTTGTTGATTTAATAATTTGTAAGCAGCACGAATTAATTTAGCTGAACCTGGTTCTTCTAATCCAATATCTTGTAAAAACATTTGACGCTCTTCATAATCGTCCAATTCGTTAATATCCGCTTCTGTCCCAACAGCTAGTACCAAAACCTCTGCTTTTTCATCTTTAACAGCATCTCTTACTTTCTCAACATAGGCATTCCCTGAAACAGCCGCACCTTCATCTACATTACAGACATACATAACTGGTTTATCGGTGATAAACTGAGACGGTTTTACAAAATCGGCATAATCTTCATCACCAAACTCTAAAGCACGAACTGACTTTCCTGCTTCTAAGCCTGCTTTTATAGCCAACATGACTGCCTCTTCTTTTTGAGCATCTTTGTTTCCTGTTTTTGCTGCACGCTTTACTTTATCCAGTTTTTTATCGACAGTCTCTAAATCTTTGAGTTGCAATTCCATATCGATGGTTTCCTTATCCCTAATGGGGTCTACGCTACCATCTACATGAACAATATTATCATTATCGAAACAACGCAATACGTGCAAGATCGCATCGGTTTCTCTAATGTTTGCTAAAAACTGATTTCCCAAACCTTCTCCTTTGCTAGCTCCCTTAACCAAGCCAGCAATATCTACAATCTCAACAGTTGCAGGCTGCACGCGTTCTGGACTAACCAATTCCTCTAATTTTTCCAATCTTGGATCTGGCACATTAACCACGCCAATATTAGGTTCTATTGTACAAAACGGAAAGTTGGCACTTTGTGCTTTGGCATTAGATAAACAATTAAATAACGTTGACTTTCCTACATTAGGCAATCCTACAATTCCTGCTTTCATTGAAAATTTATTTTTTATGCCCGTAAACGGGAATCTATTTTTAGCGAGTGCAAAGATATATTATATTACTAGTATTTTATAATTTTTATGGAATTCAATATTTATAAGGTTTAAAGGCAGCAAAAACTTATTTTTATAAACTAATAAATAGATGTGCTCATATCATTTTGTACATTTTTATGTAACAATATTTTAATTAATTCGTCAAGCTTATAAATCATCAATTATAAAAAAATAGTCTTGAAAAAATCAATCCTACTTACAGTATTCTTATATATTGGCATGTCTCTTAATTCGCAAAATATTACAGCCAAACTCATCGATAAAAATAATGGAACCCCAATACCTTATGCTACCATTAAAACCGGTAAATTTAGTGGCGTTATTTCTAACGAAGAAGGTTATTTTAGTTTAAACCTGGAAGATATCGAGGCTAAAATCGTTACTATTTCTTGTATGGGATATCAAAGCAAAACACTTCAAATAGAAGCTATTAAAGCTTTAGATTTTTTAATCCCCCTAGAAACTGCGATTAACCAACTTAATGAGGTTTATATTAGCAACAAAAGGCCAAACGTAGATTCTATCATAACCAGAGCGAGAGCCAAACTTAGTGAGAACTACGACATTAATCTAAATAAATACAATATATTTTATAGAGGCACCGAATATGCCGATTTTAAAAATTTAGATTTTGAAATTGAAAAAGCTTCACATGTTAAATCAAAAAATTTAAAAAAGGCTAACAAGAGTCTTGACTCTCTTTCAAAATTTGTTGTATCCAGCAACATTATCCATTTTTTAGATTTTAAGGGAGAATTGTTAAGCCTGGATGAGGATAGTAGCAAACTAGTTGTTAATAAAGCCACCAAACTGATTGACCACAAGAACGATTTCTCTATTGATGCTGTTCAGGAAAAAGCACAAACATTGCTTTTAAAATATCTGGACACAACCAAAACCTATAAATTAAAAACTGGGCTGTTTAAAATTGAAGATTCGTTGTCTTTAAAAAGCGAAGGCTTCAATGACGATGAAAAAAACGGCAATGAAATGGATCATTTAAAAGGCACAACAAGTTCTCTATTACGTAAATCCATGTTTGTAGATAACACCTTATTAAAAAATATATTAAATCCTAAGCTATATGATTATACACTTGAAAACATAGGCTATAACAATGATGACCTCATTTATACTGTAAGTTATAAACCAAGAAAAGGGAAAGCTAAATATTCTGGCAAATTATTTATATCAGACGAAAATTATGCTATTCTCAAAGTAGATTATAAATATTACAGATCACGTCATGGAGAAAAAGTCAACCTAAAATTCATTTTAGGTATCAAGTTTGTAGAAAATGTTAGTGAAGGTACATATATGTATGAAAAAGACAGTGCAAACAAGTACCACCCAAAATATATTAAAAAAGTAGAAGGTTCCTATTTTTATATCAATAGAGATTTAAAGCTTATTGAGAATAGTCAAGAAAAAAACAAAATTGGTTTTAGCTTTAAAATTGAAGGTGACAACCGCAATAAAGAAGAACTCCTTTTCACAGCTATTAACGATATTAATTTAGAAGATTTTGCCTCTACTAAACAAGAAAAAGAGGTGTCATTTACCATGCTAAACTCTTTTGAAAAAACCATTTGGCAAAATGAAGAAACTATAGAGCCCCTGGAAGAAATGAAACAATTTGGTAGTGAATGATTTTATTCCCTGTAAGCATCCATTCTTTCCATGGCCTTACCTTCATATTTCCTTAGTAATTGCCACTTGGGACGATCTAGAGTCAATTCCCATTCAAATAGTTTTTTATACATCATCTTTACTTTATCTGGGTATTTAGTAGCCAAATTATTGGCCTCCGAAATGTCTTCTGCAATGTTATAAAGTTCTGCAGGTCGATCTGGAAAACGGAGTAATTTCCAATCATTCTTACGAATGGCACCTCGGTTTTCCTTTTTCCAATATAAAGTCTCATGCGGCCTGTTTTTATTTTCTCCCAAAACGTATGGTATCAGATTAACACCATCGATATCAGACATCTTATCCATAGTTCCTCCTGCTGCTTTAAAAAATGTAGGTAATAAATCGAGCATGCTAATGGGAAAATCGTATTCTGTATTTTCAGGAATGACACCCGTCCACCTCATTAAAAACGGTACACGAATACCTCCCTCCAAATGATTCGCTTTAGTTCCGCTCAAAGGGCTATTTATAGAGGCATTAGTATCTGAAGGCCCTCCATTATCGTTTGTAAAAATCACTAGGGTATTTTTATCCAAACCTAAATCCTTTAGTTTTTGCAAAACACGCCCACAGGCACGATCCATAGACAACGTCATAGCTGCCAGTTTTTGGCGTTTTCCCGTAAGATTAGAAAACTCGGCTAAATCTTTATCATCAGGCTGCATGGGTGTATGCACAGCATTGAAAGATAAAAAGACGAAAAATGGTCGGTCTTTGTTTTTTTCAATAAAGGCTATGGTCTGGTCTGCAAATGCATCGGTTAAATATTTTTCAGTCTCATAATAGTTACCAAATCCGTGCTCTAGCCAATCTTCTTGTTTTGTATTTGGATTTCCCTCTTTAAATTCATAATAACTCCTGGCACCGCCTCTAAATCCATAAAACTCATCAAATCCCCTCTTTAAAGGATGAAACCTATCGGCGTTACCCTGATGCCATTTACCAATAATGGCTGTTTTGTATCCTAATGGTTTTAAATAATCCCCAATGGTTTTCTGGTCTAAAGGCAAGCCCATATCATCTCCCAATGTCCCCGACTCACTCATATAACCTGGCACATTATTTTCCTCAAAGCCAAAACGCTGTTGATATTTACCCGTTAAAATGCCTGCTCTCGACGGACCACAAACAGCCGCAGATACATAAGCTTGCTTAAACTTCACACCTTGAGATGCTAATTTATCTAAATGAGGTGTTTTCATCACATTGCTTCCATGAAATCCAAAATCGGCATAACCCGCATCATCTGAAAGAATTAATACTATATTGGGCTTTTGTTGCGCAAATACTGAAGACTGTACAAAAAATACAAGAACAAAAAAATGTGTAGTTGAAATTAAATAATTTTTCATCTAGCTTATAAACTTAGTTGGCACGTAAATTTAGCAGATATATTTAAAAAGAAAAATAAAAAATCCCAAGTAACAAACTCAGGATTCTATTTTAAGACCGATTATATAGCACTCTTTTCGATATGGTAAAAAATATAACAAGCTCTATAAATACTGCATGATGAAGATATGGTTCGAATTAAGTTGAAACAGTTCCAATTTTCATAATACTTTAGTATGATAGCCCTGGTGTTTTATGAAGATAATAGGTGTCTGTAACTTGTTTTAAAATGAAATCGGCCACATCTGCTCTTGAAATCTTAAGTTTTAATGATTTTGTTTTAGAGCTAAATCCATGCTTATACCTTTCTGTTTTTTCTCCATTAGTAAAAGCCCCTGGTCTTACAATAGTCCAATCTAAATGACTGTTCTTTACATAATGTTCTTGCAATTCGTGATCTATAAAAACTTGTTTTAAAAACCATCCGAACATAATATATTTCCAAAAGAAATTAAGGTTCTCTTCACTTTCATAAGTACCTAAAGTACTTTGACAAATTAATCGGTTCACGCCATTATTATTCATGGCAGTAATGATGTTTTTTGTGCCTTGAGACCTCACAATACTTTTTTTGCTTCCCGACCCTAGAGTAATAATAACAACTTCTTGCCCCTTTATCGCCGAGGAAACATCATCAAGATTAAATACATCCCCCTCCTTTATTTTTAAATTTGGATTTGAAAATGCATTAAGTTTCTCCGCATTTCTGCAAAAAGCCAATACCTGATGCCCTTTTTCTAAAGATTGCTCAATAAGATGCTTGCCTATAGTTCCTGTAGAACCAAATATGACTACTTTCATAATTTTTAAATTTTAAGATTATGAAGCAAAAGTATTCAGTAGGCTCTTCTAAAAATTGAATAAAACCGACAAAATCACCTATTGGATAAATGATTAAGATAATAAGATGGTGTTTGTCCTGTGTAGCTTTTAAAAGTTCTTATAAAATGAGATTGATCAGAAAAACCACTGTCATATCCAATATCCAACAAAGAGTTATAAGTAGATTGTGTTAATTTGTTTATTGAACTTTGAAACTGAATTATTTTAGAAAACTGTTTAGGTGTTAAGCCTATATATGCCATAAAATTCCGTTCTAACGTACGTTCTGTCATATATATTTTATCCAATAATTCCTTTATTTTTATTTGTCCATTATTCTGAATTATTATCGAAATTGCCTTTTCTATTTTATCGTTTTCAGAAATTTTATGAGTCCTTATTAACGCTCTCATTAAATCTGAAATAATTTTTACTTGTGTGTCTAGGTTATTCGTTTGTATTAATGACTGTCTGTATTTTTCAACATTTATATAGTTTATTTCTAATAAATCATAACAATCGTCATTTAAAACTTTAGGATCTATACCCAATAAATATTTAGAAGCAAAAGGGTACAACTGAATAACGACAAATTTATACGCGCCTTTTATGTCCAAGGAAACTGGTTCCAACGTTTGACCAAAAAGAAAGAGTTGTGATAGTTTTTTATTTTTAGGAAGAAGAAAGAAACCATTTTCTGTTTGCTGAAACATAATTCCAGGATATCCATCAGCATACAAAGGAATATTAGTATGCCCGTTAACATCGAAATTCTCGTCCGTATATATACAATTAACATAAGGGGCTAAATCTCGATCTATTATAAATGCCGTTTCTTTCAAGATAATATTACATTTCTAATTTTTAAAGTTAAAATAACTTTTTATTATTTCAATAAAAAAATCCCAAGCAAAAGCTCAGGATTCATTATTATTTTTTAATTATAACTTCTTAATTATCCTTCTGGATGCATAAAGCGTTGTTTAGCTAACAACTCTTCTTCTGTTTCTACAACATCTTCATCAGGCACACAACAGTCAACAGGACAAACAGCAGCACATTGAGGCTCATCATGAAACCCTTTACACTCTGTACATTTATCTGGAACAATGTAGTAGATCTCATCACTTACGGGCTCTTGAGCTTCGTCAGCATCCACTTCGTTTCCATTAGTTAAAACAACAGTACCTTCTAAACTTGTACCGTCTTTATAACGCCAATCATCAGCGCCTTCGTATATTGCTGTATTTGGACACTCTGGTTCGCAAGCCCCACAATTTATACATTCATCTGTTATTATAATAGCCATACCTTTTTTTCTCTTGAGTTTGCTTAAATTTGCAGATGCAAAAATAACGCCAAAACCATTCATAACCAAATACAGAATGAATTTACAACAAAGAATTAACGCTTTTGTAAAATTAGGAGATTTTTTAAGTCAATTTTCCAATGAAGTTATTGTAAAAAAAGATAATGTTGAACATAACGATTTATTCTTTGATGGTTTTAAACACCAGATAAGGTTAGCTGAAGAAAACAATGGCTGGTTTACACAAGAAAACATTCGATTTTCACTCGAGGGTTGGGTAGCATCCTTAACAGCAACCAATTTGAATAAATGGGTAGCCCCTTATCCAATTAATAATGTCACTTCAAAGCAAGTTGCCATTATTATGGCAGGAAATATACCTCTTGTAGGTTTTCACGATTTTTTATCGGTACTCATATCTGGACACCATGTTTTGGTAAAACAATCATCAAACGATAAACACCTACTCCCCTATTTGTCTAAATATTTAGAATTTGTAGAACCAGAATTTAAAGACATTATAACATTTACTGAAGACAAAATTGAAGGTTTTGATGCCGTTATAGCTACTGGTAGCGATAATACAGCACGCTATTTTGAGTACTATTTTAAAGACAAACCTTCAATTATAAGAAACAATAGGAATTCCGTAGCAATTTTAGATGGTAAAGAATCCAAAGAAGAACTGAAAGCACTTTCTGAAGATATTTTTAGATATTATGGTTTGGGTTGCAGGAATGTCTCTAAATTGTTTGTTCCAAAAAATTACAATTTTGATGCCTTTTTTGAATCTATATACCATTGGCATCCTATTATTGATAAAGCTAAATATGCCAATAATTACGATTATAACAAGGCCGTATATTTAATGAGTGAATTTGATATGTTAGAAAATGGTTTTTTAATGATAAAGGAAGATAAAAGTTACGCATCTCCTATTGCCACCGTTTTTTATGAATATTATGATTCTACCGAACAATTGAAAGAAAAATTAGATATTGAAAGGCAACAAATTCAATGTATTGTCTCTAATGGATTTACAAAAAATGAAATCGCTTTTGGAGCCACTCAAAAACCTCAACTTTGGGATTATGCGGATAGTGTTGATTCTATTGAATTTTTGTTAGCAATTTAATTAAAAAATTATTGAATTTTTAACGTTAAATACCCAATTAATTAGCAACTTTGCATCTTAAATTTTACTACAAAAAATGAAGAAACATAACTTTAGTGCAGGCCCGTGTATTTTACCCCCAGAAGTGTTGATTAAAGCTTCGGAGGCAGTCGTTGATTTAGATAACAGTGGTTTATCCTTAATTGAAATCTCACACAGAAGCAAAGCTTTTGTTGATATCATGGAAAAAGCCAGAGCTTTAGCTTTAGAATTACTTGGTTTAGAGGGTAAAGGCTACAAAGCTTTGTTTTTACAAGGCGGTGCGAGTACACAGTTTTTAATGGTTGCCCTAAATCTTTTAGAAAAAAGAGCTGGGTATTTAAATGCTGGTACTTGGGCGGCTAAAGCTATCAAAGAAGCAAAAATTTACGATGATATTTATGAAGTAGGCTCTTCAAAAGACGCCAACTATAATTATATTCCAAAAGGCTACGAAATCCCTTCAGAATATGATTATTTTCACTGTACATCAAATAATACGATTTTCGGAACACAAATGAAAGCATTTCCAAAATGTGACATTCCGTTAGTTTGTGATATGAGTAGCGATATTTTTTCTCGTTCACTGGATTTTACTCAATTCGATTTGATTTATGCGGGTGCTCAAAAAAATATGGGACCAGCAGGAACAACCCTGGTAGTTATCAAAGAGGATATCCTTGGAAAAGTATCTCGTAAAATTCCATCGATGATGGATTATAAAGTGCATATAAGCAAAGGCAGTATGTTTAATACACCTCCTGTTTTTGCAGTATATACTTCTATGTTGACCTTAGAGTGGTTAAAAGATCTTGGTGGTATTGCAGCCATTGAAAAAGAGAATGAGAAGAAAGCACGGTTAATGTATTCTGAGATTGATTTAAATCCATTATTTAAAGGGTTTGCAGTTAAAGAAGACCGTTCCGATATGAACGCTACGTTTACTCTGGAAAACGAAAACTTAAAAGAAACTTTTGAAACCATGCTTAAAGAAGCAGGAATTAATGGTTTAAATGGCCATAGAAGTGTTGGTGGGTATAGAGCATCTATGTACAACGCATTGCCTTTAGACAGTGTAAAAGCATTGGTTGAGGTTATGAGTGAATTAGAAAGTAAAGCTTAAAATATAGTTTGCAGTAATTAGTTGCAGTTTGCAGTTGCTTACTCGAACACATAAAAATAAATTTAATAAAAAAGTATAAAGTCTAAATTGTTAACTCTACTTTAAACTTTAAACTTTTCAACTTTAAACTTAAAGAATGAAAGTATTAGCAAACGATGGTATTTCTCAAAGCGGAATTGATGCCTTAGAAAAAGGTGGTTTTGAAGTTATCACTACAACAGTCGCACAAGAACAATTAATCAATTATATAAACGAAAAAGACATCACTGTTTTATTAGTACGTAGTGCTACTACGGTACGCAAAGACTTAATTGATGCTTGTCCAAACTTAAAAATCATTGGTCGTGGCGGTGTTGGTATGGATAATATCGATGTTGAATACGCCAGAGAACAAGGCCGTAGTGTTATCAACACACCTGCCGCATCTTCACACTCGGTTGCCGAGTTAGTATTTGGTCACTTATTTGGCTTAGCTCGTTTTTTACATAACTCAAATAGAGAGATGCCATTAGAAGGTGATTCTAACTTTAAAGGATTAAAGAAAGCTTATGCTAAGGGTACCGAGTTAAAAGGGAAAACTTTAGGTGTTTTAGGCTTTGGTCGTATTGGTCAAGCTACCGCAAAGGTTGCTATTGGAGCAGGTATGAAAGTGGTTGCTTTTGACCCTTTTATAGATGAAGCAAATTTGCAACTAGACTTTTTTGATGGTCAAAAATTGAATTTTAACATTAAAACTATTTCTAAAGAAGATGTTTTAAAGCAAGTGGATTTCTTAACACTTCATGTGCCTGCTCAAGACAAATACGTTATAGGTAAACCTGAATTGGATATCATGAAAGACGGTGCTATTCTTGTTAATGCTGCTCGTGGTGGTGTGGTTGATGAAGTGGCCCTTGTTGAAGCTATTTCTAGTGGAAAAATTGCTAGAGCAGCTTTAGATGTTTTTGAAAAAGAACCAAAACCAGAAATGCAATTGTTAATGAATCCTGCCTTATCATTAACGCCACATACTGGTGCGGCAACAAATGAAGCACAAGATAGAATTGGTACAGAATTAGCTGAACAAATTATCAGTATATTAAAATAATAATTTTAGGTTACACATGTGACCTAAACATAATAATGGAGTCCTAACTATATGTTAGGACTTTTTTTGTACATTGAACAATCAATTTCACTAACTAATTTTTTCAATTAAATAATAAAATAATATGGCAGGAATTTTAGACTTATTAAACAGCGACCTTGGCAAAACAATTATTAGTGGTGTAGCAGGTCAAACGGGGCAAGACGAGAATAAAACAGGAAGTGTACTTACTATGGCGCTGCCTGTATTAATGCAAGCTATGAAACGTAACTCAGCAACGCCTCAAGGAGCAGAGGGTTTACTTAGTGCATTAAACAACAATAAACACGATGGCAGCATTTTAGACAACTTAGGCGGTTTATTTGGAGGTGGCGTAGATTCTAATGTATTAGATGATGGTCAAAAAATATTAGGGCATGTTTTAGGTGGCAAGCAACAAAACGTTGAAAATGCTTTAAGTCAGAAATCTGGCATGGATGCTGGATCTGTGGCTCAAATATTAAAAGTTGCCGCCCCAATACTAATGGGTGTTTTGGGTAAACAAAGCAGACAACAAAATGTAAATAACTCAACTGGACTTGACGGACTATTAGGTGGGTTACTTGGAGGGAATTCTCAACAACAAGAACAAAGTTTTTTAGAATCTATTCTTGACGCAGATGGTGACGGAAGTGTTATTGATGACGTAGCAGGTATGGTACTAGGCGGTAACAAAAAGAAAAGTGGCTTAGGCGGGTTACTTGGTGGTCTTTTTGGAGGAAAATAAGTCTATAAAAAATATAAGTTACTAAGCGTCAAACAGTCATGTTTGGCGCTTTTTTGTTAAATTCATTAAAAAACACCTATTTTAAAGGATGATTTTTGTAAATTTAGTAGAACCAAAGCACTATTTAAAAAGCATACGTTGCTCAATGGGAACACGAGTTGACTCATTCTTGTTTTTATAACATGATGATGCCTCCTATTTTCGAAGAACAATTAAAAAATCCATCAACACTATGAAAAAAGTTATTTGTATATTATTATTCTCTGTATTTGTTTTCAATTGCAACACCTCAAAACCTATTGCGTCTGGTATCAACACATCCGAAAAGGAACTTGCACAAATAGACAATGATACGGTTATTATTGCTAATGAAGATTTGGAATACGAAATTATCATTATAGAACCTCGTTTTAATACCTGGCTACTGAGCATTGCTAAACCCGAAGGTTTCTATTCACAGAAATATCTTGAAAACAGAAACCTTATTTATGTAACAGAATGGAACCAGAGAGTGCTTCAACCGCAACGTTTCGACCCGAATTTATACGAATTGCAAATTGATTATCAGCCTGGCATAGATTATGGTTATGATGTTAATTATAAGCTCTTTAATTACTTTATCTTCTTTCAATTAACATATAACCAACGATTAGGCGGGTTTGTTCCTAGAATTTAAAGTCTTTTTATTTACTTTTGCACTTTAAATCGTATTTGTGGAAAAATTAAAAGCACGTTGGGGCATAGAACATAATTGGCAAATCATTATTATTTTGTGTGTATTTGCCATTACTGGGTCTACGGCTTCCTATATTGGCAAACCCATTTTAAACTATTTAAATATTACTACTGAAGTATTTGGGAGTTTTGGATACTGGACCATCCGAATTCTTTTATTATTTGTCATGTACCAATTTATGTTGGTTTTCTTTGGATGGCTTTTTGGACAGTACAAGTTTTTTTGGAATTTTGAAAAGAAAATGCTTCGTAGAATAGGATTAAAACGCTTTGTTGATTAGTGGAACAGATTAAACAGCATATCACATTTAAGATAACAACCCTATTACTGGTTGCTGTTTTACTTGTACCTACTGCTGTCAAATTTGCTCATATTTTATCGCATCATGAACACGAGCATGAAGTTTGTTTAGGAGAACAAACAACCCATCTGCATGAAATAGATTTAGATTGTGAATTTTATAAGTTCCAACTAAATAACCATTTTCTACTAGTTACAGATTATGATTCTTGCTTATATACGCTTCCTAATCATAAAGTATTACCTTTAACATACAAATTCCTTAATAATTATCGGCAATTATCTTTCTCTTTAAGGGGGCCACCTGTTTTAATTTAAAATTAAGTTACTCTCTTTTTATTAAAACTAAATTCAGAAATGAATGAAAGATTATCTGTTGCTATTATGCTATTGTGCAATAAATATCTCATTTGCACAAGAATGCGACCATAAATTTTTTGGTGAAGTTCATGATTTTCATGATGGATCACCTATTGTAAATGCTACTATTTATATAAAAAACATTAATAAATATGCCACTACAGATCTAAACGGTAAGTTTATTATGGAAAATATATGCCCTGGCGAAATTAACATTGTGGTTTCTCATGTAGGATGCAAAGACAAGGTTTTTAATGTTAAAATTAAGGGAGATACTTTCAAAATAATAAATTTAGAGCATCATTTTGAAGAACTGCATGTTGTTGAAGTAAAAGGCAATAACCCGAACAAGGTTACCCAAACCGCCCAAGAAACCATTTTAAAAACCAAAACGATTGAGCGTTACAATTCACTTAGCCTTGGAGATGCCTTAAAACAAGTAAGTGGAGTATCATCCATTAATACGGGTAATACCATAGTTAAGCCCATGATAAATGGTTTACACAGTAGCCGAATAGCTATTATAACAAATGGTGTCCGATTACAGGATCAAGAATGGGGAATTGAACATGCTCCAAACGTTGATTTGAGTTCGGTTGGAGACATTAGCGTGATAAAAGGTTCCAACGCTTTGGCACATGGAGGAGGCGCTATTGGAGGGGTTGTTGTTTTAAATCCATCAAGGGTTATCTTAAAGGATTCTCTTTATGGAAAATCTATAATAAGTGGACAAAGCAACGGTAGGGGTTTTAGTTTCAGCTCTACCTTAACAAAAACCTATACAAAAGGGTGGTATGTAAATGCAACAGCCTCTCTAAAAAACTTAGGAGATTTTGAGACACCCGATTATAATTTAACCAATACTGGATTGAACAGTAAGGGCTTCTCTGCAAGTACTGGATATAGAACTCTGGAAAAAGGATTTAATATTTTCTATAACTACCTGAATAATGAAATAGGTATTTTAAGAGCTTCTCATATAGGTAATATTGAAGATTTGGTAAACTCAATAAACGGATCTCAACCAGCTGTGATTGAACCGTTTGGCCGAAGCATCAATGCTCCCAAGCAAGAGATTACACATCAAGTGTTTATGGTTGATTTTTATAAGCGATTTAAAAAGCTGGGACGCTGGGAACTTCAATACGATTTTCAAAACAACCAGCGCTTTGAGTTTGACATACGCCTTGGAGATGATCGAGATAAGCCAGCTCTGGATTTAAACTTAAAGACGCATAATATCTCATCGAGCATTAAAGTTGATGCTTTTGAAAATGTTAAATATAACTTTGGTTTAAGCGGAACTTATCAAAATAATTTTGCGAATCCAGATACAGGTATTAGGCGATTAATACCTGATTACGACAAGTACGATTTTGGTATTTTTGCTATCTCTAATGTTAAGCTTGGAAGTAGTACAAATTTCGATCTGGGATTACGATATGATTTCACTCGTATTGATGCTCAGAAGTTTTATTTGAAAAGCAGATGGGAAGAACGAAATTATGACGTTATTTTTCCTAGTCTGGTTATTGAAGATTTTGGCACACAATTACTAACAAATCCCGTTTTCGATTATCATAATATCTCAGTTTCTGCTGGCGTATCTCATGATTTTAATGAAAAACATGCTGTTATATTTAATTACGGTTTGTCTCAAAGGCCTCCTAACCCTTCCGAACTGTTTAGCGATGGCTTACATCATTCTGCCGCAAGGATAGAATTAGGTGACTTACGGATTGGTAAAGAAACGTCAAATAGGGTTTCTGCGACTTATAAATATAAAGTAAATGATGTTTCATTAAACCTGGAAGGTTTTTATAATCACATTAATAATTTCATATATATAAGCCCTACAGGAACAGAACAAACCATAAGGGGAGCCTTTCCTGTTTGGAATTTTCAGCAAACCAATGCCAGGTTATTTGGATTGGATCTTTCTGCAAATTATTATTATAATGAACAATGGTCATTAATCAACAAATCTTCAATAATAAAGGCTAGAGATATAAGTGCCAAGCAAGCATTGATTGAAATACCTTCATTTAAAAGTGTTAACTCACTAAAATTTTCGAATAAGAAATGGTTGGATCTTAATACTGAATTACAAAGTGAATTGGTATTAAGACAAAACGAGTATCCAAATAACAATTTTGAAGCTTTTATTCCCACAACGGGAGACAATGTTTTAGTAGATATAAGTACCCCACCACCTGCTTATCATTTACTACACTTTCAAAGTGATATTACACTAGAAGTATTTAATAAAACCAAATTAAACATTAGTTTAAACATAAAAAATGTTTTTAACACCTCTTATAGAGAAAACCTTAACAGACTAAGATATTTTGCCGATGACTTAGGGAGGAATTTTATGTTACAATTAAAGTTGAATTATTAATCATTAAAAAATTTAAAATGAAAAATTTAAAAAGCATCTATGTTTTCCCATTATTAGCTCTATTATTTGTGGCTTGTTCTAACGACGACAATGCTCCAGTACCTGTTATTGAAGAAGAAGTAATCACAACTCTTACGGCTACTTTGGTACCGAATGGAAGTGGAACGACTATTACACTCCAATCTCGCGATTTAGATGGTAAGGATGGTCCAAATGCGCCCGTTATTGATGTTTCGGGTAATTTAGCAGCCAATACAACCTATACTGGTAGCTTTGAGATATTAAATGAAACGGAGTCTCCAGCAGAGGATATTACAGAAGAAATTAAGGAAAAAGATGAAGAACACCAGTTCTTTTTTCAAGCTACAAACACTATAGCTAGCTTTACATATTCTGATGCAGACGGCAATGGCAACCCAATAGGGTTAAGTTTTACACTTACAACAGGAAGTGCTGGTTCGGGTACAATTACCATTACCCTTAGGCATGAGCCAAACAAAACGGCTAATGGTGTAAAAGATGGAGATATCACCAATGCAGGAGGAGAAACCGATATCCAAGCGTCCTTCTCTGTAACAGTACAATAATTATATTTATACCATGTTAAAAAATCCCTTTCTCTCCAAAGGGATTTTTTATTAAAATCAAATTATATATTTAGCATAAAAAAACTATTAGTTTACGGATAATTTACTTTATATTGTAAAAAAAATCCTATATTTAGTCGCTATTTAATACACACATATTTTGAATAAATATTGTTTTTTTATAGCATGTCTTTTTATTTCCCTTGACTTAGGTGCACAAAACGATAGTTTTGATGTGATGTTGGATAGCATCCAAAAATTAAGAAAGCTGTCTAATAATAAAAACCTAGAGACTAGTAAGCATTTATCGTATGCTAAACAGATGAGTGAATTATCCTCTAAAGCAGAAGATAATAGCATTGCTGTCAAGTATTATATAAAACTCAAAGACAGCATTCAAAAAAATGAAAGAGCCTTACGAAACAAATATGCCAGAATACAATATGAAACAGATACTTATATTCAAGAAACCAAACGCCTAACAACCCAAAATGTATTGATTATTATCATTGGAGCCATCATGCTTTTAATTTTTGCGCTCATCCTTGTCATTAGAATCCAAATTACCAAAAACAAAATATTGCGTTTTGAAAGTGAACAACAAAAGGCTAATGAAGAAATTTATACGCTTATGCTTAGACAGCAAGCCAAAGTTGAAGAGGGGCGGCTTTTAGAGCGTCATCGCATTTCGGAAGAATTACATGATGGTATTTTAAACAGGCTTTTAGGTTCCCGATTGGGATTGGAGTTTTTATCTATGGATGAAAAAGAAGATCAAAGTAAAGACAATTACGGTTTCTATATTAATGAAATTAAATCTATTGAAAGAGAAATAAGAGACCTTTCCCATGAGTTAAAAAACACGCAATTAGATCCAGATAAGGACTTTATTACTATTCTGAAGGATTATGTTAATAAGCAAAGTAACCTTCATACATTTCAATATAGCATTAACCAAAAATGTAAAATATTCTGGGAAGATATCAATGATTATGTAAAGGTTAATCTATACAGAATTATTCAAGAAGCTATTCAAAACATCATTAAACATGCTAGAGCGAACAGCATTGCTATTAATTTCTCCTTAAATTCCAATACCTTGCATATAGACATTATAGATGATGGTATAGGCTTCAATTCAAACCAAAAAAATCATGGAATTGGTTTATCAAATATAGAATCCAGAGTATCCAAGCTTGAAGGTGAATTTAAAATTGCATCTAAAATTAAAAATGGGACGACTTTAGCTTTAAAAATACCCCTTTTTAAATCTCTATAACATCATCTTCTTTTTTAAACACGTAGGTATATAACCACATGAGTGTAAAGGTTGGAATCACATCTAAACCTGGTAAAGCCTCTTCTACAAAAGTTATTATCCCTGCAATTTTACCTGGTTTTCCTTTATATAGTCTAGTCATTAAATATCCTGCTAAAGGTGCCCAAATAACATCAGCAAACTCTCCGATGCCTGGAATTATAAAAGACACATAGCCAAGAGCATCAAATATAATGCTCAAAATTAGTTTTTTGTATTTATTCATTCAGTAATTTTATTACTATAAAATAAGCAAGAAACATACCAAAACTATTTCCCTATAAGCTTTAAAAACTCATTACGTGTTTCAATTTTCTCAAACTGTCCTCTAAACCCCGAAGTTGTGGTTATAGAATTTTGCTTTTGCACCCCACGCATCATCATACACATATGGGATGCCTCTATAACGACTGCCACGCCCTGCGGTTTTAAAGTGTCATTTATACAATCTAAAATTTGTTCTGTTAAGCGCTCCTGTACTTGTAAGCGTCTTGCAAAAACATCCACTATTCTTGGCAATTTGCTTAATCCGACAATATGCCCGTCAGGTATATAAGCAATATGTGCCTTTCCAAAAAAAGGTAAAATATGGTGTTCACAGAGCGAATACAACTCTATATCTTTTACAATAACCATTTCGTTGTAAGATTCCTTAAACATGGCTCCTTTAAGAATATCAACAGGGTCTTGGTGGTATCCCTGTGTTAAAAACTGCATAGCTTTAGCAGCACGTTCAGGAGTCTTTAACAAGCCGTCACGTCTTGTGTCCTCCCCTAAATCTTTAATAATATTTTCATATCTGTTTTTAACATCATCTGTTACTTGTATGTTATACTCTTCGAACTTCTTATATGGCATATCAGTTTTGTATATTTCTTATTTCAGCGAATATCTTTTTACTTAATTTCTAAAGTTAAGCAAATTTTAGCTTTTGTTTTTAATTAATAAAAATGCAAATAAATTTAAAGATATAATGGAATAACATCAGTGGAATTCATCATGAAAAACTTACATTTTCTCCTTATTTTGTTCATTTTATAGACTTCAATGACCTTAAAATACTCTAAAAGATAAAAAGTAATTACTAAATCGTTGCTAATAAATCTATAAAGTAGTATTTTCAGCGTTCCAATTATTCAAAATGATTCAAGCAAAAAATATTCATAAATATTACAATGATCTGCACGTATTAAAAGGTGTAGACATTAACATTAAAAAAAATGAAGTTGTTTCTATCGTTGGAGCTTCTGGAGCTGGCAAAACAACTTTATTACAAATTTTAGGTACTTTAGATTCCGCTTCTCCTAAAGACAAGTTTGAGCTAAGTATCAATAATACCAGTATCCACGCTCTTAATGATAAAAAACTAGCCAAGTTTAGAAATGAGCATATAGGTTTTATTTTTCAGTTTCATCAATTATTGCCAGAATTTACAGCTATAGAAAATGTATGCTTGCCCGCATTTATAAAAGGCACTAAAAAAGCAGATGCAGAAAAACGAGCCAAGGAACTTTTAGATTTTTTAGGTTTATCGCATCGCTATGACCATAAGCCAAATGAATTGTCTGGTGGCGAACAGCAACGCGTAGCCGTTGCCAGGGCTTTAATAAATAATCCTGATTTAATTTTTGCAGACGAACCCTCTGGTAATTTAGATAGTGAATCTGCAGAGATGTTACACAGCCTCTTTTTTAAATTACGTGATGAATACGGACAAACCTTTGTTATTGTTACACATAACAAAGAATTAGCCGATCTGGCTGATAGAAAATTAACGATGGTAGATGGAAGGATTGTTAGCTAGTCCTCTTACCTACTATTTAATGATTAGCTGCTATATTTTTTTGAATATATACCGACAGCCTTCAGTACATATTATAGTTTTGGGAACTAAAATCAATAAACCTGATTCAAAACTAGCACTATAGGAGATAACACCACCATAGTCTTGAACTTTATCACAATCATACATTAAATTTAATGTATTTGATTCAAATCTGAACTCGCCTTGTTTACAACCCAAAAAGTCGTTAGAAACAAAAGTTCCTTTATTGGAGAAAATGTATTCAGATCCATTCTCAACATCAACTTTATATTGAGGACCTCCAGAACTTATGTATTGTTCAACTAATTTCCATTTACCAAAAATAGAGTTATCCTCATATTGTTTTTGCTCATTATCGCTACATCCAAACAAGGAAATTAAAAGAATGAGCATCGCACCAAATTTAAAATAATTCATTTTTATAAGTTTTCTATTTAGATGATTATATGCGTGCATGGTTGCGTATAATATTTGATGAAATTTTAAATGCTAAACAAATCGGTACTTTAACAAGAATACTTATTTTTGAAAAAACTTATTTTTTGAACAAAAAAGACCTCAAAGATTTTCTAGATACTAAAGTCGTTCAATATAACAACCCCAAATTTATTGAAAGCGACCCTATTCAAGTGCCACATCAATTTAGCAAAAAGGAAGATATTGAAATTTCTGGTTTTTTAACGGCTACTATTGCCTGGGGAAACAGGAAAAGCATTATTAACAATGCAAAACGATTAATGGACCTACTCGACAACGCTCCTTTCGATTTTGTGTTAAACCACTCTGAAATTGATTTAGAAAAACTACTTCCGTTTGTTCATAGGACTTTTAATGGTAATGACAGCATCCAATTTATACGATCACTTAAACATATTTACAAAAATCATGATGGTTTAGAAGCTATTTTTTCAAAGTATCAAAATACTGAATCTCTACAAGTAGCTATCTCAAAATTTAAATCGGTATTCTTTGAAATCCAACATTTGCAAAGAACACAAAAACATATAAGTGATCCATTAAAAAACTCTGCAGCAAAACGTATCAATATGTTTTTACGTTGGATGGTTCGAAATGATCGTACTGGAGTTGATTTTGGTATATGGCAAAGCCTCTCTTCCAACCAATTATCTTGTCCTTTAGATGTACATTCTGGTAATGTGGCTAGAAAACTGGGACTACTACAACGCAAACAAAATGATGCCAAAGCATTGTTGGAATTGGATACTGCTTTAAGGGAACTAGATGTAAATGATCCCGTTAAATACGACTTTGCTTTATTTGGCTTGGGTGTTTTTGAGGGGTTTTAATATTTCCAAATTATTGGCTTCTCACATAAAGGTAAAAACCATAAAAAGTGCAATCATTAGGATTTCGGCATAAAAAAACGATTGATAAACTACTGTTTATCAATCGTTAGTATCATTTTAATAAATAGATTATCCTTTTAACCAAGCTTCACGCAATGCTTTCTGATCATCGGTAGCATTGGCTTTTTCTATAATAGCCTTACCTGTTGTATACGCTTGTGTTGTTGTCGTTTTTATCACAACCTCCTCACCGTTTCTATCTAATTTTACTTCAACATCTTTGCCTGGTTTCCACATAAAGACGTTTTGTAAAACCTGATTCGCGTTTTGCAATGTTAAAAGCTCGCCATCAACAGACTTAATGACATCATTTGCCTGAACGCCCTGTTCTACCCAAAAACTATTTTTTAATACCATATCCGTGAAAAATATGGTGCCTTTTTGTGGGTCACCGCTAACAATTGGTACACCATTCATTAATATATAATTAGCCTCTATTTTAGCCTCACCTATTTCTAAGCCAACCTTTTCGAAAAAGTCTCCATAATTTATAGGAATATCACCAATAACATGCGCATCGAAAAACGCACGTAGCGATGGGTAGGTCATAGCCACAATTTCATCAATTAGCTTGTCATCTTCAAATGGTTTGTTTTTTCCATATTTATTGGACAACTCTTTCATTAAAGATAAAATCCCTCTATGTCCCTTACTTTCTTCACGCATTAAAATGTCAATACACATGCCAATTAATGCGCCTTTTTGATACACGTTTAAGTATTGATCTTTATAAGGCGCCTTTAAAACATTTTCGCTCATTATAGTAAAACTCATGGCATCATTCATTTGCTTAGAGCGTTGAATTTTACTCATAACTTTATTATAAAACTCCGCTTCGTCAACAAGCCCCTGATCTACCTGAAACAATGTTGCAAAATATTCGGTTACCCCTTCATACATCCATAGGTGTTTAGAAAATGTAGGATTGTTATAATCAAAATAATGTACATCTTCAGAATGCACGCTTAAAGGTGTCACAATATGAAAAAACTCATGAGACACCACATCTATCATACTTTCAGCCAAGGCTTCCTTTTCCATCGATTCAGGTAACACAACTATGGTCGATGTATGGTGTTCTAGCGCTCCAAAACCTTTTGGTGATTCGTCCTTACCTTCAGACAGGTACAAATAAATATCATAGCGTGGGGTCGCATTGATGTCTCCTAAATACGTTTTTTGAGCCTGCATCATCTTAAATACGGTCTCTTTTAAAGATTTAGCAGAATGTACTTTATTAGGAGAATATACGCTTAATACAATTTTAATATCTCCAACCTCAAATTCTTCAACATCCAGATTGCCATACATCATTGGGTTATCGGTAATATCGAAATATCTGGCAGCAAAATAACTTGTCGTGATGTTTTTTCCATCTTCACTAGTCTTAGACCCTACATTTTGTAATGCTGAAGTGCGTACAAAATCTGCCGAAGCTGTAACATCTAGTTTATATTGATTGTTTTTTAAAGAGTCAAAGTACCCTATAAAACCATGTAAATTCAGCACATAATTATTCGCTTCAATATTGGTTCCAGAAGGTGAAAAAGGAGTATCTTTTCCTATCCCTCCATTAACTTCTATATCGTAAGTATCGTTAACCAAATAAGTAATTTTATCCAATTGCTTAGCATTGCTAATAGACCACGTGTTGGTATCTACCTTATTAACCTGCATTTCGTTACCTTGATAATCAATCGCTTTAAAATCATCGACATACTTTCCAAAGTCACTTACCGAATAAGTTCCTTGGATCACTTTAGGTAAGCGATATGTAACAGTTTCCACGGTAAAACGCCCAGGGTCAATGGTTACTGGAGCTTTATCATTATCAATATCTGTTAAGTTTATTGATGTTGCTATTGGTAAATTTGTTGCTAAATCATTTTTTGTATTCTTTGTAGAATTACAACCTGCCAGTAGAATGCCCGCAAATAATGCAGCCAATGTTTTAGTATTCATCTAATTGAGTTTAGTTTCTTAATTGACGTGCAAAATACCAATATGTTACGGGCTGTTTTCTTAAGGTTATGTTAAAAAGATAAATTATATTCGCTCAATGCAAACTCCCTTAGTAAGTATACTCATTCCTTTTAAAAATACTGAAGCTTATATAGAAGCTTGTCTGACTTCTGTATTACATCAAACATATATCCATTGGGAATTGATTATAATTGATGATTCCTCTACAGATTCCAGCTTTAGCATCGTTGAAGCATTTGCAAAAAATGATAGTAGAATAGTGCTTCTAAAAAATCAAGGAGCTGGTATTATTGATGCACTACGGTTAGCTTTTAAGCATAGTAAAGGTACCTATATCACTAGAATGGATAGTGATGATATCATGCATCCAACTAAATTAGGAGTACTCGTAAATAATTTATTGAAACATGGTAAACAGCATGTCGCTTTGGGATTAGTGAATTATTTTTCTGAAACGGGCATTAAAGAAGGTTATAAAAACTATGAAATTTGGTTGAATAACTTAACCAAAACGGGAAATAATTATTCCGAAATATATAAGGAATGTGTGATCCCTTCCCCTTGTTGGATGATTCATAGAGACGATTTAATAGCTTGCAATGCTTTTAACTCTGATAGATATCCTGAAGATTACGATTTAGCATTTCGATTTTATATGCACCATTATAAATGCATTCCTTGTAGTCATGTTATTCATGACTGGAGGGATTATAATTCACGAACATCCAGAACCCACGAGCATTATGCCGAAAATCATTTTATAGATATAAAACTGCACTATTTTTTAGAATTAGATTATAATCCTAAAAAGACACTTGTTGTCTGGGGAGCAGGAAACAAAGGGAAAACAGTTGCAAAAACTCTCATTAAAAAAGAAGTTCCTTTTGAATGGATTTGTGACAATCCCAACAAAATTGGAAGAGATATTTATGGTAACATTTTAAAACCTTTTAGTGCCTTAGAAACCATTAAGAATCCTCAAAGTATTATTACTGTCGCTAATAAAGAAGCGCAAATAGAGATTAAAAATTATATGAATAGTCTGGACATGAAGAATATTTATGATTACGTTTTCTTTTGTTAAGCCAAGTAAAACAAGGCGTCAGACAAAAAGTCGTTAAAATGTCGTAAATAAGCCGTTATAAAAACAAGGTTTCACAAGTAACTTTGGCAACAAATAAAACTGAATTAATGTATGAACGAATTAGGAGAAAAAATTAAAGCTTTAAGAAAAAGGAAAGGGTTATCTCAAGAAGAATTAGCAGATACTGCAAAAGTAAATTTAAGGACCATTCAACGTATTGAAAATAATCAAAACGAACCAAGAGGAAAAACACTTCACTTAATTTGTGAAGCTTTGAACTTGAATGCTGAGGATATCTTAGATTATGATAAACAAACAGACAAAAACTATTTAATTTATTTACACTTATCTGTTATATCATTTCTGGTTATTCCATTAGGCAACATCATTCTTCCTTTGATATTGTGGTTAACTAAAAAGAATAAAGTAATCGGTTTAAAGGAAGCTGGAATAAATCTTCTAAATTTTCAAATCTTTTGGACATTTATAACTTATGGACTCATAATTATTTTTGTCATTTTAAAATTTATGTATTTTAATTTAGGGGGACTGGGCTCTTTTAAGATACTCATTTTATTTTTATTAGCCTTTAATGCTGTAAATATTATTCTACCAATCCTTTTTTCTATAAAAATAAGTAGAGGCAAAACAAAAGGGTTTTATCCTAACATCATTAAACCAATCAAATAAGTAAATCTTTAGTATTTCATTTTAATCTTTTATCAAAAATATGTAGCTTTGACAAATCTAAAAATGAATGCAGTTTAAACACCCAGATCTTCTTTACGCTTTATTTTTACTACTTATCCCTATAATTGTTCACTTATTTCAATTACGAAAATTTCAAAAAGTTGCTTTTACTAATGTGGCATTCTTAAAAGAGGCGACATTACAAACCCGTAAAAGTTCACAAATAAAAAAGTGGTTAATTCTTTGTACAAGATTATTGCTTCTTGCTGCCATCGTTTTTGCATTTGCACAACCATTCACCTCTAAATCCCATCTGTTTAAAACTAAAAAGGAAACGGTTATTTATTTAGATAATTCGTTTAGCCTACAAGCAAAAGGAAATCAGGGAGCACTTTTAAAACGTGCCGTTCAGGATATTATTAGTAATGTACCCGAAAGTGAGAACATATCATTAATGACCAATGATAATATTTACAAGAATACAACCATAAAAGCCATTAAAAATGATTTATTGCAATTAGGTTATTCATCGAATAAACTAACTGCAGAAGCTGCTCTATTAAAAAGTAGCGCGGTATTTAATAAGCAAAAAAACACTTTAAGAAACTTAGTGTTCATTTCTGATTTTCAACAAGATGCATCTAGTTTCAATCCAAAAACAGATTCACTTACCAAGCTTCACTTAGTAAAGTTACAACCTATAAACACCAGCAACATAACTATTGACAGTGCATATATTTTTAAAAGAACGGCCTCAGCCATAGCGTTGAAAGTACTTATAAAAAATAGTGGAAGCCCTGTTGAAAACCTACCAGTTTCGTTACTAAGCGATAATAATTTAATTGCAAAAACATCTGTAGCTATTGAAGATTATGCCGAAACCACATTTTCGCTTCCCGTAAATGAAGTTATTAATGGCAAAATTTCTATTAACGATGTGAATTTGCACTTTGACAACAGTTTGTATTTCAATATCAATAACGGATCTAAGGCTCATGTGCTTTCCATAAATGCGACAAACGATTCTTTTTTAAAGCGTATTTATACCGATGACGAATTCAATTACACAGCTACTTCAGAAAATCAATTAGACTATAATATCATAGATCAACAACATCTTATCATTTTAAATGAGTTAGATGCCATTTCTGGCGCCCTGGCTGCATCATTAAAACAATTCACCAGACAAGGCGGAAAATTGATTGTAATCCCTTCAAAAAGTATAAACAGGCAATCTTATAATCAATTGCTAGCCAATCACGGTTCTAATTTTAACGGTTTATTTTCAACAGAAAAACGTATTACATCCATCAATTATGCACACCCATTGTATAACAATGGGGTATTTGAAAAACAAGTGAATAACTTTCAATACCCAAAAGTGAAAAGTTTTTATGGTGTTTCTTCAAACAGTGCTGCCATCTTGCAATTTGAAGATACCAAACCATTCTTATACGAAAACAAAAATGTATTCATATTTACAGCAGCTTTAAATAGTGAAAACTCAAATTTTATAAACTCTCCTTTAATCGTTCCAACACTTTATAACATAGGAAAACAAAGTCTTAAGGTACCTAGTCTGTACTATACGATTGGAGAAGAAAATACTTTTGATGTCGATGTGCAATTGCAGCAGGATGATATTTTATCATTAGTTAATAATGATGTCAACATCATTCCTAGGCAACAATACTTTAATAATAAGGTTGTAATAAACACCTCTAAAAATCCATCGGTAGCTAATACCTACACCATAAAGAATAAAAACAAAAGCGTTAAAAATGTAAGCTATAATTATAATAGAAATGAAAGTAATTTAATTTACAGAGACCTTTCTCCTTCAGAAAACATCACTGTTAGCAATTCTATTATCGAAATTTTTGACACTTTAAAAAGTGATACAAAAGTTAATGCCTTATGGAAATGGTTTGTTATTTTTGCACTAGCGCTATTGATTATTGAAATGGGCATCTTAAAATACTTTGAATGAACATACTTATAAAATCTGCCACTATAATAGATCCAAAAAGCGAGTTTCATAACACAACGCAAGATGTATTAATTGAAAATGGTACGATTTCAAAGATTGCTAACAGAATTAAAAATGAGAGCAATTATCGGGAAATCAGGTTAGAAAATCTACACGTTTCTCAAGGTTGGTTTGATAGCAGTGTTAGTTTTGGAGAACCTGGGTTTGAGGAGCGAGAAACTATAAAAAATGGACTTAAAACTGCTGCTTCTGCTGGTTTTACAGCTGTAGCCCTAAATGCCAATACGAATCCTATTATAGATTCTAATTCCGATATCACTTTTATTAACACAAAATCATATAATAATGCTGTTTCGCTAATACCAATTGGAGCCCTTACCATTGGTAGTAAAGGTTTAGATTTAGCAGAGCTTTACGATATGAATTCTGCGGGAGCAGTAGCATTCTACGATTATAAGAAACCCATTTCCAATCCTAATCTCATGAAAATAGCCTTGCAATATGCGAGTAGTTTCGACGGATTAGTCTGTTCATTTCCTCAGGAAAATAAAATCTCTGGACACGGTGTTATGAATGAAAACATAACAAGCACTACACTTGGTTTAAAAGGGAATCCATCTTTAGCCGAAGAACTGCAAGTAGCACGTGATTTATTCTTATTGGAGTATACAGGTGGAAAATTGCACATTCCAACGATCTCTACCGCGACTTCAGTAGCGCTCATAAGGGAAGCAAAAAAGAAAAAACTAGACGTTACTTGTAGTGTAACTATTCATAATTTATATTATACAGACGCTGCAATAACAGATTTTAATACAAACTTTAAAGTGTTACCACCGTTACGAACTCAAGAAGATGTTGATGCATTAATTCAAGGTGTAAAAGATGGCACTATAGATATGGTAACAAGCGACCATAACCCTATCGATATTGAACAAAAAAGGATAGAATTCGATCATGCTGCATATGGCTCTATAGGGTTAGAAACTGCCTTTGGAGCATTACAAACACTCTTTACAACCAAGAAAACTATAGATATTTTAACCAAAGGGAAAAACCGATTTAATTTGGTACAAACACCTATTAATATTGGTAACAAAGCAAATATCACTCTTTTTAATCCTGACACTAAATATATCGTTTCTAAAAATGATATTGTTTCAAAGTCAAAAAACACCATTTTTGAAGGTGAAGCTTTAAAAGGAAAAGTTTATGGAATTATCTCAAATAATAAAACTTTATTAAATCAATAATTATAATGACTGAGCAAGATGTTGAAAGAGGTCGTAAAAATGCCATAATAAGTTATATTACAATTTTTGGAGTCATAATTGCTTATTATTTAAACAATGAAAAGGATAAAAAAAGTCCTTTTGCAAGTTTTCATATTAGACAATCTTTAGGCTTATGGCTAACCTTAATTATTATAAATTTATCTATCGTATCTAAATTCGATATATTCACTTTAAGATTATCTGTTTATATTTTCTTTAGTGTTCTCTACATATATGGTCTTTCCAATGCTATTGCAGGAAAAGCTCAAAAAGTTCCCTTAGTTGGTAACTTATATCAAAAAATATTTGCAAACCTTGGTAAATAAATGATTAAAAATACACTCTCTTTACATCATATAATTCGTGAATCTTCATTAACAGATAACGCACCATTGCTAATTATGATGCATGGTTATGGAAGTGATGAAAATGACCTGTTTTCATTTGCCAGTGAATTACCCGAAGATCTTTTTATTATTTCTGTAAGAGCGCCTTATCCTATGCAACCTTACGGAAATGCATGGTATGCTATTAATTTTGATGCCGATAAAGGGAAATGGAATGATAGTGAACAAGCTAAAGAATCTCGCGATTTAATTTCAAAATTTATAGATGAAGCCGTAGAAGCTTACCCTGTTAATAAAGACAATGTATCCCTTTTAGGATTTAGCCAAGGAAGTATTTTAAGCTATGCCGTTGCTCTAACCTATCCAGAAAAAATTAAAAATGTCGTTGCTTTAAGCGGTTATGTATATGAAGATATTTTACCTCAGGATACAACCAAGGATTATTCTCATCTAAACTTTTATTGTTCCCATGGCAGTGTCGATCAAGTAATTCCTGTTGAATGGGCACGACAAACTGCTCCGTTTTTAAACAGCCTTAATATAAAACACCAATATTCGGAATTTCCTGTTGGACATGGCGTGGCTCCTCAAAACTTTTATGAGTTTAAAAATTGGCTGATAAACAATAATTAATATATTTCGTACCTTTTAGTCATTAAAAATGACAAAAATGAACCGATTATTAATTTGCTTTATATGCTTGATTATTTTGTCAGGCAATAAGACTATTGCTCAAAATATTGATGACCTAAAAGATATTAATGTCCAAATTTGGAGCAACTTCAAAAAATCTTTCGAAAGCCTAGACTATAAATTATTCGAAAGCCTGCATAGCAATGACTTAATCCGAGTCAATGGAGGTAACTACAAATCTATTAGAAATAAAGATGCTTATTTAGGAAACTATAAGGAACGTTGGAAAAATAATTCTTTAAAACAAACCATCTCTTTTAGGTTTTTAGAGCGCATTTCTAAAGATGGTATGGCATCTGAACGTGGATTTTACAAGTTTACCATAAACCCAGACAGTGAAAACCAAAAATCATATTATGGTAAATTCCATGTTATCTTAAGAAAAGAAGAAAGCCTTTGGAAAATACTAATTGATTACGATTCTACAGAAAATGAATCTATTGATGAGGTATCATACAATAATGCCTTTGCCATGAATGACTTTGAAAAATATTAAATAAAGTTACTTAATACTGGTTTAAAATCATCATAAATATATTTTAACAATATATTCTATTCTTAAAAATATTATTGAAGAAATGCTATATCTAAACACTTTTAACATATAGCATCAAAAAAACAGAAATGCTATCTTTAAGTTTCTGTTAAGAATTATAAATTAATTGAGAAATACATTAGATTTGTAAGAAAACACAATAGGCTATATGTATGCTAACGCATCTACTCATTAATCCATATTATTTAACAAAAAAATCATGAATGACAAAACCTACACTTCGTTAGAAAAAGCTTTAAAAGAAAAAGAAAAAGTATACCACTTAAAATTAGCAAACCAAAACTTGAATCAATTACCTGAATCTATTAGGCTCTTATCAAACATAGAATATCTTAACTTGAATGGC
This sequence comes from Flavivirga algicola, assembly GCF_012910715.1. Classification (GTDB taxonomy): domain Bacteria; phylum Bacteroidota; class Bacteroidia; order Flavobacteriales; family Flavobacteriaceae; genus Flavivirga; species Flavivirga algicola. The sequence goes on from NZ_JABBHF010000012.1 coordinate 78,316, forward strand.
AATCAAATAGAAGTTCTTCCAGAATGGATAAGTGAATTAACCAATTTAGGCACGCTTTATGTAAGCAATAATAAGCTAAAAAAATTGCCAGCAAGTATAGGGACTTTAAAAGGGTTAGGCGTTTTGGATTTATCTAAAAACGAATTAGTTGAGCTACCAGAGTCCATAGGAAATCTTGAAGAGCTTTTCCACTTACACTTAAATAGAAATAAATTAACAGCCTTACCAGATAGTATGGGGCAACTTAGTAATCTGGAAAAAATGGATCTTTCAGAAAATCAAATAATGAGTATCCCTGAATCTTGGGAAAGTTTGGACCAACTATATGAATTAGATTTGTATAAGAATAATATTTCTGATGATGGTAAAGACAAAATTCAGAGTATACTTGAGTGTTGCGATGTTAATTTTGATGAAGTAAGAAACTTCCACGACTCAGATTTTAGTTTGTATGAAGAAGACCTGATCGATGAATGGGATTAGTATTTTAATTATCTACAGTAGATTATAAAAATAGATTCCAATAAAAAAATGATTAAGGTATTTTATGACGCATGCACTGAGGTTAACCATTATATTCTCTATTTTTATGCTTTTCTTTGGTGGAAAAAAACATCAAAAACAATCACCTATGTCCATAACCAGAGGACTCAAGCCTGCCATTGCAGCATTTACCAATCTAGAACAAAAACTTATTATAAAAGTTGCTAAAAAACTAGAAAATAATGGCTTCCCCATTGATCAATTAACAAGAATTCATCTTAAAAAAAGAATTATTAATGATAAAGATTATTATTCGTATAATGAAATTACATTCTTTATTAACCCTGCGATATACAAACAGAACGAATTTAACTGGGGCATTGAGAACATTGGTATCGCATGGGAAGATCCTTCTGTTATAAGAACACCAGATGGCGGTATTGAATTTGAAACTGGCTATAAAACAAAACCTGAAAATCTTGTCATGACTCTTTATCGTTTACAGGATTCTTATAACTACGCTCCCCTTTTAAAAAATCATAATCTAATATTAAACAAAATAAACGACGTACTAATAACAAATCCTTTAGAGGAAGCCAAAGATTTTACTTCTAAAGGACTATTTGAATTAATTAAAAATTATCTTGTTATATTAATCGCCGATAATGAAAATGCAGGTTTATATGAAATGACCATAAGAAGAATGGATCATGACTTAATAGATTTTAAGCATTACAATGGACTCATTGAACAATATTGTTTAAAAATAAACATAAACACTTCAAAGGTAGAAATATTAGATAAATTTGATCCAACATTTTTTCCAACACCCGTTGCCCCTATTCCATCCAAACCTTTTAATAAAAATTAGAAAACAAGCTAGTATAAATATGAGGTTAAACAAATCATATTAAAACCAACATCAGTTAATCAATGAAGACGTTTTTTTTAAAATTTTCTATACTTATTTTAATGAGTAGTATAAATAGCTATTCACAGCATTCAACATTAAAAGATTTACCAAGTAATAGGATTAAACCCCATGGTTGGGTCAAAGAGTTTTTAAAACGTCAGGAAAGTGGATTAACAGGAAACCCTGAGGAAAGTGGATTTCCTTTTAATACTGGGATGTGGACTGAAAATATGAATTATAAAGACAGAGAATTTAATGGAGGTAGCGGCTGGTGGCCTTACGAACAAACTGGATATTACCTTGATGGTGCCTTACGATGTGCTTACATGAACCAGTCACAAAAACTAAAACAAAAAGTACTAAATAACATTGATTATGTACTAGCAAATATAGATAAAGACGGTGTGCTACATGCTGGGAAAATTGACGATGACTGGTGGCCTTTAGTTGTCTTTATGCGTATGTTATTTGAACAATATGAAAATACTCAAGATTCTGAATTACTAAAGGCTTTAGAAAATCATTATCAAGCAACTTATAAGAAAGAAGAAAGTTATAATATCCCAAAAAGTGGAGGTTTTGAAGTTCGTTCTGTACTACACTTAGAGCATTTAATGTCTTTATACCAAGTAACTGGCAATGAATGGTATTTACAGGTAGCCAAAAGATTATACCATAAATTTGAAACGAATTTATTAGAATCTCCTAATGGTGCTGGCATGTTAACCGCAACGGGGATGGCAAAAGGCTTAAAACCGAGTGGTCATGCTGTTACATATCACGAATTCTTGAAGATTCCCGCTATTTTATACTATTACACTAAAGATGAGAAATACAAAGAAGCTTTGTACAAGGCATACAAACTACTTGAAAATCATCATGAACTTGCAGACGGGCTATCGAGTGGTATTGAGGAATTACATGGCAATAATACCGATATGGCGCACGAAGTTTGTAATGTAACCGATTATAACTGGACAAGTGGTTGGGCTTTGTTAGCTACTGGAGATGCCTACTTTGCGGACAAAATGGAAAAGGTAATCTATAATGCTGGTTTTAGCAGCATAACGAGCGATTTCAAAGCACATCAATATTATAGCACGCCAAACATGCCTATTTCTTCCGATGTCTCTAGTTTTTACAACGACAATACGAATTGGGGGTTTACTGGGAAAGGACGTTTATGCTATCGCCCAGGTCATGATACGGAATGCTGCACAGGAAACATCCACCGTATGTTTCCCACTTTTTTAAACAGGTCTTGTTTGGTTGGCAAAAAAGAGGCAAAAATTGTCTTTTACCTGCCTGGCACATTTACAATTCCCTTTGGTAAAGAATTCTTATCTATTACGCAAGACACCAACTACCCCTTCTCGCATTCGGTATCATTAAACATCAACACAGCACCAAAGAAAAATATAACCTTAGGGCTTAGAGTACCTGGATGGTGTGATAATTATACAATAATTTTAAATGGTAAGGAGATTAAAAATGGACATAGAAATAGTTTTTTCGAAACTGTTTCCAGAAAATTCAAAAAAGGAGATCAAATAGAAATTACATTTAGTACAAAGCCTAAAATTGAAAAGCGACATGGAATAGCTATAAATTATGGCCCATTGGTTTTTTCATATCCCATTGAGGCAAAAAAGAGAATTACTACAAATGATGAAGGGCAGAAATGCAGTCCTGAATTCCCTGCTTATCAGTTATTTCCTAAAGAACATCTTAATTGGGCCTATGCGATCCCTTCAGATATTACAAGCAACGATATAAAGGTTATAAAAGGCAACCAAGTCGGATACCCTTGGGGTATTAGAAATTCTCCCATAAAACTGCAAGTTAAAGCACGTGCTGTTTCCAATTGGAGTTTAAAATATCATACCTCAATATCGGAAATTCCTGATAAAGTCTTATTAAAAGATGAACCAGAACAAATATTAACACTTGAGCCCATAGGAACAACGTTGTTAAGAATCACAGAATTTCCTGTTTATTAAACAAAAAATCCAGCTAAAAGCTGGATTCAATATCACGATCACGATCAAAAGTATTTATCAAGTATTAACTACCAATCTAAAACCTTCTCCATGAATATTCAATATTTCTACTTTTTCATCCAGTTTTAAATATTTACGCAACTTAGCTATGTATACGTCCATACTACGGGATGTAAAATAATTATCATCACGCCATATTTTGGTAAGTGCCAATTCACGTGGCATTAAATCATTTTCGTGTAATGCCAATAAACGTAATAATTCATTTTCTTTAGGCGATAATTTTACTGGTTCGCCACCTTTAAAACGCAAGAAACGCAATTTAGAATTCAAATCGAAACTTCCTATTTTAAATTCAAATTGTTTGCTATCAGAAATTGTTTCTGTGGCTTTACGTTGAATAATGGCCTTAATTTTCATTAACAAGACTTCACTATCAAAAGGTTTGTTTAAATAATCGTCTGCTCCAACCTTATATCCTCTTAAAACATCTTCTTTCATGGTCTTAGCCGTCAAGAAAATAATTGGTACATCAGTATTCTTTTCTCTTATTTCTTTAGCTAAAGTAAATCCATCTTTATAAGGCATCATAACATCTAAAATGCATAAATCGAAATCATCTTTTTTGAATTTTTCAAATCCTTCCATTCCGTTTTTAGCATGCGTTACCTCATAATCATTCATCATTAAATAATCTTTAAGAACGGTTCCGAAATTAGGATCGTCTTCTACTAATAAAATTCTCTTTTTTTGATCTTCCATAATTTATGATATTAGCGGAAGCTTTATAGTGAATGTGCTTCCTTTGTCTTTTTCACTTTCTACAGAAACATGCCCTTGGTGATCATCTACAATACGTTTAACATAAGCCAAACCTAAGCCGTGACCTTTAACGTTATGAATATTTCCTGTATGTTCCCTATAAAATTTTTCGAACACTCTTTTAACAGCAGCTTTACTCATTCCACTGCCATGATCTTTTATCTTTAATAATATATTTGTGCCTACATTTTCAGTATACACTTCAATCTTTGGTGCATCTGGAGAATACTTTATGGCATTATCCAGAATATTAACAATAACATTGGTAAAATGAGTTTCATTCGCCAAAACAGAAGATTTTTCTGCCTCAAAAAACGTTTTAATATAGCCTTTTCTGTTTTCAACTATAAGTCTTACATGTGTAATGGCATCATGAACTAAATCATGTAACTTCACTCTGTCTTTACCAATATTAAGTTCGTTTTTTTCTAATTTAGATATTCTCAATACATTTTCAACCTGAGCGTGCATGCGTTTATTTTCTTCCTTTATCATAGTAAGGTAACGCACCACCCTATCTTTATCTTCTATTACTTTAGGGTTCTTGATAGCATCTAAAGCCAGATTTATGGTTGCTATAGGCGTTTTAAACTCATGCGTCATGTTGTTGATAAAATCTGTCTTTATTTCAGATATTTTACGCTGTTTTAAAAGTTGGTACAAGGCACTTGAATAGGCTATTATTATAATAGATGTAAAAACTATTGATAACAATATCATTCCTATGATCGATGATAAAATAAATTTTCTATCATCTGGAAAATTAATCAAAAGCCTATAAAGGCTTTGATTATTTTCATCATAAAAAATAGGCACACTAAAAGTAGATTTTTTGTCATACTCAAAACCATCACTACCTACTTTTGTTGCTAAATCATTATCATAAATAGCGAATTCAAAGCCTATATCAATGTCATCTTTTCTAAGTTTGTTTGATAATAACTCACGAATCTCTTCTTCGGAAACCCTTTGATGTACTGGTTTTCTTTTTGAAATTGCTTTGAAGCTTTTTTCAAAACTTAATCTTTGTGCATCGTCCAGACTTCCACTTCTTATAATTTTTGAAATTGGGCTTTGTAGAATATCTTTTTCAGACAAGTCAAAATTACTATAAACCTCAGTACTAGAATTGCCCATTATATTTTTAAGACCAATACTATCTATATTTAAACCAATGTCAAGGAGCGACGAAGATAATTTATAATTTTCTTCAAAAACATTACTTCTATAAATGAGCATTTCCTTCGTGTCGTCATTCTTTTGATAAATCAACAACTGAGAAACAGCTTCTTCATCTACTTTTTTATCTTTATCTAAACTTAAATATTGTGAAAAATATTTTTCCGATTCATTCTCCTCAATAGTTTTAGAAACATGACTAAGCGCACCTTTTACAGAAAACTTAAATCTTTCTTTTTCATTTTTTACAGAATCATTTATATAATAAGCTTGAATAGATATAATACCAATAAGCGATAAACTCATTAGTATTATTAATAGGATGAATATTCTTTTGCTCACCATTCAAAATTAATATTTTAACATTTATGACACTCTCCTTTTAACCTTACATTAACAAAAATGTTAAAATTGCTTCTTTTTCAGGCTCTTTTAAGAATATCTTTATGGATATCAACAACTTGATTTTTAACAACTTCCATATCTATATTATTAATAACGTAATGCGAGTGTTTTATTTTTTCTTCATCAGTCCATTGGTTCTTCATTATAGCCAAAATCTTATTTTCTGTTGTATTATCTCTCATTAAAAGACGTTTTATTCGTAAGTCCTTTGGAGCAGTGACAGTAATAATATAATTACATGCTGAATGTCCTCCATTTTCAAATAAAATAGCTACTTCTTTTATAATATAAGGCGCGTTTTGTTTTAATAACCATTTTTCAAAATGCCTAGCTACTCTAGGGTGAATAATGGCATTCATTTTTTGCAAAAAAGTTTTATCATTAAAGATAATATCTGCAATAAATTGTTTGTTTAATATATCGTTAACATATGCGTTTTCTCCAAATAACTGAATGAGTTTTCTTTTAATAATTTTGGATTTACACATAAGTTTTTTAGCCTCAACATCTGCGATATAAACAGGCACTCCCAATTTCTTAAACTGTTTAGCAACCGTTGTTTTTCCACTTCCAATACCTCCTGTAAGCCCTACGATAATCATTTTGTTATTATAAATTCTATGCGCTGTTGATTAATTTTAATGTTTTTAACTGTCTTTGGATATTTAACCAATTCTGGCACTAAAAGAGATTGATTTCCCATCGCTTTGGTATAATCGCAAACAACTTTAAAGTCTTTATTTGTGACTGAATTAAAATTACTCAAACTAATATAATAAGAGACGTTTATTTCTCTTGGAAAATATTTTAACTTCATTCCTTTTGGGACGTTAACAATATTAACTGGGATTTTTAATGTTCCTTCCGTAAATTTTTCCACATGAGCTTTTATAACCACACTATTTTCAGAAAATTTCAAATCGGAAGTGTTTTCAGGTAACTTAAGCTTAGCTGTTTCTTCCAGATTGGATTTCACGTCGTTAAAAACAGTTTCTTCTGTTTCTAAAAAGTCCATTTTAGAAACCAACAAATCGGGACCTATAACAACAATGGAATCGGGATCTGAAACTAGCTTATCAGAAACATCATATCCTGGTATAAAATTAACCGTAGCATTTAATTTAATCGGGATTTTTTTGACCAAATTAACACCATATTTAAACGTTAATCTATCTGGTGAGATATTAAGCAATTCTACTTGTTCGTCAAACTGCGTATTGTTTAAATATGCTTTAGACTTATTCCATAAAAAGACAGCTTGTTTTTTATCGACATCATTACTAAAATCTATCTTAATATTAGGTTTGGAAACATAATACTTAAGCCATTTAAATCCATGTGTTTTTAAAGTGATGTTTAGCATGATCGAATCATTTAAAATCACATATTCCTCAGGGACATTTATTTTTTCAATACCAAAAGTCATGGTATTAGTATATTCTTTTGACAGTTTGGTAAATATTAGAATTATAAATGCGAACAATAGAAACAAAATAAATACATTAATTCTTTTGTTCCTTATTGAAGTTAGTATTTCTGATTTTAATTTTTTTATCATTTCGATTTAAAAAATAATTCGGAAAAATACATTTCTGGATTTTTATTAAATATTGAAACAACTAATGTTGATTTTAAAAACCCATAACCATATCCAAAAAACTGGATGACTATAGCTAATAAAGAAAGCATAGAAACCACCACACTCTTTGTTGCTACTAAAGCCAATATAAATGCTATTACAAAATACAACATATACCCCACTAAACCCCAATTAAAATTTAAAAAAGTAAGTAGTATTGAAATGATTAGCCCAACGCAAAAGACGGCAGGAAACCAATATGTGATTTTTTTTGTAGTGGGATGCCACTTATTTAAAATAGGACGTACCAATCCAAATTTATGAACCTGCTTATAGAACTTGCTCCAAGAAATACGGCGCTTATGATAAACAAAAGCTTCTGGGATTAACTTTGTTTTATAGCCTAAATCCCAAAGTCTTATGGACAAATCGGGATCTTCTCCAGGATGAATCCTTCCAAACCCCTTTGAAGCGATAAAAGCTTCTTTTGAAAGTCCCATGTTAAAGCTTCGTGGCTGAAACGTATCTACACTTTTTTTATTGCCTCGAATACCTCCAGTAGTAATAAACGATGTCATTGAAAAGTTAATGGCCTTTTGTAAGCTTGTAAACGAATTATGCGCCGCATCAGGTCCGCCAAAGCAGTCTACATAGTTCTCTGCTAAACTCTTTTCAACTTCGATTAGGTAATTTTCTGGTAAAATACAATCGGAATCTAAAATGATAAAATAATTTCCTTTTGCATTTTGCATCCCAAAATTTCTTGAATCACCTGGTCCTGAGTTTTCCTTAAAAAAATAAGATATATCAAGTTTTTCCCTAAAGGCATCAACAATTTTTTCAGAGGATATTGTGGAGCCGTCTTCAACGATAACAATTTCAAAAGGTGTATTTCCCTGTAAAGTCTTAAAACTCTGTAAAAGCTCTTGTATTTCGTCAGGACGATTATAAACAGGAATGATAAAAGAGAACTGTAATTGCATAAAACAAATGTAACAAAAAAGCCACCGTTTCATAGGTGGCTCGTTTTCAATATTTAAAATATTTTTAGTCCTCTTTCATAAAAGTTTCCATAACAGCATCGCTAACTCCCATGTTACTAAAACCACCATCATTGTATAGGTTTTGAAGTGTTACACGTTTTGTTAAATCACTAAATAAGGAAACTGTATAATTCGCACAATCCAATGCTGTTGCATTACCTAAAGGCGACATTTTATCGGCATAAGCTATAAAACCATCAAAACCTTTAACCCCACTTCCTGCTGTTGTTGGTGTAGGTGATTGGGAAATGGTATTAACGCGTACATTTTTATCACGTCCGAAGAAATACCCAAAACTACGCGCAATACTCTCCAAATAGGCTTTATTATCGGCCATATCATTATAATCAGGAAAAACACGTTGTGCTGCCATGTAAGTTAAAGCCACAATACTTCCCCATTCATTCATAGCATCTGCTTTGTATAGTGTTTGCATGACTTTATGGAAAGACATCGCCGAAACATCTGTTCCCTTTTGTGTCCAAGCATAATTTTGGTCTGTATAATGCTTTCCTTTTCTAACATTTATAGACATGCCTATTGAATGCAGTACAAAATCTATTTTACCTCCCAGAATTTCCATAGATTTTTCAACCAAATTCTGCAAATCCTCTTCAGAAGTTGCATCGGCAGGAATAATTTGAGAGCCTGTTTTTTCTGCTAATTCATTTATTTGCCCCATACGCATGGCAACTGGTGCATTTGTCAGTACAAAGGTTCCGCCTTCTTCATGTACACGTTCTGCAGTTTTCCAAGCAATTGAATTAGAGTCTAATGCTCCAAAAATGATTCCTTTTTTTCCTTTTAATAAATTATATGACATACCTTTAGGTTTATATTTTTTTTAGTTATTCTATTTTTATTGGCGGACAAAGATACTAATTAATTAAGCAATTCTTTAGCATGAGCAATCGCAGAAGAAGACATTTCTACACCACCTAGCATTTGAGCTATTTCTACAATGCGCTCATCATGATTCAGTTTTACAAGATTGGTTTGGGTAATGTTATTGATATCTTCTTTATAGACTTTAAAATGTGCATGTCCTTTCGCTGCAATTTGTGGTAAATGTGTAATAGAAAACACCTGCATTGTTTTACTCATTTGCAACATTATATCTCCCATTTTGTTTGATATTTCTCCCGAAACTCCTGTATCTATCTCATCAAACATGATGGTAGGCAACTTTATGTATTTTGATAAAACCGATTTTATTGCCAGCATAATCCTGGACAACTCGCCTCCTGAAGCTGCTTTTTTAAGGGTATTAAAATGACCTCCTTTATTTGCTGAAAACAAAAAGGATAGTTCATCCTTCCCATTAGTGAAAAAAGTATCGCTATAAGTCGCCTCTATTTTAAATTGTGCATTCGGCATCCCTAAACTAGACAAAATACTTTCTAATTGTTCTTTTAGTTTCGGAATGACTTCTGTTCTCTTTTTATGGATGGTCTTAGAAATCGTATTTAATTCCGTGGTTTTAGATTCAATTTCCAATTGTTTTTTCTGAATAGTATCATCTAAATTTTCTGTTATCGATACTTTTTCTTCAAGAGTCTCCCTTATTTTGATTAGTTCTGAAACATCTGCAGCCACATGTTTTTGCATCAAATTATGGAGCATTTTTAATTTAGAATCTACCGCTTCCAACCTATTGGGGTCTATCTCTAAATGCTCTTGTAAAATGTTAACTTCACTAAACACATCATCCATGTCTATCAAACTACTGTTAATTCTACGGAAAAGATCTTCATATTTAGATGAAAACCCAGAGAGTTTTTGAAAGGTATTCTTTAATGTTGTTAATGTAGACAAAGCACCTACTTCTTCTTCGCTTAATAAATGATGCGCTTCATCTAAATTTTCTTTTATTCCTTCAATGTTATTAAGGGTCTCGTACTCCTCTTCTAAGGTCTCTAGTTCACCATCAACTAATTTAGCCTCAACTAATTCATTTAATAAAAACGAATTATAATCATGTTCTTTAATCGCTTCGGCTTGGAAAACCAAAAGTTCTTTTAATTCTTTTTGGAGTGTTTTATATTTTTTTAGTTCTTCTTTATAACTCTGTAAGACTTTGTCGTGGCTAGCAATGGCATCAATAACTTGAAATTGAAACTCATTACTAGTGAGTTCCAGTGTTTGATGTTGCGAATGAATATCTATTAAACGCTCACCTAACAATTGTAAACTACTAAGGTTAACTGGGGAATCATTTACAAAAGCCCTTGACTTTCCTGAAGGTAGGATCTCTCTTCGAATGATTGTTTGCGATTCGTAATCGAAGTCCTCGTCTTTAAAAAGCGATTTTAAATGATAATCCGAGATATCAAAAGCGGCTTCAACAATACACTTTTGGTCAGTATTCTTTAAGCTATTTAAATCGGCCCGTTTTCCTAGAATCAAAGATAGCCCTCCTAACAAAATTGATTTACCTGCTCCTGTTTCTCCTGTAATTATGGACAGGCCATCGTTAAAATCGACATGTAGCGTATCTATTAAAGCGTAATTTTTTATTGAAAGTGATGTTAACAATGCTATTTTCAGTATTTAATTTCTGGAAATAAATATAAGGAAAGCGTTTTAAATATTGAGCAACTTAAAACTTAATCTTTTGCCATTTTGTACTATGCATTGGCGCTATTTTTTGGAGTGTTTCTTTAACACTGGCTATATTTACATTAGGTCCATCACTAAAGATTTGCTCAATCTCATCGGCTTTAGCATCAAAAAAGGTACGTAGTATAAAAGAGTTGGGCCTACGTCTATTCATAGCTTGAAATAGCTTTAGAGAAGCTGCAACTTTTTCTTTACCTTCTTTTGTTTTTTCACTCATAACATCCAAACCTTCTCTATGGTATGTATACAAAACCTCTCTAAATTCTTTAAAAGTTGGGGACAGTACATTATCTATAAGGGCAAATCTACTTTGTAAACCGTCTTCTAATTTCCACCCTTTAAAATTGCCTTGTTGCGAATAATTTGTAATCACCTGTGCTTGCTTATAATATTCGTCACCTCCTTTTTTAGAAAAAGAATCGGCATCTAATGCTAAAATCATATAGACATGATATGCTAATACGGATATTAAATTAGATTCAAATTGGTTGGGGTTAAAGATTAGGTTTTGAAATTCTAAATATCTAAAATTAAAATCTTTATCATTAAAATTATAGATTGGTGTGCTAAACGAAGAACCAAAAACTGGGCGTGATGACTGCACTTGAATAGATGCCTGAAACGCTTCCCCACTATAATCTGTAACATTTATAATCATGCTACAATCTATACGCTCTTGTGCTTTAAATGTTTTACCTGTCCATTTAGTATTATTAACAAACTCGTTTAGTTGTTTTTCTAATGTTTTAAAAATGGGAAAATTTTCGTTACCTGTTTGTTGAGCATTAACAACAACATCACAATTTAGTTCTTGCGAAAACCCTTTAATTCCCAGACAAAATATTAAAACAACAAGAATATTACGCATGTGTTTGTTCTATAATTTTATTTAATAAATCTTTGGCTACTTCTGCTTTAGATTTTAACTGAAACTCCGTGATAATGTCTTTATCATCAATAAAAGTGACTTTATTGGTATCACCTTTAAAGCCAGCTCCTTTATCTTTTAACGAATTTAAAACAATTAAATTTAAATTCTTTCTTTTTAATTTTCCTTTTGCATTTTCAAGCTCATTATTAGTTTCTAATGCAAAGCCCACCAAATATTGATTTTTTTTAATTTCTCCTAAAGAGGCCAAAATATCTTTTGTTTTTTCTAACTCTAAAGTTAACGTTGGTTCTTTCTTTTTTATTTTTTGAGAAGCAACTTCTTTTGGTTTAAAATCTGCCACGGCTGCCGAAAGTATAGCAATATCTACATCTTTAAAATATGTATGCACAGATTCATACATTTCCTGTGCACTAGTAACGGAAACGACCTGTATTAATGCATGTGCTACTTTTTGATGCGTTGGTCCTGTAACCAAAATAACTTCAGCTCCTAAGTTTGCTGATGCTTTAGCTATTTCAAACCCCATTTTACCACTGGAATGATTTCCTATAAAGCGAACAGGGTCAATAGCCTCATAAGTTGGTCCCGCTGTAATAAGCACCTTTTTCCCCTTTAAAGGTAGTTTATCTAAAATATCATTCTCAATAAAAGCTACAATATCTTCAGGTTCAGCCATTCTGCCCTCACCTACCAAACCGCTTGCTAATTCACCACTGGTAGCTGGAATCATAATGTTTCCAAAATCTTTTAAGGTATTGAAAGAATGCATCGTACTTGGGTGTTTATACATATCTAAATCCATAGCTGGTGCAAAGTACACGGCACATTTTGCCGACAAATACGTTGCCAACAACAAATTATCACTAGTACCATTTGCCATTTTAGAAAGTGTATTAGCCGTAGCTGGTGCAATAACAAAAACATCAGCCCAGAGCCCTAAGTCTACATGGTTATTCCATACAGCATTATCATCTTCTTCGTTTATAAAAGATGAATGCACAGGGTGCTTTGAAAGTGTAGATAAGGTTAAAGGCGTTATGAAATCTTTAGAAGCGGGTGTCATAACTACTTTTACGTTAGCACCTACTTTTATAAATAACCTTACTAATGAAGCAGTTTTATAAGCGGCAATACCAGCACTGATGCCTAAAAGTATATTTTTGCCGCTTAGTATTGACATTTTAAAAATTTATTCCTGAGAATCTTCCTCAGTATTTCTAAAATAAATTTTATCGGTTAACCATTCTTGAACAGCTAATGCATGAGGTTTTGGTAACTTTTCGTAAAATTTAGAAACCTCTATTTGCTCTTTATTTTCAAAGATTTCTTCAAGACTATCATTATAAGTAGCAAATTCGTCTAGCTTATCGATAAGTTCCTTTTTAATCTCTGTGTTAATTTGCTCTGCACGTCTTGCGATTATAGAAATTGACTCGTAGATATTTTCTGTTGGCTCGTCAATTTGATTTCTGTCGTACGTTACAGTATTAACAGGAGCATTGGTTTTTTTTAAATCCATTGTCATTATTATTTAACTTTTAGTGCTATAACTTTTTAATTCTTCATCTAAGGTTGTTGCCATGTCATCTGCATCTTCTATATACTTTGAGTCAGCATATAATTTCTTAAATGAAGCATAATATTCTTTTGCTGTTTTAAGACGGTTCTTTTTTAAAGGTACAATACCATCTAGTGTCTTTTTGTACTCTCTACTATTAATAGCTAATTTGAAAGCAGAATCTAACCTATAAAACAAAGCTTCTTCACGTAATTCTGATCCAGGGAAATCGAAAACAAAATTATCGAACGATTTAATAGATGCTGGAAAATCTGAAATCTGATTGTATTGCTTTGCAATGCTAAAGGCTTTCTTTTCTAGTTTAAAATCTAACTCTTTAACTAATTTGTTTGCCTCAGAAAGATGTTCAGACTCAGGAAATAAATTTATAAATTCCTGAAGTTTCTCTATGGCTTCTTTTGTTTCCTTCTGGTCTTTACTATAAACAGGAGACAACATGTAATAACTCTTAGCACTCAAAAAAGAAGCTTCTTCTAGTTTCTCGCTTTTTGGGTAACTCGTTACAAAACGCTCAAATTGATAACCTGAAATATAATAATCTTTCATTTTATAAAATGAGTTAGAATACAAATACATCAATTTTTCAGCTTGTGGTTTCCCCCTATAATTTGGTACAATTTGAGCAAAAAGCCTATTGGCTTTAGAAAACTTTCCCTCATTGTAAAGTGTTTCCCCCAACTTGAACTTGTCAGCTATACTCTCAGATTTTAAGGCCTTTTGATATTCACTACAACTGCTAAAAACAGCAAAAATTATTAATATGTAAAAAAGCTTTTTCATTTGTTATTTTTCACTATTTAAAGGTATCTTATCAAATTTGCGTAGCTATATTTCGAACATCATCGACATTTTAGCCATGCTTATTTCATAGATTTTTAAACAGAATGCAAAATTAAGTTATTAATATGGATTTTAAAAATATTATTTTAAGGCTAAAATAATCGCTTAAACTCAGTAATCATAAGGTTTAAGTATTATTTAACAGTCCTAAAACTCATTTACAAAAGCTCTTATCTTTTCTTTTAACTCGTTAGATGCAGGAACCAGTGGTAATCTTACGCTATCCTGACATAAATTTAGTGCTTCAAAAACAGCTTTTATTCCTGCTGGATTATTCTCTTCAAAAATATAACCAATAATATCCATTAATTTAAAATGATATTTATAAGCTTCTTTAGCTTCTCCTTTTAAACCTAATCGTATCATCTCCGAAAACGCTTTAGGATATGCTTGACCTATAACAGAAATAACACCTGCCCCGCCTGCTAAAACAACTCCTAAAGCCAAATCATCATCGCCCGAAATAATTAAAAAATCTTCTGGTTTATTCTTTAATAACTCTAAATATTGAGATACATTGTTTCCTGCTTCTTTTATAGCTACAATGTTTTCAAAATCTTTAGCTAATCGTATGGTCGTTTTTGTTTCAACATTTTTGGAAGTCCTTCCTGGAACATTATATAAAATAATATCCACAGGCGATGCTTCAGAAATTGCTTTGAAATGCTGATAAATACCTTCTTGTGTTGGCTTGGTGTAATATGGCGACACTGACAAAAGAGCATCTATATTACTTAAATCTGTCGTTTTTATTTCCTCAATAACTGCAGCTGTATTGCTTCCGCCAATTCCCAAAACCATAGGTAAACGCCCCTTATTAGCACTAGAAATAGTTGCTATTACCTCCTGCTTCTCTTGTTTGGTAAGTGTTACGCTTTCTGCTGTTGTACCACAAATTACGAGGTAGTCGGTACCGTTGTCAATATTGAAATTTACAATATTGGCTAAAGCATCATGGTCAACACTTAAATCTGATTTAAAGGGTGTAACCAAAGCAACTCCAGTTCCTAAAAACTTACTGTTCATTCTAAATTTTATTTAATATGGTTAAATATTTAATTGCCTCTTCTTTAAATATGTTAAATTCTTTTAGTTTCGTTTTAATAATTAAATCATTGATACGCTCATCACTTTGTTCAATACCAACCTTAAATTGTGCTTTAGATTTCGCAGTAATCATCTTTAACTCCAAAACATCTTGGGTATAGTAACTTATCAAAGCATCATATTTAGTATCTAAAAATGTCTGTAATTCCACATTCTTGATAACGCCATTCCAACCAAAATCTTTAGGGCTAAAACAAACATCCCATGAGGTTAATGTACTTTTATCGTTTTCAGAAAAAGCAATGATCTTCAATTTATTATCACGAATTTTTAAAAAATCAGCAAACTTTCTAAATAGTTCAAAGTCATCAATTTCATCAATATTTAAGATAACACCCAAGCTCTCAATTTTTTTATCAGTAACATTTACTTGTCGTTCTGATAACAATTTGTTCAAGTGCTTTTTATTGGAATTTTCTTTAAAACCCTTTAAAATCATTTATCTTTATACTTTGCGCAAAGGTAGCAAAAGTACATTCAAAATATCTGTTTATATATGAGGTTAACACATTTTATTTTTTTGTTATATATTTTTACCCTTTTTAGTTGCAAACAGCCTAAATTATGGTTAACAAAAATTGAAGGAAAACAAATTCAAATTACAGACACACTGCCTCTTGATTCTGAAATAGAAGCCTATATAAAACCCTATAGAGACAATATTCAAAAAGATTTAGATAGTGTCTTGGCTTATTCAATTAGGACATATTCTAAATCTGACGGTAAGCTTAACACGGCTATTGGAAACTTTATGGCAGATGCTGTTTACAATGAAGCCAATCCTATTTTTAAAAACAGAACTGGCAAAGACATAGATATGGTATTGCTTAACCATGGCGGAATTCGGTCTATTTTATCAAAAGGTGATGTAACCAAAAGAACTGCTTACGAGTTAATGCCTTTTGAAAACAGTATTGTTGTATTAGAAATGAGAGGCAACCAAATAGATCGTTTGATAAGTTATTTAATTAAAAGAAAAAGGGCGCACCCTATATCTAAGCTCAAATTAACTATAAACGAGCATGATAAAATCGTTGAAGCCCAAATAAATGGTAAAGATATAAAACCCAACAAAGCATATTATGTGGCTACCAATGATTATTTATATAACGGTGGTGATGATATGACTTTTTTCAAAACAAATGATAGCCTTTATATTTTAAATTATAAAGTTAGAAATGCTTTGATTGATCATTTTAAAAAGATTGACACCATTAACCCTGTAATTGATGACAGGTTTATTCAAATAAAATAAAGAGTTAAATGAGACGCAGAGATTTTATACAACAGGCATCGGCAGGAACCGCATTAGTTACAATAGGCGGTATAGGCTTGCAATCTTTTACCAACGCAGCTACCACAAAAAAAATAACAATTCTCCATACTAACGATGTACATAGTCATATAGACGCTTTCGGACCTGAAGATGGTAGAAATGCAAATAAAGGAGGCGTAGCCAGAAGAGCTGGTTTAATTGAATCCATTAGAAATGAAAACCCACATACACTTTTGCTAGATGCGGGCGATATTTTTCAAGGTACCCCGTACTTTAATTATTATGGCGGTGAATTAGAGTTTAAATTAATGAGTAAATTGAAATACGATGCTGCCACTATAGGCAATCATGATTTTGACAATGGCATTGATGGTTTATATGCTCAATTAGAACATGCTGATTTCCAATTCATCTCAGCAAATTACGACTTCTCTAACACCATTATGGACACCCATACCAAGCCTTATAAAATATTTAAAAAAAACGGAATAAAAATAGGTGTTTTCGGACTTGGAATAGAACTGAATGGCTTAGTAGATCCAACCATGTATAAAGAGACCAAATACTTAGACCCTATTGAAGTTACTCAGGACATGACCAGAATTTTAAAAACAGAAGCACTCTGCGACTTAGTCATTTGCTTGTCACATTTAGGATATAATTATAAAAAAAATCCAAATAAAATAAGTGATCTAAAATTAGCTGCGGCTACAAAAGACATTGATTTAATTATTGGTGGCCACACGCATACATTTTTATCTAAACCCACAATTGTCAAAAATATTGAAGAAAAAAATATACTTGTTAACCAAGTTGGATGCTACGGCATTTATCTTGGTAAAATTGATTTTTACTTCGATTCAGATAAAAATATTTCAGCAAATGGCACTTCTATAATTGTTTAAGCCCAAATATTGCCCGAAGCAAATCTTTCTCTTATCTTATAAATAGTCTTTTTATATTTATTATCTGCTATAATATATCTAAAAATAAAGTAAAGCCCTACTCCATAAAGAGTTCTTTGAAGCATTTCAAAACTCCAATGATATAAATAATAAAGATTGATATAATTTAAGATCGTAGAAAAAATTATAAAAATGACTGCGATTAAAAATAATATGGATTGCTTCGATTGCGTATTTAGGTATACACCAAAAGAAACAAAGGCCAATACAATTAAAGACAAGCTTTTTAAACCAAATAAAAGCACTTCCATATTGTCAGGAATAATGACTTTTAATATACTGTATAAAGTGTACAGGAAGAACACATTTATGAGAAAAACACCGAGCAGATACACACCTATTAATTTATCCACTTTTAACAATTTAAATTTAGGGGCTGCTATAGCTATTAAATACAAATAGCTTAAAAAGTAAAGAATGCTGGAGACCTTAACAAAAGTTTCATTTGAAAAAAAAGTTAAGGAAATATCTCCAAGAAATGAAAAGAATAAAAAAGAAATAAAAATAACTCCTAAAGATTTATACTTAACAAGATAAACTATTAAAAAAACGGGAATGAATAAAGCCATTGTCGACTTTAACATTAATGAATCTTGAGAAAAAGTAACAAAAAAACTTATTGCTATTAATCCTAATAAAGCGCCAAGAAACATTTTATCAAAAGTAAGGTTAAGCCAATTTTTCATGATTTCGGGGTTAGTAGGTTATTCCAAATATAAAAATATAATTCAATTTCAACGATAAAAACATACTTTTTATCGATTTTTAATTAAAAAAAAGTCGTTTGTCTATAAAATTTAACGGAGCATTGATATGTAACCACAAAAATTGCGTCTAAATTTAAAGTTTATAAATTTCGTACAAAATGAAAAAATATTTCACACTAGCCCTAAGAATAATAGTTGCCGTTATTTTAATACAGACACTGCGCTTTAAATTTACTGCGCACCCTGATAGCGTTTATATTTTTAGTCAAATTGGCTTAGAACCCTATGGCCGAATTGGCATTGGGGTTATAGAACTTATTGCAGGCATTTTATTGCTTATACCAAAAACGATATGGATAGGTGCCACACTTACTTTAGGCGTTATTGGCGGGGCTATTTTTATGCATTTAGCACGACTTGGAATTGAAGTAAATAATGATGGAGGTGTTTTATTTATTACTGCAATTGTTACATTTATTCTTTCTGCAATAATTCTTTATATATACAAAAACGATCTGCCTTTTATTAAAAAAACATCTTAGAAGAATTATTTTATTCCATCACCATATATTTTTCCTCCTTATTCAATTCATTTAATAGTCTAGATTGCTGATAGAAAAAGTAAAAAGCAACCAGGGTTAATGTTGTAGAAATAAAATTAAGCAGACTTCTTTGTGCTATATGAAAGTATGCTACTTGCATAACTTCAGAAAACACGATACACAATGATCCTATAAATAAATATAAAGATTTCTTATTGTCTCTGTAAAAATAATTTAACAAGGCTGCAGACAACAGTAAGAGCATGACAATATTATATATCATTTCTAAATAATATTCACCATTTTCTACTTCTATTCCTATATCGGGCACCAGTATAATTTGTAAAACATATACTAGATATATATTCAAAATAGTTAAAACAACTAAATGAATCTTAAAATGTCTAAGCACATAGTATAAGCTAAGTGATTTACTAATTTTTATAACTAAAAACAAATATGCCAAAATAAACAACCCATTACCTACATAATAATCAATGTCATATAAATTAACTATTTCATTCTGTGGTAAATATTTAATGATTATTCCCATCAAGTCTGAGACTGAATAGCATAAAATAAATAGCGTGAAGAATATATTTTTTCTTTTGGCGAAAAACATATAAATTAGCGCTATTAATGGAGTGATTAAGTAGTCTAAATTAAATGCAAGAGATTCACTGCCATTAAATTCGAAAACGGTAAATAATACATATACTAATAAAACTAAACCTACCAAGACTTTCGACTTGTACATAATAGCTACTTTTGATTGTTGCACAAATATAGATAATTTTCAGTAATTAGACAGCAAAAAATTACTTTTTATCGATTAAAAAATGTATTTCATCGATTTTTTTGATGATTTATTGTATTTTTTGTAAAAATTCCCCTTCATTTAATATTATTACACCTAATTTGTCAGCTTTTTCCTTTTTACTAGGCCCCATATTGCTTCCCGCAACGATATAACTTGTTTTTGATGAGATAGAACTACTTAACTTGCCTCCATTATCTTCAATTAGTTTTTTAAGCTCATTTCTCGATACACTTTCAAAAACTCCAGATACTACAATAGTATCCCCTTCCAATATACTGGTTTGCCCCATTAATTGTTCGGCAGACAATTCTAGTTGCACCCCAAAATGACGTAATCTATTGATGATATTTAAGTTTGTTTCTGAGCTAAAAAACATATTTACACTTTCTGCAATCTTAACCCCAATCTCATCAACATTCACCAAATCTTCTTCCTTAGCAAGAGAAATGGCATCAATACTTTTATAATGCTTAGCCAATTTTTTAGCAACTGTTTCTCCTACAAATCGGATACCCAAAGCAAATAACACACGCTCAAAAGGAATCTTTTTGGAAAGCTCAATGCCTTGAATCAAATTATCGGCACTTTTTTCAGCCATGCGTTCTAAAGGAATGACTTCTTCTTTAGTTAATTCATATAAATCTGAATAATTAGTAATCAACCCCTCGTTCACTAAAAGCGCTACGGTTTCACCGCCAAGCCCTTCAATATCCATGGCTTTCCTTGATATAAAATGTTGAATCCTTCCTATTATTTGGGGTTTACAACCATTATAATTAGGACAATAATGCTGAGCTTCCCCTTCTTGCCTTATAAGTTCTGTACCACACTCAGGGCAGTGTGTCACATATTGCGTTTGCCTTAAAGAACTATCTCGTTTACTTAAATCTACCCCCAAAATTTTCGGGATAATCTCACCTCCCTTTTCAACATATACTTCATCTCCAACCCGAATGTCTAATTTTTCTATTTGATCTGCATTGTGCAATGACGCACGCTTTACAGTGGTTCCTGCTAATTCCACAGGCTCTAAATTAGCTACAGGTGTAATAGCCCCAGTACGGCCTACTTGATAGGTAATGCTATTTAGTTTTGTTGAAACTTGTTCTGCTTTAAACTTATAGGCCATTGCCCATCTTGGTGCCTTTGCTGTATACCCCAACTCTTCTTGTTGTTGCAAATTATTTACTTTTACAACAACACCATCAGTTTCATAAGGTAAATCATGACGTTTCTCATTCCAATAATCCACAAACTCTAATACTCCATCAATAGAGTTTACAAGCTTAGCTGCATCTGGTACTTTAAACCCCCATGCTCTAGCTTTTTCTAAGCTTTCTAATTGTGTTTCAATATTTAAATTTGACCCTGTTATATTATAAAGAAAACATTCTAACGGACGTTTAGCAACTTCAGCACTGTCTTGAAGTTTTAAACTTCCCGAAGCTGTATTTCTAGGATTCCTATAAGGCTCTTCCCCTATTTCAACACGCTCCTCATTCATTTTATTAAAACCATCAAAAGGCAATATAATTTCTCCCCTTATATCAAATTTAGCAGGAAAAGCACCTCCTTTTAACTGCAATGGTATCGATTTTATAGTCTTTATATTGGCTGTTATATCATCACCTTGAAATCCATCGCCTCTGGTAACGGCTCTTATAAGAGTACCATTTTCATAAGTCAAACTAATAGATGCGCCATCATATTTTAATTCACAAGTATATTGAATATCGCCATCCACTAATTTTTTAATCCGCGTTTCCCAATCTTGCAAATCTTCTTTGGAATAGGAATTATCGAGAGAGTACATACGATGTTCATGTACTATAGTTTCAAAATTCTTAGTGACCTCCCCTCCAACACGTTGTGTTGGAGAATTAGCATCAAAAAATTCAGGATGTTTTGCTTCAAGCTCTTGAAGCTCCTTAAGTTTTATATCGAAATCGTAATCTGATATTGTAGCATTATCTAAAACATAATAATTATAGTTATGTTCACGAAGCGCTTCTCTTAATGCGTTGATTTTATTTTGAATACTGCTCATTCGTTTTTTCTCCTTTTATCATTCTATCTTTTTTAAAGATATCTTGTTTTAATACTATTTTATTAAAGTTATTCTTTTTAAGTAATTGAATCATATCCTTGCTCAAATATTCATTGATTTCAAAATACAGCAGGCCTTCATCACGTAAATTTCCAAGAGCAAACCGTATTATAGCCTCGTAAAATTGCAATGGATTTTCATCTTTTACAAACAATGCCAAATGTGGTTCGTTATCTATAACATTAGGTTTCATAAACTTTTTTTCCTGCTCTCGGATATATGGTGGATTTGATACAATAATATCAAATTTTAAGTTTTCGTAGTCTGCTATGGAAGTTTTTATGTTAAGAATATTTGCTTCAATAAATTCAATTGCAACATTATTTAGTTTCGCATTTTGTTTAGCTATTTTAAGCGCCTCTCCACTAACATCCAAAGCATAAATTTTAGCATTTGGCAAACGCTTTGCCAAAGAAACAGCAATGCAACCACTACCAGTACCAACATCTAATATGGTATACCTATTTGTCGTAGACTGCTCATTTTTTAACGGCTTTAAAATCCAGTCTACAAGCTCTTCCGTTTCTGGTCTTGGAATCAACACATGATTATTAACCTTAAAAGGCAGCCCACAAAATTCTGTATTCCCTAAGATATATTGTATAGGCTGTTCGTCCTTTAATAGTTGTAAAGCATTTAAAATAGTATCTGGGTTATCAATTTCATAATCGGGATGTAAAGCCAATTGTATCCTTTTCGTTTCATAATAAGCTTCAATTAATATAAAAAAGAAGCTATCGGTTTCTTCTTTCCCATAAATAACATCTAATTCTTTATGAAACAAACCTTGAATATCTTTTAACTTCATAAGTCCTTTATCATCCATACACCACAAGAATAATGACCTGTACTTCCCAATGCTTCCTTTAAATGTTTAAAACCATAGCTTTCATACATGTGAATAGCAGCTTTTAACTGCGATGCAGATTCTATATAACACTTTTTATACCCTAGCTCTTTGGCAAATTGCAAACATTTTTCAAACATCAATTTACCATAACCTTTCCCTCTTACTTTTGGGGAGAAATACATTTTTTGAATTTCACAAACATCAACTTCAAAATCTTTTAAAGGCTTAACCCCTGCACCTCCCATAACCTCTCCGTCATTATCAATAACAAAATAAACATCATTACTGTTTTGATAAGATTCAAACATCCTTGGAGTTTCTTCATCGGTATACGCTGTCCCTTCTAAAGGTATTTTAAACTCATGAAAACAATCTCTAATAACTTGTTCTATTTGTTCATTATCTCCAGACCGAATTTCTCGAATAACTATAGTATCTTTACTCACTTTAAAAAGTATACATTTTATGCAAGTGAAGATACTTAAATCTAAAAATAATAGAATGAGGAAACTTATTATTTTATCAACAATGTTATTTGCTTTTTTAAGTTGCTCTGTTAGTGAAAAACCAGAGTTTTTATATATCGAAAATATTAAAGTAGAAGAATCAACCTCAAAGCATATAACTTTTACTGCCGATGCTTTTTTTAAAAATCCAAATGATATTGGCGGTGCATTAAAAACCGATGAGATAAAGGTTTTTGTTAACGACAATCAAATGGCTACTGTATCGACTAAAAACTTTAAGGTACCAGCAAAGGAAGCGTTCTCAATTCCTTTAAAAACCAAGATTCCAACCGATAGCATTTTTAGCAATAAAAATATAGGAGGGTTGATAGGAAGCTTGTTCAGTAAAAAAATTAAAGTGCAATATAAAGGCGATATTATATATAAAGCATTAGGCTTTTCGTTTACTTATAATATTGACAAAACCGAACACGTGAAGATTAAACTATAATACTTTGGCTACTCACGAAACATACATAAAACGTTGTATAGAAATTGCTAAAAACGGTTTAGGAACTGCTAGACCAAACCCTATGGTGGGTTGTGTTATCGTTCATGAAAATAAAATTATAGGAGAAGGATATACAAGTCCTTATGGAGGCAATCATGCAGAAGTTAATGCTATAAATGCAGTAAAAAACAAATCCTTATTAAAAGAAGCTACGATATATGTTACGCTAGAACCTTGCTCTCATTACGGAAAAACACCACCTTGTAGCGACCTTATTATTAGGTGTAAAATTCCTAACGTCGTTATTGGTTGCATAGATGATAACGTAAAAGTTTCTGGTATGGGGATTAAAAAACTCGCAGAAGCCAATTGCAATGTTACCGTTGGCGTTCTAGAAACAGCTTGTAAAGAACACCATAAACGCTTTTTTACATTTCACAATAAAAAGCGCCCTTATATTATTTTAAAATGGGCCGAAACTAAAGATGGCTTTATAGCACCAAAAAACAGAAAAGAACAGAAACCAGTTTGGATTACCAATAGACATTCAAGGCAATTAGTCCATAAATGGCGTGCTGAAGAACAAGCCATTTTAGTTGGTACAAATACGGTTTTTCAAGACAACCCCAGTCTAACGGTTAGAGATTGGCAAGGCAATAATCCCATTCGAATTGTTATAGATAAAGATTTAAAACTCTCCAATAAATTTTCAATTTTTAACAATAAAGCTGAAACAATTATAATAAACAAGAACAATATCGATTTCGGAAAGCCTATTTCTCAACAAATCAGCGACATTTTATATCAAAACGATATTACATCTGTGATCATTGAAGGCGGCCAAAAAACACTACAGAGCTTTATTGATGAAAATATATGGGATGAGGCAAGAATTTTCACAGGACCTACAGAATTCAAAGAGGGCGTACGCGCTCCTAAGTTTTTGGGCAAGTTAATTTCTGAAGAAGAAATCATGTCCAACACTCTTAAAATTTGTAAAAATGATTAAAACTATTATTTTCGATTTCGGAAATGTATTTATCAATTTAGACATAGAAGGTCACATACAAAATGCTCTTAAATCTTATGGAATTGAATCCTTTTCTGAAGAAATGACAGCCTTTAATTGCTTTTATGAACAGGGGCTTATCTCTACAGACGAATTCCTTGAGTTTTATGCCGAAAACTTCCCAAAACTTTCTAAAAATGAATTAATTGATATTTGGAACTTTATGCTTAAAGACTTTCCTAAATATCGCTTGGATTTTTTGGAAAAGCTTAAATCTGATTCAAAATACGAGCTCATATTATTAAGCAATACCAACGAGCTTCATATTAATTGGATAAAAAAGCATGTCCCTTTTTATGAAACGTTTAAAAGTCTTTTTCATGCTTTTTATTTATCGCACGAAATTCAATTAAGAAAACCGAATCAAGACATTTTCGAATTTGTATTGAGTACGCATAAAATACGCGCAAACGAATGCCTTTTTATTGATGATAGTGCCGATAACATTAATACTGCTAAAAGCCTAGGTATTAATGTTTGGAACATCATGCCAAAAACAGATGATATTACAGACCTATTCCTCATAAAAAAAGACTTGTTTTTATGAGGACTGGTCTTATAATATTATTTTTTCACATTATTAGTCAACAATAATCTTTTTAACAATTTTATTATTATCTATTTTAAATGTCACAAAGTAAACCCCTTGAGACCAATTACTAACATCAACAACAACTTCTTCAACTTCTGGTTTTTCTTCTGAATACACTAAATTCCCTAGAACATCTACTATAGACAGCGCCCCATTCATCTGATTTTTTATTTTGATATTTAAAATGGAATTTGTTGGATTAGGATATACTGAAAAAACATCTTCAAGATCATTATCGTCTACACTTAAAGCTCCAGTCTCCACATAAGTTAAAATTATCCTTGTAGCTACCCAGTTAGCATCGCTACCACCTCGATCTGAAAACTCTAATGAGAGTTTCCCATCAGCTACATCCACCTCAAATATTTCGTTAAAATATACTCCAGGAGTCGTATTTATGTTTTCTAACATATCGACACCTTCTGCCTTAACAAATATATTATCATGAGGATAAGAACGGTCTCCAAATGTAATAAGTACCTTCCACCTACCGTTACGCAATTTTGTTTCAAAAGTTGCTGGTTGAGAAGACTGGCACAAATCCCTATTGAGATCGTTAGTACCAGATGCACTTCCTCGATCCCTGTCACCAACAACAGAAGTGTCTGTCCAACCGTATAAACTATTGGATGTATCACCATGTAACCTATCATAATTAGGCCAAACCACTGATGTTCTTGTACCTAAGTCAAATCTAAATTCATCACTATTTTCATTAAACAAAGAAGTTTCTCGATACATATAAACAGCTCCAAAATCTGATCGTCCCGTTGTATCAAAAACAGTATAATGGAAAAAATCCTTTCCATTGAGCCCTGATGCTGGTGGTGTATATATAAGTTCATTTCTTCCTCCCGGACCTGTACCTGAAGAAAGACTAATAGTCCCACCTAAATTACTTACTTGATCTAAAACACTAACATCCAACACATCATTATTCACATCATAATCATTTGAGATCACATCAATGGTAACGGGGTCATTAGATTGCATTTCATATTCATCGAAAGCTCCAAAAGGTTTCATTTCGCCTGGATTTGCAACTGGATCTCCTGCAGAACGTTTTTGATTAAGTACTTGCCTCACAACTTGAGCTTCTGTGGTAGAAAACCTTCCTATATTATGGTTTCCCGATCCGTGCATCACACTAATATAGTAATCATTACCTCCCGATGTGGTTGAGCCTGAATTATTTCGTGGTCTATTTTCATAAAATATACCAGAGCTATTGGTATGTTTTAAGTTCCAAACGTGACCAACTTCATGCACTGCTGTTCCATTAGCCCAACTAGTTGCACCATTCCCTCCCATCGTAGCATACTTAAAAGGTGTATCTACTTTATTAACATAAGCTAAACCAGATGGTGCCGATTTTACATGGTATACTGCCACATCGTGTGTAGTACCAACTTCACTCGGGTTATTATTCCAATAATCTTTAAATGCCGCAAGACTGGCACTAGCATTAGGAGCTGCTCCAGTAGCTGTAACCAAATCTCTTAACGGGTCAGTACTAGCATTAGTCCTAATTATAACCGTACCTAGTCTAAATGCTACCCCTGAACCATGAAGAAATCGGCTATTAAGATTTCCAATTATAGATTGTGCCGAAGCCTGGGCTGTCGCCAAATTTCCATTGTAAGCAGAGCCGAAAAAAGATCTTGATCCAATTTCTACACCAATTTCATATTCAAGGACATCCATTACGGTTGTTGGCGGTAAACTTGCAGGCAATAAACTATTACTTTCTTTTTGTGTCAACTGATTATTTGAGGTTTTTGCAGAGGCTATAGGTCGTTTTATTCTCGTACTTGAATTTCTGTTTTCTAATGTAGAATGATCATGGCCTTTATCACCAACATCCAATGTACAGCCTTTTTCTAAGTATGAATGATTATCTTTAACAGCAAAAATTTCGTGAGTTCTTTTATCTTTTGACGAAGGCCTTATTTCAACCATTTCGCTATTAGGTTTAATTATCGTGGCTATTAACCCTTCTTCAGAGATAACTGCATTTACATAATACTCTGGATGTTCTTTAACATGACCTGTGTATGTACATTCCTTAGGTTTTTCTATTTCCACCACCTTACCTGTCCCATCATCAATTAAAAACCTCGTATTTTTACCAAAAACAAAACTTTTATCAAGTTCCAAGGTCATTGTTTCTCCTAAATAAGAAACAGGCATTGAAACGTTTGAAGGTAAATTTTCAGGAAGGGCTTCAATAATTAAAACCTCTTGTTGATGAGTTTTTGTCTCGGAATTTGCGTTATTTTGTGCACTTACCCTGAAACAATTCAGAAGAAGCAATAAAAAAAATATCTTTCGATAAGGTAGTTTTGAAATCATGATTTTTGTTTCGTTAGAGATTCATATAAAAATGTCTCTCAAATATTGTAATAAAATCACTACCCTAGCGGTTATAAATATTTCTTTTTAATAAACATTTTGTTCATTTTCTATCAGAAAGCAATAAAAACAAAAAAACCTTCACATGTAAAAATTCATAAGATGTTATTTGACGATTTTTAAATCTTATATACAAAGTTTGGCGTGAACATAAAAATTATAACTTATTATTGTAAAAATGAATTCTATAAGAGACACCTATAAAACAATTCTAAAAGCTACAGAAGAACAGCTTTACAAGGACAAAAACAGCAAGTTTTATGGTTATGCATTTTCTATTTTAACAGAAGATGATGCAAAAATTTATATAGAGACACTAAAAAAGAAACACCACGCTGCCAGACATTGGTGTTATGCCTATCAATTAGGAACAGAAACTACTATTTATCGCGCGAATGACGATGGAGAACCCAGTAATTCTGCAGGCATGCCTATTTACGGACAAATTCAATCTTTTGAGGTTACCAATATTTTAATTGTTGTTGTACGATACTTTGGAGGTGTTAAATTAGGTGTTGGGGGCTTAATTAATGCTTATAAAACCACAGCGCAGCTAGTATTAGAACATTCTAATATTATAGAAAAAACCATAAATACAGATTACCTTATTTCATTTGATTATAAAAACATGAATAAAGTGATGCGTATCATCAAAGAGAAAAAACTACATATTATCCATCAAGCATTGGAAATGGATTGTAAAATCACCATTTCTGTGAGAAAAAAGGAGGCTGAATCTACTTTCGATATTTTCAATCATCTCTTCGAAATTGATATTAAAAAAATTTAACTATTTATAAGATCCAAAAAATATTGTGGTGCTTTAGTTGGTCTGTTTGTTTTCATATCGACAAACACTAAAGTCGTACTTGCTGTTGTTAATATTTCGTCCTTTTCATTAGTAATCTCATATTCGAATTCAATCTTCGCTGTAGGGATTTTCTTTAGTTGAGTTTTTACATTAATTACATCATCATAACCTGCTGATTTTTTATAGTTTATACTCAAAGAAACTACGGGTAACATGATACCATTTTCTTCCATAGATTTATAAGAAATCCCTAATTTTCGCAACCATTCTATTCTCCCCATTTCAAGGTATAATGCGTAATTACCATGATAAACGACACCCATTTGGTCAGTTTCACCATATCTCACTCTTATTTGTATTTCATCGATTTTCATAGGGATTATTAAATATTTTTTCGTAGTTTCGGCATGAGCTTAAACATGGGGAAAAAATTCTAAAAATTCAATAGTAAATGATTTTTTTTTTAAGAATTTTGTTCACATATTTGCCACGAGTAAATGGGGACAGGGGGAATTAAGATCTCTCTCTTATATTATAACTAACTACAAAAATTACTAAACAAAACTAATGAGTATAACTGCGCAATCGGTATGGGATAATTGTCTTGAATTCATAAAGGATAACATTCAGCCGCAAGCATATAAAACTTGGTTTGAACCTATTATAGCAGTTAAACTTACAGATAATGCATTAAGTGTCCAAGTGCCTAGTAAATTCTTTTATGAATGGCTTGAAGAACACTACGTAAAAATCCTAAAAGTATCTCTTACAAAAGAACTAGGAGAAGGCGCCAAGCTTGTTTACATTATAAAAATGGAAAACACGTATGGCAACAAACAACCTTTTACTGAAAAGATACCAAGTTCGAATAGAACATCTGTAAAATCACAAGATGTTGATATTCCTTTAAACAATAAAAGTCCAGAATTAAGAAATCCTTTTGTTATTCCAGGCATTAGAAATGTCAAGATAGAATCTCAGTTAAATCCTAATTATAGTTTCGAAAACTTTTTGGAAGGAGATTCTAATCGCTTGGCCCGTAGTGCTGGTTTAGCTGTTTCAAATAAACCTGGAGGCACATCGTTTAATCCTCTTTTAATTTTTGGAGGTGTAGGCCTAGGAAAAACACATTTGGCCCATGCTATTGGAGTTGACATAAAAGACAAGTATCCGGAAAAAACTGTTTTGTATATTTCTGCTGAGAAATTTACACAACAATATATTGATGCCGTAAAGAAGAATAATAGAAATGATTTTATTCATTTTTATCAAATTATCGATGTATTGATTATTGATGATGTCCAATTCTTTTCTGGAAAAACTGGAACCCAAGATGTTTTCTTCCATATTTTCAACCATTTGCATCAAAATGGCAAACAGGTTATTTTAACCAGTGATAAAGCACCTGTTGATATGCAAGATATTGAGCAACGCTTATTATCTCGTTTTAAATGGGGACTTTCTGCCGAACTGCAAACACCAGACTTCGAAACCAGAGTTTCTATACTGAAAAACAAATTATATCGAGATGGCGTTGAAATGCCTGAAGATATTATAGAATATGTCGCTAAAAATATCAAAACGAATGTTAGGGAATTAGAAGGCGCCATCATTTCATTAATAGCACAATCTTCCTTCAACAAAAAAGAAATCACCATTGATTTAGCTAGAATAATCGTTGAGAAATTTGTTAAAAACACGAAACGTGAAGTTTCAATAGATTATATACAAAAAGTAGTATCCGATTATTTTCAAATGGATATTGATACTTTACAATCTAAAACGAGAAAACGTCACATCGTTCAGGCACGTCAGCTTGCCATGTTTTTTGCAAAAAAATTCACCAAAGCATCATTAGCAAGTATTGGTTCTCAAATAGGAAAACGAGATCACGCAACAGTATTACATGCTTGTAAAACGGTTGACAATTTATCTTCAACAGATAAACAATTTAGAAAATATGTTGAAGATATTACTAAAAAGCTTTCCATTTAAAATTCACTAAAATGACTAAAATTCTGATGGTATGTTTAGGAAACATTTGTCGTTCTCCTCTTGCCGAAGGTATTTTAAAATCTAAGCTTTCCAGCGATTTATTCCAAGTAGACTCTGCCGGTACTGCCAATTATCATACGGGAAACTCTCCCGACAAACGTTCTATAGCTGTTGCCAGAAAATACGGATTGGATATTTCCCATTTAAAGGGACGCCAATTTAAAACTTCTGATTTTGATTTATTCGACTTTATTTATGTTATGGATGAATCTAATTTTAGAAATGTGACTTCACTAGCCAGAAATGATGAAGACATTGCAAAAGTAAAATTCATTTTAAACGAAGTATACCCAAACCAAAATTACGATGTTCCAGATCCATATTATGGAGGTGATGAAGGTTTTGAAAATGTTTATAAAATGTTAGATGAAGCCTGCGATGTCATTGCAAAAAAATTAATTTAAATAAAAATGCCTATGAACACTGTTAAAGGCAAGCTATACTTAATTCCAACAACTTTAGGTGACAACAATACTTTGGAGGTTTTACCTATATCGGTGAAGCAAATCATTGAACAAACGGACACCTATATTGTTGAAAATGAAAAAACTGCCAGGCGTTTTATAAAAAAAATAACTCCCAATAAACCACAACCTTCTTTAAACCTATTTCATTTAAACAAATTTACTGATGCAAGTGAGTTGCCAAACTTCTTATCTCCTTGCTTGAATGGAACGAATATTGGACTCTTATCGGAAGCAGGTTGCCCTGGAGTTGCCGACCCTGGTGCAGATATTGTAAAATTAGCACATCAAAAAAATATTAAGGTCGTTCCTTTAGTTGGCCCATCCTCTATTTTAATGGCAATCATGAGTTCTGGAATGAACGGTCAAAACTTTACCTTCAATGGCTATTTGCCCATAGACAAAGGCGAGCGCAAAAGTGAAATCAAAAGACTGGAACGCTTATCTTTTGAACGTAATCAGTCTCAAATATTCATAGAAACACCTTATAGAAACAATAAAATGCTTGAAGACCTATGCCATACATTAGATAAAAACACCGACATAGCTGTGGCATGTGACATTACCTTAAATACAGAATTTATAAAAACACAAACGGCAAATGAATGGAAAAAAAATATTGTAGATCTGCATAAGAGACCTACAATATTTATTATTCATAAAAGCTAATTCTTATATAGCTTTTGCTTTTTTATTTGGTTTTACAAACGATGTATCATATCCCGAAAAACGTTTCATATAATCGTGCACCGTGGTACCATAACCATCGGCAAAATTATCTAAACCGTAGCTTCTTAAATATTTTTTCACATTACCAGGACCAGCTAAATGCGCAGCAGCTAAGATTCCAGACTCAGTTACTATAATACCATTAATTCGCTTTCCAACAAAATTCTTGATATCACGTCTTAAAATCCATTTATTACGTTCTGCATTTGCAATAAAAGCACGTTCCTGAAGCTTAGGATTTTTCAAAAACTTAGTTGGGTTTTTAATTCCAATCATTTTTAAAGTCTCCTTTCCAAATTGATACTTACCTAAATAGCCAAATGTATTCACAGAAAAGTAATCACCTCCAGATTCTTTAAAAGCCAAGGCTTCTTTAAATCCGACAAAAGACTTCCCTAAGTAAGGAGAGAATGGTTCATTAGATGCCAATAAATTACCATCTTTGCCTCCATCGCGTACTGTATAATTTAAGTCTAATCCTTTAGTGGAATATTTACTCAAATCCATAGTCTCTCTAGATGAAAGCGACACACTTAATATAAAACATATTGTAAGCGCGAGGGTCGTGTAACTTGCAATATTCTTTATCATAATTTTAAACTTTTTCAGCGTATTTTTCTAACAAAATACCCCTTGAAATTTGAGCGTGCAAAATTAGGCTTTTTTTTAATTATTTCAAAATTAATCGATTATGTGTATTTTTTAGTTGTAGAATAGATGAAATACACACTTATTTTTGTTGATTTCTAATGTAGGGAATGGTATTTTTACCATATTAAAAATGTCAAAAATCGACCTCAAAAACTTTGAATCTGTCCTAATAGCATTCAAATTTACATCAAAACTCAAATAGTATTGACGCACCCTCTGATTAGTTGTTAACATTTGATTGTCAATAACTTCCGACCCATAAAGCATACCATCTGCGCCATATCCAACAGCTATATTTAACCATTTGGGTATTTTACTTTCTTTAAAAAAAGAACGCAGATTAGCACTTAACCAATAAGTTTGTCCATTATAATCTTTCAATACTTGCTCTAAAAGGTTTTCTCCGAGCTTATCTGGGTTTAAATCTGCATACTTTGTTTGATGAAAAGAGTACTTTAAGGCAATTCTTTGCTCATTCCATAACAATTCTTGTCCAATATACAACCCTGTTCCTGCTGCATTAGCGGCAATATCTCCCCACGAAAAACCCCACTCTTGTGAATATCCGTCCAATACTTCTACAGCTGTTAAAAACCCAAAGCCCAAAGTAGCGCCATATATTAATTGCCCCTTTTTATCCACCCCACTCCAATTTAGGAGTTGTGCACCATGTTTTCCCATTTGATAAGATGTAAATGCATGACCTATCTTATCCATTTGAAGCCATTCACTATTATCATTAACCGTATGAAACTTTGAACGGTCGAAATCTGAATACCAAAGTTGGTTTAAGCCTATTAATGAAATACCTGCTAAAGATGCTTCACCTATAACCACTGCATTTCTTCTAGGCTTATTAAGTGTGTCACTGGGGGTTAAAAAATCATTTAGTCTTGATTGCGAATAAGAAAGCGTAGACAATAGGGCAAATAAAAGAATATGTTTTAAAGCAGGTTTCTTCACTATTTATTAATGCCTTGAGATGATAAATAACGATGGTAGGCCCTGGCATTTATATTATGCTGTGATAAAGTTTTTGCAAACTTATGATATCCCAAACGCTTGGCATCTGCCGCAAAATATATATAATTGTGCTCTTCATGATTTAAAACAGCATCAATTGCCGAAATATCCGGCATCGCAATTAAACCAGGTGGCAGTCCAGCATTTTTATATGTATTGTAAGGAGATTCAATCTCTTTATGAATATTCAAAACACGTTTTATAATGGTATTCTTGTATTGAGGCAATTTATAAGCTGCAAATTTAAGTGTGGGATCAGCCTGTAGTGGAATACCCCGTTTTAATCTATTAATATAAACTCCTGCTATTCTTGGCTGTTCACTGGTTTGTTTGGATTCTTCATAAACAATTGAAGCCAAGGCTATTACTTCATCTGGAGACATATCTATAGCTTTTGCTTTATTCTTCCGAGAATCATTCCAAAAACGATTGTACTCTTTCAGCATACGATTTCTAAACGCTTCTCCTGAAGTATTCCAGAAAAGTTCATAACTATTGGGCAGATACATCCCTAAAGCAGTAGCTTCTTTAAAGTTATTTTTATCTAAAAACGTTTGGTCTTTCATGGCTTTTAACAAAGAAATACTATCTGCTTCAATTTGGGTAGCTATGCGTCCTGCTAACTTTTCAAGGGTTTCTTGATTATTAAAAGATACTTTAATTGGTATATTCTTACTGCGAATAGAATTGATAATATCATTATTAGTCATGTCTTTTTTAATGGCAAACTTACCCGCTTTAACATGTGTTGTATATTTTTTTTGTTCGGCTAAGTCATCAAAAGAATCTATATCATTTAATAAAGGTATTAGTTGGTTTCTAACATCTTCATAAGTTGCTTTAGTAGGGATAAAAATATAAGCAGTATCATTATTAAATGCTGTATTAGGCTTTAACATGGCCTTATATACGAAATTTGCAAAAAATGCAGCAACTACCAATCCAATAATTACAATAGTTAGAAGTATCTTTTTTATATACATTTTAATTATTTATAAGCTGAAATAAATATTCATTTTTATAGGAACCATTACTACGGATCCAATCCTTTTTAAGCCCTATTTTTTTAAACCCCTGATTTGTAAAAAGCTTGATACTTGCTTCATTTTCTTCAGAGATATTACAATATAACTGGTGCAAACCTAAATAGGTAAAACTATAGTCTATTAATAGCTCAAGCGCCTCATAACCATAACCTTTCCTTCTATTGTTGGTCTCCTTAACCAAAACACCAACGCCTGCCCTGCTATTTTTAAAATCGAAATCGAACAAATCAATCATGCCTAATGCTTCTTCTTTATAACTCGAAATAACCAGTCGCAATTGTTTAACTTCGAAAATATCTTTATGAGCCTGTTCCAAATACTGTTTGATTAAATATTTTGAATAAGGTGTTATAGTATTGCTGATTTC
This sequence comes from Flavivirga algicola, assembly GCF_012910715.1. Taxonomy (GTDB): domain Bacteria; phylum Bacteroidota; class Bacteroidia; order Flavobacteriales; family Flavobacteriaceae; genus Flavivirga; species Flavivirga algicola. The sequence goes on from NZ_JABBHF010000012.1 coordinate 113,220, forward strand.
CCAGACAGTCTCATCATTTTCAATAGTATGGATAAACTCTAGATCCTCAGGTTCTAAAGCACGCAAGTATATATTTTCACCCTTTAAAGTAATCATACAGCACCTTTAAACACAAGTTTTGCAGGTCCAATGAGCCAAACATTTTTATAGAGCCCATTTTCAACTTCAAAAGACACTTGTAACTTACCTCCTGGTACTCGGAGCGTTATAAGGTTTTCTTTCGTTTCGTTAATAGCATGCATGGCTAAAGCAACAGCAGTCGCTCCTGTACCACATGACAAAGTTTCATCTTCTACCCCACGCTCATAAGTCCTAACCGTAAAAATCTGATCACTTATTTTCTTAACAAAATTCACATTACTTCCTGCCTCATTATATGGTGTTCCATATCTAATTTTCGAACCTTCCGTTTTTATATCGAAAGATTCTATCTGATTTTCAAATTGTACATGATGTGGTGAACCTGTATCTAAAAAGACATGATTCTCATGTTTTTCTACCGTATCAACATCCACCATTTGAAGTTTTACAATATCGCCATCAATAGTAGCATGATGTAATCCATCTATAGCCTCGAAAGCTGCCTTATCTTTTATAACCCCTAGTTGCTTTGCAAATGCGACCAAACAACGCCCTCCATTACCACACATAGAACTTTCGTTCCCATCGGCGTTATAATACACCATCTTAAAATCTAAATCGTCATGATTCTCTAAAAGAATAAGTCCGTCAGCCCCTATGCCAAAACGTCTGTCGCATAATGAAGCTACATGTTTGGTATTATTTTTGTCGAAAGTTTGTTGACGATTATCAATCATCACAAAATCGTTTCCTGTTCCTTGATATTTATAAAAAGTCTGTTGCATAATAAAGCACAAAGATATAAATATTAAACGGTATTTTTGATTGTTAAATAGTCGTTAAAATGGACGTTAAAAATCGTTAAAACGAAATTGACCATTCAATAAATATTTAATTTTAATCGTTAGTAAATTGTAAAATAAATTTTAGAATTATGAAGAAGATTTTATCATTAATACTGGTTTCTGCATTAGGTGGTGTTTTAACGCTTGGTGCTTATAAACTCTTTTTAGAAAAAGAAAACAAAAACATCGTAGTAGCAGCAACAGATTCTATTCCTACTTTTTTACCAACAAATAATATTAATAGACCATTAAAAGCCTACGAGAATTCAGATTTCACAACAGCTGCCGAAAATACCGTTAATGCTGTGGTACACGTAAAAAATGTATCGCTCAGCCCTAGACAAATGACTTTTGAGGATTTGTTTTTTGGAAGAAGTTCTCAACGTCCGCAATTAGGTACAGGCTCGGGGGTAATAATCACACCAGATGGTTATATTATTACTAATAATCATGTTATAAACAACTCTCAAGAATTATCGGTGACTTTGAATAACAATAAAACTTATGAAGCAAAAATTATTGGATCCGATCCTAAAACCGACATCGCCTTGCTGAAAATTGAAGCAGATGAAGAGCTTCCTGTAGTAACTTTCGGGAATTCTGATGAAGCAAAAATTGGAGAATGGGTATTGGCCGTTGGAAACCCTTTTAATTTAACGTCAACAGTCACTGCTGGTATAATTAGTGCAAAATCCAGAGATTTATCTGGTGTAAGCTCACAATCGTTTATACAAACAGATGCTGCTGTAAACCCTGGTAATTCTGGTGGTGCATTAGTAAATACTAATGGTGAACTCATCGGAATAAACACTGCCATTTCTTCTCAAACAGGGTCTTACATTGGTTATTCGTTTGCTGTACCTAGTAATATTGCTCGCAAAGTTGTTGAAGACATTATGGAATATGGCAACGTACAAAATGGTGTTTTAGGCATTAAAGCTGGTACTTTTAACAGTAGAGTAGCCCAAGAAGAAGGTCTTAATTATACAGAAGGTGTCTATGTTTCTGAAGTTATTAAAAACTCTGGAGCCGAAAAGGCTGGTATCAAAAAAGGTGATATTATTAAAAAATTGGACAACATAGAAGTATCTAAATTTGAGGACTTAAGTGGTTATATAAAAACAAAACGTCCAAATGATATCATAAATGTTGAAATATACAGAAATGACAAAATTAAAACTGTAGACGTAAAACTCTCAAAAACAGATGCTTTCTCTATAAACTTCGTAGACATGGAACTACAGGATTTATCTGATTCATTTAAGGAGGAATATGGTATAGACTATGGTGTTATGGTAAAAAATACTAAAAACAAATGGTTATATTCCAATCTGGGGATCACTGAAGGCTATATTATTACTGGAATAAATGACATAAAAATTGAAACAATAGCGGACATTTCAAAAATAAAGGAAAAATACGGCGATGATATTCAAGAAAATATTAAAAAGTTAGAATACATCAACACAAGAAAAGAGAAAAAGGAAGTTATTTTCAGATAGAAACAACTCCTAAAAATCACTTTTTAACCCTATCAAAAATTTATTTTTTTGATAGGGTTATTTTTTTCTTAAAATACGCTACGAAAACGTTTGAAATATGATATTTTTGTCAGAAATTTAACTAAACTAAATATTTTACAATGTCTTTTAACAAAGCTTATGAAAATGAGTTAGCCTTTCAAGCAGATCGTCGAAGAGCTACCGTAGAATTTATTAAAATTATTAGTGATCTTTGGTATGACAAATCTATTGAATTGGTAATTTTCAGAAACCAACTTATCGATAGAAATGTGAGCCAAATTTTAAACCTACATGAATATGCTGGCAAATTTGTACAAAAGCCTATTTCTATTTTTGATTCAGTAGAAATAGCTCAAGCTATTAAAACGCTTGATGTACCTCCTGCAAAGTTGGATATTGGAAAACTCACTTACGAATTCCACTTAGAAGACAACAAACACAGCAACCCTACTGCTTTTGTTGCTAGAAAGCTAAAAGATGCAAACAAAAATGGAGACATCCTTCCCAAAGATGTTGTCCTTTATGGTTTTGGCAGAATTGGACGTTTAGTAGCTCGTGAACTCATGACACGGACAGGTAAAGGTAGTCAGCTACGCTTAAGAGCTATCGTAACCCGAGGGGATATTGATGAAAAAATACTAGAAAAACGTGCCTCTTTATTACGAAACGATTCGGTTCACGGTGACTTTTCTGGAACCGTTTCTGTAGATGTAAAAAACAGCGCATTGATTATAAATGGAACGACCGTGAATGTTATTTCCACAAATGCTCCTGAAGATATTGATTATACCAAGTATAAAATAAATAAAGCTTTAGTTATTGATAATACAGGTGCCTTTAGAGATAAAAAAAGTTTAAGCAGACATTTAAAAGCTAAAGGAATCGACAAAGTATTATTAACAGCTCCTGGGAAAGGTGTACCAAATATCGTTTATGGAGTAAACCATACAGAAAACAATCCAGATAAAGTTAAAATTTTCTCGGCTGCATCTTGTACAACCAATGCCATCACACCTGTACTAAAAGCTATAGAAGATTCATTTGGTGTAAAATCTGGCCACTTAGAAACAATCCATGCCTATACTAACGATCAGAATTTAGTAGATAATTTCCACAAAAAATACAGACGTGGGCGTGCAGCTGCTTTAAACATGGTTATTACAGAAACTGGAGCAGGCGTTGCTGTTGCCAAGGCATTACCAAGCTTAGAAGGCAAACTAACATCAAACGCCATTCGGGTTCCCGTTCCTAACGGCTCCTTGGCTATTCTAAATTTAGAATTAAAAACAAAAACCTCTTTAAATGGCATTAATACCATTTTAAAAAAATATGCTTTAGAAGGCGATTTAGTTGAACAAATTAAATTCGAACTAAGTGATGAGTTAGTATCTAGTGATATTGTTGGAAGCTCAGCTCCTTCTATTTATGATAGTAAAGCAACCATAGTACGTAAAGATGGTAAAAATGCTGTTTTATATATATGGTATGATAATGAATACGGGTATAGCCATCAAGTTATAAGACTTGCAAAATATATCTCTAAAGTAAGGCGTTATACGTATTATTAATATAAAAACATCCAAATTGAGATTTAAATCGTATATAAATTAGCCTCATTTTATGAGGCTTTTTATTATATAACTGTAATAATAAACAATATTTTATAACTTCGTAAAATTATTTAAACCAATCATAAATGAATGCTATAAAAAAAATCCCTCTCATACTTATACTTTTTATTTTCTCATTACCCTCTTTTTCACAAACAAAAAAAGAAAAAGACAACCTTTCTCTTAACAGTGGTACTATAGACAGCCAATTTGAGTTTGTAATAAGACGTTCTAATAAGTATCAAGACTATAAAGTTGTAAAGAATCATTGGTTATTTAAGCTAAAAGCCAATACATTAGATTCATTAGGGGCCGTGCATAAAAACCTTGCAGATACACAGTTAATTGTTAAAAAACAAGGCAAAGAAATTTCAGATTTAAAATCGAACCTAAACAACACACAGCTTGATTTAGATAAAACCAACTCAGAGAAAAATAACATGGCCTTATTCGGCATGCAAATGAGTAAAACAAGTTATAATGTCCTTATGTGGTCCATTATCGCTGGTTTGCTAGCTTTACTTCTATTATTTATCTATAAGTTTAAAAATAGTAATGCTGTTACCAAAGAAGCTAAACACGCCCTTGCTGAAATTGAAGAAGAATTTGATGAACACCGAAAAATAGCCTTAGAACGCGAGCAAAAGGTAAGACGTCAATTACAAGACGAAATAAACAAACAAAAAGGTTTATAAATAAAATCAGAATATAAATTTAAAAATCTGTAATTTCATATTACAGATTTTTTTTTTACAATGACAATAATACAAGCAACTACAGAACACTTAGACGATTTGGTCCCTCTTTTTGACGGTTATCGCGTTTTTTACAGACAAACATCTAATTTAAATTCTGTTAAAGCATTTTTAAAAGATCGCTTAACCAAACAAGACTCTGTTATTTATATAGCCTATATCAACGATATAGCTGTTGGCTTCACACAGCTATACTTTTTATTCTCTTCAGTATCGATGAAACCAATGTATGTTTTAAATGATTTATACATAGATGCTAATTTCAGAAGCAAGAATATTGGTACGATACTCATCAATAAAGCTAAAGCATTATGCAAAGAAAAAGGATATAAAGGCCTAATAATACAAACAGAACCAACAAATCCAGCACAACATTTATACCAACGTTTAGGCTTTATAAAAGATAAAGACTTAACATTTTTTTGGAAAAATGAACAAACATAATTATGGCAGAAAAACTTAACCTAGATAGTAAGCTTACCCCTAAAGAACTTGCAAAACACCTTAGGCAACCAGAAGGAGAAACAGGAAAAGAAATAGGCTTACAAATGAATAAAGGCAATAAACATATTTGCTTAAATTCATACAAAGTACTTAACCCTAAGAACAAAAACCATATTCTGGAAATTGGCATGGGAAATGGCTTTTTTGTTAAAGACTTATTAAAAATGGCAGATGACTTAACATATATAGGGGTTGACTTCTCTCCCATTATGGTCGATGAAGCTAATTTTATAAATGAGGGGCTCATTAAATCGGGAAAAGTACGTTTTGAACAAGCATCTATTGAAAGACTTCCATTTAATGATGATACTTTTGATTGTATTACAACAACTAACACGCTTTATTTTTGGCCGCAACCTCAAGACAATGCTGAAGAATTACTTAGGGTTTTAAAACCTGGAGGTACATTATTAATAGCCTACCGTTCTAAAAGTTTTTTGAATAAATTAGAACTTTCAAAACACGGGTTTACAAAATATGAGATAGCAGATGTTGAAAATATACTAATCAAATCTGGTTTCAAACAAATTACTACTAAAACTATTAAAGAACCTGAATTAGATTTTGATGATACTTTGTTTGAAATGGAAGGGCTGTTTACGACGGGTATTAAGTAACTATATTTTAATGCTAGTGTTAAATGGTTCGTTTAAGATGCGATTCAAAGATTCAAAATAACAAACAATTAAAGTATCTTTGCAGTTCTTAAAACAACCCAATGCGCATAGATATTATTACTGTTTTACCAGAATTACTTAAAAGTCCTTTTGAAGCCTCAATTTTAAAACGGGCCATTAATGCTGGTTTGGTAGAAGTGCACTTTCATAACCTAAGAGATTATACTACCAATAATTATAAATCTATCGATGACACACAATTTGGTGGTGGAGCTGGTATGGTTATGATGATTGAGCCCATAGATAAGTGCATTTCAGCTTTAAAAGCAGAGAGAGATTATGACGAAGTGATCTATATGACACCAGATGGAGAAACCTTAAAACAAGGCATTGCCAACCAGATATCATTAAAAGAGAATATTATTATTCTATGTGGCCACTATAAAGGAGTCGATCAACGAGTACGTGACCATTTTATAACGCGGGAGATTTCTATTGGCGATTATGTATTGTCTGGTGGTGAATTGGGAGCTGCCGTGCTTTGCGATGCTGTAATACGATTAATTCCTGGGGTACTGGGTAATGAGACATCTGCTCTAACCGATTCATTTCAAGATAATTTGTTAGCACCTCCTATTTATACAAAGCCACGCGATTATAAAGGCTGGAAAGTCCCTGAATTATTATTTAGCGGCAACCTTCCCGAGATTGAAAAATGGCGTGAAGAACAGGCTTATTTAAGAACAAAAGAACGTAGACCAGATTTACTGGACGATTAATCTTTAAAATTGTAACTTTTAAAGTGCTAAAAGTCAAATCAGAACATCCAAACTTTGTTATATTATTTTATATATTTGAACATTTCATGTTTTAAATAAAATATTATGGATGAGCTTACCGTTGCAAATGACTTTTTCAACAGTGCAATAATTGGAACTATCTTTTCAGGGATATCCCATATTCTATTACTAATTGGCAGCATTATTATTTTAAACAAGCAAAAAACTACAGCTAGTTTTTTAATTCTTTTGGGAGCGATTTTTATGATATTAACATCTCTTATCGGTATCCTTTGGCCAGTTTTATCGCAAGGGAATTATGAAAAGGTTTTGGAGGTACAAGGCATTATATCTATTATATCGGGATTATCTTATTTTATTTTTGCTCTCGGAATCCTTCTTTTTGCTGTACAATTAATAAAAAAAGAGCTCTCGTAAAAAATACAATTATTAATTGTGCATTATTAATTATTAACTATCTTTGCAGCCAATTTCGGGTTAACCTCTGGCGAGAATCGTGAATGTTGTTCTGAATTAATTATAATTAAATTTAAAGATATGGAATCTTTAGTAAAATTTGTACAAGACGAATTTGTAACAAGAAAAGATTTACCAGAATTTTCAGCTGGTGATACAATCACTGTTTATTACGAGATTAAAGAGGGTAACAAAACAAGAACTCAGTTTTTTAGAGGTGTAGTGATACAAAGAAGAGGTTCTGGAACATCAGAAACTTTTACCATTAGAAAAATGTCTGGGTCTATTGGGGTTGAACGTATTTTCCCAATTAACTTACCAGCTTTACAAAAAATAGAGATTAACAAACGTGGTAAAGTACGTAGAGCCAGAATCTACTATTTTAGAGGTCTTACTGGTAAAAAAGCCAGAATTAAAGAGAGAAGACACTAATAGCGTATTGTTACAAAACAATTATATAAAGGCCTTGATTTTTATCAAGGCTTTTTTTATTAACAAAAGTTAATAAGTTAAGTTTATAAATAGTTGATATCTAATGCTTTGAAAAATTTGTTTTTTTGATTTCCAATACTATCTTAGCAAAAGAATTATTAACAACCTCGGTTGGTTTCATGGTAACATGAATTTGTATTATATTCTAAAATAAGGTAACGTTCTTTATTATAATTAATTGTTTTTTGAGGTTTTGGTGTGCCACGTGTATGCGTGTGAGAGCAAAAGACCATGAGATTACAAAAAGTCCTAAATGTGCAAGCAGTTAGCTACTCGTGTAATTGAAAGCTCTAAAAGCAACAGAAACGAAAGTGTATGTTGTAATGAAAGCAATGCTTTAATCAAGTTTAACGTGAAAACGAAAAATGCGATTGATAGCATCAAAAAGAACAATTAATAGAAACATTTTAAGTAGTAGGTCAATGCATATTGAAAATTACTGATTTGTTTCGTTGAAATAGCAGTACTTGAATTGAAAAGGTTTAAATGCAAGTTTAAACTGATTTAGTAGCAATGCTAATTAGGTCACGTCATGTTATTTCAAAGAAAGCCATATCAAAGAAGATTAAGTTCTTTCGTGATATGGCTTTTGTTATTTTGTAACTTCAATACCTGTTTTTTATTAAATCCTTACTTACATCTAACTTTTTTACCATTCTTATAAAACTATTCCTTTTTAATTGTTTTTCATACAATATTTAAACATTTTTAACGAGGCATTTTTGTATATTCGCAGGGCTAAAAACGAATCTACATGCATACATGTTTTTAGCTTTACAATAATTCAAAAAAAACGACACCAATGTCAAAAATTATTTATACAAAAACAGATGAAGCTCCAGCTTTAGCAACACGCTCATTTTTACCTATTGTTAAAGCTTTTATTAAATCTTCGGGAATCAATATTGAAACCAAAGACATATCATTAGCAGCTAGAATTTTAGCTGTATTTCCTGATTTTTTAAATGAAGACCAACAAGTTTCAGATGACTTAGCATTTCTTGGTGATTTGGCTAAAAAGCCCGAAGCTAATATTATAAAACTACCTAATATTAGTGCTTCTATACCACAATTAAAGGGTGCAATAAAAGAACTGCAGTCACAAGGTTTTAGTATACCTAATTACCCGGATAGCCCAAAGAACGAATCTGAAAAAGATATTAAATCACGCTACGATAAAATTAAAGGTAGTGCTGTAAACCCTGTCCTTCGTGAAGGGAATTCAGATAGACGTGCACCTAAAGCTGTAAAGAATTATGCCAAAAAGAACCCACATACCATGGGGGTATGGACGAGTGACTCTAAAACGCATGTAGCAACTATGCAATCTGGAGATTTTGCCCATAATGAAAAATCGACAACCTTAGTTGAAGCTACAAGTGTAAAAATTGAGCATATAGACCATAATGGCAATACAACGGTTTTAAAAGAGAGTTTTGACTTATTAAAAGGAGAAATAATCGATGCTACTGTTATGAACAAAAAAGCGCTTGTTTCATTTTTAGATGAACAAGTAGCTGATGCGAAAAAAAATGATTTGCTCTTTTCTTTGCATATGAAAGGTACCATGATGAAGGTTAGCGACCCTATTATATTTGGTCACGCCGTAAAAGCATACTATAAAGACGTGTTTAAAAAACATGGAGATACTATAAAAAAATTAGGTGTCAATGTAAATTCTGGAGTTAGTAACCTCTTAAGTAGAATTGAAGAACTCCCTGATGCCAAACGTAAAGAGATAGAGGCAGATATCAAGGCTGTTTATCAAAATGGTCCAGCACTAGCTATGGTAAATAGTGATAAAGGTATTACAAACCTGCATGTTCCAAGTGATGTTATTATCGATGCCTCAATGCCAGCTATGATTCGTACTTCTGGTCAAATGTGGAATGCTGAAGGTAAGCTACAAGATACCAAAGCTGTTATTCCAGACAGTAGTTATGCAGGCGTTTATGCGGCTACCATAGATTTTTGTAAAAAACATGGGGCTTTTGATCCAACAACTATGGGAACCGTTCCCAATGTTGGACTTATGGCGCAAAAAGCAGAAGAATATGGATCTCACGACAAAACTTTTGAAATAACATCTAATGGAACCGTTCGGGTTATTGATGCTTCAGGAAATACATTACTAGAACACACGGTAGAAGAAGGTGATATCTGGAGAATGTGTCAAGTTAAAGATGCCCCAATTCAAGACTGGGTAAAATTGGCTGTAACGCGTTCAAGAGCTTCTCAAACCCCCGCTGTATTCTGGCTAAATGAAAATAGAGCCCATGATGCTGAATTAATTAAAAAAGTAAACACTTATTTAAAAGATCACGATACTGAAGGACTAGATCTAAAAATCTTGTCTCCTGTTGATGCTACAACTTATACTTGCGAAAGAATTATAGAAGGAAAAGATACCATTTCTGTATCTGGTAATGTATTACGTGATTATTTAACAGATTTATTCCCAATATTAGAGGTTGGTACAAGTGCTAAAATGTTATCAATAGTGCCATTAATGAATGGTGGTGGTTTATTTGAAACTGGAGCTGGTGGTTCTGCTCCAAAACACGTTCAACAATTATTAGAAGAAAACCATTTACGTTGGGATTCTTTAGGAGAGTTCTTAGCATTAGCAGTATCTTTAGAGCATTTCAGTGAAGTTAACAATAATGCAAAAGCAAAAATTTTAGGAGAAACTTTAGATGATGCTACCGAAAAATTATTAGAAAACAAAAAAGGACCTTCCAGAAAAGCTGGCGAGTTAGACAATAGAGGAAGTCACTTTTATTTAGCCATGTATTGGGCACAAGAATTAGCTAATCAAACAAAAGATGAGACTCTAAAAACCGAGTTCACTCCTATAGCTAAACAATTAGCTGATAATGAAACTACTATTGTAAAAGAGCTAAATGATATCCAAGGCAAACCTACAGATATAGGCGGATACTACGAGCCAAATGAAGTACTTATTAACCAAGTTATGCGACCTAGCGAAACGTTTAATAGTATTTTACAATAGTTACATGACTATAAAAAATATTAAAAAGCTCCTTTTAGGAGCTTTTTTTATACTTTTATAAAAAAGCTATTACATGAAAAACCTTCTTTTGTGGTTTCTCTTCATCTTGTGTTTTAACATACTATCGATAGAAGCTCAGCAAAAATTTACGTTGAGTGGAACTATTTTTGAAAAAAAAAGTAACGAAACTCTTATTGGGGTCAATATCATTTTTCCAGAAATTCAATCTGGAACGACCACAAATGAATATGGGTTTTACTCCATTACATTACCCGAAGGCACCTACAAAATAGTCATTAGCTATTTGGGCTTTGCTACAAAATCTGAGACCATTATACTCTCGGAAGATAATACCAAAAATTTCAGTTTAACAGATTCTTCAGAAAGTTTAAATGAAATAATCATTATTGAAAATATAGAAAAACCCGACATCAAGACTCCCCAAATGAGTGTTAACAAACTAACATCCAGAACTATAAAAGAAATACCCGTTGTACTAGGGGAAGCAGATATCATAAAAGCCATTACGTTACTACCTGGTGTTACTAATGCTGGGGAAGCGTCTTCGGGGTTTAACGTTAGAGGTGGTGCGGCAGATCAAAATTTAATTCTTTTAGATGAAGCTACAATTTATAATTCATCTCATTTGTTTGGTTTCTTTTCTGTTTTTAATCCAGATGCCATCAAAGATCTTCGATTGTATAAGGGGGGGATTCCTGCCCGCTATGGCGGAAGAGTTTCATCTGTATTGGATATTTACCAAAAAGAAGGCAATAGCAAAGAATTTCATATGAATGGAGGTTTAGGTATTGTCTCTAGTAGATTACTCGCCGAAGGTCCGATAAAAAAAGAAAAAGGATCTTTTCTTTTTGGTGGCAGGTCAAGCTATGCCCATTTATTTTTGCCCATTTTTGATATTGATAATATTGCTTACTTCTATGATTTAAATACCAAATTGAGCTACAAATTAAATAATAGAAACAACATTTACTTATCTGGGTATTTTGGCCGTGATGTATTTAGAATTGAAGACACTTTTGAAAATATTTATGGAAATTCGGTTTTAAATTTTCGATGGAATCATTTATTTTCAGATAAACTCTTCTCTAACTTATCATTAATCTATTCCGATTATTATTACGATTTAAAATTAAGCTTTGTAGAGTTTGATTGGGTTTCAGGTATTCAAAATTTTAATTTAAAATACGACTTCAAACATTATTTAAATGATAAAATAAAACTTCAGTACGGGTTAAATAGTATCTATTACAAATTTAATCCTGGAGAAATAAATCCTACCGTACCTACTTCAGGTATTAATCCGTTTAAACTTATTGATAAATATGCTTTTGAAAATGCAATTTATCTGGATGTTGAGCAAAAGGTTACAGACAAACTTGCTCTATCCTACGGGATTCGTTTAAGTTCTTTTTATCGCTTGGGACAAGATGAATTAAATATTTATGAAAACAACCAAGCTGTTTTATTTAATGAAGATTTTCAAATTTATGAGAAAGCAGCTCCAATTGGCACCGAAAATTTTAAACGGAGTGATGTTATCTCTAAATTTTTTAATCTGGAACCAAGAGCTTCTTTAGCGTATCAAATAACCTCAAACAGTTCAATAAAGATGAGTTATAACAGGATGAGTCAATATTTACACCTCCTTTCAAATACCAACTCTCCTACGCCTTTAGATATTTGGACACCAAGTGGTAAATATATAAAACCACAATTATTAGATCAATTTGCCATAGGATATTTTGAGAATTTTGGAGATAATAACTATTCTTTAGAATTAGAGAGCTTCTACAAAACTGTAAAAAATAGAATCGATTATATAGACGGAGCCGATTTAATTGCAAACAATGCTATTGAACAGGTTATTTTAAATGGAAAAGCCAAAGCTTATGGTCTAGAGTTACTCCTAAGAAAAAACAAAGGGAAATTTAAAGGTTGGGTAGCATACACCCTATCAAAATCTGAGCAACAAACTAAAGGCAGGACACCAATAGAACTGGGAATTAATAATGGTAATTGGTACAGATCTCCTTACGATAAAACACATGATATTTCATGCACTGGTACGTATCATTGGAATAATAAATGGAAAATTAATGCAAACTTTTTATTTCAAACTGGACAACCTGCAACGTTTCCAAACGGACGCTATGTATTTAACGGTATAACTATTCCTAATTTTAATAGCAGGAATTCAGATAGATTACCATCCTACAATAGATTAGACGTATCGTTTACATATACACCCAAATCTAAAAAAAATAGTAGATGGCAAAGTCATTGGGTATTCGGAATTTATAATCTATACAATCGTAAAAATGCAGCATCGATTACTTTTGATCAAGACACCACAACAAAATCAAATCAAGCTATTCGATTAGCAATATTTGGAATTGTACCATCAATATCTTATAATTTCAAACTATAAGCTGATGAAAAAAATTATATATATATTACTCATATGTTTCCTCTGTACATCCTGTGAGGATGTTATAAATCTGGATTTAGAAACTGCAGAGCCTAGACTCGTCATAGATGCTTCATTAAACTGGATAAAAGGCACCGATGGAAAAACACAATTCATTCGACTTAGCCTTACGGCACCATATTATGGGAATAACATCCCGCCTGCTTCCGGGGCAATAGTTAGAGTTACAGACCAAAACAATAATACTTTTAATTTTATTGAAGAAGGCGAAAACACGGGAATGTACAAAAATGACACCTTCATTCCAGTAATCAACAATATTTATAGTCTTACAATAATATATAATAACGAAATTTACACAGCAACCGAAACATTAATGCCTGTTGTTCCAATTGATTTTGTAGAACAAAAAGATAATGGCGGATTCTCTGGTGATGAAACCGAAATAAAAGCCTATTATACAGATCCTGCAAACATTGAAAACTATTATTTATTTGAATTCGTTATCATTAATACTAACGCACTCAACCTTGAGGTTTACGATGATGAATTTACGGATGGTAATCAAATTTTTGGATTTTATTCTAAAGATAATCTCATCGCTGGTGATCAGCTAACAATACGAAATTCTGGAATTTCTAAGCGTGCTTTCGAATATTTAAACATATTACTCCAACAAAATGATAATCAGTCTGGTGACCCATTCGAAATCCAACCTGCAACCGTGAGAGGAAATTGTATTAACCAGACTAACCCTAGTAACTATCCGTTAGGCTATTTTAGAGTTTCAGAAACCTCAATTTTCTCTTATACAATTGAATAAATAATTTATTTCCTATTTTTCCTATATACTTTACATACGAAAATAGGCGGTTTGGTATAATTTATGATGATATTAACAAAATTAAAATAATGTGAGTCAACTTTTTATATATTTTTGACCAATCATCAATCAAACCAACAAACCAAATGAATAAAAAAAAGATAGCCATCACAATAGGCTTAATCATTTTACTCGTTATTGCTTATTCATATTTTTCTCCTAGTAATGATAGCGATGTTTCACTTACCACTAAAGTTGTAAAAGGCACTTTTAAAAATGAAGTATTTATTTCTGGAGAAGCACAGTCCACCAGTTCAAAAAAAATTAATGGCCCAAGTAATGCTAGACGATTTAATATTTACCAAATAAAAATTCAAGATTTAGTAGCAGAAGGTACTGTTGTTAAAAAAGGTGGCTATATTGGTAAACTTGATGCTTCTGAAGTAAACGGAAAACTTAATGATGCGCAATTGAACTTAGAAAAGGCCGAATCGAAGTATATACAACAAAAACTTGATACTACGCTTACCCTAAAACAAGAACGCAATACCATAAAAGATTTGTTGTTCAATATCGAAGAAGACAAATTGGAATTGGAACGCTCAGCATACGAATCTCCAGCCACCATTAGATCCTTAGAAATTAAAATACAAAAAACAGAACGCGATTTAAAGGAAAAAAGAGCTGACTATTCAATAAAAAAGAGGCAGGCAAATGCTAAAATGATCATTGCTGGCACTGAAGTTTCAAAGATTAAAAAAAGGATAGAAGATTTGTTAAAATTACAAAAAGAATTCACGATCTATTCTGATGATGCTGGCATGGTAACCTATGTTAAACAATGGAATGGTACTAAAAAGAAAGTAGGTTCCACTATAACACCCTGGGAACCTGCAATTGCCAGTTTACCCGATTTAACAAAAATGGAATCGAAAACTTATTGTAATGAGGTCGATATTAGAAAAATCAAAGAAGGATTAACTGTAAAAATAGGCTTTGATGCTTTTCCAGACATAGAACTAGATGGCATCGTTACAAGTGTCGC
Organism: Flavivirga algicola; assembly: GCF_012910715.1. Lineage (GTDB taxonomy): Bacteria > Bacteroidota > Bacteroidia > Flavobacteriales > Flavobacteriaceae > Flavivirga > Flavivirga algicola. The sequence continues at coordinate 128,233 of NZ_JABBHF010000012.1, forward strand.
CAATGTAGGTGAGACCAAAGCAGGATCAGACATTAAGCTATTCCAGGTTTTAATAAAGCTTAATGAAACAAATGAGAACATCAGACCAGGAATGACCACATCGAATAAAATATTGATAAGTCAGCAAGATGATGTTTTAACAATTCCTTTAGAGGCAGTTTTTTCAAAGGATTCCATTAGTTATGCCTATGTAAAATCAGGCTTATCTATTAATAAAAAACAAGTAGAGCTGGGAGCTTCCAATAATGAAGTTGTCATTGTAAAAAAAGGCTTAGAGGAAAATAACGTTGTTTATTTAAGTAAACCAGAGGGTATAGAAGAAAAAAGTATAACGCTATTAAAATAAGCATGATAGATAGAATACTTTTAGAGAAACTAAAATCTAATTTTAACGAAGCATTTTGGTTTATCAAGACCAATAAGGTTAGAACTTTTCTAACAGCCTTAGGAATTATTTTTGGTGTGGCATCAGTAATTACGATGCTTGCTATTGGGAATGGTGCAGAAAAAGAGATATTGGCACAGTTGGAATTAGTAGGTGTAAATAATATTGTTGTAACACCAATATTAGATGAAAAAGATGAAGATGCTAAAGAAAGTGATGAAAATGGTGGTGAATCTGAATCCAAACGATTTTCTAAAGGCCTAGATATGTTGGATGCCGTGAGTGTTCAAAAAAATATTCCTAGTGTAAAACTCGTTAGCCCTGAAATAATTTTAAACACTTATGTTATAAACAACGGAAAACAAAACCCGGTTAAACTCATTGGTATATCCCCTAGTTTTTTTGAATCATCAAATATCAATTTAGAAAATGGTAAAGGTTTTTCAGACTATCAAATTAAAAATGCGTTGCCTGTTTGCATTGTAGGCAAAAAAGTTGAAAAAAAATTATTTACAGGCGAAAGCGCCCTAGGCAAACAAATAAAAGTTAAAGATGTTTGGCTACAAGTCATTGGAGTTATTGAAGAAAAATTAATATCGGATAAAGCGCAAGAAAATCTAGGTATAAGAGATTTAAATGAAGATGTTTACATTCCAATTAAAACATTTTTAGTTCGATATAAAGACCGAAAAGTAATAAGTGCCAAAGGAGGAAGGGGGCGAAATAGAAATCAAAATGGCCCCAAAAAGAGAATCCCTAGAGGTAATTATCATCAAATAGATAAATTAACCGCTCAGGTTTCAAATTCAAATGAATTAAAAGCAACAGCCGAAGTTTTAAGTAAAATGCTAAAACGCAGGCATAACGATGTATTAGATTTCGAAATAAGTATTCCCATTCAACTTTTAAAGCAGCAACAAAAAACAAAACAAATTTTCAATATTGTATTAAGTATCATTGCTGGTATATCTTTATTAATTGGGGGGATAGGCATTATGAATATTATGCTAGCTTCCGTATTAGAGAGAACCAAAGAAATAGGCATAATACGTGCTATTGGTGCTACCGAAGAAGATGTTATTCTACAATTTTTATCAGAATCTGTACTTATTAGTGTTGGTGGTGGCGTTATTGGAATTATTGTCGGAGTTATTGGTGCCTATGTCATTGAAATCGTTTCTGGTATAGAGACCGTTTTATCAATGAACTCTATTACGCTCTCATTCTTTATAGCCGTAATTGTTGGGCTAATCTTTGGTATATTTCCAGCCAAAGCAGCAGCTAATAAAAAACCTATTGAAGCTTTAAGATCTGAATAAATAAAATATGAAAAAAATACTTGTTATATTAATCCTTATCTTTCCCTTATTCACCTTTTCACAATCAAAAAAGATAACGCTTCGTCAGGCTATAGAGATTGCACAAAAAAAATCACCAGATTATAAAGTCAATCTAAATAGAAATCAATCAAATTATTGGCGCTATAGAAATTATAAAGCGAGTTTTCTTCCAGAACTCAGACTTAACGCAACCTTACCTGAATATAGAAATTCTGTACGTAGAATTACAAATGATTCAGGACAAGATATATTTGTAAATCAAAACCAATTACTCATAGAAGGTGGTTTGTCAATATCCCAAAGTGTTCCTTATACAGGAGGTACCCTATCAATAAATACAAACCTGGAGCGTGTTGAGCTTTTTGGGCTTGACGATAATATCGGATACTCTGTTATTCCATTTTCTGTTAATTACTTTCAAAATTCAATCTTATACAACCCCTTTAAATGGGATAAAAAAATTGAACCACTAGTTTATGAAGAGTCTAAAAGAGATTTTGTAGAAAACATGGAACAAATATCTGTTAATACATCCCGACGCTATTTTGGATTACTTAAAGCACAAATGCAATTAGAAATCGCAAAAACAAATTTATCAAATCAGGATACCTTATATCAAATAGCAAAAGGTAGGTTTAAAATGGGGAAAATTGCGGAAAATGAATTATTACAAATGGAATTAGCCCTTTTAAATTCTAAAAACAGAGTAACTACAAATATGGTAGATTTAAAGAGAACTTCTCAAAATTTAGCACGGTACTTGGAGCTTGAAACCGAAGATTTAGAATTAGATATTCCCGAAGAATTACCACTTTTTGAGGTTGATATAAACAAGGCATTGGAAGAAGCGCAAGCAAATAGAAAAGCTGTTATCGAATTTAGAAGAAAACGGTTGCAAGCAGAAAAAGAAGTGGCATTCCAAAAAGGAAATAACAGATTAAAATTGGGGATAAGAGCCAATTTTGGAATCTCTCAAAATGGTGACGATTTTAACAACCTCTTTAACAACTTTAATAAACAACAAAATGTTTCGGTTTCAGTCGGTATACCTATATTTGACTGGGGTGTATCAAAATCTAAACGCAAAATGGCTGAAGCTGATTTAGATTTAACGAATAATAACATCAATCAAGACAAGCAAGAATTTGAACAAGAGATTTATTTACACGTCCTAAACTGGTCAAATCAAAGAGATTTTTTATTTACTTCAGAAAAAGCTAAGGAAGTAGCCACTAAGAGATATGATATTTCTAAAAAGAGGTACATGCTCGGAAAAATTACCATCACAGATTTGAATATCGCCTTACAAGAAAGGGACAGAGCCATTCTCCAATACTTAAATTCTCTTGAAAAATTTTGGAGGGATTATTATATATTAAGACAACTGACACTTTATGATTTTATAAATGATAAAAAAATTGAAGTTGAGGATATTCTTTATGATTAAAACTCGGGATTAATTCATACTTTTGAAGTATGAGCTTTACCAAAACAACAGAGCAGGATTCCAATTACGACCACCTTGAAAAGATGCCCCTTCATGAGTTATTAAGTAGTATAAATCATGAAGATAAAACAGTTCCTCTAGCTGTAGAAAAGGCGCTTCCTGAAATAGAAAAACTAGTAGAGCAAGTAGTAGAAAAACTTAAACTTGGCGGACGGTTATTTTACATAGGGGCCGGTACAAGTGGTCGCTTAGGTATTTTGGATGCTTCGGAATGCCCACCTACATTTGGAGTTTCTCACGACTTGGTTATTGGTCTTATTGCTGGTGGCGACATTGCTATTAGAAAAGCAGTAGAATTTGCCGAAGATTCTCTAACCCAAGGATGGGAAGACCTTCAAAAGTATCGTATAAATTCAAACGATGTTGTTGTTGGCATTGCTGCTTCTGGTACAACACCATATGTTATTTCTGCTCTAAAAGCATGTCATAAAAATGGAATAGTGACTGGGTGTATTACTTGTAATCATCATAGTCCATTATCTCAAACAGCTCAATTTCCCATAGAAGTTATTGTGGGTCCGGAATTCATTACTGGTAGTTCTAGAATGAAAGCGGGTACAGCCCAAAAATTAGTTCTAAATATGATTACAACTTCTACTATGATTCAACTTGGTCATATAAAGGGTAATAAAATGGTCGATATGCAGTTAAGCAATAATAAATTAGTAGATCGCGGTACTAAAATGATTATGAGCGAATTAAATATTTCAGAAAAAGAAGCACAACAATTACTAACAAAACATGGTAACGTTCGCTTAGCTATTAAAAAACATAAAGATGGAAACTAAAAAAACCAATCGTGAGGTTCTTTTAAAAGGATTGAAAATAATGGGATCTTCTTTAGGAGCTATGTTTTTAGGGCCTACTCTCATTCATATTGCCTTTAGTAATCAAGAAAAGCCTTTATATATTCCTATCCTTATTGTAGCAATACTTATTTGCGGATTAGCTATCTATTTAGCCTTTAAAGGTCTGAACACGATATTGGATAGTATGTTTAAAAAATAAAAATATTAATGTGTTGCCTCTTTGGGAGTCGTAGGATTATAACCAAAGTCACTATCATCAATTATAATACCCAACCTATCTAATATATAGTTTATAATAGCATAATGATGTATGGTATGGCTATTGGCTTGAGCTAACAAAGCCGATAAGGTATATGGTATTTCTGTTTTTCCAAGACCTAAATCATCAATTACCCGAACAGTCTCATCAAGGTTTCTATCCAAATGAGTCAGTTGATTCATTAGACTTTCTAAATAACCTTTAGCAGAATCACAGCAAGTTTCAATTTTATGCTCTCTTCTTCTAGCTGTTAAATCAACATAAGCTTCCTTTATATTTAAAATACAATCATAAAAATCTAAAATATGCCTTAAATGAGAGCCTATACTCGAATTATAAGGAGATATAGAGGTGTTGCTGAGTATATCATCATCTAAATTATCTAGTAAATGCTGAGATTTTTTTAACGTATGAAGTGTAGATTGAATAATAATGTTCATGGATACTAAAATAACTAAATAAATTGAATTTAATAAATGATTATCAATTAGTCTTAGAAGTACTATATCCTTACATATAAAACAGCAATAAACTTATCCCTCTACTTTTACGTCATTTATATTGTGGTTGATTATTTAAAAAAACAAAAAGCCCTTCATGTTTCCATGAAGGGCTTCCAAAAAAGGCAACGACCTACTCTCCCACTACAATGCAGTACCATCGGCGCTAATGGGCTTAACTTCTCTGTTCGGAATGGTAAGAGGTGAGCCCCATCGCTATAACCACCTTAAATCTTTGTCCCGCAACCCGTGCGGGGCCTCTTTCCGTATCGGAAAGACATATATCGTGACATATTGAAAAAACATCCGTGGATGAAGCACATGAAGCATAACAATGGTTGAACCTATAAAAAAACAGGCGTACAATAAGCCTATGGGTTATTAGTACTACTCGGCTGTGACATTGCTGCCTTTACACCTGTAGCCTATCGACGTGGTAATCTCCCACGACCCTTTAAAGAAATCTCATCTTGTGGTGGGTTTCGCGCTTATATGCTTTCAGCGCTTATCCCTTCCAAACGTAGCTACCCAGCAGTGCTCCTGGCGGAACAACTGGTACACCAGAGGTTTGTCCAACTCGGTCCTCTCGTACTAGAGTCAGATCCACTCAAATTTCTAACGCCCACTGTAGATAGAGACCGAACTGTCTCACGACGTTCTGAACCCAGCTCGCGTGCCACTTTAATGGGCGAACAGCCCAACCCTTGGGACCTTCTCCAGCCCCAGGATGTGACGAGCCGACATCGAGGTGCCAAACCCCCCCGTCGATGTGAGCTCTTGGGGGAGATCAGCCTGTTATCCCCGGCGTACCTTTTATCCTTTGAGCGATGGCCCTTCCATGCGGAACCACCGGATCACTATGCTCTTGTTTCCAACCTGATCGACTTGTAGGTCTCTCAGTCAAGCACCCTTATGCCATTGCACTCTGCGCACGGTTACCAAGCGTGCTGAGGGTACCTTTAGAAGCCTCCGTTACTCTTTTGGAGGCGACCACCCCAGTCAAACTACCCACCAAGCACTGTCCTCACAACGTGAGTTAGACTCTAGACAAGCAAAGGGTGGTATTTCAACAATGACTCCACCACGCCTGGCGACGCAGCTTCGAAGTCTCCCACCTATCCTACACATTACTTGTCCAAAACCAATACTAAGCTATAGTAAAGGTGCACGGGGTCTTTTCGTCCCACAGCGGGTAATCGGCATCTTCACCGATACTACAATTTCACCGAGCTCATGGCTGAGACAGTGTCCAGATCGTTGCACCATTCGTGCAGGTCGGAACTTACCCGACAAGGAATTTCGCTACCTTAGGACCGTTATAGTTACGGCCGCCGTTTACTGGGGCTTCATTTGAGATCTTCGCCGAAGCTAAACCCTCCACTTAACCTTCCAGCACCGGGCAGGTGTCAGGCCATATACGTCATCTTTCGATTTAGCATAGCCCTGTGTTTTTGATAAACAGTCGCCTGGACCTTTTCACTGCGGCCCCGCTGATGCGGGGCGACTCTTCTCCCGAAGTTACGAGTCTATTTTGCCTAGTTCCTTAGCCATGAATCTCTCGAGCTCCTTAGAATTCTCATCCCAACCACCTGTGTCGGTTTGGGGTACGGGCTGCTTCTCTCGCTTTTCTTGGAAGTCGATCCGCTGGATTATCACCTTGGCCGAGGCCTCAGTGTACTATCGCCGTGTTGCCACTGGCTTCAACGTGCTATTCCGTCAGCACGCACCAACTATTCGCCTCCGTCACTTTTGGTGAGAGCAGGTACAGGAATATTAACCTGTTGTCCATCCACTGCCCCTTTCGGGTTCGCGTTAGGTCCCGACTAACCCTCAGCTGATTAGCATAGCTGAGGAAACCTTGGTCTTTCGGAGTGCGGGTTTCTCGCCCGCATTATCGTTACTTATGCCTACATTTTCTTTTGTAGCTTCTCCAGTAGGCCTCACGGCCAGCCTTCGACGACACTACAA
>NZ_JABBHF010000013.1 GCF_012910715.1 Flavivirga algicola
ACTGAATTGACAGGAGCTGTAGCATCAGCAGCTAGGCAGCCTTCCACTGTAGATTCTGCTATGGTACCGGAAACTGTCGGCAACGTCGTATCGTTAATATTAATAATTTGAGTGGCAGTTGTAGTGTTGTTACATGCATCAGTAATCGAGTATGTTCTAGTCACAACAATTGGACAAGTACCAGAGATATTATCATCACTAGTGACTATAAGATTTGTATTATCAGTACAATTGTCAGAAATAGTAAGTCCTAAAGCTTCAAGTCCACTCACTGTATTTTCCGCAGGAGTTACTCCAGTAGCATTACACCCTTGTAATACAGAATCTAAAATAGTTCCAGATACTGTAGGTTGTGTTGCATCATTTATAGTATAAGTATATGTATATACAGAAGTGTTTCCAGCACAGTCTGTATAAGTAAAGGTATATATTTTATCTCCTTGGCATACTGGATCTGTGTTTTGAGTAATCACAGGGACAATATTATTACCACAGGAATCGGTAACGATTGGAGCTGTAGGTTGTGTTGCATCTTCTATACATTCCACACTTGAACTGGCATCTACAGGTACTACAGGGGCTGTTGTATTAACGATCGTTATTGTTTGCACATAATCGGCAATAGTAACGCCACAGGCATCAGTGAAATTCCAGGTATTTGTATAAGTACCAGTACTAGGACAAGTTGGGTTGGAAACAAATACACCAGATGTTTTTGTTAATGTTAGGTTACATTTATTAGTTTGAGGTTCTAATGCTTGAGCAGTATTTAAACCTGCTGCGTCATTACATTCTAATTCTCTGTTTAAAGTATCAACAGCAGTATCCCAAGATATAGAAGGTTGCGTAACATTAATAACTATAGGATCTAATATACCAACACCGCAAGAATCTAAATTAGCAGAACTAACGGTTGATTGAGGTGTTGGGTTTTGATCACCTATGTAGTTCGCCTCTAATTGTAATTCAAATTGAAGGTCACAACTTGTTTCTAAGAAATAGCATTCGTCTCTAACTTGTAAATCAAAATCAACATTTACAGCTGGTGCTCCAGAATCTGCTATTCCATCTGCAACAAAAAATTCCAATAAGTTTGTTGTGGTATTATAGCTATAAGTGATTCCTGCAGGGAGTGCAGGCGATATTGGTTCAACTAAAGTCACCTGTGGAGGTAAAGTTGTAGATACTTCTAAACTTTTAGCATCGTCGTTTCCTGTATTTTCAACAGTAAAGCTGGCTCCAAAGGTGGCATTAGGATTTAGAGATGTACTAGGCGTATCTAATGTTAAATGAATAGGTCCTAAATTTGGAGACCAAACATCGACAGATAAACCTAATAAAAATAAACCATAAGTTTCCCGATTGGAGGTCAGTCTAAATGTTGCTGAGGTTTGACCATTTCCAATAACTGTATTGCCAGGGTTTGATAATTCAAAAATAGCAGCATCAAAGCCTAATGTGTTTGTGCTAGCTGGCGTTCTATTCGTAAAATTCGCATTATCAATTGTAATTTTACTATTAAAGAAATTGTCAGAAGCTCTTATGGGGTTTATAGGTGCTGTTGATAAATCTACAAAAGTATTAGAGGTGTTTTCTATTTGTAATCTATCTCCATTTAGTCCAAGGTCTCCTTCTAAAGCACCAATAAGGATATTGGCATTTACACTTCCAGCTGGAACTGTTTGAAAACCATTGAAATCAATATTATAACTGCCTTGCCCACTTACGACATGGCCATATCCATCAAAAATTGAAATGTTTTTTAACGGTAATGTAGGGCTTTCGTATACAAAAACCATTTGCCAACCTCCAGAAACACCAGTGGGCGTTCCAGTGTCATGATCGTTTAAAGATCCTATTTTCCCTTCAACGTTAGCTACTTGATATGTACCATAAGGACTTATATTATTATCAACTAAATTAGTTACCGAGTTTGTAATGTCTTTTACACATATGTATGGATCATTACTAAAATGACCATCATTTGGAGGTCCAACATGATCTTCTCGGCCTCTATATAAAACTTCATCTGCTGTATATGTTGTGTAGGTTGTTTCAGAAGGCAGCATCAATTTTATATCATTGTAATTCCAATTAGGTTGGTTTTCAGAATCAGGATCATTCTCATCAGGTTCTTGATCTGCAGCCGCCCAATATAAGAGTACTTTTTTAATTGTTAAACAACTTGCAGTTGGAGCTGGGTTAGCAAAATTGGCACTACTTGAATTGAATGTTGTATTGTCATTATCAATATCAACATAAATTAGAGTAGATATTTGATCATTATCACTTGTACCATTATAATCACCAGTGGCTGTTGTGGAAATCATATTATTCGCGATAATAGTGAAATCTCCATTTACAGCTTCGTTAAAACGAGGGTCAAAAGAGTTTTTCAACTGGGCTTGAGCAAAAGCACTTATTAAAAGTATAACTATAAGTATTGCTTTATGATAGTTTATAAATTTGGTAAAGATTTTCATAAGCCTTTAATTAACTAATTAATATTTTATAAATTTTAGTGACCTAAAATGTTAGGGTTCGGTATAAAAGACCTTATTATCACAGATTTTCCAATCTTTTTGTGATTTTTGTTATCTATTAGATTCGCTGTTATTTTTAAGCACTTCCATGTCCCTGTTTCTGTATTGTTTTGTCGAGTTGTTTTTACATAAAATGAGATAGATTCGTTTGGGTTTAAAGTGATTTTATTAACCTTCTTACTTAATGTTCTATTATAGATTTCAACAGTTACGCTAGAGGTATTAATGAGTGTTTCTTCATCACTATCAATTTTTCCAATTTTGTTACTGATAACATCATTATATTTCGCTTTACATGCTATTTCATTACTTGAAAGATCGAAGTTTGATGTTTTATTGGAATTATTTTTAAGTGATAGGAGATGCAAATGCTCAACACTAGCATCTGGCTTGTCACTATAATTAACTATTTCTAAATCAAATACATTTTGTTGTGCGCTTACACAAAAGGAAAAGCAGCACAATAATAGAAAAGAGTAAAGCGCTATCGTCGTTTTATTTTTCATGGTTCAGTAAAATTTTTTATTTAAATGCTATATATATTAAACACTAATGTGCCGAAATAGTCACAATGAGTTACTTATGTTAATTATTAAAAAAGTTTTCGAGGGAAAAAACTGTGAGGGAAAAACATTGATTGACAATGTTGTGTTTTTATATGGTATTAGATTCAGGTTCATAACTTTAAAATGTTTTAGTAGGTAGTACAAAAAAACGCATATACCATTATCTGTTCAAAAATATATGGTAAATCACTTATAAATTCGATTAAAAGATTTTAAAAAACTTTTGGTCGGTATAATCAGTTTTTTATCGGTTTCCAAGCTAGAAACGGCTTTAAAATAACTTAAGCTTTAACTTTTCTTAATACTTATGTTATCTTTATGTGTATTTTATTAGTCAAAATAAAAAGCAATGGATTTTGTAGAAAAAAATTAGCTAAACTTGATATTTTATGAAAAATTTAATTTTGGTAAGACACGCTAAATCTTCATGGGAACATAATGTGATAGATCATGAGAGGCCTCTAAATAAAAGAGGTTTTAAAGATGCCGATTTGGTTTCAAATAATCTAAAAGCCAGAGATTTAAATATTGATTTGATTTTGTCAAGTGATGCCATGCGCGCAAAAACAACGGCTAACATTTTTATCTCTAATTTAGGTGTCGATACGTATACAGTGCATCTAAATCATGACTTATATGATTTTTCTGGAACTAACCTTACTGAGGTTATTAAAACATGCGATAATTCTGTTGATACACTCATGGTTTTTGGTCATAACCATGCTATTACCTCCTTTGTAAATACTTATGGTAGTAGTTATATAGATAACGTGCCAACTAGCGGAGTTGTTGTTATAGCGTTTGATATTGATAACTGGAAAAATTTAGATAAAGGGAAAACGATGTGGACTTTATTTCCTAGGGATTTAAAATGATTTTTTAACACATTATTAGAATGGGTTATGTAAAAATCAGTCCGTTTAAATCTTACCATTTTCATAACAGTTTTTATTGATAATATTAAGCTTAAATAGAATATATTTGTGTTTCTATTCTAAATCATGAATTGTTCTAATGATAAAATCAGAAATACAAAACAATAATTACATAAATAGAGAAATTAGCTGGTTGCAGTTTAATGCTCGCGTTCTACAGGAAGCTTCAGATGAAAATGTACCTTTAATAGAGCGTCTCAGGTTTTTAGGGATTTTTTCTAATAATTTAGATGAATTTTTTAAGGTAAGGTATGCTACGGTTAAACGCATTGTCGAAGCTGGAAAAGGAGGAAAAAATGCTTTAGGAGGTATTAAAGCAAAAGAGTTGCTGGAAATTATTACTCAAATTGTAATAAAGCAACAAAGTAAAAGTTTAGAAATATTAAATACCATCCATCAAAGATTAGAGGATGAAAATATCTATATCATTGACGAAAATCAAATTGATGATGCGCAACATGACTTTATAAAGAAATATTTTTTAACAAAAGTAAGCCCAGCCTTAGTAACTATTATTTTAAATGATTCTGTAGTGCTACCTAATTTGAAGGATAGTGGAGCTTATTTAGCGGTTAGAATGTTAATGGCTAATAATGAAAAACAGTTTGCGCTAATTGAAATACCTAAAACTTTTAATCGATTTGTTGAATTGCCAAAAGATGGGGAAAAGAGCTATCTTATAATGATTGACGATTTACTTCGCCATTGTTTAAGTGATATTTTCAATATTTTCGATTATAAAAGCATTTCTGCACATATGATTAAAATTACTCGTGACGGCGAATTGGATTTTGAAAGTGATTTAAGCAAAAGTTTTATTGAGAAGATAGCCGATAGTGTCAAGCATAGGCAAATTGGTGAACCTGTTCGTTTTGTGTACGATAAGACCATAGACCAGGATACCTTGGAGTATTTAATGACTAAGATGGGAATTGACGATACTGATAGTGTTATTCCTGGTGGACGTTATCATAACAGAAGAGATTACATGGGGTTTCCTAGTTTAGGTAGAAATGACCTTCTTTATAATAAAATTGAAGCTTTACCTGTTAAAGGCCTTAGTTTAGAAGCTAGTATTTTTGAAGCCATTAAAGAAAAAGATTATTTGCTCCAGGCACCATATCAAACCTTTTCTTATGTTGTAAAGTTTCTAAGAGAAGCGGCTCTAGACCCAAACGTAAAAACTATAAAAATTACTATTTATCGTTTGGCACAAATCTCACATATAGCCAGTTCACTTATTAATGCGGCTGTTAATGGTAAATCGGTTACGGTATCTATAGAGCTAAGAGCTAGGTTTGACGAGCAGGCAAATATAGATTATGCTCAACAGATGGAGGATGAAGGAATTAATTTGATTTTTGGTGTGGCAGGTCTAAAAGTGCATAGTAAAATGTGTGTTATAGAGCGCGAAGAAGGTAAAAAAGTAAAGCGATATGGTTTTATAAGTACTGGGAATTTTAACGAATCTACCGCAAAGATTTATACCGATTATACGTTATTTACTTCAGATCAACGTATTTTAAAAGATGTAAATAAAATTTTTAGTTTCTTTGAGACCAATTATAAGATTTTTACATACAAACATTTAATAACATCTCCTCATTATACTCAAAAAGCAATTTTTAAATTAATAGATGCTGAAATTGAGAGTGCCAAGAATGGTAAATCGGGTAGTATTAGATTGAAAATGAATAGTATTTCTAGCTATAAAATGATTGATAAGCTATATGAAGCAAGTCGAGCTGGCGTTAAAATTCAAATGATAGTTAGAGGTATATGTTGTTTGATTCCAGGGGTTGAAGGTATGAGTGAGAATATTGAAGTTATTAGTATTGTAGATAAATTTTTAGAGCATTCCAGAATTTATATATTTGGTAATAATGGCGATTCTAAAATCTATATTTCTTCTGCAGATTGGATGACAAGAAATATAGATAATAGAGTAGAAGTAAGTTGTCCAATATATGATGACGATATTAAAAAAGAAATTATAGAGACGTTTAATATTAGTTGGAGCGATAATGTTAAAGCAAGGTTATTGAGTGAATCACAAGAAAATAATTATAGAATAAATGATAAAGAAAAAGTAAGGTCCCAGTTTGCTACTTATAATTATTATTTAAAAAAGTTAGAGGGATAATATGCTTAAAATAAAGAAATATGCGGCTATAGATATTGGTTCAAATGCTGTAAGGTTACTTATTTCAAATATTATTGAACAAAAAGGGAAACCTGTTCAATTTAAGAAAAATTCATTGGTTCGTGTGCCTATACGTTTAGGAGCTGATGTGTTTGTTAAAAATAAAATATCCAAAGAAAATACTCAGCGAATTGTTGATACTATGATGGCATTCAAATTGTTGATGAAATCTCATAAAGTTGTAAAGTATAAAGCTTGTGCAACGTCAGCCATGCGAGAATCTGCAAATGGGAGAGAAGTGGTTGATTTGGTTTTAAAAGAATCGGGGATAAGTATTGATGTTATTAAAGGAAAAGAGGAAGCAGCAATTATAGCTGCAACCGATTTACATAAGTACATTGATAACAATAAAACCTATCTTTATGTTGATGTAGGTGGCGGTAGTACCGAATTTACCGTGATCCATAGAGGAAAACAAGTGGCTTCAAAGTCTTTTAAAATAGGTACAGTTCGACTACTTAATGATATTGTTAAAAAAGAGTCTTGGCAAGAATTGGAGCAGTGGATTGGGACATACGCAAAATCGTACCATAAAATTGAAGTTATTGGTTCTGGAGGTAATATTAATAAAATATTTAAGATATCTGGTAAGGCTCTAGGTAAACCGTTGACATATTTTTATTTATCGTCATATTATCATACGCTTCAGAGCTATTCTTATGAAGAAAGAATCACCGAACTTGGTTTAAACCAGGATAGAGCAGATGTTATTATTCCCGCTATGCGAATTTATCTTTCTTCAATGAAATGGAGTGGCGCAAAAAATATTTACGTACCAAAAATAGGTTTGGCAGATGGTATAATTAAAAGTATCTATTATGATACTGTTTCTAGTAATACACAGTAAAATTTTGCACTTCACCTTTTATTGTTGTTGTTTTTTAATTTTATAATATATATTCGTAGGCGTATAATTGCTTAAAATTATACCCCAAACCTAATTTATTATGAAAAAAATATTACTATTAGCAATCCTATTTAGTTTTTCAATTTATGGCGTTTCTCAAGATATAAAGTATGGTGTAAGAGGCGGTTATAACATATCGAATTTGGATTTCGATACGAATACTACTGCTTTTGTAAATAAGCACAGAAATAGTATTTATCTTGGTTTCTTTGCTAACATTGGTTTGTCTAAAGCTGTTGCTTTAATGCCAGAAATACAATTTTCTGCAGAAGGTGCCAATGCAGAGCCTTTACATTTGGACTATATACAGGCTCCTATTTTCTTAAAATTTAGATTAAGTGAAAAAATTTATTTAGGCGTAGGACCGCAAGTCGGGATAAAGGTGCATAAAGAAGGAGATGGTGTCAAAAATTTTGCTTACTCTGGTGTAGGTGGTTTAGAATGCAAAATTAATTATGCATTATTTGCTGACGTGAGGTATACCTATGGCTTTTCGAATATTTTTGACGATAATTTAGGCGTAGAGGCTAAAAATTCAAATATACAAATAGGTATAGGTTACAAGTTTTAACCGTGTATTGCTTCTGTATTTCCTAAATTAGACATAATTTCAGCTTCATATTCAAGAAGTTGTTGCCATTTGGCATCAACTTCTTTTTTATTACCGTACTTACGGGCAAAACCCAAAAACATGGTATAATGATTAGCTTCACTAACCATTAAATTTCTATAGAAGGTTGCTAATTCTTTATCTTGAAGTTCTTCTGATAGTAACCTGAAACGCTCACAGCTTCTAGCTTCAATTAATGCTGCATATAGTAAACGATGTACTAGCTGTGTTGTCCTGCTGCCTCCTTTAGGAAAGAACCTTACAAGTTGAATGACATAATCATCACGCCTATCACGACCAAGAGTCCATCCGCGCTCTATAATTTTATCATGTACCATTTTAAAATGACTCATTTCTTCTTTCACTAATGCAGTCATTTCTTGAACCAATTCTGTATATTCAGGAAAGCTTACAATTAATGAAATAGCTGTACTTGTTGCTTTCTGCTCACAAAATGCATGATCAGTAAGTATTTCTTCGATGTTCTTCTCTGCAATATTAACCCAACGTGGATCCGTAGGGAGTTTTAATCCTAGCATTATTATATGGTATTGGAAAAAATATTTATTTCTTCAATTTGAATAACTCCTTTGTCATTAATTTTCAGTGTGAAATCTTTACATTCCTCTGTGTTCGGAATACAAAAAGAAGTATTTAAGTAAAGCATCTCTTCATTTGAAGCATCATCATCTATCCATAAAAATTGCATGATGGCATGAGTCCAAAATTGAGTATTTTCATATTCATAAAAAAGCGCTTTATTGATTAAGCTTTTATTAATTATGGTGTTGTTTTTTAATACTAAAAGTTGTGCTTCAAAATTCTTATAATGGATTTTTTTTATGGAATCTCTTTCTGATTTTAAAGTCTCTATCACAAAATCGTTTTCTAAGGAATGATAGTTTACTTTTACTTCAAATCCATTGCTTAAAATAGTATCGGTTTTAATTTCAACATAAGTATCGGGAACATATTTTATTTCTTGAGAAAATACTTTTAAAAGCTTATTTTCTTTTAAAACCTCCACAGTACTTTTATATTTTCTGTCTCTGCCATCACAACTAGCTAAAGTTATAATGGAGATTAAAGTAAAAACTACTAACTTGTTCATATCTAATTTTTTATATATCTAGATCGAAAGTTTTTCTTAAAAGATCAATATTTGGGTTTTTTTCTTTTAATTTCTCAAATTTCTCCATTGTAGTATAAGCATATTTCTTTTCCATAACTTCGTTTACACTAATAGACAAATTAATGTCGAAATTGTTTAAAGATTTTCTAATAAAAGCTAAAAGATCATATTGATTGCGTTCTATTTCTACCTTATTTGTAGCATTAGGGTACTCTAAATAAACTGTGGTATCTTTAACTTTAGGAGTGTCTATAGACAATATGGAGGCCAGATTATGTTTTCCCTTTTCTCGTATTTTTTCTATGTAAGTATTCCAAACAGTTATTAGTTCCTTCTCGGTAAAATCTTCTTTAGGCAAATCTTCTTCATCAATAACAACATCCATCTGCTTAATAAGATGCTCTTTTTTTGCTCTTATACTGCTTAATGAAAGCCCAGATGTTCTTTTGGTTTCTTGTTTTAAAACAATCTTCGGAGGTTCTTTAACTTGAAAAGCTGTAATATTAGTATTTGATGCTTGTTTTTTTATGTGAACCTCTTCCTTATCTGAGTTGGGTAAAACGGTTTGCTTAGGAGGTGTTACTGGAATAGGAGTAATACCCTTCTTTTTAAAATAAGAAGCAGGAATTATGTAATGTCTGCTATTTTTTTTTTCTCCATCAAAAGTGATAGAGGCAAGTTGCATTAAGCATAACTCAATAAGTAAGCGTTGATTTTTGCTGGTTTTATATTTGAGATCACAATCGTTGGCCAAATTTATGCCTTTAAGCAGGAAGTCTTGAGAGGCTTTTTTAGATTGCTCTAAATACTTGACTTTGGTTTGTTCCCCTACTTCTAGCAATTCAATAGTTTCTGGGGTCTTGCTTACAAGCAAATCTCTGAAATGAGATGCCAAACCTGCAATATAATGATGGCCATCAAAGCCTTTAGATAATGTATTATTGAATTGCAATAATAATTCAGGGATTTTATTTTCTAAAATTAAGTCGGTACTGGTAAAATAAGTCTCGTAGTCTAATACATTTAAGTTTTCTGTAACTGCTTGCCTTGTCAGGTTTTTACCCGAAAAACTAACAACCCTATCAAAAATAGACAAAGCATCACGCATTGCACCATCGGCTTTTTGAGCGATGATATGTAAAGCATCATCATTGGCCGTTATTCCTTGTTCTTCAGCAATATATTTTAAATATTCTTTGGCATCCTTAACAGTAATACGCTTGAAATCAAAAATCTGACAACGAGATAAAATAGTTGGAATAATTTTATGTTTCTCTGTAGTAGCTAAAATAAAAATACAATGTTTTGGTGGTTCTTCCAGTGTTTTAAGAAAAGCGTTAAAAGCGGCTTGAGATAACATGTGTACCTCGTCAATAATATAAACTTTATATTTTCCAACTTGAGGAGGAATGCGAACCTGATCTGTTAAACTCCTAATATCGTCAACAGAGTTGTTTGAAGCAGCATCTAGTTCAAAAATATTGAAGGCAAAATCCTCATCATTTGTTTCCGTGCCATCACTATTAATCATTTTGGCTAGAATACGAGCACAAGTTGTTTTACCAACACCACGAGGCCCTGTAAAGAGAAGGGCCTGAGCTAAATGATTATTATCTATGGCATTCAACAAAGTATTTGTAATAGCTTGTTGTCCAACAACATCTTTAAATGTCTGAGGTCTGTATTTTCTAGCCGATACTACAAAATGTTCCAATTTTATTGAATTTATTTCTGTTCTTGTTGAATGTTTAACAAAGTTAAAAATTCAACTTAAAATTAGAGGCAAAGGATGTAAAATTTAAAGCGAGTTATTAACAACTTTAAGTGAAAAGTCTTTATAGGGTATAGAATTACCTTATTTACTTAAGATTTAAAATTTCTTTATTGTAATTTTGCTTTAAGTAGATTGCCTTATCGCTCATATGCTGAATTTACTTTAGTATAAGGGAGGAAAGTCCGAACACCAAAGTGCAACATAGTGGCTAATAACCACCAGTCGTGAGACTAGGAAAAGTGCAACAGAAAGTATGTACAGGTCATGCTGTAGTGAAATCAGGTAAACTCTATGTGGTGCAATGCCATGTAAACCAGTGTTTGAGGGCTGCACGCTCGATGCTGGAGGGTAGGCAGCTAAAGTGTACTGGTAACAATACACTCAGATAAATGATAAGGATTTTTTGTATTTGTTTTGGAGGATTCTGAAACAAGTTCAGGGAAAACAGAATTCGGCTTATAGATTTACTTTGTTATAAAAAGAGGCTGCCTTTTAAGGTAGCCTCTTTTTTTGATTTGATGACCTGTTCAGATATAACTGACTGTCAATTAACACCTTTAATCTATTTTAAGGATTATCTTTAATTTGATTATGGTTGATATTCGATGAAATGACATTTCTTAATTTTTTTAACATAAAAACTATTGATTATTAGGTTGATATGTTTTTTTTGTAGTATATTCGACACGTTTTAAGGAAAAATATTACAATTGTGATAATGATTTAACAATTGTTTTGTTGAATACAAGAAAAAACCAAAACGATTTGGTCTTGCTTCTCTGTTATTACAATTAATTGATCAGCCAATTACAATATATATGGCTAAAAAATGCCATTGGCATTTGTCGTTGATAAAAAATACTAACTAATTTGAAGGTAACTGTATCTAATATACAGGAAAGAAAAACTTAAACTAAACTTAATTTTTTATCAAATGAAATATAAAAATCCTCCTTAGTATACTGATCCCGTTGGTTGCATTTATGCAAGCTTTATGTCCAGTCCCCTTTTTTAACACATAGATTCTCCAGTTTGATAACAAACCAGGGGCTAGATGACATTTGTCCACAATTAACTTTAGGATTATATCCTAATTGATTAATAGAGTATGGATTAATTTGATTACAACTTAAACTTTAGCAATAAAAGAAATGTCTAGATAATATGTTGTTTTCAAATTTTAAACCACGACACAAATATTTTACATAACTAAACACAAATAACAAATGAAAATTTTTAAAATATTATTACTAATTATGTGTATGACATTAAGTGTAAATGCACAAGATTGGGCTGGAATGGCGGTTCCAGCAAATTTACCATCTGGAATGGTATGGGAATTAAACCCTGTTTCAGATAGTTTTAACTATGAATCCACAGGGTCAAATCGACCAGAAGCGTTTACTAGCAGATGGAATGACCTGTATATAAATAATTTTTCAGGACCATCAAATACCTCTTTTCATAAAGACCATTCATGGACAACAGGCGGATATTTAAATATTCACGCCGCTCAAGATAGTCAGTATTCAATTATATATACAGGATGTATTTCTTCTAAAGCTCAAATGACCTATCCGATGTATATGGAAGCTAGAGTAAAACAGGCCAATTGCATGCTAGCTAATAACATTTGGATGATTAGTGGCGATGAAACCGAAGAGTTGGATATGCTGGAATCTTATCCCAATAGTCAAACAGGTAGAGAATGGCTTGATCAGCGTATCCATCTGAGCCATCATGTATTTATCAGAAACCCATTTACCGATTACCAACCAAGAGATGAAGAAGAAGTTTTTGGTACATGGTATTATGAAGAAGACAAAGCATCATGGAGAGGCGAATGGTTTGATATAGGCGTATATTGGGTAAACCCACACCATGTTGAGTATTATATTAATGGGATTAAAGTTCGAACTATAAAAAAGAATACACATAGCTTTCTCGATCCAGAAGGAAACTTGTCTGAACATACCACCGATTTTGATGCGATTGACAAATATGGCTACACTGGTGGAACAGGTTTGAGTAAACCACAGCATATCATTATAAATATGGAGCAGCAGTCTTGGCTTAGTAATTTAAATATTTATCCAACTTCAGATGAGCTTGACGATGTAAATGGCAAAAATCTATTTTTAATTGACTGGATAAGGGTTTATGATGCGGTTCCAGTTGGCGGTAAGGTGCCCGTAACAAGTGTTTCAATACAACCACGAACCGTAACTATTCGTCCAGGTGAAACTTTTCAGTTGAATGCTTTGATTTCTCCAGCTGATGCTACTAAAAAAATTGTGACGTGGTCATCTGCCAATACTGATTTTGTTACTGTTAATGGTCAAGGGCTTGTAAAAGGTATTAAAGCAGAAAATATTGTTGTTACGGTTGAAACTTTTGACGGTGGTTTTACCGATAATATCATTGTTAGCGTTGCAGGTGATCCTATAGATGGAGAACCAGACACTATTGATGTTACTGGAGTTAGTGTATTGCCTGCAAGTGCAACATTAGAGGTTGGAGAGACAGCTCAATTAACAGGATCTGTTATTCCATTCAATGCTACGGTGCAAGCTGTTACCTGGTCTTCATCTGATATCAATGTTGCTACTGTGAATACAACAGGTTTAGTTACAGCTGTGGGTGAAGGTACGGCTATAATAACTGGAACCACATTAAGTGGCGGTAAGACCGATACGAGTACTATTACCGTCACAGATGGAGGTTCTAATCCTTCACCAGTATCAGTTACTGGAGTGTCTGTAAGCCCTACAGCAGGTACACTTAATGTGGGGCAGACATTGAATTTGAATGAAACAGTACTACCATCTAATGCTACAAATAAGGCCGTAACTTGGAGCTCAAATAATATTGGAGTTGCGACGGTAAATGCCGATGGACTTGTAACTGCAGTTGCTTTAGGTTCTGCAACAATAACAGTTACCACACAAGATGGATCTTTTCCTGCAAGCGCATTTATTACAGTCAACAATAACATACCGCCTCCAGATGATGAAATCGTTATTGAGGCCGAGAGTTTCAATAATACTAGCGGGACATTTAACGATGCTGGTTTTGGTGGACCTGGCTTGGGGGCAAATGCTACTGCCAATACGATTAACTTTGTAAATAGTGGTGATTGGGTCGAGTATACTATCAATGTGGGAACAGCAGGAAATTATAATATAGAATATAATATTTCTACGCCTTCTAATAATGCCCAAATTCAGCTCTCTATAGGTGAAACTGTAGCATCAACTACTAATGTGCCTAATAATGGTGCCTGGGACACCTATGGGGCCTTAAATGGCGGTAGTGTTGCTCTGCCATCTGGCTCTGTAACTATACGGTTGACCGCATCGGGAAGCAATACTTGGCAATGGAATCTCGATAAAATCACGTTAACCCGAGTAGGGGGTAGTAGTAATATGTCTGCTAGTAGGGCTGTTGGTTCGCAAAGCAAAAAGTCTCGTGAAAGTAGAACTAACTCAGACCCTATTGAGGGTTCGATTCCTAAAATGGTACTGTATCCAAACCCTGCCAAAGATCAAGTGAACGTTTTATTTAAAAATGAAGTTATCAATGCAGATCTAAAGATACTGGATATGCAAGGGAAGCTTGTTTTTTCTAAAATATTCAGTGGTCATATTTCTAAGGTGAGCACCAGAGACTTTAATAGGGGTATATATATAATTAAGTTAAAAATCGCTAATCGAACATTAATTGATAAACTAGTTCTTAAATAGATAAAGAACTATAAGGAGAATCTGTATGAATCTAATGCTTATTGATTAAATCAATGATAACTACAGATTGATTTTTCGATAAATAGAAAGAGGCTGTCTTATAAATAATTTGCTTTTATAAGGCAAGCCTCTTTTTCGGTTAAAAAAGCTTGGTTAGTAATTATTCTTTTTTGGGAGCATAAGATAGATCTGGTCTCATTTCTCCACTGTATTCTTCCATTCTAGATATGTATTTTAATACCTTGTTAAAAGTTTCCCAGCGATCTGGGCCCAAAACCTCTTCATTTGCTTTGGCTTTTGTAGCACCATCTATTTCGTCTTTAGCCGAGATGGATACCATATAGTAATTTTCCATAGAACCAAATCCATTTCGGTAGATGCGGTAATAATTTGTTGATCCTTTACTTTTAAAGAGTTCTTTAACAGCTTTCATGCCTTCTTTTACTTTTTTGCCATTTTCGGGTGTGTAATACATAAAAAACCATTTGCGGTAGTTTTGTCCTTCTTGGGCTTCTTTAGAACCTTCTGGCATATAGCTTAATTCTTCATCATGTACAACTATGTATGTTCCATGCGAATCATAGCATTTATCAAAATTATTAAACATCTCTCCAAATTTATCGCCCATAGCTTTTGCCATATCTGCAAAGGGACGTTTATCTAGATCTGCAAAGTTTTCAATTGGAGTGATATAAAAATATCTAAAATCATTGGATGCTGCTGTGAACCATTGGGTTTGAAGGTTGTGTTCTACAGACGCTGCATTGAATTCTTTTGCGATTTTTTCATACTCCATAACCATGGAAGGTCTTACATTGTCCTGATGTACCATAAACATTTTTTGTGCTTGAGATAGTTGACATGTTAGAGACAATAATAATACTAATGCTAAAGTTGTTTTAATTGTTTTCATAATTTATTGGTTAGTTAGTTAGTTAGTTAGTTAGTTAGTTAGTTAGTTAGTTAGTTAGTTAGTTAGTTAGTTAGTTAGTTAGTTAGTTAGTTAGTTAGTTAGTTAGTTAGTTAGTTAGTTAGTTAGTTAGTTAGTTAGCGGTTTTAGTCTTCTAAATCTTTGGTTGCAGTTTTTGCTTCAGCTTCAGCAGCTGCTAAGGCGGCGAATTGAGAATTCATCGCAGTGCCATCAAAGTAGATATGTTCTTCTACAATTTTACCTTCAACAAATTGTACGGCTAAATGAACGGGTATAGTTAATTCTTTTTTGTTTGCTGCAAAAGTACCTACATGTGTTGCCCAATAATAGACCCAGGTTTCGTCTTCTTTGTCTAAAACCATTTCAATGTATTCTTTGTCATGATTAAAGCCATAAGCAGACATTGTATTGGTCATAGCTTTTAAGTCTTCCAGTCTTTTTTCAACGGATAAAGGTTTAATTGAATTAACAAATATTTTAGCAGTATCAGAAAAATGGCTTTTCCATTTATCCCAGTTGCCCGTTTCGTAAGCATTTATCCCAGATTTTAATGTTTCAATTTCTGCCGACTCAGCAAAGTAACGTTGCGGCTTTTTTTTGCAAGCAATAAAAAGAGTCACTGCTAATAGCATTACAAGAATTTTTTTCATTTCATTTATGGTTTTTAAGTTAGTTCTCAAATCAAACCATAAGCAAAAAGAGAGGCGCTTTTTTATGAGATAAAGTATGAATAGAGCCTGGGACTCTTAGGGGAGTAATCCCTAAAGTACTGAAAAAAAATAAATTAACAAAAAAAAGAAGGATATGAGTTTAGGCTATTTCAAAAAAACTAAACATATTCCCACCATAACTTTTAGAATAGCTATAGTGATTTAGGTTAGATAAATTGGTATGCTTAGAGTGCTCTATTATTAGAATACCATCTTCCATTAGCATACTATTTTGAAAAACCAATTCTGGAATTTTAGCAAATTGAGCTTCCGAAAAATTGTAAGGTGGGTCCGCAAATATAATATTAGCTTGTAAACCAGACTTTTCCAAAAATTTAAAAACGTCACTTTTAATAGTGTCTATTGGCATTTTAAAAGCTTCTGCTGTTTGATTTATAAATTTAATACAACCGTAATCCTGATCTACACAAATAATGTTTTGGGTGCCTCTGGAGGCAAATTCATAACTGATATTCCCAGTACCGGCAAACAGATCTAAAACGGAAATATCATCAAAATAAAACAGGTTATTTATAATATTGAATAAGGATTCCTTAGCCATATCAGTAGTTGGCCTTACTGGTAAATTTTTTGGTGCTATAATTTTTCTACTTTTATAAATACCTGAAATAATTCGCATTAAAAACTTTTTATTAGTGTGAAATCTGAATGACCATATTTTGGATTTTCCTGATATTTATAATGGTCATTCCGGTTGCCAAAACCTACATGTCTTATGTATTTATATGCGATTTGATATAAGGCATCGGTCTCTCGCACATCGCCTATAAAAACTAAATTTAATGATTCTGGATTCAGACTGAGCTGTTCTGCTGTAAACAGGACATAGTAAATAAAGTCTTCTTTTGTTGTATATTCAAATGTATTGTATAGCAAAAGTTTTCCTTTTTCTATTACGATAATTTCAAAATGATTTTTACTTATATTTAAATATACTTTAGGAGAACTGGAGTTTTTTTCAATAAGCAGGATTTCTTCGATTAGTATTGTCGAAACATGTTTGAAGGTAAAAGAACCAAATTTTTCATATATAAAATTGTTAATGTTTATATATGGCACATATACACTAACGCTATCATTTAAAGCAATATCGTCGTAGGTAATGAAATCGGATTTAAGAATTTTAGAGTTGAACTTTAAATAATCTGCTAGGCTATCTTCATTAAATAGAGGCTTAGGCACTACAGTCGATAATTCATTATCATGAATCACAAAAACATTGGAGAATGCTTCTTGTAGAACAGTTTCTGAGTTAAAAATATTTTTGGTATGGTCTAAAAGCTCTAAAGGTGTGAGTTTTTTATTGAAGTCAATATGCTTTAAAGCAGAAATGGTATGAGTATCTTTTTGTAGTATAGAAAAAGAAAGTCCACTCAAACTTATTTGAATGGACAATTCTAGATTCGTTAATTTGTCAGGATTTTTATTCGGCAGAGCCATAAGTTTTTGGCCAATTTCCTATTGTTTTAACCTCTTCCATAGATCCTACTCTTAATACATCTCCGTTTACACCATCTACAGAAATAACCTGATTTTCTTGCATAACAAGATCTGGATTTTGGTCAAATAAAATAACATCTTTTTTTACAGAAGCCTCAAAAACAGGTATTTGTATATCATTTTGCTCTAAATACCCAGCTTGCAATTTAAATTTCGACCCAACTTCTCCCGCTGGTACTTGCATCATCGTCTTGTAACGCTGAGACGTTTTAAATAGAGAATCTTTTACAGATACATAGCCTAAAGTATCAATAATAACAATTTCTTTAGTTGTGTCAACGCCATATAATTTTGTTAACTCTTCATCTATAATCGTAGAATCTCTACGTTGTGTAATGGTATATTTTGCTGTGTCAATAAACTTAATTAAGTTTTCAAAATTACCAGAAAACTTTCCGGTTACTTGTTTGTGTGCAAGCTGAGAGTCTCTGATGTCAATTAAACTTTCTATAACTTGTTTGTAGCGTTTGTTTTTAAGTTTGTTAAATTGAATAGGTTCATAGATAGACATATACGTTTGATAACCCAAAAAACCAATCAATACCCAAAGAGCAATTGTTAGAATAGGTTTAAATTTTGAAGGTATGAATTTGTCAACCAGCTTTACCAAGCCAATTGTAACCAGTATCACTGCTACTGCGATAAGAATAAATGTCACCATAGGATGTTTTTATATTAAAAAGTCTTTTCGCAAATCTACAATTTTTTTTTAACCGTAAAAACCTATGAGAGTAAAAATCATTTCTATCTTTGAATAATTTTTAATTTGTCTAAGCTTTAAATGACATCATCCGAATTTTATTCCCTTATAAAACAGCAGTTTCCGTTTAAACCTACACTTAAACAAAATATTGTTCTACAACAGCTTTCAGAATTCATTTTTAACAAAACGCCAAATCTTCTTTATGTACTTAAAGGATATGCTGGTACCGGTAAGACAACTATTGTAGGAACGATCGTTACTAATTTATGGAAAGCAAAAAAAAGTGCAGTATTAATGGCTCCAACAGGTAGAGCAGCTAAGGTCATCTCTAATTATTCCGGGAAGGAAGCATTTACTATTCATAAAAAAATATATTTCCCCAAGAAGGAAAAAAACGGCGGTGTTAAATTTGTTCTACAACCTAATAAGCATAAAAACACCGTTTTCATAGTCGATGAGGCATCTATGATACCAGATACTCCAGGAGAATCAAAACTTTTTGAAAATGGCTCGTTGTTAGACGATTTGATGCAGTATGTGTATTCTGGCCATCATTGTAAATTACTTTTAATTGGAGATACAGCTCAATTACCGCCTGTTAAGCTAGATATAAGCCCTGCTTTAAATGAAGATTCTCTAGGTTTAAATTACAATAAAGAAGTTACTAGAATGGAATTAGATGAAGTCGTGAGACAAGGGCAAGATTCTGGTATTCTTGCCAACGCTACCGTATTAAGAGAAGCGCTATCGCATAATATGTATGATCATTTTAAATTCGATTTAGCAGATTTTGAAGATATTGTCAGGTTAATTGATGGACATGAGATTATGGATGCTATCAATGATGCATATGGTGATTTAGGTAAAGAAGACACTGCTATTATAGTTCGAAGCAATAAACGTGCTAACTTATATAATCAACAAATACGTAACAGAATACTATTTAATGAAAGTGAACTATCGGCTGGCGACTATTTAATGGTGGTCAAGAATAATTACTTTTGGCTTAAACCAACAACAGAAGCAGGTTTTATTGCGAATGGTGATATTATTGAAGTTCTCGAAATTTTTAGTATTCAAGAGCTTTATGGATTCCGTTTTGCAGAAGTGAAAATACGCATGGTTGATTATCCCAAAATGAGACCTTTTGAAACGGTTTTACTTTTGGACACTATTGAAGCTGAAACACCATCATTATCTTACGATGATTCCAATAGACTCTATCAAGAGGTTATGAAAGATTTTGAAAGTGAATCCAGTAAGTATAAAAAATTCTTAAAAGTAAAGGGGAGTAAGCACTTTAATGCACTTCAGGTAAAATTTTCTTATGCGATTACATGCCATAAATCGCAAGGGGGGCAATGGAATACTGTTTTTGTAGAACAACCTTATTTGCCAAATGGTATAGATAAAGATTATTTACGTTGGTTGTATACTGCGGTAACTCGTGCCAAAGAAAAATTATATCTTATTGGTTTTAAAGATGACTTTTTTGAGGAGGATTGATTTGGGGAATCGGTATTTAGTAGGCGTCAGTTACAGTTATTTAATATTTTCTTTGAGTCTTTTCGATAAAAAATTGTAAGTATTTGTCGATACAGTTAATATTTAGTTTTAGTCGCAAGTTTTCTTAATTTATGCGTAGTTGACTTTATAAGGTAACGGTTTTTAATGACCAACTGCTGTAAATATTGTTCTTGATTTTTCGTGTTGTCTGAAAGTTTAGG
The DNA here is from genome assembly GCF_012910715.1 of Flavivirga algicola. GTDB lineage: Bacteria > Bacteroidota > Bacteroidia > Flavobacteriales > Flavobacteriaceae > Flavivirga > Flavivirga algicola. The sequence continues at coordinate 20,006 of NZ_JABBHF010000013.1, forward strand.
ATATATACATCAAAACCTAATAATAATTATTATATTTTTGAACTAGATTCTGACCAAAATAATTATGAAAATAATTTCAATGATTCCTGCGCGTTATAGTGCATCGCGATTTCCAGGAAAACTTATGCAAGACCTAGGGGGAAAAACGGTCATATTGCGTACTTATGAAGCTACAGTGGCTACTAATTTGTTCGATGACGTATTTGTAGTTACCGATAGCAAAATTATTTATGATGAAATTGTAAATAACGGCGGTAAGGCCATCATGAGTAAAAAAGAGCACGATTGTGGTAGTGATAGAATCGCAGAGGCTGTTGAGCTTATGGACGTGGATATTGTAATAAATGTTCAAGGGGACGAACCATTTACAGATAAGGAGTCACTAGCTAAACTTATTGAAGTTTTTAAAGATGACCCTGGTAAAAGTATCGACCTGGCGTCTTTAATGGTTCATATTACAGATCTTGATGAGATTAACAATCCAAATACCGTAAAAGTGATTGTAGATCAATCAAATTTTGCGCTTTATTATTCTCGGAGCCCAATCCCATATCCGAGAGAAAAAAATACAGGCGTAAAATACTATAAACACAAAGGGGTTTATGCTTTTAGAAAAGAAGCCATACTAGATTTTTACAAGCTACCAATGTTACCATTAGAAGCTTCAGAAAAAATAGAGTGCATTCGATATTTAGAATATGGAAAACGAATTAAAATGGTAGAAACAGATGTTCAAGGTGTTGAGATTGACACACCTGAAGATTTGGAACGCGCCAAAAAATTATGGAAATAATCAGAGCTAAACTTTCTTAACAGAATTCAGAATGCATGTTTTAGCAATGAATTAAATGAAGACAAATTGATAAAAGAATACGAAAACATTAAGGTTATTGGTTTTGATGCAGATGATACTCTTTGGGTCAATGAGACCTATTTTAGAGAAGCTGAAGAAACATTTGGTAAATTGTTGTCAGATTACGAGACTCCCAATAAAATTGACCAAGAATTGTTTAAAATGGAAATGGCCAACCTACCTGTATATGGATATGGGGTTAAGGCTTTTGTGCTATCTATGGTTGAGTCCGCTTTAGAATTATCAAACTATAATGTGCCGCATAAAACTATTGAAGCCATACTCAATATTGGTAAGAATATGCTTGAAAAACCAGTAGAATTACTTGATGGTGTTGAAGAGGTCTTGGAAATATTTTCGAAAAAGTACCGTTTAATTCTTGCTACTAAAGGCGACTTGTTGGATCAAGAACGAAAACTAGAGAAATCGGGGCTTACAAGTTATTTTCATCATATAGAAGTTTTAAGTGATAAACAAGAATCTAATTATTCTAAACTATTAAACCATCTCGACATTAAACCGTCTGAGTTTTTGATGATAGGAAATTCTTTAAAATCCGACGTATTGCCATTGGTCAATATAGGTGCTCATGCAGTTCATGTACCTTTTCATACTACTTGGGCGCATGAGCAAGTCACAGAAAAAGATACTAACGGAAAAGCTTATAAAACGATAAGTAGTTTGCGAGATATTATAAAATTATTAGAATAATTGAAGATAATAGATATTAATACTTGGAATAGAAAACAGCATTATGAGCATTTTTGCGGGTTAAAGGATCCATATTTTGGCGTAATCATTCCTTTTAATGTTACCAAAGCATATAAGTTTTCGAAAGAGAATAGCATAAGTTTTTTTGCTAAGTATCTACATGATTGCATGAAAGCTATTAATGCGATTGATAATTTTAGATATAGAATAGAAGGTGGAAATGTGGTAGATTATGAAACCATTCATGCCTCGGCTACCATTATGAGAAATGATAAAACGTTTGGCTTTTCTTTTATTGAATATCACAATGATTTGAATATTTTTGTAAAAAATATAAGAAATGAAAAAGAAAGAATTGAAAACTCAACAGTATTGTATCCTCCTCAAAATGGACTGAACTGCATACACTGTTCCGCAATACCTTGGTTCCACTTTTCTGGACATAAAGAACCCGTTTCTGGAGAGTTGGATTCGGTGCCAAAAATTGCATTCAGTAAGATGAATGAAGTTAATAAAGAACTCATGATGAATGTTTCTATTCATGTAAATCATGCATTAGTTGATGGCTATCATGTAGGTTTATTTTCCGAAAAACTTCAAGAATACTTAAATCAATAAAATTTAAAATAAATATTATTTTTACCTTTTGTAAAAAAAATCTGTTAAATGAATTATAAAAACTTTCCAATGGTGCCAAGAGTTATTTTTGGCAGAGGTAGTTTCAATCAGTTAAACGATATTTTGTCCCCAAAACGTTTGAACATCAATGCGCCTTTTATTTATTTGGTAGACGATGTTTTTAAGAATAATTCCTGGTTAACCTCAAGAATACAACTATCATACGATGACAAGATCATTTTTATTTCTTCAAAAGAAGAGCCTAAAACCTCTCAAGTAGATGTGTTGGTTGAAGAAATTATTTTATTAACAAAAGAACGCCCATCTGGAATTATCGGTATAGGAGGCGGTACGCTTTTAGACTTGGCCAAAGCAGTAGCCATTATGTTGACAAATGAAGGAGAAGCGAAGGACTATCAAGGTTGGGATCTAGTGAAAAACGAAGGCATCTATCATGTTGGTATTCCAACGATATCTGGCACAGGAGCTGAGGTTTCCAGAACAACCGTTCTTACGGGGCCTCATAAAAAGCTTGGTATCAATTCAGACTTTACACCATTCGACCAAGTTATATTAGACTCTGAACTTACAAAAAATGTGCCTACAGACCAATGGTTTTACACTGGAATGGACTGTTACATACATTGTGTGGAATCGTTAAATGGTACTTATTTAAATGCTTTTAGTCAAAGTTATGGTGACATGGCTCTGGATTTATGCAAAGAGATTTTTTTAAGTGATGACCTTTCTGAGGTTGAAGCTCAGGAAAAATTAATGATGGCCTCCTGGCATGGTGGTATGAGTATTGTTTATTCTCAAGTAGGCGTTGCTCATGCGATGAGCTATGGTTTATCTTATTTATTGGGAACAAAACATGGCATTGGAAATTGTATAGTTTTTAATCATTTAGAAGAGTTTTACCCTGAAGGCGTAAAGCTTTTTAAGGAAATGAAAGCAAAACATCATATTGAATTGCCAGAAGGTATTTGCGCTAATTTGTCTGATGATGAATTTAATACTATGATCGATATTTCATTAAGTTTAGAACCACTTTGGGAAAATGCTTTAGGAAAGAGTTGGAAAAAAACGATAACACGTGAAAAATTGAGGGCGCTCTATCAAAAAATGTAATATGCGATGGCTGGCTAAACTTATTTATTTTAAGTTATTAGGGTGGAGAGTTGTTGGTAATGTAGACATCTCTAAACCTTCAATTAAAAAAGCAGTAATTATAACCGCACCCCATACAAGTTGGCATGACTTTTATATGGCTATTCTATTGCGTTCTGTGTTAAATGTAAAAACAAATTTTATTGGTAAAAAAGAATTATTTGTATTTCCAACAGGATGGTTTTTCAGGGCTTTGGGTGGCGTACCTATCGATAGGCATACCAAAGAAAACAAAGTAAATATAATCGCTAAACTATTTGAAACAAAAGAAGAGTTCAGAATGGCTTTAGCGCCCGAAGGAACTCGTACAAAAGTTGACAAATGGCGCACAGGATTTTATTATATAGCCAAGAAGGCCAAAGTGCCTATTATAATGATTACTCTTGATTTCAAAAATAAACAGAACAAAATATCTGAGCCTTTTTACCCAACGGATGACAAAGAAACCGATTTTGAGTTTATGTATGATTATTTTAAAGATGTAAAAGGTAGGATCGTCGAATATTCGTAGTATTTTTTTGATTTGTCATAAATATGGCATAAATTTTGAATATTATTTATTGTATTATTAGAAATGAAACATAAAGTAAACAATTATTTGTTCCTAAAAAGAAACATTTCTATAACACTTAAAACAAAAAGCTACCTTAGTAAATGAGGTAGCTTTTCGTTTATAATATTTTTGTTTGATGTTATTTTGTATCTTTTAGAGCATTATCAATAAGTGTTCTTAAATGTTGCTTATGTGCTCTAGATGCTATATTCCCTGTATTAGATGCCATAGCTTTAATATTTTTTAAATTATATAAAGCCATAGATTTTGCATTATTGGTATACCTGCTGCTTTGTTTACCTGTTAGCATGTCTATGAGCATATTAGTATATTCCAACTGTAAGTTTTGTCTAAAAGAGTTGATGTTGGAATAAATATCAGCCTTAAAAACAGCTCTATTTAAATCATTCATAAAAGTTGATAGGCTATAGGTGTTACCATATAATTCAGAATCTGTGATTCTTTGTAAAGTATTGGGGTGTAATATGTGATTGAGTACATTTTTTTGATACCCAAGTACTTGGCTATGTATTTTAGGGTCTTCAGGCGTTCTAAAATTAAACCCTCTTCTTTGCATTGCTAGATAGTTATATAAATCGTTGGGGGCATTAAAGGCATTAGGTGCAAATACATATTTGCTTAAAGCGGCCATAGCTCGTTTTTGATCTGCGAAACTAACTGGTGTATAAGGTTGTTTTTCATTATTTTGTCCTGCCATAGACCTGTCTACATATACACCACCAATAAATCTTGAAATAACATTGGCAGCACTTCCTCTTTGGCTACTTAAAATATAATAGGCTTGTCTTAACTCTTGATAAGATTGCCCTGATTTAGTAAATTTCTCTTTTATACTACCCATCATGGTATTGATCGTTTCAAACCGATCGATAGAATATCTAATTTGATCATTAGACATATCTCCCACCATGACTCTGGGATCAATAGCTTTTCCAGGAGAACGCATATCATCAGCATCATTACCAAAAATAAGCTCTGGTTTGGTTGATTGATTTAATAATTTTGTCCGCTCAGGTTTTGTTTTAAAAGGGGTATAACCAAATTGAATCGCCCAAATATCATAAGGGCCAACAGCTGTATCGTAATATTGACCTTGCTTGGTTCGATCTTTTGTGATGTTAATAGCTGCATAATCCATCACAGAGCCTGTAAGGCATTTACCTTTTATAAAATCGGCATCTGCCAATTGTTCGGGGGTGAATAATTGGCTAGCCTTCATATTGTGGTTTAAACCTAATGTATGCCCAATTTCGTGCATAATCAAAGCAGTCATGGCTTCTTTTTTCATACGCTTCATCTCCAAATCTGAAGCATTTGTAGCTTTCAATACAATATTTCCGAAGAGGGTATTTTCATGCATAACATGTCCTAAAGAGCAATACATATTGTGATCTTCTTCTATATTTGTATTCTCAAAAGTCTCATGCAACGATGCTAAATCAAATAATTTATCATACATCACCCTGTTAGTAAAATGTACATATTCTAACATAATGTCTGCGCCTAAAATCTGACCTGTTTTTGGGTTTACAAAACTGGGGCCATATCCACCAAAAGGAGGTTGCGGAGAAGATGTCCAACGCAACACATTATACCTTATATCTCCAGCATCCCAATGGGCATCATCTGGCTGAATTTTTACAGCCATAGCGTTTTTAAACCCTGCTTTTTCGAAAGCGACGTTCCATTGTAAAACTGCTTTTTTTATAGTTTCACGCCATTCTGCAGGTGTTGAGTTTTCTATCCACCAAGTAATAGGCTTAACAGGTTCTGAAATAGTAGCATCTGGGTCTTTCTTTTTTAAGTTCCAACGATGTACCAGATCACGATATGGCGTCGCACTGGTAGATGTTTGATCATCTACTTTAGTTGTGAAATAACCTACTCTAGGGTCATCGTATCTAGCCTCGTAATCGTTTTCGGGCATGGCTATTAAGCTATGAAATACTTTAATGCTAACATTTCTTCCATCGGCAACGGCATTAGAACCTCTGTTTAATACAGAGGGAGAAGAATACACATATTCTACTGCAAGATCTGTATTGTTATCATAATTACGAATGGCAGCTATTTTGGTTTTTGTTTTATTTAAATTTCCTAATTTAAAGGCGTTTGGAGTAGATCTGGGTGATCTTGGTCGTTTAATTTGTGACAAGGTTTCGGCTAAAAATAGATTATCGGCTTTTATTAAATACAGTCCCTTTTTTTTATCTTGGCTTTCAATTTTTATACTAGCCATGTTACCATTGCTTATATTGGCATCTTTAGATTTTGAAAGCTCACTTTCTGGGTCAAAATAAAAAGAGATGTTTTGTGTTATAAATTCAATCTTATTAAAATATTTTTGAATTTTAAATACTTTGGAGCCTCTGTAGGAGCCTCTAATAATTCTGCCAGCATCCATAACACCATCTGCAATTTGACTAAAATAGATATACTCTTTGTCTAATTGATCATCAGAGATTATCATTCTTATAGATCCTGTTATTGTATCTTGATAAATAGTGAATAGACCATCAATTTTTTTACTAGATTTAACCAGTTCTGTAATCGTTTTTTCCTTTGTTTTTTTCTTGACAGGCTTGGGAACAATTTCTGTCTGATTTTTTTTCTTTCCTCTTTTCTTTTTTTGGGCTTGTGCATTTTCAGATACAGCAAAAAACATGAGAGTCAATACAAAACAAATAAGTTTTGCCGTTCGTAAATTTTTAAATTTCATAATATTAAAACGATTAGAATTCAATTTATATTGAATGTTTAGAATTAGTCGCTATAAAATTAGAGATAAAGAATAGCTTATATCTATAAAAAAATGTTAAAAGAAATCTAATGTTGTATGTTTTAAAGACTTATAGTAGACAATATATCAGTATCTTTAACCATTATGATAAAAGACACTAAGATTGCCGTACTCATTGATGGCGATAATATTCCATCAAAATACATTTCTGAAATGATGGAAGAAATAGCAAAATACGGAACGCCAACGATAAAACGAATTTATGGAGACTGGACTAAGCCCCATTTATCTAAGTGGAAAAGTATATTGCTTGAAAATGCTATTACACCAATTCAGCAGTACAGCTATACTACTGGAAAAAATGCTACAGATTCCGCTATGATTATTGATGCGATGGATATATTGTATTCGGAAAAAGTCAATGGTTTTTGTTTGGTGTCTTCCGATAGTGACTTTACAAAATTGGCTACACGGTTACGAGAAGCTGGGATGCAGGTGTATGGGATGGGGGAGAAGAAAACACCAAATCCTTTTATTGTAGCCTGTGATAAGTTTATTTATCTGGAAATCCTTCAAAAGGATGTTGAAAAGGACACTAAAGAGGGACCTTCTAAAAAGAAAAACTTATATAATATTACACCTAAGGTTATAAGGCTTCTTAAGAATTCAGTATCTGATGCCGCAGATGATGATGGCTGGGCATTTCTTGGGGATGTTGGTTCTTTGATACTAAAAAAGCAACCTAATTTTGATTCTAGAAATTTTGGTTTTGATAAGTTAACACCGCTTTTTAAGTCGTTGGATCATTTTGAAATTGAACAACGCGATCAAAGCAATGGACGGTTTAAATTGATTTATGTTAGGAACAGGTGATTTGTTATAGATTTAATGGACTAAATTTAACCTATCATCATCATCATCATTCGAAATGGCTTTCTGCTTTCGCATGAATGGTAAAGTAATTTTGAAATAACAATGACGTTTCTAATGTCGTTTATTTTGAGAATATCGTTTAAGTTTATGATAAAGATGAGTGACTAGGGCTTAGAGGTTACCTAAAATTTTGTCCATAACCCAACTAGTATGAAGAGCAGAACTACCAGAAGAGGGATGTATATAGTTTTTTTTGACTAGCATGTCTCTCATGCCTTCTACATGATGAAGCTGGATATGTTTTGGGTTGTCTATAACCAATTCTTCATGTTTTGTATCACTGTTTAGAATGATTGGATTGTTGTGAAACACAGAAAACAAAATGGTTCCTTTATTGCCAAAAATTTGAACTTTATCGGTATGATCATCACAACCAAAATTCCAACAACCAGACCCTGTAGTACCGTTTTTATGCACCCAACAGGCAGTAACGGCATCTTTTGACGTGTAAAGCCCTTGCTGATTCAGGCTTATACCATAAGCATTTTTTATATCACCAAGTAGGTGTGAAAACAAGTCTAGTCCATGGCTTGCCAGATCGTCAAAATAACCACCAGGAGCTATATTAGAATCTGTTCTCCAGTTATATGATTTAGATTTATCTATATCGCTGGCAGGTTTGCTTAGATGCCAATCGATATGCCTCACTTCTCCTATATAATTTTTTTCTAACCAATTCTTTATTTGATTAAAACGAGGTAGCGATCTTCTGTAATATGCAACAAATAAAGGTAAATCTTGATTTTTGAAAGCATTGTATATTTCAAGGCTATCTTTATAGGAAGGAGACATTGGTTTTTCTATACAACATATCTTTCCTGCATTTACAACTTTTAATGCATAAAATTTATGTGTATCTGGAGGTGTGGCTATATAAACGGCATCAATGTCATTATCATTAATCAAGTCATCTGCATTAGCATAAACTTTATTTATATTATGTCTTTGCGCATAGTCCTTGGCTTTATTAAAATCTCGTCTCATAACGGCTGTTAGCTCAAAACCATCCGTTGCTTTGTAAGCGGGACCACTTTTAACTTCAGTAACATTTCCACAGCCAATAATTCCCCACCTAACAGAGCTGTTTAATTTTTGAGAGTTTGGCATGTGGTCTTATTAAATTGAGAAAAATTTATTCTGCATTTTCTTCCATAGTATGGTATACGTTTTGCACATCATCGTCGTCGTCTAACTTTTCTAAAAGTTTTTCAACATCAGCAGTTTGCTCTACAGTAAGCGGTTTTGTTACTTGAGGGATTCGTTCAAATCCAGAAGATAATATTTCAATACCTCGGGCTTCTAGTTCAGCCTGAATGGCTCCAAAACTTTCAAAAGGCGCATAGATTAATATCCCATCCTCGTCTGCAAAGACCTCTTCGGCACCAAAGTCAATAAATTCTAGTTCAATTTCCTCAGGATCTAAACCTTCAGCATTAATTCTAAAATTACAGGTATGATCGAACATAAACACAACAGATCCAGATGTTCCTAAACTACCATCACACTTATTAAAATAACTGCGTACATTGGCTACGGTTCGGGTATTATTGTCGGTTGCAGTTTCAACTAAAATTGCTATACCATGCGGTGCATAGCCTTCAAAGATAACTTCTTTATAATCACCTTGACTTTTATCACTTGCTTTTTTAATGGCACGTTCTATATTGTCCTTAGGCATATTAACAGCCTTGGCATTTTGTATAACGGCTCTTAAGCGGGAATTACTGTCTGGATCTGGACCACCTTCCTTTACTGCCATAACAATGTCTTTGCCTATGCGAGTAAAGGCTTTGCTCATGGCTGCCCAACGTTTCATCTTTCTTGCTTTTCTAAATTCAAAAGCTCTTCCCATAATATAAATTCTTTTATGTTCGTTCCCTCATAAGGAAGGAATCTATTTTAATATATAAATAATTTAGCCTCGCAAAGTTAAAAAGCTTGCTGTCAAAAACAAATTATTCTTCATCAGGTTCAACTATGGCTTCTATAGCGCCAGCTAGCTTAAAATCTTTATCGGTAATACCATTGGCATCATGGGTGGATAATGAAATTGTAAGGACGTTATATACATTAGACCAGTTTGGGTGATGGTTTAAAGCTTCACATTCAAAGGCAATTCTACTCATAGCACTGAAACAATCTTTGAAATTTTCGAATTCAAATTCGGCATGAATAGCATTGTCGTAATAATCCCAATCTGGAAAATGTAATAATCGTTTTTCTATATCTTGTTCTGAAAGTTTGCTCATAAAATTTGATATTTAGGTAGATGTGATTTTACTAATTTAACGATTTCAAGAATTAAAATCAATTATATTTTTAATTCCAATATTATTTCTTGACTTTTAAGTTGAAGATGCTTGGGCAATAAGTTATATTTAGGCAATACCGCCAGATATCTATCATCATTAGTGGTATAAACATTTTTATAAATTACTTTATTGTTTAATTCAAAGGAATCAACAATTTCTTTTATAAAATCGTCATGATGTACCAAATCGCTACTTCCTAAATGAAAAATTCCCGATTTATTTCGATTGATTATATAGTGAACTTGCTGTGTTACTCTCGCATCATTGGTCACATTCATAATTAAGTTTGGAAATACTTCTATGGCTTCTTTTGCTTTTATCTGTTCATGTATTTCTGTTATTCTGGGGGATTGGGCACCAAAGACCATTGGTAATCTTAAAATGACTATTTGTTTTTTAGGCATACGCAATAACATATTTTCAATTTTAATCTTGAAATGCCCATAAATGCTATGGCTTAAAGTTTTATCGGTTTCGTAACTGGGATATTTACTGTAGGCATCAAAAACATTGGCAGAGGATAGGAAAATAAGTTTTATTTTATTTGTAAAAACATACTCCGCAAGGTGCTGGTGTGCGATTAATTGTGCCGAAAAGTTACCACGAAGCGCGGAAATAACAATGGTAGGTTTAACGATATCTAATATTTCATAAACATCATCTTCCTCAATGTTGTATTGAAAGAAGTGTTTGTTCTTTTCATGTTGTTTATTCGATGTGTTGTATGTTCCGAATGTTTTGAAGTAGGCGCAGAGCTCTTTATAAATAGCGTTGCCTAAAAAACCACTGGCACCCAGTATTAAAATTCTATGTTTACTCTCTTTCCCCCTCCCTTTCATTTAATAGAAAATACTTTTGTTAACCTTTATAAAAAGGTAATTTTATTACCGTTGCCGATATGGCTTTTTTGCGTATTTGAATATTTATTTTACTGTTAATATCTGCAAAAATAGTTGGAACATAGCCCAAGCCTATACCTTTACCTAATGATGGTGACATGGTTCCCGAGGTAACCGTTCCAATTTTGTTTCCGTTACCATCAACAATATCATACCCTTGCCTTGGAATACCACGCTCGTCAAGCTCGAAGGCAATTAATTTACGTTCTGTACCCCGTTGTTTTTCGGCTTCTAAGGCTTTAGAATTTGTAAATTCTTTATTGAATTTACATACCCAACCTAGACCAGCTTCAATAGGGGAGGTGGTATCATTAATATCGTTTCCGTAGAGGCAATAGCCCATTTCCAGTCGTAAGGTATCTCGTGCTGCCAATCCAATAGGCTTAATATCGTAACCTGCTCCAGCTTTAAATACGTTATTCCAAATTTGTTTTACCTCGCTATTTTTACAGTAAATTTCAAAACCCCCACTACCTGTATAACCAGTAGCAGAGATAATAACATGGTCTATACCAGCAAAATCGCCAACTACAAAATTATAGGATTTTATAGCAGATAGGTCTTGGCTGGTAAGGGGTTGCATAGCTTCAACAGCTTTTGGCCCTTGAATGGCAAGAAGGGAATAATCTTCGCTCAAATCGCGCATAGTAGCACCAACATCATTTTTAGATTGAATCCAATTCCAATCCTTTTCAATATTACTTGCATTAACAACTAGTAAATAGGTTTCTTCTTTTATTTTATAGATGATTAAATCGTCTACAATGCCTCCGTCATCGTTAGGTAAACAACTGTATTGTGCTTTACCAATTGTTAATTTCGAAGCATCGTTGCTTGATACTTTTTGAATTAAATCTAAAGCATGTTCGCCTTCAATTAAAAATTCACCCATATGCGATACATCAAACACACCAACTGCCTGCCTAACGGTTTCATGTTCTATATTCACACCTTCATATTGAACAGGCATATTGTAACCTGCAAAAGGTACCATTTTAGCTCCAAGAGCTTCGTGAGTTGATGTTAATGCAGTGTTTTTCATAGTTAATTATTAATAATTAAATTTTGTAGCGCAAAACTACACAAATTCGCAAGATTACTATTGAAAAAATTTTGTTAAAAAGTGAAGTGTCCAAATTATTATGGAATTCTGTCCTTTAATTCAAATTATAAAAAGTTATTGATACACTTTTTTAAACCCTAATGGAGTATTTCCTGTTTTTAGTTTAAAAACTTTAGAGAAATAAGCATAATCTTGGTATCCTATCAGCTCCGAAATAGTAGATAAAGAATTATTGGAATGAACGATTAAACGTTTAGATTCAAGGATTACCCGCTCGGTAATTAAATCTGTGGTCGTTTTCCCTAAAGTTGTTTTTACAATTCTGTTCAGGTGTTTTGGGGTAATATTTAATCTGTTAGCATAAAATTTTACAGATTTTTTTGTTTTGTAGTGAGTATCAATATCCTTTTCTAAAGATCGCAATGTTTCTACATAAGTTACAGATGTAACATTTTTTATGGATTCGTATGTACTATATTGCCTTGCTAGATCTATATAAACAGTATTTATAAGGCTTGCTATTTTTTGTTTTTTATATACCAAACTATTTCGGTACTCATCATTAATGCTCTTAAATATTGGTTCTATTGCTGTTATTTCGTTTGAATTTAAATGAAGCGTTGGTCTGTTTTTATATGAATAGTAATATGGAAACTGCTCCAGTTTGCTTTTTGAAAAATGCAGTTCGTAAAAGTTCTGTGTATGAAAAAATATGTATCCATCGGGCTGATTGTCAAATATCCAATAATGCGTTTGACTTGGCCTTAAAAAAAATACACTGCCAGGTTTTACTTGATAAGTGTTAAAATCTATCTCATGAATGCCTGAACCTTCAGAAAACAAAACACAAAGAAAAAAATCATGCCGGTGCGGCTTATTAAAAAAGTCTTTATTCTTTTCTAAATGACTCTTTAGGTCGTTACTGTAGAAGTTTGACATAGGTATACTTTGCTCAAACTGCTGAATATTTAAAACAGGAATGTTCTTCATAAGATATTATTATGTCCTAAAAATACAAAAAATGGCGTATTATTTAAGAGTATTATTTTTAAATGATATGTTAACTTTGTCAAATGATTTTCAATGATATAAGATGAATCTATTACTAATTTTAAAGAGTAAATGTCCGCAGTGTAGAAAAAATAACATTTTTAGTTCGAAGGGTAATTTGTTGTTGTTTCAAATTCCACTAATGAATGATACGTGTAAAAAATGCAATTTTAAATTTGAAAAGGAGCCAGGTTTTTTCTTTGGAGCTATGTTTGTAAGTTATGCGCTAGCAGTAGCCGAATTTATTGGTGTTTTTGTAATGTCTTACTTTATTTTTGGATTATCTCTTCTGGTTTCCTTTTTTACAATCGTTCTATCTGCTATTTTGCTTAGTACCCTAAATTATAAGGTATCAAGAACCATTTGGATTTACCTGTTTTTTAACTCGAAAGTTAAAGTGTAAGAAGTTTTTTGGATATTCCTTTATTGGAATTGAGTTAATCATTATATATAGCTGAATCAAAATAAAATATCACATGGAATCAGCCCTGACAGGTTTAAAAAACCTGTCAGGGCTCTTTTGTCTATATAAATCACCAGCGCCGTTTATGTCAAATTATTCTGATTTAGCTTTAAATAAAAGCCCATAGTTTTTAATCAAAAACTATGGGCTTTTTAAGTATAGCAGCTAAAATGATTAGTGACGTCTAACTAAAAAATCACTTTAATAAATAATTCTTCAAATCTTCATAAGTAGAAATCAACACAGATACTTTTTCTTTATCCATAACCGATTGAATTTGTTCAGGAAGCGGTTGTTCTTCTTTTATAACGGCTTCAACCACGTCTAAAAATTTGGTTGGGTGTGCTGTTTCTAAAAAGACGCAATGGGCGTTGGGGTTTTCTTTTAAATAGGCTTTAGATCCTAAATAGCCAACAGCACCATGCGGATCTGCCACGTAGTTAAATTGTGTATAGATTTCTTGCATGGCTTCTCTGGTTTCATCGTCAGAAAAGCTAAAAGAAGATACATTGTCCTTTAAGGTTTCAAACTTATTTTTATAGATCTCCTGAATGCGGATAAAGTTGCTGGGATCTCCAACATCCATGGCATTACTGATGGTTTGTACTGATGGTCTTGGTGTGTACAACTGAGTTTTTAGATACTCAGTCACCACATTATTTTCATTATTTGAAGCAATAAAATGATTGATAGGTAATCCTAATTGTTGCGCCATCATACCAGCACAAACATTTCCAAAATTTCCACTTGGTACAGAAAACACAATGTCATTATATTTTTTATGTAATTGTTTGTATGCAAATATGAAGTAAAATAATTGTGGTAACCAGCGAGCGACGTTTATAGAATTGGCAGAAGTTAACTGCATTTTGCTTGTTAATGCGTCATCTAAAAAAGCCCTTTTTACCATGGCCTGACAATCGTCAAACGTGCCATTAACTTCTAAAGCAGTAATATTTTGTCCAAGTGTTGTTAATTGTTTTTCCTGAATATCACTTACTTTTCCGCTCGGATATAGGATTATCACATTGACACCTTTAACACCAAGAAAGCCATTTGCCACGGCACCACCAGTATCACCAGAAGTTGCTACTAAAACGGTAACTTCATTGGTGTTATCTTTATTAAAATACCCTAAGCAACGTGCCATAAAGCGTGCGCCAACATCTTTAAATGCCATAGTTGGTCCATGAAACAGTTCTAGAGTGGAAATATGATCGTTTAATTGCACTACAGGAAACTTAAAAGATAAGGTTTCTTCAACAATTGTTTTTAAAACATCTTCTGGAATTTCTGGAGATACAAATTGCTTAATGGCCTGGAATGCAATTTCTGTATGTGATAATTGGTCTATATTTTTAAAGAAATCATCGCTTAGAGGCGTAATACTTTCTGGAAAATACAATCCTTTATCTGGTGCTAATCCTTTTATAACAGCATCTCTAAAAGATGTATTTGGCGCTTGTTTGTTTAAACTGTAATAATTCATTTTTAGATTGACCACAGACAGAAGACGAATGACCGAATTCGGTTTGTGATAGTTTTAATTAATATTTTTTCTAAATGTGTGCATCATATTCATCAAACCGAATTCGGTCATTGATTACCTGTCTTAAAGAATCTTTATCCCTTCTGTATTAATCTTCGTCATGTGTATTTCGAATGTTATTCCTGTTTTAGAATATACATTTTTCATAGCATTCTTTACGTTTTTTGCGGTTTCTAACCCCTTACTCAATGAGAAAATAGATGGGCCTGAGCCCGATATTCCAGCACCTAAGGCACCATTTTGTAATGAAGCTTCTTTTACTTCATTATAATGAGGAATTAGCTTGCTTCTATGTGGCTCTACAATAACATCATGTAGCGATTTTTGGATTAGGTTATAATCACTTGTATGTAAACCATGAATTAAACTTCCAAAATTGGCCCATTGTGTTACGGCATCTTGTAAAGCTACTTTTTTAGGAAGTATAGCTCTGGATTCCGAAGTTTTTATTTCTATTTGTGGGTGAATGATGGTTGCATATAAATCATCTGGGGATGGGATTTCTAAAATCTCTAAAGGCGCCACGCTCTTAACTAAAGTAAATCCTCCGAAGATAGCAGGAGCAAGGTTGTCTGCATGTTCACATTTACTTGCCAGGGCTTCGCCTTTAATGGCAAATTGAGTTAATTCGGTTTTGTTATAGGGATTACCTAAAAGCGCATTCATCCCAAAAACGCTACCAACAGCGCTTGCAGCACTACTACCAATTCCACTACCTGGTTTTATATTTTTATAGATTTCAATTTCGAAACCACAGTCTGGTTTTGCAGCTTCATACATGGCTAAGGCAGAAACACCGGCAACATTCAACTCCGCTTCAAATGGTAAATCAAACCCTTCTATTTTAGTAATACAGATTCCTTTTTTATCAGTTTTTCTTATGACCATTTCGTCACCTATATTGTCTAAACAGAATCCTAAAACATCAAATCCACATGCTACATTGGCTACTGTTGCGGGAGAAAATATTTTTATTTCGCTCATCTTTTTATAAAGAAGAAAAAGAGAAAAGAAAAAGACGAAATTTTAGTGTCTTAGTTCTCTTTTCTTTATTCTTATATCTTTTTAATTATTACCTATTCTAATAATATCTGCAAATAACCCCGAAGCTGTTACTTCGGCACCAGCACCAGCACCTTTAATGATCATAGGTTGTTCCGGGTAGCGTTGCGTGTAAAACATAACGATATTATCCTTGCCTTCAAGATTATAGAATGGATGTCCTTCTGGAATTTCCTGTAGGCCGACATTGGCTTCACCGTTGTTTAATTGCGCGACATATTTTAATTGACAGTTTTTCGCTTTTGCGGAAGCATATAGACCTTGATAATGAGCTTCATCCTCAACCAGCGTTTGATAAAAATCATCTACAGAATCACTTTTTAGTCCTGATTCTGATAAAAATGGTGTATTAGAAATATCTTCTAAATTCATTTGCATACCACTTTCTCTTGCTAGAATCAATATTTTTCTAGCTACATCAACACCACTTAAATCGATTCTGGGGTCTGGTTCTGTATAGCCTTCTGCAGCAGCTTGTTTAACAACATCATAAAATTTAGTTGTATCATTAAAATTGTTGAATACAAAATTGAGGCTTCCGGATAAAACGGCTTGTATGGACGTAATTTTATCACCAGAAGCGATTAAGTTATTAAGAGTATCAATAATAGGCAAGCCTGCACCAACATTTGTTTCAAACAAATAAGGTGCATTGTATTTGAGTGATAAACGTTTTAATAAACTATAGTTTTCGTAATCACTAGAACATGCAATTTTGTTGCAAGCTACAACACCAATACTTTGGCGTAAATAATTAGCATATAAATTTGCAACATCATAATTTGCCGTTACATCAACGAATATACTATTACGTAGATTCAATGATTTCGTTTTTTCAAAAAAGCCTTCCAAAGTAGCTTTTTCTCCCGATGCAAGCTGTTCTTTCCAGTTTTCTAAATCGATACCAAACTCATTAAAAATCATGGTTCTGGAATTTGATAATCCAGCAACACGTATGTTGATTTTTAAATTTTCTTTTAAGTAGATATTTTGCTGCTTTATTTGTTCAACCAATTTTTCTCCAACATTGCCTACACCAGTAATAAACACATTGAGTTGTTTGGTCTCTATTTCAAAAAATTGCTCATGTAAGGTATTTAAAGCCTTTTTTACATCGTTTTCTGATATAACAGCAGAAATATTCTTCTCTGAAGCACCTTGAGCAATGGCACGAATATTAATGTTGTTTTTCCCTAAAGCACTAAACATTTTTCCACTAATGCCTTGATGGTTTTTCATATTGTCACCAACCAAGGCAATAATTGAAAGATTTGATTCAATTATTATAGGATTTATTTTATTTAAAGCAATTTCATTTTCAAAGGCACTATCAATGGCTTGCTTGGCATTATCGGCATCTTTTTCTTCAATTCCCAAACAAATAGAATGCTCAGATGATGCTTGGGTGATTAATATAATATTAATTTTTTCCTGAGATAAAGTCTCAAATAAGCGCTTGGAAAAACCAGGAATACCAATCATACCACTGCCTTCTAGTGTTAATAAAGCGATATTACCTATATTACTAATCCCTTTTACGGGAGATGTAGCGTTTGTTTCATCATTAGAAATAATAGTGCCAATGGCTTCTGGTTCCAATGTGTTTTTTATATGAATAGGAATTTCTAAATCTAAAACAGGTTGTACGGTTGGCGGGTATAAAACTTTGGCACCGAAATGAGACAGTTCCATAGCTTCCTGATATGAGATTTTTTCGATAGGGTAGGCTTGTTTTACCAATTTAGGATTGGTTGTGTACATACCACTAACATCCGTCCAGATCTCAAGTTGTTCTACTTTTAATGCTGCAGCAACAATAGCAGCAGTAAAATCGGAGCCACCACGTCCTAAAGTTGTTTGTTCTCCAGCCACAGATTTTGAAACAAAACCAGGTAGTATTGTAATTTGTTGAGTAGCTAAACTGAAGTAGTCTACTATATTTTTATTAGTTAGGTTATAATCAACTTCAGCTTTAGTAAAATTAGCATTGGTTATGATTAACTCCTGAGAATTTTTACGATCTACAGATAAACTACGGTTTTTCATAGTTTCCGAAATAATGTATGATGATAATAATTCACCAAAACTTACTAATTTATCTGATGTTTTTGGAGACAGTTCATTTATTAGGTATATACCATCCAGTAGATTTTTTAGCTCATCTAGTCTGGTTTCGGTATATTCTATAATTGAGCTTGCATTGCTAGGGTTCAATTCATTTATAATATTTAAATGAATATCCTTAATGGTACTAAACGTGTCGTTAAAACCTGTATCTTTATTTTGAGCTAGTTTCCCAGCTAAAAGCAATTTGTCTGTAATACCGCCAACAGCAGATACAACACAGATAATAGAATCTTTTTTTGAATATCCAGTAAGGATATCTATAACGTTATTTATGTTTTTTGCAGAACCAACTGAAGTTCCACCAAATTTTAAAACCTTCATTTTTTAATGAATTGATAATTAAAAAAAATATTTTTGATGTCGTAATTGTAAAAATTACAACGATAGCCTGAAGAATATATAGTTAGCAACCCCAAAGGGTTGTAATAATTGTAGTTGTTCCAAAAATAGCAGGAGTTCCTTCTGTTAAAGAAGAAAAATGTATATCTGTATTTTGGTTTAAATGATTCATTATATTCTATATAATACAATTCAAAAGTATCACTTTTAACCCCAATTAAAAAACAAAAATTGCTTTTTTACAGGATTCTTATATACTAGCTATTTTCATTTAATAAAATCAACTTATTTGATTTGGAATTAAAAAAATGATAATATTAAAATGAGCCTTTTAAAGAGAATATGCCTTATAACTAATAAGTCATTCACTTTTATTTAAATCTAATAAATTAACTAGATTTTCATGCCTTTTCTATATCTAATTTGTTTTATAGGAATGTAAAACATAGTTAAAATACCATTTTAATACGTCTAAAAATATTTTTTGTAAGAATTTTTAACTATATTAGTGTAGGCCTAATTATAAAAAATCTGCAAAATGAAAACAAAATTACTTATAAAAAAACACTTAATAATACTTTCATTTTTCATTGTCATGCAAATGCATGGTCAGGTGACTGTTGTAAGTACAATAGACGCGAGTATATTGCCTGATAAGGAAGTAAACTTTAAAACAGAAATTAAGATATATCCAAATCCAACAAATAATTACATTAGTCTTTCTGGTTTAAGTGCAGCTAAAAATTATACAATTTACAATGTATTAGGAAAAAAAGTGGCAAAAGGAATAATAGCAAATAATAGTAAGACAAATGTTAAGTTTTTAAATAAAGGACTATACCTTCTGAAAATAGAAAACCATGGAATAGTTAAATTTATTAGAGAATAGTAGCTGTTTATATATTATTTATTTACAGTATTTTAAATAAAATATATTCAAATCCTTAGCTAAAACTTAGCTAAGGATTTTTTTATTGCCTAAATTGTGATCTTATTTACGTTGAACATAAATATCTTTCATATTCATGAAACTATTTTCTAAAGAACAAGTATACCAAGGTGATAAACTAACAGCAGAACGCCAAAAAATATCTTCAACAGATTTAATGGAGCGGGCAGGTATGCAAATTTTTAATTGGATGCATATGCGTATGCAAGGCGCTCAGGTACCTATTCATATCTTTTGTGGCATTGGTAATAATGGTGGAGATGGATTGGTATTGGCCAGACATTTAATTTTAGATGGATACCATGTTAAAACGTATGTTATTAATTGCAGTGATAAAAGGTCAAAGGACTTTTTAATTAATTATGATCGCATTAAAAATGTGACCAAAGATTGGCCAACACTTTTAAGTTGCACTGAAGATTTTCCTGAGATTCATCAAGACGATATTATAGTAGATGCTGTTTTTGGTATTGGGCTTAATAGGCCAGTAGATGATTGGGTGAAATCATTATTTATACATTTTAGAAAAACAAAGGCATTTACCTTATCTATTGATATTCCTTCAGGTTTAAGTACAGATAAAGTTTTAGAAGATGAAGATGCAGCGGTTTGGGCTGGTTATACATTGAGTTTTGCCTCACCCAAATTAATTTTCTTTTTACCAGAAACTGCGAAGTATACGATACAATGGGAAGTATTGGATATTGGTTTGGATCAAGAGTTTTTATATACAACGAATACAGAAGCTGAATTAATTGGGAAACACGAAGTATTACCTCTATACAAACCACGAGAAAAATTTTCTCATAAAGGACAATTTGGTCATAGCCTTATCATTGGAGGGAGCCATGGCAAAATAGGTGCAGTAACCTTGGCAAGTAGAGCGGCTTTATCTGCTGGAGCAGGTTTGGTTACCGCATACGTTCCTAAATGTGGCTATATGGTTTTGCAGGCCTCGTTCCCAGAGGCTATGGTTATAACAGATACAGACGAGGAAATAATTACAGCTATTGAATTCGATATAGAACCTACGGTTATAGGTTTTGGAGTAGGTTTGGGAACCAATACTAAAACGATTAGTGCTTTTGAAGCTTTTTTAGAGAAAAATAAAATCCCCTTGGTTATTGATGCAGATGGAATTAATATGCTAGCCAAAAAGAAAACACTTTTAAAGTTATTACCAGAAAACACTATTTTAACACCGCATGCTAAAGAGTTAGAACGTTTAGTAGGGGCTTGGAAAGATGATTTTGATAAGCTAAAAAAAGTAAAGGCGTTTTCTAAAAAATACACATGTATCGTTGCTGTAAAAGGGGCGAATACCATAACGGTATTTGGAGATAAATTATATATAAATACTACAGGGAATCCTGGTCTGTCTACTGGGGGAAGCGGCGATGTATTAACTGGAATTATTACGGGGTTCCTCTCACAAGGATATGAACCTTTAGAGGCTACCGTATTTGGAGTTTATTTGCACGGAAGATCAGCAGATATTGCAGTTGAAGATTTTGGCTATCAAAGTTTGGTTGCGAGTCATGTTATAGACTATTTAGGCCAAGCTTTTATAGATTTATTTAAGCAACCAGAACAGCCCACAGAAGCGACAGAACAAGAACAGGAAAAAGCGTAGAGATAGTTCGTGGCTCTTGTGTGAAATACATTTTAAAAAAAACATCTTAAAAATAGAGGGTTTTTCGATTTCAAACGTTTACTACTTAATTATCGTGAGTTCGTCTTAAAAATTGATATTTTTTATGAGCTTAGACTTACGTTTATTTAATATATTTAGGAACCTCAAAATATTAAGATTAATGAATTGTGATGATTACTCATCTAAAGATTCCGTTTGTGAAGAATATAATTACAACATAGCTTATAAGAAACACTCCAAAGAAGTTTTTAACTTTTTAGTGTTCAATTATGGAGACAAACAACTTGCCGAAGATATTATACAAGAAGCATTTTTAACTTTATGGAAGAACTGTAAAAGTGTGCCTTTAAAAAATGTAAGAGCCTATTTATATACAATTTCTAAAAATAAGATCATTGATACTTTTAGAAGCACTAATCGTATTTCAAAGTATAAAAAACACACATCTGTTACTATAGAGAGACAAACTCCAGAATATATTTTTGAAGAAAAAGAATTTCATCAAGAACTGAACCGTGTTCTCGATAATATGCCAGAAAAATATAGAGTTCCATTTTTATTGAATAGAGTAGATAAAAAGAAATATAAAGAGATTGCAGAAATAATGGAGGTAACAGTAAAATCTGTAGAAAAAAGAATTTTTAATGCTTTGGAATTTCTACAAAGAGAATTACAAATTAATAAAAAACGATTTTAGAGGAGGTTTTTTTGATTTGAAACGTTACATATTTAATGACCATAGTTATGGAGGAAAATAATTCTAATAAAATAAAGAAGTTTTTAAATTTTGAGTTTTCTTCAGAAGAAGAAAAAGAAGCTTTCAAGAACTCTGATACGTATTCAGAATACAAGGAAGTCTTGGAGTTGTTCGATCATGTTAAAGCTGTAGATTATAATGAAGAAGGTGTTTTAGAAAAGTTGGATTCAACACGCTTAAAAACTTCTACAAGTGGAAAACAAGTCATTCCATTGTACAAAAAATGGAAGACTATATCTATAGCAGCCTCTATATTGTTATTAGTTTCTGTTACTTTGTTTAGCATAAATAATAATCTGAAGCATCATACACTAGCAGGAGAGTCTACACAAATTTCACTTCCCGATGCTTCTAAAGTTTGGTTAAATGCAAAATCGGAAATAGCTTATAAAAAATCATGGAAGAAATCAAGAGCAATAAATTTAAAAGGAGAAGCTTATTTTGAAGTAGCTAAAGGTAAAACGTTTACGGTTAAAACATCCCAAGGTATTGTAACAGTTTTAGGAACTAAATTTAATGTAAAACAACGAGATACGTATTTTGAAGTGTATTGTTATGAAGGGAGGGTATCTGTTATGCACAAGGGAAAAGAAACCGTTTTAAAAGCGAATAGCTGTTTCAATTCAAAAACTTTAGACAAGACGATTCAAAAAAATGCCATGGTTAAAACAAAACCGCATTGGATTGAAAAAACATCAGTTTTTGAAAACACTCCAATAGACCATGTTATTGCCGATATCGGTATTCAATATGATATAAAATTTATTATGGGCAATCATTTAAATAAAAACTTAAAATATACAGGTAGTTACCACTATGATGATTCATTAGAAACGGTTTTAGATGTTTTTTGTCAATCATTAAACTTAACGTATATCAAAAAAGATAAAAGTATTTATTTGAATAATAAGTAAATGACCCTAAAAAAGCCTACAGCAAATGTATGGACAATCCTTTTGCTTTTTTCGATATGCAGCTTTGCCCAAAAAAATACTGTTTTACTTGCTGATCATTTAAAAAGAATTGAAAGCTTCCACAAAGTGTCTTTTAATTATGAATCCTCATTAATCAAAGACAAATTATGTATAGATTGTTTTTATAATGAAAATGCCTCTTTAAAGGTTCATTTAGAGTACTTAGAAAGAGAATTTATGGTGTCTTTTGCAATGGTTTCTTCAAATAAAATTGTAGTTAGACCTTTAAAAAAAGATACGCTATATTTTTACGACAGTGAAGATAATACGCCTTTAGAACATATCTTAATTGCGGACTTGAACAGCTCTAAAAATTGGATGACTAATGAAGAGGGGAAAGTTGTTTTTGAGAACATTATACCTGAAAAAATTCTAATATCTCATATTACCTATGGTAAGCAAAGTATAGATATTAGTAAATTAAATACGAATAGAATATATATAGCCAAGCAAATTCAAGGGTTAGAAACCCTATTTATCTATCCGTTCTTTTCTACGGGAACTTATAAGAAAAAAGATGGTACCTTTTTTATAAAAACAAAAGAGGTAGGAGCCTTGGCAGGATTAACGACTCACGATGTTATTAAAAACTTGGAGAACCTACCTCAGGTTACCAGTAACAGTGAATCGATTTCAGATTTAATCGTTAAAGGAAGCACACAGGATCAAAACCTATTCGTATGGAATGATGTAAAAGTCTATCAAAACAGTCACTTTTTTGGATTGATTTCTGCGTTTAACGAAAACTTGCTCTCTAGAATTACATTGTATGATAATGCGACCCCAGCAGAATATGGAAATAGTACAAGTAGTGTTATCAGTTTGGAACATGATCAGTCATTTTCAAAAAAAATAACGGGCGGTGTTGGCGTTAATTTTTTAAGTGCAGACGGTTATGTTAAAGTACCTATAAACCTGAGATCTGAAATATTGCTTTCAACAAGAAAATCGTTAACAGATGTTTGGGATTCACCAACGTATATAAATTATGCTAAAAAGGCATTTCAATCTTCAAATATAAAAACATTCAATACCCCAAATACAAATACTGTAAATGCAAGAAATACTTTCGATTTTCATGATTCACAGATACAATATAAATTAATAATTAACGAATCTAATAGTATAGGATTGAATGTATTGCTTTTGGCAAACAATTTATTATATACTGAAACGGACGTTAACGCTAGTAAAGAAAGTAGTTTAAAGCAAGAAAACACGGCTTTAGGGTTTAATTGGAAGCACACATTTTCCAATAAATCTCAAATAGAAACACTTGTTAACTATTCAAATTATAAACTACAAGGCGGAAACTTTCTGTTATCAAGAGACATTTCAAGTTTCCAGAGTAATAGCGTTCAGAATTACGAAATGACCTTAAAATACAGTTCGAGATTCAAAATTCCTGGCGTTGCATATCAAATAGGGGTTTCTCAAGAACATTTAACTGTTTCAAATGAGATTGATAATTTTAATCAGTTTTTTCAAAGTCAAACCAAACAGCAAAGTAATATTTATGGACTGTTTGGAACGCTTAATTATTATGGAAATAAAATAAATACAGGTTTAAACCTGAGACATGTTTATTATGAGTTTTTAAAATCATTTCAGTTTGAACCCCGATTCCACTTAACTTACAATCCTGTTCCAGAAATAGATATTCAGTTAAGAGGCGAAAGAAAAACCCAAAATATTTCCCAGGTTGTTAATTTGGAAAATAATTTTCTGGGTATAGAAAAGCGAAGATGGTTTCTAGCAAACAATATTATAGCGCCTTTACAAAAAAGTAAACAGTTAGAATTGGCCTTTGGTTTTAAAAAACGAAGGCACATGCTTCATTCGAGTGTTTATGCTAAAACCGTAAAAGGAATTACTACTAATAATCAAGGCTTTCAAAATCTTAACCAGTTTGAAAATCTTTTCGGCTCCTATACTGTTAATGGTTATACGTTTCATTATAACTATAAAAGTCATCTTTTAAATACTTGGATAAGCTATAATTATAGTAAAAACAAATACAAGTTCAAGGATAAAGACCTTAATGTTTTTCATTTTTATAATAATAATGATATAAGGCATAGTATTATTTCTGGGGTAAATATGAAACACAAATTATTTAATTTTTCTTTAGGGATGGAATACAGCTCTGGGAAGCCTTTTACATCAATAAATGAAGCATCACCAATTATTGAAGGAAAATTTAATACCATTAATTATAATGAACCAAATGAAGAGCGCTTATTAGATTATTTGAGGTTTGATGCATCGGTAAGTTATGATTTTGATATATCAAAAAAGGTCGATTATAAACTAACAGTAGGTTTAATTAATATAGGTAATAAAAAGAATATTCTTAACCGTTATTATGCGTTAACAGAAGACCAAAATAATATAGAAATATTAGATAAATATGGATTGGAATTTACGCCTAATGTATCGTTAAATGTTGATTTTTAGCATAGTACAATAATTTTTATAAATACAATAGAGGGTTTTGTGATTTACAATCGTTTTCATAACAACAAAACCCAAATAACATAATAATATGAAACATTTTTTTAAAGCATTACTTATTACAACCTTATTTTTAGGGACATTACTATCCTGCTCGTCTGGAGAGGAGACAAGCCAAAAAATATCGGATGAAAAGATTACATCAAGTTTATCGGATAAAATGGTTGAAACTGCCATTTCAGAGAATGATTATAGCCTCATAAATTTTAACTGTATTGAAGGTGCTATTATGGCACACTTTATAAATAATCAAGGTGACTATGCAGCATTTACACTAACATTGGGAGAAAATATACAGGAACAATTAGCTGTACTTAGAGAAAGTACCTTTTCAACAACAGGCATTCGGTTTACCAATGATGATTTATTTTTAGATTTATTAATTGATTATAGCACGGTCTCTGGAGGTATACTATCAGGTAGAGAAGATTTCATTCAATATTTTGAAGATTGCAGTTTTGAAGGTGATAAGCGACATCATAATAGTGAACCATTGCCTTTGTCTGGTGTTAATTATAATTGTTCTGGTGATGCACATTATGTTATCATAGAGGGCCTGTTTTTTGATAATATTCCATTAAGTGACAACCCAATACCTCTTAGCAGTGGTATTACAGCTGTAGAACAGGCTTTATTGGAGTATAACAATACTAATAATTCAAATTATACTATCGATAATGTCGGAGTTAGTTTAGTTGACTTCACATCGCCGGGGGGAACTGCTTCAAGAGCTATATGGAAATCCCAATTGGTAAATTATTTTGAAGATTGTACTTTAGATAAAGGGCGCTCTAATGACTGTATAAATTTCAAATACCCATTTGTGATCAATAAAATTAATCTCCAAACCGAT
The DNA here is from genome assembly GCF_012910715.1 of Flavivirga algicola. Lineage (GTDB taxonomy): Bacteria > Bacteroidota > Bacteroidia > Flavobacteriales > Flavobacteriaceae > Flavivirga > Flavivirga algicola. The sequence continues at coordinate 46,170 of NZ_JABBHF010000013.1, forward strand.
GAAATTATACCTGTAACTATAACAGACGATAATGAATTAATTATAAATTTGGATAGTGCATATGTAACAATAGAATACCCGATAACTTTAGTAGCATTGAATGGAGACGAAATTATAGTAGATTCTAACGAAGAGCTTGAAACTGTCCTAACGAACTCGGAAACTTATTGTCATGATGAATGGTAGGGTAGGGTTGTATAGCTGAAAATATTTTGAGCTACCCTTCATTGATTATTAGGAGTAGATTACTTATGTTAAATTCTATTTACTAAAAAAAGAGACTGTCTGAAAAGTCATTATAGTTTAATTTGTCAGGTTGAGCTTGTCGAAATCGATATTGATTATCAGTAAGTTAAAAATATTTCGACAGGCTCAATATGACTTACATTTTACTTTTCAGGCAGCCTCTTTTTACTTTATTAGATATTGTGTCTTTTAAATATTTAAAGACTTAAATAATTCGACTAGCTTTGGACTGGATGGTCTTGGAGCATTAGCATCAACAACATTGCCAGCTGGGTCTATAAGAATAAAACGAGGAATACCTTGAATGTTATAATCTTGAACAAATTTTGATTTAAAATTATTATCTGCTAATAGCTGGATACCACCCAATTCCTTATCTGTAACCATTTTTCTCCAAGCATCATGCAATGTTTCATCATCTATTGAAATACTAACAAACTGGATGTTTTTACCATGGTATTGTTTTTCAACTTTTTTAAGAGCAGGAATTTCTCTTTTGCAGGGGCCGCACCAGGTAGCCCATACATCAATATAAACATATTTGCCTTTTAAATCTGACAATGATGTTGTGCCTCCTTTATGATTTTCGTAGTTAACAAACTCAGGTGAAGGCTTGCCCTCAAAATCGGTAAATTTAACAGCTTTCTTTTTTTTCTGAGTATAAGCAGCAGAAAACTCTTCATTAAGTTTTTCTAAACCAGCTATTTCACTTGCATAAAGTGTCGAGTCTATATTTTTGCTGTTTTCTAAAAGCTCACTTAGTTTATTTTCTATTTCATTAACTTTAGCTTTAAATGCATCTTCTTCTAAATCTAATAAATCTGGTGTAAACAGACTTTTTTGTAATAAAGATTTTTTTGCTATATAACTACTTGTTTCTGCACCAGTACCTGTATATTTAATACTTTCATTAATTTTCTGTGCATCCATAGTTAAATGAATATCAACTCCGTTTTTAAGGAACATGAAGGCCATCTCCTTTCCGTCAAAAAAATTATAAACCCCAGATTCTATTTTTAAAGTATCGCTAAATGTACCATCATCACTAACTTTAATGGTTTTCGAATATGTTCGTGTTCTAACGACTAAGGAATCGCTATTTTTATTAGTGATTTTACCGGATAAAGTTGCATAATCTTTGGGGGCGTTTTCACAAGCAATTGTGGCTATTGCAAGTGCTAAAAAAAGTATTTTTTTCATTTTTTTGGTTTATTATTCGGTCAAAAATAAACTATCTTAACAAAACTTTATTGTTTATTAACATTTTGTTAGGCATTAAAGGGGCTTATCCACAAGGCGGTAGCGTGAAAATAACTATTATAGTTTACAGGTTAGTTTCTTGTAATCTACAATCTCAGGTATAATGTTTAGCATATGTAATTGCTTTTGTACTGTCATAATAGTTTGCTTGTCAATTAAGCTTTGAGACCATTCTGTAATATTTAACCAATCCTGTACATCTTCAAGTTGCTGCTTGTACCTGTTAGCAATTGTTTTGTCTATACTCGGAATCTCTTTAAATTCAGTAGTCGTATTATTGATAATCTCTAAAATCGTTTTTAAATCCGCTTTGTTCGATTCAATAAAATCCTCTCGAACAGCAATGACGAAGCAAGGCCAAGGTGAAGGGCAATTACCTATATGCCTAAAGACACCATCATCAACCAGTGGTTTAGTAGTGAATTTTTCCCATAAAAAATAATCTGCCTTTCCAGAAGTTAATCCGTCTACAGCACCTTCTAGATTTTTTATAATTTCAAAATCGAGATCTTTTTCCAAATCCCATTCATTATTTTCAGCATTTATATAAGCCATTAAATGGGAACCAGAACCATATCGGCTTATGGCAGCTTTAGTTCCTTTTAAATCTTCTATCGTTTTATAAGATGAACTATGGGCTACATGTATCCCCCAAATTAAAGGCGTATCTACGAAAGTCTGTACAATCTTACTGGGGTTGCCTGCTATAATGTCTTTTATAATCCCTTCGGTAAGAATAACAGCTATGTCAATCTCTTTGTTTCGAAGTGCTTTACACATGGCACCTGTGCCACCAGCGTAATCGTGCCAGCGCAAATTAATATGCTCTTTTTTATAATCTCCATTTTTTAGTGTTAAGTACCAAGCTAGGTTAAAATGCTCTGGTACGCCACCAATATTTACTTTCTTCATTAAATCTATCTGTTAATCAGCAATTTTATCGAGTGTATATTTTATAAGATTTTCTATAACCTCAGCAGGGTTTTTACTAAAAGTTCCAGAAGCTCTATTCGCAATTATGGCATTTAGAGATAGGGCATGATGCCCCAATAACTTAGCTAAGCCATAAATAGCAGATGTTTCCATCTCCAAATTAGTTACACGGATACCATTAAAATTAAAAGTATCCATTTTATTGTTTAAATCTGGATCTTGAACAGGCAATCGTAAAACACGGCCTTGCGGTCCATAAAAACCACCAGCAGTGGCAGTTAGTCCTTTATGGGTTTTGTTGCTTTCAAATTGTTTTTCAAGGACATCACTGTTTTTAATTATGATGGGCTTAGCTTTATTTTGATGCCAATTTGTATGCTTTATGAAAGCTTCTTCAATATCAGGAGTATTAATAGTATCAATTTGGTAGGCATGTAGCATACCATTAAGGTCTAACCCAAAAGTACTTAGAAGAAATGAATCTATAGGAATATCTTTTTGTAACGAACCAGAAGTACCTATTCTTATAATATTGAGGCTTGTAATGGTTTGTTTTGGAACTTTGGTGGTTAAATCGATATTAAAAAGAGCATCTAATTCGTTTAGAACAATATCGATGTTATCTGGACCTATACCCGTAGAAATTACAGTGATACGCTTACCTTTGTAGTGGCCTGTATGAGTTTTAAATTCGCGTTTTTGAGTAGAAAATTCAATACTATCAAAATGTTTTGATACTTTCTCAACACGGTTTTGATCACCAACAAAAATAATGGTATCAGAAATGTTTTCAGGTTTTAAATTGAGATGATAAACACTACCGTCTGGATTTAATATTAATTCAGATTCTTTAATGGGCATTTAATACAGTTTTTATAAGCTTATTTTGCTTTTTATTAAATTGAAAATCAAATTTTTTAAGCCCTCCATATACCATATTGTTATCAATCTCAGTGGCAACATTATGTCGACCTAACAAAGCTTCATGCCCTTTCCTGTTTAGAATAATTTGTTGTTCGTCATTTGTGAAAAATGCACGAAGTTTTTCTATAATTCTGGATATTTGAATATCTCCAAAGCCATAATACCCTTGATAATTAAGTACATAACCTAACAGATGGTGTTCAGATTTTATGGTATTGTTTTTAACAATTTCCAAAATGTTTTTTTCCAATACATTTAAGCCGTGTTTTGAGTCTGGAAAACGTTCTAAGTGTGCTTTTAAACAATTACTTAAATATTTAAAAGATGATACTGTTGTAATGTATGGTTTTAACAAATTATGGTCCTTACCACAGTAAATACCCCAGATGGTTTTAGCTAATTCTAAATCTTCAGGAGTAAGTTTTACGCTGTTTTTGTAATGATCTATGAGTTGCTCAGCAGTGAGTTCTGACAAACCTTTCAATATTTTGCTGCCTTTAATCCTGCCACTACAAACTAAAGAAATAGGAAGGTCTATTTGCTTTTGCATGATAAGATTGATGACAGCAATCATGTTGATATGACAAAATAAATCATATTCGAACCACAAAATAATTTCAGTATATTCTTTATAGGCATCCAATTTGTTTAACTCGAGCTTTATTATTTCTGTATCTAAATCAATATCATAAAATGTATTAAAAAATGATTTTCTAAGATCTAAAAACTTGTCCGAGTTAATCTCTACAACAGTTGGGCCTTCGCAAAGCATTTCCTTCCAGGTAAGTTTTTCTCCAACAAAATCCAGTTCATCCAGATAGTTCGTTAAAACGTCTCCATTGGTAATATGAAGTATTCGCTTGCTCATAAATTATCCTCCAACACGTTTTACATTAAAACCTTTTTCTTGGAGCATGTCCATTATTTTATCACGATAATCACCTTGAATGATAATTTTATCATCTTTAAAACTACCGCCAACACTTAAGGTCGTTTTAATTTCTTTAGCCAAAGCTTTAAAATCTTTATTAGCACCTGTGTAACCTTCTAATATGGTGATAGGTTTCCCTTTGCGTTTTTCGTATTTGCAAATAATAGGATCGTCCTGCATCCATATTTTGGGTGTCTCACTATCGCTTTCAGCAGATTCTGTTTGAACGTGATCTGGAAACAGGTTTTTCAATTGGTCTTGTAAATCCATCTTTTAATATTCGGTTAGCAGTGTTCAGTTGGCAGTATTTGCTCTGCGGTTTTATTGACAGTCTACTGTTAAATGAACATGGCTATCTATTTCTTTATTAATCCTAATTCTATTAATCGTTCATTTAAAAATTCGCCAGCAGTAATATTATCGAATGCTTTAGGATTATCATCATCGATACAACTTTCCAATACATCCAATTTCATGTCACTTATAGGATGCATAAAAAATGGAATGGAGTAGCGCGATGTTCCCCAAAGTTCTTTAGGTGGGTTTATGACACGATGTATCGTAGATTTCAATTTATTATTAGTGTGCCTGGAAAGCATATCGCCAACGTTAATCATAAGTTCGTCTGGTTGCGCAATGGCATCAATCCATTCACCTTCATGGTTTTGTACCTGTAAACCGCGACCCTGTGCTCCCATTAATAGAGTTATCAGGTTAATATCTCCATGCGCAGCAGCGCGAACAGCTTCCTTGGGTTCTTCTGTAATAGGTGGGTAATGTATAGGTCTTAAAATAGAATTACCATTATGAATGAACTCATCAAAGTAGGTTTCTTCAATGTCTAAATGCAATGCCAACGCACGCAGTACATACTTAGCTGTTTTTTCCAGCATTTTATATGTTTCCTTCCCTATAGTGTTAAACTCTGGAAGTTCACTAACAATAACATTTTTAGGGTATTCTGCTTCAAGTTTAGGATTGTTTTCAACATATTGTCCAAAATGCCAAAACTCTTTTAAATCGCCTTCTTTTTTACCTTTGGCGCTTTCTTTTCCAAAAGACACATAGCCTCTTTGGCCACCTATTCCTGGAATTTCATAGCTTTGTTTGGTTGCAGTTGGTAAACTAAAAAAACGTTTAACTTCTTTATATAAGTTTTCAACCAAGGTATCATTTAAAAAATGACCTCTTAAAGCAACAAAGCCAATGTCTTCATAAGCTTTTCCTATAGCATCAACAAATTGTTGTTTTTTATTAGGGTCGTTAGAAATAAAATCATTTAAATCTACACTCGGTATGCTAGTCATGCGTTATTATTTATTATGGATGTATTACAAATGTACAAAAACATTGTAAAGTTTAGAGCACTGTGTTTTATATAACTTTTATATTCTTTTTGCCTTTTTATGGTATATTTGATAAAGCAATATATTCAATTCATGACTAAAGAATCCACATCGGTTATTATAGAATATCATGTCGAAAACCTAGACAAAGAGAAATTAATACAATTATATAAAAATGTTTTAAAGCCAAGACTGATAGAGGAGAAGATGCTTATTCTATTGCGTCAGGGAAAAATAAGTAAATGGTTTTCAGGTATTGGACAAGAGGCCATTGCTGTGGGAGTTACCATGGCATTAAATGCAGACGAATATATATTACCCATGCATAGAAATCTAGGGGTGTTTACTACCCGAGAGATTCCATTATATAGGCTATTTGCACAATGGCAGGGAAAGGCTTCAGGTTTTACAAAAGGTAGGGATCGATCTTTTCATTTTGGAACGCAGGAATATAAGATAGTTGGTATGATTTCTCATTTAGGCCCTCAGTTGGGTGTTGCTGATGGTATTGCTTTAGCTTCTAAATTGAAAAATAAAAATAATGTCACAGCTGTTTTTACGGGAGAAGGAGGGACAAGCGAAGGTGATTTTCATGAAGCCTTAAACGTGGCTTCAGTATGGCAGTTGCCAGTTTTATTTTGTGTTGAAAATAATGGCTACGGATTGTCTACACCTACAAACGAACAATATAATTGTGCAAATATTGCGGATAGAGGCTTGGGGTATGGTATGGAGTCGCATATTATTGAAGGGAATAATATCATTGAAGTTTATAAAAAAGTTAGTGAATTAGCACAAAGCATTAGGGAGAATCCAAGACCCATTTTACTGGAATTCAAAACATTTAGAATGCGTGGGCATGAGGAGGCTAGTGGTGTTAAATATGTTCCGCAAGCGCTTATGGATACCTGGGCTGTTAAGGATCCAGTTTTAAATTATGAAACATTCTTAAAGGATCATGGCTTTTTAAATGATGATGAAAGTACTGCGATAAGGGAGGGGATTGTAACAGAAATTAACAAACACTTAGATGTTGCTTTTAAGGAAGAAATCATAATTCCAGATGAAGTAAAAGAATTGGATGATGTTTATAAAATGTTTGATTATAATAGTGTTTTGGGTAGCGGTGAGTCTGATAATATTCGTTTTATTGATGCTATTTCCAATGGTTTAAGGCAAAGTATGGAGCGCCATAACGATTTAATAATTATGGGGCAAGATATAGCTGAATATGGTGGTGTGTTTAAAATAACTGATGGTTTTGTTGCCCAGTTTGGAAAAGAACGTGTACGGAATACGCCCATTTGCGAATCTGCAATTGTTGAAACGGCCATGGGATTGTCTATAGCAGGTATGAAAAGTGTTGTAGAGATGCAGTTTGCCGATTTTGTAACTTCTGGGTTTAATCCAGTTGTTAATTACTTGGCTAAGTCTCATTATAGGTGGGCACAACAGGCCGATGTTGTTATTAGAATGCCATGTGGTGGTGGTGTAGCTGCAGGGCCTTTTCATTCGCAAACAAACGAAGCTTGGTTTACAAAAACACCAGGTTTAAAAGTGATTTATCCAGCTTTTCCTTATGATGCTAAAGGACTATTGGCTACTGCTATTAATGACCCTAATCCTGTTTTATTTTTTGAGCATAAAGGGTTGTACCGAAGTATTCGACAGGAAGTTCCAAACGATTATTATACATTGCCTTTAGGCAAAGCATCTGTACTTAGTAAGGGTAACGATGTTACAATTATTAGCTATGGAGCAGCTGTTCATTGGGCTTTAGAGACCTTGGAACGGAATCCAGAAATTTCAGCAGACGTCATAGATTTAAGATCACTTCAGCCTTTAGATGCAGAAACACTGTATAAATCTGTTAGAAAAACTGGGAAAGCTATCATTTTGCAAGAGGATTCTTTGTTTGGTGGTATTGCCAGCGATATTTCTGCACTCATTATGGAACATTGCTTTGAAGCTCTTGACGCCCCAGTGAAACGTGTAGCCAGTATGGAAACGCCTATACCGTTTGCAAGTCAATTAGAGACACAATATCTGCCAAAAGATAAGTTTGAAGCAGCACTTAAAATGCTTTTGGAATATTAGAAACCAAGCATGGAAACGCTTATAGATATATTTGTAAATAAATTTTTGGGAACTGTAGATTGGACTATCGATTCTATACTTTTTAAGGTGCCTTGGTATACTAATTATTTCTGGGGATTAGTTTTTATATCTATAGCTGTTTGGGGGTTAGAAATAGTACTTCCTTGGCGAAAAGAACAAGCTATTTTTAGGAAAGGTTTTTGGACAGATACCGTTTATATGTTTTTCAATTTCTTTGTTTTTACTATTATTATAAGCGGGTTTTATGCTATCCTAGAACAGGTTTTTTTGAGTTTGGGAATTACTATGACATCGGTCTCCCTAGTAAATATGAAAGATTTACCTATATGGCAACAATTACTGATATTCTTTTTAGTATCAGATTTTATGCAATGGTTTACACATGTTTTATTACATAGATTTAATTTTTTATGGCGTTTTCATAAAGTGCATCACTCTGTTAAAGAGATGGGATTTGCTGCTCATTTACGTTATCATTGGATGGAAAACATCTTCTATAAGCCCCTTAAAATATTTGCTGTTATGTTACTGGGTGGTTTTGAGCCAGAGCAAGCCTTTATTGTGCACTTTATAGCCATAGCTATTGGGCATTTCAATCACGCCAATATCAAGCTTACATACGGACCTTTCAAATATATATTCAACAATCCCGTTATGCATTTGTATCATCATGCATATGCTTTACCAAAAAAACGGAGTTATGGTGTTAATTTTGGAATTAGTTTAAGTCTTTGGGATTATATTTTTAAAACAAATTATATCCCAGAAACTAGTGGGAATTTGACCTTGGGATATTCTGGTGATATAAAAATGCCTAAAAACTTCTTTAAGCAGTTGTTTTACGGCTTTAGAAAAAACCACTAGTTAAGCATTTTATAATCGGTTTTTACTATTTACATGTTATGCTGAAAAATAAATACTTCATATTAATTATCATTTTGACCTGCTTTTACTGCAAAGAAACCTGCTCTTATTGCAAAGGAAAAGAAGAAGATAAGGATATTTACGAATGGAAAACCATAAGTGTTACTGCATCTGCCTACAATTCATTAGCATATCAAACAGATTCTAGCCCAAGTATTGGAGCTTTTGGAGATAGTTTAAAGCCTGGAATGAAATGTATTGCTGTATCTCGAGATTTATTAAAATTAGGGTTAAAACATAATACACCTGTCAAAATTGAAGGTTGCGATAGTATTTATTTGGTCAAGGACAAAATGAATGCCCGTTGGAAAAAACGCATCGACATTTATATGGGAACAGATGTCAAAGCAGCAAGAAATTGGGGCAAGAAAAAGGTTTCGATCACTTATGGAATTCCTAAGAAAAATAATTTACACTAAAAAGACAATATAGTACATAAATAGAAATATATAAGATTTATAATCTTTATAATTTGTTAATAATTTTGTTGACATGCACGTCAAGTTATTGTAAATCAGTATCTGATATTTTTCAAGAATAACTTATCAATATAGTATAACTAAATCAATATAAGTCATGGTATCGTACACAGCTAAAGTAAAACAGTTTCTTAGTCAAGACCCCATTCCTCTTTTTATTGGAGGTGCATGGATGAAAAATTCTGAAGATAAGATCATTAACGTTGAAAATCCTTCGGATCAATCATTACTCGCCAACGTAAGTAAAGCTGATGCCAATGATACTAAAAGTGCCATTGAAACAGCAGATAAAGCCTTTGCTGAATGGAAAAATGTAAGCCCAGAGAAACGCGCCGCTATTATAAATAAATTTGCAGATTTGTGCGAAAGAGATGCTGAAGAATTGGCACAATTGGAAGCACTAGATGTAGGAAAGGTGGTTAATAATGCTAGAGGGTTTGATGTGCCATTTGGTGTTGAGTCATTACGTTATTATGCTAATTTAATTCAAAAAGAGACTTTTGAGAAAACATTATCGATTGATGGTGTTGAAAGTAAATCTGTTCGTTTGCCTTTTGGAGTGGTGGCTTTTATTTTTCCATGGAATTTCCCTCTTACTTTATGTATGTGGGGTATTGGACCTGCGTTAGCTGCTGGTAATACAGTAGTGGTAAAGCCAGCAGAAGTTACACCCTTAAGTACCCTGTATCTTGGTTTGTTGGCAAAAGAAGCTGGAATTCCAGATGGCGTTTTAAATATTATACCTGCAGATGGACCAGAAGCTGGGGAAGTTTTAACATCGCACCCAAAAGTGAAATGTGTGTCCTTTACAGGATCATCTAGAGTTGGAAAAATAATCGGACAGGCATGTGGGTTTAACCTAAAACCTTCAAAATTAGAACTTGGAGGTAAAGGAGCTGCTGTTGTTTTTGATGATGCCGATTTGGATTCTGCAGCCGTAGGTCTGGCAGGAGCTATTACCTTAAATACAGGTCAAGTTTGTTGTACTGCTACCCGGTGGATCATTCACGAAAAAGTGATGGATAGCTTTGTTGAAAAAGTGAAAAAAGAGTTAGAAAAAACTAAAATAGGCCCAGGGATGATTGAGGAAAATGAAATGGGGCCTGTCGTTAGCAGTAAGCAGTTGAATACGATTCTGGATTATATAGATAAAGGTGTGAAAGAAGGCGCTGAAGTGATTTGTGGTGGTGCGCGTATTAAAGATGCTAATTTTGATAAAGGGTACTATGTGGCTCCAACATTATTAAGAGGAGATGAACATAATATTTGCTTCAAAGAAGAAATATTTGGGCCAGTAGCTTACATAACATCGTTTATTGATGAGGCCGATGCCATTCGCCAAGTAAACAGTCTGGATTATGGTCTTGCTAATAGTGTCTGGACTTCCGATAAAAAACGTGCAGAACGTGTTGCTAAATCTATGGTTTCTGGTAATAGTTGGATAAATGCCCACAATGTATTTGCCTATGGACTTCCTTATGGAGGTGTCAATGGAAGCGGTAATGGAGGTGGTGTTAATAGTGTGCAAACATTGTTTGATTATACACGTGCTCTCTCTATCGCAGAACCTGTTACGATTTAACTAATGGAAATAGCTAAATTAATAGCGTATTTGGTAGAACAGGACGTATTGACGACTACCAAAGTGGATATCGTACCCCTAAGTGGAGGCGTGTCTTGCGAAATACTTTTAATAGATGACGGAAAAAAACGTTTTGTATTAAAACGTGCTTTAGAAAAATTAAAAGTTGAAGACGATTGGTTTGCAGATGTAAAAAGAAATGAAATTGAACAACGCTACCTAAAGTATGTAGCGACATTTTTCTTTGATTCGGTTCCTGCTATCATTTACAGTGATAGTAAACATCATTTTTTTTGTATGGAAATGCTGGAAAATGGTTTAAAAAACTGGAAGGAACAACTCCTCAATAAAAATTATGATGTAGCATTTGCAAAAAAGGCTGGCGAGCTATTGGGAGCTATTCATTTTAAATCTGCAGGAGATCGAGGAGTGGCAAAGGATTTTGATACACTGGCTAATTTTCATGAGCTACGTATAGATCCATATTTACTTAAAACTGGAGAAAGGCACCCAGAATTAGCATCATATTTTCAAAAGGAAGCCGTTAGGTTAAGTGAGCAAAAGATATGTTTGGTTCATGGCGATTTTAGTCCTAAAAATATTTTAGTAAGTCCCAATCGTTTGGTGGTGTTAGATTGTGAGGTGGCATGGTATGGAGACCCTGTATTCGATGTCGCGTTTTTATTAAATCACTTCGTTTTGAAATCCCTTTATTTATCTGAAGATATAGAGATGCTTATGCAGTTGGCAAAAGAAGTTTGGATAAGTTATAAGAAAGAAGCAAAAATACTTGTAAATGAGGGTTTTGAAAAACAGCTAATCCACTTGCTTCTTATGTTAATGCTAGCAAGGGTTGATGGTAAATCCCCAGTAGAGTATTTAAATGCTTCTCAGAAAAAAATAATCAGGGATTTTGTATATCAAGAGTTACCTTCCGCTAATAATAGTTTTGAATGCTTTAAAAATAAATGGTTAAAATATAACACAATAGTATTATGAAAATTAAAGATATAGATGCTTATCAAATATATGATTCCAGAGGATTTCCAACACTTGAAGTTGAAGTAACGTTAGCTAGTGGTACTCAGGGATATGGATTGGTACCATCTGGAGCTTCTACAGGTCAGTTTGAAGCCTTGGAGTTGAGGGATAATGATAGTTCTCGTTTTAGGGGTAAATCAGTTTTTAAAGCCATTAACAATGTAAAAACAATACTCTCTGATGCACTAAAAGGAACTTCGGTTTTCGATATGGAGCAGATAGATCGAAAAATGATTGCCTTAGACGGCACAGTAAATAAATCAAACTTAGGCGCTAATGCTATTCTTGGAGTCTCAATGGCAGTTGCTAATGCAGCAGCAAATGAAAAAGGAATTCCTTTGTACGAATATTTAGGTGAAGGAAAAGGAACCTTAATTCCTCTTAATGAAATTCAAATTTTAGGAGGAGGGGCTCATGCTGCTTGGGCAATAGACATTCAAGACTATTTGGTTATAGCCGTTGGTGCTAAAACTTATGAGGAAACCCTAGAGATGACACATAATATTTATCATGCTGCTGGGGAAGTTATGAAGGCACGTGGTAAATGTGTCGGTATAGCCGATGAAGGTGGTTGGTGGCCTGATTACCTTACCAATGAGGAACCTTTTGAGGTATTCTTAGAAGCTGTTGAAAAAGCTGGTTATGTAGCAGGCAAAGACGTCGCTATTTCTTTAGATATTGCAGCTAGCGATCTTTTTGATGGCGAAAAATATCATTTTAAACTGACTAACGAATCGTTTAGCCCTGAGGCGTTTTGTGATTTAATGATTGACTGGTGTGACAAATACCCAATCATATCTATTGAAGATCCTTTTGCAGACACCGATTTTGAGAGCTGGAAGCGTTTTAATAAGGTTTGTGGTGATAAGGTTCAGATTATTGGGGATGACCTTTTTACGACAAATATAGAACGTATAAAACAAGGAATTGAGGCAGGTTTGGCTAATTCGGTATTGATAAAATTGAATCAAATAGGTACGGTAACAGAAACCCTCGAAGCCATAAGAGTAACACAAGAAGCAGGTTGGTTACCGGTAGTTTCTGCTCGATCTGGAGAAACAGAAGATGCTTTTATTTCTCACTTAGCAGTGGCTACAAATGCAGGACAGTTGAAAGTAGGTTCTTTCGCAAGAAGCGAACGTATGATAAAGTGGAACGAGAACTTACGTATTCAACGTAGTTTGGGAGATAAAGCCCAATTTATTGGTAGTAAAATTTATGAACGTATTTTAAAGAAAAAGCCACAGATCGCATAAGGTTGGATTTTTATAGTGGTCGCTAAATAAGAAAAGACTGATCGTGAAATCATTATCATTTGATTTGTCAGATTGAGTACTTCGACTACGCTTAGTATGACACTTGTCGAAACTGAGCGTAGTCGAAGGGCCAATATGCTTTACTTTTCAGATAGCCAATAAACATATGATCTTTTAGTTCTAAAAATGCTTTTTTCAATTTATAACTAAATGATATATTACTTTTATTATATCATTTAGTTTCTGCTTCCGAAAGTATAAAAGGGTAGGCAGCTTTTACTTGTTTTAGCTCTTCTTTTGATAGTTTGTCTGAGGGTTTTTTAAGGACATTTACACTATAGGTATTTCTTAGTTCGTAATATGCTTTTGTGAGTTCATTTTGTACAGCAACAAATTGTTTATAAGAGGTATGTCTACCATTTTGTAAAGACACTACTGCTTTTTCGGGATTATCAGATGCTTTTGGGCTTTTTAAGCCATGACAGTAATTACAAGTACCATCACCATTATTGTCCAAAAAGTTTTTGGTGATCTCTTTTAATTCAGAAATAGCCACAACATTATTTTCTATCATAATTTCATCGTCATTATTTACCATAATGCGAAGTATATTACGTTCTGCTATTTTGGCATCGCAAATAGTCCCGGGTGGACATTCTTTAGGAAGTACTCTATTGATACCCTCGTCTGAAGATATGGTTGCCGTTACAAGAAAAAAGATAAGTAATAAAAATGCGATATCTGCCATAGATCCTGCATTTACTTCAGGCATTAGTTTTGATTGTCTCATAATTATAGATTTAAATGTTAATATGTTAAGAAAATCACAAAAACGATACCATAAGGTCTCAGTATAGAGTTCTGTTTAGTTTTTTATAAATGTTTTTTTGATTTTTAAAAAGATTTATCACTTACTTAGACTTTGACTTATCTTGAGTATTTCTGAAATAAAGAACTTAAATAGAGGAGTTTCTTATGGCCTTGGTTTGCAACTTCGAAGCCTCTCTATCAAGTAAATTAAAATAAGTTAAGAAACTACTTTAGAAATAGAATAACTTTTTTGTATGTTAGTACTTAGGAGTAATAGATACGAAGTTTTACACTTAGCATAATAGTTATGTTTAATCATGGGAAATCAATAAACATAAGGGGCTGTAGATGAAGAGGGGAGTAATTCAGTTATATTTATTGGTTAGAAAAATTATAATGAACCACTTTTAAAATTCAAATTATCAGATATTTAGGCTTAATTTTATTACTGGCTTTAAGTTGCACTACGGATAAGTCACATAAACAGTTAATGATAGATAGATTTAAGGAAACTACATTTTCAGAAGTATTTGATTTGTTACCCTTAAGTAATACAATAATTAGAAATAGCTTATCTCAAAATATAATATTTCCAGAATCAATTTATGCATCTAACTATTGTGGTGTATTTATACAGTATGAACATAATGTTAATGATTTTAGTAAAATACTTAAAAAAATTAGGACAGAGAATTTTTTCGAGTCTAAAATCAAAGATACCTGTAATGTCTATATTCCAATAGTTAAAAAAGAAATACACTGTTCTAAGCAGAGTTTTCCCGTTCCTAATATTACTGATGATTTCAATGAATTAAAGGATAAAATCAGTGATGGAAAATATGTAGTATTTAATCATAAAAAAGGAGAGTTTTTGAAAGATAAAACATTATTAGAAGGTAATTTTCATGGGTTTTCAAATGGAATTATCTTAGAAGAATCGTCTAATAAAGTTATTTATTGGACGATTGTATGGTAAGTTTACGATGTAATAATTCATGATATTCCACTGCTATTTATAGTTTTTCAAAAAAGGGATGTAATTTAATTACATCCCTTTTTAATACGCATAATGTTTTAGGCGTTTCCAAACATCATCATGTGAATTATAATGTTTTGGGATGACACTATCTGTAAATAAGTTTTTTTGAGTGATACTATTTAAGTATCTCGATATTTTTGTTGCTGATTTCATAATTTGATTGTTTTGATACTGAAACGAGTTCAGTTGGGTTGATTGATGAAAGGTTTGTTTTAAAAGACGCTACTTATCTGTAACGTCTTTTACAATTCCAACTGTAGCTTTTGGTGTTGCTTAATGTGCTACTCAATTGATTGCTGTTTAATGTTCTCATGATTTCTAATTTTGATTGATTGATTGATTGATTGATGTTTTTTAAAATGAAACGAATTTATCTATAACGTCTCTTTTTATTCCAATGATTACTTTTAGTACCTGTTAAAGTTCCGCTTAATTGATTGTTGTTTAATGTTCTCATAATTGTTGTTTTTTAATTGATTTATACTAGATAGACGACCAAAAATCGAAAATGTTACAGTACTATGCATAACAAAGTAATAAATTAGCATATTTTAACAATTTTTGTAGGATTATGGTAAGAAATAACTACTTTTTTAGACTCATTAAACATTTTAGGAATGGTTATTGTGTTAAATGAATACAAAATATTAAGTAAGAGTTTATATGTTTTCAGATAAAAAAATATCTTTGAAATATATTATGAACATTGGTTTAATGGAATAATAAAACAAATGAGACTTTATTTTTCATTTTTTATAGGACTCCTTTTTTCGCTATCTACTTATGCTCAGATTGATGCGAAGAATAAATCTATTGCTATTCCTGCAGTGAAAAGCAAAGATTCTATTGATGCTAACCCTTTATTACCATCAAAACCAATAAATAATAATAGAAATATTAATAACATCAATACACCTCGTACATCTACCAACCTTAATATGCCTAAAAAGCAGTTTTCTATGTTTCCCGAAGAAGAATTCGGTAACCCAGGGGAACTTTACGATAAGCGAATTAATAAAAGCTTAGATCACTTGAAGCTAAGTGAGGAAGAATTAGAAATGAAAAATGGTAGTACTACGGATCAATATTTTGGTGATTATAAAAGCAAGGCCAAGTTTGTGAATGTTGTATATCGAGATCATGGCTATGTTGATGGTGATGTGATTCAAGTTTTGGTAAATGATGATATCATTCACGCCAGGGTATTTTTAACAGGTGGTTTTAAAGGTTTTAAACTCGATTTACAGCCAGGTTTTAACAAGATAGATTTCTTGGCTCTAAATCAAGGAGAATCAGGCCCTAATACAGCCGAATTTAGAGTTGTTGATGATAAGGGAAGTCTGATTTCTTCTAATCGTTGGAATCTAGCTACAGGTGTTAAAGCTACTATTATTGTTGTAAAGGAGTAATGTTTACTATTTTGTTATGGACATCATGTAAACTGAACGCCCGTTTTTATTTGGTTGTTTTACCCTTTTTTCTTTTACAAAACCTTCTTTAACATATAGTCTAATAGCTCTTTCGTTATCCGTGTAAACATCCAGCCATACTTTGTTGGCTTTGTATTGTTTAAAGCAAATTTCCTTTATTAATTTAACAATCGGTTTACCGTAACCTAAACCTCTTTTTAGCAATGCTATTCTTCTAAATTCAATAACACGATTTTTATTCAATATACCTGCAAGTATCACATAGCCAATAAGGGCGTTGTCAGATTTATTAAAAACAGAGAGGTGTTTTTCATTCTGATTGGTTGTCACTTTTTTATGTTGAGCCAAATTATATTGTCCAACAAATTGTACGTACTTTTTTTCTATTTCGATAATCTGAGGAAGATCTTGGGCCTTTGTTTCTAATAATTGAATAGATTCATTTTCTATCATTAAATTAGTATTTATAGACTAAATTTAAAATACTATTTTGTCAATCAACGTTAATTCCTCTTCAGAAAAACTTAAATTATCTACAGCTTTTATGTTTTCTTTTAATTGACCAGGAGAACTGGCTCCTATTAAAACAGAAGCCACTTGCGGCTGTCTTAAAATCCAGGCAATGGCCATCTGCGATAATTTTTGTCCACGTTCCTGAGCAATAGCATTTAAATGTTGAATTTTTTCAATATTGCTATTCACGGTATCTACATTTAAATAGGTGAGGTCTTTTGCAGCTCTGGAACCTTCTGGAATTCCCTTTAAATACTTTTCGGTTAGCATGCCTTGTGCCAGTGGTGAAAAAGCAATACAGCCTACACCGTTTTGTTCCAAAGTATTTAAAAGCCCTTTTTCAACCCAACGGTCGAACATAGAATAACGTGCTTGGTGTAAAATAAAAGGTACATTCAAGTTTTTAAGAATTTTAGCAGCTTTTTGGGTTTCTTCGGGTTGATAATTAGAAATTCCTACATAGAGTGCTTTTCCCTGGCGTACAATATCTGCCAATGCTCCCATAGTTTCCTCTAACGGTGTTTCTGGGTCTGGTCTATGGTGATAAAAAACATCAACATAATCTAAGCCCATACGTTTTAAGCTTTGATCTAGGCTTGAAATTAAATACTTTCTCGACCCCCAATTGCCATACGGTCCAGGCCACATATCGTAACCAGCCTTGGTAGCAATAAATAATTCGTCTCTATATGGCTTAAAGTCTTTTCTCAAAATCGTTCCAAAATTTTCTTCGGCAGATCCATACGGAGGGCCATAGTTATTGGCTAGGTCTAAATGTGTAATACCTAAATCGAATGCACATCTAATAATGTCTCTGCCATTTTGTATATTATCAACAAAGCCAAAGTTATGCCATAACCCTAATGAGATTGCTGGTAAAAGAACGCCGCTTTTTCCAGACCTTTTATAGGTCATAGCATCATATCTGTTGTTGGAAGCTTGATAGTTTGTTGTTTCAGATTTGTCGTTGATTTGCATATTTAGAGTCGCTAATAATGAGGGTGTAAATGTATAAATTATTCTTGTAAATATCCGATTGAAGATACGAGACTATTTTGTAGTAAGAATCAAGAATTAAGACCTGTTTGTAACTATTTGATAAATTAAAGATTGTGGTAAATGCACTTTCTATAAATCAGAACTATTCAAACCAAGTCAATCAGTATTAAAAGAGAAAAGTCTAACTATAAAATTTTTATAAAAGTTATAGTTAGACTTCAAATTGAATTTGATGATGTTATCGGGAAATAACGGTATCTTCAAATATTAATCTTTTAAAGGCTGTTCAATTTTCTTTTTTAAATGCTTAGCATAAAAGCCCATCATGGCTTTGTAAAGCGCAATACTATTTTCTTCTTTAGCAAAACCATGCCCTTCATCATACTTAACCATATAAGGCACTTCAAAGCCTTTAGCTCGCAAAGCACTTACAATTTGATCAGATTCGTCTATATTAACTCTTGGATCGTTAGCACCCTGAATGACAAAAAGCGGTTTTTTAATTTTATCTATTTGGTATACAGGAGAAACTTCTTCCATAATGGTTTTTTCTTCTGGAATATCCTCATCGTACCATATTTCTTTAATGATTTTTAAATAAGGTTTCCAATAAGGTGGAATTGTTTTCATGAAAGTAAATAAGTTGGATACCCCTACATAATCAACCCCACAGGCATATAAATCTGGCGTTTTTGTCAGTCCGCGCAATACGGCATATCCACCGTGGCTACCACCATAAATAGCCGCATTATCTTTATCTACCCAGCCTTGATCTATGACGTACTGCAGACCATCTTCAACATCGTCCATAGCTTTTCTTCCTATTTCTTTGAATCCTGATTTCAAAAACTCTTTTCCGTAACCTCCAGAAATTCTAAAATTCACTTGTAGTGTAGCATAACCGCGACTGGCAAACAATTGGGCCTCTGGGTTAAAGCGCCAAGAATCTCTTATACCTTGCGGTCCACCGTGAGGGTTTACAATAACAGGTACTTTTTTGCCATCAAGAGCTTCCTTAGGTAACGTAATGTAGCCATGAATAGTTATACCATCTCTACTCTTAAATTTAATGGGGCGCATTTCTGCCATATCTTTTTCAATAAGATTAGGCATGAGGTTATAAAGTAATTTAAATGTATCCTTTTTGGCATCGTATGAATAATAAGTACCATATAATTTATCACTTTGAAGGAAGATCAAATATTTGCTTTCGTCATCGGTAACATCTGGGATTGAATAGTTATATCCAGGAAATTTAGTGATGATTTTATTATGTAGCTTTTTGTAATAATCGCTTACTGGTATAATATGCCTTTTTTCGCCTTCGTAATAAAAATAATCTAATTCATAGTTTCTATGTCTCGATAAACCTAATCCAGAAACATCATAATCGTCATTAGAAAAAAGTTTTTTAATAGTTTTATCTTCTTTGAGGTCGTATAAATAAATTTGAGCCTTATCGCTGTCTAAATTAGATGTGATGTAGGCTTCATGAGGATTGCTGGAGGCATAATTAAACGAAGAGATGTTAAAGTTGTCTTTCCAGCTTAATTGTTTCTTTATTTCATAATTTTCTCCGTCTACGGTATAATATAAGTCAATGTTTACACCATCACGTAGTTTAGAAAAACCACGTAAGTTCCCATCTTTATCAAACACGTAACTATTAATAGGATTAGCGGCATCTTCATTTTTGTATAATTGTTCTAAGACTCCCGTTTCTATATTGATTTTATAAGGTTCGAATATTTGAGGGTTGTTTTGATTCATTGAAATAATCATATGATCTTTATCCTCTTTAAGGCCTTCTAAAATATTCACTTTCACACCTTCAAAAGGGGTTAGTTCTTTAGCGTTGCTACCATCGATATTTACCGCAAACAAATGGTAATCTTCATTACCTCCCTTATCCATGACATAAACGAGTCTGCCTTCATTGGCCCAACCAAAGCCACGAATTAATTCGTCTTTTTCTTCAATAACCCTGGTGATCTCATTAGTTTCAAGATTTTTTACGTACACATGATTCTTTGTGTTTTCATCTTTTTCTCGATATGATAGGTAGGTACCATTTGGTGAAAAACTAAAAGACCTGGCTTTTGGTCTTGCAAAATAATCTTCAACAGCATATTTGTAATTAGTGGGGTTCCAATTGGCTAGTTTTTCTAAATCTTCATCAGAGGTAGGAAGCGCCGTGTTCCCGGGTAGGGTCTTCTTGGTTTTAGACAATACCAAATGAAATTCCTGACCACCTTGATAAAATGTACCAGACAATGTGTTTTCTTTTAATGAAGCCACATATTTGATTCCTGCTTGTTTAAATTTAATGGTCAGGGTATCGTTTACATACAGCGTTTCGTCCATTGGTATGCCTGTAGCACCTTGTGACGGACTATCCATGGTCGATATGTAACCGTCATCCTCACTTTTAATATCAAATAGTAGGGGTATTTCTGTTCCTTGAACAGATAGTTTTCCTTTCCAAGAACCAACAATGTCTTGGGCATTCGTTTGAGCTATTGTACATAAAAAGAATATTAATGCACTGCTTAGTTTTAAAATAGTCGTTTTCATTTGATTGATATGGATTATAGAATTGTTATTTTAAAAACAAATTATCGTATTAATATACTGATATTTAGTTAGAAGAAAAAAAATGAATTTTGTTACAAACTCGTGTGAAAATTTTATTTCAAATGAATAAAGTATCAATTTCTGATCTCAGATAATTTAGTTGCTAACGCATCTTTCATCGCACTATCACTACTATTCAAAGGTAATTGATTTGGATTTAGAAGGTTGGGGTTTTCTAATGGGTTATTATTTAAATTAAATAAAGCTTCAGAGCCATTATCAAAATAAATGTATTTATGTGTGGTATTTCTAATGGTAAAATCTTTATTTTCGGTATAAACATAAGTTCTTTTATTGGCATCAGGGTTAGTGAGTAAACCTTTAAAGCTTTTACTGTCGTTAATTTCTGTTACAGATGCTCCAGCAATATTGGCTATGGTCGCAAATAAATCGGTAGTATTTATAAGAGCGCTTTCGGTTTCATTAATGCGTGTCACATTTTTTCCAGAAATAATCATAGGGACATTAACTCCTCCTTGATATATACTTCCTTTAGCTCTTGTTGATGGATGCTCTTGTACCACTTGATTAGGAGTCCCGTTATCTCCAATAAAGATAATAACTGTATTATCTAGTACTTCCTTTGACATTGAATTGATTAGCCTACCCATTTCGCTATCCAGTGCTTCGAGTGTAGCCATATAATAGGGTAGTGGGTTATTGTCTATACTAGCCTGATCTGATGGCAGTGCCCCTTGAGAGTGTAAATCGTTAGGAGGTAGGTGAAAAGGTGTATGCGGCGCATTGTAAGCCAGCCATAAAAACCAGGGTGTCGTTTGCTCTGCTACCCAATTAATAGCCAAATCGGTAAATTTAGTTGTTGTGTATGTCGTTGATTTGGTAGTAGTGCCATTTGTGGTCAGGTTCCAATTCCAGTACGATGGAACACCACCACCTATAAGACCTGCAAAATGGTTTATCCCCATAATGTTTGGATGGTTCTCATTGTTTGATAGGTGCCATTTACCAATAACGGCATGATTATATAATGTGTTAGTATTAACATCAATATAACTTTGCAAAGAAGTTTCAGAGGTAGACAATATATCACTTGCATCAAGAACACCTGTTCTAAATCCATATTTTCCTGTTAAAATAGTAGCTCTTGTTGGAGAGCAGGTTGGATTGGACCATAGGTTTGTAAATTTTATTCCCGAATTCATCAAACTTTGTAAATGAGGCATGTTAGGTTTCACACTCCCTATATTATAGCCTGGAGTGGCATCGAGACCCATATCGTCTGCAATGATAAGGAGAATATTTGGCGTTGTATTTTGAGGAGTTTCTTGGGTTTCTTCATTATTATCAACGACTTCTATAGAGTTGCTACAGGAAAAAAACACCAATAAAAATGAGTAAATAAACATATAGCGAATCATAAATATTAAGTTTTTAGTTCTTGGGAATTATACTATTTATTCTTAATTAAGACCCAATAAAAGGAAATAAGTTTAATCTGTTTCTTAACTTATTCATTATCAGTGATGAAAAATAATCATTTGCAATTTTCGTAATAAACATTCTTGATAAACCCTACAAAGGTGTTATTTTTGCACGTCATAAAATTATAGGGATGTCCGTTTCAATAACAGAATTAGAAGAAAGAAAAGCTGGAAAAGACTTGTATAGCTACCAAAAAGGGGCTATCGATAAAATTTTTAAGAGTTTTGATGAATCGCCTCATGATTATCACTTATTATATCAATTACCAACAGGAGGGGGGAAAACAGTTATTTTTTCTGAAATTGTTAGGCAATATCTTAAAACCCATAAAAAGAAAGTACTGGTAATGACCCACCGTATCGAATTGTGTAGGCAGACATCTAACGTCCTTACAGAGTTTGGAGTAAACAATAAAGTGGTTGATAGTAAAGCCGATTTAAGTGATCAAGCCGAATATAGCTGTTTTGTAGCTATGGTTGAAACCTTAAATAATAGATTGCAAGATGACAAATTGGATATTTCGGATATTGGATTGGTAATTATTGATGAAGCCCATTATAATTCTTTTACCAAGCTTTTTAAATTTTTTAGCCAGTCGTTTATCTTAGGAGTTACAGCAACACCTTTAAGTTCTAGTATAGAATTGCCAATGACCGATAATTACGATGAGTTAATTGTTGGGGAAAGCATAGAGTCTTTGATAGAAAACGGATTTTTAGCCCGTGCTGAAATGTTTTCTTACAATGTAGGCTTAACATCTTTGGTAGTTGGTGCCAATGGAGATTATACGGTAAAATCTTCTGAGGACTTATATACTGATAATGACATGCTTAGTAAGCTGTTACAGGCTTATGAAGAACGATCTAAAGGTAAAAAAACATTGATTTTCAATAATGGAATTAATACCTCGCTGCATGTTTACGATACTTTTAGAAGGGCAGGATATCCTATTGCTCATTTAGATAATACAAACACTAAAAAAGAACGTGCACTTATCTTGCAATGGTTTAAAAAGACGCCAGATGCCATTTTAACTTCGGTAAGTATTTTAACTACAGGGTTTGACGAACCAACGGTTGAGAGCATCATTTTAAACAGAGCAACCAAATCATTGACACTTTACTATCAAATGATAGGTCGTGGTTCTCGTATTTTAAAAGATAAGAATTCATTTAGTGTCATTGACTTAGGAAATAATTTTCATCGATTTGGCCCTTGGGGAGACAATTTAGACTGGCAACGTATTTTTAAATCGCCAAATTACTATTTAGATGCTATTTTAAGTGATGAAGAACTAGAAAGTAATTTTAGATATGAAATGCCAGACGAATTGCGTAAGGAGTTCTCTAAGTCTAAAGAAGTTTATTTCGATATACAAAGAACCTACATCGAATCCATTAGAAGTGGTGAATCCTCAAAAGTTGTTTTAGAGCGCTCCATAGAACAACATGCAAAAATCTGTATTGAAAACAGTGAAGATGTCTATGATGCCTTAGGATTGGCAAAAATGTTGGGTGATGATATTGATTTTAGAATACAACGCTATACTAAGTGTATAAGTAAGAGTACTTATAATTTTGTAGAATGGTTAAAAGGTGATTACAGAAAAAAGCTAAATGCTTATTTACGTTCAAATTTTGATACCGTTTTTGAAGCTATTCATGGATATCCGCCAGAAGATTAGAGTGTTTTTATATTATTTAACTTCCAAATTATTATAACATCCTTAAAATAAGGCGTATCTTTGTTTGCAACTATTCACATTAAACAAGCGCAGTATTATAAACTATGGCAAAATCTCAAGTTACTTTTAACAAAATTGAAAAAGAAAAAAAACGATTAAAGAAAAGAGAAGAAAAACAAAAAAGAAAGGAAGCTCGCAGAGCTGAAGCTAAGGAAAACCCTCAAGGTATCCAATTTGCTTATGTAGATTTTAATGGCAACCTAACAGACACGCCTCCAGATCCAGCATTACGTGAGAAAATTGAAGCTGAGAGTATTGAGTTGGGAATTCCTAAGAAAGAAGACCGAGAGGAAGAAGAACCAGCAAACAAAGAAGGCAAGGTTTCATTCTTCGATCATTCTAAAGGTTTTGGTTTTATAATCGATAGCGTAAATCAGGAAAAATACTTCGTACATGTTAGTGGGGTACTTGAACCTATTGAAGAAAACGACAAAGTAACTTACGAGTTAGAACGCGGTCAAAAGGGTATGAACGCGGTTCGAGTAAAAAAGATTTAATACATCTTTTTAAACTTTTTATAATTGTAGTATGGTCTCCTCTATTATTTCGATATTACAAACATAAATGAGTATATCGCGAAAAACGATTCTTATTATATCAGCATTCTTTGCTATTTATGTTATTTGGGGATCAACCTACCTTCTCAATAAAATAGCAGTAACGGAAATACCACCATTTTTTGTGGCTGCTATTCGTTTTCTCATTGCTGGCGCTATTATATTTGTGATAGCTAAGTTTATGAAACTTAGATTGTCAATTAGCAAAAAGCAATTTATTAATTGTACTATAGCAGGTTTTTTATTTCTAGTATATGGTAATGGTGTTTTTATTTGGGCCTTAAAATATTTAGATAGTGGTTTTGCTGCTCTTGAAGCTTCTACCCAACCACTTTTTGTATTATTATTAATGCGGCTTATAGATGGCAAAAAGATGCAATTAAAATCTTTAATAGGCGTGGCGTTAGGGCTTATTGGAATGTATCTTTTAGTAAGCCAGAAAGAACTAATTACCAATGATGAGACGTTACTTGGCATGTTCATGGCGTTTACCTGTGTTTTATCTTGGAGTTATGCTAGTGTATTTGTTGCCAAGGCAGATTTACCCTCAAATTTTTTTGTTAGTACAGCCTATCAAATGAGTATTGCAGGTGTGCTTTTAATATTGATAAGCTTGCTTTTAAATGAAAATTGGGTGTCACCCACTAATTGGAGCCAAAATGCACAAGGGGCTTTAATTCTTTTAATTGTATTTGGAGGTGTAATCGCTTTTACGGCATTTAATTATTTACTTAAAATGGTTTCTACAGAGAAAGCTTCTACATCTGCTTATGTAAATCCTATTGTAGCTATCATACTGGGTTGGTATGTTCTAGATGAAGTTATCACAACTCGAACCATCGTAGCTGCATGCATTCTTTTAACAGGCGTTTTTTTTATTACATCCCGCAAAAGGATAAAAACCAAAACCATTGGAAGTTAAGCGTGCTATAAAATTTATGCTTATTAGTACATTGGCATTTGCATGTATGAATGCTACTGTGAAACATTTATTGCATATTAATGCTTATCAAATTGTGTTTTTTAGATCGATAAGTTCTCTCGTTTTTACATTTACTTTTCTACTTAAAAATAAAATCCCATTTGTAGGAAATAAAAAAAGGCTTTTGGTTATAAGGGGATTTGTTGGAGTTACCTCGATGACTTTCTTTTTTATGTCTACCAAATATTTACCTATAGGGACTGCCGTTTCATTACGATATATGGCTCCCATTTTTGCAGCTATTTTTGCTATTTTCCTGTTGCGAGAAAAGATTAAGTTATGGCAATGGTTCTTTTTTGCAATGGCATTTGCAGGTGTTTTGATTTTAAAGGGTTTTGATGCCGAGCTAAATGGTTATGGCTTATTATTAGCTTTTATCTCTGCCATTTTTAGTGGATTGGTTTATATAACCATTAGTAAGATCGGTAAAGATGACCATCCAGTAGTCATTGTTAATTATTTCATGATTATTTCAACGATAGTAGGCGGGGTGTTGTCTATAAATAACTGGATAACTCCAAAGAGTATTGAATGGTTGCTATTATTTGGATTGGGAGTTTTTGGGTATTTTGGACAGTTATTTATGACAAAAGCTTTTCAAATAGCTAAGACAAACCAAGTGGCTCCGCTTAAATATTTGGAAGTAATTTATACTGTTTTGCTTGGTGTTTTCATTTTTAGTGAAGTTTATACCTTTTGGAGTTTATTAGGTATTGCACTAATTATTGGAGGGTTAGTTTTGAATATCTTGTATAAGGGAAAACAAAAATAACCCGTTGCACATTTTGAAATCTATAAACCAAAAAACGTGTCGGTTCTTAAAGCATTAACCCAAAATTTGTTAAGAGCTAGAACCTACCAGCCAAAAACCATATTAATAGATTTCACTTTTAATGAACAACGGGTAAAATAATATGTTTTATTTGACTTTAATAACCTTAGAATCGGCTTTTAAGTTTTCACGGATAATCATCGCATTACCTTTGTAACGTAATGTGCAGTCTGCTATGGCATCGATATCTATGGTTTTTGTTACCGTTACGCTGGCTTGACAATCTGACGACATTTTCATTTTTAGATCTTCAATTTTTAGATCGTAACCCGAAAGTTTTGTATCTGCTGAAAGATTTGCATTTAAAGTATTTACAGAGCCCAATAAATCTACATGAGCATCAGCAGCAGCTGTAAGCTCCAAGTAATCAACATCAACTCTACCAGTAAAAAAACTATCGGCAGTTACTTTTATTTTCGCATGATCTTCGGCTAAAGTGTTTTCTAAATAAATTTGAGAATCATCAACCGCAGTAAAGCTTTTAATAGATTTTGTAGTAATGTAGACATTTAATGTTCGTTTACCTTTAATTTTTAGATTGTTTTTAAGGCGTATCAGGAGCTCATTGTTTTTTTTAGTAGCGATAATATGGTCATGCAAATTATCATTTGCTTCTATTTTAATGGATTCTTCTGTATCAGAAAATGTGATATAAGCTATAAAATCGTTAGATACTTCTACAGAAGAGTAATTGGTAATATCTACATCCCTAGATGTTACGCGTTCTTTTGCCTTTGTAAGGAGGTCATCACTACATGATGATAAAATAAGGCTTAATAGCACTAATGCTAAATATGATCTGTTCGTTTTCATTGTGATTGATTGATTGATTGATTGATTGATTGATTGATTGATGCTGAATTGATACTACTGGTTCATATTTTTATTAAGTTCTATTACAGGAATCCATTGAAAATTAATAGGATACCATTCATTAATCTCATGGTCAATTTTTAGATATACTTTGTTGTTTTTAGTATGCACATATTGTGAATTCATGCCATTTGTTTTTTTCTTATTCATCATCTATATTTTTTTTATAACGGTTTCTTCCCATGTTGAATACGCCTATTTTAATGCCAAAACCTCCAGAAAAACCATTTATTCTCTTTAATGAGTATTCAGGTTGCAAACTTACTCTACTGGATAATCTGTATTTTACTCCAGCTTCTAATTGTATGTATCTATTTATATTATAAAGTACATTTACACCGGGTTCAGCAACAAAAACATGCTTCCAGTCATTATCATCTATAACAGGGTCTTCAACATCATCATCAATTAGTGCTACACCACCACCACCAATAAGTAAGGGAAATGATAGGTTGATTTTAGATTTACTAAACAATATAGGTTCTATATGCAAGCCACCATAAACACTTGCCAAATCTCTATTGTTATTGTCTAGGCCAAGCCTATTTATATCCGAATATAGCCCTGCCAGAATAAGGCCAATTTCGAATTGTTGATTGGCAACATAAGCCACTTTAAAGCTAGATGTATAGGTTTCAGCTTTATCAATAGTTCCATAACCAAATCCCAAGCCTAAATAAACACCATGCACTGTGTTTTTACGATCGTTAAATTCAATATAATCTTCTTCCTGGGCATTTAGGTTGTTTTGTAAGTTATGAAGTATTAGCAATAAAAGGAAAGCACTGATGCGTTTCATGGTT
The DNA here is from genome assembly GCF_012910715.1 of Flavivirga algicola. Classification (GTDB taxonomy): domain Bacteria; phylum Bacteroidota; class Bacteroidia; order Flavobacteriales; family Flavobacteriaceae; genus Flavivirga; species Flavivirga algicola. The sequence continues at coordinate 73,869 of NZ_JABBHF010000013.1, forward strand.
ATTAATTTAGGTTTATATTTATAGACATTGCAGTTTGCGATTGGTTGCATCTCAAAATGTTTTTTTTTAATTTTTTTTCAATCAGTAATTTTATTCGTTTAAGACAATAACGCCTTTTTTCCCTTTAAAAGAGAAAATACCAGAAGTGGATTTTCCGTAAGCACCACTTATCTCTCGTATTCTTTTACTTTTGTCTATCATTTTGTTTTCTATATTATAAAATGTTTTTGGGAGCCTCAGCAAACCTTGTTCCAAGGTCGCATTGAACATAAAAGACAAATCGGTAATGCTAATATTAATATCTGATGATTCTTGATTTATGGAAACAAAAGCATCGGGTTTGTTAATTTTAGCAATGCGTAGTTCGGCTACTTTCATTTTAAGGTTAATTTTTTCTTCCACTGTTTCTATTTCAGCATTAGAAAAATTTAGCTCACCTTGAATTTTTTCAGTCTTTTGGATAAATATTTCATCTTTGCTTGAAATAATTTCTAAGTCTTTAACATGATCAATTTCAATTTTTGTCCCGCTGGTTTTTAATAGTAACTTATTAGATGATTGGATGTCTAAGGCGCCATTTTTTAAACTAACGGTTCCATATGCAATAGATTGACTTCTTAGTTTACCAAACTTCATGGCTATTCTGGCATTACTAATAGCTTCGTTAATCCACAAATCCCCATGTTCTATATTCGCTTTTAAGCGTCCTGTCCAATTATCAATGATGATATCACCAAACTTATTTGTGATATTAATTTCGGCATTAGTTGGTAAATAAATAGTATAGTTTATTTCAACATTGCTTTTATCAAATTCAAAAGGGTTTACTTTATTAAAATATTTAGAAAAAAGGCTGGTATTCTTTTCTAAAATTTCCGAGGTAATGCTAACATAGTCGTCTACTGCTTTAATATTGGCAACAATACGGTTTAAAAGATTTCTTGCATTTTCTTTTTTCTTATTGGTTACTTTAACATTTATTTTTATGGAAATATCATTTTCCTCCCAACCGTTAATAGTTACGTTGCCATATTTATTATCTAATTGTAGTTCCCCAGCATTGGTCATTTCGTATATTTCTTCAATAGTTTTTGTTAAAACTTCTTGCGAATACATCGAAAAGCTTAGTAGTAATAAAACGATTGGAATTATTTTTTTATAAAGTATATACATCATCATTGTCCAATTTTTTAGAACTATTAATTTGTTCTAATAAGTTCTCTATTAATTCAATTCTCTTTTTGTAATTAATTACAATGGCTTCTAAAATTCGTTCGCTATCTACATTTTTTTGAAGCTCAATTTTCAATAATCCATATTCAATATCTAATTCGTCCATAAAGGATAAAAACTCTTTTTTCTCTTCAGATGATAATTGTGTGCTTTTATTTACCAGTTTTACTTGATAAGCGACTAAACCTTTATAATGGGAATCAATATCGTTTAGCTCTTGTAAAGCTGCATAGTTTTGAGTGTTTTTATTTGCTTGACCAACTATAAATATATTAATTAGCGAAAACAAACCTAAGGCTACAACTACAGTGGCAGCAACTTTTAAGATAGGATGGCTCCATAATTTAATGGTCTTAGTTTTAGATTCCGGTTTATTTAATCCAGATTCAATATTTGCCCAAAGTTTACTTTTGTCTGCTTTATGTACGTCAAAAAGTGCTTTGTTGTCTTTTATATATTTTTCGAAATTATCCATTTATAATGTCTTTACAATTTCAATTAATTTTTTCTTTGCCCTGTGATACTGCGATTTAGAAGTGGAGGGGCTAATCTCTAATATTTCTGAAATCTCTATATGGTCATAACCTTCAATTAAATATAGGTTTATTATTTGCTGATAACCAGGAGGTAATAACCTGATGCCTTTAACTATATTTTTGATATCAATTTCTGGAGATACATCTTCTGTGTCTTCCTTTATATGATACATTTGATTTTCTATTGGTACCACCGGGATTTTTTTCTTTTTTAATTGGTTGATACTTTTATTAATGACAATACGTTTTAACCAGGAACCAAAAGTACTTTCATACCTAAAAGATGATAAATTATTAAATGCTTCAATAAAACTGTCTTGAACAACATCCTCGGCATCTTCTTTAATATGCATCATACGCATACTAATATTATACATAGCGTCGACATATAGCTCATACAATTTGTACTGCGCATTTCTGTCTCCCAACTTGCTTTTTTCAACAAGTGATTTATGAGTGTATAATATATTGGTCTCCAATTATTTTGCTAGCTCTAATTTGCTTTAAAAATAGTTTTATTTTTTAAGCTACTATTATAGACAACAAAATAAATAGAGGGTTGCATTTAATGTTAAAATATTTTTATGAAGCACGGTTCAGCTAGGTAGTATTTAATAAAAATGTAGTTGTAATTTTGTATAAATATGTATTTGGCTAGCTATTGGCTTATTCGTATTTTGCGCATTTTTGATACAAAATATCTAACTATATTAATTTAATTTGATGAAGGTACCTGGAAAGATTAACAATTTTAGGCGTAAGATAATGAAAGGGCTTACTAAAAATATAGGCAACTCATATGCCATTCCCAAGAGAGCTTCAAATAATAAGATTGAAATAAAAAATATACTTATTTCAAGACCTAATCACAGATTGGGGAATCAATTATTGTTAACACCTTTGGTACAAGAAGTTATTAATACCTTTCCTAATTGTAAAATAGATTTGTTTGTTAAAGGTGGCGTGGCTCATCCTGTTTTTGAAAATTACGAACAAATTGACAAAATTATTCAATTACCTAAAAAACCATTTAACCATTTGTTCAAATATGGGTGGTGTTGGTTAAAACTAAAAAAGAAACGTTATGATTTAGTAATTAATGGCGATAAAAATTCGTCATCGGGTAGATTGTCAACTCAATTTGCAAAAGCGACTTACAAGGTTTTTGGCGATATTGATGAAGCCATTGAGGCTGATTACAAAGATTATGAACATATTTCAAAATATCCAATTTATAATTTAAGGCATTTTTTAGAGAAGTTAGGATTTCCTAAAAATCATAATGAACTCCCTGTTTTAAATATTAAACTTAGCGAGGAAGAGTTATCCAATGGAAAGAAAATATTAGATGCTATTGTTAAAAATGATAAAAAGACTATTTGTATCTATACGAATGCTACCGGAGCAAAATGTTATTCTGAAGACTGGTGGGAAACTGTTTACGGACGTTTAGAGAAAGTCTATCCTGATTACAATGTTATAGAAATGTTACCTATTGAGAATATTTCAAAAATTTCGTTTAAAGCACCAAATTTTTACAGTAAAGATATTCGCGAAATGGCAGCTATTATTAAAAACACTTCGGTGTTTATTGCGGCAGATAACGGTGTTATGCACTTGGCTAGTGCTTCTTTAACACCAACAGTTGGTTTCTTTTCGGTAACAAATATGAATATATACCAACCTTATGGTAATGGTAGTGTGGCTTTAAACACTAATGAGACTACTATTGATGACTGGTTTGTTGAAATAGATAGAATACTGGATTAAAACGATATAGATTTAAAATACATACTCAAGAATTAGTTTTTGACCAACTCGTATTGGCGTGGTTCTTCTAATATAGTTAGACTTACATATAGAAGCTATAGATACATTGTTTCTTGATGAAATTCCAGATAGTGTATCACCACGTTTAACAATATAAACCTTTTTTTGTTTTTCTAAACTAGCTATAGCCTCTTCTTTGGTTTTTAAAACAGTCAATTTTGTTTGCCTTTTAGAATTATGAAGTCCAGGCTGTACCCAGTTTTTGGTTACCCAAATATTTTTAGAACGTATAGCGTTCTGTTCGCTAAAATCGAACAAATACTCTGGGTTTATAGACACACCTTTGTAATTAATAACCAAGTGCAAATGGCTTCCTCGGGCATTACCAGAACGACCTCCATATCCTAAAAGCTCACCTTTTTCCACAATATCATTGGCCTTCACTGCGTATTTAGATAAATGCGCATAAACGGTTTCTAGACCATTAGGATGCCTTACAATCACTGTTTTTCCATGTCCTCTGCTGTAATGGGCAAAACGTACAACGCCATCAAACATAGAAACAACACTATCACCAGTAACAAGGTCAAGGTCTATACCCCTGTGAGGCCGCCCTCTTCGCCAACCATAACGAGATGTAACCACTTTTTTAAAACTAATAGGCGAGGTATACGTACTATCGTCGAATTTAATTTCCACAGGAAAATTAATCTTCGCATTTTTATACGGATTGTAGGTTGTAGTATCCCAGTGTTTTTTTGTTAAGCTTAATAAATCGATATTAATATTAGTTTGATCACTACTTGGATTTTCAACGTTTATTTTTGTTTTTGCAAACGGAAAATCTGAATAATCAATTAATTCGATGGTATGAGGCTTAACCTGTCCGAAACTAAATACAGATAGGATTAAAAAAGTTAGAGAGACTAGAAATTTCATATAAACATTCGATACTTAAAAAAATAACACACTATTTTTTATTTTTCGCTGGGCGAATTTATATAAAAATATCAGAATACGATGTTAATATACTGTTAGACTTCTTAAGAAAAATTCATAATAAGTCATTAACTATATGTTAAATAACTATTAAACCAGTAAAAAGTATTAGATATGGACAAGGAAATATAAAATATAAATGTGCCAGAAGAAGCAATTTTTATATTATAAAATTTATGTCTTATAGGTTAATATTTAGCTGATCAGTAGGTTTTTGTTTACGAAAAATATGTGATAATTTTAAAAAAACAGTTCGTTTTGTCGATGATTTTTGTCAACAAAATCATTTCATCGTGTAATTTAAGAGTTCACATGATTTTTAATTTTTTACGGATTTAATGCCTTAATTTTATATAAATTTTAAGTGTTAGTCCTATGAAAAATCTAATATCCTATCTTTGTTTGGTATGCATGATATGCTGTTGCCATATGATCACTGCACAAGAGTCTGCAAGTGTTTTAGACGAAAAACCTGAAGATTATAAAAAGCGTAGTCCTATTTATGATTATTCAGAAAAAAAATTAAATAATGTAGATACCATACCAGGTTTTGCATCAAAGAAAAATAAAATAAAAATTGTTGGGACTATATACGAAAGTGATGGCGTAACCCCTGCAAAAAATGTACTTCTCTTTATACATCAAGCCGATGAAAATGGAAACTTCGAATTAAGGAGGCATAACAAGAAACGTTATGTGCACCATAGAGGCTGGATTAGAACAGATGCAGACGGTCATTATACATTTTACACCTTTGTTCCTGGAAAGTACATATACGGTAACGAATTAAAACAGATATTGCCAATTGTTAAAGAACCAGGAAAGCCTGAGTATAAGATTGAAACATATCTTTTTGATGACGACCCGTTATTAAACGATAAGCGTTCGAAAGTAAAACGATCGGAGGTAAGTGATAGAATTTTAAAATTGGATAAAAAAGAGGGCTTGTATATTGCTAAAAGAGATATCATATTAGGTAAAGAAATAGATTCATATGCTAAATAAGAGTTTTACCTATTATTAAACATTTGATTTTCATAAAGAGTTTTTAACTCACTCTCATATAGAACCATCCTAATCAGGATGGTTTTTTTTGTACCCAATGCAGTATAAATGTACTCACATCTTACATGACGAAATAAAAGTTCTAAAATATTTTTATTATATTTATACCAATCGCTTCGTTTATGTAAGTGATTAATCTCTCCCTATTAGAATTATAATACAGCTTTCTATCTAACAAATTACCTGTAATAAGGGTATTTTGAGAAACTGAGTATTTGATACATTTAACACTATAACATATGTATTGTTTATCCAAACGATTAGTAGCATCTATTTTTAATATTAAAATTATTTAAAAATGAAACCACTTAAATACTTACTAATAGCTTTTTGTTGCTGCATTTTAACAGCTTGTTATTCCGTGAGATTGCGTAATGTAAATGGTGCACCGCAGCCAGATCCATTTTCAGAAAGAGATGACTATTACAGAGGCATGGCTGTTGTAGAGCTTGATACAGTTATTAGTATAAAAGTTAGCTCAGAAGATTTTACTTATTTGATTAAAGAAAAAGAAGCTTGCGAATCGGGAAAACTAAACATTATTGAATATCGTAATACTTTTGGAGGCGTTTTATTGAGCGCTATCACATTCGGCAGGAAACGAAAGGTGAAAATTAAGTATGTATGTGAAAAATTAACAAATTAGGCAATGGCTACAACTAAAAGCAAATTTTTAAATGAATGGAATACGTTACATAAAAACGGACCATTTCCATTAAAAATCCTTTATCAGACTAAGTTGGAGGGTGAACGTAATATGCCTAAAAAGTGGGATCGTTATAATGATGCTGCAAAAGAAATCCAACGTTTAATAAAAGAAACACACGCAGATGGAGACGGATTTCGTGCTTATGGCTCGGCTTGGTCTATGAACAACATTGCCAGTCATAAAGATAGAATGCACTATAATGGTTTTATGAATATTTCCATGCCTATTCATAATAGTGACTGCCATTCAAACTCTAATTACGATGCATCAAACCTGTTTTTATTTGAATGCGGAACCACTATAAAGGAAGTGTCTGAGATTTTAGCAGAAAATGGTAAATCACTCAAGACAAGTGGTGCCAGTAACGGCCAGACTCTGGCTGGTTGCATCTCAACGGGTGTACATGGAGCTGCTTTAGATGTGGGATCGGTACAGGATTATGTTGTTGGACTCAATCTAATAATTGGCCCAAATAAAGAAGATATAGTGTACTTGGAGAGAGCGTCCAAACCAGTTTTAAGTAATGACTTTGTAAAAAAGTTTCATGCCAGGATTATAAGAGACGACGATTTATTTAACGCTGCCTTGGTTGGATTAGGAGGTTTTGGGTTCATTCATGGTATTGTTATAGAAGCAGAGCCTGTTTTTTTACTGAAGCGTTATGTGAAAAAAATTGATAAAAGTGTTGCTTACGAACTGGCAAAAACAATGGATTTTAAAAATGCTTCATTTACCATTCCCGAGGAAACAGATTCAAACGGAAAAGGGAACAGACCATACCATTATAAAATTTTTATCAATCAATATAGTAACGATCCAGAATGTGTTGTAGAGTTGATGTACAAAAAGGAGTATAAAGAACCCTATCCCGATCCATTTCCTGTAATAAAAGAATCGCTCTACAGGGATCTTATTTATCTATTTGTAAAACTCGCGGAAAATTTACCCAAGAGCATTCCGTGGTTAGTAAAACGTTTACGTCATACCATTTTGCCCAAAGTAGATGATAAAACTACGGGGATGTTGAAGGAAATATTCTGGGATGCCCCTTACCAAGGGCCAGCTTTTGCCTGTTCTTTTGGAGTCGATCATAAAGACGCTCCAAAAGCTATGGAACTTCTAGGAAAGTTAACAAGAGAAGAAGGTCCCATACCAGGAATCTTTGCCATGCGATTTGTTAAACAATCCCAAGGCACCATGGCCTTTACCAAGTTTCCAATTACTTGTATGTTAGAAATTGATGGTGTACTCTGGAAAGAAACCAGAAAGATCATGAGCCTAAAAAAGTTTTCTAAACGCATGATAGAAGTTTTGAAGGAAAATGATATTCCCTTTACCTTACATTGGGGTAAAAACAGTGATTGGACATTTCCAGGATTGGTAGAACACATGTATGGAGATCAAGCAAAAAAATGGATTAAACAAAGACAGTCATTATTATCTAAGGATATGTATGAACTATTCTCCAACAAATTCTTAAAAACTACAGGATTGGCTTCTAAGCCAACCACATAAAATTTATGCCCTAGTTCAGGGTATATTTGAGAATACTAATTTGAATTTTTACTGCAATTCATCGAATAATTACAGTTTTATAAGATAAATCTTCTTTTTTGTAAGATTTTTTATATATATTCGAGACCTCCCTATTTAGTTAATTAATAATGAATTGTAATGTAATCATGCCATTTTTGGCACTTGGTATCATTAAGTATAAACTTATTTATTCGTAATTAATAACCAAATACATGAAAACTTCAGATTTAGTAAAGCTTGACAACCCAAAACATTTTGAACAAACCAGCTTACAATACCAAAGACGGTTTGGTGTTATTGCAGGTTATTTGCCAAAGGACATCATCCATATTGGCAAGTGGCTAAGCGACCTTGTAGAACACTCTTATAAAGAAAAGGAAACAGCTGGGGCTAACTATACCTTGGCTCCTTCAATTTTAGAAATGAAGGCCATGCTGACTCACAATAAAGAATTAGAGAGTCAGGTTAACAAGATGATTGAAGAAGGACTTTTAATTCATAAAAAGTATGAACCAGATGTAAAATATGGTATAAAATCGTTGGATGATCTTTTTGTAGCGATGAACTATATCTTGCATAATGCACCAAAATTTCAACCAGAAGTAAGTCATTCGGCTTTTCCAATGTCTGGGTTGTTTGTGTATATGATGGCAACGCCATCTGGGTGGATTGTTTTTAAAAACCAAGCATTTAATGATTCCTTAAGGAACATTTTACAGGCTTGGTGTGATTTTCTGGATAGCCCTGAAACTCTGAGTGTGGTGACAACACAGCCAGATGGATGGTTATCACCAGCATCTGTAATTGCAAATAATTTAAACGAGTTTGTTACTGAAGAAACAAAAATTAAAGATCCTGTACATTGGGGATTTAAGTCTTTTAACGACTATTTTCATCGCCAGATCATTCTTTTATGCCGTCCCTTGGATGGCCCTGATAATGATGCCGTAATAGTTTCGGCCAATGATGGTACCATTTATAGAGTGGCTAGAAATGTTAAACTTTCGGATAATTTTGAGACTAAAAGCCAGAATTATTCCTTAAAAAATATGCTTGGAGGGTCGCCTTACACAGATATGTTTAAAGGAGGCGATGTGTTACAAACATTTTTAAGCGGTCATGACTATCATAGGTGGAGAGCTCCCATAACAGGAGAAATTGTTGAGGCACGCGTTATAAACGGCTATATGTTTAGTGAATTGCCTGTAGAAGGCTGGGATCCAACAGCTGGTACCTATTCACAAGGTTATGAAGCCAATGTAAATACCAGAGGACTTATCATCATCAAGCATGACGATCCAAAAATAGGATTGGTAGCGGTTATGCCTATTGGGATTACCGAAATATCGTCAATTAAAATAGAAGTAGGGGTAGGAGACCATGTTAAAAAAGGCGAAGAATTAGGAACGTTTAGTTATGGAGGCTCAAGTTTGTGCCTGATTTTCCAAAAAGGCGCTATAAAGCAATTTACAGTTGTAAACCCTGCCCCTGATGTAAATTCCAATAATGGTCCTTATGTTCGCGTGAGAGCCCAAGTTGCGATTGCAAATACATCATCGAAAATTAATACCCACTTAACCACTTAACCAATTAAACAATTTATATTATGAAAACAACCTCATTTACAAGTACTAATAATGCCATCGACTACATAGAAAAATGGTTAAAAAGTAACCCGACACTATCAGAGTTGTTAGTAGCATCTATTAACAAAGCCGAAAGTTATGCTAATAGTAAATTAGACAAAGCTTTATATGACGTGTTGGACTGGCCAACAACTGTAGATGAATGGATAAGCTATATTAGAAAATTTAGTCGTTGGATTCCGAACCAAAGTGGTAATCCTGGTTGGAGAGATCCAGATACGGGGTATTCACAAGAAGTATATGACCGTTTATGCCATTTTTATTTTCTTATCGATCAAAAAGTTGGACCCAATGATGATACTATAGTACAGAATATTGATGGCTTTAAACAGTGGTTGGTAGATTACGCGAATCTGTGGGGAGATTTTCTAAATACACCAGAATCTTTCAATGATGATATTTGGAAATCTTTTAAAGAATATGCGCCTTACTATAGAATAGAGGATTCGTTAGTGAACGGAAAACCAAACAACCCAAGTGGTTGGTTAACTTTTAATCAGTTTTTTGCAAGAGAACTTAACCCTGGTTTACGTCCTATAGATGCACCAAATGACAATACAGTAGCGGTAGCACCAGCAGACTGTACCTATAGAAAGATGTATAAAATAGATGCCGATTCCAATATTACAAATACGGTATTAAAGAAGACTCATGTTATTGGCAATATTGCTAAATTATTAGAGGGAAGTCCACATGCCAACAAGTTTGCCAATGGTACGTTTGTACACTACTTTCTAGGACCTTATTCATACCACAGATTTCATGCACCAGTATCTGGAATTGTTGACGAATGTCGTGCGGTGAATGGATTGACCTATTTAGAAGTTAACATTAGCGATAACAACCAATTTGATGCTCCTGATAATTCAGATTCACCAGCACCACCAGAAACGGGATATGAATTCAATCAATCTAGAGGAATTATAACTATTGATGCTACTAAACCAGAATATGGTAATATGGGGATTGTAGGTGTCGTTCCTGTGGGGATGTGTCAGGTATCTGGTGTACATATGACTGCAACAGAAAAAAGGGAAATAGCCAAAGGAGAAGAGTTTGGTTATTTCTTATTTGGGGGATCCGATATTATTTTATTATTCCAAGAAGGTAAAGCACCTATTATTGACGAATGTAATACCTATCGTTATTACGGAACCAGTATAAGCAGGTGTCCAAATAGTCCAAAATAACATGACTGGTTTTTAGCAATTATTTTATAATTCAGTCACCAGATTAGGTCGAGTAACATTCGTTATTTGGCCTAATTTTTTGTGATATATTAGCTAATGGTTTGAATTTAAGGTATATGGTACAATATTTGCTGCAATTATTTTGTAATTTAGGACTGTTTAATCCCCCATTAATATGAAACTACTATATTTTTTTATTGGTATCCTAATGCTCTTTTCATGTAAGGGGGCAAAATCTGTAGCAACTCAAGCTGAGATTGATGCTTTAAGTTCAATTGTAAAAGAGCAAACGTTTCGTATTAACTCAGATTGGGCATATCCTCAAGTTACAAATGCAGTACAACAGGTGCTTAGTTCAGGATTGATACAACCAGGTAACACACCAAATGCTATTAGTTTAATTGGAAATAGTAATTTCTTAACCATATCTGGAGACAGTATTTCATCTTTTTTGCCATATTATGGAGAAAGACGCATGCAAGTCGCTTATAATGGTAGTGATAGTGCTATACAATTTAATGGTACTTATGAAGATTATGAAGTTGTTCAAAATAAAGATAATAGTTGTACAATCTCATTACAAGCAACAAGTAATTCAGAAAGCTTTCAAGTATTCATAAGGCTATATCCTAATTTAAAGGCACGAATGACGCTAAGTGGAAATTCTAGATTGCCAATTAGCTATTCTGGTGATTTAGAATCAATAGATGTAGACAAAGCGCTTTGACTTTTCTCTTTATATTGATAGCCTAAGAAAGTGCCAAATAAAGAAGAAGAAACTTATTATTTCGTTGCGATTCTTTTTGAAAAAATTATAGAAGAATTAGTGCTGCTCAATAAAAATTAATCTGCTTTTTTATTGTTTTTTGGCAATACTTCTTCAGGAAAAGGGAAAAGAATGGTCGAATTCTTTTCAGCAGCTATGTTCGATAAGGTTTGATAAAGTCTTAGTTTGATGGCAGATGGTGATTGATCTATAAGCTTTCCTGCTTCGAGTAATTTCCCTGCAGCTTGTTCTTCTGCCAAAGCCAAAATGATGCGTGCGCGTCTAGAACGTTCGGCTTCAGCCTGATTAGCCATCATACGTTTCATGTTTTCAGGTAGTTGAATGTCTTTAATTTTTACATCATTAATGTCAATACCCCATTCTTTGGTCTCTATCTCAACAATGGCTTTTATATTTTTTCCCATCTCTTCCCGTTTTGATAAAATAGTATCCAATTCTACTTTACCGCAAACGTCTCGCAAAGCTGCTTGTGCCAATTGGGTAATGGCAAATTTATATTCTTCAACTTCTAACACAGCGCGTTCAGGGTCGTTAATTTTAAAAAATAATACCCCATCGATACTACAGGGCACATTATCTTCGGTCATAACCTCTTGAGAAACAATATTTATGGTTATAACTCGAATATCTACAATTTGTATAGTTTCAACAATTGGGATAATCCATCTAAAACCAGGCTTTAAGGTCTTTATGTATTTACCAAACCTGAATTTAGGAGCTCGTTTATATTCATACACAATTCGTATACCAGCTAAAAGGAAAACAATGGTTATGATGCTTAATATTTGTATGGGATTCATGATTAAAAGGTTTTAATAAGTAAGTTTTAATCTGTCATTCTAAATCTCGATATGAGACTAAAGTTGTTAAGCGTTTAACAAAGTTAAATACTTATAAAGTAGCATTATAAGATACGAAAAAAACAGGGTGTTTTAAAATAATATAAGATCAAAAATTAAACTTTTAGGTTTTATATTATTTTCGTTAAATACAGAGTAATTGTTTGGATTATTGTGTATTACGTCGAAAATATATGTTGTTTTCATGGAGGGTAACAATATAGCTATATGTTAGGTAGTTAAAATAGTATAGAACCTTTCAAAAATGAAAAAAGTACTTGTTGTTCGCGATATCATAGGTAGAAAATTAAGCCTAGGCTTATGTATTGTAATAGATGAAAATAACACTATTTTGTTTACATCTCAAAGCCTGGAAAAAGGCTGGTTAAATAATGCTAGAAATATATCATGCATCCCTGCGGGGATTTATAAACTAAAGTTAGAATGGTCGCCCAAATTTCAAAAAGATTTATGGGAAATATATGATGTTCCCAACCGTCGTGAATGTAAGTTTCATGCTGCAAATTTCTCAAGGCAACTCAATGGTTGTATTGCTCTTGGAGAAAAGCGGACGGATATTGATAATGATGGTTTTATCGATATTACTAATAGTAGAAATACCATGAAGCTATTTCATAAAGCCATGGAGGGTGAAACCGTTTCGACATTACATGTGATAAACTCGCAAAATAAATAGCAAGCAATATTCCGATTAGAATTATCTTAAATTTCGGTTTTTTAAAATTGATTTCACAGAAAATTAGGGAAAAAGCCCCTTTAGGAATTAGGTTTTTTCCTGTTGATAGTTATTTATAATATCAAGAAGTTTGAGTTATATAAAAATAATCATTTTTAATAACTCACTATGAAAACTGAAAACACTTTTAAATTTGTTTCTGTTCGACCACCACAAAAAGTTCCAGAAATTAATCCAAAATATGATTTAACTGGAATAAGATCAGTACTCAGAGAAAAGCTTTCAAAATCAAATAACTTCAAAGAAAAAGCAAAGCTGGCAAAAGCCTATCAATCATCAAATATTTACTTCAAAAATTCAAACACATGGGCTGCTTATGCGCCTAATCTGGATCGTATTGAAAAAATAATTGAGAGTGCTGATAATTTAAATAATGCTAACGATTTAAAGGCTTTTAAAGAAAAGTTAGTGAAAGAAATTGGAGTGGATGTCAAAGTTATTGATAAAGATTTTTCAAATCTAAAAGAGCAAGTCTGGGATAGTTTTTATGCCAATCTTTTAAGTAATGAATCTCCAGAGGATAGAGATATCATTGTTAGGTGGATTAAGCTCTTAAGATTATGGGAAGGTATTAATTCGGAAATGATTGTAAATGAAAAAATTGAATTGGTAAATAGCTATAATAAACTGACGCCAATTATCCCAAAGGAGCTTTTCAATAAGGACCGAGATGATTCCAAAGAAATTGATTCTTCTAAAGAAACAGACCGTTCCTATTTATCTAGAGTAAAAGCCATTCAGGTTAAAAGAAAAGAGATAGAGAAGTTAAATCATGCGAAAAAAGAAGTGGAAGACATATTTACTTCTAAATTAAAAACACATATAAAAGATGATTTAAAATGTAAGGATACCAAACATGTAGACAAAAATCTAGCTAGTATTCAAACCTCCATAGATTCTATCAACCAATCGATGATTGATTATCAAAAATACGTCGACCAGGAATTTAAAAATTTAAAGTCAGAAACCAAAAGCCCACAAGAAACAGCCACGGATAAAATTGTTTTTAATGCTTCAAATTTTGGTACACTGGAAGCTTCTAATCTAAAAAAGGAATCATTGCTCGCATCACCACCATCAAAAAACTCAGAACAAGCACCATGGCTATTAAAAATAGACGAAATAAAATTAAAGAATACTAAAAAGGTTTTATCCAAAAGTAAAATAGATTTAGAGCTAACGACATCTCCAGAGATTGTTTCGAAATTAGAAAATGAGCTCGCAAAAAGAAATGCAGAACTGGAAAAATTAATGACTATAGAGAGAATTATTCCCAGAGGGAAAACTTTTGTCAAGGTAAAAAGAAAACTTTCAGAAGACGATATTAACGAAACAATAAAATCATTATAAGATGGCTTCACGTATTAAACCATTTATAGGAGACCTTCAAGTGGTCAAACAAAAATTAGTAAATTATGGAGCAGGAGAAATTGCTCATATTGAAAATGTGCTTAAAAGTGAAAAAAGGAATCGAAAACACCGACAATTAAATCAAAACGAGGATATTATTTTTACCTCTTCAGACCTTAGCGAGGAAAACCTAAAAGATTTACAAAGTACCGAGCGATTTGAGCTTCAAAAAGAATCACAAAAAACAATTCGTTCCGACTCTTCTTTTAAAGCAGGTGTTGATGTTTCTGTAAGTTATGGCCCTGTTGAGGCCAGTGCCTATGCCAAATTCGCTTCGTCTAATTCTACAGTAGAATCTAATAAAAATGCTGTGAATTACGCTAAAGATATTTCAGAACGCTCTTTGTCTCGAATTATAGAAAAAACAAGAGAGGAGCGAACCAGCCGTACGTTACATGAAACAGAAGAAATAAATGAGCATGGTTTTGATAATTCAGAGGGAGATGAACATATTTCGGGAATTTACAGATGGGTCGATAAATATTATAGGGCTAAAGTTGTAAATTATGGAAAACGGCTCATGTATGAGTTTACAGTACCAGAACCCGCTGCATTTTTTATTCATGCGCAGCAATATAAACTAGAAAACCTAATACTTCCAGAAGAGCCCATAAAACCAACAATAACACCTCAAAGTTTAAACCGTACCAACTATTTAGCTGAGGTTGAAAAATATAATGTTCAAGGTGTGAATCCGCCGCCGCCATCTAACATTATTTCATCAAAAGTTGTTGCCCGTACTTTTCAAAAAGATCAACCTTGGTCTATTTCTTTCGATGATTTAAAAATCCCAGATGGTTACACATACAATGGCGGTCATAAGTGGAAATTTTCCTGGCAGGGGTATGAAGGTGGTTACTTTGAAATTATGCTAGATGCTCTTAGTAGAACATCTTTGTCAGAAAACTTACCTATTGGTGCTTTCGGAAAAAAGGTTGAAAATCTGCTTATATATGTGGATATGCATTGTTCTTTAACTCAGGAGGCCTTTGAAAAATGGCAGGTTGAAACCTATAATGCTATTATGAGTGCTTTTCAAAAACAAGTGCTAGACTATGAAGAAAAGCTGGCCGCAGCAGAAATTCAGGACGGTGTTCAAATCGCAGGTCGAAACCCTGTAATTAATAGGGCCGTAGAACGGGAAGAGCTTAAAAAAAGCTGCATCTCTTTGTTTATTTACGGTGCCAGAGGGCTATTTTATAGATTTAATGATCTAAACAGAATTTTTGCAGGAACCAATGGATACCCAGACATCTCGTTTTTTAGAACTTATAACGAAAGTGATAAAATCCAATTTTTTGAACAGGCGTTCGATTGGAAAAATATGACCTACGAATTCTTTCCATATTATTGGGGACGTAGGGGTAAATGGTTGGATACGCTAGCTATAGAAGATAATGACCCTTTATTTGAAAAATTTTTAAAATCGGGAGCAGCACGTGTTTTAATTCCAGTTAATCCCGTGTTTAATTATGCGACATTATTTTATCAGGCTACAGGCAGATATGATTGGGATAGTAGCATTCCGTTTGCATTCGATACGCATTTTGATCGTTCTCTAGTTGAAGAATTAGCAAGTATAACGGTTGATGATATGGATAAAGATGTAGAAATAAGTAAAGATGATCCTGATACCTGGCTTATGAAAGTCCCAACCAATCTGGTATGGCTGGATACAACGACAGATGAATTGCCTATTTATTTAGCAGAAGATGAAGCGCCTTAATTAATTTTAAATGAAACGACATGTCGACATACAAACAATATTACAGTGATAATGAAGCCGTATTGATTGAGATAAGTCCTGGAGGAGATGATCGCATTTCCCCAGGAAGTAATTTGTCTGGTTCTATAGGGATCATTAAAGATATTGCCATTATTTCTTCTGCCGAAATAAATGCCATAAACCCCAATCATAAACCACAAGAATTCGAAATAACCTTTGGTATAAAAGCAGTAAATGGCCAAGAACGCTTTGCGGTAACCCAGGGAACAGATAAAGCAAATTTTCATGTCAAAATTAAATGGGCAGAAGGAGGAGCAGGTGATTTGACCTCAATGGTACCACCAACTTCTTAGGTATAAACACATTTAGTTATGGGGGAAATAAAAAGGCATGGGGAAATATATAAATATTACCAGGAAAGGATTCGTGACATTAGAGGAGATGAAGATTACGCTTTTATGGAATTGGGTAATTTTTTGACTGATATTTCTCAATTTAGAGACCCATATGCGCACCTTACAGCTAAAAAAACCATGTTTAATCAAGCTAGGGCTGCGTTTAGAGAAAATCCGTATGTTATCGGAACCAATGTTGTTTTAGCGGGTGTTGCGCTTATCCCATCCATTATAGATTTTATTGATAAAAAAAACAAAAGAGGTGCGGCAAAATCGGCGTTAGTCGTCTCCAGTTTGCTGGTAACAGAATATTTACTATTTCCAATTTTAGCAATAGGCGTAGGTAAAGCAACGCAATGGATGGATGCCTTAATGGGGAAAGCAACACCGAAAAATAGGAGGTATGGAAAGCTGGCTCAATTTTTTGAACAACTCTGTTTAGGAGTAACACACATTATATTTGCTGATGATATTCCTAAAAGAGCCAAATTAAATGACATGCTTCCAAACATGTTTGTTGGAACAACCATGCCTTCTAGAGAAATTGATAGGGTTTTTAAGGGGCATGGACATAATGAAGAATCAAGGTTTTATACACAATACTACCCTCATGAACATTTAGATTTTCCACCCTATACAGAGTCTGGAATAGCTAGACAACGAAAACGTAGATACCAAAAAGGCCGTAGAGGTTTAATCATTTATTTAGAAGAGCAAATAAAATATATAGTTGAAGAGCTTATATTGATTGAATATGATTGGAAACGTATAAGGCGTGCATCATCACAAAATAGGAATCGGCATGATGTATTGGTAAGAATGGGACATATTTTACATGCTATCGAAGATTATTTCTTTCACTCAAATTATGTAGAACTAAGACTTTGGAATGAGCTAAAAGCACAGCGCTCTAATATGTCTGAAGAAAGCTTTGAAAACTGGTTTGCCGAGCATGCCCTAGATAATTATCGTAATTACAAAATAGATAATCCTCCAGATAGCGAAGGAGGCTATAGTAAAGCATATGATTTTTCCAGTCCTCATAATTATTCAGAAGATGCCGAAGAAAATAGGAGAATAAGGGATATTGTAGGTAGTAAAACCAGGTGGCTACGAAAACTGTACAGACGATTACGTTATCCACTTTTTAAGTCTAAGTCCGACCCGAGTACAGAAGATTCTCGACCTGCCTACGATTTGATATATACGGGAGGCTTTGGGGAAAAAGACATGTTTCATACCATGATAGGTGCTATTGGTAACTTGGAATTTGTTGTAGAAGACATAGATAAGCATATAAAAAGAGCCAATGCACCTGGGAATCCAGAAAATATAGTACAAGATGAATTACCTTTTAATACACCTGTGTCCGAATCAGAACTGGTTTTAATGCGTGCCCTTTTTAATGAAGAATACCGAAGAGAAATGGTAGAAGATGCAGATGTTCTTGCTGCTCGACAAGTAAAACACCGTGAGCAGTTAGAAGCGGGCAAGTATGAAGATGGCATTACAAAGCTTAAAGAACGTGGGTATTTAAATGATCAGGCGGAAGAAGCATTTCGAAAAGCCTTTGAGATTGATTTAAAAATGGACAAGCAATACCAATCATCGCTTTCTGAAGCTGTTGGTGGTGTAGGTAGGTTCCTTATGCAGTTTTTAACCATGGCACAAAAGGATTTTGATATTAGTATAAAAAGAAGTGTAGCACTGGATAGGCGTGGTAAAAGAGAGATTCTAAATAAAGCCTCAGATAATGGGGCATCGGGTGAAACAGTAGGTAACCATTCACTAATGGCAAAAGACACCCCGAAATCGCAACCTTTGTTTGAAGAGGCAAGAGCCCTAGCCACGATAGCTTCAACCATCGTTGCTACTATTATAACAACAGAAATACAAAATGGCGATGCCAATAGGGGGATAAGGTGGTCGTCAATCATTCGTCACTTACTTAGATTTCCTCATGTCAATTCCAATATGTGGGAAGGTGAAGTGTTAACAACATTTAGGTCTACGGGGCAATTGCCAGATTATGACGATATTAATGACAAACCTCAAGTGGGTTTTATAACTAGTAATCTACAGGCTATAATCGATAGAATGCGTAGCCGAAACGAAGAAGAAAGAGAGCGTGAAAAAGAAAAACTAGAAACACTATATGTCAAATTAGAAAAAGATGCAGACCCAGCTCCTTGGGGGGATAATGTTTTAAACCCTTTGAATAGTTAAGTAGGTTTGATGTTGTATTATTTTTATATTGCGACTATTGTTTATAACTAATTATGAAAATCCATAAAAATTTATGTGTTAAATTCTATATATTTGAAATGTGCCTATTAGCTTACAAATATTGATCTAAAAAATATAGCTGATAACTTTTATCATTTAGACAGTAAATATAGAATGAACAAAAAACCTCGTAGCTCGCGCTTGATTGTTATTCTCACGGCGCTATCAGTAATACTTACATTGAAACAAGCCCATGCGCAAGATAATTTTAATATCTGTTATTTATGTTTTGGGGTTGGAAAAGTGGCTTGTAGCAGCTGCCATGGAAAAACGACTCAAGGAGTTGATGATAATGGATTACCTGTTTTTTGTAGTAAATGTGTATGTAAATATTGTGATAAAGAAGATATAGGTACCGGAACGTGTCCCGCATGCGATGGTAAGGGCTATTGGAAGACAAAATTAGCACCAAGAAAACAAAATGGTGCCAATCAAAATATGATATTAGATGCAATAGCCATGGCTGGTTATGCATTAGTTATAGCAGAAAAAGGAAAAACACTAAAGTCATATAAGGAGAATTATTATAGGGCAAATAGAAGAATACGTGATTACGAAGAGCGTCAAAAAGAAAAAGCTAAAATAGCCACAGATAACCTCCCAAAGTATGGTTTAGATGATTTAAAGAAATACAGACGTAATTTAACAACAGATTATTGGGATTATTTAGGGTCGCTTAAAGTAAGTTCAGGATTGAGACTAACTGCTCTCTTTGATGCGTGGCATAAAAAGAAAAAAAGGATAATTAAAAATAAATCAGTTGAGATATTAAGTGATGATGTACTTTTAGTGACCCCGAACTCTAAACTAAGTGCAAGGGTGTATTTAAAATCAAAAGCAGCCATATCTACAACCTCGTTTAAAGATTCTGTCGCGTTTTATGGACAGCCTTATTACGTTGTTATTCTTTCTAAATTTGATAAGCATAAAAAAGAATTTGAAAAAAAGTATTTTTCTTCCATCCCATCTAAGTCGGTCTTTCATGATTATACGAGAGAATTAAGTGAACATGAACTTTCCAGACTTCAAAAAGATGATTTTGAAAATAGATATAGAAATAGTTCTTATCATTGGATCTTTAGTTTTGCTAATAAAAATGAATTAGAAGAAGGCGGTATTTATAAATTTGAAATATATGGAGGTTCCAAAAGACCTCAAGATTTTAGGTATAATTACATATTGAAAAATGCCATGTATCAAAAGCTAATATTTGTTCAATCCTTAAAAGCGTTTAATAAAACAATAAAGAAGTTCTCTCACTATAACAATTCTAAAAACTATATCCCCTCATATATAGGTAGTAAAAATCAAACCATTGACGTTCAAAATGTACAATCACAATATAAAGTGATTAAATTACTACCATATTATAAGGATTAAGAGAAAGCATTTGAAATATATCAATAAGAGTACAGGTTTGGTTTTTCATGGATATAACAGTTAGCGATATGCCTTCTATTGGGTATTGATTATCAGTTCAATGAATAATTTCTTTGTAGATGAGATTTTAATAAAAATAACAGTCTTAAAGTAATTAATCATGGCTAAGAAAACTAAAATTAATGTTTTTGCCTCAAAAAAAGTAAAAGATGTTTTTAAACTTACAGAAACAGATTTACATTTTTATGACCGTACAAAATTATGTACCACTGACGACAAAGGATATGCTACACCTAAAGGTTTGGATCCAGCCGAAATTGTTCTTGAAGTATCAAAGGGTTTATTCCTCTCTGGGCTGAAAAGGATATGACTATTTAAGAAAGACCATTGATGTGCCTAATGTCGTTATCACTATATTTAGCTTAATATCTTTTTTATTCATATCATTTTTTGCTTCTCCAACGCTTACTAATATTGACGGAGGATTAAATCAAATACTTTTTTTATAATGATTTACTTGGGGTGCTTTACATTCACTTTATTTATTTTCAAAAGATTTAAAAAAATTTGATTTTCATTATTTGTTTACTCAATTATTTATGTCATAAGTATTCTTGGTTATTTCGGATCTTGCAAACTTTGGTTGTCGGCAGAAAGAGAAGTAGCCTCCAAAGTTTATGGTATTTATGAAACGAACCATAAAGATGAAACTTTAGAAGAAATAAAATACATTAAGTCAATATTGTACGAAAAACCTGGAATTAATTAAGGTTTTATACTGCTTATATGACGTTTTTATTTGATAAAATGCAATAAATTAAAACTTTATCTTACATTAATTGTAGCTTTTTTTTTGTTAAATAGATTTTTTTTCTATTTTTAGGATGTGAAACTAGAATCTACCAAAATTAACCAAGAGCAAAATACCACCTTAGATACTAATCGACCTGCTATTAGATTAAGTCAATCGCAGCTAGATATAAATGATTCAGATTTATCTGTTGTTTTCCAAGATTTTCAAGGCAATATTTTAAAGAGTCATGGGCGTTCCCACTCCCGTCATTTGTTTTTGAAATTCAACACTGATTTAGTTCGTAATAGGGAATGGGTAGGTAAAATAGCTTCACGATTAACGTCTGCTTTAGAACAGCACCAAACGTCACTTGATTTTAAGGAAACAGGAAACGAACACCTGTTTACTGGTTTTATGCTAAGTTATTCTGGATTTAAGGCACTTGGCATAGAAGATAAAAATATTCCAGACGACAAGGCTTTTAGAGCAGGGATGAAAGACGTTGAATTTAGATATGATACAGGGCCTGGCGGACTACATAAGCGTACAATCAATCCTTTAAATGATCACCTGGAAAATTGGGAAGAACCTTTCAAACAAAACATTGATGCATTATTAATACTTGCCTACGGTGGAGAAAGTTTAGAATCTAAAAAGAGTGAAAACTATTTAGACGAAGCTGTAGAAAAGATTAAGGCCGAAATAGAAGGAACAGCCACTATTTTATCTATTGAAAAAGGTTATACATTAAGAAACGGAAAAGGAAAGGTTATAGAACATTTTGGATTTGCAGATGGTATTAGTAACCCTGTATTTTTTAAATCCGATTTTCAAAGCTGGGAAGAAAAAGAAGGCACAGATCTTTATGATCCGTCAGCACCTTTTGGGCTCCTAGCAGTTAATGATCCTGGTGGTCGGTCTGCCGTTAATAGTTTTGGATCCTATTTTGTGTACCGTAAGATGCAACAAAATATAAAGGGTTTTAACGATCAAACAAAACAGTTTGCATCTTTGCTTTCAGATGCCGTTGGACGAGAAATTGACTCCGAATTTGCTGGCGCACTTGCATTTGGACGGTTTAAAGATGGAACCTTAGTGGCAAATTCTAATCAAAATACCAAATCTTTGTTGAATAATTTTAATTACGATGAAGATATAGAGGGCTTAGGATGTCCATTTCAGTCTCATATTAGAAAAACAAACCCACGGGGAGATACCAATAGAAAAAGTCAAGTTCCTATGCACAGTGAACGAAACCATCGAATAGCCCGTAGAGGAATAAGTTATGGTTCTAAAGAGATGTCTCCATCTTCCGAATGGACGGATGCAGGATTACTTTTTCTCTCATGCCAAAGCGATATAGAACAGCAATTCTTAGTTATGCAATGTGCTTGGTCTGACAATCCTAATTTTCTCAATGAGGGTACAGGAACAGATCCAATTACTGGATGGCAAAATGCAAAACCAGATAAAGCAGCAAAAAAATGGCAGCTTCAAATAGATGGAAAAAAAGTTTCTATTGATTTTAGTTATCGAGACCTGGTTAAGATACGTGGTGGTGAATATTTTTTTGCGCCAAGTATTTCCTTTTGCAAAGCATTGAATTTAAATCATTCTTAATACTAAAAATCATTAACACGTAATTATTATGGAACAAGTTATTACAGAAAAAGAACAAGGATACAAAGATTGGAGAGTTGTACAATCTGTTGAGGTTGGAGCTACTGCAGAAAAAGTATGGGAAGTTATCGGTGGTTTCTACACGATTCATGAATGGCATCCCGATATTACAGAACTTGAGGTTATCAAGGAACAAACAGAAACGCGCGAACTAAGAAGGCTTCTTACATTTCCAGGTCAACCTAAAGCCATTGAAGAATTGGTTATGATGGACAATGATAATTTTCACTACCGTTACAAGTGGCATGCTGGCGAATGGGGTGAAGCAATTCATAAATATTATTCAGATTTACGCGTATTCGATCTAAAAGGAGGCACGAGTATTGTACAATGGGTTGCAACATTTTATTATAAAGAAGATGCCATTTCAGAATTTTATCAAAGAGGTTTTGATGAGCTTTTAAAAAGGTTCCCACTGTAAATAATTCAACCAAAATAATATAAAAAATAAAATTATGAGTGAAACAAGACTACTAAAACCAAACGAGGGTCAAAAAACAAAAATAACAGGTTTCGATGCCATTTACCGAACAGATAAGAATGTGACAGGCGATTTACTTGACTATTTTGAACTGGTGGTTCCGGCTGGACAAGGAGCTCCATTGCACATCCATCATAAAAATGATGAAAGCCTTCATGTGGTAGAAGGCGAGTTTACATTCCAAGTTGATGAAACCGAATATAAAGCGCCTGCAGGGACATTTCTTTATATTCCAAGAGGAGTGCCTCACAAATTTACGAATACAGGTGCTTCAGAAGGGCGTTTAATAGGAACATTCACTCCTTCAGGAACTTTTGAGTTCTTCAATAAATTAACAGGATTATCTCAGGATGATTTTGAAGAAATTCAAGCATATTCCAAAAAATATGGTCATGAAGTACTTGAAGTAGGAACTTATTAATTGTTTTACTATTAGTTGTTTAATGTAACTTATATAATAAAAACTGTAATTGCCGTGAGTTTAAAAACAAATCTATTTTTTGAACAATCTTATTAATATTGGTATTGTCATTTTGGGTATAGCTGAACATTAAAAATGAACTTTGCTTTGAGGGAAGCAAATACATTTGATCGAGAGGTTTTTAAAAATTAATAGTTTTATGAATTTCGATTTTTGTTTAAGTTAATCGATTTATGTTGGGTGTAGTCAAAGTAAGTCGTAATACTCAACCTGACATGGAAAAATAAGGACTATTTTTTATATAAATATATTCCTAATTGTTTTGAACTCATGTTAGTTAGAGGGAAAAACCGAGCATATTTATGCTCGGTTTTTTAATAAAACAAAAACTTCTACAAATTACCTTATAATTTAAATCACTTCGTTATTAATTACCAGAAAAAGCTATCCTATCCTGAAATTTATGGCTATAGGGTGTAGGATTAAAAGTTGTTCTGCTCCATGAAAAATCATCAGACAGATACATAGGAATCGTCTTTAAAGGTTTAGGTGCTTTCCCTTGTGAAATTCGCTCTTTATTCTTCTCTTTAATTCTCTTATTCTCATCTTCGGTACGTTTTATATAATATCGTGATTTATAATGATCGTACATACGCATAAATTCAACAGTCATAATAGCTGCTAAACGTTTGTTATTGACTATTAACATGGCATTTTCATCATTGTCTGAACAAGATGCCTTAGAGAAGTTAGCAGAACCAAAAAGTACTTTGGGGTTGTCACCATAAGGATCAATTATAATAATTTTAGTATGAATTTTATGCGCACCAAATGCTTTGGCATCCCAAGAACGTCCCATGTATGTTTTTAAGCGATTGGGTGTGAAAAATCTAGTGTTATTATGATTTAATCCTTGTATTCGCTTTTTTGCTGAGCTATTCACGATGCCATATTCTATAATGGAATTATCGTTAGCTGCCATAGCCTCAACTAATTTTTTATCCATTCCAAAGGGTGCACTGATTAGTACCATAGATTTAGCATTTTTAATCAAATCGCAAGCAGTAATCAAAATATCTTTTTTCGAAATAGGAGAGAAGAAGGTTTTTGCTGCATACCTGTCCTGAATTGCATTAATAGTATCCATATATTTTCTGTTTGCAATTTTAGTGTCCTTCTTTGTTGGGTTGGGTTTTAAGATTTGAAAAAATGCCTCATAATTTTTTGCTACACCCAAATTATCAATTGTGATAGCTGCATTGGTTTGAAAATTAAAAGCATTCTCACTAAAATTTGCTGAAGCCGTCCATACCTTTTTCGGCTTATTATTTCTTAAAAGTATTACGACTTTATTATGACTTATATTCACCATATCTCTAGCTATTGTTAAGTGTGACATATGATTATCGTGAATCACTTTCTCTGTTTTTTCTGTTGAATGCTTACCAGCTTTAGCGTCATGAATAATTTCTACATGAACGCCTTTGGCTTCTGCAGCCAAGAAAGCTTGAGCAACTTCATTATCATGAAATTCATAAATAATACAATGTAAAGTATCACCCGATTTAGCCGATGCAATAAAATCAAGTAACGATTCTTTTAAACCACGAGATAACCATTGGTAGGCTTTTTTTCCAATTTCTTTCGGAGCCCTATTTTTAAATCTACTTAAATAGGCCATAGATGATGTAACACCCCGATTGACATAAATCCCAAGTTTATCTTCAACTTCTTGTGATGGTCTAATTTTAAAAATTAGCGGGGCTTCATCACGTGTCAGTTTTTTGGGCGTTCCACGCATCGGATAAACTTCATAAATGTAAGCACGTTTGGGGTTAAGCGAGTATTCGTTCCAACGAAACCTTTGAAAAGGTGCTTCCAGACAACTCACATCATCAAGCTTTCCTGTATCTGTGACTTCAAAGCGTTTATGGCCACCTAACCATTTAATGCTCAGAACTTCTTCTGTTTCGGGATCCAATGAAATGCGTTTAATACCAAAACCGTGAAGTCCTTGGCGTAGGTTTTTGTCATCAAAGGTCCAGCCAATAATAACAGAATATGTACCAACCAAAGCAGCACCATAATAATTACCACTAACTGCTCTAACAACAGGTTTGTAAGAATAACTCATAATATATTTGTTTTTAGATTTAATATCAGGTACTGATTGCTACAAATTATACCCTTAAGACAATAGCATGTTACTACAATCATGCAAGCTATTATGATAGTTATTTAGGAAGCATTTAATTGAGTATAAGTAATTACTTACGTAAAGATATGAAAAAATATTATTGCTCCAGATTTAAAACAAACTTATTTGCATTATTGTGTTTTTTAAATAGGTTGAGGGAAAAAGAAAGGGAAACACTGAAAAATTAATAGGTTAAATCCCTTATAAATAGGAGGTAACGCCTCTTTTTGTGATATAGAATAATTCTGATTTTTATTACTTAATTATTTAAAAAATATATCATGAAATTAAAAGAATTAAAATTAGATGATCGTTCTGGTTTCAAAATTAATTTATTATCCAATTTAAATTATTATGGTAATTTGGATATTAAGGCATTTGGAAAACCTGTGAAGAAAATAGTGTCTTCAGTTACTTATGAAGAAGTTAAATGTGTTAGTTATCATCCTAAAACAAAAGAACTAAGGTGTACTGTTCATATTAAAAATCAATCTGGATATCTTGGTGATCACTGCCAATCGGGTAGTTATGAATATGTTCGGTTTTATGTTGATTATGAAAACAATGGAAATTGGGAAGATGTAGGTGTAACAAGTTTTAAAATACACGATATTGAAGACCATAAAGGGCTTTGTTATGGGCTTAAACTAAAAATAAAGCCTAAAATCGTCAAAAAATGTAGCTCAGATCCTGTTTTACCTAATGTAAGGGCCATTTTATCGTGGAATATAGCCCCACCAGCAAATACGCCAAATTATGTTCCAGTATGGGGAAATGTAAAAGAAGCAAGAATTCAGATAGCACCTAGGCCGCAATTACAAATTCCACCATTCTTTGAGAACCCAGTTGGTTTAGGTGATATTATTATTCCTGAAATTATTATACCACCTGTATTAAGTAATATCAATCCTTTGGTAAACCTCGATAAACTAAAAAAGATATACAAAAAAGAGGTCGATGATGCTCGTTTGGTTTCTATGGCATTAAAAAATGTAGATACAGATTTTAGTTTAAGCGATATTATAAAAAGTAAAAACAAATTTGAGCTTGCTGAAATTGATTTTTCTAATATATTGGACATCTTAACACACCCACAATTTAATACAAGTTATGAGGAATTAAAATGCATTGGTTTAAACAGGAAGTTTAATGAGTTGCATGCCGACATTCATATTAAAAAAGCTTCGGGGTATTCTGGAGATTTGTGTAGCAATGGAAGTAAAGAATATGTTGCCTTTTATATGGATTTTGGATCAGGTTGGCAATTTATGGGCACCTCGTCTGTTACAGTATTTGATATCAATCAAATACCAAATGATGGTCTTTGGTATAATGCTTTCTTACCAATAAATTTAACACCACATCAAAAAAAGTATTGCCAAGAAGGTAAAGTGAAAATAAAAGGTATTCTGTCATGGAATACACCACCTACTCCCAATAATCCTAATTATGTGGCTACATGGGGAGATTGGGAAATTTGTACTGCAGAGATCAAACCTTTGCCACAGGGCTTCCCAGGTTTTGTTAACCAGCCTTGGATAGAAAGCGTAGGGGGGGTAGATAATGATATTATTAATCAAATAACAGGTTTAGCTAAAGGGCCAAGTGGCATGGCAAATTCTATTGTCGCCGATTACAGCCCATTTGATGGTAATGTTTATGTTACGGGAAAAATTTTAAATCAAAACCCCGTTTCTAAATATAAAATGATGATAAAAGAACCAGGTGGGACATTTTTACCTTTCAATAAGAATTTTAATGTTGTTGTTACCACATTCAATACATTTTTAGGTACGGAATCTGATGCCAATGTATTGCAATCACCTACTGGAGATTTTTACGATTATTTACCCAAACCTACTGGAATCATTCAAAAACATGTCAATGATGATATTCTAGCATTATTTAAACCTACAGAGCGTGGTATTCATGAGTTATATGTTGAAAGTGATACAGGTCAGCAAAGTGATATTGTTAAGTTTATGGTAGATAGAGACGTGCCTACTGTTGCTATAGATATCACAACAGGAAGTGGTAATTGTGGTAAATTTACTGTAGGACAGATTATTGAAGGTACCTTTGAAGTTAAAAACGACAGACATCTTGATTATGTAAGGTTAAGTTTGGCGCCTTTTAACCCAGCAGGTACCATTCAAACAACGAGTATTGCATCAAGTGATACCACGGTATCTTCGGGTAGTTTGACGATTTCTATAGATGATCAAGACAGTCATTTAGATTATATTACAGGAACCTGGAGAATAGATACAGCAAGTTTACCTGCTTGTGGTTATACCATTCATATTAGAGCAGAAGACAGAACGGTGGTTAATAGCTCTTATGTAGGCAAACACTCCCCAAATGTATCTAGAGGTTTTTGCTTAGAGTAATAATTTGATTAATTTAATAAAAACTGAGGCTCCATATATTGATATGGAGCTTTTTTTACTTGATCGTGTGATATGGAATGATATTAAATAAATCTATTTTTATAAAATCAAGCAATTCTAATAGGTTTTGCACTACCCACTTTTTGTTTTTTTTGTATAAATAATAGGTAGCCACAGGAACAAAAAATTAATAGTATTGTGTAGGGTATTCATCTTAATAGTAAAAAACCTATTTTTTGAAAATCAACCATCATAATGAATGAGAAATTAATATTTATTATTTTAAATTTTGTTATTATTATCGGTATTATTGGAAAAGTATATATTATTTACCGCCTTATAATTTCTTATAGTTCTGGTGTGGAATCTTTAATTAGAGCCTTGGCGGTGACAGGTGCGTGTTTTATTTATTTAATATTCAAAACATTTGGATTTTCTGTAACAGATATTTTGATTTCTGCTTTAACAACAGGGAACTTGATGAAGTTTAGTGTATTTGGTTTTGTAGTCCCGCTTATATTAGGAATTCTGTTAACTGAGTATATCATTCTAACTATTAAAACCAGTGAATCAAAAGCCATGAGAATACTAATTTTAGTAGCTACTTTGTCAATTTTTCAATATGTAGATTTATATCTCACAGCTTATGGAGTATCTTCAGAATTGTCATATGTGTCATCAACAAAAGTTTTAATTACCAATATCATGTTTACAATATCAACTATAATAACCGTTATATTTAGATATGACCCTAAACATATAAATTAGTTTTATCAGTATTACATTAGCTGGTTTTCTTTTACAATGCTTCAAATGGGGGTACAATTTTTCAATACTTAAAAATAAATCATTACCAACCATCTAACACACACTGTAGTGTATGAGGTGTCGTTTCCGATAAAGGAATATCTTCAAGGGTATCTCCTAAGTAATTTCCACTAGCAAAACCTGTAACATCATTAAAACGATATGACCAACAATATCTTAGTTTGGGGTGTTCTTCAGAGTATGTAACCAGGTTGTCAATTAATACAGCATTATCGAATTCAGAAAATGCCATAAAATAACCAAGGAATTTGTTACGGCGTACATCAGCATCAGAACTTTTATACATATACATGCCACAGCTGTTACATACATTTTCGTGAACATAAGTAGCGCGATTATGTCCTTTATCTCCACCACCAGAATATTGAATATATCCTAATCGTCCGTTAACCGATCCCGTTTTCATAGTTATCGTATTTCTGGCAATAATATTATGTGTTTTATGCCAGCTAACAATAGGACCATCTACATAAGTACTTCCTTCTCCTTGTTCCATAACATTATCAAGGATATATACATTTTCGCCACTAGCATTTACAATATCACCTCCAGTATTGTGATGAAAATAATTGTTTTGAATTAAAATATCTTCATCAATACGTCCAGGACCTTCTATATCAATACCAAACTGAGGACTTGTACCTTTAATGTGATGGATTTCATTATTTTTTATTTCGATACGTTTGCCACCAACTATAGAGATTCCTTGACGTCTATTATTATAAATATCATTGTTGGTAAAAGTAACATCATTGGCATCTAGCACTAAAGATCCATCTCCAGTTAAATTATGAATTTTCATGTTTTCAATTAATACCTGATTACTTTTATTCCAAACGCAGATACCATGACCTTCATCATGAGCTGTTTTCCCATCCCCATCACGAGGTGTGAAAATATGTGTATTTCTATCTCCTTTTATGATACCGTCACGAATAATTATATTATCCCCTTTTAGGCTAATTACACAGTAATTCCATTTGTTATTGGTGTCAATTTCTAAAACAGTGCCTTCACTAAAGATAAATTCGGTGTCGCCATGTATTTCGATACCACCTTGGTAAATATCGTTTACGTCTTTACCAACTAAATAGTTCCCTTTAGGTAAAATAACCTTGCTATAAGCTTCTTGATGCGCCCAGTCTATTGCGGCCTGTAAGTTAGCTGTAGTCTTAATGGCATCGGTACCGTTATTGGGTATATCCCATTGATTTAAATCAATAGTATATTCAAGGTTGCTTGGCATTACCGGTAATTGGGCATCAAAAAGGCGTACAGGTATGCCGTTTGCGTCTAAATTTTCAGGGTCGGCATGATAAATGGCATCGTTGTCGCCAGCATCAAAATCATCACTATTACATGATGTCATAAAAATCATGACAACAATTGCTAGATAGTATTTTAAGTTTTTCATAACACATTATTTGGGGTTAGTGTTTATGTTTTATTATTCAGTAGGATACTAAATAGTTAAAACATCATATTAAAATTACGTAAAGGTTTAATATATGGATGTTTTTTAGGTAACAGTAAATGATTTATACCCCTTGTCTAGTTTTTATCTTGTTGATTTTCATCATTTTTTAGGTGAAACTTAGTAATTTAATCAAAAATAAATGTAACCCAATCTAAAGTATTATATAGTCAATAATTTAGTATAAAACAATAATGAAAATGAAAACAATAATGCTCTTTTTAATTGTTAGTTTGTTGAATTTTAGTACGCTGATTTCTCAGGTAATAGATGTATCAATTCATTTCGATCATAAACAAATGGTTGGTGGTGTAGATACCTTTGAAAGATCTAAATTTATAACACTTCATTCTGCTAATTACGAGCAGTTAAGTATTGGCCAGCAGGCATTAATGGATTATCTAATCAATGATTTAGAAGTGTATTATGGCAGAGAAACAGGTGCTATTACGGGGTTTGGAAACCAATATCCAAATTATTCAAATGCTCTAAATTCTTGGAAGAATAGTTACATCAATAATACCACCGCGCACACTTACGAGGATTCTCAAGATTTGGTGGTTGCTGGGCAGTATAATTTGTACGATGTCTTTGTTTCTAATGCAAGTAATGATTATGCCTTAGCAGGAAAAAATTATGGAGCATTTATAAGTGATTATTTGAGTGATGCGACAGGGACAGGGGGTGTTAATGGTATGCCGCGTCCTGGATTCATAGAATTGCTTAATGAACCTTTGTGGGAACAAATAGATAAGTATCGTTTGTGGTTAGGAGGTGGACCAAGTCAATCAGAAGAAATAGATATACTAAATGAAATTTTTCTTTTCCATAAAGAAGCAGCTAAAGAAATACATAGTCAGTTTCCAGAAATTAAAGTAGGGGGCTTTGCAGAGGCGTTCCCTGATCCAGAACTTAATAACTTTTTTAACTGGGATACCCGTTGGAAAACGTTTATTGACAACTCTGGGGCAGATATGGATTTCTATTCGTTTCATATTTATGATTTGCATTGTTTGGGGTCTGACCAAAAATACCGTAAAGGTGGCAACCTGGAAGCACTTATGGACCTTATCTCGCATTACAATCATTTAGCGTTAGGTGAAGAAAAACCGTTTTTAATTACTGAATATGGTGGGAGAGCGCATTGTCATGAGGGTAGTGGAACAAGAACTCAAATCCATGACTGGTTATTTACAAGCTCTATAAATTCTTTGATGATGCAGTTTATGGATCGCACAGATATGATAGAAAAAGCAATTCCGTTTATGATGGCTGTATGGACACCAGAATGGAATATCTTTAGGCTCGATCTTCCTAATAAAGATGTTTTTTCAGACTATATCAAGTTTTTTGAATTGTGGGAAGGAGTTAATGGTACACGGTTAGTCACTGAAACTTCAGATCTAGACTTGCAAGTAGATGCCTATACTCATGGCAATAAAACCTATCTAATTTTAAATAATATAGATGACAATGATGTCACTGTGGGTATTGATGAGTTAGGAATTTTAGAAACTAACATTACAGGGGTTACATCCAGGCATTTTCATTATGATAATTCGGAGTTTAAATTAGATACTGCCAATTATAATAGTCTCCCGGGAAACCTGACAGTAGGAGGGTTAGGGACAATGATTTTAGTGTATACTACAACTAGTGCACCAGAAATAGAATTTACATCTGTTGAAACAAGAAATTATGCAACAGCATATAAAAAAGGAATTCAAGCAAATACTCCAATTAGTTTTAATATAAATAATTTGGTTCTCGGTACCAATGGTTCAGCAATATTAAGATTAGGTTTAGGTAGGGCCCACAATCTGTCTTTACAACCAACAGTAACCATGAACGGTTCTACGTTAACAGTACCATCAGATTTTCGTGGCGATGTACAAACCGATAAAGGCTCTTTCTTTGGAATGTTAGAACTCGAAGTCCCATACAATGTATTAGAAGAAAATAACATTGTAAATATTGAATTTCCAGATAGCGGTGGCTATGTAACAAGCGCAATGCTACGATTATTTAATCTGGAGGCAGGAAGTCTGAGTACAGAAGAAGTCACAAATTCCCCCTTTGATTCTGTAAAAATTTATCCTAATCCATCCACTAATCAAATCATTATAGATTCAAAAGACCTAAACGGTGTTAAATATGAAATTTACAGCCTACAAGGTAAAATAATTACTAAAGGGGCTTTGAAGGGAGGTTCTATTAATTTATCTTCTTTTAATGGAGGCGTTTACATACTAAAGCTTAGAAAAGATAATCATGTTAGTATTAAAAGAGTTGTAAAGCTCTAGTTTTTCTGTGTGGCGCTAGTCCCAAACTTGTTTTGTGATTCCTTTATTTTACCCATGTCTTCATATTTTTAACATGTAGGTATGTTAGTACAAAATATTTTGTATCTTACACTCGTGTAGATTAAATCTTACTTTTTTGTTTATGGGATACTCAGATACTTTTTTGGGGAATACTGCTATTCACCCGCCAGTTATAGCTCAGAATGAGTTAGACAAATTTAAGACAAACGGTTTAGAGGCCTCACAATATATGTTGGATTATTCCAATTATAGTGTGTTTCAAAACCCATTCAGAAAATTTCCGTATTTCACCATTGCAAACATAGACGGAGAATTATTCAAGCATGTCACTAGAAAAGAACTTTTTTCGGGAAAAGGTGATAAATGGAGCAAAGACTCTCGTATACCAAAAGAACATCAACTAGGGCGAGAATTATATACCGCCGAAAGAAGTGACTTTGATAAAGGTCATCTTACCAAGAGAGAGGATGTCCAGTGGGGGGCAGAAGATGATGAGGCCATTTCTGCCGCAGAGTCTACGTTTTTCTTTACTAATGCTGTACCACAGGTAGATAGGTTAAATCGTGGTATTTGGCGACGAATTGAAGATTATATCCTTCATCATGAAGTTGTAAAGAATAGTCTAAAAATATCATTATTTACAGGGCCAATACTTCAGGAAAACGATCCGGATTTTGTAACGCCAGTTAAGGATGAGGTTATAAAATTGCCTTATATGTTTTGGAAAGTTATTTACTATCTAAAAAATGGAGAATTACACCGAACAGGCTTTTTAACGAGTCAGAAAAGAAAACTTGAAGAAAGACGTATAGTAAGGCCAGTGATGCGGGGCGATGATGAGGAAGATTTGTTTATGAATTTTAAAGATGCAGAAACCTATCAGGTTCGTGTAGATTTCATAGAAAAGATTGCAAACCTAAAGTTTGCTGAAGCAAATGAACTCTTTCAAGACGATACCCCAGAGGAGCTCATATTTTCTAATGTGGATGTGCGTAATGAGGCCATACAAGATATAACCCAAATAGATCTTAAACTAATTCTGTAACGACATGAGCCATACCATTCTTTTTATTAAAATTAATCCTATAGGAACCAGCAATCTTTTCTTGGATTCGGAGATAAAAATTATAGAAGATGTACTTCAAAAAAGTGCCTATAGGGATGAATATACTATTATTTCTAAAGGAGCTGTCACCATAGATGATTTACACGAGTATCTAGAAACCTACAAACCCCAGGTATTGCATATTTCGGGGCATGGAGGAAATGGGTCGCTTTTCTTTCATGATAAAGAAAATTACAAAAAAAATGTCTCTGTACAACAGTTTTGCATGTTTGTAAAAAATTATACAGAACATTTAGAATGTGTATTTTTAAATGCTTGTTATAGTCTCGCAGAGATTAAAGACATATCCCCATCTTATGCACCGATATTGATCGGTATGAAAGAGGAAGTGGCTAACACTACAGCAATACTTTTTTCCAAAGCCTTTTATACATCTTTTTTTTCGGGAAAACCTGTTTCTAAATCTTTTGATTCTGCAATGGGAGTTGTAGGTATCGATGGGTTTGGAGATGAAAGGATCCCAGTAATCATGGGAAACACATCCACTACTCATATAAAAAGTAATCAAAGTATAGAAGAACCCCAGAATGGGAGCCCTAAAATGTCTATTAAAAAAATCTCCAGAACAACGTGGTCGTCTGATTTAACAATTTTAAGGAATACTCTGGCAAACCTATATGTTGATAATGAAGATATAAAACGGATATTAGATGAAAGTGCTATTGATATCTCTTCTATTGCTTTTAGCAATAAACCAGTTAATACCTGGCATGGCATACTAAAATATTTATACAAAAGAGCTGAGTTTGATAATTTTTTGGAAGTTATCTCAGTGGAAAATCCTGAAATCCAATCAAAATATATAGACAATTAATTTATACAACATATGCAAAATACAGATACTAACCAACAATTTTAACCAACGCATCAAGTCGAATCAGACCATTTTAAAATTAGTTTTTTAAATCTCCTATCACCTTACTAAACCAACAATGAGTAAACCTTGGAATCAACGAAAATATGATCTGGCACGTATTTTAGCAAACGATTTTGATCTTATCACGCTGTTACGTTTTGTTGATGAAATTGGTATAAGCCGAGAAACATTACCAGAGCCTGGTGGGATAGCAAAATTAGATTATTGTACGCTTTTGCTAGATCAAATTAGACGCCACCAAAAAATAAAAGATTTCATCACAATTCTTATCGAAAATGCCAGTTATCTAAGTGATAATGAACTACTACAGGAGCTACTTAGGGATGAGAAATCTATATATTCCAGTCAACATATTTCACCTGAGCAACCATTACCAGAGAAGGGTTTAGAAACCTTAGGTACACCCGAGCACTCCAATCACGATCAAAGAAAAGAAGAGAGCATCAATTTTTGGAATAAAGAATTGCTTGGCAATCATTATCTACATGATGCTAAATTAAGTGCCAATAAATCCATATTAATAATTCTTATTCATGGTTTTAATGAGGACGTTATATCTTCTTGGGCAGATTTTCCAAAGAAGTTAGTATCTCACTTAAGTGAAGACTGCGATATTCTTACTTGTCATTTTAAGGTTAACGCAAATCAAAATATTGAAGACATATCAAAGACAATATCAGGACTTGTAAAAAAAGAGGCCAGTAAGTACATGCATTTATTTTTTATAACTCGTGGTATTGGTGGTGTTATAGCAAAATCAATACTACTAAGAGAAGTGGTTGACTTAGAGAAAGATAAAATTTCTAAACCGCAAAATTTGCTCCCTTTAGTACTTAGTAAAACCAGATGCCTTTATGAAATTGATGCTTCAACAAATCGTATTTATTCCAAGGCTTTCTTTGACACCAAATCATACTTAAGGTATAAGTTAGCACTATTAAAAAACAGAATTTGGAGATTCTTTAGTAAGACCTATAGAACAAGACTCAAAAAATTTAAAAATCATTTTAAAGAAAGCGTTGAGTATTTCGAGTCTGATGATATAAAGCAAAAGTTTCTTTTATACCTGAATAACAATGATATTCCTATTCCAAAATTCATTAGTTTAAGTAGAAAACGTAAAGAAGAAGCCCCTGGCTACCTTCATTTACCCACAAATCGAAATCTCTTTTATGGACGAAAAATTAGTGAGGATAAATTGCTCTACACAATAAGAGATAAAATAAATTACTATTTCACTACAGAAATGGCATCGGCTTATTTGACGTATAGAAGGTCATATTGGCTAGATGCAAACTCCGCTTTGGTCAATGATGATTTTGCTTCTGAAACTGTTAATACTAATTGGTCTACGACTAAAAACAGTCAGAACTTTGTTTTCGAAGAATTAAAAAATATAGTCAATACCTCTAATCAATCAAGAATTATTTTAACAGGTGCAGCTGGTGTAGGAAAATCATTTGTCCTGAGAAGATATGCACGCCATAGATCAAAACTTTACATCCAAGGAAGTTCTAATTACGATTTTTTCTTGTTCTTACCAATGCAGCAAATTTCTGTAGTTCCCGAACATATAGGTGATTTTTTGGATGAAAATCTAATAAATGGTGGTTGGGGTTACCTTAGTAAATATTGGAAAGATCTGTTTTTTGATATACTAACAGATTCTAATGAGGAGAAGGTATTTAACCAAAAGTATTTAGAGCATGACAATAATTGGGAAAAAACGTACCAACCAAATGAAGAATGGTTTGTTAATAAAATCGCGGACAACAAAATAGTATTGGTTTTAGACGGAGTTGATGAGTTTTTGATTAATAACCCATGCATTTCCGTTCAATCATTTAATATATTACTAAAAAAAGTAAATTCTAATTCTAAGGTAATTCTGGGGTTAAGAAGTACGCTTCCTGCTAAAGAAGATTTGTCGGTATCCAATACTAAAGTTCTTGAAATTTTGCCGTTGACTATTAAAAATGCAGAAAAGAGGTTTCCTGGAATAGAGAAAATCGTTCAGGAAGTTTCAAAAAGTAAAATGGAGGACTTAATCCTTACACCACTAATCCTTTATAGATTAGGACCAATGCTCGAAAATATGGATAGCAAGATGTTTGACTCGAGAACATCTATTTTTATTTCGGCATTAAAATCAATCCTTTTACAAGGTAATTTGCCCGAAGAATACTCCGTAAATGACTGGTTACAGGCATTATCAATCATATCCTGGATTTTTTATAAGGAGAACTTAGGTGCAGTAAAATTGGAGAAAATAGAACAAGATGTTATAGGTTTAAAAGAGAAATGGGGCGAATTAAATCATCAAGATTCACATTGCTTTGAACAAGGGCTCTCAATATTAGAAGACAAGAACTTGTTGAGTAAACTTATTTCAAGAACCATTTTTCTGAGTATTGGTAAAAACCTTATTAGGTTTGGACACAGGGAATGGCAGGACATACTTGTAACAGATTATTTAACCCATAGTGTCCTGGCAGAAAATCAAGCAGATCTTAACCAAAGAGTATTTTCAAAGCAGATTTATATAGATTCAGCTGAAGTGCTTCACGCCAAGCTTGATGAATTGGGGACTAAATTAGAAGCAACTTGGGTAAATAAGGTTTTAAAAAATGCAAATGACCTGATATTAACAAACTTAGTTTCGGTAATTGGGAATGGAATTGTTGAAATAACGCAGCCTGCGTTTTTAGCATTGGCCAAACCTATTTTAGATGAAAATTGTTCAGAAGGTCTTCGCATGGTTTTTGTAAGTGGGTTTGGAAATAGGATTTTAAGGAATGATCCCGCCGATAAATCAGGGGTATTACTTAAAAAGCTTCTCATCGATTTATTATATGAAATGTATACACAACATGTTATCCCAACACATGTGATCTCTGCTAACATGGCGTGGCTTTATTTAAAGCTTTTCAATCAAGATATTGAAAATATGGATGGGTTTAGGCTTTTTCCAAATGAGGAAGAAGGTGTGAAAATTGTTGCCGATAGCGGTATTTTATGGTCTAACGAAGATGGTAACATTTTAGTAAATAAATCACAGAGAGCCTATCAGGTTGCTGCCGCTCAGTATCCTTTAGCCGTTAGGTCGGTTCCTTACGAAGAGATTTCA
The DNA here is from genome assembly GCF_012910715.1 of Flavivirga algicola. Taxonomy (GTDB): domain Bacteria; phylum Bacteroidota; class Bacteroidia; order Flavobacteriales; family Flavobacteriaceae; genus Flavivirga; species Flavivirga algicola. The sequence continues at coordinate 111,851 of NZ_JABBHF010000013.1, forward strand.
TTAACCCATTATTTATTTTTAGTATGTTCTGCTGTAAAGTTTGGTGCTGCAGACCCTGAATTATTACCGCTTATTAAAGCTGTTTTCTCAGAAAATAGTGGTGTACGTAAGCGTATCGAAGATTTTGGATTTGACGAATTAAAATCAATTTTCAATTCATGCTATTTAGCGTGTAAAGAACTAATATATACATGATGACTATACCACCAAAACTTTTCTTTATTTATCTAAGAAGACAACTTCTTGAAAACCCTGAATTAAATATAAAGTCTGAAGCTAAAATTAGAAAACGACTCAACAAAAAAAACGAAAGCTTGCCCTTGGGAAAAACCGTTGAAGTTGAGCGCGTGCATATTAAGGATTTTGTACTTGATGACTGGATAACTGCCAAAAAGTTTAGAAAGCCATTTGTAGTTGAGGGCATATATGATGGTAATAATGTTTTGAACTGGGAAGATTTAAAAACAAAATATTCAGATTGTATCGTTCCTGTTCATGAAGAAGCAGAAATTAGTAAAAAATGGCAGTATGTTATTCCTAAAAAGCAATCTATAGGGGAGGCTGTATCTAAAATTGAAAAGGGACAAATGGCAAATGTTGTGAGCAGCTCCCAAATTTTTGTTGATTACCCAGAGGTACTAGAGCGTCTAAACGTAAAAAAATTGAATGCACTATTTGATATGAAGGTTCTTAGGAACGAGATTTTTATTGGAGGTAAAGGCTCTGGATCCGCATTTCATTGTGCAGGTGGAAGCAATTTCTTTTTGATGGCAAACGGTAAAAAAAGATGGGTGTTTGTAGATCCTAAAGATACGTTGGCTATGTACCCAACTGTAGGTAGAAAAAAGAGCTCTGCTTTTTTTGGTTCGCCAATTAGTACGACATCTAAAAATGAGGACTATCCGTTATTCGATAAAGTTACTAAGTATCATACGGTTTTAAACCAAGGAGATCTTTTGTTTAACCCACCATGGTGGTGGCATGAGGTTTATAATGTAGAAGATTCCATTGGCATTCCTATGCGATCTGCTGGAATTCCTTTTTTTAATCATATAGGAGGGAGAAGTGTGTTTTTTTCAACACTTTATATATTATCAAATAACCATATTAAGAATTTCTGGGAATTAAGAAGAAAAACGATTCAGACAGATGATATTCCTAATGATTCATTTGGGGGTAGAGATACAAATGAATAGCATTTTTTTTAGGTTTAGAGTCCTAGTTTAATTAATAAAAGGAAGATGTCCATTATACACCCTAAGCAACATACCTGTTTTCTACAAAAGACAAACTCTAAGTTTTAAATTTGGGGGAGTTTATTTTGATTATAGACGATTTAATAAAAGAGAAGGATATAATTAACTAATTATATCCTAGAGTTTTCATCTTGAGCTCCAGTTCGGGAACTTCCTTTTTTAGCTTTGGAATTTCCAAAGTTATAGGTATAGCTCAATCTAAATATACTGGACCTTGCAGACTCTGGCTTGTAACTAACATCGAAGATATTATTATATGCTTCTTGAGTTAAACTTCCTATAGATGATTTTATATGAATGCTTTTTAGAAGGTCTGTAATAGTAAACTGGATACTACCTCCATTTTTAAAATCTTTTCTAAGCCCTGTATTTAATGAACCAAAACCATCAACTTTATAAGATCCGTTAAAATGATTTGAGGTATACCATCCAGATAATTCTAAAGATAAGTTGTTAGTAATGTTAAATGTTTGATTTATATTAAAATTAAAATGCAAATAATTATTAGTAGTTTCTTGGGGTGTGTGTAGTAGCTTGTATACTCTGTATCCGAGTGTGCTGTTCCAATTAATATTCCACCAACTTGATAAACGCCATGGGATATTGAATTGCATATCTAAACTGTTTTGGTACTCTAAATTTTGAGGAGAAATAATGGCTAAATCACTACGATCATCTTCGGTTACCTGGTAGTAGGCAATGGGGTTATCTTCTAAAGTGCCTACTAAAGAAAAACTAAGTGATTTATAATTATAAGTAAAGTTTAATGAATTAGTTATAGCTGGTAGTAATTGTGGATTACCTGTAAAAACCGAAGTAGGGGAGTTGTACCTTAAATAAGAAGCCAAATCGATATAATTTGGGCGTGTTATACGTTTGGTATATGCCACACTCCAGCTAGTAGTATCAGATATGGTTTTGGTAAAAAAAGCTGATGGGAACAATTTACCAAACCTTCTATTTAAATTAGATGCATCAAAAGATTGATTCCAGTATTCATAGCGTGCTCCAATCTGCAGGCTGAATTGATTGCTCAATTTATAATTTCCTTGTGCATATAGAGCTGCAATTTGTTCTTTAGTTTCTATATTACTTATAAATCGGTCATCACTAACAAAAACATCATTTTCTTCAATTTCAATACGTGCTTCATTTTCAGTTTTAGATATAGACCCTTTCAAACCTGCTTCAAAAACTAACTTTTCATTTACATTGTTTTTATAATCTGCTTTAATTACACCTACATTGATATTGGTTACATTGAAGCCACGGTTTCCTGTATTATAAATATCGTCCTCTGGTTGAAATGGTTCACCCAACTCGTTAAAATAGCTACTACTAACGTAATTAGGAGATTGGTTATTGTATTTAATATAATCTGAGGTCATTGTGAAAGATTGAACTTTGTTTGAAAACTCATAAAATGTTGAGACGTTATAGTTTTTCCAGCTGGATCTACTTATCAAATTGATACGTGCATCTAAATAAGGATTTACCTCAAAATTATATAGCCCTCTGTTTTTAGTATTAATAGTTGGGTTAGAACTATTAAGTAATATACTAGCACCCACTACTGAATTTTTATTTAGTTGATAATCCAAGCCTAAATTTATATTATGACTCCTATTTATTCTAGCGGTTTCGCTGTTAAAATCTATCAAAGTAGTACCACCTATAACAGGAAGAGTTGTACTCCCTATACCTCGAAAACCATCAAAAGTATCATCATAAGCAAATGAATAAGTGCCAAACGCTGCTAGCTTTTCGGTACCATAATTTAGAGAGAGACTATTGGTTTGTTTAACACCTATACCATAACCAGTAGAAATACTTGTATTACCATGAAATCCTAAATTCTCATTTTTCTTCATTACTATATTTATGATGCCTGCATTACCATCGGCATCATACTTTGATGAAGGGTTGGTTAGCAATTCTATTTGTTCAATATTATCGGCACTCATACCATTTAACATAGTAATAACTTCTGCAGTAGGAATACGGATTACTTTTCCATTAATCATTACAGTTGTATTACTTTTTCCATTTAGTGAAAAACTATTATTTCTTTGATCTAAGATAACTCCTGGTGAACGCTCTAACAATTGTAATGCGGTACTTCCTTTTGTTAGAATGCTTTCTTGTACGTTTACAATACTCCCTTCCTGCGTATTTTTAATTAACTTCTTTTTTGAGACTAATGTAATGGCATCTAACTCATCAATTAATTCTTTTAGAACAATCTCAGGCATATTTTTAATAGTGTCTATGGTATATTCAAAAGGCGTAGATTCCCATGTTTCATATGTCAATAAGCTTACTCTTAAAGTATACACTGCAGTGTTTAAGTTGTTAATATTAAAATTGCCATTTTCGTTAGTTATTACTCCATTAATTAAGGTTTTATTATTATCTGCGTATAACATCACATTGGCAAAGGCGATGGGTTTTTGATTGATATCAACTACTTTACCTTTAATTTGTGCGTGTATTTTTAGACAACAAAGAAATAGGTAGCATATTGAAAATGATCTCATAATATTTAGTTTTGAGCCAAAGATGTAAGACTAATGCTTTAGATAAAAACAGTATTGATGAGTCACTTAAATTTATTGATAAGATGTGTTTTACCTAGTAAAAGATATAATTTTAACCAGTTGTCAACTAAATCGAACCACTCATCAAAATCTAAGTTTTTACGCTATTTTTAATGTATTTTAGTAGTTCGTATGCTACAATTAAATAATATATACCAGCAAATAGTACGCTACAAAGGACATCACATATTTTTTTGGGCTGTTTATCATTTTATTTGGTGGTCTATTTATGAAGGAAATGTATTTAGTATATTGCATACTATTACGTTACCACATCTTTTAGTAAAGTTTTTAGGTTATGTTATTGTACAGGCTTTTGGTGTTTATTTTTGTCTTTACTTTTTAGTTCCTAATTATTTAGAAAAAAGAAAATACTTCACTTTTCTATTAACTTTATTAGGAGTCGTATTTTTGATGTGTTTAATAATTACCAGTAACTATTATTTGGCTTTGGCTATTGCCGATGATACACATTATGAAGGCTTTAGAAATTATATAGATTCTCCTTTAAAGTTGTTTAAGGCCAATGTTTTACCTTCTTGCGTAGCGGCAATAACATTAGGTCTAAGTATAAAGCTTTCTAAAAATTGGCTGGAAGTACAGAAAAAGCAGCAAGCATTGCAAAAAGAAAAATTAGAAACTGAACTTAGGTTTTTAAAGTCGCAGTTTAATCCTCATTTTTTATTTAATACGATCAATTCCATCTTCGTGCTTATAAATAAAAACACAGAAATGGCTTCAGAATCTTTAGTGAAATTCTCTAACCTTTTACGTTATCAGTTGTATGAATGTAATTCAGATCTTATTTCTTTAAAGAATGAATTATTATATATTAAAAGTTTCATCGAATTAGAAAGCCTTCGTCAAAATAATGATTTTAAGTTAGAAGAATCATATCCAGAACATACTAATAATTTATTAATAGCACCATTTGTGCTAATTCCTTTTATAGAAAATGCCTTTAAGCATGTAACCGAAGATGAATATCAAAATAAGTGGATTCAAATTCAAATTCAAATTAAAGGCAAAAGCTTAATTTTTAATGTGTCTAACAGTTCTAATTATAACTTGAATGGTCGTTTAATAAATGATACGGTTTATAAAGGTTTAGGTCTTAAAAATGTAAAAAGACGACTAGACTTATTGTACACAGGTAACTATGAGTTAAATGTAACGAAACTAAAAGGCTCTTATTCGGTGAATCTTAAAGTGAATTTAGAGCAACAGCAACAAGTAAATGTAGAATCAAACAAAGTAGTTATATGATAAAATGTTTGGTAGTAGACGACGAGCCTTTAGCACGTGAGTGTATAGAAAATTATATTCAGCAAGTTGATTTTTTAGAATTTGCTGGCTCATGTAAATCTGCATTGGAGTTAAGTTCTGTTTTGGAGCAAACAAAGGTAGATGTTTTGTTTTTAGACATACAAATGCCAATAATGAATGGATTAGAGTTTTTGAAAGTTGTAGAAAATCCACCTATAACTATTTTAACAACAGCTTTCCCTAATTATGCTGTTGAGGGGTTTAATTTAAACGTGTTAGACTATTTATTAAAGCCTATTGTGTTTAATCGGTTTTTTGCAGCAGCTATGAAAGTTAAAAAAGCGCTTCATTTACAGTATGAACACCCCACTTCTTTACTAAAAGATGAAGAAGACTGCTTTTTTATAAAGTGCGACGGACGTTACGTTAAAATTTTTACTCAGGATATTCTTTTTATAGAAGCCATGCAAAATTATGTCATTATACAAACCCATGAAAAGCGATTTATAACACATTTGTATTTAAAAAATGTTGCTGAAAAACTGAATCCTGAAGATTTTTTAAGAGTACACAAGTCTTTTATAGTGGCTAAATCTAAAATAGAATCTGCAAGTACTACAGAAATTCAAATACAATCTTATAAAATACCGATAAGTAGAAGCTATAAGAAAGATACGCTTTTAAAAGTGTTAGATGGCAAACTTTGGGGGGGGATTGGTAAACAATAGCAGAAAAAAATTCAGTTTTTTGGATTCACAATTAGTACGACATCTAAAATGGCGACTTTCCATTATTCGATAAGGTAGTACTTCACCAAGTGTAAAGATTAAAAAAGGGCTCAACTTTAAAAAGTCAAACCTTCGGTGAATTTTATTTACTCTCTTTACGGGATAATGTCACTATATCATTATTGGTGGTAGTTTTTTTCTAGTTGAATTTTAATTGTTTTTTCTGTATCAATATCAACAATTGCAATTCCCTCATTAGAACCATCTAACTGTTCAATTAGCTGTCCTTTATTATTCCAAATAGAGCTCTTGCCAGCACAATCGTAGTTTCCGGATTTTCCCACAAAATTAGACATTACCGATGTCATCTTATATTTTTTAGAAATATCAGAAATTCGATTAATGTCTTTATCAACCCCATTTATTGAGTTTAGAACACTAGCAACATAAACATTAGCCCCATTTTTAAATGCTTTTTCTACATGTTCGCGAATAGATGTTTCATAGCAGATCGCAAATGCCAGTTTGTTATTTTTAAATGTAATTGGATTTAAATTTTTGCCAGAAACAAAGTAATTTTCTTCACCTGGATGTAGGTATTTTTTTGAATATATTATTCTAGATTTATTCGGTTGTAAAAGAATCATACTAATACATATACCCATCTCGCTTTTGGTTGGTAATCCAATTCCAATTATAATACTATTGGAATTACTAATTCTCTGGAATTCATCAATTCTTTTATCATCTTTAGTGGTTGCTAATTTTTTTACCAATTCAGGTTCATAACCCGTCAATGATAACTCTGGGAAAACTATAATGTCTGCATGGTTTTGAACAGCAAGGTTAATTAGTTTTTTATGATTTTCAATGTTCTTTAAAATATCTCCTTTAATAGGCTTTGTTTGAGCAATACAAATTTTCATTCTGTAGATTAAATTAAGAAAAACGTTTTAAATATAGGGTTTATTTGATGATTAGTACCCCAGTAACTTTGCTAATTTCAAACCCCAAACTTATATGTTTACCACTATCGCTAACCCATATATTGGCAGAATTATAATAATCAAAATCGGCTCCTACTTCCGCTTCAATTTCAAATTCATCATCATAAAGGTTATTACAATTATTAAAAATTAGTATGTTACCAAAATCGTATAGTAAATGAACTTTTTTATCGTCATAGTATTCAATGTTAGACGCACCATATAGTCCTATTTGTTGATTATTTTTTAAAGAGATGTTTCTGGTCTCCTCAAAATCTGAAATAGACAAAATTTTATTGACTTTAAAAGAATCAATATTTTTTGATAAGAAACGATGTTTATTTTTTAGAATAACTTTATTTATCTCATTTAATTGTTGTTGACTTGTTTCTGACTTAAATATAGAATCCCAGAGCTTTCTCTCTTCATAATAATCGAATAGATCTGGATCTGACGGATCAATGATTTTAGTTTTAAATTCTATAATTGTATCTTTAGAAAGCATACAAAATCCATACTCTGTTTTTATATCATAATGACCTCCCGTTTCGTTTTTTAAAAAACGTGTTTTACAAAGTATTTCACCTTTTTTATTAATTGAAATTGGTTTGATTTCAGCATAAATATAAGAAGGACCCGTTAGGGAATCCATCGACATACATAATGATAGTACTATTACAATACATAAAATATTTTTACCTCTATTCAGATATAATCTCATTTGAATAAAATTTTAATGAAAATATAACGAATTTATGCATGGATTCGTTATGTGTTTCAATATCTAATTTAGTCAATAATATTGTTAACAAAATTTTTAGTTCGCAAAACATACAGCCCATAGTAATCTTGTGATTGTTCTCTATTTTTTTTAGGGCCAATTTTAACAAGAATCAAATCTTTTCCTGTCTCCGTCATTGGATAATATAGGTAGATCCCTGTTGTAATTCTCCCTTTCTCATCCTCAAAAGCTTCTAATTTAAAAGGGAATGAGATTGACTTAGACTTTAATTTTATGAAGCCTGTTCCGTACCAACCAGGGTAACCATGGCTTGTCATGCTAAAAAAAGAAGGTTTAAAGCGTTGTTTTTTTTCAAAGGCTTCGATTTTAATAACACATTTTTTCTCTAGAGAGGGATACGCTCCTTTTTTTAGTACCGTGAACCTTTTTTTAAAGCTTCCTAAGTATTTCTCTAATTTTATGCTAAATGTCTCTGAATCTTCCATTTCGGATAATCTTATCCTTCCTTTTGATTGGTAATCGTTTTCCTCTTCAATTGGAATTATTTCATTGAATAGTTTTTTAGATTTTAGTATAGACCAACCGCTTTCGTTAAATAAAAAGAGCTCAAGTTTTGTATCTTTCTTATTGGAATAATCCACACCAACATCTACCATAGAAGCTTTATCTATATAAGTTTTTATTTCGTCTAGAGATAAATTTTTATCATCCATAATTCGTGAATACTTTTTCTTGGTTTTATCTCCAGTATTGAACCAATCTATGTAGTAATTACTGTTGAAAAAAACACCACAATTGAATAATCTAGTGTCTACTACAGAAATAGAGTCTATAATATTTCCTCGATCATTGAGTTTCCAATAAACATGTGGGTTTAACGTTTCCCAATTCCTACTTTTATCAACACTTACAATATAATTACTTTCATTTCTATAATCATAAAGAAGCATGTCTCTGGTAAAAACAAAACCTTGCCTCCTTTTTTGGTTAAATAGTGGTATCATTTCATAATTATTGGAAACAAGAGGTGCTTCTGACGGATTTTTGTATGAAGTTACTTCCTTTGGTAATGTTTTACTAGAAATTAATAATATAACATGATCTTTAGAGTATTTATATACTATGAAAGCGCACATTATAAATAAAACTATTTTTAAAATATTATCAACTTTAAACAGTGTGGAAATTTTAGTATACTTATAAATAATAAATACAATAAAGGCTATAAGAACAAAAAAAAATATTTTAAAAATATTTACTGAATCTACATCTATCATTAGTTTATAATTTGGGGTAATGGTTACTACAAATGATCATTTTAATGCCCCTTCTCCAGCTATTTCCGATATACTTGTATCTATTTCTGTAAATGTAAAATTGGGAGTCTGTGACTTATTATTTTAAGAGCGTATCTTTTATTTTTTTAGAGTTTCGGATTCATTCATTTTTTTGGTAATGTTTTATAAGTCAAATATCTCATTTTTTTGGCCCAAAAATATCCCTGTTTTCAGTGAAACATTAATTCCGTGTTTCGTCTTGAATGCAGTAGTTTCTAAAAAATATTTAATAGTTTTATTATAGATAATTTCAATTCCTCTGTTTTTTGTAGACTGAATTAGAGGAAATTCAGAGGCTTTAGATATGTGATTAGTGTTCGTCATTAAAAAAGTTCATTATGATGCATCTTTTGGGCAAATTAAGTACTAGATTTTGTGATAAATTAATTTCTAACTTGTCGTATTACGGTTTGTTTCTAAGATGTTCAGATCATTTATCTAAATAATAATCCTTAACAATCCTAAATTTTCAATATCTGTATTGACCTTATTGGTGTTGCTTGATGAAGAGGAGACCACTCCTCATAAGACCAGTTCTGATTTACTAGTTTGATATTTTCCTCAATTAGAGTTTTGGCCTTGTTAAAATCTCCTTTATAAGCATTGAATTGAAGCTGGTATGATTTCGTTGCTTGTTTAAGTAACTAATTTACTAACAATAAATTATACACGGCTAAGCCACTGGCTTCTTATCGAATTATAATTCTGCTGTCATTTTTCCTAGGTTGATTTTTTCAGCTTTTGTGAATTTTATTTCACGAACAAACTCCATCTTTTTCCATAAATATGTATTCCCTTTCAGTCCGTTCGTTGCCTTCATTCTCCGATTCAACCGTTTGATTTCCTTTTCTGTCGCTTTTCTTTTTTCTCCCAGCTCTCCATAAAGTTTCATTGCTGGAAAATCTCCAAACTTCTCTTTAAACAATGCCTTTATCCAAAAAAGTCGTCCACTATTTACTCCGAGTAAGCATACTCTAGGGTTGTGAGTAGCATGTTCAGGTAGTTTTGATGGAAATTTTTCAAAGTAAAATCCAGTTTGATTATCATTCAGAAATAAAGACCCGATTGGTGTCACCGTTGGATTGTTTTCCGAGTCCACAGAAGCGACCGAAACATAAAAGTTAGAAGCAAAACTCTTATTAAAGTGCTTTCTTATTTTATTCCAATCAGTTTCGATATCCATTTCTATTTGTTTTGCTTGTGGCTAACATTTATGTATAAGATTAGCTGCGTGGTTTAAGCACCTAATTTAGTAAATACAAACTGAATAGAAAATCCGTGAGGATTTTCAGAAGCAGGTGAGTAGAAGCAATTACTTATAACATCCATGAGAAATCATTAATATGAGATAATTAAAACAATAAATATTAACTTTGAAGAACTGGGCTAGTGCTTTTCATAGGAGCCAATGTCGTGCGTTTTTTTATAAATGTCCATTCATTCTAATGATTTCTGCCCCAATTTTAGTTTTTAATTCCATTAGAAATTCTTTTTCCAGATCAGGCCAATTCCAAAACGTAAGTCCAAAGTTTGAAAAAGCTATTGAATTGTCTGTTTTGTAGTCTGTTAGGCTACTTTCTTTTGAGCAATGAGGACAGATTAAAGAAGCCTTTTCATTATTAGACCATTTATCAAATTCAGGAAAAACTGTGTGGAATAAGTTTAATTGCTCTTCTGTACAATTATCGGTAAAAAAGTCTTGAGGTGTGATGCCTTCAAATCGATTTGTATTACAACTCGGGCATTCTAATTTAGTCATAGCGGTAAATGCCCCTGCGTTAAATACTTCACGTTCAGTTTTTATTTCAACCCCGCATGTGTTTAAACTTAATATGTTTTCGTCATATCCAATTGCATCCACGTGTTTGTTTCCAGGTTTATAACCTTTGTTCTTCGTACTCAAAACACAGTCGGATAATTCACTTTGTATTATTTCATCAGATTGTAACCATTTAACAATTTTTTGACTTAGTTCTTTTGGGTTTTCAACTTCTTTTACCGTACTGATAGTTATATAATTATCACTCATTTTACAGGTTAATGGTTTTATAATTCAGGCATTTGTCTACAATACTTTCGACTGTTGGATTGTACTGATTCAGGTTGTCTCTTCTTGCGTTATAATTTTCTGGGTAATAGAATAGATTTGCACCGTTGGGATAAGGAACATTTTTATTAAAAAGTTGATATAATTCATCAAGTTCATTTTCCGTTCCCTCAGTTTTTAAAATCTGTTTTCCTAATTCTATTAATTCACTTCGTGTCATTTTTGGTAATGCTTTTCATAGGATACCTTGTTGTAAGCAGTTTTTCTAAAGTTCATCAAGTATTGCTGGTATTAACTCTTGGAAAAACACATTATTAAAATGTCTACCACTACAATTCGTAGCAATACTTATTGCAATGTCCTTTTTTGAGTTATAAAAAGTCATAGATTGATATTTTAATGTACCTCCAAAATGTCCAATATATTCCTGTCCATTATAAGTCAATTTCATAATACCGCTACCGTATTCTGAAATTATTCCACTTCCAATCGGTATGGTCATAGGTTCCATTTTAATCCATTCCTCCATTTCAGATATGGTACTTGATTTTAAGATTGATTTATCTCTAAATAATTTGGCTAAAAAATTATCAAGTGTATTGGTATCTGTAAAAGCTCCACCATCAAAACCATAATATTCTCTCCAAACTGAAACATCTGAACTTGCTTGTTCTGTTTGTCCGAAAAAGGCTTGTAGTCTATTTTCGTCAAACCCCATTTTTATATTGGAAAGATTGTTAGTACTATAAAAGTTGTTGAAAGCAACATCATAGGATGTTGCTGTAATAGTTTCTACTATTTTTTGCAAAAAAAGATAATTGGTATTACTGTATGAAAAACTTCCATTATTTTCTAATGTGTTACTAACAAGCAATATTTTTTCCTCAAAAGTTTTTGGGGCATTATTATTCATTAAATTTTTCATCCAATCAGGATGTTTGGTGTAGTCAGATAAACCACTTGTATGGTTCAGTAGGTTTTTAATGGTCAAGTTTTCAATTCCTGTTATTGGTCGAGCAAGGTTTACAAAATCGATAACTTTGCTATCTATTCTAAGTTTTTTATCTTCAATAAGTTTAAAAATTAAAACAGATGAAAGAAATTTTGTTGTACTCCCAATTCCATAAATGTCTTGCTTTTTAACTTCTTTATGATTGTACTTAAAATCAATAATGTCTTCTCCATTAGTAATGGTGGCTTCTAGTGAAGGAATATTTTTTTCCTTCGCAATTTTTAAGACTTTCTTCTCTATTTTCTTCGAAAGGTTCGCAGGTTCAATATTTTCTTTTTCACAAGAAGTGCCCCAAAATAGTTGACTAATTATTATCAATAAATATGTGGTCATTTTATTCAAATTTGTTTTTCTTTAATGTTCGTTAAGATACATAGTTTACACAAGTTAAAGCTTATGTGTTTACACTAAATTAGTTTCTAACCTTGTCGATTGTTGTTTGTTTCTTAATTGTTTTTCATTAAAGTATCCTAAAAGTACGTTTCTATAATAGACTTTCCAAATACCATTTCCTAGCTCTTCAATACCCACATGTTTTCCCTTTAATGCTGCGGATAAATATACCCAGTAATATGACTTCCATCTAATTGATCCACTCTTAGTTACCTTGAGTACTTTGTAGCTACTATCATAATCATAATGAGTTATTTTTTCAGGGAATGGTCTACATGAAAAATCATGTACATCTGATGGTGTCTTCATATCCAAAGCCTCGTGAGGTCGTATATGGTTATATTCCTTTACAAAGTGATTTAAGCGTCTTTGTTGTGCTTTTAGATCATATGCAGAAGGTTTAGCACAAGCGGCCTTTAAATCACGGTGCATTCGTTCATGTCTTCCATTTTGTTCAGGATGAGCTGGATCAGAAAAAACTGGAGTAATTCCTAGTTCTATAAACCAATAAGAAAGTTGTGTATAACGTTGAATAGCTCTTACAGACCCAAAGGGACTACCATTATCAGTATGTATTTGTTTAGGAATACCATACACTCTAAAAACCTTTGTGAATTCTGCCTTTGCAGCTTTTAGAGTTTCTTTGTAGTGTCCTTTAGCAGTGAACAAAAATCGACTTTTAGAGTCTGCTATGGTCAGTGGGTGACAATAGATTTTATTGCCCATTAAAAACTTTCCTTTATAATCAGCACTCCATACTTCATTACAGGATTTTGGATCAAAAATAGGGTATATAGGTTTTACTCTTCGCATGCGTTTTTGAGGAGATACCAATCCATGTTTTCGCAGGATATTATGAACAGTTACCACAGATGGGATTTCTACTTTAGGAAACTCTTTAAACATTAAAACTCTAATTTTTTTAGCGCCCCAGAGCTTATGTTTTTCTTTTAGCTTAAGAATACTTTTTACGATTTTTTCATCCGTTGTATTAGGATGTTTTCCTGGTTTTCTGGATAGCTCTTTTAGACCTTCATAGCCTTGGTTTTCGAATCGATCAATCAATTTGTAAGCGGTGGGTCTGGAGATTCCAAAACTCTTGCATAATTCTGTGATAGTATATTTTCCAGTACGCCATTCACAGATAAATTCAATTTTTTGTTCCATAGTTGTTGTCGTTTTCCAAGGCATGATAATTTGATTTTGATCTCAAATTATACCTCAAAAAGTGTAAACTATGTTTCTTTAACTTTGTAAAGGATGTTTCTTTAACGTACCTAATT
>NZ_JABBHF010000014.1 GCF_012910715.1 Flavivirga algicola
GCTCACGTATTCTATGATTAAAACAAATTTTTACCGATAAATTTATTAGTTTATTTCAAGCAGCATATTTTTTAATATCTACATAAGGGGTTCCTCTTTGTACTACTGCAAAAACTCTGGCCAATAATTTATTTCTTATCACATTTATTGTGCTCCTTCTATTTTTACCTTCTTCGACTTTCTGCTCATAATATAATTTCATTTCAATATTATGTTGGATGGCTGTTTTAGCACACATATCCAGCAAACTCTTTATCTTTTTATTGGCATAGTGGCTTATCCTTGTCCTCTTTCGAATACTACTTCCTGAAGAATATGGAAATGGGGCTATTCCGCAATATGAAGCAAATTTCCGAGCATTCTTAAACTTCGTAAAACCGTTGGTATGAACGATTAAAAACAAAGCAGTTTGAGCACCTATACCTTTAATGCTGGTTATCAGTCTGTAATGCTCTTTTAGTTTAGAGCTACTATCAATGATATTCTTCATTTGACCTTCTATAGCTTTAATCTCAATTGACAAATATCGGATCAATTTCTTATGGGATTGAAAGAAAATCCTGTTTTCAACTCTACAAAACAGCCTCTGGTATTCTCCCAATGAATTTTTATAGCCTGCTCTGTGCTTTACCATTCGGTCACGAAGTGATAGTAGCCGTTTTAATTTATTAATTGCATTAGTAGGCATTTGAAACAGAGTAATTTCATCCCTGAGCCTATATGCATATAAGGCTATTTTAGTGGCATCTATTTTATCGTTCTTACCTCGGACTATTCCCAAAGACTTTTTTATTTCCAGTCCAGAGATCACTGCAAAGGAAATATTGTCTTCGGACAAAAACACGGACAACCCATGTGAATACAGTCCTGTATGTTCAAAAACAAATATCGTTTCCGTGTTTAAATAACGTGTGTTCTTTCTCACCCATTTCAGCATTTTTCCATATCCTTTCAATGTGTTTTCAAAAACGTTGAACGCCTGACTACTATGAATCCTTACATCCAAAGTCAATTTACTAATGTCGATCCCTACCGTTTCTTTAATTTTCATAATTTTATGTTTTAAGTTAATGGTTACATTGACTAAAACCTTTAATAGGTAAACGCTATGATTCTATTTGGTCCTTTGTAACCAGTTTTAAAGAACGGAGACTAATACGTGAGATAGTTCTTGTTTACTAACGGGCGTGCAAGTTCACTCCGTTCTTTTTACTACCCTTAAAATTAATAACAATTTTAAAGGGTAAGAGTCTTCCCCAGACCCCATCTTTTTAACATAATTATAAATCCCTTTTTTAATCTTTAATAAAAACAAATCTAAAGGTCTATTGGGCGTGGGCTCGCTTGTTGTTCCCAGGTATACCAGTACCACTGATACGATAAGTTGAGTTCCGCGCCTTTTTTGTTCCCATACATTTTAGGCCAAAGGGAAGTGTTTTTCCCTTTTTATGTACTCAAATCATGTTTTGGTAACCTAAATGATAATTATGGAAAAAGATGATACACTGCCAGACAGCTTTATACTGCCACATTACGCCCTTATTGCTACGCTAATTGTTTTGCTGGACAGGTCGGAGCTTTCCAGTAAGGTTAAAACACATTGTAAAACGGGGCTAAAGGTCGTGGGGGTGGTCCATGCCAATGTCTGCTACGGCTCGGGTACAAAACCGCTCTCCAAAAAGATGTTCGACAGCTTTTTTGAGGAGTTCCCTGCCATATACTTTAACAACAGAGCCTTAATTCCCGCCATTACTATTATTGAAAACATAGAACGCTGCATTAAGGCTAACAAGATAATCTGTTGTGTTGATAGCTAGAGCCAGGGCTTCTCAATATTCATCGTCCTGGCTCTATTTTGGATAAGGGGGCAAGCAGGTGCCATTAAAGGCCAGTGCAGGCATAAAATTAGCCAGCGCTTGGTTTTTGTTTGGTGCCTGTTTGATTTGCTAAAGGTACACCGCACTCTTGGTACACCTCTTAATAACTTAAACTGCAAGAATTTTTTTGGACTAACACCTGCCCTATCAGTAAAAGTCTCTGGAAGTGAAACGGACTTAAATGAACTTTCTTTGTAATTTTGTCAAGAGTTGGTTGTCCTGTATGGTTATGTTGTATATAATTAATGGCTTCTGCTATCTGGTTATAATTTATAGACTCTTGTTTGTTTATTAAAGTTCGAGTTTTATAACCCAAAAATAGAATTGATTTTACCTTAAAAAATCCAAAACTTGCTAAATACACTAACTTTTTATATGCTAAAGAATGGTTTTGTAGAAGAAGAACAGGTTCGTGAAACTCTAATCGATCCCATTTTTACTGCCTGTAAGTATAAAAAAGTGATTTAAGTAATACTCAAACCACTTTTGTTTATACGTTGTAGCTGCGGGGACTTAGGTGTGCTTTTTAATCAACAACACCCTATTCCTTTATTTGATTCTGTTCCACAGCAACTTATTTTTTCAGATGTCACTTTTTCTTCACTTCCACAACATCCGTTACCAGTCGTTTCGCAACAGCTACCTTCATCCAATTTGTCTGCATAGATTGTTACGCTATAAATTCCTGTGCCTGATTGTTTAAATTCAGCTAATTCATCCATATTTAAGTATTTCAATAATAAATCATCAGGCAAGTCAATTTTCCGCTCTTTTTTGATTTGGATATTTTTAAAACCAGCCGACTTGATAATTCCCAAATATTCTCCTTTTTCACTTGCTCCTGCAACGCAACCAGAGTAGAGTTCTACCGCTTCCAGGATTTTGTTCGGAAGCGTACCTAAGGAAATAATGTCTGAAATGCTGAAATGTCCCCCTGTTTTCAAAATTCTAAAGACTTCGTTAAATGCTTTTCGCTTGTTCGGAACAAGATTCATCACACAATTGCTTATAATAACATCTGCAACTAAATTGGGAATACCCTGCATATTCTCAATTTCTCCCAAAACAAATTCTACGTTTTGATAGCCTAACTTTTGATTGTTCTGTAAAGCACGGATAACCATTTCAGGTGTCATGTCTATTCCAATTACTTTTCCCGTTTCGCCCACAATTCTACGTGCAACAAAAACATCATTTCCTGCACCCGAACCAAGGTCGATAACCGTGTCTCCTTCGTTTATGTTTGCGATTTCTGTAGGAATTCCGCATCCCAAGGCGAAATCAGACTCCTTTTGGTAACCACCTATGTTTTCATAACTCTCTGCCATAGAATTAATAAATTCGTCTGTTGTGCAACATCCTGAGTCTGTTGAACAACAACCTACTTGTACATTCCCTTTGGCAATGTTTCCGTAAGATTTCTTAATTTTTTCTTGAATGGTGTCTATTTTCATTTTCTTGAATTTTAAACTGTTATTGATTCTGTTACTGATGAAAGTATTTTGTTGTGCTTTTCATTTTCAAGTTCGAAATGCGTTTTGTTTCCGATTCTTTCAATAACATTGGTGGTTTTTACCATTTCTTGATAAGTATCATAGCAAAGCAGTGCGTTTTTCATTGCCGAAATATTAGATTCGTCTAGTTTCTCCGTTACTACAATGTCAGCTTCCCTTGTCCAGGTTACCCGTGGAATACCTCCATCAAAAAACATAGGTTTTCCTGTGTCGATCACCGTGAAATAGGCCAGTCGTTTCCAATAATGTAACTTTTCCTTTTTCTCGAAATAAAGTCTTTTGATGATATGGTGTAAAGCGATGTGGTCGTGATGTCCACTACCTCCATGAACAGGATAGGTTATAACCACATTAGGTTGATAATGTTGCAACCATTTTAGTATTTCGGCTTCGAGATGTAATGGATTGGTTTTGGCAAGTCTGCCATCTTGATAATCTAAAATGGTCATCTCTGAAATGTTCAAAGTCTTTTGAACTTTGAGCATTTCTTTTTCTCTTATTGCTCCCATTTCTTGAACCGAAAGCCCAAGTTGGTGCCTAACCTTTGTCGCTCCTCCTTTTGTAAGTGTTAATAGAACGACTTTGTTACCTTCTTTTATCTGTTTGTCTATTGCTCCTGCTGGTCCAAAAGATTCATCATCAGGATGCGGAAAGATGTACATTATTTTCATTGCTATCTTTTTAGATTGTTTATACCAAACACGTAAAACAGTTAAATAAGACGCAAAAAAAAAAAATTTAGTAATAACTCTTTTGGTAACAATTTTTTGTTTCGGGTTGTGTTAGGCAACACTTTGTTTTGTCACAACATCCTGTTTTTGCTTTTTCAATTGTTCTCTGGTTATTTATACCTGCATACACAGCAAGTGAAGCACCTAGAGCAACCAGTGCAATGATTACGATTTTTTTCATTAATGAAAGAAATTTAAGACTCGGGCAATATTACCCTTGCCAGTAGGACGTGGAATTTAGAAAAAGACGCAAAAATTAGTCGCAATTACAATTTTTTGACTCCACTGGTTGAATATTACCATAAGTATCGCTTGGAAAATTGCAACAAGTCAATATAAGTTCCTTTAGTTTTTCTTTTCCTCGCTGAACTCTTGATTTTGCACCTGAATAGGAAATGTTAAGATGTGCTGCCAATTCTTTTTGACTAACGTTTTCAAATTCTGTTTTGGTCAATGCTTCTTGATATTTATCAGGTAGTTGTTTGACAAATGGTCTGATACAGCAATTTGCAATTGTTGAATTCAAAGATAGGCTTTCTTCTTCATTAAAGGTCAAGAATTCGTTTTCAAAATCGGTTTTCTTTGCTGCTCTTCTAAAATGGTCGTTTGTCGTATTTCGAGCAATGGCGTAAATGTAGTTTTGTATATTTTTAGCTTTTTCAATTTTGTCCGAATTGTCGATTATCTTTATAAAAACATCTTGTAAAATGTCATTGGTGATATTTTCGTCCTTTACTTTTTTTAGGATGAAGTTTTTTAATTCTTTGTGAAAATCGTTCCAAATATTCTCGGGCGTTTGATTCATTTAGGTCGTCAATTTGTTCCTTGTTCTTTCTTAAGGACGTAGAAAGTTTGAAATGGATGCATTTTTTTAAATATATTCATTAAAGGGTCTGTTTTAACACAAGTTAAAGATTAGACTTTACACTAAATTAGTTTCTAACCTTATAGATGTCTCTTTATTTCTTAATTCATATTTATCAAAGAAACCTAAAAATACGTTTCTGTAAAACACTTTCCAAATACCATTTCCAAGATTTTGGATTCCTACATATTTCCTTTTAGTGTGCTTGTTAAACAGACCCAATAATAAGACTTCCATCTAATGACTCCGTTTTGTGTTACTTTGAGAACCTTATAGTTTAGATCGTAATCAAAATGAGGTGTTTTTCCCATAGTTGTTGGTTTCCAAGGCATGGTAATTTGATTTTTATCTCAAATTACAACCTGAAAAAGTGTAAACGATGTGCCTTTAACGTATCTTAATAGCACCGAACCTTCTTAAACCACCAAACGTCCTATTTGCTATATACAGTGTTCTATGCTTTTTTTATGTTCGCGTGAAACCATTTTGATTCGGTTTCATCCATTAAATCAAGTTTCTTAGAAGTGATAAAACCTATAAGTTTATCGACTCTTATATCTGTGTATTGCGTCAAAAATTTGAGTATATGAACTAACTCTGGTTGAGATCCACCAACATAATGAACGTTAGACTTACGAGCTTTTGATAAGATGTTCTTAGCTCTCTTGATTAATAAATCAATTACAGTTTCATTACCATATTTACATAATAATTGGGTTGACATGGATTTGACATCATTGTTTCTGTTGTTTTCAAAGATATCTATAAAGAACTCCAGTTCATTAGCTCCGTTAATTGAGGCAATAGCTCCTAAGGCAGAGTTAACCGTGAATGCTTTACTACTTGTTGCTGCTACTTCTTTAATTGGTTCAAGAGATTTGATAGAGCCATGCTTACTTAAAACGCCACATATTGAGTTTAGTTCGTGAGGTTTCTTTTTGTTCAAGTTGATTAGTTCAATGCAGACGTTCTCAATTCTAGGTGAATAGGAGTCATCAAGTTTTTTGAGAAGTCCCAGCGAACTCAACTTAATTTGCCAATCTCTATCTTTTACAAGTTCGAACAAATGTTCTTTTTCATTTTCTATTTGTAAGTTGGAACGTACCAAATCACCAAGAGAAACATTTTTTACCCAACGTACTTTTTCTTTTTTGACAAAATTGATAATAAAATCAGCAATTGAATGCTCTTCAACTTTATCAGCAAGGCTTACTAAGACATGAATGATATTGATTTTTTCTTTTGTTACTTTCTCTTTACTAAGACGGTCGGTTAGTAAAGGTATAAACTCAGGGTTGTCTAGCTTTTTACTTTCAATTCTAGCTTCATACGCAATAGTTAAATCTGATTTATAAGAAACTCCTTCTGGAAGTTCAAGTCCAGGTCTTAGGTTTTCATTTTCGAGTCTTTCAAACAGATCGTCTAGGTATTCTTTATTTGTCATGATTTTTACTTCTTATTGCATAGAACGTTTATGTATAAGATTAGTTGCGTGGTTTAAGCTCCGAATAGAAAATCCTCTCGAATTTTCGTAAGTAGGTTAGCACTAGCAATTAATTTTATACGGTATTGTACACTGGGCTTTTTTTTACAAATATTAAAATCAGTCCGATAATTATGAATGGAATACTTAAAACCTGCCCCATATTAATTAACATTTCACTTTCAAAATCGACTTGATTTTCTTTAAAAAATTCGATTAAGAATCTTGCCAAAAATATCAAAACCAAAGCCACACCTAAAATCAGTCCGTTAGATTTTTCTTTTCTATTCTTATAGATTAACATTAATATTCCAAATATTATTAGATATGAAAACGCTTCGTAAAGTTGAGTTGGGTGTCTAGGTATTAAATCATCTCTTTGAAAAACAACTCCCCAGTTTCCATTTGTCGGTTTTCCATAAATTTCAGAGTTCATAAAATTTCCAAACCTTATAAAAGCTGCGACTATTGGTGCAACAATTGCTATTTTGTCTAAAACCCATAAAAAGTTTGTTTTATAATTTTTACAATAAATTCCGATTGCTATTAATACTCCCATTGTTGCTCCGTGACTCGCTAATCCTTGAAATCCGATAAATTGATATGAGTCTCCGATTTTTTTTATCGGCAGTAAAATTTCGAGTGGGTTTTCAAAATAGTATGAAGGGTCATAAAATAAGCAATGTCCAAGTCTAGCTCCCAAAACTATTCCAACAACAACATAAATAAATAGCTTTTCTAAATTCTCAATTGGTATATTTTCTTTATCGTAAATCCTTTTTTCAACATAATGAGCTAAAAGAATTCCTGTAATAAAAAATAAGCCATAATATTTTAAAGGAAAAGTCTCGGTTATCCAATAAATTACTGGGTCGAGATTCCAATTAATAATTCCATCGTTCATTCGTTATTGTAGTTTTTCAGCCTTGTGCACAACAATGTTATAATAGCAATTATATTCTATTTATTTCAAATCTAAGGGGTTTTTAATGAATTTAAAATTATTTACGGACACTTTAACTTATTTGGCTTTCTCTTTTGGGCAGTACCAGTTGAAAACTGGCACCAGCGGTTTTTACTAATTTTTAAATTTTTCAAAATCAGAATACTTATCAGGAAATTTGTATTTAATATAATTTGCAAAATCTCCTTCCTTCAGTTTTTTAAAGTCGGATTTTAAAAAAGTAGTAATGTTTGTCTTTAGTTTTTCGTAGTCATTTATTAAGTCTTTCCATATGACAATCTTATTATCAATAAAGTCAATTATTTTTACCAAATCAATCTCGTTAATTCCATAAACATTAATGTTGTTATGATGTCTTAAAACACTCGTCTCTTCATATTCTTCTTCATATTCGTGAATATTCCCGTATAAATCGATCACTCTTTTTAGCCCTTTAGGTATATCTTCTAGCTTTTCAAAAAATATATCTGGATAACCAAGTATATATCCTTTGGAGTCAATCCCTTTTAATTTTAATTCTTTTTTTAAATCAAGAGAATATATTGCAGGTATTATTTCAAGATTAACATAATCTCCTTGCATATTACTTCCACTTGACCAAAATGCTATTTCTATTTTTATACTCTTATCATTATATGTTAGCTTCGGTCTAGATTTAGCATATTTCCAACCTTTAGGAATATAGTATTGGGCTATTTCATCACAAACAGCTTTAAATATATCCTTACAAGGAGTATTCTCATTATAGTTATTTAAAATACTTTTTTCTTTCCATTTCCAATTCATCTAAATTTACATTTTTGAGGTATTACCTACAACGGTCGCGTGTTTAATAAGAATTAAAGTTAGCTAAGGTTTTGGTAAGTAGTCAAGTACTAGCAATGAATTATACACTTTGTTCGTGGTAGTTTTATTTTAATTGATTTAACCAATTGGTAATTGAATCCAGAAACCCATCACACCTTACATATTTCCAATTCTTATCTTCAAACTCATAAATAGCACCTGTTTTAGCTTGCCACATATTATGATTACAATTTGGAAAAGTTTCAATCTTCAAATCAGCTTTTGCTCTCAATGTCTTTTCGTAAAGTGTCTTTGTCTTTGTCCAATCTACAGTCATATCTTTTTCTCCAAATAAAGCAAGTACTGGAATTTTAATTTTTGATAACATCTGTTCAAAATTTTCTACATATAATGGTAGTTCAGATTCTTTGTCTAATGTTGTATTTTGTATATTTTTCTGATGTTCATAATAACTTTTTTCGCTGATTCCTCCATTAGTGATTTTTTTCCAAAATTCATTTTCTCGAAGGTTCTTAGTCTTTGATAGATAATATTTATAGCTTGCTCCACCACGAGATAATAAAATACTATTATGCCACTCATTCATAATAATCTTGATAGAGTCTTTTGACTTAATATTGATTCGTAAATTTTGTTCTAATAGATACTTGAATGTTTCGTCATCGTCAACTCCACTTACTGAAATCCAAAAGGCAATATTCTTATATTCGTCAATAACTGTTGGATTAATCCAACCAGCCCTACTAATTCCCCATAGTCCTATTTTCTTAGAACCTTTTATTTTGTTTTCTTTCAGATGTTTAATTGCTGCAATTACTTCTAAAGATTCATTTTCAATAGATCTTCCGTTTTTATAAGACCCACCACTATTTCCACAACCAATTTTGTCCCACATATAAGTAGCATAACCCGATTTTAATATAGCCATTCGAACGTCATACCACCAATTACCTTCGACGGCATTTGTTTTTCCGTCACCGTGAACAATCAATACAATTCCCTTTGGTTCCAAATCTGTTGGAAGGTTTAAAACTCCCGAAAGTTTAATACCTTCGAACTCAAAATCTAATAATTCTTGAATATTTTGACTGTAGGTGTTAATTGCGATCAAAGTAGTAAAAAGAATGTTTAAAGTTTTATTCATCTTATTTTTTCTAAAAGACAAGATTTTTCGACTTTTGTTACAATTTTTTTTAATTACCACCAACGGTGAGTATAAGAAACATAGAGTAACGGGTTAGTTCCAACTTCACGTTTATAACTAAGCCAAATATGCTATTTTGTGTTTATCTTTAATATTGAAACACCAAATTTTATATTTGGCGACATAGCGGATAAGCCCAAATCTCTCGATCAATCTTAACCTGGCCTATATTTTTTATACAGTATTGTGTGTAGTCTTATTTTTTTCGTTTTAATCTCTCAGGATAAAATACAACTTGAATTAAATTATATTCTAATTGACTAAAGTTAAAGCTTTTTTTATCTAATTTAAATGAAGAATAAGGATACCACCTTAAGTTGGTACGTAGTATCAATGCTTCCGATGTTTTTCCTGGGACAATATCCCAACCAAAGGTAATGCCTGGCTCAAAATTATTAAATGTCAAACCTTTTGTTGCATTATCTACATTTTCTGAATACTTCAATTTATCATAGGCTAAGTTTAATCCAATATATGGAGCAAATCCTGTGTAATCAGTTATGAATTTGTTTATCTCAAATGCAAAAGATGTCTTTTTAATTGTTTGTTTGGCACTATATCCTTCAGTTTCAAATTTTGGATTTCTAAATGATAATGCCGTGAATAAACCCAATTTATTAAATTGATAACCTACGGCGATGTCGTAATAATTGGTGGATGTCAATTTACCCTTTAAATAAGGAAATTTAGTTTTATTGTATTCTGAGCTTGAAAGAGAAAAGGATAGAGAAGGGCCAATAGCAATAAAGAAATCACCAAATTTGGTAGCGTTATAACCTATGCTAGATGTTCTTGGATAACTATTCCATAATTTTTTATCTTCAGGTTTTTCATTCTTACTACTTTCAAAAGAATAATTTAAGCCCAGTTGAAAGTTGAATTTTGGAGTTTCAATTTCAGAAAATATGGTTCTTGATAGAGGGTAATTCCATTTATTATCATAATTGTAGCTAAGCCCTAATCTAATCATAAAAGATTTATAACCATACATGAGCCCTGTTTCTGGAACTAATAAAAACTCTTTAGAAAGAATAGGTTGGTTTTCTTCTGGTTTGATTCTTTGCTGAAAATCTATTGCCCCCCAACTTACGCCAACATAAGGTCTTATTTTTTTCTCTCTAAAAGCCCAAGGTAAAAACCGAGCACCTGTTACGACATAGTTTGTTAGTGTAAAGTCTGTTTCATTATTCTTTTTTAAATTGAGTTGATTCACCGGAAAAGTAACATAAAACTCTGCATGTCCCCAAAAATGAAATGCCCCCCAATTTAAATACTGAGTTGACGAAGCTGAATTTTCAAAAGAAACAATTTCATTGTTTACTAATTTTTTACCTGTAAAGGATGGAGAAAAATTACTTCCTAATTCAAAATACATTTTGGCAAAATCAAGACGTTTTTTATTTTGACCTGAAGATACTTCTTGAGCAAATAGACTTACTGAACATAGCATTAATATGAAGGTAAATAATAATTTCTGTCTCATGTGTTATATTTATAAGACAAAAGTATTAGTCAAAATTATCGATGACAATCGAGAAAAAGTATGAAAATACCATAAAAACCAAATGTCATACAAAAGTATGAGTATTGATAATCAGAAACTTATAATTTAGTTAGCTGAGTAGAAGTGCAGCCAATTCAGTGCGATTTTTTACATTACACTTTTTGTAAATAGTACTTGTGTGTGTTTTCACCGTAGGAATAGAAATGTATAACTGCTCTGATATTTGTTTATATGCTTTTCCTTCGATTAAAAGTAAAGCAACTTCTTTTTCTCTTTCAGTAATGGAATAATTTTTAAAATGTTGTTCTTTGTTTTCTGAGCGTGGTTTAAATAATGATAAACGTTGAATGTCATCTATTAACTTATCTCCCGCAAGAAGAATAAAAATTAAAGGAAGTGTGAATCCAATCTTTAAGTTATAACCAATTTCTACAAAAACGTAATTACCGAGTATTGATAAAGGAATAATCACCAAAAAAATAATGGCAAAAATACGTTCTGACTTTTCTTTATGTTTTATTGATTGTTTAGGCTTAGTTATTATAATCCATATCATCGATAATATTACAGAAATAGCCAAAAAGCTCACAATAATATATTCAACATAGGCTAAGGAATTTATATAAAATGCAATACAAGTGGCCAGAAATAGTAGTATAGAATTAACAAAAAGTAACTTCTTCCAGAATCGAGGTATTTTATGCTGTCTTTCTGCCATCATATTTAATGGCGTAGTTAAAGCGACTAGAATCATTGATAGTAAAGTAAAAAGACTAGTTATCTCATTTGAATTTATACTTTCAAAGAAACTTGAAAAAGTTATAGATATAATTAAAAGTAATAATGAAAAAGTCAAAGCTATAGTTTCCCATTTTTCAAGTTTCTTATTGTAACAAATTAATTCCAAGAATATTGTAACAACTAGTATTGTGTAAGCAAATACCAATAAAATTACTTCTAAGTATTTCATTAAAATTTATGTTAGTTTGATTACACATAACGTTTAGTGTAAAATGCGTTTTAATGCATTTTTACATAGTGTTATGTACTTTTATTTAGTTTTATATTGAAATCTAAAACCGTTCATGTTTGAAATTTTGGAATCTAAATTTAATTCGGTTTTTTCTAGATAATTTTCAAGAATCGAAAGTGCTTTTACTCGATTTTCTTCTGTAGGATCTATAACTTGATTACTAAGCACTATCGGTCCGATTTTCAATGATGTATTCATCGTCCCCTTAGATTCTTTCCAATTCGGATAGATTAGTGAGAATTCTATGGTTGCCTCCAAATTTTCTCCTTTCAGGTTACCAAAAGTAATGCTATGAATCTCTAAATCTTCATATGAGTTTACGATGTAGAAAGAACCGTGAGTGTCTATTAGATCGGTTTTATCAAAAGTCTTTCCTATTAATGAATTAAAACCATATGATTTAATGGGCACTTCAATTGTAAACCCACCATAATTAATTTCGTCACTAAACTCATTTTGTTCCACTCCAATTTCAATGACATATTCAGCATATCCTTCTTCCTTCATTATCAGAAACTCAATTGTTCCAGTTTGGATATCATTTTCAGTCAATTCATATACTTTGTGAGTGCTCTCAAGTATTTCTTGAGTGAATTTTGAATATAATTCTTCTTCCATTCTATGACTTTACTTATTGTACACAATGGTTTGTATAAGAATAGTGCGGTTTTGTGTTCGAGGGTTTTCCGCAGGAAAATCAGAGAGACCAAATACGCACTAGCCTTTGAATAAGCATAAAACTAAGCATTATTTTTATACAATATGCCCGTTGCACAACTACCATGTAAATATACCGAAATTTCATATTTTGTTATATGCAAGGCGAGAAAGATTACCAAGAGAAATTATTTGCTCAATTCCTGCTCTGCGAGCATACCCTAAAGAGGTTTTTTATCGCAGGCTAAAGGAAGTTCTGGGCTTGGATTATTTATGCTCTTTAACCAAAAGCTACTACGGCAGTAGTGGCAAAAAAAGCATCAACCCCATTGTTTTCTCCAAGCTGTACTTGGGAGGCTATCAGGAAAATATCATCAGTAACAGGAACAACGAACCGTTCTAAAAACAAAAAACTCTTTAAAAAGATGCATTGGAGCTAAATTTTGTGTTTTTTAGAGTCTTTCGAAACGGCTGCCATTGTTGTGTGCCGTTTTTATTTTTCAATTCTACCATAATTTTTCAGCACCTTCAAAACCCATAATGTTTGTATACCAGCCCATTCTAATTTTGTTCCCTCACTGATACCATACCAAGTTCCCCATCGCCCATCTTCTTTTTGCCTATTAATTAGTTCTTCTATGTCAGATTCGATAGTCTTTTTGGAAAATAACGAATATAGAATGCTTTCAGAAGATGGTGCATAATTTAAACTATGCGGTTTTCCGTAAAGTCCCCAACCCTCATCAGTTTTATCCTCGTAAATTGTTCCGTTATTTGATATCCAGTTTCTTAAGTCATTGATTGTTTTTTTTGCCTCATCTTGACTTTTAGTATACCTTAAAAAGGTTAGCCATCTTGGCACACATAAATAGCAAAAAACATGTGTATCCTTTATTCTCTCAAATTCACTCCAAACAAACTCTTCTGCTTTTTTCATCCAAGGGATATCTATATCGTACTTTTCCAAAAACCCAAGTAAAGGAGCAGTAGTACTTAAAGCCGCCCATTCTTTAACTGTTTTAAAATGTCCTTCGCAGGGATAATCACTTTTTGGTTTAAACATCCAAGGCACACCTCCTTTTTCTGTCGTTATACTCTCAAAATATGGCATAAAATCTTTTAGAATGATTTCTTTGGTCAAACAACCAACTTCATCAAGCGTTTCAAGTGCCATAATACTAAACAGAGGTTGACTTTCAGGTGATGCCGTATCTGGTTCCATTCCGTGGCCAAATCCACCATCAGGGTTTCGATAAGCATAAACTGCGTGAAAAACACCATTCATATCTCCGTTTGCAAAATGAAATTCAAATAAACGTCTTTCAATCATTCTCGCATTTGTCAATATAAAATCTCTTGCTTTTAGAAAATCGTTTTTCGATAAAATCATTTTGTTTTCAAGGATGGTTAAAATTACACACAACAGTTTTGTATAACCTTCTGTTACGGGTTAATCTGCGTTAATTTTCTGTTTGGCACAGGCTTTAGCAATTCCGAATGAATTCGGACGTAGTCAAACCTGCCTTAATTGCAGATATATTGTTGTGCTTTCGTTTTTTTAATTCAGCTCTAAATCACAGTTAATCTCAATTTCGTCAATAATTGCACCTCTACTTTTATAAAAATTCTGAGCATTTTCATTCCATTTAGAGACTTGCCATTTCATTTTGTAGCAATTTTCAGATTTTCCTATTTCCATAATTTTGTCAAATAGTTTACTTCCGACACCTTGATTTCGATACTTTTCAGGAACATATAAATCATCTAAGTAGATCGCTTTTCCTGTCCAAGAGTAATAAGAGAAAAAATACGTAGCAAATCCCATGATAGTTTTTCCGTCAGTAGCTATAAGACATTTAAAATATTCTTCGTCCTTAACCATTTGTTCAGGAGTTATCTTGACTTTTTCAGGTGTTTTGATAAATTCCGCAAATTCTTTAATCAGATTATGGACATTAATAAATTCTGATGGTTTTGCTTGTCGTATTTTAATTTCCATTTAATTTTTTAATTTCCTCTAAATAATCGCTAACAATAAAACAAAGGATATATGTCCTTTATATGCTATACGGTTTATCTACAAATTTAAGGGGTTTCTCTCTAACTTAAAATTATTTATAAGAGCTTCTAGACCTATTACTTTTAGTCAGTATTAGTTATAAACTGGCTTTAATGGAGGATTTTTTATTAATCATAATTTTTCCTTAAGCAGTTGCCAAAAGCATCAACTAACATAAGTTATGGCAAAAGACAAACCTTAACGATCTCTCTTCTGAAGCAAAAATAATTCAAATAATGAATTATAAATCACACTGTTTTCCGTGAAAATGTTTTTAGAAATCGATTTGGAATTACCAACAATTAAACACTACAAAACATTCATTATGAGATAATTAAAAAATAAAATATTAACTTTGAAGCACTGGGATAGTGCTTTTCATAGGACACTTTGTTATGTGTAGTTTTTATTTAAATGGAAATTTACTAAAGTTATCTTTATCTTCATTAATTTCTCTTAGGGCAATTATTTTATTTTTGGCATTGGTGTCATCAAAGAATCCACGAATAATTTTAGTTCTTTCTAAGCTTTTTTCAATGTTAATGTTTTCACTTAGAAAAAAAAATTCATTCAAAGCCGTCATGTCAAAATCGAATTTATTACTCCATTTATATAACTCATTCCAATCTGCTTCGGTTTCTTTAAAATTGTTTACTAAAACAAACCACGTAATTCCTTTATTATGAAATCCACTTTTATCCTTTTGTAAAAGAATTTCAAATTCTAGTCCATTTTGGGATTCTTTAAACCCTTCTTTTGGATAATTAAGGAGGTCATAAATCTTTTTGTTCTTTTCATTGTCAAACCCCATTCTGTCACTGCCTCTAATTTTAGAAATTTCTTTCTGAACACTATTCTTATTATTTATTTTTTTTTGAGAAAAGTTGCAGTTTGTTAATGATAGAGATAGAATTAAAATAATTAGTTTAGTTTTCATAGTAATATTTCGCTTATTATGGGTTTCTCAAATTAGACACAACAAAGGAATAAATGTACTGGTACATTTATATCCATTATATTTTCACAAATCTAAAGGATTTTTAATGGATTTAAAATTATCCTTTTCTAATTTGAAGTCCAATAATTCTTTAGGAGTTATTTAAGCCCTTAAAGATTTTAATTAAAGTACGAGGTAATATTGGTTTTTCCCTTTCCGTCCAACGGGCGGGGGTTTAATTCATTTGTAATTATTTACAGATGTTTAACGTATTAGCGAAGAACTACTCTTGGCTGGTACCAGTTGCAAACTGGCACCAGCAGGGAAGATGGTTTTACTCAAATTCAATCTTGTCTTTATCGTAATAATAAACTGTCTGTCCGTGTTCATCGTCCCAAGTTCTAAAGAATATTGTAATCGGTTCATTTTCCTCAATAGGAACAATTATACTACTCGTTTTTACAAAAAAATATAGTTGTTCTTTTTTATTCAAATAAGGTAACTCATAATCTTCTTTCACATAATTATACGATTCCCAAAATTTATTAATTAGAAACTTATTTATCTCAAATCTGTTTGACTCCATTTGTTGAACTCTTTTAATTTGTTGAACAGATACTTTTGTGCCGACGGGAGATATTTCTATTCTTGCATGTTCAAAGTTTAAGCACATTAAACCTGTATTAATTGTAGCTTCATAAAGCTCGAATGCTGGATTATAAAAGAAGTTTGATGGAAAGTGATAATTTGTCCAATGATTATTTATAGGAATAGACGGTGGAAGATAATATTTTGTTATTTGACAGTTATATCTCTTGTAAAGAGCAGCTAGTTCATCAATTGACTCACTTGAAACATATAGAATTTGGTTTTCGATACTTTTTGCTAATCTATTTCTAAAATCAACATTTAAACCACCTATTATTTCCTCTTTATTTTCTATTATAATTGCAATATCAAAAAACGAATTTTTACGGTTTGGGAAAACATTATTTGAGTCAACCTGAATCAAGTTTTCAAGCTCACTTATATTCGAAGACCTTACAATCAGTTCATAAGTCTCATTTATTTCTCCTTTTGAATTTAAAATTGAATTATTAATCGTCATGTTGTCTTGGACTCTTAGTAATTCTGATGTATTAGACTTATCTGTAAATATGTAGTCAAAACGATTAACTTCTCGATAGTAAATTCGAAATTTGTCTATTTCAAATTTACTTAAATAATCAGTTATTGTCATTTTCTCTATTGGTTTTTAATGTTCGTTAAGGTCATAGTTTACACAAGTTAAGGATTAAACTTTACACTAAATTAGTTTCTAACCTTATATTTGATTCTTTATTTATTAACTCCCTTTCATTAAAGAAACCTAAAAATACATGTCTAAAAAATACTTTCCAAATACCATTACCAAGATCTTCAACCCCTACGTATTTTCCTTTTAAAGCCATGGTTAAATAATCAAAGTGTTGTATTGTTCCAGGAAAAGGTCTTATAGAAAAGTTATGTGCCTGAGTACCAGTTGCAAACTGGCACCAGCGGTTATTGCTCAGAAATTCGCATATAACAATTTGTTTTTCAAACTACTAAGTTCTTGTATTTCATTTCTCAAATGACTACCAACGTTTCTTGTGTGTTGCGTTTGCCTGCCGAAGGAGGCATATGCAATGTACAAATTGTTCTGCTTAGTGTTTTTTATCCGCTCCTAATTCCAGAGTGACGACCAAGAATTTGAGTTGATCACATATAGGATGCCGAGCAAGTTATACACAAAATATTGTAGATTACTGGACTTTTTGCGCAGTCTGACGGTTCGTGTAAGGATAGTTGCGCGATTAAGTAACTAACTTAGCAAAAATAGAACGAACCAAGCAATTATTTTTACACGGCTTTGTTAATAACTGGCTATTTCGATATTTTCTTCATGAATGCTCTTATTTTATTGATAATTTCATTTCCATCTTCTTCTAAAGCAAAATGTCCCGTGTTATAAATATTATAATCTATATTTTTTACATCTTTTTTAAAAGCTTCTGCTCCACTTTCAGGAAAGAATGCATCGTTCTTACCCCAAACAATCAATAGAGGTGGCTGATTATTTCTTAAATATTGTTGCCATTTCGGATATAATTTTAAGTTATTTTGGTAGTCATAGAATAAATCAAGGTTTACGGCATGAGCATTGGGTCTAGATAGTCTTAAGTAATCTAAATGCCATGTGTCAGGATTTACACTTTCGGGGTCTCTGGTTCCATGTGTATATTGCCACTTTAAGCCTTCTAAAGAGAAAACTGGCAACAGTGCATTTTCTGTTTGCTCATTTCTATTAGCCCAAAAAGCTCTAATGTCTTCCCAAGCTTCTCCAAGCCCTTCTTCATAAGCATTACCGTTTTGATTAATTATTGCAGTTACTCTTTCTGGATGTGCCGTAGCTATCCTAAAACCAATTGGCGCTCCATAATCTTGAATCATTAAGGCATAGGTATAGATTTCTTTTAATTTTAAAAATGAATTTATTGTTTCTGCAATATTATCAAAAGTGTATTCATAATCTTTTGCAGAAGGAAAATCACTATTTCCAAAACCAGGATAATCTGGCGCTATCAGATGAAATTCATCAGAAAGTTGATTTAATACTTTTCTATATTGATGAGAAGACGATGGAAAACCATGTAGAAGAACTAGTGTTGGGTTTTTGCTATCTCCAGCTTCTCTATAAGCTATTTTTACACCATCAACACTTAATGTTTTGTAGTAAACTGGATTTGTTTGCTTTTGGCTTGAATGCGTGTTTTCATCCTTTAATGTGTTCGGTTTTTCTTGACAAGATACTATTAGCATCAAGGCAAATAGATAAATAAGTTTAAAGTTCTTCATTGTAATATGTATTTAAAGTTTTCTTTCAGATTCTTTTATTTCTAGGTCGTTAATGCTTGCGTAACGCTTAAGCATTAATCCGTTTTCATCAAATTCCCAATTTTCATTACCATAAGCCCTATACCATATGCCTTCTTTGTTTTTATATTCGTATTCAAATCTTACGGTAATTCTATTATCGAGAAAAGCCCATAACTCTTTTTGAAGTTTGTAGTCTAATTCATTTTGCCACTTGTTTTTTAAAAATTCTTGTACTTCTTGCCGACCATTAATAAATTGATTTCGGTTACGCCATTCTGTATCTTCTGTGCAAGCCATAGACACAGTAATAGGGTCTTTGCTATTCCATGCGTCTTCCGCCATTTGAACTTTTTGTTCGGCTGTTTCCTTGTTGAAAGGTGGTAGTGGGTATTTTTTCATGATTGTAATTTATTACCGAACATTCGGTAAAATTAATAAATAAATTTTTATTGATTAATATAATTTTGTTCAATATTTTTTAACGCATTTTCGAAAATTGAAATATCTCCTAATCCTTTGGTCACTATTAAACTACCTTGAATTTCAATTAATACTTGTAAAGCTTTTTGTTCAGCTTCTTTGTGATTTAACTGAAACGCCGTTCCAATTTCCCTAAAAGTGGAAAGCCATTCGTTCATTCCGTTTTTTATTTGCTCCTCAAATAGTTCAACACCTGTTTGCATAGATAGAGCCCGAAAAATGCAGGTTTCTTTTCCGTCATTATATAGAGTTCGAATTTTTTCTAACCCTTTTTTTAATCTTATTTGAGGCTCAATATCATCATCCAAAAGAGACTGAAATACATTATTGCTAACCCATTCGTCTAAATGATTTAAAACGGCATCAGCCATTTCTTGCTTTCCATTTGGGAATCTGTGATACAGACTAGCTTTTTTTAAACCTGTTGCTTCAGATAATTCTTTTAAGCTTGCTCCTTCATATCCTTTAGAACGAAAAACTTTAGTCAACCCTTTTAAGATTTCAATATCTAATACTTTCTGTGGTCTCATGGTGCAAATATAGGTGAAAATATGCAATTACCAAACGTTCGGTAAAAATTTGTTTCCAGAATATGTCTCCTTTGTTAAATTTCCCATTATACCAAATGAGGTTCATCCTATCTCCATGCCCATATTTTTTATAAGTCTCTTGCAAATCTTCATTTCCCCATTTTGCTATAATATTCTTACCTGTTCGAGGTAAATCAAATAAAAAAGTAGCTAAAGTGTCTTTCTCTTTCATTTCTTTAATATCAGATTCTTTGTCTTTAAAGAAATCATCATAAACATTTGGATATGACCTTCAAAAGCTCCCGTAATTCTTAAGTATCCACTTTTTATATCAATGATATCTAACGCATAACGAATGTTATTCTGGTTAAAATCATTGATAGCATCATCTAATTGATAGTGAGTTGGTCAAATGTTAGTAAAGAGACATAGTTTACATTTTTGTAAATATTTGAGCACAATAAAGAAACCGATAGTTACACATGTCCCCAAGGAAAAAACATCCCCTTTAAAAAGGTGTTCACAGAGAAAAAGAACCATGCCAAAAAGAAGGAATATAGGGGCTCAAAACAAGTTTGTATAGATTGCCCTATAAGAACGCGATGTTTAGGCAGATCAGCACAGGAAAAGAAATTTACCGTTACTTTTTATCGCGAAGCATACAAGCGCAATAATGCTCGGGTAAACAGTCCGCAAGGGCGTTATATGAAGTCCAAACGGCAGAGTACGGTAGAACTCATATTGGGAACGCTCACACAGTTTATGGGCCTTAGAAAGAATCAATACCATTGGGATACAACAAGCCAATAAGGTGATGCTCCACTCGGCTATGGCCTATAACCTCAAGAAATACCTGAAATTTATCTCGAAGACCATAAAAAGTGGTGCCAAAGCCCAGAGGGTCTTTAAATTACCTGAAAGCCTCACAACTAGACTTGAAATAAGGCTCTTAACAGCCTTATAGTTTTTACGGTAAATTAACCTCACTCAAAACAAAAGCCCCTAAATGGAGCTTTTGAGTTAAAGATTATTGTTTTTTTAGTGCCTTGCGCAACGGTTATCCTTGTTGTGTGCCATTTATTTTTCTATTGTTCTGCACCTTTTTCTGCAAATCCTAGGATGTAGCCGTTATTATCGGTTAGGTAGAATTCTCGCATTCCATACCAAGCTGTTTTTAGTTTAGTTGGATTCAGTCCTTTGCTTTTGATCTGTTTATAAAAGTTGTCAACGCCTTCAATTTCCATATAGAATGAAACACTCGCTGACATTGAAAGGTCTTTGGCAAAAAGAACATCTCTTTTGAAACTTTCAGTTTTTTGAAACATCATTTCTACATTGTCTTTGCTAACTAATGCGTAAATATATTCTTTATCATCAGTAAATGATTGTTCAATTCCGTCTTGTG
This sequence comes from Flavivirga algicola, assembly GCF_012910715.1. Classification (GTDB taxonomy): domain Bacteria; phylum Bacteroidota; class Bacteroidia; order Flavobacteriales; family Flavobacteriaceae; genus Flavivirga; species Flavivirga algicola. The sequence continues at coordinate 20,949 of NZ_JABBHF010000014.1, forward strand.
TCTCGGGAACAGCCATTACAAGTATAAACCCTAAAACAGATTGATAAAACTCTACAGTTTTTCTAATGTTTTTTACCTCAAAGTTAGGCGTTAATTTATTCACTTTCATTTTATTGAATTTTAATGAAAGAACAAATTTAAGTTACCTTAATGGTAGTCAATTGTAAAAAACGGTCGTTTTTGTTCAAATGTAAATTGGTTGGTGTCGTTCCAGTAATTTGCTTTATTTGTTTAATGAAATGGGCTTGGTCGTAGTAATTGTTTTCTGGGAAAAATTTACCTTTAGAAATGTGTTTTAGGGAAGAGTGGCATTTTAAAATATTACAAAATGTTTTTAGCGAAAAGCCAAATCTGCTATTAAAATACCTATTGATTTGTCGACTACTCCAAAAAAGTCTTTCCGAAATTTTCTTAATAGAAACCTCACCTTTTCGTTCGTAAAGAATCCTGAAAAGTTCAAATTTCCTACTATCTATTTCCTTTAGGTTTTTGAGTCCGTATTGTAATTTCTCGGTTATAGAATTGGTAACTTTCTCAAAGTTGCTAAAGTCAAAACTTTCACAGCCCCACAAAGTTGTTGGTAATTCTGTTTTTGTATTTTTAAGTTCTTTGATTGATTGCTTGAAAACATATTCGGCAGAAATTAGTTTAAAACGAACCCCAATTAGTTTTGTTTTTTTAGGTATCGATACTTGAACTTGGTTTGTCCAAACTCCTGTCAGTGATACTTTGGTAATTTTTCCATTTTTTATTTCAAATATCAAGTCAAAAAATCCATCTGGAAGTATTTCGTAGTTGCATTGTTTTTCGAAAGTTTCAAACTTCCAAAAACTCTTTATGAAGTTAGAAATAAATCCTTCTGTATGTTTTTCTTGGTAATTCATTCGATTTGGCAAAATTACTGGGTCAAGATTCCAGTTTACAATTCCATCGTTCATTCGTTATCGTAGTTTTTCAGCCTTGTTGTACAGCAAAATTATAGTAGCAATTATATTCCATTTATTTCAAATCTAAGGGATTTTAATGGATTTAAAATTATTTGGCTTACTCTTTTTCTTTTGGGCAATACCAGTTGAAAACTGGCGCCAACGGGTTTTATCTTGGAATGCCTTTAAAAATAGTAATAGGTTTTGAAACACGAACCTTTCCGTTTACTATTGACTTTAAATATAAAAAAAAGCGACTTTGATTAAATACCAAAGCCGCTATTATTTTTATACATTGTAACCAACGGGTATTTTCTTGGTTAACTTTAAATTCTCAGCAGATTTATTTTTTCTTTTCTTTTTTAGTTGTTACGACTATAACACCGTTGGGAGCGTTATATTTTTTCAAAGCCTGTTCATTTTTAAACACTTCGATGCTTTCAATATCATCAGGAGATATTTTTTCAAGCATGTCTTTATCAGATTTCTTTCCGTTAATAATTAATATGGGCATCTTATTATTGACACCATCGCCTTTAAACTTTATCTTAGATATTGCCTTTTCAGTAGTGATTTTTTTTGTTGTAACAAGCACAACACCATTTTTCGAATTGTATTCTTTTATGGCCTTATCTCCTTTAATAACATTTACTGATTCAATTCTATCTGTATCCAATAAATCCATTGGAAAATCGAATTTTTTTCCATCAACATAAATATCTGGTTTTGCACCATCTTTTAGCCTAAAATTGAGTTTTTCTGGTTTTACGATTTCACCTTTTTCTTCAGTATGCTCCTGTGCTTGAATTAACGAAATGGATAGCAATACTGCACATACAGTTAAAATTACTTTTTTCATGTTTCTAAATGTTTATTTATTAATAGTTATATATATAGATTTAGGGTGTTGTGTAAATAATAATCATTTCATTTTCATAAATAATACGCTGTTGGGTTTCTGATGGTTCTGAATTAGACATCATATTTAGAGCTTGATTTAATAAATCTTCTTTCTCAGAATAGCTGAGTTCTTTTTGTTTTGGGCTGGCTATTAAAAGAGAGATTAATAATATAACGGAAGCCGCTGCAGACATGATTCCAATAAACCTCTTACGTTTTCCGATTTTTTTGTTTTGAAAGGATTCCCATAATGTGTCATTAAAGTTTTTTGGGACCTCCCTTTTATTATTTTTTACAAAAGTAGACCATGCTTCCAATGAGAGTTCTGAATTCTTAACATGGTCAAACAAAAACTGCTCTTCGTTTAACGTACTATTTCCTTCTTTATATTTTTCAATTAATCTCTCAATTTTATCCTCTTCCATAGCTATATGTTTTTTCTAATTCTATACTTACCTGATTTCTAGCTCGAGACAACAGTACTCTAACATGTTCAACCTTAAGTTTTAATGCAGCGGCTATTTCAATAAATTCATAACCGTCTAAGTCTCGCATCATTATAACTTCTCTTTGTTGTTCTGGTAAGCTTTTGAGAATTTTTTTAATAATAATATTTAACTCTTTCCATTCCAGTTGTTCTTGACCGTTTTCTGACTTTAATATTTCAAGTTGCAAAGGAGAATCATCAATTTCCAACCTTTTTTTCCTCATTAAATCGATACAATAATTGCGCGCTGTTAAGAATACAAAACCTGTAATATTTGGATGTAGCCCAATTTGCTTACGCTTTAACCAAAGTTTCATCATTATTTCTTGGATAGCATCTTCTGCGTTCGCGTTATTTCCAAGCATTCGAGAAACCATAGGAAACAAATGCTCTGATAGTGAAAATACTTTAAGTCTAAATTCTTTCTTATTCATTCTATTTTAATAACGATAAAATGAGTGTAGGCATAACAAAAAAATGTGCTTTATTTAAAAATAATCTATAAATCAATGATAATCAATCGAAAACATATCTTTTTAAAGGAGCAATACTGAACTTCCTTGAATTTAAAAGCACTTGTTTGGAGTACAGGGTAAACTGGTAACTTTTACCAAATCTATATGAGATAATTTACGGGTGCTTAACGTGTTTTAGGGCTTACTCTTGGACGATACCAGTTGAAATACTGGTGCCAGTGGGAGTTTCATAATAATCAATCCAAGATTTTATTCTACCAACAAACATTTTTAAATAGTTTTCAGTCAAGAATATATTAGACCAATCAAACCTCTGTGCTTGTACTCCAAGATAAAATACAAAAACAGAAGCTCCTGCTTTTGGGATTAATTTAAGCTCCTTATCTGATAATTCTTTGATTTTTTGATAGCCCTTTAAAAAATTCTGAACTTTCAATTCGTATTGTTTTTTGTCTGATTCTATAAAAAATAATTGTTTGCAAAAATATGCAACATCCAAAATCTGCCATCCATTTCCACAAAAGTCAAAGTCGAAAATCGTAATTTCATTTTCATTTGTAATTGCCATATTATCATACCAAATATCCATATGAACAACTCCATATTGAATGTTATCAAAATCTGAATTTTGAAAAGTCTCTCCAATCTCTTTTATGAATTTCATTTCCGATAGTTTTTCAGAAAAGAATTGTTTTAAGTATTCGTAAGGCTGTTCTAAAAGTGATTTTTTACTATAGCAAATCCGGTCAATCTTTTTATTTAAAGTAAGTTTATGGATTTTTGCCATTAAAGAACCTATTTCATAACAAGTTTCTTTATTCATAAATCTAATTTTTCCACCTTTTGCAAATGAAAAAACCACGACATATCTAATTCCTTCTGGTGCATTTATTTCTTGGATAAATTCTCCATTTCTATCTTTAATTGGAAAAGAAACACTTAAATTATTTTTACTTAATAAATTTAAAAGTTCTATTTCTTCATTAATTTCAGATTTTAACCTCCAATTATGACTGTAAACTCTCAAAACATATTTCGTTTCGTTGTCCGAAAGAAAATAGGTATGATTCATTCCTGTTCTAAATAATTTACAATCGTAATTCTTATCCAGTTCGTATCTGTCTTTTACAAATTCGCCTAATTCTTTTTCTGAAATTGTACTTGCTGTAACTGGAAATACTGTCATATTTTCTAATTGTGAACGTAAAGGTATGTATTGTGCTATCCCATAGGTTAGCAAATACCATATTGAATGTTATGTTTAGTTTATTTGCCCAAAGCTAAGGGTTTTTCCTCTTGATCCTGCTGGCGGGGGTTAATTCATTTGAAATTATTTACGGATGCTTAACGTACTAGTTGTGGCTAGCCTTGGGCGGTACCAATTGTAAACTGGCACCAGCGGGAGCATATTTTATAATTTTTTTAAAAGATATAAAAAGTATGCGCCATTACAAATATCAAGCTCAAACCCTACCATGACTTCATATAGGTTATTACAGCACGTTTTATCATTTTTAGAAAAATTCTGAGCATATTTAAAACTTCCCTCTAAGTCTCGATTTAAAATGAAGAACAGATAAAAACCAAAGATAGATAGAATTCAATTTACACTGCCCTAGAAAATGTGATATCAAAATACAAGCAGTTATATTCAGAAATAAAATGGATTAATCTCTACTAAATACCATTTGCTCTTTTCTTGAAGAAAATAGAATGTCATTAAACTTTTATCTGTTACTACTCTAACTTCTTGTTTAAGGCGTTTCTCAATATCTAAGAGTGCTTTATATTTTTTTAGCTCCTTATTAATAGATTCATTTTCTTGTTTTCGCTCATTTTCACTTTTTACATTGTCATCATCCAAATATTCCAATTCATTCTTTAACACGTTCAAATGTATTTCTTGTATACCATAGCAATGACCACTAATATTATCACTATTTATATAAATACCCTTTTTCTCTGTTCCCATTTCCCTCCAATTCCCATATATGATTGGAAAATTCTCTGAATTTGACAACTCTGAAATAAACCCTTGATAATTAGCTCTTTGAAAAAGACTATCAATAGACGAATTATTATTGCAATAGTTGTATGTCCCATTGCCTTCTTCAACATTTCGAAATTGATATTCTGGGTGAACGAATTTGTTAGCTTTGGTTAAATCAGATTTTAAAAGATAAATAAACTCCTTAAACGATTCTAGAAAAGTTATGTTAGTTTGAGAAGGCTTAGATTTTACAGATGTTTGAGATCCAAAAACCCAACCTAGCCTTTCATTGAAACTTATTTGATACCAGAGATCATTGTCACCACTTATTTTTCCTTCAGCTCCCTTTTTAACTATTTCACACCTGTAGCCCTCATTAAGTTTCATAATTACCGAGCCATTTACAGGCGCATCTCTAATACAAATATCCATGCCTTTAATTAATAAAAAGGTTTGACTATGTAAATGAGTTGTAAAATAAATGATTATTAATATTAACAAATTGTATTTCATAATGTGCTTTAACGGTGAGTATAAGAAATATCAGGCTGTCGATTGGCATTGCATTTCGAATCTATGCTAAGTCAAATATAAATATTTATCTTCTTAACCGTTAATGCCAAATTTTATATTTGGCGATCCCGCAAAAAATCCCAAACTATTAATAAACCTTTAAATCGCCCTATGCTTTTATACAGTGTTGTACCTTTTTTTATTCAAAATAGTTATTAGTATAAATTTTAATTTCTTCTTCGCAGATAAAAACATCAGAACCATAATCCTTAAGTAGTTCAAACAGATATTTGTATGGATTTAAGTTGTCATTTTGTCCTATTAGTTTCCATTGAAAGTAGTGAACAGGAAAGTATGATGTCGATAACCTATAAATTGGTTCGCTCAAGAATAAAGCTAAGCTATATTTTAATTCATTTCCTTTTTGTAGGATTTCATCATAAAGAATATCACTATAACTTTCCGTGATATCAATTAAAAATCCGACTTTTTTATAGTCAGTATGAAAATCTCCATTCTCAATTTTAATAGGTATTTTATATAAAGAACTTGTATCAATATGATCAGAAAGTCTATCGATTGTTTTTCTGATATTTGAAACAGCAAGCTCTTTAAAATCAACAAACTCTTTATTTTTTAGAATTTTACTCTTTTTAAAAGCAATGATTTCATCCATTATTTCCTCAATCCCATTAACTTCAGAGAAGACATTAGCTAAATCTTTTTTGGGGATCTCCCAAAAGTCAAAAAGTACATCAAAATCACAACTAATTTCATTTTGAAAATCAAGTGGTAGCTCAAGCAAGGTTCTAATTTCACTATGCCATTTTTTATGTCTTTTTTTAACTCTAGAGTTTAGAGATTCTCTCGTGTCATTTTTATTTAGCATTATGTTTTTAAACCAGTTTTTTGAAATCAATTTTTTTGAAATGAGATACAACAATGTAATATATGTGCCAGAACATTTATGTCCATTATATTTTCACAAATCTAAAGGATTTTTAATGGATTTAAAATTATCCTTTTCTAATTTGAAGCCCAATAATTCTTTAAGGGTTACATTTTAAGCCCCCTGGGGATTTTAATTAAAGTACGGAGGTAATTATTGGTTTTTCCTCTTCCGTCCAGCGGGCAGGGGGTTAATTCATTTTGAAATTATTTACGGGTACTTAACGTATTAGTAGGGCTTACTCTTAAGTGGTACCCGTTGCAAACTGGCACCTGTGGGGTTCGCTTTTTTTAATTCGGTGAATGAAGTCCGATTTTATTTCCCTCTGAGTCGTGAAATATAGAAAAATAACCACTCTCGTCTGCGTGAGGTGTTTTAGGAATAATTATTTTACCGCCATTTGCTTCTACTTTATCAAGAATAGTTTGCAAATTATCTCCTCCATTTAGGTAAATAGTAACTCCGCTAGCAGAAGGTTCGTAACCTTCTCCCTTCATTATTACTCCTGTTACCATTTGGTCTTGGTATGGAAATAGTCCCATTTCCATTCCTGGGAAATCTAATCTTTCAATTTCTACTCCTAAAATTTCTTTGTAAAAGTTAATAGCTCGTGAGATATCCGTTGCTGGAATCTCAAATATTGATATAAAACTGTTCATATTATTATCGTTTTTAATTCTTGTTTCTTTAGTAGGATTTAATTTAGAAGTAGAAGTCCCTTTGTTTTTACAGGATAAAATGCCAAAGGTCAAGGCAATAATTGTGATAAGTGTAGTGTCTTTCATTTTCCGTTTGTGATTTACAGGACAAAATTAGCTGTAGAAAATCGCTTGAAATTGTAAAAATGCGACACTCTTAAACTATTTGTAAAAAAGGGCAGAGAGGGCCAAGTTTTCGTGAGTAAGAAACTCTTTGGGATTTATTCCCGTAAATTCTTTAAAGTCTTTTATGAAGTGTGCTTGGTCAAAATATTCACTTTTATAGGCAATATCGGTCAGGTTTTCTGACTTTGGGTCGAGCAACATCTTTAAAGCGGTTTGTAAGCGAATTACCTTTCCTAATTGTTTAGGACTTACTCCAATTTGCTTTTTGAAGTTTCTTTCGAGTTGTCTTCGTTTCGACAAGTCATCTTTAAGGATTGAATTTATAGAGACACTTCCATTTGTGGATAGAAGGGAATCAACCGTATTTTTTACAATTCTATTAATCGTCTTTTCGTCATTAAGCCTTTCCAAAAGAAATTCTTCGACGATGCTTATCCGTTGTTCCGTATTTTCGGCTTTTACGATTTTTTGTTTCAAATCATCTGCGTTTTCTACTCCAAAAAGCTGGTCTATGGGTGTTTCTGTGTTTACCAAATTATTGATTGGTTCGGTAACAAAATTGGCAAACCCATAAGGATAAAATCGGATAGCAAATGTTTTAACAAATCCTGTTGGCTCAATGTAAAAAGGCTCAATTGTTTGTCCGAGTACCATTTCACGGGGTTGAAGTATAAATTCATTTTCGGATGTGTAGCGTTTTATGTCATCTCCGAGAATAAACGCCATTTCAATACAGCCATCAGGCACTATTCGTTGTTTTTGCGGTTCAGACTGTTTAGGCACTTCCAAAGTCCAATAGCAACTAACAAGTGATTTTAAGTCAATATGTGGTTCGTATGTTTGGTAGTCCATTATTGTTCGGTGGTTTTTCTGAGTATTACTGGCAACTGTTCATATAAGAATAATGCGGTTTTGTGTCCGAGGATTTTCCGTAGGAAAATCGGTGTGACCAAATACGCACTAACTCTTAATTAAGTATAAAACTAAGCATTATTTTATACAATGTTAGCCACTGGCTTTTTATACTCTATCTAATTTCACATAAGGCTTTTTAGGTAATTCAACTTTGATTTCATCGCCAATTTTCACTGCCCCTCCTTCCAAAACGATTCCCATAATTCCTGCTTTTCTTATTAGATTTCCATTTTCATCCTTATCCAAAACGGCTTTCATTAATCCTTGCTTAAGAGAATCGAGTTGTTTGCAAGGATTTCTTAATCCAGTAATCATTATTTTGGCTTTCTCTCCTATACTTAATACTGCATCCTTTGGAAGTTTAAGTAACTCTATCCCTTTAGTGGTTATGTTTTCACCAATTTGTCCATCTTGTATGTCAAATCCTTTTTCTTTTAATTCATCAAAAAGTTCGGAATGAATTAAATGAACTTGTCTTAAGTTCGGTTGAGTTGGGTCATGCGCGACTCTTGAACGATGCTTAACCGTTTTTCCCAAATGTGCATCGCCATCTACGCCTAATCCTTTAAGTAGTAATATTTTTTCGCAATTGTATTTACTAAAAGTATGAGAACTACTTTTACTTACTGATTTTACAATTGCTTTGTTCATTTTTTTTAGCTTGTGGCTAACGTGTTTGCGTATGATTTGTGCGACTTAGAATCCGTAGGATTTTCAGAAGCATCAAATCGTTTTTTAAATATATACATTTTAATTGAAGTAGGAACGCAGCATTAATTATACGGTGTTGGCAAATCATTTTTATTCAGTTACTAACATTTTTTTCCATTTTATAATCCTCAATAGAATATCCATTGGGAAATGAGTTTATAATAGATTCTACTATTTTAAATTCATTTTTCAGGTAAATGTTAATTGTATTCTGATTTTGACGATTAACAATTAATTCAATTCTTTCAATTCCGTTTTCCATTGCAAATCTGTTTACATATCTTAACGCAGTTTTTCCGATTTTTATCCCACGAAATGATTTTAAAATATATAGTTTGCTCAAAATCAGTTTTTTAATCATCTTTTGAATCCCTAAATAACCAGCATTTTTAGTGTCATAATTTAAGAGAAAGTAGCTGAAATTTTCATTCTTAATTTGATTTTCAATTGCATTAACTGATTGAAATTTCGTTAAGAAATAATCGGTATGCTCAGCTGGAATTATTGGGTCATAAACTTCATGTAAAATTTCTTTTGCCAATTTTTCGATGATTTTAAAATCAGTTGTATTATCAGCTTTCTTAATTTCGATCATAAGTCTGTTAAAATGTTTGCCAACGTCTCTTGTATGTTGCGTTTGCCTGCCGAAGGCGGCATATGCAATATACAAATTGTTGTGCTTAGTGTTTTTTATTCGCTCCTAATTTCAGAGTGACGACCAAGAATTTGAGTTGATCACATATAAGATGCCGAGCAAGTTATATAGTGTTTAATTGTTGGTAATTCCGAAGGATCATCAACAATTAAAGACTTCAAAACAACCATTATGAGATAATTAAAAAAATAAATATTAACTTTGAAGCACTGGTCTAGTGCTTTTCTTAGGATACTTTGTTGTGGGTAGTTTTTATTCGCTTTATTTCTTTTTTCAACTCTTTTATTCTATCCATTTTCTCAAAAGTTCGTCAAACGACATATTTCAAATTTAATTCACGATGCATTTATTAATTTTCTTTGTAGATCTTGTTGATCTACTGTAATTCATTCTTTTTTATTAATTATCATCTCAATTGAAGATAAATCCCTTTGATAATTATCTGATAGAATTATGATATTATAATCCGTTAAGTCAATAGAAAAACGACCCTTCAATTCCAGCAAAGAACTAGAAATCGATATTTTTTTTATAACATCTCCTACTTTCACTTTTAAAGTATATTGTACATCAGAAAAATAATTCCTGTTTGGATCTTCAGGGGGCGCATCGTATCCCCATTCTTCTATCCAATCAGTAATTTCTACTTCTATTAAATCATCTTTATTACCAATTGTTAAAATTTCATCCATAGACAGTACAAATGCTTTTCCAAATTTCGCTTGTCCCTTTTTTAACTGAACTTTTTTCGTAAATTCTTGAGAACGAATACACAATGATGTAAAAAATACTATTGTAAATATTACTGCTTTTTTCATTAATATATTTTATTGTGTTTAACTTTTATAGCAAACGTAATTATAGAATAATATTTGTATTACACTGTTTTCCGTGAAAAAACTGTTAGAGTCGCTATTCGGAACTGATTAGTAATTACAGGGAATGGTCTGTATACGGGTAGTAGCTTTGAAGAACTGGGCTAGTGCTTTTCATTAGGACATTTTGTTGTGTGTAGTACATTTTTTATTATTGCTGAAACTCTCCAAATTCGCTATTCTTTTCAACCCATAAAAAGTACTCTCCAAACAAAGTTCCAGATAATAATTCGGTCGTTATATTCTCAACTTTTTGTCCGTTTATAGTTAATCCGATATTTTCGTTGTCATTTAGATTCTCTTCAATTTCTCTTAAGAAATTAAATGCGGTTGAGTCCAAAATATTTAGAATAAGTCGGTTTAAAATTTCCGTTTGCCTATCATTCATTCCGTTAAAAAACTCAAATCGTTCGTCTTTCAGTTGTTGTATGTCAGACGCTAAATTAGGATTTCTTGGCAATTCAGAGTATTCATTTGCTGTCATAGATTTTCCAAAATCTCTCTTTTTGGTATAATATTTAAAGTTTTCATCGCGTAACTTTTTCACGATTATTTCTCCAAGTTCTTTATAGTCTTTTGAAAATTCCATTCAGTTAATTTAGTTCAGATTTACTTTTTAGGTATTACTGGCAACGATGGAATATATGTACCAGTACACATATATCTATTATATTTTCACAAATCCAAAGGGTTTTTAATGGATTTAAAATTATTTACGGATGCTTAGTTTATCTGGCTTACTCTTGGATTCAATTTTTTATAAAAAAGTATCGGTATCAAAAAACTCTTTTAATGAAATATTAATCATTTTGCAAAACCGATTAACTGTATGAATTGAAACACCTCTTCTGTCATTGATATTTTCCCAACGACTAACCATTTGCCTATCTATAAAATGCTTTTCTGCAAATTTTGATTGACTAGGGTTATTCTTCATCCTTAATTCCTTTATTCTTAAGGCAACTTTTTTATTAAAAGCAATATCTTCTGGTTTCAACTTAGACATACTGCAATTTTCACTTTATAAAAATAAATATTGTCATCCGTTTGGATGACAAACAATAATTTCATTATATTTGTAGCTTAATACATATATTTGCAATTCTTCGTATAAAAATATTAGAAGCAATTGCTTTTAATAAAAAAGCTCCCTGTTGAGCTGGCTTGACGACAACAAAAGAAAGCGCTTATGCCTATTTAACCAGATATTTAAACCCCTATTTGTTTTTTCCTGTTCCTAAAATACTCAACTAATACAATAATAAGGACACTTGCCCCAAACAACGGAAACACTATCCCAAGCAAAACAATTAAGGCTATAACGCCATATCCTGCTTTAAACCGAGTGGGTACTTTTGGTGTGCCCCATTTTTTAGTGGGTTTGCGCTTTATATACGATATTAATGCGGCTATAGACATGAAAGCCAGTAAAACGGCCACACATATCATTACAACCCAATTCCAGGTGCCAAATTGCCCCTGATGAAAAGCCATAAACCACATACGGCCCCGCATTAAAACACCAACATCCTCCCAGTTATGGTTTACCAGTTGTTTGCCCGAATACTGGTCGAAATGAAACCGTTTTTGGGCATCCAAATCGAAAGTCGTGTTATAAATACTGTATACCCCTTTTTCGTCTTTTGGCAAACCGATGCTTACCTCGCCCTTCAGGTTCATGGATTTTGCTAGTGCCACCATATCATCTAAAGAAATAGCCTCGCCCGCTACGTTCGATTTTAACCCCCTGGCATGCCATGTTTTAGGAAAACCCGTATTGGTAGCCTTTTGTACCCATTTAAAACTATCGCCAAATACATCGGTCCACGGCATGCCGCCTGCCAAAGTCATGAGTAACAAAATAGAAATCCAAAACCCGATAACGGTATGCAAATCTCTAAAAAGGATGCGCTTTCCCTGATTAAAACGAATTTTAAAAAACCCTTTTATGCCCTCCTTTTTACCTGGCCAAAACACATAAATACCTGTAATAATTAATACAAAAAGCCAACTGGCAACAAGTTCTACGATTTTAGTACCAAACTTGCCCAGTAGCAGCTCACCGTGCAGCTTTCTAACGGTATACATATTGGAATCTTTAGGGTTGATATGTCCCGTAACCTCACCTTTATATGGGTTTACAAATACACTGTTTTTATGGCTAAACATACCCGATGTAAAGGCCGTTGCTTGATTGGCTTTGGTTGGAATCACCATGGTATTGGGTGCTTTATGTAATGATGGTTTTACTAATTGCCATTGCGCTTGGTACGACATAGCTTTTCCTTCAACCTCAACCATTTTTATATGAGCTTGCCTAGGTGCTTCGTAAGTGTCTTTAAACAAATAGATGCCTCCTGTAATAGCAAGAATTATAACTATTGGTAAAGAAATAAGCCCCGCAATAAAGTGCCATTTCCAAAGCCATTGGTTTAATTTATGATCTTTTTTAAACATGGGTTTAAATGAATTTAAAGAGGATGTTTAAGGTGCCCCATTCATTAAACACCCTCTTTTTATTGGTTAAAATTTATATTTCACGCCAAAATGGAAAGCCCTAGGGTTTCCAAAGGTATAACTGTTCTCTCCTCTAAACCTATTGTAACTTGCTCTGGCAGCATATAGCTCGTCAAAAATGTTTAGTGCATGCGCCCAAACCTCAAAATGTTTCATGTTATAAGAAACCAAAGCGTTAAATACATTATGGCCATCGTAAACCGCTGTACTAAAAGTACCATCACCATTATCTACCTGTCCTACAAAACTGGTGTTGTATTTACCAACTAATTCGTGTGTTACATTTAGTAAAAGCCCTTTAACGGCATGTGGTTTATAAGTAATCTTAGAGGTTCCTAAAAGTTTCGGGGCTGTTTCTCTATCGGTATTAGAATAATCGACGCCTCTATCGAAAAAATCGACGTATCTATGTTTTGCAAAACTTCCGTTATGGCTTATTGTTAGTTCATCGATCGGGTTATATTTAATACCATATTCTATACCGTACGAACGTGTTTTTCCTGCATTCGCATTAAAAAACTCATCATTTGCATCACGCAAGGTAATAAGCGTATTCTTGCCTTCTAAAAGATAGAGCGCTACATCTGCTTTTAATGTATTCGATAACCTAAAATAGGTTCCCAGCTCAAAATTATCGTAGCTGCTCGGTTTTAAATCAAACACATCACCACCAACCCCGACAAAACTATTACGGTATAGAGTGGATGTTTGTGGCGGTGTAAACCCGTTGGAATAATTAGCATACAATCCTAATTTTTCAGACAGGTTATAATTCGCTCCAAACTTAGGAGAGACATTGTTATAACTGTTTTTAGAATCTTTAGGGCCTGCAATTCCATCAACCAGGTTATTATAGTCATACTCGAAGCCGTCGTATCTTAAGGATGCTGTTACTTTTAATTTTTTAATCGGGTTTATTTCATATTGAAAATATCCTGCATAATTTAAAATACTGGCATCGTAGTTAAGAATAAAATCGCCTGCGTTTAATGTGTATCCTATGTTTTGTCCCGTAGCTGTATCGACAGTTACCGCTATGGTTTCGGCTACATAATCCTGTGGCGAATAATCTAGCGAAGACCCGATAATTAATGCCGAATTTGCAAAATCAAAATTTATTTTATGCTGTACCAGACCGACAACACTTGAAAATGAATTTTCATTAATTTCTCCACGACCAAAACCTGTTAGCTGTCCGCTATTTCTAAACTGCCTGATACGATACGATGGGGTTTGCCCCATATCGTTTTTTCTAAAAACAAAATTAAAAGCTGTTTTATTTTTAGCATTCCAGATTTTATCCAGCGTACTTCTAAACCTAAAAGAAAAAGCCGCTCGTTTTGTAAAGGTTTGATCGCTCTCGTAATTCCCTCCAGAATAGTCAGACTCACTTAAAGAGCCTGTCATGTCCGATCGGTAATCGATAATATCAAAAACATTGGTCCAATTTACCGTTGGGGATATATGGTTTACATTTTTAAATGTTAATACAAATTTTTCGTAATCGCTATATTGTACAGGGCCATCTTTTCGCTGTACAGACTGTACGCCAATATAAAAACCAACATGCTCGCCAGCGTATTTAGACAGTTCCATTTCATAGCGCGTTAAGCCCATATCGTTTATTTGAAACCCTGCATATCCCGTAAAATCTCTAGTTGGATTTTTAGTAATAAAATTAAAACTGCCTCCAACGGCTTCACTTCCATAAATACTGGATGCCGGGCCTTTTAAAACCTCTAAACGATCAAAGGCAACATCGTTCATTTCTAAAAGTGCATTGTGGTTAAAAACGGCCGTGGGACGAATGGGCAGACCATCTTCAACATATAAAAACAACGATTTGGTAGATATGGGAGAACGAACAGACATAAAATGTTGCTCGTTACTGGCTACTCTAGAAGTAGACATTAAAACCCCTGGAACATCGTTAACCAGTTGGTCGATACCCAAAGCTTTGGTTTCTGTGATATCTTTAGATGATATTACCGAAATAGAAGCCGGGACTTCTTTTCGTTTTTGAGTTTCCCGGCTTGCCGAAATAACAACTTCATCTAAAGCTTCATCATCGTAAACAAGAACAATAATGTTATTGCCTCTTAAAAGGGTTTTGCTAACTGTTTTATAGCCTATAAACTTTATAATAACAGAAGCATCTTCTTCTAAAAAAATTGAAAATTCGCCATTACTGTCTGCAACAACGGCATTCTGTAAATTAATTTGAGACTGTATGGTGGCTTGTGCCAAGGGTTGATTGTTGACATCTACAACTTTTCCGTTGTATTTGTTTTGCGCATACACGCATAAACTTGCAAACAAAGCAGCAAGTACTAATATGTTTTTCATTTGTAGTATTAATTACTATTTAAGTATTAGATACAACCAACACATAATCAATAATATCATGTGAGCTATATGTAACGGAATTTAATTTGTGGAATAGATTGGTGGTACTCAACAATGTGTAAGCAAACCGACTTGTTTATTAAGCACATTATCTGCACTCTGAAAGGCTTTATTGAAACCGATATTGAATATCTTTTTGTAAAAACATTTCAACAAAATCTGCCCTAAGACCAGTTGAAGGGCTCAATGCGACATCGTGTCTACTTTTTAAACAAGCTCATTCTATTAAATCCTAAAAAAAGTATTAAACTTGAGGTGGTGGGATTAAAATATCCTTGACCAGATTAGTGAATGTATGGTAGTAATTCCAATTGTTTTTAATTGAAACAACCGGTTGCTCCAAATAAACGCAAGATGTGTTTTTATGAAAATAAACAGGAACAAAAGCTTCGAATATCGAATCTAAAAATGAGGTATCTCCTGTGTCTTCAGCAGGACTACTTACTGTTAATTGATTTGCCAAATGGCACTTACCATTACACTGTAGCTCTGGCTTTTCTTTATTAACACAGTAATTTTCAATAATATAATCTATGTTTAAATGGTAATATGCAACATATCCAATATTATACGCGGGTCTTAAAGCGAAAGCGAAAAATAAAATAAATGGATATAATTTCAATTAATAGAGGCATTAAATTTGCGGCACAAAATTAATACAAAACTTTTTCTTGCATAAATTATTTCTTGAAATTTTCTTAATAAATCCTTAACAAATACCTGTTTTTGTTGCGATTTGTTTAATTTTACTGTCTATGAACTTATTTCCCATTACCGCCGGAAACCTTAAGCTTGATGGTGGTGCCATGTTTGGTGTGGTACCCAAATCGTTATGGCAAAAAACAAACCCTGCCGATGCTAATAATATGATAGAGCTTACTACACGTTGTTTGCTTATTGAAGATGGCAATAGGCTCATTTTAATAGACAATGGTATGGGCAATAAACAATCGAAAAAGTTTTTTGGTTATTACCATCTTTGGGGAGACCATACTTTAGAGGGTTCTCTTAAAAAATATGGATTTCATCCCGACGATATTACCGATGTTTTTTTAACCCATTTACATTTTGATCATTGTGGTGGTAGTATTCAATGGAATAAGGATAAAACAGGATATGAGCCTGCTTTTAAAAATGCGCATTTTTGGAGCAATAAAGACCACTGGCTTTGGGCAACCCAGCCTAACAGACGTGAAAAGGCCTCCTTTTTAAGAGAAAATATTATCCCTATTGAAGAAAGCGGACAGTTAAAATTTACATCGCTTCCGCAAGACGATTTGCTTAAAAATTCCGAACTTGGTTTCGATATCTTTTTCGCCAACGGCCACACCGATAAGCAAATGATTCCGCTTATTAAATATAAAGATAAAACGATTGCTTTTATGGCCGACTTGCTACCTACTGTCGGGCATTTACCGCTTCCTTTTATTATGGGTTACGACACCAGGCCCCTGTTGTCTCTTAACGAAAAAGAAAAATTTCTTAACATCGCAGCCGATAACAATTACTATTTGTTTTTAGAGCACGATGCCTATAATGAAATTATCACCGTACAAAAAACAGAAAAAGGTGTGAGACTAAAGAACATATATTCCTCTCAAGATATATTCAACTAAATAATAATTTAAGACTAAAATTAAAACTATAACATGAGAACATTTAAAACTATAACAACTTCTGCCTTTGCAGCTATACTTCTTTCTGGATGTGGTGGCACCGCAGAAATACTATCAACACCTGTTGAAAATATAGATAACACACCATTAAAAGTTTCAGAACTTACTGAAGCAGAAAAGCACAATTGGGGGCATTTGGATTTGGTAAAAGATACCATTCCAGGAATGAGTGTCGATAAAGCTTATGCAGAAATCATTAAAAACAAAAAAGGTAAAAAAGTTATCGTAGCTGTTATAGATTCTGGAATTGATATTGACCACGAAGATTTAAATGATGTGTTATGGACCAATACAAAAGAAAAGCCAAACAATGGAAAGGATGATGATAACAATGGGTATATAGATGATATCCACGGATGGAATTTTTTAGGAGATGGTTATGATGAGCAATTAGAGTTTGTTAGAATTCTAGCCAAAGGGGATACTAGCAACCCTGATTATAGTAGAGCTTTAAGCGAGTACGATAAAGAATATCAAAAATATACAGGTTATAAAACAAATTACGAGCAGATTTTTCAGCAAATAAAATCTGCCGATGCGACCCTCTCCGAACATTTAGGAAAGAAAGATTATACCAAAGCAGAAGTTAACGCTATTAAAACTGAAAATCCTACACTTAAACAAGCCATACAGGTAGCCAAATACATGTACAGTAATGGCATGGATTCTCTGGCTGAGGCTAAAAAAGAAATCTCAAATGGCCTGGAAAGCATCAATGACAGATTAAACTATAACCTAAATAAAACGTTTAAAGGACGTGTTAATGGCGATAATCCAGATGATCTGTCTACAACTTCTTATGGTAATGGCAATGTGAAACCTGTTAAGAAAAGTGAAAGCCATGGTACACACGTAGCAGGTATTATTGCTGCAGAACGCAATAATGGAAAAGGCGCCAATGGTGTTGCAAATAATGTAGCTATTATGAGCATAAGAGCGGTACCAAATGGTGATGAATACGATAAAGACGTTGCCCTTGCTATTAGGTATGCCGTCGATAATGGTGCCAAAATTATAAACGGTAGTTTTGGTAAAAGTTACTCACCACATAGTGACTGGGTACGTGATGCCATTGCTTATGCTGGAAAAAATGATGTTCTTTTTGTGCATGCAGCAGGAAACGATAGTAAAGATGTTGATACCGAGCCTAATTTTCCTGATGATAACGTAAACGGACAGGAAGTTTCAGATACTTATATTAGAGTTGGTGCTTTGGCTCCAAAATACGGTTCTGGATTAATTGCTGGTTTTTCTAACTATGGAAAACAAAATGTAGATGTTTTTGCTCCTGGAGCTAAGGTATATTCTACAACACCAGAAAACGAATACGACACCAAAGGTGGTACTTCTATGGCAGCTCCTGCCGTTGCTGGTGTTGCTGCTTTAATTCGTTCTTATTACCCAAAATTAAGTGCCGCTCAGGTAAAACAAATACTTATGGATTCTGGTTTGGCCGTAAAAACGAAAGTGGTTGTTGGTGGAGATACCAATGATGTAAGACCTTTTGCAGATATATCCAAATCATCAAAAATGGTTAATGCATATAATGCCTTAATTATGGCGGCTAAAATGTCGAAATAATATTTAAATGTCCGTTTGAGCGCAGTTGAGAACACTTTAATATCTCAACCGCGCTCAATAAGACTATTTTAACCTAATCTTATACTATGAAACGATTCTTTTTCTCTATTTTAAGTTTAAGTCTGTTCGTGTCTTGTAACAGTTCAAAAAACATAACTACACAAAAAACACCTGCTGTACCAACAACACCTAACCAAACTTCGCAAGCATTCAATACGTATTGGCAACAGCATGTAGACTATAAAATGGAAATTGATATGGATGTAAATACCTATCAATATAAAGGGAATCAAACCTTAGTATATACCAATAACTCACCCGATGTTTTAAATCGGGTATATTATCATTTATACTTTAATGCTTTTCAGCCAGGTAGCGAAATGGATGTACGCTCGCGTACCATAGCAGATCCAGACTCAAGGGTAGGGGACAGAATTAGCAAATTAAAACCTGATGAAATAGGCTTTATAAAAGTAAAGTCGTTAAAACAAAACGGTACTGCTTTAAAATACGAAACCGTTGGTACGGTTCTAGAAGTAGACCTCGCTAAACCCGTACAACCAGGAGAGCGTGTTACTTTTAAAATGGTTTTTGATGCACAAGTTCCTGTTCAAATACGCCGTTCTGGAAGAAACAGTAAAGAGGGGGTGGCTTTATCTATGACCCAGTGGTATCCAAAATTAGCTGAATATGATTTTGAAGGCTGGCACGCTGACCCTTATATTGGACGTGAGTTTCATGGGGTTTGGGGAGACTTTGATGTTAAATTAAATATTGATGAAAATTATGTAGTAGGGGGGACTGGTTACCTACAAAACCCTAACGCCACAGCCAGTAATGGTAAAATAACGTGGCACTATAAGGCGCCTAAAGTACACGATTTCACCTGGGCTGCAGACCCAGATTATATTCACGACACACTACAAGTTCCTGATGGTCCGTTGTTACACTTCTACTATAAAAACACTTTAGATGCTAAAAAGAAGGAAAGCTGGAAAAAACTACAGCCTAAAACCGTAGCGCTTATGCAATATTTTAGTAAACATATTGGCAAATACCCTTATAAGCAATATTCTGTTATACAAGGGGGTGATGGCGGTATGGAATACGCTATGTGTACTTTAATTACCGGAAATCGTAGCTATGGGAGTTTAGTTGGTGTTACAGCTCACGAAATGGCACACACATGGTTTCAATTCTTATTGGCTACCAATGAGGCAAAACACGAATGGATGGATGAAGGCTTTACGACTTACATAAGTGAATTGGCCGAAAATGAAATCATGAACCATAAAAAAAAGAACCCGCTTGCCAGTTCTTATGGAAATTATATATACCTGGCCAAATCTGGAAAAGAACAACCGCTTACTACGCATGCAGACCGTTATCATTATAATCAGGCTTACGGTATTTCGGCATACAGTAAAGGAGCCGTATTTTTGGCGCAACTGGGTTATATTATTGGTGAAAACAACCTTAAAAAGACCATCAAGAAATACTTTAACGATTTTGCATTCAAACATCCAACACCTAATAGTATCATCCGTTCTGCCGAAAAAGTTTCTGGTCTCGAACTGGATTGGTATTTAATGGATTTTGCACAAACCACCAATAGTATTGACTATGGTGTTAAAAACATAGAAGATAAAACCATCACTTTAGAACGTATCGGTTTAATGCCTATGCCTATAGATGTCGCTGTGACATATTTAGATGGGACAACCGAAGACTTCTACATTCCGCTGCAAATGATGCGTGGCGAAAAACCAACCTCGGCCACTTTAAAAGCAGATTGGGCCTGGGCATACCCAATTTACACCTTCGAAGTCTCCAAGGCTGTTAAAAGTGTTCAAATAGATCCAAAGGGGATGATGGCAGATGTGGATAAAAAGAATAACTCCAAATAGGTTTTAGTAATAAAACATGAAAAAATATATTGAAGTATCTCAAGAGGCTGGCATGGAATTTTACCAAAAATTTCATCAAAAGGGAAAAATTGTTATGCTCAATTTATTAAAATTTAGAAAAATAGCAGATTATTCCGAATTAAAAGCGATAGCACCCGAAAAAGAAATTTCGGGGGAAGAAGCCTACAAATTTTACATGGCACATACATTGCCTTTTTTAGAAAAAGCAGGAAGTAAAGTGCTGTTTTATGGTGAAAGTGGGAGCTTTGTTATTGGCCCAACAGACGAAAAATGGGATATGGTATTATTAGTAGAACATGCGTCTGTATCTAAGTTTATGGAATTTGCCCAAAACGAAGCCTATTTAAAATATGCTGGACATAGAACGGCTTCTTTAGAGGATTCCAGATTGCTTCCCATTACTCAACTTAATATATGAAATATATAAATGACCCATCCTCTTAGGCAACATATTGAAGAAATAATCAGTCTTACTGATGAGGAATTTGAATTTGTCTTAAGTCATTTTAAACCCATTAAAAAACGGAAGCACCAGTATATTGTTCAAGAAGGGGAAGTCGTTAATAAAGAGTTTTGGATTATAAAAGGATGTTTAAAAAGCTATTTTGTCGATGATAACGGTAAAGAACACATCCTCCAATTTGGCATGGAAAACTGGTGGATTACAGATTACGAATCTTTTGTAAAACAAACTGAATCTAAAACCTATATCGACTGTATTGAAGACAGTGAGTTGTTGTATATTTCTTTTGAAAACAGAGATAAACTAACATCTCAAATGCACAAAATGGAACGTTTTTGGGCTAAAAAGAGTAAAATAGGCCGCATTGCACTTCAAAACAGGATTTTATCATTGCTAAAAAACTCCACCAAAGAGCAATATGATCTATTGCTTGAACAATATCCAAAACTTTTTCAACGCGTTCCTAAAAAAATGATTGCGGCTTACCTAGGCGTTTCTAGAGAAACACTCAGTAGATTAAATTCCTAAACTTTTTATTTTTATTTCCTAATGTGATATATATCACTTTAAAGAAGTGACATAGCTCCTTCGTAGTGTTCCCACCACTTAGCACCTTTGTACGGTAATTAATTTAATAAAAAAATTATGCCATACATTAACATTAGAGTTACCGACGAACAGGTAACCCAAGAACAAAAACGACAATTAATAGCAGGTGCTACACAACTTGTTGTCGATGTACTCCACAAGAACCCAAAAACAACACATGTTGTTATTGACGAAGTCCCAGTTGAAAATTGGGGCGTAAACGGACAACAATATTTAGGAACTAAAAAATAAAAACTATGGAAAATAAAACAGTAATTATTACAGGGGCATCAACAGGGATTGGTAAGGAAATTGCCAAGTATTTTATAGCTCGAAAAAGCAATGTGGTAATGAATTCTTCAAATGAAGAAAATTTAATAAAGGCCTACGAAGATCTTGGTTCTCCTTTTAACGCAACCTATTTAGCCGGAGATATTAGCAAACAAGGAACAGGAGAGAAGCTAGTTGCTCTGGCTTTAGAAAAATTTAATTCAATAGATGTTTTAATCAACAATGCGGGTGTGTTTTCTCCGAAGCCATTTTTAGATGTTGAAGAAAAAGATTTAGATCGTTATTGGAATATTAACTTAAAAGGGACATATTTTACGTCGCAAGCTGTTATTCCTCACATGATAAAACAACGAAATGGTTCTATAATAAATATAGGAACCGTTTTAGTTGACCACGCCATAGATGGCTTTCCTGCAACTGCACCTTTAACAAGCAAAGGAGCTATTCATGCTTTAACAAAGCAATTGGCAGCAGAGTTTGGAAAAAATAATATCAAAGTCAATACCATAGCACCAGGTATTATAAGAAGTCCGTTGCAAGGAAAAATTGGTATTGAAGATGCCGATAGTTTGGCTGGACTCCATTTACTCAATAGAATTGGAGAGACCAATGACATTGCTGAAGCTGCTTATTACTTAGCAACATCAAATTTTGTAACAGGAGAAACGATTAATGTGGCAGGTGGTCATACCGTTGGACATGCCATTTAAAAAGAAAAAATTATGTATAAAGAACATACAAAAGAAATCGAAGGTTTAATTACCAATTACTTTGAGGGGATTTATTATGGAGATGTTACCAAACTGGAATCCTGTTTTCATGAAAACGCCTATCTCTACGGAGATATTAATGGTACAGATTATTTAAAAAGTGTAACGGAATACCTTGAAGGTGTTAAAAACAGACAAAGCCCTAAAGATTTAAACGAACCTTTAAAAATGAAAATTATAGGCATAGAGGTTATGGGTAAAATTGCCATGGCAAAATTACATGTACCCATGCTGGGCTATAATTATTATGACTATGTATCTCTAGCTAACATTAAAGGTGAATGGAAAATCGTAAATAAGATCTTTACACACATAAATTGATAGCTGAAATTGAAGTAAAAAGTAGAAACCTATATACTTTAATATGAACTCATCTTGACTTTTTGTTTTTAACCGAAAATGAGTTGAAATCTAACCAGATGAGGCACTTTTTAAAGCTCATAGCAGCGCTACGGACAAAAAAAGTAACGAAATATGGGTGAATTTCAGCCATTTTTTAGGAAATAGAAAAAGTCAAGATGAGTTCTCGAATATGGGCTGTTATACCTAAGAATAATGATAGTATTAAAGTAAGAGGATGTCCATGCTTATATTAATTGGAAAATGAATAACTTATCTTGCATAGTAAGTTTATTTTAATCGATTCAAACCAATTGATTTCTTATTGGTTTATAAGTAAATTAAATTTCGTATTTTTAATTTACTTATAAACCTAAACAGGTGAAAAAACACCCCCTTATCATCATAGCTTTAATGTGTATCACATTTGCCAGTGCGCAAACCATCCATTACGGTAATCGCTCTACAACTGGTTATATAAAAACTGGGGGGACTGTTCCTAGTAAAAATCGTTCCGTAACAGGATATCCTCAAGGACCTGGTACTATTCAAAATGACGATCGAAATATTATTGGTTATATTACAGACAAAGGCATTGTTCAAAATAGTAGTAGAAACACTATTGGTTACATTACAGATAATGGGGTCATTCAAAATAATAGTAGACGCACTGTTGGTTATATTAAAAGTAATGTGACTATTCAAAATAGTGATGTAATTATTGCTGGTTACATAACTGATTATATGATTATTCAAAATAATAGCAGAAGTACCATTGGTTATCTTAAAAAAGATGGTACCGTACAAAACAGTAGTAGAAGCACTATTGGTTATATTAAAGATGATGGAGTCATTCTAGATAATAGCAGAAGTATTATTGGCTATGCCAAAGGCATTAAAAAAGAATGGGCCGTCGTTACTTTTTTCTTTTTTGAGTTTAACAGCTAGTGTTTGCCAAAAACAAGATTGCTGAAAAAGTGAAAAATTTCACGATAACATTTCTTGTTTGAGAAAAGCCTAATACCAAGGCTCTTTTTTATACATCATGGTTTTTGCAACGCGTTCTCGATTATTAAGCCTTAAATGCGTTCTTGTAATTTGTCTATTTCTGTAACCTAATAAGTGAAAAAACGATTTGACAAAAAACTTAGCCACTTTTAAATTGACTTGTAAACTGCCTTCGTCTTTATCTAACCATGTAACACCTGGTAACGCGACTAATAAGCTATCAAACCTTATACGCCTTAAAAGTATTGATAGTTTTAAATAGAACGGCCTTATACGCCTTATAATAAAAAATCCTTCAGATCCTTTGGTTTGGTATAAAGGCATAAAAATACGTCCCTGGTGCTTTGCCCTTAATTCCTTGTTATTACTTATAGCTATAGGAACCCCTTTATTAATGGCTTGAAAGCTTTTAAAACCATTTATCATAGTAAAGGTTTCGCTAGGTTGTATCTTATGAAGATAAATAACTTCAAAAACATCTACAATACTGGCCGATTGCGTTAGCAATTGTTTATAGTGATCTAAAAAATTGCTTACCTGATCTGTCTTCATAATACCAGAAAAGACTAAAGCCAAATAGATAAATGCTTTATTATTTGTGATAGAACTTAAATCGTTATGCTGTCCAGATTCAAAACCCATAGACACATAACCCAATTCATTTATATAGCTTAATAACGGACCATTTAAATACTCCTCAATACCAAGTACTATAGGTAAGGGAAACTGTTTGGAGAACTTTCGGTTTATTAGCGCATCATTTATGGTAATAAAAGGCAACGTTTTACTTGACGTTGTATGTAAATCTATAAAATAAAATGGCGGGTTTTCTATTTCTAAAATAGTATTTATAATACTTAAAATCTCTAATAACTCTGTTTCTTCATCATTTAAAACGTTCTTTTTTTCAATGGTTTCAATGCGAGATTTAGTCCAAAGTCGATTTAAATCTTCATCAATATACCTCTGGTTTAATTTCAGGGCTTTTAAGTTGCCCGAAATACCATAAACAGTACCTTTTACTTGTAACGGATTAATCGTTTCTAAGACGTCTTTTAAAGCAAAAGCCCCAGCGGTTTCATTACCATGAATACCACCAAAAAACACCATGGTCGATCCTGGTTTGGATCCTTCAATTTTGCCAAGTATTCTACTTACAACAATTCTTGTATCTCGTGCTTTACTATATACATCTATCATGCATTAAAAATCGTTTCTTGTTATTAAACCTACCAATTTGTTCTGCTTGACTACGGGTAGGCTCCCTATATTGTTTTTATCCATTAATTTTTTTGCTATGGCAACAGGTGTGTACTCGTCTGTCGTTATAACATCTGTTTTCATTATTTTATTTACCGCATCGTTTTGTTGCCTGGGATTTTCTAAATAGGATTTAACATCTGTCCAGCTTATTAAACCAACTAGTTCTCTGCCTCCATTAATAACTGGCATATGGTGAATATTTTTCCATTTCATGATGTTCAAAACCAATTCAATACTATCTTTTTTGTCGACAGAAAAAATATCAGAGCTCATAATATGCTTTACAACCCGTTGTTTTTTAAAAGGAATATCATGGCTATCGAATAACTTGCTCCAAGTAGAAACTGGATATCCTTTTTCTTGCTTTTCATACATCTTAGATGTTAATATTTGCATAGCCTCAAAACGTTTATGGCTTTTTAATAACTGCCTGTAATTTCTAATAAGCCATTCTGAACCCGTATTGGTTTCTATTCTATTTCTAATAATTTTTAAATAACGCTCAGCATCTTCTGGTGCTATTCCAACGCTATATAATCCTTTATATGCCATAGGCAAAAGTTCATTTAATATTAAATCGTAACTAGAAATGTAAGATCTATTCCAATAAAACTGGGTTGCCATACCATATCGGGCTGCATTAAAAAAGTTTGATTTTACATCTTTGAAATCCCATTTTTCATGAATGTTATTATACTTTTTAGGTTTTCCCAACATAACACCTACCCAAAATGCCATGTTTGCAATTTCGTCAATAACTGTTGGCCCAGAAGGGATGTATCTGTTTTCAATTCTTAAGTTTGGTTTGCCACCTGTTTTTCCATAACAAACCCGATTCCATGGGTATACGGTGCCATTATGCAAGGCCAATGCCTTTAATCCAGGGGTTTCGTTATTATTTAGCATATCGACACTATCTTTAATAAAATCGGTAGTAATAAAGCTTCTAAACCTAGAAATATTGTCTTTAAAAATATCTGTTATAGACCCTGTTTGCCATGTATTGCCAAAACTAACTCTAGACTGTTTTTCATTCAACAAATAAGAATTTGCCCTGGTATCTACACTTTGCGTAAACAAAGCGATTCGGGTTTCACTCCAAAGTTCTTTTCCAAATAGCAAAGGCGAATTGCTACATACACTCAAAATAGGTCCCGAAATAGCTTGCGCCCAATTATAACTATCTAAAAAAGTTTTCGGATTTAATTGTAGATGCATCTGAAAACTGGTATTACAACCTTCTAACATAACAGAATCATGTAATAAGTTTAATTCGTCTGCTCCTTTAATGTGTATATCAAATTTTTGCCTTCTTATTCCTTTTATAGCATCGTTTAAAACAGAATACCGTTCAACATTAGTCATACTCTCCTCATTAACATTGTTAATGGAAAGTGATGGTAAAATGCCCGTCAATATTAGTTTAATATCCTTTTTTGATGCTGCTTTTTTTGCCTTTTTAAATAATGCCTCCAATTGTTTATGCAGCTCTGAGAAGCAAGTACTTCCCAATGGTAAGGTGTCAGAATTTATCTCAAGATTATAATTGCTTATTTCTGTAGTAAAATGGTTATCATTAATATCTTTTAAAAGCTCTAAGGATTTGCTTTCTGGTAAAAATTGATTATTTACCAAGCAAAATTCTTGTTCTGCTCCTATTCTAAAATTAGTATCTTCAATCATCCCTTTTTCAACCATTAAATCAAGAGCTTTAATGTCGTTTAGTAAATGATAAATATAATTAGCCCGATCTTTTTTAGTTGTTAGTTTTGTAACATTTAAATCGCCCATTGTTATAATACTTTAATGTTTATTAAACCATTAAATTACTACGAATCAACGAGTTTAAATATGATTTTTATCATGCATATATATAGCTGTTGCCGTGTGAATTCTTATTGCTACTTTTGTATTCATACTTAATTTATGTCTACATCATATCCTAAAAAAGAAAAACTAAAAAGTAAAAAGCTTATCGAACAATTGTTTGAAGAAGGACAATCTGTTTCTGCTTTTCCTTTGCGTTTGGTTTATCTTCAAACAACGTTTGATGATCAAGTTATAGCTAAAACAGGTGTTTCTGTAAGTAAGCGAAATTTTAAAACTGCCGTAGATAGAAATCGTATAAAACGATTATTAAGGGAAGCCTACAGGCTAAACAAAGCCGTGTATTTTAACAACATTACAACACAATATGCGTTTATGATTTTGTACATTGGCAAAGACAAACCAAGCTTAACCCAAGTAGAGTCAAAAATGAAGCACTTGTTTGAAAAATTTTCGAGCAAAATTTCCAAATAATATACGTCCACTATGAAGCACTTATTAAAAAAGAAGATCATAATTCCTATACTGGCGTTTACTATCTTTTTTACAGGAACGGCCTTTAAAAATGATTTTTTCGAGATAGCGAAGCAAATAGAGATATTTACGACGCTTTTTAAAGAACTCAACATGAACTATGTCGATGAGACGAATCCCGGAGATTTAATGGATACTGCCATTAAGAGCATGCTGGCAGACCTAGATCCGTACACGAACTTTATGAACGAACAGGATGTTGAAGCAGCCAGAATTAATAATACGGGCGATTATACGGGTATAGGAGCCAGAGTAAAAACCTTTAAAGATAAATTGGTTATTGTAGAACCTTATAAAGGCTACCCAGCAGATAAAGCAGGTTTAAAAGCTGGAGACGAAATTATTAAAGTGGGTGACATCGTTATTGAAACTTATAAAGAAAATGCAGGTGATTTGTTAAAAGGTGCCTCAGACACTCCTGTAGACGTTATTTACAAACGCCAAGGTAAAACACAAACTGCCACTATAAAAAGAGCTGAAGTAGAAATAAAGGCTGTTCCTCATTTCTCAATGGTTAATGATAAAACTGGCTATATTGTTTTAAGCAGATTCAATAATAAAGCACATTATGAGACCAATTATGCCTTACGTGATTTAAAGGCACAAGGGGCAGAACGCATTATTCTGGATTTAAGGGGAAATCCTGGTGGGCTTCTTAATGAAGCCATTAAAATTGTAAATCTTTTTGTTCCCAAAGGGCAATTGGTAGTCACCACAAAATCTAAAGTAAAAAAATATAATAAAACATATTATACAAAAAGCGAACCTATTGATACCAAGATACCTTTAGTCGTTTTAATTGATGGCCATAGTGCTTCGGCAAGTGAAATTGTATCGGGTTCATTGCAAGATTTAGACCGTGCTGTTATTGTTGGAGCCAGAAGTTTTGGTAAAGGCTTGGTGCAACGCCCCAAACAACTTACCTATGGAACCCAAGTTAAAATAACTATTTCCAGATATTACACACCTTCTGGTCGATGTATTCAGTCCTTAGATTATTGGAACAGAAATGAAAAGGGTGAGGCCGTTCGTGTAAAACAGGAAAATTACAATGAGTTTAAAACCAAAAACGGTCGTAAAGTATTTGACGGTGGCGGTGTGTTTCCAGATGTCATTCTTAACGCCTCTAAAAATTCGGCCATCACAAATGCGATAGTAAACAGTGACTTAATATTTAATTATGGAACCGATTATTATTATAAACATAACCTAAGTGATATTAATAGTTTAAATCTTACTGATGCTGATTTTTCCGATTTTAAAAACTACTTAAAAACTAATAATTTTTCTTTTGAAACCGATACGGAAAAAGCACTTTATAAAGCCTTTGAAACTGCAACCAAAGAAGAATTAAATGATAACATTGAAAAAGACTTTAATGCTTTAGTTAATAATTTGAAGGCATCAAAAACCAGTGTTATTGACGAAAACAAGGGTTATTTATTAGAATTGTTAACCGAAGATATAGTAAAAAGATATGTATACAGGGAAGGGTTATATGATTATTATAAAGTAAATGATCCTAGAATAAAGAAAGCGACAGAAATACTTGGTAATTCATCTATATATCATGACTTTTTAAAGTAAGATTTACCTATTTCTATATACAAAAAAATTAAAAATAGTATATTTATACCTGTTCTATTACCCCACTATGAATAAATTATTGGTATTAATATTATTGGCTCTCAACTCTGTTTTTGTATTCTCTCAAAAAGAATTAACGCATGTTGTATATTTTGATACGGATAAGTACATTCTCCCACCTACAGAAGAAAATCGTTTACTTCTCTTTATTTCAACTTTAACCGACGTAAATATTGAGGCCATTTCTATATTTGGTTTTTGTGATGACAGAGGAGCAGATACTTATAACTTAAAACTGTCTCAGCAACGTGCCGATGCTATAAAAGCTATTTTTTCCAGCAATGAAATTAGTGATGAACTAATTACAAATGTTGATGGAAAAGGTGAAATCCTACTAAAAATCGTAGAAGAAAAAAATATACTAAAAATAAGAGGTTTAAACCGAAAAGTAGAAATTATAGTCACACCAAAAAAGCCAAAACCAAAACCTGTTAAAAAGAAACCTGTTGCAAAAGTCCCTAAAAAGAAAACAACTCCAGAAGTTATAAAGGGAGATATTAAAGTTGGCGACAAAATAGTTTTTGAAAACATCCTATTTAAAACTGGTTACAGCCAGGTTACCTATAGTTCTAAAAAAACATTAGAGGCCATTGCTAAAGCACTTGTAGAGCGCGAAGATATTTACTTCACCATTCAAGGTCATGTGTGCTGTACACAATACAGTAGAGATGCTGTTGATAGAAAAACTAAAAAACGCAATTTATCTGAAGCTCGGGCAAAATATGTTTATGATTATTTTGCAAAAAAAGGGGTTGATAAAAAGCGAATGCGCCACCTGGGGATGCGCAGAAAATTTCCGCTTGGCGGTGATCCAAAATACGACAGACGTGTTGAAATTTTAATAACCTATGTGGGTAAATAGAAAATACTCATGCAGTTTAGTTTTTGTTTTACTAAGTTGTATTGGTATTTCCCAAAACACATCCATTCCAGACCCTAATTTTGAACAAGCACTTATTGATCTGGGAGTCGATAGTGATGGCATTATAAATGGTACTGTTTTAACAGCAGATATTAGTACGGAAACATCACTTAATATTGAAAATTATAATATTCAAAATTTAAGTGGTATTGAGGAATTTAGTGCTTTAGAAGAACTCTTTTGTGGTAATAATCAATTAGCAAATATAGATGTTACTCAAAATTCAAATCTGCAAATTTTTTGGTGCGAATCTAATCAACTAACCAATTTGGATGTTACTCAAAATCCAGGTTTAATTTCACTAAGGTGTGAAAATAATGCACTAGCTAATTTAGATGTTACTCAAAACCCAAATCTAAATGTTTTGGCTTGTGAAAATAATCAATTAACATCTCTAAATGTTTCTCAAAATACCACATTAAGTAGATTTCTGTCTGGTAATAACCTATTAAGTAATTTAGATCTATCCAATAATTTAAGTTTAACTTTTTTTACTTGTGAAAATAATCAATTAACTAATTTAAATCTCTCTTTAAATAACCAATTAATCCAATTAAATTGTGCATTTAATGGGCTAACAGAATTGGATTTATCTAATAACCCCAGATTAGCACAACTAGATTGTAGCAATAATAATCTCTGTAGATTAAATATTAGAAATGGGAACAATGGGAATGTTAATACCATGGATTTTAGAGCTAATCCCAATTTAAACTGTGTTGTTGTTGATAATCCTTCTGGAAATCATTCAACTTGGGAGCCCGTTTCTTTTTCGAATTATATAGCCTCTCAAAATGATTGTGGGAATTTTGTAAATGTAGACTCTCTAGAAAATGTTATAACCAATACATCTTATATATTACCTGCATTAACAAACGGAAACTACTTTACAGAGTCTGGAGGAAGTGGTTTTCCATTTAGTGTTGGAGATATTATTACAACCTCATTAACCCTATATATTTACAACGAAACAGCATGTGATAGCAATGAATCTAGTTTTAGCGTATTAATTATCGATGAAGATTATTACATCCCAAAATACTTTACACCAAATAACGACGGATACCATGATGTATGGCAAGTTTTTGACACCAATAACTCTATAAAAACGGTAAATATCTTCGATAAATATGGAAAACTGTTAAAGTCATTACCTCCTAATGCTCCTGGTTGGAATGGTACTTTTAACGGAGAACTTTTACATACAGACGATTATTGGTATGTTATTACCCTTAATTCTGGTGAAATTGTTAGGGGACATTTTACTTTAAAACGTTGATTATTTATTCCTTAATCATTATAATATGTGGAATACCATCATCTAAAAATTCTTCACCAACTTGGATAAAACCAAAATTAGAATAGAACTTTTTTAAATAGGATTGAGCCATAATTCTAACTGACGTGGTATTATAATGATCTTTAATAGCCTCAATAGATTTTTTCATGATAATATGACCATATTTAAAGTCTCGCTTTTCTTTAGCAACAATTACACGCCCCATACTGGATTCAGCATAATAATCCCCAGGTTTAAAAATACGCGCATAAGCGACTATTTTTTTGTCTATATAGCCCAAAATATGCAAAGCTTTAAAATCTTTTCCATCTATATCTCTATACAAACAATCTTGCTCTATAACAAATATGTCACTGCGCAGTTGTAACAAATCATATAATTCTCGCTTAGTTAATGCTTCAAATGTTTTTACTTGTGTTTTTAACATGTTTTATAAAGTTGATCTGTCATTCTCATGAATACCTAAAATGTAACTGCCTGCACTGAGCGTAATCGATATGTAATAATTCGTTTAATTTTAGTTTTAATTCAAGAGATTCCTACCTACCTCCGCAGGAATGGCATTAATCCTGCACAATCACATCTTTAACATCATCCTTCCCAAATTCTGGCTGGATATTCACGTGATTAATATCATATTTATTGAAAACCAAATCTTCTATTTTATGTAAAATAACATCAAATTGAGACAGGGTTATATCGTTATTAAAATCAATATGTGCTTCTAAATGAATTTCTTCTTCATTTAATTGCCAAACATGGACATGATGTACATTTTTAATGCTTTCAAAAGCATTTATTTCGGAAACTATTTGACTTATGGGAATATCATCTGGAGTGAATAACATCAACACTTTAGTAGAGCTCTTTAATAAATCGAACCCCATCCAAATTAAATAAACTGCTATTGCAAATGTTAAGACACTATCTACCCAATATAGTTGATAATATTTCATTAACAGCCCCCCAATAAGTACAGCAATACTGGCCATCATATCTGTTAATAAATGCAGATAAGCGCTTTTCATATTCATATTAGATTTTGAATCTCTTTTTAATAAAAGCACACTTAAACCATTTGCTACAATCCCTAAAATGGATAACCAAATAACTAAATTAGATTCAATTTCTTCTGGATTTTGAAACCTTTTAATGGCCTCAATAATTAACAAAATTGCAACAATTATTAATGTGGATGCATTTATAAATGCTGCTAATATTTCTGCACGTTTATACCCAAATGTTCTATGAATTGAAGCTTTTTTTTTAGATAACTT
This sequence comes from Flavivirga algicola, assembly GCF_012910715.1. Classification (GTDB taxonomy): domain Bacteria; phylum Bacteroidota; class Bacteroidia; order Flavobacteriales; family Flavobacteriaceae; genus Flavivirga; species Flavivirga algicola. Next base: position 53,507 of record NZ_JABBHF010000014.1, read on the forward strand.
ATTAGCTATGTAACTAACCACCAAAGAAAGGACATCACTAAAATTATGTAAGGCGTCGCTCAATAATGCTAAACTACCCGAAACAATACCACCTATTACTTGCGCTGCCGTAATAAGAATATTTAATAAAATAGATATAAAAAGATTACGTCCTTTTAGGTCGTTATGAGCGTGAGTGTGATTATGAGTATGTGAATGACCCATTTAACAAGATAGCGGAATTTTATCTATCCTGTTTTGGTGTCTTCCACCTTCAAATTCGGTATTCAAAAATGTTTCTACCATTTGTAAGGCTTGCGGAATAGCTGTATAACGCGCTGGGATACATAAAATATTCGCATTGTTATGTTGTCTTATCAACTCGACAATCTCTTTTGTCCAACATAAACCAGCACGTACTTTTTGATATTTATTTGCTGTCATAGCAACACCATTTGCACTACCACATATTAAAATACCAAAATCTACTTTTTTATTTTCAACATCTTGAGCTACAGGATGTACAAAATCTGGATAATCTACACTATCATTAGCATCGGTTCCGTAGTTATTAACAACATGGCCTTTATCTTCTAAATACTGCGTGATTGCAAATTTATAATCTGTTCCTGCGTGATCGTTACCTATAGAAATTGTCATGGTTTTATTATCTTTTTTTATAGGCTATAAAGGTACTAACTATATATTAAAAATAACGAATGTCTTTTGTTAGATATATTAAAGGATTCTTTATGAAAATCAAGTTTTAAACCATATTTTATAATTTTAAGTACATGTTAATAATAAGTAATGTGTGTTACTATATTAATTACTTGTTAATAAGTGTTCATTACTTTCTAAAAGAAAAATATTGTTAATCCATTTATTTTTTCAATCAAGAATAAACATGAGTTTTCCAAAAATTTAAATTACTTTTTTTAGCAATGTTATTAGACAAAAAATAACAGATGTGAACACAAAATAAAGGAATAGTTATTAGAAAAAGTTGTTAGTTTGAGTTGTTAACAAGTGTGTATATAAATTTTAAAATCATTAAAAATGAACCTATTAAAATAATTTATATTGTTAATTAACTATTAATAGAAAGTAAATTAATTGTTATCAAAATAAAATTTAAAAAAGTTATCCTAACTATTAACACACTATAATAACCATTATTATTTTTTTAAATTTTTAAAAGAAAATAGTATTATACTATATAATGTGAATAACTCTAATTTTTCATTTTATAGAGACGAGTTTTTAATATTTTGAAAAGTATATTATTTAATTTGGTTTCTAATTCAAAGTCAATGGGGCTATCTATGATCAAAATGGATAAATTAAATATAGACTATATTAGAGCCCTTATATAGAAGATATAGTGATGAATGATATAATATAACTTATTTAATCAATTTGAGACCTTTATAGTGATGTTAAATAGTGTTTATAATAAACTAGGCTAGCATCGACTTTATTTTGCATAGAATGCCATAGAGAAAAGAGCATAGATGGGTTTTAGTATGAAGATATAAGAAGTTTTATAAAAATAGGTTATAATTATATATAAGAAAAAACTTACTTATAATATTTACTATTGCTGTATATTTTGAAAAGAAGAATTTACTTTAGCTTCTATGGTTCTTCAAAAAATATAAAAGATTCATACTCTTTTTAGATGACTATAAGCTAATACAAAGTTGTATTAAAACAAAAATCCCGGCCAAGGCCAGGATATAATTTATTTTACTAATTTGATTTATTACTTTTTATAGTCGGCGTTTAAGGCATCTAAAATAGTTTGTGTTAAATCGTTTTCATCGGTGCCATATAAAACCGTTGCTGCAGCATCACTGGTTCCTAATATGTAAGTATAGCCATTTTTCTTTCCATAATCTTTAACAAAGTCTTTTACTTTTATGATTACAGAATCTATTTCGGTTTGAAAAGCTTGAGTTAACTGTTGTTGCTCAAATTGCATTTGTTGTTGCAATACTTGTTGCTTTTGTTGTAAACCACCCATCAATTCTTGTGCCTTTTTCTTTGATGATTTTTGAGCAGTTAATTGTGTTTGTTGCACCTCTAATTGAAATGCTTGCCCAATACTATCTGCTTTCTTTTTAAAGGCCTCCTCTTTTGCTTGAAATTTTGTTTCTAAATCTTTTTTCTCTTGAAAATCATTTATAAGAAGACTATTATCTATAAATCCGATTTTTTTTTCTTTTTGACAAGAAGTAAAAGCTACGGCTACTAATAATACATAAAGTATATTTTTCATTTTATCGTTTTTTAAAATCTGAACAAAAATAGTAAAGTAGTTCAGAATTTTGATAAATTATGCTTCGAATTTGATTTATAATTATTATTTATAGCATTATTTTATTTGAATAATTAATATCTATTAATTATAAAGTCTTTTAAAGCGATTTAAGAGGGTTTTAAAATATAGGTTAGTATTTGGTTATTTCATATCATGTAAGACTACATAAGCCTATTAAAATAGATTTTAGCTATTTTTAATGATATAAATTAAAGAAGAAGCCTCTTTTGATCTAATCGCTTTTAAATTTGAAAGCAACCCTATATAAAATGCTTTTATAGGTTTCATTTTTCCATGCTTATACTTTTCAGAAAGTAGGCTTACATAAAATGCATCAAAAAGCATGGGTTTTATTTTTAGGACTTCCATCGAAACTTTTAAAACTAATTTAGAAATAGATGTTTTATCAAAATGCCAAAGGTGTCTAGGTACATCATAAGCTGCCCAAAACTCTTTATAATGTTTCGCATCGTAACTTTTATAATTTGGGACGGCTATTATTAAAGTACCATCAGGTTTTAATAATTTCTTAAAAATAGAAATATGATCTTCTAAATTCGGCAAATGCTCTAACACGTGCCAAAGTGTAATAACATCAAAACTCGATGTTTCAAATTTTGAAAGTTGTTCAGTTTCAAAAACAGCATCATGAGTTTTTTTATTAGCTATCTCTCGAGCTTGTTCGTTAGGTTCAATTCCAAAAACCTTCCAATTATTTTGTTTGGCAGTTTGTAAAAAATCGCCTGTACCACATCCAACATCTAAAAGTTTTTTTTCTTTTGAAGAAAAAGAATTAACTAAATTGAGTTTCTTTTTTAATGAAATTTGTCTTATTAAATGATAGACTTTTTCAAACAAATTTCGTTGAGAATCGGTATGTGAAATATAATCTTCACTTTTATAATAATCGGGTAATTTTTCTAAAGATGGTTGAGGTATTGTTTCAAGAAAACCATATTCAGAATTTTTAATTAATTCGAACGATTCTTTAGAAACAGAATAATCCTTGACTTTTAAGTGAAATGATTTATTTCTCATTAAGGTAATTCTAACATGTAATCAATAAAAAGAAAAGCCAAATCTACAAATTCAATATAAATTACACTAGTATTTTAATTTACTTCTTTATATAAATTAATTGCTTTTAAATATTTTAAAGCACCTTTTTTGCTAGGTCGTGAATGATACCTTTTAGATAAGGATGATTTTTTTAATCCAATTTAAGAGTTTAGTTCTATTAAGAGAAAAAACAGTATCATTGAAAACATTATATTTTATAATTTCAATACTTGTAATTTTCTTCTCTTTAAACCTAATAATTGGTGCCTCGTAAAGAAATAGAATCCTTTTGTCTTTTTGCGAATTTTTGTTTTAACGAAACTATTTTTTCTTCAATTTTTAAGACTTCATACTCTGGTTCAAAGACAGCATCCCATTTTAAAATTTTATAAATTCCTCTTGAGAAAAGGCTTTTTTATAATCGATTTCTTTTGTTACTAAACTATCGATTAGCAATGTTGAAATTTTAGAATAATCAGAATTATTTAGTTTCTTGTATTATGTTTTTGCAATTTTTATTTTATCATTTTTACTTTTGCAGGACATAGCACTTATAGATAAAAACAACAATATTATTAAGATTATTCTCTTTTTAATTTATGGTTTACATCAAAAATATTTGATGTTCTGAGTCTGTATTTCTATTTAAATACAGACTCTCGTATAAACGGAAATCTAAAATCGTAAAACGTTCCACGTGGAACACTTATAAATTACCTACCCATGTAAACCAATAATACAGAAATATCATTAGGTGAAACACCACTAATTCTTGATGCTTGAGATACGGTTGTTGGCTGTATTTTTTTTAATTTTTCACGTGCTTCAAAACTCATGGATTTAATTTGTGAGTAATCAAAATTCTCTGGAATTTTTACATACTCCAGCCTACTTAATTTGTCTGCATTATTTTTTTCCTTGGCTATATATCCAGAATATTTAACTTGAATTTCTGCCTGTTCAATAACCTCATTGTCTAAATTGTTATCCTGAATATATTGTTCAACAGCCTTAAATTTTCTAACATCATCAATTGTGATATTTGGCCTTGAAAAGATCTTAAACATCTTATCAGATTGTTTTACTAAAGCAGATTTTTTAGACTCTAATACTGGATTTGCTTCTTCTGGTTTTACACTTGTTTTAGAAAAGAACTCAACGAATTTTTTTGCATCGTTATGCTTTTGTTCCATTCTTTTTAAACGCTTTTCGCTAGCCAGTCCAATTTCAAAACCTTTTGGTGTTAATCTTAAATCGGCATTATCTTGACGTAATAAAGTTCTATATTCGGCTCTTGATGTAAACATTCTATAAGGCTCTTCTGTGCCTTTAGTTATTAAATCATCTATTAAAACACCTATGTAAGCTTCATCTCTTTTTAGGGTAAAAGCATCTTTTTCCTGAACCTTTAAACTGGCATTTATACCAGCCATCAATCCTTGAGAAGCGGCCTCTTCATATCCTGTAGTTCCATTAATCTGACCTGCAAAAAACAAACCCTCTACTAGTTTAGTTTCTAAAGTATGCTTTAATTGTGTGGGAGGAAAATAATCATACTCGATTGCATAACCTGGTCTAAAAAACTTGACGTTTTCAAAACCAACTACAGATCGCAGTGCTTTAAATTGAACGTCTTCTGGAAGAGATGTAGAGAACCCATTTACATAAACCTCACAGGTATTCCAACCTTCTGGTTCTATAAATAATTGATGTCTGTCTTTGTCTGCGAATCGATTAATTTTATCTTCAATAGACGGACAATAACGAGGTCCTAAACTTTTAATTCTACCATTAAACATTGGTGATCTGTCAAAGCCCTCACGAAGTAAATCGTGGACTTCTAGACTCGTATAAGTCATGTGGCAAGAGCGTTGATTTTCTAATGGTTTTGTTGTATCCAAATACGAGAATTTTTCTGGATTATCATCACCAGGCTGCTCAATCATTTTAGAATAATCTAAACTCCGTCCATCGACTCTAGGAGGCGTTCCTGTTTTCATTCTTCCAGAATCGAACCCTAAATCTACCAACTGTTCTGTAATTCCGGTTGCAGCTTTTTCCCCTGCTCTACCGCCACCAAAATTCTTATCTCCTATATGTATTAACCCATTTAAAAAAGTACCGTTAGTTAAGACAACAGACTTCGCTTTTATTTCAATTCCAAGCGATGTTTTTACACCTGTTATTTTTCCTTTTTCAACAATTAAACCAGATACCATTTCCTGATAAAAATCAAGATTAGACGTTCCCTCTAAAAGCAATCGCCAATCTTCAGCAAAACGCATACGATCACTTTGTACTCTCGGACTCCACATGGCAGGCCCTTTCGATTTGTTTAACATTTTAAACTGAATAGCAGAAGTATCGGAAACAATTCCGCTATAACCGCCAAGTGCGTCAATCTCTCTTACAATTTGTCCTTTGGCTATACCACCCATAGCAGGATTACAAGACATTTGAGCTATATTTTGGAGATTCATGGTTACCAGCAATGTTTTGCTACCCATATTTGCAGCAGCAGCAGCAGCTTCACTCCCCGCGTGACCTGCTCCAACAACTATAACATCATAAACTTCGTTAAACATAATTTTTGGTTTTAAAACACCTATGTTCCACGTGGAACATATCAATTATTTGAGTTTGCAAATATACGTTGTTTCTATAAAACAAAGTATTTGTATTCCTACTTTACCCATCGTTTTAATGGGTTAGTTGGTTGGAAATTTATGATTTTATAGGTTGGTGAGGAAGTTGTTTTAAACAACAAGAGAAAAGAGTTGCATAAATATAAGCTTATACATTAAGCTAATTGCTCCAAATAATGGTTTTCTTTAGCTCGCATTATTTTAGCATCAGCATCTGTTTTGTCTTTATAGCCACAGTAATGAAGTACACCATGAATGATGACACGATTTAATTCTTCTTCAAATGAAACAGAGAAATCTTTAGCGTTATCTTTTACTCTTTCTATAGAAATAAAAATATCTCCCTGTATTCGTTTTCCAATAGAATAATCAAAACTAATAACGTCTGTTAATGTATCATGATTTAGAAATTCTACATTCAATTTATGAAGGTATTCATCATCACAAAACACATAATTAATTTCTTCTAATTTATGAGCTTCTTCAGAAATCGTATTTAAAATCCAGTTGGAAACTTCTGTTTCATTCTTTAAATAAAAATCGGTTTCGTAATTGAAGTTAATCATTCGTCTGCTTAAAATATTCTTGCACTTTCTTTTTATAAACTTGTTGCAAAGGTAAAGCTTGTCTGTTTAATATTTCGATGGTTTTAAAATATTGTTTTGCAGTTGGTATTTGATTGTTTGTATTATTGTTGAAATTATTTTTATTGGTTTCAGATTCTCTTTTATTATCCTCGCCTTGCTGAAAAGTAGCATTCTCCAATTTTAATAGTTGATGTTTTAATTGCATCATCTTTTGAAGCGTTTGATTTGTAAATCCCTTATTCAATAGATCCAATTCAATATCTTCCATCTTTCTTAGCAAAACATCACCATTCCCTCTTTTTCCTTTTCCTTCTTTAGCCAATCTTTCTTCCAATGCTTTTCTTAATTGTTGTTGTTGTTGGTATATTTCGTATAATAAACCGTTCATATCTTCATTGCTTCCCTCGCCTTCACCATTATTTTTATTTCCTTCACCAGGTTTTTCACCTTTCTTTCCCTTTTCCCCTTCTTTCCCTTTTTCTCCCTCATTTCCTTTTTTGCCATCTTTTTCACTCTCACCTTCTTTTTCTCCTTTGCCTTCCTGATCCTTAGGGTTTCCTTTTTCTCCTTTTTTCATACCCTCCTGCATCATCTTATTAAGTTCTTCCTGGCTCATAATAATATCAGGTAATTGCATATCGCCTTGTCCACCTTTACCAGGAGACATACTCATGTTTTCTTGCATATTATCTAAAACATCACTTAAAAAGTCTGCTAAATTATTTGCAGCCGTTATAGCAAATTGCTGATTAGAGACGCCTTGATATAATTGATTTTCGGCCAATAAGCTTAAAGCTTTATCTATGTTGTAATATACTTCTGTGATTTCTTTATTAACCTTCTCTGAAAGCTTTGGTTGGCGAAGCGATAAGGCAAACAAACTGTCATCAATATGCTCAAAATGTTCTTTTAAATTATTTTGTTTGCGTAAATAGAATGCAAATTTATTATGGTTAACATCAATGTTTTTAAATTGATTCATGATGCTTTCCTGATCAAAAGAAAATAATACCAGGTTATCTAGAATTTGGCGAAGCATGTCTACATCTTCCTGCATTTGTTCACCCCCTCCTGCTTGCATGGCACTTTGCATTTGCTCGCTCATTTTTTTCATTTTTTGAGCTGCTTTCTTCTGGTTTTTTTGTGCGTTCTTTAAATTTTCGTTTTTCTTTTCCTTTGGTTTTTCTCCACCTTCTTCTTTTTCACCAGCTTGCTCCTGCTCGTTTTTTTCTAATGCTTTAGATGCATTTTCCTGTTCCTTTTTAATGGCATTCTCTTCTAATTTGTCTTGAGGAATATCTATAGGTTTTTTTAAAGCTTTACTGTCTTTTTTCAAATCTTCTAACTGCTTCGAGAATTCTTCAAATGCCTTATTGAGTGCTTCTTGTTTTTCTTTAGTATTTTCCTCCTTAGATTTGTTAGCAAGTTTTTCTTGTTCTTCAGCAAGTTTTTCTAAGTCACTCTTAAGCTTTTCTAATTTTTTCTCAACATAAAAACGTTTCGTTAATTCCAGTAACTGCTCTAAACTTCGTTTTTTATTTTTATTTTGTTTGGCAAGCTCTTCTAACTTTTTAGTTATAACGTCTTCTTTATTGATTTTTTCTAAAAGTTCTTTTAACTCATCCAATACTTTCTCATCTTTCTTAAGCTGCTCTTCATTTTCTTTTAAACGTTCTTTCAAGTCTTCTTTAAAAGGATCTTCTTTTAAATCTTCTTTATGAAACTCTTCTAAATTATCTTTTAACTTTTTGTTGAAGTTTTTCATTATTTCGTCTTGTTGTTTCTGACGTTTAAAAAATGATTCCAACTTTTTCTTATCGTTAAAATTTAATGTTGATTTTTCTTTTTGGGTTTTAGTCAACTCCTCTAATTTTTTATCTTGTTCATCAAAATTTTCTAAAGATTTATTCAAATCTTTAATAGTTTGACTCTGCTCTTCCAGGTTTTTTTGTTCTTCTTCTTCTTTGGTGCGTTTTCTATAAGTAAACACATTACTTTTAGCCGTTTTGTAGTTGTTAACTATATCATTATCAAATACTTGAAAGTATAATTCATAAGGAATACCAGGTTCAATATTTAAATTATTTGGGAAAGCGCTTATAAATTCTGCAATATTAGAATTAGAAATAGGAATCTTTTCAAACTGCTTGTTTTTTTCGTTATTAGAAGGATAATAAACAAGCTGTAGTTTGCTAAAACCATAATCGTCGCTCACTTGTCCATAAAAGTATAGTGATTGTAAATCCACACTATCTGTTTCTACTTTTAAATCAATTTCTGGGTATTCATCCTTAATAACATTAATACTAAATGCTAAGTTTTCGTAATTCTTAAGATTTTTATTACTGGTGCTTAAGCTGTAATCCAAATTGTTATAAACACGTTTAGAAGCTTTAAAGTCTCCAGATTCATGAGGAGAAAAATCAATAGTATCCTGAGCATATAAATGAACCTGTTCCGTCGCTTTGGTTTTTAATTGCCAAACAATATTGGTGCCCTCTGGAACCAAAGCATTTCCAGTACTTTTAATGGTTTCATCTTTCTTTTTGGTATAGCCAGGATAGTCTAAAATCATTTCGAAACTCAATAAAGAAGGAACTTCAATAATTTTAATGTCATAAGGTTTAGATCTAACATCGTTGGCCGATAACTCAAAACGGATGTCCGATTTAAGTTGCGAAAACACATATTCAAATTCCCCTACCCCTTTTTGTTGCAAAAAATAGGTTTCGTTATTATAAGTTATTTGTGCATTTTCTGGCGTAAGCTCCCCAGCCGTTTTTACAATAAGTTTGAAATCTTTGTTTTCAATGGCTTTTAAATCTTCGTTCACAACATAAAACTGAAACGGAGCTGGTGGTTCGTAGGCTGTTTTGTAATGAACAACACGCTCGTAACTATCACTAAACAGTCTAAAATTGCCTGTTAAAAAAATGAGCAATAAAATAAATAACGGAATCGCTGCATACTTTAAATAGCTCAGATTGTTTTTTAAGTTAATAGCCAATTTAAAAGGAATTGGATGCAGCTCTAACGATTTTTGTTCGATGCTCGCCAGGAGTAGTTCCGACTGCAATTTGTTTTGATGCAGCTGCAGGACATTCAGCAATTTATCATTAACCTCTGGAAAATGTTGCCCGATGATTCTCGAGGCATCTTCATAATTAATACCTTTTTGAAGTTTGAATAGTTTTGCCAAGGGTGTGGCAATAAATTTAATGATCAAAGCTATTTCTACAGTAATAAACAACCAAAATAAAATGGTTCTGGCTGTAGTACTTAACCATAAAACATGCTCAATGAATAGCGTGAATAAAAAGTATAGCAGACCAATAGCAAAAAACAATATGGTGCCTTTAAGTAATTCATTGGTATAATAACGCTTTATAAAGGCCTCTAATTTATTCTGTATGTTCTTAAAATGACTATTCATGATATGGGTTCTTGATTTCTAAGACATAACATATTCTATCAATTTTTTCAATAGAATCTTAAAAATGTTTTAACGTCTTACTAAACTACAATTTTATTTAGTACAGAGTTTATAATTAAGTGTTAATTGTATCTTTGCAAACAAATTTATAAAATATGACCAAAAACGTTCGCGTGCGCTTTGCACCAAGCCCAACAGGTCCTTTACATATAGGTGGAGTTCGTACGGCTTTATTCAACTATTTATTTGCAAAAAAGCATCAAGGAACCTTTGTTCTAAGAATTGAAGATACCGATCAAAACAGATATGTTGAAGGTGCAGAAAAGTATATTATCAATGCCCTTAATTGGTGTGGGATGCCTTTTGATGAAGGTCCGGGCAAGAACGAAACATTTGGTCCTTACAGGCAAAGCGAACGCAAACATTTATACAAGCAATATGCAGACGAACTTATAGTGTCTGGCAATGCCTATTATGCTTTCGATACTGCTGAAACGTTAGATTTTCACAGAAAAGACCATGAAGCCAAAGGGAAAACGTTTATCTATAATTGGCACAACCGTTTAAAATTAAGCAACTCCCTGTCACTTAGTGCAGAAGAGGTTAAAGCCAAATTGGATGCAGGTGAAGATTACGTAATTCGATTTAAATCGCCTCAGGACGAAACCTTGCATTTAACAGACATCATTCGTGGCGATATTAAAATAGACACCAATATTTTAGATGATAAAGTATTGTTTAAAAGTGATGGGATGCCAACCTATCATTTAGCGAATATTGTGGACGATCATTTAATGGAAATAACCCATGTTATTCGTGGTGAAGAATGGTTACCATCTTTAGCATTACATTATCAACTGTATAAAGCTTTGGGCTGGGATGCTCCAGAATTTGCACACTTGCCTTTAATCTTAAAACCGACTGGAAAGGGTAAATTAAGCAAGCGTGATGGTGATAAATTGGGATTCCCTGTATTTCCTTTACAATGGACGGATCCTAAAAACGGTGACATTTCCAGGGGCTATAAAGAAGATGGTTATTTTCCAGAAGCAATGGTTAATTTCTTGGCATTTTTGGGCTGGAACCCAGGTACCGAACAGGAAATTTTTGGTTTAGAACAACTTATTGATGCTTTTGATTTAAGTCGTGTTAATAAATCGGGGGCCCGTTTCGATCCCGATAAAACAAAATGGTTTAATCACCATTATATGCAAGAACAAAGCAATGATGATTTGGCGGAGTTGTTTAAAAACAATCGTTCTGAATTAAGCGATATTGATGTAAATTATATTGCCATGGTTATTGGTTTAATAAAAGAACGTGCTACGTTTGTTTCAGATTTTTGGGATCTTAGCCATTTCTTTTTTCAAGCACCAAAAACCTATGATGAAAAAGCATCAAAAAAGGCTTTTAAAGAAGGCACCAAAGAACTTATGTTAGAATTGGTTTCTATAATTAATACGATTGAAGGTTTTTCGGCAGAAAACCTTCAAACTAAAATTAAAGGCTGGATTACAGACAACGCCATTGGTTTTGGTAAAGTAATGATGCCGCTACGTTTAGCATTGGTTGGCGCTTTACAAGGTCCCGATGTATTTGATATCATGTTTATGATTGGAGAAAAAGAAAGCATTAAGCGTATAGAAGCAGCCATGGCCACTTTGTAAGGGCTTAATATAAAGAAGAATTAGTATTTTGCATAAATTTCTATGCTAATTTCTTTTTATTTATGAAACTTAAATCGTTTGTTTTAGTCTTTCTATTGGCTTTTATATTTTCGTGTTCAAATACCAATAATGTGCCATATCCTTTACATGAAAAAAAGGTCTTAATTCTTGGAAACAGTATTACCCAAGATGGAAGATATGTAGATTTTATAGAGTACTACTTACGTAAAAACCACCAAGAAAAAAAGTTGGATATTATAAGCGTGGGTTTGTCCAGCGAAACAGTTTCTGGAAACTCCGAACCCGATCATGCATTTCCCAGGCCTAATGTGCATACCCGTTTAGACCGTATACTAGATGCTGTAAAACCAGAATTGGTACTGGCGTGCTACGGTATGAACGATGGTATTTTTTCTGCAAACAATGCAAATAGGTTTAATGCCTATAAAAGAGGCATTAACGCGCTTAAAACAAAAGTAGAAGCCCAAGGCGCCACATTAATACTCTTAACCCCTACGGTTTTCGATCCCGATGCTAAAAAAGGACATGTAAACAATAGTAAAGAAGTTGTTGGCTATAAAAAGCCTTATTATAAATATAACGATGTTTTAAGGGACTATTCAGATTGGTTGCTGGAGTTTAAGGACATACAGGTTATCGACCAACACAAATATCTGAATAATAAGCTTGTTGCTTTAAAAAAGCAACATGCCGATTCTACGTTTATTCCAGATGGCGTGCACCCCGATCAAATAGGTCATTTTTACATGGCAAAAAAAATATTAAAGGATCTATATCCTAAAATTGTCGTGGGCGATCCAGTTTTAGAAATAGAAAAACTTAAATCAGATACCTTGTTTTTATTATCAAGCAAACGACGGGCCGTTAGGTCTGAAGGCTGGCTTAAATATATAGGCTATAAAAGGGGAGCCGTGGTTAAATCTAATAACATATCGGCCACACAAGAGCAGGTAAAAAAGTTAGATAGTAAGATTGACAAAATATTGCAAAAGGTCGAATAACATATTAAAACGAAAAAATAGCACCTAAAACCAACATGGTTTGATTTCCTTTAAAACGGGCGTTGCTTCCTGTGGTGTCTAGGTTTTTCTTTTCAAGATTTTTTAAAATGTTGGTAAAGCCATAAATATATTGCGCTTTAAGTTTTACATTTCTTATACCTACCGAGGCTCCAATGGCGCCATTCACATTAAATTGAGAAATATCGGTAATAGCATCTGCCGTTAAGTTTGCATAGTTATTTATAAAATAGCCTTCCTGTGCTTTATCTTTTAATTCTAATTTGCTGTTATATTGTAACATGGGTCCAAGATCTATAGTAACATGATTTGGAATTATTTTTATATGCCCCAAAAAGGCCAATTGAGCAGCAAGCATTTTGTATTCAATAATGCTTGCTTCAATATCCGCATTATTAAGTATTGTATTAGTAGGTCTTCCAAAAACTTTAATATTACTTTCAGACAACTGCATGCCATAACTTACATGGTACCATCGATGGGGAATATCGACGGTTGCCGATAATCCGCCTAAAAAACCATCGCCTTGTTCGGTAGTAAAGTTGTTGGTCGAAATGTTAAACTTGGTAATGGCACCATTAATACCAATACCGTTGGAAATCCGGTAATTTCCTTTTTGGGCAAAACCAGTTGTAACAAAACAGGTGGTTATAGCTACTAATAAGATAAGTTGTTTTTTCATACTGTTTTTAGGGATAAGTGTGACAAATATAACTTAAATTAGTAACTCGTTATTTTAACAATTTTAATAAATATATTATGAATTATTTCCTGATACCCTTTATTGTAATAGGGTTAATTATTTTAATCTCTTCGTTCTTTATTGTAAAGCAGCAAACGGCCGTAATTGTTGAACGTTTTGGTAAATTTCAAAGTATACGCCATTCGGGTTTACAATTAAAAATTCCGTTGGTCGATAGAATTGCTGGCCGATTAAGCCTAAAAATCCAACAATTGGATGTTATTATAGAAACCAAAACCTTGGACGATGTGTTTGTACGCCTTAAAGTTTCTGTACAATACAAGGTAATTCGCGATAAAGTGTACGATGCGTTTTATAAACTCGATTATCCGCACGATCAAATAACATCGTATGTATTCGATGTGGTTCGTGCCGAGGTGCCAAAAATGAAGCTGGACGACGTGTTTGTTAAAAAGGACGATATTGCCATTGCGGTAAAATCTGAACTTAACGAAGCTATGATGGAATATGGTTACGATATTATAAAAACGCTGGTTACAGATATAGATCCCGATTCGCAGGTAAAAGCAGCTATGAACAGGATTAATGCTTCAGAGCGTGAAAAAATTGCAGCACAGTTTGAAGGGGACGCACAGCGTATTTTAATTGTTGAAAAAGCGAAGGCCGAGGCAGAGAGTAAACGTTTACAAGGTCAAGGAATAGCAGACCAACGTCGCGAAATTGCCAGAGGTCTGGAAGAATCTGTTGAGGTATTAAACAGGGTGGGTATAAACAGCCAGGAAGCCTCTGCGCTTATTGTGGTAACGCAACATTACGATACCTTGCAATCGCTGGGAGAAGAGACCAATAGTAATTTAATTTTGCTGCCTAACGCACCCCAGGCGGGAAGTAATATGTTAAACGATATGGTAGCAAGCTTTACGGCCAGTAATCAAATTGGAGAAGCCATGAAAAATGCTAAAAAGGATAAGAATAAAGATGAATAAAAGAACATCCACTATTTTAATGCTGCTACTGGTTTGTGGCAGCATTTGTTTTGCACAATCTACCAAAGAATTAAAAGAATGGGCTTTAAGAGACGCCAAAATAGCATCTCAGGCCACTCTTAAAATGGATTTTGATAAAGTTTTAGATTACACCTACCCCAGTGCTTTAGAGATTATGGGGGGAAGAGAACAAGCACTTGCCTTAATAGAATCGACTTTTAAAACGATGAAAGAAGGCGGTTTTGTGTTTGAAAAGGCAGATGTTTTAGGAGTTTCTGATATTGTTTTTGAAAATAATGAGTACCGCTGCTATATTGAAGGGTTTAATCAAATGATTATGGGTGGTATGCGAATAAAATCTAAAAGCTACTTATTGGGAATTTATAATAGTAAAGAAAAATTCTGGTATTTTATTGAAGCCAAGCAGCTAAAAAATGAGGCCATGGTAAATAAGGTACTTCCTAATTTTAAAACAAGCCTAAAAATTCCTGAAGACGAAATGACCACTGAAGAAATTTAATAGGTTCGTCCTACAACAGGACGACAGTTAAAAAAATAGAGCCAGGACGATGAATATTGAGAAGTCCTGGCTCTAGCTATCAACACAACAGATTATCTTGTTAGCCTTAATGCAGCGTTCTATGTTTTCAATAATAGTAATGGCGGGAATTTAAACTGACCGTATTAAATCGAAAGTAAAAGACTCAACTGAAAAAATAACGAAATGGCAACAACGTATAAAAATAATGCTTAAGTTTAATCCTAAACCAAAAGGTTAGTGCATATTTGGCCACTCCAATTTTCCTGCAGAAAATCCTCGGACACAAAACCGCACTATTCTTATACAAACCATTACCAATAAAACTGAAAAATAACATTTGACATTGGATATATTAAGAAAACGCTCTGCTAAAAAACTATAGCTAATCAAAATGAATATTAAAAAAATCCTAAATGATATCGGAGAAATTTATTCACCATTAACTTATGAATGTCGACAGGAGTTGATTGCCAATTCAAAACTTATTACTTATAGGAAAGGTGATATTGTGGTTCGGGAAGGGCAATATGCTAAAAAAGCATATTTAATTATTGAAGGTTGTGCAAGGGCATACTACCTGAAAGATGGAAAAGACATTTCAGATTGGTTTACATTTGAAAATCAGTTTATGGCATCTATTGTGAGTTTTTTTAGCGACCAACCCAGTCCACATTACATAGAGTTTGTAGAAGAATCAAACGTCCTTGAGTTTTCAAAGGAAGCTTTAGACTTACTTTCAAACAAATTTCATGATTTTGAACGATTTATTAGTAAAATAGTTACAGAAACTATGTTAGGGCTTTGTGAAAGGTTGCACACCATTCAGTTTTCGAAAGCAGAAGAAAGGTATCAGAATTTAATAAGTATTTATCCAGAAATTACACAAAGAATACCACTTACACATATTGCTTCTTATTTAGGGATTACACTTGAAACATTAAGCCGAATTCGCAATCCCAAAATTCGAATTTGATTTATATCAAATGATAAATCTTCCATAAAAAAGACCTTTGTAAAAAGATTTAAAAATGGAAGAATACAACAATCACCAAAAATCAATTTTTGGAGCGTGGTGGGAGCCATTTAGAAAATGGTTTTATCCTGCTTGGTTGCTCTATGAACTCTCAATTCGCTTTTACGATTACGCATTAGCTGTCTATCAATATATTATTGAACAGCAAAATTATTTAGGAGAAATAACTGCACAAACATTGGCCGTATTTTTAAGCATTGCTACTTTTATTATTTGCGCCTTCTATTTAACTATTCCTGCCAGTCTTGCCCTATATAAATTCTTCAAAGAAGATAAGCAAATAACCAATCCATTTATATACAGAATAAAAACCTACTTCTAATCTAATTTTTACAATAATGAAAAGAGCTTACATCAAAATAGCAGGAATAATAAACCTTTTTGGCGCTTTATTACACACAATAGGCGGACAAATAGAATTGGTTAATCCTTTATTAGATAGTAATATAAGCATTCAACAAAAAGGCGAATTAACTGGAGCATGGCATATTGTCACTATACTATTATTTTTAACCTCTTACATTATCCTGCAAATAGGATTTAAGAAGGCTGCTATTCAAAGAAAAGAACTGCTTAAACCGATAGCTATTCTTTACATATTGTCGGGCATTCCATTCATAATTACTAGTTTTTGGTACAGGGTCTATGCACTTCAATGGGTATTGTTAATTCCTATTGGTGTACTGTTGTTATGTGGATTACAAAAACAGTCTAATTAAACAGAATATTTAAAAGGCTGCTATCGATTAATGTTGTTTCTATATTCATCATGTTTATATCTGTCCCTATGAACAAATATTTACTAATCGCAGGCACTCTTTGTTTAGTGTTAGGATTATTTCATTTAATACTTGGCGAAATTTTAATCTTTAAAAATAAGAAAGAGCATAAAAAAATAATACCTACAATTGTAACATGCTGCATAAAAGAAAGGCATCTTAGGATTATTTGGGTTTCTTGGTATTTAGTTTCGGTATTTGGCTGGTGCATAGGTGTTTTACTTATAAAAATAGGAACAATGCAAACCGAATGGCGTGCAGATTTGATGCAATTTATAATGACTTCCATAACAATTACAATGCTCTGCTCTTCCCTTCTTGTATTCATTGCAACAAAAGGAAAACATCTTGGGTGGGTCGTTTTATTAATAATCGGAATCTTAACCCTATTAGGCATCTAAAATAAAATATAAATGAATAAACGAATAGCCCTAATTGTTGGTCATCCAGATAAGGAAAGTTACAATTACGCATTAGCGAAAGCCTATAAAAAAGGTACGAAGGCGGCAGGTTTTGAAATTCAAGAAATTATTATTCAAGATTTAGAATTTAATCCCAATCTTCAATATGGCTATAGAAAAAGAACCGAACTTGAACCTGATTTATTAAAAAGTCAAGAAATATTAAAATGGGCAGACCATTTAGTTTGGGTTTATCCTGTTTGGTGGGGTTCTGTACCTGCAATAATGAAAGGCTTTTTAGATAGAGTATTTCTTCCTGGGTTTGCATTTAGCAAAAGAAAAGATTCTTTATGGTGGGATAAATATTTTACAGGTAAAACAGCAAGAATCATTTGTACATTAGACCAACCTGGTTGGTATTACAAATGGTTTTATGCAAGTCCTAGCCACAAGGCAATGAAAAAATTAACCATGAACTTTATTGGAGTAAAAAAAGTAAGAATTACGACCATTGGACCTATTAGGCTATCTAAAGAAGAATTTAGAATAAAATGGTTGAAAAAAGTTAAAAAATTAGGGCATTTGGGTAAATAAAAACGAAACGTAACAACACATATAAAAAAAACAGCAGTTTCAGTATATAAACGATGGTGATTTTTATAAAGTTAGTGTTCAAAATCTACTACTTTTCATATGCAACCTCGTTTCTGGTAATTCCAAATCGATTTCTAAAAATATTTTCACGGAAAACAGTGTGATTTATAATTCATTATTAAATTATTTTTGCTTCAGAAGAGAGATATCTAAGGTTTATCTTTTGCCATAACTTATGTTAGTTGATACTTTTGGCGCTGCTTAAGGAAAAATTATGATTAATAAAAAAATCCTCCGTTAAAGCCAGTTTGTAACTAATACTGACTAAAAGTAATAGGTCTAGAGGCACTTATAAATAATTTTAAGTTATAGAGAACCCCTTAGATTTGTAGATAAACCATAGGAATATATAGGACATATATCCTTTATTCTATTGTTCTAAGCAATGTATTAGGTCACTATAATTATAAATTTTATGAGTAAAGTAAAAAAATGTCTGCAAAAGCTTGCGGAGAAATTTAGCTATCATTTTTTAGATGAAAGTAATGATAATCCTTACAAGGATATTTCTTATTTGGATATAGTATTAGCAGAAAATTGTACAGAGAAAGAAATTGTAGAAATTCTTAAAACGAGTCGTATTAATGGGGTCTATTGTAATCAGATGATGTTTCGCTTTGCGGAAGATTTGTACAATTATGAAGGATTTAAAAATTTTAATAGAAAAACACAACATCTAATATTACTTAAAACGGATTTTAAAATTGAACGCCTAGAAAATTATAATGATATACCTGTAAAACCAATTTTAGATGTATGGATGAGTCATGAGGTGCAGATGCCAACTCCTTACGTTAATGATAATGAGCTAGAAGATACTAAGCATCTTGAGTTTTACACTAGAGTAGCAAAATGGTTATTAAACCACAATGATTTTAAACCTAATCTTCCTAAAAGTCATTCTATTGTTAAATGGGCAAAGAGACTTTCTAAATCAAATGCAAAGGCCTATGCAAAACAAGGTAATCTTTTATTAGAGAAATTAGGAATGTTAGGATCCGACAAAATCGATACTTCCGAAATGAGATGGATGGAGTTAATGGAACATAACCTTACTATTAGTTGTAAGGATTTAATAATGACTAAGAATAAAAAAATACATGGATTAGTTCTTTATTTCTATTCATTTAATTTTACTTGTTGGTGTGATTACAAAGAAAATAAAAAGCTTTCTTTACATAAAATAGAGGATTGGATTAATGCATATTCTGATAAAGAAGCAGATATAGATTATAATTTGGGGAGTATACCATATAATGAAAAGAATAAAGCCTTAGGTGACATGGCATATTTAATAATATCAATAGTAATGGCAAAAGCCTTAATTAACCTAAAAAATGATGTAACATTAAATACTCATTTTTCTGAAAATTTAAAAATTGGTATAAATATAGATGATTTATATCTAAAGCCTATCTTTCCTGGTAATTACTTTAACAGCCGCATGCCTAGTAAATACGATAAAAGGTATACCCCAGACCCTAAAATTGTAAAAAAGATAATAAAAAAGTACGTTTCTAGTAAAGAGAATGAAGAATTAATTATGGATCTTATGAAAGAAAAACCTACTGGTTCTGGATTAGAACTTTGGAATGAATTGACATATGAGGATAAGTTCTATTAAAACTATAACAATAAACCAATCTATTAGATTAAAAAGAAACGAAGTTGATGAGGAAGCCATGGTGCTATCCACAGGGCTTTCTCTAGAAGAAGTGTAAAAAATTAAAGAACGTAAAAAAAGAACAGCTTATAACACAGCTATATATGTCATAGTACCTATTGGATACTAAGCCACATATAGTAATCGTAATAATGAATATAGATTCAGCAAGTATTTTTAAAATAGTTTTTTTTATTCTTATAGCTGTTGCTGTATTTATTTTTTTTAGACATACCAAAGCTTCCACAATGTTTCAGATGAGTAATATTATAAAAATAATTTTTTTCATAGTTGGTACTTCCATCATCTATAAATATTCAAAAAACCCTGTAATAATATTCCTCTCTAGTAAAACAATACCAAAAAACTTAGAATCATATAAAAGTATTCATGAAGCACCACTTGTTCATGACAACTATGAAATAATACCATTATTTAACCAGAAGAAAGGAAAATATGATCTTAGGTTTTCCAAGCGTGATTTGATTTTTTATGATTGTGTCAGCAAGAGTAATTACATTTTGGCTAATGGTAAAAATGATAGAATCACAGTATACTTGAAACTCAACAATCGGGGAGATCTAATCGACTCTATTTCCATAGACGACCCTAGATTATTTAATTGCGGAGTTTTTTTTGAGCATGATTACTACATAGATTGGTTTAGGACTGGAGATACAGCCAAGAAAAAGTATTCACAGGTTATATATGAAGAAGATCTATCTCTAGACCAAATAAAAACTTATATAGGAGAAGCGATTGAAGTAGACGTTGGTATCAGTTATTATGATAGAGATAGCACAAAAATAGAACTCTTTTTATTGAACAAAAATGGTTGGTCTGTGTTAAGATCTAAGAAACTATATGATGAATTAAAGTCTATCTTAAGGGAGACCTACGATCTATCACATTTATACCAAATGCAAGATTCGGAAACATTTAGCATGAAGCTTGATAAGCATTTAGGACATTTTCAAAAAAGATTCATTATACCTAAAACAGAGGAGTTTCTTACTCTTGAAGAAAAATGCGTTGTTGAAATAGAAGCTTTTAGAAAAGAAGAACGTTACGACCCTCCCTTTTTTAGTCTAAGAAGTAAAGGAAGACCTGGTTGGCATGGAACGGGTTTTATAAAATTAAAGTACAAGTCAACAATATTCCCTTTTAAAAAATGGGTTTTTGAAGATGACCATGGGTACATTTCTAGAAATTTTGCTCTATATTATCCAATAACCGAGATTTCAAAAGAGTTTATCATTGTTAGTGCTAACCCAAATGACCTTTATATTTTTCGCCCTAAAAATTTTGCTGATAATCAATCATTTTCTAATGAAAATTTAGTATCTCCAAATTGAGAAATATGAAGACGCTGTATAAATTAAGTAGCGGTAGTAAAAATAGCATTGAAGTAAAGAAGTATATAACAAAAGACAAAGTGAATTTCACTCTGCTTTCTAATAAGGTCAGTGAATAATCAGTATCTTGTGTTCATCATGAGATAAGGTGAAGAAGCCCACTTTGTCCAGAACGTTGTATTGGTACCTGAGCCGTCCTCAATACAAGGGAGTAAGTATTAAAATATTTTCAACTAGAAAATGATATGAATAGATTAAAACTATCAATTTTATTTCTCCTATTGAGTATAGGCGCTATTTATTGTCAAACTCAAAATACTCTAAGATATAGTATTAATGACTCTTTAGCTATAGAAGGAAATGGTATATGGATTCGCTCAAAACCTATGACAGGCAAAGTGGTATTTAAATTAAATGAAGGCAGTACTTGTAGGGTTCTTGAGAAAGGTAATAAACAGTCTATAGGAACAACCACGGATTATTGGTATCTCATATCTTTTGAAAACCTAAAAGGCTGGGTTTTTGGTTCT
The DNA here is from genome assembly GCF_012910715.1 of Flavivirga algicola. Taxonomy (GTDB): domain Bacteria; phylum Bacteroidota; class Bacteroidia; order Flavobacteriales; family Flavobacteriaceae; genus Flavivirga; species Flavivirga algicola. The sequence goes on from NZ_JABBHF010000014.1 coordinate 74,885, forward strand.
CAAACTTCCATGAAACAAGGGGAAACGAGTCCAGATTTCGAGACTTATTTACGAAATTTTTTAGATAAGCATTTTTTTGGCGTTGCATTTGATTATCGGGTGCACAACTCGCAAGCAAAAAACCTTAAACATATCGATATTGGTTATTTTAGATTGTATAACCCTGGCATTCTTTGTCAATTAGAACCATACAAGCTCTCTGAAAATTATAATAAAGAACAAGAACCCAACATGCCTGAAGCAACCTATTTTGAGAATCAAATGCCTAAGGATGGTTTCTGTGATAAAAGCAAGAGTCCAGATGGCATTTATTTTAAAGAAGTTGAAAAATTCCCTTCATATACCATTTTTTCAAACGAATATGAAAATAAGGCCATTGAATTACCTCTTATGTATAAAAGAGGAAAAAAAATGAAAGTAGTAGTATTGCATAATAGTATGATTATTAAAACACTTTATTTTATTGCCGCAGATAATAATTGGTCACTTGTTATTATAGATGATTGTGATTGCAGCTCATAAAATAAAAGCACTAAAGTAATTTTGGTGTTTTCAACTCATATCTTAGGAGTAAATTTAACTCCGTTGATTCAAATGGAACTTAGGCACTTGGGATTTTCGGTTATTATCATTAGTTTTAATCCCAGCTTTTTTTAAGATAGTTTTTATCAGGACTTATAGATAACATGGTTTATTTTTAAAAATATGAGTTCAATAAATAACCGACACATTGTATGATGACAATAAGACCTATTACAACAAAAAAAATAAATATTGTTTTGGTATTGATAGCAATGAATTTGTTCTCATGCCAACAGGAAAAACCTCAGGAAACCAAGCAGTCAAAAACCTATGAAAGTGCATCCTATAAACGTTTTCGTGAGGGCAAGATTCGCTATGAAAAATTTAACGAATTTAATACCCAATTTAAATTTGTAAAACTACAAGGGTTTGAATTCGATAAGGGGGTTGAGCGTTACTACCCATCAAGTATCGTAGAAGTAGATAGCACCTACTATATGTGGTATTCTAAGCCCATGTCTAATGCCGAAGTGGTAGGGCCGAATGAGGCAACAGATTCGTTAAGAGCTTTTCACTGGGATCTCTGTGAAGTATGGTATGCTACCTCTACCGATGGATATAAATGGGAAGAACAAGGCATTGCAGTCCATCGAGGTACGGCGGGGCGTTACAATCATCGCAGTGTTTTCAACCCAGATATATTGGTTGCAAATGGCAAATACTACCTGGCCTATCAGGCGGCAGAAAGTATAAAGGATGCCCGCTGGTCTAAGCAATTTAAGACATCAGGCGATTTTGTGCCGAACGTCATTGGTATGTCGGTAGCAGATTCGCCTACAGGCCCCTGGAAGGCATTGGACGAACCAATTTTGAAACCTGGCCCTCAGCAGGATGCCTGGGACGGCGAGGTGATACACGAACCCACTTTTTTTGTTAAGGGAGGCCAGTATTTTCTATACTACAAAAGTCATGGCCGATTGCCTTGGACACCTAACATCTCATCAGGAAAGTTTAATAAAGAACATGCCGATATGCCTCTGGCAACGGGAGTTGCCATTGCCGATAACCCCGAGGGACCGTATATTAAATCTAAATACAACCCGGTGTTGATGGGAGGACACGGAAGTATGGTTTGGCCATATCGTAACGGCGTATGTGCCACTTTACCTGAAGGGCCAGAAAGGAATAGTATCTTATTCTCGGAAGATGGGATAAACTTTCATCCAGTTATTCAAGGGCTGACTATTCCCAAAGGTGGTGGATGCTATCGTTCGGGACATTTTACAGATGTTGATGTGCAGCCAGGGAAAGGCTTAACATGGGGAATCGGCCATGAATTGTATCCTTATTATCATTTTGTGCGTTTTGAGTGTAACTTATCTTTGGAGAAAGGCGACAAGGTCCAGAAAGAACACCAAACGGTCCAAGATTATATGAATAGTGATACATACGAGTATGATTCTCGCTTAAATCCCAATAGTAAATAGATTAAAAAAGATATACTATTTTAATATAGTATATATCATTAGTACGACTGCTCTTTGTTCTTGCGGGAAACAGAATATTCAGTTTTGTTTGCCGTTTTAGCTAACTAAATCACGGCAACAATTCATAAAACAAGCAGTTGGCAGAAATGCCTTTAACCAAAATAAAATCTGTTCAATTAAAAATACAACCTGAATAGAAAATCAGGTTGTATTTTTACTAAAATAGATGCTTAAATAGCTCAAACATTATTCCCTATAGCCCCTCGCTCTTGGTATTTGTGTCCCGCTTTGATAACTTTTTCCTTGTTCTCCAACTATGTCATCATAAAAGCGATAATAATTACCATAACCATATTCAGATTCTAAAACCCTGCGTTTGTCACGCATTTGATTGAACTTTTTAGCCGCTTCTTTTTGGTCTCCAATCAGGAAGAAATAATCATTGCTAGAAACCATTTTTCCCGAGGTATCTGTTAATTGAAGCTCAACGAACACACGGGTATCCACGTTATTCATCACATTGGCAGAGATATCTTTAAACTTCTTGGCACTATTTGCCTTAACAGTTCCGATGCTAAAAATTTGAGAGTCCAATTCCATTCCTTTTTCGTTTTTAAAAGTAATGGTAGCCTTACAGCCTTTATAGTCTTCAAACAAATCATTAACCACCCATAATTCGCCTGTAAAGGGTTCATTTTTAGACCATCTTCGTTTTTTAAAACCTAAATTAATCAATAAGGGCTGGTAAGCTTTTTTAACAAAATTATACGAACGTTTAGGGACCTGATAATTATCGACGATGCCCCATTTCATATCTGGCCAGTATGTAATAAAATGACATAAAGCAATACCGCTTAAATTAGGTTTTTGTCTTCTAAAATATTCTATCCCGTTTTGAAATATAATACCTTGGGTATCTTGGGAAGCGTTCACAAACTCTTCTAAAGAGCCTATTTTTTCATCTCCAAAAACATCCCAGTTTTGCATTCTTAAACGAACTAAATCTGCCCAATGATGCCCCCAGCTTAAACCAGGTGGCCATAATTCGTCTTTTGGAATAAATTTCTTCAGGCTTTCTACCGAGGGCACCGAGGTAATAGCAAATTCAGGTACTATGGGATACTCGAGTGTTTGCAACCAGTCTTCATGTAAAAAAGTACCCATATCATAAAAATAGCGCAGTGCATGCACGGCTTCTTTAGGCTTGAAACCAGCTTCTTTAGAGACTTCGCAAGTTAATGGAGAATCGGGGACATAAGGTAGGTTAACATAGGTTTGCAAAGAGTCACCAAGTCGTTCTAAAAACGCTCTGCCAAATTGAGCATCTCTGGTTCGTAATAACATTTCCTCGCCGCCCTCCATCATAATTAATGAAGGGTGGTTTCTACGTTCTTTAATAACACGTACGCCCTCATTAAAAATTTCTGCCAGTTTTTCCTCTTTATCAGGAATATTACCTGTGCCTAAAGGAATAATGTCTTGCCACACCGTAATACCCATTTCATCACAGTACTGGTAAAACTCTGGAATTTCTGGCGGATGCCATCCAAAAATTCTAATATTATTCATATTGGCATCTTTAGCAAGCTGAATTAATTTTTTATATTCATCAATAGACGTTCTGCCTGTAAAAATATCTGGTGGTCCGCCCCAACATGCCGATCGAATAAAATGAAACTTCCCGTTTATATATGTGGACCTCGGGAAACTTACATCAACATTTTTTACAAAACCAGGATTCCACTTTGAAGTCACTTCTCGTATTCCAAACGTAATTTCTTTAAAGTCTTGATTCATTTTCCCTTCCTTAAGAGAGATCCTAGCCTTGTACAAATTCGGTTTCCCCATATCCCAGGGCCACCAAAGTTTTGGTTTTTCTAAATGCACCGTGTAATCAATTTTATGAACACCTGGTTTTACTATAGAGGAGAATTTTACCTTTTTAATGTTTGAAGTAAAGTTTTTGCCTTCAAGTGTCGCAATAAAATTCATGGTTTTGGTTTCTGTATCTGTATTTTCAACAGTGAGTTCTAGTTTGACATCTGCAGAACCGTTTTTATTTATTTTAGTGTTAGCATAAACATCTTCAAAACGCACTTTCCCCGAAGATATCATTTTAACAGGCCTAAAGATTCCGAAAGGCACTAAATCTCTCCAATAATCACCAAACCAAGGTGTTTTTTTGCCAGCAACCAAAGCATTTACTCTTGGTGGTGGATCTAGTTTTATCATGAGCATATTTGTACTTTCCAAACGTTTCTTTGATATGCGCAAATACTTCGTTACATCAAAAGAAAAACCAGAAAAAGCACCTTCATGTCTTCCTAAATAATGACCATTTAACCAAACATCGCACGCGTAATCTACACCTTCAAAAACTATTTTAACCACCTTATCACCAACGGGCTCGCTTACATGAAATTGATGTGCATACCACCATTCGTACTGCTGTACCCATTGGGCCTTAACGCTATTTCTTCCAAAATAGGGGTCTTCTATGGCGCCTGCTTTCCACAAGTCTGTATAAACATCCCCAGGAACTTTTGCATAATTCCAAACAAGTGTTTCTATATCTTCGGGAGGCAATTTTGGTAAGCCCATTTTTACCCCTTCGCCAGGCAGCATCATTTTCATGGTCCATTTAACACCGCTTAAATCTCGAATTAACTGACTGTTTTCACTATGGGAAACCATGGTGTTTGGCTGTGCAAAAGAAGCAGTAATTGTACATGCCACAATCACTAAATTTATGAGCACCGACTTGATAAGTTTTGAAGAAATAATCATCTTTAATGTGTTTTTTCAAAAGTATTAACCACAAACTGTACTAAAGATGACATTAGTCAGTTTGCTTTTAAAACTTTTTTTGATAATTACTATCTGGGTATACGTATAAATATAATGATTCTGTATTGAAATACATTACGATGTATATAAAATTAGCTCTAAAGCAGACCTGTTTTTGCGATAACTTATAGATTTTTCTGTTTAGTTTGTATTTGATAAATTAGTTGTTTGAAGTACGCAACAAATCTAAAAGAAATGAAAAAACTACTATTATTATTGTTAGTCACTAAAATGGGGTTTGGACAGGATATCAAATACCTTTCTGAAAATTATGAATTTAAAAGTGGCGACATAGCCTTTATGTTTGGAGACGATGTTAAACTGCGCGAACAGCCCAATACGCAATCTGAGGTATTATCACTTTTAAAAATAGGAGACCAAATAGAAATTATAGAGAAATCGGACTCGCATTTGCTTTTTGATGGGATTCAATCGCCATGGTATAAGGTTAAACATCAAGATAAGGTTGGGTTTGTGGTTGGAGGACTCATTTCACTCGATAAAAAAGTAAACGGTGGTTTAACGTATCTTATTTCCTTAAAAAAAGAAGGGGCTAATTTATTATTTTTAAAAACAAGGCTTGTTGAAAAAGGCAAAGCATATATAGAAAATGTTTCGCAACTTGAAACTCACGATTTTTCAATTGAAGCCTATGGAAATAAAGGTATAGACAATATTAAAAGCGTTTTTTTAATAGATTATCTGGCCGAATCTTGCGGTATCAATGGTGGTGGTATTTATTTGTTTTTTAATGGGGCTGAATTGATAGAAGCAATAAAATTTGCTAGAATGGCCGATGCCGATGCTTATTGGTTTAAGGAAGAATATATCTTTCCATCTGATAAAAACGGAATAAAAGGAAAGATTTTATACAAAAGGGAAGTTGGAGAAACCAAAGAGTATGAAACAGAATGGGTAGAAACTAAATTAACCCAGCGTGTTTTAGAATGGAAAGACAATCAGGTCTTTCCAAAAATTGAACTGTAATAAACCTCACGAAACAGGATCTTTATATTTTACGCTAGTGTATTTTTAGTAATTATTAACTCTCAGAACGACTCCGAATAATTTTCTATTACAAAATCCCCCCAATTGGCGATCGATTGAATTAAGGGAACTAGCGTTTTTCCAAATTCAGTTAAGGAATATTCAACTTTTAGAGGTGGTTTAGAAGTATAAACCTTTCTTTTTACGATACCATCTTCCTCTAATGTCTTTAATTGCAAACTTAAAGTACGTTCAGTAACCGTAGGCATTAGTTTTCTCAGTTCGTTATACCGTAGGGTGCCTCCAATCAAGTGATATAAGATAACCGTTTTCCATTTTCCACCAATAAGCCCCATGGTTAAACTTGCGCAACAAGGGTAATCTTTTCCTTTAAATTTATACATGATTAGAATAAAAATCTATACTATCCTTTTTGACCGTTATTGCAAAAATATTAAACTATACTTAGTTTTGCAACTATAAAATATATAGTATAATTAAAAATATAGAATATGAGTTTTATCGAAGCCATGCAACATCGGTACACAACAAAAAAATACGATGCATCTAAAAAAATAGAAAATCAAAAAATAGAAGCATTAAAAAAGATTTTACATTTAAGTCCATCTTCCATAAACAGTCAACCTTGGAAATTTACTTTTGTCTCAGATAGTGATATAAAAAAGAAACTTTCGGAGGTGTCCTGGCTGAACACCAATAAAGTTCTCGATTCTGATACGGTTGTAGTATTTAGTCGAATTAATAACATAGCCTTATTTGAAAAACAAATAGAAGAAGGACTTCCTAAAGGAGCAGTTGATTATTACAAGGAATTCATAAAGCCACAATCTGAGGAACAAATAAAAGCTTGGTTTGGGAAGCAGGTTTATTTAGCTTTAGGCGTTTTATTAAGCGCTTGTGCAGAAATGGGCATTGATGTGACTCCAATGGAAGGTATCGAACAAAAAAACTATGATACGATATTAAATCAGACAGATTACTCCACACTTGTGGCCGTAGCTATAGGTTATAGAGATCAAGACGATTTTAACCAACCGAGTAAAAATCCAAAATCTAGAAGAGATATCAATAAAGTAATAGAAACAATTTAAAATCAAAGAAATAATGGCAAATCAAAAATTAACAATCGTAGCAAAAATACTAGCTAAAGAAGAAAAGAGGGATTTAGTGAAAAATGAATTGCTGAAACTAATCGACATCACCAAAGCAGAAAAAGGGTGTATAAACTATGACTTGCACCAAGACAATCAAAATGGCAATTTGTTTCTGTTTTACGAAAATTGGGAAAGTCGAGAATTATGGCAAGAACATATGAACAATGCCCATTTAGCCGATTATATAAAAGCAACCGATGGTGCAGTTGAAAAATTTGTTCTAAATGAAATGACCCATATAGGGTAGAAAATCTGTTTATAATAAAAATGAGATCATCATCTGGATCTATTATAGACTCAAAAAGAACTGTTTCAGCGTGTTCCTCAGCACTATATAGCCTCCAGAAATTTCCTTTTCTATTTTAATAAATTATTGTGAAGTGTATTACTTCACAACGAATCTAACTTTTTTATCTCCTAAGGATAAAGTGTAAATACCTGTTGACAAACCGTTTACATTTAAGGCTGCTGTTGTATCATTCTCATTTACTTGAATGTCTCCACTCATAACGAGTCTTCCCGCTGAGCTAATTACATTAAAAGTATGTGCTCCTTGAGCCAATCCAAGAATATTTAATAATTCATTGGTCGGATTTGGATAGACAGATAAGACCGCTGCATCATTCGCCTTTGGGTTAACAGATAAGGCAGTTGGATTATTCGCCTTATGAGATTGCTTGTTTGTATTTCCCACTTGAGTAAAAGACCACTGTTGATTTTGATTACTCGTATTGGAGGCCCACATTTGAACATTTTGATTATTAGCTCCTCCAGGATTACCGTCAATAGCAAAGCCAATAGCATTTCTTTTTTGAAGATGAAATAACCCATTACCTACAGATAATTTTTTGAACTGTTGGTTTTGATTAGTATCGCTACATGTCCAAAGTTTTACGTTTTTACCATTGCCGCTACCATTGCTGCCATCAATACAGAAATTAGTATTTTTCTTCTTATATGAGTAAAAACCATTACCTCTACTGATTTCTTCCCATTGTTGATTGACATTGTTTTGATCATAGGCCCATAGTTTCACATTTTGTCCGTTTGCTCCACCAACATTGCCATCAATAGCAAAGCCAATAGCATTACTTTTTCGTATCGTTACAATTGGATTGCCTACATTACCATCAGAAACAGTAAACGGCCTGAAGATTTCTTTGGTGTTACCTGAGTTGTCAGTAGCCACTGCTTTAAGTATATAGTTTCCTGGACTCATGTTTTTGAGTACAGGGTCATTTTGACCTGTAGCATTCCATTCGTATGGTGCCACATTTTCTTGACGAACTAATGTATTGTTCAAAAACAACTTGACATGACTGATGTTGCCATTAGCATCAGAAGCATTAACTTTTACATACACGCTTGCTGGGTTACTGAAGTTTTGCTGGTCGGATGGATTAACAAAACTAGCAGAGATACCATTACCTCCCCCTCCTCCAGGTACTGGTACATTTGCTTTTTGAAATCCAGTCCCTTGAGAACCAGCCAGTACATAAGGATTGTTTTCATTAGAGACGTCGACCGCATTGAATAATGGGTAAGCAGCTCCTTGATTTTGTTTTGACCAAGTTGCACCTCCGTTATTCGAAAACCATACACCATTACTACCATCTCTAAGTCCACCAGAACCCATAGCACTAGAGGAAGTAGCATAAATTATATTCGAGTTTTTAGGCATGATAGCCACTTTTCTCATATACTTATCCGTTAAGAGTTTTTCCCAAGTATTACCTTTGTTTTTACTTCGGAAAAGACCTCTGTTTTCCCCGTCTCCGAGTACCGTTACATATACCCAATTTGGGTTGTTGGGATCTGTATCGATATCGTAGATGCCTTTGTATCTTTGGTTTCTAATGCTAAGGTCATTATTGTCTGCAGGTAGATCATTGAGATTGTTCATTCGACTCCAGTTTTGTCCACCATTGGTAGATCTCCAAAGGCCTTTAGTTCCACCAGCATAAACCAGATTACCGTCAAACTGATCTACAGCTGTAAACTGGCAAAATTTATTGTCTAAAACTCTAGACCAATTGCTACCATCATTGGTACTTTTGTAAACATCTCCTTCTTCCACTACATACATTGTTCTATTATTGGTGGGGCTATTTACATCTAGGGATAGTCCATTGATACGGCCATTTAGGGGTATTCCATTATTTGATTCACTCCAGCTTGAACGCTCTCCTTTATTGGTGCTTTTCAATATATAACCTTCTCCAATCGTAACCCAGACTACATTCTCTCTATCAGGGTCGGCTACGACAGACGTACCGTTTCCTCCTCTACCATTGCCCCATCCGTATTTCGAATCGTCTGTATTACAGTTTTCCCAAGTTTGTGCTTTGTCTAAACTTCTCCAAAGTCCCATATCACCTAAACAGAAATAAATAATGTTAGGATTTTTGGGACTGATCATCATGTCTATGTTAACCATATTGTCTACACCGGTACTTTGCCATTTACCAGGAGATACTTCGTTGGAGTGAAGTATGTCAAATGTAGTGCCTCCGTCTTTAGATCCATTGACCCATTGAGAATTAATCCAATAATAATTATTAGGGTTAGATAAATCTTCTGCTACGGTTCTACCGTATCCATCTTTTACAGAGTTATAGGTGCGCTGGGTCTCCCCATGAAAAGCCGTCCCCCATGTCCCTACATCACTCGTCTTAGTGAAAGTAGCACCACCATTTGTAGATACTCTAGTTCCCGATTTAGGATTCCAGGTAGCTACCACAATAGGGTCTATGATGGTAATTTTAGAGGTCGTCGGGTGTACAAAAATAACACCTCCCTGATCTTGGATTTTAGTCCAGCTGTTGCCTCCATTTGTACTTTTATACAATTTACTATCTCTTCCGTCCATCCAAAACTGATTAGCACAATCGGCCTTGACTGTTGTTAGATATAATGTAGAAGGGTTTTGTGGGTCAATAGCCATGTCTGCTACTTCAGTAAATCCTTCAAAATTAGAAGTCGTTTTGTTTTGCCAAGTGACTCCGCCATCGGTGCTTTTATAAACATCAGCCACCGAGCAAACAGGTCTTCCTCTACCTGTGATAGCGTAGACAGTGTTTCCTTCCGTTGGATCGACCACCAGTTTGATGATCCTAAGGTTAGGGAAGTTGGTATCAACTTGCGACCAAGAGTTACCGGTATTGGTGGTTTTATAAATTTGCGCGTTGGTGGTATTCCAGTTACCCTGATGTCTAGAAGCGTACCCCATCCATGGCTTATCTGTACTGAACTCAATATCTGTGATGTATCCACCACCACCTAATACGCTTTGCCAAGAGTCTCCACCATTTGTAGTCTTGTGTATTCCGCCTCCAGCTATAAACATGATGTTGCCATTTGTTCTGTGAAAACCAAGACCAGATACATGAGTACCATTAAACCCTCGACTGGCACCACAGACATCCCAAGTCTGACCACCATCCCTACTTCGGTAGGCTCCGCTGAGATCACTACCAGCTAATACGATTCCTGATTTACTGGCTCCAACACAACCAAACCATCCACCACCACCAGGGTTTGTGCGTGTCCAATTGTGAGTTTGTGCACTCACGAACGATGAAATAAATAAAAGACATGCAGAAAAAGCTATTTTCCAGATATCTCGGTTTTTAATGAGCAGGTTTTTAATTTTAATCATAGTAGAATGAAATTTAATACTTGTTTTGTAGATTCATTTTTGGATTTATACATACTTTCGAGTCTGTATATACCATCGATAATTGTACTGATGCGTTTTTTAGATCGATATTTCTATCTTTAAATCCTTCTAAAAATCTTCAATATCAATTTTTGGCACTCTAACTTGGGGCTTACTTAATTGGATTACTAAAAAAAGCAATACTATCCTGTAGTTTTTTTCCCAGAAGTATTCTAATTAATGCTTCAATTTATAGACTAATATTTCAATATTTGTCTATTTAAAAACGTATCGGTTAATTCTAAACAGAACATTTTAAATAAATTGTAGCTTAAAAGTTTCGATACAAGTAAATGATTATTTTAAAAAAAAGTGTTCTTCTGTGTAAATTTTAAGTCTCTATTTGTAAATATTTGTTTACAATAAGTAGCAGGAGTACTACTTTTAATGAAATCTAAATTAACTACATAATTAATGACATTACTTAATATAAAACTAAAACATTGGAGCTTATGTCTTTTAAAATAAGTTTATCATCTTTAATTTAGATTCAGTACTTCTGTTGGGAGGTTTTAGCCAACCAAGTAAAAATCCAAAATCTAGAAGAGATATCAATAAAGTAATAGAAACAATTTAAAATCAAAGAAATAATGGCAAATCAAAAATTAACAATCGTAGCAAAAATTTTAGCTAAAGCAGAAAAAAGAGACTTAGTAAAAAACGAGTTGCTAAAACTAATCGACATTACCAGGGCAGAGAAAGGATGTATAAACTATGACTTGCACCAAGACAATCAAAATGAAAATTTGTTTCTGTTTTTCGAAAATTGGGAAAGTCGCGAATTATGGCAGGAACATATGAACAATACACACTTAGCCGATTACATGAAAGCTACCGATGGTGCTGTTGAAGAGTTCTCTCTAAATGAAATGACCTATATAGAGTAGAAAATTTGTTTCAGATAAAAAATGTCCACATTTCATTGCGTATATTAAACTTTAGCTCTTTTAGGATACGTTTTAATAGCGATTTGAATTATAACTCAAATCGCTATTACTTTTATTTTGCACATTTCTCTTCAGGGAGGATCCACAAAGAAATATTTTAAAACAATGACAGACTTAATCGAGAATATTAAACAATACACATCACTAAATAATGATGAGATCGTAGTAATTGAGAACGCTGTAGAAAAGCGCATTTACAATAAAAATGAGATCATCTTTACCGAAGGAAGAATCGCTAATGAAATCTATTTTGTAGCCAAAGGTTGCGTGAGGCTTTTTTACAATGTAGAAGGGAATGATAAAACCGCCTTCTTTTATACAGAAGGAAAATTTATTTGTGCAGGAGAAAGCTATACGTTTAATATTCCTGCTATCGAAAATTACCAAGCCATCGAACAAACAGAAATTTACGTGTTTACGAAGTCTACAAACGAATTACTCTTAAAAGAAGTCCCAAAACTTGAAATCATAGCGCGAATTGCAACAGAAAATGAGCTGATAACCTGCCAAAAGATAATTGCATCCTTTGTGACAAAATCCCCAGAAGAACGTTATCTGGATTTATTACAGACCCAAAAAGAACTGTTTCAACGTGTTCCTCAGCATTATATAGCCTCCTTCTTAGGCGTATCGCCAGAAACACTCAGTAGAATTAAAGCCCGCGTACGCAACAAAAAACGTTCTTGACGATAGTCAAGGAAAAACAGTGTATCAGTATTTAAATTTGAAAAAAAAATATGGATACAAAAAAAGTTTTAATAGCTGGTGCAACAGGATACTTAGGGCAGTATCTGGTAAAAGAGTTGAAAGAAAGAGGGTATTGGGTTCGGATTTTAATACGTAAGGAAAAGCAAAAAGAAATATTCAAAAACGTTGATGATTTCTTTATCGGGCAAATAACAGAACCTGATAGCCTAAAAGGAATAACAAATAAAATAGATTGGGTTTTCTCTACAATAGGCATTACACGGCAAAAAGATGGATTAACATATATGGATGTGGATTACCAAGGGAATTCCAATTTGCTTAAGGAAGCTCTAAAAGATGGGGTAAAATCGTTTCAATATATTTCAGCAATAAATGGAGACAAGCTTAGACATCTCAAGATATTTGAAGCAAAAGAGAGGTTTGTTGATGAGTTAAAAAGTTCTGGAATCAATCATTCTATTTTACGCCCTAATGGTTTCTTCTCCGATATGAAAGATTTTTTAAAAATGGCTAAAAGTGGCAGAGTATACCTATTTGGACATGGAAATTTTAAACTCAACCCTATTGACGGTGAGGACTTAGCAAAAGTTTGTGTAGATAAAATGATTGCAGGAGAAAGAGAAGCTTCTGCTGGTGGCATGGAGATTTTCAGTCAAAACGATTTGGCAAAACTTGCATTAAAAGCTTGGGGAAAAACTATCAAAATAAGTCACTTACCCGATTGGTCAAGACGGTTTGTTATATGGATACTACGAAGATTTACTTCTTCAAAAACGTATGGGCCAATTGAGTTTTTTCTAACTGCGATGGCCCATGATAATATTGCAGATCAATATGGTAACAAGCGACTTGAAGATTTTTTCGACACGGAGGTAAAAAAACAAGTCCTGTGAATTCAATTTAGTTTTTTAATAAAGATAATAGTAACGAGATAACTAATTATACGGTTTTTTGGTTCCTAGCTCCCATGATTAAAAACCAGAGACAAAGTGAAATTTCTCCAATATCTGCTGGCACAGTAATATTTTCCAAAAAGACAGACTGCATGTTCGGATAAAGGAAAAACACAACAAAATCTATCAAATCCCCGATGCAACCCAGTATTAAAAACACACCAATTATTTTTGGGGCTAACCCCGATTTAATAATCATATAACCCAACGGAAATAAATACAACCCATAGAATATTTGATTTATAAAATACCCTTTAGTATGAATGTTTTGAAAAAACATAGATAAAACCTGCAATTGTTCTGGTGCAAACGCAGAGGAATAAGAATTATTCACCATTAATTCCAAAGCAGAAAATTGGTTTAATGCGTTTTGGCAAAACATGGCAACAGATATGATTACACATAATAACAGGAATAACGAAATGTTTTTGCTTACAGGCTTAAAAAGCAAGAATAGAATATATGCATAGAAAAAGAACATGGTAGACATCACTAAATCACTCACAAAGCCAAGGCGGAATAGCCATTGATTTTCAACTACATTCTGAGTTGTGGCTATTGGATCATTAGGTACATAAAGTTTTTGTCGAACAAAAAATTCGGCAAAAATTCCTGTAACTGCAAGAATTAAAAAAAGTAAACCTGCTAATCTTCCCATTTTCTTATTTGAATACATTTGTTGATTTTTTAAAGTTATATTTAGATGACGAAGCAATGAACAATTTGTTACTTTGAAAGAATACTTCTGTAAAATATTGTTATAATAAAAAATAGAAATTGAGATAAAAAAAGCTGAATTGATACATTAATATAAGCCGCCTTAGCTCTACAAAAGATAGTTAGAGTCTTAAATAAAATACATGTTAAACCAGTAGTCTTATATAACCAGATTTTTTTCTAATTAACACATTAACTACCCATACAAAAACCATACAATAACTCTTACAAATCTTATTTTTAGTATCTTAGTAATACAACAAACTAATATTTTTTGAGACGATTCAATTTCTTGTTCTTAATACTGCTCTTTTGTGCCTATAGTTTTCTACATGCACAAGAACATCCACCTATTGAAATTTTTTCATCAAAAGATTATGGTGCCGAAACTCAAAATTGGTGCATTTCTCAATCTGAAGAAAATTATATTTATGTAGCGAATAATAAAGGGTTACTTGAATTTAATGGTGCAAATTGGCAATTATATCTCTCTCCAAATGAAACCATCATTCGGTCTGTCAACGTTATAGATAACTTAATATATACGGGTTGTAATAGGGAGTTTGGTTTCTGGCAGAGAAATGAATTTGGGCTGCTATTTTATACATCGTTATCAAAAAAATTAAAAATAGATTTTTTAGAAGATGAAGAATTCTGGAATATTATAAATATAGACGAATATATAGTATTTCAGTCTTTAAAGAGAATTTATATTTACAACAAAACAACCAATTCTTATAGTATTATTGACTCTGAAGCTATTATCTACAAAATATTTAAAGTTGACAAAACTATTTACTATCAAAAAACTAAAAACGGTGTCTATAAAATTGAAAATGGCAAGTCAATATTAGTTTCGAATCATGACATCCTTAAAGAAAATAGGCTCGTTAATATTTTTAAAGAAAAAGGCAAGCTTTTAATAGAAACAGAGAATAACGGGTTTTATATCTTAAACGGAGAAAACCTTTCCAAATGGAACATCGCTGCAAACGAAAGACTATCTGAAGTGAGTGTATTTCGTAGTATTCGGTTAAAAGACGACAGTTTTATTTTAGGAACCAGATCTAATGGTATATTACATCTAACGCCAGAAGGCACCATAGATTATAATATAGATACCTTTCATGGGTTGAGCAATAATACGGTTCATTGGGTATTTGAAGATGCAGAAAATAATATATGGTTGGCCCTGGAAAATGGCATTAACTGTGTAAATATTAAATCTCCTTTTAGCATTTATACAGATGAAAAAGGTAAAATAGGAACGATATATGCATCTGCTGTTTTTAATGATAACCTATACTTAGGAACCAATCAAGGGTTATTTTACAAGTCATTACAAGGGGCAGAGGATTTTAAACTTATTGAAAGTATTCAAGAAGCCGTTTGGTGTTTAACTATCGTAGACAACACTTTGTTTTGTGGACACGATACAGGAACCTCAATTATAAATAATAATACTGTGACAAAAATTAGAGGTATTCAACAAGGTACCTGGAATATGAAACCTATAGATAGAACAGACTTATTATTACAAGGCAATTATGATGGGTTATATGTTATTGAGAAAGTCAACGGTAAATGGGTCTTAAGAAATAAAATAGAAGGGTTTGACCTTTCAAGTAAATTTTTTGAGACTTATAATAATCAAATCTTTGTTAGTCACGAATACAAAGGGGTTTTTAAAATTAATGTCGACAAGGGTTTTACAAAAGTTTTAAACATTGAAAAAGATTCAGATATAGATAAAGAACTAAACTCTAGCATTATTAAATACAATAATGACTTATTATATATTTATAAAGAAGGTGTTTTAAAGTATAATACAGAAACTAAGAAATTTTTAAAAGACACTGTTCTAAGTACATTGTTTTCTAAAGAAGATTATACTTCTGGCAAGCTAGAGTTTAACAAAGAGACACATACCTTATGGTGTTTTTCTAAAAAGGACCTAAACTACATAGCCCCTAGTAAGTTAAGTAATGCTTCAAAGGTCAATAAAATCCCCTTTTCTAAGTCTTTGCCGCGAGGCTTAACAGGTTATGAAAACATAACACATCTTAATAATCAAAGATATTTAATAGGGACCTCGACAGGGTTTATTGTTTTGGATTTGGACAAGTTCTTTAACAAACCTTACAATATTTCAATTAATTCGATAACAAAACACAGTATTATAACAAGTCCAGAAATAATAGATAAAAACGCATATGGAGTCTTTGAAAACAAGGACAACAATATGGAGTTCACGTTTAGCGTTGCCGAATATGAAAAATACCTCGATACAGAATATCAATACCAATTAGAAGGTCTGTATCCTAATTGGAGCGATTGGTCCCCTAAGTCTAACACATTATTCGAAAATTTACCTTATGGCGATTATATCTTTAATGTGAGAGCTAAAGTAGGTAATACCCTCACTAAAAATGTAGCTTCCTATAGTTTTAATATTGAAAGACCCTGGTACCTTTCAAAATTAATGATAACGGCATATGTCATTTTTGTTTTACTATTTTCATTAATGATGCACAATATTTATAAACGCTATTATAGAAAACAAAGAGAAGCGTTATTACAAAAAACCAGACGGGAACTCGAATTAAAGGAATTGGAAAACAGGCAACAGTTTATGCGTTTTAATAATGAAAAGCTAAGACAAGATATAGATAATAAAAACCGTGAACTTGGTATTTCAACAATGAGCTTAATTAAAAAGAACCAGTTTCTGAATAGTGTCAAAAAAGAACTACAAAATGTTGATGATGTAAAAAGTATAAAACATGTTATTAAGATTATTGACCGAAATTTAAATAATACCGACGATTGGCATGTTTTTGAAGAAGCTTTTAATAATGCAGATAAAGACTTTCTAAAAAAGATAAAACAAATACACCCCTCCCTTACTTCAAACGATCTTAGACTCTGTGCTTACCTAAGGCTCAATTTGTCTTCGAAAGAAATTGCTCCCCTACTTAACATTTCTGCTAGAAGCGTTGAAGTTAAGCGTTACAGATTGCGAAAAAAAATGAATTTACCGCATGAATCGAGCTTAACAGACTATATTTTGGAAATATAGCCATACAACATCTCATTTTTTTGCCTATACATTACCACAACATCGATGTATTTTCGTACCTTTAGATAACTGGCTTACAAAAATAATTTCTTACTAAAAGCCAGTAAACAATGAAGTTTTAGCATTAAAGCATCGTTTTTTTTGCCATGTATGCTTTTTGTTGGGGTTTAAAATAAGGATTCAATAAAGTCTATAGCTAATTTTACATAACTCAGAACTAAACTTAAAAATAAACTTAAAAACTAAATCAAAATGAAACACACGCTGTTTAAAATTCTAACATTGTTCTTCATTGCATACTCAAGTGCGCAGAATTTAGATGTTAGTGGAACCGTTCAAGACGGTACAGGTTTTCCGATTCCCGGAGCCAATGTAATCGTGAAAAATACTAGCAAAGGTGCTGTAACAGATTTTGATGGCAACTTTACCATAGCCAATATAGAAATTGGCTCGACACTTATATTTAGTTATGTAGGCTATATAACTCAAGAAGTTATTGTAACCGATAACAAAAAATTAACCGTGCAATTAGCAGAAGATTTAGCAACTTTAGAAGAAGTTGTCGTAATTGGTTATGGCACCCAAACCAAAAAGGAAATTACTGGGGCTGTTAGCGTAGTTTCGAGTGAAACTATCGAGGAATTAAAGCCAACACGAATCGAACAGGCTATTCAGGGGCAGGTTCCAGGAGTTAACATTACATCACAATCTGGTTCGCCTGGTGGAAACATCACAATTCAAATTCGAGGGATCTCAACAAATGGAGATACCAGACCATTAATTTTAGTAGATGGCAATGTTATTGAAGACCTAAGTGTTATTAATCCGTCCGATATTGAATCTTTAAACATAATAAAAGATGCCACAGCTGGTATTTATGGGGTTAGGGCAGCTAATGGAGTGGTTCTAATCACTACAAAGACTGGTCGTAAAAATATGCCTTTAACTTTTGAATACAACGCATATGCTGGCTTTCAACAAACAACGAGAAAAATTCCCGTTCTAAACGCTACAGAATACGCTGTACTAACCAACGAAGCTTTTGCAGCAGGTGGCGAGACACCGCCTTTTAACGATTTAACAACAGTAGGTGTTGGAACAGATTGGCAAGACGAAGTTTTTGAAAATGCACCGATACAAAACCATAGTATCATTATACGAGGAGGTACCGAAAAATCTGGATACTCCTATAGTGGGTCTTTTTTAACCCAAGATGGTATTGTGGGTGGTAGTAAATCTAATTTCACACGTTTCACAAATAAAGTAAACTACAATGTAGACATACTGGATAACTTAAAAGTTATTTCTGGTCTTCTATTAACAAGGAGCAATAAAAGAAACTTGAGCGAAAATGCATTAGGCTCGGTACTTTTTAACGCCCTAAATATGGCTCCCACGCTATCAGTAAGAGACGAAAACGGAAATTTTACTCTGGCAGAAGGTCTGGGTAATGAGGTAATAAATCCAATTGCCCAAACAGCCGATAGTTATAATAGAACAAAAATTATGAGGCTTAGTGGTAATGCTGGGCTTGTTTATAATTTCTTAGATCATTTTATAGCGCAAACAAATATTCAAGCCAATTATTCTGAGGTAAGAAGTCATGTGTTTAGGCCTATTGTTAACTATGGAAGTGGAAAAGTATTCAATATAGACAGAAGCGAGGTTACAGAGGGCTTGAATTATTTTAGAGACTACACCTTTGATGCTTTTCTTAAATATGAAAACTTAATTGATGATACACATAATATCAAGCTTCTTTTGGGAACTTCAATATTTCAAACAACTGGGGTCTTTACAGGAAAAAAAGGCTTTGATATTATAGATAATAATGTTTTAAATGCCAATATAGATAATGCTTCAGATGTAATTGATGTTAACCAAGGCCTAGGATTCGATCCTAGATTTGACTCCAGGCTGCTATCTTACTTTGGAAGGGTGCAATACGATTATAAAAGCAAATATTTGTTTTCTGCCGTAATACGACGAGATGGTTCTACAAATTTTGGACCTAAAAACAAGTTTGGATATTTTCCTTCAGGATCTATAGGTTGGGTTGCTTCAGAAGAAGACTTCTTATTGGACAATAGTTTTATCAATTTCTTAAAGCTTAGAGCATCATACGGTATCCTTGGAAACGATAGGATTCCTAGTTTCGGTTTTATATCCTTACTTGACGGAGAAGGTACATACGTATTGGATAACCAATTAGCATTTGGTTCTGCTTTGGGAGCAATATCGAACCCAGAAATACGATGGGAAAAACAAAAGGCCTTCGATATAGGTGTAGACATGAGATTGTGGGACAACAAAATCAATATTACGGCCGATTATTTCAAAAGGCGTACAGAAGACTTACTGGTAATTCCTCAAGTATCTGGTATTCTTGGAGCTGCAGCTCCTGGCTCGTCACCACCCATTATTAATGCGGGAATTGTAGAAAATAAAGGATTTGAGTTTGCTATTGGTTATGCAGATTCTTCAGGCGAAGATTTCAATTTTAATGTAAACTACAATTTTACCGTACTCGATAACGAGGTTATTTCTGTAAGTGCAGAAGGGGACTTTTTAACTGGAGGTTCTTTTGGTGTCGGACAAGATCCGCCACTTAGAATGGAGGCTGGTTTCCCAATAGGGTATTACAGAGGCTTTAAAACCAATGGTATTTTTCAAAACCAGTCTGAGGTCGATAGCGAACCAACCATTAACGATAGAGTACAACCTGGAGATATAAGGTTTGTTGATATTAATAATGATGGTGTTATTGATGATGATGACAAGACCGATATAGGAAATCCATTTGCAGATGCTACAATGGGTCTCAATTTATCAATGGATTATAAGAATTTTGATTTCACCGCTTATGCTTTTGCTTCTATAGGCAACGATATAGTTCGTAATTATGAAAGAAATCAAAACCTAACAAATAGGCCAAGATACTTTTTAGATAGGTGGACTGGTGAAGGCACAAGCAATGTCTCACCAAGAGCTACTATAGGAGCCAATTCTAACGGACTGTTTTCAGACTATTTCGTAGAAGATGGGTCTTTTGTAAGATTACAGAACATTCAATTAGGGTATACATTTCCTAGGACTTCAGACGATTCAAAGGTAGAGAAGTTCAGATTGTATGTTTCTGCAAACAACCTCTTTACCCTTACAGAGTATAGAGGCTACGATCCAACAGCTTCAACAGGAGCACCTGTAGGAGGAGGTATAGACCCTGGATTTTATCCGAATGCAAAAACGTTTTTGCTAGGTGTTAATTTAAAATTTTAATGTACGAGATATGAAAAAGCTTAAAACTAAAAATATATTACTGATTGCTCTTGTCTTAATATTGTCATGTAGTGACGACTTTGTAGAAGTAGCATCACAGTCTGAAAACTCAGAAGAATTTTTTAATTCAGAAGCAGATTATCAAGCTGCATTAATTGCAGCTTACGATGGGTTACAGTCAACATACGTTAATGTTATGCTTGGAGAAATAGCTTCCGACAATACGCTTTGTGGTGGAGAAAGTGCCACCGACGTTATTGGATTTCAGGAAATAGACGATATGGTGCATACGCCAGTTAATGCCAACCTAAGAGATATATGGAGCTGGATGTATGGTGCTGTTAACAGGGCTAATTTTATTCTGGAGTTTCAGGATAAAATAGACTTTCCAAATAAAAATAACATCTTAGGGCAAACACGTTTTTTAAGAGCCTATTACAATTTCGAATTGGTAAAATGGTTTGGAGACATTCCTCTTTCTGTAGACAAACGAATTCAATTTGGTGAACAATTTAGTATTGAACGAACACCGAAAGCAGATGTTTATTCATTAATTGAACAAGATTTAATCTTTGCAGCAGCAAACCTACCTTATACACAAAATCAAGTGGGTAGAGTTACAAAAGGAGCAGCACAAGCTCTTTTAGGCAAAGCATATCTCTTCCAAGACAAATTTACAGAGGCAGCAACAGTACTGGAAGATGTTATTAATAATGGTCCTTACGATTTACTAACAGATTACAGTACCATGTTTGAAAACGATAACGAAAACAATATAGAATCTGTTTTCGAAGTACAATATACCGATGAAGAAGGTGCAGGTTTTGAATGTTTACAATGTAGTGAAGGTAATGTGGCCGTTGGGTTTAATGGTATTCGTAATTACAATGGCCCTGTATTCGAATCGGGTTTTAGTTTTAATGTGCCTACTCAAGAAGTTGTAGACGAGTTTGAAACAGGCGATATTAGATTAGAAACTGCTATTCTGGATATAGATGCCTGGGCTGTTGCCAATAGCGCAACCTTTGTAACAGGTTTTGAACATACGGGCTACTATAACAGAAAGTACATTGCCCGTCAAGGAGACGCTAATACTGGGGATGCAAATCTTACTAATCCTAACAACTATAGAGCGATTCGTTTTGCAGATGTGCTGCTAATGGCTGCCGAAGCTTTAAACAGAGGGGGTGTTAGCGATACCAGAGCGCAAGCATATCTTAACAGGGTGCGTACCAGAGCTATGCTGCCCGATGTAACATCAACAGGTGTCGATTTAACGAATGCTATTTATCACGAACGTCGAGTAGAACTTGTTGGGGAGGGACACCATTTCTTCGATTTGGTTAGAACTGGACGAGCAGCACAAGAAATTGACGGCTTTGTTGCCGGAAAACATGAAGTGTTTCCAATCCCTTCTATAGAAATTCAACTAGCAGGAAATATATGGGCACAAAACCCAGGATACTAAAATAAAAATTGAACATATGAAAGCATTAAAATATATATTAAGTCTTACTTTGGTATTCTTTATTAGTTGTGCCGAAGACGATAATGATTTAAG
Organism: Flavivirga algicola; assembly: GCF_012910715.1. Lineage (GTDB taxonomy): Bacteria > Bacteroidota > Bacteroidia > Flavobacteriales > Flavobacteriaceae > Flavivirga > Flavivirga algicola. Next base: position 96,865 of record NZ_JABBHF010000014.1, read on the forward strand.
CTTTATTGAAAGTATAGCAGCACCAGCAAATGTTTCTGCTCTTTTTCAAATAAGTCAGGATAATAGCGGATTGGTTAATATTACACCCAATTCAGAAGGAGCCGTTTCCTATAACGTCACATTTGGTGATGATACGGCAGAACCCGTTAATGTAAAACAGGGCGATAATATTGACCATACCTATAGCGAAGGCACTTATACGGTAACCATAGAAGCCGTAGGTCTTACAGACTTGAAAACTGTTGCAACACAACAACTGGTGGTGTCATTTAGAGCGCCAGAAAACTTGGAGATAACTGCCGCAATAAACCCTTCAAACCCATTTATAGTTGATGTCTCTGCCACTGCCGATTTTGCAGCTTCATTCCAGGTGTTTTTTGATACTTCTAACATAGATGAAGAACCAACACCTTTAGCAATAGACGAAACCGTAAGTTTTGAGTACCCTAGTGTAGGTGATTATACAATTAAAGTAGTGGCTTTAAGTGGTGGTACAGAAACTGTAGAAACAACACAAGTCGTTACTATTAGTAAACCTACAGAACTACCTATTGACTTTGAGATTTTTGATAACACTGTTTTAGGAGATTTTGGAGGCGCAACCATAGCGGTTGTAGATAATCCACAAGTAGACGCTGTTAACGGTTCTGCAAAAGTAGCTCAAATTATAAAAGGCGCTGGCGAAACATGGGCAGGAAATGTTATAACAATGTCTACACCTATTGATTTAAGTACAAAACAACTTATTAAAATGAATGTTTGGTCTCCAAGAGCTGGAGGAAAAATGACTTTAAAACTTGAAAATCTTTCCGATCAGAATATTTTCTTTGAAAAAGAAATCACAACAGTTGGTAATAGTGACTGGGAAGAAGTTGTTTTTGATGTGAGCGATATTGATCTCTCCCAAGAGTATCAAAAAATTGTGTTGTTCTTTGATTTTGGAATGATGGGGGATGGTAGTTCAGACTGGACCTTCTTTATAGATAACATCAAACAGGAAGTGCCTCCTGTAAGTGGTGGAGGCAACAATGTAACTCCAATTAATTTTGAAACACCTTTTGAGCTAAGCTCGTTTGACGGTGGTGGTATCTCGTTAATAGCCAACCCAGATACCAACGGAAATCCATCAAGTACAGTGGCCGAAATGATAAAAGGCGCTGGACAAGTATGGGCAGGTTCTAAAATAACCGTTCCAACGCCATTCAATTTTGATAACTCAACAACGGTAACCATAAAAGTTTGGTCGCCAAGAGCAGGCTTAAACCTATTGGCAAAATTTGAAGATAATGTACCTTGGCCAGATGTAACGGCTACTGCTGAGATTACGGCAACCACGACTGTTGCAAACCAATGGGAAGATTTAACCTTTGATTTTACAGGGATTGATACTTCAATAGATTGGTACAATCTGGTATTGATCATGGACAATGGAGCAGCAGGTGATGGATCTGCAAACTATACCATTTACCTAGATGATATTTCTACAGATCCTGTACTGGATTTCGAACCGAAATTCACATTAAGTAGCTTTGATGGTGGTGGCATTTCGGTTATAGCCAATCCAGATACCAATGGCAACCCATCCAATATGGTGGCCGAAATGATAAAAGGTGCTGGCGAAGTATGGGCAGGTTCCAAAATAACAGCCCCTAAACCGTTTTCTTTTGATGGTGGTACAACATTGACCATTAAAGTTTGGTCACCAAGAGCAGGATTAAATCTTCTGGCAAAATTTGAAGACGACGTTCCTTGGCCAGATGTAACGGCAACAGCAGAAATTACTGCGACCACGACTGTTGCAAGCCAATGGGAAGATTTAACCTTTGATTTTGCAGGCATAGACACTTCAATAGATTGGTACAATCTGGTATTGATCATGGACAATGGGGCAGCAGGTGACGGATCATCTAACTACACCATTTATTTAGATGACATTGATATAAATTAAAAAAAGAGGAAACATGAAATGAGCCATAACAATTCTTGATACCAAACCGAGATGTTTAATGGCGAATTACATCTGACTAATAAAAAACAATAAAATTTAAACAGATGAAAAAATATAAATATAGCTACAGATTTTTAGTAATATTGGCTCTAATTTTCACAGGATGTCAAGAAGATGATTTTGCCGTAGGAGACATTATTGCACCTTCAAATATTCAGGTTGCAATCGATATTGTTGGAGCAGATGCAAACAACCCTAATGGTGATGGCAGTGGTACCGTAAATTTCACGGCCACTGCAGATAATGCTGTTTCATATCAATACGTTTATAACGATAATACAACATCAGCACCAGGAGGAAGGCAATCCTACGATTTTTCTGTTTTAGGCCTAAACACCTATTCTGTTACAGTAATAGCATTTGGAACAGGTGGTGCATCTTCAAGTAGAACCATAGAAGTTGAGGTATTATCGCTTTACGATCCTCCTGCAGATTTAATAGAAATGTTGCATGGTGGCACTCAAAAGTCATGGAGAATAAAAGCAGAATCTAAACCCCACTTTGGTTTAGGGCCAGTAGGAGGGTTTATTCCAGGGGAATGGTTCTCTGCTGAACCTTTTGATAAAGCAGCTGTAGGAATGTACGATGACCGTTATGTATTTAATGCCGACGGAACTTTTACACACATTACAAACAGCACAAACGATGACCCAACTCCAGATACATCTGGAACGGTATTTGGGCGCGATCCGCTAATCAATGAACTAGGTGGTGCTGGAGGCGGAACCGTTGATGGCGCCGATATACTTAACTACCCATTTAGTGATTACTCAGAGCAATGGAGCTTGGGTGCTCCAGGTGGTGTAGAAACAATTTCTTTAACAGGTACAGCTTTTATGGGGTACTATACTGGAGGAAATCACAAGTATGAAATATTTAGTCGATCGGCAACAGAAATGGTATTAAGAACGACCGATGGGAATAATGAGTTCGACTGGTGGTTTACATTAACAACCGAAGCAGAAGGAGCCACTAACGAATTTGAGTCAACATTCACAAATATGGTTTGGGAAGATGATTTTGAAGTTGATGGTGCACCCGACCCAACAAACTGGACATACGATCTTGGAACAGGAACAGATGGTTGGGGTAATTTTGAAGAACAATCATATACGAGTGATGCCGAGAATGTTATTGTAGAAGGGGGTGTTCTTAAAATTACTGCAAAAGCCGATGGTGGAGGTGGTTATACCTCAGCAAGAGTAAAATCCCAAGGATTGCAAAAGTTCACTTATGGTAGGGTTGATGTAAGAGCCAAATTACCATCTGCTCAAGGTACCTGGCCAGCTATTTGGATGCTTGGATCAAATTTTCCAACTGTGGGGTGGCCCGAATCTGGAGAAATGGATATCATGGAACAAACGGGAAGTGATAAAAACACTGTTCTGGGTACTGTACATTGGTTAGATTCTGGTAGCAATTCCAATGCAAGTTTTGGAGAAACCACAACTATAACAGATGCATCAACCGAATTCCATGTATACTCGATTGATTGGTCTGCTGATAAAATATATATCCTAATTGACAATGAACCGTATGTTGAATTTGATAATAATGATACGTTGCCATTTAATGCAGATTTTTTCCTAATACTTAACATTGCTATGGGAGGGACTTTAGGAGGTACCATAGATCCTGCATTTACAGAAGATATTATGGAAATAGACTATGTAAGAGTCTATCAATAAAATTTAATGATAAGAAAGAGATTGTTTAAAAAGTATTTGAGGTCTGTTGGGTTTAGTCAAGACACCTTTAAAGTGTTGATTACAAAATATCTTGATTTTAATTCATGCAGAGTACAGGTGAAGGTTTTGATGATCATAAGTTTAATTTCTTTCTAAATGTTTTTTAGACAGTCTCTTTTTAACCAAAAATAGGATACGAGGGTATTTAAATTATAAAAACAAGCTTGCATAACAATTCATAAAAGCTCTACAAAGCTTATGGTGACTGATTCATAAAAGTTTGAAAGTGAGAGATTCAAACGGCCTCTGGAAACAGAGGCTATCAGTTATTGCTTGTCTAGAAATGGAACTCAATCATTTTCAGATTAATAAGAGGTTTTTTTGACAATGTAGTTGTGAAACAATAATTAAAAAACTATTAGAACGAATACAAAGAGCGATTGATTTTATAAAGAAGTTAATAACAGTTATAATTAATGAATAGTACTACTTATATAGATGATAAAAATGTCTCGGCAGAGACTCATAATATTAAAGGGGGGTTAATAAATTTCGATAATGAAAATTATTATAAAATCACTAATAGTGATGCTATGCGTCCTTTTTTCATGAGTATAGTTAGCGACTCTAACCATTGGATGTTTATTTCAAGTAATGGAGGGTTAACAGCTGGAAGAAAAAATTCAGATGCCTCACTGTTTCCGTATTATACCGATGATAAGATAACCGAATCTGCAGACACTACAGGAAGCAAGACCATTTTTCAAGTTCATTTAGACAATAAAATTAAGATATGGGAACCTTTTTCCGAAAGGCAAAGGGGGAGCTATAAAACCCAAAGAAACCTTTACAAAAACAGTTTTGGGAACAAAATTATTTTTGAAGAAATCAATGAAGATTTAGGGCTTACTTTTAGATATCAATGGAGTTCTAGTAACCAATTCGGTTTTGTAAAAAAATCGACCTTAATAAATAATTCGAGTGAAACTATAAAAGTCAAACTTCTTGATGGATTGCAAAATATCCTCCCCTATAATCTTGCTTCAGATTTTCAAAACGCGACAAGTAATCTGGTTGATGCTTATAAAAAAAATGAATTAGACACAAATACAGGTCTGGGTATCTTTTCATTAAGTGCAGTTATTGTTGATAAGGCAGAGCCTAGTGAGTCTCTAAAGGCCAATATTGTTTGGTCTACAGGAATAGAAAACCCAACCTATTTAATATCATCATTACAATTACACAATTTTAGACAAGGGCTACCAATTAATCAAGAGATTGATATTAAAGCCGAAAAAGGCGCTTACTTTATCTCCTCCGATTTAGAATTAAAGCCACAATCAAGTAAAAACTGGATGTTTGTTGCCAATGTGAATCAAAGTATTTCTGGGGTCATTCAAATATCTGAAAGCATTAAAAACCTGACCAACATTGCTGAGGTTGTTCAAAAGGATATTGATGCGGGTACCAAACATTTAATCGAACTAGCAGGAGCGTCAGATGGCTTACAACTAACAGCAGACCCATTAACCAATACCAGGCATTTTTCTAATACGCTTTTTAACATCATGCGTGGGGGGATTTTTGATGATGGCTATAACATAGAAAAACAAGATTTTATAGAATACATTTCAAAAGCGAATAAAGACGTATTCAACACGTATCAAAATGCATTAAACGAATTACCAAACCTATTTTCTTTAAATGACATAAAAACACTTGCCGAAACAAGTGAGAATTACAATTTTAAAAGACTCTGTTTGGAATATTTGCCATTAAAATTTAGTAGAAGACACGGGGACCCTAGCCGACCTTGGAATAAATTTTCTATTAATACCAGAAGTGAAGTTGACGGCTCTAAAATATTGGATTACGAAGGAAACTGGCGAGACATTTTCCAGAATTGGGAAGCCTTGGCACATGCCTATCCTGAGTTTATTGAAAACATGATTCATAAGTTTTTAAATGCCACTACTTTTGAAGGTTACAATCCGTATAGAGTGACTAAAGCTGGTTTCGATTGGGAAGTCATTGAAGAAGACGATCCATGGTCGTATATCGGTTATTGGGGAGATCATCAAATCATATATCTTTTAAAGTTTCTGGAATTTATAGAAAACCATTTTCCTGGTCAATTAGAGAAGCGCTTCAATGAAAACCTATTTGTTTATGCCAATGTTCCTTATAAAATTAAATCTTACGAAGAGACATTAGTAAACCCAAAAGACACGGTTGATTTCGATTACGAATTAAATAATAGCATTATTGAAAAAAAACAAAAATTAGGCGCAGATGGAGCTTTAATTGTTGATGCTAATTCTTCTATTTATAAAGTAAATTTAATCGAAAAATTATTAGCTACCGTCTTAGCCAAGCTTTCTAATTTTATTCCAGAAGGTGGTATTTGGTTAAATACTCAAAGGCCAGAGTGGAACGATGCAAACAATGCTCTTGTAGGGAATGGAGTTTCTATGGTAACACTTTATTATTTACAGCGTTTTTTTAATTTCTTTGAAAAAATAGTCTTAAAATCGGATATAAATGAAGTTGAAATATCAAAGGAGTTGTATGTTTTTTTCAGACAGGTATTTATTACGCTACATGCAAATAAAGAGATCTTAAATGATGTTATATCTAATCAGGACAGAAAAACGGTTTTAGATGGTTTAGGCAAAGCAGGAAGCACTTATAGATCGACTATTTATAAAAACAGTTTTTCAGGTGAAAAAACCAGTGTTACTAAACAAGGCCTTCTAGAATTTTTTAGTATTACAAAATCATATTTAGAGCACAGCATTAAAGCCAACAAACGTTCAGACGGTTTATATCATGCGTATAATTTAATGACGGTTGAAAACGAAAACGAGGTTTCTATTTCTTATTTGTCTGAAATGCTTGAAGGACAAGTAGCCGTTCTAAGCTCAGGCTATTTATCAACTTTAGAAGCCCTTGAATTATTAGACGGATTAAAGAATAGTACTTTGTTTAGAAAGGACCAGTACAGTTACATTTTATATCCGAATAAAGAATTACCAAGATTCGATAAGAAGAACAATATTCCTGCAGATAAGGTTGAAAAATCAAACTTATTAAAACAATTAGTAAAAGACAATAATGCACAAATTATTGAAAAAGATATTCTAGGAAACTATCATTTTAATGGCAATTTTAATAATGCAAACAGCTTAAAAGAAGCCTTGACCAATTTGCCTGAAACGTATCAAAATTTAGTGGAAGAAGACACAAAATGGTTGTTGGACACTTTCGAGGCTGTTTTTAATCACAAAGCTTTTACAGGACGCTCAGGAACCTTCTTTGGTTATGAAGGTTTAGGGTCTATTTATTGGCATATGGTGTCTAAATTATTATTGGCTGTTCAGGAAAATTGTTTGTCTGCCATTAATAATAAAGAAAGTGATGTACTGATAGGAAAATTATTAGATCATTATTATGAAATTCAAGCGGGTATAGGCGTACATAAGTCACCTAAACTATACGGTGCCTTTCCAACAGATCCCTATTCGCATACACCAGCGGGAAAAGGGGCACAACAGCCAGGTATGACTGGGCAGGTAAAAGAAGATGTGTTATGTCGTTTGGGTGAATTAGGTGTTATTGTTAAGGATGGCTGTATCACATTTAATCCACGTTTGCTACGTACAGAAGAATTTTTAAAATCCTCGAAAGTTTTCAAATATACAGGTATAAAAAAAATAGAGCGGGAAATTCAACTAGAAGCCAACACCCTATGTTTTACTTACTGTCAAGTACCTATTATTTATAAGCTATCAGAACAAAACTGTGTCCGTGTCATTTTTGAAAAAAATAGACATATAAAAATAGAAAGTTTAAGCCTTGACATAGAAACAAGTAAACAAATTTTTGAAAGAGCAGGCGTTATTTTACAAATTATAGTTTCAATAAAAAGGTAAAACATAATTTATGTGTAGCATATGAAAACAAGTATTAAAAAAATATTAATTCTGTTTGTTTTAGCCGCTATGCTTGGATGTAATAAAAAACCAGAAGAAAAAATGAATATAACAGCTGCAGATATCTTAGGCAATCCAGAATATTTAGCCATTTCATATGGAGGCTATCGCCAAACGTCCAGAGATATTCAACCTACCATTGCAGAGCTAAAAGAGGACATGAAGATTTTGGCAGCTATGGGTGTAAAAATATTGAGAACCTACAATGTGCAATTACAACAGGCGCCCAATTTATTAAAAGCCATCGATCAATTAAAAAAAGAAGACCCTAACTTCGAAATGTACGTGATGTTAGGTGCATGGATTGATTGCGAAAACGCCTGGACCGATAAAGTGCCAAATCATGAAGTAGAAAGTAAAGCCAATGCCGCTGAGATTGATAGAGCCATAGCCCTGGCAAAAACCTATCCAGACATTGTAAAAATAATTGCTGTTGGGAATGAAGCCATGGTAAGATGGGCAACCAGTTATTTTGTTAGACCAAATGTTATTTTAAAATGGGTAAATTATTTACAAGAATTAAAAAAACTGGGCGAACTTCCTAAAGATTTATGGATTACAAGTTCAGATGATTTTTCATCATGGGGAGGTGGAGACCCTAGTTATCATACACCCGATCTGGAAAAGCTCATTAAAGCTGTAGACTACATCTCTATGCATACCTACCCGATGCATAATTCGTATCATAATCCTGAATTTTGGGTGGTTCCCGAAAATGAAGCCGCATTATCAGATCATGAAAAAATTGAGGCAGCCATGCTAAGAGCGAAAACATTTGCCATGTCTCAGTATAAAGCCGTTTCAGATTATATAAAAAGCTTGGGTATTAATAAACCTGTTCATATAGGAGAAACGGGTTGGGCTACCATTTCTAATGGGCATTATGGTGTCAATGGATCGAAGGCAGCCGATGAGTATAAGTCTGGACGCTATTACCAAATGATACGGGATTGGACAAACCAAGCAGGAATTTCTTGTTTTTACTTTGAAGCTTTCGATGAACCATGGAAAGACGCCAAAAACAAGCAAGGGTCAGAAAACCATTTCGGTTTAATAAACTTAAAAGGAGAAGCTAAATATGCCCTATGGGATTTAGTAGATAAAGGCATTTTTAATGGGTTAACCAGAGATGGGCAAACCATAAAGAAAACATATAGTGGTAATAAAGAAATTCTTAAAATAAACGTATTGATTCCTCCAGTAGCTTATCAAACAGTATCACATTAGTTATTGAAATTTATGCAGATATTTAATAAAAACATATTACTAATTATTGCCCTGGTTTTTGTTTCATGCAAAAACAATAGTAATGTTGGTGCTGTCTCCGTTTCTGGGCGTCAGATTTTAGTAAATAATACCCCTTATATTATTAAGGGTATCTGTTATCATCCTGTTCCGAAGGGAAGTACGGTAAGAAATTTTAAAAATTTAACAGAAGATTTGGCTTTAATGGTCGAAGCAGGTGTAAATACCATAAGAGTTTATGCACCTATAGACGATAAAGCCATTTTAGATGAAATACATCAAGCAGGTCTGAAGATCATTATTGGTTTTGGATATAACCAAGAAGGTAACTACGATATCCTTTCTGGAAGTTTCATCGATTATGTAAGCAAATACAAAAACCATGAAGCCATATTACTTTGGGAACTGGGTAACGAGTATAATTATCATCCAGAGTGGTTTGAGGGCAATCTCGAAAATTGGTATAAAACAATGAATACTGCGGCCGAATTGATTCATGAAAAGGATTCCAATCACCCTGTAACAACCGCCCATGGCGAACTGCCCGATGCATTGGCGCTTTCTTTATCCCAAAGTATTGATGTTTGGGGGATGAATGTGTATCGATGGGACGATCCTTCAGATATTTTTTCCAAATGGGCAGCCGTAAGCACAAAACCTATGTATTTATCTGAAGCAGGCGGGGATAGTTATATGGCGGTCTCAAAAAATGGCTACGAACAAGGACTGAACGAAAACGCCCAAGCCGATGCCAATACCAATATTTTAGATGCGGTATTTAGAAACAATATTATTTGCTCTGGCGTTGCTGTGTTTTCTTTTACAGATGGTTGGTGGAAAGCTGGTAACCCAAGTCAACAAGACATAGGCGGATGGGCTCCTAACAGTAGTGGCATTCCATACGATGGTGCTCCTAATGAAGAATATTGGGGTATAGTTGACATAGATAGGAATAAGAAAAAAACATTTGATGTTATTAAAACCAAGTATACCCAGTTAAAGGATTAGATATGGAAAAGCATCATTACTTAAGGGTTTTTATAATTATGATAGTGTTATCAAGTTGTAATATGGAAAATAAAAAGATAACTTTTGAGGTTTATGAAACTTCGGCAAGAGGAAATAAGCTGACTGAAATCACTAACTTTTCATCTTTAGAAAATAAAGCAGTCATTACCTTAAAACCAGAACAAACCCTTCAAACCATAACAGGTTTTGGAGGCGCCTTTACAGAGTCCTCAGCATATTTATTAAACCAATTGAGCCAGGATAACCGCAACAAAATTCTACAAGCTTATTTTGGAAAAGATGGGGCGAGATATTCGCTTACGAGAACGCATATGAATTCTTGCGATTTTTCACTTACTAATTATTCTTATACACCCGTTGAAAATGATACAACCCTAGAGCATTTTACCATTAAGGAAGATATGGACGACCTCATTCCCATGATAAAAGATGCCTTGGACGTATCTGAAGACGGTTTCAAAATATTTGCATCTCCTTGGACAGCCGTACCGTGGATGAAGGATAACAAAAAATGGGTTGGAGGTAAACTACTTCCAGAATATTACGATACCTGGGCGTTGTTCTTTTCTAAATATGTAGATGCCTATAAAAAAGAAGGTATCGATATTTGGGGGTTTACCGTTGAAAATGAACCTCACGGAAATGGTAATAACTGGGAGAGTATGCATTTTACTCCAGAAGAAATGACCGATTTTGTGCAAAATCATTTAGGCCCAAAACTGGAAGCTGACGGGAAAGGAGATTTAAAAATTTTAGGATACGATCAAAACAGAGAAGGTTTAAAAGAATGGGTAGATGTTATGTATAAAGATGAAGCCTCTTCAAAATATTACGATGGAACAGCTATTCATTGGTATGAAAGCACTTATGATTACTTTCCGGAAGCATTACAATATGCACATAAAAAAGCTCCTGACAAATATTTAATACAGACGGAAGCCTGTGTAGATTCTGAAGTGCCAAAATGGAAAGACGATGCCTGGTATTGGAGTAAGGAAGCTACCGATTGGGGTTGGGATTGGGCTCCCGAAGATCAAAAACATTTGCATCCAAAGTATGTACCTGTTTATCGCTATGCAAGAGATATTATTGGTTGTTTAAACAATTGGGTAGATGGCTGGGTAGACTGGAATATGGTTTTAAACAAACAAGGCGGTCCTAATTGGTTTAAAAACTGGTGTGTTGCCCCAGTGATAGTCGATCCTGAAACGAACGATGTTTATTTCACACCCATTTATTACACCCTTGCTCATTTTAGTAAATATATAAGGCCGAATGCAAAAGTAATCGGTTTAGAAAACTCAGATGAAGAACTTATGGTTACAGCCAGTCAAAACCCCGACGGTTCTATCGCAATCGTCATTTTTAATGAAACCGTAATCCCAAAAAGTATTCATCTCATATTAAAAGATAAATCAAAAGATAAATCAGCAGAATTTTCAATAAACCCTCAAGCCATTCAAACTATAATAATTCCTAACGTATAAAAATATAAGTATAACTAAATAAAGCCACTACGATATGTCAAACACAAAAACTGCCACCAGAGATAGAGTGCCCTTAGGTCAAAAAGCAGCTTTTGGAGCTGGCCATCTGGTACTTAATTTATTGCCTGGAGCTTTAGGTTTTTTCTCTTTCTTTTTGTTAACAGCTTTTGGAATGGATCCTTTTTTAGCGGGGTTGTTAGGAGGGCTTCCCAGAATTTTTGATGCCCTTACAGATCCTGTTATGGGATTTATTTCAGACAATACAAAATCGAAATGGGGACGTAGAAGACCCTACATCTTTATCGGTGCTATTTTAAGTGGCGTTTTGTTTATTTTGTTATGGCAATTGTATCCTGAGAATTCCCAAACCTATAATTTTTGGTACTTTCTTGTTTTTTCAATGGTATTTTTAATTGGAAACACCATGTTTGCTACACCTCTAGTCGGTTTGGGGTATGAAATGACTTCCGATTATAATGAACGTACTCGTTTAATGGCTTTCTCAAATACCATGGGACAAATCGCTTGGATGATTGTGCCTTGGTTTTGGGTAATCATTGCCGATCCCGAAATATTTAAGGCACAAGATGTTGGTGTTAGACAACTTTCAATAATTGTTGGTGCTGCTTGTGTCGTTTTAGGCATATTGCCTGCTATATTTTGTAGAGGAATCGATTCAGAAAACATGGAAAACAGAAAAGAAATTTCCTTAAAAACATTGTCTTCCAATATGAAGGAACTTTTTATAAGTATTAAGCAAGTTTCTAAAAATAAACCATTTATGAAACTTTGTGGTGCTACTTTTTTAGTGTTTAACGGGTTTCAGATGGTCGCAGCTTTTAGTGTTTATATTATCGTATTTTATATGTACAATGGAAGCTATGGAGCTGCTGGTACCTGGCCAGCTTGGTTTTCTACTATAACAGCAATTACTACGGCTTTTGTGGTTATCCCTATTATTTCCAAAATATCGAATGTCCTCGGAAAAAGAAAAGCGTTCATCATTTCAACAATAATCTCTATAATAGGCTATATTCTTAAATGGTGGGGCTTCGATACCACATTGAATACCAGTTTTAATCGAACAGATTTGGGACAATCGTTAACTCAAGGTGTCGCATCCATATTTGAATTTTTAAATCCATATCTGGATAACCTTGGTATGTCGTGGTTTAGTATCGATGCCAGTCAAGGTATTCCGTGGCTCATTTTCTTACCCATTCCTTTTATTGCTTTCGGACTAGGAGGTTTATTCACCTTGATGATGAGTATGACCGCCGATGTATGTGACCTGGATGAGTTAGAAAATGGGATGCCACGTAAAGAAGGAACCTTTGGAGCTATTTATTGGTGGATGGTAAAACTAGGGCAAGCCTTGGCATTAGTATTGGGCGGATTGGTATTGAAGTTGGTAGGATTCATTTCGGAAGCTGAGACGCAAACTGCAGAGACCATGACGAATCTAAGAATTGCAGATATTGTAATACCTTCTGTTACAGCAGCAATCGCTATATTGGTTATGTGGAAATATAGCCTTAGTGAAAAAAGAGCTCGAGAAATTAAAACGGAATTGGTAAGAAGAAGAGGGGAACTATAAGTTAAAAAAATATTAAGATTAATAATTATGTCAGAAAAAAGAAGTGAAATATTGGCTTTATCAGGTGGTAACCTTATAAACAAAACAGATATAGGGTTAATCAACCTGTTTAATAGAATGTTAAACAAAGGCATGCATGGGCTGTGTTTTAGTCCATATGAAGAAGGGCAAGCACCAGGACCAGGGGTTATAATTACAGAAGAACAGATACGTCGTCGTATGGAAATAATAAAACCCTATACCAAATGGATTCGTTCTTTTTCGTGTACAGACGGTAATGAAATTATTCCGCGGGTCGCGAAAGAATATGGGATAAAAACACTTGTTGGTGCATGGTTGGGCGTAGATTCTGAAGCAAACAAAAAAGAAGTAGCCAGTCTTATTCAATTGGCGCGCGAAGGCTATGTAGATATTGCTGCCGTTGGTAATGAGGTTATGTACAGGGGAGATTTGACAGAGGAAGAACTTTTAAGTTTTATGTATCAGGTAAAAGAGACCATTCCTGAAACTCCTGTAGGTTATGTAGATTCTTATTATGAGTTTGCACAACGACCAAAAATAACTGAAGCCAGTGATATTATCTTAGCAAATTGTTACCCCTATTGGGAAGGTTGCGATATACATTATTCATTATTGTATATGAAAGATATGTATTATGAAGCGCAAAGAGCTGCAAAAGGGAAAAAGGTTATTATTACAGAAACAGGCTGGCCTAGTCTGGGAGAAGGCATACACGACGCCATGCCTTCTTTTGAAAATGCTATAAAATATTTTATCAACACGCAATATTGGTCTGGAACTAATGCTATAGAAGTCTTTTACTTTTCATCGTTTGATGAATCCTGGAAAGTAAGGGCAGAAGGAGACGTAGGTGCTTATTGGGGATTATGGGATAAAGATGAAAATCTAAAATTTGCAAATAATCACATTAAGAGAAAGAGCACATCTATTTAGTAAGAAAATTCTTTTTATTTAACTATCTTACTGTCGTTAATTACATTTAAATGAAGTGTTATGACTAAAATGAAACCTCAACTTGTTACAATATTGATATTGGTTTTAATCATGGCATGTCAGGGCCCGCAACGAGATCTCTATCCGGAAACCCTAACGGGACATCTGCAATTGCTGTCTTCAGAGAGAACAGGTATTGATTTTAATAATACCATTAAAGAGACCACTACCAAAAATATATTTTACTACAGTCAAATCTATAATGGGGCGGGTGTAGCCATTGGAGATATTAATAATGATAACCTGCCCGATATCTTCTTTTGTGGCAATGAGGTTAGTGACAGGTTATATCTAAATAAAGGACAATTTCAATTTGAAGACATTACAAAAAAATCCAGAATAGCAAAACATTCTGGCTGGTCATGGGGTGTAACCATGGTAGACATCAATGCAGACGGGTATCTCGATATTTATATTAGCAGAAATGGGGAATCCATGAAACTAGAAGACCGCAAGAACCAGCTCTATATCAATAACCAAGATCTCACCTTTACAGAATCAGCAATGGCCTACGGTCTGGCAGATGCAGGATTTTCTACTCAAGCAGTCTTTTTTGATATGGATAATGATGGCGATTTGGATATGTACCAGGTCAATCAACCAGCCGATTCAAAACTCTTCAAACGCTTCAAAATCCCAGAAGCACGTTATAAGTTCTATACGGACAAGTTGTACAGGAATGATAATGGCAGGTACCGAGATGTCTCGCAGCAAGCAGGTATTCAAAATACTTTGGCCTACGGTTTAAGTGTTAACGCGAGTGATTTCAATAATGATGGCTGGACAGATCTGTACATCGCAAACGATTATGACGAACCGGATTTCATGTACTATAATAATGGGGATGGTACCTTTAGAGATGTTGTAGACGATAAGTTAAAGCATGTATCCCGTTTTAGCATGGGCTCCGATACTGGGGATATCAACAACGATGGTTTGATCGATCTCATGACATTGGACATGGCTGCCGAAGACCATTACCGTTCCAAAACGAATATGGGGTCTATGAGTACCGAGGCATTCAACAAAATAGTAAATACGGGAGGACATTACCAATACATGTTCAACACCCTTCAAATCAATACGGGAGCAGGTAGTTTTTCGGATGTGGCCAATATAGCAGGCATTGCAAAAACCGACTGGAGCTGGGGTACTTTGCTGGTAGATCTGGACAACGACGGTTGGAAAGATATTGTGGTATCCAATGGTATTAAAAAGGATGTTAGGAATAATGACTTTGTTGACATTCTAAATAACCTCGACATAAACATGACGGCAGAGGAATTCTTTGGAAAAAGCAAACTGGCCCCTTCTTCGCCATTGCCCAATTATGTTTTTAAAAACAGGGGCGGTCTGGAATTTGAAAAAGTTACCAAAGACTGGGGCTTCGATGCCCCTAGCTTTTCAAGTGGCATTGCTTATGGGGACCTCGATAATGATGGCGACCTGGATATTGTTACAAACAATATGGATGCTCCAGCTTTTGTTTATGAGAACAAGGCCACGGGAAATTTTTTAACTATCGATCTGGAAGGCCCAGAAAACAATACACAAGGATATGGGGCCAAAGCGACCATTTATCACAACGGAAAAATACAAGTTGCAGAACACCATGTGACCCGCGGTTATTTTTCATCGGTAGAACCAGGGCTGTTTTTCGGTTTGGGCAAAGATGTTGAAATTGACAAGGTAGAGGTTGTATGGGCAGACGGAAAAAGAAACCTTTTTGAGAATATAGGAGCAAACAGAACCATAATGGCCAAGTACTCCAAGGCTGAAAAAACTATGACCAAAGGCTCTGATAAAACCAAAAAGCCTTTTGTTAGAATCAATGCCAAAGGTATTGGCCTGCCTTTTGTTCATAAAGAAAATGAATTTGATGATTTTGAAAAAGAAGTACTGCTGCCACATAAACTGTCCCAAAACGGTCCTTTTTCTGCCTCTGGAGATGTTAATGGCGATGGACTGGAAGACTTGTTTATTGGAGGGGCCATTGGAGAAAGTGGTATACTATATATACAACAAAAGAAAAACGGGACCTTCAAAAAAAACGTGTCACAACCTTGGGAAAAAGACAAAGACTCGGAAGATTTGGGCTGTTTGTTTATGGACATAGATGGTGATGGTGATAAAGATTTGTTTATAGCAAGTGGGGGCTCTGAATTTGAGAGAGGACATGCCTTGTTAAAAGATAGAATATACATAAACAATGGACTGGGAGAATTCACCAAGAGCGATAAGGCTTTGCCTGCAATATATGAAAGCTCCCAATGTGTAAAAGTCAGCGATATAGATTCTGACGGTGATCTGGACATCTTTGTTGGCACCAGGCTTATTGCCGATAAGTACCCTTTTCCCGCCAGTAGTTACCTACTGGTAAATGAAGGCGGGGTATTTGAAAAAGCATCTGATGGCATAGCCCCAAGCCTTGAAAACATAGGCATGGTTACCGATGCTGTTTTTACGGATATAGACGGGGACAATGACGATGATCTCATGCTGGTAGGTGAGTGGATGGAAATTGTGGTTTTAGAAAACGAAAAGGGCAAATTCATAAATAATTCGGAAAAGTATGGTCTAAACGATACCAGGGGTTTGTGGTGGTCTATCACGGCCAGCGATTTGGATAACGATGGCGACGATGACTATATTATTGGCAATCTGGGGAAAAACAATAAGTTTAAGGCATCAAAAGAACATCCTTTTAAGGTATATGCTAACGATTTTGACAATAACGGGATAAACGATGTCGTACTGGCAAAATATTACAAAAACGATTATGTACCGGTAAGAGGCAGGGAGTGTACCAGCCAACAAATGCCCTATGTTGCAGAAAAATTCAAAGATTACCACAGTTTTGCCTCATCCAAACTACTTGAAATACTTCCTGAAGACAAAGTGGAAAATGCCGTTATTTATGAAATTAGCAACTTTGAAAGTATTGTTTTGATAAACGATGCTGGCATGCTTAAAAGAAAACAGCTTCCTATACAGGCGCAGATATCTCCAATAAAATCGTCTGTGGTCTCAGATTTTAATCATGATGGGTTTAAGGATATTCTAATAGCAGGTAATCATTATGGCGTAGAAGTGGAAACAACACGATACGATGCAGGAATTGGAGCTGTTCTTTTAGGGGATGGCAAAAATAATTTCACCTATCTACCGCCTAAACAAAGTGGCTTTTATGTGCCTTACGACAGTAGGGATATTACCTGTATTAGACAGAGTAATAAAAACTTAATAGTTATTACAAATAACAATGGTCCAGTAACCATTTTTAGTAATAGAAATTAATACTTCTAGTGACCAATTTTTTATAAAAATAAAGCGTCTTTTTTAAGTGATGCTCCTTTTTTGACTACTAAAGTTCCATTAATAGGCAAAACAACGACGCTACATATCGTAAGAGGACCACAACAATACCACAACAAAATCGATGAAACACATATTTGTCTGATTTACAACAAGTTAATTTTATAAGAAAAATCGATGAAAACATAGAGTATTACCGACAAAGTGATAAAAATATAATATTTTATTCGATATGTATATTTTTTGTAGTGCTTGTTTTTAGCTGATTATCAATAGTTTGAATTTATATTTATGAATGTGACAATTCTAAATATTAACTAAACAAAACTATGATGAAAAAAATTACTTTATTACTTGTTCTTTTAACGGTATCTTTTGGATATGCTCAAACACTTCCCATGGATTTTGAAGGAACTCCAGTAACCAGTGACTTTATTGATTTTGACGGTGGTGGAGCTACCGTGAAAGCAAACCCACAAATGAATGGTATCAATACCAGTGCAACGGTTGTAGAACTGATAAGAAATGGCGGTCAGGTTTGGGCTGGTAGCAAAATAGTATTAGACAGCAAACTTGATTTTTCTACTAACAATGCTATTAGAATGAAAGTTTATACCGCAGCTCCGGTAGGAACCGCTGTTAACTTTAAAATTGAGGACGCAGCGGATGGTAATGTATTTGTTGAAGTTTCTGGTGTTACAACAGTACAAAATGCTTGGGAAACCATAGAGTGGGATTTTTCTGGAACTGCAAGTGGTACTTATGATGCGCTAGTATTTCTTTTCGATATTGGAAATACTGGAGATGGTTCGGCAACCTCAACTTTTCTATTTGACGATGTAGAGCAGTTTGATAATACAGGGGGGCTGGCTCAAATTGACCTACCTATAAATTTTGAAGGATCGACTATAAATTATACAGTTACAGATTTTGGAGGCAATGCTTCTAGCTTAGTTGTTGACCCTACAGATTCTGGAAATATGGTTATACAATCGATAAAAACCAGTGCTGCCGAAACATGGGCAGGTACAACGATTAGTACCCCATCAGGTTTAGCAACAGATATACCAATTACAGGATCCGACACAAAAATGAATGTCCGTGTTTGGTCTCCAGATGCAGGCATCCCAATCATGTTAAAAATTGAAACCGTTGGCGATCCTACCCGTTCTTGCGAAACATTAACCAGCACAGCTGTTGTAGCGGGCTGGAATACGCTTGAATTTGATTTTAGCAATGAAAGAGCAGGTACTGCAGCACTTAACTTATCATATGTTTATAATTTGGTTTCTATATTTTTTAATTTCGATGTCAGTGGTGCAACCGTAGGCAGTGACAAAACCTATTATTTTGACGATGTAAAATTTGGTGCCACTGTACTTAGCACAGAAGATTTTGATCTAGAGTCCTTCAATATTTTCCCTAATCCAACACGAGATCGCTGGACGGTTAAAACCAAAAATGCAAACTTAGCATCTATAAAAGTTTTTGATGTATTGGGTAAAAGCGTTTTATCACTATCTCCAGATTCTAGTGAAGCAATAATTGATGGTTCTGGCTTAAAATCAGGACTGTATTTTGCTCAAATAAAAACTGCTAATGGGACTAGTGGTTTGAAATTAGTTAAGAAATAGTTTCCTAATTAATTTAGTTTGTTGAAAGCGTGTGATTTTATGATCACACGCTTTTGTTTTTTGTGGCTGGCAAGTTTACATTAGTTATAAATATTTCTTTACTTTGTGTAAACCTTCACTGAGTTATGCTTGACGATATCTTAACAGCCATTCCCTTCGGAATAATACTAGCCTTTACAATTGGTCCTGTATTTTTTGTGCTCTTAGAAACAAGTGCTACTAAAGGTTTTCGAAGTGCTTTAATATTCGATCTGGGCGTTATATTTGCCGATATTATTTTTATTGTCATTGCATTTTATAGTACTAATAATCTAAGAGGGAAAATTAGTAACGACCCGAGTTTTTTAATTTTCGGAGGTGTTTTGCTAATTGTTTACGGCATCATTTCTTTTATAAAAACGTCTAAATCCTTTAGAGCTATTGTTAAAGAATATCACAAAGTTGAAATTCAAAAAGACTATGGTAAGCTTTTTGTAAAAGGCTTTTTGCTTAATTTTATAAATATAGGTGTTTTAATTGGCTGGTTGGGCTTTATGGTATTAGGGGATACATTAACAACATCAAAAAATGGTGATATTATTTTTATAGTTACCATGATTGTATCGTATTTCATTGCTGATATCATTAAAATCTTAGTCGCTAAAAGATTGAAAGCGAAATTAACACCCCGACTCATTTTTAAAACCAAAAAAGTAATTGCTATGGTTATTCTAGGTTTTGGAATTCTATTATTTGTTCAAGGTCTGTTTCCAGAAGCATACGAGAAAAACAAAGAAAAACTGGAACAAATAAACCCTATAAAAGAAAAGCTTCCAGAATAAATTTAAAGCTTTTTTGAGACATCATACCAATTTAATTATAAATGCCATATTAAAGCCAATTTAAAACAAACTCAGGCAGAGGGATTTGCTTTTCCTTAAATAAAAAATTTCTTTTTATAACACATTGAAAAAAGTAAAAACCCTTTCAATATTCCAATACATCTATTTTATCTTTAGCACAAAAACCCCTCATATAAATTCTAATAAAACATAAACCCCCCTTTTCGGGGGTCTACACATTATTTCATAGTTATAACTTTGCAAACAGCTTTTAATTATAGTGAGCACCAATTCTATAAATACGAAAAAATGACACAAAAATCACACCTACTATTTTTTGCACTTATAACAAGCTGCTATAGCTTAAATGCCCAATTTATAACAACATGGCAAACCACAGTAGCTAATCAAAGGATTACCATACCAACAAAAGTAGAGTCAACCTACAATTATACAGTAGACTGGGGCGATGGTAGTCTTTCCACCAACCAAACAGGAGATGCCACCCATACTTATACTAAAGCAGATACATATACTGTTACTGTTACAGGCGATTTCCCCAGGATTTATTTTAACAATGAAGGGAGCATGTTAAATATCCAAAGTATAGAACAATGGGGCAGCCAAACATGGACATCTATGGGGCGTGCGTTTTATGGCTGT
>NZ_JABBHF010000015.1:0-100000 GCF_012910715.1 Flavivirga algicola
TAACTCGTCTAGATGGAAGTGGTTCTTCCCCTGTGGATGTAACAATGGATTCTGGGGGTGGAGCTCCAGGATTAGTTCCTGTAGATTTGAATTGGCCAGGTGTTACTTCCTTTACAATGACCGCTTTATCTGCTACTATAATGGCTTTTGATAATTTATCGGTCAATACTTCAGGTGCTTTGTCCGTTACAAATTTTAATAAGAATCAAAAAGCATTAATTTATCCAAATCCTGTAGAAAATGTTATCAATATTAAAAATGTTTCAGACCTAAAATTGGTTGGTCTTTATAATAATTTAGGGCAGTATATATTACAAAGTAAGCGCGATAGTATTGATATGAGTCATTTGCAAAAAGGTATGTATTTTTTGAAAATACACACAGGTTATGGTATAGAAATCAGAAAGATCATTAAAAAGTAAATGAAGCTCAACTTTGGAGAATCTCGAAGGGAATACTCACAAAGTTTTGGTTGAATTATTCCGATTATTACTAAACTTGCTTAGTTATTAATTAGGATTCTAAAATAGGTTAAGCAAATATATCCTGAGTAGATAGGTTTGCTATGAAGAGTAAGTCGTTGTGGTAAAATCAATTATTAAATGTTACATTGATAAAATATTTTCAATACTATCAAGATTGTTAATTATGCCATACTTCTAAACAATTACTAAGGAAGGTAATTTCTATTAGTACTTCATTGGTAAACATAAACTTAAGAGAAGTACAAAGAGACAATTTCATGAACCTAAATATTATGATAAAAAAATCAAAAAGATAAAGGAACGAGGTTTAGATCTCGCTAAAAATTTAAGACCTCGTCCCTTTAATAATAATATCAATTAATCAATAAGAAATTAACTAATCAATGATTCGTAAATTTAATGAAATAATAGTTAACATTTTTTTTTTTTCAGTAGTCTCTGATAGATTTTGTAGATGTACAAGAAAAGAACCAATAAAACTCATGATACGAACCTTTATTTTTCTGTTTTGTACGGCCTTATTCAGTTTAACACCAAAACATGTCTTATCTCAAAATGACAAGATCGTTATTAGTGAAAATAAAATGATTTCTATAGACGAAATATTCAAAATTATTAAATCACAAACAGACTTTTCTTTCGTATACCATGAGGATTTGTTTAAAGGGTTTCCTAAAATTAAGCTCACGAAAGGAACAATTAGGCTTAATAAATTACTTAAGCAAAGTCTTTCAGCAAGTAGTGTCAATGTCATTTTTACTACTAACAATACCATTCTTATAAAAGAGAGAAATTTGCAAGAGCAATATCAAGTTTCGGGTACTGTTACTGATCAATTGGGTTTTCCATTACCAGGGGTTACAGTTTCAATAAAAGGTACCAATAAAGGAACCGCTACGAATTTTGAAGGCAATTATACAATTACAATACCAGATCCAGCTAACGTATTGGTGTTTTCATCTTTAGGTTTTGAAATAAAGGAGATAACGGTAGGTAATCAAGTCACTATTAATATTCGTCTTAAAGAAAGTATTAGTGCACTGGACGAGGTAACAATCAATGCTGGTTATTACAATACATCCGAAAGAGAAAGAACAGGAAATATTAGTAAAATTGACGCGAAAATCATAGAAAAACAACCTGTCAATAATCCCTTGGCAGCCATGCAAGGTCACCTACCTGGTGTTAATATTTCACAGAAATCTGGAGTTAATGGTGGAAATTATCGAATTCGGATTCGGGGCTCAAACTTCTTTGGTTTTGCAAATGGATTAATCGATCCAAATACTGAAATTAATAATCCATTATATATAATAGATGGGGTGCCTTATAACAGTAATGCTTTGTCATTGCGATCTATGAATTCTAATGTTTTTACCAATGCAGGAACGAGTCCACTAAATACGATAAATCCAGCCGATATTAAAAGTATCGAAGTACTCAAAGATGCCGATGCCACAGCTATTTATGGATCTCGAGGGGCAAATGGGGTAATACTTATCACTACCAAAAAAGGTCGTGTAGGGAAAACACAGATTAAAGTAAATGTCAGTACAGGAATAGGGGAAGTCACTCGTTTACCTAATTTAATGAATACCCAACAGTATATGGTAATGAGATTAGAGGCTCTAGCAAATGAGGGCTATACTTTAGAAACATTCCCAGACGCGTTTAAATCCCGATACCCTGATTTATATGTTTGGGATAGGAATAGATATACTAATTGGCATGAGGTCTTGATTGGTGGTTCGGCTTTTAGGCAGAATATGCAAGTGTCTTTTTCAGGCGGTAGTGAACACACCCAGTTTTTATTAAGTGGTTCTCATTCAAATGCAGGTAATGTATTTCCTGGGGAATTTAAATATAAAAATAGCTCCGTTCTTCTAAATATTAGCCACAAATCCCAAAATGAATGTTTTAAACTAGATTTCTCTAGTAATTATGGAGCAGATTCTAATGATTTACCTTCTAATGTAAATCAATTTATGACTAGGGCATCTACGTTAGCTCCTAACGCTCCTGCAATTTATGATAACCGTGGTAATTTGAATTGGGAAAATTCAACTTTCCTAAATCCTTTTGCAGCATTAGAGGCAGAATATAATGCGACTAGCTATAGTCTTATTGCGAGCACATCCCTTTCTTATCGCCCAATTAAGTCGTTAGAATTTAAAACAAGTCTTGGCTATACTAGGAATGTTTTAGAAGATTATAGAACTAGTCCAGTAGCTAGTAAAGATCCTGCTACAATAGGGGGGCAGAATAGCAGTGAATCATCTATTATAACCAGTACAGGAAACAATAACTCTTGGTCCATTGAACCACAAATTAATTGGGGACATAAATGGAAAAATAATCGTTTAGAGATACTTATTGGAGCTACATTTCAACAGAATACTCGTCAGCAAATTCAGGAATCAGCAAGTAACTTTCCCAGTGATGCTTTACTTCATAATTTAACTTCTGGATTAGAAAGAAAAATTTTATTAGATCAGGAATCAGAGTATAGATATCAAGCAGTCTTTGGCAGAATTAACTTCAATTTAAAAGATAAATATATATTAAACCTAACAGGACGTCGGGATGGGTCTTCACGTTTTGGACCAGGCAAAAGATTTGGTAATTTTGGTGCTGTGGGTGTAGCTTGGATCTTTTCAGATGAAAAGGTTTTTAAAGATAGTCATATTTTAACTCTTGGTAAGCTACGTGCCAGTTATGGTCTTACAGGTAGTGATAATTCACCTGATTATGCGTTTTATGACACCTATGTTGTTTCCCCAGAAACATCCTATAATGGGTCGGCATTAAGACCCACACGCCTTTTTAATTCGAATCGTGCTTGGGAATCAAACAAAAAGTTAGAAATAGGTTTAGAGCTCGGGCTTTTTAATAATCGTATTTCAATAAGCTCTGCATGGTATCGTAATCGCTCTTCAAATCAACTGATTGACGTGCCTTTGCCAACCACAACAGGTTTCTCTTCTATCAATACTAATTTTGATGCAGTTGTGCAAAACAGTGGTGTTGAGTTTGATCTGCGTGCGACAAGTATTCAGAAAGATGCTTTTAGTTGGCGAACCACATTTAATATATCAGCTAATAGAAACAAATTGGTATCATTCCCTGGATTGGAAGATACTTCCTTTGCTAATAGGCTTGTTGTAGGGGAGCCACTAACCATTAATAAAAGATATAATTTGCTGGGTGTTGATCCAGAATCTGGACTTTGGCAGTACGAAGATTATAATAACGATGGAGAAATTAACAATGATGATAGTTACTTAATTGTAGACTGGTCTCCTAAATATACAGGAGGCCTAGGTAATATATTTACTTATAGGAATTTACAATTAGATGTTTTTTTTCAATTTGTAAAACAAAAAGGACGTCCTTATTTTAATTCTGGGATTTTAAATCTTGGAGGGATTAATCAAAATATGCCAGTAAGTATTTTAAATCGTTGGCAGCAACCAGGTGATCAAAGTCCAATTCAAAGATATTATGTGTTTGATCAGGAAGCAGATAGAGCCGCTGGTAGATATGCTAGTAGTAATGCGTCAGTCACAGATGCTTCTTTTATTAGATTGCGTAATGTGTCTTTAGCCTATAGAGTTCCAAAAGATGTGGTAAAGGAATTGGATTTAAACATTTATATCCAGGGGCAAAACTTATTTTTGATTACAAAATATGATGATGTAGACCCAGAAATTCAGAGTTCGGCAGTTTTGCCTCCATTGCGACAGCTTACTTTAGGTTTGAATATAACATTTTAATTATAGGAATAGTTTATGAAACATCTAAGAAACAGAATGTTAAAATATTTATTTGGAATCAAAAAAATTTCATTAAAAAAGCTTACTAACATATTCAGTTTTGTATATATAACCAATTGCTTAATAGCAACGAGTGTTTTAGTTGGGTGTGACAGTTTTGTAAATGTTGATTTGCCAAAGGATCAATTGGTCAAAGAATCAGTTTTTGAAAATAAGGCAACAGCGACAGCAGCTTTACGGAATATTTATGGGAATTTGCGCTCAATTACAAATTTTGATAGATTACTAGGAATGTATGCCGATGAATTGGATGCTCCAAATGACCGAACTTCATTTTTTGACCATTCCATTATACAGTCAAACCAAAGTATAGCTAACTTATGGAGTAGTTATTATAGTATAATTTTTTCCACTAATTCTCTAATTGAAGGGGTTGAAGGTTCATCTGCACTGGAATTAGAAGATAAAACTCAATTAACAGGGGAGGCGCTGTTTATTAGAGCATATGTTCATACCAAACTGGTTGAGCTTTTTGGGCCAATTCCCTATATCAATACCACAAATTATAAGACAAACTCTGAAGTGTCGCGCATATCAGAAGATGATGTTTATAGTTATGTAATACAAGATTTGAATAATGCATTGGGCTCATTAGGCGAAGACGTTTCAAAATTCCCTGAGAAACGGATTAGAGTTTATAATACTACTGTAAAGGCTTTACTAGCAAGGGTGTATCTATATACTTTCAAATGGGAACAAGCAGAGAGAATGGCTTCAGAAGTCATAGATGAAGTTATGTTAGAGCAGAATTTAGATGAAGTTTTTTTGAAAGATTCATCGGGAACAATATGGCAGTTCGTACCTGATGTTGCTGGCGAAAACACCTCAGTGGCAGAGACATTTATCTTTATCAATAATCCAAGTTTCACTCAGCCTACCTTAAGTACGCTATTGGTTGAAGGGACTTTCGAATCTAATGACTTGCGTAAATCTAATTGGGTTGGGCAAGGAACAGGAGGAGCTTATTATGCTTTTAAGTATAAAGAAGTTACTAATACACAGCCAGAGTCTTTAGAGTATTTAGTTGAATTTCGTTTGGCTGAACAATATTTAATTCGAGCTGAGGCCAGAGCAGAGCTTGATAAAATATCAGAATCACAAGCAGATTTAAATGTCATTAGAAACCGAGCTGGTTTAGCTAACACTACGGCATCTACACCAAATCAATTGCGGGAGGCAATTTTGCGAGAGCGCTTCGTTGAATTATTCACAGAAGGAGGGCATCGTTGGTTCGATTTAAAAAGAATGCGAAAAGCTGAAGAAGTCTTGGCTCCCATAAAACCAGGCTGGAGAAAGACAGACATTTTACTCCCTATTCCAGAATCTGAAATTTTATTAAACCCAAATTTATTGCCTCAAAATGAAGGCTATAACTAGTGATAGTCTATAATTTTCTAATCACAAGTTGACAAAAACGTCTTAAGAAAACTAAAACTAGTTACTAATCTGAATTTTTTAATTATAACAATTCTAAAAATATATTATAATGATAAAACATAATAAAAAAAGAGCTGCAACAACATTAAGAATCTTATTATTACTGTTGGCTTTTAAAATTACAATGGTGCAAGCACAAGAATCAATTATCAAGCCTCAGGTTGTAAAAACACAAGCAGATAAAGATTGGGACGTGTTACAGCAGACTATGTATAGTCTAGGTACAGAGTATCAAAAAGCAGTTGATTTAGGTTATATAGAAATGCGAAAATATGAGGATAAAATATATAAAAATCGTTCTAGGCTGGCAAAAGCCTTTTGGGATAATTACCCTGAAGATGAACGCCGAGATAAAGCACTATACTTATTCTTTAATGCTTATGCAGAACCTCATTTTTTACCAGACATTGTCTCTGATAGTATTCTTGCCCTTATAGAGAATACATCACGCGGGCGGGGTTATAAAACCCGTTTAAAACCAGTGGATTATTCGTCCATGAAATTGTGGCGAGAAACAGGCGATGCAATGGTGGAAAGTATACTTAATTCTAATGCAAGTATTGAACGTAAAGAGCTTGCATCACTTCAATTGATTTCGCGTGAGCTTCGATATGCTATAAAATTAGGTAATGCTCTGCCAAAAAATAAAATTGAGGCTGAGTACTGGAATAATTTGGAGATACACCACTATAAACATATCTGTTTACTCTTAGAAGATCATATCAATAAATATGCTGACTTGGAACAAGCTGCACATCATATAAAAAGTATATTGAATTTGCTTAAAAATTTTTCCCCTTCAGCATCAGCTTCCTATTGGAAATACTTTTATAGAGTAACAGGAAATGATCACCCAAAATCAAATCAGTTAGGGATAAAAGTCTTGCATGAAATTGCAAAAGAGAATGTAGGAGCTATTGAGTTACTTAAAAAAATAGATTACACTAAGCCATTAGAAATGGAATTTATCGCAATGGATGGGAGTAAAATAAATCTAGTCAACATGCGAGGAAAAGTAATATTAATTGACTTTTGGGCAACTAATTGTGCTCCCTGTATTAAAGAGATGCCCCATGTCAGGGCTATGTATGATAAATACAGAGATGTTGGTTTTGAGGTAATTGGTATTGCTGCTGATAGTGATGACGCCAAAGAACGGGTAGAAAATATTCTCAAGAAAACGAATGTTAACTGGCCACAACGTTTAGACGGTGGAACAGATGCTTTGGTAAGCTATCATGCTTTGTATAAAATTAATGTATTGCCAACTGTTTGGTTGTTAAATAAGGACGGCATTATCGTAGATAGAAATGCACGTGGAGAAAGACTAGAAATGCTTATTCTTAAATATTTAGATTTAGAAAAATGATTACTTTATATTTTTAGTATTGTTTTTCTTGATTATTTTTGAGGTTATTGTATCTATCTGAATTTAGTATGAAAGGGTACTCTCTTTTAGGGTACCCTTTCTAAATCATCTTATAAAAGATTATTGTTCATCGTCTTTATATAAAATAATAGTAGGCTCTCCTGAAGCGTCTTTGTAAAAAACTTGTTCTTGGAAAGGTCCTCGTTGTACAGTACAAACTGGATTTTCTTCAAGTATAGTATTACAAGGAACTGTAGCAGGTAATTGAACAGCTAAAACACTATCAGCAAACCATACATCTTGAGTTGTTATGTCATCTTCTGCAGGCGTAAAAGCAAGAGAAGCCGTGATAGCTAACATTAATGCGAAAGCTGGTAAAACGATTTTAAAAAAATTAGATTTCATAATATAGATATTTAAAAATTAATGACCTACTCTTTTTTACAGGTTTTCGGTCTTAGCCCTGACTGCAGTATTGTTAACCAATATTCTGGTATTATTTTTAATGTTTTTTATATTTAGAGTATTTTGAGCTGTTATGAAAGTTTTTTTTTCTTCCTTAACCTTAAAATGTTTATTTAGTTGATAAACAACGATATGATTTCCAATAAGCCCTATAAATTTATCACTCAAGGTTTGGAATGTTTTAAGTTTATTTTTTTCAATATCTTCTACGTAAAAACTAAATTCGTAGTGATTTTTCACTAAATTATAGATGTCAATTACTGAAGATTTATCCCACATATCTATAGATTCTGCTTTTCCAAGTAGTAGAGAGTTTACAAACAAGTAATTTCCAGAAGTAGAACTATATTTATTTACCCTAAGAGCAGGTGTCTCCATTTTTTGTTGATTTTTTGAAGCTATGGTACTCACTTTTATTTGAGCTTGGCTAATGGTATCTATGGTCGTTCCAAGGTTTTGTAATTGCAGATTGTCATTAGCCACTATATATTTGTTGCGATAACGATAGGTGTATACTAATTGATGCTGCTGTTTATTATATTGAAGTGTTCCATCTACATCAAAAACACCATCCACCTGTTTTTTTAAAAGTTCGTGAGAGAGTATCATGGTTGCAGAGTCTGCAAGGTGTATGGTGCCAAGAGCAAATTCTCTTGTTTTGCTGCTCATGGTTCGTATAGCCAAAGTAACTGAGTCCATAGGTTGTGCATTGTTAAAATAAAGCGGGTTTTCAAGTATGGAATACCCCTTCCAATCTCTAGTTTTTCCTCTAAGGACATACGGAACAGTCCCATCCATCAAAAAGAAATAAGGAGGCACTACTCGTACCTGTGGAGAACGAAGCGGTAAACTATCTTGATCCATGGTTATATGAATCACCTCTTTACTTTGAAGTGCTGTATCTACAACCGTGAGGTATAAAGGCGATTTTGGATTCCCCAGATAGATTTTATCTTTATAGGCTCCCGCAATATAATACCCGTTATATTTAAGATCCATTTCATGAATTTTCTTAGGAGCATCATAAAGGAACCCCCGTTTAAAACTCATATCCCGTTCTGGACCTTTATTTGTAAAGGCAAATAAGAGGGAAATGAATCCTATACTACCAATAGCAGAGATAAATAGCAATATATAAAGTTTCTTCTGTGTCATGAGAGGGCATATTTTGGGGTTGTTACGTAACTATTCTTTTGTCCATTTATAATAAGAATCCCTATAAAGGCCAGAATAACAAAAGCAATATTAAAAATTAAATGCTCGGTCCAACCCAATTTTTCAATAACGCCACCACAAGAGCATGGCACATCATTACTAAAATTTAAAATAATAAAAATATAAGCGGTAAACATAACCATAAGATTAAAGGCTGCAAATAATCCTAAAAGTTTAAATCGCGGAATAATTAAAAGTAAGGCAATTAAAATTTCGAGAGAAGGGATTGCCCAGGCTACAATACTAGTAAAAGGCGTTAGCATGGCAGATTGTCCTATTTGAATCTTAAATTCATCAAAAACCAATAATTTACTCATTGCTGCATAAACAAATAGAAGTATATACAGAAAACAAATAAATTCTAATAAGATGTTTTTATATTTACTATTAATTTTCATAACCATGTTATAATGCCTTGATTTATTAACAATACAAAGGTGCGAGATAAAATTTATTTTAAATGGATAAATAATTGTCTTAGAGGGATTTTAGTGAAACTCAATTTTGAGAAGCCTGCAAGG
This sequence comes from Flavivirga algicola, assembly GCF_012910715.1. Taxonomy (GTDB): domain Bacteria; phylum Bacteroidota; class Bacteroidia; order Flavobacteriales; family Flavobacteriaceae; genus Flavivirga; species Flavivirga algicola. The sequence continues at coordinate 9,326 of NZ_JABBHF010000015.1, forward strand.
CGTACTCAAAATTGTAAGTTGAACTAATCCCGCTTTTGGGCGGGATCTCAGAGTTTAACTAATACTGAACTTGTTTCGGTATCTAATGTAGTGGAGTTAAAACGTGGTCGTTGATATCTTTATGATGTCCGTTCATTTTTTTCTTGATAAAAAAACGAACCAAAAAAATCAAGTCAGTCAAAGGAAATTGCTGCGCACCATTCGCTTAAAAAGCTACATGCTTCAAGCTGCGCTTGGCAGTTTCGCTTTCCGCTCTTTATTTCTGAGGTCTGACATAGTTCCTATTCAACATTATATAATTGTTTAGAGTATTTAGCCTCCAAGTTTATTTAGAATGAAGACTATTAATTAACTGTCATACCGAAACGTGGACGTTGAGCGTAGTCGAAACGAGGTATGGTCGTGATATCACAACATCATTTTATTTTTATGATGTCCGTTCATTTTTTTCTTGATAAAAAAACGAACCAAAAAATCAAGTCAGCCAAGGGAAATTGCTGCGCACCATTCGCTTTAAAAGCTGCATGCTTCAAGCTGCGCTTGGCAGTTACGCTTTTCGCTCATTATTTCTGGGGTCTGACATAGTTCCTATTCAACATTATATAATTGTTTAGAGTATTTAGCCTCCAAGTTTATTTGGAATGAAGACTATTAATTAACTGTCATACCGAAACGTGGACGTTGAGCGTAGTCGAAACGGGGTATGGTCGTGATACCACAACATCATTTTATTTTTATGATATCTGTTCATTTTTTTCTTGATAGAAAAACGAACCAAAAAAATCAAGTCGGCCAAAGGAAATTGCAGCGCACCATTCGCTTAAAAAGCTGCATGCTTCAAGCTGCGCTTGGCAGTTCCGCTTTTCGCTCATTATTTCTGAGGTCTGACAGAGTTCCTATTCAGCATTATATAATTGTTTAGAATATTTAGTTTCCAAATTTATTTAGAATAAAGACTATTAATTAACTGTCATACCGAAATGCGGTCGTTGAGCGAAGTCGAAATGTGGGTGTTGAGCGTAGTCGAAACACAGTATGGTCATGACATCTCATCTTCATTTTATTTTTATGATATCCGTTCATTTTTTTCTTGATAAAAAAACGAACCAAAAAATCAAGTCAGCCAAAGGAAATTGCTGAGCACCATTCGCTCTAAAAGCTGCATGCTTCAAGCTGCGCTTGGCAGTTCCGCTTTCCGCTCTTTATTTCTGAGGTCTGACAAAGGTTCTATTCAGCATTGTATAATTGTTTTAGAATATTTAGTCTCCAAATTTGGTTAGTGCTGGATTTATTGAAAAAATGAAAATTGTTGATTAGCTGTTATATTGAACAGAGTGAGATATCATAAACGATGCTTTTCTTTATAATTTATGCAAATAAACAGTGACACATTTAAACAAGTTTAAATAATTGAAATGTTTATTTGTTTGAAAATGAGTGTTTTGAATATTTTTGTAAAAATACACCCACCCGCTTTTGTGTTTTTGTTGTATTGATTTTAGATAGAACGCGTCTTTTCATTTTATTAAAGTAAAAACGATGTTCCAATTTAAATAGGTTCTATTTATTTCCCTTAGCGTTGCTAAAGTATCAAGTGAAAAAGATAAATTTAGAGACCTACACATAGGTAAGTAGGATTGTTTTGAATGATAAAAAGGCAGATTTCATGGCTATGATGTCTGTATAAACCGTGACAACCAAATAAAGCCTCTCTCAAAAAATTAGCGGCTTGGCTAATTAGAAATAAAATGCTTAAAAGGAATGGGAATGAATAATCTGTGTTTTGCCCATAAACAAGTTATAACAGTAAAAAAAATAACTAAAATACGTATGGAATAAAGAGCTTTTAAACGAAAAGTGTCCTGATGTTAAGCTTTGGTTTTATTAAAATTATAAGTCTTATGCATTTAACCACGGGGCACAGTCGGATGTTTCAAAAATACCTTATTATAAATTAGGACATATAATAAAGCATGATTCGAATAAAGACTTTTAACGTCATTTATTGAATATCTAACCATCAATATTAGGACGAAAATCTCGTTTTGTCAATATACATAAGAAACTAAGAGATTTTTCTTTTTAGGGGGAGTAAAGTAATAAATCGTTTTGAATACGCTTCATGGCGGATTCTTAAAAACAATGTGTTGCAAAAAAAGGTAGGTGCATAGTTTTTGCATTTATGCAGGTAACTAGTTAGAGCCACTTCTAAAATGAATAAATTAAAAGACTTAATGAACCTGATGCTCCATAAATCTGAGGAAATTAAATTTGCGGGTGTATTTTGCTATATAAAAAAAGGACTAGAAAGGCTTATAATAGAATCCTTTATACGGTTGTTCTGTATGATACTATTCTGCTTTATATCCACGTATATTGTATCTCAAAATAAAACCTTCTTTATAAAAGAGATGCCAGAACTTAAAATTTCTGGTACGGTCAAAGATCAATCAGGGCTTCCCATCCCCCATGCAACTGTCTTAATAAAGGACACGGGTAGCGGTAAACCCACTAATTTAGATGGTCAGTATACTATCAAGGTATCCGAGACTTCTCAGGTATTGGTCTTTTCGTCCATAGGTTTTGAAACACAAGAAATAATGGTTGGTAATCAAACGACTATTAATATTGTTCTTAAAGAAGGCGTTGACCAATTGGACGAAATAACCATTGAAGCTGGATATTATAAAACGTCTCAAAGGTTGGCTACTGGTAGCATTAGTAAGCTAGAGGCAAAAACCATAGAAAAACAGACCGTTAATAACCCTTTGGCTGCTATCCAAGGGCATCTGCCTGGTGTGAATATCACCCAAAATACGGGAGTTCCTGGTAGTGGGTATCAGATCCGAATTCGCGGACAAAACTTTATAGGCCCAGGTGGGCCTTTAGATGAGGTTAACGATCCGTTATATATAATAGATGGTGTGCCTTACAATTCTGGGTCGTTGGAATTGAGTTCTTTAACAGGGAATATTATTCCTGGTGGCAAGGTGAGTCCGTTAAACACGATAAATCCAGCAGACATAAAAAGTATTGAAGTACTGAAGGATGCCGATGCCACTGCTATCTATGGGGCACGTGGCGCTAATGGTGTGATACTGATTACGACCAAGAAAGACAGGATTGGAAAAACACAGGTTAAACTCCATGTGAGCAGTACATTAAGCGAAGTGCCCCGTTTTGTAGATGTATTAAATGCAAAACAGTATCTAGAAATGCGTAAGGAAGCTATTGAAAATGAAGGTTTCACCCTTCAAACGATACCAGCTTCATCACGATCGGCCTTTCCAGATTTATATGTATGGGATCAGGAACGCAATACAGATTGGCAAGAAGTACTTATTGGAGGGACTGCTTATAGGCAGCGTGCCCAACTATCCTTTTCGGGAAGCGATGCCCAAACACAGTTTTTGTTAAGTGGTGGTTATGTAACAGAGACTACCGTGTTTATAGGAGATTCAAAATATGATAAAGCGTCCTTACTTGTTAATGTAAATCATCAATCGGAAGACCGTCGCTTTAAACTTCGTTTTTCTGGAAATTATGGATCGGATACTAATAATCTACCGCCTCAGGATTTTACAAAGAGTGCATTGATTTTACCGCCAAATGCTCCAGCACTTTACAATGCTACTGGTAATTTAAATTGGGAAAATTCTACTTGGAGAAATCCTTTGTCTATGTTGGAGCAGGATTATCAGGCAAGAACACATAACCTTATTGCGAATACGGTATGGTCTTACCATCCAATTCCATCGCTGGAGTTTAAAACCAGTTTGGGTTATACCGATTACCGCTTGCAGTCTTATGCAGCATTTCCACATACTAGTTTTGACCCTAATAGCGCTTCGGGGCAGGATAGCAGTCGGTCTAGTATTAGTACAAATAGTAGTAAACGTGAGTCTTGGATTGTAGAGCCTCAAATTAATTGGAACTATCATTTGGGAAATATCAACTTAAAATTACTTCTGGGTACTACTTTTCAACAAGAGAAAGATCAGCAGTTGGGGCTGTCTGCATCTAATTTTCCAAGCAATGCCTTATTGCAAAATCTAGCCGCAGCCAAAGATAAAAGGGTTATTCTTGATACGGATACCGAGTATAAATATCAGGCATTTTTTGGCAGGATTAATTTTAATTGGAAAGATAGACTTATCCTAAACATAACAGGGCGTCGAGATGGTTCCTCCAGATTTGGACCTGGTAAGCAATTCGGCAAATTTGGAGCTATTGGGACGGCATGGCTGTTTTCTGAGGAACGCTTCTTTGAGAATCATGCGGTTTTGAGTTTTGGGAAATTGCGAGCCAGTTATGGTATAACAGGAAGTGACAAGCCGCCAGACTATGCTTTTTTAGATACTTATGAGGTTTCGGGTAATTACAACGGATCTGGCTTGGCACCTACCCGCTTGTTTAACCCTAATCGTGCCTGGGAAGAAAATAAAAAATTGGAAACAGCTTTAGAGTTAGGTTTTTTTAAGGACCGTGTCTTCCTGTCAGCGGTCTGGTATCGCAACCGTTCTTCCAATCAATTGCTTTCCGTTCCTTTGCCTGGTACTACAGGGTTTTCCAGTATCAATGCAAATTTAGATGCCATCATAGAAAATAAAGGAGTTGAGATTGATCTACGTACGGTAAATATTCAAAACGATTCTTTTAAATGGCGTACAACCTTTAATATTTCGACAAATAGAAATAAACTGGTAGCATTCCCAGAACTAGAGAAATCTACCTTGGCCAGTGAGTATTTAGTAGAGAAGCCTTTGGGAATTTGGCAATTATATCATGTTCTGGGGGTTGATCCTGAAACGGGTGTGTGGCAGTTTGAAGATTATAATGATGATGGGGTTATAAATAAAGATGATCGTCAATGGCTTGAGGATCTAACACCAAAATATTTTGGGGGCATGGGGCATACCATAACCTATAAAAATATGCAATTGGATATGTTTTTTCAATTTGTAAAACAAAAAGGAAGAAGTTTTATTCAATCTGGTGTTTTAAACCTTGGAGGGATGGCTCAAAATATGCCTGTATCCATATGGGATCGCTGGCAGCAAGTAGGTGATGAAAATTCGATCCAACGTTTTTTTCTGCCTATTAACAATACCGCTGCAATAGCATCAAATACGTATAGACATAGTAATGCATCTGTAACGGATGCTTCCTTTATTAGGTTACGAAATGCTTCACTAAGTTATACGATGCCTAAAGCCATAACAAAACATATGGACATAAATATCTATTTACAGGGGCAGAACTTATTTATTATTACAAGATACGATGGCGCAGATCCAGAAGTACAGAGTGCATCCGTTTTACCACCATTACGACAATTTACTTTAGGCTTCAATGTCACATTTTGACTTTGAATTATTTTGGTTTTATAGATGCCGGGTAGTTATTTTGTCAATCAAAGCTTAATGAGAATAATCCTTTCAAACGGCTTAACTAAAGGAGCGTATTCGAAAGTTTCTTTATGTGTTGGAATGATGCGCTTTCGAATACGCTCAAGCAGATATACTTTCTTAACTTAAAGATATTGAAATAAAATAGACAGCTTATTTACGAATCTTTTCAAAACTAATCCAAGCCTTCATACAGAAGCACGTTACATGGCGATATACTGTTAATTCTTTGATATACTTGATGAACATTAAACCCTACTATAATGGTACATACAGGATTGTATGAAGATGTACAATCACAGTTAATGGGTGATGCAACTGCGCAGCTAAGCTCATCGGGGTTTTGGTACCATCCAGAAGTAACTACAATAGCATCGGCCATATTATTACCGTTAGGAGTAAAAGCTAATGAAGCAGTAACAGCTAGTGTCAATGCTAAAGCAGGTAAAACGATTTTAAAAATTTTTGTTTTCATAATAAGGTATTTTAAAAGTTAATGACCTACTCTCTTTTACAGGTTTTCGGTCTTAGCCCTGACTATAGTATTTTTTAGGTACTTGGTCTTTTGATTGTAGTAGTAGGTAGAAAGCATAAAAGAGTTTAGTATGTACCTTGGTTTTGTCTTGTTTTTATATAGTTGCTGTCTAAAAGTACCCTAAGCCTTAGGTTTTGCCTTCAAAAATAGGCGTAATAATATCTTTAAAAATTAATAATTAAATGGTAATTAATTGTGTGTCAGCAGTATATGTGCTAAGTTAGAATTTATTAAGAATAAAAACTTACTCTAAAAGGATAATAATTTGCCTGAGAGGGATTAGTTAGATGTATTCAATTTTGAAGTGTTTTTTATATAAATAAAATGTAAGAGATAGATTGTTGATTGAACAGGTCGCCTGACTACCAGCAACCACCTCACCGAGGTCTTCTATAGATAATACATTGTGGCATTCTATTTTTGATATCTCAATATATGCTCTTTTATTCTTTTTAAAGTGAAATAGTTTTGGTTCTACTACAAAACAAAAAGAAAAAACCAGAGTTTACTCTATTTTTCTAAAAGGATTCTAAAAATATAAATAGATTTTACTCTGGTTTTTTGGGGTCTGTTTGATCCGTAACGTTGCATGCAAATGACTTCATCTCTCTATAAAGTAATAAGAGGCAGGTTATCTAATTTGGACAAAGACTCGCTCGATTTTATTTGTTTAATAAGTTCAGATCTATCAATACCAAAGGCACTGGACAAGTAATGAAGTTGTGTTTTGTCTCCATTGGTATCATTATGAGTTGTGAAAAAGCAATGCCAGTGTTCACCACAATCGATAATTCTAGCAACCGATTTGAAATCTTTTTTAGAAAATTCAGGGATATATTGACTTAGTGTATACCCAAATTTATGATAAGCCGTAAAAATAAAAGAGGTTAGGGTTTCCAAAGGGAGCAAGCATCCGTCAAGTAATTTTTCTTGATCTTTTTTCTTATTGGTTTTTAAAAGCTTTATTAAATTATTGGGGATTTTTATTTTTTGAAAGTCACTTTTTAGTTTTAGCCAATGTATATGGGCGCTTTTAAATATTTCGCTGCTCGTAGTAGTAAGTTCCTTTTCTCCTGTAATTTCTTCTTTAGGAACACCATTTAAAATCATTTGTTTTACAATAATGTTACTACCATATTGTTTGATAGGATTTTCCTTTTCAAATTCACTGTCATCAAATGTAATCAGTTGTTTGTTGGTTTTCTTATGTGTAAATATACGGTGTAACATTGTTTTTATTTAGATTGAAGGCGACTATATACAAAAATCGAAAATTAAACTTACTTTAAAAGGATAATAAATTGCCTGAGAAGGATTCGTTAACCTATGTTTGAGGTGTGGTAGGAAAACTTGATTTCATTCTTTTTCATTAGAATCTTAATTAATATTGTTAAAAACTAGGTAGCTTAACTTGAAAAGTAATTTATTAGGACAATCACAAATTATAACTACCCAGCTTAGGGGGGATGATTATAAGTAAATTTAAATCGATAACAAATGTAGATGAAGGAACTTAGTTGATAAGGAATAAAAATTGCCTGAGAGGGATTAATATTTTTAAGAGCTGAAAAAATATGATTCGTTTGTCGTATAAATTTTGTTTGATTTTTTAACTTAAATAATCCAAAATTGTAGAAAGGGAGGCTATTCATAAGATTCTGTATTGGAACAGCTGAGAAAAAGAAGTTCCTATGTCACGCTGAGCTTGTGGAAGCGCAAGTTTATAAAGGGTTGTTGCACTTGTAGGTATTGTTTCGTGTGTTATGCTTCGACAAGCTCAGCAAGACAAGGTAACTCTAAATAGTCTTTTTTGTTTAGTTGGTCATTAGTAACTATTTTGGCTCCTTGGCTTAGTGAAAGAATGGCCTACTCATAAGATTTCTTATTGAAAAGAATTGAGACAAAAAGAAGTTGTAGTGTCACGCTGAGCTTGTCGAAGCGTAAATTTGAAGTTAAAATGAAATTTTATTACGTATACATATTACTTTGCTCTGATAAAACCTATTATACAGGAATGACCAACGATTTAGAAAGAAGAATTAATCAGCATAAATCTGGTTATAGAAAAGATGGTTATACATTTTTTGAGAAGACCTATAGAACTTAAATGGTATTTACAGTGTACAAGTCCATCAGAAGCTATAAAAATTGAAAAGCAAATTAAAGGATGGTCGCGACGAAAAAAAGAAGCTTTAATTAATGATAATTGGGAAGATTTAATCGAGTTTTCTAAAAATTATACAGAATATAAACATCCTGATAACCGATAATGGCCTTCTTGTTCTTCGACAAGCTCAGCAAGACAAGGTGACATTAAATAGTCTTTTTTGTTTAGTTGGCATTAACAATTATTTTGTCAACCTAGTATCGTGGAAGCGTTGCCTATTATATAAGGTTTCTTATTGAAAGAGTTAAGGTAAAAAGAAGTTCCTATGTCATACTATGCTTCGACAAGCTCAGCAAGACAGGGTAGCTTTATATAGTCTTTTATGCTTAGTTGGTAATTAACAATTATTTTGTCAACCTAGTATCGTGGAAGCGTTGCCTATTTTTAAGATTTCTTCTTGAAAAGAACTAAGACAAAACAAAATTCCTATGTCACGCTGAGCTTGTCGAAGCTCAAATTTAATAACATACTTTTTTGAAAGAAAAACCTTGCTAAGATTAATTTCAGCTACGCTCAATCTCCTAAATCCCTATAAAAAAGAAGATCGTGCGCAACCGAAATTAGATATCAGACGACACAAATATCGATGATAAGTTTTAACTAAAAGGGATTAAGACTTGTCTGAAAAGGATGTCTTTAAAAGTCATTAGGTAATATATGATTGAGGTTTTGTGTGTTGTTAATGAGGTGTTTAGGGGTGTTGGTGCTAATTATTTTTTTGTTTCGGCTACGCTCAATCTGAAGAATCCAATGAACTGGTGATTGGGCGCAACCGAAGTCAAAAAGACAAAAATTACTAACCGCAACAAATATCGATGATAAGATTTAACTTAAAAGGATTAAAACTTGTCCGAAAAGGATGTCTTTTGAATGTTGTTTGCTACTAGGAGTGATATGTTAAATGTCATTGATGGGTTTTTTGTGTTGTAGTGATACTAATTTATTTTTGTTTCGGCTACGCTCAATCTGAAGAATCCAATTAACTGGTGATTGGGCGCAACCGAAGTCAAAAAGACAAAAATTACTAACCGAAACAAAGATCGATGATAGGATTTAATTTAAATGGATTAAAGCTTATCTGAAAAGGATTTTGCGAAATTACTGCCGGTTTTTAATTGAAAAACATTCCCCTAGTTGCTGGTCAACCTCTATAAACACAAGCATTTAAATGCCTCTAGAAATTGTTAAACTTCCAACTAAAACTTAGCATAAAATATTGCTTAAGAACTTTGCTTTGAGAATCTTGAATGTAGTTTTTCGTGGCAATACGCCTAACGTTTGTGTTTTGGTTTAATAAATCGTAAATCTTTAAAGATAAAATACCATGGTCTTTAAACATGGTATAGGCTAAAGTGGTGTTCCAAAACCAGACGCTTTTTTGAAATCCCTCAGCGACATTTGGGTTATAATTGAAGCTAATGTCATGCTGCCATTCTAATTTTTTAGGAACGAATGTGGTTATTTGTAACCCAGCGGAATGATTTATAAACTCTTGGTTATTAAAATCTTCCAGATCGAACGTGGTTTTATTAAATGATAGCCTGTAATTTGGAGCTATTGTCATAACGTGATCCCATGCAAAGGTGATACTAGTATGAGGTGTTAAGGTGGTATTGTTTGAAACATACAACACATCATTATTAAAGTTAATCGATTTGTTAATGCCCGAGGATAGCCCAACACTATATCTAAACGTTTTTAGGGAGTCAATTTTTATCGTTTTATTATAGCTGGCACCAGTGTTTAAACTAAAACCTCCATTTACATTAACATAGCTTGTGTTTCTCACAAAATTATCATCAATAGTTGTTTTAGTTACTACCTGATTGTTGTTTAAATTGGCATAGACATGACCAAAAAAACCATGACGTTTTTGAAAATTGAACGTATTAAAACCAAGATAAAAGCTATGCGTATTTGTCGGTTTTAAATTAGGATTTCCTGTTATTGTATTTAAAGGGTTTGATATATCTTGAAAAGGCTGTAGTTGTGACAACTGTGGTGGTATGTTATCTAAGCCATAGCTGGCATATAAATACGATTTTGGATTATATTGATAATGAAAATTCGATCGCAGCTCTAGAGTTTCAAAATTACGGGCTAAACTTAAATCGGGTCTTAAAAAATCGATGTTTTTTAAGGTTCTTAATACATACCCTATTTGAGAACTAGCAGACCATTTTTCTTTTTTATAAGTTAGTTTTAAAGCCGGGGTACTTCGCTTATTTGTATACTCAAAATCTGTACTTAGATCTTCATTAAATATGGTGAAGCCTTGTGTGTCTGGATCAAAAGCGTAAGAGCTCTTTATATTTTTTTGTTTGTCATATCTATAATTAAACTTAAGATCTAAAAACAGGATCTTCACAATTAATGGCCATCTAAGAGTAGCGCCTGTATAAATTCCTTTTGACTTTTGGTCACTATCCGTAAATAAGTTTCTGTTAATTTCTTCTGGATTATCTCCAAAAATACTGGTTTCAGAATTTAGGTAATTATCAGTTTCTGTAGTTTGATATTTATTTGATATATTGAATTTAAAATAAGCCCCATACCTACCAAATCGTTTTGTAACATCAACATGGTTGTTGAGGTTTTTATTAGTTGTTTCAGAAAATGAAGACAAACTGGATTGGTTTGTCAAGGTGTTATCTTCATTTCGGGAAGCTTCACTACCTGATGTTTCCATTTTATTTTTAACCATGTTAAATGCTGGGTTAATATTGATTAAAAGCATAGAATCGACTTCGATGTTAAACCCTAAATGGATACTGTGGTTTTTCCCTTCATCATGTGACTTTGTATTGGAATTGCTTGTGTATCTCGAATCTGGGAGAATATTGATTTGTTGTGTTGTACGTTCGTTTTCAGAACGCGTACCAGAGAAAAAATAATTGGCAGAAATATCATGCCTTTTTCTCAATTTATCAACGTAATTGGCACCATAATTTTGAGATGTAGTAATCCCTTGCCTGCTTGCAAGACCGTTTCTAAAGTTAAAGCCAGGTACATTTATATTGTTGCCTCCAGCAAGGAGGCTCATGCGTTGATCGTTATTAAAAAGATTAAACATACCAACAAATTCATAACGCTTGTTGGTTCCTGTCCCGGCTGCTACCTGTCCAAAAGTACCATCGTTGTTTTCTTCCTTTATAACGAGGTTGATCGTTTTTTTTTCTTTGCTACCTTCATCACCAGCAAAAGCTTCTGCCTTTGTTTTTGTATCTGTGATTTGAATGTTATCAATAATTTCTTTACTTAAATGCCTGGTTGTTATAGTCGGGTCATTACTAAAAAATGGTTTTCCATTTACCAAAATATTATCGACCTCTTTTCCATTGATACTTATCTTGCCTGCATCATTAACTTCTACGCCAGGTAATTGTTTTAGTAAATCTTCAACATTGGCATTTTTTTTAGTTTTAAAAGAGTTGGCATTGAATTTTAAAGTGTCTTTTTTTATAACGACAGGTGGATTAACCTTTATAAGAACCTCCTTTAAGGCATTAAGGTCTGTTTTTAGATTAATAGTATTTAAATTAATGGTTACTTTGTCTAAATAAACAGTTTGAAAGTGGGTTTGATACCCAACGTACGAGATATAGAGGTTTAAATGTTTGTCTGCCGTTTTGCCTTCTAAAGAAAAATACCCATTTTTATCTGAAATGGCATAAGTGACCAAAGAACTGTCCTTAGCACGTTCTAAATGAATTGTTGCTGACTCTAGAGCTATTTTATCGGTTTCTGTTATCAAGGCTCCCGAGATTTTAAAAGGCTTCGTTTGTGAGAAAGACATCGTTATGCAAAGTATTGTATAGACAAAAAAGCAATGTTTCACGCGTTTAAATTTTAGTTGCCTGTTTATAAACTATTCTTAAAAATGGAATCTGTATGTACACGGTATTTTCACTTGGGAGCTTTTTAAACAGTAAAAAATGAACGTCTCGTTTTATAGAGACTTTGATGCGTATCCCTGCTTTTTACACATGAACGTTATTTTTAGCCTTGTAATAAGGCTTTTAAAGCGAATGTCTTTTTGTTAATACGCAATAATATACCTGTCAATACGTACCAATTGATCTATTGTTGAGTCTTGAAAATTTTGATCCTTTCAATTCCAGCTACGCTCAATCCCTAAAATCCCAATAAAGATGATTGGGCGCAACCGAATTCGAAAAGACAACTAACTAACAACTATAGAACAAATATCGAGGATAAAACTTAACTTAAATGGATTAAAACTTGTCTGAAAAGGATGTTGTGATTAATATAGTGTTCAGTGTTTGGTAGTCGAATGTTTATAGGGAGAATTGGGTATTCTTTATTTAGAACTTCGCATCAGGAATTTGATATTTGAATTTTCAAACTGCAAATTAGTACCTAATGCTTAATACTTTTTTCACTTGTAACTAAATATCGGGGTTTTGATTGGATTGTTTTCTTAAATCCCTTGGTGTAAATCCATATTTCTCTTTGAAAGCTTTAGAAAAATGAGGCGCACTTATAAATCCAGTTACATGTGCCACTTCCTTTATGGATGTATCTGTATGTTGAATTAAAACACTGGCTTTTCTCAATCGTTCGTTTATTAAAAAACGAAATACTGTTTGCCCATACAATTGTTTGAAACCATATTTTAGTTTGTATTCATTAGTTCCAAAAGCATGTGCCAACTCAATCAATGGAGCGAGTGGTTTGTCTAAATTATTTATAATGTGATCATGTACTTTTCGGATTTTTCTAATATCGGTAAAACTTAAATTTAACTGTTTGCTTTTATTACCATTATAAGAATGCTTTGCTGCTTTATTCTTTCCTGTACTTACAATTTTTCGTAATTCAGCTTCCCTTTCGGTACTATTTTTAATAATTTCTATAGATGTGACTACGATTCTTTCCGATTGATTCACTCGATCGACAAATTTACTTACTAAACAATTGGATGTTAAAATTAATTGTTGTTTGGTTTTAAAAGATAGTACGATAAATTCTTCATGAGCATCAAGGTTTGCTTGCACTAATTTAGATTTTAAACCATTCCAAGCTAATTTTGATTCTTGAGTGAGGAATGTAGAAAAATCTTTTTCTTGCAATTCATTATCATCAAAGAATAACATTTGTTTAATGCGGGAATTAAAGGCTATAATAGTGTCCTTTGTGTCTAGAACAAAGAACATTTGAACCAGATGTTTGTAGGTTTCATTTAAGTTTGCATAGCCTTGATGGAGAAAAGAAGTTTTTATTTCTTCAAAGGTCATGTTAATCAGCGCGATGAGGGCTTCGATATCATCATTCAAATCAGACCTTTCAACCTTGTAAGCAAAATTCCCACTGGCAAACTCCATAAGCATAGTATGGATTTGTTTTATTCTTTGTTTGTTATTGAGTTTCATCACAGATACATACTAATTTGTAGATTTTTATACTGATTTTAAAACAGGAAAAATAGACGGTTATTGTATTCTAAAAATAAGGAGGTGCACTAGTCTCATAAATAATTATTTAGAGATGATATAACTGTTTAGAAAATTTAAAGCATCCTCTTCGCTTGTAAATATCTGGGTTGTGATTGCTGGATTACTGGTTTTAACATAAAAACCTGATATCGTATTGGTCAAAGGGTTATTAACTAACAAAGCAACAGCTTTAATTAAGGCAGAGCCTTCTATTGCTAAGTAGTTTCTGGCGCTTTTATTGACGCTTTTAACGCCTCTCATATCACAAAAGATTAAAAACTCTTTACCTTGTTGTAATAAAAGCCTATCTTCAACAACTTGCATGGCTACGGATTGATCTATAGAAATTCCATTTTTGTAAACAAAATAAAGAATGTCTTTTTCAATCCAAAACTTCGCATACTCATTTTCTATATGATCTATCAAACTATTTTAAAATTTTTGGGGTTAAAAGATTTCATGACTTAATTAAATTTAAATACATATTTTTACGATTATTATTTGTATTAATTTACCTTAAGAGAGAGAATGTTCTTTTTATTAATGTGATACAAATTAAAACAACATTAACATAGAACTAAACAAATATAAATACAATTATTTTAACTTAACTGAGGTAAAACCGTACATTTAACTTTTTAGGAATAATTTTAGTGCCAATTGTGTTTTCCTCGTTTATGCCCAACTATAAAGATACTTTTTTTTATTTTAGGAAGTGTCAATTGTCTGTTTTTAAGTAGTTTAATATTTTTTATATTTATCTTATAACGTCAAAATATATTTTTTTGTTTGTACAAAACTTGTCTTAGAAGGATAAAAACTTGTCTGTAAGGGATTTTTTATATAATACTTGTAGGGATAGCAAAATAGAGCTATAAATTTTTATAGTTTTATATTCCATGATTTAGCCAATGGAATATAATAGCCTCCCTAATTGCATTAACCATTAATAAATCTTGAAATGGCAAAAATTAAACATAACAACTTTTTGGATACTGTAAATGAGGTGTTTACAGATGCTAAAAAACAAGGCGTATTGCATTTATATGCAGAGGGAGATCACTTTACAGGAAGAAAGATAAAGGTCAAACAAAAAGACCTTTTTCATTTCGGAACCACAGGTTATTTAGGATTAGAGCAGGATAAGCGCTTAAAAGACGCAGCGATGGATGCTATTTATAAGTACGGAACTCAGTTTCCTCTTTCTAAAAGCTATATCTCAAATCCGTTATATCGAAAGTTAGAAGAAAAAATAACCCAGTTATATCATGCGCCTATTATTATTACTAAAAATAGTACATTAGGACACCTTGGGGTCATCCCTAGTGCCGTTAATGACGGAGATGCCATTATTTTAGATCATCAAGTTCATTGGAGTGTGCAAAGTGCAGCGAATGTACTTAAAACACGAAGCGTACCCATTGAAATGATTCGACATAGTAACCTGGATATGTTGGAGGATAAAATCAAAAAATTATCCTCTAAATATAAAAAAATCTGGTATATGGCAGATGGTGTTTATTCTATGTACGGAGATGTGGCTCCTTTAGAAGAACTGATGCAATTGTGTAATAAATACCCGCAGCTACATTTGTATTTAGATGATGTTCATGGCATGAGTTGGGCTGGTAAGCATGGTACGGGTTATGTGCTTAGCAAACTTGGCGAATTACCTGACAATATACTGTTGTTTGGAACACTAAGTAAAACCTTTGGAGCCAGTGGTGCTGTGGCTGTTTGCACCCATAAGAAAAGATACCATAAAATAAAAACCTTTGGAGGTCCTTTAACTTTTTCTGCTCAGTTAGAGCCTGCCTCTGTAGCAGCGGCAATAGCATCTGCTAATATCCACCTTTCTCCCGAGATTTATATGCTCCAAAACGAGTTGTTAGAACGAATAACATTGTTTAATACCCTATTGGCAAATACAGACCTGCCTTTAGTTGAGGAAAATAATTCTCCAGTATTCTACATAGGTACAGGGATGCCAGTTACTGGGTATAATTTTGTAAATAGATTGATGAAGGAAGGTTTTTTTGTGAATTTAGGAATTTTTCCAGCCGTGCCAGTAAAGAATACTGGTGTGAGAATAACCATTTCCAGACATAATCAGGCAGAAGAAATTAAAAGCTTGGTAGAAGCAATGGTTTACCACTACCCGAAAGCTTTGGAAGATACACATACCACGCCAGATAAAGTGAGGAAAGCTTTTAAATTGCCTGTTTTGGAAGCATTGCCAAAAAAGAAAATCGTTGAAGAGTTTCATGTTAAATATGAAACAACCATACAAAACATCGATAAAAAGGAATGGAATAAGCTTATGGGTAGGCAAGGGGCCTTTGATTGGGATGGTCTGCTTTTTCTTGAAAACGTTTTTACACAAAACGAACTTCCTGAAAATAATTGGGACTTTCACTATATTATCATTAAAGATGCAGATAAAACACCTATACTAGCTACATTTTTTACATATGCGTTATGGAAAGAAGATATGCTTGCACCAGTTTCTGTTTCCATCAAATTAGAAGAAACACGGAAAAAAGATCCTTACCATCTCACTTCTTATGTATTAGGTATGGGGTCACCATTTACTGAAGGCGCCCACCTTTATTTAAATAAATCTCACCCCCATTGGAAATTGGCAATGAAGCAGATGTTGGACAAACTTGAAGATTTGGAGCAGCAATTTAATTCAAATTGGATGGTGTTGAGGGATTTTGAACACGATGATCAATTAAGTCAATTATGCCACCAACAAGGGTTTATTAAGACAGTAATGCCCGATTCGTGTCAGATACTTGATCTTAATTGGAAAACTATGGATGACTACCCAGACTCATTGTCCACGCGTTCCAGGAAACACTTTAAAAAAGATATCCAGCCTTATGAAGCGCATTTTAAGATAGTTGTATATAATGAAACGACCGATCAAGAGCAAATAGATAAGTTCTATGAGTTATATAGTAATGTGAACAGGCATAATCTTGCCTTGAACATGTTTCCATTACCTAAAAAACTGTTTGCCATGATGTCTCAACACCCAAATTGGGAGTTTTTAACACTGTATTTAAAAGAGGAATTCAATAAAGGAAAATCACATATACCAGTAGGTGTTATGTTTTGTTATAAGAATTTAAAAGAAACATATACACCAGCTTTTATTGGCATGGATTACGATTACAAGGATGAGCATCAGATTTACAGGCAGTTATTGTATCAAACCATAAAGCGTGCTACAAAACTTGGGTTTAAAAAAATAGATTTTGGTATGACCGCTTCCTTTGAAAAGAAAAAAGTAGGCGCTACTATCATTCCCAAAGCAGCTTATATACAAGCAAAAGATAACTTTTCTTTAGAGTTAATGGGAGTTATGGAGAATAACTAGCTTGTTATATTAAACGAAAGTCATAGATAGGCTAAAAAGAAGTAAAACCTTCAACTTTAAGTTGGAGGTTTTTTATTTCCAATAACTAAAGCTGAGGCTTAATTGTATGTAGCATCATCGTTTCTAACACGATTTTATAAGTAATTGATACGACATTATAAGTAATAGGGTATCTCCTACAATACCTTTGTTTAAAGTATTAATAGGTTCTCCTCTAGGAGAGATTCTGCTTAAATAGTAAAAGTGACAGAAGGAAAGAGGTATTTGGACAATATGAATACCATGTCTTGTATAACTACAGGCTATTTTTACTCTTAAGAATATGCCTAATTATATAAATGAAATCAAATATGATAAGATCAAGAAAAGATATGAGAAAAAAAATAGTTATTCTATGTAGTATATGTACTTTGGTATTTGCTTGCCAAACTGTAGAAAAAAAACAAATAAAAATTGAAAGTACCAAAGAAATAAAAGAGATGGATGCAGAAAACCTTCGCCCTTTGTTAACAAGTATTACTTCTAAATATGATGAACTTAGGCAAAAAGTTGTTCAACCTGCTGAAGGATATTTAAAATACCCATACCTGATTCCAGCAGGTTTTTATAAGCAAATGTGGGATTGGGATGGGTTTTTTATGGGAAATCATTTTGTAAGTATAGGAAAACCAGAGTACCTAAAATATTGGGCGCTCAATTTAATAGAAGGTATTGACGAAGAGGGTTATGCTTCTGGTTGCGCCACAACTAAAGGACCACGTTTGCTTTTTGGGAAATTTGCAATGAAACCATTTTTATCTCAAGGTGTGCATTTTGCTTCCAAAGGATTGGAAGATTACAAATGGGTAGCGCCTTATTACGAAGCTCTTAAAAAAGTACTAGCTTATAGAGAAAAGACACAGCAAGATGAAAAAACAGGGTTGTTTTTCTGGGATAATGGTATGCAAAGTGGTGCCGATAATAATGTAGCAATGAACTATTTTACTGATGATAAACGATCGTTTTTAGCACCAGATGCGAGTGCTTTTCAATATAAAGAATACCTAGCTCAAGCTCAAATAGCTAAGAATTTAGGGAAGCTGGAAGAAGCAAGCACATATAAAACAAAAGCAGATGATTTAAAGAAAGCCATTAATAAATATCTTTGGTCTGAAGCGGATAAAATTTACTATACGATAGATAGAGAAACGGGCGATTTTTATAAAAGAGTTAGTTATTCTTCTTTTGTGCCATTAATGCACAATATAGCACCCCAAGAAAAAGGAAAATTAATGATATCAGAATATCTAATAAACTCAGACCATATGAAAGCTAAATATGGATTCAGAACATTATCATTACAGGATCCAGATTATAACAATAAGAATATTATTGTACCCTTTTCCAATTGGCAAGGCCCCGTTTGGCCTATAGCAAATTATATTTACTCCGTTGGATTAAAAAATTATGGTTTTGATGAAGCTCTTTATTGGCAAGCAGAGACTGTTGGGACATTATTGTTGAATGATATCAAAAAATATAACACCATGCATGAAAACTACCATGCAGATACAGGAGAACCATTAGCTCCTAGTCATGACCATGTAGATAAAGATGGAAATATTGTAGGGTTCATTAGTTGGAATCTTTGTATTCAAAACCTTTTGGAAGGTGTTGTTGACGATAAATGGATGCTGCTGGAAATAGAATAAAAGAATAGTTGCCTTCTTATTTTGATATATTTGAAAGAGATAAATAATAATAAAAATGCTGGGAGTTACTATTATGAATAATAAAAGAATAACTTTATTATTACTGTTTTTCCTTGTGCAATTTTCCTTGTTTCCTCAGGATAATACTAATAATGCACGAGGAAAGCATTGGCATATTTCTGGAGATACAGCGATTACTTTCAATATAGATAATAAAGATAACTTACCTTATACCGATGATATTGAGATGGCTGGTAAGCGTGTTGCAGGTATCGTTAAATACAGTATAGATGATAAAGGAAAGTTGTCTTTGAATAGAACCGTGTTTTTTCCACAATTACATGAATTTAAGGCATCTGAAGATACATGGTTTCATGATTATAGAGCTTATTTAAAAGGGGAGTATACCGATGCGTTGTTGCCCAAGCTCTATATAAAGGATGAGCAATTTGTACCAGGTACTGTAAAAACGGTATCAATAAATGGCATACTCAATTTTGAACATGATCCATCTAAAAATGGATTAATGTTAACCCGGTCGCTTTTTCCATCCATGGACGAACGGCTTTTTAGAGAAATGTGGACTATAAAAAATACCACCGATTCTATCATGAAAATTCAAGTTGGTAATACAGCTCTTGAATTTAATGACTATGGAGCCAAAGGGAAATATAGCAGGCTTATTAAAACAAACGCGCCAGAGAGTATGGTGTTAAAGCCAGGAGAGGCAACGTCATTTTCATTAGACATTATGGCAAAAACTCCTGAAGAAAAGTTTCCAGAAGAATCAGTTGAAATAACCTTGTCAAAACGAAAAGCGTTTCTTAGTTTAATGTCAGGATCCTTACAACTAGATACACCAAACCCTATATTGAATACCTTATTTGAATTTTCAAAAACAAGGGCATCAGAAAGTATTTTTGAGTCGGAATTAGGTTTAATTCATTCGCCAGGAGGTGGTCGGTATTATGTAGGCATCTGGGCGAATGACCAGGCAGAGTATATCAATCCATTTTTTCCCTATTTGGGTTATGCTCTGGGTAACGAATCTGCGATGAACACCTTTAGAGCATTTGCCAAAGAAACGAACGCTGAATACAAAAAAATCAGATATTCTTTTGAAATTGAAGGCTTGGTAAAACCTTTCTTAAAGGATAGAGGAGATGCAGCCATGATAGCCTATGGAGCGGCGCACTATGCCATGGCATTTGGTGATATTCCTACTGCAAATGAGTTGTGGCCACTTATAGAGTGGTGTCTCGAATATTGCAACAGGCAGCTTAATGAAGAAGGTGTCGTTATGTCGGAGTCGGACGAAATGGAAGGGCGTATTGAAACAGGAAATGC
This sequence comes from Flavivirga algicola, assembly GCF_012910715.1. Lineage (GTDB taxonomy): Bacteria > Bacteroidota > Bacteroidia > Flavobacteriales > Flavobacteriaceae > Flavivirga > Flavivirga algicola. The sequence goes on from NZ_JABBHF010000015.1 coordinate 29,315, forward strand.
TAATTTATCAACATCTTCTCTATATTATGGCGCATTAAATCATGCTGGAGATTTAGCCAAATCTCTTAATAAACCAAAAGCGTTACAGAATAAATATAAAGAACAGGCGAGCAAGCTTAGTCTAGCCATAGAAAACTATTTTGGGGCTCATGTAGAAGGTTTGGATACTTACAAATATTATAAAGAGCATAAATATTTACGTCACTGGATTTGCCTTCCATTAGTTGTTGGTCTTAACAAAAGAAAGGATGCGACTGTTACAGCGCTTTTTGATCGCCTTTGGACCGATAATGGGGTGCATGTCGAAAAAAATAGTGATGATGAAGCTATAACCAAAATATTTTGGGACCGGGGGACCTTATACGCCTTACGTGGTACATTTGCTTCTGGAGAGACAAAGAAATCCTTAGAAAAGCTAGAACAGTTTTCAGAAAAAAGACTATTGGGAAATAGGGTGCCTTACGTGGTTGAAGCTTTTCCCGAAGGTAATATGGCACATTTATCTGCAGAGAGTGCCTTGTATTGCAGAGTCTTTACCGAAGGTGTTTTTGGTATAACTCCCACGGGACTTAGTAGTTTTATTTGCACACCTAGATTGCCTGAAAATTGGGACCATATGTATTTAAATAATATTAAGGCATTTGGAGAAGATTTTAGTATAAAAGTAAATCGAGCTGGAAGACAAATAAAGGTAAAAGTGGTTAAGAGCAATGGGAATGTAGTACTTAACAAGAAAATTGCTAAAGGAAACTCAATAAACGTGACATTTATAAAGAATTAAGGAGTTTTTTTATTATTTGAAGAATCTCTAATAATCAATTCAGCATCCAAAATTATTTTATTCAGTTTTTGCTTGACGACCGTTTTTTTGGCATGTTGCAAAAATGTTTTGGCAGCCTGTTTTCCTATTTCACTGCTGTGTTGATTAATGCTTGTAATAGTAGGCGTTACCATGCCAGTAAAAGGTTCGTTGCCAAATCCTACCAAAGCGATATCTTCAGGAATCCTAATACCACGTTCGTTTAATACTTGAAGGGCGCCTAAAGCAGCATAATCACCTGCAACATAAACAGCATCTGGTCTATCTTTTAAAGCTAATAATTGAGTCATTTTATCTCTTCCATCTTCAGTGGTAAGGCTACTCTCAATTAACAGGTTATCCTCTATAGGGAGCTGATGTTTTTTCAGGGCATCAATATACCCCCGAATTCTATTATTGAAGATCCGCGTACGTTTATAACCACCAATATGAGCAATTCGTTTACAGCCCTGCTGCACCAAATGCTCAACGATCATATGGCTGCTATCATAATCATTAATACCTATATAATCTACATTTAAATCATTTTCACCACGATCGAACAGAATTAAAGGAATACCTTTAGATTTAATTTTTTCGTAATAATCCAAATGAATGGTTTCATTGGCCATAGAAGCTATAATACCGTCAACTTGTGTAAATAATAATGTATCAATATTACGACATTCCTTTTTGTAAGATTCATTGGATTGGGTGATAATGATGTTATAACCCTCTTTATCTAATGCTTCTTCTATATTTTGAATCACTGAAGAAAAAAAGTTGCTATTCGTTCTGGGAACAATAACCCCTACTAGATGACTTTTTCCTTTGCGTAAGGCACTGGCAAGATGATTTGGTTGATAATTCAGGTTTTTGGCAACCTGTCTAACAGCCTTTTTGGTTTTTTCACTAATACGGGAGTCGTCATGCAAAGCCTTAGAAACCGCAGCGGGAGAGATGTTTAAAACGTTCGCAATATCTTTTATGGTGGTTTTCTTTTTGATATTCAATTTTTTTATATATTTGCTTAAACGTTTAAGCAAATATACAGCGTTAGTTTTTATAATCAAAATCATATATTTTTAATGACTTTGATTATATTTTAACTTATTTGCTTAAACGTTTAAGCGTAAAATAAATCAAGCTAAAATAATAATTAAAACAATGGGTAAAGTAGTAACATTTGGAGAGATCATGTTAAGATTGGCTCCTCAAGGATTTTTAAGATTTTCACAAGCAAATAATTTTGATGTTATTTATGGTGGAGGAGAATCGAACGTAGCAGTGTCATTAGCCAATTATGGTGTGTCAGTAGATTTCGTAACACGTATACCAAAAAATGATATTGGAGAGTGTGCTATGATGGAAATGCGCAAAAGAGGTGTTGGTGTCGATAAGATTGTTTATGGAGGAGATCGTTTAGGAATTTACTTTTTAGAAACGGGAGCTGTTTCTAGAGGTAGTAAAGTGGTTTATGACAGAGCGCATTCTGCTATGGCAGAAATTGAATCAGGAATGATTGATTGGGATGCGGTTTTTGAAGGTGTAGAGTGGTTTCACTGGACAGGTATAACCCCTGCAATTTCTCAAGGGTCTGCAGATGTATGTTTAGAGGCTGTAAAAGCGGCAAGTGCTAAAGGTATTACTATTTCTACCGATTTAAATTACCGTGCGAAACTATGGAAATACTGTGATGATGCTCATAGAGAAGCGGTTATGACAGAATTAACTTCATACTGTGATATTGTATTAGGAAACGAAGAAGATGCAGAAATGCACTTTGGTATTAAGCCAGAAGGTATTACTGTTCAAACTCAAGGTCATGATGTGAAAGCTGAGGCATTTTTATCTGTTTGCAAGCAAATGATGGAAAAATTCCCTAGAGCTAAAAAAGTTATTACAACTTTAAGAGGATCTATTTCTGCATCTCACAATACATGGGCTGGTGTTTTATATGATGGAAAGAAAATGTACGAAACACGTCAATACCAAATTACTGATATAGTTGATAGAGTAGGTGGTGGTGATAGTTTTATGGGTGGTCTAATCTACGGATTATTGAAATACCCTGAAGATGACCAGAACGCTTTAGATTTTGCTGTAGCTGCGTCTTGTTTAAAACACACTATAAAAGGAGATGCTAACTTGGTTACAGTTAGTGAAGTAGAAAAATTAATGGGTGGTGACGCTTCAGGTCGAGTTGCAAGATAAATAATAAAGAAATGGCACAATATACAAGAATAGAAGTTGCAGAAGTTATGAAAAGCACAGGATTGGTTCCTCTGTTTTATAATAGCGATATAGAAGCAAGTAAAAAAGTATTAAAAGCGTGTTACGATGGTGGTGCGAGGTTGCTTGAGTTTACAGCTCGTGGTGATTTTGCTCATGAGGTTTTTGGTGAGTTGGTAAAATACGCGATTAAAGAATTGCCTGGGATGGTATTAGGTGTTGGATCTGTAACAGATGCTGCTGCTGCCTCAAGGTTTATGGCCTTAGGAGCTAATTTTATTGTTACACCAGTATTAAGAGAAGATATTGCCATTGCCTGTAACAGAAGAAAGGTTTTATGGTCTCCTGGATGTGGTACTTTAACAGAAATTACCAGAGCAGAGGAGTTAGGGTGCGAGATTGTTAAGTTGTTCCCTGGAGATATTTATGGACCACAATTTGTAAAAGGGATTAAAGGACCACAACCTTGGACGAGCATTATGCCAACAGGAGGCGTGTCCCCAACAAAAGAAAATTTAGAGGCTTGGTTTAATGCAGGGGTTACTTGTGTTGGTATGGGATCTAAATTAATGGCTAAAGATGCTAATGGTCAGTTTGACTATGATAAAATAGAAGAACAGGTAAGATTTTCTATTAACCTAATTAAAGAGGTTAGAAGTTAATCGAAAAGAATTCCTCGACGCTTTGCGTCGAGGTTTCTGTTGAAATTATCATTCCCGTGAAAACGGGAATCTAAATAACATAATTTCGATTTTTGCTTGAAAAAGCAAAACGAAATAACCGAAATACCTCTATGACTCTGCCTCGAGGATAGTTCGTTTCAAGAAATTATTTTACTTAAAGTATATTTTATACATACTTAAAAGCCTTCCTGAATTCAAGGAAGGCTTTCTTTTTTTATGCGCGTAAATTTGTTACTTTTGGCATCAATTGAAAAATAACTAAAATATAATGTAACGTTTATAACCAAAATCATAAATGTTTCATATTAATAACTAAAAAATAAAAAGATGAAAACAGTTAAAATTTTAAGCATAGTAATGACCGCATTACTTATGGTATCGTGTAACAAGAATGGTGTTACAAATTTACCGTTGAAAACTCAAATAGATTCCGTGAGTTATGCTATAGGTTTAAGTAATGGACATCAAGTAAGAGCAGGTTTTGAGGAGATTAATATAGACCTTTTTGTACAAGGGCTTAAAAATGGAGCTGATTCAACAAATATTTTAATAGAATCAGGCAAAATCAATCCTATTATTCAAACTTATTTCCAGAAAAAGCAGCAAGAAGAGGCTGAGAAAAAACAAGCGGAGGCCCTTAAAAAAGCTGAAGAAAAATTTGGAGAAAATAAAGCTGAAGGTGAAAAGTTTTTAGCTGAAAATATTTCAAAAGAAGGTGTTGAAACAACAGAAAGTGGTTTGCAATACATTGTTTTAAAAGAAGGAGATGGAGAGAAACCAACAGCAACTTCAAGAGTTAAAGTACATTACCATGGAACTAGAATTGATGGAACTGTATTTGATAGTTCTGTTGAGAAAGGGAATCCTTTTACAACTCCTTTAAATCGAGTTATTAAGGGGTGGACTGAAGGTCTTCAGCTTATGAAAGTTGGTTCTAAATATAGATTTTTCATTCCACAAGATTTAGCATATGGTGCTTTCCCTCAGCCAGGTGGAGTCATCAAGCCTTTTGATACTTTAATTTTTGAAATCGAGTTATTGGAAATAGTTAAGTAATTTTATAACGACTTAACCTTAATATTTTAAAAAGAACAGGAAGCATATGCCTCCTGTTCTTTTGTTTTATACGTATTCATGGTGTGATAAGATACAAACATTGTAAATTTGTACACTAAACAAAAGAACTTATGGGGCACAAAGCAGGTTTTGTAAATATCATTGGAAATCCTAACGTAGGTAAATCAACATTAATGAATGCCTTTGTAGGCGAAAAATTGTCTATTATAACATCGAAGGCGCAAACCACGCGCCATAGAATTTTGGGTATTGTAAATGGAGATAATTTTCAAGTGTTGTTTAGTGATACCCCTGGTATTATAAAGCCAGCTTATGAGTTGCAGGAGTCTATGATGGGTTTTGTAAAGTCTGCTTTTGAAGATGCCGATATATTAATTTATATGGTGGAAATTGGAGAGCAGGCGTTAAAAGATGAAGCTTTTTTCAAAAAAATTACAAGTTCAAAAATTCCTGTACTGTTACTTTTAAATAAAATTGACACCTCAAATCAAGAACAATTAGAAGTTCAAGTGCCACTTTGGGCAGAAAAAGTACCCAATGCCGAAATTATTCCTATTTCTGCATTAGAGGGCTTTCAGGTAAAAGAAGTTTTTGATAGAATTATAGAGTTACTTCCAGAATCTCCACCTTTTTATCCAAAAGATCAACTTACCGATAAGCCGGAACGTTTTTTTATAAATGAAAGTATAAGAGAAAAAATTCTCCTTCATTATAAAAAAGAGATTCCATATGCTGTTGAAGTCGATACCGAAGAATTTTTAGAGGAAGAAAAAATTATTAGAATTCGTTCTGTTATTATGGTAGAACGTGACACTCAAAAAGGGATTATTATTGGACATAAAGGAAGTGCTCTAAAACGAGTAGGGGTTGAGGCTAGAAAAGATCTAGAGAAATTTTTTGGTAAACAAATCCATCTGGAACTTTATGTTAAAGTAAATAAAAATTGGAGAAGTAATCAAAATCAATTGAAACGTTTTGGTTACAATCAGTAGCAAAAGCTAATACTTTCTTCTTAATAAGGTAACATTAACTTTAAGCATTAGTATGATATTTGTTCCTATAAAATATTCAATAATGTTTAGTTTAGTTTATTGAGTTTTTAGTTAGTTGTTGAAGCACTTTAATTTTTAAGATTAAGGTGCTTTTGCATTTTCTATAACGCTATTCATAAAATCATTTAATGCACGCATTTCATCTTTACTAGAAGCTTTTCCAATACTACCAGCAAAGTATAAGCTAATCCAAATAATGATCATTAAAAGCATAAAACTAACTTGCATGGCATAACTTTTATCTAAAGACGAATTGGTATACGCCCATATTCCAAAAGCTATAAATAAACCTGCAACTATGAAATGAAAAAACATAAACATGGTCCAAACGGTTGGATTGGGTCCGAATAACCCATGAAGTAAACTCGAATTTTCGTCAATTTCATCAATTTCCAGATGCAGTTGCGGGGACCAAAAATGTTGTTTTTCTTTTGGGAATTTAATAAAAACATGGTTGTCTAACCGCGTTACTATAAAATTAGATTGGGTGGTTTTTAAAGCTTCAAAATCTCTTAAAACAGATTGGTTATCCGTATTAAGTTTAATTTTAAAACGCGGTCTTAAAGCAATATCATTATCTATTGGCATGTCTTTATAAATTTAAGCATAGTAAATTACTGTTTTTTTTATAAAACATAAATAGTTTTAATCTGAACTCACCTTAGGTAGACTATATTTCCTATTTTTGCAAAATATTTCAAATAAAGAAATATAAATAAATCAGCTTGAGGCTGTTGTATACCACTTAATAGATTATGAGCAATATAGTAGCTATAGTAGGAAGACCAAATGTAGGGAAGTCAACTTTTTTCAATCGTTTAATACAGCGAAGAGAAGCCATAGTTGATGCTGTGAGTGGTGTTACAAGAGATCGTCATTATGGGAAGAGTGATTGGAACGGCAAAGAGTTTTCTCTTATCGATACTGGAGGTTATGTGTTGGGTAGTGACGATGTTTTTGAAGCTGAAATTGATAAACAGGTTGAATTGGCCATTGATGAGGCAGATGCTATTATTTTTATGGTAGATGTTGAGAATGGTGTTACAGGTATGGATGAAGATGTTGCCAATTTACTTCGAAAGGTAAGTAAACCTGTATTTTTGGTCGTTAATAAAGTTGATAATGCTAAACGTTCTGAAGATGCTGTTGAGTTCTACTCATTGGGATTGGGCGAATATTATAGCATTGCAAGTATTAACGGAAGTGGTACGGGCGAGTTATTAGATGCTTTAGTAGAAGCACTGCCCGAAAAGGAAGAAATCGAGGAGGAGGAGTTGCCACGCTTTGCTGTGGTTGGTCGACCCAATGCGGGGAAATCATCATTTATCAATGCATTGATTGGAGAAGATCGATATATAGTAACCGACATTGCAGGTACAACAAGAGATGCTATTGATACCAAATATAACCGTTTTGGCTTTGAGTTTAATTTAGTCGATACCGCAGGGATACGTAGAAAATCTAAGGTGAAGGAAGACTTAGAGTTTTATTCGGTTATGCGCAGTGTCAGAGCAATTGAGCATGCAGATGTGTGTCTTTTGGTTTTAGATGCCACGCGAGGTTTTGATGGCCAGGTTCAAAATATATTTTGGCTGGCAGAACGAAACCGAAAAGGTATTGTTATTTTGGTCAATAAGTGGGACTTGGTAGAGAAAGACCATAAATCGATGAAGGCATACGAAAAGGTTATTAGAAAGCAAATAGAGCCTTTTACAGATGTTCCCATCATATTTATTTCGGCTTTATCGAAACAACGTATTTTTAAAGCAATTGAAACAGCTGTTGAGGTTTATAAAAACCGTTCTAAAAAAATAAAAACAAGTCAGCTTAATGATGTCCTGTTACCCATCATCGAAAACTACCCGCCACCAGCTTTCAAGGGAAAATTTGTAAAGATTAAATACATTATGCAGTTGCCAACGCCGCAACCGCAGTTTGCTTTTTTCTGTAATTTACCACAATATATAAAAGATCCCTACAAACGTTTTTTGGAAAATAAACTTCGTGAACACTTTGACTTTACTGGGGTTCCCGTGAGTGTTTATATGCGGAAGAAGTAGTTTTTTTATTATTTTATTTGGAGGTTCTAGATATAAATGTATATTTGTGTCATAGTTAAATAGTACACTAATACATTAGATATGATTTCAACTCAAAACCTTACTTATGGTTATAGCAAAAAAGAACTTTTATTTAAAGATTTAAATTTTACTCAAAGCGCTGGAAGTATTATAGGGCTATTAGGGAAAAATGGTGCTGGAAAATCGACATTATTAAAGCTCATCTCTGGATTATTGTACGTAAAAGATGAGCAGATAAAAGTTAACGGATATATACCGCATAAAAGAGATCCTGATTTTTTAAGTGATATATTTTTTGTGAATGACACACCATTTTTACCGTCGTTAACAATAAAAACATATTTACAAATTTATGGTGCACTGTACAAAAGTTTTGATATTGAGAAGATGTATAAGATTTTATTGGAATTCGAGCTTCAGGAAGATCAAAACTTGAAAAAGCTATCTCATGGTCAGCAAAAAAAGTTCATAATAGCCTTTGCACTATCAACAAATTGTAAACTTTTAATGTTAGATGAACCTACGAACGGTCTTGATATCCCCTCTAAAAGCGTGTTTAGAAAAGTATTGGTCAACTCTGTGGAAGACGATCAATTGGTCATTATATCAACACATCAAGTCAAAGATGTTGAAACCCTTATTGATAAAATTATTGTAGTTGAAAACGGATCTATTGTTTTTAATGAAGATGTGTATCGTATTACTGAAAAATTACAGTTTAAAATATTGAATCATTTAGATGATATTTCTGGAATTATATATTCCGAAAAATCGCCAATGGGTTATAAGGTTATTCTGCCTGTAAATAATGATGAAGAAACAGAAATGGACATAGAACTTATGTTTAACGCCATTTGTAACAAAACAGAAATTAATTTATAAATTATGAATTTGCAAAAACACTTTCATGTTAAACGTTTTTACACATACTTAAAATTCGATTTAAGATTAAATGGGAAGACCTATTTGTTTTATTTTACGGGTTTAATAATTTTCTTATTCATTTTAGCTTTTTTTACATTAGCTACCGCTAGTAATCGTGTAGATTTCAATGAGAGCTATTATTCTCCTTTGGGTGTTTTTTTACAGTCGTTAACATGTGTTTTGGTGTCAGGGACCAGCTTTCCTGCTTTAAGGTCACACAGTAAGAGTATTAATTACCTTTTATTGCCTGCTTCAATTTTTGAAAAATTTTTGGTCCAATTTATTATAAGAATTTTAGTTTTTGTTTCATTGTTCTTGCCTTTGTATTGGCTTAGTTATAAATGTGCTTATGGTATATACGATTTATTCTCCTGGGAAAATCCTCTTAAAATAGATTCTTTTCATTTATTAAGTCCTATCGATTGGCACAAAGATAATATTGATACGTTAGTGGCAGTATCCACTGTTATTGCATTAAGTGTTTTTGCGTTTACTGGTGCAGCTTACTTTAAAAAATATGCTTTATTTAAAAGTGTATTTGTGTTTATGCTGGTTGCACTAGGTTATTTTTTGTTTATGGTATGCCTCTCCCATTTGTATTATTATCATAAGCCCAAAGAATTATTTGACATCAAATTAAGGTCCTATAATATGATCGAAAACATAAAAAGCTCTGATTTTTTTATTATTATACAGCTTATAGGAACAACATTGTTTTTAATCCCAATGTCATATTTTTACTTAAAAGAAAGAAAAGTTTAATATGGAATTTAAGTCTAATAGAGGTATTTTTTTACAGATTGCCGACAATCTCTGCAATCAGATTTTAGAGGGCAAATTATGCCCAGAAGAAAGAGTGCCTTCAGTACGGGATTTGGCAGTTGAATTGGAGGTAAATAGAAATACCGTGATGAGGAGCTATGCTTATTTGCAGGATGAGGGTATTTTCGAAAATAAAAGAGGAGTAGGATTTTTTGTTGCTAAACATGCTATGGTAAAAATAAAAGAGAAAGAGAAAACAACTTTTTTTGAAAACGAACTGCCTTTTTTACTTCAAAAAATAAAACTGCTCAAGCTAAACAGCAAAGATTTAAATCAAGTTATAAAAGAAATTAAAAATAATGACTAAATGAAAACATCAAGATATATACAAATAGCGCTACTTATATTTGTTATGAGTACGACAGTAATTCTGTTTGCAAATGCTAAAGAATCTTTAAAAAAAAAGGATTCTTTTTATCAATCAATGAAATTGGATAACTTTTCTGTAGTGGTTGCTGAAGAAAACTCCAATTTTTTGATAGGATCGAATAGTGCGAATACTGTTTTGGGGGTTAGTGCTCCTGGAAGACCCTATAAATTCAATGAAATTAGAATAAGTAATGATACTTTATTTATTAAGGAAGTAAAAAAATCTACTGATAAATTAATAATATATGGTAATTCAATCAAAAAGATCATTGGAAAGGCGAATTCTAATATCCATTTAAATCAGTTATTTAATGACAGTATTTTCTTTGAATTAAGTGCAAGTAAGTTGTCTGGAGTGTTTAAAGCTGATTCAATCAATACGGTAAGCATAATGGCAACTAATCATTCTGATATTCGTCTCAAATCGCTGGTTTATAAACTACCAGAAGATAAAAAAAGCGATACCAGATATAAATACCCAGAAAAACAACATGTGGAAAACTTAAAAGTATCTCTTAAGAATCATTCAAAAATATCAATGAGGATGAAAAAACCAAAACGCCTCATCGTTGAACTGGATAGTACCAGTAATTATGAAACTTCTAAATAGAATTTTAAAACTCAAATAATTAAGTTTTATGCATGATTTAACATAAAGCTTATATGTTTTACAATTTAATTAAGAACCTTCATGCAGCTTATGCTTTACATTCGTTAATAACAAGAGATAATTAATAATTAATCAATCAATTAACAATCAGTATGAAAAAACACTCTTTCATCTATTTATTATTAATGCTTATATGCACTAACGTATTCGCACAAAAAATTATTGAAAACCCCGATTACGGCAACAGTACTGTTTCGGGGGATGTAACTAAAATAGAAATATTAGAAGATGCTACTGTACTGCATTTTCACATTAAATACAGGCCAGGATATTGGATTTCTATTCCTAAAAAGACATTCATAAAAAGTGTTGACTCTGAAGAAAAGCTCTTTGTTACAAAAGCCGAGGGAATTCCTTTGAACAAGCGCTATTTTATGCCAGAGTCAGGTGAAGTAGATTATAAATTATACTTTCCTAAATTAAATAAATCCATTAACGAAATTGATTTTGGAGAAGCTAACGATGGTGGTACTTGGTATATCTATAATATCATTATTAATGAAGAGGAAGGAGGTATCCCTAAAGTGCTTAGAGGCAATTGGATGTTGACAGATGGAAGCAATCAATGGCACTATGGGTTTCATTCGAAAAAAGCCATTATAAATAAGAAGATCTGGAATTATAAGTCAGTAGAAAAGAAAGGAAAAAAAATCACTGTTGTTTTAGAAAATGGGAGTAATGTTAAAACAGTATACGCAAAACTTCTTAAAAACGGAAGAGTCGCGTTGGGTGAAGATTCAAAAAACTTACAAAATTATAGTTTAGAGAAAACAGATAACCCCAATTATGAGCTAGCTAATAATATTGAATATAAAGAACCTATATTTAGTTTAGGTGAGACAACATATTCTGGTGCTATTAAAGGTTTCACAAGTCGTGCCGAACAGAAAACGGGAACCCTACATATTAATAATGCCTTTTTAGGGAACCAAGAATCGCATTTAATTAAAATAGCTGACGACGGCAGTTTTTCCATAAAGATTCCAATTACCCACCCACAGTCTGCTTTTGTAAGAATGTCTAATGGCGCCTATACGGTTTTTCTAGAGCCAGGAAGGGAAACCTTTCACTATATCCATGGCAACAAATCATTTTTTATGGGCGAATGCGCACAATTGAATACAGATTTGCAAGCTTTAGAATTTATAAGATATTTTAATCATCAAAAAACAAGAAAAAACATAGGGGTTACCTCACCAGAGGATTATAAAAAAATATGCCTGGATGTAAGGGATAAGGAATTAAAAGCACTGGAAGAGTATGCTAAAGAACATTTTGTAAGCAAGAAGGCGTTGCAGATTAAAAAGTTACAAATAGAACTCTCTGCTTATCAAAATGTATTGGGATATGATATGTTTAGAGGAAGTTTAAAGCGGCAAAATGAAAAGGCAAAATCAGAAAAAAAGAAGAAGCCTTTTGAAAATTTTGAAGTTAATGAAGATTATTATGATTTCCTTCCAAAGGATATTATAAACAATAAATTGGCTTTATTATCTAATGATTACTACTTTTTTGTAAACCGATTGATATATGCAGATATTTTTAAAGTAGATCAATCTTCGAGACTAATTTTGGCAGACATTACAGATTGGTTACAAAAAAATAATAAAGAGCTTAGTGTTGAAGAGTTGGAGATGGTTGAAATGAGTAAACAAATAGAGACACCAGAAATCATAAAGAAAGAACAGCTTTTTAGAAAAGCTCATGGCAAAGTTATGCAGGCTTTTTATAAAAAGTATCAAGAGGACATAAAAAATTATAGTCACTCTTTAAAAGAAAATACTCTTAAACCTAAACATAGGCATTTTCTTGTAAATATGGCTGAGTACTTAAAAGATAAAGGGAAAATATTGTCTGATGAAGAGAAGAAGATGGTAGAAGCTGCTAAAATAATGAAAACCAAAGAAGAACTTGAAAAAGAGCGTGTTTTTAATGAAATATATTGGGAAGTACGAAATCAATTTTATAAGAAACATCAAACTGATATTTCAACGATGAGTAGAGAAAAGCATTATGCCAAAAGAGATAAAAAAATAAAGGCATTTTTCGGTAAATCGGATGCATTTTTATATGATCTAATTCGCCTACAAAGGGCTGGTAAAAAACTGGAAGATTATCAAGTGTATTCAGATGATGAGTTGACACGTGTGCAGGGTGAATTAAAAGACCCATTTTTAGCAAACTATCTGGCTAAAGCTAACGAGCGAACAAAAGCAAGTATAGAAGAAAATAAAACGAAAGGTGGTTATACGGTAAATGAAGTCAACAAAACAGAAGGCGATGAGTTGTTTGACTCTATGGTGAAAAAGTTTAAGGGTAAAGTCGTTTATGTCGATTTTTGGGCAACCTGGTGTGGTCCATGCAAATCAGGCATTAGAAAAATTATACCGTTAAAAGAAGAAATGAAAAATGAAGATGTCGTGTTTTTGTATATAACCAATCAAACCTCTCCTGAAGGCACATGGAAAAATGCTATTGCAAATATAAAAGGGGAACATTATAGGGTATCTGCCGATGAATGGAATTACTTGTCCGATAAATTTAAAATATCAGGGATACCGCATTATACTTTGGTAAATAAAAAAGGAGAAATAGTAAAACCTAAAATGGGGCATAACTCAAATGCAAGGTTAAAAACAATTTTAAAAGCTGAAATGGAGAAATAGTTTGTAATTAATAAGAGTTGTCCTAAAACTGACAGGTTTTAATAAAATTAAATCAAGTCAAAGGTTTTTTTATTGAGAATTTACCAGCCACCAGAAGCTCCGCCACCACCGCCAGAACCTCCACCGAAGCCGCCTCCAAAACCACCTCCAGAAGACCAACCACCTCCAGAACTGCCGCCCCAACCGCTACTTGATCCACCTCCATAGTCCCCACGACCCATATTACTGAGTATGATGGCTTCTAAAATATCACTGCCTCTAGATCTGTTTCCTCTATTTCCTCCACCACCGCGTCTGTTTTTAGAAATAGAAATAAGAATGATGATAAAAATAAAAATGAAAACAAAAACAAGTCCAACCGGGAAGCCATTATCTGATGATTTTCGAGTTCCTTTATATTCATCTTTTAAAACTTGAAAAATAGCATCCACACCACTATTTAACCCTCCATAGTAGTTGTTCTGTTTAAAAAAAGGTATAATGTCCCTTTCTATAATACGTTTTGATAATGCATCTGTTAAAAGGTGTTCAATACCATAACCAGTATTTATTCCAATTTTTCGATCATTTTTGGCCAACAAGATCAAAATTCCATTGTCTTCTTTTTCTTGTCCAATCCCCCATTTTTTCAACCATTGTGCCCCTAAGAAATTAATATATTCTCCTTCAGTAGAATTTATTATAGCTACTACGATTTGTGTTGAAGTAGTATCCGCATATTTTTTTAGTTTAATCGCAAGATTTGTGCTATCAGTTTTTGAAAGTAACTTAGGGTTTGTATAATCGTACACAAAAGTTTGCTTCTTGTCAGAGGGCCTTTTAGGTATTTTATATTGCGCGGAAGATATTCCAAATGCAAAAAGAGAAAGGAACGAAAAAAGGATAATATTTTTTTGTTTTAAAAAAGTTGGTATCATAAGTTGAATTCTATCCTTTTGAAATTTCATTCGATAGCTCATTTGTGTCTAAATCTGAATAAGGAAAATGTTGTTTAAGTTGTTCACCAGATTTTAGTATGCCCTCAACTAATCCTTGTTTAAAGTTTCCTAATTTAAAATGATCTTGTATGATATCTTTTGTACTATTCCAAAAATCGACACTTACAATATCATTAATACCTTTATCTCCATAAATAACGAAGGATTTGTCTTCAACAGCGACGTATATAAGGACGCCATTTTGAAGCTTTGTGTTATCCATTTTTAACATATGGAATACTTCTAAAGCCCGATTGGATGGAGCGTTATTTGAGGTTTTCTCTATATGGACCCTTATTTCACCAGAAGTATTTAGTTCGGCTAATCTTATAGCCTCAACTATTTCTTGTTCTTCTTCGGGAGAAAGGAAGTCTTCAATTTTTGACATTAAAACTCTACTTTAGGGGCATTCTCACTGCCATCGTCAGATTTAAATAAAGGCATACCTTTAAACCCTCCTATACTCGCAATAAAGTTTGTAGGTATTTTTTGTATAATGATATTGTATTCTCCTGCTATTTCATTAAACCTATTCCGTTCAACATTAATTCTGTTTTCCGTACCTTCTAATTGTGATTGTAGTTCTGAAAAACTTTTATCAGCTTTCAAATCAGGATAACGTTCAACTGTCACTAATAATTTAGATAAAGCACTGCTTAAACCTTGTTGCGCTTGTTGAAATTGTGCTATTTTCTCGGGAGTCAAATTATCAACATTAATAGTGGTTTTGGTTGCTTCAGAACGTGCTTTAATAACTCCTTCCAAGGTTTCTTTTTCATGGGCTGCATAACCTTTTACGGTAGCCACTAAATTCGGGATTAAATCTGCTCTTCGCTGATATGAACTTTCAACATTAGCCCATTGAACTTTAGCTAAGCCTTCTTTTTCAATAAGCATATTGTTAACTCCTATTCCCCATTTAACTAACAGTAGAATAAAAGCAATTATAATTATTAATGGTAGCCATTTCTTCATAATAGTATTATTTTAAAGATATTATTTCAATTGTTAATAGTAAGATACATAATTTTTAGAAACGTTACATTAGTAAGTGCGCTTTTATGTCCTAGTGTTTATGGTTAAAGATATTGCTTTATTTTAATAAGTTGATTTTTTACATTTTCTAATTTACTAATAATCTCAAAATTAGAAAGCGTGTCCTTTTTGCCTTCTTTTAAATGAATTTTAGCACCTTCAAGGGTAAATCCACGTTCCTTAACAAGATGGTAAATTAATTTAAGGTTTTTTATGTCTTCAGGGGTAAACTTGCGATTGCCTTTAGCATTCTTTTTAGGCTTTAGTATGTCAAATTCTTTTTCCCAAAAACGAATTAAAGAGGTGTTAACATCAAATGCTTTGGCAACCTCGCCAATACCGTAATATCGTTTTTCGGGCAGATCTATATGCATTAATCCAGAGATTGATTTTCTAAAGAAGCATGCTCCAATAGTTTGTTGAATTCTTCGGCTGTTAAACTTCCATAGTAGAAGTTTATAGGGTTGATACGTTCCCCGTCTTTAAAAATCTCATAGTGCAGATGAGGCGCTTCAGAACGTCCTGTGCTACCAACAAACCCTATAATATCACCACGTTTAACCTTTTGGTTTTTTCTCACGTTATATTTGTACAAATGCGCATACAAACTAGTATATCCAAAACCGTGATCAATTCTTATGTGTTTACCGTAACCACTAGACCCAGAATCTGCTCGAACAACTTTGCCATCGCCACTAGCATAAACAGGCGTGCCTCTAGGCGCAGTAAAATCCATGCCCCAGTGCATTTTTCGGGCTTTGGTAAAAGGATCGGATCGCATACCATATCCAGAGGCCATTCTGGTTAAGTCTTCATTGCTTACGGGTTGAATTGCAGGGATGGCAGCTAATATCTTTTCCTTTTTTTCTGCTAAAACGGCAATTTCATCAAGTGATTTAGATTGTACGACAATTTGTTTTTGTAATATATCGATGCGTTTATTGCTTTCTATGATTAATTTGGAGTTATCGAACCCTTCTAAATCCTTATATCTGTTTATGCCTCCAAACCCAGCTCTACGTTGGGCTTCTGGGATAGGGTTGGCCTCAAAATAAACACGATAAATATTATTGTCTCTGTCTTCAATATTGGCTAGTACCGTTTCAGCCTCTGCCATTTTTTTATTAAGCAATTCAAATTGGAGCTGCATATTATGTAACTCTCTTTTTATAGCTTTCTCTTTTGGAGACTCAACGTATTGACTTGCAATAAAAACAAAGATAAAAGCAAAAAAAGCACAGCCCAAAATAAAAAAGGAAGCATACTTAAAAGTGGTCCTCTTTTTTCGCTCTATTTTTCGGTAGGAAAGCGATTCGGAATCGTAATAATATTTTACCTTACTCATTTCTTAAATTATACTATTTTTGCATCTAAATTGGGTCATACAATGACTGCATTTAATATGCAAACGGACAAACCTACAAAAAAATTATTATAATCTATATTACGATTATTGCTCATAGTAGGTTTAAGGCATCCTAAATTTAAAATAAATTAGAAAGTAAATATAAAAATTGTTTCTTATAAATAGTAATTAAAATAGAAACAAAGGTTTTAATAAGAACACATGAAGTCACAAGATATACGATCAAAGTTTTTAAGTTTTTTTGAAGAAAAGAAACATAGTATAGTTGCATCTGCCCCAATGGTTTTAAAAGATGATCCTACCCTAATGTTTGTGAATTCAGGAATGGCGCCCTTTAAGGAGTTTTTTTTAGGAAATGCACAACCAAAAAATAACCGTATTGCCGATTCCCAAAAATGTTTACGTGTTTCGGGGAAGCATAATGATTTAGAGGAAGTGGGATATGATACATATCACCATACACTTTTTGAAATGCTTGGTAATTGGAGTTTTGGGGATTACTTTAAAAAAGAAGCCATTGCTTGGGCCTGGGAACTATTAACAGAAGTTTACGGTATTGATAAAGATATATTGTATGTGACTGTTTTTGAGGGAAGTGATGATGCAGATAACCTTTCAATGGATACAGAAGCGTATGATTTTTGGAAGCAGTACATCGCTGAAGACCGTATCTTAAAAGGCAATAAAAAGGATAATTTCTGGGAGATGGGAGAGCAGGGGCCCTGTGGTCCTTGTAGTGAAATACATGTAGATATTCGTTCTGAAGAAGAAAAAGCAAAAGTATCAGGGAAAGATTTAGTAAATCAAGACCATCCGCAAGTTGTAGAAATTTGGAATTTGGTTTTTATGCAATACAATCGGAAAGCGAATGGTAGCTTAGAAAACCTTCCCGATAAGCATATTGATACAGGTATGGGCTTTGAACGTTTATGTATGGTGTTACAAGGTGTTCAATCTAATTACGATACCGATGTTTTCACGCCTTTAATTAGGGAGATAGAAACGATTACCAAAAAGAAATATGGTAAACTTGAAGATGTAGATATAGCCATTCGTGTTATAGCCGATCATGTTAGAGCTGTAGCATTTTCTATAGCAGATGGTCAACTACCTAGTAATACAGGTGCTGGCTATGTGATTCGTAGAATTTTAAGACGAGCTGTGCGTTACGGTTTTACTTTTTTGGATAAAAAAGAAGCATTCATTTACAGGTTGGTTGATATTATGAGTAAGAAAATGGGAGCAGCCTTTCCTGAATTGAAAGCTCAAAAACAACTTATCGAAAATGTTATAAAAGAAGAAGAACAGTCTTTTTTAAGAACCTTGGACCAAGGTTTGGTATTGTTAAACAGAATTGTTGAGGAAACGAAAGACGATACGGTATCTGGAGAAAAAGCTTTCGAACTATATGATACCTATGGTTTTCCAATAGATTTAACAGCACTTATTTTAAGTGAAAAAGGATTAAAACTTGATGAAAAAGGTTTTAACATAGAACTGCAAAAGCAAAAAAGCCGATCTCGTGCAGCTAGCGAAATGTCAACTGACGATTGGACCATTTTATTTGATGATACCGAAGAAGAGTTTATAGGCTACGATACCCTTGAAGCTCAAGTTAAATTAACCCGATATAGAAAAGTGGTTTCTAAAAAGGATGGTGAAATGTACCAGTTGGTATTTAATATCACACCGTTCTATCCAGAAGGAGGAGGGCAGGTAGGTGATAAAGGGTATTTAGAAGATGCACATGGTGATGTTATTTATATTTTGGATACGAAGAAAGAAAATAATGTGATTATTCACTTTGCTAAAAACCTACCAAAACATATTGAAGAAACATTTAAGGCGGTTGTAGATGCAAAACAACGCTATAGAACGGAATGTAACCATACCGCTACACATTTATTACATCAGGCTTTAAGAGAGGTTCTGGGTACGCATGTGGAGCAAAAGGGAAGTGCCGTGCACTCAAAATATTTACGTTTCGATTTTTCACATTTTTCTAAACTAACGCTTGAAGAATTACGAGATGTTGAAAATTTTGTAAATGCTAGGATAGAAGGAAAGTTGCCATTAGTGGAGAAACGAGACATTCCTAAAGAAGAAGCCATTGCAGATGGTGCCATGAGTTTGTTTGGAGAGAAGTATGGAGACACGGTTCGTGCAATTCGTTTTGGTCAGTCTATAGAACTTTGTGGAGGGACTCATGTGAAAAACACTGCCGATATTTGGCATTTTAAAATTGTATCTGAAAGTGCAGTTGCTGCTGGAATTCGTCGTATTGAAGCTATTACCAATGATGCTGTTAAGGATTTTTATTTTGAAAATAATCGCGCTTATTTTGAAATGAAAGATTTGCTTAACAATGCCAAGGAGCCCGTAAAAGCATTACAGAATTTGCAGGAAGAAAATACGAGTCTTAAAAAGCAAATAGAATCACTTTTAAAAGATAAAGCTAAAAATATAAAAGGAGCCCTTAAAAATGAATTGAAAGATGTTAATGGCATTCAGTTTTTAGCCAAGAAATTAGATTTAGATGCAGGAGGAATAAAAGATGTTGCTTTTGAGCTAGGAAGTCAATTTGATAATTTATTTCTATTATTTGGAGCAGAGCAAAAAGGGAAAGCCCTATTATCTTGTTACATTTCAAAAGAATTGGTAGCAAGTAAAGCATTAAATGCAGGGCAAGTTGTTAGAGAGCTTGGGAAATATATTCAAGGCGGTGGTGGCGGACAACCATTTTTTGCAACGGCTGGAGGTAAGAATCCAGCTGGGATTGAAGAGGCTTTAGAAAAGGTCAGGGATTATCTGAACTAATCTCGCAAAGACGCGGAGTCACAAAGTTATATAAAGAAGAGGTTTGTTGGAGCCTGTTTATGAAGAAATTTTATATTCGGAAATAAGCGACATGGGATTTGAAGTAAAAAGACAAAAGCAATTACCAGTGGTTTGGAAAGGAAAAACATTAGATTTAGAGTTTCGAACCGATTTAATTGTTGAAAATAAAGTGATTATTGAGATAAAATCAGTACAAGAAATTCACCCTGTCTATCCTAAACAATTTAAAACTATCAGGATTAAAACTTGGGCTTTTAATTAATTTTAACAGCCCTTTAATAAAAACAGGAATCACCAGAATAGTTAGTGGATTGTAATAAAGAGGTTCTTTGCGTCTTAGAGCCTTAGAGCCTTGGCGAGAAAAAGCATAGTTCTTTAATAAGAAAAAAATGAAGCTACAAACAAAAATACCATTAGAAAAACAGTCTGAAAACCTCATAGACTACCGTTCAAATATCTTGCTAATTGGTTCTTGTTTTGTAGAAAACATGGGTAAGAAGCTAGACTATTTTAAGTTTCAAAATACTCAAAACCCATGGGGTGTTTTATTTCATCCTAAGGCTATTGAAAATTTAGTTTCTCACGCAATAAATAAAAAGGGATACTCTGAAGATGATATCTTTTTTCACAATGAGCAATGGCATTGTTTTGATGTACATTCAAAGTTGAGCAATGTCTCTAAACAGGATTTGTTGAATGATTTAAATGAAGGTATTCAATTAACAAATCAACAAATTAAAAAAGCCACTCATATTGTTATTACTTTGGGAACAGCCTGGGTCTATCGCTCTATAAACACAAAAGAGATTGTAGCAAACTGCCATAAGGTGCCTCAAAAACAATTTACAAAAGAATTACTTTCGGTTGATGAAATTTCCAAATCAATAGAAACAATAGTTCGTTTAATTGGAAGTGTAAACACTAAGGCATCAATTATCTTTACTGTATCTCCTGTGCGACATATAAAAGATGGTTTTATTGAAAACACACAAAGTAAAGCACATTTAATTTCGGCTATTCATCAGTTTATTAATCAAAAATCGTCAATCGTCAATCGTCAACCATTCTACTTCCCCGCCTATGAAATTATGATGGACGAACTTCGTGATTATCGTTTTTATAAAGAAGATATGATTCACCCAAATGGGGTTGCTGTTAGTTATATTTGGAATCGTTTCTACGAGGTTTGGATCTCCTCAAAGGCAGAAAAAACAATGAAAGAAGTTGATGCCGTTCAAAAAGGGTTGCAGCATAAGCCATTTAATCCAAATTCTGAAACCCATCAAAAATTTCTTCAAAACATAGAAGCAAAAAAAAATCGAATTAAGGCTCAATTTTCACACATCGTATTTTAAGATGTATCTAATTAAAAACAGGTTTTGAATAAAAAATAACACCTAATTTATAATTTTGAAAGGCAAAACATATAGTTGGGATTCGTTGCTCGTGAGTCTCAAAAATATTATTACGGTTAATCTTTTTTAATAACGTTTTATCGAAAAATTACGAATTCTAAAACTAATAATTGTAGATTTAAAACGCTATTAATCAGTTCATATCAAAAACATCAATTGTACGATCAGTAAAATGATTAGCGATTGGTGTTTTTTTTATGCGACTTTTGATTTTGAATATAAAGTTTTAAAATTCTATCACATTGAAGTTATCAATTCAAGAGTTTTATTGTTGTTTAAAATAACTTTTGTTTAACGTTCAGTTAATACCTTCTGAAGAGAAGTTGATTAGTTTTGTCTCGTTAATTTATATTTCAAAACTACATTGGTTAGACTTCTTATGTCGAAGGAAACTAATGTTTTTTTGTTTTATATATAAAGATCAAGAATACTATAGAATTATTTTTAAATTAGTGCATGCGAAAAATTCTATTTGGGGTCATCATTACCTTGGTTATTCTGTTTTCCTTTAAATATTGTGGGGATAAGCATGAAGATAAAATAGTACTTCAGGAAAGTTCTGCGCTCATTCAGGAACAAATAAAAAATGTTGGAAAGTTGGTGGTTACCGAAGGACATTTTAGTGAGGTTTTTAACTATAAGAATTCTAAAGACATTTTTGGAGATTATTTTACTTCAGAAAAAAAAGCGCTTGTGGTTGTTAATGCAGAAGTTTCTATAGCTTATGACTTAAGTAAAATTGAATTTGAAGTAGATGAGGTTGGTAAGACACTCACTATTTTAAGCATTCCCAAAGAAGAAATCAAAATCAATCCAGATTTGGAGTATTACGATATTCAATCAGATTTTTTTAATCCCTTCGAGGCCAAAGATTATAATGATATAAAAAAAATAGTAAAAGCATCATTGAATCAAAAATTAGAAGCCTCCGATTTAAAAACAAACGCTAAAAATAGATTAATAAGCGAGCTCTCAAAATTCTATATTCTAACAAATTCTTTAGGATGGACTTTGAAATATAATGAAAACCCAGTATCGACAATTGATGCTTTAGGGAAAATAAAATTATAGTAGTAAATATGGATAAACCTACATTACAAAAGGTACATAATCTTATAAAGCCCTACATTCATAGAACGCCAGTTTTAACATCAGAGTTGTTAAATGAATTATGTGAAGCCGAGGTTTTTTTTAAATGTGAGAACTTTCAAAAGACAGGAGCATTTAAAATGAGAGGCGCAACACATGCTATTTTAAATTTAACCAAAGAACAAAAAAGTAAAGGCGTTGTTACACATTCTTCTGGTAATTTTGCCCAGGCACTGTCATTAGCCGCCAAAAACCTTAATGTAAAAGCTTATATAGTGATGCCCGAGAATGCCCCTGAAGTCAAAAAGAGTGCGGTTAGAGGATATGGAGGTGTTATTATTGAATGTGGTTCTGGTGTGAATGCTAGGGAACATGAAGCAGTACGTATCCAAAAAGAAAAGGGAGCAACCTTTATCCATCCTTCAAATGATGACGATGTTATTTATGGGCAAGCAACGGCAGCTATAGAGTTGTTGGAAGATTATAACGATTTAAATTATATATTCGCACCAGTTGGTGGTGGAGGGTTGTTAGCAGGTACTATTTTGGCAGCGAATCATTTTTCGGATACTTGTAAGGTTATTGCAGGAGAACCTTTTGAGGTTGATGATGCTTATCGATCATTAATTTCTGGAAGGATTGAAAAAAACAAGACTTCTAATACTATAGCAGATGGGTTACGGACTTATTTAGGGGATCGGAATTTCCCAATTATAAAGGAGCACGTTGAAGATATAACACGTGTTGAGGAAGATGAGATTATTAAATCTCTGAGGCTCATTTGGGAGCGCATGAAAATAGTAGTAGAACCATCTAGTGCCGTTGCCTTTGCTGCGGTTTTAAAAGATAAAAAAAGAATAAGAAATAAAAGAATAGGTGTTATAATATCAGGAGGAAATGTAGATGTATCTAATCTTCCTTTTTAAATAAATACCGTAATTTGTAGTTATGTTAGAGTCTTACGTTAAGTTAACCGTTAGTAGCAATATAGGGTATATTGAATTCTTTCACCCGAATCGAAATTCTATGCCAAGTGATGTTTTGTCTAAATTATCAAAAACCATACAGGAAGCAGGAAATAATGATGCTGTTAAGGTTATTGTTTTAAAAAGTGGTGGAGATAGAACTTTTTGTGCTGGTGCCAGCTTCAATGAATTAATAGATGTCGAAGATGCTGAAGCTGGAAAGGTTTTTTTCTCTGGATTTGCTCATGTTATTAATGCCATGCGTAAATGTCCAAAGCTCATCATTGGTCGCATTCAAGGAAAAACCGTTGGAGGAGGTGTAGGTTTGGCTGCTGCAACCGATTATTGTATGACAACTAAATATGCCTCTATAAGATTAAGTGAGCTAAGTATTGGTATTGGGCCTTTTGTAATAGAACCAGTAGTTACAAGGAAAATAGGGCTGTCGGCTATGTCGCAAATGACTATAGATGCCGAAACTTTCTTTTCTGCAGAATTTGCTAAAGAAAAAGGGCTATATGCTGATGTTTTTGAAACTGCAGAAGAGCTTGATGAAGCAGTTGAAAGTTTGGCTACTAAACTAGCATCCTACAATCCTGAAGCTTTAGCAGATATGAAAACTGTTTTTTGGAAAGGCACAGATGATTGGGATACACTATTAATAGAGCGTGCAGCGATAAGTGGTAAACTCGTGCTGAGTAAGTTTACCAAAAAGACTTTAAAACGTTTTCGGTGATTTGTATTAAGCATTAACCGCCTGTCTAATAATTTCTAACCCATCATCAATTAAATGACCAACATTAGGTCTGTTTTGTTTTACAGTTTCTAAATGATTCAAAATACTCTTACAGAGGTTAGATTCGTTAGCTATAGCTGCCAATTCATAGAGCTCTACGGATAATAACCAATCGTCAGGGTGTCTCTCAATCAATTGCTCTAATACTTTTGTTCTGGAAATCGTTTTGTTTTTATGGTCTCTATAATCTCTTATTTGTTGGTAAAGTGTATCTAACTCTACACGTTCTTCCGATTTTTTTGCCTGAATGGTTTTAGTTGATGGTATATGTGTTATTAAATTAAAGCTATTTAAATCTGCAATTCCAGAGAAAGCTGAAACGATCTCCTTGCCTATAGCCATATCATAAATACCCCATTCTGGTCGAAAGAGTACATTATCATTGTGTGTAACGGTACAGTTTTTAAAGCTAATTAATATTATTTTTCCTTGAAGGTTGCGTTTGCCAGTAATAATTTCACCAGAAACTTTCACCCCGCCTTCAAACTCTAAAGTAATGCTTTGCTCTTCATAAATAGCATAAGCACTTAAGTCGCGAGGGCTCATGTCTTCAATAGCTAAGTTGATGCCTTTAAGTTTTCCAATAGGAGACCCAAACCCTTTATGGTGGGTATTTGTGCCATGTCCAACCAATTCCTTTTCTCTATAAGCCAAAGCGGTCTCTCCTGTCGTTTGAATATAAATTGGGTTGCCATTATTTTCAATAACACTGGTGAATATGCCAGAAATTTGTAACCCTGTACTTAACTCTACGGTACCTAAAGCCTTTGAGTCTATGAGCTTGTTGACTCCTTGAAGGCCTCCTTTTCGTAAAGCCATGGTATTTGCAAATTCTTCTAAAATAAGGCTTAAATGCGCAAAATCTGGCGTGACAAATAGTTGAGGTTGTGGTTTGGTAATATCGAAATCTTTATATGTGGCACTAATATCGTAAGGAAGCTTTTTGACGTCATTGGTCATACACCAGGCACTTTCGCCAATAGAAGATAAAAGCCCTGCTCCATATATGTTAGGGTTTTCTAGAGTACCAATTAGACCGTATTCAACCGTCCACCAATGTAAATTCCTTATCAGAGCCATTTCACTTGGTTCTCCCATGTTTTGTTGTAAGTCCTCCACTTTTTTTTCAGCAGCAGTAATATCGCTTTCGTTTGAATTTGGCGCTTCTTTTATGATAGATAAATGCCGTACGGCTTCATATAATTCATAGTCTTTAGCAGATGAAATAGCTTTACATCCAATCTCTCCAAAACGTCTTAAATACTCTGCGTATTCTGGATTTGCGATAATAGGAGCATGTCCGGCACCTTCATGAATAATATCTGGGGCAGGCGTATATTCTATATGTTCCAACTGCCTAATGTCACTGGCAATGACTAATACATTGTATGCCTGGAATTCCATAAATGCATTTGGTGGGATAAAACCATCAACAGCTACAGCCGCCCAACCTATATCCTTTAAAATCCTATTCATGCCATACATGTTAGGAATACTATCAATAGAAATCCCCGTTTGTTTTAAGCCTTCTAGGTAAGATTTGTGAGCTACTGTACTTAAAAAGTCCACATTTTTACGCATGACATAGCGCCAAACAGCCTGGTCTATGGCAGAGTAGTCCTCGTAGTTTTGAGGTTTTATAAACTGCATTAAATGCTTAGGTAAGCGATTTAATATGTCGTTAGATTCAATTGAATTAGACATAATTGATTTAAAATAGGGTTTTGTTAAGTAAAAATACGAAATATTCAAACAATTGTTTGTTTTTTTGTGTTTTTAACAATGTTGATGGCGCGGCATATTTTAGTATTTTTATATTTTTTAAACTTTAAAATATTATGTATACAAGACGTATATTTCCAGTGGCTGGAGTTTTAAGATGGACTCGCAGGCACATTTTTTTATTTATATTTCTAGCTTTAATCCCTGTTTTTTTATTTGATGTGCTAGGTTTAAAATGGTTGCACGTGCCTTGGTTGCCGCTAGGTGTTTTGGGTACTGCTGTGGCATTTGTTATTAGTTTTAAAAATAATGCTTCTTACGATAGGCTTTGGGAAGCTCGAAAAATATGGGGAGGTATAGTCAACGCCTCACGTTCCTGGACGATCATGGTGAAGGATTTTATTAACAATGATCATACTACCGAAAACAGAACAGAAGAAGAAATGCAGCGCATTAAACGAGAGTTGGTGCATAGACATGTGGCGTGGCTTACAGCTTTGCGCTATCAGTTAAGGCAAGATAAGCCATGGGAAATGCATCTTAAAGCAGGTAAATCCAATAAAGAGTTTAGAGCTAGAAACTATAGGGTTTGTGAAGATGTTGAAGGTTTAGATGGAGCTATAAAACCGTATCTTTCGGAGGCAGATTACAAAGAAGTGTTTGCCAAAGGAAATCAAGCCTCTCAATTATTAGGAATTCAATCCAGACGTTTAAAAGAGTTGATGAGCCAAGGTTTGATAGAAGACTTTAGGCACATGGAAATGATGAATATGCTGGTGGAGTTTTATACCCTCCAAGGTAAGAGTGAACGTATTAAGAATTTTCCATACCCCAGACAATTTGCAACACTTAATTATTTGTTTGTTTGGATTTTTATTTTGTTAATTCCTTATGGCATTATGGAAGGGTTTGAAAGTTTTGGAGAGAAAATCTTAGCAATGCTAAGCAAGCACAAGGAGCAGGAATCTTTAATGCATATAGCACAACAAACCATTGCGAAGCATTTTGTATGGTTTTCTGTACCTTTTAGTGCTTTGATATCTTGGGTGTTTCATACCATGGAAGCTATTGGAGAAAATACCGAAAATCCATTTGAAGGAGGTCCTAATGATGTGCCTATTACTGATTTAAGTCGAGGTATCGAGATAGATATCAGGCAGCTTATTGATGATACCGATATTCCTGAGCCTTACGTTTGGGAAAATGATATTGTTATGTAGCAAAAAAGCGACTTTTGGTCACTGAGCGTAGCCGAAGTAAGTCGCTTTTTTTATTTTTTTTTATCGTTGAGCGATTGGAGGGTACTTAGTCATAATTTCTGTGACAAACTCTTTAATGCGTGCTTCTTTTTTCTCCATATTTCTACTCAGGTAACCAGTTCCCATACCTTGCCATACAAGCTCTTTTTTATTGGCATCAATAAGATCAATATATAAGGTGCCTTGTGTACTGGTACTAACACTGGGTTGATTCCAACCCCAGCCCCAGCCAGGTCCGAAGCCTCCCCAGCCCCAACCAGGTCCAAAACCTCCCCAGCCCCAACCGCCATAACCCCAAGAGTTATTGTAAACATCAACGCGTTGCTGAGATTTTGTAAAAAGACTTATTAATAGATCAGGCTTTTC
Source organism: Flavivirga algicola (assembly GCF_012910715.1). Lineage (GTDB taxonomy): Bacteria > Bacteroidota > Bacteroidia > Flavobacteriales > Flavobacteriaceae > Flavivirga > Flavivirga algicola. The sequence goes on from NZ_JABBHF010000015.1 coordinate 56,518, forward strand.
AGATTTTGTAAAACCTTTAGCTAACAATTCAGCTTCAATGGCACGAAGAATTCTTCGTTTATCTAAATCACTAATTTCTGCTTTGTCAATACCGGTTTTAAAAAATGCAAAGGTTTTGTATTCTTCAAAACGGGCATTCTTATCATAATCTGCTGCAACACGCACAGAACTGCATGAGGTAACCACAATGAGCAATGCTAAAAGTGGTAGAGTGTTTAATAGTTTTTTCATAGCCTTTTATTTTAGTTCTACATTACTTAAATAACCTTTAAAACAATGATTTTAAGTGCTTTTTAGTTTAATAATAGCATCAATAATCGTACCAAGCCACTATTAACGAATTTGTTACAGGGTTCGTTAAACCACTTTAATGCTATTTATTTCGATCGTATCCGTACGGACAATGTCTGCATCCGCTTTCACAGCAATACCCTCTTCTTAAGTGGTACTGTTCGGTGAAACAGCGATAACCTTCTGGTGTTAAGTAGTAATCACCTTCCTCTATGGGGATTATTTTTTTCATTTGATTGTATTATAACAAAGATAATGTAATTTGGATTGATTTTTGATTGTTGTATAATATGATTTTAATTTCGAAATATTTAGTCCCGAAAGGTTATACAGGCTTAACTATTTTTCCTTTTGTGTTTTTGAGATCAAGACAATTAATAAAACATGCTGTTTTAATAAATCATGAAAAAATACATTTAAAGCAGCAATTAGAAATGCTTATAATCCCTTTTTATTTAATCTATGGCATCGAATTTTTAGTGCGGTTGTGCCAATATAAAGAATGGGATTTGGCGTATAGAAATATTTCTTTTGAACGGGAAGCTTATGCTAATGAACTAAACTTGGTTTATTTAAAACATCGTCCATTTTGGGCATTTTTAAAGTATTTTTTCATTAAGCATATAGAATAAAAAAGACCGCCAAATATTTTAAGGCAGTCTCTTTCATTTTTATAGAAGATCAGAATTATTTTAATGTTCTGAGAAATTCCGCTGTTTTTTTATGTTGTTCGTCTTTCATTAAATCAATCTCTTCTTTGCTTTTTCCTTCACTTGATTTAATGTAAGCATCAAATATATGGCTTAAGTATATAGGGGACGTATTGCCAGCAAAACTTATTGGGTTATGGCAAGTAAAGCAATTTTGGAGATTTGTTACATTGATATCCGAAATGTTTTTTTGAGAGGTTTGTGTGAACGTTTCCATGGTGACATTTGCACAATTTAAAGATCCACGAGCACTAGACCCTGGCGTTGCTGCACCTATTTTTCCTCCTAAACTCACAATTTTTTGAGCTTGTTGCTCTTGCGTTAAGCCGTCGGTATCAATCCATATAGAACCGTTATAAAAATAGTTCTTCCAAACATCTTTGAGGTTTTTTGCTACACTGGCATTTATTTCTTCTATATTATTAAAATTTTCGGGTTCTTTTTGGCTTGTTTGCATGTAGCCTGATGTGGTAACTGGAACACCGTATTGAAATAAGTCAAAAGCCTTACTTGCCAACACGGGCTTGTCGTCTTTAATAAATGTAATGCCATCTAAACCTGTTGTACTGCCTTCTGCAAATAATAATTTTTCGCTAGTTGAACTTGCTGAGTTTACTTTCCAATCGTAGTTTGGAGCCATATCGTTATGTTCAAAAGTAGCCCAGATAAATTCGGGGTGGTTTTCCACGACGCCCACTACATGCATGCCTAACAAGGCAACCTCGGTATTTGTATATGTTTTGCCATCTTTATTAATGATAGCAGCAGTGGTTGTGTAGTAATTTTCTGTCTTGTCACTTGGTGTCGCTTTAGCATCTACCCAAGCCACTTTTAATTCTAAAGACCCTACTGGGAAAGCTTGTAAATTGTCTGCGGGTAATTCCCCTGATGCTAAAGCGGCTTTAAACGCTTCGGCCGATTTCTGCATAATCAAACTTGTGTGTATCGAATAGTGAACCGTAAAAGCTTTGTTTACAGTGCTATTATAGGTTGGATTTACTTTTAGTACGCCGTGTTCAAAGCCTGCCTGTATTGTGTCTGTTAATACGACACTGGTACCTTGTTGCTGTGTAACAGGTTGCATGGCATCGGTAACCTGAATGATTTCTTTTTGGTTAAGAAATAATGGTAAGCTTCCTTCAGGTTTTGTTACCCATAAAAACTTTTGCCATGACCACTGATGAAAAATACAGTTCGTTGTTGAACTTACATCAAACGGACTGCCTTTTCCTTCTGCAGGAGGTGGTGTTTGGCTGTGGGGAAACCAACTTGCTTCCGATAAACATAGGGAGTCATCATTTTTTTCGGTGTATGTTGCTCGAACTTCTGTTTTAACTTCTTCTTTCTTTTCTTTTTTACAAGACAAAAAGCATAAGGCTAAGATAGTAGCCAGTACTGTAGTGTTTAGTGCGGTAATTGGTTTTTTCATTTTGAAAGTAGTTTATAGTTTGGTTAATGTAAGTAAGTATGATTTTCTCTATTTATTTAGACACTAATTTAAACAAATATCTTAAATGTAGGTTATTTTTTACTTTAATATTGTTTTTTCTTTCATTTAATTAATAATAGTTTAGATGTAAAGGCAATTTTTTTTGCTCAATAAGGAGCTGTGATAATATTCATTTTAGGAATTTTTTAAAGTATCTTCGTGCTAATGGATTTTAAATTAAAACACAGTATTAATCAGCAGGTTTCTTTGGTAAAAGAAATGGATGTAGAATTGTTTATAAAACGCGAAGATAAAATCCACCCATTTGTTTCTGGGAATAAATATAGAAAGCTCAAATATAACTTGATTGAAGCTAGAGAAAAAGGTTTTGAAACCTTGCTTACTTTTGGAGGTGCATTTTCTAACCATATAGCAGCTGTAGCTTCAGCAGGAAACCTATTAGGCTTTAAAACAATTGGTGTTATTAGGGGGGAGGAACTGGAAGATAAGATTTTAGAGAACGAAACCTTAAATTTTGCAAAACAGAATGGCATGCAATTTAAATTTGTTTCTAGAGAAGATTATAGAAATAAAACGTCGGAGGCTTTTTTTAGTGCATTAAAAAAAGAATTTGGTGGTTTTTACCTAATTCCTGAAGGAGGCACCAATGCCCTAGCAATTAAAGGTTGTGAAGAAATATTAACAGTAACAGATAGAGCATTCGATTACATATGTTGTGCTGTTGGAACGGGTGGCACAATTTCTGGATTGATAAATTGTTCAAAACTTAGTCAACAAGTTTTAGGTTTTCCTGCTTTAAAAGGTGATTTTTTACAACAAGATATTAGTAAATTTGTAACCAGTGCTAATTGGGATTTAATAAACAATTATCATTTTGGCGGGTATGCAAAAATAAATGAAGAGCTGGTGACGTTTATCAATCAGTTTAAAAAATCGAATAATATTCCTTTGGATCCTGTATACACAGGTAAAATGATGTTTGGCATTTTTGATTTGATTCATAAGGGTTATTTTAAAAAAGGCTCAAGAATTTTAGCAATTCATACGGGAGGTTTGCAGGGTATTAAAGGGATGAATTCAGTGTTAAAAAATAAAAATTTATCAATAATTGAATAGAATAATAGGAAAAATAACGTTAGTATTATGTTTAGGGTGTTTTCTTTTTAGTTGCCGTTCTAAAAAAGGAATCGTTACAAAAAGACCTAATAATACGCCCACAGTAGTTATAGGTGGGGAAAGCAAAGAAGAAACAAAGCATGCACCTAAGACTTCATCTAAAGTCTATGCGAATGCCACAGAGAAATATATTGATGTTTACAAAGAAATTGCTCAGCAGGAAATGGACTTGTATGGCATCCCTGCTAGTATCACCTTGGCTCAAGGGATTCTTGAGTCGGGGTCTGGCAAAGGACGTCTTTCTGTAAAGGCTAATAATCATTTTGGTATTAAATGCCATGGTTGGAAAGGAGGAAAGATTTATCATGATGATGACAAGGCGCAAGAATGTTTTAGAAAATATAAAGATGCCAAATATTCATTTAGAGATCATTCACTTTTCTTAAAAGATAGAAAGCGTTATGCGAAACTTTTCAAACTAAAAAAGAGTGATTATAAAGGCTGGGCCAGAGAATTAAGGTTAGCAGGATATGCTACCGATAAAAAATATCCTCAAAAATTAATTAGTATCATTGAACGTTACGAATTGTATAAGCTGGATAAAGGGGATGTAGGCAATTCAAGTGCAGAATTTAAGATGCCCGTAGTAGAGGAACAAATTACCTATACAGTCGCAAAAGGGGATACGTTATATTCTATTTCAAGAAAACATGGTATCACAGTTGAAGAACTTCAAAAATTAAATGGATTGAACAGCACAGCCCTAAATATAGGGCAAGTATTAGTTGTAAAACCGTAAGTAACCAATTATAAGTTTATGAATTATAAAAGAAGCAGCGCACTATTTGTAGAAGCAGAAAAGGTTATTCCTGGAGGTGTGAATTCGCCAGTAAGAGCGTTTAAAGGAGTAGGGGGGACGCCTATTTTTGTTAAAGAAGCAAAAGGAGCTTATTTATATGATGAAGATGATAATCGATTAATAGATTATATCAATTCTTGGGGTCCCATGATCTTAGGGCATGCCTATAAACCTGTTGTTGATGCTGTAGTAGAAAAAGCAAAAAAAGGAACTTCGTTTGGAATGCCAACCGAGATTGAAACTAAAATTGCCGAGTTGGCAGTCTCTATGGTGCCAAATATTGATAAAATACGATTTGTAAACTCAGGAACCGAAGCATGTATGAGTGCAGTGCGTCTGGCGCGTGGTTTTTCTGGAAAAGATAAAATTATAAAATTTGCTGGCTGCTATCATGGGCACAGTGATTCGTTTTTAATCCAAGCAGGTAGTGGGGCTAGTACTTTTGGAACACCTAATAGTCCAGGGGTTACAAAAGGAACAGCTAAAGATACTTTATTGGCTCGCTATAATGATATTGAAAATGTAACACAATTAATTGAGGCAAATAAGGGTGAAGTGGCCTGTATTATAATAGAGCCTGTTGCTGGAAATATGGGCTGTATTCCTCCTAAAGAAGGTTTTTTGGAAGCCTTAAGGGCTTTGTGCGATACTCATAACATCTTATTGATTTTTGATGAGGTTATGACAGGGTTTCGTTTGGCTAAAGGCGGGGCTCAAGAGCTATTGGGTATTGACGCAGATATAGTTTGCTTCGGAAAAGTTATAGGTGGTGGTTTACCTGTTGGGGCATTTGCTGCTAGGGATGAAATTATGAATCATTTGGCGCCTTTAGGACCTGTGTATCAAGCAGGAACTTTAAGCGGAAACCCATTAGCTATGGCAGCTGGCTTGGCGATGTTAAATGAGCTGAATAAAGACACTGAGGTTTTTAGTCGTTTGGCTCAAAAAACCGAGTACTTGCACAAGGGTATTGCTAAAGTTTTAAATGATAATAATATTGTTCATACTATCAATCGAGTTGGTTCTATGATTTCGGTTCATTTTGATAGCTCTGAAGTCGTAGATTTTGAAACCTCTGCGAAAGGAAATAACGATACGTTTAAAAAGTTCTTCCATGGGATGTTGGATGAAGGTGTTTATATAGCGCCAAGTGCTTTTGAAACCTGGTTTATTACTGATGCTTTGACGTATGAAGATTTAGATTTTACTATTACTGCTGTTGATAAGGTTACTAACAAAGAAACCTTTTGAAAAATCAAAAGGTTTCTTTGTTAGTATATATAAGGATTTGATGGGGTAGTAAGTCCTAAGGATATCTTTCCATATTTGGAGAATCATCACATAAAAGATCTCCAGTAATATACTGCATGCCATCCAGAAGATATTGTAATAGCTTAGGGTTTTCATAACTCTGGGCATTATGTGAAGGCGAGCAATAGAAAACGTTTCCTTTACCGTGTTTTTTTATCCAAGAAATGTATTTGATATGATCTTTGGGCTTGCTCCTAAGACCATCCAGCTTTTCCGTATTCATGTAAAGTAATGGGTGAAAATTATAATTAAAATAGGCATTTTTAAAGAAATAAGGCTCGTCTATATGTGTAAATCCTTGGCCATTAAAAGCTTGAACCAAAGGATGTTTAGGATCAACCAGATTAACTTCTATTTCCTGTTGTTTTGGATGGTAATCAAAACTGCCACCTACCATGTTTCCAAAACTTTCCGATTTATTTTGCATGACAATGGCGCCATGCAAAACCATTAAACCGTGGCCTTTTTTTACATATTGCAAGAGGTTATTTTCTAATTCTTCTGCTTTTTTTAGCCTTTTTTTGTCAGATAAAGAAGCATTAGCAAGTGCATCCCAAAATAGATTGCGCTTAGCTCTGTCAGAACAGTTATTATTTAATACAATAGCGTCATATTTTTTTAGATTTTTTTTCTCGAAAGATGAAATAGAATACGATATGGTAACCTCAAAGGCGTTCGATTTGTCTCCTAAAAGTTTAATGATGGCTTCCGTATGTGGTATGGTCCAGTGCTCGAAACCAGTATGCAATGAAAATACTAAAATCTGTTTTTTGAAGTTCGTTTGGATCCTAGGTTTAGAAGGAGCTAGCTTTTCTATTTTAGCTAGCCAATCTTCTGTGAGATCTAATTCACTAAGATTTTGTGCTTTAATAAAGTTATTGCTTAGAGTAAATATTGCTAAGCATACAAGTACGATGTTTTTTTTCATAATTTATTTAGATGTTGATTCTCTTTTAATTAATTTGTGTCTTAGCGTAATAGCATTTATAGATTCTAGATTTATGTTTCCGTTCAAATGTGCAATTATGCTTTCTCCAGCTAACATGCCCATTTTAAAACCAGGGTAGTCTATCGTGCTTAAGTTGGGACTCACGATTTCGGAAACAAAGTCATTATTAAAGCCAATAACTTTTATGTCTTCAGGAATACGATACCCTTCCTTTGTCAATTCTTTAATGCAACTAGCAGCAAAGTTATCGCTAGAAACAAATATGCCGTCAATTTTATTTGTGCTATTTTTAATGTGTTTCATTACTCTATCAATTTTTTTAGGATTCAAATCTGTTTCCAAAAAATTGGCTTCTTGAAAACTAATATTATTTGCTTGAAGCGCATTCTTATACCCTTCAAACCTTTCAGAGTATACATTTCTTTTTAAATGACCACTTATATGCAATATGTTCGTGCATCCTTGATGAATAAGATGTTCGGTAGCTTCGTATCCCGCAGCTTTGTTGTCTATAAGAACGGTATAGCATTCAGGTAAGTTCAGTACCCTATCGAAAAACAGCAAAGGAATATTTCGGCTGGTGTAGTCTATAAAATGGTCGTAATTTGAAGTCTCATAAGATAAGGAAACCAATAGAGCATCTACGCCACTATTGAGCAGCGTCTTGGCATTTATTTTCTCTTTTTCTTCAGATTCTAGTGATTGACTGATAATAAGGTTGTAACCGACCTTATTGATTACTTGTTCCATGCCCGCAAGCACTGTAGACATAAAATATGAATTTAATCTGGGTACGATAACGCCTATAGTGTTAGACTTTTGTTTGGTAAGGTTTACGGCAAATTTGTTGGTTATATAGCCATGCTTTTTAGCTGCTAATGCTATACGTTTCTTGGTTTTTGCGCTTATCGAAGGGTGGTCGTTGAGTCCTCTGCTCACTGTAGCAGGAGACACATTCAGTATTTTTGATAAATCGTAAATGGTAACTTTTTTTTGCATAAAAAATTAAAAATTACGCAATAATATTACGTAACTAATTTGATTTATTACTCAATAATTAAGTTTTTTTTTATGTTTTTTTTATTTTTAGCTCTTTTTGTAGATATTAATAAAGGTTTTGTTTGTTTGTCAATTTAAGTTTAATGCAATCGGTTGCGTAATTAATTTAATTCGTATATATTTGTCAATATGGCAACTAAAATATTTTTTGACACTTTCCTTAATATTGTTTGTGTTTGGTATTTCAGAAAACTTTTAGCATCATGCCTGATATTAGAAAATTATTAATAGAGAAGCATAAAATCAATTTTATTCAAATTATGAAAAGAAGACATTTTATTAATAAAACAGCTATGGGAACTGCAGCAATAGTAGGCTTTCCTTCAATTGTTCCTGCTCATGTATTGGGAAAAGATGCGCCTAGTAATAAAATTAATATTGGTCAAATTGGCTGTGGAAGAATCGCATTAAGTCATGATATTAATGATACCATGCGTTTTAACGAGGCTCGAATTATAGCAGTATGTGATGTCGACTCTAAGCGAGTTGCTAAAGCCAAGGCGTTTGTGGATGAAACTTACCAGAAAAAAACAGGTAAGGCTAAATATATGGATACAAAAATCTATGAGAACTACCAAGAAATGCTTTTAAATAAGGATATTGATGCGGTCATGATAAGTACTCCAGATCATTGGCATTCGCAACCCGCTATAGAAGCCGCTATGGCTGGTAAGGATATTTACCTTCAAAAACCGACTTCACTTACGGTAAAAGAAGGTCAGCAATTAAGAGAAGCAGTGAAAAAGAATAATGTCATACTTCAAATAGGTACGCAACAACGGGCCATGCCGCAGTTTAGAATTGCAGCAGAATTGGTTAGAAATGGGCGTATTGGTAAAATCCATACAGTAAAAATTGGCTTGCCAGGAGATCCTTCTGGACCAGAAGCTCCAGAAATGCCTATTCCTAGTAACCTTAATTTTGATATGTGGTTGGGGTCGACTCCAGCTGTGCCATATACAGAAATAGGCGTGCATCCTCAGAATGATTACAGTAGACCAGGCTGGTTAAGACAAAGAGCCTACGGGGCAGGCATGATTACGGGTTGGGGACAACATCATTACGACTCTGCTGCTTGGGGGCTGAATACAGAATTATCAGGTCCGATTTCTGTGGAAGCACTTGCGGAATTCCCTAAATCTGGTTTATGGAATGTGCACGGTGATTTTTTTGTAAAGCACCAATATGAGAATGATATAACAGTATATACTAGTGGAGGGTATAAAAATGGTATAAGGTATATTGGTGATGATGGTTGGATTTTCGTATCCCGTGGTTCCTATACGGCATCAGCTTCAGATCCTGTAGATCAGAAAAAAAGCAATGCGGCTTTAAACGCTTCAGATCCAAAAATACTCAAATCTATTATTGCGGATAATGAAATTCACCTTGAAAGGATAAATGATCAACACGGTAATTGGTTAGACTGTATAAAGAGTAGAAAAAAACCAATTTCAGATATTGAAAAGGGGCATAAGGCATGTGTGGTTTGCTTAATTAGTGACATTGCTATGCAATTGGATAGAAAATTGGAATGGGATCCGGAAAAGGAGGTATTTGTTAATGATGTTGAGGCAAACGCAATGTTGACTCGTGAACAACGTAAGCCTTACGGAACTAATTATATAAAGTCTTAAATTCCTATATGAAAAAAAATAATCAGATGAAGTTAGGGCTGTTCCTATTTATTGTAAGTCTTTGTATGTCTTGCGGACAAAAAAAGCAAGAAGAAAAACAGCAAAAAAGAAAACATGAGCAAGCCAAAGTAAAGTTAATGACATTAGATCCTGGCCACTTTCATGCAGCTTTGGTGCATAAAGTGATGTATCCTCAGGTAGATTCTACTATTTATTTGTTTGCGCCCAAAGGTGCAGAGGTAAAGGATTTTTTGAGCAAAATAGAATCTTACAATAGCAGAGAACAGAATCCATCCCAGTGGAAAATTGAGTCTAAATTAGGAGAAAACTATTTGGGGGAAATGATTTCTCAGAAGCCTGGTAATGTTATGATTGTTGCTGGGAAAAACTCGAAGAAGATCGATTATATTTTGGAAGCTGTAAAGGCAGGTTTAAATGTTTATGCCGATAAGCCTTTGGTGATAACACCCAAAGGTTTTAAGAAATTAAAGTTGGCATTTGAGATAGCTGAGAAAAATGACGTGTTGATTTATGATATTATGACGGAGCGTTTTGAATCAACGACTAAAATTCAAAAAATGTTATCGAGAATCCCTGAAGTTTTTGGGGAAATTGTTAATGGTACAGAGGAAAACCCTGCTATTAGTAAAGAAAGTGTCCATCACTTTTTTAAATATGTAAGTGGTCAGCCTCTAGTACGTCCTGCTTGGTTTTTTGATGTTGACGAAGAGGGAGAGGGCATAGTTGATGTGACCACACATTTAGTTGATTTAGTGCAATGGGAAGTTTTTCCCGATCAAGTTATAAATACAGGTGATATTGAAATCCTTTCAGCTAAAAGATGGCCCACTATTATGACTTTGACCGAGTTTCAAAAAGTGACTGGCCTTGCGGCATTTCCCGATTATTTGCATAAAGATATTAAAGATGGTAAATTATACGTGTATTCAAATGGCGAAATAAATTATACAATTCGTGGAAAACATGCCAAAGTTTCTGTAGTCTGGAATTATCAAGCTCCAGAAGCTACAGGGGATACGCATTATAGCATTATGCGAGGTACGAGAAGCAATTTAATCATAAGACAAGGCAGTGATGAAAACTATAAGGCAACTTTATATGTAGAATCAAATTTAGGGTCTAGCTATGGGGAAATGTTAAAAGAGGCTGTAATAAATAAGATTGGGAGCCAATTTAGAGGGGTTTCAGCAGAAAAAGTTAACGACACCTTGTGGAAAATTAATATTCCTGATAAGTTTAAAATAGGACATGAAGCTCATTTTGCCCAGGTAACGGAAAACTATTTGAAATACCTTTTAGAAGGGGCGTTACCAGAATGGGAGAAGCCAAATATGATTTCAAAATATTACACAACTATCAAGGCATACGAAATGTCTAAGAATATCCAGGAATAGTCAAATATTGTATATGGCTTATTTAGCATCAAAAGAAGATTGAATAAATAAAAAAGAGCATTTTCAAATTTTTGAAATGCTCTTTTAATCATTAAACTGACTAGTCCTAAATCAATCAACAAACTAAATTTATTTCTTTTTATTCATGCCTTTCTTTTTGCCATTTTTCTTGGATACCTTTCTAAGCTGTGCTTTTTCCCATCTAGCATACTGATCTTTATCCAGTATCTTTTTCATTTTAGCTTTCATAGCTATTTTATGATCTAATCTGGCATTTTCCATTTTAAGACGTTCCTCTTTAGTTGGTCTTTGGGAAGTCCCATTGGCTCTTCTGGCTTTACGTTCTTCCATCATTTTTTTACGTAAAGTAGCATTTTCTAGATTTATTTTTTGAACCTCAATTTGTTGTGATTCATTCAAATCTAAAAACAAAGTCATTTTTTTTGTTTTTAAAGTAGCCATTTCTTCGGCAGAAAGATTATTCATTTTTTGAGCTCTTTCTGGTCGGTCTCTTCTTTCTGTTTGGGCTATAGCTTGAATGGATATTAATGCTATAACAATTACTGTTAGTTTTCTCATTTTGATGCCTTTTAAATTATTTGTCAGTAGGACTCGGTTATTTTTAAAAGGTTTAAATTACTTTTTGATTTTAACCAAATATTAACAGTGTTGTTGTATTTGGGTAAATAGGAACTTAATATAAGTTAAAGCGGATTTTTTTACTTTGTTTACGCCCAGTAGTGGTCGTACCAGGATTATTTTAATATAGGAATTTTTAAGGAGATGCCCGTTTGGAAATCGGGCGCGTTGTTAACTAAAAAATCTTCCTTGAAATATAAAGAAAACTTGTATTTAGGACGTCCATAAGTGTAGGTAAAAGACCAATTGGATTGTGCTTTATATAGCGTGGTAACACCGTGTTGCCAACCGCCGTTTATTTCTTCCCAGTTACCCAATAACCTAAAATAATCGGCTTCTTTTCTTTTGTTATAACGGGATTGAATCTGATAGTTTATACTTAGTGAATTATAATTTCCTCTTTTGGTGTGTCTGGCTATTTCGAGATTGCCTTCAATGGTTGCTAAAAATGGATTATTACCTAAATCGATAACTTCTTTAAAATCGATAAGATTTTTGTGTAGAATATTCATTCCAGTTCCAAAGTTAAATTCGTAGTTGTTTTTTAACGGTATTTTTTTAATAGCATTTACGGAAAGGCCAAAGTCTAGAGAGGAATTAAATCTGGAAGTGTTAATGCCTAAATGGCCTCCAAAATTGATAAATATTTTTTGGGTTTTATTTATTGAAAACGTTGGGTAGTAAAAATAATTGAATTCGATACCTCCTATAAAAAAATCATTGTTATTTAATTCAAGTGTGTTGCCGTTTCTATCCAGATATTTAAAATTAACTTGATTTAACCCATAGTAGCGCCTTCCAAAAGGGTCTTCTCCGCCAGATATATTACTGTGAAACCATTCAATACTTTCGTCGCTAGTAAAAAAAGAAAAAGGATGCTTCCCTTTGCCTATTAAATAAGAGCGTAGTGTGATCCCTAGCTCATTTTTTTTATTTAGTGGAATGTTGATGCCTAGTCTGAATTCTTTTATAACTGCATCAATAACAATGTTTAAATAATCGGCAGGAGTTATTAGTTGATCTATAAAAGTAAAATCTCTCTCATACCAAATAAGTTTACTTTGCGCTTCTCTTGCCACTGGGTCTTTCGGAAAGTAAGCCTCGACGAAAGGGTGAAAGTTGTTGCCGCTAGTAGAGTTTATAGAAAGTGTTGGTTTTTTCGGAGGTCTGAGCTTGAAGTTCGAGTTGATTCTAGAGCTAAAAATCCCAAAATGGTGTGTGGTTAAAAGACTGGGGTTTTCAATGCCGTTTTTTATTGATAGGCTATCTTTTTGTTGAGAAAAAACAAAAAGATTGCAGATAGCAAAAACAATAAAAAGCCTTTTTTTTAGCATCAAATAAAAATAATTAAAGTTTAAATAATGAATTGTTATGTATTTGTTAATTCTTGTTGTGCCTGTGCTATTAAATTTAAAGTGGTTGTGTATAAGTCTTGATTATTCATCTTACCTTTCAGCCAACTGTAGAAACTGATTACGAAAATGTCTTTTTTATGGATGTCAACCCAATTGAAAGATTGCTCCACGGTATTTTTAAATTCGTTTGAAGTTATTGCTTCTGGAGTTTTGTAATAAGATTCGATAAAGTTTAAATAGGTGATAACACGTTGTTGGTCAATGCTTTTTAGATAATCGTAATAATTTCTTTTAAAACTAAGCAGTCGAGACTCTACCAAATCAATATTATTAAGCTCAATATGAAGAAGGATTTCTATTAAACTCTTTTTTATGACCCATTCTTTTCCAGCTTTTTCAGTATACCATTGGTCTGTGTGATAAAATTTAGAAAAAAGTGTATGTGCTTTTTTTAAATCACCTTTTTGAAAATAAAACATAATAAGGCTTAAGTGGATGTCTAATAACGATTCAGTGTCAGGGTGTTTATTGGTTATGAGGGGCTCTAGTATTTCTATAGCTGTTTTTTGTCTGTTGGAATAGTTATGATTGAGAGCAGTTAGTAAGTGGTATTTTAGCTTATAAGTGTTGTAGTGTTTCTTTTGCTTTAAAAGCATGTGCTTGTGCATAAGTTTCAAATAACGGAAAGACTCATTAAATTTTTTATTCCTGAATAACGTATTAGCTATTAAGTATATGATTTGTATGTGGTAAAAGAGTTGTTTTTCCTTGTTTTTATGTGTGTTTATAACATGGTAAGTGTTTATTAAAAAAGGTTCTATTTTTAAATAATCTTTAGTTACAAAAGCTGAAATACTAACAATGGTTGCTAATTGGTATAAGGATTTAAAAGACATAGAGTCGTTAAAACTAATATTATGCTCTTGCAAGGTTTGGTTTAGTACCGTTTGAAAATCGACAATATCGCCTTTATAACTGATATTGTTTAAGATGTGTTTGATTTTTGCATAAACAATATTGAGTTGGTCTTCTAGTTGATGATTCTTTTGGTTCTCCTTAAATTTTATGGTAAGCTCATCAATTGAAATGGAAGGGGCTGTATGCGCATATTGAATTTTAGTATGATAAATTTCATTGAGAAGAGGAAACAGGTAGTGTTCAGAAGCTAATAACTCGGCTTTGTCCAAAATTTTATAGGCAACTTGGTATTGTTTGTGTTGGAGGAACGATCTTGATGCTAGTATGTACTTAATAATTTGCATGTCTATCGAATTTTCTTCCTGGATGCTGTTATTTGCAATGAAGTCAATGATAGATTGGTACAAGCGTTTTCTTAAGGCGTGGTATGCATCTTTTTTTAGACTTCCATAGAGTTTGAGGCAGATCTCGTTAGAATTTAACTTGTTATTTAATAGGTAGTTGAATAACTGAATATTCTTAGTGTCGTTGCGTTTGTTTTTTTTGTCTAAATATGAGATAAATCGCTGTCGGTCTTCAGAAGAAAAAGTAGAAATTATATCATTTAAATTAGTCATTAAATCGTCAGTTTATTTTTATTTAATACTGTTAAATATATATGTTTTCATATGATTGATCATATTATATCGTCAGTTTTATTGAAATATTGTGTTTCGTATACTAGTTAAGTATTGCAATTTTGCCTTGTAATCAAATCATTAAAACAATAATTATGAATTATCAAACATCTGTTTCAGTAGAAGAAAAATCGAAAGAAACAAAAATTAAAAAGGAAAAGAAAGTTTACAATCAAAAACCAACAGCAGCTTTTATTGGTGCTTCTTGGTCTGCACTACTCGTAGGAATTACATCTTACTGTATTGGTTTATGGAATGCCGAAATGTTATTAAATGAGAAAGGGTACTATTTTACAATTCTTCTTTTTGGGTTATTCTCTGTAATATCTGTTCAAAAAGCAGTACGAGATAAATTGGAAGATATTCCTGTTACCGATATTTATTATAGCATTAGTTGGTTCACTACAATAACTTCTATTGTGCTGCTAATAATCGGTCTTTGGAATGCCGATTTACTTTTAAGTGAAAAAGGATTCTATAGTATGTCATTTCTATTAAGCCTGTTTGCAGCCATAGCAGTGCAGAAGAATACCAGGGATGTACAGTATATAGATAGGACTATAGGTGACGAAAAATAAGAAATAATAAATAAATTTAGATATGTTAGTCAAAACAAAAATCAAAGGGTTGTTTTGATGGTTGGTTAATTTAGATAACCCCAAGCCCCGTAGTTAAATGCTACGGGGTTTTAACATAATGATAGGGTTAGACTCATATAAATTAATTTTAAAAATGAAACAGAATCTTACTAAGGATTTAATAGAGTTTTCTGAAACTAAATTAAAAAGACCCATTTCAAATAAAACAAGACTCATAGAAATATTGGGCGTTGTTTTAACAGCTATTGGGAAGTTTATTTTTATGGACTACCTTGATTGGAGATTACTCTATGTTACTTTTGCAATCTTATTATGGGGTTTGTATGTATATGTTAGATATAAAAGAGAAAAAGATGTTATTAAGTATTGGGGGTTTAGAACCGATAATTTTAAAAGAGCTTTAAAATTAATGTTGCCTTTTGGGATTATTTCAATCTTGTTGTTTCTTGGAATAGGTTATTATCAAAATACTATAAATCTAACATGGCATATTTTACCACTTTTAATTACATACCCTATTTGGGGCAGTGTACAACAATTTTTGATTATTGGTTTAATTGCTGGAAATTTAAATGATAAAAAACTAGGAAAAGGCTTTATAATCTTTATAACGGCTATCTTATTTTCGATAGTTCATTTTCCGTCTATATGGTTAATGATCGGGACTTTTATCCTAGCATTATTTTATGGGTATATATATTTAAAAGTGAAAAACATATATGCGATGGGATTATTTCATGGGTGGTTAGGTGCTTTGTTTTATTACACTGTGGTTAATAGAGATCCTTTTCAAGAAATTTTTTTAACGCTCATAAATTAAAAGAAAATCAATTCAAAAAACGCAAAAAGCCTATTTAATAACGCAGGTTATATTATTGTACTCAGCAAACAAAGGACTGTATTTGTCAATTAGAGTCATTTATCAGTCTACTTGAAATGTAGATAAATGATATACCGGATCACCAGTATTTGTTATACCTTCTATCTTGATAGCATAGTTGCTTTTGGAATCACTTGTAAAAAATGAGATTTCAGCTTTATTGGCATCGTCTGTAAGCATTATTTTGGGTTCCCAATGTAAAGTTGTTCTAATATCTTGTTTTAAGGCTTCCCCAGAACTATTTATATGATCGGGGGCATAAAATTCTCTGGCAGTATAAAAACCAATAGCTGTAAAATCTATAATTCCTGGTTTGCGTTTTATATTTCTTGATCTAAAGTTGGCACCAGTTCGAGAATAAATAGCTATAACACCATTGGCACTATTGCTATAAAATGCCGCGTTGGCACCTTTTAATACATCTATAAACTCAACATCAATACCTCTTAAATAGAGAATGTCTTCTAGCTGTACTCTAAAACCATCTAAAAAAATGCTTGGGGTGCCTTGGTTTCTTATTGAGATAGAATTATTAAAGGCATTGACACCTGGAAGAGTATTAAGCAAATCTAAAACAGTTAAAAATTCAACATTTTCAAAATCTTTCATATCTATTCTGTTAGAAGGAAAACCATAATCGGTCCTTGCATTCAAAGTCTCTCTTCTTTTTTCTGCTTCAGATTTTTTTTGAGCAGTAATAACGACCTCATCAAGAATTCGTCTTGATTCTATAAACTCTGTATTAATCTCGGAAATACGTTGTGCTTGCTCAATAAAGCTTGCTATTTTTATGGTATCAATTGAGGTAGGCTTAAAAAAAGTATTTCTGGTAACTTTTGGACTTTCATAAAAATTATCATCTAAATGAATGGAAACAAATCTATTTTTTCTTTCATCATCAGATTTAAAGTCTTTCACCCGAGCTTCAATAATGGTACTTAATGTGTCATTAAAAACATAAGGTCCGTATTTAAATATGCCATTTTTGTTTGTTTGCTTTTTTTCCTGATAAGTAGTGCTCATAAATGTAAGTCGCGTCGCAGTAGGTATCTGTTGTTTGTCTCCTTTTAAGGCAGTTGTATGTCCAGTAATAAAAATTCCTTTTTCAGGGGAAAATGTTTTTGTTTTTTTTGTACCATATAAAATACCATTCCAGGTAAAACGTCTCCAACCATGAGTCATCATAAGCAAATCCAGTAAATAACGTCTTTTGATATCGTTTTCTTTTTCGAAGAAATAATTAGGGTTATCAATATGCCCTCTTAAATCTGAGTTCAATAAAAAATAAGTTTTTATATTTTTATTTTCAGTATTTTGACCAATAGCACCAATATCTGTTATAGACATAGATAAGTTGCCTGAGACATTGTTTCCTGATTTATCCCTTAAATCTAATAGTATCGAAATTTTATCTCTGGTTTTAGGAGTTTTGTTATCTATACTAACATTGGCCACAACACCATTATCTGGATTATCTATATAGACTAAGCGTTCGCAAACAGGTTTGCCATTACTGTCAAATAATGTAAAATTAGCGACACCGTCAGTTAAAGTAGTGGTTTTTAATCTAATTAAAGATGAATTGGTGTTTTTTGTTTCCAGTCTTTCAAAAATTAAACGCCCTCTTTGGTGTGCAATTAAAAAAGAGTTTTTTAAACCAATAGTATTGTTTGACGATACTTTTAAAACAATTTCATTGCCATGATTTGCGACGTTTAAATTATAGCCGTTAGGCAAGGCTTTTGGTAAAGGGTATTTAACTTCTTCGTTGTTAATAATGATACTTGCATGGTACGTTTTATTAGCTTCTGGTAGCAGTGTTATAACGCCCAAACCAAATTTTAAGGTTTTAAATTTACTAACTATATGATTGTTGGAATCTTTAATGTACCCTTGAACAAGGATATTTTTTTTGTGTTTATCTATAACTTTTATACCTACTTTAGAAGCTATTCCGTTAATTAAATAACCACCTTCAGGGTAAAAATTAATTTCAGGAAGCGAAGTTGTTTTAATTTTTTTTGCGGGCGTTATACTTGAATTTTTTTGTGAAATACCTAAGCTATCATTTTTATTTATATTCCAAATAGGAATTTGCTTCTGAAAAAAGTAATCTGGATTTTCATTTCTCATATAGTTGGTATAGGCTCTAAGCATATAGTTTCCCGGAACCATCCCTTTCTTTAATTTAAAATCTCCAGCAACACTTACATCGTTGGTGTAAAGTTGTTTTTTTATTAGTATACTGTCTTTATCATTAATTAGTTCGACATAAATAACTCGACTTTTATCAGATCTTTTATGTGTAATTCCATTGACCAAATAAGCTGTATACCAAATATCATCATCTGTAGCATAAAAAGGTTTATCTGTTTGAACATATACTTTTTCGGGATAATCATTCGTTCTAGCTTCAAGTTTTTCCAGTACCAATTTTCTGAAGTTGTTAAAACCAGTAAAAGAGAGAAGCGCAATGAGTACAATGGATAGGGCAAGTTTTTTAATCATTGATGTGTGTTAATGAGGGTTTCGGGTTATTAAATATAACGACAAATTAAATAATATAGTGTTAAAATTATTTTAAGATTAGACTTGTAAAGGGGTGAACGGTTTAATTAGAATGTATTTCATTTATTGTATCTTAGTATTCTAACGCTTTTTAAAATGCCTAATTGGTTAAATATTGCGATACTTGTTTTGGTTGCTTATGTTACCATTAGCATTGTTTTGTATTACCTACAGGATTATATGCTGTTTAAACCAGAAAGGCTTCCTGAGGATTTTCAATTTAATTATGAAAACCAAGAATTTAAAGAATATAATTTAGAAACAAGAGATGGTGCGATTATTAATGGTGTTCGGTTTTTTCCTAAAGGGGAAAGTAAAGGAGTGGTCTTGTACCTAAAAGGAAACTCTAAAAGTATCAAAGGTTGGGGCAAATTTGCAGTCGATTTTACCCGACATGGTTATAATGTCTTAATGGTAGACTACCGTGGTTTTGGAAAAAGTACGGGAAGGCGTTCGCAAAAAGCTATTAAACGGGATTTGCAGGTAGTTTATAATAAGATAAAAGAACTTACAACCGAGAATAGAATCATTCTTTATGGGAGATCCTTAGGGTCTGGCTTTGCTGCCAAACTAGCCTCGATGAATCACCCTAAAATGCTTATTCTGGATGCTCCTTATTATAGTTTGACTAGAGTAACAGCGCGTTATGCGCCATTTATGCCCTTATCGGTTTTGTTAAAATATCCATTGCCAACTTATAAATGGCTAAAATATGTGCAATGCCCAATACATATTATACATGGTACAAACGATAAGCTTATTCCTTATAAAACAAGTGTTAGATTATCCAGGGTAAACCCTAAGCTTACTAGGCTGCATACTGTAATTGGTGGCGGACATAAGAACTTAAATAATTTCGAATCATACCATGAAATGATTCATGAAATTTTAAACAAAGCTCCAGAGAACATAGATTTATCAACTACCAGTATCCATGTTAAACACACATCGAAAAAAAGTAAGACTAAGGCTTAGAAAAGCTGGTGTTGTTTTAATAAGCTTATATGTTATGATTGGTGCATTACTGTATTTTTTGCAAGAAAAAATGTTATTCCACCCTACGGTTTTACCTCAGGATTTCAAGTTCGAGTTTTCATACCCTTTTGAAGAGTTGTATTTAGAGACAGAAGAGAATACCATTGTCAATGCCATTCATTTTAAAGCCGAAAACCCTAAAGGAGTTATATTATATTTTCATGGAAATGCTGGCGACCTTTCACGCTGGGGGCTTATTACGGAGTTTTTTGTTAAGAAGCAATATGATGTTTTGGTGATGGATTATAGAACGTTTGGAAAAAGTACTGGTAAGTTAAGTGAGAAGGCTTTGTATAAAGATGCTGAATATTGTTATAATTATTTAAAACAGTACTATTCAGAAAATGATATAATAATTTACGGAAGATCTCTAGGCACTGGAATAGCAACTTATGTTGCTTCAAGAAATAGACCGAAACAACTAATATTGGAAACACCGTATCATAGTATGACCGATATAGCAAAATCCAGATTTCCTGTCTTTCCCGTAAAATATATTTTAAAATATAAATTGCCTAGTTATCAATTTATAACTAAGGTAGGTTGTCCAATATCAATATTACATGGAACAAACGATCAAGTAGTGCCTTATAAATCTGGAAGAAGCTTATACGAAGCAGCCCCCGCGTCTCTAACCACTTTTATAACTGTAGAAGGCGGAACTCATAACGATTTAATACACCACGAAGCTTTTTTAAAAAGCATGAACCAGATTTTATAAAATTTAAGGCGTTTAAATCGCTTCGAATTTCATTTTTTATTGATTCTCAAATAGGGATATCCTGCTTTTATTGAGCGTAAAGAATCTTAAAAAATTAACATTTCTATCTTGGTTTCTTAAATAAAACATAAAAGATGAATTTACTGTGTTAAAAGTTTCTAAACCCGTATAAATACTTCGAAAAAACGTGCCAGTTTTGCAGGGTCAATTTAATTATTGTAATAAAATTAGTTTTTATTCTGAGTCTGTTTTAGTGTAAAATTCAATGAATATTCTCAATAGAGGAGCTAATTAGTAATAAAGAAGTTTGTGGAATTGAAGAAACCGCGGCACATTTTGATACAAAAAAATCTTACCCAGTAAGTCAATGGGTTGAATCATATTTAGTTAATTGTTTAAGTTAGTTTAGTTAGTAAAAAAGCCAGTAATATAAAATTACTGGCCTTTTTTATACATTTAATTTATCTGTTAACTTGTCTCAACAAATAAGCCTTCATCGGTCTTCTCAACTTTAGCTAAACTGTTTTTTGTCAGTTCTTTAATGGTTTTGTCCCATTTTTTATTTGATAAGCCGGATTGTGACTTAAGGTCGTTAAGAAGGATGCGTTCAGCTTTTTTCAATAAATCTAAAAGCGCTTTGCCTTCTTCGCTTATGGCTGGTGCTTTCTTCTCAGGTCGCATTTGTGGGAAGAATAAAACCTCTTGTATTGATTGGTTGTTGGTTAAAAACATAATCAGTCGATCCATACCAATACCCATTCCAGAAGTTGGAGGCATACCATATTCTAAAGCACGTAAAAAATCATGGTCAATAAATTCGGTAGCTTCATCATCTCCTTTGGCAGCCAATTTAAGTTGATGTTCAAAACGTTCACGTTGATCAATAGGATCATTGAGTTCAGAATAAGCATTAGCAATTTCTTTACCGCAAACCATTAACTCAAAGCGTTCTGTTAAATCAGGATTTTCTCGATGCTCTTTACATAACGGACTCATTTCTTTTGGATAGTCTGTTATATAGGTAGGCTGTATATAGTTGCCCTCACATTTCTCTCCAAAAATTTCATCTATCAATTTCCCTTTGCCCATAGTGTCGTCTACTTCAACGCCTAAGTCTTTTGCAGCTTGCCTAATGGCATCTTCTGTTTTTCCGGTAATATCGAATCCTGTGAAGTGTTTGATGGAATCGGCCATAGTAACACGTGCATAAGGTGCTTTGAAATCTATTTCATGTTCGCCAAAAGTCACTTTAGTCGTTCCGTTTACGGCAATAGCACAATGTTCCAATAAACGCTCGCAAAAGTCCATCATCCAATTATAATCCTTGTAAGCCACATAAATTTCCATGGCAGTGAACTCAGGATTATGTGTTCTGTCCATACCTTCGTTTCTAAAGTTTTTAGAAAACTCGTATACGCCATCAAAACCACCAACAATCAATCGCTTTAAATATAGCTCATTAGCAATTCGCATATACAACGGAATATCTAAAGCATTGTGGTGTGTTATAAAAGGACGCGCAGCTGCACCACCAGGAATTGGTTGCAATACAGGTGTTTCAACTTCAAAATAACCAGAGTCATTAAAAAACTGACGCATGGCATTAAACAATTTGGTACGCTTCACAAATACATCTTTTACTTGTGGGTTCACGACCAAATCCGCATAACGTTGTCTGTAACGTTGCTCGGGGTCTGTAAAAGCATCATACACCACACCATCTTTTTCTTTAGGTAATGGTAGTGGTTTTAAGGCTTTGCTTAGCAAAGTGAAATCTTTGACTTTCACCGTTTTTTCACCTACTTGTGTTGTGAATAGTTCACCTTCTATACCAACAAAATCACCAAAATCGATAAGTTTCTTAAAAACCTCATTGTATTTTTCTTTGTCATCTCCAGGACAAATCTCATCACGGTTAAAATAGACTTGTATTTTGCCTTCCGCATCTTGTAATTGTGCAAAACTAGCTTTTCCTTGTACCTTTATCATCATTAACCTGCCAGCAATAATAACCTGCTTGCCAGTTTCAAATTTATCTTTAACCTGTTTTGAGGTATGGTTTACTGGGTATAAATCTGCTGGATACGGATTAATACCTAATGCACGTAATTTTGTTAGTTTTTCTCTTCTTACAAGCTCTTGCTCTGATAATTGCGACATGTCTAAATACTGTGTGAATTTTAAAGGCACAAAGATAATCATTTGATTTACGATTTACGATTATTGATTTATGATTTTTTTACCGTAATTACTAGAGAAAGACTATCTGAAGCAATTTGTGTTTGTGATGTAAAGGCAAACGGATTTCTTTGCTATAGAGAAAATAAACTGTAACAAAATAAAAACTATGACGTCAAATAATTAATCATCAATCTTTGCTGTATTTTTATATGGCGAACTTGTTTCAGTATATCAGCATTAAAATTAAATCAACTTATGAGTTTTTGGAGAGTTTTACTGTCTATTATTTGTCCGCCTTTAGCAGTTATCGATAAAGGTTGTGGCTCTATTTTTATTGTCTTTTTGTTATGGCTTTGTGGTTGGGTGCCAGGTGTTATCGCTGCACTTGTTATCATTAATAACCCTAACAGATAAAAACGTATCTTTGCTTTTTAAATAAAACCCAAAATTTAATTACATGAACAGATTTTACACCCTAATCGTATTAGTTATTTCTATAAGTTTTACTAGTTGTCAGTTTTCTGAAAATATCTATATAAATGACGATGGTTCTGGTAGGATGGAATTTTCTTTTGATGGGACACAACTTATGCAAATGGCTGGGGATAAAATGACAGAAACAAAAGAGGAAGCCATCGATTCAACTTTTAGTTTTAAAGAAATATTTGATGCAAAACGCGATAGTATTTCTCAATTGTCTGAAGAAGAACAATTGAAATTAAAGAATTTAGAGCCATTTAGTATGCATATGGTAATGAATCCGAAAACTTCTGAAATGAAGTTTGATATGTTTACAGATTTTAAAGAAGTGAGCGAACTCCAAGATATGTTTAAAGCCATGAACAGTTTTGGGGATATGGAAAAAGGAAAGAGTGGAGCCCAGTCTACGAATAGCCCTGCAAATCCATTTTCTGCTTTAGGACAACAAGGAACTACTGAGCTCGATTATAATTATGATGGAAAAATATTTAAACGTGTTGCTAAAGTAATTGATAAAGAGGCTTATAAAAAAGTGACAGATAGTTTAGGAGAGATGGCAGTAATGTTTGGGTCTTCAATGTATAAGTTAAACTACCATTTTCCTAAACCAATTAAATCAGTATCAAACGAAAAGGCCATGTTTAGTAGTGATAGAAAAAGCTTTACAGTGGAATTCGGTTTTATGGAATATATATCGAATCCTGAAGCTTTAAATGTAGAGGTTGTATTAGAGGATTAGTATTTTGAATAAACAAATTGCGCTGCAAGATTTAGGTTTTAAGGATTACAAAGAAACCTGGGATTATCAGGAAACTTTGTTTAAAGCCATTGTAGATACCAAGATTAAGAATAGGCGAGAGGAAGCTGGTTTACAAACCAAGAATCATTTTTTGTTTGTAGAGCATCCACATGTGTATACTTTGGGGAAAAGTGGCGATTTGTCTAATCTGCTTTTAAATGAAGAACAGCTTACCAAAAAAGGCGCAACTTTTTATAAAATTAACCGTGGCGGTGATATTACATATCACGGGCCAGGGCAAGTAGTGGGCTATCCTATTTTAGACTTGGAAAACTTTTTTACAGACATTCATAAATACCTTCGGTTTTTGGAGGAAATGATTATTTTAACCTTGGCAGAATATGGCTTAAAAGCCGAACGCAGCAAAGGAGAAACAGGTGTTTGGTTAGATGTGGATACGCCTTTTGCCCGCAAGATTTGTGCCATGGGTGTTCGGGCAAGCCGTTGGGTAACCATGCATGGTTTTGCGTTAAATGTCAATGCCGATTTGGGGTATTTTGATAATATTATTCCTTGTGGTATTCGTGGAAAAGCGGTAACCTCTTTAAACGTAGAGCTTGGTAAAAAAGAAGTGTCTGCGGAAGAAGTAAAAGAAAAATTACTAAAACATTTTGAAATTCTCTTTGAAGCTGAATTCTTTTCTTAACCAAAGGTATCAATTATTGCAGACAAAATTAGGAGAAGACCATATTAAATGACCTTCATAAGATGCTAGGAAGTTATTATAGGCATCCTTATCGTTTTTGTTATCTAAATTAAATACAAAATCTCCATTGCAATAAGCTACGAGCGTTAAGCTGTTACATGTTGCACAGCAGTTACCTATTATGAATACAGTTTTTCCCTCATATGTAGCTTTGTAAACGTAAGATTCATCGACTAGGGTTGATTGTTTAAAATCTTCAATAATTTCCTTTAACCAAGTCAAATCTTCAACAGGGTTAGAAACGTTGCATGTGGTGTTGGAATTATCATCGTCATTTTTGCATGATGAAATTATAAGTAACAAAAGAAGTACTGGTAAAAATATCTTTTTCATGGGAGCTTTTGTTTGAGTGTAAACTATTTTATAGATACAAAATTATCCAATAAGTTGCGTTCAGTATTAGGTGTTTTGAGTTAAAGCATTCAAGCTAGTCCTTGCTATTGAGATATAATTTTCTTCTTAAACCCCCAGGATTAAAAAGGTCGCGCATTCTTCTTTTTTGGCCTATTGTGAATATATGCATAGATTCATCATTGACCCTGTCCATAAAGTTCATAAACATATCGTTACTATTACAAGAATTTTGAGGATAGGTTGGATTTCCTAGATATTGAGATTTTTGATCAGGGGTATCATCGATCAAATCGCCATTTTCACAATGTCCGTTTTCGCCATAAATATGCAATAAGTTTAACCAATGTCCAATTTCATGGGTAGCTGTTCTGCCTAATTGGTGTTTAGGTATTAATGGGGGTAAGGTTCCAAATACTCTCGGGTCAATTATTACGCCATCCATTCTTGGGTCAACATCTGGGAATTGAGCATAACCGCCCAATGTTACATTGCCATTACGATCGCTCAAATCGGCAATCCAGATATTTAAATATTTATCTCTGGGCCATGCATCTTGTCCGCCTTTATCGGTAAAAAATAATTTAAGGTCTTCTATTGGTGTGTTTTCTATTTGATTAATACCATCGAAACCTGTTACATGACTCTTTGTTCTTATTATTCCTGTTGTTGGGTTGCCTTCTGGATCGATAGTTGCCAAAGAAAACTCAATACCTACATCGGCTACAAGATTAATAAACTCATCGGGCGTTTTTACATAATCGGGATTCTTCTTTCTAAAATCTTGATTTAGTACATCAATTTGCGATTGGATTTTTTCATCACTAATAGTGAACGGGTCTGGTATATAATTAACAACATGTACAACTACTGGTATGGTAATTATTTCATTAAAAGGAATTGAAGTCTCTGGATTTTCTTTATTAGAATTTTCATCTTTGCTACAGGCAGAAGTTAATAAGGTTAAAATGATTGTACTTAAAAAAGGCAAGTGTTTAAGTGTCATATATATTGTGTGTTCTTTTGAGATTTGATTTACTTTGAATTAAAGGAATTATGCATTTTTTACCTTCTTTATAAACCAGTATACAATGATTTATCATCGATATATGTTGACTTTCTTTATTCGGTTAGTAAATGGCCTTTTTTCAAAATAGCTGCTTAACTATGGCATGGCAACAAGTGGCTCTTCTTCACCTTCACTAAGTGAATTTGTTTGTACAGTATGATTAGATTTGTTTAATATCTTAGCTGGTATACTATTTACATTAGCAAAGCACCTTAAGGATACAGGAAAAGTATGTAGGTTATGTTCATCGCTCATATATTTTACATGAAAGGAGAAAGTGTCACTATCTTCTAATTTCAGTTTCTTATAAGTTGTCAACAGATCAATGGTTCCTGTTTGGGGATCTATTGATATTTTCTCTGATGAAGAAATAAATTTTCCCTCTATCGTTCCTTCTAAAATTGGTGTAATAGGGTACTTGTCAAGATCACTTAATTTAATTACGTGTGTTTGGTATTCAAATGACGTGGTAGGATTCGCAGTAATGTCTTCATGTGTGCATGAAGCAAAAATGCCAAAAACAGTAATAATTATAAATTGGGTAAGTAATGATTTTGGGGGCATGATTTTGTTTTTTAGGCGCATCTGAATTAACAGACAAACATTTAAAATTTCATATCATACTTAAGATGGGAAAATATATAAAGGGTTGCGTTAAGTCTTACTAAATAATTGTAAAAGAATAAGTAAACTTAAAGTTTAATCCTCAGCATTAAAAAACACCTTGTAATAGTGCATTTTTTTCTCATCATCATAACCGCGTTCTAAATATTCTGCCGAGGCATCGGGAGCATCAATATCCAGTTTTATCTGTATGTTGGTATCCAGTTTAATATCAGTTTTGATTTTTTTCTTTTCTTTGTTTACAACACGTTCCGCAACATCAAATTGGTTTCTGATAACGAGATTTTGTTCACCCTCATATTCTTTTTTATAATCTTCAAATTGCCTTATTAGTTTCTCTTCTTCAAAAATATCCTCTTTAAAATGTTCTACATTTACGACCTCGTTTTCTTTAAAAAAATCGATGGTTTTAGCTAAAAAAGTATTTTGTTCTTGTGCACCATAATTGGTTTTTAAAATTTCGGTTGAGAATTCTTTGCAAAGCTCAATATATTGTTGTGTGTGGTTGTTGGCATCATCAGCATATTTGATGTTTAAAAACTGGTTTGTCCAGTAAAGCGCATCATAGCTGTTGTTATCTACACTTAAAATAATATGGCCCTCGGTATCACTTTGATTCAAAATTAAACAGCCCTTGTCTACTTTTTTAGAACTAATTCCGTTTTGCACCAGCACATCATAACTTTTATTCTCTAAATAAGTTTGAAAGAAATTAACCTTGCTTTCTATTTTGAAAATACCAATAGCATTGGTGGTCATGTCTCGATATTCAATACCTTCGAACATAACCACTAGAACATCCCCCGTTTTTATATTGGATGAAGTAGATTGCTCGAATAAATGGGTTACAATATGTTTAGAAACATCTATGAAAGCATCTTCATCATTAAATAATTGTGTGCAATAACTATTAATCTCGTTTAAAGAAATATTGGCATGGTGGTTAAAACGATAACTTTGCACCACACTACCAAAGGGGCGAAGTAAAAAAGGAAGCATTAAGTCGTAACTGGCTTCGTCAAAATCGACCGTATTCTCAGAAAAAGCATTTTTAGTATCGTTAAACTTATTTCCAACTTTATGGATAATGAATTTTGAAATTGAGGCGTTTTTTCTTGAGATCATGCATTGCGTATTAAGTATGCAATACTATTAAAATAATTAGAATTATACCATGCTTTGTTTTTAAAATTATTAGTAAAATAAAACGCTTTTTGCTGTATATTAAATGGTATGATGTATAAAAAAGAACGCCAAAGCAAAGCTTTGACGTTCAAGACCTGGGGACTTCAGATTTGGTTATCATTATATTTTAAATATATCAAATAGGATGTAACCTATTGATTAAATTTTCATCATCAATAAATTATTATTTTAAGAAAAATCATAAAATAGATTGAATTTTTTATTGTAAATAATTGATTAATAGCAGCCTTAAAGATAGAAATTAGTTTTTCATATACAAAAAAATTATGAGATTTATATGTATATATTTAAATGGTTTAGGAATTTGGCTACGGATTAATTAATTTGATATAAAATGATAGAATTATTTTCTCCTTTGCTCACAAATTCAAGGTTCTTATCTTTGTCAATATTGTCTAATATTATGGGTGAATTTCCATACACTGGAAAGTTAGGCAACAATTTTGTCTGACTATCGTAAAGGTAAATTTTCTGGGACTGCATATCTGTGATTGCGACATAAATTTTATCATTAATATAGAATAGATGTGGCATAGAGTAATCGCCATAATCAATTTCTACAGTCTTGTTTTTGATAGACAATTTATTTTCATCCAATACCACAAGTGTTTTACTTGAAGTTTCTAAATAATGCTTTTCCGATAGGTTTAAATTTTTAATAGATGTATGCCCTTTGGAATCAATAGTTATTAAATTTCCATCAGAAGTTGTAGTGGTAAAAAGATTATTATATAGAAAGATAGGCTGATTGGAGTATGAGCTTGAAGTCTTTGGTTTGACTCTGGTTTTGCCAGTTCTATCTAAAATATAAAGCTTGTTTTGCGTTTTAAATACAATATAATCTTTACTGCCAATTCTAAAGTGCCTTGGCTGGCATATAATTGTGTTATTTGCAGATTTGAAGGTAAATCCGCTTACAGTTTGTGCTTTTACATTGTACATCGAAACATTTTTGCTCTGTGTAATTAATAATCTGTAATTTTTGTTTTTATCATAATCATAAACAGCTAAAGGTTGGGTGATTGCAGAGTTGAATTTAATAGGAAAAGGCCCGACATTATTTCCATTTCTGTCAATAACATAGACTCTGTTAGGCGTAGCGAAAGTTAATTGTAATCGTCCGTTTTTATAAATGTCAATTTGCTCAATAGTACCGATTATAGGGCCTTGTACTTGTTTTTTCCAAAGAATTTTTCCTTTATTGGAAATTAAATATAAATGGTTGTTTATGTCTTGAACAACAATTTCTTTTTGTTTGGTAATATGGTTTTTTACAAATTGAGGATTGGTTAATAAGTCGGTATCCAATTTAATATTTAGTTCTTCGGACACCGAATTTTGTAAGGCTCTCGATTTGCTCTTTTTTATAATACCATTTACATGTGCAAAATTAGTCTCATAAATAAATTGTAATGCAGATGCGTTGTAGCCTTTTATATTATAGTCAGAGTTGTCTTTAAGATTTTTGTTTATAACAGCTTTTAAAGATACCGGATCGATCACATGCATTAACGATGAAGCATCGCTTAGATGTTTTTTTATATCTTGAAAATAGGTTTTTTCGTTTAGTGTCGTTTTATTTTGGTAGTTGGCAATAATATTTTGAAGTATTTCAGTATTACCAGCAAATACGAAAAAATCATCTAAAATACAGTATCTATTGGCATTGTTAAACGATATAAGTGGTGCAAATGTTTTAGTGAATAGTTGAGGGCGACTAAAACTAAAAATATCAATACCTCTATATAACCCCAATTTGTTTTGTTCGCTTAAAAGAGCATCTTTGGTAGCAATAATATCGGTAGAATTTAATGCAATAGCATGATCTTTTCCTTGATAAATAACCCCAATCTCAACAATATCATTAAAAAGTATAGTTGAGTGGGCTATGGAATCTTTACTATTGAATTTGGCCAAATTGATTTCGAATGTTTTATAGTCATTGAAAGTAAAGCTCATATAGCCGTCACTATTAGAAGGTGTGATATGGTGCGTTTGATTTTCTTGAGGGGTGGTATTTTTAAAGATATTAATGAAGCTTTCCGAAGAATCTACTGCTTTAGTGATGCCATTAAAAAGAATTTCATCTTGATTGATGCTTATATCGGTACCTATATAATTAGTAAATGTTTTGAAAGAAATGGAATCTTCAATAAAAAATGACTTTAAAAATGTATTATCAGGTGCTATAATAGCCGAGAAAGTTTTATCGTCACCAGTTATATTATAGATTTTTTCTAGTTCTGGATCTTTAGTTTTGCTAGTAAAGAAGTCATCAACAGCGCTTTTTGACGAAGAGGCGAAAAAGATACTATCTGCAATGGCACTATAAAATGTATTGTTGTTTAATGTAGATCTTGTGATTTTTTTGTTTTTATAAGAAAGGGTTTCTTCTACATAGTTTGGTAGAGAATCGGTTTCAAATAATTGTTGATGATATTTTGTTATGATCGAATATTGTAAACTGTCTTTCGAATTTTTCGAAAAACAAATTAATATATCATTAACAGGTTTTAAATATGCTAAGTGGTCTAAAGTGTTTTCTAAGTTTTTGTACGAATGGGTTTTAGAAAATTTCTGTAAAAAATCGCTATTGTTGATGCTACTTTTTAAACTCTCAAGATTTGAGGTCTTCAAAACCATAGACGTGTTATTTGGTACAAAATCGATAAGTTTTGAGGGGCTTTTTTGGGTGTTTGAGCAGTTAAATAACAGTATAAGAAGTAGGGAAGAACAAATGACTCTCATAAAACGAATTAATTTTTACAAACCTACATATTTTTAATAGAAATCATCTCGACTTTTTTTTATTTAAGTGAAAAGTTATGCCTATGTTTCCAGATAAAGTTTTTGCTTATCATAACACTATAAGAAGCAATAAAATTGTATAGTATATAGTAAAATGTTACTAAATATCTAGTACTAATTGTTCTGGTAGTAACCTAAAAGACTTTCTGTGATACTTAGTTATGCCGTATTTTTTAATGGCGGCTCGATGTTCTTTAGTAGGGTAGCCTTTATTTTGTTTCCAATTATACATAGGGTATTCCTCATGAATGGTATTCATGTAAATATCGCGATGCGTTTTTGCTAAAATGGATGCTGCAGCAATACTTAAATATTTCCCGTCACCTTTAACAATGGTTTCAAAAGGGACATTGTTATAAGGTTTAAATTTATTACCATCAACTATTATGAATTGTGGCTTTTTTTTCAATAGGTCTATAGATTTGTGCATCGCCAAAATCGAAGCATTCAAAATATTAATACGATCAATTTCTTCTTGAAATATGTGAGCGACGCCAAAAGTTAGAGCTTCTGCCTCAATAATTGACTTTAAAATATCTCTTTTTTTTTCACTAAGTTGTTTGGAATCGGTGAGTATCGAATTTTCAAATTTCTTAGGAAGGATAACTGCCGCAGCAGTAACCGGACCCGCCAAACAACCGCGTCCAGCTTCATCTGTGCCGCATTCTAAAGAATAATTGGAATGATTTATTAATAGCATTTAAATAAGAATATTGCCAAATTTATAATTTTGTATACAAATTATTATGCATGCTTAGTAAATTTATTCGTTTTTATATGAATTTAATAGTTGACATTGTTGAATGATCTTTTTTAGTATTTGATTTGTGATAATAATTTAAAAAAATGGACGCTATTATGAGTATTTAATAATTTTAAAAAGATGAATTAATGGTGAATAGGTGCTTTTTTTGTGTGTTTTTTTGTTTTTTTAAGATAATATTAAGATGTTTGCAGCCGACTAACTCAAAATAAATATTCAAAGTTCATCTTTGTAAATAGATGACTAAATATTTAAAAGAAAGCCAGCAGTTGTTGCTGGCTTTCTTTATTTAAATATTTTTCACTAAATTGTTTAAAGTTGGGTGTTAGAATCTTTAGATAAAAAAGCTTAGGTAAATTAATTAAACTTGTAAATGTTTTTTAAGAAAAATGTTTAAACAATGATGATTAATTAACAATATCTGAACTTAAATATTCGTACCCACTTAATTAAATGAAAAGGAAAAGATTTTGCTAACAAATATGTGGATTTGACTAACATATTATGTGTCCACATTATTATAATTAATGAGTATTATAAAGGAAGCAATACAAGAAGAACCTGAAACAGTTTGGATTAAATTTGTAGATGGAGACAAAGGGGCCTTTACATCCATTTATAATTCAAATGTAGATTCGTTGTTTTCATATGGTATGAAATTGAATTCTAATAAGAATTTTGTAAAAGACTGTATTCAAGATGTTTTTTTAGATATATACGAGCACAGAAAACGTATTTCCGCACCCAGAAATATTAAGTTTTATTTATTTAAAGCACTTAAACGTACAATGTTTCGGGAATTAAAGAAGGAGAGAAAGAAAAGTAGCTTACCAGAACAAGGAAACTTGTCTTTTTTTACAGAATATAACATAGAAACAAAAACCATCGATAGAGAAGTTGAGAAGTACCAAAAAAAACTTGTTGCAAAAATAGTTAAAGAACTTACCCCCAAGCAGCAAGAAATACTTTATTTAAGGTTTACCAAAGGCTTTAATTATGCTGAAATTTCAGAAATCATCGACATTAATCATAATTCTGTACGCAAACAGGTCTATAGGGCTATAAAAAAACTGCGTAAAGATCTAGCTTTGAATGATATTAATTCAGGTGTTTATTTGCTTCTATTTGCAGTTTAATTATTTCTATTTCTATCAATACTCGTTTAGGAATTAAGTCCAAAGCAAAGGGTGCTTTAGAGAGGTTTTAATATCATTTTATAAATTACCAGGCCTCATTAATATAGACTTTTTTTAGCATTGTCGTGTAAACCTTATTTTGAATGAAACCCATATGATAGCTATGTTGTTAAGTATTTTTTAAATTTTTTTTAAAAAAACTTAAAAAAAGTGTCCACAAAAATAGAATGAGTTACCCTATAAGAAATAAAAGTAAGATATGGAGCTTTATTCTAAATATATAGAAAATGATTCTTTCCTAAGTTGGATTTATAATCCTACTGCAGAAACAACCAAATTTTGGGAAGATTATATCCTTAAACATCCACAAGAAAAAGAATTGATTGAAGTCTTAAAAGAGATTTTAAGAAACCTAAAGCCTGAAGATGTTAAGCTTTCAGATAAAGAAAAGGAAGCAATATTTACAAAGCTTTTAACTAAAATAGATAGTGAAAAGAAGCCAAACAAAGTATTCTTTTTGGTGAAAAAAACCTATAAATATGCAGCTATATTGCTATTGGCGTTAATAATTGGATCTGTCTTTGTCAATAACAATTTTCAAAAGAACGACAGTTTCATTATAAATGAAATAAGTAAAACACCTTTGGATTCTTTAGAAAAACCCAATACCCAATTAATTCTTGGATCAAGAAAACCTTTATTGATAGATGAAAGAAAATCACTTATTGAATATACCGAACAAGGCAATCTTGTTTTGAATGAAAAAGATACTATAAATGGCAATATAAAAAATGAAGGAAAAGCATTACTTTTTAATAAATTAATCGTACCTTTTGGGAAACGAAGTAAGATTATATTGTCAGATGGTTCGGTAGTGTATCTTAATGCTGGAACAAAATTTATGTTTCCTGAAAAGTTTGATTCAGACGAACGAAAAGTTTTTCTTTCTGGAGAAGCATTTTTTGAAGTAGCTAGAGATGAGGAAAAACCATTTATTGTAAAAACTATTGAAGAGAAAGTGTCAATAGAAGTATTAGGAA
This sequence comes from Flavivirga algicola, assembly GCF_012910715.1. Classification (GTDB taxonomy): domain Bacteria; phylum Bacteroidota; class Bacteroidia; order Flavobacteriales; family Flavobacteriaceae; genus Flavivirga; species Flavivirga algicola. The sequence goes on from NZ_JABBHF010000015.1 coordinate 89,870, forward strand.
CAAAGTTTAATGTGTCTGCTTATCCTATAGATTCAGATATTTTAACGGTTCTAACAGAAGGTAAAGTTGTAGTTGTTGAGAAAAATATATTTAAAACACAAAGAGCAATTTTAAAGCCAGGACAATTAGCATCATGGCATAAAGACACTGAAAAAGTTAATATTAAAAAGGTAAACACAGACAATTATACACTGTGGACCCAAGGGCTTTTGTATTTTGAGAGTGAGTCAATAATAAATATTGTAAGGAAAATAGAACGTTTTTATAATGTAAAAATAATTTTCGAAAACCCGCATAATGCAAAAAGTATAAACGTAAGTGGAAAGCTGGATTTAAATGATAAAATAGAACAGACGCTTGAAAATTTAACGATTACAACAGAATTTAAATTCGAAATAATAAACGATAAGAAGTATGTATTGAAATAAAAAAATCAGAGAATGCGCCAACATTCCCTGAATAAAATAAACTGCTATAGGGGCAGCTTAATGTTTAATTAAAAACTAATTCAAATTTATGAAAAATAACCACATTTTCTATGATTCCCTCTTGGATTTTAGAAACAAAACTCTATTTGTAATGAAGAGTCTTACAGTCTTTTTAGTCTTATTCTCATTGTATTCTTTTTCAAATTCGTATTCTCAAAACAAAAAATTGAGAATAGAGATAAAGGAGGCTACTTTAATGAATATGATAGAATCCATAGAAAACCAAAGTGAATTCGTATTCATTTATAACGATGAGGTACTACCCGAATTGAAGAAAGTTCTTGGTAACATTCAAATTAAAAACAAATCCATTTATAAAATTTTGGATAGAGTTATCAATAAAGAAAAGCTTATCTACTCTGTAAATGAGCGTCAAGTCATTTTAAATAAAAAAGAAGAGGTTCTCAAACCTAATTTCCAACAGCAAATTTCAGGGAAAATTACTGATGAGACAGATGGCTTGCCTTTGCCAGGAGTTAACATTGTAATTGAAGGGACATCAAGAGGTGCCCAGACAGACTTCAATGGAATTTATTCCATCAATGCAAGTCCAGGGGAGGTTCTAAAAATTAGCTTTGTTGGTATGCAGACACAATTTGTAACAGTCGGTGATTCGACTACGATCAATATTGTTATGAAGGAAGGTCTAGAAGATTTGGATGCGGTTGTAATAACGGGTTACCAAAATGTAAGTAGAGAATTGTTTACAGGAGCATCACAAACTATTAAAGCTAAAGATATTAAGCTGGATGGTGTGGCAGATATATCGAGAGCCCTAGAAGGGAGAGCTGCTGGTGTGAGTGTTCAAAATGTAACAGGAACCTTTGGTGCTGCCCCTAGAATTACTATTAGAGGGTCTTCATCTATTTTAGGGGACACAAAACCAATATGGATCATAGATGGCGTTATTCAGGAAGAAATTGTAAACCTATCGGTATCAGATTTAGTTTCTGGTGACCCGAATACCTTATTGAGTTCGGCGGTAGCTGGTTTAAATGCTTCCGATATCCAGAGTTTTGAAATTTTGAGAGATGCATCAGCTTCAGCCCTATACGGAGCACGTGCACTTAACGGTGTTATCGTTATTACAACAAAATCTGGTAGAAAAAATCAAAAACCAACATTTAATTATCAATCAGAGTATGCAGTAAGAGATATTCCTAGATATACCAATTACGATCTATTAAACTCGCAAGAAACGGTTTCAGTATATAGAGAAATGGAATCCAAAGGGTTTTTAGATTTGCCTAGCTCGTTTCAAGGAAGATATGGAGGGATATACAATATTATGTATAGAGCTATCGACAATTTTGACGAAACCACGGGGCAATATGAGTTAGCAAATACGCCTGAAGCCAGAGCTAATTTTTTAAGACAATTTGAATTGGCAAATACAGATTGGTTCAAAACTCTATTTAGAGCAACGCCTACGCAAACACATACTATAAGTTTTTCAAGTGGTTCCGAAACCTCGACAACTTATGCTTCTTTAGGGTATTATACCGATTCTGGTTGGACCGTAGCCGATAGAGTAAGAAGAATTACTGGTAACTTGAGAAATACGTTCTTTTTAAATGATAATAAGTTAAAAATAACCACGCAACTTCAAGCTTCCATTAGAAATCAACTGGCGCCTGGTACTTTTGCGAGACAGGAGGATGTTGTTAGTGGATCATTTACTAGAGATTTTGATATTAACCCATTTAGTTACTCGCTTAATACAAGTAGAGCTTTAAGACCAAGAGATAATAATGGTAACCTGGAGTTTTCTAGATACAACTGGGCACCATTCAATATTCTGAACGAACTTGATAATAATAATATAGAGTTGAATGTGTCGGATATAAAATTTCAGGGTCAAGCGGAATACCAACTTAATGATAATTTAACTTATAACTTCTTAGGTTCTGCACGTTATGTTACGTCTAACAGTGAGCATGCTATTACCGAAGACTCGAATGTTGCTGCTGCTTACCGTTCGGATGAAACTTCAATTGTTAGGAATGAGAATACATTTTTATTTTCAGACCCAGACAATCCAAATGCATTGCCAAGAGTTGTATTACCAGTTGGAGGTATTTTAATAACAGGAAAAAATACGCTAACAACGTATACATTTAGAAATACATTAGATTGGACCAAACGCTTTAAAGATGACTTACACGGATTAAGGGTTTATGGAGGGCAGGAATATAGATATACAGATCGTTCTTCAAGTTCGAATACTGGTTATGGTTATCAATTTAGTCGTGGAGGTACAGTATTTACCGATCCTGATATTTTAAGAAAGGTTATTTTAGAGGGTAATCCGTATTTCTCTTCTCAAGAAACACGGCAACGTGAAGTGTCTTTCTTTGCTAACGTTACATACGATTTTGATAAAAAATATGTGTTAAACGTTACAGGTAATTACGAAGGTTCTAACAGAGCTGGTAAATCTTCTGAGTCGAGATGGTTACCAACATACACTATTGGAGGAAAATGGAATATAGATAAAGAAGATTTTATTCAAGACTCCGATGTTATTTCAAGTATGGCATTTCGCCCAAGCTATGGATTAGTAGCTTTATTGGCAGATAATGCAACTAATAACCTGGCCGTATTTAGAAACCAAATAACAGATAGGTTTAACAATAATGATAGAGAAAACTTCATCGATATTGAAGATTTACAAAATAGTGAATTAACATGGGAAAAGACTTTAGAATTAAATTTAGGTCTTGACGTTGGGTTTCTTAATAATCGTATCATGTTAAATTTTGATGCTTATTTCAGAAAAGGTAAAGATTTAATTGATTTAATTAGAACCACAGGAATAGGAGGGGAGTCCCTTAAATTAGGTAATAATTCGGAGATGGAAACGAATGGTATCGAGTTTCAGTTAAATACGGTTAATATTGATAAAGATGACTTTCAATGGCGAACAGGATTTAATATTTCTCATTTTAATCAAGAAGTTACCTCGCTTAAGCAGGAATCTAATGTATTTGATTTAGTAACTGGAACAGGTAGAGGTAATGCTATTGGTTTTCCAAAAGGCTCTTTATTTTCTTTTAATTTTGAAGGGCTCAATGAATTTGGATTACCAGCATTCTTGACTCAAGACCCAGATTTTGATCCCAGTAAACCGTTTGACTTAATTGATTTTCAAGATACTGATAACGTATTAGATTATTTGGTGTACGAAGGACCAACAGAACCAAATTTATCTGGTGGTTTAGCAAATAATTTTAAATATAAGAATTGGGATCTTAGCTTTTTTATATCATTTTCAGCAGGTAATAAAATAAGGCTGGCGCCTACTTACGATTCGGAGTATGATGATTTAGATGTATTTCCTAGAGAATTTGTAAACCGTTGGTTATTTCCAGGAGATGAAAATATTACAGATGTGCCAACAATTCCATCGCAAAGTGTTTTGCAGTCTTATGGAGAAAATGAAGTAGAACGGGTTTATAATGCATATAATTATTCTACAGCAAGAGTTGCAGATGGCGATTTTATAAGAATGAAGAATATAACATTAGGATATACCTTTGATAAACAAACCACAGATAAATTAGGTATTTCAAATTTTAGATTGAGCTTACAAACGACCAATCCATTTTTGATTTACTCTGACTCTGATTTAGGTGGACAAGATCCTGAGTTTTTTAGATCAGGAGGTGTAGCATACCCTATATCAAGATTATTTACATTCTCTCTTAATGTTGGTTTTTAAAAAATATACTATGAAAAATATAAAGTTTAATTTAATAAAAGGTTTGGTATTTGTTTTCTTAGTATCTTCTTGTAACGATATTTTAGATGAAACACCAGATAATAGAACGACAATAGATTCACCCGAAAAAATTGCAGAACTACTAGTAGGTGCCTATCCAGATGCAGCATACGTCTCCTTTTTAGAGCCTATGTCTGATAATGCTGGTGATAAAAGTCCGAGTGCAGATACTGGGATTGATTTCGCAACCACGCTTAACCAAAGAATGTTTTTTTGGGAAGATATTAATGATACAGATGAAGATTCTCCAACAAATTACTGGAATAGAGCCTATAAAGCCATCGCGCAAGCCAATCAGGCATTAGCATCCATTGAAGAACTGGGTATGGAGTTAGATCACCTAAAAGGAGAAGCACTCATGTGTCGTGCTTATGCTCATTTTATGTTAGTTAGCATATTCTCAAAGGCATATAACCCTTCTACAGCGGCTTCAGATATGGGAATACCATACGTTCTAGAGCCAGAAACAGTTTTGCTTGGAGATTACGAAAGAGGCACGGTACAAAATGTATATGATAATATCAGGGCAGATATAGAAGCTGGGCTGCCTTTAGTAAGTGATGATTATAATGTGCCAGCATTTCACTTTACAAGAAGTGCTGCAAATGCATTTGCGTCTCGGTTTTATTTAAACACTGGCGAATGGCAAAAAGTGATTGATCACAGTACAGCTGCATTAGGAGTTGGAGGCCCAGGAGTTTTAAGAGATTGGGAGGGTAGTTATAGGCCAGCAACGTATTCAGAGCAAGCAACGCGATTTACTTCTTCTACTACCGAACCAGCAAATTTATTGCTTGTATCTGGAGAATCTATTTATAACCGATACCATTTTGCAGCTAGATACCAATTAAATAATGATAAAAATGATGAGATTTTTCCAGCAGCAAATGGTACGGGGCAACCCTGGTCTTATACTGTTTTTGGTAGTAGTGATTTGTTTTTTAACGTACCAAAATTTCGAGAGTTCTTTAAAGTAACCAATCAAGCAGCTGGAACAGGAAATCCTTTCGTTGCTTTTGTGCTTTTAAGTACCGATGAAGCCCTGTTAAACAGAGCAGAAGCATACGCTATGCTAGGGCAGTACGATAGTGCCGTTGCCGATATTAATTTATCATATTCTGTAAAAACAATGAATTATGATCCTGCTTTTGATACCCTAGAGGTAAGCGATGTTCAAACGCGTTTTGCAGTTGCCGATAATACATTGTATACGCCGTTCTATACAATTCCGCAAGATGCTCTGGCATTTGTTAATGCGGTATTGACAATCAAAAGAACTATTTTTTACAATGAGGGATTGAGATGGTTTGATAATAAAAGGCATAATATGGAAATTATACATCGTGATATTTTTGGCAATGTCTTCACCTTAGCAAAGGATGATAACAGACGTCAAGTGCAAATTCCAGAGGCAGCTCAATCATTTGGAATACAAGAAAATCCAAGGTAATATTAAAAAACAAGTAAGATGAAAAAATATACATACATAGTTTTTGCATTCATGATTTTAGCATTTGCAATGGCATGCGATGATGGATCTGATGCAGTAGGTGAAAGCCAAATAGACACAACACCACCAATCTTAAACGATTTAGATGTTTGGTTAAGAGGCAATTTTGTATCGCCATATAATATTGAAATACTTTATAAGTGGGACATCAATGATACCGATATTGATAGGTTTTTACATCCGCCCTTCGAGTCAAGTGTGAGGCCTGTCGCAGAAGCCTTGCAGAAAGCATGGATTGAACCTTATACTCAGGTTGGAGGAGAGAATTTTATTAAAAAAATTGCTCCAAGACAATTTACGCTAGTGGGGAGTTTTAATTTTAATCCAAATAGTCCGACCATTACTTTGGGCTTAGCAGAAGCAGGAACAAAAATTACATTGTTTAATATTGATTTTCTGGACTTCACTAATATCAATGACATTAAAAGACCTCTTAAAACAGTTCATCATGAATATGGACATATTTTGAATCAAAATATTCCATTTGATGTGACTTATGGAGAAATCAATCCAGCAGATTATACAGCACAATGGTTTAATAGATCAGATGCCGAAGCTAGAGAGTTGGGCTATATAACAGCTTATGGTTCTAGTCAGGCTGGTGAAGATTTCGTAGAAATGGTTTCTGAAATGCTAACAAATTCTAAAGAAGATTTTGATGCTATTGTAGAAAGTATTTCAGATGAAGAATCTAAGGGAATAATAAGACAAAAAGAAGCCATGGTTGTGGATTATTATAAGACTAACTTTGGTATAGACTTATATGAGCTTCAGGCTTTAACAGAAGCAGCAACACAAGAATTAGTAAATTAAAAGATATGAAAAAGATAAATATAAAATTTTGGTTTGTCGGTTTAATATTAGTTTCGTTTTTATCATGTAGTGATAATGAAACAGAAACTCTATTTCCCGATGCTCCAGCCAATAGAGCAGCCCAAAGAAACGCAGAGCTTTTAGATTTGTTACTTTCACAACCCAATGGTTTTAAAGGTGTTTACTTTACCAAGAATGATGAGTTTGGAGGTTTTACTTATTACCTAAGGTTTAATGCTGATGGCACAGTAGATATGACTTCCGATTTCGATACTGAAACGGCTGTAGAATCATCGTCTTATGAAGTAAGACTTGGAACAACTACAGAATTAGTATTTACAACACGTAACCACATTCAAAAAGTGAGCGACCCTAGTTACCAGCCCTTAATAGGTACAGGTTTTAAAGGAACATCCGTATTTCAGTATTTTACAAATGATAATGGCACGATTACCTTAAGAGATATTAGAAATAGAGATTCTGGTACTTTAGTACTCACACCGGCAAATTTTTCAAACTTTGAGACAGAGAGTGTGGCTAGCGTAGAAACATCTTTGGCAAATAGAGATGCTTTCATTAATTCTACCGCAGTCACAGCATTTCCTTTTTTAAGTGTTGAAGCAGGAGGAAATTTAACAGAGTTTGCATTGAATTATGATGGTGTAAGACTGTTTGCAAACCCTACAAAGTTTAATGATGATGGATCGATAGCCGATGAAGAATTTGGTATTGCTTTTACTGAAGATGGATTGATTATTAGCCCTGCTTTAGATGTAGATGGTGTATTAATAAACGAGTTCACATTTGATGGATCCTCAGGTTTTGAGTATGTAGCAACAAAAGAAGGTGTTACTGCTAAAATAGGTTACGGGAATGCCCCAGTAACACCATTAGATGCTTATGCATTTGGGGTTAGGGCAACAGCAGGTGTATTTAATATGGATGAAAGATTCAAGAGCAGTACAGCATTTAATAATTTTTATGATGCCTTTGCAGAGTTTTTGCTAAATACTTATAGCGTTGTAGTCGGTAATGTGGTTTTTTGGGATTTAAATAACGGCGGTCAACCATATATTGAATTTATTACCAATGCAGGTCGTTTTTGGTGGGATCTGGATTTTGAAGTTACCAACGGTATTGTTGTTTTTACGCCTACAGGTAATACCAATGCTAGTGCAGGGGTAACAGCAATTTTTCAACCGCTTTTAGATGCTTTTATAGGAGCGCCATCAGGTTATTATTTGTTAAATACAGGTACTTATTTAAATTTCTCGAATAGAACATATTCGATGATTAATGTAGATGACCCAACTATGACTATCAATTACTGGGACTTCTCCTATTAGGAATATTTAAAAAACGTAAAAGGTCTTGTTGTAAATCTTAAAAATTTATAGCAAGACCTTTTTAGTTATATTTTATTATAAAATTAACAGTTACGTTTAAATAATTTTTTGATATCCTAGCGTTATCATATTTTGTATTTACATTTGCACTGTTTATATATAATCTATGAAGAAAATATTTTCGGCTCTATTTTTAATGTGTTTTTTTAGTCAGTTAAACGCTCAAACCATACCAGATAAGAAGGCGCGAGCAACCGAAAAGGAAACTTTAGAGCCACAAGATACCATTGGTGCCGTTCAACAACAAGATACCATTGAAGTCATTCAAAAAAACAATAAAAGTTTAAAAAGCACAAAAGATTCTAAAGATAAAAAAGCAAATATTAAAGACTACTTAATAATCTCTCATGCTAACGATACGACGTATGTAGACACAACATTAACCATTCAAAAAGAATATAAGTTTAATTACTTAAGAAGAGATAACTTTGGTTTAATACCATTTTCAAATTTAGGGCAGACCTATAATAGTTTAACCTATAGCTTTCAAAGTACTAGTTTGATGCCAAGTTTTGGTGCTCGGGCAAGACACTTCAACTATATGGAGATTGAAGATATTAACTATTACCATGTGCCAACTCCATTAACAGAGCTGTTTTTTAAAACGGCTTTTGAGCAAGGGCAGTTGGCAGATTCGTTCTTTACAGTAAATACATCGCCACAGTTTAATTTTTCAATAGCTTATAAAGGATTGCGGTCATTGGGTAAATATCAGAATATATTAACAAGTACAGGTAATTTTAGGTTTACCACAAATTACAGAACCAAGAATAATCGTTACAATATTAGGATGCATGTAGTAACGCAAGATTTGCTCAACAATGAAAATGGCGGGTTAAAAGATGACCCAAGTGTGGAAAATTTTGAAACCGGGGCAGAAGAGTTTCTAGATCGCTCCATTCTAGAAGTGAATTTTGAAAATGCCGAAAATATATTAAAAGGCAAACGTTTTCATTTAGAGCATACCTATAAAATCATTAAGAAAAAAGATTCCTTGTCAAAAAACAAGCTTAGTTTAGGTCATGTCTTATCCTTTGAAGATAAATATTATGAGTACACGCAATCTGGAGCCACTTTTTTTGGGGAAGCCTTTAAAAATTCGATTAAAGATCGCGCAACATTAGAAAACTTTTATAATCAAGTACAATTAAATTATAGCAATAATATAATTGGTGATTTGCAATTCAATATTACCAATAATAATTACAACTATGGTTACGATAAGTTGGTGGTGCTAAACGGAAGCACAATAGTCAATAGATTAAAAGGCGATATATTTTCGGCTGGGGGCAAATACCATAAACAATATAAAGGTTTCGATTTAGAGGGCGAATTGGGGCTAAATGTATCGGGCGATTTCGATGGGAACTTCATCAAAGGAAAAGCTTCCTTCAAACTCAATGATGACATATCTGCCATAGCGTCTGTCAATCATAGTTCGAAAGCACCAAACTATAATACTTTATTGTATCAAAGTGATTACATCAACTACAATTGGCAAAATAATTTTAATAATACAAAAACAGAGCAAATAGCATTTCAATTAAAATATAAGAAACTAGCAAATATTTCAGCCGATTATTCTACAATTAGTGATTACGTTTACTTCAAAAAAGACGAAACAAGCAATCAGGTACAAGCGTTTCAGAATAATAACACGATAAATTATTTAAGGGTTAAGTTAAACAATGAAATTAAAGTAGGTAAGTTTGCCTTAAATAATACCATATTATATCAAAATGTAAAAGACAAGGATAGTACATTAAATGTGCCTGAGTTTACAGTTCGTAATACCCTTTATTTTTCCAGTCATTTATTTAAAAAGGCTATGTTTTTACAAACGGGAGTTACCTTCAATTACTTTACAAAGTATTATATGAATGCTTACAATCCTTTGTTAGCAGAATTTTATGTCCAGACAGAAAGAGAATATGGAGAGTTTCCTCGTTTAGATTTCTTTATAAACGCAAAAGTTCGTCAAACGAGAATCTATTTAAAAGCGGAACACTTTAACTCATCCTTTACGGGATACGATTTTTATTCTGCACCAAACAATCCATACCGAGATTTTACGGTGCGTTTTGGTATCGTTTGGAATTTCTTTCTGTAATTTTTTTAATGTTTCCTTGCCTT
>NZ_JABBHF010000016.1:0-87007 GCF_012910715.1 Flavivirga algicola
CAACGTTCGATGTATGATTTGTTGCGTGAAAATCCGCCAGGATTTTCAGATTAAGAAACGAAGATAGCAAAAGTGCGAGGATTTTCCGATAGGAAAATCAGAAGCAATGAATTATACATTTTGTTATGGAGCGTTTTACTTTTTTGTTCTGATGAGTAATTCAGAAATATCTACATCAAGAATGATTGCCATTTGTCTGAGAAATTTCAAAGAAGGTTGAGAATCGTTATTACAGATTCTTGAAATAGTATTTGGGGTCTTTGAAACCATATTGGCAAAGTCTTTATGACTAATGTCTTTTTCGGCTAGAATTACTTTTAGTCTGTTAATTTTTATTTTCTTAGTCATGCTAAATACGTGTTTATAACAACAAATTTAGCATTAAATAATACATTTTAAGTGTAAGAGCCTAATTGTCAATTCATTGTACTTTGTTAAAATCAACATATTGAGGATTATTTAATACATAATATGTTGATATTAATTCTTTTTGTGTATATTTGGTTTGTTAAAAATAATTTAATTATGAAAATCAAATATCCAAAAAGCTCGCCATTAGTCAAAATTCCTGAAGAAGCAGAATTTGCCATATTCATAATCAGACAAGAATTAAAAAGTCAAAAATTAACCAATAGTTTTGATGAGATGGGATTCGATGGAAGTATTTGTATTTCTGACTTTAGTGAGCTTATATTTTCAATGATAGGTTTAAATGATAGGTCAGATGAGTTTTATGAGTGGTATGTAGGTCAGTTAAATAGCTTTTGCAAAGAAGTTGATTTGTCCGATGGTACAACTTTGTCAAAACAAGCTTTTGATTTTTATGTCCATTTATTGGTTGAGAAAAGACGAAAAGATGTCAGAAAGTAAGGAGATAATTTTACGGATAGGCTAATGCTCCATAACGTTCCGTGTATGGTGTCGTAGCTATCCCGCAGGGTAGCTATGCACTATACATATTGTTGTGTTTTCGTTCTTTATTTTCATTCTGTTTGTAGTGTTGGCAAAGACATACTCTTTTACAATTTTTGGCATAGAGTTGGCTTTAGCGAATTGCAAATGTGTATGGCTTTCAGAGTTAGCTATTCCGCAACATCTATTATTTCATTCTGTTTGTACAGACTAGGTAAAAAACCAGATTTTATTCTAAACTGACTTCGTTTCTTAATCTTAGGTTTGGTAGAAATATTTTCAAGTTTAATTCCTGGGTCGTAATAAATATTCCCTAGAGCCATTTGGGAAAGAAATAGCTGAAAATCAGTTCCAGTTCCTAATATAATTTCGTTGCCATATTTATATTTTCTTTTTGGGTCAGTTTCTGATAATGATGGAACATAACAAGCTTGATGGTGTTTTCTATTCCAATGTTTGAGCATTGAAATAAAACTCCAAGAAGCAGTTTCGTTTTCTTTTTCATCAAGTAATGAAATTCGACCATTCGAGTTGCGAATTTTTCCACTTTCAATATCAAAACCTTCTAATCGCATTTCCAAATTAGTTAAAGGATGCTTTTCTCCAATTTTATGGACTCCTCCAAAATTCAATCTGTCAGGTCTGCCTTTTTTGTCTTTATACCCATACGTTCTCACAAAATATTCTGCCCCTTCAGTTTTGTATAATCCATCTGTTGGTTCAGGTGTCATTAGGGTTATCGCTTTAGATTTTGTGCGATTGAAATTTGCCACTCCAAACTGTTTGACTTCCCATCCCATAAAATCAGGTTCAGCATATCCATTTGGGGTAACTCCCAATTCTGCCTCTAAAGTGTAACCTCCACAATTAGGAGCGCTACAATCCATTATGTTTCCATTACTGTCTAATCTTTTTGAATCTATCCAATCTAATTCGTGAATCCGTTTTAATTCGCTTAATAGAATTGCCCGATTATTTTTAGCTTTTGGTAAATCTATGACTGAAAACACCCCATGAACTGAATCAAATTCTGTTTGATTAAATTCGGTTGCTATTTCAGAATCAGGTGAAGTTACGTAGCCTAAAATAGTTCCATTTTGGGCAACAGAAAAGAAAAGCAATCGACCTGCTAATCTTTGTGTCATTAACTCTGAAGGTGCATTTTGACACCTTGCAAGGAATCCAGAAAATCTTACTTCAGGATATTTAGGGTAGAGGATAAGTTGTGCTTGCGGTGCTGGTGAAATGGAACCTTCATCATCAATCCACGAAAAATTGATTTTTGCTTTAAATCTTTCTTTGTTCCAATCTCCAGCTTCTTCGGTTACAATTTCAGATAGTGGTAATATGTTTAAGATTTCAAAACTACCACCAAAGTAAACTTGGTTTTTAGAATTGTCATTTGGGGCAAGAGTTTTTACATAAACTTTCTTACATCCATTATTGGTGAATAGCGATTTTAGATTGGTTAGATTCATTAATTTTTAAAAGTTCTTTTACAATGTTTTTTCCAACCGCTTGAATCAATAGAGTTACTACTGAATTGCCGAATTGTTTGTATGCTTGATTGTTAGAAACAGGAATTATAAATTTATCTGGAAAACCTTGAAGTCTGGCACATTCTCTTGGAGTCAATCTTCTAGGGTTTTTTCCTTTTTGTGGAATAAGAATTTCAGAACCGTCTTTATAATATCTTGCACTAATGGTTCTTGAAATTCCATTAATGTCTGTTAGTCCAAATCCAAATCCATTACCTTTAGCTTTATGCTTTCTAGCATGTTCTTGAAGATAATTCCATAGTTTGTCGGACAATGTATATTTGTCATCAACTTTTGGTTCAAGAATATCTTTTATTGCAAAGTTTGATTCTTGGGGGTCTGGAAACTGAAATGTTTCTTTACCTTTAAATACTGTTTTCTTGAATCCTACAATAATTATTCTTTCACGATTTTGAGGAACATAGAATTTACCATTCAAAACTTTGAAATGGACATTATAACCTAATTTCTCCAAGGTCTTTATAATTACTTTGAAAGTTTTCTTTTTATCGTGAGAAACAAGATTTTTTACATTTTCAAGCATAAAAGCCTTTGGCTTCTTATGTTTAATGATTCTTGCAATATCAAAAAAAAGTGTGCCTTGTGTTTCATCTAAGAAGCCATGTGCTCTACCTAACGAATTTTTCTTAGAAACACCAGCAATAGAAAAAGGTTGACAAGGGAACCCACCTAGTAAAATATCGTGGTCTGGTATTTCTTTTTCAGAAATTTGAGTTATGTCTCCAAATGGAACTTCTCCAAAATTAGCTTCATAAGTTTTCTTTGCGTATGTGTCCCATTCGCTAGTAAATACACATTTCCCACCGTTATTTTGAAATCCAAGTCGAATCCCTCCAATTCCAGCAAATAAGTCGATAAATTTGAATTTCGGATTTTCCGTAGGAGGAAAGGGAATATCCCATTTTATCGGTAAATAATATTGAAAATCAGGTTCTTCTACAATGTTTAATTCTTCGTGCAATTCTGTTAGATATTCCGAAGCAGTTGGCTTAAAATATTGAGATACCCCATTTTCATGATTCTGAAAATAATGTGTCAAATAAGCTAAATCATTGTTAGTTTTTTTATCTACAACGATTTGTAATTTATCTTTTATTTTGGAATATTTCTTGTTCATTTCTATTTGTAAAGAACGGTAAAATTTATCAGTTTAATTGTTTGTAAACAATCATATTTTTAACATTCTTTTCAACTATTTTCGTTATAGTCTGATTTATTATTCAATTTCAAATCCTTAAAAATCTCTTTAAACATTCTCCAAGGATTTCTGTTTTTTAAATTCTTTTAAGATTGATTGCAGTTTTTTCTCTTTATTTTTTGGCTTCAATTCACATTCCCATATTGTTTTCACATCCCAACCTTGTTTTTTCAAAGCTTCGACATTTTCTGCATCTTTCTTTTTATTACCATTAATCTTATCCAACCACCATTCTGTTCTTGTTTTCGGTACAACGAAATATTTACAGTTCTCATGTCCGTGCCAAAAACAACCATGCACAAAAATCACTTTCTTATACTTCGGAAAAACCATGTCGGGCTTTCCTGGTAGAGTTTTGTCGTGCAACTTATATCTGATTCCATTAGAGAAAAGAAACTTTCTAACAACAATCTCAGGTTTTGTGTTTTTACCTTTGATTCTGCTCATGTTGTAACTCCTTACCTCCTTTGAATGAACATCAGCCATTATTCTTATTGTCTTTCGTTGAGTTTAATAACTCCCTAACATCTACGTCTAAAGCCTCTGCAATTTCCACCAAAGTTTCGAGAGAAGGTTGCATGTCATTTGTGCACCACCTCGAAACAGTAGTTCTATTTTTGTCTACTTTTTCTGATAACCATTTGTTTGTTCTGTCTTGTTCAGCAAGCACTACCCTAATTCTATTGATTTGCTTTTTAGATGTCATTTGAATCGTATTATGTTGCATAAATAGCAATTAAAACAAATTTAGTTGATTAAAAACTTTTTATTTTGTTCTTTTTACGATATATTTGTTTCGTAAAACGATTCATTAGTTATTTATTTCAGTTTTAATGAATCATATTAAGAATCAAAATTAAAAACTAACTTTTTTATGAGTACGAGATATACCAAAGCCGATTTAGAGCAAATTGTATATAAACAATTAGATAATCTAAACGCAATGCACGATTTACTGAGAATTATGAAAATTCAAAATGACCTAATTCAAAGTATCAATCAGACACTCAGAGAAGAAATCGGTCAATTCAAAGAACAGCAAGTTATGTATCCAACTAGAAGAAAATCAAAATCGTAACTATTGGGAGCGGTGGGAAGGTTAAGCTCTTTTGGTTTTTTAGGGTCGGATTGTGTGATGGCAAAAACCAAAAGAGCTTAATGTGCGGTTGGTTTTTCCGAATGAAACACAACAATAGAATAAAGGATATATGTCCTTTATATTCCATATATGTTTATTTACAAATCTAGGGGATTTTTGATTAACTTAAAATTGTTTACAGCTACTTGGGTATATATTTCTGTTGTTTTGGTACTGCCATGTCCCAATAAGGTTTGGATATATCTTAAATTCGTGCCACTCTCTAATAAATGAGTTGCAAAGGAATGTCTAAGCATATGTGGTGTAATTCTTCTTTTAATATTTGCTTTTGTTGCAGCTCTAGAAACAATTGCACCTACACTTTTATCTGAATATTTTTGACCATCAGGGGACTCGAAAAGATATTTCTTAGGTTTCCATTTTTTATAGTATATCCTTAATTCTTTTAGTACAGTTTCTGATAACAAAGAATAACGATCTCTATTATTTTTAGCATGTCTAATAAAGATCAGCATTCTTTTACTATCAATATCTTCTAGTTGCAATTCTAATAGCTCACTTCTACGTAATCCAGCAGAATATAATAGGCTTACGATGCACCGATGTTTTATATTATTGGTATTAGCAATCATAGATAGAATTTCTTCCTTAGATACTACTTTTGGAAGCTTTTGTTCTTTTCTAGGTCTTTCGATACTATAAAACCTATTAGGCATTCCCATTACTACTTCATAATAAAACTTAATACTATTGATGGTTTGATTGATATAGCTATTAGATTTATTTTCTTGGATTAGTAATCGTAGATATTCTCTTATTTCTTGTTCAGATAATTCTAGAATATCTTTATCTGGATAGTGATTTATAAACTTTTCAAATAATGAGATATATATTTTACAGGTGTTTAGAGCATATCTTTTAAGTTCTAGTTTCAGAAGATATGCTTCTGGCACATATTTATAGGAAGCTGTTTTAGCTCTGTTACGATACCAATTAATATTAATGGGCTCATTGTCTCTAATTACTTTTTCTTTAAAAAAGGAATTACCGTTTACCCAAGCCACCCCTTTAAACTTTTCAAAGATTTGATTCAAGTTTTCTTTGGTATGGAGAATGTATACCATCGCAAACTCTTTACTCCATCTAGGGTTGGGAAGTTCTTTGATCAATGCTTGAACTACCTTATCAGGATGAAATTGCATCCCGATCATCTTTTGGTTATTTATCAATAAATGCTTTAAGGTGATATGTTTGGTAAGGTTCATCATACAAAAATGCAGTATTTAAAAATCATAGTGGTATCTTAATCGAATAATATTCGTATACTGTTTGATTAATTTGTGATTATGAATATATGTCCACATTGTACTTCCGAAATTATTGGCAGATCAGACAAGAAATATTGTTCTGTACATTGTAAATCTGCACATCAGTACAAAAAACGAAAAGAGGAGGAAGGCTTATATTACTCAATAGACAAACAGCTAAAGACCAACCGTAAACTCCTAAAAGCCTATAACAAATCGGGCCTGTCTACTGTGTGCAAAGAAAAACTGCTGTTAGGTGGTTTCGATCCTAGGTATTTTACACATTATTGGAAAAATAAAAAGGGGCAGGTATACCTTTTTTGTTATGAATACGGTTTTCTGGAACTAAAAAAAGAAAACCAGAAGGAAAAATATCTCTTGGTAACATGGCAAGGATATATGGAGCGCTAGCTATTTAGTTTTGAGGTACAACTCAATAAATGGGGGTAATATCTTTCCCTAAAAAATAAACTTGATTTTTATTTAACATATTGAAATAGAGTTGTATATGTATTTTAATATAATTAAAAAGTTACTTTTAACCCGACAGGATGTGAGTTTTTAAATTTATCTTAAATTATTCGAGAATCTGGATAGTAGCCATATAATTGATAACATAAACTACTTTTTTTCAAATAAAAACAACCAATCGTAGATATTCATATTAAAAGCATCATAATCGTTACTTTCATCTCCCATACCGCTATTATCATATGTTCTGGCCCAGGAATTGTGTCCAACATTTGGATATATGGTTAGCTTTGCTGGCGTATTAGGATTTTCTTTGTTAATAGCGTCTATCATATCGATAGAATTATTATGCGAAACAATATTATCATTATCGCCATGAAATGCCCAAACTGGAACCGTAGTAAATTTATCGCCAGAGTTTTTGTTTCCACCTCCGGCAATAGGGATGATGGCAGCGGCATAAGCCTCCGATCCGTAATTGGAAATATAATTGAAGCTTCCAAAGGCACCAAGACTTAAACCTGTAAGATAGATCCGCTTTGTATTTATATTATAGTTGGCTATTAAATACGTTATAAAATTATGAATGTCTTCTGGGATCCAGTTTCCAGATGGTAACTGGGGAGAGGCAACAATCATAGGGTATTTGGGAGACCATTCATTTTTTTCTATAAGTTTTGGTGGTCCATTAACCAGTACTTTTTTTAAGATGGCTGGGTCTGCTTCACTATTGCCTCGTTCGCCCGATCCGTGTAAAAAAACAAGTAAGGGATAGGCGTTGGAGCTGTTGTTATGTTCACTTGGTGTATAAATATAATATCCAAAATTAATATCGTTAGCTCCAAGAACGTTTGCTTTATGGGTGCCTCCTAAGTCTTCGGGTAAAGATTCCAAATCATTTTGGTTATTTTGTGGCATACTGTCATCGCTATTACAGCTTAAAAATAAAAATGGCAGTATAGCCATGATTTTTAATAAAGGTCTCATAAGTAGGTATGTGTTGGTTCATATAATATACGCGATATTGATTATTTTGGATTAGAACTGTTTACTTGAAGCGTTTTAACAAATTGAAACGTATCAAATTTTTAATCGAAAAGAATTCTCCGAGGCTCTGCCTCGAGGATAGTTCGTTTTAAGAAATTCTTTATTTTTTGGTTTGAGCATTACGAACCTCTTTTTCTAGATGGTCTAAATACAAAATACCGTTTAGATGGTCAATTTCATGCTGAAAAATAACCGATGTAAACCCCTCAACGGTTTCAGTTTTATGTTTGCTGTCCATAGTATCGTATTCAATAGTTATAGATTGCGACCTGCTACTTAATATGTCTGTTCTGTTTGGAATGGACAGGCAACCTTCTTTAACAGTTTGTTTATCTTCTGAGTATTTAATAATCTCGGGATTTAGATACACTTCAAAGGGGAAATGTTCTTTGTCAAAGCGCTGTACCCAAATAATATTTTTTAAAACGCCTACTTGTGGTGCAGCAATACCAACGCCCATAGACATACTATCTCTAACCGTAGCATAAAGCCTTTTTACAAAATTTTGCAAGACAGGATCACTGGGATTAGTTTTTATGTAGCCACTTTTGGTTCTAAGTAAAAGCGAGTCTTTTTTGGTCGTTATTTTATAGATTCGCATAGGGGTTAAGCTATCGGCGCTCATAATCAATTGAGATTCTTTAGAAGAAAAACTATTTTTTGCAGTGCTTTTTGCACTAGAGCATCCAGCTATTAAAATAAGTGTGAGAGTTAAAACAATAAGGTTTTTCATAAACGTAAAAAGATCAAAAGTCGATTATTCGCTTACCATTCATTAATTCTATTAGAATCTAATTTAATAAAGATAAAAATTAGAATGGTAAATGCCCAAAGTCCAGAACCTCCATAACTAAATAGCGGTAATGGTATACCAATGGTTGGAATGAGTCCCATTACCATACCTATATTGATTAGGAAGTGAATGAAGATAATGGAGGCAACCCCATACCCATAGATCCTGCTGAATTGCGATTTTTGTAATTCTGCTAAATGAAGAATGCGCAATAAAAGCAAAACAAATAAGATGACAACAAATGAGCAGCCTAAAAAGCCCCATTCTTCACCAACGGTACTAAAAATATAATCGGTATGCTGCTCAGGAACAAATTTTCCAGTTGTTCTGGTGCCTTCCATAAACCCTTTTCCGTTAAGACCTCCCGACCTGATTGCTTTTTCAGATTCGTTTAAGTTATAGGCAAACGTTTTTTTCATCTGTTGTAATTTCACAGGATCTTTTTCTAATCGGAGCCATAAACTTATTCGGTCCTGTTGGTGAGGCGGGATAACATTTTGATAAAAGAATTTCACACCAAAAGACACCCCTATAGAAAGTAGTAAAACAAATAAAGATTGTAATAATGTCACCTTCTTTTTGCTCCTGTTTAGAAAATAGTAGCCTAAAATAAGGATAGATGCTATTATAGAAGTTATTAGAATTCCAAATTTTAAGGCTAAAACAGATAGTATGATCACAGATACACCTATGGTAAGATAATATTTTGGTAGCCCTTCTCTATATAATACAAAGAAAAAAGCACCATAAACAATAGTGCTACCTGTATCATTTTGTAATAAAACTAAAAGCGCAGGTATAATGATGATTACAAAAGTTTGGATCTGATCTTTTATATTGTTAATATTTGTATTTAAATCACTAATCTGTTTTGCTACGGCGAGTGCAGTAGCAGCTTTAGCAAATTCACTGGGTTGAAGTGTCATGGAACCAATGGCATACCATGATGTAGCACCGTTTACATTTTTTCCAAAAATAAAAAGCCCAATAAGGGATAATATGGAAACTATATAGATAATACTTGAAAAACGCTCATAAAACTTAGCCTCAATACCTAGAACGACTATAATAATACAAAAGGTAAGCAGTATAAATATGGATTGTTTGCCATAGGGCTGTGAAAAGGTAAAATAGTCTATATCTGTTCCAGTATGGGAAGCCGATAGTATATTTAACCAACCAAACCCGACCAATAGTAAAAAGAGGATAATAGTAATCCAATCAAATTTAAAATGCCTGTTAGTATCCCTAACCATTAATTTATGGGTTTTGTAATGTTGCGTTTAATTGTCGTTTAAGCCGTTTATATTCAGAGTCGTCGACAAGCTGTAATCTGGTATGTGCATTTATTCTAAAAGGTTCTCCAGAATAAGGTTTGGCATATTCCTCTTCTAAACTGTGTCTCAAAATCCAATCTTCCAGATCTTTTCGGGTTATCTCTCCTTTAATATGCTTTTCAATCATTAAACTGGCTATTTTACCAGCAAAACGACTTCCCCAATAACCATTTTCAACAAAAACGGCAATAGCTATTTTAGGATCATTTTTTGGTGCGAAAGCAACAAAAATAGAATGATCTGTAAGCTGTGTTTTTAAGCTATCTATAATAGCAAAATTTTCTACAGTTCCCGTTTTGCCACAGATATCTATATCTTTTACTTGCAGGGATGCAGCGGTTCCTTTCTTATAAACCTGCAACATACCTTCGATTACGGGTTCAAAATGGGTTTTGTCAACAGTTGTATATTTGGCTTTGGTAAACTTTTCTGGAAGTGTCTTGTCTTCAATAGATTTAATGATATGAGGCGTATAGTAATACCCCCTGTTTGCTATAGCAGCAATCATATTTGCCAATTGAATCGGGGTTGTGGCAACCTCACCTTGGCCAATGGCATTGGAGATAGTATAAGTTGAATAAAATGTTTTTGGGTAGATACGTTTGTAGTAAGCTCTATCTGGAATACGGCCTTTTTGTCCAACGTGTAAATCGTTGTTTAAAAAATTACCTAGCCCAAAACTTTTGGCATGTTTGCTCCAAGTATCAATACCCGTTGAAGCATTACCTTCTTTATCTAGAATTTTTCTGTATGTTGTTGCAAAATAAGCATTGCAAGATTCCTGTATTCCAGAAATCAAATTATTACGCCTACCAATATAGCAGTGGCATTTCATAAAACGATTACCGTATTTGTACCCTGCATAGCAGGTTACGGTTTCATTTGGTGTGATAACCCCTTCTTGCAAACCAATAAGGGCATTCATTAATTTAAAGGGCGAACCAGGTTCGTATACACCTTGGATGCTTCTATTAAATAAGGGATTAGCTATAGAGTCTCTTATAAGTTTAGTGAAATTTTTAGAGCGTTCTCTTCCTACTAGAATATTGGGATCGTAGGTAGGAGCTGCTACCATGGCTAATATTTCTCCTGACGATGGTTCGATAGCGATAACACCACCACGCTTGTTTTGCATGAGTAGTTCACCGTATTCCTGCAGTTTTGCATCAATGGTAATGGTAATGTCTTTTCCTTGTTCTGGAATGGTATCAAACTTACCTCCTTTATAGGGGCCAATATTTCTGTTAAATCGGTCTTTTTGGATAAACTTGATACCTTTTACACCTCTAAGTGTTTCTTCATAAGAGGCCTCAACACCTTGCTTGCCTTTTAAATCTCCCATTATATAGTAGGAATCTCTTCTAATATCGTTGGTGTTTACCTCACCAATATCTCCTAAAACATTGGCGCCAATGGTCGTTTGATAATGTCTAAGGGATCTTTTCTGAATATAAAACCCTTCAAATTTTCGCATTTTTTCTTGTAAGGCAGCATAATCTTTTTTTGATAAGTGAGAAACAAAAACAGAGGGTAGCCTAGGGGAGTAGCGTCTCGCTTTATTGTATGTTTTTATAAATTTCTCTTTATCTATTTTTAGCAATGCACAAAACTCAAGAGTGTCTAGAGGTTTTACTTCACGTGGAGTAACCATCACATCGTACGATGGTTGGTTGGCGACTAAAAGCTTGCCGTTTCTGTCGTAAATAAATCCGCGTTTGGGATAATCGTATACTTTTCTAATAGCATTGTCATTATTAAATAAGTCGTGCTCATTTGAGGTATATACCTGAAGGTAAAAGAGTCTGGATAAAAATAAAACACCAACAAGTATAATTGAAACGAAAAGTAAAAGCTGTCTCATTTAGATTTTCTACTAAAAATAATAGTTATTATAATACTTAATAAAATAGTAAATATACTTGAGAATAACGTTTTTTGAATCACTAAAATTATTTTAGACAGGCTAAATATTTCTAAAGAAAACAAAATAATATGGTGCAATACAACTAGCAGTGTTATATAGGTGATTTTAGAACCAAAGTCTACAGCTCCAAATTTTATATTGTGGTGTTCGTACATGGTTCCAAAAGAGAATTTTAATATAAGGGGCCTTGCATAGGCAATAAATACACAGGCAGCAGCATTAATGCCGCCAGAATCTAGAAACATATCAATAATTATTCCTAATAAGAAACCCAATAATATGATGATGGCACGGTTACTCTTTACTGGAAAAAAAGCAATAAATAATATGTAAGGATATGGGTTAATATAGCCCAAAAAGTTAATATTATTAAATATTAAAACCTGTATTAATACCAATACAATAAATCGGACACTATTTACAGAAAGTAAATTATTCATTTAGCAAATTAGTGATCTCAGGTTTATTAATATTTTCTATAATATAAACATGTTCCAGATTGGTCATGTCGTTAAAGAGCTTCACATTGATTTCATAGTAATTTTCGGCATCATCCAATTCGTAATTCTCGACAACTCCTATAGGAATGTTTTTAGGGAAAATAGAAGATTGTCCAGAAGTAACGATTGTATCCCCAACTAAAACTTTGGCTATTTTAGGAATATCTGTAAGTTGTACCAATGCGGGGTTTTTAGCATCCCATGTTAACGAACCATAATGATTTGTTTTTTTTAGCTGGGCACTTATTGAGCTCGTGGTATTTAAAATAGAGATTACAGTGGCGTAATTACCACTGACTTTATCAACAATGCCTACTATGCCTTCAGTTGTTATAACTCCAAAATCTTGTTTTATGCTGTCGTTTGTGCCTTTATTGATTAAGAGCACGTTATCTGTTGCCGAATAATTATTTTTAATGACTTGGGCATTGGAAAAATAGTATGGAGCATTAAGGCTGTCTAAACTATCGGCTTTCGCAATATTTTTTGAATTATATAAAAGTGATTTTAGACGTTTGTTTTCTTCAAATAAAAGTCTGTTTTGCGATTTTAAATTAAAGTATGTGCTAATATTATTTACAGAATTGTAGATGCCACCAGTTACAAAGTTAGCCGAATTGATAAACTTACTTTTATGATAAGAATGCGATTGAATTGTAAATAAAATCGAAATAGAAAACAACACAAAGAACAACAGAAAGTTTTTGTTTCTTATTATGAAATTAATAATCTGTTGCATGATTTATTGGCGTGTCTCTATTTTATCAATACACTTTTGTATTTAGGTAAATTTTTAAGAGTAATACCAGTACCCCTTACAACAGCACGTAATGGATCTTCGGCTATGTAAACCGGAAGGTCTGTTTTTTGTGATAAACGCTTATCTAAACCTCGTAACATCGAGCCGCCCCCAGCTAAATAAATACCAGTGTTGTATATGTCTGCAGCTAGTTCTGGAGGTGTTTGAGATAAGGTTTCCATAACGGCATCTTCGATTCTTAAGATAGATTTATCCAATGCTTTAGCGATTTCTCTATGCGAAATAGATACTTGTTTAGGTTTACCTGTTAATAGATCACGCCCTTGAACGCTCATATCTTCTGGGGGTAACTCCAGATCTTCGGTTGCAGCACCAATTTGTATTTTTATTTTTTCTGCGGTACGTTCTCCAACATATAAGTTGTGTTGCGTACGCATGTAGTAAACGATATCGTTAGTGAAAACATCTCCTGCAATTTTAACAGACTTATCGCATACAATACCACCAAGAGCAATCACAGCAATTTCTGTAGTACCACCTCCTATATCTACAACCATATTTCCTTTTGGTTGCATAATATCTACACCAATACCAATAGCTGCAGCCATTGGTTCATGGATTAAGTATACTTCTTTACCATTTACACGTTCTGCACTCTCTTTTACGGCACGCATTTCCACTTCTGTAATTCCTGATGGAATACATATCACCATACGAAGTGCAGGTGTAAAGAACTTCTTTTTTAAAGCAGGTATGTTTTTTATAAACATACTTATCATTTGCTCGGAAGCATCGAAATCTGCAATCACACCATCTTTTAAAGGACGAATGGTTTTAATGTTTTCATGCGTTTTTCCTTGCATTAAACTGGCTTGCTGACCAACATGGGTTATTTTCCCAGTAACTCTATCTCGTGCAACAATAGAAGGCGCGTCAACAACTACCTTGTCGTTATGAATAATAAGTGTATTTGCAGTTCCTAAATCTATTGCAATTTCTTCGGTTAAGAAGTCAAAAAAGCCCATGTGCTATTAAAAGTTTTAGTGGTTTAAAAAACGAATCCCGTAAATGTAATAAAAGTTAATAAATATATGGGTTTTAAGTCGATTCAAATTTTATTAAAAAATACCATGAATTTAGTTATACGCTTTTTGCTGATTTTTAGATGACTAAAAAACGATATATTTTTAATGCTTAAAATGACGTGTGCCAGTAAATACCATGGCCAGATTATTTTCATTACAATAATCAATGCTTAATTGGTCTTTTATGGAGCCTCCTGGTTGAATAACGGCAGTAATTCCAGCATTTTTTGCAATTTCAACACAATCTGGAAACGGGAAAAAAGCATCACTGGCCATAGCAGCTCCATTCAAATCAAAATTAAACGAATTTGCCTTGTGTATAGCTTGCTCAAGAGCATCAACACGACTTGTCTGCCCTGTACCGCTAGCACATAATTGTTTGTTTTTTGCCAATACAATGGTGTTGGATTTTGTATGCTTACAAATTTTTGAAGCAAATATTAAGTCTTCCAATTCACTATCGTTAGGGTTGGAATTGGTAACATTTGTTAAGCCTTCAATAGTATCTGTAATATTGTTTCTGTCTTGAAGCAGTACCCCATTTAAACAACTTCTAACATTCATTTTAGGCAATTCTATGTCGTGAAGTTTTAGTATGATCCTGTTCTTTTTACCTTGAAGAATAGTTAAAGCTTCTGAAGAGAAAGCAGGTGCAATAACAACTTCACAGAACAGTTTATGGATTTCTTCTGCTGTGGCTACATCAATTTCGGTGTTACTAATTAAAACCCCTCCAAAAGCAGAAACAGGGTCGCCTGCTAAAGCATCAACATAAGCTTGGTGTAACGTGTTTCGTTGTGCTAAACCGCAAGCGTTGTTGTGTTTTAAAATAGCAAAGGTTGGTGCGTCATTTTTAAATTCGGTCATTAAATTTACGGCAGCATCAACATCTAAAAGGTTGTTATAACTTAATTCTTTGCCATGAAGTTTCGTGAACAGCTCATCAAAATTTCCAAAGAAAAAGCCTCTTTGATGTGGGTTTTCTCCGTAACGTAGTACCTTTCCTTTGGTTTCGCTAATTTTTAAAGCTGCTTCTTCATGGTCTTTATTGAAGTAGTTAAAAATAGCGGTATCGTAATGCGAAGATATATTAAAGGCTTTGCCTGCAAAGCGCTTTCTGTTTTCTTCAGAAATAGTGCCATTGTTCTCAGAAATCAGATCTAAAAATTCGGCATAATCGTCTACCGAAGATACACAAATAACATCGGCATAGTTTTTAGCAGCAGCACGAATTAGTGAAATACCACCTATATCTATTTTTTCAATGATGTCTTGTGTGCTGGCACCAGAGGCAACAGTTTTTTCAAACGGGTACAAATCAACAATAACCACATCAATTTGAGGGATATCATATTCTGCCAACTCTGCAACGTCACCGTCGTGATTTT
The DNA here is from genome assembly GCF_012910715.1 of Flavivirga algicola. Classification (GTDB taxonomy): domain Bacteria; phylum Bacteroidota; class Bacteroidia; order Flavobacteriales; family Flavobacteriaceae; genus Flavivirga; species Flavivirga algicola. The sequence goes on from NZ_JABBHF010000016.1 coordinate 15,381, forward strand.
GTCTGTTTAAAATACCTCCAAAAACTTTAGGGTGTAAGGTTTTTACACGACCGCCAAGAATAGAAGGGTAAGAGGTTACATCTTCAACAGGAACCACATCTACACCTAAATCGTTTATGAATTTTTGTGTTCCACCTGTAGAATAGATAGTCACACCTTGTTCATCTAATTTTTTTACAATAGGTTCTAATCCGTCTTTACTAAATACCGATATTAATGCAGATTTAATAGTTTTTTCGTTGCTCATTAGTTGTTGCGTTATTTTTTAATTCCTGTTTTTACTTCGACTTCGCTCAGCGACCAAACAGGAATGAGATTGTTGTTGTTTATCAGGGTTTTAAGCTGAATTTTTTAAATAATTGCAAAAGTACTTATTTCCTTGAATAAACAAGCTTCGAATTCATAAAAATGAGCAGGATTTTTTAACCAAAACAGGGGAGTTGTTAACACAAATATGGATTTTTGAAAAAAAGACCTCAAAAAAGAGCGCTTTTAAATTCCAAATTAAAATCTCTAGTAAATATTTGAGTTTTGAAGTTCTAATTTTTGGAATTTATTATAGAAGCGTAGCGACTTGAGCACATACAAACTCTAAGAAACGCTCATCTGCCTGAGTAAAAGGGTCTGGCGTGTTGGAATCGATATCGATCTGACCAATATTTTCACCATTTACAAAAATAGGAACAACAATTTCAGCTTTTACCGTAATACTACAAGCTATATAGTTGTCCTGAGCTGCTACATCTGGTACAACGAAATTTTCATTGCTAACAGCTACTTGTCCGCAAATACCCTTTCCAAAAGGGATAACCGTATGGTCTGTTGGTTCGCCTACATAAGGGCCAAGGTGTAATTCTTCTTTGTCGCCATTTCTAAAATAAAAACCAACCCAATTGTAATATTCTACTTGAGTTTCGAGTAGCTCGCAAATATCTAAAAGGCGTTCGCCCGCTGTTTTTTTAGTGTTAGCGATAATAGTTTCAACTTGTGTTTTTAGGTCTTCAAAAATCATAAATTCAAAAGTTTTGGTAAAAGTATTTAAAAAGGCGTAATTTCGATATCCAGTTTTGTATAATTTTAACTTAACAAATTAGATAAACGTTTTTTGCAAGCACTTTTTATAAAATACAAGTCGGTTATAAAATTTATCCTTACTTTTTTAGTCGTTTATATTTCTTTTTCTGTGATTTATAAACTTTATTTAGGTGCTTTAGAAGGTTCGCGGTTTTATCCTGATTATATGACACATTTGGTATCCTTGCAAAGCAGGTCGTTATTAGATGCATTTGGATATGATGCTCAAATATTGCCGCATCCAGAAGAGCCATCCATGAAACTTATTATAAACGGTAAGTATTTAGCACGCATTATCGAAGGATGCAATTCTATAAGTGTTCTTATCTTATTTATATCGTTTATTATTGCTTTTTCGGGAAAATTAAAAGTAACATTCTTATACATACTTGCGGGTAGTGCTTTAATTTATATAGTCAATTTAATTCGTATAGTTATACTATCAATAGGCATATACCATTACCCCGAGCAGACGGAAATTTTACATACCGTAGTTTTTCCTGCAATTATTTATGGTATGATGTTTTTACTTTGGATTTTATGGGTAAACCGTTTTTCTAAACTAAAAAAGAAAGATGCCTAACCTAATTAAATACATGCTGTTGTTTGTTTTATTTGGATTGCTTGTATTGATTCGTGTTTTTGAAAACGAACTCTTTTACGATCCGTATTTAATATTTTTTCAAACCGACTATTTGTATATTGATAGCCCCAGACGTGAAGTTTTAAAACTTGTAAGTTTTACGACACTGAGGTATTTATTGAATACCGTTATCTCATTAGGTGTTTTATACGTGTTTTTTAAAGATAAAAGCATCATTAAATTCTCGGTAATCATTTATACACTAGCTTATATCATTTTGTTATTGATTTATTTGTACTTCGTCATAAATCCAAGGCAGGAAGATTATTACTTGTTTTTTAATGTACGTCGTTTTTTAATTCAGCCTATTATTTTAATCTTATTGTTGCCTGCTTTTTATTACCACAAACTTAAAGACTAAGTGTTAATCATTTAATAAAATAGCAAATTCGATTTCGATTTTTTGTATTTTTGTTTTGTGATAAAAAAGCTACTACATAAAAGTTTTTCGGTATTACTGGCTTTACTGGTTATGTTTTCGACGGTATCTTTTACTATTGAAAAGCATTTCTGTGGTGATGTTTTAATAGATATTTCCATTTTTACAGAAGCGGATAAATGTGCTATGGAAGCTTATGAAGTTGCTTTGGAAAAAATCACGAAAAAATCGTGCTGTAAAGATGTTATTGATGTTGTTGAAGGTCAAAATAAATTAAAGTTTTCTTCGTTTGAAGATCTGGATTTTGAGCAACAACAATTCATTGCATCCTACACATGTGCTTACATTAATCTTTTTAAGGGACTACCAAAAGTAACAATTCCTCACAAGGATTATTCTCCTCCCAATCTGGTCACCGACATACAGGTGTTAGATCAGGTCTTTATAATTTGATTTATTAATATTTGTCATTCCTGCGTTTTGCGCAGAGCTTGTCGAAGTGAAGACAAGAATCCACTTGTATTGGAAATTGTACAAATTATTAATTTTTCAAAATAAATCATGAAACACACATATACAGTTACGGGTATGACCTGTAACGGCTGCAAGACTTCAGTAGAAAATAAACTTAACACTATTGATAATGTATTAAGTGTAATAGTAAATTTAGAAAAAGCGGAAGCGCTTATAGAAATGTCAAGCCATATTCCTGTAAGTGAATTGCAAAATACATTATCGGATAAATATTCAATTTCAGAGAAAAAAACGTCTAATGAAAGGATGTTGGCTTCAACCACTGTAGAAAAGAAATCTGAGCTTAAGCAGTTGTTTCCTCTTTTTTTAATTTTTGGATACATTACAGTAGCAGCTGTCTTAATAAATTATAGACCATGGAACGGAGCAGGTTTTATGCTCGATTTTATGGGGCTTTTCTACATTGTTTTTAGCTTTTTTAAACTATTGGATTTAAAAGGCTTTCCAGAATCTTTTAAAATGTATGATCCTTTGGCGAAAGTCATACCAATTTATGGTTGGCTATACCCATTTATTGAATTGTCATTAGGAGTCATGTTTTTAATGCGTATCCAAATTCCAGTAGCCTTATTCATTACGTTGGTAATTTTGGGAATAACCACCATAGGAGTTACCAAAACACTTTTAAATAAGAAAACGATTCAATGTGCTTGTTTGGGAACCGCTTTAAAACTTCCCATGACCAAAGCAACGTTTATTGAGAATAGCATCATGATTGTTATGGCTGTTATTATGTTAATTAAGGCCTACAATTAAATGAAAAACATATTCTATATATTATTAATGCTTCCAATGCTCATGGTATCTCAAGATAAAATTACCGGTGTTATCATGGAAGCAAATGAAAAAAAACAGGCTATAGGCTTGCCAGGAGCTAATGTCTTTTGGTTGAATACATCTGTTGGAACAGTAACAGATGTCGACGGGACCTTTAGTATTCCTTATAAAAAGAATTACACAAAATTAGTGATTAGTTATATAGGGTTTAAAACAGATACGATAACAGTCTCAGAACCTAAAACCATAAAACATTGGTTACGGCCAACCGATAATTTAGATGCGGTAACTGTAACATCCAGAAAGCAGGCTACAGCCAAGTCTTATCTACAAGCTACCAATGTGTTTACTGTGAGTAGTGATGAATTGTTAAAAGCGGCGTGTTGCAACCTTTCGGAGAGCTTTGAAACTAACCCGTCTATCGATGTGAATTTTGCAGATGCGGTTACAGGAACAAGACAGATAAAGATGTTGGGACTTAACAGTCCGTATATATTGATTGCTACCGAAAATATTCCTTCCATACGTGGCGCTTCACAGGCTTTTGGTTTAAGTTTTATACCAGGAACCTGGGTAGAGAGCATTCAAATTACTAAAGGGGCAGGAAGTGTGGTCAATGGTTACGAAAGTATTGCAGGGCAAATAAATGCTGAATTGGTAAAGCCTGCAACAGACGATAAGTTGTTTGTGAACTTGTATGGTGCTTCGAGTGAGCGTTTAGAGCTAAATACCCATATAAATACAAAAGTGAATGATAAATGGTATACAGGGCTGTATTTGCATGGAAACGCACATAATAAAAAGCACGATGTTAATCATGATGGTTTTATGGATATGCCCAAGTACCATCAAATTAATGTGATGAACCGATGGCAGTATACCAATACCGAAAAGGGGTTTGTGAGTTTTATTAATCTGAAATTTCTGAATGATGAAAAACAAACAGGGGAGCTTGATTTTAATCCAGATACCCATAGATTGTCACCTAATGATATATTGAACGGAAATGAAGTTTGGGGAAGTGAAATCGATACGAGGCGCTATGAAGTATCGGCTAAGCTAGGTTATGTGAATCCTGAAATCCCTTATCAAAGTTTAGGGATTCAAACAGCATTTAGTAGTCATAAACAGGATTCTTATTTTGGATTGAACCAATACGATATTATACATAATAGCTTGTATGCCAATGCGATTTATAATTCTATTATTAGTGATTCCAGGCACAAAATAAAAACAGGGATTAGTTATACTTACGACCATTATGATGAACTTGTCAACATGGCAGATTATGAAAGAACCGAAAAATCTGTGGGAGCATTTTTTGAATACAATTACGATAATTTAGAAAAACTTAATTTAACGGCTGGTGTGCGTATTGATGATCATAACTTATTGGGCACATTTATAACACCTCGTTTTCATGCGCGTTATACGCTTTGGGAGAAATCGGCATTACGGGCATCTTTTGGTCGCGGAAAACGCAGTGCTAATATTTTTGCCGAAAATCAGCAGTTATTCTCTACCTCAAGAAGTATTAATATTGTAAACGCTAATGGGAATATTTATGGCTTAGACCCAGAAATTGCATGGAATTATGGCGTGTCTTATTTACAGGGCTTCAACCTTTTTGGAAGAAAAGCAGATGTTACTTTAGACTATTATAAAACCGATTTTAAAAATCAGGTGGTGGTAGATTATGAAAACCCACAAGAGGTGAGTTTCTATAATTTAGAAGGGGATAGCTATGCCAATAGCTTTCAGGTAGAGCTTAATTATAATATATTTGAACGTTTCGATTTGCGGATGGCCTACAAATATTACGATGTAAAAACAGATTATAATTCTGGAAAATTATCAAAACCATTAATACCGACGCACCGTTTATTTGCCAATGCATCTTATGAGACATCTAAACAGGGAGGTGGTCAACAATGGAAATTTGATGCGACGTTTAATTGGTTGGGGAAACAACGTTTTTCATCGACTGTTGCAAACCCAATTCAATATCAATTGCCAAAACACACGCCAACACTAGGGACTTTAAATGCGCAAATAACCAAAGTGTTTTCTCCCAGATTTGAAGTATATTTAGGAGGTGAAAACATCACCAATATAAGGCAATCGAATCCGGTTTTGGGAGCCGATGATCCTTTTGGATCGAATTTTGATACCACATTTGTATATGGCCCTATTTTTGGGAGCTTGTATTATGCGGGATTGCGGTTTAGAATTTAATTCTCGAGAATACGGGAATGAATCTTATGAATTGTCATTCCTGCGAAAGCAGGAATCCACTTTATAGTAATTAAGTTTCAATTTAAAAGATTCCTGCTTTCGCAGGGATGAGACAAATAATAAAAACATAAATCATGAAAAAATTAATAACAGTATTAACTATAATAATAGCAACAGCAGCGTTTGCACAAAATAAAAATGCCAGAGCCTCAATGGAAGTAGATGGTGTTTGTTTAATGTGTAAAACCCGTATAGAAAAAGCATGTTTAAATACCAAAGGCGTAAAATCTGCTGTGTGGAATGTAAAAACTCATGAATTAAAACTGATTTTTGATGCGCGTAAAACGGATTTAAAAACCATACAAAAAAGTATTTTGGCTGTTGGCCATGATACTAAAGAGTTAAAAGCTACAGATGAAGCTTATGCTACGGTGCATCCTTGTTGTAGATATCGAGACAGGGATATTATTGACAATCATAAAGAAGATGAAGATCATAAAAAGGATAGTCATTAACATTGAAACTGAGTGTTAAAATTTTAAAAGCTTAACCATTTGTTTAGACTTCATGTGTTTAAGGAGTTTTGTTAATCAGTTAATTTCAAAAGCATTGAACATTATTGCTGTAAAAAATGAAAATAGCCTATATCTTATTTAACGAAATAACGCTTTTAGACTTTGTAGGGTTCTATGACCCAATAAAGAATATAAAGACAAAAGGGTTTATAGAGCATCTTGAATGGGATTTGTGTGCTGCTGAAAAATCAATAAAGGATAGTTTTGGTCTTGAAATTATTATTGATAAAGTTAAGCCAGACTTGTCCGAATACGATATGATAGTGGTTCCTGGAGGCTATGGCACAAGAGCATTGCGGTTTGACGAAGTATTTATGGCATGGTTGAAAACAGCTGAAAAATGTAAGTATATTGTTTCCATTTGCACGGGAAGCTTGTTGCTGGGTGCTGCTGGGTTTTTAAAAGAAAGAGTAGCTACAACTAATTTTAATACATATAAATTATTAGAAAAATATTGTAAAAAGGTTGTTAAAAGCAGAATAGTAGACGATAATAATATCATTACAGCAGGAGCAGTGGCTTCTTCTTTGGATTTAGGCTTATATGTATGTGAAAAGTTAGTAGGAAAAGACAAAGCTGAAGAAATAAGAATCGGAATGGATTACCATCCGAGAGAAATTGAAATAACTTCAGTATTTAATCCCCCAAATAGTTAAACTAATTAAAATGAATAGAACCGAATTAATAGAGAAAAAGCAAATTGTCGAAATGGAGCAAGATATTTTGAATGCAATGAAAACCAATGACGTTCAAAAGTTGGATGGCTTATTACATGAGGCATTGTTTTTTACCATTCCTAGTGGACAGACTATAACCAAAGCTATGGATTTGGAAACATACAGTTCTGGAAATATGAAAATAAGTGAGATTTTATATTCTGAACAAGACATAAACATCATTGGAGATAATGCCATTGTTTCTGCAGTTGTGGAAATGAAAGGAACATACTTTGATTATTCCCTTAACGGGACATATAAAGTTATAAGGATCTGGAAACTATTTCATGATACATGGAAGGTCATAGCAGGAAGTAGTGTTGTGTTCGATTACAAGAACAATAGTTAATCAGGGATATATTGGACTGTCTTAGAAAACAAATATGATGTCAAATGGCTGGCTTTGAAATTTAAATTTTAGTTCTTTATAGAGGATGTATTATAAAACAGTTACATTTGAAAGTGAAATATATACCATCAAAGTACGTTTATGTAATTGGTATGTGAAATTCTAGAAATAAATAAACTAAAAATCGATTTATGAAAAAAATAATCATCATCCCAATTTTATTATTAATAATTTCATGTGGTAGTAAAGGATTAAGTGGCGAATATACTTGTGAGACATCAAATGGGGAATTTGGTTCCGTGATACGATTTAAAGAAGGCGGTAAGTTGTTTTTGGATTTAATTCCAAGCGAATTAGCTAAGCGAAACCCAGAATTAGGAAGTAAATTAGATGTGCCAGGAGAATATGAAATTGTAGACGATAAAGTTATTATTAAATATTTTGATGGGTATCAAACCCATACGTTAACGAAAATCGATGATAAACTGACTTCAACATCAGATTTATTTAAATTATGTACTTGTAAAACAGAGTAGAAACTTTTGCATCAATTAGCTTTTTTTCAAACGCTTATATGCTTTGTATACGCATTAAGGTGGTATAATTGAAGGTAACTAAGATAATTGTATAAAAACTGAGTTTAAAAAAGAGGGTGTCTAAAAAGTCTTTATAATTTGATTTGTCAGGTTGAGCCTGTCGAAACCAACATTGATTATCTGTCTTTTAAAATATTTCGACAAGCTCAATATGACATTGAACATTCTTTTTAGACACCCTCTTTTAATATAATTTGATGAGGTAGTCGATTACATCATGCCAGGCATACCGCCGCCTCCCATAGGAGGCATAGCAGGAGCCGCTTCTTCTTTAATATCGATTAATGCACACTCGGTAGTAAGAATCATTCCAGCAACAGAGGCTGCATTTTCTAATGCGATACGTGTTACTTTTTTAGGATCGATAATACCCGCTTTAAGCATATCTACATATTCTTCAGATTTAGCATCGTAACCAAAATCCTTTTTACCTTCTAAAACTTTAGAAATAACAACACTTCCTTCACCACCAGCGTTTTCAACAATAGTACGTAGAGGAGACTCAATGGCACGTGCTACAATTTGAATTCCTGTTACTTCATCTAGGTTTTCGGTTGTTATTTTTTCTAGTACCGATTTTGCTCTTACTAAAGCAACACCACCACCAGCAACGATACCTTCTTCTACAGCAGCTCTGGTTGCATGTAACGCGTCATCAACACGGTCTTTTTTCTCTTTCATTTCCACTTCACTAGCAGCACCTACGTAAAGAACAGCAACACCTCCTGCCAATTTAGCCAGACGTTCCTGTAGTTTTTCTTTATCGTAATCACTAGTTGTTGTTTCAATTTGAGCCTTAATCTGGTTGACTCTGGCTTTAATATCTTTAGCATTTCCAGCACCATTAACAATAGTTGTGTTGTCTTTGTCTACTGTTACCGTTTCAGCTGTACCCAACATACTTAAGTCTGCATTCTCTAAAGTGAAGCCTCTTTCTTCAGAAATAACAGTACCACCAGTTAAAATGGCAATATCTTCTAGCATCGCTTTACGTCTGTCACCAAAACCAGGTGCTTTTACAGCAGCAATTTTAAGTCCACCACGTAATTTATTTACCACTAGAGTTGCTAGTGCCTGACCATCAACATCCTCAGCAATAATTAATAAAGGACGTCCAGATTGAGCCACCGGTTCTAGGATTGGAAGAATTTCTTGTAAGTTAGAAATCTTTTTGTCAAATAATAAGATATATGGATTTTCTAAATCGGCAATCATTTTATCGGCATCGGTTACAAAGTAAGGTGATAAGTAACCTCTGTCGAATTGCATACCTTCAACAACATCAACATATGTTTCCATACCTTTGGCTTCCTCGACAGTAATAACGCCTTCTTTACCAACTTTAGTAAATGCCTGAGCGATTAACTCTCCAATAGTGTCATCGTTATTTGCAGATATAGCAGCAACTTGTTTTATTTTTTCAGAAGAATTGCCTACTTGCTTAGACTGCTTTTCTAAATCTGCAGTAATTGTACCAACAGCTTTATCGATGCCTCGTTTTAAATCCATAGGATTAGCACCAGCAGCAACATTTTTTAAGCCTTCCTTTACTATGGCTTGCGCTAAAACAGTAGCGGTAGTTGTACCATCTCCTGCTAAATCATTAGTTTTAGAAGCGACTTCTTTTACCATTTGAGCACCCATATCTTCATGAGGGTTTTCTAACTCAATTTCTTTAGCTACAGATACACCATCTTTAGTTACTTGTGGTGCTCCGAAAGATTTACTAATAATTACGTTACGTCCTTTAGGACCTAAAGTTACTTTTACAGCATTGGCTAATGCATCAACACCACGTTTTAATCCGTCGCGTGCTTCAATATCAAATTTTATGTCTTTTGCCATTTTGAATTACTTTTTGTCATTCCTACCTTAGTAGGAATCTGTTTTTTTATACTTGATTTTTGTTTGATGAGATTCCCATGCAAATGGGAATAAAAGCAATTACTTAGATAATTGCTAAAATGTCACTTTCGCGCATAATTAAATAATCTTTGCCTTCCAATTTAAGTTCGGTTCCAGCAAATTTCCCGTATAGAACAGTGTCACCAACTTTTACGGTAATGGGGGCATCTTTTGTGCCTTTTCCAGCGGCTACTACGTTTCCTTTTTGTGGTTTTTCTTTAGCGTTATCTGGAATAATAATTCCTGAAGCCGTAGTGGTTTCGGCTGCAGCAGGTTCAATAAGAACACGGTCTGCTAATGGTTTAATATTTAATGCCATTTTTTATATGTTTTAAATTATTTAAGTTTTTTAACGCTTAAGCGTTATACTAAAAATGTGCCAATACTCAAGAACTGACAAACTTGCAGGCCTGCCTAATCAGACAGGTAGGAACAAAAAATGCCAACTGGTAAAGTTGGCATTTCTGTTTCATTTTATTATACAAAATTAATTTGCTGTAGAATCTGCTGGCGTTGCAGTTGCCGCATCATTAGTTGCTGGTAATGGAGCAGGCAAAGCAGGAGTGGTGGTTGCTGCGTCCTCATCTAAAGCTTTAGAATCTACGTTTTCTCCCCCTCTGTTAATTGCTACATTAGAAGCTAATATTAAAACTAATAATAGGGTTGCCAAGGTCCATGTACTTTTATCTAAAAAATCAGTTGTCTTTTTTACACCACCTAATTGTTGTGTGCCACCGCCGCCAAAAGATGATGATAATCCACCACCCTTAGGGTTTTGAACCATGATTACCACTATGAGTAAAAATGCTACTACTACAATTAGTGCTAAAAATATTGTAAACGTACTCATTATTCTATATTATTTTGTTCTTGTAATTGTTTTATCGCCTTAATTTGGTCTGCAAAGAAACCACTTTTTTCTGGATATTTCAAACTTAAAACTTTATAAGATTGAATTGCTTTTTTATAGTTTTTTTGCTCAACATAAATACGGGCTAAAGTCTCGGTCATTAAGGACTCAGGTCTTATCATTTGAGCTTTGGCCAGATTTCCTTTAGTAATTGAAGATTTAAAAGGGTTTATTTTTGGGTTTTTTGTAATGAATTGATCGATAAGCTCAAACTTTTTAGCTTTATCTAAAGTAGGTTTGTCGTTATCAATTTCTGTATGTTCTTGATTTTTGTTTTCCTCTTTCTCTTCTTTGTCATCACGTCTTTCAATCGGTTTAAAGCGTGCTAATTTTAACCATTCGTTAAAAGAATGGGTTTCTTTTTTGTCAAATTGAAGGGGTTTGCCCAGACTTAGTATATCGCTAGCAGAAACCTCTTGTGTTTTTGTTTCTTTGGTTACTTTTTCAATAGATTCAGATTCATCTAAAACAAAATTTGTTGATTTTTTAGGGCGCTCTTCTTTAGGTTGAAATAATGATGGATCCAGAACCCCTATAGTGTCTTTAATTTGTTGTTTTAAGGTATTGTCTATTTTTACACTTTTATTTACCGAAATATCTTCAACGGTAACGTCTATGTCTTTTAGGTGGGCAATATTTTGCTTTATAAATTGTGAGATTTCATTTTGAATAAATGCTTCAGATGTAATAAAATCAAACAAAATACTTCTGTCTGTTGTATAAGCGGCCGTTGTTTTAAGCTCTTGGTTGTATTTAAAACTACTTTGGTTTTTTAGGCCTTTAAGATATACGGCACGAGCTGGTTGAAAATAAGGGAATTCATCGATAATAGATTTCACAGCTTCAGTTTGTTGATGCGTTATGGTTTGTGGTTGCTGTAATATGTTTGCGAAATCTGTTGAATTCATTAGGTTACCATTTGGCTAGAGTTGCATTAAAAATATCTTGTGTCAAACGTTCAAAAATCTCTTCGTGAGCTGTTGTCTTTTGGCTGCCGACAAGCTGAGAACTTCCAGGATAATCATAGAAAAATGAAAAGCTCTGTTCAAGATCGTCTTCTTCTTTCTTCCTATTAAAAAAACGCACTTTAACACCAATAGTCAATCTGTTTTGGGCAGCTGTGTTTTGAGATGTCGCCGTAGTTGGTGAAATCCTGTAATTTGTTATTTCTCCTTCATAAACTAAATCACCATTAGAAGGGACCAACCCTAAATTGGTTTGGTTTTGTATTAAGTCTTCTAGAGCTAGTTTAAAATCTCTTTCTAAACCAGGCTCTATTAATAGTGATGTGTTTTCAAAACGATTTACCTGAAATGTTTTAACATCTGGAGATATAGATGCACCGGTAAATGAATAGATGCCGCAGTTTACAATTGTTAATGTAATTACTAGTAAAAATATGTATTTAACTATTTTCATATGTATTTAACTTGATCTATATTATATTTTACCATTTGGCAGTTAAGGTAGTGTTAAAAATATCCTGAGTTATATGTTTAAATATTGCTTCAATAGCTTCGTTTTTTAGATTTCCTGTAAGTTGTTTATCGCTAGGGTAGTCATAAAAGAACGAAAAAGTTTGCTCAAAATTACTGTCTTTTTTTAATTTATTAAAATGGAGAACATTTATACTTATTTTTAGTCTGTTTTGAGCTGCAGTATTTTGGGATGTAGCAGTTGTCGGTGAAATTTTATAATCTGTGATTTCTCCTTGATAAACTAAATCACCTCCAGTTTTTACTAAACTCAACGAGGTTTGATTTAATAGCAATTCCTGTAAGGATAATGTGAAATCTCTATTTAAGCCTGGTTCAATTAAATTTGAATTGTTTTTAAAACTATTTACTTGAAATGTCGTAGCATTTCCTATATTGACATTATTAAATGTGTATTTTGATTTACACCCAAACATAATAATTGATATGCCAATATTGATTATAATTAATTTGTAAAACTTCATTCAACGTCTAGTTTTAAAGTATTACAAGTCATATTGCTTAATCTTTCTATATAAAGTACGTTCACTAATTCCAAGTTCGGCTGCTGCTAATTTACGTTTTCCGTTGTGACGTTCAAGAGATTTTTTTATTAATTCTAATTCTTTATCATGTAGGGATAAGGTTTCTTCTTCCTGAATCTCTTCGGCAAAATGATATTTATCTTGAATGTCAATGGTCTCTTCTGGGTCTATTGAATGTTCTGGTATAGATAATACTTCTGTTTCTGGAACGGAGTTTTCGTATACGGTTTCCTCTTCTTCTTTGTTGGTTCCATATATTTTCTGAATTAGAACTTCATTATCTTTTTCTACATCTTTGGTGTTTCCACTTTTCATAAGTTCCATGGTAAGCTTTTTTAAATCATTTAAATCGGCTTTCATATCAAATAGAACTTTGTATAAAATCTCACGCTCACTGCTAAAATCACTTTCAGATTTTGATGTTTTAATGACTGCAGGTAAATTGGTGCCTGTTGTTGGTAGATAACCTCTAAGTGCTTCTGCTGTTATCGTACGATTTTGCTCTAATACCGATAGTTGCTCTGCAATATTACGAAGCTGACGCACATTGCCACTCCAACGATGCTTAGCAAGCACTTGAATAGCTGTATCTGTTAATTTAACGGTTGGCATTTTATATTTAAGAGCAAAATCGCTGGCAAATTTTCTAAACAGTAAATGGATATCTTCTCGTCGCTCACGCAATGGGGGTAAATGTATGTCTACTGTACTTAATCTGTAATATAGATCTTCACGGAACTTTTCCTTGTCGATAGCTTCAAACATATTTACATTGGTAGCGGCTACTATACGAACATTGGTTTTTTGAACCTTACTGGAACCTACCTTTAAAAACTCACCATTTTCCAGAACACGTAGTAATCGTACTTGTGTTGTTAGCGGGAGTTCCCCCACTTCATCAAGAAAAATAGTACCGCCATCTGCTACTTCAAAATAACCTTGTCTGGTTTGAGTTGCTCCTGTAAAGGCACCTTTTTCATGGCCAAAAAGTTCACTGTCAATAGTGCCTTCTGGTATAGCTCCACAGTTTACAGCAATATATTTGTTGTGCTTTCTGTGTGATAATTGATGTATTATTTTGGGAATACTTTCTTTACCAACACCACTCTCTCCAGTTACCAGCACCGAAATATCGGTTGGAGCGACCTGAATGGCTTTTTCAATGGCTCGGTTTAGTAATGCCGTATTACCAATAATACCAAAACGTTGTTTTATGGACTGTACAGATTCCATTAATTATTTTTTTAATGCTCAATATATTCAGAAATTCCGCGCTCATTTTTCTTTCCCAACCATTCCCAATTAAGCTTGAGTTTTATTTTGTTGTTGCTAGTTAAACTTATGTTGGCAATTGCTTTTCCTGCTTTTAATTCGCTTTCTGTGGTTATACATTGGTATAACATATCAAGTTTATTATTTTCTAAATGGGCAATTATTTTACCATATTTTATGGGGCCTCCATAATATTCGGCGGTGACTAGATTGCCTTCTTGTTTATATTTAAATATGGTCTCAGAATTCACTTTTCCTTTTTCAGAATTTTCTATAAGAGAAAATATTTTATTGTTAAAGTTGAATTTCTCCATCTTTTTTAATTGTTTTCAGAATATCCTATAGCCTCGCCAATAAGTGTTGCGCTGGTACAGCTTGTCGTTTTTACCATGACCAAATCTCCTATTTTATAATGGGCTTTAGGAAATACAACGACTGTATTCTGAGGATTTCTTCCAGACCATTGTTGGTTCGATTTTTTAGATTCTTTTTCAATTAATACTTCTACAACGGTATTTAACTGTGCTTCGGTTCTTATTCTGCTATGTTCTTGTTGTAGAGCAACCATTTCTGCTAGTCTTCTTTTCTTTACAGGTTCTGGTACATCGTCTTCCATTTTACGCTCGGCCATAGTGCCTGGACGTTCGGAATAGGTAAACATATATCCGAAATGATATTTCACATGGTTCATTAAAGAAACGGTGTCCTGAAAGTCTTCTTCTGTCTCGGTAGGAAAACCAACGATCATATCTTGACTGATGGCACAATCTGGAATGATTTTACGAATATTATCAATCAAAGTCATATACTCTTCACGGGTATGTAAGCGATTCATTGCTTTTAAAACACGGTCGCTGCCACTTTGTACTGGTAAATGAATATGGTTGCAAATATTATGGTGTTTAGCCATGGTCTCAACAACATCCAGCGTTAAGTCCTGTGGATTTGATGTTGAAAATCGAATGCGCATTTTTGGTTGTGTGTTCGCACACATGTCCAATAGTTTTGCAAAGTTTACCGATGTGGCTTTTTGTATCTCGCTAGCTTTGTCAAAATCCTTTTTCAATCCGCCACCATACCAAAGATAGCTATCTACATTCTGGCCAAGTAGCGTAATTTCTTTAAAACCTCTACGCCATAAATCGTTTATTTCTTCTAAAATACTCTGTGGGTCTCTACTGCGTTCACGACCACGAGTAAAAGGAACCACGCAAAAAGTACACATGTTGTCGCAGCCACGCGTTATGGAAACAAAAGCTGTAACACCATTGGTGTTTAAACGTACTGGAGAAATATCCCCATAGGTTTCTTCTTTAGAAAGGATAACGTTAATAGCATCGCGTCCTTCATCAACTTCTGCCAGTAAGTTTGGTAGGTCTTTATAAGCATCTGGTCCAACAACCAAATCAACAATTTTTTCTTCTTCAAGAAATTTTGTTTTTAAGCGTTCTGCCATACAGCCCAAAACACCTACTTTCATTTTTGGATTGTGGGCTCTTTTTACAGCATTGTATTTTTCTAAGCGTTTGCGTACGGTCTGTTCTGCTTTGTCTCTAATAGAGCAGGTGTTTACTAAAACCAAATCGGCATCTTCTAAATTCTGTGTCGTATTAAATCCTTGGTCTGACATGATTGAAGCCACAATTTCACTATCGCTAAAATTCATAGCGCACCCATAACTTTCAATAAAAAGTTTGCGTTTATTGTTTTCTTTTGATTCTAGGATGAGTGATTCTCCCTGTTTATTTTCGTCTATAATTTTCTCCATAATATATCGAAACTGAACGCATTCAATAAGTGTGCAAAGATACAATTTATTTGCGTTTTGTGACAAAGTGGCAGTTTGAATTTCTTTCAAATTTTAAAATTATCAATGCCGTTTACGCAACCAAAATGTGCTTTGGGTATCTATTTAGAAACCAAACTTCTAAAATATATTAAGTTTATGAAAAAGATTTTATTTGCTATTTCCGTTATGTTATGTTTCATGAATATGAAATGTTCAGATGATGACACTATTCATGTTGATTCAGATAATTTATTAATTGGTAGTTGGGCAGAACCCGTTTACGATGCTGAAAAAATAACATTTAAAAAAGTAGCTAAACTGCCTGAAGAAGACTACGGAATTTTATTCAAGGATAACGGAAGCTTTGTTGTTCGTTCTTCAGGATGGTGCGGCACACCACCTTTGGTTTTTTTCGATTCTAATGGAACATGGAAACTAGATAATACACTTATAACTATAACGCAGGATCAATATCCCAGTAACTATATTTGGCGTATCGTTTCGTTGACTGCAAACGAATTAGTTGTAAAAAGAGAGTTGACAGAACAAGAAGAAGACCATAGGGAATTAATGGATTTGTTTGATGAAATTTACCAACTATCAATAAGTGTTTCCTGTACCGATAGTGCCGATTGGACTTTTACGGCCTATGGCGCTAAAGCTTGTGGCGGTCCACAGGGATATATTGCTTATTCCACACAAATAGATACTGCAGCTTTTTTACAAAAAATAGAAGTATACACTAATTTAGAAAAAGCGTATAATATAAAATGGGGTATTGCTTCGACATGTGATTTGCCAAAACAACCTAAAGGAGTCGTTTGCGAAAATGGATTTCCTGTACTGAAGTATTAATTTAGAAACATGTGTAATGATGAAAAAGATTTTTTTTGTTGCCTCAGTGGTATTGTGTTTTATGAATATGCAATGTAACGATGACGATGGTATTGATCCTTCTTTATTTGTTTGCGATCAGGCCGTTGTTGTTGATAAAGAAGTATATGATAATTTAGATTCAGCTCATTTTACTTTGGTTAATGCTGAAATAAGTAATAATTGTTTAACTATCGAAATAAGTGCTTCTGGGTGCGATGGTAATTCCTGGGAGTTTAATTTAATAGATTCTGGAGCTATTGCCGAATCTTCACCAGAACAACGTTATTTAAAACTTCAATTAGTAAATAAAGAAGCTTGTTTAGCAGTATTTAAAAGAACGGTTTCGTTCGATTTAACGCCACTTCAAGTTAGTGGGAGTCGTGAAATCATATTGCATTTAAAAGGTTTGGAATCTTCATTGAATTATAAATATTAAAAAAATATCCGTTATGAAATTAAAATATCTTTTTTTGTCCATAATTTTTATAAGCATATGGTCTTGTGATAAAAAAGACCTTGATCTTGAGCTTGTTCAGGTAGCAACGCCCGAGTTGATGACTAAGGTCGATTTTAGAAATTCGGTTGAAATTACAACACCCGAAACTATTGAAAAGGTTGGTAAAATATATGCGTATAAAAACTATATTTTTATTAGTGATATTAATAAAGGAGTGCATGTTATAGATAATTCGAACCCAGCCTTGCCAAAAGCAATTAAATATATAAAAGTCCCTGGAAATGAGGATATTTCAATAAAGAATGATTTTTTATATGCAGACAGTGCTACAGATTTAGTGGTTTTTGATATTTCTGATATTAGTTCAATCTCTTTAGTTGAAAGATTGGAAGATGTGTTTAATATTTATAATTATAATATCCCAATAGAGGCGGAAGCTGTTGATTATAGTAAAGTAGATTGGGAGAATAATATTATTGTAGGATGGACAGTAACAACCGAAAAGCGCAAAAAAGTAGACAATCGTTTTGTTGATCCAGGTGTGATAACAAACGACGTTGCATTCAATGCGGCCGAATCTGTTATAGGTAAAGGAGGATCCTTGGCGCGTTTTCAAATAGTGGACAATTATTTATATACCGTTGGAAATCACGAAATGGCTATTTTTAATATTCAAAGTTTGTCATCGCCAGTGCTTGATGGCAAACAATATGCAGGATGGAATATAGAAACGATGTTTCATGCAGATAACTACCTGTATTTAGGAAGTACGAACGGTATGTATATTTACAGTATAGCAAATCCGTCGTCGCCAGAATATATTTCAGAGTTTACGCATTGGGAAGGCTGTGATCCTGTGGTTGTTGATGGAGATTATGCCTATTTAACGTTGCGAGGCGGGAATGCTTGTGGTCAATTGGAAAGTGTTTTAGAGGTCATAGATATTAGTGACAAAAAAACGCCAACATTGGCAGGGCGCTACGAATTAGAAAATCCTTACGGACTGGGTATTAAAGAAAATACATTGTTTGTTTGCGATGGCAATTCAGGATTAAAGTTGTTCGATAAGTCGAATCCGTTGGATGTAAAGTTAACAAAAGCCTATAACGACATACAATCTAAAGATGTTATTCCGTTAAAAAATAGTTTGTTAATGATAGGGGGGAATACACTGTATCAATATGAATATATTCATAATGGTGTAAAACTAATTAGCTCTTTTTCGTTGAAATAACGTTTTAATAATTTTGACTAATCTTAAAAAAACCTGCTTTTTGTGCAGGTTTTTTTGTTAGTGTTGTATTACAAATGTATTTTTAAAAAATATTTGTTTTTAAAGCATTGTAATCGATTTAACCAACCAAATTATGCATACCCTAGAGTCCCTATTAAAAAAGGTAAATAACTCAAAATCTTTAGATTTTGGAACCATAATCAACCATACCATAGAACTATTTAAAAAAATCTGGTTAAAAGGTTTTTTGATGGTTTTGATTATGGTAGTTTTTGCAGTTATAATAAGTTTCCTGTTTTCGTTAATTGGATTGACGTCTACTAATAACTTCTTTATTAACAATAACTTTGATATGGATGCCTTTTTTAGTCAATATGCAGGAAATGTACTTTTTAGTGTTCCTCAAACCATTCTTTTAAGTGCGATAACTATAGCTTTCGTAGGCGCATTTTATCAGATTTGCAGGCAAGTTGATTCAGGAGGTAATGTTGTTGATGATTATTTTTATTTCTTTAAAAAAGAATATTTTTCCAAGCTGCTGATGCTAGGAATTATTTATACAGGAATAGCAACATTAGCACAACTTATGTTTTTTATCCCTTACATTTATGTGTTTGTGCCATTGTCATATTTCTCTGTAGTTTTTGCTAACAATCCAAATTTAAGTGAAATGGATATTGTTAAGGCAAGTTTTGCAATAGGAAACAAAAAATGGCTTATCACATTCGGAACCATGTTTGTGGCTGGTATTTTAGGAATGCTAGGTATGATTGCTTGCTTTATAGGTGTTTTATTTACCTTGTCTATAATTTATTTGCCAGTGTTTTTTATTTATAAAGAAGTTATTGGTTTCGATAATACCAGTGAAATAGATCAAATAGGTGCAGGAAACGATTTAGATTACCAATAAAATTATTACAATATGAATAAAATTAGTAGTTTGTTACAAAAAATAGAAAATGCTAAGAGCTTAGACTTTGGAATTATTTTTAGTGAGTCTATTGAGTTATTTAAAAAGACATGGCTTCAAGGGTTCTTATTGCAGTTGTTTACACTTATAATAATGATGCCTCTAATAATTGTTCTATACCTTCCTTTAATAGGGATGGCAATTGCACAGCAAGAGAGCGGGTATTCAGATCCTGAGGCATTTGGCGGTTTTTTTGCTGGAATGTCTATATTATATGTATTATTCATCATTGTTGGGGTGTTTGTTTTGGGGGCAGTTTCCGTGGCTATAAATGCTGCTTTTTTTAGAATTATAAAGAAATTGGATCATAATGAAGCCGTATCGACATCCGATTTTTTTTATTTTATAAAAGGGAAATATTTAAGTAAAATATTTGTGCTCATGTTGGCTTCTATAGGGATTGCTATAGTAGCAGCATTATTGTGTTACTTGCCTATATTTTATGTTATAGTACCCCTGTCTTATTTTTCATTGATATATGCATTTAACCCAGAACTTAGCGTGGGAGAGATTGTAAAAGTTAGTTTTAAACTGGGAAATAAAAAATGGCTAATTACTTTCGGTTTGGTTATAGTAGCTTCAATTTTATCGCAAATAGTTGGTTTTTTATTATGCGGAATCGGACTATTATTTACAGCGGCTTTTGTATATCATCCTACATATTTAATATATAAACATGTTATAGGTTTCGATGAAATAGATGCTATAGATGAAATAGGCCTGTTGTCAGAATAAACATATTTTCTATATCGAGAACCTGCTTTTTAAATGTTAAAAAGCAGGTTTTTTTGTTTAAATAATTAACAGATAATCCATAAAATGCGGCAGATAAACTTTTTTTGATATACATTTGTAGCTTCAAAAATTGAAGTATGACGAAGAATTTAGTGATTGTAGAGTCACCAGCAAAGGCAAAAACCATTGAAAAATTTCTAGGAAAGGATTTTAAAGTAGAGTCTAGTTTCGGGCATATATCCGATTTACCTTCCAAGGAATTAGGAGTTGACGTTGATGGTGATTTTAAGCCGAAATATGAAGTTTCAAAGGATAAAAAAGCGGTCGTTAAAAAATTAAAGGATTTAGCTAAAAAAGCAGAATGGGTTTGGTTGGCAAGTGATGAAGACCGAGAAGGAGAAGCCATTGCATGGCACTTGGCAGAAACTTTAAAATTAGATAAAGAAAAAACCAAGCGTATTGTTTTTCATGAAATAACAAAAGCAGCTATTCAAAAAGCAATTGAAAACCCTAGAGGCATTGATTACGATTTGGTAGATGCGCAACAGGCCCGTCGTGTATTGGATAGAATAGTAGGCTATGAGCTTTCTCCTGTACTTTGGAGAAAAGTAAAAGGCGGACTGTCTGCGGGTAGGGTTCAATCTGTTTCCGTGAGGCTAATTGTTGAAAAAGAAAGAGAAATAACAGGATTTACTCCTGTAGCGTCATATAGGGTCGATGCAGAGTTCTCAAATGAAGATGGACAAACCTTTAAAGCGAAACTTCCAAAGAATTTTTCAACTAAAGAAGAAGCGCAACAGTTCTTAGAAAAGAATAGTACGGCTAGTTTTAAGGTTTCTGATTTAGAAAAGAAACCAGCAAAAAAGTCACCAGCTGCACCATTTACAACATCTACATTACAGCAAGAAGCATCACGTAAATTATATTTTTCAGTAAGTAAAACCATGACCATGGCACAACGCCTATATGAGGCAGGTCTCATTACTTATATGAGAACAGATAGTGTTAACTTATCGGATGAGGCGAGACAAGGCGCGCAAGAGGAGATTGAAAAAGCCTATGGCGTAAAATATAGCAAGCCAAGAAACTATAAAGGAAAAGCCAAAGGTGCTCAAGAAGCGCATGAGGCTATTCGTCCGACAAATTTTTCAACACACTCTGTAGATATCGATAGAGATCAGGCACGTCTCTATGATTTAATCTGGAAACGCGCCATTGCTTCGCAAATGAGCGAGGCAGAATTAGAACGTACCAATGTGAAAGTTGGTGCCTCTACGCATAACGAAACCTTTACAGCTAACGGTGAAGTTATTACGTTTGATGGCTTTTTAAAAGTGTATTTGGAGGGAACAGACGATGAAGATGTAGAGCAAGAAGGCATGCTTCCAGCTATGAAAACAAATGAAACACTTCTTAACAATTATATAACAGCTACAGAGCGTTATACACGTCCGCCTGCAAGATATACAGAAGCATCGCTGGTTAAAAAACTAGAAGAATTGGGTATTGGACGTCCATCAACATATGCACCAACAATTTCAACTATACAAAATAGGAATTATGTGGAGAAAGGAACTGTTGAAGGTGTTGAAAGAAGTTATACGCAGTTAAAGCTTCAAAATGGTACTGTAAATGATAAAAAATTAACAGAAAAGGTAGGTTCAGATAAAGGGAAGCTTGTACCAACAGATATTGGTATGATTGTAACCGACTTTTTGGTAAATCATTTTGAGACTATTTTAGATTATAATTTTACAGCTAAGGTTGAAGCAGATTTTGATGAGATCGCTGAAGGTAATGAGGATTGGACCAAAATGATGAAATCATTTTATAAAAACTTCCACCCTAAAGTTGAAGACGTAAAAGAAAATGCCGAAAGAGAATCTGGGGAACGTATTTTAGGAACCGATCCAAAATCAGGAAAACAGGTGAGTGTGCGTTTAGGAAGGTTTGGGCCGATGGTACAAATTGGTACAGTTGATGATGAAGAAAAGCCGCAATTTGCTAGTTTGGGTCCAGATCAACAATTAACAACCATTACTTATGAAGAAGCTATGGATTTATTTCAGCTTCCAAAAAGTTTAGGGACTTATGAAGATGAGGATGTTGTTGTGAATAATGGTCGATTTGGTCCTTATGTTAAATTTGGTAATGCTTTTGTTTCGTTGCCAAAGGGAGTTGACCCTTTAAGTGTAGAACTTGATGATGCCATAGTTCTGATTAAAGAAAAGCAAAAGGCAGACGCTCCTATATATACGTATAAAGATTTGCCCGTACAAAAAGGGAAAGGACGTTTTGGGCCATTTATTAAATGGAACAACATGTTTATTAACGTAAATAAAAAATATGATTGGGATAACTTATCAGATGAAGATATAATTGAGTTAATTGAAACAAAAATTCAAAAAGAAATAGATAAGGTTGTCCATAATTGGGAAGAAGAAGGCATTCGAGTTGAAAAAGCGCGGTGGGGTAGGCATAATGTTCTAAAAGGAAAAATAAAAGTAGAACTTGCTAAAACAGTTGATGTTTCTGAAATGACCTTAGATGAAGCTAAAGCTATTATAGAAGCTAATGCTCCTAAGAAAAAAGCGACTAGAAAGAAAAAAGCACCAGCAAAAAAGAAATCATAAAAAATAGAAACATATCATCAAATGAATTTTAATTTTTTATCTCCTGTTTCAGATTTGGTTTTAGCTCATAACGAGTTACTTTCTACACAGGCTTTAGGGAGAAAACTTAAAATTCACTCCGAACAAAATGGTATCCCAGATTTGGATCATGTAAATATTGCCATTTTAGGTGTTTTAGAAAACAGAAATGATGTGAACTATATCGGAGAAGAATTTCGTTTGGATGAAATCAGAAAATCTTTATACGGTCTTTTCCCAGGAGCCTGGAATACTACCATTGCAGATTTAGGTGATATTAATAAAGGAGAAAGTGTAGAAGATACCTATTTTGCACTAAAAACGGCTATAAGTATTTTAGTAAAAAAGAATATCATACCTATTATATTAGGGGGTACTCAAGATCTTACTTATGCAAACTATAGAGCTTACGATAATTTAACGCCTATGGTTAATATTGTAAACGTAGATAATAAGTTCGATTTAGGAGATTCAACAAAGCCTATAAAGAATAATAGCTTTGTGGGGAAGGTGATTCTGGATCAACCATATAACCTTTTTAATTATGCAACTATAGGGTATCAAACGTATTTCAATTCGCAGGAAGAGATCGATTTAATGGATAGCCTTTATTTTGAATCTTATAGGCTCGGACAAGTATCTAACAATATTTCTATAGTTGAACCTGTACTAAGGGATGCTAACATAGTTAGTATAGACTTAACATCGGTAAAAGGTGCCGAGGTTAGTTTGAATCAGAAATATTCGCCTAACGGACTAGATGGAAAAGAAATTTGCGCTATTTCGCGTTATGCAGGTATTAGTAATAAGGTGTCCTCTTTTGGTATCTATGAGTATAAGCCATCTAAAGATGACGATATGACATCCACGTTAGTTTCTCAGATGATTTGGTATTTTATAGAAGGTGTTAATTATAGAGTGAACGATGATGACTTTTCTGAAGATAGAAATTATCAAAAATTTATAACATTAGTAGACTCCCAAGAATTGATCTTTTATAAAAGTAATAAAACAGGCAGATGGTGGATTGAAATCCCTTTTTTAGCTGAGGTAAATAATAAATTGAAAAGACATACGTTATTACCATGCATGCACCAGGATTACTTAGACGCCTGTAATAATAAGTTGCCTGATCGTTGGTATAAAGCATTTCAAAAGAATTGTGTTTAGTGTTGATAAAGGTCAAAACGTTTATTTCATCGGTAAAATGCCATTTTTTCACGATGAAATGTATTTTTTTTATCGAAAAAGTTGTTTTTTAAAAAATATATAAATATGTTTACGCTCTCAAAAATGAAGCTTAAACTAATTAACCTCGAGTTTTCTATGGATATGAAGAAATTTATATTATTAATCGCAGTAATAACAATACTAGCTAGTTGTGGCTCTAAGGATAGAGGCGAACTAGTGGGTGTACAAGGAAAGAAATGGCACCCAGAAAAGCCTTACGGAATGCAACTGATTCCTGGAGGAGCGTTTATTATGGGTAAAGCAGATGACGATCTTGCTGGTGTACATGATGCACCTGCAAAAACTGTTACAGTGAGAGCCTTTTATATGGACGAGACAGAAATAACAAATAGCGAATATCGCCAATTTGTTCAATGGGTAAGAGACTCAATCGTGAGAATGAAACTTGCTATATTAGCCGACGAGGTTGGTAAAGTACCAGACGATGGAGGTATTGGAGAATATGCCTTTAAAGATGCAGACACAGCTAATATGTCTGTTTATGAGAAGTATATGTTCGAAAACTATACAGGTTTGGGACCAACAGGATATGAAGGGAGAAGAATTAACCACGATGTGGATTTAGTTTTTGATACAGCAGAATATCCAGATGAGTACTATACCGAAGTTATGGATACCATGTATCTGCCTATAGAAGAATCATATAATGGACAACGTACTTGGGATGTGAAGAAATTTAAGTTCCAATACAGTTATATGGACATTCAGGAAGCAGCTAGAAATAGAGGTGTTAAACGTAAAGATGTTCTTTTAAAAGAAGAAATTGAAGTATATCCAGATACAACGGTTTGGATTAGAGATTTCGCTTATTCTTACAATGAGCCTATGCATAATGACTACTTTTGGCATGACGCTTACAGCGATTATCCAGTAGTGGGGGTTACCTGGATGCAAGCAAAAGCTTTTTGTGAGTGGAGAACTATTAATAAAAATTCTTACCAAAAAGGTAAAAAAGGTGCTTCTATGGTCAATAGGTTCAGATTACCATCTGAAGCAGAGTGGGAGTATGCAGCAAGAGGAGGCCTTCAAGCAGCAACGTACCCATGGGGAGGCCCTTATACTAAGAGTGATAGAGGTTGCTTTATGGCAAACTTTAAACCAGTAAGAGGTGATTATGCTGCAGATCAAGCATTATACACTGTAGAAGCAAAGTCTTACGAGCCTAACGATTATAATTTATACAACATGGCAGGTAATGTGTCAGAATGGGTAAATGCATCTTATGATCCTTCATCTTATGCATATACATCAACAATAAACCCTAGTGTAAATGATAGAGATAATAAGCGTAAAATAGTAAGAGGCGGTTCATGGAAAGATGTCGCGTACTTTTTACAAGTAAGCTCTAGAGATTATGAATATGCAGATTCAGCAAGAAGTTATATAGGATTCAGAACAGTACAAGATTACATGGGGACAAAAGTAACAAAGAATTCTAATAAGAAATAGAAATAGTAATCAAGTCAATAACACATAAACTATTAATTAACCTACTTAAGTATCTTACTTAAAATTAAAAACCGAAAATTATGGCAAAGTCAAAAGCAAGTAAAAAATTCATGAATATGGCTTATGGATTAGGAGCAGCAATTGTAATCGTTGGAGCTCTATTCAAGATTATTCATTTTGAAATAGGACCACTAACAGGTAACGTTATGTTAACTATTGGTCTAGTAACAGAAGCAATTATTTTTGCACTATCTGCATTCGAACCAGTTGATGAAGAATTAGATTGGTCGTTAGTATATCCAGAATTAGCAGGGGGACAAACTGGAAGTAAAGAAAAAGAAAGCCCACAAGGCATGTTAGCGAATAAATTAGATGAGTTATTAAAAGACGCTAAAATAGATGGCGAATTAATGGCAAGTTTAGGAGAAAGCATAAGAAATTTTGAAGGTGCAGCGAGAAATATGGGGTCTACAGTAGATTCTGTTGAGGCCACTAAGAAATATGGTGAAGAATTATCATTAGCAGCAGCACAAATGGAATCATTAAATAGCTTGTATAAAGTACAATTAGAAAGTATTAATAAACAAGCGTCTATTAATGAGGAGTCTGTAGAGAACGCAGCTAAATTAAAAGAACAAATGCAATCATTAGCATCAAACTTATCTTCATTAAACGGTGTTTACGGCGGTATGCTGTCTGCTATGCATAAAGACTAATTAGGGGTTAATCCCATTATTATTAACCAAAAACCTAATTAGAACATGGCTTCAGGAAAATTATCACCAAGACAGAAAATGATTAATCTGATGTATTTAATATTTATTGCGATGCTCGCTTTAAATATGTCGAAAGAAGTACTTTCAGCATTCGGATTAATGAACGAGAGACTCGTAGACTCTAATAAATCAGCTAAAGAGCGTAACCATAGTTTCGTTGAAAACTTAAAGCTTAAAGCAGAAGAACAACCAGAAAAGTATGAGCCTTTAAAAGCTAAAGGAGAAGCATTAGACAAGCTGGCAACCGATTTTGATTCGTATCTTGAAGAATTGAAAGGTAAAATGACAGCAACAGTTGATGATCCTACAGATTACGAAATTATGGACAAAGGGGATTACCTAGACCAAAATTTCTTTAAGGGAGATAAACTTAAACCAGCTGGTGAAGAGTTTTTAAACCAAATTAACACGTTTAGAGAAGGTGTTATCAATTTGCTTAAAGACGAAAAAGGTATGGAAGAGATCCTTAAAGATGTTAAGGACAAGTT
The DNA here is from genome assembly GCF_012910715.1 of Flavivirga algicola. Classification (GTDB taxonomy): domain Bacteria; phylum Bacteroidota; class Bacteroidia; order Flavobacteriales; family Flavobacteriaceae; genus Flavivirga; species Flavivirga algicola. The sequence continues at coordinate 42,042 of NZ_JABBHF010000016.1, forward strand.
TAATACAGATGCTGTTAAAAGAGGAGCAGGTACTGTAGATTGGTTAGATCATAACTATAAAGGTTTTCCTTTGGTTGCTTCTTTAACTAAAATGACACAACTTCAGGCAGATATTAAAACAACAGAATCTGAAGTATTGTCTAATATGTTACAAGGGACACTTGCTGGAGAAGTATCTATGACTAACTATACTACTTTAATGGAAACATCAAAATCTGCTTACTTTAATGGTGAGAAATTTGATGGACAAATCGTATTAGGTCGTAAAGATGCTTCTACAAAACCAACCCGAGTAGAATTAACTTTAGATGGTAGACCACTTAAAGAAGATCAATACGTTATAGAAGAAGGAAAAGTAAAGTTGAAAATAGGAACAGGTGGCGTAGGTGAACACAAAATTGAAGGGAAATTAATTTTTGCTCAAGATGGAGAAGAAATTGAAGTACCAGTAAAGTCATCATTTGCTACGGTTTCAAAACCAAATTCAGCAACCATCTCAGCAGATAAAATGAATGTTGTATATCGAGGTGTTAAAAACCCTATGACTATTTCGTTTGCTGGTATTCCAGATAATAAAGTATCTGCGAGTGCTCAAGGTTTATCAAGAGCTGGAGGTAGTAAATATGTCATGGATGCTACCAGAATTAAAGGTAGAGAAGTAACTATCAATGTAAGTGGTACTTTGCCAGGTGGACAAAAAGTAAGTGATAGAGCTAGTTTCCGAATTAAAGACTTGCCAAAGCCAACAGGAACGGTAAGAGGAGAAGACGGTGCTATAAAAATGCAACGAAACGCTCTTGGAATATCTACTATTGGTGCAAAGTTTGATGATTTCGATTTTGAATTACCATTACGAGTAACTGGATTTAAATTTAAAGTTCCAGGACAACCAACAATAACTGTTAGAGGTAACAAGTTAGATAGTAGAGCTAAAGGTGCATTGCGTAAAGCAAAGCGTGGATCTGGAGTTCAAATATTTGATATTGAAGCTAAGGCCAAAGGTGTTAGCGTGATACTTAAAAAAGTATCTCCAGTTTTTGTTGAGATAACAAATTAGAAATATTATTATTAGGGTTAGCCATATGGCTAATCCTAATAAATTAAAATGTATAAATAAGATGAAATATCTTATAAAAAGTTAGAAAACTAGCTGTTTTGTAGATATTGCAGGCTTGTACTGAACGCGGTCGAAGTTTTGGCCAAAGAGAAGAAACAATAAATATAAGCACATGAAATTAAAAAGTTTTTTATTAACCGTTACGACTGTTTTTACAGTGTCGGGTATATTTGCTCAAGCAAATATATTAAACGCTAAGAGCCCTGAGGAAATTGGTGTAAGAACAGAAGAGCAAAAAGAGGTTGACAATGACAAGCCTTTAGAGTATGGTTATGTAGATGATAGAGATATTCTGTTTTCTAAAATGACATGGGAAAAAATCATTCTTGATGAACGTGCAAACTTTCCACTGTACTATCCTACAGATACTAACAATATTGGTACTGATAGACGATCATTATATCATGTACTTATGAAGAATATTGAAAATGGGAAAATAAAAAACATTTATGATGATTCTTATTTCACAGCTAAGCGAACTTTAAAAGATATTGAAGCCGCCTTAGTTAGAATTGATACTACAGAGCTGGGTATTGAGCAAATAAATGCTGGAGAAGAACTGTCTCCTGAATATATTAATAGAAGAGACATCACGGCTGCAGATATTAAAGAATATCATATTAAAGGTCTTTGGTATTTTGATAAACGTCAGTCTGAAATGAAATACAGGTTGTTAGGTATCGCTCCAGTAGCTCCAGATGTTAATTTTATTGATGAGCCAGAACCAGATTTAGTACCTCTGTTTTGGGTATTCTTCCCAGATGCTAGAGAAGTATTGCATGAAGCAAAATCATTCAACAATCAGAATAGCTCGATTCCTTTTTCTTTCGATCATATTTTAAACGCCAGACGTTTTCATGGTTACATTTATAAAGAAGAAAATGTACAAGAAGATAGAAAAATTTCTGAGTATGTATCCCAAAATGCTTTAATGCAGTTATTGGAATCTGAAAGAATTAAAGATAGAATAAGAGATTTCGAATTGGATATGTGGACTTATTAATCTGCAGTTTCAATTAAAATATACAAAGCGCTCACTTTTTAAGTGGGCGTTTTTTGTTGTATAGGAATCCTTTTTTCTAAGTATCTTCGCAGCATCATGAAAGTAGACTATATCGTTGTGGGAATAGGTCTGGCAGGCATTAGTTTTTGCGAGCAATTAAAACTGCACAATAAAACATTTGTGGTATTTGATGACACCTCGCAGTTATCTTCTACAGTAGCAGGAGGTTTATATAATCCTGTGGTGCTAAAACGTTTTACGCCTGTTTGGAAAAGTAAGGAGCAACTAGCAATAGCATTGCCACTCTATGCACATTTAGAAAAAGAACTGGATGTAAAATTAGATTATAAAATTCCTGTATACCGTAAGTTTGCTTCACTTGAAGAACAAAATGACTGGTTTGCAGCTTCAGATCAACCCATACTTTCAGAATACCTTTCAGAAACAATTATTAAAAATAAAAATAAGGCTGTTGAAGCCCATTTTGGGTTTGGAGAAGTTTTAAATACTGGAAGAATAGATGTAAAGACCATGATGAAAGCTTATAAGGCAGATTTATCGATAAATAAGTTATTGTTTGAAGCCGCTTTTGATCATGATGCTGTTAATATAGAAGACGATATCATTCGATATCAAAAAATAACAACAACTAACATCGTGTTTTCCGAAGGATATGGTATGAAACAAAATCCTTATTTTAACTACTTACCGCTAGTGCCTGCTAAAGGAGAGTTAGTCATTATTCAGGCACCAGATTTAAAAATAGACTATGTTTTAAAAGCAGGTGTTTTTTTAATTCCATTGGGTAGCGATTTATACATTGTTGGTGCCACTTATGAGTGGAAAGACTTAAGTAACGATATTACAGATAAAGCAAAAGAAACACTCTTAAACAAGCTTAAAAAGCTTATAGGCTGTTCTTTTGAGGTCGTAGATCAAGTAGCGGGAATTCGACCTACAGTTAAAGATAGGCGCCCATTAGTTGGAAGGCACCAAAAACACAAAAATCTTTATATACTTAACGGGTTAGGAACACGTGGAGTTATGATTGGTCCTTATGTAGCAAAGCAACTTTATAATTTTATAGAAAATAATGAGCCTTTAGACGCAGAAATAGATATTGATCGCTTTTCTTTTTAGGGATGATTAAACAAAAACATTTTGTCATTCCTGCAAAAGCAGGAATCTACTTCATTATAAATAAGTTTCAATTTGAAAAAATCACAATTTTGTAGAGAAAACAAATTTTTGATACTTACCCAGAAATTATAATATAGCTTGCATAGAATTCAGGTTTATGCCAATTATTTTTTAGCAAACGATTTGTCATAACTCATAAAAAAGTTTATCCAAATATTTCTTGAAAGTCTTAAAATAACAGGCATAAAAACAATTAAGGTAGCGATAATTGATATAAATACCACATGAATACTCGCCTTGAAAACAAAAAAGGAAATAACAAAAGCTGCAGTAGCAAATGCAATACCTACAGGGTAACTAACGTACATGGAACCATAGAAAAAAGAAGGTTCTATTTTATATTTAGTTTTGCAATTACTACAATGTTCATGCATACTTAAGGCCTCAGATAAAATATAAGGATTTTTGTTTTTAAACATAGATTCCTCATGGCACTTTGGACAGGAACCTGTTAGAATACTATATAATTTTGTCCCTTTTTTAAACATATAATTTAATGTATTTTTGCAAGCGCAATAGAAAAATTAATTCTTGGTTATAACCAAAAGTTTCTATTAAAATAGGTTATCTCGTATATCATTCTGAGTATGTCGAAGTGAAAACGATAGCCTTAACGCAAAAATAAGCCTTTAATAATTAAAGCGCTGTAATATAAGTTACATTTCTATGATGAACATTCATAATTTATCAATTTCATTTCAAGGAGAATACCTGTTTGAGGATATTACATTTAAACTAGGTAACGGGGATAGAATTGGTCTTATCGGAAAAAATGGAGCAGGTAAATCTACAATGCTTAAAATTTTATCAAAGGAAATGGAACCAGATACAGGGCAAATAGCCGCCGATAAGGAACTGAAAATTGGATTTTTAAAACAAGATATTGACTTTGTTTTGGGAAGAACCGTGCTTGAAGAAGCTTACGAAGCCTTTACTGAGATTAAAGAACTAGAGGCAAAAATGGAGGGTATTAACACCCAATTGGCAGAGCGTACCGATTACGAAAGTGAAGGTTATAACCAATTAATGATCGATATTAATGAACTTCAACATCAATATGAAATTTTAGGCGGTTATAATTATCAGGGAGATACAGAAAAAATTCTTCAGGGTTTAGGGTTTAAACGCCCAGATTTTAATAAGCTAACCGATACCTTTTCCGGAGGGTGGCGTATGCGAATAGAACTGGCTAAATTACTTCTTCAAAACAATGATATTCTTTTATTAGATGAGCCAACAAACCATTTAGATATTGAGTCTATTATTTGGTTAGAAGGTTTCTTAAAAAATTATACAGGAGCCGTAGTTATCGTATCGCATGATAAAATGTTTTTAGATAATGTGACCAATAGGACCATCGAGATTTCTTTGGGGAGGATTTACGATTATCCAAAACCCTATACAAAATACTTGGTATTGCGAAAGGAGTTAAGAGAACAGCAATTAGCATCTCAAAAAAATCAACAAAAACAAATTGAGCAAACAGAAAAACTTATTGAAAAGTTTCGTGCCAAAGCATCTAAGGCAACCATGGCACAATCGCTTATTAAAAAGCTTGATAAAATTGATAGAATTGAAGTCGATGAAGATGATAATAGTGTGATGACCCTTAATTTTCCTGTATCTATAACACCTGGAAAGGTGGTGGTAGAAAGCGAAAATATTTCAAAAAACTATGGAGATAATCAAGTTTTAAAAAATATTGATTTACTCATAGAACGAGATAGTAAAACAGCTTTTGTTGGGCAAAACGGACAAGGAAAATCAACTTTAGCTAAAATTATAGTTGGAGATATAAAGCATGAAGGACATTTAAAACTCGGGCATAACGTACAAATAGGTTATTTTGCCCAAAACCAAGCAGAGTATTTAAATGGTAATAAAACCGTTTTAGATACCATGATCGATGCTGCCAATGAAACCAATAGGAGTAAAGTTCGCGATATTTTAGGATCCTTTTTGTTTCGAGGCGATGAGGTTGAAAAATATGTGCGTGTACTTTCTGGAGGCGAACGAAATCGTTTGGCATTGGCAAAATTAATGTTACAGCCATTCAACGTTTTAATAATGGATGAGCCAACAAACCACTTAGATATAAAGTCTAAAAATGTATTAAAAGAAGCTTTAAAAAGATTTGAGGGTACTTTAATTTTGGTATCTCACGATAGAGATTTTCTTCAAGGCTTAACGAACATAGTATACGAGTTTAAGGATCATAAAATAAAAGAGTATTTAGGCGATATAGATTATTATTTAGAGCAGCGTAAGGTAGAAAGTCTTAGAGATGTTGAAAAGCGAACGGTCGTAAAGAAGGATGTGCCTAAAGAAAAGAAGCATCAATCGTATGAAGATCAAAAAAAGCTAAAGTCTTTAAATAACAAGTTGAGTAATGTGGAATCTAAGATTAGTCAATTAGAACGGGATATAAAGGCTATAGATTTAGAGCTTGAAATTAATTATGAAACAGTGACTTCTAAACCGAATTTTTTCGACGATTATCAAAAAATGAAAACAGATTTACAAGGCTTTATGGAAAAATGGGAAGGGATTCAGTTGGAAATTGAGCAGTTTTCGGGATAGTATTTGTTAAAATTTAATGCGTTTTGTCGAATAAAATAGTTTTTCGTCGATATATTACCTATTTTCGTTAGTGAATTAATCCCAAATTTACGCGAACATGAAGACTTTAAAACTTTTAGCAATCTGCTTTTTTGTAACAGCTTATTCGTTTGCTAATGTTTCATCAGCCGAAAAAGACGCATTAATTGCTTTATATAAAGCAACCAAAGGAACCCAGTGGACGGCCACTTGGGATTTAAATACCTCCATCAATACGTGGTATGGCATAAAAGTAGAAGACAATAAAGTTGTTGAAATTAATTTGCAATTCAACAACCTTCAAGGAGAACTGCCACAAGAAATAGGAAACTTAATATACGTTAAAAAAATCAATTTAGGTTTTAATAAACTAACGGGAAAGCTTCCATTAACCCTAAAGAATTTAAAAGAATTAAGGTCTTTAGAATTGTTTATGAATAACTTTGAAGGAGATATTCCTGTAGAATTGGGTGAATTAAAAAAACTAGAAGCTTTAAAGCTTTACAGTAATAAATTTGCTGGTAACATTCCCGATTCGTTAATGAGTTTAACTAATTTAAAAGAACTTTTATTAGGAAGCAATTATTTAACGGGTCAGATTCCAAGAGAAATATATGCGCTCTCTAAATTAGAAAAGTTGAGCCTTATGGACAACAAAATGGATGGCGAAATTCCAGTTGAAATAGGACAATTAACAAATTTAGAAGAATTATTGTTGTCTACGAACCAGTTTACAGGTGATTTACCAATGGAACTTATGAATTTGACCAAGTTAAGCACTATGATGGTTAGTGATAATAATTTAAACGAAGAATATATTAGTACTTCTGGTAAAAACCCACCTAGCTTAATGCATATAGAAATGCAAAGTGCTACGGCTACTATGGACATTGAAAAAGAATAATTTAAATTTTAATTTTTGCTTAAAGAGTCGACATAATCTGTCGGCTTTTTTAGTTTTATACATATGTTAGAGCATTATTTTACATGTCCGCATTGTTGGGAAAGGATTTCTGTATTGGTAGATAGTTCTATTTCTAAACAATCCTATATTGAGGATTGTGAGGTGTGTTGTAACCCGATACAAGTCTCACTGCAATTCTTGAATACAGAATTGATAGATTTTCAGGCAACTAGCATCGAGCAATAAAATTTTTTATCTTTATGCTTGTTATACTTAAAAAGGATTGTATATTTGCAGTCCAATATCGCGGGATAGAGCAGTAGGTAGCTCGTCGGGCTCATAACCCGAAGGTCACTGGTTCGAGTCCAGTTCCCGCTACTAGTAAAACCAAGGCTTTGCAGAAATGTGAGGCCTTTTTTAATTCTCAGGGTACAACATAGGTACAACACTTGGTCTTGATTCTAAGTGACTCTTATCTATAGAAGATATATGTATACTACTTTTGATCTTCATACCCGTTTTAGTTGTGATTTTTCTTATAAATAGAATGAGATTTTAAATGAAAATATTTTACATTTGTGACCTAGTAATTTTCCCTCAATATTTTAATAGCATATAAATAACTATTTAATTTACTAAACTTTTAAATATATGCACATGAAATCCTATTTTAACTACACACTTAAGTTTGTAGTTATATTATTTGTCCTAACTTTATTTTTAACAAACTGCGAAAAAGAAGCTGTTGTAGAAAAAGAACAAATTGTAGAAGAAGCGATACAGGAAAAGCTTATTAAAATTGAAGATGTCTCCGTCAATGAAATACCTCAAATTAAAAGGTTCTTAAACAGAAATCCTATAGTAACAAAGTCTGTCACCAATAAAGGAGTTAGTTCTAAAACAGATGAAACAGCATTTGGTACTGTTGATTTTTCTAATATAAAAAAACTCACAGATACATTAGGTCAAGTCACTTACACATTTAGGATGATAAAACCATCTACTCAGACAAGTGAAGTTGAAGAATATTACTTTGATAATTTGGTGATTAAAGTTTTAGGAGACAAAAGCGATTATGAAGCCTATATTTTAAGATATACTTATGGAGGAGAGTATAAAGAAGTAGATTATGAATACTATGGTCTCTCAGGTAAAATAGAACATTACCCATTAACAGAAACGTCCTTTGGATTGGATTTTATCGACCCTGGTTTAACAGCTAGAGATAGTTGTAGACTTTATGTAGTTTCGGATTGTGGAATGGCAGGTCATCATAGTAGCTTAGATTACCCATGCCAATCACAAACCTTATCAGTTACAATTTATGTAGAATGCTTCGGACTGTCAGACGAAATTCTTATCTCAGGTAATTACGTAAACCCAGATGATACAGGGGGCGATCCAAGTCATGGAGGTAGTGGTAGGCCTGGTTCAACAAGCCCTGTAAACTCTCCTTACGATGCATTAGAAATGTCAAAGTATGATGCTTTAGATAGGTTATTAAATCTTAGAAATTGGGAATTTGCTTGGCTGTATAAATTAGAAAACCATGAAACGGCAATGCAAATTTATGATTTTCTTGAAAAGGATGCCTCTGATGAAGCTAAAGAATTTGCTGAATATGTTATAAAAATTTTAATGGCTAATCCAGATGCTAACCCTTTCTTGGGTTCGGATTGTAGAAGTTTTGAATATGCCCAGCCACCAGGAGCATTACAGAAAGGATGTGCTGTCAAAAACTTTGATCACAGGTTTTATACTACAGGTGTTAGATCTAATGGTAGCCCATACTATGGTGAAATTGATATTAATATTGATACTGCCTATTTTACTATGCCGTCTTGGATGTCTAATGGACGTGCTGCTAACCTTACAGCGCTAGCAGTTACTGCTGCGATAAAGTCCGCAGATTTATACTTTTTTTCAAACCCAGATGTTACAAAGTTTAAATTAGCAGAGGTTTTCAAAGACGCAATTAATGCTCAATTATCTTTAGTTGGAGGTAGTTTAAGCTCAGTAGCTCCCTTTCCTATACCTAACCCTGCACCTTATGTTACAAGTGTTTTAGGTATAAGTAACCCCTTTGATTGCGATTGATGAAAAGTTTTATTAGTTTGTTATTGATTTTAATTATAAACCAGAACAGTTATTTTGTGGGCTATATTGAATTTGAAAAAGTATTAGGAAAGCATATTTCTATCGCAGAAGAAATCATTGGAACTGATTTTGAAAATAAGCTTTTTGAAAAGAGTTATTATTATATAGCTAATGAGTCTATCAAAAAGGGTTTTTGTGGTATGAGCTATAATATGCTAACAATAATGACTAATGAAAAAGATACTGTACAATCAATTACGGTTCATTTTCAAAAAGTGATTGATCGTCAATTTTATGATTCGATTGTTGAAAAGTATGGAAAACCAGATAACATTCAAATAATCGAAAATAGACAACTTGAAAGTGAATCTGTTACTGAAGATGATGAGGGTCAGGTTATTCAAACGTTAAGGAAGAGTACTTTTAGTCTAAAAGAAGGTAGTTTCGAAGAAAGACCTTTATATATTATATGGAAGAAAGAAAGTTTTGAAGTAAAAGCCTTTTTAAGACATGAACAAAATATCAGTGAAATAACCTTTAGTTTGAAATAAACCTTTTAAAGTACTTAAATAGATTTTAAAACCTACAACAAATTTAATTTTCATTAAAATTTTCTATTTCAAAAATAAATATGATTTCCAATAAAATAGTAGAGAGATAATTTTCTGGAAAGTGATTATTCTCATAACCCGAAGGTCACTGGTTCGAGTCCAGTTCCCGCTACTAGCAAAGACAAGGGTTTCAAGAGATTGAAACCCTTTTTTATTTCTTGAGTACAACATAGGTACAAAATTGGACCAAGAACAAAAGCTGTTTGTAGGCAAAAATTTGAGTTGATATAAAGCCTAAGAATTGAACATATTTTGATACTTCGGTCCCTTTTTTATAAGATTTGAATACTCAACCCAGTTGTTAAAAACAGACATAAGGTAAGTCCAGGCCCGTCGTAAGAATAGAACACGGAACATCGAAAGCCAGGAGCAAGTGTTGGGGTTGAGCCAAGGCGCGACGCGATGTTTTGGGATCGGTTCGTCTGAGTATAGCGTGAGGCGAAATTCCTATGATGGAGCGTCTTTTCCCCTGCCTGCCAGCAGGCAGGTTTATTATTTTTCTTTGGACGGGCAAAGGAAAAGTAAATCATTAAAAAAGCTGGGAATTTGCTCGGAAACGGATACTGTTTATATATAAAACCCTCCTAAATTTCGATGCCATCGAAATTGTCCTCCCTTTATAAAAAAGGGAGGAGCAAGTCTAATTCATGTTTTCGTGTTCTGTTTCAAGGATTGAGGATCATTTTATTTTAGCATTGAAAAAAGAACGCTTTTTTATTTCACACACAACTTTTAAACATGATCTCTTTTAAAGTAGTATGTGGTATTAGGTTTTATGAAGGGCTTACCTTAATTTTTGGCCACAAACATGCGTTATATTGCACTTTTTAAAACTAATTATATATAATATATCGTAAAATTGTTAAAAAGAGCATTAAAAAGCACTATTTAGTGAATTTATAAGGAAATTTTTATATTTTAGCATTAAAAGAGCCGTATAATGCACTTTAAAAATTTAGTTATAGCTATAAAAGAACGTAGGGAAATGCTTCAGGTGACACAAGAGGCTTTATCAGAACTCTCAGGTGTTGGGCTTCGTACGTTAAAACAATTTGAAAGCGGAAAAGGAAATCCCACTTTAAAAACATTAGAAAAACTTGCTGATGCACTAGGTTTAGAATTAACACTAAAGGTGAAATCAATAGATACTAAATCATGAGAGCAGCAGAAGTTTTATATAAAAACGAAGTATCAGGTATATTATCACAATTAGATGATGGAAGTTTTGTATTTCGATATACTAAAGAGTGGTTTGAAGCCGATAATCGACCTTCAATAAGTCTAACTTTGCCTAAAAATAGGCAAGAATACCATTCCGAATACTTATTCCCTTTTTTTTACAGTATGCTACCAGAAGGCACTAATAAACAAATAATCTGTTTTGAAATGCGTGTAGACACTAATGATGTTTTTGGTTTGCTACTTACTACAGCAGAGTATGACACTATAGGTGCAGTAACTATTAGAAAAATAAATAAGTAATGGGTGTAGAAATAACATATTGTCCAGGAACATTAAAAGAAGGATTCGATACCTATAGCCCCTTAGCGTTAAAAAGAATGTTTGCAGGGAGAAAAGTGAGCCCAATATTACCTTATAAATCTCCTGCAAGTAATGCCATTACCGAAGAGCTCTTTAGGGAAAATCAAAAACGGATGTCTATTTCTGGAGTACAGGAGAAGTTTTCTGTTACATTGGATAAGAATAAATTACGCCTAATCGTAGAGGGAGAGCAAGGAGAATATATTTTAAAGCCAATTCCTAATGCAGGAAAAAAGAGTGATCAAATGCCCGCCAATGAGCATCTAACTATGCAAATTGCCAGTCAGATTTTTGACATTGAAACTGCTAACAATGCTTTGGTGTTTTTTGAAGATGGGACACCTGCTTATTTAACTAAACGATTTGATGTAAAAACGGACGGAAGCAAATGGGCTCAAGAAGATTTTGCTTCGTTAGCAAAACGGACTCCCCAAACGCATGGAAGTGATTTTAAGTATTTGGGTAATTATTTAGAAATCTTCGAATTATTGAAAAAGTATGTGCCGGCATACAAAGTAGAGGCTGTTAAATTGTTTAAACTTATTCTATTCAATTACTTAATTTCTAATGGGGATGCGCATTTTAAAAACTTCTCTTTGATAGAGACTCCTTTGGGTGATTTTAAATTGAGTCCTGCTTATGATTTATTAAATAGCAGAATACATATTGAAGATCGTGATTTTGCACTTAATGAAGGGCTTTTGCCTCCCAATAAAACAAAAGGAAAAGTAGCAGAAAAATTCTATATACTTGGAGATTTGGCAGGATTGTCTAAAAAACAAGTTGATAAAGCATTCAACAGTCTTATATCTAATCAGGATGAAGTGCTAGCTTTAGTCAATGCTTCTTATCTTGATGAGAAAGCAAAACGGGAATATACACAGAGATATCAAACCAGACTAAAAAAGTTAACGAGATAATAACCTAAACTATCCTATTGTAAACACAATATTGAAAATAAAATTTATTTTTGAATATGATAAAACCGTATACGATACCGTATACGGTTTTTATAGATTTGTAAAAATTACTTAATAATTAGTGTTTTACGAAATTATAAGGTTGTGAAATTGGCTCTGGATAGAGCTCATAACCCAAAAGTCATTGGTTCGAGTACCAGTTACCCGCTACTAAGCGTTTTTGTGCTTGAGTCTTTTGGTTTTCCTCTATTGCTTTAAAAAATGGTATAAGGTATTCTTTCAGGCTTAAGTAGAGGAGCTCTGGTATTTTTTGTCTCTAAATGTCAGGAGGAACTTTACTAAGACATTAAGATTTTATTTTTACAATATAATTGTAATCGTCTAATGGTGAGTTTGTTGTGTTGAGATAGGTTCAAATCTACAATTTTATAGCAAAAAATAACATATCTTTAAAGCTTTGATATAATAAATTCAGGTTTGCTCTAAACAAACTAAACCCCATGCAGTTCCGTCAATTTTTAAAGCTCCCATTTCATCATTTTCAGAATAAAAAGGAAAAATGGCTTTACGTATTAAGCTGTAGTCTGTTTTTTATGCTGTTCTTATTAATATATAAGCCTTTTGGTTTAGATGTAGATTTGGAACTTGGTGAACGTACAATTAGTGGATTTTTAATTTTCGTAACCTTTTTAAGTACGATGGTATTTTTTGTGCTTTATATAAGCCAGTTTGTATTGCGCAAGCGTTTCCCGAACATCAATAATAATTTAGGATACTTTTTAAAATGGTTTTTAATTGATGTTAGTTTGATTGTTTTTTTAAATGCTATTATAGAATATACTTGGCTCGAAGAGGATGTGATTACGCTTAACAATTTTATGGAAGAAGTTGTTTTTGACATCATTAGAACTTTTTTCTATGCAACTATTGTGCTTTTATATCCTGTAATGGGAAGCTTTGTATTTGTATATTTAAAGCAATTGTATTTTGACAATCAGAGTCTTAAAACTGATTTAGATGTGGTTACAACACATTATAAAATAGTATCAGGCAATGAAGAACTAATTAAGATTTTAGATGAAAAAGGGGCATGCAGGTTAACGATTCCTCTAAATAATCTTTATGCTATAGAATCAAAAAATCAATATGTGTCTATTAAGTATAAACGGAATAATATGCTGATAGAGCAAAGTATTAGAACCAGATTTTCAAAACTATTAAGCGAGCTTCAAGACATTCCGTCTATTTTAAGGTGCCATCGCTCTTATGCTATTAATTTGCTCAATGTACAAGAGTTGAAAACAATCAACCAAAAACCAAATATAATTTTGGACGAAAGTTCAACTTTAAAAATTCCAGTATCCAAAACATATCTTAAAGAGATAAAATCGCAACTTACAAAGTACTAAAAGGCACTTTCTGAGTAAGGCAAAATCCCAATAAAACGTTAAACAAAAAACGTTTCGCACCTAAAAAGGACATTCTGCACCTAGCCTAATAATACACTACACTTCGTGACTATTTGAGGCGTTATATTTCGCGAATTAAATCGAAAAAATAATATCAATTTTATGAACAAATCATTGATTTTTGCAGCCTTGATCATGTCTTGGTTGGGCTTTGCACAAGAAAAGTATACTATAAGTGGTACACTTAAAGATCAAGCCAATGGAGAAACTCTTTTAGGGGCTACAATTTTATTAAAAGGGACCACTATCGGTACTACCACTAACGAATATGGATTCTATTCGTTAACAGCCCCCAAGGGTAATTACACCTTAGTGATTTCTTATTTAGGGTATGCTACTATTGAAAAAGAGATTGTGTTGAACGAAAATGTCAAGCTCAATTCAGAGCTAGTTGAAGATGCAGGTCAGTTACAAGAAGTAGTAATTAATGCAGAAGAATCCAAAAAAGTAAATCTGCGCGCACCACAGATGAGTGTGGCAAAATTATCGAGCCAAACAATTAAACAAATGCCAGCGGTTATGGGGGAAGTCGATGTGATTAAATCCTTGCAATTATTACCAGGTGTAACCAATGCAGGTGAAGGCGCCTCTGGTTTTAATGTTCGTGGTGGGGCCGAAGACCAAAACTTAGTATTGCTAGATGAGGCCATTATTTATAACGCTTCTCATTTGTTTGGGTTTTTCTCGGTATTTAATGTAGATGCTATTAAAGATATTAAATTGTACAAAGGCGGTATTCCTGCACGTTTTGGAGGTAGGGCATCCTCGGTTTTAGATATAAGGCAAAAAGATGGTAATAGCAAGGACTTTAAGATTTCAGGTGGTATTGGGGCAATTTCCAGTAGACTTACCATGGAAGGTCCTACCTTTAAAGATAAGGGTTCGTTCATCTTGGCAGGACGAGCCTCTTATGCTAACATATTTTTGGCTTTGGCAAATAATAGCAATCGTGCTGGGTTTTATGATTTAAACCTGAAGACCAATTATCAGATTGATGATAAAAACAAATTATATCTGTCAGGGTATTTTGGGAATGATATTTTTAAGTTGTCTAATTTCTTTACCAATTCTTATGGGAATCTTTCGGGAAACCTTCGCTGGAACCATATTTTTAATGATAAGTTGTTTTCTAACCTATCCTTAATCTATAGTCGTTACAACTATAATCTCGAGATTAATTCTGATGGTATAGACTGGAAATCAGATATTAGTAATTACAACCTTAAATATGATCTTGGGTATTATTTGAATGATAAGCTAAAATTTGATTTTGGTGTAAGTGGTATTTATTACAATTTCAATCCTGGGCAACTAAACCCCTTGAATGAAAGTTCTGGTATTAATCCCATGAAATTAGATGATAAATTTGCTTTAGAAGCAGGTGCTTATGCAAGTTTAGAACATAAAATTTCGGATAAGATAACGGCACAATATGGGTTGCGTTATAGTTATTTTAACAGGTTAGGAAAGCAAACCTTAAATAATTATGCCAATAATTTACCTGTAGTTTATAATACACAATTAGATATCTACGAGCGTGCCGATCCAATTAATGAAACGGAATATGGCAATGGTAAAAGTATTGCTAATTTTGGAAATTTTGAGCCACGTTTTGCGCTGTCTTATCAACTGAATGAAAAATCATCGTTCAAAGTTAGTTTCAATCGTATAGCTCAGTACCTGCACTTAATTTCCAATACGACTTCGGCCACACCTTTAGATGTTTGGGCACCAAGTGGGAAATTTTTAAAACCACAAATAGCCGACCAATTTGCTGTTGGTTATTTCAGGAATTTTAAAAATAATATGTTTTCTATAGAATCTGAGGCATATTACAAAACGATAGATAATCGTGTAGATTATATTGATGGTGCCGATCTTATAGCTCAAAACACCATAGAAACTGAAATTCTAATTGGTGAATCCAGAGCTTATGGGTTTGAATTGTTGCTTCGTAAAAATAAAGGTGATTTTACGGGATGGTTAGCCTATACATTATCAAAATCAGAACAGCGAACACCAGGAGGAACCGCTGGAGGTTTAGGGATTAATAATGGTAATTGGTATAATACATCTTTTGATAGAACACACGACGTATCATTTACTGGGAGTTATGAGTTAAATGACAAATGGCGTTTTGGGACTAACTTTGCTTTTCAAACAGGGCGCCCAGTTACCTATCCCAATGGACAATTTCAGTATAATGAATTGTCTATAGCAACTTATTCTGAACGAAATGCAGACAGATTACCTGCCTATCACCGACTAGATCTTTCCGCAACACTCATACCGCGAAAAAATAAAAATCGAAAATGTCAAGCCGAATGGGTATTTAGTATTTACAATGTATATAATCGCAAAAATGCCGCATCAATTACGTTCGGGCAGAACACAACTACTGGCGTAAACGAAGCCACACGTACTGCAATTTTTGGCATTATTCCTTCAATATCTTACAACTTTAAATTTTAAAACAATGAGCTTTTTGAATAAAAATGGTAAATACAAAAACACAAATAACAATTTTGTGAACAATGAAACATATAAATGTATAGCCTCGGTTTTTATAATGATCGGTTTATTTTTTTCGTGTACAGACACGGTAAATGTGGATGTCCCGAATGGGGGTTCCAGATTAGTAGTAGAAGCATCTATTATTTGGGAAAAGGGCACTTCGGGGCAAATACAAATCATTAAGTTAAGTGAGTCTACTGCTTACTTTGATAATAATCCTAATGTACCCGTTACTGGTGCTTCA
The DNA here is from genome assembly GCF_012910715.1 of Flavivirga algicola. Classification (GTDB taxonomy): domain Bacteria; phylum Bacteroidota; class Bacteroidia; order Flavobacteriales; family Flavobacteriaceae; genus Flavivirga; species Flavivirga algicola. The sequence goes on from NZ_JABBHF010000016.1 coordinate 58,261, forward strand.
GTAATCGTTACTAAGGTGAACGATGGTTCGCAGTTTGTTTTTGAAGACCAAAACAATGGCGATTACATAACTACCAATTTTGTATCAGAGATTAACGAATCCTATACTTTAGAAATTTTATATAATGGACAAACCTACACCGCAACCGAAACCCTAATGTCGGTTACAGAGATTAACGATATAGAACAAACGGTAGAAGGTGGTGGAGATGAGGAAGAAATTCAGCTAAAAGTATTCTTTGACGACCCTATTAACATTGATAATTATTATTTGGGAGAGTTTAATTCGTCGGTAAACGCATTGCTCACACTAGGAGTTTTAAGCGACGAATTTACAGATGGAAATGAAAATTTTATAGAATACGATAATGAGGATTTAATCGCTGGAGCAACTGTAGATGTAAGCATTTATGGTATTTCTGAGAGTTACTATAATTACATCGATATCTTAATAAGTCAGTCTGGGGGAGATGGAGGAGGACCTTTCCAAACCACACCTGTACAATTAAAAGGCAATTGTATTAACCCTAATAATCCCGATGAAGAAGTTCTGGGCTATTTCAGGTTGGGTGAAGTAGTTAGGACAAGCTATACTATTAATTAAAAAATCATGGAAAAAAGTGTTGTGAGCTGCCAATATAAAATGTTGGTTGATTGTTGTTGGCAGCTTTGCAACCACAAGTTGACAATAAAACCTAAAAGGATATCAAGGATTAGTGAATACTTTGGGAATGGTATAGCCTTGCCCCCATATTAGGAATCTGCTAAATAGATGGTTTGTACTGTAAATAATAAAGGCATTAGCGCAAGTAGTAGGGTAAAAGCGCTAATAGATGGCCCATAATTGGGTTTTTAAATATCCTGGGAACTTGTTTTCCCAGGGTGTTTTAAAGTTTAAAAAAAGGAAAAGAAGTTAATAATGTGACAATTATAGGATGCTACCCTTTAAATTAAGGCTGTTGAGATTATAAAAGGGTCAGGTGTAACAGTCAAAATTTTATTAATCATGTGATGAGAGGTTTTTATCAAGTATTCTGGTGAAAATATAGCTTGTTCTATTCGTAAACCATTGAGTTTTTCTATTTCAAAAACCATCAAAAAACGCTTTACCTGTTTTTAAATCTCGTATCCTTATAAAATCCAACATACCTGCACCTTTAAAAATGTTTTCTATACCCACAATCTTTCCATTGGGCTCAGTGTAATTAAAACGAGAAATTAATTTGTCATTAATGGTTATTTCTACATGCTTATTTTTTACGATTAACTGTAAAGTATTCCAGCTTTCCGTATCAAAAGAAAAAGACGATAAATTTTCATATGCTCCTTCAATAATTTTATCGCCCATTTTTACTCCTGAAAATTGAGAACACCCCGATTCCATTAACTTTAAATAGTTAGATTTTTTTTCACATATAAGTTTCAATATAAAGTCATAACATGTAATGCCCCCTAAGCTTTTTGTGTTTTTGAATCGCGTCTTTAATTCAAAATGATCACCATCAATCTCAAAATCTTTATACAATCTATTGGTAACATAAAATACAGTGTTAATATCAAAACCATTGGTATGTAGAAGTTTAGGTGAAAAATATAAACAACCCGTCGTGTCTTTTTTATTAATTTGGTTATCGATCCAATAATTATCTCTATTGGCTTCATAAGCGACATAGCTATCCCACCCATTAGATTTAGCCAATATTTTTTTTGATGATAAAATGTGTTCTTTATCCAATAAATTAATGGAATAATATCCAGGAATTTGATAGGTGAAATTATGTATAAATCTAGTCTTATCTATATTTACTATTTGTTTTCCTCTAATGGGATGACTAAAATCAAAATCTATGCTTAAACTATCTGATTTGAAATTGGACAAATTATATTTGGCAGATACGGTAAAAGGGACATTACCTACTGAATTTATAACGTCAAAAATATCTTCCGATATCTTTAAGTTATTTTGATTGCTCTGAGATTGTATTACGACACCAACTAAGATAAATAACAATATGGCACCAGCGGTTATATTAAATCTACTAAAAGTGTTCTTTTTAGCCTTATCATCCTTCTCGATGGGACTAATAATTTTTTTTCCGCTTTTAATTTTTGAAACAAAACCTTGCCAGTCATCATACCCTAAAAACTTAACTAACGCATCCTTGGTTGCCAGCTGCGGATTGTAATATGTCTTATATTTTATTTTACCAAAGAGGCGCTTAAGTGTATGTGGACTTATTGAAATATTTGATTGCTCTGAAATGATTTGAGAGAGTTTTACAAAATCTGATTCTTTCCACAAATGAGATGGTTTCCATTGTAATTTTTCTTCAATTTTTTTAAGACAATGTGTTAAGTATTCCTGCTCTATCATAAACTATATGCAAACTTTGTACAGACTTTGCATAGCAATTTAAATGTATTATTTATAAAATACAATATAATTTAGGGGACAGCAGAAATTTGAAATGTTTAATTTCTGTGCCACTTTGTTTATTTTTAATGGTATACACCAATCAACCAACTTACTTTAAAAAAATGAATGACTCGAAATTAGATTTGCTTTTTGTCATAATCACAGTTTGTACATTATTTATTTCTATACATATTAATGCCCAAGTAAAAATATATGAAGGAAGCGAAACGATTGCCACTTACAAACCAGGACAAAACGAGATAAGTCCAATATTTTATACTGGTAGAAGTGTACAGGGTGCAGAAGGTCGCGTATACCCTTATCCTTCGCAAACAAACTTAGGAAGAACGCTCTCTGATGAAACTTATCACATGGTGTATTTAGAAAACGAATTTGTTAAAGTTAAAGTGCTACCTGCTTTTGGAGGCCGTTTATTTTCTGCGATCGATAAAACAAATGGTCATGAAATGTTTCATACCAACAGTGTTATAAAACCAGATTTAATAGGAACTCTTGGGGCATGGGTCTCTGGAGGCATAGAATGGTGTTTCCCTCATCATCATAGAACCACAACCATGTTACCTAGCGATTATAGATTGGTGAAGAATGAAGATGGAAGTGCTACGATTTGGATTGGAGAAACCGAGAAAACGATTCGAGCCAGAGGGATAGTAGGCATGACATTACATCCTAATAAGTCTTATATCGAAGTCGATTATCGTTTAAATAATACCAGTACAAAAACTAAAACTTTTCTATTTTGGGCAAACGTGGCAATAACTGCAAGTAAAGACTTTAGAACGTTTTGGCCACCAAGTCAAGAAATTGGTGTGTTTCATAATAACAGAAATTTTATTCAATGGCCGCTATCAAATAAAACAGATAATTATGGACGAACGAGCTATGAAAAAAATGTAGATTTAACCTGGTGGAAAAACCATCCAGATCCAGTTTCATTTTTTATGTGGGGCGCTAAAGAAGGTTTTATTGGAGGGTATGATTATGGTGTAAATGCAGGAACAGTTCATGTTGGAGACCCCCACGAAAATAGTACTTCAAAACTATGGCAGTTTGGCCCAGGTCTTCAAGGGCAAAATGCGCGACGAAAATTAACAGATGACGGCAAAGCTTATGTAGAACTTATGACCGGGACATTCTCTAATAATCAGCCAGATTATAGTTGGATTTTGCCTCATTCCGTAAAAGATGCGAAAAACTATTGGTATCCCATTCGCGAGTTAGAAGTTGTAAAAAATGCTAATATTGATGCTTCTGTGACGCTTCAAATGCGAAACCCTAAAACTGTCTTTTATGGCTTCAATACGACACAAAACTTTAATGATGCTAAATACATATTAAAATATGGTGAAGAAACTATAGCTGAAGGAACGATTGATTTAGGGCCTGCAAAACCATTTACATCAAGATACAAAGGAAAAAAAGCGCTTGAAGAATATAATTTGAACATTCAGCTTTTCGATAAAAATAACAAAGAGTTAATTTCATATAAACCCTACAGACCGCAACACCCGACATTACCAGAACCTCAAGAACCAATTAAGGATGTTGAAGATATTAATTCTGTTGAAGACTTGTACCTTACAGGAAGGTTTGTCGATCAATTTAACCGTCCTGGAAAAAATCCAGACGATTATTATTTAAAGGCACTAGAAATTTCACCGAACGATTATCGAACCAATATTGCTCTAGGAATTAGAAGAGTAGATCAAAACAGATATAGGGAGGCATTAACTTACTTTCAAAATGCAGCCAACAAATTGAAAATAAAATATTATCAGCCAAAAGAAGGTGAACTGTACTATTATTTGGGGCTGGCCCATAGAGGCCTTGGTAACATGGACAAAGCTTATAAAAATTTTGCCAGAGCGACCTGGTACTACCAATGGTTTTCTTCTGGAAATTATCAATTAGCTCAAATGGAAAGCTTAAAAGGAAATTATAAAAAAGCACTTGGTCATATTTCGGAAGCATACACCAGTAATAATAGAGATGGGAGAATCGTTGTGCTTTACAGTGCACTTCTTAGAAAATTAGGACGTATAGAAAAAGCAACAATACTTATAGATCAGTTGATTGCTTACGACCCTTTAAATTTTTCTGCACTTTATGAGAAAGAACTACTAAGCGGAAAAAATTCAATACAGTTATGGCATAAAAACATGCAAGATGTAGATAATAATTACTTGGAAATTGTGACTAACTATATGAATGCAGGCTTATTTGAAGATGGTGTCAAATTGTTATCCTCTATAAATGAAGTTAAAAATCCACTGGTACATTATTATTTATCGTATTTCTACGACCAATCTGGAGACCAAGATAAAGCGTTAGCTATTTTAAATACAGCCAAAAATGTAGCATTGGATTATTGTTTTCCATATAGAGAAGAATCGGAAGCTGTTCTAAAAAATGCTATAAGATTAGATGCTCAAAATGCAGCAGCCTACTATTTACTAGGTAACTTGTTATATGACCATAGAAAAGAAGATGCTATTAATGCATGGAAAAAAGCAAGTGAGCTTAATAATGATATTCCTATGGTATGGAGAAATTTGGCTTTTAGTGCTTATCATAATAACAAGGATATGAAGCAGGCCATAAATTATATATCCAAAGGGATAGCATTGCGAAATGATATTCCGCTTTGGTATGCCGAATTATCTAAATATTATAATGAATCTGATTCCGACTACAAAGCATGTTTAACCATATTGGAAAATAATATAGATATCGTAAAGCAAGATGTGAAAGCACCTAAAACACTTGTCGAATTGTACAACTTAGATGGCTCTTATGATAAAGCCCTGGAATTTTTATCCAATCATCATTTTAGAACTTGGGAAGGCGGAAGAGAAATCTATTGGCATTATGTGCATACCAACGCTTTAAAGGCTTTAGAATTAGCGAATAGGAAAAAATACGATGAAGCTATACAATATTTAGATGCCGCTATGATATATCCTGAGAATTTAGAAGTTGGTAAGCCAACCCACGACGAAAAAAATGCTTTAATCCATTACTTAAAAGGCGAGGTTTATACTAAAATAAAAAACAGTAAAAAGGCAAAGAGTAGTTATCAAAAAAGTGTGAATTCTAATAATGGAAGAGGTATGTATGACCTACTTTACTTTCAAGCTGAATCTTATAAGAAATTAGGGCATACAGAAAAAGCCAATACCTTATTTGAATCATTAATTGAAAAAGGGAAGGCATATAGAGAAAAAGGCTTCAGCAAAACATTGATTGCTGTAGAAGAAGCTTCAGCTACTAATAATAGAGCCATTTCATATTCATATTATTTAGAAGCCTTAGGAAACAAAGGTTTGGGTAAATCGAGTGAAGCAGAACTGTTGTTTAAAAAAGCTTTAAGTATTTATAAAAACAATTTGTGGGCAAAAATTATGAAAGATTATAACTAAAAGCTTCTCGGCGTTATTTTCTAATGTTTTAATAATATTGTCCACAGCAGAGGAAGGAAGTACTCGGTTTCTTGTTTTAACTCGATAATAAAAGAGGTAAAATTCGAAAATAACAGCATATTTTAAACTTCTAATTGCTATACATATGAAAATCATCCATACGTCGAGTTTTGTGTTGTTTTAAGCAATTAAGTAATAACATATCACGAAGGATATTTTAGTTGACTAATTAATGCTTTGAATTTCAGATATATAGTTGTTTGTTTTGGTGTGTCGGTTAAAAAAAATATTCAATAATTTTTAGCAAGTAGCTGTAATTCAGTTAAATAATTAGCGATAATTCGTCAAAAGAACTTATTGCCCCTCTTTTTGAATTAATATGTACCCCTTTTCCTTTTTTATTCGTAGCTATATTATGTAAATATTACAATAATGTAATATTAACCTTAAATTACATGAATTATGAAAACTAAATTAACAAGGCTACTAAGTTGTTTTTTAGTAGTATTAATGTTCAATTTTTTACACGGACAAAGGTGGGAAGATAATTTTAACTCTCCCAATTTTAAAAACAATTATGATTTTACTGCAGGTCATAATTTTAAGCACTTAACATCGGGTGGGTATAACAACAGCCCATGCGTTGAAATTAAAATTAATAAAGGTCAGCATTATGGAGGGTCGATGCGCTATTTGCTTAAGCAAAAATGGGGATTTGAACCAGAAGAAGTATACGCCGAATATCGTGTTCGTTATGATGCTTCTATGGGAAACCAAAGTGCAGGGTATGGTGGTAAAGCTCCTGGGTTTTCAGGAACCTATGATGAAGCAGGATGGGGGAACAGGCCTGGTTATGGTGTAGAAGGATGGTCTGCACGTGGTACCATTAATTGTGATAATCAAAACTATGTTCAAAATAGGTACTATTTGTATCATACGTATACAAACTATGATGCCCCAGTAAGAACAGGTAGCACGGATTATAGAAATTATAATCCCAAAGCTTATTCTGTGAGTAACCCTGGGGCTCAACCACATGCTAGTACAAAAACTTTTGCATCGGCATTAAATTGGGGATCTTGGAGTCGAAGAGATGCAAGTGATATGGATTTTAATAGGTGGTATCATGTTAAGCAATACGTTAAAATGAATGATGTAGGCCGAAACAATGGGATACTCCGCGCCTGGGTAAATGGTGTACAGGTATGTAATGTTACCAATATTAATTTTCGTAGAGTAGAAAAACTAAAAGTATATGCTTATTGGTTTAATTATTATAATGGAGGTAGAGATGTAGCAGATGGTGATGCCTATGTTCGAATTGATGATTTTAAAATATATGTGCCTAATGGTAATGGAGGTGGATCTGGAGGTAGCACTTTTATACATATGAAAAAAAGAAATGCTTCAGGATATGCCCTTGATGGTGGTAATGGAGGGGCAAACAATCAAAATGTAAAACTATGGGCTTCTAATACCAACAACCAAAATCAGCAATGGGAAGAAATAAGCCGTGGCAACGGATATTATTCTTATAAAAAAAGAAATACTAACTTTTGTCTAGATGGTGGTAATGGTGGTTCTAATGGACAAAACCTTAAATTATGGACATGTAGCAGTAGCAATCAAAATCAGCACTGGAAAAAAATAAGTGCAGGGTCTGGACATTTCAGATTACAAAAACGAAATGCCTCAAATTATTCTATTGATGGTGGTAATGGCGGATCTAATAACCAAAGTGCAAAATTATGGAGATCCAGCGCATCAAATCAGAATCAACAATGGAAATTTACCACAGTAAGCTCTGCATCGTCGAAATCGTCAATTAAAAAAACAGCACCTGAGGAGGAAGTCAAATTAAATAATGCTTCTATTTTTCCAAACCCTTTTACTTCGAGTATAGCTTTATCGTTAGGAGATAAACATGGCTATAATGCTGCTAATTTATATAGTATTACAAGCGGAAAAACCCTTTTTTCTAAGACTTTAGATGTTTCAAAAAAAGATTACGAGTTATCGCTTGAAAACTTAAACTTGGCCCCAGGTTTTTATTTGCTAAAACTTAGTGGACAGCAAAAAGAGGCTAAGACTTTTAAATTAATTAAAAAATAAGGATAAAGTTATAATATGTAGAGGTCTGAAAAGTAAAACGTAAGTCATATTGAGCTTGTCGAAAAATTTTTAACTTACTGGATAAACAACATCAGTTTCGACAAGCTCAACCTGACAAATCAAATTATAATGACTTTTCAGACCTCTTTTTGTAAGTCAGTATAAGCATTTTATTAGCAATCAGAAAACAATTGTCAACCATGATTATTGATATCCAATGATTTATTTAATACAGAATCAGGAAGCTATTATTTCGTCAAAGCAGCAAACAAATAAATAATAAAAACAATGAGAAGTGTTTTGAATAATAAGTTAAAAAAGCCACCAGGTTTCTTTCTACTTGAAGTTGTTCTTTTGGTAGGTTTATATTGTTGTTCGGAAGAAGAATGAGAATTAAATCTATTTTTTTTCTGCTTCTATATCGGCAGCTTTATCTCCCCATTGTTCGTATGAACTCATAACTTTTGTTTTGGAATGTGTTATGTAAATATAGAGAAAAATATTACAGCTTTGTTAAATAAAAAAGGTCTAAAAAGTATGTTCAATGTCATATTGAGCTTGTCGAAATATTTTTAAAATACTGATACTTAATGTTGGTTTCGACAGGCTCAACCTGACAAATCAAATTACAAAGTCTTTTTAGATACTCTTTATATAGGGTAACTGAAGTGCTTTATTTAAAAATAATCCCTAAATGAAAGGTCAGGAAAGAGGCGTTGTTATCCTCTCCTATACCTACATAATGATAATCCAAACCTGGGGTAATGATTAATTTATCATTGATGCGACTTTTTCCGCCAATACCAAAATTCATACCAAAGAAATTATTGTTGTCCTTATCTCTGTAATAACCTGGACCAAATCTTGCATAAGGTCTCATACCACTAGATGCACCAATATTCCATTCTATATTACTCGAAAAATGATGGTATCTGGGGTGTTCAAGAGCTGAGCTTACCTCGGAAGTCATTTGAGCAATTCCCAATATAAATGACAGATTGAAATTATCGTTGATAGGTGTCGAAAGATCCACGGCAGCATAAATATTGGCATCTGTATCATCATCTAGAGTTCCCAAAGGATATGTCGATCCAACGTGCGTTGAGAACCACCAGTTTCTACCAAAAATTCCTGTAGTACCTCCTGGCCGTGTTGGAATTGGCACTGCTACAGGTTGTCTGCCTGTTGTTGTAGAGCCATTACAATCATCACCTTCATAAGTTGCAGAGACTTTCCATTCGCCACCATCTGTGACCACATAAGTGTCAGAATAACAACCAAATTCGTCTGTCATAACAACTCTGTAAACAGGGTTGCCATCTGGGTCTTCATAGCGGAGAATGATTTCTTCATTAGCGCGAATAGGGTCTGTACACCCTTGGGTGACTAATTGAAAACATTTAGGCCTTTGTGCTTGTGCATAGCTTATACTGGAAAATTGAGTGTCATTACCTCTGGCAATATTTGCGTCTCTACGACATCTGGTTAATCGTGTATTAGCCGTAAGGGTGGTTCTATTACGAAGGTTTATTTGCAATGTTGTACCGCCGTATTGCACTAAAGTATTTCCCTTGGGCATCCAGCTGGTAATATATGTTGTATGGTCTGTACAAACTTCGGCATCATCTGGCGGGTAAACAGTCAAAGATCCTTCATACCGCTCGTGAGCAGCAAGCCTTTTTTTGTTTTCTGTAAAGTTATAGGTCCAGCCTTGGGGCAAGCCTTCCAACCTAAAATAAAACAACTGGTAATAATCATAGGGATTAGTTACACTAAATTGATGAATAACGGGTTCATAAGGGCTGGCAGTTGTACTTTCTTGTATATTTACATTCTGTTGAGCTTCATTGTTAAAATTATTGATATCGTTAAATACTTCATGTATTTCTACTTTAATACATGAATGTAAGTCATCGCCATTATCATTGGGTCTCCAGACTACATAATCTGTGATACTACTTTCTGCATCTATTTTGGCATAAAATTTTTGATTAACGAAACGATTAAAATCTGGAGCACCTCCAATAGTATGATATGGTTCTGAAATCCTAACAGAAACCGTAACATCAAAAGCATCACCAGGCCCTGGGTTGGTCACTGTAAAGTAGATGCGATTGTCTTCTCCTTGTACAGGATCATTACCACGATCTTGAGGTGTTCTCCCATTTTCAACATCAAAACCATCTACTTGAGAATCTACCCAAATATCAGGGCTGGTCCAATGCGGATCACCAACTCTAATATTCATATCGTTAGTGGTTTGAGGTGGATCATAGTTTATCTGAATACGGTAAGCTTCAGAACCTGTCGCGTTTAATACATCTACATCTAGTCCAGTACCAGCAGGGGGAGGTATGGAACCTGTGCCAAATGCGGCATCGTCCAATGTATTTGTAGTTAAGTTTTGATCTATGATGCGCACAGGACCTTCACCTTGGGTAATATTTTCATTGACATAATAAAGCAATACACCATCATCTTCAGGAATAAGATCATCAGTGGTACCAATAGAAGTCGTTCTCGCTTCAATAAAATAAAAAACGTTCTCGTTTTGTATGTTGGCCACACCTGGTGTAAGCCCAATAGCAATAGCTCTTGGATTGCTTGTGTTTGTTGAACTTAACCAATTAAGAGGAATGGTCTGGCTAAAAGGGCTTCCTGGAGCAGGTCGAGGAATCCACCGTATACTATTAGGACTATGTGTGCTAAGCCACAGAGCACGTTCTTTAGACCATGCCATGGGCTGTACGATGTTTAGGTTCCCCATGATATCCCAATTATCAACATGCGGTTGTGCAAATACCACGCCTGGATGATTATATAAGTCTACCATACCCAATTGATGGCACATGGCATGGTTTAATCGCTTTTCAGGATCATTAAAAACAGAGCTTACAGAAACCGAAAGGCGTTCTGTGAGGCCTACTGGTAGTTCATAAGGCCAGGCGCCAGTTGTGGCCCAATCTCCTGTAAATCCTTGATCGTTTAATAAGATCATAATACGGTCTATGTCATCGTTAGGCGTGGCGGTTCCTTGATCGAATACGTCAGGGTTACTACTTATTAATTCTGCGACCACGTCCTGTGTCATCTCTATTAATGGATTACTATCTAAAGAAAGGTAGCTACCCAAAGGCGTGGTTAATGTCACAGATTCATAGGTTGGATTAATGGTCGTTTGTCCATAACTTGCCTCACTGATATATGCGTTTACATCATTAATAAGGTTTTGTGCATTGGGTTGAGAAGGCGCGCCTGATGGGGTTGTTCCTGGTAACTCAGTAAGTACTACCAAAGTATTTTGACTCCCTGTAGGTAATGGCGGGTCTGGCATATCTGCGGTCGCAACGAGAGCAAAACCCTGAGTGTCTTGATTTATTTGTGTTCCCTGAACCTGAATGGTATAATTACCAGGTTGTGGTGTATTTACTAATACCATCTCTACATTATTTACTTGGTCTGTCGTTGTACCGTTAACTGTAGATTGGCCACTAGTAAAATCGTTTCCAGTATATGTAATGGTGTCTCCAGAACCGTCAGGTCCTGTAACCACAAGGTCTAAATTATTAATAAGAGGTGTTGCAGCACCACTAAGTGCTGGTGGATCTGTCCATACCAATGTGATTTTTAATGGCTGCCCGTTTGTACTTACTTCCAAATTATAACTAGAAGATTCACCAGTTATAAGCCCTGAGTTATTAAGCACATCCCATACCTGAAGGTTTCTTGCATTGCCAGGTAAAAATAGAACATTATTAAGTCGTACCAAGCCCCACCCTTCTTGATTTCCAGGATACCCTGCGATCCCAGTCATATTTAAGGTTGAATTTAGTAAGGTAGCCTTTATCAGGGCACCTGTAGGTGTAAATCCAAGATGGGGTTCTTTGGTTCCAAAGGGGTACCAACCTTCTTCATAATACTGTCTAACCAATGCTGCTGTACCAGCAATAGCAGGTGTCGCCCAACTGGTTGCACAAACGGCACCATATTGCGTGTTGTTAATACCGCAGGCCGTTCCAGATTGGGCAGAAGTGATGCCACACCCAGGTGCAAAAATTTCGGGTTTTCTTCTTCCTTCGGGCGTGGGACCACTATTGCCATCTCCAAAGTTGTTTTCATTGGGGTCTGTTTGTGTTGCAGAGACACATAAAGCATTTTTAGCTGTACCGGGAGGCCCAATAGATTCGCCTACATTACCAGAAGAGCCACATAGAAAATCAAACTCATTGTTGTACAAGAAATTATCGGTGTCTACTGCTACTTGGTTGTATTGTGGGTTAGGTTCATCATGCCAACTATTGGTATGTATATGGGCACCATCGGCATGAGATTCGTTTAAATCTGTTAGAATATTAGAGCTATTCCTGCGCTCGTCCGTAATGCGTGCTGCCCATGCAATCCCACGATTAGCCCCAGTACCAAGGTTGTTAATATCATCTCCAGCGGCTATACCAGCAACAAACGTAGCATGCGCACTGATCCCGGTTCCACGCTGCCCTACCATTTTTCGGTGATTGTTTCCTACAGGTTGGGAGGGATCTGAAAACATACAATGATTAATATCGGTAACGCCACTATCAAGAATTCCTATAATCTGATTCTCTCCATTAATACCAACGTTCCAGAAAGGTGTGGTTCCCGGAGTCCCAGATTGTATCGTGCCCGATGTATTCCCGTTGTCATCAAATGTTTCTCCTACTTCTTCTAACCGCATTATAAAATCTGGTTCAACCAGCTCTGCAATTTTGTTTCTGTTAGCAAAATTAAATGTGAACTTTAACCGACCCTTATATTTTCTTTCATCAATAACAGTTAGATTTGAAGCGCCCTTAGATCTTAAAAAGCTTTCTACAGTATCTGCATTTGCATTGTCAAAGGCGATGGCCATTAATAATAGGTCAGACCTTCTTTTTCTTGCAGTGGTCCTTAGCTCTAACGTGCCAATTTCTGGAGATAGTTTATATGCGGGTTCGTAATTGCCGGACCATCTCCAAAAAGAAAGTTTATTGATTCGCTTTAATTGATCCTTGTTTATACATTCTAAGTAGGTATAATTAGGAATGTAATGCTCTAGTTTTAGTCCATATTCCTCTTTCAGGACTTTAATTTCCTGTCTGTTTAGTGCATGTTTAAATTGTACCAGTTGATAAGTGCTGTCTGAAAAAGAAACCTCTTTTAGTTTTAAGCCCTTAGAAATATCGGGCATGCGCTCTAGTGGGTCGAATTGGTATGCATTTATTTTGATACGGTAATCATTATTTTCCTGAGCATTAACCATATGACAGCATATCATTAAGAAAAACAGAATAATAATTTGGTACGTATTTTTAGATTTCATAGTTTCTAAGTTTTAAGATGGTTCATGGTAAATACATATAAAAAGAGTAGTGCTTTTATATATTGAACCAAAATTATCACTATGAAAAACGCACATCAAGAGTGGTTTCCTTTGTTTGATGTAGGGTTTATCCCCTTTTTTTAGGGGTTGTTTATAGCCCGAAGATTTCTAGTTTGAACCCAAAATTTCCAAACTAAATAAGGTTCAAGCATATTTATATTAGGTCTTTTGTGTGGCATGGGTTCTTTTGCTAGGTTCTTAGAAACAAAATCCTATTAACAATCATTTAATTTAAGTTTAAAATTACGATTACATGAATGTCTATTTATAATTGTAATATTTGCAGGATTAATTTTGATATATGAAAATAATCTCAATTTATCTATCTGTCTTGATCGTAATTTTTTTATTATCCGCTTTAGTAGTTACTATTTCTTCCTTAAAGTTAAAAAATGACTAGCGTTAATAATATATGAAAAAAAGACCTGTTGACATTGTAGTACTTTCCGATATTCATTTGGGAACTTACGGATGTCGAGCTAAAGAATTATTGAAGTATTTAAAGTCCATTAATCCAACTACAGTTATATTAAATGGTGATATTATAGACATTTGGCAATTTAGTAAACGTTATTGGCCAAAATCTCATATGAAGGTGGTAAAGCATATTATGACATGGATTTCTAAAGATATAAAAGTGTATTATGTTACGGGAAACCATGATGAAATGCTCAGGAAATTTGTTGGGTTTGAATTAAGTGCTTTTAGCATAGTTAATAAAGTTATACTAAATATTAATGATAAAAAAGCCTGGATATTTCATGGTGATGTATTCGACGTGACTATGCAACACTCCAAGTGGATTGCTAAATTAGGTGCCGTTGGTTACGACTCTTTAATTCTGTTAAACAGTGGTATAAATTTCATTGCATCAAAGCTAGGTAGGGAGCCTATATCTATGTCTAAAAAAATTAAGAACAGTGTGAAATCTGCTGTAAAATTCATTAATAATTTCGAACAGACCGCTGCCGATATTGCCATAGAAAATAACTACGATTATGTAATATGTGGACATATACACCAACCAGAAATTAAAAATATAGAAACGTCTCATGGTTCAGTTATGTATTTGAATTCAGGTGATTGGATTGAAAATTTAACAGCACTAGAGTATTGTAACAATACATGGAGCCTTTATAATTATGAAGCAGATGAGAGTATGAAAAAGAATCTAAAAGAAAATATAGAGCAAGATGATGAAGAATCGCAAGTACTAGAAAACGAAGAGCTTTTTCAGAACTTGATAAAGGAATTTCAATTCATTAAAAAATAGAGGTTTACCTCAATTATCAATATGCTATAATGAAAGTACTTTATGCAATTCAAGGTACAGGTAACGGGCATTTAAGTAGAGCTCGTGATATTATTCCAATACTTCAAAAAAAGAACATAGAACTGGATATTCTTATAAGCGGTACGCAAGCGGATATTAATATTCCATATACCATCGATTACCAATTTAAAGGGCTTAGTTTTATTTTTGGAAAAAAAGGAGGGGTTAACATGTGGAGAACTTATTTGAAAGCCAATACTAGACGGCTTCAAAAAGAAATAAATAGTCTTCCAATTGATGATTATGATATTATTATCAATGATTTTGAACCTGTTTCGGCATGGGCATGTAAACTAAAAAACAAAGCCTGTGTGAGTTTGAGTCATCAAGCAGCTGTATTGAACCCCAATGCTCCAAAACCTAAAAAACAAGACCTTTTAGGAAAATTGATTCTTAAAAGTTACGCTCCAACAACCAAACAATATGGTTTTCATTTTAAACCCTATCAGAAAAATATTTTTACACCAGTTATTAGGCAAGATATTAGAAAAGCTTCATGTAGGACTATGGATCATTATACTGTATACCTGCCTTCTTATAGCGATGAAAAAATACTGAAAATGCTTACTATGGCTAAACATGTAAAATGGGATATTTTTTCTAAACACAATAAAAAAGTCATTGATAAAAAGCATATTAAAGTGCAGCCTATAACCAATGAAGCTTTTGTTCAAAGTATGTCTAGTAGTAAAGGTGTGCTCTGTGGCGCAGGTTTTGAAACACCAGCTGAAGTGTTATTTATGAAGAAAAAACTTATGACCATTCCCATGAAAGGACAATACGAGCAGCAGTGCAATGCAGCAGCATTAAAAGAAATGGGGGTTCCTGTTATAAAATCTCTTAAAAAGAAACATTTCGGAAAGTTGATGGATTGGATTGAAAGTAATACCTATGTGGAAGTTGATTACCCAGATATTACTGAAAGCATTATTGATCAATTGCTTGAAGAGTCCCTCCTATAAAACCATAATGAGTTTGAATAATTCGGAACCTAACTTTGATCTAAGTCCTCAAGATTTTGGAAACCATTTTGTATGGGGCGTATCTACTGCTGCCTATCAAATAGAAGGTGCTCATAATATACATGATAAAGGCGCCTCTATATGGGATAAATTTACAACTAAAAGGGGAGCTATCTATCAAGGACAACAAGCACAGGTGAGTTGTAATTTTTATAACAATTTTAAAAGCGATATTTTGCTCATGAAGGCCATGAACATAAAGCATTTTAGGTTTTCATTGGCATGGTCCAGAATCATACCAAATGGTCATGGAAAAGTAAGTCAAGAAGGTATCTCCTTTTATAATCGTGTTATAGATTTTTGTTTAGAATGTGGTATTACACCTTGGGTAACGCTCTACCATTGGGATCTGCCTCAGGTTTTACAGGAAAAAGGCGGTTGGGTAAATAGAGATATTGTTAGTTGGCTCGAACAATTTGCAATGGTGTGTGCAAAACAATTTGGAGATCGTGTTAAACATTGGATGGTGTTAAATGAACCCATGGTATTCACTGGGGCAGGTTATTTTTTAGGGGTACATGCACCTGGCAGTAAGGGATTGAAAAACTTTTTGCCAGCTGTACACCACGCCGTATTGAGTCAGGCTGTGGGCGGGCGCATATTACGTAATATGATACCTGATGCTTCTATAGGAACCACGTTTTCTTGTTCACAAGTTACCCCATATAGAAATATTTCCAAAGACATTTTAGCTGCGAAAAAAGCCGATGCCTTACTTAACCGACTTTTTATTGAACCTTCTTTAGGTTTGGGGTACCCTTCAGATATTGTTCCCGTACTGAAACGTATTCAAGACTATCAAAAAGCAGGGGATGAAGTTAATGCTGTTTTTGATTTTGACTTTATAGGTGTACAGAATTATACCAGAGAAGTTGTAAAGCATCATTATTTTGTGCCTCATATTCACGCTAAAATTGTAAAAGCTTCTAAGCGCAAAGTTAAAACCACTTTGATGGATTGGGAGGTATATCCACCAAGTATTTATAATATGATAGCACAATTTAATAAGTACAAAGGAGTCAAAAAGATTATTATTACCGAAAATGGTGCTGCTTTTACCGATAAACTAAGTAACGGCAAGGTGCACGATTTAGAAAGACTTCACTATTTACAATCACATATTCAACAGGTCCATCGAGCTAAAAAAGACGGGTTTAATGTTGACGGTTACTTTGTTTGGACTTTTACCGATAATTTTGAATGGGCAGAAGGGTATCGCCCCAGATTTGGATTGGTACATACCAATTTTGAGACCCAAGAACGTATTATTAAATCGTCTGGGAGGTGGTATAAAAGTTTTTTGGGAAATCTATAATAAGACATTTATTAGTGATTTTACTATAAAAACAGCTGTTGGCATATTTAGTTTATTATATTTTATTGTTACGGATAAGAAGGTTTTTCAAAGACTAATAAAAAAACAGAGATTGTATGTAAATCCGTTTTTCAGGAAATCGTATTTTTAAACAATCAGATGAACAATAAATTATTAACATAGATATGTTAGATGTTATACTGCTTTTTATTGGGGCATTGCTTGGCGGTATTATCTCATGGATTATTACGCATAATTATTACAATAAGAATATTGACGATAATGCCATTTTTAGAGATGTTTCCGTACATGGAGTAATAGAACAAAATATAGACCTTTGTTGGAGTGCTATCACCAACCCCGAAAACAAGAAATATTTTACCGTAACACACTCATATGGATATAGTGATTCAGACAAAGAAATTGGAGTTGGGACTATTCAAAAGTCAGGTGGTTTCATGGGGTCTAAATTTGAAGAAATTATTTGTGCTTGGGAACCTCCTGTAAAGTTTGCTTTTGGCCGCGACAAGGATAATTGGCATCATTTTATAGAGTTGAAAAAATCGGGAGATAAAACGAATATATTTTTAAAAAGGCGTTTTTGGATTAGAACGAAGACATGGCAAGAAGTCATATTGGATAAAATTTTCAAAAACAATAATTCAATGTCGGACTATGAATTGGCGAATGATACATTAAGAAGGCTTATAGCTATTTGTGAGGGAAGACCTACTTGATAAATTAAGGAGATCTTTCTGAAATGTTTTGGCGCTTATGCTTTACCCTTTCAACATAACAAATCACTGTTTTATATTATTATAAAATAAACAGATTGTGTATTAAAATTCACATGAAATTACGTTAGCTTTGGCATGTACTTCACATTAGTTATCAAATAAATAGACTAAATACCCCAGCGTATTCCAAAAGAGATTCTACTTCGGTCTTTAAATTGTCCAAAAAGATTGCTTTCGTTTCCATAGAAGAAGCTGCTACCTAGAAATAATTGGGTATTTGTATTCGCCCAATAACTAATTTGAGGCTTTACATAACCATCTCCATGATTTACATTTTGAACCCAAAGTACTTCTGTATTAAGTGCGTCATTCATCATATCTCTGGAAATTTTTAGAGACATATTCGTCTCAAACAAATCTCTATTGTAAGGAGAAATAGCATCGGTTATAAGATCGTTAAATAATTGAACACTAATTATCTGTTCTCCTTTTATATAATCTATCCCAATGGCAGATTTAAATAAATTACTGGATTCTATTCCATGGGTAGCATTTGGATTTATAGAAGGGAAATTTTGATTAAATATATAAGCAATCTCACCTCTAAAAGTTGAAGACCCAAATACTTTATTAAAAGTACCACCAATTAAATGTTGCCGTTCAAATTTTGGACTTATAGTTACATAAGGATTATTGGTGTCTGTAATTTGTAACACGTTGTAAAAAACGGGTAAATCGTCATAATAATAAAAATAATTTAATGATAAATCCCAGCCTTTGGTGAAAGTATTTAACTTAAAACCAATATCCGAATCGTTTAAAAAATGCTGGGGTTTCTCCGTTTCATTTATAACAACTGGAATGCCTTCAGGAGGCGATTGAAATAAATTTTTGGTAAAGAACGGGGCATCAAAATCTTGTGTAATATGATATGTATTGTCTGGAATCCATACGAATTGTACATTTATGTTCTTGATATCGAATTCCGCTTTTATGGACCAAAGCGGAATTCGACTATCTTCAAAATCATCTAAAATAAATTCTCTGAAGTTTTGAGGATTAACAACATCCAATAGTTTTAAACCATCAGTCTCTCCCCAAACAATTTGTTGTTTACCAATCGTTAAACGTAATTTGTTTTTAAAATTCGTATAGAAAAAAAATTCACGTAATTCTAGATTGGTACGGTCGCCTATAAACAAACGTTTACTAAAATCTGAGGCCATATCATCTTCTGAAAAGCCTCTTTCCAGATTGTCATTTAATTCTGTATAAAGTTGACTTTTCAACACAAATTTTGAATTTCTGTTGAGTCTATATGAAAATTCGGGTTTTAAGATTATTTCAGATTTTTGAAACGCTTCATTTTTAAACTCATACGAAACATCAGAAACAATAACAAGGCTCGCCTTAAAGGCTTCTCTAAATGTATTTTGCTTTTTTTGGGCGTGGACTCCCATTGAAAAAAGAAACCCTATCACTATATATCTATATAACATGCTATATTGTTTAAAACATTATAAACCATTAACAAGCGCTTCTTTAGTAAAAGCATCATCATTAATTTCTGTTTGGTAATCGACCTCATCGATTCGAAAAATAGTTTCGTGATTGGTTTTATGATTTTT
Organism: Flavivirga algicola; assembly: GCF_012910715.1. Taxonomy (GTDB): domain Bacteria; phylum Bacteroidota; class Bacteroidia; order Flavobacteriales; family Flavobacteriaceae; genus Flavivirga; species Flavivirga algicola. The sequence continues at coordinate 77,661 of NZ_JABBHF010000016.1, forward strand.
CACATATATTTTATGATAGGTCCAAATGCCTTGGATCTTTTTTATATCCTTAATTTCAATTGTTTTTAAATAATTACCAGCGACGTCCCAATTATCGGCTTTTCTTAACATCCATAATGTTGCATCTACCCATAATTTAGTTTTGCTATATCCCAGTTCTTTAGCAATTTCTTTGCTTTTGGGAAGTCCTTCAATAACAAAGCATTCATGACCATCAACCTGTTCTTTACCAATCGTTTTATAGGTATAGTCGTCACGATTAATTCTGGTTTCAAGTTTAATATCTTCATAAGTTAAGTCGGTACCCAAAAAATAATCCCCTCTATTAGCTGCAGAGATACGGCGTGTCTTTCTTAGGGCTGGCATGTATAACCACTGATCGTCATCTAAAGAAGCATCTGGGTAATCGTAAGTTAAAAAAGCAGTTCCCATAACACTCTTTGGTGTTAGATAAAAAATAACCAAACGCTTTTCTTCTCCAAAATATTTACGAAATGATGTGGTTTCTCTAATTCTAATTTTCCCCCTCTTATCTTTTAGTTCCATAGTGAGTTTTCTACTCAGGGAAACACCTTCATCTCTAGTGTGTGTTTTATTGGCTATACTTTGTCCAGATGGTAATGTTTGTGATATACTATGTAATGGGAATACTAATCCTATGGCAATAAAACCTATTAAAAATCTTGTTTTCATGTTTATTGTTTTTATGGTGAATATTATTTAAATGTGTGCTTATTTTGAAGTGCTAAAAAATTTAGGTTTAACCAGATAGATTATGGCTGGTAGTAGCGTGAGGCTTCCAATAAAACTAACAGTCACGGCTACCGCAACTAAGAACCCGAATTGACTTAAAGGAGGTACAGAGCTTGTCATTAAAACACTAAACCCTAAGGCCAGTGCCAGAAAGTTAAATAGAAGCGCCCGTCCAGCAGATTTATAAAATTCATGATAGCCCTCCTTAATGGGTAAGCCTTTTTCACTTAAAAGGAATTTAAGACGATCTACAGTATGTACGGCAAAATCGACACCAACGCCAATAGCAATAGCAGCAAACATAGAAGTACCAACGGCAAGCCATATGTTTAAAACACCCATGACCGTATAAATGAACAATACAGATATAGATACTGGAATAATGGTTAATATCCCAGCCCAGATAGATTTAAAACTTAAAGCGGCAAATAATAAAACAACCAATAGTGCTAACCCTGCGCCAACAAAATGATTAAATCCTAATCGGTTTATCCAATGAGCATCCACAGTAACCTTACCCGAACTTGTAGCTTTTATGGTACTGCTATTAAAATTTTGTGATAAATAAGTATTAACCGCATCAACGACAGGTTTTTCGAAGTTGTACTCGCTGGTATCCATTCTCAATCTAATGTTTGCTAAGCGATAATCGTAGTCCACATAGTTATCGAAGTCTGTTGGGTCACCACTAGCCGAGTACAGTAAAAAATATTGTGCGATTAATTCACGGTCGTCGGGAATCCTATAGTAGGCTGTATTGTTTTCATTTAATGACTGGTTCATTTTTTTAAGAAAATCAACAATAGAAATGCTCCCTTTTACATGCGGTAATGTTTCCACATATGTTTGCAAGGCTTCTATTTTATGAAGGTTTTCAGGTTCAAAAATGTCTTCGACTTCTGGAGTTTCAACTAGAATATCTAAATAAGAGGTCCCATCTGTTTTTTTATTGATGAGCGCATCTGCTTTTACTATAGGTTCATCTGCTTGAAAATTCTTTATCCGATCTTCATTAATTTCTAGTTTGGATGCACCATGTATTCCAAAAGCAATAATAATGATGGCAATAGCAATAATGGCTTTGGGGTATTTTATAACCACCTTACCAATAAATGCCATAGCTTTTCCGAAATAATCTATTTTCTGATCGCTTTTATAAGCTTTACTTAATTGTGGTTTTAGAAACATCATGGCCGAAGGGATCATAAATACCGCATATACAAGAGCAGCAAATACACCAAGTGCACCAAATAAACCAAAATAGGTCATTGGCGGCATATATGAAGATGCAGCAATTGCCAAGAACCCAGCGACTGTTGTTACAGAGGTAATTGTAATGGGGCGCCACATGTGTGTCATAGTTACCACGACCAATTCTTTTTGAGTAAATTCTGGGTGTTTCGCAGCCGTTTCATAGTATTCGCCTAGTATATGGATACCATCGGCAACCGCTATGGCAATAAGAACTACAGGTAAACCATTGGTAATAACAAAAAAGTCGACACCAAAAGCCGCCATGGCTCCGAGGGCGACCCCTACCGAAGCAAGCACCATAATATTAGGTAAAACAACACCTCGAAGTCTTCTGTAAGCAAAAATGAGTATGATGGATATCACTATGGCTGCAAACGGATTGGTTTTCATGGCATCTTCATCAATATATCGAATAAGGTAACCACTTACAGCACCCTCTCCAGCCAAGTAAAATTGTTCATTATGGGATTTATATTCATCAAGTAGCTTCATGAGACTTTTATAAACCTCATGTTGCTTTTTATCATAACTGTCCAACATTTCGGCAACAATGAGAGTCGTGGTATGGTCGTTAGAGACCAGGCTGCCTTCATATAATTCAAAATTGTCTATAGCAGCTTTAACTTCAAGGGCTTTTTTATCTGTGAGCTCTTCAATTTCAAAAAATGGATCAACTTCCAATCCAGCATCGGTACCAACAATATTATTTTCGGTGGATAAACTCGTAATTTGATCAGGATCTATTCCAGATATAGTTTTTAAACGTTCGCTTAATTCATAAACTAATTGAAGGGTCTTCTTATTAAAGATCCCTTGTTCGTTTACTATGGCAATAACCATAGGATCTTTTAAACCAAAGGTTTCTTTCGTTTGATTTCTAAAAGCTAATATGGGGTCGTCTTTCGGTAAAAAAGCATCATAACTGGTGTCTTTGGTCATCTTTGGAATAAATAATGAAACGGCTATCATTATAACGATGCTTAGTGTTAGAATAATTTTGTGGTGCGAAGTCACTTTATTAAAAAACGTCGTGGCTGTGAGTGGTTTATTTTTCATAAAATTGTTTTAGTTGTATATGCAACATTTGTATTAAATTTTTTTATCTTAAGGTTTTATGCTAATCTTAATGGTATTGAACCATGAATTGTTTTCATTTTTCTGTTTTTTAGTTTTCATAATGACTTTGTTTTAATGATGATACATTTATAAGTTGTATATACAACTTATATGGTAAATTTTTTAATATAATTTTTGTTCCAACGATTTAATACTTTCTATGCCTTCATGACCTAGCTTGTCCATAAAACTAGTCATTAATGATTCCCAAATAGGCATAATAGATTGAACCAGGTCTAGGCCTTTTTTTGTGATTGCTATTTCTGGACGATAGTCGGATGATTTTGTTAAAACCCCTCTTTTTTCCAATAGTTTAATGTTTCTACTAACCGTTGATCGCTCTAAAAATAAGGCTTCGCCTATTTTTCCCTGATCGACTTTTCCTAATTTTGTCAATGCAAATAAAATGCTTAATTGGCTTTCTGTGATATTAAATGCTTTAAGGCTAGCCCTAAAATCTCTGTCTACAACTCGAGATAAACACCTCAATCTATTTCCAATACATTGTTCTATATTATATTTCATTCTGTCATTACTTTAGAAAAGGGCATTCAAAAAAACATTTTCCAAATTAAGCTTATTCATGTCTATCAATTAATGATCCTAGCTAATTTTTGTCAAAAGTACAAAAATATGTTGCATATGCAACATATTTGAAAATTTTTAACACTTTTATAGATTGCAAAAAGTTTAAATGAATTCATAAAGTAAGCTTCATTTTTTAGAATTTATAAGAAATAAAAAGCTTAAAATTTCTAATTTTTTTTGTTGATTTATTCAATCAGTTTTAAAAAATAAGAATCTTTTAATAGGTTTTGTAAGAAATTACTCTTAAATTTATTGGTAATAATGTTAAAACGATTGAAATTTTTAACATAAAAAAGCACTTTTTTTGGGAGAATTAACTGAAAACAAAAATAAACATTAAAAAACATGTTATGATATTGGTGAAGCTACGATAAAAATTAATGAAAAATATTTTTTGTTGTGTTAATCGATTGTATATAAATTAGTTCGATTAAAATCAAGAACCTTTTATCGATTCAATAAGTATTGTTTTTTTACTGAAAATATTAAATCTCATATTAATAGAATTGTTTCGTTTTACATCGATATTTTTATGGAATTAATTAATAATTGCGTATATTTTTACAGGATTAATAAATAAATACTTAGTTTAGCGAATCTTATTTAATAAAGCCAATGCGGGGAGGCGAAAATAAATTTACATTAAAAAGTTACAAAAAACTTTTTGAGAGCTTATATCCACAATTGTGTGTGTTTGCATACAAGTATCTTAACGATTTGGAACTCTCAAAGGATTTTGTGCAAGAGGTTTTTCTTAAAGTTTGGGAAGACAAGATTTCTTTTAAGAATGAAAACCATGCGACTGGCTTTTTTTATAAATCCGTAAAGAATAAATGTCTCAATTATTTAAAAAGCAAGCAGTATAAAACTACAGAGCGTTACGAGCTGGCAAATTTAGAGGATTATGAAACCGAAGAATTCTATATGACTGAAGCTGTAACCATAGAAACCACAGCGGTTATAGAAAAAGCAATCAATAAATTACCAGAAAAAGCCGCCCAGGTTATTCGATTGAGTATTGAAGATTATACAAATAATGAGATAGCAAATAAATTGTCTATATCTATCAATACCGTGAAGGATCATAAAAAAGTAGCCTATCGTAAATTAAGAAGCTTTCTTAGTTTTTTAACAGTTAAATAATTTTTCATACATTATACTACCCGTTTTCCTTTTTTTTTGTATTAATAATATAGCCTAAAATATCTAATGGATAATTCCAATAAAATAAAACCACTTTCAGAAGAATTAGCAGCCTCACTAATTAAGAACGAAGGCAATAGCAATTTAAGGGAATCTGAGATTTTCGATACCGAAACTCAATCGCAAATGCTCTCAAAAATCAAGACAGGAGAGTACTCCAATCTTTTAAAGGAGATTGAGACAAAAAAAGACTGGAAGGTTATAGAAAAGAAAATAGAGAAACGTTCCAAAAAATCATTTAAGTTTTGGCCTTATGCTGCAGCGGCTTCTATTGTGCTATTGGTCTCAGTGGCCTTTGTTTTTAATAAGGCAGATAATAAGGATGTAGACTTTGGTGAACCTGTCATTGTTAATAATAATATAAAAACGGGGACAGACAAAGCCACTTTAACACTTGAAGACGGGTCTACTGTTGTTCTGGAAAAAGGGCAAGATTACAAATCAAATAATATAAGCAGTAATGGTGAAGAGATTGTATATCAACCTGTAATTAAACATGCTGGTAAAGAAATAAACAAACCTGTGAACTATAATATGCTAACCATTCCTAGGGGCGGACAATTTTATATCCAACTATCCGATGGTACTAAAGTTTGGCTAAATTCAGAGTCTAAACTGAAATATCCAGTAACGTTTAATGCTGGAGAAACCCGTCAGGTGGAACTGGTTCATGGAGAAGCTTATTTTGATGTCTCACCAAGTACCAATCATAAAGGAGCTAAGTTTAAGGTATACCATCAATCTCAAGAAGTTGAAGTGTTGGGCACCGAATTCAATATTAAGGCCTATAAAGACGAAAACCATATTAGTACTACTTTAGTAGAAGGAAAGGTGGCTGTTAGTACAGAAAGTGTCAATGAATTGTTAGTGCCTAACCAACAATTACATCTCAATCTGGAAACAAAAACTACAAGCAAGGCGACTGTTGAAGATGTCTATAACATCATTGCATGGAAAGAGGGGATTTTTAGTTTTGAGAATAAACCCTTAAAAGATATTTTGAATGTACTATCACGTTGGTACGATATGGATGTGATTATTGAAAATACGGTACAGAAAGAAGAACGATTTATTGGTACATTCAATAAGAGTAATAGTATAGAAGATATTTTAATAGCTATTAAGAGTACTGGGTTTATTAATACCTATGAAATAAATAATAAAACATTGACTATAAAGTAGTTTTATAATCGTTTCGGTGTAGGATATATATTAAAAAAAACAACTAAACTAAAATAATTAAACTAACGCAAACAATCTTGATTATGAATATAATACACTTCTTCCAACATTACTAGCTGGATAAAATCAATTTAGTTTTATCTATTGAACCTATTAAGACTAACTAATAGGTGTTGTACATCTGCCTTTTTTCTATAAAAAAAATCATGCAAGGACTTAATGTGTCAAGTTGGTTGTTATGGTTTAAAATAGATAAAGCTTGGTTTTTAACCATTTCAATATTTTCTTTTAGAGTTATATTGCTGTGTAAGGCATGATAATTTTAATGAAAAAGAGTATCACGAGACCTTGCATGGGGGTTTCGGTTATTTAAATTATTTATTAGATCACTTGTAAAAAGAATTCAATAGTTGTACATAAAACAATATGTCAAAATAAAAGAAGCAATGTCAAAAAGGGAAAATACATGGTTTTAAGATTAATTAGGTTAGAGTAGTTAAGAATTAAAAACCATCTTTTCCCTTTTAACGATTAGATAGTTTGCTTGCTGGAAAGGTTAAATGAAACGTGATGCAAGGAAAAGGCTATAAAAAAGAAGAATATCAAAGTTAGCGACATAATATAGGCATAGAACTCATCTCTAAATGTTTTTATAAATATGGTTGTTTTTTTGAATTAGTCACTCTGGAAACAATATGTAAAGGTCATTTCCCATTTTCAAATAAAAAATGGTGTAGCATAGGGTACGGGCAACCGTTATACAATTCGGTTGTCCTTAAATTTTAATTAAAAAGAATTTCTAAGACACTTGGCATTGAGGTTTAACATTCTCGTGTGTTCACTGAGTGGAGCCGAAGCGAAAACAGGAATCTAAATAATTGCTCGAAGAATGATTTTTAGTATTCTCATTGAATTTAGTTGATACTGAGTGAAGTGTGAAGTACTCAACTAGACACTAAAAACTCTTAACCTAATAACAAGTATAGTTGAGGCAAAAGTAGAAATCCGTATAAAACAACTTAAAAAATGCAAAATATACTTTCTGTAATTTCATTTTTATTGATTATAAATGTACTGTTATTACTGTTTTCGGTAAATAGTGATGCCCAATCCTTAAATTTAAACGATACACTCCAGATGGATCAAACCATTAAAAAAGGTGTCTCAAAACATCTAAGAACTTTAGAAGGAGATACCATTTTAATACCGTTCGAAGATCTCTTTAATAAAAAAAAGCTTTTATCAGGTATTGTCATAAAACAGGGTAGTATCATTTCCGAAAGTATGTTGCAATCTACAGGGTCTACAACTTTTACATTAAGCAATGGTATAAAAGTGCATTACAAGTATGTCAATAAAAATAAGGATAACATACAATTTAATGCTTTAAGTCATGGTGGCTTTTCGTTGGTTAGTAATGATGATCTCCCTTCGGCACAGCTATTGGAGAATATGGTAGCCCTCTCTGGTATAGGCAATTATTCTACAACAGATTTGTCAAAAATACTCATAGGAAAAACGGCTCATACACGTGTTCATCTTTCTGATTTAACAGAAAGTATCACGGGTGCTTCGGTTACAAAAGATGTAGAAACCTTGCTGCAAATGGTTTATTTGCGTTTTGTAAAGCCACGACTTGATACTGATGCATACCAGATATTGATACGAAATTTAAACAACGATATTGTTAGAAGACGTCGTGTTATGGATGATCAGGTAAATGACAGTATAATCACGACGCTTTATGGAAACAGGCATCCCAGGCGACGCTTATTTAATAATGATTTTGTAAGAGACGTTTCCTTCGATAAAATAAAAAAACTGTACAAGGAGCGTTTTAATAATGCAGCCGATTTTGAATTCTTTATAGTAGGCGATATTCAAAAAGGTAATTTAAGGCCCTTATTGGAAAGATATATAGCGAGTATACCAACCAACGATGTTAAGGAGGTGTGGAAGGACAATTCGGTACCCTGGCTACGGGATACGACCCATAAGGATATTTCCTTAATGATGAAAATTCCCAAAAAATTGCTTAGAATAGAGTATAAAAATATAATGCCCTATAGCTTAAAAAATGTATTAATTGCCAGGGTTTTGGGCGATATCTTGCAATTACGGTTTATAGAAAAGTTGCAAGAGCAAGCAACAATACTTTGTAAAACCATTGTAAAATCTAGTGTATCCGAATATCCTATCGAACAAGCATCTCTGTATATAGCCATCGATTGTAATCCTGTTAAAGTGGAGCAGTTCCTAACCGTAGTGCGTCAGGAAATTGAAAAGATAGAAAATGGCATAGTTGCACAAACAGATTTAGATAAAATAAAAGCCGCTTATTTAGAAGAGAGAAAGCAGCAACAGTTCTATAATAGTTACGATATGTGTGTACTAATAAATTACTTTCGAGAAGGATATCATATGAATGACCCTAAAAATTTCGAAGATATCGTGAATGCCATCACAATTAAAGATGTAGAGCTGTTTACAAAAGCATTAATAAAAGATTCCAAGTCTTATGAGATAGTCTTTAGTCCAGATTCGACCTGCCTGCAAATTCATCAAGTCAAAGGCATGGTAAATAAGCGTTAAAAATAGTTTATAATGTTATTGAGGTTGTTTAAAAGTCTATAATTCAAAAAGGGAATAAGGATCGTTTTTATTAAGGTCTTTTGGTTAGTTAAAAGTTGAAAATTATTCTGTTCCCTTTTTATCAAAATCTGTCTGAAATAATCAAAAGGCCTTTGTCAGATATATTTAAGACCAACCCAGTTATAAATAAATTTGGAAGCTAAATATTCTAAACAATTATATAATGTTGAATAGGAACCCTGTCAGACCCCAGAGATAAAGAGCGGAAAGCGTAACTGCCAAGCGCAGCTTGAAGCATGCAGCTTTTAGAGCGAATGATGCACAGCAATTTCCTTTTGTCTGACTTGATTTTTTTGGTTCGTTTTTTTATCAAGAAAAAAATGAACAGACATCATAAAAATAAAATAATGTTGTGATATCTCGACCATACCTCGTTTCGACTACGCTCAACGTCCACGTTTCGGTATGACAGTTAATTAATAGTCTTCATTCTAAATAAATTTGGAGGCTAAATATTCTAAACAATTATATAATATTGAATAGGAACCCCATCAGATCCCAGAAATAAAGAGCGGAAAGCGTAACTGCCAAGCGCAGCTTGAAGCATGCAGCTTTTAGAGCGAATGATGCACAGCAATTTCCTTTTGTCTGACTTGATT
>NZ_JABBHF010000016.1:87057-89694 GCF_012910715.1 Flavivirga algicola
TTGTGATATCTCGACCATACCTCGTTTCGACTACGCTCAACGTCCACGTTTCGGTATGACAGTTAATTAATAGTCTTCATTCTAAATAAATTTGGGTACTAAATATTCTAAACAATTATATAATATTGAATAGGAACCCTGTCAGACCCCAGAAATAAAGAGCGGAAAGCGTAACTGCCAAGCACAGCTTGAAGCATGCAGCTTTTAAAGCGAGTGGTGCGCAGCAATTTCCTTAGTCTGACTTGATTTTTTTGGTTCGTTTTTTATCAAGAAAAAAATGAACGGACATCATAAAAATAAAATGATGTTGTGGTATCACGACCATACCTCGTTTCGACTACGCTCAACGTCCACGTTTCGGTATGACAGCTAATTAATAGCCTCTATATTTTAAACCAACCCAGTTATAAATAAATTTGGAGACCATAAATTCTAAACAATTATATAATGTTGAATAGGAACCCTGTCAGACCCCAGAAATAATGAGCGGAAAGCGTAACTGCCAAGCGCAGCTTGAAGCATGCAGCTTTTAGAGCGAATGATGCACAGCAATTTCCTTTTGTCTGACTTGATTTTTTTGGTTCGTTTTTTTATCAAGAAAAAAATGAACAGACATCATAAAAATAAATGAAGATGAGATGTCACGACCATACCGCATTTCAACCCATTGAACCCCTCATTTTTTATACACTAAGCCTATCAAAGTGAAAGCAAAAAATCACAAATAAATATTATTCTACCCTTTCTCCTTTATATTAATTTGCCTAAATTAATTCTTTTTAATATGCTTCTACTTTGCAAATTATAAAAAATTAAACACCTTTTTTATTTTTTATAATTAAATAATTTTTTTTAGTTAAATATCTTGTTATTAATTAGTTAGTAAATATAGTCAGGTGAAAAAAAACCTCAATTCCTTAACAATTAAATAACTTTTTCTTTACACAAGCCACCCCTTTTATATTTTTAGTTGTAATAATTATATAGCAGAACTTATCTAATTCTCTCTTATCAAAGCGAAAAATGATGCGCTCTCACTTCCCCAATTTACCTTTTTTTAATTGTAGTATAGCATAGCATATACTTTGAAATGAAAAAGGTAAAACTGAATGGTGAATGATAAGTAGATGTGATATTTATTATATCATAAGAATGAAGGTGAGCTTATAATTTAACTAATAGCATTAATGGGTCATTCCAATAAAATAAAATCGCTCTCAAAAAAAATAGCAGCTTCATTAATTAAAGATGAAGCCCCTAGTGATTTAGAAACGTCTGGGATATTTAATATTAAGACAAAAGAGGACATACTTATGGCTATTAAAGAAAGTAAACATGCAAAACTTTTAAAGGAAATAGATACAGAAAAGGATTGGAAGACTTTAAAAAGAAAGATACAACAAGGTTCTAGAAAACCTGTTAGACTTTGGTCTTATGGTGTAGCTGCTTCTGTTATACTATTAATCTCCATAGGTTTAGTTTTTAATAAAACAAATAACAATCAGGATTTTGATTATAAAGAACCTACCATTGTAAACAATAATATAGAAATAGGAACCGACAAAGCGACCCTAACATTAGAAGACGGCTCTAATATCACTTTGGAAAAAGGACAAGTTTACGAATCAAATAATATAACCAGTAACGGAGAGGAGATTATTTATCAATCACCGTCATCCCGAGCGCTTAACTCGTCGAGAGACAATCACTACAATATTCTAACCATTCCCAGAGGTGGTCAATTCTATATCAAATTATCCGATGGTACCAAAGTATGGTTAAATTCTGAATCCAAACTTAAATACCCCGTAGCATTTCATGCTGGGAAAACCCGTCAGGTAGAATTGGTTTATGGGGAAGCCTATTTTGATGTATCTCCTAGTACGAAGCACCAGGGCGCGAAGTTTAAAGTACATCATCAATCTCAGGAAGTTGAGGTGCTAGGCACAGAATTTAATATTAAAGCCTATAAAGACGAGGCTAATATCTACACAACATTGGTGGAAGGGAAGGTAGCTGTAAGTACTAATGGTGCTAATAAAATATTAGAGCCGAATCAACAATTACACCTTAATCTAAAAACGAATAACACAACGATTTCTAAAGTGGATGTCTACAATGAAACCGCTTGGAAAGATGGTGTCTTTAGTTTTGAAAATATGTCATTAAAAGAAATCATGAAAGTACTATCGCGTTGGTATGATATGGAGGTCATTATTCAAGATGATGTACAAAAAGAAGAGAAGTTTATTGGAACCTTTAATAAGAGTAATAGCATTGAAGATATCCTAATGGCGATTAAGAATACAGGTTTTATTAAAAACTATGAAATACACGATAAAGTATTAACTATTAAATGAATTACTAACAATTAAATAATCCCTATTATGAAACAGCAATACACAATTTGTAGACAGTTTAAGATTTTATTAAAGATGTTACATGTGTCCCCCATGAAAAATGACATTACAAGCATAAAAAAGATTACAATTTTGTTTTTAACCCTATCACTATCATTCACTTTTAATACAATCGGAGCTCAAACTTTATTTGGTTCTGAGACAGCAGCTGCAAGTGGTGATAGCACAACCGAAACCATTGATGGAATAACACTCACAGTGACAAATAATAATGTTG
>NZ_JABBHF010000017.1 GCF_012910715.1 Flavivirga algicola
ATAGAGGCGGGTACCTCGGTAACGGGCAAGACGACCTCGGGCTCTGGCAAGGTGGCCGTGAACATCTCCGAGGGCACGGCGCCCTTCGATGTCTACGTGAACAGCGCAAAGGTCCTGCGGACATCCTCGCCCGCCTTCTCCGTTGATGCCTCCTATGGCGACGTGGTGGAGGTAAAAACAAGTGTGGCCTGCGAGGGCGTGCTCAGCAAGACCATGAACGGTATTGTTTCTGTGTCCCCCAACCCGACAGAGGGAGGGCTCTCCATAGCGCTGCCCGCACCACTCAAAAATGTTACGGTGTCCGTCTACAACGTTTATTCCCAGCTGGTCTCCTCGGGAAGCTATCCCGTGAGCGACGGCCGAGTGGGACTGGAGATAAACGGCGCGCCTGCTGGTATCTATTTTGCCTCCATAGAGATGGGGGACGGCAGACCAAAGGTTTTAAAAATAATCAAGAAATGATGAAAAAGACAACAAAAAGAAGAACAACCATGAAAAAGTATTTGTTTATTACGATGATCGGAATTTTAGTAACGGCCTGCGGCGGCGGCAGTGATGCCCCTGGGCCAGGCCCAGACCCAGGACCAGACCCGGGACCGACAGGCAACAATGCGCCAACGGTACCCGTGCTGTCGGCCCCCGAGAACAACCTGCTGTGCATAGACAACAACCTTGAGTTCAGCTGGTCGGCCTCGAGCGATGCGGAGGAGGATGCCATAAAGTATACCATTGAGGTGTCCCTGGATGCCGCCTTCACACAGATAACACACAGCGTCAACAACATAACCGCTACCAGCAGGACCATCCTTCTGGACAGGGACCAGGCCTATTACTGGCGGGTGAGGGCGAGCGACAGCAAGAATGCCTCGAGCGACTTTTCGTCGGCATTCCAGCTCTACACGGAAGGCTTTGGGGAGGAGAACCACCTGCCCTTCGCCCCTTCGCTGCAGAAGCCAGAAATGGACGGGACCGTACAGGGGACCTCGGCGTCACTGATGTGGGGTGCAACGGACGTGGACGGCGACAGCCTGACCTTCGATATCTATCTGGACACCGACCCGTCACCGACCACCAAGGTGGTGGCAGACCACCCGAGCAAGGATTATGTGGCCTCCTCACTGGCGGCCGCGACCACTTACTACTGGAAGGTCGTTGCAAAGGATGGCAAGGGGGGCATAACCATTGGACAGGTATGGAGCTTCACAACAAATTAGTATGAATCATAGATAATTATAAAAAGAATTTCTCGAGAGCATGTAAAATTCTTTGATTCATTGGTTTCCTATGAATTTTAGAATGATGAGGTTCGTGGAAAATATAAAATCAAATGTTTTATATATAAAATCTATAATACAATATAATAATCAGTCTAAGATAGACTGCAAAATATAATGTGACTATTAACTTATGTTAAAATTAAATTTTATGAATATAGAAAAAGAAATACGATCACGTTTCCTGCTTTTATTGTTTATGTTTTGTGTGAGCATAGGCGTTACTGCTCAGGATCTATATGTTGCTACCAATGGTAATGACAGTAATGACGGATCGATCAATAATCCGTTAGCTACTTTAATAGGGGCAAGGGACAAAGCAAGAAGTACGGGAGCCAAAAATATATTTATTAGAGGAGGGCGTTACTATTTTGATACAACATGCGAGCTGGGTTCTCAGGATAATGGAGTCTCTTTTAGTGGCTTTCAAGATGAAAAAGTAATCTTCGATGGCAGTAAATTTATAAATCCAGAGCAGTTTCAGATTGTAACCGAAGATAATTTATTGGCTAAATTACATAATAATGCTAAGGGTAAAGTTTTCTCAAGAGTGATTACAGATACCGAATTGCAGACCCTTTTGGATCAACCCAGTGCCCAGATTTCAATAAATGATAAAATGGGTACGGTTGCCCGGTTTCCTAATATAGGGTTTGCACATATGAACCGTAGTACGGTTACAGGAGAGAGTATAGCTGAGTCGGGTACAGAGAGTGCTCCTAAGGGGCCAGAATTTCAGCTTAGAGAAACCATAGATGCTTCAAAGTGGGGTGTCGAATTGGGCAGATTGAAAAAAATGAAGACAAGGGGTTATATTTCAGCCGACTGGCTTAAGGAAGACAATATAGTTCATAGTGTAAGTGCGTCTGGCAGTATAAAATTGAGAAACGGTTCTAGATATGGAACGGGGGCGGGGAGCCCCGCAGAAGTAAGCCGTTTGTTTTTTTATCACCTTTTGTGCGAACTGGACGAGCCAGGGGAATGGTACTACGATCCTACGGATTCTAGGTTGTATATCTGGCCAATTGAAACAATCAACAACAACACGTCAATCGGTGTTTGGGCAGGACCGCAATGTTTTGAAATAAATGATGGGCAAGATATCGAGATAAAAAAAATGACGATCCAGAATATTGGATCTGGAAATAATGGACAAGGAGCTATCAATGTTAAGGGTACCAGTCAGAATATATTGGTAGCTGGCATTACATTTAGATTTATAGCAGCTCCACTTACATCGGTAAATTTCTGGCATGATGTAAGGAACAGTAAGGTACAGAGTTGCGATTTTTACGATGTGCCTAACAATAGTAGGTTGTATGGTGGTAAAATAACACCAACATCGGTCGAATATGGTAATAATGTTATAGAGAACTGTCACTTTACTCAGGTGTATTCAAAAGATTTTTACGGGAAGGCATGTGGTATAACAGGAGCAGGAAATATATTTAGAAACAACTTGATCCATAACATGAACGGACAGCCAGTAACGCATACGGGTGTAGACCACATTATAGAGCTTAATGAAGCATTTAATGTAGGTATAGAAGAGGGTGATGGTGGTGCATTTTACACAGGTAATGCGATGTGGTCTTTCGGAAATAAAATAAGACATAATTTTGTACATCATATTATGAGTGTGCCTAAGTTATTGGGGAGAGCTTCTTTTTTCTCTGATGATTTAGATGCTGGAGAAGAAGTCTATGAAAACGTGACGTATAAAGGAGGATGGGAAGTACTTAAGATGAATAAAGGAGGGGGGCATTCTGTTGTTAGAAATGTCGTGCTTGAAGGCTATAGGGGAATTAGAAATGGTGATGCATCTACGAGTTTTTATACTACGGCTATGAATTATTTATCTACAAACCCCACCTCAAACGATAAAAGCAATTACATAGGTAGAATGTTAAAAGAGATTGGTGTTACAGGCTGGGAAAGTACTGTTACAACTGATAATTGGTCAGATTTGATAAATGATTTTTGGTATCAACGTTACCCAAAGTTGAAAAGTCTTTTAGAAACATCTAATAATAATAATTCATTTAAACCATATGCATCTAATTATGAAGATAATATGTTTTATGGGAATTCTCGAAACATCCTTGGTGGTAGTGTTGAAACAGTATCTGGAAACCAAGACGTATCATTAGCTATATTTGAAAACCCAAGCACACTAAATTTAAAATTTAAAGAGCCAAGGCCTAGTTATGCTCCAAATATTCCGTTTGATAATATTGGATTGTATCTGGATGCATATAGATGTGCTGTACCAGACAAGAATGAGTATCGTCAAAAAGTAAAGCAAAGATTTGATGGACAACCAGCACATGATAATAGTGTTGCTTACGATTTTAATACCATTAACGATCGTTTATACTATAATTCAGGAGCAGAAATCTATAAATCGGTACCATGTTCAGGAGCCATAGAGGAAACAGGCGATGACAGCTATACGGTAAAAGCCACTGGGGAGACCTGTCTAGACAAGGCTAACGGCCAGATAAAGATCCAGGCAAGGGATGCTGGAAGCTACATTGCCAATCTTGATGGGGGAGCCGATATCAACTTTACTAGCGAATGGCTTATAGAAAATCTCTCTGCAGGTACTTACGAGCTTTGCATTACCAATACAACGAGTAGCATCACCCAGTGTTATGGTCTAGATGTAGAGGCTGGTACTTCGGTAACAGGTAAGGCAATTACAGATTCTGGAAAAGTAGCTGTTAACATTACAGAGGGTACAGCTCCTTTCGATGTTTATGTAAACAACGAAATGGTCTTTCAGACTTCTTCGACTTCCTTTTCTGTAAACGCAGGATATGGTGATGTTGTGGAGGTAAAAACAAGTGAGGCCTGTGAGGGTGTACTTAGCAAGACCATAGACGGTATCGTTTCAGTATCCCCCAACCCTACAAAAGGGGAGTTTGCTATAGCGTTATCCATGCCCCTTAAAAATGTAACGGTGTCTGTTTACAATGTGTTTTCGCAATTGGTCTCATCAAAGGCTTACCCAGTCAACAACGGCCAGGTATCATTGGATATAAATGGCGCACCTGCTGGGATCTATTTTGCTGCTATAGAAATGGGGGGAGGCAAGCCAAAGGTTTTGAAAATAATAAAGAAATAGTACTATAATTATAATTTCATTACCTAAAATAAGGATCGCTTGATTTAGTGTTTACCAAAAAGATATTGACGACTATCAATGAAATTTGAAAAACTGAAAGACTTAGTCTTTCAGTTTTTTTATACGTAAACTATAGCAGTTATATTGTACATTATATTTAAAGTACTTTATTTGCTCATTCTTTTTTAATCTTTATATGCAAAAGCATATATTTTATTCGAGTAAACGATAGAACTTCTGGCTAAATATCATTTTGAAGCATATTAAAGGGGGTTATAGTTGTTATTTAACGAAGTATAAAGAAAGAAAAATAAGTCAATTTTGATAATTGTATCGTTTTGAACATTTTAAACCCCTTTTAGAACATTTTAGATACTAAAGTCTGTTATAAAGTTTGTGATATTTACAGTAACAATAAAGTAAAGAAAGTACCTTTTTTATTGTGAAATGAATTTTTAAACTAATCTTAAAAGACTAAAATTATGAAAAAAACTTTACGCAAATTAACTTTTATAACAGCGGCGTTACTAATGGGCCAAATGTCTTTTGGACAGTTGGTTGTAGTGCCTTTAACTGCAGATACAGCAGCGTCGGGAGAAGCACACTATGCATCTCAAAGAAATGATCCAGAGTATAATCGTAATGATAATTTTGCTTATAATCCAGATAGTCCAACAAACCCTTGGCCAGATACCAATGCTAGTCATAGTGATAATTATTACCTGCCAAAGGAAACTGCAGCAGATAATTGGTGGTCTTGTGATTTGGTTATACCAGCCAATACTACTATAAAATATATGGATTTTTATGGAAGAAACTATAATGGAACAAACTCTGGTATATTTGACAGGTTTACTAATTTGAAAATAACCTTATCTGATGGAGTTAGTCCAGACGAGACACACACTTGGGTGGGGATACCAGAATCAATTTATAACGATGGGATTGATGATAATAACCATGCCAGAATGGATTTCGAAGCTCAAGGGTTTTCAGCAACAATGTTGCAAAATGCGACTTCAATAAGAATAGATCAAGCAAGTGACGGAGCTAACACTTTTCTTGAGTTTATGGAAATCCGTTTAGCGGGAACTTCTACGTTGTCTACTAACAATTTAAAAGCTAATAAACTAATTGTTAGCCCAAATCCTTTACAAGCAGGGAACCAGTTAAAGATTTCATTAACTAATATTAGTAATGACTCTAATAAATTGGTACAGGTGTATTCGGTAATAGGCAAAGAAATTTATAAGACTAATATGGGGGGAAGTGATGTGTCTATAGACTATAATGTGTTTCCATCTGCAGGTCTTTATTTAGTCAAAATAGGCTCTTTTGTATCCAAAGTTATAATTAAATAGACATTTTTTCAATCGGCCTATACCATATTTTTATAAATAATATAATAACACCTTGCCTTCTTTAGTAAATAAAGGATGAGATGGCTATTTGTGTTACGATAATAGCTATTCGTTTTCCTTTATTTACTTAAAAAGGGTTTATTTGGAAAGGAATGAATTCAAGCAAAAAATAATTGCTTTGATAATAATGATGTGAATTTTATACAAGGAAGAAAAACCATTATATATTAAATCGAACTATCAGTAAAAAAACTGATTTTTAATATTTCAAAATCAAGATGATCATATAATTTATAAAGGGAATTTTAGTGATATTAATTTGAAATTAAAATTGTTCTTAATAAGTTAAAAATGCGATCTAACGAGTGTATTAAATGCTTTCCAAGACATTATGAACAAAATATTTACTAAAAAGGAATATATGTACCCGATAAAATAACAGTATTAATATCATATTTGAAAAACATTTCAATCTAAAAACTAAATTTAAAGTCTCTCAATGTGTCTCCCTAAAAGTAGTTTTTATATTTAATTTTTGTGCCCTTTTAAATTCTACCTCAAACACCTACATTAAAATATTAACAAATGTAAAGACTATCTTATTTTATGATGTTAAGAATGTATTAATAAAATTTAAAATACGTACAAAGAAATTAAAAATAACAACTAACAAAATGAACATAATTTAAACTAAAACAACTATGAAATATATCAAGAATCTTTTTCTTATAACAATGTTATCATTGTCCTTTTTTGTGATTTCTTGCGAAGATGATGATAATAATACTGTTGTAATACCTAACATTGATGTAGCGATTCAGTCTCCTGCTGACGATACGCAATCTGTAGGTTTTAATCCAACATTTACTTGGGCAGCATCTGGTGATAATGTGGATGCATTTAAGTATGACTTTTATATTGGAACGGAAGAAAATAAATTAGGTTTAAGGGCAGAAAATATTACTGCTCTTGAATATAGAATAACCAATAATACGGTATTAAAAGGGAATAAATATTATTGGAAAGTAGTAGCTAAAGATGGTATCTATGAAAAGGAGAGTGATGTTTGGAGTTTTACAACATCGCCGGCATTATCTGAGCCCGTATTAATTGGCCCTATTGGTTTTGGTAGAGATCCTTTAAATTTTGAATGGGAACCACTGCCGGCGGCTACAGATGAAGCTTTAACTTATAAAATATATTTAGGGCAAGATAATCCGCCAACAGAACTTGTTGGAACCGTTGAAGGTACAGGAACCTTTACTTACGATGGTCCTGAATTAACCGAATTTGATACTTATTATTGGAGAGTAGAAGTTTCGGATATGTTAAATGCGTCGATGAGTGAAGTCGGTACGTTCCAAAAACTGTTAGGAGGTTATCCAGATTTACCAACTATAGTAGCTCCTTTAAATAATACACTTCTTTTTCAAAGAGATGGCGATGTTATTCTAGATTGGACAGATTCAACAGACCCTGAGGGAGATACAGTTACTTATGATGTTTACCTAGATACAGCAAATCCGCCAGTTAATATAGTCGCTAGTTTCTCTGGTGATTCTGAATATAATGTAACATCCAATTTAGTGGAAAATACATCCTACTATTGGCATGTTGTTGCTAAAGACGCTTCTGGAAATTCCTATAGCACCGAGACTTTTAATTTTGATTACGTCGGCTCTAGCGGACCTGCTACGCCTACGCTTAGTGAAGAAGTTGTAGATGGTACGATGTCACTAGATGAATCTATAGTTTGGGGTAAAGTAGTGGGAGCTGCTACTTTGGATGTATACATAGACGAAATGAACCCGCCTACAACTAAAGTGGCTAGTGATGTAACAGGTGAAGGCTATATAGTTCGCCCTAGAGATATTCCTAGTGATATAACTGTAGCGACAAAAACATATTATGCACGTGTTGTTGCGAAAAATGTGGATGGTGAAGCAGAATCTTCTGTGATATCTTTTACACCTCAACTTACAGGTGTTTATACCGATGTGAGAGGTTCGGAGTCACTGGACTATAATTGGGTTAGATTAGGTTCACAGGTTTGGATGTCTGATAACTTAAGAACTAAAAAATTAACTAATGGTGACGATTTGACAAAGGTTGTTCAGCCAACAAGTGGCGATTACCCCATTACAGGTTCTACTACGGAGTTGTTTTATGATGAACACCCAGTAGATAACGGTCCTATAGCTGGACATCCTACTTTTACTTCACCATGGAGTGATGGATCTAACGGGCGAGCTTATTCTAGTAGAGTAAGAAGAGAGCCACTTATAGCTCCAGAAGGTTGGCATGTTATAAATGATAGTGATATATCAACTTTGAGAAGTAATTTCCCCAATGCATCCGATTTATTAGATGAGTGGTATGGAGGCTCAGATGCTTACGGAGCTAACTTTGTTATCGCAGGTTATCGCTATAATGATTTTAATGCAGGAAGACCTTTTGGTTTCCGGTATGGTGTTGAAGAAGGAAGGGTCGCTTTTTGGATTAATGGTTCAGGATCTAATAATGCTTTTGAATTATATCCTAATGGTAACTATAGAACTTTTAATCAGGGTAATGAGCATAACAGAATGTTTGGTATCCGATTGGTTAAAGATTAAGTCAAAAAATGAACTTTAAAATAAAAAACATACACATTATGAAATATATAAATAAGATCCTTTTATTAACAGTGGTCTTGGTTTTCACGACGCTTATATCTTGTGAAGATGATGATGGTGCTTTTGTAGAAAAAAAACCAAGCGTATCGCTAATTTCTCCAACAGATAAAGCTAATGGAATAGATATAGCGCCGTCATTTGAATGGCAAGCATCAGATCCAAATGCACGGCCTTTAAAGTTTGACTTTTATATGGGGTTGGACAGCACGAAGTTGTTTTTGCAGGCGGAAAACTTAAAAGAAACAAACTACAGCCTAACAGATTATAAGATTCTTAAAGATGAAGTATATTATTGGAGGGTTGTTGCAAAGAATGGCCTAGAGTCAAGGGAAAGTGATATTTGGGAATTTACATCCATTCCTGCTCCCGATGCACCAAACTTAACAAGCCCAGACACAGATGTTTTTGTACGTGACGCTCTAACTTTTGAATGGGAAGCTGTAACAGCTGGAGAAGGAGAAACAATAAGTTATAAAGTATTGTTGGGAAAAACAAATCCACCAACAGACGTTATAGCTACTATTGATGATGGTAGCACATCGTTTGTTGTCGATGCTTCTACTTTAGAAATAGGAGAGGTTTATTATTGGCAGGTTAATGCTTCAGATTTAATTAACGATTCTTCAAGTGAAGTGCGTTCATTTAAGAAATTAAGAACGGGTGCTCCAGATGAACCTCTAATTGTAGCACCAGTCGATAAAACAGGTGTTATGTCTGGTGTAGTACTAGATTGGACAGATGTTACCGATCCAGAAGGTGATGCTGTAAGTTATGATGTTTATTTAGATAAGCAAAACACACCAGCTACCTTGGTGGCTACAGTAACTACTAGCGAGTTTACGACAACTGCATTAGATGCTAACTCAGCTTATTATTGGTATGTTGTAGCAAAAGACCCATCTGGCAATTTTACAGAATCTGAAATTTCTGGTTTTACAGTAATAGGGGCTGGTCCTGGTTTTCCAGCTATTCATGAATTTGCCGTTGAAGATGTTTTGTCGTTGGATGAAGTATTGGTTTGGGATGCAGCGGCAGGAGCAACATCGTATGATGTATACATAGACACGGTGAATCCGCCAGTTAATATTGTAGCTAGCGATATAACAGAAACAGAGTATAAAGTGAAGAACAGTGAGATACCAAGTGATCTTACAGATGTAAAAACATACTATGCTCTTGTTGTAGCAAAAGACGGCAGTGGTGGTGAAACAAACTCCTTCCCAGTAGCTTTCACACCTCAAATGACGGGTATTTATACCGATGTTAGGGTTACGGAGTCACTGGATTATAATTGGGTGAGACTGGGGACACAAGTTTGGATGTCTCAAAACTTACGTACTAAAAAGCTAAGAGATGGAACAGATTTGATAAAGGTTATTCAACCTTCAAGTGATGCGTATCCTATTACAGCATCGTCTACCGAACTGTATTATGATGATCATGATTTACCAGTACCTGGATTCCCCGATGTTTGGGCAGATGGTGATAATGGACGCGTATATTCAAGCCTTGTACCTAAAGCAGATATAGCGCCAGATGGTTGGCATGTTCCTAAGGGATCTGATATTTCAACGTTACAAAATTATATACCTCAGGCAGGAGACTTACTAGATGAATGGTATGGGGGTACAGATCCTTATGGGGCCAATTTTGTTATGGCTGGATATCGTTATAACGATTTTAATGCAGGAAGACCAGCTGGTTTCCGTTATGTTGTCGAAGAAGGAAGAACTACATTTTGGTTTGATAATTCGGGCAGTAATAATGCATGGGAAGTATATCCAGATAAATATAGATCGTTCAATCAAGGTAATGCGCATACTAGAATGTTTGGTATTCGACTGGTGAAAAATGATTAGGAAAATGAAATTTATTTTAAAACAAACTAATTAAAACATATGAATTATAGAATAAAATTTTTCTTAAGTTGTTGTGTCATTTTCATGGGGCAACTATTGGAGGCACAAAATATTAAGGTTTCCGGAGAAGTATTAGACGAAACGGGTATGCCTTTAGTAGGGACTACTATAGTGGCTTCATCTACATCTGGTAGTGAGGTGAATGGTGTTGTTGTAGATTTTGATGGAAAGTATTCCATTACCGTAGATTCTAAAAACAAATTAATCTTTTCTTACGTTGGTTATGTAACCCAAGAGATACCTGTTAATGGACAAACGGTGATTAATGTTACTATGATGCCAGATTTAGAATCTTTGGAAGAAGTGGTTATCTTAGGATATAATAAAGTTAAAAAAGCAAATGTTGTTGGTGCTGTAGCGACCGTATCTGGAGGCGATTTAAAAGAAACTGGTCTTACTAATATGTCTCAGGCTATTCAAGATCGGTTACCAGGGGTTTATACAGAGATACCTTCAGGGCAACCAGGTGCAGATGATGCTAAAATAACAATTCGTGGGGTTACCAGTTTTAGAGGAGATAACTCACCACTTATATTGATAGATGGTGTGGAGGCCACAGGAGGATTTTCACAACTAGATCCTAGTGAGATCGCTTCCATATCCATATTAAAGGACGCTGCATCTTTAGCCGTTTACGGTGTGCGTGGGGGAGATGGTGTTATATTAATAACAACAAACAGAGGTCGTGAAGGCGCTCCAAAAGTAAGTGTTGGAGGAGGTGTAACCGCGAAGTCTATTACAGATATCCCAGATCAATTATCTTCATACGAGGTCTTGACTTTAGGACAAGAAGCCATAAAAAACTCTGGACAGTACAGTGATTTAAGACCACAGCGTTATATAAATACTTTTTTAGATCCAAATAGGGATATTTATGAATTTCCTGATGTAGACTGGTACGATGCTTTAATAAGAGATATCGGTTGGGAGTCTAATGCCAGAATTAATGTAAGAGGTGGTACTAAATTTGTTAAGTATTTTAGTTCGCTTAGTATCAATCATGTAGGAGATATTTTAAAATCTGAAGATTTTAATGGTTATTATGATCCAGAGTTTACGTTTGATAAAATTAACTTTAGAACAAATTTAGATTTTAACATTAGTAAATCAACCAAATTATCTGTTGATATTTCTGGGCGTTCAGAAATAAGAAAAACGCCTAATACAAACGTTGGTAGAAATGATTTCAGTAACCTATTTAAGTTTATAGATGAGGCGACGCCTTACCTATTTCCATTGTACTATCCAAAAGAATTTTTGCTGTCACATCCAGATCCATTGGCGCCATTTCCAGAAGAATTTCGTTTGAGTTCAGCCATTGCAGAAACACCATTTCAGGAAAACCCATATCAAGCGCTTAATTACTCTGGTATGAGACGTTTTAAGAGAGATGTGGTAGATATTCAAATTGGTTTGAACCAGAATTTGGATGTCATTACCAAAGGGTTAAATGTTTCAGGAAAGTTTAATTATAGTACCTCTTTTTCTTATAATAAAGCGGAAGGTTTTTCGCCTCAATTATGGTTGTATGATCCACTTGATGGATCATGGAGAGGTCAAAAAAACCAATCTTATTATAGAGCTAACCCGAGATTTAGAAGTTCAGGTGGTGAAAATTTTAGTGGGGTAGCAAGAAACATATACTATGAGTTTAAATTAAATTACCAACGTAAATTTGGAGATCATAACGTCGCACTTGTTGGAGTTTTTAACCGTACAGAACGAGAGAGAAGTGTTGGTAGTTTGCCTGAGTATAGTGAAGATGTAGCTGGGATATTTAATTACGACTATAACGATAAGTATTTAGTTAAATTCACAGCAGGTTATAATGGTACAGAACGTTTTGCACCTGGTAAGCGTTATGGTTTCTATCCAGCATTTGCTGCAGGTTGGAACATAGCAAAAGAAAAAATAGTACAAGATAATTTACCTTGGTTAAATACTTTTAAGGTGAGGTATAGTTATGGAGAGACAGGGGTTTATAAAAACTCACCTAGATTTGATTTCTTGGGCGGGTATAGCACGACATCTTTGCGTTTAAGTGAAGCGGTGTTCGGATTTCCAGCAAATTCGGAAGTACCAAGATGGGCAGAGGTTAAAATAGCAAACCCAGATGCAACCTGGGAGACTTCTGTAAAGCATAATTTAGGTTTTGATGTACAATTGTTTGATTACGATTTAACTTTAGGTCTTAATTTGTTTAAAGAACATAGAGAAGGTATTGCTATAACACTGCCAGTACCATCCTATTTTCAGCCTAGTCTAGGAACAAGGGATCAAGGTAAGGTAGATTTACCGCAAGTAAATCAGGGATCAGCTAAAAGCCATGGCCTTGAGTTTGAGGCTAACTATAGACATCTTACTGCAGGTGGTTTAGAATATTCTTTCGGTGGTCATGTAACATTGGCTGATAGCCGAATGATATATAGAGGAGATAGAGTGTTGACACCAGACTATAGAAAAAACGCTGGAAAGCCCATAGGTTGGTTATCAGGTTATCAGAGTAATGGTTTTATAGATAATTTTGAAGAAGCCATTAATTCGCCAGAAATTAGTAACTTAAGAATCCCTGGGCATTACTCTTATGCCGATTTTAATGCTGATGGAAGAATAGATGTTAACGATAATATACCGCTTGATGGAACAAGCCAACCTGAAATTGTATATGCTTTTAATAGTGGTTTGAAATATAAAGGGTTTAACTTTAGTGTACGTTTCTTTGGAAAAGAAGGTGTGACTTATCATTCCAGCAATCTATTTCCTAATTTCAATTCTACATTGTTAGAGGCAAAAACAATTCATTTAGACCGATGGAGTCCAGGAAACCCTAATGCAGCATTTCCAGCATTGGGACATACGCCTACTTCTCAGGGATATGAAGTAAGAAGTAACAAAACAACGATAAATTCATCCTATCTTAAACTACAAAATGTTAGTATAGGATATAGTATTAAATCTGAATTCTTGAAAAAGGCCTTAAGAATAGAGGCTATGAGGTTGAGTTTATCTGGTCAAAATTTATACACCTGGTCTAAAGTTCCTTTTGGAGATCCTGAGGGAGGGAATGGCGTTTCAGGTGGATACGGTCAATATCCTTTGGTTAGACGATTCATTTTTGGTGTAAACATTGATTTTTAAAATATAGATTATGATAAAATATAATAAATACATATTACTTTTTTTATCTGTCTTTTTATTGGCAGGTTGTGAAGATTATTTAGATAGAACGGAAGAAGGTACTGGGTTTTCTACAGAGGATGAGGTTTGGAGAGATAGAGCTGCAATAAATAGTTTTGCATTTAGACTTTATGATACATTGGGTTGGATATTTGAGACTAGAATTACTCACCCTGATAGATTTAGAGCAGGGAGAGGAAAGAACTATGGATGTGTAGAGGTCTTTTCAGGAGATATCATTTTTAAAAGACCGCTTAAAGTACACAGTTCGGTATTGGCAGGAGATTATATGGGAATAATTAATGAAGCTTTTGCTAACCCAGATTTTTATGATGCTTGGTCTTCCAATTGGGAACTTGTTTATGTAACTAACAATATTCTTGATCGAATTGATGAGGTAACTACAGACATCATGCCCCAGAATGAAATTGATCAAGTAAAAGGAGAAGCGCTTCTATTTAGAGCGTTTGCTTATCATGAATTGTCTAAGCGATGGGGCGCATTGCCTTACATCAAAACTAAAATTGTACCAGAAACAGATTTAAACCTTCCTAGACCAACATATCGCGAGTTGATTACAGATATTGTTGCAGATTGCGATGCGGCTATTCAAGTTTTACCAGAGGTAAGCTATCTTAACGACCCTGTTCATATGGGGCGCATGGGTAAAGCGGCTGCCATGGCATTAAAATCTAGAGCATTAACAACGGCGGCTAGCCCCAATTATACTGCCAATAACCAAAAGGATACTGAGTTATGGGAGATGGCTGCTGCTGCTGCCTGGGATTTAATAAGTCTGTCTCAAACTTCAGATAAGGTTGGTTTATACCAAGGAGATTATAGCAATATATTTCATACAGAACCAGGTACTATTGAAGGGGTATGGCCTAGATATAATGTGCCAATCTCGGCAAGTAGAGATTTATATAGACTTAGCTGGCTTTGGAGAAACATAAATGGCGATGCAGGTTATTCGCCATCGCAAGAACTTGTTGATAGATTTGAAACAGCAGATGGTTGGCCAATCAATCACGCGAATTCAAATTATAATGATCAAGATCCATATGCCAATAGAGACCCCCGTTTTTATAAAGATATATTATATCATGATGCGCCTTTCCCAAAGGTATCTGAAAATGATAGAATGGATATGAGAACGACCCCATTAGGTGAAGATCGTACAGCGCCTAATAGTTCAACTTATGGTAATTCAGCAACAGGTTATTTCGCAAGAAAAATTATTCCTGAGAAATATAATAATAAAGCTTATAACAGAACCTTGTATGTAAATGCACCTTATATAAGAATGGCGGAGATTTATTTAAATTATGCAGAAGCTGTTAATGAAGCCTATGGGAATCCAAATGCCACAGCTCCAGGAGCATCCCTAACAGCTGTTGATGCTTTAAATGCGATTCGTAATAGGGTTGGACATGTTGATGTTAGGCCAGAATTTACAGCCGATGAGGCATCATTCCGCGAAGTTGTTAGAAATGAATTTAGAGTTGAGCTGTGTTTTGAGTACCACTCTTGGTTTGATATGCTGCGTTGGAGAACGGCAAAAGAGGAATTAGATGGAAAAGATTTCCATGGTGTTTTAATTATCGATGATGCCACGCAACCAACAGGTGTTCGTTACGAAAGATTTTTAATCGGTCAAGGAGAAAGAGTTTTCGACGATAGAATGTACAGATACCCATTAAGGCAAAGTGACCTGGAAGTGTTTGAGGTGCCTCAATTAACCCAAAACCCTG
This sequence comes from Flavivirga algicola, assembly GCF_012910715.1. GTDB lineage: Bacteria > Bacteroidota > Bacteroidia > Flavobacteriales > Flavobacteriaceae > Flavivirga > Flavivirga algicola. Next base: position 15,288 of record NZ_JABBHF010000017.1, read on the forward strand.
GATGGTAATATATTAACAGTTAATGATTTTACAATGATAAAAACAAAGACATTATATTTAGTATTGGTAGTTATATTTTATATATTACCTTTTGGAGTAGAAGCTCAGGAAGAAAGTGCCCTGAATGCAGTATCTGCTACCATAACCAATAAGTCGGGAGATGCGCTGGAAGGTGTTCATATCCTAGCGTCGAAATCTAGAAATAGAGCGGTGACCAACGAAAACGGTTCTTTTAGTATAAAAGTTCAAGTTAAAGATATTCTTGTTCTTACCCGATTGGGATATGAGAGAATGGTTGTGTACATAGACAATGGCAGTTTAGAAAGTGAGAGCATTGTGTTAAAACAATGGGGTGTTATTGAACCTCAGGAAGATACTAATATCGCTCTGGGAAGCATGCCTTTTGAGAGAATTACAGGTTCTGTTGAACGTATAACAGGAGAAGAACTAAATGATTTTCCAACAGCTTTTACACGAGAGGCTTTAGCTGGTAGGTTATCCGGCCTACAAACATCTTATAATAATGGGTCTACAGTTGCTGAAAGCTTTGGAAATAGTATACGAGGTCAAGGTGTTGGTCAACTTTTCGTAGATGGTATACCATCCGTTGACATCGTACTTACACCTGCCGAGATAGATGATGTTGTTATAGCAAAAGATTATGGCTCGTCTTTTATGTATGGTACTCTGGGAGCTCCTGGTGCCATTATTGTAAATACAAAACATGGATTACCTGGAGGCCGTTTGTTTAGATTTAAATCTAGAACTGGGGTGAGAACGCCTACATTTTTGCCTAATACGATGAATGCACAGGATTATGCAAGAAATTACAATATAGCATTGAGTAATGATGGTCTTTCACCAATCTATACGCAAAGTGATATTGATGATTATACGAATGGCACAAATCCCGTAATGAATCCTAATAATGATTATTATGAAGATTTTGCTAACGGTATTTCAACATATACGCATCTTACAGGTGATTTTTCAGGAGGTAATGAAGATGTTCAGTATTTTTCCCATCTGGGTTATTATACAACAGACGGTATAGAAAATGTAGGAGAGGGAAGAAAGTTAACCAGACTTAGGTTGAATAACAATGTTCAAATTAAATTTGGTAATACAGGCCATGTTAACGTAGGTATTGGTGGAAGTTTCAATAAAAGAAATGAACCACGTTTAAATGCTAACAGTGCATTTAATACCATGTATAATTACCCAGCCAATGCCATTCCTTATAAGATAAATGATACTATTTTTGGTAGAACGCAAGAATTTGGTACTAATTTACTTGTAGATTTGGCCAATGGCAACATTATGGAAGATGAAAGAAGAGATGCCTTTGCAAGAATTGGTTTAGATTTAGATTTAAGTGAAGTAACAGAAGGCTTGACTCTTAAAGGATTGGTTGGTATGTATACATTAAATGTTTTATCGTCTTTTCTAGATCTTAGACCGCATACGGCTGAGCCTGTGTTTACGCCAAATGGAGATGGTACTTATGAGACTAGTTTTAGAGAGTTTAGCCCTGAGAAAATATCATTTAATTTCTCGAAATTGGGAGACCGTGTGGATCGTAGTCAATATATTCAAGCCAATCTACATTATAATAGAGATTTTAGTAAGAATCATAAAGTAATTGCAGATGTGTTTTTTACAAACCAAAAGTTAACTGGTAGCCAATTACAGCAAAATACGATTTATAGAAATATAGGACTGAGAGCAAATTACTTACTAAATGAAAAATATGTTTTAGAAGGAAAACTTCTAAACTCGCCAATACGTCAATTGTCACAGGATGAAAGAGACAAGATAAACTATGATGCAGGTATTGCCTGGTTGCTGCACAAAGAGTCTTTTCTTGATAGCGCTGATTGGTTGAACTTTTTGAAATTTAGAGCTAATTTTGGTGTACAATCAAGACCTGTAAGTCAGTTTTTTATATCAGAACATCAGTATGGTAGTAGTGGAGCTGGTACTTTTGGAGTTTTTCGTGGTGAAACTGCTGGGGCAGGTGGTTCCAATAGAGTTTTTACAGCTTCAGATTTAGTAACACCAAAACAAGAATACCTAAGTGTTGGTTTGGATTTCCAAATGTTTAATTCTAAAGTTAATGGTCAATTAAATTACTTCAATATCCGTAATTACGATCAAATAACAGTAGCATCTAATCTATATGCTATAATACCATCTAACTATACACCATTAATGAGTTATGGGGATTCAAGAAGACGTGGTGTTGATGCAAATATTTCATATAATAACAAGATTGGTGATTTTGCTTATAAATTAGGTGTTAATGCCATGTATAATGTTAGTTATAACACACTATCCAATAGTATTACCTACCCAAGAGGAGAAGAACAGAGAAATGCTATAGGTAATCAAGGAGGCCGTATTATCGGTTTACAAGCAGCAGGAATTTTTCAAAACGATGCAGAAATAGCCAGTGCAACGCCACAATTATTTGGAGAGGTGAAACCTGGAGACATTAGATATGTAGATTTCAATAATGACGGCGTTATTGATGAGAAGGATTACCATGAGGTTGGAAAATCACCAAGAGTTTCATTCGGTTTAAATTATATGATGCAGTATAAAAACTGGAGCTTTAGTATTCATGGTGATGGTGTACTTGGTGGTAAGTATGTTGAGCAATTGAATTGGAACCGAGGCATTAATGACTATACACAAGAATTAGCCAATAGTTGGCCAGTTAGTAATAGCTTACCTAGATTAACCACATTATCAAATTCTAACAATTATAGAACGTCTTCTTTTTGGTTAAAAGATGCCAGCTATTTTAATGTGAGAAGCATTATGGTCGCTTATTCATTACCGCAAAATTTGTTAAAGGATATCGGTGTGAAAGAGTTTTCGTTATCTGGGTCGGTAAAAAACCCTTTCGTTATATCATCTAATAAAGAAAGGTTTATGCCTAGCAGAAATAAAGGGTATTCCGAACATCCAGTCTTAAAAGCTTTTGAGCTGGGAATACAAGTGTCATTTTAATTAAAAAAATTATAAGAAATGAGAAAATATATAATTATACCTTTATTAGTGATAACTTTGGGCTTGAGTTTCTCGTGCACTAATGAGTTTGATCAAATAGTACCAAATACAAGGAATGAGTTTGAAGATGTCTTTAGGGATATCAGTAGCACGTCTACTTTTTTAAACCCAGCTTATTCAGGTGTTAGAAATACGCCATGGGTTTCTTTAGAATATCATACAAATAATGCGGTTTCAATTAATGGGGTTCAAAGACAAGCAGCTTCTGGATCTACAGCAGAATCTTCACCAGTAAGTGGTCAGTGGGGAGCCTCTATGAACCAAATATTTAAAATTAATGAGTATTTTAAATACGGATTTGATATTACTTACGATCCTTTAAACGCAGAGCGCGGTGAGGCATTGAAAAGACGTTTTAGAGGGGAAGCGTTTGGTTTAAGAGCTTATTATAAATGGCTGTTACTTAAGAATTTTGCAGGGCCTTCGGCAACCGATGGAACCATGTTGGGTATTCCTATAATTGACGAATTGTTAACTTTTGAAGAGGTAAATAATGTGAGTAGAAGTACCTACATGGAAAGTTATGAGAGTATAAAGAAGGATTTAGATAGTGCTTACAGATATATAGATGTTTTCCGTTATAATGACGGGAATGATGATATAAACGGAGAACAGAATGTGAGTAGAATTTCTAGAGAGATGATTTGGGCTTTAAGAGCACGATTGGATCTTTTTTCTGCGAGTCCAGCTTATAATCAGATTTCCTGGGATCAAGCAGCCCAAACGGCTTATGCAGCTATAGAAGCCATAGATGGAAGTATTTTAGAGCTTCAAGACTATGGTGATTTTAATAATTCAGATAACATAGATCATTTATGGAGAAGGTCTTATAGTAACAATGGAAATCTAGAGCGCGCGCATTACCCAATATCAATGTATGGTAGAGGTGAAGCCAATCCGAGCCAAAATTTAATAGACGCATTTCCTGATATTAATGGATACCCCATAAGTCATCCAAGCTCAATATATAATGCTGTTACCCCTTATGATAATAGGGAGGGGCGTTTTGAGCGTTTTGTGTTTTATAATGGACAAAATGATTTTAGAAATGTCTTTATTGAAGTTTTTGATGGCGGAAAGGATGCCAATGGCGGACTTCGTAAAAAATCGACCCGTACAGGTTATTATATGAAGAAGTATTTGAGCTCTAAAGTAAACTTTGATAGAGACCAAGGAACTGAGGTTGGGAATGATATAAAAGTCTATCCTATTTTTACCAGAGCAGGTCTTTATTTAGATTTTGCTGAAGCGGCTGTAGAAGCTTATGGGGTTAACGGACAAGCTGGTAGTATGGCTTTTTCTGCTAAAGATGCCCTTGAAGAAATTCGTGAAAGAGCTGGAATAACTAATGATCTTTATTTAGATGAAGCAGACGATATTTTAACAACCTATAAAGCATTAATAAAAAATGAAAGACGTATAGAATTTGCTTTTGAAGGCGAGTATTATTATGATGTTAGAAGATGGATGCTACCAGTTGATGAGTTAAGTCAACCTGTAATGGGAACTCATGTGACTAAAAATCCAGATGATTCATTCACGTACGAGAATAAAGAAGTAGAATCTAGAGTCTTTACAGACAGAATGTATTACAACCCGATACCTAGAAATGAAGTACTAAAATCTAATGCGCTTATCCAAAATGCTGGATGGGAATAGTAAACTAATTAATTGTATAAAATTATGAAAATTATGAAATATAAAAGTTGTTTATTGTTAATATTGTTGCTTTCAATGATGTTTTCATGTGACCCTTACGAGGATTATATTGTTGATACCATAGGCTTTACAGCTGTATATTTTCCACATGCAGAAATAGAAAGGTCAGCTGTTGCAGGTGAAGGGCTTGAAATTAAGGTTGGTGCTTACCTGGGAGGTGTTAAGGATAATAATAATGTAGAAGATTTAACCTTTGAGATAGACCCTACCATGTTAGATGGTACGGCTTACACTTTGTTACCAGAGGATTATTATACTTTAGGAAGTCCTGATAAAATAACCATCGATCAAGGCGAGTTTTTAGGGTTGTTGTCGGTAAAGTTTGATTCTTTAAGAATGGCAAATGACATGCAGTTATTGGATTATAACTACGCACTTCCTTTTAGAATACTATCAACATCTACAGATTCTATTTTAGAAGGTAAAGAAGAAACGATTATCCCTATAAAATTAATGAATACATACGAGGGTAATTTTTATCAAGTAGGAAGCTTAAAAGAGTTTTTCACCGTAGATAAAGTATTGGATACCGCCTATGTTTATGGAGACCACTTAGATGGTCCTAGTACACCGATACGTGAATTAAGGTCTATTATGATGGATACAGTTAAAATTAATGGTGTAGCTAATCGTACAGGAGATAATTATTCTATGAAGCTTAAAGTAAACCCAGAAGATAATTCTGTAACTATTATAGCAGATCCATCCTCAGATTATCAAGTTGAAGAAAATGGTTTTAGTTTATGGGATCCTGTAAAAAGAAGGTTTACTTTAAAGTATAAATATAGCGATGGCGGTAAGGATTTTGAAGTAGAAGAAGTACTTACATTTAGAAATAGAGTAAGAGACGGTATTAATGAATGGCGATGGGAAGGATTCCCTGGTAATTAATACTTTGTTTATTACTATATTTTATAAAAATGAATCATATACATCGTTGAATTAGTGTTAATAACTATTTGATTATTATTTAGTTTAGTGTTAGAAAGACTGTCTTTTAAGGCGGTCTTTCTTTTTTAATTCAAATTATATATCTTAGAGTAAGAAGACTTCTTTCTATTAATGATCCTTAAATAGGTACATTACTGTAAGTTTTAAAAAGGTAATGGATAACCTCTGTAGGTATGCAGTTGTATTGCGTTTCAAAACAAAGCTTAATAATAAGCAAAAGCTATTTCTAAATAATTAGAGTAGCTTTTGTGTTTTGTATCCATAATTCGATGTTTAAGCCTTTAGATTAGTATAATAGATGTTTTTGACCTAATGGTGAAGCAACCATTTCCAAAATTTTTGCGCCTCTATAAGTAAAGGCGTCCAGGTTTGGGCAAGCTCTAAATAATCAATAATTTAAAATAATATATGACCGCAATAAATAAAACAGCGCGATTTGCTGGCTTACTTTATCTAATGCTTGTTATAAGTGCAATAATTAACCTCAAATATATTCCATCTCAATTGGTAGTTTGGGAAAGTGCCTCAGAGGCTTTTGAAAACATAAAAAAATCCGAACTGCTATTTAGATTGGGAATTGTGAGTGGTATAATCACATATCTTATTTTTTTATTATTGCCACTAATTTTATACAAACTCTTAAATAAAATAAGTGAAGTTCATGCTAAACTCATGGTGCTTTTCGCATTGATAAGCGTACCCATTTCATTTACGATTATTCTCAATAAATTCTCTATTTTATCATTAATCAATAGTGAATATATTGAACATATAGGAGGAGCTGAATTGTATGCGCAAGTGATGTTGTATCTTGGTTACTATAATAACGGAATTGAAATCTTACAAATATTTTGGGGGCTTTGGTTATTTCCTTTCGGATATTTAGTATACAAGTCTGGTTTTCTACCAAAAATTTTAGGAATACTGTTGATGGTTGGCTGTTTTGGTTATTTAATTACGTTTTTTGGAGGGTTTTTGTATTCAGATTTCTATAAAACAACTTTTTCGACTATTATTGGAATACCAGCGTCTATAGGAGAAATTGGAATTTGTTTATGGCTTTTAATAATGGGAACGAATATACCTAGTATTGGAAAAACAGCAGAGAACAAAATAAATTAATTAACCATTAATCAAGCCTACTTACAAAAAAGATTTACGAGAATTCCCTATTCTGGCTATTCTAGTTAATTATGATTAATCGTTTACATCTACACCTTTCCAAATACTCATACTTTTTGGTCCAGGTCACCCTAGTTTGTTATCAAAATAACGGCTACCTCTAGCATTTTTAGTAGTGGTATGAGTCACGCTAAAGACATGATAAATAAGAAGTAAAAAGAGAAGCCACATGCTTTCCCTGGAAAACATGTAGCTTTTTATCTCGTTTTAAGTTTATAACACAACTATTTGTCTGCATCAACCTTTTCCAGATTTTCATATTTTTTAGCAAAATCTGAAGGTGACATTTTATATACCTGTTTAAAACATTTACTAAAATATTTTGGGTCGTTAAACCCTGTTTTTATGCACACCTCAGAGATTAACAAACCAGAGTTTTGTTTTATTATTTGTGAGGCTCGTTTTAGCCGGTAGTCTCTAATAAATTCGTTGGATGATTTTCCTGTAAGCTGTTTTAGTTTTCTATATAACCCCGAATGGCTCATATTCATTTCTTTTTTAAATATCTGAGCCGTAAACTCAGGGTTATCAAAATTCTTATCCAAAACATCATAAGCCTTTCTTATAAACAAATCGTCAATAGAATCGATGCTCTTATCTTTAGGTATAAAGTTGACTTTGGTTTTAGATTTTTCCGATATTTTCTTATTAGTTTCTATAATATTGGTGATTCTCGATTCGAGAATATGATAGCTAAACGGTTTTTTAATATAATCTATGGCACCAATACTTAAGCCTTTTAGTTTAAATTCATCAGAGGTCCAGGCACTGAGGAAAAGAAAAGGGATATGACTGGTTTTTTCATGGTCCTTAACACGTTTACAAAACTCAATACCATCCATAATTGGCATCAACGTATCACTTAAGATTAAATCTGGAGTATGCTTAATGGCTTTGTCTAGTCCCTCCTTACCATTAGCAGCTTCTACGACTCTAAACTTTTCGGATAACGATTGAGCGACATAGGTTCTAATATCCAAATCGTCCTCAACAACTAAAATTCTAGGTGTATTTTTGGTATGCTGTTTCGTATCGGTTTGAATTTCAGATGGTTTTTCTTTATCTAAACTTATAGGCTTTATAGGGGCTCTTTTTTGTACACTGTTTCTAATATTTTCAGGCTTATAAAATGTTTCTTTTATTGGAATGGTTATAGAAAATGTTGAGCCTAAATCAACTTTACTTTCAACATTTATAGTCCCTTGGTGCAGTTTTACCAATCGGTTAACATAATCGAGACCAATACCAGCTCCATTAGGGTTTAAAGATTTGGCGGACTCAGATCTTACCTGATAGAAACCTTCAAATATTTTTGAAAGTTTATCTTCAGAAATGCCTATACCATTATCCCTAACACTAATAGTTACATAATCCTCAGAGTCATGAGAATAATCCAAATGAATAGTAATAATGCCTCTTTTTAGAGTGAATTTAAAAGCATTGGAAAGTAAATTATATACAATTTTTTCAATTTTATCTTCATCAATCCACCCTTTTAAAACATCTTGTTTACTAATAAATTTAAATGTGATTTCATTTTGAATGGCAAATTCATTAAAAGCACTGGCAGTATCTTCAATACACTTAGTAATGTTTTGATTGGAAACCTGTAAGCTTAAGGTATCACCTTCAAGTTTACTGATATCTAAAATTTGGTCGACTAACCTTAAAAGGCGAAAAACATTTTTGTTGATTAATTTCAGTAATCTAAAGTCATGATCGTTTCTGTCTCTTCCGCTTTTTAGCAATTGAGAAACGGGCTCAGAGATTAAGGTTAAAGGCGTTCGTAATTCATGTGATACATAAGTAAAAAAGCGAAATCGCATTTTATTAAAATCTTCTTCGTTCTTTAGTTTTAAGCGTTGCGATTCATTTTCATTTTTTTGTTTGGTACTTATTATGGTATACTTTTTATAATAGTAAATTAATGTCGTAAAAATAATTAACATTAAAAAAGTAAACCACCAAGTAGCATAAAATGGAGGCGCAATAGAGATGTTTAAAGACTTTTCATTTCCATCTGAAGCATTATTAAGTGCTTTTACCTTTAATGTATAATCACCATGATTAAGATTTGTAAAACTTACTGATCTTCTCGAATCTATGTTGGCCCACTCATCCATATAGCCTTCAAGTGTATAAGCATATTTGTTTCCTTCAAGATTGTTAAAGTCTAATGCAGTAAACTCAATAGAAAAGTCATTTTGATTGGCTTTGAGTAATAAATGATCGGTTTTGGAAATGCTTTCGCTTAACGGCGAATCCTTGGTGTTTATACTTGCATCTTTATTGTCTATTTTCAAAGAAGACAAAACTATAATCGGGTTTTTTTTAATGTTATAAATGCTATCTGGATGAAAAATCACTAAGCCTTTAGAACCTCCAAAACCAATATAATTATCAGGTAAAATAACAGAAGCTTTTGGTTGGAATTGCTTTGATGGAAGTTTGTGGGAATCGCCAAAGTTTTCAAAAGTTCTACTTGTCTTATCAAATTTCACCAAACCTTTATAGGTACTAACCCAAAACGTATTACTATCAATAGATAATATGCTTGATACAAAGTTGCTGGGCAAACCATCATCTTCGGTAAAAAAAGTGAATTTTGCATTACTTAAATCCAGATATCCCATACCTCTACCTTGTGAGCAAAACCAAACCTGTTCTTCATTATCGTCTAAATAGACTTCGCTCAAAGGAAAGGAAATTAGTTTATCTGAATAGAAATCTTTAAAGGTTTTTGTTTCAGGATTAAAAATAGCAATGCCTCCCATGGTTGCTATGACCAAGGAATTATTTTTTGCAACTTTTATGTCCCTAACATCTACATGTCCATAGGTCTTGAAACCATTTTTAATGGGGTCGTAAAGATTTAATCCTGTTTGTGTACCTATCCATAAATTATTTGATGTATCCTCAGCAAAGCAGTATATTTTGTCATCATTAATACTATTGGTGTCATTTATATTGTGCTTGTAGTGGATAAAACTTTGCTTATTTGGTTTCAACAAATTGAGTCCTCCAGAATAAGTTCCAAACCACATGTTGCCCTTAAAATCTTCAAATATGGAAGTTACGGTATTAAAACTTAAGGAAACAGGATTTTTAGGCTCGTACGAATAAGATTTGTATTGTTTGTTATCGGCGTTATATACACTTACACCGCCCCATGTTCCAAACCATAAATTATCTTTACTGTCAAGAAATACACTTCGTATGCGGCTTTCTATAATACTGTTGTCATCATGAACCTGGTGTCTTACCAACTTAAATAAACTGTTTTTAGAAGTATTAAAACTAACACCCTCAGCATAAGTGCCTACCCATAAAATACCTTCACTGTCTTCATAAACAGAATAAACAGAATTAGTAGGTAAACTTTGGGTATGGTTGGAGTCATGTGTGAAATTTGTAAAAGAATGATTCTTTTCGTTTATCTTACTAATACCTCCACCATTGGTTGCAACCCAAAGATAACCTTCAGAAGTTTGAAAAATATCAAAGATTTCATTATGGGGAAGCAGGCTGTTTTCTGTATTGTATGTTTTAAACCGTTTACTTTTTTTGGAGAGAAAGGAAATACCTCCTTTTAATGAACCAATCCACAAATCTCCAGTTTCGTTTATGGAAAGTGCCGTAATGGTGTTTCCCGAAACAGAATTTTCCTTATGTTCCTCATAAAAGTAATTGACAAATCGTTTGCTTTTTTTATCAAAATAGTTAAGTCCATGTTTGGTGCCAACCCATACATGATTGGAATCATTGGCTAGCGATAGGACTTCAGAATTAGATAATGAATTTGGACGTTCTGAGTTATATCTGTGGTGCTCAACAATGCCTCGATTAAGACTGTATAAAACCAACCCTTCTGAAGTCCCAAGCCAAGCCAGGGAATCATTTTCTTTTTTTATGCAATTAACCCTTATAGGCGTATTAAAATTTTCGAATAGGTTATATTTTTTTACTGTCTCTGTAACTGGATTGTAAATTTTAAGGCCGTTATCTGTCCCAATCCATAGCATGTTTTTATCATCTTCATATAAATCGAGTACTTTCTTTCCATTTGAAGTTTCAGATTTATTTTGGTTTATATCTATAACTTTTATGTCGTAACTATTGTATCTATTTAAACCATCGTCAGTACCAAACCAAAGATAGCCTGTCTTATCTTTTAAAATAGTATTAACGGTATTTTGAGAGAGCCCATTAGTTGTTGTGAGCATAGAAAAATCATTAGAAGACTGATCTTCAATATACTGTGCGTTTAAGCTCGTATAAAAAAAAGAGAAAAAAACCAGAAAAATCGTTTTATTAAGCATTTTACAAATGAGATTTAACTAAGCTGTTAATAAAAGTAAAATATCTAAAACCTAGTACTAGTTTATTTTATTAATAACCTAAAAGGTTAAATATTAAATAACACTAAGTATAAATGTACAAATTTTAGGCAAATAATTAAGATGCATGCTGATTTGGAATAGCCTGCGAATAAACTAATTATGACGAATTTGTCTACCTGTAATTAGGTGTCCTAATCTGTTTTACTTTTTATTAAACGCTTTTGTTTAAAGTTGTTATGATTATTTTTAATACTTAACAATCTACTGCATATGTCATTATTATAGGTGTATTTATAGTTCAAAATAGTCGTCTTTTTGAACATTCTATCTACTTTTTGCTATACGTGAACAATTCCTGCACTATTTAAGGCATTAATTCTACCTGTAATCAACGATTAATCAAGTAATTTGAAGCTTACATATTAATAGTTAAGAAGAACAAAATTTATAATATCATTAGTTTATAATCTTAAAGTAGAAATCCTATCTAATTCCTAAACCTAAAATTAATTAGGACATGTTTTATAAAATAATGATACGTATTTATATGCTTCAAAGGTCAATTAATATGGTTGTTTTAAAAGAAAATACAAAAGCTCTTTTTAAAACATTTTAAGACATTTTTATATATAATTAAATCTAACCCAGGGTCATTCCTGAATTTTTTATGAGATCATATTTGTTTTTTTGTTATTTATTAATAGGGATTATTCCAACGTTTATTCAGGCCCAAATAACTTATGTAAGGCCAGTTCAGCAACCTGAAAATAGTATCATTATATCTAAAGAAGCGAACATTTATCATGGTAATTGGATAGATTTCAATAAAAATGGTGTAAAAGATGTATTTGAAAATTCATCAAAACCAGTTAATAAAAGAATTGAAGATTTATTATCCAAAATGACTTTGGAGGAAAAAAGCTGCCAAATGGCAACGCTTTATGGTTTTGGAAGGGTTTTAAAGGATGAATTGCCCACTTCTAGTTGGAAAAAAGAAATATGGAAAGATGGTATAGGGAATATAGATGAGCAGCTTAATAATTTGGCCTATCATCCAAAATCGGCTACAGATAAGGCATGGCCACCATCAAATCACATAAAGGCATTGAATGAAATCCAGCGATTTTTTGTGGAAAATACACGTCTTGGTATTCCTGTTGACTTTACAAATGAAGGTATTAGAGGCTTATGTCATGAAAAGGCAACTAGTTTTCCATCTCAAATTGGAGTAGGATCGACATGGAATAAGGATTTAGTAAGCCAAATTGGACGCATTACGGGAAAAGAGGCAAAATTACTAGGTTATACCAATGTGTATGCGCCTATTTTAGATATAGCAAGAGACCCTAGGTGGGGTAGGACTGTTGAATGTTATGGAGAAGATCCTTATTTAGTAGGAGAGCTAGGCTATAACATGGTCAGGGCCATACAAGATGAAGGCGTCGTAGCAACCCCTAAGCATTTTGCTATTTATAGTGCGCCTAAAGGTGGACGTGACGGTGACGCAAGAACAGACGCACATATCACAGAACGAGAGTTATTTTCATTATACCTGCATCCGTTTAAAAGAGCTATAAAAGATGCTGGAGCTTTAGGTGTTATGAGTTCCTACAATGATTATAATGGTGTACCTGTTACCTCTTCGGGATATTTTTTAAAGGATATTCTTCGAGATTCTTGGGGTTTTAGAGGTTACGTTGTTTCAGATAGTAGAGCTGTTGAGTTTATAGCAGATAAACATCATATCGCTAAGGATCATAAAGAAGCTGTTTTGAAAGCTGTGAATGCTGGATTAAATATTAGAACTGATTTTACAATGCCTGAGGATTATATTATTCCTATTAGAGAATTAGTAAAAGAAGGTAAATTAAGTATGGAAACGGTTGATGATCGTGTGCGTGACATTTTAAGAGTTAAATTTTGGCAGGGTCTTTTTGATAATCCTTATGGAGAAGAATTTAAAAAGGCTGATAAGATCGTATCCAATGATGATTTTCAGAAGGTAGCGTACCGTTCATCTTTAGAATCTATCGTATTATTAAAAAATTCAGATAATATGTTGCCTCTGGATTTTAGTAAATATAAATCAGTATTGGTTACTGGACCAAATGCCAAGGCAATAAATCATTCGGTAAGTAGGTACGGGCCTTCTAATATAGAAGTTGTTTCCGTTTACGAAGGTATAAAGCAAAAATTCCCGAAAGATGTCCATATAAAATATGCAAAAGGCTGTGATTTTTTTGATGAAAATTGGCCTGATAGTGAAATTATTCCAACACTGCCTAGTATTTCAGATCAAGAAGAGATTGATAAGGCTGTCGAAATGGCGAAGACTGTCGGGTTGGCTATTGTGGTAGTTGGAGACGATGAAGAAACTGTAGGCGAGTCAAGATCAAGAACTTCATTAGATCTTCCAGGAAATCAACAACAGTTAGTAGAGGCTATTTATAATACTGGGACTCCAGTAGTTATAGTTTTAATAAATGGGCGTCCGTTAACAATAAACTGGATAAACAAATATGTTCCAGCAGTAGTTGAAGGGTGGTTTCAAGGAAAATTTGGAGGTGCAGCCATAGCAGATGTGTTGGTTGGTAATTATAATCCAGGGGGAAAATTACCAATATCATTTCCAAAAACAATTGGTCAGATTCCTATGAATTTCCCATCAAAGCCAGGGGCACAGGCAAATCAGCCAGCTAAGGGCCCTAATGGTTCTGGAAAAACACGAGTTGGCGGGTTTTTATATCCCTTCGGTTATGGGCTAAGTTATACGACTTTCGACTATTCTAATTTAAGTGTGAAATCTAAAATTAGAAATAATAACGGAAAAGTATTTGTGTCTGTAGATGTTACAAATTCAGGTCAAAGAAAGGGAGATGAAGTTGTACAGCTATACTTTTCGGATAAAACTTCAAGTATTACCGTTTATGAGAAACAATTAAGAGGCTTTGAGAGAATTTCTTTGGAACCAGGGGAAACTAAAACGGTAGGCTTTGTTTTAAATCAAGATGATTTGTCACTTTATAATCAAAATATGGATTTTGTTTTCGAACCTGGAGTATTTGAAATTATGGTTGGAAGCTCTTCAGAAGATATCCGTTTAAAACAAAGTATTGAGATTTTAGATTAGTTTGGTTAATAAAATAGCCGTTACAGGGGGAGAGTAGTAACTAGTAAATCTACATGAGAACGAAAACATTTTTACATTAAAATGAGACTATTTTAAATGTAAGACATAAATAATTTCATTTTTTTTGTTTCACGCAAGTGATTGTACCATCTCGATTACAGATGGTCTTAGGGAATATATTGCTTACAATGGGACGAAAGCATGAAAGATAAGCAATGATAATTATTCTTGTCCCTAATCCGTATTGATTGAAATAAATGTAAAAGAAGCTTACTTAAATTGAAAATAGAATGCTTAGAAATAGAAGAATAGCTAATCGATATAAAGTGTTAGGGTTTAAAGTGGTTAGTATTCTTATTGTTATGGGTAGTAGTCCAGATTTACTGGCTCAAGAAAATTTAGAAATGTGGTATACAGCACCTGCTGCGCAATGGAAAGAATCTTTGCCCATAGGTAATGGTAGAATGGGTACTATGATAGCAGGGAATATTACTTCGGACACCCTTGTAATGAATGAGGAAACTGTGTGGACAGGAGGTATTCATAACTATATTAATGTTGAAGCAAATCAATATTTGGACGAGATTCGTCAATTAATTTTAGATAGAAAGTATGATGAAGCTCTCAAGTTGGGAGATAAACATATGATTGGTACACCACGGAAATTACAGCGTTACCAGCCTTTAGGGAAATTGATCTTTGATTTCGGACACGAGAAAGCAAATACGACCGATTATAAACGTAGTTTAAGTTTAAATAAAGCTTTAGTAAGTGTATCATACAAAAATAAAGGCTATACATATACTCGTGAAATTTTTGCATCACATCCTGATGACGTCATAGTAATGCGCTTTACTACGAATAACAGCGAAGGAATCAAGTTCAAATTAAAGCATACTTCAGAACACAAATCGGTGGGGCAATTAAGGGGTGATACCTATATTTTAAAAGGACAAGGAAGCGAAGGTCAAAATATAAAACCTGATATTCGTTTTGAATCCCGAATAGAAATTTTAGGAAAAGGAACCCTTAATTTAAACACAGATGAAAAAGGTAGTCTAGAAGTAAAAGGCGGAAAAGAATTGGTTTTGTTGTATACGGCTGCTACCAACTACAAAAGTTACCAAGATGTTTCAGGAGATCCAGAAGAGAAGTGCGATCATATTTTAGCAGATGCAAAAGGTAAAAGTTATAAGAGTTTGTTTAAAAGACATTTCACAGACTATAAGGCCTTGTTTGATAGAGTTGTAGTCAATTTTGGAAATTCAAAATCTTATGACATACCTACCAATAAATTAATTGAGCAGGCAAAGAGTCAGCAAGAACCACTTTTAGATGCTCTTTTCTACCAAATGGGAAGGTATATAATTATAGCAGGATCAAGAAAAGGGACACAGCCACTAAACTTACAAGGTATTTGGAATGATAGTATGAATCCGCCCTGGGGATGTAAATGGACATTAAATATTAACCTTCCAATGAATTATTGGATGGTTGAAGCTAGTAATTTAGAAGAGTTGAATGATCCTTTATTTCAATTGCTTTATGATCTGGAAAAAACAGGAACTAAAGTAGCAAAAGAACATTATGAAGCAAGAGGTTTTGTAGCACATCATAATACCGATTTATGGAGAGCCGCTGCACCTGTTGATGGAGCCAATTGGGGGCTTTGGACATTTGGAGGCGCTTGGTTAACCAGACATCTGTGGGAAAGTTATCAGTATTCCCAAGACAAAGAGTTTCTTAAAAAAGTTTATCCAGTAATGAAGAATGCTTCACTATTCTTTTTTGATTTTTTATCGGAAGGAAATCAAGGCTATTTGGTTACTTCACCAAGTGTGTCATTTGAGCAGTCTTATACATTACCAAATGGAAAACATGGTAGATTGTGTGAAGGCCCTACTATGGATAATCAAATACTTCGGGATTTATTTACAAATTGTTATAGAGCAGGTAAGATTTTAGAGGATGATGAAGTTTTTTTAGATAGTCTTAGTTTGATAAAAAATAGATTAAAACCAACCACAATTGATACGAATACAGGTAGATTAATGGAATGGGCGTGGCCAGCGAAGCAAAAAATGATAACGGGTCAAAATGCATCCTTATGGGGTGTGCATCCTGGATATGAAATTAATTATATAGAAACACCAGAGCTTGCTGCAGCCGCAGAAAAAACGTTGAGCTATTCAGATGCCAAATCGGTTGTATGGCAATCAGTAGGGAGTTGGATGAGCGGGACAAAGTCCAATTTTTGGACACGTTTATATAAAGGTAATGAAGCCTACCATGAATATGAGAAGATTGTAGAGAAAAACTTATTTGAAAACTTATTTGTGAGTTTTTATCCCAAAAAATATTTTATGGCCGATGGCAATCTTGGTGTTGCCGCAAGTTTTAATGAAATGTTAGTGCAAAGTCACCGTATCAATAAGAAAGGAAATACAATTATAGATTTATTACCTGCTATACCAGATGTCTGGAAAGATGGCTCCATAAAAGGAATACGTACTAGAGGTGGTTTTGAATTGAATCTATCATGGAAAGCAGGCAAACTGGAAACACTCAAAATCCTTTCAAAAGTTGGAAATACATGTGATTTGGTTTACGGTGGTAAAACGGTAACATTAAAAACTAAAGCTGGTAAATCTTATCTGTTTGATGAACATTTAAAAACAAAATAATAAACGTCTTATAGGTTTAAAATAAAATGGTTAACTATTTATTGTCAAAAAACTATATTCAAAAAGTAAAAAAATAAAAGTAAAAATGATAGTCAAAAATAATCGCAAAATTCATGTTTTATTGATGATGATGGTCATAGTAAGTACCGTTTTTTCACAAGATTCAAAATATAATCAACCACCTCATACTTTTCCAGAATATAGTGGAAATTATACAAAAAATCTTTTTTCGCCAGTAACAAAACCAGGAAAGACATTCTATATCTCGGTTAATGGTAACGATAAAAATAAAGGGACTAAAAAATCACCATTTAGAAGTATTGAGGCTGCCAGAGATGCCATAAGAAATCTTAAGGCAAATTTAGGACTGCCTAAGGGAGGCGTAGATGTTATCCTTTTAAAAGGAACCTATAATATTGGATCAACAATAGAATTTACATCTGAAGATACAGGTACGAGCACATCTCCCATTGTGTACAAAGGAGAAAAAAAGGGAGAAGTGATATTAACAGGAGGTGTACAAGTAGATACAAAGCGATTTAAAATTGTTTCTGATGAGGAGCTACTTAGTCGTTTACACCCTAAAGCTAGAGGAAAAGTGATATATATTGATTTATCAAAAGACAAGCTCGATTCCTACTTTCCTGGCGATGGAAAATACGGACAAATAGCTATGGATGGTTATATGCTGCAATTGGCGCAATGGCCAAACAGAGCATATAACCACATAGGCAAAATACATGAAGAAGGGCCCACCACACGTTGGCTTAAACCAGGAGAAAAACCAATGCCTTATAGTAAAGAAAATCCAACAGGAGGAAAGTTTTCATTTAAAGAAGACCTTTCCCCAATGGTGCAAACTGAGTTTGAAAGAACGAGAGATATTTATGCACAAGGGTATTTTCATAATGATTGGTATTTTCAGCATGAACCATTGGGAAGTATCAATAACAATGTTGTTCAATTATTGCATCATACCCGTTATGGTATTGTTAACAAAATTAAGTCTATACCAAGAAGAGTTCGTCTTTTCAATGTTTTGGCAGAGTTAAATGAACCAGGAGAATGGTATTTTGATAAAAAAGAACAAAAATTGTTTGTATGGCCAATAAAAGGCTTCGAACCTGGAAAATCTACTGTAAGTTTTATCGGTACAAAAAGTGCATCAATCAATAATAGTTTTGCACAACCAGGCGATGTTAAAGCACAAAAAGCATCCCTTCCTTTGATTACCATGAAAAACACATCGTATGTAACCTTAAGCAACTTTATTATTGAAAATACAGGCAGTTTGGCCATTAGTATTAAAGGAGGAAAGTATAACCTATTGGCAGGTAGTATTATCCGTAATGGTGCAGGTAAAGGCATAGAAATTAAAGGAGGAAAATATAATGGGATAACCAGCTGTGATTTCTATGATCTATATGCTGCTTTTAGTATTTCTGGAGGAGATTTTAAATCGTTGGAGAGATCGAATAATTTTGCAACAAATAATGTAATTAGAAATTGCAGATATAGGGGTTATGGTGTTGTGTCTTTATCTGGAGTAGGCCTTTATTTTGCTCATAATTTGTTGCATAGTATGAATGGTGCCATTATGTATAAAACGGTAAACCTTTTAATGGAATATAATGAGTTTTATAATATTGGGTATGAAATGGGCGATTTTAATGTGGCCTATTGTGGCGCCCAATGGTACACTATGAATAATGTAGTGCGCTACAATTTTGTACATCATTTAATAGAGCCAGGAGGGCATCCAGTAGCAGCTTTTAGAAATGATGATAATGGAGCTGGTCTAAAAATTTATGGCAATGTGTTCTACCGACCAGGAAGAGGAAGTGCCCAATTTGATGGACCTCTTAACGATTTTCAAAATAATATCACATTAGATTGTTATACGGTTTGGTGGACTCTTAAAAAACCGATTACGAAAGAAGGTATTCAGGAAAAATGGGACAAACTTTCTCGTTTTGGAACAGATTTACCCAAAGGAGATAAAGGAGACTATCTCTATATTACAGAAAAAGTTATTGGAGAAAAAGGATGGCTTAAAAGTCCGTGGAAAGAAACTTTTCCAGAGTTAAAAGCCATGATAGAAACCAATCCTTGGGCTCAAACTTTTGGCAATGTAAATTTAAATTATGTATATAAAGTAAGGAAGCCTTTTCATATACATGGAGGGTCTGGTACCATAGAAGGTATGGAAAGTAAAAGAAAAGGACATTTTAAAGATTTACCTATAGAAGGATCATTTGAGCCTCCAGTAGAAATTAGTCTGGATGCTTTTGAAGATATTAGTTCATTAGATTTTAATCTAAAAAAAGACTTTAAGTTAATGGATGGTTTTAAGCCTATTCCTTTCGATAAAATTGGTTTGGTTAAAGACGATTTCAGAAAAAAGCCATTAGATAAAAAAATATATAGAAGCTATATCTATGAGAGGTTTAAAGATGAAAAAGGAGGACGATATAATTCTGAAATAGTTAAAGCGAGATATCCGCTTCCTGGTTATTTAAAATAAATATTAAATAAAGTATTCAAAAAAGTAAAAATGAAAAAAATCATATTATTATTAGCGCTAATTATAAGTGTTGGTTCTTATAGTTTTGCACAAGAGAAAAAGTATGAGGCAAATTGGAAGTCTATAGATAGTCGTCCAATTCCTTCTTGGTATACAGATGCAAAATTCGGAATATTTATTCACTGGGGACCATACTCGGTGCCAGCTTTTTCAAAAGTAGGAGCCTATTCAGAGTGGTACTGGATGAATTTGGTAAATCCATCAAGAGCAAAAAATGGATATCATGAAACCAATGAGTTTCATAATAGGGTATATGGAAAAAACTTTACTTACCCTGATTTTGTGCCTCTGTTTACGGCAGATATGTATGATCCAGATCAGTGGGCCGATATTTTTAAAAAATCAGGAGCAAAATATGTTGTTTTAACCTCAAAACACCATGATGGTTATACGCTTTGGCCTAGTAAAGAAGCAGACAAGTCATGGGGAAGACCCTGGAGTTCCACAAATTCTGGACCTGGAAGAGATTTGCTAGGAGAGCTTACAGAGGCGGTAAGAAAGACGAATGTGAAAATGGGACTTTATTATTCTTTATATGAATGGTTTAACCCATTATATACTGCTAATGCCGATTTATTTGTAGAAAAGCATATGGTACCACAGTTTAAAGATGTGGTCACGAAATATTCCCCTTCTTTGATTTTTACAGATGGCGAATGGGATTACCCACATACCACTTGGAAAGCTACAGAGCTACTATCCTGGTTATATAACGACTCTCCAAGTAAACATGATGTTGTGATCAATGATCGTTGGGGAAAAGAAACGCGTCATAAACATGGCGGCTACTATACTACCGAATATGGTTCTGGAATGCCAAATGCCGATGTGCCTTGGGAAGAAAATCGCGGTATGGCACATTCATTTGGGTTTAGCAAGACAGAAAACTTTAAAGATTATAATTCAACCCAAGAGTTATTATATATGCTCATTGATATTGTGAGTCGTGGGGGTAACTTCCTTTTGGATATAGGACCAACCGCCGATGGAAGAATTCCTGTAATTATGCAAGAGCGCTTATTAGAAATGGGTGATTGGCTACAAGTAAATGGAGAAGCTATTTATGGTACATCAATTTGGAAAAATACGTGTCAATGGACAAAAGGAAAAGTAGAGGATGCCAAAAGAGGGCATTACAAAGTAAAATACGATGTCATGAAATTAACGATAAATCCAGAAAAGGGATTTGCATCAAAAGAAATATTCTTTACTAAAAAAGATAAGGTACTTTATGGTATATGTCCAGTATATCCAGAAGGGCAATTAATAGTAAAAGATGTTAAAATAAAGTCGAATGCGGAAATTACCTTATTAGGATATGATAAACCATTAAAATGGGAGAAATCGGGCAAGAATATTGTAATAAATATGCCTTATTTAAGCCCGTCTACTGCGCCTTGCCAATATGCATGGACGGTTAAAATTGATGGAATTTTAAAGTAAATTAATTAAAATAACAAATTTAATAGTGAATGAAGTTTTCAATCATATACTTAATTGGTCTTTTTTTTGGAACAACTGTATTAGCACAAAATACCCAACATAAATTGCCCGAACTTAAAAGAGTCGATGCAAAAGTATTTTACGTAAAATTAGAAGGAAATGTTTCTGTAAACCCAGTTAAGGAATACAAGTTTTCCAAGAACTTAGAAAAAGGAACGCAACGAATTCGTTTGTATGGTGCTAATAAGTTTCAAACTCTTGAAGGAATTGGAGGTGCTTTTAATGAACATGGGGGAGAGGCTTTATTTAAGCTGACAGAAAAAGAACAAGCTAAGGTTTACAATAACTTATTTGGAGAAAACAAATCTGCTTTTACCTTTTGTCGTACAGCCATGGGAGCAAGTGATTTCGGTTTGGATGCCTATTCTTATTCAGAGAAAGAAGGTGATTATGAAATGAATTATTTTACTTTTAAACGAGAAGATAAGTTTGTTACGCCTTACATACAGGGAGCTTTCAAGGTAAATCCCGATTTAAAACTTTTTGCATCACCCTGGAGTCCACCAGCATGGATGAAACATTGTAAGCGCATGGATATTGATTCAGATGAAAACGTGTTAATTAACGACCCAAAAATATATGATGCTTATGCAAAATATTTTATGAAATATATTCAAGCTTATGCAGAAAGAGGAATTAATGTGAGTCGTATCAATATTCAAAATGAAACAGATTCGCACCCAAGTTTCCCTGGGTGTTTTATGGGACCGGATCAAATGGCTCATTTTGCAAAAAACTATCTAATTCCCGAATTTGGAAGGCATCATTTAGAAACGGAAATTTATGCAGGAACCTTTAGAACAACATATGAATTGCATAGCCATCATATTATGCAAGACAAAGATTTAAGGAAGGTTATTGATGGTGTCGGTTTTCAATATGCAAAAGATTTTCACATTCGTGATTTTAAAAGGTTGTTTCCAGAAGTCCCGATCATGCACACCGAAGGTAAATGTTTTCGTGGAGAGAATACTTGGGAACAGGCAGCAACCCGTTTAAAGGAGGTAGTGTCTTATATTAATGCTGGAACGACTAATTACTGTTATTGGAATATGATTCTTAATGAAACAGGAACAAGTGCATGGGGGTGGAAGCAAAATAGTTTGATAAATATTAACAGGAAAACAGGAGAGGTTACTTATAATCCAGATTATGCCGTAATTCATTTGTATAGCCATTTTTTGCGCCCTGGGGACACGCGAATTGCATTTATAGGTAAAAACATTACTATGACTGCCGTAGAAAGACCAGATGGTAGCTATGTGGCTTTAATTCATAACGGAAAAAAAGAAGCAGTACAATATCATTTAGTGATGGACAATAAGTATGATGCGCTAATAGAATTGCCCGCCAATGCTGATTGTGCCGTTGTGGTAGAAAAGGGATAACCATAATTAATATGTGGATGCTTTATACAAAAATAAGGTACCTTAAAATCAAATTAATATCGTGATAGTGAGACAAATAGCTGTTTTTTGTGTTCTTGTAGTAAGTTTTTTTAGTTGTTCAGGAACCAGAGTGGAATATTATGTGTCGACTAAAGGAAATGACAATAACCCAGGTACAAAGGAGCAACCTGTAGCGACACTTATTGGCGCAAAAAATTTAGTTAGAGCATATAAATCAAAAAATAAAGTATCCAAAGGTGGAATCACAGTTTGGGTTTCTGGAGGAATATATCAGCAGGATGCTTCTTTTGTTCTGGATTCATTAGATTCTGGAACAGAAGATGCTTTGGTTACTTGGAGAGCAGTGAAAGAAGAAAAGGTAACTATTCTTGGTGGGGTTTCTATCGATGCAAAATTATTTTCAGAATTAAAAGACAGTATTGTTAAAAAACGATTTTCTAAGGAGGCGTCTCAAAATATACTCCAACTAGATCTAAAATCTATCGGTATTACCAATTTTGGGAAACATACACAATATGGTCATGCACTATCGGTTACCAAAGCCCCCTTAGAACTGTTTGTTAATGGCGAACCTATGACTTTGGCACGCTATCCAAATAAGGGTTTTGTTGCTATAGGAGAAACTTTAGATAGTGGTTCTAAACCAAGAAATGGCGATTATTCAGAGCGGGGTGCTATTTTTAAATATACCGATGATAGGCATGAAAACTGGCTTCAGAACCCAGATATCTGGTTACAGGGGACATTTTGGAATGGTTATGCAGATGATAAAATCCGTGTAGAAAAAATAGATACCATATCAAAGCAAATAAAGTTAGCCACACCACATATGTACGGTGTTAGAGGAGGGCGTGATTACAATCACTACGTAGCCTTAAATATTTTAGAGGAATTGGATATGCCAGGTGAATGGTATTTAGATAGAAAAACCGGGATATTGTATATGTGGCCCATGTCAAATTTTGAAGACTCCCAGATAGAGATTTCCATTTTGGAAGAACCTATTGTAAGCCTCGAAAATGCCAGCCATGTGGTGTTTAGGGATTTTATTGTTGAAGTTGGCCGAGGCATAGGAATATATTTAGAAGGCGGAACAAATAATACGATTGCGGGATGTACAGTACGCAATGTAGGTACAAGTGGCATTTTTATGGGGCAAGGCGCTAAACAAACCTTTCCACATATTACTCACGATGACTACGAAGGCGTACCAATTTCAAGAAACATAGGGAACCTTCAGGGACATATTTATAAGTACACTACCTGGAACCGTAAAGCGGGTAAAAACCATAAAATATTAAGTTGCGATGTTTACAATACAGGAAGTGGAGGTATTTATTTAAGTGGAGGTGATAAAAAGTCATTGACCCCAGGGAACAATATCGTTGAAAATTGCAAAGTTCATGATTACAACCGTAGAAATAAGTTTTTGTGGTCAGGAATTAATATAGACGGTGTAGCAAACAAAATTAGACATTGCGAAATATATAATTCCGATTTTCAGGCAATCTACGCGCATGGAAACGAGCATGTATATGAATATAACAATATTCACCATGTTACACAGCATTCAGATGATGTTTCAGTATGGTATTTGGGGCGTGACCCCAGTGATCGAGGAAACTTGATTCGCTATAATTACTTTCATGATTGCGGAAACAAAAACCGTATGAATATGGGAATCTATTGTGATGATTCCACGACGGGCGTAACGGTTTTTGGGAATGTTTTTTATAATATGCAAACAGCACACGGTGTATTATATAGTAACACAGGATGGGATTTAACCATGAAGAATAATATTATTATTAATCCGCGTTCATATACCGTAGTGTTGAGCCCACATTACTATACGTGGTATAAAGGTAAAGCACCATTGGTTTTTGGAAAAGGTAAACTTTTTGAACAACGCTTGTTTAAAGATTTAAATATATTAAAACCTCCTTATAGCGAACGCTACCCAGAACTACATAATTATATGGATGTTATAGAGGAAGGCAAAGAATGGGAGGGCATGCGTTCGCGTCGAAACATTTTATCTACAAATGTTATTATAGGAGGGAAAGAAAACCCCATACGGACTCGGGGTGGAAAATATGGTGTTTTTAAGAACGAAAACAATTTTCAAACGAACGATGACCCAGGGTTTGTAGATTTTAAAAATAAAAACTTTACGCTTCGCCAAGATTCTGAAGTGTATAAAAAATTACCTGATTTTAAACCTATCCCGTTTAATAAAATGGGATTGTATGTAGATGAATATAGAAAAACAATAGATTAATTATTACCATGAAAAGTATACTCGGAAAAATTTCAATTATTAGTGTGTTTCTATTGGTTTTTGCCAGCTGTACAAGCTCAAAAATCTATGTTTCCCAATCAGGTGGAGATAATAATGCAGGAACTAAATCAGATCCCTTGTCTTTTGAGGCAGCAATAAATCGAGCATCAAAACTATTAAAAGAGAAGGGGCTCCCAGATCAGGGAATAAACATTAATTTACTAGGAGGTGTTTACCATTTTAGTAAACCTATTGTATTGGGAAGTGAGTTTAAAGGAACTGCCAAAAAACCAATTGTTATCAAAGCAGTTGAAGGCGAGGCTGTTTTATTTGATGGGAGTATATTAATAGATCCCCAAGTATTTAGTAGTGTTGAAGGCCTTGCAGAAAAAAATAGACTGGCTGCGTCTGTTGTAGATAAAATTAAAGTAACTACCATAACTGATCCACTGATGATTGCCAGATTCAATAAAAGCCTGATGCTTAATCTAAGTTATGAAGGCAAAGAATACCTACCGTCGGTTTTTCCTAATGAAGGCTATGCTAGTTTTAAAGAAGAAACAGTAGCTCCAGAAGTTTCGCCGCCTGGAATTCCAGTAGGAAAAGAAGGGTATGGAATAAGAGCTGGACATGTACCTTTTTTAGAAGAAGGAAAGCCAAGAGCGTGGAAAGGTTCCTTACAAGAACCCAGGGGTGCCCAAGCCAATTTTTCAAATAAGAAAGACCAAATGGCAGGTACTTGGTTGCAATGGGAGAATGAAATAGCAAGAAATAATACTCGAAATCAACTTACAGGTTTTATAGAAGCTAGTTGGTTGTTAAGTTCTCAGCCAATATATGCAGCTAGCGCAAAAACAGAGTCTGTTCACTTGAGTAGAGCATTAGGCTATGGCTGGGCTTGGAGGAAAAATGATAAACCTTTTAGGGTATTTGGTTTATTGTGCGAGTTAGATCAGCCAGGAGAATGGCATTTTGATACACTTACAAATAGATTATTTATTTATCCGCCAGAACCAATGACTGAACATACTGAAATTGGATTGGCGGTTGCCGATGGATTCTTAAAGTTAGATGCTACTAGTTATGTTCATATTATTGGCTTATCTGTTAAAAACGTAGGTAGCGGAAGTGTTTACAAAATTGGTGGAGACCACAATTTGGTTGCTTCTGCCAGAATAACAAATTCTACAGCTACGGGTATAGAAATAAATGGAAAAAATAACAGTGTTAAAGGATGCGATTTTGTGGATTTAGATACCCATATAAAACTAAATGGTGGACTTAGAACACCAACTGAAATTACAGCAGGTAACAATAGCGTAGAAAATTGCCATATATATCAAAAGAATTTTGAGCATGAAAAAGTAAATATTGGTATGAATGGCGTTGGTAACATTTTTCGAAATAACTTAATACACAATTCTTTGGGTCAGGCCATGATTGTTAAAGGAAACGATCATTTAATTGAACTTAATGAGCTTTTTAACATAGGGTATGATGAAGGAGATGGAGGTGCTATTTATTCAGGAGCCGATTTGGGTGGTTTTGGAAATACATACCGACATAACTTTTTTCATCATTTAATGCATGTTCCAAAAAAAGTAGAGCGTGCTGGTTTGCATTTGGACGATGGGCAATCGGGAGCTACCTGTATTGGGAATGTATTTTATAAATCTGCATCCAAAGGCATTTTTATGTTTGGAGGAGCTGGGCATACTTTAAAAGATAATGTGTTTTTAGAAGGCGATAGAGGAGCCTATTATGTTGTAAGCTTAGGGCATAAGATGTTTGGAATTCAAAAAGAAATAAAAGCAGATCCAAACCATCACCGACGCGGAACAAAAGAAGATTATATTGGAAGAGTAGAAGATTATACAGGTGTTGATGGCTGGGGCAAATCACCGTGGAAAGATAAATACCCACTTATGAATACCATATTGAGCGATACACTGGAGTATGGTCGTCTGTGGCCTATACATCACACTATTGAAAACAATTTTTATTATAAAAACAAGAGGTCCATTGATAAGATTATTGATTACCGTGTACCGTCTGAGGTTATTGCAAAATCTAGCGTGAAAAACAATAAGCATGTGTCACCGGACGATTTTAAAGATTATAAAAACATGAATTTTAAGTTTAAGAATGAAACTGAGCATCCAAAAATCCCATTTGATAAAATAGGTTTGTATATTGATGCGTATAGAAGTCAAGTACCAGATAAAGAAAAATATCGCAAGGAGGTAAAGGCTTTTTTCAAAGGTATACCGAGTGGTCGCCCAGGGACAAAAAAACGTTTTAATTCAGCAAAATTAGTTGAAGAAGAACCAAAATAATAGAAGGTTAAGTACTATAAATTCAACCAAAGAAAATAAAATAATAAAATATGATTACGTATAACAAATTAATTAAGAGCTTCATATTAATGATTTTACTTGTATTAACAACCAATAGTTGCAAAAAACAAGTTTCGAATCAGTATGATATTGATGCCGTTATTTCTAAGACCGAATCACAATTAGAACATGCATGTAAAGTTGTTGAAGCCAATACCAAAGGGAAAAAAATACTTCCAAGGTCAATAAAAGGAGACAATGTTATAATGGTATCTTCGAGTGATTGGACAAGTGGTTTTTTTCCTGGAGAGTTGTGGATGATGTACGATTTAACAGGACATGAAAAATGGAAAAATAAAGCGATTCAATACACTAAATTGCTTGAAAAAGAGCAGTATAATACAGGCACCCATGACGTTGGTTTTATGATGTATTGTAGTTATGGACATGGCTATCGTACGACTGGAAATCCTGAGTACAAAAAAATACTTATTCAAACAGCTAAATCCTTGGCAAGTAGATACAATGATACTATTAAATGTATTAGATCATGGGACCATACAACAAACCTATACACATACCCAGTCATTATAGACAATATGATGAACATGGAATTGTTGCTTTGGGCAAGTAAAGAAACAGGAGATAATACCTTTAAAGAGATAGCTCTTAACCATGCCAATACCACTATTACAAACCATTTTAGAAAAGACAATAGTTCATATCATGTGGTAGATTATTCACCTGAAACTGGAGAGGTAATTAAAAAAGTAACAAACCAAGGTTATGCCGATGAATCGATCTGGGCAAGAGGTCAGGCCTGGGGTTTATATGGATTTACAGTTATGTATCGAGAGACACGTGATCAAAAATATTTAGATCAAGCTAATAAAATAGCACATGTTGTTCTATCTTATGATAAGATGCCAGAAGATCATATTCCATATTGGGATATGCATGCGCCAAATATTCCAGATGAACCTAGAGATGCTTCCGCTGCAGCTATAACAGCTTCTGCATTGTATGAACTCTCAACACACTCTAAAGCAAATAAAGAAGTGTATAAAGAAGCTGCCGATAAGATTATAGAAACACTTTCTACGGAAAACTATCTCATTAAAGTAGGAGATAAGCAAGGTTTCCTATTAGATCATTCTACAGGAAACTGGCCAAGAAATTCAGAATTGGATGTGCCAATTGTTTATGCCGATTACTACTTTTTAGAAGCATTAAAACGTAAAAAGGAATTAGATAAACTTAAATAATCTATTAATGGTAGTTTAAATGTTTTATAAAATCTCATTAATTAAAAAGAATATTATTCATTTCAGGTAAGCATATTGCTCATTATAAAAGAATTGAAGTATTATAGATTTTAGATATAGAACCATAATAACTGTTAATAACTTCTATGTAAGTTTTGCGTCAAAAATTCTACTTTTGTCTTACTAAACAATTAAGGTTATGTCAGAAGAGATAGAAAGAATAAAGTGTTTAATTATAGGTTCTGGACCAGCAGGCTATACAGCCGCTATTTATGCTGCAAGAGCCAATATGTCACCTGTACTCTATCAGGGTACGCAACCAGGAGGACAGTTAACAACAACAAACGAGGTTGAAAATTTCCCTGGATATCCAGAAGGGGTGACTGGACCAGAAATGATGATGGAATTACAAAAACAAGCGGAACGTTTTGAAACAGATGTGCGCAATGGTTGGGTAACTAAAGTCGATTTTTCAGGCGATACCCATAAAGTATGGGTTAACGAAACCAAAGAAATTCATTGCGATACTGTAATAATTTCTACAGGAGCATCCGCTAAATATTTAGGGTTGGATTCTGAACAAAAATATTTAAAATTAGGAGGAGGTGTCTCGGCGTGTGCAGTGTGTGACGGGTTCTTTTATAAAAACCAAGAAGTTGTTATAGTTGGTGCTGGAGATTCTGCTTGTGAAGAAGCTCATTACTTGTCCAAGCTTTGTACAAAAGTGACGATGCTAGTTCGTAGGGATGAATTTAGAGCGTCTAAAATTATGGCCGCTAGGGTTAAGAATACCGAAAATATAGAAATACTCTATAATACAGAAACAGATGAAGTTCTAGGAGATGGCCAGGTAGTTACTGGTGTTCGGGTTTTCAATAATAAAACAAATGAAAGACATGAGATTCCAGCCACTGGCTTTTTTGTGGCTATAGGACATAAGCCAAATACGGACATCTTTAAAGGGTTCTTAGATTTAGACGAAACAGGATATATAATTAATGTACCTGGAACCTCTAAAACGAATATAGAAGGGGTTTTTGTTTCTGGTGATGCCGCAGATCATGTATACCGACAAGCTGTTACTGCAGCAGGAACTGGTTGTATGGCTGCTTTGGATGCAGAACGCTATTTAGCTGCTAAAGATGCTACTTTCGATGTATCTACATCAACATATAACTAATATCTGAGTTATTAATAAAAAAAGAAAAACCAAAGTATAAAGCTTTGGTTTTTCTTTTTGCAGTTATATAAAAAAGTGTTTTCTTTGAAAACCAAAATTTCAACGGGATGTGGCGCAGTCCGGTTAGCGTACACGGCTGGGGGCCGTGTGGTCGCAGGTTCAAATCCTGTCATCCCGACGAACCTAGTTTAGGTAAAAACAAAACACTGTTAATTGTATGATTTTCAGTGTTTTAATTTTTTATGATATCAATTGAAATCATATGAAATCAACTAAAAGGTGTACTATTCGGTGAGTCATTTCTTTATAGAATTGTCGTAAATTTAAAGAGCTTTTAAGAACAATTTGACTTTTGTTTTACAAATCAATTTGTTTAACTTAAAACTCGTGAAATGAAGACAAACAGTACATTTACAATCATTTTCTTCACAAGAAAATCATCAAGCAAGGCAGATAAATTATCAATCTATGCTCGAATTACAGTCGATGGACAACGCTCTGAAATTAGTTTAAAAAGAAGCGTTCTGGTGAACGATTGGGACAATAACAGGGCTAGATGTAGGGGAAATACAACAAAAGTAAGGTTTTTAAATGCTTACTTAGATGAAGTCTATAATCAAATACTCGATTGCCATAAGCAATTATTTCAGGAAGGTAAAATGATTTCGGCCAGCGCAATAAAAGGGAGGTTTCTCGGTGAAGATGATGACAGGAAAACATTAAGAGAGATTATTACCTATCATAATACCAATATGATTAATGTATTGAAGTTTGGTACTATGAAGAATTATTACACTACGGAGAAATATTTATATAAATTTTTAAGTGAAATATTAGAAGCAGATGATATCTATTTGAAAGAATTAAATTATCGATTCATTTGTGATTTTGAACAGTATTTGAGGAATTATAAGAATTCAAAAAATGAAAATGTTTTAACCAATAATGGTGTTATGAAACATTTAGAAAGATTTAAGAAAATGATAAATCTTGCGTGTAAACTAGAATGGTTAATTAAAAATCCATTTCAACAGTTTCAATTAAAGTTTAATAAATATGACAGGCAGTATCTTACTGAAAGAGAGTTACGGTTAATAGAGGACACGTCGTTTAGTCAACAACGTTTAGAGCGGGTCAAGGACTGTTTTTTATTTTCATGTTATACAGGGCTCTCCTATATTGATTTAAAGGAGCTAACACCAAATCAAATAGTCAGGGGGATTGATAATAATTATTGGATATTTACCAAACGAGAAAAAACGAGTGAAGCGGTCAAAATTCCAATTTTACCAAGAGCACAACAAATCATTGATAAGTATAAGAATGGTTTTGAATCGATAAGGTCAAAAAAAATATTACCTCTTTATTCAAATCAAAAAATAAATAGTTATTTAAAGGAAATAATTGAATCTTGTGGAATACATAAACATATAACATTTCATGTGGCTAGACATACTTTTGCAACGACCGTAATGTTATCTAATGGTGTACCTATAGAAACCGTTTCAAAACTATTAGGGCATACTAAATTGTCAACAACCCAAATTTATGCTAGAGTCGTAGAAACTAAAATCAGCGAGGATTTCCAAAACTTGCTTAAACGATTTGAGGCTAAAAAGAAACAATCTCAAGTAGAGAATAAAAAACAAATTTTTAAGGTCTAAAAAAGATTTCCTTTCCATACGCTTCTCAAAAAATTACGGAAGTGTATGGAAAGGAAATTTTAAATTTTAAAAATCAGGAATACTAATTTTATAAGACTAATTAAGAGAGATTAAAATAAGAGAGCCCACGCGTTGTATATGCTGTTCACATTTAGTGAGTGTCATTTTCAACCTCACCTTACGGGTGTACAAGCACCCTCGTAACCAAATTGGTTAATCTATAATAATTTCAATGCCAGCTTTCTTGGCTTTATATTTTATTTTGATCATTAACTCATAATAACTCCAGTTTCTTAATACAAACTCCTCCTGTTTAGCTATCCCAATCTTGTCTTCCTGATTTAATAGAATTAGTGTTCCAGCCTGATGTTTAATGCAAAAATCGATTAACCTTCTGCTGTATACATGAATACGATGGGATACATAATTACTTTCGGCTTTGCGAAGCCTGTCCACTGCTTTTAATTTTCTTTTAACTCCTTTGCCCGACTTGGAATAAGTAGCCCCAACTTGTGCCCTTTTTAGGGCTGCTTGTATAGCCAACCTTCTATAGAGAAATTCTTCCCTAGTTCCTATAGAAAGTCTGGCTTTACTAGTTTTCACGACTAAGGGGTATTCTAAAGACAGGGATGCCTCCGCAATCACCTCCGGTTTTAGGAAATGCTTTTCTTTTTCAATTTCAAAAACCGGTAGCCAGAAGATTTTACCATCTTTCAATTTAATATGAGAAGTGCAAAGTTTGATTTCTCCTTTTATTACGCGCTCCAATAACGCTCTTTTGTCTGTATAATCCTTTCCTAAATACGTCTTAAAAGGAACTTGAAATAAACGAAAGCAAAAAGCCTTTTTCTCGTCATTATATGATAATCTGCTTATGCCTTCCAAACCAAAAGGAAAAGCCATATCCCTCCTAAAGTTTTTAAGGGAACGTTCACCTTTCCAGTATTCAGGACGATTTTGATTAAAAGAAGCGATTAAAGTTTTGTTCAGGTTGGATAATATGTTCGTGGGGATTTCACCTTTAAAGCGATTTGATATTACACGATAGGTTGTATTCATTCGGGAGCGTTGCAAGATTCCGTACTCATCTTTTTTTTCATCAGCCAATTTATACTTTATCTCCTCTGACAAATAAAAAAAATCCTTGATCATCTCCTGTACATACAAATGAGAAACAATAAGGTTGGCGGCTCTAAAGCATCTGTTTTGCCACTGATAAAGTTTG
The DNA here is from genome assembly GCF_012910715.1 of Flavivirga algicola. GTDB lineage: Bacteria > Bacteroidota > Bacteroidia > Flavobacteriales > Flavobacteriaceae > Flavivirga > Flavivirga algicola. The sequence continues at coordinate 47,816 of NZ_JABBHF010000017.1, forward strand.
TCCAAGGCTTCCTTGCGTTCTTCTTGGGTAGGAAGGTCGACCAATATCTGAACCTTTCGGGTTAGTTTGAGTGTAGGCTTTTCCATATCAAGCGGATTCTAATTGTTGCATGAGTTTATACGCTATCATAAATTCATTGTGAACTTTCTTTTTGGATAAATTAAGCTCTGTAGCAATGGACGTAAAGGAATATTTCTTTTCACATCGGAGCTTTAATACTCTTGCTTGTTCCTTGGTCATAACACCTTGAACCTTAATTTCAACAGTGGGCTTTTGTTCAATTTCAAGCGAACTTCCTTGATTAATAATCGTTTTAATATCCTCAATAGCTTGTTTCACTTCGTTACTAGTTTCATTAATACTTGTTCCCATAACCTCAGCAATAGCCTTATATTGAAACTCATATTTTAAACAGAGATCAATCAAATGCCTTCTTTCAGCGTTCAATAGAGGTAATACGTTTTTGATTCGGTTGAAGTTTTTTTGTTCCGATTCATGGTCTTTCAGATTTTCAAATGCATTTACGGGATCATACCCCACCATATAGTCTTGGTAATTGTCGTAATTCTCTAACGAATGGACATTCCTAAAGAACTTATTTTTAGGTTTACTATAGTATGAAATGCATTCTCTTTTCATCACAAACCTTAAGAAATAGAAAATATGTTTAGGAGATTCTATTCGGTCCCTATGAACCCATAATTTTAAAAAAGTATCTTGAACCAAGGATTCTATAGCAAAATGATCATTAATCATTTGCTTACCGACCCAAAAGATACTTCTGTTGTATTGAGCATGAATTTGTTCTAAAGCAGAGGGATCTCCTTTTTTTAATAATTTAAAATTACTATGTGGCATAACAGACCTCGTTTAAACTGGTGATAGCTTCCACCATAATTAAATTTGATTGATATTAAATAGCTGATGCGTATTCTTATAATTTATTAAAGAGAAGATAGCTTTGAAAAAGGTTGAGAAGAGTTACCTTTTTCTACAAACAAAAAGGCGTGGAACTCAGCTTATTGCACTGGAGGTACTGGTATACCTGGAAACAATAAGTGAGCCCACGCCGGTAGACGTGAGCATCTTACTTATCATCTCGTTTCTATTAAATTACCAGTTTTCCAGTACGAGATTCAAAGCGAATGCTTCAATATTTTAAATGAAGAATCGCAAAATTACAATTCATAAATGAATATGAGACAAATATATAAAAATTTACCACACACTCAAGAGTATGTGATTATAAATTTTGTAATTCTTTCATTGTCATATAATTTATACGTATGATTATAGAGATTATAATATCAGAATTTGACTTTTGGATAAAAGAGAATATTCGAATCCAAAGAATAAAGGCAAAAATTGATCAAGTTGAATTAGCCCAGAAGTTAGGTGTCTCGGAAGGTTATATAGGTAATATTGAAAATATAAAAAATAAATCAAAAGCAAATACTAGAATGTTATCTCGTATAGCTTTAGCTTTGGATTTGGATTCTTACAACAAGCTCTTCCCTAAACAAGTTTTAAAAAATGATTTGGTTAGAATAAAATTAGATTTATTTAATATCAACACTCGAAAACAAGTAATGGATGACAAAGGAGGTGTTCCGAAAAGATTAAAAATAGTTTCTGTGAAACCACTAACACAAGATGAAATTTCTCGTTGGAAAAAAGTAAAATCGCCGTATGTACTGAATACCAAAGTAATAAAAAATATCTTCGGCTAAAATATTAGGTTTATAATGGCTATTAAAAAAACAGCTCACGCTGGAGGCGTAAGCTAATTAACTTAATTCCTCGATTCTATACAATTACCAGTTTTCTATTCAAGGTTTTAAGTAATTGTTTTTTTGTGTGAAAACCTATAGGGGTTTCAGATTTGAGAAACTAAGATACTAAAAGTACCAAGGATTTTTGATAAGAAAATTAGAAATAATAAAATAGCCATAATTACCAATAGAGTTGCTGCCAGAAAGGGTATAAACAAATAAATCCATTCTAGCCCATTCCACTCCATTACATAAACACTCCATTTCGGGAAAAGCGCTTCATTAAAAAGATCTTGAACATTAGCCTAAAATATGTGCTCTTCAATTGTTATCCGATTCAGTTTACATTGGAATGGAACATGACATTACTACGATACATTTTAGGCTAAAGTTCGCTTAAGTAGAACTTCAATTGACAGGAAGTGCTACTTTGGATTATTCAAAAGGAGGTATGGCAAACTTATTTGTAAAGAATGCCTGCATTGAAATATCTGATTGCAAAAACTAAACATTTTTACTTTGGGAATTTATATAACTTGCGTAAATTGTGAGAAAATATGTATTTTATAATCGTAAAGAATGGAAACTATAAAACATAAAATTAGTAGAAAATTCCTCATAACCTAATAATATGGTTGGCTATATGAATAAAACTCTTGCATAAAAAAAGTTGTGCTTCATTAAAATAAAAATGTGGTTTAAAAGAAAAAAGAACATAGATTTATTTAATCATCCTCTTGTTTCGCAAATGGATGAAAGAATAACGGGACTTATAAAGGTTGATTTGATTACCTCTGACCAAGAAATAATCAAACGACTTTCTGATGAAGAAATAAAACAGAGTGGAATAAATTCTGAATCAATACTATCTGTATTTGAAAAGTTTAATGAGGATCTGATAAAATTTATTTGTTACAGTTATCATCAAGAAAAAAATTACCATAAAAACAAAAATCAATCGACAGAGGAAACTTCTGAAACTCTAGGATTGAGTAAAGGATTTAGTATAACTTATGCTATTTATTATCATTTTTTGATAAATAATAAAACTGGACTTTCAAAATATTTATCAAAAAGAAAAATTCCCCAATTCGATAAATTTAGTAAACGCCTTGAATTATATTTTTCTCAATCTAAAGGAGTCTCACTATCTGACTCATATATTCAATATGCGGGTGGTTACAATAAAGAAGATGTAAATTCTAATGACATTACAAAGGCTCTAGAAGATATTAAAAAAATGGACGAGGAACACGGAGCTTTTTGGATTTCTATACTAAATGAGGAGGATGAAGAAATGGTAGTAGAAGTTAATAAGGATTTGAATTTATCTTTAATCTTTGGGGAAGAAGAGTTTCAATATCAATCAAAAAATTTTGAAGAAACAAAATCGATTTTGGAATTACATATTAACAAGGAATTTGATAAAATAAAGTCGATAACAAAAAATTAACTAAAGCACAATATTGGCTATAAGTAATTGCTGGTTCTCGCCTAACCTCAAAATCCATCAGGATTTTCAGTTTGGTGTATACTGACAAAGTTAAGTGCTAACCCACGCAACTACTCATAGCAAAGACCGTTGTGTACAATACGAAGAAACAATCTGTAAATTATTAAATGTCAAAGATTTACCATTACACTAAATTAAGTACAGCAATAGAATTTATCTTGCCATCAATGACATTACGGACGAATTTTTTGAATAAAATGAATGGTCCTAAAGAAAATCAGAAATGGAGTTTTGGTGGAATAAATGTTCCATATGAAACTCTGTATGCCGATTTAGACTACGAGACAGATTTGGATAAAGCTCATTTTGATAGTATGTATAAGTTTGGAGAAGAAATCAAATCAAAAATCCAAGCGACCTGTTTTGTTTACTCTGACAAATATCAAGGATATGAAAACGAAATGATGTGGGCTCAATATTCGGAAAATCATAAAGGTGTTTGCCTTGAAATAGATACTGACCTATTCCTTAAAGAAAATGACCGAATAGATATTTTCAAATTTCAGAACATAAATTATAGTCCGAAAAAAAATGAATGGGTTTATTGGAATAGAAATATGACTAAAGAAGAAAATATTGAACAACATATAAAACGTGATTATGAAGCACTTTTCCTTTCAAAGTCTCATTATTGGAAAAAGGAATATGAAAAACGACTATTAATAATTTCAGACAATTTTTGTTATTTAAATATTAAAGAGTCATTAACTGGAATATATTACGGACTGTTTACTGACCAAAATTACGATGTGGCGATTCAGCAATTTATTCAACCTAAAAAAACAAAAACGTATCGCGTCTATTTTGAAGATAACAGACTTAAAAAAATGGAAAGAAAAAGTACTGTACACAACAAAGATGTATAACAGCAATTCCGGGTGGATTCGTGCGTAGTCGAATCCTCCGGAATTGCTAAACTCTGTACTAAAAAAATTAGTAACTTAAAACCTATAACTGATGGTTAGATGACCGTTATGTGCAACCAGACCAAAAATGAGCAAAGGAATAAAAATTGGAAAATGTAAATTATGTCTCGAAACGAAAGAATTGAATTTCGAGCATATTCCACCGCGTTCTGCCTTCAATAAAGACACTAAATATTATATTCTTGACCGAACTGAATATTATCAAAAAGCCAAAGAGTATACTTTTGAGAATCTCAAACCTAAATCACGAAAGGAACAAGGTGGAATTGGACAATTCAGCTTTTGTTTTGATTGTAATGGTTTTTTAGGTTCAAATTATGTTCGGACTTATAAAAAGTTTGCGCAAATAGCAATGAATATTATTCTATCGAATAATAATAACGCTAAAGCATTTGAATTTGACATTTCGGACATAAACCTGCTTAAATTCCTAAAGCAAATAACAGCAATATTTATAGCCTCGAATAAGCATTCATTTATCGAAAGTTATCCAGAACTTTTAGAATTCGTAAAAAACGAAAAATCCACAAAATTATCAGAAAGATTTAGATTTTATATGTACTTGAACAATGAGGGACAAAATAGAAGTGGACACATTCATTTTACGAATCTTTTCGGAACAGTATGCGAATTCACATACAGACCTTTTGGATTTGTTTTGAGCATTGACAATCCGAAAAGAATAATGCAATTATCAGAAATAACGAACTTTAAGCATTACGAAAAAATAAAAATGGTGGATAAATTACCTATCATTTTAAATAAATATCCGACTTATTATCCATTTCCATTGGATTATCGGACTGAAAAAGAATTAAATGGTCGCCCATAACAACGGCTATAATTCATTGTGGCTGAATTTCCTCTCTGAAATTCCTGAATGTTTGCTAACTTTGGTTTACGGCGGAATAGTTCTACTGATACTGAACGATTCCTCAACGAAACCATAGCCAAACCATTGTATGCAATGAACGAAAACCTGACAAACATATTAACAGATAATGGTGAAATCATTCTCGATTCACTAATTGACAATGAAATATTAAAGGAAATTCCGATACTTGGAAATTCAATAAATATTATTCGCGGAATTCGAAGTATTCGCGATAATTCCTACTTAAAGAAAGTAAAAGTTTTTATTGATAATCTCGGAGAACTATCTGAATCAGAAAAAAACAAACTAATTGAAGAGTCGAAAAAAGATGCAAAAAGAAGAGTGAAATTTGGTAACGCTTTATTTACCACAATAGAAAAAAGCGACTCACTTATCAAAATTGAATATTTAGCATTAGCATTTGAGGCATTTCTTAATAATGAATTCCCTGAAAGTGACTTGCGACTCTTGTGTCATACAATTAATAATTCATTTACTGATGACTTAATTGATGTAATTGAAAATGAAACTCCGAAAGGCAACTTAAAATTCTTAGTCGGATCAGGCTTAGCAGATGTGCAATATAGAAAATTGACATTTGATATGGATCATACCGAACCAAAGTACATTTTATCTGATATCGCTGATATTCTAAGAAGAATTTGGAGAAAATACAAGAAGTAATAATTAGTGCATACAACATTGTATAAAAATATTGCGTAAGTTTATTCCTAAATATAAAGGTTAGGTTTTTTTGTCACTCGGTTTTTCCACAGTAAAATACTTGGACACATGACCGCGCTATTCTTATGAGAAGCCTTGAGCAAACATTAAAAAAACAATCGTTAAGAATGAAAATATTTTTGATTTTAATATCATTTCTACTTTTGATCAATTCAAATGTAATGCACCAAGATACACCATTGCAAATTGACTTAAACGGAAATATAATTGGTTTACCCAAAGAGTTTAGTCCTGCGAAATTTGGCTTAAACGAAAAAAAATTGAGAATTAATGACAAAGAAATTGTCTTCCCAAAATGTCTGAATTATTACTTTGAGGAACACAAAAACCCAAAAATAAATTTCTTAGCTTCTTGGTATCATTCAAAGGAAATTATGCCATATTATCTGATTTTTAACATTCACGACAACGATGTGAATTATGGTTATAAAATCTTAGTTGATTTAGAAACCTTAGATTTAATATATGTAAATAAATTTATTAGAGAAGGAAATACAACTTATAATCCGAAAGTGGAATTAGATGAAAAATGTCTGACTGATTATAAAAATGCAATAAAAATCTTGAAGTAATATGTTAAAATTATATCCAACTATACACAATGAAATTGAAGAATTCGGTTTTCCTGCATATGAGTATAAAGGAAAAGAATTATATTCTACTATACATAATGACAAAATTCATTCTTATGGATTGCCTGTATATGAGATTAGAGATAAAGATATTTATCCAACAATTCATAATACAGTTGACAATTTTGGATTACCTGTTTTTGAAATTAGAGAAAGTTCTGTTTATCCAACGATACATAATGAAAGATATGATTTTGGATTGAGTGTATTTGATATAAAAGACTAAAAAAAACATTTGCGAGCACCATATAAGACTAGTTGCTTAAATAACGTAACTAATCTTATACAAACAAGTTGGCAGTAAAATCTTCAAGAAAAATGGCTAAAATAAAAATCGAAATAGATGAAACTGCAAAGGATGTAGAATTATTTAAGTCTCTAAAAAGTATTACACTTGAAAAATCAGAACTGTTTAAATATGCCATTATGATGTGGGAAGTTCCTTCCCATGTTGTAGGTTCTGATTTTGACCACTTGCAATCTAAAGTTCCACATTTGGAAGCAATGCTAACGGATTTTATAAATTTTGATGAAGACCAAATAAATAATCTTTCTGTGGATGATAGAGTTAAAAAAATAGTCTCTGAAGCATTGGGAGTTGGAATTGGATTAAAATATGCAGTGGAATTATTGAAAACAAATCCGAATAAATTTAAAAAAATTGAGCCAATAAAAGATGGTAAATACCTTGACTATTCTACTATTATAGGAAATAAAGAGTATGAAATTGAAACTAAAGGCACTACCAACAAATATTATACATCTTTTAAAGATGATATAATTTCCAAAAAAAAAGATAGCGAATCAAAGAAAGTCCACCTTCGAATGGGAACAATTGCAATGTTTTGTAATAAAGGCGATAAAAGAGCATCTAAATGTGTAATTGTAGATGATCCTCCAGAAAATATAATTAATGAAAGAGATGATACTTTTAAAACTCAACTACTAACCTATGCTTCCTTTCTAAGTCATATTTTTGAATCAAAATATTATAACAAATATATTCGACCAATTCAGAATGATACTTTAGATAAGGTTCAGATAAATGAAAATAAATTTTTTGGTAAATATCTTTTTGAAGGCAATGAGTATTTAGGAGAATATTTCGATTATAGATTAATAAAAGGCAATATTGAAAATTTAAATTCCAGTGCTAGAACGGCAAAAGGTTATTTTAAGTCACTAACTAAAAAAATAGGAAAAACTAAAATTTTTATTGGTCTTGATAAAGATGTCATCGATGCAATCAACCGAAAAGATGAAGAATTTCTTTACCAATATTCATCGAAACAAAAAAAACAAGAATTTAAAAATAAATCATTATTCCTTGATATAGATGGAATTATTATTGTTAAATCAAAGAATGGTTCTGATAAACAAATCGAAAGATTTATGTCTGAGGAAGAAGTATTCTCAAGAATGGGATTATATAGTGCATACAGAAGGGGACAGACTCATAGATGTGGTGCTCCATGTAGAAGTAGGGAATTAGCAGGAAAGCCATGTGACATTAAGACATATAGAGGGAATTGCCATTTTCATAGATAAGATATCCGCTATTGCCAACAAAGAACTTAGTTTAAAAACAAGATGTTTTAGTCCATGTTATAAGTCTTTCGTTATTACTCTTTTATTAATGGCAAAAAAACAATATTCAGTTTTGAACGACTGCATAAACCAGGCTCATTCTTCGCTCTTTTTTATAAGTCTTATCAACTCTGAATATTGAATCACTAGGGCATCAAAAAAAGGTAACAACGAAGGCACTATGAAAAGTAAATCAAAGTATTTTCAAGGATGTATTCGTATCAAAATACTCTAAAAGGAAGTGCCATTAAAAAATCAAAAAAAAAAGGAAAACACTCTGGATATAATAAGTAAACCACTTTTAAATAGTTCAGGGCAGTTTATGAATTATTACAGCACGCAATTTTGAAATCTGGCGTTTCAAACTTCAACTTTTTGTAAAATAATATTTTTTACTACCAAAACATATCATCTGAAATCAAGTCCTGTTTTTATTATATCATTAAAAAAAATACATTTATAAAGCTGGTTATCTAGTAAAAGGGCAACTGATTTTAATAAGGTTGTTTGGAAATTTTGCCAAGCTAAAGCGTGGCGAGATTTGTAAAGCAAGAGGGTAGCGTGCTAACGCAACGCTACGTATTTGATTTGCTCTGCAAAGCCCCATGAATGAAGAGTTTTTTGAAAATTCTAATTTTAGGTCATTTTTGGTTTTTACTAAAAAATGCTCTTAGACAAGTAAAACTGCTAATTTTTTAGTAAAAAAATGGATAAAGGTCGTGAAAAAGAAGCTTTTGTGACGATAAAGATAAAAACAACAATTGCTAATAAGTATAGAATATTCTGCAAGCATAATGGAGTATCTCAATCAATGTGTTTACTTCAAATGATTCAGTTCTTCGAATTCAACGGTCTTGCGCCAACGGATCATTTAGGAGATTCCTTTGCTAAATTGGAAGGTAAGATTAATAAAAGAACTAACGCGATAATTGCTATTATCAAGGATATCGAAAAAAGCCAAACACTACCAACTGTTGCCATGTTACAGTCTCTATTTGACCAACAAATTAAGCAAGAAAGTAATGACTTTGAAGAAGACTTTGAGTTTGTCGAGAGAAAATTTGCTAATGATCAGAATCAAAAGGAATTTGATATGGAAACTACGGTGCCCAGAATTCGATATGAAAGGTTGGAGGATAAAATGAATTCTGTTAAAAGCGATTTTGAATATGTATTGGATAAGGTCAAACCAGTAAAAAGCAACTTCGGGAAAGATTATTTAAAGTTGGAACTTACTATAGAGGAACTTGTAAAATTTAGAAGAATACTCAAAAATACATAAATCATGGATACGTTATAAAGTTTACTATATAATGTACCGTGTCACGTAACTTGAGCTTTAGATAAAAGTGAAAGATGACACCAGAGTTTCTTTAAAAAATTTACCCTACAAGTTTCATCTACGATATGAAACTTGTAACTTAATTATTCGTAAAGCAATTATGACCTTTTGAAGACTACTATAATGAATAATTTGAAATAATTTTTGCTCTTAATCTTTGATAAAGAATTGACGCTTGAGTAAAAGCGTAATATGTGTGGAATGGATTTAGTTATATTTGTTTTAAACCAAAAGAACAATTATGATATCATACGAAATACATGATTTTATAGAGAGATTAAATGTAGATTTAGAAAATAAAGAAATAAGAAGAAGATTCCATGAAAACTACGAATGGTTAGAATCATACTGGAAAAGAAAATTCGCTGGTAATAATGGTGATCAACGATTCTGCAATAATCATGCTGAATTTTATTGGCAAATTGATAATATTAAAAATATAGCAAAGGAGCTGACAAAATTAAGACCTGTTGGTGCGTCAAATAATAATTTTAATCCTACACCTAATATTTTAAGAGCAACATATTTTTTGAAATATCGATCGGATTTATTCGAAGATGATGAGATTGAAATTAATGAAAATGAAATTGAACATGCAGATAATTGGACTAGTGATAGTTTTAGCGCATTATTCGCAATTATTAAGCAAATAAGAGATAATTTGTTTCATGGCCGTAAAATTGATTTAGATTTAATGCAATATGAAAGAAATAAAGTTTTAGTTCAAATTGGTGCTAATTTAACCGATAGTTTATTGGATAATTTAGTTGATGCAGAAGCAAATTTATAATTTCAATTTTGTGTTGTAATTGCTCATCAGTTTTGTATATTTAGACTCTCCCTTTATAGAAATAATTATAATATAATTATAGCAAAATTGATATGAAATTTAAATGTGTTTTGCATATTTGAACTGAATGAAAATTGAAAAAACTGGGGTTATCTGTACAACTAATTAATGAGGAATAGAGAATTAATTATTACTAATATCATAAGCCATTTTGCAGTTTTAAAAGCGGAAGTTGGGTTAAGAAGTAAAGTAAATCTTCAAGATATTAATGTCCATGCAGAACAATTTTATAAGATATTGTTGAACGATATTTTAGAGCTTAATCTAGAAAATATAAATATTGTAGAACAAAATGCTGCAGTAATAGATTTAGCAGATAAAAAAAAGAGAATAGCTATTCAAGTCACTTCGAATAACTCTAAAAAGAAAATAAAGGAGACTGCAGAAGCTTTTAATAACAAAGAGCTTTTTAAAGATTATGACGAATTAAAAATCCTTATAATAAAAGATAAAACAGAAAGAGATGATGTTCTTGAGTATGATGATTTTTCTTTTAAGATGAAAGATGATGTTATAGATATAAACAACATAACTTCTAATATTCTGGATATAGACGATGTAGAGAGATTAGAAAAAATTGAAAAATGGTTAAATGGTGAATTAGTACAAAAACATTATGATGCCAGAATTAACTCAAAACCAAATGAAGTTAAAACGTTTATGACTTTAATTGATATTATTAGTGATGAAGATAATCATAGAGAGTTTGAAATTGAAGATGAACCAGACCCTAAATTAAAAATTGAAACTAGATTTAAAGATTATGCTACTTTTCTTAAAAATTTATACGCAGAATTATATATTGATTATAACTATGCGTTAGTGATCGCGGAATATAGTTCTGAAATTACATCTGTACAAATTAGAAAGATTGGGACTTACTTAAAAGATGTTAGTAACAAATACTTAAGAAGTAGTAATAATGACCCTGAAGAAGCATTAGAAAATTTGTGTGAATATTTTAATTCTTTCTTTTTAAAAGAAAACTTGCCTTTTGATGAAATGGCAATAAAATTTTATTTGATACATCAGTTGATTAGATGCAACGTATTTCCTAATTAATATGAATTTAATATCTAAAGATGAAAATATAAAAAACTCAATAGTGTATATTGGATATGTTATCTTAAAAGAGTTAAGCTTAAGAAAAGAAGGAAAAATGTCTATTTATGATATTGCAGGTTTATTAAAAAAAGAAAACTTATTGAATGGTGAACAATTAAATTATTCTTTAATGTTTCTTTACGCAACAGATATTGTTGATTTTCAAGAACCATATATCTATGTGAAATGATAAGATTAAAAAAACTATATACTTATCCAGAAATCACGAAACCCATTGAATTCAAGGAAGGTTTGAACTTCATTTTGGGAGAAAAGGATACATCTTCAAATAAAACTAATGGAGTAGGTAAGTCCATGTCCATTGAATTTCTGAACTTTTGTTTATTACGAAGTCAAGTAGGTAGTCGTGTTTTAAAAATACCAAAAACTATTCTTAACCCTGAAACACAAATTTGTTTAGATCTTGTGATAAATAACAAGGAATTAACGATTATTAGAACACCAAAAAATCATGATAACCCAGAAATAATTTTTTATGATAATAGAGTAACTTTTGATAATTTAAATAATGCTTTGCACTATTTAAATGATTTATATTATACTAACAAATCAAATATTAATCTCAACCCTTCATTTAGAGAATTAATTAACCCTTCAATAAGGGACGAAAGATCTGAATTCAAAGATATTGTAAGTTATTTTGACACAAAAACTCGTGTTCCGTCTGATTATACTCCTACTTTATACATGTTAGATTTTGACATTGCTTCATATAGATTAGCAAAATCGACAATAAAGGAAATTGATAAATTAACTGGAATTATTAGTGATTTAAAAAAGAGTTTAACTCGTAATAATATGACAAGTTTAACCGACGTCAGAGCAGAGGTAAATTCTTTGGATGGAGAATTAGAAAAATTAGAGCGTGAATTAGAAGAGCTAAAAACATATGAATCTTTTGAAACGATAGAAGATGAGTTAGTGGATATAAATTTAGCACTAAACGAAATGAGGTCACAGCAATCATACCTTAAGTTTAGTATTCAGAAGATTCGATCACTTCCTGAAATTCAAAAGATTGATGAGACTGATGTATTATTTATATATGAACAATTTAAAGAAGGTTTAGGTGGCCAATTAAAGAAGTCTTTTGATCAAGTAAACCAATTTAAAGAAAAAATAGAAAATTTTCAAAACCATATTGTAAATGAAAAACTAAAAACATTAATAGCAGAACATAAAAAAATAAATAAAAAAATAAAGACTTTAGATGACGAAAGGTCAAGAATAATGCAGGTTTTTGATAAACAAGGAATATTTAAAAACTTGAAACAAAGTCTATCTATTTATCATCAAAGGAGTGAAGAGTCTAGTGTAATTCGAGCACAATTAAAAAGCTATGATTCAAATAACAAGCAAAAAAATGCTTTAAAATCTAATAAGTCCACTTTTGTCACAAGAATTGATGAATCGATAGTTTCTAATGAAGAAAAGATTAGAAGCTTTAATAGTACCATTTCCGACATACATGAGTATATAATGGGAAATAGAGGTTGTGCTTTTGATATCCTTACCATAAATAGAGATTCATATAAGGATATTGTCAAATTTAATATGTCAATAGATTATGGTGGAAGTCATAGTGTGGAGAGAGCAAAAGTTTTTATTTATGACATGTCTCTATTATTAAACGAGTATACTAAAATCAAACACCCTGGTTTTTTAGTTCATGATAACATATTTGATGTCGACCAAGATACATTATTGAGGAGTTTAAATTTTTTATATTCAATTGAAAACCCTGATTCTTTTCAATACATTTTAACATTAAATAGTGATAAATTAGACGATAAAGAATCAATAGAGTTTCTAGATTTTGATATACATGATTATGCTAGAGCTATATTTACTAAATCTAATCGCTTTATTATTGGTGACAAATATTCCGAATTGAATTAATCATTTTATATAATATAGAATTATAGTTATCATTTTTTTATAAATAGAGTGATAAGTACTAAACATTACAATTCCACCGGCGTGTCATCTGTGTAATAATTTAACTTATGCTGAGTAAAGTTCATTATTATTTATGTAATTTGTATCTTTATATTAACAAAGACAAATAATTTTTGTTTTTAAATTGTTCTTTTTGACTTTAGTGTACAGTTCGGTGAATCGCACTGAATTTACATGTTTAAAGCGCTGATAAACAGTAGTTTGAAAATCTTAAGTTAATCCTGTCATCCCGACTGATAGGATATTAAAAGAAAACTTTTAATATGTAAATTAATGAAAACCAGTAAAATAAAATTTTACTGGTTTTTTTTGTTTCCATTTGGGAGCATATTCATTAGTGTCCTATTTCGTGTCCTGTTTTTAGAAAATAAATTTCTAAATTTAGTGTTCGCTCAGTATTTGACTTTTGTGAGCGATTTGGCTTTCGTTTAACTGATTTATCAATTTAAAACGAAAGTAATGACTACTACACACACATTCAATGTCCATTTTTGGTTGAAAAAGAGCTCAATCAAAAGTGATGGAAGGATTCCTATTTATGCAAGTATTTGGATAGACAGTATCCCTGTTGATTTAAGCACAAAAGAGGCAATTTTTGAGGAACACTGGAATTCTGAAGCAAAACGGGTAAAATCACGAATAAAAGCTGTAAAACTTCGTTATTTAGGAAAAGACAAGGCTGTTTTGACATTCAAAAATCTTTTGGATTATCATAAAGATAACGAATTGGGAAAATTAGCTCCAGGAACTACAAAGAATTATAGTTCAACAGAGAAATACCTTGACCGATTTATCAAAAAGCAATTCAACTCAACCGATATACATTTAACCCAAATCAATTATTCTTTTGTTGTCAAATTTGAAAATTACCTCAGAACCTGCCCTCCATTAAAAAAATCACAACCCTTAAAAAATAATGGGATAATGAAACATCTTGAACGTATGCAAAAGCATACTATTTTGGCTTTTAAACATGGTTGGATTAAGATTAACCCTTTTGCTCTGTATGAACTAAAGTTTGAAGAGTTTGATTACCCATTTTTAGAGCAGTGCGAAATTGATACAATGTACAATCTTTCCATAACACAAACGGGTATGTGTTTGATAAGGGACATATCAAAAATCAAAGACACCTGTAAGGTTACCGTTATTAGATAAAGCTAAGGAGATTTTGGAGAAATATGCTGATTATCCTTGTGCTGAAAATAACCTTGACCAACGCCTTCAAAAAAATAAGCTCAAAAAAACTGTTTATGATACTATCAGCGGATTAACTACCACTTAACATAAACAGTAAAGCAAACCCGGCAGTGATATCTATTGTAAACAAACCCCAATATGAGTCGGCATACTCACCAATAATTGCAACGGTAATCCATACCGTTATCAAACAAATGAGCATACGCAATCAAGAGCCTTCATTTATACTTATGGAGGAAGCTCCTACCATCCGTTTATTGAATATGCACCGTGTACTGGTAACACTAAGAAGCTATGATATAGCAACGGTCTATGTGATGCAAGATAAGATACAGAACGATATGCTCTATGGTGAAAAGGCTAGCAAGGCCATCCTTAGTAATTTGTCATATCAATTTTTTGGAAAGGTAAACGATCCCGACACCGCAAAATATTATGAGCGGTTCTTTGAAATCATCAAAAATCCAACGAGAAGTATAAGTAAAGGAACGTGGTTTTCATTGGAAGCACGAGTTACCAAAGGCGAACGGGAAGTGCCTAAACGGAGGGCGGAAATCTTTTTTAAATTGAAACAAGGTGAGTTTGTGGTCTTTGCTGATGGTAAGGATAAAAAGGTACGATTTAAACGCCCAGAAATACAAAGAGAATTGCCATCCCCAGTAGTTATGACGGCCCAAGATCTAGAAGCAAACTTTGTTAAAATCCATGATGAAATAAGATCGATATTTAAGTAAATGAAATGCTTGTCACTCATTAAAAAAGTGTATCTTAAAGTCGATTAATTTCATGGAAATATGTTTTATAATAATGCGAAATGCGACATATATTGGTAAAGGTGTAGGCAAAAAATTGATGCAAGATATTGATAATGCAACACGTTCTGTAAAGATTATATCACCTTTTCTAGCGCCTTTCCTTATCAAAAAATTGATTAACTTACATAATAGAGACATTTATGTAGAATTGATTACCACAGATGATATAGAAGACTATCAAAGGGATAAGGAAAAGAACATTCACAAACTGATCATTCAACAAAAGCATACCAATGAAAAAGCACGTTTAACCAGAAAACGAATGAAAACAGCAAGGCTTATTGTCTTTCTATTAGTCTTTTTATTAGCTGGGTTTATCGTTTGGCATATTTACAATGCAAAGGAGGTTCAAACCATTCGACATATAACTTTAATAATGAGTATAGGTGTTTTGATAGGTTGGTTCTTATCTGTTAAAATTAAAAATAAACGAATATTCACTTATTCCTATAAGCAATTGTTCCCTTTTAAGGTCTTTTTTTCGCCTAAAAGCTATTATGATAGCTATACTTATTTTCATAGTAAAATGTATATCATCAATGATTAGGATTGCTTATTTGGGGTCTTTGAACTTTACCAGAAACGGGACGCAAAACAACTATGAAACTAGAATTAGGACTACAGATGGAGAAGCGGTTAAAAAAATCGAGGAAGAGTTCAATACACTTTTTTATGATAATAATTATCCAGAAAGAAGCATACAACTTTGGGGACAACGTTTATATCATGAACCTATTAACTAAATATAAAAGCTAATATTGTATTTGGTTTAACGCTCAAAAGCACTTCTAAACTGATAAAAGAAACGCTCTATTAAACGTAAATCTTCCGTAATAATTTCGGCAGCGCCTCTCATTTCCTGTTTGAAGTCGATTTCTTTATTATAAGTGGTCATGAGTTTTTTTGGCAATGAAACATCAATAACGTACAGCCCTTCCTTATTGGGTAATAAGGAGATGTTTTTAACGGTCCCCTTGAGCATGCCAAATTCAGTTTCTGGATAGTTTTCTAATTTTATATTCACATGTTGTCCTTCTTTAATCTTTCCTGAATTTTGCGCAGGCGCTTTCAATTTGGCAATAAATGACGAACTTTTACTAGGGATAATGGTAAACACCAAATCACCTTGATTTACGGTTTGATTTTCGTTCCAGTAATTTAAAAAGGATACCTTACCATTTATATTTGATTGTAGTACGTATTGCTGCTCCCAATCCTTAAGTGCTTTTTTTAATTGGTTGAAAGACTGAATAACGTTCTTAAGCAAGGTCATGTCTTCTTTCACTTTATTTATTTCTGTACCTCTGGAGTTTTTATTGGCGTTACTTATGTTTTCTTTTATTTGAGATATGTAAGCTTCAAAACTTTGGTAATTGCGTTTGGTTCTGGCATAATCTAATTGTTTGTTTTCATAATCCTGCTCAGAAATGATTCCTTTTTTAAAGAGGGTTTCGTTGCGTTTTAAGTCTTTAGCCTTGAACTCTAATTCCGTTTTACTGATCGCTTTTTGAGATTCTAAGTTTTTCAACCGTCTTTTGAGTTCTGAAATAGAAATTTTATTAGCAATCGATTCGTTAGAAAAAGGTTGTAGCTCTTTATTAAGTTTATACTGAATATAACTATTTTCAAAAAGGGCGTATTGAGCATCTATATTGCCTAGAAATAAGACAGGCAGATTATCAAAAGGAAATTTGAACGATTTTGTGTCAATTTTTAAGGTGTCAATAATAGATTTTAATATAAAAACATCTTTATAACTAGCCGTGTTTTCTATAATTGCTAGTGGCTGGTTTATTGTTACTTCATCATAGTCATTAATTAGAATAATTTCCAGTTTCCCCGTTATTTTCGCATACTCTTTTTGAGGGGGGATTTCTGTTGTTATAAGAGCTTCAGAAGGAATAATGTCAGGGTATTTAATAAACCAGGAAATAAGCAGTAATAAAATAATTAAGACAAAGAACAGAGTGCTTCCCCAACGTATCATCCAATTGGGCACTTTGGTAAGTATGTCCTGTACCTCTTCGCTTCTTAATTCTATATTATCTAAACTATTATCTGCCATTTATTTCCCTAACTCCAATTGATTTTTAACTAAGTTGTAATACTGTCCTTTTTGCTTAACCAAGGTATTATGGTTTCCAGCTTCTACAATAAGTCCTTTGTCTAAAACAACAATTTGATGTACATCTTTAACAGTACTTAGTCTATGAGCAATAACTACCACTGTTTTATGTTCGAAAAACGCATTTAGTTTCTCCATGATTACTTTTTCGTTATTGATATCTAAAGCACTTGTGGCTTCATCAAAAAATAAGAAATCAGGATTTTTATATACAGCTCTTGCTATTAAAAGACGTTGCTTTTGACCAGTGCTTAAACCGATTCCTTCCATTCCTATTTTTGTATTATAAGATAGCGGTAAACTTTCTATAAAATCTTTGATATTTGCTATATCAACAGCATGAGCCAACTTCTCTTTATCAATATAATCTTCTCCAACAGCTATGTTGTTAGCTATAGTATCACTAAAAATATACCCTTCTTGCATTACCACACCGCAGTAATCTCTCCAATGTTTATGAGACACATGTTTTAGGTCATGATGCCCTATTTTTATGTCTCCTTCATCAGGCTGATAAAACTTTAACAAAAGCTTCATGAGCGTTGTTTTTCCACTACCGCTGACACCAACAATGGCTGTTGTTTTGTTTGAAGGGATTTCCAAATTTAAATGTTCTAATACCTTTTTATCGGCACCAGTATATTTAAAAGATACATTGTGCAAACTAAGGCTGCTATTTTTAGGGATATCACTTATGCTGTCACTGGAATTGTCTTCATCTTCTTTAGTGTGTATTTCAGATAAACGTTCTAACGAAATTTTAGCGTCTTGTACTTCTTTTATAAAGTTGATGAGTTGTGCAATAGGGGAGTTTAACTGCCCCACAATATAGCTTATGGCCAACATCATACCAAGGGTTATATTACCATCAATGACTAGTTTGGCTGCTAAAATGGTGATCAAAATATTTTTTAGTTCATTGATAAACCCAGAACCTACACTTTGGTATTGCTCTAATTTTAAACCATCAATAGAGACCTTAAAGAGTCTTGCCTGAATGTACTCCCAACTCCAGCGTTTTTGTTTTTCTGCATTATGAAGTTTTATTTCCTGCATGCCATTAATAAGTTCAATGACCTTGCTTTGTTCTTGACTCACTTCAGAAAACAGTTTATAATCTAAATCAGCACGTTTTTTTAGAAATATGAGTATCCAGAGAAAATACAGAATGCTTCCTAAACTGAAAATGCCGAAAATCTGTAAGTTGTAAAATGCCAACACAAAACTGAATACTATTAGATTTACCACTGAAAACAACACATTTAAAGACGATGAAGTAAGCACTTGTTCAATTCGCTTATGGTCATTGATACGTTGTAATATATCCCCAGTCATTCGGGAATCAAAAAACGCTATAGGAAGGTTCATGAGTTTGATAAAAAAGTCTGAAACCAGAGATATATTAATACGTGTACTTAGATGTAAAAGAATCCAACTCCTTATAATTTCAATAGCTGTTTTTCCAATAAATAAGGCTAGTTGCGCAAAAAGGATCAAATAGATAAAATGAATGTCTTGATTTTTTATACCAACATCTACAATACTTTGTGTTAGAAAAGGAAAGATAAGCTGTAAAATACTAGCGGCAATAAGGCCGATAACTAGTTGCCAAATGAATTTTTTATACTTTAAAACATATTTGGATAGAAAAGAAAACCCTAAACTTTTTTCTTTGTCCTCATAGTTTGAACTATAAAACTTAGGGGTGGTTTCTAGAAGTAATGCTACGCCTTCTTCTGTTTGGTCATTAGCATTATTGCCAATCCAGAACTTTAAAAATTCCTCTTTGGAATATTTAAGACGTCCATGTGCAGGATCTGAAACGCAAAACACTTCTTTTTCAATCTTGTACAGCACCACAAAATGTTTCTTGTTCCAGTGAACAATGCATGGTAAAGGCACTTCTAATAGTTTTTCTAAAGAAATTTTTATACCTATAGAACGAAAACCCAAACGTTCTGCGGCTTCACCTAACCCCATTAAACTACTCCCTAAACGTGTGGTTTCTGCCAGATTCCGCAGTTCCTGTAGAGGAATGGTTTTTTTATAATATTTAGCAATAATTTTTAGGCAGGTAGGACCACAATCTTTACTATCATATTGTTTGTAATGCGGGAATTTCATCTTTAATAATAGCTACGAAAAGTCAAAAGTAAAGTTTTTCTTAAAAAAAAGAATCAGTAAACATATAAAATCATTAATTCAATTAAAAAGAGTGAAATACTTTTATTGCAAATTTGTAAACACTTTAAATGGACTACAATTTTAGAGTAAAGTGCCCTTTATAAATTTTCCCGTTTTCTTTCTCCAACACAAACCAATAATCATCGGAAGAAAGCTTAGAACCATTAAAAGTACCATCCCAACTGCCTGTAGGACTTAATTGCTTTAATAGCTTTCCATACCTATCATAAATGTAAATTTTATTTAATGGTTCTTTATCTGCATTTATAATCTGCCAGGTATCATTATAACCATCGCCATTTGGAGTAAAAAAGTGTGGATAATACATCAAGTAAATATCCTCAGATACAACGCCACAACCATTTTTATCTCTAACGAAGACTGTATAGTCATTAACGCTAAGATTATTAAATTCGTTGGAATCTTGATATGTTACATCATCAAGGGAGTATTCATAATCTCCAGTTCCTTCAACAAAAACGGTTATTTCATTTTCACTTCTACTCCAGTCCTTGATTTCTATATCTGTAATTTTAGCGATGCCAGAATTGATCACACGTACGGTTTTTTGAGTACTACATCTAACAGAATTATAAATATTAGTAACCGTTACTTCATAGCTTCCAACGCTTTCGACTGTAATCGACTGTGAGGTTTCACCTGTTGACCATAGATATTCATCAAATCCTACATCAGCTACAATCTCCACAGTATCATTTTCACAGATAAGCCAAGTGTCGTTCATCAATAGTTTAGGTTTGTCTACAACAACAAAATCAATTGTTGTAGTGTCAAAGCATATATTACTAAGCGGGTTTTCTACTTTTACAGTGATGGTTTGTGTTTCGCTTAAAAATGGATTAGGCAAGGGGCTAGGTAAATCATTACCATTTGCATCTATATAACTTACTATCATACTGCTTTGTCCATTTAAAACGGTCATCTCAATCAAAGAAGTGTCAAACGGGTATTGCCCATCTTGGTCATCATCACAGACTACGATCGGATTAACAGGATAAGCTACGGCAGCTGCATCTACATTGAACGTAATTTGAGTTTCATCAAAACAAGCACCATTTGTATCTTGAGATGTTGGATTAGTGACCCTAGCCGTTATAGTTTGCGCTGCCGTTAGAAAAGGGTTAGGCAATGGACTTGGTAAGGCATCTCCATTTTCATCGGTATAGGTTACTATTACATTATTCTGTCCATCTAATAATGTCATTTCCACTAAAGAAGTATCAAAAGCATACATTCCATCACCATTGTCATCACATTGCTCTGAAATTGTAACAGGATATGCTATAGGTTGCTGTTCTACACGAAGCGTAATATGATGACCTAAACCTAAGCAGTCGTTATCTAAGGCACTATCTACACGTATAAAAACATCTTGTGCATGAGGATAACCTATATTTTGGTAATTGGTAATATCTGCAATCGGATTTGTTTCTGATAATGCATCAGCCTGATTTCTATAGTACTTGATAATGAGTTGCTGTCCTATTGGAAACAAGGCCTCTATTTCCGTATTAACTAAACTAAAATCAAACGTAGCAATACCATCGGTTATATCCGTACCATCATCACATTCATAAAAATTTCTTGTATAGGTATTAGGTATTTGGGTAGTGGATACAATAAGATTTACCTGTGCCGTTCTATGGCAATCATTTGAGCTCTCTATTCTAGCCCAAATAGCATCGGTGCTCACCGTTTGATTGGTATAAGTCGTTTCATTTATTATGGGATTGTTACCATTATCTGCTTCTGCCTGTGTTTCGTAAAAGGTAATGGTTTCGGTTTGATGATTCGTTGATAGCTCAGCATATACCTCTGTTAAATTAAACAAGCTAAAGCCATCAAGGTCATCATCACACTGTTTCAGTTCTACAATTGATGAAACCGTTGGTAATTCAAAAACTTCAATATCAAAACTAGTTTGAGCTTTGCAGTTAGTATTGCTATTATTTACTACCTCCACGTATATCGTTTCTTGTCTATTGGTGTTTTGATATGCAGATGGTGTATTTATAAAGTCTGTTAGACCTGAATCCCTATAATAGTTAATTATGAAATCTGAAGGTAGATGTCCATTTAAAATAGTGGTTTCATTTTGAGTTAAATCGAATTGAATCCTGCCATCATCGTCTGTTCCAACACTGGTGTCATCACAAAACGACAATTTAGGAACGTTTAAACTTGGCACGGGAGTTTCAAATACTTCAATGTTGAATGTTGTGGTGGCTTCACAGGCGGTGTTACCTATATTACGTACACTAGCTACAATGCTTTGAACTGTATAAGCACCTGAATTGATGTAACTACTTGGAGATGAAATAGCGTTTCCATTGTTATAGTCAGTCATTGATGCGTAATAAGTAACACTGAAATCTGAGTTACTTTGTCCATTTAAAATATCAATACTTTGAGTTGTTAAATCGAAATTATAAAAACCATTATTATCATCGTCACAAACCAACATATTTTGCGGTTGAGTAGCTGTTGGTTGTTCATATATGGTAACTGTTTTGGTTTCGGTAGATGTTTGCCCTCCAGAAGTTACGCTTAAAGTAACATCATAGTCTCCTGCACTTAAATAGTTATACGCAGGGTTCTCAACGCTTGATGTATTACCATCTCCAAAATCCCAAGTAAGGGAATCGTAGGCTTGAGAAATATTGGCTTTAAATTCTGTGGTTTCACCTAAACAAAGATTTTCGTATTCAAAACCAACTATAAAGAAAGATTGTATAAAAGGGGGCAATCCAAATTGGCTAAATCTCCCACCTAATGGTACATGCTCAAATTGATAATTACAACCTATCCCTACTACATTCGGATTATCAATAACATCAATTAACTGGTCTCCAAATTTTGCGACATATATTTTTCCATTAGTAGCTAATTGTAAAGCGCTGTAAGGTCTAGGAAGTGGTGTAATAATAAGTTGAGAATTAATAATATCAGCTGGAGATCCCGACTCTAAATTATATTGATAAACACCATTACCTCCTATACTGATATATAAAATTTTACTATTAGGAGAGAACTCTATACCGTAAACTTCTTCATTATCTGGATTAAAATCAATAAGTGTAATTGGATTTGAGACTATACCTGTGGCCGCATCGAAATCAAATAGTTGTGCTTCAGACAGACCTTCAGATCTAGCTACAGCCAATTTAGTGCCATCTGGTGATATTTTTATTTGTCCAATACCTCTACCAGCGGGAACAGCAAAACCAGGAAATAATGGGACATCATTAACTACAGTTCCAGTGTTGCTTACAACAGGAATAACACCAACACCTACATTTGAAACAACATGAGCTATAAACTCATTACTATTCCACTTGTGGCTAACCACCCAATATCCTTCAAAGGAAGAGCTTTTTACAGCTGTTAATTTTTCAGTAGTAGGTTGATTTAGTATAATGTTTTTATTAGATGTTATACCTCCTAAGCCTCCATCTAACGACATATCAACTTCAGAATATTGTAGACCTTTATTTAGGGTAGGGTTTACAGTATCTTCAGATTCTAATGCATCTACGGTAAAAATATAGTAGATATTCGGATTGTTTGGTTGCGGAACAATAATAGCCGAATGTGTACTTGATGGATGTCCATTTAAACCTGTACCATTGAACATTACAGCATGATTTCTATTCCACACAGTTACTCCATCTGTATAAAATAGTAAGTTGCCGTTACTATCTGAAATAGTAGCACAACCTTCTTCGGTATCTAAAGCACCATCCAATAAAGGTACTGGGTTACCACTATTAAAATCTAGTCCAGCATTATTCCCAAAATACCAAATGTTGGCTTCATTTTGTGCGAAACCAACATTTGATAGCAGTAGGGCTATAAAAAATATTTTAATGATTTTATATTTCAATAACTCAATTTAATTAGGCCACTCTAAAGCAAACTGTACTTCTAAATCTATGTCGTCCACTTTCAAAGTTATTGTATTTGGTTTACTACCAATATGCTCTTGAAAAGTAATTTCTCTTTCAAAAGGAGGACCTAGCATAATGTCTTGTGCTATACCTCCTCCATCATCATCGCCCATACTAAAACGTAATGAGAATTGTGGGTCTAGGTACAAGTTTTCGGAAGAAACATCCCAAGTAAGGTCTCCTTGGTTCTCTTTAATTTCAGACTTAAACCAATTTTGAAAACCAAAAGTATTTTCAGTTATACCTACTTCGGGTTTTTGTAAATTAAATAGTAAATCTGCTAAACGATTAACATCATTATTTGAAAATTCACTATCCCAAGTACCATTAATATTGGAAAAGGAAATTACTTTAACCGAATTAATTTTAACAGCACCGCCTCTTGTAACATTTGTTGTAAAACTCTTTAAGGTCTCATCCCCTTTGTTATTAATTGCTTTTATGTAGATAGTTTTTTCTCCTACATTATCAAAACTAAAATAAAGTGTTGTAGAGCTACCAAAACCTAGAGGTGTAATAGTACGATCTAATAACGTAGTCTGAAAATCATCAAGAGAAGCCTGTAAGGTCATGATATTTTCATTCCCTTTGATATCAACAGCAATGGTTTCATCAATTACATTTGTGGCTTTTCCAGTTAATTCAATTAAAAAATTTGAATTGTTATCATTCGGTTTATTAGAGTCATCAGATGAACTACAAGCAGATAAAATGACAAACATTGTCACTAATATTGTTTCTTTCATTTTTAGAATACTTTTGGGATTGCTTAATTGATGATAAGAAGTCTATTTATTTTTTTTGGATCTAGTTTTTTTACGCTTCTTATCCTTGCGTATATATTTGATACTTTTAATTAAGTCATAAATCACTACAATAAAATCTAGCACATCAATTTGAATTAATATAATTAACTAAAGAATTAATAGATAAATTTACTCCATTATAATATTCCTTGTTTTTGAAACTTGGGACTAAAATATCTTTAATGACCATATTGCATATACTATCGTTAAGTTTGGATTCTAAGTTTCTAGAATAAGCAATTCCAACTTCTCTCGAAGCTTTACTAATTTTAAACGTTACTACCTTGTCCAAATTATATTTGGAATTGAATATGCCATTTGTAATTTTAGCACTTTCAACTATGGTTTTCTTTTTTGGTTTAGCGTCAGTTACGACAATGAAAGTAAGATTTTGATCTTCTTTTAGTTTAAGGATATTATCTTTTAAATTATCTAATTGATTCTTTAAAAAGAGTGTGTCAAAATCATAAACAAACATTAAATCATGCGGTTTGTCTAAGTAATTATATTTATTAATATCTTCACTAAAAATAATTTCGACTTTAGAGTTTTCATGCTTAGAATTTTCATTTTTTTTACACGAAATAAGTGTTAAGAAGATTACTAGATATAAAAAAAGCCGTCTCATTTTTAAGTAAGTTTATTATTTATAATACTAAGGTATGTAAATTTTTTAGATGAACTTTTATAAGTTTTAAAACTTATAAAAGTTCATTCTAATGTTTAATGATTTAAAAGTTTTACCAGCTACCAGAAGCTCCACTACCGTTAAATTTTCCACCTTTCTTTTTTGAGGCAGCAGTAGCGGTCATTTTATATTTGGTTTCTTCCTTAGAGACTTCAATGTCTGTTGTAAAATTACCTGAAATCGCAATAATAATTGCGTAAAGAATTGTTTCCATGATGTATAGTTTATATATGATTATTTTTTACCATCGACCACCAGCACCGCCGCCGCCAAAACCGCCACCACAATTACATTCTCTATAATAATTTTGTTCTTGCTCATATGTCATCATACTATGATTTAAAGCATAATGAGGGGCGTATTTAACAATTAATGGTTTGTAACTTGAATTTACAGCGGTTAGATAGAAGTTTTCGGCCATATATCTGGTCATTACGATTCCTGCAATAGTATCACTATAACCACCTGAAGCTGCACTGGCTCCAACACCTAATGCAAGCATTGCAGCCTCAACTTCTGACCAAATAGTGTCAACACTACTAGTTTCAGCCGTATCTGCCCATGTCGAGGCATATGCTTCAATAAGCTTTCTTAGTTGCCCCATTTCTGTGAAATTTTGTAAAGCACTAATTTTTATAGTATTGTCAATCATTCGTTTTTCGTTAGCCTCATATTCTTTAATAATCTTTTCTATCTCGATTTTATGAGATATCGTATGTGCGACATGGTTTAAACCAGCGCTAATAGCTCCATTTCTAAACCCTTGCCAAAAATTTCCACCTGCAATTACACTACCGAATCCACCAGACATAGCACCAGAAAATGTTGTGCCAACAGCTCTTAAAAAGTTACTAGCTTTACTTAGCCATTTGTTAGTAGCTCCTCCCAAAGCAGAACCAAATGCGCCAGATAGGGCACCAGCTCCAAATTTTCCTCCTTGAACAGCTGACATTGTTCCACCCAAAATAGCATGTGCAGTTATTTGAAACCCTGTTGTTATTATGGATGCTGTTGCGGCTGTAACTCCAGAACTTGTTAAGCTTGAAGAAATTGCACCAGCCAATTCACCAATTCCAAAACTGGCGGCTCCTCCAATAGCACCAAATAATGCAGCTTTTCCTGCTCCTACGAAGAAACCTTCTCCATTTATTGTATTAATAATACCATTTGTTAGTACGCCAACTACTGCACCTATTAAAGCAGTTATGATAAATTCTCCATTTGGATCATTAAGAACTAAAGGGTTATTCCATACATAACTGTAACGATTGAAGCTTTGAGTATTGTAAGGCTCCTGTATATAATTATCAGGAGATAAGAAACGTCCTAATTGAGCATCATACATACGACCATTCATATGTATCAATGAGACCTCAAAGAAATGCTCATGACCTGTAAAGCCTCTGCCTACTAAAGAAGTATGGTTAAAATAGGTATTGCCTTGAGAATCAATAAACTTATCCGTTGCACCCCAAGCTCCAAATTGTCGTTGCTCTTTAACTATTCCATTTGCATCTGTTATGGCTAAAATACTTCCTAAATAATCACGATGTAAATAGTGGTATCCATCAATAGGTTCTCGTCCAGATTGCTTGATATGGGTGATTGGAGCTGAGTAAGCATCTCCTCCAATATATGTAATTATTTTAATCGCATTATTTTCAGTATCATCTATGATTTCAACTGGCATAATACTAGAATATATTTTGCGGTATTGCCTTGAGTATTTATCTACTTCTGTACCACCATACAAAGCAACAGTTCTATTTTGCATGGGACCATATTCAAATGTTACCCGCCCTTTGTCTTTTTCGTATATTTCTACAGGCTTTTTGTATGCATTATAGGTTATTTGTTGCAGACTATGCTGTTGGTAATATAAATCTCCTTGATTGTTTAGATCTATATTATCCAATTGATAAATAGAATTGTTGTCATAGCTATAATCTCCAACAAAAGAATTATTTGTAATTCGACCCCTTCCGTCATACGATTTGGTATGTGAAGTTGCACCACTGATTTGTGTTAATCTATCTAAATTATCATGAGTGAAACTTTCATCCCAATTATTAAAAGCGTAGTTTTTTCGACTGT
The DNA here is from genome assembly GCF_012910715.1 of Flavivirga algicola. Lineage (GTDB taxonomy): Bacteria > Bacteroidota > Bacteroidia > Flavobacteriales > Flavobacteriaceae > Flavivirga > Flavivirga algicola. Next base: position 75,020 of record NZ_JABBHF010000017.1, read on the forward strand.
TTAAAATACCTCGTGAAGCATCAAAACTATAATCCATTTTTAGGGCTTGAGCACCTCCACTAGAATCGTCTTTATCTGTAATGTTAGTCAAGAAACCATATTGGTCATATTGTCTAGCTTTTGTTATGCCATTTCCTAAATCAACCTCTAATATATTTCCACGTGCATCCTCATTATTTAATTTCCATAGAAGATTATTTGAATTAAAGTCTCTAATTTCTTTCTGAATTCCTGCTGGGTCATAAATATTTTTGACTTTGACAGTGCTACTGACACCTGAACGAGAGCTTATAAAAGTATTGGAAGAAACTCTACCAAAGCTATCGTAGCTCATTTGTTTTTCAAAAGCTGCAGATCCCCCATTTGATTCTTTTACTTTATTAAGTCTCTTATTAGAATCATAGAAATAGTCATATACATAAGCTCTTCCTTGAGCAGTGCCACTAATTTTTTCTAATAATTTAGAGGTGGCATTAAAAGTATAATTGATATTAGTATTAGTATTGTCTCCAGATATTTTTTTATTGGATATTCTACCGTAGTTATCATAAGTATATTCTGTAAAACCTTTTGGAGTTGTCTCCTTGGTAACTTCTCCTAAAATATTATAAGTGTATGTGTAAGTACCTGCCGATGGATCTGATAAAGATGCTTTTCTTCCCCAACCATCAATAGTTGTAGTAACAGTATGGCTACCATAATTAGCAGATTTCATAACGCCATTACCATAATATTGATAATTAATGGTTCCACCAATATCTTGTAGTTTAGTTATATTGCCTAAAGCATCTTTAGTAGTCGTTATGGATTTTGTACCGTCATTTACAGTTGAGGAAAGTCCACTATAGCTAATATTAATAGTTTTTCCCGTGTAGAGTGATTGGGATATTTGACGGCCATACTGGTCATAATAAACTTGGTTCCATTGAGTAGGATTACCTCCATTGAAATATGGCTCACTTTCTCTAATTTGACGTCCTATAGCATCAAACTCAAATCGTTTTGTTCTCCATTTATTATTAAGACCTAATATTTGATTTTGGACCTCCCATCCAAAACTATTATAAAATGCTTTTGTGTCTTTTCCTTCAGGGTAATCAATACTAGTAGTAAGGCACGAACCAATCCCCGATACATTCTCTCTGTTATATGAATAATTAGTCTCTTTTCCTAAGTAATCAGTTTCTTTGAGTAATCTTTGCCATTCATCGTAAGCAAATCTAGTCGTCTGGTTATAGGGGTTTATTTTTGTAAGGGGAGTACCTGTACTAGTATTGAAAGTATATTTTGTTTTCAACCCAAGTACATCAGTGTTTTCTATCATAAAACGACCGCTAGAATCGTACTTAAAATACTCAATACGACTGGTAATGCCGCTACCACTAATAGTTTTTCGAGTATTATTACCAAAAGCATCGTATAGGAAATTTTCAGTTAACCAAGGTGTGCCAGCACCTTTCTTCCTAGTTTGTGTAAGCAGGTTATTACTGTAAGTATATTGAGTCTCTACACTAAAAGAGTTTCCTCCAATAACGCTTGTTTCAATCTTTTTTGTAGGTCTTCCTATATGATAATATTGACTAGTTGAGGAGGGGTTATTAGCATATTGGTAAGTTACGGTTTTTGAACCTCCAGAAAAAGTAGTGCTTATTGATAAAGGATTTTTATATCCATCATAAGTGTAGTTTTCGGTTGAACTAATACTTTGTAAACCATCTGTTTTTACAATACGAGTTGGGATATTGATAAATACCTTATTAGAAAGCGTTTGTGTTGAATATGTATAATCAGATTTTGTTACAAAACTTGAAGGGGGAGAGTCGGATGCATAAGTAGCAACCCATTGTTGTTTAATAGCCCCTCTTTTTTGCATATCATGTTTAGATATATTCCAAAGTTGCCCAACGTCAGTCCCAAACCAATTGGATTTTTTTACCACTTTAAAGCCTAAGAAACCTAACCCTTGCGCATGAGAAACTGCACCCGTATACTGATATAGTTGCCTTTGGGTATAACCAGATCCAGTATTTTTAGCTTCTTTTACGACTCTTAAAGAAGGAGCTATATTGACGTTTACATATGGATAGTTTTCATTGTAGTCGAATGAATAAGTGTCTGAGCCATATCTTGAATTTAATCTCTCATAAAAAATGTCCGTAACCAGACCATCATTAGTAATTCTTTTTAAAGAGATATCTTTTTTATGGTCCTGGTTAAACTCATAAGTGTAAACATCGTTAGCTACAATATATGCATATTCAGGGTGTGCATTATTAGAAAGGTTAGCTCCTAAAAAAATTGGAATACCAAATTTACTTAATCCATTATTTGTTCTTACGGAATTTGTAACTAAAGAGAATGTAGGTGTGCTATCGGAGGTATTATGTTTATTTGCATACAATTGTATTCTATCACTAACTTGGGTTATTGAAGAATATGGAGATATTACTTCGTGTTTTAGGATGTCTGTTTTTCCATCTCCATTATAGTCTTGAGCGATATAGTGATACTCATATAAAGGGTTACTCATGCTAACACCATTTACATTGCGAGTTCCGTTGTGTACGTAATTTTCTGTATAAGTAACTCCTATATTTTTTGAATAGTAATAAACACTATTTCCTCTAGATAGAAAGAATCGCCAAGTTGAACTATTGTTAGAAGACGGAATAGTGAAGTCTGTTTTTCCGTCTCCATTATAATCTCCCAAAAGAATTGGTTTATCTTGATCAATGTAGCTATTGGATAAATATGCAATTTGTACTAATTGATTGTTAGACGTGTTTAAGGAATAAACTCTTACCGATCCGTCACGAATATGCATTAGGTCAGTCTTACCATCTCCGTCAAAATCTACGCCATACAATTTATCCTTACTATCTTCAATGCGATTGGCTAATGAACCAATATTTAAAGCACTTGTACTTGCGGTACGTTTTAAATTAATAAAATAAACTTCAGAATTTCCTTGTGAGACATTGGAATTGGATGAGAAGTTACAGTTTCTTCTCATGCCATAAAATTTTCTGTAGTATTTTTTAGGAATAGCCAATACATCGGTTAAACCATCTCCATTAAAATCTCCATTTATATAGACTTTTTCTATTTTTCTATCTTCTGGCTGTGAACAACTTGATGCACCAGTACCAAAAGGTGCTGGTCCTATCGGGAAATTAACATTTTTATCATATTGAAAAACAGCTCCATAGGCAGCCATTGCAAATGTTCTAAAACGTACTGTAGAATTAGAGCTATTTATTGTTTCACTTGCGGTGGTAACTCCTTGTTGCTGCAAAATTTTTCCATTCCAAGACAAAATAGTACTCGCAAAAACGCCATCAAATTTTTCGGTATTAACAGAATAGCCAATACTAACATTTTGGTTGCTAAACATATCCATGAATACATTAAGCTTATTTCTGGAATCTTTGTTATATGTGATGATGTCCATTTTTCCATCACCATCAAATTCTCCAGCTGTCATGGCATCATTTCGATAATCAATTCCAGGATATATTGTTAATGAATTACCATTTCTGGAAACTCCACTAGAGGAGTAATCATATGAAAAAGAAATAGCAGGGAATGATTGATTCAATCTATTGTATTCCCTTATAGAAGTTATTCTTTGGTATCCTAAAGATGTAGTGCTATGTGTGAGTTGATATTTGCGGTAAAGCTGCCCGCCTCCTTTGACCTCAATGCGATCGAGTATATTTGTTCTTTTGAAAGAATTACCGTTAATGTATGATAGTTCAGGACGTGTTCTGGTCTTGTAGTAGAACTTTATTTCATTTGGGGAAGTAGCACTTGCTCTCGCTCCATATTTAATTGTGTTAATACGAAGTAAACCATTACTCTGCAAATAATCATATTGAACGTAATTTCCCTGTGGGTCTTGTCTTTTGTGTAAAACCCATTCTAAGCGAGAAGAACCTATACTATTATAATAGGCTCTTGTTCCATCAGGATAGAATACAATAAAATAAGAAGGTCCATATGAAGCACCATAAGGATGTGTTCCATATGCTCTTATTTTTAAATTTGAATAATTTTCTGTTTGATATTCAGAATTTGCTGCTCCATATGTGCCACTTTTACGCAATAATCGTTGACCGTCCAGCGCATACCTGTCATAAGAGTCAAAATCTACAGCATCTATTATTCCATCATGTTGTAATGTAGAAGGAATTCTTGTAATTGTTGATAAGCCAGCAATATTCCAACCCCATCCTGCCAAACCATTAGCAGATTGACTACTAAAGGCGAGACTTATATTTGGAGCAACGTCTTTAATACCTGGAGGCAAGCTAATGGGAACTGCATAATTCGCAGCTCCGTTTAATGAAACATTAAATAAACCAGGAGTAGTTCCTGCGGTTGCAGAAGATGCTGTTCCTCCACCTGGAGGGTCTACTCTTTCAATACACTCTCCTGTTGTAGTATCACAAATCCCATCACAATCTATACAAGGAATAGGGAGAACCTCTTCAACACATTCTCCAGTATCTGGGTCAATCCTACATGGGATTGATGGATCTGGTAGTCTTGGTGTTAATTGGCTTGCTGATTTTGATTGAGTACTTTTTGATAGTTGGGTTTGAAGCTTTGCTTTATCATTTTTTTTAATGACAATTTTTTCATAATCCATCTTAACTGTATTTGATGGATCTTCCAATAAATTATTAGGTGTCTGTGAAAAACCTAAAAAACTTGTGATTGTTAATATAAAACCTAAAAAGTATTTTTTTAATTGCATTCCCCTTTAATTTATTAGTTTTTGATTATTTTTTTTGTAATACTGTTGCTTCCATCATTCATATGTATATGAAGAAAATAAATTCCAGAAGGCATATCCGTTAAATCAACTTTTAAGTCTTGAGAGTTAACTTTTAATGTTCTAATCAATGAAGAATTTGAGCTATAAACGTTTACTGAAGATATTTTTTTAAGTAGTGAAACTCCTATATTTATAGACACAAAACCTTTGGTTGGGTTTGGAAAGATAGATAGTTGTTCTTCAAAATTAACAACTTCAGGTTCTATAGACTCCACTATCTCGTCTGTTTCTTTTTTGTTGGTTTTTTTTCCTGCTGAACCACATGCATCTGGACAGTAAAAACGTTCCGTTTGATTTCCTGCAGTATCGTAAGTAAAAGTTAGTTGAGAATCTGGGTTTAAACTTAATAAGTCATTTACTGAAGGCATAATACTATGATTGACTTGTTCCAATCTAGGTTTATAAAAGTATTGCCTATCCGCAGTATTAGTATCGTAATATAAATAAGCTCTATGTCTTAAACGAGTGGTAGATGGGCTAAACTTAAAATCAGTTGTACTCAGTACTTTTTCACCAGTTAAGCCATCATATATTCCCCCTTCATTAAAACCAAAAGGAAAGTTTTTACTTCGAATGAAACCAACTAACAGATACCATCTATCGAGTTTGGGTAAATCGCCAACAAAAAAATAAGGATTTCTAATAGCAATATTATCAAAATTTAAGATTGTGTAGTCATGAATACTTGAATCAGGTTGCCATTGTTGGCATCCAAAATACGTATTACCTGATTTAGAATTCGTCTTTTTTATCCAAACGCTGAATCGATAATCTCTAGCATTATTTATATTATGGTAGCTTGAATTCCAGCCACCATCAGCATTACTAGAGGCATCAGGAATTGCTTTCCATAGAATAACATTTTCTCCTACGTGGTTTCTTCCTAATTCTCTAATGTTTTCAGTTGTTGAACCATTTTGGCTAAATCCAGTCACACTGCCTGAACCAACTGTCCATGTGTTGGTGTTTAAAAGATTTTGAGAATAAATTGACTGAAAGTTTATATATAGAAGAATAAACCACAAATTTTTTATTGCTTTCATAAAATATTTTTGAATAAGTATTAGTGTAAATAGATATGTTTTAATCAGGTGATTACTTGTAATGTTTTACGGCTGGAATGCTTCAATATGTGTTTTCTGATTTCAGGGAAGGAAAATATTTCTTTCATAGTTAGACTTGGCCAAATGGATTTAATAAAAATTAAAAGCTAATTAATAGTTATCCCAAAACGATTCATATCTGTACAAGTTTTAGGACAGGTCAAATCTGCAACGTATGTAAGGTTTTTGCAAACTAAGTTTCTCTGTTTTTATAAATTTAGAGTCTAAATTTGTAAATTTGGGCTTACAAAAATGTTATGAATCTATTCTCTAGTTGGTTTTCTGTACTTTTTACGATCTTAATTTGTAACTCTGCTAATTGTCAAGGTTATAGAAAGGATTCATTAAAAGGTAAAACTTATAAATACCTAGAAAAGAAATTTTTTAAAAATCAACATGATCCTAAGTTAGCCTCAATCTATGTTGACGTATGGATAAATAAAGCTAAAGTGGAAAAGGATACTTTTAACTTAGCTAGTGCTTATTTGTATAAGTCGTATATTTTAGAATATAAAGAAGCCGTAAAATATTCAGATAGTGTTCTTTTTTTGACCAGAGATTATTTAAATGAAAAGTTCCCTGCTTTAGGATATATGATAAGAGGGTATCATCATTATTCAATAGGAGAAGATAAAAAGGCATTAGATGATTATTTAGCAGCTTATAACTATGCCTTAAAACGAAATAACATAAATCAACAAATTGAAATACAGCAATTCATAGGAGGAATGCATTATAATTCGGGAAATTATAACGAAGCTATAAAAATTTTTAAAAATCAATATTCTTATTTTGAATCTAAACCAGAGTTTAAAATAAAAAATAAAGCTGATTATTTGTTAGTTTTAGATGACTTGTCTAAGTCTTATTTAAGAGGTAAGAAAACTGATTCGGCACTCATATATACTATTAAAGGAATTAAGCTTAGTCTAAATAATGATAATGAAATGTATAGTCGTTTTTTATTAAATAGTGCTATTTCTTTTTATTATAAACAGGATAATTCCAAAGCTTTGGATAGCTTAAACAAAGTAGAATCAATGTTAGACAATACTAGTCTGGCAATTTGTATGTATTATAAAGCTAAAGTTTTTCAAAAGAATGATGAACAAAAATCGATTCAATATTTTGAAAAAATCGATTCAATATATAAAAAAAATAATGTTTCTTTTCTTGAATTAAGAGATGTGTATAAATCAATGTTTGATTATTATTCTCAAAATGGAACTGAAAAAGAGCAATTGAATTCAGTTAACAAATTGATAGAAATAGATAGTATACTGGACATTGATTTCAAAAATATTAATGATGGGATTATTAAAAATTATGAAGTTCCTAAACTTAAAAACGAAAAGGTTAAATTAGAAAAAGAATTAATTAAGTATAAATTAAATAATAAAGGGATAATATATACTGCAATCATAACAACATTGTTTTTTACTTTTTTATTGTTAAACTTTTATAGAAAACAGAAACGATATAAAAAGAGATTTAATGAAATTATTAACCAACAGAAAAAAAATAATCATAAGCTCCAAAAAAACACATTAAATAATGAAAATAATGAAATTGGGATTTCTAACGAAGTAATATCTAATATTTTGAAGCAATTAGAATTTTTTGAATCTAAAGATTATTTTACAAAAAATGATATTACTTTGAATAAATTGTCCAAAGAATTTAAGACTAACACTGCCTATTTATCTAAAGTTATAAATCATTACAAAAAGGAATCTTTTTCCAGCTATTTGAGTAGTTTGAGAATAGAATACGCTATAAAAGAGTTGAAAAATAACAAAACATTTAGAAATTATACAGTAATGGCCATGGCAAAAGAAATCGGATTTAATAACTCAGAATCATTTTCTAAAGCATTTTATAGAAAAACAGGTATTTATCCTTCATATTTTATAAAGCAACTTAACCAAACATCAAAAAAACTATAAATTTAATAGTCTAAATTTATAAATTAAGAGATTAATCAGGTTGTTACATTGATGGTTTGAAGAATTTTGATGTAAGTTTGATAACTAATTAAATTTTTAAAAAAATGAAAAAAAACAAAAAACAAATCATCAAAAGTCTAGGAGATTTTTCTAAATTTAAATTAAACAATTCTAAACTAGTAATAGGTGGAACTGATGATCCAATAGATAGAAAGAAATTAAAAGTACCTAGTGCTGGATAAAATTATTTCTTAATCATTTCCTTTACATCCCTTAAAGGAATTTAAAAGCCTTTTAAGAGATTAAATAATTTAAAAAATATGAAAAGACTGTTATTTATATTGACTATATTTTCTACAGTAGCTTGTACTGAAAAAAATAATTTTGATAAAAAATATTTGACTCTAAAAATTGAGGAAAAACCAGCTTTGGAAAAATATTTTGGTGCAAATGTAAATGACATCTATAGAAATTTAGAAGATACAAAGGACTCATTGGTTGATAGCTGGTATAGAAATCAAAATAATTTTGCTAAATCAATTTTAGATAGTATCTCAGGAAGAGATAATTTAACTAAAGAACTATACGAAATAAGTAGTAGAAAATCTTTTAGTATAAGAAGGGTTAATGTTACTCCTAATGATAAATACTTTTTTCTAAAGAAAGAAGCAGATGAAAGTTATTATAAACTATTTTATAAAGAAAACTTGCAATCTGATACTGTTATTCTATTAGATCCTAAGAAATTAAATATTAATGATAGAAATGATTACGTCATAAATTATATCAAACCAAGTTGGGATGGTAAATATGTAACCGTTTCACTTACTTATTCAGGGAGGGACTTATCTGAATTAGTGGTATTAGACGTTACTAATGAAAAATTACTGCCACAGATTTTGGCTAATGCTTGGCCAACTAGTTTTTTAGGAGTTAATTGGTTACCTGATAACTCTGGATTTACTTACTTAAGGTTTCAAGATACTGACATAACCAATCCAAAATTTAAGCGAAACTCTCAATCTGTTTTGCATTTGCTAAAAGATAAAAATGGTAAGGTTGATTATATTTTTGGTAATAAAACACATCCTAAATTAAATATTTCTGAAACGCTTTACCCTACTACTAAAATTCATTCCGAAAAAGATAAATACATCATAGGTTACCTTTCAGAAGTAGATAATTATTGGAAAGCATATTATGCTAATATTTCAGATATAAAATCTGGAAACTATGATTGGAAACCTTTGTATGATAAAAAAGACAAAGTTTTAACTCAAAAAGGATATTTTGTTGATAATGACTTCATTTTTTTATCAGCTAAAGATGCTGACAATAAAAAAATAATGTCAGTTAAGACCTCAGAATTAAATTTTGATGAGGCAGTTACCTTAGTAAGTGAAAAGTCAGAAGAAGTTATCGATGATTTTGAAATAACTAAAGATGCCATATTTTATTCAACTCTAAAACATGGAGTAGATGCCAATTTATATAAATTGGTTGATGGGAATGAAGAAAAATTAAAAACCCCAAAAAAGGCAGGTAGAATAACTTTAAATAATAAATCACCATATTCTAGTGAATTGTGGGTAGCTATCGAAGGGTGGACAAGTCCCTATATCGAATATTTTTATGATATCAAATCGAATACATTTTCAAAATATAGTCTATCCTCAAGTGTAGAATATCCTGAATTTAATAATATAATTGCTGAAGAGGTACTTGTTAAAGCTCATGATGGAGAAGAAATTCCTCTATCAATCATTAGAAATACTGATTTTGATAAAAATCATAAAGCTCCTGTTTTTTTGTACAGTTATGGAGCGTATGGAGATATTGAAAGTCCATATTTTTCGAGTTTAATGTTAAGTTTTATCAAAAAAGGAGGTATCTATGCTATTGCTCATGTTAGAGGTGGAGGAGAAAAAGGTGATAAATGGCATAAGGGAGGATATAAAACTACTAAATCTAATTCGTGGAAAGACTTGATTTCTTGTTCTGAATATCTTTTGAAAGAAAAATTAACAATTAAAGAAAATATAGCACTATATGGCGCAAGTGCAGGAGGAATAACAGTCGGAAGAGCAATGATTGAACGCCCAGACCTTTTTAAGGTTGTTATTTCTCAATATGGTTACTTAAATCCTTTTAGAAGTGAGGTTATCGGTTCCGCAGGTACAAATTCTGAAGAGTTTGGATCTGCAAAAGATTCTTTGGAATGTTTGTCTTTAATTAACATGGATCCATATTTGAATCTCAAGAATGATGAGGATTATCCTGCGGTTTATTTGACTACAGGTATGAACGATCCTCAAGTTCAGCCTTGGATGTCAGGTAAATTTGTTGCTAGATTACAAAATAATGATAAACTTAAAAATCCTGTTTTATTGTTAGCAGATTATGAAACTGGGCATGGAGATAACTCAAATGAACTTAAAATATACAAAGATTGGGCGAATATCTTCTCATTTATTTTCTGGCAAACAGGACATCCTGATTATCAGTTAAAATAAAGGGGTTAAGATATTAATTAAAATGGGTAAATCAGTATCATTCTGATATTCTCCATTTTTTTGTAAAATACAAAAAGTAAATTTTTCTATAGAATTTTATAAATCAAGAGGTTGTATTTATAAATCTTGGGAGAGACTGTTTTTTAAAACTTCATTTTATAACGAATTTTAACAAAAAAGAATAGGTTTAAACAAATCATGGCAAATCTATATAAAGCCTTATTTGTTAAGTGGAAAATATAAAATGGAAACTCTCTCAATTATAAGTGAATTTAAAAGACAATTACAAGACATAGAGCAATTTGAATATGATGCTATACGACAATCCAGAAAAGTTATTTTACTAAGTCGAAAGGTGCTTTCAAATCTTAAAAAAGAAGTATCTAAAAATAGCTTTAATTCTATAGGTGATGAAGTTCAATTCTTTAAAAACACTAAACAAATACCTTTAAAAAGCCTCATTTATCATTTAGAATGTTACAATTTTGAAATACATTATCCCAAAATAGGAAAAAAGAAACAGCAAAAATTCATCACAAAATCAAAACATAAAATACAAACCTTCTTTGCAAGACATTTAGATTTTATTAACTATATAGAACAAAATCACAATCATTTAGACTCATGGTATTTTACTAGACTGTACAATAATGAAATAAAAATTATCCCTATACAGGATTATACTTTAGAAATAGAATTTAATACATCACATGATATTCTATTAGGTAAACTAAATGCCTATAAACGTTTTATTAAATATTTGGAAGCCCGATTTGAAAAGCAAGAACAAAAAATAAACATAGATGACTTAGTTAAACAGTATAATTTAAAATGGACTTCAAGCAAAACTGCACTTACTGAGCTCATATATGCTCTTTATTACAGTCGAGTCATCAATAATGGAAATACAGATAAAAGAGAAATTGTCATGGCATTTCAAAAACTCTTCAATTTTGATTTAGGCGATTTTTATAAAATACATTCCGAAATCAAATCCAGAAAAAAAAGTAGAACCCGATTTTTAGATGAACTTTCCATGAGCTTTATGCATGAAATCGAAAAATCAGAAAGATAAGCTATCTTACAAAAGAGCCGAGTCAGGTACAACTTCGAGATTTTTGATTTTCATGACTTCAAACTATTTTTACAAGCCTTCTTGTACCCATTGTGTCTGTTGCACAAAATCATGCTAAAGATAGATAAAATTCGTATTTTGTTATATGCAAGGCAAGAAAGATTACCAAGAAAAATTGTTTGCTCAATTTCAGT
>NZ_JABBHF010000018.1 GCF_012910715.1 Flavivirga algicola
ACAGATGCCTGCAACAATACGGCAACTGCCACTCAAATAATCAATGTCAGCGACACCACATTGCCGACAGCTTCGAACCCTGCCAATATTACTGTAGAGTGCTTGGCTGATGTTCCAACGCCAGATATAACTGTTGTTACCGATGAGGCGGATAATTGTACCTCCAGCCCTGTTGTGGCTTTTGTCTCGGATGTTTCTGACAATAATACTTGTGCTGAAACGATTATTAGAACGTATAGTATTACGGATGATTGTGGGAATACGATCAATGTAATCCAAACAATTATAATTGATGATACAATACCTCCGGTCCTTACACTACCAGCTAACCAAACAGCAGAATGTAGTGATAATCTAACACCAATAGCTTTTGGTACAGCAACTGCAACAGATAATTGCGATGCAAATCCTATCATTACTTTTGTAGATGTTAGAACAGATGGTGCATGCCCTGGAACGTTTACAATTACACGTACTTGGACAGCTACGGATGCCTGTGGAAATGAAGCAAATGCCGACCAAATAATTTCAACATCAGATACAACTGCTCCAGAATTTGAGCAAACAACACTTCCTGGAAATATAACTGTTGAATGTAGTGGAGTTCCAGATGCTGAAACTTTAACAGCTACAGATAATTGTGGTTCTGCAACTGTAACGGTTGATGATGTTAGAACTGATGGAAATTGTGCTAATAACTATACTATTACACGTACTTACACCGCTACTGACGAATGTGGGTTAACCAACACACATATTCAAACAATAACAGTTCAAGACACAACACCTCCTGCTTTTGAAGGGATACTTCCTGATCTTGTCAAAGTTGTTGAATGTGATGCTGTTCCAGATGCTGAAACTTTAACAGCTACAGATACCTGTGGTTCTGCAACTGTAACAGTTGATGATGTTAGAACAGACGGAAATTGTCCTAACAATTATACCATAGCACGTACTTGGACGGCTACGGATGAATGCGGTTTAACAACAACGCATACACAAATTATTACAGTACAAGATACAACACCTCCAACTTTTGAAGGAACACTTCCAGCAACTACTGCAACTGTTGAATGTGATGCTATACCAGATGCAGAAACATTAACCGCAACAGACAATTGTGGCGATGCTACCGTAACTGTTGAAGATGTTAAAACAAATGGTAATTGTCCTAACAATTATATAATAATGCGTACCTGGACAGCTACCGATGAATGTGGTTTAACAGCAACGCATACACAAGTTATAACAGTTGAAGATACAACAGCTCCTGTGCCAACAACAACTTTTGAAGCAACCTTAAATGTGAGTTGTACCGATATACCTGACGCACCAGAGTTAACCTTTAGCGATAACTGTTCAACCAATATTATTGTTGTATTTAACGAAACAAACTCATTTGATGAAAACGTATTTGCAGATTATGAGATTGTTAGAACTTGGACAGTTAGAGACGAATGCGACAATGAAGAAGTTTATACACAAACACTTTTTGTCTCGCTAGACGAAGTTGTTACCGAAGTCGTTGCACCAGACTGGTGTTATGATGAAGGCGCTATTAATATGAATAATTTATTAGCCGATGGTCTTAATACTAATGGTACTTGGGAACTTTTAGAGGGTGATACGACCGCTACATTGACTGGTAGTGTATTCGATCCTTCTAATCTAGAACTTAGCTTAGATTTCTTGCCAGAAAGTGGTGGAATTGATTATAAGTTCAGATATACAACTACCGATGAAGGTTGTATAAGTATTACCGAAGTTACTATGAATGTACATGCAGATTGTGTGGTACTGCCTTGTGGAGAAAACGATATTACAATATCTAAAGCCGTAACTCCTAATGGTGATGCTTATAATGAATATTTTGAGATTTCAGGTATTGAATTATGTGGATTTATTTATGACGTAAAAATATTTAACAGATGGGGAGCTTTAGTGTACGAATCTGACAATTACCAAAATGATTGGAATGGTACGACTAGTAGCGCATCAATTGGAGCTGCTGGAAAAGTCCCTAACGGAACATATTACTATATAATAAAATTACAAAATAGTGGATTGAATCCTATTACAGGACCTGTTTACTTAGGAACCAAATAAAAACATAACCTATGAGACTTATTAAATTTAATATAATCGCTATTGCATTGTTAAGCTGTACGGTTGGAGTTGCACAACAATTACCGCAATTCACGCAGTATATGTACAATACAATCTCAATAAATCCAGCCTATGCAGGAAGTCGAGAAGCTTTAAGCATCGTTGGGTTACATAGAAGCCAATGGGTTGGTTTTAAAGGAGGCCCTATAACACAAACACTTTCTATACACACGCCGTTAAGGAATGATAGAATTGGATTAGGTCTTACATTTATCGAGGATGATTTAGGCCCACAAAACTATTCATATCTATATGGTGATTTCTCATATACAATCCCTACTGGAAGGACTGGTAAATTAGCTTTTGGTGTAAAAGGTGGTTTTACAGGCTATAGTTTTGATCAGGATTTTATAAACGACCCTACAATTTCTGAAGACCCTTTCTTTAGTGGAACAGAAAACCGTTGGGCTCCTAACATTGGTGCTGGGGTATACTACCATACTAACAGGTTTTATGCAGGATTATCTGCTCCTAGAATATTAAATACAGATGAAAACAAACAAGGAGATTACAAAGCTTTAGAACGTATCAGCTACTACTTTACACTTGGTGGTGTACTAGATATAAGCAAAAGTTTCAAATTTAAACCTGCTGGTTTAATAAAAGCAACTAATGGTGCTCCTTTATCATTCGATCTTACCGCTAATTTCTTATATAATGAGAAATTTTGGATAGGAGGTTCTTATAGAATTAATGAGCAAACCGCTGCTATCGGTGGTATTGCAGATTTTCAAGTTTCTAGACAATTACGTGTAGGTTATGCTTACGAAAAACCAATTTCAGACATAGCCAGTTACACGACCGGAACCCATGAGATATTGCTTATATATGAATTTAAATTCTTAAGTTCTAAATTAAAATCACCAAGATATTTCTAATACGATTTTTATATGAAAAATAAAAACTACATATTAGTCTGTATCGCTTTAATGTTAAGCTTTTCTGTATTTTCTCAACAAGGAAAACAGAAAAGAGCCGATACATTATTCAATAAATTCTCTTTTGTAAAAGCTGCAAAAGTTTACAGAGAACTTATTCAAAATAATTATAATAAGGATTATGCAACCCGTCAATTAGCAGATTGCTATGCTTATTTAAGAGACCCAAGAAATGCTTCAAGATATTATAAGAATGTCGTTAAGCAAGACAATGTGCCTATTGAGTATTACTACAAATATGCACAATCACTTAGGGGTATGAAAAAATATGACGACTCCCAAATTTGGTTAAAGCGTTTCAAAGATTCTGGAGGTGTCGTAAATGCCAATGATTTTTCTAAAGATATCAATTTTATCACCAGTGTTTTTGGAGCTAAACAACAGTATTTTTTAGATAGGGTTCGTTTCAACTCAAAATATAGTGACTTTGGTGCCTTTGAGCATGATGGTAAAGTATATTTCGCGTCTTCCAGAGATGAAGGTGTTTCTGTAAAACGGCTTTATGGTTGGAATGAGCAACCCTTTTTAGATGTCTACGTTACTGAGGTCGGATCTAGAAAAAATGTTGATCATACAGGAAAGTTAAAAGGAGACGTTAACTCCATTTATCATGATGGGCCAGTGACGATTACAAAGGATGGCCGTACCATGTACTTTTCTAGAAATAATTTTACAGAAGGTGTTGAAGCTAAAGACAAAAAGGGTTTAACAAACATGAAGATTTATAGAGCGACTTTGATTGATGGTGAATGGACAAATATAGAAGATTTATCAATTAACAGTGATGATTTTTCCACACAACACCCCGCTTTAAATATTGATGATTCCAAGTTGTATTTTACATCCGATAGACCTGGAACCAGAGGAGGTTCAGATATATGGTATGTCAACATACAACCCGATGGTACTCTAACAGACATACAAAATGTTGGAGATATCGTAAATACCGAAAGCGCTGAAGGATTTCCATTTATAAATAACGAAGGTGTTTTATTCTTTTCTTCAGATGGACATACGGGTTTAGGCTTGTTAGATATTTTTGCAACGATTAAAGGAGAAGATGACGATAGCATAGCTGATGTTATAAATTTAGGTGTCCCTGTAAATTCCAATAAAGACGACTTTTCATTTTCAATGAATCCAAATGGCATTACAGGTTATTTTGCATCCAATAGAAAAGGTGGTCGTGGTAGTGATGATATATATGCTTATCACAGAGAACCTGTTCTTCATGTTGAAGGAGTTGTAACAGATGCTATTAACATGAATCCTATTGCTAATTCTGTTATCACTTTGTTTGATGATAAAGGTAACAAGATAGCCAACATGATAACCGATGAAAATGGTTATTATCAAATAAACATAGACAGAAACAAAGACTATAAAATTGTTGCTAGTCAAGAAAAATATATTGACGACTACAGAACATTTACCTCTAAAAACATTCAGACAGAACTTGTCACTATTAATGCTAATTTATTATTAAATCCAGTTCCTAATGTTATAAAGCTTGCAGAGCTAAACACTATTTATTTTGATTTCAATAAATATAATATTAGAGAAGATGCTGCTTTAGAACTTGATAAAATAGTTAGTCTCATGCAAAACGATTATCCTGATATGGTGATTCGAATTGAATCTCATACAGACTCGAGAGGTAACCTTACATACAATGACAAATTATCTATAGATAGAGCAAATTCAACCTACGAATATTTAATTTCCAAAGGCATTGCTCCAGAAAGAATTACTGAACATCAAGGTTTTGGTGAACGTAGATTAACAAATGGTTGTGAAGATGGACAAGACTGCGAAGAAGAAGAG
Organism: Flavivirga algicola; assembly: GCF_012910715.1. Lineage (GTDB taxonomy): Bacteria > Bacteroidota > Bacteroidia > Flavobacteriales > Flavobacteriaceae > Flavivirga > Flavivirga algicola. The sequence continues at coordinate 4,929 of NZ_JABBHF010000018.1, forward strand.
CATCAATTAAATAGACGTACGCAATTTATCGTTGTAAAAATGGAATAATAACAAAGCTTTAATCAACTATGTTTAAATAAACAAAAACGACAACTAATTAACTAATTAGTGTAGGTTTATAATTAAAACTAATGACCCCATGAGATTAAGAAATTATTTATTAACAAGCATCATATTGCTAACAAGCCTACCCGTACTTGCTCAATATGGTTCTCAAAAAAAGGCGGATAACCTATTTAACAAATTTTCGTTTGTTAGTGCTGCCCAAGTGTATCATAATCTTATAGAAAAAGACTTTAATGCCGATTATGCAACCAGACAATTAGCAGATAGCTATGCCTTTATGAGAAATCCAGATAGCGCTGTAGTATACTATAAAAAAGTAGTGGAACAGCCCAATGTGCCTATAGCATACTATTACAACTATGCCCAAGCACTAAGAGGCGTAAAAGCTTATAAAGAATCTCGTGTTTGGTTAAAACGTTATAAAAAGGCTGGAGGAGAAATAAATGACGAAAAGTTTTTAAAAGATTCAGATTTTATTAACTCTATTTTTAATGCAAAGCAACAGTATTTTTTAACTGATGTTAATTTCAATTCAAAATATAGCGATTTTGGAGCTTACGAACATGATGGTCATATTTACTTTGCTTCGTCGAGAAATACAGGGGTTTCAACAAAACATATTTACGGTTGGAACGAAGAACCTTTTTTAGACATCTATGTAACAGATAAAAGTGTTAATGATAGTATTATAGATCACAAATCTAAACTTAAAGGTGATATAAATACTATTTATCATGAAGGTCCAATAACCATAACTAAGGATGGTAAAACCATATTTTTTTCCAGAAACAATTTCAGCAAAAATGTTTTAGGAAAGGATGAGGAAGGAATGACCAACCTTAAAATTTATAAAGCTTCCTTAATTGAAGATGAATGGACAAATATTGAAGAATTGCCTTTTAACAGTAACGACTTCTCTAATGGACATCCCGCACTAAATAACGATGGAACAAAATTGTATTTTGCTTCCAATATGCCTGATGGTTTTGGTGGGACAGATATTTACTATGTAGATATAAACAATGACGGTTCTTTTGGTAAACCTCAAAACCTAGGAAATGTAGTCAATACAGATAAAAATGAAAGGTTTCCATTTATAAATAACGAAGGTGTTTTATTCTTTTCTTCAGATGGGCACCCAGGCTTAGGTTTATTGGATATTTTCGGAACCGTTTCAGACAAAGACAATAATATAATTAGTGTTCTTAACCTTGGGGTTCCTGTGAACTCAAGTAAAGATGATTTTTCATTCTTCATGAATGAAGATGGTTTGTCTGGTTATTTTGCATCGAACAGAAATGGAGGCATTGGTAGCGATGATATTTATGCATATGACAGAATTCCACAATTAAAAATTGAAGGTACCATTACAGACATAACTACAAATACACCTGTGCCAAATGCAATGGTTACACTACTTGATAGTAACAATAAAGAAATTGCACGTTTAGAAACAGATGACGATGGAAATTATGAAATAAATATAGATAGAGATACCGACTATATTATAAATATTAAAAAAGATAACTATATAGAAGACACCAGACAGGTCTCCTCTAAAGGCCTAGAAAATAAAGTTAGAAGTATTACTGCCGATTTTAATTTAAACCGTATAGTAAAAAAGGTAACCCCAATAACAGAACTCTACCCTATTTATTTTGACTTTAACAAGTTTGATATTAGACGTGACGGTACTGTTGAATTAGATCGAATCGTTAATTTAATGATGAATACGTATCCAAGTATGATCATTAAAATAGAATCACATACAGATTCTAGAGGTTCTTCGAAATACAATGACAAACTATCTTTAGACAGAGCAAATGCTACTTACAAGTATTTAGTAGATAAAGGAGTGGACCCCAATAGAATTACTGAATATAAAGGTTATGGTGAGCAAAAATTAACTAATGATTGTGATGATACCATGGATTGTACAGAAGAACAGCATCAAGCCAACAGGCGTACACAATTTATTGTGATTAAAATGGAATAGTATAAGCTTAGTTCAATAATAATTATGTAAAAGCCATCAGAAGATTTCATCTTATGACGGCTTTTTTAATTATAATAGGGCGCCATATTAAGGTATAAATAAAAAATCCTCCCATTTTATTGGGAGGACCTTTACCTAAAGCTAAATTCAATAACGATTAAGTTATCAATACATAACCTATTTTAATTTCACAATACACAATGCCATCATGTAAGTTTTACTAAAATTAGGCTATACTTTCAATTGCTTAAATAAAAGCAATTTATTTTTTTATAAAGATGTTAGTAAAATACCATCTTCCGTTATCATTTTTTTCAGCCGAAATATCAAAATTTGTAAAATCGCCTTCGATAGTACCCCTATGGCCCTCACTCTTAATCCAAGCCTTAACAACAGTTTCAGCAGAACTATATCCGTATGCTACATTCTCAGACACTTTTTTAGCACCAGCATTCGCTTTTAAGTAGTTACTACGGGTATAAAAATTATCATGTGATACCTGATCATTATCAATCATATAATCTGTATGGCTAAATGCCACAGATTTTACTACAGACATATCATTTAAAGGATTCAACCCCAATGATAATCTATAATCATTTATAAGCTCTAGAATATCTATTTCTATGTCTTTGGCTTCTTGAGCAACAAGATTTAACTCAACAGCATCTGTTTTATCATCTATGCTGTCTGTTGTACATGAAGTAAGTACAAATACAGCCAACAATGCCAAAAAAGGCAGTTTGATTACTGATTTCATAAGTAGGTAATTTAGATTAGGTTTCGTAAAATTAGCAGCCTACTCTGAAGTAAATGTTAAATAAATGTTAAAATCGATTAAAAACGTGCTTTTTGTCGTATTATTTTGTTTTTTATCGACGAAGTGTTATTTCAACCGACAATACACACACTTAAACGATGATTTAAGGGGACAGTCGGTCTATTTTCCAATTATAATCAGGTTGAAGTATAAACCTAATTCTATCATGCAATCTATTGGGGCGCCCTTGCCAAAACTCTATTTCTGAAGGTCTTACTATGTAACCACCCCAGTGAGTTGGTCTAGGTATTTCTTTTCCTTCAAATTCTTTTTCCAATTCTAAAAGTCTTTTTTCAATAGCATCTCTGCTTTCAATCACTTCACTTTGTTTTGAAACTAATGCGCCTAATTGACTCCCTCTTGGTCTGGACTCAAAATAGCCATCACTTAAATTTTCAGCAATCTTTTCTGTTTTTCCTTTTATAATAACTTGGCGTTCTGCGCCATGCCAAAAAAAAGACAAACAAACATTTGGGTTTTGGGCTATAGCCTTGCCTTTTTCACTGTTGTAATTCGTATAAAAAATAAAACCTTCATAGGTAAAACGCTTCAGAAGTACAACTCTATTTTTGGGGAATCCATCTAATCCAATAGTAGATATTGTCATTGCGTTCGTTTCATCTTTAGTAAAGAATTTATCAACTTCGTAAAACCATTTCTGGAATAATTCTATTGGGTTTTCTGGCACATCCTTTAGTAGTAATTCGTGCCTTTCGTAAGACTTTCTATAATTGCTTAAATCCTTTTCCATAGACTACAAAATAACAAAAATATTTCTTGAGTATTGAAATTTTGTAAAACATCGTAAATTAGCATTATTACTATCAATCAAAATTTTTTATGAAATTTGAAAACTCTCCGTTCAGCAAAACGATTAATTATTACAAGTTAGAAATGTCTTTTGGTTATTTCTACCTCTGTAAAAAATTCATAATATCAGAATTACATGCTGGTATTCATTTAGATTGGCCTAAAATCCAAGAAGTTGCCAAAGATGTTTTAAATTTTTACGGTAAAGATGATAAAGTGGGCTACATATCCAACAGAATTAATTCTTATTCGGTGGACCCACAAGTTTGGACTAAAGCTGAAAAATATAATAGAAATAACATGGTGATAGGTGGTGCTATTATATATTACAATGATATGATGTATAGGAATGCATCTTTAGAAAAAAGATTTTCAAAAATTCAGGTTCTTCCGTGCCTATCTTTAGATGAGGCTATAGATTGGGTACTCAACTTAGAGGCTATAAATTAAGCCAAAAATTTTCCAATCTTTATTTGTAAATAGAGATTGTTATTGTGACACAAAATTTAGATTTTCAATTTAAAAACCCCCTTCTTTTCTCATAAGATTACACTTACTCGATTTATTATACATCGATTACAATAAAATAAGAAAATAATGTTTTTGAAAGTATAAAAATTTTACAAAACGTTGTAAATTCGTACCGCCCTAAATTGCCCTATATGAAATTTGAAAATTCTACCTATAGTAGTACCTTAAAATATTACAAATTAGAAATGCCATTTGGAAACTTCTACTTCTGCGAAGAACTCATAATATCAGAATTACATGCTGGTTTACACGTAGATTGGTCCAAGATTGAGATACTAGTTAAAGAAATCATAGATTTTTATGGTAAAGATGCTAAATTAGGATTTATATCCAACAGAGTAAACTCATATTCTATAGATCCTCATAATTGGATCAAGGTCGAACAGTACAATTTAATTAAGAGTTGTGCCATTGTATATTACAATCATATGATGTATATGAATGCTACTTTAGAAAAAAGGTTCTCTAAAATTAAAATTCACCCTTGTCTATCTTTAGATGAAGCTATGGACTGGATTTTAGACTTGGAAGAAGTGAATTAAAACTCAAAAGTTTTGCCATCTTCACATAACTCAACGTTATCAAAAACTTCTTGTGCTTCTTCTTTAAAAGCATTCAGGCTATCGTAACGTGTTGAATAATGGCCTAGTAACAGCGTACTTGCTTGAGCTAACTTTGCTATAGTAGCTGCTTCTTTTGCAGTAGAATGCTTTGTTTTCGGACCTAAATGTGCGTGTTTTTCTAAAAAAGTAGATTCATGATATAACACATCTACATTTTTTATAATAGGTACAATGTCCTCCTTATACATGGTATCACTACAAAAGGCATAACTCTTTGGTTTTAAACCAGCTTTAGTTACCGATTCATTTTTAATAGTTTTACCATCTTCATTTACAACATCAAAACCTTGTGTTAGCTTTCGGTAATAAGCAACATGGATATTCGCCGCTTCAACAGCATCAATATCCAATTTACGATTGCCTTCTTTTTCTTTAAATAAAAATCCATTGGTATAAACCCTATGATTTAATGGCACAGTGTGTACTTCTACCCTGTCGTCTTCAAAAATTAGTTCTGATTCATTCGAAGTTAACTCATGGAAAATAAGATTATAATTAGTCCAGGAATCAGCCAACTTCATTTGTAAGGTTACCACTTCTTTAATACCTTTTGGGCCATAAATATGCAGATCTGTTTCTCGGGTAAGCAACCTAAACGTTGATATTAAACCAACCAATCCAAAAAAATGATCCCCATGTAGATGCGATATAAATATGTGTTTAATACGATTAAACTTTATTTTATGCTTACGGAGCTGTACTTGAGTGCCTTCCCCACAATCAATTAAAAACATATGGTTATTAATTTCTAATACTTGGGATGTCGTATTGTTTAGTGTTCTTGGAGTTGCACTATAACAGCCTAAAATTGTGAGCCTCATATTACAAGACAGGTTTGTAATTTAATGAATCTGTGACTGTAAATTTGCTTTTAAAGCTAAAAGCATAAGGCGTTTCGCCATGCTTATTTAAATAATCCAGTCTGTTTTTAGCTTCGAGAAATGTTGGTTCATGTCCTTTAGGTATAAACCAAAATGCCATATGCATCATTTTCATTTTGTCAAACCATTCTTTTTTACGTTTAAAAACTTCGATATGTCCCGATTTATAAGTGTAATTAAATAAAGCTTCGATATTTTCCCAGACCGACATATTAATAAGCAAAGCTTCGTCTTGGAAAACCTGAGCTGCCAATTCCTTATTCTCATCCTTTAAACGCCATACAAAACCTTCACTTTTATCTGCTAAAGCATTAATTCTATCCAAATTGTTAACAAAATCCAACATGATAGGATCATCAAGTGGAGCTAGTCTTTTTGCAATATTTATCTGCGCTAGATGTGATTCAGTCATATTCAAATTTAAAGTCCTAAATCGCGCTCCATTTCCTCCATTTCAATAATATCATAAGCCTCCTGAATAGTTGGTACAACTATAATTTCGTCTGGAATATCATCCAGGTTAATACTATTTGAAACAATTACAAAAGATTGTTTAGCTGCACGATGCCTATTTGAAACATCAAGAAATTCAACAATATCTTGTAAACTCAGCTTATCTAAAGTTGTTAAAACAACAATGATGTTATTGTTTTTGAACTTAGGATATAAAGCCTGTAATTTTTTAACTAATTCTATAACCGTGGCCTTTTCCTGTGTGATTATAGAAGTATTTCCGTTTTGGTCTAAAATCATAATCTACTGTTTTATTTTAGATGCTAATAAATATATAGCTGCCATTCTTATAGCGACACCGTTTTGAACTTGGTCTAAAATAATTGATTGTTTTGAATCGGCAACATCACTGGTAATTTCCACCCCCCTGTTAATGGGGCCTGGATGCATGATCGTTATTTCTTTATCTAATGAATCTAGCAATTCTCTATTAACACCAAACTGCTGTGTATACTCTCTAGTTGATGGAAAATAACTAATATCCATCCGCTCATTTTGAACACGCAACATATTTGCTACATCGCACCATTTTAATGCTTTACGTAAATTAGTCTCAACCTTTACTCCAAGTTTATCAATATACTTGGGCAACAATGTTTTTGGTCCACAAACCATGACTTGCGCACCCTGAAGCTGTAGTGCAAATATATTTGAAAGTGCTACACGACTATGAAGAATATCTCCAACAATAACAACTTTCTTTCCTTTTACATCTCCTAATTTTTCCCTTATAGAATAAGAATCCAAAAGCGCTTGCGTTGGATGCTCATGAGCACCATCACCCGCATTTATAATGCTAGCATTAATATGTTTTGATAAAAATACACCAGCTCCAGGATTTGGATGCCTCATGACAACCATATCAACTTTCATAGATAAAATGTTATTAACCGTATCTATTAAGGTTTCGCCTTTTTTAACCGAAGACTGGCCTGACGAAAAATTGATAACATCAGCTGAAAGTCTTTTTTCGGCTAATTCGAATGATAGTTTTGTTCTTGTTGAATTTTCAAAGAAAAGGTTAGCTATGGTAATATCTCTAAGCGAAGGGACTTTTTTAATAGGTCTATTAATAACTTCTTTAAAATGATCGGCAGTTTCAAAAATAAGTTGGATATCTTGTTTATTAAGATACTTTATTCCCAATAAGTGATTGACACTTAATTCACTCATATTTTTTTAATATTCAGTGGCAATTATCAGTTGCCTGTTTTTTATTAGATTAGGTCTCGACTTCACTTGTCTTAAGCAAAACCATAAAGCTCGATCTATCTCCCCCTTTATTTCTAGCTCTAGAAGACTATTATTTTTCAATTAAATAAACAGAATCCTCATAATCATGCTCTTCCCAGTTTACTTTTACTTTTTCGTTATTTATAACATCTACTTGCCTGCCCCGATAATCTGGTTGTATAGGTAAATGTCTACTAAAACGTCTATCTATCAACGTTAATAATTCTATTTCGTTTGGCCTACCAAAAGACTGAATGGCAGTTAAAGCAGCACGAATACTACGACCTGTATATAAAACATCATCAATAAACACAATGTTTTTATCTTCTACTAAAAAATTAAGTTTAGTCGTATTAGCTTCAAGCGTTTTCTCCCCTCTACGAAAATCATCCCTGTAAAATGTAATATCTAGATGGCCTAATTGAATGTTTTTAACATGATAATCTTCTTTCAATATTTTCGCTAATCTATCAGCTAAGAAAATACCCCGTGGCTGTAAACCAATTAAAACTGTATTAGAAAAGTCATTGTGTTTTTCAATAAGTTGACAAGCCAATCGATGAAGAATGATGTTTACCTCTTTTGCGTTAAGTAAAACTTTTTGACTCATATATACTATCCAAACGTATCTGGAATACAAAGATAATGCAAAATTTTAGAAGTATAAACATAAAGTTAGGACTTATACCATCAATATCATGATGCCAATAAAAAATGTTTTAACTATTTAAATGCCATTTATTAGTAATTACATCTTTTGTACAATGCAATATTTTATATAACTAGAATTTTTAATCTTGGCATATTGACATAATCTATACATCATCAATACTTTACATATTTTTTGTCTTTATAATTTTAGCCTAAAATGATTATAAATAATAAAGAGTGTATGATTTTTCTTGTTATTGTAAAAAAATAAAACTAGATTAGTGACGAAATTTCTCTCATATAGATGGATTGATTTCTGTCTTAATTAAAATGTGTAATTAATTATTTAATAGCTCAAAAAAACTATTAAATGTAACCAATAAATTGAATATATGAGATTAAGAAATCAAGCAAATGGTGTTTCATTGCATGTCATAGCAGGAACCCATGTTGTATTACTTTGTTTGGATGTAAACGAAACTGCAAGAAAAGAATTATTAGGTTTTTTGCTAAAACGAAAAGAAATTGCTTCAGGAAAATCAAAAACACTTAAAGGGTTTAAAGAATTTGAAAAAAACGGCAATAAAAATGATGAAAGTTTAATTCAATCTTTTCTTTGGGGTGATTATACCGCAGTACCCAATACCAATTACGAATATTCTGCAACGCCAGTTTACGGGACTCCTGAAAACAGAAAAAACGGTAGTGAAATTAAAGTAGAGATTATTACCGAAAATCCAAACTCAGGAGAACACGGTGTCTTCTTTAATCGTGGTACAGTAGGTCAAGCCTATGCTAGAAAATTTGACAATAAAAACCCCGAAGAAATCCCAAATCATGAAGCCTATAAATGGTTATCCCGAGGTTTGGAGGAAGCCATGTTGGCTTTTATAGGGGAAGCAAAAGGAAAAGATTATGCCTTGCGTGTAGCTGCTTACGAATTTGATTACGTACCAGTTATTCAAGCTTTATACGATGCTTCAAAAAGAGGCGCAGATGTAAAGATTGTTTACGACAGATCTAAAGCTGGCCCTTGGAAAAATACGGATGAAGCTATAGCCAACGTCCCTGGTGTTGAAAAATTAATGATCCCCAGAACAGCAAACTCATCCATAAAACATAATAAATATATTGTATTATTATATAAAGGAAAGCCAATAGAAGTATGGATGGGTTCCACTAATTTTACAAAAGGTGGAATTTTTGGACAATCAAATGTCGGCCATATAGTAAGGGACGAAATCATCGCTGAGGCATATTTAGAATATTGGACACGACTTTCCAAAGATCCTCAGATGAAAGAAATTCGTCCTTTAAATGAAGACCACACCCCTACTCCAAAAAAAGGTGTACCAAAAGGAATTACTCCAATTTTTAGCCCCAGACCTGATTTAAGTGTTTTGGATTGGTACGGAAAACAAATTGAAGAAGCAAAACAATCTATTGGTTTTACAGCAGCTTTTGGAGTGAATAAGGATTTTGCAGATATCATGAGCAAAGAGGACGATTCACTTCGATACATTTTATTAGAACATGAAGGGAATACCTTTGATGAATTTAAAGATACCCCAAACAATAGAATTGCTCTAGGAGCTGTGATTAATGACCAAGAAATAAAAGAAGAAGGTCTAAAAAACTGGGAAGCCGAACATCTAACTGGCTTAAACGATCATGTTAAATATTTGCATACCAAATATCTTTTTGTAGACCCATTGACAGATGATCCAATCCTTATTACTGGATCTGCTAATTTTTCAAAAGCATCAACACAAAATAACGATGAGAATATGATCATTATTCGTGGTAACACCAATGTAGTGGATGTGTATCTTACAGAGTTTACCCGTTTATTCAATCATTTTGAATTCCGCGATCAATTAGCAAACAATGGATTTGATGAAGTTTATTTTAGCGATTATTTGGCTACAGATAATTCATGGACCAATATTTATTTCAAAAAAGGAACACAACACTATATGGAACGTGAACTCTTTAGCTAAAAAGAGTTCAAAACATGTACACAATTAATCTTTTAAACACACAATTTATGAATACAGAACTTACTTCTATTGGGGGGGCTGTCTGCAATGAAACACTTTCTGCTGGTTTAATTTTTGCCGAAGGACAAAGCCTTACACATCAAAATAAAGAAGCCTTATGGGAAATCTTTGAAGCCATAGGAGCCAGTTGGGCTAATACCATTTATAATTCCAATAACCAAAGGAGCTCATGGTATGAAATGCTAAAAGCAAAAACCGAAAATGCTCCTAATTATGCAGGAGAATATGTAAATGCTATTTATGTGATTAATGAATTAAAAGCCATGTATGGAACCGAAGATGCTTATAAAAAGTTATTCTTTGAAAGTGGCATAGACAATAATGCACCACCAACTACCCGATTAGCTCATTGTAAAATATATGTGGTTAATGAGTTTATCCGAATGCAAATTACTGCTGGCGGATTCAAGAGTTGGGGAACCAAATATGATGGGGAGCAAGCAAGGAATTATCATGGGTTCTTAGGAGGAACACGATACAATCGTACGCCCAGAGTACGTGCTTATAATCCAGATACTAATAATCATAAAAACGATCAGGAATGAAAAACCAGTTTGACTATATAATTGTTGGTGGTGGCGTTGCAGCGGCAACTACAGCCAAAGGTTTGTTGGAACACAGACACGATACCTCCATATTAATTTTGGAAGCAGGTCCCGAAATCATAGCCAAAGACAGGCGTTTTTGGTGGGATTATATTACCCGAGGAGAAAGACCATATACCTTTACTTACGATCAAAAATTTGAAGCCGATTCTACAGGCAACATCGATTATCAAACCGATGGAGTTCGTGTAAAAGCATACGGGGGATCCACTATGCACTGGGGAGCCTGGTGTTTACGTTTTAGACCAGAAGATTTTAACCTGTTCACTAATACAGGAGAAGGAGCAGATTGGCCTATTAATTATGAAGATCTAGAAACCTATTACAATGATGCTGAAGCGTTTTTATCTGTATGTGGTGACGATAATGCTAATTGGGTTCCAAGATCGAAACCGTACCCTGTTCCTCCTTTCGAATGGACTGCTGCCGATGGAGAAATGATTAAGGCTTGGGAACAATTGGATGTTGTATACCAAGATGGTGATATAAACCCTGGAACAAAAAACAAGATAAAATCTGGAAAAATGCCTATTGCACGTTACCGAAAATGTATGACAACAGGAACTTGCAAATATTGCCCTATTGGCGGTCGGTTTAATGCTCAATATGTATTAGATGATTTAAAAAACGATACACGGTTCATCAATTTTGAGGTTAGAATAAACGCACCCGTACACCAAGTGAATGCTTCCAGTAAATCGAAAATAGAATCTGTAACATACACAGATAATCTTAGCGGTAATGAGTATACGGTTAAAGGCAATACAATAATCTTAGCATCTGGCGCCTACAATGTTCCTAAACTATTAAGAGCTTCAAAAAATGAATTCTGGAAAAATGGTATTGGAAACGATCATGATTTAGTAGGGCGTTTTGTGGTATCACATTCTATGCTAAATGTGGTTGGTAAAGCTCCATCAAACCCTAATGGTTGGTTTCAGGAATACGATTTCCCAACCCTAATGTCGCACAGTTATAATACCAAAGAGCATCAAAAAAAAGGAAAGATTTTTATGTTTAAAAATCGTACGACTCCAAATGTTGATATTGCTCAATTAATGATTGATGGAAAAACCAGAGAAGAGATAGATGAAATAGTCTATGGAGAAATGACTATTAATATTCAAGCTTTTTTAGAAGAAAAAGGTAAATACAGCAATAGATTAGAGGCTAAACCTGGTAAGGACCGTTTTGGTCTGCCGCAAACAACAGTCCATTTTAGCAGAACGGAAGAAGAAATGAAAAATGCCAATGATCGCTTAAAATTATTGGAACAGATCATTGAAAAAATGGGACTGGAAGTCATATCCTCTCGGGTGGATAAACCAGGAGGGCATCATACAACAGGAACTGCTCGTATGGGAACAAGTCCAGAAAATAGCGTAACCGATAAATTCATGAAGGTACACGATACTGATAATCTATACGTATGTTCCAATGCTGCTTTCCCTACAGGAAGTGCCGTAAATCCTACACTTACACTTACGGCAATGGCTTTTAGATTAGTAAATCATTTTATTGAAAAACAAACAAACCAAACTAATTCCAAGACAAATAATGTTAACAAAAGAAATACAATTCAAGAATGCCTTTCAGGAGAAAGCAACTAAATTAAACAATGTAAAAGAATTAATTCTACACTCAAAATCTGTAGAAAATGTTGAAGAAGACAAATTACATGTTTTAAAAGAACTTTTAAATAGTGCTGTCGTATTAGAATTCGCAACCATTCCCATCTATTTACAGGCCATGTGGACCATTAAGGACAATGAAAATGAAGTTGCAAAATCAATTCGCAATATTTTTCAAGAAGAAATGCTTCATATGGCTATGGTCTGCAACATGATTGTAGGAATTGGGGGTGAGCCAAGAATATATAATACCGAAAACAGGTTAAAGTTTCCTTCTGGCCTTCCTGGGGGTGTACACCCAGAGCTTTACCTATACCTAGAGGGTTTAAATGATTGTTCTCTTAGAAATTTCATGGAAATCGAGTTACCAGAGGAAATTGCAGAAATATATGATTATGAAACAAAAGAACTGGTAAGCATCGGTGGACTTTGTGATCAAGATGGAAAAATTGGGACAACAAAACACATTCAAAGTCATGAACATAATACGACCATAGGTGAGCTGTACGACCGTATTAATGAATTATTTCAAGAATTGCAACCCAAAATGGATGTCGAACGCCAATTAGCAGGTCCTTTATCCTGGTGGGTCATGGCAGATGCCGAAAGTGTTTCTAAAGCCATTGATATGATTAAAGAACAAGGTGAAGGATCTGAAAATGTAACACCTGCTAGTACGGGCATGGATAATCTAGCTCACTTTTATCGCTTTTGGGAGGTTTATTACCAAAAGAAAATTGTTCAAGAGGGAGACAAATATTACTTCAAAGATCCCGTGCCGAGACCAGAAACTCACAATATCGCTAGAATACCAGAAGGAGGTTATAAAAAGGAAGATGTTTCTCCAAAAGTTTGGTATTTATTGAACAGTTTCGATGAAGTTTATACAGATCTGGTAAAGTTTCTAGAAGATGCTTGGGCTATAAATGGAAGAGGTCAAGCTGCTTTAGTAAATGCCATTGAGGTCATGTTTAAACTAGAACAATATGCATTACCACTTATGCAAATACCAATTCCAGGTAAAGAGGGGCTACATTACGGGCCATGTTTTAGAATGCTATAACTAAAATGAATTTCATTCTTCTAAACACAAGGTAACACTATTTCACAAAAATAGATTCAAAAAAATTGACAACATGTTTGGAAGAAAATTAATTAATAATTTAAAAATATAAAAATGGGAAGTTTTGTAGAAATTAATGACACATTACAACTAACAACAGAACAGGGGTTTCCTGTTCATGTTTTCGATCTGGAAAAACACCAGAAAACGCCAATAACACTTAAAGATGTTGAAGGTATGGTATTTGAATTTAAAGACAAGCCAAGTGCCCGAATTTTTCAATTAGATCCTGTTAGGGTTTATTTTGTGCACAACATAGATGGTAAGTGGCTGTTTTGGGGACGTGTTTTAATTCAGTCTCAACATATTCAAAAAGTATTAAATAGTGATGGCTCTTGGGATGGTGAATCTTGGAAAACCTCAGGCACTTATACGATATTGAATGTATACGATCCTGAATATCAACACACTTTTACCCTAAATGAAGCTCCTGATGACAGGAATTATTATAAATAAAACAGTGAAATATTCTCATTAAAGAACATCCAGCAAAAATGGAAGGGTTCTTTATAAATTTCTACGCAGCGGTTTTAACAATGTAGAAAAACAGAGGAAAGTGTCATCCATTTTCCTCTTTAACATAAATCTACAAAGAATTAAAAACCCTTTTATACAATGCTAATTTGAGCTTACAATGAAAAATGAAATGACCTCTGAAAGACTAGAGGCCTTTAGCGATGGTGTACTAGCTATTATTATTACCATTATGGTTTTAGAACTAGAAGCACCAAAAGAATATACCTTAGAAGCTTTTTTTGAAATCGTACCAACATTTATTAGCTATTTGGTAAGTTTCTTATATGTTAGTGTCTATTGGGTGACTCATCATCAATTATTTAAAATTGCAGAAAAAATAAATGGAAAAGTCTTATGGTCAAATTTATACTTATTATTTTGGCTATCAGTCATCCCATTTACAACTGGTTGGATTGGACAAGGTAATCATCACACAGATGTTGTTCCTGTGGTACTATACGGTTTTGTACTTCTTATGAGTCAGTTGTCATTTCTATTACTAAGAAATTCTATTATTAAAATTCACGAAAAAAAATCTCCAATAGCGGTTCATTTTAATAGGTTAACTATGGATTTTGCTTGTGTATCCATTTATGTTATTGGATTATCTTCAGCATTTTTAAATACGTATATCTCTATGGCTTTGTTTTTATTAGTAGGCTTACTTAAAGTTGTTGAACTAAATTCTATATCAAAAAGAATACAATCTATATATTAAGTTTTATCTTTTTATCTCAAAAAGAGCCAAATAAAAAAAGCCTTCAAAAAATTGAAGGCTTCTCTATTTTTATGGTTTGGAAAATATTATGCTTTCCCGTCCATTTTATCTTTAAGAGCTTGTAAAGCATCATTGGCATCACCTAAAGTTGGTTTTGCTTCTGCCGCCGCATTAGCTGCTTTCTTAACAGCTGCTTTAACATTTGCAACTTCTTCAGCTTTAAATACAGCTGTATGAGATGCTACAACACGTTTAAACTCTTTATTAAATTCAATGATTTTGAATTCTGCAGCTTCACCTTTCTTAAGTTTGCTTCCATCTTCTTTTTCAAGATGACGAGAAGGTATAAAAGCAACGATATCGTCATTAAATTCTACAGTAGCTCCTTTATCAACTATTTCAGCTATAGATGCATTATGAACTGTTTCTAGAGCAAATTCTGTTTCATATTTATCCCAAGGATTCTCTGTTGTTTGTTTATGACCTAAACTTAATTTACGTCCTTCAACATCCAACTCTAATACAATAACATCTAACTTGTCTCCAACTGCACAGAACTCAGAAGGGTGTTTAATTTTCTTAGTCCAAGATAAATCAGAGATGTAAATTAATCCATCGATACCTTCTTCTAATTCAACAAAAACCCCAAAGTTTGTAAAGTTACGTACAACACCTGTATGCTTAGAAGCTAATGGGTATTTTCCTGTAATATCTGTCCATGGATCTGGAGTTAATTGTTTGATACCAAGAGACATTTTACGATCTTCTCTATCTAAAGTTAAGATAACAGCTTCAACTTCATCACCTACAGAAACGAAATCTTGTGCAGAACGTAAATGTGTAGACCATGACATTTCAGATACGTGAATTAATCCTTCAACACCATCGGCTACTTCAATAAATGCACCGTAATCTGCAATAACAACGACTTTACCTTTAACTTTATCACCTACTTTCACCTCTTCTGCAAGAGCTTCCCATGGGTGTTTGCTTAATTGTTTTAATCCTAATTGAATTCTCGATTTGTTTTCATCGAAATCAAGGATTACAACATTAAGTTTTTGGTCTAATTCTACGATTTCGTTTGGATGATTAATTCTAGACCAAGATAAATCCGTGATATGAACTAAACCATCAACGCCACCAAGATCAATAAACACACCGTAAGAAGTAATGTTTTTAACAACACCTTCTAGTACTTGACCTTTTTCTAATTGACCAATAATTTCTTTCTTCTGTATTTCAATATCTGCTTCAATTAAAGCTTTATGAGATACGACTACGTTTTTAAATTCGTGGTTGATTTTAACAACTTTGAATTCCATAGTTTTATTTACGTACTGATCGTAATCTCTAATTGGTTTTACATCAATTTGAGAACCTGGTAAGAATGCTTCAATTCCAAAAACATCTACAATCATACCACCTTTAGTTCTGCATTTAACAAAACCATTAACGATTTCACCGCTATCATGGGCCGCGTTAACACGATCCCAAGCTTTAATAACACGTGCTTTTCTGTGAGATAATACTAATTGTCCAGTTGCATCTTCACGAACATCAATTAATACTTCTACTTTATCTCCTACAGCTAAGTTAGGATTGTAGCGAAATTCGTTTAATGAAATTACACCTTCAGATTTTGCATTGATGTCAATAATTGCATCTCTGTCTGTAATATGAACCACAGTACCTTCAACAACCTCATCGTTAAGCGTATCAACGAAATTTTCTGCTACTAATTTTTCAAATTCTTTAAGTTGTTTACCATCAACCTCATCAATACCTTCTTGATAATTATGCCAATTGAACTCTTTTAAGAATTTTTCTGGATTTGCCTGAGCTTCAGATACTACTGGAGCTTCTGCTTTTGGAGCATCTGTTGCTTCAACTTCAGCTTGTTTTGCTTTTTCAGCCATGTGCTGATTAAAATTTGTATTCTGTATGTTTTGGGAAAGCCTTATGCGATTAACACACAGAAGAGTTATAAATATATGTTTCGTCCTTTTATCTTTCCACTAATTCGCTAAAAGGAGTGCAAAAATACATATTTTCAATAAATTAGCCTAATTTGATAAAATAAACTTTTATAATGTGACTTTTATATCTATTTTGTGTCCAAAATATTAGAAATAAAAAGCTTAGCCTTTAATAAATTTTATATAAGAAATTTATTATATTGTAAAATGAAAAACTGAATAATTTAACACTTATAAAACTATGAAAGCAAAATACCAAGCAGTATTAGATTTAGGCGAATCTTTAAACATTCAAAACGGTGATGTACAAGAAGAAAATGGCGTTTTAAAGGTTTGGGGAACTGCCAATACACCTTATGAAAAAAATCTAATTTGGGATAAAATAAAAGAAATTGGTGGTGAAAACCCAACAGATATTATGGCCGATATCAAAGTTGCAGATGAAAGTGTTTTTCACAGACATACCGTTAAAAGTGGAGAAACTTTAGGGAAAATTGCTATACAATATTATGGTAATGCATCAAAATACCAGGATATTTTTAAAGCTAATTCTGATATTTTAAAGAATCCTGATTTAATACATCCAGATCAAGAATTAATTATCCCTAACATCTAAGTTAAGGAATTGATTTAATAAAAAACGGCTGCACTTCGACTACGCTCAGTGACCAAGCCGTTTTTTTATTCGATGTCCTCAATAGTCATTTTGGCCAATTGTAAAATTTTATCAAACTGTTCTTCTAGGCTAAGACTTGAGTTATCAATTTCGATAGCATCTTTAGCTTTTTCTAATGGAGAATCTTTGCGAGTCGTATCTATATGATCGCGTTCTTGAACATTTTGTAAAACATCCTCATAAACAACTTTATCACCTCGACCTATAAGTTCTTCATAACGTCTTATTGCTCTTTTCTCGGCAGAAGCTGTCATAAATAGTTTAAGTTCAGCATCAGGAAAAACAACCGTACCAATATCCCTTCCATCCATTACCACGCCTTTGTCTTTTCCCATTTTTTGTTGTTGCTCGACCAATTTATGCCGAACTTGAGAAACTGCTGCCACTTGACTAACAAAACCAGAAACCTTTAAGGTTCTAATCTCTTTTTCTACATTAATGCCATTTAAATATACTTCTGCAAAACCAAGGATTTCATTAAACTTAAAGCTTATTTCAATATTTGGTAATTGATAAACTAATGCTTCAATATTGAAATCATCATCGCTAATGAGTCCTTTTTCCATAGCATATAGTGTAACGGCTCTGTACATAGCTCCAGTATCCACATAGATATAACCTAAATATTTAGCTAGTTGTTTGGCCACAGTACTTTTTCCCGTTGAAGAAAACCCATCTATGGCTATTGTGATTTTGTTCATAAAGTATAATAAGAAACAAAAATAGTCTTTAGCTACTAAAGAAAAAAACCAGAGGTTCGAATTCAAATTAAAACAGATTCCCATTTAAAATTAAAAGGGTTGACATATATTAAGTCAGGTTTAGAATAAAACCTACCGCAAATCTATTTGTAAGCCAAAAAAGTTTGAATTTGCTGCACTAGTATACTTCGCATGCGTATAACTAAAACGCATTTTATTCATTTTAATCGATATCCCAGCGGAGAGCCCCGAAAAGTTTCGCTGATCTACAATTCGAAGCTCCTCTCCTCTACGAAAATTATAACCGAGCCTTATATTAAAACCGCCTTCAGGAAATATTTCTGCTCCAAGAATCGTATGCCTTATCAATTGCCCTAAAAAACCAACTTTTTCATTGGTTTGATTGCCTCCCAAGTCGCTAACAGATCGTGCAGGATTGGGGCGTGCTATTGGCCATTTTTGAAGGTTCTCAAAAGTGACATGCCAACGAATGGGTACATTTTCTAATCGTTGGGACATCCCAAAAGCTATTTCAAAAGGAAGACGCTCATTAAGCCCTGCATAAGTAGTTATTTGAGTTCCTAAGTTTCTAACAACTATCGCAGCATTAAAATCTATATTGTCATTAATATATAACAAACCTAAATCAGCGGCAATACCTAATGAATTATACTGTTCTAATTTTGATGTAATAAACTTTACATTGGTACCAAAATAAAAATCGGAATAACCTATTTGCAACGCATACCCCATAGAAAGTGCGGCTTCATTACCTGTAAATGTTCCTGTACTATTACCATTTTCATCATACCCATCAAACGAACCATAATTAATATAGGTAATCCCTGCGTGAAATGTTTGTGTACGTCTATCAACAGTATATGCATAAGAAGCCGTACCATAGCTAATACCTCCTAAATAGCTTGAGTAATTTACCGCTAATTGATTATCCATTTCAACATTAATGGTTGCTGGATTGAATAGTCCTTGCGTAACATCGTAATCGACATTAGTTAGTATCTTTCCTCCTAATGCAGCTTGACGGGGCGACGATATTAAATTAAGAAATTGATAGGTCGTCTCTCCACCCACTTGCGATATAGATAGCGTACTAAAAGACAAGCAAAAAAATGTTACAATTTTCTTTAGCATATTTACAATACAAAGTAAGTAAATCTATCTTAAAACGATGGCAAGTATCTTTTATTTTAAATAATAAAAAACCTCGAAGTAAATCGAGGTCTTATTTTAAAGCTTTTTAGCGTTTTTGACTTTTTGATTAGTAAGTGCTATTTTAATAACATCACTCATATCTGTCACATAGTGGAATGTAAGCCCTTTTAAGTACTCTGCTTTTATCTCCTCTATATCACGCCTATTTTCCTCACATAATAAAATCTCTTTTATACGTGCTCGTTTTGCTGCTAGGATTTTTTCCTTGATCCCACCAACAGGAAGGACTTTACCACGCAACGTAATCTCACCTGTCATCGCTATACTTTTCTTTACTTTCTTTTGAGTAAATAAAGAAACCAAAGAAGTTAGCATCGTGACTCCTGCACTTGGACCATCTTTTGGGGTTGCTCCTTCTGGTACGTGAATATGCACATTATATTTATCAAAGATTGTAGCGTCAATTCCAAAATTATCTGCATTGGATTTAATGTACTCCATAGCTATGGTAGCAGATTCTTTCATCACCTTACCTAAATTTCCAGTAATAGTAAGTGTTCCTTTTCCTTTTGATAAAATAGATTCTATAAATAAAATATCACCACCAACACGTGTCCATGCCAGCCCTGTTACAACACCAGCTACGTTATTGTTTTCATATTTATCACGCTCCAACTTAGCCCCTCCTAAAACTTCAACAACGTCTTCATTAGACACCTTCACATTATAATCTTCTTCCATGGCTATGTTTTTGGCAGCATAGCGTACCATTTTTGCAATTTGTTTTTCTAAACCACGAACACCAGATTCACGGGTATATCCTTCAACAATCTTTTCCAATTGTGGTTTACCAATCTTTAAATGATCTGCAGACAAACCATGCTCTTTTAATTGTTTAGGTAATAGATGACGTTTGGCTATTTCTACTTTTTCCTCAATGGTATACCCTGTGACGTTAATAATCTCCATACGATCGCGCAATGCTGGCTGGATGGTAGACAAACTATTGGACGTAGCTATAAACATCACTTTAGATAGATCGTAACCCATTTCTAAGAAATTATCGTAGAACTCACTATTTTGCTCTGGGTCTAAAACTTCTAACATGGCAGATGACGGATCTCCTTGGTGCGAGTTAGATAGTTTATCGATTTCATCTAAAACAAAAACTGGGTTTGAAGTACCCGCTTTCTTTAAGCTTTGAATAATACGACCAGGCATAGCACCAATATAAGTTTTACGATGCCCTCTAATTTCTGCTTCATCACGCAAACCTCCCAATGAAATTCGTACATACTCCCTGCCCAGTGCTTCTGCTATAGATTTACCAAGCGATGTTTTACCAACACCTGGAGGTCCGTATAGACATAAAATAGGCGATTTCATATCGTTACGCAACTTTAGTACAGCAAGATATTCAATAATTCTTCGCTTTACGTCTTCTAATCCAAAATGATCTCTATCCAGAACTTTCTTGGCATACTTCAAATCGAATTTATCTGTACTAAATTCGTTCCAAGGTAAATCGAGAAACAATTCTAGATAATTACGTTGAATAGAGTATTCTGCAACTTGGGGATTCATACGTTGCATTTTAGCTATTTCCTTATCGAAATGCTTAGCGACTTTCTCATCCCATTGCTTTTCACTAGCACGTTGCTTCATTTCTTCAAGCTCTTCATCATGACTTACACCTCCCAATTCTTCTTGAATGGTTTTCATTTGCTGATGCAAGAAATACTCACGTTGCTGCTGACTCATATCCATTTGAACTTTAGACTGTATATCGTTCTTAAGTTCTAACTTTTGAAATTCAACATTCATATACTTGAGCGTAGCCAAAGCGCGCTTTTTAAGATCATCCATTTCTAAAAGAGTCTGCTTCTCTGCCACCGAAAGATTCATATTAGATGACACGAAGTTTATTAAAAATGAATTACTTTCTATATTTTTAATAGCAAAAGACGCTTCGCTAGGAATATTAGGACTCTCTTTAATAATTTCCAGTGCCAAGTCCTTTATAGAATCTATAATGGCAGTAAACTCTTTATTATTAACCGCTGGTTTGGCTTCTGCTATGTCCCTGATAGTAGCATTCATGTATGGATCTTCAGTGAGAACCTCTGCCACTTTAAAACGTTTTTTTCCTTGAATAATAACCGTTACATTACCATCGGGCATTTTTAAAACACGTAGTATTCTTGCTACGGTACCCGTTTCATTGATGTCTTTTGCTGTTGGATTTTCTACAGACTCATCCTTTTGAGATACTACCCCTATAACTTTTCCGCCTTTATTGGCATCATTTATTAGTTTAATAGATTTATCTCTACCTGCCGTAATTGGAATTACAACACCTGGAAATAATACCGTATTTCTCAATGATAAAATAGGTAATGTTTCTGGTAATTCTTCATTATTGATGGCTTCTTCATCTTCTGGTGTCATTAATGGAATTAATTCTGAGTTCTCATCAAATTCCTGTAATGACAAACTGTCAAGGGCTATAAAATTAGATTTCTTCATATATATATTTAGGTCAATCTGTCATTAAAACACGATCGATCATTTATTATATTAATTCTTCAAAACATTAAAATCATGAATATCAAACACTTAAACACTAATAAAGATATTCATTATAACTATATAATTCAATAGCTATGCCACAGTATAAAATGCTTCCAAATATTTTTAAATTGTCATTACCATATATTACCTAACAAACAACCCCTACTAAAAGCAGGGGTTGCTATTCTATTAATTTAAAACTATCTATATTCAGGTTAACTTAATCGAAAGCCCATACATCATTTTTTAAATCGCGAATTTGAACCCCTCCTATAACCCATACTTGACCATTATAAACGACCGTAGTATGGAGGTTTCTTTGTGAAAATTCTGCATCATCTGTAACATTAGTCCATGTGATTCCATCAAGGGAGTACCAAACATCATTTCTAGGATTTGCATTACTTCCTCCCATAACCCATAATTTACCATCATAGGCTACCGCAGAATGATAATATCTTTCTGCAAAAGGAGCATTGGAAGTAACTTCGGTCCAGTTAACACCATCGGATGAAGACCACACATCATTTTTATAACTTCCATCTCTTCCCCCTATAACCCATAACTTATCATTATAAACTATCGTTGTATGCCCAAATCTTCCTGTAAAAGGAGCATTGGAAGTAACTTCAGTCCAAGTAATACCATCAGACGAGGACCAAACATCATTTTTTTTACTTGTATCATCCCCTCCTATAACCCATAATTTATCCTTATAAACGACTGTTGTATGCCCATACCTTCCTGTAAAGGGAGCATTGGAAGTGGCTTCGGTCCAGGTAATGCCATCAGACGAGGACCAAACATCATTTTTTCTCGTTCCATCATACCCTCCTATAACCCATAATTTATTATTAAAGACTACAGAAGTATGTCTCCACCTTCCTGAAAAAGCAGCATTAGACGCTACTTCATCCCAGGAAATACCATTGGAGGAAGACCAGACATCATTTTTTCCATCTCCATCATCCCCTCCTATAACCCATAACTTATCATTATAGACTACTGTAGTGTGCCCCCATCTTTTTGAAAATTCTGCATTATCAGTGATCGCCAAAGCAGAAAAATCCACTTCTCTGGTATTAAATGCATGAATGGCACTACTTGTACTTACTCCTTCTTCATCTACAGCCTCTACTCTCCAATAATAAATTTGTTTTGCCCTTAGGCGTTCTGTTAAAGTAAAGCTGGTAATACTTAAGTTCTCTGCAAATAATGTTGTTGAAGTCTCTTCGGTTCCTAAATAAAAATTGTAGCTTACGGTTCCGCCTTCTGGATCGGTGGATGCTTCCCAACCAAAGCTGAGCAATCTATCAACCTCCGTTGCTCCTGTTACAGGGGCTACCAAACTAAAGGCTTCTGGAGCTCTATTTACTAAAGCAGTACATATATACTCCTGGGTACTTCCGTCTTCTGCAGTTACCGTATAGGTAATAGGAGACGAAAAATCCTGAGTTCCCGATGGACTTACTGTAGCTAATTCAGACAAGGCTATACTTGGTGTTAAAGCCGTTACATCTGTGCCGTGCGCAAATCTTGTCATTATGGTATGGTCTGATGTACTAATAGTTCCAGTAATATCTTCTTCAAGATTTAAATTATCTGCTTTAGTAAACGCAAATGTTAGTAATTCTTTTGCATTGTTCTTATCTACCAAAACACTACATACATATTCCTGAGTACTTCCATCTTCTGCAGTTAAAGTATAGGAAACAGGAGACGAAAAATCCTGGGCTCCCTTTGGGCTTACCGTAGCTAATTCAGACAAGGTTATACTTGGTGTTAAAGCCGTTACATCTGTGCCGTGCGCAAATCTTGCCATTATGGTATGGTCTGATGTGCTAATAGTTCCAGTAACATCCTCTTCAAGATTTAAATTATCTGCTTTAGTAAAGATAAATGTTTGTAATTCTTTTGCATCGCTTTTAACGATAGTTCCATTATCATCTTTGGAGCAACTCCCTGCTATTATAAATATTAATAGCAATAGTAGGTTTTTAAAATTCGAGTTCATTTTGTTTTTTTATTGATTAGTTTGCAAAAATATCAAGGTTGAACATCACTATTTGGTCAACCTACGTCACAAAACAATCAATCCTAAAATTAACAAGTCATAAATCGTAATAAAAGACAAATTCATTAAAAAAATAACACAGAAACTATAACAGTAAACTAGTTCCAATAATGTTCTAAATGATTCTTATAAAAATGTATATTCCATTGAGATATTAAATCTTTTAAGCGAAAATAAATTTGAAGCAATAATTTATAATAACTCAAATAATATTACAAAAACCATAGAAGAAGGAATTAGTATAAATACTAAAAAAATAAAGAAACATTCGAATACACTTACAACAGTAATAATTATCCTGCTATGGCCAAATCTTATTTTGATGGAGAACTAGATTTAACCATAGAATACTTTTACGAATAACAACTAAAACTCTAACCTAAAAGCGCTGTTTCTTTAATTAGAATCAGCGTTTTTTTATAATCATACACTACATCTTCCCTGTTTTCTTCAAGGCAAACAACAAAACAATGGGGATTGCCAACAAACCAATCATAAGTAAATTGGTTTTAAACAAACCTGGTGACAAAATTAAAGTAATAAGATAGCCTCCTATCGCTCCGCCAAAATGTGCATCATGCCCTATATTACCTATTCTATTTTTCATTCCATATATGGAGTATAGCAAATAACCTATTCCAAAAATATATGCTGGTATGGGGATTGGAATGAAAAACATATATAACTCCATCCCTGGACGCAATAAAATAGCTGAATATAAAATGCCCGTGACGGCTCCACTTGCTCCCACTGCACTGTAGTGGTATTCATTTTTATGAAAGTAGAGTGATAATAAACTGCCAAATAATAGGCTACCCAAATAGATTAAGATAAAATAAAAAGGACTTAACAGTTTAACGACTACTGGTGCAAAAAAATACAAGGTAAGCATATTAAACAATAGATGTTGTGTATCTACATGTAAAAACCCAGAGCTAAACATCCTTATTTGCTCCCCCCTTTGCACACCACCTACCTGAAATTTATATCTTTCAAAAAAACTATAATCACCAAATCCCTTATAAGATATGATAACATTAGCTGCAATTATAATTATAGTCATTAAGTCTAATTTGCCCATGCCCTGTAAACGTTTAAAATCTATTTAACATATATTTGCTGCTACAAATCTAAAACTAATTAATGCAATTTCTAATTTATCTTATTGTTTATCCTTTTTTATGGTCTATATCCAAACTTCCTTTTGGACTATTATATATTATATCAGATGGTTTTTACATATTGATTTATCATATCATAGGCTACAGAAAGAAGGTAGTTAACAACAATTTAAGGCTTGTTTTTCCTGATAAAACCGACCAGGAAATTGCTTTGATTAGAAAAAAGTTCTACAAGCATTTATGTGACATGTTTCTGGAAATGGCAAAAACCATGTCTATTTCTAAAAAAGAAATGGAAAAACGTTTTAAAATTATCAATCCAGAGGAGTTTAAACGCTTAGAGGGCTTAAACAAAAGCATTATATTGATATTTGGTCATTATGCCAGTTGGGAATGGTCCATCGTACTTCAAAACCACATAAACTTTAAAGGTCTGGCCGTTTATAAGAAACTGGCAAACCCTCATTTTGATAAATTGGTTAGGGATATTCGTTCCAAATTCAATACAACTCTTATAAGCACTAAAGAAACGACAAGCATTATAAACCATAATGAATCTGAAGGCATCAAAAGTATTACAGGTTTTTTAAGCGACCAATCCCCCAGACTCAGTAAAGATGTTTATTGGGGAAATTTTATGGGAATTGATGTTCCCTGCTTCACGGGCGCAGAGCGTTTAGCGAAAAAATTAGATCTGTCTACCGCCTATTTAAAAGTCACTAAAGTAAAACGCGGGTTTTATGAAGCAGAAATTATAACACTTGCTGAAGACTCCAAAACATATAAAAACTACGAGTTAACAGATCTATTTCTTAAAGAGGTAGAAAAGCAAATTTATAAAGCTCCCGAGTACTATTTCTGGACACATAAACGCTGGAAACACAAAAAAGATTAAGGACTAATACCATGTATTAGCCCTTATTTCACCCATTGAAGTCTGGATTAATTAACACTTTACCTTCTTTACGGGCTCTCATATAAACAGCCTTTGATGGCCTAGGTCTCATGCGATATTTGGTTGGCAATCCAGTCTCTCTAAAAAAATCATCTGGAGTTCGTTCCGTTGGCATATAGTCTTTTGTTTTTTCTCTAATAGTTTGTAGCCTGACGCGCATATCATTTAAAACATCTACATACGCTTTGTTTTGAGCAAGATTATTCAACTCGTAAGGATCAGCAACAATATCGAAAAGTTCCTCTTCGGGTCTCGGGATTTCAAAACAACGCTTTTGGGCTTCAGCCAGAGTGCCTTTATTGTTTTCTTTAACCATACTTTTCCAGGTTCTGTCCCTTAATACATCTGCTGAAGGAGTATTAGGCAAATCTGGATAATAATTCTTTATATACTTGTACTTTTGGGTTCTAACAGCACGTGTATAATCTTCAAAATCATGAAAATGATCCTCCGCATAAACTTCACTATGAATGTCTTTAGTGTCTCCCATTAACAAAGTACTGATGTCTTTACCATCAAATTCCTCTAATGGTTTGAGTCCAGCAAGACTCATAAAAGTAGAAGCGATATCCACAGAACTTACCAAATTGTTATTTATGCTTCCCGCCTTCACCTTAGCAGGCCATTTAACAATCCATGGCGTCTTAATGCCTCCGTCATACAATGTTGTTTTATCTCTCGGAAAGGCTCTTCCGTTATCTGACATAAATAAAACCAACGTATTATCTGCAATTCCTTGGGCTTCTAGTTCTGCAATGACCTTCCCTATGTAGTCATCCATTCTTGATATCTCATCATAATAAAGGGCAAAATCTTTTTTAACGGCTTCTGTTTTTGGCATATAAGGTGGAATTACAGCATCTTTAGGGTTGTATGGGGTATCAGATATACCTTCACAAAATGGCCTGTGGGCATCAAATGATGCCAGCCAAGTAAAAAAAGGTTTTCCTTTTGGTCTACTTTTTAATAGCTTAATCCACTCATCGCAGCCGCTTCCGTCCCCTACCAATCTCCTATCTAAACCTATAGGTGCATCTTTCCATTGCATCTCCAACAATTCGTCAAAATCGTCTCTAACAGGATCTCCCATATGGTATTTACCAGCTAAACCAGTCCAATATCCAGCATCCTTTAATTGTTGTACAAAAGTATTTTTACCTTCTGGTAATGGCCACGACAATTGCTCTGCATCTGTATTGTGCGGGTAAAGTCCTGAAACAATACTTGTTCTGCTTGGACTGCAAGAACTCGTTGTTAGAAATGCTTGATTAAAACGCATGCCATCTTTAGCCAGTTTGTCTAAATTTGGTGTTTTAATATTCGGGTGTCCATATACAGCAATATCATTCCAACTTACATCGTCGGCTATAATTAAAACAATGTTAGGCCTTTCATCTATAAAATCTGCAATGTCTTTTTTAGTCTCTTTTTTTGATTGACAGGATACTGTAAAAATTAATAGAAGTAATCGTATGACTCTTGAATACCTTTTTAAGTGCATATGGTAGAAATATTTCATTTCTATAAATCTAATGGTTTCAATTAATACTTCCGGCTACCATTACTTTAAATGACCATTAGTTCCATATATTTGACCGTTAATTACATACTGAACTTTACAGAACTATAAATTCCTTCAAATTTTAAGAATCGCAATTTATATTT
Organism: Flavivirga algicola; assembly: GCF_012910715.1. Lineage (GTDB taxonomy): Bacteria > Bacteroidota > Bacteroidia > Flavobacteriales > Flavobacteriaceae > Flavivirga > Flavivirga algicola. Next base: position 32,621 of record NZ_JABBHF010000018.1, read on the forward strand.
TACTTAAACCATCATATCATTACAAGAAATATTAAACAAAAAAAGCGCAAATAAATTTGCGCTTTCATATACTATATCATATTGTGAATTAGCTACCCTTTGGCAATAATGCCAATCTCCCCGATAAATTTATCTGCTAAATTGTCAGCTTCTTCCTGAGATTTAGCTTCTGTATATATTCTAATAATTGGTTCTGTATTACTTTTGCGTAGGTGCACCCAACTTTCAGGAAAATCAATTTTAACCCCGTCTATGGTTGTTAATTGTTCATTTTTGTAACGATCTTCCATCTCTTTTAAAATGCCATCAACATCTAAACCTGGTGTCAACTCAATTTTCTTCTTGCTCATAAAATAGTTTGGGTACGTTTTTCTAAGCTCACTAACACTTATATTTTTATCTGCCAATAAACTTAAAAACAAAGCAATACCTACCAAAGCATCGCGACCATAATGAGACTCTGGATAAATAATACCACCATTACCTTCTCCTCCAATGACAACCTTGTTCTTTTTCATGAGTTTTACAACATTCACCTCTCCCACTGCACTTGCCTCATATGTACCTCCATGCTTTTCTGTCACATCTCTTAATGCTCTGGTTGAACTCATGTTACTCACTGTGTTCCCTGGTGTTCTGCTCAAAACATAATCTGCACAAGCCACTAAAGTGTATTCTTCACCGAACATCTCGCCATTTTCATCCATAAATGCCAAACGATCTACATCAGGATCTACTACAATACCAAAATCTGCTTTATGCTTTTTTACCGCAGCAGACAAATCTGTTAAATGTTCTTTTAAGGGTTCAGGGTTATGCGGAAAATGTCCATTTGGCTCACAATATAGTTTTATAACATCTACGCCCAAACGCTCTAAAAGTAATGGAATAGCAATACCTCCTGTCGAATTTACCCCGTCTACTACAACTCTAAAACGAGCTTCCTCAATAGGCTTTACCGTTACCAATGGTAAATCCAAAACTTCTATAATGTGCAAATCTATATAAGCCTTGTTTTTTGTTATTTTTCCTAAACTATCTACATCGGCAAAATTCATGCGATTGCTTTCTGCTATGTCTAAGATTTTTGCGCCTTCAACAGCATCCAAAAACTCACCTTTTTCGTTTAACAGCTTTAAGGCATTCCATTGTTTCGGATTATGGCTTGCTGTCAAAATAATTCCGCCATCGGCATGTTCCATAGGAACAGCAACTTCTACTGTTGGTGTAGTAGAAAGTCCAACATCAATAACATGAATTCCCATACCAACTAAGGTATTCATAACTAAATTTTGGATCATTTTTCCAGAAATACGAGCATCCCTACCAACTACCACACGATAATTTTCTTTTTCTCTATGCTGCTTTAACCAAGTGCCATAAGCTGCCGCAAATTTCACAGCGTCAATAGGTGTAAGGTTTTCCCCCACCTGTCCGCCAATAGTCCCTCTAATTCCTGAGATTGATTTTATAAGTGTCATTTTGTAATTTTCAAATTAAAAGGCAAATATACAATTCCAAAATTGTAATTCTTAAATCGGAATTCGTAAATTTCACAAATGAACTACTTAGCACATATCTATCTTTCTGGTAATAATGATTTAGTAACCATTGGTAATTTTATTGCAGATGGTATCAAGGGAAAAAGCTACAAGAAATATTCAAAAGATATTCAAACTGGAATCTTATTACATCGAAATATAGACTCTTATACAGATGCCCATAAAACGGTTAGACTAAGCACTAAAAGATTACATGAAAAATACGGACATTACTCTGGTATTATAGTAGATATTCTATATGATCATTTTCTTGCTAAAAATTGGAATAAATACTCCCCAATTCCCTTACACACCTATATAGATGCTTTTTATGATTCGTTAAAAGAACATTATCATATCCTCCCCACAAGGATACAAAAAATGATGCCATATATGATCGCCGATAACTGGCTTTTAAGCTATGCGTCTATTGATGGCATCTCCAGAGTTCTGGACGGTATGAACAGAAGAACCCAAAACATATCCGGTATGCATGAAGCCATAGTAGAACTCGAAGAATTCTACAAAGAATTTGAAAATGAATTTACAGTATTTTTTAGTGAATTAATAAGCTTTTCTAAACAAAAGCTTGAAGAATTAAACGAAGCATAAAACCATGAAAAAAATCCTATTCGTACTTTTATTATTTATCACTTATGTTTCTTGCAAAAATACCATAGAACCTAGAAAAACTGGATTAATAACGAAAAACGCTATGGTTGTTTCCGCTCGATCAGAAGCTTCAGAAATTGGCAGCAACATTCTTAAAAAAGATGGTAACGCATTTGATGCTATGGCAGCTATGCAATTGGCTTTAGCAGTCGCTTATCCCTATGCTGGTAACATAGGCGGAGGTGGTTTTATGGTTTACCGAAAATCTAATGGCGACATTGGAGCGTTAGATTATAGAGAAAAAGCACCATTAGCAGCTACAAAAGACATGTATTTGGATGAAAACGGTGATGTAATACCAGAAAAAAGCACCTTAGGAGCCATGGCGATAGGCGTACCTGGATCTTTAGCTGGCATTTTTGCTGTTCATGAAAAATTTGGCAGTTTACCCATAGAAGATATCATAAAACCATCAATTGATTTGGCTTATAAGGGTGTTATAGTCACCCAAAAACAAGAAGCAAGAATAAAAAAGTATCAACCTTATTTTTTGAAAGCCAATAAAGATTCCATTCTATTTGATAAAGCATGGAAAATGGGAGATACTATAAAGTATCCAGCTCTTGCAAATACCTTAGAACGTATTTTAGATCATGGCGTGAACGAATTTTACAAAGGCGGAACCGCAAAACGTCTAGTAAAGTTCATCCAAGAAAATGGCGGTGTATTAACTGAAGAAGATTTAGCAAAGTATGAGGTTAAATGGCGTAAACCTGTTACATTTAAGTATGACGATTTAAAAATCATTTCTATGTCTCCACCATCTAGCGGAGGCATTTGTTTAGCACAAATAATGACAATGATTGAACCGTACGATTTAAATAAATTTGGGCATAATTCGGTAAAATCCATTCAAGTTATCACAGAAGCAGAACGCCGCGCCTATGCCGATAGAAGTTTTTATTTAGGAGACCCGGATTTCGTTAATATACCTGGTGATACATTAATAAGCAAATCCTATTTAAAAGATAGAATGATTGATTTTTCTTTCAAAAAAGCAACATTATCTAGCGATGTATCACATGGCGATGTCCAAGTCGTTGAAAGTGACGAAACAACCCACTACTCCATCGTTGATCAATTTGGCAATGCTGTGTCTGTAACCACAACCATAAATGGTGCTTACGGTTCAAAATTGTACTGTTCAGATTTAGGGTTCTTTTTAAATAATGAAATGGATGATTTTAGCAGCAAACCTGGTGTACCTAATATGTTTGGACTTATAGGAGCTGTTGCCAATAGCATTGTTCCAGAAAAACGTATGTTAAGCACCATGACTCCAACTATTGTTGAAAAAAACGGCAAATTATTTATGGTTGTCGGAACACCTGGTGGTTCCACAATTATAACATCTGTATTACAAACTATTCTTAACGTACATGAGTATAATATGACTATGCAAGAGGCTGTAAATGCTCCCCGTTTCCATCATCAATGGTTACCAGATGAAATTCGGATAGAACCAAATTTATTTGATGATACTTTAATTTTTCAACTTGAAAAACTGGGGTATTCTATTAACGAAAAAGATTCTCCGGTGATTGGCAAGGTCGATGGAATACTCGTTTTAGATGATGAATTGTTAGAAGGGGGTGCAGATTATCGAGGTGACGATACGGCCGTCGGTTTTTAAAGCTTTATCTTCATTAAAACAATAGTATTTAATAATTTAGTTCTCTGGTTTCCAAAAACTGCACACAGGTTTTATGACAAAAAAATCAAAGAAAATATTTAAGATTATAACTGGCGTAATCATATTTTTTACTCTACCCAGCTTTTTGCTTTTTGGTTTTTTATTCTTTAAGTACAATGAAGACTTACCCGAGGGCATGCAAGGAAAAGAGGCCGATACTCTAGCTCTCAAAATGCTTAAAGCTTTAGACTATGATGCTTTTAAAAATACCGACTATATTGAATGGACTTTCAAAAAAAGGCGCCATTATGAATGGGACAAGGCAAATCACAATTGTGAAGTTTTCTGGAAAGAATTCAAAGTAAATTTAGATCTAAAGGACCATTCTAAAAGTAAAGCTTACGTGCACAGCTTTAAAGTTGAAAGTGATATGGCTGAAGAGTTAATAACAAAGGCCTTAAATTATTTTAATAACGATTCATTTTGGTTGGTAGCTCCTTATACTGTTTTTGATGAAGGTACAGAGCGGAGACTTGTAAAACTTAAAAATGGCAACAAAGCGCTTTTAGTGACATATACTTCGGGAGGCTCCACGCCAGGAGATTCTTATTTATGGTTACTCGACAGTACAGGCAAGCCAACGGGTTTTAAAATGTGGACATCGCTACTCCCCATTGATGGCCTAGAAGCTTCGTGGAGCGACTGGATGACTACCAAAAGTGGTGCACAATTACCTACATTTCACAAACTACTTGTTTTAGGCCTAGAAATAACTCATATTAAAGGAACTAACGATTAGTATCATATTACTTAAGACCTCCCGTAATATCCCAATTAAAAGCATATAGTAACTTTATTGAACTATTTATACACCATAAAGAACAAAATGGTAAATTTTAAACTAGGCATAAAATCTATTTTTGTGATAAAATGTAGTTTAAAATGAATATCATTAAAAACACCTTTAAAATTGCTTTTCTCCTTATTGTTATATCCTGTCAATCAAAAAAGCAAGAAAACAACAAACCCGACAGCTTATCAAATAACAGCATATTATACAAGCCAAATTGGCAATCGGTGAAAGCATATCAAACACCAGAATGGTTTAACAATGCTAAATTAGGAATCTTTATCCACTGGGGCCCTTATGCCGTACCCGCTTACTGTAACGAATGGTATCCATGTAGAATGTACGATTCAACTTATGTTCGTAATCAAGGGGGCATGACCTGGAATGTTTATCAACATCATAAAGAAACTTATGGTGATCATAAAAAATTTGGGTATAAAGACTTCATCCCTATGTTTAAAGCAGAAAAATTTGATGCAAAAGTATGGCTCGATATTTTTGAGCAGGCAGGTGCAAAATACATTGTACCCGTTGGGGAACACCATGACGGATTTGCTATGTACGCATCAAAAATAACAAAATGGAATAGCTTGAATATGGGCCCCATGAGGGATATAGCAGGCGAATTAGCTAAGGAAACCCGATCAAGAGGACTAAAATTTGGTATGTCTTCGCATTATGCCGAAAACTGGTATTATTATAAATTCGATGAAAAATTTGACACTACAGATCCCGAAAATGTAGGCTTATATGGCCGCCCTCATGAAGAAGGTGTACCTGCAGATGCAGCGTTTTTAAAGCTTTTTGAAAATCGTACAAAGGATATGATCGACCAATATCATCCTGATTTAATTTGGTTTGATGGTGCACTAAATGCACATGAAAATATGACCACTAAATTAGAACTACTATCATACTATTACAACCAAGCAAACGAATGGGGCAAAGAAGTCGTTTTCAATTACAAAAACAATACAAGACATATTTGGCCTGATGGATGTGCCGTTTTAGATATTGAACGAGGTAAATTAAATGATATTAGAAAGGAACCTTGGCAAACAGATACAGCATTAGGCATTTATAATTGGGGGTATACCAATGGCATGATTGTTAAATCTCCAGACCATGTTATTGACGATTTAATAGACATTGTGAGTAAGAACGGAAATTTGCTTTTAAATGTTTCGCCAAAAGCAGATGGCACGATTCCCGAAAAGCAAAAACTTGTGCTTGCGGAGCTTGGCAAATGGTTAAAAGTAAACGGAGAAGCTATTTATAACAGTAGACCTTGGAAAAAATTTGGTGAAGGAGAAACTGTAGAAAATTTAAAACACACACATATGGCAGAGCGCAAAAACCTTGAGCGTGTATTTAAAAGTTCTGATATTCGATTTACATCTAAAGGCAAGGATATTTACGCCATAAGCATGGGTAAACCAGAAAAAGAGATTTTAATCAAATCACTTAAAAAGAAATCACCTCTTTATGATTATAAAATTAGTCATATAGAAATTTTGGGGTCGGATGTAATCCCTGAATATGAAATTCGTGAAGATGGTTTATTGATTAAAATACCTGAAGGGTTTCAAGTATCAAACTATGCTACTAGCTTTAAAATTGCAGGAGGAGATTTAATATATTCAGACTTATCGAAATAACACTAAACATTTAGTTAAATATCCCAAAATCAATTCCATAAGACCTATGCTCTGTAGTATGTAATCTTAAAAACAACAAACTGAAAAAAACAAAACAGCAATCAATTTGATTGCTGTTTTTTACTATTATAAACATAATTCAAATGAGTGTATTTTTTTCAAAAAAACAAATACACATACTAAAAACAAACTTTACTACTTACTTTTTTGTCCTACAAAATTATGGCTTTTCGATTTAAATAATATATTAAAGCTAGTCAGACTACCGTAAATTCTGGTAATATATTGCTGTAAATCTATTTTACCTTGTTCATCAAGGCTGCTCGAGTTTATACGTTGTTCCATAACACGTAACCGATCTCTAACCATCGTTATTTTATGGAAAAAAGTATCTATTGGCAATTCGTAAGATTTTAAACCAGTATCCGCTGGCTCTAAAATAAGCTTGCCTCCTTTATATTTATCTGCAATTGGTACCACTTCACTGATGTCACTCCATTTTTTTAAAATATTTACCAGACTACTTTCAACATCAAAAAAGCTAACGGTATCTACATCGCCATCTGCTGCTTCAATAATATCAAAATCACTGTCTAAATCTATAGTTTCCAATCCCCCTTCAATAAAAGTTACCCAATAATGCTGAGTAGTTACATTAGTGACTACACCTTTACCGTATTCCGAATGATTAATTCTTGAGCCTATTCCTAATAATTTCATTAATTAATTGTTTTTTTATATTTCTGCAGATGCAGAAATCTATTAATGGTTAAACAAAAATATCATCAAAAATAAATATATAAAATTGAAATACAATCTTTCCAGATATTAGATTTAGTTTTAAAACTAAGATTACTACCTACTTAGAAATGCCATAAAACTTCACATGAATTTAACAACTAAAATCGTAACTTCGCAATTTTGCGATTTTATGAGCCAATTTGATGACTTTATTGAAGTAAAAGGTGCCCGCGCACATAATCTAAAAAACATAGATATATCTATTCCCAGAGAAAAACTTGTTGTAATAACAGGATTATCTGGAAGTGGAAAATCGTCCTTAGCCTTCGATACTATTTATGCCGAAGGGCAACGTCGATACATTGAAACATTTTCTGCCTATGCAAGGCAGTTTCTTGGAGGGCTTGAAAGACCTGATGTTGATAAGATTGATGGATTATCCCCTGTTATTGCCATTGAACAAAAAACAACAAGTAAATCGCCACGATCTACGGTAGGAACCATCACCGAGATTTACGATTTTATGCGCTTATTATTTGCACGTGCCAGTGACGCTTACAGTTACAATACAGGAGACAAAATGGTGAGCTATAGCGACGAACAAATCAAGGAACTTATTATTAATGATTTTAGTGGAAAACGTATTAATATATTGGCTCCAGTAATACGTTCTCGTAAAGGCCATTACCGCGAGCTATTCGAACAAATCGCAAAACAAGGTTTTGTTAAGGTAAGAACAGATGGTGAGATTAAAGACCTTACCAAAGGCATGAAACTAGACCGTTATAAAACTCACGATATTGAAATTGTTATAGACAGACTGGTTATTGATACATCGGCAGACAACGATAAGCGTCTTACCGAAACCATCAATACGGCCATGTATCATGGTGAAGACGTCCTCTTGGTCATTGATCAAGACACTAACGAAACCCGCTATTTTAGTAGAAATTTAATGTGCCCCTCTTCTGGAATTTCATACCCGAACCCAGAACCCAACAATTTCTCTTTCAACTCTCCCAAAGGCGCTTGTTCAAACTGTAATGGTATTGGGGAACTATATCAGGTAAACGAAAAAAAAATCATTCCAAATGATAGCCTATCAATAAAAGCTGGAGCACTAGCACCTCATGGACCAGAAAAAAATAGTTGGATCTTTAAACAGCTTCAAACTATTGCGCAGCGTTTTAATTTTAAATTAACCGATCCATACAAAGACATTCCAAAAGAAGCCAAACAAATGATTCTGTATGGTGGAAATGAAAAATTCTCTGTAGAAAGCAAAACACTAGGTGTTACCCGAGATTATAAAATAGATTTTGAAGGTGTTGCTAATTTTATTGAAAACCAATACAAAACAGCCGAATCTACTTCCTTAAAGCGATGGGCAAAAGACTACATGGATAAAATTAAATGTCCAGAATGTCAAGGTTCAAGATTAAAAAAGGAATCACTTTATTTTAAAGTAAATAACAAAAACATAGCCGAACTAGCCAATACAGATGTTGTTGAGCTGGCTTCTTGGTTTAACAACTTGCATAAATATTTATCCGAAAAACAAATCAAAATTGCCGAAGAGATTTTAAAAGAAATAAAATCTAGATTACAATTTTTGTTGGATGTAGGGTTAAATTATTTATCGTTAAACAGAAGCTCAAAATCCTTATCTGGAGGAGAAGCACAACGCATTCGTTTAGCAACTCAAATAGGTTCTCAACTGGTAGGGGTACTATATATTCTGGACGAACCCAGTATTGGCTTACATCAACGCGATAATGAAAAACTAATTAATTCCTTGGTATCACTCCGGGATATTGGAAATTCGGTCATCGTTGTAGAACATGACAAAGACATGATTGAGCGTGCCGATTACGTCATAGATATTGGCCCTAAAGCAGGTAAACATGGTGGAGAAATAATTAGTATTGGCAATCCAGATGAATTAAAAACGCATGAAACCTTAACTGCCGATTACCTAAACGGCAACAAAGAAATTGAAGTCCCCAATAAACGCAGAAAAGGCAACGGAAAATTCCTTGAACTTAATGGATGTACTGGAAATAATTTAAAAAATGTTTCAGTAAAATTCCCATTAGGCAAAATGATAGGAGTCACAGGCGTTTCAGGTAGTGGAAAATCCACATTAATCAACGAAACCCTATACCCTATTTTAAATGCGCACTATTTTAATGGCGTAAAAAAACCTATGCCCTATAAGAGTATCAAAGGTTTAGAGCATATTGACAAAGTCATTGATATTAACCAATCTCCTATTGGTAGAACCCCACGAAGCAACCCAGTCACCTATACGGGTACCTTTAGTGAAATTAGAGCGTTATATGCTAAAATCCCTGAAGCCATGATTCGGGGTTATAAAGCAGGGCGCTTTAGCTTTAATGTTAAAGGCGGTCGTTGTGAAACTTGCCAAGGTGGCGGATTACGAGTTATTGAAATGAATTTTCTTCCAGATGTATATGTTGAGTGCGAAACCTGCCAAGGCAAGCGTTTTAATAGAGAAACCCTGGAGATTCGTTATAAAGGAAAATCAATTAGTGATGTGTTGAACATGACTATTAACGAAGCTGTCTCCTTTTTTGAACACATTCCAAAAATTTATAAAAAACTAAAGACTATTAAGGATGTTGGACTAGGCTACATTACTCTTGGTCAACAAAGTACAACGCTATCTGGCGGAGAAGCACAGCGTATTAAACTGGCAACAGAATTAAGTAAACGTGATACGGGAAACACCTTTTACATACTTGATGAACCCACAACAGGACTGCACTTTGAAGACATTAGAGTACTTATGATCGTACTTAACAAACTAGCAGACAAAGGAAATACAGTCCTTATCATCGAACACAATTTAGACGTTATAAAAACCGTTGACCATATTATCGATGTTGGCTACGAAGGTGGACAAGGTGGTGGACAAATCATTGTAGAGGGATCACCAGAAGAAGTTGTAAAACATAAAAAAAGCCATACTGCCAAATTCCTTAAAAAAGAATTGAACTAGTAAAAAGGTTTAATTTAGAAAAACTGATTTTAAAAAATATAAATACGAAAGAAACAGATAAACGCATAAACTTATACATATGAGAAAAGAACAACACCATAAAGGATGGAATGAAATAAAAACAAACGATTCTTGGGCTATTTTTAAAATAATGGGTGAATTTGTTAATGGTTTTGAAAAAATGAGTAAAATAGGCCCATGTGTGTCTATTTTTGGATCTGCCAGAACAAAACCAGAAGACAGATATTATCAGCTAGCAGAAAAAGTAGCAAAAAAGATTGTAGAAGCTGGTTATGGTGTAATTACTGGTGGAGGCCCAGGAATTATGGAAGCCGGTAACAAAGGAGCCCATTTAGGTGGCGGTACCTCTGTAGGCCTGAATATCGACCTCCCTTTTGAGCAGCATGATAACCCTTATATTGATACAGATAAAAGCTTGGATTTCGATTATTTCTTCGTTCGCAAGGTAATGTTCGTTAAATACTCCCAAGGTTTTGTGGTTATGCCTGGTGGCTTTGGTACTTTAGATGAGTTATTTGAAGCTATGACACTCATACAAACACATAAAATTGGAAAATTCCCAATTATTCTCGTAGGCACCGATTTTTGGGAAGGTTTATTAGATTGGGTAAAAAAGACCTTGCTGGATTCTTTTTCCAATATAAGCCCCAAAGATTTAGATTTAATTCATTTGGTCGATACAGAAGATGAAGTTATAGCCATTCTTGATTCGTTCTATAAAGAATCTGGTTTGAGTCCTAACTTTTAAAGATAACACACCTTTTACGACTAAGTGTTTAGGCACTATATACATTGGTGAATTTTTAAACCACCATATTTTGCTATATTGCAAGGCCTTATTATGAATTATAACCGTTAAATGTTTTATAATATATTGAAATTACATCTTTTTTATTGTACGCTTTGTACCCTAATATGCTTTACTAGTTTTAGCCAAAATAAAATTGATGTGAAAGCGGTTTTTGATATTGAAAATAAGCAGATTAAAATATCACAAACCATTCAATACCAAAACACAACGCAAGATATATTACAGTCCATTTATTTAAACGACTGGAGTAATAGCTATTCAACAAAAAAAACACCGCTAGCCATACGAATTGCCGATGAATATAAAAATGACTTTCATTTAGCAAAAAACAGAGACCGCGGCTATTCTGCCATTACTTCCATTAAACAAAATAATGCCGATTTAGTATTCCAACAACTAAAGGGTCAAATAGATGTTGTTAAAGTTGAATTAAACACGCCATTAAAACCAAATGATTCTTATAAAATTGATTTAGAATATATTGTTCAAATTCCAAACGCCAAATTTACAAGTTATGGCATAACAAATGAGGGTAATTTAAGTTTGAGATATTGGTACATAACACCAGCTGTTTATAATGGTGAGTGGCAATACTATAGTAATAAAAATTTAGATGATTTATACATCCCCAGATCTGATGTTACACTAAAAATCGAACATCCAAACACATATACCCTAACTTCAGAATTAGATTTAATTAAAAAAACACAATTAATTGATAAACAAATAGTTGAACTAAGTGGAAAAAACAGAAACAACAATAAGTTGTTTTTGAGTAAAGGATCAGATTTTAGTACGATACAATCTGATGATTTTTCTATAGTTTCAAACATAAGTGACGAAGGATTAGATGTTATAGACAGAGTTTTAATTACAGAAAAAGTAACAAAGTTTATTTTAAAAAACTTTGGGGAATATCCACACAAGAGACTTTTGCTAACAGAAATTGATAATGTAAAAGATCCTGTTTATGGGGTGAATTTTTTACCTAAATTCATAAAAACATATCCCAATCATTTTCAATACGAACTTAAATTATTAAAAATTGCACTACACAATTATTTAGAAAATACTTTGCTTGTAAATCCAAGAAAAGAACAATGGCTATTAGATGGTATTCAAATTTATTATTTGATGAATTACGTTCAAGAATACTATCCAGACATGAAATTTCTTGGAGCCTTGGCTAATTTCTGGGGGATCAAGTCCTTTCATATTGCAGATATGAAATTTAATGACAAATACACCTTAGCGGCCATGTCTGCTGCTAGAACAAATAGAGACCAGCCGCTTACCATGCAAAAGGACTCCTTACTTAAATTCAACACCAACATAGCTAATAAATACAAGGCAGGTATAGGACTTAAATACTTAGATGATTTTATAAACGAGCAAGTACTAGAAAACAGTATAACATCATTTATATCTGAACATAAGTTAAAACAAACCACAACTAAAGATTTTGAAGCCTATTTAAAATCTAAAACCGAGAAAAACATTGATTGGTTTTTTGAAGATTATTTAGCTACTCGAAAAAAAATAGATTTTAAAATCAAGAAGGTAACCAAAACCGAAGACTCCATTACACTTACTATAAAGAACAAACGAGATAACAAGATGCCTATCTCTTTGTACACTTTAAATAATGATAGTATTATCTCTAAAACATGGATAGAAAATATCATAAAAAGCAAGACACTCACTATTCCTAGGAATAATGCAAATAAACTTGTATTAAACTACGAAAAGTATGTTCCCGAAATCAACTTAAGAGATAATTGGAAATCTTTAAAAGGCTTCTTTTTTAATAATAAACCTTTGCAATTTAGACTTTTCAAGGATATTGAAGACCCGCACTATAATCAAGTATTCCTATTACCTGTTGCCGAATTTAACAATATTTATGACGGGCTCACTTTAGGTATGCGTGCTTATAATACAACGATTCTAAGAAAACTTTTCAATTACAAAATTGAGCCATCCTATGGTTTTAAATCCAAATCGTTGACTGGCTCTGCTTCCTTATATAAAATACATTATTTCGACAATGATCTATTTGCTATTAATTATGGTATCGTAGGTAGTTATACATCCTATGCCGAAGACTTGTTTGTTAGACAAATAAAGCCTTCCGTAACATTGTATTTCAGAAGAAATAGTGATTTACGTTCAAACAAAAGGCAAACATTAAGATTTAGATATTTAGATATACAGAGGGATGAAGATGTTAACAATGTCTCCCCTACTTTTAGGCCCAACTACAAGCTTTTCAATATTCGTTATAGAAATTCAGACGATAACCTCATAAACTTTAATAAATGGTACACCGACTTTCAAATCGGTGAAAAATTTAGCAAAATTGCTTTCAATTATGAATATAGGCGTCTGTTTCAAAGTAATAGACAATTAAATCTGCGTATGTTTGCGGGGGCTTTTTTAAAAAACAAAACAGATATCACTTCAGACTATTTCAGCTTTGCTTTAGACAGACCAACGGATTACCTATTCGATCTTCCTTATTTAGGGCGCTCTGAAGCCTCTGGCATTTTTAGTCAACAATACATTGATGCCGAAGGTGGGTTTAAATCTAAATTAGAAACACCTTTTGCCAACCAATGGATTGCTACATTTAATGCAAGTACCACACTATGGAAATATGTATTGGCATACGGAGATATTGGTCTCGTTAAAAACAAATTTAGTGATCCTTATTTTGCATATGACTCAGGAGTAAGAATTAACTTGGTTACCGATTATTTCGAAATTTATTTTCCCATATATTCTAATCTTGGTTGGGAAATAGGGCAACCTAATTATGATGAAAAAATCAGATTTAAATTTACTGTAGACCCACAAATACTTTTAGGTTTATTTAGAAGGCGCTGGTACTAATATTTTAGTGAATTTTTACTTTTAATCGATTTTTGTTAAATTATTATCATTTAAATTTATTTTTTTTAGATATTTTTAACAATACAACAAGTATTTATACTCCAAAATAATTGCAAAAATGACATGTTTTAACTACTTTTGCACGAGCAAAAAGCACAGCTAAATGCAAACCATTCCAAATTTGAAGACCGACATATCGTTTGATGATTTTAAAGCAGAAGTTCTAAACGACTACAGAATCGCTATAAAAAGTCGTGAATGTAGTTTACTTGGCAGGCGTGAAGTTTTAACTGGAAAAGCCAAATTTGGAATTTTTGGAGACGGTAAAGAAGTACCGCAATTAGCCATGGCTAAAGCTTTTTTAAAAGGTGATTGGAGATCTGGCTACTACAGAGATCAAACATTTATGATGGCTATTGGTGAACTAACTATTGAACAATTTTTTGCTGGTCTATATGCTAACACCAATTTAGAATTAGAACCCATGTCGGCTGGTCGTCAAATGGGCGGGCATTTTGTAACGCATAGTTTAAACGAAGATGGTAGCTGGAAAGACCTTACCAAGCAGTACAACTCAAGTGCAGACATTTCGCCTACTGCAGGACAGATGCCTCGCCTGTTAGGTTTAGCCCAAGCCTCAAAAATCTTTAGAAATGTTGATAACATTAACGCTAATAACTTCTCCATTAATGGAAATGAAGTTGCTTGGGGTACTATAGGAAATGCAAGTACTAGTGAAGGTTTGTTTTTTGAAACCATTAATGCTGCTGGTGTTTTACAAGTACCTATGGTTATAAGCATATGGGATGACGAATATGGCATTTCTGTACATGCAAAGCACCAGACAACCAAAGAAGATATATCTGAGATTTTGAAAGGGTTTCAGAGAGATGACAAACATAAAGGTTATGAGATTTTACGTGTAAAAGGTTGGGATTATGCAAATCTTATAGAAACATACCAAGAAGCTTCTAATATAGCCAGAGAAGAACACGTACCAGTACTAATTCATGTATTAGAACTAACACAACCACAAGGGCATTCGACTTCAGGCTCTCATGAAAGATACAAAACAGCAGAACGCTTAAAATGGGAAATCCAACACGATTGTAACTTAAAATTTCGTGAATGGATAATAGAAAGCGGTATAGCTACCAATGAAACGCTTACCGATATAGAAAGAACCATTAAAAGAGATGTTCGAGAAGCTAAAAAGAAAGCATGGAATACTTTTTTAAAACCTATCATAAAAGATAAACAAGAGTTAATTTCCCTATTAACGCAGGTCGCTTCATCTAGCCCTAATAAGGCATTCATTTCTAAAATAAAAGATGAGCTTACCCGCATCGATGAACCAACCAGAAAAGACATCCTATCGAACGCAAGAAAAGCCTTAAGGTATGTTATAGGAGAATCTTCTAAGGAAAAGCAGCAACTTAGCGATTGGATTAACAACATTTTTGAAAAGATCCAACCCGATTTCAGTTCTCATCTGTATTCTGAAACTGACAGATCGAACATTCTGGTAAAAGAAGTAAAGCCCACTTACGACAATGATGCAACTCAGGTTGATGCCCGTATCATTCTACGGGATAATTTTGATATTATTTTTAGTAATCACCCAGAAGCATTGGTTTTTGGAGAAGATACAGGTAATATTGGTGATGTAAATCAGGGATTGGAAGGCTTACAAGAAAAACATGGGGAATTGCGCATTGCTGATGCTGGTATACGAGAAGCAACCATTATTGGGCAAGGGATAGGCATGTCATTACGTGGCTTGAGACCTATTGCCGAGATTCAATATCTGGACTATATTTTATATGCACTTCAAATTATTAGTGATGATTTAGCAACCTTACACTACAGAACAAAAGGCAAACAAAAAGCGCCTTTAATAATAAGAACCAGAGGGCATAGACTTGAAGGTATCTGGCATTCTGGCTCTCAAATGGGTGGTATTTTAAACTTAGTAAGAGGCGTACATGTTTTAGTGCCACGAAATATGACCAAAGCTGCTGGTTTTTATAATACGCTTTTACAAGGTGACGACCCAGCTATTGTTATTGAATGCCTTAACGGATACAGACTAAAAGAAAAGATGCCTAACAACTTAAACGCTATTAAAACACCTATTGGTGTTGTTGAGACCGTTAAGGAAGGTACAGATATCACCTTAGTATCTTACGGGTCTACCTTACGCATAGTCGAACAAACAGCAAAAGATCTTTTAGCAATTGGTATCGATGTAGAAATTATAGATGTACAATCTTTGTTACCTTTTGATTTAAATCATGACATCGTAAAGAGCGTAGCAAAAACAAATCGTGTTATGATTATCGATGAAGATGTCCCAGGTGGTGCTTCTGCATACATTTTAAACGAAATATTAAACATTCAAAATGCCTATCAATACCTAGATAGTCAACCAAAAACACTTACTGCAAAGGCGCATAGACCTGCTTATGGAAATGATGGTGACTATTTTTCAAAACCTTCGGCAGAAGACATTTTTGAAGCTGTTTATGATGTGATGCATGAATTGAACCCTACAGATTTTCCAAAGCTTAGATAGCTCAAAAAACAAAATATTCTTAAAAGCCCTTCCTATTTAAATTGGTAGGGTTTTTCTTTTTATATTTATATTATAGACCAAATAACCTATCATATGCTAACAAAGCTAGACAAAGAGCAATTTAGAAGCACTATTTTTAGACATCTGGATGGCATAGCTACAGCAACTACTGCTTATTCGCTTCACAAAAAAGGAGTGCTCCAATATTTGTTGAGCCATAAAAAATCTAGTATAGAAAATCTGTCTAAAACATTTAATGCAAACGAAGGCTACCTTAATGTAGGCTTGCGTGTACTATCCTCTCAAGGCTGGCTGAACATGCATATTAACACCTCCAACAACACAGTTCATTACGAAACCAATCCAAAAAGTGAAAGGGCTTTTAAGTTAACCCCTATTTATACTGATGCTGTTAGTTTATTAAACTACTCGGTTAAATTTCCAGAAGAAGGTATTGGCCCTGATGCTTTCAATGTGTTAGAAAAAATATTTATAAAATATAAACAAAATTTCGGGCTTTCTACAGCCAAAACCAACGCTATTGAACACCAGGTACTAAAACATATAGAAGGTGTTATAGCAGCACCTATCATCGTGTTATTAGGCCTTAATGGTTTTTTCCATAAATACTTCATGGAAGCCTCTTTTAGGGCTGAAGAATATCATAAAAACCCTGAAAGTTTCAAAAAAATACTTGATTTTTTATCGCACCTAGGTTGGTTTACCAAAAAGAAAGACACATATCGGTTTACCGACAAAGGGTTATTTTTTGCAAAACGAGCCAGTGCATACGGCGTTACGGTTTCATACTTACCAACATTTATGAAATTAGATGAACTTATTTTTGGAAACCCATTAGTGCTAAAAACAAGTTCGCAAGATGAAAAAGAAAAACACGTAGATAGAGAAATGAATGTTTGGGGAAGCGGTGGTGCACATGCAACCTACTTTAAAATAATAGATGATGTTATTATTGAGTTGTTCAATAAACCCATTGACGAACAGCCTAAGGGAATTTTAGATATGGGCTGTGGTAATGGGGCTTTTATCCAGCATATTTTTGATGTTATCGAATTTAAAACATCAAGAGGTAAAGTGCTTGATGAATATCCACTATTACTAGTTGGTGCTGATTTTAATCAAGCCGCCTTAAAGGTAACCAGAGCAAATTTAATTAAAGCAGATATTTGGGCAAAGGTCATTTGGGGCAACATTGGCAGACCCGATTTACTGGCAAAAGATTTAAAAGAAGACTATAATATCGATTTAAAAGATTTATTAAACGTTAGAACCTTTTTAGACCATAACCGCATATGGGAATCTCCAAAGCAAAATTCAGGCAGAATAAGCTACTCTACAGGAGCTTATAGCTTTGAAGGCAAGCGTATTGGCAATAATTTAGTAGAAAGTTCTTTACTGGAACATTTACAAAAATGGAAACCCTATGTAGAACGATTTGGTCTGTTAATTATAGAATTACACACTATAGGTCCGAAATTGACTGCCAATAATTTGGGAAAAACAGCTGCCACAGCTTATGATGCCACACATGGTTATAGCGATCAATATATTCTGGAAGTAGACATTTTTAATAAAGTGGCTACAGAAGCTGGCCTAAAACCAGACCTTAATTATTTTACAACATTTCCCAATAACGAATTAGCTACAGTAAGCATCAACTTATTAAAAGGACACTAAAATGAAAGCGGTAACATTAAGAGAAATTAAGCAAGAATTAAATACGCTTTCAACACAAGAGATTCAAGAGCTTTGCCTACGCCTATCACGGTTTAAAAAGGAAAACAAAGAGCTTCTAACCTATTTACTCTTTGAGTCCCATAATGAATCTGGCTATATTGAAAGTATAAAAAGCTATATAGACGAAGCATTTGAATCGATTAACAGAGATAGTTATTTTTATATTAGAAAAAGTGTTCGGAAAATTTTAAGAAACATTAAAAAATACATTCGCTATTCGCAAAACAAAGAAACAGAAGTGGAACTCCTTCTCTACTTCTGCCAGAAATTAAAAGATTTCACGCCTAGCATTAACAAAAGTGTCCAACTACAAAACATGTATAACAGACAGTTGTTACTTTCTAAAAAAATCATCTCAAAATTGCATGAAGATTTGCAATATGATTATAATTTGATGATTAATAATTTATAAACGGTCAAGATTTTTTTGTGGATATAATATATTTAAATTTTAAAGCTAAATTCTATTTAACATCATATTCAAATAGTTAATAAAAAAACATATCTATGCTCCCCCCCTTTTACTATTTTTAGTTATATGTACTTATAAAAAGCCACCTGCACAGATCTCGTGTTAGAATTAAATATAAATGGTTTTATATCGAAATAACAAATGCAATTGAAAATAAATCATTCTAAGAAAGCTATACTATAAGCCTTACAAACTCTTAAAAGCGATAGGAATCCCGTAAGCTACCGTAACTGGCTGTCCTTGTTTTTCACCAGGGCGCATTTTAGGCAATAATTTAATAATACGCTCAGCTTCTTCTTGTAAACTTTTATCCGGCCCTCTTGATTGGATTTTGCTGACATTACCATTAGAATCTATATTAAATAAAACTAAAACACGTCCCTCTATATTATTTTGCTGCGCTTCTTCTGGATAATGAAAATTTTTGGCTATATGAGATCGCATTTTCTTTTTAAAACATTCCTTTGATTCTTCTTTTGTTGCCCTTTCACACCCTGGTAATGTAGGCGCTTTTTCAACAAGGTCAAAAGGCATAGCAACATTTTTATCTATTACAGCATTCTTTTTAGCTTTTTTATTCTCCAATTCTACTTTTTTAGCATCTGCAATAAGTATTTTTAACTGATTACCCTTAGAAAACATGTTTAAAAATTCTTTGCTAGAATACCAATTTTCCAAGGCCGCATTGTTACCACTGTCTTTTGATAACACATACCCTAAACAATTTTTGAAATGTACATCAGTAATTTTAATTTTCTCTAAATTTTCTTGATTCGCCTGGATTTTTCCCTCAAATATAACTGCAGGTTTAAAACCAGAAATCATACTATTCTTTATGTTAAGTAAAGTATGATGTCCCACATAAACACCCTCCTTTATCAACCCAGCTTGAATATCAAATTCTAAATCTCTACTATAATTGATTAATTTCAGATTTTCAGCAACTAAACTTGTTCCTTTTTTAGAAAAATCGACATCTTCTTTTTTATCATAAGATTTTAAGTTTATACATCTTGCCCCTCTACTGTTGGACGTGTAAGGAAATCTAATAGATAATGAATTATCCAACTTCGATTTAGCACCAAAATTAAGACTAAAATCATTTCCACTAGACTTATAAGAAACCATATTTTTTAAATTGACTTCTCCACCCCAAATTTTAAAAGAATCTCCAGCAGAATAACTTACCATTACGTTTTCTATAATAGTTTCACTACCTACACCTGCTAATAATAAACCACTAAAACTACCACTAGATGAGTACTCCTTTTTACCTGCATATTCTATTCTTACAAATTTTAATATACCAGAGTTACTTACAACATTTTCGCCTCCATAATTGGTGTTCTTATAAAGTTTAGGGTCTAATTCCGAATAAAGGGAAGAAACAGAAGCTCTTCCAAACCTATTTGAAGGCCCATCTCCTAATAAAACAATACCTCCCCAATCTCCAGCTTTTTTAACACTTCTATTTGATGTAAAAACGATAGGGTCTGTTTCTAAACCATCAGCAATGATAGTTCCCCCTTTAGCTATCGTTAAAGATCCTTTTGTTTTATAATCTCCAATTATTACTGTACCAGGTTCTATAGTTAGTGTAACACCTTCTTTTACAAAAACATGGCCTAACAATAAATACGTTTCTCTTTTAGAAAGCGTTAGATCTTCAGCAATTTCACCTGCTAATATCTGAGAAGGCTCATTATTCTCGGTTAAATTTGGCTTAAAGTCCGTCCAATGCTTTAACCATTCATTCTTTGTTATTATTTCTTCTTCCTGCTGAGCATTTGCACTATAAATTAGCAAAAAAAAGACCCAAAATATTGTTAAATAATTTTTCATGTTAAATAATTGTTAATAATAGCACGCTCCAAACCTACAATTATAATCCATGAAATGCAAATTTTATCGACAAAATACACTATAAATAAAAATTTTAGCATATTTTATTCGAAATTAAGATGTTTTATTGGTTACATTTTGGTCGATTTTTTGAAGCCATTGCTCCTAAAAAACATATTATTTTTTAGTTTATGAATACATTACAAATTCTTGTAAAAGAAACAACTATGGCAATAAAGATGTTAAAAAACACTACAATATAAAACCATAGACGTTGTAAATTGTATTAGTAAGGCTATACAAACAAAGGGGGAAAACAAAGCAATTTTCCACGTCTCTCAATGCGATCAAGCTACTAACTAAAAACACTTATTCGTTTTTTAACTTTTACATAACTTTTTACGCTAAAAAAATAATAGGACTTCATAAAACTTAGAAAACAAATACAGCCAAGGTATTATGCCTTCTCAATTATTCGCTAAGCAACTCATTAACAAATGCCTCAAACTCCTTTTTAAAAACCTGGTATTTCTCTCCTGTAGCCGGACCATTAAAACCAGTATGAATCTTCCTAACTACATCTTTTTTATCAATAAAAATAGTCGTTGGATAGGACAGCACATGATTCAGCATAGGTAGCTTTTCTTGCGCCTTAACTTTACTGGCAGAACCGTACTGCGCTAACAAAACTGGGTAAGTAATACCTGTTTTATCCTTTAAACGTTTGATGTTTTTAAAAGCTGTTTCTTCGGTTTTTACATACTCAAAAGCCAAAGCTACTATCTCTAGATCTTTATCTTGATTGTTTTTATAAAATTCTGAATAAAATTTACTCTCGTCCAAACAATTTGGACACCAAGTTCCCATAATCTGTACCAAAACAACTTTATCCTTAAAACGAGTATCATGTAAAGAAACCATTTCTCCATTTTCATCAGGGAATGAAAATTCTAATTTGTCATAACCTTCTTTTAAAAAAGTAAGACTATCTGCATCTGGCAATTCATAAATAGCATTACGTTTAGCAACAAAAGACTCTTGAAAATGATTTCCAGAGTAAAAAGTGCCAAGCATCGTACTATCAGTCACCGTAGCAGTGAATAAAAAAGCATGTGCTCCGTCAAAAGTTGACAGTTTAAGCTGGTTACCGTCCATAACCCCTTCTAAATAACGATAATCGCCCGTTGTTGTTCTAAAAGTTCCTGTAACTATATCTTGTTCCTGACTAAAAATACCCTTTGAAAAATATTTGTCTTCTTCTGAATCTGGACTAAAAACAGTTTCCCAACTACCAGAAATATCATGCTTAGCACTTTCTTCTACGGTAAATCTTACCGCATTCTTTTCTGCAGAAAATAACATCTTTCTATTCAGTTCTGTTTTTACAAAACTTCCTAAAAGCTTATCCTTTTTTATTTTAGCTACTAAGTACCCTTCAAAAATAGGCATTTTTATATAGACCGAGTCCTTTTTATAAGTAATGGCATCAACTTCAATGACTTCATCAGCATTGAAAATATATAGCTTGTTTTCAGAAATCACTTCAAAATTAAACGGTAAATCTTCAACTTCATTTACTTTTAGTAAAGCACGGTACCTTCCCTTCTCTAATTTATTTATTTTAACCTTTTGTGTGCAGGCAAAAACTAAAAAAGCTAATAACCCGATGGCCATATATCTCATATAAAGATCATTTGAATTACATTATTCGAAATAACAACATATTACCAACAAATAAAAGATAATAATTCTGCTTTTTAAGCTTACAAATTACGAGCAATGTTTGAATGCTAGCTTCAATATTTTATCTTTGCACTCTTAAAATAGCAATTTTTTTATGAAAATTTCTTACAACTGGCTAAAGCAGTTTTTAAAAACGGAATGGACACCCGAACAAACTAGCGAATTACTTACAGATTTAGGACTTGAAGTTGAAGGTATTGAAAGCTATCAGTCTGTTAAAGGAGGGCTGGAAGGTGTTGTTGTTGGGGAGGTTTTAACTTGTATAAAGCACCCGAATGCAGATAAGCTAAAAATTACCACAGTAAATATAGGTGGTGATGCGCCTTTGCAAATAGTTTGTGGTGCTCCAAACGTGGCTGCTGGTCAAAAAGTACCTGTTGCTACCATTGGTACTACTTTGTATACAGAAGAAGGGGAATCCTGGACCATAAAAAAAGGAAAAATACGAGGTGAGGAAAGTCATGGAATGATTTGTGCCGAAGATGAGCTTGGCTTAGGAAAATCGCACGACGGTATTATGGTTCTAAAAAACACCGTTAAAGTTGGAACGCTGGCTTCAGATATTTTTGAAATTGAAAACGATCAAGTGTTCGAAATTGGCCTAACCCCTAATAGAGCTGATGCCATGAGCCATTTAGGTACGGCTCGCGACTTAAAAGCTGGTTTATTACAAAAAGATATTAATTTAGAACTTATTACTCCTTCGGTAAGCGCATTTCGTATAGATAACCGCACCCTGAAAATTGATATAGACGTAAAAAACAAAGATCTAGCACCCCGCTACTGTGGTGTTACCATATCTGGACTAAAAGTTAAAGAGTCCCCCAGCTGGTTACAACACCGATTAAAAGCTATTGGTTTAAGCCCCATAAACAATATCGTCGATGCTACAAATTATGTATTGCATGAGTTAGGACAACCCTTGCATGCCTTTGATGCCGTAAAAATTGCAGGTAATAAAGTTGAAGTAAAAACATTGGGAAAAGGCACCAAATTCACAACTTTAGATGGTATAGAGCGTGAATTGCACGAAGACGATTTAATGATCTGTGATGCCGAAAAACCAATGTGTATTGCTGGTGTTTTCGGCGGCATTGGTTCTGGAGTCACAGAAACCACAACTAGCATCTTTTTAGAAAGTGCTTATTTCAACCCTGTTAGTATTCGTAAATCTGCTAAAAGACACGGATTAAATACGGATGCTTCTTTTAGATTCGAGCGTGGCATAGACCCTAACATTACGGAATATGCATTAAAACGTGCCGCATTATTAATTCAAGAAATAGCAGGTGGTGAAATTACTAGTGACTTGGTTGATCTTTATCCGAATAAAATTAAAGATTTTGAGGTTAGATTAAGTTTCGAGAATGCAAAAAAACTTATTGGAGAAGAGATCCCAAAAGAAATCATTAAACGTATATTATCGTCATTAGACATTAAAGTAAATAATGTTACCGAAGCTGGTCTTGGTTTAACCGTTCCTGCTTATAGAAATGACGTACAAAGGGAAGCAGATATTATAGAAGAGGTATTGCGTGTATATGGTTACAATAATATTAAAACGACCAAAAAGTTAAACGCTTCCATTTCTGGTGTATCAAAATTTGAAGATTATAAAATACAAAACGTTATAGGAAATCAATTGGTTTCGCAAGGGTTCTATGAAATTCTTTCTAATTCATTAACAACTCCTAATTATACATCCTTAAGTGAACAATTAAAGGAAGCGTACCATGTTAATATCCTAAATGCTTTAAGTAATGATCTGTCTGTTTTAAGACAATCACTATTGTTTTCTGGTTTAGAAGCTATCTCTTTTAACATCAACAGAAAGCGAGCAGATTTAAAATTGTTTGAATACGGCAAAACCTATCATGATTTTGGTGATCAAAGAGAAGAATTCAAGCATTTATCGCTTTTTGTAACTGGGAGCCAAAAATCAGAAAATTGGCATAGTCCAAACAAAAAAAGTGATTTCTTTTTAATTAAGGGCTATATTATCGCTGTGTTGCAACGATTAGGTATTTCAAGATTCAATGAAACACCTGTTGCAAATGATTTTTTTAGTGAAGGATTAGAACTTAATCAAGGAAAAACCAAATTGGTTGATTTTGGATTAATAAAAAAACCGATATTAAAGCATTTTGATATTTCTCAAGATGTACTTTTCGCAAATTTTAATTGGGATGCTATTCTAGATTTAGTGAAACATAACAAAATTAAGTTTAAGCCCATTCCAAAATATCCAGAAGTACGACGTGATTTTGCTTTATTATTAGATGATGAAGTTACTTTTGAATCTATTTATAAAATTGCAAGACAAAGTGAGAAAAAGCTATTAAAAGATATTAATTTATTTGATGTTTATCAAGGCAAGAACTTGCCGAAAGGGAAAAAGAGTTACGCCGTTAGCTTTACATTTCAAGACGAAAACAAAACCCTTACCGATAAGCAAATAGACAAAGTAATGGATAAGCTACAAGGTAACTTTAAGAAGCAACTTGGTGCGGAACTAAGATGATAATATGGTATGTTACAAAAGGTTTTCTTTCTAATAGTTATATTTCTGGCCTCTCTCGAATTGAGTGCGCAAGAAACAACCTTAGAATTAGAAAAATCTAAAGATACGTCTTCCATAGGTCAATTAGCAGCCTACGATGCTAAACAAACTCTTTTAGGTATAAAGCATACTTTTACAAGACCTTTTCATTGGAAAAAGAAGGACTTTGCAACTATAGGCACTGTAGCTCTTGGAGCCTTTGCACTTTCTACTATAGATGATGAAGGTAGTACTTTCTTTATTCGCCAAGAACCAGATGTGCCAAACATATTTCAAGAAGCAGGCACTCGGTTTGGAAGCCCACAAGTTTATTTTATTGCGAATGCTGGGCTTTATGGCTTTGGACTATTTACAAAAAATGAAAAGATTAGGAAGACGAGTGTTTTAATAATTTCATCTTCATTTACCACAGGTGTCATACAAAGCCTAAGTAAAACGGCTTTTGGTAGGGCTCGCCCAGGAAACGGTTATAAAAGCACAGAATTCAGGTTTTGGTCAAAAGAAGCGCAATTTCATTCATTTCCATCTGGACATACTGTTTTATCTATAACAATGGCCCATGCTATTGCTAAGCAATTTGATAATGTATGGCACAAAGCTGGAATATATACATTAGGTTCAATAGCACCAGTTTCAAGACTATTTTCAGGCGTCCACTGGCTTACAGATGTTGCCATGGGAGCTGTTCTAAGTATTGCTGTTGTAGATGCTGTAGATAAGTTCTTATTCAACACAAAGGCATATCATGGCACTGCAAAAGAAAAGAATCGTATTTCCTGGAGATTTCGCTTTACTGGAAATAAAATTGGGATTGCAGGCACATTTTAGTTACTTTCTTTTCTACATAAATATTCCTATTTGTACATGCAAAATCTATAGGTAAATTAAAAATTAAAACCCCATTATTTCTGGGATTTTAATTTAAAATTTCGTAACTTTAAAATGCACCTATAAATCCATTCTTTATGAAAGATTCTAATTATATAAAAATATTTACAGGAAATTTTATGATTGTTCAACGCATTATTAGTGAGTTAAAAGCTATTAATATTAATGCTATTATTAAAGACCCAGCCGAATCTGCACGCTTAAGTGGTTATGCTGCTGGTATATTGCCAGGTTTCCAAGAAGTTTTTGTGAATAAAGATGAGCTTGACATGGCTGTTCCTATTGTTGAAAGCATAAACTCTGAGTTCTAAGGTATAACAGGATTACAAAATTTCTAATAAAGAATTTCTTAAAACGAACTATCCTCGAGGCAGAGTCTCGGAGAATTCTTTTCTATTAAATAACAATAATGCTAATCGAAGCGCATAAAGGCGAGTAAAATTTTGTGTCTAGCTTCCCAAAAGGCGTATGTTTTTATTTTTTTGAAAAAACCAATATATTTAAATTCACCAATAGCTCTTAGAATAAATACGATAGATATTATCCAGCTTCCGTATTTAAAGATCCTATCGGGCACATTAAAATTTACAACTTCAGTTTAACAGATAAAATAGGGCAAAGCTTATAAGCCCAAATTCAACAATAGCACTATCTATTCTTTAGGATAATACTATCCATAAATTATAAATAGTATCCGTTAAGCTGTAACCGAATACATTTTGTTGCGCAATTCTTTAATTTTAGCATCCTGCATGTATTCATCGAATGTTGTGTATCTATCAATAATACCATTTGGTGTTAGCTCTACCACTCTATTGGCCACAGTTTGCGCAAATTCATGATCGTGCGTCGTGAATAAGATCGTTCCTTTAAAGTTTTTAAGTGAATTATTAAAAGCCGTGATACTCTCTAAGTCTAAATGGTTTGTAGGTTCATCTAATTGAAGCACATTAGCTCTTGTCATCATCATTCTAGATAGCATACAACGTACTTTCTCTCCTCCAGATAATACAGATGATTTTTTAAAGGCTTCCTCCCCACTAAAAATCATTTTTCCCAAAAAACCACGGATATTAACCTCTTCTCTCTCCTCCTCTGTTTGTGCCCACTGACGCAACCAATCAATTAAATTTAAATCATTATTAAAAAATTCGCTATTATCTAATGGTAAATAAGACTGCGTTGTTGTAATTCCCCAGGCAAATTTACCTGCGTCTGCCTTCTCTCTATCATTTAATATTTGATAAAAAGCTGTTGTTGCTCTGGAATCTCTAGAAAAAACTACAACTTTATCACCTTTTGCCAGATTTAAATCTATATTCTTAAACAAAGTATCTCCATCTGCAGATGCCGCCAAACCTTCAATATTTAAAATCTGATCTCCAGCCTCTCTGTCACGCTCAAAAATAATTGCAGGATAACGACGTGAAGTAGGTTTTATATCATTAATATTTAGCTTATCAATCATCTTTTTTCTACTAGTTGCCTGTTTACTTTTTGCTACGTTGGCAGAAAAACGTCTGATAAATTCTTCTAATTCTTTTTTCTTTTCTTCAGCCTTTTTATTTTGCTGCGCACGTTGACGAGCTGCTAACTGTGATGATTCATACCAAAAAGTATAGTTACCCGAAAAGTGATTTATTTTTCCAAAATCTATATCAGAAATATGAGTACACACAGCATCTAAAAAGTGACGGTCGTGTGATACAACTATAACGCAATTGTCATAGTTTGCCAAGAAATTTTCAAGCCATGCAATAGTTTCATAATCCAAGTCATTAGTTGGCTCATCCATAATTAAGACATCTGGATTCCCAAACAACGCCTGTGCTAACAAAACACGTACTTTTTGTTTTCCATCCAAATCACTCATTAATGTGTAATGAAATTCTTCCTTTATACCCAAGTTAGATAACATAGCAGCCGCATCACTATCTGCATTCCAGCCATTCATTTCTTCAAATTGCACTTGAAGCTCACCTATTTTTTCAGCATTTTCGTCCGAATAATCGGCATAGAGCGCATCCATTTCAGATTTTATCTTAAACAAAGGTTTATTACCCATTAAAACAGTTTCTAAAACAGTGTGTTCGTCATACAAATTATGATTCTGTTCTAACACAGACATGCGTTTTCCTGATTCTAAGGAAACATGACCAGATGTAGCTTCTTGCTTACCAGAAAGTATTTTTAAAAATGTTGACTTTCCTGAACCATTGGCACCAATAATTCCGTAGCAATTACCATTATTAAAGGTCGTATTAACTTCATCAAAAAGAATGCGTTTTCCAAATTGAACTGAAAGATTTGATACTGATAGCATATAGCGTTATTTTTATTTACTCAGATATTTAATTTAATAAATCAGGGCTTTATAAACTTACTAAAATGATAAGATTTACTCCTTGACATAAGCCTTAATCTGTAAGTTTTTGCAAAAGTAGAAAATTCAAAGGTTACAAAGAAACTTAGCTATGTTCTTTTTTAATAAAAAAGTTTCCTTTTATTCAGCTATAGTAATATTTAACAACGCATTAACAGCACTTTATAAATACAACACATATTTTTGTACAATAATTTGTATTATTTAATACTATTAGGGGGATTTTATGAAGTTATACTTTTCGATAATATTAACACTATTAACACTTTTAGGCTGTAAAAATAAAAGTGAAGCGGAATATAATTACGCATACATTGGTGGCGAAATTATTAATCCAACTGCTAATTATGTCGTATTATTAAAGCTTGAAGAGACTATAGATACTATAAAACTAGATAATAGAAACAGATTTTTATACAAGATCCATGATCTTGAAGAAGGTTTATATTCATTTAGACATGGTTATGAGTATCAAATGATATTATTAGAGCCAAAAGATAGTGTTCTTTTTAGGCTAAATACTTTAGATTTTGATGAATCACTTGTTTTTACAGGTAAAGGGGCTAAAAAAAATAACTATTTAATAAATGAGTTTTTAGAAAATGAAATTGAGGAAAAACATATTTTTAAACTGTGTCAATTAACCCCTATGGTTTATCAAAACCATATAGATTCATTAAAAACCTTAAAGGTTAAAAAATTTGAAACCTTTAAAAAAAAGTATGAAACCTCCCCTCTATTCGAAAAAATTGCACGAGCCAATATAGATTATGATTATTATTCTAGTAAAGAAGTATATCCGTTTGTTCATTATGGTAAAAATAAAGGAGATATTCTAAAATCGCTCCCAGAAGATTTTTATAGTTACAGAAAAGATATCAATTACAATGATGACTTATCTATTCATTACTATAAATACAATAAGTTTTTAAAATACACCTTCAGTAATATTTCTTTGAAAGAACACTACGTTCATTCTAAAAACAAACATTTTAACAGGTATTCGTTGTGCTATAATCTAGATAAATTAAAACTTATTGATAGCTTAGTAACAAATACTTCTATAAAAGACGGTTTGCTTTATGATCTAACTATGAATTATGTATCAAAAAACAAGCATGTAGAGAATAATAATATTGTTTTAAAATCTTATTTAAGTAAAGCCAAAGATGAAAAAAGAAAACAGAAGATGATAAGCTTTACAAACTCATTAAACGCGTTGAAAATTGGTTCTAACATTCCCAATATTGCACTCGTTAATCATGAAAATGCAGAAGTTGACATAGGTACAATTATAGATGCTCCCACGGTTATAAGCTTTTGGTCTCATACTTACCATGAACATTTTAAAGATAGTCATAAAGAGATAAAAAAACTAAAGGTAAAGTATCCTGAAGTTGTTTTTATTACTATCAATATTGATGATTATGGGCTAGAGAAATCTAAAAAATCATTAAAAAGAAATAAATTTTCTTGCCATAATGAATATATATTTAAAAACCCCAAAGAAGCTACCAAAACTCTGGCCATTCACCCTATGACAAAGGCCATAATCGTTGATCAAGATAAAAAAATAGTGAATAACAATACGAATATTTTTTCTGTAAAATTCGAAAAACAGCTCTTAGGCTTAATAAATCAATAATAAAAAAACTATTTTTATTTAATGGCTATCACATAGTCCCTAGAAGTGTCGTCGGAACATAGCGGTCCATTACTTCTTCCAAACTCGTTATAATGAGGTATCACTTCTAAATAGACTTTAATATTAAATCGCCCCGATTCCTTAGGTACACCTTTAAAAACTACTTCTCTATGTCTATTGTAGAAAACGTCTATGCCTTCTGGCAACCTGCCCGAAACATCGAAATAATAATCGTAATCATTATCATTGGGCTCGTTTTTAATTTCTGCAGTAATAATTTCTGAATAGTACTCATTAACAAATCCAACAGCCAAAGTTTTAGCATGCAATTCTGGCTTTACATTAATAATACAATCTAATAAATCATCACAGCCACTCAAAGAAAAAAGAGGAATTAAAAAAATTATAAGTAAATATCGTTTCATAATTCTAGGTTTAAAAACAATAGATATCAAATAATATGCCGAAAAATATTTTAAAGTTTATAATCATTAAAAGCTCTAAATTCTATACTAGCACTGTTAATACATAGAATATGATTATCCAGACTACTATATAGGAGTTATAACAGACTAACGTATATGAGCTAATGCCTTTTAATCACACTATAAGCTCCCCTTATTTAATGGTTAGAGTATAAGATTTAGAAGCTCTATTTCTACATAATTTATCTTCCCCGTTTACTGACCTCACATTTACAAAAACTTCTATAATAAACTCACCTGATTCTCTAGGTACTCCTTTCAAAATAAGTTTTCTATGTCCCTCACTGGAAGATTTTAAACCTACTGGTAACCCAGAAACATCGAAAGAATAACTAAAATCATCATCATTAATTTTATTTTTAATTTTAGCAGTAATAACTTCGGTATAATATTCAGCAATAAATCCATTGTCCAAAGTTTTGCTATGTAATATAGGTTTTACGCCAATAATACAATTAAATATAGGTTCACAAGCACTTAAAGAAAAAAGAAAAATTAAAAAAATTATAGGTAAATATCGTTTCATTTTTGCAGGTTAAGCTTATAAGCAATGTATCACAAAAAATGTACCAAAAACGCTTTTCTTACCTTTTTTAAGAATTAAAATTGGTTAAAGCTTATAATGATTCATTAATAACTTTTCATACAACTTATCTGGTAATATGCGTTTTAAAACAATTGAGAATTTTTGCATAAACTCTCCTACCTTATAATGTACTTTCGGGTTTCCTGTATTTATAATTTTATATACAGCATGTGCCATTAAATTTGGATTGCTTCCATTATCTACATGAGTATCCATTAAACTTAAAGATTTACCATACGTTTCTTTATAAGGAGATGTATCAAGAAGTGGTGCATGGTAACGCCCTGCAGCAATATTTGTAGCAAAATCGCCAGGAGCAACATTGGTCATTTTAATATTAAATGCTTTTAGTTCCATTCTAAAGGCCTCTGTTAAAAGTTCTAAAGCACCTTTACTGGCACTATATATACCCCGATAGGGCAACCCCATATAACCAGCTATAGAGGTTACATTTATAATTAGTCCAGATTGCTGCTCTCGCATTTGCGGTAATACCGCTTTAATAACATTTATAGGACCGAAAAAATTAGTCTCAAAATTGTTCTTAATTTCTTCTTCTGGTATTTCTTCAATAGGCCCTGTGATACCAGCTCCCGCATTATTAATAACAACATCCAGTCGGCCCTCATTTTCAATAATGGTACGAACCGTGCTTAGTATAGTATCATTTTCCTTAACATCCAATGCTAAAATAGAAAACTTATTATTTTTATATTTGTCAGGGTTTCTACTAGTTCCATAAACTATGAAGTTTTTTTGAATTAAATAGTCTCCTATAGATTTTCCAATACCCGAGGAACCGCCCGTAATTAAAACAACTTTAGACATCTTTTTTTAATATATTGAAGTACCAAAAATACAATTAAAATTATAAGGTTTCCATCTTCACGGAAATGTATTAAACTAAAAAATCTTGATTCGCTAGCGCTTTCAAGATTTGAATTTATTGCACAAAAAAAGGCAAGCTACCTACATCACACCGCTACAACCGTTTACCTTTGCTTCGTTCCCGACCTGGAGGATTCAACAGGAGCTGGTTGTGTAGGACTTGCCGAGTGCAAAGATACAATCTTTTAAAATTTTCACAATGATTTTTTAAACTGATTTTAAATAAATATCTTGCTTCAAATTAAAAATTAACAATGAATACATTCAAATATCTATTAATCATATTTTTAGGTGGATTAATTATTTCTTGCGGTTCAAATTCTGGTAAAAATAAAAATGTCTTTTCTATAAAAACAAATGCCAATAAAGGAGATATTTCTAATAATGAAGCGTTATTGCTATCTATAGAAAATAAAAAAAATCATACAATAGATTCTGTTTCTTATGCTTTAGATGGTATTAATGTTGGTGAAAATGTTCCATTACGTAATTTCAAATTAGGCAAACAAACTGTAGAAGCCATCGTATACTTTAATAGTAGTGAAAAAGAAATGGTCAACACAACGGTAACCATATTAAATGATGTACCGCCAAAAGTCTATAGCTATAAAATTATAAATGAATACCCTCATGATATCACTTCGTATACTCAAGGTATAGAGTTTTTTAACGATACTCTTTATGAAAGTACTGGTCAATATAAAAAATCCAAACTTAGAAAAATTGACTATAAAACAGGTAAAATTATTAAAGGTATTGACTTAGCAGATGAATACTTTGGTGAAGGTCTTACTATCTTAAATGACAAAATATATCAACTAACATGGAGAAAAGGTACTGGGTTTGTTTACGATGTGAATTCATTTAATAAACTAAGTAGTTTTAAATATGGTAACAGCAAGGAAGGTTGGGGATTATGCAACTACGAAAATACAATTTACAAAAGTGACGGTACAGAAAAAATATGGCTTTTAAATCCAGAAACCTTAGCTGAAGAATCATTTATCCAAGTATATACCAATAAAGGAAAAATTGTTGGTGTTAATGAAATGGAATGGATAGACGGGAAAATATATGCCAATCGCTATCAAAAAGATGGAGTTGCTATTATTAATCCGAAAAATGGTGCCGTTACAGGTGTTATTAATTTTTCCCCTCTTAAAAAGTTAGTAACACAACATGAAACACTGGATGTCCTCAACGGCATTGCCTATAACCCAAAGACCAATACCATTTTTGTGACTGGTAAACATTGGGATAAACTATTTGAAGTAGAAATTATTGAAAAGTAGAAAATATACGCTGTTATATATTATGTGATTTTTACTAAATGTAATACAGCTGAAAGATTTAACCGACTTAAAGTCATAATCAATAATACATACTTAAACACCAATCGTTTTACCTCTTAGGTATACTTTTTCTATTTGATTTGATCCAAATGCATATGGAATAGTCCCATAGGAATTAATTACTTTAGTAAGAATCAAATTTGCTTGTTTCCCTTTGGTTACAGAACCTACTTTAGCTTCTAAACCCATGGCATAAGCACCATTTATAGTGGCAGCATTAATAGCCTCTTCAGGTGTCATGTTCATCTTTATGCAAGCAGAAGAAACCACAAAATTCATGTTTCCTGACGGTGCAGAGCCAGGATTATAATCTGTTGCCAAAGCTAATGGCAATCCTGCATCGATTATTTTACGAGCTGGTGTATATGGAATACCCAGAAAATAAGAACAACCTGGTAAAGCCACGGGCATAGTATTCGTATTTTTTAAGATTTCTATATCTTCATCTCTCATTTCTTCTAAATGATCTACAGACAAAGCATGATGCTTCACGCCTACCTGAACACCTCCAATAGCCGTAAACTGATTAACATGTATTTTTGGTTTCAACCCAAATGCCTTACCCGCTTCTAGAATTAACTCTGTATCGGCAACAGAGAAGTAATTGGTTTCACAAAAAACATCAATATATTCGGCCAAATTTTCTTCAGCGATTTTTGGCAACATGTCATCTATCAATAGTTTTAAATACGCGCCCTTACTTTCTTTATACACTTCCGGAACGGCATGTGCTCCTAAAAAAGTGGCTTTAATAGGTATTTGATAATGCTCCTTTAATCGTTTAATAACTCGTAACATTTTTAGTTCAGAATCCAGAGTTAAACCGTAACCCGATTTAATTTCGATAGCTCCAGTCCCTAATTGAATAACCTCCTCCAGTCGCTCCCTGCTTTGCTGGTATAAAACGTCCTCTGAAGTTTCTTGTAGGACCTTGGCTGAATTTAAAATTCCGCCGCCATTAGCTGCAATAGCTTCATAAGACAATCCCTTAATTCTGTCTTCAAATTCGCCTTCACGGTTTCCTGCATAAACAATATGTGTATGGGAATCACACCAAGACGGTAATATCATTTTTCCTGTAGTATCGATGACTTCCGAAAAACCTGTTTTAGGGCAGTCTTCCATATTTCCAAAATCAGAAATCAATCCATTATCAATCAATAAAAATGCGTTTTTAATAGTAGGTAAATCGCGCATTGCTTTTCCAGAAACAAATGGTATCGGGTTTTCCCGGACTTGAATAAGTTCTTTTATATTTTTGAATAGAGTTGTCATTAAAATATATTGTTAAGCAAGTTATCGTCTACTAAATTAGGAATTGTTACCTTTAAATGGGGCGTTCTTTCCATTTCTCGCTTCATAGCAAATATAGCTTCACTATTTCTGGCCCAACTTCTGCGAGCAATGCCATTGTTTACATCATAGAACAACATGCTTTTTAAGCGAGCCTCTGCTTCTGGCGAACCATCTAACAACAGCCCAAAACCACCATTAATGACTTCTCCCCAACCTACACCACCTCCGTTATGAATAGATACCCATGTAGCTCCTCTAAAACTATCGCCAATAACATTATGAATGGCCATATCTGCTGTAAATTTACTGCCATCGTAAATATTAGATGTCTCTCTAAATGGAGAATCTGTTCCACTTACATCATGATGATCCCTACCTAGAACCACTGGCCCTATTTTACCTGCCGCAATGGCGTTATTAAACGCCTCTGCTATTTTAGTCCGTCCCTCAGCATCAGCATATAAAATACGTGCTTGTGACCCTACAACCATTTTATTTTTCCTCGCATTTTTAATCCAGGTAATATTGTCCTGCATTTGCAATTGAATCTCTTCTGGTGAGCTTCTCTTGATATCCTGTAAAACAGTTTCTGCTATGGTATCGGTTGCATCCAAATCTTCTGATTTTCCAGAGGTACAGACCCAACGAAAAGGACCAAAACCATAATCAAAACACATAGGACCCAAAATATCTTGGACATACGATGGGAACTTAAAGTCGATCCCATTTTCTGACATCACATCTGCACTGGCTCGAGACGCTTCTAACAAAAATGCATTGCCATAATCAAAAAAATAAGTCCCCTTATTAGTGTGTTTATTAATTGCTAAGACATGTCTACGCAATGATGCTTGTACCTTTTCTTTAAACAGTTCTGGGGCTTCACGAATTAATCGGTTTGATTCCTCATATGACATACCAGCAGGGTAATAACCACCTGTCCAAGGAATGTGCAATGAGGTTTGATCTGATCCTACATGAACAAAAATATTATCTTCATCAAAGCGCTCCCATACATCAACCACATTGCCTATAAATGCTATAGAAACAACTTCTTTATTTGTCTGTGCCTGTTGTACTCTAATAATCAAGGTATCCATATCATCAATCAATACATCTACCCAACCTTGCTCAAAACGTTTAATTGCTGCCTTCGGATTCACTTCAGCACAAATAGTAATACACCCAGCTATATTACCTGCCTTTGGTTGCGCACCACTCATTCCGCCTAATCCTGCAGTTAAAAATATTTTTCCCTTTGGGCCATCTCCTTTAGGTAAAATTTTGCGGAAGGCATTCATAATTGTAATCGTTGTTCCATGTACAATTCCTTGTGGTCCTATATACATAAAGGACCCAGCCGTCATTTGTCCATATTGGGTCACTCCCAGGGCATTAAATTTTTCCCAATCGTCAGGTTGTGAATAATTAGGTATCATCATGCCATTCGTTACAATAACCCTGGGGGCTCCTTTTGAGGAAGGAAATAATCCCATTGGGTGACCAGAATATATATGCAACGTTTGTTCGTCTGTCATGATGGCTAAATATTGCATAACTAGAAGATACTGCGCCCAATTTTGAAATACGGCACCATTACCTCCATAGGTAATTAACTCCTCAGGATGCTGTGCAACAGCAGGATCAAGATTGTTTTGAATCATCAACATAATGGCTGCTGCTTGTGAAGATTTAGCAGGATATTCTGAAACTGATCTTGCATATATTTCATAGTCTGGTTTAAATCTGTACATGTAAATTCTACCATATGCTTTCAATTCTTCAGCAAATTCTATAGCCAACTCCTTGTGCCAATCTTTTGGAAAATAGCGTAGCGCATTTCTAACGGCTAATCTTTTTTCTTCTATTGATAGAATATCTTTCCGCTTAGGCGCCTTATTTACACCAGATGGATAAACTCTTTTACCTGGTAATTTATTAGAAATTCCTTGTAATATTTGATCTTGAAATGTCATTCTATATTTACTTTAAATTGAAAGCTTGATTTTTAACCAACAGAATCATCGTATCGATATCATCTTTTAAAAGTCTATCATCCTCTAATTTTGGTACTTTTTTCCTAATGATTCTAAAGTTTTCTTCTATAATATCTGAAAAAGTGTTGGGTCTTCTAAATTCTAAAGCTTGGGCTGCATACATTAATTCTATCGCTAATATTTTATCAATGTTTCCTAATATTTGATTGAATTTACGGCCAGAAATGCTTCCCATAGACACATGGTCTTCTTGCCCTAAAGATGTTGGAATGCTATCTGCCGATGGTGGAAAGCATAATGATTTATTTTCTGTAACCAAAGCTGCCGTGGTATATTGCGGAATCATAAAACCTGAATTTAATCCACCTCCACTCGTTAATAATCGGGGTAAGCCAAATTTCCCTTCTAATAATAGATAGCATCTCCTATCTGAAATATTCCCTAACTCTGATGCGGCTATGGAAGCATAATCTAATGCCATAGCCAATGGTTGCCCGTGAAAATTCCCTCCAGAAATGGCTTCTGTATCACTTAAAACAATAGGGTTATCGGTTACAGAATTCATTTCTATTTCTGCTAACTCTTTTAAATGATAATAAGCATGTCTAGAGGCACCATGTACCTGAGGGATACAACGCATTGAATAAGGGTCCTGGACACGTTCGCAATTTTCATGAGAATCTACATTTTGTGACTTGTAAAGCAACATAAACATTCTTTCAGCGACTTCAATAGTGCCTTTAAAAGGACGTATTTTATGTAATTCATCTCTAAACGGAGAAGAACTCCCTTGATATCCTTCAATACTCATAGCCCCAGCAACATCTGCTAAATCCAATAAATATCCCATCTTATGCAAACCAATAATGGTATGTGCCAAAATAAACTGGGTACCATTTATCAACCCTAAACCTTCCTTAGCCTGTAATGACAAAGGTTTTAATTGATGTTTTTCCAATACAGTTTTTGCCCGTTCTATTTTGTTACCAATCCAAAATTCGCCTACGCCTATTAATGGCAAAAATAAATGAGATAGTGGAGCCAAGTCCCCAGACGCTCCAACGGAACCTTGCTCTGGAACTACTGGCAACAAGTTATGATCAACAAAATATAAAATTCTTTCTATTAACTCTAATCGAACACCAGAATACCCTTGACATAATGCATGTACCTTACAAATCATCATAATTTTAGATAACATTTTGTCTATAGGTTCTCCAACACCAACAGCATGCGTAATAAGCAAGTTTTCTTGTAGTTTATTTGTCTCCTCAAGTGTAATTTGCACATCACATAAGGGCCCAAATCCAGTATTAATCCCATAAACTGCTTTATTTCCAGATGCTATAGCTTCTACCCTTTTCCTACAGGCAATCACCTTTTCTTTTGCTTCTGAAGTTATAACCGCATTCAATTTCCCTTTAGAAATGGCCAGTACTTTATTTACTGTTAGGTTATCTATACCGTATTTAAATGTCATATTACAAAAATTGGTCAATAACAAAGTTATTTTTATTTTTGATAACCAACAATACCATTTAATAACATAAACAATAACCATGAGTTATCAAATAGAATTAAGACATATCAGATATTTTTTAGCTGTTGCTAAAGATTTACACTTTAGAAAAGCAGCGGAAAAGCTGTTTATTTCGCAACCAGGGTTAAGCAGGCGAATTAAACAGATGGAAGATGATTTAGGTGTTGTTTTATTTGAAAGGCATAATAGAAAAGTTATACTAACCAAGGCAGGTGAATACCTCAAAGAAGAATTAACCCTAAACTTAAAAAACCTAGAACATACCTTTTATCATGCTAAATTGTTAAATGATGGTAAAAAAGGTGATTTAAAATTTGGCTATGTAGGGTCTGCTATGCAAGATATGATTCCAAATTTATTGATAGCATTTAAAAAAGAACACCCAAATATCCTTTTTAATTTGAAAGAAATGGATAATCATAAGCAAATTGAAGGTTTATTGTCATATGATATTGATTTAGGTTTTGTGCGTTTAGACAGAGTGCCAAAAGAATTGGAGATAAAACCCATTTTAAAAGAAAATTTTTGTTTGGTCTTACCATATGACCACATTTTAAATAAAGAAGACTTCCAAACTTTGTATCAATTAAAAAAGGAATCGTTTATCTTATTCGATCCAAAATATAGCGCTACCTATTTTGAAAAAGTCATGCAAATTTTCGATGATAGCGGTTTTACCCCAATCGTTTCACATAATACTATTCATGCGAGCTCTATATATAAGCTTGTAGAAAACAATTTTGGAGTCTCTATTGTTCCTAAATCTTTAATGGATATTAATAATAAAAAAGTCAAGTTCATTGAATTAGCTAACATAAAACAAAAAACAACACTTTCAATGGTATGGAATAAACATAATAGAAATCCTATTTTAAATAGGGTTTTTGATTTTATTTAGAGAGGTTATCGAATAAGATTTAAGTTTTGTCATTCCTGCACAGATAGGAATCCACTTTAATTGTAAAAATATTGAACCAATTCTGTGTTTTACTCAATTAAATAAACCCAATCTTTAGACAAGTCTTTCCATTTGGGCTTTTATTTTTCCGTTAAATCAATTTTCCTTGAGGTTTCCATTTCTTTATATTCTTCTCTTTCAAAGGCATCATTAACATATTGATCCGTTTTAAAGTAAAATAATTTATCTTAGCCATGTTTCTTTGTAAAGCCTTCAATTAATTGGTTTTTGTACTCAAACATGCGTCGCTATAAATTGTTTATTACACCAATAAGGTCCCACAAGTTTTATTAGCTAGGATATAAAGATAATATTGGTGAACGGTCTATACATGAAACTTAATGCTTAGTTAGTGGATTCCTGCCTTCGCAGGAATGACAAAGGAATAATTATCAAATAATAGCTAAATATTTATAATTTTTCTGCTTTTCGAGCAGAGCACTACAAAAACCCACCTTAGCATGGATGAAAGATTATGAATATAACGTATTAAATTACGTCAATATACAACTACAAATTAAACCATCCCTTTGTTATTTCTTTTTCAATATTTGGATTTTCTTTATGAATGAATTCATTTTTTAAAGCGTTATATTCATAATCTTTCCCCCAATCCTCGTAATTTGCCGCCACTTCTTTTATAGCATTACAGATAAAATAAATGTCTTCATTAGTCATTGTAGGATGAATAGACATTCTTACCCATCCAGGACGCTCAATTAAACAGCCTTCCAATATTTTTTGCTCGATAGACTTCGAAGTCGATTGATCAACATTTAATAAATAATGCCCGTACGTTCCTGCGCATGAACAGCCTCCTCTGGTTTGAACCCCAAAACGGTCATTTAGTAACTTAACAGCCAAATTATAATGGGCATCTTCAATAAAAAATGAAAACACCCCCAATCTATCTCTATGATTTGGAGCTAATATTGTTAAATTTTCTATAGTACCTAGTTTTTCAAAAATAATCTCATTTAGCTCATGCTCTCTATCCAAAATATTTTGTACCCCCATTTTCTCCTTAAGCTGAATGGAAAGTGCTATTTTTATGGCCTGTAAAAATCCTGGTGTACCACCATCTTCTCTGGTTTCAATATCATCTATATAATCATGATCGCCCCAAGGGTTTGTATAGGATACAGTACCTCCCCCTGGATTGTCTGGCACCATGTTTTTATATAACTTTTTATTAAATATCAATACTCCGGAAGATCCTGGACCCCCTAAGAATTTATGAGGCGAAAAAGTAATAGCATCTAAATATGCTTCTTCATCTTCTGGATGCATGTCAATATTTACATAGGGTGCTGAGCATGCAAAATCCACAAAACACAAGCCATTATTCCGATGCATGATTTTTGCTACTTCATGATAATTGGTTCTAATACCTGTTACATTGGAACATCCTGTAATAGCTGCTATTTTAATTGGACAATCTTTATATTTTTCAATAAGTTTTTCCAAATTTTCAGCACAGGGCAATCCTTCTTCATTTGAGGGAATAACCTCGACATCTGCAATCGTTTCCAACCAAGAAGTTTGGTTGGAATGGTGCTCCATATGAGATACAAAAATGATAGGTTTTAAAGCGTTGGGAATCTGTGTATGATCTTTTAAATTCTCATTTAGTTTTAGGCCTAAAATACGTTGAAACTTGTTAATAGCCCCTGTCATTCCTGTTCCAACCGTTATGAGCACATCTTCTTCTAAAGCATTTACATGCTTTTTAATAATGTTTCTTGCATTATGATATGCCAGAGTCATAGCAGAACCTGTTGTAGAGGTTTCGGTGTGTGTGTTGGCTACAAAAGGTCCTATTTCATTGAGAAGTTTTTCTTCTATAGGTCCATATAACCTCCCACTAGCTGTCCAATCGGCATAAATAATTTTCTGTTTGCCGTAAGGGGATTCAAAAGATTTGTTAAAACCAACTATATTATTTCGAAAGGGCTCGAAATATAATTCCAGTTTCGAAACGCTTAAGGTTTTACTCATTCTTGCTTTCATTAAAAACTTTTAATCCACATTCTAAAAACTGTGCATATTCATCTTCATCTGGTGTATAATCGGCTGGTTGATTTAAAATTTTAGTTCCGTCGGAGTTTAACAATACATAATAAGGCTGCGAATTGTTTTGAAAGAATTGTGTTTGAAAATTAGCCCATTTATGACCATAATTTTTTAATTTTCTTGTACCTCCATTTATTCTGTTAACATTTACCTGTTCTGCCTCTGGCAATGCTTTTTTATCATCTACATAAAGGGATATTAGTACATAATCATTTCTTAAATAATCATCGATCTTTTTGAGGGACCAGACATGCTCTTCCATTTTTCTACAATTCACGCAAGCGTATCCAGTAAAATCTAACATAATAGGCTTATTTACTTTTTTGGCGTAAGCAATCCCTGTTTTTAAATCTTTAAAACAGTCTAAGTTATTGGGGCAGTCGTTAGGATATAAAAAGCTATACCCAACTGGTGGTGCCAACCCACTTAACAGTGTTAACGGTGTAAATGTATTGGTCTCTTTGTTTACCCTAAATCCAGAGGCCAAGTAAATTGTAAATGCTGCAACCAATACCCCCCCTGCTATTCTTGAAAAAGATAGCTTTTTAATTGGGGAGTCATGAGGAAATTTAATTTTACCAAACAGGTACAATGCTAAACCTCCAAAAATAATAATCCAAAGTATTAAAAAGGGTTCAATTTTTAAAAGATTCCAATGCGCAACTAAATCGGCATTCGATAAAAACTTAAACGCCAACGCCAATTCCAAAAAGCCTAAAATCACTTTGGTCGTATTTAGCCAACCTCCAGATTTTGGCAAGGCATTCATCATATTTGGAAACATTGCAAATAATGCAAAAGGCAAGCCCAAAGATACACCGAAGCCTGCCATACCTGCTGTAAGCTGCCATGCACCTCCATCTGAAGTTAATGATCCTGCTAATAATGAGCCTAATATTGGTCCTGTACAAGAGAAAGATACTATAGCTAGTGTTAGTGCCATAAAGAAAATGCCAACAAGCCCTCCAGAATTCTCTCCTTGGGTTGTCCTGTTTGTCCAACTAGATGGTAATGTTAATTCGTAATATCCGAAAAATGAAAAAGCAAAAAATAAAAATATAGCAAAGAATATTACATTAAGCCATACATTCGTTGATATTTCATTTAATATATCTGGATTTACGGAATCCAAAAGATGAAAAGGGATACTTAAAATGATATACACAGCAAAAATGAAAAAACCGTAAAGCAATGCTTTAGAAATTCCTGAGCCTTTACTTTGTCCACTTTTTTTAGTAAAGAAACTTACTGTTAGCGGTATCATAGGGAATACACATGGTGTTAAAAGAGCTAATAATCCTCCTAGAAAACCCAAGCCGAAAATACCCCATAACGATTTCCCTCCTTTTTGTACTTCTGAGGCACTACTTGAAACTTCACTTTCACATTTAACATTAGAGATCCTTAAATCTTCTGAGGTCAGACCATACAATAAGCTATTTACAACAGCATTATTTACTGTTGAAGCTGGTTTATTTGATAATGATATATGAACTGCTTTCTTAGTGTCAGATTCATTCGAATCATTCTCTCCTGATAAGTTAAAGCTTGCGCTTATATCTTCTGTTTTTGAGTGATGTAGTTTATAATCAATACTAGTATCGTTAGCTGACATATCGGGAGCTACTTTTATTACTTCGTCCCCACCTTCTGTTGCTTCCGTTAAATTATTGTCGTCTGTAGTATCAACCTTAGTTGGAGATTCTTTATTATGATCAACCTTGTTCGAATTACTTTCTCCTGATTCATTTATATTAAATAGTAAATCAACTTCTTTTGGAGCCAGGCATCTGGTATCGTCGCACACCATAAACTCTACAGTTCCCGAAATAGTTTTTGTGTTTTTGGTCACTTCTATTATTTGCTCAAAAACAGCACTTTCTCCAAAAAACTTAATTTTCATCTCAAAAATA
Organism: Flavivirga algicola; assembly: GCF_012910715.1. Lineage (GTDB taxonomy): Bacteria > Bacteroidota > Bacteroidia > Flavobacteriales > Flavobacteriaceae > Flavivirga > Flavivirga algicola. Next base: position 75,416 of record NZ_JABBHF010000018.1, read on the forward strand.
GGGTCATCAACAATATGACCTGCTCCCTCTTTTGTGCTCCCTTTTATTTTGATGGTTTTATTAGCATCATCATAAGTAAATGTTGTAGGTATTGGACCTCCTTCTGGCACTTCTTGCGAATAGAGATGCCAGCCAGACTCAATACTTGCTTTAGAGATTAATTTATATTCTGTATCAGATATTTTCTCTACAGAGGTAGTCCATTTCACTGGATCTAAAATTTGAGAATTCCCTATAGTTAAAGAAAATAAGGCTAATAAGAGTACAAGCTTTTTCATAATACTTTATATTTTTAAAAGAGGCCGTCTAAAACAAAAAATTGTCTCATCGAACGCAGTTGGGATGTCTTCATTTAAAAGTTCATAACTGTAATCGGCAAACATCTAAGTACTTATTAACAGCCTCTTTTGTTCATCTTTCTATGTATATTTTAGCAGACTAACTCAAAAATATAATTAACACAATAACAAAGGTATTAAGAAAGATGTTGCTATTTAATTTTATGTTTTATTTACTGCAAATAATATTTTAAACTTTGGGCTTGAATACAATTTCATAAGACTTAGCATCTTTTAAAAGTGCTTTAGCAAAGTTTTGAATATCTTTTACTGTAATATTATTGATAATATCTTCAAAGTTCTTTGAATCATTCATATTATAACCCTCACGATAAAAACGTGTTAACAAACGCATATCATAACTATTATAGTCTTTTTGCTGTTTTCGTTCCTTTAAATAATTTGTTAATGTTTTATCTAAATCTACTTGAATGATATCTCCATTCGCAATTTTATTTATTTCTTCATGTACAATAGCTATCAACGTTTCTACCTTTTCTGGGTTACAATCAAAATTGACAGAAACAGACGCTTTTTGCAAAGGTCGCTTAGACAAACCAGCACTAGTGCTTGCTCCATAAGTTCCGCCTTCTTCTTCTCTTAACGTTTCGGTATATCTTAAATCTAACATATCACCAAAAGCACGAGCCAATAAAGCATTTTTCAAACTATATTTATAGTCATTTTTATAAGAAATCCTTACAGAACTTTTTGGATCTTCCATTTTTAGATAGATATCTTTATCTATTTTTCTACTTAGCCATGGTGTTGAATTATCTTTCCATGATTCTTTTACATTACTAGTAGGTATGCTAGCTATGTATTTCTCCAGTAATGGTTTGAGAGCATCTTTTTGAATATCGCCTACGATAAAAAACTCAAAATCTGCTGCATTTCCAAATCTGTCATTATAGATCATCTTTATTTTATCAAAAGAAATATCTTTAATAAAATCGTCATTAAATAGACGTCGTTTTGGATTATTATTACCATATAAGGCAACGGTCATACTATCCCTCATTTTTTCGGAAATGTTTTCTTTTCTCCTTATTTTGTAGTTCTCCACATTTTGCATGATAACATCAAATCCGCTCTCATCAAAACGAGGTTTTACGAAACGTAGATAAACCATTTGCAACATGGTTTCTGTATCTTTTGTTACGGAAGAACCCGAAATATTTTCCGTTAACCCTGAAATATTAATTTTAGTATTTGCTGTTTTACCTGCCAATACTTTTGGTAGGTCTGTAGCAGAATAATCTCCTAATCCCGAAAACTGAATAACATTAGTTAACAAATCTGCCGAAGGTAAATCTGAATCATTTAACAATGACCTACCTCCTTTACTTATCGCTTTTAATTTTACATCATTAGCATTTTTGTTAGCAAATTTGTAATGTACTTTAATACCATTACCTAAATTAAATGTCGTTGAAGCCAATGCTTCATTTTCTTCTTCTGAAGTAATCGTCCCTTTTTTAATTGTGATTCCAGAAATTAATGTCTTTCCTCCAAAGTCATCGGTATAAGCTTCTATAGAGGTGTCATGCTCCACTTCGTTGATGATATTTAGTGCATCTTCTTTGGTTAAATTATTATTGCCTTTTACACCTGTTACTGTTAAAAACCTGTTTTTATCTGTATATAGTTTTTTAAGAGCTGTATGGATCTCTTCTGGTTTTAATACGCTAAAAATTGTTTTTACGATGTCGAACTCCTTTTCAATATCTGTTATAGCAACATTATTTAAATAATCATCCTGTATTGATTTTACAATACGATTATGAGATATATCATTCTTTTTACTTATCTGGTTTTCGTAATAACTTTTAAAATTTGTAATCGTTCGATCTATCTCAGCTTTGGCAAAACCAAACTTTACTGCTCTATTAACTTCTGTTAAAACAGATTTAAATGCGGCATGTTGTTGGTTTGGTTTTGGATACACAGCCATATTAAAGGCTTTTGTTGTTCTAGAATGATCGGAATACCCTATACGTGCTGCTAAAAAAGTGGCATCTGGTTTTTTGGAAAGTTCATTAATTCTTGTAGATAGCATCCTTGTTACCATACCATTTAATAAGGAAGTTTTTAAGCTTGCAACCGTTTCTTCTTTCAATGGTTTTGGGTGTCTGATTCCAAAACTCATATTGGATGTAGTAACTTCTTCATCCATAGCCATAGAATATAACATATCATCGTTATCTGGAATGTCGATCACAAAACGTTTTTTCGGGTTATTTACCGCTGGAATCTTGGAAAATAATACTTTAATTTTTTCCTCGACCTGATCAACATCTATGTCTCCTATGATAGCAATGGCTTGTAAATCGGTTCTATACCAATCATGGTAAAAGTCACGCAATGCTTTATATTCAAAATTCTCAACAATGTCCATCAAACCAATCGGCAAACGTTGTGCATACTTTGAATGATTAAACATAGTTCCTATATTTTTCTGAAGAATTCGCATGCCTCCACTTTGCCTTGTACGCCATTCCTCTTTAATAACACCTCGTTCTGCATCAATCTCCTCGTCTGTTAGCAATAAGTAATTTGACCAGTCATGTAAAACCAATAAGCCTGTGTCTATAAGTTCTGGTATTGTGGGTATATTGTTTATATTATACACTGTTTCATCAAAAGATGTATAGGCATTTATATCTTTTCCAAAAACCAATCCATGTTTTTGCATGGTATTCAAAATTCCTTTTCCTTCAAAATTTTTGGTTCCATTAAAAGCCATATGTTCTAAAAAATGTGCCAGGCCTTGTTGGTTATCATTTTCTAAAACGGAACCCACATTTTGAATAATGTAATAACTTGCTACATCTTTAGTGACATCTGTACTCTTTAGATAATAAGTCAAACCATTTGGGAGCACCCCCTTTCTTATACTTTGGTCTATAGGCAGCAATCTATCTAATTCTAAATTTTCAACAGCCTCTTGTCCATGTGTATTAAGTGTTATACTTACTACAAAAAGTAAAAACGGTATGACTTTAACGTGTTGCTTAATCATTCGTAATCGTGTTTTTATTTATATTATACTAAGGAAACATTTTTCTTACTTTAACATACTAATAAAATGTTAAATTTGATTTTTTTCTTCTTCAAAGTATCATTTTAATCACTTTTTTAAAAGACTTATTTATAACACAAGTAAAACATAGAATGGGTGGGTTTCATAATCCACTATTTATATAAAGTTTATTCTTTAACACACTTTCTAATTTAACAGCTGGACACTATTTTGTTTTATTTACTCAATCAAAAGACTTGTTTACTCATTTTTGGTTTTATTTTATGTCCATCTTCTCTTTATTTGAACCATGAGAAAAGTAATAAATATTAATATCCCAAAACCCTGTCGTGAGGACTGGAATAAAATGACCCCTGAAGAAAAAGGAAGGCATTGCAACATTTGTCAAAAAACTGTTTTTGATTTCACTTCTAAAACTGATGAATACATTGTAAAAACTTTTATAGAAAATTCGAATATTTGTGGCCGTTTTAAAGCCACTCAATTGAAAAGGGAGCTTGTATTAAGAAGAAAAGGGACTAATACCTATTTATCTTTCGTAGCATCAGGTCTATTTGCATTCTTAGGCCTTACTAGCCAATATACATATTCACAAAAACCAACCAAAGTCGAACAACGGGATACTTTACAAAAAGCTAAAATGCAAACAAATAAACATTCTTCAATTGATAAAAAAGGAAATTATATTAGAGGCGTTATAAGAGATACTGACAAACTTCCGTTACCAGGAGCCATCATTTTGATTAAAGGGACAACTAGAGGCACGACAAGTGATCCTGACGGTAACTTTTCTATAGAAGCCAAATTAGGTGATACATTACAGATAAGTTATCTGGGCTATGAGTCGAAAGAAATTAAAATCACAGAAAAAACACCTAATATTGTTTTACTAGAACTAGAAGAAGATATTTTGGGTGATATCGAAGTTGTAGTTGGTGATGCCGTTGGAAACTCTCATTACACATATTCACCTGAAGAACTAGAGAGAAAACGATTAAATAAGTTAAGAAGAAAAAACCACTTTAAATTTTATAAAAGGAAAAGTAAAGAGCGTCGGTTAAAAATTAAAAACGGAGACATTGAACGCTCTAAACTAGGCAAGTTTTTTCATAATTTATTTAATAAAAAAGACTGATTATAAAGTTTACTCAATGTTTTATTAATGCACAGGACTTTGTGTACATGGACAATTACTTATACCTCGCAAAAAGTCCAAGCCTATAGTAACCATATGTGTACCAGAGTTGAAACTGGATAGATTGTTTGTTGTTATTTGATAAGCATATCCTAAATAGAAAATAGACTTTTTAAAACCTACCATTGGACCAATATTCAAGGGCTTAAAAAATTGATCATTAAGAAAACGATATGATATTCCAGCCCAATAATAATCTTCTTTCCTATTAAATTTTCTAAACTTAAAATTTAAATCTGTACTCGATCTGCTATCACTACTAAATAATTGGTAATACACGGATGGTTCGAATTCCAGACCACTCTTCTTAGGGCCTCTAAATGTATACCCTGAGTAAATTTGATAATTTAAAAGTAGATTAGGTTCTAATCTTCTAATGGACTCATCAATATCTTTACCCAAAACATTATTGGCATTAAAACTCATAAAAAAACCTTTCCATCTAAATAATGCACTAACATCAAAATTATTATTTGTGGTAGACCTATCATCAGTTGGTATCGTATTTACCGGGTTTTGGGAATTGTTTTCAAAATTTGCAACATCGATTCTAAAATGATTAAGATTATAAGAAATACCAAAAGACAAGTACATTTTTGCATAGTAATCTAAAATAAGATGATGCGCAAATGAGAACTTAGCTCCTTTTTGCAAGGTAAGTCCATTACTATCATTATAAAAAGATAACCCAATACCAGAACGGTCTGCGATTCTAAAATCGGCGTAAACGGATTGGTTTTGTGGGGCGTCTTTTATACCAACCCATTGTGTTAAACCATTGGCTCTGGTCTTTAGGTTATCTCCAATACCTGCATATGCTGGTGAGACTACAAAATTATTTTCTGCTAAATATTGTGTAAAAACTGGTAAGTTTAACTCCTGGCTATAGCTGTTAGCTATAACCAAGAGAAACATATATATAAATAGTTTTTGCATTTGAATCCTTTTAGTTTTTAAAATCATAATCTCATTTTTCATTATCTATAAAGTGTGAAATGCCCAACAAATTCACGGTCATCCTTTGGATCATTGAGTTTTAATACATACCAATAATCTCCAGTTGGAAGTTCTGCGCCATTGTATTTACCATCCCACTTTTCTCCTACGCGTAATGTTGCTATGGCTCGACCATATCTATCGAAAATATCGAAAGTAAGGTCTTTGTATTGTGACGTACAACCTGGCCCCCATTCATCAAGGTCACCATCGCCATTAGGTGTAAAGTAATTAGAAATACACACATCTACGTATTCAAAATATCTGGTAGCAGTAGCCACACAACCATTACTATCGGTCACAGTGACTGTATAATCTCCAGATGCGTAAATAATAAACTTGTTCTCACTTCCATAAGACTCACCATTAAGTGTATATTCAAATGGTTCGGCTCCGCCACTGGTTACAGCAACAATCTCGTTTAATTCACCATCTTCTAACACAAGCATTAATGGATCGAATTGAGAAATATCAAAGTTTTCGGTTCTTTGAATACAACCGTTTGTATGTCTTACATCTATAAAATGATCTAATCCAGGTGGCACATTTACAAACACATTGCTGGCTTGGTATGGCCCACCATCTAATGAGTAGTCCAATTCTGTAAGGTCAGTGACATCTGCAGTTACCGTAACTGTATTGGTTGATAAATTACCTGTACAACCGTATTCAATATTAGCTACTGGGTTAATACTTACTGATTCTGGGAAGTCTATATTCCATTCAGACTCACAACCAAGTGCGTCTCTAACAAAAACGATATGATCTCCACCTGCAAGATTTGCAAAATCAAATTGTGTTTGCGTCGCAGTTCCTGTTGTATACACACCATTTATGTCATCTAAGGCTACACTATATGGCATTTGTCCTCCTGAAATTTCAATACTAAATTCACCATCCAAATCACCTTCACAAACCTCAGGCATTATTGAACCAGGAACAACATTTACTATCACTGGAGTTGGTGCACCAATTGTGAAGCTTTCAAAAACAAAGCAGCCTAATTCATCCTGTGCAATAGCTTGATAAGTACCTGGAGCTAGGTCTTCAAATGTCGATGTTTCGAAGAACTGATCTAACCTAGGAGAAATAGCATATCTAATCAACCCAGTACCTCCAGTAGCATTTATTTGTAAAATACCGTCATTACTACCAGGACATGACACAGCACTTGGCACAAAAGTTGCTTCCAATGGTGCTGATGGTTCTGTAATCGTTATCAATGCTGACGTAGCTAAACAATCATCACTATCCACTCTTACCTGATACGTTCCAGCTATTAAGCCAGTGAAAACTCCTGTACTATTTTGTGTAAGTGGTGTGATATTAGTTCCCGATCCATCTTGCAAAGTATACACATAATTGCCTAAACCACCTTGGGCTGTAGCAGTAATGCTACCAGTATTATCACCTGCACAATTAATGGTCGGATTCGCCGATTCTAAATTAACGACTAATGTTGGAAGCGGATCAATTCTAATTTCATTAGAAGCATTCGCATTACAACCATTCGCATCCCTCACATAATAAACATGAGTTCCAACACCCACAGGTATTGTTACTGATGATGCAAACGACCCTAAAGTGGTTACAAAATTAGGCGTATCGCTATACGTATATGGTCCTGTTCCTCCCGTAGCACTTAATGTTAATTCGCTACTTGTTAAACAGGTTTGCGTAGTAGCTACTGCTAAAGTTGTTTCTATTTGCGTAGGCTCATTAATAACCACATTAGGTGAATTGAACTCACAATTATATCCATCGGTCACAGTAACATTATAAGTTCCTGCACCTAAATCTGTAAATACTGGAGAAGTTTGAGGTCCAGACGATGTTGCCGTTGGAGACACCATATTCAGTGTATAAGAATAATTACTTCCTTGTCCACCAGTAACCAGACTCACTGTTATGCTTGCATTATTATCTCCAAAACACGCTAATAAGTTAGTGCTTGGTGTTACCGTCGCATCAATAGGTGTTGGAATTGTTAACGTAATCGGATCGGAAGCTATACAGCCACCAGCATCTCTAACATTTACTGTATAAACGCCAGCTGCCAAATCCCTAAATGTTCCATTTGAAGAATATGCAACCGTTGCAGCTCCTGTTAACTCATACTCGTAAGGTATTCTACCTCCACTAGCTACTGCTGTAATGACACCTGCATTATTATCACAGGTCACATTAGCAGCTTCTGAAGCGGTTACTGTTAATGCAGAAGCTGGAGAATCTATAGTCACTACATTCGATGTTGTTGTACAGAACGGACTCGCCGTTTCGGTTACAACTACGGTGTAATTACCTCCCGTCAACCCGCCTACAACTTCTGGGTTTGTTGATGTATTGGCAGCTGTGATACCTCTTACCGAAGCTCCCGTACTATCCAATATATCATAATTATAAGGTCCTGTATATCCAGTTACATTAATTTCAAATGTGCCATTAGTATCTGTAAAACAAGTCACCGCTGTTGTAGCCGTTATCACGGCATCAATCGTATCAAAAGGCACAACAGTAAATGGTGGTGTCACTATGGTACAACCTGTATCCAGATCATTCACTTGGAAATAGTAATCTCCTGGATCTGTTATATTAAATGTATTTGAAGCCTGAGGCGTACCGCTTGGCAACATTTGGTAACTAAAGTTTCCAGAGCCACCTGTAACTGTTATAGCGACAGAACCTGTACCATTACAATCAATTGGTGTTACAATCGCTACAGATGCATCTACCAACGCTGGTAATGGTGCTATAGCTACTGTATTGGTCGCTACACATCCATTATCATCTCTCACAAAGATATTGATGGTCTGCGGACTTCCTGTATCTATAATATCAAATGTATTCGCGGTAAAGTAATTTGTACCGTCAATACTATATGTATATGGTGCAGTTCCTGTTCCTGCTCCTTCATTAATGGTTAATATGGATGCATTTACAGAATTATCTGGCGCACATGCATACGGTGTTGCTGTACCTGACACCGTTAAAAGTGTAGGTTCTGTAACTGGTACCACAGATGTATCGAAACATCCTCTACCAGAATTTACTCGTACGGTATAGTTTCCAGCAACCAATCCTGTAAAAATATTTGAGGTTTGTGGCGCTACTACAATAGGAGCCGTTATCTCATATGTATAAACTGGATTATCATTACTTACTGGTAAGTTTACTGTAATTGAACCATCGTTCCCACCATTACAGCTCACATTCACAACATCTGTCGTGAATGTAACTGGCGTAGCAGCAGATAACGTTACTGTAACATCATTTGTACATGTCGTTACTGTATCTGTTATTTCAATAGTATAAGTACCTGAAGGTACACCTGAGAATACATTACCAGCTAAACTTATGGATACTGGATTTGGACTTATAGTATAATCATAAGATCCTGAACCTCCGAACGGTGTTACTGTTATTACACCATCATCATCAGAACAGCCAGGCAATGTTGTTATTGCTGGGGTTAATCCTAAAGGTTCATAAACTGTTACTGGAGTACTGGTCGCTGTACAACCATTAGCATCTCTCACTGTTACTGTATAGCTTCCTGCTGTTGCAACTGTAAATGTTCCACTAGATTGGAAACCAGTTCCTATAGAATATTCTAAAGGAGCTACACCTGTACTACTTGTTACCGTAAAAGTAAACGGGTCTGCCCCTGCTATACATGAAGCCATCGCAGGAACTGTTACAGTTGGTAACGGATCGTTAATAATAGTAACGGTATCCATTTCTGGACAACCATTTTGGTCTAAAACATACACATCCCAGACTAAATCTGTTCCTAAATTTGTATCAACCGTTAAAATATTATTAGTACCGTATGCTGCTGGTAGTGGAGCCGCTGCTCCTGATACTACTGCCGCATAGGTATAAGGGCTTGTTCCATCTGATGCTGTAACTGTAATCTGTGAGTTATAATTAGTACAGAATACATTTGTTGCTGTAGCTGTAAATGATAAAGGAGCTGCTGGTTCCCCAACTGGTACCGTAAACGTATCGGTACAGCCCGTGGTTTCGTCCGTTACAACAATTACCTGGTTTCCTGCTGGCAACCCTGTTAAATTAATCGTTGCTGCCGATTGACCTGTTATTGCCGCTCCTGCATTAATGGTGTAGCTATACGTTCCTGCAAAATCTCCAACCGTAAAATCCACTGCTCCATCCGAACCACCATTACAGCTTACATCGTTAACCAACACGCCCGAAACCGTAATATTCACTACAGGGTCAACCGTATATAATTCCTCATAGGTACATCCGTTGGCATCGGTTACCTCAAACAGATAGGTATCTGGGGCTAAACCTGTAAATATTCCGCTTGCTGCCCCCGTTACATTCCCTGTGGCACTGGCTGGCGACAAAATAGCATAGGCCAATGGTCCCACGCCGTCTGTAGCCGTTAAGGTAACGGTACTTGTCAATGCCAAACAGGTCACTGGTGTCGATACAAAATCCAAGTCGGTCGGAGGATCCAAAGCTGGAACGGTTTCTGTAATAGGTGCACTCGTACAGCCATTACTGTCCCTAATTATAGCGGATACCACGCCTGCCGTATTCGTTGTAAACGTATTGTTCGATGTAAAATTAACCCCGCCGTCAAAACTATACATATATGGGGGCGTACCTGCACCTGGATCTGGGGTAATCGTTACTGTGGCCGACTGGGTAGCGTTGCCCGCTCCACAGGTCAACCCTTGGGTCAATGCCGCGGTTCCCGTAACACTTGATGGCTCCGTAATGTTCACTACGGTGGCAGCCGAATCACAGTCCTTGGCATCTCTAACCACTACGTTATATGGCCCTCCTGCTACATTCAATCCATTAAATACATTCGATGCCTGGAACGTCGCGCCGTTATCTATACTGTATTGGTATGGTGGTACGCCGTTGGAAGCCGTTACTACAATGCTTCCATCTGCTCCTCCTATACAGCTTACATCCGTATGGACCTCTGTAAGCGTCGGTGTTGATAATGGGTTTACCGTAATGGTATTAGATACTGCCTGACAACCTTGAGAATCCGTCACCCTAAACTCATAAGTCCCATCTGTAGTTACTGTATATGGTGATCCTGCAATCACTGCAAACCCGCCACCATTAAAGTTAACCTCAAAGGTCGTATAGGTTCCTGTTCCTCCGCTTGGCGTCAAGTTGATCGTTCCATCTGGTGTAACCGTACAATCCAAGTCTTTAGTCAGGTTAGCTGACAATAACAATTGCGGCGCTACTACGTAAGTTGTTGAAGCATCACAACCATTATCATCCTGGATGCTTACCGTATAAGTCCCCGGTGCATTTATTGTAAATGTCGGACTTGCTTGATACCCGCTACCAATGCTATAGGTTGCTGAGCCATTATAAGTCGTGCCCGATAAGGTTATGCTGAATGGTGATCCCGTATAACATTGCTGTGCCACCGGATTTATTGTCGGT
>NZ_JABBHF010000019.1 GCF_012910715.1 Flavivirga algicola
CCTACCGACCCCGATGCCAGGATCAGTGTCAAACCTGGTAAGGCGAGAAAACTAAATTACCTGAGCCAGCTTAGTGTGGATACAGCTCACCATGTAATCACGGATATTCAGGCCTATCATGCCGAGGGAAAGGACAATCAATATTTAGAAGATATTAGTAACCGATTAAAAAAACGATTGCATGGCCAAGGGCTGATATGGCGAAATTGTTTAGCAGATACAGGTTATAGCAGTGGCGAGAACTATGCTTTTTTAGAGTCAGAGGGTTTACGAAGTTTTATACCTCCCCATGGGACTTACAAGGGTGGTCCAGATGGATTTACATATGATAAGTCACAAGATTATTACACCTGTCCACAAGGCAAAATCATTCCCTTTAAAAAAGAGTTTATAGAGAAAAAGAACAATACTAGGAAAAAGGAATATAGGGCATCAAAGCGGGTTTGTATAGGTTGTCCCATTCGCTCCGAATGTTTAGGTAAATCGGCACAGGAAAAGAAATTTACAGTGACGTTTTATCGAGCGGAGTATGAGCGTAACAATGTTCGTGTAAACAGCTCGGAGGGGCGTTATATGAAAAGTAAACGTCAAAGTACGGTAGAACCGGTATTTGGTACCCTTACCCAATTTATGGGGCTTAGAAAGATAAATACCATTGGTATTGCACAGGCCAATAAGGTGATGCATCTATCGGCTATGGCATATAACCTTAAAAAATATTTGAAATTTATTGGTAAAACCGTGAAAAGTGATGCCCAAGGGATGCATCATTTTGTTTTAGAGTTAAAAGCCTCAATATCACTTCAGATAAGACCTTTAACAGCTTTGAATATTTAGTGGAAAAAAATGCCTTTAAAAACAAAAGCCCTTTAGAAAGGAGCTTTTGAATTCAATTCTACGATTTTTTAATGCTTTGTGCAACGATTACCTTTGTTACCTGCTGGCTTTATTTTATTTGTTTCACTTGTTGTTCCAATTCCACAGTCCAAAATTTACCGATTTGTCTATTGGTAAATCATTCCTAGTTATTGTTGCTATTATTTGACCTCGGTGATGTGATTCGTGAGCAATCATTTGAGAAAAAAAGGCAACAGGATGTGGTTTGTAACCTCTAATACTTTCTTGTTCGAATATTTTAGATAAGGTTTCTTTCATTTTCTGTGCAGATTTTTGCAATGCTTCTTCGAGTTTCTTTTTGTCTTTCGCATACTTCTTATCCAACTTCAAATCAATCTTTTCATTCACTTTCCCTATCCAAAATGAACGAATATTATTGATGTGTAGAAATTGTTCGCTAATGCTACGCCCTGTACCATTTAACTTCTTCGACAACCATTCAGTATCAATATGGTCGAGTAGGTACAGGGTAACTTTATTATTCAAGTCCCAAGAGTTTAGTAAGTCTGCTTTGATGTCCATAAATTTTATCCCTGTTTAAAGAAACCTGTTATTTGTTTCAATTTACCATTTTCATAGACTGCATAGTCTGTACCGTTACCAACAACTTCATTTTCGGTATTGACCATATTCCAATGTGATAAACTTTTATCGTGATGAAATTGGAAGTCTGTAATAACAAAAGAGGCTCCTACAAATTCTTTTTGGAATTGTGACATATAATCCGATAATTGTTCGCTACCTTTTAATTCAATATTCGGATCACGATATTCAAAATCTTCGGTCATAATCTCTTTTAGTTTGTCAGTACGTTTTACAGAGTCATCATTATTCCAACTTGCTCTGTAGGTTTCCCATATTTGATTGATTTTATCCATTTTTTATTTTTTCAATGAGTGCATAATTGTTTCCATAATTGAATAGCCCGAAGTTTTTGTGCTCTTTGAAGTAGTTAAAATTCCAAAAAATGTAGTATGTATTGTTTTTGTTAACAATTTTGAGTCTATGCTATCAATTAGCTCTTGGTTTAGTTGAGCTTCTCGAACGGTTGGTTCAATAACATTCAAGAACTTATCGAATTGCTCTGACGTTGTTGAAGCCACACTTACGTTCAACGTTCCTAATTCAGACATTGTGTTATTTACAAAGCATCCCATATGATTGGTTTCCGTTTGTGCTTCCAACATTTTCTTATATAGAGCAAGTAACCTGTCAAACGGTTTTTGCTTATTATCTGATAGTTGATTTTGCAAATACTCTGCTATGAAATTGCCATAGTTTTCGATAGTAGTTAACAGAAATTGCTCTTTGCTTTTGAACGAATTGTAAAAAGCACCTTTGGTCATTCCTGTTTTTCGACAAATTTCATCTACTCCCAAGTTATGATAACCCTTTGTCCAAAAGAGTTCCATACCTTTCTTAATTACTTCTTCTTTATTGTGTTTGTAATTCACAGTGTAAATATAAATAAACAGACCGTTCGGTACAAATTATATATCTAATAATTTTTGAGCAAACGTTCTTTCAGCTTGCAGATAAGGGACTGTATAAAAAGTCGTTTATACCATGTTGTAGCCCATTTTTATTCACTATAATTTTCCATTATTAATCGATATTGTTTATCCAATATTTCAGGAGTAATACCATGCCCTGTGTTTTCAATTAAGTCGAAAGATTTAGTTTTCAGCTTGATTGTATTATAATATGGCTTATTTATCTCTTTTGGGCATAAAATATCATTTTCTCCTTGATATAGGTGAATGGGAATTTTTAAATTTTGACCAATAGTAGTCAAATCAATGTTTTCACACATCCCCTTTATTCTAAGCTTTTGGTCGCCAATAAGACTGAAAAATGAATAATCATCGCCTTCCGCACGAGCTTTTTGGTCATTATCATTCTTATATGATTCGCTTATTTGATAAAAATTTTTAGGTATTGGGGCGGATAATTCCCTTTCATACTTTTTTATGATTCTAAAGAGTTTGCCCGCTGTTTGTCCATTTGGGTAAGGTGGTTTTCCTAAGGATTCGAGCTTTTCAAGGGTCACACTATCTTGACGTTGTTCTGTCAGTTGTCGAACTCTATTGAAACCAAACGATAAACTTTGCTGTAAATTGACAATTTGAGATGTTCCAATATAACAACGGAATAAATCAGGTCTATTGGCAGCCATTTTAGTAGCCAAAACTGTACCCCACGAATCACCAATCAGAATCACTTTTTTTTGATTCAAATATTGAGTTAAGAATTCTGTCAATTCAATTCCATCCTTAACCATTTGGTTAAGGGTAAGATGATTTAAAATTAAAAAATCTTTTGTAAGTTGTTGAGGACTGTTTTTTTTATAGGATCTTCCTGAACCTCTTTGATCCCAATTGACTATTGTGAAATTTTTGAACCATTTTTGGAAAATATTATCGGAATAAGGACTCATTGGACTTCCAGGTCCACCATGAATGAATAAAACAATAGGGTTTTGCCTATCCATTCCTTTGTATGGTTACCCATTGTTCAATTCCACCTATCCTATAGTATTTTTCTTCTTGGATGCTTTTTTGTGAACGACAATTAGTAAATAGCAAAAGGGTTATAATAGTTGAATATAAATATATCATTTTTTTCAAAATTGGCTACAACGGTTTGTGTATAGTGCGTGCTTTGCATGCACTATACACCATGTTAACTACTTTTAATTTTCCTTCAATGGATGTTTATATCCTGAATACTTTTCCATTTCATTCATCACTTCAACCTCCTTATATCCAACTTCAGGATCAGTCATGTTAATTGTCCCGAAAAACATCTCGTCTTCATGCCAGTAGGATAAACACCATTGATTCGATTCGTCAAATATCACTACATCATCAGCAAAGAAAAGTGATTCACAATTTTTTATGACCATTTTCCAAGTCATTATTAAAGACCCATTTCCATAATTAGGTAAAACATAAACCCATTTTGAAAATGCAATCCCTCTGTTGAAAAGCCATTTTTTAATTTTCTGTTCGTCTTCACCTACAGATATTTTTTCAACGTATTTAAAATTCTTTTTTTCAAATGGTTCCCACATTGGACCAGTATGATATTTTGAAGCTTCAAAATATTTGTAGAGGAAATCAGATGCTTCTTTATCTAAAAATTTAATTTGATCTTTAAACTCATCAGATAATGAATCGAAATCTTCTGGCGAGCCAAGACAAGTCCAAACATTTGGTCTTTCTATCTCGTGTTCTTTTATGTTACTGAAATCGATCATCTAATTGTAGTTAACAATTGAATAAATGCAATATTGCGTTTATTTCCTAATATTTCTGGATAAACATAATAAAGGTGCGTTTATTTTTATTATATATAACCCAAATATAAGAAATATCAACTCTTAAAAATCGATAATTTCGAAGAGCTTGAAAGCTTAAAACTTTGCAGAACTGCCACCAGTTAAAAACTGGCGGTAGCGAGAGCGATTTAGTGGTTGAGAAATATTCATAGCGGATTTTTTTCAGCTTGTTGCCAATATTTCAGCTATGAGTGGTTGTGTGGGTTAGCACTTTACTTTACAAGTAAACACCAAGTTGAAAATCTTTGCGGGTTTTCAGAAGTAGACGATAACAAACTATTACTCATAGCCATAGTTGGTAGCTGTATTTAGTATTCGTAAAATTCTTTTATAGTGAAATTCAATTCTTCTTCTTTAGGCTTAATTAAAGAATTTAAATAATACCTGTGAAAATAACCATTCAATACGATTATTTTCTTGCCATGATATTCTCTAACAAAGTGTAAAATATTTTTAGACATTGTATGGTTTCTTATATCCCAAAATTCTGATGCCCTTTTGAAACCTTCAAAAAAACTAATGCTATCACCATCACTTTTAACGTAATATGTGTCAAGAAAAATTGGATATTCAGACATGATGCCCAAAAGCTCTTTATAATGACGTTTTTGTCTGATTTCAGCAATTTTATCTGTTTCAGGATTATTAAAGGCTCGAGCACCTAAATAGGCAAATGAATTAAGGTCATCATTTGCTTCAAGAAAGTTTTGATATACTCTATTGTCCAACGAGTTCAGCTGATTATTTTTATAAAGGCTGTCCAATAATTCTAACGCTTTGCTATCTGTTGGTCGAGACCCAATTTTTATCCTGTACTCGTTTCTTCCTGTGAATTCGTATGGTCTTACATCCACATCAAAGCTGTTCATATACTTTAAAGTGGCAATATTTTCATTACTTTCCCAAGTTTTCTTAAAGTCAAAATCTTTGGTAAAGAATGAAGAGTCCACTTCGAAAAGTATTAAATCTGGCTTAATCTTTACCAAGATGTTGTAAAGGCTATCAGGTGTAAAATTTTCGACAGGCTGATGAACAGTTCCAAGAAGTACCAATTCAGTTCTTTTAGTTGTACAACTGCAAAAAAGCAAGCCAATAAAAATAAATTCTAAAAATTTTTTCATTCGAATAGATTTTCAATATTGCTACAACAATTAAATAAGCGCAATAAATTGCGTTTATTCCTTAATATTTCCAGATAAACGGAATGAAGTGTGTATATTTCTTATATGCACAAACCAAATATAAGAAATATCAACTCTTAAAAATCGATAACTTCCAAGAGCTTGAAAGCTTAAAACTTTGCAGAACTGCCACCAGTTAAAAACTGGCGGTAGCGGGGGGGCTAGCTTGGGTTGTATGATGTTTTTTAAATATTTCAGATAGAAATAGGTTAAATATGGTCAAGCTGGTTTATCGATAATTTTGAAGCAATCAATTTCTGCTACATGATGATAATACAACTTCTTTATTTGGTTAAAAGCTTTTTTATTATTGTTTGCAATTTCATTTAGTGTTTTAATTAATGGATCATCCTCAGATTTTTTGTCTGAATAGAGAGAAGATATCTTTATTTCAAAAGTGCTTCTAACACTATACCGTAATACACTTGTTACGTAGTCGAAGTCATCGTGTTCAATAACTTCCTTATAGGCTGCATCAAAATTATAACCATCACGGATAGTACAGCCATATATATTTAAATAAGAATCGTAAATCAACCTTTCTTCTTCTAAACCAGAAGGACTAGTATCAAATACACAGAAAACAACATCGGGTTTATCTTTATAACTAATTACCCTTAAAAGAGTGCCTTCTATTTGCTTTACAACTTTAGATTTTTCCATTTATAATTGATATTAATGTCTCACAATATTCCTTGTATGTTGCGTTTGCTTCCCAAAGGGAGCTATAAATTGTTGTAGCCAGTTACTTTATTTCGTTCATATTAGTCAGATAGATTTTATTCTCTTCAAGAAATCCAATATTCAAGCCAAAACTTGTGATATAATTTCGTTTGTTCAACTCTTGGTTTTCTTCGTTTATGAACTTAATCTTTTTAGTTTTCTTTAATTTATTCCCTTTAATCTCAAATAGGATAAAATTATTTCCATCATATCCATCAGCCATAAGCACTTTATTGTCAAAAATGTTTAAAGAACTTGAACCTCCAATATTAGTATTCCAAAACTTAATTTGTTTTGAGTTATCAAGTTTGACAAGCGGAAATTCTGTGTAATAGTAAAACCAAATGTTGTTGTCAGAATCTATATTCATTGCATAACAATCTGCCATATGGTCAAGCCCGTCAATTGGTTCGAATTCCCAAATTTTCTGTCCATCCTTATTCCAACATATTAGTCCAGATGTTCCAATTGGCTGGTTCCATCCATAATTTCCAAATATTCCTTCGTCAAAATAGGAAGTCCATATATTACCGTCATTGTCAATTTGAACATCTTGAATTCCATCCCCAGCAATAAAGTCTCTTAATAATTCCCCTTTAAGATTATAAATCCGAGCATTTTTATCTATTTCATTTTCATTTTTGTATCTACTACGTCCGCAAATAAGCAGAATTTCTTTTGCTGGCAAGAAATTCACGTTATGAAAATTGTAATACTCATCTTTTATTAAAGTTCTAAATATTTCATTTCCTTTTAAGTCAAAACGGATAAATGTATAGTCTTTAGGTTTGTCAGATTTTATTACCGCAAACATTCCATTTTCAGTTCTGTATTGAAGTGCAGAATGAATTATCAATGCATTAATTCCATTCTTATCAACTGAAACAGATATAATTTCATCTTCGCTCTCAAGTTTTTCTGAAAGGTTAATTATCGGTTGAACTTTAAATGATTTTGTTCCAAATACCATTTCACTATTTTCAGCTTTCTTATTTTCTTTATTTTGACAAGAAACCAAAATGATTAGAATCAAAGTTAATTTTAAAATTTGCATACTTCTCGGATTTCTATAATTGGCTACAACAATTATATAAACACTATAAAGTGTGTTTATTTCTTACATATACAAACCAAATGTAAAAAATATCTTTTACGGCTTGATACATACTTTAAAGCGGTATATCTACCCCATATTTTTTTTCAAACTCTTCAAAAAGATCTTTTAAAGAATATCTTTCATACCTACATATATTATAAATCGTTGTCATTGGAATATCATAGCCTTCTGAACTTTTTAGTTTACTAAGTGTAGAAGAAGATAATCCACACGAGCTTGCATATTTATTCTGCGAAATCACATTTCTATCTTGGTCATGAAATGTTTGCAAAAACTTATTACTAATAAAGTTACACAAATATTTATTTACTAAAGCATTTGCTTTGTTTAATTCATCTTTGCTTTTTTTATTCTTGCTCTTACTCATTAGTATATACAATTCACTCAAATCAAGTGAATAATCAAAAATTAACTGTTCGCGTTAGCGAATGATTGCTTTTTTTTATATATTAGCTTCTTAAATACATATTTTTGCAATTCTTCTTTTAAAATATAGAAGCAATTGCTTTGAATCTCGCCGTTGAAAACTGGTAATTTTTGGAACGAGATGATAAGCAGATAAGCTCACGTATTCTATGATTAAAACAAATTTTTACCGATAAATTTATTAGTTTATTTCAAGCAGCATATTTTTTAATATCTACATAAGGGGTTCCTCTTTGTACTACTGCAAAAACTCTGGCCAATAATTTATTTCTTATCACATTTATTGTGCTCCTTCTATTTTTACCTTCTTCGACTTTCTGCTCATAATATAATTTCATTTCAATATTATGTTGGATGGCTGTTTTAGCACACATATCCAGCAAACTCTTTATCTTTTTATTGGCATAGTGGCTTATCCTTGTCCTCTTTCGAATACTACTTCCTGAAGAATATGGAAATGGGGCTATTCCGCAATATGAAGCAAATTTCCGAGCATTCTTAAACTTCGTAAAACCGTTGGTATGAACGATTAAAAACAAAGCAGTTTGAGCACCTATACCTTTAATGCTGGTTATCAGTCTGTAATGCTCTTTTAGTTTAGAGCTACTATCAATGATATTCTTCATTTGACCTTCTATAGCTTTAATCTCAATTGACAAATATCGGATCAATTTCTTATGGGATTGAAAGAAAATCCTGTTTTCAACTCTACAAAACAGCCTCTGGTATTCTCCCAATGAATTTTTATAGCCTGCTCTGTGCTTTACCATTCGGTCACGAAGTGATAGTAGCCGTTTTAATTTATTAATTGCATTAGTAGGCATTTGAAACAGAGTAATTTCATCCCTGAGCCTATATGCATATAAGGCTATTTTAGTGGCATCTATTTTATCGTTCTTACCTCGGACTATTCCCAAAGACTTTTTTATTTCCAGTCCAGAGATCACTGCAAAGGAAATATTGTCTTCGGACAAAAACACGGACAACCCATGTGAATACAGTCCTGTATGTTCAAAAACAAATATCGTTTCCGTGTTTAAATAACGTGTGTTCTTTCTCACCCATTTCAGCATTTTTCCATATCCTTTCAATGTGTTTTCAAAAACGTTGAACGCCTGACTACTATGAATCCTTACATCCAAAGTCAATTTACTAATGTCGATCCCTACCGTTTCTTTAATTTTCATAATTTTATGTTTTAAGTTAATGGTTACATTGACTAAAACCTTTAATAGGTAAACGCTATGATTCTATTTGGTCCTTTGTAACCAGTTTTAAAGAACGGAGACTAATACGTGAGATAGTTCTTGTTTACTAACGGGCGTGCAAGTTCACTCCGTTCTTTTTACTACCCTTAAAATTAATAACAATTTTAAAGGGTAAGAGTCTTCCCCAGACCCCATCTTTTTAACATAATTATAAATCCCTTTTTTAATCTTTAATAAAAACAAATCTAAAGG
>NZ_JABBHF010000002.1:0-2500 GCF_012910715.1 Flavivirga algicola
GTTGATTATTTAAAAAAACAAAAAGCCCTTCATGTTTCCATGAAGGGCTTCCAAAAAAGGCAACGACCTACTCTCCCACTACAATGCAGTACCATCGGCGCTAATGGGCTTAACTTCTCTGTTCGGAATGGTAAGAGGTGAGCCCCATCGCTATAACCACCTTAAATCTTTGTCCCGCAACCCGTGCGGGGCCTCTTTCCGTATCGGAAAGACATATATCGTGACATATTGAAAAAACATCCGTGGATGAAGCACATGAAGCATAACAATGGTTGAACCTATAAAAAAACAGGCGTACAATAAGCCTATGGGTTATTAGTACTACTCGGCTGTGACATTGCTGCCTTTACACCTGTAGCCTATCGACGTGGTAATCTCCCACGACCCTTTAAAGAAATCTCATCTTGTGGTGGGTTTCGCGCTTATATGCTTTCAGCGCTTATCCCTTCCAAACGTAGCTACCCAGCAGTGCTCCTGGCGGAACAACTGGTACACCAGAGGTTTGTCCAACTCGGTCCTCTCGTACTAGAGTCAGATCCACTCAAATTTCTAACGCCCACTGTAGATAGAGACCGAACTGTCTCACGACGTTCTGAACCCAGCTCGCGTGCCACTTTAATGGGCGAACAGCCCAACCCTTGGGACCTTCTCCAGCCCCAGGATGTGACGAGCCGACATCGAGGTGCCAAACCCCCCCGTCGATGTGAGCTCTTGGGGGAGATCAGCCTGTTATCCCCGGCGTACCTTTTATCCTTTGAGCGATGGCCCTTCCATGCGGAACCACCGGATCACTATGCTCTTGTTTCCAACCTGATCGACTTGTAGGTCTCTCAGTCAAGCACCCTTATGCCATTGCACTCTGCGCACGGTTACCAAGCGTGCTGAGGGTACCTTTAGAAGCCTCCGTTACTCTTTTGGAGGCGACCACCCCAGTCAAACTACCCACCAAGCACTGTCCTCACAACGTGAGTTAGACTCTAGACAAGCAAAGGGTGGTATTTCAACAATGACTCCACCACGCCTGGCGACGCAGCTTCGAAGTCTCCCACCTATCCTACACATTACTTGTCCAAAACCAATACTAAGCTATAGTAAAGGTGCACGGGGTCTTTTCGTCCCACAGCGGGTAATCGGCATCTTCACCGATACTACAATTTCACCGAGCTCATGGCTGAGACAGTGTCCAGATCGTTGCACCATTCGTGCAGGTCGGAACTTACCCGACAAGGAATTTCGCTACCTTAGGACCGTTATAGTTACGGCCGCCGTTTACTGGGGCTTCATTTGAGATCTTCGCCGAAGCTAAACCCTCCACTTAACCTTCCAGCACCGGGCAGGTGTCAGGCCATATACGTCATCTTTCGATTTAGCATAGCCCTGTGTTTTTGATAAACAGTCGCCTGGACCTTTTCACTGCGGCCCCGCTGATGCGGGGCGACTCTTCTCCCGAAGTTACGAGTCTATTTTGCCTAGTTCCTTAGCCATGAATCTCTCGAGCTCCTTAGAATTCTCATCCCAACCACCTGTGTCGGTTTGGGGTACGGGCTGCTTCTCTCGCTTTTCTTGGAAGTCGATCCGCTGGATTATCACCTTGGCCGAGGCCTCAGTGTACTATCGCCGTGTTGCCACTGGCTTCAACGTGCTATTCCGTCAGCACGCACCAACTATTCGCCTCCGTCACTTTTGGTGAGAGCAGGTACAGGAATATTAACCTGTTGTCCATCCACTGCCCCTTTCGGGTTCGCGTTAGGTCCCGACTAACCCTCAGCTGATTAGCATAGCTGAGGAAACCTTGGTCTTTCGGAGTGCGGGTTTCTCGCCCGCATTATCGTTACTTATGCCTACATTTTCTTTTGTAGCTTCTCCAGTAGGCCTCACGGCCAGCCTTCGACGACACTACAATGCTCCCCTACCCATCTCTCGATGCCATAGCTTCGGTAGTATGTTTATGCCCGATTATTATCCATGCCGAACCGCTCGACTAGTGAGCTGTTACGCACTCTTTAAATGAATGGCTGCTTCCAAGCCAACATCCTAGCTGTCTAAGCAGTTCAACCGCGTTATTTCAACTTAACATACATTTGGGGACCTTAGCTGATGGTCCGGGTTCTTTCCCTCTCGGACATGGACCTTAGCACCCATGCCCTCACTGCTGATGAACATTTTATAGCATTCGGAGTTTGTCAGGAATTGGTAGGCGGTGAAGCCCCCGCATCCAATCAGTAGCTCTACCTCTATAAAACTATTAATCAACGCTGCACCTAAATGCATTTCGGGGAGTACGAGCTATTTCCGAGTTTGATTGGCCTTTCACCCCTACCCACAGGTCATCCGAAGACTTTTCAACGTCAACCGGTTCGGTCCTCCACTGTATGTTACTACAGCTTCAACCTGCCCATGGGTAGATCACACGGTTTCGCGTCTACCACTACTAACTGAAGCGCCCTGTTCAGACTCGCTTTCGCTACGGATCCGGACCTGAAGCCCTTAACCTTGCTAG
>NZ_JABBHF010000002.1:5000-633157 GCF_012910715.1 Flavivirga algicola
GCATACTCATCTTGTACCGTAACCTTTATTGGGGCCGTGATGCCACGGTCCCAAACCATGGGGTGTTAATCTTCATTTCTAAAGGCTATCCCCCAGTACAAGGCAGATTGTATACGCGTTACGCACCCGTGCGCCGGTCGTCGGCGGCAGCAAGCTACCCCGTTACCCCTCGACTTGCATGTGTTAGGCCTGCCGCTAGCGTTCATCCTGAGCCAGGATCAAACTCTTCATCGTTAAATCTTAAATATTATTCAACAACTAATTTAGGAACCTATAGTACTCAAAATGGTCTATTCTCTTTGTCGACCCTAGCCGTTTCCAACTATGGTCTTACGCTGTCAATTCAATATGTCTATGAACTTTTTTCTGTCTTTCCCAATCTCGTTTCCTCGTTTGGCGGGTGCAAATATAAAACCCTTTTTTTGTTCCCACAATACTTTTTGATCTTTTTTTTGAAAAATTTTTTGCTCTCTTTCTTTGACCAAACCAACACTGTATTTACATGAACTCTGCCAAACAGGCTACTGCCCGTTTTGGCGGCTGCAAACATACAACCTTTTTCGTTCCCGAAAAGCTTTTTCGAAACTTTTTTCGATTTATTTTTTCAGCCTTCAAGGAACGACGCCCAGCTACCGGCTTTTAACAAGCCCTGCCGCTAAGCGGGTGCAAATATACGACCCATTTTGACATATCCTAACCTTTTTTTAATATTATTTCAATATTCTTTTTTATGCCCTGAACCACAACATTTTACAGACAGCCTTTTTTAAGGCTGGTAACAAAGAGCCTTTCCCTATCAACCCATACGCAGCCACCAATCGGTTCTCCTTGTTATTATACCTAACTTTTTTATCCAACAATTCTAACCTCCCATTTTTATGTTCAATACATAGGATTACAAACTCGGTAATCAAACTGCTCCTATTCATTTTTATACCGCGTTAGGGACTGAGACATTGTTGGAGCTCCTTGCTAAGAGCGACTGTCGAAAGCCCGCCCCTGACCTTAGAAAGGGAAACGCTAAAATATTTTAAAATTAAATATAAATAGGCAGCCCAACTATGCAAAATGAGGAGTAAAACCAAAACTTAACTCCATATGAAATTATACCCATATAATAAATTGTGTGGATTTGTTTATACTATTATCTTTGCATTCTGATTTTAAATTATTTTATGATAGATATAACATTACCCGATGGAAGTGTCAAGCAGTTTGAAAAAAACGCTACACCTATGGATGTTGCCAAAAACATTAGTGAAGGATTTGCAAGAAATGTCATTTCAGCAAGTTTTAATGGTACAACTGTTGAAACTGCCACTCCTTTGACCACCGATGGCTCTTTAATTTTATATACTTGGAATAACGACGAAGGCAAGACTGCTTTTTGGCACTCTTCCGCACACGTATTGGCACAGGCTATTGAGGAGTTATATTCTGGTGCAAAACTAACGATTGGTCCAGCCATTGAAAATGGGTTCTATTATGATGTAGATTTTGGAGAGCATGTTGTTTCTGAAAAAGACTTCAAGTCTATTGAAACTAAAATGCTGGAAATAGCACGTGGAAAACACGATTTTAAAATGCGCTCTGCTACAAAAGCTGAAGCTTTAGATCTTTATAAAAATAATGAGTTTAAAACCGAGCTGATTGAAAACCTTGAAGATGGTACTATTTCGTTTTGTGACCATTCTTCTTTTACAGATTTGTGTCGTGGTGGCCATATTCCTAATACAGGGATTATTAAAGCTGTAAAAATCTTATCGGTTGCAGGGGCTTATTGGAGAGGTGATGAAAAGAACCCTCAATTAACACGTGTTTATGGAATTTCATTTCCAAAACAAAAAGAACTTACAGCCTATTTAGAGTTGTTAGAAGAAGCCAAAAAACGTGATCACAGAAAATTAGGCAAGGAATTAGAGTTGTTCACTTTTTCAAGAAAAGTTGGTCAGGGACTACCACTATGGCTGCCAAAAGGAGCAGCTTTACGTGAACGTTTGGAAAACTTTTTAAAAGCCGCCCAAAAGAAAGCAGGTTACGAAATGGTTATTTCGCCTCACATCGGACAAAAAGAATTATATGTTACTTCTGGCCATTATGCCAAGTATGGAGAAGATAGCTTTCAACCAATACATACGCCTAAAGCCGATGAAGAGTTTTTGTTAAAACCCATGAATTGTCCACACCACTGTGAAATATATAATAGTGCACAATGGAGTTACAAAGATTTACCCAAACGTTATGCAGAATTTGGTACCGTTTACAGATATGAACAAAGTGGTGAGCTACATGGTTTAACCCGGGTAAGAGGTTTTACGCAAGATGATGCACACCTATTTTGTACGCCAGATCAATTAGATGAGGAATTTAAAAATGTTATCGATTTAGTGCTTTATGTTTTCGGATCCTTAGGTTTTGAAAACTTTACTGCCCAGGTTTCTGTAAGGGATCCTGAAAATCCAGACAAATATATTGGAGATATTGAAAATTGGGAAAAAGCGGAGCAAGCAATTATAAGTGCAGCTACCGATAAAGGTTTAGATTATGTCGTTGAAGAAGGCGAAGCCGCCTTTTACGGACCTAAGTTAGATTTTATGGTCAAGGATGCCTTAGGAAGGCGCTGGCAACTTGGAACCATTCAAGTAGACTACAACTTGCCTGAACGTTTCGATCTTACATATAAAGGTAGTGACAATGAGCTTCATCGCCCTATTATGATACATCGGGCGCCTTTTGGAAGTATGGAGCGATTTATTGCTATTTTGTTAGAACATACAGCTGGTAATTTCCCGCTTTGGTTAATGCCAACACAAGTTGTAATATTATCAATTAGTGAGAAATATGAAAAATACTCCGAAAAAGTTTTAAATTTGCTAGAAAATCACGAAATTCGCGCCCTTGTAGACCATAGAAATGAGACTATTGGGAAGAAAATTCGGGAAGCCGAAATGCAAAAGCACCCGTATATGATGATTATTGGTGAGCAAGAAGAAAAAGAAAACAAAATAACTGTGCGTAAGCATGGTGGAGAAGATTTAGGAATGATTTCCATTGAAGAATTCTCTAAGATTGTAAAAGAAGAAATAAATAAAACGTTAAAATCGTTCTAAAATAAAGTTTAACTTAAAACTATAACGCCATAGCAATTCGAAGAAGAAATCAACCCAACAGAAGGGTTATACAAGAGGATAAACATAAAATAAACTCTAAGATTACGGTACCAAACGTACGTCTTGTAGGAGACAACGTGGATGTAGGTATTTACTCTACCAGAGATGCTTTAAAAATAGCTGACGAACAGGGGTTGGATCTTGTCGAGATTTCCCCTAAAGCTGATCCTCCTGTCTGTAAGGTTATGGATTATAAAAAGTTTCTTTATGAGCAGAAGAAACGCGATAAGGCTTTAAAATCCAAAGCCACTAAAGTTATTATTAAAGAAATTCGTTTTGGTCCTCAAACAGATGACCATGACTACGAATTTAAAAAGAAACATGCTGAGAAGTTTTTAAAAGAAGGTGCTAAGCTTAAAGCTTTCGTATTTTTTAAAGGACGATCTATTATATTTAAAGAACAAGGTCAGATTTTATTATTACGTTTAGCACAAGATTTGGAAGAATTAGGAAAAGTAGAGCAAATGCCACGTTTAGAAGGAAAACGTATGACCATGTTCATTGCTCCCAAAAAATAAACAAGATATTATAACTATATTTAAAAGATATGAAGCTGAGATAAACTTAGCTCAAAAATAATTAAGCGAGATAATTAAAACTAGGAAAAGAAAATGCCTAAAATGAAAACTAAATCTAGTGCCAAGAAACGTTTTAAGTTAACGGGTACAGGAAAGATTAAAAGAAAGCACGCTTTTAAAAGTCACATCTTAACAAAGAAGTCTAAAAAGCGTAAACTTGCTCTGACTCATGATACTTTAGTACATAAGTCTGATGAAGACAATATTAAAACAATGTTGCGTTTAAAGTAATATCGTTTTAATCGGTTAAACAAATTTATAAACCCTGGAGTTAGGCTCAATTTGATTCAAAACAAATACTAAAGTGTCGATTATCGACCGCCTACTACAAAAAACAATTAAAATTATGCCAAGATCAGTAAATTCTGTAGCAAAAAGAGCCAGAAGAAAAAAGGTTCTTAAACAAGCAAAAGGTTACTTTGGAAGACGTAAAAACGTTTGGACAGTAGCAAAAAATGCGGTTGACAAAGCGATGCAATACTCGTATAGAGACCGTAGAAACAAAAAGAGAACATTCCGTGCTTTATGGATTACACGTATTAATGCGGGTGCCAGAGAACATGGTTTATCTTATTCTCAATTTATGGGGAAATTAAAAGCTAACGATATCGAATTAAACCGTAAGGTTTTAGCAGATTTAGCGATGAATAACCCTGAGGCTTTTAAAGCCGTTGTAGAGAAAGTAAAATAAGGCGTTTTCGCCTATTGTAAAACATATTATTCGCTTAATAAAAA
Organism: Flavivirga algicola; assembly: GCF_012910715.1. Lineage (GTDB taxonomy): Bacteria > Bacteroidota > Bacteroidia > Flavobacteriales > Flavobacteriaceae > Flavivirga > Flavivirga algicola. The sequence goes on from NZ_JABBHF010000002.1 coordinate 9,484, forward strand.
ATCCGATTCAATTTATGAATCGGATTTTTTTATGCGCCAAAAATTGTAATAACAATATGTCTTGCCCCACCATAATCTCTATGCTCACATAAATAAATGCCTTGCCATATCCCTAGATTTAATTCTCCATTTGTAATAGGAATATTTACTGATGCTCCCAACAATGATGCTTTGATATGTGCAGGCATATCGTCTGATCCTTCATAAGTATGCCGATAATAAGATGCGTTTTCTGGAACCATGATGTTAAAATGGGATTCAAAATCGCTTCTCACTGTAGCATCTGCATTTTCATTTATGCTCAAGCTAGCTGATGTGTGCTTGATAAATACTTGTAGTTGTCCTATTCTTATTTCACGTATTTCTGGAATAGCATCTAAAATACTATTTGTAATTAAATGAAAACCTCTCGAATAAGGCTGTAACTTTATTTCTTTTTGAAAAAATTTCATATTAGTAACTTTCACATTTACCCATAGCCAAATTATATATTATTGTACTTTTATGATAATTATAACGCAACCTTTTTATTTTTTTTTCATCTACATATATAACCCCTTAATAAAAGGATATGAAAAAGTTTTTCCTAGCTATGCTGAGTATAATAACACTAACTGGCTGTTCTATAAAAAGCGATACGCAGCTTCCTGACCCTCAAACAGTAATCATTCACTGGAATTTGACTAAAATTACCGGAGGTGTAGCTGGTGTTAATGAAGAGTTTACTTTAAACACTATAGTCTGGACTTTTGGTGTATCAGATTTAAAACTTACCGTTGAAAACAATAATACAGACGACACTAAACAGGATGGGCTAGATTCGGGAACTTATGACTATTCTATCACAGAAACCAGTGGAAAATCCTTTTTAAATATTGGCAGTAATGAATTTGGTAGATTTACCGTTACCAATAATACGCTTGTCATTGACCAAAACGAACTATCTCAAGGCAGTGGTACTGATGGTTTTGTATACACATTCCAAAAAACTATTGAAGTTATTGATTAAGTCTTCTGTTTCTTTTTCCTAGCGGCTGGGAATAATACATTGTTTAAAATAAGCCTATATCCTGGAGAGGTTGGATGCAAATCTAATTCTGTTTTGGCATCCCCTACTCTATGTTGATAATCTTCTGGATCATGACCACCATAAAAAGTAAAAAAGCCTTTGCCTTTTATACCATGAATGTATTTTGCTTCTCCATTCGATTTTGTTTCTCCCAGAACTAATACATTCGATTTTATTTCATCTCTAGTAAAAGATGTTGTCTGTCCCATAAAACCTTTTACCAAAGCGGTATGGTTTTGACATAGCATGGTTGGAATTGGATCCCACTTCGCCGAAAACTCCATTAAAGAAAAATAATCGATTGTTTTTGGCACCCTTCTTTTACGGGTCATATCTATTGACGAAAACTCATATACAATTGGACTTCTTTCTAATGTAAAATTAGAAAATGCAAAAGTCTTATTGTAATCTATTTTGTTTTGGTATGCAGGATCACTACCATCACCATCAAACATTGGTTCACAAATATCTACCCCTTCTGCAGATAAAGCAATGTCAAAACTATCTGTAGCACTGCACATAGCAAACATAAAGCCACCTCCTATTACATAATCTCTGATTTTTAAGGCCACATCTGATTTTTCCTGTGATACTTTACTATAACCTAGTTTTGCTGCCAATGCCTCTGCATCCTTTTTTTCTTGAATATACCAAGAAGCAGCCCTATATGCGCCATAAAACTTGCCATATTGCCCTGTAAAATCCTCATGGTGTAAGTGTAACCAATCGAATAACAACAAACCATCATTTAACACTTCTTCATCATAAACAGTTTCGTATGGGATTTCTGCGTATTGCAGCACCATGGTTACAGCGTCATCCCAAGGTAACTTACCTTTGGGAGTATATACTGCAATTTTAGGTGCTTTTTCTAAAATGACAGCCTCCATATTTTTACTCGGACTACTTATTTCTTCTAAAATGCTTTCCACTTTAGAATTCGAAATCACTTCGAAAGAAATACCACGAATTTGACATTCGCGCTGGATTTCATTGGTATCTGGTAATAAAAAAGAACCACCTCTATAATTTAAAAGCCATTTTACTTTCAATTCTTTACTGAGCGTCCAATAGGTGATACCATATGCTTTTAGGTGATTTTTTTGGCTTTCTGCATCCATAGGTATAAGAATATAGGATGCATAGGTATTAATACCTATTAATATAAATAATAATGTAAATACTATTCTTTTCAATTTGAAGCAAAACTTTATGAGATTTCTCAGTCGTTCCTTCTTCGAAATGACCTAAACTCTTATTGAAGTTGAAAGATACTTAAATTTTCTTCTTTTTGAATATGTTTAACAGAAGATTAATTCTTAAAACGGTACGTCATTATCATCATCGTCATTAAACGAACTTCCAAAAGCCTGATCTGGGCTTGCCTTAAAATCATCTGCTTTAAAAGTATCGTCATTTGCTGCTGCATTCATTTTTGAATGAAACTCAAAAGGTGAATCAAAATCGTCTAAATTGTCAAACTTACCTAAGTGTCCAAGGAATTTTAAACGTATATTTTCTAAACCACCATTTCTATGCTTGGCAATAATAAACTCAGCTTGTCCTTCTGTTGGTGAACGCTCTTCATCATCCCACTCGTCAATTTTATAATACTCAGGTCTATAAATAAACGATACAATATCGGCATCTTGTTCAATGGCACCAGATTCACGTAAATCTGATAGTAATGGACGCTTACTTCCTCCACGAGTCTCAACAGCACGCGATAATTGTGACAAGGCAATTACCGGAACCATTAATTCTTTAGCCAATGCTTTTAAGTTCCTTGAAATCATGGAAATTTCTTGCTCACGATTTCCACCATGGCTATTACCTCCAGTCATTAACTGCAAGTAATCAATCATGATTAGTTTAATGCCGTGTTGAGATGATAAACGACGTGCTTTTGCTCTTAAATCGAAGATTGAAAGTGATGGTGTATCATCAATGAATAGAGGTGCTTTTTCTAAGCCTTTTACTTTTACATTGAGCTGTTCCCACTCATGCTTTTCCAACTTACCAGTACGTAACTTTTCGGAAGACAAGCCTGTTTCACTAGAAATTAAACGCGTGATTAGCTGCACCGATGCCATTTCTAAAGAAAAGAAAGCTACAGGTATATTTTGATCTACCGCTATATTTCTTGCCATGGAAAGCGTTAAAGCCGTTTTACCCATACCAGGACGTGCAGCTACAATGATTAAATCCGACGGTTGCCAACCTGATGTTAGCTTATCCAATTTATTGAACCCTGTTGGAATACCACTAAGCCCTTCTTTATTAGAAATTTCTTCAATCTTCTTTTTAGCTTGAATTACTAATTCTTGAGCCGTTTCACTCGATTTTTTAATATTTCCCTGGGTTACTTCATATAGTTTTGCCTCGGCATTATCTAATAAATCGAAAACATCTTTGGTCTCATCATAAGAATCTTCAATGATTTCGTTAGAAATTTTAATCAAGCTACGTTGAATAAATTTTTGTAAGATAATACGTGCGTGAAATTCTATATGTGCAGATGAAGATACCTTTTGCGTTAAAGAAATAAGGTAAAAATCGCCTCCAGCAAGCTCTAATTTTGAATTTTTCTTTAACTGTGTGGAAACGGTTAATAAGTCTACAGGTTCGCTATTTTCGAACAACTGAAAAATAGCTTCAAAAATATATTGGTGAGCTTCTTTATAAAAGGCTTCAGGGCTTAAAATATCAATGACTTCATCGACTCCTTTTTTATCAATCATCATTGCCCCAAGCACAACCTCTTCTAAATCAAGTGCTTGAGGAGGTATTTTACCTTTCTCAAGACTAATAATAGTACTCTTATCGACTTTATATCCTTGAATTTGGTTAGGCTGTTTCATATATACGAAGGTAGTTAAAAAGAAAGATTTTTAAAACAAAAAACGAATTTGCGTTGCTCACTGGTCATTAACAATTTAACTGTTAACAACTAAAAAATATTGTTAATAAACATAAAAAAACCCAAAACTAAACGTTTCAGATTTTATTATGTTGTGGTTTTAAAAGGCTTACCCTTTATACACCCCCATATTTTCATATTTTTCCATTCGCTTGGAAACCAAATCTGTTGGTGATAAGTTTTTTAATTCTTCATAAGATTTAACGATGGCATTGCTTACTGCTAAAAATGTTTTTTCACGATCTCGATGTGCGCCACCTAATGGTTCTTTAACGACACCATCTACTACTTTTATCTTCATAGCATCTGTGGCGGTTAGTTTTAAAGCTTTGGCAGCCTGTTCTTTATATTCCCAACTACGCCATAATATTGAAGAACAGTTTTCTGGAGAGATTACCGAATACCAAGAGTTTTCCAACATCAATACATTATCTCCAACACCAATACCTAAAGCACCTCCTGATGCACCTTCACCAATAACGATAGTGATAATAGGTACTTTTAAGCGTGTCATTTCCAGAATATTTCTAGCAATAGCTTCTCCTTGTCCGCGCTCTTCTGCTTCTAAACCTGGATAAGCACCTGGTGTATCAATTAAAGTGACTATAGGAATTCCAAATTTCTCGGCAGACTTCATTAAGCGTAAGGCTTTACGATAACCTTCGGGATTGGCCATTCCAAAATTTCTATATTGTCTGGTTTTAGTATTATAACCTTTTTGTTGACCAATGAACATAAAACTTTGATCACCTATTTTTCCTAAGCCACCAATCATGGCTTTGTCGTCTTTTATATTACGATCTCCATGCAATTCTAAAAACGAATCGCCGCAGATAGCTTCTATATAATCTAATGTATAGGGCCTATTTGGATGACGAGACAATTGTACACGTTGCCATGGCGATAGGTTTTTATAAATATCTTTTTGTGTGTCTTTTAGCTTCTTTTCTATTTGAGAACAAGTTTCTGTAACATCTACTTCACTTTCTTCTCCGATCACTCTACACTTTTGTAATTGATCTTCTAGCTCTTTTATAGGGAGTTCAAATTCTAAATATTCCATAAGAATTTTATTTAGCTATTTATTTTTTTAGGTTAGCGTACAAATATAAAAACTTTAATTTTCTTAAACTGTTAAGTATGCTTTCTTTTTAATTTTCTTGTATTTTTTAAAATACCGTTTAAGATGACTGTGGCTATAATCACCAAAGCACCATAATAAAAAGATGTGCCCATCTGTTCTTTTTCTGGAAACCATATAATGGCCATAATAATTCCATAAACAGGTTCTAAATTATAAGTTAATACTACGGTATAAGGACTAATAAGTTTCATGACATATACAGATGCAATAAAGGCATAAGCTGTACAAATAGATGCCAGTATGAAAAGATAGCTGAAATCGGATATACTTAAATTAAAAAAGTCTGAAGAAAATCCAGTTCCAAAAAACAAGATATAAATAGAAATGAATAGCACACCGCTTAAAAATTCGTAAAATGAAATAACTGTTGCTGTATGTTGTTTTAAAAACCTTCCATTTAATACCGCGAATAGCGAAGAGAAAAATGCTGAAGAAATCCCTAAAATGATACCTTTAAGGTATTTTATCTCACTTTGGGTAATTATAAAAACACCTATTATTACTATAATTCCAAAAAGAATTTCATACCAAATGATGGTTCGTTTATAAATTATGGGCTCTATAAAAGAAGCAAAAAAAGCACCAGTTGAAAACATAGCTAGTGTTATGGATATATTAGAAGCATCTATGGCTCCAAAAAAGGTAATCCAATGTAAAGCTATTATGATTCCTGCTATTGAAAGCCTGATAAGGGATTTTGGCTTAATTTTTAATTTAACCTTGGCTATTTTAATATAAACAAACATTAAAATAGACGCCATTACCATTCTATACCAAACTAGAGGAATCGCTTTTATTGTAATTAGTTCGCCTAAAATAGCCGTAAAACCAGCAATAAAAACTAAAAAATGAAGGTGAATATAGTTTTTAATTTTAGCGTTTGGCATTATACAGAAGATAAACTGCTAAAATACCAAAAATGACGTTAGGAAACCACACAGCTACTATTGGTGGAAAATCGGACTGCTCTGCCATTACACCAAAAATCTTATCAAAAAATACAAAGACCATGGCGATGCATATACCAACAGCCAAATTAACTCCCATTCCCCCGCGTCTTTTAATTGAGGAGACAGCCACTGCAATAATGGTTAAAATAAATACTGAAACTGGCAAACTCCATTTTCTATATAAAACCAATTGAAAACGACCAACATTAGAAGATCCTCGAGCTTCTTCTTTTGCTATAAATCGCTTTAAGTCGCCATACATTTTGGTTTCTGCTGCGTATATTACAGGGATAAGGTCATCTACATGAAAAGAAAACAAGGTGTCCTTTTTTTGGATTTTTTCTATAACATCATTCATTTTACCAATATCCCTTTTTAGGTAATTAGTTAATTGGTATGTAGTATCCTTCTCAATATATTTTATTTTATCGGCTGTTATTTTATAAATAAGTTCGTTTCCCTCAAAATGCTCTAAAGTAAAGTTTCTTCCCTCATTGTTCTTCCCATCAAAACTACTTACATAAATAATATCATTGTCATTTATTTGCCTAAATACATTGGTATTATCTACAGCACTTTTATGCTTTTTTAAATACTTGTAAGTAAAATTGTTAAAACCTTCACTGGCTTTCGGTGCTAAAAACAACCCTAGAATAATGGCTAGTACAGCAACTACAGAAGCTCCTATCATGTAAGGTCTTAAAAAACGTGTAAATGAAACACCTGAACTTAAAAAAGCTACAACCTCTGTATTGTTCGCTAGTTTAGATGTGAACCAAATAACTGATAGGAATAAAAATAACGGAAAGAGTAAATGCGCAAAATAGATTGTGAAGTCCAAGAAGTAGATCATTACTTCTACAAAAGGCACCTCATTTTCTAGTATTTTTCCTATTTTTTCTGCTAAATGCACTGTAATTCCAATAGGAATAAACAGAAGTAACATCATTAAAAATGTAAACAAATAGCGTTTTAATATGTACCAATCTAGAATTTTCATAAATACTATAAACGGTTATCCATTTGTTTCACCATCTTATCTTTCCAAGTTTTAAAATCTCCTGCTAATATATGTTTTCTTGCTTCTCGAACCAACCATAAATAAAACCCTAAATTATGGATGGTTGCTATTTGCTTGCCTAACAATTCATTAACCGTAAATAAATGCCTCAAATAAGCTTTGCTATACTCGGTATCTACAAAAGTTATTCCCATCTCATCAATTGGAGAAAAATCATCAGCCCATTTCAAATTTTTAATATTTATGGTGCCATGTGCTGTAAATAACATACCGTTTCTGGCATTTCTTGTTGGCATAACACAATCAAACATATCTACACCTAACGCAATATTTTCTAAAATATTGATTGGCGTACCAACTCCCATTAAATAACGTGGTTTTTCTTCTGGTAAAATAGAACAAACCACATCGGTCATGGCATACATTTCTTCTGCTGGTTCGCCTACCGATAAACCACCAATAGCATTACCTACAGCACCTGCATTTGCAATATATTCGGCAGATTGCATACGCAAATCTTTATAGGTGCTTCCTTGTACTATAGGAAAAAAGGCTTGATTGTAATCGTATTTTAAAGGTGTTTTTCCTAAATGATTGATACATCTATCTAACCAGCGATGTGTCATATGCATTGAGCGTTTGGCATAGTTATAATCGCATGGGTATGGTGTACATTCATCAAAAGCCATGATGATATCTGCTCCAATGCTTCGCTGAATCTCCATAACGTTTTCTGGTGTAAACGTATGGTAGCTTCCGTCTATATGCGATTTAAATTTAACGCCTTCTTCTTTAATTTTTCTATTAGCTGATAAAGAATATACTTGATAGCCTCCAGAATCTGTTAAGATATTTCTATCCCAATTCATGAACTTATGGAGCCCCCCTGCTTTTTCAATGATATCTGTTTGAGGGCGTAAATACAAATGGTAGGTATTACCTAAAATAATGTCGGGATTTATATCGTCTTTTAACTCACGTTGGTGTACTCCTTTAACCGTGGCAACCGTACCAACAGGCATGAAAATGGGTGTCTCTATAATACCATGATCGGTCGTTATTTTACCCGCTCTTGCTTTACTTTGAGTATCTTTTGCTTTTAATTCGAATTTCATCTCTACAACATTATAAGTTGGCAAACCTACATATTTTTTTAATTTTAAATTAGTTTTATTCTATCAAATTATGTAAGTCTGTTGACATCTATTTATTGAAATAAAATGTGAGTCAAGCTAAATAACTAAAAATATATGGTAATCGTTATAAAAAGAAAATAATTTGCGTTTGGCAACGTTTTTGATGTTAAGAATCAAATCTAAAAAACGAATATTATGAGAAATCTATTTTTTATTTTGGCAATTGCTTTAATGATACCGTTTACCACTATGGCCCAGTCTCAAATGGTAACTGGTATGGGGATTAAAGCAGGACTAAATTACAACGCAAATGGTAAATATTTTGAATCTATTAATACCGCTGCGGATAATCCCGACAGAAATATTGGTTACCATATAGGCTTATTTGGTAAAATTGGAAACAGCAGGCTTTACTTTAAACCAGAATTAGTTTATACGACTACTAAAAGTGATTACACCGATCAGGACTTTAAGATGCAAAAACTTGATGCTCCTTTATTAGTAGGCACACGAATAATTGGTCCTTTTAGTGTCTTTGGAGGCCCTTCACTACAATATATTTTGGATTCTAAATTTGATGGCCTTTCTATTAATAATATAAAGAATGATTTCTCTGTTGGGCTCAACTTTGGTATTGGATTTAATCTTAATAACATTGGTATCGATGTTCGCTATGAAAGAGGCTTTAGTAAAAATGAAGCCACCTTTTTAAATAACAACAATGTTAACACCAGTAGATTAGATACGAGACCAGATCAGTTAATTCTGGGGCTATCTGTTATATTATAATTAAAACGTAAGAGCCTCGTTAAAACGAGGCTCCTTTTTTATTTCCTATAGCTTAATATATCTTCTCTATTCTGAATCTAAATAATCTGGTGTACCATCACCATCTGTATCGGTAAACGTTATAATGGTTCCCGTAAACGTTCCATCTTCTTCTTCAACAATATAGTTTACAAGTTTTTGATTTGATTCTAAAGTAATTGATTTTACAGCTTCTCTAGTAGCTCTATTTTCTGTAGTTATAGTTATTTCATCTCTGGTTAAAATACCATCGCCATCATCATCTGTGTCTTGATAATTATAGATAGGAACCAAAAAGCCGTTAGCAGCAGATGTAAAATCTTCGTCTGTGTTATCAAATAAATCACCATTTCCATCTGCATCTTCTAAATAAGAAGGAATACCATCATTGTCATGGTCATTTTGAGACGTTTGTAACAATTCAAACTTAAAAATTAACGGGGAATATGCGGGAATCCCAGTTCTTGATTCTGAAAAATATCCTAAACCTGAAGGTAAAAACATAACTCCCATACCCTGGTTTACAAAACTAACCGTGCCATCACCATTTTCATTAAAATCTTCAGCTACATTAAATTGAGAAAACACTTTACCCCACCCTATTATAGTTCCTGTTAAATCAAAACCTATGGGGTTAATTGCACTATCAAAAACTGCATTATCTAAAGTAAAACCTTCATAAGTAGCAACAACATTATCTCCGAATGTAGGCGAGTCAATACCATTTCCATCTTCTAGTCTAAGTATATAATACTCATAATCTGTATCTGCAAAAGAGGTCTGTACAGTTTTCAGATTCACTCCCATGGCATCTTCAAGCAGTGTGCCATCATCGGGAACATCGGTTCCTTCTACAAGTTTAGTAATTTTTAAATCTTGAATGGTTGGATTTGCAAGTGCCTCAAATTCACTAGAATTGTAATAGTGTGTTTTAAAATAATCCAACAGAGCTTCTTTATCTGCAATTTGCTGTTCGGTTCTATCCCTATCTTCAACAACTACAGGATCTGTACCGCCATCATCTTTATTACAAGACAAAAAACATGTAACCAAACATGTCGTCACTAAAGCTATTCTTCTTAATTTCATATTTATTTTTTATTTTCTATTTTGAATTGACTGCCTTATACTATATCAAAATAAAATATTAATACATTCATTTTATCAATTAGCTTTTCAAATTTAAACTTTAAGCTTCTGAATGTTTCTTTATTGCTTATTTTTGATGCGCAAGATACAATTTTAAAATAGTTTTGCACAAGAACATTAACGTAGTTTTTAGAACATTTGTATGCGAATTGATAAGTATTTATGGTGTACCAGGTATTATAAAACAAGAACTCTTGCAACAACGGCTTGTAAAAAAGGGCAAGTAAGAGTAAACCAAGAAATTGTTAAACCGAGTAGGGAGGTTTATCCATTGGATACCGTTGAATTAAGAAAGAATCAAATAAATTATAAACTTACCGTAAATGATATTCCAGAAAGTAGGGTTGGTGCCAAGCTGGTTGATATATACAGAACAGATATTACTTCTAAAGAACAATTTGAAGCCCAGGAGCTCTTAAAATATTCTAAAGATTATTACAGAAAAAGAGGGACTGGAAGACCCACAAAAAAAGATAGAAGGGATATTGATGATTTTACAGATGAAACATATTGAACTCATCTTAACTTTTCTATTTCCTAAAAAATGGCTGCCCGCCATATTTCGTTGCTTTTTTTGTCCGTAGCGCTGCTATGAGCTTCAAAAAGTGCCTCATCTGGTTAAATTTCAACTCATTTTCGGTTAAAAACAAAAAGTCAAGATGAGTTCATTAATAACAAAGAAGAATGATTATTTTAGGTGTTATCCCTTACCCTGTATAAACATTAAAAAAAATAATATAAACAGACAAAAAATGAGTAATTTTATCTTTTAATTTTTTGAACTAACTTATATGGCAGTTAAGAATAATATCATCCTTAATCATAACGAAATCAATCACAAAATAAGACGTATTGCTTTTCAAATATATGAAAGCAATGTCAAGGAAAAAGAAGTTATTCTTGCCGGTATAGATAAAAACGGTTATGTATTTGCAAAAAAACTAAAAACTGCCCTTCAAAAAATATCTGAGATCAACCCCATACTTTGTAAAGTTTCTATTGACAAAAAGAATCCATCTTCTGAGATTAAAACCTCTATAACGCCTGATGATTATAAAAATAAGTCTTTGGTTCTTGTTGATGATGTTTTAAATTCTGGTACAACACTAATTTATGGTGTTAAACATTTTTTGGATGTTCCTTTAAAACAATTTAAAACTGCCGTTTTGGTAAATAGAAATCATAAAAAATATCCTGTAAAGGCCGATTTTAAAGGGATTTCATTATCGACTTCTTTGCATGAACATGTGCATGTGGTTTTAGAGGGCAAAACTTTCGAAGCTGTTTTAGAATAGCTCCAAAACCAACTCTTCAATAATATCATCTTCTGTTTTATTATCGCTAGTTATGGTAACATCGGATAAACTATAAAACTGAGAACGCTCAAAAAGATGTTTTCCAATAAATTCCGTAAGTAGCTCATCTGTTTCAATATGAGCAATTAGCGGACGTTTGCTTTTTTCTTTTTTCAACCTCGTTACTAAAGTAGGTATGGAAGCTTTTAGGTAAATGCTCTTTATATGAGGTAAGTTTCTTAGTAAATCCATATTATTGCTATAACATGGCGTTCCCCCTCCTAACGATAAAACCAATTTGGTTTTATGCTCTAAAAGCTCTTTTAGGTATACTGTTTCGACCTTCCTAAAATAAATTTCTCCTTTGGATTTGAAAATATCACTGATCGATAATAGTTCCTTTTCTTCAATATAATCGTCTAAGTCTATAAAATCATAGTTTAATTTTTTTGCTAAAATCCTTCCTAAAGTCGACTTTCCTGAAGCCATATACCCAATTAAAACTACAATCATTTTCTCGCTATAAATTGATTATTAAAAACATACGTTTAAGCGATGCAAAAAAACAAAAAAATCTTTAAAAAAAGTATTGTTTAATTAATAAAACATTATATATTTGCACCCGCTAACAACAAACAAAGCAATGTTAGTATTGAAATAATGACCTGGTAGCTCAGTTGGTAGAGCATCTCCCTTTTAAGGAGAGGGTCCTGGGTTCGAGCCCCAGCCCGGTCACAAGAAAAAGTTAAGCGTAATTGCTTAACTTTTTCTATTTTTACACAACTCATTTATGCGCACGTGGCGGAATTGGTAGACGCGCTGGCTTGAGGGGCCAGTATCCGTTTAGGATGTGGAAGTTCGAATCTTCTCGTGCGCACTTCATTTTATTCTTTATTACAGAATTTTATAAAAAATACTACTTTCCCTCTATTTCATATCATCAACCTACTTTAAGCCTATTAACCTTATAGGGGCTTTTTATTTACCATAGATAGAGTAAATAGTTTAAAAAAACTTATTTATAACACCCCCCTGTTTTCAGGGTATTTGTTTTCATGGAATACGGTGTAAAAAAACAGTAAGCAAGACTATACTTTTGGAGTATCAAAAAAAGAATTTATTATTTAACCTAAAACAAATACATTATGGGATTAGCAGAAAAAAGAATTGTTAAAGCATACCAAGAAGGTACATACAAAACATTAGTAAACGAAATAAACACTTTAGGCGGATACGATCTAGACTTTGAAGTAAATTGGGAGAGTCTTTCTAACAATGATTATTCTCATATTTGGGAAAATACTTTTTCTCAAATTTACTTTACACCAATCATTAATGCTTTTAAAGAAATAACCGCAGATGACATGGGAAAAGAAGCGCTTCAAGAATCTCTGAAGAAAATAGTTATAAAAGATGAAAAAGATAATTTTTCTCCTGGTAGTGCTTACAGTTTTGAAGACAACACACTAATAATAGATCACTCTAGTTATTCTAATGCTGATAATGTAGAGGAGCGTTCTAAATTTCTTACGGAGTTTTTAGAATCACAATTGTAATAAACTATGTTATTACATGATAAATTAAAAAAAGTTCCTGTTTATAGCAAGCAGGAACTTCTACTATATATACACGACCAAGAAGCATCGACAACGATACAAATTGTCACTAATTCTGGACAAGTACATAAAGGAATTGTACTAAACATAAACGATGTAAAGGATGAAGGTTACGTTTTAATGTTACAATGCATCGATTATAATCAAAAAATAACCAATAGTGCTTTACATATCGCAATCCGAAAAATAGAATCTATAGAATTCTTAGAAGACCAGAATATTCTCGGCGTTTTATCAAAAGGTACTGTTTTTGAGAGTAAGGTTTACGAAGTTTCTGGAAAGTTACAGGTCAAAAAAGCATTACAAAAGTTTTCAGACATCATCTTTGAGACTTCTAATGTTCGGGTAGGCGTTCCTAATATTATATTTCCAACAGACGGAAAACAATTAAATAGAGTGCTACAGCTTACAGAACTCTTACAAAACATTATTCTGAATATATTAAAAGAAGAAGATGCCCATATAAGTTGGAAATCTAATTATGATAGTATGGCTTTTGTTGAAAGTGATAAGTTAAAGATTATCAAAAGTGATAACACTATGGAAATACATTTCCCGTTCACAGACTTAGAGCTTCCAGAAATACCAATAGAAGAAACAACTTCCCAGATTTTAGCAGTTTTATAGTTTACTATACGCTTTAATACGTTTCAAAAATTCATTCCAGTAACAATACGAATACATATTGTAACTTCTTTGTATTTCATTTGAAAGTAAATCAACCTCGTTACAGTTACAAGCATGCCAGATAAAATTAGCTCCTAGCCTCTTGCTTTGATGCAAGCGGCTAGTATGCATTGTAATAATATTATATCCTCTTTTTTGTATATTCGTTCTTAAAGTTAAACTATACTTTATTGTTTACTGCCACTACCACTGACTGATGAATTTTAAACCAAAATTTACTGATTTTCGAAAAAAAGTTGAAGAAAGCTTCAAAAGGCAGAAGTTTATGGAATTAATCCATGCAAATCTGATTGATGTTAAACCTGGCTATTGCGAAATTCAAATCCCGTACAACCCAATCTTAACCCAACAACATGGTTTTTTTCATGCTGGCATTATAAGTACTATAGCAGATAATGCTGCTGGCTATGCCAGTTTTTCTCTAATGGAAGAAGACGCGTCTGTATTAACCGTCGAATTCAAATTAAACCTTATGTCTCCTGGTGATGGCGACCTATTAATTGCCAAAGCAAACGTTTTAAAAAACGGACGCACATTAACAATTTGTAGATCTGAAGTCTTTATTAGAAAAAATGGTGTGGAAAAACTCTGCGCAGCTTCTCAAACAACTTTAATAGAGTTAAAGAATAAATCGGATAAATATCTACACTAAAAAATATAAACTGAACAAGCACACCGTTACTGCTTACCTAAATGTTATATTAAATTAAAATGTCACGTTTTTATCATCCTATTTGTCACTCTTATAGAACTTAAAAAATTTCCAATTGAAAAATTTCCAAAATACATTATTTCCTTACGCCTACAATATTTTAGGCTCTATTGACGATGCAAAAGATGCTATTCAAGATGTTTTAATCAAATACCTTTCTACCAAGAAGCATCACATAAAAAATGAAATGGGGTATTTAATCAAATCGGTTATAAACCAATCTATCAATATCAAAAAACGGAACAATAAAACTACCGTGAATAGCATATGGTTACCCGAGCCTTTATCAACAGAAAAAACTGATGATAATATTGATCGTGATGAAATTATATCATACTCCATGTTGGTACTTCTCGAAAAATTAACCCCTCAGGAACGTGCTGTTTTTATCTTAAAAGAAGCATTTGATTATTCCCATAAAGACATTGCTGAAACCATAGGGCTTACCGTAGAAAACTCTCGAAAATTATTAAGCAGAGGTAAAACCAAGCTAGTTAATTACAAAGCAACAAGTTATAGCAACGACTTATTTCCTTCAGCTTCTTATATGGAAAATTATATTCAGACCATTAAAAATGGAGATGTTAAACGCTTAGAGGCAATGCTTTCCAAGGACATTTCATTACATGCAGATGGTGGAGAAAATATTAAAGTAGTAAGGGAGTTAACCACAGGGAAATCTGCTTCTTTAAAACTATTATTTTATGTATTTAAAACCTATCTGGAATTATTATCGATCAAGACCACACAAATAAATCATCAACCAGCATTGTTGTTTTATAATGAAGATACACTAATTAATTGTCAGGTATTTGACTTTGAAAACCATAAAATAAAAAGTATATTTTCTATTGTCGACCCTAATAAACTGAAATCACTTTCTTTATAAACCTGTCACGTTTTTTATACCTGTTTTGTCATACTATTGAATTAAAAAATCAATAGATGAAAACATTATTAAGAATAGACTGTAGCTCCAGAACTGTAGGTTCACATTCTAGAGCTCTAGCTGATTATTTTGAACAAAACTGGAAAACAGCCAATCCAAAAGGCACTGTTCTTTACAGGGATTTAGTTAAACACCAGCTACCCCACATTGAAAACAATACGATTGAAGGTTTTTATACGCCTATTGAGCACATATCAGCTGAAGGCAAAAAGGCTACTGCTTTATCTGACGAATTAATTGCAGAACTAAAATCTGCCAATGACATTCTAATTAGCAGTCCATTGTACAACTTAAACATTCCATCCAATCTTAAGGCCTATTTAGATCAGGTAGTAAGGATTGGACAAACATTCAACATTAATGAAAATGGTTATTATGGTTTATTAGAGGATAAATTAGCCTATCTGGTAACAGCCAAAGGTGGTGTCTATAAAGGGACTTTTATGGAACAATATGATTTCCAAGAACCCTATTTAAAAGCTATTCTAGGACATATGGGTATTAAAGTTCAAGAATTATTTTCACTTGAAGGGGCTGCAAATCAACAAACCTTAGAACAAAACAAACTCTTACTGGAAAATACCATCCGGCAATCATTCAATAAATAAAAATTAAGTCTATGACTACAAAAGAGAGCTATTTTGAAGACGTATTAGAAAATAATGCATCTATAATAAAAGCCAACGAAGGCGAAAAACTCGAATTAAATACCATCTCAATAACATTTAAAGTGACCAGCGAAATGTCTAACGACCAATTAGGTATTTATGAAATTTTGCTTCCGCCTATGGCTATTGGTGCAAAATTACACTACCACAGGTTTATGGACGAGACCTTTATAGTAAATGAAGGCCTGTTAACAATACAAGTTGCAGATAAAGAATATCAAGCAGAACCTGGAGCCGTTGCCTACATACCCAGATTTACTCCTCATGGGTTTAGAAATGACACTAATGAAACGGTAAAATTAACATTGGTTTTCAATCCATCTCAAAAGCGAGAGGGCTTCTTTAAAGGCCTATATGAAACACTCAATGAAGCACCCATTGATCCTGAAAAATATTTAAAACTATATAATAAATATGATAGTTTTCCTGTAGATACTTCCAATATGATACCTGTTAGGACATAAAATCGAAAACTAATTAAGAGTCTTAAAAGAGGGTGTTTAAAAAGTCTTTGTAATTTGATTTGTCAGGTTGAGCCTGTCGAAACCAATATTGATTAATTAGTGTTTTAAAAATATTTCGACAAGCTCAATATGACATAGAACATACTTTTTAGGCTCCCTCTTTTTATTTTTCAATACCAACATATGCATGCCCTTTTAAACCCGTTATTACAAGGTGTTCTTAGTGTGTTTACAATCGCTAAAAAAATCCTCTAAATATACCATTTCCTACATATTGTACTGAATTAATTTAAGTTTTTTTGTTATTTATCAATTAATTTTTCTTAATTTTGTTTAACCAAAACTAAATTTCGATGAACAATATTAGAGTCAATTTTAGTATTAAAGATTTAGAAAACCTTACAGGTATCAAAGCGCATACGATACGTATATGGGAAAAGCGCTACAATCTACTAAGCCCAAATCGATCGGATACAAACATTAGAAATTATAGCTTAGCGAGCCTGCAAAAGCTATTAAATATATCGTATTTAAATAATAATGGGTTAAAAATCTCGAAAGTTGCTAATCTTAAAGAAGAAGAAATTCCTATAAAAGTTAGGGAAATAGCTTCGAGAGCAAAGGTTGAAGACCATGCCATGAATGCCTTAAAAATGGCCATGATAAACTTTGACCAGGTATTATTTTATAGTACTTATAATAATTTACTCGAAACCAAAACCTTCAGTGAAATTTTCTACACTGTTTTTTTACCCTTATTAAATGAAATCGGCCTCTTATGGCAAACCAATACTATTACGCCTGCTCATGAACATTTTTTGTCCATTCATATTAAACAAAAGATACTTTTAAATACGGAACGGCTACAAATTTTAGAGCCTAAACCTGTTTCTAAAACCTTTGTTTTGTTTTTACCTGACAATGAAATTCATGATATTGGGCTTTTGTTCATTAATTATCAATTAAGAAGCAAGGGGTATCATACAATTTTCCTTGGGGAAAGTGTTCCTATGGAAAGTCTCACAGATTTGCTAGAGTTTTTTGAAGAAATAACTTTTATATCTTACTTTACAGTATATCCTCCAGAACAAGAGATTCCTGACTACATTAATAAATTTAGTGAAGTATTGCTGGACAAAGAAAATACGAACCTTTTATTATTAGGTAAAAAGCTCTCTGACTTAAATATCACAAACCTTCCTCAAAAAGTAAGTATCTTTAATTCTATCGAAAATTTAGTTAAAGATTTATAAATATTTTTATTTTGTTTAACTTTTAACTATATTCGTTAAACAATATGAAATTAACTGCAAATATAATTGGTTCTGGGTTTTCATCTTTGGCAGCTTCGTGCTACTTAGCCAAGGCTGGCTACGAAGTCACTATTTTTGAAAAGAATGATACCATTGGAGGTAGAGCACGACAACTTGTAAAAGAAGGGTTTACCTTTGATATAGGTCCTACATGGTATTGGATGCCAGATGTATTTGAGCGTTTTTTTTCAGATTTTAACAAATCTCCTCAAGACTATTATACTTTAGAAAAACTTAATCCAGCATATAGCGTGTATTTTGGAAAGGATGATTTTATAAAGATAGAAGATACCTTAGAAAAAATAGCCGTAGCTTTTGAAAAGGAAGAAACCGGAAGCTCTAAGAAGCTAAAAAAATTCATTAAACAAGCAGAAAGCAATTATGATATAGCCATTAAAGATTTGGTTTATAATCCAGGTGTTTCTCCTTTAGAATTAGTTACTCCAGCTACAGTTAAAAAGTTAAATCAATTTTTTAGTAACATAAAAAAAGATGTTAGAAGAGAATTTAAGAACCAAAGACTTGTCAAGATTCTCGAGTTTCCCGTTTTGTTTTTAGGAGCTAAACCTAGTGACACACCTTCTTTTTATAGTTTTATGAATTATGCCGATTTTGGTTTGGGGACATTTCACCCAAAAAACGGCATGTACCAAGTAATTTTAGCTATCGAAAATTTAGCAAAAGAATTGGGGGTAACTATTAAAACCAATACACCCATAGAAAAAATTATTGTAAAAAACGGAAAATATAAAGGTATTGTTTCGCGTGGAGAGACCTACGCATCTGATATTATTGTTAGTGGTGCCGACTATCATCACACAGAATCACTTTTAGAAAAACCACATAGGCAATACTCTGAAAATTATTGGAACAAAAAAACGTTTGCGCCGTCCTCACTCCTATTTTATGTAGGGTTTGACAAAAAATTAAAAAATGTAGATCACCACACTTTATTTTTTGATGTTGACTTCGATATGCATGCCGAAGCCATATATGATACTCCTCAGTGGCCTGAAAATCCATTGTTCTATGCTAGCTTTCCAAGTAAAACAGACACCAATTCTGCTCCTGAAGGAAAAGAAGCTGGCATATTTCTAATTCCATTGGCTCCAGGATTAAATGATACTCCAGAATTAAGAGAAATCTATTTTAATAAAATCATGCATCGATTTGAAAGTTTAACCTCACAGAATATAAAAAAACATATTATCTTTAAAGAAAGTTTTTGTGTCAACGATTTTATTAATGATTATAATTCGTATAAAGGAAATGCTTATGGAATGGCGAATACCTTAACACAAACTGCTTTTTTAAGACCAAAATTAAAAAGCAAAAAAGTAAAAAACTTGTTTTTTACCGGTCAATTAACAGTCCCTGGTCCAGGAGTCCCTCCTTCATTGATATCAGGCAAACTAGCAGCAGATTTAGTAACAAAATACCATCACTAATTATGAAATTATTATTCGATACGGTCTCTTATAATTGCAGTAAGCTCGTTACGAAGACTTACAGTACATCATTTTCATTAGCGACAAAAATGCTTTCCAAATCAATTAGAATGGATATTTATAATATTTATGGGTTTGTCCGTTTTGCTGATGAGATTGTTGATTCCTTTCATGATTATAACAAGGAACAACTTTTTAACAAGTTTTCTGATGATTTAGAACTTGCTTTAAAGGATAAAATTAGTCTAAACCCAATTCTCAATTCATTTCAGCATACATTTCATAAATATAATTTAGACAAAAGCTTGGTAGATGCTTTTATGAAAAGTATGCGTTTGGACTTACACAAAACCCAATATCTTACCGAAGAAGAATACAAAGCCTACATTTATGGATCTGCAGATGTTGTTGGGCTTATGTGTCTAAAGGTTTTTGTAAAAGGAGACCAAACTAAATATGAAGCACTTAAAGATACTGCTATGTCTTTAGGCTCGGCATTTCAAAAAGTGAACTTTCTTAGAGATTTGAAAACCGATTTTGATGACTTGAACAGAACTTATTTTCCTAAAACTGACCTGAATAATTTAAACGAAGCATCAAAACAAGATATTATAAATGATATTGAGGCAGATTTTGCTAAAGGTTTAAGTGGTATAAAAAAATTGCCTATTGAAGCTAAATTTGGGGTATTCATTGCTTACAGATATTATCGTCAACTGTTAAAAAAGCTAAAAAACACACCAGCTCTTCAAATTAAAAACACTCGGATACGGGTTTCTAATCCTAAAAAAATAGAACTTTTAATGCGCAGTTATGTAAAATATCAATTAAATTTAATGTAATTTTATAGGTATGCATACGGTGTTTTGGATATTGATTTTTTTGGGAACCTATTGCTTTATGGAGTTTATGGCATGGTTTACACATAAATATGTTATGCATGGTTTTTTATGGACTCTACATAAGGATCATCACAAAAAAGATCATGATAGTTGGTTTGAGCGCAATGATGCTTTCTTTATTTTTTATGCTGTTGTTAGCATTGCTTTTTTTCTATTATGGAAATACACGAGTTTTTGGGCTGGTTTACCAATAGGTATAGGGATATTTGCTTATGGCCTATCTTATTTTATCGTTCATGATATCTTTATACACCAGCGTTTTAAATTGTTTAGAAATGCCAATAATTGGTATGCGAAAGGCGTAAGGCGTGCCCATAAAATGCATCATAAACACCTTGATAAAGAGGATGGTGAGTGCTTTGGAATGTTAATCGTTCCCTTTAAATACTTCAAAAAGTAGCAGATGAATTATTTATACCTGTTATTAAACTTGGGATCTATATCGATTCCCTTTTTATTCAGTTTTCATCCTAAGTTAAATTTTTTTAAGCGCTGGAAACCTTTATTTGTGGGAATTTCAATAAGTATGCTCTTATTTATTCCCTGGGATATTATTTTTACCATGAATGGTATTTGGGGGTTCAATAATGATTATTTTCTCGGCTTCAAATTATTTTCTTTGCCTATTGAAGAATGGCTTTTTTTTATATGTATTCCTTATGCCTGTACCTTTACGCACTATGCGTTATTGTATTATTTCCCCAATTTGAAATTATCACAACCAAGAACTAAAACAATTAGTTACTTACTTGTATTACTATTATTAGTTTTTTCAATTTATAATAGCTCGAAATGGTATACGCTTATAAATTTTCTATTGGCAGCAATTCTAATTAGCATCGTCATTAAAAAGAGCCCCAATTTATTGAGCAGTTTCTATTTAACATTTTTAGTTATGCTTATTCCTTTTTTTATAGTAAATGGGGTATTAACGGGTAGTTTTATTAGAAATGAGGTTGTTTGGTATAACAATTTAGAAAATTTAAATATTAGATTATTCACGATTCCTATTGAAGATGCTGTATATGCATTTTCTCTTATTCTTTTAAATCTGTTCATAATGCATTATTTGGAATCTAAAAGAAATTCTACTGCTCCAATAAGTCCTCGATAGTTTTTCTAACCGTATCACTATTCCAATTTGCCGCACCATTTTTATCAATGACAATTCGCCCTTGCTTATCTATTAAAAAAGTTCTAGGAATACTTGTAATATCAAAAGGTTCTGGATATTTAGTCAAGGGGTTATACACTTTAAAAGTATAGTTATTTTTATTTAGAAACTGATTAATTGTCTCATGGTCTTCATTAGACACGAAAATAAATTCTACAGTATCCTTATAATCAACATAAAGCGCTTGCATACTAGGCATTTCAGCAATGCATGGGGGGCACCATGTAGCCCAAAAATTCACTAAAGTAACTTTACCTTTAACGCCTTCAAAATTAAAAACATCTTGCTCAGCCTTAAGTTTCCAATTATAATTTGTCAAACTAGCCTGTTTAGTATCCTTAATTACTGAGGGGCCAAAAAGCACAAATCCTTTATGTAATAACACTTGTATGGGCTGTCGTGTTTGCGGAATAATTAAAACTGTTATTACAATTAAAAATATAACATTCTTTAAACTGATTTTTTTTCTAAACATGTATAATAAATTAAAAGGCACAGTTTCTATGTCGAAACCATGCCTTAAATCTAACAAAAACTAAATTTATTTTTATCTAATAGCCCAACCCGTAGGAAAAGAATCTGAACTGTATGTTAGATCATGCGTTGTGGGAGCTGTTTCTTGCCCCATAGCACCAACTAATGGTTTTAAAGTAAAAGGTGCTGGTGAGTTATCTGGGTCTGGCTCTATAGAGATTACTGCTGTACGTCCTCTTACATCTAATGGAAATGTAAATCCTGCTGGGGCATTGTTAAAGAAATCTTCACCTGGTACTGGAGGTCCAGCATTATTTTCTGTTCCACTAAAAATATTGGAATCATCTACAGCTGTAAAACTGGTAAATGTCCCTGTTGTTAATGGGCCAACACCATCTACTACAACCCAACCTTCATATTTCCATCCTGCTGGCAATACAGGTAATCCCAAACCTGCTGTTGGAGGCCCTGATGCTTGTGGCGTTCCAAACCAAATACCATTTTCATCATTACCATTATTGCCACTTCCAGATGCTTCGTCTGTTGGAGTTCTTAAAAAAGCCAATCCCCAAGATCCACTAAAATCACCTACTATTGCCGTATTAACAGGTGCTCTATCTCCTGAAAAATCGCCTACTAAAATTTTTGTATCTGCAGGGGTTGCCGCCGCAGTCCCTGTTTCTCCTGCTGGTTCAATGGATAATACAAATGTTGTGGCATTTTCTAATTGTGCAGCATCTACTGTGAAAGATTGTGGAAATGTAACCGAAGTAAACGTTCCCGTTGAAATTGGTGCACCATTTACTATAATCCAGCCTTCATATACATAATCGTCACCTAAAGCCTCTAAACCATCTAATTCTAAGGTTAAACTGGCTGTTGATGGCGTATTGTCGTCATCATTGCTACAAGAACTAGCTAATAATCCTATTACTAATACTGTAACTATAAACATTCTTTTAATCATTGTATTTTTTTTAAAGTTTCTAATACTTCAAAATTAAAGTACACTGATTTTATAAAATGTTAGCCACCTAACATTAAGCAATATTTTTATGAATTCTTATTTCTTTTCTGGAAAATTGAAGTACTTTTTCCTCCTTTAATTCGTTTAAAAGTATATTTAGAGTAGGTCTGGAAGTTCCTATTAAACAGGCAATGTCCTTTTGGGTATAGGGATGGTGAATCACTTTATCACCAGTTTTTTCACAATCATATCCATAATCTGAACATAACTCATCTAAAAATTCTACAAGACGCGTTTTGGTATCTTTAAATAACAGTAATTGCAATCGCCTTTCTAACCTTTTTAACTTGAAACCAATGACTTTATATATTTTAAAACTAAAAGTTTGGTTATTTCGCATTAAATCATGCATGGTGTCTACACCTATAGGACATATACTTGTCGTATTATCAATAGATTGAGCAAATTCTTCACGCTTAGATTCTCCAAGGATAGCCGTTTCACCAAATAACTCTCCACGGGTCAAAATAGCCTTAACCACTTCGTCTCCATCTTCACTGTAGTAGCCAATTTTAACTTTTCCTCTTTCTATAAGGTATACCTTGTTAGCAGAGTCTTCTTCAAAATAGATATAGTCTTTCTTTTTGTAGGCATCAAAGTCGTGATTTGCTTTATAAGCTTTAAATTTGTGGGGGCAAAGCACCTTGAAAAGATTGACATCATCAAAAAACCAAAGTGATTTCATTAATTTGTTCTTTTTGTGTTAACTCACTTAAAAGTCGATAAATAGTAAATAAGCTTACAAAAAAGACATAAAAAAAACCTCCAATATGGAGGTTTATATTTTATTCTTCTTCGTCTGTAACTGTATCGTTACTTTTTTCTTCAGGATCTGAAAAATCCAACATATTATGTTTTTGCAATAAATTATACCATTGTATTACTTTTTTGATATCACTAGCATATACCCTATCTTCATCATAATCTGGTAATACATCAAAGAAATATTCTTCTAATTTATCTTTGCTGTCTTTAGGTTTTACAGAGGCTTGTTCTCCTTTTTCCTTTTTCTTAATATTGTCAAGAACTTGTTTTAAGGGTACTTCCTCAGTTAAAGTATAAATTGCAATTTCGCTCAAAACGCTAATATTGTTTTGTACGCTTACAGATATACGCTTGTTATCTATTAACGATTCTGCTACAAACCCACCTCGTGTTTGTGCTATTAATTTATACAAACCTGGTTTTCCTCCTATTGACAGTACTTTATCTAAACTCATAATTATTTTTTGAAAGGCGCAAATATCAACTGTTTATTGATTGCTTGCAAATATTATCGCTTCTTTTTTTGATCGGGAAAACGCATTCTATAATCGACATTAATCTTGCCTTTAGATATATTGGTTAGCTTTCCTTTTATTAAACGTTTTTTTAAGCTAGAAAGTTTATCTGTGAACAAAACACCTTCTATATGATCGTATTCATGTTGAATAACTCTTGCTATCAACCCATCAAAAGTTTCTGTATGTCGTGTAAAGCTTTCATCAACATACTCTACGGTTATTTTTGGTTGCCTAAAAACATCTTCCCTAACATCTGGAATACTTAAACACCCTTCATTAAAGGCCCACTCATCCCCTTCTTCTTTGATTATTTTAGCATTAATAAAAATACGCTTAAAGTCTTTCAATGCTTTTTGGTCTTCTGCCGTTAAATCTTCGTCTTCGGCAAAAGGTGACGTATCAACCAAAAACAACCTAATCGGTAATCCTATTTGTGGTGCTGCTAAACCAACACCGCAAGCGTTGTGCATGGTTTCAAACATATTTTCTAAAAGAGCATCAAGATTTGGATATTCTTGAGTTATATCTTTTCCTTTCTTTTTTAAGACTGGGTCGCCATAGGCTACTATTGGTAAAATCATCTATTTACATTGGTATTAATATTTGCAAAAGTAATAATACTATAATTTACTAGTCCTATTCTTTATACGAAATTTATGGTTAACGAGTTCTACTTATTTGGAATATAAGTAGCTCTGTAAAATGAGCGTCGCACTAATCTCATCTATTAGCGCTTTATTTTTTCGTTGTTGTTTTTTTAACCCACTATCAATCATCGTTTGAAAAGCCATTTTTGAAGTAAACCGCTCATCTACTCTTTCTATTGGAATATTGGGAAATTCTTTTTTTAAATTATCTATAAAAGGGAGGATATGAACTTCACTTTCTGAGGCCATATTGTTCATTTGTTTTGGCTCTCCAACTAAAAATAATTCAACCTGCTCTTTATTAGTATAATCTTTTAAAAACTTTAAAAGTTCTTTGGTATTAACAGTAGTAAGCCCCGAGGCTATTATCTGCAACGCATCGGTTACGGCTATACCCGTTCTTTTAGTACCATAATCTATTGCTAAAATGCGCCCCATATATCTGTTTTGTGCAAAAATAGTTTAATTATACCATTTCTAGTTTGGAATTACTACAAAATAAAAGGGCGATTATGGTTATTTTAAATGAGAAAGATATTTAATAAAAAAGACTGCCTTTTCAGACAGCCTTTCTTAACTTTAACAGTTTAACCTTATTAATATTTAAAATCTTTAAATTAAACCTTTACAGGCTTATTTATTTTTGGAAAAATCACTTTAATATTTTCAACATTTCTTACTCGATTAAGATAAAGTCTAATATCGCTTGTACGTGAAATAGACTCTTTTAATTCGGTAGGGTCAATTAACAATGCTTCATTTTCTTTTACTGTTTCAACAGCAGGCGCTGTTTCAGTTTTTACGTCCTCAGTATTAACAGAAACTAAAATAACTTTATTAGATTCGATCTTGTTCTTTTTGGAAGTGTTTTGTGCAACTCCTAAAGAAAAAGAAAGTAATAAAATTAATAGTATGTAAATATTTTTTTTCATTCTGTTTATCATCATTTGCATACTCCAAATATATACCCATACCTAAGCTCAAACACAATAAATTAGTTATAAGCCTGTGAATTTTCGATTAGTAGTGGAGCTACAAATTTTCATCGACGAACAGATTAAAGGCATGATTAACAAGATGAAATACACTGAAAATGTATTTCATCGATTATTTTTTTCTTTCAAAGAAAAAACAAGTCTTAATTTTTATAAAACTTAGCAGTAATCGACAAAAAGTTTGAAGTATTTTATAGTAGATATTATAACCTTTTCGTTCTATTTTTTAAATGATACCTATTATATTTGCCCAAAACTTAAATATCAATGACAGAATTACAACAAATCATAGAAAATACTTGGGAGAATCGAGATCTTTTAAAGGAAGAAACAACAACTTCGGCTATAAGTAAGGTTATAGATTTATTAGATAAGGGTGAATTGAGAGTAGCCGAACCAATTACTGGTGGCTGGCAAGTTAACGAATGGGTAAAAAAGGCTGTTGTATTATATTTTCCAATTCAGAAAATGGAAACTATTGAAGCTGGTCCCTTAGAGTTTCATGATAAAATTCCATTAAAACGTGGTTATGCTGAAAAAGGAATTCGTGTAGTTCCTCATGCAGTTGCAAGACATGGTGCATATATTTCTAGTGGTACGATATTAATGCCCAGTTATGTCAATATTGGAGCTTATGTCGATGAAGGAACTATGGTTGATACCTGGGCAACCGTTGGTAGTTGTGCTCAAATAGGTAAAAATGTACATTTGTCTGGTGGTGTAGGTATTGGAGGTGTATTAGAGCCTTTACAAGCTGCTCCAGTAATTATAGAGGACAATGCCTTTATAGGGTCTAGATGTATCGTAGTTGAAGGGGTTCGTGTGGAAACTGAAGCGGTTTTAGGTGCAGGAGTTGTTTTAACAATGAGCACAAAGATTATCGATGTCACTGGTGATGAACCTGTAGAGTATAAAGGTAGAGTGCCTGCTCGTTCTGTAGTTATTCCTGGTAGCTATGCCAAAGAATTCCCTTCTGGAAGTTATAATGTACCTTGCGCTTTAATTATTGGTAAACGTAAAGAGAGCACTAACAAAAAAACATCACTTAATGATGCTCTAAGAGAGCATGATGTAGCTGTTTAATACAATTGGCAGTTTACAGTCGCAGTATGCAGTGCTTACTCATATGTGAAAATTGAAGTTGTAAATTTTGAAAATCTTAATCATACAACAAAAAATGATAGGCGATGTGCTTACAAGCAGTATTCTGTTTGAAGCACTTCGCTTAAAATATCCAAAAGCTCAATTGGATTATTTAATAAATGAGCACACCTTTCCTGTTGTTGAAAACAATCCGTTTATAGACAATTTCATCTTTTTCACAAAAGAAGTCGAATCCAGTAAAAAAGCACTTTATAAGCTAACTAAAGTTGTTAAACATAAAAAGTACGATGTCGTTGTTGATGTTTATTCTAAATTATCCAGTAATTTAATAAGTTTTTTATCTGGAGCGAAAACTAGAATTTCATATCATAAATATTATACAACCTTTTTTTATCATCACAACATAAACAGAATAAAAGACAACAATAGCAAAGCCGGGCTAGCCATTGTGAACAGAATGGCATTATTAGCGCCTCTGGATATAGAAACAACATTTATAAAACCAAAAATATATTTAACTGAGGAAGAAACTGCTAACAGTAAGCATTTTTTAAAAAATCATCGAATAGATTTTAACAGCCCTTTATTCATGATAAGCGTCTTAGGAAGTGGTGTAAAAAAAACCTATCCCTTTAGCTATATGGCTCAAGTAATTGATACTGTAGTTGCAGAAACCTCTGGTCAAATATTATTTAATTACATACCCAAACAGGAAGCGGAAGCCAAATCTATATTTAATTTGTGTAAACCAAAAACTCAAAAAAACATTTTCTTTCATGTCTTTGGAAAAAGTTTAAGAGCATTTTTGGCAATAACACAGCATTGCGATGCCGTAATTGGAAATGAAGGCGGCGCCATTAATATGGCCAAGGCATTAGATGTTAAAACCTTTGCTATTTTCTCTCCATGGATAGATAAAGCAAGCTGGAGTCTCTTTGAAAATGATAACAACGTTAGCGTTCATTTAAAGGATTTTAAACCTGAATTGTATACCAAGGCAGAAAAGCAATATAAAAACGAAGCTGTTGCATTATATGAAACGTTTAAACCTGAGTTTTTCACAGATAAACTAAAAGCTTTTTTAAAGTAATCATCCTTCCAACTTTTCCATAGCTTTTTTTACCGCAACTTCTACAAACTTTCCATGCATTACTTTTTCCTGAACGTTTTGAACATTATTTTTCATTGATTTATAATCTTCCTCAGATAAATTCTCCAACACAGTATTCAGGTCTTTTAAGTTGGAAACACCTATTCCTAAATTATTCTCTACAATAAAAGAAGCTATAGCCGCTTGATCCCAAACTATTACAGGAAGTCCACACAAAAGATATAATGATGTTTTGTGAGGATTATTATACTTTAAGTACTCCCCAAGGTCTCCACTACAAGACTCAGTCGATACACCATCCCATACCAATCCGAAATCAGCTTCAATTTTATAAGCTATTTGATCGGAAGGAAAAGCACCTTGATAATGAATAATAGATGTTTCTTCACTTACTTTTCGTTTACTGGCATCAAAACCAATACCATATAACTTTAAATGGTATTTCCTATGCTCTAATATATCAAAATCAAAAATATAAGAATTTTTACCTGCTCCAAACCCGCCCGCATAGGCTACACTGTAAACGTCATTTTCTTTGGTGGTTTTATTTTGAAGTGGTTTTTCGTTAGAAACATAGTCGAATATCCCTAAAACTACAATAGGTATGGTTGTATTTTGTTCTAAAAACCATGCTTTCATAGACTCGTTATGTACAATGATAACATCAGAACATACAATTTTTGATAATTCCGCTTGAACATCTTTAGTTCTTCCTTTTAAACATCTTACATCATGGACTATGGTTATAACTTTACAACGTTTCAGCTTTGCAAAAAACAATATCAGTTTTCTAAATTTATTATTAGGATATTGTGTACATAAAACAGACTTAAAAGGCAGCCGTAATAAAGCCATTGTAATACCAAAAAAATTCTTAATAGTCCCTAGTGCAGAGTTCGGTATAGATGATTGTTTAAATCCAAGATTTTTAAACCCCAATGCTTCTAATGTAAATTCACAATCTGTTTTTGCTTTTCCCGCAGCATTGAATAATGATTTATAGTTTCTGGAAATGTAATACATTATATTGAAAAGTTTTTTTGTAGGTTATTTATATCCTAGTTTTGCTAAAAAATTATAAAAGTATACAAATGTATGATTATTTAATTGTTGGCGCTGGATTATTTGGCTGTGTATTTGCCCATGAGGCAACTAAAGCAGGAAAAAAATGTCTTGTTATTGACAAAAGAGCACATGTTGGTGGCAACGTGTATTGTGAAAATGTTGACGGTATCCATGTACATAAATACGGCGCTCATATATTTCATACTAATGATAAGGATATTTGGGATTATGTAAATCAATTTACAGAGTTTAATAATTATGTGAATTCACCTATTTCAATATCTAAGGGAAAACTCTATAATTTACCCTTTAATATGAATACTTTTTATCAGTTATGGGGTACAAAAACACCTGAAGAGGCTAAAACAATTATAGAAAATCAAATTAAAGAATTTGGTTGTAAAAACCCCGAAAATTTAGAAGAACAGGCCTTATCTTTAATTGGGAAAGATGTTTATGAAGCCCTCATTAAAGAATATACCGAAAAGCAATGGGGCAAAAAAGCTACCGAGCTTCCTGCTTTTATTATCAAGCGCTTACCTGTTCGATATACTTTTAATAATAATTATTTTAATGACAAATACCAGGGTATTCCCATTGGAGGCTATAACAAAATAATTGACGGCCTGTTAAAAGGTATCGATATAAAAACCAATGTCGATTTTTTTAAAGATAAAGATGCGCTGAGTGGTCTTGCTAAAAAAATAGTATTTACCGGAAAAATAGACGAATTCTATAATTATAAATATGGAAATCTGGAGTATCGTTCATTACGATTTGAAAATACGAAACTGAACACGGAAAATTTTCAAGGAAATGCCGTTGTAAATTATAACGATTCTAATGTTCCTTATACACGAATTATAGAACACAAACATTTTGAGTTTGGCAAGCAAAAGCATACCGTTATAACCAAAGAGTTCCCAGAGCAATGGACCTCTGAAAAAGAAGCCTATTACCCTATTAATAATGATGAGAACCAAAAAAAGTACCAAGCATACAAGGCACTTTCTTTACAAGAGGTTCATGTTATATTTGGAGGGAGACTTGCAGAATATAAATATTATGATATGCACCAAATAATAGCTTCTGCGCTACAAAAGGCAAAAAAAGAACTTAATTAACTTATTTTTCAAACTATTTTCAAAATATCAAATGATTAAATTATCTGGAGTCATAATTACCTTTAATGAAGAAGAACATTTAGAAAAATGTTTAAAGTCTTTAGTAGATGTTGTAGATGAAATTGTTGTTGTAGACTCCTTTTCTTCCGATAGAACTCCCGAAATATGTGCTGCTTATCATGTTCGATTCATTCAAAATAAATTTGAGGGTTATATTGAGCAAAAAAATTATGCATTATCTCATGCCAAATACGATTATATCTTATCACTGGATGGTGACGAGGCCTTATCTGATACGCTTAAAAAGTCTATTTTAAAAACAAAAAAAAACTGGAGCTTCGATGGCTATTATTGTAATCGATTGAATAATTACTGTGGACAATGGATTAAGCACTCTGATTGGTATCCTGACAAAAAACTAAGATTGTTTAAAAAAGGAAATGGTGAATGGAAGGGTATAAACCCTCATGACAGATATACCCTTAAAAAAGGTTTGAAAGCAGGAAAACTTAAAGGCGATTTATTACACTGGATTTATAGGGATTATCATGAACATAATCAAAAGGTTGAGAACTTTTCTAGTATTGCGGCTCAAGCATATTTTGATTTAGGCAAGAAATCTTCTATTTGGAAAATAGTTTTTAACCCAAGTTGGGCTTTTTTTAAAGCTTACTTTTTAAGATTGGGTTTTTTAGATGGTTTAAATGGCTTTATCATTTGTGTACAGACTTTTAACGTTACTTTTTTAAAGTATATTAAACTTTATAGACTCCATAAAAACAAATAGGTATTCTTATTTTCTAATTATATTTATTATGAAAATAATTTGATTATGTACTATAATAAATCAAAAAACTTCATTTCTCTGAAAACCCTATTATCATCTCTCTCTACTAAATACTTATCAATACCGTTTTCACACCATGACAGTTTATTTTTTAAAGTACTCTCTTGAATGTTGTTGTTAACACTTAAATTTTCCTTTGATTTTTCTTTGTGCCAAATATGGTAAACGATGGCTTTATACTTTAGTCGTTTACCTTGTACACCATTATTTAACATTCTTATTATAAACTCGGAATCCTCTCTCCCCCAACCTGTCATATCCTCATTATAACCATTCACCTTTAAAAAATCTACTTTCCAATACGACAAATTACAACCTCGCAGTTTTCCAGATAATTTATTATTTCTTTTATATAGCATGCTTCCTAAAAGAGGCAAATGTATATTTCTATTACGCTTTTTTATTCCCTTGGCCAAATAAGAAAATGTGATGATTTTCTTTTTGAAGAGGTGATTTAAATATGGTTCTTGAAGATTGACTCTAGACCCAAATAAGTAAGTTCCTTTTTCAATTGAATTTAAATGATCCCTCACAAAGTTTTTATGAATAATACAATCACCATCTAACTGAATTATATAATCTGAATCTGTTTTAGAAATTGCCAAGTTTAATATTGCAGATCTTCTAAACCCTTTATCGTTATGCCATATATGTTTTAATGGTACCGGGAAACTATTTTGAAAGCTTTCAATTAATTGTCTGGTTTCATTTGTAGACCCATCATCTGCAATTATAACTTCTGTAGGAAGTTCCGCTTGATTTTTAACACTTTCTAAAACCAACTCTAAAGCTTCTGGCCAATTATAAGTTGTTATAATTAAAGTTGATTCAATACAATCTTTTTTCAATTTTTTATAGTTTAGTTATTAAAACAAATAGCTTTTAAGTAACTAAACAGTTATCTCTAAAAATACCCTAAAAAAAACTGAATGTTTTTTGGTTTTAAATTATTCGAAGAATTTTGGCTATAAACAATAAATATCAATGCTTCTTTTTTTCCAAAAGAAGTATCCTTTTTTGCTTGACTCCATCCATTACAGTAAACTCTTTTTTAGTTATATAAGAATCAAATATTGCTGGCTTAAAAAACTTTGGTTCTATTAAAATACAATCTCCTTCCGAAATTTCAGTACATATTTTGTTCAATGTTAACTCAATTGGGAATTTATAGCCTAAAACACCGTAATTTGGTGAATTATACTTGCTCAAAAAATAGTAGGCTGGAGACATCCCATGTAAATAAACATTTTTATTGGCAACATTAGATTCCAAAACCGGTACATTAGCCAATTGTTCATTATAATGTTCTTTTTTCTCTAAGAATTTATTTTTCAATTTAAGTGAAGCTCCAACTAAAAATATGATGCTAAAAAAAAAGATTATTATAGAATTTTTTTCTAAAAAGCTTTTATAAAATATGACTATTGTAATTATTATATAAGGTATTATCAATTGAAAATAATGGGAATAGTAAGCAAAATATAACGTACAAAATGCTCCAATTAAAAGTAATAGAACAAACTTACTACTTTGACTTATTGATTTTGTTTTTACACCAAAAAACAAAAATACTATCAATATAAAAAAAGGAAAGTCTATAATAAATTGTCCAACTTTTTTAAATGCTCCAATTACAGAATAATCGATACCTGTTACTATTTCAGTCCCTTTAATAGCTGAAACTCCAAAAAGCCTTAGTAGAAAAAACTTTATAGCAACGTTTTCGTATACATAAAAATAGCTCATTAAAATTAATATTGGAACAAAAAAGCCTAGCACAAAAAAAGACAAACTTGAAGTAAACAATCGAATGTTTTTTGCTTCTCTATATAACCAAAATACTAAGGCTGGCATAATAAAAAGTCCATATTGTTTGGCATAAAATGCTAAAAAAGCAAACACCCCTGCCAAGAACAGAGTACTCTTTTTTAACTTCCATGTTAACACTAGCCAAATAGTCATTAACTGGAATAACAAAACATAGGGTTCTAATAAAATATGGAACCCTTCAAAAACAAAATTTGCAGTAATTAATAAAACAGTAAAAAAAAGGCAAATTTTATTATCACTATTAAAGTATTTCAGTATCTGAAAAAACAATGCTCCTATGAAAGGAAATACCATAAAATAATAGGTAAATAAAAATATCAATCCAACTTCATCATTAAAATAAAATGGTATGGAAAATATATACATTACCAATGGGGAATAACTACAATTTAATTCTTTAAAAAAAGACAGTCCATGTGCTAAATCATAAGCTATTTTTAAATAATACCCTGTATCATTAGAAATCGATGGGTACAAATAGACTATTAAAAAATAACTTCCTATTATCACTATAAAAAAATATAGCAAAGCATAGTAAATGGCATTGTTATTAAATACTTCAACTTTCATTATTACATTTTTTAGCAACTATAAACAACGAACTTCCAAATGGGATACCTCCAATTTTTAATATGAAGCTATTTTCAATTTTTCCTAAAAGCCAGAACATCGTGTTCATCCATTTTGGAGGTTCTTGCACATCTGATTGAATATTTTTAGATGGGAAAACTTCATACACTAATTTTTGCACAACAATAATTAAAAATAAAAGAGGCATTCGGTACGTTGCTTTTTCTATACAAAATCCAATAGTCTCCAGTTTCTTTACAAATGCTTTTTTCCTATAACGCCGTTTAGTATGTACAATAATATCATGGTCTCTTTTTAAAATATTAAAAGCAGCTAAATTTAAAATTAAAGTCCCTCCGTTAGATAATGCACCATAAAATTTCTGAAGTACTGCATAGTCATCTGTTATTGCGGAATGGTACAACACATCAATTGAAGTTATTATGTCATAGCTTTCTGTTGGAATCCAATTATTCAAATCGCACTTAGTTATACGTTTCAAGCCTCTTTTTTCAGAAAATGCTACCGCTTCTTCAGAATAATCAATACCAGATACAGTTCCAAAATCATCTAACAACTCCATTAACCTTCCAGTGCCACAACCTGCATCAAAAATAGACAGGTTCATGTCTTTTTTCTTTTTTACTACATCAATAATTAAACTATGTAATGTTTTATACCACCAGAAATTATTTTCTTGATGATACATATTTTTATACTCGTTTTTCTCCATTCAATGCTAAATTGTATATAATTTCCTTATCGAATATTGAGGCTTCTTATTTTGAGACATAAACATTCTGCCTAGATACTCCCCTACCATTCCTAAGGCCATCAATTGAATGCCTGAAAAAACAGAAACCAAAACAATTAAAGCTGTATAACCAATAGGCAAATGAGGATTAAATAATTTCTCGATAACGGCAAATAAACCATACCCAAAGCCAAACAATGAAAAAACAAACCCTACGATCATTGAAAAGCGCAACGGTAAAATGGAGAAGTTAGTAAACATATTCATCCAAAGGGACACCAGCTTTTTTAATGTATAATTTGATGCTCCATTTATTCTTTTGTCATGCCTTACTTCAAGTTTTCCTATGCTATTAGTCGTTCTTAAAATCAACCCGTCTATGTAAGGAAAAGGCAGATCGTATTTAATAATTTCTTTAACTAAAAATTTATTCATAATCTTAAAACTGGACAAATAAAGATCTTTGGGTTTTTTAAGCAAAATAGTTGCCACTTTATCATTAAATCGGCTTCCTAAGTTTCTGAAAAAAGAATGCTCTTTCTTATCATAATAAGTATAAATAACATCATGTTTACTCACTATTGCAAACTCTATTAGTTTGACAACCTCCATTACTGGGTTTTGAAAGTCATCATCCATAATAACCGTAAAATTACCTGTAACTTGATTTAACCCAGCCATAACAGCATTATGCTCTCCTACGTTTTTTGAAAGACTTAAAAACTTAACGATACTTTTATGTTTTTCAAAAATAGAGAGACAAACAGCCTCTGAATTATCAGGCGAACAGTCATTAACCAATACAATTTCTAAACTATATGATATTGATAATCTATCAATAAGATCCGTAACTAAATTTGCAATAGAATTTTCTCCATTATAAACAGGAATAACTATAGATATGGCTTCTTTATAACTCATATTCATTTATTATTGTAACAATTTTTTGAAGATCTTTCTCTGATAATTCTGGATATATGGGTAAACTTAAAATATTGCTCGTAAATATTTCGGACGCTGCTAATTTTTCATCTTTTTGATATAAAAAAGCTTTTTGCTTATGAATAAGAATAGGATAGTGTATTAATGCCACTACACCATTATTATTCAAATAAGTCGAAAAACGAGCTCTATCTAAGGCCTTATCTAAACCTGGTTTAAGATCCTGATAGTGTAATTTAAAATTATTGAAAGGAATCATATTAAATATAACTTGCTATGTTTTGTTTATAATAAATTAAAGTCTCACTAATACCCTCTCTAA
This sequence comes from Flavivirga algicola, assembly GCF_012910715.1. GTDB lineage: Bacteria > Bacteroidota > Bacteroidia > Flavobacteriales > Flavobacteriaceae > Flavivirga > Flavivirga algicola. Next base: position 45,003 of record NZ_JABBHF010000002.1, read on the forward strand.
AAGAGGTTTTTGGATACCATCCCAAATCCTGATTAATCTTATTAAAATTGGCATAAAAATCTCCTATATCAATACTTTTTCTGTCTTCGGGAAACGGAATAACATTGTAGGTGCCCTTTTTATTTTCTTCAATTAATAAGGATGCCGTTTCTTTAAGCGTTATAGGATCTGGAGATCCTAAATTATATATGTTCCCATTGGTCTTATTGGACAGTGCTGTTAAAATAAAGGCATCCACAACATCATCAACATAATTGTAATCTCTAACTTGTGAGCCATCCCCAAAAATTAGAAAAGGCTTTTCTTCTATAATATTTCTAATCCAAATTCCTAAAAAAGTTTGTCTGGCATCCTTTATTCTTAATCTAGGACCATATGTGTTTGTTAATCGTAAAACGCAGGTTTTTATTCCGTAAATACTATTATAAAGTAAATGATAATTTTCCCCAGACATTTTATTTATGCCATTAACATCCACAGGAATTATTGGATGGTTTTCATCTACGGGTAAGTACTGGGGTTTGCCATATAATTGGCGCGTACTTGCAAAAACAATTTTAATGTTTGGGTTATTCTTTCTACAAGCTTCTAAAATGGATAATTGGGACTTGGCATTTATTTCTAAATCCTGAAATGGGTTGGTCATGGAATCAATATGACTTGTTTGTCCCGCCAAATTGAACAAAAAATCTTGATCCTTAATTAAATGTTTTATCGAAAACTCATCCCTAACATCAGAATAATTAATTTTGATTCTGTCTTTTATGGACTCTATGTTTTTTAAATTCCCTCCATATTCTGGAATTACACTATCAATAATTGTAATATTAGCTCCTAATTCTACAAGTTTAATTGCTAAATTAGAACCAATAAACCCCAATCCTCCAGTAATTAGGACGTTCTTATTTTTAAATTTCATTTATTAAAATAAATCGCTGTTTAAGTAACTTAAACAGTTATCTATAAAAATACCCTAAAAAAAAATCGATTTTTTTTAAAATTGGAGATATCTAAAAAGAACTTTTCTACTATAAAAACCAACCTAACACTATCTTTTCCAAAACTTTAACCTCTTTTTAAGACGTCTTTTTCGATGATACTTATTTTGAAAGGCTTCAGTTTCTTTCCACATCAAATTGAATATTCTATTATAATCTTCTCCTGTAGATTTTGCATATTCGTCACTCATAACTTCTATCATAGATTTATGAATCGTTAACTTGGAAAAGTTTTTAATTCTCGTTTCAAAATCAAGTAGTTTAAATTCCATTCGGTTTAAATCAACCAAAAAGAAATCATAACCAACATCCGTTTTTTTTATGAGTGTATTTCCTGGAGAATGGTCTAAAAAATGAATGCCTTTTTCATGTAAATCGAAAGTGAACCTAGTAAAAGCCCTGAGTATATTTTCATGATCAGGATAGTTAAAGTCGGTTGTTAATTCCCTATAAGTTAAATCGCAATCCAAATGCTCACTTATATAATAACTTTTCTTAAACAAGAAAAGCGTTTTGTATTCATAATAAGCTATGGGTTGTGGAGTTCCAATATGCAGCTCTTTGAGTTTATTAGCATATTTATAAGAACGTTGTGCCTTACTTTTTCTAAAAAAACGATAGGCAATTTGATTTACTATATTGGGGATTCTAAAAGACTTTACATTAACAGTCTTACCCTTTAGTTGAAATAATTTTAAAGAATTTCTTTCCTGATTACCAAAGTCTTCGCCTTTTGTGTCAAAATTATCAATAATGTCATCAAAAAAAGCACTGTTAGCTTTAAAGCCCTTATGTATTTCCTTATTACGCTTCACTTAAATATTTATCAATACCGTTTTTACACCAAACAACTTTATTATCGATTGTTGTTTTTTCAATATCGTTGTTGATCTCTAATCTATCTTTTGATTTTTCATTATGAAAAATATGAAATACAATACCACAATATCTTAATCGCCTTCCTTTTAACCCGTAGTTATGAAAACGATAAGCCAATTCTGAATCTTCTCTACCCCAGCCTCTAAAATCTTCATTATAACCATTAACAGCTAAAAAGTCACTTTTAAAATATGATGTGTTACAGCCTCTAAATTTTTTTGAAAATACATTTCTAATTTTATACAGATTGGTTAATACAGGAATATGTATAGCCCGAGTTCTCTTTTTTATTCCTTTTGAAAAAGCGTGAAGTTTCACTTGTTTCTTAGAAAACAAATCCTTTAAGTAAAACGCTTGTATGTTAACCCTACTTCCAAATAAATAATGGCCTTTTTTAATAAACCTTAAATGGTCTTTAACAAACGAAGGATGCAATATACAATCACCATCAGACTGAATGATATACTCACCCTGAGCCTTTGCAATAGCCTTATTTAAAATCATAGATTTATTAAAACCATGATCCTCATGCCATACATGAATTAAAGGAACAGGAAAATTATTCTGAAACCTTTGTATTAAATCTCGCGTGTCTTTTTTAGACCCATCATCAGCAATAATCACTTCATTTGGAAGTGTTATTTGATTTTTAATACTCATTAAAACCAATTCTAAAGCATCAGACCAATTATAGGTAGATATTATTAAAGTTGATTTTATATGGTATCCCATTTTAATGTTGCTTTTTTAGTTTTTAAAAATATGATATGCCTCTAATTCTAATTTTTCTATAGGTATCAAGAAAACATTGTCTAACGTAGCACATTCATTTAAAGATTCGATACGTTTCCATCTTGCGCCATGCTCTTTATAAATATTATAATTTTCTGGAATCAGTGGAAAAAATAGTTCGTCTAACTTCACGTTACGTGCTTCATAGTATGGTTTATTAACTTCCATTAATACAGTTGGACGATGCTTATTAATGGTTTCCTTACCGCCCTTTAAACAAAAATCTTCATGCCCTTCAATATCCATTTTTATGATATCTATACTATTGTAATTACCATAATTTTTATCCCAAATATCGTCTAATTTTTCAAGCTTAATAGGTGATAATTTAAATCCTTCGTCCATAGCCTCACTTGTTCGAATAGCTGCGTTCCCCGTATTGGATCCGTGTTTAAAATCTTCTCTTAATGTAATTTCTGTTTCTGCGGGTTTGTCGGATAATCCAAATTGATTGACTTCACATATTTCATTTAAATCATTCGCCTTTAAATTATTAGTAAGCCTTAAATAATTTCCTTCAAAAGGTTCAAAGGCGACGACATTTCCTGAAGCGTTTTTCGATCTGATAAAGTTACCCATTGAAACAGAATAATATCCAATATTACCGCCAATATCCAAAAAACATAAATTCGGATCAAATAATGAATGAATAATAGCTATCAAATCTGGATCATACTTACCTGTATAAAAGGATATTCTTTCCGTTTTGGTACTCAAATCCACGAACATGGTAGTGCCATCTTGCATGGTAGCCTTTACAACAGGCTCGGCGCCCAAAGCCAATAATAGCCTATTAAAGTGCTTATAAATCTGGTTTAGTTTACGATGGTAAGGCAACTTTCTTGTTACCCTGGATAAAACTTTTAAAATCCTGTTAGCGAATCCCATTTGTTAATATTTTAATCTTGGCAAAAATAAACAAGTTAAGCTTAGTTCTATTTGCAAATTATAGTTTTAATTTTACACTTAATTAATTGAGACAGGTTTATTATTAAAAATTGAAGTATTTATGGGATTGAACCATGAAATAAATAAGACGTTACAAATTTTAAAAGAAGGTGGGCTTATACTCTATCCAACAGACACCGTTTGGGGTATTGGCTGTGATGCAACAAATGAAGCTGCTGTTAAAAAGATCTACGAATTAAAACAACGTGAAGACAGCAAAGCCCTCATTTGCTTAGTAGCAGATGACCGAATGCTAAAAAAATATGTAAACAAAGTACCTGAAGCTGCTTTGGATATTATTGATATTTCCGAAAAACCAACAACCATTATTTATGATGAGGCGCAAAACCTAGCCTCTAATCTAATTGCCAACGACGGTACTATAGCCATTAGAATACCAGATGATGACTTTTGTTATCAACTCTCAAGAAAACTAAATGCTGCTATTGTTTCGACATCGGCAAACATAAGCGGACAACCAACGCCAAAATCGTATAAAGAAATAACTCCAGAGGTTTTAAAAGGTGTAGACTATGTTGTAAATTTGCAGCGCGAAAAAATCTGCGACAAACCATCTTCTATTATTAAATTGAGTAATAGCGGTATTGTTAAGATAATAAGAACATAAAACTCAAATTTTAAGTATTAAAATCTAACCGAAACTGGTTTGGGATTTGAAACTTAATGATTGAAACTTACTTGATGAATTACGAAAAGGCACTACAACATAATATCTTCAAAATTATATCTCAATCTGCCAAAGAAATACGTGTAGACTGCTATGTTATCGGTGGCTTTGTACGTGATTTTATACTAAAACGTGGTGATGCTAAAGATATTGATGTTGTTGCCATCGGAGATGGTATAAAGCTAGCCAAACAAGTTGCTAAAAACCTTCCAACCAAACCTAAAGTGCAGGTTTTTAAAACCTATGGTACTGCCATGTTGAGATACGACGACATTGAAATTGAGTTTGTTGGTGCCCGTAAAGAATCCTACAGTGAAGATAGCAGAAACCCTAAAGTAGAAAATGGGACTCTGGAAGATGACCAAAATCGTAGAGATTTTACCATAAATGCCTTGGCCTTAAATTTAAATGTATCAAGCTATGGTGATCTACTAGATCCTTTTAATGGTGTTGAAGATTTAGAAAAACAAATTATCCGTACACCTTTAACTCCAGATATTACCTATAGCGATGATCCCTTACGAATGATGCGCGCTATACGCTTTGCTACGCAATTAAATTTTACCATAGAAAGAGAATCGCTGCATGCCATAACCAAAAATAGTCACCGCATTAAAATTATAACCAAAGAACGTATTGTCACAGAATTAAATAAAATTCTTGAAAGCAAAAAACCATCTATTGGGTTTCTCTTACTGGAAAAAACGGGGTTATTAGATTATATAATGCCAGAACTTACAGCTTTGAAAGGCATCGATGAAGTTGACGGTCAAAGACACAAAGACAATTTTTATCATACTTTAGAAGTCGTTGATAATATCTCCAAAAACACTAATAACCTTTGGTTGCGTTGGGCTGCTTTATTACACGATATTGGCAAAGCCCCCACAAAGAGGTTTAGTAAAAAAGTGGGGTGGACATTTCATGGACATGAGTTTGAAGGCTCCAAAATGGTCTACCATTTATTTAAAAGACTTAAAATGCCATTGAATGACAAAATGAAATTTGTACAAAAAATGGTATTTATGAGCTCACGTCCTATCGTACTAGCTCAAGATATTGTAACAGATTCTGCAGTGCGCCGCCTGGTTTTTGATGCTGGTGATTATGTTGATGATTTAATGACGCTTTGTGAAGCAGACATTACAACCAAAAACCCTAAAAAATTCCATAAATACCACAACAACTTTAAAATAGTTCGTGAAAAAATTATTGAAGTTGAAGCCCGCGATCATATTAGAAACTTTCAACCTCCAATTACTGGAGAAGAAATTATGACAACATTTAACATAAAGCCATCACGCGAAATAGGCTTGATTAAAGATGTTATAAAAGAAGCCATTTTAGAGGGAGATATTCCAAACGAATATGAAGCTGCTTATAGACTAATGATAAAAGAGGGTAAACGATTAGGATTAAAAGCCATTAATAAAAATGATTAAATTAATTAGAACCAATTCTGATAATAATGATTTTGTTAAGTTAGTTAACTTATTAAATGACTATTTAAAAATAATAGATGGTGATGATCATGAATTTTATAATCAATATAATGGGATTGATACATTAAAAAATGTTATAGTCTCTTATATAGATGATAAGCCTGTTGGTTGTGGTGCTTTTAAAAAATATACCGAAAATGAAGTTGAGATTAAACGTATGTTCACGCTTCCAGAAACAAGAGGTCAAGGCGTTGCATCTAAAATCTTAAAAGAATTGGAAGACTGGTCTAAAGAGCTAAATTTTGAAGCCTGTGTATTAGAAACCGGTAAACGACAAATAGAAGCTGTTCAGTTCTATAAGAAAAACAACTATACGATTATCCCTAATTACGGACAGTATGAAGGGATAAGCAATAGTCTTTGTTTAAAAAAAATGTTAGACTAAATAGTTGTCTCGAGTACAGTCAAGAGGCTTATAAATAATTCGACCTGACAAAAAATGAATAAAGACAACAAAAAAGTTATATACTGGTTACTTACAGGCTGCCTGCTTATTTTTATTATGGTAGTCGTTGGCGGCATTACAAGATTAACCCACTCTGGGTTATCAATATCTAACTATAAACTGATATCTGGTACTATCCCACCTGTGAATGAGACTGAATGGCAAGAAGCTTTCAACTTATATAAACAGTATCCAGAATACCAAAAATTAAACAACCAATTCACACTTCAGGATTTTAAAGATATTTATTTTTGGGAATGGCTACACCGTGTTATTGGTAGGTTTATCGGACTCGTATTTTTTATTCCTTTTTTATACTTTTTAATAAAAAAACAGCTATCAAAAGCGACTATAAAAAAATCTATCGTCCTCCTATGTCTAGGTGCATTTCAAGGCTTTTTAGGGTGGTATATGGTTAAAAGTGGTCTCGTCGATAATCCAGATGTAAGCCATTATCGTTTAGCAGCACATTTAACAACTGCTTTTATAACATTCGCATATACCTTTTGGGTTGCTCTTGATTTAATATTCCCTCATAAAAAACAAACAGATAAGGCTTTTAGAAACCTAATACGAATAGGCCTTGCCGTTCTATTATTACAAATTATATACGGTGCGTTTGTCGCTGGTTTAGATGCTGGTTTTATTCATAACCATTGGCCCATGATGAGTGAAGGCAAATTTATGCACCAAACGGTTTATATTGAACAAAACCCATTGTATAAAAACTTTATTGAAGGAAAAAGTGGTGTTCAGTTTGTTCACAGAATATTGGCATATATTGTCGTTTTATTTATCCTATTAATTTGGAAAAAATCAAAAAAACTAAGTCTAACCATCTATCAGTCAAAAGGAATAAAAATATTGCTCATTATAGTCTGTATCCAGTTTTTATTAGGAGTATTTACTATATTGCTACAAGTACCTGTATGGTTAGGCGTAGCGCATCAAATAGGTGCCTTCTTCTTACTAAGCGCTATGACTTTTACAATGCATCGTTTTTCCAAATAATTTTAAAAAACATACCTTTGTAGTATAACTTTTTTAGCATGATTTACAGATTTAGAGTTATTTTAGATAATGATACCGAAGATGATATTTTTCGTGATTTAGAAATTCGTGAAACAGATACTCTTGAAGACTTACATAATGTCATTACGCAATCCTTTGGATTCGATGGTACCGAAATGGCATCTTTTTACATAAGTGATGAACAATGGAACCAAGGGGAAGAAATTTCATTGTTTGATTTAAGTGACGATAATTCTGCTCGTTTAATGAACGAAACAGAAATTAGTAGTGTGGTGCATGAAGTACAGCCAAAGCTGATCTATGTATATGATTTTTTAAGTATGTGGACCTTTTATGTTGAATTAGCTGAAATTGTAGAAGAAGCTAAAGGAACAGACTACCCTAATTTAATGTTTGTTCAGGGTCAAGTCCCAGACCAAGCCCCAGATAAGTTATTTGAAGCAGATCCTACTGACGATTTTGATGAATTTGAAGATGGTATGGATGTTGACGATTATAATAATTTAGATTTTGATGAAAACTGGAATTAATCTTCTTTAGACCATCTTAAATTCTCAAGTTTTACATTTTCATAATTACGGGTTAAAAACTCTAAGGCATATTTAAGTATTTCGCCCATGTTTTTACTACGCTTAAAATTTACATCGTGTGTATAATCAAAGATTGTAGTCTTTAACAAATTAATATTTTCTTCATTGGAAATATCATCATCCATCATACAATCCAATAACTTTTCTATTCTTCCTGCAAAACTTTTTAATCGTTTTACTAAAATAGAACGCTCTTCTGTTTTATACTGATCAATAGAAAGCTTTTGTATACTCTTAGAAACCAATTCCACCATTTCTAAATTTTCTTTAAAGAACTGAGGTCTGTAAATATTAAACTTCCCTTCATAACACTGCTGGTCAAAATCAATAGCCCTGATCTTATACACCACATGGTCGAAATCATGAGTAGGTACAATAACGTAGTTATACGATCGCATATCTCCCAATAGCCTGATCATACAACGCTCATTAAATTTCACAAACTCTTTAGCAATTTGTGCTTTTTCAGACTTACTGCACTTAGGCAGCATATTTTTTATAAACTCATCTCCAGGAATACCAGCAATATGCTCTTCAATTAGGGTGTTTTTATAAACCAAAAAATTAAGATTATACGGCGATAGCATATGTTCTAATTCCAAGCCATAAATACGGGAAGCATCAGTCGTTTTTATATAAAAATAAGTAAAGTTGTCGTTTAAAATATTTCTTATTTTAACCCTAAAAGGTTTAGAGTTTCCAAATGTACAGTAATCAATCGCATCAACATTTAAAAACGGAAGAATATTTTCATTACCATCAGAATGCAAAATAGTATACACCTTTTTTAATGACGAATCAATTTCTTCTCTTTCAAATTCGTTATAATAAACCCGAATCCAAAGCGTGTCGTTATCCTCTTTATCATATACAACAACAGAACCTTGAAAGCGTAATAAATCATCATAAAAAATTGGAATTTTTGTATTTCTATCATAGATAGTTAGATAATCGTGTAATTTAGCAGTTACAGGATATGATGGCTTTCTTTTAGATATCTTTAAATCTTGCATAATCGTATAATTATTCAAATTTAAAACTTTTATTTAACACACCTGTAACAAAATAGTCGAACCGTCGTCGTATTTAAAAATAATCAATACCACTTATGGTATTAAAAATCTAAAAATTTGGAGTCTATACTAACAATTAACAACCTCACTAAAAAATTTGGGTATTTAACAGCGGTAAAAGATCTTTCTTTTACTATAAACAAAGGCAATGTTTATGGTATTTTAGGACCAAATGGAAGTGGAAAATCTACAACTTTAGGAATTGTCTTAAACGTGGTAAACAAAACACAGGGAGATTTTCATTGGTTTGATGGAAATACCTCTACCCATGATGCTTTAAAAAAAGTTGGGGCCATTATTGAGCGTCCAAATTTTTATCCTTATATGACAGCTACTCAAAATTTAAGGCTGGTTTGTAAAATAAAAGGTGTTGATTATAGTAAAGTAGAAGAGAAATTAGAAGTTGTAGGGCTTTTAGATCGAAAAGACAGTAAATTCAAGACCTATTCGTTGGGTATGAAACAGCGCTTAGCCATTGCATCTGCACTTTTAAATGATCCTGAGATTCTCATTTTAGACGAACCAACAAACGGATTGGATCCTCAAGGGATACATCAAATTAGAGAAATTATAAAACAAATAGCAGCAAAAGGAACCACAATTCTCCTAGCATCACATTTATTAGATGAAGTTGAAAAAGTCTGTTCTCATGTCGTAGTACTTCGTAAAGGTGTTAAACTATATTCTGGTCGTGTGGATGAAATGATTTCCAGCCATGGTTTTTTTGAATTAAAAACAAATAAACAAGAAGAACTAATAACACTCTTGGAAAACAATACCGCATTTAAAAGTATCAAGGTTGAAGGTGATTTGATAACTGCCTTTTTAGATACTCCAATGGCATCTGAAGACTTCAATAAATACACATTCGAACAAGGTATAATACTCACACATCTTGTACAGCGTAAAGAAAGTTTAGAAGAACAGTTTTTACAATTAACAGACAATAACTAATACAATCAAAAAACAACATATGTTACGACTTTTAAATTTAGAATTACAAAAGCTACTCCTTAACAGAACTAGTAAAATACTTATATTCGTTTCGTTTATCCTTCCCTTTTTTGTTATTCTGCTATCATCATTAAAAATTAATGTATTTGGTTTTTTTACTTTAGAGTTAGGTGAATTGGGTATTTTTAATTTTCCGATAATCTGGCATTTAACCACTTTTTTCGCTTCTCAATTTAAATTCTTTTTTGCTATTGTGGTAGTGAGCATGATAGGTAATGAGTACAGCAATAAAACTATAAAACAAAATCTTATTGATGGCTTGAGTAAAAAAGAATTTATTCTTTCAAAATTTTATACTATTGTTTTCTTTTCCTTGGTTTCTACCATATTAATAAGTTTAATTTCTTTTTGTATTGGACTTTATTATTCTAGTTATACAGAAGCTTCTATAATTTTTAGAGAAACCGAATTCTTATTGGCATATTTTGTAAAGCTAATCGGCTTCTTTAGTTTATGTTTATTTTTTGGAATGCTTGTAAAGCGTTCAGCTTTTGCCTTAGCTTTTTTATTTATACTTTACATATTAGAGTGGATTCTATTTGGCTTAATGGCCTGGAAAACAGATACTGGCATGGCCGAAAAAATACAGAACTTTTTTCCACTAAAATCCATGTATAAATTAATTGATCAACCTTTTCAAAGAATTGCCATGACGAAATTCCCAGACAAGGCCAATTTATCATACGACTATGTTGCACACTGGTATGAAATGGCTATTGTTTTAGGTTGGACTGCCCTATTTGTCTTTTTATCGTATAGATTATTAAAAAAGCGGGATTTATGATATCTTTGGTAGCTGTTGCTACCAAAAGATGAAAAAAATTGCATTATTCATAATTCTAAACCTGATAAGTTTTAATTTATCTGCTCAAAGAGAGGCTTCTAACTGGTTTTTCGGGTTTGGATCTGGTATAAAATTTAATCAACAACTTGGCATAGTTGAACCAGAAATTGGTAGCGTAAATACCTTTGAAGGATGCTCTGCTATATCTGATAATGATGGCAATTTACTCTTTTCTACTGATGGAACTTATGTTTATTCAAGAAACAATGCCGTAATGCCCAATGGTTTCGGTTTGCTTGGTAACCCTTCAAGTTCTCAATCGGCTATAATTGTACCCAAGCCAAAAGATCCCAATATCTATTATATTTTTACTGTAAGTACACATTTTACAGGTATTGAAGGAAGCGTTAATGAAGGTTTAAACTATTCTGAGGTCGATATGAGATTGAATAATGGTCTTGGAGATGTAACAACAAAGAATGTAAACTTATTGAGATATTCCTCAGAAAAAGTTAGTGCAGTATTAAAGGACTGTAAAACAGAAGCTATTTGGGTAGTAACACTAGGAACTAACTCGCGAAGGGGAGGTATGACTAATGGTGATTATAATACATTTCATGCATTTGAAGTGACTGATCAAGGTGTCGATCCAAATGGTGCAATTAGATCTGTTTTTTTGAAAGAAGACCTCATATTAGACCCTAGAGGATATTTAAAAATATCCCCAGACGGTAGTAAAATAGCTGTTGCAAATGTTTCTAATGGATTGTATTTATACAATTTTGATAAAGAGACTGGAATTGTAACAGATGAGGCTTTAGTCGGTATTCATTCAGATAATAGGGCTCCATATGGGATCGAATTTTCTCCAAACAGTAAATTTTTATATGCATCTACTTATAATAATGCTACTGACAATATTGATCTCCCAGAAACCCATTCATCATCCCTAATACAATTCGATGTTACTTTTCCTTCAATAGTTGTTAGCGAAACCCAGGTTCTTCTCGATGAACGTCAACTTTATAGAGGAGCACTACAACTAGGACCAGATGGAAGAATATACAGAGCTTTAAGTGAAACTTACAATTTAGGGCTTCCGCACCTAGGGGTTATTAATTTTCCAAACAGAAAAGGAAAAGCAAGTGATTATAGACATAATGCCATAGCACTTTCTGCTAATTCAACTCAAGGCCTTCCCCCTTTTATACAGTCATTCTTTAGTGAACAAATAGATATTATTCAAAATGGTCAAAGCTCAACAAATTTGGCTTTATGTGGAAATGAAACCTATTTTCTTAAGGGGACTAATATTCCTGGAGCAAGCTATACATGGACCCATGATGGCGTTATATTACCCGACAATGACTTTGATCTAGAAGTGAACGATACTGGTCACTACCAACTGCTCATTGAGCCTAATAATGGTGAATGTGATATAGAAGGTGAAGCTTTTGTAGCTCGCTTCGCTAGACCAATTGCAAATACACCAAGTAATCAAAATATTTGTGACAGTAATAATGATGGTTCTCATGTATTCGATTTCACTTTAATGGACAGTGAAATTATGGGCACGCAAGACCCAAACATATATAGAACACATTATTACCCTACTCAAGAAGATGCCGTTAATAATACAAATGAAATTTTTGGATTATATAGTAATATTTCCAATCCTCAAGAGATTTTTGTAAGATTATCGGTGGACAGAAATTCAGATTGTTACGATATGACTTCGTTTGTTGTAGAAGTTTTCAATACCCCTACAGCTTTCCCTGTAAGTCCGCTAGAAATTTGTGATATGGAAATTGCCTCTGATTTAAATGTTCTCAATGGGCAAACCGAAATTAATTTGCATCAATTCGATGATGGTATTTTAGGGGCACAAGATCCTTTAGCCTATTCCATTAGCTATTATAAGTCAATAAATGATGCTGAAACAAAAAATGCGCCACTAAATTTTTCCTATTATAATGAAACAGCATTTTCAGAAACTATTTATGCAAGAATAGAGAATAATTTAAATATTGACTGTTTTGATATTACCCCTCCAATTAACATAACAATAAATCCATTACCTGAATTTGCAAACACAGCCTTAATTCAATGTGATGAAGATGGTATTGCAGATGGAATAACTGTTTTCAATCTTAATGAAGCCAGAGAAGTTTTAACCCAAAATATTTCGAATCGGTCAGCCAAATTTTATACTGATTCTGCCCGATCCAATGAAATTAACGGAGATCGTTTTATAAATACCAGTAATCCACAAACAATTTATGTTGATATTATTGATGATCAAACTTTATGTGTTTCTTATGCCGAATTATCTTTGGAAGTTTCATCTACCCAAACTGATGACTATGCCCTACCTGCCGTTTGTGATGAAATAGGTTCTGAAGATGGCATTAATACTTTTAATCTAGATGATATAACTACTAATATACAATCTTTAAATGGCATAACGTTTCCAATTTTTTATTACGAAACATATGAAGATGCCCTATTAGAACAAAACGAACTTAGTTCTCCTTATAGTAATACAACCCCCTACTCTCAAACTATTTATGCAAGAGTAGAAAACAACAACGCTTGTTATGGTATTAGTGAAGTATCACTAACTATTAATGAATTACCCAATGTTGACACAGAAGGAGCCGATTATTATTGTTTAAATAGGTCTCCAGACACTATTACACTCGATGCCGCCGTTTTAAACGATGTCCCCTCTAATTATACCTATAATTGGTCTACTGGTGATAATACCTATGAAGTTGAAATAAATCAACCCGGAGTATATACAGTAGAAATTACAAATGTAAACGGTTGTTCTAAACAAAGAATTATTACAGTAGAAGCTTCTAATACCGCTACTTTTAATTCTATTGATGTCGTAGACGCTTCCTCTAATAATATCGTTACCGTAATGGTATCTGGAGAAGGCACTTATCAATATGGCCTATACGATGAGAATAATCTTGAAATATATCGAGATTTCCAAGACAGTCATATTTTTGAGAATGTATTCCCTGGAATTTATACAGTCCAAGTTAAAGATATAAAAAATGATTGTGGAACTGTAAATGCTCCCGTTTCTGTTATTGGTTTTCCTAAATTCTTCACTCCCAATAACGATGGTTTTCATGATACCTGGCAGGTATACGGTGTTACTGGCCTATTTCGAAATGGCACACAAATTTCAATTTTTGACCGTTTTGGAAAACTCCTTAAACAATTAAACCCTCTTGGACATGGTTGGGACGGCACATTTAATGGAGAAGAATTACCAACAGATGATTATTGGTTTGTTGTCACGCTACATGATGGTAGAATATTTAAAAACCATTTCACACTCAAACGTTGAGATAAAATAGGTTTATTATTCAGTAAAAGCTGGTAAGATATAATCTTCCATGATTTCATAAGGGATGGTCATATTGGAATCAAAATTTCCTCCTGTAAAAACGGCAACTAAACCTAACTCTTTAATAACAAAAATATATTGTCCGCCAAAACCAGCTGCATAAAAACAATTATATGAATTAGCTCCTGTGTTAAAGTCTCTTATCCACCATTGATATCCATAAGAACTATTAGGTGATACATTAAACTTTACTTTTGTAGATTCGTCCACCCAAGCCTTGGAAATTACTTGTGTATCTTTCCATTTGCCATCATTTAAATACACCTGTCCTAATTTTAACATATCTCGGGGCGTATTCCTAAAATCCAAAGGTTCTCCTGTTCCTGGCAGTGCCTTACTTTCAATTAAATCAGAATAATTAGCCTTAGCAAAGACACTATAATCTGTATTGATTGAATTCATTATTATTCTGTTTAACACAAAAGAAGTTCCTGTATTATACTCAAAAGTAGTACCTGGCGAACTCTCTAAAGGTTTAGATAAAACATAGGTATGTGCCGTTTCAAAGGGCGTCCCATAAAACCCAGACAAATCTGTTCCTTCATCCCATTCTAATCCCGAAGACATGCTTAAAAAATTTTCCAAAAGTATATTTTCTTTTCCTCCTTCAGATAGATAGGTTAGTTCGGGAAATAAATCTTTCAGAGGTACCTGATCATTGGCAATAACCCCTTTATCTATAGCTATTCCAATCATTGCACCTCTAAAGGACTTATTAACAGATTGCAATTCATGAGATACATTTTTGTTATATTTTATAAACTCTCCAAAAGAATTTGTACCAGAAAAATATTCTTCAAAAACCAAACTACCATGTATTGATAAGAGTACAGCATGTATTTCTTTATAATTTCCTTTTCTAATCTCATCTAAACCATCGTATATTTTACTTTTATTTGGTAAAAGAGTAGTAATGTCGGATGTATCCCATCCATCATTATCACTAGTAGGAACCATATATTTATACTTAGCTATAGCATTGACTGTAACCGATGAAGACTGGTTTGAGCTTGGAAATATTTTTAATACATTATTATAGTTCAACCCAAGTTTCCAAGAAATATTAGCAAGTCCCTCGTCATTGGTTGTTACTGTAGTCGTATTATCTATTTCACCTCCTTCAGAAATAACCTGAATACTTAATGTTACTCCTGAAACATTATCTCCAGACGCATCTTCAACCCTAACCACAATATCCTCCGCAAGAGTCGTATTTTGAAATCCAATTTGATTATTTCCTGATATTAAAGTTATTTCATAATTAAATACCTCCTCAAATTCAATATTTTCATTACACCCTGCTAAGATTATTAATACAAAAAACAACTTGAATTTCAAGCCAGATATTTTAAAACTCGCTTCAAAAGCACATTTGATATTAGATAAAAACATAAGTAATTCTTTCCTTAAATTTAATTAAATAACTATTAAATACCCCTAAATTTTAATATTATTTACATTTTTTTCAATAAATATGGAGGATCATTGATATAATTAAATGTCTTTATTTGATTATACATAAGTTCAAAAACATTATAAACTAACTAATAAATAATGGTTTCATTTATGATGATACCTCTAAATATTAAAGCTTATAAAACACCAAAAACAAACCCTAAAACTAATAAAAATGCGTTTCGTTGTGTTTTTTTGTGTTTCAACTAAAAAACTTCTACTTTCCGACCATAATATTGACCCTCTACACTATTTAAGTAAATATTTAGTCTAAAAGAATAAAAAGAGCCTACGAACCATGAGATTTATTCACTATTTCTTACTTGTATTTATATTTATTTGCAGCAATACTTTGGTATTCTCGCAGCAAATATCTGTAGATAGTAGTGTTGGCTTACAACAGCTCATAGAAGACAATCTGGTAGATGGTTGTGTCGATATTTCAAATATTACCTCCTCGGTTAACGGTAATGCACACGGGCTACCTAGTTATGGTTATTTTGAACGTGCCAGCTCAAATTTCCCTTTTGAGAACGGTATCATGCTTTCAACGGGAAGTGCTGCCTCTGGAGGTAATGGTTTAATTACACCAACACTTAGCGAGAGCTCTACAACCTGGGGAACAGATCCAGATTTGGAAACAGCTTTAGGCATTACCAATACCCTTAATGCGACTTCTATAGAATTTGACATTGTCTCTATATCCAATCAGGTTCAATTCAACTATTTATTTGCTTCAGAAGACTACGATGGTATTAACCCCTGCCTCGTTTCTGATGGGTTTGTTTTTCTTATCAGGGAAGCTTCCAGTACAGGGCCTTACCAAAATATTGCTGTAGTGCCTGGAACATCAGCCCCTGTAAACACCAATAATATCCGACCTAATTTACTGCCTGCCTGTACGCCTCAAAACGAACAATATTTTGATGGCTACAATATTGGTGACACCAATTATGTGGGACGTACCAACGTATTAACAGCAACAACAACCATTACACCTAATGTGCCATATCATGTTAAAATAATTATTGCCGACCAAAACGATGGTACATTTGATTCTGCCGTATTTATTGAAGGAGACAGTTTTAGAATTTTGGATCTAGGTGAAGATATAGAAACCTGTGCCAGTGCGACCCTTTTAGATGCAGATATACAAAACCCACAGGCTACCTATGCCTGGTATTTAGACAATAACTTAATAAATGGGGCCATAAACCCTACTTATAACGCCATACAAAGTGGTACGTATAGGGTTGTTGTTACTGTAGATTTAAATGGTACGAGTTGTCCCGAAGAAGATGAAATAAATGTTATATTAAATTCAGAAGAACCCATTACTCCAATCAGTGATTATGAATTGTGTGACGATGCAAGTGAAGATGGTATTGAAATATTTGATCTTTCCACTAAAAATGCGGACTTAATAGCCAATATTCCTTTTACGAATTATACCTTTTCTTATCATTATTCAGATGCTGAAGCTAGAAGCAATGCTAATGAAATTACTACACCGATTCCTAACACAACAAGTCCGCGTCAAACTATTTATGTAAGAATAGACGATTTAGACAGTAACTGTTTTGCCTATACCACTTTTGATTTAGTTGTAAATCCGGTTCCAAGCATAACACCTCCGTCTAATTTAGAAGTCTGTGATGAAGATGACTCCCCGGATGGTTTTGCAATTATCGATTTAACGCAGAAGGATGACGAAATAACCAATGGCCAAAACAACCTGATCGTATCCTATCACCGTAATCCCGCTGATGCCAGTAATGGCAACAATCCAATACCATCACCATATGTCAATAATAATGCCCCTCCAAATGCAGAAGTCGTTTACATTCGTGTAATAAATTCATTAACGGGTTGTGTTAATAGCTCTGAAACATTAACGGTCGATGTTACGATAAGCCCCATTGTGGATAGAAGCACACTATACTTAGATGCCTGTGATAGAGACTTAGATGGCACTGCTAGTTTTAATTTAAACGATGCTATAAACAACATTGCTGGTGGATTACCTCCAAATGTCACCTCGACATTTCATGAAAGTTTTGATGATGCCAATGCTGGTACCAACCCCATTGCCGATACGACCAATTATCAAAATGTAAACTTTGAAGAACAAACAGTTTACATACGTATAGAAGACAATACAACGCTATGTGCTTCCATTATCCCCCTTGAAATTCATGCTAACTTGCTATTAACAGGAACAAACTTGGGAGATTTCGCATTATGTGATGATGATGCCGAAAACGACACCTTAGATTTTAATCTAACCACCGTTGAATCTTTTATATCTGACGACTTACCCAATCCTGTTACCGTAACCTTTTATGAAACAGAATCTGACAGAGATAATAATGTTAATATCATTCCTAAAGGGGTTCTGTATTCAGCTACAAGTCCCAAAGTACTCTATGTGCGTCTAGACGATGGCAATTGTTCAGAAGTTGGAGATATAACTCTTTTTGTAAACCCTATTTTGCAATTTAACCCTGCTAACCCCATTCCTTATTGTGATACGGATGATGATGGTATCGTTAGCATTGATTTGCACTCGCTTGATGATATGGTAACAAATGGTAACACTAATTTTTCTGTTACTTATTTTCCTACTGCTGCAGATGCGGACAACAACATCACATCCAATCAATTACCTGATTTTTATACCAATACAAACTCAATAGAACCTATTTATGCTAGAATTGTAAATATTGATACAGGGTGTGCAACAACTAATTTTTTCGAAATCCAAGTCGATTTAGCACCAGCCGCATCTCAACCAGCCCCATTTATTATCTGTGATACGGATGATGATGGTCAATCTGTAATAAATCTTGAAGATAAAATTTCTGAAGTGGTCGCTGATCCAACTGGATTGAATATAGACTTTTTCACCTCTTTTGATAATGCCAATACCTTTACAGATGTTATTAGTGACCCGACTACATTCAATGCCATGACTCAGACCATATACATACGAGTAGAAAGCATAACTGATCCCTCTGACTGCTATAATATTGTTGAGCTTGAAGTTATTGTGAATACCCTACCAAATATTCCAGCTAATATTGATAACTTTCAAATTTGCCAAACAATTGGTGGCAGTACAGCCGATTTCTTATTAGTTGATAAAGATGCAGAAATTTTAAATGGGCAAACGGGCAAAGAAGTTTTTTACTTCGAAGATGAAATAGATGCCACATCTGGTAATATTGCAAATGCTATAGACAAAAACGCAATATATCAAAACACATCTAGTCCTCAAACCATTTATGTTCGTGTGGAAAACATAACGGATGCAACCTGTTACGATACAGCATCATTCTTATTACAAGTATCTCCAGATCCTGTTTATAATGCTCCTACACCTTTTATACGATGTGACGATATTAGTAATGATGGTATCGACACCTTCGATTTAAATGAAAAAATCCTGGAAATAGAAGGTCCTACCCCACCAGAACCTTTAAATATTACATTCCACCTTACCAGGGCCGATGCGGAAAATAATGAAAATGCTTTACCACTCAATTATCAGAATACAAGAAATCCACAAACTATATATGCCAGAATTGAGAGTGAAGATTCGTTGTGCTATGTTGTTGAAACTATAGGCATTACTATCATTGCATCTCCAGATATTACTACACCAACTGCATTAACACGCTGTGATGAAGACTATAATGGCTCTACTACCTTTGATTTAACAACAGCAGATTTTGAAATTTTAGATAGAATCCAGACCAGTCTTATAACAAACTATTTTGAAAATTTTGAAGATATCAATCAAGATGATGGCTTAGACAATACGAATGAAATATCAGATCCAGCAAATTTTAATTCTAGTGCTAAAACGGTTTACATAAAAGTGGCAAATACTTTATCCAGTTGCTTTAGTGTTGTTCCACTTGAATTAAGAGTAAACCTCCCACCACCAACCAATCCCATTACATCGATTCCTATATGTGATAATGACACCGATACATTTGATTTATCTACTGTTGATACTATGATTTCAGATGCCCCTAGCACTGTTAATATATCATATCATAGTACTCAAGACGATGCCAACAATAATGTAGCTCCTTTAAACAATATATTTAACTATACGGCAAGTAGCCATACCATATTTATAAGGGTTACAAACCCTACAACGGGCTGTTTTATTGCTCCTTCATTTGAATTACAAATAAATCCGAACCCTGTTGCGAATACAGTACCTGATTTAGTGACTTGTGATGATGGAGATGAATTTATTGGCTTAGTTGAGTTTGATTTACCAACTTTAACGGCCAATACAATTTTAGGGACTCAAAACGCCTCAGATTATACTATTACCTACTACAATGACCTTGCTAACGCAGAAGCTGGTATTAGTGCTATAGACAATAATTATATCGCTTTCGACAGTGAAATCATTTATGCACGTATTGAAAATAACAACACAGGTTGCTATGATACAACACGGTTCTCAACACGCATAAACCCTTTACCTGTTATTCCTATAGCCGACATAGTTCCGTTATGTATTGATAATTTGCCTTTGGTTATTAGTGCAGAAACCAGATATCCAGACGATATCTATTTATGGTCTACTGGAGCTACAACACCAGAAATATTACTGGATGATATTAGTGATGTAGGAGATTATTGGGTAGAAGTTACGCGACCATACACCATAGGGGGTGACTGTCCTTATAGACATTCTTTTTCCGTTATAGAATCTGAAGCAGCCACCATAAACTTTACGACTACGGTTGATTTTGCAGATCCAAATAGCATAACGGTCGATATCGATACCAGTAATATTGGTGATTATGTCTTTATTTTAGATGATGATGAACCTCAAACCTCCAATGTATTCGAAAATGTAACATTTGGTAGACATACCGTCACTGTTAGAGATTTAAACGGTTGTATGGATATTACTGAAGATGTTGTTGTTATAGACATCCCAAAATTTGTCACACCTAATAGTGATGGTTATTATGACACCTGGCATATTGTGGGTATTGAGTTATTACCAGGCACCATTGTATATATTTACAACAGGCATGGTAAACTCCTTAAAACCTTAGCGCATACATCTGTGGGTTGGGACGGAACCTACAACGGCGAAAACATGCCTTCTGATGATTATTGGTTCTCTGCCGACGTCATTCAAGATGGCAATGCTTTTAATCTTAAAGGGCACTTTGCATTAAAACGATAATATCATTATAATTCAATGTTGTTATTATTAAAGTAAGATTATTTTAACGATTATTTTATGAAATAACCGTCTTTTTTATTCTTTTTATCTAAAAAAATTAAACCTTCCTATTTTTATAAAGTCTAAATGAACTAAATACTATATATTTAGTTCATTTAGACTTTTTTACTCGTACTAAACCTATGCAACCATCAGCTTTTCACAAAAAAGTATTGTTAATATTTATCATAGCCATTACAACACAAGGCTATTCACAATTAAGCAGAACACATTATATCCCACCATTAACCAGTGCTGAATTTGGTAATGCCAATCCAGGGGATCAATACATATATGTATCAACGCCTAGTGCGACCGATATCCCGTATACTATTAAACCTGTAGGCCAACCAGTAACCAGTCATATAACTGGTAATGTTTCGAATGCAAATCCGCAACAAATCCCACTGGGATCAGGAAACGGACAACTATTTATTCCTTCTCCACAAACCAGTGTCGTAGTTAATGACAAAGGCTATATTATTGAAGCAGAAGGCACCATTTATGTATCTGTAAGAATGAATGCAGGTGGCGGTGCGCAAGCTGGAGCTTTAGTTAGCAAAGGACTCCCTGCTTTAGGGACTACTTTTAGAGTGGGAAGCTACACCAATGAAAACCCTCAAGATAATTATTTGAATTTCGCTTCAGTTATGGCAACCGAAGATAATACGCAAGTCACATTCAGTGACCTTCCAGCTGGCATTATTATTAAAAATTATAGTGGTACAATTCCTATAAATGCTACTTTAGATAAAGGAGAAAGCTATACCATAGCGACAAATAGTAGTTCCTCTGTTACTAATCGGGATGGGTTAATAGGATGCTTAATAAGTTCGGATAAGCCCATAGTCGTAAATTGTGGATCTGCCAATGGTAGTTTTTCTAATGGAGGTGGTAGAGATTATGGTATAGACCAAATTGTCGATGTCTCAAAAGTTGGCACAGAATACATTTTTGTTAAAGGAGATGGTGAGAATGCATGGGAAAATATTTTAATTGTAGCACATACAGATAATACGACGATAAGCATTAATGGTAATACACCAGTAGCAACTATTAATGCAGGAGATTATTATTTAATCGAGGGTAACAATTATAATGGCAGTGGTAATATGTATGTTGAAACTTCCCTACCTGTCTTTGCGTATCAGGGTGTAGGAGCTACCAACAGCGAAGCCAACCAAGGGCTATTTTTTGTACCACCTTTAAGTTGTGAAGCCAGAGGAAAACTGGACAATATTGCTCATATTGAAAACATTGGAAGTACAAATTACAATGGCGGTATTACTGTTGTTACAAAATCTGGAGCGACCGTAACCATTAACAACACACCAATAAGCAGCTTTTCGACAAGTGGACCTAATGCTGTTGACGGAAAACCTGATTATGTCACTTACAAGGTTACTGGGCTTTCAGGAGATATCTCAGTAGAAAGTAGCGACGAATTATACTGCGCCTATTTTAATTTTAATGGGGCAGCAACATCTGGAAGTTTTTATTCTGGTTTTCCCTCTGCACCAGAAATTAATTTCGATGCGCAATTTGCTACGTTGGGAAACTGTATTCCCAATATTACTTTAGAAGCTGCCAATACTCAAAATTTTGACAGCTTTGAATGGTGGTTCGATGACGGAACAGGATTTCAGAACTTGTTTATAAGCTCACCTACTTTAACACCAACAGTACCTGGTAAATATAAACTCATTGGAGTAATTACCTGTACACTTGAAAGATTGGAATCGGCCGAAGTCCCGGTAAGTATCTGTCCCGATGATATTGATAACGATGGTATTATTGACAATATTGATATCGATAATGATAATGATGGGATACTTAATTGTACAGAGTCAAGAGGTGATGTTACCATAAACATTGCCAATACAAATCAACCACAACTCATTTTTCAAGATAGTTCTATTGATACGGTCATAACATCATCGACATTTAGCCAAAACAATAGCTCTGGAAATGCAACTAATACAATAACGGGTAACAATACAGGCCGTTTTACAAGTATTGTTCAACCTGCAGCTAATGCAGAAAGCACCTATTCATTAGTTTATACAGAACCTGTGAATGTAAAATTTATGGAAGATACAGCGATCACCCATGTGGAAACCTCTGGTGAATTTTTTATTGCAAAAATTTCACCAGTCAACAAAAATATCACGTTGGTAGATCCTGATAATCGTTTGTTGGTTGATTCCAATTTTGATGGTGTTTTTGAAACTGGTGTCACTCAAATTTCAGGATCCGAAATTCATTTCAAAATAAACCCTGCTCCTTTAGGTAACACCCATTATCAATTTTTTGCCAATCAGGTTGATGGATTTTCTTTTATTCATAGATTAACAAACACAACTACAGCCTCTACATTTAACGGTATACTGTCACTCACCTGCTTCAAAAAAGATACCGATATGGATGGTGTTAAAGATGAATTGGACCTGGATAGTGATAATGACGGACTCCCTGATATTATTGAAAACAGTGGTACGCTAATCACATTATCAAATACAGATATAGATACCAATGGATTGGATGATGTTTTTAGTATTAACGACACACCATTGGATTCCGATACTGATGGCATTTACGATTTTTATGATTTAGATAGTGATAATGATGGAATATACGATTTAATAGAATCTGGACAACTGGGTATTACCCTATCCGATACTAATTTAGATGGAATAGAAGACGGACCAACCTTTGGAACAAATGGCTGGGCTGATGCTGCCGAAACGGCCCCAGACAGCAACATGGTTGGTTATACGCCTAATGATTCGGATAGTGATTCTGTGCTATCTTATATCGATTTAGATAGCGATGGTGATACGTGTAGCGATGTCATCGAAGCTGGGTTTTCGGATGCCAATGGAGACGATTTATTAAGTGATAACCCTATTACAACAGGCAATACTGGATTAGTTACCAATGCCAGCGACGGTTATACCATTCCCAATAGTGATTATTTAAATTATGCGCCCATAACCATAACAACACAACCATCTGATACCGAAGTTTGCCAATCTGCAAACACCACCATATCTATAGCTACATCTGCCATTGATACGATTCAATGGGAAGTTAGTAGTGACAGTGTCAACTGGAGTGCGATTACTGACAATTCAGTATATAGCGGTTCTCAAACCTTCAATTTGAATATAACTTCGACTCCGTTATCGTTAGACACTTATCAGTATCGTGCTTTCCTAAACGTGGCTGGTAATACTTGTGGTACATATTCAGATATTATTGAATTAACCGTACGTCCACTACCTATAATCAATTCACCTGTGACATTAATACAATGTGACGATGAAGACCTAACAACACTTGGCTTTAGCCCTTTTAACTTGACGGAAGCTAACAATGAAATTTCTACAAATGCTTCTAACGAAATATTTACCTATTTTTTAACTCAGGCAGCTGCCATTTCAGGAGATACTACTAGTCCTGATTATATTGGCAATCCAACTACATTTGTGAATAGAACCGTTAGTTCGGATATTGTTTGGGCGCGTGTAGAATCATCTTTTGGGTGCGCCCGTACTTCCGAGATTCAATTAAATGTATCGACCACGGTTATTCCTTCAACCTATCTATTAACCTTTAATCAGTGTGATGATTTTTTAGATATTAATGGTCTTGACAATGCAAACAACGACGATAGAGATGGTATTGCAACATTCGACTTTAGTAGTGTAACCAGTGCTATTCTAAGCAACATACCACCAGGACAAAACCCTTTACCTCCTCGTTATTTTAGAAATGAAACCGATGCCCTGGCAGAAATCAATGAAATTACAAACATTTCAAATTATAGAAATATAGGTTACCCAGGATCGCAATTTATATATGTGAGAGTGGATAGTGATATTGCTAATGACTGCTTAGCCTTGGGGGCACATGTTCTGTTAAATGTAGAAGCCTTGCCAACAGCTCATGATATCACCCCTTTTGTTGAATGTGATAATGATACGGACCCGAATAATGGATTCCTTTTTAATACAAGCAACCTAGAAACTGACTTGTTAAATGGTCAGAGTTTAACAGATGTTTCAATTGCTTATTACGATAGTTCAGGAAATCAATTAACCGACTATGATAACAATTTAATCTCCAGTCCATTTCCAAGTACATTTCTATCTACCTCACAAACTATTACCGTTCGGATTACCAATAACAATACGGCTGACCCCAATGGCCCTTGTTATGATGAAACTGACATTGAATTTAGAGTGGATGTTCAACCCATAGCGAACCCGATTTCTCCTCAAATAGTATGCGATGGTGACATAGATGATATTGATAATGATGGTGAATACCCTTTTGATACGGCGATATTTAGCAGTACAATTTTAGGCACTCAAACTGGTATGGATATCTATTTTGATTATGTTGATGAAAATGGCACCTCAATAACAAACAGTACAACCCTTCCAAACCCTCTAATATCAGGAAATCAAACAATCACTGTAGCGGTTATAAACCCTGATAACACCTCTTGTACGGCAAATACAACTATTGATCTCGTGGTGAACCCTTTACCAGAATTCACCATTAACCCAGAAGAAATTGTATGCACTTCCGATCCAACATTCACTGTTGTCTTAGACCCTATAGAAGCTGATATTAACGAAATCTTCACTTATGAATGGGTTTATGAAGATGGTGCTATACTTTCTAATGATCCAACATTAACAGTATCAAATCCAGGACTTTACTCTATTACTTTGACAAAAACAGATGGTACAGGTTGCTCCAGAACTTTGACGGTTGATGTAAAAGCTTCAGAAAGAGCAAACATTACCCAAGATGCTGTTACTATTGTTGATTTATCAGAAAACAACTCAGTAACCATAGACCCTACCAACCTAGGGCAAGGTAATTATGAATATGCTTTAAGAGCTGAAGACTCTTCTTTTATAATATATCAGGAAGACCCAGTTTTCAACAATGTAAAAGCTGGGTTTTATACCATTTATGTTCGGGATGCAATTTGTGGGGTTTCTACATTGCCTATTTCTGTTATAGGACACCCAAAATATTTTACTCCAAATGGCGATAATGTTAATGATTACTGGAAAATTAAAGGGATAAGTTCGACCGTTCAGCCCAATAGTGCTGTTTTAATTTATGATCGATACGGAAAATTATTAAAACAGTTAACAGTTCAATCTGATGGTTGGGACGGGACTTTTAATGGCACACAACTGCCAACAGATGATTATTGGTTTAGAGTTTATCTGCAAGATGGCAGAGAATTTTCGGGACATTTTACTTTAAAACGATAGCATGTATATTTTGCTTAATTTTGTAAAATGCAGTTTAAAATTGAATCTGAATTTAGCCCTACAGGCGATCAACCACAAGCCATAAAACAGCTTGTTGACGGTATTACATCTAATGAAAAATATCAGACATTACTTGGTGTAACAGGGTCTGGAAAGACCTTTACCGTTGCTAATGTTATCGAAGAAGTACAACGCCCAACTCTGGTTCTGGCACATAACAAAACACTGGCAGCCCAATTATACTCGGAGTTTAAACAGTTTTTCCCTAATAATGCTGTCGAGTATTTTGTTTCTTATTATGATTACTATCAGCCAGAAGCTTACATTCCTGTTTCTGGTGTATACATAGAAAAAGACTTATCCATTAACGAAGAAATTGAGAAGATGCGCTTAAGTGCCACATCTTCCCTACTTTCTGGTCGTCGGGATGTGCTCGTGATTGCATCAGTTTCATGTATTTATGGTATTGGAAACCCTATTGAATTTCAAAAAAATGTGGTGGCTCTAAAACGAGATCAAGTCATTTCCAGAACAAAATTATTACATCAATTAGTACAGAGTTTATATTCCAGAACAGAAGCCGATTTCAAACACGGAAACTTTAGAATAAAAGGTGATACGGTAGACATTTTCCCTAGTTATGCCGATGACGCCTTTAGAGTTCACTTTTTCGGAGATGAAATTGAAGATATTGAATCATTCAATGTTCAAACCAACGAGGTTATTGAAAAGTATGATCAGCTCACTATTTATCCTGCCAATATGTTTGTAACCTCTCCCGATGTATTACAAAATGCTATCAAGGATATCCAAGAGGATTTGGTAAAGCAGCATGATTATTTTAAAGAAATTGGCAAGCATTTAGAAGCTAAGCGACTTAAAGAACGTACCGAATTTGATTTAGAAATGATTCGAGAACTGGGCTATTGTTCGGGTATTGAAAACTATTCGCGTTATCTGGACGGAAGGATGCCAGGCACCCGCCCTTTCTGCTTATTAGATTATTTTCCAGATGATTATTTAATGGTTGTAGATGAAAGTCATGTAACCATTTCCCAAGTACATGCCATGTATGGTGGTGATAGAAGCAGAAAAGAGAATCTGGTTGAATACGGCTTTAGACTGCCAGCTGCCATGGATAATCGCCCATTAAAATTTGAAGAATTTGAAGCCATTCAAAATCAAGTGATTTATGTAAGTGCCACACCAGCAGATTATGAGCTTCAAAAAACAGATGGTATTTATATTGAGCAGGTAATTCGCCCAACGGGCTTATTAGATCCTATTATTGAAGTGCGGCCAAGTTTAAATCAAATTGATGATTTAATTGAGGAAATACAACAACGCGTTGAAAAAGATGAGCGTACTTTGGTTACCACACTTACTAAACGAATGGCGGAGGAATTAACCAAATATTTAGACAGGATACAGGTACGATGTCGTTATATTCATAGCGATGTTGATACATTGGAACGTGTTGAAATCATGCAGGATTTGCGCAAGGGATTATTTGATGTTTTGGTTGGTGTAAACCTTTTAAGAGAAGGTCTGGATTTACCTGAAGTCTCCCTTGTTGCTATTTTAGATGCCGATAAAGAAGGTTTTTTACGTTCAACACGTTCACTAACACAAACTGTAGGTAGAGCTGCAAGAAATTTGAATGGTAAAGCCATTATGTACGCCGACAAAATAACCAATAGTATGCAAAAAACTATTGATGAAACTAATTACAGGCGTAAAAAACAAATTGCCTACAATACAAAAAACAATATAACCCCCAAAGCACTCAATAAAAACTTGGATAATGCTTTATCTAAAAACTCAGTTAGCACCTATAGTTATGAATTAGAAGCTTTAAAAGCAGCAGAACCTGAAAGCGAATATTTAACAAAACCAGAATTAGAAAAGAAAATTCGGGAAAAACGTAAGTTAATGGAAGAAGCTGCTAAGTCCTTAGATTTTCTTGTTGCAGCAAAATTACGTGACGAAATTAAAAGTTATCAGGATAAACTAGAAAAGCTAAAAGTTTAAACTTTTAGCTTTTCCAGAGCCCTCTTTACGAGGGAACAACACATTCAATAAATACTTAGCAGATTATTATTAATTGTATTGTGTTTTAAATATATCAATCAACACATCTGGTGGTACAATTTTGTTTGGAAAACTTTCCATTAAATACAGTACCTTTGTAATGGACTCATGGCTTAGCCCCATACGTAAACCGAAATTATATAACTTTATAGCACCAGAAGGATTACCTTCATTTTCTTGGTCAATATTCATTAATAATACCAATCTATGAAACTGTACAATCCGCTCGCTATGCGATTTCAAATGCGTATAAGTAACAGGATGATCTATTAAATATTCAAAATCTTCTCGTGTGATATCGAGTTGTTTTGCAACACCTAATAAAAAGTTATACTCTATATCTTTTATGTCTTTATCATATTTTGCAAATGCAATCATTTCGGACAAAAGACTTAATTTTTCTACTCTATTAATCATTATTTCGGGGATTAATTAATTATAGTATAAAGGTACACACAACAGTAATTTAATAATCGTGTATATAATGTAACTTATCGAAAAACGGTAGGTATTTGGTCGTAAGTTTTATTTATTTCATCAATAACCACCTTTTATTCATCTAATAAAATTGCATTTCGTCATTTTTAAAAATTATTTTTGCATAAAAAAATATTTCACAAAATACTGACATACAGCAAATTACACATAAAAAACTTATCTTTAAAGTGAGCATTTAATAATCAATATTTAAGGTATCTTTGTTAAAACCAAGAAAACGCTGGGATGACATATCCTTTTGAATTAATTGAATGATTTTAAGAATTAAAAGACATATAAATTAATCTTATGACAAATAATGATATTTTAAAAAAATTACGAGTTGCTTTAAAACTTCGCGACGATGATATAGTAAAAATTTTAAGTCTAGTTGATTTCAGAATATCCAAAAGTGAATTAGGTGCATTTTTTAGAAGAGAAGACCATCCTAAATATATGGAATGTGGGGATCAAATTTTACGTAATTTTTTAAATGGACTTGTCATTCATTTAAGAGGTCCAATGCCTGAAAAAAAATCGAAAGTAATTTCTAAAAAGTCTAAAACTGACAAAAACTTCAGTACATCCAAACCACAAAAAAAGAGCAACAATTAATGTTGCTCTTTTGTTTTACATAAACTCTTTGACTCGCTTAGAGTTCTTAATCTAAGAAATTAAGCCAATACTTGCTGTACTTTATCTGCTGCTTCCTGGAATTCAGTAGCACTCATAACATCCAAACCAGAATTATCTATCAATTCTTTAGCAATATCAGCATTAGTTCCTTGCAGACGTACTATAATAGGTACATTTATAGTTCCCATATTTTTATAAGCATCAATAACACCCTGTGCAACACGGTCGCAGCGCACAATACCTCCAAAGATGTTTATTAAAATAGCTTTTACCGCTGGATCTTTTAATATAATTTTAAAAGCAGCTTCAACACGAGCCGCATCTGCGGTACCACCTACATCTAAAAAGTTAGCTGGCTCTCCTCCTGCTTGTTTAATTAAATCCATGGTAGCCATAGCCAATCCAGCTCCATTTACCATACAACCAACATTTCCATCTAAATCGACATAGTTTAAACCAAGCTCTCCTGCTTCAACTTCAATAGCACTTTCTTCACGTACATCACGCAAATCAATATAATTTTTATGTCTATAAAGTGCATTATCATCAATAGTTACCTTAGCATCTACAGCCATTATCTTATTATCACTTGTTTTTAAAACAGGATTAATCTCAAATAATGAAGAATCCGATTTTACATAAGCTGTATATAAAGCGGTAACAAATTTTGTCATTTCTTTAAATGCCAAACCAGATAAACCAAGGTTAAAAGCTACACGTCTAGCTTGAAATGGTAACAAACCAACGGCAGGATCAATCTCTTCAGTAAAAATCAAATCTGGAGTTTCTTCTGCTACAGTTTCAATATCCATACCTCCCTCAGTAGAATACATGATCATGTTACGTCCTGTAGCCCTGTTTAGCAATACAGATACATAAAACTCATCGGTTTCGCTTTCTCCAGGGTAATAAACATCCTCGGCTACTAAAACTTGATGCACTTTTTTACCTTCCGCAGATGTTTGAGGCGTAATCAAATTCATTCCAATAATTTGTCCTGCTATTTCTTCTACCTCTTGTAAGTTTTTTGCTAGCTTTACACCGCCGCCTTTACCACGTCCTCCCGCATGAACTTGCGCTTTAATAACATGCCAGCTCGTTCCAGTTTCGTTTGTTAATTGTTTTGCAGCTGCCACTGCTTCATTAGCATTTTGGGCTACTATACCTCGTTGTATACGTACCCCGAAGCTACTTAATATTTCTTTACCTTGATATTCGTGTAAGTTCATAATTCGCGTAATCGTTTTAAGAAAAGCAAATGTAAATAATCGCAATTACTTACCCTAAATTTAATTACGAAAACTTACCAACATTCATATAGCAAAATTCAATTGTTAAATAATTAACATGTTGTTTAATTTGTACAATTTTTTAATTATTTATTTTTTATTTATTCGAATAAAATATCTTTGAAAAAAATTTGAAAATTATGTTAGAAAGTCAATTGCTGAAAATTGCACAAGATTTTGGGAGCCCCGTTTATGTATATGATGCTGAAAAAATTGAAAATCAATATAAAAGGCTTACTGGTGCCTTTAAAAATGTTAAAAAACTTAAAATTAACTATGCAGTTAAGGCATTATCTAATATATCTATATTAAAGCTTTTAAATTCACTAGGGTCTGGTATAGATACCGTATCTATTCAAGAAGTACAACTAGGTTTGGCTGCTGGTTTTTTACCTGAGCAAATTATTTTTACGCCCAATGGTGTGTCTCTAGCTGAAATTGAAGAGGCTGCTAAATTGGGAGTAAAAATCAATATAGACAACCTTTCAATATTAGAACAGTTTGGAACCAAACATCCAAAAACACCCGTATGTATTCGTATTAACCCACATGTTATGGCAGGTGGTAATAGTAATATTTCTGTTGGACATATCGATTCAAAGTTTGGAATTTCCATCCATCAAATACCACATATATTACGTATAGTAGAAAATACTAAAATGACTATTAATGGTATTCATATGCACACTGGTAGCGATATCTTAGATATTGAAGTCTTTTTATATGCTAGTGAAATATTATTTGAAACTGCTAAACAATTCCAAAATTTAGATTTTATTGATTTTGGCTCTGGTTTTAAAGTACCCTACAAGCAAGGTGATATTGAGACCAATATTGAAGAATTAGGAAAAAAACTATCGGCTAGGTTCAACGAATTTTGCAAAAATTACGGAAAAGAACTAACACTGGCTTTTGAACCTGGTAAGTTTTTGGTAAGTGAATCTGGAAGCTTTTTAACTAAAGTGAATGCTGTAAAACAAACAACATCTACTGTTTTTGCACAGGTAGATTCTGGTTTTAATCATCTTATTAGACCCATGTTTTATGGATCTCATCACGATATTGTAAATATATCCAACCCTAAAGGTCGTGAACGTTTTTACACGGTTGTAGGTTATATTTGTGAAACTGACACCTTTGGAAACAACCGTCGGATTAATGAAATAAACGAAGGCGATGTTTTATGTTTTAAAAATGCTGGCGCTTATTGTTTCTCAATGGCTAGTAATTATAATTCCAGATATCGCCCTGCCGAAGTTTTATGGTATAATAACAAAGCGCATTTAATTAGAAAAAGGGAAACTTTTGAGGATATTACTAAAAATCAAATTGAAGTAGATTTTTCTCAAAAAAAAGAAAAAGTGCTAGCTAAATAATAGCTTAGGATTAAGAACCAAATAAAATGTCCAATATATAACTATATTGGACATTTTTAATTTCAGAATTTTTGTTACTCTCTGCACTTACAATACTGAAATTACATAATTCAAATATCTATACTACAAGCAACAGTTTAAAGCGTTTCAGCTTATGTGTTTTTCTGTTTGGTTATAATCATTTAGAATTAATCCTAAATAATATTTTATCATAAAATGTAGTATTATACAACAATATAATAAAAAAATACTTAATATTTAAACAAATATCTTTAATCTGCTTATAATCTGGGTTAATCTACTAAAACATCTTGAATTCAATAATAAATAACCTGTTTACTATGTTGCTTTATTTAAGTTGATTGCCTACTTTTAAGACCTATAGGTTACAATTAGTAATTAAAACTTCGTAGATTATTTATGCAGATAAAAACCAGCCGCATCGAATCCATTGACATTTTAAGAGGTGCTGTTATGGTTATTATGGCATTAGATCATGTTAGAGACTTTTTTCATTATGGGGCTTTTAGTAGTGATCCTACAAATTTGGACACGACCACCCCTTTTTTATTTTTCACCCGATTTATAACACATTACTGTGCCCCTGTTTTTGTTTTTTTAGCTGGCACTTCTGCTTTTTTATACGGTACAAAAAAAACCAAACTCAAACTATTTAAGTTTTTATTAACCAGAGGCTTATGGTTAATCCTTTTAGAAATTGTCTTGAATAATTTATTGTGGTGGTTTGATTTTACATATAGCTTTATAGTACTCCAGGTAATTTGGGCCATAGGTTTGAGTATGCTTTTTTTATCCTTTTTAATTTATTTGCCTAAAAAAGTCATTTTGATTATCGGTATTATACTTGTTGCTGGTCATAATGCCTTAGATGGTGAAATTATGCAGGGAACAAGTTTTAAGTCCATAATATGGTATATCCTACATCAACAACAATTTGTGCCTATTGATTCAACTCGTGTAGTAGTATTTGCTTATCCAATAATTCCATGGATCGGTTTAATGGCATTAGGATATTGCTTAGGTTCTTTTTATCAAAAAGATTTTAATGTAAGTATTCGTAAAAAATGGCTACTTATCTTGGGGATTGGTTCTACAACACTATTCTTTGTCTTAAGAGGACTCAATGTTTATGGTGATTTGGTACCATGGTCTGTGCAAGATACCACAACAAAAACCATTTTATCATTTTTTAAGGTCACCAAATATCCACCTTCATTAGTATATGTATTAATAACAATAGGGCCTTCATTGTTATTTTTATACGGTATAGAAACGGTTAAAAATAAAATTTCAGACTTTTTTTTAGTTTTTGGGCGTGTACCATTGTTTTACTATTTTCTACACGTATTTGTCATTCACACTTTGGCTATAATTGGACTTTTAATCTTTGAAGGCAACTGGAAATACATGATATTATCCGCCAATGCTTTCAGCAACCAAAATTTTGCCAATTACGGTTATTCTTTGTTCATAGTCTATTTAATATGGATTGGTGTGATCGCTCTTCTGTATTTTCCATCTAAAAAATACATGATTTATAAAACAAATAATAAAGATAAATGGTGGTTAAGCTACTTATAACTGTATGAAACAAAAAAAAGAGGATTTTAAAAGAACGGTTGGTGTTCTGGGCTTATCTGCCAATATTGTTAATATTATTATTGGAGCGGGTATTTTTGCATTACCAGCAGTGATAGCTTCTAAAATGGGGGCTTCAAGTATTATTGCTTATATTTTTTGTGGTATTTTAATAGCACTAGTCATGCTATGCTTTGCTGAAGCTGGCAGCAAAGTAACAAATACTGGGGGGCCGTATACCTACATTGAAACGGCTTTTGGAAAGTATGCTGGATTTTTGGGAGGTATTTTTGCCATAGGAGCTGCACTATTCGCAGATGCATCAGTATCTAATGCCTTAGTAAATATATTAAGTTCAGCTTATCCAAGTTTTGAACGTGAATGGGTTCGCTTATTGTTTCTATTTGTCATTTTCTTCGGATTGGCCTATATCAATATCATCGGTTTAAAACAGGGCATTGGTTTGGTTAAATTCAATACCATTGCCAAATTAACACCTTTACTCGTTCTAGTGCTTATTGGATGGAAAGACGTATCATTTAGTAATCTATATATTGACAATATGCCTAGTGCTGGAAAGATTGGGGAAACATCTCTAATTTTATTCTTTGCCTTTCAAGGTGCAGAAACTGGGCTTGTTGTTGGCGGAGAAGTTGTCAACCCAAAACGTACGGTTCCAAAGGGTATTTTTATTAGTATTTTAACGGTAGTATGCATGTATATTTTAATACAAACCGTGTCACAAGGTGTTTTAGGCAATGATCTCCCTAATTTTAAAGCTGCTCCACTAGCAGAAACTGCTAAAGTTGTTTTTGGTCCCTTTGGGTATACTTTATTATTTATCGGCGCTGTTGTTTCTATGTTTGGTTTTTTAAGCGGCTCTATTCTAAACAATCCAAGGGTTGTATACGCATTGTCCAGAGACCATGTTATCCCTTTAAAAATAGTATCTAAAATTCACAAGTCATTTAAAACACCACACATAGCTATTATTGTATATGCCATTATTGGCTTTATACTCTCTGTTAGTGGTAGTTTTGAAAAATTGGCTATCATTGCCAGCAGTGCCATGTTAATTATATATTTAGGTGTAGCACTGTCTGTTATGAAATTACGTAAGTCTCAAAAACCTAAAGAAGGAGAGTTCAAAATCCCTGGTGGCTATATCGTTCCCATTCTTTCTATCGCTATTATTTTATACTTTTTATCTAATTTATCTATAGATGAAATGACGTCTACAGGTATTTTTATAGCCATTTTATCTCTTATTTATGGCATATTTAAACTAAGAAACGTAGACTTCTAAAATAACAAGTGTCTAAAAAATAACTCGAATTTCAAATTCTACTACTTCAACTTTATTCTATCTTGAGCAGTGTTGAAATTCCCAGCACAAGCAAGGATAAACTTTTAATGCCTATTTTTTTGAGTCATCTTTACTGTGCTCGATAGGGCTGTTTCTGTTTTCAATACTTCTATTTTTTTTAAACAGTTTTTTTATTCTTTGTAGTTTTTTTTACTCTTTCAATTTTCCACTAAAAACACTTACTTTAGAGTTAAAGGGGTTTCCTGAAGCACGACGGAGCATAACGACCTGTCCCGTATGCCATAAAGCATCTGCAATAGGACCATTAATAATATTCCAAAAAGGAAATCTATCATTATCAAATTTTGAGACATCATCCATAACTCTTAAAATATCTGAGGCCTTTTTAAAATTTAATAAGGTTTGTTTTCTTTTCTCTTCAAACGTGAGCTCTGTTTGTTTAGTTCTTTCTCCTTGTTCTGATATTGAACTAAGAATAAAATTTGAAAGTCCCAATATGTGCTCTATAGTCTCTGCACTTGAGCGTCCAGTTTCACTAGGTTTATAAGCAAGATCTTCATTTCGTAAACCTTCTGTAGCCCAATAGTAGCGAAAACCCAACCCATCTAACATTCTGGAAGTTACTGTTCCTGCGGTATAGTTTTCTGAATGATTTGGGATTTCATAATAAGGCAATGCTTCTTTTTCGGATTGTGCCATTACTTGCGTTGATACCAGTAAGATTAATAACATAGCAACTTTTTTCATTTTATTCTATTTTGGTTCTAGTGACATGACGTAATCGTAACTTTCATTTAAATAACAGGCAACATGATCTAAATCTTCTAACATGTTTTGAGGAATTAGTACATAACCTTTCATGACGGCTCCGTAAGACCTATATATTGACGAATTAAACTCTTTTATATATTTTTCTTGAATTTCTTTTGAAAATCTAATACCTATTTCACAATCTTTATTAAAAAGAGAAAACATATAGCCATTGGCAGAAGTATATGGCATCGTTTTTCCTTTCCGCTCAAATCTTGGGCATTTATCAATGAGCTGATCGTAAATCTTTAGTTTTTCATCCCACATAATTATTTTTTTATTTGTTTTCCATTTGCAATAGGATTAACACCATATTTATCAAACAAGTAAACAAGTGCTGTCATTGTAGCAGCTCCTAATTCCAATTCGCGTTTATTAACAGCATCAAAAGTATCGTTACTGGCATGATGATGATCAAAATAACGTTGGGAGTCTGGTCTTAACCCTGCCAATACATTGGTCTTTGTTTTAAGAGGCCCAACATCAGCACCGCTGCCTCCTTTTTCAAAATAATGAATTAAATAAGGTTTGAACAACGGCTGCCAACTTAATACCTGATTAAAACTTGCATCGTTACAATCGAAAGAAAATCCACGTGGTGTAAACCCTCCAGCATCACTCTCCAGAGCGAATACATGGTTTTCTCCTTTTTGTCTAGCCACTTCGGCATATTTTTTCCCACCTCGCAAACCATTCTCTTCATTCATGAATAATACAACCCGAATACTTCTTTTAGGTTTTATTCCAGATATTTTCAATAGGCGTAATACATCCATAGATTGTACTACACCAGCCCCATCATCGTGAGAACCATCACCTAAATCCCAAGAATCCAAATGACCACCAACAATCATATACTCATTTGGAAATTCACTTCCGGTTATTTGTCCGATAACATTATAAGACAAGACATCTTTAAATTGCTTACAATTTTGCTTAAAATAGAATTTTAGTGATTTGTTTAGCTTTAGCATCGTACTCAACAACTCGGCATCATTGGTACTGATAGCCGCAGATGGTATACGATCTGCAACAGGTAAATCACCATAAATCATACTTCCTGTATGTGGAAAATCGTCTAATCTTAAATTCATGGATCTAACAATTACCCCAACAGCTCCATACTTTGAAGCCTCTACAGCTCCTTTATAACGTTGATTAACACAGCCTCCGTATGCCTCAAATGTGCTAATTAAATCTGCTTGCATGGGTCTGTTATAAAATACTATTTTACCTTCTATATTTTCTTTGCCTAGTGTTTTTAACTCTTCAAAATTTTTAACTTCAACAACATGTGCTTTTAAACCTAAAGCTGGCGTGGCCACAGAACCTCCTAAAGCACAGATATTTACAGTTGTTGTTTTAGTTCTTTTTCCTTTCTCCGACTCTATGTAAGCATATTCTTTAAAACCACGCACCCATTTAGGAACCATTACGGGTTGTAGCCAAACCTTATCTAGGCCTAGTTTATCGAGTTCTTCTTTTGTATAATTAACTGCTTTCTCTGCATTTAAGGACCCTGATAAACGTCCGCCTATTTGGTTAGATAAGTAATTCAACCAATCGTAACTTTTACCATTGGTTAAAGATGCTTTATAGATTTTTTTCAGGACTTCGGCATCATTTTGAGCATATGTATTAATTGAAAATATGATTCCTAAGAGGTAAATTGGCCATTTTAATTTTCTCATATAATTTTTTAAGTTTAAAGATACTACTTATTATAGGCATGGAATCTAAACAAAATCATAAAAAATTAATCCTGTTATCAGATGATCTACTCATTGTTTAATTCTTCCTTGTACTGTTGGAGATTCTCCTTAATTTTATCATCAAGTTCGGGTTCCCTGATATCTGTATATTTACTCAAAACATCGTACATTATTTTGGCCACCATATAACGTGCTGTAGGTTTATCATCTGCTGGAATCGTATACCATGGTGCATGTGGTTTCGATGTTCTGTTTATAGCATCTTCATAACATTCTTGATACTTATCCCAAAGCTTACGTTCTTTTAGATCGCCCGGAGAAAACTTCCAATTTTTTTCTTGTTTTTCTAAACGTCGAAGCAATCTTCTTTTTTGTTCTTCTTTTGAAAGATTTAAGAAAAATTTAAAAATGATGGTTCCGTTGTCAGCTATATGTTTTTCAAAATTATTAATTTCATCAAAGCGTTTATCCCAGAAAGCATCATCAATATCATCAACAGTATTTACTGTTGGCATGTTTTCCCCTAAGATATATCCTGGATGCACTCTTGTTACCAATACATTTTCATAGTGCGTTCGGTTAAAAACACCAAATTTACCTCGAGCTGGAAGCGCTATATAATGCCTCCAAATGTAGTCATGTTTAAGCTCCAACTCTGTAGGAACCTTAAAACTATGAACGACAACACCACGAGCATTAAAATCTTTAAAAACTTCACGTATTAAACTATCCTTTCCTGAAGTATCCATTCCTTGTAAGCAGACTAAAACAGCATATTTACCATGGGCATAAATAGTGTCTTGAAGTTTACCTAATTTCTTTCTAACGCTTTTTAATTCTTTCTCTGCATGATCAATTATAACTTTAGTTTCAGAATTTTTTAATGTTATGTTTGTGGTTACTTTGTAATTGTCCATTGTTAAATGTTTATGTGGCTTAAATATATAAAAATGCCATCGATTATATTCTATTAGCTAATCAATTATATCATACCGACCATTAATTGTTTCTATTGAAAACAGCTAAATAAATGTCTTATGAATTGTTCCTTTGATATTATTTTAAATTATGAAAAGAAGCGTAATAATACAAGGGAGTTCAAGAAGCCATGGAGATACTAACAAAATAGTCAATTATATGGCGATGAAAAATAACATGGATATTATTGATTTAAACACGAAAAATATTGGTCATTA
Organism: Flavivirga algicola; assembly: GCF_012910715.1. GTDB lineage: Bacteria > Bacteroidota > Bacteroidia > Flavobacteriales > Flavobacteriaceae > Flavivirga > Flavivirga algicola. The sequence continues at coordinate 83,703 of NZ_JABBHF010000002.1, forward strand.
TGATTATGACTATAAAAATGAAGATGATGATTTTTTAGGTTTAATCACACATATTATTGAAACTTATGATACTATAATTTTCGCTACTCCAGTTTATTGGTATAGCATGAGTGGTATTTTAAAAGTGTTTTTTGATAGAATTTCAGATCTATTGAGAGTACATAAAATTACCGGTAGAAAATTAAGGGGTAAAAGTATGGCTATGATAAGTTGTAGTAATTCTGATGACTTAAAAGAGGGCTTTTCTATGCCATTTTTAGAGTCTGCAAACTATTTAGGCATGCATTATCTAGGAAATATTCATACATATATTGAAAATGGGACTATTAATAGTGAAATAAAACTTAGAATTGATCATTTTATAAAAACCATAAGCCATGTTATGTAATTGAATTATTTTAACAAAAAAGTAATACAAAAGCTACAATTTAAACAATTTATCGATTAAAAATCACATTAAAGGCGTTTTATTTCGATGAAATACATGTTTTTTATAATCTTTTTAATACATTGCTATCCCTATTTATGTTATTAAAACCAATTCTATGAAAAATTATTACTTATTATTCTTTCTAATCGCATCATTAGTTGTTAATGGGCAAGGAGATTGTGACTATACCAATTCTTATCTTGTTAGTGCCTACTCGCATGTTAAGGATTCATATGATTCTAATAATATAAATCATTTACAATATTATGCCAACAGGTCTTTAGAATCGTTTAAGCTTGCTAAAAAAACACTAAGTGATTGTAATTGTGAACCTGCACTAGAACTTGCCGATAAATGTATAGAATTATTGGCAAAAGTTGATGGTGCTGAAACTTTTGAAGCTGGCCGTTTTTATGTAAAGCGTGCCAGAGATTATAGTAAAAACAGTGTAATCGAAATTGATAAATGTTCTGTTTCTACGCCATCTAACGATGATAGTGGAGATCTTGCTCAAGCTGAAAGCCAAGATGTTGGTCTTTCCGACTTAGAAAAAGAACAACTAAGGCTAAAACAACAGCAGGAGGCTTTAAAGCTTAAAGAGCAGCAAATCAAAATGAAATTGGCTGAGCAAAAAGAAAAGGAATTAATAATTAAAAAGAAAAAATTAATTCTTTCTTACGAAAGTGCTATTTCTTCAAACATAGATGCATACAATGAGACATTAAACACTTGTGAGTGTATTAATTATAAGCCTTTTAGGGACAACAACTCACTTGAAGATATGACAGAAAAAAGTATTGAAGAGGTAAAAATTCACTACACCAACCGTATCAAATCTATGGCCTCTGAATATTTAGCACTATTAAATAGTTGCGATCAATAATTTAGACTTAATACAACAAATTAAGTTTATAAAAACGAGGCTGCCAGAAAAGTGTTTCAGGCAGCCTCGTTTTTTTTATAATCTATTCTATTTACTTAGAAGCAAACAACTTCACATCTTCCTCACTCACTTCACTACCTCCAAGAATAATTAAGCGTTCTACAACGTTACGTAATTCTCTAATGTTTCCTGTCCAATCATAATCTTGAAGTAACTTAATAGCTTTACTTGAAAACGATTTTTTAGCAGTTCCCTGTTCACTGGCAATTTTTTCTGTAAAGTGATTTACCAATAAGGGAATATCATCTCGCCTATCATTTAAAGCTGGTACTTTAATCAATATAACGGCTAGTCTGTGATATAAATCTTCACGAAACCTTCCCTCAGCAATTTCCTTCTTTAAATCTTTATTTGTAGCTGCTACGACACGCACATTTACCTTAATATCCTTATCACTTCCTACACGCTGGATACGGCTTTCCTGTAATGCTCGAAGTACCTTTGCTTGTGCAGGCAAACTCATATCTCCAATTTCATCTAAAAAAATAGTCCCCCCATTGGCTGCTTCAAATTTACCAGCTCTATCCTTTACTGCACTGGTAAAGGCTCCTTTAACATGACCGAATAATTCACTCTCTATCAATTCACTAGGAATTGCTGCGCAATTAACCTCTATCATGGCCCCTTTTGATCTATCACTTTTTTGGTGTAACCAATGTGCAACCAGTTCTTTTCCTGTTCCATTAGGTCCCGTGATAAGTACACGTGCATCTGTTTGCGCTACTTTTTCAATAATAGATTTTATATGAGAAATGGCTTTGCTTTCTCCAATCATCTCAAAATTCTTGCTTACTTTCTTTTTAAGCAATTTATTTTCGACTACTAATTCCTTTTTATCCAATGCATTACGGACTGTATTTAGCAATCTATTTAAATCTGGTGGTTTCGATATGTAATCAAAAGCCCCTAGACGCATAGTATTTACTGCTGTATCCAGATCTCCATGACCTGAAATCATGACAATAGGTGTTTCTGGTTTAATTTTTTTTACTGCCTCTAAAACTTCAACACCATCCATTTTTGGCATTTTTATATCACAAAGCACTAAATCGAAATCGTCATTTTTTATTTTTTCAATTCCTGATAAACCATCTTCTGCTTCATCAACTTGGTACTTATCATTTTCTTCTGAAAGAATTTTTACTAACACCCGTCTAATGGCTGCTTCGTCTTCTATTACTAGTATTTTTGGCATTTTATTTTAAATTAAAGAATATGGATGAAAAGCATCTGTATTCAATTTGTAAATTTATTTTAATCTTTATTCTGTGAAATAATATGTATATCTCTCTGTGGAAATGGTATACTTATATTATTTTCTCTAAATAGCCTATCTATTTCAAAACGGATATCGCTTTTTGGGTATAGGGCTTTAAAACTATCATTTATTGTGAAAATAACTTTAAAATTCAGAGAACTATCTCCAAAATCTGTAAACACTACGGCGGGTTCTGGTGTGCTAATTACATCTGAATGGGTACTCGCAGCTTGTAGCAATAGTTTCTTTACTAACTGTACATCGCTACCATAGGCCACTCCTATGCTAACAGATTCTCTAGTTGTCGTTCCATTCTGGGTCCAATTGTATAAGCTATTTTCTAAATATAAATGATTGGGAATTACCAAAACCTTATTATCGATAGTCACTGCTCTGGTTGTTCTTAATTTAATTTCTTCTACACGACCAACTTTTCCATCAATTTCAATGATATCTCCAACATGGACGGATTGATCTATAAGGATAAATATTCCTGAAATTATATCTTTAAACAATGTCTGTAGAGCTAAACCAACTCCAATTAATAAAGCGGCAGAGGCTGCAAAAATAGCAGTAACATTTATGCCTATTGAATCAAAAACAACAAGGGTAACAATAATATAAGTAATCCATCTGGCAAAAGAAAAAACAGAGTTGAACTTTGCTTTATCTTCAACTGGCATCTTCCTCGTTACTAATTTCTTAATCCATCTTAAAAGATACGTTGTAATAATAATAACAGCGATTACGAGCAGAACATACTTCACTTTAAGAACAATATGATGAATATTGTCTCCTGTACCATAAGTAAAATCTATAAGCTTAAACTCCAGAAAATCACCAAATTTTTCCCATACAGAACTTTTGGTAATAGCTTCACCTATTTCTTCTACACTTTCTTCTATTTTATTTCCTTCTTGCATCTTAGTATTTAATCCACTTTATCAATTCTTTATAACTTGGTTTCTTACCATACATTAAAATTCCGACCCTGTATATTTTCGCTGCAAACCAGACCGTAAACATAAAAGAACCAATTAATAACAATAATGATACCAATTGTTGCCATAGTGGCACTCCAAAAGGAATACGCATCAGCATCACCACGGGTGACGTAAATGGTATAAAAGAAAATACCGTAGATACTGTGCCGTGCGGATCTTCAATCACTGTAAAGATACCAATATAAACTGCTAAAATGAGAGGCAAAATAATTGGTAGTAAAAACTGCTGTGTATCGGTTTCATTATCGACAGCTGCTCCGATAGCCGCATATAATGAACTAAATAATAAATAGCCGCCAATAAAAAATAATATAAATGCAATAATAAGATTCATCAATGGTAAATTTTGCATAGCAGTTTTAAAAGATTCAAAATAAAAATTAAAACCAGAACCTTGTGGAGCCAATTGCATGAACTCTTGCTGAGATGTTGCTGTATCGAATAGATTTATACCTATTACTAATGATACAATAGTCATTAACAGACCTCCAAAAATCATCCAAATAACAAACTGGGTAATACCAGCCAAAGAGGTTCCAATAATTTTACCAAGCATTAACTGCACGGGTTTTACAGAAGAAATAATTATCTCTATAATTCTGCTTGTTTTTTCCTCAATCACACTACGCATAATCATATTACCATAAATGATGATAAACATAAACAACAGATAGCCCGCAGCGATTCCAAAACCAAGTTTAGCAAAACTATCTATCTTTGACGTTTTTTCGCCTTCAAAGCTTTCCTGGGCTATCTCAACTCTTATTTTTGAAGCATTAATCAAATCAATATCTATGTCTTGCTGTTGCAATTTAATATTAGTAAATGTCTTCTCTAATTTATTCTCTAAATCTGATATCAAAGTAAGCGATGGAGATTCTTCTGAATAAAACTTAACATGATCTGAAACTGTTTCTATGGTATCAAACTTCCCTATATGCAACAGTCCGTAAGATGCTGTTTCTTTTGATAATAGTTTTGCTTCTTCCAAAGACATGTTCTCTAAAAAGTGGTAGGTAGTTTTATCTGATTTTTTAAAGGTCTCTTGTACCAATCCAGACTCATCCAAAACAGAAACTGTGCGTACCTTATCATTATTTAATTGTGATAAATAAGCAACAACTGCAATAAGAACTATCATTATAATCGGACTTAAAATAGTCATCACTATAAATGATTTATTTTTAACTTTCGTTAAATATTCACGCTTTATTATAAGTGGTAAATGGTTCATAAAAATTAATTATTCTTTACAGTTTGAATAAAAATGTCATTCACACTTGGTATCAACTCAACAAAATGCGAGATCTCTCCTTTTGAGCTTAAATAACTTAATAAATCGTTTGGTTTATCTGTTTCAGAAAGTTTTATATTCAATTTTAATTCATCCTCTAAAGTTTTAAAATTAGCTTCAGAAATGTCAAACTTATTTGATAATTCTTGTTCTAAAATTTCTTTGTTATTAACACGAATACCAACTTCGTATGTATTTATTTTATACTGTTTTTTAACGTCAATTAATTTTCCATCAAGAATTTTATTCGATTTGTGGATCAATGCTATATCATCACATAACTCTTCGACAGATTCCATTCTATGGGTTGAAAAAATAACAGTTGCTCCATCTTCTCGTAAACGTAAAATTTCGTCTTTAATCAAATTGGCATTTATAGGATCGAATCCTGAAAAAGGCTCATCAAAGATTAAAAGTTTTGGTTGGTGTAACACTGTAACTACGAACTGTATTTTTTGGGCCATTCCCTTAGACAACTCTTGAATTTTCTTATTCCACCAGTCACCAATCTCTAAACGCTCAAACCAATACTTTAATCGTGTTCTTGCATCCTTTTTACTTAAACCTTTCAACTGCGCTAAATATAAAGCTTGCTCCCCTACTTTCATGGACTTATAAAGCCCTCGTTCTTCTGGCAAATAACCAATATCTTTAATATGGGTAGGATTGAGCAATTCGCCATCTAAAAATACCTGCCCTTGATCTGGAATGGTTATTTGGTTAATAATCCGTATAAGGGTTGTTTTACCAGCACCATTAGGCCCTAACAAACCAAATATACTACCCTTAGGAACTGTTATTGATACCTTATTGAGTGCTTTAAAGTTTCCGAAGTTTTTAGAAACCTCTTTAACTTCTAGTAAGTTGTTCATTTTTATTTTTTAATTGGCTTGATAAATGTAAATATATTAAATGTTATAGTTATAAATAATATATTAAATAATGTTGTAAAAGCGTCCAAATGCTTGTATTGACTATATAAAAAACAAAACCCACCCTTAATAAATTAAGGATGGGAAAAAAATTGCTATGAAAAAGAAAAATTATCACTAAAATAAATTAGTGATGATCCAAATATAGTTATTTTTTACATACTAATAACAAAACTATAAAAGAACTTTCTTTTATAGTTTAAAAAATTTGTATACACAAACCTTATCTATATTAATGATAGTGCGTTGTTTTTAAGAGAACATATCTTTTACTTTTTCAAAAAACGATTTATCAGAACTTTCTGGCTTAGGATCGAAATGTTCATCATTTCTCATGGATTCAAAAAATTCTTTTTGTTGTTTATTTAAGGTCTTGGGGGTCCATACATTTACATGCACCAACAAATCTCCTTTACCGTAACCGTTTATACTTGGTATACCTTTTCCACGTAAGCGTAAAATTTTACCCGATTGTACACCTGCTTCTACTTTAATACGTACTTTGCCTGTAACTGTGTCAATTTCTTTGGTGGTCCCTAAAACAGCATCAGGATAGCTTACATATAAATCATAGTGTAAATTATCACCTTCACGTTGTAATTTATCATGCGCTTCTTCTTCTATAAGCACTATAAGATCTCCTGAAACACCATTACCAGGTGCTTCATTTCCTTTTCCAGATACTTTAAGTTGCATCCCATCTACAACGCCTGCCGGTATTTTTATAGAAACGGTCTCCTCTGCTACTTTTAGTCCTTGAGAATCTGCGTCATTAGGTTTTTTATCGATGGTCTGCCCTGCACCGCCACACACATTACAAGGTGCAGATGTTTGCATTCTACCTAGGATAGTATTTGCTATACGTGTTACTTGTCCACTACCATTACATGTAGAGCATGTTTTATAAGTAGTTCCTGGTGCTTGAATTTTACGTTTAACCTTTATTTTTTTCTCAATGCCATTGGCAATTTCCTCCAAAGTCAATTTTACACGAATGCGAAGGTTACTTCCTTTTACACGACGTTGACCTCCGCCACCTCCAAAACCAGAGAAACCGCCACCAAAGCCACCACCAAAAATATCACCAAATTGACTGAAAATGTCATCCATATTCATGCCACCTCCGCCAAAACCACCACCGCCATTTTCAAAGGCTTGATGACCAAATTGATCGTAACGTGCTTTTTTATCGGCATCACTCAACACTTCATAAGCTTCGGCTGCTTCTTTAAACTTAGCTTCTGCTTCTTTATCATCTGGATTTTTATCTGGGTGAAACTCAATTGCTTTTTTTCGGTAAGCTTTTTTAATTTCACTTGCAGATGCTCCTTTGCTAATTCCTAATACCTCGTAATAATCTCTTTTAGCCATATCTATGTTTTATTGCCCTATAACAACTTTTGGAAAACGAATTACCTTTTCACCAAGCTTATAACCTTTTTCAATAACATCAATAATTTTTCCTTTTAAGTCATCACTAGGAGCTGGTATTTGAGTTACGGCTTCATGGTCATCTGCATTAAAAGCATCTCCTTTTTCTACCTTAACGGCTGTTAATCCTTTTTGTTCTAAAGTTTTTACTAATTTTTGATAGATTAATAAAACACCTTTACGCAATTCTTCTGCTTCTTTATCCTCTTCGATATGTGTTAATGCACGCTCAAAATCATCTAGAATTGGCAATAGTGTTTTCATTACATCTTCACTTGCTGTCGAAAATAACTCGATACGTTCTTTAGAAGTTCGTCGCTTATAATTTTCAAATTCGGCGAATAAACGTAAATATTTGTCTTTTTCTTGTTTTAATTCTGCCTGAAGCCTCTCTTCTGCTGTTTGTTCTTCAACTACTTGCTCTTCAACTTCAACAGTTTCATTTTGTGGACTATCTATTTGATCGTTCTCTATATCGTTTGTTGTTTCTTTCTTGCTCATTATTGCATTTAAATTTTATACAAATACTAAATTTAGTTGGCAAAAGTACTGCCAATATTATAAAAATGTCATAATGTCATTAAATATTTTTTTAGTTAACCTCATTATTCAATCATATAATCTAAAAGATATATATGTTCTAGCCTTTAATTTTAAATATTTGTAAGATTTCACTTCTATAAATGAACAGTTTATACTATATTTTGCAATATCTATTCTACTAAAACAACATCGATTTGCCTACTTTTGTAAACAGAAGTAAACAAAGAAGTCCTAGTGATCATAATATATTAACCAACAATGGTCACAATAAAAAAATATGACATACCTGAGCGCCGTAAGAGAAAGACCAATACTCTCATTTAAAAATTTGGTCAGATATTAATGCAATAATTCTAAACCCTAAGCTCACTAATATTGCAAAGGCGCCATGGTATGTAATACCAATTGAAAGCGTATGGTATTAACAAAAATAATATAGATTAATAGCCAATTCCCCTTATTTATTATGTAATTGAGCTAAATGTTTTGAAGCACTTTGTCATTTTACATTACCATAAAATGGTAAAGTGTTTTTGTTTTGTGACTAAGCAAGCATTAATCTACCTAATTTACTATAAATAGGTATTATTCATTGATTATTGCAGGAAGCAAATATTTTTCTAACATATCATAATAGTCCGATTCATTATTATAGTTTCCTGCAGTAATAACAACCACCATATTAAGCTCTGGAAATACTGCTATTGTTTGTCCTCCATGCCCTAAAGCATTATAATAATTTATTTGTTGGTTATTTACAGTAATTGTTGGTTCTATATACCACATATAACCATAATCTACAAACTCGAATAATTTACCATAAGGCGTTAGACTTTCTTCTATCCAATCTTCTGAAATAACCCGTTTCCCATTCCAAAGTCCTTTATTTAAATATAACTGACCAAATCTTGCCATATCTCTTGGGGTCATATCTGCTCCCATTCCCATAGCTGGATTTCCTTTAGGCGTTTTTTCCCATTTAAAGCTTTTTATTCCAATAGGTTCAAACAGAAACTTTGATGCAAAATTTTCGACTGAATAATTCGTACTTTTTTTCAAAACAGGTTCTAACAATTGGGTACTACCCGTACAGTAAGCATTTACTTTATCGGGTTCATGAATCATTTTTACATTTAGCATATAGTCTATATAATCGCTTGAACGTAAAAAAGTATTAAAATCGCCCGAAGTTTTATTATCAAAATCATCACAGTCCAAACCGTGGCGCATCGTCAATAAATCTTTAATCCTGATATTTCTCTTTAAACTATCCCATTTATGCTCATATACAGAACCTTTGTAAAACGATGCTACCGAAGATGATGCATTTTCTATATGCCCCTGATCAATCGCAATCCCAATCAATGCAGAAGTAATACTTTTGGTAACTGATGCGATGTCATGTGTTTTATCTTTGTGATAGCCTTTATAATAGGATTCGAAAACTAATTTTTTATCTTTAACGATTAGTAAACTATGAATATCTTTATATTTTTCTCCATTTATCTGTTCTTTTAATAAGTTTACTTTTTCTAAACTCATCTTTACATTTTCTACATGATCTGTTTCCCAATCGTTTTCAACTTTTTCAGGAATACTATATTTATCTTGGGAGTTGCAAGAACATACTAAAAGGCACAATAAACCAGCATAAAGAAACTTCATAATATCAATATTTATTCAACAATAAATATGTCTAAATGAAGGGTGTTTTGTTACACTAATTTTAAAAATATCTATTGCAAAATATTCACTAAAGCAGACCTTACATGATGATACTTAAAATTGAATCCCCTATTTTCAATTTTTTTAGAACTTACACGCTGACTTTCAAATAATAATGTATGCATCTCTCCCAATACTGACCTTAAAAAGAATTTAGGGATATTTGGTAAAAATAATGGTTTGCGCAGTATATTGGCTATCGTTTTTATTAACTCATTATTTGTTACGGGATTTGGGGCTACACCATTATAAACACCTTTTAAGTTATTTTCTAAAATATATAAAAACATATCAGCCAAATCTTGAATATGTATCCAAGACTGCCATTGTTTTCCATTACCAAAGGCAGCACCTAACCCAAACTTAATTGGTTTAATCATTTCTTGTAATGCGCCTCCTTCTTTCGCCAAAACCAACCCTATTCTTATTTTAGAAACTTCTATACCTAATTTAGCAAAGGCATCAACTTCTTCTTCCCATAGCTGTACAACATTACTTAAAAAAGACTTACCAAAATCTTTAGAACCTTCTTCATAATAATTAGTTAGGGAATCTGAATAAATTCCAATAGCACTTGCTGAAATAACTTGTTTTATAGTATGTGTTTCTCCTTTTAAAGTATTTATTAGTAATTGTGTAGACGCTTTTCTGCTTGACAAAATTTCCTTTTTATAAGTAGGGGTCCAACGTTTAGATACTGTTGCACCTGCTAAATGTATAATCGCATCTATATTTTTAAAACAATCTGTATCTATTTCTTGGGTCTTCGGATTCCAGTAATACCCACGATAGTTTTCTCCTTGAGATATTTTAGAATTATTGGTCGTTAGATAATTTACTGCAATATTTTTTTCCTGGCAAAGTTTTACAATTTCCTGCCCAATTAAACCTGTCGCTCCTGTTATTAAAACTCGCATGCTCTTTTTTTATAAAGTTACAAAAAGCCCCATCAGTTTACTAATGATTTATATTAGGTTTAACAGTATTTTTAGATATTCCTAAGCATCGTATCGCGATTCTTTGTAGGGCATAATATTTGGATAAATACTAATACTCAGGCCTTTTTAGTAGCCCTGAGCATTTCACGTTTACCAGGAGGCCCAGGCAAACGTTCAACTTTAAAACCTACAGCTTCCATAGCACGACGCACACTTCCTTTTGCGGAATAAGTTACTAAAACTCCTTCTATCTGTAAGGCATCATACATTTTTGAGAATATGGACTCTGTCCATAATTCGGGTTGTACTCTAGCTCCAAAAGCATCAAAGTATATAATATTGTATGCTTCTTTTTCCTTTATTTCTGAAAAGAAACGGTTTTGTTTTTCTATTGAAAAATTTCTGGAAAGCTTATGAGTTTCTTCCCAAGATATTTTATGAAGTTCTTTAAAAATTCCTTTTTTATTTTCTATATTTAATTCAGATGGGTAATTTAACTGATCTATTTCACCCATTGAAACTGGATAGCCTTCAACTCCAAAATAATTAATACTAACATCTAATTTTTCCGATTCTATCAAGGTAATAAAGGCATTTAAACCTGTCCCAAAACCAATTTCTAAAATAGAGATGTGTTTATGTCCACTTGATATTGGTACAGTATTATAAAAGTGATGTAGTCCATGCTTTATAAACACATGATAGGCTTCTTGTATAGCGCCATGTTTAGAGTGATACTGCTCATCCCAATCGGGTAAATGAATGGTAGATGAACCATCAGCAGTTATTACAACTTCTCGTTTCATGCAGTTATTTTATTTGTAAAATTGTTACCTGTAACATCTACAATGATTATAGTTAAATTAAAAAAGGAACAAGAAGGATGTTTCAAAATCATTGCTTTAGCAAAACACCATCCGCTTCAAACGAGTAAGTTCTTTTAGATGCTGTAATAGCTTCTATGGCTTCAGCAGACTTCCCTGCATCTTCAGCGTAATGTTTCAATTCATCAACTGGGATTTCCTTTATATAAGCCTTTCCATTCACAATAACCTCTTTTCCAGCAATATCTTTGGGCACAAAAAAACCATAATCTTTAAATTTTACCATGACTTCTTTATTATCATCCAAATTTAAAGTCATCCAACATCCCTTTGCCTGACAAACACCAGTAACTTTAGCAATCATTTTAGAATTGATAGAATCTCCAGCATTCATGGTTTTATAGTGATACGCCATAGAAGTCGCTGCAATAGCATCATCTGCAATAATCTCTTTTCCAAAAGATGTATATACAATGTCTTCTGTTTTTGGGATAATTTCGAGCTTTTCTTCACTTTTATTTTTGCAAGAATTTAACACTAAAACACATATAATTACTAAGGTAATTGACTTCATGCTGTGAATATTTCAATTTTAAACGATTTATGTAAATATACCGTTTTTTTAAAAACGTTTTTACTTAAATTTGTATGAATAAATAACTAGACTTATGAACCCTATAATCAACAATATTGAGATTATAAAAGCCAAAACTACTAAAATTAATGATGTAGATTTTGACAATTTAAAATTTGGACATGTTTTTTCCGATCACATGCTGGAATGTCATTTTAAAGATGGTGCATGGCAAGCTCCTAAGGTCATTCCTTATCAGGCGATTAGTTTAGATCCATCTGCTAAAATCTTTCATTATGGCCAATCTGTCTTTGAAGGCATGAAAGCTTACAAAGATGCCAATGAAGATGTCTGGTTATTTCGCCCAATAGATAATTTTAAACGCCTGAATATATCGTCTAAACGTTTAGCCATTCCTGAATTACCAGAAAGCTATTTTATGGACGGTCTTAAAACTTTGTTACAAGTTGATAATGAATGGATCCCTAAAAAAGATGGGAGTTCGTTATACATAAGACCTTTTGTTTTTGCTTCTGGAAATGGTTTTCATGCCTCTCCAGCAGATGAATACACCTTTATTATTGCGACAGCGCCTTCTGGTGCCTATTTTTCTGGAAAAGTAAAGGTGTTAATTGAAGAGAGATACTCACGTTCTGCTAATGGTGGTGTTGGTTTTGCTAAAGCTGGTGGTAACTACGCCGGACAGTTTTACCCAACACAATTGGCTATAGAAAAAGGATATCAACAAGTTATTTGGACAGACGATAATACGCATGAATATATTGAAGAAGCTGGTGCCATGAATATTTTTGTTCGTATTAATGACACACTTATAACTGGCCCCACTAGTGATCGAATTCTAGATGGTATTACACGTAAAAGTATTATTGAATTAGCAGAAGCTGAAGGTATTCCTGTGGAAGTTAGAAAATTATCTGTTCAAGAAGTAGTTACTGCTGCAAAAGATGGTTCTTTAAAAGAAATGTTTGGAGCTGGTACGGCTGCGGTTATTTCTCCTATTGCCGGATTCGGTTATAAGGATACGGATTATGACCTACCAGAATCAGAAGACACTTATGCAAACTTTTTAAAGAAACGCATTACCGATATACAAACGAACAAAACCGAAGACCCTTTTGGTTGGAGGTATAAGGTTGAATAAGCTTTTTAAGTATTGTTCATATTTATAAAGTCTGAAAAAATATTTTAGATACAATTGAGAGCTTTTTATTAGAAAAAGCGAGCCATATAGATTAACAGATTTCCATAGTCGTTTGTCTTCGACTACGCCCAAACTAGAACTCTCTAACAATACAAGGTGTTTTTCAGACTTTTTATTTATCCTATCTATACAATACGTTCTATTTATCCAATATAGATTCAATATTAGGCTTAAAATAATTAGGACCTTTAAGTACTTTACCATCTTCTCTATAAATAGGCTGACCGTCTTCCCCTAATTTGCTCATATTGCTGCGTTGTATTTCGTCAAATACTTCTTCGATTTTATACTGCATGCCATGCTCTATAATGGTGCCGCATAAAATATAAAGCATATCTCCCAAAGCATCAGCAACTTCAACCAAATCATTATTATTGGCGGCTTCTAAATACTCCTCGTTTTCTTCTTTCATTAAATTAAAACGCAGTGTGTTCTTCTCGGTTCCCAAATCTGCTTTCGGAGTTTCCCTGTGCCCTATCTTAAATGCCGTATGAAATGCCTTTACGGCTTCAATTTTATTTTTCATCAAAAATATTTTTTATTTCCCTGAGAAAGGAAATCTTTAGTGTTTTATTAAATTTGCATAAAAATAACCATATGTTTAGTAAAGGTCAAATCATTTTCGGAGTTTTATTCTTTGTCGTCTTTGCTATTATTATAGGTTATACTTACCGAAAAGATTTAAAACTTCACAAACGCTTTTACGCTGGCAGTATATGGATACTCATAGCTTTTATTGCTTTTATTTTATTCATAACAGCCATTAAATTCTTTTTAAAATAGCATTTTATCGATATTTATTGCTTTTTGTCGATTATTTTGTTTTTTTTTGCATCATCTGCAGCTTATGTTTGTGAAATCAAACTAATATTTTTTAGTTATGCAGAACAAATCTATTATTAACCAATTAACAATCAATTACATGAAAATTACCAAAACCCTACTTACATTAATCGCTTTTACTGTGTTAGCATATTCCTGTTCATCGGATGATGGAAACAACAATGGAAATGAGCAATTAGCAGATGAACAAAATCAATTAGAAGAAGCTCCCGTTCCTGTTGAAAATTTGAATTCTGATATTTCTATTGAAGGCGCAACAAAAAACCAAGGCACTCCTCCTGCACCTAATAGCAGTTTAAATTTAGAAATAAGTTCGGACAAAGCTGAAGCTTTTCAAAGCTCAGGTTTTAATTTAAAATTCTCTTCAACTGAAACCAACATTGCTGGTGCTTATCTCTTATTTAAAGACGCTGATAATAACACTGCTTCTGATTATTTCGATATTCCTGTTTCTAGTTTTAAAACAAACAAATCTGGTGGCACCAAAGAAAATCAGTCTTCAAAAAAGAATCCACTATTTAAAAACAATAATCTTATAGATGGTGAGTATGAAATCGATGTAGATTTTGATAACACTTTTCCTCCAGGAAAATTTTGTGGGGATCTATGTATTTATGACGAAGAGAATAATATTAGTCAAATTGTTACCGTTTGTGTAGAAGTAGAAGCATGGGGTGGAAACGCTACCATAGTTGGCGAATGGATTTTAGAAGAATCCACTGATGGTGATAAATATACTGTTAACTGCGAAAATCAAGAAACTGTAGAAGCTGACTATAATCAAATTATTAAAGAAGAGGCTATACTAAGTATTGAAAGTAATGGAAGTTTCTATTTAACAGAATATGAAGAATATAAATCTTTAAACTTTGAAGCTTCTTCAACTAACTGTGAAGCTGTTTACTTTGACGAGGTCGAAAAATATGACATCAAAGAAACAGGTAAATGGGCATACAACGAGACTGACAATACGTTAACGTTAATATCATTTAAATATGAAGATTTTATCGAATCTCAATATAGCGAAGATTATGCCAATGGAGATTTGATATTAGAAAGTGGTAAAGTAGAATTTTTAAATGGAAAGCTAATCGTTACCGAAACTTATACAGATGGTAACGAAACTTATACGGATACATTTACTTTTATAAAAAAATAGCCGATTAATTATTTTAATTAATTTAAAGCCTTTTCAAATAGGTTAACACTTAAAAGCCAGGGAATTTAAATTCCCTGGTTTTTTCTTTTATATGATTAGCCATTTCTTACCAATAAATTAACATTACTAATTTACTTTCAATACTTTATAGCTAAAACAATTTTTGTGTTCAATTTCCTAATCAAAGAAGGAAATACCCTTAAATAAAATACATTTTATATCTTAATAGCCCAATATACCCAGTATTGGGTATGTTTTTGTGTCAAAAAACATGACACATTTGCAATATTAATTAACCAATCCAACCCTCTCATGAAAAAACTAGTCGCTCCCATTACCATGTTTTTATTTGGGATCATTTCATTTGCTGTGATAATGATTATCACCCATAAAATGGAACTTGACTTTAAAAACGACCCTCACTTTTGGTTTTACCGTGTATTGACAGCTCTTGCCGCAGCATCCATTAGTATTTCAATACCAGGAATGATTTCCTTAAATAACAAACCAGATGGAAACCCTCTTACACGTTTGAATGCAGAAGGTACAAACGAATGTAATCCCATGTCTCTTTTAGAAAAAGAACCTACCATTAGTGCTTCGAGTGCTATAGCTGTTTTGGTTTGGTTTATTTGTTTAATCCTTTAATTTAAAATTATTATGGATGAGAAAGATGCTAACGATTTATTAATAGAAATAACTAAAGGAATGGAAAGTATTCCTTTTATAAGTTACGCTGCTGTGGTTGAAAACCCCCTGCATAAAAATTATTACTTCATAGAATATGGACTATTCGAAAAGTATCGAATATTCCAGTATGAGCATTCTAAAAAATGGAGTATCAGGAATAAGGAAAATAGTGGTTTATATACATTTTTAAAAAACAGCAATTTATCAGATCTAGAATCTGATTTATATGATCAAAAACCTGTAATTAACCTATCGGAAATGTTCAAAAAAGAAACTTCTTATATTACCTTTCCAAGTTCTGGAGTTGAGACTTTACATAAAGAAAAGTCAAAAAACGATAAAGAAGAAAGGATTATTACTGGAGGGATTTCAATTGGAAATTTAAATATAGATGATAAAGGAGGCACATTAGGAGCTTTATTTTATTTACAAAAAAACGATAAGTTATATGCTATTACTAATTCTCATGTTGTTGCAAATGGTGACTCGAAAATAAATGAGGAAATTCATTTCCCTTCTTTAATACATGATCTCCCAAAACTTAGACATCATAAAATTGGGGAGCTAAAAAAATGGTTTCACAATTCAAAAATGGATGTTGCCATAGTAGAAATTACGAATGAAAAAAAATATCCATTACAATCAGGAGATAGAATTTGTAAAACTCCATTCAAAGGTCTAAACACTCCTAAGAAAAATTCTCTGGTATATAAAGTCGGTTATAATGGCAAAAGTTGTGGACACATAAGATCCTTAAATGCTTCTTTTCGAATTGATTCAAGTTATAATGGAGAAAGAAAACCTATAATTATGACAAATCAAATCATGATAGAAAATATCGATGTTGGCAAAGGGGACTCAGGCTCTGTAATCACAAATGAGAATAGAGAAGTTGTAGGAGTTTTATTTGCTAGGGACAAAGAAGCTAAACGATCTTTTTTTACCCCTATAAATGGCATTTTTGTAAATGAAGGAGGAAATGATATTAATAAAAACCCACCTTATAACTTTCATGAATTTTTACAATAATAAATTATAAATTTAAACATTATCAGATATGAATCACAATCACTACAAAGAACCTAAAGAAAAATTAATTCCAAGAAACACAGAAAAGGAGTATATTGTTTATCATACTTCATCTGAATTAATAACAGTTCAATTTATCAAATGGAATGACAACAAAATTCAAAAGGCTAGGTTTACAATACATGCATCCAGCACAATAAGAAATTTGCATAAAGCAGAAATATGTCCGCCTTCTCCTGATATGCCTGGATATAGGTTAAGTTTACATTCATTACATTTGGCAAGCCCTCCCCCTCCACCTAAAAAAAAATATGAACTAGACATAGATAATTTAGAAATTAAAACGGGACAGGATTTGATATTTGCATATATTAGATATTTAAAAGATGAAGAATACGACTCGAAATGGACATGCCACCATTTTGAAGATGCAGGAGGGGTTCCAGAAGTAAAAAAAGGTAATATACTAGTGGGACAATAATAATTTTTGAAGACATATTATCTAAATATTAACCACTTTATACAAGTATGTATTTTTATACATACTTGTTTTTGTTTTTCTCAAAAAATCAACTTAAAACATGTATATAGCGCGTTAGAAGAGCGCAGAGCTGATGAAGCTATATTAATACTAAGTAAAATTGACACTTTAAAAACAACTACATACGATAAAGCCTTAATTAAATACTATCTAGGCGAAGCTAATTTGATAGTAGATAATCATGGACTAGCTTACAAATACATGTCTGCCTCTAAGCTCCTTTTCAAACAAGTTGATAGCGTAAAAGATGTTGCCGATTGTAATATAGCTCTTCTACGTATATTAAGCCATCAAAACAATGTTAATATAGAAACAAAATCTATCATAGGTGAACTAAAAAATTACGCATTAGAAAATAATGATTACAAATCCTTAAGAAGCATATATCATAAAATCGCTTCAAATTATTTAGATGAAAACAAAGGTCTTTTGGCTAATAACTATTTCAATAAATATATAGAACTATCCAAACAAAACAATGACACACTCTATGTCGCTTATGGCCTCATGAATAAAGGCACTGTTTTTAATGACTATATAAAAAATTCAGATTCAGCTATTTTTTATTTTAAAAAATCATTGCCTACTTTCTTTAAGTATAAAGATATTGAAACTATAGCTTATAATTATAATAACCAAGGAAAGGCTTATTATAATTTAAATGATTGTAAAAAAGCTTTAATCTATTATTTAAAAGCTGATTCAACCCCAATTAAAAATAACATTGCTAAAAGCAAAGCGGTTTTTTACAAAAATATATCTAACGCATATTCCAAATGTAATGATTATGAAAATGCATATATCTATTCAAACAAATTAAATAGCCTAAAAGACAGTATCAATGACACTCAACAAAACATTGAAATATCAAAAATCAAAGAACAATACGACAACGAAAAACTCCGTGCCAATAATCTAGAAATAGAAGGCAAACGAAAACAAAATTTCAATTTATTAATAGGCGCCTTGGCATTTATTTTTTTTGGAGGGATCACGACTTTCCTTATTCATAAAAGCACGAAACGGAAACAAAAACTGGCCGAACAAGAAAAAGACTTAGAAACCCAAAAACTGGCAACCGTTTTAAAAGAACAGGAACTTTTAAGTATTGATGCCATGATTGAAGGTCAGGAAAAAGAACGTCAACGTATCGCCAATGATTTACACGATGATTTAGGCGGATTAATGGCAACGGTCAAACTTCATTTTAATGCTCTTAAAGACAAGCATACTCCAGAATTATTTGACAAAACAACAGATTTACTGGATGAAACTTATCAAAAAATCCGTTCTATAGCGCATGCCAAAAACTCGGGGGTGATTGCCAAACAAGGGCTTTTAAAAGCGATACAGAATATGGCAGATAAAGTATCTTCGTCAAACAAAATTAACATTGAGGTGATTGATCATGGCCTAGAAGACCGCTTAGAAAATAGTTTGGAATTGACTATCTTTAGGATGGTTCAGGAATTGGTTACCAATATTATTAAACATGCCGAAGCTACAGAAGCCATCATACATTTAACCAATCATGATGAAAGCCTAAACATTATGGTAGAAGATAATGGCAAAGGGTTTAACCAAAGTCAAATAACCACTAAAAACAAAGGTATGGGGATACATAGCATCGATAAGCGTATTGAACACTTAAACGGTACGATGACCATAGAATCTGAAATTGATAATGGCACCACAATAATAATAGACATTCCTATATGATACGACTCGCTATAGCAGAAGATCACCAGTCATTAATAGATGGTATTCAATTACTCCTAGAATATGAAGACGGCATAAGCATTGTAGGTACAGCAAACGATGGCGTTGCATTAATGGAAATCGTTGAACGTAAACAACCAAATGTCGTATTAACAGATATTAGAATGCCAAAAATGGATGGGATCGAAGCCACAAGAAAAATTAAAAAAAAGTATCCAAATATACATGTGCTTGCCTTTACTATGTTTGAGCAAATTGAAGCCATTCAGCAAATGATGCAAGCAGGAGCTTCTGGATATATCCTAAAAAACGCATCCCTAAAGGAGGTACACCATGCTATTTTAACAGTCTCAAAAGGTGAAACCTATATAGATGGCAACATTAACACCAATGTTTTAAATTCAAAATCGTATATTAAAACAAAGGGCGTTTTAACAAAACGGCAAATAGAAATCCTTGGACTTATCGCTCAAGGTAAAACGTCTCGAGAAATTGCCGATTTACTATTTATTGGTGTTTATACCGTCGATACCCATCGTAAAAATATGGCACGTATTTTAGGACTTCAGGGAAAAGGGGAATTACTACGCTATGCTTTAGAGAAAAAATACAAGTTTTAGGTATCCCCTCTATTGGGGATGTTTTCGTGATAGTATAGTTCATAGATTTATAAGTCTATAAAAGACATTTTTAATCACCTAACTTTAAGTTGATTAGAATTAAAACTATAACACAAATACCGCTCCAAATTTACAATGACAGCTATTCACGAAATTTTAAAAACTATTAACAATCTAAAGGAAAAGAACAATCTGCTCTCAAAAGGAGATATTCGTAAACTTTTAATAGCCACAAAATCTATAACCCAACATAAGGACCTCATAGATTCAATGATATTTCTTTTTACGACTCAAGACCATAATATTCAAAAAAAAATAGCGTGCTTAACCAAAAGGGAATTACAAATTCTGCAACAAATAGGCTATGGTAAAAACACAAAGGATATTGCTCTTCTACTAAACATAAAAAACTCAACAATAGAAACGCACCGAAAAAATATTAGAAAAAAATTAGACCTTGTGGGAAAGGGAAAACTTATTCAATATGCTATTTTAAATAATTTAAGAGCATCTATTTCTTAGTAAAGATAATCATATAACTATCAACAACATAGATCCTAGAACGTAAGAAATTAATTATATTTTTAGTATATTTATTGTTTTAATCAGTCAATATGGCATATTAATTGATATATCGTAGAAACTAGGTAGGAAAAAGAAGATTTAAACTGTTATATAAATAGATGTAATATTTTACGCAACCATTTTTAATTTTCTGCATCTAGTAGATAACTAAACGAATATGACAAATGAAAATACTAATTATTATTAGCATCCTTATCGTTGTTAATTTGATTCTTTTGACTTTTAGTGTTAATAAAAGAACAGATCCTTGACAAAAAGAATCTGTTCTTTTATTTTTTAAACAGTCTAGTTAACCTCTGGTAAGAAATTATAGTTTTTACTGTAATCTAACATCTGACCAGCAAAGGTTTCTGGTTGTGTTACTTTTACTTCAATTATTTCCCCAGCCTCATTTTTATGTGCTACTAATACTGGGTTTACAAAACCACTATAAGGTGCTGATAAAAATTGTTTATTACGCTCCAAAACTTCAGCGTGGATCGCTTGGTCTACTTTTACCCCATAAGTCTCCACTAAGGTCTCTACGGCTTCATAATCACCTTCAGACTTAATACGTTGCGTTTCACGTAATAGCTGCCCAAAAAGTGACCGCAATTTCTCATAATCGTTAATATTAAAATATGTTTTTCCATCACGTACTACCTTTTCAATGACATGGTCAGTTTTTCCCTTTTCAAATACCCAGGCACTTACCCATTGTCTATTTCGCATATGTGCTTCTTCAACATCATCTCCTAGATTTAAACGGATTAGCTGCATAACAAGTCCGTTTCTTATATAGTCATCATAGGCTGTTTTACCTACACTTTTCCAATCATCAACTAAGCCCAATTCCTGTAATTTAGCATCATACAAATAATACAGTCCGACCAAATCTGCACGTCCTTCCTCTAAAGTTGACGCATAATTTTTTAATGTTTCTTTAGTCTCTCCTACCCCTGGGTTTAACTGTCCAGAAGCGTGGCCAATAACCTCGTGTAAAGCTGTGTGTAATTTATCGGCCAATTGTCCATACTTCTCTACTAACTGCAACTCTTCTTCATCGTGAACAAACTCCTTTAAACGTTCCGAACCACCCGCATTATTATAGGCATGTATAATATTTCCCAGCGAAACAGATTTACTCCCTACTTCTTTTCTTATCCAATTGGCATTAGGTAAATTAACACCAATTGGCGTACTTGGTGAGGCATCTCCAGCTTCGCCTGCTACTGTTACTACTTTATAAGTAACACCAACAACACTATCTTTTTTATGAGCCTCCATTAGCGGTGCATGATCTTCGAACCACTGTGCATTATCCGATAGCACCTTCATTTTTTGAGACATATCAAAATCATTAATCTGCACAATGTTTTCGTACGATCCGCGATACCCCAATGGGTCATTATATACTTCTATGAAACTATTTATATAATCAATATTACCTTTAGTGGCAGCTGTCCATGCCACATTGTAATCATCCCAAGTTTGCAGATCGCCTGTTTTATAATAATCGATCAACAATCCCAAAGCATGACCCTGATCATCATTTTCAGCAACACTTTTGGCTAATTCCAACCATTTAACGATTTCATCTATGGCCGAACCATATAATCCACCAGATTTATATACACGTTCTTTTACTACGCCATTTTCTTTTACCAATTGAGAATTCAATCCAAACGACAACGGCTTTTCTGGGTCTGGAGATTGTTTTTTAGCATAAAAGCTTCGCACATCGTCATTAGTAACATTGGGTGCATAAAAGTTAACCGCAGAAAGACCAACGTTGTCAACTCCTTTTGCCTGATTTACTTTCTTGGTATCTGCATCATTAAATATAACATCGAAAGCTTCGCCCTCCAAAGATGTATGGGTATCAGCTAATAATTGCTTTAAATAGTCTGAGGAGAACTCTGGTTTTAACTTATCGTTAGAATAATGGTGATGAATCCCATTACTAAACCAAACACGCTTTAAATAAGTCTCGAAAGCATCCCAGTCTGTAGACGTTTTATCTCCCTTATAACTTTTGTAAATATGCTCAAGCGCTTTTCTTATAGTCAGGTTATGTCTATAATTTTGATCCCACATAATATCTCTTCCTGCCAAACCAGCTTGGGTAAGATAGTATACCAAAGTCTTTTCTTTTAAAGTCAGATTTTCCCATCCAGGAATTTGATAACGGAGTATTTTAATATCTGCAAATTGCTCCACATTATAATCAAATGCAACACGTTCATTTACGGCTTTATTTTCTGTGTTTTCTTTAGATTTATCCTTACCGCATGATAAGAACAAAGTAACAATCAGTACTAAACTTAGTATGGATTTTAATTTCATGGATTTATGTTTATTGATTTTTAATTGTTGTTGTAGGCTTTGATATTTGAAATAATCTTTTCACTGTGCGCTTATTCTCAATCCTGTTATTTCATTTTATAAAAAGTTCTTTAACTCTTGTTTAAAAAAACGATTCATAACAGTTCTTAAATTATTGATTAACAGAAAAATCAGCTTATCGATTGAAAAAAATCTATTTTTAACGCAACAAATATAATAATTTATTAAATGAGGTTTAAAAATGATTATATTTGATTTGTCTAATTAATCAAAAAAATAATGAAAACTTTTAAGTACATTTTGTTCTTACTACTTATCGCTATTATAGGAACTGCTATTTACATTGCCGTGCAACCTAACTCTTTTGAAGTTACCAGAACCCGAACTATAAAAGCACCTGCTGCTGTTATATATAATAATGTGATTGATTTTAAAAATTGGGAGGCTTGGTCTTCTTGGGTGGAAGCTGACCCTGATATGAAAATTACACTTGCGGAACAGACTAAAGGTGTTAATGGCTCCTATTCTTGGGAAGATAAAGATGGTATTGGAACGATGAAAAACATAGAAACTGAAGAAAACAAATCGATTACCCAAGAAATGCAATTTGCGGAGTTTCCAAAATCAGATGTGTCTTGGAAATTTACATCTAATGAAGATGGCTCCACGGATGCTACCTGGACGATCTCAGGAAAAGATCTACCCTTTGGTTTTAAGGCATTCGCAACCTTCATGGGCGGTATGGAAAAACAAATTGCACCTCATTATGAACGAAGTCTTGAAAAATTAGATAGCATCGTGATGTCGGATATGAAAAAATACAGTGTAAAAGTTGATGGTATTACCCAACATAGTGGTGGTTACTATCTGTATAACACAGCTTCTTGTAAAATAACAGAGTTGGAAGCAAAAATGACCGAAATGATGCCTAAAATTGGTCATTATGCTATGACTAATAAAATAGCAATGGCTGGGGCTCCTTTTACATATTATCACAAATGGGACGAAGAAAATAACGCGGTTATGTTCTCGTGTTGTGTTCCAACTACTACTAAAGTAATAAGTGCAGATAGTGATATTTTAACTGGACAGCTAGAACCTTTTAAAGCTGTTAAAACAACGCTTAAAGGCGATTATGAAAATTTAAAAGAAGCCTGGGAAACGTCCATGAAACATCTCACAGAAAATGGTTTAGAATTTACAGAGAACGGCCCTATGCTGGAGACTTATCTAACAGACCCTATGAGTACACCTAATCCAGCTGACTGGGTTACAGAAATATACATTGCTGTAAAATAATATGAAACAGCTTTTACTGGTTTTTTTAGGTGGTGGCTTTGGTAGTGTGCTACGGTTTCTTATTGGCAAATATTTAAACAGTGCAGAAACAGGTATTCCTTACGGTACGTTTGCTGCCAATATTTTAGGAAGTTTACTTATTGGTCTCATTCTTGGATTGGCGGCAAAAAATGATTCATTAACACAAAACCAGACCTTACTCTTAGCTACTGGTTTTTGTGGTGGTTTTACGACCTTTTCAACCTTTGCCTACGAGAATCATGTGTTTTTAAAATCGGGGGATTTTACAAGCTTTGCCATGTATACCATTGCTAGTTTTGTCATTGGGTTTTTAGCTGTGTTTTTTGGGATGTTTTTGGTGAGGTAAATTTTCGTTTGACTTAATGAACAAAACGACTCATAAATTGGATGTTAAAAAACATTTTGGTGAAACTTAAGTAATAAGTACTAACAATGTAATTAGTTTATTAAAGACCATTAATAAGTTATAGCTACTACTAATGATAAACATATCAATATTTCCCAAAAGCCTTCACCCCAGCCTCTACCCTAGTTTTTAAATAGTTTTTTCTAGGTACTAAAGGACACGAATACTTTTCATTATAAGCGCAATAAGGATTATACGCTTTATTAAAATCTATAATAAAAGTATTTCCTTCGGGGATACTGGCATCAATATAACGCCCGCCTCCATAAGTTTCCAATCCGTTGGTTTCATCTAAAAAAGGTAGAAATAAGTGGTTCTCGTAACCTGGCTCGTTCATTAATTCCTGCCCTTGATATATCTCTAATTCAAATTTTTCGCCTTTCAATTCAAAAGACAAAATCCCAAAAACACGCTCTTTAGAAACCCTGTCCGTGGTCGTTTTCATATGAAACCATTCAGAATTAGGTGTTCGCTTCAATATAGCTTTTACAACATAAGCAGAATCAAACTTAAAGAAATCCAAACCCTCAAAGTGCTTTCTATCTTTATCTTTTAAAGGTGATGTGGTAGCATCTTTATATTCGGCATTTATTTTTCTTTGAAATTCAGTATCACCCAAAAGCGGTTTCTTTTCTTGTCCGCAGTTGAACAATAATACTAAAAATAGTAGTATTAAAAGGTTCTTTTTCATCATCGTTTTTATCTTTTTGTTGCTGGTAAGAAAGTTACCTTTAAGTTTTCTGGATACATCGTAAACTCAAAGCGTTCCCTGATGGTTTCAGGGTTTACTTCTAATTTAAAATCGAAATGCTTACATAGTACAGAAATTAATACGATCATTTCTGTTTTTGCCAAATGCATCCCAGGACAATATCTTGCACCGCCTCCAAAGGCTCTCATAACATTAGGTGAATGATTTTTATGCATCGGGCACCCATTTGTCAGCCACCTTTGTGGAATAAAATCGTTAGGGTTGGAAAAATAATGATCTTGTGTTTGCGCTACTTTATTCTGTAAAATAATGCTGGTTCCTTTTGGTATAGACACATTATTGACTGTAATATCTTCGTTAGATTCCAAATACAACTGAGGCGTTGTTGGCTTTAATCTCATCGCTTCTTGAGCCACCGCATGGGCATATTTTAGTCCATCTACATACTCGTAACTATCTGGTATATTCTCAGTATATATGGCCTTAGCTTCTTCCCTAACTTTCATAACAATCTCGGGGTGTTGTGCTAAATAAAACATACACCAAGACAACGAGTTTGAAGTCGTGTCTTCTCCTGCCAATAGCATGGTAAATACGTTTCCGTAGATTTCTTCATCCGTAAAATTTACGTCTTCATTTTCTACCAATAAAGCTTCCAAGAAATTTGAAGGTTGCTCTTTTAACTTGGGATTTTCCGTTAATCGTTTTTTAGCATCATCTATGAATCCATGGATTACTTTTTCTATGGATTTTAAAGATACGTCCAATGTTTTATCCTTTTTCCTTTTGAAATACCGCCATGTAGGAATTGGTGCCGTAACACGTTCATTAATCATTGGAAAAATAACTTCCAAATGCTTTTGAAAGCTATTCGACTTGTTATTTATAGTATCCAATTTATGTCCGAAAGCAATCTCGGTAGTAATATCAATTGTAAAGGCCATAAACTCTTTTTGTACATCTACAATTGTTTTTTGCTGAGCATAGTCTTTAAATTTTTCGAGAACACTCTTGGTTTTATCTAAAATTATAGGATAGAATGCCTTAACATTCTTTACGCTCAAAGCTTCTGCTGTTGGTTTCCTATGTCGTTTCCACCTATTGCCTTCTGCATTAAAAACACCATCGACACCCATTTCTTTTAAAATTTCATCAATCTTGGAAAAACGTTTAAAACCTTCTGGTCTCAATCGGAGCATTTTATTATTAAAATCTGGGTTTGCAGATACTACAAATTCCTTTCCAACAAAATGTATTTTAAACAAATCTCCACACTCTTCAACCCAACGTTCCAAGACCTGATGCTTATTGTAAGTATTAAATTGAGGTAAATGTCCTAATAAGAATGCGCCTTTTGGAGATTTTAAATTTTTAATTTTAATCAACTGATTATCAGACATAAATACGGTTTGTTTTTAATCTAAAAGGTGTTTAGATCTTATTATTTTTTAAAATTTTAAAAAATATTCGCATTTCAAAAATACAACTTAAGAATATTTTGCATAGCTTTGATGCCATTAAAATAAAAATGCGTCATAACGTCACAATTTGTAAAAAGCAATGGGCCTCTTTAAAGAGAAAGGGTCGGGCTTGTCATATATTGTGGTGATATAAATATAAAATATAACAATATATAAAAGTCCGACTTCACAGTCGGACTTTTTATTTTTAGTCAACTGTAGACTTTAAAACAAAACTATATGTAAAAACAGAAACTTGAACAATTAGAACTCATGAAAACTTTATTCAACAATTACGTAAACACTTTTAAAGGCTTATCAAAAGAGGTATGGTGGCTTGCTTTAATTACACTAATAAACAGAGCAGGTACAATGGTCATTCCGTTTTTATCACTTTACTTAACCAAAAGCCTTAATTTTACTTTAAGTGATGTCGGATGGATTATGAGTGCTTTTGGTTTGGGGTCTGTGATTGGTTCTTGGTTAGGTGGAAAATTAACCGATAAAATTGGTTATTATAAAGTGATGGTATTTAGTTTACTTGTAACAGGTATACTATTTATTGCCTTACAATTTTTAAGCACATTTATACTGTTTTGCTTTGGTATTTTCTTGGTTATGCTCGTTGCAGATATGTTTCGCCCTGCTATGTTTGTAGCATTAAGCGCCTATAGCAAACCTAAAAACAAAATACGATCTGTGACTTTAATCCGATTGGCAATAAACCTTGGTTTTTCTGCTGGTCCAGCTATTGGAGGTATCATTATAACATCACTAAGCTATGGTGGTTTATTTTGGGTAGATGGCATTACATGTGTTATAGCTACACTTGTTTTAATAAATGTTTTGAATCCCAAAAAAGCAAAAATACTGGATGATGTTACAACAGAAAATCCGAAGTCGGCATATAGTGATAAAGCATTTTTAATTTTTCTTGCAGCTATGGTGCTATTTGGAATTGTATTCTTGCAATATTTTTCGACCATGCCTTTGTATTATAAAGATGCACATTATTTAAGTGAATTTGATATTGGTATTCTTTTGGGAATGAATGGTTTTCTCATTTTTGTTTTCGAGATGCCTTTAATAAAATGGCTTGAAAACACCAATTTCACCAAGTCTGGACTCATGCTTTTTGGAGCTGTTTTAACAGGTTTAAGTTTTATTATCTTAAACTTTACAAATTGGGCTGGTGTATTAATAATCGGTATGTTATTGATGACATTTGGTGAAATGATAACCTTTCCTTTTTCAAATGCATTTACTATGGATAGAGCAAAAAAAGGAAACCAGGGTGAATACATGGCCTTGTACAGTATCGCATTTTCCATAGCGCACATATTTGGTCATAATGCGGGCATGCGTATGGTTGATGCACTTGGTTTTGACAACACCTGGTATATCATTACAGGTCTTGCTGCCCTTTGTGTATTTTTATTATTTGCACTAAGACAATATTTGAATGCACGTAAGAGGCGCAAAGAAAAAGTCATAGAAGAAGAAACAGAAATATTATGGATTTAAACCAAATTACAATACCATCATTAGATGTTGAAAAAGCAACAACATTTTACAAAACTTTGGGATTGCATCTTATCGTTGATGCCATCCCAGGGTATGTGAGATTTGAGTGTCCTGATGGTGACAGCACTTTTTCAATTCATAAAGTAGATCTATTGCCAAAAGGTAGCGGTGTTACCATTTATTTTGAAGATAATAATCTGGATAATTTAGTTTCAAACCTTCAAGAAAAAGGTATTATTTTTACGCAATTGCCTGAGGATAAATCATGGTTATGGCGTGAGGCTCATTTACAAGATCCAGATGGAAATAACATCATTTTATACCATGCCGGGAAGAACAGAAAAAATCCGCCATGGCGTATCAAATAATTATGAAATAAATACGTGAAACACATTTTTTATATACTCACTCTCCTGCTCTTTATAAGTTGTAATTCTTCAGGAGAAAAGAAAGTATCGACTAATAATGATACTTCAAAATCCATTGAGGACATTAAAAAATTCCCTGAACTTGCTCCTAAATAGATATAATGTCGCGTTTCTAATAATGAACGGCACATACAATACAGAACTAACTGCCCCTTTTGATATTTTTCAGCACACCATTTTTAGAGATAGCATTAAAGCCATGAATGTATTTACGGTTGCCAATACCGATGATGTTATTACAACTTTTGAAGGTATACGAATGCTACCAGATTTTAATTATTTAAAGGACCCGCTTCCTAAAATCGATATTCTGGTTGTACCAAGTGCTGAGCATCATTTAGACTCCGATTTAGAAGATACTACGATGATTAATTTTGTAAAGCAGGTAGATAAAAATGCACAATTTGTTACCTCCCACTGCGATGGGGCTTTTGTTCTGGCTAAAGCAGGGTTACTCGACCATGCTGTTTCTACAACTTTCCCCAGCGATATTGATAAAATGAGACATATGTTCCCCAAACTAGACATTAGAAAAGAGGTTTTGTTTGTCCATGATGGAAAATATATTACCTCGGCAGGTGGTGCAAAAAGTTTTGAAGCTGCTTTATATTTATGTGAGTTTCTTTATGGGAAAAATGTTGCTCAATCTTTAGCAGGTGGCTTAGTGATTGATTGGAATTTAGAAAAAGTTCCTCATATAATAATCAATAAATAATTTTATGGATAAATGGAAAAAACTACCTGTATTTCAAAAAGCCATGGAAATACAAAAATTAGTAGATTATATCGTCGAATCTGTCGAAAAAACCGACATTGATTTTGAGTATGAGATTCAAGCAGAAATGATAAAAAATAACATAAGTTATATGCGGGAAAACTCATTAATTATTCCTTCTAAAATTGCTGGAGCATCAGGTGACGACATGCTATATGATATAAAAATGGAACATGCTGCTATAATCCGCAAAGCTGCCCGAGAACTTATTACAGATGCTCGTGGCTTAGAAATGCATGGTTTTAAGGATACTGAATATTTAGACTTGCTAAGAACAGAAATAGAGATGTTTCGAATCTTATTTGCTGAATGGGTAAAGAGCTTTGACCAGTGGAATTATATTATTGACCGTTGGGGGCTTTTTAATCCTCCAGGTGTGGATTATGATGATAAAGACCCTGACGATGATATCCCCTTTAATCCAGACGATTTTTTTGAAGATCTTTAGTGTTTATTTCAACGATTTTATTTCTTTTTGTTTAACAACATCAGACAACACGATTTGTGTTTTGCTTTCTCCATAAATAATAAGTTGATCTATAAACGATTCTAAGTGTTTTTGATTTTTTAAAACGACCTCCATAACAATATTTTCGTCTCCAGTTATGCGATAACAATTCACAACTTCATCATAGGTTTTCACCTTTTCTAAAAACGGTTTTAGCTTCCCCATAAAAGCTCGTAATGTTATAATAGCCTTAAGTTGATAACCAACTTCAAACGGAGAAACAATAGCCTTGTAGCCTTCTATAAGCCCCAAGTCTTCCATTTTTTTAATACGCTCTGAAACTGCTGGTGAACTAACCCCAACACGACGTCCAATTTCGGCATTAGAGAGACGTGCATTCTCTTGTAAACACTTTAAAATCTTCCAATTAAGCCTATCAATATCCATTTAATGAAATTTAACCATAAATAATTAAAATCTAAAGCAAATATACGTTTTTACTTTAAAACCTAAAGTTGAATCTAATTTCTTGTGATTAATTTTGATAAAAACGCTAAGAAATAAAGAATATGTCGTCTAATACCCCATTAAATCTATCGGAATTACCGATTTACAAAAAAGCTGTTGAGATTTTCACGCTTTCTCAAAATATTTCTACATATCTCAATCATGATTTATCTACTTTGAAAAATGATGGTACTGAAGATTCTAATATTTATTTCTCTGGTGACATCGTGCAACAATCTGTATCTCTGGCCCCTGAAATTTTAAATGCAGAATTAGAACGCTATTCAGAAAGAAAATACAAACACATTGCTTCGCTTAAACGCCTTACCAATATGCTTTATAAAAATTCTTATCGTTTAGAGCGTTCAAACAGTAATGGTAAAGACTTTTTACCTATTTTACGTAGTGAACTAAAAAAGTTTAAGAAGTTACAACACACTTGGTTGTTAACGCTTTAGATAGTTGTTTTTACATTTTTTTGCCCGTAACCTTATCCATGGGTAATGGGTACCACAATATTAAATCGACGTCCTTGATATTATAAAAACACCTTTGCTTAATTACAGCTAATAAACTTTATTTAATAAAATCCTCGGTCTGCACTCGGAATTAGCGACTCTCTTTTCGTTTTTCAAAAAAGTGATTTTTTTGTGTAACACTTGAACTTCTTTTACTTTTATTCTAATTCTATTATTTTTATTCTTCAAATATATTTTCACATATTTTTAAATATTCTTCTAAATCCAAGTTTAAATGTTCTTCTGCAAGTTGCATATATACATCATTTAAGCTCTCTGATATATCATGACAACATGGATAACACTCAAAATTAGACTCAAAAAGAGAATGCTCCTTAAAATCTTGTTTCAATTTGGCACATACGCGATATAAAATGAATAATAATTCGTCATAAATGCCATAAGAATCTTCTGTTTTTTCTGTCCATGCCTCTAAATATTCCGTTTCGTGAATATTAATATTTGATATTAGCATGATTCCGTCATTTAGATCATCACTATTATTTGGAGCATTTATATAAAAACAATCTAGCTCGTGTTCTCCCCAATATAAAACAAGGCTATTAATTTTTTCATTAAAAATTGTAGACTCACCTTCCTTTTTCACAGAAATACCTCCAAAATAGTTTTGTTGTAATTGATCAAATGAGCGTGTTATTGCAATATGGAAATATTCCTCAACATTAGCAATAGTTTCTATTGAAATATTTTTCCGATCATATCCCAACCAAAACAAATGATATTCATAATGTGTTATATGTGATACTGAAGAAAATCCAGCTATCTCTGTATATGCATTAAACTCCTCTTCCAGTTTGCTAAAGTCAATATTATTATAAGAATACTTTAGCCTTAATCTGATAGGGATGCCAAAATATTTTAAATAACTTAATCCCTTTTTTATGTCTTCTCCACTTATTCGTTCATATTCGAGATTATGAAAAACTAATATTTCTTCCTTTGAAAATTGAAAAATAAGAGATGTAGGGATAGTCTCTTCACTATATTCCATGGATTTTTTAAGAAATTCCTCTTTAAAAGAAGTAAATAAAAATTCGGGGGTAATTATACTCATATTAATAATTTTAATGTTAAAAATAATTTATGCTTTCATCTTATTGTCCAGTATAAAAACCAATTTATATCATCGTACTAAATTAGATCAAAAGCACATCTTAAACATCACTGTAAACAGGGTATAAAACAAAGGCCTAAAAAAGCTACCTCTCTTATTATATTTTTTATCTAACAGAGTAATAGTAAAACGCATGATATAATTAAATTCTATTATCTATTACGTACACAACAAATCCTCTTTTTACATAAATGAATAGTCTTTTATTTTAATACTTAATATATTACTACTAGAAAATTCCACTAAACATTTTAATGTCTATTCAAAAAATGCAATTAGACATACAGCTTTTTAAATATATGTTTGCAGAGTAACCTTTAGGCGTTCATTTGAAAAATTGAGACATCTTTTTTTATTGTATTCTTTTTTAAATATTTGTTTTAAGCTACTTAATACCAGAAAAAATAGAGTTAACAATGATATTAATTTAAAATATAACATCTTTTAATAGACTCGAGGTAAGCGACTCACACACTTTTTGCTTGGGCAAAAAGTGGTAAAGAATTTATAGCTCTTATTTAAAGACCCTTCGGCTTCGCTCAGGGTAAGCGACTCACACACTTTTTGCTTGGGCAAAAAGTGGTTCGCTGCTTACATGTTTCTACGATACTGCCCTCCTACCTCAAACAATGCATTCGTAATTTCTCCTAATGAGCATACTTTACAAACTTCCATAAGTACTTCAAAAATATTTTCGTTGCGAATGGCTTTCGTTTGTAATTCTTTTAACAATCCCTTTGTATCATTAGCTTTATGAAGATTTTCTAATGTTTTTATTTGGAACTGTTTTTCTTCTTCTGTAGCTCGAATGACCTCTTTTGGAAGTACTGTTGGAGAGCCTTTCGAGCTTAAAAATGTATTGACCCCAATGATTGGGAAATTACCATTGTGTTTTAAGGTTTCGTAATACAAACTTTCTTCTTGAATTTTACTACGCTGATACATGGTTTCCATCGCACCTAAAACACCTCCACGCTCCGTAATTCTATCAAATTCAAGTAATACGGCCTCTTCAACCAAATCGGTCAATTCTTCAATAATAAAAGATCCTTGGATTGGATTTTCATTCTTGGCTAATCCCAATTCTTTATTTATGATAAGTTGAATGGCCATAGCCCGACGCACCGATTCTTCGGTAGGTGTAGTAATCGCTTCATCATAAGCATTGGTGTGCAACGAATTACAATTATCGTATATAGCATATAATGCCTGAAGAGTCGTACGAATATCATTAAAATCTATTTCCTGGGCATGTAAACTACGTCCTGACGTTTGGATATGATATTTAAGCATTTGCGCCCTGGTATTCGCCCCGTATTTATGTTTCATCGCTTTTGCCCATATTTTTCGAGCTACACGACCAATAACCGCATATTCTGGATCGATACCATTTGAAAAAAAGAATGACAAGTTTGGACCAAATCTATTAATATCCATACCACGGCTTAAATAATACTCTACATACGTAAAACCGTTAGAAAGCGTTAAGGCTAACTGCGTGATAGGGTTAGCACCTGCTTCTGCTATATGATACCCAGAAATAGATACCGAATAAAAATTACGCACATTATTTTCAATAAAATACGCTTGTACATCGCCCATTAATCGCAATGCAAATTCGGTTGAAAAAATGCACGTGTTTTGAGCCTGGTCTTCTTTTAAAATATCAGCTTGAACCGTTCCTCGAACCTGCGCTATGGTTTTTGCTTTTATGTCATTGTAAATAGCTGTTGGCAATACCTGATCTCCCGTAACCCCCAACAGCATAAGGCCTAAACCATTGTTTCCTTCTGGTAGTTCCCCATAATATTTTGGTCGCTCCTTTCCTTTATAAATAGTAGCTATTTTAGC
Source organism: Flavivirga algicola (assembly GCF_012910715.1). Taxonomy (GTDB): domain Bacteria; phylum Bacteroidota; class Bacteroidia; order Flavobacteriales; family Flavobacteriaceae; genus Flavivirga; species Flavivirga algicola. The sequence goes on from NZ_JABBHF010000002.1 coordinate 117,416, forward strand.
TTCAGTTTCTTTTTCTAGACCTTTTTCTTTTATATATATTTCGCATTGCTGATCGATAGCAGCATTCATAAAGAAGCCTAATAACATTGGAGCTGGACCATTAATGGTCATACTCACCGAAGTCATGACATCTGCTAAATTGAAACCAGAATACAACTTTTTGGCATCATCTAAACAACAAACCGAAACACCTGCATTTCCTATTTTTCCATAAATATCTGGGCGGTGGTCTGGGTCACTTCCATAAAGCGTTACACTATCAAATGCGGTAGACAAACGTTTTGCTGGCAATCCCATACTTACGTAATGAAAACGACGGTTAGTACGCTCTGGACCCCCTTCTCCTGCAAACATCCGTGCTGGGTCTTCTCCTGTTCTTTTAAATGGGTACAGTCCTGATGCAAAAGGAAATTCTCCTGGAACATTTTCCTGCAAACACCAACGTAAAATATCTCCCCATGCTTGATATTTAGGTAGTGCTACTTTCGGAATTTGGGTATACGATAAAGATTCTGTATGCGTTTCTATTTTAATGTCTTTATCTCGAACTTTAAATGAATAGATTGGATTTTTATACCTATTCACTTTTTCATCCCAACTTATTATAATTTCCCAATTGTAAGGATCTAGATTTAATTTGACCTTATCAAATTCACTAACAAGCAATTTAACAAAATCTGTATTGTTGTCTTGAACGTATTTCTGGATCTCATCATCATTAATACCGTATTTATCAAGAAAGGATTGCCTGGTTTCATTTACATTAACATTTAATACAGATTCTAAGGTTTTATAGATTCCATAAAGCTTTTGAGCTACTTCTACTTGACTATTCACTTTCTGGTCGTAAGCTCGATTCGTTTCTGCTATTTCAGATAGATAACGTGTTCTTGAAGGTGGGATCACAAAAATCTTCTCACTTATTTCATCAGAAATAGTAAATGTTGATTTTAAATCTGCTTCTGCTTTTTCAACCAACATATCAATAACCGCCTTATAAAGCGTATTCATGCCAGGGTCGTTAAACTGTGATGCTATGGTTCCGAAAACTGGTAATTTATCTTGAGGGGTCTCCCACAAATTATTATTACGCATGTACTGTTTTTTAACATCACGTAAAGCATCTAGAGCACCACGTTTATCAAATTTATTAATGGCTACCAAATCTGCAAAATCGAGCATATCGATTTTTTCTAACTGGGTGGCAGCTCCAAATTCGGGAGTCATGACATACAACGACACATCAGAATGTTCAATAATTTCGGTATCCGATTGCCCAATACCCGAAGTTTCTAAAATAATTAAATCATATTCAGCAGCCTTTAAAACTTCAACAGCTTCGTTTACATACTTAGATAGTGCCAGATTAGATTGACGTGTCGCCAAACTACGCATATAAACTTGAGGGGAATTAATCGCATTCATTCGAATTCGATCTCCCAACAAAGCACCTCCTGTTTTTCGTTTTGAAGGATCAACAGAAACAATACCAATCGTTTTCTTTGGAAAATCTAATAAAAACCGTCTCACCAACTCATCAACCAAACTTGATTTCCCAGCACCTCCGGTTCCTGTTATCCCTAAAACTGGTGTTTTAGAATGCTTATTCCTTAAATGTATTTTATCTAAAGTATCTTTAGCAACTTCAGGAAAATTTTCTGCAGAAGAAATAATACGGGCTATTGATCTTGGGTGTTTTTTTTCTAGCGTATCAATTTCCCCATTTAAAACATCTCCGATGGCAAAATCTGATTTTTTTACTAAATCATTAATCATACCTTGTAAGCCCATTTCGCGTCCATCGTCAGGAGAATAAATACGGGCAATCCCATAATCCATTAAATCTTTAATTTCTGAAGGCAGGATAACACCGCCTCCGCCTCCAAAAATTTTAATATGATCGGCTCTTCTTTCCTTCAACAAATCATGCATATACTTGAAATACTCATTATGTCCACCTTGGTAAGAGGTCAAACAAATAGCATTTACATCTTCCTGAATCGCTGTATTTACAACCTCTTCTACACTTCTATCATGTCCTAAATGGATCACCTCAACACCAGTCGCTTGAATGATTCGGCGCATAATATTTATAGAGGCATCATGACCATCAAATAATGATGCCGCTGTTACTATACGTACTTTATGTTTAGGTTTGTATGCCTCTTGTTGTTTCATTCGTAAAGAATCTAAGTTTTAAGTATTGCAATTTACGAAATATTCAAAAAAAATAGCTGTTTACATGAAATTATCTAAAATTATAACTACCGTTACTTCTTATCTATTTTTTAAACTAATTTTGAGCGCGTTAATTCATTTTCTAGTCTCATGAATAAAATTACACTTTTAATCCATTGTAAGGATCGTTCCAATATTATTGCTTCTGTAACAAATTTTATTGCTAAAGAAGGCGGCAATATTGTTTATATAGACCAACACGTAGATAGAGAACAGAACATCTTTTTCATGCGATTAGAAAGTGAATTTACAATAGGTAACTTTACTACAGATAGTTTTAAGGAGTCGTTTAAGAATACCTTAGCCGACGAATTTGAAATGAAATGGCGGATTTATTCTTCGGAAAACAAACCCAAAATGGCTTTGTTTATTTCTAAGTATGACCATTGTTTATACGATTTGTTAGGGCGCTATAATTCTGGCGAACTTAATTTAGAAATCCCGTTTATAATAAGTAATCATTTAGATTTAAAACCTATTGCTGACAGTTTTAAAATTCCATTTCATCACATTCCCGTTACCAAGGACACAAAAAATGAAGCTGAAAACAAACAGTTGGAATTATTAGAGCAATACAATATAGACTTTATAGTCTTAGCAAGGTATATGCAAATTGTTTCTGGAAAACTTATAAACAAATACCCAAATAAAATAATTAATATCCACCACTCTTTTCTCCCAGCATTTGTTGGCGCAAAACCATATCATTCGGCATATAAACGTGGTGTAAAAATTATTGGAGCGACCAGTCATTATGTTACAGAAGAGCTTGATGCCGGTCCGATTATAGAACAAGATGTTGCACATGTATCCCATACACATTCTATTAAAGACTTAATAGCCAAAGGACGTGACTTAGAGAAGATTGTTTTAGCCAATGCTGTTAAATTACACACCGACAGAAAAGTAATGGTTTATAATAACAAAACGGTAATTTTCTCATAGAAAAACTTATTATTAATAGCAACAAACCGTTAAAACTACTCCCGTTTAGCTCTATCCTAATATACTAAAACAATTTTTGATATTCTTTTTTCAAAAAAGTGTGACTTTATTTTTTATCTGTGTCTAATATGTAGGTTTAAGATAAAAAGCCCATAACTAGATGTTTTTTTGAAACGCTGGTGGGATTATTTTAGTTTGCACGAAAGGCACCTTACTCTCACAAGGTGCCTTCTTTTTATTAATCAAATCTCAAAAAAAGTATATTAGGTATATTTGAAGTGATTTTAACATCTAAAACATATATTTGTTACATATAAAACCCAAAACTATGATTCGTAAATTTTTAGCAGCCGTCTTAATTTTTAATCTTACTGCATGTGCAGAGCTACAACAAGTTGTTAACCAACTACCTCAAGGTGGTGGCATTGGTAATGCCGAAATTGCTTCGGGATTGAGACAAGCACTGGATTTTGGAATAGACAAACAAGTAACTAAGCTAACTCAAACCGATGGTTTTTTTAAAAATGAATTAGTAAAAATATTATTGCCTCAGGAACTACATAAAGTAGACAAAGCGCTTCGAGATGTCGGTTTAAGCAAATTAGCAGATGAGGGCTTAAAAGTCCTTAACAGAGCTGCTGAAGATGCCGTAAAAGAAGCCACTCCTATTTTTGTCGATGCTGTTAAGGGGATTACGTTTGCAGACGCCAAAAATATTCTACTTGGTAATAATGATGCTGCAACCCGCTATTTAAACAGTAAAACCCAAACAGCTTTATACAATAAATTTAGCCCTGTTATAAAAAACTCATTTAGCAAAGTTGGAGCAGACAGAATTTGGAATAACCTGATAAACAAATACAACAATCTGCCTTTTACAAATAACGTGAACCCTGATTTAACAGACTATGTTACTGGTGAAGCTTTAAAAGGCGTATTTACCATGATAGCTATTGAAGAAACAGAAATTCGTACCAAACTATCATCTAGAACAACAGATTTGTTGAAAAAGGTTTTTGCCTTACAGGATAACAAATAGTTTTACAAACATATAAGGTTTTTAAAGGGGTCTGAAGAGTAAATTATAATGACTTTTCAGATCTTCTCTTTTTTATACACTCCATTAAAGGTTACATTAGTATATATATCATTAGTAATCGTTTCCCATTGATTTCCTAAAGTACCATCTTCATTTATTGTCCAAATAACGCGATAGTAAAAAGAGTCCCCTCTTTCATCTTTAGTAACTTCAGATTTAAAAATCATCTGATTACCAATTCTATTGCCTTTAAAAGACAAACTTCTCCCCTCATTATCAACCCAAACTTGCTCCCACTGTTTCGTACTATAATTATAAAAATTACTGCTTGTTCCTCTATAATCCCCTTCGGCTCTAGCAAATTTTTCTATTAACAGGCAATTATCTCTAATTTTGTTAACGACATCTCTCCCCACAAGCTCTCCTTCTGCATTGGTGACAATCCACGTACCTATCCAAAAGTCAAATTCATTATATTTTTCCGTACAACATTTACAATTAGTTTCTTGTGCATAATTCGCAAATGAAAAAAACAGGACAAAAAGTATACTTAAAAATAATTTCATGATGGTAAATTTGGTTAACCCCTCAAAGCTATTTAATCTTTTTTAATTAACATAGGTTTATAACCAACTAAAAATGAAGGTTTTTTAAATAAATACTTCGAACATTCCTTTTAATTCTTGAATAAAAAATGTATATTTAGTTACTCTCTAACTATGTGTAGGACACATGAAAAACTTGGACGATATAAAAATGCATCAAAGAAAACTCAATAGGCGCTATAAAGAGCTTATAGAGCAGGCTTATAATTTTCGTCAAACGGATTCTGCTTTAAGCGATATTTCTGAATTTAAAGCCATCAAACTCCTTGATGAACTTAATCGGTTAAAATACCTCGCTAGGGAATGCTCTCACCTATCCCTATAGTAATATTTAGCAATTCTTTAACTTTTTTATTACATCCAAGACACACTATTATACGTATTTTATAAAAAAAAGTTATGAGTACACATTTTTGTAGAGTTGGTAAAATAAAACCAAACTTAAATAAGCTAATTAGCTTAAAAGAATTAGAGTCTAAAATTGCAAACTTTGTAGAGGATACTACTAAGATCGAGTATACTAAAGATTTAGGCGCAAGTTTTTAAAATATTTAAAAGCTTTAGTTAGCCTGGACCCGTACCAGGAAAACATCTCACCATCTGCCAATATAATGTTGGCTTTGGGATAAAACTCTTGTATATCCTTTTTATGCTTTTCTTTAAACGGGTAAGGCTCACTAGATAAAAGCACCATATCCACTTCTCTATTTTTAGTCGATTTATTAAATGCTATTTCTGGATAGCGAATCTTATTTCCAAAAACATTATCAAACTTATTGAGTTTCAACAAATAATTAATAAACGTATTATTTGCGGCAACCATCCATGGGTCTCTCCATATAAAATAAGCTGCTTTTAATGTTGGTTTATTTTTGATGAACACATTAAAATCTTCTAATTCACTTTTAATGGTGTTTATTATAGCTAAAGCCTCTTTTGACTTATTAAAAACCTCTCCGTATTGCTGAATCAATTCCAGACTATCGTTAATTGTAAAAATATCAGAAACATGCACATTACAAATAAGCTCGCAGGATTCTACAATATCTTTAGTATTTTCTTCTTTATTACAAAGAATAATATCTGGTTGCAATGCTTTTATTTTATCTATATGAATTTGCTTTGTACCACCAACAACAGCAACATTGGTTCTAATATGATGTGGATGGACACAAAACTTGGTCACACCAACTAACGAGCTCTCCAAGCCTAGATCACATAATAACTCTGTTTGGCTTGGTACTAACGAAATAATTCGTTTTGGAATATATCTTAAATGAATACTTCTGTTCAGTTGATCTTTTATTGTTTTGGTTTTTGCCATCGATCTTAAGTATTACCTTTGACGTCTAGTATTTTTTTTATTTATTTGATTTTTTATTTACGCTAAATATAGACAATGATTTATTCTTCTCATTTCAATTCTAAAAGTTTAATTTTAATTCTCCTTTTTTTTACGACTACCCTCTCTCTCAGCGCCCAAAAGAACAATCAAATCTGGGAAGCTCTTTTAAAAAATGACAGAAATCAAGCTTTAGAGCTTGTAAAAAAACTAAATATAAACGATGATATAGAAAATTTAATGCTTAAGAAACTTGTCCAAATGGAAAATGGAATCATGCAAAGTAATTCTGACTTCATTTCCAAAATAACTAGTTATTCAAATTATGAAAACTATTTATTTTCTAATTGGATGTTACCATATTTTTTTAATGACTATATTGAAAATGGGTTTAGCAATAATACTTATAAAGCTTCTAATCAAATTGATGCTTCAAAAATTTCTAATTCTACGGTTAAAGGTGGGCTTTATTATTTACAAGCAATTACAAAGAGGCATAAAAGGCAATGGGAGCAATATAATAACTTGCTTAAAAACATAAATGTTATTCATGATTGGGAATATTGTGGTGTTTTTGAAAACTTAAACTCAAGCGGAATTGAAATGCCATACCCTCCAGAAGAAATTACCTCTTCTAATATTATGTTCGATGCTCAAAGCAATGGAGATGCTATGTGGTACAAGCGAAGAGAAAATAATGAAGTTTACAATTTTTTCTTAAATCACTCTGAATATGGATCTGGCGTGCATTATGCCCAAACATTTATCTATTCTCCAAGTGATAGAAGAGTTCATTTGAAATTGGGTAAAGGTGGTTTGATTCGGCTTTGGCTCAATGATGCTCTTATCTTAGAAAGTGATGATAAATATATTACCGAATTAGATGCTTATACTTATGCTGTCAATTTACAAAAAGGAGTCAATAGAATTTTAATCAAATCTGCAACTAGTGGAGAAACGCCGTACTTTATTTTGCGACTCGAAGAGTTAAACGGACTGCCATGTAAAGAACTTAATGTTACATTCAAAAACAAGAAATATAATAAACGTACTATTGAAGAAGTAAATCCAATATTAGTACCACATAGCGTAGAGACTTATTTTAAAAATAAACTGGAAGATCAAAATAGTGATATCAACTTAAATCGATTTTGTCTTTTTCTTACTTATAATAGAAACGGTCACATAAACAAGGCTATAGAGCTCCTAAAAGAATGGTCAAAAGAACATCCAAATAGTTCATTAATAAGGTCCTGTCTTGCAGAATGCTATACTAAAATGGGGGATAGTAATGCATTAACAAAAATACAAAACAATATTACAAGATCTGATCCTGATTATTATTTATCATTAATGTTAGAATTTGAGAATTTTAATGAATTAATGAAATTAGATATAGAAGAATATGAATCGAAGCTAAAAAAAATTGGAAACTCTGTTGATTATTCATTTATGAATATCGCTGCCGAATTTATGATTTCGTTACGTCAAAATAATAGAGACGAAATGAGACAAAAGCTAGATGCTTTATTAAATGACAAAAATATACCTTCTACATTTGTACCAATATTTTCTGAATTCTATTCAAAAATATTTAATGATGACAACAAAACGATAAAGGTTTTAGAAAAGTTCAATGAACTAGAATACGATTGGCAAACAATAACATATTTAGCCTATTATTATAAAAAGCTAAACAAAATTGAGGAAGCCATACAGCTTTATATTAGCTCATTAGAAAGATTTGATTTTGATAACAATGTCCATAATAATTTAATAACGCTTTTACATAACACTGGTCAATATCAGCGATCTTTAAAATACATTGAAATGGCATTGAAGAACTACCCAACTTCATACCTATTCACAAAACTAAAAGCTGATGCTTATACACAGTTGAGCAAAAAAAATGAGGCCATCAAATTATATGAAATCGCATTAAAAAGAAGCCCTTCCAATAAGCAATTAAGAAATAAAATTAATGATTTACGAAAAAGCAGCAATCCCCTAAATGAATTTCATATTGACAATGCATATAATTATATAAAAGAAAAAAGAAATACTATTGAAACCAATAATTATGGTCTAAATGTGCTTCTGAATCAAACTGATTTATATGCTTATAAAAATGGAGGTGGTGAATACAAAACGACACTTATATACGAAATAACCTCTCAAAATGGAATAGACATTTTTAAAGAATACAACCTAGGGCTTTCAGGGGATTATTTGATTAAAAAATCTGAGATTGTAAAACCAAGTGGCGAAACTGTGCCAGCAGATCGTAATGGGTCTGATTTAGTGTTTGACGAACTAGAAATTGGTGACGTAATATACATTGATTACGAAAAGAGATATACAAGAAATGGTAGGTTTTATAACGATCAAATTTTAACGCATAGCTTTGGTGGCTATCATCCAACAATAAAAAATATCTACCGATATTTAACTCACGACAAAAAGGTGAATCATGCTATTACTAAAGGTAAAGCTGAATATAAAACGTATAAAAAAGAAGATCTTTATGTCCATGAGTGGTATTTAAATAATACTTCTGGAATTCCGATTGCTGAAGATTATATGCCTCCTTTTAACGATGTGAAAACAACACTTCATATAAGCACTATAGATACTTGGGGAGAAATTGCAACATGGTATTCGGATATCGTAAGAAATCAACTAAAATTTGATAGTGTAGTTAAAGAAGTTTTTAATTCAATATTTCCTAATGGATACCAACAATTCTCTGAAGAAGAAAGGGCCAAGAAAATTTATTACTATATAACCAATAATATGAATTATAGTTCTGTGAGTTTCAGGCAAAGTGGATACATTCCACAAAAACCATCGAAAACAATAAAAACAAAACTTGGGGATTGTAAAGATTTTTCTTCTTTGTTTCTTGTTCTTTCGCAACAGGCTAAACTAAATGCTAAAATGGTACTTATCCTCACATCAGATTATGGTAAAAATGAATTGGTTTTACCTAGTTCAGATTTTAATCATTGCATTGTTAAAGTTAAAATTAACGGGAAAGAACAATTTCTGGAACTTACTGATAAATACCTCCCTTTTGCAGCTTTACCTCTTTCCCTGCGAGATGCTTCAGCCCTTGAAATCCCTTTTGATAGTTCGGTAAAATTTACATCAGAATTAATTCACCTTAAAAATGTATTGAGAAAATCTGCCAAATTTCAAAGCGATTATATAATGGATCTAGAATCAAATATTTCAAAAATCAATATTAACACTACTGTTTCTGGAAATATTGCATCATATTATATTGATCTTTTTAAAAATAAAAAAGGTCAATTATTGGAAGAAACACTGGAAGAAGAAATATCTAACAGATCCAGTGAGGAAATAAAGTTAGTTGATATAACCTCTGTAAAGCATGATAAAAATAGTGGTACAATAAATTTTAAGACCAACCTTACCACAGAATTGAAAGTGAATAAAGTTGGGGATTTATTTACCTTCAAAATTCCTTATTTTTTAAATCCATATAATAATGCTATCATTAAAAATGAGAGTCGTTCTTACCCTATTGATTATAAGCAATATGAAAACGCAGATCATTATAGTGAAAGTATCCTTATAAGACTTAAGGAAAATCAGAAGTTTGCTGAAATCCCTTCAAACGTAAATTATAAATTTAAAGAACATACATTTTCGATAAAATATAGTACACCTAAATCTAATGAAATAAAAATAGACATTTTATCTAATGTAAATACGAATAACATTTCTATCGACGAATACTCCGAATTTAAAGATTATGTAAAAAAAGTGTTAGACACAAGGGAGATGATTATTAAATTTAGCTCTTAAAGAGACTTTAAAAGGTAAAGATATTTTTATTAGTTCTTAATTATAAAGATATCAATACCGAAACAATAATCCCCCTATAGAAAAACCAGCAGACGTTCCTATAAGTAAACAGATTTGCCCCCTTTTTAGTTTTTTTTGTGTTATGACATGATGAAGCGTTAAAGGGATTGATGCGGCTATACAATTACCATTCATAGCTAGTGTATCTATAACTTGAGATTCATTGAAAGGGTACATTTTCTTAAAAACCGCAAGCCCTGTAGACGATGCCTGATGTGGTATAATAACATCCACATCTTCTATTTTAATTGGAAGATCATCAAAAAAATCTTTGATAAAAATTGGCAGCTTTTTCTTTGCCAAACGCAACAGGTTTTTTCCTTGCATCCTAAAAAATATATCTTTGGAATTTATGCCAGTATTATTAAAATAATTGGCAATACCACCTCCTTCAATTATAGTATGGTATACGCCTTCTGAATAGGTTTTTTGTTGACTTTTAACTACTAATGATTCTTCAAAAGGATCATAAGCAATTATGGTTGCAGCTGCTCCATCACCAAATAAAGTAGCCGTTTCCCAGTTTGAAGGATCTAATCCTTTTGATGCTACTTCGGTAGACACAAGTAATATTCGCTTATAAGTTTGTCCATCCAGTATACTGGCAGCCATTTCCAAACCAGAGATAAAACTTAAGCAGGTGCTATCAATATCAATAGCTGGAAAATCGAAAGAAGCACCTCTTAATTCATGCTTGATCACACTTGCTTGATTAGGCAAAGGGTAGTCGTATGAACTCCCCGCAGAGATTAGCATGTCTATATCTCTTAAAGTTAAGTCAGCACTTTGTAAAGCTTGTTCTGCAGCTCTGGCCCCCATAAAACCGTTAGTTTCAAACGTTACATGATGCCTGTTTTTCACTCCTGAGTATTTTTCACTCCAACCAAGTGGAATACCAAGCATTTTTTCTATGGTTTCAGAAGATTTCGCTTCTGGTAAATAAACCCCAGTTCCTTCTATTTTAATTGATTTTCCAATCATTTTGTATCCTTCTTAATTTATTCCCTTTTACATGATTTCTAACAAGCGCCTTTTCAATTATAATATCTTTTACACCTCGGGATTCAAGATAACTTTTCACAGCCTTAGCTGCCAATTCATACGCATTGTTATTTCCGACATATAACTCCAATGTATCCAAATCCCTTTGTACAAGTGTATAATCATTAATTGAAGGGTCTGCTAATATAATGGTTCGTCTTAAAAAATCGGGATATACTTTTACGTCTTTACCAGTTATGGATTTAAATCTTAACACATCGTCCGACCTACCTTCAATCTTATCTATTGCGGTGAAATGGCTACCGCAAGGACAGTTAGACTTTTCATGAATAATATCATTTAACTCGTATCTGATTATGGGCTGGGTGGTTCTTAATAAATCTGTAATTATAGGATGAAAACGTTTTTTCTCTTTGTCCAGGTATTTTTTCTCTATTATCAAAAAATCCTCATTAAAATGCAAGGTTCCATGAGCGCATGTTGAAGCCAGTAATCCTTCTGTACATTGATATACTTGATGAATGGTTTGCTTAAAGATCCGTTTTAAAAAAGTAGCATCTTCCTGATATAATACCTCAGCTACCGAAATTATTTTGGTAGGGCTTATTGATAATTCTCTTTTTTCTACATAGGAGGCTAATTCCAATAACACACTTGGTTGAGCTACTAAAATTGTAGGTTGTAGCTTATTTAATCTGCCTGTATGGGTCTCCATATTTTTGAGAATATCGAAGAATTCAAATTGCAAGGATTTCGACGTCACAGAATCGTATAAATTACTATTCGCTCTTAAAAAAAAAGCAACACGGCGTTTTTTTAAAGAAAACCCAATTACTCGATCCAATACACAAGCTACCCACTGAGCTCTTTCTTCCTCTGTTGCCAAAAACACACCTCTATTACCGCTGGTCCCAGTTGATAAACCAACCGTTATCCCATTTATCAATGGCGAAAAATCACGTGATTCTTCTGCTTTAATGGCTACTTCCAGAGCCTTTTTAAGAGAGACCCTTTTGGTATTGATTATATCAAAATCTGCCATAAAATGAGCTTTATTGATTATGGGGTACTCATTTAATGGCGTGTTCTTTTTCGCCTTATCTCTGTAAAAAGGTGATTTTAACAACGTATTATTTAACCGGATCCATCGCTTTTCTTGTAGCTTGTTCAGTCTGTTTTTATACCACTTCTTATGTATTTTAAGTGACAACAACTTGTATAGGATCTGAATTTTAAAGAACATCCAAGTCAATTTTTTTAAGTACCAAAGCATCTGTAGTTTCAGAACAATGGGTCGGAATAATTATTGTTTCAGGGTATTTCTCATGGTATTTTCTTAAGCGCGTTAAGCTATTTTTAAAGTCTTTCCACGAGTGAAAAAATAAACGCACTATAGGATTTGGCAGCGTTCCTTTTTGATATGTTTCTTTTAACCAGCAAGCGTCCGCTATTAAAAAGTAGGTCTGCTTTTTCGTAGAAATTACCAACCCCATTTGACCAGCCGCATGTCCTGGCAGAGGAACGGCTATTAAATGTCCATCTCCAAATAAATCATACACCTCGCCCAGTTCAGGTATATTTGTTTTAATACTGGTTTCAATAACAGAGGTTCGTTCCATATAATCTTTAGGGAGTAAGTCTTTTAATATACCTTTTGTAAACCCTAAAACTTTTGGAATCCTGTTTAGTTGTTTTATCGCTTTTTTAGAAGCATGAAGTGTGGCATTTGGAAAGTCTTTTAAACCTGCTATATGATCTGCATGAAAATGTGAAATAAAGATATGTTTAATGGATGCTGGCATAATACCATGGGCGATCAATTGGGTCTTCGCTTCACGTGACTGATCTATAGATACTTTTGTTATTTTAGCATATATTTTATTGGGGTAGGATGATGTAGCTTGATAGAATCGGTTGGTATATCCCGTGTCAAAAAGTATCAAGCCTTGGGTTGGGTGTTCAATGAGTCCCCATAACGCTTTAAATTTGATATGTTGTTTTCTTCCTCCCCGAATGGCTTCGCTTTCCTTTGCCAAACAATGTCCGGCATAACCTAAATAGAGTTTACTATTTTCCATTTGATAAATACCAATTTGTAAATTCAGTAATCGCTTCTTCTGTTGTGACTTTTGGGTTATAGCCCAACAGACGCTTTGCTTTAGAAATATCCATAGTAAGGGACTTGGCTAAAGTACCAACTCCATACCTTGTTAATGCTGGTTCCTTTTTATTCGTTAAAATCGATTTAAATTCAAGTAAAGTGGCTATTGTTTTAACCAACTTATACGGGAGTTTTTTAACAGGTTTTTTTTTACCTAATTGCGTCAAAACATCTGCAATGGCATCCCAAAGAACAACAGGGGCTCCATTGGTGATGTTATAAGTCTGATTAAGCGCTTCTTCTTTTGCCTGCAACGATAACAGAATGGCAGTAGCAACATTTTCTACCGAAGTGAGGTCGGCAATATTTTTTCCGTTCCCTATTATTTTTAAACGCCCTTCATCAAACACCCGAATTAATCGGGGCATGATAACGGTATCTCCTCGCCCTATAATCGCTCTGGGTCTGAGTATCACATATGTTAAACCAGAATGAGTCAATAATACTTCTGCCTTCCTTTTTGTTTTAGCATAGGCATTAATTAACTTTTTAGGTAACTTATCTTCTTCTTTGATATCGAATCGATCTTTAAATTCAAAATAAAGACTGGGGCTAGAAATAAACACAAAGTTTTTAATGCCATATTCTAAAGCTGCTTTAATCAGGTTTTTCTGGGTAAGCACATTCGCCCTTTCAAATAATGCTTTTTCTCCCCAAGGTGAGGATAATGCTGCCGCATGCACTATATAATCAACATTTTGTATTATCTCTTGTACAAAAGAGAGATCTTCTAAATCACCTAAGACATAGGTTACTTTTTCATGGTCTATTTGATGTGTTTTTTTTAGAGTTCTACCTGTAGCAATAATAGTGTTAATTCGAGGCTCCTTAACAAGTACCTCTAACGTGCGCCATCCTAAAAACCCTGTTGCTCCTGTAAGTAGTACTTTCATTTATTTAACTATAAGTAAAGTTCAATATCTTTTTCAACTACGTTAAAATCTTCGCCATCAAGCATTTTTTCAATATACCGTCTCATAATATCTAAATATGTACTTTGAAGCGGAGACTGTTCTATTGTTTTTTTGTTATTGGATAGAAGCTCTATGGCTTTTTTATCCTGTTGTAAGGCTAGGTAAAAAAAGGGCCCCAAAACAGCTACTTTTGTCCATGATGGCAACCATCGGTTACTAGTCGTAATTTGTGAAAAAAAATAGTTTTCCCCAGGTTTGGTAGGCACTATTATAAATCGGTTCGTCATTTCGAGTCCTTTTTTGGAGTGAAACTCCAAATCAATAATATTCCCTTTGGATAAGATACCGTAACTGTGGGTTATAAATCTCCCAAAGACTGAGCCAATAATACCAGATTGATGGGACTCTTCGGTATATTTAACTTGTACTCCATTATTTATAGCTCTTATTTCTGCAATAGTCTTATTTGGTTTGGTAGATTTTCTAATGAGTCCATCATGTAAAAAAGAGGTATGCATGGGGTCTAAAAAATTCTCTAGAATATCGGCTGGATCTCCTTTTATGGTTGTACGGTATGAGTAAATCTTTCGATCGGGCAAAGGTTTTGATACGGATCTAAAAGACATATTGGGCGTCAAACAAACCCAGAGCAATCCATTGTGTTCATATGAGCTATAAGTTGTGAGTACACTGCACTTTCCTTTATAACCTGATTTAAGTCCAGGGATTACCGTGGTAAATCCTTTTTCATCAAAACGCCAACCGTGGTACCCGCAACGCAATTCATTATTAACCAGTTTTCCTGCCGACAATGGGTAGTTCCTATGCGGACAACTATCCTTTTGCACCACCCATCCTGATTTTCCTTTGTATATAACAATTGGATATCCTTGTAAAACCAACCCTTGCGGCGATTTTTTTAATTTACTAATAAGCGAAACGGGATACCAAGTATTATATTTATCCATATATGCTTTCCAAATGAGCGTTAAAGTTTGTATTTCTTTATAATAGGTACTCCAATCTTATTGGATAAAGTTTTTAAAACTTGCCAGCGCAATCTTCTGCTACGTGATAAGTGTTTCAAATATAATGAAGAATATTCAATAGATGGCTGTCCGCCCCGCATACGCTTAAACCCTGCTGCTCCAGAACTTAAATTAAGTAATAACCCTGTTTCGAATTTATTAAGAATTGCCAACTGTGCGGCATGAATATAGAGTCCTTCTTTTTGTGGCATATCGGTATCATATCCAACCAGTGGCGATGTGATGGTATTATCTATGGTAAACACGCCCGAAAATGCCTTTAAGCTCCCCTTCTCATCTACATAGCCTTGAAACTTCACAAGTTTTTTATCATAACAATCTTGAAAATATTTAAGTGTGAATTGGGGATTGAATTTTGAATATTTTACCAGATAAAGTTTTCGATATAATTCAAGTGCTTGTAGCAGGAAGTCTTTCATACCTTCGTGGTTTATCAACTGGAGGCCAGACCTCTTGATTAGTTTATTGTCATGTTTATTATTACGATGTTTTAACCAAGCTTCTTTAGAAAGATCAAATATATAGACTTGCCTACTACCAATACAATCATAACCATTTGCTTTAAACAAATCCAATAAACTACGATGTTGGTATTCATTTAGAGATCTAAAGATAATGGCATGATCTGGGTACTCTGATACTATAAAGGCAGTAATCGCTTCAATTTCCTTTCCATCCCATTCTGGAAATGGATTGGTTGAAAGCAAAAAGTTATTGATGTGAATATTCTTATCAATTTCCCCTTTTCTAAGCCATTTTGCTATGATATTTAATAAAAGCAGTAGTAACTTTTTAACGACTTTATTTTTTATTTTCCACTTAATTTCATCTTTTGAATAATTAGCATAAGCTGTATAAGGAGAACAAACAAATGAATTATCCCATTCTTTATCATTAATCGTTACTGGAAAAAACAGTTTTTCATTAACCCGCAGAACACGGTATGTGGTTTTTACATTTTCAATTAACAACTCTGAGTCGTTCTGAAACAGCTCGCTAAAACCTCGAATTGTCCCTGTTAACTCCTCTTGTTTTGCCCATCTAACTTTCATTGCCATTCCATTCAATATCATAGGTGGTCGCCTTTAACCAACTGATTCGTTTAAATAGTTTAATATAGGCTATCTCGAATAAACTAAGCCATTGCATCATAGCAGGAAGCGGATCGTAATAACGAAATATCGCATCTTTAGCTTGCCTAACTTCTTTTTTAAAAAATTTAAAAGGATATCCCAACAACATTAAAAACAAAAGCATCTGGTTGCGTTTATCTTGAAAAGGTCTTAGACCATTCACTAAAAAACAATCTGCTAATTGATTCTCCAGCAAATGCGCACCACTAGTTCCACGAGGATTGCATTCAATAAACCACGGACCGTCTTTTGCTATTATCACATCAAAACTTAATTGTCCTGTATAATTTAGGTGTTCTCCAAACTTTTTCACCTGTGCTTCTACTTCTTTATTTTCAATGAATTTAAAAAATATACCAGCCCCCTTACCTGCTCTAAATAATGGTTCATAACAAACAAGACCTCTTAATTCGCCTTCATCCCAAATAGAATACACACAGATTTCTTTTCCGTGTATTTTTTTTTGCGCAATCCATTTTTCTGGATTGCCAAGTTCGTCCTTAGTTAGTAAAACCCCATTAAAAATATTGCCAGCAAACCTTGAATATTTTTGTTTAAAAACATAATGGTTACTATGGTTCCAATTCTTGAATTCATCTGCCGATATAGTTTCTGGTATGGACAACTGATGCTTAAATGCTTTTGCAAAAGTTTCTTTATTATGCAAACGGTTTAACTCTTGGATATTCGTTGTCCAAACTTTGCAGAGAAACTTATTTTTATATTTAGCTATATAAAACGCCTCTTCACAGCAAGGGATAAGATCGGTAATAGCATAGTTTGAAACTAACCTGGCAACAGTATTAATATATGCTTGTGTATTAAATCGGGCAGAAGGGAGTTGTTCATATTTTATTATAGCATTTGTCCACCTTCCGATGGGTAAAACTAAAGAATCTGCTAAGATCACCCGAATACCCTGTTTTTTAAAACTTCGGACAAGCACAAGAGTCATTGGAGCTCGAGCACCTAATATGAGTATGTTTTTATGCGTCTTCATTTAATCTTAAACAAAGATACTCACTTTGAATGTCTCGCTAAAAACGTTATTATTTTTAAGATGCCTTATTCTCTAGAATATTTTTACAAATAAAGAGGCTGAAAAGAACTTCGGTCAATTTCAAAATCTGTTTTTTTAACTATTAACTTTCTTTTTAATTAATAATTATAAAAACGCTTTACTTTTCCCTTTTTAAAATTATTGAGTTTTCAGTATCAAATTCAGTGGGTCTGTTATTTTTGTAGTTAATAGCAAACTCCATGGTATCAGTATCCAAAAAATTTGCTATACATAGCAATCGTTTCTCTTCGCCTGTTGCCAATTTAGTAATAATGAAGTCTACTTGTATAGGATCTTTACTATCATCAATTTTATAAGTTAAAGAACCTTTTTCTTCTTTAAGAACAAACTCTTTACCCCCGAAAGTTTTTCCTTGGATTTCAAAAGTTGCATACCCTTCTTTATCAAAAATAATATAACCAATATCTCCATTATCCTCGCCTTTCCATTTTCCTATAAAACGACTTGTATCATTTTTTGTAGTTAGCGATAATAGCGGAATTGCCAATAATAAAATTAGAATTTTTTTCATGTTTTTTTGGAGTATCTTATTTTACTTTATGTGTAAAATCAATTTATTTAATTAGTCAACTCTACTTCCATTTGTTGTTGAAGTACTTTAGCTTTCATTGCCGCTGCCTCAGCAAAATCGTCTTCTTGGGATGCATAAATAATTCCACGTGAAGAATTAACAAGCAAGCCTATTTGATCATTCATTCCATATTTACAAACATCTTGCAAATTTCCACCTTGTGCTCCAACACCAGGCACTAGCAAAAAACTATCCGGAATAATTTGTCTAATATCTGCTAAAAATTCGGCTTTGGTAGCCCCAACAACATACATTAAGTTTTTAGAGTTTTCCCAACTTTTCGAAATCTCTAATACTTGTTTGTACAATTCTTTACCATCAACCGTTTTTGTTTGAAAATCAAATGCTCCTTGGTTAGATGTCAAAGCCAACAAAATCGTGTGCTTATTTTCAAACGCTAAAAAAGGTTCTACGGAGTCTTTCCCCATGTAAGGTGCCACTGTTACAGAATCGAAAGCTAAATCTTCAAAAAAAGCTTTCGCATACATCGTGCTTGTATTACCGATATCACCTCGTTTAGCATCTGCAATAGTAAATATTTCGGGATGCTTTTCGTTTAAATAATTAATCGTTTTTTCTAGAGCTTTCCAGCCTTTTAAGCCATATGCCTCATAAAATGCCGTATTAGGCTTATAAGCCACACATAAATGATGTGTCGCATCAATAATAGCTTTATTGAATGCAAAAATGGGGTCATCCTCTTTTAAAAGATAAGGCGGTATTTTATTTAAATCAACATCTAATCCTATACACAAAAAGGATTTCTTTTTTTTGATTTGCTGAACGAGTTGGTTTGTTGTCAATAGTCTGTTTTCTCATTCCTACGAAGGCAGGAATCTGTTTAAAATTAATTAGGTTCAATCAAAAGATTCCTGCCTTCACAGGAATGACAAGTATTTAAATCACATCATCACTAGCTTTTAACTTCTCCGTATTTTCAGCTAGCATTAATTCATCTATAATTTTTTGAATATCTCCATTTACAATATTACTTAAATCGTAAAGTGTCAAACCTATTCTGTGATCTGTAACACGTCCTTGCGGATAGTTATAAGTTCTAATCTTGGCACTTCTATCACCCGACGACACCATACTTCCACGCTTAGCAGCATCTTCTTCTTGCTTTTTCGCTAATTCTAAATCGTATAAACGAGAACGCAATACTTTAAAGGCTTTCTCTTTATTTTTATGTTGTGATTTTTGATCTTGACATTGCGCTACCAATCCAGTTGGGATATGTGTTAAACGCACTGCCGAATAGGTTGTATTTACAGATTGCCCACCAGGACCAGATGAACAGAAAAAATCTATTCTTACATCTTTTGGATTAATCTCTACATCAAACTCCTCTGCTTCAGGAAATACCATAACCGTCGCAGCACTTGTATGTACACGTCCTTGCGTTTCTGTTTGTGGTACACGCTGTACTCGATGTACCCCCGCTTCAAACTTTAAAGTCCCATATACATCTTCACCACTTACTTCAAACTGAATTTCTTTAAAACCGCCATTAGTTCCTTCACTAAAATCTACTGTATCTACACGCCAACCTTTATTCTCACAGTATTTGGTGTACATTCTAAACAAATCACCAGCAAAAATACTAGCTTCATCTCCACCAGTCCCTGCACGTAGCTCGACCACGGCATTTTTAGCATCTTCGGGATCTTTAGGGATTAACAGTACTCTTATTTCTTCTTCTAACTTAGGAATGCCTTCTTTAGCTTCATCGTATTGCATTTTGGCCATTTCTACCATTTCCTCATCACTTCCATCAGCAATGATAGATTCGGCTTCCTCCAAATTATCTGTAAGTTCTATATACTGTGCTCGCTTTTCCATAAGAATTCGCAAGTCTTTATATTCTCTATTGAGTTCTACATAACGCTTTTGATCTGAAATGATATCTGGTTGAATAATTAAATCACTAACCTCATCAAAACGTTGCTTTACTATTTGTAATTTCTCTAACATCTACCTTTTAAATTGGGGATCAAAAATACGATAATTTATGAATTTTCAGCAGGAATACACCTGTCTATTAATCATTAGACTAGAATAATATTCAACTTCTGGCGTTTCTAATCATATATTATGAATCAATTATTTTCCATATTCGTTTTTTACAGGCCTTTTATTTTATGGTCTTTTGGGCTAAATATTATTTTTTCATTTTTAAAATATGATATCATTCCCATACTTATCGCCAAGTTTATATTAATCATTTTTTTGCGGTTTTTCATAAATGAAACCAATGCGAAACGAAAGTTAATATTTTACAAAAACTTAGGCATTTCTTCTTTGAAATTGTTTTCACTACTATATGTTATTGATCTATTTCTTAGCATCCCATTCCTTTTACTTCTTAAAGAGTTTATATGACTTTTGAAATAGATAATATTGAACTTTATTTTAAGGAAAAGCGCATTTTAAATGGTATCTATCTAAAAGCAGAAACTGGAAAAGTGACTGGTATTTTAGGGAGTAATGGCTGTGGAAAAAGCTGTTTATTAAATATTGTTTTTGGAAGTTTGAAACCTAAATACAGTCTTATTCGAATTGACAATAAGCCTATTTTAAAACCTTTATACCAAACAAAATTAGTAACCTATTTACCCCAGCAAAATTTTATTCCCAATAGAATGATAATTAAAACTGCCTTTAAAATTTTCAGGGTAGATTGGGATATATTTGCCAATACATTTGAAAGCCTAGCTCCTTATAAAAATTTTCATTTTAATAAGTTGTCTGGTGGGGAACGCAGAATCATAGAAATTTACCTGATATTAAAATGTTCTGGAAAAATAGCGCTTTTAGATGAGCCTTTCTCTCATATTTCTCCTTTATATATTGAAAGTATAAAAGCTCTCATTGAAGAAGAAAACGAAAAAAAGCTATCATCATCACAGATCACATCTATGCACCTATTATATCTGTTTCAGATACTATATATCTTTTAAAAAATGGTTGTACAAAATTAATTAACAACTTAAAAGAATTAGAAGATTACAAATATTTAAGCATGGGTACTTTACCTTAGGCAAGGTTATTAATACACTAAAAAATGTCACCCTAAGCACAGTCGAGACGCCTAATGAGTCAGGTCTATTAAAAAGTTCCCGACTGCACTCAAGCAGACAATTATATATCTTTCAAACTATTTCTATTTACATATCATACTCTAAATATCAACCACATTTTGAAGACCCACAATCTTTACAGGTCAAACAACCTTCTTGATATATCAAGTTTTCCGATTTACAGGAATCACATGTCTGTCCTTTAGCTGCTGTTCCATCTGCCACATAGCGTTTTAAAGCTCGGCCCACACCGTTTTTCCATGTATTGATAGACTCACTATCTAATTGTAAACTATTAATTAAATCGACAATTTTATCAATTGGCATTCCATGACGAAGCGTACTGGAAATAAGTTTTGCATAGTTCCAGAATTCTGGATTAAATTTATGCGACAAACCTTCTATAGTTGTCTTGTAACCTCGTTTGTTTTCATATTGAAAATCGTAACGAGATGTTCCATTTTCTGTCCTATTTTTTATTATCAATCCGTTGTTTACCCAACGTGGTATTAAAATACCATCCTCATCATCTGTTAAACCTGTAAAAATCTCATAAGGTTTCTCCTCAATAATACCTATAAAGGCGATCCATTTTTCTTTATTATTCTGAAAACGAACTACATCTGCCTCTAACACTTGGGGGCGCTTTACAGGAAATGCCGTTAATAAATCTTTAGATGCTTCCTCTTTCTTATCATCATTAGAAATTAGTACACCAGAACGGGAACCATCCCTATAAACAGTAACACCTTTACAACCAACTTCCCAAGCTTTTAAATATAATTCGCCTACTAAATCTTCTGAAACATCATTAGGTAGGTTAATAGTAACACTTATAGAGTGGTCTACCCATTTTTGAATAGCGCCCTGCATACTGACTTTACTTAACCAATCCACATCGTTTGAAGTTGCTTTATAGTAGGGCGATTGTTTTACCAAATCATTTAATTCATCCTGAGAGAAATTTTTAGTAGTATCTATCCCATTTACTTCCATCCATTGTTTAAATCTGTGGTGGAAAACAACATATTCTTCCCAGGAATCACCAACTTCATCAACAAAATCCACACGTACATCTTTATCATTCGGATTCACTTTTCTCCTACGTTTATAAACTGGTAAAAATACAGGCTCAATCCCAGAAGTTGTTTGCGTCATTAAACTTGTTGTTCCCGTTGGAGCTATGGTAAGCAGGGCAATATTTCTTCTACCATATTCTAACATTTCATAATACAACTTGCTATCGGCTTCTTTTAAACGCTGTATAAATGGATTGTTTTTTTCACGTTCTGAATCAAAAATCGTAAAGGCACCACGTTCTTTTGCTAAATGTACCGAAGCCCTATATGCTTCTATAGCTATTGTTTTGTGTACCTCCAATGAAAAAGCATTACCAGCTTCACTACCATATTGAATACCCAGTGCTGCTAACATATCGCCTTCAGCGGTAATACCAATACCAGTTCTGCGCCCTTCTTCTGCTTTTCTTTTTATATTGATCCATAAATGACGTTCGGTTGCCTTAACTTCATCCAACTCTGGATCTGCATCAATTTTCTGTAAAATTGTATCGATTTTCTCTAACTCCAGATCTATAATATCGTCCATAATACGTTGTGCTGCTGCAATATGTTTTTTGAACAATGAAAAGTCAAACTTAGCATGCTTTGTAAAAGGGTTTTCTACATAAGAAAATAAATTAATGGCCAAGAGCCTACAGGAATCATATGGGCACAGGGGTATTTCCCCACATGGATTCGTAGATACTGTTTTATAACCCAAATCGGCATAACAATCTGGAAGGGATTCATTTATAATGGTATCCCAAAACAAGATACCTGGTTCGGCAGATTTCCATGCATTATGAACAATCTTTTTCCACAAATCGGTTGCTTTTACGGTTTTAGAAACTTTAGGCTTTTTACTAAATACTGGGTATTTCTGAATATAATCTGTACTGTCCTTTACGGCTTTCATAAAATCATCGTCCATTCTAACCGATACATTAGCCCCAGTAACTTTTCCTTGTTCTAATTTTGCATCAATAAAGTCTTCTGAATCTGGATGATTAATGGAAACCGATAGCATCAATGCACCACGTCTTCCATCCTGGGCTACTTCCCTAGTCGAATTCGAGTAACGTTCCATAAAAGGCACAATACCCGTAGAAGTTAGTGCTGAATTCTTAACCGAAGAACCTTTGGGACGAATATGTGACAAATCGTGACCTACCCCGCCTCTACGTTTCATGAGCTGCACCTGCTCTTGATCGATTTTCATGATACCACCATATGAATCTGACTCCCCCGAATTACCGATCACAAAACAATTTGAAAGGGATGCTATTTGAAACGGATTGCCTATACCAGCCATAGGGCTACCTTGTGGCACTATATATTTAAAATCTTTAATTAAGTCAAAAATATCATCTGCAGATAATGGATTTGCATATTTTTTTTCAATTCTTGCTAATTCATTAGCAATTCGAAGATGCATATCATTTGGGGTCAACTCATAAATATTTCCCTGAGAATCTTTAAGCGCATATTTATTTAACCATACGCGAGCGGCTAAATCGTCATCATTAAAATATTTTAGCGATGCATTAAAGACTTGGTCTTGTGTGTACGTTTTTGGTGAAGTTTTTGTCACATTTTCATTCATTAGTAAGTTATATTTTGGATTATTTAATTACAGTATAAATAAACCAAAAGTGTTCAACTTAAAATATGACAAAAATCATAAAGCTTACAAGCAATTAATCACAAAAAACTAAAAATCAATGTTTTAAATATTTATTAACATTAAAAAGTTAACAAATTTTTGAAATAAAAAAAGGAATGTTATTTTAAAAATCGACAGCAAATCCAACTCCTAAAATCTGTTTCCACTGCACCTTGGCTCCAGCTTCGTCAAACTCACCTTCAATTTCTGAAGGTTCTTTTGTTTTTACATCGTCGTCATATTTTAAATGGGAGCCTAAAGTCGCTCTTATAAAACTATTGACCTTAAAATTAAAATCGATTCTCCAGTCTAAATCTACGTTTCCAAAGTTGTTCACATAATCGGAATACAAGCTTACCACGTGCTTCATGTTTACATTATCTGCGACTTCCATCTCATAGCTATTGGTCATTAAAATCCCAACTTCCTTCCTAACGTGTTCTCCTGGCGTAATAATATTACCATCTGCATCTAACACTGCAGGAGTTACCCCAAAAGAACCTGCATTCGCTAAATCTTCATCTAGTACAAAGGTTGCTTTTAAAGTTATCGGAGAAAAGTAAAATGACAATTCTTCAATGTCCTTTCCATATTCCATACCGCCACCAAAGAACAAATACCCAGGAGCAAGTAATCTGGAAATTGGCACCTCTCTATTCGGATATTTATAACCATTAGTTAGCTGTGTTTTAAAATTAAGTCTTGCTGAATAAAACCAATTTGACGATTTATTTGGCTTATAACCTAAATTTGAAGTGATTTCAAATAAATCGTCTGTTTTTCTTAACTCTCTTGCTTGTTGTTTATTTATTCCATAACGTACAGACACATCGTTTCTCCAGGCGAAAAATTTATCTCTATAATTTGCAGAAGACCGAAGCCCCAAAAGACCAGATATTGAATTACTACCACCAGAGTTCCAATTATTAAATGAAACCTGGCTTAAATCTACAGTCGCCTTATTTTTTTGAACCCATTGTGGGCCTCCAGATTGTTTCTTTACCTTTTTTTGTAAAAAAAGTGAATCTGGTTGTGCAGAAATTAACTGAAAAAAGAAAAAAAGAGGGATTAATAATACATTTTTCATGACTAATGGCTATAGGTTGATTAAACAATAAAACCTCCTATCAATAATCATTCCATTTTAATGAATAATATGAAGTTTAATAATTAAACTCTCCGAACTCAGATTTTATTGTCAGTTTTTTTGTCTTTGAAGCTTCTACCCTTCCAATTATTTTAGCATCAACATTAAAAGATTTAGAAATAGTGATGATATTTTCTGCAACTTCTGGACTTACATATAATTCCATTCTATGTCCACAATTAAACACTTGATACATTTCTTTCCAATCGGTTTTAGATTGCTCTTGAATAAGTTTAAACAATGGTGGAATTGGAAACATATTATCTTTTACGATATGAAATTCGTCCACAAAGTGAAGGATTTTAGTTTGTGCCCCTCCACTACAATGAACCATCCCGTGAATGGTTTCACTGTTATATTCCGATAAGATCTTTTTTATAATTGGTGCATATGTTCTTGTTGGAGATAATACCAATTTACCAGCATCAATAGGAGCATCTTCAACAGCGTCTGTTAATTTTACAGCACCAGAATACACTAATTCTTCAGGAACAGATGCATCAAAACTTTCTGGATATTTTTCTGCTAAATACTTACTAAAAACATCATGTCGTGCAGACGTTAAACCATTACTTCCCATACCGCCATTATATGCTTTCTCATAGGTTGCTTGTCCGAAAGATTCCAAGCCAATAATTACATCTCCAGCTTTAATATTTGCATTATTAATAACATCTTCTCGTTTCATTCTAGCTGTAACCGTGGAGTCTACAATAATGGTTCTTACTAAATCACCAACATCGGCAGTCTCTCCTCCTGTAGAATGAATGGTTACGCCAAACGACTTTAAATCTTCCAGTAATTCTTCTGTACCATTTATAATGGCAGAAAGCACTTCTCCTGGAATTAAATTCTTATTTCTTCCAATTGTAGAAGACAACATAATGTTATCGGTAGCCCCCACACATAATAAATCGTCAATATTCATGATTAAAGCATCCTGTGCAATCCCTTTCCAAACGGAAACATCACCAGTTTCTTTCCAATACATATAAGCTAAAGATGACTTGGTCCCTGCTCCATCTGCATGCATGATCAAGCAATAGTCTTCGTCATTTGTTAGATAATCTGGTACTATTTTACAGAATGCCTTTGGAAATAACCCTTTATCTATATTTTTTATCGCATTATGCACATCTTCTTTGGAAGCGGAAACCCCACGTTGTGCGTATCGTTTAGAAACTTCTTGACTCATAATATCTTATTGTGGTGCAAAAGTAAAGGAATATTTTAAAATTAACCATCCTTATGGCAAGTATGTGATACATTTTATTTGCTATATTTTATCAAAGAAAATAAAACTTTATACTTATTTAACAGATTGCTGCACGCCAGCTACGCTTTAGGATATGGAAGTTGATGCATTTGAAACTGAGTCGCAAAATATGCTTCGACACGCTCAGCAGGACGGACTATACTTAATTTGCCTTTTCGATTTAATGATGCTTTTCATATAACAAAGTTGACAATTGAACAATATAATGTCAATCCGAGCTTGTCGAGGATTATGATCGGTTATCTCAAAACAAATCTTTATTATAATCGTTTGGACATGTTATAGAAATCGGTGTTGACTAAAAAAAGTTCTTACAATGACACAAAAATATTAATAACTATCTCGTAAATAACAATTCCCGATATTTTGTCAATGGCCAAATCTCGTCATCGACCAGCAATTCCAACTTATCACAATGATACCGAATATCATCAAATAGAGGCTTTACTTTTTTGCAATAAGCCATGGCTTTCTTTTCTATATCTTCAAACGCATTTGCTTCTTTACGTTCGTTTATCATTTTTGTAACATTGACATTGATGCCTTCGATATGACTGGAAATCTCTTCAATTAAATTGATCTGCTCTTTGGAAATAGAATTAAACTTTTTGTCGAATATTTCCTTTAGCCCCCTAACATTTTCAATTAAAATGTTTTGGTATTTAACTGCAGTAGGCACGATGTGGTTACGTGCAATATCACCCAATACACGACTTTCAATTTGTACATGCATGATATAGGCTTCTACCTCTATTTCATAGCGTGCTTTGGTTTCAACCCTACTCATAACATCCATTTCTTCAAATAATGCGATCGTTTGCTCAGAAATTTTAGCTTTTAAAGCTTCAGGTGTTGCTTTATTATTGCTTAAACCTCTTTTTTTGGCTTCATCCTCCCACTCTTTTCCATAACCATTCCCTTCGAATAAAATATTTTTAGTAGACTTGATAT
Organism: Flavivirga algicola; assembly: GCF_012910715.1. Taxonomy (GTDB): domain Bacteria; phylum Bacteroidota; class Bacteroidia; order Flavobacteriales; family Flavobacteriaceae; genus Flavivirga; species Flavivirga algicola. Next base: position 144,565 of record NZ_JABBHF010000002.1, read on the forward strand.
ATTCTCTCAACACATTGAATATAGCTTCGTCTTTCTTTAAATCTTTCTTATCTATTAGCTTATCTACTTCTATTTTAAAATCCTTTAGTTGCTTTGCAACTATGGTATTTAGTACGGTCATGGGCTTACCACAATTCGCTGTAGATCCTACGGCTCTAAACTCAAATTTATTACCCGTAAATGCAAAAGGTGATGTTCTGTTTCTGTCTGTATTGTCAAGTAAAACATCAGGTATTTTACCGACAACATTTAGTTTAAGTTCTGTTTTTTCCTGAGGCGACAATTTTCCTTTGGTCACCCCTTCCAATTCTTCTAAAACTTTGGTTAACTGTTCTCCAATAAATACGGAAATTATTGCTGGGGGCGCTTCATTAGCCCCCAACCTATGGTCATTGCTGGCCGAAGCAATCGCTGCCCTTAACAATGCTTCATGTTCATGAACAGCTTTAATGGTATTGATAAAAAATGTTAGAAACTGCAGATTGCTCATCGGCGTTTTTCCTGGTCCCAGTAAATTAACACCCGTATCTGTAGATAATGACCAGTTATTATGCTTACCAGAGCCATTAATACCCTTAAATGGTTTTTCGTGTAATAGTACCTTAAAATTATGACGTGATGCTACGCGTCCCATAATATCCATTAAAAGCGAATTATGGTCTACTGCTAAGTTAGCTTCTTCGTAAATTGGAGCTAACTCAAATTGATTAGGTGCTACCTCGTTATGTCTCGTCTTTACAGGAATTCCCAAAAGCATACATTCTGTTTCCAATTCACGCATAAAATTTAAGGCCCTGTTGGGGATTGACCCAAAATAATGATCGTCTAATTGTTGACCTTTAGCAGGCGAATGTCCTAATAGTGTTCTACCTGTTAAGGAAATATCGGGACGACTGGCAGCCAACATTTTATCTACTAAAAAATATTCTTGTTCCCATCCCAAAGAGGATGATACTTTCTTTACGTTTTTATCAAAATATTTACAAATAGCCGTAGCCGCACCATCTACAGCATGTAGCGCTCGCAACAAAGGGGTTTTATAATCTAATGCCTCTCCTGTATAGGCTACAAAAATAGTTGGAATACATAGGGTTGTTCCATAAATAAACGCTGGAGATGTAGGATCCCATGCCGTATATCCACGGGCTTCAAATGTATTTCTAATACCACCACTAGGAAAACTGGAAGCATCGGGTTCTTGTTGCACTAACTGACTGCCCCCAAACTTTTCAATAGACATACCGTCACCAATCGTTTCAAAAAACGCATCATGCTTTTCTGCAGTTGCTCCAGTTAACGGTTGAAACCAGTGTGTATAATGAGTGACCCCTTTTGATAATGCCCAATCCTTCATTGAAGATGCCACCTGATCTGCTATACTCCTATCTATTTTTTTACCATATTGAATCGCATTTGTAACACCTTTAAAAGCATCTTTTGTTAAATATTGACGCATGGTATTTTCATTAAACACATGTTTTCCAAATAGATCTGACCTGCGCCCTTTTTCTTCTACAATGACTGGTTTATAATTAAGAGATTCTTTAATAGCATGAAATCGTAATGTGGACATTTTCAGAAAATTAATTTAAGGTTTGCAATAATTATAGTATCCCTGCAAAAATAAGTAGCTAAAACAATAAAAACATGAAAACATGAAAATTTATTGTTAACATTTTTACAATTTTTATATAAAATAATACTCTTTTTTTAAAATAAACCTTAAAATAATGGGGTATAAATAAAAATAACTAATACTTACAGCAAAATACCCCCTATAAATTTAAAGTATTTATATAATAATTTATATTTGTGCATATTATTAAAATTTCATTCATAAAATATTTATTATGGCAAAAATTAAATTAGAATACCTTTGGTTAGATGGTTATAAGCCAACTCAAAACTTGAGAAGTAAAACTAAGGTAGAAGAGCATGAGAACTTTAAAGGAACGTTAGAAGAGTTAAGTACTTGGTCTTTTGATGGATCATCAACAAAACAAGCTGAGGGAGGATCTTCAGACTGTTTATTAAAACCTGTGGCGATATACCCAGATCCTGCTCGTATTAATGGATATTTAGTTATGACTGAAGTTTTGAATGCCGATGGAACACCACACGATTCTAATGCAAGAGCAACTATTGATGATGACGATAATGATTTCTGGTTCGGATTTGAGCAAGAATACTTTATCATGGATACACATACACAACTGCCTTTAGGATTCCCTATTGGAGGATATCCTGGACCACAAGGTATGTACTACTGTTCTGTTGGTGGAAAAAACACACATGGTAGAGATTTCGTAGAAGAGCATGCTAACTTATGTATTGATGCTGGTTTAAACTTTGAAGGTATCAATCAAGAGGTTGCTAGCGGACAATGGGAATTCCAATTATTTGCTAAAGGAGCTAAAAAAGCTGGTGACGAAATTTGGGTTGCTAGATATTTACTAGACAGATTAACTGAAAAATACGGATACTATATCGAATATCATCCAAAACCTGTAAAAGGTGACTGGAATGGTTCTGGTATGCACGCAAATTTCTCTAACACGACTTTAAGAACTTGTGGTTCTAAAGAAGTTTACGAGAAAATATGTGAAGCGTTTAGACCTGTTACCAAAGAACACATTGAAGTATATGGTGAGTTTAACGATCAACGTTTAACTGGTTTACACGAAACTGCTTCTATTAATGATTTCTCTTACGGAGTATCAGATAGAGGGGCATCTATTCGTATTCCTATCATCACTGTAGAAAAAGGATGGAAAGGCTGGTTAGAAGACAGAAGACCAGCTTCTAATGGAGATCCATACAAAATTGCTGGTAGAATTGTTAAGACTGTTAAATCCGCTAACATCTAAAACATATCAGTTTTGTTCATAATAAAAAAAGACTTGCAAAAAATTGCAAGTCTTTTTTTATTATCTAAAGTAACGCTTATAAATTTCACCCTCTGGTAAATATTAAGAACATAAAAATGCCATAGGCAAATACCAAAAAGAATCCTTTTGCCCTGCTTATTTGCAATTTCTTTGGCAAGAGTATTAATGGTATTAAAATAAAACTGAATCCTAACATCCAAAAAATATCATTGGATAGTATTTGGGGCTCGGTGATCGAAATAGGTTTTATGATGGCTGTTAAGCCCAAAACCGATGCAATATTAAAAATATTAGATCCAATTAAATTACCCAAAGAAATCGCTTTTTCCTGCTTTGCTGCCGCGATAACTGATGCTGCTAATTCTGGCACACTGGTTCCTATAGCGATTAAAGACACACCTATTACAGCTTCGCTCACGCCAACCGAACGCGCAATGTCCTTAGAGCCTTCTACCAACCATTCACTTCCAAAATATAGAGCAGCTGCGCCTATAACCAACCAAAGGACTATTTTAAAATTTGAAACCATGGCCAAAGCTTCATCTACCTCTTCTACATCTGTTTCTTTCTTTCCTTTTTTTATCAATGCATATAAAAAAACGATAAGACCTAAAAATAAAATTCCCCCTTCTACAGCAGTAAGTACCTTATCATTTTTAAGAAAATAGTACAAGACTATGGAGAAAACCATCATGACGGGCCAATTAATCTTGTAAAACGATTTATCAACAGCTATAGCGCCTACCATTGCAGTCACCCCTAATACTAATGCTATGTTCGCAATATTAGAGCCTATAACATTGTTTATTGCGATAGCCGACGAGCCCGATAATGCAGCCTGAATACTAACCAAGAGCTCAGGAGCCGACGTTGCGAAAGAAACCACCGTCATACCAATGACCATTTTAGACATGCTGAACTTAAATGATAACGCTACCGAAGAACGCACCAGAAACTCACCTCCTATGACTAATAATGTAAAACCAAGGATAACCCAAAGTATACTCATAAAAATATTTTTTTTACGAAGATAGCATAAGAATTATGATTAACGATTTTAAATACTTATTGAATGCCATCTTTTGTTTTAAAAGCCTGGAGATGAAGTTTCCAGATTAGTTTTTTTTGATTATATATACTCTAATTGATAAAATTTATATAAATTTAGCCACAATCATATAACACATTTTAAACAAATATCAATTATGATTAAATAGCTGGTTTCTCAAATGAAACCATTTCACCATAAAAAAACCGTTATGTTAAACAGCCCCAAACTGAAAAAAACATTTTCGTTAAAGCATCTATTAGTGCTTTCCTTACTCGCTCTACTTTTAATGAGCTTTGTTACTGAAAATGTATTTAATAAGCAAACTACAGCCATATCTTATAAAGCGAATAACGATTTAAACAAAGAAAAATCTTACTCCTTGTTAAGAGAAAAAAGAGACGTTTCACACACTAAAGGAAGAAATACGATCATTGAATCGGACTTTGCAAAAACAGAATTTATTATATTTAAGGAAACTACGGATGAAGGCTTAGATAAAATTACAGCTAATTTAAAAGATCTGGGGTATACTATCTCTTTCAAAGATTTAGTGCGAAATGATAAAGGAGAAATTATAAATCTCAAAATCTATTTAAAAAACTCTAGCAGATCTGATATTTATAGTATGGGGTCTTCCCGCCCTTATCCAATTTCTCCAATTGTCATGATATTAAACTGCCCACATTATCGAGGAAAAGATATTGTTACAATGCTTTCTAAGAAGAACTCTATTGATCTACCACTCATAAGTCACAGCACATATTTAAGGATTTCTTTACAAAAAGATAATTCAAGTAAAAATGTGCTACATTACGAAATAGGGAAATACCCCAGAAGAATCGGAACTTTACTTTTACAATGTTTCAATGTAAATACGAATAGGGTAATGCGAAAATTCAAGGATCACAAAGAAACTATCTTTATAAATGGGACAAAGTCCACTCCCTACGAGTTGGGAGAATTAAGCAAAAAGCTAAAGAGTAACGATATTATAAGTAACCAAAAAAATTATTTAGAAATACGAGAGCATAAAAAAACAAAAAACGTATTTTTCTATGTGGATGGCATCCCCAGAGTATTTACACTTCCTCCATTAGTTATAGTAGATGGAAAAGAATATAAAGATTTTAACTTTGAAGGTTTAATTCCAGAAAATATAAAAACTTTAAAAAGCTTAAAAGATAAAGTTGTTATAACCACACATGAGCATGCATTAACCAATCCTAAAAAACAATAAAACGTTTAATATAATGGTAAATTAAGACACTCTCTATAGGGTGTCTTTTTTTATGTTCTTTTTATTGAAAATCACAAAACTAAAAATTTAGTTAAAAAACTATTATTTTAGTTGTATAACTATAAAAATAGTTATACGTTTGTTTTAGATTAAAAAATTAGACCTGGCTTACAACAACATAAGTAATTAGATTTCCCTTTTGAGGAAAGAAAAAAGTAGATATTCGATGGAAAAATTAACAAACAAGGAAGAAGAGATTATGCATATTTTATGGAAGCTAGAAAAAGCTTTTGTTAAAGATGTACTTGCTGAAATCAAAAATGACAAACCGCATTATAATACACTTTCTACCATTATTAGAAATTTAGAAGAAAAGGGATATGTCTCTTATAATGCTTATGGTAAGACGCATCAATACTACCCTATTGTTAGTAAAGAAGATTACAAGAAAAAGTTTATGAATTTAGCTATTGGACATTATTTTAACAACTCTTATAAAAATATGGTATCCTTTTTTGCGAAGGAAGAAAAAATTAGCGTTAAAGAACTAAAAGAAATTATTGAGTTAATTGAAAAAAATAAATAACTATGGAATATTTATTAAAAGTTAGTTCTGTCGTTGTTATTTTTTATCTCGTTTATAAAATTTTATTACAACGCGATACTTTTTTTCAATCAAATAGGAGCTTTCTTCTTATGGGTTTAATAAGCTCATTTGGTATTCCTTGTTTTGTGATTCCTATTTATATTGAATATGTTCCTAATATTCTTGAAAATTATAGTTTAGGTGGGGGCACCTTTATAGTTGATAATGTGGAAAAACCTTTTAATATCTTAAACTATCTCCCTGTTGTCTATTTAGCAGGAGTGTTTTTCTTTTCTTGTCGTTTTATTATACAACTGGTGTCATTATTTACATTAATTTCAAAAAATAAAAGTGAAAAACAAGGTTCGTTTAAGTATGTAAAAATAAATACTTATGTTTCTCCTTTTTCCTTTTTCAATTGGATCGTTTATAATCCAAATCAATTTAACAAAACTGAATTAGACCAAATTATTACACACGAAAAAGTACATGTAACACAATACCACTCTGTAGACATCCTGTTAGCCCAAATTTCTTGTATTGTACTTTGGTTCAACCCATTTGTATGGTTATATAGCAAGGATGTGAAGCAAAATTTAGAGTTTGTCGCAGATCAAAATGCGCAGCAAAAATTCAATTGCAAAAAAAGTTATCAAACCACACTATTAAAAACAAGTATGCCATCTCATCAAATGGCTTTAAGTAATCATTTTTATAATTCATTAATCAAAAAACGAATCGTTATGCTACACAAATCAAAATCTAAAAAAATTAATTTAATAAAGTATGCCTTTGTAATTCCTTTGCTAACTCTATTTTTAGTGAGTTTTAATACTGAGGAAGTTTATGTGGAGGCTCCAAATTTACAAAACAACAATACATCCATTCAGAAAGATTTAAACAAAGATGGTATTGAAAAGTTTTTAATTTATAATGATTTCACTGATGCAAAACTTAAAACTTTTGAGGCTGAGCTTAAAAGTAAAGGTTATGATTTTAACCTTAAAAACTTAAAAAGAAATACTCATAATCTAATCACTACCATATACTTTACAATTAATAAAAATGGTACAGAAGGTACCTACCGGATAGCTTCTGGTAGACCTATTAAAACAATACTCATCAAATATTCTAAAAACAAATTCAATATTAACACATTAGACTTTATTGAAGCCCAAAAAGGAAATATTGGTAATCAAGATTTAATTGAAATTAGAATTGATAAGCATACAACTATCTCTGAACTTATAACCAAAAAGAAGCTTCTAAAAGAAAAATACGATGTTATTTTTAATTTTGAAATATCGGAGCAAAAATCTAATGGTATACCAATATATTCATATAAAATTGGTAAAAAAGGAATGATGCAAGGGGTTACAACAACTCCAGACCGTTCCTTAGTTATTAAGTACAACCCAAGAACAAACTCTATTCAAAGCCACGGAATTAATAAGCATGGAGACCCTACTTATGGATCAGTAAAACATCTTGACAAACAAAATTCTTATATAATTAAAAATGATTACAGTGATAAAAGTTTAGAACATTCTATAAAGTATTTAAAAGAAAAAGGCATTACCATTAAATTTTCTAATGTAAAACGCAATGATGAAGGGAAAATTATTTCTATAAAAATTAATGCCAAAACAGAATACACAAGCAATTATAACTATAATGTCGATTCCAAAGGCCCAATAGCCCCAATAGCCATTTCATATTACGACAATGGGAAGAGGCTTAAAATTGGTATCGCTCAATCTAACTTATCAAACTTTAAATAGAAAGGTATCATCATTAAAAAATATAGTAAGAAAGCAAAAAACGGGGCTGTAGAAATTACTACCCGAAAAGAGTAAAAAGCAATAAAAACTAAATCTTTTTAAGACACTCAAAACTGAGTGTCTTTTTTTATGCTTTACAATTTTAAAAAGATGAAATTGATAAAAAACATATTTTTTTTAAAAAATTTTGCCTTAGAAATTAAAAAAGAAAGAAAAATGCCCCTACAATTGTTTTATTATGAAACAAAAATGACGATTAATAATTACAAAACAAAACTTTAATGTAGGAAGTCACTCAAATAAAACAATCAAAATAATTATATTACTTACAAATCCATATTCAATTTCATTGATTTTCATTAAAACGTTTGGCAAACATATGGGTAAATATATATCTTAAAAAAACATTGATATGTATAACTTATTTAATAACCTATAAAACCTAAAAATATGATCACACTTGCCAAACTTATAATTGATATCGTACTCGTTATTATCTCAATTATATTATGATTTTTCTAAAAGTAAAACTTAGTCTAGAATAAGTTTTACTATTTTTATAAAATGCAAAAGCAAGTATTTAAATTTTTAGCGAAGGTTAATAAACTAATCTTACCTAGTTATTCTAAACAACAATTAGATCTAGCTAAAGCAAGTAAACTGCAAATGGCTATTATTGGCTGGAGGTGGTTTGTTACCAAAAATGCTTTGGATTGATTTAAAACAACAGGATTCTTTTTATTCTGTTGATATATTATAACGATTATTTCAAAAAATGGACTTGTTCAAAGAAATAGCCTACCAAATTGAGCTTCATTCCGTTCAAGGAATTAAGGCTTGTTTTGAAAAAGGATTGGATTCAAATTCAGAACACCAGGGGAAATTGCTAATTGACCTAATGGTTGGTATGTATACACGAAGTCCAAGGTTTAAAGCATGCGTAGAATTATTTATTGAATATGGGCTTAAATTTGAAAATGCCCCTTTACTCGCCGTTTTAACTGATAATGCACCAGAACTAAAAAAACACCTTGCTTCAAACCCTAAAATTATTCACGATAAAATAAGCCTAGAATGCGCCTACACGCCTTTAAAAGAGGCTTCCCTACTTCATTTATGTGCCGAGTTTAATCATGTTGAATGCGCTAAGGTTTTAATTGAATACGGCATAGATATAAACGTTAAAGCAGGTACTGATGAAAATGGTTTCGGTGGTCAAACCCCTATTTTTCATACGGTCAACCAAAATAATAACAATTCCATCGACATGTTGGATCTTTTGCTATCCCATAATCCAGATCTGAGTTACACAATACAAGGCATCATTTGGGGAAAAGGTTTTTCCTGGGAAACCTTAATTCCGTCAATAAACCCCATAAGCTATGCTATGTTTGGGCTTTTACCTCAAATGCATAGAGACGAAAAGACGATTTCTGTAGTAGTGGAAAAACTAACAGAAAAAGCGTATGGTATTAAATATTCTTCTAAAAACATACCCAATCAATATTTAAGTGAATAACTACACTCTAGATATTGTAAACTAACAACATGTAAAACCTCACAATAATTAAATATCATGAGGTCATAAATGTTTGAGTGTTATATTTTCTTTAAGTTTTAAAAATTCTTAATAAATTGAGTTGTACTATGTACTCCAAAAAAACCAAGCGCCCTGGTATTTGCAGTTATATTCATTATATTTCCTGTTAAATTAGCAGGAGGCGGCAAGAACAACTGACCAGGATCATCTTCACTTCCTGCATTTGTTATTTGGTTTTCAAATTGAGCAAATTGATTCAGGTAATATTGATACGTATTGAAATTAAGATTTGAAATACTTACACGTACTTCTTGTGGGTTTCCTACTAAAAACTCTGTTGAATCAAAAATAGCGTTGGCATTGCCATTAAAAAGAACATCATTGGACAGCTCATTTATTTTAAGGTCTAACGAACCATTTCTAAAAAACAGAAAATTAATCAAATAAAAATTGGTATCATCAACAGGATCCGAAAAAACAACTCGATTAAGAGTGTTCGTTATCTCCAAATCATTTATAATAACCTCTTCTTTTAAAACTTCTTCATCAGATTTAAAAGAAGTACCGTCTGCCAATTGTATTTCTACCCAATAACTGTTACCAAAAATGGAGGTAATCATTTCAGAACTTCGATATGTTCCATTAGTGACATTGAAAGTATTAGTAATTAATTCACTGTTGCCTAAAGCGTCTTTTGTATATAATGAAATTTGAGCATCATTTATGGGGTCCAAACTCTGATTATCTACTGGAACGGTTCGTTGTATTTTAATAGTAACATACTCTGTTCCATCTGTAAGAAAGCCTGAAATAAATACTTGGGGCTCGAAATTAGATGGGTTCGGGATTTCACTCACGCAGTTCGTTAACATGAGTAACATTAAAAAATATATTGCTATTTTATATATAGATTTCATATGATTTAGAATTTGAAGTTATACGCTATAAAAGGAATCGGGACTCCTAATACCGAAAATTTAAACGTTTTTAATTGGTTATTCTGAAAGGTTGAAAATACAGAAAAAGCATTCGGGTTCCCGTATACGTTATAAAGTCCAAAGTTCCAACTACCCTGCCATTTCGTATTAGGGTTCCCTATTGGTTTATAAGTAAAAGAAACATCCAATCTATGGGTATCAGGAATTCGAAAGGCATTCCTATCAGAATAGGTCAAATATGGACTCCCGTCAATAATCAACCTACCAGTAGGTACTGTATAGGGTCTTCCTGTTTGATACGTAAAGAAAGTTCCCAAATCCCACTTCTTTCCAAGATCATAATTCACATTTATATTTAGAAGATGAGGTCTATCATAATTTGAAGGGTAGTACTTTCCGTTATTTATGTTATCTATACCATACGCACTTATTGTTTTTCTTTTGGAAACAGAATAGGTATAATTAAAACTCCCCGTTAGTTTCCCCTTATTTTTATAGCCTCCTAATTCTAAGCCATAAGCATACCCCTCTGCTGGGAGCAATTGTGTTTCTATATTTTCGTTAATAAATAAATCGGCGCCATTTTTATACTCTACAAAATTTTTGAGCGTTTTATAATACCCTTCTATAGATAGGTTATATTTTTTGTTCGGTGTATCATATGCATAACCACCCGATATCTGATTTACTTCCAGTGGTTTTATATAAGTCCCCGAAGGTTTCCATATATCAAAGGGCAATACAGCTGCAGTGTTAGATATTAAATGGATATATTGAAATGTTCTGTTATACCCTATTTTGAATGCTTTTCGATCGCTTAGATCATACTTCAAAGAAAAACGGGGCTCAAACCCAGAATAGCTTTTAACGATATCTCCTTTTTTATATGTTTTCGTGTCTGTAATGGTGTTTACTGTCAAAGGAAAATCAGGATTATAAACCGAAACTGTATTAGGGCCTATGTTTCCAAACCAAGAATATCGGATACCCATATTAAAAGATAATTTATCCCATTTTTTTTCTATTTCATAATAAGGTGCCACTTCTATACCTCTGTCTACATCGAGACTTTCAGGACTTAAACCAGTTTCTGCACTAGATAAGTTTGCTGGGATAAATTTATACAGGGTACTATTTATTCCAAATCTCATTTTTGTATTAGGATTTGTATAATAAGTAAAATCGGGTTTTATTATCCAATTTTCCACTCCAGAATTCCACTTAAAACTTTGGGCATTAGGAATAAACCCTCCATTATCATTTTGAGATACAAACGAATATTTATAGCTACTATAGATCGTAGACAAATTCATGAATAGTTTATCTGAAAAAAGATGATTCCATCGTATGGTCGCAGTAGCATTCTTCCATCTAAAATCAATAGATGCATCTGGTTCATTGGAACTTCCGCCATTAGCACTTTCCTCACTTACGGTATCTTCTAACTTTGTTACATCAGCTCCAAAATAACCAGACACGAACAGTTTATTATTATCATTTATGTGCCATGATAGTTTGGTATTCAAATCATAAAAAAACAGTTTAGTACCATCCAAGTCTTCTCCTCCTAGCGGAAAAAATATATCAAAGTACGACCTACGGCCCGAGACAAGAAAATTTAGTTTTTCTTTTATTAAAGGCCCTTCAACAGTAAGACGAGAAAATATAGTTCCCAAACCTCCTTCCCCCTTAAACTCTTTTGTATTTCCTTCTTTTTGGCGAATATCTAATACGGCAGAAGCTCTACCTCCATATCTTGCAGGAATACCTCCTTTATATAAGGTTACATCTTTTATGGCATCTGCATTTACTACAGAAAACAATCCGAACAAATGTGACGATATATATAACGGAGCTTCGTCAAGTAAAACAAGGTTTTGATCTATATTACCGCCTCTTACATTAAAACCTGCCGTACCTTCTCCTACCGAAGTAACACCTGGTTGCGTGAGTATTGCCCTGTTTATATCTGGTTCACCAAAAAATGCAGGCAGTTGTTTAATATCTGTTACCTTTAAATTGTTTACGCCCGATAAAACGTTATACACCTGACTCTTACTTTTTGTCTCAGAAGTAATTATAACTTCATCCAACTCATTTGATGAGGGCTGTAGTTCAAAATTTCGTTTTAAATCTTTATTCAATTCAATGACCTCTTCTGTGGTCGTATAACCCAAATAGGAAATCTGCAAAGTATAATGCCCTTCAGGTAGTGTTAAAGAATAAAATCCATATTCATTGGATGTTGCTCCCTTATTTTCTCCCTTTACAATAACATTGGCTCCAAGCAAGGTCTCACCCGTAGTAATATCTTTTATAGTGCCACTTATAGTATATTTTTCACTTTGTTGTTTTTGTTTAGTTAGAATGATAAGTTCATTTTTAAACTTGTATTTAATTTGTGTATTCTGAAACAATAAACCGATCGTTAAGGTGATGTCTTTTTCCTGAACATCGATGCTAAATGTTTGCTGAATATTTATATCGTCGTTATTAAATACAAAACTATAATCGGTTTGTGATTCTATTTGATTGAGAATTGATTTTAAAGAAGCGTTGTTTAAATTTAGGGTTACTTTATTTTGAGAAAAGCTGTTGAGAGCAACAAGTTGTATACAGCATATTAGGTAAATCGAAAATGAAAGTTTCATTAAAAAAATACTTCTTTTAGAAAACTGTTTCGATTTAAATGAAACAGCAATTTGTTTTATTTTCATAAATTTAAATGTTGTTAATTAATACTAATCTTAGGCGATTGGTTACATTGACACGTTTAAGTGGGAAAGCGGCAATTTTCCCACTTTTTTATTTTATTCTATCATCCACTCATCTGTTTCTTTATTTTGATTATAATTGAATTCTTTAGACATCTTTAAAACTTCTAAAATGTTTTTTATTGATGTAGACTTATCGAATACAGCTGTGAATTTTGACTTGGCAATCTTTTCGTTTTCAAACACAAGTTTCACATTTAGTTGATTGCTCAGCTCATTAGCAATATCTTTAAATGTCATATTCTCAAACCGAATTTTCCCTTCCTTCCAGGCTAAAACCGTTTGCTCGTTTTTTATAACTGCTTTTAGTGCTAAGCCATCTGCTTTATTAATTCTAATCTTATCATTAGGAAGCATTATGATCTTCTCTTTAAAATAGGTTTTGGAAGTTACTTCGACTTTTCCCGTTAATAGCGCCGTTTCCAAATAGCTGTTATCAGGGTAAGCTTTAACATTAAAACTGCTACCTAAAGCTTTAACGGTAATATGATCTGGTATCTCAACCGTAAAGGGGTTTGCTTTATCTTTTGCCACCTCAAAGAATGCCTCGCCATTTAGTTGAATGGTTCTGGGAGATTCTTCTTCATAAGAAATTTTACTTACAGCATTTAACCAAACAACCGAACCGTCTGAAAGGGTGATTTGTTTTATTTCTCCATAGTCTATTTGATTGAGAATTGATTTTAAAGAAGCATTGTTTAAATTTAGGGGTTCTTTATTTTGGGAAAAGCTGTTGAGAGCAACAAGTTGTATACAGCATATTGGATAAAATGAAAGTTTCATTAAAAAAATACTTCTTTTAGAAAACTGTTTCGATTTAAATGAAACAGCAATTTGTTTTATTTTCATAAATTTGAATGTTGTTAATTAATACTAATCTTAGGCGATTGGTTACATTGACACGTTTAAGTGGGAAAGCGGCAATTTTCCCACTTTTTTATTTTATTCTATCATCCACTCATTTGTTTCTTTATTTTGATTATAATTGAATTCTTTAGACATCTTTAAAACTTCTAAAATGTTTTTTATTGATGTAGATTTATCGAATACAGCTGTGAATTTTGACTTAGCAATCTTTTCGTTTTCAAACACAAGTTTCACATTCAGTTGATTGCTCAGCTCATTAGCAATATCTTTAAATGTCGTATTCTCAAACCGAATCTTACCTTCTCTCCAGGCTAAGACCGTTTGCTCGTTTTCTATAACTGTTTTTAGAGGCAAACCATCTGCTTTATCTATTCTAATCTTATCATTAGGAAGCATTATGATCTTCTCTTTAAAATAGGTTTTGGAAGTTATTTCGACTTTTCCTGTTAATAGTACCGTTTCCAAATAAGTGTTCTTAGGGTAAGCTTTAACATTAAAACTGGTTCCCAAGGCTTTAACGATAACATGATCTGGTGTCTCAACCGTAAAGGGGTCTGCTTTATCTTTTGCGACCTCAAAGAATGCCTCGCCATTTAGTTGAATGGTTCTGGGTGATTTTTCTTCATAAGAAATTTTACTTACAGCATTCAACCAAACGACCGAACCATCTGAAAGGGTGATTTGTTTTTCTTCTCCATAGGTCGTTTCTATGGTAATCCTATGAGTAGATAAGTTTTGATAAGCGATTCCTGCAATAGCAATAAAAAATACAATGACTGCTGCATATTTCATATAGTTTTTAATGTTGAAATCTTTTTTATACCCTGGCTCAACAGAAGTAAAAAACTTGGCTTTTGCAGTTTCTATATCAATGACATCTTCATATGGATTTTTCTCGGTAACATCATAAAGCTTAACGATTGAATTGAATAAATTTTCATCAAAATCATGTGATTGTTTCCAGTTTTCAATTTTTATTCTGGTAGATTCATCTGCACTTTTAGTAATATAAGCCCAAATATCTGCTTCTTGAATGCTATTGTCCTCCATAATAAGGTGTTTATTAAAGGACGTTTGCCAGACTGTAGTACCCTATTTATTTTTAAAAATAGTCTTGAAGTTTATTTCGAAAAACCCGTAAAGCCTTTGAAATATGGGACTCCACAGTTTTCACTGACATGTTCTTTAAAGACGCTATTTCCTGGTAAGTCAACCCCTTGTCTCTGGATAATTTGAATATTTCAGCAGTTTTTGGTTGTAATGAAGCATACGTATTGTCTATTTCTTTTTGCAAGTCCCATTTGCTATCAATATCCGTTACAAATTCAGTATTCAGTTTATATAGATTAATGTGCTTTTCTTTAGTTTGATCTTTTCGGTAATTATCTATAATTTTGTTTTTCAAAACCTTAATAAGATAAGATTCTATAGAACGCTCGTCTTTATTAATCTTTTCAATGTTTTCCCAAAGTTTAATAAAAGTTTCTTGCACTAGCTCCTCGGCAATGTCTTTTTGTTTAACTACCTTGAATGAATAATTAAAAAGTCTTTTATAGTATTTGTCAAATAGTTCTGAAAATTTCTTTTTCTTGATCCCTGATGACTTCATATATTATTTTACCTACTTCTCTGTAAATAATTAACAAACCAAACGTTGTCTCTATTATTTTCTTCTAAAGAATTTTTACTGGTTTAGAACTCGTAAATGTATAAAATATTACTAATTGAGAAGTATCGTCCTAAAGGTTAAATTTATTCTAGGGGTTTGTATTAATTTAGTTGGAGGTAGTCTGTGCAACCAATAGGTTTGTGTCATGTCTTTCATGACCATTAAACTGCCATGTTCTAATATTAAACTAATTTTCTCTTTTGTTTTTTTATGTTTAAAAGCAAATTTTCGTTCTGCTCCAAAGCTTAAAGATGCTATGGCTCCATTTTTTTTTAAATCTTTTTCTGCATCACTGTGCCAAGCCATGCCTTCGTTTCCGTTATGATAAAGGTTTAGTAAACACGAATTAAAAGTTTCACCAGTTATGCTTTCTACTTTTACTTTTAATTCCAATAATTCCTTTGTCCAGTTTAACGCTTGTTTCGTTGTATTCGAATACGTATATTCAAAAGGCTTGTCTCCATACCAGGCTACTTTGCGCTTGGTTATTATTTTCTTACCATAAATAATAGCTTCGTCGTTTCTCCATGCAATGGTATCCAACAGTTCTTTTAAATGATGATCTGCTTCCTTTTCTTTAAAGGATTTACCGTAATAATTCACTGTTCCATCCTTAGGAAGCAAATTCTTTGTTTCATCTATTTTTATATCAAACAACTTCATCTTTCCATTTCTTATATGCTACTCTCATACAATGTCCACAAGGTCGAAAATTATTTTTTAATGCTTCTTTTTCTGTTGAGAAAAATATACGGTTCTTTCGTTTCATCCGCTTGCCTGATTTACAATTCAAATAACCATAAATCTTTAAGTTATTATGGCCTCCAAAAAGAATCTGCTTTGCTTTTATTTTTAACCTCAAATCAGTATCAGAAATGTCGATATGCTTTATCATTATTAACTTATAGCATCATGAAAAATAATCCCCAGGGTATGCCTTTCCCCACTATGCAATTCGCTTACACCATGTTTCATATTTATTCTATAGTAGCCCTTGGTTCCTTTTTGGGGTCTGAAATTAGTAGTAAAAATAAGCATATCTCCCTTTTTGGGCTGTAGCACTGTGACTTTAGATTGTGCCCTTGGTATTTGCTGTGTTAATACAAATTCCCCTCCATTATAATCAATATTTGGTTCATTTAGAAAAAAAACTGTTTGGAGCGGAAAATATACATCGCCGTATAAATCTTGATGTAAAGTATTAAAACCTCCTTTGCCATATTTTAAAATCAAAGCTGTTGGTTTTAATTGGTTGTTATCACGACATTGCTGCTGTAATTCATTAAATGTGGTTGGGAATTGTCTGTCTATTTTTAAAACCTTCATCCATAGGTTAGCTATTGGTACCAACTTTGGATAGATCTCTTCCCTTAATATCTGGATTGTTTTTGGTAACGGATAATCAAAATATTTGTACTCACCTAAACCAAAACGATAACGTTCCATCACGACCGTTTTTCTATAACCTGTATTATTCTTATACAAGCTTTTAAGCTCTTGACATAATCTATCTGAAAGGAACTTTGGAACAATAGCATATCCTTTTTCATGCATATTTGCTTCAACTTCGTCCCAATTTATCGCCTCTATATTTGAAATTAAATTTTCCACCTACACTCCCATTTTTGCGGCTTCCCAGCCAATTATTGCAGACTTCCTAGTGTTTCCCCACATATACCCCCCGATTTCACCTGTTGACTTAATAACACGATGACAAGGAATTATAAATGCAACAGGATTACTCCCTATGGCCGTTCCTATGGCCCTGGAAGCTTTGGGTTTCTCTATTTCATTTCCAATTGAGCCATAAGTAGATAAACCACCTCTTGGAATTTTTAAAAGAGTTTCCCACACTTTTAATTGAAACGGTGTTCCTTTTAAATGTAGCTTTATATTATTGAGTTTGCTCCAATCATTCTGAAAAATAAACAACGCATTTTGCTGCATGATGTCCACAACTTGATAGTAGTTAGCATTTGGAAAATGGTTATTTAGCTTTGAGAATGCTTCTTTTTTATTCTCAAAAAAAGCCATATAACACACGCCTTTTTTTGTGGAGGCTACGATAATATTTCCAAATGGGCTTTCAGCAAAACTATAGTTTATAAAAAGGTTTTCTCCTCCATTCTTAAATTCCCCTGGAGTCATTCCTTCAATATTGACAAACAAATCATGTAAGCGACCTGTCCCAGAAAAACCAGTCTCGTATGCTGTATCAAATAATGTTGCTTGTTTATCTTTTAGCAATCGCTTGGCATATTCTATACTAATATACTGCATAAACTTTTTTGGACTCACTCCCGCCCAGTCTGTAAATAAACGTTGAAAATGGTGTGGACTTAGATGTACGCTTTCTGCAATATTGTTTAAAGAAGGCTGCTTCTTAAAATTTACCTTAATATAATCTATGGCTTTGGCTATGCGATTATAATTAATCTGTGCTTGCTCTGTCATTTCCTTAAATTTTATGATACAAAATTATCGTGCCTTAAAAACTCATAAAACCCGATTCTTGCTTACCTTCTTTTTTATTGTATTTCCTGCTAATGAAAGCAATGGTGATTTTGTAATAGCACAATAAAATTAACTATATCATTTCTGTAAAATGTAATTTTTTATCTTGAATTGCTCCTTAAACCCCAATTTAAGGTATAGATTCTTTCCCATGTCTGATGCTTGTAAGGTTACATATTTGTAATTCATTGTAATGGCTTCGTTTATTAAAAGCTTCATAGTACGTTCCGCATAACCGCGTCTTCTCTGTTCTGGTACTATACCGACTGCATGGATACCAGAAACATCGCCTGTATTAAACAGAATCCCTGTCCCTACGGCCTCTTTTTGGTGATAAGCTATATAATAACTAACAAGTTTATATGACATCTTTAATAATTCTGGATTAATAAAATATCCAAAAGACCTTTTAAACAAAGTACTCCATAATTCAAATTCTTTTTTAGTGGTGACTTTTAGCAATTTTAAATCACCTACCCCCTTAAACAAACTATTTGTTTTTAATGTCATTCCTATTTGTTCGAATTTAAGATGAAAGTCATTTTGCTCCAATAATTTAAACGAATCACTCTTATAAATATCACAATAAGGTACGATCATGTTTGAAGAAAAAGACCTTACTTTATTCTTTACAAGGGATACCAGATGTTCATCGATATCTTTGTTAAACCACAATCTGTTCGGCCATTCGGAGTTTTCAACAAAACTGTATTCAAAACCTTTCTCTTCGAAATAGGCTTTAAAAGGCTGACTGACCGTTTGCCAAAGTGAGGTCAGGTTTTCAATATTTGATTTGATACTATTCATTTAAAATTAATTAATGTAATTCCTAAAATCATGGACAGCATACCCAATATTCTTTTTATTGTTATTGGTTCTACAGGTAAATTTAACCAACCATAATTCCCTGCAATTACTGCAAAAATTAATTGTCCACACAGCCCAATGGAAATCATGGTTGAGATTCCTATTTTGGGAATGGTATAATAATATAAACTTATGCCCACTACACTAAAAAAACCGCCTAAAAACCACAGGTAAAATGGCACTTCTTTTATTTGTAGTAGAGTAGGTACCGATTTAAGGTTGAATACCAGAAAAAGCAGTGCAAAAATAGTACTGCTAAAAAACGCGATGAGGCTTGCCAGCAAAGGATTTCTTAACAAAACACCTAATTGAGCATTGAGCCCACCTTGCATGGCTAAAAATACGCCACCAATAAATGCTAAAAATAATACGATATAATTATTCATTTTCTATCAAAATATTTGTTTTCATAGTTTTTATAAAAACAATTCTTCAAAAGGTTTTCTCACCTTTTTGTGATATTGTGATTTATCTTCTTTAGAACGATAACCAATAGCTGCGATAACAGATGCATTCAATCCTTGCTCTTTCAGGTTTAATATATTATTGTATTTTTTTGCTTCAAAACCTTCCATTGGACAAGCATCTATTTTGAGTTCGGCGCATATATTTAATAAGTTTCCTAAGGCAATATACGTTTGGTTTGAGCTCCACTTATTCCTTTCTAAATCTGACCTATTTAAAATATCTGCTTTAATAAAATCTGAATACCTTTGAAAAACTGAAATATCTGTTTGCTCTACCTCAGATTTTATGGTAAAGTACGTATCAATATGTTTTTCTGTTACCGTCGTGTAATTACAAAAAATGACTACATGAGAAGCCTCGGTGATTTGACTCTGCCCATAAGAAGCTAATTTTAATTGTTCTCTTAACTTATTATCTTCAATTATTAAAACTTTGTATAACTGGAGGCCATAAGAGGAAGCCGACAATTGAATTGCCGTTTTTATTTTTTCTAAATCTTCTGAAGAAACTTTTCTAGCAGCATCAAACTTTTTGGTAGCATATCGCCACTTTAAATGATCTATTAAACCCATTTTATCTTTTATTTTTATTTATATAACAAAAGTAAAATGTGTTATAAAGCTACGCCTTTACATATGTTGATTCAGTCTTTTTTCTTTATGTTTTTTCTTATCCTGCTTAATTGCGTAGGCGTAATACCTAAATGAGAAGCAATATGCAGTTTCTGTATTCTTTCATCAATATTTGGATGATTTTTAAGTAATTTTATGTACCTATCGGTAGCATTTTCCATGACCAACGAAACTTCTCTTGGTTCTTTATCCAGAACCCAGTTTTTCTCCAAATAGGCGATATAGAAATTTTTTAAATCTATATTATCGTCAATGAATTTTCGGTATTTTTTATAATTAAGACTAATAAGGAGCGTATCTTCTAAGGCTTCTAAAGCAAATTTAGATGGTTTAGCTAAAAGATATGAAACCTTAGAGCCTGCAAAATCATTTTCCAGAAAAATATTCTTGGTGTAAATATTTCCATCATAATCTGTAACATAAGCTCTTAATGCGCCTTTGCAGACAAAGTAGACATTTTTTGCTATCTGTCCATTTCTTAATAATATGTCGTCCTTTTCCAAAGCTTTAAAGGTCACTATGGATTCAATCAAAGACCATGACTCATCTGAAATTGGAGAATAACTTTCAATTTTTAGTCTTAATTCTAAAATGTACTGCTCTTCTGTCAATTGGGTGTTTTATGTATTGAACTCATCTCGATTTTTTGTTCCTAATAAATAAAGTACTACCCCTGATCCAGATTTCACCTTATTAATTTCCCAGTTATAAGATTCTTTTTTATCCAAGTTTTTAACAAGTGTATTCATTTCCTTTACTGAATATGTTCTAAGCGAAGAAACAACACCGTCCCACAATACAAATAAGGGCACTATGGGGATCAAGTATGTAAAAACGATTCTACCAAATTTAAATGGACGAATAAAAGGTGTCGCAAAAAGCACGCTTAATGGAGAAAACAACATCGCTATAATACTTGGCAAACTCCTTTCCTGGGCTTCAAAAACAGCAATAGAGCTGTTTGAATTAATCACATTTTGTAAAATCTGCCTGGCTTCTGGTGGTTTAAAATGATGCAATGACAAAAACTGAGTTCTTAAGCCCTTCAACTCTATGGGAACTTCTCTGGCATCAATAGGTTTTTCTATAAATTCAAAATTATCAGCTTGATTTTTTGTGAATTCAAATGCTGAAATATTAGGATAGAAGTCTGTGAGTATTATTTTTAAATCTGGGACATCCTTTTTTAGTTCCGAGTTTAACCAAATTAATCCGCCACCACCTCCAGAACCAAGGTCTATAATTTGATTGGTACCACTTTCCTTTAAAGCTTTTTTAATAATTGGAACAATGGGTTTGTACAATTTAGTCTTGTTTGACAAAAACTGTAAAAAATCCGTTCCATAGTTTCTTAAAAAAGAGGGAAACCATTTTTGATCTTCAAATTCAAATAAATGTATACGTCCCATATCATTTGCTACGTTGGTACTAAGATATGGAAAAGAGAAAACTTTTGTAACACTTAAATCTGTTTAAAAAGAGGTGTCATAAGTTTTTAATACATCAAATTCCTTACCAGTACGCTCTCTGTACTGCGCCTTAAACAGAGACTTGGGATACAGTTCTTTTTTATTGCTTCCTTCAATGTAGCCTATAGGACCTTTAAATGGTCCTTTACCAGATACAACTCCAAAGCAGCCTATAGCATAATTCTGACCTGTAGGTGGCTTTTGTACAGATATGGCTTTACCTCGGGCATTGCAATTCCATAATACGGAATGCACCGTGGACCAACCGTGTCCATTGGCCCAGTTACCTCTATTATAAAACCCCATAATTCTATTTCCTCCCTCTGATTCTGAACGAGTCTCTATTTCATTTAAGTTGTCAAACAAAAGTCCCTGACTCCATTTCTGATGACCTTCGCTTGCCGTATAAGATTTCGTAGACGTGCATTCAACGACAGCTACGCCAGATACCGTAGACCGTCCGTTAGACACATAGGCATGCCTGCTATTAGAAGCATGACAATGATAAAATAATATTTGTTGTGAATAGTTTGACGCATTAAAGTTATACCGTTGTCCACCTGTTACAACGCCATAGGGCTGTAATGCCTTAGTATCAATAACTGAAATTCTAAAAGCTGTTTCTGTTACAACTCCAGATTTCCAAAAGTGTAGCATGGTACAGTTTTTCACCCAGGCATCTTCTATTTGCCTCAAAGCAATGGCATTTTCCGCATGGTTTTTAATATCGTTTCTTCCTAGCGTATGTATATCAATTCTTAGGTTTTCTATGCCTATATTGGTTAACAGACCTTTTCTATTATACTTATAAATAAAACTTCTGGATAATGACTTGTCTAAATGATTGAATACGGGAGCATCAATCGTTATTTTATTACCTTCTATTTTTTTTATATATCTGTTGTAGACTATAGGCAATTCACCTTCATGCCAAAACTTGGTTTTATCATTATTTACTCCCCATTCATTAACTTCTAACCATTTTTGAGTACAAGGATGCTTTATAACAATATGATCGCCTTTTTTATATAGTGATGGGTTCTCAACTTCAAATTCATGTGAACCGACCTGAACAAAATCACTAGTAATAAATGAGCGCGACCCCCACTCCCAATCGTCATCTAACCTATAATTTTTGTTACCTCCAGCAATAAGTATTGTTCTATTTTCTGGTGTGTTTCCAATAGCATTTATAACAGTATTTTTCGAAATGTTTTCACCATCTCCTTCTCCTCTTACAACCACACCACTATATTTGATATAAATGGTTCCAGAAACGCTATAGCTTCCTGCTTTCAATAATAGTGTTCCTCTAAACCCATGCTCGTTTAGAGGCATTTTGCCCACACTATCTATGGCTTTTTGGATATGATTTGTATTATCCCCTTCTATGGGTTTTATAGTGTATACTACTGGTATATTTGGAATTGGAACCTCGCTATTTTTATAGCCAGCATAGCTAAAATCCGGGATTCTGTTCAACTGTTTATCTGAGGTATAAATAAGCTTATTTTCCTTATTATAGTAAACTCGTGAAGATTGCCATGAATTTTTCGGTAAATCTTGACTAAATGAAATGAATGATTGGAAAACCACTATTATAAAAGCCAGCCGAATGCGCATGTTAAAATCCATAAATCTATTCAAGGACACTTTCATAAGTTATAATTGATTTTCTTTTTGAACAATATTAATTCATGTAAACGACAGGTCAACATATCTGTCGTTTACATGACAATTTTTATAAAATAATTAATGACTTCTGATTTAGTATGACGAATGTATGATGCTTTCAAGCAACAACTACATACCACTTGAGATTTAATTACTTAAAATACCTGGGTTCGGGGTATCTTGCATTTACAATTTTTGCATTATAGCGTCCCCCTTTATCATCTTTAAAATGATTGTAAACTTTAGAGCGGTAGTCTTTCTTATTTGGGACTTCTGTTCTAAAAGCACTCTTTTCTAGACCTATTTTATTAAAAGGAATTGGTTTGAAACCTTCCATAATTTTAAAATCATTTTTAAACGTAAAATCTAAAGCGGCTATATCTTTAAAAGCATCTAAACTTATACGCTGTGGGTATTCAAAAATTTCATCATTAGGTAAATCTTTAAACTGACCAACTTTTTTACTTTCTAATCCCTCTACTGTTCCAGATCCTCCATGTATATAGATTGGTTTTCTTATATCGTAAGCATAATTATCGCTTACCGTACAATTAGTTTGCGCCCATGGATTTTTATTAATAGTCGCTTCAAGTTCTGGAAAGTTTTCTTTCCAAGCTCCTTTTTTCCAGCCTTCCTTTCCTATAACCTGCTCCATAATATAGATGTAATCACCTTTATCTCCCTTAGGCAAATCACTCCCAAACCTTGATAAATCATCCCATTTCTTTTGAATCCCTTCAGGTGTAATAGGCTTTTTTAGTGTCCACCACATAATAGCCCCATCGATACTAATGTTATTTTGAAAATCATTTAAAAATCCATGAAAAATACAACTACCTCTACCCGATCTGTAAAATACATTTCCGTAAACCTTCATCCCAGCTCCATTATCATCATTTCTAAATCCTGTAATGGGGTGCCCTCCTGGTTCAATAAGATGGTGAACAAAATTGTATCGTAACACATTATTCATAGTATACCATTGTGCACCACAATATGCCACATTAAAATCCCCCATCTCATAACCTATATTGTAAAACTCATTATATTCCATTAATAAGTTAACGGTTTTGTAGGTTACTGCTCCATTCATATCATGTAATAAATTATGTGCAAAATGAATGCCTACCCCAGAAAGTCCAATAACACCATACCCCTTTAATCGACAATTTTTAATGACGTTATTTGTCGCAAAATTGTAACATGACTTTAGGGAAATAAAATCACCACCACTAATTTTAAATGCGGAATACAAATCGTAAAAATCACAACCAGAAATACCATTGTACTCACCTCCGTTTATGCTAACACCTCTGTTCAGTCCATTACGCACCACACTCGACGCTAAAAGGTTGTATTTCCCCCCTGATATGGAAACTGCCAAATCGCCTGTATTTTCAATTATAAAATCACGAAATGTTAGAAATTCAGTATTTTCTAAGTTAAGCAAACCTTGTAGCTTAGGCGATTTTAACTCAGCCAACAAAACGGACTCTTTATCTTCTGCACCAGCTTCTCCTATGATAGTTAAAGTTGACTTACCAGGTTTAAACCCTTCTATAGGCCAAACATAAAGTCGTTGCTCCTTTCTATCAAAATACCATTCCCCAGGTTCATCAAGTTCTGCCAAAACATTAAACAATTTTACACGCCTTGGTACTGTTTTTATTTTTTTTACTATGCCATAGCGTGTGTGATGCAACAATTGCACTACATCTCCTTCTATATTACCCACAGGTTCATCTTGAAAATACCAATCATTGTGAAAATAGCCATGTGCCCTCATGTCCCCTGTTCGTTTAAACTCATCTACAACTAATTTAGATAAGTCTTCTTTAAAATTAAACTTACCTCCCGTTGGGTTTTCCTTTGTATAAGGCATTGGCTTTTCTCCCGGTTTCAACCAACGTGTTGTAGGGCCTTCTGCAATAATTTCATTAATATGATTATAACCCCTATTGGGCCATTGTGCCAATTGTAGCAAAAAACCATTCATTGAAATCTGTCCATAGTTTCCCTCTCCTTTAAAATATGAAGATACATCGGCTTTAGAAAAATCAATACTCATCACTTTTCCTTTTGCTTTTGGATGTAAATAGCTTAATAGCTTTTTGTTTTTTACTATTTTCAGCTTTTTCGTGTTAACTTCAAGCCCTCCAGACAAGACAACATCACCTTTCTTAACGCCTCTATATATAATTGGTGCTTCTTTTGTTCCTGAATCTTCTGATGTGAAATTTATAGCATCGTTAACTTTATAATTTCCTTCAAGTACAACAACATGAATTCCCCCTTTTGGAAGTCCTCCACTTGATTTTATGATTCTTATAGCATCTCTCGCAGCTTCAATACTCTTAAATGGCGATTTTTTAGTACCATCATTCTTATCATTCCCTTTATTTGAAACATAAAAAACTTTTGCTGGTTCTAGTATTGGCGCTAATTGATCTTTAGTATACCTCTCACTATACTCTGAAAAATAATGGGGTTTACTATTTATATTTTCAGCAGGTTGTTGAGAAAACAAATCACTTATTCCGATAACCATCAATAAAAAAACGAAACCTGTCCTTCTTAAATCCATTTACAATTTAATTTAAATATTATATTTCTCTAAAATCAAACAGCCCTGTCTGACTTATAATTTGCTAATAGTTGTAGACTATAAGCTTAAAGCAAATATTTGATTTTAAAATGAGATTTTAGGGTAAAAATATCCTTATTTGGTTAACATTTAGTTCAAATTATTTTATAACAAACTCACATCCCTTTATTTTTTATTCTAGCCAGGTTACTTTTTAAATACTATTAATACAATTAGAACAAGTAACTTACACCAAGAAAAAACAAAAACAGCACATTTATTATGTTCCTTTTTCATTTATATTCTTTAAAAATATGGAATCGTAGTTAGCCACTTTTTCTTTTTCATTTTTCGTATAAAGCAAAAAGCAATTTAGATGGTTTATACACCATTTTGAAACTCGATTAGTACTATTTATGCAAATGAGCAGATCTTATATCTAATCTGGAACTTAGCCAAAAAAACGAAAGCCCACAATTCATTTGAACTGTGGGCCTGATATGCAATTAATTTTAAGTCTTAATATTTTAAACGGTCTATTCTACTGGGTTGTAAACTCAAAGACCTGGGAGTTCGATTTGTTTCCGTATGTATCTGTCGTAACAACATACCAGTAATAACCCGTACTTGCAGCCAACGCGATATCATTAACACTGGTATCACTCGTTGTGGCTTGTAAGTTTGTAGGCGGATTCGCAGTATCTAGATAGACCATATATTCTTCTATATCGTTATCTATGTCACTTCCTGTCCATTGCAGGCTTACCGTAGTACCTACCGTAGTACTTCCCATTGACGGACTTACCAATTCTGCTGGAAACGGGGCATAATTTGAGACGCCTTCCCCTGCATTATAAAACCTCCAGGTCTCACTTGTTGCTGTTGTAGTGGTCTTGTTCGATTTTGATACCACGTGCCACGAATATGGTGTACCGCGCAATATTTTGATATCGGTGCTCGTATTGTTTGAAGTAGTCTCCTGGGTTTCATTGGTAATCAGATTTGTAAGTACCACAGTATAACTTGTAGCATTATCTGCCTCAGACCATTCGAATGTTACATTACTTTCTGTTGGAGATACAATATTTCCCTGATTACACTCTTCATCTTTTAAAGGAAATGCCAAACTGGCTGCTTCAGGCGGAAGCACCTTGTCGTTTGCACCGTCTCCACCATCTGAATCGCTTCCTCCACAATTAAACATTACTACTGATGCCATCAATAAAATGCCTTTATACGTATAGTGTCTTATCATAATTTTTTTATTTTGAAATTTTTATTGCTTTAATTCGTTTTGAAATCCCTGCTGTTTCCACAGCTATAACATACATGCCTTCCTTCAAGAAGCCTGTATCTAAATATATCTGGTGATTGGTCGTGTTGTGTACGTTTTCATAAACCAGTGTTCCTACGGTATTGTAGATCTTTAAAGTGGCTGAGTCTTCGAGTCCCAAATCGATAGTCAAATTCTGATTGAACGGATTTGGATACCCTACAATCTCGTTAAGAAACAATTGGTCCTTATACATCCCCTGGCAATCCTTACCTGCTTTTATCTCTATGGAATTACTTCCCTTCTGCAGGTACAATTCTATGGAAGCATCCGTGGTCGTAAACGCCTCTCCATTAAAATTAATGGTATAACGGTCGCTTCCACTCAAATTATAGGTAACACTATTCTTTTTAGTGTTTAATTTACCTGTTACAGATAATGGTTCAGGCTCTGGTATGGTGATTTCATATTCTGTCTTGGCATCAGGATTGGTTGGAGAAGTAATAACGACTGTATAAGTTCCAGAGGCTAGATTCTCAATATTATAAGTGGCAGAAAAACTACCTGAATGATTTACGCCATTTCCCGTTACCGAAACATCAAATGAGCCAACTACCAACGGATTAAGCGTGATAATACCATTAGACTGTCCCACACATGCATTACCCGTACTTTGTGCAGAAGCTAAAATTCCAGTATCGGGTGCATTATCATATAATTCTACCGATAACACCAAAGAACTCACATTTCCTCCCGAATCAGGAAAAGTAATGCTTACCGTATTCGTTTCTTGAAGAATTACAGCAGAAAAGGGAATTTCAATCATTCCAAAAAAATCGTCTCTGTTGGCCTGATCGTAACCTTTCCAATTATCGGGAACTTCAATAGTAATTCCATTTATATTAACAATAGGTTTTTTAGACACATTATGTTTTCTTCCAATACTCATCCTTAGTGTAGCAAATCCATTACCTGTTTCTACATTATCAAATGCAAACTGTATTTCAGAATTAGCTGATATTGGTTGGAGATGAACATCAGAATAATAAGTCTTTCTCCTTAAGGCATTGTCAAATTCAATTGGGTCACTGAATGTATACTCTAAAACAACCGTTTCTCCTTTTATCAAATCAATTGAGCCAGGTGCCGATGTTACTGTTTCAATTGACATATCTGGCATGGTTTGCGGATAAATTTTCAAAGCTTTAATCTTCACATCAACTAAACCAGACAAATTAGATAACATCGTAAGATTTGCTGTTTGCGTATTGTCATCAAGATTGTTTAAAGCGACAAATAGTTTTTGATTATCTGCAAAGGCTTGTGCTTGAACGTCTGGGTTATCACTTGTAATCATGACGCGTTTTCCTTTAACATCCTTCCATAATTCATAAAAATGAATTCTAGGTGTGTACTCCCAACCTGCTGGTGTTGGTTCTCCAATATTTGTTGGTTTAAACAAAACTGCTTGATAGGGTTGATAATTATTTTCTGCAGTAATATGCCATGTGGCTTTACCTGTTATAAATGGAATAGAGTTCACTAATTTATCTTCTCTTTCCAACAAATTGAAAAGTATATGATTTATAGCTTGTACGGTTTGTACGCTTGCAATATCGCTGTAGTCGTCACCATAACCTTTTTCAATAGCTCCATACTCTGTAATGGCATGTGGTTTGACCATATTCCACTTTACATAACTATAATTTTCTATTAAGTCTAAAATAGCTTCTGAATTACTCCCGGAACGCTTGGTATCTTGCCCAGTAACATTGACGCCATCATAAAGGTGAGTTGAAAAACCAAACATATTTTCTCCTGCTGTATCCATAAACATTTTCATGTTTTCATTCCAATGTCCAAAATCATTAAGCTCCATTGAAGGCCATGCACTGGAATAACCAATAACTTTCATATGGTCTAATGCAGGGGTTTCATGAATGCGTTTACCTACTTCACCGTACATCTCTGCCATTTGTTTTTTTATTCTATCATTTTCAGTATTACTCCATGGACCAGAATAAAAATCGTCTGCATGAACAAAAGGCTCATTCATAACCTCAAAAAATTCATTTCTACCATTTTGGTCTACAAAGTCTTTAAAGTATTCTACGACCCAATCACCAGCACTTATAACATTAAGACCATCAATGAATGCATTTCTAGGGTGCTCGGTAGCAACAAAACCTTCTCTTACGGCTCTTAAATTATCATTCCCGTTTCTATCTGCAGGATATACACCTACTGAACCTGTTTGATTATTTGCGTAACTAAAGGGCCCCCAAAAGCCTCTACCCCCAGTAACATTATAATCTAATTTAAAAGTGGTATGTTCGGTATCTGTGCTACTGCTGTGCATAGAGAAGTATTTAGTTCTATCTAGTTCTGAAACATCTCCTAAATAACGCTGACAGTTAAAATCGATTTTTACACTTACTTCTTGTGCATTGTAAGCATTAAATTGAAAAAGCAATATAAAAGGTAGTACATTAAATAACCATAGTGTTTTCTTTTTCATACCATAATTTTAGTTAAGTTGTTCAAAACAAAATTAGTTACAATAAAAAAGTAAGTACGAAACAAATGTTTTTTGATAGAGAACTTATGGTTAATAAATATCTTTTACATTTTGAGAGTTAAAAAAGTTAAGATATTTTTTACATAATAAAGAATTTCTTGAAACGAACTATCCTCGAGGCAGAGCCTCAGAGAATTCTTTTCGATTAAAACCTATATACCTTTAAATACCTTGTTTTTAATATTTTAAAATAAGTTTATATGTATTGCCCGTTTTTAGTATATATAAACCTGCTGCAAGTGATTGAGGAAGGGTAATTGTCGTTATTTTTGAATCAGGGTTATAATTTTTATTGGGTATCTTAACAATACTTCCCTTTATATCTACCAATTCAAATGTATCTGATTCTAAAGTATTCGAAACACTTAATGCTTCATCAGATTGAAACGGATTTGGATAAACAATATGCTTCAAATTATTTTCACCAGTACTATTTTTACCACTAAAATATTCAACTCCAAAATTATAAGCCGCAATTCCGATTTTCTCGCCTATCAATCTACCTGGGATATCATCTGCAGGTGGATGAATCCCTCCCCAAATTCTAGATAAACTGCATTGATCTGAAGCATCTCTATAAGTAGCCCATTGCAACTTAACATCCACACTTGGTCCCTCTTCAAAAACTAAGAATTCATTTTTTCTTGCAATAAACTCTCCATAACCTCCTGGGAAAAACGCATCTCCTGTTAAGAGCGTCATTACTTCTGCTGCTGCTCTAGAATATGTAGAATGGCCAGAAACGTAGCCAGCAAAAGGAGGTGTCACAAAACTAGGGCGTTGGTATGGCCACCAGTTTTCAGCCAATATCCAACCAACTCCTGCATGGTCCGTATCAATATCTCCAATATAATCATGGCCTCGCCAGGTATATAATTTTATTTTTCCAATATGTTCTCCTTGTCTACCTTCCAATGGATCTCCAGCCTCAACAACTTCAACATAACCTTCTTGAAGGGGAATTCCAGCCACATGGTAATTATTGAGCATATTATTTGAGCTCTGTCCTAATTCCGCCATATAACGTATGGCCGATATTGGCCTTATATAATCATACCATCCCTTAATACTCCAAGCTGATATGGCAGCGTCATGCATAGCTCCACCAAGTAGAAAATAAGACTTAACGTCCCACTCCAAGGCATTTAAAATGTCTCCAGAACCAGCCAGCCTTTTTTGTAACAACTCATGGTCGCTAACATAATTTAATAGTGTAAACCAATGCCCTGGAGGGGTTTCAGAATCTGGTCCATCAGCCCAGAATTCAGCTAAAACTCTTGCATAATCTCCTCTGGGGACCATTTGTTCTTGATATGGTGCATTGGTATATGGGTTTAAATCATGTCCAGTACCTATATCACCGCCTTCAATCAATCTATAAAATTTTGAAAAATCATCGAAATTTTTTGGAAAATTCGAAATTTTCACATTTCCTATAGATTTTGGAGAAATATCCCATAAAATGCCATCGCTAGGATCAAGATGGGCTCCCCAAATTGAAACCATGGAAAATCCCCATTTATAGGCTTCGCTTAAAACATCTGAATTGTTAAGATTTAAATAGGGAGGTGACAACGGATCATGATAAACGGTATATGCGTCTCCATCTCTATTGTATATTGCTTTATCTTCCTCTTTTAGAGAGAAAGGAGCAACATAACCCCATTCTGGACTCAAAAAATCGGGAGATGCTTCTGGAATTAAATTACCACTTTGGTCAATAAATTCCCTTAAGCTAAGAGGTTGCCAACGGTTAGGGTCGTTCAAATTGGAATTACCTGAGTTTTTTGGAAACAACGGTTGATTTACTGGAAGGTAAAAAGAGTTATTGTAACCGAATTGCTCTCTGGCTCCATCGGCATATCCATAATCAATAATTGTCTGAGCAATATAATTACCTAAAGCTGCTGCATTTCCGTTGGAATAATCTGTGGACTCAAAAGAAATATCGTAACCAAAATCATTCATCAAATGATCAAAAAGTTCCTGCGATTCCAAAACACTCGGTGATGATTTAAATCTATGCGACAACAAACGATAAACAGCATAGCTTATTGTTTTAGCCCGTGCAGTAATTTTATCTTCCGAAGGTTCAAAGTTCATCAATTCACTATCAAAACCATGAACCGTTTTGCCCAGCAAATAAGTTTGCGCTTCATCATCGTAAATTGCCCACGAATCGTATAACGCGATACTTGCATGAAACAAATTTCGCGCGTGCACTGTTGGTCTTGCATAATCTCCGCGAATGGCATTTAACAAAGCTTCATTCCATAAACGTGCAACCGAATATTTTTCTGACAAGTCTGAAGCAGTAAGTTCTATTTCTAGTTTAATCTGTTCACTTGAACAACTTGTATCCGTTTCAATAACTGAGACCAATCCACTTTCCTCTACACCCCATTTTACAATAATAGTATTGGTGTTATGACCTTCTACAATTTCACCTCCCGAAACATGCCACTCATAGGAATTATTTTGAGAAGGCACACTACCATAAGAATAACTTTCTGTACTTAAAAAACTTGATGTATTCGCTCCTTGTATTGTCTTAGGGCTTAAGTACTCACATGATCCATCGTCCTCAACAGCTTCTGGGTTATAATTACATGATGTAGGGTCAATACAACCTTTAGCTTTAATTGCTTGAGGTAAGTCCACTATTTGATAGCCATCATTTTCTTTGGCCAAAATAACAGTGTCTATTGGTAAATTATTATATGTATCGACTAGACCAGATGGCCACTCAATTTTAATTTCTGATATGGTAGTAGCATTGGCTAAACCAAAATGTAATGGCTGAATGCTTTGAGACAAAAAACCGACACCCGAAAAATATCTACTTAAACTCCCTTTATCTGTAGTTATAAATACACGGGTTCCAATAGCATTTCTATTTGATACGGTACCTTCTAACATGACTTTGAACCAATGTGGGTTCTGAACTGAGTTAGTCGTTATTGTTGTGTTTTGATAAAAGAACGATTCTTGATCATTACTTGTAACGAATAAATCCAAATCACCATCATTATCATAATCAAATGGCGTGGCACCAACACTCATGGTTACGGCACCTAAACCTGCATTACCTGTTTGTTCTCTAAATATATAGCCGTTAGTAGCATCATTTTCAAAATATACATTAGGTTCTCCGTTAGGGAAAGATGATTTAAAGCCATTTACAACAAAAAGATCTTCATCACCGTCAAGGTCAAAATCTGCAAAAGGACAATCCCAACTCCAACCAGTACTCAAAACACCTTTGTCTTCAGCTAATTCACTAAAAGTATTATTACCATTATTTGAGAACAACAAATTTTCATTTATATCTGTAACATATATATCGAAATTGCCATCATTATTATAGTCATTAATAGATATGCCCATATAATTTGCTGTTCTATCCATATTGTAAGCAGTACCTTCTTCTTCAAAAATATTTCCTGATTTATTAATAAGTAATTCGTTCGGACCAAAAAAATCATTAGAAACGTATAAATCCATCCAGGTATCATTATTAAAATCAAATGGCATGCTCATATAGGAAAATAACGTGGTATTTACTCCATAGAATTCAGATCTGTTAGTAAATGTGCCATCTGCATTGTTTATATATAATAAATTACCGCACTCACCTGTCCATACAGAAATGAAAATATCTAAAAACCCATCTTTATTTGCATCAAACCATGTAGCACCTGCATTATTACAATTATTTTGTCTTTCTATCCCTGCTTCTGTAGTTGTTTCTGTAAAAGTTCCATCACCATTATTATGAAACAACTGTATTTTTAATGCGTGCGTAAAGAATATATCTGGGTAACCATCATTGTCATAATCTCCCCATGCGACTCCATATTTAAACCCATCTAAATACCCATTGTCTCTAATTCCTGTGGTATTTGGAAATAAATTTAATAACCCAGACCCAAGTGTTACATCGGTGAATGTTCCATCATTGTTATTTCTAAATAATTTACTCTGACTGGATTCAACCCCTTCTTCATCTTGAGCTTTAGCAACAACAAATAAATCAAGGTCATAATCACCGTCATAATCAGCTACAGCAACCCCATTATTTTCTTTTAAAACATCAAGGTTTGCAATTTGCTCAAAACGCTTGAAAGTTTGAGAGAAAGAGGTTGTATTTGAGAGTAATAGAAGAAAATAAAAAATTGGAATAAGCCTCTTCATATTTTTTATTATTTATTCTAAAATATCTACAATATAATGTTTTTAATGTTAAAAAAGCCTATTTAATGGTATAAAAACATGGTATACAGACAACTAAGAAAATGGGTAAAATAAATACCTAATAAGACACGTTTCAAACTTTCCTTTTATAACGTTTTGAAAGTCATTAAAATAAAAAGAGACAAACATAATGTTTGTCTCTTATGGTGACCTCGACAGGATTCAAACCTGTAACCTCTTGAGCCGTAATCAAGTGCGCTATTCAGTTGCGCCACGAGGCCATTTTTGTGGGTGCAAATATAGTATTTTTATTAAAATATCACCAAACTTTTATTCCAAATTTCTAAATCATTTTTATTAAACAAGAGAAAGAAATTATGGCTCCTAAAAACCAATCATTGTTTTTACATAGATTTGATAAGCACAACCCAGTCTTTGCCTTTATCCTTTGGAGGTAATCCCAATAATTGCTCACCACCTCCTGAAATTGACCTAACTTTTCCTTTTAACAGTTTCCCTCCTTTTCGTGGGTTATACCAAAATATATTATAGGTGGCATTGTTATCTTCCAGATTAAGTCGAGATGCTCCTCCATTTTTTAAGAAAACCACATACATTTTGCCAGGATTAGCCAAAACATAATCTCCTTTACTGGATATTAGATCATCTCTGGATGTCATATCCCAAACAGGAATCTTGTTATCATTGAAAAAATCTAAGCAAATTTTTCCCTGAGTCCAGAACAGGTCCCGAGATCGGAAATCCTGACAGGTTAAATCGGAATGTGCATGCTTATACCCAAAATACCATTCTGTCCCCCAGGCACCTGCCATCATGGCTCCCCATAAACCATTTTTTCTGGCATTATTGTGTTCTGGATTATCTGCATCAGGCACTAGAGCGTGTTGTGCATCTCCAGGTTCATCACACGCTACGGCCCATATTTTTCCTTTGGCCTCTGCTTCGTTTAAAACTCGTAGTACGTTTCCATGAACATTACCAAAATCTGTCCTATTTGTTTGAAGCGACGCGCCACTAAATTTGCTGGCTTTTCCATAAATTCCCGTAAACCAGTTGCCATTATGTATTACTATGTGATGTTTGTACGGATCAATCGAACTTACATAATTAGCCAGTGTTAAGCGTCCTTGAACATCAACCGGGAATGTTCTAGGCGGGTTTTGCCAATCACCAGTCTCTTCACATAAATTCCAGTTCAAGGCCAGATGATGCCCAAAACGAGCAATTAGTTCCCTGTAATACAATTTGGTGTAAAGCCCAACACCTCCATTATCCAAAAGTCCTTGATTTTCTGCCTCTAAAGTCTTGAAGTGCAAAAACATTCCCAATCTGTCTCCATGCTCGAACACAATCTCCCATTGATCCAGTTTAGACACATCAAACCGATCCAGAGTATGGTAGTCTATATATGGAAATACATTTTTGTCATCTCCTTCGATATTCATAGTAATAAAAGAAAAGGCATTCATGCCTTTAGAAGCCAAATAATTAATCGCTCCAATAATGCTTTTACCTTTGTCACTCTTCCAAACAGGATCGCCAGGCTTCCAATCCTTTTTATGAGCTTCCCAAGTCTTAACTAAACCATCTTTGATACCATCTTTTTTAAATGTACCATCAAAATCCATATAGGATAAAAAGTTTTCAGGAGCATCAGAACCACATTTCAGAAAATACGCTCCAGTCTCTGCAAACTTTAAATAACGCTCTCCAACATATTGCAAACGGCCTTTGGCTCTCATATCTCGTCCAGTTTTGTCTGAAGAAGCAATAACAAAATCCCCATTATATTTATCCATATATCCAACAGATTTCAATTTGTTCGAAGTTCTTATTGCTGCCCATTTACCTTTTACAAACCTTACATTATATGTCCACGCTCCTACTTCATCTGGCGTAAAATGAACTTTCCAAACATTTCCAGCAATGGCACCAGTATTTGCAGCATCTCCATCTGCAGCATAAAACCCAGGTACGACATAGGTTTTTCCTGAAGCATTATGCTTAAAAGTCACATCCAACTTATAATTTAAAAATGGGTTATCT
The DNA here is from genome assembly GCF_012910715.1 of Flavivirga algicola. GTDB lineage: Bacteria > Bacteroidota > Bacteroidia > Flavobacteriales > Flavobacteriaceae > Flavivirga > Flavivirga algicola. Next base: position 180,216 of record NZ_JABBHF010000002.1, read on the forward strand.
TCGGCTTTTTCAGAGGTTTCAGGCCCTATGAATTCTATAGTGACTTTATGCCACTTTTTAAGCTCTCCCTTTATTTTTTGTGCATTTAATTGGGTAAAAGAAAGAACTATTATGCATAGCTTAACAAACAAGTGGATCGGTTTCTTCATCTTTTTTCATGTTATAGTTTTAATTATTTTTCTCCTTTAGATATTATCAAAATGAAACAGGGTTATTTATAAATCCCACTAATATAATTCAAAAACTTTGATTCTTTTTGAGTGTAAAGGCTTTTACATGGTTTTCTCTGTTAGCTTTTCATGAAAACCATCCTAAATTTTTATTCCAAACTTCTAAATCATTATTTTTGAATATGGCTAACGAATTATTACATCTTAAATTCGACCACGTTTTTGATAGTGACCTAATTAATGAAATTGACAAAATAGGTGTTATTAGAACATTTTCGAAAAACGATATTATTATTGATATTAATCAACCTCTTCAATATATACCACTTTTGTTAAGTGGACATATTAAGATACTTCGGGAAGACAGCGACGGCAATGAACTACTTATCTATTTTTTAGAAGCGGGAGAAACTTGCACGATGTCACTTACTTGCTGCATGGGAACTTCAAAAAGTAAAATTAGGGCTGTTGCCGAAATGGATTCAAGCCTTATCATGATTCCTGTTCAAAACATGCAATCATGGTTTCATAATAATGAAGGTTGGCGAAATTTTATATTAGAAAGCTATCAAACACGTTTTGATGAAATGCTGGAAGCCATAGATAATTTGGCGTTTATGAAAATGGATGAACGGCTCTATAAATACCTAATCAATAAAGTTAAACTTCACACGTCTAAAACAATCATTGCAAAACACCAAGATATTGCAGAAGACCTTCATACATCGCGTGTTGTTATTTCTAGGCTTTTAAAACAGTTTGAGAACGAAAAAAAAATTAAGCTCAGCAGAAATAAAATTGAAGTTTTGTAATACATTCAACCTCATTAAGCCCAGCTTTAATAAGTAACATTTATTACAAAACTTCCTTGGGTTTCACTTTACATTTGTGATAAAATAAGCAGTTATGGAATATCTTTTAAACCCATGGCCATGGTATGTATCTGGTCCATTAATCGCTTTGGTCATGGCATTGTTACTTTATTTTGGCAAGACATTTGGTATGTCTTCCAACCTTAGAACCATGTGTTCGATTATGGGAGCAGGAAAAACAGCATCCTTTTTTAAGTTTAATTGGAAAGAACAAAAGTGGAACCTAATTGTTGTAGTTGGTGCTGTAATTGGTGGTTTTATAGCTACCCAATATCTATCAAACGAAAGCGCAACCGATTTAAACCCAGCTACCATTACTGAGCTTCAAAGTATGGGTTTTGAAAATTCGGGAGCCACATTGGTTCCTGATGAAATGTATAGTATGGAAGCTTTAAGCACCTTTAAAGGCCTATTACTCTTAATTTTTGGTGGCTTACTTGTTGGTTTTGGTACACGTTATGCTGGTGGATGTACTTCTGGACATGCCATAACAGGACTTAGTAGCTTACAAAAACCATCCTTAATAGCGGTTATAGGCTTTTTTATTGGTGGATTAATCATGGCTAATTTTATTTTACCCTTAATTTTTTAGAAAATGAAATATTTGAAATTTTTATTGGTTGGTATTTTCTTAGGAATTGTTTTAGTAAAATCTGAAGCTGTTTCATGGTATCGGATTTATGAAATGTTTAGATTTCAATCATTTCACATGTATGGTATTATAGGTACCGCTATTGTTTCTGGTATCTTATTTCTTCAGATTTCAAAAAGGGGGATTATAAGAAATATTAAAGGCGCAGATATTTTTGTTCCAAAAAAAGAAAAAGGAACCTCAAGGTATATTATTGGCGGAATCCTTTTCGGGTTTGGATGGGCACTTATTGGAGCATGTCCAGGCCCCATGTACATTCTTTTAGGTACAGGGGTACTAAGTATGATTATTGTAATTGCTGCTGCCATTTTAGGTACATACATTTATGGGCTATTAAAAGATAAACTGCCTCATTAATGGACTCCACACAACTCTTAGGATATATTGGAGCTTTAATAGTAGGGTTCGTTTTGGGACTAATTGGTGGTGGTGGTTCTATACTTACTGTACCTCTGTTAGTATACCTACTGGGCTATAATCCAATTATGGCAACAGCGTATTCTCTTTTTGTGGTAGGCACATCCTCTATGGTTGGTACGTATCAGAAATACAAAGAAGGATTGGTCGATTTTAAAACAGGCTTGGCCTTTTCATTTCCTTCATTTGTTGCTGTCTATTTATCCAGACGTTATCTAGTACCGGGAATCCCAGATACCCTTTTTAGTTTTGGTGGTTACCCCCTAACAAAAGAAATGAGCATCATGATATTTTTTGCTATTATCATGTTTCTGGCTTCATTTTCTATGATAAAAAATGGAAATGGCACTCATGAAGTTTCAAATTCCCAGCCCTACTATAAAACATTTATTCAAGGTTTAATTATAGGAACTGTAACTGGCATTATTGGTGCTGGTGGTGGTTTTTTATATGTACCCGCTTTAGTTGTTTGGGCGAATATCCCAATGAAAAAAGCAGTGGGAACCTCTTTAATTATTGTAACGATTAATTCCTTAATAGGCTTTATAGGTGACGTTCAAACTTTAGAAATTGAATGGTTTTTTCTGCTCTGTTTTACTTTAATTTCTATAATAGGGATTATTTTAGGTGTGTTTATTTCAAAATTTATAAGTGGAAAAAAACTTAAAAAGAGCTTTGGATTTTTTATTTTAATAATGGCTATTTATATTATGTATAAAGAGCTTAAGCAATAGCAATGTGACTTAAGTCACAAAGTGAATCGTTTTGGATTCGTAATTTTGAAATACTTTAATTTAAAAGGATTTCTCCTGACTTAAAATTAAAATAGATCATGAAAATAGAACAAATTTATACGGGATGTTTGGCTCAAGGAGCTTATTATATCCAATCTAATGGCGAAATTGCCATTATTGATCCATTGCGGGAAACTCAGCAATATGTTGATAAAGCAAAGAAAGAAAATGCCAAGATCAAGTATATTTTTGAGACTCATTTTCATGCAGATTTTGTTTCTGGACATGTAGATTTAGCAAAAAAAACAGGAGCAACCATTGTTTTTGGTCCTGGAGCTGAAACAAGTTATGATGCTTACATAGCGTTGGACAATGAAACATTTAAAATTGGCAATATTACCATTAAAGTCTTGCACACACCTGGGCATACGTTAGAATCTTCAACATTTCTTTTAATTGATAAACATGGAAATGATTATGCTATTTTTAGTGGAGACACCTTGTTTTTAGGGGATGTAGGACGTCCAGATTTAGCAATAAAATCAGATCTTACAAAAGAAGATTTAGCTGGGATGTTATATGAATCTTTACGGAATAAAATCATGCCATTAGCTGATAATATTATCGTTTATCCTGCACATGGGGCTGGTTCTGCCTGTGGAAAAAATTTAAGCAAAGAGACCATTGGCCTTTTAGGTGATCAAAAAAAGACAAACTATGCTTTGCGGGCAGATATGACAAAAGAGGAGTTTATTGAAGAAGTCTTGGATGGCATTACGCCTCCCCCTCAATATTTTGCCAAAAATGCCATGATGAACAAATCTGGTTATGATAATTTTGAAACTATCCTACAAAAAGGGGACACCAAACTTAGTCCAGAAGCATTTGAAACTATTGCAAATCAGGAAGACGCCTTGGTACTCGATGTTAGAACAGAAAAAGAATTTGTAAAAGAACACATTCCAAACTCTATTTTTATAGGAATTAATGGCGGATTCGCTCCATGGGTAGGCGCTTTAATTACCGATTTAAAACAACCTATTCTGCTTGTCGCTCCTAAAGGAAAAGAGAAAGAAACAGTAACTCGATTATCTCGTGTTGGCTACGATAATACCTTAGGGTACCTAAAAGGTGGCATTAATGCATGGAAAGATGCAGGAAAAGATATTGAAACTATTGAATCTATAGAGGTTGACGAATTTTCGAATCGTTTTAAAAACGACTCCATTAATATTCTTGATGTTAGAAAAGATGTCGAATTTAAATCGGAACATCTAGATAGTGATTCTGTTCGGCATTTTGCTTTAGATTATATAAATGATAATATGCATGTTATAGATAAGGCCAAAACCTATTATTTACATTGTGCGGGTGGATATCGCTCGGTTATTGCCGCTTCTATACTAAAGGCCCGAGGGTTTCATGTTATTGATATTGCTGGGGGTTTTGGTGCCATTAAAAAATCAGACTTACCAACAACTACTTTTGTTTGTCCATCAACTTTATAAATTCTTTTACAGGCTGCTTGATAACATAATGCATTATGGAAATAAACCTAGAAATACAAAACCTTAAATGTGGTGGATGTGCCCATACTATTATCGATAAACTATCCAACATAGAAAACATTAGAAACGTAACAATTAATAATAAAACCCATACCGTATCCTTTTCTTATGAAAACGACAAAGCGCTTTTGGAGGCCAAACAATTATTACATAAAATTGGATACCCTACTGTTGGAGAAAAAAACGCATTAACTACAAAAGCCAAATCTTTTGTTAGCTGTGCGATTGGTAGAATGAATAGCCAGAGTACTAAATAATTTCAGCACTCAACCCTGCTTCCAGTAGCATCGAACAGCGTGGTTTTAAATCGTCGTACAAGCCTGTTTTCACTGTACATTTTCCTTTATAATGTACTATAAGTGAACATTGTTCTGCTTGTTCGGCAGTATGATCGCAAGCATAGATAAGTGTTTCTATAACATGATCGAAGGTATTAACATCGTCATTAAACAAAACAATTTCGTTTTGGGTTAACACTTCTTCTTCAAGCAGTAATTCTTCTGATGTTTTTTCTTTAGAACTCATTTTTCAATTTTTTAGATTCCCACTCTCATGAGAATGACATTTTTTTTTTTGATACTCTAAAGCAAGCTTTAGAGAAATTTTCCTCAATTTAAAAATTTTAAGGAAACCCAATTGTTTCTTTCTAATTTTTCTTTAAAATTTAACAAATGCTTTTCACATTCGGCTTTAATAATTGGTATATCATCATTATAAAACCCACTTAAAAACAAAGCACCATTTTCGTTTAAACACGATACATAGGTTGCCATATCTTTTAGTAAAATATTACGGTTAATATTGGCTATGATAATATCATACTTTTTATTTTTTAAAACCGACGCGTCACCTTCAATAACGGTTATATGCTTACAATTATTACGATCAACATTCTCTATACTGTTTAAATAACACCAATTGTCATAATCTACCGCATCTACGGGTTTTGCTCCTTTCATTTCGGCCAAAATAGCTAATACGCCTGTACCGCACCCCATATCTAAAACAGATTTATTGATAAAATCATTTTTTAAAATATGCTGAATCATCATATGAGTCGTTTCATGATGCCCTGTACCAAAACTCATTTTGGGTTCAATAACAATATCAAATGTCGTATTGGATTTTTCGTGAAATGGCGCACGAACAGCACATACATTATCAACGACAATAGGGTTAAAATTCTTTTCCCATTCTTGATTCCAATTGGTTTGTTCGATTTCGTTAAAAGTAAAATTGATTTCAAATTCATCTGAATTTAAGATCCGAACATCATCAAGTATAGATTCGTTCCAGTCTACTTTTTGAATATATGCTGTAACCCCCGTTTCTGTTTCAACAAAACTTTCAAAACCAGAATAACCCAATTCTGCCACCAGTATTTCTACACCTGGTTGCATTGGTTTTACTTTAAATTCGTAACCTATATAAATAATATTTGACATGGTTTTAATTTAAAGAGACCGTCTAAAAAGTAAGTTCATTATAATAAATCTAATCAAAAATACTTTTTAGACAATCCCTTAATTTTGTATAAGTAATTGAAACGAATTTTTATTTAAAAGGCGTTTACAATAGCAAAAAAGTCATCTGCCTTAAGAGAGGCACCTCCAATTAAACCACCATCTACATCTGGTTTAGAAAAAATTTCTTGAGCATTCCCTGGCTTAACACTACCTCCATAAAGAATAGAAACTTCTTCTGCGACTTCATTACCATATTTATTACTAAGTGTTTTTCTTATGAACGCATGCATGTCTTGTGCTTGCTCTGGACTAGCTGTTTCACCTGTTCCAATAGCCCAAACTGGCTCGTATGCTAAAACAATATTTTTAAATGCTGAAGCATCTAAATGAAATAAAGCGTTTTTAATTTGGCTTTCTACAACAGCTTCTTGATTACCTGATTTTCTATCAGCTAATTCCTCACCAAAACAGAAAATAACACGCATACTGTTTGCTAAAGCTGCATCTACTTTTTTAGCAAGCAATTCATCTGTTTCGTTAAAATACTCACGACGCTCACTGTGTCCTAAGATAACAGTCTGAATCCCTATACTTTTAAGCATGCTTGCGCTTATTTCACCTGTATAAGCACCATTTTCTTCAAAATGCATGTTTTGTGCAACAACTTCTATGCTGGTTGTTTTTAATGCTTCAGAAGCATGGTATAAATTAGTAAATGTTGGTGCTACCATAACTTCGGCATTCGAAGTTTGGGTTTTACTTTTTAATGCATCTATTAATGATTCTGTTTGCGTTAAATCATTATTCATCTTCCAGTTACCTGCTACAATTTGTTTTCTCATTTTTAATTTAAACCTTTAAAATAAAGGACTTTATTAATTATTATAAATTTTCTTTAATTCTTATATGATCGGCTTTAACAGCTTCAAATAGTTTAATGCTTCCCTTGGCATCTACAATCATATAACGTGGTATCCAGTCGAGATCTAAAAACTTACCGAAAGCACCTTCCCAACCTGACTGCATAAAATAATGCGCACCTTCTACTTGATGCTTCTTTATACCTTTTTTCCAAGCTTTTTGAGTTTTATCTAAAGACAAAAAGATATAACTAACATCGTTATACTCCTTTTGTAAATCTTTTATTTTGGGCATCCCTTCTATACAGTCTCTACACCATGAGGCCCAAACATCGATTAGCAATGTTTTTCCTTGATGGTTTTCTAAAATATCTTCAAATGTTATAGAGTCACCTTCTTGCGTAATAAATATATCGTTTAAAGCTGCTACGGAAAATTGTGTTGGAGATTTTGTATTACAACTAAAAAAGCTGATGAACAGTATAAGTAGAAAGTTCATTTTTTTCATATATTGTTTATTGCAACTTCACTTTTGGATCTAACCATACATAAATTAAGTCTACAAAAATATTAATAATTATGAAGAGTAAGGCTATAATTAACACCGAACCCATAATAACTGGCAAATCTAATGTATTTAAAGCATTTACAATCTCTTTTCCCAGTCCGTTCCAACCAAAAATATACTCTACAAAAACGGCTCCAGCCAACATAGAAGCAAACCAACCAGATATAGCTGTAACGACAGGATTAAGAGCATTCTTTACAGCATGTCTTTTTATAATTTGAAATTCACTTAACCCTTTTGCTCTTGCTGTGCGAATATAATCTTGATTAAAGACTTCCAATAACGAATTTCGCATAAGCTGGATAACGACAGCCAACGGACGAATACCCAGCACAATAGCTGGAAGTATTAAATTTTTCCATTTAATATGCATGGCTTCACCAAAATCGTCTAACTCATATAAGCTCCCTGTCATTTCCAGGTTTGTATACTCATGCAATATAAATCCGAAAAACCAAGCAAATAGAATGGCACTAAAAAAAGATGGAATACTCATGCCTAAGGTGCTAAAAATTTGAATTGTTTTATCTAACCACCTATCTTTATATAATGCAGATATAATTCCGAACAAAACACCTAAAATCATGGCAATAATAATAGCTGTTACAGCCAAAACAAAGGTATTAGGAAGGGTTTCTGCTAACACTTGACTTACTTTTTTACCTTGTTTTGTAAAAGATTCCCGTAAATACGGATACTTAAAAACAGTCGTGGTATTTCCTATTGAAAATAACTTAATTGCGTTATATTTCTCTGTACTTAAAAACGTATAATCAGTTTGCTTTTTTGAATGAAATGAGATGGGAGACAAATCATTAAGGTAATAGAAATACTGCGTACCTATAGGTTTATCGAATCCGTATTTTTGCTTTATTATTGCTAATTGTTCACTATCCTCATTTTGTCCCAGCATCATTTGTGCAGGGTCTCCAGGCAAAACATTAAATAAAAAGAAAATAACGGTAACCACCCCAAATAATGTGAGTAGAGCGTATGAGGTTTTATTTAGTAAATAGCTTATCAGATTATTATTCTTTTTTTAATTCAACTCTAATATAACTAGTATAGTTGCTATTATTTGCTTTATTAATGGAATCTAAAACCTCTCGACTATCCTTTATAAAATAAATACCTTCTATATTTTCCTCATCTAAAGCATCTAAATCTGCTTTTGTAGATATTTTTCCATCTATTAAATATAGGGTATTATTTTCAACCAATTTTGGTTCTGGTTTTCTTTCAACTTTTGGTAATTCTAAGTCATCTATATCATTCCAATGTACCTTTTGTTTGATCGTTCCTGCATCTAATTCTAAAATTCCAGGGTTAGAACGCACTACAGTTTTAAGAGCCTTTTCATCACATAAATAAAATTCGAAATCAATATTGTAAGCTTCTTTTATGCGTTGTTTGGCTTCTCCCCCTGAAGCCGTTAAACCAATAACTTTATATCCATTTTTTATAGCATCTTCAGATAAGGTTTTTAATTTCATCGCTCCTTTCTGCTCTATTTTCTCCAAGCTATAAGAAACTACCACTATGAGATTTTCTTCTGTTAAAAGCTGTTGTGTTAAATCTTCTCCTTCACTTTCTATTGAAAAATCGTAAATAGGTGGTTGATAACCTTCTTTAATGACTTTGGTGTCAACACTTATAAAGTCTCCTTCAACCGATGGATAAGAACCATTCGTCACAACGATCTGCTCTTTACCCCCTATATTAAACTTCCAACTATATTCCACAATAGGTTTTGCTGCATTTTCTGGAATGCTCATGCCTTCTTGAATATTCTTTCCGATTTTATAAGCTCTAAAATCCCATGTTGGCAAATGCATCAATACGTGGTAACCAAACCAAAGACTCCCCAAAAAACCTATCAAAGCTATTATAGTAGTCATAAATTTGTTAAAAATTGGTTTAATATGTTTTATCCCAAATAACAGAACAACAATCAAACCTAATAAAACTAAATCTTTAACAAAACTCTGAAAAGGTTCCAGTTTTAAAAAATCGCCAAAACACCCACAATCTTTAACTTTATCAAAATACCAAGCATAAAATGTTAAGAACGTAAAAAACACAATTAAAACGAATAGACTCCAAATAGTAAATTTTCGTTTGTAACCTATTAACAAGAAAACGCCCAAAACTACTTCTAAAACAACCATTAAAATTGCGATTATCAGAGCATAGGGCTCAAATGATGGCATATTCAACACATCTGGGCTAAAATATTCTTGCAATTTATATGACACGCCTAATGGATCGTTTAGTTTTATAAGTCCTGAAAAAATAAACAGTCCTCCAACCAAACCCCGACAAATTGCAACTAGTATTTTCATATTATTTGTTTAAATGAATCAACGCAAAAATGGCATAATTTATCATATCCTGATAATTGGCATCTATACCTTCACTTACCAAGGTTTTACCAGCATTATCTTCAATTTGTTTAACTCGCAATAGCTTTTGTAAAATTAAATCGGTTAAACTACTTACTCTCATATCACGCCATGCCTCACCATAGTCATGGTTTTTATCTTGCATGAGCTGCTTGGTGATAGCTACTTGTTTTTCGTACAGTTTGGTCGCCATTTCTGTAGATAAGTCTGGTTGTTCAACCACACCTTTTTCTAACTGAATTAAGGCCATAATACAATAGTTTATAATACCAATAAATTCACTCACCTCTCCTTCGTCAACTTTTCTAACATCATTTTCTTGAAGTCCTCTAATACGCTGTGCTTTAATAAAAATTTGGTCGGTTAACGATGGTAAACGCAAGATGCGCCAAGCACTACCATAATCTGACATTTTTTTTATAAATAAACTTTTACACGTATCGATTACGGCATCATATTGTTTTGAAGTATCTTGCATGAATTAAAATGTATTTTGCGTAAATTTCGCATAAAAAAGCTTAACCATCAAGGTTTCAGTATTAAAGTTTTAAACTTAGTACGAACACCATACAAAAAGGTATAAATGACAATAAATTGTAAAGGAAAACTAATCGATTTAACATCGCCAAGAGTGATGGGAATTCTAAATATTACACCCGATTCGTTTTATGATGGCGGACAACATAAAAACGAGTATGATATTTTAAAGCATGTTGAATTAATGCTCAATGAAGGGGCTACTTTTATTGATGTTGGTGCTTACAGTTCGCGTCCCAACGCCGATCATGTTAGTGAAGCAGACGAACTAAAAAGAATCTTACCTGTTGTTCACTTAATTTTAAAAGAATTCCCTGAGGCTTTACTTTCCATAGATACGTTTAGAAGTAACATAGCAAAGTCATGCATAGAATCTGGGGCTGCATTAATCAATGATATTTCTGCTGGAAAACTAGATAACAACATGTTGCAAACTATTGCCGATTTACAGGTTCCGTATATTATGATGCATATGAAGGGGACTCCGCAAACCATGCAACAACAAACTAGCTATGATGACATTGTTAAAGACATAATCTTTTACTTTTCCGAACGTATTGCTGCTGCAAGACAATCAGGAATTGTTGATATTATTGTAGACCCTGGGTTTGGATTTGCAAAAACTTTAGAACAGAATTATGAATTACTAAATAAACTTGAACATTTCAAAATGATAGAAAAACCTCTATTAGTTGGTATTTCCAGAAAATCCATGATATATAAAGCTTTAAAAAATTCAGCCGAAGAATCTCTTAATGGCACCAGTGTTTTAAATACGGTTGCCTTACAAAAAAATGCTTCAATCTTAAGAGTTCATGATGTTAAAGAAGCTATGGAGTGTATTAAGTTAGTTGAATTTTTAAATGTCTAACATGAAACAGCTATTGGTACTGGGATTATTTTTTATTGTTCTTTCTTGTGGAAAAGAAAAGGTTATTCACCTTCCTGAAATAAGCCATTCTGAAATAACAGAAATACATGACGTATCTCCCGCTTATCTATTTTATGATGAAACTCAAAAAGATAGTGTGGCGTTAAATAGAAAAAACCTGATTAGCACCACGAATTGGCTGGTTAATGTTGATAAGCGTTTAACACTTAGACAAGCTATTCCGCACATCAAGTTTCTTCAAGAGAAAAAACAAAATTCAAGTCATAAAAATAAAGATGCCAAAAACTACTTTACCTGCAGCGATACTAGCAGAAAAAATTTAGGGTTTATTGAGTTTACGGATGTCGTTTATCATGAAGAAACCATCAGGGAGTTTGGTAAGTATACTAAATATGAAATAGAACCAAATCAAGAAATATACGTACATGTGGTTTCAAATGACTCAATCCCTATTAATTTTGCTACTGGTAAATGTTCTACAAGTTACTATTCAAAAAAGGAGGACTTACTTAATGGTATTAAATCTGATTTACTTCACCATGGAAACATCATAATAAGTGTGGGTTACAACAAAAATTTGTCTTTTCAAGATTATATAAGCATTAAATCTAAATTGAATAGTTTTGAATTAGGGCTTGTAAAAATATCGAACCACGAATTCGTAACAGATTAATCATATTTTATTAAATTTACCAAAACCCACTACTATTGGATATTTTTAAAGATATTTTAGACTTACGTTTCATCGATTATGTCGATGTCGTTCTTGTAGCCCTTTTACTTTATTATGTTTACAAGCTTGTAAAAGGGACAGTAGCTATTAATATTTTTATAGGTATTATTATTATTTATTTAGTCTGGAAACTTACCGAATTTCTTGATATGCAGTTGTTAACTGGCATTTTTGGTGGTTTTATGAAAGTGGGTATTATTGCTTTAATCGTGGTATTCCAGCCAGAGATTCGTAAGTTTTTATTAATGGTAGGTTCTACTAATTTTAATAGACGGCGCAAGTTCTTAAAACAGCTTAAATTCTTAAAAACCGAAACCAACGACGAAACCGATATTGATGCTATTGTCTCGGCTTGTAATAAAATGTCCATGTCTAAAACTGGAGCTTTAATCGTTTTTGAGAGAAATAACAATCTGGATTTTTTATCGTCATCGGGAGATGAAATGAACATAAAAGTAACCCAGCCTATTATCGAAAGTATCTTTTTTAAAAACAGCCCACTACATGATGGCGCTATTATAGTCAATAACAATATTGTAAAAGCAACACGGGTTATTTTGCCCGTAAATAATGAAAAAAACATTCCACAACGTTTTGGTCTTCGACATAGAGCTGCTATTGGTGTTACCGAAAAAACAGATGCATTGTCTCTGGTTGTGAGTGAGGAAACAGGACATATCTCTTATTTTAAAGATGGTGAATTTGTGGTTTTTGAAGACACAAACCAATTAAGCTCAATGATTAAAAACGACTTGTCTTAATGCTTTGTAAAAATTGCAACAAAAGTTTAAATCCTGATGTTAACTTTTGTGACTTTTGCGGTGCCAAAGTGATTAGAAATAGGTTAACTATTAAAAACCTATTTGAACATTTTAGTGAAACGTTTCTTAATTACGACAACAAGCTTCTACAAACCTTTATAAAGCTTTTTACACAACCAGAGATTGTTATTGAAAGTTATATTCGAGGAACTCGAAAAAAGTATGTTAATGTTATTAGTTATTTCGCCATAGCGCTCACCATATCTGGATTCCAGATGTTTGTATCAAATAAGTTTTTTCCTGAACTCATGAATATAGATTTTCTTGCTCAAAAAGGTGCTGAAGATTTTCAAAGAAATAATATGAACTTTGTTCAAGAATACCAGTCCTTTGTATACATGCTTATAGTTCCTGTATATGCTTTAATCTCAAAAGTTATTTTTTTCGATTTTAAAAAATATAACTATACCGAACATTTAGTTGCCAACATGTATATAACGGCTCACCTATCGATCTGTAGTTCCTTACTAATTCTAGTGACTTTCTTTTTCGGAGTTAATTTCGGAATTGTTGGTCTGCTCTCTATTCCAATACAAATCTTCATTACAGCTTATTATTTTAAACGCCTTTTTAACTTAAACTTAAAAAGTATAATATTAAAAACGGTCTTCTTTTTGCTAATTCTAACCGTTTTATTTATTGTGTTTAGTTTCTTTGTTGCTATAACGATGTATTATGATGGTACTTTGGATCAAATAAAAGAAGCTCAAAAAGCAGCGGCAGAAACTGCAAAATAAGCGCGCTAAAACTATATAACCTCTTCTTCTTGTAAAAACTGAACTTCGTATAGATTCTTATAGTAGCCGTCCGCTTTTTTCAACAACGCTTTATGTGTGCCTTGCTCTACAATATTACCAGCATCCATCACAATAATTTTATCAGCTTTTTTAACCGTTGCCAATCGGTGTGCTATAACAATAGAGGTTCTACCTTTAGTAATTTTATCGGTAGCATTTTGAATGAGCTGCTCTGAATACGAATCGACAGATGATGTCGCTTCATCCAATATCAAAATACTTGGATCTGTTACATAAGCCCTTAAAAACGATATGAGTTGTCGCTGACCAGAGGACAACATAACCCCTCTTTCTTTTACATTATAGTGATAACCATTTGGCAAACTCATTATAAAATCATGAATTCCAATCTCTTTCGCTGCCTGTTGAACTTGGGCTTCTGTAATCTCTGGATGATTTAATGTGATGTTGTTTAAAATAGTATCGGCAAATAAAAATACATCCTGTAACACCACCGCTATCTGAGTACGCAAGGATTGTAAAGTAACTTGTTTAATATCAATTCCATCAACATAAATAACACCATCTTTAATTTCATAAAAGCGATTCAATAAATTAATAATAGTAGATTTCCCCGCTCCAGTTGCACCAACTATGGCGATGGTTTCACCTGCATTAACATCAAAAGAAATACCTTTTAAAACTTCTTCGTCTTCTACATAATTAAAAAAGACATTATCAAATTTTATATGGCCTTTAAAATGTTCTGCAACATGAGTTCCCAAATCATCAATCTGTGAAGTCGTATCTAAAACTTTAAACACTCTGGTAGCTGCCACCATTCCCATTTGTAGTGTATTAAACTTATCTGCTATTTGACGTAGTGGCCTAAACAACATAGGAATATACATGATGAATGCTACCAAGACACCTTCTGTTACTTTACCTTCCAGTACAACATTTAAACCTCCATACCAAGCTATTAAACCAATAGTTACCGATGATGACAAGTCTGCTAACGGAAAGAATATAGAGTTATACCAAACCGTTTTTAACCAACCTTTTTTATGCCGCTCGTTTATTTTTTTGAAATTTTCATGCTCAATAGCCTCACGGGTAAATAATTGTAGAATCTTCATCCCAGTTAACCGCTCTTGAACAAAAGAATTTAAATTAGAGACCTCTGTTCTAACTTCTTCAAAAGCTTTCTTCATATACTTCTGAAAGATGCGTGTGGCATATAATAACACAGGCAACATAATGAACACAATTAAGCTTAACCGCCAATTAGTATAAACCATGATCCCAAAAACCACTGCCATGGTGAGTAAGTCCCTAAAAATCATGAATAAGCCCTGACCAAAAATATCTGCAATACGCTCCATATCGGTAACAGCCCTAGTAATAAGTACACCTACCGAAGAGTTATCGTAATACTTCATTTTAAAACGTAGCAAGTGATCGAATAATTTTATTCGCACATCTACAACTAAGCTTTGTCCTAACCAGGCTGCATAATAAATAAACGTTAGTTGAAAGATTGTTTGCAGAATTAAAATAACAAACATAATCACAATATAAAAGAGAAACTCTTTGGGGTTTTCTCCCGTAATACTATCATCAATAGCAAACTGAGTGACACGAGGCGTTGCTGCACTAAAAGCAGCGAGTAGAATCACTAAAAGTACCAACCCTAAAAAAATAAATTTATAAGGTTTTATGTATTGAAAAAGACGCTTAAACAAGGCAACGTCAAATATTTTCTCTTGCTTTTTACTCATGTATCTTTATATCGTTAGGATATTCCACTTCTGTTAAATACAACCCATGTGCAGGAACTGAAAATCCAGCTTCACTCCTATTCTTAGACTTTATAATGGTATGCAAATTTTCAACATCTATTTTGCCTAAACCAATATTAATCATAGTACCTACAATAGCTCGCACCATATTGCGTAAAAATCGATCGGCTTTTATTACAAAATGGAGTTCATTATTCTCTAAGGTCCATTTTGCCTTCATAATATCACAATAATACGTTTTTACATCGGTATTACTTTTCGAAAAGCATTGAAAATCTTTATACTTGAATAAAATCTCAGAAGCTTTATTCATTTTTTCGACATTCAAATCTTGTTTTACGAAAAAACTATGGTTAAACGAAAATACATCCTTTTTTAGTGCGATTCTATATAAATAGGTGCGACTCACCGCATCAAAGCGAGCGTGTGCCTCGTCTTTCACTCTAAAAACATTAAGAATAGCAATGTCTTTTGGTAAATACGAGTTCAATTTATAAACTAAATTAGTTTCGTTAAAAATAGTATGGGTATCAAAATGAGCAAACATTTGAGAGGCATGTACACCTGTGTCTGTACGACCAGCCCCCATAATAGAGACAACTTCTTTTAAAAGTACGGACAATGCTTTTTCTACAACTTCTTGTACTGATATATCGTTGGGTTGGTTTTGCCAGCCATGATAAGCAGCACCATTATAAGAAAGTTCTATGAAATACCTCAATCTGATTTAATACTTTTGTTAAATGATATATGGTATGCAAAGATAGATAGTTTTGCTATTCCTGCGAAGACAGGAACCTTAATTATATATTAAAATTGAAAAAGAATAGGGTCTTTTACTAAATCAAAAGGTTTCTTACTAAATTATTATGACAAAAATATTATTACTTTCAGATACACATAGTTACATTGACGACGATATTTTAAAATATGTAAAGCAAGTAGATGAAGTTTGGCACGCTGGTGATATAGGTGATTTAAATGTAACAGATGCCATAAAAAAATTAAAGCCGTTACGGGCTGTTTTTGGTAATATTGATGATAGCAAAGTAAGGGTGGAGTTTCCAGAAAATAATCGTTTTATGTGTGAAGATGTGGATGTATGGATGACACACATTGGTGGATATCCTAATGCTTATAATATGAGGGTTCGAGATGAAATAAAACGAAACCCTCCTAAACTTTTTATCTGCGGACATTCGCATATTTTAAAAGTAATGCCTGATAAAAAATTAAATTTACTTCATATGAACCCTGGTGCTGTTGGCAAACATGGTTTTCATAAAACCCGTACCATGCTCCGTTTTACTATTGATGGTAGCAAAATTGACAATTTAGAAGTGATAGAATTCAATAAGCGTTAATAAAAAACCCAAAGCTTTCACTTTGGGTTTTAACGCACTAATACTACTAAGATGTTAGGTTTATCGCAATCGATCTACAGATTTTACAAGATCTTCATCCTTTTTGATGGCCTTATTGGCTAACGCCAAAAACACGATAGAAACAATAGGAAGAAGCATCCCAATACCTTTCTCTGAAACCGCCGTTTCTCCAGATATGTTTAGAGATTGATATACGAAAAATCCTAGTAAAATAAAGTTTAATATGATATTAAGCCGTCCCAAAACAAATTGGGACTTCCTATTTTTGTACATAAAAATAGCTATTAAAGATAACACTGCAGAGCCTAAAAACAGCCCAAAATAAAGCATACTATCTTTAGCATAAACACTCATATTATCATTTGTAATCCATAAATGGAATACAAAAATTAAGCCTGCAGAAACCCCTGCCGCTATTAAAAGATATATGGTTTGAATACGCTGTAGCATGTAATTTTGAAAAACTAGAAAGCAAAAATAATAGTTTCTTTTATAAAAATACCCCAAAAACTTAAAATAAAGTTGTATAATTGCAGTAATAATTCTCAACAACCGCTATTACAAGTGGTTAATTCTTCAGAATAAGAAATCATTTTTCAGAATTACTCAAAAGTTTATATTCAAAAAAATATTACATATCATATTCAATTAAACATAAATGTTTGAAATTTCACAATTAAAAGAAAAAAAACTCTCTGATTTACAAGAGATTGCTAAAAAAATGAACGTACCCAAATACCGTTCATTAAAAAAACTAGATTTAGTTTACCAAATCCTAGATCAACAAGCCTCAGATCCTAAGGCAGTTAAAGCAGCTGTCACACCAAAAGAAACAGCAGAAAACAAAACAGAAAACAAGCCAGCAGCAAGAAAACCTAGACAGCGTGTTCAAAAGCCTGTTAAAAACGAACCTCCTAAAAAAGAAGAAAAGACTTCTACTGATAAAAAAGTTGAAGACACCAAATCTGCTGAAAAAGCCAATACTCCTAACCCTGCTGCCAAGCAAAACAACGAGGAGCAAAAACAAGACAACAAGCCAAAACAAAAGAACCAAAACGACAACCAGCAAAAGTCTCATCAAAGACGAGATAATCAAAATCAACAAAAAAATCAACATAGAAATCAAAAAAATGGCAATGTTGATTCTGGTAATAAAGATGGTAGAAACCGCTACAGAGAACCAGATTTTGAATTTGATGCTATTATAGAAAGTGAAGGTGTTTTAGACATCATGCAGGATGGCTATGGTTTTTTACGTTCTTCAGATTACAACTATTTATCATCACCTGATGATATTTATGTATCCCAATCACAAATTAGATTGTTTGGCTTAAAAACTGGTGATACCGTTCTAGGGCATGTGAGACCTCCAAAAGAAGGCGAAAAATATTTCCCATTAATCAAGGTAAGCAGAATTAATGGTCAAAACCCTAATGTTGTTAGAGATCGTGTTTCTTTCGAACATTTAACGCCGTTATTTCCACAGGAAAAATTCAATATTGCCGAAAAGCAAAGTACTATTTCTACAAGAATAATGGATTTGTTCTCTCCTATAGGGAAAGGGCAACGTGGTATGATTGTATCACAACCTAAAACAGGGAAAACCATGCTATTAAAGGATGTTGCAAATGCTATTGCAGCAAACCATCCTGAGGTATATCAAATGATTTTACTTATAGATGAACGCCCTGAAGAGGTAACCGATATGCAACGTAATGTACGTGGTGAGGTTATTGCTTCAACTTTCGATAAAGAAGCTCATGAGCACGTAAAAATTGCCAATATTGTACTTGAAAAAGCTAAAAGACTCGTTGAATGTGGTCACGATGTTGTTATTCTTTTAGATTCTATCACTCGTCTGGCAAGGGCTTATAATACAGTTCAGCCTGCTTCTGGTAAAATATTGAGTGGTGGTGTTGATGCCAATGCGCTACATAAACCAAAACGTTTCTTTGGTGCTGCCAGAAATATTGAAAATGGCGGTTCTTTAACTATTATTGCAACGGCATTAACAGAAACAGGTTCTAAAATGGACGAGGTAATTTTCGAAGAATTTAAAGGAACAGGTAATATGGAACTGCAATTAGACAGAAAAATTTCTAACCGTAGAATTTTCCCAGCTATCGATTTGACATCGTCAAGTACGCGTCGTGATGATATCCTATTGGACGAAAATACGATTCAACGTATGTGGGTAATGCGCAAATACCTAGCAGACATGAACCCTGTTGAAGCTATGGAATTTATTAACGATCGTTTTAAACAAACTAGAAACAACGAAGAGTTTTTAATCTCTATGAATGGATAAACTGAAATCCAACTAAACTAAACTAACTAAATTTGAAAGCCTTAGCATATATATTGTTAAGGCTTTTTTCTTTGACAAAACATTTTGTATAAACTATATATTTTCTACAAGCTTACACACAATGCAAAAGATTTGTTACTTTAGTACGCATATAAAAAATATATAGTTACCTAAGTAGTTATATACAATTGTTGGAGGTAATTCGAATGAAACTCAAAAAAAGACATATGAGATTAGGTACTTTAGGACTATTGTTAGTTTTAGGCTTCTCAACTGAACTCTTTTCTAATCTTTGGGGACTTTTAATTGGAAATGGATATGTTATTCCAAATCAAAGTTCAGTCTTTACTTTCAAAGCTACCAAAATGAATGAAGGTAGTGGTGATTATTGGTTATATGGTCAAGACCGAAACAATTATTACACAACTTTAGTAAAAGACCATCTCGAACCTTACACTTATATATCTAAATATGAAACCGAATCAATTTTAGGTTTTGATAAAATAAATTATAACACTTGGTGGAATCCTAAAATTCCGTGTAATGATTTATTGAGTACTTATGCTAAAAAACCAATTGGATTGGAGTTTATAAAATGTGAAAGACTTGAAAAAGGTCAAACTATTGCAAAAGCTATATATCGAGTAAGTGGTGAACAGTCTAAAGAAATAGAAGACTTCTTAATTAAGAATTACGGAATGGGAAACTTGAAATGGGTATGTTGTGGATGGGAAACAAGTGGAAAATACGGTGGATTCGAACATTCTGAATTTAAAAAAATTGACTCTTATTGTTCAGCAACGATAGATATGTATGCATCTGGAGAAGTAGAAGGTAAAAATGACCCGACTGAAATAAAATTAGAGACTGACAGAAATAAAATTGATTACTTTACCGTGGTAGTGACATTAGTAATAGTTTAAAAAATAACTACCACCAATACGGTATATAAGTAATAGCTGTTGAAGTAACAAAAGAAGAAATAAACAAAGAAAGGTCTGTGCAAAACTGAAAAGTTTGTGAGTAGAAATCCGCTACTACTCATACACTAGATCATCAGACTGTCATTTGCCCCGTCCTGAATAAAGGCTACATAATTTTAAACATTATTTACAAAAACGACAAAGTCATCAGACGGTATTCAGAACTTTTTAAACTAAAAATTTTAGACGAAAAAATTGATACTGATGGTTTCGGTATTTATAAAAAAGATCCCTTATTGTGTTTAATGACTGAAAACTCAAATGGTGGAGCTTGGGTGTGGTTGACTTCACAAACTACTGAAAATGGAGAATGGCCACTTGCTTATTATAAATATAGACGACGGAAAACTATATTACAAAGTAAATAGTTTCAAAGAATGGGTTCGAATAGCGACAAAATGCAAGTATGAAGTTATTCGAGAATTAGATAAAGACAATAAATTAAATTTAGGATAAATAAAAACGCATACAACACTGGTAGCTGTTACACAACCACTATGTATAACCGTTATGATTAATTAGAAATTAAAATGTCGGATAACGAAATTAAAGTTCAAAAAGATTCTCAAAACAGAGAAAGCGAAGCCTGGGAAAAGCTCATAAAACTTATTGAAACTGCCAAAGTTGACGAACGACAAGAATTTAACCCAGCCAAAGAATTAGGTTTTGAAATTTGGAAAGACATAAGGAGTTTACCTAAAGAAATTGGAGAGCTTAATCAAGTAAAACATTTGATGCTTTACGGAAGCAACTTGACACGATTTCCACAAGAAATTGGAGAAATGGAATCTTTAGAGAAATTCACTCCATATACCTCTTATGGATTAAGATGGTTTCCTTATGAAATAACAAAATGTAAAAAACTTAAAGATAGTACAGTAAGTACAAGAGCATTATTTGGGAATTTCAAGAATAAGAAGCCATTTCCTGATTTGACTGATAACCCTGTAAATTATTTTGATAACAATAAATGCAGCTTATGTGGCAAAAGGGAAACTAAAAGTCGATTCGAACAATATTGGTTGTCTATACGGGTTGCAACAGATGTTTTACCATTATTAGCAATTGTTTGTTCTGATTCTTGCTTTTCTAAGTTACCAAAACCTGAAGAGGGCTATTATCCGAAGCCACATAAAGGAGGGAAGTTGAAAAAAGAATAAAAAATCATAACAATTTGTATAGTTCATTTGCTCCCTTAAGGAAGCAAATACACCATACAAGCGTCGCTAGGCAAAATTCGAAACTAATAAATGAATATTTCGGAATCTGAATTTGAAAAATTATTTAAGGAAAATCAACCTAAACTAAAGTCTTTTATTTATAGGCTTATAACAAATAATGAAGATGTAGACGACCTATGCCAAGAAACGTTCATCAAGGCATATAAAAATATCGATGCTTTTAATGGAAATTCAACTTTTAAAACTTGGTTATTTGCCATAGCCAACAATCTTATAAAAGACCATTTTAAAGCTCAAAAGAGATGGGCAAGGAATGCACAGGATAATTGTAGCCAATCAATAAAGAACTCCACTGAACTACAAAACAAAACAATGAATTTATACGCTGCTGGGAGGTTTGAAATTAAAAATCATATTGACTATTGTTTTACTTGTGTTATGAAGTACCTACCATTAGAGCGACAGATTGCTATCATGTTAGCAGATATTTACGAGTTCAAAGTTTCTGAAATTTCTCAAATAATGAACAAAACTGTTGGGAGTGTCAAACACCTTTTGTTAAACGGAAGAAATACTATGAAGAAAGTTTTTGATGAAGATTGCACTTTGATACACAAAACAGGGGCATGCTGGAAATGCTCTGAATTAAGTAATAGCGGAAACACTAAAGCTAAAACGCAACAGAAAATTGCAAAACTTGGAATGGTAAAAGCAAAAAATAAAGGAGCTAACAGGACAAAACTTTATGAATTAAGAACCCAGTTAATAAAAGCCATTAACCCCTTAAACAGCAGCAGTTTCGAACTGCACAATTTCCTTATCAACCAAACTGATTTTGCAAATAACAAAAACTACCCAAGGATAGATAAAGAATGCGGAGAATAATCTTTTTCATTTAAAACCCGATCATTTCTTATGCCTTAGTCGTCTAAAGGATAAATAACTAAAATTAAAAGAAATGATTTCAAAAAAAGATTATTCAAAAGAATTACAAGTAAATGCTTCGCCTAATGTGATTTTTAAGGCTATTACCTATGAAATTGATAAATGGTGGACAATCCATTCTAATATTGCCAATAAATTGAATTCTAAACTTACTGTTAGGTTTGGAGAAACTACGATAAAAGAATTGTTAGTCACTAAACTTGAGAAAGACAAAAGTCTTATATGGAAAGTTACCAAAGCTTATATAGATATCGAGGAACTTACTATAAAAGATGAGTGGGTAGAAACAGAAATTAAGTGGGAAATCACTCCTGCAAAGCAAGGAAGTTATATTCACTTTATTCACCTAGGGCTTACGCCAGAATTCCAATGCTACGATGCTTGCGAAGGTGGCTGGAACTTTTTTTAGAGAGCTTAAAAGATTACCTCGAAAAAGGAAAAGGCAGCCCACATGGAGTGGCATAAAAACAAGTAAAATGATATTAAGGGGCTGCAAAAATCGCCTCCAAAACATGAAAACCAAATACAAATTTAAAAGCCTTAGCATTATTTATTTGCTAAGGCTTTTAATGTCGTTTAGAAAGTATTTATATTAATATGCCTTTAAAAGATCTCTATATTCTTTCAAGTCTGAAATATTAACTTTGTTTTTAAGGTTTTTAATCAGGGACAACAAATATTTAAGGCTTTCAACTGGAGAATCGGCTTCCTCTTCTATAACATCTCCCTCTTCATCTAAGGGTTCGTCATCAAGCGTAGGAATAAGAAATGAATTATTTTCTTCTATATGCTCATAAGTATACCTAAGCACCTTTACAACTAATGGTATTTGCTCTTCTAAGGCGTACGTTCTTAATTCTTTTATATCGTCAATTAATGTTTCTGTGTTAATCCCAGTTTTATCAAGGTTTTCCAGAATCTTATCGATTAATTTATTTGCTTTTTTATTTTCCAAAAGGTTGACTATTTGAATGGTTAACTAATTATAATTTGCAAATTTATATTTTTAGAAATCAATTATAGCTATTTTTTTTAAGATTTTGTTTTTTTAATATATAACTATTTTTAATAATTTTAATTCATTAAAATTGAGAGAAGAGACCACAAAAAATAGGCATCTAAAAAGTACATTCGATGTTATTCTGAACTTGTCAAAATATTTTTAAACTACTAATAGTCAATATTAATTTCAACTAATCCCACACAGGAACGCAAAACCGACAAATCAAATTGAGAAGGCTAGCCCTCCTCAATGTATTTTAAAAACTTTTAACAATTGTATTGGATAAGTGTTTTTAATTTAGCTTGTATCTTAATCCGAAAAACAAACGCCTACCTTGGTTAGGTGCATAAATATATGTTGGGTCAAATGTTAAAGCGTATGGGTTATCTACAGTTGGAACGACATTACCATTGTTGTCAAAAACCACATTGTTATCAAATGGATCACCTGCACCTGCAATTATAAATGGGTTGCCTCGATTTGGAGTCCAATCTAATACGTTTTTAATACCTCCATAAAATTCAAAATTATTTATCCCATCATAAGTTAATTGTAGATTTTGTATACTCCAAATTGGAGACTCGGATTTTCTTGGGTCTAATTCACCTAAAACAGGTAATCTCATAGGACCATAAATATTCCCAGTATAATCAATAATAAAATTATAATTGAAGTTTTTATACGACATAGACCAGGTTCCAGAAAATTTCTCTGTTAATATTTGTTGTGCTTTATTGCCATTTTCCTTTTGTGATACTTCCTGAACCGTAAATCCAGCTACCCCTCTAAAATTACTGGAAAATGTTGCATCTAAATTAATACTGAAACCTAAACTTGTAGCCGAACCATCAAGATTATCATAAATTACCTGATTAGGATTTGTATCATAATCTGGCAAAATAGCATTTGTAAAATAGGTATACCAGGCAGAAGCATCGATCCCAATAATTTTACCATTTTTCGTATAAAGTTTCTTTAAATAATTCAAGTTTACGTTTAATGATCTTTCAGGTTTTAATGCCTCTTCAATTATCACATCCCGAGATCCATTTAATGCAGCATGCTCTTCGGCAAACAGATTAACAACCCTAAACCCCGTACCCGCATTTATCCTAAAAATATCATGCTCTGTAGGTTTGAATTTATAGGCTAACCTTGGCGTAAAAATATTACCATGTCTTTTATCATAATCATACCTAGCTCCAAGCAATAGTTTATGGGCTTTGTTTATTTTTATCTCATCTTGAACGAATACAGAAGGGATTACAATTTCGTCGGCCTGTTCTGTAACGGTTGTATTATCATTATAAAAATTGTAACGCCCAGATAATCCAAAAAGCCAATCATGATTTTTATTTGGAACATCCCATGTTAATTGTCCAAAGCCGATTCGCTGTTGAGCCAAATAAAAAGTATTTCCATAAGCAGAATTTTGATCGTGGTCTGAATACGAAAACTGAAACATCATTTTTTCGTCTACTGGTAGCTGATATTTAGCAATTATCTCGTATCGTGATGTATAAATGCTTTCTCCATATACTTCAGAACCTCCCCTAAATTTAGAATTCCATTGCATTTCTCCCCCCCAACGATCTTCGTAAAAATAACGCCCAGCAACAGAAAACATCCGATTATTTTTTCTTCTGAAATCCCATTTTTGAAAAACTGAAATTCTATCTTGTAAAGTAACATCGGTAAAGTTGTCTTCATTATTATCGATGGGGTTAGAATAATTGAAATAGTTAGCCCCAAAAAGCATATCGACTTTTTCGCCAATCCTTGCCTTAAAACCTAGATCAAAATTCGTCTCTTCCCAATCTGTAGTATAAAAATTGGCAAAAACAATAGGCGCATTTTCAGGAAGTTTAGTAATTACATTTATCAACCCACCTACTGCTTCACTGCCATATAAGGATGATGCTGGACCTTTTACTATTTCCACTTGCTCAATCAAAGAATTCGGTATCCCAGAGAGACCATAAACTGTTGAAAGACCACTTACAATAGGCATTCCATCAATTAGCACCAATGTATAAGGTCCTTCAAGTCCATTAATATGTATATCTCCAGTATTACAGACACTACAATTTATTTGAGGGCGTACACCATTTATAGTCTGTAAAGCTTCAAATATATTTGGGGTGGGGTTCTTTTTTAGAAAGGATGGCGAATAAACTTCTACAGGTACAGGACTCTCCAATCTACTTACTGGCTTTAAAGTACCAGTAACCACTACCTCGTTTAAGATTAGTTCCTCTTCCAACTTAATATTAATTCTTATATTCTGGTCTGCTAAAGAAATTGGTTTTTGAAAAGGCTTAAACCCTGTAAAAGAAGCTACTAAAACATAATTTCCTTCAGGAACATTTTTAATGATAAAAGTTCCATCATCTATACTTACAGAACCTTTGTCCGTATTTTTCAAATACACATTTACATAAGGCAAAGCTTTATTATTACTAGTTACTTTTCCTTCAATATTAAAAGTGTTGTCAGCGCTTAAAGTATTTGATAAAAGAATTGCTATAACTATTAGGTATTTCATTTTTTGGAGTTTTAAACTTTGATCCAAAAATGTTATTTTTATTTAGTCTAAATAATGATAAATATCATGTTTTACCACTAAAAAAAACTTAGGTAGCTGTAGCTTTAAATAAATGATATTTGGAATATGTGATATAAATAGAGAAATTACGAGTTACTATTCCATCTTCTGGATATTGAAGAAGTGAATTTAAATTACCAGAATAGCTTTCAAGTAATCATAATAATTAAATAAAATCGAAATAAATGTGGTAAAATGTGATACCATAAAAAAAGCTTCCCATTTCTGAGAAGCTTTCAAA
The DNA here is from genome assembly GCF_012910715.1 of Flavivirga algicola. Taxonomy (GTDB): domain Bacteria; phylum Bacteroidota; class Bacteroidia; order Flavobacteriales; family Flavobacteriaceae; genus Flavivirga; species Flavivirga algicola. Next base: position 206,098 of record NZ_JABBHF010000002.1, read on the forward strand.
TATTTTGAAACTTTAAATCTTATTAAAGTGCTGCTATATGCTTAGCTAAACCAGATTTAAGATTAGCAGCTTTGTTTGCATGAATAACATTTTTCTTAGCTAATTTATCTAACATAGATACCACAGAAGGAAATAAAGCTTCAGCTTCTTTCTTATCAGTTAACTCACGTAACTTTTTAATAGCATTACGAGTCGTTTTATGTTGGTACTTATTTAATAAACGCTTAGATTCGTTACTTCTAATTCTTTTTAACGCTGACTTATGATTTGCCATTTGTTCTTTTTATTATTAAAATATTGTAGCCCGTAGGGGAATCGAACCCCTCTTACCAGGATGAAAACCTGGCGTCCTAGCCGATAGACGAACGGGCCATTTGTTTTTTTGAGTGCGCAAATATAAACATAAAATTTAAACTTGCAATACTTTCAAATAACTAACAATGTCTCCATTGCGGATGCAAAAATACAACTATTTTTAAATGTCACAATAGCTAGATGATTTTTTTTGAAAAAAATTTAATTTAGTATGCTTTTGCAAATAACACTCTACCCTGAGAAGGGTTGCCAGAATACACGCAAACACCTTCTTCCGACTTCATTTCCAAAGGAATACAACGAATAGTAGCTTTTGTTAAGTCTTTAATTTTTTCTTCAGTCTCATTTGTTCCATCCCAGTGGGCTGAAATAAATCCAGTTTTTGTTTCCAAAACCTCTTTAAATTCTTCAAAAGTATCTACTTCAGTAATGTGAGTATTTCTAAAATCTAAAGCTTTATTAAATAGCGCTTCCTGGATGTCTTTTAATAACCCCTCGATAGTTTCTGTTAAATCGTCTAAATTAACCGTTTGCTTGGTCAATGTATCCCGGCGGGCAATTTCTACAGTTTTATTCGCTAAATCTTTAGGACCAATTGCAATACGCAATGGCACACCTTGCAATTCATGTTGTGCAAATTTTGCTCCTGGTCTATGTGTGGTTCTGTTATCAAATTTCACAGATATATTTTTACCTCGCAAATTGCTTAAGATTCCATTCGCAACTTCTGTAATCGCTTTTAAATCTTCTTCGCTCTTATATATTGGCACAATAACAACTTGGTTTGGTGCCAGGCTTGGCGGTAAAACCAATCCGTTATCATCACTATGGGTCATGATTAATGCTCCCATTAATCGTGTAGATACACCCCAAGAGGTTGCCCAAACATAATCTTGCTTACCTTCCTTATTGGCATATTTAACATCAAAAGCCTTTGCAAAGTTTTGCCCCAGAAAATGAGAAGTTCCTGCCTGTAAAGCTTTTCCATCTTGCATTAAAGCTTCAATACAATACGTTTCTTCTGCCCCTGCAAAACGTTCACTTTCAGTTTTTACACCTTGCACTACAGGTATGGCCATAAAATTTTCAACAAAGGTTGCATAAACATTATTCATCAGTTTAGCTTCTTCTAAAGCTTCCGCTTTTGTTTCATGTGCCGTATGCCCTTCCTGCCATAAAAATTCGGCAGTACGTAAAAATAGACGCGTACGCATTTCCCAACGCACGACATTAGCCCATTGGTTTATTAAAAGTGGTAAATCTCTATAAGATTGAATCCATCCTCTATAGGTATTCCAAATGATAGCTTCACTGGTTGGGCGTACAATTAATTCTTCTTCCAGTTTTGCTTCAGGGTCAACACGTAATTTTCCTTCTTTATCGGGGTCATTTTGTAATCTATAGTGTGTTACAATAGCACATTCTTTAGCAAATCCTTCTGCATTTTTTTCTTCTGCTTCAAACAAACTTTTAGGCACAAATAATGGGAAATAAGCATTTTGATGCCCCGTTTCCTTAAACATTTTATCTAATTCTGTCTGCATTTTTTCCCAAATAGCATAACCATAGGGTTTGATAACCATACAACCTCTAACTGCCGAATTCTCGGCCAGGTCTGCCTTTACAACCAATTCGTTATACCATTTTGAATAATCTTCTGCTCTGCTGGTAAGTTTTTTACTCATATCAATTTTTTGGCACAAATATTGTGACTCTGTTAAATAAAAGAATAGTTCAGCAAAACTAACTATTTTTGTTATGTTCAACAATTAAATTCTAGAGATATGCGATTTAATAACTACTTAAAAGAGAAAGTATCGTTTGTTGTCATTCTTAGCTTACTATTTGGTTTAGCTTCGTGTGGTTCTTACCAATATGTTGGTGCAGACGATGATGGTATTTATAGCAATACACAAAGACAAGTAAGCGTTGAAACCGCTCCACAAAATAATCGAACAGTAGTTGAAGTACCAAATACTTCAAATAGTAGTTTTTACCAAAACCATTTTAGAAATAAATCTTTAGAAGCTGAAAACATATTCTCTGACGATGCTATTTTCACCGATATAGATTCTTACGAAGGCAATAACTATGTTGAGAATGACACTATAGGAAATAATTACCAAGGTTATGCTGGCTGGGGACAAAACAGCAACAGTGTTACCATTAATTATATTGATAACGGTTGGAACAACTGGGGTTGGAATGCAGGATTTGGTTGGGGATGGAATAACTGGGGCTGGAACAGTTGGGGATGGAATAGATGGAACAACTGGGGCTGGGGTTATTATGATCCTTTTTGGTGCCCTCCTTTTTATGGCGGTGGATTTTATGGAAACCGTTGGGCTTATAATGGCTACTATGGCAATAACAGATATTACAGTAGAAGAAGTTATGCCTATAACAACAGTAGAAGAGGTAGCTATTACGCAAATACTTCAAGAGGTTTAAACAGAAATAATATTAGTTCATCGACACGACGTAGCTCGGTAGGTAATCTAAACAGACGCTCTACGACTTCAAAATATAATACTTCAAGAAGAAGTAGCACTGGTACTATAGCAAGATCGAACAATACAAGAAACTACAATTCTAACGGAACCCGCAGATACACTACTAGCACGCAAAGAAGAACAGTGGCTTCCAGAACGCCATCAACAAATTCAGTAAGAAGATCATCATCTTCGACAGTGAGGAGAAATTCAAGTACTATTTACAGACAACCTTCTAATACCAGTAGAAGGTCCTCCGGTAATAATGCATCAAGATCTTATTCACCTTCCAGAAACTCAGGTTATTCACCTAGCAGAAGTTCAAGATCAAGCTCTGGAAATGTGTCCAGATCATCGTCCAGCAGTCGTAGCTACGGAGGTGGTAGAAGCTCTGGAGGTAGCAGAAGTTCTTCAGGAGGAGGAAGACGTCGTTAAAATTTAAAAAAAGAAAAATACAATCATATGAAAAAGTTATATTTACTGTTCATAGGTGCTCTATCTATGTCTACAATTTACGCTCAAGAGATTGATGATGCCATAAGATTTTCTCAAGATGAAATTCAAGGAACTGCTCGTTTTAGAGCATTAAGTGGTGCTTTTGGTGCATTGGGGGGCGATATGAGTGCCGTTAGTTTAAACCCTGCTGGTTCTGCCGTTTTTAGTAGAAGTCATGCTTCTTTTACGGTCTCTAATGTAGATACTGAAAACAACACACAATATTTTAATGGGCTAAATAATTCTAACGACTCTAGATTTGATATCAATCAAGGAGGTGCAGCCTTTGTATTTGCTAGTAACAATAATTCGCCATGGCGAAAATTTACCATTGCCATTGCTTATGAAAGGACTAACAGTCACGATACGAATTGGAGGGCACGTGGGTTAAACACAAACGACGATGGCAATTTTAGTAACTCAATTGCTAGTTATTTTTACGATTATGCGGATGGCAAAAGATTGGACGAAATATCTGCTTTGCCCGATGAGTCATTAAGCGAAGCTTATCAAGACATCGGGGCAGTTTATGGGTTTGCCCACCAACAAGCATTTCTGGGTTTTGAATCATTTATTCTTGAACCTGATGATGTTAACAACGATGCCAATACGTTATATTTTGCCAATGTAAGTCCTGGAAATTTTGACCATGATTACTCTTATTTTGCAAAAGGGTATAATGGCAAAGTGACATTTAATATAGCAACCCAGTATGAAGATAATTTATATTTAGGATTAAACTTAAACTCTCACTTTATTGATTATCAAAGAACTAGCTTGTTATTTGAAAACAACTCAAATGTAGGCTCTATTGTTAATAGTGTAGAGTTTGAAAACAACTTATCTACCACAGGTAATGGGTTCTCTTTTCAATTAGGAGGTATTATGAAACTATCAAATGAGTTTAGGGTTGGTGTTACTTACGATTCCCCTACTTGGTACACCATAGAAGAAGAAACAACACAATACCTGGCTACAGTTAGAAATGATGCAGGTTCTAATGTTACTCAAGTTATAAATCCTGGTGTTGTAAATGTTTTTCCGCGATATAAATTGCAAACACCTGCAAAATTAACTGGAAGCTTAGCTTATGTTTTTGGAAAACAAGGCTTAATTAGTTTTGATTATTCTCGTAAAGATTACAGTAAAACAAAATTTAAACCAACATCTGATGCCTTTTTTGCAGATCAGAACGATATTATAAGTAATATATTAACCGATGCTTCTACCTATAGACTTGGCGGTGAGTACAAGTATGAACAATTTAGTTTTAGAGGTGGTTACCGTTTTGAAGAAAGTCCTTACGTAGATGGCCTCACTATTGGCGATTTAAATGGATATTCTCTAGGAATTGGTTACAATTTTGGGAACACAAAATTAGATGTTACCTACGATCGCTCCGAACGCTCTAATGCAACACCTTTGTATAATGTTGGATTAGTTGATACTGCAAATATTGACCGAACAAATTCTAACATTACATTATCGCTGAGTTTTAATATATAAATATAAAACAGGATACTTCATAAAGGTTTGATCGTGAAATGATCAAACCTTTTTCGTTTTTATTGTAATTTAATTAATAAAAAAGAGACATATATAAGAAAATTAATTGTTTGTTAATACAAAACATAACAAAAGTGTTTTACTTATCTTTGCAGACTAAAAACATCACCTTTTTAGCTAATGAAAATTGAAAATAACATAGAAGAATACGAATCTTTGGGGGACGACCATATTGGGACTTCTTCAAATACGCCATTAAGAAATGATGCCTTTAAACTTTCGAATGAAGAAAAAATAGACATTATTAAAGATGATGTGCGTCATATTATGGAAACATTGGGTCTCGACTTGACAGACGACAGCTTAAGCGGTACACCCAACCGTGTTGCTAAAATGTTTGTTAAAGAAATTTTTGGAGGATTAAATCCGAAGAAAAAACCAAGTGCCTCTACATTTGAAAACAAATATAAGTATGGAGAAATGCTTGTTGAAAAAAACATTACAGTTTATTCAACTTGCGAACACCATTTACTACCTATTGTTGGTAAAGCACATATTGCCTATATCTCTAATGGTACTGTAGTAGGATTATCCAAAATGAATCGTATTGTAGATTATTTTGCTAAACGCCCGCAAGTGCAAGAACGTCTTACCATTCAAGTAGTCAAAGAGCTCCAGGAGGTTTTAGGTACTGAAGATGTAGCTTGCGTTATAGATGCAAAACATTTATGTGTTAATTCAAGAGGTATTAGAGACATTGAAAGTAGTACGGTCACTTCAGAATTTGGAGGGAAATTTAAAGAAAAAGCAACTCGTAGAGAATTTTTAGATTATATAAAATTGGATACTAAATTTTGAGTTATTTCCTAATTGTTAAATTGAACAATAATCCTGAAAAAAGAACTTAATTTTATTCCTGAAAAAGCTACAAAAATATTAGATTTGAAGTCGGATCAATTATTAAATAAATTTAATGCTTCAAAAGATTTTGAAGCCCGATAACAAGCGGTTTAATAAAACACAATAAAATAGCCCATGCAACTTTTTCAGCACCAACAAATCAAACTATACAATTCACTTACTGGCAAAAAAGAAAAATTCGAACCTATTAACGAAGGTTATGTAGGTATGTATGTTTGTGGCCCTACCGTTTATAGCAATGTACATCTAGGTAACGTAAGAACCTTTATGTCTTTTGATATGGTGTTTAGGTATTTAAAGCATTTAGGCTACAAAATACGTTATGTTAGAAATATTACCGATGCAGGGCATTTGGAAAACGATGCTGATACTGGTGAAGATAAGATTACCAAAAAAGCTCGTTTAGAGCAAATTGAACCCATGGAGGTTGTGCAACGTTATACGGTTGATTTTCACAACATCTTAAATACATTTAATTTCTTGCCACCAAGCATTGAACCTACAGCTACTGGCCACATTATCGAACAAATCGAACTTATAAAGAATATTATAGATAATGGTTTTGCATACGAAGTAAATGGTTCTGTTTATTTTGATGTACACAAATTCAATGAAACAAACGATTACGGAAAACTTAGTAAACGTAAACTGGATGATTTAATTCACAATACACGTGAATTGGACGGGCAAAGTGATAAAAAAAATCCTCAAGACTTTGCTCTTTGGAAAAAAGCCGAACCACAGCACATTATGCGCTGGCCTTCGCCTTGGAGTGACGGTTTCCCTGGTTGGCACTTAGAATGTACTGCTATGAGTACTAAATATTTAGGTGAACAATTTGATATTCATGGAGGCGGTATGGATCTAAAATTTCCACATCACGAGTGTGAAATTGCTCAAAATGAAGCGGCCAAAGGAAAATCTCCCGTTAAATACTGGATGCATGCCAATATGTTAGAGCTTAATGGACAACGTATGTCCAAAACCACAGGAAATACTGTTAACCCTCATGAGCTATTGTCTGGAAATAACACGTTTTTTAGTAAGGCCTACAACCCAAGTGTGATCCGTTTTTTTAATGCACAGTCGTCTTACCGAAGCGTTTTAGATTTAACCGATGATGGTTTACTAGCAAGCGAAAAAGGTTTTTATAGACTGATGGATGCTGTTAACCTTTTAGATGATTTAAAAGCTTCTGGCAATTCTACAATAGATGTTAGTGCATGGAAACAGAAATGTTATGATGCTATGAATGACGATTTTAATTCACCCATTTTAATTTCGCATTTATTTGAAGCCGCAAAATATATCAATCAAATCAAAGAGGGCTCTGAAACAATATCAGCTGAAGATTTAAACATTTTTAAAACAACTATTAACAATTTTGTTTTCGATGTTTTAGGTCTTGAAAATGCGGCCAAAAACGATTCTGGAACAGATAAGCTATCTGGAGCTGTAGACATATTGATTAAATTAAGGCAAGAGGCCAGGGCAAACAAAGACTTTGCTTTATCTGATAAAATACGTGATGAACTTGCAGAAGTTGGTATTCAACTTAAGGATGGTAAAGACGGGACTACTTTTTCGACTAATTAAATTCCTGCGCAAGCAGGAATCTCATCTTTTGAAGTTCGATTAAAAAGATTCCCTACTGCGAGGAAATGATAATTATTGATGTTAAAGAAACTACTCATAGCACCGTTTTTATTTTTAATAAAAGTATATCAAATTTTGATATCGCCATTAACACCTGCAACTTGTAGATTTCACCCCACTTGTTCACACTACACGAAAGAAGCTTTACAAAAACATGGTTTATTTAGAGGTGGAAAACTAGCCATAAAACGAATTTTTAGCTGTCACCCTTGGGGCGGTAGTGGTTATGACCCTGTACCCGAAAAAGAAAAATAGTTAAACCTATTTTACTGGAATCTCCTTCAAAATCTCCAAAACAAACCTCCAATATTTTTGTACTGATGATATTTGAGCACGTTCATCAGGCGAATGTGCCCCTTTTATGTTAGGGCCAAAACTAATCATATCCATTTCTGGATAGTTTGTTCCCAGAATACCACATTCTAAACCAGCATGACACGCAGCTACATGGGGTTTTTCTCCATTTAAATCTTCATACAGTCTTGTCATTACTTTTAAAATTGGTGAATCCATGTTTGGTGTCCATCCAGGATAATCTCCAGAAAATTCGACTTCGCAGCCTGTTAGTTCAAATGTTGCCCGTAATGTATTGGCCAAATCCATCTTAGAGCTCTCAACAGAAGAACGTGTTAGGCAGCCTATATGAATATTGCCATCTTTAACTATAACACATGCTATATTATTAGAGGTCTCTACCAACTCAGGAATATCGGCACTCATTCTATAAACACCGTTAAAAGCTGCATATAGAGCTCTTGTCAACCCTTCTTGAACTCCAAGATCCATAATACGTTTTGGTGAATCTATTTTAGAAATACTAATTTCTAAATCGGGTTCCATCGTTTTCAGTTCCTTTTTAATCGTATTAGAAATCAAGGCAGTTTCTAATAAAAAAGCATCTTCATGAACCGCATCAATAGCGACTATAGCATTACTCTCTCGAGGAATCGCATTACGTAAACTACCTCCGTCAATTTCAGAAATTCTTAATCCGAAATTTTCAAAACCATCAAATAACACACGGTTCATTATTTTATTGGCATTCCCCAAACCTTCATGAATTTGCATTCCTGAATGACCGCCTTGTAAACCTTTTACAGTAACCTTATACCCTATTTTAAATTCGGGTGTTTCCTCTTCGTTATAAGTTCTTGTTGCCGTAACATCAATACCTCCGGCACAGCCAACACCAATTTCATCATCCTCTTCGGTGTCTAAGTTTAAAAGAATACCGCCAGAAAGCAATCCGCCTTTTAGTCCCATAGCCCCTGTCATACCTGTTTCTTCATCTATAGTAAACAGAGCTTCTATAGCGGGATGCGAGATTTCTGTACTTTCTAAAATAGCCATTATGGTAGCGACTCCTAAACCATTATCTGCTCCTAAGGTTGTTCCTTTGGCACGCACCCAATCACCATCTATATACATATCAATCCCTTGAGTCTCAAAATCAAAATTAGTATCGCCATTTTTCTGATGTACCATATCCAAATGCGACTGCATAACTATGGCGGTTCTGTCTTCCATTCCTGGAGTCGCTGGCTTTTTTATAATAACATTTCCAACTTCATCCTCTATAGTATCTAAATCCAAACCTTTACCAAAATCTTTCATAAACGCAATAACACGTTCTTCTTTTTTAGATCCTCTCGGTACAGCATTTAAATCTGCAAATTTAGTCCAAAGCTTTTGTGGTTGAAGTTCTCTTATTTCTGTGCTCATTTCTGCCTATTTTATGATGCACAAAGATACTAATTGAAGCCTATAAAATGATTACTTATTAAGTCCAACATATCTTAATAACATCAAAACTCTAATTTATTTAACAGAATCTTTATTTAAACTTCTATTGAGTAGCCCCATAGCCGCATATAAAACAGGTGATATTAATAATTCTTGAATGGCTTTAGCAGATTCCCTTAAACTCAAGTTTATTTCGGATACAAACCACACAAACAAACCTAAAAAGGTAATAATACACAATCCGGAAATATGGACAAAGTGCCAAATAGACGACATCCAAGTATCTTTTAATTTTCCAAGGTGAAGTGTTCCAACAAAATAAACTGCTATGGTAGTAAAAAACCTAATAATATGGTTCATTTTTCTTGATAATAAAGCTGTGTTTTTGTTTTCAACAAAATACAAATGGTAACAAGAATAAATAATAATAATAAATATAAGTCCGAATATAAAACGAACTTTATCCGACTTGTAAAGATTCATTTTTGAAATGTATTTTACGGCAAAAGCGCATCCACATTAAAAATGTAGCTGTGTACACAGTCGCTTTAAATAAATAATGGTGTGCGAATTCGAAGTAGACATAAAAATATTCTCGAAGATAGATTAACCCAACACATCTAAGAATATTTATAAAATCAAGAGCTATTAAACCAAGAATAATATAAAGTACCTTACGCCAAAATTTAGAGGGCATACAAATAATAAACCCTACATATAAGGCCATTAATGATAGTCCATTACAAACATTGGCTATATATAACACTTTATTCTCATTATGATATATTGCCGAAACTTTTTCTTTTGACATGTCTCCTTCATAAGTTAAATTCCATTCTTCATTTTTTGCAACAAACCCATCTAATGAAGTGAAATTATTCAAAAATTGAGCCGAAGATTCTCCAATGTGAGTGGTCAATGGGTGATCCAATAGCTGTGAATCATATAAGAAAACACCATAAATAATTTCCCAAGCAATGAAAAGCAATAAGGCTTTTCCTAAGAAAAGCCTTATTGGTGAAGGAATTTTATTTTTTAAAGAATTAAAGCTTTCCATTTTTATTTCCAAGCAATTTTCTAATTCCAAAAGCAGCACCTCCTAATAATAAAATACCAAGGCCTCCATCTAACGGAACTGAGTCTGTATGCCCTCCTTTTTTACGACATTTACCTCTACAACTTTCCGATCCACATCTACGGCATCTTTTTTTATTCTTTTTCTTCTTTTTTTGCCACCATTTACCTGAGATTGCAATAAAGTTGGTCTGTACCGTATTTACACTTGCAGGTATTGTAGTTAAGCTAGTTGAACTTGCGCTCACACTAGTAGAAAATGTTAAAGCTAAAAGTATTATAAACATACTTATAGTTTTAAACAGCGTAGTTTTAATTTTCATAATGTGTAATTTAAAAAGATTGATAATAGCTATTCAAATATATTTATAATTTTATTTTTATACGAAACCCCTCTACCCTTTTCGATGAATTCTCTTTTTTCCCGCATAAACGGTAAGAAATATTAATTATAAGTACCCCAATAAACGTTATAATTATTAAATATTCATTAAAATTCGGTTTCTAAATTTTAGAGAATATGTAATTTTACAGAGTCTAATAAATTAATTTTTAGGTATTTTTGGTTTATGCTGAAAAAGAAAAAGACCTTAATAGCATTATCGCTAATTCCGCAGTACTTATTAATTACATGGCTATCTAATCATCCTGATTTTGTTGAGCGGTTTTATAGCAATGGTATTTATCCATTTATTTCGAAAATATTTAGATATACTCTGGGTTGGCTCCCATTTTCTTTTGGCGATTTTGTTTATACTTTTTCAATGGTTTATATCGTTCGATGGTTTTACAAAAACAGAAAACGATTGAGAAAAAACACAAAACAATGGGTTGTCGATGTTTTTTCTGCTGTAGCTATCATGTACTTTGCCTTTCATTTGTTTTGGGGATTTAATTATTATCGGTTGCCATTACACAAAAGCTTAAATATTGCCAATGATTACAACACAGAACAATTAATTGCTGTAACCGAAAAACTCATAAAAAAATCGAATGCGCTTCATTTGAAGATCACTGATAACGATACAATCGGAGTTGATTTGCCGTATAGTAAAGGCGAAGTGCTAAACATGACACCTATAGGCTATGAAAATTTAAAGCAGATATTCCCTCATTTAGAATATCACCCTAAAAGCATAAAAAAGTCGTTGTACAGCTATCCGCTAACCTATATGGGATTTAGTGGTTATTTGAATCCGTTTACTAACGAAGCCCATGTTAATGGATTAATCCCTGTTTACAAAGTTCCTACAACGGCTTCTCATGAAATCGCACATCAATTGGGGTATGCGGCCGAAAATGAAGCTAACTTTATTGGGTGTATGGCAGCTATAAATCATGATGACATCTATTTTAGATACACTGGTTATACTTTTGGACTGCGCTTTTGCTTGAATGAAATTTACAGACGTGACGCATGTTTATTTGAGGATATGGTTGCAGACGTTCATGTAGGTATTTTAAAAAACTACAAAGAAGTACGTGAATTTTGGGAAGCACACGAAAATCCTACAGAACCTTTATTTAAATTATTTTACGGCAACTTTTTAAAGGCTAATAACCAAAATAAAGGTATGAAAAGCTATAGTTATGTAGTCGCTTTATTAGTTAATTATTTTGAAACTAAAAGCTTATAGTTTATTCCACAAGTGTTGCCCCTTCAGGAACTTTGAAAAGGTCTGCATTAGGTTTTTCGGCTGAAAGTTTAATGTTGGTAAACTTCATATCACTCTTCTTAGCAGTAGGCACATTATTTTCATAATGATACCAGGTTAAGGTTTTTGGCAGTAACAGACCATCAATAGTTTGCCAATCACTATAATTTATATACCTAAAGTCCTTACTTTTTTCTTTTGAAAAATAAGTAACGGTATAGCTTAACCATACCATTTGGTTGGTTTCGGAATCATAATACAAAACATATTCATCTTCTGAAGATTCCCCTACTCCACTTTCATAAGAAATCTTAATTCCTGGATATGATTTTCCCTCAAACACTAAAGGTTCTGTATCTTCATAAATAATTCCGTCATCAGCCAATATAAAGGGCATGGCACAAAAGTAAAACATTAAATTATAGTAAAACCTGGCATTGCCTTTATAAGCTAATGAATCTTCTTGCCTTAACCAAACATGAGTCCCATCAAAACCAATCTTAAATGTTTCCGTCTCAATTAATGATTCTCTACTTTTTAAAGCCGTAGTTGTTTTTTCATTGCCTTCTGGATGTTCTATTTCAAATACTAAGGATTGCATCTTTTTCCATACATCCAACCCGCCATGGGCTTTAAACACTTTAGAAATATTTTCTGGATAAATACTAGTGGTCACATCTAGGTTCTCTTCAGAATAGTCTATTTTTTCTTTAGTACCTGTGTTTTTTTTACAGGACACAAATAAAATTATAGTCGTTAAAAAAAGTATATTTTTCATTTTTATATGAATTAACTGATTCTTATAATGCTACATTAAATGGTAATTAAAATGAGTTAGTAAATCAAACTCTTCATAACCATCAACGTCTTCACCACAAATATGGTATTCTATTTACAAAAAACTGGAGGTTCTCTCTTAACTTGATAATAAACAGAAAATGATAAAAAATGAAAAGGAAGAATAGTAATTGTTGTACCATATTTATAGTAAATTTGCCTAAACAAAACTAGCTAATAATTGTCTACAAAATTAATAACCAGTACACAAAACCCAATTATTCGACAACTTACTCAGTTAAAGGATAAGTCGCGCGAACGGAGAAAAACAGGATTGTTTTTAATTGAAGGCATACGCGAAATTTCGTTAGCCTTAAAAGGAAATTATGAGCTAGAAACTATCCTATTTTATCCAGAATTATTTTCTGAAGAAGCGTTAAACAACTTGGATGCCAAATGCGTAAACATCATAGAAATCTCTAAAGAAGTATATCAAAAAATAGCTTATCGTGAGACAACCGAAGGCATTTTAGCAGTAGCCAAAAGTAAAAATCATGATATCACAAATTTAAGACTCAACACTAAAACACCATTAGTTTTAGTGGCTGAAGCTCCTGAAAAACCTGGAAACATAGGTGCTATTTTAAGAACTGCTGATGCTGCTAATGTCGACGCTGTCATCATAGCCAACCCTAAAACAGATCTGTACAATCCTAATATTATTCGGTCTAGTGTAGGCTGTGTATTTACTAATAAAATTGCAACTGGTAATACCTCCGAAATTATCGGTTTTTTAAAAGAAAACCACATCAATGTTTACTGTGCTGCTTTGCAGGCTTCTATAGAATATCACACACAAGATTTCAACGATTCTACGGCTATTGTTGTTGGTACGGAGGCCATCGGACTAAGTAATGAATGGCTTGAAAATTCGACTCAAAATATTATTATCCCCATGCAAGGAGAAATAGATTCTATGAATGTGTCTGTTGCCGCTGGAATTCTTATTTTTGAAGCCAAAAGGCAACGAGGCTTTTTATAAAATGTCATTACGAGGAGAGAAACGACGCGGTAATCTTTGAAATTAAAACAGATTGCCATAACTTTTGTATAGTCTCGCAATGACCAACTTAATTATTTATGACATCAACAACTTTGTTTTACATCATTATCGCCATAATAATTATCAACTTTTTAGTCGATAAAATTCTAGATGCTTTAAATGCAAAGCATTATAATGACGAACTTCCCGAAGATTTACAGGATGTTTATGATGATGCTGAATACAAAAAATCACAAAACTATAAAGCAACTAAATATAAATTTGGAATTTTAACGTCAACATTTTCTATAGTTTTAACCCTAGGCTTTTTATTTTTTGATGGATTTGAATTTGCAGATAACATAGCTAGAGGCTACAGTGATAACCCTATTATCATTGCTTTAATTTTCTTTGGTATCATTATGGTTGGCAGTGACATTATTACTACTCCCTTCTCCTATTACAGCACTTTTGTTATTGAAGAAAAATTTGGTTTCAACAAAACAACGATAAAAACATTTATTCTTGATAAAGTAAAAGGCTGGTTAATGATGATCATTCTTGGTGGTGGTATTTTAGCACTTATTATTTGGTTTTATCAAGTTACAGGAAGTCATTTTTGGTTATATGCCTGGGGAGTCGTAGCTGTATTCACTTTGTTTATGAATATGTTTTACTCTAAACTCATTGTGCCTTTATTCAATAAACAGACCCCTTTAGAAGCAGGAAGCTTACGAGATAAAATTTCTGAATATGCCCAAACGGTTGGTTTTAAACTCGATAAAATATTTGTGATTGACGGTTCAAAACGTAGCACCAAAGCAAATGCCTATTTTTCTGGATTTGGTAGTGAAAAACGCGTAACACTTTACGATACGCTAATTAACGACCTAGATGATGAAGAAATTGTAGCAGTACTGGCACATGAAGTAGGTCATTATAAAAAGAAACATATTATTTTTAATTTATTTGCATCTGTTCTATTAACAGGGCTAACGTTTTTTATTCTGTCACTTTTTATTTCAAACCCGTTACTATCAAATGCTATCGGAGTTGAAATACCGAGTTTCCATATCGGGCTTATTGCTTTCGGACTCCTATATTCCCCTATCTCCGAAATTACAGGTTTGATAATGAATGTCTTCTCCAGAAAGTTTGAATACCAAGCCGATGATTATGCAAAAAACACGTATAAAGCAGAACCATTAATTACATCACTAAAAAAACTCTCTAAAAACAGTTTGAGTAACTTAACACCGCATCCCGCTTATGTCTTTATGCATTACTCGCATCCTACTCTTTTAGAGCGGATTATAAATTTAAAAAAATAAACCTAGACGCAACCATTTGCAGTCATGTGCATCTATAAATAAACTTTGACTGTATATGAAAAATTTTTACTTCTTTTTGTTTTTATTTTTAATTCTCTTTTCTTGTTCAAATTCAAATACTGATAAAGACACTTTAGACATTAATGGACTTTTCACTTATACAACTCCCAATTGTAACAATGGAGGCAACCCAGAAATAAATTGTATTCTATTTATTAAATTTTTAGATGAATCAACGGTTGATGTCTTGATTGACGGTGGAGATATTGTTTATCGAACTGATTATGTAATAAATGATGGTGAAATTAATTTTAGCAAAAAACCTGGGTTAAATTACGACATCTCCTTCAAGATAATAAATGAGACAACTCTAAAGCACATTCAAAATGATAATATTTGGTTGAAGAGTGAATAATCCTATGCTATCAATCAAACAACTTCTATTAATTATCTACCCCATAAATAGCAAATGGCTAAAACATACTTGACCATGAAATATCCCTCAAATAAAATCATTATCTAAACTCCTAAGTCATAAGATTTTCACCTCTACAGGAATGGCAAATAAAAAAAGCTTATATTTGCCGCTTGAAACTCCAAAATGGGGTTAAATTCCTCAGAGTGAGGGTGTGTTATTAGAAGTTTAAGGTTAAGTATGTCGATTCGCTTCTTTATGTAACACTGCATAACATAATCGAATACTTATTAAAAGAATGAGCACATTCCAAGAATTAGGTCTTAATAACGACCTATTGCAAGCAATTACAGATTTAGGTTTTATAAAACCAAGTGAAGTACAAGAAAAGGCCATCCCTATTTTATTAGACTCTGAAGGTGATCTGGTAGCCTTAGCCCAAACAGGAACTGGTAAAACAGCAGCTTTTGGTTTTCCAATGCTTGAAAAAATAGATGCTAATAGCCGAACAACGCAAGGTTTAATTTTATCACCTACAAGAGAGCTCTGTTTACAAATTGCCAACGAAATGAAACAATATGGTAAATATTGCAAGGGTCTTAATGTGGTTGCTATTTATGGTGGTTCCAGTATTACAGAGCAGTCCAGAGAGGTTAAAAGAGGCGCTCAAATTATTGTAGCAACACCTGGACGTATGAAGGATATGATTAGTAGACGTTTGGTTGACATTACCAAAATACAATATTCTGTTTTAGATGAGGCTGATGAGATGCTGAATATGGGCTTTAAAGAAGATATCACAGATATTTTATCACATACACCTGAAGATAAAAGCACCTGGCTATTTTCTGCAACTATGCCCCGTGAAGTAGCAGCTATTGCTAAAAACTTCATGCACAATCCTCAGGAAATTACAGTCGGAAATAAAAACGAAAGTACCACCAACGTATCACACGAATATTATTTGGTAAACGCCAGAGATCGCTACCAAGCCTTAAAACGTCTTGCAGATGCAAATCCTGATATATTTTCTGTGGTATTTTGTCGTACCAAACGCGATACTCAAAAAGTGGCAGAAAATCTTATTGAAGATGGTTATAATGCAGGTGCTTTGCATGGAGATTTAAGTCAGAATCAACGTGATTTGGTAATGAATGCCTTTAGAAAAAAACAAATTCAAATGTTAGTGGCTACCGATGTAGCTGCCAGAGGTATTGATGTTGATGATGTTACACATGTAATAAATTATCAATTACCAGACGAAATTGAAACCTACACCCATCGTTCTGGACGAACTGGACGTGCAGGAAAAACCGGGGTTTCTATGGTCATTGTTTCCAAAAGCGAGGTGCGTAAAATAAAAAGCATTGAGCGTATCATTAAACGTCAGTTTGAGAAAAAAGAGATTCCTGATGGTATGGAAATATGCGAGGTTCAATTAATGTCCCTAGCAAACAAAGTTCACAATACTGAAATTAATCATGAAATAGATAAATATTTAGCTAATATTAATGAGTTATTTGAGGACACCAATAAAGAAGAATTAATTAAAAAGTTCTTCTCAGTTGAGTTTACGCGCTTCTACAACTATTACAAAAAGGCCAAAAATTTAAATGTATCTTATGATGATAGTCGTGATAGTGGACGTCATTCTGGAGGCAGATCCGATTCTACGCGCTACTTTATTAATGTTGGAGGCAAAGATGGCTTCGACTGGATGAAACTTAAAGATTTCTTAAAAGAACAGTTACAACTTGGAAGAGACGATGTTTTTAAAGTTGAAGTAAAAGATAGCTTCTCATTTTTTAATACTGAAAACGAATTAAAAGAAAAAGTATTAGCATTCTTCACCGACTTTAAACACGAAGGTCGTTTTGTTAATGTTGAAGTATCTGAAAATCGTGGTGGCGGAAGACGTAACGACAGAAAACGAGGTAGAAGACGCGATGACAGAAAAGGTGGTGGAAGACGTGACGATAGAAAATATAATTCTGGAAACAGAAGTGAAAGACGTCGTTCTGAAAGTGCTTCAAAGCCTAGACGCTCTAATTCTGAGAGTTCTAATGCCTTTAAACCCCGACGTTCCAGAAGGTAGTAATTGAATTAACATTATTAATAAGATACACACAAAGCAGGTATCTACTCATATTTTATCGTGTTTAGAAAGATTCGTAGGCTTGCACCTACAACTAATTTTATATGGCAACTTCTGTCTCACTTATTATTTTATTATTCTTCAGTTATCCCAACTGTCGGTTCTAAATGGTGAAGCTGGATTCCCTCCAGTATCGTACAAATGTCCTGTAAACCAATTACTCCAACAATAACGAACGGCAACGGGGTTTGATACTTTTTCATGATACACTTCCAAAAGAGGCCTCCTTTTATGGTGAGGTTTATCATATTCGATCTTCACTTTTGCCTTGGCTTGGTAGAAGACCTTATCTGCACCAGCAATTAAAAAACCTGTTAAGGGTTTATTAAATGTAGTCAGTCCTTTAGGTGCATTTTTAAATTCAAGAATGGCGCTTCCTTTAACGATCTCCATACCTTTATATATAGGGCCTCCGCAAAGAATATTTCGATACCCATAGGTCTTGTTTAAAGCTAAGTAAGACAAACGGTCTCCTACTTCTTTTTTTTGCCCTGGATGAATATTCCATCTATCTCCCACATCATTAGTCGTTGCCATGCCTGTATTAGGTATTATATCTAACGTTTTAAGTTGTGCATCTCTAATCACATAAGATTTTTTTTCCTTTTGGTATTCAAATGGTGCAATCTGTACATAATAAAAAGGGAAATTTCCTTGTCCCCATAAACTGCGCCATCGGCTTATCATAGCAGGAAAAAGAGAATAATATTTTTTGGGACTGCCAAAAATATTTGATTCGCCTTGATACCACAAAACACCTTTAATTCTCATACCTACTAAAGGATTTACCATAGCATTAAAGAGGACTGTTGGGGTCTGAAATACCATTTTATCAGTTCCAATCTCAGATAGATTTGTTTCTTTAAATTCATTCTTCAAGATTTCTCTGTCCATCCAGGCTTCAACCCTTGTACCTCCCTTGCTTGTATTAACAATACCAACTGGTACCTGTAAACTTTTATACAATTGCAAGGCAAAAAAATATCCAACAGCAGTGAAATTAGCAACCGTATTGAGATGTGCTTCCTCCCACTTAGCTTCACAATCATTAAGCGGGGTTGCCGAATAGTTTTGTTTCACAAAACACTGACGAATAAAAGAATTCTTGCTACTGGCAATATATTCATTACTACCTATTATTGGTTCATTGGCATTACCTTTTACTTGCATTTCCATGTTGGACTGTCCAGAACAAAGCCAAACCTCTCCGAAAAGAATATTTTCCAATGTAATAGTAGTTATACCTGCAGAAATTTCAATCGTATGTTGTTTTAAATCGGCTTTTGGTACTGGAATCGCAATTTTCCAATAACCTTTTTCATTAGTGGCTGTAATCAATTCTCCTGTCAACCAAGAAGATTTCAACAGTATTTTTTGATTTTTTTTCGCCCAGCCCCAAATATAATTTTCTTCGTTCTGTTGTAACACCATGTTATCTCCAAAGATGTTGGCAATACTTAATTGAGAATAAGAAATCTTACTATTAAAAAGTAAGACAAATAAAATATAGAATATTTTTAAATTGGAAATCTTCATAGGGTGAATAGTTTATTGAGTTTTGCGAATCTGCAAATTAGTATGATTCTTTGAGTAAGATAACAATCTTAAACGAGAACAACATTATTTTTAAAATTTGCAATTCCAGTTCAAGTAAAAAAAGCTCTTATTCTCGTTTATAAGATGAAATTTTTTTGTTAATTTTTAGTCAAATTACGACTAAACTGATGCTTTTGACGTTTTGTTTAGTATTTTAGCTATTGAATTTAATATATGAAATGATTCATTACTCATGAAAAACTACCTGCTCCTTTTTTCTTTTATATTGACTTCTGCTATCTGTATAGGGCAAGAAGCTGGTAAGGTGTTCGGTGTTGTTGTGAATTCATCAAATGATTCACCACTCGAAAATGTTAATATTGTTAACCTTAATCAGGTTATTGGTACGACGACCAATAAAAAAGGGGAATTTGAAATTTCCGCCAAGGCAAACGATACACTGCATTTTTCATATTTAGGTTTTAAATCGATAAAAGTTAGGGTTACCAACGACTGGTTAAAGTTTGGAAGCTCTAAAATTGAATTAACAGAACTGGCTTTAGCCCTTGAAGAAGTGGTTGTAAACCAACTAAAACTTACAGGCTATTTAGAAGTTGACATAAAACAACTACCTGCCATTAACAATAATTATCGCTATAGTATTTCCGGGTTACCTAGTACAGGCTATGAAGCTGGCTCAAAAGGTGCCATTACCAAAATTATTGGGTCTATTTTTAATCCTGCCGATTTTTTACATCGTATGTTTGGTAAAAAACCAAACGAGTTACGAAAGTTAAAAAAGATGAAAGAAGATGATGAAATTAGAAACTTATTGGCATCGCGATTTGATAGGGAAATGCTAACCGTTTTATTACAAGTAGACCGTGTTGATCTTGATGAAATTGTAAGTCAATGCAATTACTCTAAAGGCTTTATACAAACTGCTAACGATTTGCAAATCCTCGATGCAATTAGCGAGTGCTATGAAGAATATAAATTGTTAAGCCGGGGCCGAAGCAAAAGAATTTAGAATAAAAGAAGACTTTCTTTATTGATAAAAACAGTTTTAGATTCTTCAGTAGTCCCTCACAGAATGCTGATAAACAAACTTTTAATGACAATTTTAGGCTCTGGAATGTAAAGCTATCCTATTGCCTTCACTATCTATAAATACAGCCATATAGCCAATATCTGGTGAGATTTGGGTTTTGGCTTGAACTACTTGTCCTCCGGCATCTTCTACTCTACTTAATTCGTTATCAACATCTTCGGAATTAAAATATACCAGAGTTCCTTTTTTATCACTCGGTTCATAAGCTTGATTTTTAATTAACGAACCTGCTGCTCCTGGTTTGCCTTCACTAAATGGAAACCACCCCATTAGAGTACCTCCAAAATCTTGCACTTGTATTTCTATTTTGAATACCGCATTGTAAAAGGTTGTAGCTCGATCCATGTTAATTACAGGAACCTCAAACCAACCCACCATATTATTATCCATAATTTCTAATTTTCTAAAATTTCTTTTAAACTTGACAAACCTTCTTCAAAATCTTTTCCTATGTGCTTATCAACATTATAAAGCATCATAAAAATATTTGCAGGTATCTTATTAATACCTGTAAACCCCCAGGTTACTTCTGTATTACCATCTCCAGCATCTTTTACACTTAAAAAAGCATCAGACTCGGATTTCCAAGGTTTAAAAAACCGTAATTTGGATTCTACACGATCATTTTCAACAATATTCAAAATCTCCTGCTCTCCTACACCAACATCTTTATTCCCTTCCCATTTAACCGTAAATCCAATTTCACCATCATTACCAACAAATTCCTGCTTCATGTTTGGATCTTTCTTTTTCCAGGGAGACCAATTATCTTGGTTCTTAATATGCTTCAAATATTGAAATACTTCTGGAAGTGCTTTTTTTATTAGTATGCTTCTATTTACTTGAGTTTTTTTGGGAGCTATCAGTGCTAAAATAACGAATAGACCAACTAATGTAAGAATTACATAAAGTGCTACATGCATGATTAACAGATTAATAATTAGTGCTTTAAAATTACAAAAATTATTGCTTATTATAAAAACGGGCAACAATCTCATCATAACTTTTAATCGTTTTTGTAATCCAATCCAAACGTTTTTCCAACATTTCTTGTTCAGTCAATTGCCAATTAATATTAGTTTGTCTTAATTTAGTAGTGACATGCTGTAAAATAATTGCTGCTGATACCGATATATTCAAACTCTCGGTAAAACCGACCATAGGGATTTTTAAATAACAATCCGCTGCACCTAAAACCTCCTGAGATAAGCCATCGATTTCCCTTCCAAAGAAAAAACATGATTTTTTAGTAACATCAAACGCATGTAATTCACAATCGTTTGTATGGGGAGTCGTAGCCACAATTTGATAGCCTTTTTCTTTTAAATTTGAAATACAATCCTCTACGGTTTGGTATCTATTTAAATCTACCCACTTTTGGGCCCCCATAGCAATCTCCCTATCTATGCGCTTGGAATTACGTTCTTCAACAATATTGACTTCTTGGATGCCAAACACATCGCAACTACGAATGACTGCACTAGTGTTATGTAATTGGTAAACATCTTCCGTAGCCACTGTAAAATGCTTTGTACGCTGGCATAGTACCTTTTCAAAACGTTCTTTACGATTTTCTGTTAAATATGTTTCTAAGTGCTCTAAAAGTTTTAAATCGACCATATGCTAGTAAAATATCTAATTTAATAAAAAAGTGTCGATTCTTTACCTAGTGGGAATCATAAATAATAACTACTTTTATCATATGAAAAAACATCTAGTCGTACTTACAGGTGCTGGTATGAGTGCAGAAAGCGGCATTAAAACCTTTAGAGATGCCGATGGTTTATGGGAAGGCCACGATGTTATGGAAGTGGCAACTCCCGAAGGCTTTAAAGCAAACCCCGAATTGGTTTTAGACTTTTATAACCAACGTCGTAAACAGCTTTTTGAAGTAACTCCCAATACTGCTCATTACGATTTGGCCAAACTTGAAGACTATTTTAAAGTTACCATTATTACGCAAAATGTTGATGATTTACATGAACGCGCAGGAAGCAGCAATGTAATTCATTTACACGGTGAACTTTTAAAAGTAAGAAGTACTGGTGACGAGCGTGATGTACAAGCATGGCAATCTGATTTGGTTTTAGGTGATACATGCCAAAAAGGCTACCAGTTGCGGCCTCATATTGTTTGGTTTGGCGAAGATGTTCCTATGATTGAAAAAGCGATTTCTATTTGTGAAACTGCCGACATACTAACAATTATTGGTACATCCATGCAAGTATATCCTGCTGCTGGTTTGATGCATTATGTCCCAAAAAATACACCAACCTATTTTATAGACCCTAAACCCAATATAGCCAGTAAAGAAAACTTAACGGTTATTGCTGAACCTGCTACGGTTGGGGTTTCAAAAATTTTAAGTATGCTAAATAAATAGTACCTCCTGTTTTTTGATTGAAGCGATTTAAACTTTTTTGATTGAAGGGAAAAATAGCAATTTTATTCCCAAGTGAGGACTTTTTTGAACTGCATAGCATCGCTACGGAGTAATAAAAAGGCAAAATGTGGGGATAAAAGAGAATTTTGCAGCCAATTATAAAAAGTTTAAATTACTTTATTAGAACCTATTCTTTTTCAACAACCGTAATGGGCAAATCTTCTGTACCCGAATAAAACACTACAATTTCGGCAGGCTTATTGCCTTTATTAATACCATAATGTACTTTGTTTACAAGTTCTACAATAACATCGCCAGCCTTAAGTTCTAAAATATTGTTAGCTTCATCTACGACAGTCAGTGCGCCTTTTAATAAAATACCTGAATTAATTACAGGATGATAATGCTTGTGCAATGTCGTTTTAGGCGGAATCGTTATTTTTAAAACGGTAATTTTTGGGCTTCCCTTTGGGTAATTTGGCAACTTGTCACCATTCCAACTCTTTGTCGTTTCAGCCAGCTTAACGACCTGTATTTCTTTTGTTTTAATAGCCCTACAGGATGACAAAACCAATACAAAGCTTAAAAAAATGAGTATTTTATTCATTTTCAATTAATTTTTTTATTTATTCTTTTCCTCAATCCACTTACTCATAAATTTAGTACTCTGTAATCCATGATGCCATAACATTTGCCCCGTGAAGTTTTTAAGTCGATGATCATTCAATTTCATAATTATTTCCTCTATCTGCAAACTTAGGTTCTGTTGATGTATTTTGATATTAAAACGCTCGTTAAGAACCTTGATTCCGTTTTTTTGTTTTTCTTCCCAGATATTTTTATTGGTATATAATGCCATTGCTTTTTCCACAAATTTTTCTGGAGTATCTTCTATAAAACCATTAACTCCCATACTACCAAACATACCCTCGCTCCCCACATTTGTTATCATACAAGGCGTACCATTTTGCATAGCATCAACCAATTTTCCTTTTAAACCAGCTCCAAATCTTATGGGTGCCAAACAAACTCTGGAACGTTGCATAACATCATGTACATCTTCAGCAAAACCTTTAACTAAAAATCCTTGGTTTTCATTATGTAACTGATTAACTTTTTGTGACGCATAGGCTCCATAAATATGTAATTCTGCTGTTGGTAATTGTTTTTTTACCAATGGCCAAATGGTTTCCTTTAAGTACAATACCGCATTATAATTAGGTTCATGTAAAAAATTACCAATGGTTATAAAATGCTGGCGTTCATCAAAATTTGGAAGTTTTTCAATAGTGCCTTCTGTGATTTCATCTAACATAAAAGGCAAATAATGCAATAAAACACTATCGATTCTAAAATCGTTTTTAAGAATCTCCATTTCAACTTCAGAAATAATCAAACTTAAATCACTTCTATAAATACTTGCTATTTCCCGTTTTGCTGTATCATTAAACAAATAAGAGGTATCAAATGTTTTACCTTCTTTAAAAGCTTGTTGCCTTCCTTTTCTTAAACAGTGCAAATCTTCAGTATCTAAAACCCTCAACGCATCCGGGCATTGCTCAGCAACACGCCAACCAAATTGCTCCTCCATCATAAAACGGTCAAATAAGACGATATCTGGATGCAATTTTTTTATAAAAACATCAAAACTAGCATGATTTAATTCAATAGAAACTTGTTCAACTCCTATGGTGGTCAAATCGAAAGCATTGTCATTTTTAGCACAGGGACTAGAAAATGTTATTTGATAATTCTTAGTCTTAAAAAAATCAATTAATTGCATCATCCTACTACCAGCAGCAGAACTTTTTGGCTCTGGCCAAACAAAACCAATAATCAAAAGCTTTTTTATCACTAATTCAAGATTATCTTTCGTTGAAATTATATAATTGTATCACTTGTTCGAAATAATCATTTCCCGAATACTACTACCTACTGAAAACTTATTCAGGTTTTGGTTCTAAGCTGTATTTAAAACGTACTTGTTTTGCCCAATCGACAATAGTAGCTATTTGTGCATCTGTAAGTTTAGCTTCTGTATGTGTCCAAGTATAAGAATTAAGAGGCATACTCCTATCTTCAACCATTTCTATAAGCTCTTCAAATTTGTGATCTTTTCTTTTCGCAGAGTTTCCCTCCCAATTAGATACATTAAAATGCTTTTTCCCATGTTTTATATGGTCTGCCAACCAATAATTCACAGGTGTGATATGATTATACCAAGGATATCTAGTAAAATCACTATGACAATCAAAACAACTCTCCTTTAAAATGATTTTAACATCTTCCGGCGGGTTTGTCTCTTTAAAAAAGGCTTCAATTGACACCAAATCCCCAGCATTTTTTTCTGGCCCAAAAAATTGAGCAATAATAAATATGATCAATAATAATAGGAGTATCTTTTTTATTATTTTCATCTGGATATGTTTATTGTTTTTTTAATTGTTGGATACGATTCGCATATTAAACATTTTTATTAATATTGAGTCATAAATTATACACATTTATTATAAAGTAATTTAGAAACTTAAAAATAAATAAAATTCTTATGACTTTAGAAGAATTCCATAAAGAGTTAAACTACGTGAATACTTCTCGTGAGAACCGAATGAAATATGCTAATAAAGTTTTAAATAATATGGGTTTATTTCCAAAACTCATAGACATTTTATTTATGGTCGATGATAAAGTATCAAGTAGAGCTGCCTGGATTTTAGAGTTTGTTTGTGCAGAATATATCTATGCCATGGTGCCTTATTTAGAAACATTTACTAAAAATATTAACAAAATCCATTTAGATTCGTCTGTACGCCCAGTTTCTAAAGTCTGTGAATTTATCACTAAAGCTTACTATGCTAAAAGACCTAATCCCATAAAAAAAGCATTGACTCCTAAACATAAAGAACGAATCATTGAAGCTTGCTTTGATTGGATGATTAATGATCAAAAAGTAGCACCAAAAGTATATGCTATGGAGTCCTTATTTCTTTACGGAACTGATTATAAATGGATTCATCCAGAATTAACACAAATTTTAGAACAAGATTTTCATAAACAAAGTGCGGGTTTTAAGGCTAGAGCTAAACGCACGTTACTTAAAATAAAGAAAAACGAAACCTCCTAAAAAATCCTAAATCAGATACCAAAAAACGCGAATCAAAAACGTATCTTTGCAACTTCAAAAAAAACACATCACAATGTCATTATCAACATTAAATGCCATCTCTCCTATTGATGGACGATATCGAAATAAAGTTAACGAATTAGCACCTTATTTTTCTGAAGAAGCACTTATAAAATATCGTGTTTTAGTAGAAATTGAATATTTTATTGCACTTTGTGAAATTCCGTTACCACAACTCAAAAATATTGATAAAGGCATTTTTAAGGACTTAAGAAACATCTATAAGGATTTCTCTGAAGATGATGCCTTAGCTATTAAAAAAATTGAGGGCGTTACCAATCACGATGTTAAAGCTGTAGAATATTTTATAAAAGAAAAATTTGATGCTTTAAATCTATCACAGTATAAAGAATTTATCCACTTCGGATTAACTTCTCAAGATATTAATAATACGGCCATTCCTTTAAGTATTAAGGAAGCCATGAACGATGTATATGTTCCAGAATATTTTAATGTTTTAAATAAATTAAAATCGTTAACCCAAGACTGGGCCTCTATTTCTATGCTTGCCAGAACACACGGGCAACCAGCATCACCTACACGTTTAGGAAAAGAAATCGAGGTCTTTGTAAAACGCTTAGAGGAACAATTTAATTTATTAAACGATATACCGAGTGCGGCTAAATTTGGTGGTGCCACTGGTAATTTTAATGCTCATCATGTAGCCTACCCAGACATAGATTGGAAAGCATTTGGCTCTAAATTCGTGCAAGAACAGTTAGGATTACAACATTCATTTCCGACAACTCAAATTGAACATTATGATCATATGGCTGCCTTGTTTGATACCTTAAAACGAATAAATACCATTTTAATTGATTTAGATCGAGATATTTGGACTTATGTTTCAATGGATTATTTCAAGCAAAAGATTAAAGCAGGTGAAGTTGGAAGTTCTGCTATGCCACATAAAGTAAATCCTATTGATTTTGAAAATAGTGAAGGAAACCTAGGTATTGCCAATGCTGTTTTCGAACATTTATCGGCGAAACTTCCTATTTCCAGATTACAGCGCGATTTAACAGATAGCACAGTTTTACGTAATGTTGGTGTCCCCTTTGGACATACGCTCATTGGTTTTAAATCGACCTTAAAAGGTCTTGATAAATTACTTTTAAATGAATCTAAATTTGCTGAGGATTTAGAAAATAATTGGGCTGTGGTTGCCGAAGCTATTCAAACCATTTTACGCCGTGAAGCCTATCCAAATCCATACGAAGCTTTAAAGGGATTAACAAGAACCAATGCTAAAATTAACCAAGATTCTATTTCTAATTTTATTGACACTTTAGAGGTTTCTGATACAATAAAAGAAGAATTAAAACGTATTACACCTAGTAATTATACTGGAATCTAAAAAATTATATGCTAACCGATAAACAATCCTTGCTATTTTGTGGTCTCATGGCTGGTGGCATTTTTGTTGCTGGAATTTTAGACATCTTAAATAATTTTATTGTTTTAACGGTTCTCACAATCATATTTTTAACTATTATCATCAATCTGTTTTATTCAAAAAAAAATCAGAAAGAAGACACGGAAAATCAAAACAACTCGAAATAGAGAAAAGAGACCGTCTAAAAAGTTTTTATAATTTGGTTTGTCAGGTTGAGCTTGTCGAAACCCATATTGAATATTATTAAGTTAAAACATTTCGACAGGCTCAATGTGACATATACTTACTTTTAGACAGCCTCTTTTTATTCCTCATATTTACGAGACTGAAAATCTTTAAAATAAATCTTGAGATAAAACCTCAAGCTTTCTTTTCTATTAACATAACTATAAATTATTTAAAGAAATTCATTAGGTTTTCTACCTGGCTTTCATCAATATCAGCCTTTTGTAAGGCAGTAATTAAGGTTACCATTTTATCTGGACTCATATCGTTTCCTAACACACGGATAATTCCGAATCCTAAATCTTTAGAGCTTCCAAAAACAATAACTTCATCAGCTTCATCATCTGTACCAACATATTTTACAATAATTTTTCTTCCCTTATCGTTAAACTCCATAAGGTCATTATACTTTTTATCTTTCAAAATAGTTTTAACCTTTGCCAATTCGGTTTTAAATGTCTTTGCCTCGCTTACTTTATAGCCCAAAAAGTTCAATCTTTTTACAGAATTAAAAGCTTCATTTTGCTCTTCTGAAAAATGAGACTTATCTAATTTTACCATAGAAATTGGTATATCTTGCGATATAAAGTTGCTGGACTCTTGGTTGTCCACAAAATAATGTTGTAAACTGGCTTCACTTGCACAGCTTGCCAACATTATTGTTATAGATAATATGTAAAATATATGTTTGATTGTTCGCTTCATCTGTTTTTATTTATTTGTGTTTGATGTTAGATACTCAGATGTTATTTACATATCTAAAGGTTTCTATATTTGCTGAAACCTTTAGATACGTTTCTTTTTTGATTGATGATTATTTCTTAGTGTTCTTTCTCTAAATGTTTCCCTCCTGGTATATTCATTTTTTCGGTAAGCTTAGAGATTTCATTTAAATCGATATCTCCAGTAAGCGATACAACCACAGTTTCAATTTTTCTATGCTCGCCGTTAATTTCAACGCCTTGGCCTTTCATGGCTTTATCAATACCATTTACAAAAATTAAAAGCTCTTTTACATGATCTGCATCTTTACCTTCTTTCACATAAAATTTCACTTCGGTACCATCATCTTTAACTTCCATTAACTCTTCTAGAGAGCTAGATCGAGACTTTACCCATTTTGTAATATCTCCCGAAATGGCTTTGTTATCGGTTACAATTGTTTTAAAACTCGTAATACTTTTTACCATATCCATATAAGCTTTGGCTTCGGCATCTTCTACATTAATACCCATTTTGGCTATCATTTGAAACATTTTGGGTTTAATGGACACATAAGTCACATCGGAGTTATCACTATATTTATCAAAAATATTTTGAGCCATTCCTGTTAATGGTACTAACATTAATGCCATTATGAATACAATTACTTTTTTATTCATCTTTCCTTTATTAAAATTTATTATCGTTTTCATTTTTATGTTTTTTAATGGTTTTTTAATGATGATATGTGAATCGCATAGTAAATTTCTAGTGATCACCATTTCATCTGTTTTTTTATTATTAATTTTTAAAAATTATATTGGTCGTATTTTCAATTTCATTGAGGTAACCCAGTGTAGCAGTACCTTTGTTTACTTCGTTTAGGTATCCTACTGTAGAGGTGCCTTTATTAAAATGAGTAGAAATCATTTCCAAAGCTTTTGACACTTCATTAAAAGCAAGCTGTGGATCTTCAATCGTACCAACATCATTAGGTTGTTGATTAAAATAAAACCCTAACATAAGAACAGCAACCGCAGCGACAGCAATCCATTTATAATTAAAAGTACGCTTCGTTTTTAATGGTATGTCTTTAGTAAATTGTTCTTGTTGGTTTCCCAAAAAATACGTGAACATGGGTTTATACATTTCCAAATGTGGCGCTACAGTTTCTTGCGAAAAATAGTGTTTTAACTGCTGCTCTTCTTTTAGAGTTGTTTCTCCGTTCTCGTACTTTTCAAGTAAGTTTTCTATATTATTTAACACCATAATTATGTGTTTTAGTTAATTTTTCTCTTATTGTTTTTCTTGCTCTCGATAAGTTTACACGTACTGCCGTATTGTTCATCTCTAACATTTTTGCAATCTCATCAAAATCATATTCTTCTATATCTCTCAGTTGAATGATCATTTTTTGTTGTTCGGGCAATTCTTCAATAATTTTTGAAACCCAATCGACACTATCGTTTAATTCAACTTGTTTTTGTAACGATGTATTCCCGTCTTCATAATTACTATGTACAATTTTTAGATTTTGAGCTTGTTTAGATTTTAATTTATCAAAACAAAAATTCTTGGTCATTGTCATAGAAAAAGCCTCTACATTTTTATATTCCTGCATCTTCTTTTTATTATTCCATAATTTTAGTAATACCTCTTGAGTAGCATCCTCGGCTTCCTCTGTCGATACCAGTAATCGTTTTGCTAAACGAAAGACCTTATCTTTAAAAGGCATTACAATATTTAAAAACTCTCCTTGAGTCATTGATGGTTTGGTTTAGTTAATTAAGCTTATTATTGCTATTTGATATTACGACGACCTACTATCTATTTTGTTACAAATTATTTTTAATTATATAATAATGTAAGTAATTTTAGGGTTTTAAGGACTAAACGTTTATAAAAAAATGGCTATGAAATATTTTAAGACCCTAATTCTATTACTTACGCTTAGCTTTTTAACAAGTTGTTTTGAAGATGGTGATGATATTCCCGTTTCTACAAGAAGCATAAACGATTTTGTTTGGAAAGGCATGAACACTTTTTATCTTTATAAAGATAATGTTCCCAATCTTGCTAATAATAGGTTTTCCAGTGATCAAAATTATTTTAACTATTTAAATGACTTTTCCAGACCAGAAGATTTATTTGAAAGTTTAATATATGAAAGAGAAACTGTAGACAGGTTTAGTTGGATTGTTGATGATTATTTTGAATTAGAACGTCAATTCCAAGGAATTTCTGGCACTAATGGTATGGAGTTCGGTTTTTTTGCTTCACCTAATAGTGATATAGAAGGTTTTTGTGTTATTCGTTTAGTTTTACCTAATAGTCCAGCTGAAGATAATAACCTAAAACGTGGTGATATTTTTTACGGTATTGATGGTATGAGACTTACCAATAATAATATAAACACATTACTAAGTCAAGAAACCTATACTTTAAATCTAGGTTTTTATAATGACAAAGGAACACCAGAAACTACTGATGATTCTATAGATCCACTTGATAAAAATATAACTATAAGTAAAGTTCAATATACTGAAAATCCAATCTTTATAACAGATATAATAAATATAGGTGGGGAAAATGTTGGCTATTTAATGTATAATGGCTTTATACTTGGTTCTGAAAATGAATTAAATAGTGTCTTTGCTGATTTTAAATCTAATAATATACAACATTTAGTTTTGGATTTGAGATATAACCCTGGAGGCTCTGTATCTACGACTACTTTTTTAGCAAGTATGATCACAGGTCAATATAATGGGGAAGTTTTTAAAAAGCTTATTTACAATAATG
This sequence comes from Flavivirga algicola, assembly GCF_012910715.1. Taxonomy (GTDB): domain Bacteria; phylum Bacteroidota; class Bacteroidia; order Flavobacteriales; family Flavobacteriaceae; genus Flavivirga; species Flavivirga algicola. The sequence continues at coordinate 237,014 of NZ_JABBHF010000002.1, forward strand.
ATTTACAGTCTAGTAATACCCTTTATAATTTCACTAATATATTAGCTAATGGAGCTACAATTAATAGCTTAGGCCTTGAAAAACTATATGTTTTAACCTCTAAAAGATCTGCTTCTGCAAGCGAAGGTTTAATAAATGGATTAAATCCTTACATCGATGTTATACAAATAGGAACTAATACTACAGGTAAAACACAGGCATCAGTAACCATTTATGATTCTCCCAATTTTCAAAGGCAAGGTCTAAACCCTAATCATACCTACGCTATGCAACCTCTAATATCTACTGGTGTAAACAAAAATGACATACAAGTACCTGGAACTGGCCTAATCCCTTCTATTGGGTTTGAATATGAGGAAAGACCTCTTAATTATGGCACTTTAGGCGACGTTAATGAACCTTTATTAGCTCTAGCTTTAGCTGACATAGAAAGTTCTACTACTAGATCGGAAAGTATAAAATCTAAATCTGGTATTTCATTTAAACTTATAAAAGATAGCCATGATTTTAACCCTCATGAAGGAGGTATGCGTATTGATTAAAGCTCTTCGATAAAATTAATCATTTCAATAAATTAAAATATAAGTTTTTTTATGCGTGGTTTGTAGGATTAAGTATATTTACTATAATTAAATCTACATTAAATTTAAACCTAAAATCATGAAAAAAACTTTACTTATTTGTATTCTAATTACTTCTCAATTATCAATTGCTCAACTTGGATCTAACGCTCCAATTATATGATGCAGCAGATTTTGAATCTACTCTAAAATACATATATACTTCTAAACAAGGCTCTGGAAACTGTCTTTCCTATATAAATGCACAGGTATCTTTCGCATCACCTATTCCAGAAAACCATTCAGGTTCTGTTACATCGTTTGGCTATTACAAATATGAACTCAAATTCTATGTTTATGGTATTGATAATAATGGCAATGAAACTTTAGTTAAAACCAGAGCCAGGTATCGTAACGATTATGATGGATACCCTAATACATCAACGAGTGAGTACCTATATTATTTATATGATAGGAATGAGACTCCCTTTTTTGTTGGTGATCTTTCCTATGAATCATACTATGCAAAAATTAGAATTACCAAAATAATCACAAACAATGATCCTGGTTTACTTTTATTTTTTCCTGAATCTCATTGGGAACAGAAGGATAAATACCCTCAACCTATATGTGGCGACAATGTAGCCTGCGCTACTAACTTTGCGAGAGGCCTTACAATCCCTAGTTGTGTTGGTGCTGATGAGAATAATGACACAGATGGAGACAATATTCCAAATGACTCTGACAACTGCCCAAACAATCCTAATACAGATCAATTAGATACTGATGGTGATGGAATAGGAGACGTTTGTGACCCCTCTGATAATAATGCAAAACCAAATCTTACACTTTCTAAATTGACCATCACAGTAGACTCAAAAACTTATAACGTTTTTGGAAATACTAATAATGTTCCTGAATTTAAATATGGAGAAAACCATACATTTAATATAACTATTAAAAATGATGATGATGGTTATTCAGCATCTTCAAAATATAAATTATTAGTTTCTGAAGAAAATAAATACCCAAACATTGGCAATAAACCTGTTTATGAATACAGAACTATAAATGGCTGTAGTATTGAAGGTAATTCTGAAAAAACAACTGTTTTCTCTGAAAATATTTATGATAATATTTCTACATTAAATTTAGAAAACGATAAAACTTATTACATGTTTATTGATATTGATCCAAATAACAATGTCGATGAATCTAATGAAAACGCAAATGACAATATTAAGATCATTTAGTTTAAATATAAAAAAACAGTTACAGGTAAAATATCTTTAAAATTAAATGAGAATGGAGCTACTGTAGATATCGATTATGATTATTCTTCAAATACTAATGATATTAAAATTCAAAACATTCATTATAATCATTTAAAATACATTAAAACTATTCATGAGCAAAACCCTATAATTAATATATCTCATATGTACAATGGTATATATGCCATATATGTAAATGATGTATATGTAAAAAAAATGGGGCTAATCACTGGAAAGATATATCCAGGAGGCGGAGGAGTAGATGATTTTTAATAATAGTATTATATCTAAAAAAAGTGCCCTTAATAAAAATCATTATTAGAGGGCACTTTTATATTTATAATTTATCTTAGTCGATATATAATTATATGCAAAAAATCAAAACCTATTTCAATTGGAGTACCGGAAAAGACTCTGCACTGGCACTTTATCATTTATTAAAAGATGATCGCTATACGATTGACGAGCTTATTACCACTGTTAATAGTCATTACAATCGGGTCTCTATGCATGGCCTTAGAAAAGAATTATTACTAGAGCAGACAAAAGCCTTAAATATAAAATCGAGTCTTATTGAATTGCCTGAAATGCCTAGTATGGACATTTATGAGCAAAAAATGACAGAAACAATTACTCGGCTAAAAGAAGATGGATTTACGCATAGTGCTTTTGGAGATATTTTTCTTGAAGATTTAAAGGCTTATCGTGAAAATCAACTAGCTAAAGTAGGTTTAAAAGCGGTATTTCCTATTTGGAAACACGACACGAAAGAACTCATCCACGAATTTTTAGATTTGGGTTTTAAAACGATTATTGTATGTGCCAATTCTAAATATTTTAACGAAGATTTTGTTGGTACCGTTATAGACAAACACTTTATTGACAACTTACCTCAGGGTGTAGACCCATGTGGCGAAAATGGCGAGTTTCATACCTTTTGTTTTGATGGTCCTATCTTTAATAAACCTGTATCGTTTACCATAGGCGAAAAAGTATATCGAGAATATAACACACCTCAAACAGATGATTCTATTTGTAAAGCTGACAAATACGGTGTCTGGTATTGTGATTTAATCGAAAAAAACTCCTGAAAACAAAATACCATAAGGAACCAAAAATATTTATATAAAAAATGCCGCTAAAAGCGGCATTTAATAAAGTAGCTAAGAGGTAGATTACCGACTCTTATAGAGTCAATTGAAAACCTAATCTAACGTTTCTTCCTTTTGATACATACCCTGGAACATCCTGGTAATCTTCATTTAAAATATTATCAATGCCTCCGAAAAGTTTTATTTTATTTTTTAAAGTATTATGACTAACATATAAGTTAAACAAACTAAAGCTCTCTAACAACGGCACAAAGCTATTTTCAAACCTATCATGTGTGTATTGATATGACAAAGATGCAAAAGTTGTTTTAGAAAAATCGTATCCCAATTGTAAATTCCCTTTATGCTTAGGTATTCTTCGTGCTAAACTTTCTTTATACTCTGTAAATGCATAGTTCGCTGTAAGAGATAATTTTTCTAGTGGTGTAGCCTTAACTTCAACCTCAATACCTCTTACATTCAATTTATCGGTTGCATTTAAATAGCCCCCGTTTACCCACAATACCGTGTTTTTTTCTTCTCTGTTAAAGAAAAGTCCTGTAATTCTAAAATTGTTGTTCAATTTAAACTCTGCACCAGCTTCTAACGTCCTATTTTCCTCGGGCTCTAAATCTGGATTAGGTCCAAATGAACCAAATAACTGTGGTAATGAAGGCGCAATAAAAGAGGTACTGAAGGATCCAAAAACCTTTGTATAACCATCTACATTGGATTTTATTGTAAATGATGGATTTAAATTATATATAAAATGAGAACCATATTCACTATGATTATTTAATCTTCCTCCCGCATTAATATTCAATCCAAAATCCGATACATAAACAAAATTAGCGTAGGGATCTACATTTGTAAATGTTTCTTCTTTAGAAAAATAAGCTTTATTTTCTATAACATTCAACCCAACAATAGTGTAAAACATTTTATCAAATACATATTTGTTGTAAGCGTCTACGATGTAATTCTTTGATTTTAGTGTTGAGGGAAAATCAGAAATAAATTCTCTGTCATATTCACTAAAAGCAGCATTTATATTAACACTTCCGTTTCGATACTTATATTTTGAAGCGAGCCCTACCCTAGCCTGTTCATTATTGAATTCATCAGAAGTATCTACTAAATTGAAATTTGAATCGTACCCATCGATGTCAGAATTCGTATCGGTAAAATTTCCATACACATTTAAAGAAAAAGCTTTGCTAAACGTATATCCTAAGTTAACATCAACGCTGTATTTTGAATACACATCTTTTTCATTAGTATCACTAATAGCGGCAGAAATACCATCGGAAAATTGATTACTAAATGCCGTGCGGTACGTAAACTTATTCAAAGTTCCGCTAACAGCAACACTATTATTAAAATCGGCTATATTATAATTTTGATCCGACTCAGACTGGTTTGTGCCAAAACTTGATGTAAAAACGGCTCTTACTTTTTTAGTTTCGGCCTTTTTAGTTGTAATATTGATAACTGCAGATGCCGCACCACTTCCATATAAAGTACTTGCAGCTCCTTTAATTATTTCAATTGACTCTATCTGATTTAAGTTTAAAAGTCTAAAATCATATTCACCACTAAGCTGTGATGGATCCCCCACTTGTATACCATCTATTAAAACTAACACTTGACGATTACGTCCACCACGGGCATAAACCCCTAAGTTTTGTCCTGCATTACTTCTACTACCATTTATTTCAATACCAGACTGTGCATTGATCAATTCTGAAACCGTTCTTCCTTGATTTCTTTCAATATCAATTTTTGATATTTTGATGACTGACTTCCCCGAGTTTTCACGCTTTAATTTAAATCGTGAATCTGTAATAACAACTTCTTCCAGTTGTTCTACATTTGTTGAATCGATTTGCTGTTGTGCAAACCCAGACATAGATATACCAAAGCACAGTATACCAAAAACATTTAATTTTTTGTTCATTTTAATGATTAATTAATCGAGAGTCGTATGGATGATCATACGCAAACTTTTATCCCGAAAGTTTAACTTATTTGTTTGAATTTGGCAGGTCTCCTGACTTATTTTATGTTATTTCACCTTCCCAGCACAAAGCCAGTGGTATTGTAGTTAATAACATCCTCCAAGGAGGTGCTGAATCGATTCAGCATAAACTTACAGTTGCGGGAACAGTTCAAGAATGAAGAAAAATAATCTTTGATCTTTGATGAAAGAATTCTCAGTTCCTTAATCGTTAATCTAAAATCATCAATCTTTTCACTTGATTCCCTTTTAATCCGTTCAACTAAAAATTGAACGAAACCAAAATTCGCTGCAAATATACTAATCAATTTTAGAATTAGAATCCTCTTTTTAGGCTTTATTCATATAAAATATTTAATCTTTGCATAAGTATTAAAACAATTCTCTAGGCATGATTTTTTATATAACAGGCGGTGAACGCTCAGGAAAAAGCAGCTACGCACAAAATCTGGCTCTGTCGCTTTCAAACACCCCTAAATACATTGCAACCTCACGTGTTTGGGGAGATGACCACAGAAAACGAATCGATAGACATATCGCGGATAGAGATGAACGATGGACTTCCATTGAAGAAGAAAAAGTACTTTCAAGAATGATAAACCCAAAAGATGTCGTGGTTATTGATTGTGTCACACTTTGGCTTACAAATTTTTACGTTGATACCAAAAATGACATTGAAAAAAGCTTAGAATTGGCTAAAATCGAGTTTGACAAGTTGATCAATATCGATGCAACGATCATTATTATTTCCAACGAAATTGGTATGGGAGTACACGCCCAGACTGAAATAGGCAGAAAATTCACAGAACTTCAAGGTTGGATGAATCAACATATTGCTAAACATGCCAACAAAGCGACATTAATGGTATCGGGCATACCTGTAAAATTGAAATAAATGACCTATCGTATAGAATCTATTATTAATCCCGAACTAGAGGTTAAACTTCAGCAAAAAATAAACTTAAAGACTAAACCTATAGGCGCCTTGGGTGAACTTGAACGGATCGCTTTTAAGATTGGATGCATTCAACAAACCGAAAACCCTAAAGTAGAAAATCCCGCCATTGTTGTATTTGCAGGCGATCATGGTATCGCTGCCAAAGGCGAAGTAAATCCTTTTCCACAGGAAGTAACCTCGCAAATGGTTTATAATTTTGTAAATGGTGGTGCTGCAATTAATATTTTCAGCAATACAAATGGCCTAAATTTAAAAATAGTTGACGCTGGAGTAAATTATAAATTCCCAGAAGTATTTGATATTATTAATGCAAAGATTGATTTTGGCACTAAAAACTATCAGGAAGAACCCGCCATGACATTGGAACAATGCGAAAAAGCATTTTTTAAAGGGGGCGACATTATTTCTACACTTAAAGATGGGGGGACAAATACTATCGGTTTCGGAGAAATGGGGATTAGTAATACCTCGTCTGCTGCATTGCTTATGGCTTATTTTACGAAAATACCAATTTCGGATTGTGTAGGTGCTGGTACAGGTCTAAATAATGAGGGAATTTCCAAAAAACAACAGATCTTGTCTGAAGTTTATAAAAAATACGATCCAAAAAATCCATTAGAAGCCATGTCTGTTTTTGGCGGTTTTGAAATAGCAATGCTCTGCGGTGCTATTTTAAAGGCTGCAGAACTAAAAATGACGATAGTGATTGACGGATTTATAGTAACTGCTGCTCTATTAGCTGCACAGGCCATAAACAAAAATGTTTTGGAGTATTGCATATTTGCACATAATTCAAATGAAAAAGGACACATAAAAATGCTAAACTTTTTAAATGCAAAACCCTTATTGTCTTTAGGTTTAAGACTCGGAGAAGGTACGGGTGCGGCATTAGCGATACCTTTGGTTCAAGTTTCAGTCAATTTTTTAAATGACATGGCAAGTTTTGATGCTGCTGGAGTAAGTGGTGAAACTAAGGACTAATAAATATGAAAAAAGAGCTTCAAGTATTTTTAACGGCTATTATGTTTTTCACAAGAATTCCTTGTCCAAAATGGGTAGACCATAATCCTGAATATCTTTCAAAAAGTGCCAAATATTTTTCGTTAGTAGGCATTATTGTAGGCTGTATTGGAGCTTTGGTATTTTATGGTTTTTCGCTTGTTTTTTCTACTGAAATAGCACTTTTACTAAGCATGGTTACTACTATTTATATTACAGGAGCGTTCCATGAAGACGGTTTTGCAGATGTTTGTGATGGATTTGGAGGTGGATGGTCTAAAGAAAAAATTCTTCTCATTATGAAGGATTCCCGTTTAGGCACCTATGGTGTATCTGGGTTAATTTTGATTTTGGCCATAAAGTTTTCAGCTTTAAGAGAGGTTCCCTTTCAATTTATTCCAATCACGATTATTTCCGGACATAGTCTAAGTAGATTTATAGCAACGACATTAATTTACACACACCCTTATGTTCGAGATACTGAAGACAGCAAAGCTAAACCTGCTGCAAAAAGTATAACTATAAACATGCTTCTTATTAGTGCTGTTTTTGGCATAGTACCCCTATTCTTTTTTTATAAACCTCTAATTTTCTTGACCATTATTCCATGCTATTTAACTAAAGTCTATCTGGGTACTAAATTTAAGAAATGGTTGGGAGGACAAACAGGAGATTGTGCTGGAGCTGTTCAACAACTAAGTGAGGTTGTATTCTACCTAAGTGTTATAGCTTTATGGAAATTTATATAATTAGACACACGACACCCAACATTGAAAAAGGGATTTGCTATGGACAAACAGATTTAGATTTGGCAGATACTTATTCCAAAGAATTTAAAACCATAACGCAGCAAATCCCAAATAGTAAAAGCTATTTGGTAAAAAGTAGCCCTTTAAAACGTTGTGCTCTATTAGCCAATCATCTAAATTCTCAGGTTCTTTTTGATGATCGCTTAAAAGAATTTGATTTTGGGGACTGGGAAATGAAACGATGGAATGACATTTCTGAGGAAACATTAAATCCGTGGATGGAAGACTTTGTAAACACAAGAGTCCCTAATGGAGAATCTTATATCGATTTAGCTTCTAGAGTCCATAGTTTCTTTGAAGACATTATATATTCGAAAGATAAACAAAACCTTATTATTGTAACCCATGCTGGACCAATAAGAGCTTTTCTCGCATCGGTTTTAAATATTCCATTGGAAAAATCTTTTCATATTAAAATTAAATATGGTGCTATTTTTCATCTTAAAAGAGAAGGGAATTCATGGAATCTTATTTCTGAAATTAACTTAAATTCGATTTAATCAATACATTTTGTTTACCAATTATTCATTTGTCATTCCTGCCTTCGCTGGAATGACAAAAAAAGATTTAGGGTTAGGTTTTAAGTTCTATGCAATTCCTTTTTTATTTGCCACTCTAAGACTTTTAATTAACGTATTAACAAAAAAATACAATCAATTTTCTACAAGACCCAATTCAGCAAAATTGTAATTGCTAGAAATAGACTTTTTAATGACCTCTACCTGGATTTTCTTTTTAAAAAATGGTGCATTGACAACCAATGTGTGATATTCTCCATTCTCTCCACAGGCATCTACCCCCATAGATTCAAAAGTTTCAATAATAGAGGCGTCAATAGTTTTTCCTAAAAAATCGGATCCTAAATCGTTATTACAAGACACTATAATAGCTTCCAAGCCATTATTGATCATATCTAAAACCAATTGTTTTCTATTCCCTTTCCATAAAGGCAAAATAGCTTCTAAATTTGCAGAATTTGACACCTTTTCTTCCCAAGCCCGATGCGATTCTATATCAATATCACCAAAAACCGCATGCGTTATTGGATAATCTTCAACCAATTTTTTTAGATTTTTAATATACTTTGCTTCATAATCTGTCCATGAACTGCTAAAAAAATGAATTGGCAAGTCTAGGGCTTCAGCCTGAGCCCTTAAAATTGGTTTGGTAATGCCATGAGACCGTGATCTATCTCCAAATTCATTCATGACATTTAATAAAACCGTTGGTTTATAGCCTAATTGCATGGCTTTGTAAAATGCAAAACAACTATCTTTCCCGCCACTCCAGGAACATAAAAAATGATTCATAATTTAGTTTAAAACCTCAAAAATAGGTTTAATTACTATTAAGACTATAGTTTTACAAAAAAAATAAAGACCTTTAGACCTTAATTATTTTTCCATGCGTTTTCTTATACTTTTAGTTATATGTTCTATGCTTCTTACATCTTGTAAGGAAGAAAAAAAACAACAAATAGAAATTTCTGTAAATGAACCAAAAGGTACAGAAGAAAATATAAGTTATGCCAAAGGCTTCTCAATAACGAATTACGAAGGCTATAAAAAAGTTGTCGTTAATTCTCCATGGCCCAATAGTAATAAATCGTTTACTTATTTTTTAGTAAGGAAAGGAGAAAAACCACCCAACCTTGATGCTAGTGCCAAAATCATAGAAGTTCCTATTAAAACTCTGGTAGCTATTTCTACTACCAATATCCCAACTTTAGAATATTTAGAAGTAGATCGTAGTTTAATTGGATTTCCTAACACAAAATATATTTGTTCAGAAAAAACCAGAACAAGAATAGATAATGGAGAGATTAAAGATTTAGGTAACGATTTGGAGATCAATATCGAATCGCTTTTAGAGCTAAATCCAGAGTTGGTCATTGGCTTTTCTGTTAATGGTGTCAATACAAAATTAGATCAAATAGAAAAATTAGGTATTCCAGTTGTTATTGATGGAGCCTGGACAGAACAACACCCTTTAGGAAAAGCCGAATGGATAAAATTTGTCGCTGCATTTTATAATAAGGAAAAAGAAGCCGATTCTATTTTTAAAAATATAGAAACAGATTATTTAAAGGCCAAAGAAATAGCAAAAACCTTAACCAGAAAGCCAATAGTTATGTCTGGTTCTACATTTAAAGATGTATGGCATGTACCTGGTGGAAAAAGTTTTATTGCAACATATCTAGAAGATGCAAATACCGATTATCTTTGGAAAGCCAACAATAGCACAGGAAGTATACAATTAAACTTTGAAAACGTATTAGAAAAAGCGCAAAATGCGGAACTATGGATAGGTGTTGGAAGTTTTGATACAAAAAAGCAAATGCAAGATAATCACAAAGGCTATACTCTTTTTGATGCCTATAAAAATAGCGCGGTGTATACTTACACAAAAAGAAAGGGCGCTAAAGGCGGTTTACTTTATTACGAATTGGGAACTTTACGACCAGACTTAATTTTAAAAGACATTATAAAGATTGCGCATCCAAATTTATTAAATGATTACGAACCCTTCTTTTTTAAACGTTTAGAATAGTTGCCATACACTAAAACATATAGACTATCTTTCATAATACTAATTTTAGTACTCCTACTATGTTTCTGTATAAACATAAGCTTAGGCTCTGTACTTATCCCCTTTAAGGATATTTTTAATGGCCTTATTGGACAGCCAACAGAACATACGTCCTGGCAACATATTATTCACGAATATAGGTTACCAAAGGCTTTCACAGCTATTATTGTTGGGTCTGGTTTGGGTATCTCTGGGCTGCTTATGCAAACACTATTTAGAAACCCGTTAGCTGGACCTTTTGTTTTAGGAATTACATCTGGTTCTAGTTTAGGAGTCGCTTTAGTTATTATGGGCGCTTCTATTTTTGGTGGTACCTTGGCAGGTATACTTACTTCTAAGTGGAGTATTGTAATAGCCGCTAGCCTAGGTAGCTTCATTGTACTACTTGTTGTTTTAATAATGTCTAACAAAGTTAGAGATACCATGGCCATATTAATTATTGGTCTCATGTTTGGCAGTATTACAACGGCTACGGTTAGTGTACTTTCCTTTTTTAGTTCAGCCGAAGAATTACAACAATATATCTTTTGGGGTTTTGGAAGCATTGGAAATCTAACCTGGCACGAATTATTTATACTATTCCTAATTTATGCTATAGGTATTGTATTAAGTCTGGTCTCCATTAAAACGTTAAACACATTGTTATTGGGAGAAAACTATGCCAAAAGTTTAGGGCTGAATGTAAAAGCAAGTCGGTTATTAATAATTGTAGCCACCAGTTTATTGGCTGGAACCATAACAGCTTTTGCAGGTCCCATTGTTTTTATTGGCTTGGCGATCCCACATATGACGCGACAAATTTTTAACACATCGAATCATAAAATATTATTGCCAGCAGTTTTTTTATTTGGTGCTATTATCATGCTTATTTGTGATACCATAGCCCAATTACCTTCCAGTGACCTTACCTTGCCCATTAACGCCATAACCTCTTTAATTGGAGCACCAGTTATTATTTGGTTATTGGTAAGAAAACGTAAAATGATCTTTTAAAATAGACAAAAAATGAAAAACATAAGACAAAAAACCAACACTATAAACATTTAGAATCTGGAGCTTTCTTATTAAAATTTATGGCAAAAAACAAGTCACATATCGTTTTAAAAACCCAAGATTTAACTATTGGCTATACCAGCAAAAAAGCAAAAACAGTTATAGCCTCCAACATAAATATTGAGTTGCATAAAGGAGCGCTTGTCGGACTTATTGGAGCTAATGGTATTGGAAAATCTACCTTGTTACGAACACTTACCAGCGTACAGCGTAAACTAGGGGGTAATATTACCATTAATAATACGGCTTTAGAAAATTATTCAAATATCAATTTAGCTAAAGTATTAAGCTTGGTACTTACAGAGTCTTTAGGATCAAAAAATCTCACTGTTTTTGAATTGGTAGCGCTTGGGCGTCAGCCTTATACTAATTGGGTTGGTAATTTGACAAAAAAGGATTTTCAAGTTATAAATCAGTCTTTACTTCAAACTAATATTGACGATTTAAAACACAAAAAATGCTATGAGTTGAGTGATGGTCAATTACAAAAGGTGATGATAGCCCGTGCTTTGGCACAAGATACTGATTTGATTATTCTAGATGAGCCTACTACGCACCTGGATATGTACCACAAAGCTTATATTTTAAAATTGCTTCAGAAACTAGCCAAGGAGACTAACAAAACCATTCTATTTTCTTCTCATGAAATCGATTTGGCTATTCAATTATGTGATAATTTGATTGTTATGACTAAAGATTCTGTTATTACAGATCAACCTTGTAACTTAATAGAAAAAGGAACTTTTAATAATTTATTTCCTCAAGATTTAATAATTTTCGACAATAATACGGGCAGTTTTCGGGTGAAGAAATAACATTCCAAAAAACTAATTCTAAATTCCAAAATATTTAGTCTTCGTCTTCCATTCAAAAAAATTATCTTTGATTATCTATATTTTTCAAATAAATGAACGACAATCTTATTCTTATAATTTCTATAATCATTTCTGCAGCAACTGGCGGTTATTTGGGAATCTTATTCACTAAATTAAAAAGTAAAAGTGAAAAAAGCACTTTAGAAGAGCGCCAGAATCAAATGAATTCAACTATTGATGAGTTAAAACAGAACCTTAGCAAAATTGAGCATGAGCGTGAAGAAATAAGAAGAGAAAAAGAATTTTTAAATGCTGAGTTAACCAGAAAAAATACTGAATTCGAAAATCTTCAGCAATTAAATTTAAAACGAGATAAAGAGTTAGAAGAACGCCAGGAACAATTACGCAAAGATTTCGAGTTGTTAGCTACTAAGATATTGGATGAAAAGTCTGAGAAATTCACACTTCAGAACAAAGAGAACATCAAAAATATTTTAAACCCTTTACAAGAAAAAATTCAAGGTTTTGAGAAAAAAGTAGAAGCATCACAAAAAGAAAGTATTAGCATGCATTCGGCCCTAAAAGAACAATTGTTGGGCCTAAAAGATCTTAATCAACAAATGACCAAAGAGGCTACCAATCTTACCAAAGCTTTAAAAGGTGATAGCAAAATGCAAGGTAATTGGGGCGAATTGGTTTTAGAACGCGTTCTTGAAAAATCTGGATTGGAAAAAGACAGAGAATATTTTGTACAACAAAGTTTCACTTTAGAGAATGGTTCCAGAGTCTTACCCGATGTTGTTTTACACCTTCCAGATAGTAAAAAAATGATTATCGATTCCAAAGTATCATTAACCGATTATGAACGCTTAGTAAATGCTGAAGATGATGAGAAGCTGCCATTTTTAAAGGCGCACGTTAACTCCATTAAAAAGCATGTCGATCAACTTTCTGAAAAAAATTATCAGGATTTATATGATATAGAGTCGCCCGATTTTGTCCTCATGTTTATTCCTATAGAACCTGCTTTTGCTGTTGTAGTTAACGAAGATAACGCCATATATAATAAAGCTTTCGAGAAAAACATTGTTATTGTAACACCATCCACGCTACTGGCTACACTTCGCACCATAGACACTATGTGGAACAATGAAAAGCAACAACGAAATGCTATTGAAATTGCCAGACAAGCAGGTGCTTTATACGACAAGTTTGAAGGCTTAGTAAAAGATCTTACAGGTGTTGGTAAAAAAATTGATGCTGCAAAGAATGATTATTCCGCAGCTATGAACAAACTGGTTGATGGTAAAGGTAATTTAGTCACAAGCGTTGAAAAACTTAAAAAAATGGGAGCCAAAGCTAAAAAGGCACTACCAGATGCCATTGTTAAACGAGCTGAAGAAGACAGTTAATTCATTTTATCACACTATAACGTGATATTTTAAATTATCACATAATTATGCGATATAATTGTTTATCACATAAAAATGTGATATATTTGTTTATCACATAAAAACGTGATATATGATATCAAATACAATAACTAGTGTTATAACAGGCGATATAATTAAGTCTAGAGGCCAGATTAGCCCTGAAATATGGATAAAAGCATTAAAGGATGCCTTATCCTATCTAAGTAATGATAAGGTGTACTGGGAAATATATCGAGGAGACAGCTTTCAAATAGAAATTAAAGATATTCACTCTAGCTTTATAGCTGCCGTGTATATAAAAGCTTGCATAAAATCGATTCATGGTTTGGATGTACGTTTAGCTATTGGTATTGGCAATAAAACCTACGAAGGCGAAAACGTCACAGAATCGAATGGTGAAGCATTTATATTTTCTGGAGAAACATTGGAAACTTTAAAAAAAGAGAAACAAAACTTACGTATTAAAACCAATAATAATGAAATTGACGAAGCATTAAACCTATATTTTAAGTTAGCGCTTATATCTATGGATAGTTGGACCGTAAATTTGGCAGAAATTGTTAAGCTAAGTATAGAAAAGCCGAAAGCACTACAAAGTGAATTAGGCGAACTAACTGGCATCAATCAAAATGCAGTAAGTACCAGACAAAAAAGGGCTCACCTAGATGAAATTAAGGAACTGGATCTTATGTATAGAAAAAAAATAAATGCTCTAATATGATACTACTAAAACTTTTACTAGCTCACTTAATTGGTGATTTTTTTCTACAACCTCAAAAATGGGTCCATGAAAAAGAAAAGAAAAAATTAAAATCACCTAAACTGTATTTACACATATTAATTCATATTGCATTATTAATAGTGTTTCTTTGGGATATATCCCTATGGCCTTACGTAGTAACAATAAGTATTACACATCTTCTAATTGACGGCGCAAAACTTGTTTTACAAAAGAAAAAAACAAAACGATTGTTATTCTTTATAGATCAATTACTTCATATCCTGGTAATTTTTGGGTGCTATTTTTTATATTCAAATAATGTATTTAACCCAGAGTCTTTTTTAACCGAAAACAATCTTTTACTACTAACTTGCCTAGCATTTTTAACAATTCCAGTCTCTATATTTATGAAAACCATTTTTTTAAAGTGGAATATTTCAGAACTTACTAAAAATAACGAGTCTCTTAAGGATGCAGGCAAATATATTGGTATTTTAGAGCGTGTTTTAGTGTTTATATTTATAATTTCAGACCACTGGGAAGCTGTTGGTTTTTTAATTACAGCTAAGTCCGTTTTTAGATTTGGAGATTTAAAAGAATCTAAGGACAGACAGCTTACTGAGTATATTTTAATAGGCACTTTAATTAGTTTTGGAATAGCAATCATCACAGGTATTATATACACTGTGCTAATTTAAAATACATGTTTAAAAGTACAAAAGAATCTCAAATTACCATTACAGAATTAATGCTGCCATCGCACTCAAATTTTAGCGGAAAAATTCACGGCGGCTATATTTTAAACTTGATGGATCAAATTGCGTTTGCATGTGCATCAAAACATTCCAGACACTATTGTGTAACGGCATCTGTAAACAGAGTAGATTTTTTAAACTCCATTGATGTTGGGGAATTGGTAACTTTAAAAGCATCTGTTAATTATACAGGAAGGACTTCTATGGTTATCGGGGTTCGTGTGGAATCGGAAAATATTCAAACGGGAAAAACGAAACATTGCAACTCTTCTTATTTTACAATGGTTGCTAAAGACGAAAACGGAAAAAATGTACAAGTGCCTGGTATTATTTTAGATTCTGAACAAAGTATTCGCCGTTTTTCTAGAAGTATTACCAGACAAGAGCAGGCAAAAAAACGTTCTAATAGTTTTAAGGCTTCAGAATTTAAAATGGATGAATATATTGACCTTTTAGAAGGACATAATGCTAAAATTGAACTTTAAGGCGTAAAAAAGTATTTTATTACGCCTTTTTCTTTAGTCCTTCAATATTTTGTATAAAGCAAACGCGCCAATTGCCATAACCAAATCCCTAACGGCAACATCGAAATAATGTCCACTAAAAATCAAAGTTAGTGCTATAAGTACCAACCAAGCAGTAACTATTATCGCGCCTATTTTAGTTTTAACGAGTACTAAAATTCCAGCAATAATTTCAATAATACCAACAATCATCATAAAAGTTGAAGCATCAAAAGGTAAAATATTTTGTAAACCCAAACCTAAATACTGAGACCAGTCTGTCAAAATATTAGTAAACTTGTCTAATCCTGCCACAATAGGTACAAAGCCATACGTGTACTTAAGCAAATCTTTCACATTCATAATATTCTTATTTTTAATTAATTACACGCTTTAGATGGCAAACCCTAAAAAAAGTTACAAAATTTTGTAACTTTTTACATTCATTTATATCTAAAGGAAAAACAAATATGGAAGCCATAAGAATTGATGATTATAAAAACCCTATGATCCATGATTTTGATGTTATTAAAAAAATCTTAGAGGGAGAAAAAGGATTGTTTGAGATTTTAATGCGCAGAAATAATCAAAAATTGTATAGGGTTATAAAAAGTTACATTAATGATGAGACACTTATAAAAGATATCATGCAAGACACTTATATAAGAGCCTATGAGAAACTTCACCAGTTTAATGGGAAATCTCAATTCTCTACATGGCTAATTAGAATAGGTATCAATGAAGCCCTACGTGAACTAAGATTTAACCAAGTAAAAAAAACTGCTAAATCTTTTATAGAAGATAAAAAAGAAATGAGTCCTGAAAAAGCTATCATACAAAAAGAAGCTAAGTGGATTTTAGAACAAACCATTGAAAGCCTTCCCGAAAAATACCGGGTAGTTTATATGCTGAGTGAAGTTGAAAACATGTCTATGAAAGAAATTAGCGATTGCTTGGACCTTTCTACAAGTAATGTAAAAGTAAGAATCCATCGTGCTAAACACATGCTTAAAAATAAGTTATATGAATTGTCTCAAAAACCTAATGTTTTTGAATTTGGCTTTTCTAAATGTGATGATTTAGTGGATATTGTAATGAAAAATCTTTAACTTTCAACTATTATTCAATTTATTTCAATAAAAATGGGTAAAAACAGAAAAACACGAATTAGCATTATAGCACTGATAATTGTCGTTTTAATAGTTATTATTGGATATAATTATATATACCAAGACCATCGTAACATTGAAAAAGAAAAAGCCACTTTCTCTTTATCTGCTGATGAGATTAGTGCCGAATTTTCAAAAGACCCCGATACTGCCGAAAAGAAATATTTGAATAAGACTGTAGAAATTTATGGTACTATCACGGAATTAAATCCTATGGATATGACTTTAAATAACAATGTTTATGGTGCTTTCAACATATCTCTTACTGCAACAACATCATACCATATTAATTCTAAAATAAAAATCAAAGGCAGGTGTATTGGTTATGATGATTTACTCGAACAAGTGAAATTAGATCAATGCACCATATCTGATTAAACCTAAATGAAAAAGATGATTGATTTCTACCAGAACTAAAAATAACAAAAACACCCTGTTTAATCTTTAATTTTATGAAATACTTACTAACTATTATTTTTTGTTTTCCCCTTCTAATCTATTCACAAGACGATTTATTAGATGAAATCGATTCAGATTCAACTGGGATAGAATATGTTTCTGCTGCTTTTAAAGGACTAAAAATAGTCAACTTTGAGTCTACTAAACTTGTAGCTAAGAACGAACTTACGTTTATTGTATCCCATCGATTTGGAAGCCTAGAAAATGGCATTGATACTTTTTTTGGGTTGGATGATGCTGTAACACGTTTAAATTTTGTTTACGGCGTTTCCGATAACCTTAATTTTGGAATCTCTAGAAGTTCTTTTCAAAAAATTTACGAAGTATCAACAAAATATAGGATACTAAGGCAAGTAAAAGACGGTTTCCCTTTTTCTATAGTTGGTTTTAATGCCTTTTTAATTAATACAGGCTTAGAGAAAGACAACTTACCTTTTATTGAATTTGAACACAGGCTTAGTTATACAATCCAATTATTAATATCAAGAAAAATAAACACTAATTTATCCTTAGAATTAGCGCCTACCTTTTTCCACGACAACTTTGTACAAATTGACGGGCAAGATAATTCCCAATTCGCTCTAGGCCTAGGTGGTCGCCATAAATTATCTAAGCGTTGGTCTGTTAATATAGATTATGGTTGGCATTTAAATAGAGCTGATAACTCCCCTTTTAAAAATCCGCTATCCATTGGTTTCGATTTAGAAACTGGCGGGCATATTTTTCAGTTGCATTTTACTAATGCGCAAGGCATGAATACAAATACTTTTTTAGGTCAGGGGTCTGGAGATTGGTCTGATGGAAACATCTATTTTGGATTTAACTTAAGCAGAGTTTTTTAATACCCTAATGTTATGAAAAGAATATTTTTACTACTAATATTTCAATCTATTATTTTTTCCAGCTGTACAAATGTTAGCGAGGAAGATTTAATTGCTAAAGAACCACAACCAACTATAACAACTTACAATGACGATGTAAAAACTATTATTGATAATAACTGTATTGTCTGCCACGCTAATCCACCAGTAAATGGTGCGCCAATATCGTTAACAACCTTTAATGATGTAAAAAATGCTGTGACAAATAGCAATTTAATAAATAGGATTTCACGCCAGGCAGGAGAAAGTGGAGCCATGCCTTTTGGGGGACCCCGATTACCCCAAAATTTGATCGATATAATACAGAAATGGGAAGACGATGGACTATTAGAAGAATGACATATTCTTTTACCTACGCTTATACAATTAATTAAAAAAATGAAATATGAAAAAAACACTTTTTCTAATGACCCTTTTTATTGGATTGGGGCTATCGGCACAAAGTAAATACTTAACAAAAAAAGGTACCGTTGCATTTGAGGCTTCCGTACCCTCTTTTGAAGAAGTAAAAGCATCACATAATTCTGTAACTGCTATAATAAATTCAGAAAATGGTGAATTTGCAACCTTAGTTTTAGTAAAAGGTTTTCGTTTTAAAAATGCCCTCATGGAAGAGCATTTTAATGAAAACTATGCAGAATCAGACCTGTATCCTAAAGCAACATTTAAAGGAAAAATATTAAGTTTTTCAATGGATAAATTAAGTGCAAAAAAACAATTATTTTTAATTAATGGCCAATTAACCTTTCATGGAAAAACGAAACAACTAGACAATGTTAAGGCCAACATAAACCTAAATGAAGATGGGCTTATTGAGATTTCTGGATTCTTTTTGGCCAACGCTACAGATTACAATATAAAAATACCAAAAGTTGTTAAAAATAAAATTGCCAATGACATAGAAGTGGCTTTCGATTTTAGTCTTAAAAAGAAGTAACGACCTTTAGTCAGTGCTCCTTCCTAACCCATAAAAATCGAAACCATGAATACACTTAAAACATTACTATACTTTTCTATTTTTAAATATCCACTTACTAGAGAGGAAATTTATAAATTTTCACCTTTGCCTTCAAAAGGCACAATACGCGAGGAAATTGACCTTTTATTACACATGGGTATCATTTACAAGCTTAAGGGTTTTTACTCAATTGAAAATGACTTAGCTCATATACAGAGGAGGATTGAAGGTAACCGAATGGCGAAAAATATTATGCCAAAAGCCCTTAAGGTCTCTAAATTTATAGCTAAATTCCCTTATGTAGAAAGTGTTTCTCTTTCTGGAGCTTTATCTAAAGGTTATTATGATGATCATGGAGATATTGATTTTTTCATCATAACTAAACCCAATAGATTATGGATAGCAAGAACCTTGCTTATTCTATACAAAAAAATCTTCCTATTGAATTCAAAGAAATATTTTTGTGTCAATTATTTTATTAGCAGTAATAATCTAAAAATTTTCGAACAAAATAGGTTTACAGCCACAGAATTGGCAACACTCATTCCTGTTAATGGGAAAACGGTCTTTAAATCATTCATTGAAGAGAACCTTTGGGTAAAAGATTATTTCCCTAACATGACTCTAACAGATTTTTCAAAAATACAGGATTATAAAAAGTCATGGCTATCTTTAATATTGCAAAGCTTTTTGAATTCAAAAATTGGTGATTCAATAGATGATTTCTTTAAAAAAGTCACATTAAAAAAATGGCACTCAAAATTCAATCATATGGAAAAAGATGATTTTAAAATTGCTATGAAATCTACTAAAAATGTTTCCAAACACCACCCTCAAAATTTTCAAAAAAAAGTGATTGATCTATTAAATAAAAAATACAATACCATAAGAAAACAATATAATTTAGACATACACTCTGAGCATGCTTGATATAGTCTTTTCACATTCTTATTATTATAAATTCGACCAAAAGCAATGGAAGAACAAAACGCCTTATCCCCCATTAGGCACTATTTATGCAGCCTCATATCTCAGGGAAAACGGATATTCTGTTGATCTTTTTGATGTAAATCTTCTTGATGAACCAAAAACAATTGAACCCTATTTAAAAAAGCATCAACCCAAAATATTTATTATTTATGACGATGGTTTTAATTATCTAACAAAAATGTGCTTGACAACTATGCGTGGAGCTGCTTTTGAGATGATAAAAATAGCCAAAAGCCTACATTGTCATGTTATAGTTTGTAGTTCTGATGCTACCGATCATTATGAAAAGTATTTAAATTCTGGTGCAGATTTCGTAATTCAGGGAGAAGGAGAAATGACGCTTAAAGAGCTCGTGATCGCCCTTGAAGATAACCAAGACACATCTTTAATTCAGGGTATTGTATTCAAAAGTAAAGACGAAATAATTAAAAATCCGCCAAGAACCGTTTTAAAAGAATTAGATCAACTCCCTCTACCGGCATGGGATTTAGTTGATATTGAAGCATATCGAAATATCTGGGAGTCTCATGGAAATGAATTTACCCTAAATATTGCAACAACTCGCGGTTGCCCGTATAAATGTAATTGGTGTGCTAAGCCTATTTATGGTAATCGTTACAACTCGCATAGCCCCGAATATATTACGAAACACATTAAACATTTGGTCGAAACATATCATGTAAACCGTTTTTGGATGTGTGACGATATTTTTGGATTAAAGCCTCATTGGGTTCAGCAATTCAATAAATGTCTAAAGACCGAAAGCCTATCGATCTCCTATTATATACAAAGTAGAGTCGATTTACTTTTAAAAGAAGACACTATCGATGCTTTAGCAGAAAGCGGACTTCATGAAGTTTGGGTTGGAGCAGAAAGTGGTTCCCAATCCATACTGGATGGTATGGATAAAGGCATTACCGTTTCCCAAATTTATGAAGCGACTCACTTGCTAAAAGAGAAAAATATTCGTGTGGCATTCTTTATTCAATTTGGATATTTAAACGAAACCAAGGAGGATATCAATAAAACCATCCAAATGATTAAAACCCTAATCCCTGATAATATTGGGGTTTCTGTTTCATATCCGTTGCCAGGAACCAAATTTTATGAAAAAGTTAAAGATGATTTACAACTAAAAGCTAATTGGACAGATTCTGACGATTTGGCTATGCTATTCAAGGGAACGTTTAACCCAAAGTTCTATAAAAAACTGCATCGCTATGTACACAAAGAGTATCGTAAAAGTCAAGGAATGGCTAATTTCAAAAAGATTTTTAAAACTCCTTTGTCTTTAACGAAATCCGAATTGAGATCTATACTTTTATATGGGTATTATGTTCCATCTGCGTTATTAGATAAAATAATTTTAAAAAATATGGAACACAGTTATGCCTAGTGATTTTGACATAGCTGCAAAAAATTACGATAATGTATTTACATTTTCTAAAATAGGCCGTGCACAACGGAATCGTGTGTATAGCTATCTAAATCCGATAATTAATAACACCACCAAAAAGCTTTCTATACTTGAACTAAATTGTGGTACAGGAGCTGATGCTATAAAATTGGCGAATCTCGGACATTCTGTCTTAGCCACAGACATCTCCAAAGCTATGATAGATGTGGCAAAAGCTAAAGAAACCCCTAAAAATTTAGATTTTAAAATTCAGGATATTAATACCATTTCAAGTCAAACGTTCCAAACACAATTTGACTTAATTTTCTCAAACTTTGGCGGATTAAACTGTCTTTCTAAAAAGGAATTGGAAGCTTTTATAAAAACCTCTAAAGACCTTCTAACCCCCAACGGAAAGCTAGTGTTCGTTATCATGCCTAGGTTTTGTATCTGGGAGCGACTATATTTTTATTTAAAAGGAGATTTAACAAATGCTAAAAGAAGACGTTCAAACAAAAGCGTCTTAGCCAATATAGATGGTATAAAAGTCCCTACATGGTATTACAATCCGAAAGAAATTATATCCTTAGCAAAACCGCAGTACAAACCTGAAAAGATAAAGCCCATAGGGATAAGCGTCCCACCTTCGTATCTCGAAGCCTCTTTTATATCTAAAAGACCTCTTTTAGATCTATTAATTGGTATTGAAAAAATATTTAACTTTTCTTTTTTGGCTAAATATGCGGACCATTTTTTAATTGAATTGACGAAGAAATGAGCCTCGTATTAACCCATGCTTATTACTTATACGAAGACCCAAAAGAGGCATATATCATGAAACCATATGCCCCTCTAGGATTACTTTATATTTCGTCTTATTTAAATGAGAAATATGTAGAAAATCATGTCTTCGATTCTACATTTTATTCTCAAGAAGAACAACTAGTATTTATTCAAAACAAACGCCCAAAAGCCGTTGCTATTTACACCAATTTGATGACAAAAATTAACGTTATTAAATTGGTTAAACTATTAAAAAATGATTCAAGGTATGGTTTTCCTAAAGTTATATTGGGTGGTCCAGATGTCACCTATAATTGTAAAAATTATTTGAACAATGGTGCCGATTTTTTAGTTATAGGAGAAGGCGAACAAACAACTTTAGAGTTGTATCGTGCTATAATAAGCAATAATAATTATCAAAATATTTCTGGAATTGCTTTTCTGGAAAATGACAAGGTTATAAAGACAGCTCCAAGAACTAAAATTAAAGACCTTTCGGAGCTACCCTTACCAAATAGATCTGCCATACCTGTAAATAAGTATTTAGAAACCTGGAAGACACACCATGGAAAAAGCTCTATGACCGTTAGCACACAACGTGGCTGCCCCTACACTTGTAAATGGTGCAGTACTGCCGTTTATGGTCAAAGTTACAGAAGGCGTCCAGCAAATATGGTTGCCGCCGAATTACGTATGCTTAAAGATTCTTACAAGCCTGATAGTATTTGGTTTGTAGACGATGTATTTACAGTAAGCCATAAATGGATAAAAAGTTTTCACGAAGAAGTCATCAAACAAAATGCAATTATCCCTTTTGAATGTATTACAAGAGCAGAGCGTTTAAACAGTGAGATATTGCAACTGTTAAAAGAAGCGGGATGCTTCCGAATTTGGATTGGTGCCGAAAGCGGCTCCCAAAAAATCATTGATGCCATGGACAGACGTGTAGATGTAAATATAGTAAAAGAAGCCATTCAAAAAACAAATGCCTTAGGTATTGAAACTGGTACATTTATTATGATAGGCTATCCTGGGGAAGATGAAACAGATATTAATCAAACTATTAAGTATTTAAAAGATGCCAATCCAACATATTTCACTATTACAGTAGCTTATCCCATTAAAGGAACATCTCTATATAATGAGATTGAAGATAAAATAATAGCACACCCTAATTGGGAAACATCTACGGATAGGGATATTGATTTTTCTAGAACTTACTCTAGAAAATTTTATGATTATGCAGTAAGGAAAGTTGTAAACAATGTTGAACTTTACAAAGAGATAAACAAAGGAAAAAGCAGGAGTAACCTGAAAGTATTTAAACTAAAAACCAAATTACTTTTGATTGATAGGTTAATGAAAATTAATAAATGAGAAATGGAAGGGATATCAAGGGTTAGTATCATAATACCTACTAGAAATAGACTAATTTCTTTAAAACGAACTTTACGCTCTATTTCCAAACAAACATGCCTCCCTAAAGAAATAATCATTATAGACTCAAGTGACAATCTACTTAAAAGAGAGCAAGTAGATTTGAAATTTAATTGTGACTTACAAATAATTCAATCTAAGCCATCGGTATGCTTACAAAGAAATATAGGCATTAAAAAGAGTCATTCTAATTATATTTTCTTATGTGATGATGATATTGAAATCTCTAAAAACTATATAGAAGAACTGGTACGCTTTTTAAATAAAAACCCTTCTGAAACTATAGCTAGTGGGTTAATTTATGAAAAACATCAAGATAAGTGGCTTTATTGCTTTCCAAAAAGTTCTACTTTGGGGCTATTACATTCCTACATTTTTTCATGTTCTTTAAACTTTGAATTAGATAAAAGAGATTACCCAAATAATTTTATTATTCAGAAGATTATTGATTCTTATATAAAAAAAGGAAATCACATCTCAAAATCTGGATGGCCATGCACAATAAGTTATACTGGTGACTATTTTGCAGCACCAATTTACGGATTGGGTGCTTCAATAATTAGATCTAAGGATTTGAAAAATGTATTATATGATACTGCTTTTTATACCCATGGTGTTGGAGATAATTATGATTTAGCTATTGGTTTAGATAAAGACATAAATGTTATAAAACGTGCAAATGCTTATCATCATAAAGAAATAATAAATAGAGTAAATAGTGATAAAGCATATTATTATAGAATAGGTGCATTACACTATATTCTACTAAAACACAAACGATTTAATCACATAAATTTACTTTTTTTAATATGGTCATTAATTGGTAATTCTATACTATTCTTAAAAAAAAGAGCGTTAAAAAAAATCTATTATAGTTTAATTATGATTTTAAGAATCATTTTTCATCGTAATCTATATCAATAATGAATTCTATTCACATTTAAATTTTGAGTAGTTTTACTAATATCATTGAAAATCTATAGTATATATGAATATAAAACAAACCTATTTTGATATACTTTCGATAATTCCCGAAAATAAGCATCGAAAATTATTTATTTTTTTTATAAAAAGTATACTTAATGGTTTATTAGATTTAATTTCAATGGCTTATGTTGTACCTATATTAATTTTATTTTTTGATCCAAAAAAATTAGAAAGCATGGTATCAACACATTTAAACTACACTATTAATTTACATAGCTCTTGGGTCTTATTTTTGTCTTTAGGGCTTCTATTACTGTTTTTCATAAAAACAATAATACAAACAAAATTCAATTCTGCACTATACCGTTTTTTATTTGATATTTCGACAGAGTTATCAATGGCAAGTATAACAAACTTTATAAATGAAAAATATCTTCAGTTTCAAAAAGAAGACAAAGGTAAAATACTTCAAAGTATAACAACTGTACCTGATGATTTTTGTCGTAATTTATTACACTCTTTTATTTTCCTATTTTCTGAAATATTTGTTTTAATTATAATATTGACTTCTTTGCTGATACTATACTTCAAAATTACTTTAATAATATTATTGGTTGTTTTATCATTTTCTACATTTATTTATTTTATACAAAGAAGACGGTTTTTATTGTTCGATACTATTTACCATAAATCTGAGTCTAAAGCAAATAATCATATTTTAAATATATTAGATGGTTTTTTAGAAATCAAAAGCTCTCAAAATGAAGAGTACTTTTTAAACGAATACAAGAAAGAGAAATCATTACTCAATAATGTTTCTGCTGAATTAATTTCATACTATTCTAATTACTCTAAATATTTAGAAATATTCTTAATTTTATGTTTAGCAATCTTAACTTTTTTTAGTTTTCAAAAAAATGACACAATAGTTCTTTTCTCTATTCTAGGAGCTGTTTGCCTAAGGCTCATTCCTTCAATAAGTAAAATTATGAATGGAATTACCATGATTAACTCTCATTTTTATACAATTGAAGTATTAAATAAAATAAAACATAAAAAGGAAAGAGGTATAAACATTTTTAACTCTACTATTGAACTACGAAATATTTATTTTAGTTACGGAAAAAATGCTATTCTTAAAAATTGTAATATAAATATAAAGAAAGGTAGTTTTATTGGTTTAAAAGGTAATTCAGGAATAGGTAAAACTACTTTTATATATCTTATTTTAGGGGTTTTAGAACCCCAAAAAGGGAACTACCTTATTGATGAAAAAGAAATTAACATAGGTAATTTCTTGTCATTTGCTAATTATGTTCCCCAACAACCCTTTTTATTTAAAGGCAGTATTATTGATAATATTGTTATGGGCCAAGAAAAAGCAAACATAAATTATGACTACATTTTTTTTCTTTGTAAAAAGCTGGCTTTACATGATGTAATTGAAAAATTGAACAATGGATACAAAACAATATTAGAACATAATAGCCTACGCCTTTCAGGAGGACAAAAACAACGACTAGCCATTGTAAGAGCTTTATATACAAAACCAGACCTATTAATATTAGATGAAGCAACAAATCAACAAAACAAATCATTAGAACAACAGATTTTTATTTTCTTGAAAGAGCTTTCCATTAATTCGAAAACCACAATCATTAATGTTTCACATAATAAAGATGTAGATTCTTTTTTGGATGATATATATATAATTAAGGATGAAAAATTAGAAAATATCATTGATTCTTAAGTCTTTTGATTGCATTTATTCTTTTCCCTTTTAAAAAATAAAAAGCTAGATTGGTAAAATTCCATCCTAAAAGCCTAGGTAAAATTATTAGTTGTAAAGCTATTTTATCTTTCAGCTTCATGTTAATATTTTGAACCTCAATTTCTTTTTTAAATCTCACCAAGTACTTCAAAAAAGTTTTCCTTACTATATCAATATCTATTATTCTCTTTTCATCAATAATCTGCATGATATAAGTATCCATAAAAACATTTAATGTAAACTTCCCTATCTTATTTTTATAATCATTTAAGTTATTATACTTTTTTGATATGTCTAATTCTAATTCAAAAACTCTATAAGCATCAACAATTCTTTTAGGTTCAAGTTCTCGTCTAGTAATAGAAGAATTTCGTCTGTAGATTTTTAGAAGTTTTTTATTGACAAATGAAGCTGTTTCAGAAAGATGTAAATATTCTAACAAGAAAGGTCTGTCATCAAACCATAATCCCTTTTCAAAAACAATTTGTTTAGCTAAATTGGTTCTAAAAACTTTTGCCCATACATTTTCGCTAATACCGCCACAATACATTTGGTTAATCAATTCGTTAGTACTTTCTTTTTTAGATAGTTCTCCATTCCAATTTGAATTATAACTTATTTTTCCATCTTCACTATAAACAGAAATATCACAAATAGCTATATCAGCTTTAAAACTTTTAATATCTTCTATAAAAACTTCTATCATATTAGGTTCCAAAAGATCGTCTGCATCCAAAAAAGTCACATAATCACCTGTACAATTTTCTAATCCAATATTACGAGCTTCTGCATGTCCTGAGTTTTGAATTGTAATTAAGTTTGCCTTAAAAAAACTATCAGCGTATTCTTTCGCTATTTTTAAAGAAAAATCTGTAGACCCATCATTAATTAAAATTACTTCAAAACGATTGTAGGTTTGACTTGAAACAGAGTGTAAACACCTATCTAAAAAATCCTCTTCATTATAAAAAGCTATTATTATTGATATTAACGGATTATTTTTCATTCCAATTTTATGTTTTCGAACAAATTGTAATAATAGAATTGATGATATTATTTAATTTGTCAACGTTTTGGGGAGGTGTCCAACGATTATTTGTTAAATCATCCGCTGAGACTATAATACACATAGCATTTAATTTGTAAAATTCAGAAAACGCATATATTGAAGCACTTTCCATATCCACATGTGTCACCTTTTTTTCTCTATAATAGTTTAATAAAGATGGGGTTTCTCTAAAAGGGGCATCTGTACTCCAACCTATAGTTTCAGCAAGGTTTAATTTAGATTTTAAATTATTATACCACTCATTTTTAATAGGTTTAAAACTATCTTTCATTGAATACAAAGTAGTACATCCAGATGTAGAAAAAGTGTTTTTAAGTATAAAACTATTATTTCTGGATTCATTAAAAATCAATGATCCTCCCAATCCAATAAAAATAAAATTTTCTACTCCCAAACAACGCAACTCTTCTAAATGACCAATTAATGCGGGTGCACCATTTCCAAAGTTAGAAGCATACATAAAATTGTTATTTATAATGTAGTTGTTACCAACCAGACCTTTTGCTTTTTTTGAAACAAAACGCACCTTTCTAGATAAAAGATTTTTATCTAAAGAAATAATTGCAGTTAATGGAAGTTTATCAAAATTATATTTTCGCCTTTTTTTATTCCAGTCGACTATCATTGAAATATCCAAAATCGTATTCTCATTGTAAAAATTGGAATCTTTGAAATTAAATGACATTAGTTAAAGCTTTATTTAAATGATAAATCTCTATGTTTGTATAAACCCCTAAATGTATTAATAATATACTAAATGCTTCAACTAATATCCTAGTGAATAAAAGATTATTATTTATAACACCAATGTTTCCAAAAGATAAAGCTGAAGATACTATTGTACCTTTTATAACCCACTTCACAGAAACATTTGTTAATAACACTGATGCAGAAGTAGATATACTAGCCCTAATGTTTCCTTTATCGAAAGATTATTTTTATGAAGGAATCAAAGTTTACACCATCAAAAGCGGATACAAAAAAAAACTGAAGATGTTTCCTTATTTAATCAAAGCAATCTCAAGAGGAATATATTTAGATAAAAAAAATAATTACGATGGTATATTATGTTTTTGGTATAGTCAAAGTACACTAGTAGGAAAAGTGATAAGTAAATTTACCAGAACACCACAAATAGTTTGGATGCTAGGTCAAGACGTTAAAAAAAATAATAAATACCTTAATTGGATAAAAATACCTGCTCATAAAATTATAATGGTTTCAAATCAGCAGCGAAATATCTTTTATAAAAATTATAAAATCTATGTTAAAAAAATTGCAAACGTAGCTATAAATCCAAAAAGGTTTCCAAAAATAAATAATGAAGAAAGAAAGATTCAAATTCTTGGAGTTGGTAATTTAAGCCCTTTAAAAAATTATTCTTTATTTATTGATATCATTCAGGTTTTAAAAAAAGAATTCTCTAATATTTCCGTTGTACTTTGCGGTGGAGATGGTGAAGACAAAAATTCACTTTTAAAAAAAGTAGATGACTTTGATTTATCTAATAACATCAAATTTACTGGCACTATTCCTCATAAAAAAGTTTTGAATTTCATGAATAATTCAACGATATTTTTACATACATCAAAATTTGAAGGCAATCCCACTGTAGTACAAGAAGCACTATATTCTGGATGTTATGTTATAAGTACTATTCCAATGGAGCAAAGTTCGAAAATGGACACTTTTTTTCATAGTACAGAGAAAGATGAAATTATTAATAAAATAAAAAACATTTTACACAATCAGAAGTTTTTAGCAAAAAGAGTTGAAAAATTTAAAATGACAGATACTATTGATACTGTCTATAAAGCGTTTTTTGATTAAAATTTCATTTGAGCATTACAAAGATTCTCTCTTTAAAATATTACGTAAACTAATTTTACAAAAATATTATCACTCACTATACATTAGTAATAAATTAAATCATCTAACCGTTAAATAAGCTAAAAGCTATTAATTTAAACATTTTTAAATACCAAACTCATAATTTTTTTAGCGAATAGTATATTAAACTCAAATTAGTATTAATGTTATTATAAAAATATATATTTTCAAAAACATCAATCAATTTATAAACTCTCAAACACTATGAATTCTAAAAATCCTATTTTATTCCTTATGGTATTACTTGTACTTAATTGTTCTAATAGAGATGATGACCCAATATCTCAACCAGACCCAAATGCAAAAATTACTTATGATGCTAATGTAAAAAACATTATTGGCGGCAATTGTTTACAATGTCACGGTAATCCAACAGCTAATGGTGCTCCTTTTTCTTTAACAACTTACACTCAAGTTAAGGATAGAATAGATATTATATTAACTCGAATTAATAGCTCTTCCAGTCCTATGCCTCCTACTGGTCAAATGCCTTTCGGCAACAGGGATATTATTCAAAAATGGAAAAACGATGGTCTTTTGGAAAACTAGTGTTATAAAAAAGTGCAATCATCAATAAAAAAATGCCGCTTAAAGCGGCATTTTTTTATTACTTACTTAAGTACATTTTTCGTCTGGAATAAAGATCATAGAATTCATCATCCTTCAAACTATCTATAAACAATATACTTTCACCAGTACTTTTCATTTCAGGTCCTAATCGCTTATCCACATTTGGAAACTTGTTAAAAGAGAATACAGGTTGTTTAATCGCATAACCGTCTAATTGCGGTTTAAAATCAAAATCCGTTACCTTTTTCTCTCCCAACATTACTTTTGTTGCGTAATTTACGTAAGGTTCCTTGTAGGCTTTTGCTATAAAAGGTACCGTTCTGGAAGCTCTTGGATTAGCCTCTATGATGTATACAATATCATTTTTAATCGCAAACTGAATATTAATGAGTCCTACAGTATTTAATGCTTTTGCTATAGTATGCGTATGATCAATGATCTGTTGCATGACCAAATCTCCCAAATTAAAAGCTGGCAGCGTAGCATTTGAGTCCCCTGAGTGAACACCGCAAGGCTCTATATGCTCCATAATACCAATAATGTAAACATTTCCATCTGCATCACAAATAGCATCAGCCTCTGCTTCAATGGCTCCATCTAAATAATGGTCTAATAACAGTTTGTTATTTGGAATTTTTCGAAGTAAATCGACAACATGCTCAACGAGCTCTTCTTTGTTAATAACAATTTTCATTCCTTGACCACCTAAAACATAACTTGGTCTCACTAAAATTGGAAAATCTAATTGATCTGCTAATTCTAAAGCTTCATCAGCATTTTCAGCAACCCCAAATTCTGGATAAGGAATATTATGTTCTTTTAATAAGGTAGAAAAACTTCCTCTATCCTCTGCTAAATCTAAAGACTCAAAACTAGTTCCTATAATTTTAATACCATATTTGGTTAACTTCTCTGCTAATTTTAATGCTGTTTGTCCTCCTAATTGTACAATAACACCTTCTGGTTTTTCATGACGAATAATATCATAGATATGTTCCCAGAAAACAGGCTCAAAATATAATTTATCGGCAGTATCAAAATCTGTAGAAACCGTTTCTGGATTACAGTTAATCATAATGGTCTCGTAACCACATTCTGCGGCTGCTAAAACACCATGAACACAACAGTAGTCAAACTCAATACCTTGTCCTATTCTATTAGGTCCAGAACCAAGTACTACGATTTTCTTTTTATCACTTACAACACTTTCGTTATGAGTATATACTTCTCCAGAAGCCGTTTCGACCACATTTTCAAACGTCGAATAGTAATATGGTGTTTTTGCCGTAAACTCAGCAGCACACGTATCCACTAATTTAAATACACGTTGAATATTAAATTCATCTCTCTTATTATAAACCTGGCTTTCCAAACATCCTAACATATGGGCTATCTGACGATCACCATATCCTTTTTGTTTGGCTTCTAATAATAAGTCTTTATCAAGCGTATCAATAGTATATGTAGATATTTCTTTTTCTAATTGAAATAATTCTTCATATTGTTTTAAATACCACATATCAATTTTTGTGATATCATAAATTTGACTTAACGGAATTCCCATCGCAATCGCATCATAGATAACAAATACACGATCCCATGAAGCATGCGTGAGTTTATCAATGATTTGATTATAATCACTATATCCTTTTCCATCTGCACCTAATCCATTCCTTTTAATCTCTAAAGATTGGGTAGCTTTATGCAAAGCCTCCTGAAAAGAACGTCCAATTCCCATAACTTCTCCAACAGCTTTCATTTGTAAACCTAAAGTTCTATCAGAACCCTCGAATTTATCGAAGTTCCAGCGCGGAATTTTTACAATAACATAATCTAAAGTAGGCTCAAATAAAGCCGAAGTAGATTTAGTGATCTGATTATCTAGTTCATCTAAAGTATAACCAATGGCAAGTTTTGTAGCAATTTTAGCAATCGGATACCCCGTTGCTTTACTTGCTAATGCTGAAGAACGTGATACTCTCGGGTTTATTTCAATAGCTATAATTTCTTCTTTTTCATCTGGGCTTACAGCAAATTGCACATTGCATCCACCTTCAAAATCACCTATGCTACGCATCATCTTAATGGCCATATCACGCATCTTCTGATAGGTTCTATCACTTAAAGTCATTGCGGGAGCTACTGTTATAGAATCTCCTGTATGAATTCCCATTGGATCCATATTTTCGATAGAACATATAATGACAACATTGTCATTTTTATCACGAAGCAATTCTAATTCATACTCCTTCCACCCCATCATCGCTTTATCGATCATCACTTCATGGATTGGCGAAATTTCTAATCCTCTTCGTAATAATTTATCGAAATCTTCCTCTTCATAAACAATAGCGGCGCCAGCACCTCCTAAAGTAAACGATGAACGAATACATAATGGAAAACCAAACTCTTGAGCAATTTCTTTACCTTTTAAAAAAGAGGTCGCAGTAGCTTGTGGTGCCATACCAACACCAATCTTTTCCATTAGCTCTCTAAACTGTTCTCTATCTTCCGTAATATTTATGGCATTAATATCAACACCAATTAATTCAACTCCAAAATCTTTCCAAATACCTTTTTCATCAGCTTCAATACATAAATTTAAAGCCGTTTGTCCACCCATAGTAGGCAATACTGCATCAATTTGTGGGTGCTCTTTTAGAATTTTGATAATGGATTTTGTGTTGAGAGGAAGCAAATAAACATGATCTGCCATGGAAGGGTCTGTCATGATCGTTGCAGGATTGGAGTTAATAAGAATCGTTTCAATTCCGTCTTCTTTAAGCGATCTTAAAGATTGGGAACCTGAATAATCAAACTCACACGCTTGCCCAATAACTATAGGGCCTGAGCCAATAATTAATATAGATTTAAGTTTAGAATTCTTTGGCATTTTTACTGGTTATATGTTGTATTAAAATTTGTTACAAAAATACTACTTAGCAGATATAAAAAAAGGCGTTACACTTAAGTAACACCTTTAAAATATCAACAATTGTTAATCATTATTTCTTATGTCTTGTTTCAGATGACACAGATAACTTTTTTCTTCCTTTAGCTCTTCTACGTGCTAATACCTTTCTACCGTTAGCAGAAGCCATTCTTTCTCTGAAACCGTGTTTGTTTCTTCTCTTTCTTTTAGAAGGCTGAAATGTTCTTTTACTCATTATCTTGTATCTTTAAATCTGAATTGTATTTTTCTTAAGTTTGGAGCTCCTCCAAAACCGAGGGCAAATATACAAAGCCTTTATTACTTTGCAAACCATTTTTAAAAAAATATTTTCAATTATTTTTTTGAGTAAAAACTTTCCAACCAAACCCTTGTATGTTTAGGCTAATCAGTACTTTTTGTTAAATATCTATGAGTTAATTTTAATAAAAATTTAGTTTCTTTGCAATCTAAAACAAAAGAGGCCTTGTTTGCATATATAAAAATAACGTCTACTCACATTATAAACTTATTAAAATGTACAATAAAATTATAAAACTAATTATAGCTGCGGGGATTATTGCTTATGCTGTCTATCAATTTACAGAAGGCTATATAGGCAATGGTATTATGCTTATTCTGCTCTCTTTAATTTTTGTATTTCTTTACTTTAAGAATGAGTTTATTTTATTAGCTTTTTTAAGGCTACGTAAACAAGACTTCGATGGCGCAAAAAAATGGCTCAGTAAAATTAAAAAACCAGAATCGGCTTTAGTAAAGAAACAGCAAGGATATTATAATTACTTACATGGTATTATGGTTTCACAAAGTAACATGAATGAAGCCGAAAAATATTTTAAGAAGGCGGTTTCTCTTGGGCTATCTATGAATCATGATCTAGCTATGGCCAAATTAAATTTAGCTGGTATCGCTTTTTCCAAACGCAGAAAACAAGAAGCTCAAAAACTACTATCTGAAGCTCAAAAACTGGACAAACAAGGTATGTTGACCGATCAGATAAAAATGATGAAACAAAATATGAAGCGCTCTCAAATGCCTAATCAGCATTATGGTAGTGGCGGTTCTTTAAGAGCTCAAAAAAGAAGAGGATAATTAATTAGTTCATTACCCTCTCAAATTAGTATTTTCTTTACTGAACATCATAATACCCTTTTTTAGGGATATCTATAGTATATAACTTTTTTGATTTATTATTTAAATGCGATTCGCGCAGCCAAGGATTATGAAGTTTTAGTATTTTGTAATTAATACCAAAATTTTGTGCAAATTGAGAAAAATCGGTTACGGCTGTATCAATCTCAACCTTATATGTAGGAATGTTTTCATATAAATCTTTTTCTCTAAAATTAAAACCATATTTAGCTGGGTTAGATAAAATTTCTTTTAAAGCAACAATTCTAAAAATATAGCGCCCCGTTTCCTCTATAAGTAATAAATCGTAGTAATTAGATACTTTTTGTTCTCTTAACTTTCTGGAAACACCCGCAGTGCCTGCATTATAAGCTGCAGCTGCCAAAGTCCAAGAACCCAATCTTTTTTTAGATCTCAATAGGTATTTGCAGGCTACTTCTGTTGCTTTTTCCAAATGATAACGCTCATCGACATTATCATTAATTTCTAGACCGTTCTCTCTCCCTGTAGTTTTCATAATTTGCCAAACACCTCTGGCCCCTGCTGGAGATACCGCATTGGTTAAGCCGCTTTCTATAACTGCCAAATATTTAAAATCATCTGGAATACCATGTTTCTTTAAAATAGGCTCAATAATTGGAAAATACTTTTTAGCACGTTTAAACATTAATAAACCGTTAGATTGCCAATACGTATTGACTAACAATTCTCTATCCATGCGCTCTAAAATATCAGGACTTTTAAGAGGCATAGGCTCTCCTGCAAAATTTAAATCTTCAGGAACCTGTAATGCATAAACATTATAGTCATTAATTAATTTTTTTTCGAAATTCTCATCGGTAGGAGCGTCTTGCAGGGCATAAATAAATAGGGCTGACAAACTTAATAATCCCACAAACGCCAATAATCTTTGTACTGTCTTCATTTTTAATAAGTTTTGCTTAAAGGTAAAATTTTTATTTAGTTTTCTAAAATTAAACGAGGTAAATTCTCGTTAAACCACTTATATTTATTGATAATCATAATATGTGTCCCTTTTTTTATTGTGATACAATCGGTTATATTTTTAATAGGAAACACAGCGTCATTATCTCCATGAATATGTATAATATTTGATGGACTTTCTTCTTGGCCCCAACAAACTATTTGTTTAATAGCCCAACTTAAATATTTACTATCATTAACCGATAAGTACTTTTTATACAAATCTAAACGCTTTTTTATATGGCTACCAAAAGCATATTTGGCGAGTAAATCAATATTACCAGCTAATTGTGTTGGTACTAATGCATAAGCCTTTGTTTTTTTAGCCAAAATCATGTGCTTAGGTAATTCGTACATGGATTTAACACTAGAAACTATAATGAGTTTTCTAATGTGTATATGCTTACTTATTTCTTGTGCCAAAACCCCTCCAAAGGACACCCCTAGTAGCACAATATTTTCATGCGTAATATTATTAATCATGCGTAATGCATAATCTCCAATAGATTCGTTATCAATTGGCATCATCCATTCAAGCCAGTGAATCTCAAATTGGTTTTCTGGTAATTTTATATATTCAAAAATTATGGGGCTTGCCGCCATTCCTGGCATTAAATAAACATGTATGATTTCCTTGTTCATTTAAACTTTAGTTTGGTTTTATAAATAGAGTTACCTTTTAAATTCAAACAACTCTTTTTCTAATGGTTTATTTTATAAGGCATTAACCTTAATTTATCTTTAAAATGACAATTTTTTTTTGTACTTTTGCAAAACAAAGTTATATAAATAGTACTCACTATTTAAGATTCCTTAAGAAATAAAACAAAAATTACCATGGTTGAAGCTGCAGAACTAATTGATAATGATTTTTTACGTCAATTTGAAATAAAAATTGATGAGCATTTAGCTAAAATTGAATATTCTTTACAAGAAAGGAAAATCTTTTTAACAAAGCTTATTATACCAGAAGGCATTAAAGATGAGGATTTTGGCAAAGAATTTATGGCTGCTGTGTTCGAGCAAATTGAAGAGCGCAATTTAAGTGTCGTTCCAACAAGCCCTGAAATTGCTAAGTTTGTGAGAAGCAACAGAAAATATAAGCGTATGCTTCCTGTTGGAGTAAGAATTTAATTTTTAAAACAAAAATTACGAACCATAAGAAAATCTGAAACTAATGTTTCGGATTTTCTGTTTTCTGAGGATATCTAAAACGTTAATTGCTTATTGCTTGGTATACACCAATGTTAAATCTTTAGTAGTAATTACTTCTGTAAAATCTTCGTTATATATTTTAATCGATTCTTTAACCACACGTAATAATTGATTATCAATTATAATAGATTCATTATCATTAAATATAACTGCATCCATATTTTGAGAATAGGTCGTTGCAAACCCAATAACACCTTGATTATCACATGTTACATTAAACGTATATTCATCTGAAGTTCCTTGCTTTAAAGCTATATCTAGATCTGGATTAAAAGTTTTATTTGAAGTTACAACCCCATTAGCTTCAAAAATTAAAGTTTCATTGTTTGGGCACGTGATTTCATCTAAAATATTGGAACTAGCTGTACCATCATCATTGATGTCAAGTCCGTCAGCCACTTCCCAAGCAGTTAATTTCCATGTGCCTACAACGGATACGACATCGTTATCATCATCTGAACAACTAACCAGAGACAATGCAAAGCATAAAACAAAAAGAAACTTATTCATTTTTGGGGCATAAATTAACTCGCATAAAAGTATGGCGTGGCTTTTTATTTGCACAAAAAATAAGTCAAAGTGAGCAAAACTCTAGCTAATATGTAGATAATGTCGTTTTCTAGTTAAAACTACCGTAAAAAAAACAATGATAATTACAGATTTCTAGTTTGAAAATACATTTACAAACTCAAACCTCACTAAACCATCTGTATCAATTTCCGTGAGATCCACCTGATGCAATGTATTAACTAATTTCGGATTCCAAGGTGTCTTTACTTTAACATAGTTCTCTGTAAATCCATGAATATAACCTTCCTTATTTTCGCTTTCAAACAATACCGTTCTTGTGGTTCCTACTTGACTTTCATAAAAAGCACGGCGTTTTTTAACCGAAAGGCCTCGCAGCATTTTACTGCGTTTACTTCTTATATTATTTGGCACAACCCCACTCATTTCTGCAGCTTCAGTATTGTCGCGTTCTGAGTAAGTAAACACGTGTAAATATGAAATATCTAAGGTGCTTAAAAAATTATAGGTTTCTAAAAAATGCTCATCTGTTTCTCCTGGAAAACCAACAATAACATCCACACCTATACAAGCATGAGGCATAACATCTCTTATTTTTGAAACACGATCTATATATAGTTCTCGCATATAACGGCGTTTCATTTTTTTAAGAATTTCATTGCTTCCAGATTGTAACGGCACGTGAAAATGAGGCACAAAAGCTCTCGATTTAGAAACCAAATCGATCGTTTCATTTTTTAAAAGATTGGGTTCGATAGATGAAATCCTTAAACGTTCAATGCCCTCAATTTTGTCAAGTTCGGTTACTAAATCTAAAAAAGTATGTTCATGCTTTTTGTTGCCAAACTCTCCCTTCCCATAGTCACCAATATTAACACCAGTAAGAACAATTTCCTTTATGTTTTGTTTAGAAATCTCTTTAGCATTTTTTAAGACATTTTCCATGGTATCACTTCTAGAAATACCACGTGCCAGCGGAATAGTACAGTAGGTACATTTATAATCACATCCATCTTGAACTTTTAAAAAGGCTCGCGTTCTATCTCCAATAGAATAACTCCCAACATAAAAATCGGCTTCTTCAATCTCACAAGAATGCACCTGGCCGAGGTCATTTTTAGAAAGATCATTCAAGTAATCGGTTATTTTGAACTTTTCAGTAGCTCCTAAAACCAAATCAACACCGTTAACATCAGCTAACTCTTGGGGCTTTAGTTGTGCATAACACCCTACTGCTACAATAAATGCATCAGTATTAACCTTTTGAGCTTGTTTCACAATTGTTTTAAAACGTTTGTCTGCATTTTCGGTAACCGAACAGGTGTTAATCACATAAATATCTGCTTGTTCAGAAAAGTCCACACGATCAAAGCCTTCATTTGTAAAATTTCTGGCAATAGTAGATGTTTCTGAAAAATTCAGTTTACAGCCTAAAGTATAAAATGCGACTTTTTTCTTCATTTATTGTTTTTCATTTCCTTTACGAAAGAAATGTATTTATATTTACTTGTTTTCTAACTTAAAAGCCTGCAAATTTACGTAATTGGTTCAAGTAATACAATCTAAGTATGAAGACTTAAACTAAAAGCTGACAATAAAAATGACAAGAGCCGAAACACGCATTAAAGAAGTAGTCACTTTTTTTGAAAATAAAGACACTTTTTTAGGGTATCGCAAACTTATGGATTGTGCTATCGACACGCAAAACCTAGATATTTATAATGAAGTCATAGCCCTAACAGATTGGAAAGAAAAATTCCCAGACAGAGAAGATGAACTCATAAAGAGAAGCCTTCAAATTCTGGATAAAATCTCCAAAATTCCAATTGAAGACTATCATACCAAAAGCCCTGTTATTTCTGGATCAAATATTATTAAAAGTTATGGTACGAATCGTTTTAGATTGGGGCCTATTTCAGTTAATATACATAAAGGAGACGTATATGGATTAGTTGGAGAAAATGGTAATGGTAAAACAACACTTTTAAGAATTTTAGCTAAAGAATTAAAATACAATGAAGGGTCTTTAGAATTTAATTTTGATAAAGATTTTAAAAGCGACTATGATTTACGCTCCAATTTAGTGTACATACCCCAAAGGACAAAAAAATGGTACGGTAGCCTTAAGGATAACTTAAAATTTGTTTTATCAAACTATGGTATAAGTCCCGAAGAAAATGAAACCAGAGTTCTTATGATGATTGCCCGTTTTGGTTTATGGAATTATAAGCATTTAAAATGGAACGAATTATCTTCAGGCTATAAAATGCGTTTTGAGTTGGCAAGAACATTGTTAAGACAACCCGAACTATTACTTTTAGATGAACCTCTAGCCAACCTAGATGTATTGGCCCAACAAGTGATTCTAGAAGATTTAAAATCTATTTGTAATTCTATAAACAATCCAATTGCGTTAATATTAAGTTCCCAGCAATTGTATGAAGTAGAAAAGGTGTCCGATAAAGTCATATATCTTAAAGACGGTATTTATAAGGAACAAGAAGACGAAAATACAGTTGCAAATACTAAAAATTATTTAATCGTAGAGATTGATTGTAATTGCGACAGAGACAAACTCAAACAAATCTTTACTGATTTAAGCCTTAAAAAGTTAGTTTTCAATGGTGGTATTTTTATTGCCTACTTCCCTATTGATATCGCTTTCCCTTTAGTCCTTAAAACTTTAGGAAAACATAAAATAGATGTTATTTATACACGTAATATAACAAAATCCACAAGACGTTTCTTTGTTTCTTAAAGCCAAATCGATGAAAAAATTCATATATAAAACGAACCAACACTTACTTGAAAATCATCCAATAATTTGGAATACAAAACTATTATGGGCTTTAACGACTGCTATTATTTTACATGTTTTGTTTTTTGTTTTTGGGTTCTTTGCTATTACTAACCCGAAAATTTTGCATGAGTATGGGGCTAAGCAAATCTTTTTTGAAAATGGCACCGTTTACATTAGCATTATCCTATCCATTTTAATACTTGTTATTTGGCTTATTTTCCTGTTTAAAAACAATGCCTTTAAAAGTTTTTATCCAATATCAAGACTAAAATTATTTAAACAATTTTTCATCTATTTAATAATCACTTTCCTTTCTACAACATTTTATATTTCATATAATTTAGGTGTTAAGTCTTATATTTCATACCAATATGATGATGAGAGCACTGAGAAAGAAATTTCGGCTTCTAATACTGCCTCATTATTCTTTTCTAAAAACATATTAGATTATACTATTAACCAGCGTTGTTATCCACCCCCATTCGATACTTTATATTGCGAAATCTATAATGGCATAACTCGTACCGAAGACAGTTTATCATTAAGATTCCTGGATTACCATTACAAGTATTATACGCTTTATAAAAAAGAAGGCACAATAAACCAGGAGTTCACAGATAGCACTTATACAGATTATGTGTATTACAAAACGAAAGATACAATTCGGACTTATTTTTATAAAGATTCTTTCTTTGATATTTCACCTCATGTAAAGACAGTCAACCCTAGTTATTTTAACTATTCAAAAATCTTTTACGAATCCCAAAAAGACAAACTTGAACATGATGTTATTCAATATAATTACTCTGAATATAATGATTTTGACTACGACCAGTACAATTATCGGTTGGGTTTCAATAAAAATAATAAGCGATGGAGCAAGTTGAATTACGACCTTTTAAAACGAAATGACCCTAATGAAATTAGGCAAATATTATCTGATTTTTTGGTGATTTGTAATCAATATGAAATTAGGCATAATTTAACTGCCAAGAATTGGTTTGACATGATTTATCATCCAGATGGCAACTTCGAATTAAAAAATCTGATCAGGAATGAACCTAGGTTAGAATTACAATATGAATCCAACGAGCCTAAAACTACCTTAGATACCTTTTACAAAAACCATATCACAGATTATTATTTAGATAATGATTCTTTATTTAGGGTTTTCGAAAACATAGAAGAGATTAAAGACAGTGATCCTTTTTTAGAAAGTATTCATTTTTTTATGTGGTTTGCTTTCTTTTTCTCTGCTTTGGTTTTTATGTTTAGAGTTACAGGTTTAAAGCCCCTACTCTTTACAATTATAAGTATTGGGATTTTAACCATATTTGTTATACTACTAGCAGTTTTTTATGCGTACATAACCAAATTTAATGATGAAAAGGTTGGCTTTTTCGCATCTTATTTAAGCCTTATATTGGGCGCTGTTATTTTGTCTATCCCTATATTTTATGCAAAAAAAATAAAAAAGCTTATCGTTGCAATTTGCTTGAACATATCTATTATCGGGTTTATACTTTATATTTTCCTAATAATAACCATAATAACCTTACATCAATCTTATGCATGTGGGAGGTATTTTGCTTATCTCATTGAGGATTGCCCTAATCTATTGGAAAGCTTAGGCATAACTTGGAGCTATATTTTATTCATTATTAATTTGTTCTTTATATACATGTATTCTGGTGTTATAAAAAACTGGAAAGCCTTACCCGAAGGATAAAACTGTAAATTATTTGCTTTTAAATGAAACTAATAAAAACAAAACTCCTAACTGCCTTTTTATTTATAACATGCATTATTTTGTTGTTATGCTCATGTACAAATAACACATCAATCCAAAAAGATCATTTAGTTTTCCGATATAATGAATATGCAAACATTAATACTTTAGATCCAGCTTTTTCGCGAACTCTACAGGACAATTCGGTATGTAATCAATTATTTAATGGTTTAGTGCAATTGGACAACAAATTAAATATCCTTCCATGTATAGCTAAAAGCTGGAGTACATCGGAGGATGGGCTGACTTACAAATTTATATTGAGAAATGATGTTTATTTTCACAAACATGAACTATTTGGAAAGGATTCCACCAGAGTGGTCATTGCAGAAGATTTTAAATATAGTCTTAACCGGTTAAGAGATAAAAAAATTGCGGCACCCGGGAGTTGGGTTTTAAATAAAGTAGATGATTTTAAAGCTATTAATGATACAGTTTTTCAAATCAGTTTAAAGCAACCTTTTCCTGCTTTTATAGGCTTATTAACCATGAAGTATTGCTCGGTTGTTCCAAAAGAAGTCGTTGAACACTATGGCATAGAGTTTAGATCACATCCTATCGGCACAGGTCCTTTTAAATTTAAACGCTGGAAAGAAAATATTAAACTTATTTTTAGAAAGAACCAGCATTACTTCGAAAAAGACGAAGCAGGCAAATCATTACCATACCTAGAAGCTGTAGCAATTACTTTTTTGCCCGATAAACAAAGTGAGTTTTTACAATTTGCTCAAGGTAATATCGATTATGTATATGGTTTAGATGCCTCGTATAAAGACGAGTTATTAACCGCAGACGGACACCTACGCAATTCCTACGCTAAGACAATCAATATGATTCGCGGCCCTTATTTAAATACCGAATATTTAGGTTTCTATTTAGATTCTAAAACTCCAGAAATTCAATCAGTACTCATAAGAAAAGCCATAAATTATGGGTTCGACAGAAAAAAAATGATGATTTATTTACGTAATGGTATTGGTAATCCTGCCAACGGTGGCTTTATTCCAATAGGGTTAGCTGGCTATAATAAATCTATTGGTTTTTCTTACCAACCAGAAAAAGCAAAACAACTCATAGAACAATTCAAAAAAGAAAGTGGTATAACAAATCCAGAAATCACATTGGTTACAACAAGTAATTATTTAGATTTTTGTGAATTTATACAGCGAGAACTTGAAAAAGCTGGACTAACCATTAATGTTGATGTTATGCCTGAAGCCACTTTAAGATCTGCCCGGTCTAATGGAAAGGTCGATATGTTTAGGAGTTCCTGGATCGCTGATTACCTGGATGCAGAAAACTACCTATCAATATTCTATAGTAAAAATTTCGCGCCAAAAGGGTCTAACTATTTTCACTTTAAAAATACTTTATTTGATAGTTTATACAACCAAGCGTTTACGATTACCGATATTGAAAAAAGAAAACATTTATATACTGCCATGGACTCTTTAGCCATGCAAAACGCCATCATGGTACCTCTATATTATGATGAAGTGGTTCGTTTTACAGGAAAAAATGTTTCTGGACTTGGCATTAACCCTATAAACCTCTTGGATTTAAGGCGAGTTAAAAAGGATTAATATTATTATTCTTTCTATGCTCTTTAACAATTCCAAAAATTATGAGATAGACTGATATACCATAAGACAACATAATTAGAATATCCTGCATTGGAAGATCCATTTTAAATGTTTTTATTGCCATCATGCCTTCAGAAAGCATATAAAAAATAACACCAAAAAACACATATAAATAGCTAATCCTATCAACAACATCTTTTCTTAAAAAAGCAAACTGAATAAGTAATAACGACACAAAAAAACTGAGTAATGCCGGTATAAAAAAATTCTTTAAGCTATTATAAAGTAAACTCACTATAAAAACGGTATAAGCAAATAGCACTATGGAAAAGGGAACCAGTCTCATAATATCAAAATCTGATCTATGAGATAATCGTAAGCTTAAAAAGATTTTTGCAAAACCAAAAATAGCCAAACTAGCACTTA
Organism: Flavivirga algicola; assembly: GCF_012910715.1. Taxonomy (GTDB): domain Bacteria; phylum Bacteroidota; class Bacteroidia; order Flavobacteriales; family Flavobacteriaceae; genus Flavivirga; species Flavivirga algicola. Next base: position 280,297 of record NZ_JABBHF010000002.1, read on the forward strand.
AGAGAATAATATTAGTATGTTCTATAATAAGTATATCTCCTATTAAAAAACAGGATAATGACAAGATTACCCATGACTTTTTAATCTTTCTTTTCTCTGTAGTATTATAACAGTAATATAAAAACAAAAGCAATGTTATAGGAGGCTTGGAGATGTAACGATATGGAAAAGAACTGAGATTTAGTTTGACTAAGATATCTATAGTTAAAACAACAAAGAAAAGGATAGTGAACTTTTTTTCATTTTTAAAAATGTGCGACACTGTTTATCTTTTTAGGGGCTATTAAAGTTTACACCCTTTAAAAAATGTAAACCTTAGCTAATATAGAAAAATAGAATTGTATTAGCCAATTTCCTTCAAATTGAACAAAATTTTTCTGAGATTATTAAAATTAAAGAGGCATCTATTATAAACAAAATAGGGAGTTTATTTAAAATATAGTGCTTGCCAATTATTATTCATATTTCTAACGAAGCATAAAATAACTTTCGTTTTTTCTACTTTTTAATAGCCTTTTTATTCTTTATTACTTCTACCTATGTCATTAATTTCATCTTTAATAACGACTACGGATTTCTTCCATTTTTTTTCTAAGAGAATATAAAATAAATACAGCCCCAAGTCCAAATGGTAAAGCTATGATAGTCAATATTAGGCTATTTTCTAAGTCTATATACATGATTCCAAACTCTACCAATAGCGCCAAAACTATTCCAGCCATAAAAGTTCCCGCATAATAAACAACAATACTTAATATGGCATACAGCCATTTATTTTGTTTGTATTCTTCTGATAAATCATAAAATCTTTTTCCGATAAAATAAATGAGTAAAATTCCTAGCATAAAATATTTTAATTTAAAATAATTAATATCGTCATCTTCCTTGCCTTTTATTCATTTTGATGAAAGACAACTTGTTTGATTTTAAGTACCAATAACATATAGATAAGAAAAGCTTTAACTTAAAAATTTAATCAACTAAAAAGTTTCTTTTTAACAAATAAAAAATTAGTTTCTTTAATTATACCAAGCACAATAAAATACTGAGATAAGCCATAAAACAACATAATTGTAATTGAATGGTAAGCAAAATCATTATCATAAAAAAGCCTTAGCCCGGTAATATTATCTGATAAAACAGAAAACACAATACCAGTTAAAACCCAGCTATAGCTAGCTGAATTAACTTCTCCTTTTCTTAAATAAGCAAATGCTATAGTGGTCACTGCTATAAACAAATACAGTAAAATAAGTAAAAAATAACTATTTAAATTGTTATAGATTGAAATTAAAAAGCCAACTAAATATACAAAACAAAAAGCTAAAAAAGGAGATAATTTAATCAAGCTAAAATCTCTTTTATTTGAAAAGCGAAAAACATAAAACACTTTTCCTAAAATGAAACAAAAAGTGCCTATAATAAAACAAATTGTTTGGGTGTGTAAAATCAAAAAAACATCACCTGCCAGAAAGCTCAATAAAGCGCAAATAACAAAAATTCGTTTTCGTTTAAAGTGCTCTTTATTATTAACCAGATAATATACTAATAGTAACGTTGTAACTAAACTTTTAGAAAAAAACCTACAAATTAGAATGTCAGGGTTAAGTTTTACTAAAATATCTATGAATAATACCGAGAAGAAAAGAGTTGAGAATAAATAAATATTTTTAAATAAAGCCACCGTTGTTATGCAGGTTTATGGAGATTTAAGAGCATTGCAATTTAGAACTTTTATTTAATTAAAAAAATATATATCGTCATCTCCTTTTCCACCTTGACGTTTTGATGAAAAGTAACCTGTCTTATTTTCAGCATCAATAATTAGACTAAAATCATCTTGTTTGCTATTTAAAGGTTTTGGCATTTTTACAGCTTTTTTAAAAGTTCCATCCTCATTCATAATACTTTTATAAATATCGAATCCACCAAATCCATTGGGTCTATTTGAAGCAAAATACAAGGTATTATCAGCACTTATAAAAGGAAACATCTCTCGGCTATACGAGTTGACTTTACTTCCTAAATTTTTTGGCTCGCCATAAGTACCACCATCAAAGATATCTACTTTAAAAATATCTGAACCGCCTCTTGTGTTCTCCCTCCCTCCCCTAATATTTGCTGTAAAATATAAGGTTTTCCCATCTTTACTTAAAGCAGGATGTGCATAAGAATATTTAGGATTGCAGAATGGCAAGACTCTAAAATTAGTCCAACCCAAGCCAGCCATAAACTCTCCTACCGAAATATGAAAGTTAGATTCTTTAAAGTTACCTTTTGGCATATTTTTCCTCGTATAATTTGTTGCCAAATAAATGTGTTTTCCATCAGGTGATATTGTTGCACTGGTAATATGAGATATGTGCTGTTTTGGATCTATTTGAACAAGTTTTATATTATTAATAGAGCCTTCATCTAATAAATCACCTTCATAAATTGTTAGGATGGGGTTGCCCTCAAAACGTTTTACCCTACCCTTTTTATCTAATAAATATGATGTAAAAACAACTTTTGAATCACTAATCTGCATCAAGCCAAAATGTGGATACTTAGTATTAATATCCAAGTTTTTAACAGTGTAATCCTTCGTTTGAGAAAAACCTATCAGTCCAATTAAAAAGAGTATATAAAAAAATAACTTAAGCATAAAGCAATGTACACAAACAAATATAATGATTTGAATTCAAATCGATTACAATGCGCTATTGCCGATTTATAAATTATTCTCTTCTATATTTTTTGGTTTCTTCGAAAACATGTTCCAGAATTGCCTGATCCTGTTCTGTAAATTCCTTATTACGCCTAGCCATAACAATGCCAGCTACTTCAAATGCTTTCTTGGTTAAATAGGTTGTAAAACCATTACTGCCTCCCCAGCTAAAACTTGGCACAAAATTTCTTGGAAATCCGCTGCCAAAAATATTAGCACTAACACCTACAACGGTTCCTGTGTTGAACATCGTGTTGATACCACATTTACTGTGATCTCCCATCATGAGCCCACAAAACTGCAATCCCGTCTTAGCAAAACCTTCAGTTTCATAATCCCACAAACGCACTTCGGCGTAATTATTTTTTAAATTAGACGTATTAGTATCTGCTCCTAGGTTGCACCATTCTCCCAAAACAGAATTCCCCAAAAAGCCATCATGACCTTTATTCGAGTTAGCAAATAAAACTGCGTTGTTAACCTCACCGCCTACTTTACTACTAGGTCCAATGGTTGTTGGCCCATAAATCTTTGCAGCTAACTTCACCATAGCATTTTCACATAAAGCAAAAGCTCCGCGTATAATGCTTCCTTCCATTATCTCTGTATTCTTACCAATGTAAATAGGTCCTCCGCTAGCATTAAGTGTTACAAACTCCAATTTAGCTCCTTCTTCTACAAAAATATTCTCTGGAGCAATCACATTGTTACTCGATGGTATGGGTTGCGACGTTCTATCTTTTGTAAGTAAGTTAAAATCTTCTTGAATAGCTTCTCCATTCTTAGAAAAAATATCCCAAGTATTTTCAATCTTTATAATATGACTCTCAAATTCAAATTTTTCAAAAGCATTGAAGTCTATATCCTCTTGTCCTTCTTTAGCAAAAAATGCAATAATAGTATCGTCTTTAAAAATGGCTTGGTGCTCTTTTAAATCTTTTATTTTGTTTACCAATTCAAAATTTGGAAGGCATGATGCATTAATCATCACATTTTCTTCCAGTTCTACCATAGGATATTTATCAGATAGATAGTCTTCGGTAATAGTTGTCGTTGTGGTTTTCAAAAAAGCTTCCCACTTTTCACGAATGGTTAAAATTCCAACCCTAATATCGGCTACTGGTCTGGTAAATGTAAACGGCAACAAATTGTTACGAGAAGATCCATCAAAAAGAATGTAATTCATAAAAAATCAAAATTATGAGTTAAGAAGCTACAAGTTTTGTACGTTTTACTATCGCATGTATTATTTATACATTCAAAAGTAACTCAATTAGATAAAATATAAAAGCCTTTCATAAACTGAAAGGCTTTATAAATATTTATATTACGAATATGAATTGCGCTTAAATTATTTTTTAAATTTAGCGTATTTTGTCTTGAATTTATCAATACGACCAGCAGTATCTACTAATTTAGATTTACCAGTGTAATAAGGGTGAGAAGTTCTTGATATCTCCATTTTAACAAGTGGATACTCAACACCATCAACTTCAATAGTTTCATTAGTATCTGCAGTAGATTTTGTTAAAAACACATCATCATTAGACATATCTTTAAATGCTACTAATCTATAATTTTCTGGATGTATACCTTTTCTCATCACTAAATGCTTTTATTCTTTACAATTTTCGAGCTGCAAATTTAAGTATTTTTTATAAATCCGCAATATTTTTTATTATTTTTTATTTTAACCTTTTCGTGTAACATTTTATTATATTAGTATACTAACAGATCAACTAACATTTTTAAACAAAATATTATGGAAAAATCTTTAAAGTCTATTGCTTCAAATTACGGACTATATTTAGGTGCAATACTGGCTCTTTTAACCGTTGTGGCTTACGCTGTAAGCCTTGATTTACTAACAAACATGTGGTACGGAATTTTTATTCTAATAACAATAATAGTCTTAGGAATTATTTCAGTTGCCAAAACAAAACAACTTCAAAATGGATATGCCTCTTTTAAGGAAGCGTTTACTGCATACTTTTTCACTGTTTTAATTGGCTTAGTAATAAGCACTCTGGTTTCTTATCTATTATTTAATTTTATCGATACTGATGCTGCAGAGGTATTGAAAGAAAAGACTATTGAACAAACCGTTCAAACACTTGAAAGTTTTAATGTTCCTAGTGAGAAGATAGCCGAGTCTGTTGAGCAAATTGAGTCTCAAAATCAATATTCGTTAGGAAACATTTTTAAAGGACTGGCAGGATATTTAGTGCTTTTTAGTATTATCGGGTTAATTGTTGCTGCTGCGATGAAAAAAAGTAAGCCAGACACAGAATAAATTCATTATTTTTGAATATTGAATTTTGAAAATATTTAAATGAATATATCTGTAGTTATACCACTACTAAACGAACAAGACTCTTTAACAGAATTATATGATTGGATTGCAAAAGTTATGCAATCCAATCATTTTTCATATGAAATTATTTTCATTGATGACGGCAGTACAGATAATTCCTGGCAAATTATTTCTCAATTAGCATCACAAAACAATCACGTAAAAGGCATTCGCTTTTTTAAAAATTTTGGAAAATCCCAAGCACTACATGCTGGCTTTGAAAAAGCCAAGGGCAATGTGGTTATTACTATGGATGCAGACTTGCAGGATAATCCTGATGAAATTCCAGAACTCTACAATATGATTACAAATGGTGGCTACGATCTGGTTTCTGGATGGAAAAAGAAGCGTTACGATTCTGTTATTGCTAAAAACTTGCCATCAAAATTATTCAATTGGGCTGCTAGAAAAACATCTGGTGTTAAATTAAACGACTTTAATTGCGGACTTAAAGCATATCACTTAAATGTTGTTAAAAATATTGATGTTAACGGTGAAATGCATCGATACATTCCTGTATTATCTAAAAATGCAGGGTTTACAAAAATTGGTGAGAAAATAGTACAACATCAAGCTAGAAAATATGGAGAAACAAAATTCGGTATGAATCGCTTTGTCCATGGTTTTTTAGATTTAATCACTATTTGGTTCTTGTCACGCTTCGGTAAACGCCCTATGCATCTATTTGGCGCATTAGGTTTTATTATGTTTACCATTGGTTTTGGATTTGCATTCTATTTAGGTATCGATAAACTATTTTTAAATCCAACGGGCAGACTTATTACAGAACGTCCTCAATTTTATATTGCCCTTTCAACCATGGTTATCGGCACACAATTTTTTGTTGCTGGCTTTTTAGGTGAAATTGTTTTGCGTACCAAACAAGGCAAAAAGCGCTATTATATTAAAAAGGAACTGAACTTTAATTAGCATTCATACTTTTTCAAAAAAATACAACCTACTAATGCCTTATAAAAATACTAAAACGTTTGCGTTATTAAATATTAGTTCAACGTGAAAAACAAAGATATTATCTCGTTAATTGATTATTTTTGCATTTATTTAACTGACATATGATTTACATAGAACCAAAAATTTTAGATAGAATCAATACATGGTTAACGCCAACTTTTGATAATGAAACTCAAGCATTCATTAAAGACAGCATTGCTAGCAATCCAAAAGACATTCAAGAAAGTTTTTATAAAGACTTAGAATTTGGAACTGGTGGTATGCGAGGTATTATGGGAGTTGGAACCAACCGCATCAATAAATATACTTTAGGAAAAAGTACTCAGGGATTAAGTGATTATTTACACAAATCGTTTCCAAACGAAAATCCAAAAGCTGTTATCGCATACGATTGCAGACACAATAGCAAGACATTAGCTAAAGTTGTTGCTGATGTTTTTTCGGCAAATAGTATTGAAGTTTATTTGTTTGAGGATTTACGTGCTACACCAGAATTATCTTTTGCCGTTAAACATTTAAACTGTCATTGTGGTATCGTTTTAACAGCTTCCCATAACCCGCCAGAATACAATGGATATAAAGTATATTGGCAAGATGGAGGCCAACTAGTTCCGCCACATGACGATGCCTTAATACAAGTTATAAACAACCTTGACTACGCCAATATAAAATTTGAAGCGAATAACGATCTTATTCATTACATAGGAAAGGATGTTGATGATACGTTTATAAATGCTTCAGTAAAAAATGGTAGTTGTGGAGCTTCACAAGAAGCCAAAGACAACTTAAACATTGTATTCACATCACTTCACGGTACGTCAATTACAGCAGTCCCAGAAACTTTAAAGCGTGCTGGATACAAAAATGTTCATATCGTAAAAGAACAAGAAGTCCCTGATGGTGATTTTCCAACCGTAGCATCACCTAATCCAGAAGAGCCTGCCGCATTAAAAATGGCATTGGAGTTAGCAGACAAAGTAGGTGCCGATATCGTTATAGGAACCGATCCTGATTGTGACAGATTGGGCGTTGCTGTTCGTAATTCAGAGAATAAGCTACAATTGCTTAATGGGAATCAAACTATGGTTATGATGACCGATTTCTTATTAAAGCAATGGAAAGCTGAAGGAAAAATTAAAGGAAAAGGATTTATTGCCTCAACCATAGTATCTACACCCATGCTTAATAAGCTTGCCGAAGCTTATAGCGTAGATAGCAAAATTGTATTAACAGGTTTTAAATGGATAGCTAAATTAATAAAAGATTTCCCTGAGCTTGATTTTATTGGTGGTGGCGAAGAAAGTTTTGGTTTTATGGTAGGTGATTTTGTTAGAGATAAAGATGCTGTTACCTCAACACTTCTAGCTTGCGAAATAGCTGCACAGTGTAAAGCTAATGGTAGTTCTTTTTTCAGTGAGCTTATAAATTTATATGCTGAACACGGGTTTTACAAAGAGCGCTTGATATCGCTTACCAAAAAAGGTATTGAAGGTGCCGAAGAAATTAAGCAAATGATGATCGATGCACGTGAAAACCCTTTAACTGAAGTCAATGGATCTAAGGTAATTAAAGTTGAAGATTATCAATTATCTGTTAGTAAAAACATGATTTCTGGTGAAGAAAGTACGATTGACATTCCAAAATCCAATGTATTGATTTATTATACAGAAGATGGCAGCCAAATAGCACTAAGACCTAGTGGAACAGAACCAAAAATAAAATTCTACGTTAGTGTAAATGACGATTTAGAATCTGTTGATGCTTTTTATGATACCGAAGCTAAGCTAGAATCTAAAATAGATGCTATTTTAAAAGATATGAAACTTAATTAATGAAACATTTAATTCATTCTAGAATAGCTTTAAAACATAACAAATACTACTAGATGAGTCATTTTGTAAATATTCTACGATACGCAAAGCCATATAAAAGATTTGCTATAGGACATATTATATCCAATGTGTTTTTTGCCTTATTTGGCACATTATCCTTCATTTCTTTAAAACCGATGTTGGATGTCATTTTTAAAGAAAATAAAATAGCTCCAACAACAAAACCCATTTATGAAGGTTATATGGAAATTGGAGATTATGTTGAAAACTATTTGGCATATGAAATGAATCAATTTACCGGTGGGGATAAATCAAAAGCCCTATTATTTACAGTTGGTTTAATTGTTATCATGTTTTTACTCAAAAACTTATCTGGTTATTTGGCAAACTACTTTTTAGTGTTTTTGCGTAATGGCGTTATAAGAGATCTTAGAAATAGAGTTTATAAAAAAACCATAGAGCTGCCTTTATCGTATTTATCAGAACAACGAAAAGGGGACATTTTAGCTAGGGTTACCAGTGATGTTTTAGATTTACAATATTCTTTCCTATCTGTATTAGAACTTATTGTAAGAGAGCCGTTAACTATTATATTCACAATAGCGGCTATGCTCATTATAAGTGCAAAACTTACGCTCTTTGTATTTATTTTTATTCCTATAATGGGGTTTATTATATCTAAAATTGGCAAAAGTTTAAAACGAAAATCTGATCGCGTTCAAAAAGAACAAGGCTTATTTTTATCCACTTTAGAAGAAACCTTAACAGGTTTAAGAATCATTAAAGGTTTTAGTGCAGAAAATAAATTCAATGAAAAGTTTCAAGAATCTACATCTAGGTTTTATAAGTTTTCTAATAAATTAATGAACAGGCAAAACTTAGCATCTCCTTCCAGTGAATTTTTAGGAATTTGTATGATCGCTGTTATATTATGGTATGGAGGTAGTTTAGTTCTAACTAAAGACCAGAACTTAGCACTAGACAGTACCAGCTTCTTAATCTACATGGGGTTATCTTATCAAATATTAACACCTGCCAAAGCTATTTCACGTGGGCTTTATAATATTAAAAAAGGAGGTGCCGCAGCTGAAAGAATTCAAGAAATCATTGATACCCCTAACCCTTTAAAGGATAAAGAAAATGCCATTGCAAAAATGAGTTTTGATTCTGAAATAGAATTTAAAAACATTTCTTTTAAATATGAGGACGATTATGTACTGAAAAACTTCTCATTAACTATCCCTAAAGGAAAAACGGTAGCTTTGGTTGGACAATCTGGAAGTGGAAAATCAACTATTGCCAATTTAATAACACGTTTTTACGATGTTAACAAAGGAGAAATTTCAATAGACGGTATAGATATTCGAGATTTAACAACTGATTCCTTAAGACGTCAATTAGGTATAGTAACTCAAGATGCTATTTTATTTAACGATAGTATAAAGAATAATTTAAAACTTGGTAATGACAATGCCAATGATAATGACATCATTGAAGCCTTAAAAATTGCCAATGCCTGGGAATTTGTTAAGGATTTGCCCGAAACTATTAATACAAATATCGGAGACTCAGGAAATAAGCTTTCTGGTGGTCAAAAGCAACGTTTAAGTATCGCTCGTGCAGTTCTTAAAAGTCCGCCTATTATGGTTTTAGATGAAGCAACTTCGGCTCTGGATACCGAGAGTGAACGTTTAGTACAAGTCGCTTTAGAAAATATGATGAAAAACAGAACTTCTATTGTTATTGCACATAGATTATCTACCATACAAAATGCCGATGAAATTATAGTTCTTAATAAAGGGGAAATTGTCGAACAAGGTAAACATAAAGATCTTATTAGTAAAAAAGGAACCTACTACAAACTTGTAGAAATGCAAAGTTTCGGATAATATTAATAACTAAAAAGTAAAAAAGGATAGAGATTTGGGCATCTATCCTTTTTTGTTCATTGATAGACTTGGGGACGACTAACAACAATAAGTAGGTTTCTGTTACAAACATAAAACAAAAAACCTTTTGAACCAAGAAAAAACGCATTTAATCGTCGATTTAATACATTTAATCGATAAAAATAACTACATTAAATTGATTATCAGTTAATTACAAAATATTAAAAAATAAAACTTAAACTTTCTGTATTTTTATTAGTCTAAAGACTAAATATTTTTTGTGACCAACGAAACGCAACTAGTAGAACAATTAAAATCTGAAAGCCATAAAGATCACGCTTTTAGAACGCTAATCACGCTTTATAAAGATCGCTTATACTGGCATATTCGTCATATAGTAAAATCACACGATGATACTGATGACGTACTCCAAAATACATTTATTAAAGTTTATAAAAACATTCATAACTTTAAAGGAGATAGTAAATTGTTTTCATGGTTATACCGCATTGCTACTAACGAATCGATTACATTAATTAATAAAAATGCTAAACGTCTGCAAATTACAAGTGAAGAAGTGCAACAATTAGCAATAAACAATTTAGCATCCGATGTTTATTTTGAAGGCGACGCCATTCAACTAAAATTACAACAGGCTATTGCTACTTTGCCAGAAAAGCAACAGCTCGTTTTTAATATGAAATATTTTGAAGACATAAAGTATAAAGATATGGCCGACATACTAGAAACCAGTGAAGGTGCATTAAAAGCTTCTTATCACATCGCTGTTAAGAAAATTGAAACCTATTTAACTAAAGATTAAACCTTTATTAAAACTATAAGTCTTAATAGATAATGAAACAGAATAAACTACATAACATTAAAAAAACTGGGTTTAAAGTTCCCAAGGATTATTTTGATACTTTGGAAGATGCTCTTTTAAGTGATATAAAACTTAAAGAAGCATCAAATGATTCTGGTTTTAAACTACCTGAGGGCTACTTTGACACTTTAGAAGATAAGGTTATGGAAAAAGTTTCAACCAAGCCTCCTGTAAAAGTAGTGCCTTTATTTAGAAAAAGAAGCATCATTTACATATCTGGTATAGCAGCGGCTGCACTACTTTTATTTAATCTTTCAATTTTTAAAAGTAAACCAACTTTTGATTCTTTAGATTTTGAAACCGTTGAGAATTATATATTGAATGAAAATATTGGTTCTTATGAAATTGCAACATTACTACCTGAAGAAGATTTGTTAGAAGAAAACTTTATAGAGTATAAAGTTGAAGAAGAATCTGTAAAAACCTATATATTAGACAATCTGGACATTGAAGATCTTATTATTGAATAAAGTACAAACTCATGAAAAAAATCATACTACCTATATTAATATTTTTTCTTTCGCTAAATATTTTAGCACAACATGATAGAGGAAAAATTAAAGCTCTTAAAATTTCGTTCATTACTGAAAAACTAGATTTAACAGAGGATGAAGCTCAGAAATTTTGGCCGGTTTACAATAATTATGATAAGGTAACCTCTAAAATAAGACATGAAGATATTAGAAGTATTCGTCGTGAAATTAGAAGCAATATAAACACCTTAACAGATAAAAAAGCAAAAGATCTAATCACGAAGCTAAATAAAGCCGAAAGTGCCCTCCATAACCAGCGTATGGAGTTATCAAATAAATTATTGCAAATCTTGCCTCCCAGAAAAATAATTTTATTAAAAATAGCTGAGGATGATTTTAAAAGAAAAATGCTCCAGCACTTTAAAAATAGAGGTTACAAAGGAAGGAAAAGGGAATAAATTAGATTGAATATCCCTAACATGTTGCCTAGCCTTCACACTTTTCATGAACTTTTTACTCTCTAAAGGTTAACTTTGAAATACTTCCTGCCCCAGCGGCGTAAGCTATTGAATCGTTTAAAAATCGGATCGTATAAAAGCCTTCATCATTTAAATGTTTCCATGAATTTCCAGAATCATTACTATAATCTATCCCTTTAAACCCAACGGCAACCAGTTCTTTGCCTCCCCTATTTGGAATATATTGTACACAGCTTCTATAGCCAGGGTTTTTATTTTGAGCTACTAATTCCCAGGTTTTACCTCCATCAATTGTTTTAATTTTATTAGCAGCATTATCTTCTGGTTTTGTGTAATCTCCACCTATAGCAAAGCCATTGAGCTCATCATAAAAATCGATAGAATACATACCTGTTGTTTCTAAACCTTGAACTATTGGTGTATTATAAACTTTCCAGGTTTTTCCTTTATCGGGTGAATATAAAATTCTACTAGATTTTCCTCCTGTAGCTACCCAAGTATGGTTCCCTACAATAGCAATATTAGTATCGCTTGCTGCAAAAGCGGCTTCACCTTCATTAACTTTTGGTAAAGAATCGCAGGGTAATTTGTGCCATGTTTCCCCACCATCTCTTGTAATAATAATACTCATACAATCGTTTGTAGGATCTCCAATAGCAATACCTTCTTGGTTATTCCAGAAATCCATGGAATCATAAAAAGTCTTAGGATGATTTTCCCTGTAAACTACAGTATCTTTGCCTATATCTAACTTAAACAACAAAGCTGGGGATCCTATGCTTAAGCCATACCCGTGTTTACTGCTCCCTGCCAAAGCCCTGAAATTAGGGGATATCGAATCACTCTTAACTTTAATGGGATACGCTATATTTTTATTAGATGTTCCATTTTCCTCAATAGGTACAACACCCATGTTTCCGTTGGACGTTAAAAAAACCAAAACATTAGTATTTTCAATAATTTCTAGTGCCCTAACATTCAATAAGGAATCTTTTATAATGGTACTAATCTCAACACTATTAATGTTTCGAAACTTAAATGTATTGAACGCTTTAAATCCAAAAAATATAAACATGGCTATTAACAGTAAAGATACCTTTTTCATAAAACCTAAATTTCTATAAAAATAGAAAAAGCTTCGTGATGAATCACGAAGCTTTACAATAATACTATTAATTAAAATTTATCCCTTTCCTTTTAAAATAGTAATATGCCTCTTTAATCGTTCTATATCAATTTCCAAAGTGCCATTATAAACGCCCCGTATATATCCTTGTTTATCTATCAAAATAAAGTTTTCGGTATGTATAAAGTCGCTCTCATTTTGTGTTTTTATAAAATCTTCATCGGCGAAATACCCGTTCCTAGCTATTTTATACAATGCCTCTTTATCTCCAGTCACTAAATGCCACCTAGCAGCATTTACATGATTTCTTTGGGCATAATCTTTTAAAACAGGTATGGAGTCTTTCCAAGGCATGACCGTGTGAGAAAGCATCATAATATCTTTATCATTTTTATAAGCCTCCTGAATACTTCCCATATTTTTGGTAAGCTTGGGGCAAATACCAGGGCAACTGGTAAAAAAGAAATCAGCGATATAAATCTTCCCTTTATACGTTTCATTAGTAACAGTTTCTCCATTCTGGTTAAGAAAAGAAAACTCTGGGATTCTGTGTGTCGCTTTATGCCATTCTGGGGTAAAATCGGCACTATTAAAATAAGGCAACTTTGCAATGTCGCTATTTTCTATTTGCTTGTTTTTACAAGAAGCAATAATAAAAATGAATGCTATTAAAATAGAATACTTCATTTAATTTCGTCGCTATTTGTTGTTACCGTATAACATTTTTTTAACCCTATTAAACCAAACCGTTCGTCTCCGACTACTTCATAATTAGCTTTTATAGTACCATCTGGTTTCCAAAGACGCTGACGACCAACTTCTTTTCCATTTACATAGTTAAAATCCCTGTACAATTGCTTGGTTTCATACCATTCTCTAACTATACCATGATATTCGCCCTTTTCATTAAAATGATATTCAAATTTAAGAATGGTATCATTCCACCAAGCTTTATGAACTCCAGATTTAACTCCTTTTATATATAAACGCTCCATAGATTTTGAACCGTTCTCAAACCAATGTTTCTCGTAACCTTCTTTTCTACCAGCTACATATTCAATATCAGATTTCAAATTCCCACTAACATAGTACGTTTGTAAATTCCCAGTAAATGCCGTGTTTTTATACAACAGAACACCATTATCAAGCTGCAAATTAGGATCTGACGCTTTGAGAACTCTTTCGGAATCCAAAGCATTACAAGCATACAGGACACCTACAAAAAAGATGATATGTTTTAATTTGATCATCACCTAATTAGTAATATTTCCAGGTGTTCCAAAATAGCCATTCCCATTAATGTAAGGATCTTCACTGGTTATATGATAATGATAAATTCCTTCTGGGAAATCTGCAGTTACAGAAGTATGACCATGATAGGCATCTAAATCCTCATTGGTTATAACTTCACCATTTTCAAGAGGACCATAAACAGGGAAACCATCCGCTAAAAGCCCTAGAAAAGCATCTTCTCCAAATTGCTGGGTTAAATAGGTAGGTTCTATATGATAATGATATTGCCCTGTACGCTGCGGATGTCCCAACCATTGATCGAACGAATCAATTTCATTGGTTAACGGCTGATCTGGACCAGCGTACTGATTAAAAAACACAACGCCATTTCTTGAAATACCAATTGGCCCTAGACCTGTTACTTGCTTATTCGCAGCCTCGGCTGGGTTTAACGTCATTGTAAAAACTATATTTTGTGCACTAATCGTATTAGGGTTTATATTCCAATTAGGATTTGTACCATTATACGCTTCATATAAGGGGTTGTTTGTCGGCCAATATGGACTTGTATGATTCGGTAAATCTTGCGTTGTAAATGTAACCGTATTTCCATTTACTTCATAAGACAACCCCGTTCCTTCAAATTTTGAAAGAATAGCACTTATATCATAATCCGTATCGGCAGGTTGTTCATTTCCATCTTCGTTTGCTATAGTTGTAGAATCATCTCCATTAGAGCATGCAAAAAAAATGATGGTAGTTAATAGAGATATAATTAATATTCTTTTTAAATTTTTCATAGGTCTATTTTTTAATATGATGAAAAAATCACCAAAAGGTTTAAAATCAATACAGATATCACCAAAAATGAAATACTAATAACTAAGGCTGCTCTTTTAACTTTCATTGTTTTATTTGAGATTTGTCTTTTTAGATGCAGTTCGTAATTAAACCTTGCGCGAAATTCTATTTTTTTCAAAAAAAAAGACTTTCAATATCTGAAAGCCCTATAAAATGAAGCAAAATTAATGCATTGGTGGCGGTGGCCCAAACCCTGGACCGCCTTTTCTTAAAGGAGGTCTTTGCTCTTTTCTGCCTTCTTTATGAAGCGCTTCATTAATTATTTTTTTAAACTTTTCTTTTTGTTGCTCATTACACAATGCTTCAATAGCTTTAAGGTGATAAAAAGTTTCTATATCCCTTTCTTTTATTTTTTCACCTATCATGCTCGTAATAGAATCTATGCTATTTTCACTGGATGACTTATCAAATATTTGGTTAAACAAAGCCTCTTTTAATTGCTTGATCTCTCCTCCAATACCTCTCATTATATGATGATGTTCTCTATTAAGGTCTTCTAATTGAAACATTTGGTCTTCATCAAAGTTTAATTCTTTAACAATAAAACCAACAGGTCCTTTGCCTTTAGGCTGATTGTTATTTTCTGTTTTGTTGGAACCTCCCAAGTAATTAAATAGAAAAAAACCATTAACGACTATTAAAAATAGCAACAATACATATAAGAGTGCGTTCTTTTTCATAATCTCTTATTTAATTAAACAATGATGTGTCTGAACCTGAAGACAAACCATATGTCTCTGCAAACTCGCTTATATCTTCATCATATTTGTTATCGTCAAGCTGTGTAAAGGCCAATATGTTTAAAACAATAAAACAGACTAAAGTTGCCAATTGTAATTTAGGAGAAAACCATGTTCCAATTAATGGCACTTCTTCTTTCTCTGTAAACAACTTTTGCATGGTTTTATCCTTAAAAAAAGGAGATACCTTAACGGCTTCGATAGTGTCCACTGCACTTAAAGTATCCTTAACCTTATCCTCTATGTTTTTATTTATTTCCATGTTATATATAGTTAGATGCCATAACTTTTAAAAACTTGCGTTACTTTTCATTTTTATAATAATTCTCTAATAACCCTTGTAAATTTTTCTTCGCCCTGAACATGAGAGACTCCACCGAAGACAGACTTTTATTAATAATTTCTCCTATCTCTTTATTGCTCATTCCATCTATCTTGCTAAGTGTAAATACAGTTCTCTGATCTTCGGACAGTTGATTAATAGCAAGAAATAGTGTTTCACTTTTTTCTTTATTCTCTAAAATAATTCCAGGATGGTTCATCTCTGTAAAGTATTTCGTTTTATCCATAGGTAGGTCGTTACCCATTATGGATTGTAAAAAAGCAAAACGTTTTTTAGTATTCCTTTTTCTTATAAATTCTAAACATTTATTAGTTGTAATACGATATATCCAAGTTGACAGTTTAGAATTCCCTTTAAATTTACGAATAGAATTAAAAACCTCCATAAAAACATCCTGAGCTATATCTTCAGCATCTTCTTTATTGGGCACAAATGATATGCAAGTCGCAAATACCTTGTCCTGAAAATCATCAATCAACTTACTATAAGCCGATTGTTTTCCTGCATTTAGATCATTAATAAAATTTTGCTCTGCCAAGGGATTCTTTTAATGCACGCAAATTAGGAAATTAATTGCTGAATTAAATGTAACTTTGCAGCCTTATTTAAATAACATGCGATTACATAGAAATCTTTGCTTTTCAGTTATAGACGGATTAACCTTAATTTTTAATGAAGGTAAGTATGCCGATAAAGTTATTCAGCAACTCCTAAAAAGAGATAAACGCTGGGGGGCCAGAGATAGAGCTTTTGTAGCTGAAACGACTTATGACATTGTACGCTGGAAACGTTTGTACGCTGAAATCGCCGAAGTAAAAGAGCCTTTTAATAGAGATAATTTATGGCGTATGTTTGCTGTTTGGGCAACTTTGAAAGGTATAAAACTACCAGATTGGAAATATTTCGAAAAGACGCCTACCCGAAAAATAAAAGGACGTTTTGATGAGTTTTCGAAAATCAGAAAATTTAGAGAATCCATTCCAGATTGGATAGATAATGTTGGTTTAGAGGAATTAGGTGAAGAGAAGTGGACTAAAGAAATAGCGATGCAAAATGAGCAAGCTGATGTTATTTTGAGAACCAACACCCTAAAAACCACCAAAGAAAAATTACAAAATATACTTTTCGATCAAGGCATCGAAACCGAACCTATTAAGGGTTACAACTCTGCTCTTAAATTAGTTGAACGCGCTAACGTTTTTGTAACTGATGCCTTTAAAAATGGTTTTTTTGAAGTTCAGGATGCATCATCGCAGTTAGTGGCCGATTTTCTAGATGTAAAACCAGGCATGAAAGTGGTCGACACATGTGCTGGTGCTGGTGGCAAAACATTGCACATTGCTTCGCTGATGGAAAATAAAGGTCAAATTGTTGCTATGGATATTTACGAAAGTAAGCTCAAAAAATTAAAAGTTAGAGCGAGACGTAACGGTGTTCATAATGTGGAACTAAAAGTTATTGATTCTACTAAACCAATTAAAAAATTATACAATAAAGCAGACCGCGTTTTAATAGATGCACCTTGTTCTGGTTTAGGCGTATTGCGTAGAAACCCAGATGCTAAGTGGAAACTGGAACCTGAATTTTTAGATCGCATTAGAGAGACCCAACAAGAAGTATTACAGCAGTATTCTAAAATGGTAAAACCAAACGGAAAGCTGGTGTATGCGACCTGCTCTGTACTACCATCAGAAAATCAAAACCAAGTGGAAGCTTTTTTAAAATCTGAAGCAGGTACAAATTTTTCTTTAGTAAAAGACAAAAAGGTTCTAGCACATACTTCTGGTTTTGACGGGTTCTACATGGCTCTTTTGGAAAGAAAAGGTTAAATTATTATATCTCACAACTAAAAGTACCGAGTAGTAGTCCGCTAAAAATAGCTATATTTTTTATCTTTGGTAAAAACTCTGTGAATGGATTTACAAACCAGAAAATTAGAATTCATTAAAGAATTTCTAAAAATTCAAAGTGAAGATATTATAGAGCGTCTCGAAAAGTTATTAAAAAAAGAAAAAACTACTGATTTCTGGAACGGCTTATCACCTGAACAAAAAAAAGAAATTGAAAAAGCTTCTCTAGAAATTAAAAATGGAAAAGTCACTGATTACGATTCATTTATCCAGAAACACAAATAAATGAATAGAAAAGTTGTAATTTCTAAAACTGCTGAAAAGAAATCAGAACAACTTTTCTCTTTTTTAATTAAAAAGTGGTCTTTACAGGTAAAACTAGGGTTTATTGAGAAATTAGATACTTCTGTCCAAATTATTCGAAACCAACCAGAATCCTTTCCTGAATCGAAAATTAAAAAGGGTTTAAGAAAATATGTCATTACAAAACAAACAACTTTGTTTTACAGGTTTGATTCCAAAAATATATTTGTAGTAGCTATCTTTGATACAAGATAACACCCCAAAAAGCTTAGAAAGGAACTTTAAATTCTTTAGCTTTAAATATATTTCTGAGTCTTTTTATTTTATTTAAACAAACTCAAATATGATATGAAATATAAAAACATTGTATTTATTGGTAAAAGCTTAGACGGTTTTATTGCTGGTAAAAACGGTGAGCTAGATTGGTTGGATATGATTCCAAACCCAGAACAAAATGGCATGGGTTATTATGATTTAATGGATGAAATAGATGCCATCGTGATGGGTAAAACAACCTTCGAAACGGTTCTTAATTTTGGTATAGATTGGCCCTATAAAAAGCATGTATTTGTATTAAGTTATTCTTTAAATCAAACCCCTAAAGCACTTGAAGAAAAAGTAACCTTACTAAAAGGCAACGAAAAGGATGTTTTAAATACTATCCATAACAGAGGATTTCTCAACCTGTACATAGATGGTGGCAAAACAGTTCAAAATTTTCTTAAAGCCGATTTAATTGACGAGCTAAGAATTTCAACCATTCCAATTCTATTGGGCGATGGTATTCCGTTATTTGATGTCCTTCCTAAATCACTAGTGTTTAATCATGTTAAAACAGAAGTATTTCTTGATCAAATTGTTCAAAGTCATTATAAACGAAAAAGGTGATGAACCATGATTTAAGATCATATGTATCAACCCTTCTTAAAGAATCCATAATTAAAGTTTTTTCCGTTCAAGGTGGTGATATTTCAAAGGCATACCGTATTGACACTCCAAAAAATTCCTATTTCTTAAAATTAAATGGAGCAATTAATGCTAAAAAAATGTTTCAATCTGAAGCCCACGGGCTGCAGTTGATTCGCAAAACAAGTACTATAAAAACACCAAAGGTTTTAGCTTACGATACTTTTGAAGATACTGCCTTTTTATTAATGGAATTTATTGAAAACAAATCTCCTTCATCTGAAGATTCTAAAAACTTAGGACTTCAATTAGCTGCATTACACAAATGTACGTCTGAAGATTTTGGCTTAGGTCAGGACAATTTTATTGGGAGCTTAGCGCAAAGTAACACGCAACATAAAACCTGGTTAGATTTTTACATTTACGAACGCTTATTACCGCAACTAGAGCTAGCTCAACAAAAGCGGTTGCTTTCTAAAAACGAGTGCCCATCTATTCAGAAAATTGAAGACGTCTTAGAGTCACTGTTTGTAGATATAAAACCAGCCTTATTACACGGTGATTTATGGAGTGGTAATTATCTTATTTCTAAAGATGGCACACCGTATTTAATTGATCCCGCTAGCTATTATGGTCATTATGAAGTGGATATTGCTATGTCCAAGCTATTTGGTGGCTTTGATACATCTTTTTATGAAGCGTATTTCTCAAATTTAAAAAGCGACAAAAACACCTCAGCAAGAATAGAAATCTATCAATTTTACTACCTTCTGGTGCATTTAAATTTATTTGGACATTCTTATTATGGTTCTGTGTTTTCTATCTTAAAAAAGTATTTTTAAATTCCTGAGACATGTATTGAACTTGCTCTATTAAGGTAGAAATTTTATAAATTAAACTAAAGTATTATAATGGATTCCTGCCTTAGCAGGAATAATAACGGCATATCACATTACGTAAAAAAAGTATTACCTTTAGCCTAGCAAAAATTATAGATATTGAATAACATACCTGCCTACAAAACCGAACTACTAAAATCTAAAACCAGAAAAATCCAATACCTATTTGAAAGTAAAGGACATAGGTCAATAATTAAAGCTATAGAATATACCCCAGTTGCCAAAAGAAACGGAAAAGTAATCTATAATTTAGGGTTTGGTGACTACAATGAAGAAAATGGTAATATTTTTGATGATTCCAATAGTAATAATGGTGATATGAGAAAAGTATTTAGTACCGTTCTTAATACCATCCCAGAATTCTTTAAAGAAAATGAAGATGCTGCTATTTGGGTACAAGGTAGCGATAGTGCCGATAAATTTAAAGCACTTTGTGAGTCTAATTGCAAAAAGAACTGTGATGATATTTGCAAAAACTTTAACAGAAGAATTAAAACTTACCGGTACTACGTAAATAAAAATTTCATTGAACTAAGTAAAGAGTATGCCTTTTTTGGGTTGACAAATGAAAAAAAAGCCAATTTAACACAATATATCCCTGAAAACGAATACATTGGTATTTTGGTTTTTAAGAAAAAATGAAGTAAATTTGTATAACATTTAGAAAAAATGGGAAGAAAAAAACAAATACTAAAAGCTACAAAAGTGCTTTCTATGTCTAAAACGACAAAAGAGCGCATATCCAGTATTGCCAAAGATATTAAAGGCAAAGAATTGTTCCCTGAAAAAACAGAATTGGCTAAAAAAACATTAAGCTCTATTAAATCGCTCCCAATTTAAGATAGTTTCTTACGGATATATAAATAAAGAAACAAGCGTAAACCAAATTAGTTTGCCTTGTTTGTTTATAAACAATGTATTTTTTCTATGTTCAAAACCTCGTGAATAACTCTCAATTATCCCGAGCATATTTTTACAAGAAATTCGACCAAAAAGAAGTAAATTTGCACTTTCTTTAAACACACACAAATTAAGACATAATGATTCATTTCTTTGGAAACGTAACCAGCAAGATATTTGCTGTTCAAACAACAAAAGAATTATCAACAGAAGCCACATCAAAATTAGTGTGGTTATTTGGCAACCAGCCCAAAATAGAACAAGCATCTCTCGATGCTTTTTTTGTTGGTCCACGTGCTGCCATGATAACCCCTTGGAGCACCAATGCTGTAGAAATAACTCAAAACATGGGGATTTCTGATATTATTAGAATTGAAGAATTTCAAGCTATTTCTAAGGATTTTAAAGCATTCGATCCTATGATTTCAGAAAAATTCAATGGATTGAATCAAAATTCTTTCACCATTGATATCAAACCAGAAGCTATCCTTGATATAGAAGATATAGCTGCTTACAATCAAAAAGAAGGTTTATCATTAAGCGATGAAGAAGTTGAATATTTAGAAGGTGTTTCAAAAAAAATAGGCCGACCACTAACTGATTCCGAAGTTTTTGGTTTTTCACAAGTAAACTCAGAACATTGCCGCCATAAAATCTTTAACGGAACATTTGTTATTGATGGTGAAGAAAAACCAATATCACTTTTCAAGCTAATAAAAGAAACATCAAAACAACACCCTAACGATATTGTTTCTGCATATAAAGATAACGTAGCCTTTATAAAAGGGCCTAAAGTAGAACAATTTGCTCCAAAACGGGCAGATGTTCCAGATTACTATACTACAGAAGCATTCGAATCTGTTATTTCACTTAAAGCAGAGACACATAACTTCCCCACAACTGTTGAGCCCTTTAATGGGGCTGCTACGGGTTCTGGCGGAGAAATTAGAGATCGGCTAGCTGGTGGAAAGGGGTCTATTCCTCTAGCGGGAACGGCTGTTTATATGACATCATACTCCCGATTAGAAGAAAATCGTCCTTGGGAAAAAGCTGTTGAGGAACGCAAATGGTTGTATCAAACACCTATGGATATTTTAATAAAAGCATCTAATGGAGCTTCTGACTTTGGTAACAAATTTGGGCAACCACTTATTTGTGGCTCTGTGCTAACTTTCGAACATGAAGAAGATGCTCGTAAAATTGGTTTCGATAAGGTAATTATGCAAGCTGGAGGCATAGGCTACGGTAAAATAGATCAAGCTTTAAAAGATACACCAAAAACGGGAGACAAAATAGTCATTCTTGGAGGTGAAAATTATCGCATAGGAATGGGAGGTGCTGCGGTTTCTAGTGCCGACACTGGAGAATTTGCTTCTGGTATCGAATTAAACGCGGTACAACGTTCTAATCCAGAAATGCAAAAACGAGCTGCAAATGCTGTTCGAGGCATGGTAGAAAGCGACGAAAATTTTATTGTTTCTATTCATGATCATGGTGCTGGTGGTCATTTAAACTGCTTATCTGAACTTGTTGAGGATACAGGTGGAAAAATAGATTTAGATGCCCTACCTGTTGGAGATCCTACGCTTTCTGATAAAGAGATAATAGGTAACGAATCTCAAGAACGTATGGGCTTAGTGATTTCCGAAGAACATATAAAAACGCTTCATAAAATTGCAGATCGCGAACGTTCTCCAATGTATACCGTTGGGGATGTTACTGGTGATGATCGCTTTACATTCCAATCTAAAACCAAAGGTAACAAACCAATGGATTTAGCTATGGAAGATATGTTTGGGAGCTCCCCTAAAACAATAATGACCGATAAAACCGTCAATAGAATATACGGTGATGTGAGTTATAATTCTGATAACTTTTACGATTATTTAGATCAGGTATTACAATTAGAAGCAGTTGCTTGTAAAGACTGGCTAACCAATAAAGTAGATCGATGTGTTGGTGGAAAGGTTGCCAAACAACAATGCGCAGGCCCCCTACAATTACCTTTAAATAATGTTGGTGTCATGGCATTAGATTATAAAGGTAAAGAAGGTATCGCAACATCTATTGGACACTCCCCTATTTCTGGATTGATTAATCCTGTTGCTGGCAGTAGAAATTCTATTACTGAGGCTTTGACCAATATTATCTGGGCACCTTTAAAAGATGGACTGCAATCCGTTTCATTATCTGCAAACTGGATGTGGCCTTGTAAAAATGAAGGAGAAGATGCGCGTTTATATGAAGCAGTGAAAGCTGTTTCAGAATTTTCAATTGATTTAGGAGTTAATGTTCCAACAGGAAAAGATTCTTTATCAATGAAACAAAAATATCCGAATGAAGAAATTATAGCTCCAGGAACCGTTATTATCTCTGCTGGAGCAAACTGCAACGATATCTCTAAAGTCATAGAACCTGTTTTCAACAAAAAAGGCGGAGATGTATACTACATCAACATATCACAAGACGATTTTAAATTGGGAGGAAGTTCATTTGCCCAAATAGTCAATAAAATAGGTAATGAAACCCCAAATGTAAAAGACGCTACTTACGTTAAAAACGTATTCAATACCATTCAAAATTTAATAAGAGACGAGAAAATCGTGGCAGGACACGATGTAGCCTCTGGTGGATTGATTACAACACTTTTAGAAATGTGCTTTGCTGATGTTAATCTTGGTGCTGAATTGGATGTATCTAATTTAGGTGAAAAAGACGCATTCAAATTATTATTTTCTGAAAATTCAGGAATTGTTATTCAGTCAAAAGACAATTCGATTGAATCTGTTTTAAATGATGCGCATATTAAATTTCATAACATCGGAAAAGTGACAGAAAGTGATACTTTAAGTATTATTAACCATACTGAAGTGTTTACAATGACAGTTTCCAGATTACGTGATGTTTGGTACAAAACATCATACTTATTAGATCAAAAACAAACAGCAAATGACCTAGCTGAAGATAGATTTAACAATTATAAAAATCAACCTTTACAATATATATTTCCTAAACAATTTACTGGAAAACTACCAGAACTAAACGGCAATAGACCTAAAGCAGCCATTCTTCGTGAAAAAGGCAGTAATTCTGAACGTGAAATGGCTAATGCTATGTATTTAGCTGGGTTTGATGTAAAAGATGTCCACATGACCGATTTGATTTCTGGCAGGGAAACTCTTGAAGATATTCAGTTTTTAGGTGCCGTTGGTGGGTTTAGCAACTCAGACGTATTGGGATCTGCCAAAGGGTGGGCAGGTGCGATTAAATATAACGAAAAAGCGAAAAAGGCTATTCAAAATTTCTTTGATAGAGAAGATACTTTATCAGTTGGCATTTGTAATGGCTGCCAACTGTTTATGGAACTTGAAGAAATCAACCCAGATCATGAAATACATGGTAAAATGCGCCATAATGATTCTAACAAGCATGAGAGTTCATTTACTTCGGTAAAAATTCAGGAGAATAACTCTGTAATGCTTTCAACACTGGCTGGAAACACTTTAGGGGTCTGGATTTCTCATGGTGAAGGGAAATTTGATTTACCATATGCTGAAGACCAATATCATATTGTTGCAAAATATGGCTACGAAGAATATCCTCATAACCCCAATGGTTCCGATTTTAACACAGCTATGATGTGTGATAAAACAGGGAGGCATTTAGTAACGATGCCACATATAGAGCGTTCGACATTCCAGTGGAATTGGGCAAACTATCCAGATGGAAGACAAGACGAAGTATCTCCTTGGTTAGAAGCTTTTGTGAATGCTCGAAAATGGATTGAAAAGTAAACTAAAAAAACATAGTCATAAAAAAGCCCTTTCAATTAATTTTAAAAGGGCTTTTCTCGACTAAGACAAAACAATGCGCTAAGCAAAATTTAGTTTTTTATTTATCTTTTTATAAGCTTGATTTACCGTTCGTTTCATTAATAATGATACTATAAGTGCTATAACAAATAGACCTGCAAAGACCTCTAAAGTAGCATCTAATGATCCCGTAGCATTTTTAACAACATCATAAATTGTAGGACCTACAACTCCTGCTAATCCCCAGGCTGCTAGTACCATACCATGTATAGCCCCTAATTGTTTGGTTCCAAATAAATCACCTAAAAATGCTGGCAACGTTGCAAAGCCCCCTCCATACATAGTGATAACTGTAAATAAAACGACTAGAAAAGCTAATTCCATTGAAATTTTTGGCAAGAAAAAGAAAGCCAGAATTTGAAAAGCAAAAAATATGATATAAGTATTTGCGCGTCCTAAGTAATCTGAAAGGCTGGACCACATGATTCTACCCAGTCCATTGAAAACACCTATTAGTCCTACAATTGCTGCTGCTTCCATGGGTGTATAATTAAGTTTCTCTTGCATCATCGGACTTGCTGCAGATATAATGGCAATACCACAAGCAATATTAATAAACATCATAATCCAGATGTAATAAAAACGTGCCGTTTTTAGTGAAGCATTCGCATCTATATTTGCCATATCTGCTTTAATAGTTTTACCCTCTCCTGGTTTAAAACCTTCTGGCATATACCCTTCTGGTGGTCTTTCAATATATCTTGCAGAAGACAATATCAATAGCATGTATATAGCGCCTAAAATGTAAAAGGCATTCGATACACCCACAGCATCAAAAAGCGATTGCATCACTGGCCCAAAAATTAAAGCCGCAAAACCAAAGCCCATAATGGCCATTCCTGTCGCCAAGCCACGTCTGTCTGGGAACCATTTTACCAAAGTACTTACTGGTGTAATATATCCAAGACCTAATCCAATCCCCCCTATAACACCATAGCAAAGGTAAAACAGCGTTAACGACTCTAATTGAACAGCAAGCCCAGAACCTAAAATACCAAAGCCGTAAAATAATCCAGCTGTTGTACCGCTTACTTTTGGTCCTACTTTCTCTACCCATCTACCTAAAAATGCTGCAGATAGCCCCAATAATAAAATAGCAATTTTAAATGCCCATTTTATAACACTACCATCAACATCAAAAATATCTTTTACGGGGTTGGTCATAACAGAATAAGCATAAACCGATCCAATTGAAATATGTATTCCAACTGCCGAAGCGGCTATTAACCAACGATTCTTAAGTTTTTGTGTTTGCATAATATTTATATTTAAGTGTTGATAACGAGCAACACTTTTTAATTTATTTTAACTTCTTTAAAGTAATTTTTTAAAATCTCGACTGCGGCATCAATTTCTTCTTCTGTATTCTCGCGTGCATCTTTTAGTTGGTAATCCCAACCTAAAGCTTCCCACTTATGAATACCTAACTTATGATAAGGTTGAAGTTCAATTTTTTCAATGGTTTTGTAATCCTTAAAATACGTCCCCATTTGATGCAAAAGTTCAGGTTTATTAGTAATCTCTGGTATAAGCACATACCTTAACCACATTTTTTTCCCTGAAGCCTCCCTATGTTTAGCAAAAGTGAAAGTGGTTTCTTTATTACGCATTCCTGTTAAAGCTTCATATCCTGCTTCAGTCATATGCTTTATATCTAACATGACTAAATCTGCATAGGTATCTAATAATTCTTCTGTAAAATGGTTTAATATTCTACCATTAGTGTCAATATTAGTATGAATACCTTCTTCTTTTAAGCGTTTAAAAAAAGGGATTAATTCTTTAGACTGCAACAAAGGCTCGCCTCCTGAAACTGTGACCCCTCCTTTTTTGCCAAAATATGATTTCATATTCAACGCCATATCTACCAACTCATCTATATGGTAAAGTTTACCTCCTGTTGTATTAATTGTGTCTGGATTATGACAATACAAGCACTTTAATTTACATCCTTGTAAAAATATAACCATACGAACTCCAGGACCATCATGCGTTCCAAAGGATTCAATAGAATGCACTCTTAATATGTTCTCTTCTGTTTTGATAGGACAATTTTTTGAAATTAGTATCCGCAAAAGAAGCATGATGCTCCTTTTGCAGATACTTCTTAATTAGAAATATTAATAAAACTACATGGACTCGTGGAAAGAACGTGTTATAACTTCTAATTGCTGCTCTTTTGTTAATCTTACAAAATTAACAGCGTAACCAGAAACACGAATTGTTAATTGTGGGTATTCCTCAGGATGCTCCATAGCATCAAGTAAAGTTTCTTTATTTAATACATTAACATTAATGTGCTGTGCATTCCTTAAGAAATAACCATCTAAAATGGATGTTAAATTTTCGATTCTATCTTCGTCATTAGCACCCAAAGACTTTGGCACTATTGAAAAAGTATTAGAAATACCATCTTGAGAATCTTTATAATCGATTTTTGCTACCGAGTTTAAGGATGCTATAGCACCTTGTGAATCACGACCATGCATCGGATTAGCCCCTGGTGCAAATGGAATACCTTTTGCCCTACCATCTGGTGTTGCTCCTGTTTTCTTTCCATAAGCAACATTCGATGTGATGGTTAACACAGACATAGTTGGTTCAGCATTTTTATAAACTGACAACTTCTTTAACTCATTATTAAAATCGGCCACCGCATTAGCAGCTAAAACATCTACCCTATCATCATCATTACCATAACAAGGAAACTCTCCTTCTATTTTAAAATCAACCGTTAAACCTTCTTCATTTCTAATTGGCTTTACTTTAGCATATTTAATTGCTGACAAAGAATCTGCCACAATTGATAAACCAGCAATACCGTAAGCTATATTGACACTTGGGTTGGTATCAATTAGTGCCATTTGAGCTTTTTCATAATAGTATTTATCGTGCATGTAGTGAATAATATTCATAGAATCATTATACACGCGCGCCACATCTTTCATGGCTATTTTAAAGTTAGCCATGACTTTATCGAAATCTAAATACTCACAATCACAAGCTTCAATACCATCAACCATTTTAGTGCCTGTTATTTCACAACGGCCACCGTTAATAGCTAATAATAATGTTTTGGCCAAGTTAGTACGTGCTCCAAAAAACTGAATAGATTTCCCTAATGCCTGATGCGATACGCAGCATGCTATTCCGTAATCGTCAGACCCTCTACTTTCTCTCATCAAAGCATCATTTTCAAATTGAATTGATGATGTGTCTATAGATACTTTAGCACAGTAATCTTTAAAGTTTTTTGGTAAATCTTCAGACCAAAGAATCGTCATATTAGGCTCTGGTGAAGGTCCTAAATTATATAAGGTATTCAAGAAACGGAAAGAGGTTTTAGTTACCTTCGTTCTCCCATCTTCAAACATCCCCCCTATAGCTTCAGTCACCCAAGTTGGATCACCAGCAAAAATTTCATCGTAAGCACTCATTCTTAAATGACGTACCATTCGAAGTTTCATGACAAACTGATCTATATATTCTTGAGCCTCTTCCTCAGTTATAAGCCCTTCCTGTAAATCATTTTCAATAAAAATATCTAAAAAGGTTGACACATTACCTAACGACATGGCTGCGCCATCTTGTTCTTTTACAGCAGCTAAATAAGCCATGTATGTCCATTGTACAGCTTCTTTCGCATTTTCAGCAGGACGGCTTAAATCTAAATCATATTTACCTCCTAATTCAATGATTTCTTTCAATGCTTTTATTTGCTCAGAGACTTCCTCTCGTAAACGAATAACAGCATCGCTCATTGGCCCTTCAATTTTCGCTAAATCTTCCTGTTTAGATTTAATCAAAAAATCAATTCCGTATAAAGCTACACGACGATAATCACCAATTATTCTACCACGTGCGTAGTTATCTGGAAGCCCAGTTAAGAAGCCTAATGAACGATACTTTTTTATTTCAGCATTATAGGCGTCAAAAACCCCATCATTATGAGTTTTAACATATTTTGAAAATAATTCTGTTAAGGCATCATTAGGTTTTACGCCATGCTCAGACAATGCCTTTTGAACTACTTTAAATCCGCCAAAAGGTTTCATGGTTCTTTTCAATAATTCGTCTGTTTGCAATCCTAAAATAACCTCATTATCTTTATCTATATATCCAGCATTAAAGGCGCTAACTGTCGAAATTGTTTCTGTATCTATAGAACGTACACCATTATTTTGTCGTTCTTCTTTAGTAGCTTGTTTGCATACTTCCCATAATTTTTGAGTTCTAGCACTTGGGCCAACCAAAAATTCTGATGTTCCATAATAAGGAGTAATGTTATTAATAACAAAATCCCTTACATCGACTTTTTCAGTCCAAATTCCGTAGTTAAATTGTTTTACTTCCATTGTTTTATTTTTATTAATATTTTATATAATCATGTTTGTTTTACTATTTCAAAGTTATATACTGGACCTAATTATAAAGCTGACAATTATCAGTAAATGGAAGTTTTTTTTATGGATTTTTTAACGAAAACGTTTGAGTTTTATCACTTTAAAAATAAAATATGTAAACTTTTAACCTTAGCAGGTATAAAAATTTAACAAAGAGATTAATTTCATGTGATTTCTCATTTATTATTATAAATTAGATACATTTTTCATAATAATTTAAAACAAACCAGTTTATTTAAGTTATTTCACAATAAATAACAAAATACGGTCCCCAAAATTTGAAAATCGATAAATACCCTTTCTAAAACATTTATAAACTGTTATAAAAATTCTATTTTGTTTACGCAATTTGAAAATCCTTTTTAATTTCATATTTTGCAATACAAGAAACTATTTTAAATGGCAGACGTTACACGAATTTTTGATTTTCCTTATTATCAATTAGAAACTTATAATTTAGATAAAGCACTCACTTCTAAGCACAAAGGTGAATGGTACTCTATTTCAACTCAAGAATATGTTAACCAAGCCAATGCTATTAGTAGAGGTTTATTGCGTTTAGGAGTACAACCAAATGATAAAATCGCTGTCATTTCTTCAACTAATAGAACAGAATGGAATGTTTTAGATATAGGTGTCCTTCAAATTGGTGCGCAAAATGTGCCGATTTATCCAACGATAGCTGCTGAAGATTACGAATATGTCTTAAACCATTCTGAATCTATTTATTGTTTCGTTTCCGATGCGGAAGTTTTAGATAAACTCAATGTTATAAAAGACAATACCAAACTTAAAGGAGTTTACACGTTTAATGATATTGAAGGCGAAAAAAGCTGGAAAGAAGTTTTAAAATTAGGTGAAGATACTAGCAACCAAAAAGAAGTTGAGTCCAGAAAAGAAGTCGTTAAACCAAATGATCTGGCTACTTTAATTTACACTTCGGGCACTACTGGTAAGCCCAAAGGTGTTATGTTATCTCATAATAATTTGGTATCTAATGTTATAGATAGCATGTCCAGAGTCCCTCTAGAAATAGGTAAATCTAGAGCCTTGAGTTTCTTACCTATTTGTCATGTTTTTGAAAGAATGATACTATATCTCTATCAATACTGTGGCATAGAAATATATTTTGCAGAAAGTATTGAGACCATAAGCGACAACTTGAAAGAGGTCAAACCTCAAGTTATGACAGCAGTTCCTAGGCTTTATGAAAAAATGTATGATAAAATAATAGCCAAGGGTACAGAATTAAAAGGTATAAAAAAGGTATTGTTTTTTTGGGCGGTGAACTTAGGTTTAAAATATGAGCCCTATGGTAAAAATGGCGGGTGGTACGAGTTTCAATTAAAAATAGCAAACAAAATTATTTTTAATAAGTGGCGAGAAGCACTAGGAGGTAACATTAATACCTTGATATCTGGAAGTGCTGCACTGCAACAACGACTCATCAGGGTGTTTTCTGCTGCAAAAATGGAAATACTAGAAGGTTACGGGCTAACAGAAACATCTCCTGTGGTTTCTGTAAATTGCCCTTTTAACGGAGGCATTAAGATTGGAACCGTAGGTCGAATTATTGACAATGTTGAAGTTAAAATTGCCGATGATGGAGAAATTTTGGTTAAAGGACCTAATGTCATGCTTGGTTATTATAAAGATCCTGAAAAAACTAAGGAGGTGATGACTGAAAATTATTTCCATACAGGTGATATAGGTGAAGTTGATGATGACAATTTCTTAAAAATTACAGATCGTAAAAAAGAAATGTTCAAAACTTCTGGTGGTAAGTATGTGGCTCCTGCCCTCTTAGAAAATCAATTTAAGCAATCTAGGTTTATTGAACAAATAATGATTATTGGAGAAGGCGAAAAAATGCCTGCCGCTTTAATCCAAATTAATTTCGAATTTGTTGAAGAATGGGGAAGACGTCATAACATAACTTTCCAATCTAAAAATGATATCATCACCAACCCCAAGTTATTAGAGCGCATTCAAGAAGAAATTGACAATGCCAATAAAAACTTTGGTAAGTGGGAACAGATTAAAAAATTCGAAATAACCCCAGATGTTTGGTCAATTGACGCCGGCCACTTAACACCTACAATGAAAATGAAAAGAAAAGTGATTAAGACTAAATATGTAGATTTAATAGAAAAAATCTATAGGTCATAACTTTAAAAATCATATAACACATTTTCAATACTCTCTCAATTAAATTGTGTTAAGTTTTATATAATTTATTATGCATGCATAATAAATTTTCATATCTTTGGTCTCCAACCAACCAGATATTATGAAAGATAAAACAATAGACTATATACTAAGGACAACATGGCTTGCAGTGCAAAAAATGTATAATGAAGAGGCTGCAAAATTTGATAGTACTATGGCAACGGGCTTTACTTTATTGAGTATAGACCCAGAAAAAGGAACGCCTTCTACCGCTTTAGGACCTAAAATGGGTATGGAAGCCACGAGTTTATCAAGAATATTGAAAACGATGGAATCTAAAGGACTAATTGAGCGTAAACCCAATCCAAAAGATGGTCGTGGTGTTATCATTTCTCTCACTGAATTTGGTCTTGAAAAAAGAACCTATTCAAGAGATAAAGTTTTAACATTTAATGAAACTATAAGAAATAACGTTTCTGAAGAAAAATTAAACAGTTTTTATGAAGTCGCCGAAGTCATTAACGAACTGGTAACGAATAAAAAAATATATAATCAAAACGAGTAGTAGTATAAAATGAGTAAACGTAGAATAAAAAAAGTGGCCATAATTGGCTCAGGTATTATGGGAAGTGGTATTGCATGCCATTTCGCTAATATAGGCGTCGATGTTTTATTACTTGATATAGTCCCAAGAGAACTAAATGACAAAGAGAAATCCAAAGGTTTAACACTCGAAGATAAAGGCGTAAGAAACAGATTGGTTAATGATGCCCTTGCTACAGCATTAAAATCAAAGCCTTCCCCTATTTATCATCCCAAATTTGCAAATCGTATTACAACTGGTAATTTAGAAGACGATATTGCTAAGGTTGCCAATGTTGATTGGATTATGGAAGTTGTTGTTGAACGTTTAGATATAAAACAACAGGTTTTTGAATCGCTAGAAAAACACAGAACGCCTGGTACTTTAATTACCAGTAATACTTCTGGTATTCCTATTAAGTTTATGAGTGAAGGGAGAAGTGAAGATTTTCAAAAACATTTTTGCGGTACACACTTTTTTAATCCTGCACGCTACTTAAAGCTATTCGAAATCATTCCTGGCCCCAAAACAGATACCTCGGTTTTAGAATTCCTTAATGAGTATGGCGAACAATTCCTGGGAAAAACATCTGTCGTGGCTAAAGACACTCCTGCTTTTATTGGAAACCGCATTGGCATCTTTAGTATCATGAGTTTATTCCACGCTGTTAAAGATATGGAGCTAACCATTGAAGAAGTCGATAAATTAACAGGTCCTGTTATTGGTAGACCAAAATCTGCTACATTTAGAACAGTCGATGTTGTTGGTTTGGACACTTTAGTTCATGTAGCAAATGGTATTGCAGAAAACTGTAAAGAAGATGAACAACTGGAACTCTTTAAACTTCCAGGTTTCATTAGTACCATGGTAAAAAACAAATGGTTGGGAAGCAAAACCAAACAAGGGTTTTATAAAAAAACGGTTTCTGCAGAAGGCAAAAAAGAAATCCTATCATTAGATTTAAACACTTTAGAGTATCGCTCTGCACAAAAAGCAAAATTCGCTACTCTGGAATTGACCAAAACTATCGATAAGGTTGTAGACCGGTTCAAAGTATTAGTCTCAGGTAAAGATAAAGCTGGCAAATTTTACAGAAAAAGTTTCGCTGCCCTATTCGCATATGTCTCGAATCGTATTCCTGAAATAACAGATGAATTGTATAAGATTGATGATGCCATGAAAGCTGGTTTTGGATGGGAACATGGTCCCTTTCAAATTTGGGATGCTATAGGAGTCGAGGCTGGTATAGAAATAATGAAAGCAGAAGGTTTAGCACCAGCACCCTGGGTAAACGATATGTTAAAAGCAGGAAGCAAATCATTCTATTCTGTAAAAGAAGGTGCTACTTATGCTTACGATATTCCAAAGCAAACACAAGAAAAAATACCTGGGCAAGATGCCTTTATCATCTTAGATAATATTAGAAAATCTAATGAAGTATTTAAAAACTCAGGGGTAGTCATTGAAGATTTAGGAGATGGTATATTAAACTGTGAATTCCAGTCTAAAATGAATACGATTGGAGGGGATGTTTTAGCAGGACTTAATAAGGCCATTGATCTGGCCGAAAAAGAATATCAGGGATTAATTGTTGGTAACCAAGGCGCCAATTTCTCAGTTGGCGCTAATATTGGTATGATATTCATGATGGCCGTAGAACAGGAATATGACGAACTTAATGCTGCCATTAAGTATTTTCAAGATACCATGATGCGTATGCGTTACTCGGCGATTCCAACCATTTCGGCACCACACGGCATGTCTTTAGGTGGCGCCTGCGAATTATCAATGCACGCCGATAAAGTAGTTGCTGCCGCAGAAACCTATATCGGTTTGGTAGAGTTTGGTGTTGGTGTGATTCCTGGCGGAGCTGGTTCAAAAGAAATGGCTTTAAGGGCTTCTGATACTTTTAGAAAAGGCGATGTAGAATTAAACACTTTACAAGAATACTTTTTAACCATCGGTATGGCAAAAGTGGCAACATCTGCTTATGAAGCTTTCGATTTGGGTGTCCTTCAGAAAGGAAAAGATATTGTCGTTATTAATAAAGACCGGCAGATAGCCACTGCAAAAGCGCACGCTAAATTAATGGCTGAAGCTGGTTACACGCAGCCCGTAAAACGCAAAGACGTAAAAGTACTCGGAAAACAAGCTTTAGGTATGTTTTTAGTTGGAACCGACTCTATGGAAGCTGCAAATTATATAAGTGAACATGATCATAAAATAGCAAATAAATTGGCTTATGTGATGGCAGGGGGTGATTTATCCGAACCTACCCTAGTTACCGAACAATATTTATTGGATTTAGAACGTGAAGCTTTCTTAAGTTTATGTACCGAACGGAAGACCTTAGAACGCATACAGCATATGTTGAAGACTGGGAAACCGCTTCGTAATTAAATAGTGTATAAGTACGAAGTATTAAGTATGGAGTACATAGAAAATCGAATTAAATTTTTTACTATGCATAGATTTGAAGAATTGAAAATATGGCAAAAAGCAATGGATATAACGGAAAACTGTTATAAAGCATCCGAAAATTTCCCAAAAGAAGAGAAGTTCAATTTAACATCTCAACTTAGAAGAAGTGCCATTTCCATCCCTTCAAATATTGCTGAAGGTGCAGGAAGAAATACCAATGGGGAATTCAAACAATTTTTAGGGATTGCGAATGGTTCTTCCTTTGAATTATTAACACAATTATATTTATCTAAAAGGCTAAATTTAATAACAGAGCAAAAAGTAAGGCCTATCATTAACGAAATTCTCGAAATTACAAAAATGAATTATTCACTTCAGAAATCACTTATGAAGTCTTAATACTTAATACTAAAATCTTAATACAAATATGCACAGACAGGCTTACATAGTAAAAGCATATAGAACAGCTGTAGGTAAAGCACCTAAAGGTGTATTTCGCTTTAAAAGAACTGATGAATTGGCTGCAGAAACCATTCAATTCATGATGAAAGAATTACCACAATTAGACAAAACCCGCATTGACGATGTGATTGTTGGGAATGCCATGCCTGAAGGATCCCAGGGTTTAAATATGGCTCGTCTTATCTCTTTAATGGGGTTAGATAGTGTCGATGTGCCAGGAGTCACTGTAAATCGTTTTTGTTCATCTGGTATAGAAACCATAGGTATCGCAACGGCAAAAATACAATCTGGAATGGCAGATTGCATTATTGCTGGAGGTGCAGAAAGCATGAGTGCCGTACCCATGACAGGATTTAAGCCTGAACTAAATTATGATATTGTAAAGGCAGGTCACGAAGATTATTATTGGGGCATGGGAAATACTGCCGAAGCTGTTGCAAATCAATTTAAAGTATCTCGTGAAGATCAAGATGAATTTGCCTACCATTCACATATGAAAGCTTTAAAAGCACAAGCCGAAAATCGTTTTCAAGATCAAATTGTACCTATAGAAGTAGAGCAAACTTATATTGACTCTAATGGTAAAAAAGCTAATAAATCATACACAGTAACAAAAGATGAAGGTCCGCGTACTGGTACAAGCTTAGAAGCGCTTGCCAAACTAAGACCTGTTTTTGCACAAGGTGGTAGCGTCACCGCAGGGAACTCTTCTCAAATGAGTGATGGAGCAGCCTTTGTAATGGTAATGAGTGAAGAGATGGTTAAAGAATTAAATCTGGAACCCATTGCACGCTTAGTAAACTATGCAGCGGCAGGCGTTGAACCCCGAATTATGGGAATAGGTCCCGTAAAAGCCATTCCAAAAGCATTAAAACAAGCTGGTTTACAACAATCAGATTTAGAGCTCATTGAATTAAACGAAGCATTCGCTTCACAATCTTTAGCTGTAATTAGAGAACTAAACCTCAATCCTGACATTGTAAACGTGAACGGAGGAGCCATTGCCCTCGGACATCCTCTTGGGTGTACAGGAGCTAAACTATCTGTACAACTATTTGATGAAATGCGCAAACGCAATATGAAAGGAAAATATGGCGCCGTTACTATGTGTGTTGGAACTGGGCAGGGAGCTTGTGGTATTTTCGAATTTTTAAATTAAAAACAACCCAAATAATAATTAAAATGGAAGCATCAGAAAAAGATATTTTACGTGGCGGACAATTCTTAGTTAAAGAAACCAATTGTGAAGACATATTCACACCCGAAGATTTCAATGAGGATCAGTTGATGATGAAAGAAGCTGTAACTGAATTTGTAGATAGAGAAATTTGGGTAAAAAAAGCACAATTTGAAAAAAAGGACTATGCCTTAACAGAATCCTGTATGCAAAAAGCTGGTGAACTCGGATTTTTGAGTGTTTCTGTACCAGCAGAATACGGTGGTATGGGTATGGGCTTTGTAGATACCATGTTGGTTTGCGACTATATATCTGGCGCCACTGGTTCTTTCAGTACAGCTTTTGGCGCCCACACAGGAATAGGAACCATGCCTATTACATTATATGGAACCGAAGAACAAAAACAAAAATATGTCCCAAAATTAGCTTCTGGTGAGTGGTTCGGTGCTTATTGCTTAACAGAGCCTAGTGCTGGTAGTGATGCCAATTCTGGAAAGACCAAAGCAGTACTTTCTAATGATGGAAAAAGTTATAGCATTACTGGACAGAAAATGTGGATTTCTAATGCTGGATTTTGTAGTTTAATGATTGTTTTTGCCCGCATTGAAGACGATAAGAATATTACAGGTTTTATTGTGGAATACGATCCAGAAAACCCTAATGGTATTACCATGGGGGAAGAAGAACACAAACTAGGTATTCGTGCATCGTCAACAAGACAAGTATTCTTTAATGATACTGTTGTCCCTATTGAAAATATGTTATCTACAAGAGGAAACGGCTTTAAAATAGCCATGAATGCGTTAAATGTAGGTAGAATTAAATTGGCAGCTGCATGTTTAGATGCTCAAAGACGTACTATTACAGAATCTGTTAAATATGCTAATGAACGCGTTCAATTTAAAACACCTATTTCCAGCTTTGGTGCTATTCGTCAGAAGATAGCAGAAATGGCAACCAACTGTTGGGTTGGAGAAGCAGCTAGCTATAGAGCTGCAAAAAACATTGAAGACCGTATTGAACTTAGAAAGCATAATGGAAAAGATACGCACCAAGAAGCTGAACTAAAAGGTGTCGAGGAATATGCTATCGAATGTTCTATTTTAAAAGTAGCCGTTTCAGAATTTACGCAAAGATGCACCGATGAAGGTATTCAAATATTTGGGGGCATGGGCTTCTCAGAAGAGACACCTATTGAATCTGCTTGGAGAGATGCACGTATAGCAAGGATTTATGAAGGCACTAATGAAATAAATAGAATGCTTTCCATAGGCATGCTTATCAAAAAAGCTATGAAAGGTCATGTAGATGTACTAACACCTGCCATGGCTGTTAAAGATGAATTAGTAGGCATTCCTTCTTTTGACGTACCTGATTATTCTGAATTATTTTCTGAAGAAAAAAATATTATAAAGAACCTTAAAAAACTTTTCTTAATGGTAGCTGGAGCTGCTTTACAGAAATACGGTGAAAAAATTGAAGAGCAACAACAATTAATGTTGGCTGCATCAGATATATTAATTCAGATCTATTTGGCCGAATCTGCCATTCTTCGCGCAGAAAAAATAGCCCAAAAAGAAGGTGAAGATCAAACAAAAGAACAAATAGCCATGGCAAAGTTAAACTTATTTCATGCCATTGATGTTATCGAAACAGCTGGTAAACACTCCATCATTTCATTCTCTTCAGGCGATGAGCAACGTATGATGCTTATGGGATTAAAACGTTACATCAAATATGTTAATATGCCAAACATCATTGAATTAAGACATATTATTGCCGAAAAAGTGATTAAAGAAAATAAATACTGTTTTTAGTATAAATGAAATAATTTGTGACTAACTCAATTCTAAAAACGCTCCGGATGTATTTTCGTGGCGTTTTTATTTTTTATAGAGCTTTCAACACACATAATAATTAGGCAAATATCACAACTTTTATGTTGGGTATTGCCTTTTGAAAAAACCTAGTGTTTTTGAATAATATTTTTAGAAGTATAATGACTTAGCCAAAAATTAACAAATCCTTAAGAACCTTTTTAATTAATTTTGAACAAAGTTGAAATAATGATCTACCGCTTATATCTATTACTCTTTTTCTCAATAATTCAGTGTGCCTTTGTAAACGCCCAAGAAATACTTTCAGAGAAAAATAATTTTACTAGGCAAGATACTTTAAGAGGTTCTATAACGCCAGAACGTTCTTGGTGGGATTTAAACTATTATCATCTAGACATTAAAGTAGATCCAGATAAAAAATTCATTTCGGGAAAAAATACGATTCAATATACCGTTTTAAAAGATTATTCGGTGATGCAAATTGATCTACAGCCCCCACTACACCTTACCAAAGCTGTTCAAAATGGTAGAGAATTAAAAATAAAGCATGATGGTAATGCCCATTTTATAAACCTTCTTGAAAAGCAAAAAACAGGAACCACAAATACAATTGAAGTTTATTATGAAGGGCTCCCTAAAGAAGCCGTAAGAGCACCTTGGGATGGTGGTATTTCATGGAAAAAGGATAAAAACGGAAACCACTTCATAGCCTCCTCTTGCCAGGGTTTAGGTGCTAGTGTATGGTGGCCTTGTAAAGATCATATGTATGACGAGGTAGACAGCATGCTTATTAGCGTCAATGTGCCTAAAGGTTTAATGAATATTTCCAATGGTAGGTTAAGACGTGTAGAGCAATATACAGATTCAAAAACGTACAGTTGGTTTGTTAAAAACCCTATAAATAATTACGGAGTCAATATCAATATTGGCGATTATGTTAATTTTTCTGAGGTTTATAATGGACAAGGTGGGCGACTGGATCTGGATTATTATGTTTTAAAAGATAATTTAGACAAAGCCAAAGAACATTTTAAAGATGTTCCCAAAATGATGAAAGCTTTCGAGCATTGGTTTGGTCAGTACCCTTTTTATGCAGATAGTTTTAAACTTGTTGAAGTCCCCTATTTGGGTATGGAACACCAAAGCTGTGTGACCTACGGTAACCAGTATAAAAAAGGGTATTTAGGAAGTGACTTATCTGGTACAGGATGGGGTTTAAAATTCGATTTTATCATTATACATGAATCTGGTCACGAATGGTTTGCTAATAATATTACCAACAAAGACATGGCAGATATGTGGATACATGAAAGTTTTACAACCTATTCTGAAAATCTATTTTTAGATTACTACTATGGTAAAGAAGCTGCGGCCGATTATGTGATTGGTACTCGAAGAAGTATTCTAAACGACCGACCTTTAATAGGGTATTATAATGTTAATAACGGAGGGTCTAGTGATATGTATTTTAAAGGCGCTAACATGTTACATACGCTTAGGCAACTTATTGAGGACGATGAAAAATGGCGAAAAATTTTACGTGGATTAAATAAGGACTTTTTTCACCAAACAGTTACAACCCAACAAATTGAAAGTTATTTAAGTAAAAAAACGGGTATCGATCTTACCGAGTTTTTTAATCAATATCTTAGAACAACTAAAATCCCAACACTTGAATATTCTATCGAAAATAATGAATTGAAATATCGTTGGACCAATATCGTTGATAAATTTGATATGCCTGTTCAAGTTCGTATTAATGGATATGACCAATGGCTCTTTCCAAAATCTGACTGGAAAACAATGGCTACGGAATTAAAAATCATGTCTTTTGAAGTAGATCGTGATTTTTATATCGAAACAAACAAACTATAAACAGTGGAGATTACTGAATTATATTTTAAGACGGATACAGAATGGCGTGACTGGTTAGATAAAAACCATAATGTTTCCAATGGCATTTATCTTATTCTTTATAAAATAGAAACTAAAAAACCTTCCATGCGATGGGAAGAAGCAGTAAAAGTAGCACTTTGTTACGGTTGGATAGATTCTACTGTAAAAAGCTTGGGTAATGGTAAACGTCGACAGCGATTCTCTCCAAGAAACCCTAAAAGTGTATGGAGTGCCCTAAACAAGAGACACATAAAAGAACTAACGGACAATAATTTAATGCACGAAAGCGGTTTTAAAATTATTGAAATTGGAAAACAAAATGGGAGCTGGAATGCCTTAGATGATGTGGAAAAAGGTATTGTGCCCGAAGCGCTGCAATTGGCTTTTGATAAAAACCCTATCGCCTTTAATAATTTCAATAATTTTGCTCCTTCATACAGGAAAGGTTATTTATATTGGTTTAATCAGGCTAAAAGAGAAGCGACTAAACAAAAGCGCATTGCTGAAATCATCAAACTTTGTGAAGCTAATGTGAAAGATAGAGGGAATTGGTAGTTACCAAACCTCACTAATAAAATTCATATAGTATAAATAAATGGAGTATTATTTTTTAATAAGTTACGGAAATAGAAACCAATATATAAGTGTAAAAAATCTCTTTTTCTCAGATAAGGTAGACAACAAAAGGGTACATCAATATGATGGTAGGTATAGATATGAAAAAAATGTTATATACGAAAAAAGTAATTTCGATGTCTTATTAACAGATCTTTATTCTGACAAAGAGCATAAAGCACATTGGAATAATATGTTTGCCGCTGCGCAATTGGCAGAACACCCCGAAGAACAGAAAAATGGGGAGATGTATTAGGCTGTACTGGAAAATTAATTGCTAATAAAAAGGTTAAAGATATATTCATGAATTTTTGTGACTTACCGTCAACCGAATACATACCTATAGGCCTCAGAGATGAGACTATAAAATTACCCATGAGCTATTTTTTAATAAACCCCTTATTAGAAATCGATGTTTTAAATTACCAGGCTTCTTTGTTTACTTTCTTTTTTGATGAATCTCAAAGTGGTACAAAAGAGGTCATCCTCGATTCTAACAAACTAAAAAATGCGCCTAATGTATTTAGGATCAAACACGAATACTTCTATATTGTTATTAGTCAAGTTGTTGTCGATGAATTAAAAAAGCACAATATTTCTAATTTAGAGATTAAAAAAATACCTCAGCTCCCAAAAGAAAACACTATTGACGATGAACAATATAAATTAAATACAGCTCTTTTCTCTGCTTCAGAGCATAACGAATTTGAATTGGCGATATCAATGGTTAAAAGAGGTGCTAATATTAATTACACCAGTCCTAAAGGAACATCTACTTTGCAAATATTGCAAGAAAAAGGACAAACACAGATAATTGATCTTTTCAATAAGTTGAAGCCTTGAAAATGTAAATTTGACCCTCATGCAATTTTAGGATTTAATAAAACACTCCTATAGTTATATACAGTAATACATTGATCCAAAAAATTGTAACTATACTGAAAAGGGCTCAACTAATAAGCTAAGCCCTCAATAATTTTATTTACACACTTTAAGAGATAAGTGGCCTATAACAATTTTATTCCTTTATAATTTTTAAAACTTTTGGTTTTTTACTTCCAGTTTTTATAGATGCAAAGTAGATACCTGCTGGCTTTCCATTTATATCTAATTGCGCCTTACCATTATTAACGGGATATACTTTCGATGAAACTAATTGTGAAAACATATTATACACCTCTATTGTTACATTTTTAAGAGGCATAGATAGCGTTATAACAAAATCTCCTTTCGTGGGGTTTGGTGATACTGAAACTATACCATCCATTGTTTTAGTGAATACCCCTTCACAATCGACACTTGTTTTTACTTTTATAACATCACCATATTTGGCATTTACAGAAAAAGAACGAGATGATGTTTGCAAAACTATTTCGTTATTTACAAGCACTTCAAAAGGTAATGTTCCTTCTGCAATTTCAATAGCTACTTCCTTTGAATTTGTACTTGCTTTCCCTGTTACCGAGGTACCTGACTCTATGTCTAAACCATAACATTGAGTAGCGCTATTAACTGTATTGGTAATACATAATTCGTAAGAGCCTGGAACCAGATCTTCTATAGTCCATTCGTTAGTAAAATTAATATCAGCACCTCCATCAAGGTTTGCAATATAGGTACCACTATCTTTTGCTTGAATTTTTATTTGCCCGTTAGCTTTATCTACACAGGTTTCTCCTATGGCTTTTACTGTATAGCTATCATCTCCAACAGCAGTATTAAGACAATAAATCGTTTCATATACGACCTTACCAGAGTTAAAATAGGTCAATTGATTAACAGTAGCATCATCATAAGGCTCTTGAAAAACCAACCTATCTGCAAAATAATCTTTCACAGCCTTTCTGTAAACATTTTTATCAGGAACATCACATCTATAGTCATCTTTGTACAAGCCAATCTGATCAAATGGGATATTTGGATAACCTGCTGGTTGTGTTCCATTATAACTAAAATTCAAAGCATTTGGATTTGTAAATATTCCTAGATCAATGTCTGTACTATTCGCTGTATTGGGAATTCCTGTTGGGCTGTCAAAATTATCATTATTATCATAGAAATAATTATCACTAAAATCACAGCCATAAGGAAGCATCTTCTTATTTGCAAAATAATCGTTCATCAATTGAGCGAAACGTGGATAACGATTTTCCCAAAATGGACTTATACGGTCAATCCAGTTATCTGCGGTTAATCCAGTTTGCCAACCATTAATTCCAACAACTTTTAATGCCCTACCAATATAATTTTTTTTGTTTGTGCTTTCAGGATCGTTAACAAGGAAATCCATGCAGTCGTTATATACGTTTGCATATATTGGGTCGTCAACCAATCGGTTTGAATTTTTAATCCCATGATCACTGCCCATAACTATATTTCGGTGAATCTTATGCTGTCCCCCAGATCCCATTTTTATACCATTTTGACCTCCTCTAAAAAATACATTTTCATGTGTAAGATCACCCGCATCCCAGTCATCAAAATGAATGCCCGCTCTACCTAAAGGGTCTCCAGGAAACGTCATCATATGGTGATAAAAATTGTGCCTAAACGTATTATTAAAAGTAAACAATCCATTACCTCCATACATAGAACCTCCATCTCCTTCTTCTACCCCTGTATTAAAAACTTCGTTTTTTTCAATCACATGATCTAAGCCGTAAAAAGTGAAGGGTTGCCCATTTGTATTATGGATTAAATTGTTTCTAAACGTATTTGCAACACCTTTAATAGCACAAGCCTTACCATAAAAATCTTTTCTATCAATCACTGTATAATGGCAATTCTCCATAACATTATTTCCAGCTTCCGCAGAATTATTATCATAACCACCTCCATAGAATCTTACACCATCTGAATCAATAAAATCACAACTCTGTATTATACTATTTGACGTTTCGGGCCAAAAGTTAATTGAAGTCATATTGGAAACATTTCTAAATACAATACCAGCTATTTTTATATGAGAGCAACTATTTCTAACATTGATGGCTCCATCTCCACCTGTTTGCCTTGTTCCTAAATTTTGTATCTGAAGTTTCTCAATTGTAATATCACTTGCACTATCAATATAGATAAACTCTGTGCCCGTCCAAAGTGAAATTTCTGAATTTTCCGAGATAGGTGAAGTTGGATATACATATAACTTATTATCTATTTCATCAAAAAACCATTCGCCTGGTGTGTCAAGTTCATAGAGAATATTGGTAAAATAAACCTTTTTA
Source organism: Flavivirga algicola (assembly GCF_012910715.1). GTDB lineage: Bacteria > Bacteroidota > Bacteroidia > Flavobacteriales > Flavobacteriaceae > Flavivirga > Flavivirga algicola. The sequence continues at coordinate 323,709 of NZ_JABBHF010000002.1, forward strand.
AGTCGATTTACTTCTCTAGTCTCAATCCCGTAAGCTGTACCATTAACTAGCCGTATATAATCTCCATTAGATTTTACTGTAGCTACTAACGCAGTTTCATTTAACCAAAGTGCAGATGTATAGCCTTTCATTTGCAACTTTTTATTTCTTATAATTTCCTTTTCCCAGGCATCAATATCATATGTGTGGCTTCGAAGTTTAAAAACAGGACCTTTGGGGTCTTCATATGTCCCTGTTGTATTTACAGACTCGTTTCCATTTATGACCTGCTCTTTTCTAAAAACAGCGAATCCTTCATTAGGAAACCTTGCAATATTTAAAGCTTTACCATTAAATGAAATCAAAGAATTTGGGTTTTTAAGCAACTCTATTAATTCCGTATCTGTAATCTGAGCTGAATATAATTTATCAACAACACTACTCTTAATACGACCCGATAAATCGTCCTCAACCAAAGAAAAATTATTTGGATTAATATTTGTCCCTCCATCAAAAATAACTTTATCATTTTGATACCCACTAATTTTTAAACCTGAATGCTGTGAGGTCAGATTTATTCTTTGATCAAAAGTATAGGTACCTTCTTTGATCCAAATTGTTTTTGCCCCAGTTGATACAGACTTCTCAACAGCAGCTGAAAGTGTTGCTAATGGGTTATTAATTGATCCATCATTATTATCACTACCGTTTGTAGCAATATATAATTCAGTTTGCGAATTAATATGGAAACTAAAAATTAGTGTGAAAAATGCAATAAGTAATTGTACTTTTTTTATTTTTTTCATTATTTAATATTGTAGGTTATAGCCCATTACAATAAAAACATAGCTTTGTTTTTCATATATATTAGCTATTTTATTCTATTAATTGTATGGCCTTATTTTAATTAGGTACTAAATTACTTTATTCATAGATACCTCAGTCAAGCATATAATTCATTTTAGGTGTATAAATTGTTCTTTAAACAAAAAAGTGAAGTGGTATTCATTAAAAATGCTAAGTTTTAAATAGTTTTATTCTTAATTGCTGAACAAACTATAATTTAACAATCTTATAACTTTCCTCATCGATATTTAAGAGATAAATACCGCTATTTAAATGACGAATATCTAATCTTATTTCGGAAGCATTAACGGGTATACTCAATAGCTTAGCTCCATCAATTGAATATAAAGCAATCGTTTTGGGTCTTGAAGATTTAAAATCTACAAATAAGTAATCTGAAGTTGGATTAGGATATATTTCAAAAGAGAAATCATTCAATTCGGTTATAGATAAAACAGGCGCTTCTAACGGATTATACATGTTGCCTGAAAGTGCGAACATATAAATAGCCCTTAATGTAGCTCCGAAATAAGCACTGGTCGATTGATTTTTTAATTCAGCATAACCATTATTTACAAAACTTTGGGTACTTGAAGACATGCCTGCCGTAGCATAAGCCCCTGTAAATGTTGGGTCCTTATAAGTTGTATTGATTGCTACACCTGTCTGATTATAGCCTGGATAAATCTGATCAAAACCGCCTTTATCCGTTACAAAGTTATTACATAAAACAGAATATTCTAATGCTTTCGAATGGCCATGCCAAACATAATCTATAGCTATTCGCCAGGGGGTTCTGGCTGCATCATAATAATACGATTTCCCTTCATTATAAGCCCAGGATACTATAGTTGAATAATCCCCATCTGCTTCACACCAATCTGACACCAAATTATAAACAGCGCTTTGTTTAGACAAATTAGCATCAATAATATTGTAGCATTTATTGGCAACGGCATTCCAAAATGTGACATCGTTCGTATACTCACCAAGTACCCTAAAATAACCTGTTGTAAAGTACGATGGATTTGTATTAACACTTCCCCCCCAAGCATCGCCTGGTTTTAAGACATTTGTATTAGCCTCAACTTCATGATTTTTTATAGCTGCTATTAATGCTTTTGCATCATTTTGATAATTTATAGCACCAGCATTTCCCCAACGCTTTTCTGCCACCATTAGAGCTATAGCAGCATCTAATTCGGCATCGGTAGCTCCATTTTGACCAATAACGCTCGAACAACCATCTATTTTCCAGTTCATAAGACCGTTCGCATTAGAAAAATCTTGGTAATAAAGCCATAAACCATCAAAGAGTTGTTTATCATTTGCATAAGCAGACAACAACATACCGTAAGCCACACCTTCGGAAACTGTTTCAGTGGGCGTGTCAAACTTTATTCTATATCTCCCATTTGTACATGGTGTTGCAAAAGCATTTCGCCATGCCACATAGACATCATATAAATCGTTGGCTTGAATGTTTGTTGGCTGTATGCCATAATCATAATCCCTATTCAAAAAACTCACTTGAGATATTTGAGCATTAGAAAGGTTAATCAATAAAAACAATAGGGAAACGGTTGTAAGATAACGTTTATTCATAAGTAGGTATTTATATTTTCATATATATACGCTACTAAATCGTAAAACAGATCTTACAAAAAAGTTAAATTAAATCCCGTTTATAAAACTCCCGTACGGATCTTTAAATTGAATCCCTTCAGTAAATCGTTGCTTGCTTAATTGTTTGAACTCTACTAAAGCCCAAAGCACAAATTCTTTTACAAAATAACTATCTGGTTTAGACAAATTAGGTTGATACTCACCTAACAGATCATCTAAAGGCGTAATAGAATCCAGTAAACTTCTATATTCTTTATCACGCAAATCATCTAATAGTTCAAAACCATCTTTTTGATTAAAAAACCAGGATATAATAGCATCATAAGGCGTTTCATCCTCTTGCTTCTTTAGCTTTTCGAGCTTTGGAAAAAATTCACCAAACAAACTTTTAACAGCTTCGCCTATTAAATTATAAGCAACTACAGCTGCTCCCTCCTGCTCTCCTTCATAAACCAGTTCTACCTTACCTGTAATAGATGGAATAATACCGACAAAATCACTTAAACGCAGCATGGTAATTTTATCACCAGAGATTAAAGCCCTACGCTCGGCAGTACTCAACAAATTTTCCAAGGCGGTAATACTCAGTCTCGCACTTACCCCACTTTTGGCATCAATGAAGTCATTTTCACGAGCTTCAAATACAACCTGTTCTAATAAATCTCTGGCTAAATCTGGAACCAAAACAGTTTGTTTCTGCCCTTCAACCAACTTGGCTTCCTGTTCTGTTATTAATCGAGCCGTTTCAATATCTATAGGGTAATGTGTTAAGATTTGAGAACCAATCCTATCCTTTAAAGGTGTTACAATACTACCTCTATTGGTATAATCTTCGGGGTTAGCTGTGAATACAAACTGAATATCCAAAGGCAATCGCAGTTTAAACCCTCTAATTTGAATATCACCCTCTTGTAAAATATTGAATAAGGCTACTTGAATTCTAGCTTGTAGATCGGGTAACTCATTAATAACAAAAATACAACGATTGGCTCTTGGTATCATACCATAATGAATCACTCGGTCATCAGCATAACTCAATTTTAAATTAGCTGCTTTTATAGGATCGACATCTCCAATAATATCTGCCACCGTAACATCGGGAGTTGCTAGTTTTTCTGCAAAGCGTTCACTCCTATGCAACCAGGAAATAGGCGTATTATCCCCTTTTTCTTTTATTAGCTCTACTGCAAATCTTGAAATGGGTTGTAATGGATCGTCATTTATTTCAGAACCTTCTACATAAGGGATATTGTCATCTAATAAATTCAACATTAATCGCGCCAAGCGGGTTTTTGCTTGTCCTCGCAAACCTAAAAGATTAATATTATGGCGAGATAAAATAGCGCGTTCTAACTCAGGAATCACAGTATTTTCATAACCATGTACGCCTTCAAAAGTTGTTTCTTTATTTTTTATTTTCTGAATGAGGTTTTCCCTCAATTCATCTTTAATAGATTTTGATTGATAACCTGACTTTTTTAAGTCGCCTAGTGTTTTTATTGTATCTATATTCATATATTTTTATTCTCTGTACTTGATTCTTTTTACTTATCTCTGTGCTTTTTTAACCCTCCGAATTTTCTTTTTGAAAATCCACCTCCCTTAAAAATAAGGGAGGAACAAGTTCTATTTATATTTCTAAAAACTTTTTTCCACGCTTTTTCTTATTCACCCTTACAGCTTAATTATTACTGCTCTCCTCTTAAATTTAATCGGAAGAAAGAGGTGTTTTATTTAAAATTTTCTTTTATCTCCATAAAAACAGATGCTAAATTTTCGAACACCATTTTGTTTTCAAATCTAATTACTGTGTATCCCAACTCTGTTAAAACTTTTGTTCTCTCTCTATCTTTCTCTTGAGCGATTTCGTTATTATGAACTTCTCCATCTAATTCAATTATCAATTTTTCTTTAAAGCAATAAAAGTCTACAATATAATTTTTAATACTATGCTGTCTTGTAAAACGTCTTCCCTCAAATTGCTTTGCTTTTAAATGCTTCCATAAAAAGGCTTCCGCTGGTGTCAAAGATTGTCTTAATTCTGCTCGTTTTTCTTTTAAATGTTTTAATGAATGAATTTGTTGTTCCATTATGATATTTTTAACCCTCCGAATTCCGATTATCATCGGAATCCACCTCCCTTAAAACAAGGGAGGAGCTAGTTCAATTTGTATTTTCGACCAATCTTAATACGCCTTTTATTATTCAGCTCTATAGCTTAATTATTACTGCTCTCCTCTTAAATTTGAGAGGAGAATGAATTCCAGTTTTATAAAAACTGGGAGGAAGAGGTGTTTTTATTTATTAATCTTTAAATATACTACCCCCCCGAATTCCAATTATCATCGGAATCCGCCTCCCTTAAAACAAGGGAGGAGCAAGTACTATTAATGTTTTTAACTTCCTCTAATACGTTTCTTTCTATTCGTTTCGTAATCTTCAAAAATCATTTCACCCAAGCCTTTCAATCCAGTATAAAATGCTTTTCCTTGATTAGCATAGGTAAACTCTCTTACAAACTGCATCAAATAACTATCCTGGGCAATCATAAATGTTGTAATTGGAATATGCAAACGTCTTGCTTGTTGCGCCATCGCATAGCATTTATTTACAATATGCTTATCTAACCCATTACTATTTTTATAATACTGACCATCTGGCAAACGCAAACAACTCGGTTTTCCATCAGTAATCATAAAAATTTGTTTATTAGTATTTCTTTTTCTTCGGAGTAAATCCATCGCTAATTGCAAACCAGCAACCGTGTTGGTGTGATATGGCCCTACTTTTAAATAAGGTAAATCTTTTATCTCAATCTGCCAAGCATCATTTCCAAATACTAAAATATCTAAAGTGTCTTTTGGATAACGCGTTGTAATCAATTCGGCCAATGCCATGGCTACCCGTTTAGCTGGCGTTATTCGGTCTTCTTCATAGAGAATCATACTATGGCTAATATCAATCATTAAAACCGTGCTCATTTGTGATTTATGAAGTGTTTCCTCAACAACTAAATCTTCTTCAGATAGGTTAAAGTCTCCAATCCCATGATTGATCTGAGCATTTTTTAAACTTTCGGTCATCGATACTTTATCTAAAGCATCTCCAAATTGATAATTTCTAAAATCGCCTGTATGTTCATCACCTATACCAATACTTTTACTTTTATGATTCCCCTGTCCGCTACGTTTAATCTTTCCGAAAATATGATCTAAAGCTTGCTGACGAATAGCACGTTCGGTTTTCGCAGTAATCGCCATACTTCCATGACCATCGGGATCAATGGTTTCTCTAATATATCCCTTCTTTTTTAAATCCTCGATAAAATCATCAATCGTATAATCGTCAGTAGTCAGTTTATATTCCTTATCCAATTCCCGTAACCAATCAATAGCTTCATCAAAATCGCCCGAAGTGTGGGTGATGAGTTCTTTAAAAACTTCAAAAATCCTATCAAAAGGAGATTGATAAGGCGTTTCATATTTTTTAAATACAAATCCTTTTCTTATGGGTTTATCATATTTCATAGCTGTATAAAAATACTATATTTTTCTAAAATATGATATTAACATCTCATTAAGATTCTCACGATAACTTTTTCTTACCTTTATTCAAACTAATCAAATTTTAAATGAAACAAACGCTTTGCCTTTTGATACTATTTGTATCAATATCTACATCATCCCAAGAATTTTCAATAGACTTATTAAAAAACATGCAGCCGCGAAATATTGGCCCTGGAGGCATGTCTGGCCGTGTTACAGCCATCGATGTTGTCCATACAAATCCAGACATCATGTATGTAGGCACCGCTTCTGGTGGCTTGTGGAAATCTACTTCTGGAGGTATTAAATGGCAACCTATTTTCGACAAAGAGGTTACAGCTTCTATTGGTGCGGTCGCTATTCAACAATCAAACCCTAGTGTTATTTGGACAGGGACAGGAGAAGGAAACCCTAGAAATAGCTTAAATGGCGGTTATGGCATCTACAAATCGTTAGATGGTGGCAAAAACTGGACATTGATGGGTTTAGAAAAAACGCGTCACATACACCGTATTGTTATCGACCCAACAAACCCCAATACCATCTATGTTGCCGCTATTGGTTCTCCTTGGGGTATTCATCCAGAACGAGGCGTTTATAAAACAACGGATGGCGGTAAAACATGGGATAAAATATTATTTATTAATAACAAAACGGGAGCAGCCGATTTGGTTATGGACCCAACAAATCCAAATAAACTCATTGCAGCCATGTGGGAACATAAACGCGATCCCTGGTTTTTTAATTCTGGAGGTGAAGGCTCAGGATTGCATATCACTCATGACGGTGGTCAAACATGGAAAAAACTAAGTGATGAAGACGGCTTACCTAAAGGAAACCTAGGGCGTATAGGGATTGCCATTGCTGCAAACAAACCCAATACCATTTATGCCCTTGTAGAAGCTAAAAAAAATGCACTATACAAGAGTGAAGATGGTGGTTTTAAATGGAAAAAAATAAATGATAAAAGTGGTATTGGCAACCGCCCCTTCTACTATTCTGAAATTTATGTAGATCCACAAAATGAAAATCGTCTTTATACCATATATACTTATGTGAATGTTAGTCAAGATGGCGGAAAGAGCTTTTCCCAGCTCATGCCTGCATACGGATCTAATAATGGCATCCATCCTGATCACCATGCTTGGTGGATACATCCAAATAATGGTAATTTTATGATAGATGGTAATGACGGCGGATTAAACATTACTAAAGATGGTGGTAAAACTTGGCGGTTTATAGGTAACTTGCCTGTAGCACAGTTTTATCATATAAATGTGGATAATGATATTCCTTATAATGTTTATGGAGGTATGCAAGACAATGGCTCCTGGAAAGGTCCTGCCTATGTTTGGCGGTCTCAAGGTATTAGGAATTCATACTGGCAAGAAATAAGTTTTGGTGATGGTTTTGATGTGGTTCCAGATAGAGAAGACTCTCGATTTGGTTGGTCCATGAGTCAACAAGGTTTTGTAAGCAGATACGATTCTGAAACTGGGAATAATTACACAGTAAGACCAACACATCCCGATCCTAATGTAAAACTCAGGTTTAATTGGAACTCAGCTATCCATATCGATCCTTTTAATTCCAACACGATCTATTTTGGAAGTCAATTTGTTCATAAATCTACAGACAAGGGCTTAACTTGGGAAGTTATCTCTAAAGACTTAACAACAAACGATCCTGAAAAACAAAAACAAAGTGAAAGTGGCGGACTAACCTTGGATGCCACTGGCGCAGAAAATCACTGTACTATTTTAGTTATTGAGCCTTCTCCCTTAGAAAAAGACATGCTTTGGATTGGTACAGATGATGGTCGTGTACATATCACTCAAAATGGCGGACAAACTTACGTTGATGTCACAAAAAACATTAAAGACCTACCTGCTGGTAGCTGGATTCCTCAAATAAAAGCATCTAACAAAAACAAAGGAGAAGCACTTTTAATAGCCAATGATTATAGACGTTTTAATTATACGCCTTATGCTTACAGAACTAAAAACTATGGAAAAACATGGCAACGTATCGTTAATGACAAGGATGTAAAAAGTTATACGTTATCAATAGTGGAAGATCTTAAAAACCCTAATTTATTATTTTTAGGAACAGATGACGGTTTATACATCTCATTAAACGCGGGAAAGAAATGGGTTAAATGGACCCAAGGATTCCCTACGGTTCCAGTAAAGGACTTAGTTATTCATCCTCGCGAACATGATTTAGTTATAGGAACTTTTGGTCGTGCAGCATGGGTTTTAGACGATATTCGTCCATTACGGGCTATGGCTAAAAACCAGCAAGTACTCAATCAGAAACTAGAGTTGTTTCAACCCCCTATTGCTTATCTAGCTGCCTATCAACAGCCAACTGGTACCCGCTTTGGAGGTGATGCAACATACCATGGAAAAAACAGAAGGTCTGGCGCACAAATATCCTACTATGTAACCATCGATAAGAAAGAGTCGTCCAATAAAGAGAAAGAAGAAGCGGATGATGAAAAGGAGGATAAGCCTCTGAAATACGTTTCAGATTTGCCTAGTACAGGAGTTCAGGACGATGACAAAAATGTAGTCAAATGGGATTCGTTAACTATGAAAATTTATGATGGAGACCGTTTAATAAGAACCTTGAAGCGAAAAGCCCCTAAGGAAACTGGCATACATAAATGGACTTGGTATTTAAATGAAAAAGGTCCCAATAGAGCTTCAAGAAAGATTAGCAAAAATAAAAATGAGCCTGGAGGCGTTAAAGTTAAACCTGGCGCTTATAAAATAGTATTAAGTTTTGGGGATCAAATCTCGGAAACAATGATTACCGTTAAAAATGACCCGCGCTTAAATAAATCAGATCGTGCCATCAATGAGGTATACAATGCTTCAAAGGATATTGAAAATATGATACAGACTATGGCTGATGCTGTAAAACAATTAGTTGAAAGCAAACAAATTGCTAAAAAGTATCAATCTGATTTAAAGAAATTGGATAAGGAGTTATATAAAGATCAAATAAAGGCTTCAAAGGATATTATCAAGGATGTTAATACTATTATTGACTTGTTTTTAGGAAAAGAAGATAAGAGGCAAGGTATCACTCGTAACCCAGAGGTCACTATTAGTCAACGAATTAATTCAGCAAATAGCTATGTTAAATCTAGACAAAACGGGTTAACGACAACAGAAACCATCCTAATAAAACATGCCAAAGAAGCTTTAAAAAGTGGACTTGAAAAAACAAATGTGTTTTTTGATAAAGATTGGAAGACCTACAAAAATTTAGTAGAAAGTATAAAATTATCCCCATTCAAAGATGTAAAATCATTTAAAACCAATTAGATATGAATAAACTGGTAACCTTAGTCCTTCTAATTTTGTTTTTCTCTTGTAAAAAGGAGAAACAAACCAAAGAAGTCACTCTTAACCTAAAAGAGTACACGATAGAACAGTTCATGGATAATGACGCTGTATGGGGAGGAAGTTTTTCTCCAGACAAATCAAAATTATTAGTCTCTAGTAATCGATCCGGGATTTATAATATGTATACCGTTCCCACAACGGGTGGTGAGTTTACACCAATAACGGCTTCTGATTCTTCATCAATTTTTGGTATTTCTTATTTTCCAAATGATGAGCGCATGCTGTACAGAGCTGACAATAATGGGAATGAAATCTATCATTTATATATGCGAGACATTGATAGCACTATAACAGAGCTAACCCCAGATGAAGGGGCTAGGTCCTCTTTTTATGGTTGGTCCCATGACGGGAAAAGTTTTTTTTATGGCTCTAATAAACGAGACAAACGCTATATGGATGTTTATGAAATGCCCCTTGAGAGTATGGCTTCCGAACTCATTTATCAAAATAATGAAGGTTATAATTTTAATGCTATTTCCAGTGACAAGAGCCTCTTTGCTTTAAGTAAAACAATCAACACGAATGATAGCGATATTTTTATTTATAATAGAGCTAACAAATCACTTACAAAAATAAACGACAATCAAAGTGGTAATTCTGTTCAGGACTTTTCTTTAAACAACGAAACGCTTTATTATACAACAGATGATGGCGCTGAGTTTTCATATGTTATGAAATATCATATTGCTACAGGCGAAAAAGAAAAAGTTTTAGAAAGACCTTGGGATATAAACGGCATTTATTTTACTCACAATGAGAAGTATATGGTAAGTTTCATAAATGAGGATGCCAAAAACACTATAGAAATACGAGATATCGCATCAGGTAAAAATTTAAAAGTTCCAGATTTTCAAAACGGCAGTATAACCAGTGTGGGGATTTCAAGAGATGAAACCATGATGCGCATGTATGTTGGCGGTTCTAACAGCCCTTCAAACTTATACACGTATAATCTTGTCAACAAAGAACAGCATCAACTCACCAATGTTCTTAATAAAGAGATAGACATCAATCATTTAGTTACTGCTAAAGTCATTCGATATAAATCTTTTGATAGTTTAGAAATTCCTGCCATTTACTATTTACCACATCAGGCATCTACCGAAAATAAAGTGCCTGCACTTGTCTTAGTACATGGTGGACCAGGCGGGCAAAGTAGACAAAATTTTAATTCTCTAACACAATATCTTGTAAACCATGGCTATGCCGTACTGGCTGTAAATAATCGTGGAAGCAGTGGTTATGGTAAAACTTTTTATCAAATGGACGACCTTAATCATGGTGAAAAAGATTTACAAGATTGTGTCGAAGGCAAAAATTGGCTAGCCACACAACCAGAAATCGATGCTAATAAAATTGGTATTATGGGTGGATCTTATGGTGGGTACATGACCATGGCCGCATTAACTTATACACCAGAAGAGTTTGCTGTAGGCGTTAACCTATTTGGAGTTACAAACTGGATTCGTACGCTTAAAAGTATTCCGCCATGGTGGGAATCTTTTAAAGATGCTCTCTATAAAGAGCTGGGAAATCCGCATACGACAGATTCCTTAAGACTGCATAGAATATCTCCTTTATTTCATACCGATAAAGTAACCAAACCTTTAATTGTTTTACAGGGTGCTACAGACCCTAGGGTTTTACAGGTAGAATCTGATGAAATCGTTGCTGGAGTTCGTAAAAATGGAGTTCCCGTAGAATATGTTTTATTCGAAGATGAAGGACATGGTTTTATTAAGAAAGAAAATCAAATTGAAGCATATAGTAGCATTCTTAAGTTTTTAGACAAGTATCTTAAAAAAGAAAATGCTCCTGTAGGTGAAATTCCAGTAAAAGAAATAGAAGCAGAAACAACGAATTAAATAAAAGAAGTCTCAAAAAGTAAATGTCAGATTGAGCGTAGTTGAAATCTTTTTAAAAAAGCCCCCTTTTAATTCTCGACTGTGCTCGAACTGACAAAAATTATATTTTTCAGTCTCTCTTTTACTTTATTATAACTATTCAATGCGTTTCAGCCCTTCAATGTTTTCAATCTTTATTTGTTTTCCAATAGTAGAAATGAGTCCTTCCTTCTTAAATTGAGATAGTACTCTTATAGCAGATTCCGTAGCAGTTCCCACTATATTTGCAAAATCTTCACGAGATAACAAAACACTAAGCGTACCATCTGGATTAACCCCAAAACTATTATGTATATGTATCAAAGTTTCAGCCAGACGTTGCCTTACAGATTTTTGAGCCATATTCACTATAATATCATCAGCTTCTTTTAAATCGTGTGCCATATCTTTTAACACATCATATGAAAACTTCGGGTTCTTTTGCAAATCAGCAATAATTTCACTTTTAGGAATAAAGCAAACTTCCATATCATTCAAAGCTGTTGCCTGTAAATTGGAATTCTCATCACTTACCAGAGAGCGCTGCCCTAATAATTGGCCTTTTACAACCATTTTAACTATTTGATCTTTCCCGTTTTCACTCAATTTGGAAAGCTTACAAATACCATCTTTAACACAATATACGCCATTTACTGCTTCTCCTTCTTCAAAAATGACAGTTCCCTTTTTTATAGTGTAAGAAGTTTTACAATTAGAAATACGTACTAACTCATCCTTAGTCAAGGATTTAAGCGAGTTAAACTGTTTGATAATGCACTGTTCACATTTACCCATAACAAATAATTGAAGTTCTGTAAAAATAAATAAAACATGACAATTATCATATTATAAAGTGAAATCATTTATGACTTTTGTTTCAGGTATAAATGAGCAAATAATAATGGGCAACAACACATGTTTTCATTGTGGGTTAGATGCTACTTCTTCTACAATTATATTTGATGATAAATCATTTTGTTGTAATGGTTGTAAAACTGTTTATGAAATTTTTTCGGCAAACGATTTAACTTGCTACTATGACTTGCAGTATGCTCCAGGGGCAACTCCCAAGGACATAGCGGGCAAATACAACTTTTTAGACAATGCTAAAATTGTTGAGCAATTATTAGAATTCAACAGTGATAACACTCAAATAGTTACGTTATACATTCCGCATATACATTGTAGTTCTTGTATCTGGATTTTAGAGAATTTAAACAAGCTAAACCCTGCGATAAGTACATCGATAGTCAATTTTGGGAAAAAAAATGTTCGGATTACTTTTAATAATAAGTCATTTACCTTAAAAAACCTAGTAGCATTATTAAGTAGCATTGGCTACGAACCTTTTATAAGTTTAGACGATTATAGTGTAGGTAAAAAACATGTAGATCGCTCCTTAATATACAAGTTAGGAATTGCTGGTTTTGCTTTTGGAAATGTTATGTTTCTATCGTTTCCAGAATATTTTCAAGTAGGTGGTTTTTGGATAGAAAAATACAAACATCTATTTAGATGGCTCATGTTTTTCTTTTCGCTCCCTGTTGTTTTTTATTCTACCCAAGATTATTTCATTTCTGCCTTTAAAGGGCTTCGATCTAAGATTCTAAATATTGATGTTCCTATTGCCTTAGGTGTTTTAGTTTTGTTTATTAGAAGTACTACCGAAATTATTTTTGATGTAGGTTCGGGCTTTTTTGATAGCTTGACTGGTCTCATCTTCTTTTTATTATTAGGAAAGTTTTTTCAGCAAAAAACATATACATTTTTATCTTTTGAACGCGATTATAAATCGTATTTTCCTATTGGAATCACAAAAATAACAGCAGAAGGCACAGAAGAATCCATACAGGTATATGACATTAAAAAAGGGGATCGTTTACTTATTAGAAACGAAGAACTTATTCCTGTTGATTGTATCCTAATAAAAGGAACCGCTCGTATCGATTATAGTTTTGTAACTGGCGAATCCAAAATGGTATCGAAACAATCTGGCGACAAACTATTTGCGGGTGGTAAACAGCTGGATGGTAGCATTGAAGTTGATGTATTAAAATCGGTAGAACAAAGCTACCTAACTCAACTTTGGAGCAACGATGTGTTTAAAAAGGACAAAGCGCTTTCTTTTACGAATATCACCAATAGCATTAGTAAACGTTTTACGATTGCCATTTTACTAATTGCATTAACAGCTACCTCTTTTTGGTTATTAACAGATTCCGGTAAAGCATTAAATGTTTTTACTTCGGTTTTAATTATTGCCTGTCCCTGCGCCATTGCTCTATCTGCACCCTTCACCTTTGGAAATATCCTACGGATACTAGGAAAGAAAAAATTCTATTTAAAAAATGCCAGTGTTATTGAGCAATTATCAAAAATAAACACAATTATTTTTGATAAAACTGGTACTATAACTGCCAATAAAGAGACATCCATAAGTTATGAAGGCATCGATCTTTCATTTGATGAAGAAACCTTATTAAAAAGCACATTGCGAGGATCTAACCACCCACTAAGCAGGTCATTGTATAGCATCCTAAATAAACACGATATTCTTACCCTAGATACCTATGAAGAATTTTTAGGAAAAGGAATAGAAGCAAAATATAAAGAGCATAATATCAAAATAGGATCTGCACCTTTCGTTGGCCATACAAGTGATACAACAACACTAAATACCACGGTTCACGTTAGCACCAATAATAAATACAAAGGCAGATTTACATTTTATAATGCCTATAGAAAGGGTATTTCTCAGCTTTTTAATGCACTTAAAAAAGAATACGATCTGGTCATTCTTTCAGGAGATAATGCAGGAGAAAAAGATAACTTAACAAAACTACTACCAACAAAAACAAAATTACTTTTCAATCAAAAGCCAGAAGACAAACTAGAATACATTAAATACCATCAAAACGAAGGTGCTAACGTACTCATGATTGGGGATGGATTAAATGATGCTGGAGCATTGGCGCAAAGCAATGTAGGTATTGCTATTTCAGAAAACGTGAATGTCTTTTCCCCAGCTTGTGATGCTATTTTAGATGCCTCAAAATTCAAACAGTTATATAATTATATTAAAATATCTAAATCCGCTATAAAAATTATCAAATGGAGTTTTGTACTCTCTTTTATATATAACATTATCGGACTTTATTTTGCCGTGACTGGACAGTTAGCGCCAGTTGTAGCCGCAATATTGATGCCACTTAGTTCCATTAGTATTGTGGCCTTTACAACCATAGCAACAAACATAATAGGAAGAAAACTAAATTAAAAAATAGAACATGACAAAAGTCATTTTTTAACAATGGGTATGACAGTAATTTTGAACCGTAACTTCAAGTAGGTATGAGTGTTATTTATATTTTATTAGCTATAAGCATTATTGTAGCTGTTGGCTTCTTCATAGCCTTTATTGTGGCTGTAAAAAAGGGACAGTATGACGATAGTTATACGCCTTCAGTAAGAATGTTATTTGAAGATGAACTCGTTAAAGACAATTCCAATAAAACAATACTAACCAAAAAAGATTAAACTATAATTATGGAAATGCAGCAATTTCATTACGATAATAAGATCGTTAAAAATTTCATATATGCCACCATGCTTTGGGGCGTTGTGGGGATGTTAGTAGGACTACTACTAGCATTTATGTTTTTGTTCCCTAATCTAACAGATGGAATTTCATGGCTTAGTTTTGGTCGATTAAGACCATTACATACCAATGCCGTTATTTTTGCTTTTGTTGGTAATGCTATTTTTGCAGGGGTTTACTATTCTACACAACGCTTGTTAAAGGCTAGAATGTTTAATGATACTTTAAGTAAAATTAACTTTTGGGGCTGGCAACTTATTATTGTAGGCGCGGCAATTACATTACCTTTAGGGTATACAACATCGAAAGAATATGCCGAATTAGAATGGCCTTTCGATATTGCCATTGCACTTATTTGGGTTGTTTTTGGATGGAATTTAATTGGTACTATTTTAAAGAGAAGACAACGCCATTTATATGTTGCCATTTGGTTTTATATAGCCACTTTTGTTACTGTTGCTGTACTTCATATTTTCAATAGTTTAGAACTGCCTGTTAGTGCATTAAAAAGTTACTCGGTATATGCAGGAGTACAAGATGCCTTGGTACAATGGTGGTATGGACATAATGCCGTGGCCTTCTTTTTAACCACGCCATTTTTAGGGCTCATGTATTATTTTGTACCTAAGGCCGCTAACCGACCTGTATATTCTTATAGACTATCCATCGTCCACTTTTGGTCATTGATATTCATATATATTTGGGCAGGTCCACATCACTTATTATACACAGCATTACCAGAATGGGCTCAAAACTTAGGGGTTGCTTTTTCTGTGATGCTTTTAATGCCATCATGGGGAGGTATGATAAATGGGCTCTTAACCTTACGTGGTGCCTGGGACAAAGTACGTACCGACCCTGTTTTAAAATTTATGGTCGTAGCCATTACAGGTTATGGTATGGCAACCTTTGAAGGTCCTACCCTATCCCTTAAAAACGTAAACGCTATTGCCCACTTTACAGACTGGATTATCGCTCACGTACATGTAGGTGCCTTAGCATGGAATGGATTCTTAACGTTTGGTATGATTTATTTCTTAGTACCTAAATTGTTTAAAACGAAACTATTCTCAGTTGGATTAGCAAATCTGCATTTCTGGATAGGTACACTAGGTATCATTATGTATGCCTTACCCATGTACGTTGCTGGATTTACACAAGCAAGTATGTGGAAACAGTTCAACCCTGATGGTACACTAACCTATGGTAATTTCTTAGAAACTGTTACCGAGATTATACCTATGTATTGGATGCGTGCTATCGGAGGTACCATGTTTATTGCTGGTATGCTAATTATGGTTTACAATGTTATAGTAACCATTAAACAAGGTAGTAACGTTGAAAATGAATTAGCTGAAGCACCAGCACTAGAACGTGTTACTAAAAAACGTACTGCTAATGAAGGATGGCATACCTGGTTAGAGCGTAGACCAGTTCAATTAACACTTTTAGCGACAGTTGCTATTTTAATTGGAGGTGTTATTCAAATAGTACCGACCATTATGGTGAAATCCAATATTCCAACCATAGCTAGTATAAAACCTTATACACCATTAGAATTAGAGGGGCGTGATATTTACATACGTGAAGGTTGTGTGGGCTGTCATTCTCAAATGATTCGTCCTTTTAGAAGTGAAGTAGAACGGTATGGCGAATATTCCAAAGCTGGTGAATTCGTTTACGATCATCCATTCCTTTGGGGTAGTAAACGTACGGGGCCAGACTTACACAGACTGGGAGGTAAATATTCTGATAATTGGCACTTTAACCACATGTACGACCCACAAAGTACGTCCTCTGGCTCTATCATGCCTCGTTATCCATGGTTAATCACGGGTAGTAGTAGTAAATTAGATAAATCTATGACTGAAGCCAAGATGAAAGCAATGGTATCATTAGGAGTTCCTTATACTGAAGAAGACATTGCCAATGCACAAAAAGATATGTTAGCTCAAGGCTCTCAAATAGAACAAAACCTATATACCGATCCTGATTTTGCCAATACCTACGAAGCTGATAAAAAATATGCTACTGAAAATGGCGAAGAATTTGTAGAGATGAAGAACAGGGAAATTGTAGCACTTATAGCCTATTTACAGCGTTTAGGCACCGATATTAAAGTAGAAACAGCACAACAATAACCATCAAAAACAGAAAGTATGTTAAAATTTGTAAAAAACCATATGGAGAGCATTACTGGCGTCGAAATTTATCCGATGATTTCTTTGCTCATCTTTTTTATCTTTTTTGTAGTGCTTTTTTGGTGGGTTATTACTGCTAAAAAAGACTATATAAAAACTGTAAGTAACATTCCATTAGACAACCAAAACGACGATATATTATGAGAAATTTAGTTCCATCTTGGATTCGTGTTCCCGTAGCATTCTTTATTATTTTCGGGGCTGTAGAATTCTTTGTAGATTCTGGTGAAAAACCTGCATTTATCGAATACCCAGTAGTATTACTATTTCTCTTTTTAGTATTGCTTATTTTGATAGCAATTGAAGCTATTGTGGGAGCATTAGAAAACGTCATGCTTCATAAACTAGATGAAGAAGCCAGAGCGCGGTTTCTAGAAGAAAAACAATATAAGTTCACCTGGCTTAAAAAGACATATACAAAACTTCTTGGTCAAAAACCTCTTGAAGAAGAAGGGGAAATTATTTTAGACCATAATTACGATGGGATAAAAGAATTAGACAATAATTTGCCCCCATGGTGGTTATATGGTTTTTACATCTCTATAGTTTTCGCTGCTATTTACTTATTGAAGTACCATGTTTTTAATGGAGATAATCAATTTGATGAACTGGAAACCGAATTGGCAGAGGCAAAAACGGCTATAGAGGCTTATAAAAAAACAGCTAAGAACTTAGTCGATATAAATACCGTGACATTACTTACCGAAGCATCAGACTTAAGTGCAGGTAAATCTATTTTTGAAACCAATTGTGTTGCTTGTCATATGGCAGATGGCGGTGGTGGTATTGGTCCCAATTTAACAGACCAAAACTGGATTTTAGGCGGGGGTATTAAAAATGTTTTTAAAACAGTCTCTGAAGGAGGACGATCTGGTAAAGGTATGATTGCCTGGAAACAACAATTAAAACCTTTGCAAATAGCACAAGTAGCAAGTTATGTTTTAACCTTACAAGGCACAACGCCCGCTAACCCTAAAGCACCTGAGGGTGATGTTTGGTTAGATGAAAATGCAGAAACAGCGGCTGAAAACGTTAATTAAATTACCATAGATTCAACGCAAACTATAAACTAAACTAAGTTGAAAGACCAGTTGGGTAGTTTCATAAACCCAGCTGGTCTAAAATCTAAAAACATTGGAAACCCCAGAAAATGAAATATTCAGAGATTCTATTGGCACGGTTACCGAAGAAGGCAAACGTGCTTGGGTATTTCCTAAAAAACCTAGCGGAAAATTTTATAAATACCGAAAATGGGTTAGTTATGGGTTGCTAGCATTTTTACTGCTATCTCCTTTTGTTAAAATAGGTGGAAATCAGTTTTTATTATTCAATGTTTTAGAACGTCGCTTTAATATTTTTGGGTTCCCGTTTTGGCCACAAGACTTTCATTTATTCGTCATATCTATGCTCATTGGCGTTATTTTCATCACGCTTTTTACCGTGGCTTTTGGTCGTATTTTCTGCGGGTGGATCTGTCCGCAAACCATTTTCATGGAAATGGTATTCCGTAGAATAGAATATTGGATAGAAGGGGATAGAGGAAAACAAATTCGTTTATCAAAGCAACCATGGAATGCAGAAAAAATCAAAAAAAAAGGCCTTAAGTTTTTCATCTTTGCTATTATATCCTTTTTGATTGCGAATGTGTTCTTGGCTTATTTAATTGGAAGTGATCGGTTAATCCAATATGTAGTAGACGGCCCTTCTAACCATATAAGCACCTTAATTTCGCTATTAATCTTTACGGCTGTATTTTACTTTGTCTTTGCGTGGTTTAGAGAACAAGTATGTATTATTGCTTGCCCTTACGGAAGGTTACAAGGTGTTCTTTTAGATACAAAATCTGTTGTGGTTGCTTATGATCATAAACGTGGTGAGGGTGAAAACGGCAGAAAGAAATTCAGAAAAAATGAAGATAGAAATGCTCTGGGGCATGGTGACTGTATAGACTGTTTTCAATGCGTCCATGTTTGTCCTACAGGAATAGATATTAGAAACGGCACACAACTGGAATGTGTAAACTGCACGGCTTGTATTGATGAATGCGATCATATTATGGAAAGCATTAATTTACCAAAAGGGTTGATTCGTTATGCCAGTGAGGAAAATATAGAAAAGAAAGTTCCTTTTAAGCTCACCGCAAGAATGAAAGGTTACATTGCTGTTCTAACCATTATGATTGGTATATTAATTGGCATGTTATTCTTAAGAAATGATGTTGAAGCTAATGTTTTAAGGCTACCAGGGCAACTATACGAACATAAAGAAAATAATATAATTAGCAATGTATTTACTTACAAATTGGTAAACAAAACAACAAAGGATATTGACAATGTAAGCTTTAAGCTCATGTCCCATAAAGGAAATCTAAAATTAGTAGCTACCCACGATAGTTTTGTTGTACCAGGTCAAGGCATTGCAGAAGGTACACTATTTATAGAAATCAACAACGCTGCCTTAACCGGCGATAGAAACAAAATAAAGATAGGTGTATACACAAACGATGAATTAATTGAAACGACAACAGCCAATTTTTTAGGCCCAAGGAGTTATAAATAAGTTATAGTCAAAAAAAATTAAAATGAAACAGCTCATCAATTTGACTTCGGAAAATATTTCAACAGAACACATCTGCTGTGCTATATCTGATAAGAAGTGTGCGGATAGCTACCAAGGTAAAAAAGATTGGCTGACTAAAGAATTTAATAATGGTTATGTTTTTCGTAGAATTGATGAAAGAGCAAAAGTATTTATAGAGTATGGTCCAGCAGAACATGCTTGGATCCCTATTAAAGCTGAAAACTATATCAATATAAATTGTCTTTGGGTATCTGGAAAATATAAGAATAGTGGATATGGAAAAGCATTATTAGAAACTGCTATTGAAGATGCAAAAAACCAAAACAGAGATGGATTAGTAACTGTTGTCGGGACTAAGAAATTTCATTTTATGAGTGATACAAAATGGTTACTCCATCAAGGCTTTGAAGAAGTAGAAAAAATTTCAAGCGGATTTAGCCTTTTGGCAAAAAAAATAAACCCAAAAGCTTCTTCTCCTACTTTTAATACGTCTGTTAAAAGTGGGGAGTGTCCTGAAAAAAATGGCCTTGTTGTTTATTATTCTAATCGGTGTCCTTTTGCAGAATTTCATTCAAAAAACTCTTTGATAGAAACGGCAAAAAACAGGAACCTACCACTAAAAATAATTAAATTAGAATCTATGGAACAGGCACAAAAAGCTCCAAGTCCAGCCACAATATTCAGTCTGTTTTATAATGGTAAATTCATAACAACCGATCTTAGTATTTGTATGGATTCGAGATATGACAAAGTGATGGAAAAAACATTAAAATCAAATACAAGGATAATTTAAAATATTGAGTCATGAAAATAAACTGGGGAACAGGAATTATAATTGCCTTTATAGGTTTTATAAGCTTTATAATGTATTTTATTATTACGATGAATGTCGATGATGCTTACGATCATGACTTAGTAACAGAGGATTATTATGCTGAAGAACTAGTGTATCAAAAAGATATAGACAAATTAAAAAATGCAAAAAAATTAAAAGAAAACATTACATATAAGAAAACAGCTGAAGGTTTAGTTATTCAATTTCCCGAAGCAATAGACATTAAAAAAATTACTGGAAATGTGTTCCTATACAGACCATCTAACAAACACTTAGATTTTGAAACTGCTATTTCACTATCTAAACCCACTTTGCTCATACCTGACAATCGTTTGGTAGATGGTCGTTGGAACATTAAAATTGATTGGCAATATAATAGAATTTCTTATTTATTTAAAGCATCTATTAATTATTAAATGATACTAAAAGAAATGCTCCAACTTAGACCATCTAACAAACACTTAGATTTTGAAACTGCTATTTCACTATCTAAACCCAATTTGCTCATACCTGACAATCGTTTGGTAGATGGTCGTTGGAACATTAAATTTAATTGACAATATAACAGAATTTCTTATTTATTTAAAGAATTAATTATTTAAGTATGCTAGTTTCAGCATTTATATTAGGCCTTTTAGGAAGTTTCCACTGTCTGGGGATGTGTGGCCCTATTGCTTTTATGCTTCCTTTAGATCGAACAAATGCTTATAAGAAAGTATCTCAAATCACTATTTATCATTTTGGCAGGCTACTAGCTTACAGTATTATTGGCTTGGCTTTTGGACTTATTGGCAAAAGCCTGTACCTTTTTGGACTTCAACAGCAGCTTTCTATTATAACTGGTATTTTAATGATTTTAATTGTTTTAATTCCTCAAAAAACATTTAACAAATACCATATTTCAAAACCTATTTATAGACTCATATCGAAAGTAAAATCAGCTTTAGGAAGTGCCTTAAAAAAGAAAACAAGCGATACTTTTTTAACCATTGGTTTCTTGAATGGTTTTTTACCCTGCGGTCTTGTCTATATGGCCTTATTTGGAGCTATTGCTTGTGGTGACACATTAAAAGGTAGTTTTTATATGGCTGTTTTTGGGTTGGGAACCATACCACTAATGACTTCGGCTATTTATTTAAGTAACTTTTTAAAAGGAACGGCAAGGCAAAAAATACAAAAAGCAATTCCTGTTTTTGTAGTTTGCATCGGTCTTCTTTTTATTATTCGCGGTTTAGGTCTTGGTATACCTTATATATCACCTGCCCCCATCGTAGACAGTGTTTCCAGTACTATTGAATGTCATTAGAAACAGTATTAAGTACTAAGAATTAATTCTCTGTACTGAGTTGGCGATTTCTTAAGATGCCTTTTAAAATACTTTACAAAATATGAGGCGTCTTCAAACCCTAATTTATAAGCTATTTCGTTAATTTTTAGCGAGGTAAAAGCTAATAAACGCTCAGCTTCTAGAATAATCCGCTCGGATATTAGTGCTGAAGGTGGTTTTGTTGTAACTGCCTTTGTAACTGTTGTTAGTGTTTTAGCTGAAATATGCAATAGATCGGCATAGTCACTAACCGTATAATTCTTATTATAATGCTGTTCTATTAGCTCTCTAAATTGTAAATATTGTAGTTCATACTGTTTAGTTAAATGGATATTTTCTTCGTTATTCTGGCGATGCGCTCTCTCTAAAACAATAAGCAACGATTTTAGCAAATATCTAATAACCTGCTGATGCCCAAAACCTGCTGCTTTAGTTTTCTCTTTTTTAATAAGATCGATATACGACTTTGCTAAGTCAATAATATCATCGGTAATACAATAGCAAGGTTTTCCTCGATTATTAAACACATTGTATTTAAGGAAAATATCAACATCCGACTGCATTAAAAAGCTTTCATTAAAATGAATAAGGACTCCTTCATGATTGGCATCTTTATCGAAATAATGAATTTGATTTTTAGAAATAAAGAATATAGAATTCGCTTTTACAGGATGGGCATCAAAATCTATAAAATGAATCCCCCCTTCATTATAAATCCATAAAATTTGATAAAAGCTATGCGAATGGGGCAGCTGGGCATGCACACCACTAGTTTCTAAATAATCTTTCAAATTATAAACCTCGAATTGAAGTTTTTCAGGATGCCCCTTATGAAGATGATATTGCTCTATTTTTATTGAGTCCTTGTCCACAATATTTAATAATCTTTAACTTCAAAGTTAAACTAATTATTGAGAATGTGCCCTGCTGCTCTTAACCCACTATATACAGCACCATCTAAATACCCACCGTGAACAGGAGAGGTTTCTGTACCAGAAAAGAATAATTTTCCTTGCATATAAAACCTATTAAAAAATTCGTTCCCATAGTGTGGGCTCATATAAACCGATTTTAAATTTTCACATGACGTAAAATGATCCTGAGACCAGTCTTTCTCAAAATAATTAGTGTACAATCTAACTTCTTTCCCTAAATAAGATTCCAAGTAACTTAAAATACGTTCTTTTCTAACTTCTGGGAGTACATCCCTTAACCCCTCATTTACAAATCCTTTTAAGGCATAGATTTTATCATTTGCAGAACAATGATCGTATAATTCAGTTACCGGTCCTATTTGACCTATTACGGTGCCAGAAAATTTTTTATGTCTCCAAAATGGTGTATCAAAGGTCAATCCTACTTTAATAGCATTACTCATCCATGTATGCGTTTGCTTCATTACCTCTATAAAATGCTTAGGTAATTCGGGCTCAAACTTTAATGTTGATGTTAGTTTTGGTGGTATTGTTACAATTACTTTTTCTGCCGAATATGCACTATTTTCATCGGTGTTTAAAACAACTTTATCGTTATCGTCTATAAATTCAGTGACTCTAGAATTAAGTACGATTTTATCTTTTAATATCCCTGATAACTTTTCAATTAAAATTATAGAACCACCAGCTATTCTACTAGCTGATGGTGTATTTTTATCCACTTCAAAATAATGAGCAGGTGCCATAGAGTTATACACTAGAACACTTTGACCACTGGTGTATTGATGAAAATTTTGCATATTTAATTCTTCTAACAAAGCCCTTAAATATGTATGATGTTCTTGAAACCAAGTAGCTCCCAACTCAATACCTTCATAAGTACATATTCTTCCTCCAAATTGAGAACGTCCTTCTAAGACAAGAAAGTCTTCTTCCCCACTCTTTTTAAGTTTATAAGCTGTGGTTAAACCAGATAAACCAGCTCCAATAATAATATATTTTGAGTGTTTTATTTTCATTAAGATTCGTGCATCAAATGTGTACCGTGAACAACAGCTGCCCCAGCTCTTAATGCCGCGGCAACAAAAGTAACTTCTGCCAGTTCTTCTTGGGTTGCTCCAGCCTCAATGGCATGTTTCTTATGAATCTCAAGACAATAAGGACACTGCGTTGTTAAAGCAACAGCTATGGCTATTAATTCTTTGTATTTTTTAGGAATAGTACCATCATCCAATGCTTCTTTATCTAAAGACTGAAATGCTTTCATGGCATTTTCTGCATGTTTTCCTAATGTACCTAATTTTTTTAGGTGGTTCATATCGTACATAATCAAAAGTGTGTCTTAAATAAAAAAGACTGTTTAAAATAGGGTCCTATACCATATTGAGCACTTCAGCTACTCTCTCAGTTCGGCATGTATTAAAGTACGCAATTGTATAAATCATTTTTTAAACAATCTTATTAAAAATTTATTTTTTTAGTTTCTACCAGACATAACGCCACCATCTGTATCCCAGATAGCACCTGTAACCCATGATGCTTTATCAGACAATAAAAAGGAAATAGTATCTGCAACATCTTGTGCTTTTCCGTTTCTTCCTATAGGGTGAAATCCGTGAAAATTTTGAAGTGCATCTTGCGCTTCTTCTTTACCTCCAAAAACACTTTCGTATACTGGTGTTTCAACCACTGCAGGTGATACTGCGTTTACTCTAATTTTATGATCTGCCAATTCCATAGCCAAATGTTGTGTTAAACTATGTAACCCTGCCTTTTGCATAGAATAAGCAGAAGACGGGGTTGCTTTTACAGATTGTTTCGCCCACATAGAACCCACATTCACAATAGCTCCACCAGATGTTTCAGCCATTTTTTTAGCTGCTTCCTGTGTAATAAAAAAGAAACCGCGATTTAAATCTAAATACGAATCGTAATCTACTTCGGTATGCTCTAAAAATGCTTTAGGACCAAAAATACCAGATGCATTAACCAGGTAATCCAAGTTATCAAACGATGAAATAGTTTCTTTTAACCCTGCTACCTCTTGCCTATTGGTAATATCAACCTTATGAGTAAACAAGTTTTCACTAGCTTCAATTTTAAACGCTTGCAATTTATTGTCATTCGTCCCAACTACGTGCACTTCTACACCTTCATTTAGTAAATTTTCGGCAGTAGCTCTTCCAATACCACTGCTCCCTCCTATTATTAATGCTCTTTTATTCATTTTTTTATATTTTTTAATTAATACAGCAAAAATAAAACAGCCATACCATCAATCAACTGTTATAAAAGGACAAAGAGTGGTAATTTTGGGAAACAGCTTTTTATTCTATATTAAGTACAATTTTAAGTTAATCAAAAAAATATCTATATTTATGCGTAAGTACTTACGATTTGTAATAATCACTTCAACTATATAATCATTAGCAAAACGGAAAAGCCGAAAACCAATTTAGAGTAGGCATAAATAAAACTTTAAATAATGAGCGAACAACTAAAAACCATGACCAAAAGGCATTGTGAACAACCACCCGCAAAATATGATGATTTAAAAGTTTTGTTCTTAAATTGCACATTAAACAGAACGCCTGTTCTTTCTCATACGGAAGGGCTTATAAAAATTGCTCAAAAAATATTTGAGGCAAATGGTGCGACTACTAAAATTATCAGGCCTGTAGATTATGTGATTCCTGCCGGTCTAGGTTTGGATATGTCTAAAACCCCAGAATGGGACAGAGACGATTGGCCAATCATCCAAAAAGAAGTAGATGAATGCGATATACTTATTCTTTGTACCTCGGTATGGTTAGGAGAGAAATCATCGGTCTGTAACCGAACATTAGAACGTATGTATGGCTACACACACCAATTTAATGAAAAAGGGCAGTATAGAGATTACGGAAAAGTAGGCGCTACGTTAATTACGGGAAATGAAGATGGTGTTAAACATTGTGCAATGAATATATTATTTTCACTCTCTCATATTGGGTATACCGTTCCGCCTCAAGCTGATGCTGGTTGGATGGGAGAAGCTGGACCTGGCCCCTCTTATATGGATGAAAATTCAGGCGGACCTGAAAATGATTTCACAAATAGAAATACCACTTTTTTGGTCTGGAATTGCCTACACCTAGCCAGAATGCTCAAAGATAACGGTGGTATACCTGCATATGGTAATTTACCCGATGAATGGCAAGCTGGATGTAAAGTAGGATTTGATAGCCCAGAACATAAACGTTAAACCCAACATATAAAAATGAAAGTATCTATTTTTTATCCACTATTATTTTTAACCTTAATTGCCTGTAACAACCAAGCAAAGCCTGAAGAGAAAACCAGTACTACAAGCGAACCCAAAACCTTGCAAAAAAGGGTTATTGACCTGTCGCATAGTTATTCCGATAAAACTATTTATTGGGTGACCTCTAAAGAATTTAAATTAGATACCGTTTTTAAGGGACAAACAGATAAAGGCTATTTTTATTCTGCCAATAACTTCTGTACTGCAGAGCATGGAGGTACTCATATAGATGCACCTATTCACTTTGCTAAAAACGGGCAAACTGTAGACGAAATACCTCTTGAAAAGTTAATAGGAAATGCTATTAAAATTGATGTATATACAAAAGCCATTAATAACCCCGACTATTTGGTTAGCATAGACGATTTTAAAGCCTGGGAGAAAAGTCAAGGTACTGAAATTCCAGATGGAAGTATTGTTTTAATACAAACTGGTTTTTCTAAATATTACCCTGATAAAGTCAAATACATGGGGACAGACCAACGTGGAGAGGATGCCGTTAAATTATTGCACTTTCCAGGACTTTCTCCTGAAGCTGCTGAATGGTTAGTGAAAAATCGCAATATTAATGCCATAGGGATTGACACCCCTAGTATTGATTACGGGCAATCTGAATATTTTAAAAGTCACGTTATCCTTCTTGAAAAAGGCATTCCTGCCTTTGAAAATCTCACCAATCTGGATAAATTACCTGTAAATGGCTTTGAAATTATTGCCTTGCCTATGAAAATAGAAGGAGGTACTGGAGCACCTTTAAGAATTGTTGCTGTTGTGACCGACAGTTCAAAATAACTCTTATGCTATGCTAGGTAACATATGAATTCTATAGATATGCAACCTCAACGCGTACACCAAATTACTAGCTTCTCTCAGCTAAAATAAAAATGAAATGAGAATTTAAATACCAACTATGACTAAAAAGAAATCGATTCTTGACATTAAAAAATTATCTTTTTCATTATTAAAAGAACCCTACAATCAAACTGAGATAGAAAAAAGTGTAAATGAAATCTATGTGCTTTTTCAGAAAATAACTGAGATTACTGACTTTGACACTAAAATAGAGTATTTAGCTGCTGTTCCTACCGCAAAAGGAAAAGCTTTAGGCTTGAATCACGCTGCCCAATGCCTATTAGATTATAAAAGAACCGTAAAGTTCTTGAAAGCTGTTGTTATGGCCATTCAAGAAAAACAAAAAGCCTATCCTGATGAGTTAATTAACATCTTTTATGCTGGATGTGGTCCTTATGCGCCATTTGTAACTTTAGTGGCTCCCCTTTTTAGTTCGAATAATGTACAATTCTCTCTATTAGAAATCAACAAAAACTCACTTGAATCTGCTAAAAAACTAATCGAGTCACTAGAACTGTCAAACTATATTAAAGCAACCTATTTAGCAGATGCTGTAACTTTTAAAGTTCCGAATCCTGATATTTTTCATATCTTAATAAGTGAAACTTTAGATGCTTTATTATATCGAGAATGTTATGTCCCTATCGTGTTTAATTTGCTTCCCCAATTTGATAAAAACATTGCTTTGATTCCCGAAAATGTCTGTTTGAATTTAACGTTCAAAAAAAACTCTTCGGAAGAAACAACTCATGCTACAGCTGGTTACCAAGAACATAAAGCAGGTAAAATTTTAGATGTACGTGAAGCAGTATCTAACCATAATAGCGGTACCAGTATTCCTTCTCATTTGCCCGACAAAGAATTTGATTTAAAATCGATGGGCGACTACCACAGTATTTTAATTGACACCGAAGTTCATATTCATAATAATATCAAGCTGTTTAGAGGTGAATCGTCTTTAACACTACCTTTTGAAATGACATTAGAGCCGCCTTTTAAGGACAACGCCATCATTTTCACCTATCATATGGAACATCATATAGAATTGAAATATAGACTTAATTAGAAAATTAACCAGTACCTGAACGTATACACTAAAATGATTAAAATAGTAGTATTGCTTAGCTTAATTGGCATACACATGTAATATCATCTATATCAAACAAAAACACTATGACACAGCAAGAGACACCAAAGACCAAAAACAATGATCGTATTAAATTGCCTTTCGTTTTCGATACTGCTAAAATGATTGCAGAATGTGACATTCTTAAACTGGAACAATTTGAATATTATAGTGTAATTCCACTACGGTCGCCTGCTCATATTGTAGACCCTTCATTACCTTTTCCACCACCAGCAGACGACTATGCCGATGGTTCCTGGACAGACTGGCTTGATACACCTCAACTACAAAAATCACCATATTTAATGAGCGTAATTGATTATTTTCGTAAAAATACGGAGGTCACTTTGGTTCGATTACTACGACTAGCTCCTGATTCTATGATAAAGGAGCATACAGACCCTACTTTGGCTCTTGAAATAGAGAAATCTGTTATTCGTTTAACAATTCCTATCCTTAATAATGATAAGGTGACATTTTACTTAAATGATACCCCAGTACCAATGCAACCTGGAGAATGCTGGTACTTAAGGCTTTCTGACCCACACAAGGTAACTAACCTAGGGGAAACAGAACGTATCAATTTAACCTTAGACATTGTACCTAATGCTTGGGTTCGAAAAATGATTGCGGACAGCCAAGTATCGATTGAATGAAACTATTAATGACTCATTAAAAAAACAATAAATAACTGGAATTCAATATAAGCATTGATAGTTATTTAATAATACAAGAATTTACAGAAAAAGTGGACGGTAAAATTAAATATGAATTTTCAGCTAAAATGTGGAAAGATGCCTCCTCTGGTGGTTGGTTTTTTGTTTCATTACCCCAGGTTATGTCGAAAGAAATAAGGAAAAATTTTGGGTGGCAAGAAGAAGGTTGGGGAAGAATGAAAACCCTTGCTCAAATTAGGGAATTTAAATGGGATACTGCTATTTGGTTTGACTCTAAAACAGGAGTCTACTTACTTCCAATTAAAGCAGAAATTAGAAAAAAATCAAAGCTTGAAATCAACGAAAAAATTGAAATAAACATTTGGATTTAAAATAAAAAACGTATTAAAACAAAGAGTTTGCTAAAAAAACAAGTATTTTCAATTACTTTTTTAAATCAAATAATTGGTGTTTCGCATTGTTATTTGCTACAAAAACACGTTTTGTATTTTCGGTTTTTAGCAAAAGTATTTTCCGTACATCTTTATCGGCAAAAAAACCAGTTTCTGTATTATTTATATAAGTAAAAATACCTTTTGAGTCTCCCTTATAGAATACGCCTTTACCAGCATCAGACCTTGTTGTTTCTATTTCTGGCATAAAATTATTTCCTGCCAAAAGGATATCTTTTTTTAAATCACCGTTCAAATCGTCAAACAATATAGAGTTTATAGGAGAAATTTGAGCTTCATTAGAAAAAGGCTTAAACAAAAAATGACCGTTTTCATTAATAAAAATACCAGATCTAAATTCGGTTGCCGTAAAATGTAAAGCAGTATTTAAATTTTTCCCAAAAAGGTCTTTTATTCCTGCATTAGCAAACGCATTATAGGTTGAAAATTTCTCTTCTAACATAGGTATTTGCTCCGTAGTACATGATTTTCCCCTAATAGGCACCTGAACGTCTTTATAATATTCAGCCAGAATAATATCTTCTATACCATTATTATCGTAATCATTAGTATACACATGAAATGGTTTACTCTCAGTAGCTTTGAATTTATAATTCAACCCTAGGTTACCTCCTATAATATCCTTGTCACCATCATTATCTACATCTGCAATTAATAACGTATTCCACCAGCCTTTTGCCGAGGAAAGTGCTTTATATGAATCATCTTTAATTAGTTTTCCGTTGGTATTGGTAAAAATTTCGATTCCCATCCACTCACCAGCTACTATTAAATCAATATCAGCGTCATGATCAATATCACTCCAAACAGCAGATGTTACCATGCCTATTTTCTCTAAACCAGGCGCCAATTCTTTTGTTTTAATTGTAAAGCGACCTTTATCATTTATTAGCAAATAACTAGTTGGCGCATAAGGATATTTTCCAGGAATGACTCTGCTACCTACAAAAAGATCCTGATCACCGTCATTATCGTAATCTGAAGCAACCACAACCGCCCCCGAAGACTTTAATGAAGGAAGTTTTGAATATGAACGCTTGAAAATACCTTTACCATTATTCAAATACAGTCTATCCTGTAATAATTCTGAATTCTCATCGAATTCATAACTTCCACTTACAACATACAAATCCATGTCATTGTCATTGTCAGCATCAAAAAAAGTAGCACTAACATCTTCATATTTGGCATCTTTAATAAAATCGGGGATATAGGCTTCTTTAAAGGTATTGTCGTTTTGGGTAATTAATAATTTCCCTGGTATGTTACCAGCACCTCCAATGTAAATATCTTCCAGAGCATCGTTATTGATATCTATTTTTGATACTGCAGGTCCTGTTTGTGATAGCTTATGAGGCAACAATAACTGTTTACTAAAATCATTAAACACGCTATCTACATGTGCATATGGTACAGGAATTTCTTCAAAAAAAGTACTTTGCGATTTCTTTTTGGCAATCGTAATATTATCCAGATTATAAACAACCTTGACTTCCTGATTCACATCAATATCTTTTAAATATTGCGTTTCTCCATTTGGCCAAAGAACTATAACCTTCTCTATTTTTTTATTGTTCTTTAAACCAAAATGTAATTTATGAGAAACCGAAGATAAAAACCCTCTGGATCCATTTACCTGACGTGTTTGTATATCTCCATTATCGTCCTCTATTTTAACTATAGCTCCAATGGCCTGCCTATTTTTTGAGGGCCCAATTAATGTAAATTGTAAATAATTATGCTTCGTTAATTCTCTGGAATTATTTTTTAAAATTGTTGCGTTATCCTCTAGGTTATTTACAACAATGTCTAAATCGCCATCATTGTCCAAATCTGCATATATAGCTCCATTAGAAAAACTCTCTTTCTCGTTAATCCAATCTCCTATTTTATTTTCAAAAGTAAGGTCCCCGTTATTTTTATAGATATAATTGGTTAACTTCTGTTGCGGTAATTTTTGAGTTAATGCCAGAATTTCTTTTCCTATCAATTCATTTTTATTTTCTTTTATATAAGCATCTATATCTTTGATTATATCTTTATTCGCTACATCTCTATATACTCCATTAGTAACATAAATGTCGTTAAAACCATCTAGATCAAAATCTGCAAATAGCGTCGACCAGCTCCAATCGGTTTTAGCAATTCCACTCATGTGAGCAATATCACTATAGGTTCCATTACCATTATTTAATTGCATGGTATTATGCATATACTGATAATAATAATCTTTTTTAACCATTTCGTTAAACGCTTCAATAGAGGTCATGGCCATGGTCGTTTTGGATCTAAAATAATCTTCTGGTGCCATATCCAGTACCATGATATCTTGCAATCCATCATTATTTATATCGGCTATATCGCTGCCCATACTATAATAGGATATGTGCTTAAATAAATGATCTCTGTTATCTGTAAAAGTACCATCTTGATTATTTATATACACAAAATCTGCCCCTACAAAATCATTGGAAACATAAATATCTGGCCAGGAATCATTATTAAGATCACCTATTTGTGCATTAAGTCCAAAGCCTAATTCTGGCAAAATTCCAGCTATCTTGGAAACATCTTTAAAATGTCCCTTACCATCATTATTATATAGCTTATCACTGCTTTTAAATGTTTTTGTTAGTGGGTGTTTTTGGACATTCTTTTGATCTAGTATTATGCCTGAAAGATCAAACCTGGCTGGTGCATTAGTAATGTATAAATCTAAATCACCGTCCTTGTCATAATCAAAAAAGGTTGATGCTATAGATCTATTGGCGTCATCTATTCCATATAATTTTGCTTCTTCTGTAAACGTTAAGTCTCCATTGTTTATATAAAGTTGGTTGGCTAATTTGGCATTATCTTCATACCACCCTGCTCTATTTAAATAAATGTCCAGATATCCATCATTATTGATATCTACGATAGTTACTCCTGTATTAAAACCGTCTGTTTTTGGGAGTCCTGATGCTACCGTAATATCTTCAAATTTAAAATCACCTTTATTTAAAAATATTTTATTTTGATGCAGGTTGGACACAAAAAACAAATCTTCTAAACCATCATTATTAAAATCGGCGGCGGCAACACCTGCACCAATATACATATATAGATATTTATAATAATATAAATCTTCTGATTCTACGATCTTATTTTTAAATTCAACGCTTGTTATTTCTGTAGGCATGGCAGAAAAAAGGTGGGTATTAGGTATGCTTTTTGATGTTTTTGAACATGACCAAAAAATCAAAAAACCCCATACTATTAATTTAGAAAAAAAAGAGTTACTATTCGCCATACACCTCTGGTTTAAAAGACAGCTTATTTATAAACACCCCATACATGTCATGAAAAACATAATCTATCGTTATATTGTTTTTCTTAAAAGCCTTAAAATTGGGGTTATTCTTTATCTCTTTTATTAATTTAGGACGGATATTTTGGTTTACAGAATCAAAATTAATTTCATTTTTATGGAGTCTGTACAGAGATTGATAGTATATAAAATTTTTATTGGAAATTGAACCAACACTATCTAATTTAGAAATTTGATCCAAAATAATTGGACATTTTCCATTTAAATTTTGAGCTACAGATTTTAATTGCTTTGCCACAGATTTAGGTTGCAGTACAAGTGAATTAAATAGATATATAATTATTGCCAGAGCACTAACTCCTATAATTACTCTTCTTTTCATTTATTTTTTTATAACAATTGCTTTTAAATATGAACTCATTTTGACTTAAAACCTTTATTCTTTGTTTTTGGTATAATTAATTTCTGAAAAAACAGAGGTTAATCCTTTGCCATGTGGTGACTGCGAAGAAAACCCAATTTTGATAGGGGCTTCTGAGTCTAGTCTGAAATAGCGAACATCGACCCACTTAGTATTATCTTCAGAATATGAAAAAACTATTTGTTTACCTTTTTTAGTAATTTTCATATACACCGATTTTCCATTCACATAGTCGGAGTAGGCATCATCAGAAATTTTATTAGTGACCACACTAACCATTCTGTTTTTGGTAGGTGATTCATTTTCAAAACAGAACTTGGCCCAATAGTCTTCATTAATATAGATTACTAAAGTTGCAGCTTCCCATCTGGATTTGTGCTCTGTAAAGGCTTTAGCGCTAAAAACAAAATCGTCATCTGGAGTAAATAAAAGCTTAGGTACATTACTCGTCTTAGAATTACCATGAGGCGCATAAAACATATCCGTATCTGGACCCGCTGTTATTGAGATTGTTCCTCCATCAACACTAAAATTATCAGGTTCTATTACCCACTCAAGTGCCTCTGGGATTCCTTCTATTTTAATGCCATTTTTAACTTCTTGAGAAATAACTTTACTAGAAACTATAAGTATTAATGATAAAAAAAAGTGTTTCATACGTTTTAGGATTATTTGTTTTTTTAAATTCTAGAATAATTGTTTCCTGAACATTTACTCTAATTACTTTATTATTTGTTACTACTTTTATTAATAGTAATTTAATACTATATAAAATTTACTTATAGGTATAAATTTCGGTTTCTTGGATTCCATAGCCTTCTACGGGCAGAAAAACGCCTCGTCCGCTATTGGTTTCATCGCCCCCCAACATTCTGCCTTTTTTCCATTTGCCATCCCTGTAAACATATTCACTGACTATGCCCAGTCCTGCTTTTTCATTATTTGAATTTTTGGGGCGAAAAGCTACAACCGCTCTACTTCCTAAAATTGTAAAAGTATTTTTTCCTGTTTTTAAAATTAGACCATGAGCCTCGTCTACTTTTATTTTTCCTCGTCTGGAATACAGTCTGGCCTTTACGTAATAATCATCCATCTCAAATTCAACAAATGGGTTGTCCCTATCTATTAGGAATGCCCTTATTTTATTTTTATCACCTTGACTTTCTAATATTTGAGGAGATAAATATTCTACTGCTCGATACATTTCTGTTAGCATTTGGTGCGCTTCTGGATCTAAACGATCAATCCCAAAGGGTGCAACACCTAACGTATTGTAATTACCAATGGCATAAAGCATGTATGCTACATATTCTGGTTTGTTCCACCAGGTTTCGGGCACAAACAGTGGGTCTCCCTGTTGCGTATAGCGGTCGCACCATTCAACAAAATTGCTCCCGTATATATCGGGGCTCATAAAATCGATATCTGGTGCAGCGGCTTTCCATACATCCATAACTCTTGGTAGCGGACCTCCTGTTGGGAACCCTCCTGGGTTTGGACGGTCTGGGTACTCCAGCCACGCATTAACAAACATGGGTAGATTATATGCCTCCTTTCCTTTTTTGGCAACATGGTTTATATAAGTTGCGTATTGCCATGATGTGAATACCAGATCTGTCCAGACACTTTCACCGAAAACTTCTGTCCAATTTCCTGATTTCTTGTACCCTGTTGAGGCCCACAAAGTATCTAATTCACCTACTAGAGTTTTTTTGTTCTTAATTAGGTAATCCATCAATTTTTGTGGCACGGGGTCATTAAATGCTCTTTCTGCCACTTTTGAACGGTCTCTGGAATCTCCAAGAATACCCACCTCGTTTTCTACCTGAACCATGATGACGGTCCTATGCTTGCTATCTACTTCTTTGATATGCTTCATAAGTGCCGCAAAAGCCTTGGCATCTGCCTTCAGGGCTTCTTCACTAAAGGTAGAGACCACTTCTACACTGCCTTTATCCTTTATCTTTGTTCTTGGAAATCTTATGTAGTCTTTCTTGAGCCATAGAGGCGCATAGCCCGACATACCATTTTTCCATGACCCGAACCACAAGGGGATTAGTTTTAGATTTTTTTCTCTGGCACCTTCAATCATGGCATCTACGACTGAAAAATCGAACTGGCCCTCTACAGGCTCTATCATCTGCCAAGAAACTGCTGCCAGAACGGTATTGACATTTAGATCTGTCATTTGCTGCCAAACGGAACCTTTATATGTCATGTCGTACGCTGTATCGTTACCTAGGCTACCATTTACCATGGCATAGACCTTTCTGGGTATGTAATTGTCTCCTGCAGACATTAGTTCCACACTGCCGCTAACAGAATTGGACAGTTCTCCAGCTAGCATAAGAAACGGTTTGTTATCGACAATAAGCTGTGTCTTATTGTTTCCCTTTTTAAGGTAAGGGATATGCTGCGCTTTTGTGGTAGTACAAAATGCTAGTAAAAAAGTGACATAAGCTATCTTGAACAAGCTCTTTTTTATTTTATTGATAAAATTAGGTATCATCATATTTTAGTATTTATCTTTTCTTTTATTAAACTGTTTTACACTTAGACACTTCATTATATATTAATAAATTATGGATTAATAGCTATAATCTCAAGAGCTTTGTTATTTTTCGCAACGATGATATTTTTACGTTTATTAATAGTAATCGTTTTAAGGTACTTCACTTCTCCGTTAATCATTAATCCACTTTCATTAGCTTTAATCGTCTTAAATTCGCCAGTAGGTTTTCCTTTTAAAAATATGCCGTAAGCAGCATCATTTCTAGGTGTTTCTACTTCTGAACCGTAAAGGTTTCCCGCCATTACAACATCTATTTTTCCATCATTATCTATATCATCTATTAAAATATCGTTAACTGAAGAAAATTGGATATCATTTTCCATTGGTTTTGATAAAAAACGCCCTCCTTTATTTTCAAACATCGTCGTTGCAAACGTATTAGATTTTAAATGTATTGATTTTTTTAGTTGATCTTCATTAAAAATATCATTTACTGTTGCTTTTCCAAAGGCATCATATGTAGGGTATTTTTCTTTTAAAAAGGGCATTTGTCTGGATGAACACTCTCGCCCCCTAACTGGTACCAGCTTTTTATCGTCATAATAGCTTAAAACGATATCATTACTTCCCGATTCATCAAAATCACTCGCATACACTTCAAAAGGCGCTTCATTGCTTGCCTTATATTTATAATTGAGTCCTAAATTACCTGCTAATATATCCTTGTCCCCATCATTATCCTTATCAAAAACAGCAAGACTGTACCACCAACCATGTGTATTTTTAAATCCGTATGCCGCTGTTTTTTCAACAAAATCTTTTCCTTTTATATTTTCGAATACGCGTATGGGCATCCACTCTCCCGTAACGACTAAATCTAAAAAACTATCATTATTAAGGTCTACCCATTCGGCATCTGTGACCATACCCAACTTTTGCCATGTACTATTTATTTCTCCTTCAATTTCATTAAACAAAAGTTTTCCATCTACACTATTATTCTGTAACAAGTAACTCTTTGTTGGTGCTGGGTATTTTCCAGGAACTTGCCTCCCCCCTATAAATAAATCTTTATCGCCATCATTATCATAGTCTACCGCTTTTATGCAAGAGCCACTTATTGCTATCTTTGGAAGTATGTTTAAAGCTTTTTTAAAGTTCCCTTTACCGTCGTTAACATAAAGTCTATCTTCTAGTAAGAGGGTCCCATCATCATATTCATTGCCACCACTTACCACATATAGATCTAAATCGTTATCATTATCTATATCTATAAATTCTGATGCTACATCCTCGTGACCCGATTCGTTATCCATCAAACCTGTATTAGTTTGCTTAAAAGTACCATTGTTGTTTTGTACATATATCACACCAGCCATTGTAGCCGCTCCACCTACATGAATATCATCCAGACCATCACCATTTATATCTCCAACAGCTAGAGAAGGACCTTCGTTAGACATTTTATGAGGCAATAGACTTTCTCTGGAAAAATCATCAAAATTATTCTCTTCATGCTCGTAATCCAATCCTTCAATAATCACTTTTGAAAAGATAGGCTTCGCTGATTTCACTTTTTCTTGTTTAGACTTGGCTGTGGCGTCTTTGTAATCCAAGGTTAACAATTGGTTGGCATCTACATTTTTTAAAACCTGATGTTTGTTATCTGGCCACAAGATCTCAACAGCTGCTTTTGATGACATTCCCAAACCAAAATGTAAATCTCTAGACATCGCGGACATAAAGCCTCTTGAAAAATATAATTCTTGAGTCTGTGTTTCTTTTGGTGTTGTTACAATAACTCGAGCGCCTATACCATCTCTATTTTTTGGAGTTCCTTTTAATCTAACTGACAAAGAATACCCAAGTCCTAGCTCTTTTGAATTATTTTTTAATATAAAAGCTTCGTCATCTGTATTATTCACAACAATCTCTAAATCGCCATCGTTATCTAAATCTGCATAAACCGCACCATTAGAACTTGTTAACATCTGGTCTCCCCAAACTTCGTTCATTTTAGAAAATTGAAGTCCATCTCTATTTTTAAAGAAAAAATTCTCTTTTTTTCTTGTTGGCATCTTTTCCAATACATCTGATATGTACTTTTTAGCTTCAAATTTTTTCTTATGGTGAATGGTATCTTGCTTCTTATTGACATAGTTTACAAAGTCGTTATTTCGGAAATCTCTTTTTATACCATTAGAAACAAATAGGTCTTTAAGACCGTCATTATCCATATCAAAAAACAATGGTGCCCAACTCCAATCTGTTCTTGATACACCTGCCAATTGCGCTATATTAGAAAAAATTGGTGTGTTGTTTTTGTTTAAATACCCCAAGTTTATTTGCAATGTGTTATACATATATTGATGGTGTAAACCAAGATCTACAGCTTCATGAAAACTCGCAGGATTCATACCACTCATACTCGTTTTTATATCATAATTGCTTTCTCCCATCATATCTACTGTCATAATATCCAACCAACCGTCATTGTTTATATCAGACATATCGTTACCCATGGCAAAAAAGGAAATATTATTAGTTGCTTCTAAAATTCTATCTGTAAAAGTGCCGTCCGTATTGTTCATGTATAAATGATCCTTACCCAAGTAATCATTAGAAACATATATATCTGGCCAAGTATCATTATTTACATCGCCAATAGCAATACCTAAACCATACTCCAAACGATTATGTATGATTCCTGCCTGCTTACTTACATCTGTAAAATAGTTATTATCATTTCGGAACAATCTATCATTAGAGACCGACCCATCCATAGTTAACAGTTCTGAGATGGCCTTGGTTGCAGGGTAGTTTGTTGGGTAATGATTTAATAAAAACATATCTAGATCACCATCTTTGTCATAATCAAAAAAAGTGGCTTGCGTAGAGCAATCAGATATATCCAATCCATATTTATTGGCTTGTTCTGAAAAGGTTGGTATTTTATATTCTGAAGTTGCACCTTTATTTATATAGAGCTTATTCTTTCTTTTTTCCTTGTCTTTATATTTTCCAGAATTAGAAATATAAATATCCATCCAGCCATCGTTATTTATATCTACAATGGTAACACCCCCCGAAAACCTTTGTCTATATAATATTCCTGAAAGTCTTGTTACATCTACAAACTTTAAATTTCCTTGATTTAGAAATAATTTATGCTGCTTTAAAGTAGATACAAAAAATAAGTCCTTTAACCCATCATTATTAAAATCGGCAACGGCTAAACCACTACCATTATAATAGTACTCATATTGCAGACCATTATATTTAATATCTTCATTTAATTCATTAGAAAAATCAATGCCTGTTTCTTCTTTAGAGAGTTTGGTGAAAATTGCTTCATTTTCTGAATCCAATCCAGTAAGCCGATATTTTTTTGTACAACCCAATAGGACTACAAACATAAATATGCAGATGTACTTATTCTTTTTCATCTAAAACTCATTTTCAACTTAGATTCTCAATTTATAATAAAGAAAGAAAACGACCCAAAGTCACTAAAAAAATGATATTGAGTCGTTTAATAAAAAACTAAACTAACGACTTATTCATATCCAGGGTTTTGAACCAAACTAGTATTGGCTTGTAACTCATCATTTGTAATTGGTAAAAAATAACTTTTATCCAGCCACAATCTATTTTCAAAACCTGGGTCAATAACTCCAGGCGTGTATGTATAATCATAATTATCTGTATCATATGCATATAGCGTAACATTTGCACCTGGTTTTAAAGTACCTGAAATGTTAATAATACCTGCTGGAGCTCCTATGGTTCCTTCAGCAATCATCCACCTTCTAGCATCATGGTATCTGTGTTCTTCATAAGATAATTCTACTTGACGCTCACGTCTATATGCTTCAACTAATTCTGTTCCTGTAGCTGTTATAGCGGGTAAACCAGCTCTATATCTTATTTGGTTCAACCAAGCTTTTGCCTCATCTTCATTTCCTGTTTCCATACAGGCTTCTGCATAATTAAATACAGCTTCAGTATATCTAAAAAATGGCCACGGTATCGATTGAAAATCTGTTTGGTCTACGTGTGTAGGATCAGGTTCTATAAATTTTCTAACATAATAACCTGTCCTGGTTCCGTTCCAATCCTCTATAGGCCCTTGTCTAGTATCTAATCCGAAATGGGTGGCAACAGCTCCATTACCATCTAATATCTCGTAAGTTCCTGTCTGTACTTGATTTGCTGGATCCCTGTCGGCCACATCTGGTGTTCTTGGTTTCCAATCCGCGCCATCATATAGCATCGTTGCGTAAAACCGCGCTTCTCTATCCTCGTATGGTTGACTACTATGATCAGGATTGTCCCAATCGAAATCCGAACCATCATCCATGGCGTAAGCATCTATAAGATTTTGAGTTGGCGTATTTCCTGCCCAATTATGATAGCCATTAGGACCATGGAATAAACCAAATCTTCTACCTCCCCAATTGCTTCCTGCAGCTTCAATAAATTGTCTTTCCCATAATATATCGGCTTCTCCTCCATTTCGAGCAGTAGACACATTCATGTAATTATCTTTTGCTTCATCAAAAGAAACAGGGCTTCCTAAACCAAACTTGTACCCACTGGTATAATCTAAAACTGCTTTTGATGCGTTTTTTGCTCTATCCCATCTTGTCTGTTGATCTCCCGATGTATAGCCCAATAAATCTTGATTGGCATAACCAGAAATTAAAGAAGAGTTTCCAGATGCCGTTGTAATATCGTGAAGATCACTTGCTGCATATAATAAGATGCGCGCTTTAAGAGACAATGCCGCTCCGGCAGTTGCTCTTCCCGACTCTAAATCTTTACCATCCAACAAATCAAAAGCTTCGTCACACTCTGCTACAATAAATTCTACACATTCTTCAAAAGTATTTCTTGAAATATTAAAATCGTCATCCAAAGTAAATGTCCTGTCTGCAATGGGGACTCCTCCATAAAATCGTACTAATTGATGATGGTAGTAAGCTCTTAAAAATTTCACTTCTCCCATCAACCGATCCCTTAAGTTATCGTTATTTATGTCTCCTCCTTCTAACCCTTCTATGGCTAAATTAGCATCTCTGATGGCAGCATACATGTTTGACCAACTATTTTCGCCCTTTATCCATCCAACATTAGCAGAGTTTGCACGAGACTCATTTACTACGTTTAGCCCCGATCCTGAATGTGTGTACAAAGATTCGTCTGTTGCAGAAGCTAACATCTCTGTACCATATCCTCCTTGGCCTAAACCAACATATACATTGGTAACTGCAGCTTCTGCTAAACCTGCGTCCGTCCATATACTAGATTCTGAAACCTCACTCAAAGGAGTAATATCAACAAAATCATCGTTGCAACTGGTTGTAAGAAATATTAAAACCAGAACGCATATAAAATTATAACTTTTCATATGTATATTTTTTAATTATTTATTTAAAATGTGATCGTAAACCCTGTATTAATTATTTTTGAATTAGGGTAATCTCTACCTGAATTATTAATACCTTCAGGGTCAAATGTTGTATTTGATATAGTAAATAAGTTAGAGCCACTTATATAAAACCTTAAATTGGTAATTCCCATTTTGCCAATAACTGCTTCAGGAAAGGTATAACCGAACTCCAAGTTTTTTAATCTTAAATAATTGGTATTTTCTAGCCAATATGTATTGCCTTGGCTAAAATATTGATCGGCTCTATTTGTAATTCTTGGGTGTACGGAACTAGGATTATTCACTGTCCATCTATTATTATAAGTACTTGTTGTAAAGTTACCTATAGTACCTGCTTCTGTAAATGCTAGAGGAATACTACCTCCTGTAGCTCCTTGAAAGAACAAGCTAAGATCAAAATTCCTATATCCTGCATTTATATTTAAACCACCAGTAAACG
This sequence comes from Flavivirga algicola, assembly GCF_012910715.1. GTDB lineage: Bacteria > Bacteroidota > Bacteroidia > Flavobacteriales > Flavobacteriaceae > Flavivirga > Flavivirga algicola. The sequence goes on from NZ_JABBHF010000002.1 coordinate 365,025, forward strand.
TTGGAGTAATATTTTTGTTGGTTCTAAACCTATCATCTGGTGTAATGGCTCCATCGTTATTATAATCTACAAACTTCATATCTCCAGGCCTCAGGTTATTTGTAAGTGCAGAATAATCCAATGTTTCTGCATCAATATCAGCTTGCGTAGCAAATACGCCATCATAGCCATAAACCAAGAAAGAATTAATACTATTTCCTGTCTGTCTTTGCCATAGAGGAGCGCCTTCTGCTTCATCATTAAATAATATTTTATTCTTAGCATAACCGCCATTTACACTAACACTATAGGTAAAATCTCCTATATTATCGCTATACCCTAAATAAAAATCAAACCCTTTGTTTTCTACTTCCCCAATGTTCTGCCTAGGTGGCGTAATACCACTTAAACTAGGTAAAGATGCAGAAGGCTGTGTTAGGATTTTAGACCTCTTATTAGAAAACACATCAAATTCTAAACTTAATTTATGATCTAAAAACTTTGCTTCGATACCTATGTTGACATTTCGCGCTATCTCCCAAGTTATAGCACTATTTGGCACCTTGGTTTCTGCTAGAGTTGTTACTTCACTATTATTAATGAAGTAAGAATTAAAACCATATGTCGCTAAATATTGATTTAACGGAAAATCTGAATCATCAAATTTATCATTTCCTAATTGCCCCCACGATCCTCTTAATTTTAAAAAGTTTATGAATGAACTATTCTCCAAGAAGCTCTCCTTAGTAAGCACCCACCCAGCAGAAACTCCTGGAAAAAATCCATATCTACTATTTTCAGGAAACAAATATGAACCATCATACCTCCATAAAAATTCTAATAAGTATTTTTCTTTATAATCATAGTTAACACGTCCAAAATAATTTAATCGTGCAGCTCTATCGGAGAATCCGCCATTATCTTTTTCCGCATCACCACCTGCAAACAAATCATCAATTACTGGTGATATAAAATATCTCCTAAAGGCATTGAATCCCTCAAATTCAGTGGTTTCTTTGTTAGTTCCTGCCAGAAAAGCAAAATTATGATCCCCAAAACCACGTGCATACTTTATATTGGCTCCTAGGAATATATTTAACGTATTTGCTGTACTTTGTGTCAGGTTAGGCTCTGGTGGCCCTTTTTGACCAGGTACTAATACTGGTAAACCATCCGCCCCTAAAGAAGTGCCGTCCCATCCGTATAAGGTCCATGGTGTTCTCCATACTTTTTGGTTACTAAAACTCTTATCAACGGCCACAGAACCTTGTACAGACAAACCTTCAACCCATGGAATATCTATATCTAAAACACCGTTAGTTTGCAGATAATCTCTTTTTTCCCTGTCGTATCCTGTAGCACTAGTGGTAATTACTACTGGTTGTTGCCCATTTTCAATATCTGGACCAGGAAGCCCGTTTGGCCAATAAGCCACTTCGGTAGGTCTACCTCTTGTTAACATTCTAAAAATATCATTGACATTTTCGGTTGGTAAATTCCTTATTTCTTCTCTCCCCATAACGCCTAAACTAAATTTAACGTGCTCACTAATTTTTGCATTTAAATTTAATCGTAAATCATATTGCTCGTAACCAGTTGCAGAATTTTTATAGATAGCATCTTGATTTAAATACCCTAAAGAAGTGTAATACTGAATATTTTCACTACCTCCAGACATTTGTATAGTATGCTTTTGTTGTGGTGCTGCATTTTTAAAAGTTTCATCAAACCAGTCGGTGTTAGGATGCCCCCAAGGATCTTGTCCATTTCCAAATAATTCTATGTCTTCAGGAGTCCAAGGTGCATTCACCACATTTCCTCCTGGTTGTGTATAAGATCCCGTAGAAGTAAAGCCATTATACGCTGGTTGCCATTCGGATGATGGTAGCTCATAAATTCTCAATTCATTAACTAATTCTGCATATTGCGCAGCATTGGCCATATCGGGGATTTGTGTTGGACTCGCCCATCCCTGATTAAATGAATAGGTTACTTTAGTTTTTCCTACTTTGCCTTTTTTGGTTGTTACGAGTATAACCCCATTTGCTGCTCTTGCTCCATAAATTGCGGCAGAGGCATCTTTTAATACAGATACATTTTCTATATCTGCAGGGTTTATTCTACCCAACCCGCCATCTCTATCAGGAATTCCATCTATAACTACTAAGGCACCAGAGTTGTTATACGTATTGGTTCCCCTAATTGTGATTTCAGCATCATCAAATCCTGGTTCTGCTCCAGCCTGTGTAACAAACAATCCTGAAACCCTACCAGCAAGTGTGTTTGTAAGGTTAACAGATGGCGATTTAACCAATTCTCTCCCCTTTACAGTTGCTACCGAACCCGTAACTGTTTCCCTTTTTTGCGTTCCATATCCAACAATAACGACTTCATCTAAAGCAGCAGAATCTGATTGCATTTTGATACTTAATTGGGTTTTGTCTCCTATTACAATTTCTTGTGTCGAATAGCCAACGTAAGAAATCACTAACGCAGGATTATCTCCCTTTAGTCTTATTGTAAAATTTCCATCAAAATCTGTTGTAACGCCATTGGCAGTTCCTTTTTCTACGATACTGGCTCCTGGTAGTGGTAGCCCTTGTTCATCAACAATGGTACCCTTAACTTCTATTTGCTGTTCGACTATAGAAACTTCATCTTCTGGTATAGCCTCTTTCTTAGATTTATACAGTAATATTTTTCGATTATCAATCTCAAAAGAAGTCTTTGTATTCTCAAATATTCGATTAAGGACACTGCTAATGTCTTCTTTTTGAGCATTAATTGATATTTTTCTCTCTAAGTTTACTACATTTGTCCTAAAAAGAAATTTAAATTTTGAATTAGCCTCAATTTCATCAATAACAGAGGAAATCGTAGCATTATTTAAATTTAGAGTGATCTTATTTTTTTGTGAATGCACAGTCGTGGTAGCTTGTAGTGACAGTGCAGTTGTTAAAAGAAAAAGAAGTGATAACTTCATTTTTAAATTAAGTTTGGTTCCCCAAGGTACAATAACATTGGGATTGAGTTGTTTTTTCATACTTCAAAAATATTTGTTTGGTAATTTGTTTTTGTAAATGAATTGCCTTATTTAGATTGAGGGATGTTGCTGCATTCCTCAATCTTTTTTATAATAAAACAATTAAGTAATAAAAAAAGGGTGAGTTTAATCCATATAGTTTAGTTATTTAATTAGTTAATTAAAATTTCATTGTTAATAATTTCATATTCTATTTCATATACTTTATTAAAGTAATTTAAAACCTGTTCTATAGATTCATTATCGACTTCAATACTCGCATTAAAATTCTCATTATCTATAAAATCTTCATTATTTATAGTAATCGAAACATTGTATAGACGCTCTAATCTTTTTACAATTTCTTTTAACGGTGTATTCCTAAAAACAACCGTTCCTTTCATCCAAGACGTATAAATAGATGTATTAACTTTTTTAGTTGTAATGCTTCTCTGCATTTTGTTAAAAGACCCTTTGAAACCTGGTTCTAGAACAACTTCGTTTTCTTTATAATCAAGTGTTTTTTGAGAATCCATACCTACACGCCCCTCTACCAAAACAACATCTATATTAGAGTCTTCTTGATAAGTTTGCACATTAAATTTCGTGCCTAAAACTTGTACGTTTAACTCTTTTGTATCTACAATAAAAGGATGAGATTTGTCTTTTGCCACATCAAAAAAAGCTTCTCCGTTTAGAAAAACTTGTCGATTAAATCCTTTAATGAATTTCACAGGGTATTTTATAGAACTACCAGAATTTAAAAAGACCGTTGTACCATCAGATAAAATTAAATCAAACCTTTTACCATAGGGCACTGTTAATTTATTATAAACCAACGCTTGAATATCATCGTCATTTTCATAAACTAATTTATTTCCATGCTGAGCCCCAACCACATTTCCATTGGCATCTACAACAGTTGAAGTACCGTCCTCTGAAATTACTTGAATATTTCCATTTTCAAGTTCAAGTGTTATTAACTCTTCTTTTGGGACAACGATATTATTCGTTTCTTGTTTTGAAAAAACATGTTGAAAAAAACATCCTAGACCAATAAAAAGAACTGATATAGCAGCATACTTAAATATTGATTTGACTCTTTTCCTATAAATATTTTTTTTATCTTTCCTTATTTCTTTAAGCAAGCGCGCTCTAATTTCACTGGGATCTGGGTTGTTCATACTAACAGTAATGGCGTAATGTGTCTTTATAAATTTATCGAAAATATGGTCATTAACAGAATCTGAAACCCAAGTATTAAGTGTATCCAACTCTTTACCATTGGCATACTTATTAATAAATTTAATCAATAAAGTCTTAACTTCAGGAGTAGTCATTAAATCTTATTTTCTTAATATAATACAAGACAAAATATCAATACCCTAACATTTTATTAAAAAAATTTTTAAATTCGCATTATTTCGCGAGTTATATTATCATTTTTCACATAGTTTTTAGTCATGGATTTAAAAGAAAATAAGACACTCATTAATGCCTTAAGAAAAGGAGAGGAAAAAGCATACATGTTTTTACTAGATACGTACCACAGAAGACTACATGCATATGCCTTAACCTTAGTAGATGATCACAGTTTAGCACAAGATATTGTCCAAAACGTTTTTCTAAGAACTTGGCAGCATCGCGAAAAGTTAAATCACAAATTTACTATTCAAAGTTTTCTTTATAAGTCTGTATACAATGAGTTTGTAAACACTTATAAAAAAGATAAAGCCATGATGCTTTTACAAATGAAATACTATGAATCCCTGCATCAAGAAGTGGAAAAAACAGACGAAAAAACACTTGAAGAAATAATACAATTAGTAACCAAAGAGGTAGAAAAGTTACCTCCTAAATGCAAACAAATTTTTTCACTTAGTAAAAAAGAAGGTCTTACGAATATTGAAATTTCTGAATATTTAAATGTCTCCATTAAGACAGTAGAAGCACATATTACTAAAGCTTTTACTATACTTAAAAACAAATTAGATGACAAAATAAAGATTTCTCTTTTTCTATTATTTGGTTTTCCTGTTTCAGAAAAACCTAATTAAACCCGCATTATACATTAGAAAATCTATTACAAATTGAAATCACTGCAAAATCTAACGTTTTACTGTATTTTTTAATGTAACCATAGCCGTGCTATGCTGAAATTAATAATACACTAGATTTTATTGCATTTTCAACCTTCATGACGAAGTTCTAATGCATAATACGGGTTAAAAAAAACAGACGACCTAAAATTAACCCCATTAGATCGCCTGTTCTCAAAAATAAATGGCTAACTATTAACTTAAATTTTAAACGTTATTACTGGTAGGGTTGAGTGATTAGCTACATCTTCCCCCACACTTCCCTGGAAAAAATGAGCCAAACCTTTTCTTCCATGTGTTGGAACAGCAATTAAATCTGCTCCTATTTTTATTGAAGCGTTTAAAATACCATCCTCAACAGTATAATCTGATGTATGATAAACAGCGTCCATTCTATCTAAATTTCCGTCTGCCTTCGTGAAAAAATTAACCGCTAATCGTTCTATTTCTAAAGAATTTCTAAACTTATCGTTTGGTAAATTCACATAAACCAAATACAACCTGGCCCCCATTTTCTCAAACATTTTAACTGCTCTTTGGTAAGCTTCAATAGATTCTTCTAAAAAATCGCAGGCATAAGCGATCACTTCAAAATTAATTTGAGGGAGATCATTCTTAACCACCAATACTGGAATATCTGCATGTCTTACAACACGCTCGGTATTAGAGCCTATAAAAAATTCTTTAACACCACTGGCGCCATGAGACCCCATGACAATAAGATCTGCATCGTACTTTTGCGCTATTTCATTAACTTCACTAAACACCTTAAAATGTTTAACAATCGGTATCACTTTTACATCTTTTAAATAATCTTTTTTAAGAAAATCCTCAAACCTTTGTTCTGCTAATTTTAAAAAATAAATTATTTTTTGAGGTTCCTCTCCACTAGCTGTAAGCATGACTTCAGACATTTCCAACATATGCAATGCTAATAATTCGGCATTGTTCTTTTTAGCTAATCTAGCAGCTGTTTTTAAAGCATACTCCGAATGTTCTGAGAAATCAATTGGTACAATAATCTTCTTCATAATTTTGTAGGTTTATATTTCCTCATAAGGAAAAAGTTAATTTTAAAAGACACTTGTTTCACTAAGCATCAAGGTCTTTTTAGTCAAACCGTCATTGAAAACAATTGGGTATCTGGTTGTTTTCTCTGCAGTAATAAATCGAAAGCCATGCAAATGTTTCTAACAAATGGCTGACCTTTTTTAGTCACCTCAATGGTATTTGAACCAATATTGAGTAATCCGTCAATTTTCATCTCCTGTAATCGGGAAACAACCTCTGATATCTCATCAAAATAAAGGCTATTTTGATCCCATGTTGTTTTAAAACGGCACATTAAATTAAGGATATGTTTTCTTATAATTAAGTCTTCTTCATTAAGAATATGTCCTCTGTAAACTGGTAAAATATTATTCTTTAATAAATCATAATAAGCCTCAATACTTTTAACATTCTGAGCAAACCCGTACCAACTATCACTAATTGATGATACGCCCAAACCAATCATTGCCTGAGTTTTTGAGGCTGTATACCCCATAAAGTTTCTATGTAAATTACCATTTACCATCGACTCATATAATGAATCTGTAGTTAATGCAAAATGATCCATTCCTATTTCTTTATAGCCAACTTCAAAAAGTAGTTGCTTACCTAATTCGTATTGCTGTCTTTTCAATTCGGCAGAAGGCAAATCGGAATCATTAAAACCACGTTGTCCATTACCTTTAATCCATGGTACATGGGCATAGCTGTAAAATGCCAATCTATCAGGCAATAATGCTTTTGTTTTTAAAATGGTTTCTTTTACATGGCCTAAAGTTTGAAAAGGCAGACCGAAAATTATATCATGCCCAACCGATGTATAACCAATAGCTCTGGCCATATCGGTAGCTTGCTTCACATGCTCAAAAGGCTGGATTCTATGAATCGCTTTTTGCACTGTTTCGTTGTAATCCTGAACACCATAACTTACCCGTCTGAAGCCAACATCATAAAGTGCCTGTAAATGCTCCCGAGTCGTATTATTAGGATGTCCCTCAAAACTAAATTCGTACTCACTAGCCAGAATTGCTTGTTTTAAAATGCCATTAATCAATAACTTTAAATTTTCAGGACTAAAAAAAGTTGGTGTACCACCACCTAAATGCAATTCTTTGATTATTGGTTTTTCATCAAATAATTCCAAATACAAATCCCATTCTTTCAAAACAGCATTTATATATGGAGACTCCACACCGTGCTGTTTTGTAATACGCTTATTGCATCCACAAAACGTACACAAACTTTCGCAATATGGTAAGTGAATATAAAGGCTTATGCCTTCTTTAGAATTACTTTCTTCAAAGGATTCTATTAAAGATGATTTCCATTTCTTTAAGGAAAAGGTCTCATTATTCCAGTAAGGAACCGTTGGATAACTCGTATAGCGAGGCCCTGCAATATTATACTTATTTACTAATGAATTTAACATACCTAACATTTACATTTCAAAAGTACAGTGTAGAGTGCTTTAAAAATATGATATATGTCATAGCGAATATTTGCAATTCGATTATTATTGCTTAATTTCACATCTCTAAAAAATTCAAAAAAATGAAAAAATTAATTGCCTTATTAGTACTTATTTCTTTAGGAACTACCGCTTGTAAACAAGAAAAAAAAGAAACTAAAACAGAAGCCCCTGCCCAGGTAGAAACTGCAGAAAAATTTGTAATAAAACCAGAAGCTACATCAGTAAAATGGACTGCTTACAAGACTACTGAAAAGAAGGCTGTAGGTGGCGAGTTTGCCACTCTAAATTTTGATAATAAAGAAGGAGCTACGGCTCAAGAAGCTCTAAATAATTTAAGTTTTTCGATTCCTGTTAGTAGCCTGTTTACTAAAGATGAAAGCCGTGATGCGAAATTAAAAGAGTTTTTCTTTGGTGCCATGTTAGATACTGAGTTTTTAAAAGGTACTATTAAGTATGCCAATAATGCCTGTGTTGCTTCAATTACCATGAATGGCGTTACTAATGATTTACCTTTAGAAGTTAACATAACCGATGAAAGACGTGTAAGTATGACTGGCACTATGAACCTTAAAGATTGGGATGCTTTAGGTGCTTTAGAATCGATAAACAAAGCATGTTTTGATTTGCACAAGGGACCTGATGGTGTGAGTAAAACATGGGAGGATGTTGCTATTGAAGTCAGTACTTTTCTTCGTAAAAATTAATACTAAAAAAATTATAATCAGTTTTAAAGCTGTCAGGGATATTTGTTATTATATTCTTGACAGCTTTTTCTTTTTTATTAACTTAGTCATCACATTAATTTAAATTATTGGCTGTTAAACAGGGTTTTAAGATAACAAATGAAAAAAATCTATTCCGTTGAAGAATACATTGAGGAACATGCACATTTTAGTGACGCATTAATCATGTTACGGGATATTATTAATACAACCGAATGTATTGAAACTGTAAAATGGAACGCTCCAGTTTATACTATAAATAATAAAAATGTTTTGGGTTTAGGAGCATTTAAAAATCATTTCGGTATTTGGTTTTTCAATGGCGTGTTTTTAAAAGATGAGCACAACTTACTTGTAAACGCTCAAGAAAATAAAACGAAAGCATTAAGACAAATGCGCTTTGAATCTATTTCTGAAATAGATAAACATACAGTCTTGGCTTACGTTAAGGAGTCTATTGAAAATCAGAAGTTGGGCAAAGAAATAAAACCAGATCGTAGTAAAAAAGAGACCGTTATTCCTAAAGAATTAAAGGAGTTATTAGCGAAAAATAAAAAAATAAAAAATAGTTTTGTGGCTTTGTCTCCTTACAAACAACGAGAATATTGCGACTATATAGGTAGTGCAAAGCGAGAAGCAACAAAACAAAAGCGTCTAGAAAAAATCATTCCTATGATTTCTCAAAAGATCGGTTTAAATGATAAGTACAAAAACTGTTAAGGGTCTTCATTACAAGAAATCTCAGGAACCTCATCACAGTTTTAGTTCTTTTTGATACAGGCAAGGTATGACTTGATAAATTGACTCGCGGAAAAGAGGCCTTTCCTAAAATTAGATTGGACTTTTAAGGATATACCCAAAATTTATATAACCTTTTACCCAATAGTCATAATTAACAAGATAAAGGCTATACTAAACGGGCTATTAATTCGAAGAAATTTAATTCCTTTTTTCTAATACCGCTCATAATAAAAAGAGGGGGCTAAAAAGTGGCATTCAGAATGCCTGCCTACTGGACGAGCAGGAAATGAAGAATCTCTCATAATTTTAATGTTATGGTTTACATATTAATAATATTCTCCGCTCCACTCTGGATGACAAAATAAATTACTTTTTAGCCCTCCTCTTTATTATTTTTTGATAACATTAAAAGGAATGCTCTTCTAGGCTTTCTTCTACTTCAAGTAATTTAGGATGGTTTGGATCAATTTGAGCACCTTCTTTATAAAATTTCTTTGCGTTTTCTATATCACCACTATCCAAGTAAAAACGACTTAAAATAGCATAATTTAATGCTGATTTTTCGATCTCAACACATTTTGTCATAATTTTTATTGCTCCTTCAAAATCCCCCCTACTAGCTGGAAAACCACTATATCCTCTCATGCCATCAGTATATTTGGGATCTACCAAAAAAGACAATTGAAAAAAAGTTTCCCCTCTGTCCCAATAATCTCTAGTAGCTTGAGAAATCATTCCCAAATTATTATAGGGATTCGGATTTGTGTAATCTGCTTGTATAGCCTCATAAAACTTTTCGGCTGCAGCTTCAAAATCGCCTTCTCCAAATAATGCATTTCCTTCTTGTTTTATTTGTTCAGAAAGCTGACGGTCCGTTTTATTTTTAACAATTTTTAAAGCTTTAAAATTATCGGCAATGGGCACTAGTTTCTCATTATCTTTTTCAACATGAAACAATACAATTGGCATGTCTTCAAATCCCGTATGATTTTCTTCAAATCTGAAATTATTTGTTGCATCTAAAAACAAAACACCCTCATGTTCACTAAAAGGTCCTTTTTCTGCTCCCTTACCTATATAAGCAAAAGGAATAAGGCCGTTACTATCCCAAAACCAAAAATTACTATCATTTTCCAAAGAGCTTAAATCTTCCTTTAGTATCTTATCATATCCATCAACCCAAATCATATCGAGTGAACCAAATTTATTACCACTCAGTTCACAGGTGTGGATTGCCAATCGGGTACGTAAGGGCTTGCTCATTGATAAGTAATCAAAAATAAAAATAGGCATAGCATCCTGTAATTCTAGCTCTTTATTTGTCCCAGCTAGATTAATTTGGTGTATCCCAATATGCTTACGTATTTCTTCTATTCCTTTTACTTCCTTTATTTCTCCTATTTCTTTCATTTCTTTTATTTATTAGGGTTTGTTACTGCTAATTTACACGATAGCATATATGCTAAACTACCCTGAATTCAGTGAATTTATTTATATCACATCTTAATAAGGACTCTTCTATTTTACACTTCTTTTCCAAGGGGCTTTATATCAACACCTCTTACCCTAGAAATCATATTTTATTTTAAAAGATATTTTTATTCTAAGTAATACTAATTTGACTTATTATGGTGGAATCCTTAATTTTATTGTCTTCTACCAATAAAAAAGCTTTACTCAACACAATAGAAAGACCTCGATCTCCTTCAAAAGGCACAAATACTTTTTCTATTTTCTTATCTGATCTTGCTGGTACAATACATAAGTATTCATCATTTGGATTCATAAGAATATTACCACTTCCTATATGTATTTTGTATGTTCTAAGTTTCCCTTCTACTATTAAAAAGCGACCATCTATCGAAGATTTCCCTTTTAACTTGGTCAATCTAGGCAGAAGTTTTTGTAAAATTTCCTTTCGTGTTTTTGCTATTTGTGTTAAGTCTCCAAAAGAATACTCTCTCCAATAGGCTGTGGTATTTTGTCTTTCTCCATTCTTATCCAGCCATTCTGGGTCATTTCCTACACTAGTAACCCCTACAAACAAATCTATATCTCTCATTACTTCTGAAAAAACAATCTTTGGTATTGTTTCCAATGGAATGGAAGCTCCTTTTTCATCAGTGAATTTAACTTGATCTGTTGTAACATACAGCCATATTCCACTATCATTATAGGCATCTTCCATGTTTAATTCATCAATCCAAAACTCTGCTCTAATTTTATGTTTCTTGAGTTCCTTACTACATATTACATTAGAAATTCCATCATCGTAACTTCCTATTAACGAATAACTCCAACCCCTTAATTTTGCCAATGTACTGAATTGATGTTGCTTCAAAATATGAGCAGCCATTCTATTTGAATAGGTTCTAGTGGTTTGTTCTGCATCTGTTAATAGATACACCTCTCTGAATGCTTGTTTAATAGGTTGTTTCCACTCCAACTCAATCATCTTTTCTCGCCACTCTAATACATTGTTCGCATCTACATAAATAGGATGCCAAAACATTACTTTAACTTCATTATCTGGATTTAATCGCTCTCCTGCCTTGCTCTCCCAATACCCATCAATATAAATCGCCTCTTGAGAATGACCCCCTTTTGTAAAAACCCAGATTAACTTTTTTGTAATGGTACTTACTAAGCCATGATCTTCATATTCTTTCTTAAAAACTAGATAATCTATCGATCTTTTTAAGATAATTTGATTATCGATCATCTGCTTTTTAATTCCATAATACTTTTGAATTTCTTTAGCTTCCTTCTTTATAATTTTTAATCTAGAACTTAGAGATTCATCATTTTTAACAATGCTTGGTACACTTTTCATCGTAGAGCCATCTGGCTTGAACCATTGCTGAATGATTTTTCCACTTGTTAAATCAATTCTTAATGTGTAATCCTCAAATTTTATTTGCTTCTTACCCTCCACCAGATCAAAATCAGGAAAAACACTTTCTTCAATTTCCTCTATTGAAATATTATGCTTTTTTGCTCCTGCTTCAAGGTTTTTATTTATGTTTTTGAGAGCTGCCTTGTGCTTAATGTTAAGCCGTAACTTCGTTAGCCCTAATAGCGAATCTTTTGTGCACATCTCACCTAACACATTAATGCAAATATTCCCTAATCGTTGGGCATGAATGCAACTTTCATATTCATCTACTCGAATTCTTACATATGCTTTTTCTGCTATATTAGTGATTGACTTGATCGTATTTTCATCAGGATATGAAACCAATGACCATATTAAACCTTGAAGAAATATTTCTGTATCACCTAGAAATCCGCGTATAATGAATCCATCTTCATCTTTCCTAACTGGATCACTTTCAGCACATACCATTAAAAGTTGCCTCGCGACATTAAGATAAGTTTCTTCTCCTATTTGTTGAATTAATCCTGAAACCTCTCTCTTAAATTTATCGGATGGCTTAGAGTCAAAAGCACTAGCAAATAAGATGAATGTCTTGTTAAATAAATTTCTATTATTTTTTATAGAATCAATTATTTTATTTAAACGATCATCAATAGTCGTATCATAAAATTGAAAAGGCTCATCATAACCATACTTTATTAAAAACTGTCGAACAGCCTGAGCATCTTTCTGATGTATGCTATATGAAGCATAGTAAGGGAGGGAAAGTAGTTTTAATATAAAGGAAATAATTTTTTCTGAAGGAGGTTTTGAACCCAGCCCATTTTCTAATTTTTCTAAAGATTTAATAATAGCATTAGTTAAAAACCGATCTCTAAATGTATTTCCTAATACAGTAGTAAGTTTTAGAAAACTATTTTGTAAAACAATCCATTCTTCTTCTGTGTAAGAAGAAAGATTTGTTACTAATGAGTTTCTAAACTCTGCTGTATAATCACATAATTCGCTTTCCTCATAATGATAGTCATTTTTTTTTCTAAATTTTATCAAATCAATTAGACATTCGTTGATGTCAAGAATCGCATGTTTAATTTCCTGGTCAGAGAATTGATCCAGTTTGTTATTAGCAAATTTTGTTTTAAACAATTCTACCCTTTTTCGTAATTCTTCTATTTTCATATATGTAATATTCGGTTATCCTCCAACCAATGGAGTTAATTTAAAAAAAGACACTTTAGTATCATTAGTGATAAGAAATTCTTGATCAAGACTTTCAGCTTGTTTATCATCAATTATGATGAAAAAACCATTCTTCTGAAAAGCCCCTAAAGCGATATATATCTGACTTTCAATATCAATATTATCCTTTTTAGCTTTCAAACTATTTTGATTAAGTAGTTTCTCTGTCTTTGTAGGAACTACTAACCTACAATCTAAGTCAAGCCATTTTTCTACTTCTGTGATTACTCGAACTCGAATGAGTTCTTCTACCGTGATATATTCTTTATTAAACTTAAGAGAAATTTTATTTAAAACCTCTCCCGTAACTGTTTCGTCTGCTATTATTAGAGTGCTCATTTTGGTGTTTTTATATTTTGTGAATTATTTCTCTTTTTATTAATTTATCATTCCAAATCTACAGAATAGCATATTTACTAAACTACCCTGAATTCAGTGAATTTCAATTATGACTTATTTAATGCTATGTAGTTTTATGAGTTAGCAATTGATTTTTAATATCATCCTTGTCCCTTTTGTAAAGCACTTATATTAATATGGACAATTACTTATGTGAGAATTCGAATCGACTCTTCTGTAATTAATAGTTACAGCTGTCAATATATGAAAGTGAATATATAAATAGGTCAGACGGTAAGCAACTTATTTTTGGTCAACCAACCAAGCCAAACCTTTAAATCCAAAACCGAATCTGACCTATTTATATACTGTGTATTTTATATCAACATGAAGTATTCTCAGAGTTAACTTAATTTCAAATAACTTGTAAGTTTGAAATATCAAAGCTCAAAATCTTTATAATATTAGAGACTTCATAATGCTGTCTATTATTTTCTTTTTATAGATTCATTACTGCAAATTTATGGGATAATGTATGTACTAAAACACCCTGAATTCAGTGAATTTATTGTGATTTTTTTTATAATTTAAGCTTATACAAGGTACATATACTATAAAATAACCTATCTATAATTTAGTCATTCACATTTCCTAATCACATAGCTTATTTATAATCTTTTACACGAGTCTTTCATACACACATTCAATACTCAAATCATATGCTACGTTAACAGCTTACTTTTTTATTTCACTATATTTTCTAAAAGTAACTTTTCTTCTCCCTTGTATGTTCTTATTCCAATTTTCACCTTTTCTGTTATCCAATTTTCAGATTCATAAAAACTAATATGTCTTTGTTTTTGAGGAATTTCCTCAAAGAAATTGTCTATTAATTTAAGTATTTCTTCTTGGTGTCTCTTTTCTGTTATATAATAGAATTTAATGGAAAAAGGATAGCTAAACCCTCCACTTTGTATAAAAAATGCATCAGTAGGTTTAAAACAGAGCGGACTCTTTCTAAATTTTGGGAATTTAAAATTACTTGTAAGTACTTTTTTTAGTTCCTCAATTTTTTCGGTGTCTCTATACATTAAAGTATTCTCAAATGGTTCAAATGAGGGTTCTTTTTTATTTTTTCTAGCACTAATAAGTTCAATGTATCTTATACATTCTACACACTTTATACTCCCACTCAAGTTTGGATATTTTGGATAAAGTGTTTCACTAAGTTTGAGATACGCTTCTTCTGGTAAATTTAATAATTGTTCAAAAGTTATTTTTGGGAGTTCTTCAACATAATTTTCCTCGTAACATTTATCGCAAACTCTAACACCGTATCCTGGGAGTTTCCGCATGGGGGGAAAGTTATTATTTGCAAATTCTTTCCAAATATGCGTACATACCTTCGAAAAATTTTGTTTTCCATGAACTTGACATAAAATTATCCCCATAGTTTTCCTATTTTATACTTATAGCTGAAGATTAAATACTCTATAAAAGGCTTTTATATAGTATTGGCTACTTTATACCCTTCTACTATTTTGTTAATGAGTCCCTACAAGTACCTGCTTATATATTCAAGTTAACCACACTTAAAAATAACTAACCCTCACTTTTAAATTGGCACGCTTTGCCAGGTCTATCATATGTTTAGTACCTCTACTCTTACCATCCCAAAAAGCAATTAAAGCATCTGCATATTCCGCCATTTGTGCATTGCGCCTATATCCCGCACTTTTACCGTATTTACTCCAATTAGCAGGAAATCGTTTTATCAGATACCCGCTATCATTTGCATACTTCTCACCTAGTTTATCTGCTCCTTTAGCAGTTCCGCTAACTATTTCAATTTCTGTTTGTTTGGACAATACTTTATTACAAAACCGGAAAAGCTTTTTGTAATCATCAAAGTTTCTCCCCCCTGCTATTATTACTTTCACAATCCCTTAATTCTTAAAAAAACATCAATGTGTACTAGTTTCTTTTATAGATTCGTTTCTCTAAATTTACGGGATAGTCAATATGTCAAACCATCCTGGATTCAGTAAATTTATTGTAAAATCTAATGGTCTCATAGGCAGTTTTATCTTTTGTTGGATGGTATTTTTCACATTACTTTCCGAGTACAAGTATTAGTTACCAAAAAACACGTTTCAATACAGTTCACTTCCAGACCTTTTATAATTATTAGTTCAACGGTCAATATAAGTAGGTCAGGTGGCGAGCAATTTATTTTGGGTAACCAAGCCAAATTTTTAAATTTAAAACCAAACCTGACCTATTTTATATAGCATTTTCTTAGAGCAGTTCAAACAAAATCCTGTTTTAATACTGCTTATTTTTGGTCATCAATATTTATTTTGTCTTAAAAAAAGAAAAAGCAAATATTTTAATTGATTCATCCTAATTATACATTTCATTTATCCAGTTTGTAAATTCTATCACACGTTCTTTTCCATTCGCCTCTATATTTTGGTCCCTAATCTGGTCATAGTATTCAAGTTCATGAATTAGGATTGGTTTTGTCGTTATTTGAGCCTTATGAATTTCTCGAACTGTCTCGACTAATATACTGACGAAGTTTTCTGTTATTTCACCACCCTTTTCCATACAAGCATCAAAGTCTTTTTCTTCATCTTGGTCGGTATAATTCAAGCCAATACTTGAAATCCAGTCTTCTATTATTTTTCTCCCTTCTTTATCTTCTTCGTTACCCAAAACAGTTATTTCGTTTTGAAGCCAAAACGCATAATTCCATTTAGCTTCACTTTCATCCCAAGCAGCGTCAATTTCGTTTTTAAAATTGGTATTGGTATTGAATCCAATAGTTAATGTTGGGTACCTTGGGTCATCATTCTCATCATACACATAAAATGAGAATCCATAGATATCTTCTAAAGTTTTATCATCTATTGATTTAATAGCTTTTATACAAGCATTGAATATGTGTTCTGATATTTGTTTCATTGTTAATACTGCTTAAAAACAGAAACATGAAGGGACATATAGCCAGCCTTCATACTCTGTGTATTTTAACCAAAAGGCGTTTGATTAGATTTAAATGAGTCCGATATAATATCAAGAGGCTTTATGCATTTCTTCCCATTGATGATTATATGGATTTATGACAGCAAATTTATAGCATACTATATGAGTCAAACCACCCTGAATCCAGTGAATTTATCATATAACAAATGAGGAGGGCACTAAATTTAAATGAAACGAGCCCGATAATATCGGGCTCGTTTTGTTTTGTATTCTTATTTGGGGTTTTGTTTCTATTTAATCTTTTTTATGCTTTTAAATAAATTAAACATTGATTTAATTCTGGGTTTTGCTGTACGAGAGAAAGAATATATATTTTAAGCTCTTCTAACTCATAAGGTAGTAAACGTTGCACTGCCTTCTGTACTTCTTTGCAAAACAACGTTGAATCAAAACTAACTTTACCAAGAATAGTTTTGGTATACTCTAGCATTGCTCTTGCCATAATTTGTTTATAAGGTTTATAGGTTTGTAATAGTAGATTTTTGTAATAGGCTTATGTCTTTTCATTAGTGAACTCTAAAATTAATGAAAAATTACATAAGTTTTTTCGTTTAATGTAAATTTAACATTTTAGAAACGATTATCACCATCTAGTATATCTCCTATGCCTCCTAAAATACTTCCTTCCCCCCTATTTTTTCCACCTGCTTGAGGCGCAGAAGCCAAAACACGTCCCGCTAACCTACTAAATGGTAATGATTGAATATAAACTGTACCAGGACCTTGTAGTTTTGCAAAAAATAGACCTTCCCCTCCAAAAATGGTATTTTTAATACCTCCAACAAATTCTATATCATAGTCTACACCTTGTGTAAACCCAACAATACATCCTGTATCTACTTTTAAAGTTTCACCAGCCAATAACTCTTTTTTAGCCATGGTTCCACCCGCATGAACAAATGCCATACCATCACCTTCCAGTTTTTGCATAATGAAACCTTCCCCCCCAAATAAGCCTCTTCCTAATTTTTTCGAAAACTCAATACCTACACTCACGCCTTTGGCTGCGCATAGAAAAGCATCCTTTTGACAAATAAACTTCCCTCCCAAGGCTGATAAATCAATTGGTAAAATTTTCCCTGGATATGGGGAAGCAAAAGAAACATTCCGTTTACCAACTAAATCATTATAAAAAGCGGTCATAAATAAACTCTCTCCTGTAAGAATACGTTTCCCCGCTCCTAAAATTTTACCTAAAATCCTGTGTCTTTTTGAGAACCATCACCAAAAATGGTTTCCATTTTTATACCATCGTCCATCATCATAAAACTACCTGCCTCAGCTATAACCCCTTCCTGTGGGTCAAGTTCAATTTCTACATATTGCATTTCTTCTCCGTAAATTCTATAATCAATTTCGTGTGCTGTCATTTTTGTATTTTTTTAATTCGTTTATAGGTAGGTTTGTTTAGTACTTTGTTACAAATTTATAAAACTCATATTTTCTATATTCTAAATTATGGGTAAATACAATCAATTATTTTATCGCGTTTTTCAAACATTCACTGAAATTAAAAAAGATAAAGAATACTTACTAATTTCTACCCGCCGCTACTTACCGAATACCTGTTACTTATCAATAAAACTACTGCTTCACTTTAATGCTCCATTCAAAGTCGAAAGTTGAAACCTCTACCCCATCTTCATTAACACCTATAGATTTCACCCAAATAGTCTGCCCTTCACCTGTTTCTATGGCTTTTTTAACGATATCTTCTATAAGATTTCCATCATGACAAGTAAATGTTATTCTTCCAGTAGCCTTTTTTGTAAATATGGCTTTATTAGAAGTCACTAACATCGAGATCCGTTTTCTAGATGCTTTAATTTTAGAAATCATCAAAGCGCCTGTAGAAAATTCGGCTGCCATACCTTGTACCGCCCAAAACATAGATTTAAACGGGTTTTGATTTATCCATTTATGCTTTACCGTTACAATACACTTGGAAGCATCTATATGTTTTGTTCTAACCCCACAAAAATATGCAGCAGGTAATTTAAACATTTTGAAAGTGTTTAGTTTTCTGGGTGTTATGTTCATTATGACAGGGTTTATTTTTTCACTAAGTTATAAAATTAATAGTTAGTTTGAAATGTTAATATTTTGTTAAATTTTAGTACTATGCGTAACATAATACCTTCTTTTAGACATATATTTGTATAAGAAACTATTATATGTTTTAAAATCATGCAAGACAATCATCAAAAAAACATCGCCACATTTATTCATTTATCAACCTTTAGCAGGTTTATAATTCCATTTGGAAACTTTATTGGTCCTATTGTTCTTTGGGTTGCAAATAAAGATAAATCAGAATTTATAGACACACATGGTAAACAAGCTATTAATTTTCAAATTAGTATTTTACTGTACGCGCTCGTTTTAGGAACTTTAACTATTCCATTTTTTATTTTTAAAATCTTTAACGGTATTGATTTTATAGATTTTCATGGATTTAATGATTTTCATATCAATATTGGTAAGCCCTCACCGTTACTTTATATTGGAGGTGGTTTAGGTGTTTTAGCTATTTTAGGATTTATTTTAGAGCTTATTTTTATTATCAATGCCAGTTTAAAAGCTAGGGATGGTGAACTTTATAAATATCCATTAACCATCAACTTTTTAAAATAACACACACTGAATTAGTTTTCAGTATTTCATCAAAATCAATCAAAAAATGAACAGTTTCATAATATTAAAACGCTTTAGAATATGAAGATAGAAAACACAAAAGCACAAATGCGTAAAGGTGTATTAGAATTTTGCATACTTTCTGTCTTAAAGGACGATGATGCTTATGTAGCCGAAATTTTAGGTACCCTTAAAGACGCCAAGTTGCTTGTAGTAGAAGGTACTATTTACCCACTACTTACCCGACTTAAAAATGCAGGGCTCTTAAATTACAGATGGGAAGAGTCGACCTCTGGGCCTCCAAGGAAATATTATGGATTAACAGAAACAGGGAAATTGTTTCTTAAAGAATTGAATACAACCTGGAGCGAATTGCAAAATGCAGTGAATATAGTAACAAGCCAAAAAACAACAAAAAAATGAATAAAACTGTCAATATAAATTTAGCTGGTATATTTTTTCATATAGATGAAGATGCATACTTAAAATTACAACGCTATCTTGAGGCTATAAAACGTTCATTTACAGATTCTCAAGGACGCTCGGAGATTATATCAGATATTGAGGCGCGTATTGCTGAGCTTTTTAATGAGCGTGTACAAAATAATAAAGAAGTTATTCGTATTAAAGAAGTAGACGAAGTTATTTCAATCATGGGACAACCTGAAGATTATTTGGTTGACGACGAAATTTTTGAAGATGAACCACAAACATCTTACAAACGCAAAACCTCATCTGCAAAAAAATTATTTAGAGATATAGATAACTCATATATAGGTGGTGTCTCTTCTGGATTGGGTCATTATTTTGGCATTGACGCTATTTGGGTGCGTTTAGCTTGGATCATACTATTTAGTGCAGCTGGTACAGGTGTTTTGCTTTATATTTTACTTTGGGTTTTAGTCCCTGAAGCTAAAACAACCGCAGAGAAAATAATCATGACTGGAGAACCTGTTACGATTAGCAACATCGAAAAAAAAATTAAAGACGGTTTTGAAAACGTAACAGATGTCGCAAAAAACGTCACAGATTCGGTGGGTGCTGCTGCTAAGAATGTTTCAGATTCTGTTTCGAATGCAGCCAAAAATGTAGATTTCCAGAAACAAAGCAGTCGAATCAAATCAAGTTCAAAAACGTTTTTTGATACACTAGGGGAAGTTATCATGTTTTTCTTTAAAGTGTTTGCAAAATTTATAGGGGTAATCTTAATGTTTGCTGGATCAATAGCCATTATATTTCTAATAATTGCTTTGTTTTCTTTAGGTGTTTTTAATGTGATTCATATCCCTGGCCTTGACCTTGTAGATGTTTTAAACGCTGGAAATACACCTATTTGGTTAGTATCTTTATTTATCTTTTTCTCAGTTGGAATTCCCTTATTTTTTCTATTCTATTTAGGATTGAAAATACTAATAAACAATTTAAAATCAATTGGTAATATTGCTAAATTCACTTTATTAGGTTTGTGGGTAATTAGTACTATTGGCCTGGTTGTTATTGGTATAAGACAAGCAAGTGAACATACTTTTAATGAGCGTGTTATTACAAAACATGAATTAAATATAACAGCAAGCGATACTTTAAAAGTGAAAATGGCGGAAAACGACCTTTATATGAACCATCGCTATAGAAGCAATGCTTTCAAAGTGTTAAATAATGAAAATGGAGAAAAAACCATTTATAGATCTGATATCAGGATCATTGTTAAATCTACTAACGATTCTTTAGCAAAAATAGGGATTGAAAAAAGTGCAGACGGCAGTAATTATGAAAAAGCCATTGAACGTGCAAAAAACATAAGTTACGACTACGCTTTTAATGGGAATGAATTATTGTTAGATTCTTATTTATCAACACTTTCAGAAAATAAATTTAGCGATCAGGAAATTGTTGTTATTCTTTATTTGCCAGAAGGAAGCATTGTTAATTTTAGCAATAGTACCAAATCATTTTTAAATTATAGGACCTATGACGGAAATATTGTGTCATCAAGCGATGCCAACCACTATTTAAAAATCATCGACGGGGGTATTACATGTTTGGACTGCCCTGTTAAAGAACCTTACAAAGTAGACATTGATGTTCATGATAATAAATCTGATGTTAAAATTGATAGTACTGGTTTAGAAATAAAAGATGAGGATGTTAATATAAAAGTAAACGGGAAAGGTGTTACAGGAGAAGACAAATCCGTTAAAGTTGAAATAGATTCAGACGGTATCAATATAAAATCTAAAGACAATTAACAATTCATCTATAAAAACATACAATTCAGATAGTTAAATTACTAATCAATAATATTTAATCAGACATTTGAATAACAAAAAATCATCAATCAAAAAACGAACAATTATGACAACACTAGTAAAGTTTATTTTAGCGACCATCTTAAGTTTAACGCTCTTTTCATGTAACTTCGATATGCATTTCAGTACTGGAGTTCGTGGGAATGGAAATGTTATAACCGAAGAAAGAACCATTCACGAGCCTTTTTCAGTCATCAAAGCTACCGAAGGTTTAGATGTATATTTAACACAAAGCGATAACGAAAGTATAGCAGTTGAAGCTGATGAAAATCTACATGATCTAATTATGGTAGAAGTTGAAAATGATGTTTTAAAAATACATACCAGAGAAAGTATTGGTAGAGCTAAATCTAAAAAAGTATTGGTTAGCTTTAAAGATATTTCAAGTATTATTTCTACCAGTGGTAGCGATGTATATTCCACAAATGTTATAACTACCGAAAGCTTAGATCTCAAATCTACCAGCGGAAGCGATATGAAACTTGAAGTCGACACTTCTGTATTAAACTGCAAATCTACAAGTGGCAGTGACTTACGATTATCTGGAAAAACGGTAAAACTTATCGCAGAGGCCACCAGTGGTAGCGATATTAAAGCTGCCGATTTAATAGCTGAATCCAGCCATGTAAAAGCTACAAGTGGAGCCGATATTACGATTAATACTTCCAAAGAACTTATTGCTAAAGCTACAAGTGGTGGTGATATAAAATATTACGGAAATCCTGAAAAAGTAGATAAAAGCAATAATTCTTCAGGTAGTGTTAGAAAACAATAGATTAAGTCAACCAAAATGATACCTTAAAACCATTTCAAACCTTAAAAAGTTTGAGATGGTTTTTATTTATTATTTACTTTTGAATTTTAAATGTATCTTTAAGTCTTCTTTAATAACAAAGCTATGACTTTTAAGCATCATTTAATTACTAAAATTATATTGTCTACACTTATAGTAACATCTCTTTTAAATTGTAAAAAACCAGAAGCTAAAATTTCTAATAACCCAAGTTTTGCCGATCACGTTAAAAAACTTGAAGTTATAAATGGCCTACAAGTTTTAAAACATGATAATGCTGCTATAGCTTTTTCGGGCGCTTATCAAGGTAGAGTATTTACGAGTACCGCAAATGGTTTGAATGGAAAGCCTTATGGTCATGTTAATTGGAAATTATTAGATGAAGGGACTTATGAACATACCATGGCCCGATTAGGTGGAGAGAGTAGAATGTGGTTTGGCCCCGAATTTGGCAAATATTCCATTTTTTTTGATAAAGACGCTAAACAAGACATTAAAAACATAAAGATATCGCCCGATTTAGATATCAAGAAGTTTTCTTTAATTGAAAAGGACAAATTATCTGCAACATATGGCGCCGATTTGGAAATAAGAAATACTTTTGGTTATATTTTCAATATTAATGCAAAGCGAAAAATTTCACTTTTAACCCAACCTCAAATTGAAAATGACTTAAATATTATTCTTAATGAGAACATATCCTTTGTTGGGTTTAGTGCTGAAACAACTATAAAAAATTTAGGAGAACAATGGCGCAAGGAAAATGGGCTTTTGTCTATTTGGGAACTAGGATGCATGCTCACCAACCCTGATAATCGAGTGATTATCCCTCTAAAAAAAGAAACAGATTCGGTTACAGGGTATTTTACGCCTGTAACTTCAGACAGGTTAGTTACTAAAGATAGTGTTGTTTTTTATAAAGCTGATGCCGACGGTTTAAACAAAATTGGGGTAAGACCCGATTTATCCAAAAACATCATGGGTAGTTATTCTGCAAAAAACAATCTTTTAAACATTGTAAAATTCACTTTTGAAAACGACTCTTTATACGTAAACTCATTACCTGGAAACGACACACCTTACAATGGTGATGTTACCAATATCTTTAATGGTGAAGTCGATGAAGCCCTAGATAAAAACTGGCCATTTTATGAGTTTGAAAGTTCTTCCAGTACTAAAGAACTTAACACCAATGAAACGATGCACCATAAACATACAACCTATCATTTTGAGGGCTCATTTGAAGACCTTAACGCGATTAGCTTAAAAGTACTTGGTGTTGATTTAAGTGATATCCCAAAGTTTTAAAAAAACCGCTGCCAAATTATTTGCATAAAGATTTCTTTTTTTAAAACGGTAATAAAATTATTTTATACTTCATTTCAAATTATAATAGGTCTTATTCTCATATTCTTCTATCCATAGGAATCCATTAGATATAACAATTCTTTATTTTCACTCTATTAGGCATATATAACAAGAAATAGTTCCTACAGATACATGGAGAGATAGATATTTGTTATTTCTACTGTTTTATTTACAAATTATTTGGCACTAAAAAAATTTGTTCCACTATCTGTAAAAACATTAAATTTAAACCATGAACACTATTTATTATAAAAAGTTTATCATGTGTACGCTCATTTTACTTTGCAACATGGTATTTATACAAGCCCAAACAATTAATATTCCTTTTGAAAATAATATAATTGAGCCTAAAAAGTCAATAAAAAAAATACCTGTTCTCATAGTGGATGGTTTTAGTAACCACCATTGGAGATTGAATACGAAGTACCTTAAGCAAATATTGGAGGCTAGTGAGAAATTTGATGTGTCTATTAGCACATGCCCCAACCAAACGGAAAATAAATCTGAATGGAGAAATTGGAATCCAAATTTTTCAGATTATCCTGTCGTTATACAGACTTGTAACAACATCAATAAAGAAGCCAAGCTTCAATGGCCTGATGCTGTAAAAGTGTCGTTCCAAAAGTATGTTAAAGAAGGTGGTGGCGTATATATGTATCATGGGGCAACCAATGCTTTTAAAAGCTGGAGGGCCTACAATGATATGATAGGCCTTGGGTGGCGCAATAAAGATTTTGGTATTGCGATAACCATTGATGGATCTGAAAACATCAAAATTGTACCTAAAGGAAAAGGAGAAAACACAGGGCATGGAAAACGTAGAGATGTATTGATTACGCGAATGGGAAATCACCCTATCCATTTGGGAATGCCTAAAAAATGGGTAGGAGCAGATATAGAAGTTTATCGTTATGGAAGAGGGACGAAGAAAAACTTAGAAGTCCTCTCCTATGCCAAAGATGAAAAAACCGGTTTAAACTTCCCAATGGAATGGGTTGTTAAATATGGCAAAGGAAAAGTTTATTGTTCAACATATGGGCATTTATGGCATAATCAAGACTGGCCCCCTAGTATGCGCTGTGCTGCATTTCAACAAAGTATGATACGATCTTTGCAGTGGTTAAGTGGACATGAGGTAGACAATTATGTTGAATCGGATTTTCCTACCGATAAAAACCCAGTATTAAGATTACCTATTGAATACTAATTTTAAATAATTGATAAAAAAAAAGAGTACGTTATTTCTTTTCTAACAAAACGATATTAAACTCAGAATCAACCAATACTTTTCCGTTTTTAACCTTTACCTTCTTATTTGAATAGGCATCACGAAGCACTTCTTTATTCTTAAATACTCCTGATACATCCAGTATTTTCTCTCCTTTAGGTAAACCTAACCCAACGACCACCAGATCTTTATAATCATCTTTTAAAAAACTTCTATAAAATACATATGGTTCGTTAGTTATCATTTGATGAACACCTGCTCCTACTGCTGAGTGCTTGGCTCTAAACTGTCCCAATTTTTGCCAGTGCAACAATATACTTTTGGTTTTTGCATCATTTTTTATAGTATTCCAGTTCATCGGGGATCTTAGAGTAGCATCGCCTACGGTTCCTTCAATAATTAAAGAACGTGCAGACTCATCCCCATAGTAAACCTGTGAAGTTCCTGGAGTGAGTATTAATCTTGTTGCGGTATCATATGGTTTTTCCCTTGAGGCATCATATGGTTTTCCATCATCATGGGATGTTAAATAATTTAATGTGCCATAACCTTTTAAATCGGTTTTTAAATAATTTGAATAACTGTTAAACAACTTGTTATAATCTTGCTGAGCAGCATGCCATTTAAACTGAAAATTGATGAGACTCTGGAATGCTTTATCAAAATAATTGATTTTTTTATCGCCAAAATCGAAATATTGCCCTGTACTAATCCCATAATTATAAATTTCTCCAACCAAATAAAAATTGTTGTCATCCAATACTTTATCAGGGTTATTTTTTTTCCATATGGCAAAAGCATAGTCACATTCGGTCTTAAATTCTTGCCACACATATGCTTCGGTATGTTTTACGGTGTCACAACGATACCCATCAATTCCAAATTCGGCAATATAATCTGTTAACCATTTTATTATATAAAATCTCGGTGCTCTGGGATACCCTGTTCGATTAAAAAAATCATCTAATTCGGTTACTTCTTGCTCATACCGTCCTTCTTTCTTCCATTTTTCTATAAGCTGGTCTGGTAAGTCAACAAATTCATCAACTTCAGTTTTTATATCTGGAAGATTATCGACCAATGTACAAGTAATGGTCGAATCGTAAGTTTTATAGCTACATTTAGGACTCGTTCGAACCCAATCATTAGGCCACACAGAGTCTTTATCTGTAACTGGGCCTGTATGATTAATTACGGCATCCAATACAATTCTAATACCTTTTTTATGTGCTACGGCTACTAATTCTTGTAAATCTTCTTTGGTACCGAAATTTGGATCTAAAGCAGTCCAATCTCTGGTCCAATATCCATGAAAGCCATAACTTAATCCAGTCCCTTCATCTGTTCCTCCATGTATTTGTTCAACAATTGGTGTTAACCAAATAGCATTAATTCCTAAATCGGTAAAATATCCTGTTGCAATTTTTTGGGTTATCCCTTTTATATCACCTCCTTCGAAACCACGAAGTTTCCCTGTTTTTTGGGTTCTATTAAAGTTAATATCGTTAGAGGGGTCTCCATTATTAAAACGATCTGTAAGTAAAAAATATAGGTTAGCAGCCTCCCATACAAATGGTGTTTCTTCACTTGCTTTAGTCGTTTTATTTTTTTGTGTCCCACACGAATTAAGACATACTAAACTGTATAGTATTAATAAAAAGTACCTCATTTACAAATCAACTAAAATTTTATAGCCCCATGGAGCAAGTGTTATATCTTCATTATTGAAAAAGATCTCTTTATTGGCCATGTAATCTAAAAATTTGCCTTTATCGGTCATTTTAAAAGTTTGAGGTTTACTCGAAAAATTAGCTACAAAGGTTAGCTTTTCTCCGTTTTTACTTCTGGTATATTTTAAAACATTTTCATTATTTGTTTCAAAAATGAGGTAAGAAGCACTTGATTTTCCTCCATTTAAGGCTACATTGGTGTTTTTAAGTATTCCCATTTTTTTTAAGACTTTCCACATGCTTCCTTTCGTTTTTGGAATGGTATCTTTTTCGAAAAATTTTAAGCGGTGGCTTAAGTTATACTCTTGTCCAGAATAAATTAATGGCATTCCAGGAATCATATAACTAAATACCGTCATAAGCTCTGAAGCATCTCCCATACGTTCTTGTATGGTACCGTTCCATGAATTTTCGTCGTGATTCGTAACAAAATTCATAAGCATATCATCCTTTTCATAATCTGATACTAATTTTGTTGCATAGGCATCCCAATCTTTTAAAGACTTTTCTTCTTGAGCCATATCATTCAATAAATGATGGCCATCCCACGCATAGGCCATATCGAATAAATTATCCTTTAAAAGTTCTGGTTCCCAAGCTTCTGCTAACATAAAAACCTCTTTTTTTGAACGTAATTGAGGGATCGCCTCTTGCCAAAAATCTGTTGGTACGGAACCAGCAACATCACACCTAAAACCATCAATACCTTCTTCTGTAATCCAATAGCTCATATCGGCTATCATAGCCTTACGCATCTCTTTATTATCATAATTTAAATCGGCAACATCTGTCCAATCTGTTCCTTCTGGATGTACAACATGACCTTTATCATCGTGCGTATAATAATCTGGTTGGATTTTCAACCATTTATGATCCCAACCTGTATGATTAGCCACCCAATCTAAAATCACATAGATACCATTTTTATGAGCTTCGTTAATCAAATTCCTAAAATCTATGATAGTACCAAACTCGGGATTTATTTTTGTAAAATCTGAAACGGCATAGTAACTTCCTAGCATTTTATTTCTTCTTACCTCATCTTTAATTAAGCTTGCAAATTCACCACCTGTAGCTTTTCGCTTGGTTTGGGATATTGGAAATACAGGCATGAGCCAAATAATTTTTACTCCTAATTGTTTTAGCTCAGGAATATCTTTGGTAAATGCCTTAAAAGTCCCTTCTGGCGAATACTGTCGAATATTAGCTTCATAAATAATTCCTTGTTCTAAAACAGCATTATTAATTGGTTTTATTTCAGCTAAAGCAGCTTCATCTTGTGCTTCGCTAGTTGATTCTATTTCAGCTCCTTCTGTCTGTGATTTAGATTCTTCTGTTTTTTTATTTTTACAGGCAAAAACTGCAAAAACAACCATTAAAAACATGATTGATTTTCTCATGATGTTATTACTTTAATTTAATCCCTTTTTATTTGTTGATATGTTTTGAAATTGAAAACCAAATAACAAAAGACTATATGAAGTCGTTTTGTTATTAAATTTTTGTCGTTAAAACCATACTTCCTCTGGTATCTAACTTTATATTATCATGCCATATTAATGTATCTCCCGAAATGATATTCTTAAGCAATTTACCTTGCAAATCAATCTCTTTGAAACGAGATAAATCTAAATCTATAGGCTGTTCATTCTTATTTAAAATATGGACAACCGTTTCATTTTCAATAATTCTACATAATACGTAAATACCATTCTCAGGTGAAAAATGAACCGTTTTCCCTTCATGAATTGCCCGACTGGATTTTCTATAATTCAACAGTTTTTTTAGATACAACTGCATCTCCTTTTGGACTTCTGTTAATCCTGTACCTGTAAATGCATTCGTTGTATCGGTCTCCCACCCTCCGGGAAAATCTGTTCGTACCAAACCGTGATCTCCAGGTTTTTCGAAATCATTCATCAAGATCTCCGTCCCATAATATATTTGTGGAATTCTAGGCAACATAAGCAAGTAACTTAATGCCATTTTTGTATTAATAATATCACCATTTAATTGCGTAAAAATGCGGCTCATATCATGATTGTCCAGAAAAATCATAATATCTTTTGGGGTTACATAATGAAAATCGTTTGCGAGTCCCTCGTATATTTTTATCAGACCTTTATCCCAGGATTCGGTTTCATTTAGAGCTTCAACTATGGCCCGTTGCATCGCAAAATCCATAGGTGATTTTAAATTAGAATCATAACCATCTTTATTTTTTGCGCCTCTTTGCCAATAACCAATTAGCAATGGATTATAACTCCACTCTTCTCCAACAATGCTAAAATTTGGATATTCGTTCATTATAGCTCCCGCCCAATCACTCATAAAATCTTTATCAGGATAAGGATAGGTGTCTTGTCGAATTCCTCCCAAACCAACAGTTTCTATCCACCAAATACTATTTTGAATGGTATATTTGGCCATGAATGGATTTCGTTGATTTAAATCTGGCATGGCAGAGACAAACCAACCTACACTCATATTTTCCTTATCAATTTTAGAAGCATACATATCTTGATTGGTAGTACGCTTATGATTAGTCGTAATGCTTTTGTTACCATCCCAATCATTTTTATTCTTTTCGTAGTTATCTTGATAATTTATCCAATCTTTAAATGGTAAGTCTTTTATCCACCAATGTTCTAGTCCACAATGATTAGCGACTTGGTCCATAATTAATTTCATGCCTTTTTTAGACATTTTGGAAGCTAATAACTTGTAATCATCTAAAGTACCGTATCGAGGGTCAATTTCGTAGTAATCTGTAATAGCATAACCATGATAAGAACTTTGCGGCATATCATTAGTTTGTAGTGGACACGACCAAATGGCTGTAAAACCTAAATCTTCAACGTAATCTAAATGCTTTATTATACCTTCTATATCTCCCCCATGTCGTGCATAGTTATTAGTTCTATCAATCGTTTTTTCTTTTAAACTTTCAACGATATCATTATCAGGGTTACCATTTGCGAATCTATCTGGAGTAATAAGGTAAATAGCATCACTGCTATCAAAACCGATATAATTTTCTGCTGATTTTTCTCTTGGTTTTAGTTCATACGTATAAACTAAATCAGCTTCATTTTCTTTTTTAAAAATGATATTGAATTTTCCAGCTTTTGTCTCTTTTGAAATATTTAAATCTATAAAAAGGTAATTAGGGCTATCTGCATGATGCGTTTTTTCAATTGAAATACCTTGATAAGAAATTTCAGGAATCCATTCAGAAATATTAGGATGATGTACCAAAAGTTGCAAGGTTGAATCTTTAAACCCTACCCACCAATTTAGAGGTTCGATACGTAAAATATCCTGTTTTTCAACTATTGAAGCTTTCTCATCCAGATTTTCTGAGGGCATATCATTTTTCTTTTTGCAAGATAAATTTAAAGCAAATACAAACAGTAAAGCAATTAAAACCGATTGTTTAACCTTTTTTTGTTCTATATAAAAACGCTTCATGGGTTTTGATTTTAGTTAATTTCCTTAATACTAATAGCATAACCGCCTCCAGGGACAGATAATTGGGATAGTTTTGACTTACTCGTTACCTTTTTTGTTTTAATAGTATAAGCCTGAGGATTGGTTTTATAATGGGCATCCTTGGCATCGGCATAAACAGTCGCAATGTATTTTTTACCTTTTTCAAGGAAATCAAATTTAATATTAGATTTTCTTGCACTATTACCATTTACATTACCCACAAACCAATTATTACTGTTTTTCTCTTTTCGGGCAATAGTGATGTAATTTCCAGGTTCTGCTTCTAAATAGATACTTTCATCCCAATCGATAGCCACATCTTTTATAAACTGAAAGGCATCCATAAACTGCTCGTAATGTTCTGGTAAATCTGCTGCCATTTGCAATGGGCTATACATGGTGACATACAATGCCAATTGATTTGCTATGGTACTATTTACATGAGAACTATTATCAGGATTTAGTTTACTGATATCCATTTCAAAAATTCCAGGCGTATAATCCATCGGCCCGCCAATTAAGCGCGTAAAAGGTAACACGGTAACATGATTGGGTTTCGAACCTCCAAAAGCCTGAAATTCTGTACCTCTGGCAGATTCATTTCCAATTAAATTTGGATAGGTTCTGCAAATCCCAGTAGGTCTTACGGCTTCGTGAGCATTTATCATTATTTGATAGTCTGCCGCTTTTTCGAGAGCATATTGATAATGATTTATTATCCACTGACTGTAATGATGTTCGCCCCGCGGTAAAATATTTCCAACATAGCCACTTTTTACAGCATCATAGCCATTATCTTTCATAAATTGATATGCTTTATCCATATGACGTTCATAATTCCTTGTAGAACCAGAGGTTTCATGGTGCATAATCATTTTAACACCTTTTGATTTGGCATACTTATGAATTTCTTCTATATCAAAATCAGGATAAGGTGTAACAAAGTCGAATACATAGTCTTTCGATTTTCCAAACCAGTCTTCCCAGCCTTCGTTCCAACCTTCTACTAAAACACCATCAAATCCGTGTTCTGAAGCGAAATCAATATACCGTTTCACTTTTTCATTATTTGCTGAATGTTTACCATTAGGTTTCGCTTTAGAAAAATCGGTTACTCCCAATTGTACTGCAGGTAATTCATCTGTGTAAGCCCATGACCCTTTTCCTGTAATCATTTCCCACCATACGCCCATGTACTTTACGGGTTTAATCCATGACGTATCCTCTATTTTACATGGTTCGTTAAGGTTTAATGTCATTTTTGACGCTAGTATATCACGAGCGTCATCACTAACCATAATGGTACGCCAAGGCGAATTACAAGGTGCTTGCATATAGCCTTTATCACCATTTACGTCTGGTGTTAACCAAGATTCAAAAATCATATTTTCATCATCGAGATTTAAATGCATACATGCGTAATTTATCAATGCGGCTTCATGTATATTGATATAAAGACCTTCGTTTGTTTTCATCATCAAAGCTGTTTGTACACCTGTTTTAGAAAATTGCTCCTGTGAGGCATTACTCGTGTAAGCCTTATCAAATTTTCCTCTTATTTCAGATAGTTTTGATTCGGTATAATCAAATTCTTGAGTGTCATAATCACCAGGGATCCAAAATGCCTTGTGATCACCAGTCATTGCGAATTGTGACTTCTCCTCTTTAATAACAAAATAAACCAGGTTTTTTTGAGCTGGAAATTCGTAGCGAAATCCTAAACCTTCATCAAACAACCTAAAGCGAACGATTAATACTCTATCCGTTTCGTTTTGTTTTAAGCTTACTTCTAATTCATTATAATGATTTCGAATCTCTTTTACTTCGCCCCAAACAGGTTTCCATGTGTCATTAAAAGTAGTATTTTCAATTTTTAGTATTGAAAAATCATTTAACAATGACTTATCACCTTTTAGTTCTAAACCCAAAGTACTCGGTTTTATAACCTCTTTATTTTTATAAAATAACTGATAGGTTGGCGTACCATCATTTTTAAGGGAAAAATGCATTGCAATTTTACCATTAGGCGATTTTAACTCTTGTGAACCAGCTATATTAAAAGTTA
The DNA here is from genome assembly GCF_012910715.1 of Flavivirga algicola. Taxonomy (GTDB): domain Bacteria; phylum Bacteroidota; class Bacteroidia; order Flavobacteriales; family Flavobacteriaceae; genus Flavivirga; species Flavivirga algicola. The sequence goes on from NZ_JABBHF010000002.1 coordinate 397,229, forward strand.
AAAATAATGTGGTTAAACTTAATATAAATAGTGACTTCATATTTTAATATTTTTACACCAAAAGCTTAATTAACTAGTGGCTTTTAAGATTTTCTTTTTTAATAATACAAGTTTGTCATTTACGATAATCTCCAAGTCATCACCATATAGTACTTCAAAATTTGTTTGATTTTGACTTATGTCAATTTTTAAAATATGGTTTCTGAAATTTAATTTAAACGAGTAACTCTCCCACTGCTTAGGAATTTTAGGTGTAAATGACAGTTTATCACCTTTAATTCTCATGCCTCCAAAACCTTCAACAATACTCATCCAAGTGCCCGCCATTGAAGTAATGTGCAAGCCTTCATGTACCTCATGGTTGTAATCATCTAAATCTAAACGCGAGGTACGCAAATAAAACGTATAGGCTTGTTCCATTCTATCCAATTTAGCTGCTTGAATACTATGTACACAAGGCGACAGGGAACTTTCGTGAACTGTGAATGGTTCATAAAAATCGAAATGACGCTCCAGGTCTTCTTTTGAAAATTCATCTTCGAAAAAATAAAAACCTTGCAGAACATCTGCTTGTTTTATATATGGAGAACGCAGGATTTTATCCCAGGACCATTTTTGATTGATAGGTCTTTCCAACTTATCTAAATCTTCAACAGTAATCAATTCTTTATCTAAAAATCCATCTTGCTGTAGGTAAACTTGATGTGTTTCCGAATAAGGAAAATACATATTATCTGCAACAGATTTCCACGCTTTCAGTTCTGTTTTAGATAATTTAACCTTATTCATAATTCTTGTAAAATCATCAGAGAATTCTGTTTCTATCTTATCAATATTTTCTAGCGTATAGTTAATACACCATTGTGCTAAATAGTTAGTATACCAGTTGTTATTTATATTGTTTTCATATTCATTTGGACCAGTAACTCCTAGAATAACATACTTGTTTTTATCTTCAGAAAACGTAGCACGTTGCTGCCAAAAACGAGCTATGGCAATTAAAACTTCTAATCCTTTTTCTTTTATATAACTGTAATCCCCCGTGTAGCGATAGTAATTATAAATAGCAAATGAAATAGCTCCATTACGATGAATTTCTTCAAACGTAATTTCCCATTCATTATGGCATTCTTCTCCATTCATAGTTACCATTGGAAATAATGCTGCGCCATTATTAAATCCTAATTTTCCAGCATTCTCAATGGCCTTTTCTAAATGATTATATCTGTATTCCAAAAGACTTCTGGCTACTTTTTCATCTTTTGTTGCCATATAAAAAGGAATACAATAGGCTTCTGTATCCCAATAAGTACTGCCCCCATATTTTTCACCAGTAAACCCTTTTGGTCCAATATTTAATCTGGAATCTTTACCTAAATAAGTCTGATTCAATTGAAAAATATTGAAACGTATACCTTGCTGCGCTTTAACATCCCCTTGTATAGTAATATCTGCTCGTTCCCAAATTGCCGCCCAAGCTTGTTTCTGTTTTTCTAAAAGCGCATGGAACCCTGTTTCTACAGCCTTTTTCAATACTTCTTTTCCCCTTAAAACCAATTGGGTTTTATCATAATTTCTATCAACTATATAACCGCCATACTTATATATGGTATAAGTTTCTCCTTGCTTGACTTGATGCTGATAACCAAAAGAAGCGTAATTAGAATCTGCCTTTATATTAGGCTCTATTAATATTGGTTTATTATTTATAAAAACCTTAGATTCCATGAACGTACAGGTATAAAAATCTGTTTTCATGGTTTTAGCTTGAATAAATGCCTGGTGATTTTCGTGACTAACTTTTATAGTATCCCAAAACTTATCGTCCCAGTTAGTATCTTTATTAGTGATACCACTATCCAAATATGGCTGAAAAACAATTTCTGCATCATTGTTTATTGGTGTAACACTATAATCAATAGCACCTAGCTCATCAGAGTCTAAACTTAAAAAACGTTTTGTTTCGACTTGAATTTCAATATTATTTTTTAGTGTTGCCTTAAAGCTTCTAGATAACCACCCTTCTTGCATATTGAGTTCCCTTCTAAAATCGGTCACTTTTTTACACGTAAATAAATCAAGTTGCTCCCCATTAATAGACACGTGAATCCCTATCCAGTTTGGAGCATTCAGTACTTTAGCAAAATATTCAGGGTAGCCATTTTTCCACCAGCCAACTCTAGTTTTGTCCGGATAATAAACACCAGCAATATAACTCCCTTGAAATGTAGAGCCAGAATAATGCTCTTCAAAATTGGCACGCTGCCCCATAGCACCATTTCCAATACTAAATAAACTTTCTGAAGATTCCACTCGCTTTGCGTCAAATCCTTCTTCTATGATGGACCAGTTATCTGGTTTTATATAATCTTGATTCATTATTTTTTAATCTTTTGCTGAGTTAGCCTTGCAAAGAAATCATAAGGCATCTCAGTTAAATTGTTAAAATTGAAATCGGCTTCACTCAGTGTATCTTTATCTCCAATACCCACCGATATCATGTTTGCTTTATTCGCTGCTTCTATACCTGCTATTGCATCTTCAAAAACAATACAGTTTTCTGGCTTCAGATTAAGTCTTTTTGCTCCAATTAAAAAGACCTCCGGATCTGGTTTTGCTTTTGATACGCTATTGCCATCAACAATACCTTCAAATCTTTCTAACAACCCAACTTGTTTTAAAATTAGCGGTGCATTTTTACTGGCAGACCCCAGTACGTACCTAATACCCTGACTATCTAGTTCATTAAGAAGACCATTGACTCCAGGTAGGATTTCGTCAGCATTCATTTTTCTTATATATTCTAGATAATCTTCATTTTTACTTATTAAAGCATTTTGCTTGCTTTCATCTGTCAATGTTACATTGCCTATATTTAATAGTATTTCTAAAGAACGCACACGACTAACACCTTTTAGTAATTCGTTATGTGCTTCAGTAAATTCAATATGCAAATCATTAGCAAGGTTTTTCCATGCTAGAAAATGATACTTAGCGGTATCAACAATAACCCCGTCAAGGTCGAATATAACTCCTATTGTACTCATTCTATTTTTTTAGTGTTCTGTTTGGTAAGTGATTGCTTTTTTATTGGTAATCAAAAAATTACATAACCCTGCAATGATTAGACTTGATCCAGCGACTACCATTGCGTTAATGGTTTCATCTCCAAAAAGTCCAGCGATAAAATTAATACCGCCAATAGCTGCTATAATTTGAGGAATGACAATAAACATATTAAAAATCCCCATAATAACACCCATCTTTTTGGGGTCTACGGAACTTGATAACATGGCATAAGGCATGGATAAAATGCTTCCCCAAGAGAAACCTATAAGTGTAAATGATAAAACAAGATATTCTGGAGAAGGAATAAAATACATTGAAATGAACCCTATACCTCCTAATATCAAAGATATCATATGAACATACTTTCTGTTTATACGCCTTCTGGATGTATATAGCACCAATAACAATGCAAATACCATTGAGGATAACCCATAAATACCCATATATTTCCCTACTTGATTTGAAGATTTCTGAAATGAGGTATTTGCTAAATCATATGCTTGAGCTTCAGCCGCGTTCGTCATATCAAAAGCACTTTCTATTGGTGCTGGCGTATTGAAAACGTGCTCTGTAAGTGCTGGGTTAGCTAAACTCCACATAGTAAAAAATGCAAACCAACTAAAAAACTGTATGAGTCCAAGTTTTTTCATTGTTATTGGCATATTCCCAATATTCTTGATTATATCTGAAAAGAATTGGTTCTTTTTTTGTTTTTCCTTTTCAAAGGCCTCCATATCTTCAGGAGGGTACTCCGATGTTGTAAAAACAGTATATAGAATACTGATTAGAAACACCGCGGCTCCAATTACAAATGCAACTTTAACAGACATAGGAATAACACCAGCATCCGCAGAATCGCTTACCCCTAATTGAGAAACTATCCAAGGTAAACTACTGGCAACCCAAGTACCTATGCCTATAATTAGTGTTTGAACAACAAAACCATAAGATCTTTGAGAATCTGGAAGTTTATCAGCTACCAAAGCCCTGAAGGGCTCCATAGAAATATTAATAGAAGCATCAAGAATCCATAAAAATCCGGCAGCAATCCAAAGTACAGGGGAATGCGGGACTAAGCATAATGCAATAGAGCTTAAGATGGCTCCAATTAAAAAATAAGGACGGCGCCTTCCTAATTTTGGACTCCAGGTCCTATCGCTCATATAACCGATAATCGGTTGTACAAGTAACCCTGTTAAAGGTGCAGCTATCCATAAGATAGGAATATCATCTATCTCAGCTCCTAGGGTTTGAAAAATTCTTGACATGAATCCACCTGTTAAGGCCATTCCAAACTGAATTCCCAGAAACCCAAAACTCATATTCCAGATTTGCCAGAAGCTTAATCTACGCTTTTCCATTAAATAGTACGTTTAAATTAATACTATTTGATAAGCGATTTTATACCAATTTAATTATAAAACAACGCATTCAAGTACGTTTTTTAGTTCTGTTTCCTTATTTAAAATTTTTGTAGTAAAACTACGTAAATCAATCACGACGTGATTTAACAAAAAAGAACTTTATTTTTTGATAACTATGTTGGTATGCTTACCAAAACTTATTGTGAGAAGTGAAAATATAAGTTTTGATTTCGCATCAAAGATATACAAAAGATTTTTATTCTTCCAAATAAATTTTTTATTTAGTTGATTCTCTTTCGATAATTTCGGTCTCAATCACCATTTTTATAAAATCAGATTTTCTCTCGTCATTCGTGAAATACTGGTCACTTTCAGCATCTGCGGCCTCCAATCTATCTATCAATAAATTTGCTGCTTGCTCCCCTATTTTTTGACCATGTTGGCTCACCGTTGTTAAACTGGGTGTGGCGTGTTTTGAAAGTACACCATCTGTAAAACCTATAACTTGTATATCATCGGGTATGCTCAAACCTAACTTTCTTGCAACCTTCATAGCAGTAACAGCATACAATTCATTGACAGCAAAAACCCCATCTATATCTTCATTTATTTTAAAAAACTGAGCAATTTCATTTTCTAAAATCTCTAAATGATTTTCTACATCCAAACTATCATCGATCTTCAATATCAAATTCGAATCTGCATCTACCCCGCTAGTTTCCAATGCTTCTATATATCCTTGAGTCCTCAATCTACCAACACTTACATAGTCCATTGTGGTTATAAGCGCTATATGCTTACAATCATTAGCAATCAACTTTTTAACGGCTTTAACAGCTCCATTAAAATCATCTACTATCACCTTATCACAGTCTACTTCATTTACAACCCTATCAAACATAACAATAGGCATTCCTTGGTTTATAGTCGCATTAAAATGGTGATAATCCTGCTTAAGCAACGTCTCTTTAGAAATGGAAAGAATAAACCCATCTATACTACCATTAGCAAGCATTTCCATGTTTATAATTTCTTTAGTAAACGATTCGTTTGACAACCCAACAATAACGTTATATCCCCGCCTATTTGCTATTAACTCTATACCCCGAATAACGGTTGAAAAAAAATGATGCACAATTTCTGGTATTAAAATACCTATGGTCTTAGTCTTTCTGTTCTTTAAACTTAGTGCAATATTATTGGGCTTATAATTATACAACTTAGCAAATGCCTGAATTTTTTTGGTGGTGTCTTCACTAATCTCTTTACTATTACTAAGCGCCTTGGAAACCGTTGAAATTGAGACATCTAATTCTCTAGCTATTTGTTTTAAAGTAATTTTCCTTTTCATTACTATGTCTATAAAAGCACTAAGGTAGTTTAAACATCTAAATCTATGAATTTTTATCAATAAAACCAACGAAAACTAGAAAGTTGTTAACACGAAAACGTTTTCGTTGCGAATTTCGTAATTTATAATTATTTCTTTACGATTTCTTTACATAGCTTTGATTTGAGGAGTGAAAATATAAAACTAAACAAACTAACATTAATTCAACAAAGTTACATGAAAACATTTACTAAAAAATTGCTGTTCTTTATGCTTATTTTACCTGTGTATATATTTGGGCAGAATAAGCTATCGGGAACAGTAACAGAACAGTCGACTTCCATTCCCTTGCCTGGGGTTAATGTTGTTATAAAAAGCACGACAACAGGAACTAGCACAGATTTTGATGGAAATTATCAAATCGAAGTCAATACTGGAGATATTATTGTATTCTCCTATGTGGGCTATCGCACACAAGAAATAACATATACTGGTCAAGCAACTTTGAATGTACAATTAACCGATGATGCAGCTCAATTAGACGAAATTGTTGTTATCGGTTATGGTTCTACAACTAAAAAAGACGCTACAGGCTCAGTGGAAGCTATTACTTCAGAAGATTTTACAAAGGGAAATATTGTTACTCCTGAAAATCTTTTAAATGGTAGAGTATCGGGTGTAAGTATCACTACTGGAGGAGCTCCTGGTGCTGGATCTCAAATTACCATTCGAGGCGGCTCTTCTATTAATGCCTCTAATTCACCTCTTATAATAATTGACGGACTACCTATTAGTAACGATGGCCTAAATGGGTCTAGAGGTATTTTAGCGAGTATTAATCCAAACGATATTGACTCCTTTTCTGTCTTAAAAGATGCATCGGCTACGGCCATTTATGGTTCTAGAGCATCTAATGGTGTTATCATTATTGTCACAAAAAAGGGTAAATCTAAACTTAGTGTTACCTATGATGCGCAATATACTTTTGGTGAAATCACAGATAGAATCAATGTTTTTTCTGGTGATGAATTTAGAGCATTAGTAGCATCTCAACCTATTAATGGTACGACATTGGATGAAAGTTTATTAGGCGCAGCAAATACAGATTGGCAAGATGAAATTTTTAGAAATACGGTGTCAGCTCAACATAATATAACTATGCAGGGATTGGTTTTAAAGGCAGTCCCAACCAGATTTTCATTTGGTACAACAAATCAAGAAGGTGCTATACTTACTTCCAAATTTGAAAGAAGAAGTCTTGGTCTATCTGTTAATCCTAGTCTTTTTGACGATCATTTAAAGATTAATTTAAATGCTAATTTAGCATTTGAAGATAACCGATTTGGCAATACTATAGGACAAGCCATACGTTTCGATCCAACACAACCCGTTTATGATGCTTCATCCCCTTTTGGAGGCTTTTACCAACATAGAAATGGATCCGTGGTATCAAACGGTACAACAAACCCTGTAGCATCACTTTTACAATCTAACAATACGGGAGATTCTAATAGATCCTATGGTAATTTAAATTTTGAATATAAATTCCATTTCTTACCAGCTTTAAAAGCTGTATTGAATATAGGGTTTGATGAAACTGAAGCAAAAACAATAAATATTACATCAACTCAGGTTCCAACAAATGATCCTGTAAAAGGAAATGACTCACGAGGGTTTCAAAGAAGAACAAATAAATTGCTAGATGGGTATTTATCATATAATAAGGATTTTGATAAAATAAGCGCTGGATTTACAGCTGGTTATTCGTATCAGAAATTCACTAACAATGGCGGTAACACAGGAAACAGGAGAGATGATGCCAGCTTTGCTTCCACATTTGCAGATCCTGATGTTGTTCTTATCGGTTTTTTTGGTAGAGCGAATCTATCCTTTCTTGATAAGTATCTGTTAACATTAACATACAGACGTGATGGTACTTCTCGTTTTGGAGAAGGTAATAAGTGGGGTGATTTCCCAGCTGCTGCCATTGCTTGGAACATGAGTGATGAAGACTTCTTAAAAAATTCGAATACCATATCGAATCTAAAACTAAGAGCTAGTTACGGGATTACTGGACAACAAGATCTACCTGGCCAAAATGATATATTCCTAAACCGTTATAGAGGTGGGGATCAAAACTCTCAATATCAATTTGGCAATGCAGTAATACAATCTTTAATAGCTTCTGAAGTTAATCCTGATTTGAAATGGGAAGAAACAACAACTATCGAATTTGGTATTGATTACGGTTTATTTGATCAAAGAATATCTGGATCTTTAAACCTCTTTCAGAAAAACTCTACCGACTTATTATTTACCGCAGCGGTAGCAGATGGAACCAACTTTTCAAACAGTATCATTCAAAATATTGGTGAGTTACAAATACAAGGTCTCGAATTCTCTTTAAATGCCGATGTTATTAAAAATGAAAATTTCAATGTAGATTTTAACTTTAATGCTACTTTTTTAGATAGAGAAATTACCGAATTGGCATTAGGACAAGATGTAAGAACAGGAGGTATTTCGGGAGGTACTGGAAATACTATTCAACTATTACGCGTTGGAGAAGCACCAAATTCTTTTCACGTATTTAAGCAATTATACGATACATCTGGAGCTCCTATTGAAGGTGCTTATGTTGATTTAAACGGTGATAATATCATTAATGATGATGATAGATATTTAAAAGAAAACCCAGGAGCAGATGTTATTCTAGGGTTTCAATCAAATATTAATTATAAGAAATTTGATCTGTCTTTTAATTTAAGAGCAAATATTGGAAATTATGTATACAACAATGCAAATTCTTCGAGAGCTCAATACGAGTTGTTGCAAGACAATGCTGTATTAGGGAATATTCCAACTACAGTTTTAAATACAGGTTTCCAAAGAACTTCAGATGTTATAATCTCAGATGCTTATGTTGAAGATGCCTCGTTTTTAAGAATGGACAACATTACTTTGGGCTACACCTTTAACAATATTTCTAAACAATTAAAGAGCGTAAGGCTTTGGGGCGGCGTACAAAACGTATTTACTATAACCAACTACAGCGGTTTAGATCCTGAAGTATTTAATGGAATAGATAACTTGATTTTCCCTAGATCAAGAAACATTTTAGCTGGAGCTAATTTTAAATTTTAAAAAAACAACTATGAAAACAAGATTTAATATATATAAAACAATTGGACTTATATGTCTTTTTATTGTTGTATTAGCATCATGCACTAGCGATTTAGATATTATACCTAAAGATGACCAAACAACACTAAGTGAAGACCTTTTTGATAATGATACTGCTTACAAACAAGTATTGGCTGGTATATATGCAAATTTAGCGTTAACAGGTACAGACGGAGGAGGAAGTTCCAACCTCAAAAACATAGATGCTGGTACCAGTCAGTTTGGACGTGTACTTCTATATACACAAACACTTTCTGCAGATCAAATGATTTGGTCTTATGAAAACGACCCAGGAACTAGAGAAATACAAAGAAATCTTTGGACTGCTCAAAACCCATTACTTCTTGGTATGTTTAGTAGAACGCATTTATCTATTGCATTAGCTAATAACTTTTTACGAGAAACAACCGATGATAAATTAGATGGTAGAAATGTATCTTCAGCTGTTCGAAGCGAGATACCAGCTTACAGAGCTGAAGCCAGGCTATTAAGAGCTATGGCTTATTATTATATGATGGATCTTTTTGGTAAAGCAAATTTTGCTACAGAGGACGACCCAGTTAGTTCTCAACCTATAGTTTACGACAGAGCTCAGTTATTTGATTTTATAGAAACTGAGTTAAAAGAAATCGAAACGGATTTAATTGCTCCACGACAAAATGAATACGGAAGAGCAGATAAGGCTGTTGCTTATATGATTTTAGCTAAAATATATTTGAATGCCGAAGTTTATATTAAAGAGAACAAATACAGTGATTGCATTAATTATTGTGAAAGAATCATTGCAGGTGGCTATAATTTGGCTGATAATTATTTGCACAATTTTATGGCAGATAATAATACCAATTCGGCAACTAATGAGATTATTTTCCCTATTATCTCAGACGGTGTTGTTACACAAAACTTTGGCCCAACAACGGTTATGATCAATGGTTCGGTAGGAAGCATTGAAGAAAATGGAATCGAAGTAGGTGTAGGTTCTGGTGGTTGGGGCGGTGCCCTAAGAGTAAGAAAGCAATTAGCAAACCTTTTTGGACCAGCTTTTGCCAATGATGATAGAAATACCATTATATCTAGTGGCAGACCTATCGATATTGTAGATATTTCTGATAGAGACACCGGGTTTATTCTTCAAAAATATTCTAATGCGACTTCTACTGGTAGTTTTGGTTCCGATCAGACATTTGTAGATACAGATTTCCCATTATACAGATTGGCAGATGTTTACTTAATGTATGCCGAAGCGCATCTAAGAGGTGGCGGTGGTAGTTTATCTACTGCTGTTGACTATATTAATGCTCTAAGAGATAGAGCCAACAACTCTAATACGATAACCTCAGGAGATTTGTCTTTAGATTTTATCCTAGACGAAAGAGCTCGCGAATTACATTGGGAAGCACACAGAAGACAGGACCTCATTAGATTTAAAAGATTTACTGGAGGTAGCTACAATTGGGTATGGAAAGGAAATGGTAGCAATGGCATATCGCTTCCTGCGCACTTCGATATTTACCCTATTCCGCAGGCTAGTATAGCAGCCAACCCTAATAACCTTACTCAAAACCCTGGGTACTAAAAACGAATTAGAAATGAAAAACATAAAAAAAATATCAATATTTATATTTACAGTATGCGCTTTTATACTGTCTAGTTCATGTGATGATGATACTGAAAAATTCATTGCATCAGAAACTGCACCTGTGGTATTGTCTGATTTAACCATAGCTACCATTGAGTTGGATCCAGTTAACATAAACAACCCAGCTATGACACTTTCATGGAATGAAGCCGATTACGGTCAACAAGCTTCGGTTAACTACAGTATCGAAATTGCATCAGATGAAGCTTTCACAGAGTCAACTGTAGCAACAAGTATTACTGGCAACAATACGGTAACACTTTCAGTGAGCGAATTAAATGCTGCTGCTGGATCGGTTGGATTACCTCCATTCGCATGGAATATGTTATATGCAAGGGTAAGCTCATCCATTGGATCACAAAATGGATTATCTGTAAAATCTAATAGTATTAGCTTTAGCGTGTTTCCTTACTTCAATTATAAATTTAACGACTTTTATCTAGTTGGTAATGGTACGGCACCAGGATGGAACAATAATGATAATAACCCACCCTTATTTAGAGATCCCGTTAATTCCAATTTATATCACTATACAGGTTATTTTACCAAAGGCTCAGGTGGTGATGGTGAAGGCAGATTTAAAGTTTTAGAGACCAGAGGGTTATGGCAACCACAATGGGGTGTAACAGATAATGAAGGTGATGATGACATTAAAACCTCTGGGGAAATAGCTGGTAATCCTGGAACACAATCTGGTGATCCTGGTAGATTTGGTGTTCCTAGTGATGGATTTTATTCATTTACTATTGATTTCTCAAAAAACACTTATACCAATGAACCTTTTGATGCTAGTGGTGCTACAGATTTTACAAGTATGGAAATTCAAGGCTCTGCAACTGCTACGACCGCAATGACACAATCTAGTTTTGATAGCCATTTGTGGAATATAACCAGTGTACGATTAGTTCCTGGAGATTTGCAATTTGTTACCAATACAGGTTCTACTTGGTCAGGAGCTACAGAGTTTTCTGGTCAAGCTACGGAAAATACGGGAAGTATTCCTGTGATTGTTGAAGACGATTACGAAGTTTGGTTTAGCGATTTAGATGGTCGTTACATATTAATTCCGTTGAATTTATAATTATAAAAAGATTAGATATGAATTTATATACTAAAAAAATAGGCTTTCTATGTCTTTTACTTGCCTTAATATTTTCGGCTTGTGAAACTGAAGAAAGCATTGAGATAACGTCTCCCGAACCAGCCTTTGTTTTACAACAACCTGGTATAAGTAATGTGTTTTTAAATTTTGGAACGCCTACAAACGCAGCTATTACCATGGCGTGGAATGATGAAGTGACAGGTAGTACCTCTTATGATGTTGAAATGTCATTGGATGCCGATTTCCCTTCAACAGTAAACTTAGGTAACGTAAGTGCAAACTCTTTTACTATCAGTGTTGAGGAGTTAAACAACGCCATAAGAAATGCAGGAGCTTCAACTTTTAGAGATGTTGCCATATATGTGAGAATTAATGCTGGTGGAACCATTAGTAATGCTGTGCAATATTTAGTAACGACTTACCCAACAGAAGTGCCTCAAATGTCAAGCCCTTCAAATAACGATGCCTTTGTTTTATCATTGGCAACCTTAAATGATATTGCTATGACTGTAGAGTGGACAGACCCTGTTTTATCTTCTTCATTAGGAATTGATGTTACATATACAATTGAAGCTGCGGCTTCTGGAACCGATTTTGCAGCCCCCGTAACAGTTGGAACTTCAACCAATGGGACTTCCATTACATCAACACACGGAGATTTAAATGCTGTTGCAATTGGTATTGGATTAGCTGCTGATACAGCAGGAGACATGGATTTAAGAATTGTTGCCCGAAATACCAATTCTAATGGAAATGAATTAGAACGTACTTCTGAAACTATTACAGTTTCTGTTACGCCTTATAATGTATCTTTCCCTTATTTATATATGGTAGGCGATGCTACAACACCAGGTTGGGACAACAATAATAACAACACACCAATATTTAGAGATCAAGACGTGCCAAATAATTATTTCTTTACAGGGTATTTTGGTGCGGGTGCATTCAAGTTATTAGAAACAAAAGGACAATGGCAACCACAATGGGGTACCAATGATGGTTCTACATTAGCTGTAAATCCTGGTGGCGGTTCAGATCCTGGTACTTTTAATGTTGCCAGTGCTGGATATTACACCTATTCATTTACCACTGTTGGAGAATCTGGCAGCTTTACAGTGACATCTTATGATGCCTCTGGCTCTGCAACTTATACCACGATGGGAATTATAGGACAGGCTATTGGAGGCTGGGGAGACGGTGATGAAATTAACTTCACGCAAGACCCTAACAATCCTCATTTATGGTATGCACTTTCAGTGTCTTTCCAACAAGGCGAAGAGTTTTTAATTAGAGCTAATGATATGTGGGATGATGTTTGGAGATATACAGGATCATCCGAGCTTTATGGAACCGCTTTATTAGCAGGCGGTGGAGACAACTTCCCGTTTACCGAACCATCTGGAAACTACGATGTATGGTTTAACGATTTGGATGGAGGCTATGTGATTATTCCTAATTAGTTTAGTTAAAGTTAAAAAAAGGCTGTGCATAATTTAGTACAGCCTTTTTTATTAAATTTTATAAAAGCATGAAAAAGAAACTTTCCTTACTCCTTTTATTCTTTGTATCATTTTCCTTTGCGCAATCGGTATCAACCAATCCAGTAATTCCAACAGCCAATAATGCACTTACCATAACATTTGATGCTACTGGATCGGAATTGGATGGATATACAGGAGATATTTATGCCCACACAGGTGTTCTAACATCTGCATCCTCGAGTAACACAGATTGGAAGCATGTTATAGGAGAATGGGGAAACAATACCACACAACCAAAACTTACAAATATAAGCGCAAATATTTATGAGCTTACAATGACTCCAGATGTATTAACATTCTACAATGTTGATACAAATGAAACTGTAACAAACATTGCTATTGTTTTTAGAAGTAGTGATGGCAGCCTACAATCCAGACCAGATTTATTTATTCAAATTTTTGAAGAAGGTTTGAATGTTACTATTACCAATCCATCAAATGACGCTGTCTTTGATTTAAACGACAACATTACAATAACTGCAGAATCTAGCACTACCGCAGATTTAGAGTTAACAGTTAACAATAATTCCATAGGTACTGAATTGGCTTCAACTAGTATATCTGTACCATATACATTTTCTTCAACTGGCATTTTTACCATTAATGCAACAGCCACTCAAAATTCTGAAACCAAAGAAGAAAGTATCTCTGTTTATGTAAAAACACCCACACAAAATGAAACGTTACCAAATGGATTAGAAAACGGACTTAACAAAAACAATGATGGTTCTGTGACTTTTGTACTTCAGGCTCCATTGAAAACTGATGTTTTTCTAATTGGCAACTTTAATGATTGGAAATTGGATCCATCATATCAAATGAAAAAAGATAATGATACGTTTTGGCTAACGGTAAGTGGTTTAGATGCTGATACCGAATATGTCTATCAGTATTACGTAGATTATTCCTTAAGAATAGCAGACCCTTATGCTAAAAAAGTACTTGACCCAAATAATGATCAATTTATTCCTGATACCACTTATCCTAATTTAATGGACTACCCAACGGGCAAAACCAATGGTATAGTATCAACTTTTCAAATTAATGAAACCCCTTATAATTGGCAAATCAATTCGTTTTCAAAACCTAACCAAGAAAATTTAGTTGTTTATGAAATGTTGATTCGTGATTTTACCGAAGACGACTCATTTTTAGCTGCCATGACTCATCTAGATTATCTTGAAAACCTAGGTATAAATGCTATTGAATTGATGCCTATAAGTGAGTTTGAAGGCAATGAGAGTTGGGGTTATAATCCATCGTTTCATGGTGCTTTAGATAAGTATTACGGCACTCAAAATCATTTTAAAGCATTTGTAGATTCGTGTCACGAAAGAGGTATTGCTGTAATAATTGATGTAGTTTACAATCATGTATTTAGTCAAAGTCCTCTGGCGCAATTATATTGGGACAGTGCTAACTTTAAACCTACGGTAGATAATCCTTGGCTAAATCCAGATGCCAGACACCCATTTAACGTGGGTTATGATTTTAACCATGAAAGTGACTATACCAAAACCTACGTAAAACAGACACTTAAATATTGGATTGAAGAATTCAAGGTAGACGGTTTCCGTTTCGATTTATCAAAAGGATTTACGCAAACCAACAACCCAAATAACGTTGGGGCTTGGGGTAATTTTGATACTTCCAGAATCGCTATTCTGCAAGACTATGCAGATTATATTTGGAATCATGTATCTGCCGATGCTTATTTGATTCTCGAACATTTTGCAGATAATACAGAGGAGACCGCCCTGGCAAATTACGGTTTTATGCTTTGGGGCAATCTTAACCATAGTTTTAACCAAAATACAATGGGCTATTCAGCCGATTCTGATATTTCGTGGCTCTCTTACACTGAAAGAAATTGGAACAACCCACATATTGTTGGCTATATGGAAAGTCATGATGAAGAACGGTTAATGGTTAGAAACATTAATAATGGAAATTCAAACGCTGAACATGACACTAAAGATTTCCAAACAGCTTTAAACAGAATTGAGGCAGCTACGGCTATTTTTTATAGTGTTCCTGGGCCTAAAATGCTTTGGCAATTTGGAGAATTAGGTTACGATAAAAGTATTAATTGTGAAAATGATATTAATGATGGGAGTTGTAGATTGGACAGAAAACCTGTGGCATGGACTTTAAATTATGACGAAGACCCTGACAGATTAGACCTATACAATGTAACCTCAAAGATGATTATGTTGAAGAAAACATACCCATCAACATTTAATACAGACGATTTTTCATATAGTTTGAATGGATTGGTTAAGCGTATCAATCTTAATGACAGTTCAGGTGATTTTGATGTGACTGTTATTGCCAATTTTGATATCGTAGAAAAATCGGTAGTTCCTAATTTTTCAACTACAGGAACATGGTATAGCATATTAAACAACAATAAACCATTAGATGTTACTAATGTATCAGCTTCCATAATATTAGCTCCAGGTGAATATCGTGTTTATGCACCCCAACCTGTTATAGATCCTAACGACTTGGATAGTGATGGTGTTTTAAATACCAATGATGCCTGTGCAAATACACCTTTGGGTACCCATGTTGATGCCACTGGTTGCGAAGTTTTTATATTACCTACCAATAATTTTAGATTACAAATAAGCAGTGAAACCTGCAGAAGCAGCAATAATGGTATTATTGATATTGCAGCTCAGGAAAATTTAAATTATACCGCTACCATCACAGGAAATGGTTTAAATAGCTCGGATTTCTTCACCTTGTCTTATATTAAAACCGATCTTGAAGCTGGAGATTACAGGGTTTGTATTACGGTTGAAGGGCAAACAGGTTACGAACAATGTTTCAATATTACCATTACAGAACCTGAGGATTTATCAGTAATATCCAAGGTATTAAATACTAAAAACGCTATTTCTTTAAACCTAAGCGGAGGCGATGCTTATGAAATTACTTTAAACGGTGTAACCACTGAAACCTCTGCTTCAAGTATTGAATTACCCCTGCAGTTCGGTGAAAATAAAATGAGTATTAAAACCAATAAAGATTGTCAAGGAAACTATGAAGAATCCATTTTTTATGGTGATGGTATTTTGGCTTTTCCAAATCCAATAACCAACAATTTAAATGTGCGCCTAGGCAAGCTAGAAAACAAGCCTGCTAGCGTTGTAATATATTCTATTCTAGGAAACAGCGTTTATAATACGGAAGTTACAAAAGCCAACCTAAATATTGATACTTCAGGTTTTTCTAAAGGCATTTATATTTTAAGAATAGCTACAGAAACAAACAGTAAAAGCTTTAAAATTATTAAGAACTAATGAAAAAATCAGTTATATATCGTATTGCCAGTTTGATACTTTGCGTTTTTAGTTTGAACTGCAGCAGCGGCGATGACCCCACAGAACCAAACTCAGGACCAGGGCAAGTAGATCCGCCCAGTGCATCCACTCTGGTATACCCAGAGCAGAACTCAGAGTGTACAACAGGATCTAACCTAACAAGTACAGAAAGTACCATTATATTTAATTGGAATGATGCCAACAATGCCGATTCTTATCAATTATTTGTAAAAAATCTGGGTACTCAAAATACTCAAAATTTCACATCTAATATTTCAGAAAAAAGTGTAACCATTTTACGGGGCACACCTTACTCATGGTATGTCGTATCTAAAAACTCGGGAGCACAAACAGCGCAAAGCAATACTTGGAAGTTTTACAATGCAGGAGAAGCGGTATCATCATATGCGCCATTTCCAGCAGAATTGGTAGCTCCAATTTTATCAGAAACCTTAAACGCTTCCACTACTAATGTGACTTTAGAATGGAAGGGCGAAGATGTTGATAATGATATAAAAGAATATGATGTGTTTTTTGGCACCATAAATCCGCCAACAAATAAAGAGCGTACAACAAGTAGTATATCCACTTCGGTAAATGTCACTTCTGGTAATACGTATTATTGGCGTGTTGTAACACATGACGATGCAAACAATAATTCAGAATCTCAGATATTTCAATTCAGTGTGGAATAATATAAAAGTACAGCCACACACTACTTTGAATAAAAAAGGAAGCTTAAAAAGTTTTGATAACATCAGAAGGCTTTAAGCTTTCTGTTTATAGCATAAAAATTTTTTAAGCAAATTGAATAAAAACCAAAATCGGTAAGTGATCTGAGGGGTATTTACAGTCTTTAGAATCACTCAAAACACCATATTTTTTTATGCTGATGTTTTGCTTACTCACAAAAATATAATCAATTCTTCGAGTTACAGGCTTTTCAAAATGGAAACCGTTGTATGTGCCTGATGGTCCAAAGGGTCGTGTTTCCGAAACATCCTTAGCATCAAAAAGGGTATCTTTTATAATTTGAAGGTTTTCTGTCTCAGGTTCTAAATTAAAATCCCCCATTAAAACCACTGGTAGATTATTTTTGTTTAATGCATCTATTTTTTTCAAAATCAGTTTAGGACTTGACATTCTCGCCACTTTTCCTACATGATCAAAATGCGTGTTGAATACCCAAAAACGTTGCTTAGTTTTTCTATTCTCTAACAAGGCATAAGTGCAAATACGATTACATACAGCATCCCATCCCATAGATACCTTGTCTGGTGTTTCAGATAACCAAAATGTGCCACTTTCCACTACTTTGAACATATCTGTTTTATAGAATATAGCAGAATATTCGCCTTCATCTTCACCGTCATCCCTCCCCACTCCAATAAAATTATAATTTTCAAGAACAGCATCTAAATATTGCATTTGATTTGATAGGGCTTCTTGTACGCCAAAAACATCTGGTTCGTAGAAATTAATTTGCCCCACAATCAAACCTTTACGATGCCCCCAACTGTTAGGTCCAGCTTTTGGATGATCTAATTTGATGTTATAAGTCATTATTTTGGTCGTTTCCTGCCCTGTTATAATCTGCAAACAGAAACACAATAGCATAAAGCAAATTAGTTTATTCATTTACATTATTTTTAGGCATTATAGAAATAGCACATCCGCCACCGGCAGCTAAATATAATTCCAGAACGGTTTTACTATCAACCTCTTGTTCTTCAATTTGATAAGCTTCAGGATTGTTTAAATAATGAGCATCTGATGTATCTTTATATAATTTTGCTATATATGTTCTATCTGAATCTAAAAAATCAAGCGTCACTTTTAGGGTTCTTTTATTTTCATCAGTAATCGTTCCCAAAAACCAATTTTGAGTACCTTTTTCTTGTCTTGCTACAGTAATAAAATCCCCTATTTCAGCATCCAAAACCTTTGTTTTATTCCAATCGACACCAACATCTTCAATAAATTGCAATGCAGGATTGTTTTCGTAATGCTTAATTAAATCTGGTACCATTTGCACAGGGCTATATAAAACGACATAAAGCGCCAACTGGTGCGCTAAGGTTGTATTAATCTGGTTATGTTCTTTATAGGGGTTTAGAGATGTATTAAAAATACCTGGTGTATAATCTATGGGACCACCTAACATTCTTGTAAATGGCACTATGGTTAAATGCTCTGGTGGATTGCCACCATCATTCGACCAAGCATTGTATTCCTGTCCTCGAACACCTTCTCGTGCAATCGCTACGGGGTAGGTACGTCGTTTGCCTGTGGCTTTAATAGGCTCATGTGCGTTAATGGCAACTTGTGTTTCCAAACCTTTGTCTAAAACTTTCTGATAATGATTCACCATGTACTGTCCATGATGGTATTCGCCTTCTGGAATGATACGACCTACATAACCCGTTTTCACACTATGAATGTCGAGCGACTGCATTAAAGCAAAAGCTGTATCTAATTGCTTTTCATATCCAATAATATCGGCAGAAGTTTCATGATGCATTATTAACTCAACTCCTTTCGATTTTCCATAGCGTACAACTTCTTCTAAATTGTAATCTGGATAAGGTGTAACAAAATCAAAGTGTTCTTTTTTATTCTTTTTATCCCACCATTTTTCCCAACCTGTATTCCAGCCTTCAACCAACATCCCTTGAAAGTTATGGGCTTCTGCAAAATCTATCATTTTTTTGGCATACACTGTATTTGCGGCATGGTATTTCCCTGAATAGTCCCAATTACCAGTGCCAATGTGCATATCCCACCAAATGCCGACATACTTCATGGGCTTAAAATAAGGCATACTATCAATAACACTTGGATCGTTTAAATTCAAAATTAACTTAGATTCTATTAAATCACCCGCCCTATCTGTTATTTGAATGGTTCGCCACGGAGTTTCAAAAGGAATTTCCTGTATTACTTTTATGTTTTGTTTATTACCAACCAACGCACTTTTCATTTTTAATTTCAAAGTATCGACCGCTAAAGTCATCCCTGCATAATCGGTTAGGTCGGCCTCATGAAAACTTAGGTATACACCCGAATCTGTTTTCATCGTTACAGGGGTATTCACAGCATTTTCTGGAATGTATGTTTGCCCTAAATGAGTTCCTGGCTTATAGTATTTCAAAGCATCAATCTCTGAAAATTTAGTCGTATTATACAAATACTCATAAATGTCCCAATCTCCAGGGATCCACCATACTTTATGGTCTCCTACTAAATTAAACTCCGTATTTTCATCGGTAATCACGATATGATCTAGATTTTTTTGCTCAGGAAATTCATAACGAAAACCAAGACCATCATTGTAAACTTTAAAAATAATATTCAGTTTTCTTTTTAATTCCGAATGTTCTTCCAATACAACTTTCAATGTGTTATAATGATTTCGTACTTGTGCATCTTCTCCCCAAATCATACTCCAGGTTTCATCTGTAGTCGACTTTTGAACGTTTAGAATTTTAAAATTTTTACTTAACGGTAATGCATCCTTCAATTCGAATCCCAATTTCGATGAGTCTATAAGCTTCTCTTTTTTATACTGTACTAAATATGATGGCTCATTTTGATCGGAAAGAAAAAAATCAACTTTAATATGCCCATCTGGAGACACTACGGTTGTTTCTATAGAATTCTTTTTAGGTGTACAAGACACTAGAAAAATGATACATATGATACTTTTAACGATTGGAGCTCTCATAAAAAAATATTTAATGTTCGTATGCTTTCATCGGCTTTCCCCTTAAACGTTCAAAACCTTTATAACTTCTTTTGATTTGTTCTTTATTTGCTTGCTTAAATTCTTGTTCGGTGACATTGTATTCTAATTGTAAAGCCTTTATTTTTTTTTGAAGTTGCATTTCGATATCATCGTAAATAGTATCATTTATCAAATTGTTAATCTCGCTTGGATCTTTTTCTAAATCATATAATTCCCATTCATCAATATCGTCGTATACATGAATTAACTTATACCTTTTTGTACGTACTCCATACATCTTTTTTACCATGTGAAACGCAGGAAAATCATAATAATGATAATATATGGCGTCTCTAAAATGATCATCTTCAATAGCATTTTCTACTAATGGTTTTAAGGATTTCCCTTGCATATCTTTAGGAATAGCAACTCCTGCAAAGTCTAAAAAAGTTTCAGCAAAATCCAGGTTTTGTGTTAGGGCTGTCACTTCGGTCCTTGGTTTTATCAACCTCGGATACTTTATTAACATAGGCATTGCCAATGATTCTTCGTACATAAAACGCTTATCAAACCAGCCTTTTTCACCCAAATAAAAACCTTGATCTGTGGTATACACTACTATGGTATTTTCTTCCAGATTGTTTTCCTTTAAATAATCCAAAATCTTACCAACACCTTCATCAACTGCTGTTATGGTTGCTAAATAATCTTGTAAATAGCGTTGTAGTTTCCATAAACCCAAATCCTTTCCGGATAAATTTGCGTCGTGAAAGGCATCGTTTTTGGGTTGATACGCTTTATTCCATGCTGTAGTTTGCTCTGGTGTCATACGTTCAAAATCCGTTGTCCATGGATTATGCGCCAATTCTGAGTTTCCTTTTTTCTTGGTCATTTTTAAATCATGCCCCTCATACATATCTCGATAAACGGTTTGGTATTGTTCTTTTGAGGCTATAGACCCTTCGTGATTTGTAAAATAGGTCTCTGGCACTGGAAATTCAATATTATCATATTTGTTCAAATGCCGTAAAGCGGGCATCCAATTTCTATGGGGAGCTTTATGCTGTACCATGAGCATAAATGGTTGTTCTTCATCTTTTACTTTTTCTAGATATTTCAAAGCATCCTCAGTTACAATATCTGTGGCGTACCCCATAACCATTGTGGTGTCAACTTGATGGGTATCCTTATTTTCTTTAATAAAATTAGGATTGTAATAGTTTCCCTGGTCTTGTAAAATGTTCCAATAATCAAACCCCTGTGGCAGACCATGTAAATGCCATTTTCCAATCATAGCCGTTTTATAACCTGCTTTTTGCAATAATTTCGGATAAGTTTGTTGATTACCATCAAAACGGTCTCCATTCATTCTAAATCCGTTAACATGACTATGTTTTCCTGTTAGTATCACAGCTCGACTTGGTCCACAAATGGAATTGGTACAAAAGTTATTTTTAAAAATAGCCCCTTCGTCTGCAATTCTATCAATATTTGGTGTCGGTGCCAATTGGCTTATTGGGTGACCATAAGCACTAATGGCTTGCGTAGCATGATCATCGGCCATAATGAAAATAATGTTTGGCTTTTGAACAGTTTCCTCATGAAAAACTTCTTTCTTTTCCTTTTTACAAGATTGAAATACGACAGCTAAGAGTAAAACATATAAGATTTTATTAATCATCTTTGGTTATAATTTTTTTAGTTTGGATTGTTATTTCATCATAAATGGTCTTATTAAAAAAATCCAGTACGGTTTTCATCTCTTTAAATGGTATTTGGCACAGTTCATGTCCACCACCTATAACTTTATGGAAATAATAGGAGGTGTTCAAATCATCTAATTTATCAGCTATTTCTTCAGAACCATTCAAAATTAAATAGCCTAACTTATCGATAGCACAATAGTGATGCGATGCTTTACCTATAGGCACAAGCTTATCATCAGTGCCATGAAACAAAACAGTAGGCACCGCATTGTATTTCGAAATGTAATCGGTATTAAGTAATGCACCAGCAAGTGATATGACTCCAGAAAAGTTTACAGCGTTGTATTTTGAAATGTCGTCCACAAAAATGTCTTTCTGGTAAACAGCGCCTAAAACCCCTTCAGCGCCTGCACTACTACCTCCTGCAATAATTTTTGTAGGGTCTACTTGAAGTACATCCTTGTTATTGACCACATATTTTGCAGCATCTAAATAATCTATGGTTGCTTGCCTAAAAATATCTAGTTTAAAGGTTTTCGGGCAATCACATCCTGAATTTATTTTTAAGTTTTTAAGCAATAACCTATATGATATAGAAATACCTATGTAGCCTTGTTCGGTTAGGTATTTCATCATTTTAACCTCAGCAGGATTGTCACGTTTACCACCTGCGAATCCACCGCCATGCATCCACAAAACCACAGGTAATCTATCTGATTTTTTGATATTATTGGGTTTATAAACATCTATTTTCAATGAATCTGCTTCTTTAACAGCATAGGTATATGTTTCCTTGTTTTGGGAAAACACGCAAGCACACAGGCAAAAGGCAGCTATTAAAAACTTGTTTTTCATTAATTTAGTTTTTCTATTAAGACACCACTAATTACAGGTTTACCTTGAATTGGTTTTAATGAAATTGTTAACCCTTCATTATTTTTAATTTTGGTTTTGGCAGACTTTTCAATCCCATACTTCTCAGGGTATTTTTCTGCCATATTAAATTGGCTTTCTATACAAGTATCATTCAAATAAATATCGAAAATACGCTGTTCTTTTTTTACACCTATACTCTCTTCATTAGCATTCAAATTATAAATATTTTCTGTGGGCTTTATTTTGGGTTCCACAAAAAACAAAATCACTTTATACATACCATTCGGAATATCCAGTTTATATTCGGTACAGCCTTCCAACATCGTTTGAAATAAGGGTTCTAAATGGGTGTTTTTTATACTATAAGGCATGCCTTGATGCTTATCGCTACTTACATTAAAAATATTGCCATTTACATAACCAAAAGTCCCTTTTTCATAGGAACGGTCTGGAATAAAAGTCGTTTGGTGTTCTTTATCTATAAAATAAAAATGGGAGCCTAAGTTAATTCCTAAGAGAGCGTATGTTTCAAAATTAACAGCTCCCATTTTAGATACCTGGATTGTTTTTTCTTCTGAAATAGTTTCAGAAATAACCTTAATCGTATTTATTCCATTTTTAAACGGCATATCAATAGTAGCTACACCGTTTTTAAATCGTACATTTTGAAGTTTTTGGCCATTTAATAAGATATCTCCATTATTTTGATTGGAATAAACCTGAACAGGGTAAGTATCATCGTTAAATAATACGAGTCCTTTTAAATAATTAGCAGCTATATGAATAAAGGGTTCTTGTTTATTTAAGACCGATTTATACCAGAAATAAATATCTTTTGGTTCTCGGTTGTACCGAACCAAACCCTTTTGATTCACGTGCGGGATAGCATCTCCACGGAATTCAGAGCCAAAATCGGCAAAATTCCAGGCAGTCATCCCAGACATATAAGACCTTTGTGTGATTTGTTCGTAATAGGATTGGTGTAATTTTGATTGGTATTCTATAGAAAAATCGAACTTCTTAGGCGTTTTTGTAAAAATTCTAACATCAGCCCCAGGACCATATTCAGAAAGCAATAAAGACCGATTTGGATATCTTTTATGTTGTTCATCTAAAAAAATACCCAAATCTGAAATGTCTTTATCGTACCAACCAAAGTATAAATTCCATCCGAATAACATTGGTAAATCGGCTATGCCCGTTTCATTGTATAATTCGTTTAAATGCCCTGCCATAACGGTAATATGATTTGGCGCTAACTCACGTGTTAATTGCTCTAATTGTTTCGCTAAAGCAAAAGCTGCTTTTTTTTGATTTTCTTTTTCTATTTCTATAGATTTATTATCAAACGCCAATCGCAAATAGATCTCGTTCATGTAACCAAACATCACTACAGAAGGATGGTTATAATATTGTTTTATATGCTCTTTTTGCATATTTATACAGACATCAAAAAATGCTTTGGTGTCTGTTACTTTATTAACAATAGGTATTTCTGTCCAGATTAAAATTCCCAACTTATCACACATATCGTACAACTCTCGAGATTGCGGGTAATGGGCATTTCTAAGTACGTTAGCCCCCATTTCCTTTATGAGTTGAATATCTTTTTTTTGGAGCTCTAATGGTACTGCATTTCCATAGCCTTGATAATCCTGATGGCGGTTTACTCCAATCAATTTCAAAGACTTCCCGTTTAAGAAAAAACCTTTATCTGCATCAACATGTACCCAACGAAAAGCAATATTTTGTTTTCTTTCATCTAAAATATTTTCACTATCGTCTATAAGTTGAAGCTGTAACTTATATAAATATGGCGATTCGGGCGACCATAATTTGGGGTTGTAAATCTCTGAGAGCTTAATGTTTATGGCTTCGGAAACACCAGCACTTAAATTCAACTTGATCCGTTTAGAGAAAAGTGCATCATTATTAGCGTCTGAAAGGGATACTTTTATAATATTTGAAGTATTAATGCTTCCAAGATTATCAATTAAAACTTTGACCGAAACTCCTGCTTTTTCTTCTGAAACATGGTAATAATCTACATAAAACCCATCGGAAGCATGATCTGATAACGAGATATGCTGTTGGGGTTTTGAAATAAGTTGGACATCTCGATAGATTCCTCCATAAAAAGTAAAATCTGCATCCAAAGGCGGAACATTGGGATTATGGCTGTTATCGACTTTAACCTCAATTAAATTATAGGTATCATACTTTATCCACTTCGAAATATTGAAATTAAACGCAGTATACCCCCCTTTGTGATTCCCGACGTGATTGCCATTCACATAAACATCCGTTTCTTGATTGACGCCTTTAAAATGTAGGTAATGGATTAAATCTTCTGTTTTTTTAGAAAAGAAAACCTGTTTTCTATACCACCCAACACCTCTATGATAGCCTTTTACATCATCAAAGGCATCATCCTTATTCCATGTATGCGGAATATTTACAGTTTCCCAATCGGTTGAAGCTTTTTCTCCTAGAATAAATTGCCAACCAGAATTTATTGTAACTGTTTGGGCTTCTATTTTAAACAAAACAAGTCCCCAAAACAACATAAAAGCAGTCATTCCAACTTTAAAGATTCTATTTATTTTCAATGTAAATTGCTTCACTTATTATTCGGATTTCCAATACTTTAAACACTATTTAGTTTTACTAAATGCCATTAAGCTAAGGAAACTATTTTTATTTATCACATGAGGCACTTCAGCTATTTTCAATATAAACCAAAGTCGAAATGTGCTATAAAAACAAAGACTCAATGTCTTCTACTGCAATCAGGTTGACATTTATTTAATCCTTAACTCAATGGCTGGGTTAGCAATCCATTATTCCAATATAAAGGTTTGTTCAAAATTAAAATCCGAAGTCCCTTTTATACTAATTTCAAATTCTCCTTGTTCCACTGTAAATTCTTTGTTGTTATAAAACTTTAAATCCTCAGCGGTCAAGCTAAAACGTACTTCTTTACTTTCTCCTTTTTTTAGAAATATTTTTTCGAACCCCTTAAGTTCTTTTATGGGCCTTGTAATACTCCCTACTTTATCGTGTATATATAACTGTACCACTTCATAGCCGTCATAATCTCCCGTATTTTTAATTTTAACAGAGGCTGTTAAAGTATCTGTAAATCCTATTTTATTTGTGGATAATTCAATATCAGAATATTCGAAAGTCGTGTAACTCAACCCATGACCAAAGGGATACAATGGTGTATTGGGTATATCGATATAATTGGATTTATAGTCTTCTTTAGGATTCTCTGGCGGAATTGGCCTTCCAGTATTTTTCATATTATAATAAATAGGAACTTGCCCTAGAGTTCTTGGAAAAGTTACTGGCAATTTCCCTGATGGATTGTATGTGCCAAACAATACATCTGCAACACCATATCCACCGCTGCTTCCTGGAAACCAAGTTTCTAAAATGGCATCTGCCAAGGTGTCTTCTTCCGATAAATCCAATGGACGTCCATTCATTAAAACTACAATGATTTTTTTATTAGGGACTGCTTTTCGAATCGCTCTTATTAAATCGGTTTGGCGTCCAGGTAACCCGATATTGGTTCTACTGGCTGCTTCACCACTCATATCGTAATCTTCACCTAGCACCATCACCACTTTATCAGCTCTTTTTGCTACCCTAATAGCTTTTTTAAAGGCACTTTCATCGTCGCCTTCAATGTCGCAACCCTTAGCATACTTAATTTTAGAATCGTCCAGATATTCCTGAATACCTTGATATACGCTAATTGCTTTTCCTTTTCTATCGCCTGCTGCTGCCCAATTTCCTATAATATTTTCTTTATCTTTTACTAACGGCCCTATAAGTGCTATGGTTTGATTTTTATCTAAAGGCAATGCTTTATCATCATTTTTTAATAGCACCGAGGACATTGCGGCAGATTGACGCGCAGCTTCTAAAAACTCAGGTTTATAAATCACTTCTTTTTCACGTTGTTCATCACAATATCTATATGGGTCATCAAACAATCCCAGTTTGTATTTTGCCAAAAGAATACGCCGGCAGGCATCATTTATCAACGCTATATTAACCTGTCCCTCATTTACCAGTTCTTCTAAGTATAAACGGTTGGCACTGCTCATCATATCCATGTCAATTCCAGCATCAATAGCTAGTTTCGTAGCATGTTTTTCATCTTTTGCAAATCCGTGCTCTACCAATTCATTAATGGCTGTATAGTCGGTAACAACAAACCCATTAAATCCCCATTCGTTTCTTAAAATATC
This sequence comes from Flavivirga algicola, assembly GCF_012910715.1. GTDB lineage: Bacteria > Bacteroidota > Bacteroidia > Flavobacteriales > Flavobacteriaceae > Flavivirga > Flavivirga algicola. Next base: position 424,354 of record NZ_JABBHF010000002.1, read on the forward strand.
TCTAAAAATAAATTTATTTCCTGTAGCTGGAACACCGTTCAACTCATTAAAAGCTGTCATAAATGTTTCTACACCAGCATTTACCGTAGCCTTAAAAGGTGGCAGATATACATTGCGCAATTCATCATCTCCCATATTTACCGTATGGTAATCGCGGCCAGCCTGTGCAGCACCATAGCCCACAAAGTGTTTAGCACATGCCAAAATAGTATTGTGTTTTGATAAATCGTCTCCCTGAAACCCTTTTACATAAGCTTTTGCTATTTCACTTCCTAAATAGACATCTTCTCCAGCGCCTTCCGATATACGCCCCCAACGCGGATCCCTCCCAATATCAACCATAGGAGCAAATGTCCAATGGATACCTTCAGCTGAAGCTTCTTCGGCTGCAATACGGGATCCTTTTTCTATATCTTCTAAGTCCCAACTTGCTGCCAAACCTAAATTGATAGGAAATATGGTTCTGAATCCATGAATAACATCGTAGCCAAAGAGTAATGGAATGCCTAAACGGGTTTCTTCAACCGCCATTTTTTGCAAATCTCTCGTGCCCTTAACACTATACACATTTAGCATGGCTCCAATATTCCCTTCTTTTATAAATTTTTTATTGTTTGAACTCACAGTGGGGCCCGTAACACTCCAACCGCCACTGTACATAATAGTTTGACCAATTTTTTCCTGCAAAGTCATGATGTCCATCAATGAATCGACTTTAGCATCAAAAGGTGTTTCTGTTGAAGCAGTATTTGCTCCCTTTTTTGTTCCTGTATGACAACTAAAAACAGTAAGTATGAGTAAAAAAACACAAGCTTTCGTTCGTTTTATATTCATATTTTAATTTTTTTTAAAGCATTATTTAAGGGGCTTAGAATCTGTATAAATTTTTAATAATTGAAACCTAGTTTATCCAATCCTTTTTTAACGTCTTCATTCTGCATAAATAAATTCCAAAGTAACCCTGTTCTATGGTTTTCAATCATGATAACTTGGGGACCTTGATCTATGGCCAAATAGGTCTCGGTAACCCAAAAATCGTAGTGCGGACTAAAAGCATCGTAAAACCCTGCTGGCCCTAACATTTTATCTTTGTTCTGGTATAAATAATGCATCACTTTTAAAGATTCGACAGGGGTATATGGTATAGAACTTATGGCTGCTGTTGGTGACACAACGCCTTTATCGTTAGATGGACTGTGAGCAGAATAGCCTCTAGTTCCATCAGTATTTCTGGAATAGCTGGCTGTTAAGCCCCAACAATTTTCCCCGTAATCGGTATAATTTTTTGGATTGGCAATACAATATTGACGATTAATTTGGGTATGGTTAACTACCAGATCCCAATAATTACCATATGTGTCGGTTAAATTTTCAGGCTTTAGACCCAGAAATGAATAATGACTAAAAAACAAAGGGCCTCCAAAATTTGAAACGCCAGCATGTTTTAATATAAGTGGAAAGCCATATTGCGAACTGGAAGATACTATGGATCCGCTATTAGCCCATCCTTTTTCGTAAGCTGATTTATCAATGGAATAATCTGGAGAAGCTGCTGCCAAAATATATGTTATTAAAACTTCATTATAGCCCGTTAGTTTTAAATTAATATCGAAACCATGATTTGGACTCCAATGCCAATATAATACATCTTGATTTTGGGTGTACCAATTCCACTCCACTCCTTTCCAGAGTTCATCTGCTTTTTGTGCTAAAGTTTTTTCAATATCTGATCCGTTCTTAAAATATTCCTTTATACAAATGAGCCCTTGTGCTAAAAATGCTGTTTCTACTAAATCGCCACCATCGTCTTTTGCACTAAAAGGGATTGTACTTCCAGAGTTTCCATCTGTCCAATGGGACCATGCACCGTGAAACCGATCTGCATTTTCTAAAAATGCCAGTATTTTGTTAAGCCTTGAAACGGCTTGTTCTCTGGTAATAAATTGGCGTTCTATACCAACCAAAATACTCATCAATCCAAAACCAGTACCACCAGTAGTTACTACATTTTGATTTAGGGTTGGTTCATTAGGGTGATAACGCTCTTTTGCTGCACCAGAATTGGTATGTGCAAAATCCCAAAAGTATTTAAAGGTTTCTTTTTGAGTTAAATCCATCATTTCTTCATCAGTCAAAGGATCAACTGTAACAGGATCATCACCATTAGCGTCGGGATTATAAGGTTCTTGATATCCAGGCCCATCATCATTTCCACACGAGAAACATAAAACCCATAATATTATTAACCCATATCGAATCATATTTCTATTCACTTTTCTGATACGAAAACCCTAATTTATTGAGACCTTTTTGTACGTCGCTGTTTTTCATGAATAAATCCCATAGCATACCTGAACGATAATTTTCAATCATTACAGGAATGGGACCTTGATCGATAGCCAAATATCTTGGGTTATACCAATCATGCTCAAAACTGAATGCGTCGTAAGGTCCATATTTTCCTATTAGACTATCATGGTCCTTGTATAGTTTATGTAACATCTGCATACTTTCTTTTGGGGTATATGGAAACGAAGCCAATGCTGCTGTTGGTGCAATAACACCTAAGTCTTTGTCTGGTCTGTGTCCTTTATATCCTTTTACGGAATAGCTTGATGTTAATCCCCAGATACTATCTCCATAACCTTTGTAGTTTTTTGGATTAGCCACGGCATGTTTATAATGAATTTTAGCTTGGTTTTGAACCAGTTTCCAATAGTCTGCATAAGTGTCGGATAGACCTTTTGGTTTTAACCCTGTATAAGAATAGTGCGCCCAGAACATGGGTCCCACTGGTGATTCATCATGCTCGTAATAATCAAGTACCAAGTCTTCATCATAATACTTTTCATTGGAAACGATGTCTCCGTTTCTAGCCCAACCTTTATGATATACTGCTTCATTTATTGAATGTGTAGGCGATGAAGCAGCCAAAATATACATGATTAAACATTCATTGTAACCGCCAACAGGGAAGTTCATTTCCCAATTGTATTGGGGTGACCAATGCCAATACAAAACATCTTCACCCTTAGTGTACCAATCCCATTCCACCTCGTGCCAAAGTTTCTCAATTTTTGTAGTTAATTTTTGTTCTTCTTTGTTACCATTTTTAAAATACTCGGCAACGGTCAACATCCCTTGAATTAAAAATGCGGTTTCAACCAAATCGCCTCCATTATCTTTTTTACTGAAAGGCATCGTTTTACCTGTTTGTCCATCCAGCCAATGTGGCCATGCACCATGGAATCTATCGGCCTTCTCTAGAAAATCTATCATTTTGACAAAATGGTTAAATGCCTGTTCTCTAGTAATAAAACCTCGTTTTACGCCTACCAAGATAGCCATCATCCCAAAACCTGTCCCGCCTGTAGTTACTGTATGCTTAGGAGATGTTGGATAGATATTATCCATATGTAAACGCTCTGGTGCCAGTCCTGAATTTGGTTCTGCACCATCCCAAAAATAATTAAAGGTTTGCTTTTGAATGGTGTCCAATAAAGCGCCATCATCTAGAACATAACGTGTATTATTAGATGTTAAATTAGAATTATTGACTTTTTCATTGTTTTTACAATTGAAAAGGAAAAACAATATCACTGACAAAAAAAGTAGTCTTATCTTCATAAAAAATAGGTACAAATGAATAAATAAATTCTAGCTGCATTTATTCCCTAGCATATTCTTTTTATATATGCAGCTAGAATTTTCAATTATAAACAACAAACTAAACTAAAAATAATAATCTCTATTAATTACCCATAATGTCCTGAATTTCGGACTGGGTAAGTGCTTTATTGTATAGATGTAATTCATCTAAGAAGCTAGAATCCGATTTATGATTCCAACCTGTAAAACGAGGTGCCCCAGACATTATCGATAAAATATCACATCCTGTCCAGTCTACACCTGTTATATCACTTTCTTTAGCGACTTCTCCATTAATATATACAATGGCTTTGCTACCTGAAATTGTAAATGCCAAGTGTACCCATTCATTAGCAGTAGGGTCTACATCTGCAGCAGTACCGCCATCTACCCAGACATTTGCCGCACCAGTTCCAACATTTAATTTGAAACGTTGCATGCCACCAGCATCTTCTCTAAAAAATCGGAATCCTGCATTTCTATTATTTTGAACATCAGGATAATTTGCATTTCCAGTATCCTCTGGACCAATTACCAATACACCTGCTCTATCGGGTGTTGCATTCACTTTATGCCACATGGCTGCACTAAATTCACCTGACAATAATCCTGTGGTTGGGAAGGTTAAATAAGCATCATCAACACCCGCATAGGCATCGGCTCCCAGCTTACTCTCTCCAGCAAAACCAGGACTACCAACTGTTGTTGCTGTAGCACCAGTTACCCAATTTTTATATGTGCCATCAAAGGCCATGTACATGGTTTCTCCATCTGCGGGTGTATAAGGATTTGTGACTCCTAGTATATTCTGAATTTCTCCTTGAGACAGAGCTACATTAAAGAAACGTAGTTCGTCCATATAACTGTTATCCGATTTATGGTTCCAACCCGTAAAACGAGGTGCGCCAGACATTATGGACAAAATGTCGGTACCAGTCCAATCTACAGGGCTTTCCAAAGCACTTTCTTTTGCCAATTGACCATTTATATAAACACGAGCTTCAGTAGTTGAAATAGTAAATGCGATACTAACCCACTCATCTTTATTAGGATCTATGTCGGAAGCATCTCCCCCATCAACCCAAACGTTTTTATCTCCAATTCCAACATTTAGCTTAATACGTTGGTCGCCTCCCGCATTTTCTCTGAACAATCTAAACCCACTGTTTCTGTTATTTTGTTTAACAGGATAATCGGCATTGGTTGGGTCTTCTGGACCAATAACCAAAATACCTGCCCTATCTGGAGAAGCATTTACTTTGTACCAGAAAATAGCAGAAATCTCATTTCCTAGCTGCATCGTACTAGTTGGTAGTGTTAAATATGAATCTTCTGTACCTGCATAGGCATTGTTACTAGCCAAACCTTCTCCCGCAAAACCTGGATTCCCAACCTCTGTTGCCCTGGTAACACTAATAAATTCTGTGTAATCTGTTTCAAAATCCATATAAATGGTTTCATTCGCAAAAAGTGGAATATATGGCGGTTCTTTTTCAAAATTTGCGGTTGCAGTCGTGTTGTTTCCACTAATATCTGTAGCAACAATTTTAAGCTCATGTTGTCCGGTAGTGACATTATCAAAAGGCACTTCGGCCAATACCCGTCTGTAATCTTTAAAATCACCACTCATCGAGGCTATTTCACTGTTATTAATTAACACAGAGATTGTTTCTACCTCAATATCGTCAGTAACTTCAAACTCAATGTTTATAGCCACAACAGGGTCATTTACTTTAATTTTTGTCCCATCTACAGGATACTTTAAAGTCACTTGAGGTGCACCAGCATCGGCTCCTGGGTCTACCTTGGTTATTGGATCTATACCATTATCACAGGAAAGCACAAGTAATAATGCTACAATTCCGAAAAATTTATTTATAAATATTTTCATCTTGTTAATTTTTTAATTAGTTATTTCACCCAAAATCGGAAACTCGTCTATTTGATCCTGATGGTATGTCACAAAAGCCTTATCAGCAGTAAAAGTTCTACCTTCATAACTTAATTCACCATATCTTTCCAGTCTTACCATATCAAAAAATCGCTTGCCCCACTCCATAGCAAGTTCAGCATATTTCTCATCGACAACTTGATCTAGAGTCACGCCACTTAAAGGTGTAAGCCCTGCTCTTGTTCTAACCATATTAACTGCTTGGTCTGCTGTCATTGCCAAATTTGAAGCTCCTTGAATTAAAGCTTCTGCATACATTAGAAGTACTTCTGCATAACGATAAACGATATAGTGCTTATTACTACCATAGGCTGTTCTACCAGATATCAATTGATTAGAAGGTAAATAGTGCTTTCCACTTGAGAAAATATTTCTTTCACTGTTATTCAATTGATCGCCATCTCTAGTTGTTGAGGAAACAAAGGACGGCAATGTAGCTACTGTGTAAGTTGTACTCGAAATAATACTATCTATACCTTTATCTGTAAATAACACTGAAGTTTCCAGGCGTATATCATCGCCCCTATCGAGCATGAACTTTACATATTTCATACTAGGTTCAAAGAAGCCCCATCCGCCTCCAGCACCAGCAACTGCAGGCGTCCAGCCTTGAGGTCCATAAGGCGCATATAAATGACTTTTACGATCACCCTCTCCCGATCCAAAGTCAGAAAATTGCATTTCAAAAAGATTTTCGTCACTCAATTTACCAGGCGTCTTGAAAAGCTCGTAATAGTCTCCAAAAAGATTAAACTTTCCTGAGCTTATAATTTCTCCTGTGGCATCAGCTACTACTTGATAATTTTTCAATTCTTGATTTGCTGACGCCTTAATCATTAACGCAGTGTATTTAGTAACTCCACCTGGCAAATCCGTTCGTTCGTTTGGTCGCATGTCCAATAAAAATGGTATGGCTTCATCCATTTGATCTGAAATATGCTGCATTACCTCATCTTTATTAGGCACTGACGTTACATTAGCAAAATCATTAAGGTTTGAAGATTCTGGAATAAAAACCGCGCCATAAACCTGAGAAAGCTGTAAAAGCAAAATAGCCCTAAGCACTTTAGCTTCAGCTACATATTGTTCTCCCAAAGCAACACCGTTGGCATCGGCTAAATCCATATATCTCTGAATCTGCTCCATCGCAGTATGAGCCGTTATTATAGTTCCATAATACCCTTCCCATAAGGTTCTAGACCCAAAAAATGAATTATCGTATACATAGCGATCTTGATTTTTTAAGCCTTGTTGGTCTCCAGCAGCATTTACATCATCACCTCTTGTTGAGACTACTAACGGTCTTTCCCAGTTTCTATAGGATACTTCTCCATACAAACCTATAAGAGAAAAAACCATGTCTTCCGTTTTTGAAAAATCAGTACCTCCAGCAAAATTGTTATTCAATTCTGGTTGATTTAATTCACTAGAACAGCTAGTAAGTAAAACCCCCAACAATACCAATAGTATTTGTAATTTGTTTGTTTTTATAAATATCATAGCTATTATTTTTTAAAGTTTAATGTTAACCCCCAAGGTATACACGCCTGGTATAGGGTATGTTTGTTGATCTCTACCGTTTGCCACTTCTGGATTAAATCCATTATAATCAAATAAAGAAAGTGGTCTTTCTGCGGTTACGTAGAATCTGATATCTGGATTGAATTTTCCTTTTAATTTTGGTAGTGTATACCCTAAAGTAACATTTTGCAGACGAATAAAATCGCCGTCTTCCACAAAGAAACTATTTAGAAACTGATTACTCCAAGGGTTTCTTATACCTCGAGCCGACGGATATGTATTTGAAGTTCCAGGACCATGCCATCTGTTGATTGCAAAATCTCTATCGATATTAGGGTCTGGTGTTTGTCTAATTTGAAAACGCTTAATATTGGCTATTACATTGCCGCCTTGTCCTATGACATTTAGAGAAAAGTCCCAAGCTTTATAATTGAAACCAAAATTAAAACCGAAGGAATAGGATGGTAGATAAGAACCTAAATCTACTCTATCTTGCGCATCTATTTCTGAATCTCCATTGTGGTCTACAAACCTGAAATCACCTGGCTCTACAGTTAAGCCATTTCCGCGCGCTGCAACGGCTGCTGGATCTGCTAAAATTTCTTCTTCTGTTTGATATACCCCTGCAACCTCAAGACCGAAAAAAGCGTCTATAGAACCTCCAACTACAGATCTTTGGGCCACATCTCCACCAGTAGTTAAATTCTCCTGTCCTGCTAAGTCTAATATTTCATTTTTTAAGGTAGAAAAGTTTCCACCTATGGTATAACTAAAATCATCTGAAACACGCTTCGTCCAATTTAATACCAGTTCAAAACCTGAATTTTTAATTCTTCCTATATTTTGTCTGGTTTCCCCTGGCACTAAAAGCCTGGAAACTGGTATGATGGCATCTTTAGTCTCTCTGCTATAATAATCGGATTCTATAGATAATTGGTTATCAAATAACCTTGCCGTAATACCAAAATTTGTTTCTTCGGTCACCTCCCATTTTAAAGCCTCAAAGTCACTACTTGTTACCAAACCTGGGAAGCGTACGTCTCCAAAAGCTACATCAGTTTCTTCCGATGTTATGCCTCCTGAACTGGAATTTACATTTGCATTTCCTAACTCTCCCCAACTGGCTCTTAACTTTAAGAAATCAAAAATACCATTGTCTTTCATAAAAGACTCTTCTGAAATCACCCAGCCAGCTCCAACAGTAGGAAAGTACCCCCATTTTTCTTGATATTTGCTAGTTCCATCGGCACGGAATGTACCATATAATAGATATTTATTATCATAATTATAAGCGACTCTTCCAAAGTATGAAAAGAAATATTGTCTAACGCCGTTATCACCAACGCCATCAATATCTATAGTTTTTGATAAATCTAAAAAATACGACTCATCGCCTATCCCCGGACCATTTGGAAAATTCAGCCCTTTTGCTTCTAATTGTTCAAAAGATCTATCTCTAAAAGATGTACCTGCCAAAACAGTCAAGTTATGCTTGCCAAAATCATTATTATAGGTTAATGTATTGTCCCAAGTTTGTTCAGAAAACGTCTCGTTTCTTTTAATTAATTCTGCATTTTCTCTAAAAGCATTTCCATTACCAAAGAAGAAAGGCAACCTCACTTCTCTTGTTTCAAGAGTTTCAAAATTATGATAGTAAGCCGTTTTAAAATTTAATTTATCAGGAATGACTTCATATTGTAAATCAAAAGTCATTAATGTATTTCTTATTTTATTTCTGTTCTCAGTATTTTCCATTAGAGGGAATGGGTTCTGTGTACCTCTATAACCTAAATCTTGTGCATTTGCATAAGGTTTTGGAAAAGCATCTGTTTTAGATGGGTCTAAAACCGGCATGGTAGGTACTGCGAAATAAGCTAATGCAAAGGCGCCTTCTTCTGGACGATACCTGGTAGCATTACTTAAAAGCGCCGAAACACCAACTTTTAATCGATCGCTTATATCAGCACTCAATTTGGTTCTAATATTAAAGCGCTCATAATCATTTTTCATTCTAAGGATACCTTCTTGTTCAAATTGACTTAGTCCAACTGAATAGTTAATACCTTCGGTTCCCCCAGTAACACCCAAACTGTGATTTTGTATAAGCGCCTGACGCAAAATTAAATCATACCAATCTGTATTAACATCAGGAACATTGGGATTGATTCTACTTCTCCCATAACGTTGCATAGCATTTTCTATGAATTGAGCTTCTGCGACAGAACCAGATTCTCTAGCTAAAGTAGAAAACTGTTCTGAGTTTGAGAGTTTCACTATATTATGAGCAATTTGAACCCCTTGATAGCCATTATAAGTAATTTGAGGTTTTTGATTAGCCTTTCCTGAATGTGTTTCAATAAGTATCACACCGTTTGCGGCTCTAACACCATAAATAGCTGATGCTGAGGCATCCTTTAATACTGAAATCGTTTTAATGTCTTCATTATTTAAAAAATCGATATCATCGAAAAAAGCGCCATCAACAACATAAAGCGGGTTAGAAGCCCCATTGCCTGTATAAGAACCCAGGCCACGTACCCTAACCGTTGGAGATGTACCTGGTGCCCCTCTACTTACTACTTGTAAACCTGCTACTTTTCCTTGAAGGGATTGCATAGCAGCCCCAGCAGGTGTTCTTGTAATATCCTCAGATTTAATAGTTGTAATAGCACCTGTTAAATCTGCTTTCTTTTGTGTACCATAACCAATAACCACAACTTCTTCTAACGTTGCTATATCAGATTCTAAAGTTACGTTTACTTGAGTTTGATTTTGAATTAAGATGGATGTCGTTTTAAAACCAAGCGAACTAAATTCTAATGTCTCACCTTGGTTTACTTCAATAGAATAACGCCCGTCAAAATCTGTACTTACACCTCTAATTGTTCCTTTTACAATAACACTTGCTCCAGGTATTGGCATATTATCTTCAGAACTAATCACTGTTCCTCCAATCGTTTTTTCCTGTGTAAAAGCATGGATCGTAAACAAAAGAATTAGCAATAAAGTAAATCTTGTTTTCATATAGTTATATTTAAATTGTTAGTTTGTACTAAATTATAAACTATCAAGAGCCTCTACAAAAAATGGCTTACACATAAATTACGTCATGCAGCAAAAAATCCATAAAATAGCTGTTTGACGTACTATTTGAAGGTTATAAACAAACAAAAACATTAAGATAAAAGCGATTATGACGTAGTTTTGACGTAGTAATTGAAATGGGTTTAGATAATTTTAAAAGGGCTTTATTTGAAATTCCTTAAATAATCACCCAGAGATTTATCATTTTCTAAATTTAGTTTGCGTTTTAATCTATATCGATGGGTTTCTAGACCTCTTATTGACACATTCATGAGTGGTGCAATTTCTTTAGTCAACAAATTCATTTTGATGTAGGCACAGATCTTTAAATCTTTATGGGTTAATTGCGGGTGTTTATTTTTTAATTGGTTGAAAAATTCTTCATGTACCTGATTGAAATTATATTCAAATATTTCCCATTCGTCTTCATGACCTATGGAGTTGTCTATTTTACGTAAGAGATGTTTGTACGCCAATGAATTTGTAAACCCTGTTTTTTGTTTTTCCAACTCCTCTTTTATTTCCAGCATAGATTCATTTTTCTTTACTAAAGCCATAGCTGTATTAGCAAGTTGCTTACTCTTAAGCTTCACTTCATTCTTTAAGGACTGATTTCTTAACTGAACAATTTTCTTTTCATTTTCAATGGCTTTTTCTTTAAGAAGATCTTCTTGTTCCTTCGCAAATTTTTCTTCTAAAAGTCTTTGTTCTTTAGCTATTTTCTTCTTATGTAGTTTATAAAATAACAGAATAATCAAAATAGCCGTAACTCCATACAAAGCAATGCCTATACTATTCTTATACCAGGGTGGTAAAACGGTAAAATTTATTACTTTAATATCTGAAGTATCCCCTAAGCTATTAGCTGTTCTAAAATGTAACGTATAATCTCCATTACTTAAATTTGATAATCTTATTTTACCATTTTCAGTTTTTATCCATTCTAGAGAACCGTTTATTGTTAGAGCATACTCAAAAAAATGATTCGAGGATTTAGCTGAAGATATTGCTATATTAACATCCTCTTTAAATGGGAAATCAAAAGTGGCTTTTTGGTCTATGTCTATATAATCATCTCCTACTTTTATATTTTCCAGCATGGGTTTATACAAAGTGTTTGTATGAGAATAATTCTTTTTGTTTACATTCATAAACCCACCATAAAGATTAAGGGAGTATAGCGAGTCATTTATTTTTGAAATTTTTTCTGAACCTACAATGAGTCTATCTTTAAAATAACTACTTGGAATGTGTAAATCATCTTCTCCTTCTATTAAGGACTGTATATAAATCTTATCCTTGTTATTTTTAATCGCCAGTTCGCTATTATTTTCTTCTGAAAGCAAATAAGCTTCATCTCCAAAGTTTTCATTTAATAAATTGAAAGGTACGATGCTATCTATTAAGGATTCATATTTTAACCACCCCTCATTGGTTTTAAAGCATATATCACTTTTAATTTTGTAAACCCTAACGTTAAACTCAGAATTAAGCCCTTTCTTTTCATAGGGTACAATACTTATAATTTTATCATGATTTTCATTAAATTCCACTCTAAACAACCCTTTATAAGCGTGGGCTAACCATGCTGTATATTGATCCTCGAAAGCCAAATATTTTATAGGAATGGTAGGTTCTCCTAAATGTTTTACGTGCCATGCTCCTTCATGTTTTTCATATTTGACCAACCCCGTATAAGTCCCTTGTATGTAAGTGTTATTTTCTTCTGGCACCTTTTTTATTGTCCACCCCCCTGTGCTATTAGATATTTTTTTCTTTAGTTTTTTATTTTTCACTAAATAGGTTCCGTTATTGTGTCCACAAAATAAATCACCTTTTATTTTATTCAATGACCAGACCTGGCCTTGAGATTCTTCTATAAATTGTAATTTATTTTCTTTATCAATGTAAAACAGTCCTGTGTTAGTACCTATATATGTAATGCCTTCATAATTGATGATATCGTAAACAGCGCCTAACTTCCCTGAGTTGTCATTAAAAAAAGAATAAGGGCTGCTTAAATCGACGGAAGCCAAACCATTATCCAAACCAACATATAATTTCGATCGCTCATCTACTGTTTGACATAAAACAGTATTGTTTAACAGACCATTTTCTTTATTAATATGGTACAATACTTTTCCTTGGTTATTAGAAACATAAACCCCATTTTTAATAGTTCCAAAAATCATATCACCATTTTTTAATTTGGAAAAACTATTGAGTTGATGCTTTTTTATAATATCGTTTATTTCGGAATACCATGAAGTTAATTGGGTTTCCGAATAAGTAAAGCACCCTTTCAAAGCTGTAGAAATTAATAGTTTGCCTTTGTAATTTGAAATGCTTATAACTTTAGAATCTTTAAGCAATGAACCATTTATATAGGGGTATAAGTGATCTTCACGCAAAATAAAAATACCATGTTTTAAAGTGGACACATAAATAATATCATCAACAATATCAATAGATATGATAGTCGATTCTGGCTTTATGGTTATAATTTTCCCGTCTTGGTATATATAAAGGTTTAAAAAAGACCTAAATATTATGGCGTCTTTATGAGATAATATCTGCCAAAATTCCTCGTTTAATTGAGGTTGTTTTTCAATTAAATCATTTAATGATGTATATCCCAGTTTACCTTTATTATTTCTTCTCCAATAACCAAATTCTTCATAAGAACCTGTGTATATAAGGTCTTTGTGGGCTAAAACAGATCTTATAATTGTTTTATTTGGCAATTCATTAAAATTCCAATTGATGCCGTCAAATTCCAGTAACCCATTATTGTTAGCTACATAGAGTTTTCCATCTTCTGATATGGATACGCCCCAATTTTGATTACCAGCATTGAATTCAGATAAAGAGTAGTTTTTGAAGTATGGGGTATACTGGGCATATAATTCATTTCGGCATAAAAATATACCAATTAAAATAAAAAAATATTTAAATTTCATTACCATGCAGTCAACATTCAATTCGTAACCAGACAGTTACTAAGCTGGAAGTTTCTAAATTAATTTAACTTTTTAAGGCTAAAACTAAGCGTGTTTATTACAAATCTAATTAATTTTCATAGAACAATTCTTAGCATGTAATATTTTGCTCGTTCAGGGATAAAGCTAAATTTTTATTTGATAATAATTCAGGAGTTGATTGTTTCGTGAATTTGTAGCATGCAAAACCTTTAAAACACTTTTATATTGTATATAAATTATGTCCTGCTAAGGCTAAATTTCTGTAATGATAATGCTTAATTTATCAATAATTATATAATAACCACTTACAGCGATATTAATGGTTATTAATAATCACAATTACTAAAAAGAAAATAGATCAGACGCTACGCTTGCTTCATGCATCAAACTTTTAAGTTCTTTAACAATTTCTGGATGTTCTTCTGCTATGTTGTTTTCTTCTGCAAGGTCCTTCGATAAATCATAAAGTTCAAAATTGCCTTGTTTCTTTTTATTTATACTATACCAAACACCTTTCCAGTTTCCTTTTCTAATAGCTTTCCTTCCTCCTTTTATATTAAACTCCCAATATAAGTAGTCATGCTGCTTTTGGTTTTCATTTCCTAAAAGAGTTGGCAACATTGAAATTCCATCGCTTTGTTTTGGTGTCTCTATTCCTGCTAAATCTGCTAGCGTTGGCATAATGTCCCAAAACGCCGAAATATGATTTGAAACAGTTCCTGCTTTTATTTTTTTAGGCCACACGGTTATAAAAGGGCTTCGAATTCCTCCTTCGTACAAATCACGCTTAATACCTTTTAACCCTCCATTGCTGTTAAAAAAGTCTGGATTTGCACCGCCTTCTCTTGCTGGTCCGTTATCACTAGCAAACATGATTATGGTATTTTCTGAAAGACCTAATGTTTCCAATTTAGCAACTATTTCTCCTACTTGTTTGTCTAACCTATCTATCATAGTCGCATAGGTAGCATAGGGTTTTTCTTGAGGGCAATACTCATAAAACTTCATGTCTTCATCTCCATAATCTGAAGTGTATTTTTCTTCATTTTTAAGTGGTACTTCTTCAAACCTCCCGTTGTATTTAGAAAATAAAGTATCATTAGGTACTATAAGTTCTGCATGTGGTATCACAGAAGGAATGTACGCGAAAAAAGGGGTGTCTTTGTTGTTTTCAATAAACTTTAGTGTCTCTTCCTGAATTCTATCTGGTGCATATGTTACTTTTTGAGTCCAGTCATTACCCTCTAGAGAATCGATGTCTTTATTGTGATTTAAATATGGTGGATAATAACGATGTGCCAATTTCTGATCGTTGTAACCATAAAACTCATCAAAACCCTGTGTATTTGGGTCTCCTTCATTAAAACCTAATCCCCATTTACCAAACATTCCTGTAACATATCCTGCCTCTTTTAACACCTCGGCTATAGTGATAGAACTAGCTGGTAAAGGCACCTGACCTCCTTTTCCTTCCATGATTTCTTTGTTACCACGAATAGGTGTATGCCCAGTATGCTGCCCAGTCATCAATGAAGATCTTGCTGGAGCACAAACTGCCGCTCCACTATAATGCTGTGTAAATTTTATGCCTCGCGAAGCTAAAGCATCAATATTTGGTGTTTTAAATTTTTCCTGCCCGTAACAGCTTAAATCACCATACCCTAAATCATCTGCAAGGATGTATATAATATTGGGTTTTTTAACCTCTTCTTTTTTACTTTCATCAACATGTTGAGTTGTTTTTTTACAACTTACACATAGTGTTAAACCGATTACAATCCTTAAAGCTAGTTTTGTTTTTATCATTTATTTAAGATTTAAGACTCCTTTTTTAAGATCTTTGGATGTAACCGTCAACTTAGCCCCATCCATTACTTGCCCCATTTTCAGTATCACCAAACAGGCTCCTTGCTTTGTTTTTCTGGTTTCAATATTGCTAGCCGAAGTATCATCATACATATCACCATTAGACAATCCTAAAATTTCTGCATCGCCCTCTATTTTAAAATACAAATCCACAGGTTGATGGGTAACCAACACATTTTTTTTATCTAAAATCGATACTTCTATTTGAACGATATCTCCAGAATTGATATGTTTATTATAAGGCTTCAGGTTAATTTTATAAGGCTCTCCTGTTGTTTTTAACTCAAACTCGCAAACTTCTTTGCCGTTTATAATTCCAACAGCTTTTAAGGTGCCTTCTTCAAAAGCGGTATCTTGCCATTTCATAATCCAATTTGGGAAATCTGATAGCTTTTTATTGCCAATAAGCTTATTGTTTAGATATAAATTCACCGATTCACAATTGGTATAGGTTACTAAATCTTTCTTCTCTCCTTTTTTAAAATTCCATGCTTCATATATTGGAGGCCATCCCCAACGCCCAGATGTTGAAAAATCGTTAGCATCACCTTCATAAACGGCTATGCTTACCATGGGTTTTTCTGACCAAAACGCTTGGTATAAATACGATTCCGTTTTTTTAAATCCAGCTATATCCAACAACCCACTGGTTGAGCCTAATTTGGGATACTTTTTCGATTCCCCCAAATAATCAATCCCCACCCATAAAAAGAGCCCTATGTTATGGTCGTTCTCCAATACATCAATCCAAGGCGAGCGTTCAATATTTGCAAAACGTTTTTCTGGCGAACTGTTAAAGTATCTATAACTTTCGGTACTTACATAAGGCATTTCCAGATTTCTTTTTCCAATTTCTTTACACCATTGCTCACCATAGTTCAATGCTATTAAATCCATTTCACTACAAGTATTGATTATAGCATCAATTTTGTCATTTACAGGAATATCCCTACCTCTTTCCATACCCGAAACAACTGGACGTGTACTATCTAAACTACGCACATAAGACGTATATTTTCTTAACCCTTGAACTTGTTCTTCGGCCTCAGGCGGATAGTTTTCGTTACCAACGCTCCACATGATTACACTGGGGTGATTTCTATCTCTTAAAACAGTGGACTTGTAATTCTTTTGCCATTCAAATTCAAAATAAGGGTCACCAAAACCATTAGGGTTAAAAAAATTATTTAATCCTTTTCCTTTTTTCTCATTTGTTTTATCCGCATTCCACTTATCTACAAATTCATTCATTACCAAAAAGCCCATAGTATCACATAAATCCAAAAACTCCGGAGATGGTGGGTTATGTGCCGCTCTTATGGCATTACACCCTATTTCTTTTAAATTATCTAATCTTCGCTTCCATATTTCTATGGGTACCGCTGTACCTAAAATCCCACCATCATTATGCAAGCAAACCCCTTTTAATTTTAAATTTTCTCCATTTAGGAAGAACCCTTTTTTGGCATCAAAATCAATGGTTCTAATTCCGAATGTCGTTTCATAATTATCTACTGTTTTATTATTTACAATGACTTTACTTTTAGAAATATAAAGCTCTGGATTCTCAGTAGACCATAATATCGGGTTTTCAATATTTATAGTTTGGTTGACGGTTTTTGAAGTTTTTCTGTCAATGAATGCATTGGTTCGTACGATCCCTACTTGCTCTCCGTCTGCATTGTAAATTGTTGTTTCTAGAATGAGATTGGATGCATTAGCATAATTTCGCAATGTGGTTTGTATTAAAACTTCCGCTTGGTTACTCAAGACTTTTGGTGTGGTTATGAATGTACCCCATTGCTCTATGGCTAACTTGTTGGTTATTGTTAGCCGTACGCTTCTATAGACTCCAGAACCTGAATACCAACGGCAATTAGGCTGGATAGAGTTATCTACTTTTAAAGCAAACGTGTTTTTTCCTCCAAAATTTATAAATGGGGTGATGTTATAATAAAAACTGGTATACCCATCATGTTGATTCCCTACATAATGGTCATTTACCCATAGTGTTGCATTTTTGTAAACACCATCAAACTCAATTTTAAATTCCTTATTTGATTGTTCTTTAGGAATGATTATCGTTTTTCTGTACCACCCCACCCCACCAGGCAGCCAGGCATTTCTCCCCGAGTTTGATTCGTTATAGTCAAATTCAATACTCCAATCGTGAGGTACATCTAATATTCTCCATTCAGAATCATCAAAATCAATAGCATTGTATGCGATGCTATCCGACAATTGAAATTTCCACTCTTTATTAAAATTTTTAGTAATTCTAGCTGATTGATTTTTGGATGTAACGTTTACTAAAGCATCTTCATTATTTTGAGAATAGGTTATGGTGATAAAGCCAACTAAAAAAAGTTTAAGCAAATTGAATTTCATAATTTATTTTTAAATTTAATTCCCTTTACCTTTCGGATTACTTCTTAATTCCATTAAAGCTTGGTTTTTACCTACCAGTTCTAATCTTAAAGCTTTAACTTCTTCTTGTAGTTCTTTAACATTAGTCGGTAACTTCTCTTGCTCAACTTGTTCTACAACAACTATATCCTTGTTCCCTTTTTTTGATTGGGTCACGTAGTCATTATCATAAAGCATTTTTAATTTTGAGGGCTTAGATTCAAACGTGATTTCATCAGGTTCCAGTCCATTTACAAATGCTCTAACCGTTATTTTTCCTGGAGTAGTGGTTGCTCGAATTAAGGCTGTAGCTACTCCAAAAGAAGACTTTGCCGGGTTTCCAAAATTACGTACGCCTCCAATAACTTCAGCGGGGCCTTCTACTTCAAAGTACACGTATTCTTCTGCCAGTACTTTCTTCGCATTGTTTCTATCTACTATAGTTGCTCTAACAGGGACAAAATCCGAGTTATTAGCAATTAATTCTAAATCTTCATCAGCAATTGACAATTGTAGTCTTTCTGACCTTTCTGGATATAATTTGGTTTCTTTTACAACAACTTTACCATCTATTAGCCCTTCTGCAAGCATATACCTAACAACTCCTTTTTTATCACCTTTTCTATGTCTGATACTATCTAAATAGAAAACATTTTTAAACACAAACGGTGGATGTGGTAATCCTGAAAATTTAGGATCCGTGGATGGTTTTTGTGTTCCATAATCTTTACCCATCCATGTTAATTTTATTTCATCACAGTTACTGTAGATAATAACATTACTGGGGGATAATTGTGTTAACTCATTAGTTATATACAACATGGGACCTGTTTTAATACCATCTAATTTATAGTCTGGCATATTTTGACTTTGGTACAGGTAATAGGTATAGCGTGGTAAACGTAAGACGTTTAAATGTCCGCCCAAAAACGGAT
Organism: Flavivirga algicola; assembly: GCF_012910715.1. GTDB lineage: Bacteria > Bacteroidota > Bacteroidia > Flavobacteriales > Flavobacteriaceae > Flavivirga > Flavivirga algicola. The sequence goes on from NZ_JABBHF010000002.1 coordinate 442,746, forward strand.
CGGGATGATAGCCTCTTTGATGATCTATTCCTGCCCACATAGCACCACCTAAGCGTACTTTATCGGTCTTAAATCGTTGCGACAAATATTTTGCTTGTCTCAATGATTGATCTAACATTGCTTTTTCTCCCCATTCCCTTCTTACTCTAACTATGGAATTTTGAGAATACCAATCATCAACTTCTCCGCCATCTCCAAACTCTCTGTTGAACGAATTTATGTTTTTGTCATTTCCATGGTAATACACATCCAGCCCTCCTTTTTTTGCTTCATCATGATCTGTTACGGTAAACATTCCTGGAAAAGGATATTCTGCATGTGCTGCTTTATGCATGTTATTCATGGCATAGTCTGGTTGATATGGTGTTTCGTTTAATGCCGTTTCCCACAATAAGATTGAAGGTCTATTTCTATCTTTCCTAACTAAATTTCGCGTATCCTGGTATAAGCGTTCTTCAAAGATTTTGTTCTTAAAATTAAAGAAGTGCCATCCTGGATTGGCAGTAGTGGTTAGCATGCCTAATTCATCACAGGCATCATAAAAAGCATCATCTTGGGGATAGTGCCCCACACGTATTATATGACTACCGCCTTCTCTTAACAGCTTAACATCTCTGTAATGTGCCGAATTAGGCAAGGCATTACCAACATAAGCATAATCTTGATGGCGATTTACACCAACTAATTTTTTTCCTACGTATTTCTTATTTACAAACAGCCCTTCTGCTCCTTTCATTTCGAATAACCGAATCCCAAAACGTGTTCGCATTTGGTCTACAATTTTTCCATCAACAATGACATCTGTTCTTAAAAAATGTAAATTCGGCGCATCGGGATGCCATAGTTTTACATTTTTAACCGTAAATTCTTTAATAAGTTGCTGGGTTTTATTTACTGCTAATTTAACGGTTTGCGAAACTGATTTAATTTCTTTGTAATTGGTATCCTCTAAAACAGATTTAACTGTAATGGTTTGTTTTTGTTTGGAATGGTTTGCTACTTCGGTTCGAATACCTATTGTCGCATTATTTCCATGAACATCAAGAGTACCTACAAAAACACCACCTCCAGCTTCTGTTTTGCTTAATTCTGTTAAGGTAACATGAACAGTTCCTGTTTTTATTAAATAAGTATCTCTATAGATGCCTCCCAAATAACTAAAATCCAGACCAGATTGATGTTTTCCTGGCGGATAAAGCTTACTGTCACTGTTATCTGCCATTACGGCCACAACATTTTTACCATTTTGGTTTAGTACATCTGTGACATCGGCTGCAAAAGGCAGATAGCCTCCATAATGTTCTGCTACCAAAGTGCCATTTACCCATACTTTGGCCAACCCCATAACGGCTTCGAAATACAAGTATACTTTTTCTTGCTCATTTTTTTTTAAATCAAAAACTTTTCTATACCATGCTTTTCCTTGATAGTTTCTACCTCCACTGGCATTTTCTGGTAAAATTTCTAAACCATGGGGCAAGTTTGCTGCTTCCCAGTTAGAATCGTCAAAAACTGACTGTTCTGCACCTTTGATGTCTCCTTTGTAAAATCGCCATCCTTGATTAAAACCAAACACGGAACGGTTACTGTTTTCTACCTCAAAAAAACCTGCCGTAGAAAATTTTTGCTGTGCGATTATCAAACATGAATAAAGCACAACAAATAGAAAAACTATATTTTTTTTTCTTAATTTCAACATGATTATAAATAAACTGATGCTATTTCTATATTAATTAGTTTCAAATTCAAAAACTTTTTGAATTACAAGATTGAGCTCTTAATAAATAAGCACTTTTAAAAAATGTCTTGGCTGTTTATTCCTTTTGTTTGTATTGTTTGTATAGATTTGTTATTCTTTTGTAACCAATCTCTTCTCCTGCTACCATTCTGGCATAGTCCTCTGGCATTTCTTTTTTCAACCATTCAATAACCAACGGTCCTGTCATTTTATTTGGATAATAGGCATCGCTTACTGGTATCATTAACTCATCATATTTTTGGGTCTCTTTGCGTAATTTTTCTAAGACAGCTTTATACTTTGGATCGGTTGCCAGATTGTTTAATTGATGTGGATCATCATTCAAATTGTACAATTCCTCTTTTGGCTTGGTGGGTTCGAAAAACGGTTTTTGATTATCATTTAACTTTCCTTCTTTATATAGTGTTCGCATGACATGGACTGCGGGTCTATAAAACTCCAAATAGGCCTGGTGTGCATCATATGGTACTTCTGGCATATCGTTTCTAATGTAAGACCACTCCCCAGAGGTCACTGCTCTAGACTTTTCTTCGATCTCATCCCATAAATCTCTTGCCCCATAGGCATATTGTCGGTTAAAACTTTCTGAAAAAATTGGCTTTCCTGTCATGTAACCAGGTACATCAATTCCTGCGAAGTCTATAATTGAAGCCGTTATGTCTGTAGCACTTACTACATCTTTTCTTATTTCACCACCTTTAAATTTATTTGGATAGTATATTATAAAAGGGATTCTTAGTCCAGGGTTTTGCAAGTAACCTTTTCCGCGTATATTACAGCGTCCATTATCTCCAATAAAAATCACAATGGTATTGTCTGCCATACCTTTGTCTTCTAGTTCTTTAAAGATCATACCCACCTCATTATCCATATACTCGATCTGGTCCAGATATTTTGCCCAATCCAATCGGATGGCTGGATGGTCTGCCATGTAGGGTGGCAAGGTTAACGTTTCTGGATTTACAGGGTGTTTGGATTGGCTTCTAACGTCATTCCACCATTCTCCTCTGTGTGTTACAACCAACTGTATTTGTGCAAAGAACGGTTCATCTTTCTTTTCAAATGTATCGTACTTATCAAATAGTCCAAATTGTGTTCTCCCATCCCAAACCCCCAATGGTTCGTGCTTGAAATTTACATCTATTTTTCGTCCTTTGCCTTTAACACCATGATTTCCTAAAATAGTCGTATAGCCTGCATCTCTCAACAATGCCGTAAATGGTTTGAATTGCGCATTTAAAGGCTCTTCCCTATTGCTTCTGTGGTGATGGGTATTGGTTTTTACCTGATGAGTACCAATCATCATTGCAGAACGACTCGGAGAACATATTGGATTGGTTACAAAAGCGTTTTCAAACAGAACTCCTTCGGATGCCATTTTGTTCAGGTTTGGTGTTTTTACGTCTGGCATACCATAGCATTCCAAATCGGTACTCATATCTTCCGCCATCAACCAAATGATATTTGGCTTTTTAGCTTCTACTTCGGGTTCTACTTGATTGGTATTTGTCTTGTTTTTACATGATAACAGAGTACAAAAAATTAGCCCTGATAGCATTGTTTTTTTTAATGATTGCATTGTACGTTACTTTTTAAACAAACCTCCCGCATTAGGATAATGTTCGTTACTTACACTTTCTTTTTGAAATATCTGATTCATTTGTTCTACTATTTCTGGATACTGAGCAGCAACATTATTTGTTTCAAATATATCTGTGTCTAAGTTATACAATTCTGTCTTACTTGAAGCAGCTGTTCTCAATGCTTTCCATTCACCCTTTCTAGCTGCTTGTGTCATACTTTTATGATATCCTCCTTCATGGATCTCCCAATATAAATGATCGCGCTTTTTTTGAGTCCCCCCTAATAATTCAGGTAAAATCGAAATACCGTCTGTTTGCTCTGGTTTAGGTATACCTGCAACGTCTGCAAATGTTGGCATCATATCATAGAATACTGCTTGCAAGTTTGTAGTTGCTCCTTCTCTGATTTTTCCTTTCCAGTAGGCTATCATTGGCACTCTAATCCCACCTTCATAAAGGGCACGCTTGTAACCTTTTAGCCCTCCTGAACTATTAAAGTATTCATTGTCATGGTAATTTTCCTTGTGAGGACCATTATCACTGGTAAAAATGATTAGAGTATTTTCTAATTCTCCACGTTCTTCCAGTTTATCAAACAGTCTTTTTATTTGTGCATCCAGCATAGTGATGCGAGCTGCATGACGCCGCTCTATTTCCAACCATTCTTCCGTCTTATCCACATACAGATCTGTTTTTCTTAAAAAGAATTCGTGTGCATGGGGAATTCTGTATGACATAAACAAAAAGAAAGGTTTATCGTTTTCCTTTTTATCCAGATAATCCAGAGCAAAGTTTGTTCTAAACTCGTCCAAACATTTATAGTTGTTGTAGTTGTAAAAAACAGAATCTTCGTCATTATTTACCCAGTGTTCACGCTCGTCCAAAACGACTCCCTTCTCGTTTACTCCCCATTGTTCTTGTACTGCATAACCAAAACCTCTGCCCTTGGCCCAAGTAGACTTGTCTTCTGGTACCCCTAGATGCCACTTACCAATCATAGCTGTTTGATACCCTGCATCCTGAAGCATTTCCCCTATGGTTATTTCCGATTTCTTTAAGGGCACCCTCCCTTTTTTGCCATTGATTAAGCCTCCATTAGCGCGAATAGTGGCATGCCCCGCATGTTTGCCCGTCATTAGTATAGCCCTAGAGGGTGAACAAACTGAGGTACCTGCATAAAAATCTGTAAATCGAAGTCCCTTTGATGCCACCTCGTCTAAAAAAGGAGTTTTTATATCCTTTTGCCCATAACTTCCTAATTCTCCATAGCCCATATCGTCTGCCAATAAAAAAATAATGTTGGGCTTTTCTCCAGCATACTTTTCTTTAACCTGAATAGTTTCAGCTTTTTTATCAGCATGATTACAGGCATTAAACACAAGTAAACCTGATATGGCTAAGGTCATTTTCAATAATTTCATTTTAGAGTTATTTAGTACGTTGGTATAGCTTCTTCTTCCCATTTCAATAAATTCGTTTTAAGTTGTATTTCTATATTTAATACTTTTAAACTGTTTTGTTCTCTTATATCTTTTTCTAGGTCAAACAATTGAAAATATATTGAATTTAGTACATTTCTATTCTTTTGGTGCATAAAAGTAGATGAAATTAAAATCGTACCAGTACACATAAATTTATTAAATGTCTCTTTACGTAAATTTAAAACGCCAAAACTAAAACGAGCTTTACTCATTAAAACCTATAAAATTTATTGAACACAGGGCTCCATTTATTTTAACTGAAACAGTGTATGTAGGTTTTAATAAAAAATTAGAAACAGATTAGATCTTAAGAAAAACATTTATTCTAGAGTATGATTATCACTTTCTTTATAAAATTATTTACGCCTAAACTCGATTTTTTTATTATTGCACCTTACCCATACACCTTAACACTTTCTTCATGAGGCTTTAACTTATATTGAATTCAAACGTATTAAAACTACACCATGAGGTTGCACAACCGCCGAAAAACTATCTTTGTAATTACCAATATCTTTTTGCCTCCAAAGGTCTCTAACGTTTTTTACACCCTCAATGCCAATATCTTTCCAACTCAAAGTAATGACTTGTTCTTCTTCCTTTAAATTGAATAATCCTATAGCTTTGGTTCCGTTGTGCATGTCTTTGACTACAATCTCTAAATCTTCATTATGAATGATTGATTTCCCTGGAATGCCTTTTTCGTCTTGATTAACGTCTAAAACTTCAGAATTGGTTAAAAGCTTCACCGTAAATTCGTCCATTCTTTCAATGGGACACCCAATAAGTAATGGTGCTGCCCATAAAGACCATAAGGAAATATGCGAATATTGCTCATCTGCCGTTAATCGGGATGGTATTGGGTTTTTACTTTTTGTATTGACCTCTCCTACTACCAACATATCTGGGTCTGGGAAATGTCCTGGTGCTCCTGGAAAACCATTTTCTAGCCAATGTCTGTGGGCTTTCCACTCATCCCGTATACTTTTATGACTTCCTTTACCATCCCATCTATCTTTTAAATCACCATACGTTCTAAAACAATTCACCTCTTCTCCAAATAATTCTGCGTGCTCTAATGGAGCCGTATTTGAAATGGAATACACGATATCCCTTCCACTATTCTCTAATGCTTCTGCCATTCTTATCGTACTAGCTGGCTCGTTTGGATTCCAATCGTATTTTAAATAATCTATTCCCCATTCTGCCCATTGTGTGGCATCATTAGTATCGAAAGTGTGTTCTGCTACTCGGATGTTAACTCTTTTAGGCTTTAATTTTCTATCGTCCATCGTTATATCCCAATAGCCATCTTCTCTATCACTAGATCCTCCAACACGACCAGCATAGGTTGTTATCCATGGTGATGAATATATCCCAACTTTTAGACCCATATTATGAATATCTTCACACATGGATGCCATATTGGGGAATTTGATAGAGTCTGCTAAAATAGCATTATGTTTTCCTCCTCTGTGAGATTGCCAACCATCATCCATGTTAATGTAAGACCATCCATAATTTTTTAATCCTTTATCAACCATTGCTTTAGCTGAAGCAATTACATTTTCCTGGGTTACGTATTCTCCCCAACAATTCCAACTGTTCCAACCTAATGGAGGCGTTAAGCATATGGTCTCTCCTACTTTTATTTTGAAGTTCTTTTTTTCTTCTCCCAAGTTATTTTTTGCAACAAAAACAATATCATAATCCTTTTGTTCTTCTGCTTTAATTGTACCACTAATAACTCCAGATTTGCTATTGACTTTCAACCCTTCTGGCAGGTTTTCAACAGAAAATACAAGTGGCTGTCTACCCGTTGCTGGAACGGTATATAAAAAAGGTGCATTGGGTCTAACTCCGAAAACAGAAGGTCCATGAATTTTTGGTTTATCGCCAACTTCTGGTGTTAAAATGTATTTACCTTCTCCTTTTTCTGGACTATAGATTTTGGTCTCTATTTTTGAGTTACAAGAAGAAACAATTAATAAAAGACTTACTAGTTTTAATACTGATTTTGAAATATTGCTGAATGGCATGGTAATAATTTATTACACGAAGAAAAATATAAACTACCAAAAACATGTCTGCATGAGTTCAATTAATGTCCCCATCAGTAACTATGATGATATATACTCATTAACCTATTCTTTCAGAATACATTAGAAATCTACACAAAACCATCTTTAATTAAAACAAAAAGGCGACAACTTTTGTTACCACCTTTGTCTAATAAATTTTAATCTGAATATTTATTAAAGATATATAATAATTTTAGTAGTTATTATAGTGCTACTTTTACAGTAGCTGCCTTATCATCTTTAGAAATTTTAACTAAATATATACCATTGGAAAGATTTATAGCTCCTACTCTTTGACCTGTTAAAGCGTACACTGCATCTAAATTTGCGCCCTTTACGGTAATATTACCCTCTTTAGCAAAAACCCTAGCACCTTCAATTATATTAGATTTTGTAGATAATGTTGGATTTGGCCCTATTGAAAATTCGTAAATTCTAATTACATCAAAAGCTGTAGCATTTATATCGTCGGTTGTGAAAGTAACACTTAAATCTGAAAGTGTTGCACCATCGGTAAAACCTGGAGTTACTATAATTTCCTGAATATCTGTTCCCGCAGTAGTAGAAACAAACGCCAGAGACTCTGTTAAAGTGGTTCCTCCATTCTCTTTGTATGAGACATTAATTTTTTCTATTTCAGGAGTAGTTAAGTCTTGATGTTTTATTTTACAATATATTACATCAGATGAACTAAGTGTTCCAGAATATGTTCCAACATAATTCATAGTTCCAATGTTATTAGCCCCAGGACCTCTGGTTTGGAACTTTCCATTATCTGCTGCCTCTTCTGGTTGGAATTGATTAAAAGTACTAACATCTGTTGATTTTTCTACATCTTCCCATTCTGCGGCGGCTTCATTTGCGTCACTACCAAATACAGTTGATACGACTTGCGCATTGTAATTTAATGCTGTTAAGCATAATGCTACTAATAAAGTAATTTTTTTCATAAGTTCTTCTAAATTTTAGTTGTCTTAATTCAAATTTAAAAGACTCTATATCTATATTGTTATCTATGAATAATTTATGCGTATCCCTAAATACTTTTTATTCTTACTACACCTTATTTCATATTAATGAGCTCTACAAAATAAACTTCATAGGGTTTTAATATAGGATTAGTATTAACCTCAACGCCTTTAATAAGATCAATACAAACAAACTGTTTTTTGTTTTTAAAAGAAATTTTTAAGCTAGCATTTGTTTTACCTACATTAACTACAGACAAAACATCATTTCCTTTTTTATTTTTCACTACTTTCCAAATACACCCCTTCTTACCTACTTTATTAGTTTCTTCTATTATTATATTACCTCCCAATCCTTTACGTTCCAAGAATAACATAAGTACTTTCTTTATTGATTCTTTAGACGAAAGCTCTATTAAGTTGCCGGTTTCCTGTTTTAAAGTTTTAGTCATTGGTACGCCATACTCATTTCTTTTCAAACTCTCTGAATCTATAATGACAGTTCCTCCTTGATCAAGATAATTTTGAATAGCATTAAATTCTTCTTCGGTAGCATATGGTGTTTTACGCACTAATACCACATCCCATTTCTTATGGTCCTGCTTTTCGAAGATATTTTTTGTAACAAACCCTAAAGGGATACCCTCAAAATTTAAACTTTCATACAGATGAAATAAGTCATCCATATGTTCCTTTTTATTTATTGCTGATGTTTTGGAATAAAAAATACGAACAGGTTTTCTTTGACGCTGCATCGCCATAATTACCTCTGCATTCGTATTTAAATCAATCATGGTAGTGGCAACTTCATTTGTTACTCTTGGTTGCTGACTATTAGAGCCTGCATATCCTTTACCTGCTCTACCAGAAATTGCTCCATTTTCTTTACGTGGCCAATACCATATCTGGCTTGCGGTCATACCATAAGTATGAGCCAGCCAAAACACAGCTCTAGCATATTGCGGGTCTAGATACAAGTTCCTCGATCTTACCGTTGATAAATAATGTAGTTCTGAGTTGAAATTAATTTTTTTCGGACTAACAGATTTCATAAAATCGAACCCCATACATAGTTCTCTCCATTCAAAGGCATAGTCTTTTTCCCATTCATAGGGCGGTCCCCACGTTCTGTTGTGTTCTGCACCAGAATCATTTCCAACAATACCGCTCATTTCTGTAAGCGCTTCTAAATCTATTCCGTGAGAACGCTTATTATCAGTCCATAAATTAGGCATGATTTTTAAATGCACTTTAGCATTGGTATCGTATTTCTTAATTTCATTTTTCAAAAATTGATACCATTCTGTAACTCTATGTAAATTAAATAGATTCCAGTCGTACCAAGTGGGAGTTCCCTGCAAGCCTGTATCTATTGGAATATTTATTCTTATTGTCTCAAAGTTTTTAAAATTGCTACTCCAAAGTTTATTTAAAACGTCTATGTTTTGATGTTTCTGTTTTAACCAATTTCTAAACTTGGCTTTGGTAAATTCTGTAACAGGACCAGATGCCCAAGCCAATTTATCACCCGTTTTTTGAGTAAAGAAATGAGGCTCATTGCATAACATATACCCCAATTCTGAAAATTTTCTATTAGCGGTAAATGGTACAACGGCTTTAATGAGTCGTCTTTGAAAATCTTTAGCCCCTGGATTGTCAATATCATACACGGTATATCTATCTGTTGGTAACACCAGTGAATCTCCGTATGCTTTAAGAGCCCATTCAGGTACTGTTTTATGGTTCAAGAAAATAAAACCGAGTGTACCATCCTCCTTACTACTTAGCTTATTATAAACACTTGGAATTAAACTACCGTCTTGTTGAATGTATGATGGTGTTATGAAAAACCCATCTTGATTCCCATGAAATTCTGTTAACTTTTTTGTATCTGGCTTCCAGGTATAATCAGTTAGAAATACTGGTCTACCCTCAAAGGTTAATTGGTCACCTTCAACGCCAACTCTTTCCCAATCTATGTTTTTTGATGGTTTTCTGAAAACCTGTTTATCGATTAGCAACTGCAGATAACTTATAGCCTCATCTAGCATGAGTACTACTTCTTTACGCTCAAAATCAGGAAGTGCTTTTGCTTTTTCAAGAGCATCATCTCTGTACAGCGGTACTTTTTTAAAATACTTTTCATTTTCTGCTATATGTTTTTCATCCCAGTTAGCATAGGTTAAAAAAGTCTCGGCAGTTCTTATAGTCGTTTTCTCTTTTAATACATCAATATCATTTCTCTCTGCTTTACTTATCAGCTTTTCAAGATTTCTTATTTTTTCTCTAGCTACTTTATCTAATGATTGAGCATTTATTTTAAATATTCCTATTAACAATAAAGCTACAAGGCTATATTTTTTTAAAAATATCTCCAGTTGTTTCTTCTTAATTCTTATCATACTTTATGCACATAATTATATCATCAAATAAACAACAAATCAGAAAGCAATAAGTATCTATTAGTATTTTAGTAGTCTCAATAAGTTTTCTTTTTAATTTAAAGAAAACTTATTGAAACACCTTAAAAAAATATGCCCTAACCTTACTTATTTTTTTACACAAAGTTTAAAAACATCACTACTAGCATGAATTTTCACAAAATACAAACCAGCATTTAGGTTTGAAATATCTATGGGTGATGGTTTTAAGCTGAATAATTGTTTAATTAATTTACCATTGGTATCGTAAATAGATACATTACTTCCTACAGCATTAGTTATTTTAATAAAATTAGTAGCAGGGTTAGGTATAATTTTAATTTCAATGGATTCTAATTCATTATTACCTAAGTCTTGATTTTTAGTTTTCAAAACTGATTTATTACTATTATTTTGTAATGGATTTGGAGTATTCTTTAAAGCATTAGGCACAAAAAGAACATTTTCGATTGGTGTGAAACTGCAGTTTTCAAAATCATTCGCTCCAGGATCTGTGATAATATCTACAACATCGTTCCTATAATTATTTGCTGTTAAACCAATAATTTTCACATTATAAGATCCAGACCCTCCACTATTAGCAATATTATAAATTGGAGCTATAGATGGTGCTATAAAAAAGTTTCCAGCACCAGGGATAGGCGTTGTATTAGCCCTGTTTCTTATAGCACAAGGCATATATCTTAATTCTTGTTTTCTGGTTTGCGCAGTATTTCCAAAAGTAGTTGTAATATTTCTTACTGTTGATCTATTACTCTGAAAAGTCCCAATAGGAAAATTAGATTCATCTGGTCTATTAGGGGATCCAATAGTTCTAAATCCTTTAGCTAAAAAAACAGCGAACTCACTATTTGTAGCAGTAATATTCCTCATATCAAAGAACCCTTGAATATGGGTATGGGGAGATGCAAAAACTGCACACCTACCGTTTTTAACTCTTATAAATCTTCCCCAAATAGCATCCAATTTAGTTATCGTTCTATTTTCAGTATTTAATGTTGATAATCCTTCTCCTAAGCCTGATTCCATTCTTATAGTAGCGCCTCCACTACCTTCAATATTACGGAAATAGATATTGTTTCCCACTTGTATTTGTATAACTCCCCATCCAGGGTTATAACCTGTACCTGTTATGTTTTCAATAAGTCCCTTTGTAGGTGCAGCAGCTTTTTGTTGACGGTTGTTTGATGGCCCAACCGTACCTTGAGCCTGACCTGGTAAAAACTCAATAGTAGGAAACTTTGTTGTATCATCAATTACGTTAATATTTCCTATTTTGAAGTTTCTCGCATTTCCAATTCTAAAACTTCTAGAACCATCTCCAGGATTTAACCTGTTGGCAATATTAATGGTAAACCTACTATTATTCGAAAATCCTGTAAAACTAAAGTTTTGGGTTGTTCTACACCCAGTACAATTTCCAATATCTGTTCCATTGGCTATAATCATATCTCCTGGTCCAAAAGGCTCAATAACAACGCCAGATTTACATCTTACATGTACATTAGATCTTAAAACCAGACCTCTAATTCTGTAAGTACCATTATTTAGTGTTAACACACCTCCTTTTCTTGTAATTCCGTTGCTATCTGTAGTTCGGTTAACAGCTAAACGGTTAATTTCTGCCTGAATTCGATTAGTATCATTACCTGTACCCGATGATGGACCTATGGTAATCTGGGCTGCTGCTGCCGTATGTATCGTTGGTGTATAAAAAGTTGATATTGGCGGTAAATCTTGCGCATTAACAATAATGCCAATAAATACCACAATAAATAATAATTTGTACTTCTTTTTGTTAATTTTCATAATGTTTAGTTTTGAGTTCTTTTACTCAAATCTAACCACAAACTCCTGTTTTTATGTTCCTTACGGTACAAAACTTGTCTATCTTAGTATAAAATAGATTTGAAAATGATAAAAATCAGAAATAATATAATATTGGATTTTATTGGAATAATTCAAGCAGTAGTATAATTATTAGTTTTTAAACTCAATTTTAAACACATAAGCTGCTTTACATGGGCTTTTGCCCTTTATGTTTATAGTTAAATAATGGTTTGTTTGCGACCAATTAATTTTATTCTTTCCACTTATAAACTCAACCGAACTAATACTTCTATCATCTACTTTACTAAGTTTAGATAATGTTTTAATGGTGAATACATTATCCTTAGGCCAATCCAGTACAGTTGCATATAAAACACCTTTCTTCTGGGTAAACCTAACATCTTGAGATGTGAATACTTTATTTTTCTTTTCAGAGTGATGTCCCTTATTCACTTGTGTAGGCCCTTCACCATATACCAACCAGGGTCTGGTATCATAAATAGCTTCACCATTTATTTTTAACCAATCGCCTATTTCTGTTAGAATTTTTACGGATTCTTGTGGAATTGTACCATCTGCTTTAGGTCCAATATTTAATAACAAACAGCCATTTTTACTCACAATATCAATAAGTTCGTCAATGAGATAATTTGAGGTTTTATAATCTTCATTATCAATATACCCCCAGGATTTATAACCTACGGATGTGTCTGTTTGCCATGGATATTTAAAGATATTATCCATTCTACCTCGTTCTATATCTAAAACAATTAAATCTTCTGGAAAGGATACATTCCTCATATTTTTATTCTGAAAAACAACTTCTTTATTCCATATTTCTCCTTTGTTGTAGTAATATGAAAGAATTTTAGAATGAACTGATTCAAAACCTGGTTTATCCAATCCAAAATCAAACCATAACAAATCTGGTTGGTATTGATCAATAATATCTGTGGTACGGTTCCACCACGTATCTAAAAATTCTTGTGATGGTTTTGATTTATTCTTAACAGGTTTCCAGTATAAATCAACATATTCTGTATTGGAATTATCGTATTCTGTTTTTTTCCAATAATAATTTCGCCAATTAGCTAAATGTGATGAAGTACCAAATTTTATCCCTTGTTTTCTCACAGCTTCAGCCAATGCACCCAAAATGTCTTTTTTAGGCCCCATGTTTACGGCATTCCAACGCGTATAATTAGAATTATACATTGCAAAAGCATCATGATGCTCTGCTACAGGGACTACATAACGTGCTCCAGATTTCTTGAACAATCGCGCCCATTTTTCAGCCTTAAATTTTTTGGCTTTAAACATGGGAATGAAATCTTTGTATCCAAATTCTTTATGATTACCATAGGTCTTTTGGTGATACTCATAAGTATTAAAGCCATCTTTCTTTATATGGTCCTTGTAATACATATATTTAGGATACTTTTCATCTCCTTTAGCTGGTACCGCATATGGCCCCCAATGAATAAAAATGCCAAACTTGGCATCTCTAAACCAGTCAGGTATTTTATAACGGCTTCTAATAGATTCCCAATTAGCTTCATAAGTATGCCCTTTTTCTGAATTAGTAGCTTCATCCTGTGAAAAGGCTCTACCAAAAACCAGTAAAAATATGATTAGGGAAATATGTTTTAATGTCATGGTATTTATTGGTTTAATCTTCTAATGTAAATTTCAAACTCAATTCACAATCACTACTGCCTCCTACCCACAAATCGTATGCTCCAGCCTCAGTTGTGTATTTATTATCTAAATTATAAAACTCAAAATCTGAAGCTGATATTTTAAAAGTAACTGTTTGAGTTGCTCCTGCTTTTATTGTTAGCTTAGAAAACTTAACTAATTCCTTTTTAGGACGCGTTATACTGGCCACTTTATCATGAATATAAAGTTGCACAATCTCTTTCCCTTCTCTTTTCCCTGTATTAGTGACATCGACACTCACAGTAATAGTTCTTTCTTTGCCTAAAGTATTAGATGATAATTTAAGATTAGAATATTTAAAACTAGTATAACTTAACCCAAACCCAAATTCAAATAAGGGGTTAGCATCTATATTTTTATATTTATTCTCTCTTGGTCTTCCGCTAATTCTATCGGAATAAAACACAGGAATTTGTCCATTTGTCTTAGGAAATGAGCAGGTTAGTTTCCCACTCGGGTTCACATCACCAAATAAAACATCAGCTACTGCATTACCAGCTTCTGTACCTGGGTGCCACGCAATTAAAATAGCATCAGCGTAATCCATGATTGGTGTTAACACCCATGGGCGCCCATTAAAAATAACAACGACTACTTTTTTTCCTTTGGCTTTTGCTTCTTTAACTAATTCAATTTGAGATTTAGGAATCGTTACATCAGTAATACAATTCGATTCTCCAAAGTTCCCTCCAGATTCACCCAAACATATCAATACCGTTTTATCGTAGTTACGGGCTAAAGACCCATGAATAATTTCAAGTTTACTATCGGTTTTATTTCTAATACCTTCTTCAACGGTTACAACATTATTGTCATCAGCATTACCAATCCACCAACCTAGCATGTCCTTACTGTTAACAAATGGTCCTTCAACAATTAACCTCCTCATATTTTTAGACAACGGTAAAATCCCATTATTCTTTAATAATACCATAGATTCTGCGCCAGCTTTTCTCGCCAATTCTCTATTCGCTTGCGTAAGTTGTACTTTATCAGATTTTTTATCGTCTATATAAGGGTTATCAAATAAACCCAGTCTATACTTTATTCGTAATACTCTTCTAACAGCCTCATCTATAACCGCTATTTTAACCTTGCCTACTTTTACAGATGTTATAAGGTTTTTGAAAGTATCGCTTCGCATCTCCATATCCAAACCTGCATTAATGGCTTTTTCGGCCGATTCTTTATCGTTTCCAGAAATGCCATGATTTTTCAATTCTAATACGGCATCCCAGTCACTCAATGTAAAGCCATCAAACCCCCATTGTTCTTTTAAAACTTCCTGCATGGTAAACCTATTAGCTGATGCTGGAACGCCAGAAATATCGTTAAACGCAGTCATTACAGAGACAGCACCTGCATCTACAGCGCTTTTAAAGGGCGGCAAATAGGTGTTTAATAGTGTATTTTTAGATATTTCTGTGAACTGTTTATCACGACCTCCCATAGATAGTCCATAGCCTACAAAATGTTTTACACAGGAGCCTATGTTTTCATGACTACTTAAGTCATCACCTTGATATCCTAAAACTGTAGCCTTACCAAAGGCTGCGTTTAAAAGCACATCTTCACCATAACATTCTGAAATTCTCCCCCAACGTGGATCACGAGACACATCTACCATTGGGCTAAACGTCATATCAATTCCATAATACCTAGCTTCTTTGGCCGCCATAGATGCTACGTCTTTTGCTAAATCTAAATCCCAAGAGGCAGACAGTCCAAGTGAAATAGGATATATTGTTGAAAAGCCATGAATGACATCATAGGTAAATAGAATAGGAATCCCTAATCTGGATTTCTCTACAGCTATTTTTTGCAAACGATTTCTTTCTGAGGGTGTATAATGCCTTTTATTAAAACTGCAAAAAGACCCCACTTCTCCCGCTGCAATTTTTTCTCCTACTTCTTTAGTGTGTTCATCTAAAACTGGTTGAGATAATTGCCCTATTTTTTCTTCAAGGGTCATTTTCTTTATAAGTGTTGTGATGTTATTCTCAATAGTAAGATCTGCTTTTTGTCCAAAGATATTTATTGACATAAATAAACATAAACTCAAGAACAATGTCATTGCATTCTTTATCATTCTATTCTATAATAAATTATTATTTTTCTACAAATACTTTTTTGAAGGATGCCTGCACATGTTCGCTGTCATGAAAGTGCATAGGAACTGCCTTTATAACAAACCAATAAGTAGCATTAGGATCTAATTTAGACCCTGCATTGTAAGTGAGTTTTCTAATCCCGTTTTTCCAAAAGCGCTGACGTAAAACCTTGTATTTTTGATGTGTTTGTACATTTTCTAGTTCTACCCATACATCTAGCGTTTTTACAGACTCTAATTCTACTTCAAAATCTATAATTCCCGAAGAAGGAATGGTATCTGGAAATGTATGGGATACAATACCATCATGTAAAGGCTCACCATAATTATGAACATCTATATCCTTAAATCTGGATAGACTTGAAACAGACTCTTGTTTTGATGTAGAAACCATCCCTACATAAAATGACTCCCCAAAATCTGAAGTCATATCACCTATTTTAGTCCAATTGAGTCGGTTACTCGATGATATGTATGTCGTTATAATATGGTCTCTTTTTTCTAACCTCAACCAATAAGGTGCTTCTATATCTAATGTCTTTACAATTTCTGAACTTACGCCATCTTGTGCTCTATATTCTAATTTAAAACCTTCATCTTTATCAATCGAAGCCATTATATAAGAGGCATCTTCATTAAGACTACTTCTAAACATTAAACCAGATTTAACAGCTTGACTTGAAATATCGTGTGATAATACCATCACTTTGGCAGAAACATCTCCAGTCATTTTTTGATGGACAAACCTGAAAGCATCCTTAGTGCCTTCCAGATTATTCCCAGCACTCTTTATACGGATTGTATTTACTATCTCATCATAACCCGTATTTCCTTTTAATGTAGGATTTCCTATATCTGCAGATTGCCATGGTTTAGGAGGTAATGTGTTATCTGATATCTTATTTTCTTCATTTACAATAGACCTGATATGTTTTCTAAAGCCTTCTCCGTCAAAAGGCACCACGATAATTTTACTGGCATTTTCATCATTAGCAGCATCTTGCCCTTTATGTACATCAATCACCGAAAAATTAAATGCTTTTACCATATTGTCTTCCGTGTATACTGTAGGTCTTTGTACTGTAAACCAATCTTCTATGATACCATCTTTATGCCTAAAGACACCTGCACCTCTTTCAAAGGCTTTTCCCCTATTTTTCCAATTATGAATACCATCTTCTGATGTTAAATGATATGTAGTATCGCCGCCGCCATAATGATTCACTACTATGTGATATAAACTATCACTATACCAAACGGTTGGATCTTCCATTTTGAATTGTGGCAACCCCTTTACGTTTAACCAAGCCTTATCTGATAACATTTTATAAGGACCTAAAATGCCATCATCACTTATCATTGCTACACAATGGCGGGCTATCATCATATACCTGTCATCGGGTCTTAAAATAATCATCACATTTGCCAAATTACCAACGCCACCACCTCTTAGAGCACCATCATCTAACTCATTGTAACGCCCCCAACCTGGATAATACCCATTGGGGTCTATTTTGAAATCGCCCAATAATTCGAATGGTCCATAAGGCGTATCAGATACAAAAACCTGACCTGGTACAATCTCACTAGTCACTAGAGCATATCTATCATCATGCATACGTAACCCTATAACATTGTGCCCTTTACCTTCTTTCCACTGTGGCCATGCTAAACCTAAATCTTTATAAGGTCCGTATAGATTATCACTTACTGCATGTATTCCTTTGGAATCCTTAGTCCAACCAACACCGTGGTGAAATGCTTGCGACCATCTACTGGCATACATATGATATTTTCCTTCATCATCTTTAACAATCTTGCCATCCCAATAACACCAGTTTTTTAAAGTGGCATCTTCTAAACCATTGGCAGTATCTCTCGGTATTACCGCCATATCTCCCCATATATTTTCTTTTACCAAGGGAGCTTGTTGCTCAAAAGGTTGAAAAAAATCTATGAGTGTTTTCTGCTCTACTATTTTCTCCTTTAAAGGTTGTTGTTTTTGACATTGAAAAAACAATATTGCCAGAGTACAAATACATATTATGCGGCTCATAAAAGTAAGTTCTTATAAGTTATATTTAGTTTTTAACTAATTTAAATGATTTCACCTCATCTTTCAAAACAACATTAACTACATAAATACCTGTCGGTAATTCATCCAAATGACTAATGTTTATTTCATACATATTACCTTTTTTTACACTAGATGTATTTAGGTTTTGAACACGTTTCCCTAAAATATTAAACATGCTTATTTCTGGTGATGCCACATTTTCTTCTGCATTTACCCTTAAAGTCACTTCACTGCTGAAAGGATTTGGATATATCTCATCTATTATAGCCATTTGCTTAGATACAACACCTTCACAAGCTACTTCAGATTTTACTTCTACATTATCACCTTGCCTTGCAGATACTGCAAATGATGTTCTTGATGTTTCCATAACTTCTTCACCATTTACCAACACATGAAATGGTGCGGTTCCTTTTGAAATGTCTATGGCAACTCTATCTGTAGCTGATTTAATTGAAGAAATCTTTGCTGTAAGTTCTTCTCCTTCTTCAACCGTTAAGTTAAAACATTGTTCTACATTAGAATCTGTATTTAGAATACATAACTCATAGGCGCCCGGAGTTAAATTTTCTATCGTTGTATCTTTGATAAAGTCGTAGTCTGTACCATTTATAGTTGCTGTATAGTTACCAGCATCTCTTGCTGTAATTTCTACAGTCCCGTTATTTTTATCAGGACATGTTTCTCCATTAACCTTTAGCGTATAGCTATCATCTCCTTTATGAAATTTGGCTACATCAAGAAGTAACACATCTTCTGGTTTCATTACAAATCCGTTTTCTAAATCTGTACCATTTACCATATTTTTTAATGCCAATTTTGGATTTCCTGGTAATGAAAGATTAACAGTAGCATCTGTTAACCCCATATTTATTAATGCTATTACTTTTCTTCCGTCATTCATTTGTACAGCTCTGTGCATTACGCCTTGAAAACCGTCTCCCTGCGTATTGGTTTCAACGGCATTAACAACTGGATAAATGCCTAAACCCTGTACCTCTGAAATAGCTATTGAAGCCAAATTAGCTGTATCTACAACAGATAACTTACCACTACCCGCTGTTAATTGACCACTAAGATTTCTTCCATATTCGTCTTCAATGATACTGCCGCTATCCATGATTACAGTACCTCCATTATTTAAATAGGTTTGTAAAGCATTGAACTCATCTACAGTGACTCTTGGGGTATTTCTTATCACTACAATTTTCCAGTCTTTATTATCATGGGTTTCAAGAATGTTTGCTGTAGCAAACCCAATTTTGTAACCATTAAAGAATAAGTCTTCATATATTAACTGAATTTCCCCTTCCATATAATCTTCATCATTAATTGCTGATGTTTCTGAATAAAACACTCTGATATGTCTTTCCATATCCTGAAGTTTAGACATCTCTTCTCCATGAGCCGTCATTTCCAACATTGCTAAATGTGTGGTATTAAGTGTTTGCGGCATCATGTCTACATAGGCTACACCCCCTGATCTTAAAACTCCAACCGAATTTCTTCCCCACTCCCAGCTATTCACAATATCCATACCCTGAATAACAGCAAACCAATGTACTGCATTCAGATAAGAAGGTTCCAAAAATAAATTCCTGAATCTTCCCCACCCCGTAAAACCAGATTCTGAATTATAGTTAATGGCATTTGGCAAAATAGAAGATAAAAAATCATAGGTCATAGCTGTATTTCTCCACTCTAATGCATATTTATCCATCCAATAATCTGATACCGATGCTCCATCCCATGCCTCAGAGTTTGCAGAGTTTGCATCATTTCCAATGATGGTACTTGCTCTAGTTAAATGCTCAAAATCTAAACCAGTTGTACGTCTTCCTTGAGACCACATAGTGGGTATTAATTTTAAATGGGTTTTGGCATTAGGGTCATGTGTTTTTATGGAGGCTATTAAAAAATCATACCATTCATTAACGCGTTCCTGATTAAAACGTACCAAATCATACCATCTTGGTGTACCTTCAGTGGTAAGGTTAGAAATTGGTGTTTGAAACGTATTTCCTGCTTCTGCAAAATCTGCAAAGTTTGTTCCCCATAGTGCATTTAATGCTGCTACATCTCCGTGTTTATTATTTAACCAGGTTCCAAATTTTTCTTGAGTAAAAGGTGTTGGATCTACTACGGCCCATGTACCATTAATATTCCAGTGAGGTTCATTCGTTAATAAATACCCCAATTTACTGTGGTTCCCTTCTTTCATCAGTGGTACCACCAATCTGAAAAAATCTGCATGAAACTCCCTGGCTTTAGGGTGATCTATATCGAACCCTGTATGTAAACTAAAACCATCTTCTATCTCTGGATAGTCGTTTTTAATATAATCTGGTACCGCTACATTTCTTTGTGCCAAAAAGCCTAATCCAAAATCTCCAGGTTGTGGGAATCCTTCTAAAACACTTTTAGTTAATGCTTTTAAAACGATTTCATCTTGAGCATTCTTTTCCATATCTGCTGGACGTATAAAAGCACCTCCTATACTTCCAAAGTATTCTTTTAAATTTATACTACCTGCACTTTCTGGCTTAAATACCCAATCTGCCAGGAAAACAGGATTCCCATCTTGTTCTATACGTGTTCCGTTTACATCTAATTTGGTATAATCTGGATTAAAAGTTGGTTCTCTAACAATTTCCCCAGAAATTACTTTAGTAAGCATCTCTATTCCTAAATCCAGAAGTTTGACTACTTCTCCCCGTTCAAATTCAGGAAGCAACTCAGCTAATTCTCGATCGGTATAATCGTCACTAACTTCTTTAGGTAAAGCGAGCTGACTTGCAAAGATGGTTTCATTATAATCGATACTATTTTCATCTCTATCTGCATAATACAAAAACACCTCTGCCACCCTGACACTCATTTTTTCTCTTGTAGCATCAAACCCTTGATTTTCGGCGGAAGTAATTAATGTGTTAAGCTCGTCTATTTTATTTAGTGCTGTTTCTTTGGTTGTTTGTGCAAAACCTGTAGTTGTTATTAACAATACTAATATTGTTCTTAAAATGTAGTTTTTAATAAATTCCATAGCTTTCTTATTGTATTATTATTTTGCATTTAGATTGTATGCCTTCTGAATTTTTAACTTGTATTGTGGTCTTTCCTTTTTTTAGTGCATATACCTTACCCAGAACCTGATCCACTTCTGCTATTTTATTATTCTCTGTGGACCAGAACAGCTTTTTAGACCATGCTTTTTCTGGATGAATTTCTGCACTTAATTGATATATTTCACCAACATTCAGTGTGACTACTGTATCAGATAATTTTATGTTTTTTACACTTATATAAGGACGTTCTAATTCGGCTTCTTTTAACGTGCTTTGTATAGCGCTTTTCCAGTCTTTATCCTTTGGTATTAAAGACAAGTTGAATCTGTAGGCATCATTAGTAGTAAGTGCTCTATCGGGCTCATAATCAAACTCTATAAAACCATAACCTTTCACCAATTTGTTTACCGAATTATATCCGTTCCATGTGGTGGTATTCTGCATACCCAGAGACAATTTTCTTTCTTCAGCACATTCATATTCTATCCTGACTTTAACCTTTTGAGATTGTGGTATACTATCTGGTAAATTATGGGCATATATATGGTCTGTTTTGGGTTGTCCTAACTCATGTACATCTACATCTTTAAAACGTGCCAAATTCAAGTTCTCCATGTTTAAAGAAGATGCCGCAACCCCAACATAAAAAGCTTCATCTAAATCTATGATTGTCTCATCAATTTTTTCCCAGTTAAACTTATTTGTTTGTGATATGTATGTGGTTACTCTATTCTCTTTTTTAACCATTCTTAACCAATATGGTGCTACCAGTTTTTTAGAAACGATCTCTTTGGCAGTTTTACCTGTTCTTCTTTCTAAACTGAAGCCCTTATTTTTCTCAATACAGGCACTTAAGAATTTTGATTTTGGTTTTAAGCTCTGACGGAACATTAAACCTGCTTTAATAACTTCTGATGTAATATCTTGTGACATCACTAACGTACTTGCCATAACATCTCCAGACATTTTTTTGTAGACATATCTGAAGGCATCAGATTTATTATTAAATGCATTACCTGAAGCTTTTATTCTTAAGGTATTAAATTCTTTGCTATAACCAGTGTTACCTATTATTTTAGAATTTCCTATGTCTACAGATGTCCATCCTGAAGGCGCTGGTGTTGCGTCTGCTGCGGCATGTTCTTCAGCTACAACACCTTTTATATATTTTTCAAAGCCGTCACTATCAAAAGGCACTACAATAACTTTACTTCCATGGTTGTCATTACCGCCGTCTTTTCCTTTATGCACATCTATTACAGAAAAATTGAAATGACTTATTTTATTATCTTCTACATATACCGTTGGACGTTGTACTGTAAACCATTCGTCTACATCACCATTTGTATATCTAAAAATCCTGGAATCGTGTTCAAAGGCAATACCTCTGTTTTTCCAATTATGAATCCCATCTTCTGAAGTTAAATGATATGTTTCGTCACTCTGCATATAATGGTTTACTACAACATGGTACAAACCATCGCTATACCAGATTGTTGGATCTTCCATATATTTTTGAGGCACTCCTGGTAAGTCTCTCCAAACAGCTTCTCCCATAACTTTGTAAGGCCCTAAGATGCCATGATCACTAATTAATGGCGCACACCAACGTGCCATTATCATATAACGATTATCGGGTCTTCTAATAATCATTACATTAGCCATTCTGTGAGGTGGTTTGTTGTATCTGGTTAATCCTCTTCTATACCCATTTAAATCGGTAGTGAGTTCACCGTAAAACTCAAATGGTCCATACGGGCTATCTGAAACGAACACCTCTCCATTGGTAATTTCACTGGTGACCATAGCATATCTACCATCGTGCATTTTTAGACCTATAGTATTATGCGCTCTACCTTCCCACCAATATGACCAAGTCATACCAAGATCTTTGTAAGGCCCCATGGCTTTATTTGCCACAGCATGCATTGCTTTAGAGTTTTTTCTCCATCCATCACTATGATGATTTTTTTGATCCCATCTACTGGCATACATATGGTACTTTCCTTCATCATCTTTAACAATGCTACCATCCCAATAACACCAATACTTCATACTGGCATCTTCCAGCCCATTTGCAGTATCTCTTGGCATTAAAGACGCATCTCCCCAGGTATCTCCAAATTTTACCAAAGCAGATTGTGGCTCCATCGGTAAAAAGAAATCTTTAAGTGTTTTTTCTTGTGCAATTAGCCCGCACATTGAAAAGAAAAATATGGCTAGAAAGAAGTGATATTTAACGAATTTTATTTTTGAGGTATATGTTGCCATTATTAATTAACCGATTAAATATAGTGTTGCAATACTATTAGGTATGCAAAATATTTAATAAGCTATCAAATGGTGTCTACCATAATAATTTAATTGGGTCTGAGAATAATTTCAACAATAAACACTGATAATCAAATAATTACAAATAACAAAAAGATTACTTTAATAGCCTATTCTTCCAGTCTGTTAAAATCTCTTCATCTGAAGCCGTTGGAGATAATTCTGGTTTTTGCTTTTTAAGTGAATTGATGCAAGTAATATTTCCCAAATATTTTTCCTATTCAACAATAGCCAAACATTTTTCTATGCATAACTTAATTGTATTAACTCACCAATATATGGGGTTTAATTCTCTTCTTGAATTATCCACATTTATTCAAATAATATTTGATCTTATATTTTGATTTCCACATAAAAACAAAGTGAATAGTATTTAAGAAAGAAAACTTTAGCTCCCTATTTCTTAAACTATTACTTTTTACTCCCCCTCCCCTCAGGATGTTTATTTATACTCCCCATACCTTGAGCAAAATACACATCTGGGTTATGCCATACTCCTGTATTTTTAAATGCAGGTTCATCATAATCTAAACTTAAATCACAGTCAAATCTTGCGATGATAGAATACGCCTTTTTTGAAACTCCTGCATTGATAAAATGAGATAGTCCCCAAGTAAACCCTCTGCCATTTTTGGTGTCTGTAAAGGCATCTGCAACAAATGGGGCTGCGGCAGTTGGAGTCAATGAAACAGATGATGCTATTTTAAAATTAACACCGTCTTCTGCATACTGTATGGTTTCACGCTCATTTCCATCTTTAATAGCTAGGGTCGCTATACCTCCTTTATACGGCCAATAGGTAGTTTCATGACCTGATTGCATAACAGGATTTAATGGATGTTTTTTATAAGGTCCTAACGGATCGTCAGCAATAGCTAAACCATGACCCACTGCATAGTTTTTTCTATTATCTGGCCACTTATTATAGGCCGCTTTATAATACACATAAATTTTTCCGTTATGAACGATAGGTTGTGGGTCATGCGTAGCTTTATGATCCCATTCGTTTTCTTTCCCAAAAGGAATGACTTTGTCTCCTCCATGTGTCCAGGGACCATCGGGAGAATCTGCATACGATATTGAAACTGGACATAAATCTCCTCTTAAACCGCTAGGTTCATCAAATGCTTGATAGTACAGGTAATATTTCCCTTTCCATACTAAAATATCTGGAGTTACTACTGAGCGCCAACCAGATTTTGGCTTTTCTGGTCTTGATATAGCGACACCTTGTTCTTCCCAAGTAATACCATCTTTACTTGTAGCATACCATACTTCTGCCAAATCCCAATCTGTAGATGGAATTTCATCTGTTGCTTCAGCAGCTCTATTCCAGCCTATTGGAGGTACTTTTGTGTGACGCTTTGTATACCAAACATAATATTTTCCATTAACATGTATGGGTCTCGATGGGTCTCTACGAGATACCGTTCCATCTCCATTACTGTAATCAAACCCCTTTAAGCGAGTATACTTAAACTGTGAAAAAAGCTCATTATCCTGAACTCTGGGTGTGAGATAATCAAACATACGCTCTGAAGCAGCACTTAAAGGTATATTAGGCTTTTCTGTTGGCATTTTAAATGGAAAAACACCTTCTTTATTTTCTTTTGTTTCCTGAACAACTTCTTCTGTATTCTTTTTGTTGTTAACACAAGAAACAGATATTATTGCTAGTAATAATATGATAAAAGTTTTATAATTCATTTTTGTTTGTTTCATTTTAACTTTTTAAACTTAATCTTTTTTATTCAATAGATTTATATGTCGCGTAATTTATTATTTGTCAGTTTCTTTTAACTGTCTTATACTCCAAAAAGCATAAATCTCCTTAAGTTGTTTATAGGCTTCTTTTTTATTTCTTTTTTCATCAACAATACCCCATTCTCTAAATCCAGATTCTGGTGTACCACGATAATTACTTCTGTAATCGTTATAGCTCCAAAGCGATACGCCTGTTACATATGGTAAATCTTTTAGTTCTTTTAAATACCCTACAAGCTTGTCTGTTAATTTTCCTTTAGGCGCGGGTCCAATTTGCCCAATACCAATTTCGGAAATAAAAATTGGTTTCCCTGGAAATTTATCATGCGTTTTTTTAGCAAGTTCCACTGCTTTTCCATAAGAATTCATTGATATAAAATCTACTTTTTCATAGGGTTCGCTTCCTATTTCACCTTTTCTGTATGTGGTAATAGTAACGTATGTTTTTAATCTTGAAGGGTCTAATGCTGCAACATAATCTAACATGGAATTTGCGTAATCATACTGATTTTTGGTCATCTTTTTTTCTGGCCATGTTGCTGCAATTGAATCGTTCTCTCGTAACTCATTACCAACGCTCCAAGCAACTACAGATGGGTGATTATAATCACGTTCTATCATTTCTTTCATCCATTTTTTGGTTAGAGGGTTATCAGGAAACGTTTGCGGGTCATCATCTCCCCAAACTGGAATTTCTTCTACTAATAAAAAGCCAATACTATCACACACTTTTAGTAAGTTTTCAGAGAGTGGCGCATGCATTAAACGTGAAAAATTACATCCTAAAGATTTAATATCTAGCATATCCTTTAATACTAAATCATCAGGTTCTGTGTTACCATAAACTGGATGGTCATGCACACGGTTAATTCCATTCATTCTTACAGCTTCATTATTTAGAAAGAATTGCTCACCTCGAACTTCAAATTTTCTTATCCCAAATTTATCTGAAGCTGTATCAACCTGATTAGTATTAATAGAAATTGTACTATTTAATTCATAAAGATTAGGTGCATCAAAATGCCATAGTTTTACTTCTGAAAGCGGTTTTTTAAATTTTAAATATGAAACCGCTGTTGATGCTTTTTCAACCGTTAAAGACACAGAATCTTTATGGATTCCTTCAATTTCAGAATATATGTTAGCAGAAGCTGATGTATTACCATTATTTTCAACTTTATATTTAATTGTAAAATCAACTACATTTTTCTCAAAATCGGGTACTGATGTAATATGCTGATACACCATTCTAACATCTTGATTAGCTATTAAAGATACATTTCTACTTATACCACCCCATGCCCACCAAGCACCGCGTTTATAAGTGTTATCTGCCATAACTACAACAGAATTGGGTTTATCAAAAACGACTTTATCCGTAATATTAAATTCAAAAGGTGTATACCCACCAACATGTTCTCCTAATTCTTGTCCGTTCAGCCATACTTTTGAAGTTTCATATACGGCATCAAACTTTAATCTCACTTGTTTTCCATTCCAGTTTTCAGGCAAACTAAATTCTTTTTGATAATAACCTTTCCCTACATATTCTGAATAACGTTCACGTGTATCCCAATTTCCTGGTACTTTTATAGTATCCCATTGGCTAAATGTTTTTAGTAGAACTTCTTTTTCATCTATGTCATTAGAAGCTAAAAACTGCCAAGTACCATTAAGGGAAATTTGACCTAATTCCTCTTTTTGTATATCTTCATTACACGCATAACATGTTATTAGAATTACAAATAAGTAATATATTTTCTTCATCCTTTTAGTTTTTATGTTTTGTTATTTTTAATGGTATTTGTACATTAAACGAATGTATTATGCCTTTTTCATCTACTGTATCTGAGGCACATAACAATGCTATCGGCTTTCCATTTTCAAGATATAATTGTGGCCTTTCCAAATGCTCCACTTTTTGAGTAGTTCCATCTTTCCAATTTATTTCCAATTTGGAAACCAAACCGTTTTCAGATAAGTTCCAGTCGAAACCATCTTCAGATTCAAATAATACTAGTGCGCGTCCTTCATCAGTAAAGGCACCGTGCATATCTTTTACTATTGCTCTATATTTCCCACTTTCATACCATATAAAAGGATCTTCCGCTGGAAAATCATGTCCTTTTGCTATAAAAACTGGTTTGTCATATTTTTTAAATGGTCCCATAGGACTATCAGATGTTGCTACGCAATGCACTACAGGGCCTCCCCAAATTCCAGGTTTCTTTTTACCTACTGCCTTATACACCATTAAAAAACCACCTTCTGGACGTTTGGTAATTGAGGGGTTAGAAGTCATTAAAGCATCTAACGCAGTACTGTCTGCACTTATATCGATTAAAGGCTTGTCGAAACGTTTCCATGGGCCATTAGGATTATCAGCAACGGCAACTCCAATACGCTGATTGTTTCGATGAACAGGATTTAATTTCACCTTTCCTGGCCTACTATAAATCTTCCCATCTCCCGTATTTCCCATATAATACAAATAGTATTTACCATTAAACTTATGGATGGTTGGATTGTGCGTACAAAGTCCGTCCCAGTATTCAGCACCACGAATAGGGAGAGTCACATCTTTATGTTCAAAGGGTCCAAAGGGACTTTTGGAAATGGCATGGGCAATTTCTGAGTGAGAATCCCAAACCCAACCTAAATCTTTTTTCCAACGAGAATAAAACATGTGGTATAATCCATCTTCACCTTTAACTAGAGAACCTCCCCAAATACTTAAAGAATCATTTACGAAAACAGATTGAGGTGAAACTTCACCCAATTCAATCTGATAGTCGATAACGTCTTCTTTTATAGTATTCAACGTCTCTTTTTTGTTCTTTTTACCAGAACAAGCTATTAATACAGTTATTAAAAGAAGTGATAACGAAAGTTTACGCATAATTTTCATCTGTATTTAGTTTGTTGTTTTACTTTTTCGATTGTAATATCTAACGTAGTCTATTTTCATGCTTTTTCCGTCTAAATCATTTGTAATAGGTCCTGAATAATCCTTTTTCAAAATTGCCAAACTAAATAGAATGTTAGTTTGACTAAAACAAACCCTATTTCTCATTGTATGATACAATTTACCATCAAAATAAAATTTAAAGTAATCTTCATTCCATTCTAAACCATAAGTGTGATATTCTTCCCCAAAGTTTGATGTTTCTGATAAATTATACTCATGAATTGTTCTCCAATCATTATTTTCAAATACTTGTATTTTATAATCTGTTATTAAATTTCTTGAAATACCATCATTTTGCAACCAACCGTTTATGAACTGAATACTTTTTATTTTTTTATGAGTATCCCATTCAAACTCTATCCATTTTTCTCCAGAGTTTCTCGATACCCATCGAGTATCAAGACGATTATCTGCAACAAAACTAGGTTCTGACTTTAAAGCATTGGAATTATTCCCGTTTGTTGTAATGGTAACATCATTATTAGCCACTAAATTTTCGATATGTCTGGGCAATGGTTTATTACTTTTCGGAAAGTTCTTGATTGATGTCCCAAAAATGCGTAATTCGCTTATTTGAATTGATTTAGGTGTTGTTGAAAGCAATCTGATTTTTTTAGCTTTTACCACTTCTTTTAACTCAATTTCATGCAATGGTTGAGCTGTAAGCGTATGATGTAATTGATTGCTAGAATGCGTTTTTCTCCCATCAGGAGCTGTATCAAAATCTGTCCAGTTATGTACATTTGTATTTATAACGCTTGGAAAGTGCCCTTCATTGATATCTACTTCACATGCCTTTTCTCCTTTAGGTAGTCTAAATTTAGGCCATAACCAAAAAGAGTTATTAGTTGCTGGCGCAGCTGCATATTTATACCTAGCCTCAAAGTATCCATAGCCAAAGGTTTTCTTTGTCCAAACATTACCAGCCGTCCAATCTTGTCCTCCTCTTGTTTCCTTTTTTATCGCAAGCTCCAGAATACCATTATGTACAATAGCATTTTCTCTCCAACGACTACAGGCTACCAAAACGTGCTGTGTTGGTCCATTTTGTGAAATCCAATTATTGTCTAATGCCTCGTTCTCATAATTAAATTCATCTTGCCATGATAAATTCCAATCCTTTAAGTCTATAACTTCGTAATTTTCAAAAGCTTTTTTGTGACTATCGCTTTTTGATTGCGCACAAACAAAACTTATTGAAAGAAAACATATTATAAAAAATCTCATTACTTAAATTTTTACTTTGATTGCTTGTATTGTTTCAGACCAGTTACTTTCTTTTCCATCGGCCTCACGTTTGATCTTAAAATACACCTTTTTTTCGTCTTTAAAATCAATAGACATCATCCCTCTAACATTTGACGTGAATTCTTTATCTAGATTTTCTTCTGAACTACCGTATTTAACAGTATAATCTTCATCCTCAAAATCACTAGAATAGCCTATAACCAATTTAGTATCAGTGATAAATGCATCCCAAACTATAGGCGGTAATGGTCTGCCATTTGGTGTTACTTGCTTTGCTTGAGAAGGGTTACTTTCTCCTTTATCATTGATGGCATGCAATTTAAAAATGTACGCTTTTCCATTGGTTAAACTATCTATATCTATAACATTAGTAATCGTCTTCGGAGATGTAATGGTTTTACCTTCATCACTTACATAAGACACAGCATATTCTGTGGCGTTGGGTACTTTATCAAAAATGATTCGTGCCGCATTGTTTCCTGAAATTGCTTCTGAAATTTTAGGGGTTATCGCCTTTGTAAAGGATATGGTTTTATCAAATCTTGAATAATTGGTGGGTGATACCAAACGTACAGTGATATCTAAAATATCATCTTTTGATATGGTTTCCCATGTAATTACACCATTCCAAATGGTATCTTCTGGGGTTAGCTCTGGTAAATCAATAGCGTTTGTAGCTATTACTTTTCCTTTGGTATCTCTAAACGAATACTCTAATTTATAGTTCACCATACTATGACTTGGGTAATCGCTTCTGCTCTTAATAGGCATGCTTATATTTGCCGTACTTTTTTCAAAATCGATATTTGAAATTTTGATATCATGAATTGGTGCATGCTCTTTTTTAAGTCGATTAAAGAGTCTTCTTTTTTGTCGCCATGAAGTAATAACACCCCAAACTCTATTTTCCTCTGCTGTAGTACCTGCATAAGCACTTCTGTAATCATTAAACGTCCACATGGATGTGCCTACTACAAACTCGTTTTTATGCCTAAAATGGTTCATCCACTCAGAGAAAATGGCTTTATCTGCATTAGGTGATGTAGTTTGAAACGGGTCAAAGCCATATTCTGAGATAAAAATGGGTTTATCTGGCCATTTGGTACGTAATGTGGTTAAAATTTCCTGCGGTTTCCCTTGCCAGCGGTACATATTATGCATGATGATATCTGCATAGGTATTGGGGTCGGTTTCTGGTGTGTATTGTTCTTTTTGACCTGAATTACTCACACATGTTACTAACCTGTAAGGATCCAGTTCGTTCTTAACATATGCTATGGCTTCTTTGCCATATGCCATATGGTTATTTAACTCATTACCAACACTCCAACCAATAATACTTGGGTGATTTATGTCGCGCTCTATCATTCCTTTTAGCCAATATTTTGACAACAGATAGTTTTTTTTGACACCTTTTTCTTTTGAAGTTTTAACATAAGCTTGGTCTAAAAACAAAACTTCTTCATCTGGGTTTTGAAGTATTTCTTCATCTTTAGAAACTTCTGAAAGCGGTTGATAATTGGCTCTAAATTCGTCGTTATCTAAATCTCTTACGTTTATTTCTTCAAACAATAAAATGCCTTTTCTATCGCACAAATCTATGAGCTTTTCGTTTTGGGTACCATGCATGATTCTCATAAAATTAGCTCCAGCTTCTTTTAAAAGGTCAACATCTTTTTCAAGCACTTCTAAAGGTTCTGAAGATCCCCAAAAACGATGTTCACTAACTCTATTAAATCCAGCTAAACGTACTGGTTCTTCATTCAACAACATTTTAGAATCGGTAAGTTCTATTTTTCTAATACCAAAGTTATCGCTTCGTTTATTTAAAACAGTTTTACCTTCGGAAATGGAAGTTTCTATTTGGTACAGCTTTGGGTTATCAAAATGCCATAATGTGACAGCATCAGCTTTTAATGAAGCTTCTAAATGTATATCTTGTGATGTATTTGGTTCAATTTCAATAGTGCCACTTAAAACTCCTATTTCTGTTGTATCAATTACTTTTGAGTTAACTGTAATGCTTCTTTTCTCATTGGAATTATTTTCGATTCTCACCTTTAATTTTAACGCGACCGCTCCTGTTTTAAGATTGGGATCAGCGTGTATATGTTGGTAATCTATACGAACATCTTTGTTTTTTGTAAGAGTTACGTCTCTTATTATACCACCCCAATTCCAGGTTGCTCCAACAATGGCTGTATTGTCTACTTGAACTGCAATTATATTTTTACCATTAAAATTTAGGGCTTCTGTAACATCAAACTCAAAAGGTGTAAAACCGCCTCTATTACTTCCAATAAATGTGCCGTTAAGATATATTTTTGATAGGTGATATACGCCATCAAATTTTAAATAATACCTGTCATCTGAAGCTTTAGTCCAAGCTTTGGGTATATCAATAGTTTTTCTATACCAGCCTATTCCTGTGTAATTTGAAAAATCGTTGATCATTCCCCAGTGCCCTGGTACTTTTAAATCATGCCATCTAGAATCATCAAAATCAGTTTTAAACACCTGTTTTGGTTCATCTTTGGCAATTAAAAACTTTTCTTTAGAAATTTCCTTGAATAACACTGCATCTGCAGCAACTGTACCTCCAGCAATAGCTGTTAGTTCTACATAATTAGTATCGGCACTATCAAATTTGTAAATACCCAGGCTAACCCATTCATTACAAAACACACGTTGACTTACATATTTTGTGGTGATTCCATCTGCATGCTTTACATTATATTGCGCGGTAAGATGCGATTCAAAAGGGTATTTGGTAAATGCTTCATAATATCCAGATGTTTTAAAATCTGGTTTGAATCTAAAATAGGCATCATCTTTTTTCTTTCCTTCAACTAAATTATTCTCAGGGAAGTTATGCTTTAAATAGTCTTCTCCATAAAATTTAGAACACCGAATCCCTGTTTTAGAAGATTTCCATTCGCCATGAATTTCTACGTTAGCATCCTTATTATCTATAATAATATGATCTTCAGTTGCTTTTATATTCATGTAATTGGCTCCCTCTCCATAAATGGCATGGAATTTCCAATTTCCGTTTAAAGATAACTCGTTAGCGTTTAAGGATAACTCGTTAGGTTCTTGTGAACAACTTAGATTAATATTAAATACAAAACCAAGTAATAAGGTATAATATATTTTGCAAACTATACGTCTCATTTCCTATTCCAAAATTTAACATCATCTATATATACTTGATTTGGAACCAGCAATCTTAGAAGTGCTTTATTATTATGCTCAAATCCTTCTGACTTGAATTCCCCTACTTTTTTCCCTCCAATCTCAACTTCAACTTTGTTTTTATTGATGTGTACTAATAGCTCGTACCATTTGTTGATTTCCAACACATAAGGGGTTTTATGTATCTTAGATTTAAGTGATTCTTTTTGGGCTTTGGTTAAACTTTTTTCTAATATGGATTTTCGTATTTTTAGGTTCATATTTCCTGTTTTCCTATCTTCAAAAACAATTTCATGTGTTCGAACCACCACATCAAATAAGTGTCCAGCCCAAACCGTTTTTAAAGAAAGGTCTGCAAAATTCAACTTTAATTCATCTTGGTTAGAAGTAAGTAAAAATTTCAAACCAACCGAACCATCTTTAAACCCAAGTTCATGCCGTACTGCTGTTGCATGGTTTGCAGATTTATGCATCCATATATGCAATGTGCCATCTATTAAATCGACTTGCTTATGTCCTGGTGCCGTTTTATTGCTACTAGTTGTCCAATTATTACCAGGCTCATCCTTCAGCTCTTGCGATTCTACTCTTTCAAAATCATCAACAAAAATTAGCTCCCCATAATTTTCTTGTGCATCTATAATATTAACCATCAATACACTAATTATGATGACGAAATATTTTATATTATTCACACTTTAATCTGTTTACTATATGTTAAGTAATGTCTTTTTTTAATTCAAGCATTTGTACATCACAATTCATCTCATTACATCATTGGCATAATATTTCAAAAATTGCTGCGGGTACATCTTCCGATGGATGTTCTGCTTCAACTATAAATCCTTTTAAATTTAAAGGCTTTTCAGGCTTAAACACATTAATAGTTTGGTAATTACCTTCAACGCTATGGAGCATGTTTCCATCTAGATCTTTTATCTTATAATTGCGCATACAAAAAGGCACTACTTCTTCTGGATGTCCCATTAGAGTTGATTCCATGGGATGGTCATAATCTGGATCTAAGAATAATTTGATTTCTGAAACCTTTTTAACTTCATCCCATTCCACTTTTAAACTTGGATTTTTATCATTCAAATCGGCTACCCAAGCATTTACTTCTCCCCACGGACGTACATAACCATTGCCAATATTATCACTGCCAAACGACTGAATGGCTGGATAAATTTTCATAGCTATATTTTTGCCATCTGGCCTACGATGAGGTGTCCAAAACTCAAACTCATCTACTCCAATATCTGTTGGAGGCACTTGTTTTCCGTTATTAGACACTGCTTTATTAACCCCATTGAAAACAGATAAAATGCCAGAATAGCGTTTGTCACTTGTTTTCAGACTTACCTTATCATTCGATAAAAATGAGACAAAAGCGTACTGATTATTTGGAGTCCCTTTTAAAAACTCAACGTTTATATGTTGTTCACCTTCATTTAAACTAAAGGTTTGCTTTTCTAAGATGAGCTCAGGTGTATAGTTTTTGGATTTCTCAGAAGTTCTTAATTGTATTTCTAATTCCGTAGCTTCATCAGCTTTTACAAGTAATTGAAAATTATAATTCTGATTAGCCTTAAATGGTAATAATTGAGCTGCAGATATGTTTAATCTAAACCAATCCCCATCAAATGGAATTTCAGAAATTTCTAATTCTGAAGATACTTCCATAGCTGCTTCACTAATTAGATTTGATTTTGAATTTATTGGAATATTAGGAATACTCTGCCCCACAATATTTAACTCATTTTGAAGCGTTTCTATACTTCTATTTTTCAAAATATCTGCTGGGTTCATTCCCTTTTCTGTACATAAAGCTGCTGCCATACCCACAGCTTGGGCGCATAACCCTGTTGTAGCCATAACACGTGTTGAACCAAATGCTACATGAGTTGCACTTATAATTCTTCCTGCTAGAAACAGATTATCTATATCTTTACTTACAAACGAACGATACGGAATCTGATACACTCCTTTAGAATGCCATTGTGTACAGGCCGATAGTTTACTATAAACACCATCAGCTGGATGTAAATCGATGGCCCAACCTCCATGTGCTATGACATCATCAAACTGTTGCTGGTTAATCACATCTTGTTGCGTCATCATGTATAATCCTTCAAACCTGCGACTTTCACGCTTTCCTGGAATAGTACCAACCCATTCTAAGGTCATATTATCTACATCATCAAATTCACCAGAGTTTTTAATATAATCCCAAACGCCGTAAATCACTTTCCAAAGTTCATATTTTATATGCTCCGTATCATGAATGGTGTCATGTCGTCCACCATATTCAAACCACCAGAATCGACACCCTTTATCATCTTTTCCTATCGCCTTATATCGTGGTATCTGCTTAATATCCTTTAAAGCAAACTCTGGTGCTTTAAATTTTACTGGTTTATCGGTATTTTTACTATAGAAATACATAGAGTGCCCAAGTAATTCTCCATAAGACTTATCTGGAGCAAATAATTCTCCAAATTCTTCTTTGGGTTCTGCTCCCATTCTAAATGATGCGCCCGCTTTAAATGCTACAATACCATCTCCTGAAGCATCACAAAACAAGGGTGCTTTTACTATATATTCTGTTGAATTCTGAGGATTGAAAGCTTTTAACGATTCTATTTTAGTATCACCAGACTTAGTTACATCATAAACACTTGTGTTTAGAAGCAATGTTATATTTTCTTCGTTTAACACTTTTTCAAGTAAAACTGTATCAAAAATAACAGCATTACCTTCTGGATTTCTGTATAAATTCTCTACTAAAATTTCATCAATCACGCCGCCTTCCCTAGACCAACGATTGTTATTTCCCATGTGCGAGGTTGCACCTAATATCCATAACCTTACTTCAGATGATGCATTACCCCCTAATACAGGTCTATCTTGAATTAACACTACTTTAGTGCCTTTTCTTGCAGCTGTTATAGCAGCACAAACGCCTGCTGTTCCTCCACCAGTAATTCCTAAATCACAAACTAACTCTACAGTTTTACTGTTACGTTTCTCTTTATTAAATGTTTCTACAATCATTAAAACACAAATTATTATCTTAAATTATTTAGATTTTTTTATAATGAACAATCCTAAAAGCAAAATAGCTATTCCCATACCACTAACTAGCAATTTTGCTGAATCTGCCATAAATGATAGGATGATTATTAATAGTCCTGTTGCAGCTACTCCAAGACCAATTACCCTAATACCTTTTTTATTGTTACTAGCTTCTTCGTCTTTATCTGTAGCAGTTTCTTTAGCACTTGTAATTGCCAAATATTTGGTATACTGTGATGTATCATTTTTAAATTGAATAAAGTACAACTCTAAGATACCCATTAGAATAATTGGGATTCCCATACCAACAACCATTTCCATAGCACGATCTAAGGTAATACCTATTACATCTGGAGCTAAAAATTTGAAAAAGGCATTAATAGCTAAAGAAATAATGGTAACTGTTAATACAGATTTGCCTGTTTGATGTTTTGAAAACAATCCCCATAACGGAGGTAAAAACATAGCACCTCCTGTTAATGCTGCTACACTCATAACCACCTCTACAATACCCCCAAAATAAGGAACTAATAATGCAATTATTATGGTAAGAATTCCTAAAGAAACTGTCGCTATTCTCCCCACTCTTACCAAACCTTGGTTGGTAGTTTTCGGGAACATATTCTTGTAAATATCGTTAGCTAGAACTCCAGCAGAAATGTTTAAAGTAGTATTTACAGAACTGGATGTTGCAAATACCATTCCTCCTAACATTAGGCCTAACATACCTACAGGCAACACTTCTTTACACATTAAAAGATAAGCCCCTTCTTCTGCTAAATTTCCTAAATCTGGATTCAACACCTTATAAATCATTGGAGGTAACATCCATATTAAAGGACTAATCGTATAAAGCGCTCCAAATAACCAACCTACTTTTTTAGCGTCCTTTGGTGTAGCAACACTTGTATATCGTTGTATATAAGCCCAATTTCCTGCAATAAAAAATAAATTATACAGTCCAAAAGCTACCATAAAAACTCCTGTATATTCAGAATTGGTAAACTCAAAAAAATGTTCGGGTGCGTTAGCTATAAAATTATTAACACCTCCAATTTTATCAAAAGAGAGCGGTAAAACAATCAATACTGCAGCTGTGAGCACAATAAACTGCAAAACATCAGTCACAATAACGGCCCATAAACCTCCTACAGCAGTATAAATAAGTATGAGAACCCCCAAAACAATAATACTGGTTGTGATGGGAATACCTGTTGAAACTTCAACAATTTTTGCCACTGGGTATAGAAAGGCTCCTGTTGTAAAAATTGATATGAATAAAAACAGGTAGGTATATATTTTTTGAATGGATACTCCAAACCTATCTGCAATAAATTCTGCTGCCGTTAAGGCTTTGGTTTTTTGCCATTTAGGAGCAATAAAGAAGCCTATAATAACTCCTGCAATACACATGGTCCATTGAATACTAACTGCCACCCAACCACTGGAATAGGCTATAGAACCCCAAACCACAAATGTGCCTGCCGAAAAGAAACTCATAAATAAGGATAAACCACTCATCCACCATGGTAAAGCACCTCCTGCAGCAAAAAAAGACTTCATGTTTTTACCTGCTTTAGAAAAACTCATTCCGCAAATAAAAACTAGTGCTGTAAACACTAATATGACAATTATATCGATATTATTCATTAAAGAAATTTTTAATTCTTTTGAAAGATACTACAACCATATAACTCAATTAAAACAATATTGTTTTTATGCTCTGAAAACGCTTCCGAAAACGAAAAAAATTACCGAAAACGCTTCCGAAAAATTCACTATTTTAGCTTTAACACAAATTTTAAATGAAGCATTTTACAATAAAAGACATTGCAGATAAATTAAACGTATCTATTTCTACAGTCTCCAGAGCGTTTAATGATAAATATGATATAAAAAAAGAAACCAAAGAGCTTGTATTAAAAACGGCTAAAGACATGGGATATCACCCTAACCCAATGGCTAAATCATTAAGTAAAAAGCGTTCTTCAAATATCGGTGTTGTGGTACCAGAATTTATTAATGAGTATTATTCTGAAATTGTAATTGCACTCCAAAATTTTTTAATTTCTAAAGGCTATCAAATCTTGGTAATGCAGTCTGATGAGGATGAAGACCAGGAATTAATGAACGTACAAACCTTAATCAATAATATGGTTGATGGTTTAATCATAGCTCCAACTAGAGGCAGCAAAAACATGACATACTACCAAAGCAAAGTTAAGGAGGGATACCCTATGGTATTTTTAAATAGAATTGAAACGTCTATTCCTGTTTCAAAAGTGGTTTTTAACAACCTGAAATGGAGTTTTTTTGCTACGGAACATTTAATTAGACAAGGGTATAAAAAAATCTATCATCTATCAGGCTATAAAGATTTATCTGTTTCTTATGAACGCATTCAGGGATTTAAAAAAGCTATGAAAAAACATCATATTCTGGAGGATAATTACAAAATTATTGAAACGGGATTGTTAGCAAAAGAAGGTATGGAAGTTATTGAAGATTTAATCTTTCATCATGACATACCTGATGCATTTTTCTGTGTGAATGATATGGTAGCTTTGGGCGCCATTAAAAAACTAAAAGATAATGGTTATAGAGTACCTGAAGATGTAGCTTTTGTTGGATTTACAGAAACACGAATAGCTGAACTGGTAACCCCCCAATTAAGTAGTGTTAAACAACCTACTTATGAAATGGCTAAAAAAGCTGGAGAACTTTTATTGAAGCAAATTGAAAACAAAAACACTCCAATTGAGACTATTGTTTTAAATGGTGAATTTACTATTAGAAAGTCTTCTGTAAAAGGTTCTACAACTGACTTATTATAATTACGTTAACCTTTTACTATAAAGTTAAAGGTTAAACCCCTGTAATCCCATTACAGTTACTTAAGTTTCTATAAACTTTTGTGATCAATTTGTCATTCCTGCACTTGATGCGGAATCCTGTCATGCTTTTGGATTCCTGCCTGCGCAGGAATGACAACTCTGTTATAAAAGAACTTCATTCTTTATTTAAAACTATGCATTTCAAACACATAGTAGTTTATTTAATCAGTCAAACTCAATGCCTTTTTAGCTTTTGTAAAATACTTAAATGCTATGTAAGCAATAACAGCTAAAGCTATTGAAAACGAAAACATTAATTTTTTATGCTCATCATTAACCAAAGCTAAAATTGCAATGGCTAAAGCAATGATAAAAATTGTAATGGCTATCATTTTTAGTGGCATTAAAGACGCTGTTGATGCTTTTTGAGTTTCAAACTGCTTTTTCAAACTTAAAGCCTTAGCCCAACCTTCATTTTCTTTTTTACTAAAAATCTCGAAAGCCAATAACATAATAAGTGGCACAATAATTCCTGATAACATATCTGTTATTCTACTATTATCAGCAATCCAATTTACCATGGGTTTAAAAAGCTCTACATGCGTTAAAAAACCGTCACCAACTAAAGCAAACTTAATAATATAAGCTGAAATAAAGCCTGTTATAGTAGTTACCCACACAGCCCATAAACTTATTTTCTTGGAAAACAATCCCCAAATTGATGGAAGTATCAAGGGTATGTAGAGTAAGGTATTGATATCTATAATAAAATTTGTGTAGCCATACAACGGTATTAATAATGCTCCTGTAAGTACAATGCCTCCTAAAATTATAGTAACAATTCTACCAACATTTACGACTTGTTTTTCACTAACAGTATGTCCTTTTATGCGTTGATAAATTTCTGTAAAAGACCCCGCAAAAACATTAAGTCTTGTGGTTGCCATACTCGCTGTGGCAGATGCCATAGCTGCAATCATTAAACCTATCATACCTGTTGGCAATACTTTTTGACACGCTAAAATATAGGCTTGCTCTGTATCTGCATTTGGATTAATAACTCTGTATACTAATGGCGGAATCATCCAAAAAATTGGACTTATAATATATAATCCTCCAATTAAATAAGCCACTTTTTTGGCATCTTTGGCTTTAGGTACGCATACATAACGCTGCACAAAAGCCCATTCTCCTCCCATGGCTACAAAATTGATAGTTACCCATCCAATCATAAACCACCAAGAATATTCTTCAACGACTGGAGAAAGAAATCCTTCTGGAACGTTTTCTATGAATGAGCTGATCCCCCCTACTTCACCAAAAATCAAAGGAATCACAAAAATCACAGAAACTGAAAGGATGATGAATTGTAAAACATCAGTCACTAAAACAGCCCATAAACCACCAGAAAAAGCAATAATAACCACTATAATACATACTATGATAGATGTTATAGGAACCGACAAATAACCCGTTGTTGGATCTGCTAAAAAGTGCCCTTCTGATAATGGCATAAGTGCACACACTACTTTTGAAAGCGCATAAATAGAACCTCCTGTAACGAACATAACCAAAAGTCCTTTTACCCATGTGTAAAACTGCACTATTGAAGAACCATATCTCGCCTGAAGAAATTCTGAGGCTGAATTGACCCCTGCTTTACGCCAAACGCCTGCAATCCACCTCCCTACAAGTAAGGCTGCTACGCCATAACAAAGGTTTATAACGATGGCCACAACTCCATATTTATAGGCTATACCTCCCCATATTACAAATGTTCCTGCAGAAAAGCAGGTCATAAATGCTGATAGACCAGAAACCCACCATGGTGATTTACCTCCTGCAGCAAACATATCTTTGGAGCTTTTCATTTTACCAGAAAAGACCATTCCTGCGGCTACAATTCCAATAGCATATAATATTATAACAATGTAATCGACTTGTTGCATCTAAATTATTTTTTTAGTAATGAAATAGTATAATCAGTCGGCTCAACTCCCAAACCAGGCTTATCCGTAATTCTATATACTCCTTCTTTTACCTCTATCCCTTCGGTGATTAAATGTTGATTTCGATCAAAAATGGTGTGCTGATATTCATGCGATTTTATACCTTCTAATGCTGAACTAGCCTGTAAACTAGCTGCTAAGAAAATTCCAGAACCAATGGTTGCATGAGGAATAATACTTAAATTTTGGGATTGAGCCGCTAAACCAATTCTCATAAATTGTGTGATGCCAACATGTCCCATTTCTGGTTGTACAATATGTACAGCTTCGGCATTAATTCTCTTTTGAGCATCATAAACAGTTCTCCATTCTTCTCCAGCCGCAATAGGCGTTTGAACAGCTCGCGCTACATGAGCCAACCCTTTTACATCCTCTGTTGTCACTGGTGCTTCAGCAAACCATAATTTATAAGGCTCCATCTCTTTAATTTTTGAAATGGCCTCTGCAGACGTTTGATTCCAATGCATATCGCAAGCAATCTTTGTAGACGAACCTAGTGCATTTCTTAAGGTTTCCATTTCTAAGTTTAAATCT
Organism: Flavivirga algicola; assembly: GCF_012910715.1. Classification (GTDB taxonomy): domain Bacteria; phylum Bacteroidota; class Bacteroidia; order Flavobacteriales; family Flavobacteriaceae; genus Flavivirga; species Flavivirga algicola. The sequence continues at coordinate 483,818 of NZ_JABBHF010000002.1, forward strand.
TCTCCTGCTTGTGGTGTAGCAAACTTAAAACTGTTAAACCCTTTGTCTTGCCACGAAACTGCAAGCTCGGTTCTTTCTTCTAAGGTTGGTTTTGGCAAACCAGAAACATAAGCTGGTATCTCTGTTCTTCTTCTCCCTCCTAGCAATTTAGAAATTGGCAAACCTGTTATTTTACCAACTATATCCCAAAGTGCTATATCAATGGCTGCTAAAGCATCGTGATAATAGCCGCCGCTATAGTCACGAAAACGCATCATATTATAGATGTCTTCATAAATGACAGATACATCAAAAGGATCTTTTCCCTTTACAAAATCTGCCATAAAATCATTAATCAATGCCATAGTCGCCTCTGGTGCAATAAGCCCATAGGTCTCACCCCATCCCGTTATTCCAGAATCGGTTATAATGCGTACTAAAACCGTTCTGTCTACAGTTGCATATACTGTTTTATTTCCCTGACGAACAAAATAACCTTTTTCATTAGCTTCTTCTCCTTTTTTTGTGTCACCAAGATAAGGCTGGTCTCTTGGAATGGTGAGTACAAAAGATTCAACAGAAATTATTTTACTCATGACAATACGGTAGTTTTAAAATATTTTGAGAGACTTTGTAATTGAAATGATAATTCTTTTTTATCATAATCATCGAATTCAGGTAAGGGTGCTCTAACAATATCGTTTTTAAAAATACCTCTTTCGGTTAATACATGTTTTGTTAATCGCATTCTGTAAATAGCCTGAATTATCAATAAAGGAAGTGAATCTTTATAAATTTCTCTTGCGGTTTCCACGTCTCCTGCTTTAAATGCATTCCACATCTGTACATGTAAATCTGTTATTTCTGATGCTGGCATTGTGGCAACAACACTTCTTTTCATTTCATCTATAATATATCTGGCACCTCCACCTCCAATAACACCAATAAGATGATCAGGAGCATTTTCTATGAGTTCTGTTATTCTGGAACCTGAAGGTAGCGTTTCTTCTTTAATGTATTTTACTTGTTCTATAGATTCTGCAATTCTACAAATGGCTTTAGGAGACAAACCAGCCCCAACGGGCAATGGTGCATTTTGTAAAATAATACTCAAATTTGGAACGCGTTTCGCTATCGTTGCTAAAAAATCATGAGCTCCTTTTTCATCATTTGCATACTGTTTAGGTATTAATATCATAGCTGCATGAAAGCCAAATGGTTCTGACTCTAAAATGTTATTGACAATAGTTTCGGCATCTCCTTTACCTCCGCCACAAATAAGCGGCAGTTTGCCTTTATTAACTTCATAAATCACCTCCAACAATTCTAACCTTTCTTCTGCACTCAAAAAATCGTATTCACTGGCAACACCTGGAAAAACCAAACCGCCTGCTCCAGACTCAATACAAAAACTTGTAATTTTTTTAATGGCTTCTTTATCTACTCCTCCATCTTCATTAAAAGGTGTTGGTATAACTGGTAAAACACCTTTTAGTGTCATTTCATTATTCTTATTCATATTTTTATTTAATTTAAAACTCTGTCTATTTTTATATCGGCATCTTTAATGTTCTAAAAAAAGCCTATTATTAATTATTAATCTTCAGAAGCTGAAGTGCTTCATTATTTTTTACTATTAAAACGCCTATTCCGCCATCATTTAAGGTTATCGTTTTTGCATTTAAAACCTCTCCATTAACATATAAATCGTCTCGTGGCTCTTTTGTAAATTCAATTGTATTCCCCTTTAAAAACATACCATAACCTGCATCTTGTCTGGGAGTTTCAACCTCAAACCCATACAGATTCCCTAAAAGAAGTAGATCTAAATTCCCGTCTTTATTATAATCATGGGAAACAATGCTCTTTATTGTAGTTGTCTGGGCTTCATTAACTAATGGTTTTATCTTAAATAGACCTTCTCCTGTGTTTTCAAAAAGACAGGATGCAAAATTTGTTGCTTTAAGATTTAATGCGTTGCTTATATTTTCTTTTCCATAAACCGTCTCTAAATCTGCCAAAGCATATTCATGATAACTGGAAAACTTCTTCTTAATAAAGGGCATTTGTTGTGAACTACACTGTCTTCCTCTTAAAGGATAATTAGTTCCGTTTTGATGGTAACTTAAGACAATATCTACTGTTCCTGTTTTATCGAAATCCTTGGCATAGACCTGAAAAGGTGTTTCGTTTGAAGCTTGATATTTTGAATTTAGCCCTAGGTTTCCTGCTATGAAATCTATATCACCATCATTATCAAAATCTCCAGATTCTAAACTAAACCACCAGCCCGTATTTTTATCTAGATTGGCAAATGATGTATCTTTTACAAGCGTTCCTTTTTTGTTTTTAAATACTGTCAATGGCATCCATTCACCAACTAATATCAATTCCTTAATATCATCTGAGTTTATATCCTCCCATTTGGCGTCGGTAACCATACCAATAGTTGCCAATTCTTTGTTTTCAACACGAGAAAATTTAATTTGAGTATTGGTAGATTCATTCCTTAAAAGAAAAGAATTACCTGCATACGGATATACGCCAGGGGTTTGTCTTCCTCCTACAAAAAGATCTATATCTCCGTCATTATCAAAATCATGAGGACTTACCACAGATCCACTAAAATTCAAACCTTTCGGAAGTGCTTCGGTAACCTTTGAAAAAACGCCATCATTATTCACATACAATCGATCTGAATAATATTTAGAGGCTTGCTCAAACTCATTACTTCCACTTACTACATACAAATCTAAATCGCCATCATTATCAACATCAAAAAACGTAGCATCTACATCTTCATGTTTCTTGTCTGCTTTAAAGATACGCGAATTGGTTTTAGTGAACGTCCCCGTTTGATTTTGCACATATAAAACACCTGGAAAGTTAGCAGCCCCTCCCACGAAAAAATCGTCCAGCTTATCACCATTAACATCTCCAATACATAAAGCTAGTTTGTCTTCAGACATTTTATGCGGTAAAAGACTTTCCCTTTCAAAATCGTTAAATACATTCTGGTGACTGATATGGTTTAGTCCTTTTGATACGGTTACATCCTGAAACAATCTTTCTGATTTTGACTCCTTAACATTTTTTATAGCTGTTTGAGATGCTTCTGAATGGTTTAATGTAATCTTTTGATTGCCTGAAATATTTTGTATTTCCTGTACGTTATTATCGGGCCAGTAAACGGTTAACTTTTTTACTTCTTGTAATTCACCTAATCCAAAATGCAAAACATGACTTGTTGAGGATTGAAATCCTCTAGAAAAATGCTGCTCTAAAGTTTGAGAACCTTTTGTAGTGGCTATAACAACGCGAGCTCCTATCCCAAAAGGATTTTTTTCAGCACCAACAAGATTCACCTTTAAATAGTTTCCTAAACCTTGCTCTATAGCAGTATTTTTATAAATATGTGCCTTATCATCCATGTTATTGGTAATAATTTCCAAATCGCCATCATTATCCAAATCGGCATAAGCAGCACCATTAGAAGCTGTTAATATTTCTTTGCACCAGCTTTTATTCTTTTTGTCAAAAGATAAGTGTCCTTTGTTTTCATAGAAATAGTTATCTTTTTTTCTTAGGGGCATTCGCCTTAAAATGGCCTCATCCCTTTGTTTTTCTAAAAGGTTCCTTACTGAATTTGGAGCTTCTTCTATTTTCTTAGCGTAGTCTGCTTCAGTTCTCTGTTTATAATGGATATAATCTACATTTCTAAAGTCTCTTTTTATACCATTTGAAACAAACAAATCTTTATCACCATCATTATCCATATCAAAAAATAAAGGTCCCCAACTCCAGTCTGTGCTAGAGATTCCTGTAAGAGAAGCTACATCTGAAAACACAGGTGTCTCATCTTTGGTTGGTGTTCCATTATTTAATTGAAGAGCGTTGTACATATATTGACGATGAAACCCTTTTGCCAGCAATTCATTAAATTTTTCGGGGTTCATTCCGCTCATACTGGCTTTAATACCGTAGTTGTCCTCAGAAACCATATCTAGAGTCATAAAATCTAACCAGCCGTCATTATTAAAATCGGCGATATCATTTCCCATAGAAAAATTTGAAGTATGTCCTGTGGCTTTCTTGCAAACCTCTTTAAAGGTTCCGTTTTTCTGATTGAGATAAATCCTATCACTAGAAGCGAAATCCTGACTCACCAAAACATCTGGCCATGTGTCATTATTTAAATCTCCAATTCCAATGCCTAGACCAAACCCAATACCATCATTTAGTATTCCAGCTTCATCTGAAACATCTACAAATACGTTATTGTCATTTCTAAATAACCGATCACTGGTTAAAGGAGATTTTACGTTTTGTAGTCTATCTAAATCATAAAGAACTTTAGTATCTGTATTATGGTTTATTAAAAACAGGTCTAAATCGCCATCTTTATCATAGTCGAAAAAAACAGCTTGGGTGGAATAATGCGGTAAATTTAAATGGTATTTTTTTCCTTGCTCTTCAAAAATGGGGACCCCATTTTTATCATTCCCTTTATTTACATAAAGCTTGTTTTCTCTGGCTGTGTCTTCTATGTATGGCCCTGACAGACAGACATAAATATCTAACAAACCATCTGAATTAATATCTACAATGGTTGATGCCAACTCAAACCCTGGAAATCCCTGGACTTTTGAAGTATGTGTTACATCCTTAAATTTTAGATGGCCTTCATTTAAGTATAATTTATTCTCTTCCTGATTTGAAATGAAATACAAATCGGCTAAACCATCATTATTAAAATCGGCTACAGAAACACCTGCTCCATTATACATATAATCATAGTTAAGCGCATTCATTTCCATACGCTCTTGAATTCTATTTACAAATGATACGCCCGTTAAAGAATCATTTAAAATTTCGAATAAGTAGTTAGTTTCTTGATTTTTATCGGTTCTAAAATTCGTAGTAGAGCTATTCTTTTCTTTACACGAAGAAGCTAAAAGCAATAACATTATAGCCGTTATTTTAAATCTACCTTTGTGTAAATTATTACGTTTCATTTTTAAACTATTAAGTTAAATTGAAATTAGGGAACAAAAAAATTTGTTCCCTAATTCTTCTAAATAAAATCAACAACTATGATTTCTAATTAAACTAACTCAAACTAAATAATTATTAATAATTTGGATTTTGCTCAACCAAACCTTCTGATGCATCAATTTCTGCCTGAGGTATTGGCCATAGATAGTCCTTAGCAGGATTAAACACTCTTGTTTCTAAATCTCTATAATTGAGATCTCCTTTTTCTTTTCTTGGTTCAATTGGTGCCCCTGGATATGTTACATGACCATCTTCATCAATATTTGGCACTAACCCTAAGTCTCCTCCTATTTTACTAAATCCGTTAGCAGGCCCTCCTATTGCGCTACCATTCATTAGCTTTTCAGCAATTCCCCATCTTCTTATATCAAATAATCGTAATCCTTCATTAGCCAATTCAACTTTTCGTTCACGTCTTACAATTCTTCTTAACTCAGCCTGATCCATTGTTACAACAGCAGGATAAGTTATGCCAGAACCATTATAGCCTCTTTCCCTAACCGCATTTATAGCATCTAATACTGTAGCATCAATATTACCCGATTCTATCTTAGCTTCTGCATAGGTTAGGTACATTTCAGCTAATCTCATAATATATACTGGATGATCTGCATTTCCTGCCCAAACCCCTTTATCTCCTGTAAGAGCTGGCTCATCAGAGAATTTTTTCCAAACATATCCCGTAAAAGATGTGAAACGATTGGATCCACCAGTTGTATACTCTACACCACTAACAGGGTCTGTTATTTTTAACCCACCAGGATTAGCCGAATTAAGATTCATTACACGGGTTTGAACCCCATTTACTATTTGCCACGTAGCTATACTATCACTATGTTGCTGAAAGATTCGGTTAGTCCAAAGTTCTCCAGGAACAGCTATTGAAGCTTTCATTCTAGGATCTCTGTTATCAAAAGGATTTACAGGATCAAATGATGGGTCTTCATCAATTGGTAACCCATTTATTGTTTCATAAGAATCTAATGTTTGTTGAACTGGCACAAACTGACTCCACCCTCCATATCTACTTCCTTGAGCTATAGATAATCCGTGAGTACGAGTACCTTCCGTAAATGAGATATCTAAAATATTTTCTTGATTATTAGTATCTTCTATTACAGGTTGAGTAAAAAGCGACTCATAATCTGGGTAAAGCGCTAAGCCAGAATCCATTACTTCCTGAGCCTTGCTAGCAGCAAGTTCATAATTACCATTGTGCAAAGCTATTCTCGCTATCAGTCCATTAGCTGCATTAGCAGATGCTCTTCCTCTGGCTGAAGCCGTTTGAGGCAATATATTTGCAGCCTCTTCTAAATCGGCCAAGATTGAAGTAACTATTTCTGCTTTTGAAGTTTTTGGAATTGCCAAATCATTCAATGTTGATGCAGCTTCTTTTCTAAATGGTATATCTCCAAATAACTCTGTTAGATAACTATAAAAAATAGCTCTTAAAAAAAGTGCTTCTGCTCTAATTTCATCATATCTAGCAGGGTTAGTAACATCTTTAGCTTTTTCCATATTGCCAAGAAGATTGTTTGCTCTTTGAATTCCAGTATAAAATCTATTCCAAAAATTATTTGGCAGAGGACTAGTTGATGATAACCCTCCTTGCGTTGCTTCGGCAGCACCAGCTACATTACCTCTATTAAAGGCTAAATCTGTAGAATGATCTAAAATTTGAGGAAAAGTTGGAACGAAATTTCCTGGTGTATAGATTAAACTTTCATAAACTCCTGCTAAGCCAACTTCTAGTTGGGCTTCAGTTTCAAAAAAAGTAGCACTGTTAGGGCTACCTGGATCATCCAAATTTAATACATTGTCTGCACAACTGATAGATAATGCAGCTATAACACAACATGTAGATATAATTAATTTAATTCTTTTCATTTTATTTTTATTTAAAATCCTATGTTTAATCCTAATGTGTATACTTTAGAAATTGGATAAAATTGCCCAGTATTAAAATTAGGCACTAATGGGTCTATACCATCTGGCATATTATCAAACGTGAACAAGTTTTGTCCCGAAATATAAATTCTAGCTTTAGTTAAATTCACTTTATCCAATACAGAAGCAGGAAGCTTATATCCTAATGTAATATTTCTTACTCTTACATAAGAAGCATCATGCATCCAAGTTTCATTAACTCTCCAGTTATGATGCGCACTTAACGCAGTTAAACGTGGCAATGAAGCATTTGTGTTTTCTGGCGTCCAATAATCTGTTTGCCAACGTTGAATCTTTCCTGCATTAAAGAAAGACCATCCCATATCTCCTGTTAATACAACATCTCTTCCACTTACACCAATAACAGAAGCTGATAAATCAAATCCTTTATATTCTACAAAAAAGTCAAAACCCCAATTTTTATTATTCAAGTTACTTCCTATAATAGTTCTATCATCATTGTTTATTACTCCATCTTCATTTAAATCAACATATTTGATATCACCAGCTTGAATAGCTCCAAATGCTGGCACAGGTAAACCACTATTTAAAGTGCCTCCTGTAAAATCACTTTCTTGGTATAAACCTTCAACTTTTAAACCAAAAATAGACCCAATCTCCTCTCCAAGACGACTAATTGTTTGACCTGGTGGTAATTCATCCAAACCATTTAAATCAGTAATCTCGTTCTTAAAATCAGAGTAATTAAAATTAAATCCGTATTTAACCCCTCCTATGCTATCTTGCCATCCTAAGGATAAATCATAACCTGTGTTTTTAACTTCCCCAGCATTTTGTGCAGGAGCATTAAAACCAACACTTGTAGGAATTGTTATTGGTAGCAAAATATCTTTAGTTTTTCTAATGTAGTACTCTCCAGTAAATGTTAATCTATTACTAAAGAATCCTGCATCTAGCGCAAAGTTTGTGGACTCACCAGACTCCCAAATTAATGAAGTATTAGCTAAAACATCTTGAGCCCCTCCTACTATTGGAATTCCTCCTAAAGTTGGATTAGCATTACCGACACCAAATAAAGAAGCATAATTAAAATTGTTAAGTACCGATTGACCATTTACTGTTATATATGTAAATTGATTTCCTAACTCTCCCCAAGACCCTCTAAGTTTTAAATTATTTATAAAAGAGTCTTTTGGAAAGAAATCCTCTTCCGTTACTCTCCAACCTAAAGAAAACGAAGGAAATGTAGCTGCTCTAAAACCTTCTGCAAAACGAGACGATGCATCTCGTCTAACATTAGCTTCAAATAAATACTTGCCTTTATAAGAATAGTTCAATCTTCCAAATACAGACTCTAAGCCATTTTGAGTTGAACTTCCAGAGTTTAGTTGCGTATCTGAATCTCCGTTATTTAGATTTCTAAATTCTTGTAACACAAAACGTCTTCTACTGGCAGTCCAGTTCTCTGTTTGAAATTTTAAAAATTCATAACCTGCTAATGCTGAAAAACTATGGTCTCCAAAATCTTTATTATAATTAATAATTACATTAAAGTTGTCTGTAAACCCTTCACTAGTTTGTTTAAATAAACTATTGTTTAACAAATGATCTGTCATAGGCTCTGCGGCAGAGCCATCTTTCCAAATATATGTGGCAATAAAATCATCTCTATCAAAATCGTTATATTGAGGAGAATACGTTGCTGATATTGCTATATCATCTATTGGTCTATATGTTAATTTAAGTACTCCTCTAAAATAGTTAGTTACTCTTTGATCTACAGATCCTGAATTAATTCTTGCAATAGGATTACTTCCATTAAAACCAGCTCCCCAAGTACCATCATCATTAAAAGCATTAAATAAGGGTTGCATTCTGTAAACCTGTGCTATGGTTTGATTTAAATCCATAGGAGCTCTATCGACTTCTCTTCTAAAGTTAAGATCAAAAGTGACATCAAACTTTTCTCCTAATTTCAAATCTGTATTAAATCTACCACTGTATCTTTTAAACGTATAATTAGGAATATTTCCTTCTTGATCTAAATAAGAAATAGATGCAGCAACTCTAGCCTTCTCACTACCTCCATTAACACTTAAGTTATGATAGTGTTGCAAACCTGGTTGAGAAAAAGCTAAGTCTACCCAATCTGTATCAGGTAAAGCTTCAGTACCTACACCAACTCCTGCTCTGTAATCGTTTAAAACAGAATCTGGAAACGATCCAGGTTCTGCATCATTGAATGCTTCCATATACTCTAAAGCCCCTAAAAAATCAAGATTTTGGGTTTGATCTTGCACCCCTACATAAGTATTATAACTAGCAGAAATTTTCCCTTCCTTACCACGTTTTGTGGTAATTAATATGACACCATTGGCAGCTCTTGATCCATAAATTGCTGAAGCAGATGCATCTTTTAAAACAGATATAGATTCAATATCGTTAGGATCTAACCCATTAATATCATCAGGAATTCCATCAATTAAAATTAAAGGGTTGTTTTTTGCCCCATCTCCCAATGTACCAATACCTCTAATACGTATTGTAGCATTATCACGCCCTGGTTGTCCACTAGATTGTACAGCCGTTAAGCCTGGTACCAACCCTGCTAATGCTTGAGAAGCCTGTGCAACTGGTTGTCTGGTAATTTCATCCGCCTTAACAGTTTCAACCGATCCTGTAAGATTCACTTTTTTCTGTGAACCATAACCCACTACCACAACTTCATCTAATTGGGCGGCATCTTCAATTAATGTTACATTGATCTTTTCCCTACCATTCACTGAAATGTTCTGAGTTATCATTCCAACATAAGAAAAAATTAATGTGGCCCCTTCATTTAACGTAATACTATAATTACCATCAAAATCGGCCTGCACACCATTACCAGTGCCAGCTTCTAAAATGTTTGTTCCCGCAAGTGGAACTCCTTGTTCATCAGTAACCATTCCTGAAACTGTTTTTTCTTGCGCAAAAAGCGTCAAGTTACAGCTTAAAAAAACCATTACTAAAAAATAATTTAGTTTCATAAATATTTATGTTTAATTTATAATTTCAGCTAAACTTAGACTAAAAAAGAGGCGAGAATCTTATTTTTAAAACAATAAATATTGAAACCGTTTCCGAAACCGTTTCCGAAAACCGAAACCGTTTCCGAAATCAATTAATTTGAATTTAAAACATTCTTCTATAAGTTGTATACTATCTTTAAATAGCATAAATGAGCTTTTTATCATTAATATATCTTATTGTCGATTCAGTTATATCATGAACAACAATGATGAAACGGTTCATTTGAAATGAAAAATTATTTCTAAATAATGTTTTCGGAAACAACCATAAAACAATACTTCTTAGTAATTAAAGTGGAATTTCTTTTATTAACTCCAAAGACAAATTAACTATGATACATGTAACAATTAAAGATGTCGCAAAAAGGCTTAATGTATCAGTTTCTACTGTATCAAGGGCTTTTAATGACAAATATGATATAAAAAAAGATACTAAGGAACTCATATTAAAAACAGCTAAAGAAATGGGATATCATCCTAACCCTATAGCAAAAAAGTTAAGTCAAAATAAATCATTTAATATAGGTGTTGTCATACCTGAGTTTATGAATAGTTATTATTCTGAAATAGTGATTGTTTTGCAAGAGTTTTTTATATCAAAAGGCTATCAAGTTTTACTTATGCAATCTGATGAAAATGAAGAACAAGAACTAAAAAATGTAAAAACATTAATCAATAATATGGTTGATGGCTTAATTATAGCACCAACCGTTGGGTACAGAAACAGACCGTATTTTATAGAAAAATATAATGAAGGATATCCAATTGTTTTTTTAAACAGAATTGATGAAACTTTACCAGCTTCTAAAGTCATTTTTAATAATGTAAAGTGGAGCTTTTTCGCTACAGAACACCTTATAAGACAAAAGTATAAAAAGATATATCATTTATCTGGATATAATAACTTATGTGTTTCTTCTGAAAGAATTGAAGGTTATAAAAAAGCCATGAACAAACATAAATTTCCAAAAGAAAATTACAAAATTATAGAAACAGGATTATTAGCTGAAGAAGGTATGGAAGTCATTGAAGATTTGATTTTTCATCATGATATACCAGATGCTTTCTTTTGCGTAAACGATATGGTAGCTTTAGGCGCTATGAAAAAGCTAAAAGATAACGGCTTCAAAATTCCAGATGATGTAGCCTTGGTGGGTTTTACCGAAACCCGAATTGCTAAACTTGTAACCCCTGAATTGAGTAGTGTTAGACAACCCACACATGATATGGCTAAAAAGGCTGGAGAAATATTATTGAATAGAATAAACAATCCTGATTCTGAAACTGAAACCATAGTTTTTAACGGGGAATTCAACATAAGAAAGTCTTCAGTTAGAGATTTTTCTATACCACCTATATAGGCCCATTCATTAACCCCTTAATTTCTTAAAGACGCATAAATGAATAATATACAAAACAAATAACTTTCCAGATATAAGGATCATATTCTAATGCACACAAACTTGATATCTGGGATTTGCTCATTAGTAAATGGTTTATTTTTCTATTTTATCAAATGGATTTTCCCCTTTTATCCCATTCTTGTTTGGGATAGGCATTGTAGAAATTCAGGTTTGAAATAAATTATTTGACTAACCTCTTTTCCCAATCTTTCAAGATATCTTCATTGGTAGCATTGGGTGATAATTCAGGTTTTTGCTTTTTTAGTGAGTTAATATAATATTTAGCAGATCCTTTTTTTGCTTTTTCAATTGTAGCCTGATCTTCTAAAACCATATGCTTTTCAAATTCTTTCAAATTAGTTTTTAAAGTAGAAAACAATTTATTTTTCACATTTTTAAAATCTTTATGTTCAGCTAAGTTAGAAAACTCCAAAGGGTCATTTTTTAAATCATAAAGTTCAATCACTGGTTTTGTTTTTGCCATCAACAGATTGTATGGACTCCCCAATTCACCTCTTTCATTCAAAACATGATAAAGTGTAAATGCTGGATATTGTAATTTTTTATAACTACTTAATTGCATCCAAGGTCTATCGGCTGTTCTATTCCAAATCAACTTGTATCTACCATCAGAAATACTTCTCATATTTTCTGGAGCATCACCTGCTCTTTGTCTAAAGCCAAAAATATAATCTCTTTGATCTTTTTTATCCCCTATAAACACTTTTCCATGCATATAATCTGGTACTTCTAATCCAGCTATATCTAATGATGTCGCAGTAACATCAATCAAGCTTATTAAATCGTTATTTAGAGTTCCTAGTTGTATGCTTTTAGGGTATTTAACTATGAGAGGCACCTGTAATCCTCCTTCATATAAAAACTGTTTATCTCTTAAATGTGGACGTCCATGATCTCCAAACAAAATAACAATCGTATTATCAGATAATCCTTCTTTTTCAAGTTTTGCCATAATTCTACCTACTTGCCTGTCGCATTCCTGTACACTTTCTAAATATGCAGCCCAATCGGCTCGAATTAATGGGTGATCTGGATAACATTCTGGAACGAAAACTTTATCTGGATTGATAGGATTTTCGGTATCCTTTACAAACAAACGGTGTGGATTATGAATTTGCACTTGCGCAAAAAATGACTGTCCTTCGGCTCTGTTATTCCAATCGGTACCATCAAAAAGCCCATCATTTAAAAAATTAAAGTCTTCTTTTCCATTTTTACTAAAATCTTCTGAACTTGCATTCGTACAGTAATAGCCTGCTTTTTGAAAGTACTTGGTAATTGGCAGAATACCTTCTGGTAGTTTCGTCATATTTAACGTTCGATGATCCTGGCAGTTTATATATGTTGGGTACATCCCAGTAATAATTGAAGACCTGCTAGTAGAACATATTGGCGCCGTAGAAAAAGCATTGGTATATAATATCCCTTCACTTGCCAATTTATCTATATGTGGCGTAGATACATCAGGGTTACCATAGCAAGCCAATTCTCTTCCTAAATCATCTGCATTTATCCAAAGTACATTTAGTTGCTGCTCTTTTTTTTCTTTTCCTTTTGGTTTAAGGCAACTCAAAAAAGTAAACGCTACTAAAACGCATAAAATAACTTTTGAAATTTTCTCTTTTTTCATTTGAATTCTATTTTTTCATCAAAATTGAAGTCGGTCTAGACACTCCATATTTGTTTACTGTAGAAACTTTTATACTGTTCTTGGGTAAAATTAAATAGCCTGGGTTTACCTTTTCAATTTTTAGAACGTTCCCTTTATTCAAGTCCACTCTATATCCTGTTATTTTTTCTGAAGCCTCTAATCTTACAATAAGTTTATCTTCTCCTTTAATAACACCTAGAATTTTTGGAGGTTCTGGATTTTTATCTCCATCTGGGATTACTATAAATTCGTTAGACCAAACACTGAAACCTTCGGCAAGTACGCGTCTTACCCTTCCAAAATACGTCTTCCCATTTTCTAAACCTCTTATTCTTATAGCTCCTTTTACATTTGCTTTGAGCTGCTTTGTATATTTACCCGACTTGATACCATATTCAACTTCTAACCCCTTGTCTCCCTCAAGACTTGTTACTCCAACCATAAAACTTTTATCTAATGGTAATACTTTTCTAATTTCAGGATCTTTTGGCGTTGTAAATGTTGGTAAGGGTAATTCTTCTTGAGTTATCATATCAAAACGTGATTCTGCAACGGCGTAACCATTATTTGATAGGATAGATACAACTAATGTTTTCCCTTTTGAGCCACCTAATTCAATAGTTTCAGAAAAACTTTCGGTTCCTGGTTTTATTTCTGGTAAATTGTAAATTTTACCGCTTACCGTCAATCCATTTTCATCTAAAATTTCGTAAACCCAGGAATAACCTCTTAATGTAAACGATGGAATTTCTAAAACACCTCTTGGTATGATGTTAACACGAGCTTCTTTTTTACTAAACACCACATTAATATCATGTACTGGTGCATTAATTTCAGACATATGATAGTACAAAGTCTTTGGGTTTCTCCAAATATCTACGATACCCCAATCTCTGTTTTGGCTAGGAGGTGTTTTTTTAAAATAACTGCGGTAATCATTAAACGTCCAGTGTGCTCCCCCAATAACATATGGTTCTTTACCCAAACGTTCCCATAGTGGTTTGAAGTCTACCATAAAGTTTAAAGACTCATCCCGTTTTTCTCCATATTCACTATAAAATATAGGCAGTTCTGGTACTAATTCATGTTGTTTTAAAACAGATTTTATCTTATTTTCTGTACCGCCATACTTATTCATTAAAATGGCATCTACATTATGCCGATCTATATTCTTGTAGCCACCTTCAGAGAATTTATCGAAACCAGCATCATGTATGTTAGCATAAGGCCTTGTTACATCTAATGCTTTAACTAAAGGCTTCATGGTTTCTACATACAAACTCGCTTCTGCCCGTAATTCATTGCCTGGTGACCAACCTATTATTGAAGGATGATTCCAATCGCGCTGTATCATTTCCTTTAAGGCGTTTCCTGGGTATAATTGTTTTGCTATTTCTGCGTCCTCTTTATTATTCATTGGTACTCTATACACGGTTTGCCACATTGGGATTTCCGCCCAAATTAAGTAGCCAACTTTATCACAGTAGTCTAATAATTCTGGAGAACTAGGTGCATGCATGATTCTTGAGAAATTAGCTCCAGAGCGTTTCATCATATCAATATCTGATTTCACCAAATGTTCTGGTTCTGTATTTCCATAAGCTCTATGATCATGTACACGATTATACCCCATTAAACGTACTTTTTCGCCATTGAGGTAAAGTCCATCAGGTTTCATATTTATATGCCTAATACCAAAATGCGCCTGTAATACATCTATAGCTTCGGTATTATTAAACAATACCGTTTCAAGGTGATACAATTGCGGGTCATCAAAATGCCAAAGACGTGTTTGACTGGTATTTAGGAATATATTATTTGTTAACGTTGTTGTTGTACCTGCTTTTACATTTCCTGTAAGTCTAAATGCAACGTCATCCAGTTCTTTAATGGTCCCTCTAATTAAAACAGACTTATCTAAATCTGAGGTATTCTCAACAGTTACCTTTAATTTTACCTGGGCTGTTCCTGTGACAACATCAAGTACAGGTTCTATTTTTTGCCGAATCAACCTTAATGCATCATGTGCTATTAAATGTACACCTCTATTGATACCCCCCCATTGAAACCAGGCTCCAACAACATGCTCGTTATTTACTTTTACTTTTATGACACCTTTTTCTCCAGCTGAAATATACGGACTGATATCAAATTCAAAAGGTGTATAACCACCAACATGTTGCCCCAAATAATGCTCATTACACCAAACATCTGCTATGTCATAAACGGCATCAAATTTTAAAAAAATACGTTTTCCAGACCAGTTTTTGGGTACTGAAATTGTTTTTTTATACCAAGCATCTCCAATATAATCGGCATATTCTGTAAATGTATTCCAACTGGAAGGTACTGGTAATACATCCCAATTATTACCTTTTACTTGGGTACTATCTGCAAATTGCCAGTCCCCATTTAAAGACAACGTTTGTTTTAAATAATTGTACTTGGAAAACTCACTTTCTTGAGAGTGAACAAACATAGTACTCCCCATGACTAACGCCATGCTTAATGTGATTAAAATTTTAGTAATTTTTCTAAAAAAAGAAAACTTCATTTTATTATTTTTTAATTCGATTTAAACCAAACTACCGCTCCTCCATTTTGGGCTAAATCTATTTTTAAGTCACTTGTTTTATTAGCTTTTGTTGTTTCTTTTTTAAATAGTGTTACTTTATTGAATTCTTTAAAAAACTGTCTGGGATGCAACCCAGAAATATCAAATTTATCTGCTTCTAAATCGTCTGTAAAAACTTCGGTAGTATAGCTATTCTCAGATAAAAAATCACAGTTTACATGAATTGTTCTTGTATCGCCTGCATTTAAAACTCCTAAGTACCAATCTTTATCTTTTCGTCTGACAATAATGGCTAAATCTCCTATTTTACTTTCTGGCAATACTATGGTTTCATCCCAAACTGATGGTACCTCATCTATAAAACTTAAAGCTGGTTTTACATACTGAGATTCTTGTAAAAAATCGGTACCTTCTGCCAAACATTGAAATGGCGAATAAAAGCAGACTAATGTTGCCAATTGATGCGCCCATGTAGTTTCTCCTGGGTTTGTAAACCCTATTGGTGTGTAATCTGCATGCCCAGTAACAAGTCTTGTAAAAGGTAATGCTGCATTATGAGATGCTGTTAGCATGCCTTCTTTCATACCGTTTACTTCTAATCCTCTTACTCCTTCTCTTGTTACCTCATTAGGGTAGGTTCTATATTCTCCAGAACTTTGTTGGCATCCATGAAAATTCACCATAAGTTGGCGTTCGGCAGCTTTTTTTAATAGGTTTTCATCAAAATCTATAAGTTTTTTTGTTTGTCCGTTCATAAAATCAACCTTTACACCCTTTGCCCCTGTCATTTTTACACTATCTAAAAAATAACGCATCACTTCCCAATCGTTTTTTGGAAAGTTGATTTCTTTAGAACGTTTCCATAAAAAGATGCCTATGTTATTTTTATTGGCGTAATTACATAATTTAGTGGTTGTCTCCCATTTATTATCCCATTTCTCCCAGCCTTCATCTACCATAGAATAGTCTAAGCCTAGAGCAATAGCATCATCAACCATTTGATTTTCATCTTCAGGAGTAGCTTCTTTTTTAGTCCACCAATGCCATACCGATGTTCCTGGTTTTATCCAACTTCTATCTGCAAAAAGTGTATTATCTGGTTCTGGGTTTAATGCAGGCACCATCGTATTATTTACTAAATCGTTTAAATTATCTGCCAACAATATACATCGCCAAGGGCTTTTTATATCACCCTCTATTTCAAAGCCTTTACCTCCCTCTGTAAAATTTGCTCTAAACGTATTATCTCCAATAGCTTCAAGGCGCATGCCGCTATAATTCCAAAGTGCAGCTTCTGCTAGCTGAGCATAACCGCCTTGTGGTAATTCTAAAGTTAATGTAAGCCCTTGGGTAGGCCCCATTTTTGATATCTTGGGCATCTTAGAAATATCTGCAGACAACCATTCTCCTGCATGTGATTTTAATTTCCAATCACTATTTCTCTCAAAAAACCAAACTTTTGTATTTGAAGGAATTTTAAATGCCGTCTCTTCTCCATTAACTGTTTGCGTTTCTGTACCTGGAACACGATATCTATAGGCTACTCCTTCATCTGAAACCTGAATATCTATATACCAAATTAAACCACTAATTTCTGTTAATTGAAATGTTGCTACTTTAGCCTTGTATTCTGCTTTACTTTTAACTCCTAACAAAGGAAATTTAGTTAAAAATGGCTGTTCATCTATTAATTTTATATTTGAATGTCTTCCTAGAATATTGTTATTTATAGTAATCCCCAGGGAAGAAGAATCAATAACAGTTGTTCCGCTAGAAGTAATTTGATAAGCTAATGCGCCATTATTAGTCTTAAATATCTGCACTTCATTTTTGCCATGATTTAGTACAAATTTTTCTTCTGTTTTACTACATGACATCAATACTATTGCCATCATTAAAAATGATAGTTTGAATACTACTTTTCTATTAAAACTCACGCTTTTCTTAATTTTTATTTTTACTCTTTTTATAATGAAACCCACCATAAGGGTAAGTTGAAGGGTTTGTTCGTTCTTCTTTAAAGAACGTCTCTATTTTAGTAACCAAGTCTGGATATTGATTGGCTACATCATGTTCTTCTGCAATATCTTTACTAAGATCATATATCTCAACGGGATTGTCTGCTCCATAACGAACGCCTTTTAAATCGCCATATCTAATGGACTGACGGAATGCATTTTTACCTGAAAAAAAACCTTCTACATTAAGATATTCATGCTTTGGTTGTTCTTTTCCAATAAGCGTAGGCAAAAATGAAATCCCATTTGATTGTTCAGGGACTTTTATACCCACAATCTCTGCTAAGGTAGGCATAAAGTCTTGTCCACTACCCATATGCTTAGAGACAGAACCAGGTATAATCTTTCCTTTCCAATAAGCAAAGAAAGGGACTCTTATACCGCCTTCATAAACATCTCTCTTAAATCCATTTAAAACACCATTACTTTCAAAAAACTCATGATCATGTCCATTACCTTCACTATGTGGACCATTATCACTAGTAAAAAAGATTAATGTGTTATCTAATTCTCCCATAGTATCAATTTTTTTAAGTAATCTGTCTATATAGGAATCTAGAAGTGTTATTTGAGTTGCATGTAATCTGTTCGGCTCTTTCCAGCCTTTTTCGGTATACAAAGTTTTGTTTCCAATTACTTTTTCATGACCATGAGGTGCTCTGTAAGACATGAATAGAAAAAATGGTTTATCGCTCTCTTTTTTATCTAAATATTTTAGTGCTAAATCTGTTCTATATTCGTCATGACTTTGCCATTTTGTCCAATCGAAATAAATAGAATCTTTCATGCCGTTTATATATTCCATAGGGCCATCAAAATTCTTCTTATTCCTTTTATTAGACCATTGTTCTTGTACAGCATAACTAAATCCGCGACCATGTGCCCATGTAGAGACATCATCGGGATCTCCAAGATGCCATTTCCCTATAAATGCCGTTTCATAACCCGCATCTGTCATCATTTCTCCCAAAGTAACTTCATCTTTACGTAATGCGATTCTACCTCCTCTACCATTTGGCATTAAACCATTATTACCTCGTATGGTGTTTATTGATGAACTTTTCCCTGTCATTAACACAGCACGAGATGGCGCGCATACAGCACTACCTGCATAGAAGTTGGTAAACTTCATACTTTGACCTATTAAACTATCTAGAAATGGTGTTTTTATTGTTTTTTGACCATAGGCCCCTAATTCTCCGTATCCTAAATCATCTGCTAGCAGAAATAGTACATTAGGTCGTTTTTTCTTTGTTATTTTAGTATGATTTCGTGAAACATCCTGTGGTTTTTGTTTACAACCAATAACTATTAAATTAACAAAAACCAGATAGATTATATATTTTTTCATTTTTTGAATTGTTTTCAATTTAATTGCAAATGACTTCAAATATTGAAGCTGGAACCTCATTTGAGGGGTGTTCGAGTTCAATACTAAATCCTTTAATATTCAAAGGAATTTCTGGTTTGAATGTATTTATAGTTTGATAATTACATTGTTTTTTTCAAATATTCAAAAAAATGGTTTATCTGTTACACAAACTATTGTACTCAATGGTCATTTAAACATTAGAGAATCTTCCATAAATATACTCTCCTCATCATTGAATAAAAAAGTAGAGATTCTAAATATATAAATCTCTACTTTATAATTAACTTAAACTACTAATCAATGTTATTTTTTAATTTGTTTCAAAGCTCCAAACCGGCCCTATAGCTTCACCACCATTCCCATCATTAACAACAACTTTCCAATAATAAGTAGTTGTTACTGTTAGCGAAACATTGATTTCCTTTTCAGATTGGTTATCTCCCATCATAGAAACTGGTGGGTTAACTGTATCAAAATACACATCGTATGTTAAAGCATCATCATCGACATCGCTGGCATCCCATTTCAAATCGATAGATGCATCTGATGTGTTTGAATCATTTTCTGGCGCTATCAATTCTGGCGAAAAAGGCAAATGGTTTACCACCCCTATACCTTCTGTATAAAACTGATAAACAGAAGAATATTCACTCGACAAGTCTTTACTGTCTTTTGCTTGAACCCTCCAATGATAAGCCTTTCCTTTTTCCAATGTCACCGTTTTTGTTGTGGTTGTTGATGTGTGGCTCTCTACATCTGAAAAATCACTTTTGGTTGCTATTTCCAACGTATAAGTTATAGCATCTCCATTAGGATCTGATGATGCTCCCCACTGAAAATCTAATGTATTGTCTATACACAACAAATTGTTAGTAGGGTATGTTAAGGTTTCTACTTTCTCTGGCGCCTTGTTTTCTTCAGGTGCGGGTGAATCACTACCACCACTACAGGAGAACAAAAATGTCATAAAAAAGACTAAGGCTATTGTTTTTATCATTTTCATCATAGTTTATTTTTTTACAATTTTCACATTTACTGGTCTGTCGAATAACACTTCTGCAAAATAAATGCCGTCTGGTTTGTCTTGAATATTTAAAATTATCTTTCCTGACACAACGGGATATATTTTTGAAGAAATTAATTGAGCATGCAAACCATATATATTAACTGGTATTGATTTTTCGGCTACTGGTATGGCAAGTTCTATAAGGCCTGTTGTTGGATTAGGATATGCTCTAACGCTATTAAGAAAATCTACTTTTTCAATCATAAGTCCTTCGCAATCCACATCTGTTTTTATTTTAACCACATCACCCTGATTAACCTCAACACCGAATGACGAGGCTCTGGTTTGATAAACGTCAACATCATTAACAGAAACTGTGTAGGGAGCAGTACCTTCTTCTATTTTAACAGACATTTTACTCGATTTAATATCTACACTTGACTTGCCTGTTATGGATTCTGCTTGTTTAATTTCCAGATTATAACATGTGCTTGAAGCAAGTCCTTCTGCTCTTATGCATAACTCATAAGTTCCAGGCATTATATCATTCAAAGTGAGTTCTTTCGTGAAATTGGTATCAACCCCATTGAATGTAGCTATGTAGTTTTGTTCAACATCTGCCGTAATTTCAATTTCTCCATTATCCTGATCAGGACAAGTTTCGCTTGTAGTTACTATGGTAAATCTATTATCTGCATTAGTACGTTCTCTTACTGACAGTAAATAAACCGTTTCTGGTTGCATTGTGAATTCTTCGCCGAACGTTTCACCTGTTAATAAGTCTGTACATATTAAAGCGTTATCAGTACCTTTTAATCCTATAGAAAGTGTCGCCTGGGTTTTACCAATATTTACAATATTTATGATTTCTTCACCCTCGTTACTTGTGTAACTTCTCCACATACACCCTTTACTCCCTATACCATTTGTTTCACTTAAAGTAAACCTGGATGCATGTCCTTTATTATCAATTAAATCCAGAGCTTTTGTTGTAAAATCTGCAACAGAACTTCCTGTAAGGAGAGTACCTCCATTATTAGTATTTAAAGTTGTAGTATGGTTTCTCCCATACTCATCTTTTTCCAGACTTTCTCCATCCATAATAATGGTTCCTCCATTATCTAAATAGTTCTGAAGTGCCTGTAACTCCTCTGTTGTTACAAATTCTGATCTATTAACCAAAATAACATCCCAATCATTATTTGGTTGTGTTTCAATAATATTTCTGGTTGCAAATCCTATAGACTCCCCTTCAAAATATAAGGATTCATAGAGCTCAAATATTTGATCCATATGGTTTCCTTTATTAATTGCCGATGTTTCTGAATAAAAAATACGAATATCCTGATTTACATGTTGTAGTTTTGATATGTGATTAGAATGTGCTGTTAAATCCATTAAAGTAGACGTTATCTCATTAACAACTCTAGGTTGTTCAATCAATGATCCCCCCATTGATTCAGCTGAATTTGGATCTAAAGAACCATCTGCTTTTCTGGGCCAAAACCAACCCTGACATGAATTCATACCTTGTAATGTAGATTGCCAGTAAACTGTCCTTACATAAGCTGGATCTAAAAATAAATCTGTAAACGCATTGGCCTGAATATAATGCCCCTCTGAGTTATAGTTCACTTTATCTGGTGATACAGATCTAAAGAAATCATAGGTCATAGCCATATCTCTCCAGAAATAATGGTAACGATCTTCCCAGGGCTGAGGGCCTCCCCATCTTAAAGAGTTTTTTGTTCCTGCATCATTACCTATGTTCCCTGTTAAAGCAGTTAGTGCCTCAAAATCCAATCCGCTATGTCTACCATTTTGAGCCCATTGAAATGGTATTACCTTTATATGTGTTTTAGCCTCAGGATCATGCTTCAGGACTTCATTATTTATAAAT
Source organism: Flavivirga algicola (assembly GCF_012910715.1). Taxonomy (GTDB): domain Bacteria; phylum Bacteroidota; class Bacteroidia; order Flavobacteriales; family Flavobacteriaceae; genus Flavivirga; species Flavivirga algicola. The sequence goes on from NZ_JABBHF010000002.1 coordinate 505,777, forward strand.
GTGAACCAATTGGTAACCCGCTCCTGATTAAACCTCATGATATCATACCATATAGGGTTTCCTCTTTCGCTATCTGGCATGGGAAAATCATCTATTGTTATGTCATCAAAACTTGAAAAACTTTTATTCCATAGTGTATTAAGGCTTGCAATATCTGTATGCTTATTTTGTAACCATGTTCTTAAACTATCTTTTGCATGTTCTGAAAACTCAACTACTTCCCATGTTCCTGCCAGATTCCAATGTGGCTCATTAGTGAGCATATACCCTTGCTTAGAAAAGTTCTTACCAGCTGTTAGTGGCACAATACCTTCACAAAGCTTTGTCATTATTTCTCTTGAGCCTGGACTACTAATATCATAACCTATATAATGCGCTTCTCCAACTTCTATGTCTGGATACTTCTGTTTCAACCAGTTTGGTATACGTCTTTGCCCGAAAAATATGGTTCCAAAATTACCTGAAGGCTCACTCATAATATTATTTCTAAGCCACTGAGCTATATCTCCATTTTCATTAGATACATGTCCTGGGTCTACATAAAAACCATCAAAGGCCCCAAAATAGTCTCTTAAATCATGATCACCAGCTTTATCTGGCTGCCAAATATATTCTGAGATATAAATAGGCTTCCCTTCATGCACCAATTGATTTCCATCATAGTCTATTTTAGACCAATCTATATTTGGAATTGGTTTACGAGTTCTTTCCCCATTAATAATTGCTGTAAGTGTAGCAATACCTTCTTCTAAAATTGTAATTACTGAACTACGCTCATAAGTGGCTAAATGTTCTGCTAAGTTTTGCGGCGTAGTTTGATGGAATGTATGTAATCCATCGAAGAAATCTTCGTGAAGATCTTTATTGTTTTCATCCCAATTAGCATAAACCAAAAATACTTTGGCCAAACGAACCGTCATTTTTTCTTTTAAGGCATCAATACCTTCATTTTCTGCATCTGTTATTAGAGCTTCTAAAGTTGCAATTTTAGCATTAGCCTGCTCTTCTGTACCAGTAAAATCTTCTATGTTAATTCTTGGTACTCGAACTTGAGCATAATTAAAATGGCTTATAAAAAGAAGGGCCATTAAGCTGAATACGTGTAGGAATTTAATTTTATTTTTTTTCATGGTCTTCATAGTTTTTACACTAACAATCAATACTTTAATGTTAAATTTAGGGTCATTATGAATATTATAATATTCATGGTTAGCAAACATTTATCTATCAATAAATATTATTCATAATTATGCTAATAATAAAAATATCCGACCTTCCTGAAAAATAAAGATCGGATATTTATTATTTTAAATTAAGGTCTCAGTTCTATAGGTGCAAGTTCTATATCATCAATATACATAGTCTGTGCTCCAGAAATTCCTGGATTATCTGACCTATTCATCTGTAACCACATAAAAGTGTGTGTTGTGATATTTACAGTCTTAGTTAAAGTCACCCAAGTATCTTTTGCTATGCCATCGAACGACCATGTTACAGGTGTCCAAGGAGTTTGCAACACAGTTCTAACGGCTTGCATATCGGAACCTGATGGAAGATATACTTTCAACGACATTTCATAAGTTCCTGGATCTGCAACAAATTGACCATCTCCAGACCCCTGGAAATTGTGATTGCCACCAGACATTGTATCCCAGTCTGGGGTACTCCATTTAAAGGAAGCATTTCCACTAGCGGCTTGCTCTTCCGAACGTCCGCCTGTATCAAACCACTCACTATGCTGTGCCCAAAACCCTTGAACGCCACCACGTGTTCCAGTTACTCCTTCGGCTCCGAAAATATCTTTACTTAAAACATTTGTAGTATACATATTTACAGTTATTGGACCAAAATCTTCGAGAGGCCTTTCATCCGTAGATTGAATACCTCCTCCACTATATGAAATGGTTACAACATCACTATTATATATGGGATCCGCCAATGTTAGTTCCAAAATAGACTCGTCAACAGAATTTATTTCGATAGCTTGCACCGCAATATCTTGGTTAAAACCTGCATCTGTATTATTTACGTTAACCGTAAAATTTCCATTTTGCCCTGCCAAGCTAGCGGGATCTATAATACCGGCAACCTGAAACGATATTTTTTCTGTCTCATCTTCATTAATTTCACTAATTACTTCGAAAGGCTCGGATGAAGATACAACGCTTACATTTAGAGGTATATATTTCCAGTTTGTTTTGGTTGGAAGCGGTTCATCTCTTCTGGATTCAATACGACCTAAATTAACTGTTGTACCAAAATTCAAGAATGCAATTTCTGCAATTGAATCGTTTGAAGTTTCTGGTACACCGCCATTGATACGCCATGTTCGGGCATTGGGTATTCCAACCTTACTTAAATCTATAAATGTAAGTGTTTTGTTAACTTCAACATCTATAGTAGGCCATGTATCTTTATCTTTAATATCTATTTCATCATCTTCACCAACTCTAAGTATTTCGATACCGTCTTGAAGTATTCGAAATGCTGGTTTAATTTCTTCAGCTATAACTTCTACTTCAAAACACTTTTCAAATACCCATTTATCTCCAACCTGAGTGGCTTCAATAGGGCCATCGACAGTTTGGTATACCACCTTTTCATCAAATATATTCTTAAGGCAAATTGTACTTTTACCTTCTTTCATAAATAAAACATGAACGGCTTTATCGTCGGTTACAAGCCCCTTGCTCGAATCGATAAAATCTGGTAAAAAGTCTTTATCATTAAATCCTGTTTTTAAGAAATGATTACCTTCTTCAATAGTCCATTCATGAGAAATATCTCCTTGTGAAGCATCTAAAAAGGATATAAAACCACCTGTTGCCCTTAAAAACTCATCTCCTGGAGGAACACTAGTATACCATGTTACATCGGAAACCGTATCAGGTGCATCATATTCATCATCTTGGCAAGCTACTATTAATAGCATAGCAAGACATATTATTATATATTTTTCAATATTCTTCATAATGTTTGTTTTTAGTCAGTTATGCTTGAGTTAGTTGTAATTTCACTTAGTGGAATGGGTAAATAATCATGCAGCTCAGGAATATAATTTTCAGCAGTTAAATCATACTCATAATCTACTACATGAGAAGCTGTACCACTAGTATCTGGTCCTAATTGCAACGATACATCTGATGTGGCCTGCCCTCCGTCCATTTTAGTATATGTAAAGTCTATCGAATGGTATACCTCATTAGCTAATCTTTCAAAATTTTCACCAATTATACCCCAACGACGTAGGTCTGTCCAACGAATGGAATATCCTTCATTACATAATTCCAAAGGTTTTTCTACATACATTAAATGATCCATTAATGTTTCTGCAGTATAAACTTCAGCATTATATGTATGAGCTCCATCCAGAGCTGGCCCTAACAGCACAAGTCCCCATCTGGCTCGAACAGCATTTATGTCTGCTAATGCTCCAGTAACATCTCCTGTTTTTATTTTGGTTTCAGCACGCATTAAATATACATCGGCCAATCTATTCACTATGGCATTTTTACCTGAATTCCATCCGCCCTCTGGATTATCATCTTCACTTTCTAAGTGGTCATGGTTGGAATATTTCTTTAAGTGACCGAACCCCCATCCAACTGGGTTTTTAAGCATATTTTCGCTTACATAATCGGTTAAATAATATAATGTTTGCGCATCTTCAATAAGTGTTACCATTTGAGATGCTCTTAAAGGTACATTACGTAATTTTCTACCTTCTACTGGATCTATATAATAATTTCTATCATCTAGAGGATCCATTGGCTCTGTTTTATATTTATATAAAGCCCAAGCCGGCATAGCTGTATATACACCTCTAAAGAAAAATGCCAGTCTGTTAGTTTGACTAAGTTCATCCCACTGTCCTAGCTCAGGTCTATGGGTAACATTATAATTAATCTCAAAAATTGATTCATCATTAAACTCCCCATCTATTGTGAATAAAACATCTGGATTCACTAATCGATATCCATATTCTGGATTGTCAATAACATCATTGAACAACGTCATTGCTTGACTATATTCCTCTTCATATAAATGGCTCGTTCCTAAAATGGTTGCTGCGGTTCCAGCTGTTACACGCCCATTACTTGCAGTTCCATCATAGCTCGCAGGTAAATTAGCATAGGCATAATTTAGATCTTCTCTAAAAAAGGCAATAACTTCAGAAGAAGGAGACACTCCTTTATTAAAATCTTCTTGAGTTACTGGAACAGCATCTCTAATTATAATTTCTCCTTGGTTAAACGAGGTATGCAAGTAAAAATGAAATAAGCCCCTAAAAAACCTTGCTTGCGCCATTTGTAACGTCCATTCCTCTTCATTTACTGTACCTTCAAGACTCTGTAACGCTTGTATGGTCTGGTTTGCTCTAAAAATACCTTGATAAAGCGCATCCCATTTATTTTGAATGGAAGAATCGTCATTAGTATATGTTTTATAATAGTATGCTCTACCTTGATCCTGACCAGGTGTTGGACGACCATATCCCGGCCAGCCCATATCCGACCTCCATGACTCTTCCAACAAGCTCAACACATGATGGTTAAACATCACTGCATAGGTAGAATTCAAAGTCGCATTAGTTTCTTCTAAATTTTTCCAGTAATTATCTGTAGCAATCAAGTTTGGATTTTTCTCGTCTAAAAACTCTGCATTTTCGCAGGCAGCCAGAACCAAACTAAAGGTTGTTAAAATAAAAATAATTCGTTTCATAACAATTGATATTAAAAATTAAAATTCAATCCAAATATATATTGTGAGGTTATTGGATATCTTCCTTTATCAAGTCCTCTTGCTTGTATACCCCCTCCAACTTCTGGATCAAAACCTTCATAGTTTGTAATGGTTAGAGCATTTTGCGCTGTAGCATATATTCTGAATTTGGAAATACCTAATTTCTCTGTAATTTTCTTTGAAAAACTATACCCTAATGTAATATTTTTTAGACGCAAGTAATCCCCATCTTCTAACCATAAGTCTGTATAACCTTTGTAATTAGGGTGATCTTTAACATTACCTCTATATGCTGGAATTGGAGAATCTTGGTTTACATCAGACCAGGCATAAATCAAATCTCTATGTCTACCATAACCATATGCTGTAGCTTCAGCACCATTCATAAGTTCATGCCCTAATGCTGCATACCACTGCATTGATAAATCAAAACCTTTATAATCAAGGTTTAAATTATATCCTATCTCATATTCTGGCAATCCACTACCACTGTACACCCTATCGGCATCAGAAATATCTCCACTGCCATTACTATCTACATAAATTAAATCACCTAATTCTGCATTAGGTTCTAATTGTTGGTATTCTGCAAGTTTTTCTGGGGTATCTGCCACCCCATTTGTTGGATATAAAAAGAATGCTCCTGCCTCGTAACCTTCTGCCAGTACAGTAACCTGCGAACTAGATTTGGCACCGCTTATTAAACCAAAATCATTGGTAAACAGAAAGCCGCCTTCTCCATTAATTTTTGTGATTTCATTTTCGTTAGTCGTGAAAACCCCATTCATTCTAAAATTCAAATTACCTATTTCACCTCTATACCCTGCAGAGAGCTCAAAACCTTTATTTGTCATATTACCAACATTTAAAACCACTTGAGAATTATTACCTCCTCCAGTAGAACCTGGTAATACTATTGGAAATAGCATATCTTCTTTCTCTGTATTATAATACTCTGCAGAAAGTGTAAATTTATTTTTAAAGAAGCCCAAATCAAAACCAATATTGTTTTGAATAGAAGTTTCCCACTGTACAACAGCATTAGCAAATTGAGATTGAGCAGCACCTAAATTTAATGCACCTTCTCCTGAGCCAAAAGCATAATCTAATCCTTGTGTAATTCCAGCAGAGAATGCATATGGACTAAATCTTTCATTTCCAACGGTTCCTCTACTTGCTCTAAATTTGAAGTTGTTTACAGTGCTTTTAACTGGTGCCCAAAATGGCTCATCTGAGATGTTCCAACCTACCGAAATAGATGGAAAAGTTCCCCATCGTTTATCTAATCCAAATTTTGAAGAACCGTCACGACGCACACTGGAACTCAACAAGTATCTGCCTTTGTAGTTATATTGAATACGCGAGATATAACCGACAATTGTATTGGTGTAATTGTTACCAGATCTTGCATCTGGATTTAATGTCGCATTATTTAACACCCGAATATCATTACTGGCAACGGCATACTTCTTAGCTGTAAAATTTCTATATACATATTCTTCTCTCGAAGCTCCAGCGGTAAACGTAAGATTATGATCTCCTATACTTTTCTTATAAGTAAGGAAGGAATCGAAGGTGTTAGAAGACCATCTACTAGCATCATTTTGAACGAAACTATTAGCTGGGTTACTTATCTCTTCCCCACTTATTGCATTAAAAACAGGTGTATAGCCATTAAAACGTTCTCTAATTTCATTTGTTTCATTTATACCAACTCTTGCTACTATGTTTAATCCTTTAAAAAATTCATAATTCGCATTAAATTGAGCATAGGCACGTGTTCTGCGTGCATTATCGGTATTATCAAAACTATCAATAACCCAACCTAGTCTATTAGACTCATCCCCTCTTAAACTTATAAGCGGATCATCGGAATTAATATTTAACCCTTGCTGCGTTGGAAAATAACGTACTGTTTGTGTAATAATACCTCCTGGTGACCTATCAGTTATTTCTCTATTTAAACCAGCTGTCGCATTAATGCGCCATTTGCCATGATTATATGTCGTGTTTGCACGTGTACTGAAACGTTTAAAGTTAGAATTGATAATAATGCCTTCTTTTTCGTACAAATTTGTAATAACACTATAGGTAATATCTTTAGTACCTCCCGATACATTAATCGTATAGTTTTGTATGGGAGCGTTATCTATAAATACCAGCTCTGATAAATCTGTATCATTTTGAAAAGACAATGGGCTTCTTGTAAAATTTAGTACCGTAATATCGTCTGTACTACCTGTTTGGTTTCTGTCCCTAACCAGATTAAAATAGGTTTGTTGAGCAGTATTCATTAATGGTGTCCCAGATGTTATATGTTGTAAACCATAACTGGCATTTAATTTAACAGATAGCGAACCTGCTTTTCCTTGTCTGGTAGTTATAAGAATAACTCCAGCTGCTCCACGTGTACCATAAATTGCTGCAGATGCAGCATCCTTTAAAATATCTATAGATTCAATCTCTGTAGGTGGAATTCCTGGATCTCCTTCTTGAGGGATACCATCTACAACAAATAAGGGCGTGTTAGAACCTGAAATAGATGTGATCCCCCTAATAAGTATTTCTGACTGTCCTCCTGGTTCTGCTGATGCCGTAATATTTACACCTGCAACCTGACCTTGAAGGGCATTACCCAAATCTGAAGTTACTATATTTTCAATATCCTGAGCTTTAACACTTCCTACAGCTCCAGTAATTTCTTTCTTCTTTTGAGTACCGTAACCTATAACCACCACTTCTTCCAAGCCTTCTACTGATTCGTCGAGAGACACATTCATAGTAGTTTGTGTCACTGTAACAGATTTGTCCTCCATCCCTAGGTAACTGAATAAAAGAACATCACCAATTTCTGCATTGATAGAATACTTTCCGTCAAAATTAGTAACTGCACCCGTACTAGTCCCTTTTACAATTATAGTAACCCCTGGTATTGGTAGTCCGTTATTAGTATCACTAACAGTTCCTGTTATGGTTGTGTTTTGCGATTGAATGTTAGTAACACTCAAGAGGATAAAAAGAAAAAGCATTAGGCTCTTGAGCCCTAGCAATTTTCTTGATCTCAATAATTTTTTTTGTCTCATTTGTTTGTTAATTAATTTCAAATTTTAGTTTAGTTAAATTCAAGTTTTAAACCCCTATCTTAAAGGATATTAGCAACTTACAATGTTGGTTGTTCTTCATAAATTATTAGTTTTAGTTAAATGTTAGTTTAGGCATATCTTTTTCGGTTTCGAGAATAAGGGGTGCCTCACCCTTATATGTATTATTTTTGAATTCAATATTTTTTGATGATTTTACCATGATCGCACAATCTTGATTGAAAAGTTTAGGAAAGGTTTTTGACAATGAAATTGTATTGTTTGAAAACTCAAGGTTATTCGTATTTGCTATTTCAAGAACCAGATTGTCAAAATGGTTAAATGTATTTCCTTTTATCTTTATATTATTAAAAGCAATATTTTCATTATCGTCATCTGTTACAAAACGTATTACCCCCCGATCGTATCCGCTATGATTGCAATCTTGGAAAACATTATTTTCAACGGTTATATTCGAACCATTGCCAGACTCATACCAATGCCCACTTTCTACAGGTATTAAAAGTGCTTCCATTTCGGTACTAAAAAAGTTATTTCTTATTATGGTTTCCTTGGGTGATGACAACAGCAATCCACGTGCCCTGTTACGGCTAATATTACAGTTCTCTACCAATACTTCTGGATAACCGCTTAAGTTCTCGATTAAATCTCCAGGTTCTAAATTTTTTGGTAAAGCTTCATTAAAAGTTATAATTTGGTATCTACTATTAAAACGCTTGGTAGACTTTATAGTCAGCTTATCATAAGGAAAGAAAGATTTGCTCAACCTTACAAAACCAATGGTGTCATTAGTTTTTCCTATAACAAAACCTTGTTGTTGAAAATGCCCCATGCGAACACCTATGGTGTTTTCTCCTAAAAGATCAATAACTTCTTGGTAGGTTCCATGTACATTAGTAGCATCATCTAATTGGTTATTGAACGTACAATTTTTTAATTCTACTTTGCCTCTACATCCAACAAAATGCGTAGCATCTGCTGTTGTTGAAACCATACGACCATGTGAGGGTGTAACATTTACATTATCTAGAATCAGGTCTGCCGAGTTTTCTGCTATCACTCCCATTCCACCCGCATGATGAATGTTAACATTAGTAGCTTTGAAGCCATAGGTCCCCGTTAAACGAATGGCTGGAGCCAATCTATTTAAATGCTGTTCTCCTTTACAAACCAGTATTTTTCCAACTGGAGGTATTTTTTTACCATGATTAAAAATTCTAATCAATCCAGGCTCTATTTCTTTTACGCTTAGCCTAAATTCTCTACCAATAACGCGTTGACTAGGTGCTATTGGGTCTAATTTGTACTTATAATTTGTACTGTTTTTCACAACACCTTCACTTTTTGGTAAGTGATGATATAAGGTAAGTGGTGTATACGATTCCGTATCGTAAGCTATAGCTTTACGTTCTGGATCATACAAAATAGCTTGTCCGAGGTTATGTTCATACGATTCTTTAATGAAATACAACTGTTCGTTACGTATTTCATATGGATATGCATCGGATATTTTCAAATCAAATGTGCGATTTTTTAAATCGCTAGACACAACCAAACCTTCACTGTGAAAAGGAATTTCCCAATCAATATTTAGATTTTTTAATGTAATATTTTGAGACATGTCAATTAAAAAAGGAATCATTTTTCCATGAAAAATGAACGTAGATCCCTGACCATCAATCACCAGATTTTTCATATTGAAAATAGGAAATGCTGTTTTTATGACTACATCATTATGGTTTGATATGTAACAAAACTGCTCCAGTCCCTTATCTGGATAAAAATGGTATGTCCCTTTTTCAAATTTAATTTCTGAAATAGGCTTATCTCCTGCATCTAATATTCTATGTAACACAGCAGAAGTAGCGTCTTCTTTTATACTATTGTTAAAAAACACAGACTCTGCTTTTATTTTTTTAGCAAAACACCCTGTGTTTAAAAGGAATAGAGATAGACCTAAACTCATTAGAATTATTGCAGAATTAATTTTTTTTGGCGACATATTTTTATTTAAATTATTGTAGGGTTTAAAATTGATTTTTTTGCTTTTAAATCATGTCCTCCTCTGTAAAAAAGAGGATCACCTCAGTAAGTAACAACCTTATCAAACTGAATATCAGACCACAATAAGGTTTATAACGTTACTTAATGCTTTATTCTGAAAATACTTGAACACAAGCCAAAGGAACTTATAATCAAACTAAAGGATGTATTTCTGGATAATTTATAGGTACCCAAGAGTAAGTATTTGATTTAGTTGCAAAAACAAGATGACTAAATTGCTTAAATAAAAGAAATAAGCTGTTAATAGATTTAAAAGTTACTATAACACTGTTATAATTCAATTATTAAGAACCGGAAAAGCTTAAGTTTTAGATCTATAATCAAAGATCTTATTGAAATAAAATCATTTAATATAAATGAAAAACACGGATTAATATCTCTGGACTTAGGAGTTTTATAACTTTGTTTTAAGAATATTTTTTCTCATTTTCTGTTGCATACATCCCTGGCGTCGTGCCATACTTCTCTTTAAACAATCTGGTAAAGTGCGTTCTACTCTTAAAACCTGTGCGTATGGCCACTTCTTTAACCGATAGTTTTTCCTGAACCAAAAACTCTGCGCCTTTAGTTAATCTGTACATTTTCAATAACTCAAAAGGCGTATGGTTAGTAAGTGCTTTTACCTTTTGATAAAACAAGGTTCTGTTTAAAAATAATTTTCTGGCAAACTGATTTATATCCAAGTCCTGATTATCTAAATTTTCTGCCATAAGATTATAAAGTTTCTCTAAGAATGCATTGTCGTTTGCATTGTTCTTATTATTCTCTTTTGTTAAAGGAATCCCTATTTGGTAACGCTCTCGCAATTGCTTTCTGTTTAGTAATAAGGCTTCTACCCGCGTTACCAAATGCTCCATATTGAATGGTTTCTTAATATAGGCATCGGCTCCATCTCTAAGGCCTTGGATCCTGTCTTCACCAGCAACACAAGCTGTTAATAGTATAACTGGTATATGACTGGTTTTTACATCAGATTTTACACGTTTGCATAGGTCTAATCCATTTAACTCTGGCATTAATAAATCGCTAATAATAATATCCGGCCACTCATTTTCCATAGCATCCAAACATTCCTGACCATTAACAAAAGTAGTTATATTGAAGAACTTTGATAATGACTTTGATACAAACAAACGCATATCCAAATTATCTTCTGCATAAAAAATTGTGGCATCCGAGAACTCTGTATCTATCTTTATATCTGTAATACCATCATTATTTATTAACATGGTATTGGTCTCCAATTCTTTTTCAGCAGTCAATAAAATTTCCTTTTGGCTTGTTTCGTTATTATTTTTTCCCTTTTTAACTATTGGCAGCCTAACCGTAAAAGTGGTCCCTTCATTTATTTCACTTTCAGCACTTATATAGCCATAGTGCATCTCAACTAGACGTTTCGAAAATGCTAATCCTATACCCGAGCCTCCAATGTAAGACTCATGTCTTTTATGAGATTGATAGAACCTTTCAAAAACATGTTCCAGATCTTTACTGTCGATCCCTCTGCCCGTATCTATAACCGAAACAATTAAATTTTTATCTTCTTTACTAATATGTAATGAAATGGAATCACCTTTTTTTGTGTATTTAAAGGCATTGTTAAGTAGATTGTTAAAAATCTTTTCTAGCTTTTGCTTATCTGCAGACACATAAACATCACTTGCATTATTTTTTAAGGACAACTGTTTATCTTCATTTTTAGCTAAAAACTCAAAGTCTTTTATAAGTTCTTCAATGAACAAATTGAAATGAAAATGAGAATAGTTCATTTTAAGTAATTCGAAATCTGCTTTTTGAAAATCATGTACTTGATCTACAAGTTGAATCATTTTTTTAGATTGACGCTGGATAAGCTTTAATTTTTCAACAGCATTGAAATTCCTTCCAAATTCTTGTATCAATAAATTTATCGGTCCTGAAATAAGTGTTAGGGGCGTTTTTATTTCATGAGAAATATTAGAAAAGAATCTTAGTTTCGCCGCATTTAAATGCTTAACATTATCAATTTCCATTTGCTCTATCTCAACTTTATGATTTAAAGCCTGAATTCTAAAAATGACTTTTATAATCAGAAAAACGATAAGTGTCACAATTAGAAAATAAATGAAAAACGCCAATTTTGTTTTCCAATAGGGTGTAGATACAGTAATTTTTAAAGCTTGAATTGGTGTCCATTCGTTTAAAGAATTTGAAGCCGATGTATTTAAAATGTATTCACCAGGCGGAAGACCACTAAAGTAAATAGTCTTTTGGTTAGAGGGTACTTCAACCCATTCTTCATTTAATGGAGACAACTTGTATCTTATATGATGGTTTTTAGGGTTAGAAAAATGTAGACTTGTAAGTTCTAATGAGAATACATTTTCATTATGTTTAAGCTTTACCTCATCTATTTCCGCCAATCGTTTATCTAGTATTACTCTACCACTAACAGAATCTCCAACGGTTACCGACCTATTAAATAGTTTAAGGTTTTCGAGTTCAAATCTTGGTAGTGCTTCTTTATTTAGAATATCTTCTGGTTTAAAATAACAAAAACCATCCAAACCCGAAAACATTAAATATCCGTTCTTCAAATGTTCTGAAGCGTACCAAAAATCTTCAAAGGGCAGACCGTCTGAATCTGTAAATCTTCTGAAGGTATAATCTTTGGTATTAAATTTATTTAAGCCAATATTAGTTGCAATCCACAAATTATACTCATTATCGTATAGAATACTTTTTACAACATTATTGGACAATCCTTCTTTCTCGGAAAAAGTAACAAACTTTGGTTTGCTGTCACTATTTAATACTTTACATATCCCCCCACCTTCAGTTCCAACATATAATTCTTCATTAGGCAATCTAATAATTGAACTCACAAAATTGTCTGATAATGTCTCATCATTACCTTCTTCATTAACATATTGGTCTATCTCGGTATTATACAAAGGGGCTTTATTACTTATTCTAAAGAGCCCATCTTTATCGGTTCCAATCCATACATAATCGTATAACGGATCTGGATATACACACCTTATAAATCCTAGTTTTTCGGATTTAAAATACGGATTGTCATTTATGGTCTCAACATTAATAATCTTATTTTGGTTATTTACAATTATTTTGAAAACACCATAATTTCCAACTACCCATATATTTCCATCTTTATCTTCTGTACAGTCTTGAATATGTATATAGTTAAAAAGTGGCGGTGCAGCATTATATACGACTTCAATATTGGTATCGTTCTTTTTTAATCGACATAAACCAGCACCATTAACCTTAAACCATAAATTTTGTCTTGAGTCATAAAAGGTGTTTCCCAACTCTATCTTTTTTTCGTCTATTACTGGATTTTTAATAGGCTCAAATTTTTGAAGCTCTGTGTTAAAAATAGCAACTCCACCACCACTATCGCTCAAGTACACACTTTTGTCATCGATAGGCGAAATTTCTGTAATATTATTGGCTTTAACGCCATATTTATATCCCATTTTGGTGTTGTACTTTTTAAATGGGTTTTGATTAAGTTCAAATTTGAAAAGCCCTTCATTAAAAGTTCCCAACCAACAGTCACCTGTTGTTGTTTCATAAAAACAACTACTCTTTATATAACCTGAATTAAATTCAAAATATAATTCTTTCCCGTTTTCCCCATCTATAAAATCATTAACTTGATTAAATCGGACAGCCCCATCATTTAATAACCCCAACCATAGTTTATTGGTCGAATCGACCATACTACTGTTAAACTTATGTTGCGTTAGGAGTTTCTTTCTTAATTGAAATGTTATGCTTCCTCCTTCTTCTTTTTTTATTTCAATTATAGCGACTCCAAGGAAAAGTGTTACCAATAATGTATTTTGATCTAAAACAGAAATCGAACTACTTTGCATTATATTATTTTGCAATACCCTATTATAACTCTTCGTTTTTAAATTAAATATGAAAAGTCCCTGAGAAGTAGCATATAAATATTGAGACTCATCTAACATGATTCCTTGAAAAAACCGAACTTTATCTTGAGAAACCACCCCTTTTGGCGTGTATGCATTTATGAAATTATAATTATCATCAAAAACTAAAACTCCAGATTCTTCTGTGGCACAAACAACAAAACCATCTTTATTGGATATTATGCTTCTAACAACAGGCCCATTTAATCCTTTTTTTACTAACTTATTTGAATATAAGCTTTTAAATTTCTGAGTTGATAAATCATACAAACTAATTCCCTCATCAGTTCCTATCCATATTTTACCTTTTTGATCTTCGAATAATGTTCTTACCCGATTGCTTACAAGAGATTTTTCGCCTACCCTGTTTTTATATATTTTAAAATCATAACCATCGTAAAGACTCAGCCCTTCATAGGTACCAAACCATAAATACCCATTAGAATCTTCTAAAATAGAAGTAATTCCATTATGCGACAAACCACTAGAAATGGTAAAATTAGAAGAAGCTTCTAAAATTTTTTTTTGAGCAAATAAATTAAATACAAAAAAAAACAGTGATAAAAGTAAAATGGAGAGTTTATATTTCTTTTCGAACATAAGAAAACAATTTACATCGACAACTAAAGTATCAAAATTAAATTGACTAAGCAAAATGCTTAAGTTTTTTGTAAAGGTATAAGAAGTATTTGAGAGTTTTTAAATTAAGCAATAACTGTTTCATATTATTTTGCAGATAATCTGGTAAAGCCTATTAACAGATCTCCTGATTTTGTTTTACCCAACATCTTACATACAAAATTATCTTTGGTTATACCATTGCCTTTTCCTTCAAATTCAATAATAAGGTTTTTTCCTTTTTTCTTTGTTTTTATAACTTTGGCTCCTCTTCCATAATTAACCGCTTCTGAGGCTCCAAAGCGCAGTGATGCTATATCTATATCCTTCTGTGCGTCGAATCCTGATTCTGAGATTACAAGCACTTTTATAGATTTTGTATCTATATTAACAGGAGTTTTATTTAACATTTTCATACGTTTATGAAGCGTAAGTGGCATAATAAGGTTTTTTGAACTGTGCTTATCCCTTGCCAGGTCGTCCGCTTTTGGCACATCAATAACAGCAAGAGACAAATGGGTTGCACGCCCATATTCGTCCTGCAATATATGTGGCCTTTCCAATTTATACCAATGCGTTTGTGTTCCATCTTCGTAGGAGGTATTATTAGGCGTATATGCTGTTCCTGGGTTAAATTTCCAGCGAATACCGTCTGGTGAGCGTAGATAGATGGCCCGATAATCCCAAAATGCATTTATCATCATGTGGTATTGCACCTCATCTTTCCATAATACTGGATCTTCATAATTAGAGTTTCGGTATTTCTCTGGAATAATTGGATTCCCTTCTGTTGGCTTGGTAAGCACATTATATGGTCCAAGAGGGTTTGTTCCTTCGCTTAGCATCATGGCGCCGCCTTTTGTTACAAATAGGAAACGACCATCATCTAAATGCACTCCAGACAAATTTCTATAAAAGCGATAAAACCTTTCGGGAATTTCATCAGCTGTTTCTGTATTGACAGTCATAGTCCCTAGACGTTTCCATGGCCCACCCATTGCTGCTGACTTAAACAATGTGGCTTCCCAATTAATAAGGGAATAGAGTATATAAGTACCATCATTTAATAAAATGATATCTGGGTTATGTCCATAACCATCTGCAAAATTATATGCCTTTTCTTTTTTCACAACATACGGTCCTGTTGGCTCATCAGACATCACATAAGCTACTGTCGAACTAGGCCACTCCCAATGTCCTTTTGTAGCATTCGCTGGCCAGCGGGTTACGCACATATGGTATTTTCCTTCTTTGCCTTTCACTGGGCGACCTCCCCAATAACTCCAATTAGGATCCTCAATACCATTGTCTGGATCACGAGGAAGAACACTCTCTGCTCCCCATAAATCTGAACGTAGCTCTTTATATATTGGCATCGGACGTATTAAATCGCTAAAAGATGCTCCTGAAACCATTTTAACTTTTGCTTTTACAGGCTTAGATGCCATACTTTTGTTACCACTAAAATCATGGGCAAAAACTATGTAGGTATTCTCAATATCTTTAATAGGAGTAAAATCTAAATACTTATTACCCTTGATATCATGAGCAATCTCCTGCATCTTCTCTCCATTGGCATCCCCTCGATATATGGAGTAACTTTTAACATCTTTATCTGAAACTTTAGTCCAGCTGATTTTTAATTCTGCATCAAATACTTCAACATTCAAGTTAGTCGGAGGGGCTGGCGCCTCTTTATCGTACTTTGTTATCCGTACTTTATTAGAACCTGCTGATTCTTCAGTATCAAATTGGGTAACGATATAAGTATACTCAACCCCAGTTATAAAATTGCTATCTACAAAATTATTTGATGTTGTTTCACCTATTAAATCGTAAGCAATCCCTTTTTCAAAATCACGACCTCTGTAAATTTTAAACTTGGTATTTGTTTTTATTTTTTTATTGGTCCAACTTAACTGCATACCAGTACCAGTAGTATTTACTTCTAATACAGGACCTGCTTTTTTGGGCGCCACGACACTTATGTTAACATAATGCAAATACACTTTAACATCCTCTCCTGAATAAAAAGTAACCCTTACAAAAGGAAGACCTGCCTTGGCATCTTCTTTTGTAACAGTGTAAGTACCCTTAAAATGTTCTACGATTTTATCTGATCCTATTAATTTCACTTTTTCAGCCAGAATTCGTTCATAAGTTCCAAAAACCAAACTTACAGTCATTGTACCATCACTTATATACTCCAAATCGGCACCAAAACTCCAATTTAAAACATCGCCCGCAAGAGGTTGTTGGTATTCTGGATTTGTATTTAATATTTTCGATTCGGCTACAGCAACTTCATACATTGAAAACAAAGTACCATGATGGAGCCCCATGGGGTATTCACTTTCTCCTTTTACAGCACGAGTTATCCAAAATGGGGATTGCTCTGCTTTTCTCCAATACCCCCAAATCGCAGAGAAGTTTCCATCATTAACATTTTCATGAGGTGCATTATCGCCTAAAAGAACTATTTGCGCATGTATTGGCAGTACCAAAGCCGAAATAACGACCAATGAAATAAAAAAATGTAATTTCATAATATATTTTCTTAATTTATAAGATATTGTTTGCCATCTCTTATAAAATTTCTATTTAAATAATTTATTAGATGAAGCTCATTTACTTCTCATACTAAAAAAATAAAAACACTGAAAATCATACAATTATCAGTGTTTAATTTCATCTATAATCTAGCAGTTTGGATAGCATTTAATTCAGAATAAAGCATTAAAAGCTAAATAAAACCCTTAAAACTAAATAGATTTACTTTAATTGAGATAAATGTACAAATTATATAAATATTGCAAAAAATTAGAACGTTAATTGCTTACAAATTTACGTTTATAATACATTCATAACATATCATTAATCATAAAAAACCGCAGTATTGACAATACTGCGGTTTTAATCAAACAAACTAATTCAATACGCTATAAAACAAAAAACTATATTAGCGTAAACTCATAAAAATGTATTAATCCTGAAACAACTGTACCCAACGCCCATCAAAACCTTCATTGGACAGCCAGTTTGTGTAACTTCCTTTTCCTAAAAAGAAACCTCTGTTAGCCAATTCGTCTGTCTTTGTTCCATTTCCTCTGGTTCCATTGTGTGCAAAATAAACATGTTGTTGCCAAGGTTGAGGATCTAACTTTTCATAAAAATAATCACCTTCTTCTCCATAATAATAAACGCCCCAAAACCAATGTTTTCTTATAAAACCATCTCTATCTTCATCTTCATCTTCAACATCTAGAGCCTCATAATAAAATGTTCTTGTTCCCGAAGCAATGGCCACAGAACCATCTTCGTTAAGTACTGGGGAACTTAAATTAACCTGCCTTGTTTTTTTCCAATTAACACTGCTTAAATGTGTAGGGATTATATCTGCTATATCTTGAAGCTCATAAGTAATTCTTTTGACTCTATTAAATTTAACTGTGATGTCCTGTGATTTTCCTGATGCCAAACTTGCCGCATTATTTTGGTTTAAAGTTTGCGCATTCCAATAGTTAACGGCAGTAGCATCGCCTTCAAAAGTAAAAATATAGTGAAATCTATTATTGCCAGAGCCATTAATATCTACCTTAGCACTATTGTTATTATTATTTTTTGAGTTAACAGTACTCCAGGAATCCTCTACAAATCGTAATTCGGCTGTACCGATAACACCATAATCCCAATCTGCCTGCCATATCATAACGTGCTTTCCATTAGCTGTATTCATAAAGTTAAGATCTTCGTCTGGGTATTCTCTTGCATTATGCAAACCATGTCTTGTAATTACAACATAGTTTATGCCTTCTCCAGATCCTGGGTTGCCCTGCACATCATCAATTCTAATTTCTATACGCTCCCAATCATGTATAGACCCTCTTTGTTTTGCGTGATATACGTGATACAATAAAATGACACTTTTGGTGTCAAGTTCATTATCGTAAAACTCAATGATTGAGGTATATAATGTAGGTCTAATTTGCCATTCGGAATGTTTAGATTTATCAATAAAAAAATCAAGTTCCTTCGACCAATTTTTTTTGTTATTTTTAAGGCTATTGTCTCCATCGAAATAAAAATTGGTAATCCAATCATATCCCAAATGGTCATTACTATATTCGTGTGCCTGTTTAAATATAATAGGAGAATAGTATCTTAGAAATTCTCTTCGCTGTTCGTTATTTAAACTCATTAATGTTTTGGAGATGGTTCCTACTTTAGATTGAGCTTCTTTTGACTGCATGTTGTTTGACTGAGTTGATTCTATTTCCGACTCAATTGAATCTGTGCAGGAAATCATTAGTACCCCTATTAGCAAGAGGTTAATTATATATTTTGATAATTGCATAACTGTTATTTTTTTAAAATTGTTTGAATCACTTTGTTATCTTTTTTTATAATGCCGAAAAGTGTTAAGCTTTTTTCGGTAGAGGCATCTAAAGCAATACCTTGACCTTCGTACGGAATTGAATATGTGTTTTTCCAGATTAGCGTATGTCCTATTTTAGGAAATTTTAGTTTGTAAAGTTCTTTATCGTCATGGCCCGTAGCATAAATGGTACCTTCTTTGGTTATAAAACCACCTGAATTGCTACGTGTGCCAAATTTTCCTATGAGTATTTTTGGAAAAACCCATCCTTCTATGCGTTGCCAATCTTTTGTAAATTTCACTAATTGTGTCCAACTATTTGTTTTTCCTTCGGAAGAGCCTCTCCCTGTATAATGCGCAAATGCCACATACCAATATCCATTATAAAAATCTAACCAGGTCGCTGATCCTATATAGATACCTAAACTCACATTGTCTATATGCATAAGAGTTTCTGGATCAAAAATCTCTATAGAGCTAGCCATTGGAGATTCTGGATAATTGGAATTGGTACAATACAATTTTCCATTTATAATAATACCACTGTTTAAATGTTTAATAGCTCCTGATGTGTCTTTCCATTGTTTTACCTGATTACTAGCTTTTCTGGTATACTTAACAATATTTGAATTGTTAACAACATAGAAATAATCACCATCTACTGCTACCCCTTGTTTTGCTTGTTGTACTTCATAGGTTTTAACAACCTTAAATTCTTGAGCATTCGATGGTATTAAAAACAACATGAAAGCAATACTTAGGAAAACATATTTTTTATACATTTTTAAAACAAGTTTCATAGTTTTTCATTAAATGGTTATCATTTCTGCTGCTTTTTTCGCCAAGTGGACACCCCATTCTGAAGCTCTTTAGCATACAACCTCAGAGGCTTCATGACTATTTCGTTTCTAGGGTTGATTAATGTAAATTCTAAATAGGGTGACTTGGTATCAAGATGGAAAGTTATTCTACCAAAATTAGGTCCGTTAAAGTACACTGGTCTTATTCTAATTTCACGTCTGCCCTTCATCCAGTTACTACCTGTACTTTGAGCAAGGGGAGAGCTTATTAAATCATAAAAATCGTACCCCCCATTTTTAGACCACGGAATAGCATTGAGTTCTCCTACATGAGTATCTCCTGATAGTAGAACCACACCTCCTATTTTATTATGAGTTATAAATTCAAAAAGGCGATTTCTTTCGGTAACAAATGAAGACCATGAATCACTACCAATTCCTTTAGCAGACGCCCAGCCACTTCCTGAAACAATCAATTTAAAGGTCGCCTTGCTTTCTGCTAAACCTTTGGTCAACCATTTGTATTGACGCTTTCCCAAAAGGCTTTTTTCTACACTATCTGCATCAGTATTAGGATCTCTATGGTATCGGCCATCTATAAAGAAGAAATCCACATCGCTATAAGAATACTTAAAATATACTCCTGCATTATCGTCTTCACCATAATCTGGATTTGCCCAAATTTGCTTAAAGACTGCCAGAGCTTCTTTTTTAATCGGGTTGGTTTTATTGTGATCGTTCAAACCAAAATCATGGTCGTCCCAAATTGCTAAATTGGGAATATTACGAATTACCGATTGTAGTGTCCCAACGTCTCTTTGTCGTAAATATTCTTCCCTTAAAATATCTGGATCTAAAGCATCACCGTAAATATTATCGCCCAACCAAAAGAACAAATTGGGTTGTTCTTTATAAACAGCATTCCAAATAGGTTGTTCTCTATCTGAAAGAAATCGAACACATGAGCCAAATGCTATACTAAAATTTGAATTTGCTTTTGATAAAGGTGCTGTTTTAAACTGAAAAGGAAATTCGTCCTTTAAATATTTCTCTAATTTTCCATTAACCAGAACTCTGTAATAATATTGAGTTCCTGCCTTTAAATTGGTAAAATTGAATTTTACGATATAGTGCTTCGACTTTTCGGCATTAATAATATCAGATTTTTTGACGTTCTTAAAATCTTTCGTTTCAGAATATTCAATCTGTACAGGAAAAGGACCACTTACCCTACCCCAAACATAAATGGAGGTAGGGTGTGCAGCTCCCAACATAGGACCTTGCATAAGTCTTGGTGTTCCTAATTTGCTTTGCGCCGAGAGATTATACAAGCAAAAACAAATAAATACCACAAAAGCCAAGTTTTTATAAATTCTATTGCTAGATGATAACATACTTTACAATTCAAATTTAAGCCCTAACGACCCCCAAAAACCATAGCCCTCGGTTTGATGTATTCTTGAAAAATCTTTACTAGGATCACCAAAAACCTCTTTTTCAAGCTGATCTGTTAAATTATTAAGTTGAAGAAATACCGATAAGTTCTTTGTGATTTTTTGACTCGCAGAAACATCCAAATGAAACTCATCTCCAAAATAAACATCTGTTAGTTCGCTATCTCCCAAACCTATTAAAATAGCATCTCTGTAAACACCCGAAGCTGTAAAAGACAATCCAATGTTTGGGTTTTCATAAAAAAGACCCACATTAAAAATATGGTTAGGGCTTTCAAATGGTAATGTACGGGTTATAATTTCGTCTCCTTCCTCAGCTGAAATTTTTTGTTCTGTATAGGCATAAGTATAATTGGTATTAAGACCAAACCATTTAAGGAAAGGTACGCCATCGTTCAAAAACTTATGTACGAAAGACACTTCTACACCAAGTGCTTTTGCATTCTCTCCATTTACAGACTGGTAAACAGTGTACAGCACATCGTCTATTTCTTCAAAAGTTCGTTGCCTCTGTATTTGGTTACTTATAAATTTTCCAAAGGCACCAACTGATATTAACCCTAGGTTTTTAGAATACTTTTCAAAAATAACATCAAAATTGTTTGCTCTACTCGCTTCAATTTCTGGGTTTTTTCTACTAATTCTTCGTTCGTCCATATCTATAACATCTGGGCCAGGAATTAACGAACCAAAAGGCGGTCTTGTAAAGCCTGTGCTATAGGCTAAGCGTAATAACGTATTATCGTTAAAATTATATTTGGCTTGTGCAGATGGTAAGAAATTTCGATACGAAAATTTATTTATACGACTAAAATCGTCTGCGCGAATTGCTGCATATTGGTTACTGGTTTGCGTATACCTCACACCAGAAACAAGGGATAGTTTGTCACTAAATTTTGTGGTTAGTTTTATATAAGCCGCTAGTATGTTTTCTTTTGCATTATAATCTGCTCCATCTCCGCGATCCTCATCTAATTTAAATTCGCCCAATCCTAAAGCTGCAACTTCAGCATCGTTGGCACGAACATTTATAAATCTAAACGCGCCACCATCAAGTGGTATCGGATTTTCTTCATCATCCACTTTTACCTGTGATCGCTGTTGGTCTCTTAGCCTATCTTTATTTCTAAATTTTCCTCCGACTTTAATTTTATGATCTATATCAAAAAGATTAAATGGTATAGAAACATCCAATCGACTTTCAATATTTTCATCTTCTGTAATATTATTATCAAACCTTAAACGGTTCAAAAATAACCGACTGTTGGTATCAACATTATCTGTTACTCTCAAATCAGTTAATTGCTGATTTGAAAAACCACTATAATCTACATCTCTGGCAAAACGCCAATAAGATCTAAAAGGCATCTCTTCTTCTGCTTTTGTATAATTGAAACGATAGGAAATTTTTAAGCCTGAGAGATTATGCTTTCCTGAAAGTTGGTATAAAAAATGCTTTTGGTATTCGCCCCGATTACGAATTTCTCGTTCTTCTTCTTCATCTCCGACCAAATAATCTACTTTTCTTCTAATTTCATCATCGTCATAAATGTTGAAATTCATTAAAAGCTTCAAACTATGATTTTTATCGAAACGTATATCTGGACTAAACATCACGCCATAGCGCACCCTTCTCACATCATAATCGTTGTTTCTTTTTTCTTCTATATTCAATGAGGTATCATCCGTATATAAATACTGATTCAACAAGGAACCACGATTCGTTCTATAATAGCTACCTGCAGCAATTAACCCCAATTTGTCATTAAAAAAACGCTTACCTGTAACCAAAGAAAAAGCCTGTAAATCTTTCCCCAAATCTTCAAATTCAGATTGTTGCTGATTAAAGCCTCCGCTCGCAGAAACATTCAAAAGTGGTTTATCTGGAGCTTGTTTTAGATTAAAGTTTACTGTACCTCCAATAGCATCACCATCCATATCTGGGGTTAGAGTTTTGTTGACAACAATAGATTCCATTAAATCTGCCTGTAGAAGATCAAGGCCTACAGCACGGTCATCATCTGGATCCGGGCTTGGTACTCTGGAACCGTTCACCTGAATGGCATTAAACCTGGGTGACAACCCTCTTATTGAAATGAGTTCTCCTTCTCCTTGATCGCGACTCAAGGCAATTCCAGGTATTCTTTGCAAAGCTTCGGCTGCATTACGGTCTGCATATTTACTAAATTGCTCGTAAGAAACCACATTTTTAATATTCTCTGCATTTTTTTGTTCGTTTAATGCTTTGGCTTGTCCACGTGTCAAGCTCCCATAAACGAGTACGTCTCCCAATGACTCAACATTTTCTTGAAGAATAAAATCTGCTGATGCCGTTTTGCCTCCCCTTATTGTTACTGTTATTTCTTTATCGGCATATCCTATGTATTTGGCTTTTAAAGTATGATTGCCTTCTGGAAGTTCTAAAGTGTATTTTCCATCAACACCAGAAATTGTTCCTTTATTTGCTTCAACTCCCACAATAGTAGCATAAGGCAAAAAATTGCCACTTAAATCAAACACAGTACCCGACACTTTTCCATTGGTTTGTTGAAAAACCGAAACCTTTGCATGGCGATTTTTCTTGAGTACGACCATATTCTTGCTAATTTCATACGAAATGGTCTTAGGCAATGCATCTGTTAAAATAAACTTAATCGTTTTGTTTTTATATGTCTTCGTTAACACTCTATTTAAAGGAGTTCTGCTTTTACTATACACAAAACTTATGTCTGAAACTTGTTCAATTTTTTTAAGTAGAACCTCTAAAGTTTCTTCCTTGGCAGATACCGAAACCTTAGTTTCTAAAACAGTAGGTTGAGAGAAAGAATCTGCATAAGTACTTAAACACCAAAGACTGGTTAGCAAGAAAAGAAAGTAGGTCCTTTTAAAATAAGAACGACATTTCTTTTGTTTGATAATAATTTTTTTCATTTTTGAAATGCATTTAAATTAAAAATTAATTAATTGGTTTTTAGCCGGTAGATATTACCAGTATCTTCCGGTTTTTTTTCACATCCGTCACCATTTATAGCAATAAGATTGTTTGTTGTTATGGTGTATTCACCATCCAATGAAGTACAAATAAGTTTCAAGATTTTTTTTAATGATACTTTATGAAAAGTACCGCTGATATAGCAATTTTTTAGGTTTTCGTTTTTTAACTGAAAAGTAACATGATAATTCTGGGATAAATATTCTAATGCTTTTTCTAATGGTGTATCATCGAAAATAAATTTTCGGTCTACCCATGCCATTTCATTTTCTACACCATTTGTATGCTCTTTTGAGAGTTTTTTAGAGTCTATATCGTAAATGGCCTTGTCTCCTTTTTCTAATAAATAAAGTTGTTCGCTTTCTTTTTTATTAACCGCTACTTTACCTTCGATAACACTTACAGAAGGTTTTTTGCCTTTGGAGTCTATATTGAAGCTCGTACCTAAAACAGTAGTTGTGAAATTAGGGCTTGACACCACAAAAGGCTTTTCTTCGTTTCTTGCAACATCAAAAAAAGCTTCGCCTTTTAGTGCTATTTGCCTTGTTTCTGGATTGGAGAAGTTGTAGGATAAAACACTATTCTCATTTAACCAGACTATAGAGCTATCTGGCAATAAAACTCTTAATTTTTCATTATTTACGGTTCTAAATTCTTTCCAAGTCTCATGAAACCCCAAAAGATTGTAGGCAAAATACACTCCCAATAAAATAATCACTGTTGCAGCTATTTTTAAAACGGGTTGATACGTTTCATAAAAACATAATTTACTTTCCTGAGGTTTTGTTTTAATTTGGCTTAATACTTTATGCTTAGCTTTTTCTGCGTTAAAAGTTGTTGCTTTTAGATCGCCTGTTTCCTTCCATTTTTTTGCTATACTATCGAAAGCTTTTTTGTTATCACCATTGTTTTCTAATAGCACAAAAAGTGTATTAAGGTCATCCTCACTAATTTCGTTAGACAGATATTTAGTAACCAGTTCCCAAAAAGACTGTTTCATTCCCAATAGATTTATACCTATAAGACAATAGAAAACAAAATGATCTACTACTCAAAAAGATTACAAAAAGGTTAAGAAAATGTAAATTAAACTTTGTGCTTAAACAGATTTTTTTTTATTAGGGTATTCTTTGTGTAGAAATTTAATCGCCTCCACCATTTGATTTTGCACAGTGTTTGGAGAAATATTTAAAACCTCAGCTATTTCTTTATATCTAAGCCCATCGATACGGTTTAACATGAAAATAATCTTACGATGTTGAGGCATTTTATCTATAGTTCTTTGCACCAAATCAAGTTGCTCTTGTACAATCATTTTATGCTCCTGGGTAGTTACGTCTACTATAGAAAAAAGCTTGTCATTAAATGTATCCTTAAACTGAATTTTATCTGACTTTAATGCATTTATGGAAGCATTTTTAACACTTACATATAAAAACGGACGTAAGTTTAAAATAACGGTTTCTTTCCTCTTATTCCATAACTTTACAAAAACATCCGAAACCAATTCTTCTGCTGTTTCTTTTGAAATAGAAAACTGAAGTGCAAAGTTGCTTAATCGCTCGTAATATCTATCAAAAAGGTCTTTAAAAGCGTCTTCACTATCATTTTGAATACGCCTGTATAGTTCATTTTCGCACATATAACATAAATATTACAGGTGCAATTTATTAGTTATACGCTTTTTTAATGGAAAGAAAAGTTTAAGTATATATTAAATATTTGAAAACCATTCTTTTTCAGTTTGTCCATTCATATACTCAGGAAAAATAATATGGTGAGTAAAAGTTTTATTGGCTTTTAAATTTTGTAGCGTATAAACTATGGCGTTTGATTTTACTTCTTTTTGACATCCTTTTTGAGAATAACATGTTATTGAAATAAATAAAAGCATCAGTTCCAGACACAAAACATACCATTTAGTATGTTTTTGCTATATTTGTATTATTGTTTTATTATCAAGCGCTTAAATTTCACTGTTTAATGACTTCTTGATTATTACAAATTGTAAATTATTGTATTCAAATAGATCTCAAAAATATTCATTAAACCATGAAAAATTTATTAATTATAGTGGGTGTAGTCTTACTCCTATATGTTTCTTATCGTGTCTTTCGTTATGTTTCATTAGATAGTGAACTTGATAAGAAAATAGAAAATGGAGCGGTAATTTTGGATGTAAGGACGGAAACAGAATTTGAAATGGGGCATATTGAAGGTTCTGTAAACATATCGCTAGGCTCGATAAGAGAGCGTTATGTGGAACTTGACACAAGCAAAACCTACATTACTTGCTGTTCTCATGGACTACGAAGTATCAAGGTTGAATCATTACTTAAAGAGAGGGGGTTTAAAAAAGTATATAATGGTGGGGTTTGGTCTGACCTTGAGGAAATGGTAAGCCAAATATCACAAAAAAAATGATTTTACTTTTTAGTGATAAAGCGATTAGGCAGTTTATTAGGATACCTTGATTTTTTGTATTAAAAGTGGAGCAAATTACAATTTTCTTATAAAAAAAGGGATTTGACTGACAATTTTCACTTGCAAATAAGCTTCTAGACATAACAATGGTTTTTAACCAAATTCCTATTCATCATCAATTTTAGTTTAACTAGGTGGTTTTCTCTTTACTTGAATAATGCGTTTAGCTCCTCCATCTTTAACGTTTGTTCTGGGCTAAAATCACTACTGCTCATATATTCGATAATAGCATTACGTAATTGGTTGGCAGCGGGTCTTTTTGCCAGGTCACTTTCTATATCGATACTACACAGCATCAATTTCCCCTTGCCTACCTTGGTCTGTAGCACGTTTGCCAAAAGATGATTCCTGCCATAGTTGTCGATTACCTGTACCAGGGGTTTAAAACCTTTAGGAAGCTCATCGAGAACGATGGAACTGGAATTGTTTTGTAAATCCCACCATTGCCAGTTGCTATGGTATTCCGTGGGGAAATGTTTGAACAGGCCGTGTTCTGGGTCACAAAGTATGCTCATGGTTGTATCGCCCCCCCGTGGACGAGTCCACCACCAGGTAGGACTCCAAAAAACGGGTTTTGCACTACCTGAAAAAAATGCCTTGATGTCTTTCCCCTTTGGCAGCAACAGTACGTTTTGTCCATTTTCCAATGCTGTTGTCACTTGTCCTGTTATGGTATGTGCAACTAAAATATCTTTTGGGAATGCCATATCGACCTCGGAAGGATAGCACCAGATCTTCCAGTCGTTCAATATTTTTTCGTTTTCTGAAAACACGGTTACCGTGAGCTGTTCCGCGCCCTTCACCAATGACAGGTCCGTTTCGATCTTGCCCAACTGGGTACGTTCCCCTTGTACCAAATTTTGCTTTTGAAAATTTCCTTCGGCAACAACGTCTCCTGTTTGGGTTTTAATGTTCCATTTGAAAGATGCATTGGCAATATCGTCTAAACTATAGTTGGTGATCTCAGCCGATGCGGTAAAAGGTTCGTTGGCATAGTATGTCCGTTTTGGCATGCGCAGCAACGGTACCGTAGGCCCACAGAATTTACGGAATTCCGCAGGAGTGATCCCGCCCTTGTTGTCCCAAAAAGCGTCGAACAGGCCAACATGGGCCGTTCCCTGCCCTGGGTAATCATGAAGCGAGAGCAATTGGAAGCCCGCATTGTAACGGCTCCGCATCAATACCTCGATTTCCTCTTTGTAAAGGATGGCTGCATGGTGCGTTGTGGCGTCGGTAAACTGCTTGGCCTGTGCCAGCATGCCCTTTTCTTTCAAATCTTCACGGATGGCCTCAAGGTTCACGGGCTTTAGAACTCCCGTATACTTTTTAATCTCATCAACACTTGGATACGAAGCATGCTGCCCCACCTCGTGCGTTATCGATGCCCAATGATTATTTGTATAGTATTCACTCAAGTCTTCTTCCGTTCCTGGTGTTCTAAAACCTCGTGAACCCCCGACACGATATTGGTCTACCTTTGCACGGCTTTGCTTGTGATCCATACCTCGTCCTCCTGAGGACACTGAATATAAATGACGGTTATCGTCTTTAATGGCTGCCGCAATCATCTCAATGTTCTCGGGGTCTTCTTCATCATCTTGGGCTAATTCGTTTCCTCCAGTCATAAACATGAAAGACGGATGGTTTCCATATGCCCTATTGATGCGCAGCAATTCTCTTTTTATGAATTCATCTCTTTCTTTGTCGGCAGAAACATTGGCACGCGGTGCTTCAGCCTGTAAATATACTCCAACCTTATCGGCCGCTTCAAAAGCTGCCTTTGGCGGGCACCACGAGTGAAAACGCACGTGGTTCATGCCCAGTTCCTTTTGGCGGCTCAAGATTTCCTCCCAACTTTCCACCTCCATGGAAGGGTAGCCCGTCAGCGGAAAAATACAGCACTCCAGATTCCCCCGCATGTATGTCTTCTTGCCATTGATAGTAAAGTTCTTATCCCTTACGGCAAGCTCACGCATTCCAAACTTGACCAATAGGTTGTCCCTAAACGAGCCAGCCGTCAGTATGGCATCCATCTTATAAAATATTGGCGTGAACTCATTCCATAGTTTAACATCAGTGCCCATTGGCACCGTTACCTCTAAAACCTTGGAATCCCCATCAACCACAAAATCCAGCTTGGTTGCATCTATTTTTGCTGTTCCGTCAATTAAAGAAGGTTGAAGTACAATAGAACCAGCTTGTTCTTTGCCACTTTTGTTGAAAACCGTCACCCTTACTTTGGCCTTGTTGTCGGCTATGGACGGATAGACCCTCAAGTCGTCCATATAAATCAGATCTTTTACCTGCAATTCGATACGCCCGACCATTCCGTTCCAATTGCTTTGGGTATGTTCCGATACCGATGATGCAAAACTTCCTAAACTGAAGGGATATTTGTTATTTACACAAATGGTTATCCTGTTCTTACCAGGGCGCAGATAATCCGTTAGGTCATATTCCTGTGCTGTACACAGGCTGTTTTCACTTCCAACATAATCACTGTTCACCCAAACTTCGGAGACCCAGTGCACACGTTCCAAAAACAGCGTATAGTTTTTGACCTCCGTGTTTTCAGGTATTTCGATGTCCCGCTGGTACCAGGCCTTTCCAACATAGTAGTGAGGTCTGACCAAAGCGTTATAAGGGTCTTCGTATTTCTCTGGCCCACCAAGACCAGCCTCATCGGTTGTGCCAGGCAGACTGATGGTATCCGATAGCTCCTTCAAGAACCATTGTTCTTCAGCTCCCACATTTTCAGGATCCAATTGGACAGACCAGATTCCAGAGAGATTAATGGCCGTATTGTTTTCTTGTTTTGTACAAGATTGCAGTACCGTAACAATAGCTACTATTATTAATAACCTGAACGATATACTCTTTATTCTCATTACTTGAAATTTTCTGTTTTTATTTAATACATCAAGAAAGTAGCTACTTTATAATTTATTGACTAAACCATATATTCATTCTCTCAAAAACTATAAAAGTATTACTTTTTAAAGCAGTACTTTCTCAGCTGTTATTTTATCAATAAACTCTCTTGCTCCAACATGCATTGCATTTAAAGTTAATACTTCATTAAATAAGTTTAACGCACGCTCTTTATTTCCAAGCCCAAACTCACTTAAGGCTAGTAAAAATTTATTGTCCCAAGTGTTCCGCTTTTGCATATCATCCTCAAACACCAAAAGTAATGGTAAGGACGTAGCGAAATAATCTATCTTCACTGTTTCTTCAAGTTTGTTTTTGGCGTAGTCCTTGATATTATTAAGAAGTGTCATAGCCTCATCATTTTTATTCATCTCAATTAAAGATAATGCTGAATAATAGGACAGTTCTGAATAAGCACTTACTGCCATATCTATAAAATCACCCTCTTCTGTCGCGCTTTGCTGAAAAAGAATTTTTGCTTCTTTGCTTTTGCCCGAAGCCTTTAATGCTTTTCCTTGCCAATATTTTAAATGTGCTTTGGCTTGAAGCGGATGGTATTTTTCTCCAAGATTATCTGGTGTATTTTCGGCGTCATTAAAATATTCGAGAGCTTTTTCTGGACTACCAGATACTAACGCTTCTTGCCCCTTTCTTAAACAAGTATAGGTATATTGACGAATCACCTGACCTTCCCCTCCTTCCCAAGGGTGAAAGTTTTTGCTTTGCATCACTTTCATCGCTTCATCATATTGCCCTGTGAAATTGTAAAGAGCAGCTAACTCTACACTAAAATCATCACGTTCCAAAATAGATGCCAATTTAGGCTTTATAAAAGCCAATCGTTCTTCTGGTTTATCGTTCAGTTTTTTACGCAATTGGTCATATTCAAACAAAATACGCATATCCTCTGGTGAGAATTCTATAGCTTTTTTGAAAGCTTCACGTGCCTTTTCCCCCCCTTGTTTAGTATTCCAATAGGCAATACCCAAATTTCTGTACAAGGTACCATATTTCATTTCGTTCTTGGCTGCAATTTCCCAAGCTGCAATAGCTTCTGTATGACATTTCTTATCCAACAAATAATTACCCAATCCGTATGCTGCTAATGATGGGTTAGCTTCTTGTTGTATTGCCCATTCTAAAACAATTTGTTCGTGTATTCTTGATGGAAAACAATAATCTGGATTTAATGCACTTGCTTTAGCCAGAACAGATTTTGATGTATCCGTTTCGTTATTCATTGCATATAACCACGCCAAAACAAACCATGTGATAACAGATTGTTTTAACGGATTTGGTACAGCACAATCAGGAATTAAATTATCATGATGCAGCTCAATTAATTCGATTGCTTCTGAGTAATAACCTGCATCTGCATAATCAAAAGCTATATCAATAATAGTTTGCGCATCGTTTCTTGAGCTATCTAAAAATGCTTGGCAATCTCCTGATAGTCTACCCAATTCGTATTTTGCCCATTGGTCCAGTGGGTCAATCTCCAATATATCTTGTAAAATGGTTTTTGCTTCTTCAGCCTTTTGTAGCCCACTTAATATAATGGCCTTTAAAATATATGCTTTATTATTTTGTCGGTTGGTATCCAATGACGCTTCTATATGGTGTAAAACTGAAGCTGTATTCCCTTTTCTACTTTCAATATTAGCTAATAAATAATGTGATGATGAACGCCATGCATAGTTCCAAGTTGCTTTATAAAGTAGCGAATAAGCTTCTTCTGGTCTATTTTGAAATAGACATGTTAATCCTGCAAAATAATGTGCTTCTCCCGTTTGCGGATTTGGATGGTAAGATGTCAAAATTGCTATAGCCGACTTAAAACGCTTCAAAGCTTTATTAAAACGACCTTTTTTAAGTTCCGATTTTCCAAGTTCAAGAGCTGCTTTATAGTCATTAGAATTTTTCTCTAAAGCAGACTCCCAATAGGGTTCAGGATACCTTGTAGGATGTCTGTACAATTCCAGGTGTTCACCAATAAGGTTCAATTCTGAAGACGCTTCTATATTGTTTGCTTCATTGGGTTCCTTGGCCGTAATTCGATTTCTGTTCTTTGAAATCTCCTTTTCTTGATACGATAATAATTCTTTACCTTCATAATCTAATACTGTTAAAGAAATTGAATTTTCTTCACCAGACTGGATAGATCTTGATGTGTCTTCCCAAGGTTTATTGGGAGAAATCGCCACATTATCAATCTCTGTTATCTTATCTCCTATCTTTAAAACAATTTTGATACCTTCAATTAACCTTGTCGACGCAACTCCTAAATCCAATTTATTATCCTCCTGCACGCTAAGCCTAATAGCGACATCGTGATTTGCATTTTGTACGGGGCCTAAATTTTTATATCCCCACCAAAACTGAGAAAATGTTTTGGTTTCGTAAGGCGCTAAATAACTGAAATCTGGTTGATTATCGGTATAAACCCCTGCCATGAGCTCAAAATAAGGTCCACCTTCATCAGTAAGTTCTCTATCCCATGCACGTCCAAATTCGGAGTTCCCCCATGTCCATTGTTTTTTTCCTGGAGCTATATGCCTATTAGCAACATGTATAAAACCTCCTTGCGCGTTATGGTCGTAACCTCCAAAGAAATCATAATTGGTTTCACAAACCATATAACTTGTAGGCACTGGTATATTTGTATATCGTCTTAAGTCATTAGCCCCTTTTCGTTTGTGATAAGGAATCCCGTAATAATCGTTCTCTGCTAAAGGGAAACTACTTTGGGCTCGTACTGCATGATCTGCCACATAATGCACATCTGAGGGGAAAAAACTTTCATAATTATCATGCACCTCAACCGCAACATTGGCCCACCATAAAAAAGTTTGAGTAAAAGGTGTTCGATTAAATAGGCGAGCACGAAGTTCTATTAAAGCACTGTCAGGACGCAATCGTAACCCATGCATGCCTTTAAGGCGATTCAATGGGTCGTATTCAGACATCCAAATGGTTTTAGCTCCATCACTTTCATGTTCTATATGAACATCTGTAGGTAAATAGGTGCCTGGTCTATGGTGTTGTGGCCAATTAAATTCCACGCCTCCGCTTATCCAAGGCCCTGCTAAACCAACAAGTGCCGGTTTTATAACATCTTGTTTGTAAAAGAAATCATAATTACCATTGGTCTTGTCTTGTGCTTCAAAAATACGCCCTCCTATTTCTGGCAATATCGATAAGCGCACATAGTCATTCTCAAGTACCGCTTCCCTATAAGGTTGGTCCTCCTTTGTATCATAAACCTTATCTATAAAAGGAACGGGGTATACCTTTCCATTTGAGCCTTGATAGACTCGTTTTTCAAAAAAAACGGGATTAATTTCCGGCTTCCCCAACTTATAAGTTGGTATGATTCGTTTTCCTAGATTTGCTTTTACTTTACCCACAATAATAAATTAATTTTAATCTTAACTAACATTTTTTTTGGTTAGTTCTTCTTCAATTTGCTCAAGTGACTTCCCTTTCGTTTCAGGTAATTTTTTAAGTACGAATATGAAACCTGCTAAACATATAATACCATACAACCAAAATATCCCTGATGTTCCTAATGCATCATTCAATATAGGAAAGGTATAAGTGAGAAGAAAACATGCTGACCAAAGTGATACTGTTGCCACTGCCATAGCTGCTCCACGAATCCTATTAGGAAAAATTTCTGACAATATAACCCATGTCACTGGAGCTAAAGACATGGCATAACAAGCAATAGCTATCACGACCAATAGTAAAAGTGGCCATCCTGCAACATTAAAATGATATGCGAACCCCATTACAGCATAAATACCTGCTAATCCTCCCGCGCCAATTAGCATTAACGCACGTCTTCCTAATTTGTCTACTGTATAAATAGCAACAAATGTAAAAATAAGATTCACACTTCCTGTAACCACTATATTAAAGAGTATATCTGAAACACCATAACCAGCAGCTTCAAAAATCTCTTCGGCATAATTAAAAATAACATTGATACCGCACCATTGTTGAAAAGCTGCTAATACAATACCTATTATTAATACGGGTCGCAATCCTGGTTTTAGCAATTGACTAAAACTTACTTTTTCTGAAGCTGAAGTTAGGGTCTTCTTAACACTAGCTAATTCTAATTTGGCGTATTCTAAACCGCCTATTTTTTCTAAAATTTTTCCAGCTTTATTTTCACTTCTATTTTGAACTAACCAACGTGGGCTTTCAGGAACAAAGAACATAAGGATAAAGAAAAGTCCCGATGGAATAATTTCTGCCCAAAACATCCAACGCCACCCCCATTGTCCATTCCAAGAAGTTAAAATTTCTGCATTAGTAGCATCACTTGCTACAGGTTCAGCTATCATTAAATTGGCTATTTGCGCCAATAAAATACCTATCACGATTGTAAGTTGATTAAGCGACACAAACTTACCTCTTGTTTTTGCTGGTGATACTTCTGCTATGTACATAGGCGAAAGATTTGATGCTAAACCTATGCCAATACCTCCCATAATTCTGTAGATTATAAATAGATTAAAGCTAGATGTGGCTCCGGTACCTATGGCAGAAGCAACGAAGAGTAATGCTGAAAAAATCAGCAAACGCTTTCTACCAAATTTATCGCTAAAAATCCCCGACGTAATGGCTCCAAATAGACAACCAATCAAAGCACAGCTCATTGCCCATCCCTGAAGTGAAGGAGACTGTGTAATTTGAAAAAACTTCTCGTAAAAAGGCTTAGCCCCTCCTATAACCACCCAATCGTAACCAAATAGCAATCCGCCCATTGCAGAAACCATAGAAATAGCAAAAATGTACTTTGTATTTAATTTCATTTAGCTTAATGTTGGAAATATTAACAATAAATACAAAATAAGTAAAACACCAATTAACAAAAAATGGAGTAGTTTATTATTTTAATGGATTATATGATTATATTTGACTATGATCAAACAAGAAGGTTTCGCAGGACAACGCTCTGTGATTATTCCAAAAATTATCCTGGATGAAATATCTATTCTACCAGCTTGTCAGCAATTACATATTACTGACATTGGGTTTTACCCTAAAGCAGAACATCATCAACGCATACGCAAAAAAGGATCCAAACAATATATTTTAATTTATTGTATACTTGGCAGTGGGTGGCTATCTATTAATGGTGTAAGGAAATCGGTTAATCAAAACCAGTATTTTGTAATCCCTAAAAACCAACCGCATTCTTATGGAAGTAGCCTAAAAACTCCTTGGTCTATTTATTGGGTACATTTTTCAGGAAACTTAGCAAATGAATTTACTGATAATCAAAATCATATAAAATCAATCCCAAATACAAAAGAGGCTCGAATAACAGATAGAATTAAGTTGTTTGAAGAAATTTTACAAAATCTAGAAATGGGTTTCAATAAAGAAAACCTGATATATGCTAATATATGCATGCTTCATTTTTTGGCCTCTATAAAATACATTGATCAATTTAGGCAAGTAAAAAACATAAAAGTTACAGATAAAGTTGAAAGTGCTGTTTTATACATGCGAGAAAATTTAAACAAAGAACTTAGCCTCAAATCAATTTCCGGCAAAATAGGATTGTCTCCTTCTCATTTTTCTTTGATTTTTAGAGAACGAACAGGGAGATCTCCAATGGATTATTTTATTAAATTAAAAATACAGGCTGCATGTCAATATTTAGACCATACGAATATGAAAATTAAAAATATTGCTAATAAAGTAGGGATTGAAGATCCATACTATTTTTCACGGATATTTAAAAGAACAATGGGGGATTCTCCTTTACAATATCGCAAAAAACTAAAAGGATAATTATTTATAGTTTTTTGCTTGAATCAAAGTAATATTATTTCTGAGCGAATCTTTTTTATCACATTATTAGTATTTTCAAAAATATCAATAACCAAACTAGACATTAATAGAATTGACTCTACTCTGATAAAGATAATATCAGTAACTTTTATACAATTTATCTTTTTTATAAAAATATTGTCAGATAATTAATAGTGTTAAATTATTGAAAATCTCAATATGTTTCGAGGTGTAAACAATATGTCGGTATTAATAAAAGAAATCCATTATTTCATATTTATTCATTCGTATGATTAAAAAAAGAGCTATGTTGTAATCTATTAAAGATCATATGTTGACGTCTATTCATTATACATTATAATAAGTTTATCTATAGTATTCAATAATATCGAATTATAACATGAATTTTATCAATAAAAAAAAATTAAGCCTAATAGTATTTATACTCTTCTATTTTTTTTCAATAATAACTTTCTCTCAAACTTCTAATTTTGAATCACATACACAAAAACTTATTCATCGCCTTGATCCTGAAGTAATAAGATCTGTAATCTCTAATGAAAATAAGTTAGCTGCTAATGCTGAAAAACTCTTAGAGTTTTATAAAAAACGTAATTCGGTAAAACATCCTGTTAGCTATGAAGCCGAAGATACACCTCTCACTGAAAAAGACTTAAAATATGCTAATGACGCCCTAAAACATGTATTTGTTGGTCAACCTGCTTACCCTTCTCATTTTTGTGGTGACGATATTAATTGGAATTCAAGGCCAGTGCCAGATAAGGAATGGGTATGGCAACTCAATCGTATGTATTTCTGGAATGCAATGGGAAAAGTTTATACCAAAACAAAAGATGAACGCTATGCTAAAGAATGGTGCGCACAATTAGTAGATTGGACTATAAAAAACCCTAGAGACAAAACTCATTTTTATGCATGGAGATCTATAGAAGCAGGTAAAAGAGGCCATAGTTGGTCTGCATTATTTTTTAGGTTTATTCTATCTGAAAGTTTCACTTCAGAAGTATTAGTTGCGTTCATGAACAGTTGCTACGAACATGCCGAGTATTTAATGACTAAATATAGATCGGGCAGCAATTGGAGTCTTATGGAAGCTGAAGGTCTTGCATTTATTGCCTTTACTTTTCCTGAGTTTAAAAATTCTGAAAAATGGAAAACAGAAGCCATTCGAAGGTTTAGTATTGAAATAGACAAACAGGTATTTCCCGATGGTCATCATAAGGAATTAAGCATGGAATACCATACAGGAAGTATACGCTGGTTTTACAGAACCTACGAGCTTGCTAAACTAAACGAGGCTACACATCTATTTCCAGAATCTTTCACGAAAACCATTGAAAAAATGTGCGAGGTTCCTATGAAAATTTGCCTACCCGATGGCACTAATGCCCAATTTGGAGATTCATGGGCGGGAGAACCTAAACAACATAAAGAAAATTTTAAAAAATGGGCTGAACTCTTTAATAGA
This sequence comes from Flavivirga algicola, assembly GCF_012910715.1. Classification (GTDB taxonomy): domain Bacteria; phylum Bacteroidota; class Bacteroidia; order Flavobacteriales; family Flavobacteriaceae; genus Flavivirga; species Flavivirga algicola. The sequence continues at coordinate 542,580 of NZ_JABBHF010000002.1, forward strand.
AAAGACTTCCTTTATACTGCCTCTAGTGGAGAACAAGGGCAAATGCCTAAAAAGACTTCATTTGCTTTAAAAGACAGTGGTATTTATTCTCTAAGAAGTAGTTGGGGTGATAATGCAACTTGCATGGTATTAAAATGTGGGCCAGATGGAGGTAGTCATTGTCAACCAGATAACGGCACATTTAGTCTCTATGCTGGAGACAAAACATTAATGCCAGATTCTGGAAGTTACATATACCATGGTGATCCAGAAGGACGAAATTGGTTTAGGCAAACAAAGGTGCACCAAACATTAACTCTTAATGGAAAAAATACCGAATACGCACCTAAACTATTAAAATGGGAAACTAGTGACAACTTGGATATTTTAGTCATCGAAAATCAATCATATGTAAACCTCAAGCATCGTCGGTTTGTATTCTTTGTTGATAAAAAATACTTTGTAATTGTAGATGAAGCCATAGGAACTGCGATTGGAGATGTAGATATTCATTTCCAACTTGCTCCTGGTAATGCCGTTTTTGACTCGAAAAAGTTTTCAGTGCGTTCAGATTTTAACAAAGGTTGGAACGTTCTTGTTAAAACCAATAAACAAAAAGGTCTTGAACTTACCAAGGAGGAAGGTAAAGTATCATTTATATATACCAAACAGGAAACCCGACCAGCTTTTAGATATAGATTAAAAAAGACAAGTAAAAATCAACCTATACAGTTTGTAACTGTAGTTGCTCCTTATGAAAATAAGATTCCCAACATAAAGTGCAAAATTAAAAATGACACCAGAATAAAAGAAAACAACCTTCAAATTTCAATTAAAGGAGGTGGTATTAAAAGAGTTTTGAACTGTAACTTTCAAACAAAGTAATGCCAAAAAATCACTTAAAAATAGCATCATTGAATATGAAAAAGAATAACCTTTTAAGAAGCTTGGTTTATATCTCATTATGTGTATCTACTCTAGTATCTTGTAAAAAAAATGAATCTTTACATAATAAAAAAAATACAGATAGCAGGCCAAATATTCTGTTTATAATGTCTGATGATCATGCTTATCAAGCTATAAGTGCTTATTCCGATAAGCTAATACAAACTCCAAATATTGACCGAATTGCTAACGAAGGCATCTTATTTACAAACGCATGTGTTACCAATTCAATTTGTGCGCCTTCCCGAGCCACCATACTCACTGGAAAACATACACACATCAATGGAAAAATTGATAACCGTATGCCATTCGACACCAATCAAGTAACGTTCCCTCAAATATTTCAAAAAGCAGGTTATACAACTGCAATGTTTGGCAAACTACATTTTGGGAATAGCCCAAAAGGCGTTGATGAATTTATGATATTGCCAGGACAGGGTTCTTATATCAATCCTGATTTTATCACTTCAAAAGGAGACACTACCATCACTGGCTATGTCACAGATATTATCACCGATTTTAGTATTAATTGGTTAGATAAAACAAGAGATAAGGATAAGCCCTTTATGATGATGTATTTACATAAAGCTCCTCATAGACCTTGGTGGCCAAGTCCAGAAAAATTCAAAGAATTTACAAAAAAAACATTTCCAGAACCCGCATCTCTTTTTGATAATAATGAAGGCAGAGGCTCAGCTTCTAAAACTGCTCAAATGAATATACTGCAACACATGACATATGGACTTGATTGTAAGATAAGACCAGAAACAATCAAAGAAATGGGCGGAGTAAAACCCCATGTGCGCGCGATGATGGCAAAGGGAAAAGACGGCATACGAAGAGATGGTTTTACGCGTAAATATGGAAGAGCAAACGATGAACAAAAAGCCTTATATGATCCTGTGATAGATTCTATCAATATATGGTTCAAGACTTATTGGCCAACCATGAACGACCAAGAAAAGATGCGTTGGAAGTACCAACGTTATATGCAAGATTATTTGGCATGTGTCTCCTCAATGGATGATAATATTGGTAGAGTACTGGATTATCTTGACGAAAGCGGATTAGCAAAAAATACGATTGTAGTATACACTTCAGATCAAGGCTTTTACCTTGGAGAATACGGTTGGTTTGATAAACGTTTTATATATAATGAGTCTTTTAAAACACCGCTAATGATACGATGGCCAAATGAGATCAAACCTGGCATAACAAATGACGAAATGGTGCAGAATTTAGATTTTGCCCAAACTTTCTTAGATGCAGCAAAAATTGAACTCCCAACCGACATGCAAGGAGAGAGTTTAGTGCCTTTGTTAAAAGGTGAAAATAATAAATGGAAACGTAAAGCTGTTTATTATCATTACTATGATTTCCCTGCAGCTCACATGGTAAAACGCCATTATGGTATAGTGACAAAACAATATAAACTAGCACATTTTTATTATGATATAGACGAATGGGAGTTGTACGATCGCAAAAAAGACCCTAATGAAACAAAAAATGTATATCATGATCCAGCATATGCTTCCATAGTTTCAAAATTGAAAAAAGAATTGAAAGAATTAAGGATTAAATACAAAGACTCACCAGAGTTGGACAGCATGTATATTGAAATGACCAAAAGAAAAGAACTGTAAAGAATCAAAAACTCAAAAATAACACTATCCCTTAAAGTAAAGTGTGTAAAATTTAAAACTAATCAAAAAACCACCGAGGGTTACAGCTCTTGATTTTAATACTTTTAACTCTATACAATTAGTTACTAAAAGGTCATCAAAAACAAATTTGACGACCTTTTTGTTATTAAATAGGTTCTGCTAGATACAATGTCAACGCAGACATGTTATGTATCTTATTCCTAAAAGGTACGTGCTCGATGTAGTGTTTATCTTCACCTAGTTCCTTCATTTTTTTTGGATCTTCAATCTCCCAAATATTAAGCCTTATTGCATTTTTAGGACCCATACCCATTTTGTACTCTCTGATGTTGAAGACGTTTTTTAAATGCATACCATAATTTTCGGCAACTGGTAAAATCTTATCTTCATAAACATCTCTTTCAACGTTTCCGTACCCATCATTCATAACTACTAAATCAACAAATATATTTTCGCCTTTTAGTTGCCCCAAATTAGTCTCAGATTCTGCCATATATATAGTGACTGCGTTCATGTTGTGTATTTCATTTCTATACGCTACCATCTCTAAATAATCTTCATCTTTACTTAATTCTTTAAGCACATTTGCATTCGGTAATATCCAAATATTCAACTTTATGGCTCCTATTAAATCTCCCTTCATATGTTTATTGAGCTTATAAGACTGTTGAATTTTCATTCCATACTTCTTTGTGATTTTTATTACTTTTTTTTCATACTTATTTCTATCTTTAATGGTAAATCCATCATTTAAAACAACAAAGTCTATCATGTAAATTTGATGTTTCATGTTATTTTTTTGGGCGGATGCCTGTAAGGTAGTTAAGTACAACAGTACTATTAATACGAGACTTAATTGGAGGTTTGTTTTTTTTGACATAATGTATATTGATTTTAAATTCTTGAGTTTAGTCGGATAAAATATTCTAATAATCTCTCAAAACACAAATACTGGTTACCAGTTGGTTACTACAAAATGATATATAGGTAAACTTTGATATTTCGATAAACACTTAAAGGAATATTTATAAAACGCATAATTATGAGAAGAAAGCTTATTGATAATCCCAACGGTTGCACCATTACCCATGCCATGAATATTATTGGCAACAAATGGACACCAATAATTATTTACGTTCTTGGGAATAAAACATATCGTTTTGGAGAACTAGCTGTGAGAACAGGAAAAATAAGTAGAAAAGTACTTGCCAACCAACTCAAAGAAATGGAAGAGTGTGGTATTTTAATCCGTCGCAGTTATGATGAAACGCCTAAAAAGGTTGAATATCGTTTGACTCAAAAAGGGAAAGAGCTTCTTCCTATACTAGACTTAATCTGTTCATGGAGCGAAGAAATTAGTTTGCAGGCAACTCCTGACTGATTTTAACAAATCAAGTAAGTCAATTTTAGGTACTCTTAAAGGTAGTAAAATAAAAAAACAGAGAAGTGCTAATCCTTAATATTTTCAACTTTACAAACAGATACAGTTTAACTAGCTCCATTTGAACGTTTTAATAATTATCTAAACTAAGTTTCCAGTATACTTATTGATTCAGTATTTTTCTTTTGAATTCTAAAGAAAACTTTCTCTTAGTTGATTTACAAGTTTGGCACCATCTGGATCTGCTTTTGTTTTTAACTGACAAAAATCTTCTGCCCATTTTGAAGTACGGATTCTTAATGGAGGTATTTCACTTTGCGCTACTTTCAATATGACGTCTGCAACCTCTAGTCCAGTTTGATACACTTGTTCTTTACCTTCACTAGCTCTTTTTTGATTTCCTGCCATATATCTTTCAAAAATAGGTAGGTATTCTCCAGTTGCAAACTGACCATCAACAGCAGTTTTACTTATTGCTGAAGCCATAAAATTAGTAGATATACCTCCTGGCTCTACATTTGTGATCTTAATGTTAAAAGCATCTGTTACATAAGTAGCAAGTGCTTCCATGTAACCTTCAACTGCAAATTTAGCACCGCAATATAACTCGTTAAATGGCTGTCCTACCAATCCACCTACAGAAGTAACACTTATAATCTGCCCAGATTTTTGTTTTCTCATAAAAGGTAAAACCGCCTGTGTACAAAATACAACACCATGGTAATTAACTTCTGTTACCCATCTTATTTCTTCTTCTGTAGCTTGTTCTGTAGTTTTTGCAAAACCTGCACCTGCATTGTTTACTAAAACATCTATCTTTTCATCTTTTTCAATAATTGTATTGACGGCAGCTTTAACCGAAGTTATATCAGTAACATCTAACGATAAAATCTCTATATCAAGATTTTCTGATTTTGCTTTTTCAATAAGAGGCTCTGCTTTAGTTATATTTCTCATGGACGCATAAACCTTGAATCCATTTTTAGCAAATAAAATAGCACTTTCAAAACCCACTCCTGAGGATGTTCCTGTAATCAATACATTCTTTTTCATTATCGTTATTTATTAGTTTTTACTAAACAGTATTAAAACTGTCCTGGAAACATGTTAATACATTTAAACAAATATCACCATTTCCTTCTTCAAAAAACATAAAATAATGGAAAAATAGCACAATGTATTTAGAGACTATAACTCATACCATTCCTATTAGATTTGCATTTAACACATAACGTATTTATAATGAAAATAATTTTAGCCTGCTATTTTATTCTTAAATTCAATTTTTATAGGATAAGCCATTCCGTACCTTGGTTTTTTTGGCATTTTTATTTCTAAGCCTCCATTGGTCATCTTATATTTTAGCCTTTTTGTAACTCCTAAAAGCGTTACTTTTTTAATATTTTTAATATCTAAATCTTTTAAAGATTTAACCACCAGTTTCTCTCCTGGCCAATCTAATACGGTTGCATATAAGATGTTATCCTTTTTATTTCTAGTAAAACGAATATCTTTACTAGTACCTACATGCTCCACATTTCCTGTTTCATTGCGTTTCAATTCTTCATCTGGTTTTTCTCCAAAAATTTTATATGGTCTTGTATTATAAACAGCTTCTCCACAAATGTTTAACCACGCTCCTAACTCATACATCATTGTTTTTTGTTCTTCAGGGAAAGTGCCATCTGGTTTTGGCGCAAAAGACAACATTAAAACACCACGCTTACTTATAATATCCATTAATTGATCTACTATATTATTGGTTGGTTTTATAGGTGTTCCTTCTACATAACCCCAATTATGGTCTGCATACACGCAATCGTCTGTTTGCCAAACATATTTTGCAATATCGTCATCGCCACCTCTCTCATAATCTCTTACAGCACCTCCTTCTACCCACGTTCTAGTTCCTTTGTAATTAAGAACTACATTCGGTTTACCGTAAGCACCTTTACCAGCTTCAATGGCATTGTTATAATAAAATGCTCCAAATTGTTTTCTTCTTGACTCCCATAATTGAGAATTAAATCCCCAATCAAAATAATACAAATCTGGTTTATACATATCTGCCAATTCCTTGGTTCTAGCTAACCATCTGTTCATATCTCTCTCGCTGGGCCTTATGTAGTTTTCGTCCCATCGAGATTTTTTAAGCCACGATTTTCTAGTTTCATCCTCTTCCATTCTTAAAGTATCAGCACTTTTTTGCAATATTGGATTTCCATAAAGATCTTGATACTCTTTATTTGTAGCATCATAACGATTGATATGATTCCACTGAAAAAAGATTGGGTTCCATGCTGTATGATTTGAAACACCAAACTTCAAGCCTCTTTTACGAACTGCTTTAGCAACCTCTCCTACTAAATCTCGTTTTGGCCCCATATTAACTGAGTTCCACTTACTCAACTTAGTATCCCATAAACAAAAAGCATCATGATGAGCTCCCATCATGGTAAAAAACTTTGCACCTCCCTTAACACATAAATCTGCCCAATTGTCTGCATTAAAGTTTTCTGCTTTAAACATGGGAATAAAATCTTTATAACCAAATTCCTCTGGTGGGCCATATACTTTATTATGATGAAGGTGCGTTGCTAACCCTTGGTTATTTCTACTACTTTGCCCTTTTTGACTATACATCCATCTACCATACCATTCTGCTGCATGGTCTCCTTTATAAGCTGGCACAGAATATACTCCCCAATGCACCCAAAACCCTATTTTCGCATCTTCGTACCACTCTGGTGCTTCATAATTTTTAATAGATTCCCAATCTGGTTTATATTGTTCCTGGGATTCGACACATTGAAATGTAATGATGCATGCTATTAACGTCAGCCTTAAAAATTTCATGATAATTATTTTGTTTTATTTGAGTTTATCTTCCTTTTAGTTAATTATTATTTAATTCAATTTAGCAGATCCGCCCTACATACACTGCTTTTCACGCCTATGTTTAGCTTTTCAAAATGAGCCCTTTAACGTCTGTATTATAATTAAAAAATGAATTCCATGATCCATTTAACCAGAGTAAAACTTTATACCCTTCGCCTGAAACCAAAATAGGTCGTATGTTCCTATATTTAGATTTTTTCGTAATTGGTTCCCATTTTATTGTTGAAACATCATCATCTATCCCAATTTCTGCTGTGTAAATTTCATGAAGCCCACCTGTATTTTTTCCTGTTGAAGGATCTACATCTGTTGATATATATACCCGAGTAACATCTGTGGGGTCAAAAGCCATTAAACCTGTATAACTACTTTCTAATGTATATAAAGATTTTCCTGCATAGGCAATTTCTCTATCCACCCATTTTTCCCCATTCCATGATGCTATTCTAAATCTATGATCTTCATTATGTACGTACAGTGAATATCCAATATGAGGCCTATTATTTTCATCTTTTTCAACAATACAAGGCCATGCACTATTTGGCACGCTTTCGCATTCTTTTGGTTTTTTACTGGTTTCACTTCCAATATATATTTTTTCGGCTTCAGATGTTTTTAAAGGCTCTTTATTAAACATTTTTATTTTTGTGCCATCTACATTATAAAATACCCCATTTTTAAATTCCGAATAGTATAAACTATTTCCATAATTCCTGGGATGTCCATCTGTAAATGCTATACCAACAGTATTCTCATCTTTCTTTAAGTATTTAGTATATGGTCTTTGGCGTCCGTTAACCTCATCTGCTATGAAATGCGTCCTATCTCCCCATGTTATGCCATGATCTGGTGAAGTAATATAACTAGGATTAAATGACGGTCCATCTCGAAAAAAATTATACAACAAACCTTCATCCTTCATATGATATAGGTTCATATAAGTCACGCCCACCTTAGCTTTATAATCATGGACAAACTCTTTTCTTTCTCCCCATTCTAAATAATTAGAGGGAGAAGATATACTAGAATAGTGTTTTTTCTCATGGGCATGTTTAGCCCATATAGCTAAAATGCTATGATCTGGCCTTACATATAAAGCTGGCACATTATGGTCATCTTTTTCAAATTTTTCATGCAGTACTACGTTACCTAAAACAGTATCTTTTTTTAGGTCGTAAACACCCAGTTTCACATCTCCCGTTTGTCCACTCAGCCCACCAAAAACCAATTTACCATTATTTATCACAGCACGTGGGTCTTGATACCAGCACCAACCTCCATCTTTCATAAATGTTTGAAATGCTTGAGTATCTTTAGAAACTTTAGAACTTTGAGCTTCAACAAATTTGTAAACTTCTGTAGCAGCTGCTAGAAAAGCACCAACACCATACACTTCGGTATAATCTTTAAAACTGTTACCTGGTGCTGCTCCTATAGGCTGTATATAACCTACTAAACCTTCTTCAGTAACGCATTTTGTTAGAGCATGCCAACCCTTTAACATAATGGGCTGATATATTTCTTTATCTAACACGCCCTGATTAATCCCCCATGCTAAGCCATAAACAAAAAATGCTGATCCACTAATTTCTTTTACAGGATATGCTTCAACACCTCCTAAGATACCTGAAGACCAAGTTCCATCTGGCCTCTGACTTTTCTTAAGGCTTTCCGCCATTTGTTGGAATATATTAGTATAAAATGACTTACCTTCCCAATCTTTTGGTAAATCTGGAATCATTAGTGCCAAACCTCCAAAAACCCAGCCGTTTCCTCTTGCCCAAAAAAGTTTTTTACCATTTTTTTCCGTTTTCTTTAAAAAAGATTTATCTCTAAAAAAGAATTGTTCTTCTTTATCCCATAGCAAATTATATGTTTGGTGGTATTGACTATCCATATACTCCAAATACTTTTTATTTCCTGTAGCTTTTGAGAGTTCTGCCCAAACGGGTGGTGCCATAAAGAGAGCATCTGCCCAATACCATTGCTTTCTTTTCCCTTGCTCACTAGACATAATAGAATCGAATTGCTTAATTAATGGATTTATAACTTTTCGATGTCCATACAAATCATATATTTTTAAGAATAGCTGACCTGCTGCATGATCATCTGCATGATACATACGTTCATTTAGCTTCCATTGATGCCTCATTCCAATAGCTGTCAACCATTTTTCATAAGTATCATCAATACTGATGGTAGCCCATTCGCACATACCTGCATATAAGGCTGCACAAGTCCAATCTAAATCATGATGCTTTCTTCTATGATGAAAATTTTTCCTTTCATTTTTGGGTGGCAGCGCACGATACTTACCCATACTATCAAACGTTTTTATTTGCCAATTAGCAACTTTATCTCCAATAGTTTTTACCTGATTTAGTGTTGGCGTCGAAGTACCCTTTTCGCCAAATGAAGTGCAGTTTGAAACTACCATAAACGTTATCAATAAACTAAAAATATTCTTTAATAAATTCAAAACTTTTGAATGGCCATTCATTGTACTATACATTAAAATTATTGTTTGTCTTTATCTCCTATATTTTGAATCCCAATATTATCTTCCACCTGCACCTATGATCTCATACAAGTTTTTTTCTGCTTTTTCAAAAGTCGTAATGGGAATAATTTCCAGATAAGAATTTATAGCATCCTTATTATTTCCTTTAGCTAGAATTTTTATGTATTGGATTTCTTGTTGCTTTTTAAATAAAAAGGTGTTGATTGGTGCTCTTTTATTACTTTTTCCTGAAAGCAATGACATCCAAGTTTTTTTATCTACAGAACCTTCTATATTTAGATTATAAGTTTTTAATTCATTTTCATCAAATGCTATTTTCACACCATTTACTAAACTTATTTTTTTTAAATCGATAATAATTTCACTGGAATTTCCAGACTGCCATTTAGTTTTCAGATTACCGTCTATTGCATGTTTCGCATTATGCCCCCCATCTTCACTACTAGCACTAATGGCATACTTGGCTCTATTCTTTTTGTAGTTGACAACAAATTGATGCTCCCTTTTAGTTCCGTTGGTATTCCCAATGGCTTTTAATGTATTTTTTCCTTTATTTAAAGTTAAGGTCCAAACAAATGTATTGTTTTGCTTGCCTAAAGATTTACCATTTAGGAATAATTCAACTTCTTTCATATTTGAAAATACACGAATGTCTTTTCTCGAGTTACCAGATCGTTCTGTCCAAAAAGGAGACTCTATATAAACAACGGGCTCTTTAGACCATTTTGATTTCAATAAATAAAAAGCATCTTTTTTCTTTCGATTAAAAGTGACTAATCCTTTTTGATTTATATGTGGTTTTGTATCACCTCTATGTGCTGCTCCAAAATCGGCAAAGGCCCAATAATTTACGCCACATAACCAATTAAGTTTATCTATTTGTTCTAGATGTGACTCTAAATAATCATTATGGTATTCTATGCTGAAATCTTGTTTTTGTGGGTTCTCGGTGTGTACCCTCTCATCAGATCCTACTCCAAACTCTGAAAGGATTAAAGGCACATTTGGTGCCAACTTATGTAATTCATTTAATCTCTCGGTAAGAGAATTATACTCCCCTCTGTACCAACCCCTGTATAAATTAAATCCGAAAACATCCGGTATAAAAACCACTCCAAAATCTATCGGTTTATTATTATCACCATTTACAAATACGGTTTTTCGGGTTGAATCTTCTCTATGTATAAGAGCATTCAATCCTTTAACAATATCATAATTTGAAGCCTTACCATCGCCTCTATCACTCATCCAAGTTTCATTCCCCATGCCCCAAAGAATAATGGAAGGATGGTTATAATGTTGTTCGATCAACTCTTTCATCATAGTATGCAGATTACCTTCAAAATCTTTGTTTTTTGGCGTATTGTTTACATAAGGAATTTCTTCCCATACCAAGATTCCCAGTTCGTCACATAGTTGGAGCATATAATCATCTTGTTGGTAATGTGCCAATCTCAACCAGTTTACCCCAACCTCTTTCATTAATTTAATATCATTAAGATGTGTTTCTGGTGTTAGCGCATTACCTTTTGCAAAATAGTCCTGGTGTCTGTTAGCCCCCTTTAGTTTATAAGGTTTACCATTAAGAAAAAAGCCTTTATCTACGGTAAATTCATACCACCTCACTCCTAATTTTGTACTAACCGCATCTAATTTTTTATTTTTTTCAAATAGTTTAATATCGACATCGTATAAATAAGGGGTTTCTGGGCTCCATAATTCTGGATTACTCATTAAAGACATTGGAACATTAGCACTTATGGACTTTCCTGAATTAAGCTTAATATCCAAAGTTCCTTTCGATACAACTTTTCCTTTTTTATTTTTTATGATTGCTTTTATAGTAACATGGGTTGTCTTATCTGAAAAATTATCCAATATGGCCTTTAAATTGATATTGGCTTTATTACTAGAGACTTCAGAACCCCATATTCTAAAACCAGGTCCTCCATAATAATTTCTGGAAAATGAAACTTTGGGAGCAGAAATCAATTCAACAGAACGGTATAATCCTCCATAAAAATTAAAATCGCCGCTTATTGGAGCAAGACTAGCATTAGGAGCATTAGAAACCCAAACATCAATTGTGTTCTTACCTTTTTTAAGGTGTTTAGTCAAGTCTACTGTAAAGGCACTGTAGCCTCCCATATGATGCATTAACGACTCCTTGTTTACATATACTTTTGCCTCTTGTCCTGCAGCATTAAATCGTAAAAATTTCCGTGTATCTAATTCTTCCGTGTCAAAATAAAGGTGTTTTCTATACCAAGACCCTGCCCTTCTATAGTCTTTAGTTTGAAGAACATCCTTAGAATTCCATGTATGCGGTAAATCTATACTCTGGTATCTTGTATCATTCTCTGCTGGTATTGTTTCTGAATCTACTTCCAAATACAACCAATCTTTGTTAACAAGGTTTGAATTAACCCAATGATTTCTAGGTTTTGGATATGCAATATTTTGAGCTTCTATTTTTGAAACAAGAAGTATAAAGAGTACCAGAAATATTTTTATTTTCATGAATTTTATATTAAAATTTCAATTAAAAAAACCTTCATATTTGCAATAAATGAAGGTTTTTCAACTAATTTCAACTAATACAACTAACTTAATTCTTTTATACAGATGTGCGAGAAACCAATTATTAGTTATTTTGAATCTCGCAACAATCCATACTGTTTGATTAATTGTAAAATTCTGAAAAACAATGACAAAGCCTGTATCTATAAGTAAACATTGTGTCTTTATTTATACATTTATATAAAATGATTGCTTTTAATACATCGTTAATGGTTTATCCAATATATATTACAAATATTTTTTATGCATTTCTGATACATAGGCACTAGCCGTAACCCCATATTTGTCTTTGAAAATTTTCGCAAAATGTGTTCGATTCTTGAGACCTACTTTGGGGATAACTTCATTTATCGATAAGCTTTCATTAACTAGAAGTTCTGCTGCCTTTTTTAATCTATAATTTCTTAACAACTCCAAAGGTGTTTGATTTGTTAAAGTTTTTACTTTTTGATAAAAGTGAGTGCGATTAAGATAAAGCTCTCTTGACAATCTATTTAGATCAAAATCTTGATCTTCCATATTTTCTTCTATCAGGCTATAGAGTTTTTCTAAAAATGCATTATCATTTCTATTATTTCTATTATTTTCTTTGGTAAGAGGGATACCTATTTTATAGCGTTCTCTTAATTGTTTTCGGTTATTCAATAAGGCTTCTACATTAGTTACTAGATGTTGAAAATTAAAAGGTTTCTTTATATATGCATCTGCCCCATCTCTTAACCCTTTTATATGATCCTCTAGATTAGCTAAGGCTGTTAAAAGAATAACGGGTATGTGACTGGTTTTTAAGTCTGATTTAATCCGAACACATAAATCCAATCCGTTGAGTTCTGGCATTTGTATATCACTTATTATAATATCGGGCCACTCTTCATCAAAAGCATCGTAACATTCTTGTCCATTTCTAAAACATTTCACTTTAAAGAATTTGGATAAGACATCTGTTACAAAAGCTCTCATATCTGAATTATCTTCAGCGTAAAAAATTAACGATTCAGAAAAATCATTCGAGGTTTTCAAGTTATTGATTGAATCCTTATCAAAAAGATGATTATCTACTAAAACTTCTTTTTCTTTGGGCAAATTAATATCCTTAATAACTTCTTTATCCAATAACTCTTTAACAATAGGCAATCGAACCGTAATTTTTGTACCTTCATTTATAATGCTTTCTGCACTAATAAACCCGTAATGCATTTCAACCAATCGTTTAGAAAATGCCAATCCAATACCAGATCCACTAACATGTTTATTTTCTGGTTTATGAGATTGGTAAAAACGTTCGAAAATATGCCCAATGTCTTTCGCATCAATACCCCTACCCGTATCAATTACTTCTACAATTAGGTCTTTATCATCTGTTTTGAATTTCACCTCAATGGTATCATTCGTTTTCGTATACTTAAAAGCATTATTCAAGAGGTTGTTAAAAATCTTTTCAAGTTTATCTTTATCGGCCGAAACAATAATCACTTTATTTTCCCCTTCAATTTTCATTTCTTTATTGTCATTGCTTGCCAAAATTTTAAAGTCCTGGCTAATTTCTTGGATAAAGCTATTAAAACTAAACCGCATATAATCCATTCTGAGCGCCCCCACATCTGCACGTCTAAAATCCTGAACTTGCTCTATAAGCTGATATATTTTTTTAGATTGCCGTTGCATTAAACTTAACTTACTAGAAATCTCGGTATTTCCTTTAAACCGTTCTAAAAGAATATTTGTAGGCCCCGAAAGCAATGTTAATGGTGTTTTGATTTCGTGTGAAATATTAGAAAAGAATCGCAATTTAGCTTCATTAACTTCTTTTACATTGTTTATTTCCATTTGTTCAATTTCAACTTCATGACTAAGCCTTTGAATTTTCAGTACGACTCTACTTATTATGTAAATCAAAAGAACCAATAATATAACATATACAATATAAGCTATTGGTGTTCGCCAGTATGGAGCTGTTATTAAAATTTTTAATTTTTTAGGAGGCGTCCATTCATTCAACGCATTTGAAGCCATGACATTCAATTCATATGCTCCAGGCTGCAAGCCATTATAGTTAATGGTGTTATTATTTGAAGTTACTTGTATCCACTCTTCATTTAATGGTAATAACTTGTACTTTAAAAAGTGATTTTCCGTATTTAAAAAATGTAGACTAACAATATCCAATGAAAATACATTCTCATCATACTTTAGAATAATTTCATTCTTATCATCAATGCGTTTATCAAAAAGCACTCTATTATTTACAGTATCTCCTGGAGTAATTGTTTTATTAAACAATTTAAAATTTTCAAATTCAAGATTAGGCATTTGCTCCTTTTCAATGATTCTGTTAGAACTGAAATAGCAAAAACCATCTAAGCCAGAAAACACCATGACTCCGTTTTTAAATCTTTGCGCTGGATACCAGAAATCCTCAAAAGGCAACCCATCTGATTTATTGAATTTCCTAAAACTACTTGTTTTTGTGTTAAACTTGTTCAGCCCAATATTCGTACTTATCCAAAGATTGTATTCATCATCATAAAGTATACTTTTCACCACATTATTTGAAAGCCCATCCTTTTCAGATAAAGCAAAAAACTTTGGCTTGTTATGACCATCAACAACCTTACAAATCCCGCCACCTTCAGTTCCTATCCATAGTTCATTATTTGGTAAACGTATTATTGTAGAAACAAAATTACTTGAAATACTATTTTGCCTATTTACATCTCTGGTATAATTTTCTATTTCTAAATCTTTAACTGGTAAATTGACATCAGCCTTTATCCGAAATAGGCCTTTTGACTCAGAACCTATCCAGACTAAATCGTATAAAGGGTCAGCATAAATAAATCGAATCTTTCCTAAGCTTTTATCTTTAAAAAAAGTATTTTGATTTACTTCCTCAATGGTTTCAATATTATTTTGCTTATCTACCTTTATTCTATAAGCACTATTTCCCGCTAACCAGATATTGCCCAAGTTGTCTTCAGTAATAGTTGAATACCCATAGAAATTATCCTTCATTGCATCTTTGGCAAAAAATACTTTTTCAAACTTGTTACTTCCTTTTTTAAGACGATATAAATCTCGGGAAGAGATTAAACCAAACCATAAATTCTTTTTCGAATCAACAAATATTGATTTAATTAAATGCTTATTTTTTCTCAATAGCTCAGAACGTAATTCTTCAAAACTTTGATTTTTAACATTAAACAAAGCCAAACCACCATATGGACTCGTGATATAAAACTCATTATCATTTAAATTTGAAATATGACTAGATATATTTGATGACAGTCCATATTTTAAATCCATGGAAGTGTTGAAAGAATTAAATGGAGATTTTTTGATATCAAACCTATAAACACCTTCATTAAATGTAGTCAGCCAGCAGTGGTTTGTTGATGTCGATATTAGCGCACTTGTACGTAGTACATCTAATCCATCATCAAACAATTTTTCATGAAGATTATTTTTTAGTAATAACGTCTTAAAATTCTCAATTTTTACAACGCCTTTGTTTTTAGTTCCTAACCACAAATTATCGTAGTTATCAATCATCATGCAAATAATCTGGTATTTCTTATAAATACTTTTTCCCAATTTAAATTGGTATTTGTCACCAGTATTACTAAATGTCACTATTGAAACCCCTCTACTGGCTGAGAATAGTATTTTTCCATTGCCTAAGCTTTCAATATAATAAGTCCCTTGTATATCGTTTTCAAGGACCTTATTAAATTGAAAATTATCGGTTCTAAAATGAAATAATCCCATTGAAGAGCTAAATAAATAATTTGAAGCATCTAAGGCAATCCCATTAAAAAACAGAATATTTTCAGGGTTTACGATGTTATTTGGCATATAATTGCCAACAAAAGTGTAATTATTGTCGAAAACCAAAAGCCCACTGCCTTCTGTAAGACACAAGGCAAAACCATTTTCAGTAAAAATAATATCTCGAATAATGGCTTGCCCCAGTCCTTGTTCTTTAGGCAAATTAATGTCTATATTTTTAAATTTCTGCGACTTATGATCATATATAGTGACACCAGCGTCTGTACCAATCCAAACATTTCCATTCTTATCTTCTGCAAGTGCTCTTACACGATTACTAGAAAGCACATTTTCATGTAACGTGTTCTTAATAGTATTTAATTCATAACCATCATAAATGCTTATACCATCGTATGTGCCAAACCACATACGCCCCTTGGAATGTTCTAAAATTGAGGTTACCCCATTATGAGCTAACCCTTCTGAAATGCTTAACCTTAAATTAGATTCTAGTTTAGTAACTTGAGCTAACAAGTAATGAGACATCAAACAAACTAAGAGAACTGATATATATTTCTTTGCCATTACACTTTACAGAAATTAATCTTTTTCACTAAAATAACCTTTTATCATAAGAATATATGTAATCGTAGTAATTTACATACCGTTTTTATCCTTAAAAAATTAGAAAGGTCACTTAAATTAAGTAACCTTTCTAAAAAACTATTAACTAAATTTGAATTACATCTATTCAAATTTCTTTCATTCTGTTATGCGATATTATCTTAAGAAGATAAATTTAAGGTCTATAATTTATAGGCCTCCATTTCATATCATCTAAGTAAAAGGTTTGTCTGCCCGTAACCCCACTATTAAGATCTGGACGTACATTTAAATCAAAACGTTGATTTGAGTCGCTACTAAGCGTAATTTCTTCACCAATTTCAACCCACACGCCTCGGGGTATGTTTTCAATATTCCATGAGGTAAGAGTCCATGGTTGTGTTACAGCTGTTCTAAAACCTTTAAGTGTAGTACCAGGTTCTATATAAATCATATAAGACACATAGTATGAACCTGCGGGTACTGCTCCTTTAAAAAGATTATCAGGTCCAATACCCCAACCTTGTAAATTTCTATCTACAGCACCATCAGCATAACTGTAACGCATCGAAGCATCTCCACTAAATGCCATGTCTGTTGTTCTTGTAAATATTGGGTCATCTACTGTACCATTATTATTTCCAACCCAGTACCCATTCGCATTTGCACCATTATTGTTCATACTCTCCGACTCGGCACCAGCCCATATAGGGTCTACGACACTTTCTCCAGTTACTAATCGTACAACCGATTGGGTATCAATATTATTTAAAATCCTTGTATCAACCGATTCTATAATATCTCCCATATACGACAAAGTAATTTCATCATCAAAGTAAACAGCCTCAGCTAGTTTTAATTCTATGATAGTTTTGTCGTTAATATTAGTAGTAACAGATGATACAGGGATATCTTGATCAAAACCAGTATTAGGATTTTGTACATTTACGGTAAAATCACTTTCTGAACCGTTTGTTATTGCTACTTCTCCACTTACAGTAAAACTAATAACACCTTCAGAGTCAATTTGTATTTCACTTACAATCTCGAATGGTTGTGATGAAGGAATTACATTAATAACTAAAGGTATAAATTTTACCACGTTTTCAGCTGGCAATAAATCTCCTCTAATAGACTTCATGCTACCTGCTGTAAATTTACCTAGAGAAAAATAGTTGGCTGTGAGATTCTCATCTGCAACACTAGCACCTCCTGTAAGTTTTGAAAATGGCAAAGACCATGATCTAGATGTAGGCCTATCTTCTGTTGTTAAATCTACAAATGTAAGTCCATCACCCGCTTCCACATCTATAACAGGCCACGAAGAAGGAATTTCGCCTTCTGGATCTTCAACTTCTTCATCTCCTGTCACACTTATTATTTCATCTCCATTTTTATCGAGAACTTTAAAAGCTGGTTTTAACTTACCAAATACATCTACTTCCCATTCATTTTCAATGACCCAAATACCGTTTTCTTTGAAAGGATAAATGGTATCTCTACCCCTGTAAATAATTGAATCTTGGAATGTGTTTCTAAGTTTAACCTTATTAATACCAGGTTTTAAAAATAAAACATGGGCATCTTTATCAGTATTTATAAGTCCAAGTTCTCTATTAATAAAGGGTTGTAAAGATTCACTTCCCACATCAAAAGGAGCTTGTAAATATCTGTTTCCTTCTTCTATTGTAAACTCATGTGTTAATGGGTTTTGCGATAAATCTCTAAATGTTATATGTTCCCCTTCCAGTATACTATACTCATTTCCTGGTGCAATACTTGTCACCCAAGTAGCATCCTCAAAAGCTGGAGGTAAGTCATCGTTATTCTGGCACCCAATAACAAAAATGAGCGAAAGAACAATTACTAAGTACTTTAAATTTTTCATATTCATATTTTTTAATTAACGTTAGGGTTTGCCGTTATTTCAATTAATGGAATTGGCAAATAATCATGGCTTTCCGGGTTGTAATTCTGAGCTTTAGCATCATACTCATAATCTATAATCTTAAGGCCATCAACATTATCGATATTTTCATCATTAACAGAAGCAAAATTTTTATTTACCTCATTTCCTTCAACATTTTTAATTTTTACTGTAAGGGCATAATAAGTTTCGCCAGCCAGTCTATTAAAATTAGCTTCCAAAACACCCCATCTTCTTAAGTCAGTCCAACGCGTCTGGTAACCCTCAATGCACATTTCTTGAGGTTTTTCTACATACATTAAATGTTCCATCAAAGAATCTGCTGTATAGGTAATGTTATCAAACGAAGACGAAGACCATCTTGAGTTTGGAGGTCCCAATAACACAAGCCCCCATCTTTTTCTTACTGTATTTATTGCTTCTAATGCGCCATCTATATCCCCTGTTTTAATCATACACTCTGCTTGCATGAGATAAACGTTAGCTAATCTATCTAATACTACATTTTTTCCTGAAGCTCTACTACCTCTTGGATTACCATCTCCTTCTGTTACATCAAGGTCATGATTTGTATACTTTTTATAAGCGCCAAAACCCCATCCATTAAATGATGTTTTAAGACTAACTCCCGTTGTTTGTCCATAACGTAAGGATACATCATCTTCAACAATTGCAACCAAAGACGATGTTCTTAAACTTACAGGTTTAAGCGTACGCCCATTATCAGGATCATCATAATAATTTCTATCATCTAAAATATCCATTTGATCTGACTTAAACGTATGCACTAACCATGCAGGCATTAATGGACCAAAAGCATCAACTGTGCTTTGTGCATAGCGATTAGAAATAGCTTGGTCACTCCAAACCCTGATCTCTTCTCTAAAGTCTTTTGAATAACTGAGCTCAAGAATAGATTCTTCGGAAAAATCACCTTCACTGGTAAATAAGATATCAAAATCATAAACTAATTTATAGTTATAATCTGCAGTAACATTATTGATAAGATCATCAAAATACACCATGGCTGTTGCGTAATCCTTTTCAAACAAATAACTTTTCCCTAGATTGACCGCAGCAGCTCCTTTGGTTACACGCCCCAAATTAACACTAGGTTCTTCATATTGTGCTGGCAAATTATCATATGCATATTTTAAATCGGCACGGAAAAAGTCTTGGACTTCATTAGCTGGAGATAAAGGTTGGTTAAACTCATCCCTAGTTTGCGGTACAAAATCTCTAATAATTACACTACCATTATTGTAAGTACTGTGCAAATAAAAATGCATCAAACCTCTTAAGAACCTTGCTTGTCCCATTTGAGTGGTCCATAACGTTATTTCCTCCTCAGTTGTTTGATCTTCCTTGATATTTTCTAAAGCTTCAATAACCTGATTTGCTTTAAAAATAGTATTATACATACTTACCCATCTATTTTCTACATAACTACTACCGTTTGTATAAGTAAGCTCGTAATATGGTAATGCTCTTGTTTTCCCTAAAGGTCTCCCAAAACCTGGCCACCCTTCATCTGTTTTAATAGCTTCATTTACAAGCTGTAAAATATCATGGTCTAATAATGACTGATAGGCAGCTGTTAAGCCTGTATTTGTATCTCCTAAGCTCTTCCAAAACGAACCTGTGGAAAGCTCATTCGGATCAGATAAATCTAATTTTTCTTCGCAAGAGAATAAAAACCCTATTGCGATAAACAACAACACACAATTAATTTTTAATTTTTTCATTTTCATTTTTTTTAAAAGTTTAAATCTAATCCTACTAAATAGAGTGCAGTTCTAGGATACTGATCTCGATCTATACCTCTTCGAACAGTATTTCCTCCAACTTCTGGATCATATCCTTTATAATCCGTAATAGTAAGTGGATTTTGTGCTGAAACATATAGTCGTAATTTATTCATCCCTCCTATTTTATCTAAAAACTTCTTGGAAAAACTATAGCCCAATGTTGCTTGTCTTAAACGAATATAGCTTCCATCTTCGACCCATAAATCAGAGAAACCTTGATAGTTAATATGCTCTGGTCCTCTCGATGAAGGAATATTAGATGTTGGGTTACTTTCAGACCATTGATATACCAAGTCTTCATGACGTCCCTGGGCAAAGGCTTCATATCTAGCACTATTTACAAGTTCTTGCCCTAAAGCGGCGTACCAATTCATCGATAAATCAAAGCCTTTATAGTCAGCGTTTAAGTTAAATCCTATCTCATATTCTGGCAAACCACTTCCAGAGTATACTCTGTCTGCGTTAGTTATAGCTCCATCACCATTATTGTCTACAAATCTCACATCACCTAATTGAGGCTCTATATCAGTATCCAATAAACTATATTCATCTAATTCTTCTTGAGTCTTTATAATCCCATCTGTGGTATGCATAAAAAATGCGCCAGCTTCATACCCCTCAGCTAATACGGTTATTGGTGTACCTCTTAAACCAAAATCAATATTATAAATAGGCTCTTTATTTCCTTCAATTCTTGTGATTTTATTCTCATTAGTTGTAAACGTACCACCTAAAGTCATTTTTAATTTCCCTAAATTGGGTCTATATCGGGCTGCAAACTCAAATCCTTTATTCGTCATATTACCAATATTCAAAACAACTGTTGCATTACGAAGACCGCTTGCAGAAGGTGTTATCCCTATAGGAAATAACATATCTTCATTCGTTTTATCATAATACTCAGCTGCTAATGTTAATCTATTTTTAAAGAGCCCAATATCTACCCCTATGTTTTTTTGAATAGACGTTTCCCACTTTACATTTGGATTTGCAAAACCTGTTTGAATGGCACCATTAGCCAAATCACCTGTGCCTGATCCAAATACATAATCTATATTTGGTGTGATAGAAGCATCAAACGCATAATCTCCAAAACTTTCGTTACCTACTTCTCCATAACTTAACCTAAATTTTAAGCTGTTAATAACATTTTTGGTATGACTCCAAAACTTCTCATCAGACACATTCCAAGCAAAAGCTGCCGAAGGAAAAATATTTGATCTATTGTTTTTTCCAAATCTGGAAGAAGCGTCTCTTCTAACACTAGAACTTAAAAGGTACCTACCTTTATACCCATATTGTATTCTAGCAATGACACCTAAAATTGTATGTTCTCTATCACGACCCGAACCTACTTGGGGGTTTTCACTAGTACCATTAAGTGTTTTAATACTATTGTTAAGTACACCATCTCTTTGAGCAAAGAAGCGTTCCGTATGGTAATCCTCCCATGTCATACCAGCTGTAAAGGTAAAATCATGAATATCTTCAATATTAAACTTATAGGTGCCGTAGAGGTCAAAACTTTGGTTTTTGGTTCTCGCTGCATCGTTTCTTACGTTACTGCTTGAAGGTGGACTCCAGTCAACATTACCACCATTAATTTGTAATACTTGTCGAAATGGATTAAATCTACGCTCAAATAAATTATTAGTTGATAAACCATACCTTCCTGTTAAACGCATACCTTCAAAAATATCATAATTAATATTTATGTTTGTCTGTGTCCTAACGACATCTTGATGTCTTTCGTTTTCAAAAGAATTTAATACAAAATTTGCTCTATTACCATTTTCACCGCCAAGATTTACTACGACCTCATCTGGTTCTAGTGTCGTTAAATCTTGATTGTAAGGCCTATATCTTATCAGTTGGTTTATTAAACCTCCAGGTGTAAATTCTCTACGCTCAGAATTTAAAGATATATTGGCTCTAATATCCCATTTACCATGCTTATAATTTGTATTAGCTCTTATATTAAACCTATCGAAACTAGCCCCTACCTGTGATCCTTTTTCTTGAAAAAAACCAGTACTCACACTATATGTAATATCTTTGGATCCTCCAGAAATAGAAACGAAATGGTTTTGCGTGGGTTGATCGTCTATAACAACATTATTAAATAAATTTGTGTTTAGCTGTAATCTGGATGCTCCCCCCAAACCAATGATATCTATTTCATCGTCTCCAAGGCCACCACTTACATTTCTCCTTGCTATAAGATCAAAATAGGTTTGCTGGTTAGCATTCATCA
This sequence comes from Flavivirga algicola, assembly GCF_012910715.1. GTDB lineage: Bacteria > Bacteroidota > Bacteroidia > Flavobacteriales > Flavobacteriaceae > Flavivirga > Flavivirga algicola. Next base: position 564,905 of record NZ_JABBHF010000002.1, read on the forward strand.
ATCTTACTGCGGTTCTATCTAAACGCTTAATCCCGTAATTTGAATTAGCACGAACAGATAAGCTTCCTGCCTGACCTTGCTTTGTTGTGATTAAAATAACTCCTGCAGCTCCACGGGTACCATATATAGCTGTAGAGGCTGCATCTTTTAAAACATCTATAGACTGAATTTCATTTGGACTGATTAAAGGGTTACCTTCTTGAATTAAACCATCTACAACATATAATGGTTCACTATCTCCAGCAACTGATGTAATACCTCTAATTAAAATTTGAGAGGGTGCTCCTGGTTCTGGAGAAGATATGACGTTAACTCCAGGCATTTGCCCTTGTAATGCAATACCTAAATCTGAAGTTACTATTTGCTCTATATCTTCTGCTTTTACACTTGACACAGCTCCAGTCACCTCCTTTTTCTTTACAGTTCCATAACCAATAACAACAACTTCCTCTAAGTCTTCCAAACTAGGAGATAAGCTAATATTCATCTCTGTTCCTGTCACCTCCACGGTTTTTGATTCCATCCCTAAATAAGATACATAGAGTTGGTCTCCTAATTTAGTCCTAATGGAGAAGAGACCGTCAAAATCTGTAACGGCTCCATTAGAAGTTCCTTTAACAATAACAGCAACGCCTGGTATAGGCAACCCATCTTCTGAATTAGTTACCGTACCACTTACATTTATTTGTTGAGATTGGGCTTGGATACTAAAACTTAGTGAAAAGATAAAAGCAAATAGCAATAGTTTGCTCCATCCTTTCCTTCTCTGATTTTTTTTGTTCAATTTCATTTAGTTTAGTTTTCTACGTTAGTTTATAATTTGGTTTATTATGCTTTACTTAAAATCATTTTTTAAATAGTTATTCAATTCATATATATTATTTTTTTGTTAGACTTATTTAAATGCTATACTATTTGCCGCAGCATCTGTTTCCAATATGTTCGTTGCTTTACCAGAATAAGTATTGTTTTCAAAAATTATATTCTTGGATGATTTAACCTTTACAGCTGAGTTTTCTGGAAATAATTGAGGAAATGTTCCAGAATTTGTAATGGTATTATTAGTAAACTTTAAGCCTTCAGCATTTGCAATCTCGAGAATTAAATTATCAAAATGATTGAAGGTATTATTATCAATTTCAATATTTCTAAATGCGATGTTTTGGTTATCATCATCTGTCACAAATCTTATAACTCCTCTATTAAATCCGCTGTGTTGACTGTCTTGAAACACATTGTTTCTAATAGTCACATTAGCAGCATTTCCAGACTCAAACCAATAACTACTTTCAACAGGAATTAATATAGCCTCCATTTCAGTATTGAAAAAGTTATCTTCAATGACAGTATTCACCGGATTTGAAATCAACAACCCTCTTGCCCTATTTTTACTGATGTTACAATTCTTAACCAACAAATCTGGATAGCCGCTTAGATTTTCAATTAAATCTCCCGATTTTATCTCTTTTGGCAAAGCTTTGTTAAATGTTACTATTTGATATCTGCTATTGAGGTATTCTATTTTTTTAACTGTGTTTTTTTCATATGGGAAAAACGAATTATCTAGTCTTACAAATCCAATAGTGTCATTAGGTTGCGCTATCACAAAACCTTTTTGTTGATGATGCATCATTCGTACTCCAATTTTATTATCACCTAACACATCTACTATTTTTTGATAAGTTCCATGTACATTGGTTGCATCATCTAATTGGTTATTAAAAGTGCAATTCTTAAGTACAACCTTACCTCTACACCCTACAAAATGGGTTGCATCTGCAGTGGTGGATACCATACGTCCGTTGGATGGCGTAATATTAAAACTATCTAATATTAAATCTGCTGAATTCTCTGCAATGATCCCCATACCTCCTGCATGATGTATATTAATATTTGTTCCATTGAATCCATTAGTGTGAGTGACTCTAAATGCAGGTGACACACGATTAAATCCTTGCTCCCCTTTCATAGTTAAAATCATCCCTACTGGAGGCAGCTTCTTTTTGTGATTGTGGATACGTACCAACCCTGGTTTTAACTGTTCAACGTGTATTCTTGCTTCTAACCCTATATCCTTATATTCCGGAGCTCGTTCATCATTTATATATTTGTATTTGATATTTTCTATACCATTATATGTGGTTGTTCGTTTTTTGACTGTAATTCCTGTATAAGTTTCTGTATTAAATGCAATTGCCGAACGATTTGGATCATATAAAATTGACTGTCCTAAACTATGCTCATAATAGGGCTTGATGAAATAAATTTGACCATTTCTAATTTCATAAGGGTATTCATCTGAAATTTCCATATCAAATGTTTTGTTTTTATCATCGTTAGCAACAATAAGTCCTTCGCTATGAAATGGCTCTGCCCAATCTATGGTTAAATTTTTTATTGATATGTTCTCACTTTCTTCGACTAAAAAAGGAATCATAACTCCATGAAAAATAAATGTAGACCCTTGGCCATCTATTGTTAAATTTTTGAAGTTTTTAATAGGAAATGGCGTACTTACCATTAAATCACAATGGTTAGATATGTAAACAAATTTTTCATAACCTTTATCAGGATAAAAATGATAAGTACCTTTTTCAAACTTTATTTCCGATATAGGGTTATTTTCTTTAGTATCTAAGAAGCGCTGTAAAACCTTTGGTGTTGCATCTTCTGAAATACTTAAATCAAATACTATGGTTTCTCCTTTTTTAGAGGTTGAAAAGCAACTCATTATCACAAAAACAAGTGTACATGTAAGAATAATCGAGAGTTTAAAAGTCTGATTATTGGGTCTAGATTTCATATAATTATATTAAAGTTTGAAATGTAAATTTTAGTTTTTTTTTACCGCATCCTGTCAATTTTAGTAAATATGATGTCGTTTTTTGTAAAAACCTGATATTTAAAGGGCTCAGCATGAATCATTACAATATTCATAAAATAGATATTGGTTAATTTCCCTTCTCTATTCGCGAATACTTATAAGTTGAATTGCTCTACTAAGGAAATTGCTCACTGCAAGCATAATTTAAAAGCTACAAGGAGATTGATTCTTAGTCTTTTAAATTCGAGTCATCGAAGATCTTTTTAAAAAACATTAAAGCTCTATGAGCAGTTTTTGTGTTCATATAAAACACATGGCCTTTATTTTCTAAGAATTCCAATTCGCAGGATACGTTGTTTTCTGTAAATCTATCACACAAATCTTTTGCATCTAATGGAGATACCAGTTTATCATTATCCCCATGTAACAATAATACAGGTGCATCGTCTGGTGAAATAAATCTATATGGTGAAATTTGGTCGTACCAATCAGGTTTTTCTCCTTTTGTCCACGGCCAAGAATAGCGAACACCAGTAAGTGCTGGCGTCGCAAAACCAGCAGCTGCTTGAATTTTACTTGAAAAACTCTGGTTTCCTCCATATCCTTCAAATACTTTTTCACTATTTGTTGTTGCCAAAATAACACTTAACATGGCCCCTGCAGAACCCCCGCTAGCACCAATTTGATCTGGGTTAATTCCGTAACGCTTAGCATTTGCACGTACCCATCTTACAGCAGCTTTGGTATCCCTTACACAGTCTACTGCATTATCAACAGCATTTAACATACGATAATCAATAGTTGCTGCTGCCACCCCATTACTAGCAAAGTATTGTGCATGGCCTTCCATCCAAGCACGCTTATGAACTGCTAAACCTCCTCCATGTATAAAAATAACACACGGAACAGATTCCCCACTTGTATTAAGTGGCATAAACAAGTCTAGTTTTTGACTGTACCTATCGACTGTAGAATAAGTCAAATTTCGATACGATCTAAAACTATTGCCATTAACTGTAAATGTTGGTGCATCACTAATTAATTCAAAACCTAGAATATTAGCTGACTTATAGAATTCCTTATGATTTTTTGATAAAAGATTGTTCCTTAGGCAGCTTTCAGTAAACTTTTTTAAAGCCTTTTCTGGTTTCGGAACTTTAGGGTTATCATAATAGAGGTATCTAATATAGCTCCATCTAATTTGATAATATGCATCATTTAAGTCTTTGATATATTTTTTTTCATTCTTTAAAAAGTTTGAATAGGGCTCTATTTCTTGTACTCTGGAAATGGCTTTCCTATATAACTTTTTATCATCTTCTGGTTGCCATTTTATACTACTGCATGAAGCAAAAAAAACTGAAATGATGATCAAGAAAAAAGCCCTTTTCATATGAATTTAAATTTAAAAAAATTACAACGGCATCTATTTTATAGTATCGTAATATGCTTTCATAACATACCAAGCTTTTTTTCTATAACCTTGCTCTGAAAGCAAACCTTTTCTATTCCAATAATCTTGATATATGGGGTGCAAACGTAAGGGTGACCTAAAATCAATAAGTGTCCAAGGGCACGTACCACTTAAAAAAGGAATGTTTTTTTGCATGGTTATTTGTTTACGATAGAATGTTTCTTGAAATTCTTCCGACCATGATGAAGTATCATCATTTGATCCATGATGACCATATAACGCCTCTGCTCCAAACTCAGATATTATCAATGGCTTATTGTATTCGCTTTTCCAAACGATGTCTTCTGGAGAAACTGTCCACCCATTATACCATCCAAGATACTGATTCATGCCAATAACATCTAAGGCTTCTATCAAATCGTCTTTGATAGTAAATACGTTTCCTTTTTTCTCATATTTATTTAAAGCTGTACTCACAAGACGTGTATTGTCAATAACCCTACACGAGTCTACTAAAGATTTTAATACAGATGTACGCGTATGATTTGGGTACGTTTCATTGGACACACTCCAAATAATGACTGCACAGCGGTTTTTATCCCTTCTCAACATTTCTGTTAACTGCTTATTTGCTAATGTAACCGTTTTTTTATTCCCAAAACTTATCCCTTGAAAAACAGGTATTTCTTCCCAAAGCATAAACCCCATTTCTTCAGCAAGACGAACCACATATTCATTTTGAGGATAATGTGCCGTTCTAATAAAGTTACAACCTAATTCTTGAGCCATATTTAGATGCTTTTTTGCATCTTCTTTAGTGTAAGCTCTAGATGCTCTTTCAGAAGCTTCTTCATGAAAATTTACACCTTTCAAAAAAATAGGTTGGCCATTCAATATAATTTCAGTGCCGTTGGTACTGATACTTCTAAAACCTATATGCTCTTCAATACTATCTGTTTCAGATTGAATGATAACTCTATAAAGCTTCGGATTAGAAGGACTCCATAACTCTAGTTTTTTATCAATACTAATTTTAGCATTTCCTTTATGGTCTGTAGTAGCCGTATGATTGATTTTAGCTTCTGGTATTTTAATACTAATTTTCTGTAAAAGCTTAGAACCGTTTAGTTGAATATACCCTTCTATTCTTTTACCAGAGCCTTTCTTAAGCTGCACAAAATAATCTTCAATAAATGTTTCATTGGTTTCAACAAGTCTTACATCCCTTGTAATACCTCCATAATTTACCCAATCATAGCCCAAAGCAGGAACTCCTTCCTTTTGTCTGCGATTATTAACTCTTATAATAATTGCGTTTTCACCATCTTTAACCTTATTGGTAATTTCAAATTGAAAAGGCGTGAAACCTCCTTCGTGGCTGCCTAGTTTTTCTGAATTTAAAAAAACATCCGACACGTAATTGACAGCATCAAAGTACAAGAATAAACGTTTACCTTTTTTTTTCTTAACGTTTATTACCTTTTTATACCAAACGGTAGATTCATAAAATTTCAACTCGGGTCTTTGCGAATTAAAATCACCAGGTACATTTAGCGTATTACTTGAAATAAAAGCATATTCTGTTCTGTGATCTTTATTATTCGGAACATCTTTATATAAAGATTTCCATTTCTTAATACCAACATCTACTGGGTCTATAATACATTCCCATTTACCATTAAGACTGATTTGTGATCGATTTGGTATATTAACCATAAAATCTTGAGCCTTTAGGCCTGTAATCGCAGCAAAAAAGCACATGGTTATTAGGCAAAACCGCTTTAAAGCTTTTACCAATCTCATATCCATCTTTTCTAATTATGTTTCGTATTAAAAAGACTAATTAATAATAACATCTTTCTTTCTCTCCTTTGGAAGCACCTCAAGATCTTTTATTTCTCCATTAACCACTTTGCCCGTAATAGTTGTTTGTTTTGGAGCGATCACTTTAAAGTTACAATTCCAATCATCAGGCCACGTGGGCGTTAACACTATTTTATCATCAAGTGTTTGTACAAGCATTTCTTGCAATCCAACAGCACCTGTACCACCCCAGTTATGGTCTGGTACCCAGTCATTCCCAGGCCCCCAGAAAGATGGAAAGCGAAATGGTCCATCAGCCAATGTTTTATAGGTTAAGTCTGCTGCTTTATCTACAACTCCCATACGGGCAAAGGCCACATTTCCGTTGTTCCAGCTATGTACTACCTCCCAGGCATCTGGGGTTTGCCATGTATCCCAATGTTTATAAGTATTAAATACATAATCCATTTCTTTATCTCCCTTTTCGATTTGATTGAATGGAAACATAGGATAGTTAATATATAATTCTGTTTTTTTCCACCAAGAATATGCAACACTACGTCCTGGGGGTATGACAACATCTCCATCAATGTCATCTAAGTGAAAATCTGGTATCGTTTTTTCAAAGTTTTTTATCTTATTTATACCTCCAAAAAACTTATCAACCCAGTCTTGGGGTAGTTTTTGTACACCTTTTGCAACTGCTTTTAGACCAGCCAAATCTGGAACAGGATTGCTAACGTAATAGTGCGATTCACAAGCCGCTGCAGGGAAAATTATAAGTTTCCCATCTGGATCAAGTTCCTGCCAATTCGCATTATATTTGGCTTTATGACGGTAATAATTATCAAAGAAATCAATGGTTCCTTTTACAATGGGCAGCCATTTAGAAATATCTCGCCCTGAATAGCGATGGTATTCAAGAATCATATATGAAAATTCCAACATGGCTGTATGATGATGAATGGTACACCAATTTGTAGACAACCCCTGTTCTATCCAATCTGGTCGTTTTCTTTGTTCATCATAAACCTCTTTAAAACCGTAATGCATTGGCATTGGTAATCCGTACACTGTCCCTACTTCCTCAAACACCCAACCTTCAAATCCGTAGTTCTCCGATACTCTTAGTTTTCCAACTTCCAAAGTTCTTTCGAAAAAATCGAATTGGGATTCCATATGTTCAAAATCTCCCCATTTCAACATAGGCCAGTATACCCAACGTTGGTTTTGCAGGGTGTAATTACCCCCACTCCAACAACGCCAATCTGGATGGAACGGAAATCTTTTGGTTACTAAACTGGGGTCGAAACTTATTAAACCACCATTAAACATCGTAGGGTTCTCTCCGTAAGCATTTAGGGCCGTCATGTACCTAAATAAATTATAATTTCTTCCCATCCGCCAAATGGAATCGTTTTCGTCTTTCTTGGGGTTTAAAACCATATAACTTTTTTCCCAAAACGCTTTCCACCATTTTGTATTTGATTTCCAGGCTTCTGCCATACTTACTTTATCCTCCTTAATGTCCTCAATTTCATCTAACCATTTAGAGGCCGTACTACAATGACTATTATGAAAAACAAGTTCTATATGTTGCTTCTTTGTTGGTTTTTTAGACTTATAACGCCATCCCGTAAAATTGGTTAATGTGTACTTACCCTCTACTTTCTGATCATAAATTAAGTTATCAGCTCCCATCCAGCCTCCCCAGACCAAATCTTTTAAGGGATCGTAATATTTTCCATAATGCTCCCCCAAACCTGTTATTTCATAAGCCAATTTACTGGTCAATTTTTCTTCTGGGTTTATATGATAAAATGAAAAACCTGTATCCTCTTGCTTAAAATTATCTGGCTCTAGAATCACATCATGTGCCCAGCCACCTGTGTCCCACCAGCCCCAACGATCTTTTATCTTTTTATCCATATTTAGTTTACGAGGTTTGGTACGCCATGATTCAAACTGAGAATAGTATGTGATTGCTTTGGAAGATTTACACTCTACATGAATTTTTGGTCGATTTACCTCAGACCAAATTTTAAATGTCACCATACCATGTTGCGGATGATTTGCAGAAACCTCAACATAACTTTCACTTAATTTTAATTCTTGACGGAAAGTTGCGGCGCCATCAAAAATGTTTGGTTCTGTCCAAATCCTTACTCTACCTAGCTTTGGAAAACCATTATATTCATCATGTACCCCACTACGCTGCATGTAAAACAACAGTTCATTTCCTTCTACCCATACATTCATTCCAATATCGCCTCCACCAACGGGCATCGAACCTGCGGCATCTTTACTCTGACTATCCCATACGACATTATACATATCGGGATAGTCTACTTTTTTTTGTGCTTCTATATTTGGTACTATGGTTATAAAAAGCAAAAGAAAGAGGTATCTTTTGGTTAATGATCGCTTAGCTTTAATTCTCATTTTTATATTTTTTAGTTATGATTTATATTTTTTAAACTCAAATCTATCCTTCATCAGGTAAACCTTGCATGCTTTCAGCATTTTCAGGGTTAGATTGATCAAATAAAGCTGTTATTTGGGACACACTAATTTCAGTTTCTGGATTAAAAGTTTTTGATGTTATATACTTAACCAAGGAACGTCTAAATTGCTTTGCTACGGGCCTTTCTTCCAAATTATTTTCTAGATCTATTGAACAAATTAGAAGCTTGCCTTTACCCATTTTCGCCTCTACTACAAGTCCTAATTTTCTATTCAATTTCCAAGAATCTATGGGTTGAATGATGGGTTTATAATCTATCGGCCAAGGCTTTTTCTCATTAAAAGCATCCAAAATCATAGGCTGGCATTGTGTCAACAAATCCCACCAATTCCAATTGGTATGCGAGTCTGTCTTAAATTCATTAAATAATGGATGGTTAGGGTTCATAGTAATACCGTTAGCAGAAGATTGCCCACCTTTCTCTCCAAAACTTGTCCAATAAAATGTTGTGAAACAACCTGGCAAGTTACCTTTTAAGGTTCCTATTTTAGGTAACAATAAAACTGTTTTTCCAGATTTCAATAATTTTAACGTGTTTGCATCCCAAGTATTAGTTACTTTAACTGATGATGGAAATTTTTCTATTTGACTGTTTGGATAAATCCAAAAATCCCAATTGTTACTCAAACCATTCTTTTTAGACTCCAATTGTAAATTATATTTTGATGGTGCCATATTTAACAGATCCATTTGAAATTCATCAATCTTCTGCAAACCTTTATTCACAAAAGCTTTAGAAGGAAAACTTTTAGATATAATAGTACTTCCAGCTTCATCTGTAATTAACATTTTTAAATCACTTAAATCTAAATCTTGATTTCCGTAATGACTAATTTCAAACTCTGCAGAAAACACCTCAGAGGTTGTAAAAACTCTTCTTGGTAGTCGGGCTAATAATACTGATGGTCCACAAAATGCTTGCATTTCTTTAGAGTCCACATAGCTTTTATTTTCAAAAAAAGCATCTGTAAAGCCTACAGGTGCCGTGTTTTGACCTGTAAAATCATTTAATGACAACCATTGAAAACCAGCCATCTCACCAGATCGAAAGGCTGCCTCAATCTCTTCTTTAGTTAATTGAACTTGCCATTTACCAGAATCATGTATAAAGTTTGGCAATTGACCTACTAATCCGCGTTCTTTTAACTGATCTGCTGCTATTTCTAAATACGTTGGTCTTAAATAACCTTTGTATTTTTTAATTTCATTAAACACATCTGGATACGCGCAAAATTGTGCCAGTTCATGAGATATAATGGGGTTGTTAAATTTTGAATTATACAGACTTATAGATGTATCCCAATCTATAGTTGTTTGTGGAGATTCTGCAGTAAATAGTGAATTTTCAGGTGTTGGTGGCCAAAAAGCCTGATAACGTGTACGTCCTCTACCTCTATCGAAAGATTCATCCTTAATATGGCTTACCACTTCAAAATCCATATCGCCAGGCACACCTTGATTTTTGGCAATACTTGCCTTTACCGTGTATAACCTAGAGGTATCGGTATCTTTCCACTGTTGTATTAAATCATCAGCGATTTCCTTTTCTATACCACTCTCATTTCCTAACCCCATCATTACAAACGATGGATGGTTTGCAAAATAAGACAACATTTTATCAGATTCATCTTTAAAGAATTGATGCACTTCAGGTTTAGTAACCCATGACCATTCGTGGACTTCGGGCGCTAAATACAATCCTAATTCATCGGCTGCAATAAAGGCTTGTTTGGGTGGACACCAAGAATGATATCTTATAAAATTTAAACCAAAATCTTTATGCGTTTGCATCACGCGTTTCCACTCTTTTACAGACATGGGTGCATAACCTGTTTTAGGATATACAGCACAATCTACATTGCCACGTAGAAAGGTTTTTATACCATTGACATAGAAATGTTTTCCGTCGGTAGTGATATCTCGCATTCCAAAAGAAATCTCCTTATTATCATGATAATCTGCTTGATTCGTTTTCGTTAACAAATCAACTTTTAGTTTATATAAATTAGGTTCAAATTCGCTCCATAGCTTCATGTCTTTACCTAGCGCATAATTAATGGTTAGATTCTGAATCGTACCACCTGTTAAATTTCCTTTCTTTTCTATAACCAATGGGTCATGGTTATTCTGAGCGTTATATCCCAACGCATCTAAATTAATAATGAAGTTTCCTTTTAACCTAGATGCGTTTTCTATGCTAACTAAAATGGCTACAGACTTATTTTTTATATCTGGTATGGTTTTTATACTAGCTATTGAGATTTTATCTTCTGCATTAATTTTAATATCGCCAACAATACCATTCCAAGTACCTTGAGTTTGATCTGAAACACTATGTGGCATCCTACCTATTTTATAAATCTCACTATTATCTATCCTAATAACTAACTTGTATTTACCTGGTTTTAGTTGATTTAGACTGTATTTATGTGGTGTTGCCAGTGATGTATTTGAACCTATGGGTTTACCATCAATCCAGACTTTAGATTCCCAATGACAACGCTCTAAAAAGAGCGTTTTGTTTTTGCCATTAAAACTCTCAGGAATTTCTATTTCTTTAGAAAACCAAGCTGCTCCTATATAGTGATGACGTGGCATTAAAAATTGTATCAGCTTAAAATCATCATTTGATTTTGCATATTTATCAAGAGAAGGGTGCCTTTCTGATATATTTAAAGGTGCCCACCATTTTGTATTGGGTCCTGGTTTTTCGCCATGGCCTTGTTCTTGCAAACAGCCAGGTAAATTTATAGTATCCACAAAATCTGTTAGAAACCAATTCTTAGAAATCCCTTCATCTTTTGGATCTAATTTAACCAACCATTCACCAGACAAATCAATTTCGTTAGACTCTTGAACTTCTGTACAAGCAATATTACCCCATATTATTACTAAAGTGGCTAAAATGTATATTCTGTATTTAGAAAGAAACAATTTCATAGTGTTTTATATTATTTTGCGTAAAAATCAGAAATCACCTTTTTATTACCTTTTTCATATTCCCATAGATATTCTCCTGTTTTATCTACACATTGTTGTGTATAATGATGCGGTAAAACCGATACTAAAGGATACCCAGTCTTTGTTTTATACATTGCTAAATGTTTTAGATACTTATCTTCTGTAATTGCTCCTGTATCGTTTCCTCCAATATGGTCTAGGTTTATTAATCGTCCTGGAGAAGATTTCATGCTAATTTCATAATGTGTTTTTACCCTTGCTGGCCAATCAAAATTATCGTTTAACCAAATATCATTGGTTCTAATAACATCAGTATATTTAGTAAAGAAAATATCGGGCACATGAAATTCCATCTCTATTGTTGAATCTATGGCTTTGGCTGCTTTATATAGTTCTTTATGGATATGTAACATGTCCGATTTTGTGTTATATGACATATCTATTTTGAACTTTTTAACTCCCATTTCATAGAAACGGTTGATCGTTTCGGAAGCATAATCGAAAATATCAGCTTTTGGATTTAACCATCTAATATCTTTAGCGTTCTTCTCCGCATTATTGGCTCTCCAACTGCCCAATAAATCGGGATACTTTTTAGCAGTTAAACTTTCAGAATGTATTTTTGGAAATCCAATCCATAAACCAGGAGTGAACCCTCTTTCTTGAATCATACCCATGGTTTTTTTAAAATCTGGGAATTTTTTAGGATCTGAAACCCACGATCCAAAACCAGAATCTATGCTGCCATCTGGAAATTGCCCCCAACCATGATCTAAGGTCAACTTTCCCTTCGGATAACCTAATTCTATAACTTTATCTAAATAATATTTTACAAAGTCGTGGTTTAATAAGTGAAATTGTTCATAACGTTTCTTTGCAAAGAATTTTTGTTCAGACCAAGTGCAATATTCTACATCACTCCAAAAATGAGGATGGGTAACCAAAGGCTCAAAATTTAAACGCCTCATCATTTTTGAGTTGTACGTTTTCCAAGCTTCATCGCCTGCGCCACTTTCATCTAAAAACAATTCTTGCCCTTCTGGAACCGTAACTGTTAGCGTTTCTTTTCCATCAAAACTAAAGGTGGAGTTTTCAAATCCCATGGTTGTCATAAATCCAACGAATTTACCATTGGCATCCATAATTACAGGTGATCCCGACATACCACTAGCTGGTATAGTAAATGGGTTATGCGTAAAGGCATCACTTCTGTAATAATAACTATCGCCTCCCTTTTCATGCGGTTCGTTTATACTGTAATATGGACAGAATAATGGTTTAATGACTTTTATTTCAACTTTATTCTGACCCAACATCGCATTTGACTCCCCATCTTGTTGTACAGTTTTAAAACTATTTGATGCTTGAAGTACCATATTTCCTGAAACGCCAGTAAGCACCAATCCTGCACTCGCCTTTTTTATAAAATCTCTTCTTTTATTCATAAATATTATTATTTAACCAATTCCTGCTATAGCTTGTTATGCATTACGAGGTAATTTGTTAGTTTGAGTGAATTTCTTGATTGAAAATATTCGTGAGTTCTTTTATAAAACTCATATTTTTTGCTTATTACTTTACAGTGATTTTAAAAACATCCTTACTCGAATTGATTTTCACGAAGTATAAACCTGCACTTAAACTCGAGATATTTACAGACGATGATTTCAAGTTCAACACTTGCTTAACTAATTTACCAGAAACATCATAAATTGATATATTACTATTTAAAGCATTTTGTATACTGATAAAATTTGTAGCTGGATTTGGTGTAATTTTTACTTCTGCTAATTCTGGTGTGTTACCTTCTGAGTCTAAAACTTTAGTTTTTAAAACCGACTTGTTGCTCCCATTTTGTAATGGATTAGGAGTATTCCTTAAAGCTCTAGGAACGAAAAGAACATTTTCGATGGGTGTAAAGCTACAATTTTCAAAATCATTAGCTCCTTGATCGGTGATGATATCTACAACATCATTTCTATAATTTTTAGCAGTTAAACCGATGATTTTCACATTGTACGATCCACTACCACCGCTATTGGCAATATTGTAAATAGGTGCGATAGATGGTCCCGTATAAAATACTGTTGTACCTGGTATTTTAGTTGTACTAGTCCTATTTCTTAAAGCACATGGCATGTATCTTAATTCTTGTAATCTAACTTGAGCAGAATTACCAAAAGTAGTTGTAATGTTCCTAACTGTAGATCGATTGCTACGGAAGGAACCAATTGGAAAGTTTGATTCATCTGGTCTCCCTGGATTGCCTATGGTTCTAAATCCTTTTGCTAAAAAGACAGCAAATTCACTGTTGGTAGCTGTAATATTTCTCATATCGAAGAATCCTTGAATATGTGTATGGGGTGAAGCAAAAACAGCACACCTACCATTAACCACTCTAACAAATCTACCCCAAATAGCATCCATTTTTGTAATTGCCCTGTTTTGAGTATTGAGTGTAGATAGCCCCTCACCTAATCCTGATTCCATTCTTATCGTGGCACCTCCATTTCCTTCCAGATTACGGAAGTATAGGTTATTTCCTGCTTGTATCTGAATAACGCCCCATCCTGGGTTGTACCCTGTACCTGTTATATTTTCTATAAATCCTCTTGTAGGCGCTGCGGCACGTTGTTGACGATTGTTAGACGGTCCTACCATTCCAAAAGTTCTACTAGGCAAGAATTCAATAGTAGGAAACTTAGTGCGATTATCGATAACATTAATGTTTGCAATCTTAAAGTTTCTAGCATTTCCAACTTTAAAGCTTCTCGAACCATCTCCAGGTCCCAATCTATTGGTTAGATTAATTGTAAATCTACTCGTATTAGAAAGCCCTGTAAAACTAAAATTTTCAATTACTCTACACCCTGTACATCCGTTTTCATCTTTACCATCTGCAATAATCATATTTCCAGGACCAAAAGGCTCTATCACCACACCATTAAAACATCTAATATGGACATGCGATTTTAACCTCAATCCTCTCAGTCTATAGACTCCATTTTTTAAGATAAGGACACCGCCTCGAATAACGGTTCCATTTCCAAGAGTTCTTCTTAGATTAGAAAGCTTATCGATTTCTGCTTGGATTCTATTAGTGTCATTTCCAATTCCTGATGAAGGGTTTATAAATACTTTATCACTTGCTGTATTATTAATTGTGGGCGAGTAAAAGGTTGATAGTGGTGGTAAATCTTGAGCATTAACAATCAAACCAACTAATGCAATAACAAACAATAGTATATATTTTTTTAGAATTCCCATAATTAGTTTTAAGTGTTTAACACAAATCTAGTTATAAACCATTTCCTTCATGTTTCCCTAGGTACAAAAAATGTCTATTTACATAAATATCAACAACCAGAATAGTTGACTAAAAAAACTTCAACTATCAAATCCACTAGTAAAGTTTTTAATTTAGTTATTGAGTTTTCATATAGCCTCTTTTACTTAAATAGATGTATTATGAAAATGCCTTGGTAGGATTAAATCATACCAAGGCAAAACTCAACTAAACTAAACTAACTCAAAAAACTACTAATTGTTAAATGATACTATATTTAAAGTCCATGTTTTTTTAGTGCCATCGGCTGCTGTAACTTCATATTGCAAATTACCCGAACTAAAATCTCCAGGCGTTCCAAGTACTGGTGTGTTACCAACAGGTGCCATAGTGGCTGCCGTAGAAATATCGGCATAACCGACTATATTACTAAGACTAACTTGATTTTTAATTGCTGTGGTGAAATCTCCATCTGCATCTGGGACAGTTAGTATACAATCTACTGATGCCCCATTTATTGTTGATTCAGTATCAATTTGGACAACCTTTAACTGTGTACTTGACTCATCAAACCATCTATATTCAAAACGGAATTGCGTTATTTCAGCTTCTTCAAAAGCTGGTAACTCATCTAAATCAGATTTTAAACAAGAAGTGAAAACAAGGCTCAGTATAATTACTGGAATGAATTTTATTATATTTTTCATGCTATGTCTATGTTTTTAATTAATAACCTGGGTTTTGATCTAAATTTCCATTGAGCAAGATTTCTTTTTCAGGAACTGGAAAAAGATACCTTCTAGATGTGAATACCCTTTCATTTTCGGATTTATTAAGTGGTTGTTCTATTATTTCATAAGACATACCATCTTCTGATACTTCAAAAAATGTTTGACCACTATTTAATTCTGGAATAACATCAAGTCCAGCTTCTTTACCCCAGCGTAGTAAAGACCAATACCTATCGTTTTCAAAAAACAATTCTACTCTTCTCTCTATTTTATAATAATCCCAAGCTTCATCAATACTTAAACCTGTAGATAACTCTGGTAATCCACCATGAGCGACACGAGTCATATTTATGTATTCGAGGGCCTTAGCAGGATCATTTAAGCGTAGCATGACTTCGGCATAATTTAAATAAGATCTTCCCAGACGCATGATACTATGATGAAATGGCACAAAATCGTTGGCCCATAATTTCACACCTTCAAAAACAGATTTTCTAAAATAAAACCCTGATTTAGTCATCGACCAATTTCCAGCTGCATTAGAGGTCCAATGCATATTCCCTCCTTTTCGGATCGTTATTAAATTATTAAAATACTTAGACGAATCATGCGCTATGGAAGCATAGAACCTAGCGTCTCTATTTTTAAAAATGGCTTTAGACACATAGCCTCCATTCGCCATGAAATCTAAATACTGTGAGGTTTCATTCCATCTTTTAGCAGTATTATCGGCCGCATCAATGACTAAATAATCATTAACCAATTCGTTAGATGGCCATCTACCTGCCCACCCTTCTATAGATTCTACTAATTTGGGCTGCACCCAAGGATGATTTTTAGCATCAGAACAGTTAGGAACAATTCTTTGCTGTGGTGTCCTTTTTGTTTGAGTAATATCAGCATGTCTAAAATATCCAAGAATAATCTCATTGGAATTAAGTGCAAAATTATAATCTGAAGTCAGGGCACTATAATCGGTATCCAAACTATATCCTAGCCCGAATAAATCTTCGCTCGCCTTTTTAGACATTTGATAAAACTCATTTTTACCACTTTCACTATAGGCAGCAGCATGAAGCGCTATTTCAGCTATAAGTGCATACGCTGCCCCTTGGGTTAAGCGTCCAGCTTCAGCTGTTGCAGGTAAATCAATTGCTGCCTCAGCTAAATCATTCAGAATAAAATCATAAACTTCCTTAATTGTTGACGAACGTGATAATTTAAGGTCATCTTCTGGAGTAAGCACTTTGTCAATAATAATGTATTTACCAAATAACCTTGCTCTAGAATAATAAATCATGGCCCTAAGCACTTTTCCCTGAGCTATTAAATCGCCTTTAAGAGCCTCTGTTATTCCTTCTGAAGCTGCTACTCTATCAATAATTAGATTGGTATTTCTTATAATTTCAAAAACATCCCAACCTGCATCAAAATTCTTATCCAAAAGATCTTTTGCAACGATATTATTATTACTGATGGCTACATTATCTGTGAAATCATCACTAAAACTCCCTGGTGCATTCCATTGTCCTAATGGGTTTTTAACCATTTCTATCATCACTTGTCCATAAGTTCTATAAATAAAACCTTGGGCTAAGTTCACATCGTTCCATACATCTTCTTCCGAAAATTTGTCAAGTGGTTTGTTTTCCAAAAAGTCTTCATCACATGAAAACATAGCGATGCATGACAAAACCAATACTATATATTTAATTTTTTTTCTCATTATTTCTTTTTTTTAAAATTGTACATTCACCCCTAAAGAATAGGTTCTTTGTAATGGGTAAGCGGCTCCTGTATAACCATTAACACTATTATCCTGATTGACAACATCTTCTGGGTCAAAATAATCTAACACATCTGAAATTGTAAATAGATTAACTCCACTTAAAAACAGTTTACATCCAGAAATATAATCTTGATTTTTAAATAATGTACTTTTTAAATCATAGCCTAATTGCAACGTCTTAAGACGTATATATTTTGCATTAAGCACAAAATAATCTGACTGTAATTGATTATTCCCTCCATTATATCCAGCTGTGTGAGACACACGTGGAAAAAAAGCGTTTGTATTCGTTGGAGACCAATAATCTTGTTGAAATGTTAATGTATGTGTTCTAGCTTGTCCATTCTGATAGCCATTTCCCATAGCGACGTAGCGATCTCCAGTTCCTTGGATAAGTCCCATTAAAGACCAAGCTTTGTAGCCTAATTTAAAATCTATACCATATATAGAACTTGGGAATGTTGGTTTACCAAACCGTCTTTGATCTTCAACATCAATTTTACCGTCTCCATTTACATCTACGTATCTAACATCTCCAGGTTGGGTTTCAACTGAAGCCACAGGTCTAGGTGCGTTTAATATGTCTTGACCATTT
Organism: Flavivirga algicola; assembly: GCF_012910715.1. GTDB lineage: Bacteria > Bacteroidota > Bacteroidia > Flavobacteriales > Flavobacteriaceae > Flavivirga > Flavivirga algicola. Next base: position 582,832 of record NZ_JABBHF010000002.1, read on the forward strand.
TGGAATAAACCATTGGAAACAAGTAGTCCTGCAGTAGAATTTGGTGTTCTTTGGAAAAAATTCGTCTCATGGGTTACACGAATATATGGGTTCTTTAAAGTGACTTCATCCTCTGTATCTAAGCGTTCCCATAATTGGTCGAAACGAGAGTAATTAGCTCCAATTTCGTATGAAAAATCATTAACCTTATTTTTATAGCGAAGTCCCAGCTCAAAACCTGCTCTACGTTGTATGGAGTTAGATTTTATTTGAGGAAGATCTTTACCTAATGGAGTTATATATTGATCTAACGGACTCTGTAAGAAGCCATCCGTTTCATAATAGAAATAATCAAAACTACCGCTTAATTTATTTTTTAATGCATTAAAATCGAATCCAAGGTTTAATGATGTTCTAGTAAACCATGTTAAGGCATTTGGATTTACTAGAGGCCCTTCTGAAAAACCATTAACTAAAACATTACCTATGTTATAAGCATTTGGATTTAAATTATAAGAAGGGATGTAGCCTAGTCTAATGGCTCCATCTGATAAACCCGTTTCACCATAAGACGCCCTTAACTTTAAATAGTTAATAATACCTTTATCTTTCAATGGTTTCATAAAACCTTCATCTGAAGCAATCCACGCAAAGGAAGTTGCTGGAAAAAGTCCCCATCTCTGATCTTTAGCAAAATTGTCGTTCCCATCATATCTAAAGCTAAACTCCAGTATGTACTTTGATGCATAATCGTATTTAAACCTTCCTACATACCCTTCATTTGCAGATTGCCACGCATAACCATCTGTAAGCTGCCCGTCTGAAGGCCCAGCAAAAATTTGATCAATAGCTCTAGAAGGAAACTCTCTTCTTGAAGCGCTAACGCCTTCTCCTTCTGCTTCAATTCTGTTATAGGCAAATGTCACATCTAAACCGTGCACACCAAAAGTTTTTGCATAGTTAATATTAGCTTCAATATCTGTTTTCTTTGTAAAACCAGATTCAATATCTAATCTGGGCTTTGAAACTGGGTATACCGAACCATCACTATTAAACTGTGGTGCTAAAACTTCCCATTTCTTCTCATAACTATCACCATCTCTATAATTTACCATAGCACCAGCAGAAAGCCCTTCTATTCCAGGCACTTTCCAATTTAAAATCAACTGTGTATTCACAAATTTTTCTCTTTGCTTTAAGTACCCCGCATCCTTAGAATTTTGAGCTAAAGGATGGTTTACACCTTCACCAAATGTACCATCTTCATTAAATGCAGCAAGTAATGGGTCTTTTCTAAACATATTGTTCCATATCGTATATTCCCCAAGTGCAGGCGCTCTATAATTCTGTAAACTCGAATTGACATTAAAACCTATTTCTAGACCAATTTCATCAAATCTGGTCGTTAAATTACTTCTTATATTCAACCTATCGAGACCAATAGCATCAGACTTTAAAATACCGCCTTGGTCAAAATATCCCATCGACACAAAATAATTTGTAGACTTACTACCACCAGATGCAGATATATTATGTCTGCTCTCGCTTGCAAAATCCTTAAGACTTAATGCTACCCAATCAGAATCGGGAAATAAATCTCTGTTTGTTCCCAAACGCATACCTTCAATTTCACTATCTGTAAAGAAAGGAGCAATCCCATCCATTGCTGCTGCTGCATTTTGTATGAGTGCATATTCATAAGTGCTATTACGCTCAGGCAGAACCGTAGGCTGACTCAATTGATAATTATATGAATAATTAACTTTTAGTTTTCCTTCTTTTCCTCTTTTGGTTTTCACCAATACAATACCGTTACCTGCTCTAGAACCATATACAGCAGTAGCAGATGCATCTTTTAAAAAGCTCATCGATTCTATATCGTCTGCATTAAGTGAGGTGAAAGAAAAATCGTCTTCAGGATCAATGATAACCCCATCAATAATAAATAATGGTTTACCAGCACCCCGAATCGAAATATTTGGAGCTTTATCTAGGCCACCACCACTATTTTGTACCATAAGACCTGAAACCTGACCTTGTAAAGCCTGTGAAACATTAGCGAAAGGTGTTTCTTCTAAAGCTTCTGTATCTAAACTTGATATGGCACCTACCATTTTTCTCTTGGTTGTAGTACCGTAACCAATGACCACCACTTCATCTAATGCACTGGCATCACTTTCTAAAATAGTATTAATGACAGTTTGGCCATTTATAGCAACTTCTTTTGTTTTAAAACCCAAATATGAAAATACAAGGGTTTCTGCTGTAGGCGGCACATCATTAAGTTGATAATTACCATCAAAATCCGTGACTGCTCCAATAGAGGTTCCTTTAACAATCACATTTGCGCCTATTAATGGTAAGCCATCATCTCCAGTTACAACACCAGTAATTTTTATATTTTGAATTTTCTCTATTTCATCTTGAATATTCAAAGCTTTATCAAGGATATTTAAAGGCTTTGCCTCACTCTTTTTTAGAATGATTTGCTTTTTTCTAACCTTAAAAGAAATATTAGTATTTGCAAATAGATTGTTTAATACATCTTTTAAAGCAATTTTTTCAGCTTTCACAGATACAACTCTATTAACGTCAATTTCATCGTGATTATAGAGAAACTTGAACTTAGTGTCTTTCTCAATTATTTCAAAAACCCTTGTTATTTTAACATTCTCTAGATTACATGTTATTTTAGTATTCTGCGAGTAAGTATTAGCGTTTATTGAAAATATTGAAACTAGAAAAAGAAAAACCGTTAGTTTCATTGCTAAATTGAATTTAATTGGAAAAAGCGAGACACACTTATTCCTTATGATATTTTTCATATTTTTGTTTAGTTTTTAGAATGGTTAATTTTTTAATCATTTTTTCTGAATCGGAAAATGTGGCTGCATTTTCCGATTTTTTTAGTCTTTTTTGTTACATAGGCAAACTGTTTATTAAGTTTTAGTTATTGTTATTGTTTTATTGTTTATGTTAAAAACAAATGGTTTATTATCTGCAAAAGAATTGAGTACCTCTTCAATAGTCTCAATATCAAATGATGCAGTAAACACTTGATTATTCAATGCTTCATAATTATTAATGATTTCAACATTATAATGGCGTTCTAATTTTTTTACGATGTTTTTAAATGGTAAATTTTTAAGAACCAACCTACCGTTAATCCAACTTGTATAAATATCAGTATCTACTCGTTTGATTTGGGTTTCACTATTTGTTATATCCCATTCTGCTTTATAGTTAGGTTTCAGTTCTAATACTTTATCACCAGAAATACTCGATAAATTAACCGCACCTTCTACTAATACAGTACTAATTGTTTTATCTTCAGGAAAAGCAGAAACATTAAACCTAGTTCCCAATACCCTAACATCCATATTCGAAGTATTCACAATAAAAGGATGTTCCTTATCCTTACTTACGTCAAAAAAAGCTTCTCCTTCTAAATAAACTTTTCGTTTTTTTCCGTTTAAAAACTTAACTGGATATTTTAATGATGAACCTGCATTTAAATGTACCAAAGTACCGTCAGATAGTGCAATCTCAAACCTTTTGCCGTAGGGTATCACTAAAGTATTATAAATCAGCTTTTCCTCTACTCCTGTATCCTTATAATTCAGTTTGCTTCCTTCTTTTAGTCCCAGTATGTTCCCTTTATTATCTGTTATACTTTCTGTATCATTAGAGTTTATAACGATAACCTTCCCATCATCCAATTGTAATGTTATGGCTGTAGGGTCTATCTCTTTATTCTGAGAACCGATAAAAATATACCTATAGGAACCGTAACTTATGGTAACCAAAGCTAAAAATACTGCTGCATACCTTAACATAGGTCGTATAACATTAGCACTTTTAGACTTATTAATCCTTCTAGATTCATAACTTTTTAATACTTGATCCCAAGCAGTATTGGCATCTAGATTAATTAAAACAGAAATGTCCTCTCCACTAGCTTTAAGTTCTTTCAACCGAACATACAGTTCTTTATTCTCTTGGTGTTTGTACCAATTGTTAAAAACGATCGCTTCCTTAACCGAAAGTTTGTTGTTTAACTTTTTAAAAATAAGTTTATTTATATCCATAAAATAGTAATGAGATCCCTGTCTTTAACTTTTAGACAAACGAACTATCAAACAGGGTAGTCAAAAAATGATAAAAATTTAAAAACTGGCTTAAAAAAATAAGAATTCAGCAAAAATCAAGAGCCAAAAATAAGATTCTAATGTAGCCATCCGAAGTTGTTTATAGGCGTTTTTAACGTGGTATTTCACTGTATTTACAGATATGCCCATAGTTTGTGCTACGTTCTTATATTTTTGCCCTTCTACAACACAAAGAATGAATACCTTTTTACAGGGTTCAGGTAAAGACTCTAGTGCGTTGATTAAATATTGTTTATCTTCTTTTTTAATTAAATCTTCTTCAAAGGAAGGTGCTAACTGTATGTTAGCTTCTGAAAGCGATTCCGTTTTTTTTAGCTGCTTCAACCTATTAATGCTCCTTTTACGTATCGACGAACCTATATAAGCTTTAAGGTTTAAAATATCTGATTCATTTTCTCTTAAAAGAATATTGACACAAACATCTTGAACGACTTCTTCTGCCTCTGAAATATTTTTAACATAGGAGTAAGAGAGCATGCACCATTCATTATAATGATTTAGAAACAGTTCCTCTAGTTTTATTTGCACCTTTTTACTCATAAAAGTATTAGAATAGTAGGCTTAATAAAATAGAAATAGGGATTATACATGTCTAATTTAGCAATTATTTTACAAATGACCAGCCTAAAGAACTATAGCCCTAGAGTATTATTCCTTTTTGCTGAAATCTTCTTACATTTTTATTACAACAACTCTTAAAATCATTTGATTTCCATAGGTTTACTTAAATATATACTCTCTGTAAAAATCCATGGTTATTTGCTTTTCTCCAATCCATAAAGTAATCTTTTCATTTTAATGCTTGGGGCACTAATTATAAATTCTTTGCCATGTTTACATTCTCAAATAAAAAATGATACTTTTATATTATTCGGTTTCAAATTCAAAACTTCCTGAAAGACTAGCTGATTGCGCTGAAAAGCTTATCTTATCTTTCTTGTTTCCAATTCTAATCAAAGCGGTTGCAACACCAGCTTCAGCTGTAATTGGATCTATATTCATAATTTTACAATCTCCAGTCGAGCTTAGTTTTACTTCTTCTGAAAAATCTGGATTAACTGTACCATTATCGTCTACTGCTTCGATATAAAGAAACAACACATCGTTTACTCCAGATTGCGCAACCTTACCACTCTCATCTAACCTTATCTTAAATTTTGTTGGTTTTTGTGGTGTTTTAACCACATCTTCAACAGCTTCTTTACCATTAATAAAACCTACCGCTTTTAACGTACCTGGTTTAAAAGATGACATTTTAAAGGTGAATGGCGGATGGTTTAAATGTGCTGAAATTTCATTCTTATCAGGCTTTTGAGTGGCGATTAGGTTATCATCCAAAAACAGTTTAACCTCATCACAGTTACTAAACACTTTTACGTTTAGTGGTGATTTTTCATTCCAATAACTTCCTATTTTTATAATAGTATCTTCTTGAGTATCACGCTGACTCTGATAAAAATAATAGGCTAATTTTGGCAATCTAAAAATATCCATCACGCCACATCTTGCAATCCAGGTATCATAGCCTCTATTATAATCATACATTACCCAATAACTATCCGAATATGCTGGTGTGGTTAAATTATCGTTATGAGCTTCTTGTACATTTTTAACTTGTCTCAACATACGTTCTTCTCCAAAACCTCTGGCCTGCCTGCTACTCATTTCATCTCGCAAATCATTTGGCAATTTATCTTGATTTAGTCCAGCATTTTTAGAGTAGTATTCCCAATCGCCATATTCTGAAACCGAATAGGGCTTGTCTTTCAGCTCATGAGGCCTTAAAATACGATGCTGGCGCGCTTGTAGATAAATATCATAAACATCATCCATCCACCCACAAGAATACACATTTTCACCTGGATATTCTTGGTGCACTATTTTATCCAGTTCTTCCATAAAGAAAATCGGCATTGTAGTTTCGTTAAGTGATACTTCCCAGGCCATAACACAAGGATGATTTCTATCTCTTCGTATTAAGTTTGTAGCGCTACTATAGCAATATGCCCTAAAAGCATCATTGTCTAAATAGTATTGCCATCCCGATATGGCATCTATAACCACCAAACCTAATTCATCACAGGCATCCATAAATGCTGGTGAATGCGGGTAATGTGACAATCTTATATAATCAAAACCTGCTTCTTTTATTTTTTTAGCATCACGATATTGAGCATTGTCTGAAAGCGCATAGCCGATAAAAGGATATTCTTGATGACGATTTACTCCTCTTAAAAAAGTTTTATTCCCATTTATATAAAGTTGATTATTTTTAAACGTAAATTCTCTAATTCCAAATCGAGTCAAATCTTGATCTACCACACTTCCATTAACTAAAATTTTCGTTTCTAACTTATACAAATTTGGTGCTTTAGGAGACCACAATTGGGGCTGTATTAAAGAATAACGTTCAATTACATTCTGTTCGCTTTCAGGTTCGAGCACAATTTTATCTGATTTATGCTCTTTTACAAGTGTATTTTTATAAAAAATGGATTGTACAATCTGTATCGATTTTGCCTCCTTACTCTCGTTAACAATATGAGTTTTAACTCTCACCAAAGATTTTTCATCAGAAACTTTTGGTGTGGTAACAAATACACCTCCACCAGCAACTTTATCTGCTAAAATTGGGTGCGAAATATATACGTTTTCCTTTATTGATAACCAAGCATTTCGGTAAAGTCCACCATACATATTATAATCTAAAACCTTAAGAGGTTTTGGCCCTGTAATTGGGTTATCAGTATTGTTTAGTCGTACCGCAATAACATTCTTTTTGCCTCCTTCAACGTAATCAGTAATATCAACTACAACTGGAAGGTAGCCTCCCTGGTGCACTGCGACCTCTTCACCATTTATCCAAATCATGGAATGGTTCATTGCTGCTTCAAGTTCTATAATCACTTTTTTGCTACTACTTAGTTTTGGCAATGTAAAAGATTTACGATACCAACATATACCTTGCCATTGGTTATTAACAACTAAAGGTTCTATATTTGATGTGTGCGGAAGGCTTACCTCTTCCCAATTAGAATCGTCAAACTCCAAATCAATATATTTTTTATCTGAATCTAATGATTTATCAGATCTATAAAATTTCCAATCTGAATTAAAGTTTATTTTAGCATTAATAGTATCTTCTCCATTACAAGATTGAGCGTTAAATGTCAATATGCCCCCCAATAAGCAAATTGCCAACTTTTTAAAAAAAGTAAACTTCATAGTGTTTTTGGTTATTATTTTTTTATGTTGTCCCTATATATTAGTATTATTCTATTGCTAATGGCCTTGCTATTTAATCTGGAAAATATGCACCTTCTAATTAATACCATGCCTCCAAAAAATTTTGACCTTTTATTATTTTTTATCTATTAAATAACCACTTAGTACCTTATTCTTTACAAAGCATTATTACACTTGATAAGTGATATTAAAATTAATGCCTTTAAGAACTGTACAAATTTTGTTTAAAAATGAAATTTTGTACAGCAGGATAGTTTGTTATTTATACGCTCTCTTTGAAATTAAACCTAAAAATAAAATGAATCTCCCTCACTTGAGTCCATTTAAGTTAATTAGATGTCTCTATGGGTAATATTAATGGGTTGCATGACATACCCGTAAAGTCTACAAACCACATTTAAAGTAAATTAAAAAAAGTTTAAACCACTTCTATTTATAAGTTAGCTGAATTAAATATTTTATGTAGATATATATTTGAAGTAATCAATAGCCCCATAAAGACAAGGTTTATAATAGTAATAATAAACGAGTCTTTATGAACTATATGTGCTACTATCGCTGTAATAAAAAACAATCCTATTCCTGTATAGGCCCATTCTTTTATCTGAATTGGAAATTGCGGTATTAATAATATAAATATTGCTATTATTTTTAATACAGCAAGTTGAATTCTGAAATGATCGGGAAAACCTAATTCTTTTACGCCTTCTATCGTCGGTTTACTATAAAGATATGTCCAAGCACTCCATAAAAGAAAGATGGATAGTAAAATTGTAGTTGTCCAATATATTGTTTTCATATAGCCAGAAATCTATTCAAATACACTGCAAAGATAATATTACCATCCATTCTTTCTTAAGAAGAAAAATTATCGGTTCAAATCAGTTATAAAGTGTTTTTAAAATTACATATTATAAGATCTTTTTCCCGGGTTTTAGGAGTAATCTTTAATTTTTGTATTTCGCCGTTAACCAACTCCCCTTCTACAATAGTGTTTTGTGGCGCATGCAGTTTAAAGTCAACATTCCAATCTTTAGGCCACGCAGGAAACAACAAGATTCTATCACCGTTTGTCTGCATAAGCATTTCATGTAGACCAATCATACCCGAACCTCCCCAGTTGTGGTCTGGTACCCAATCATGTCCTGGCCCCCAAAAGGTAGGGAATCGTTGACCACTATCTTTTAATTTTTCGGTATTATACCATTTGGCTTTTTCAGTCATACCCATACGAGCATAAAAAATGCCATCTTGATGCCAGCTCCAAATATACTTTTTGGGAAACTCCCCGTGTTTCCATGTATTTTTAAAAATTTGAATCTGTTCATCATCCTGATGCATTTCAAAAAGGTTAAAGGGAAAAAGAGGATAGAATTGAGGACATTCAACATTTTTATATTCTGTCCAGGATTTTGCTGGATTTATAATTTTATCTTCATCTATAATATCATAATAAAAGTCTGGTAAACGTTTTTGCAATTGTTTAAAATACTGTTTATCTAACTCGTTGATATATTTCTCTGGAAGCTCTAGAATGCTTTTCACACAAGCTTTTAACCCTGCTGTAGCATCAATAGGGTTCACTGCTCCTTTATAACTTTCGCAAGCTGTTGAAGGTGTAATAACCAGTTTACCATTTTTATCTAAAGGATTCCCTGTTAACTGGGTTTGACGCATTTGATAATGTTCATCATAAAATCGAATGGACGCTTTTATAAAATCCATATACTTTGAAATATCCCTACCTGTAAAGCGATGATACTCCAATATCATAAATGAAAATTCTAATTGGCTTTCATAATGATATTTTATTGCTCCATTTACCATAACTCCATGTGGTGTATCTTCATGCCTACGCCTTTGCGTTGCATTCGGTTGTGTCCAGCCCCAACCTGCCGCTATGGGTAAACCAAAGTTTTCCATTTGTTCTGTAAAGCAGCAACCTTCATGCCCCCAATACTCTTTTACACGTGCTTTAGCCGCGGGTAATGCTCTATTGTAAAAATCAAACTGAGGAAGCATCCCTTCAAAATCTCCTGTTTTTAAAAGAGGCCAATATACCAAACGTTGGTTTTGGGCTGTAAAACTACCGCCTCCCCAAGCGCGCCAGTCTGGTGTCTTTCCTGGGTAAAAGGAAGGTTTTTTTCTAGGGTTTCCATTTTTTAAAACCACACTTGGATCGAATGTAAAATTCCCTCCATTAAATTTTGTTGGGTACTCTCCATAAAAATTACAGCCTAACTGATATCTGAAAATTTGATAATTCCTTGCAATTTCCCATGCTAAAGTGTCTTTTTCTTTATTATTAGGGTTGATTTTAATCCAACTTCTATTCCAAAAATCTTCCCACCATTTTAGAGTTTTTTTCTTAGCGTTTTTATCTGATATATTTTCTTCAACTAATTTATTTAAGTTCTGTTCCCATTCTTGATGGCTTTCTGTTTGACTGATATGCGTGTAAATTTTAACTGCATGCCTTTTCTTTGGTGATTCTGATTCTATGGACCATGATTTATAATCTGCCTCGAGGTATTTTCCTGATGCTATTTCTGTAGGAATGAAACCTTCTCCAACCATCAATCCCCCAAAAGCCCTCCCTTTTTGGGTATTAATTATTTTATTTTCTACATCTTGTAACCCTTGTTGTTCAATCATATAATCTATCAAGAGTTTATCATCTCTATTACGATGATAAAACAGAACACCATTGTCTTTGTAGGCTATTTCATCATGATATCTATAAATTGAATCTGGATAACACATCCAACTAAAAGAGCCGAAAGCCTCCCCGTAATTTTGTTTTGTATTGTAATATTTAGTTTTATACCGCCAATTTTCATAACTAACTTTTGCTTTAATTTTTTCTTCACTATCAATATCCAAATGTATTACCGGACGTTTAGTTTCAACCCAAAGATTTATTTTCACTTTTGAATTATTAATCCCACCTTTTATTTCAACATACCCTTCTTTTAATTTAAGTTCTTGATGAAAATTTTCATTATCGATAAAAGGATTTGGAGAAAGCCTTAAACGGAAACGCCCCAGTTTATGATATTCATTATTTTCTGTAAAGCTTCCACTTCGCTGGGCATAGAACAAAATATCGCCATCTTCTACCCATACATTACAACCTATACTATGTCCGCCTACTGGCATAGACTCAGAAACATTAGCACTTTGGGTTTTCCAAGTAATATTATAATCGTTTAGTATATTTTGCGCATGATTTTTTTCTACACCCAACATTAGAAAAACTAAACCAATGAAAAATAATTGTTTTAATTCTGTAGTATTCATTTATACTCTTATTTTATTGAAAGATACATTTAAATAAATAGCCACACTAATTATAGTGTGGCTATTTATAAAAAAGAAATACGATTTTAATATTCTTAGAAAGCAACTTTAACCGTTGCAACCTTATCATCTTTCGATATTCTAACTAAATATACACCACTAGAAAGATTGGTAGCCGCCACTTTTTGCCCTGTTAAAGCATAAACGCTTTCTAAATTAGCACCTTTCACAGTAATATTCCCGTCATTAGCCAAAACAACTGCTCCTTCAATAACATTAGATTTTGTAGATAATGTAGGATCTGGGCCTACAAAAAACTCGGTATACCTTAATACATCAAATGTACTTGCATCTGCTTCGTTTGAAAAACTAATTGTTAGATCAGACATTGTAGCTCCGTCTGTAAAACCAGGAGTTATTTTTAAATCTTGAATAGTTGTAATCGTATTATCAAGAGCTAAAGTATGCGATTCTACTGCCCCCCCCATTCTGTCTATAAGAAAATATAACTTTAGTAATATCGTTAGCACTAGCAGTTGCATCTATATGCCTAATTTTAAAACTAATGACATCTGTAGATAATAAAGTTCTCGCGTACGCACCTGTATAAGAAGCCACTCCTAGGATGCTACTAGTCTTAGTTTGAATTTTACCATCAGTTGCGCTTGTTTCTGGTTCAAATTGGTTAAAATCAGCACCTGTCCATTCTGCTTTTGCCTCATTAGCAGTACTACCAAAAACGGTAGAAACCACTTGGGCTTGCATTTGTAATACCGCAAAACAAAGGGTAAATAAAAAAGTAATTTTTTTCATAACTTATAAATTTTGATTATTTAATTAATGTCCGATAAAGCTATGATATATCAAGTCTAGAAGTGTTTCAATATGTAAACAATATGTCTCTATTTATAAAATAAAGCATTTAAAATCTGTAGGTTACCTAAAAAAGTCTTGAATGAGGACTTACTTATAAACAATCTCAACAAAAAATACTTCAAGAGGTTTTAATTTAGGGTTAGTGCTTACTTCTATACCATTAATGATATCCTTACATATAAATCTCTTTTTACGTTTCGATAATACAGATATCTCAGCATTTGATTTGCCAATATTTACTACAGACAAAACATCATTTCCGTCTTTATTTTTCACAACTCTCCATACACATCCTTTTTTATCCATAGCACTTTTTTCTTCAACCACTATGCCTGAGGTTAATCCTTTTTCCTCTATCAAGCTTAATGCCTTATCTTTTATATCATTATGTGAATCAATTATTATCAAGTTCTTTTTTTCAGATTTTAAAGTTTTAGCAAATGGAATTCCATATTCGTTGTACTTTAGACTCTCCGAATCTATAATTACCATTCCGCCTCTATCGATATATTTTTGGATTTCACCAAACTCTTCTTGAGTAACAAAAGGTGTTTTATATATTATTAACACATCCCAATTATCATGATCTTGCTTTTGTAAAATACTTTTAGTAGCGAAACCTAAAGGCACTCCTTCAAAATGCATGGATTCATATAAATGATATATATTGTCCATATGTTCTTTTTTATTAATTGCTGATGCTTTAGAATAATATATGCGGATTGGTTTTCTTTGGCGTTGCATGGCCATAATCACATCTGCATTGGCATTTAAATCTATCATTGTAGTGGCTACCTCATTAGTTACTCGTGGTTGTTGACTATTTGAGGCCGCATATCCTTTACCCGTATAGCGTATTGATCCATCCTCCTGTCTGGGCCAAAACCATATCTGACTTGCTGTCATTCCATAAATATGAGCCAACCAAAAGGTGGCTCTGGCATATTGTGGGTCTAGATATAAATTTCTCGAACTTCCTGTAGACAAATAATGTAACTCAGAATTAAAATTAATTTTTTTGGGACTCACAGATTTCATGAAATCAAACCCCATACATAATTCCCGCCACTCAAATGCATAATGTTCTTCCCATTCTTTCGGAGCCCCCCACATTCTTGAATGTGTAGCTCCAGAATCGTTTCCAACTATACCACTTAATTCTGTAAGGGCTTCTAAATCTATACCGTGTACTCTTTGGTTCTCTGTCCAAAGATTAGGCATTATCTTCAGGTGTACTTTTGCCTCTTCATCGTGTTTTAAAATTTCAGATTTTAAAAATTGATACCATGCTGTCACACGATCCATATTAAATACAGACCAATCATACCACATAGGCGTTCCCATATTCTTGGTATCTATCGGAATTTCAATTTTTACGCTTTTAAAATCTGAAAAATCGGTGCTCCATAACTTGTTTAGTTTTTCAATATCTTGATGCTTTTCCTTTAACCAATCTCTAAATTTAGCTTTTGTATATTCTGTTACAGGTCCTGATGCCCAAGCCAATTTATCTCCTGTTTTTTGAGTATAGAAATGCGGTTCATTACATAACATATATCCCAATTCAGAAAACTTTTTGTTTGCTGTATATGGTACTGTTGCTTTGATTAATTTTTTTTGAAAAGCTTTTGCTCCAGGGTTATCAATATCATAAACTGTATATCTATCGGTTGGTAAAACCAGTGAATCTCCATATTCATCAAGAGCCCATTTAGGCACCGATTTATGATTCATAAATACAAAACCTACAGATTTGTCTTCTTTGTTAATTAACTTATTATGAATTTTAGGTATTAAATTTCCGTTTTCTTCAACATATGAGGGGGTCATAAAAAACCCATCTAAATTACCATGATATTCTGTTAGCTTTTTTGTGTTAGGTTTCCAAACATAACCAGCTAAAAAAACAGGTTTACCCTCAAACATCAACTGGTCATCAACTAAAGAAACATCCCCCCAATCAACCATAGGTGCATATTGCCTAAATACTTTTTCATCTATTACTAACTGTAAATGTTTTATCGCTTCTTCCAGCATTATAAAAACATCTTTACGCTCAAATTCTGGAAGGTGTTTTGCCATTTTTAAAGCCTCCTTTTTATATATAGGTGCTTTTTCAAAAAAACTCACATTTTTATCAATATGCTTCTCATCCCAATCTGCATAGGTTAAAAATATTTCTGCAGTTCTTATAGTAGTTTTTTCTTTTAAAACATTAATTCTCTTTTTCTCTGCTACTTTAATTAGTTTTTCAAGAGTTTTGATTTTTTCTTTTGCCTGTTTCCCTAATGACTGAGCGTTAATCATAGTAACTGATAGTAAAAAAACGAAAAGCAGTCTTTTTTTTAATGTTTTAGCTAGCATTATTTTATAGTTAAATTCCATAATTTATAGTGTATTTGATCAAAATAACTATATAGCAAGCAGCTTTATGTATCTTCTAGTTAACTATATGTTTCTCATAGTATATTATATTGATTTAAACCGTTTAAAGCAGAGATTTAATCAACTTTTTTAACTAATATTACGTTAACCATTACAACTAAAATCAAATATTCAGCCTTATGAAACATCTCTCATACTTTTTTATGACTGCCCTAATTTTTTGTACATACTTTAGTTGCAAAAAAGAATCTGATGGTAATAAAGAATTATCACAAATTAAACCTGTTGTTGCTCCATTTAATGGAATTGATACGATTGCAACAAACGATTGGTGGAACAGAAAACCTAATAAGATAATAGATGTAAACGTAGACCGAGAAAACGTGATAGCTTTTGCTTTATATACTGTTCAAGATAAAACGCTAAAATTATCAGCTCAACTTTTTCCGCTTTATCCAAAAGAGACTAGAGAAGTACGATTAGAAATTAAAAACGGTAATGGATGGGAATTAATCCAAAAAAGAAAAGTTAATGATTTGGGTTGGTCAGCTTTATTTAGAGTAGAAAATTGGGATGATTCTAAAAATGTTTCTTATAGGGTTTTGTATGGTGAAAAAGCATCTTTTGAAGGATTGATTAGAAAAGACCCAAAACACAAAGAAGAGATTGTAATGGCAGCTTTATCCTGTAACAGTAATAAGGATAGAGGTGATAGAAATAAATATGTAAAGAATATTAATCATCAGAATCCTGATATTATATTTTTTGCTGGAGATCAATCCTATGATCATTCAGAACATACCGCTGCATGGTTAAAATTTGGAATGCAATTTAGAGAGGTATTTAGGAACAGGCCATGCATCACCATTCCTGATGATCATGACATAGGACAAGGAAATCTTTGGGGAGAGTACGGAAAAAAAGCGTCTAGTATTGCTGGAGATGATGGTGGTTACTTCTACCATCCTGAATATGTAAAAATGGTTGAAAGATGCCAAACCGCTCATTTACCTGACCCTTATGATGCTACACCTATCCAACAAGGCATAGGTGTTTACTATACTAATCTGACATTAGGAGATATTGATTTTTCCATCATAGAAGACAGAAAATTCAAATCTGGCCCAAAAGGAAAAATTCCTCAAATAGGTCCTAGACCTGACCATATTCGAGATCCCAATTACGCCCCTTCTAGTGTGGATTTAGACGGACTTGAATTATTAGGAAAAAGGCAGCTGGATTTTTTAAACCAGTGGGGAACAGAAAATAACGATCATATAAAAGTAGTTTTATCCCAAACTGGATTTTGTGGCGGAGCCCATATTCATGGAAAAAAAGACAATCGCCTTCACGCCGATATGGATTCCAATGGTTGGCCACAAAAAGGACGAAATAGAGCACTTAAAGCCATTAAAAATGCAAATGCTATCCATATTGCTGGAGATCAACATTTAGCGACCTTGATTCAGCATGGTATTGATGAATTTGATGATGGACCCTGGGCATTTGTTGTTCCTGCAATCGTTAATAATTATTACAGCAGATGGTGGTGGCCTGAGGATGAAAAACCAGGCGCAAATTCAAATGGGCGTTTACCATGGAACGGACAATTTTTAGACGGCTTCAATAATAAAATCACCATGCATGCGTATGTGAACCCAGATAATCCATCTAATGGTGCTGGTTATGGATTAATTAGATTTAACAAGAAAGATAGCGAAGTAACTTTTGAATGCTGGCCTAGAGACGTAGATGTTACTACTAAAGAAGCAAAGCAATTTAACGGATTTCCTTATACAATAAAGCTTGACAACTAAGCATTCATGAACAAATCATCGTTAGTAACACTATTTCTCACCTGCTTCATATATTTTTCACAAATATCAAAACTATATAGTTTTGAAAGCCCTGTTAAGAATTTAACCATTATAGATTCGAATGACTCTAATACAAAAAACACTTCTGCTATAAACAATAAAGGTCTATACAGTATTGAAACTGGGTATACTATTCAAAAAGTAAGAACTTGTCAATTTGAAGGAAAAACCAATATAATAGGAGGGTCTTATGAAGGAACAGTAATGGCAATATCATTTGATGGTTCAATACTATGGAAAAACAAACTTTCAGGGTATATGATTCATGATATATGGTGCGCAGACATTACTGGTAATGGTAACGAAGAAGTCTTGGTGGCTAATGCCGATGGCAACATCTACTGTTTGAATCAACATGGCAAAACACTTTGGGAGTACACTAAAAATGAAGCACCAATGTATTCGGTTTGTGTCGTTAAAAAAAATGGTATCCCTTACATTGTAGCAGGTAGTTTAGACCTTAACGTGTATTACCTTTCTGCTACTGGTAAGCTCGTAAAAGAATTAAAATCTGCAAGTTACTCTCAAGAAAAAACATGGGGCACTACCTCTGCAAAAAGTTATATGCATTACTCCAATTTCTTAAGAAATATAAAAAAAGATGCGAACAACGATGTTTTGGTGATGCATGCTAGCAATAATAATATACAAGACAGAGGCGCTATTTACCTATTTGAAGCTTTAGCAGAGCAACCTTACCTTAGAGTTGAAACCAAAAGCAGAGGCCCCATAGGAGAATTAAAGATTTCAGACTATAACAAGGATGGCTTCCCTGAAATCTTACAAGGTGTTTCAAACCATCAAAATAATTGCGGTGTTTCACGTCTAAATTTAAAAGATAACACTACAAACCAATACCATATAAAACGATTAGGTTTTGGATATTCTGTAACTCAACCTGAACTAATTTTAGATGAGGGAGAGCAAAAATACTTGTTTCTAGTGGGTAACCATATTGTACTAGTAAACACAGATTTAAATCCTAAAAGTGAAAAGAAATTAGTTTCAAAATACGCTTACTATGATATGAGGAAAGTGTCAGGAACTAATAAAATTATATTGGCAAGTTGTCAAAGTGGAGGAAGTCAAATACATATCATTGATACTGGCAACCCAAAATGGAAAGAAGAGTATGTAAATCTTAAACCTAAAGGGAAACTCCAAAAAATTATTGAAAATACCGAAAGAATTAGAAAAAAATTAAAGTCTTACAAAGCACCAAAAGAACAGAGGTCTCAATATCCCATATATTTTATGACAGAGAACACCAATTCTGGTAGTGCTAAAACCCTAGCTAATACTATAAGAGCCAATTATGATTCTCCGCTTTTTCTAGGAGGAGGTTTTATGCGACAAGTTGAAAATTGGGATAGATCTGTAATGAAAAATAACGTTTACAAAAAAAGAAGAGATCGGAGAAAAAAATACAGTTTAACGCAACAGCAAGCGCAAGATTTTATAACGAAGTGGTATGATGAAAAACCCGACGGTGACACTGGTATAGCTTATTGGGGAGGACATGGTAACGACCCCTATATGTTTCAGTTAAGCACAACAAAACAAGTGCTAAACAAGGCTAATGGGAAAAAAACGGTGTTGATATATCCAGAGTTAGAAGACCATTCCGATGATTTTGCCTGGGTCATGAAAGATTTATTTCTGCCATTAGCAGAATATGCTAAATCCAGAAATGCTAATATTTATGTGAGAACCAAGCATAATTTTTGGCAAGCCAATGCGTATATGCCTATGTGGAAACCTTTGGCATCAGGTGAGTATTCCAATGTTTTTGTTCCTTCCATGGAAGAAACATCAGACAAGGCCATGGATATTAGTATTGCCAGTAGAGTTGGTATTTGGGCCAGTGGTGCGGTGAACAACTGGGGAACGCGCACCGTACCAGACAACCCAAGTTTTGATAGATCTAGACAATTTAGCCATCAAAGATTACCAAATCACTTTCTAAGACACTTAATATACCATATGGCTAATGGCGCCAGCTATTTAAACAACTTTCCTATAGACCCAGATTATATGAGTTTAGTTTGGGAATTAACCGCCAAAGGCGTATTGTTTGTTCCTAAGCCAAATGAAATTGTAAGTTTTTCGCCTGTGCATCTAAGTATGCTTGAACCAGATAAGGCTTTTCTTGAAGAAGGTAGTAGCTTAAAATGGTCTACACATTATGATGAAGATTTTCTTAATAACAATGCATTTGTTTTTAGCAGACAAAATGCTAATTGGTTAGGAGCAAAAGTTAATAAATGGGACTTTTCAAGCTATACTTCAAAAACCAAAGATAGAAGGCAAAACTATTTACCTAATTACTCTAATGGACTTGTTTTAATAACACCTCCACAATTAGGTTTTGGTGCCGATCTTTCTGCACCAAGAGGGAAGCTACAAGATCACTTACATCCTTTGTATAAAGATATTTTAAAAGAGTATTACTCTGATGGGAGATACTATTATTCAGCAGATGGAACTAAAAAATATGATGCCAGTACTTATTATATGAATATAGAAAAAGACATCGAAGAACGTTCTAAACTAATTCCACTAACCGTCACTGGTAAGGTAGCTTGGGTAGTGTCTCAAATTTCCCCAATCAGATTACGATTGACAGTCATTGATGGAGGTTACTTAAATCAAAATGACAGAGAGGCAATAATATCTTTTAATACCGTCTATCCTTTAAAAATGACTGATATTTTAGATGGTAAATCTTTTGATCTATCTGATAAAAAAAAGATAAAAGTAGACGTACCGTGTGGCACATTTAGGTTTATTGATATTATATTGAAAACACCTTTACAATAATTTTTTTGTCATTAAAATCATAAATTAACTCCAGATCCCTGCAAAGAAGTATCATGATCCCACATAATCAACCAAGGGTCTTTAGTATTAATTTGAAAGGTCTTTAACTTCAATTTTAGAGATTCTAAAATAGCTTTATATTCATTTTGATGGGTTAAATTATTTGTTTCTGAAGGGTCTTTTGATACATTATACAATTCAAATTCTGGTCTTTGCATATAATCTGCTACAGTACGTTTTCCAAAATATTTCTCATCATTTCTATAAATAGCCTGCCACGTTGAAGCTGCCCATAAATCTGAAGCAAAGGGATAATCTAATGGATACGCTATATTCCATATCAATTTATAATCACCGTCAATTATCACACGCATTGGGTAATACATTGTTATTTCATGAAAGGTATGTGATGCATAAATAGTCTGCCATTCACTCGCTTCTTCTTGGTGTAATATTCCTTTGAATGATTTACCATGAAAATCCTTTGTATCATAATCTACATCCGCCATATCTAAAATTGTAGGAGCGAGATCTACCCAAGAAATCCTTGACTGGTTCACGATTCCCTTTTTTGAAGATTTTGGGTCTTTAATTATGCATGGCAATTTAATTCCTGGTTCATAAACAGTAGTCTTAGCTCCTGGAAAAGCCATACCATTATCTGAAATATAGAATATAATGGTGTTGTCCATTTTTCCAGAGCTCTTTAAATGGCTCATTAACTTCCCAAAACCTTGATCTATTCTAGATACACTTTGATAATACTGTGCAATTTCTTCTCTCGTTTGTTTCGTATCTGGTAAAAATTCTGGCACTAAAACATCATCAGGAGCATATATAACCTGATTAACATCATCATAACCTTGAGCTTTATTTCCAAAGGAATTTGGCGTATCCCAAGGTTCTGGACTAAAAGGTTGACCACGATGAGGATCATCTGTACAGAAGTATAGAAAGAATGGTTTATCTGAATTTAAAATACCCGAGCTGACATTAGCCATTTCAACCGTATTTCTTGGGTTAGCCTTTAAAACCTCATCAAATTTATAAACACTTTCTGGTGCTACATGATACTTACCAATTCTTGCTGTCACATAACCAGCTTCTGAAAGTCTGTTTGAAAGCGATTTTACTTCATTATAAGTACTAAAATGATGGTAATCATGTACATGACCATAAGAGCCTGTGGCATGGCCATAGAGTCCTGAAAGGATTACAGATCTACTGGCTGCACAACTTGCGCTGGTACAATACGCATTGGTAAATCTAACACCGTTCGAAGCTAATTTGTCTAAATTGGGTGTTTTAATTATGGGATTCCCATACGAACCCAAAGCATCTGTACCATGGTCGTCTGCTACAAATAATATGATATTGGGTGGAATTGAAGTATCTTGTACAATAACAACGCTATTACTTTTATTTACATCTGAACAGCTAAGAAACAAGAGAAAAAAAAACGAAATATATTTTACCATGCTTAGTTGATTATCAAATCTGAAACTTTATTTTTAATATTGACATTATATTTAATACACTTAGATATAAACGATTTATCTAAAATATAAGGATTTTAGATCACCAAATTATCAAAACAAAATCTCTCCATTGTCTGTGCTAATAAATAATAAGTCTCTTAAAGTAATTTAGATTTTATTAAACCATCCTATCACTTTAATAAATGTTAAATTTATAAAAACAGGAGCTACTTTATTAAATTTTAATTGTTTACTAAAAACTAGAAGTAATCTAGTGAAACCAGGTAGGTATAATTGAAAATGATTCCTATAGGGTGTTATCCTTAATTATTACTGTTTTTTAAGTAGAAAGTTGTAAACTTTTAAACCTATACAAGAAAACCATGAAAAGATTATTACTGATTTTAGTTTTAATATTTGTATCAAGCAACCACATAATTTCTCAATCTATATCAAAAAAGAGAAAGCTACCAAATATTATCTACATACTTGCTGACGACATGAGCTATTTTGATTTAAGTGGCCTTGGTCAAAAGCATTTTGACACACCTAATTTAGACAGCCTTATGAATCAAGGTATGTTTTTTAGTCAAGCTTATTCTGGCTCATCAGAATGTGCTCCATCTCGAGCAAGTCTTCTCACGGGTATGCACATGGGACACTGCCGTATAAGGAGGAACGAATCTTATCGTGGTCAAGAATATCTTGAAAAAGATGATATAACCATAGCAGAAATGTTAAAAAAAGCAGGATACACGACTGGCATGTTTGGTAAATGGGGGATTGGCTTACCAGGAACTCCAGGAACTCCCGACAAACAAGGATTCGATTATTCATTTGGTTATTATGACCAAACAAGAGCTCATGGATATTTCCCAAATTACTTAATGGAGAATGGAAATGTTGTTCCACTAACACAGAATTATGGATTTGATATGACCAACACATATGCTCATCGGTTTTATAATGGGCAAGGTGAAAAAGGCATCCATATATATGATAAATACGGTAAACTTAAACCCAAAAGAGACAATAATAAAACGCTGCCAAACGCGACCTACTCTCAAGATCTTATTCAAGAGAAAGTGCTATCTTTTATTCAAGAGAACAAATCAAAACCGTTCTTTCTTTATTACCCAACACAGCTACCCCATGGTCCACTAATTATTCCGGACATTTCAAAATTCAAAGATAAAAACTGGAGTATACAGCAAAAAGAATGGGCAGCAATGGTAGAACTTCTAGACAAACACGTTGGACAGATAGTCAAATATTTAGAAGAAAACAACATAAGAGATAATACATTAATTATGTTTAGTACAGACAATGGCTATTCTCAACATGGGTACACAGGAAGAGCCCAATACACTGATGATAAATTATTTAAGCACAAAGGGCCTTGGGACAGAGGTAAATCTACAGCTTCCGATGGAGGTTCTAGAATACAGTTTTTTGCTAATTGGCCAGATGAGATAGAACCTGGAACTAAAAGCAATGAAATAATAGCATTATATGATATTTTTGCTACTTATTGTGACATTGCCAATATCAGGCCTCCAAAAACTGATGGAAAAAGTTTTTTACCTATTCTTAAAGGAAAGAATAGAACCATCCACAAATACCTTTATTGGGAAAATGGATCTTCGTCCCGAGAAATGCAATCTACAAGAATAGGTGATATTTTTGCCTATAGAGAAGGTTATGATAAACCTGTTAAAATTTATGATCTATCAAAAGATATCGGCTGTTCTATAAATATTGCTCATTTTAAACCTGAAATGGTAAAAAAGGCTCTCAAAATATTCAAAAAAGAACATGTGGCTTCAAAATGGTATCGCAATCCCGAAGATTCTGAGGAGGACATTTTAAAAAAGATAAAAAAGGCAAAAGATAGTGAGGTAATACTTGTATCTATAAAAGCAAATAAGATTAAACCTCAAACTAGGCAAGAACTCTATGAATCGTTAAAAAAACTTAACAAAAGATAATCTGCAATATTTACTGCTTTGTTAATTAAAATAGGTGCTTAAAAAAGCACCTATCTTACTGCAACTACTAAATAATTAACAAAATACTACTAATCAATCGGTATTAAAACTCCATATTTGTCCTATGGATTCACCTCCTTTTCCATCTTTTGCGACAACTTTCCAATAATATGTAGTTGACGCACTTAGGGAAACATTTTTTTTGTTATCAGATTGATTATCTCCCACTTTAGAAACTGGTGGATTTGCAGTGTCGAAATACACGTCAAATGTTAAATCATCATCATCTACATCTGTTGCTTTCCACTCTAAATCTATTGAAGCCACTGATACACCAGACCCTTTCGCTGGCGCTACCAATACTGGCGAAAAAGGCAAGTGATTCTCCTCTGCATCACCTTCTGTATAAAATTGATAAACCTCTGAGTAATCACTTTTAAAGTTTTTACTATCTCTAGCCAATACACGCCAAAAATAAGCTCTGCCCCTTTCAAGCGTTACGGATTTTATTGTTTCCTCTTTAAGCGTAAATGTCTCTGCATCTGAAAAATCATTCTTTGTGGCTATCTCTAGTACATAAAATACAACATCTCCATTTGGATCGGTAGATGCACCCCACTCAAATTCAATGGTATTATCTATGCACAGTAAGTTATTGGTTGGGTAAGTTAACGTTGTTACCTTTCCTGGTGCCTGATCGTCTTGTGATGCATCATCTCCTCCTCCGCTACATGAAAATATAAGTGCTACGGTAAATATTAATGCTACGGTTTTTATTATGCTTATCTTTTTCATCTTTGTCAATTTATTTTTTTACAATTTTTACATTAACAGGTCTATCCAGTAGTAATTCTGCAAAGTAAATACCATCTGGTTTGTCTTCTAAATTTATTTGTACCTTTCCTGAAACTACAGGATATACCTGAGACGAAATAATCTGGGATTGCAACCCATAAATATTTATTGAAACACTTTCTACCAATACGGGTATATCTAACTCGATAACTCCTGTTGTTGGATTAGGGTATGCTTTTATATTATCTAGAAAGTCTACACGTTTTAGCATAAGCCCCTCGCATTCTACGTCTGTTTTTATTTGTACTTCGTCACCTTGGCTTACCTGCACACTAAATGATGTTGCACTGGTTTGGTAAGCAACCGCATCGTTTATTAAAACTGTGTAAGGTGCCGTACCTTCCTCTACTTCAACAGACATGGTTCCAGACTTATTATCAACTTTTGAAGTACCCGATACAGATGTAGCGGCTTTTATCTCTAAATTATAACATTTAATAACTGCAGACCCTTCTACCTTGATGCATAATTCGTATGTCCCTGGTTGTATCCCTTCTAGAGCAATATCTTTTGTAAAACTTGTATCTGTGCCATCAAAGGTTACTACGTAATCCTGCTCTATATCTGCAACTATATTTATCTTACCATTATCTTGATCTGGACAGGTTTCACCTGCTGTGGTAATAGTAAATCGATTGTCCTCTACCGTGCGCTCTCTTACTGAAAACAAGTAGACCACTTCTGGTTGCATGGTGAAATTATCATCCAATTTCTCCCCTGTTAATAAGTTAGTACAGATCAAAGTATTACTATTTCCTTTTAAACCTAATTCTAATGTAGCTTCTGTTTTTCCTATGTTAATAATATTTATAATGTTTTCGCCTTCATTACTAACATAACTTCTCCATACACACCCTTTTTTGCCAATATCATTGGTTTCTGCCAATGTAAAAATTGGTGAATGTCCCTTATCATTTACTAAGTTTAATGTTTTTGTTGTAAAATCTTCCGTTGACGATGCAGAGAGTAAAACACCTCCATTGTTTGTATTTAGGGTCTTAGTCAAACTCCTTCCGTATTCGTCCTTTTTTAAACTTATGGCATCTATAATTACTGTACCTCCATTATCCAAATACAATTGTAATGCATCGAGTTCTGTTTCGGTAACATATTCTGTTTGGAATACAGCAATCACATCCCAATTTGAATTTGGTTGTTTTTTAATAATGTTCTCTGTAGCAAATCCTATAGATTGTCCTTCAAAATATAAGGACTCATAAAGTTCGAACAAACCACTCATATGATCGGACTTATTTATAGCCGAGGTTTCTGAGTAAAATAAGCGAATGTGTTGTTTTATATGTTGTAAGGCTGATATATGCTCTGAATTTGCATTGAGATCCATAAATGTTGAATGCAATTCAAAGACGGCTCTTGGTTGCTGAACTATAGAACCTGCCACTTCAAATTCATTGCTATTATACCCACCATCTGTGGTTCTTGGCCAGTACCATGTTTTAGCTGAATTCATACCTTGAAGTATAGCATGCCAATTTACAGAGCGCACATATGACGGGTCTAAAAACAGGTCTGTAAAACCTCCTGACTGTATAAAATGACTTTCAGAGTTATAATTAACTTTGTTAGGGGATACGGATCTAAAGAAGTCATAAGACATTGCAAAATCACTCCATGAATAATGATAACGATCTTGCCAAGGCTTTGGCGCTCCCCATCTTAATGAATTTTTGGCACCAGCATCATTACCAATATTTACAGTCATATCTGTCAATGCCTCAAAATCTAAACCATTGTGTCTACCATTTCCAGACCACATACCAGGTATTAGCTTAATATGTGTTTTTGCATCTGGGTCATGTTTTAATACTTCATTATTAAAAAATTTGAACCAACTTGTAACTCTATCTTGGTTAAATTTCATGATATCGTACCAGATGGGCTTTCCTCTTTCGCTGGTTGGCATTGGAAAATCATCTATTTCTACAGCATCAAAACTTGCGAAGTTTTTGCCCCATAATGTATTTAGGTTAGCAATATCTGTATGTTTATTTTCTAACCAATTCCTCAAACTATCTTTAGCATGTTCTGAAAATTCAACCACTTGCCAAGTACCAGATAAATTCCAATGTGGCTCGTTAGTTAACATATAACCTTGCTTGGTGTAATTTTTACCTTTTGTAAGAGGCACAATGCCCGCGCAAAGTTTTCCTACAACTTCTCTTGCTCCTGGATGGCTTATATCATAAGCAGTATAATATGCACGTCCTGTTTCTATCTCTGGATATTTTTGAAGCAACCAATCTGGCGTTCTTCTATGACCAAAAAAGAAAGTTCCAAAATTACCGCTTGGCTTGGTTGTTAGTTCGTTTCTTAACCATGGTACAATGGTTCCGTCTTCTTTTGAGACATGTCTAGGGTCTACGTAATCTCCTCCGTAAGATCCAAAAAAATCTGTAAGTTTATGTGGTCCTGCTGTCCCTTGCTTTCCACTATAATCAGCCAGATAAATAGGTTTACCATCAAATATCATTTGATTTCCATTATAAGATATTTGTGACCAATCGATATTAGGAATAGGGTTTCTGACTATATCTCCATTAATAATACCAGTTAACGTAGCAATCGATTCATCTAAAACTGTGATTACTGCACTTCTCTCATAAGTTGCTAAATTCTCGGCTAACTTTTCTGGAGTCGTTTCATGAAAGTTATGTAAACCATCAAACATTGATACTAATGAAGATTTGTTATCTTCATCCCATTTGGCATAAAAGAGGAATACCTCTGCTAAACTTATTGCCATTTTTTCCTTAGTAGCATCAAACCCTTCATTCTCTGCTTGGGTTATTAGTTCTTGTAAGGTTGCCATCTTTTCCATGGCTTGTTCTTCGGTACCTGTAAAATCTTCTATGTCAATTTTTGGTATCCTAACTTGGCCCATACTTAATTGGCTTGCCAAAAAAAGCAATAAAATTCCAAGTATTAGCGTAATTCTTTTTCTCATAAAATTCTTTTTTCTATAATTAACGCTTCAATTTATAAGCTGATATTTGTCTATATATTATTAAAAAGCATGTTAATTTTTGTTCTAAAATTCCGATAAACAAATCTTAATATTCATTTTAAATTAAAAATTGAAGCTTAAAGTTTGATGGCAAGTAAATGATTATTAAAAAAAAAGGTGTTTTGTTTTGTAAATTTTAAGTCTCTATTTGTAAATACTCGTTAACTACAAGCAGTGCAAATACTATTTGTAATAGCTACAAAATCGATAATACGACTTAATAAAGATTAGCACATTGGAGTTCTTCCTTATTAAAATAAATTCGTTGTCTTTAATTTAGCTTCAGTGGTTTAAACCAAAGCTCATTTTTTCTAAAAATGCGGAAAAAGCACAAGAATCTACTTCTTGATTTCCTTATACTAAACTTACTTTTATAGCCTTTTTAAGTATAAAAGGTGTACTTCCTGGACCAATGGTTAAAAGTTTTGCACCAGTTACAGGAATACCATTGAATGGCCTAATATGTATTTCTCCATCAGGCTTTCGTTCAAAATAAGTATAATTTTCATCGTGCCCAATTTTGGTACAACCTTTAACTCGAAGTATACTTTTTGGTAGCGAAGCACAAATTTTATAAATACTGTCTCTATGAGGTAGATTGGGTAAATCTGTTGAACAAGAAGCCCAATGTGCTTTTAAATGTTCGAATTCTTTAGCGGTATTGGTAGATGGTAAAAGCTTAGGAAGCAGCTCTACTTCGATGTCATCTATTTCAATGATTTTAGATGTTGGATTGAGTACTTTAAGTTCTTGAATAACTTTAGATTTCCTATCTAATGGTATATTTTCTAGATGCGTTAAAACAATAAGTGATGATACTTGAATTTGATTAGATTCAAGTTCGTTATGCTTTCCACGTTGTTGCCAATTTTTTACATCAACTACAGATATTTGAATAGGAGGAAGAAACCTATCGTTAAGACCAACACCAAGAAATTCAATAAGTGAGCACGCATCAAAGGTACCATTGGCTTCAATAAGGGTGATGCCTTTTTTTCGTTCAGGAATTCTATTCACTATATTTCTAAGCTCCATAATGCCACTACAACAAATACAACTACCACTTAAGGCCTTAATAGTCTTTTGCTCAATTTGTTTGGTAAACTGTTGCGTATCCATATTGGCATTTTCATAATCATTGAGAATAATAAATGGATGCCAACCTTTATCACTAAAATCATCAATTAAGTACTTTAAAAGTGTCGTTTTTCCAGCTCCTAAAAAACCTACAATGGTAATGATTGCTTCCATAATTTTGGTTTGGGTCTTTTATTTTTTCTTTGGTCTAAATGGCTTTATGACGTTTTCATCGCATTTTAGAAATGGCCCATCCATAAGGTCAATGCAATAAGGAACAGCAGGAAAAACAGCATCTAAACATTCTCTAATTGACTTTGGTTTTCCTGGTAAATTGATAATTAGACTACTTCCTCTTAGTCCAGCGGTTTGTCTAGATAGAATAGCCGTAGGTACGTACTTTAAAGATTCAACTCTCATAAGCTCACCAAACCCTGGTATCATGCGATCGCATACAGCTTCGGTAGCCTCTGGTGTCACACCTCTTTTTGCAGGTCCAGTGCCTCCTGTTGTAACTATCAAGCAACATTTTTCATTATCGGCCATATTGATAATCGCCTTTTCAATAATGTCTTGTTCATCAGGAACTATTTTATAAACATCGTCCCAATCTGAAATCAAATAATCGTTTAACGTATTTATGATGGCTTTTCCGCTTACATCTTCGTAAACCCCGGCACTTGCTCTATCGCTTACGGTAATGATTCCTATTTTTATTGTTGACATAATTATTTGTCTTTACTTTTATTTTAGTTTATTGTTTTCCTTACCTGAGCATTCAAGTTTAAACGATATAGCTCCTTCTTTAAAAGCATAAAGTTTATCTAAAAATACATTGGTGAATACTTCACATTCTAACCTAGTTTCTTTAAGTGAACCAATTTTAACAACGCCTTCTCCTCAAGTAATTTGGGCATCTATTACCTGTTTTTTTGTTATCATTATTATAGTGTTTGATTATTAATAACATTTAAAAATTCATCACGATATACTTTGTTTTCAAAGCAACCTCCATATTCTACAGTGGTAGTAAAGCTATCTTTGTCTTTTATACCTCTTGAAGACACACATAAGTGTTTTGCTGAAATCATGACCATCACATCTTTAGTTTCTAAAACATTTTGAAGGTCTCTTAAGATTTGTAATGATAAGCGTTCCTGAACTTGAGGACGATGCGCATAATAATCTACCAACCTGTTTATTTTTGAAAGTCCCACAACTTTGTCTTTAGGTAAATAAGCAATGTGAGCATGACCAGTTATTGGTAAAAAATGATGTTCGCAAGCAGAGTCTATGGTTATATTTTGTTCCACCAACATCTTATTATAACCATATTTGTTTTCAAAAGTTGATAGTTTGGGTTTATTTTTAGGATCTAAGCCATAGAATAATTCCTTAACATACATTTTGGCTACTCTATAAGGTGTGCCTGATAAACTATCATCTGTTAAATCAAGGCCCAACTCTTTCATTATTATTTCAAAATGATGTTCAATATTTTTAATTTTTTCATTATCAGATTTATCAAAAGCGTCTAAGCGTAAAGGCGTTTCAACACTCGAAGCCATATGATTATTGCCTATTATTTCTATGTGTTCTTTATCCATGATTTATACAACAATTTTCTGTTTTACATTGACAATACTTCAAGTTGTACAAATGCAGAGCTACTAATGCTAGTGCAGGTGTATATGTAAGACCCTCTGGTACGTGATAAATGCCTAACATTTCATTTAAAATAACTAGAAATAAAGCACTCCAGCTCAACCACAATAAAGGTTTCATAAAGTTTTTAGAGGTGGTTTTGGTAGATCTATATACTGCAAAGAAAGAAATGAATAAGAAAAAATAATCTAAACTTTTCCACCAAGTAGGAGTTGTAGAGCAACCATGTTCGGCACAAGTATGTGCTATAAATAGTAATGGGGTGGCTATACAATGTACCATACATAAAGTACTTGCTATTGCTCCTAAGGTATCGGGTTTTTTAGTAATTAATCTCATTAAATGCTTTTTAACGCAACTTAGTTGCAAATATAAATATAACATTTGTTATTGCAACAAAGTTGTAATAAATTTGTTCTATGGGTATTATTAGGAAAATACAAGCTGTTGAAGCATTACTTTCTGAACTTGTGGAGAAGTTGAACACTTACCCATAAACACCTCTTTATCACCTATTAATGGCTATAAAGTTGAATCTATAAATTTACTACTGGTGGGTGAGTGTTACAAGTGCTCATGATTATTACGCTCAAGATCAAACCGTATCTTTACCTAATTAGAAAATGAGTGTTTTTTTCTAAAAGCAAAATGTACAAATCGTGTTTTAAAAAACTATTGTTTGACATCAAACAAAATGACATGAATAAATATTAAAAAAACTGACAATCAAATAATTATCGAAATTTTTATTTTACCTGATTTAGACGGGGTGACAGAACTAAATCTATAGCCCGTCATCTAATATTATTAGTGATAATTACATAATAATCATTTTGATTGTTCTCTTATTTGTACACAAACCAATCAAAATAAGCTTTATTTTTTGACAGTTTATTTGAGCTAGTTGCATACATTCCAATATATAAACCATTAAACCTTACTCCTATTTCATCAGCTAGGTTTGAAAGGTCTTGGGATTCTCCTACCTGCTCAAATTTCAAACCATCTTCACTAAAACTAAATGTAGCTAGGTTAGGTTTATACGCTTCTATTTTAAGGATAACACGTGTACTTTTAAATTTTATTTTAGCAATAGTCTTTTTTCCTTCAATTGTATTTTTTATTAATACTATGGAATCTTTTTGCTTTAAAAACTGGAAGTTAGAATTTGCATTTCTGTACAACACAATTCCAGCTTTTTCATGTTTATTTTTGGGCTTAAACTTCATTGTTGTTTTTGCAATAAATTCATGATTAGTAACACGTTTAGCTATGAAACTTGGATTAGATAAACGCTCTATTTTTTTGGGTCGAACATCTAAAACTAATTCGTCTTCCTTGAAACTATACCATTTATATTGGGGCGTTCTTAAAAAGTTCCATTCAGAATTTAACTCATTAGATTGAAAATTATCAATAGTGTTATTTAATTTATTCGGAGACCATGGTAAATCAGGGCACATATTTTTACTTTCTAAAATGCCGATTTCTGGATTGAATAAAGGGGTTTGCTCTTGAAAAGTAACTGATACCAAATAAGTTTCTCTTGCTAAAATAGAATACCCATCAACTCTATGTTTAGCATGTAACACCGCCCACCAATCTCCTTTTTGAGTTTGCACCAAATCTGTATGACCTACAGCCCAAAGAGGGTAGTTTTTTCCTAAATGTCGATGTGTAAACACAGGGTTTGCTTGATCTGCTATGTATGGCCCCCATAAATTATCGCTATGAAAAACTGTAGTAGCATGATTATGTGAAGATCCTCCTTCTGCAACCATAAGCAAATATTTACCATTGATTTTGTATAAGTGTGGTGCCTCTGTCCAACGTGCATTTATAGCGTGACCATAGGTTAGTGTTTTTCTTTCTCCAATAAGTTTCCCTTTTTCCAAATCAATTTCTTGCATCCAAATGAATGATTCTCCAATCCATCTTCTGGTATTCTCACTTACGTTTTCATTTCCTATGTAATAACATTGTCCATCATCATCCCAAAAAAGAGAAGGGTCTATCCCAGGTGCTTCTTCTAACCAAATTGGATGAGACCAAGGTCCTGTTGGAGATTTAGAGGTGATATAAAAATTACCACCACATTCTACACAAGTAGAAATAATATAGAAAATTCCTGAATGATATCGAATTGTTGGGGCATAAATACCTCGAGAATTATTGACGTTAGAATGAATATTTATCTGGGTTTTATTTGTGAGACCATGACCAATTAGTTTCCAATTTACCAAATCTTTACTATGGTGAATTGGAATGGCTGGAAACCACTCAAAAGAAGAATTTACCATATAGTAGTCATCTCCAACTCTGCAAATACTGGGGTCTGGATAAAACCCTGATAATATTGGGTTTTGATAGTATTTGGGGACACTTTGAGAATAGCTATCATTGCAAAATAATCCAAATACACTTATTATAAGAAGGAAAATACCCTGTAAACATTTCATATAATTATCCGCTAATTTCATGATTGTTCTTGGCTAAGTATTTTAAGGTAAGGGTAGCCAAAACTCCTATAATGACTACCCTTTCCTGTTAAACTAAAATTAAACTAACTACTTAAATGGTTATATAAACTTCTCAAAGAGCTTATTTTACACTATTTTCTTTTGGTGATTTTGTTTTCATTCTCTTATTGAAAGTCTCCAATTTTTGTTTCAACTCTTCTAGTTTCATAGGATATTGATTAATTAGATTATTACTTTCAGAAATATCTTCCTTTACATTATAAAGTTCACAGGTATTCGTTTCAAAAAAATAAATGAGTTTCCAATCTCCTTTTTTTATGGCCTGACCTGGTGTCCAACCACTAGAATGGTAATGAGGATAATCCCAAAACAGCGCATCATGTATATCAAAATCTTCGTCCCCCATGATAACATTTAAATTTAAACCGTCTATATGCAAATCTGGGCGTTGTGGTAGCTCTAAAACATCCAAAATTGTCGGGAATAAGTCCATACTTATCACATCACTTTCTATTTTTTTCATCTCTGTTTTTCCTGGTTTTTTAATAATTAGCGGGACTTTTATACCTCCTTCATATACCCAACCTTTTCCTGCCCTTAAAGGACGTACACTCGTTGGGGGATTATAATTTTTCTCCGTAGTTGTTAATCCTCCATTATCAGATGTAAATACAATTAACGTATTATCCATTAAATCTAAATCTTCCAACTTTTTAATAAGTTTTCCAACATTAACATCTAAAGCATATATCATTGAAGCATACTCTGCATTATATTGATTCATAATGGTTTTACTAGGCCCTTCTTTTTGTTTGATGATAAGCGTGTCCTTTAAGTTTTTTCTTTTGTCCTCAAACTTTTTAAGATATTTTTTATTGGCTTCTATAGGTGTGTGAACAGTATAATATGCCAAATAGACTAAAAATGGGTTATCCTTATTAGTATCTATAAAAGACATTGCTTCAATGGTTAATCTATCTGTAAGATATTCTCCTTCAGGACCATCAGTTAGTTTTGGGTTATTATATGGTGAATAATAACCCCCTGAGGGATGCCCCATGTGATGACCTCCTTTATTAATATCAAAACCTTGATCTTCTGGAAAAAAGCCAACATCACCCAAATGCCATTTCCCTGCAAAAAAGGTTTTATATTCTGCTTCTTTTAATACTTCTGCAAATGTTACTTCTTCTAAAGGTAATTGGTTTAGGTCTTGCGGACCTAATAAAGGTTTATCCTTAGGATCATGACCAGGAAGCCAATCTGTAATACCAACTCGCGAAGGATATTTACCTGTCATAATAGCAGCTCGTGTTGGCGAACACACTGGATTTGGAGTATATGCATTTACAAAAACGGCACTTTTTGATGCTAATTTATCTATATTCGGTGTTTCATAAAATGTACTGCCATAGCAACCCAAATCTTTCCACCCTAAATCATCTACCAAAATGAAAACGACATTTGTTTTTCCTTGAGATGGAATAACATGAGTCTCTTTTTCCTTTTCTTTATGTTTACATCCCCATATGAAGAGGCATAAAAATATAATACTTCGTGTTGTCCTATTCATTTTATCTAGATTTTGATGAATTGCAAATGCATTCGTGATATCATTTAAGTGTGCTTCCATGCACGGTTATGTGAAAATCATTACGTGAATAGAATATTGGAGCATAATTTTCAATACTCCAATATTCTTTCTCACTTGATTGGATGTAGTTTTATTTTAAGTACTACCATTTATACTAATATCCTGGGTTCTGTTCCAAATTTGGGTTGTTGTCAACCTGAGCTTGTGAAAAAGGATAAAGCACATGAAAAGCCTGAGCTGGTTTCCCTCTTGCAATTGCTCTTTCTATAAACTTTCCATGACGTATCAAATCTTGTCTTCGCAAACTTTCAGTAAAGAATTCTCTACCCCGTTCAGCAAGTATAAAATCACGCAAAGCCTCTTTGTCTGCAAAATCGGTTAAAAGAACCTCATTGGCCTGAGCACGATTACGAATCTCATTAATTAAATCAATACTTTCTTGGGTCGGTCCATCCAGCTCATTCAATGCCTCAGCCCTAGAGAGTATAATATCAGCCAATCGAACAAAAGGAACATCATTCCCATTCCAAAGACCTGCTGCATTGGGGTCTGGTACATATTTAAAACTCCTAACGTCATCTAGGGCATTACCATTGGTGTCTCTATCTAAAGGAGTTAGTACTCCTGTAGTAGTTGGTGTATACTCACGTATAAAACTATTTCTTCTAACATCATTTAAATCAAAAGTCTCATAAAATGCTGTATAAGTTCGTGCTTGTGCTCCAAAATTTGCCCAATTACTCTGAATCGGATAATTAGGAGGAAAGGCCAACGGCATATACGGATGCTGTTGATTTGACCCAACCAAATTTTCGAAACGGTATATGTACTCATTATTACCTTCTCCTGCAACCGAGAAAAGATTTACAAAATCATCATAAAGTTCATAGCCTCCTCCTTGAATCACTAATTGCGCATTAGTTGCAGCTTCAGTCCATTGTTTATTGTTTAAGTAGAATTTCGTTAATACAGCAAGCGCACTTCCTCGATTTGCTCTACTTGAAACGCCTCCAAATTCCAAATTTTCGGCGGCAAACATTAAGTCTCCTTGTACATAAGTACGATATTGCTCTTCAGTTGCCTTTGGTGTTTCTTTACCAATGGCTTCAATTTCATCTAAGCTAGCTCCCTCTGGCACTTCAATAATTGGTGTTGGGCCAAAAAAATCATGAAGTATGTAATATGATGTTCCCCTTATAAATCTGGCTTCGGCTTCTATTTGACGTGTTGTTGCATCATCGAGATTATCAAGCCCTTTTATAACCGAAAGAACATTATTAGAAGCAGCGATAGCTTCATAAAATTTCACATACTGCCATTCGAAATAAGGTTGATTGGGATCCCAAGTGAATTCTATCAAAGGGAATAATACCCTGTTGATACCTCCACCAGTCTCCCATGTAATATCTGTGTTTACTTCTTGTAACCAGAAATAATCATTACCTGGAAAATTAGTAAGTACAAATTTGCTATATGCTCCTGTTAAGAGTGCATCTACCCCCTCTTTATTTGTTAAGAAAACAGAAGGATCATTTTCTGTAAAAACCTCTTCTTCCAGAAAGTCTTCACAATTAAAAAACAGAAAAATTGTTAGTGTTATTATTATATATTTTTTCATTGCTATTTCTTTTAAAATTTAATATCAAAACCTAGACGAATTGTTCTTGCCAATGGATAGCTGTTAAATGAAGCTCGGGCAACAGCAAAAGTTCCTCCACCAGAACCCTCATTGGGGTCTAAACCTTCAGAACTTGCATCGGGATCATACCCATCAAAATCAGTAATAGTAAATAAGTTATCGGCAGCAATAAATAGCCCCAGTGATGAAATTCCCCATGTATCTTTTACAGGCACATTATATCCTAGAGTAATGTTTTTTAGCCTTATAAAGGAAGCATCTACTATGGTTAGGGAATTAATAGCCCTTGCTCCTCCGTACAAACTTGGGTTTTCTCCAGAAGGGAATGTATTTGATGGATTAGAAGCTGTCCAGCGTTCTGTATAATATTTAGAAATTGAGTTTCTAAAATCGTTGGTAGGGTATAATGCTTCTGTAACGTTTGCATCTAAGGTCTCAATACCTTGAACTCCTTGTAGAAATATTTCTAATGAAAAGTTTTTATATTTAAATGAATTGTTGAATCCAAACGTAAAATCAGGGAAAGGGTCTCCTAAGACTACACGATCATCTCCATCTACATCACCATCACCATCTTGATCTACAAAACGAGGCATCCCAGGAGAAAAAGTAGGTGTAGCCGACCCTGCTATGTCATCGCCTGTTTGAAAAATTCCGTCAATCTCATAACCGTAGAACGATTGTAAAGCCTCTCCTTCTCGTACCAAAGAATACTGGCTAATAAAAGTTCCTATTCTACCTCCTACGATCTCTTGGGTGAAATCAGGTAATTCAGTAACTTCGTTCTTTAAGAAGGATAATGTAAGGTTTGAGTTCCATTTAAAATCTTCCTTATCAATATTGTAAGTTCTTAAACTAAAATCAATCCCTGTGTTACGCACTTCTCCAATATTAGTACGAACTTCACTAAAACCAACTACTGCTGGTAGCGGTTTAATAAAAAGTTGATCTGAGGTCTTTCTGTTGAAATAATCTATTGAACCAGAAATTCTATTGTTCACTAGAGCATAATCGATACCCACGTTTATCTCTTTCGTAGTTTCCCACTTCAAATCGGGATTTGGTAAACGTGCTGCAACAACCCCTTGGGCTACTGCGCCTCCAAAAACAGAATTACTGCCAGAGGACACCAGCGTTTGTCGTGTTTCAAAATTATTGATTCCCTGATTTCCTAATTCACCATAGCCAATACGCAGTTTTAAATCATTTATAACTTTGTTGTCTTCTAGAAAACTTTCCTTACTCAATCTCCAACCAATAGCGCCAGAAGGGAAAAAGGCATATTTATTATCGGGTGCAAATCTTGAAGAACCATCTACTCTAAATGAGGCTGTTAAAAAATATTTTCCCTCATAGTCATAGGTCGCTCTGGCAATAAAACCGTTAAGTTGATTTTTAAATTTACTACTAAACACATTATCATTTAGTTCGCCATTACCAGCTTGTAACAGATTAGTTCCTGTACCATCGGTAAGAAAACCTCCAGCCTCCGCTCGTAAACCTCGTGTTAAAAACTCCTCTAAAGTAATACCTCCTAAAATTGAAAAATTATGTTTATCATTCCATGTATTACTATACTTTAACAAAGCTTCTACCAGCCAATGTGTGTACTCATTAGTGCTTACTTCTGCTGAGCCTCCATTACCAAGACCTTCTATGGTTAATCGGTTTTTATATAAATCTGTTCGTGCTGAGTTAGATTCACCTCCTAAACGAAGTGTTGCTGTAACGTTATCAACAACTTCATAATCTACATTTAATGAAGCATAAAATCTACTGAAAACCGTTTGATTATCTATTCCATTAATTAATGCCAAAGGGTTATCTAAAGCAATGGCTGGGTTTAAAAAGTACTTACCGTTTTCATCTAAACCTGAAGATAGAGTCGGGTCAAATTGAATGGCGGAATTGATAGGGCCTGCTCCCTCATTGGCTCCATTGGAAAAAAGAATATCGTTGTTTGTTTGCCTTGTAAAATTTGCATTGACAGAAAGTAAGAGTTTATCAACGGGTCTTGATTGTAGGTTAAGGCGTATATTATATTTTTTACTCGAAGAACTTTTTACAATACCTCCTTGATCGAAATAATTTAGACCTAAGTAGTAATTCCCTTTTTCACTCCCCCCTGATAATGAGATTTGATGATTCTGTACTGTAGCATTTTGAAAGATTTGATCTTGCCAATTAGTACCTTGCCCAAACCCTGCAATCTGTTCTGCTGTATAGGTGCCTGGTGCTCTAAAATTGACCAAATCGGCATAGTCTTGGGCTCTTAAGACGTCCAAATCTTTTGCAACGGACTGAAAACCTGTATATACACTATAAGTTAAAGAGGTTTTTCCTGCCTTCCCTTTTTTGGTAGTAATCAAAACAACCCCATTAGCTGCCCTTGTTCCATAAATTGCTGCAGAAGATGCATCTTTTAAGATATCTATTGATTCTATGTCTCCTGGACTCAAAGATTGAGGATCTACTCCTGGCAAGCCATCAACTACAAAGAGTACTGAATTATCACTATTTATTGAACCAGCACCACGCACTTGTATCTTTAAAGCGGCTCCAGGTGCAGAACTTACTTGACTTACATTTACACCAGAAGCGGCTCCGTTTAATAACTGTGAAGCATCGTAATTGGCTCCTTGGGTGAAATCTTCAGCTTTTACTGATGTTATAGCTCCCGTAAGATCTGATTTTCTCTGCACCCCATAACCTATCACTACGACTTCACTTAAAGAGGATGCATCTTCTTCCATCACTACATTAATAATGGATTGGTTGTCCACTAACACCTCTTGACTTTTATAGCCTAGGTAACTAAATACTAGCACACCATCTGGTTTTACACCTTCAATATCGTATTTTCCATCAAAGTCTGTTGATGTTCCATTAGCTGTTCCTTTTTCTAGAATACTTGCTCCAGGAAGAGGAACACCTGCTGCATCTGTAACAGTACCAGATACCGAAGATTGAAGTATTATAGCCTCGTTAGATACATTAGGCAGTTCCTTAGCTATATCTCTTTTTAGTATAATCTGTTCTTTGAAAACTTCAAAGCTTGTGCTTGTTTCAAAAAAAAGAGTCTTCAGTATTTTTGAGATTCTTTTTTTCTTTACTTTAACTGAAACAACTCTATTTAAGTCAATTTCTCTTCGATTATATAAAAATTTAAACTTAGACAATGATTCTATTTCTCTAATAACATCATTTACAGTAACTTCATTCATATCCAGCGTTAATTTAGTATTCTGAGAATACGAATTATTTGCACTTAATTGGAATAGAGAGCATACCAATAAAAACAATGTTAGTTTCATTTTAAGATCAAATTTCAGAACAGGATTATCTATACTCCATGAGTTAAAGATTTTTTTCATAATTTAGTTTTGTATTTGGTTTAAAATTCGTTTTAAATCACTTTTTATAAATCGGGAAATGGGCCAACATTTTCCGATTTTCTTTTAAAAGCAAATCAATTGTGGTTAATTTTTTAGTTAGTTTTTTTCATATACTTCTCGTTTTTATTAGTTAGTGAATCAAGACTTCATTATTAACAATTTCGTATTGAATAGCATAGCTTCTACTGAAGGTTTCTATTATTTCATTAATATTTTCCACATCAAAAGTGGCATCAAATAATTGTACTTCTAATTCTTTATTGCTATTTTTAATTACAACATTGTATTGTCTTTCTAAAGTCTGCCTTATTTGTTTAAATGTGGTATTTCTAAATATCAACTTACCGTCTATCCAAGCGGTATAAATTCTTGTGTCTACATTCTCAATGGATATATCATTACTGGATTTATCCCATTCTGCTTTATAGCCAGGCTTTAGCATAGTTGAGTTATTTGTTTTCTCATTGTCTTCACCTTTATTATAAAGTTCAACTGAGCCTTCAACCAAAACTGTGTTGCTATTATTATTTTCTGCATAATGTGAGATATTGAACTTCGTACCTAAAACTCTTACATTTATATCATCTGCATGAACAATGAAAGGATGCTCTTTATCTTTAGTAACATCAAAATAGGCTTCTCCTCTTATGAAAACTTCTCTATTAAGACCTTTAAGAAATTTTACTGGATATCTTATAGAAGTTCCAGAATTTAAGTAAACATTTGTTCCATCTGATAAAATAAGATTAAACTTCTTTCCATAAGGTATGTTTAGAGTATTATAAACTAATTTTTCAGGGTTAGAAGTTTCCAAATAACTAAGTTCTGTTTGGCTTTGATTTCCAATTAGATTCCCATTTTTATCTTTTATCTGCTTAACTTCTTTTGGGTTTATTACTTTTAAAGTTCCATCATCTAGTTTTATAGTAATTGACGCTTCTTTTGAAATCAAAATATTTGAGGTTGGAATTTCATTTTCATTAGTATTTATAGTGTTACTCCATTTATACCAATAGCCAACACTTAAAAGAACAGCAACTAAAGCTGCGTATTTAAGAACAGATTTGTTTTTATATTTATGAAATGGATTTTTATCTTTTTTTATCTTTTTAGACAAATTCTTCTTTATAGTTTCAATATCTGGTTCATTCATAGCTACCCTTAATTGATAATGTGTTTTGACATATGACTCGAAATATTTTTCATTTTTTGAATCCGAAATCCAATCAGATAGATCATCCAAATCATTTGAATCTGCCTCATTAGTAAGGTATTTTACTATGATTTTTTCTATGTCTTTGGGTTTCATTAATCGTTTTTCTTTTTTTAATAGACAAAGCAATTTTAAAATACCCTAAGTTTTTAACTATTTTTTTTTGATATTTGCATTATAATCTCTCAATTTTAAGAATATATCAAAAATACTCATGAATTATTCTGATAATAAAACATTAATCCATTCACTTAAAAAAGGAGAAGAAAAAGCTTTTATTTATTTAGTTGATAAATTCAGTCAAAGGTTATTTGCTTATGCTCTTACTCTAACAAACGACAAAGACATTTCTCAAGACATCCTTCAAAATGTATTTTTAAAAACTTGGGAAAAGAGGAACAAAATCAATATTTCAACTTCGTTACAAAATTATTTGTTTAGGTCAATTTACAACGAGTTTGTAAATCAATACAATAAAAAAAGGGCAACAATGCGCTTAGAGCATTCCTATTTTAAAGCCTTAGATAATGCAATTGAAATTAAGGATGAAAATTCATTTGCAAAAATCATAGAACATATTACTGAGGAAATTCAGAGGTTGCCTCCTAAATGCAGAGAAGTTTTTATTTTAAGTAGAAAAGAAGGCCTTACTAATATTGAAATTTCTAATTATTTAAACTTGTCTATTAAAAGTGTAGAAGCTCATATCACAAAGGCTTTTTCTACACTTCGTAAAAATTTAGGAGAAAGAGTTGATATCTCCTTATTTATGTTATTTGGGATTTATGACAATACTTTAAACCGAGATTGACCATAAGATTTTAAAATAACCATTTGATTAAATCTTATTTCGTTTGAATGACAGGATTTATAAGTGTTAAAACCTTTTAATTTTTATGGAGTTGGACTTTATTAATCTATAAAAATTGATACAATGAAAACACCAACAGAAAAGTTTTGAAGATAGCTTTACCCGTTAAAAAAAGACCTTGGATGGACGGATTATTTAGGCAAATCAAAAATCTAAGTCCGCCTTTTGTATATTCTAATACATAATCCAGGGTAAACTTTAGGTGCTTCTTTAAATTATAAATCGTTGCTGCTATATAATCAAAATCATGATAAATAACCTAGCTAATTTCACTGAAAACAGTGTAATGAAAGTATTAGAGATTACTTTACTTTGTCAGGTAGATTAAATGTAATAAACAATTAAATTTAATAGAATAAAGAATCTTTTAACCAGAAAACAATGGTTAACACAAAAAGATGAAGCATTAAAACGGCTTTTTATTTCAAGTGTTAGCAAACCATTGAAAACATAACTTTAATTATAAACAATAAATATGATAACCATAAATAATATGACGAAAATTAAAGCAATTATTTTATTAATTTTTAGTTTTGGGAGTGCATACGGACAAACACTTCCACCAAAACAGGCCTATCCTCTCGATGTTAAACAGATACATAGCGGGCATAGTTTAACCGA
Source organism: Flavivirga algicola (assembly GCF_012910715.1). Taxonomy (GTDB): domain Bacteria; phylum Bacteroidota; class Bacteroidia; order Flavobacteriales; family Flavobacteriaceae; genus Flavivirga; species Flavivirga algicola. The sequence goes on from NZ_JABBHF010000002.1 coordinate 623,385, forward strand.
TCCTTTGTTTGGACCTTGGCCTGGCCAATACGTGGAGCTAATAAGTGAATTGAGGAGTACTTGGGCTGGTGATGAAATTGTAAAAGCTACGATTCCTGGATCAGGTATGTTTTGGCGCTGGGATCATGAAAATGACCTTTCTCCTTCTGCAAGATATAATATCGATGACTTTGAATTACTAGTCATTACAGAAGCAGTTCCTCTTACACAAATTACAAATTCAAACGAACACCTTTCTCTATATGTGAATAACGCATGGAATAATGGCAATAATGGTAATGGAGCCGCCACTCTTTTATGGACAACCTGGACCAATATTGACGATAGCGATGGACCGTGGAGACAAACGCTTGATGATTATGAATCACTTTGGGAAGAAATGCAGGATTATGCAAATGCAAACAGACCAAATGGATCGACTCCCGTTTATTTAATTCCTGGTCATAGAATGATGGCTCGTATTTACGATGATATTCAGCTCAATTTAGTTCCTGGGATTACTAACATCAACCAATTATTTAGTGATAATATACATCCAAACTCATTGGGAGCCTATGCTATTACTATGATTCATTATGCTTGTGTTTATAATCAAAGCCCTGTTGGCTTACCTAACGATTTGATGGCCAACCCTCCTTCAGGTTTTCAAACGCCATCTCCTGAACTTTCAGCTTATTTACAAAATATAATTTGGGAAATTGTAACTAACTATTCAAGAACAGGAATTACTGATACATCACTAAGTATTTCTGAAACCGAAGCAATATTGAATGACACTAGTATCTATCCAAATCCTACGAAAGATATAATTTACATAAAAAACGAAGATTTGAATAACAATTTAGAAAAGACAATATATGATATTAAGGGGAATATATTATATAATGGTAGTGATAATAAGATAAATATAGGTCATTTTTCAAGCGGAATTTATATTTTAAAAATCGGAAATCGTAATATTAAACTCGTTAAGCACTAAAGCAACAACATTTGCAAATACGCCATATAACTAATAGCAAAATGGTGTTAAATTAAGTTTTTCTGCTCTGCATCAAAATTTGTAATATTTGATAAGGATGAAATCTTAAAACCGCCTACTATTAATAAACATTAAAGAAAATTGGAGTTGAAAAAAATGAAAAGAATAAATCATTGAACATCAATTCGGAACTTTAAAGCGACAATGATATTTTAATTATACCTTAGTCAATACCAACAATATAAAACATCGTTGCATCATTGGACTCCTCATATGCTAAGCCATTCCTTTGCAACTCATCTTTTATAAAATGGGGCAGATCTAAGATATATACAAAATCTTCTAGGACAGAAATATACACGCAAGTTACCGTAAATAATTTTAAGTTAATACGAAATCCCCTAGATTTGTAAATAAACATACATGGAATATAAAGGACATATATCCTTTATATTATTGTTGTGCTTAATGCAAAAAAAGAACTGAATTGATATTTAAACCTCTGAAATACGAAAAATACGCTGACAAAATTTGTCGAAAATTAACTGAATTTCAAGACGGCTTCAAGAAAGAATATGATATTGACAATTATGCCAATTGGTTCTACAATCAATCGAGTGAAACATTAAGACTTTACTCGGACGATAAAGAGGTTTATTTCAAATACATTCCTGTCGGCACATTTTCGCAAAAGACAAATACTTGGATGTGGGCTTGGGCTAATAAAGATTCTGTTGAACCGAGAAAATTTCGAACTTTAAAAGTCAAGGAATTCGGAGAAAAAAAGAAATACGACAATCTGACTAATGCACATTTTGACGGAGACAAATACACAGGTTGGGAATTAACTTCTATTGCATTTGACATAATTGGTGGAATTGGAACTTATCGAGTAATTTCTGAACATTTGGAAAAATATTTTCTTTTAACTGAACAGATAACAAAAGAAGAAGCCGAAAAAATTGAGAGCGAATTAATTGAATGTAGCATTCACGGAAAAATAAGAAAAGCTTTTATCTGTCAACACTTGAATACAGAATCCAAAACTGGATTTGAAGAAGCTTTCGAAACATATCGTGGAATGGAATTGGATGAAGATGACGATTTTCAAGCTTGGTGTTCTGAATGCGAAAAAGAAAGACTTAAAACTGATGGTTGGAATGATTATTCTATGGAGTTTGCTCAAATTAAGTTAGTCTGTGAAAGATGTTACTTTGGTATTAAAGAATTGAATTCGAAATAAAAAACAGAATGCCAGAAATTGAGAATATAAAATATTTCGCGCTTTTAGAGGAATTTGAAACCTCTGACAAGCTTATTAAATTAGGTTTTGGCGAACTACAAAATATAAATCTCAATAACGATTTTTACTTTCTCCCTTTTCAACTTTTGTCACAAGGATTTGAGAGATTTATGAAAGCCTACATTTGTACAGCTCATTTTCATAAACACGGAAAACTTCCAAACTTCAAATACCTAAGAAAACTTGGGCACGATTTAGAAAAATTACTTAACGAAATAATTCAAAATTATTATACAAATTTTAATAGACCACAATTTGATTTAGATAACGATTTTATTCAATCTGACTCGGATTTAAAGAGACTACTCTTTATTCTTTCAGAGTTTGGTAAATTATCAAGATATCACAACTTTGATTTAATTACTGACAATACCAAAATTGGAGTTGACACTAAAAAACTTTGGGAGGAGTTTGAAAACACAATTCTCAACAAAAACGATTATGAAAAATTAATGGACTTCGATTTAAGTCACGAAGTTTATCAAAAAATAAGTCATCAAATTATTATTGTTTTTGAAAAGTTTATCTCCGCATTATCAAGACAGTTTATTTTTAAATGTTTAGGTCAAAAAGGTTTGCAATTATCAGCAACAACTGCTTATGATTTTGGTATGCTTTACGAAAAGGATTTTGGAAAAAAAGACTACAGAAATCAAACAACAAAATATCAAGAAACGCCTAAGAAAGTACATAAACGAACAATAATTGATGAAGTTCAACGAAATGTAAATCCAGATTTTAAATCAAAAAAAATAAAGAAATCGGAATATGATGGAGGATGGCCTTTTTACGCTGACGAAATAATTATTGAATGTAGACAAAAACATTGGTGCATAGTAACAATTGATGGATTTGATTACGCTCTGAATGGTTCTGCTAAAGGAAGATATAAATTAGAAAATCCACACGATGCTGGAATGGCTATTTTAGGAAAAAGCATTTCTGATTTTATAAAAATGGCATTAGATTTAAACATTGTAGAAAAGCACTAAAGCACAACAATGTATAAAAAACATAGGGCGTTTGTGCTAAACCGAAAGGTCTGTGTATATTAATGAAGTCCGCTAAATATAAAATTTGGCGTTTATAGTAGAAAAGATAAAAGCAAAATATTTATATTTAGCTAAGTAATAAAACGAAACGAAAGTGCTTATCACCTGCCCTACATTTCTTATACTTAACGTTGTGGTTAATGCGAAAAACCAACAAAATTGAATGAACAAAACGATATTTGAAATTACCAAAATGGATTGTCCTTCCGAGGAAAACCTAATCCGAATGAAATTGGACGGAATTTCAAGTATCGCGAATTTGGACTTCGACATTCAGAACCGAAAACTGACCGTTTTCCACAGCGGACAAATTGACCAAATTGAAAAGTCCGTTCTCGAACTGAATTTAGGTGGAAAGAAAATCTCGACCGAACAAACCGACCAAACGGAATTTAAAGAAAACGCAAACCAAAAAAAGCTACTTTGGTCTGTACTTTCCATAAATTTTGCCTTTTTCATTATCGAAATGACAACAGGACTGATTTCAAAATCAATAGGATTGGTTGCCGACAGTTTGGATATGCTTGCAGACAGTTTCGTTTACGGAATAAGTCTGTTTGCAGTTGGCGGAACGTTGATTAGAAAAAAACGAATTGCCAAAATTGCGGGATATTTTCAAATAACACTTGCGATAATCGGATTCGTGGAAGTATTAAGAAGATTTTTCGGAGCCGAGAAACTTCCCGACTTTTCGACAATGATAATCGTTTCGATTTTTGCACTTATTGCAAACGGAATTTGCCTTTACATTTTACAAAAATCAAAGAGCAAAAACGAGGCTCATATGAAAGCGAGTATGATTTTTACCTCGAATGACGTGATTATCAATTTGGGAGTTATAACAGCAGGAGTTTTGGTAAATTGGTTGAGTTCGAATAAACCTGATTTGATTATCGGAATAATCGTTTTTGCGTTGGTAATCCAAGGTGCATTTCGGATTTTGAAATTAAGCAAATGAAAAAAGCACTAACCACAACATTGTATAAAAATAATAGCGGTCTAAGTGCTTAAACGAAATGAATATTATAAATCAAACGTCAGTAACAAACAGAAAAATAAGCGCATAAAAATCCGCTACTATTCTTATACTAGACCGTTACCACACATTTGACAAATAAAGTGAATAAAACAAAACAAACACCTTTAATCGTTCTCAAAGCACTTGAGCCATACATCAATAAAGTCGGAGAAAATTTCATCAATGTTGATTCTGGAAAAGATTTAATTCGATTCTCAGATATTGACACCGAATCTGATTTCCATTTTTATATTAAAGAATATAGAGTTAAAGGTCAATTTCAGGTTTTAATAGAATACACACCGCATTCTGAATTAACAACTGACAAAAGAGAATTATGGATACAAGGGACGGAAATCAGCAAATATTTCAATGCTTGGATTAAGTATTTAAAAATGTATGATACTGTAAAATCTATATTTGAAGACCCAATTATAGAATCATTTAGAGATGACTATTATACGGAGTTTGAAATTGTTGATGAAGAAAAAGATAAACCATTAAAACCTAAGCATATTCTTTTACTAGATGACTATTTTGAAAAAGTCACTAAGAAACTTGATAAACATATAACAGAATCTAATTCAGCAGAAATTGACGAAATTAAAAATGACATTACTGAATTAAGAGATAATTTATCCAGTAAGACAAAATTATGGATTGCTAATAAAGTTTCTTGGATATGGGCTAAAATGACTAAACTTGGCCCTAAACTTATGAAAGATTTTGTGAACGAGGGAAACAAGCAAATAGTAAAGGAAAGTGTTTCTCAAATTATTGAATTTGGAAAAAACTTACTAACATAAAAAACGTGTGGTAACAATGTATAACCACAATTACGGCGGATTCGACTACGTCCGAATCCACTCGGAATTGCTAAAGTCTGTGTCAAACCGAAAATTAACGCATATTAACCCGTAACTGACGGTTATACTAAACGTTATAAGCAATGTATTAGGTCATTATAATTATAAATATCATGAATAAAGTAAAAAAATGTCTGCAAATGTTTTCGGAAAAATCCAATTCTAGATATAAAAACCTATCGTTTTTGGATATAGCATTAGCAGAAAATTGTACTGAAAAAGAATTTGTAGAAATTCTTAAAAAGAAAACAAATACGTACTTATATACGGAGATTTCTGATTTTGCTTGTGAACTTTACGAATACGAAGATTTCAAAAATTTCAAGAAAAAAACACAACATCTAATAGTGCTTAATGAAGATATTAACATCGAACACGTAGAAAATTATAATGACATCCCTATAAAGCCATTTATAAGTTACTGGATGAGCTATGAAGGAGAATTAAGTCCTGATGCTAATCACTTTATTGATGACCCTGAAGAAACCGATTATCTAGAGTTCTATACCAAAGTAACAAATTGGTTGTTACATCATAATGATTTTAAGCCTAATTTATCGAAAAGCCATCCTATTGTAAAATGGGCAAAAAGACTTTCTAAATCAGATGCATATGCATATGCAGAGCTAGGTAATATATTACTAGAAAAATTAGGAATGTTAGAATCTAATAAAATTGACACTTCCAAAATGGGATGGATGGAGTTAATGGAATATAAACTTACCAATAGTTGCAAGGATTTCATAATGACTAAGGAGAATAAAGTACATGGACTAATTCTTTTTTATAGTCAAGATGCGTTGACATGTTGGTGTGATTACAAAGAAAATGAAAGCCTTTCTTTGCATAATATAGAGGAATGGATTAATAAATCTTATGAAGAAGCAGCTATAGATTATTATATTAGTATACCGTTTGATGATGAGGATCAAACGGTAAATGATATAGGATATTTAATGTTATCTATAGTAATGGCAAAAGTCGTAATTAACCTGAAAAAAGATGTGAAATTAAGTGCTTATTTTTCTGAAAATTTGAAAATTGGTATGAATATAGATGAGACTAATCAAAAACCTACATTTCATGGTAATTACTTTGGCAGGTATACTCCAAACTCTAAAATTCTAAAAAAGATAGTAAAAGAATACGTTTCTAGTAAAGAGAATAAAGAATTAATTATGGATCTTATAAAAAAACAACCTACTGCTTCTGGGTTAGAACTTTGGAAGGAATTGACGTACGAGGATTAGTTCTATTAAAACTGTAGCTAATAAATCAATCGATTAATGAACTACCCCGCAGCAAGCTGACGAGGTATCAGAATTGGTACGTTAAACAAACATCCTTTAACAAAGTTAAAGAAACATAGTTTACACTTTTTAAGGTATAATTTGAAGGAAAAATCAAATTATCATGCCTTGGAAAACGACAACAACTATGGAACAAAAAATTGAATTTATCTGTGAATGGCGAACAGGAAAATATACCATTACAGAATTATGCAAGAGTTTTGGAATTTCTAGACCCACCGCTTATAAATTGATTGATCGCTTCGAAAATCAAGGCTATGAGGGACTAAAAGAGCAATCTAGAAAACCTGGAAAACATCCCAAAACCACAAATGAAAAAATTATAAAAAGTATTCTAAGGTTAAAAGAAAAACATAAGCTCTGGGGAGCAAAAAAAATAAGAATTTTATTGTTTAAAGAGTTTACTAAAGATCAAATACCCTCGGTGGTGACTGTTCATAATATTCTTCGAAAAAACGGTTTAGTATGCCCTCAAAAACGAATGCGTAGAGTAAAACCTGTATATCCTATTTTTGACCCCAAATCGTGTAATGAAGTGTGGAGTGCGGACTATAAAGGTAAGTTCCTTATGGGCAATAAAATATACTGTCATCCGCTTACAATCGCAGACTCTAAAAGTCGATTTTTATTCACTGCCAAAGGGCATTATAAAGAAACCTTAAAAGCTGCAAAGGCTGAGTTTACAAAGGTTTTTAGAGTCTATGGCATCCCTAAACAAATACATACTGATAATGGAAGTCCTTTTGGATCGGTACGAGCTATACAACGTTATACTCAACTCTCTTACTGGTTTATAGAACTAGGAATTACCCCTGTATTTTCTGACCCAGCTCATCCTGAATAAAACGGTAGACATGAACGCATGCATCGCGATTTAAAAGCCGCTTGTGCTAAACCTGCTACCTATGATTTAAAAGCCCAGCAAAGACGTTTAAATCACTTTGTAAAGGAATATAATCATATACGCCCACACGAAGCTTTGGATATGCGAACACCTGCTGATATACATGATTTTTCATGTAGACCCTTCCCTGAAAGAATACCTCATTTTGATTATGATAGTAGCTATAAAGTACTTAAAGTAACTAAAAGTGGATCCATTAGATGGAAATCATATTATTGGGTATATTTAACAGCTGCATTAAAAGGAAAACATGTAGGAATTCATGAACTAGGTCAGGGGATTTGGAAAGTATATTACAGAAATGTACTTTTAGGATACTTTAATGAAAAACAATTAAGAAACAAACAACAATCGACAAGGTTAGAAACTAATTTAGTGTAAACACATAAGCTTTAACTTGTGTAAACTATGTATCTTAACGAACATAAAAAACGACAATATTCAGAATTAAATTAATCTTTTGAAAATTTTAAGAATTATTCATAATTGTTTATTAATTAAATAACTTTTAACATACTAAATTTTTTAAAACGATTATCATAGACGATAATTTTAAAACGATGAAAAAAGTATTACTTGTTGCATTATTCTTATTTACTACATTAGTTACATTTGGACAAAATACAGCAGACGGAGTAGTCAAAAATGCTCAAACTAATGAACCAATTCCATATATTAATATTGGAATTCTAAATAGAGACAAAGGAACTGTTTCTAATGAAAATGGGGAATTTACTCTCAAAATACCAAACGAATTCATAAATGACACAATAAAAATTTCATCTATTGGATATGAATCAAGGATTTTTATTGCAAACGAATTTATCAAAACATTAAAAGAAAACAAGAATATTTCGCTTTTAGAAAAAGTAATTGAATTGAATGAAGTTGTAGTTTCAAATAAAAAACTGAAAGAAAAGGTTATAGGTAATAAAACCAAGTCAAAAATGATGAGAGGCGGTTTTAGAAATGCTGAACTTGGAAATGAACTTGGAATTAAGATTAAAGTAAAAAAGAGTCCAATTCACTTAACAAAATTTCACGCAAACGTTACATCAAATACAGGAGAGAAAATGAAATTTCGACTTAATTTGTACGATATAGAAAAGGGATTGCCGAACAATAAATTAACAAATCAAAATATTATTTTCAGCGTTGATGCCAAAGAAGGTGGATTCACCTTAAACCTTTCCGAATATAACATTATCGTTGAAGATGATTTCTTTTTGACCATAGAATTGGTGGAAAACAAAGGAAATAAAGAAAATGAGGTTTTCTTTTCAGCAGGACTTTTAGGAAATGCTACTGTGACACGTTTGACCAGTCAAGCGGAATGGAAAAAATTAGGTAGCGTTGGAATCGGATTTAGTGTTACGGCTGAATATTAATGGAAAATTACTTTTGCTAACATTGGTAATCGTTGCACAAAGCATTAAAAAATCGTAGAATTGAATCCAAAAGCTCCTTTCTAAAGGGCTTTTGTTTTTAAAGGCATTTTTTTCCACTAAATATTCAAAGCTGTTAAAGGTCTTATCTGAAGTGATATTGAGGCTTTTAACTCTAAAACAAAATGATGCATCCCTTGGGCATCACTTTTCACGGTTTTACCAATAAATTTCAAATATTTTTTAAGGTTATATGCCATAGCCGATAGATGCATCACCTTATTGGCCTGTGCAATACCAATGGTATTTATCTTTCTAAGCCCCATAAATTGGGTAAGGGTACCAAATACCGGTTCTACCGTACTTTGACGTTTACTTTTCATATAACGCCCCTCCGAGCTGTTTACACGAACATTGTTACGCTCATACTCCGCTCGATAAAACGTCACTGTAAATTTCTTTTCCTGTGCCGATTTACCTAAACATTCGGAGCGAATGGGACAACCTATACAAACCCGCTTTGATGCCCTATATTCCTTTTTCCTAGTATTGTTCTTTTTCTCTATAAACTCTTTTTTAAAGGGAATGATTTTGCCTTGTGGACAGGTGTAATAATCTTGTGACTTATCATATGTAAATCCATCTGGACCACCCTTGTAAGTCCCATGGGGAGGTATAAAACTTCGTAAACCCTCTGACTCTAAAAAAGCATAGTTCTCGCCACTGCTATAACCTGTATCTGCTAAACAATTTCGCCATATCAGCCCTTGGCCATGCAATCGTTTTTTTAATCGGTTACTAATATCTTCTAAATATTGATTGTCCTTTCCCTCGGCATGATAGGCCTGAATATCCGTGATTACATGGTGAGCTGTATCCACACTAAGCTGGCTCAGGTAATTTAGTTTTCTCGCCTTACCAGGTTTGACACTGATCCTGGCATCGGGGTCGGTAGG
>NZ_JABBHF010000020.1 GCF_012910715.1 Flavivirga algicola
GACATTCACAAACGTAGTTGGAAGGTTCATTGTGCCACAGATTTATTTACGGGCAAAACTTTTGCCATGCCCCCCAAACCAGAATTATTAAAAGATTATGTGGATAGGCATTATTGGGGTTTAGAGGTATCTACAGCCTACGAAGCAGGCTGCTGTGGCTATTATTCGCATCGTGTTTTTGTGGGTTATGGCTGGCGATCATTAGTAGTCAACCCCGCAGATATCCATAGAAAAGGAAAAGAGAAGTATACTAAAACAGATAAAATAGATGCGCAATTAATAGCAAGGGAATTAAAGGATAACAGACTAGAGAGCATCCATATTCCCGATATAGAACGTGAACAATTACGTAGTTTATTTAGACGCCGCAATGATTTGGTTAAAGACTACCGTCGTATAAAAAGTCATATCAAGATGCAATTACTTTATTTTGGGATATCTATCCCAGAGCGATTTGATAACGATCATTGGAGTCATAAGTTTAGAAATCGGTTGGATGGTATTGTATTTGAATACCCTACAGCAAGAGAAACCTTGTCCAGTAGGCTGCGTTCTTTTAGGTTTATCGACCAAGAGCTACGGGATATCTCTACAAAGATACGTGCCTATTGCAGAAAACATTACAAGAAAGATTATTACTTATTGCGTAGTGTTCCAGGGATAGGCGGTATAGTTGCCTGTGGTATTATAAGTGAGTTAGGAGATCTACGACGTTTTAGATCTATAAAACATTTAGCGGGTTATGTAGGTATAGCACCAGGGATTCATCAAAGTGGGGATAACCAACGGCACACAGGCATAACCATGCGGGCACACCGCTTAATGCGGAGTTATTTTATAGAAGCTTCCTGGCAGGCCATACGGACCGATCCAGTGATGCAGGTCTATTATAGAAAGAACGTGAAAACAATTATAATAGAAGTAGCCAGAAAGCTATTAAGTAGAACATTAGCAGTAATAAAAACAGAAACACCTTATACTATAGGTGTTGTAGAATAATATAAAACAGATAACAAAGCTCAAAAAAGAAGCATAACTTGTATCGCAAAACAACGAGGGTAAACCTTAAATAGAGGTATCACATATTTATAGCAAGTGAACAGGTTTATTATAGCTTAAAATCATAAAGATGCTGGTGACGACCAAGATTTAGAGTTGATCACATATAGGATGCGGAGCAGGTTATATGGTATTGAAATATTGATAGTCCTATCGGAATTATTAACATTACAACACCTCAAAATCAACATAATGAGATAATTAAAAAAATAAATATTAACTTTGAAGAACTGGACTAGTGCTTTTCATAGGACACGTTGTTGTGCAACGTATTTTTATAAATTCCGTTTTAATTTTCTAAAGCAAAAGTCAGATTCAAATATCTTACAGATTGATTTAATCAGTTCTTTCGCTTGTTTTTTATTATTTATTGGAATATAAACTTGATTAACTCCTTTCCAGTTGTGCGTGAAATTCAGTTCAACAATCAGATTTGCTTTATTCCACTCAAACTTGTCAGATGAGTTTATACTTTCATATTCGTTATTTTCCATATTCAGATATAACTTATCCAAAAGATGTTTTGACTTCAGAATTTCAATAATTTTAGAATTCTTTATTGAATCCGTTTTTATATCTCCACATTGTTCCATAGTCAAGTCTTCTACTTCCCATTCCTCTGTGTAGATTCCAATTGAGAAATCCTTGTTCGGAATTATCAAGTTCGTGCATAAAATCTTTGAGGATTTTTTGATATCGGAAAGAGTTTTTTTATACGTAATTTCATTTTGTGAAAACGAAAACGTGAAGATGAAAAGGAATAATATGTTAATCGTAAACTTCATTTTCATATGTTGCACAACGGTCTCGTATAACCGTCAGTTACGGTTAAATTAGCCTGTATTTTCGTTTTAGCACAGACTTTAGCAATTCCGAATGGATTCGAACGAAGTCGAATCCGCCGTAATTGCGGTTATACATTGTTGCCCACAGTTATTTTTAATTGTTCAATATTCTCATTTTTTTCTTCATCTTGATTGTATTCAAGTCGGTCGATTGTTACGCCTCTTTTTCCTCTTTTAATTTCAAAATCCACAATTTTTTCCAAAAACTCAAAATCCATAGCACCTACGCCGAAGTAATCAAATACTAATGTGTCGTATTTCTCAAAGTCACATTTAATAGCAAGTGCTTTACTCTTTCCCAAGATTAAGTCGCGAACCTTTTCATTGGGGTTCAATTCTAAATATTCAGCTATGTCTTTTGCTTTAGTTTTGTCAATATTTAATTTTTTTGTTATGTAATTTTCTACAGTAAGCGGTTTCAGAGATTTTCGAAATATACTCTCTTTATATTCCTTAGACCATTTCGCTTTTGGAATTTTTTCCTCAAAACGATTTAATAAACCATATCGAAATCTATGGACTAAGCTATTCCCCATTGAATCGAAATTCGGAATGCACAATCTAATGAGTTTTCCATATTCAACATCAAATTCAGGAATAGAAATCCCCTCAAATTCGAATTCAGGACTGTGAAATTTTAGCTGAGTCATAATTGTGGGCAACGTTCCGTGTATGGTGTCGTAGCTATCCCGCAGGGTAGCTATGCACTATACACATTGTTAGGTTTTCGTTTTTTTTATTCATTACAAATACATAAATGACTGAGGAGCTGTGAAGTTTGCATATTCTTCTTTCGGATTTATTGGCTCTTCATATAAAACAGGATTGTCAACCTCTATTGCAAAAGCCAAGTCTCTACCGTCATAATACTCGTTAAAGAAATTTTCGTCAATACCTGAAAATCTCTTTGTTTTATCCCAAATGGATTCAGGAGAATCTTGGTGAATATGTTTGATAGAAAATTCACCAATTATTCTACCTACTGGCATTGTTGAATAAACAACAACCGTTTGCACTTCAAGATTTTTAAATACTCTTTTTCTAAATTCAAATTTTTTCTCTCCTGAGAAAATCTTATTTGCGTATTCTGGTTTTATAGATAATAGTACTTTCATATTTTATATGCTTCTTTATATATTTTTATAAATGAATCCCATCCAATTTCTCTAAATCCTCTTGGGGCATCATCTTTATCTTTTAAAACTCCGAGTTCAATTAGTCGGCTCATATTTGGTCGATTGGGGAAAGAATAGGCGTAAAGAAAGTTTACGACAAAAGGTTTTCTTTTATATCTATCCCAATAGGCTGATAATTCTTCATCTGTTAACGCTGTTCGTTTACGACAAATTGTTTTTAATTCTTCTATGGTTGATGGATTAACCACATTTTCTACTATCCCAATTGTAGTAACTACACTTTTATAATAGCCACCAGTTCTATAAAAGACAATTAAATCCCCAGTGCTTAAATTTCGTTCGAGTGAATGAGAGATGTACACCTTCTTAATCGCATTTCGGTGGGGTTCATTCTCCACAAAGTTTAAAGGAGATTCAGTTCTCAAAATAGAATCAGGGAATAATTCAGTATGGTATTCTGGATAAATGGGAACTATAAATACTTTCCCTTCTTTCGATAAAAATGGGAATGTGAGTTTAGGGTTGTCTTTATCAGCAGGTTTTCCAAAAGACCTTACGTAAACATTTTCTGTTCCTGTAGATGATTCTTTTGTTCCCCAAAATGTAAAGCCCCAGTATTCCAGTAGTTCGATTAGTCTTTTTTGTTCGGGGCTTTTATCAAATATGGTAACATAGATTTCTTCTACTTTAAACTGTAAGGCATTATCAAAAATGATTTTTAAAAAGCGCTCACCAAGTTTAAATCCATTTGCCGTTACTTTAAATGTTCCAATTTTCAATCTTTTCTTTGGAGGCAAAGGAGGAGTAATGTCTGAATAGTTTTCAGTTTCATCTTCTTGTTTGATGAAAAGGAAAGCATTTGTCACACCTAAATATGAGCAGATGTAGGAGACTTCATCTGATTTTCTATTAAACCATTTATCAAACCCCAAATAGTCTTCTCTAAAACTGTCAAAGAAAGAGTCATTTAAGTTGATGTTTCCAAAATATTCCTTTTTAACTGAAAGTGTTTGGTAATCGACAAGTGAAGGGTTCTCTGCAATTGCTTTTTCAATGAATGAATCAATTCGGAATACCTTATCATCAATTCCAAGAGAAAGAGCTTTTTGATGTATTTTTTTGTCTTCTGTTATCAGTAAATCTACACGAGAACAATACACTTCATTAAGAAGCAAAGTATCATTTTTATCATTATCCGTAGTGTCAATATCATCACTTATGCTTTCAACATCAGCATGTAAAGGAGCAACCGTTTTTAAAACCTGATAACTCTCAAGTTTAATGCCTATTGTTCGTACTACTTCCTTATCCGAATGTCGTTTGAGTTCGTCAACAGTTATTGGATGGACATTCTTAGCATGTTGCAATCTGTCAAGCCAATGAAAGAGTGTACCAATATTTTCGTTTACAATTTTACTTGTTTCACGGTGAATGACAATATTAGTGTCCAACAATGCTTTCATTATAATATCTCAATTAGGGATTTATAATTGCCATCTTTTATTTCAACAAATGGCACATTCAGTTTTAACGAAATTTGTTGAGCATATTCTCTTTCGGAAGTTTGCATACTTTTTAATAAATCAAAATCATATTCTTTGTTATCTCTCTTTTCCAATCGTTCTTTAATTAAGTCAATTTTAGTGGTAACGATTGCTATTAATTTCGGTGCAATTTTCTCAAATGTTTCCATTGGCACTTTTTCGACTTGACCTACTGAATTGAATAAACAAAAATGACCATCTAATAAATAATTCCCATTTTCTTTTAATGCTTTATCAAGACCTGCAATTAATCTATCCTGTGTATTCTGAATATTCTCAACTTTTTTGTTATCAGGTTTGCTTATTTCATCCCATCTTAGAATTTCACTCGCAGTTATATACACAAAATCCGTTTGCTCACAAATTTTGTTGCAAATAGTGCCTTTCCCGACACCGTGAATACCTCCTATGAATATTAGGTTATTCAAAATGCCTGCTTCTGTTTTAAAATTCTATTAATCTCTTTCATTTTTTTGTTAAAAGTCGGTTTACAAAACATAACCTACTTACGTTCTGTTTACGGTGGGAAGCAATAATTGCCTTACATCCACATTCAAAGTCTCGGCAATCTCGACAAGTGATTCTAAAGAGGGTTGCATTTCATTTGTACACCATCTTGATATAGTGGCAGTATTTTTATCTAATTTTTCTGCTAACCACTTGTTCGTTCGTCCTTGCTCTGCCAAAACAACTTTTAGTCTATTAATTGCTTTTTTAGCCATTTTATATTGCGTATAAGTTAAATCTAATAACGAATCAAACAAATATAATTAACAATTATCAGAACATTAGTTGATTTAATTCGTGTTTAAAAGCACTTATTACATCAATTTATTTGCGTATTTAAAATTAATATTATAAATTTACATCAATTAAAAGTGATGTTATTCGCAAATAAATTTAAACTATGAGTAAAAGATATACTAAAGCAGATTTAGAACAAATTGTATATAAACAGTTAGATAATCTAAACGCAATGCATGATTTATTAAGAATAATGAAAGTCCAAAATGACCTAATCCAAAATATCAATCAAACATTAAGGGAGGAAATTGGTCAATTTAAGGAACAACAGGTCATGTATCCAACAAGAAGAAAGTCCAAATCTTAAAATTTATTCATTCTATTTTTTCACGTCCAGCAAATGAAACCTAACAATAAAATAAAGGATATATGTCCTTTATATTCCATGTATGTTTATTTACAAATCTAGGGGATTTTTAATTCATTTTGAAATTATCTAAGGGTGCTTAACGGATTAGCTAGGGCTTACTCTTGGGCGGTACCAGTTTAAAACTGACACTAGCAGGTAATTCTAAGATCACATAAAAGCCTCATCTTTCCATTCATGCTCAAAATTAAAGAGCTCTTTAGGGTGTACTTTAAAAGCACCTGCCAATTCTGTTATCGTATGAAAACTTATGTTGGCTTTTCCATGTTCAATTTTACTTATATAGCTATTATCAATGTCACACTCTTTTTCCAAGGCTCTAAGGCTTAATTTTTTCTTCAACCTCAACTCCTTCAATTTCTTACCAAATAAAACCAATACCTCGTCTTTATACTTTTTCTTCATACTTTGAATTATTGTATGTTTGGAAGTTGCCTTATTTTTAATAAAAAATTGCGGTAATATTTTACCGCGATCATATTTTTTATATACTAGCCCAGTATTTAATAATTTTGCGATTCTTCATATAAAAATATTGAAGCAATTGCTTTGAATCTCGTATCAGAAAACTGGTAATTTAATGGGAACGAGAAGATAAGTAAGATGCTCACGTATTCTATGATTAAAACAAATTTTTACCGATAAATTTATTAGTTTATTTCAAGCAGCATATTTTTTAATATCTACATAAGGGGTTCCTCTTTGTACTACTGCAAAAACTCTGGCCAATAATTTATTTCTTATCACATTTATTGTGCTCCTTCTATTTTTACCTTCTTCGACTTTCTGCTCATAATATAATTTCATTTCAATATTATGTTGGATGGCTGTTTTAGCACACATATCCAGCAAACTCTTTATCTTTTTATTGGCATAGTGGCTTATCCTTGTCCTCTTTCGAATACTACTTCCTGAAGAATATGGAAATGGGGCTATTCCGCAATATGAAGCAAATTTCCGAGCATTCTTAAACTTCGTAAAACCGTTGGTATGAACGATTAAAAACAAAGCAGTTTGAGCACCTATACCTTTAATGCTGGTTATCAGTCTGTAATGCTCTTTTAGTTTAGAGCTACTATCAATGATATTCTTCATTTGACCTTCTATAGCTTTAATCTCAATTGACAAATATCGGATCAATTTCTTATGGGATTGAAAGAAAATCCTGTTTTCAACTCTACAAAACAGCCTCTGGTATTCTCCCAATGAATTTTTATAGCCTGCTCTGTGCTTTACCATTCGGTCACGAAGTGATAGTAGCCGTTTTAATTTATTAATTGCATTAGTAGGCATTTGAAACAGAGTAATTTCATCCCTGAGCCTATATGCATATAAGGCTATTTTAGTGGCATCTATTTTATCGTTCTTACCTCGGACTATTCCCAAAGACTTTTTTATTTCCAGTCCAGAGATCACTGCAAAGGAAATATTGTCTTCGGACAAAAACACGGACAACCCATGTGAATACAGTCCTGTATGTTCAAAAACAAATATCGTTTCCGTGTTTAAATAACGTGTGTTCTTTCTCACCCATTTCAGCATTTTTCCATATCCTTTCAATGTGTTTTCAAAAACGTTGAACGCCTGACTACTATGAATCCTTACATCCAAAGTCAATTTACTAATGTCGATCCCTACCGTTTCTTTAATTTTCATAATTTTATGTTTTAAGTTAATGGTTACATTGACTAAAACCTTTAATAGGTAAACGCTATGATTCTATTTGGTCCTTTGTAACCAGTTTTAAAGAACGGAGACTAATACGTGAGATAGTTCTTGTTTACTAACGGGCGTGCAAGTTCACTCCGTTCTTTTTACTACCCTTAAAATTAATAACAATTTTAAAGGGTAAGAGTCTTCCCCAGACCCCATCTTTTTAACATAATTATAAATCCCTTTTTTAATCTTTAATAAAAACAAATCTAAAGG
>NZ_JABBHF010000021.1 GCF_012910715.1 Flavivirga algicola
TTATGGAGCATTAGCCTATCCGTAAAATTATCTCCTTACTTTCTGACATCTTTTCGTCTTTTCTCAACCAATAAATGGACATAAAAATCAAAAGCTTGTTTTGACAAAGTTGTACCATCGGACAAATCAACTTCTTTGCAAAAGCTATTTAACTGACCTACATACCACTCATAAAACTCATCTGACCTATCATTTAAACCTATCATTGAAAATATAAGCTCACTAAAGTCAGAAATACAAATACTTCCATCGAATCCCATCTCATCAAAACTATTGGTTAATTTTTGACTTTTTAATTCTTGTCTGATTATGAATATGGCAAATTCTGCTTCTTCAGGAATTTTGACTAATGGCGAGCTTTTTGGATATTTGATTTTCATAATTAAATTATTTTTAACAAACCAAATATACACAAAAAGAATTAATATCAACATATTATGTATTAAATAATCCTCAATATGTTGATTTTAACAAAGTACAATGAATTGACAATTAGGCTCTTACACTTAAAATGTATTATTTAATGCTAAATTTGTTGTTATAAACACGTATTTAGCATGACTAAGAAAATAAAAATTAACAGACTAAAAGTAATTCTAGCCGAAAAAGACATTAGTCATAAAGACTTTGCCAATATGGTTTCAAAGACCCCAAATACTATTTCAAGAATCTGTAATAACGATTCTCAACCTTCTTTGAAATTTCTCAGACAAATGGCAATCATTCTTGATGTAGATATTTCTGAATTACTCATCAGAACAAAAAAGTAAAACGCTCCATAACAAAATGTATAATTCATTGCTTCTGATTTTCCTATCGGAAAATCCTCGCACTTTTGCTATCTTCGTTTCTTAATCTGAAAATCCTGGCGGATTTTCACGCAACAAATCATACATCGAACGTTGCCATTAATACGAAATGACTATAAACTATCAACTTACAAACTCGGATTTTTTAGAGTATCAGCTTTACACTTCTTCAAAATCTGAAACACACAAAAAGAGACGCAGAAATAGTCGAATTTTAATCCCAATTCTATTTCTGCTCTATGGATTTTATTTGACTAAAAGAAATGAAAACTACATCGGAATTTTAGTTTTTGGAATTACTGCCATTTTATGGTTTGCTTTTTACCCTTTGTATTCTAAATGGAGATACGAAAGACATTTTAAAAAACACGTTGAGGAAAACTATAAAAATCGAATTAACAAGCCAGTGGAAATTGATTTTGATGAAAATTCCGTGAATGCCAAAGATTTTACATCTGAAAGCAGAATAAACGGAACTGAATTGAAAGAATTAATTGAGACTCAAAACCATTTCTTTATAAAATTAACAACTGACTTATCTCTCATTGTGCCAAAACACTCGATTGAAAATAAGGCGGAATTCAAAAAACGTGTGACTGAATTAGGAGCTGAATATATTGACGAACTGAATTGGAAATGGAAATAAAAGTACTAATGGCAACAATGTATAACCGCAATTACGGCGGATTCGACTACGTCCGAATCCACTCGGAATTGCTAAAGTTTGTGCTAAACCGAAAATTAACGCATATCAACCCGTAACTGACGGTTATACGAGACCGTTACCTGCAAGCTGAACAAAACGCAATGAATAAAATAGCAATATTGTACCAAGCTCAACTTCCACCTGTAAAAGATGGAATTCAAAAACCTATGAAACCTGGAGGTTATTCTGATAGCGGAGCTGATATTGCTTTTGAGTTATTAGAAAACAATATTGATGTAATTACGCCTATTGAAAGTCCAAATCAAAATAATGACAAGGATTGGGTTTTTCCTGACACGAAAAAGGGGATTGAGACGGCATTACAAAAAGGAGCAAAAATCTTTTGGTTAAATACAGTTCTATATCAACACCATACTATAGAAAATTATCTTGACAAAGAATTGGAAATAGTTGGGCAAATACCTGAATTGGTTGATGTTTATGATGATAAAATGTTTACTAATAGTTTATTGAAGTCTAATAATATTCCCATTCCTAAAAACGAACTTATCACTATTGAGAACTACAATGATTTATCATTAAAATTAGAGTTCCCGTTGGTTCTTAAACCCATTAGAGGAAGAGGAAGTCAAGGTGTTACCAAAATTGATAATCGCAACGAACTTATAGAAAATCTGACAAAAATATTTTCGAAAAGTAGTTACGGAAACGCAGCTTATGTTGAACAATATTTAAACGGACAGGAAATTACAATTACAGTAATGCCTCAAGGAAATTATATGATTAATAACAACGAGAAATATTTTAATAGACCTTGGTGCTTACCAGCGGTTAAACGCTTTAATCATAATAACGGAATCGCACCTTACAACGGAATAGTAGCTGTGATGGAAAATAGTGAGGTTTTGAGCGATAATGAGTTACAGACAACAGAAATTCAAGAAGTGTATGAACATTGTGTCAAATCAGCAGAGTTAATTGGAATAAAAGCACCAATTAGAATAGATTGTAGGGCAAACGAACAAGGTAAATATTTCCTATTTGACTTAAATATGAAACCGAACATGACTGGACCATCAAGAACTCATAGAAATAACCAAGATAGTCTGACTTTACTTTCTGCCAGAAAAATCGGATGGAATTACTTTGATTTATTGAATAATATGTTAAATCAAAAATGGAAAGCCAGCAGGTAACAATGTGTATAGTTCATTGCTGGTAAAGGCTTACATCGGAAATTCCTGCGGAATTTCCTCGCCGTTTTGTACTTGCAAAGTTAATCGCTAAATTCACGCAACAAACCATACACGTAGCCGTTGTAGTGCATTAGAGAAAATGAAACTTTATACCTACATAATATTAATTATTTTTTCTATTTCTTGCTCTAAAAAAGGAAATCGAATCAATCTGCCTCAATCTGACTTCACCAATTATTCGATAGAAAAAAAATCCACTGAATATCAAGTTTTTGTCGACCAAGTTTCTCAGACTGAATTTAGAATAATCGACAGTGATACACTAATTACTGAATTGGACTCGACTCTACACAGTAAAGTACATTCTCTGGAGTTAATAAGGCACTATCACGAATACCCAAAAATTGTTTTGTCTCTCGACCAAAATTTGTCATATAAAACCTTTCAAGAATTAACTAAGGAGTTTCGCAAAGCATTTAAGCAATCTTTTGTACTTGACTTAAAAGGAAAAGACGATTTAAGAATTACATTGCCACCTTATATTCAAAATGATTCGGAATATATTGTAGAAAACTTACGAGGAAAAGGAGCACCAAATTATTATCCAGAATTAGAGCCTTACTTTTTGGAAAAGAAGGTATTGAATCTAAAGGTTAATACAAACGAATTTCTAATTACTGATTCGAATTCAAACAAAATATCCGATTTAAAAAAGTATGCAGAATTAAATAAAAAATTTGTGATTCTTTTCGAATTTTCGACCGACTCTAATTATCAAGATTACGTGAATATGATTTCTTTCCTAAAATCAACTTTTGCGGAAATAATTGAAAAAGAAAAGTCTGAAAACAATTTAACTTATGAAGAAATTCAAGAAAAATATAGATTTATAATTGAAGAAAAAAACGCACTACAACAACGTGTATAATTAATTGCTTTGGCAAGTGCTTATTTGGAAAATTCCTTCGGAATTTTCTTGCGTTCGTTTTTGTTTACTAAATTAGTTGCTTAAATGCGCAACTAACCATACACCAACCGTTGTGGTTAATTAGGTACGTTAAAGAAACATCCTTTACAAAGTTAAAGAAACATAGTTTACACTTTTTGAGGTATAATTTGAGATCAAAATCAAATTATCATGCCTTGGAAAACGACAACAACTATGGAACAAAAAATTGAATTTATCTGTGAATGGCGTACTGGAAAATATACTATCACAGAATTATGCAAGAGTTTTGGAATCTCCAGACCCACCGCTTACAAATTGATTGATCGATTCGAAAACCAAGGCTATGAAGGTCTAAAAGAGCTATCCAGAAAACCAGGAAAACATCCTAATACAACGGATGAAAAAATCGTAAAAAGTATTCTTAAGCTAAAAGAAAAACATAAGCTCTGGGGCGCTAAAAAAATTAGAGTTTTAATGTTTAAAGAGTTTCCTAAAGTAGAAATCCCATCTGTGGTAACTGTTCATAATATCCTGCGAAAACATGGATTGGTATCTCCTCAAAAACGCATGCGAAGAGTAAAACCTATATACCCTATTTTTGATCCAAAATCCTGTAATGAAGTATGGAGTGCTGATTATAAAGGAAAGTTTTTAATGGGCAATAAAATCTATTGTCACCCACTGACCATAGCAGACTCTAAAAGTCGATTTTTGTTCACTGCTAAAGGACACTACAAAGAAACTCTAAAAGCTGCAAAGGCAGAATTCACAAAGGTTTTTAGAGTGTATGGTATTCCTAAACAAATACATACTGATAATGGTAGTCCCTTTGGGTCTGTAAGAGCTATTCAACGTTATACACAACTTTCTTATTGGTTTATAGAACTAGGAATTACTCCAGTTTTTTCTGATCCAGCTCATCCTGAACAAAATGGAAGACATGAACGAATGCACCGTGATTTAAAGGCCGCTTGTGCTAAACCTTCTGCATATGATCTAAAAGCACAACAAAGACGCTTAAATCACTTTGTAAAGGAATATAACCATATACGACCTCACGAGGCTTTGGATATGAAGACACCATCAGATGTACATGATTTTTCATGTAGACCATTCCCTGAAAAAATAACTCATTATGATTATGATAGTAGCTACAAAGTACTCAAGGTAACTAAGAGTGGATCAATTAGATGGAAGTCATATTACTGGGTATATTTATCCGCAGCATTAAAGGGAAAACATGTGGGTATTGAAGAGCTAGGAAATGGTATTTGGAAAGTCTATTATAGAAACGTACTTTTAGGATACTTTAATGAAAAACAATTAAGAAACAAACAACAATCGACAAGGTTAGAAACTAATTTAGTGTAAACACATAAGCTTTAACT
>NZ_JABBHF010000022.1 GCF_012910715.1 Flavivirga algicola
GGATCGTTAATAATAGTAACGGTATCCATTTCTGGACAACCATTTTGGTCTAAAACATACACATCCCAGACTAAATCTGTTCCTAAATTTGTATCAACCGTTAAAATATTATTAGTACCGTATGCTGCTGGTAGTGGAGCCGCTGCTCCTGATACTACTGCCGCATAGGTATAAGGGCTTGTTCCATCTGATGCTGTAACTGTAATCTGTGAGTTATAATTAGTACAGAATACATTTGTTGCTGTAGCTGTAAATGATAAAGGAGCTGCTGGTTCCCCAACTGGTACCGTAAACGTATCGGTACAGCCCGTGGTTTCGTCCGTTACAACAATTACCTGGTTTCCTGCTGGCAACCCTGTTAAATTAATCGTTGCTGCCGATTGACCTGTTATTGCCGCTCCTGCATTAATGGTGTAGCTATACGTTCCTGCAAAATCTCCAACCGTAAAATCCACTGCTCCATCCGAACCACCATTACAGCTTACATCGTTAACCAACACGCCCGAAACCGTAATATTCACTACAGGGTCAACCGTATATAATTCCTCATAGGTACATCCGTTGGCATCGGTTACCTCAAACAGATAGGTATCTGGGGCTAAACCTGTAAATATTCCGCTTGCTGCCCCCGTTACATTCCCTGTGGCACTGGCTGGCGACAAAATAGCATAGGCCAATGGTCCCACGCCGTCTGTAGCCGTTAAGGTAACGGTACTTGTCAATGCCAAACAGGTCACTGGTGTCGATACAAAATCCAAGTCGGTCGGAGGATCCAAAGCTGGAACGGTTTCTGTAATAGGTGCACTCGTACAGCCATTACTGTCCCTAATTATAGCGGATACCACGCCTGCCGTATTCGTTGTAAACGTATTGTTCGATGTAAAATTAACCCCGCCGTCAAAACTATACATATATGGGGGCGTACCTGCACCTGGATCTGGGGTAATCGTTACTGTGGCCGACTGGGTAGCGTTGCCCGCTCCACAGGTCAACCCTTGGGTCAATGCCGCGGTTCCCGTAACACTTGATGGCTCCGTAATGTTCACTACGGTGGCAGCCGAATCACAGTCCTTGGCATCTCTAACCACTACGTTATATGGCCCTCCTGCTACATTCAATCCATTAAATACATTCGATGCCTGGAACGTCGCGCCGTTATCTATACTGTATTGGTATGGTGGTACGCCGTTGGAAGCCGTTACTACAATGCTTCCATCTGCTCCTCCTATACAGCTTACATCCGTATGGACCTCTGTAAGCGTCGGTGTTGATAATGGGTTTACCGTAATGGTATTAGATACTGCCTGACAACCTTGAGAATCCGTCACCCTAAACTCATAAGTCCCATCTGTAGTTACTGTATATGGTGATCCTGCAATCACTGCAAACCCGCCACCATTAAAGTTAACCTCAAAGGTCGTATAGGTTCCTGTTCCTCCGCTTGGCGTCAAGTTGATCGTTCCATCTGGTGTAACCGTACAATCCAAGTCTTTAGTCAGGTTAGCTGACAATAACAATTGCGGCGCTACTACGTAAGTTGTTGAAGCATCACAACCATTATCATCCTGGATGCTTACCGTATAAGTCCCCGGTGCATTTATTGTAAATGTCGGACTTGCTTGATACCCGCTACCAATGCTATAGGTTGCTGAGCCATTATAAGTCGTGCCCGATAAGGTTATGCTGAATGGTGATCCCGTATAACATTGCTGTGCCACCGGATTTATTGTCGGTGCCGCATCTGTAGCAATATTTTCATTAAGAGTGACTTCACAACCATTAGAATCTCTTACAACAATATCCCAGTTTGTTCTTGTTGCTGGGTCTAAGTTGAGAACATTACTAGATCCAAAATCGCCTGGAACTGGTGTAAAACCTGGAGCTCCTGCTGCATATTGGTAGGGTCCTGTGCCTCCAGTTGTAGTAAGCGTAAGTTGAGCACCAGAATTACAATTAGCATTCACTCTACTCGTTACAGATGAAGCTAGTGCTTGAATAGGCTGAGTTATTTGAAAAGTATAAGTAGCAGAACAAAGTGTCCCTGATGCCTCTGTAGCTTGTAATACGTAACTTCCTGCCGGCAATGTTGTAATACTTGTTGAAACTGGCCCTCCTGCTGCTCCACTTAATGTACCATTTATAGCTGGTGTTATTGGCAATAAAGAAAGGGCATCTAAAATTTGATAATCAATATCTGTCACAGTTGCATCATAATTTTGAACTGTAAAGTTTAGAGTTCCGTTAGAAGCACCATTACATGTAACATCTGTACTCGCTGTACCAGTAATTTCTATGGTCGATGGTGCATTTGGAGTTAGTACTTCTAAAATAGATATACAATTATTAACATCTTGTACTTGTAAAAAGTAAGTTGTGTTATGAAGTAATCCTGTAAAAGTATACGTTGGACTAGCTTGGGGAGGTGATACTGTTAATGGTTGTCCAAAAATTGAAAACGTATATGGAGCTATACCACCAGTTGTTGTCACAGTATAATCAACACCAGTAGCACAACTATTTGAATCCACAAAACCGTTTAATGTTAAAATAGGAGGTGTTTCTATTCTTTGTACACCACTATTATACTCACATCCATTGGCATCTACTATAGTAATATAATAATCACCAAAAGTCAATCCTGGAAAGTTGAATGATGTTGCCGCCGTTGATCCTGAGGTTGCTAACTCATTAAAACCTGTATCATAAAGTCTATAAGTAAATGGAGCTACTCCACCCGAGTTAATTGTTGCAGTAAAACTACCAAGTGTATTTACGTTACATACTATTGGTGTTGCTGTTAAAGTAACATCTATAAGCGCTGGATCGGTTAATGTAATCGTTCCAGTTGCATCACATCCTTTATCATCTCTTACCACATAGTTATAACTACCCGCAGCTAAACCTCCAAATACATTTGATGATACAAAAGTAGCACCTCCATCAATACTATAAGTAAAAGGAGGAGCTCCTGCAGTTGCCGTTAAAGTAATAGACCCATCTGAAAAACCATTACAAGTAGGGTTTACAAATGCTTCTGTAACTGCAACTGGTACAATAGCATTCGTTGTTATAATATTCGTTTCTACGGTACATCCACTAGCATCTGTAATTTCAAATTGATGTGTCCCTGCGGTCGCTGTTGTATAAGCAAGTGTTGTTCCTGCAAACCCAATTGGAGCTCCTGAATAACCACCTCCATTTGTGTTTACTCTATAAGCATAAGGCCCATTTCCTCCAGCTACAGTAATATCTATAGATGCGTCTGTTGGCACTGAACAAGTTAGGTCTTTAGTTAAAAGCGCATTAGCCGTTAATTGAGGTTCCACCACATAAGATGTAGATACCTCACAACCGTTTCCGTCACGTATGGTCAGGGTATAAGTTCCTGGTGCGCTTATTGAGAATGTCGCACTGGACTGATAGCCTGCCCCGATACTATAACTCAGAGGGGCTACGGCAGTGCCCGTTCCCTCTACCAAGGTGATATTAAGCGGGCTTCCAACATAACATTGCTGTGCCACTGGGTTGATCGTAGGCGATGCATCACTGGTAATGGTAACCGTATTCATTGTCACACAATCGTTGGCATCCATTACATACACATCCCAAACCAGGTCTGCTCCCGAATTCGTATCGACTGTCACTATATTGCTCGATCCGTAGGCTCCTACCGCTGGGGCCGGGTTTCCTGTTACTACGGCGGCATACCTATATCCTGGCGTACCGTCTGAGGCCGTAACCGTGATCTGAGATTCATCGTTCGAACAAAAAACATTGGTCGATGACGAGGTAAATGTCAATGGGTTTGCGGGTTCCGTAACCGTAACGGTAAACGTATCCGTACAGCCCGTAACCTCGTCCGTTACAACGATTACCTGGTCTCCTGCTGGCAAACCTGTCAGGTTAATGGCTGTGGCCGATTGACCTGTTACAGCTGCCCCTGCATTAATGGTATAGCTATATGTTCCAGAAAAACTTGAGACCGTAAAGTCCACGGCGCCGTCCGAACCGCCGTTACAGCTCACATCGTTTATCAGTGCGCCCGTTACGACAATATTTATAACTGGATCTACCGTGTATGTCGTTTCATAATAACATCCATCGGCATCGGTCACCCTAAAGGTATAGGTGTCTGGTGCCAGTCCCGTAAAAATTCCTGTGGCATTGGACGTTGCCGAAGCAGCTGGTGCCGTTATCTCATAGGTCAATGCGCCTACGCCCGTGCCTGCAGCAGCTGTTACCGTAACCGTACTGGTCACATCGTTACATGTTACCGGCGTGCCTGTAACGCTATCTGCTGTTGGAGGGTTCAATGCGCTTATAACTATCGAACCGTTAAAGATACATCCTTGGGCATCCCTTACCGAATAGTTTATCGTTTGGTCCGTACCGTTATCGTTGACATCAAAGGTATTCGAGGCACTGTACCCTGAACCGTTGAAACTGTACTGGTAGGGTGCCGTTCCCGTCCCTGCAGTGGTAGTCACGGTTATCGTTCCTGGTTGGCTCGTATTGGCAGCACTACAGCTAAACGGTGTCGTTACCGCTGCTGTGGCCGCTAAACTTGTTGGTTCCGTCAATGTTACAGAACCGTTGAAAATACATGATTTGTTATCCCTTACCTGATATGCATATGTCCCAGCACTCAATCCCGTATATGACGATGTCGCTGTAAATGCACTGCCGTTAAAGCTATAGGTGTATGGACCTTCTCCGCCTGACGGTACTATTTGAACGGAACCATCGGCCGCACCGTTACAGGTCGCGTTCACGGAGGTTACCGTTGCCGTTGGGTTCGATATCGGGTTGACCGTGATCACGCCCGATTCTGCCTGGCAGTTCTGTGAATCGGTGATTCTAAACTGGTAGTCCCCTGCTGTCGCCGTCAAATACGTAAAAGGCGTGCCTGTGGCTCCCAATGGACTATAGGCCCCTGCATTTAACGATACCTCGTAGGTATACGGTGCTACACCTCCAACTATGGTACCCGTTATCAGGGCAT
The DNA here is from genome assembly GCF_012910715.1 of Flavivirga algicola. Classification (GTDB taxonomy): domain Bacteria; phylum Bacteroidota; class Bacteroidia; order Flavobacteriales; family Flavobacteriaceae; genus Flavivirga; species Flavivirga algicola. The sequence goes on from NZ_JABBHF010000022.1 coordinate 5,003, forward strand.
C
>NZ_JABBHF010000023.1 GCF_012910715.1 Flavivirga algicola
AAAAAAAACTATTTGCAAAATTACCTGATAAAAAATGGACATTTGATAATATGGGGCCTTTTGTTGTACCCGAAAAAGGGATGAAAATAGAATTAAGTCCAGAAACGTTTTCATTATACGAACGGGCAATAAATAGTTCCGAAAATTCCAAAATTAAGGAGATTAACGGGGTGTATTATATAAATAATAAAAAATCAACGAGTTATACCTTTAACCAGGATTATTATTTTATGATGGGAGACAACAGAAAAAGTAGCGAAGATTCCCGCAGGTGGGGTTTTGTACCAGAGTCAAATATTATAGGCAAGGTACAATGTGTTTTATTTTCAAATTATCAAGACAGGTTTAGGTGGGACCGTTTATTTAAAAGTGTCAATTGATTAAATTAACGTTATAAAAAGCATAGTAAATAATAATTTTATACAAATGGTTATATGAACTTTAAGCTTTCTACATTCTCTACGCTTATTGCGTTCATATGTCTATCCATTGTTGGAGCCTGTCTTATTCCCCTAATTAGTGTACAATTGGCTCCAACTAAAACCTTGCCGTCAATACATGTAAATTACAGTTGGAGAGATGCTTCTGCCAAAGTTATCGAGCAGGAAGTGACCTCAAAACTGGAAGGGGTTTACTATATTAACTTTATTCTACTACCAGTAGCTATAATTAAGGTATAGCAGATTAGTTTAGATATGTATTTATTTCAAAATAAAGAATAATAGATATTGATCTATAGTTTTAATGATGAATTAATTTATATACATAAGTTTTCTTAAATAATCATAAAAGGAGTATGTTTCTTTTTGGTTTTGTATTGATTTAAGGAGTTATTATGGGAAAATAACCTCCATAGCTAAAAATATGTACAGTTTTATTCCAAAGAACAATTAGTACTCTAATTAGAACAATTTGAACCCTATAGGTGCCTTGTGAGAATATACTTTTAAATAATGAAAGGCTTGGTTTTAAAACCAGAAACATATTAACCTACTTTTAATGTTTAAGGTTGTTAGGATCTTAAAATAATTTATGTTTTAAAATAGTAAAGCACCAATATTTATTCTTGCTTATATATGTAATTTGTAATATGGTATGAAACAGATTAATATATGAAAAAAACTTTGAGCATTTAATAAAAGAAAAAAATATAATCACATATTGTTTAACTAAAAAATAAACCCAAGTAAATACCCAGAGGAAGTCTTTAAATTTTTATTGACTAAATAATTGTTACGCATAACAATTATTTAATACTCTACAAAAGTAGTATTTCTCTAAAGACTTTTGTGAAAATAAATATTTATTTAACAATTTAAATTTAATAAAAATGAAAAAAATAATTGGAATAATAGGTACTGTAGCTATAGCAATAGCAATGTTTTTTAGTGCGAATACGATAAACAGTTCAAATGGAAATTTAGATTTAGCTAGTTTGTTAGAAGTAAATACTGCTAATGCTGAGTGTGATTGGAGTACCTGCGATAATTATTGTTATTCTGGTAATCAATGTTTTCTTTGGTGTAACGGATGGTATATTCCTTGTTTTGGTTATTCAAATACACAATAGACTTTAGAAATAAAAATAGGCACCATAAGACTATGTTCTTGGGGTGCTTTTTTAAAAACTAAATTTATAAAACATCAATTTTTGTCTAAAATTATTACAATATTTAGTGTTGAAAATTAAATTAGGCAATGCTTTTTTTAAGTGGAAATAGATAAAGGTGGTCTGTTTTAAATTGAATTAAAAATTTAAGTTTGTTTAATTATAAAGCTTTAATATGAAATTGAAAGTAATATATTCTCTATTTGTTGGAGTAATATTTTTGCAGTCCTGTAAAAAAACATATTCAGGTTTGGAGCCTGATTTTAAAATTAATTCTTTCCCTAAACACCATGTTCTAAATAATGGTAAGTATTTAATAAATGACAGCTTATTGCTAGGAAATTCAAGATGGATAAGGTACCATCCCGATTCATTTTTGATAGTCCAAGAATTAGGTAGTAGTAAAATGTTGAAAATAATAGATTTAAAGACAGGCAAAATTCAGGAAATTATAGACAAAGGAAGAGGACCTAATGAAATGATTACTGCTTGGGGAATTAATATTGTAGATAAAAATATTTGGGTTTATGGAGGACAATTAAAAAAAATGTTAAAATTGTCTTATGATGAAGAACGTCAATTTTACATCTCTGATAATTTATCTTTAGATGACCGAACCTGTATGACAGGTTATGCGCATAATGATAGTACTATTGTAGGCTTATGCCTGCCTGATACAAATAGATTGACTATTTATGATAGAAATAAGAACGTTAATAAAATAGGAAAGTTTCCTTTAATCTATTCAAGCAATCAAGTAGAACCAAATAATAATGTTTTTACCTCCTTTATAGCAGGTGGACCTAATAATAAAGTTGTTTTGGCCTGTACCAAAACAGATATTTTAGAAATATATGATATAAATAAGGGTTTAGAGAAACGGCTTCATGGACCTAAAGGTATTAAAATTGAGGCGGAAGCTGTAGGTATTGGAATGGGCACAATAACGAAAACTACGCCTCCTTTTAGGGCTTTTTATAATGTTGTAGCGAATGCGCATGAGTTCTGTGTTGGTTACACTGGGTATGAAACTATTGAAGGAGTAAAACGCACTATAGAGGATAGTTTTCCAAAACGTATTTTTTGTTTTTCCTGGGATGGTGAACCAAAAAGAGAATATATCTTTGATATACCAATATTATCCTTTGATTTTGATTGGAAAAATAAAAAGATATATGCGCTTACTATTACCCCTGAAGCTAAAATTATTATATATGATATAAACGAGAAAATGTGAGAAATATTTATAAAATGTTAATCTTGCTTTCTTTTGCCGCATGTAATGAGAAAGTAGAACTAGAAAAACTTTCAGTTTCAGAGAATTTAAAAAGAGAAATAAATAATGCTTCAAATGAATTAGGTATTATTTGCTACTTTCAAGGAGATTGCTCTATATGTTATGGGAATATAATGAATATTAATAAAAATTTCTCAGATACCCCCCTTATTATAATAACACAAGCAACAGATACTGTTTTAATAAATTACAATCTAGATAAAATAGACTTTAAAGGAAAATTGATTATAGATTCCACAGCGCTTTTTTATAAGAAAAATGAAAATATACTAAAGGATAATAAGCTATTATTGGTAAATCCTAATTATGACATACTGGATAAGTCAAAGTTTCTTATGGATAATGAGATAATAGAAAAATTTAAATATACAATAATTAATTATGATAAAGAACAATGAATTTAATAATGGCAGTAGAATTAACTTACGCTTATTACAAGTCGAAATTAACAGATGAGCAAAAGAACAATCTAACTAAAGAAACAGTTAAAAGATATTTCAGAAGAACAAGAGATATTAAAAATATGATGAGTATCTTCTCCTAGAGCGACAATTAAAATTTAGTTTTATAAATGAATCCATTTATGTTATTTATTGAGTGAAGGCAATAAAATATTTTTTATAAATAACCCAATTTTACTAAAACAATGAGCTTTCAATATTAAAAAAAACTATTTGCAAAATTACCTGATAAAAAATGGACATTTGATAATATGGGGCCTTTTGTTGTACCCGAAAAAGGGATGAAAATAGAATTAAGTCCAGAAACGTTTTCATTATACGAACGGGCAATAAATAGTTCCGAAAATTCCAAAATTAAGGAGATTAACGGGGTGTATTATATAAATAATAAAAAATCAACGAGTTATACCTTTAACCAGGATTATTATTTTATGATGGGAGACAACAGAAAAAGTAGCGAAGATTCCCGCAGGTGGGGTTTTGTACCAGAGTCAAATATTATAGGCAAGGTACAATGTGTTTTATTTTCAAATTATCAAGACAGGTTTAGGTGGGACCGTTTATTTAAAAGTGTCAATTGATTAAATTAACGTTATAAAAAGCATAGTAAATAATAATTTTATACAAATGGTTATATGAACTTTAAGCTTTCTACATTCTCTACGCTTATTGCGTTCATATGTCTATCCATTGTTGGAGCCTGTCTTATTCCCCTAATTAGTGTACAATTGGCTCCAACTAAAACCTTGCCGTCAATACATGTAAATTACAGTTGGAGAGATGCTTCTGCCAAAGTTATCGAGCAGGAAGTGACCTCAAAACTGGAAGG
>NZ_JABBHF010000024.1 GCF_012910715.1 Flavivirga algicola
TATTGGTCACCTTAGCCACATTCCAATTACCAATATCTTGATTAAAACTTGAAGCTTCATAAAACATGTAACTCATATCAGTCACGTTAGCCACACCCCAATCACCAATATCTTGATTAAAATCTGTAGCTTGAGAAAACATGTAACTCATATCAGTCACATTAGCCACATCCCAATCACCAATATCTTGATTAAAACTTCTAGCTTGAAAAAACATGCCTCCCATATTGGTCACCTTAGCCACATTCCAAGCATCAATATCTTGATTAAAACTTCTAGCTTGATAAAACATGTAACTCATATCAGTCACCTTAGCCACATTCCAATTACCAATATCTTGATTAAAACTTCTAGTTTCTTGAAACATGTGACTCATATCAGTCACCTTAGCCACATTCCAATTACCAATATCTTGATTAAAATCTGTAGCTTGATAAAACATGCTTTCCATATTGGTCACCTTAGCCACATTCCAAGCATCAATATCTTGATTAAAACTTCTAGCTCCATAAAACATGTAACTCATATCAGTCACGTTAGCCACATTCCAAGCATCAATATCTTGATTAAAACTTCTAGCTCCATAAAACATGTAACTCATATTAGTCACGTTAGCCACATTCCAATTACCAATATCTTGATTAAAATCTATAGCTTCTTGAAACATACCTTCCATATTGGTCACCTTAGCCACATTCCAAGCATCAATATCTTGATTAAAACTTCTAGCTCCATAAAACATGTAACTCACATCAGTCACGTTAGCCACATTCCAATCACCAATACCTTGATTAAAACTTCTAGCTTCATAAAACATGTAACTCATATCAGTCACCTTATCCACATTCCAATTACCAATATCTTGATCAAAACTTGTAGCTTGATTAAACATACCTTTCATATCAGTCACGTTAGCCACATTCCAATCACCAATATCTTGATTAAAATCTGTAGCTTCTTGAAACATGCCTTCCATATTGGTCACTTCAGCCACATTCCAATTACCAATATCTTGATTAAAACTTGTAGCTTGATGAAACATGCCATACATATTGGTCACCTTAACCACATTCCAATCACCAATATCTTGATCAAAACTTGTAGCTTGAGAAAACATGTAACTCATATCAGTCACGTTAGCCACATTCCAATTACCAATATCTTGATCAAAATTTGTAGCTTGATTAAACATGCCTTTCATATTGGTCACCTCAGCCACATTCCAATTACCAATAGCTTGATTAAAACTTGTAGTTTGAGAAAACATGCCTTCCATATTGGTCACCTCAGCCACATTCCAATTACCAATAGCTTGATTAAAATTTGTAGCTTGAGAAAACATGTAACTCATATCAGTCACGTTTGCCACATTCCAAGCACCAATATCTTGATTAAAATTTGTAGCTTGATGAAACATGGCATACATATCAGTCACCTTAACCACATTCCAATCACCAATATCTTGATTAAAATTTGTAGCTTGAGAAAACATGCCTCCCATATTGGTCACCTCAGCCACATTCCAATCACCAATATCTTGATTAAAACTTCTAGCTTGAGAAAACATGCCTTTCATATCAGTCACGTTAGCCACATTCCAAGCACCAATATCTTGATTAAAATTTGTAGCTTGAGAAAACATGTAACTCATATCAGTCACCTTAACCACATTCCAAGCACCAATATCTTGATTAAAATTTGTAGCTTGATTAAACATGTAACTCATATCAATCACCTTATCCACATTCCAATTACCAATATCTTGATTAAAACTTGTAGCTTGATTAAACATGTCTTCCATATTGGTCACATTATCTACATTCCAATCACCAATACCTTGATTAAAACTTGTAGCTTGATTAAACATGCCTCCCATATTGGTCACCTCAGCCACATTCCAAGCATCAATAGCTTGATTAAAACTTGTAGCTTGAAAAAACATGCCTCCCATATTGGTCACCTCAGCCACATTCCAAGCACCAATATCTTGATTAAAACTTCTAGCTTGAAAAAACATGCCATCCATATTGGTCACCTTAGCCACATTCCAATCACCAATAGCTTGATTAAAATTTGAAGCTTGAGAAAACATGCCTACCATATTGGTCACCTTAGCCACATTCCAATCACCAATATCTTGATTAAAACTTGTGGCTTGATAAAACATGCCTACCATATTGGTCACCTTAGCCACATTCCAATTACCAATATCTTGATTAAAACTTGAAGCTTTATTAAACATGCCTTCCATATTGGTCACCTTAGCCACATTCCAATTACCAATATCTTGATTAAAATTTGAAGCTACAGCAAACATGTAACTCATATCAGTCACCTTAGATAGATCTGGACGGTCTGTTGCGTTTCCTATTAAATTTATACAGCCATAAAACGCACGCCCCATAGATGTCCATGTTTGGCTGCCCCATTGTTCTATACTTTGGATATTTAACATGCTCCCTTCATTGTTAAAATAAATCCTGGGGAAATCGCCTGTAACAGTAACAGTATATGTATCTGCTTTAGTATAAGTATGGGTGGCATCTCCTGTTTGGTTGGTGGAAAGACTACCATCGCCCCAGTCTACTGTATAATTGTAGGTTGACTCTACTTTTGTTGGTATGGTAATCCTTTGATTAGCTACTGTGGTTTGCCATGTTGTTATAAATTGGGCATTTAAGCTATAGCAGCTTGTTATAAGTGCAAAAAATAGTAGGTGTGATTTTTGTGTCATTTTTTCGTATTTATAGAATTGGTGCTCACTATAATTAAAAGCTGTTTGCAAAGTTATAACTATGAAATAATGTGTAGACCCCCGAAAAGGGGGG
>NZ_JABBHF010000025.1 GCF_012910715.1 Flavivirga algicola
TATTGGTCACCTTAGCCACATTCCAATTACCAATATCTTGATTAAAACTTGAAGCTTCATAAAACATGTAACTCATATCAGTCACGTTAGCCACATCCCAATTACCAATATCTTGATTAAAACTTATAGCTCCATAAAACATAGCTTCCATCTCAGTCACCTTAGCGACATTCCAATCACCAATATCTTGATTAAAACTTCTAGCTTGAAAAAACATGTCTCTCATATTGGTCACGTTAGCCACATTCCAATTACCAATATCTTGATTAAAATCTGTAGCTTGATTAAACATGCCTCTCATATTGGTCACCTTAGCGACATTCCAAGCATCAATATCTTGATTAAAACTTGTAGCTTGATTAAACATGTAACTCATCTCAGTCACATTATCCACATTCCAATTACCAATATCTTGATTAAAACTTCTAGCTTGAACAAACATGTAATTCATATCAGTCACCTTATCCACATTCCAATCACCAATATCTTGATTAAAATTTTTAGCTTGATTAAACATGTCTTCCATATTGGTCACCTTAGCCACATTCCAATCACCAATAGCTTGATTAAAACTTGTAGCTTGATGAAACATGTCTTCCATATTGGTCACATTATCTACATTCCAATCACCAATATCTTGATTAAAACTTGTAGCTTTATGAAACATGTAACTCATATCAGTCACGTTAGCCACATTCCAATCACCAATATCTTGATTAAAACTTGTAGCTTGAACAAACATGCCTTCCATATCAGTCACGTTAGCCACATTCCAATCACCAATATCTTGATTAAAATTTGAAGCTTGAACAAACATGCCTTCCATATTGGTCACGTTAGCCACATTCCAATTACCAATATCTTGATTAAAATTTGAAGCTACAGCAAACATGTAGCTCATATCTGTCACGTTAGATAGATCTGGACGGTCTGTTGCGTTTCCTATTA
>NZ_JABBHF010000026.1 GCF_012910715.1 Flavivirga algicola
GATACGACTATAAACTTGACAGACGTCGCGAATGCGAACTGTAATATAGCGCTTACTGCCAGTACTACTGTAACGGTTAATGCGCTTCCTGTGGCCTCTGCGATTACAGGCCCTACAGAGGTTTGTGTAAGCGAAACAATTGATTTGACCGAAGGAACTACAGGTGCTATAAATTGGACTTCTTCAGATGTTAGTATTGCTACTATAGATGCCAATGGCGTAGTAACAGGTGTTGATTTTGGTACTGTTAATATTTATTATGAGGTTACTGATGCGAATGGTTGTACTTCTTTACCTTCTGCAGATTACACGATTACAGTAGGCCCTTCAACTGATAGTGATGGCGATGGCCTTACCGATTGTGAAGAGACTACGGGAATTGATGACCCGTCAACCCCAGAAGTACCAATAGGTATAAGTGATGAAAATGATCCATGTGATCCGATGCATACTGTTGTGGCATTAACAGATACGGATGGAGATGGTTTAACCGATTGTGAGGAGACTACGGGGATTGATAACCCAGCTACACCAGAGGTACCGACTGGTACGAGTGATGAGAACGATCCGTGTGATCCGATGCATACTGCTGTGGCGTTAACAGATGCGGATGGAGATGGTTTAACCGATTGTGAAGAGACTACGGGGATTGATAACCCAGCTACACCAGAAGTACCGACTGGTACGAGTGATGAGAACGAT
>NZ_JABBHF010000027.1 GCF_012910715.1 Flavivirga algicola
TTCCTATCGGAAAATCCTCGCACTTTTGCTATCTTCGTTTCTTAATCTGAAAATCCTGGCGGATTTTCACGCAACAAATCATACATCGAACGTTGTGTGTCATACCACAACAAACTTAATAATAACTAAAAACTGAATTGAAAAACAAATAATAAATGTTCATTATAAATCTGACATACAAAACGGAACTGGAAAAAGTTGACCAACATTTAAACGAACATATCGAATTTCTAAATGAACAATATGAATTGGGAAATTTTCTCGCTTCTGGACGAAAAATCCCAAGAACTGGTGGAATAATATTGTCTAAAGTTGAAAACAAATCGGAATTAGAAAAAATTATTAAAAAAGACCCCTTTAAGACAAATGAGTTAGCCGATTATGAATTGACTGAATTTATACCGAGTAAGACTTGTGACGAACTGAAATTTTTAATGGAATAAATAAGTACGAACACACAACAATGTATAAAAATAATTGCTCAATTTTGGGCTTAACCAAGAGTAGTTACAAGTTACTACGTCTGATTTTCCTGCGGAAAATGCTGGCACGTAAACCCGCAACTATTCTTATACGATACCATTATGGAGCATTAGCCTATCCGTAAAATTATCTCCTTACTTTCTGACATCTTTTCGTCTTTTCTCAACCAATAAATGGACATAAAAATCAAAAGC
>NZ_JABBHF010000028.1 GCF_012910715.1 Flavivirga algicola
AGTGGTCAAAAGAGTATCGACCCCGTTGTGTTCTTTAAACTGTGCTTGGTAGGTTATCTGGAAAATATCATCAGTGATCGGCAACTCATCCAGCACAGCAGTATGCGCTTGGATATCCTGTATTTTCTGGGCTATGATATCGACGAGGAACTGCCCTGGCATAGTACCATCAGCCGTACCCGCCAGTTATATCCAGAGTCTGTATTTGAACAGGTATTCACTAAGGTATTGGGTATGTGCGTTGAAAAAGGCATGGTAAGCGGCCATACCCGGGCCATGGATTCGGCACCCGTCAAGGCGAATGCCTCGACGGACAGTTTGGAGCTTAAAGTCCCCAAAGCAGATTTAGGTGCTCATTTGGAAAAGATCCGCCATATCAGTTCGATGGATAAAAAAAGTCCGATAAGGAAATCCAAGGTAAATAAAGCGCCCAGATCCCAACAAGAGATTGCGGCCAGCTCAAAAGAGCTACAAGAGATAAGCAGTAGAAATAGACGTTGGCAACTGGACCAGGACCAGCGGCCTGGAGCTGGCAACAAGGGCAGTAAATACACTTCCAACAAGACCCATTACAGCCCTACCGACCCCGATGCCAGGATCAGTGTCAAACCTGGTAAGGCGAGAAAACTAAATTACCTGAGCCAGCTTAGTGTGGATACAGCTCACCATGT
>NZ_JABBHF010000029.1 GCF_012910715.1 Flavivirga algicola
TAGGTTGCTATAGCCTGTCGAACCCTATCGAGGTTATTAGAAACCCTGCAAAAGCAGATGGGGGAACCTTGACAGGCGGTCCGTTTGAATATTGTGTAGGTGACAGCATTGCGGACAATATTCCCGAAGGCGCCATTACCTTGGAAGGAAACTCGGGTGAAAACTCCCAATGGGTAGTGACCGATGCAGATGGCAACATCCTTGGTTTGCCACCAAGTCCCTATGTCGTGGATTTTGACGGCGCAGGCGCAGGTACCTGCTTGGTATGGCATTTGAGCTTCAATGGCGATATAGAAGGCGCAGAGACAGGAAAGAATGCAGCCGATCTGGTAGGCGATTACGACCTGTCCAACCCGATAGAAGTGATAAGGAACGAACCCAAAGGCGGTACCCTGTCTGGAGGCCCATTTGAGTTTGTTGTAGGAGACGGTGTGGCCGACAATATCCCCGAAGGTGCCATTACTCTGGAAGGGAACTCAGGGGGCAGCTCCCAATGGGTGGTGACCGATGCAGACGGCAACATCCTTGGCTTGCCACCGAGCCCTTATGT
>NZ_JABBHF010000003.1 GCF_012910715.1 Flavivirga algicola
CCTTTAGATTTGTTTTTATTAAAGATTAAAAAAGGGATTTATAATTATGTTAAAAAGATGGGGTCTGGGGAAGACTCTTACCCTTTAAAATTGTTATTAATTTTAAGGGTAGTAAAAAGAACGGAGTGAACTTGCACGCCCGTTAGTAAACAAGAACTATCTCACGTATTAGTCTCCGTTCTTTAAAACTGGTTACAAAGGACCAAATAGAATCATAGCGTTTACCTATTAAAGGTTTTAGTCAATGTAACCATTAACTTAAAACATAAAATTATGAAAATTAAAGAAACGGTAGGGATCGACATTAGTAAATTGACTTTGGATGTAAGGATTCATAGTAGTCAGGCGTTCAACGTTTTTGAAAACACATTGAAAGGATATGGAAAAATGCTGAAATGGGTGAGAAAGAACACACGTTATTTAAACACGGAAACGATATTTGTTTTTGAACATACAGGACTGTATTCACATGGGTTGTCCGTGTTTTTGTCCGAAGACAATATTTCCTTTGCAGTGATCTCTGGACTGGAAATAAAAAAGTCTTTGGGAATAGTCCGAGGTAAGAACGATAAAATAGATGCCACTAAAATAGCCTTATATGCATATAGGCTCAGGGATGAAATTACTCTGTTTCAAATGCCTACTAATGCAATTAATAAATTAAAACGGCTACTATCACTTCGTGACCGAATGGTAAAGCACAGAGCAGGCTATAAAAATTCATTGGGAGAATACCAGAGGCTGTTTTGTAGAGTTGAAAACAGGATTTTCTTTCAATCCCATAAGAAATTGATCCGATATTTGTCAATTGAGATTAAAGCTATAGAAGGTCAAATGAAGAATATCATTGATAGTAGCTCTAAACTAAAAGAGCATTACAGACTGATAACCAGCATTAAAGGTATAGGTGCTCAAACTGCTTTGTTTTTAATCGTTCATACCAACGGTTTTACGAAGTTTAAGAATGCTCGGAAATTTGCTTCATATTGCGGAATAGCCCCATTTCCATATTCTTCAGGAAGTAGTATTCGAAAGAGGACAAGGATAAGCCACTATGCCAATAAAAAGATAAAGAGTTTGCTGGATATGTGTGCTAAAACAGCCATCCAACATAATATTGAAATGAAATTATATTATGAGCAGAAAGTCGAAGAAGGTAAAAATAGAAGGAGCACAATAAATGTGATAAGAAATAAATTATTGGCCAGAGTTTTTGCAGTAGTACAAAGAGGAACCCCTTATGTAGATATTAAAAAATATGCTGCTTGAAATAAACTAATAAATTTATCGGTAAAAATTTGTTTTAATCATAGAATACGTGAGCTAATTTACTTATCATCTCGCTGCAAAAAATTACCAGTTTTCTTTTCGAGATTCAAAGCAATTGCCTCAATATTTTCTATTTGAAGAATTGCAAATTTAATATTTCTAAATCAAATGTAGTAAAAATATTATTAGTGGGAAAATATACCCACATATATTTATTAAAAACTTATGAAATTGCTGTAAAATCACTAAGATGAGTAACGGAACTGATAAGAACAGTTTTAAAATATTATTTGGAAAAAACTTAAAAAGAATAAGGGAATCTAAAAATTTAAGTTTTAGACAACTAGCTACACGTTGCAATATCGATTATAGTGATATTAGTAAAATTGAAAAAGGTAAAAGGAATATTCAATTATCTTCTTTGCTGGAATTATCCAAAGGTTTGGGTATCCATCCCAAAGAATTGTTGGATTTTGATTTTGAACTGGATGAAAAAGGGTGAAGTTTTTTATAGAAAAGGCAAAAAAGGTTTGGTAAAGTACTTAACAGAAAGGCCTATGCTTTTAGTTTCTTAATCTATTATTTTGTTATTGATGAAATACAATGAGTACATATATGGCTATATAAAACATTTATGAGAAGAATCCCGTCTTTCAAAAAGAAAATTTGCAATTAACCACTATATGGAAGAAAAGTCTCTCAGGGATATAATTAAAGGTAAAAACTATCAAATTTCATTATCTACAATTTATAAAATTTGTGAATCCAGAGAGATAAAACTATCAGACTTTTTTATAGCCGTTGAGAAATGGGGCAAATCTACCAAGAGCTAAAGGATAGCTTTAAAAATACTCCTTTGTAACAAGCACGATACTTTTTTAACAACTACCAAACTGTTTTAAGAGCTACTCTTTAGGCCATTTTTTTGTGGTTTTTGGCCAAACAACTTAATTGTTTAAGCGAAAGCTTTAAAAGTAGGTGAGTTCTCTTTTTTTAGGCCTAAACTTATTATATTGCAAGTATTATGGAGATATGTATACTTGGTATACGCATTCTTTTGTTAATAGATTAACCCCAATAATGAACGAGATTAAAGATGTAAAAGAGTTTTTTGAAGATTTTGCCAAAACAGAAGCAGAAACAGAAATTCTTAAATGGAAACTGGAACTTAAAGATTATAACGCCAACATAGATAAGGCTAATTCGTTTTATCTTGCGCCACACATAAGTTTTATGCCTCGCGAGGAAAAAAGGAAGGTATGGGAAATAAAAAGGAAAGGCCTAGATTTTTTTAACACACCTAAAATTAGGCCCCCAAGAAAGCTTTTCAAAATAAGTGAACATGTCCATAAAGAGTTTGGTAGGTTTTGGGTTTGTTATGCAAGCTCGGCTAATAATTCGAACAGGGCCAGTAATTTTTTGTCTCAAATGCTTTTTGTAATTGAAAAGGATAACGAATTAAAAATTGCTTCAGAATCGCTTTGGTCTAATTATGAGAAAGATGGTTGGGGAGATGAAGCATATAAATGGCACCAAGTGTTTGGAAAAAAGCATTTGCATTACGATTTCCTGAATGAACCCATAAAGGTTATAAGATACGAAGAACCTGAAGATTATAAAATTGGGCTTCAGGTTTATCATGCCAATATTTAAGAAAATGAGCAGATAATTATTTTCTCAACAAAAACAGGAAACGGTTTAGCTATAAACACCTCAATTTATTTAATGAGTAATATAATTTGAATAATGAAAAAACCAGAACAAAAGCATAATTTGTACATATTGGTATGTATGATGTGCCTTTTTGTAGCATCTTGCTCAAGCCAAAAAACAGCAAGCACAGCAAAAAGTATCACAGAAGATATAGCAACAGGAAACGGAAAATATATTATTTCTGCCCTGGTAGTTTTTAAAGATTTTGTTTTAAAAAACGGCGAGACTACCAAACATAAAGACGCTTACCTGAGGCGTTCTAACCAGGATTATTATATAAAGTTTTGCAAGAGTAAAATTAGCCGCAAAGATTTAGAAAAACACCTCTCCAAAATAAATAAAGCCGTCAAGGTTGCCACGCTCGAGGTCGAGTTTCGCAATGGCCTTTGGGATGTTTGCGATGGTAATTTTGAGCAGCAAAGCCGAAAAGGAGCCTATGTTATTGTTCATAGAATTGTTGAGAAGTAATAAAGGTCTTTACCCAATCTAATATTAATAACAAATAAAAAGTCCCACCGAAGCAGGACTAAAGACTTTTCGTCTACGGCATATAGCCTTATTGTAATAAGATTAAAGATTAGGATGTTTAATCTGATGCAAATATAAGAAATGTATTATATTTGTTAAAAATCTTTAAGTAATTTAGAGAGTGTTTAGATAGTCACAAATGAAATGACTACTAATTTCTTTTCAACTGGGATATATTTTCCAGTCCTTTTAATCAAATTACCTCGTTTAAAATTAAACACCTTTAGACTCCTAAGGTGTTTTTTTTATCAAATTACAACTACTCAGCGCAGTATATTGTATAACATGCCACTTTGAGTTGTTACAAATATATAAAAAATACTCTACTCAGCGCATTATTTATTATATTTGTTGAAATAATAAAAATTTTAGGATTAAATTTTATTAAAACTGTGAAATAAAAAAGTCCCACCGAGGCAGGACTAAAGATTTTCATCTACGGCATATAAGCCTTTTTGTAATAAGATTAAAGATTAGAATAAAATTTTTACAAATGCAAATCTACTAAAGCAATTTTCATACAACGTACGGTTTTCCGTAAGAAAAATATTTATTGTTTTTTGTACTTTTAAAATTTAAAAAATACGTGGAATTATGGCAAAAGTTTTAGGACTGGATTTAGGAACTAATAGTATTGGTTGGGCGATAATTGACGACAGTCAAAATAAAATACTTGGTATTGGTAGTAGAATTTTTCCAATGGGTGTTGATAATTTAGGAGATGGCGACAATGAAATGTCCAAAAATGCAAGTAGAACAGGTGCCAGAGGCGTAAGAAGACAGTTTTTTAGAAGACGTTTAAGAAAGAAAAAATTGTTAAAGGCACTTTCTAACTATAATATGTGCCCGTTGCATGATCAAGATTTTGAGACATGGAAAAAAACCAAACAGTTTCCTTCTAAAAAGCTGGCACCATGGTTTGCTTTAAATCCGTATGATTTAAGACAAAAGGCATTGCATGAAAAATTGTCTTTAGAAGAAATAGGAAGAATCTTTTATCATTTAATCCAGCGCCGGGGGTTTTTAAGCAACAGCAGAAAAGGCGGTGCAGACGATGGCGCTATTTTTAAAGGTAATGCCAAGGAGGGAAAAACAGGGATTACAGAAACGGCAGCACGTATTAAAGAAAAAACACTGGGTTCGTACTTTTTTGAAATTTATCCAAAGGAGAACCAACCTTTTCAAAGTGGTTTAGAGCGTATAAGAAATAGGTATACGACGCGAAAAATGTACGTGGACGAATTCGAATTAATTTGGGCACGACAAGCGCCACATCATGATATTTTAAATGATGAACTGAAAACACTTTTTGGGGGCAGAAAATTAGATGGTTACAAAGAGGATGGTATTTTATTTCACCAACGCCCCCTACGTTCCCAAAAACATCTGGTAGGTTATTGCCCTTTCGAGCCGACAAAAACCAAATGCCCACTAAGTGCTATTGTTTTTGAGCAATTTAGAGTTTGGCAATGGGTAAATACAGTAGAGTGTAATGGTACTAAAATAAACCAGGAGGAAAAGCAGAAAATTGCACACTTCCTGTTTTCTATAGAGAAGCCTACCTTTAAAAGAATACGAAAAGTAATTGGCAAAGAAAATGCTGCATATAAGTTTAATTATAAAGACGACGATAAAATAGTTGGTACCCATACCATTTCCAATTTATCTCATAAAAAATACTTTGGTAAAAAATGGTTCGATCTCACGCAAAAAGAACAGGACGATATTTGGCATGTACTGTACTTTTTTGATAGTAAATCCAACCTAAAGGCCTATGCCATTAAAAATTGGGATTTTAACGAGGTACAGGCCGAAGCCATTTCTAAATTTAATGTAAAAGACGGTTATGCAAGTTTAAGCAGAAAAGCCATTTCTAATATTTTACCGTTTTTACAACAGGGTTATGCCTATGATGTGGCCGTTGCCATGGGAGGTATAAAAAATACTTTTGGCAGCAAATGGCAGAATGATTCTTTAGAAAACAATAAAAAACAGTTAGAATTAATTGATAATGTAGAGGACATTGTACATTCTAAAATAGAAGGTGGCTATATTGATGTTATAAAAAAACAACTAAAAAAAGACTTTGGTTTTAGCGATAAACAATTAAAGAAACTTTATCACCATTCGGCTACTATAAGTAAACAACAGCTGTTAAAAAAATTACCCTTGGGCAAAGAGGCCGATAAAGAGATTCAATCCATTAAAAACCCAATTGTAATAACGGCCCTGTTTGAGTTGAGAAAGCTGGTTAATGAGTTGATTGGTGATTATGGAGCGATTGACGAAATAAAAGTAGAGATGGCTCGCGATTTAAAATCGTCCAAGTCTAAACGCAACCAGATTAGAAGAAATCAAAAACGGCTAGAGCGCGAAAATGATAGAATTAAAAGCGAAGTAGAAAAGTATGCCCGTATAACACATGAAAATCTTTTAAAATTTAAACTCTGGGAAGAATGTAAAAAAACCTGCCCTTATACAGGAAAGGCCATATCTGTAATAGATTTGTTTTCTGGAGAAGTGCAAATAGAACATATTCACCCCTGGAGTAGGTCGTTAAACGACAGTTTTATAAATAAAACCCTGTGTTGGGCAGATGAAAATAGAAGAAAAGGAGATAAGACCCCGTTTGAGTTTTATGGCGGGGACGAGAGTAATTGGGCGGCCATTAAAGAACGTGCTTTAAAATTATTTTCAGACACGAAGGAATATCCAAATGCCTATCAAAAATTCAAAAGGTTTGTTCAACGAAATTTTGATGATGATTTTACCTCACGACAGCTAAACGACACCAGATATATTAGTAAAGAAGCCAAAAACTATCTTTCTAAAATATGCAACAAGGTTACAGTGTCGCCTGGGCAGCTAACGGCCAAACTACGCCAAAAGTGGGGCTTAAACCATGTTTTAAATACCGAAAATTCTAAATCTCGGGAAGACCATCGCCACCATGCCATTGATGCGTTAGTAATGGCTTGTACGAAAGCTTCTTATGTACAAGAGTTGTCTAAATGGAACAGGTACAACCGAAAACCCGAATTAAAAGATTTTCCAATGCCTTGGGGAACTTTTAGGTACGATGCTGAAAAAGTAGTTGATAATATTTTGGTGTCCCACAAATGTGTAAAAAATGATATTACTGTTAGAACACATATAACAGAAAAGAACGGAAAGAGATATAAAAATAAAGGTGTTGCCGCCAGAGGACAATTGCACAAGGAAACTGTTTTTGGAAAGCGTAATGCACCATTTAGCGATGAAGCCTTTCATGTGCGTAAACCAATCGACAGTTTAACCTCTGCCAAACATATAGATAAAGTTGTAGACAAAACGATTAGGTTACTAATATTAAAGCGCATCCAACAGCTAGGAGGTTTTGAAAAAGGAAAAATTCCGGTAAGTACCTTTTTTATTGTTGATAAGCATGGTGTGAAGCAGCCACAAATATTTTTACCAAATAGAAACGGCGATCCAGTACCTGTTTTAAAAATAAGAATGAAGGAAAACTTTAGCGGGGCAGAACAACTAAAAAACCATGTAAACAAATGGGTAAACCCCAGAAATAACCACCATGTCTTAATTTATAAAGACGAAGATGGCAACCTTAAAGAAGATGTGGTTACTTTTTGGACAGTTGTTGAAAGAAAAAAACAAGGGGCTTCAATTTATCAATTGCCCTTTGGAGGTAAAGAGATAGTAACTACTTTACATATCAATGATATGTTTTTATTGGGGCTGGACGAAGATGAAATTGATTGGGATAATCCAAACCATAAGGTTTTAAGAGAGCATTTGTACAGGGTACAGAAACTATCGTCAAAATTTTATGAATTCAGATTAAATAGCGAAGCGACAATACAAGAAAATTACTCTCCGTATTACATTAGAATACAAAGCCATGGAGAAGGGAAAACGGGTTGGTTGACGTTTAACCCTATAAAAGTTAAAGTTTTAGTTTCTGGAAAAATAAGGAAAATTTAAATTAATATTTAGTAATATTAAGTTCTTTTGACATAAAGATTAGGAAACACGATATTTTGGGAAGTATTTATGCAGTATCCAGCCGCGTTGTAGTTTGATTAAAGATTAGGAAACACGATATTGATGTGAACAACGATCTGCAAATAGATATGGTTGTAGTTTGATTAAAGATTAGGAAACACGATATTTACAATTTAAAAGCTTGAAACTTGTCCTTGTTGTAGTTTGATTAAAGATTAGGAAACACGATATTTCTTATAAATTCATTTGATATTGTTCTACCGTTGTAGTTTGATTAAAGATTAGGAAACACGATATTGGATTTATGTTTTACAGATAACAAAGACCTGTTGTAGTTTGATTAAAGATTAGGAAACACGATATTAAAGGCAGCCTAGCGCTGCCGTCACGTCGTGTTGTAGTTTGATTAAAGATTAGGAAACACGATATTAACGCCTCAGATGGTAAATTTCCATCTTTCGTTGTAGTTTGATTAAAGATTAGGAAACACGATATTAAGCTCTTCCTTAGCGGATTGAGCCCTATAGTTGTAGTTTGATTAAAGATTAGGAAACACGATATTTAAAAGCCTGCAAGGGAGCAGTATTGGCGGGTTGTAGTTTGATTAAAGATTAGGAAACACGATATTATTTACGCCCTCTTTTCCTAAAGCTCTACCGTTGTAGTTTGATTAAAGATTAGGAAACACGATATTAATCTATATCTTTGGGTCTAGTTCCTAGCGGTTGTAGTTTGATTAAAGATTAGGAAACACGATATTATAGGATTTTTCATTTAAAAAGCTAGGGAGGTTGTAGTTTGATTAAAGATTAGGAAACACGATATTCATACACCTGTGTATAAATCATATTGCACTGTTGTAGTTTGATTAAAGATTAGGAAACACGATATTTTTTTAGCGGGATGGTCTTTTAGATCTGCTGTTGTAGTTTGATTAAAGATTAGGAAACACGATATTTTTGTTAAAGTTGCTATTAAAAAAGAACAGGTTGTAGTTTGATTAAAGATTAGGAAACACGATATTAGTAAAATCAAGAACGCTTTCATTTAGCTGGTTGTAGTTTGATTAAAGATTAGGAAACACGATATTGCGAGGAAAGAAAACCCGAAAAACCGCCTCGTTGTAGTTTGATTAAAGATTAGGAAACACGATATTAATTAATAAGCCTAAGTAAATTTAAAAGAGTTGTAGTTTGATTAAAGATTAGGAAACACGATATTGCGGTTGCTTTTGACTCTATAGTTAAGCCTGTTGTAGTTTGATTAAAGATTAGGAAACACGATATTTCTGGGTCTGAAGGGTTGTTGGTCTTATCTGTTGTAGTTTGATTAAAGATTAGGAAACACGATATTGATTCTCCTGAGCAAAAAGTAACCGTTGTTGTTGTAGTTTGATTAAAGATTAGGAAACACGATATTAGCAGCTACGCCGCATGTTGTTTTTGATGGGTTGTAGTTTGATTAAAGATTAGGAAACACGATATTGGAAGACAAACCCACCCATCACTTAAACATGTTGTAGTTTGATTAAAGATTAGGAAACACGATATTTTTATCCCAGACCCGATAAAAGAGCGAACGGTTGTAGTTTGATTAAAGATTAGGAAACACGATATTAAGAACTCCTGCAGGCAACAATCTCTCACGGTTGTAGTTTGATTAAAGATTAGGAAACACGATATTGGTCGGCTCGGCAGACGTGGCAGAAGTCTGGTTGTAGTTTGATTAAAGATTAGGAAACACGATATTCATGAGACAATACTATTTGAAACATAAAATGTTGTAGTTTGATTAAAGATTAGGAAACACGATATTAGTTGGCTTGTTGCCTTCTGGTAATCATGTTGTTAAACAAAAATATCGTTTTAAAAAATGCTTCTTTTTTGTAGTAATAAGGCAAGATTGAGGCATTTTTTTTATTTTAAAAAAGTTCCAGTTGGGTTGGTGGCGGTTCTTTGGGGACTTCTATTTTGCCCCAAAAATTCATGATATTGCCAAATTGTTTATCGGTTATTCTAAGTACACTTACTTTACCTAAGGGAGGGAGCAGCCTTTTAATGCGTTTTTCGTGTACATCGGCACTTTCGCTACTGGCACAATGCCTTATGTATACAGAGTACTGCATCATGGTAAAACCGTCTTTAAGGATGTTTTTTCTAAAACCGGCAGCATTTTTTCTGTCTTTGGCAGTTTCTGTTGGTAAATCGAAAAATACAAATAACCACATAATCCTATAGCCATTTAGTTCCATAGTTTGGGATACTTGATCTTTTTTCTTTTTCCACAATAGCATTGTTGTAACGAGCTGGCCGTTTTTTGGAGGGCTACCATTAACGGGCTTTTTTCTTCTTTAAAATAAACGGTTCTTGTTAGGGTTTCTAGCAGTATCGATTTTATTTCTGTATTTAATTCTTGCTCGTCGTAATGCTGTATTATGGTAAAAACGGCTTCGTCTATAATAGGCCTAAAGGGTTCCATAATATCGTCTGCCAATGCAAATGCATTGTACTTGCTTTTGTGGTGAATACCCAAAGTGTTTAACAGGCCACTGCCCGATAAAGCCCTGGCCGTGGCAGCCCTTAAAATGGCATACCCATAGTTTAAGAAGTTGTTGGGGTAGTTGCCAAAACGTTCCCTTTTAAAATCTATTTCAAAAAAAGATTTCCAGTAAAAATTAGCTGCTACGGCTTCCATATTGGTAGTGTCGCCACTTAATACCTTGCTGGCCAAAAAATCGAATGTATTGCTTTTTTTGGTCACTCTTTTTAATAAGATGCCTTGGTTTTTAATCTTTTCAACAATGGTTTGCTGCCATAGTTGCTTTTTTAACGGAAGGCTAGCTTCTACTTGTTGCTTAAATATCTCCTGTTGGATATGATGGCTGTTTAAATTTAAAAACATGCCATTGGGCAAGTGTGTTTTATTACAGATAATTACCGATGCATTATTTGCAATAAGTAGGTTTAAAGTGGTGATGCTTATGTATATTTCTGGGTTATCGATTACTACAAACCCAATATCTTCTATAGGTATGGTCGTGTTTCTTGTTTCAGATTTAACAACCAATTGCGCATGTTTCGTTGTGATAGCACATTTATTGGCAAATAGTAAAGTCTTTTTTATCATTGTTAATTGGAATTATTAATCACACACAAATTAACTTGATTAAAAGGCGGTTAATGGTTTTAAACTAAAACGACATTTAATGTTTAGACTCATTGGGCTGGTGGCTTTTTAACTATTGCCACCCAATAATTTTTTTAATTTCTTGGGCGCCTTTTAATTCTGGATTGACTTTTAAGGCATTGTCAATATCTTTTACGACTTCTTTAAATATATAATCTGGGTTTGGTTGCTTTTTAATTAAGCTAATCGCATTTATATACGTTTCTGTAGCCATATCTTCCTGCCCAATAATAAGCTGGGCAAGCCCCTTGTTCGCGTTTACCCAGCCCAATTTATATGCTGCATTTGCTTTGTCGCAATATGCAATGCATTTTAGGTAATTGCCATTTTCAAATTGAGCCCACCCAAGATTGCCGTATAGTTCTGCTTTTTCCTGTTCTTGAGATTTTGTTTCTATTATGACTTTTTCGGTTATGGCTACGACTTCAATAGATATATTAATACCATCTAACGAGCTGGGGTTCTTTAGTCCCAGATACCAGGTATTGGTTTTAACATCGTTAATTTGAACGACTGCTTGCTTGGTGTTTTCTA
This sequence comes from Flavivirga algicola, assembly GCF_012910715.1. Taxonomy (GTDB): domain Bacteria; phylum Bacteroidota; class Bacteroidia; order Flavobacteriales; family Flavobacteriaceae; genus Flavivirga; species Flavivirga algicola. The sequence goes on from NZ_JABBHF010000003.1 coordinate 11,233, forward strand.
CAGTGCCTTCCATTATATGATAAAAAGTACTTCCTTTTCGGTCTGCTTTATCATAAAAAAGATCAATATTTTCACGATCACATAAGTACACGTCTATAGAGCCTGAACCTGAAGGTACTTTAATTGAAGACAAGGCAGTTGATGTTATTGCGCCCGAACCCGAAAATAAACTAGAAACCTGTAATGCTAAGTTGAGGTTTTTAACGCCGCTTTTTCCTTTTGATGTAGAAAAACTATAATACCACTGTACCGTATTTGGTGGCAGATCAATTTTTAAATAAGTTCTGGATTTGCCTCCAAAATTAGAGCGCATACCACCATTTAAATAAATACTTCTTGGTTCTATTATTTGATGGGATTCTCTTTTTACTTCTTGAGTAAACCCAGAATAAACCAGTAAAAATAGCATTAGGGTTGAAAATTTTTTCATCTGGAATAGTCTTGAAATTTATGATACGTTGTATAATATGATTGTAATGTAAACATATTGAATATCAATAGGGTACGGAAATCCGTAAATGCTAATAGTTAGGCAATAAACCCTTTACGTCTTATTATATGACAAAAATGTTTTGTTAAAAAGGATTGTTTTATCTATTATAAAGAAGAACGCTGCCATTAGAAATACGATAAATCTATTCGTATTAATTTTTACCGTAGTTTTGAATTTCATATAGAACACCAACAATGAATCTATTCGATATTTTATTCTATAATATATTCTCACGTTACAAACCCAAGTACAAACAAAGGGCCAATAGCATTGCCATTGTTTATGTAACGTTTTTACAAGTTGCCCTGCTATTGCTTTTGGGTGTTTTCTTTGCTGGGTTTTTTAAACAGATGCATATGGTTACCATGTCGTCTGCCAAAGCATGGACCTTATTTGTTTTGGTCTCGGTATTTTTATATTTTAAAAATTGGATGCAATACACGGGTAAAAAACGGATGACGATTCATGCAAAAATGAATAAAAAGAAAGTAGAGCATTATAACATTTGGTTACTCTGGTTTTTGCCTGTTGCTGTTTTAGGATTGGCCTATGTTTTGTATCAGGCGGTTTAGTTATTACGCACTAACCCTCCTAATTTCGATGGTATCGAAATTGCCCTCCCTTTGTTTAAAGGAGGAACCCGTTTCAATTATATTTTAGTAAAAATGGGATTTTTAATGCTTTTTTATTCATGTTTGGTTTTTTAAACACGCAGGTATTTAATATGAGTTAGAATGTTTCAGATTTAACTACAAATCAGTCTTTTTTCTTTGTTCTGGCAGCAAAGCGATCCAGGTTCTTTTAAAAAATAAGATGAAAATCATTTCTTAAAAATAGCATACACTGGAAAATGGTCGCTATAGCCTCCTTTGTATTTCTTGCCTACATAGGTTCTAAATGGCGAGCCTTTATACCGCCCTTTATAGAGTTTTAAAAAATCTTCGTCGAATATATTGGCGGTGCTAAACTCAAATTGATCGCTTGTACTTTTAAAAAAGTTTGTTGAAAACAGAATTTGATCGAATAAGTTCCATTGTCTGTTGTGCTTGGTTGTGCCCCGGTTATAAGATCGCAAAGTTTCCATGGGGTTGTACAAATTGAAATCTTCTACCAGTCGTTTAATACTATGGCTGGAAGGATCGTCGTTAAAATCGCCAATAACAATAATTTTTGCTTCGGGGTCTTCGTCTCGTAACATGGTGGTAATCTCTCCAACTTTATCAGACGAGGCAATGCGTTTGTGTTCGCTTTCTTTTTCGCCTTCACGTCTGGACGACCAGTGGTTTACTATCACATGAACCTCTTCGCCATCAAGCAAACCGGAAACCAATAAGATGTCTCGCGTATAATCTGGAGATCCGTCTTCATCGAACAGTTGGATGGTAAAGGTCTCAGAAGTGCTCACTTTAAAGGCAGTCGTGTCGTATAACAAGGCCACATCGATGCCGCGTTCGTCCAAAGAGTCGTAGTGCACATAGTCGTAATGACAATCTTTTAAATGTTCTGTTGTAATTAGGTCTTCAATAACAGAAGCATTTTCAACCTCTGCCAATCCAACAATAGCAGCATGTTTACCTGTTTCGTGACGCCCTATGTGCGAAATGGCAAAACCTAACTTTTTAAGTTTGTTCTCATAACGTTTGGGGGTCCAATTTTTAACCGAATTAGGGAGAAAGTCATTGTCGTTAGTATGCTTGTCGTCTGTAATATCGAATAGGTTTTCGAGATTATAAAATGCTACGGTTTGCAAATCGTGGCGCACGGGGATATCATCGTAAAGGTCTGTCATAAATCAAAAATAGGCTTAAAAATATAAAAATAATAATACCTGTAAATGTTTAACTTTGCAACATGATAGAAAAGAAAGAAATCGCTTTAGAAAAAGCTGTTTTAATAGGTATTGTTACTAAAGATCAGGATGAGGTAAAATCTAAAGAATATCTAGATGAGCTGGAGTTCTTAACTTTTACTGCCGGAGGGTATGCTGTAAAGCGCTTTACCCAAAAAATGGAGATGCCAAACCCTAAAACATTTATTGGGAGTGGCAAGATGGAAGATGTGCGCCAATTTATAGAGGAAAACGATGTTGGCACGGCTATTTTTGATGATGAGCTGTCTGCTGCTCAGGAGCGTAATATTAGTAAAATACTTAATGTTAAGGTGTTGGATAGAACCAATTTAATCCTCGATATTTTTGCGCAACGTGCGCAAACCAGTTACGCCCGAACCCAAGTGGAGTTGGCGCAGTGCGAATATTTGCTGCCACGATTAAGGGGTATGTGGACACACCTTGAGCGCCAAAAAGGGGGGATAGGCATGCGTGGTCCCGGGGAAACCGAAATAGAAACAGATAGGCGTATTGTGCGCGATAAAATTGCTTTGCTAAAGGCTCGTATAAAAACCATTGACAAGCAAATGGCGGTACAACGCGGTAATCGTGGTAAAATGGTACGTGTGGCATTGGTTGGCTATACCAATGTAGGTAAATCGACCTTAATGAATGTGGTTAGTAAAAGTGCTGTTTTTGCCGAAAACAAACTGTTTGCTACATTAGACACGACGGTTAGAAAAGTTGTGATTCAAAACCTGCCATTTTTATTAAGTGATACGGTAGGGTTTATAAGAAAGTTGCCTACTCAATTGGTAGACAGTTTTAAAAGTACTTTAGATGAGGTAAGAGAAGCCGATTTGTTATTGCATGTAGTTGATATCTCGCATCCTAATTTTGAAGAACATATTGAATCTGTTAATAAAATTTTAGGCGAAATAAAAAGTAGCGATAAGCCTACCATTATGGTATTTAATAAAATAGATGCCTACGAAGCAGAGCCTATAGAGGAAGACGACCTGGAAACCGAACGCACAAAAAAACACTATTCTCTAGAAGAATGGAAAAGTACCTGGATGAGCAAAGTAGGTAATAATGCCTTGTTTATTTCTGCAATTAATAAAAGTAATTTAGAGGACTTTAAAAAACGGGTTTACGATGAAGTACGAGACATTCATATAACACGTTTCCCCTACAATCATTTTTTGTATCCAGATTACAATTACGAGGATATGGATACTTGATTTGTGTTTGAAATATTATTATCTATCGCTCTAAGTTCGGTTTGGATTTCTCTTTTTACTTCTTTAAGAATTGTTAAACAGTCACTAACGAGTAGCACAGTAGTTTCTAAATTTTGTTCGTTTTTAAAGTTAGATTCCAATTGAAGTATGTTCGATTTTAATTTTGAAACCCCAAACATGTTTATGTTCGGCTTTATTTTATGCGTGGCTTGAAACAGGGACTCCCATTTTTTGGCAGGTACTTGAGATGTTAGTGCCTCTGCATATTCATCTATAATTTCAAGAAATAGCTCCATTATTTCCATCATAATGGAAGCATCATCAAAAGTATTTTCTCTTAATAGCTCCAAATTTATATATCGATAATTAGATTCAATCATGATTTTTCAGACTTTATTATTTCGATTTTTCTTTCGCTTTGATCAGAAACGTACGAATTTTTAATAAATGAAACAAGAAAAGTAGGATAAAACACTGTTTGTCTATCGAATATGTAGGAAAATAATTAAAGAAGCTTTGGGGTTTCTCTTTTTAGTTAGTTTTTGTAAGTAAGATTTTATTGTATTTTTTAATAAAAGAAGTACCGTTTTTAAAATGTCTAAGACAAAAAAATGAGGGTGTCTAAAAAGTCTTTGTAATTTGATTTGTCAGGTTGAGCACTTCGACTACGCTCAGCATTCAACCTGTCGAAACCAACATTGAGTATCAGTATTTTAAAAATATTTCGACAAGCTCAATATGACATTGAACATACTTTTTAGACACCCTTATCTTTTTCTATATGTTTTATTTTATCGATTCTTTTTAAAACTTGTAGTTTAGTCCAAACATCCAATAGCTTTGCAGGTCGTTGTCAACATCTTCAAAAGAAGTGGCTGTAGGAGGCGTTTGGGCCAAGGCATAATTAAGTGCTTCTTGCTTGTTGCTTCGTAGGCCAAAATCGAAACCTACCCCGATCATTTTCCATAAAGTATATCCGAAAGAATTGGTCCAGGTCCAGTTTGATAAATTCGAGCTTTCGTAACTTTGAAACATAGAAAGATTAGTTTTAAAACTAACAGCTTTAATTTGTCTGGTATAGTCAACCAGTATTTTTGCTCCCAACGACGATTCAAAAACGGTGTCTTCTTTACTAAAAACAAAGTTGTAGTTTCCAGGATGTATAACTACTACAAGGTCTTTTATTGGCGTCCAGGTAACACCAACACCTAAATCTAAGTAGCCAGGATTGTTAAAGTTGCTTAAAATAGTAGTTCTGTATTCGCCTAATCCAGAAAGGGCAAATTTATCGCTTAGTTTATGTCCGTATAAAGAAGTGATATTAAAAACATCTGTAGCTTCTTGAAAAGCATCGCTATCTGTCGGGTCGTCTTTATCATCCAGTTTTACCCAGGAGAGGTTTATATTGGCACTATTTCTCCAAAAGAATTTTTCTTTGGTTAAATTAGCAAAGGCATTTACGGTAAAACCAATGTTTCCCGAATTATTATTAGGGGTTCCTTGAGCATACCAGTTTTTAAAGCTGGAAATACTACCTCCAATAGTACCAAAGGCACCTTTTTTCCAACCTGGTAAGGCATCAATTTTTGCCTGAATAGCATCAACACGCCCTTGAATGGCTGCTATAGAATCTTTTTTAGGACCTTGAGCTGCTTTTAATTCTTCCAAAGTTTCTTGTGCGTACATGGAAGTGATTCCAACAAAAAAGGTAAGTAGTAATGATAGTTTTTTCATATGTTTATTGGTTTTTTAATTGTGACATGCAACCTTCAATGATTATTTTAAATCATACCAGTTTCATTTTTAAGTATGTTAAAATTTGAATTAATAGTTAATTAGACACTACATATACGATGTGGGTCACAAGATAAGATTATTTGTTTTTGTATAGTGGCACAGAAGAACACGCTTCGCCATACATAATAGACTTTGCAAAAGACTTTAGTTTATTGGTAAGCATGATATAAGCATTTTGTGGAACGGGCTTTTTAGAGCAGCCTTTTATAATAATGGGCTTGTTTTTAAATTGGGTAATATCTAACTGATTTATAATGTCTTGATATATGGAAGTTTCCAGCGTTTCTAAATCGCCAATAACAATCGTTTTCGCATAGGGCTCTAAATGTATACTAAGTAGCATATATGCCCACCCAGGAATAATAGCATCGCTACTACAGGTTAAGGCAACATAGCTGTCTTGATATTGTGCCCAATTAAATTCTGAAACTTGCTGCCTAAAATCTTTTTCACGCAGTACAAAACCTTCAAACAACCATTCTTTAATATCTAATACAACACGCTTGCCTTCAGGGTAAAAGTCCTCAAGATCTATAGTCATTAAATTACTGTTTGCTACGCGATTTATAATTTCGTCTGGCATTATTATTTAGGCTTATATAAATTAAAGGTTTTTGTAATTTTCTTTTTGTGCTAAGCTTGCTATAAAAATAATTTATAGAAAGTCTTCTCTTATGGGAGCAAAACTATCAATTAATGTAACATTTTCGGTAAGGGTTTGCACACAATGATTGAGGTTAGAAGCCACTTTAAAAGTATCGCCTTCATTTAAGAGATATTCTCGATCTTCAATAAATAATTTTAAACTTCCAGATGCTACATAAGATATCTGCTCATGTGGATGTTTATGTGGCGGATCTGGTTGTTTCATCGGTCCATTGGAAAACTTAATAACCGTAACCATTAAACCATTTAAATGTACCACCTTTCTTTTTAAAGTCGGGGTTAGTGTTTCAAAGGCTTCATTATGTTTTGTGATCTCGCTCAAAATGATATTATAAAATTCACAAAAGTATTATAGCATTCCCAATTCCAATTTGGCTTCTTCACTCATAAGTTCTTGTGTCCAGGGAGGGTCGAAGGTTATTTCAACTTCTGCGCTTTTCACATCGTTTAAAGATTTTACCTTTTCTTCAACTTCTAAAGGTAAGGTTTCTGCTACTGGACAATTGGGAGTTGTTAGGGTCATTAAGATTTTTACATCGTAATCTTCATTAACAAATACGTCATAAATTAACCCCAATTCGTAAATATCAACGGGAATCTCTGGGTCGTAAATAGTTTTTAAAACGTTTACTATTTTTTCGCCTAATGCATTTGTATCTATTGTTGTTTCACTCATATTTTTAATGTTTAATCGTTTACCTGTTTAATTGTTTAATCGATTTTACGATTATACGATTCAACAAATCAACTAATTTAGCTGTGTTTGATATGCTATGGCGTACATTTTTAACTGCTTTACCATGCTTACTAAACCATTGGCCCTTGTGGGGGACAAATGTTCTTTTAAACCAATTTTATCTATAAAACTAGTGTCTGCATCAATAATATCTTTTGGGTGTTGATTTGAAAAAGCCCGTATTAAAATAGCAATAATACCCTTAGTGATAATGGCATCGCTATCTGCAGTAAAAGCTATTTTATCGTCCGTCATTTCTGCATGTACCCAAACTTTACTTTGACAACCTTTTATAATGTTGTTTTCCGTTTTATATTGCTCGTCGATTAAAGGCAGCTCTTTACCTAAATCGATCATATATTGGTAACGTTCTTCCCAATCGTCAAACATTGAGAACTCGTCTATAATTTCGTTTTGTATGTCTTCAATAGTCACAGTAACAATTTTATACAAAAATACAACAAGAAAACTTCCTATTCAATGTTTTCTGAAATAGATAAGATTTCTTTAACAAGTGCGGCTATTTCTTCTGGTGGATTTCCATGATCGAAAGCTTGCGTTTCGTAAGTGTTGCCATTATAAACAATTTTTAATCTTGCTATGGCAGCCCCATCAAAAAACCGATTTTGGGAAGGGGCTTTTAGATGCGATATATTTTTAACATCTATGGGCTTAAGAACTTTTAGGAGGCTGTCCCAATGTGCTTTGCTGCATGGTTTAGTAAATACAGCAGCTTCTCTTTTGTTTATAATGGAAATGGTTTTTTTATTGATTTTAATATTCTTATAGATGCCTCTTGATCGAGCCGAATATTCAATTAACAGGGTATTTTGATTTATGTTGGATTCCGAGCAGCTATTATCAGCCAATACAAAGGATAATAATATAAAAAGGAATTTCATAAAGCTTAATTTTTATAAAAATGTTACAAAAACGAAGCCTTATTTTAAGAAAGCATCATTTTCGCTTTTTTAACCCCTTCAACTAAGGTGTCAATCTCTTCTTTGGTGTTATAAAATGCCAATGAGGCACGAATGGTTCCTGGGATGCCATAATAATCCATGATAGGCTGTGCACAATGGTGTCCAGTACGAACAGCAATTCCTAGCTTATCTAAAATAGTGCCGACATCGTAAGGGTGAATGTTTTCTAAGTTAAAAGAGATTACCGATGTTTTGTTTTTTGAGGTTCCGTATATTTTTAAACCATCAATGGCTAGTAACTTTTGTGTGGCATAATCTAGCAACTCCTTCTCATAAGCTGCTATGGCATCAAACCCTATATTGTTCATGTAATCGATAGCTGCTCCAAAAACAATGCCTCCTGCAATGTTGGGTGTGCCAGCTTCAAATTTGTGTGGCAAATCGGCATAGGTGGTTTTTTCAAATGTTACTTCGGCAATCATTTCGCCGCCACCTTGATATGGAGGCAATTTATTAAGCCATGCTTCTTTTCCGTAAAGCATGCCTACACCTGTTGGCCCGCACATTTTATGGGCAGAAGCTACATAAAAATCGACGTCTAAAGCTTGAACATCTGGTTTTATATGTGGACAGGCTTGTGCACCATCAACTAAAACGGCTGAGCCAACCTGATGCGCTTTTTCTATAACATATTCAATAGGGTTTATGGTTCCTAAGGCATTCGATATGTGGTTTAGAAAAACAAGTTTCGTATTTTTAGATAGTAAGTTATCAAAGACACTCATTACCAATTCTCCGTCTTCATTCATTGGAATGACTTTAAGATTGGCTCCGGTACGCTCGCAAAGCATTTGCCATGGCACAATATTACTGTGGTGTTCTAATGCCGAAACGATAATGTCATCGCCTTTTTTTAATAGTGAGGAAAAGCCATTTGCTACGAGGTTAATACTATGTGTCGCTCCCGATGTTAATATAATTTCATGTGAAAACTTAGCATTAAAATGTGCTTGTATTTTTTGACGTGCTTGCTCGTACAAATCTGTTGCTTCTTGACTTAACGTATGCACACCACGGTGGATATTAGCATTGTAGTTAGCGTAATAATCTACAATGGCATCAATAACTTGTTGGGGTGTTTGTGATGTAGCTGCATTGTCAAAATACGCCAAGGGCTTACCATTAACTTTACGCGAAAGAATGGGGAAATCTTTTCTTATATCTTGTACGTTGAACATGGTTTCAAATAATTAATATTTTTAGTCCTCAATTAATGAGATTCCTGTCTTCGCAGGAAACTATAGGTCGAATCCAATATCAACACCTAATTTATTTGCAATAATCTTGGTAATGCGTTGTTTCATTTCGGGAATTTTAACCGAACTTAATACATTATTACTAAAGGCATACATTAAAAGTGCTTTGGCTTCCTTTTCTGGGATACCACGCGAACGCATATAAAACATAGCACTTTCATCCAATTGCCCGATGGTACATCCATGTGAACATTTTACATCGTCTGCAAAAATTTCGAGCTGCGGTTTTGTGTTTATAGTTGCTTTATCGCTTACTAAAATATTATTGTTGGCCTGAAATGCATTGGTTTTTTGGGCTTCTTTTTCCACAATAACCTTTCCATTAAAAACACCTGTCGAACTGTCTGCAAAAATACCCTTGTAGTCTTGGTGGCTTTCACAGTTAGGTTCTATATGGTGTACTAAGGTGTTGTGATCTACATGTTGTTTTTCACCAATAATTGTAACCCCTTTTAAGATGGAGTCAATGCGTTCTCCTTCTTGAAAGAAATTAAGATTGTTACGTGTTAATTTGCCGCCAAAAGCAAAAGTATGTACAGAAGCAACACTTTCTTTTCTTTGTTTTATGAAGGTATTATCTATTAACGAAGCGTTTGAACTGTCGTTCTGAATTTTATAATAATCTACGATGGCACGTTTGTTTGTAAAAACTTCTGTAACGCTATTTGTAAGTACGGGGTTATTGTTTAAACTTTGGTGTCGTTCTATAATTTGAACATGTGAGTTTTCATCTACTACAATTAAATTTCGCGGTTGTAGCATAGTTGCAGACTCATTCCCTGTTGAAAAATGTACGATCTGAATTGGTTTTTCAACCATTTTATTTTTAGGAATATGAATATAGGCACCTTCACTCGAAAACGCTGTGTTTAGCGATGACAGGCTATCCTTAGTTGCTGCTTTATTGAAATAATTTTCAATTAAAATGCGGTATTTGGGTTTAGAAAGAGCTGCAGACATTAAGCAAACATCCATGCCGTCATGAGTGGTTTGCGATAAATGGGATGAATATTTACCATCGATAAATACAATCTTGTAAGTATCTATATCGTGAATAAAATATTTTTTAATGTCTTTATATTCAATAGCATTTTCCTGTTGAGGGAATACGCTATAATCTTCTTTTAGTATTTTGTTTAAAGAGGTATATTTCCAGGCCTCTTCTTTTTTTGTTGGAAAGCCTTTTTCTTCAAATATTTTAATAGCATCATTTCTTACATCGTGTACATAGGTGTCTATGTCCACTTGATTTTCAAATACTAAAAAGGATGATAATAATTTTTCTTTTAAATCCATTGTCTCGGTGTTCAGTTCTTAGTGTTCAGTGAGCAGTATGTAGTGTCCATTTTTTGTTGCTAACTACTCACAGAATACTGTACTACTAGGCGTTCACTTCTTCTTTAATCCAATCGTAACCTTTTTCCTCTAGCTCATGAGCCAGTTCTTTTGTTCCAGATTTTACAATCTTTCCATTGTATAATACGTGTACAAAATCGGGAACGATATAGTCTAATAAACGTTGATAATGTGTAATAACAACAACGGCGTTGTCTTTGCTTTTAAGTTTGTTCACACCATTGGCAACAATACGCAGGGCATCTATATCAAGACCAGAATCGGTTTCGTCTAAGATTGCCAGTTTAGGCTCTAACATAGCCATTTGAAAAATCTCATTACGTTTTTTTTCTCCTCCAGAAAACCCTTCATTTAATGACCGCGATAAAAATTTTCTATCGATTTCCAAAAGCTCGGACTTTTCACGAATTAGCTTAAGCATGTCTTTTGCAGGCATATCTTCTAACCCTTGTGCTTTTCTGGTTTCGTTAATAGCTGTTTTCATGAAGTTAGTAACAGAAACGCCAGGAATTTCTACTGGATATTGAAATGATAAGAAGACACCTTTGTGCGCACGCTCTTCGGCTGCTAATTCATCAATATCTTCACCGTTGAATTCGATATTGCCCTTGGTGACTTCATATTCTTCTTTTCCTGCAATAACTGAAGCTAATGTACTTTTTCCAGAACCATTTGGTCCCATAATAGCATGTACTTCACCCGCTTTTACTTCAAGGTTTATACCTTGTAAAATGCTTTTATCTTCAACACTTGCGTGTAAATTATCAATTTTTAGCATACGTTTTATTTAGTTTCCTAGTTTTACAATATTATTAGTTTCTTCCTTTGGTGCCTTTACTTCTATAATCTCAACGATTTCAACCTTATTTTCCCAAAGTATTTTTTCATCTTTTTGATTTGTGATTCGCCCTCTAATTTCTACAGAAACCATATCTGTAGGTTCGGTTTTAAAAGCTTTGGCTTTTTTGTTTAGCTCATGCATCTTATCGGTAATTAAAACACCATAAATGTTTTCATGTGTTTGTAATACCGCTGCGCCATCATAATAAACAAAATCCCCTTTTAAAACTGTTAAACTGTCATTTTGTTTGGCGGTTCTTTCGGGGGTGTCTACTTTAACATCCTTTGCGGGTTCAGATTTTGTTTCTTTTTTACAGCTTAAAAAAACTGTTAGAATTATTGCAATAAAAAATGTTTTTTTCATTTTAAATTTTAGTTTTGGTGATGAGATTCCTGCCTTTGCAGGAATGACAATTATCCAACACTTCCTTCTAAACTTATTTCTAATAACTTTTGAGCTTCTACAGCAAACTCCATAGGGAGTTTGTTTAAGACTTCTTTGCTAAACCCATTTACAATTAATGCAATGGCTTTTTCTGTATCTATACCACGTTGGTTGCAATAGAAAATTTGATCTTCACCAATTTTACTGGTGGTTGCTTCATGTTCTATTTTAGCTGATTTATTTTTTGCTTCTATGTAGGGAAAGGTGTGGGCGCCACATTCATTTCCCATCAATAAACTATCACATTGTGAAAAGTTACGGGCGTTTTCGGCTCTTGAGTTTATTTGAACTAAACCGCGATAACTGTTTTGAGATTTACCTGCTGAAATTCCCTTTGAAATGATAGTCGATTTGGTATTTTTTCCCAAATGAATCATTTTGGTTCCTGTATCTGCTTGCTGGTAATTATTTGTTACTGCTATGGAGTAAAACTCTCCAACAGAATTGTCGCCTTTTAATACGCATGATGGATATTTCCAGGTAACGGCAGAACCTGTTTCAACCTGTGTCCAGGAGATTTTTGCATTTTTTTCGCATAAACCACGCTTGGTTACAAAGTTGTAAACACCTCCCTTGCCTTCTGCATTTCCAGGATACCAGTTTTGTACGGTTGAATATTTAATCTCGGCATCATCTAAAGCAATAAGTTCTACCACGGCCGCGTGCAACTGATTTTCGTCTCTACTTGGCGCTGTACAGCCTTCTAGGTAACTAACGTAGCTGCCTTCGTCTGCAATAACCAATGTTCTTTCAAATTGGCCTGTCCCAGCTTGGTTGATTCTAAAATAAGTCGATAATTCCATAGGGCATTTGACTCCTTTTGGAATGTAACAGAAAGAGCCATCGCTAAACACGGCACTGTTTAGGGCAGCGTAAAAATTGTCTTTTTGAGGAACCACGGTTCCAATATATTTTTTGACTAATTCTGGATGCTCTTTTATGGCTTCAGAAATACTCATAAATATGATGCCTTTTTCGGCTAAGGTTTCTTTGAAAGTAGTGGCTACCGAAACAGAATCCACAACAACATCCATGGCGACACCTGCAAGTTTTTTTTGCTCATCTAAAGAGATACCTAGTTTTTCGAAAGTTGCCAGTAATTCAGGGTCTACTTCGTCTAAACTATCATATTTAGGCTTGCTATTTGGTGCAGAATAATATGAAATACCTTGAAAATCTGGCTTTTCATAATGGACGTTTGCCCATTCTGGCTCAGTCATTTCTTTCCAAACACGAAATGCTTCCAATCTCCAATCGGTCATCCATTGCGGCTCTTCTTTCTTTTGGGAAATCGCACGCACTATATCTTCATTTAAGCCATTAGGAAAGGTATCTGATTCTATGTCAGTATAAAAACCATATTCGTATTCTTTGGTTTTTAGCTCTTCCCTTAAATCGTCTTCTGTATACTTACTCATATTTCGAGTTTAATGTTAAAGATTCAAAGTTAGGCTAACCCAGATGGTATTTGCTTCCCTTTAAATCGCTTTTCTTTAAGTAGTTTATAAATCCGCCGATCATTTTTCCTAATGTAATGGTTTGATCGTATAGTTTATTAAAAACTTCTTTGCTAATATAATTTCTATCTAATACTCTATACAATTGCGATCTTGTTTCTCCACATGAGGCTTTAGAGATTGATAGAAATTGAATAAATTCTTTATTGCCATTTCTTTCAAATCCTTCAGCAATATTATCCATGACCGAACCAGAAGATCCATCTATTTGATTATAAAGCTTGTAATCCTTCCTTAATTGGGTGTTATTTGCAATTTTGTTGATGTCATCACAAAGAGTTCGAGATAATTTCCAAATTTCTAAATCTTCAAACTGTTTTACCGTTGCCATAACTTTGAATTAAAAATCTTAAACTTTGAGCTTTAAAGTGAAAATGATTCGCCGCAGCCGCAAGTACGGTTAGCATTGGGATTGTTAAATATGAAACCAGTTCCGTTTAATCCTCCAGAATATTCAAGTGTTGTACCAATAAGGTATAAAAAGCTTTTTTTGTCAACAATGATTTTTACATCGTTATCTTCAAATACTTTATCATCTTCTTGATTTTCTTTGTCAAACTTTAAATCGTAAGATAGACCAGAACAACCTCCACTTTTAACGCCTACTCGGATGTAATCTGTTGAAGGGTCAAAGCCGTCGTCGGTCATGAGTTCAATGACTTTCTTTTTAGCTGTATCAGAAACTTTTATCATAGTATCTTTTAATTAAATCTAGAAATGAATTAACAGTTATTTTATTAAGACAGTTTCTAAATAGGGTACAAATATACAATATAAGTCATGGATTACCATATAACCTAACATTATATTAGCATATGGGTTTATAGGTTTTTTTTATGCAAAAATAAAGAGCCTATAATTAAGCTCTTTATTTTGTTTCAGGTTTTAAAAAAGTTAATAATTAGGTTAAACTATTTTTTTCGTTTTTGTAATAGAGAAAATGTTTTTTTTCAGGCGTTGTTTTACCTTTACAATATTTCCTTCCATATCAAATCTGAAATAGTTTTTACAGCACTTACAAATTAATTCTGGAGTATTTAAATTTGATTCATTAAGACGAAAATAATTATGTCCGAAAGTAGTGCAGAAAAGAGTAGAAGTTACATTAGTTTTCATAGTCCTAGTAATTTTCAGAACATTAATTTAAGTAAAATCATACAAAAATGAAAGAAAAATTCTATTTTTTTGACGAAAAACATTGAATTTTATAGTGTTTTTTGTCTTAAAATCAGTTTTTATCGATAAAATGGTAGTCCGAAAGGGCAAGTAAGAAAGCTTTTAAGTCTGCTTTGTCTTGAGAAGAAAGCTGTACACCACCTTGTGCCACTTTTTTCATTAAAGGATCGATGGTTAGCGAGTTCTGTAAACCTTCACTGTAATGATTAATAACTTCATCAAGTGTTGTAAACCTGCCATCATGCATATAAGGTGCCGTGAATGCCAGGTTTCTTAATGAAGGGGTTTTGAATTTTCCATTGTCAGCAGGATCACCAGTTACTTCTCCTAATCCCAAATCAGTAATCGTAGCATCTAGTCCGTTGTTGTGAAAAATATTATCTGTCCACAAAGGGTTTTTATCACTGCCATGACAATGAAAACAATCCCCCTTGGTTTCATCCATAAAAATATTAAAACCATTAAGTTCTTCGGGCGTCAAGGTCGCTTCTCCCAAAAGATGCTTATCGAATTTTGAATTAGAAGAAATTAGCGTGCGTTCAAATTGGGCAATTGCTTTAGTGACTAAAACGGAATCTATGGTTGAAGTTCCAAATGCCTGTTCGAATAAATTAGGGTATTCAGAATGCTGCTGTAATTTTTGCTCTACTTGCGTCCAAGTATTGTGCATTTCTAAGGGATCTGTTACTGGTTGGAATGCTTGGTGTTCTAAACTAAATACCCGGCCGTCCCAAAAGAATTTTTCATCGTAATTCCACGCTAAATTAAATAAAGGCATGGCGTTACGGCTACCAAAAAAACCATCAACACCATCACTAAACTGATTGGTATCTGTAAATGCATTTCCTGGAGCATGGCAGTCTACGCATGCCTGGGTGTTGTTTACCGATAATATAGGGTCGAAGAATAATTTTTCACCTAAAGCTATGCCTTCTACAGTTTGTGGGTTGTCTGTAGGAATAACAGGTGCTAGTAGGTTGTTTTGAAAAAGCTGCGGAATTTGTAATGGACTTGGCGTAGGAACATATTTATCTACACTTTCATCGGAGCATGATGCGCAAATGAAAAAGAGTAACATATAATATGAAATCCATTTTAGCATTTTATTGATTGATTGCGTTTAAACTAAATACATCTTGTCCATTTTGAAACATCATTAGCTGGGCACTAAAATTGGGCATGAGCATATTGTTTAAAACATTTAAATCCCAAGTATTTGGGTTTTTAAACCATTCGGCAATGTTCATGTTGATTTCAAAAGAAGCATTATTTGTTATAGTAACTTCACCTAAATCAACTTCAAAAAAAGTATCTCCAAATACAGGTGTTGCCCCCGAATTATCTACAGCTCTTATGGCATGAAACACATAGCCTGTTTGGGTTGTTATATTATTAATAAACCTTCCTTCTAATTGCATATAATGGTATCCGCCTCCTAACATGGCTGGTACACTCCAAGAAGCAGCATTTAAGTCGGGGTAATTGTTATTGTAATTGTCATCATTGTTAAAACCAAAGGTAAAAGATACGTTGCTATAAGTTCCCTTTGGAATGGTTGTGGTTGGCGAAAAAGAAAGGTTGGTGTTGTTGGTAACATCAACTAGGTTATAACCGTCAAGGACAAATGTTTCTCCATCCGATTTTTGAAATGTAATGTTCGAAATAAGGTATCTTAGTTTTGTAATACTTAATTCCTCACCATTTGCATTGGTATACTGAATGGTATTAAAATTGGAGTTTGTAACTGCTGTTGCGTCCCAACTATGGCTGAAGTTAAATGTTACTATGGCTTCAGAAATTTCATCATCGTTATCTGTAGCACAGGAGATTAAGATGATTGAACTGAAAAAGAGTATGGGGAATATTTTTTGCATGGTCTTATTTTATTTTAAAAATTAATAAATCTGTAAATCCTTTATTGCCTGGGATATCAATATTGTCACTATTAGATTCTCCAACAATAATAACGCTTTTGTCATTAAGCTCAACGGCATCATAAGCAAAATCGATATCGGAGCCTCCAACTGTTTTTTGCCATTTTAAGTTTGCGTTAGCATCAATTTTTAGAACCCAGGCATCATTTTGACCGTTGTTATTTGAAAGATCTCCGTTGGAGCTTCTTGAACTGCCAGAAATAATAAATCCATTATCTTGAGTTTTAGAAATAGAGCGACCTGCATCAAAACTACTACCTCCAAACGTTTTCTCCCAGATTAAGTTTCCTGTCGGAGATATTTTAATAATCCATAAATCTGCCGCACCATTGTTATTAGAAACGTCTAAATCATTACTTCTGGTATCTCCAATAATAATATAGTTACCATCGGTTGATTTTGTAATGGCTCTGGCTTCATCGGTTTCTGAGCCTCCAAAAGATTTCTCCCAAATTAAATTGCCAGTTTCTGAGATTTTAACAACCCAAAAATCATATGATCCTTTGTTTCCTGTTATGTCAACATCGTTACTATCTGAAGATCCAACGATAATATAACCGCTATCTTCAGTTTGGATAACATCGTAGGGTGTGTCTGTAAAAGTACCTCCAAAAAATTTGCTCCATTGTTTTTCTCCGGAAGCATTTAGTTTGACAGCCCAATAATCGCCACCAGCATGTTTTTTTGATGGCAATAATTTGCTGTTACCTTGTCCATTGGAAGCTGTAACATCTAATACACCAGTTAATAGGTAACCATCATCATTGGTTTGAATGATAGAAATACCATTGTCTGCTCCAGAAAATCCAAAAGACTTTTCCCATAAGATCGCTCCGGAAGTATCTAATTTTGAAATCCAAAAATCATTAAATCCATTGTTTTGTGTCACATCACCATCATTACTTTTACTGTAACCCAAAATGGCAAATCCATTATCTGATGTTTGAATAATGTCTTGACCACGATCATCATCACTGCCCCCATAGCTTTTTTGCCATTGCAATGTGTTGTTTTGACCGTATTTTAGTATCCAATAATCAAAAGATTCATTAAGTTTGTTTGTCACATCGCCGTCTGCACTCTGTACATATCCTAGGATGGCGTAGCCGCCATCTGAAGTTTTAATAATAGATTGGGCACTTTCATTTTTTGCCCCGCCAATCGTTTTTACAAAATCTATTTCTTTTTTTTCGCCCTCAGGTATTTCATTAGAAGCATCATCATTTTTAGAGCAGCTGCAAAATAAAGCAATGCCTACTGCTAAAATAATTTTTGAATTTGGGATTTGCATAGCGACTTTATTGGGAGCTACTTTTTTTAATAATAAATAAACCTCTTTCAATATCGCTTATAATGATATTGCCGCTTGGCAGGTATGGATATACATTCCATGCGCCATTAAAACCTGTGTTATTGTTTTCTGGGTGGGTGTCAAAAAAGCCTATTTCTGTCATGGTTGTATTTACAATTTGAGAAATATCTATCATACGAACCCCAGCTCTATAGCTAGCCTGAAAAAATGTATTTCCTTTAACATAGCCGTTATGGTCAATAGCAGTGAAGGCTCCCAGATAATCCATATGAAAACTCGGGGCATCTAAATCGGAGAAATCAAAAACGATGGTGCGTGTGTTGACACCTATATCTCTTTCGTCAGTTTCATCACCTAAGATAAAGTAATTTAGATCTTCGGTAAACCAGCCTTGATGTGTGTATCCAACATTGCTATAGCTAATATCTGAAATTTTTACAGGGTTGGATTTATCGGTCACATCTGCAATAACTACTTCATTTTCATTACTTCCAATTAGTATTTCGCGATCTGTATAATCTGTATCAGGGCCGTTATAGGTTATCACCTGCGCGTCATGAGAATAGCCACCTTCTCCAAAACCACCTTCGTCCACAGGGGTTAAAGGGTTTTGAATGTTTATAAACAAGGGGCCTCCTGCAAATGTACCAGCTCTGTTTGTGCCAACAATATAGGCATATCCGCTAGTTTCATTTATTACAACATTATGGGCGCTTCCAAACCCAGTAAAATGTGCATCTGGAGTGAATGTTTCGGGTGGATTAGTGACGTTTCTCAAGCGTGTTAGGTCAAATACCTGCATTCCATGATTACCTGCATTATCTGCTACAATAAAGGCATGGTCCTTATAAACCTTTACATCGCGCCATGGACTGCTCACTGTTGCCGTTGGAACATTTCCTAAGTATATTGGGTTGCTTGTGTCTGTTATGTCGACAAAGGAGACGTTGGTGTCTGTAGCCATTAATGCATATTCCTTATCGGTAGTGGGATCTACCCAGCCCCAGGAATCATTTCCTTCGGTGGCTCCAAAAGTATTTATAGGTATATGTGCCATTAGATCATAACCATCGCAAGGATAATCTCCTGCAAAACCATTCTCACAAGGAGCTAATATATCTGTTGAGGGTGTGTCTGTATTATCCCCAAGAATAGGTATATTGTTATCTCTTTCGCAAGATTGAGATAAAAATAATAGACCGCTCAAAACAAATAATTTGATAAAACGAATACGGTTTTTAAAGTAATTCATGTTTGCAATTTTTTATTAATCTTTTTCAAAGTGTAGAATTTGTCCGAACCTCTTAGCCTTTAATTAAAACGAATTCTATAATAAACATATTGTTTGCTGTGTTTGCATGCGAAACAATAAGTTATTGTGTAAAGTAATGAAATTACTTTATATATACATCAAAAATTGTTCCGCCTTCTGGATTTGTATGGAAAACTGAACATAAGCTATTCCATTTGAGACTGGTTTTAACTATAATATTAAAAGTTTATTCGTTTATCTATTTAAGCTTCTTATTTTTGCACTATGATAGAAGATAAGAATCCACAGAGGACTGAATTAAGTGATTTAGGTGAGTTTGGGCTCATAGATCACTTAACTAAGAATTTTAAGATTAATCACAAGTCTACAGTTAAAGCTATTGGAGATGATGCAGCTGTTTTAGATTTTAAGACTAAAAAAATAGTCGTTACAACCGATTTGCTTGTTGAGGGCGTACATTTCGATTTAAGTTATATGCCGTTAAAACATTTGGGTTATAAGGCGGTTATCGTTAATTTATCTGATGTGTATGCTATGAATGCCAAGGCGACACAGGTTACGGTTTCTATAGCGGTGTCCAATAGATTTCCGTTAGAGGCTCTTGAAGATTTATATGCGGGTATTGAAACTGCTGCTAAAATTTATAATATTGATGTTGTAGGTGGTGATACAACATCTTCTACAACGGGACTATTAATTTCTGTGACAGCTATTGGAGAAGTTGAAAGTAATGACGAGGTGTATAGAAATGGTGCTAAACCTAGCGATTTGTTAGTTGTTACCGGAGATTTGGGGGCTGCTTATATGGGGTTGCAGGTCTTGGAACGCGAAAAAGAAGTATACAAAGTAAACCCTAATAGCCAACCAGATCTAGAAGGTTATTCTTATATTATAGAGCGTCAATTAAAACCAGAAGCTCGAAAGGATATCATTAAATTGTTGAAAGATTTAAAGGTAAGACCATCTTCAATGATTGATATAAGTGACGGTTTGTCATCTGAGATTATACATTTGTGCAAACAAAGTAAAGTGGGTTGCGATTTGTATGAAGAAAAGATTCCTTTAGATCCTCAACTAATTTCTACCTGTGAAGAGTTTAATATTGATAGTACGACAGTTGCTTTGAATGGAGGGGAGGATTACGAATTATTATTTACAATTTCTCAAGACGACTACTCTAAAATAAAGGCGAATCCAAACTTAACTGTTATTGGTTATATGAAAGAAGAGCAAGCGGGGGTGCATTTAGTAACTCGAGCAGATACTAAAATACCTATAAAAGCTCAGGGGTGGAAAAATTTTAATGCTTAAATACTAGTAGGTTATCTGTATTTATAGTAGCATGTATTTTGTCACTTGATTTTACTTTATGCTCTATATTGATATATTCCAGTTCTTCTTCGTTACTTGCATCAACGCGTGGTTTTACGCTAGATCTCATATGGCGTTTCGCATGTATACGTTCTAATAAATCGTTAATTTCTTTGAATTTAGGCGTAAGCTCGGTTAGGTAGCCATTTCCGTTGGTAGTGAGTTCTTTTTTGCAGTTTTTGCAAGTATACTCTTTTACATGGTATGTGACGTTTCGAGACACTCGATAATCGTGCCCAAATACCTTGCAATGAATGTTTTTCATTTACAATATTAGATTAATTAGTTAGAGTCTATTAAAGTATTAAAAAACAATTGAATATTTTTAACTCCTAGTTAGTAAATCGACGAAGCGATCGTTTTCTTCTTCGAACGTTCCATTCTCGAAGCATGAATACGTTCTAAGATGGCATTTATTTCTTTAAACTTGGGTGTGAGTTCAATTAAATTGCCATTACTATTGGTTGTTAATTGTTTTTTACAATGAGAGCATGTGTATTCCTTAACATGGTAAGTTACATTTTTAGTTACCTGATAATCATGACCAAAAAAATTGCAATATAGTTTAGGAATAAACGTAGGTTTGTTAGTAGGTTTTGTCATGGTGTAGAATTTAAGAGCAATAAATCTAAAATAAAAATTCCAATAAAACGATAAAATGCTATATATTTTCGACGAAATGCACAATTGCATCTAAAAACGCACGCTCATTTTCAATATAACTCATATGTCCGTCAGGAAATTCTACCACTTCGACGCTTGTATTTTTTGTCTGGGAAATTAATGTATTATAGTCCAGTGCAGGGTCTTTTCTCCCAATAACCATCATTTTTTTAAAGGGAGTAAAATGCAGAAGTGCTTCCCTGTCCTTTCTAATTTTCATGCCTTCAAGTGCCGCTACAATACCTTGTAAAGGTGTTTTTAGGGCTTCTTTCTTTAATTCTTTAATCTTTTTTGAAAAAATGGTCCTGTTTTTTGGCCTGAATAAATTAGAGATCGCCATTCTAATAAACATTTTATGATTTTGCTTTACAGCCATTATAGCCCGATCTCTATTTTTCTTTTTTTCAATAGTATCTGCACTTGCAGTAGAGTTCATAAGACACAGTCCTTTTAATGCATCAGGGTTTTTTTCTGCGAAAGCAAGTGCTACATAGCCGCCCATGGAGTGTCCTATAAAGGTGGAACGACGAATTTTTAAATGTTTTAGAACAACTTGAACCGTTTCGGCCATAAGTTCCATAGTGTGTATATAGCCTAGGCATTCGGTTTTTCCATGACCCAATAAATCGATACAAATAACCCGGTTTTTTTTTGATAGTATTGGAATAAAAGGATCCCACATGGAGATATTCTCTAAAAATCCGTGAAGCAAAACGATGGCACTACCTTTTCCGCTATCGGTATAAAAAACAGTAATACCTTTATATTGTAAATTCATTTTAAATCATTCTCATGTAAGGTAAAATCATTTAAATAAGCGCTAAGATTTTACTCTTTTAATGGCAGTAAAAGCTTTGTCAACAAATTCATCCTCTACTAAAATCGTAAACTCGTTCGTTGTCGAAATTACCTCGTAAAGTACAATGCCTTCCCAAGCTAAACGTTTAAAGAAATGATAATACAGGCCAGCAATTTTAGAATTGTTTTGTGGAAGGTTTACGCTAATTGCAGATAAGCCTTCTTGTATCGCTAAAAATTTTTCGTTTTTTAATTGATCTTTGATAAAGTCATTTAAACTACTGGAAATTATAATATTACTTTCATGAATGCCTCTTGTAAATGTGTAAAACAATTTTGATTCTTGATTTATCCTGTCTAGAATTTTTGAATGATTATCAATTATGGTTTCAGAATTTTTTACAGTAAAATCTGTTAGGTTTGAGCGTACGGTGATATCACCTAAATTCTGAATAACCCGTTTCATTTTTACCGAATTGGTTAGTGCGGTAGGTGGATTGTATCGCCTTAAAGCCATCATAATGGCACCAGGCTTAACCTCCTTTTTTAGCATTTTGCTTATGGGTTCTGTTAACTCAATAGCCAAGGCGCTAAAGTTTATAATATTTCTAGATAGGGCTTCTTCTAAATAAGGCTGAGTTATTAATATGTCTTCAACACAATTAGATACGGTTTTCATGTGTTAATTATTTAACAATATGTGCAAAAATAATCTTTTTTTTAAATAAATATCGGTATTGGGCTAAGGAGTTTTAGTTTTACACTCAAATCTATGTAAATGAAAGTATTAAAGTTTGGCGGTACATCTGTAGGTTCTATAGAGAATATGTGTAACGTTAAAAATATTATTAACGATGGAGACAAGAAGATTGTTGTGCTTTCTGCTATGTCTGGTACTACCAATAAATTGGTAGCCATCTCAAGTGATGTTGCAAACAAAGCACATAATGAAGCTATTGATAAAATTAATAAGCTACATGAAACATATACGATCACCATAGATAAGCTTCTTAATAATAAGGTTTTAAATAAAGAAGTTAAAGAATATGTTTCCAATGTTTTTGATTTTTTGGTTGCATGTACTCACAAGACATATTCTAAAAGTTTAGAAAATAATATCCTTGCTCAAGGTGAGTTGCTTTCTACCTATATGTTTAATTGTTATTTACAGCAAGAAGGCATAAGTTCTGCGTTATTACCAGCTTTAAGTTTTATGCGTATCGATGAAGACAAGGAGCCAGACATATCTTATATAAAGCAAAACTTTGAGGTTGCTATAAATGCAGCAAAAGACTCAGAAATATATATTACCCAAGGGTTTATTTGTTTAGATGCCCATGATGAAGTTTCAAATTTACAACGTGGTGGAAGCGATTATACCGCAACTATAATTGGTGCAGCCATTAAAGCAGAGGAAGTACAAATTTGGACAGATATAGATGGGATGCATAATAACGACCCAAGATATGTTGAAAATACCAAACCAATTTCCAATCTATCATTTGATGAGGCTGCAGAATTGGCTTATTTTGGTGCTAAGATATTGCATCCGCAAACAGTTACCCCTGTAAGAGCAGATAACATTCCTGTACGCTTAAAAAATACAATGAATTCTCATGCTCATGGAACATTAATTTCCAATATTACTTCAGAAAATGGGATTAAAGCCATAGCTGCTAAGGATAATATTACAGCAATAAAGATTAAATCTGCAAGAATGCTGCAGGCCCATGGTTTCTTAAAAAAGGTATTTGAAATTTTTGAAACTTATAAGACATCTATTGATATGATTACCACCTCTGAGGTTGCTGTTTCGTTAACAATAGACGATGATAGAAACTTAGATGAAATTCTTGAAGAATTAGAGAAAATAGCAACCATAGAAGTTGATAAAAACCAAAGTATTATTTGTTTGGTTGGACATTCGGTTGTGAACCATCAAGAAACTCATAAGTTATTTCAAATATTACAGGATGTAAAAATTAGAATGATTTCTTATGGAGGAAGTAAAAATAATATTTCTCTGCTGGTAGATACAAAGGACAAAATTAATTCGCTGCAAAAACTAAACGATTATTTATTTGAATTAGTCACTCTTTAAATTACAAAATTTAGTATTGTTAGCAAAAGGGTCGTTTATAGAAACGACCCTTTCTTTTTTGCTTTATGAGTTCATAATAGCTTCTATGTCGTCAGCTTCAATAGGAATATTTCTCATTAAATTAAATGGTTCTCCATTTTCTTGAATAACCACATTATCTTCTAATCGGATACCAAAACCTTCATCTGGAATATAAATCCCAGGTTCTACGGTAAAGACCATATTGGCCTGCATAGGTTTGGTTAAAATACCGTAATCGTGTGTGTCCAGTCCCATGTGATGGCTGGTGCCGTGCATGAAATATTTTTTATAAGCAGGCCATTCAGGATTTTCATTTTGCACATCACTTTTATCCAAAAGACCTAAGCCTAGTAATTCACTGGTCATTATTTTACCAACTTCTATGTGATAATCTGCCCAAATAGTTCCAGGAGTTAACATTTTTGTAGCCTCGTTCTTTACTCTGTTTACGGCATTGTAAACGTCTTTTTGCCTTGGAGAAAACTTTCCGGAAACAGGTACGCTGCGTGTCATATCACTAGAATAATTAGCATATTCTGCTCCAATATCCATTAGTATTAAATCACCTGCTTTGCATTGTTGATTGTTTTCTATATAATGCAATACATTAGCATTGTTCCCAGAAGCAACAATTGGTGTATAAGCAAATTTTTTAGAACGATTTCGTAAAAATTCATGTATAAACTCTGCCTCGATTTCATATTCCCAAACACCGGGCTTTACAAAATTTAAAATACGTCGAAATCCTTTTTCGGTAATATCGCAAGCCTGTTGAATTAAATCTATTTCAATAGGGTCTTTTACAGAGCGAAGCTGTTGTAAAATAGGGTTGCTTTTGGCTACGGCATGCGCAGGATATTTCTCTTTTAGCCATTTTGTAAAACGGTCTTCTCTGGTTTCGGTTTCTACATTGGCTCTATAGTGTTCATTAGTATTAATGTAAACTGTGTCGCATTGTGTCATAATCTCAAACATGACTCGCTCCATATCTTGTAACCAATACACTGTTTTAATACCGCTGGTTTCATAAGCTTTCGCTTTGGTTAGTTTTTCGCCTTCCCAAATAGCAATATGTTCATTGGTTTCTTTTAAGAACAATATCTCACGATGTTTCTCTTTTGGACAGTCAGGAAATAATACGAGAATACTTTCCTCTTGGTCTACACCGCTTAAATAAAAAATATCTCGGTGCTGTTCAAAAGGCATGGTGCTATCTGCACTTATTGGATAGATGTCGTTTGAGTTAAAAACAGCCAAACTTGAGGGCTTCATTTTAGAAGTAAAGTTTTTACGATTTTTTATAAAGAGCTCATTGTTAATAGGATGATATTTCATGTTGATTATGTATTAAGTTTGCTTAACATAGCAAAGCTAAATAAATCATTTTGATTATAATTTAGTATATTTATATTCTCTCTAATATTTTTAGGACATCTTGAATAGTGGTTTTATACGTATATTAATCAATTGTCTCTCAAAATATTAAAAAAACCCTCACATGAAAACACAAGTACGATCAACACTAATAATTACATTATTGTTTTATTTGGCAGCACTGATGCCATTAAACGCGCAATTGCTTCTAAAAAAAACCTCGTTGGAAAAACAGATTGCAAATTCGAGTTTGGTGGTTGAAGGTCGAGTGATTTCGAAGGAATCGTTTTGGGATGAAGGCCATAATAATATTTTTACAGTAAACACTATTGAGGTATTTAAAGTATTTAAAGGAATACCAATTGCCACTATTGAAGTAGTTACGGCTGGTGGCATGGTTGGATTAGAAGCAGAAATAGTTACACCGAGTTTGAAGTTAAGAAATGATTATGTTGGTGTATTCATGTTACATGATAATTATGTAGAGCTGGATACCAAAGCTAAACTTTCAAAAAAACAGTTTAAAGTTTATGGGTCTTTGCAAGGGTTTTATAAATATATCTTGCACAGTAATGTAGCCATAAATCCGTTTAACAAAAAGGAAGGAATTACAACCTCATTTTATAACGAGATTATGAGTCATACAAAATCAGGTTATGTAGAAATGACAAAAACAGACTTGGTAAAACAAAAAATAAATACATCCCAGCAAAAATCTTCTTTACCTCCAAGTTCTATTACGTTTACTCCAACTACGATAACAGGTGGTACGAAAACAGTTCTAACTATTAACGGCTCTGGATTTGGCGGGACGCAAGGTAAAGTTGGTTTTAGTAATGCAGATACTGGTGGTTTTGATGGAGGGGTGCCAGATTATATTGAAGCATTAGATACCCAAGTTGTATCATGGAGTGATACTCAAATCAGGGTAGAAGTGCCTTCAGAAGCTGGTACGGGTAAGATACAAGTCACCGATAGTGGCAATGCGTCTGCTGAGTCTAATTTGGATTTAACAGTTTCTTATTCTGAAACAAATTTAATTAGTGATAATGTTAATTCTGGCGTAAACGTTGCCTATAATACACAACATGCAAACGATAATTCTTCAGGAGGGTATACTTGGAGAATGTTTACGGATTTTGATGCGAATGCTGATGCAAAAACCTCTTTTTTAAGAGCCTTAGAAACATGGCGTTGTGAAACTGGAGTAAATTGGGTTGTTGGTACCACAACAACTGTAGATGTTGTTGCAGGGGATGGTATTAATGTTGTTAGGTTTGATAATGGAAATGAATTGGGAGTAGATGTATTAGGACGTTGTACGTCTCGCTATAGCGGTTGTTTTGCTGCAGGAAACACAACACTTAATTGGTATGTTTCAGAGTTGGACATTGTGTTTGATGATGACACTAATTGGAATTTTAACACGAGTTTACCAGGAATTACCCAATACGATTTTGAGAGTGTCGCACTGCATGAGTTAGGACATGGACATCAGTTGGCACACGTGATCGATACAAACAATGATGTGATGCATTATGCCATATCTAATGGTGAAGATCAAAGAGTATTGAGTGCTAATAATATAACATCGGCCACTAATGTACATAATAGGAGTACGGGATCTGCAGTTTGCAGTGCTAGTGTTATGACAGATTATTCAGGTTCTTGCAGTTTAAGCATTGATGAAGAGGAGTTGGGCAAATCTATCAACCTATACCCTAATCCAGCCAAGAGTATATTCTATATCAATAATAAGTCTGCAATTAGTCTAGAAAAAGCAGTCATTTACGATGTAAGCGGAAGACTTATTAATGAATACAATATTTCTAACGGTTCTAGAACAAATTCCATTAATGTAACGGGTGTTTCCAAAGGGATTTATTTTGTAAATATTCATTCTGATAGGGCTATGATTACAAGAAAGATGATTCTGGATTAATTTAACAAAATTATAGCATATTAAAATAGTATTGATTAGGTTCGTTTTGATTATTTTCAAAAATTAAAACGAACCTATATGAAATTTAAAGTTCTTCACTTACTTTTTGCTATTTCTTTTTTTAAAATATCGGCACAACAACCAGCAACATCCTCAAAGATTGTAGAAGCAGCTCTTATTGAAAAGGCGCAGCTTTCTCAAACATCATTAGTGAAAAATGTAGCTTTTAAGAATATAGGGCCAACAGTTATGAGTGGTCGTGTTACCGATTTAGCTGTAAACCCAAACGATCCAACCGAATTCTATGTAGGATATGCATCGGGAGGTGTATGGTATACTAAAAACAATGGAACAACTTTCACGCCTATATTGGATACCTCAAATACTCAAAATGTAGGAGATATTGCTGTAGACTGGAAAAACAAAACCATATGGGTAGGTACTGGAGAAAATAATGCATCTCGATCCAGTTATGCAGGAATCGGAATTTTAAAATCTACCGATAATGGAGAAACCTGGCAAAATATGGGGCTCAAGGATTCGCATCATATAGGCCGAATTATAATCAACCCTAATAATCCAGATGAAGTTGTTGTTGGAGTCACAGGTCATTTGTATTCCCCAAATGAAGAACGTGGCATCTATAAAACCACGGATGGCGGAAAAACGTGGACGCAAAAATTATTTGTAGATAATGTAAGTGGTATTATTGATGTGCAATGCAGTCCGAATAACTTCAGTTTGATGTTTGCAACCTCTTGGACGAAAGACCGTAAAGCTTGGAACTTTGATGGTAGTGGGCATAATTCTGCAATTTACAAAAGTGTAGACGCAGGTAATACATGGGTTAAAGTCTCTACTCAAGAAAGTGGATTTCCAACAGGTCAAGGTGTTGGTAGAATAGGTTTGGCTGTTTTTAATGATATGGTTGTTTATGCGTTGCTTGATAGTCAATTTCGAAGAGTTCCAGAAACAGAAAAAGAAGAAAAGCATGGTTTGACCAAAGCAGATTTTAAATCCATGACGGATAAAACCTTTTTAAAGCTAGATAACAAAAAGCTTAATGAATTTTTAAAAATGAATGGGTTTCAGGAAAAATACAGAGCAGAAAATGTAAAGCAAATGGTAAGAAGTGGTCATATAAAGCCCATGGATCTTGCAAAATATCTTGAAAATGCCAATTCAATGTTGTTCGACACGCCCGTTATAGGGGCAGAAGTTTACAAAAGTGAAGATGGTGGTAAAAGTTGGAAGAAAACACACAGCGATTATATCGATGGTTTATATTATAGCTATGGCTATTATTTTGGTGAAATAAGAGTCGATCCACAAGATGAAACAGGAATCTATATTTTAGGAGTTCCTATTTTAAAATCTAAGAATGGAGGACAAACCTTTACTTCTATTAGTAGGGAAAATGTTCATTCCGATCATCAGGCATTATGGGTTAATTCTAAAAAACAGGGACATTTAATAAATGGTAATGATGGCGGATTAAATATGAGCTATGACGATGGAGAAACATGGGAAAAACTCAATGTGAACTCTGTTGGCCAGTTCTATTCCATAAATATAGACCATGCTCAACCATATAATATTTATGGAGGCTTGCAAGACAATGGTGTTTGGGTTGGAGCAAGTAATGCCAGTGAGGATAAAAGTTGGCACCAAAACGGGCAATATCCCTGGAAAAGAATTATGGGTGGTGATGGTATGCAAATGCAAATTGATAATAGAGATAACAATATGGTGTATACGGGGTATCAATTTGGAAATTACTATAGACTCAATTTAGAAACTAAAGAACGAACTTATATACAACCAAAGCATAAGTTAGGAGAGAAACCTTATCGCTTTAATTGGCAAACACCTATTTTATTATCACCACATAATCAGGATATTTTATATTTAGGGGGTAATAAGTTGATGCGTTCCATGAATCAGGGAACCGATTGGATGGCTATTAGCGATGATCTTACCCATGGAGGAAAAAAGGGAAATGTAGCCTATGGCACATTAACATCTATTAGTGAGTCGCCATTTCAATTCGGGCTTATTTATACTGGTAGTGACGATGGTTTAATACAGATTACTAAAAATGCTGGAGGCAGCTGGGAGGCTATTTCAAACACATTGCCAAAAGACCTTTGGGTAAGTCGGGTTGTAGCCTCTCAACATAAAAAAGAACGTGTTTATGTAGCCTTAAACGGTTATCGTTGGGACAATTTTTCGGTATATGCCTATGTGAGTAATGATTATGGTAGAACTTGGAAACATATTGGCTCAAATATTCCAACATCACCTGTGAATGTCATTAAAGAAGATCCTGTGAACGAAAACATAATCTACTTGGGAACCGATAACGGTGCTTATATTTCGTTTAACCAAGGTCAAAGCTGGGAAATATTTAGTAAAGGACTTCCTAATGTAGCTATTCATGATATAGTGATTCAACCCGATTCTAAACATCTATTACTTGGAACACATGGTAGAAGTGTTTACAGAGCTGAAATCGAACCGCTTCAACAGATGAGTGACCATATACAATCAAAAGCAGTAACGCTTTTTAAAATTAAGGATGCAAAATATTCTTCCCGTTGGGGGAATGCATCGAATACATGGGCAGAAGCTATTGACCCCAAAGTTGATGTGGCATTTTATTCAAATACTTCTGGGGGGAAAAATATTAAAGTGTTTTCTGAAAAAGGGGCATTGCTTAATCAAATGACAGTTGTTGCAGACCAAGGGTATAATTATATAAACTATGACCTGACCTTAACCGAAAAAGGCAAAAAAGCTCTTCTTAAGGAGAACACTGATATAGATATAAAGAAGGCTAAGAATAATAAATACTATTTGCCAAAAGGATTGTACTATATAGAAATGGATTTAGAAAAAATAGCATTCAAGATTAAATAAATATTTTTTTAGAAAGCTAATTTCAAAGACCATAATTAATACTTTCTCAAAAAAGGAGCAGAAAAAGGTTCTTTAGTGAAAAACTAAGTATTTTTACTTATAATCATTATAAATTGTAAAAACATGACATTTGTTATTTGTCTATAACTTTATCCTAGCTTACCTTTGTAAAAACATAAAATAACTTCAAAATAATGGGTGGATTTTTTAAATCTTCGATTGGAAGAAAGATTGCTATGGCGCTTTCTGCTTTCTTCCTCATGTTTTTCTTAATAATACATTTAGCGGTAAATATTACATCTTTGTTTAGTGAAGATGTTTTTAATGAACTGTCCCATTTTATGGGAACAAACCCCTTAGTTCAATTTGCACTACAACCCGTTTTAATATTCGGTGTTGTATTTCATTTTGTAATGGGTTTTGTATTAGAACTGAAAAACAAAAAAGCAAATGGAGTTGCATATGCTAAAAATAATGGAGCTGCTAACTCTACTTGGATGAGTAGAAATATGATTTACAGCGGACTTGTTATATTAGCTTTTATTGTTCTCCATTTTATAGATTTCTGGTTTCCAGAAATTAATACTAAGTATATTCAAGGTGATATGTCTGGCATGCACGATGGGAATTTTAGATATTTCCATGAATTGCAGCACAAATTTTTAAACCCAGCCAGAGTAGCTGCTTATGTTGTAGCATTTATACTTTTAGCGCTGCATTTACTACATGGGTTTACATCAGCATTCCAATCGGTGGGAGCGACCGCTGGACGTAAAAAAACATTACAAACATTTGGAAAAGTATATTCAATTGTTATTCCGCTAGGGTTTATAATTATTGCTCTTTATCATCACCTTAACCATTAATCTTAAATAGTTTAGTATGGCTTTAGATTCAAAAGTACCAAAAGGTCCAATTAAAGATAAATGGACAGATTATAAAAATCATATCGATTTAGTAAACCCAGCCAATAAACGTCATATAGACGTTATCGTGGTAGGAACTGGTTTAGCAGGTGGGTCGGCTGCGGCGACTTTAGCTGAGTTAGGATACAACGTAAAAGCATTTGCGTATCAAGACTCTCCAAGACGAGCACATTCTATTGCTGCGCAAGGAGGTATTAATGCAGCAAAAAACTATCAAGGAGATGGTGACTCTACATATAGATTATTCTATGATACTGTAAAAGGAGGGGATTATCGTTCGCGAGAAGCAAACGTTTACCGTTTGGCCGAAGTATCTGCTAATATTATTGACCAATGTGTTGCTCAAGGAGTGCCTTTTGCACGAGACTATGGGGGCTTATTAGACAACCGCTCGTTTGGAGGTGTTTTAGTTTCTAGAACATTTTATGCTAAAGGACAAACAGGTCAGCAGTTATTACTGGGGGCTTACTCTGCAATGAATAGACAAATTGCCCGTGGTAAAATAGAAATGTTTAATCGTCATGAAATGCTTGATGTTGTAAAAGTTGACGGAAAAGCAAGAGGGATCATTACCCGTAATTTAATTACAGGCGAAATAGAAAGACATTCTGCACATGCAGTGGTTATAGCATCTGGTGGATATGGAAATGTATATTTCTTATCAACAAACGCTATGGGCAGTAATGCTACTGCTGCTTGGAAAATTCATAAAAAAGGCGCATATTTTGCTAACCCTTGTTACACGCAAATTCATCCAACATGTATCCCGCGTTCTGGAGATTATCAGTCTAAACTAACATTGATGTCTGAATCTTTGCGTAACGATGGACGCATTTGGGTACCTAAAAATATGGATGATGTAAAAGCCATTCGAGAAGGTCGTAAGAAACCAACTGACTTGTCCGAAGAAGAAAGAGATTACTACTTAGAACGTCGTTATCCAGCTTTTGGAAATTTAGTACCTCGTGATGTAGCATCTCGTGCTGCCAAAGAACGTTGCGATGCTGGTTATGGTGTTAATGCTACTGGAGAAGCAGTATATTTAGATTTTGCTTCAGCTATTGAGCGTTATGGAAAAGAGCAAGCTAAGATTCAAAATATAGAAAATGCCTCTGAAGCAAAAATATACGAATTAGGACAGGCAATCGTTGAGGCCAAATATGGAAACTTATTTCAGATGTATGAGAAAATTGTTGATGAGAATCCATACAAAACGCCTATGATGATTTACCCAGCAACACATTACACTATGGGAGGTGTTTGGGTTGATTATAACTTAATGACAACGGTTGATGGATTGTATTGTATAGGCGAAGCAAACTTCTCAGACCATGGCGCAAATAGGCTCGGAGCTTCAGCTTTAATGCAAGGTTTGGCAGATGGTTATTTTGTGTTGCCTTATACCATAGGGGATTATTTATCTCAAGATATTAGAACAGGAAAAATACCAACAGATACCAAAGAGTTTGACGAAGCTGAAAAGGAAGTAAAAGACCGTATCGATTTCTTTATCAATAATAAAGGAACAAAATCTGTAGACCACTTCCATAAACGCCTTGGAAAAGTTATGTGGGACAAGGTAGGTATGGCACGTAATGAAAAAGGTTTAAAGGAAGCAATGGCCGAAATTAAAGCGATTCGAGAAGAATTCTGGAAAGAAGTAAAGGTGCCGGGTAATGCAGATGAAATGAATCCAGAATTAGAAAAAGCAGGACGTGTAGCCGACTTTTTAGAACTTGGGGAATTATTTGCAAAAGATGCTTTAGTACGAGAAGAATCATGTGGCGGGCATTTTAGAGAGGAATCTGTTGAATTGGATGGGCCTCAAAAAGGAGAAGCTAAGCGTAATGATAAAGATTTTGCGTTTGTTTCTGCCTGGGAATATAAAGGAGAGCCTGCTGATGCAGTGTTACATAAAGAAGAATTGGAGTTTAATGATATTGAATTGAAACAACGTTCATATAAATAAGAAAGAAAATGAATTTAACACTTAAAATTTGGAGACAAAAAGACTCGGATACAAAGGGTCAAATGGTCGATTATAAAGTTACTGATATTTCAGAGCATATGTCTTTCTTAGAAATGATGGATGTTCTCAACGAACAATTGGTTAATGCAGGAGAAGAGCCTGTGGCGTTCGACCATGATTGTCGTGAAGGTATTTGTGGAATGTGTTCTATGTATATTAATGGAGAAGCTCACGGTCCAGATAGAGGTATAACAACGTGTCAACTACACATGCGAATGTTTAAAGATGGTGATACCATTACAATTGAGCCGTTTAGAGCAGCAGCATTTCCTGTAATAAAAGATTTAGTGGTAGACAGAACAGCTTTTGAACGTATTCAACAAGCTGGAGGTTATATTTCTGTAAATACGTCTGGTAACACTCAGGATGCAAATGCCATTCCTATTTCAAAGCATGCTGCCGATGAAGCTATGGATGCTGCAACTTGTATAGGCTGTGGTGCTTGTGTGGCTACTTGTAAAAATTCATCTGCCATGTTGTTTGTAGGTGCTAAGGTGTCGCAATATGCATTATTACCTCAAGGACAGGTAGAGGCAGCAGACCGTGTTAAAAATATGGTTGCTCAAATGGATTTGGAAGGTTTTGGTAACTGTACTAATACAGGTGCTTGTGAAGTGGAATGCCCTAAAGGTATTTCTTTAGATAACATTGCGAGAATGAATCGTGAGTTAATGAAAGCCAATATATCTTAATATTTTTATAAATACATCATAAAATTTAAAAGCCCAAGCATTAGCTTGGGTTTTTTTGTTTAGATTTAATAAATAAATCTAGCAGATGAAAATAAAATACGTATTCCTACTCATCCTATTTCACCTTTTATATATAGATATTAATTCGCAAACGTGTAAAAAAGAAGTTAGTTTATTTTGCGGAGAAACTCTTTTAAGACATTTAAGATGTTTGTCCTCTGATGCCTTTGAAGGTAGAAAAACAGGGACTAAAGGTGCGTTAAAAACCAAGAAATATATAATAAACCAATTCTATTCATTAAATGTTAAGCCATTAAAAAGAAGTTATGAACAGCGTTTTTTATTTATAAAAAAACGTAGAGAATATAAAGCAACAAATGTTTTAGGGTTAATAAAAGGAACTAAGAATCCGCATAAATATATAGTTATTAGTGCTCATTATGATCATGAGGGCATTAAGGGAGGAGAGATATACAATGGCGCGGATGATAACGCCTCTGGAGTAAGCGCATTGTTTAGTATTGGGGAGTATTTAAGAAAAAATCCACCAAAGCACTCGGTTATTTTGGCAGCATTTGACGGAGAGGAACTAGGACTACAAGGATCTAAATATTTTGTGGAAAATTCAATGGTTTCATTGAAAAATATAAAAATGAATATCAATTTGGATATGATTAGTAGAAGTGAAGAAAACGAGTTATATGCAGTTGGGGTAGAGCATAATAAACAATTGAAGTATATAGTTAACCATTGTAAACACTCTAAAAAAATTAAACTTATTGCAGGACATGATGGGTACGATGACTTAGAGAATTGGACCTATTCATCAGATCATGCAAATTTTCATAAAAGGGGAATTCCTTTTTTATATTTTGGAGTAGAAGAGCATGAAGACTATCATGAACCCACAGATGATTATGAAAATATTCATCCAGATTTTTATATAGAAGCAGTAAAGGTTATTATTTCTGTACTTGAAAGAATAGATAATTTACGACTCTAAAAATAAGCCTTTAATTGAATAGAGCCCGTATGGATGGTTTTGCTTGTTTCTGTTTTTCTTCCAAAATAGCTCAGATTGAGATCAAGAAAAGTCGTTAATTTTTTTTGAGCCAATAAGGTCCAAGTAAAGTTTTTTCCAGGCTGTAATCCTTCTAGCATTTGATAGGCAACAGGTGTGTTGGGGTTTCCGTTAAAAGTATTTGAGAAATAATTAAACTCTCCATTTATAGCACTTTTTTGATTACTAGCTAAAGTAAAAGAAGCACCATATTTTTGTTGTTTCAACGATTCTAAACTACCTATGGTATTGTCTTTGCCTGCATATTGGTAAAACACATCAAAACTAGAATTGTCATTAAACAAATAAGATAGTTTTGGGTTAAAACGCTTCTCATCAAAATTATAATTTTTACTTGCAAAGTTTTGGCTAATACTTTCATTGTTATTAAAAGATGAAAAAAAGTTTATTAACCAACTCTCAGCAATTTTATGATTAAAATTAAACTGATGACTTTTCAGTCCGTTTTCAATAAATCCAATAGATAAAGTACTTTTGGTTGTGTTTTCTAGAAAGGTATAAGAGGTCGTATAACGTTGTTTACCTCTATTAAAGAATAAGACATTTCTAAAATTTAATTGTAGCCCTAACTGATCGGTCTCATTACTTTCAAAAGGATTAAGGTTAAAACTATTACCGTCTCGTTTTATTTTTTTATCGATTAAATAACTGGTCTGGTTATAAAAATGCGACCAGAACTTTTTCGATTTGCGATCGCTAACAGCCCATTGAGATGGATTAATTGTGAGTGTTTGGCTTAACCTATTTTGATGTGTTTTTATAAAAACCCGATTGGGTAACAGAACTCTTATATATTTTCCTTGATCTTGAAATTGGGCAATTTCAAATTCTTCGAGCTCTTGTATCCCATTTTCATTGTAATCGATCCAGGTGTAAGTGCCTTGTCCTGCTTCAACCTCAACATAAGTGAAGTCTTGTTGGGGTAATGTCCCCGAATTGGTTTCAAAAATAGTGTTCCACTGTACTACTTGCTTAAAAAGCTTTTGGTTAAACTGTAGTCTGGAATTTATAGAACGCTCATCTTCAACGTTACTATCTTCGCTTTTTAAAGTTCTATAATTAGCGTATAATGACAGATTGGTATTTTTATTTCGAATCAATCGCGAATCTAAGTAAAAGGTGTTAGAGGTGTTTACTTTTTGTAATTCATTATTTCTAATACTATCATTCACGCGGTTTTTATAACCTATTTCTGCAAAAACCTTTGTGCTATCACCAACACCAACAAATAGTTCATAAGATTTAAATTTTTGACTCAAAGGGGTTAATGTTCCAGATGAAATATCTCTTTGTTCGTTATCCTCGATAGCTAATTTGGTTCCTAGCCAACTTTTTTTCATGCCATAAGTAATACGATTATAAGATCTTAAAAAAGTTGATGTATTTATATTGGATTTGGCATTCAAGAAACTGGAAGAAGAAAGAATACTTAACCTGTTTAAAAGAAGATTAGCATTGGCTATATGACGGTTACCATTAAATCCGTCAGAAAAACTTAAATGTTCAAATTGATAATTGAATGTACCCTTTTTAGGGTGGAAAATACCAACGCCAGAGTTAAGCAAGACTTGGTTTCCCAAGCTACTTACAACTTCATTTCCTTTGGGTTGTTCCAAATTCCAATCTCTATTGAATTCTGGGTTGTATAACCCCTCAATGTTCCTATAATCCCTACTAATATAATCGCCATCAACAAACATATTAATGCTCCAAAGGCTATCTCTTTTAATAAGGTTCTGTGTAATATTTAATTTTCCTGCAAAACCGTCATTATCATCGTCATTTAAATTCGAAAATAAGTTTAAATCATTTTTGCTTCCCGAAGCTTCAAAAGCGACACTCGTTTTTTCTGATGGCTTATAACTTCCGTTAAGAACTGCAATTTGAAGTTTTGTTGGAGCCACAAGTTGAACAATAGGGGCGTAATTACCTTGGGAAACACCTGCAAACTCATAAATATTATTAATGGCGTTAATATTACTTAAATTATAATCCCCTTGATTTATGCCAACCTGTGTAAAAGTAACACGATATAATTCATCTTCAGGATTATTGGAAAAAACAAAGGCCTCAACACCACCAATCAATTCTTTTTTATATAAAATTCTATTTTCGTTTAAAGTTTCTTGAATTTCAGAAGGAGCAACCATTAAAGCTTTATCATCTCCTGCGCCAGATAGTATTTCAATTTGTTCTTCAGATAAGTTTTGTTGAAGTGGTTGGTTTTTTGCGTCATTTTCAGAATATACAGAAATGCCAATTTTTAGTTTGTTACTTTCAAATTGCCCGCCCCCGTAAGCTACAAAGCGGGAGTAGTTACGCTCGCTAAATTGATAATCGACTGTAATCCGCATTTCAGAAGTTATAGGATATGTGGCGTTAAATATAATTTCGCCCGCATTATAATCTATAATATAATCTTGATCCTCGCCACGCTTCAAGGCAACACCATTCACGTAAACCGTTTCGCTCCCAGACACAATAAGCACAAATAATTCGCCATTGGGGCCCTGTAATTTATAGGGACCTTGATTCCCTTCTTGAGCTGTAAATTGACTGGTGGTAAATTGCCCGCGAACAATAGCTCCAGAGGCAAATAGGTTAGTTCGAGCTGTTTCGTTTCCTAATTTGGCATTAACGGAGAGGCCTTGAACGCGTTTGGAAAAACTTGCGAAATAAGAATTGGTATTCTGCAAATCTATATCTCCTGCACGAATATTCCACCGATCACTGAATAATTCAATAAAAATCTGATCAAATTCATCCAAACGTTGCGAATAACCACTTTCTTGTAATGGAATATTAGCGTCCTGTATAGATGCTCTAAGAGAAACGTTGTCATTAAGTTTTCCGGTTATTTGAAGATCTAATTCACTGTTTAAAACAGAGTTTTGATTGTTTCCAATAGTTACACCTCTAGAGATGCTACCCGAAGTTGTTAAACCATCAAAGGGAATAAAATTTTTAGAATCGTTTGGTTTCGATAACTTATATAATTTTTCAAGATTATCATTGCTTTCTACAATAATAGCCTCGTCTAATTGTTTATAGGTTTTCGTTAAAAAATCGGGAAACCTTAAATAATTAATAATGATCGAATCAGTTTTAATAGGCTTTTTAAAAGTAAGAATGGCTTTCGCAAAATCGATCGAATAAAAGGAGGAATCAATAAGACTATGGTCTTTTTTTCTAATTGAAAACGAGCTGGAATTTATGCTTACACGATCAATACGAATAGAATCTTTTACAGCAACTTTTATCGTTTTGTAGTTTGAATCAGTATCTTGAGCAAATCCGCTAAGACTAACTAAAAGTACAATAATTGATGCAATGGACTTCATTAGATACTTAAACTATAAATAGCTTAAAATATTTTGTTAATATAATTCGTTAAACTTGCTGTAATACCGAATATGATTTCTTTATGGAAATTTAGCGGTATTTAAATTTGTCTTTTCCGAGAAATCGGTAATCTAAATAAAAAATTTATTTTCATTTGATAGTGTAAAAGTAACGTATTATTTATTTTAGCTAGATGAAAATTATATCCTATAACGTAAACGGTATTCGAGCAGCATTAAATAAGGGCTTTATAGATTGGTTAAAAAGCGCAAATCCAGATGTGATTTGTTTACAAGAGATAAAAGCATTAAAAGAACAACTGGATTTAGATATTTTTGTTGAAGCAGGGTACAAATACAACTATTGGTTTAGTGCTCAAAAAAAAGGGTATAGCGGTGTTGCTATTTTAAGTAAGATTGCCCCCAATCATATAGAATATGGTACAGGTATTGAGTCGATGGATTTTGAAGGGAGAAATATACGTGCCGATTTTGATGGTGTATCGGTAATGAGCCTGTACTTACCATCTGGAACGAACGATGCTCGTTTAAACCATAAACTGGAGTATATGGATTTGTTTCAGGAATATATAAACGGTCTTAAAAAAGAAGTTCCTAATCTTGTTATTTGTGGCGATTATAATATTTGTCATGAAGAAATTGATATTCATAATCCCAAAATGAAAGGAGTGTCGGGGTTTTTACCAGTAGAACGCGAATGGATTGGACGTTTTATTGATAGTGGATTTATCGATTCGTTTCGATATTTAAATGCGGAAACTCAGCAGTACAGTTGGTGGAGTTACCGCGCAAATGCTCGGGCAAACAACAAGGGTTGGCGATTGGATTATGCTATGGTTGCAGAACCTTTACAAGAAAAAATAAAAAGAGCCGTTATACTGTCTGAAGCGGTACATAGTGATCATTGTCCAATTTTAGTTGAAATAGACAGCTAAACATATTTGATAACATAAATAATAATAAAAAATCCCAAAATAAAATGATGAAAAAAGTCTTATTAGCAGTATTGACCTTAACATTTTTAGTGTCCTGCGTGTCACCAAAAGTTTATAAAGAATTAGAAGATAAATATGCTGATTTAAAAGAGGAAAACAGAAGACTTTCTAGTGAAAATGATGCGCTTTTAAGCGCTAAAAACGCTGCAGAAAATGAATTAAAACAAATTCAGAAAGCCTATGACGAAGCTGTACAAGAGCGTGATAAGATACAGTCTGATTATAATGCGATGAAATCTAATTACGATAATTTAAAAAATTCTTACGATGCCTTAGAGAAAAACAGTTCTAGTGCTATAGCGAGAAACTCTAAAAAGAATAGAGAATTATTGGCTCAATTAGAAGCCAAGGAGCAGGCTTTGGCTTCAGAGAATGCACGTTTGGCTAGACTTAAAAAAGAATTGGAAGACCGTTCTAATCGCGTTGCAGAATTAGAAAGTGTTATTGCAGCAAAAGATGCAGCCATGACACAATTAAAAAATGCCATTTCCAGAGCTTTAACAGATTTTGAAGGCAAAGGCTTAACAGTAGAACAACGCGATGGAAAAGTATATGTGTCTATGGAAAACAAACTATTATTTAGTTCTGGTAGTTGGGCTGTTGGCACCGAAGGTCGAAGAGCTGTTCAACAATTAGGAAGTGTGCTTGGTGACAATCCAGATATAGCCGTTTTAATTGAAGGTCATACAGATAATGTGCCCTATAAAGGGAATGGACAGTTAAGTGGTAACTGGGACTTATCGACCAAACGAGCTACGGCTATTGTAAACATTTTAAGAGAAAACGCAGCGATAAATCCAGAAAATTTAACAGCGGCTGGACGTGGTGAATTTGCGCCTATTGCATCGAACGATTCGGCAACGGGGAAAGCAAAAAACAGACGTATTGAGGTAATTTTAACGCCTAAGTTAGACGAGCTGTCTAAATTGTTAAATGAAAATTAATCGTAACTGTTCATTGTGAGTATGAGCATGACCCAACAATCTATTCAATTGAAGTTAAGATTAATTTAAGAACAAAAAAGGTTCTCACATTTTGATTGCGTCCAATGGAAACAGTCGCATTTATGACACTCCTTAGAATAACGTTTCAAAAGAAACCTTAATATACTTTAAACCTTTCAAGTTTCTTATAACCTGGAAGGTTTTTTATCTTTGTGCTTCGCCTAAAAATTAATAAACAAGTCACTCCTGTAAAGGAAGGAATCTACTAGAGAATAAGGAGCTTTAATTATAGAACTCCTTACTTTACATGAGTAACAAAACATAATTTATGAAATATACAACGCTACCAAATACAAATATAAAAGTTAGTAAAATATGCTTGGGTTCCATGACTTGGGGAAATCAAAACACAGAGACCGAAGGACATGCACAGCTAGATTATGCTTTAGATCATGGTGTTAACTTTATAGATACTGCCGAATTATATCCAGTACCAGCCACAGCAGAAACCAGTGGGCGAACTAGTGAAATTATAGGTTCGTGGTTAAAGAAAACAGGTAAGAGAGATCAGGTCGTTATCGCTTCAAAAATAGCGGGACCAGGAGATTATACCGCTCATATTCGCACAACAGGTTTTAGTCCGAAATCAATTAAAGAAGCTATAGATTTAGAATTAAAACGTTTAGAAACAGATTATATAGACTTGTACCAATTGCACTGGCCAGAGCGCGATACAAATAAGTTTGGGATGCGTAATTTTCCATACAATTCGCCGCAACAATGGGAAGAGAATTTTAAAGAAGTCTTAGAAACTTTAAATAATGCTGTGAAATCAGGAAAGATAAGAGAAATTGGTGTTTCTAACGAGAATTCCTGGGGAACCATGCGTTATTTACAAGAAGCTAGAAATCATAATTTGCAGGGACCTATAACCATTCAAAATGCGTATTCTCTTTTAAATCGTTTGTTCGAATATGAATTGGTTGAAGTATCGTTAAGAGAAAATATAGGTTTACTTGCATATTCACCTATGGCATTTGGAGTGCTGTCTGGAAAGTATATTAAAGGAACGGCAGACAAAAATTCAAGGTTGGGCAAACATCCTCGTTTTGCACGTTATAGCAGTGATCAATCTACCGAAGCTACAAAACAGTATTTGGAAGTTGCCGAAAATAATGGTCTAACTTTAGCTCAAATGTCTTTAGCTTTTATAAATCAACAACGTTTTGTTACAAGTACCATTATAGGTGCTACAAATTTAAATCAACTTAAAGAAAATATAGATAGTATTTATGTTGATTTAAGTGATGCGGTTTTAGAAGAGATTAACAGAATACATCATACTATTCCCAATCCAGCACCTTAATATTTCCATATTC
Organism: Flavivirga algicola; assembly: GCF_012910715.1. Lineage (GTDB taxonomy): Bacteria > Bacteroidota > Bacteroidia > Flavobacteriales > Flavobacteriaceae > Flavivirga > Flavivirga algicola. Next base: position 52,686 of record NZ_JABBHF010000003.1, read on the forward strand.
TAAATAAAGAAAAGAATCTTAATTGCTTGAATGTCAAACTTTAATGTTTTACGGTTTTCCCGTAGCAATATGTTTTGTTTTTTTGTAAAATGAATAATTTTTAACAATTGCTAAACGATAAATTAAAACATAAAAAACGAAATTTATTTATGTAAAAAACTTTCTCTCATTTTTTATAATAGAATTTTATCTAACCTTTAAATTATAAAAAAATGAAAAACAAATCGATTATTATTAAAGTGTTTGTGGTATTGATGATGCCGCTTTTTTTATTTCAGAATTGCTCAGAAGATTCCCCTGAAAATATTCCAGAGGAAAAAGCGATTCAAAATAAGCTGCTTGAAAATTTGAAACAACTAGGCTTTGAAGAAAGTGATATTGAAGATACGGGGCGTTATTATGTGATTCAAGGCGATATGACTTTTGATAAGAACGAGGAGTACTGGTCTCCTGGTAATATAAATATTCCCAAAGAAACGAAATCTAAAGTTTCGACTTCAAAACAAAGAGAAACCCCTTTTCCTGTGACAATTACTAATGTTAATGTTTTTTTGAATCCAAATATGAATGTCAATTGGACAAATGCTTCCAGAGATGCTATTGATCGTTGGAATGCTGTAAATTCTGGTTTAAATTTGATTGAAGTATTTTCAGCAGCAACTGCCCATATTCAAATAATGTATGATACGCATGACCCAGGGACAGTTCTCCCTAATACTACTTTTGGGCGTGGGCTGTTCCCAACTGTAGATGGATTACCAGGAACCAGAACATGGATAAACCCCGATTTTAATTTTCCTAATCTATGTGGTAGTACTATAACCCAAAATGCTAGAATTGCAAATGTTCAACATGAGCTAGGGCATAATTTAGGACTTGCACATACAAACGACCCTAGTTTTACTTTAATTCCTGGTACATCAATTACAGATCCTGGGTCTGTAATGAATGGTGGTGCAGTATGTACAATATCAGATTTCAGTAACAATGATGAGATAGCAATTGAAATTTTATTTCCACTTCCAACAATTTCAGGTCCTTCTATAGTATGTGGGACATCAACAAAAACATTTACTTTAAGTGGAGGAACGGCTACTTCATGGCAGGTATCATCTAATCTACAAATTGTTTCTCAGGCAGGGACTAGCGCGAATATTAAATCAACAAGTAGTTCTACAAGTGCATCTGGTTTTGTTGAAGCGGTTACTTCCTCAGGAACCATACGAAACGATATCTGGATAGGAGGCCCAAGAATTAAGCTCACTAGTGTACAGCCAAGTTTATACTGGGGAGGCAGCTATTACGTAGGGCAACAGGTATGGTTTAATTTTGCAGATCAAGCTCAACAAGTTTTTCCTCTTAACAACTCCAATTTTCAGTGGCGTAAAAAAACATCTAGTAATTATGACTATAGCTTGGTTACCAAATCGGGCCCTACTGTGGTTATAAAAATAAACAGCTCTGGTTTTATTGCTATAGACTTTGAAGTTAGAATTAAAAACGAATGTGGTTGGGGGCCCTGGAAAACTTATGAGTATCAATTACAGGTTTAATACGATTAAATTTCGAGATATAAATTAAATTCTAAAAAACAAAAAGCCCCTTACTTTTAATGTAAGGGGCTTTTAAATTATTTAATTTGATTACCATCTTTATCAAAAAAATGATATTCTAAATATGTGTAAGCATCTCTTGGTAAAACTTTGACCCATTTTTTGTGTTCAAAAAACCATTTTGAACGTATAGATGGAAAACCTTTTGTTAAAAAGGCTGCTATAAAAGGATGTGTGTTTAAAGTCAACTTCTTATAGTCTTTTTTTAATAGTCGTTCAAGATCATGTGTAATAGTTTGTATTAAACCTATTGGAGCTTCAACCTCAGAACCATTTAAACCGTTAGGGTTTTCCTCTCTGGTTTTAATATTCATTTCTGGGCGAACGCGCTGTCTTGTTATTTGTATCAATCCAAATTTACTAGGAGGCAATATTTTGTGTTTAGCTCTATCATCCTTCATTTCATCACGAAGGTGATTAAATAATTTTTGCCTGTTTTCAGCATTTGTCATATCAATAAAATCGACTACAATAATGCCTCCCATATCACGTAAACGTAATTGGCGAGCCATTTCGGTAGCTGCTATTAAATTAACTTCTAATGCTGTATCCTCTTGGTTGTTGGCTTTATTAGATCTGTTACCGCTGTTTACGTCTATTACATGTAGTGCTTCGGTATGTTCGATAACCAGATATGCACCTTTAGCCATAGAAACGGTTTTGCCAAAGGAGGTTTTTATTTGTCTTTCAATTCCGAATTTTTCGAAAATTGGAACTTTAGTTTGATACAGTTTAACTATTGATTCTTTTTTTGGTGCAATTTCTTGCACATAGTCTTTAATTTGAATGTAAAGCTCTTCATCATCTACATAAATACTTGTAAAGGTGTCGTTAAATATGTCTCGCAAAATAGACGAGGCCTTATTCATTTCTCCCAATACTTTGCTGGGATGATGTGCTTTGTGTAGCTTTTTGCACATTGCCGTCCAACGACTAAGCAAATTTTGCAAATCTTTATCTAGTTCAGCTACTTTTCTGCCTTGTGCTACGGTGCGTACAATAATACCAAAACCTGGTGGAGTTATACTCTTTACCAATCTTTTTAGCCGGTCTTTCTCTTCTCTATCTTCTATCTTTTGTGAAATAGAAATACGACTAGAAAAAGGCACTAAAACAATATATCTGCCAGCAATAGAAAGCTCAGAGCTTATTCTAGGGCCTTTTGTAGATATAGGTTCTTTAACTATTTGTACCAATAGCGACTGATTCGATTTTAAGACGTCGGCAATTTTGCCGTCTTTCTCAATATCTTTTTCAAATGGGAAGTTTTTTAAAGAAAAATCTTTTAATTTACCTGTGCTTACACGTTTGGTGAATTTTAAAAGGGAAGGTAATTTTGGTCCTAAATCGTGATAATGCAAAAATGCATCTTTCTCGTAACCCACATTAACAAATGCAGCATTTAAGCCAGGAACAGCTTTTCTTATTTTGGCTATAAACACATCACCAACAGAAAAGTCATTACTATCTTCATCCTTTTGTAATTCAATAAGTTTTCCATCTTTTAATAAGGCAAAATCAACATTGTCGGAACTAGATCGAATAATCAATTCTTTATCCATTTAGTTAATTTTTATCCATACTTTCTAGTCTCTCAATGAGTGGTAGTTATTTACAGTATTTAAAGACTGATAACTAAAAACCAACAACAATCAACCGAATTGTACAGATGGATTATACATTATTTTTTATCTAATAATAGAGATGTGATTTCTCTATTATTAAACGCAACACCTTAATTATGTTCATGATACAAAATCAAACTTCTAATTGAGGTATTTCACAGGATTTTTAAACCCGTGGAGCTCATAAAAACCAAAACATTTTAATGAACTCATTTCAAAGAACGTGTTACTTTCTAAACCAAAAGAAGTAGTTTTCTAACTACTTCTTCGGTTTATTTTTTCTTTTTATGACGGTTAGCGCGTCTACGTTTTTTACGCTTATGCGTTGCAACCTTATGTCTTTTACGTTTTTTACCACTTGGCATAAATAGTGTCTTTTAATTAATAATTTACTTTTTAATACTTTTATTTAACGTCTACATTTGTTTTAACGCCTTCAACAAAAACTTTTGCTGGCTTAAATGCAGGAATATTGTGAGCTGGTATTTTTATAGTTGTATTTTTAGAAATATTTCTACCAGTTTTTTCGGCTCTTGTTTTTATAATGAAGCTTCCAAAACCTCTTAAGTAAACATTATCACCACTTTCTAAAGAAGTTTTTACTTCTTCCATAAATGTTTCAACAGTTGCTTGAACATCACCTTTTTCAATTCCTAATTTTTCAGAAATTTTTGCTACTAAATCAGCCTTCGTCATTTTTAATATTTTATTTTTTTAGGTTATATAAATTTAGAGGGATGCAAATATAGGAATTTAATATTCAATATTTCAAACCTAATTCATTAAAATTTAAGATTATAAACGTTTATTTTTGTGCGCAGTATATATTCAATAAATGACATTTTCAGAAATTTTAATTCATTGGTATTCAAATAATAAAAGAGAACTTCCCTGGAGGAAAACAAAAGCTCCGTACTATATATGGCTGTCAGAAATTATTTTACAACAAACGCAAGTTAATCAAGGACTTCCATATTATATGTCGTTTATTGAAACATTTCCTTCGGTTTTCGATCTTGCCACTGCAGACGAAAGTGAGGTGCTTAAATTATGGCAAGGGTTAGGGTATTACTCCCGTGCCAGAAACTTACATGCTACAGCAAGGTATGTTGCTGAAGAATTAAATGGAACATTTCCCAACAATTATAAAGACTTGTTAAAACTAAAAGGTGTAGGCGATTATACAGCAAGTGCGATAGCGTCTATTTGTTTTAACGAGGCGACCGCTGTTGTTGATGGAAATGTCTATAGGGCTTTATCGAGATATTTTGGAATAAGTACTCCTATAAACTCTTCAAAGGGTACTAAAGAGTTTAAAGCATTGGCTCAAGAATTAATTGATAAAAAGAATCCCGCAGAATTTAATCAAGCAATTATGGAATTTGGGGCGACACAGTGCAAGCCTCAGAATCCTGATTGCCATATATGCCCTTTTAATAAAGGATGTATTGCTTTTAATAAAGGCATGATAGGTGAATTGCCAGTTAAAATTAAATCCGCGAAAGCAAAAAAAAAGTATTTCAATTTTTTGGTTTTTATTTCAGAAGACGGAAAGACAGTATTAGAGAAACGAGAAGGCAAAGGTATTTGGCAAAATCTATATCAGTTTCCTTTAATTGAAACGAATGCAAACGTAAATGCAGATACTTTAGAAACTTTGATAAAAGAGCATCATCTAATAAAAGGGGCTCCATTTGAATTATCGTTATATAATAAAGATGTTGTGGTACATAAACTATCCCATCAGCATCTTTACACCAAATTTTGGGTTGTTAATGTAGGTAAAACTTTAACAGAAGGCATCCCGACAGAGGATATACATCACTATGCGGTACCAATTTTAATAGGGAACTTTATTGAAGCTTTTAATTTTTAGGAACCACTTTCAAAATATGTGATGTTTTTAAGTTCGTTGAAATTATCATGACCATAAACTCTTTATTTTTTAATTAGTTTAGATTGAACACTCATATTTTTTTATTAATTTTAAAAAAATGCAATGCAATATTGTAATTTTGCGTTCTAAAACAAACAACAATTATGTCTGGAACATTAAATAAAGTTATGCTGATTGGACACTTAGGTGACGAAGTAAAAATGCATTACTTTGAAGGTGGTGGTTGTGTTGGTCGGTTTCCTTTAGCTACAAATGAAACATACACTAATAAGCAAACCAACGAGCGTATTACAAACACAGAATGGCATAATATTGTTGTTAGAAATAAAGGGGCTGAAATATGCGAAAAGTATTTAAGCAAAGGTGATAAGGTGTATATTGAAGGGCGGTTAAAAACCAGAAAATGGCAGGATGATAATGGTAACGAGAGATACTCTACCGAGATACAGTGTAGCGATTTTACATTTCTTTCAACCAGAAAAGAGAGTGAGAATAATGTAGCTGCCAATAAACCAGTGTCTCAAAATCCTGTTGCAAATCAGCCATCAAATAGCGAACCTAATGAGGAAGAAAATGACGATCTTCCATTTTAATTTAAGTTAAACTAAAAAGAGCGTATTTGGATCCTGATCCTTCGAGTTTTAAACCTTTATTTATTACAATTGATTTTTCAGTTGCTACAGGGTTTGTATTATTGTTTTTACTTCTAGTTTGTTCTGCGCTTATCTCTGGCGCCGAAGTGGCATTGTTTTCTCTTAATAGAAAGGATATTGATGATGGTCTGGAAACGAAATCAAAACGTTTAGAGATTATATCAAAACTATTGGAACGTCCAAAAAAACTATTGGCCACCATATTGGTTGCAAATAACTTTATAAACATTGCCATTGTTCTTTTATTTGCCTTTTTGGGAGATTTTATGTTTGGGGAAATTACCAATCTAAAGGTTAAATTCGTTGTCGAAGTTATAGTTATTACATTCTTAATTTTATTATTTGGCGAAATTTTACCCAAAATATATGCCAGTAGGAACAATGTGAAATTTGCCTCTTTTATGGCATATCCGTTACGTTTCCTTGATATTTTTTTATCGCCAGTAAGTTTGCCAATGCGTAGTGTAACATTAGCTATTCATAATAAATTAGGAAGACAAAAATCTAATTTAAGTGTCGACCAGCTTTCTCAGGCTTTAGAGTTGACCAGTGAAGAGGATACCACTAAAGAGGAGCATAAAATTTTACAGGGCATTGTGTCTTTTGGCAATACAGATACCAAGCAGGTTATGCGTCCACGAATAGATATTTTTGCATTAAATATAGAACAGAAGTATACCGATATCATGCCCGAAATAATTGCAAACGGTTATTCAAGAATCCCTGTTTACGAGGACAATATAGACACTATTAAAGGTATTCTTTATGTTAAGGATTTATTGCCTTATATAGATAGAACACAATTTGATTGGGCAAGCTTAATACGTGAACCTTTCTTCGTTCCCGAAAACAAGAAGTTAGATGACTTAATGGCCGAGTTTCAAGAGAAAAAAGTACATTTGGCCGTTGTTGTAGATGAATATGGCGGAACTTCTGGTTTAATTTCTTTAGAAGATATCATTGAAGAAATTGTAGGGGATATTAGTGATGAATTTGATGATGAAGATTTAATGTACTCTAAGTTGGACGACCATAATTTTGTTTTTGAAGGTAAGACTGCCTTAAAGGATTTTTATAAAGTTGTTAGAGTTGAAGATGAAGCTGTTTTTGAAGATAATAAAGGGGAAGCCGAGACTATTGCAGGTTTTGTACTGGAAATATCGGGAAGTTTTCCGAAACTAAATAGTAAAATAAATTTTGAAAATTACGTTTTCACCATAGAGGCTCTAGATAAAAAGCGTATAAAACTTGTAAAATTTACGATTACTTAATTTTTATCAAAAAACGTATATTGCTATTGCAAACTAAACACTATATGATTTTAAAACCGACTTTCAATTTTTTATTAAATACGTGCTTAGTAATAGGGATTGTAACGTTGGTGTCTTGCGGTGAAGATTATGTGCCAAAACCAAAAGCCTATTTAAGGCTGGATTATCCCAAAGCTAACTATGTTGAAGCTAAAGTAAATAAAGAGGTGCCTTTTTCGTTCGAAACCAATATATTGGCAACTAAAATTAAATCGGTAAGGGTAGATGCTACCACTAGAAGCTATGGTATAAACTTAGAATATCCAAGTTTAAAAGGCACCATTTTTTTAACCTACAAAGCAATTGACGGCAACAAAAAAAACTTAGCTAATTTTTTACGGGATGCCAGGAAGTTTACAGAAAAGCATATGGTGAAAGCAGATGAAATTCCAGAGTACCCATATATTAATAAAGAAAAGAAAGTATACGGAAGCTTTGTTGAAGTTAAGGGAAATGTAGCATCTCCAGCGCAGTTTTATGTAACCGATAGTATCAATCACTTTTTAACGGGGTCTTTGTATTTTTATGCCAAGCCTAATTACGATTCCATTTTACCAGCGGCTCATTATTTACAAAAAGATATTAAACACCTTATGGAAACCGTTGAGTGGAAGTAAAAAAGCGTAAATATGTAGACTTTATGCTGTATGTCATTCAAAATGGCGGGTCAAGGAAGTATTTTAAAAACTATTCTTTCTAGAATACATTTACGTTGTGTCGTCGTCGTATTAGGTTGCCTAAACCTCTCGTTAATGAGTTTTACGTATTTATTCGTTTCTTCTAATTCAGGGAAATGACCACAATTACCAAACTCGATTATTTCGCAATTAGGAATGTGTTCTAAAATAGATTCATTATTTGTTTTTTTATGCGTATAATCCATATTTCCCCATATTAGAGTAGATGGAACTTCTAATAACTTGAGGGAAGTATTTAAATCTTTCTTTAGCCCTTGTACTAAACCCGATAAACAAAAACAGCCTCCAGTATTCAATGAATTCAAAGCTATATTTTGATATTCGGATACATCTGTGCCTTTTGGCAGCGCATATCTATACCACATTTTCGCAAACTTTTTTTCTGAAAATGAATTCGAAACTTGCCCTATTAAAGGGTATTTTAGAATATTGGGAATTGATTTTTTTACCCATTCATCCATTGCATGCAACGAAGGTGTCTGGGATAAGAATAATTTATTAACTCTATCTGGATAAAGTTCAGCAGTTTTAATAGCATAAAATCCGTTTGAACAAGAAAAGGCTAGTGTCGCTCTAGGTACCTTTAGAATGTCCATTAGGTTAATAATTAATTTCGATGCTTTAGTTAACGAATAATCATATTTGAAGTTAGGGTAGGAAAAACCAATTCCAGGTAATTCAAAGCAGATAATTCTAAAGTTTTTGGATAGTTCTTTAATGAGCTTAAGGTGATGTTCAATAACATTGGGCCCGTCTGGAGTATTTATAATTACAGGCTTATTTCCACCAGTATCTAAAACTCGAATGTTACCATAGTCGGTTTTAGTTAATCGGGCTCCAGAGTTCCAATTAGAAGGAATTTTTTTTAAATCAAATCTTATGTTGTCTATGAAATTTCCAACCATACTTTTATGTACTACCTCGTGTTTGTATAAGATTATATACTTGTTTTAACACTAAATTTAGCAAATCTGAATAGAATAGAAAATCTAGGCGAAGATTTTTCCCAGTTGTTATTTCAAATTCAATCAAAAGGAATTAAATCAGGTTCCAAAAAAACAGTTTTTGCTTTTTCTGATTTAAATATATCATTACTGTAATGATTCGCAATTAATTGTTTAAAGTTGTCTTTTAATTTAGAATTTTCATTGATAAAATCTTTAAAATTATCTGTTTTAGATTGTTGCATAAAGTGATTTAGTATTTTCATTGCAACGATAGTTACTGTTTTATTATATTTATCATGGGCCCCAACGTGAATTACAAAATTTTGTAATTGTTTTTGAATGTTTTCCTCTCCTTTTTTTAATCCAAGATTTTTAATGTTTATCCACCCTAATCGTAAGTGTGCTTCGTGACTGAATAATTCAGGGTTTAGACTACAATTTGTAAACTGTTCGTTGAATTCGACGTCTGTAAGTTGAAAATGCTGTTCCATAGTATTTGTAAATTTATAGGTACAAAGTAATAGACTACATTGTTATTTCTTATCGACATTTGTTGATAAATTCTTTTCTTGCTCTACTTAATTGTGTAGGTGTTATTCCCAGATAATTGGCAATATAGTAATGAGGTATTCGGTTTATTAAACTTGGATATTCTTTTAAAAAAAGCTCATACTTTTCTAGTGAATTTAAATTCAGCAAAGAAACCAATCTTGCTTGTAACTGATTATTGAGTTTTTGAAATTGTTTCGTAATGACTTCTGTAATTTCTCTATCCTTGTTTACATTCTTCATTATTTGCGAATAATCTGCAACTAAAATTTTACAGTCTTCCAACGCAACAACGGTCATTGCCACATTGGTTTTTGGAATATAACTACCAATAATCATATCACTTTCTTGGTAAAAATGTGTCGTAATTTCGTTTCCGTCATTATCATAAACAAAACCCCTCATGATACCTTTTTTCAACATTCCAATTTCAACACATGGTTTACCATGCTTAAGAAATATGTCACCATTTTTTAAGTACTTAATCGTATGAAGTGATTCGCTTATTGTTTCTTTTTGCTTTTTCATAGTCTAATTACTGGTAACATCTAATATAACTATGCGTTCGGATTTTAAGTTGTTATTTTTATTTAGCAATTCCAACTTTGTCTATTATCCTTATTTATTGGTGGGGGTAAAGGTCATGTATAACTGATATACATATATTATAAGTACAATATAGAAAATTTAATCGTTCTAGTTTTCTGGAAAAAGGAAGCTTTTACAATTTAAAACGGCATTGAAAACATTCTAGAATAGAAGTGCTTCCAATGCCGTTTTAAAAAAACGAGATCTTAACTTTTTAATTAAGCCTGTACTTTTTCGGTACAACATGTTTTTTTACAATCTGCTGCACATGTTTTTTTCTCTGCATCTGTTTTACCAACGCAGCATGTCTTAGTACAGTCTGCTTTACATGTTTTTTTGGTTGAAAAACCTTCAACAGTCTTCATATCGCTTACTTTGTAAATATCGGCAACATTAGTAACGGTTTCTTCAAGAGAAATAGGTGTAACTTTAGCTTCGTTATATTCAACCATGGCTAATTTTCTATCAAAATCTACAGTGGCAGATTTTACACCTTCCATTTTTGCTATTTTCTTTTCTATGGTTTTTGCACATCCTATAGCGCAGGTCATACCTTCAATGGTAAACTCTGCTTTGGCATAAGTCGCATTTGGATCTAACTCTTTAGCAGACTCGGTAGCCACCTCTATAGTTTTAACTTCTGGCTTCGTTTCATTCTTGCAACTAACAGTAACTAATGCCACTATGGCAAAGGCTATAATATTTTTTAATGCGTTCATTATTTATAAGTATTAATTTGTTTACAAAACTACTAAATAAAGCTGTTTATTGTGTTCGAAAAAGTAGAATTTTGCAATTAGTAAACCTAATTTTCTATGAGTGGTATTAAATTAAAATGGCTATATCTTTTTGTACTCTCCCTAATTTGGGGGAGCTCGTTTATTTTAATTAAAAAATCGTTGCTTGGCTTAACGCCTTATGAATTGGGCGCACTACGGATAATTATTACGGGACTTTTTCTTTTTGCTATGGGTTTTAAAACCATAAAGACCATTAGAAAGCCCGATTGGAAATGGCTCATTATTTCTGGGCTTTTTGGGTCTTTCATCCCTGCTTTTTTCTTTGCTATAGCCGAGACGGAAATTGATAGTGCCGTGGTTTCCATTTTAAACTCATTGGTCCCATTAAATACGATTTTGTTAGGTTTTGCTGTTTTTAAAATAGCCTCGACTAAACGCCAGATCTTAGGTGTTATTGTTGGGTTTGTAGGTACGGCTATATTGATATTGAAAGGTGCGCATTTAAATCCGAATCAAAATTACCTCTATGCCGTTTTTGTTATCTTATCGACACTTATGTACGCGGCAAATGTTAATATTATTAAAAAATATTTACATCATGTAAAGCCGCTAACCATAGCTACTGGCAATTTTGTGGCACTCGTTGTTCCTGCTTTTATTATTTTATTGTTTACAGATTTCTTTTCGGTAGCCACGTTTGAAAACCCTGAGTTCAAAATGGCGATGGTTTATGTTACTGTCCTGTCGTTTTTTGGCACCGCCATGGCAAAAATATTATTTAATAAGTTGGTGCACATGTCGACACCTGTATTTGCTTCTTCCGTGACCTTTGTTATGCCCATTGTCGCTTTAATGTGGGGCTTGTTAGATGGTGAGACTTTTAGTATGCTTCAAGGTATTGCAAGCATAATTATTTTGTTAGGCGTGTATTTATCGCATAAAAAGCCCCCAAAGTATAGCTAATTGGCTTTAAAACAGTCTATTTTGACAAAAAAACAGTGCTAAAATTATTATAATACATAAATTTTCACGAAATTTAAGTACATGTAAACTAGCAAGAAGATGAAAAATATATCACTTTCCGTTCGGTTTGGACTCCTCACAAGTGTTATGTTGATTGGATATTTTTTGATTTTAGGACTGTTCCATAAACATATAAATCCCGCATTTAGTTTTTTCAATGCCGTTATTACCGCTTTTGGTATTTGTGAAGCCATACGTTTAAAAAAACTTGAGAAACCAGAAGCTTTTACCTATGGTGAAGGGTTTAAAACAGGAGTTGTAACAGGTTTTACGGCAACTTTAGTGTTTACGGCCTTTTTTTTGTTTTATGCTACAGAGGTTAATCCTGCCTTTTTACCAGAATTGCTTCAAACATTTAAAGGTGATTTTAATGTAGATATTGGTTTAGTGACTTTCGTAGTTGCTGTAATGGGGTTAGCAACAACTGTAGTAGCCGCGCTGGCTGTTATGCAGTTTTTTAAAAAAACCAGAAATATCCCTCAAAACCACCTTTAGTAGCTTACCGTTTAATGCCTCAAAACATATGAAGCAGCTGCAGGCAATTCTTTAATAAATTCATTAATTTTTCTTGTTCTAACTTTGAGATCGTTTTTTAATTTTTCCATAGCAATTTTTGTTTATAGAACGACAAGCACCAAAAAATCCCTCCAAAGTTTTTTAATTTTTTTTGAAGTTGATAAATTTACTTGCTAGAAAGTATTTTTCTAATTGAAAAAGCGGCGATAAATTATCTTCAAAATCAATAAAAACGTTTGCAGTTTAATTAATTAGCAGTATATTTGCACTCATTTTTTGAACAAATTAATTAATAAAAACGTTACGCTATGTACGCAATTGTAGAGATAGCAGGGCATCAATTTAAAGTTGAAAAAGACCAAAAAGTTTTTGTTAACCGTTTACAAACAGAAGAAGGTAAGAAAGTTTCTTTCGATAATGTACTTCTAGTAGCAGATGGTGACAAAGTAACTGTAGGCGCCCCAGCTATAGACGGCGCTCAAGTAGGAGCAAAAGTCTTAAAGCACCTTAAAGGTGATAAAGTTATAGTTTTTAAGAAGAAAAGACGTAAAGGATACCGTGTTAAAAATGGACATCGTCAATCTTTAACAGAAATTGTAATAGAGAGCATTGCTGCTTCGGGAGCTAAAAAAGCTGCTCCAGCAAAAGCCGCTAAAAAAGAAGCCCCAAAAGCAGAAGCTGCAAAACCAGCTGCTAAAAATGCAGAAGCTGCTGCTCCAAAAGCAAAACCAGCTGCTAAGAAAGCTGAAACTGCTAAAGCGAAGCCAGCTGCTAAAAAGGCAGAAGCTACTCAAGATTTAAGTAAGCTTACTGTTGCCGAATTAAAAGAAATGGCAAAAGCTAAAGGTGTTGAAGGTATTTCTTCAATGAAAAAAGCCGATTTAATCGCTGCTTTAAGTTAATTTAAAAACTAAAATCGAAATAAAATGGCACATAAAAAAGGAGTCGGAAGTTCGAAAAACGGTAGAGAATCAGAATCGAAACGCTTAGGTGTTAAGATATATGGAGGTCAAGCTGCAATAGCTGGAAATATTATCGTTAGACAAAGAGGGAACACACACCACCCAGGTGAGAATGTTTACTCTTCAAAAGATCATACATTGCACGCCAGAGTAGATGGTGTTGTAAAATTCACAAAGAAAAAAGATAACAAATCTTATGTTTCTATCGAGCCTTTTGAGGCTTAAGAAATAACTTCTTTTAAAAGTACTAAACCCCTTTCTGGAAACAGGAAGGGGTTTTATTTATGGAAAACTAAAACAATTATTTACTAAGGGCTTAACTAGGACTTCATAATATCTTTAACTATTTTTAAATGATGCTTGGTGTGCATTTCTAAAAAACGAAGCGTTTTGGCTTTTGGTAAGGTGCCAAATATAAAATGTTTAAAATGGGCATTTTTGTCAAGAGACTCTATACTGTTTACCTGAATCCTAGCTTCATTAAGTTGATCCTGTAATTGGGCTATGGAAACCATATCTGGAGATCTCACAATTTTTGGGGCTTTAACTCGCCCTCTTGGGATATAGCATAATGTCAATAAAACGCGTCTCATAACATTAAAGTCTTTTTTATAATCATTAGGGTTAGACCGCTTTAAAGATTCACAAACTCTGTTTATTACTTTTAACGTATGGTCTAATTGCCAACCTACATTAGCTTTAGATATGGTTGGGTTGCTTTTGTCTTTTAAAGGGATCTTTTGCTCTATTTGAGATAAAAGATCGTTCAGAACAGTTGTTTTTTTATCCTGCATTGTTAAATATAATTATAAAAAATAAGAATAAATTCTTAACTTGTAGTGTTGCATCTGCAATCTGTAAATTGTCTTATTTAAAATTATATGCTATGCTACCTTTTAGATCCGAAATTAGAAACTCACCAAGTCAGCAAACGATTAAAATTTTTTTAGCAGATGAATCTTTAGATGCTAAAATTAAAAAACACTTAGAGCATTTTAGCGAAATAGAGTTGATAGAAATTAGGGAAAGTATTGGGCAAAATAGAGCAGACGAAAATATTACCATTTTTTTAAAAGATGATGTAGATATTAATAAAATGAAAGTTTCTATTGATTCTAGTTTATGGTGGTATTTTGAGGAAGATATGGTAGATGAGTGATTGCTAATTTCGTTAGATAATTAATTCTCTCTCACATACAAGATCTTTTCTGTTTTTTCGTTCAAATAAGATGAAAAAGATTATTTTTTTTCTTTTTATATGCTCAGGTTTTAGCTTTTCTCAGAACAACTTAAAGACTATTCATGTTTATGTAGCCTTGTGTGATAATATAAATCAAGGAATCGTTCCTGTTTCCAAAGCCTTGGGTAATGGTCAAGATCCTAAAAATAATTTGTATTGGGGGGCTATGTATGGTGTTAAAAGTTATTTTAAACGGAGTAAGGATTGGACACTCGTTTCAACAAAAATCAAACCTGATAGTTTTATTTTAGAACGGTTGCTTTTTAAACATAAGACATCTAATGTTTATTTACTTGCAGACGCTTATAATGGTAAGTATATAAAAAATGCCACGATAGGTTTTTTGGAAGCCACAGCTGGTAGAAGCGATGTGATTATCTTGAATGGAGCACAAGAATTAAAATTTGGTGGGTGTTCTAATCTGTTAGCATACATAGGGCATGACGGATTGATGGAGTTTGATGTAAAAGGAGATTTTACGCCGCTTAATGAAAACAGGCGGGATGTTATTATTCTAGCTTGTATAAGTAAAGATTATTTTAAACCATATTTACAGCAAACTAAAGCAAACCCTTTAGTTTGGTCTACAGGATTAATGTCCCCAGAGGCATATTCGCTAAAATGGGCTATAGATGGGTGGATTTTAAAAGAAAGTGATGCTCAAATCAGAGAACGTGCATCCCAGGCTTACCACCATTATCAAAAATGTGGTATTAAGGGAGCCAGAAATTTATTGGTTACGGGATATTGAGCCATCCTGTATCTAAATATACCATAACATCATTGATGCAGGTTTTTAAGTTGTTTTTTATTTCGTGAGCCCAAAACCGAAATATGGTATAACCCATATCTCTTAATTGTGCATTAACCTCTCTATCGCGTTGCATATTCCTTTCAATCTTAGGAATCCAAAAATCACGATTTGTTTTTAGTTTGCCCTTCCGCTCGTCCCAATTATAACCATGCCAATACTCTCCATCAATAAAAATGGCCAGTTTGTATTTTTTTATACTTATATCTGGTTGCCCTGGGAGTTGCTTGCTATTCACTCTATATCTAACACCTTCTTTCCAAAGCGCTTTCCGAAAACGCATTTCTGGCTTGGTGTTTTTACCACGAATTTTACTCATCATTTTAGAACGTTTCTTCGTAGTATAGAATCCGGACTCCTCACTAAACTTAGGAACTTTTATTTTTTTATAGTTGTAGGACATAATGACTTCCTAAAATATAAATAAACACAGTCAATTAAAAACAAATTTTAGCTATGGTTAAAATTTAAAGGCACGAGCCAATAAATATTAAAAAACCATCAATTAAGTGTTAATACTTAGTTTTTTAAAAAAAAATATAAATTTAAGTCACTTTTATGTATTTGAAGATTTTAGTACCCTCAAATTAACTTCTTGATAAATAGGCTACATTAAAATATATCAAAATTAGCAATATCTTATAATTTTCATACAAAAATACGGGAAGAGCCTGTGTTATATGTCATGGTTAAAGCGTTGTTTTTGTTTTAAGTAAGAAAAATAAGTAATTTCACTTAGGTTTAACCCAAATACTTAACTCTAAATCTTTAAAACATGAAAGCTAAAATCAAAACCACCCTAGTTACTGTTATGTTATTAATAACTTATGCCGTAACGGCGCAAACCCAAAACTTCGGTTCTATTAATTATAATAAGGCCATTAATATTTCTGGAAAACAGAGAATGTTGTCCCAAAAAATGTCAAAGGCATATTTACTAATGTCCAAAGGTGTTAACAATGAAAAAATAAAAAAAGAGCTTAATTCGAGTAAATTTATTTTTGAAAGACAATTGGATATTTTGAACCAAAACGCCAAAAATTCGTCTACGAAATTGTTTTTAAAAAAAGTTTATCGTCTTTGGAGTGAGTTTAGAGGTATCATAGATGAAACAGCCAGCATCAAAAACTCCCAGCAAATCATGGCATTGAATACAGAGCTTTTAAATGCTTGTCACCAAGTAGTGCAGAGCATAGAGATGAGTTCTAATTACAATAACCAATTCTTCAAAAATAATGATCAAGAACTCATTAAAACAATCAATATCTCTGGAAAGCAGAGAATGTTATCCCAAAGACTATGCTTATACTTTACCGCAATAAAAATATTTCCTAAAAACAAAATGGAGTATCAAGTTGTACTTGACAAAGTTTTTGATGAGTTTTCCGATGTGATAAGTTACTTATTAATAAGTACCTACAATACAACGGAAATAGAAGAGGAAATAGGTGTTGTTATGGCAACTTGGGAGCAATATCAAGCCAATAAAAGAAAATTTTTAGAAGCCGATTTTGAGCTAACGGATGTTTATAGTGTAACAAACGATCTAACAAAAAGTTTTAATAAAATAACAGGTTTATATGAATTGGTAGCAGAAAGTCAAAAGTAATATACCATTTATCAAAAACATAGTTACATAAAATAAAAATGGAGCTGACTCGAAAGTTTATAGATCATTCATTATGAGTCGGTTCCATAAATCAATCTTAAACTAAAAATTCGAAAAATTGAAGACAATAATTGCTTCATATAATAATATAGGTATCGTTGAAGTTATTATTGCATGGCTAATAACAAGTATGTATTAATTTATACATGTTTTATCTTATCGGTTCTAACGTTGAATTGTAGGCACGTAAAAAATGAAGCGTTTTTTGTAGAGGATATTATTGAAAAGCAACCTGAAGCTGTATTTGAAGTAAGACATGCTTTTCTAGATAGTACAAAACTAGGCATTAACTTTAAACCACAGGGAAATTACTCTGATATTAAAAGTGGTATTGTTAATGATAGAGCGTATTTTAAAAGTTTATATGAATCCAACTCTTTAAAAGCAATAGATAGTGCTTCAAACTATTTATATTCTAAGTTAATAAATAATATTGTTCCCTTTTGGTATGGCACGCCGTGGGATTTTAACGGATATACCAATGTTCCTAATCAAGGAGAAATTGCCTGTGGTTATTTTGTTTCAACAACATTAAAACATCTTGGTTTTAATTTGAATAGATATAAAATGGCTCAAAAATCGGGATTGACAGAAGCCAAAATATTGCAATCTAAAACAGAACTTAAAATATTTTCTAATTTGTCTTTTGATACATTGAAATTGAAATTAAACACCATTTATAACGATGGAATTTATTTTGTTGGGTTAGATAACCATGTAGGTTATGTATTAATTAAAGATAAAGAACTTTATTTTTTACATGCTAGCTATTATGATAATAAAGTCCTTATCGAGTTAGCAGAGACATCACCTTGCTTTGTATCTAATCTCTATGTGTTTGCAGAAATAACAACCAATGAAAAACTGGTGAAACATTGGATTTTCAATACTGTGTTGACAGTGCCTCCTAATAATTAACGGTATAGTATATAAGTGTTTTTTAGCGTTCTTTCTTCGTTTCGATATTTCAGCTCAACTCATAAATATTAAATCTAATGTGAAGGAATAATAGCATAAAAAAACCAGACAAGAAATAAATTCTTGCCTGGAATTCAAAAACCAAACTATTAATCAATCACTCTAAAATTGGAAGCGATACCCTACATCAGGGAAGAGCCCTATTTGATCTACCCTGTCTATGTTATTTGTTAAACGGTTATAACGACGCTCAAAAATGTTTTTTCTATTGGTTAGATTCTGAATATCTACATAGAATTTATGGGATCGCTTTTTCTTTTTGCTATTTATTTTAAAACCTACTTTAAAATCCAGGCGCATATAATTATCGTATTGTTTAGAGAAGGCTTGATCTTCTAACAGCACTTCAAAACCTTCTTGACGAGAAGCCTCTAAATCTGCTGGTGTGTAATAACGTCCTCCCGAAAATGTAAATCGTGTATCGAAAAACAACACATTTTTTTGAGCTTTACCAACGGTAATTTCCTTACCTGCTAGTAAATTTGTTACATAGCCATTATTAAAAGGTGAATTTCTTTCTATACCATCGCTTCCTTTGTACTTACTTTCAAAGAAAGAAGATGTTAACAAACCATAATATCCGTTACTAAAAAATTTCTCAACGGTTAGTTCTATACCTTGATTATAACCTGTACCATTATTTTTAAGAGAAACAACGCTATTGTTAAAACCAAAATCAGCACCTTCGGTTAATGACGAATAACTTGATGGAAATGCTTCTACTGCCGCTTTAGTAATGTTTTGGTAGTAAACCTCTGCTTTTGCTCTCCAGCTTTTTGCCAGTTTTACATCATAACCTAAAACATAGTGTTCACTTTTGATAAAGTCTAAATTTCTATTGGTTTGTACCAATTCGCCATTAACATCTTCATTTAGAAATAGGATTGGTAATGGGATATTTTGATGATGGATGCCATAACCTAAACTCAAGCTGTGTTTGGGAGCTACTTTATAGTTTATTGCAGCTCTTGGTTCTATGACAAATTGACTGTTTAATGAACTATATTGAGAATGTAGTCCAGCATTTAAGGTCAGTTTCTCGGTCAGTCTAAAACGCCCTTGAATATAAGGTTGAAATAAATTTAAACTTTCATCTGTATTTCTAAATGTGTATAAATCTGGATCGCCATCATTGTTTAAATCGGGTTGCTCATCTCGATCTCTTAGAAAAGATTTTAATTTAAGATTTTCAAAGAGCACTCCAGTTCTTAATGTGATTTTATTATTTATTTTAGAATTGAATAAGGATGAAACTGTAATGCGGTTTTGTTTGTTGTCCGATTCTGTATATTTAATAGTACGTTCGTCTGGTGTATCTATATCTATAATTCGATCTTCTGTAAAGTTGTTGCCAGACCCAGATATGGATGCTACTGTTTTTATATAACTCTTTTTGCCAATCGTAATGCGATGGTTAAGACCAAAAACATGAAAATTAGATTTAACAAAAGAATTCTCGTCTTTTGCTGCAAATAAATCATCTTTTTCGGCTTTATCACCATAAAGGTTAATATCCGAATTTCCAACAATTCCAAATAGTGATAAGTTACCATATGTTCCAGTCCCTAAATCAATATTGTAGGAGATATCGCTATAATTAGGTGTGGCTGATGTACCGCCACCACCCACAAGGCCAATTAAGGAATACCTGCCAGCAACTAAAAAGGAACCCTGATTGCCACCTAATGGACCTTCTGCCATGCCTTCTACCCCTGTGAAAGCTCCTACTTGTGCTGTAAATTCATAATCGTCCGGATTTCCTTTTCTTAAGCCTAAATCAAAAACACCGCCTAGGGCATTACCATATTCTGCGGGGAAAGCAGAGGTTATAAAATCGGAGTTTTTAAGCATGTTAGGATTTAATGCAGAAACAGGGCTGCCTGTTGTGCCCAACGTGGAGAAGTGATTGGGACTGGGTATAGGAATACCTTCTAATCGCCATAATAATCCTGTTGGTGAATTACCGCGAACTACAATATCGTTTCTACTATCATCTGGTGCAGAAACACCAGCAAAATTTGATGCCAACCTACCGACATCACCCCTACCTCCAGAAAAGCGGTTGACTTCTTCCATACTAAACTGACGCGCAGAAATAGCAGCAAGTTTATTTACCGTTCTATCTTTACTGGTTTCGGATGTTAAAATTACAGTATCTAATTTACCAAAGGCCTCTGTTAAGCTTGCGTTTACAGTAACGTCCTTACCAGTAGTTACATCTAAATTAGGTAGTGTGATAGGTTCGTAACCTACATACTTAATACGAATGCTTTGTCTACCTAAAGGCACATTTTCTAGTGTAAAATATCCGTTTTCATCGGTAATTGTTCCTATAGCTGTATCTTGGTTTAATAATTCTACAGTAGCCCCAGGAAGTGGAATTTCCGATTGCTTGTCAATTATTAATCCTTTAATAGTTCCCGTTTGTGCATGCAATGTAAATGTGACACATAGAATGAATAACTTTAATATAATTTTCATTTTGCTCTTTAATTGATTTAGGCCAAAATTGATAGTAAAAACATAAAAAAAAAAGCCGCTTTTTTTGAAGTGTTTAATTATAGCCTGAACTGTTTAAATTGTTCTTTAAATTATCATATGGCTAATATTTAAGCCGCTTTTCGATTTAAATGAAAAGAACAACAGTTTAAGTGCTTATTTGACAATTGGAATAAGAAAGTCGTTTTTTTAACTTGACACTCAGTATATTTGGACATGGTGATTGTTAGAAAAAAGTTTGGATGATAAAAAAAACTACTCGGTTAAAAAAAATAGGCTTTAGAATTCTGGTTATCAATATTGTTTTTTTATTGATAAAACTAACCGTAAACGATAAAGAGAATGGGCTTAATGAAGATCCAATCAACGAACCTGTTTTTTATTATGTATCGGCTATTATATTTTTTCTGCTCACTTGGGAAATAAACGATTGGTTAATTAAAAAGAATAGTCAGAGTACATTGAAACCAAATATCAATTTTACCAATAGCATAGGGATTTTAGTTAAAACATTGGCAATCGTATTACCGATTACAGCACTAACATACTATTTGGCTATTTTTAAGTTTAACAATCTTTGTAGAATAGATGCAGATGACCCCTGGTTACAATTTCGCATAGATTTTTTAAGAGCCACGCTATTACTTTTTTGTGTGGTTGTTTTTAATCTATTTTATTACGCTACGATGAAAGCTAAGGAAATAGAAAGTTCGATGCATCAATTGAAACAAGAGGTCATGACATCGAAGTATAACTCGTTAAAAAATCAAATAAGCCCACATTTTTTATTCAATAGCTTGAATATATTAACCTCTTTGATGTACGAAGATCGCGATTTGGCCTCAGACTTTGTGACAAGGTTAGCGTCATGTTATAGATATATTTTAGATAATAAAGAAAAAGATTTGGTGACATTAGAAAAAGAAATGAATTTTTTAGATTCGTTTATTTTTATGATGAATGTAAGACATAAAGAATCACTATATATTAGAACTAATGTTTCGGTCAATTCTAAAGACTTTTTAGTACCAACATTGTCTTTGCAAATGTTAGTAGAGAATGCTTTAAAGCATAATTATTTTTCAAAAGAAAAACCTTTAGAGGTTAATATATTCTCTTATAATAAAAGATTAGTTGTACAAAATACTTTGCGAAAAAGGAAAGAGGAACCATCAACTAAATTGGGTATTCGTAATATAAAAAAACGCTATGCTTTTTATACAAATGAACCAGTTGTTATTGAAGAAGAAAATGATATTTATAAGATTGAAATTCCTTTATTGCAAAAAAACATAAAACAATTTAACACCTCCCTAGATTCTTAATATGAAAGCTTTAATTATTGAAGATGAGAATATAGCATCAAAGCGATTGGCTAATCTTGTAAAAGAATTAGCGCCAGATGTTGAGATTTTAGAGCGAATAAGTTCCGTGGAGGAGGGAGTTGCTTGGTTTAAAAATAATACGTTACCAGACTTAATATTTTTGGATATACAATTAAACGATGGCTATGGTTTTGATATTATTGATGTATTGCAAGAACACCCACCTATTATTTTTACCACAGCTTATAATGAATATGCCATAAGAGGGTTTAAGTATAATGGTTTAGACTATTTATTAAAACCAATAGATAAAAAGGATTTAGAAAATGCCCTAAATAAGTTTAGAAAGACGAAACTGGTACCAGAAAAAGAAAATGAGCAGAAATATGAGCAGTTAAAAAATCTTTTTTCTAAAGAATACAAGCGACGCTTTATGGTGAAAATAGGAAATCAGTTTAACAGTTTTAATGTGGAAGATATCGCTTATTTTAAGTCTCATGAAGGATTGATTTACTTGCGAAATATTAATGGGAAGAAATACCCCATAGAATATTCTTTAGATCAGTTGGAAGATATTTTAGACCCTATTCAATTTTTTAGAATTAACCGAAAATATATGGTGTCTGTAAATGCCGTAAATGAAATTCATAGCTATTTTAATAGTAGGCTATTATTGAAATTAGAGCCTGGCGAAGAAGAACAGATTATAGTATCCAGAGAACGCACCACTAATTTTAAAAAGTGGCTGGATTGTTAATCAAAAAAGAAAAGTCCTCACATTAATGTGAGGACTTTTCTTTTTTAAAAGCGAGTGTTTTTGTTACACAAACTAGTATCTATAATGCTCGGGTTTATAAGGCCCTTCTACCTTTACACCAATGTAGCTTGCTTGTTCTTCACGAAGTTCTGTCAGCTCGACACCTATTTTGGCTAAGTGTAGTTTGGCTACTTTTTCGTCTAAAGCTTTTGGCAGCATGTATACTTTGTTTTCGTAAGCATCAGCATTGTTCCAAAGTTCTATTTGTGCTAGCGTTTGGTTAGTAAATGAGTTACTCATTACAAAACTAGGGTGTCCCGTAGCACAACCTAAGTTTACTAAACGGCCTTCGGCAAGAATGATAATATCCTTTCCGTTTACCGTATATTTGTCTACTTGAGGTTTAATCGTATTTTTAGTATGTCCATGATTTTCGTTTAACCAAGCCATGTCAATTTCATTATCGAAATGCCCGATGTTACAAACGATAGCTTTGTCTTTTAAAGCTTCAAAATGGTGCCCCTGAACGATATCTTTATTTCCAGTGGTAGTTATTACGATATCAGTATTGCCAATAACTGTTTCCAGTTTTTTAACTTCAAAACCATCCATGGCCGCTTGCAATGCACAAATAGGGTCTATTTCAGTGATAGTTACTATACTTCCAGCACCTTTAAAAGAGGCAGCAGTACCCTTACCAACATCGCCATAACCACAAACAGTTACACGTTTTCCTGCTAGCATAATATCTGTTGCACGACGAATCGCATCTACAGCGCTTTCTTTACACCCGTATTTATTATCGAATTTTGATTTTGTTACCGAGTCGTTAACATTAATGGCAGGCATTGGTAGTGTGCCATTTTTTACACGCTCATAAAGTCTATGAACACCTGTTGTTGTTTCCTCAGATAAACCATTAATTCCTGCTGCCAATTCTGGATACTTATCTAAAACCATATTGGTTAAGTCTCCACCGTCATCAAGAATCATGTTCAGCGGTTTTCTGTCTTCTCCAAAGAAAAGCGTTTGCTCTATACACCAGTCAAATTCCTCTTCTGTCATGTCTTTCCATGCATAAACAGCCGTTCCAGCAGCAGCAATGGCAGCAGCGGCTTGATCTTGTGTCGAGAATATGTTACAAGAGCTCCATGTAACTTCTGCCCCTAAAGCTTGTAAAGTTTCAATTAAAACAGCCGTTTGAATAGTCATATGCAAACATCCAGCAATTCTAGCGCCTTTAAGAGGTTGTGAATCTTTGTATTCTTCACGTAAACTCATAAGCCCAGGCATTTCTGCTTCAGCTAATTCTATTTCTTTTCGCCCCCAAGCAGCAAGTGAAATATCTTTTACTTTATTAGCTACGTAAGGAATTGTTTTTGTACTCATATCAATATTTTCTTTTTGTTTTTAAACCTAAACAAGATTGTGATTCCCGCTTAAATAGTTAAATTCGTCAAAAATTACAAGCCTATAAATAGGAAGTGCAAAGATAACCAATAACTTTTAGAAAAGTAAATGCCTCTTTATAAAACCATATGTCCAAATTCGCAAACTACTGTTAAAATTTGGAAGATTGATGAATCTTATAATGATTTGATGCAGTCCACACAGTTAAAACCCGAAAGTTTAGAGCGTGTTTTGGATATGAAAAGTGGCATGCACCAACGTGGTTTTTTAAGTGTTCGTTGTTTATTGGCCGAATTTGGGTATCGAGATTCAGACTTGTTTTATGATGAATATGGAAAGCCACATTTAAAAGATGGGAAGCAAATTTCCATTACACATTCGTTTCATTTTTCGGCAGTCATTATTAGTGATTTCATTGTTGGAATAGATGTTGAAAAGCAACGTGATAAAATTACCATTATAGCCCATAAATTTATTGGTTATGAGAAAGCGTATTTAAATGAAGATGATGAGCATTATATAGAGAAATTAACAGCTATTTGGTGTGTAAAAGAATCACTGTATAAACTATTTGCGACCCCTGGCTTAAGTTTTAAAAAACATTGTTTGGTGATCCCGTTTTCTGATAACGAACATGAAACGGTCGCTTGGATTGATTATAAAACAAAAAAGAATCGTTATTATATTCACTCTTTAACGTTTGAAGGGTTTACCTGTGCTTATGCCATTTCTTAAATGAAGCCTATTTATAAGGACATATTAGGATCAATATCTAGAGGAGAAAAACTACTTGCGGTTTTAATAGATCCAGATAAAATGAATTTTGATAAAGTATCGAATTTTATTGAAAAAGTGAATCGATCTGTAGCAACTCACATTTTTGTTGGAGGAAGCACTGTTGATGAAAATATGACCAGTACTTTGGTTGAAGAAATAAAGAAACACACGAAAGTACCTGTAGTCTTATTTCCTGGAGATATCACTCAAATTACCAGTAAGGCAGATGCTATTTTATTTCTTTCTTTAATTTCGGGAAGAAATCCAGAATATTTAATTGGCAAGCACATAACATCTATTTCTAAATTAAAGGAAACGGATCTTGACATTATTTCAACAGGCTATGTTTTAATTGAGAGTGGAGCCGAAACAGCAGTTGAAAGAGTAACAAGAACAGAACCTTTGTCTAGAACTAATATTCAGTATATTGTCGATACAGCTCAGGCTGGTGAATTACTTGGAATGAAATTAATCTACCTTGAAGCAGGAAGTGGTGCTAAGGTTCCAGTTTCAGAAGAAATTATATCTAGAGTAAATAAAGTATTAAATATTCCGTTAATCGTTGGAGGAGGAATTAAAACTAAAAAACAGTTGGAAAATGCGTACAATTCTGGAGCCGATTTAGTAGTGATTGGCACGGCTTTTGAAAAAGATGAATCATTTTTTGACGAATTAAAAAAGTAAACCATTATGTTGAACCCTTGCACAGAGTAGTGTCGAAGTGTATTTTCAACACCACATAAGATAAAAAGAAATATGGAAATATCAGTAGAGTTGACCATGACACCATTGCAGGATAATTTCGAACCTGCAATTATTCACTTTATTAAGAAGTTAAGAGCTTCAAACCTGAAGGTTATGGAAAACCCGCTAAGCACACAAGTTTACGGCGATTATGATGAGGTTATGAAACTCCTTGCTACCGAAATTAAAGAAGCTTTTGAACTTATGGAAAATGGCCTATTATATATGAAGATTGTAAAATCGGATAGACACGATTATGAGCCCCATTTTTGATTTTTTTTTCGGACAATATTCGGGCTATGAAACGAATGATATCCTATTAGAAATAATAGCCATTATTTTCGGGTTTCTTTCCGTTTGGTACTCAAAAAAAAATAAGGTCTTTGTTTTTCCAACAGGTATGATTAGTACCATAATTTTTGTGTATTTATTGTACAAATGGGAACTTTTGGGCGATATGATGATAAACGGTTATTATTTTATAATGAGCGTTTATGGTTGGTATATTTGGACAAGAAAAATAGATGAAACCCATGTAACCCCAATTTCAATAACAACTATCAAAGAGAAAGCGATTAGTATATTTATATTTCTAGGTACTTTACTATTTGTATTTTTAGTTTACAAAGCGTTTAATAAGTGGACTAGTTGGGTTGCATATATTGATACACTTACAACAGCTATATTTTTTGTAGGTATGTGGTTAATGGCAAGAAGGAAATTAGAGAATTGGATTTTTTGGATTATAGGCGATTTAATATCGGTGCCTCTATATTTTTATAAAGGGTTCACATTTACAAGTTTTCAATATTTAGGGTTTACGGTGATAGCGATATTTGGTTATTTATCATGGAAGAAAAGTATAAACAAGAACCTTCAAGTTGTATAAAGGTTGTGCTATTTGGGCCAGAATCTACTGGTAAAACAACACTGTCAAGACAATTGGCTCGGTATTACAATTCGGTTTGGGTTCCAGAATACGCACGGGAATACCTCCAAAATAAATGGAATAATGAACGTAAAACTTGTGAGCCAGAAGATTTGTTGCCTATAGCAGAAGGGCAAATGAAACTTGAAAATAAATTAGCAAAAAAAACAGATTCTATTTTAATTTGTGATACCGACCTGCTGGAAACAAAGGTGTATTCTGAAGCTTACTACTTGGGAAGCTGTGATCCTATACTTGAAAAATATGCATTGGAGAACACTTACGATCTGTATTTTTTAACTTATATTGACACGCCATGGGAGGCTGATGATTTACGAGATAAACCAGAGGATAGAGAAGAGATGTTTGAAGCTTTTCAAAATGAATTAATAAAGAATAAAAAACCTTATGTGCTTTTGAAAGGCGACAAAAAACAACGCCTAAAAACGGCGGTTAAACACATTGACAAGCTATTAAAAAAATAATTAATGTTTACTGAAAAAGATATTAAACAAATACAAAAAAAAGGCATTACGGTAAATCAAGTCGATGCTCAGGTAGCACGCATAAAAAATGGTATGTCATATTCTAATTTGGTTACAGCAGCAACTATAGGAAAAGGTATTGAGTATTATAGCGATAAAGAAATAAAAGAGTTTATAGAACTGTATGAATCAAAACAAAGCTATTTATCTACGCTTAAATTTGTACCGGCTTCTGGTGCAGCTACAAGGATGTTTAAATTTCTATTTCAGTTTTTGAAAAACTTTAACCCTTTAAATGAGAGTATTGAAGACTATGCCAAAAAAAATAACGATACGTTAATTGAAAAATTTATTTCTAATTTAGAAAAGTTTCCGTTTTATAATCAGGTTTTATTAAAAACTAAAGAAATAAATTTGAGTTTTGATAACCTATCTGAAGAAGAGAAATACTTAGAGTTTGTAAAAACAATGTTGAACGAAAATGGTCTTAATTATGGCTCTTGGCCCAAAGGATTACTGCCTTTTCATAAATATGACGATGTCATAATAACGGCTTTTCAAGAACATTTACTTGAGTCGACATTATATGCATCAACAAATAATAAAGCCAGCCTCCATTTTACGGTTTCAGACAAGCATCACACCTATTTTATTGAAGAGTTAAACCGTATAAAACAAGATTTAGAACAAAAAACGGGTAAAGCGTTTAATGTGTCGTTTTCATACCAAAAAGAAGCAACGGAAACAGTTGCGTTAACAACCGAAGAAGCAGTTTTTAGAAATAAAGATGGAACTATTTTATTTAGACCAGCAGGACATGGCGCTTTATTAGAAAATTTAAATGATTTGAATGCCGATCTTATTTTTATAAAAAATGTTGACAACATTATTGTTGCTAATAAAAATATAGCGGTCTCAGAGTATAAAAAACTACTAGCAGGTATTCTTATAAAAGTTCAGGAACAGATTTTTACATTTTTGAATAAGCTTGATAAAGATGTTGTCTTGGAAAAAGAACTTCTTGAAATAGCACTGTTTTTATCTAATAAAATGCATGTGCCTATTGAGGAAGATTTTGAAGATTTCACTTTAGAAGAGAAGCGTGTATATCTGAAGGAAAAACTAAACCGTCCAGTTCGGGTATGTGGTATGGTTAAAAATGAAGGAGAACCAGGCGGCGGACCATTCTTGGTAAAAGATAAAAATGGAGCAATATCTTTACAAATCGTAGAGTTTGCTCAAATTAATATTGAAGATAAAGGGCAGCAGGACATTGTAAAAAATGCAACACATTTTAATCCTACTGATTTAGTTTGTGGCGTTAAGAACTATAAGGGGGAAAAGTTCAACCTTAAAAATTTTGTAGACCCCGAGGCTGCTTTTATAACCATGAAAACCCAAAATGGGATGGACATAAAAGCATTAGAGCTTCCCGGATTATGGAATGGTAGTATGGCGTATTGGAATTCTATTTTTGTTGAGGTTCCATTAAACACTTTCAATCCTGTAAAAACGGTTAATGATTTACTTAAACCAGCACATCAAGTAATGTCATGATAGAAGAAGAAGCCTTGTTGCAAGAATTGAGCTTTAAAGCCGTTAGAAGTTCTGGTAGTGGCGGGCAACATGTTAATAAGGTGTCTTCAAAGATAGAGTTGACCTTTAACTTAAATACATCACTTATATTTAGCGAAGAAGAAAAAGAACGTCTTCAAAATAAACTAAAGCATAGGTTAACCAAAGACGGTCTATTGATTTTGCAGTGCGATGAAAGCCGAAGTCAACATAAAAATAAAGAACTTGTTATAAAACGTTTTTTGGAATTAATTCGTTTAGGGTTGATAGTTCCAAAAAAGCGTATTCCAACTAAAATTCCAAAAGCGGTTATAAAAAAACGACTAAAGGATAAACGTAATCTTTCTGATAAAAAAGCAAATAGAAAAAAGCCTGATATAGACTAAAAAATATCGATTAACTAATTAAACAATAGTTAATTGTTCTTATCTTTGCGGCGTTCTCAAAAAAGGGGTGCTTTTCCAGTTAATAATTATCAGTTTTAGTTTGTAGTTTATATTCATAGGCTTTTTTTACTCTCAACTTTTAATTTTTAGCTTCCAAAGAGCTGAGATCATACCCATTGAACCTAGAACAGGTAATGCTGTTTAGGGATTTGAATTTTTATTGTCATTGTGACCTGTTTAAAAACAACATGCAGACTTGCAATATTAATTCTGGAAATTAATTAATAACAATAAAGAATAATTACCTCTTTTTATTCGATTATAAAACCATAATCGCAATGAAATCGACTTTAAAAAAGTTATTTCTTTTTTTAGCATTCGTAGTGTTGACAGTTACGGCCAACGCTCAAGAAAATCAAAAACAACAAGATTCTACTAAAACAGAAAAGCTGGATAAAATCCTTCTTTCAGCTACAAGAGCTAAAGATAAAACACCAGTTGCATTTACAAATATTAAGAAAGAGCAATTGGAATCTATAAATTTAGGTCAAGATTTGCCTATTTTATTAGATCAGTTACCTTCTGTGGTTACTACCAGTGACGCAGGGGCAGGAGTTGGGTATACAGGAATTCGCGTGCGAGGTAGCGATGCCACCAGAGTCAATGTTACTATTAATGGCATTCCATATAATGATGCTGAGAGCCAGGGAACATTTTGGGTAAATATGCCTGATTTTGTCTCTTCTGTAGAGGATATACAATTACAACGAGGTGTAGGGACATCAACAAATGGTTCGGGAGCTTTTGGCGCGAGCTTGAACATAAAAACTTTAACCCCATCAAAGCAAGGTTATGCCACAACTACAAATGCAGTTGGGAGTTTTGGTACCAGAAAGCACAATATTAATATTGGTTCAGGTTTAAAAAACAACTTTTATGCGGAAGGAAGACTCTCTAATATTCAAAGTGATGGCTATATAGATAGAGCAAGAGCAGATTTAAATTCGTATTATTTAGAAACTGGCTTTCTAAATGAAAAATCGGCGATTAAAGCAATTGTTTTTGGCGGAAAAGAAATCACTTACCAATCATGGTATGGCACACCAGAAGCTGTTGTAAATAACGATAGAGATGGTATACAAGCATTTATTGACAGAAATTTTCCTTCAGACGAAGAGGCCCAAAACCTATTGAATTCTGGTAGAACATATAATTTTTATACCTACGATAATGAGGTGGATAATTATGAGCAGACACACTATCAGTTGCACATTTCCCATCAGTTTAGCACGCATTTTTCTGCAAATGTTTCAGGAAACTTCACAAGAGGAAAAGGGTTTTTCGAGCAATATAAAAATAACGAAGAGTTAGGAGAATATTTTCCTAATAATGTAAACGCATCGGATGAAGGAGATGTTATTAGGAGACGTTGGTTGGATAATGATTTTTATGCGTTTGTATATGCCCTTAATTATACAAAGGACAACCTGAACTTATATTTTGGTGGTGGTTACAATATGTATAAGGGAGATCATTTTGGTGAGGTTATTTGGGATTCATTTCCTACTTCAATACCTATTAGAAGCAACTACTATTTTAGTTATGGAGATAAGGAAGATTTTAATACTTATGCTAAAGCCGAATATAGTATAAACAGTAATTTGTTTGCCTTATTGGATTTACAATATAGAAAGGTCAATTATGAATCTGTTGGAACAAGCTCAGATTTGTTAAACATTAATGTAAAGGAGTCATACGATTTTTTCAATCCTAAATTCGGATTAACTTATACCATAGATAATTATAATAGTATTTATGGCTCTTATGCTATGGCTAACAGGGAGCCTAACAGGGATGATTTGACTAAAAACCCAGTGCGTCCAAAATCGGAACAATTACATGATTTTGAGCTTGGTTATAAATTGAGAAAGACTAATTTGTATACAACGGTTAATCTATATTATATGGATTATAAGGATCAGTTAATTTTAACAGGAGATTTAGATGATGTAGGCGGTCCTATTAGGCAAAATGTCGCAAAGAGTTATAGGGCAGGAATAGAATTACAGGCGGGTTACAAAGTATCAGGTCGATTTAGGATTGATGCAAATGCTACGTTTAGCCAAAATAAGATAAAAGCTTTTGACTATGTGATTTATGACACTCAATATGATCCGAATACATTTGAGAGTATTTCTTATGCTCCTGTAGTTGAGCAATTTGAAGATACAGATATTTCCTTTTCTCCAGATGTTATTTTTGGAAGCACTTTAACTTATTCTCCTATAAAAAATGGAAGTATTGCATTGCTGTCTAAATATGTCGGTAAGCAATATTTAGATAATACCTCTAGTAATGATAAAAGCATTGATGCTTATTTTGTAAATAATTTAAATGTATCTTATAAAATCCAGCCAAAGTGGATTAAAGAAATAGGGTTTAATTTGTTGGTAAATAATCTGTTTAATTCAGAGTATGTCTCTAATGGGTATACATATAGCTATTTTTATAGACCAGTAGGCTCGTCTGATGCGCCAATAACTGAGAATTTTTATTATCCACAAGCGACTACTAACTTTTTGTTAGGGATGACGCTAAAATTCTAAAAAAACACATTAATTAAGAGCCTTAATAATATTTTATTGAGGCTCTTAATTAAAAATCAAGAGATTATTTCCGTTTTTTTCTACTCTATAGTTTTTTAAACTACAGGGCAAATTGTTACTTCCCAATGATTGCCCGGTAACCAAGCTATATTTGTTTTTGTCCTCACAACCACAAGTGCCTTCTAAACCCGTAGGTGTAAGTGCAGAACAGGCGTTAGGTGCGTGATTTGGGTCACTGGCATCCCATGCTAAAAAATCGGCACCAGTACTGGCAACAATAATTCCTGCATTTCCCGCATTTGGGATGTAAACAGAGTTCCCTGCAAAAGGTAGTTGGCTATATTGAGGCAAGCTAAGATTGATATTAACGTTTACTCCTAAGTCTAATAAAAATTTACAATTTTCATTGTTAGGAGAATTTTTGCTACAAGATGATAAAATAATGAGTGCAATGAGGCAGGAAACAGATTTCATAGTAATTTTAAAATTAAAAATGCAATTTACAACAAAAAGCAAATTGAGTTAAATATTTTGTATATTTGTTATACAATCTCGTGTAAGCGAGATTTTTTTTTATGCTGGACTCCATGTTCAGCATCTTTTATTAAGTAAAACGATGAAGTTATGAGTAAAGTATCGTACTATACACCAGAAGGGTTAAAAAAATTAAGAGATGAACTACAGCAATTAAAAGATGTAGAGCGCGTCAAGGCTTCTAAAGCTATTGCTGAAGCTAGAGATAAGGGAGATTTAAGCGAAAATGCAGAATATGATGCTGCTAAAGAAGCACAGGGCATGTTGGAAATGCGTATTTCCAAATTAGAAGATGCTCTGGCTGGAGCGCGCGTTATTGATGAATCGCAATTAGATAATTCTAAGATATTGGTGTTGTCTAAAGTTAAAATAAAAAACCAAACCAATGGTATGGAAATGACCTATACGTTGGTTGCCGATGGAGAAGCTGATCTGGCTTCAGGTAAAATTTCGGTAAATTCTCCCATAGGTAAGGGGTTGCTTGGAAAATCTGTAGGTGACGTTGCAGAAATTCAAGTGCCTAATGGGGTTATGAAATTCGATATCATAGAAATTTCCAGATAAATTATTATTCCTGTAGATCTTATCGAGCTAAATATAGTCCGAGCATTAAAGTGAGATAAGAACTCTTATAAAAAACACTTTCAAATAATATGGCTTCAATTTTCACAAAAATAGTTAATGGTGAAATTCCTTGTTATAAAGTTGCAGAAACTGATGACTTTTTAGCGTTTTTAGATATAAATCCAAATAGTAAAGGACATACACTTTGTATTCCTAAGCAAGAAGTTGATAAGATATTTGATTTAGATGAAGCCACTTATAATGGTTTGATGAGTTTTGCAAGGCGTGTAGCTTTAGCATTAGAAAAAACAATACCTTGTGAGCGAGTAGGGATGTCTGTTATAGGCTTGGAGGTGCCACACGCACATGTGCATTTAATTCCGTTACACACTATGGAGGATGCTCGTTTTATTCAAAAAGTAAAACTTTCTACAGAAGAATTCCAGAATTTGGCTGAAGCGATAAAAGCCCAATTATAAATTAGGATATATTGCTAAAAGTATTATAACTAAAACTATAATGGAAGCTAAAATAATAGCGAACCATGATGCTTTCTTTAAATAAGTCAATGGTTTTTTGGGAACAAAAGCTCTTTTCTGATATTCAAAAACCTGTTCAATATCATCAGTCCATTTTACCGGGTAAATAATGGTATGGCATACCTTACACGCAATTTCATGACTAATTTGAGACGTAATTGATTTGTAAAACC
This sequence comes from Flavivirga algicola, assembly GCF_012910715.1. Classification (GTDB taxonomy): domain Bacteria; phylum Bacteroidota; class Bacteroidia; order Flavobacteriales; family Flavobacteriaceae; genus Flavivirga; species Flavivirga algicola. The sequence continues at coordinate 85,807 of NZ_JABBHF010000003.1, forward strand.
TGGTGTCAATTATTTTTTGCTTAAAAGTTAAGCGTAAACCTTCATTACTGTAACACTCAGGACAGTTGTTTTTTAATACAACTTCTTTTATGGTAACTAGTTTTTCAGACATAATTAGTGGCACGTTTTAGGCTAATTTGTATTGTAGTTCCTTTTTCTTTTTGAGATTGTAAAACCTTTATCTTGCCATCGTGAAAATCTTCGATAATGCGTCTGGTAAGTGATAAACCTAATCCCCAGCCACGCTTTTTTGTCGTATACCCTGGAGTGAAAATTTTATTGAAATCTTTTTTGGAGATTCCTTTTCCTGTATCTGTGATACTGACTTTTACATTATTTTCTAATTGAGAAATCTCAACGATAAGTTTGCCTCTGCCTTTCATGGCATCGATAGCATTTTTTACCAGGTTCTCAATGCACCAACTATATAATTGCTTATTAAGGTTAACAGGAATATTGCCCTCTGGGGTTATAATTTCAAAATCTATAAGGTTGGAAGATCGGGCTTTTAAATAATCATAAGAATCTACGGTTTCTTTAATAATATCCGTGGCTTCAAGCGTTGGCAAAGATCCAATCTTACTAAAGCGCTCTGTAATAGTTTTTAACCGATCTACATCTTTTTCAATTTCGGCTATATAATCAGGGTTTACATTATCACTTTTTAAAATTTCTGTCCAACCTATCAAGGATGATAAGGGTGTGCCTATTTGGTGTGCTGTTTCTTTAGCCATACCAGACCATAGTTTGTTTTGAGTAGCATTCTTGTTACTACTATAAAAAAAGAAAATAACGGCACCAAATAAAACAACAATAAGTAACAGTGCTAATGGATAATACTTTAATTTGTTTAATAAGGGAGAGTTTCCATAATAGATAGTACTAGCAATGCTATCTCCTATTATTATTGGTATGGGGTTGTTCTCTTTTTCAAATTTTAGTATGAGTTTTTTAACATATATGGAGTCTGTAATCCTGGTGTCGTCTATGTTGTTATGAGTTCCTAAACTCCCATCCTCATTAATAACAAGCATGGGAGTTGTTTTGTTGCTATTTAGAACTTGTAGCGTAAGTTCACCTAGGTTAGAATTGATATCTGAATTAATCAATTCGTTTTGGGCTAAGGACCAATTTTCCATTTTGGTACGTTCTTCATCTTTAAAATGCTGAAAAAACTCATAGGTTTTCCACAAAATGAGCGAAACAATAAAGAAAGATGCTATTATAATAATCCAACGAAAGGCATTACCATGTTTTGTAAAAATCATTGATTAATTAAATTAAACTTGTAATATAATGCAAATCTGTTAATATTATTGTTTAAGATGTTAGTAAATTGGTTTTTAGTTGAACAACATAATAGTTACATTTGTTAAAATTAAAGAGCAATGACATCGTTTGAGCCAAAAAGCTTATCTACCAGCAAATTGCATGGTTATTTGTTAAGTGCAGTTGCGCCAAGACCAATTGCTTTTGCCAGTACAATGGATGCAGATGGTAATCCTAATTTGTCACCATTTAGTTTTTTTAATGTATTTAGTGCAAATCCGCCTATCATGATATTTTCACCTGCAAGACGTGTTAAGGATAATACAATAAAACACACATTGCAAAATGTTGAAGCAATAAAAGAAGTGGTTATCAACGTGGTGAATTATGATATGGTCCATCAAATGTCGTTAAGTAGTTCGGAATATCCTGAGGGGGTGAATGAGTTTGATAAATCGGGATTAACCATGTTGGAATCTGATATTGTTAAACCATTTCGTGTAGCTGAAGCACCCATACAGCTTGAATGCAAGGTAAACGATATTGTTAAATTGGGAACAGAAGGCGGTGCTGGAAATTTAATTGTTTGTGAAGTTGTTAAGCTTCATATAGATGATGATGTTTTAGATGAAGGAGGAACTATAAATCAACAAAAATTAGATTTGGTTGCTAGAGCAGGAGGTAGTTATTACACACGTGCTAAAAAAGGCTTTTTTGAAATACCCAAGCCATTGTCAACATTAGGAATAGGTGTTGATAATTTTCCAGAGCATGTTAAGAATAGTATGGTCTTAACTGGAAATGATCTAGGGATGTTGGCCAATATAGAAGCATTACCAACAGAAGAAAGTGTGAAGCTTTTTGTTGAAGATTTGGGAGCGAGGTATTCAAATATTAAAACAGCCACACATAGGCAAAAACACAAACTGGCACGTAATTACCTAAGTTTTGGTGATGTTGAAAGTGCCTGGAAAATATTGTTAAGTTAAATAATAGAAATAAATAATAATTAATGGAAGTTCAAGGTAGAATAAAAGTTATAGGAGAAACTCAAACTTTTGGGAATAATGGGTTTAGAAAAAGAGAAATAGTAGTAACAACAGAAGAACAATACCCACAACACATTATGGTGGAATTTGTTCAGGACAAAACAGATTTGTTAAACAGTTATCAAGTAGGACAGCAAGTTAAAATTAGTATTAATTTAAGAGGTAGAGAGTGGGTAAACCCACAGGGAGAGACTAAATATTTTAACTCTATTCAAGGTTGGAGAATAGAAGCATTACAAGCAGATGCTTCTGGTGAAAATTTACCACCTGTACCACCAGCTGATGCTTTCGAACCTGCTGGAGATTTAAAAGAAGACGATCATGATGATCTTCCTTTTTAAATAAAGATTTTTCATTTTCTGGCGGACGCTGGACATAGTCGAAGTGAAAGTAAGAGTCTTATAAAAACAACCTCAATGTTTATATTAACGTTGAGGTTGTTTATTTTTGAGCTTAAGAAGGGTTCTTTATATAAATTTTTCAATGCAATACTTAACAGACAATATGTGGTTCCCAGATGTAAGTAAAGCTACCGAAGACGGTTTGTTGGCTGTTGGAGGTGATTTATCAATAGAGCGATTATTGCTTGCTTATAGAAAGGGTGTTTTTCCATGGTTTGAAGTTGAAGAACCTATTTTATGGTGGTCTCCAGACCCCCGTTTTGTACTATTTCCAGAGAAATTAAAAGTATCTAAAAGTATGAGGCAGGTATTGCGTAATAAAAACTATATAATTACCGTTAATAAAGCTTTTAGAGATGTTATTGCCGAATGTTCCGAAATAAAACGCCCAGGGCAAACAAGTACCTGGATTACTAATAATATGATAGATGCTTATACAGAGCTTCATGAATTAGGCTATGCAAAATCTATTGAGGTCTGGAAAGATGATACTCTGGTTGGCGGACTTTATGGTGTCGATTTAGGCAATGGTGTCTTTTGTGGTGAAAGTATGTTCGCTAAAGCGAGTAACGCTAGTAAAGTTGGCCTCATAACATTTATTAAAAATACCAATTATAAACTCATAGATTGTCAGATATACACAAATCATTTAGAAAGTTTGGGCGCTGAGGAGATTCCCAGGGATGTTTTTTTAAGGTATCTATAGTGTTATAGAAACTGATACGGTTCAAAATTGTAACCTAAATCAAATTATTATAGTCCTACTTGAAAAAGTAATAACATGAGATCAAAACAGGCATTTAAAATTGAGGCATTGGTTTTTACAATGGCTTTAATATTCATTTCTTGTCAGCATAATAACGAATTGAACAAAAATCAAAAAGAATTTAAAAAGAAGCACCCACTCTTTTCTTCTCAATTCGAAAACCAAATAAAAAACATATATAAAGAAAAAGCACTTTTTGGAGATTTTATGTTTGCTGTAGTTGATGAAAATGGATTGGCATATTCTTTTACATTGAACAGAGATATTCTTGAGGGAAATAAAACCTCATTGACTAATAATTCTCCAATTTATATCGCATCTCATACAAAATCATTCACAGGGACTTTACTTAAAATTTTAGAAGAAAAAGGTGAACTTGATTTAAACCATTCTTTAGCTCATTATCTTCCAGAATTAAATTACAGTGACAGTGTAGATACTAAAACTATAAATCTTAAGTCTTTATTAAATCATACGCATGGAACAATGAGTTTGCCTCTTATCTGGAAAACTGCATTTATAGGTTATAGTGGTGAGGATGCGGAATTAGTTAATGATTTAAATACTGATTTTCGATATGACCCATCTCATAAGTTTAGATATTCTAATGTTGGTCCAATAATAGCAGGTCTGGTGGTTGATGAGGTGACTGGAAATACTTGGAAAGATGAAATGAAAAGGTACATCTTCGAGCCTTTAAAAATGAACAACACGAGTACTTATGTTACGGATTTTGATTTTAATGAAATACGTCCATCCGTAACAGCAACAAAAGAAATAGGCATCATTGAAACTGGATTTTACAAGAAAGATATAACGATGCATGCTTCTGGAGGCATTATATCAACTTTAAATGACCTTTCAAAATGGTTAAATGTCAATATGAAACAAGATGAGATATTGTTGTCTAAGAATTCTTGGGCTGATTTGCATACTTCAACTACTGAGCAAGATCGAGAATATTTCACTTATAAAAGGATTGGTTATAGCTTAGGTTGGGATATTGCTAAATATCAAAATAACACCATTCTAACTAGGTTTGGTGGATTGGCGGGAATCAGCTTTCATATCTCATTTCTACCTAATAAGAATATTGGAATCATTGCTTTTTCAACAGATAGTCGTGCAAACATTTTGCCTCATTTAATGGCTAATTATGCATATAATCAACTAAACTCATTGCCAGCTGACAGCATTTTTAAAGAGGAAAAGAAAAAGTTTAGCGAAGTTTTCGAGAAAAAAAATAAAAAATTAGACTTTAATGCATCTGATATTTTAGAAAACGATCCTAGTCATAGTATATTAGGTGTCTATCAAAATAAATTGGGCTGGCCTAAAATTTCAATTACCAAGAAAGACAATTATTATATATTTAATTGGGGTGTGTTAAACGGAAAAATATATAAGACTGAAAAAGGTAAATTATTAACTCGTTTAGGTGTTTTAAATAGAACGTTTGAAATAAAGAATGATTCGCTTTTAACAGGTTCATTGATTTATATAAAAGTCAAAGAATAAACTACAAGTAAAATCACAATAATAACGTATTATTTTTAAGAAAACCTCGCTATTTTTTTTACTCAAACCAAAATAAATACCCCTTCCTGTAATAATTTAATCATTTCTGCAACGTATGTGGAAAATGATGAATTATGCAAACAATAATTAGAATAATCATAGCTTCGGTCCTATTCTTTACTTTTAAGTTAAATGGACAAAACAATTATAATTTTAATACAAAACTTACAGAATACCTAAGCGTACAAAACGAGAGAATAAATTTTAATGGTGTAGTGCTTGTTGCTAACAGTAAGGAAATTCTATATCAAAGGGCAATTGGCTTTTCGTCATTAGAAAATAAAACACCATTAACAGTAGGTTCTAAGTTTAAAATTGCTTCCATATCAAAGTCATTTACAGGTATGTTAGTTGCTTTGGCAGTAAAAGAAGGCAAGCTTAAATTGGAAGATAAAATTAAACAGTATTTTAATGAATGTACTTTAAGGGAAAAGTGGGATGAGATTACGATACAGCACTTAATATCTCATACTTCTGGGATTCCACACTGGAAAGGCTATAAAGATTATTGGACAATCAAATCAAGATTACCATTAAATACAAAACAAGTTTTGACTGACATTTTTAAAATGGACTTAGTCTTTATACCTGGGAAAAAAGTCAATTATTCGAGCCCAGCTTATTTTTTGTTAGCAGTTATACTACAAAAAGTATATGGAGATACTTATGATGGTATTTTAAATAAAAAGATTTTTAAGCCTTTAAAATTGGATAATACGGGAGCGTATAATGATTTAAGTATTATTCCAAAAATGACTTCTGGTTATCATTTATTACCAAATGATAGTTTAATTGTAGCTCCATATAGAAGCTCATCGGCATTGAAAGGTTCGGGTAGTTTATATGCTAGTGCAAAAGATTTATTAAAATGGAATAGAAGTTTGATGAATGATTCTATATGGAATTCCGAATTGAAACAAAGTCTATTTAATCCAATAACAGATCATTTAATGCCTCATAATAATAAAGCACAATATGGAATGGGATGGTACATTCATAATAAAAAGAATGATAGGCTTAAATCTTATCAGGCTTCGGGAGGAACCTTTGGCTATTCAAGTATTTCTGTGGTTTATCCAGAAAGAAAGCTAACACTTATCGTTTTGAGTAATATTTCTTTTTTGCCCATGCACAGTATTTGGAGCGACATGGAAAAGATAATTTTAGAGAAACCGTTCAAACTCCCCACAATAATTAATTCAAGTTTAATATCGATAAAGAGTTTAGAGAAATTTATAGGAACGTACAGGGCATCAAATAATATGCAACTTAAGATTTTGGAACACCAAGGTAAATTATTTGCTAAATTAGGGAGCAAACCTCCTTTTCGAATTTATACAGAGAGCCATTCTGTGTTTTTTGGAAAAAAGGTAGGGGTTAGATTTACCTTTAATGTGTTATCTGATAACAAGACAGTCACTGGGCTAAAGACAGAAGGTAAGGGGAAAGAGTTTAAGTTTAAAAAACTATAGGGGTTTTATGCAAAATGAAGATTTTCTGAAGCTTATTTGCAAGCATCAAGCTTTGGTGTATAAAGTTTGTAATATCTATCGTGATACTAAAGAGGATAAAGAAGACTTATTTCAAGAAATAATCTATCAGTTATTCAGAGCCTATCCTAAATTTGAAGGGCGTTCTAAAGTAACAACATGGATGTATAGGATTGCATTAAATACGGCCATGGCAAGTTTTAGGAAATCAAAAGTCGTTATGTCTAAAGAAAAAGACATTCCAGAGCTACCTCTCCAAGAAAAAGAAGAAAATATAAATAAAGAACGTTTGTTTTTAGCAATAAGGCAATTAAATGATGCTGACAAAGCGTTGGTCTCATTGTATTTGGAAGGACTGGACAATTCCGAAATTGCAAATGTTATCGGTATTACCAAAAACAATGTTGGTGTGCGTTTAAATAGAATTAAAAACAAAATAAAAACATTAATAAAATAAAATTATGGAATTGGATGATTTAAAATCGGAATATCAAAATATGAATAATGATAACTCAAAATCTATTGAGAGTATAAATAAAATGAAATATTCAAGTAAGCACCCTGTTTTAAATGGGATAAAAAAGCAACTTGTTTTAGAGAGTGTCATATGGATTCTCATATTAATTGTATTCTATGATTTTTTTGATGGACACCTTAAAGCTTTTTATTGGAACGTACTTTTAGTAATATCAATTTTACTAGTGTTAATACATAATATGCTGGGTTTTATGGTCGTAAAGAAACCGATTAATGACCATAATATAAAGAATTCACTAAAGAAGTATTTAAATAAAATAAAGCGTTTTTCTAGAGTTTCTATTATTTCTAGAGTCCTTGCCTTTGTGATTTTTATGGGGTTTTTAACATCTAATATAATTTGGGACAGTCATAAAATATGGACCAGTACAGTCTTTTTTAGTATTGCAGTAGTGGTACAAGTTTATTTTTTGAATAGAGTTTGGAGACAACGTGTTAAAAAAATTGAAGATCAAGTTCACACTTTGTAGAAAAATATTAGGATTAAAGGATTCAGCGTGATAAATAATCCAAAGAGACTATGATATGGAAATTAAACCTGCTCATATCTAAAACAATTCACCTCATGGTCATTTACCATACCAGTAGCTTGCATATGCGCATAAATAACTGTGGTGCCCACAAATTTAAACCCTCGCTTTTTTAAATCTTTACTAATAGTATCGCTTAAAGGCGTGTTGGCAGGTATTTCTTTTAGCGTTTTAAAGGCATTTTTAATGGGTTTGCCATCTACAAAACCCCATATATATTTGCTGAAACTTCCAAATTCTTCCTGAACTTTTATAAAAGCTTGTGCATTGGTAACAGTCGCATTCACCTTTAATTTATTTCTAATAATACCAGTATCTTGTAAAAGGGCATCAATCTTATCCTGATTGTAATTAGCAATCTTTTTGTAATCAAAACGATCAAATGCTTTTCTGAAATTTTCGCGTTTTCGCAAAACGGTAATCCAGCTTAAACCAGCTTGAAATGTTTCTAAAATTAAAAATTCAAAAAGTGTGTCGTCATCATAAACAGGCTTGCCCCATTCTTCGTCATGATAGGCTTCATATAATTCGTCTCCAACACACCAATGGCATCTATGTTTTGTTTCCATAAAGAATCTCGTAAGGTTTAAGGTAAAAGTATGACAAATATCATCTAAATTAAAAATTCAAGATACTAATTTTGTATCGTTCATTAAAAGAATATTATGGATACCATTATAAAAAACAGTTTAAATAAAAGTATATCGTATCAAGAATATAGGGATTTAGTAAGGCAATTAGCTATAAAAGGGGACACTACTGGAAATGAAAAAACAGAAGCCTTGGTTAATTATACTAAACTCAATGACCGACGTATGAAACGTTGGGACAAGACTATAAAATTGACTGACGAAGCTTTAAACAAAATTAAATCTTTTGACGAACCTATTACCTGGCTGGTGCTTACCGAGAGTTGGTGTGGTGACGCAGCACATATTTTGCCAGTATTAAATAAAGTTTCTGAATTAAATAGCAATATTAATTTTAAGGTGGTACTTCGTGACGAAAACCCTGAGTTAATGGATGCCTTTTTAACGAATGGAGGTAAAGCCATTCCCAAAGTCATCATGCTAGATAATAACACAGACGATGTTTTAAATACATATGGTCCTAGGCCTAGCGAAGCTACTAATTATGTTAACAGGTTTAAGGCCATGCACGGGAAATTAACTCCAGAGTTTAAAGAAGATTTGCAACATTGGTATAATACAAATAAAGGACAAAATATTATAAACGATCTAACAGATATGCTTTGTGAATTAAAACCTAATGTTTGCCTATAAAGTAAAATGTAATAGATCCTAATTGACTTTTCTTGGTAGACGCACTGAACTGTGAATCTTTAGCATATTCTAAAGCATGCTCGATAAGGCATTCATTATTTGAAGTTGAAGACGTATTTACATAAGCATCTGTAACACTGCCGCTTTCATTAACAGTAATATTTATAACTATTTTGCCGTCAACTTCACATAGATAAACAGGAATTGGGATATAAACTTTTGCTCTGTCAACCAATGAATAGCTAATGGTACTTTTTGAATTAGAACCCTCTCCTTGTTGTTTTTTAAGTAAGTCATTTACTTTACTAAATGATGATAATTCATCCTTATTTACTTTAGAGTCGGTAGAAGCATCATAGGTTTTATTAAAAGCCTCGGTGTTTTCTGAGGTATTACTAGATTTTGGGACATAATCCTCAGGAGGAGCAATAGGCTTAAAAGCCTCAGCGAAATGCTTACTTTTGCTTGTTTCATTAAAAGCTTTATTTGTTTCGGCCTTACTCGCGTTTAGTTTCTCTAAAGCTTCTAGAATTTTAATTTCCTCTTCGGTTAATTCTTCTTCAGGTTCTATTTCATAATAGCTTTCTGAGGCAAATTTGTCTTGTTTTTTCAAGCTTAAATTAAACACAGACAAGATTACTGTCCCCGAAATCAGGACAGTAATTAATAGGGCTTTATGTTGATCTGATAAACGCAAATTATGTTTATTAGAGAGAATTATTTGCTTTATATACGGGTAATATACGTTAAAAAGTTTAAAATAGCATAAATTCTAAGAAAATTGAAACACTTGATAAGCCTTCTAAAGTTTTATATCCAAACCGTTTTCTTGTAAAATCTATCCCTATTAAAAATGAGTTTCTATAGTCATCATCAAAAATTTGAACACCTAAACCAACCTTGTATAAATTACCCTTTTCAAAGTCTCTACTTAAACCTAAAAGCGTTCCATAGCCAGCTCTCAGAAAGATATTATCATCATCTGCTATAACATTATGTTGTAGTGTTAAATAAGCGGGCAAGAAATGAAGTCCTTGTTGTGAGTGGTAATCATATTCTAAATTAAGTCCTAGCGAGGTACGTTTATCAAATTGATAGCCAACGGTATTATTTAAAAAAAACGCACTTGGGTTTAAAAGTGTCTCATCGTCATCATTATTAATAGTATAGTTCTCATTAATTGTTAATGTGGGAGCCAATGATACTTTATAAAAAAAACCATGTGTTTTTTCTTCGCGCATTTGTGAATGGCATACATGAAAGAAAGAAAACAGCAGAGAAAATAAAAGATAGAAGTGCTTCATAAATACTTAGATTTAATAAAGCAATTTTTATCAATAACTATTCCATGTGAAGATTTTTGATGAAATTTTCGATAGTCACTGAATTATCAACATCAAAATCTCCTATTTTAGTACGTCTTAGTGCAGATAGGTGTGCTCCAGAATTTAATGCTTTACCAAAATCGTTTGCAAGAGAGCGAATGTAAGTCCCCTTACTACAAACCACTCTAAACCCAATGTTTATCGAACCTGTGTTGAGCGCCGCTGAAGTATCAATTTTTGTGATTTCAAATTCGGAAATATGTACAGTTCGTGGTTTTATTTCAACAGTTTCGCCAGCTCTTGCAAATTCGTACAATCGTTTTCCATCTTTTTTCAATGCTGAAAAAACAGGGGGGTATTGTTGGATATCTCCAATAAACTGCTTTGTAGCCTGATTAATTGATGCTTCGGTAATATGGCTGACAGGGAATGTTTCGTTAATTTCAGTTTCTAAATCGTAAGAAGGTGTTGTGCTTCCCAATACAATAGTCCCTGTATACGCTTTTATTTGTCCTTGAAATGTATCTATTTGTTTGGTCATTTTACCAGTACAAATAACGAGTAATCCTGTAGCTAAAGGGTCTAACGTGCCAGCATGACCTACCTTTATTTTTTTTATATTGAAAGCTTGACGAATTTCCCAACGAAGTTTATTAACCACTTGAAAAGAAGTCCAATTTAAAGGCTTGTCTATTAACAAGACTTGTCCAGAAAGATAGTCTTCTTTCAATGCCATTTTAAGAATTTAATGATGAAAATACGATAGCAATAATGCCTACGATAATACAATAGATAGCAAAATAAGTTAGTTTGCTTTTTTTAACTAAAGCGATCATCCAAGTACAGGCAAATAATCCAGATACAAAAGCAGCAATAAATCCGATAGACAAACTGGTAAAATTTTCACTGGTATAAGTTAACTCTCCACTTAAAATGTCTTTGGCTATTTTTCCGAAAATTAACGGAACAACCATCAAAAATGAAAAACGTGCCGCTTTGGTTTTATCATTACCTAGCAAAACAGAAGTTGAAATAGTCGCGCCAGAACGCGAAATACCTGGTAACATAGCAATAGCTTGAGCAATACCAATAACAATAGCATTGCTAAAAGAAACATTTTTATTGGTGTTTTTAGCTTTGTCTGCTAGATAAAGTAAAAGAGCAGTAACAATAAGCATAAAACCAACAAGTTTTATATTATTACCAAATAACTCGGCAAATTCAGATTCAAAGGTATACCCTATAACAGCAGCAGGGATCATAGAAAGTGCAATTTTAGAAATGAATTGTAAATCTTCATTCCACTTAAATTTCAAGATGCCTTTAATAATATCTAAAATGTCTTTCCTAAAAATAACAATCGTACTCAAAGCCGTGGCAAAGTGTAATACCACAGTAAACAATAAGCTTTCTTCGGGGATTGAGTTATCTCCAAGTATCGCTTTCCCAAGCTCCAAATGACCGCTTGATGAGACAGGTAAAAATTCGGTAAGGCCTTGAATAATACCTAAAATGATTGCATCGATTATATCCATGGCGCAAAAATATTAAAATAGATATACCGAAACTTAGAAAGTTTTGATTTTATTTATCGGGATTCAATAAAATAGCATAAATTTCAATACCAAACCCTATTAAAATTATGGCAGGAGCTAGTCTGATACGTCTCCAGTGGAAAATTTCGGGATTAAAAATATTAGGATCATCACTACCACCACCAGACATTAAAATAAAGCCTAAAGCGATGCAAGCTAAACCAATAAACATAAACTTGTAGTTTTTCTTTCCAAAAACAAAGATGCCTTTAGCGTCTTCTTTTCGTTTTTTTTCTCCCATAACTAGTTAAATTCGGTGTAAATAATATCTCCATCTACGGCCAATTGCGAAATATGCTCAGAAGTTGCTAAACCTCCAAGGATTTTTGCTAAGTGCAAAGTAACAGTTTTATTTAAAACTTTTGCGTTAAGAGAATCTAAATTTAATCCGCGTTCCAGTCCTCTGTTAATATAATAATAATCTCCATGGGCATCTGCAAAAACAATATCGTATGATGTGCCTTCGGAGATACTAACAATAGTTTTCGTTTCAATGATATTAGACGACTCGGCTGTAGGGTCATCAATTACGAATGCGGAAAGCACTGCATAGCCTATGCCAACTATTAATAGTAAAGAACTTAAAATGATCATTATTTTTTTCATCTGCTTAATTTGTTAATACAGTTGATCGGTATTTAAATTCAAGAAACGTTGTGTTGCAAAATGCGTACTTATCCATGTAATAACAATACCTAAGGCAAAAACAAAAACAAATAGGAAAGTCATTAAAACAGGATTGCTCAATAGCTCTAATTCTGAAAATGTTTTGTTAAGATAATACAAAACAATAGCCATGCCTATAAGTGCGAGAACAGCTCCAATCATTCCCAACCGTACACTTTTCCAAACGAAAGGACGTCTAATAAATTGTTTTGTGGCTCCCACCATTTGCATGGTTTTAATAGTGAAACGTTTAGAATAAACAGCTAATCGTATCGAGCTATTAATAAGCAAAACGGCAATTAAGGTGAAAATAGCACTTATAATGAGTACCCAGAAACTAATCTTTTTTACATTATCGTTCATTAAATTAACCAAGTCGTTATCGTAGTTAACCTCATCGACAAAGTTTTTGTTTAATGCTTCGGCAGAAATTTTTTCTAAATGTTCAGAAGTTACAAAATCGGCTTTCAAGTGGACATCGATGGAGTTTTGCAACGGGTTATACCCAACAAAATCCATAAAATCTTCACCATTTTCAGCTTTCATGAATTCAGCAGCCTGCTCTTTCGAAACATATTCGGTAGATTTTACATAATCTGCCATCGCCAAACTTTTTTCAAGTTGTTTTGTTTCTACCTCTTTAGCAGAATCTTTTAAATAAATGGTTACAACCACCTGTTCTTTGAAATGATCAGATACTTTTTTAGCATTTAGTATGAGCATACCTAACAAACCCAACAAAAAAAGCACCAAAGCAATACTTAATACTACTGAAAAGTAAGACGAGATAAGTCTGCGTTTTTGATGTTTTTCAAATGATGCGCTCATAAATTAGATGGATTGATAGCGTAAAAATAATAAAGTATATGAAAAGAAACTTCAAAAGATTTAAGTCTTTTGATTTCAAATCAAATGTCTCTCGTTTGAAAAAGCACATTTTTTGAATAGAAATCTAAGATAAATCGGAAATAAAGTAAACTTTAAGCTTTTATAATTAGAACGTTTAAACTTTCAACATTGTTATAATAAGTTTAAATTTGCGCCTTGATTGAGTAGGCAAAAAAGTAGTCATCAATTGGCAGTAATACGAAAATAAGAATCAGATGAAATACCATTTCAACGAAATAGAAGCAAAATGGCAGAAATATTGGGCAGAGAATCAAACGTTCAAAGCTGTTAATAATAGTGAAAAACCAAAATATTATGTTTTGGATATGTTCCCTTACCCAAGTGGGGCGGGCTTGCATGTTGGACATCCATTAGGGTATATCGCTTCCGATATTTATGCACGATATAAGCGCCATCAAGGGTTTAATGTATTACATCCACAAGGGTATGATAGTTTTGGTTTGCCAGCAGAGCAATATGCTATTCAAACGGGACAGCATCCAGCAATAACAACTGAAGAGAATATAAAAACATACCGTCGACAGTTAGACCAGATAGGCTTTTCATTCGATTGGTCTCGTGAGGTTAGAACATCAGACCCAAGTTATTATAAATGGACCCAGTGGATTTTTATTCAATTATTCGAATCTTGGTATAATAATACGACTCATAAAGCAGAAGATATTTCGGAATTAATTATCATTTTCGAAGCAGAAGGAAATGTAAACGTCAATGCTGCTTGCGATGAAGATGTTAAGATATTTTCTGCGAAGGAGTGGCAAGGGTTTTCATCTGAAGAACAACAAAAAATATTATTACAATACAGATTAACTTATTTAGCAGAAACAGAGGTTAACTGGTGTCCTGCTTTGGGAACTGTTTTAGCGAACGATGAAATTGTAAATGGGGTTTCAGAACGTGGCGGGCATCCTGTGATTCGTAAAAAAATGACCCAATGGAGTATGCGTATTTCTGCCTATGCAGAACGTTTGCTTCAAGGACTTGAAACGATTGATTGGACAGATTCTTTAAAAGAAAGTCAGCGTAACTGGATTGGAAAATCTGTTGGGGCCCAAGTGGAATTCAAAATTCAAAATTCTGAATTCGGAATTTCCGTGTTCACAACAAGACCTGATACCATTTTTGGAGTTTCATTTATGACTTTGGCACCAGAACATGAACTGGTATCAGAAATAACGACACCAGACCAAAAAGAAGCTGTTGATGCCTATATACTAGCCACAGCAAAACGCAGTGAGCGTGATCGAATGGCCGATGTAAAAAACATTTCGGGCGTATTTACAGGTGCCTATGCAGAGCATCCGTTTACAAAAGAGCCAATTCCTGTTTGGATTGGTGACTACGTATTAGCGGGTTATGGTACCGGCGCTGTTATGGCTGTGCCATGTGGAGACCAACGTGATTACGATTTTGCCAAACATTTTAATATTCCGATTCCGAATATTTTTGAAGGCGTCGATATTTCTGAAGAAGCTTTCGCCGATAAAGAAAAAACTATCATTGCCAATAGTGATTTCATTAATGGTATGAATTATAAAAAGGCAACGAAGCGTGTTATCTTTGAGTTGGAGCAGTTAGGGCAAGGGCAGGGTAAAACCAATTACAGGTTGCGAGATGCGGTGTTTAGCAGACAACGCTATTGGGGGGAACCATTCCCAGTGTATTATGTTAATGGGATGCCGCAAATGATTGCTAAAGAACATTTGCCAATTAAATTACCAGAAGTTGAAAAATATTTACCGACCGAAACTGGCGAACCACCACTAGGAAACGCCACTGTTTGGGCTTGGGACACAAAACAATGTGCAGTAGTTAGTAATCAGTTAATCGATAATGAAACGGTATTTCCGTTAGAGTTGAACACCATGCCAGGCTGGGCAGGAAGTTCATTTTATTTTAACAGATATATGGATCCTGATAATGATAACGAAATGGCTTCTAAGGAAGCATTGGATTACTGGCAGGATGTCGATTTATATATAGGTGGAAGTGAGCATGCCACTGGGCATTTATTATACTCGCGTTTTTGGCAGAAATTCTTGTATGACAAAGGCACCGTACCAGTTGATGAGTATGCTAAAAAACTGATTAACCAAGGAATGATTTTAGGGACGAGTGCTATTGTATATCGCATTTCAGGAACTAATAAATATGTTTCAAAAGGATTAAAAGATGGTCATAATGTTGAAGAAATAAGAGTTGATGTTAATATGGTTAATGCTTCAGATGAAATTAATATTGAAGCATTAAAAAATTGGCAGCCACAATTCAATGATGCTGAATTTATTTTGGAAGAAGGTAACTATATAGTTGGTAGAGAAGTTGAAAAAATGTCTAAGCGTTGGTTTAATGTTGTCAACCCAGACAACATCTGTGAGCAATATGGTGCTGATAGCTTACGCTTATACGAAATGTTTCTGGGTCCATTAGAACAATATAAACCATGGAATACAGCAGGTATTACAGGTGTACATTCATTTCTTAAAAAGCTATGGAAACTGTATGTTGATGATAACGGACTAAAAGCTAATAATGAAGAACCCACAAAAGACAACTTAAAAACGCTTCATAAAACAATAAAGAAAGTACAAGAGGATATAGAGAACTTCTCGTTTAATACATCGGTATCTACTTTTATGATCGCTGTTAATGAGTTAACAGCTCAAAAATGTACAAGCAAAGTCATTCTTGAACCTTTACTGGTTTTAATTTCTCCTTATGCGCCTCATATTGCAGAAGAGCTGTGGAGCCAATTAGGGCATAACGAATCCATTTCAATAGCAGAGTTTCCAAAATTTGACGAAAGTCATTTGGTAGAAAGCAGTAAAAACTATCCAATTTCATTTAATGGAAAAATGCGTTTTACAATGGAATTACCATTGGATATGAGTAAAGACGATATTGAAAAGACAGTTTTAGAAAATGAAAAAACGAAAGAACAATTACAAGGACGTGAACCCAAAAAAGTAATTGTAGTTCCAGGAAAAATAGTCAATATTGTAGGGTAATGTGGTTTTTGGAGACTAAGATGTTTAGAACATATTATTATGAATGAAACAGGAATTATCTCAAAAATAAGTCATCAAGATTTTGATACAACCTATCAAAAATTGAAAGATGTTATCGAAAACAATCCAAATTTAAAAATTATAGTAGAGTTAAATCACCAAACAAATGCTTCGTCTGTAGGTTTAGAACTAAACCCAACACGAATCATTATGTTTGGAAATCCTAATTTGGGAACACCTTTGATGCAAAACACCCAAATTATAGGATTGGATTTACCCCAAAAAATATTAGTTTATCAAGATGATGAAGGTGTTGTTAGTGTATCATACAATGATCCTTTATATTTAAAAGATAGACATGGTATTACCAATCAAGAAGAAATCATAAATAAAATTGCAGGTGCGTTAGACAAAATTACAAATGCTGCAATAGGTTAGCATGCAAGATAATTTTATAGAAATCATAGGTTTTATAGCTGCCGTTTTAACAACGGGAGCTTTCTTGCCGCAAGTATATAAAACATGGAAGACCAAGGATGTTTCCAGCTTGTCCTTACCGATGCTTCTTTTATTCTTTATTGGAATAGTTTCGTGGCTGGTTTATGGGTTTCTAAAAAATAGCCCTTCCATGATTTTTGCCAATAGTATTACCGTAGTATCTTCATTTTTATTGGTTTATTTCAAAATTAAATACCAAAAGAAATAATTAACTTGATAATTTCTAGGGGTCATTTTTGACCTAAATTTCCTATTTCATAAAATAATATTTCCATTTTTTTGAAATTAATAAAAATGGCGTGTCTTGATCTGTAAGGGGCTGTCTTTTGTGATTTTCGTTGTAATTTTAACAAAGAAATTAACTTAGAATATTGTCTGCAAAATGAGTAATTTCTCTATCGGTCTGACAATTCGTAAAACATAAGAAATTAAATGAAAATTGGTGTCCCAAAAGAAATTAAAAACAATGAAAATAGAGTAGGTATGACACCTGCTGGAGTTTTTGAACTTACAAAAAGAAATCACATAGTTTATATACAAACTCGTGCTGGTTTTGGTAGTGGTTTTTTTGATGAAGATTATCAAGAAGCAGGCGCTGTTATTTTAAATTCGATTGAAGAAGTTTATGCTTCCAGCGATATGATCGTAAAGGTAAAAGAACCTATACAAGAGGAATATCGATTAATAAAACCCAATCAGGTTGTTTTTACTTATTTTCATTTTGCATCTAGTGAGCCACTTACAAAAGCTATGGTTGAAAGTGATGCGATTTGTATTGCCTATGAAACTGTTGAAGGGTCAGATGGCTCTTTGCCATTGTTAATTCCAATGTCTGAAGTTGCTGGAAGAATGTCTATACAACAAGGAGCGAAATATTTAGAAAAACCAATTAAGGGACGCGGGGTATTGCTTGGAGGTGTCCCTGGAGTACCACCAGGCAAAGTACTTGTTTTAGGTGCTGGGATTGTAGGGATTCAAGCGGCTAAAATGGCGGCTGGTTTAGGGGCTCATGTTACTATAATGGATATAAATATGAAACAATTGCGCTATGTGAATGATGTGATGCCAAATCATGTGGTAACCGAGTTTTCAAATGAATACAATATTAGAAAGCGTATTAAAGAAGCCGATTTAATTGTTGGTGGTGTTTTAATAAAAGGCGCCAAAGCACCTAAACTAATCACTAAAGATATGCTTAAGGAGATGCGACCAGGTACTGTAATTGTAGATGTTGCGGTAGATCAGGGCGGGTGTTTTGAAACCACCAAAGCAACCACTCATGAAGACCCCACTTATGTTATTGATGACGTTGTACATTATTGTGTTGCTAATATGCCTGGAGCAGTACCTTATACTTCAACAGTGGCATTAACCAATGTAACTTTGCCTTATATTATTAAATTGGCAAACGAAGGTTGGGAAAAAGCATGTGAAAATAATATACCATTATCGAAAGGGTTAAATATTGTTAAAGGTCAAATCGTTTATAAAGAAATAGCCGAAGCCTTTAATTGGGAGACTGAAGTTGCTTGAGACTGACAAACTTGCAGCCCTTTAAATTGGCGTTATTTTTGCGGTATTTAATTTATAATTAAAAACAGAAGACGATGATAGGATATTATATATTAATAGGGGCTATTGCTTTAGTTAGTTGGTTAGTGAGCAGTACCTTAAAAAGAAAGTTTGAAAAATACTCGAAAGTTCAGTTGCGTAACGGTATGAGTGGAGCAGAAATAGCAGAAAAAATGCTAGCGGATCATGGTATTAGAGATGTAGAGGTCATTTCGACTCCAGGGCGTTTAACCGATCATTATAATCCGAAAAATAAAACGGTCAATCTAAGCGAAGCGGTTTATAATCAGCGTAATGCCGCTGCCGCTGCAGTTGCTGCCCACGAATGCGGGCATGCAGTACAACATGCGCAAGCGTATAGCTGGTTGCAAATGCGTTCTGCTTTGGTGCCAGTAGTGAGTGTGTCTTCAGGGATGTCTCATTGGTTAATCATGGGAGGTTTAATACTTGGAGCAGCAACAGGTGTTGGTTTAGGCTGGTGGGCCGCTGCCGCAGGTGTTGTTCTTATGGGTTTTGCCACATTGTTTAGCTTTATAACTTTGCCTGTGGAATATGATGCTAGTCATAAAGCTTTGGCTTGGTTAAAAAACAAAAACATGGTGTCTCAAGAAGAATATGCTGGATCTGAAGATGCATTAAAATGGGCAGCCAGAACTTATTTGGTAGCCGCTATAGGTGCTTTAGCGACATTGCTATATTGGGCGCTTCAAATATTTGGAGGGTCGAGAGACTAAATACATTTTTAAAAATATAAATTAAACTGAATTTTTCGTTAAAACGAAGCGTTCAGTTTCTTTTTTTAGTACATTTAAATTTCAAATCAATAAATAAATTCACATTATGGAAGACATACAAAATGATAAGCTATTAATTAGTCAAGTTTCCGATTTGGACCGTGTGGCATTTTATAAAAAAACATATGGTCATGTAGCAGGAGGCGTTTTAGCATTTATTCTTTTTGAATATTTATTACTACAAAGTAATACTATTGTTGAGTTTGCATTGTCGATGACCGAAGGTTACAGGTGGTTAATCATGTTAGGCGGTTTTATGTTCATTACAAATTATGCAGAACGGATGGCCTTAAAAACACCAGATAAGAATAAGCAGTATTTAGCTTATGGTTTATATATTCTAGCTGAGGCCTTTATTTTTGTGCCGCTTATTTATATTGCTGCATTTTATATGGAAACTGGTCCAGAAATTTTGAATCAAGCAGCTATAGTTACATTGGCATTATTTTCTGGATTAACAGCGGTTGTTTTTGTTACTAAAAAGGATTTTTCTTTTTTGAAAACGGGGCTTACAATCGGGTTTTTTATTGCGATAGGGCTTATTATTGCAGGAACACTATTTGGTTTTAATTTAGGCCTGTGGTTTTCCGTTGCTATGTGCTTGTTAGCAGGGGGCTCCATATTGTATCAAACTTCTAATTTAGTAAATAAATATACTACCGAGGATTATATTCCTGCTGCGTTAGGCTTATTTGCTTCTTTAATGTTACTATTCTGGTACATACTTAGTATTTTCATGTCGCGAGATTAAAAAACTATTAAAATATAAACTTAAAGCCCTGACATGTTTCAGGGCTTTTTTGTTTCTTTGAAGCAATCAAAAATTAAAAATGGACAGCCCAATATCATACTATAAAGAACATTTAGAAACATATAAAACGGAAGCTCAAAGGTTATTCAAAAGAATGACAACTCTAAGCCTGTTAAGATTGTCTGTATTTATTATAACAGGACTTGGAATCTATTTTACATTTCAGTATTGGCAAGTTGCTATGGTTATTGCTATTGTTGGCATTGCCATATTTGTTTTTTTATTGTCAAAATACACCGATATAAAAGCAGAAAGAAACTTCAATAAAGCATTAGTTAAAATAAATGAGGAAGAAATTAAAATAGCTTCTGGCGATTTTCATGAGCGAGATAAAGGCTTACAGTTTCAAGACCCTACTCATTTTTATAGTTTGGATATTGATTTGTTTGGTCGCGGTTCCTTTTTTCAGTTTATAAACAGAACGGCTATTAATGAAGGCTCTCAAAAGTTAGCAGATACTTTGAAAGCAAATGACATTGATGCGATTAAATTAAGACAGGAGGCTATAAGGGAATTGAGTTCTAAGCCAAAATGGCGTCAGTATTATTCAGCAACATCAAGTTTGGTTAAAGTTGAAACACCTGCTAAAAATATTATAAATTGGTTGCAAAGCTATCACTCTTTTTTACCCAAAGTGATGCGATGGTTGCCAATAGCCTTTACTATATGTTCAATCGTTATATTTGGTTTCACTATTTTAAATTTTTTAAGCCCTGAATTTATTGGATATTGGTTGCTTTTAGGACTTGGCGTTACAGGCGTTTATGTAAAGAAGACAAATGTTTTATCTTCAAATACAGATAGGGTTAAAGATACCTTTCGCCAATATGCATTGTTGTTGGATTTAATAGAAAATGAAATATTTACTTCCGAATTATTACAAGAAAAACAACAGCAGATTCAATTAGATACAGAAAAGGCATCCCATATTTTTAAGAAACTTTCAAAATCATTAGATGCTTTAGATAATAGGAATAATATTATAGGCGCTATTTTTGGCAACGGGTTATTTCTAACAGATATAAAAAACAGCTATAATATTGAAAAATGGATTGAATACTATCATACTAAAGTTACCGATTGGTTTGAGGTCGTATCGTTTTTCGACGCCTATAATTCATTGGGTAATTTTGCCTTTAATCGTCCAGAATTTATATATCCAGAAATACAAGAAAAAGGAACGGTTATTAGTGCGAACAGTTTAGGACATCCCTTATTGGATGAAAATAAACGAGTGGATAGCAATTTAACCATAGAAAATGAACAGTTCTTTATTGTAACAGGCGCAAATATGGCAGGGAAAAGTACCTTTTTACGTACCGTGTCTTTACACATTGTTATGGCTAACGTTGGACTTCCTATCTGCGCTAAAGCTAGTAAGTATACACCTGTTAAACTAATTACCAGTATGCGAACAACAGATTCTCTCACAGACGATAGTTCTTATTTCTTTTCAGAATTAACACGTCTAAAATATATTGTTGATGCCATTCAAAAAGAACCTTATTTTATTGTTTTAGATGAGATTTTAAAAGGAACAAATAGTACCGATAAGGCTATAGGCTCCAGAAAGTTTGTAGAGAAACTGGTGGCTTCGAATGCCACAGGGATAATCGCCACGCATGATTTAAGTTTATGTGAAATCGAACAAGAGTTAAAGGCTGTAAAAAACTATTATTTTGATGCCGAAATCATTAATGATGAGCTTCATTTTGATTATAAATTAAAAGTTGGAATTTGTCAAAACATGAATGCTTCTTTTCTTTTAAAGAAGATGGATATTGTTTAATTGTAATTTTTAAAGAAAAATTTCAAGTTAAAATTAGGTTTCGATACATCCTGCTAAAGATGTGGCACTTGACCTGACCAATAAGCTTTTGTTAATTTGTTAGCCCGATCGTAACTACGAGACTTGTATTGGTTTTACTAGCGTGTAGCATGATGAGGCTATAAATGATAGATATGGTGTCCAACATGGGAATTCAAACTGAGAAGCAAATAAAAAAAATGGTCTAGAGTTAAGAAAGAAGCTTTAATCAATCAATTTTATCTTCTCAATCATTTTTACAGCATTTTCATCATCTGGTTTTAAACGCAATACATGGGAGTAATTTTTTAGGGCTTCTGTATAATTTTTGGCTATAAAATAGGCCTCGCCAAGGCTGTCATACGTATTGTGCTTATAAGGAAAAACCTTTGTGTTAAAATCAAAAATATATAGTGCTTTGTCTATTTCACCTGAGTATAAAAGTTTATAACCATAGGTGTTTAGCTCACGACTGCCTTTCGCAAATTCAGAAAACTTAGAAACCAATATCTTCTCCTCTAATATGAGCTCATTTATCGTTTTTAAATTGAGCAAACGCTCCATATCACTAACTACCGAATAATTTGGAGTGTATTTTTTACTGGAAATAATCTTTAAAATATCGCGTTCTAAAGTTTCTTTTGGAAATTCCACAATTCTATTAACCTCTTTTCCATTTTTATAAAAGATAAATGTAGGAACACGATGTATATTCAAGTCTTTTTCTTCACCATTGGGACTTTGCTTATAAGCTTCAACAGTTTTATTCACGGCAATTACTTTTAATTGTTTTTCTGGAAAATTAGCAGCATCTAAAACTTTGTAAAAATTGGGAATTTCTCTTTTGCTATCTCTACACCAGGTACCTAGAAAAACCTTTATTTCATAATCTTTCAAAGGCCTTTTAAGACGATTAACAATTTTATTATTAACCAGATAATCATCATAATTTTTAGAAAACCAGTTGTTAAAACTATTTTTTTTTAACCCTTGTCTGTTAATTTCTCCAAGTAAAAGATACTTGCCTTTCTTATCTACAGAAAGGGTATTTAGTGTTTGAGAAAATCCAAAAGATAGATTAAATAAAAAAGCTAAGAGGGTAATAGTTTGTTTCATAGTTTTGATTATTTATACCAAAAATAGCTTCTCATGTATTGTGATTCTAGAAAAGTGGATAGCTTGCTTAATTAATAATACGAATGCTTATGGTGTGCTTACAAACAACATATTTGACGTTTGTAACTACAAAACTGATTTTTGTACATATTCTTTGATAGTTATAGCTTTTCTATTTACTTTCATCAAGATAACATGGCTTTTTTAAAGAAACATAGCTCGCAAATTTTGGTTCACGTTCTATTTTGGATGCTGTTCGTGTTTGTATCATTGTTTTTGTTTTCAGATTTTTATTGGAAACAGAACCCCTTTCTTCAATACCTCGCCCTTTTGGTGATTATAGTATATGGTAATAATTTGTTGTTGCTGCCTTTTTTTGTTAAGAAAAGAATGTACATGCTTTATACTTTTGTGTTTGCTGCGATCTCATTTTTAGCAACCCAATTATATTGCTATACATTTGCCAAATGCGGATGTACTATTTTTAAGTGTTTGAGCGATTATTTATGGCAGTCGTTAGTTCCATTAATTTTCTTTTCCTTTATATGGGTATTGTATCGTTTTATTGATAAAGAAAATGAAGTGGAAGCTATTAAAAAAGAGCATGTTGAAATGGAACTGAAGTTTTTGAAATCGCAAATAAATCCACATGTATTATTCAATAATTTAAATACAATTTATTCTTACTCACTAGAAAAACCCAATGAGGTGCCAGAGATGATCTTAATGTTGTCCGACAACTTAAAGCATGTGCTGTATGAAAGCAATTCTAAAACCATTTCTTTAGAAAAAGAGATTCAGTTTATAGATAACTACATAAAATTTCAAAAAATTAGGACTGAAGGCGTTAAGCAAATTCATTACAAAAAAGAAATTGCTGTTAATAAGTATCAAATCGCACCACTGCTCTTAATAACCATTATAGAAAATGCATTTAAGCATAGCACCTTGCATAGCGACGTTTCAATTTCAATAAAAGTAGCGAATGATACATTAGAATGTATTTGTGAAAACAATTACGATAAAGAAAAAGTAAGCACTACCGATTTTAGAATTGGCTTGCAAAATCTGGAGAAAAGGCTCGAACTTATTTATAAGGATGTTTATGAACTTAGAATTGATAAGAACGACACTTTTAAAGTATACTTAAAACTTAATTTTTAGTAGAATTGTGTTGTCTCTAGAGTGCTCAAGAAGATAAACTGATACATAAAAGATGAATTGTATTATTATAGAAGACGAAATTCCAGCTCAAAAAATTTTAAAGAGCTTTATTAGTAAAATTCCAAGTGTCGTATTGGTTGGCACCTTTAAAGCGGCTATTGAAGCTAATTCATTTTTAAATAATAATACGATTGATGTTGTTTTTCTGGATATTAATTTACCAGACATGTCAGGATTGGATTTTATAAAGACAGTTAAAAATCCACCAGCAATTATAATGACCACAGCCTATCCAGAGTATGCTGTTAGCAGTTTTGAGCTGGCCACTATTGTTGATTATTTGGTAAAGCCCTTTTCTTTCGATCGCTTTTTAAAAGCTATAAATAAGGCAAAAGACAGGGTAGGAATACCCGAAAAAATTTCAGAAGAAAACAATAATGACGATACTATTTTTTTAAATGTAGATAAAACACTTCATAAACTTATTTTAAGTGACATATTATATATTGAATCCGATAGAAATTACATTACTGTAGTCACTGAGACCCAAAAGTTATCCTATATAGATTCATTAAAAAACTGGACGGCAAAACTTCCCGAATCTCAATTCATTCAAGTTCATAAATCATACATTGTTAATAGCAAATTTGTAGACAAGATTTCAGGGAATACTATTTTTGTAAAGGCTCATAAAATACCCATTGGCAGAACCTATAAGCAGGAATTGTTGAAAGCATTAGGAATATAAATTTCAGTATATGGTTTAAAACCATTTCAATGCGTTGCATAAGTATCAACCAGTAAGTTGTTATATTTACATGGCGTAATTCATTGAAAAAGGATGTATGAAATTTAGAAAAGCTACTAAAAAAGACGTCTCAGCTATTATTGAGATGCTTGTTGATGATGAGCTTGGAAAGCAAAGAGAAAATTTTCAAGATCCTCCAGCTCCAGAATACTTACAAGCATTTAGCAAAATTGATTCTGATGAGAACCAAGAACTTGTTGTTGTAGAAGATGAAAACCTGGAAATTATTGGGACTTTACAACTCACCTTCATTCAATACCTTACGTATTGTGGTGGCGTTAGAGCGCAAATAGAAGCTGTTCGAATTAAAAAAGATAAAAGAGGACTGGGTATTGGAAAAAAAATGTTCGAATGGGCTATTCATAGAGCGAAAGAAAGAAAGGCACATGTATTACAATTGACAACCGATAAAAGAAGACCAAAGGCAATTAAGTTTTATAATGATTTAGGATTTGTTCAATCTCATGAAGGCATGAAGATGCATTTTTGAGACAAATTAATTTTTTTAAGATACGCTATGCAGCATCAATCCAAACTTCCTAACGTAGGAACCACTATTTTCTCCATTATGAGTAAGTTGTCCAATACGCACAATGCCATCAATTTGTCTCAAGGGTTTCCTAATTTTGAAAGTGATCAAAAATTAACCGATTTAGTTAGTCGGGCGATGAATTCTGGGTATAACCATTATGCCCCTATGGCTGGAAACTTAGAATTAAGAAAGGCCATTGCCAAAAAAATAGAACGATTGTATAATACCAATTATCATCCCGAAACCGAAATAACGGTAACTGCTGGGGCTACCCAGGCTATTTTTACAATTATTACTACATTCATAAATCCAGGTGATGAGGTCATCATTTTTAGACCTGCTTACGATAGTTACGAACCTGCCATAACACTTAATGGCGGAAAAACGGTTTCAATTCAATTGGAAGCCCCAAGTTTTAGTTTGGATTGGAGTACTGTAAAAGCTAAGGTAAACAGCCAGACTAAAATGATAATTATTAATACACCACATAACCCTTCTGGTACCGTATTTTCAAAAGAAGATATGCTGGAATTAGAAAAAATAACCAAAAACACAAATATCATTGTATTGAGTGATGAGGTTTATGAGCACATGGTTTTTGATGGTGAAAAGCATCAAAGTGCCTGTTTGTTTCCCGATTTAAAATCTCGAAGTTTTGTCGTTGCTTCTTTTTGTAAAACATTTCATAACACAGGGTGGCGAGTAGGTTATTGTTGTGCTCCAAAAGAACTCATGAAAGAGTTTATGAAAGTACATCAGTTTAATGTGTTTTGCATTCATCATCCAACCCAAAAAGGGATCGCAGATTATATGCAAGAACCTAATCATTATTTAGGCTTATCTGCATTTTATCAGCAAAAAAGAGATTTGTTTTTAAACCTTATTAAAGATTCCAGATTTAAATTCATACCATCAAAAGGTACTTATTTTCAGGTATTGGATTATTCTGAAATAACCCAAGAATATGATGTTGCTTTAGCTAAACGATTAACCATTGAATACGGTATTGCCTCTATTCCATTATCGGTTTTTAATAGTCATAATTTAGATAATAAAGTACTCCGGTTTTGTTTCGCAAAGACCGATGACACTTTAAAAAAAGCAGCAGAGATATTAAACTGTATTTAAAACGTTGATGTTATGCCAGACAAACTAGAACAATAAAAACAAACAGATGAATAAGCATCTAAAAATAGCATTAATACAATCGGATCTGGTTTGGGAAAACCCGAAACAGAATCTTGAGAATTTTTCAGAAAAAATAGACAGGATTTCAGAGAATATAGATTTAATCATACTCCCGGAGATGTTTACGACTGGTTTTACCATGAATGCAAAAAATGTGGCAGAAACCATGGATGGAGAAACCGTTAAATGGATGCAATCTATAGCTTTAAGAGTCAATACTGCTATTGTTGGCAGTCTTGTTATTTTGGAAGCGGGTAACTATTATAATCGATTGCTTTTTGTGGAGCCATCGGGCAGGCTCAAACATTACGATAAACGACATACCTTTACATTGGTTGGTGAGGATAAGGTGTATACGGCAGGAACTAAAAAGCTAATTGTAGATTATAAAGGGTGGAAAATTTGCCCGCTAATTTGTTATGATTTACGTTTTCCTGTTTGGGCAAGAA
Source organism: Flavivirga algicola (assembly GCF_012910715.1). GTDB lineage: Bacteria > Bacteroidota > Bacteroidia > Flavobacteriales > Flavobacteriaceae > Flavivirga > Flavivirga algicola. The sequence goes on from NZ_JABBHF010000003.1 coordinate 112,952, forward strand.
ATATCGAAACTTATGATGTACTATTGTATGTTGCCAATTGGCCAAAGCCAAGAGTCGCCGCTTGGGATGCTTTGCTAAAAGCACGCGCCATTGAGAACATGAGTTATTGCATTGGTGTAAATCGTGTTGGTATTGATGGTGTTAATAGTAAATATTCAGGACATTCTGCAGCTTATGATGTGCTGGGTAATATAATAACTTCCATAAAACCTGATAAGGAACAGACCCGAATAGTTATTTTAGAAAAAAAACATATAGAAGCTTACAGGAATAAACTTAAGTTTTTAGATGATAGGGACCAATTTACTCTGAAGTAAATTGGAGCGTTTCCGAAATGCCCCAATCGGCTCTAATTTCTATTTCCTTAAAATGACTAACGCGTTCGGGTTGAATTTTTTTAAGATAACTTCCTGAGTCATATTTTCTATTGCCATTAGTATCATGTATAACGCGAATTTGATAAACACTAGGGCTTAAATTTGAAAAGTCTACAGGGGCTGCGTTCTCAATAAATTGCTCAAATGCTACATTTCCATTTTGATCGGTTAACTGTATAATAAGCGGGTATGTAGCATTTACTAGTGTGAATCGTGCATAGCCATAATCTGAGGCCTTTCTGGTGCTGACATAATAATTCAACGTATCATTTTTATTGTCAAAAAAATCTACAAAAGCTTCTGGAAATATTTGTAAATTATAAGCATTATCTTCTTTTTTATCAAAATTAAAAGCATAGGTGTTTGTAATCGTATCAAAATCGGTAGTAAACTCAATTTGAGTAGAATCTTTGTCGATTAGTTTGATTTTAGAAGTGTCTATGCTAACAAAAGGTGTGCTGCCTGAAATTCTCAGAGGCTCTTCATATCGAATATCACCAGATGGTGATGCTTCAATAGTTAAGGAGTCCCTTTCTTGTTTGCTAATTCTTACGGTATGGTCTTTTTCAAGTGTAGGGTGAATGACTTTAAAAAGCAACGAATCTACTTCAAGACGGGGTTTGTACCAATAATTAAGACTGTCTGTTTTGGGATCTTTGGTTACACGGTATTCGAAATCTGGAGGTGTTTCAGATAGTATATTAATAGCCATACCTTCATAATCTCCTTCATAGCCAAAAGCAATTTTTTCACCAGATAGTAATTTAGGCCTTGTAGAGTTAAAATCTAACGCTTCAGAAAATAATTTTAAAGTATAAAGTGAATCTGTGGGTACCTCGATAAAATCTTTATAAAATGCGATCTGATCTGTCTTTTGCTGGAACTTGTTATCCCCATTGTTATCTTTTAAGGCCATAAGCATATACGTCCCTTCTTTGATGTTTTCAATAGAGAAGGTGGTAAGGCTATCCAGTGTATTGGTAATATATCTAGGGGTTTCCTTATAAACAATGGAGTCGCTAAAAGTAGAATCAATTTCGTATAGAGACACCGAAACAAAAGTTTCAGGTTGTTTTTTTAAGGCATCTACAATAATACCATTTACACTAAGGGAATCTATGTAGTCGCCCGTTGATAGTACATATCTGTAGTACGGATACGGATTGCCTTCATTATTATCTGCAATACTGTTTCCAAAGTTAAAAGCATAGGTGGTGTTGGGTTGTAGGGTGTCGTGAATTTTTATAGTAATATATTTACTGGCACCTCCTAAAGGTGTCACTTCAGGTTGAGTGGTCATAGGAGGCGAAATAATAAGTTGTTTTTGCAAGTCTTTAATTTTAACATATTCGTCAAAGTATACCCGTATTTCGTTCCCTGTAAAATTGGTTGAATAATTTTCTGGAACAGATTTAATGATATTCGGAGGGGTTTCATCTTTTGGGCCTCCACCAGGAGTCCCACGATTAGCACAGTTTATAAAAAACAAGCTCAAAAAAACGATTAAAATAAAATTTGAAAGGGTTTTATTCATTACCAATTTTAAATTTTGCACAAACCTACATAATTTTAGAGATATAACGGTTAACTCATTAAGCTATTGCCATAGTAGCGATGCTTATTTTTATGTTTTTTGCCTGATTTAGCACCGTAATACAAGCTTCTAAAGTGGCTCCAGTAGTAATAATGTCGTCTACTAACAGGATATGTTTGTTCTCAATGGATTTAGAATCAACAAGTGTAAACAATTCGTCACTGTTGTTCCAGCGTGCTAATCTTTTTTTATTAACCAGCGATTTGGAAGCGGTGATTTTTAAAAGAGCATCGGCCTTGTAATCTATGTTTAAGGCTTTAGCTATTTGTTGACCAAATTTAGTGGTTTGATTATACCCTCGTTCCTTTAATTTCTTTTTATGCAGTGGCACAGGAACCACTACGTCAATAGATTTATACGATTCTATATTTTTTAATTCGCCTCCCAGCCAATCACCAAGAAAGAAACCAATGCTTTCGTAACCTTTATATTTTAACCTGTGAATGAGTTGCTGTACGATACCTTTTTTTTCAAATCGAAAAAGAGCAGTTCCGTTTTCAATTTTTGCACGCCCATAAAGCACCTTTTTAACTGTGTCATCATTATCAAAATGAAAATTGGTGATAGGTAAATTGTGGCGACAATCTATACAAATGGTCTTTTCATTATCGCCCAACAAATTAAGGCATGCGTAGCATACTTTGGGGAAGAACAGGTTGATTATTGAGTGGATCATTTATTGAGAATAAGAACAGGAGTAAACTTAAATAAAAAATAGATTAAAGAATTATTTTTTCGAAAAATAATTCTTACAATTCGCTTGCTGGGAATTTTTTTGAAATGATAGATGTTGTATAAAGTTGAAATCCGATATGAAGAATTTAAAGAAAGGCTTTATTTTTTAAGAAAGAACTCTGTTTGTTTAAAGCGGTTTTTTATTTTTGCACCATGGCAAATCAAGACGATCAATTTAAGAAGGTTATTTCGCATGCAAAGGAGTACGGTTATGTATTTCAAAGTAGCGAAATTTATGATGGATTAAGTGCAGTTTACGACTATGCGCAAAATGGTGCAGAGTTAAAGAAAAATATACGCGACTACTGGTGGAAAGCCATGGTGCAAATGCATGACAATATTGTAGGCATAGATGCTGCCATTTTTATGCACCCGACGACTTGGAAAGCGTCTGGACATGTCGATGCGTTTAATGACCCATTGATCGATAATAAAGATTCTAAAAAACGCTACCGTGCTGATGTTTTAGTTGAAGATTTTAGAGAGAAAATATCTGAAAAAATAGAAAAGGATGTTACTAAAGCCAAAAAACGTTTTGGAGATGTATTCGATGAACAACAATTTAGAGAAACGAATCCAAATGTGGTTCGTCGTCAGAAGCAAATAGATGAAATTACTGAGCGTTTAACTAAGGTTCAAGAAGAAGGTGATTTAGAAGGGTTTAAACAATTAATATTGGATTTAGAGATAGCCTGCCCGGTTTCTGGAAGTAAAAACTGGACCGATGTTAAGCAGTTTAACCTCATGTTTGGTACAAAACTTGGGGCGTCTGCCGATTCTGCTATGGATTTGTATTTGCGTCCAGAAACAGCTCAAGGAATTTTTGTGAATTTTTTGAATGTTCAGAAAACAGGACGTATGAAGATTCCGTTTGGAATCGCACAAACAGGAAAAGCTTTTAGGAATGAGATTGTAGCCAGACAGTTTATTTTTAGAATGCGTGAGTTTGAACAAATGGAAATGCAGTTTTTCATTAAGCCAGGTACTCAAAAAGAGTGGTACGAACACTGGAAAGAAACAAGACTAAAATGGCATTTGTCTTTAGGTATGGGAGAAGACAAGTACCGTTTCCACAATCATGAAAAATTAGCACACTATGCTGATGCTGCGGCCGACATTGAATTTAAGTTTCCATTCGGTTTTAAAGAATTAGAAGGAATCCATTCGCGTACAGATTTCGATTTAAAAGCGCATGAAGAATACTCAGGAAAGAAATTACAGTATTTCGATCACGAGGATAATGCAAGTTATACGCCTTACGTTTTAGAAACCTCCATTGGTTTAGACCGTATGTTTTTAGCGGTATTTTCCAATTCGCTGCAAGAAGAGGAACTGGAAAATGGCACCACGCGTACAGTTTTAAAATTACCAAGCGTTTTAGCTCCAGTAAAAGCCGCTATTTTGCCATTGGTTAAAAAAGATGGTTTGCCAGATGTGGCCCGTAAGATTGTAGATGAACTGAAATGGGATTTCAATGTGATCTATGATGAAAAAGATGCGGTTGGAAGACGTTATAGAAGGCAGGATGCCAATGGAACACCATTTTGTATTACTGTAGATCATGATACTCTGGAAGATAATACCGTAACGATTAGACATAGGGATACTATGGAACAACAACGTGTTAACATTGAAGATTTAAGAGAGATTATAAAGCAAGAAGTAGATGTACGTTCTTGGTTGATGAAGATGTAAACGATAAGTGTTTTATGCTGAACTTGTTTCAGCATCTCATAAAACTATAAAACCTAGGTCTTTGCCTGGGTTTCTTTTTTATACCAAAATTTGATTTTGAAATATTATCTGTTTTTTTCAAGAACGATGACTACCGAGAACAATTTTCTTTTAATAAAAAAGTTCACTTTTTTGTCGTTTAACCTAGACTTTACGTAGTTAACAATTTTTTCATCTTGAGGTTTCACATCCAAAACATGAATCTTTTTATCATCATCTATTTTAAAAACAATTTTTGTACGAACATTTTCTTTAAGAATAATGTCAGGTTCTTCAAGTAGTGTCGCAATTTTTGATCTTAATTTTCGCTCAGGGTCATAATCTAATTCATTATAGGCAAAAGGAGTATTAGAATTTAAAAAAACAAGAAGTAATACAAACAAATTTTTCATTGCAGGCTAATTTTAAGGTTGATTTGAGGGGAATGCAAATATATTTTTGAAAACCATTTAATACGTATTATATCATGTTATTAGATTGTCATGTTTATGTAATTAAGCCGTTAATTTTAGCTTTAGCTAAAGGGGAATTTGCCTGTATTATTTGTCCAAGCCAAAAAGTTAAAGCCCTATAGCGGGTAGGAAACGAAAAGAAAAACCACATTTTTAGATACAAGATGTGGTTTTGTTATTATAGATGCTAAATTTTAAATTCTACAATAGTATCACATGATGTGAGGGTTTAAGTTAAAGTCTTCTTGTCAATCAAATCAAATATTTTTTAGATCTTTTGTGCTATCTATATACGTATTTGCCTATTAATTTGCTGATCTAAAGAAATTATAGATTCCGTTCTTAAAACGCCTTTTATACTTTGAATTTTGTTATTTAATAATAGCATTAGATGGTTATTGTTATAAGCCAGCATTTTAATAAAGATATTCCAATCGCCGGTGGTATAATGGCATTCTAAAACTTCAGGGACCTTCTTTAAGGCTCTAATAACATCTTCTGTATTTACGGCCTTTTCGAGATAAATTCCAACAAAGGTCATGGTGGAATAGCCTAAAACTTTGGGGTCAATAATAAACTGTGAACCAGAAATAAGCTTCGATTTTTCTAGCTTTCGTAAACGTTGGTGTATAGCGGCACCAGAGATACCAACATTACGGGCAATCTCTAAAATGGGGGTTCTGGCATCTTCAGTTAATGCACGCAGTATTTTTTTATCGATTCCATCTATTATTATAGGCTTGTTTTTAGATTTCATTAGTTTTATTTTAAAACATAAAAGTAACTATTTGATTTCAATTCGAAACTATTTTAATTAGAAGACTATTTGTCGAATAGTATTAAGAATGAATGTGTTTAGGGGCTGATTGAGATCTATTCGTGAAAGTCCCACGACAGTTCTTGAGAAAGCAAATAGATGTATTTTGTTTGTTTAATAAGGCCAGCTTATAATAGAATTAATTGTTTAAGGGGTTGTACCCCAGATAAGGCACTTCCTTTTCGTGAAAAGTTACACCAAAAGCTTCCAATTCTTTTAAAATAGGTTCATAAACTTCTTTAGTAATGGGAATTTGAACACCAGGTGTTGTGATTTTTTTGTTAAGAATGCCTAAAGTAGCCATAGCAACAGGTAAACCTACCGTTTTTGCCATAGCCGTATAGGTTTGATCTTCACCCAAAACAACCATATTGGCATCGATTTGATATTTTTTGCCCTCATTTTCATAACCAAATTTATGGTACATAACGATCATGTCTTTATCATGTATATCAAGCGTCCAACTATCCATGAGTATTTTTTGAAGTATTTGAGCAGGAGTGGCTTTTTTAAGTCCCACCTTTTTATGAGGATTAAAAATATCGAGTTCTGTAAGTTTATCCCAAACAATATCATCCTGATCAATTTTAAGGGCATGCCTTAATTTTAATTCTACAGAATCTGTAGGGCTGTAGGTTAAAAAGGCATTTATAAAATCACGATAGCTCATGTTTTCACTATCGTCTATGGTATAACTATCGTCAGTCATTCCCAGTATAACAAAAATGTTCCATGCGCGACTAAAACCAACGCGCCTCATAGTACCTCTATACAGGGTTTTAGCATTATCGAGCCCGTAAACACTTTGGTATTTTAGAGAATCTCTGTTTGCATAAGCTTCAAAACGGCCATAACCGTCAACGTCCAAAAATTCGGTACGCCTGAATAAACGATGATAAGGAATATATTTATAAGTGCCTTCCTGTAAAAACTTGGCAGTACCTCCTTGCCCAGCAGTTACCACATTTCGAGGGTTCCATGTAAATTTATAATTCCATAAATTGGTATCACTTTCGGGAGCTACTAAACCACCAGTAAACGATTCGAATAAAATTATTTTCCCCCCGTTGTTGCGTATGCGATCTAAAACCTGCATGGCACTCATATGATCGATACCTGGGTCGACACCAATCTCATTCATGAGTATAAGCCCTTTGCTTTTTGCATCTTCATCCAACGCTTGCATTCCTGGACTTACGTACGAGGCCGTAACCATATGTTTTCCATGCAAAATACAATCTTTAGCAACTTCAATATGTAAACGGGCAGGCAACATAGAAACTACGATATCTGCTTCTTTTATCGCATTGGTACGTGATGTTTCATCAAAAATGTCCAACAACATGGCTTTGGCATTTTGATGCTTACCAATTAGCTTTTTTGCAGCATCTAGGTTTAAATCACCAACCGTGACAAAAAGATTTTCTGAAGCCGATTTATCTAACAAATATTTTAGAAGACTAGAAGCTGATTTTCCTGAACCAATGACTAAAATTTTTCGCATACTAAGAATAGTTAACTAGTTTTGTAATGACGAATTTAATAAATACAATAGGTTTTAATAGACAATGAGTAAGGTATATTATGAACAAAAAAATATTAATCACGGCATCCATTTTTGGTTTATTGGCAGTTGTTTTGGGAGCATTTGGAGCCCATACATTAAAAGAATTGATAACGGTTGAAGCACAACAAACTTTTGAGACTGGAGTGAGATATCAGATGTATCATGCTATTTTGTTATTGTTTGTAGGATTTATTCCATATATTCAACAAAAAATAAAAAAGGTTTTATACTATTTAATTGTTGTCGGAATTATTTTGTTTTCAGGATCCATTTATGGACTGGCAACAAATTTGTTAACAACTTTTGATTTCAAAACCATTGGTTTTGTAACTCCAATAGGCGGATTATTTCTAATTTTGGCATGGGGAATAATGATTGTGAATTTCTTAAAAATGAAAGCTAAAAACGATTATTAATAACAAATAGTTTAAAATAATTGTTTTAATTTTGCATAATAAATAATTTTACAACAAATTATGGTGAATAATAATCAAGATACGAAAACGATTTCGTTAGAGGCATACGGAATAAAAAATGCCAATGTAAAATATCAACTTTCCCCAGAACAACTTCATGAAATTACTATCGAAAAAGGCTTAGGTTTGGAAGCTTCATCTGGAGCTTTAGCCGTAAACACAGGCGAATTTACAGGACGTTCTCCAAAAGATCGTTTTATTGTTAAAGATGATATCACACGAAATCGAATTTGGTGGGGTGACATTAATATTCCGTTTGACACAGATAAGTTTGATTCGCTATATGATAAGGTTGTTAATTATTTGTCTAATAAAGAGATTTTTGTAAGGGATAGCTATGCTTGTGCAGATGATGATTATAGATTGAATATTCGTGTTATTAATGAATATCCTTGGAGCAATCAGTTTGCGTATAATATGTTTTTACGGCCAACGGATAATGAGTTAGAAGGTTTCGACCCAGAATGGATAGTTGTTAATGCACCAGGATTTATGGCAAATCCTGAAGTGGATGGTACACGCCAACATAATTTTGCAATTTTAAATTTTTCTAAAAAAATAGCATTAATCGGTGGTACAGGTTATACGGGTGAAATTAAAAAAGGTATTTTTTCTGCTCTTAATTTTATACTTCCAGTATTTAAAAACACCCTGCCAATGCATTGCAGTGCCAATGTTGGAAAGGAAGGAGACACAGCTATTTTCTTTGGATTATCAGGTACAGGGAAAACAACCTTGTCAACAGACCCAAATAGAAGTTTGATTGGAGATGATGAGCATGGTTGGACCGCTGAGAATTCAGTATTTAATTTTGAGGGTGGATGTTATGCTAAGGTTATTAATCTTTCAAGAGATAATGAACCAGAAATATATGATGCTATTAAAAAAGGAGCGATTCTTGAAAATGTGATTTTAGATGGGAAAGGAGATGTTAATTTTGAAGATACTTCGATTACCCAAAATACAAGAGTTAGTTATCCTATAGAGCATATTGAAAATATTCAAGTACCTTCGATGGGTAAAAATCCAAAAAATATTTTCTTTTTAACGGCAGATGCTTTTGGAGTATTGCCTCCAATTTCTAAGTTAACACCTAGCCAGGCAGCTTATCACTTTATTTCTGGGTATACAGCGAAAGTTGCTGGAACTGAAGCTGGAGTTGTAGAACCGCAACCATCTTTTTCTGCTTGTTTTGGAGCGCCATTTATGCCTTTACATCCTGCTAAATATGCCGAAATGCTAAGTGAAAAGATGGTAAGCTCTGGAGTTAATGTATGGCTGGTAAATACTGGCTGGACAGGCGGACCTTACGGTATAGGAACAAGAATGAAATTAAAATATACACGTGCGATGATTAACGCCGTATTAGATGGTAAGCTAGGTTTATATAATTACGATGATTACCATATACATTCTGTTTTTGGAGTGGCACAACCAAGAGAGTGTCCAGGGGTGCCAACGAGTGTTTTGAGTCCTAGAGCGACTTGGAATAATGATAAAAAGTATTACAAAACAGCTTTTAAATTAACCAATGCGTTTCGAGAAAATTTTAAAAAATTCGAAGCTCATTGTAATGAGGAAATTAGGCGTGGGGGACCACAGCGTTATGCATTTTAATTAAAAGGAGCGTTAAAATAAAAAGGGACGATTGTTAAAAATCGTCCCTTTTTTTATTTATACTTTCTGTAAGGCTACTTTCCTTTATTGACCTTATCAATATATTTCTGTAAAGCCATTGTCATGGAGGGTGTTTCAGGTGTTGGTGCAGCAATATCTACTCGCAACCCTTTTTCTTCCACAGCTTTTATCGTTGTATTCCCAAAAACGGCAATTCGTGTATTGTTTTGTTTGAAATCTGGAAAATTTTGAAATAAGGATTCTATTCCAGAAGGGCTAAAAAATACTAAAACATCATAATACACATTGGCTAGGTCTGATAAGTCGCTAACCACCGTTTTGTAAAAAGTAGCTTGTTTCCAATTAACACCTAAAGCGTTCAGAGTTTCGGGAACTGCAGGTTTTACTTTATCTGTATTAGGCAATAAGAAAGTTTCTTCCTTGTACTTTTTAATTAATGGTGATAATTCTGCAAATGTGCGTTTACCAACATAAATTTTACGTTTTCTATACACCACATATTTTTGAAGGTAGAAAGCAACAGCTTCAGACTGACAAAAATATTTCATAGTGTCTGGCACTTTGAATCGCATTTCCTCAGCAATTCTAAAAAAGTGATCTACGGCATTTCTGCTGGTTAAAATAATAGCCGTGTAGTTTTTTAAATCTACCTTTTGCTGTCTAATTTCCTTTGCAGAGACACCTTCAACATGAATAAAGGGTCTGAAATCTATTTTTACCTTTTGCTTTTCTTGTAAATCAAAGTAGGGTGAGTTCTCTATTTTAGGTTCTGGTTGAGATACTAAAATTGTCTTTACTTTCATACTTGTAAGTAGTTTGTTCTAATTATTTGGCAAAAACACCTTATATAAAATGATATAAGGTGAGATTTCGAGTGTGCAAAGATACAAAATAAAATAAAAATAATGCGATTTTATTAAACTTTGATGTGTTTTAAAAGAAGTGATAAGGCCAATAATATTTACAATTAACAATAAAATAATTATTAAATATATTATAACTAAAGATGGTTGAAAACTAAATAGTAGCAGAGCATTTATAGGAAGCAATAAAATACCTAAGTAATTTTTATAGGTTATTTTCTGAAAAAGATATTGATCTAAAAGTTTGTCAATTTCTAAAAGGCTACCAATAAGTCGTTCAACAAGTACCTTTATCAAAATTAAAATAGCGATGCTTAAAGGTAGTTTTATTTTGAGACCAGTAGAAAGAATTCCTCCATTTGTTAAAAATTGGTAAGAAATAAAGATAAAAACTGATAAGGAAATAATTAAGTTGCCAAATAACAAAGCATCAAATTTGTCAAGGAATTTTTGATCCCTTGAATAGATTTTAAGGTATTTAGAATTTCCCAAAACAAATATGAAATCATCAAAACGTTTTGGAGAAACCAATTTTGCGATAGCAACAATGAGTAATCCTGTAACTAGTAGAATAGTGTATAATTCATTTGATATGATATCCCGAAGCATGCCATAAAATTATTATAATTATTAACACAACGCTTATAATTATTAAGGAATATTTAAAAAAAATAAGCGCTTATTGACGTACATTTGCTAAAATTTTAATTAAAGTTAGAGAATGAAGGATACGGTTGTTATCATTCCAACATACAACGAGATAGAAAATATTGAAGCGATTGTAAAGGCTGTATTCTCTCAATCGGATAGTATTCACATACTTGTTGTCGATGATAATTCCCCAGATCTAACAGCTTCAAAAGTAAAAGAACTTCAAGCTCATTTTGTCAATAGGCTGTTTTTAGAAACACGACAAGAAAAATCGGGACTTGGAACTGCCTATATTCACGGTTTTAAATGGTGTTTGAGCAAATCTTATAAGTATATTTTTGAAATGGATGCCGATTTCTCACATGATCCTAAGGATTTAATAAAACTCTACAATGCTTGTCATACAGATGGTGCCGATTTATCTATAGGCTCTAGATATGTAACGGGAGTGAATGTTGTTAACTGGCCCATGAACCGCGTTCTCATGTCTTATGGTGCATCTAGATACGTGCGTATAATTACTGGTATGAAAATTCATGATACAACCGCTGGTTATGTTTGTTATAGGCGTCATGTACTTGAGGCTATAAATTTAGATACTATAAAATTTATCGGTTATGCGTTTCAAATTGAAATGAAATTTAAAGCCTACTTAAAAAAATTTAAAATTATAGAAGTACCAGTTATTTTTACTGATAGAACAAAGGGCGAATCAAAATTAAGTTCAGGTATTATTTCTGAAGCTATTTTTGGAGTTATTTCGATGAAATTAAAAAGCCTGTTTAAAAAATAGAACGATATGAAACTAAAATCGACACTTATTAAAAATGCGAATATTGTAAATGAAGGCGTCATTTTTAATGGAGATATATTAATTGAAGGAGAATACATTAAGAAGATAAGCGATTCAATAAGCGTGAAATCTGCCGATGTACTTGTTGTAGATGCCGAAGGTAAGTATTTATTGCCTGGAGCTATCGATGACCAGGTTCATTTTAGAGAACCAGGATTAACCCATAAAGGTAATATAGAAACAGAATCTAGAGCAGCTATTGCAGGAGGTATTACTTCTTTTATAGAAATGCCAAATACAAATCCTCAAACGACTACTATTGAGAAGTTGGAAGAAAAATTTGAGATAGCTTCTAGAACTTCGTCTGCTAATTATTCGTTTATGTTTGGTGGCACTAATGATAATCTGGAAGAAATTTTAAAATTAGACGTTAACCAAGCTGCTGGTCTAAAATTATTTTTGGGATCTTCAACAGGTAACATGTTGGTTGATGATTTGGAAGTATTGGAGAAAATTTTTAAAAGCACCAACATGCTTATTTCTGTTCATTGTGAGGATGAAGCAACCATAAAAAAGAATTTTCAAGAGCATATAGATACATTTGGAGACGATATTCCTATAAAATATCATCCTGTTATAAGAAGCGAAGAAGCTTGCTATTTGTCATCTTCCAGAGCCATCGAATTAGCAAAAAAAACTGGAGCGAGACTTCATGTTTTTCATCTTTCAACAGGAAAGGAAACGAATTTATTTAGTAACAAAATACCTTTAAAAGAAAAAAGAATTACATCTGAAGTTTGTATCCACCATTTGTGGTTTAGCGATGAAGATTACGATAACAAGGGCACTTTTATAAAGTGGAATCCAGCTGTAAAAACAAAAGAAGATAGAACTCAATTATGGGATGCTTTGTTAGACGATAGAATAGATGTTATTGCTACAGACCATGCGCCACATACTTTAGAAGAAAAGAAAAACGTTTATACTAAAGCGCCATCTGGTGGCCCGTTGGTACAACATGCGCTACCTGCAATGCTAGAAATGTATCATAAAGGTAAAATTTCTGTAGAAAAAGTAGTTGAAAAAATGTGCCATAACCCAGCCATTTTATTTCAAGTTGCAAGAAGAGGTTTTATAAAAGAAGGCTATTATGCAGATTTGGTGTTAGTAGATTTAAATAGTCCTTGGACTGTAAATAAAGATAATATTCTATATAAATGTGAGTGGTCTCCTTTTGAAGGAACTACTTTTAAATCTAGAATAACGCATACATTTTTAAACGGTAGTTTAGTGTATCAAAACTCTAAGTTCAACAATATAAAAGCGGCTAAACGCTTAACTTTTAATAGATGATTTTAAGACGACTTACCATATATTTAAGCATTATTGTAGCTTTTTTAGCTTGCCATGATATAGAAAAACCAAAGAAACCTGATAATTTGATTTCCAAGGAGAAAATGGTTGATATTCTAATTGACGCTAAAATAATAGCATCGGCGAGTTCTGCAAATAGAAAAATAATGGAGGAGCATGGGGTTAAATTAAATTCGTATGTTTATACTAAGCACCAAATAGATAGCCTGCAGTTTGCCTTGAGTAATGATTATTATGCATTTCATGTAAAAGATTATGAAGAAATTTATGAGAAAGTTAAGGACAGTTTAGGAAAGCTTATAGTCAAGGTAAAAGAAGAGGAAGAGAAAGAAAGGATTGAAAAGGAAAAGAGAAGAGAAGATTCGCTTAGGGTGGTATTTAAAGACAAGGATTCTTTAGGCCTGTTCAGAATTAGGGACTCATTAAAGGTACAGGCAATAAAAGATTCGATAACCGAAATGTTAATTGACAACAGACTTGAGGAATTGAGAGGTTTAATAGCGCCTATTTCTTCTTCAGATAAAGATGACCAATAGTGCTAATCGTTTCGTCTATAGGTTTAAACTTGTAATTTAAACCTGTTTTAATTTTTTTATTACTGTAATTTTTTTCTGTCGATAAAGATGTGACAATATGTTTAGTCAATTGTCTTCGTTTGCCTGTTAATTTAGTTTTTAACCAATCTAGTTTCCAAGCCAGTTGTAATAACCAACTACTAGCCATTTTTTCTGGAGGCTTAACTTGAACAGATTTAGACAAGGTTTGCAAAAATTGCTTATAGGTCCAATTCTCGGCAACTAACAAAAAACGTTCATTTACAATATCACTTTTTGTAAGTGCTATCATAATTGAAACAACATCTTCAACAGCTATGAGAGCAATGGTTCCAGAGGTGTAATATTTAAATCCCTTATGCGCCTTTTTAAAAAAACTTCCAGTCCCATAGCGCCAGATACCTGCGCCTAAAATAACGCCAGGATTAACTATGACAACATTAAGGCCTTCTTGTGTAGCGCGCCAAACTTCCATTTCTGCACCGTATTTCGTAATGGCATAAACGCTATTATCATCTTCAGGATTCCAAATCGTTTCTTCTGTAATTTCTTCATTATTAATAGCATTTCCTAAAGTAGCGATAGAACTTACATAGCAAAGTTTGTTAATTGTATTTGATAAACAGAGGTTAACAATATTAGCAGTTCCTTCAATATTTGTTTTTCGTAATGTTTGATATTTATCTGGTTCAAAAGATACAAATGCAGCACAGTGATATACATGGGTAACTCCAGTAAACGCTTCAGACAAAGCTGGGATATCTAAAAGGTCTGCCTTCACCCATTCAATAGCTTTGAAAAGGGATTCGAAATTAGAACTATAAGTAGCAAAAACAGATTTCACATTGGCAAGTTTATGTTCTGTCCTATAAATAGCCCTAACTTTCTCTTTACCACTTACAAGCTTGTAAAGTAAATGAGAACCAACTAAACCAGTACTTCCTGTTACTAAAATCATGCAACGAAAGTAATAAATATTTAAGAGTACTCAGGTTTAAATAATGCCTATATAAATTTTATTGCTTGTATTCCTGTTAAAACCATACCGAGAGAAGAAAATGGTAATTTCAACCAAAATTGAAGCCCTTTTTTAATAACCTCATGTTTTTCGAATAAAGAATTATTCATAATATCTAAGTAATTATACATTGATTTTTATCTTTGCCATAATTTTTAAAAATTGAAGAGTAATGATAAAGAATTTTGTTGAAGAATTAACATGGAGAGGTATGATACATACCGTAATGCCTGGAGCAGAAGAGCATTTAATGGAATGTATGCGCAGTGCTTATGTGGGTTTCGACCCTACAGCAGATTCTTTACATATTGGAAATCTAGTCCCTATTATGCTTTTGGCACATTACCAACGTTGTGGGCATAGACCGGTAGCTTTGGTAGGAGGAGCCACAGGAATGATTGGAGATCCTTCGGGTAAATCAAATGAGCGTAATTTGTTAGATGAAAAAACATTACGCCACAACCAGGAAGCTATTAAAAATCAATTATCGCATTTTTTAGATTTTGAAAGCGATGCTGAAAATGCAGCACTTTTAGTGAATAATTACGATTGGATGAAAGATTTTTCGTTTCTTGAATTTATTCGAGACATTGGTAAACATATTACCGTAAACTATATGATGGCAAAAGATTCTGTAAAAAACAGAATTTCATCTGAGTCGTCTGAAGGTATGAGTTTTACTGAGTTTACGTATCAATTAGTTCAAGGGTACGATTTTCTTCATTTATACAAGGAAAATGATTGTTCCATACAAATGGGAGGAAGCGATCAATGGGGTAATATTACAACGGGAACAGAATTAATTAGAAGGATTGGTAGTGGAAAAGGATTTGCTATCACTTGCCCGTTAATTACAAAATCTGATGGTTCTAAGTTTGGAAAATCAGAAGGAGGTAATGTTTGGTTAGATGCCAATAGAACGTCTCCTTATAAATTCTATCAGTACTGGCTAAACTCTAGTGATGAAGATGCTGAAAAATATATTAAGATCTTCACTTTTTTAACTCAAGAAGAAATTAATACTTTGATAAAAACACATAAAGAAGCACCACATTTACGTGTTTTACAAAAACGGTTGGCAGGAGAAATTACAACAATGGTACATTCTAAAGATGATTTAGAAAATGCTGTAAAAGCGAGTAATATTCTTTTTGGAAAATCTACCAGCAATGATTTAAAAGGGTTAAATGAACAAACATTTTTAGATGTGTTTGATGGTGTACCGCAAACAGCAATACTCCAATCGGATATAGATAGTGGCTTAGATATTATTGCAGCTTTAGCAGAAAAGGGAGGGTTTTTAAAATCTAACGGAGAAGCAAGGAGAGCGCTTAAGGAAAATTCCATTTCTGTAAACAAAGAAAAAGTAAAGGATGATTACCGTATCACTGCAAAAGATTTGATTAATGATAAGTTTGTGTTATTGCAGCGTGGTAAGAAAAACTATTTTGTACTACGCGTTAAATAAAAAATAACAAAGCCTGGTTTCAAACCAGGCTTTGTGTTTAACCAACCAACTAAAAACTAATCTTTCTTTTTCTTAGCTGATAATTTTGTCGTAGTTATTTTAAATGCCTTACACAAAGATTAAATTATTTCGATTAAGCTTGTTTTTGCAATTAAAGCACCATAAGGTTACACCCGCGAATATCCGAATTATCAAACCGGCCAAGGACTTCGAACGTGCTGTTATCGTTAACGCGCCCCAGATCTTGAGTGGCAATAAAAGAACAAGAATTAATGTTTGCCAGATCAATGATATTTATTCCGCCAGTTTTACCCGTTGCTTGTATAGAAAGTGGGTCTTCGGTATCCCGTGTTAAAATACGCATCCAATTAGGGGAATTAAAAAGACCGTGCCCTTTTGAGTAGCCCTGACTTAAAAGTTCAGTCATACCATATTCGCTATGTATCAAGTCAACCCCGAAACCTGTTTTCAATTTTGCATGTAAATCTTCCCTGATAAGTTCTTTTCTTCTGCCTTTCATACCTCCAGTTTCCATAATAGTGGTGTGATTTAAATTAAACTGATATGTTTCAACCAAGTCTAATAAGGCAAAAGATACGCCTATTAATAAGATTTTTTCCCCACTTGAGTCTAATCTTATCAATGTGTCTTTTAACTCAGAATAATTGTTTAAATAAAAGCCGCTTTCAGAATATTTTGATTGCTTAATCATGGCATTTGCCATATATATTAACGAAGAACCTTCGCGTTCTAGATAAGAAGGTAATAATGCCAGAATTACATAGTCTTCAACATAGCCATAGAATTGTTGAAAACCTTTGGTAAAGCTTTGTATGTAAATATCTAAATCTGTTATATGGTGTTTACTTGTATTACTTCCAGTAGTACCAGAACTTGAAAAAGTAGTTTGAATGGGAACCTTAGAACTTAGTATTTTATGAGATTTAAAGAACTGAATGGGCAAAAAAGGAATATCCTTTATGGTTTTTACATCGCTGGGATGTTTGTATAACAAATCGCAAAAAGAACGATAAGTACGATTGTTTTCAAATTGAAATCTGAAAATTTTCAGAGCTAACTCTTCAAACTCTGTTTGGTTATTAATGTTGAAAATAGAATTTGTGTCAATCATAATTATTAGAAAGACAAAAGTATGTAAAATAAAAAAGTGTTACCAATGGTAACACTTTTAAAATTTATGAATTGTGATATTTACTTGATCACTAATTTTCTTGTTTCACTAATATCGTTTTCTGTAATCTTCAAAATATAAACGCCTTTTCGCAAATTTGAAATCTTTAATTCCTTGCCGGTTAAAATGGTAGAATAAACTTTTTTACCTAAAACGTTAAAGAACTCAATTTTTTTAGTCAAATTACGTTTAGATGTTAGATATACAAATGTTCTATTGCTACTAGCGGGGTTTGGATATATAGATAAGCCTTCTATATTTTGCGCAATAGAAACCTCTTTAACATTGTTTTGAGCGAATCCGTATTGGGTGGCTGACAATGTTAAGGCTAAAAATAAAATGAATAAGTAGTTTTTTTTCATACGTTCTATTCGGTACCATAAAGGTAATGAATTACTACAAAAGTGATGCCAAAAAAGTGTTAAAGATTTCGTTATTTGGTCGAAAGTTTAATTTACTGTATCTTGTTTGTTACGTTAATGTTATTAATTTTGAAATATCAATAAAACGGTATTATTTAGTTTTATCTTTACTTTAAGAAATAAATTATAATTTGTTATTTAAGTATGAAAAAGAATGATATTAAAATATTATTAGTTGATGATGAACCTGATATTTTAGAGATTGTAGGCTATAATTTGTCAAGCGAAGGCTATCAAGTTATTACTGCGGAGAATGGTCATGAAGGTGTTAAAAAGGCAAAAAAAGAGTTACCGCAATTAATCATTTTAGATGTCATGATGCCAGAAATGGACGGTATTGAAGCTTGTGAATTAATTCGTAAAAATCCAGATTTAAAAAATAGCATTATCACTTTTTTAACAGCGAGAGGAGAAGATTATTCTCAGGTGGCTGGTTTTGATGCTGGTGCAGATGATTACATAACAAAACCCATAAAACCTAAGGTTTTAGTAAGTAAAGTAAAAGCGCTTTTAAGACGTTTTAAAGAAGAAGATGTAACAGATACTGTTAAAATAGGAAGCTTGGTAATAAATAGAGATGAGTATAAGATCATTTCTAAAGGAGAAGAAATTGTTTTGCCAAGAAAAGAATTTGAATTACTATCATTATTGGCCTCAAAACCAGGAAAAGTTTTTAAAAGAGATGAGATTCTTGATGCCGTTTGGGGTAATGAGGTTGTTGTTGGAGGCAGAACAATCGATGTACACATTCGTAAATTAAGGGAGAAATTAGGAGATAAGAGTTTTAAAACCATAAAAGGAGTAGGCTACAAGTTTGTAGAATAAATGCAGACAAAATTTAAAAGATCATATAGGTTTTCTATAAAAACGTCACTATATATAACTTTATATACAACGCTCGTAATGAGTGTTTTTTTATATTATTTTTATGAACTTAAGTGGCTTCATTTACTCATTTTTGTTCCAAGTGTTTATGTTTTTTCTTTTGTTGTCATTCAGTTTAGTGTAGAACGGTTTATATATAAACGTGTTAAAAAAATATACGATGATTTAACACTTTTAGAATCGGCTAGTTTAAGTAAGGGGCCTATTACGACCGATATGCGAACGCTTACCCAAGAGATTGATAAGTTTGCACGAGACAAAAAGATAGAAATAGAAACCCTAAAGGTTCGTGAAAAGTATAGAAAAGAATTTTTAGGAAATGTATCTCACGAACTAAAAACACCATTATTTACAGTGCAAGGGTACGTTCTTACACTATTGGATGGTGCTATGAATGATGAGAAATTACGAGAAAAATATTTAGAACGAGCAAGTAAAGGTATTGAGCGTTTAGGTTATATTATTAAAGATTTAGACATGATTACCAAATTAGAAGTTGGTGATTTAAGTTTAAATATAGAAGAATTCGATATTGTAGAGTTGGTCGAAAATGTATTCGAAATGCTTGAGATGAAAGCCAGTAAAAAAAGAATTACGCTTACTTTTGATACTGAGTACAACAAACAAGTACTAGTTAAAGCAGATAAAGAACGTATACAGCAAGTATTGGCAAACCTCATAGTAAATTCTTTAAAATATGGAAGAGAAAAAGGGACTACAGAAGTAAGTATCGAAAATTTGATAAAAAACAAGGTTATAGTTCGTGTTACCGATAATGGTGAGGGTATTGAAAAAAGGCACCTTCCTCGTTTGTTTGAACGTTTCTATAGAGTAGACAAAAGTGGTTCCCGTAAAGAAGGAGGATCGGGGTTAGGACTTTCTATAGTAAAACATATTATTGAAGCTCATGACGAAAAAATATATGTAGAAAGTGAGTTTGGAGTTGGTAGCGAGTTTTCATTCACACTCGAAAAGGTTGAATAGTTTTTTGAAATTCACATGATAATCAAAAGCGTTTAAACCTTTAAAAGATATCATGTTTTTTAATTTATCTAATGTAAAATCTTCTTGTTTGCAACTTGGAACCAATTCTAAGTCCGTTAGCCTTTTTGCCAGGTATTCTTGTTCATATTGCCCAGGAGTAGGTATAAAAAAGGCTTTTTTACTAAGTTTTGTTAAATCCATAATGGTTGTATAACCAGATCTGGATAAAATTAACTTGCTTTGGTTAATGGTTTTTTCTAGTAAATTTGAAGTCATAAAATTATAAATCGTCATATTTCCTATAATCTGAATAGTTTGTTCCTTATCCATAATGCCTTTAACAAAAACAATTTTTCCAGCATAATTCTTTAACTCTGAAAGAAGTTTTTTTTCAAGTAAAGTACGTTGTGGTTCTGGGCCAGAAAGCAATACCATTAAGTCGTTTACAATATTTAAATGCTTCTTTTCAAACCGACTCAAGGGACCTATGTATTTAGTAAGTATTTCAAAATCATCAGTATGTCCAAGTTTTCCACTTAAACTCATGCTCCCCTCGGTATCAGGAACCCAGCATTCATTAAATTTTTTGATGATTTTTTGATGCATTTTTGTGCTAAACCATGTTGTACTCCCTGTTAAAACATTTAATTGATGTGTTATGAAAACCGATGGTACTTTCTTACTATAAACACCCAATCGGTTATCGGAAATAATGCCTATAATATTATGAGTTTCTACAATTACCTTGGTTATTTTCTTTTCAGCTTTAATAGCTTTAAGAAGTTTAGGAGAATCCTTAATCATCTTTAATTTAAAATGCTTTCCTTTTTTAGCATAAGTAATATTATAAGATGGTAATTCTATAGAAGAAAGGCTAGGGAATTCTTTTTGCAAAAGTGTTAAAGCAACACCATCACTGGCAATAATAGGTTGGAAACCATGTTTTATTAACGCATAAATAATAGGAATACTTCTTGTGGCATGTCCTAGCCCCCAGTTTAAAGGCGCAACTAAAATTCTTTTTTTCATAGATAGTTTAAGACGCGTTTTTTATAAAAACTAAGCTTTCTGTTTATATCTTGCACCTAATTTGAATAAAAATCAAATTAAAAAGGGTATAGTAGAAAGCTTTCGCGCAAGTTTTCAGTAAAATCAAAGATAAGCATAATAACACTCTCGTATATTTCCTTAATTTTACCAAAATTTTAAATAATAGTGGGAAGTAAAAATAAACTCAGAAGATTTAAAGAAAACGAAACTTTTTCAAACGTATTTCAACCAACTAGGAATGAGTTGGTTAAAAGTGAGTATGAGTTAAAAGGCAATTGGCGAAAGTCTGTATTCAAAAACGAAAACCCATTGGTATTGGAGCTAGGTTGTGGAAAAGGGGAATATGCTGTAGCGTTGGCGAAAAAATACCCAGATAGAAATTTTATAGGAATAGATATTAAAGGAGCACGTTTTTGGAGAGGAGCAAAAACAGCTATAGAAGAAGGTATACCAAATGTTGTTTTTTTAAGAACCCAAATCGAATTAATAGATCATGCTTTTGCAGAAAATGAAGTGGATGAAATTTGGATAACTTTCCCAGATCCTCAAATAAAGTATAAGCGCACGAAACATAGAATGACTAATGAAGCGTTTTTAAAACGCTATAAAAAAATATTGAAACTTGAAGGTGTTGTTAATCTAAAAACCGATAGTGAATTCATGCATGGGTATACGCTTGGTTTATTGCATGGAGCGGGGCATGAGGTGCTTTATGCCAATCATAATGTTTATAAGCAAGAAGGCAGTCCCGAAGAGGTAACAAGCATTCAAACATTTTACGAATCGCAATATTTAGAACAAAACAAACCAATTACGTATATTCGATTTAAAATTAAGCATTAGTGAATATTACTTTTATCTTTATTTTAGGATTATTTATAGCTTTAATAGGGGTTATTCCCCCAGGTTTGCTAAATATGACAGCTGCTAAAATAAGTTTAAAGGAAGGACACACGAGAGGTGTTATGTTTTCTATTGGGGTCTGTGTTATTGTGCTACTTCAAACTTATGTAGCCTCAGTTTTTGCAAGATATTTAAGTAAACATTTAGAAGTTGTCGACATTTTACAGCGCGTAGCGTTTGTTATTTTTGTATTAATAACGGTCTATTTTTTACTTATAGCAAAATCAAAACACAAACAACAAATTAAACCTCAAATTCGTAGTAAGCATAGTCGTTTTTTTCAAGGAGTATTCCTCTCGGCAATCAATGTATTCCCTATTCCTTACCAAGCATATATGACCATTACTTTGGCATCTTTTGGATGGATGTCGTTCGACCAAATTAGCATTATATCATATATGGCGGGTGCTGCTATGGGGACTTTCGTTATGTTATATATGTATATTTTCTTTTTTGATAAAATAAAAGGAAAGTCGTTTACATCTCAAAAAAATATGAATTATGTTATAGGAGGTATTACAGCTGTTATTTCTGTGATTACACTAATTAATATAATTAAGGAGATATAGATTATGAAACCAGAGACTTTAAATTTCTTCGATAAAGTTTATAAGGTTGCTAAATTGATTCCTTATGGGAGGGTGACCAGTTATGGAGCTATTGCCAACTATTTAGGAGCAGTTAGAAGTGCTCGTATGGTTGGTTATGCTATGAATGGTTCAGGAGGAAAAGACGTGCCAGCACATCGTGTAGTTAATAGAAAAGGCCTATTAACAGGTAAACATCACTTTGATGGAACAAACCTGATGCAACAATTACTGGAAAGCGAAGGCATTGAGGTAATTGACAATCAAATTCAGAATTTGGAAAAGGTGTTTTGGGATCCCTCAAAAGAGTTATAACTATTTCCTATAAATAAACTGAATGTTTGTATAAATCATTTCAATTAAATGCCTTTAAATTCTAAACAATTCACTGTATATTTGCATTTTAGAACGATTCTTAATTAGTAAAGCTTTTAGTTCGAAAGTTAAGGCGAATCAAACTAAATTGATTGAATTTGTCCCAATTTTATATTGGGATTTCATAATGTAGAACTTTTAGTTAATGAAGCTCAATAAACAAGATATATTAAAAGCGCTTGAATCTATAACCGTACCAGGTGAAGGACAAAACATGGTTGAAAGCGGTGCTGTAAAAAACGTTATCACCTTTGGAGATGAGGTTATTGTAGATATTACTATTAAAAACCCTAGCTTACAAGCAAAAAAACGTACAGAGGTAGATATTTTAAAAACGATACATGAACAGGTTTATGAAAAAGCTAAAATAACCGTAAATGTAAAAGTTGATGCTCCAGCGAAGCCAAAAGCAAATGTTATTAAAGGAAAACCTATTCCAGGTATTCAGAATATTGTAGCAGTAGCCTCAGGCAAAGGAGGTGTAGGTAAATCTACTGTGACAGCCAACTTAGCAGTAACTTTAGCGAAGATGGGCTTTAAGGTAGGTGTTTTAGATGCCGATATTTATGGGCCTTCTATTCCTATTATGTTTGATGTAGAAGCTGAAAAGCCTTTAGCAGTGAATATTGGTGGAAAGTCTAAAATGAAACCTATAGAAAATTATGGGGTAAAGATATTATCTATTGGATTTTTTACACAGCCTAATCAAGCAGTGGTTTGGAGAGGTCCTATGGCGGCAAAAGCATTAAACCAAATGATTTTTGATGCACATTGGGGGGAACTTGACTTTTTGCTTTTGGATTTGCCTCCAGGAACGGGCGATATTCATTTAAGTATTATGCAGTCCCTTCCAATTACAGGAGCTGTTGTTGTGAGTACGCCACAAAACGTAGCATTAGCAGATGCTAAGAAGGGAGTGGCAATGTTCCAACAAGAAAGCATAAATGTACCTGTATTAGGAATTATAGAGAATATGGCTTATTTTACACCTGAAGAATTACCAGATAATAAGTATTATATCTTTGGAAAAGAAGGTGCTAAAAATTTGTCAGAAGATTTAAAAGTACCATTTTTAGGAGAACTGCCTTTGGTACAAAGTATTAGAGAAGCAGGAGATGTTGGGCGTCCAGCAGCTTTACAAACAGCTACAGCGTTAGAACAAGCTTTTGAAAAACTAACTCAAAATGTAGTAGAAGAAGTAGTTAGACGAAACGATGATCTGCCTCCTACAGAAGCAATTAAAATAACAACAATGGCTGGGTGTTCAGCGGTTAAAAAGTAGTATAGTAACAGATGACTTCAGAAGAACTTAAAGTAAATGTTGAGAAAGCCTTGGATGAGATTCGTCCTTTTTTACAAAGTGATGGTGGTGATATTTCTTTGCTATCAATAGAAAATGATACTTTAGTTAAAGTACAGCTACAAGGGGCTTGTGTAGGTTGCAGTGTTAACCAAATGACCTTAAAATCTGGCGTCGAAATGACCATTAAAAAGTATGCACCTCAAATAGAACAGGTTATTAATATTGAAATTTAATCTCTTTTTTTTAATTCCTACTAAAATAATAGGAAAAACTTACCCTTAAATAATTCAGAAAGTTTAAATTTGCGGCACGAATTGTGAAATGCTTTTTATTCGAGAAAGTATAAAAATTTAACAATGGAAGACATTAATATAAAAATAACAGATAGAGATGGTGTAACTCATGATATAGTCGCACCAACAGATATGGCAATGAATCTTATGGAAGTTGTAAGGACTTACGAACTGGCTCCAGAAGGGACTATTGGTGTTTGTGGAGGTATGGCTATGTGTGCGTCCTGTCAATGTTATGTTAAGAGTGATACTGAGTTACCGCCAATGTCTGATGACGAAGAAGCCATGCTTTCTGAAGCGTTTGATGTTCAAGATAATTCACGTTTAGGTTGTCAAATCCAAATGACTCCAGATATGGAGGGATTAGAGGTGGAATTGGCTCCTGAGAGTTAATACTGATTACCACCAAACCAGAAACACTTTTTTTAATTCTCCATTTTTAAATTTTATCCAGAACAATGGAGAAAATTGTTGCTCGAAATAATCTTTAGCGATTAGTATAAACTCATTAAAGCTTAACCATTTTACGCGAGTGTATGGAATTACCAACCAATCCTTCTTTTTGGGGATATAAAACTTACAATTGGTAAATTTTCTCAGTTCATTTTTAGTAATATAAAACCCAACAACGCAGGCGTTATTTAATGTTTTAAGATGTATATCTTGGTTGGCATAAGGGAGGAATAATTGGGCTTTAAAATAGACCTGTTGGGAAATATCAGCTGTTTTTATACTAAGACTTTTTAGGTAATGCTTACATTCATTGGAATGCAAGAGTGGTAATTGTTTATCTTTTAGTTTGGATATTTTGTCTTTTAAAGAATCCTTTCTGTTAGGACCAATAAAATACTCGATTTCCGTCTCTCCCACTAAAGGATCGTAGAGATAGAATTTATAAATAATCTCTAGATGTATGGGTTTATTATTTTTAAGTAGTAAACAGTCTAATTCTCCTAAAGTTACTTTGTGATGTTGAATTTGCACATTTTCAGCTAAAATAGAAATGTTCTTATGTTGGTTTAATTGAAAAGAAACAAGGCGTTCAACATATTTGCCCAAACGTAGTTTTTCATCAATGTTAATATTAATTTTGTTAAATATGGAATTAACTTCAAACTGTTCCAATTTAAGAATGGCATCATTGTGCCATAAACATGGCGTTTTTAAAAAGCCTTTATATCTCTTTTGAAGCATATATTGTATTAGCTTTTTTAATACTTATTTCCAAACACCAAATTCATTACTTAAAAGATTAGTTATTTCAGAATAAAAAATCAATTCGTCTATTTCTGGATATAGTTTTAGATATTCGATATGATTTGAAAAGGAGAATTCATTGTTTTTGTAATCAGAAATTTGAACTTTGATAACATAACCATCGACAATATTATGTTTTTTTCGACCTTCTAATTCATAGTTTATTTTTTTATCCCCTTTATTGTTTATCTTTCTTTGAATAGTTATAACTTTTCCTTTATCAACCATTTTCCAATTAATACTATTCATATCTGGCAAATCAAGAATGTGATTAAGTTTAAGGTTTAGGTAAATTAGTTCTATATCAGTTTTCGGTTTTAGATGTCTTTTTTTAGAATTGAATCCTTTTTCATTGTTAGTCATGAACCAATGTTCATAGAATTCGGCTTTCCATTCATTTGCATTATCCATATAAATTCTAAGAACGGATGTATAATTCGAAACTCCAAATCTTTTGTATAATCGAACTTCTTTTTGAAATGTAAGAGAGTCTGATAATTCCAAGTTTTTATTTATTTTCGACACATTTTGGCAAATTGCTATAAATGGAGCCAGATAGAAGATAGTAAATAAAAAGATCCTCATTCTTATTCAGTTTTATAATCAATCAATTTTCTAGGACCTTCAAGTACCGTTCTAACAATTTGAAGTGTGCCATCGTCTTTGGTGGCGATATGCCATTTGATTAATGAGATTTCACCCTTTTCAATTTCAATACCCGTAATGCTTCTTGGGTGTACGCAACTCCCATCATTAAAAAAAGCGATATCTCCTGGTTCTGGAAAACGAGGCCTGTGTGTATGCCCGACAATAGTTAATAAATTATTGTTTTCGCTAATCCATTTTTTAGTTCTACGCTCTACTTTTATAAGTTCTTTGTAATTCTTAGCAGGACTTGTTGGGTCTGCAATCCCCATAACATTTAAGGGTTTCCAAAGAATTCTAACTAAAAACCTACTCCACTTCCAAAATAAAAAATTCCACCAATCGGCCTGGTGGCCATGGGTTAAAAAAAGTTCTTGTCCTGTTTCGGAATGTTTTAAAATAATGGCTTCATTGTATACAATATTACCAAAAAGCTCTACGTCTTCACCAATTTTTGGGTCAAAATAAGAAGACAAATGCTTTTTTACATAATTTGGATTTCTATAAACCATATCATGGTTGCCCCAAATCATGTGTAGTTTACCTTCCTTATGAAATTGTTTCATAAGCATAAATACATTCTTATGCGCATTAAGAATTGATGTAAACGAAATGTTTTCCCAAAGCTCATCGCCATCACCAAGTTCACAATACTGAAAGCCTTCTTTGGAATAGTGCTTTAAGGCATGGAAGTAAATATTTCTATTATTAGCGAAGTCGTCTGCAAAACTATTGTCTCCACGGTGGCAATCACTAAATAAAATAAATTTACTAGAGTCATTAAATGAAATAACTTTAGCATTTTTATAAGCGTGGTCTAAGCGTTTTTTAGATGAAAACATTTGCCTTTGTACTTTGGGCTAATATAGACATTATTAATTTGTATTGTATCCAATTTTTTCAAGGGCTTTTGGTAGCATGCGACTTACAAAATGGGAATAGGCAATTGTAGATGGATGTAAACCATCATTAGCTACTAATTCTGGTTTTTGAAAACCCTCTCTAGTAATATCTGTTATATAAACATATGTAATGCTGTACTGTTTACAATAGTTTTCAATGTAGGTATTGTACTTATCTAAATCTTCAGAAATATTTGTGTTTCCATTGCCAAAAGGTGTAAAAGCATAATCAGGGATAGAAACTACTATGAGCTTTTCCTTATTTAATTTAGTGAGTTTTATAGCAGTATTTACTAATTGAGGAAATTCTTCTTCGAATAAACTAAATGGTTTACGTTGAAATTGATTGTTAACACCTATAAGTAAGGTTACTAAGTCATAGTCTTCGATTAAATTTTCTTTTTCAATGGCGTCTTTTAAAAAAGTGGTAGTCCAGCCAGTTTGTGCTATAACCTTTAAGGTTACATTATTCTTGCCTATTTTTTTAATAATACTGTCTTTAAGTTGTTCGGGGAATTTACAAGTATCACAAACGCTTTCTCCAATAGTGTAACTATCTCCAAGTGAAATTATTTTTATAATAGTATCCTCATGAGAGTCATCTTTGGGTATTTCAGAATCTATTTCTTCATCGCTTAGTTTATCAACGTCTGATGAAGAGCAACTAAACCAAACTATAGTAAATATACCAAGACATAGTAAAGAGGTTTTCAATGTCATTTTTCTTTTAAAGATACAACTTTAAAAAATGTGGTTAAATAAGAAAAGCCTCTGTTTGTAGAGGCTTTTCATAAGTTTATGTTTGTCAAGTGTCCTACTTAGTTAAATTTATGGGTTTGTAGACCATAAAGCTGCACTTTTCATCATAGCTCTTCTTGGAAGTTTTAAACCTGATAGAATTAATTCTGCAAAATCCTCTGGCTGAAGTACTGTTTCATGAGATCCTTCTTTTGCAATCCCTAGATCAATTGTCATATCTGATTCTATGGTGCTAGGTGTTAAAGTGATGACTCTTATGTTGTTTTTACGGACTTCCTTCATTAAAGATTCAGACATACCTATTACGGCAAATTTTGATGCCGAATAAGCAGATATATTTGCATTTCCATTTAAACCAGCTGTAGAAGCTACATTAAAAATATCACCTTCATTTTTGTCTAATAAATAAGGTAATACTTCTTTAGTAACATAATACATACCCATGACGTTGGTTTGAATCATTTCGCTCCATTGTTCTACAGGCATATCGTTAAAAGACCCAACAGCAGCAATACCAGCATTATTTACTAAAATATCTACACCTCCTAAAGTATTAATAATGTTTTTAATATTACTTTTTACCTCCTTGTAATTTCCAACATCAAATACAGCATAGGTGACGTTTACGCCAAATGTTTTTAATTCTTCAGTGGTTTTCTTTAAAACCGTTTCATTTCTGCCTGTTATGGCAACATCAATGCCTTCTTTAGCAAATGCTATCGCTGTTGCTTTTCCTAAGCCTCTACTACCACCGGTTATAATGGCTTTTTTATGTTTTAAATTGCTCATATGCTTTTTTAATTATTTTTTTGTCCAATAATCCATTACTAAAACACCACCTATAATTGGGCCTACTTTACTAATGAGGTCTAAATGTGCTTTGTGAAATAAGTAAATTTCTCTAGCGTGTTCATCATTAAAGGTTAGGGTAAAACAATGGGTAAAACCATCACTATGGCCTTCTGTACTATCATTCACACCCCACTCTATATCAGCTATTTCTGGAATTTTATTTTTGAGCTCTAAAAATATATTAACAGCTTCATCTATTTGTTTTTGAGAGGCTTCTTCTTTATATTTTAGATTTACAATATGTCGTAAAACTTTTCCTTCTCTTTCTATTTTTGGTGCTACTCTATAAGTTGCTACCTTTCCAAAGTCAAACCTGAAAGACCCAGCAATTAAGAAATTGGTATCTTCAATTTTATGAGATCTTAAACCATAATAGATAGAGAAGCCAGTTTCTAAATAGTTGATTGGGGTTAAGACACCCGCCTCACTTAATTTGCAAAGTTGAATAGCTTCATCATCTCTGGTGCCTACAGCTATTACTGCTTCGTTATTATCTACTGAAACTACCTCTATTCTTGTTTGTCCTTGCAACTTGGTGTTTTCATCATCTTTTAAAATAGAATGAGGTACTAAAGCCCCCTTTTTATTCACTTTAAAAACACTTACGGCATCACCATGATACACAAAATCTGTCTTTTTAATAAAACCACTTCTTTTATAATATTTATGGTGTCTGTGCCCAACAATTACATAATTGTTATCGCCTAAAGTTACACCAGTTACAGGATAAGCACCAGTTAAGAATCTATCTTTGGTATTATCACTTATGTTGTTCACATTTTTGAACGTTCCATCATCATAAATTCTAAAGCTGCTTACACCATTGTCTTGAAATCCACTTGTATATAAAAAGGTTTTACCCTTAATTTTATGAACATACATGCCAATAATACCATCTGTATGAAGTTTGTCATCATCTTTCATAGATTGTACATGTGTTAACTTTCCATCATCTTGAATTTTAAAACAGCTTAACCCAGGCGTATCTTCAAGCCCTCCAACAAATAGGTAAGATGCATTTTTCATATGCACTACTTGTAGTGTAATTGCAACAGCAAGGTGAGTGTCTTCAGTATCTTCTACCAGAGCAACACGTTCAATAGAACCGTTATCTAAAATTTTAAAGGTTTCTATAACATTACCGTATTTATTGGCTACAAATAAGAAATCTGTACCATTAATATTGTCGGCCACCATACCTCTTGCAGGGCCTTTTTGTTTGTACAGCTCATGATTGCTAATAGGCGTAAGCATACCTTCTTTATCAAGGCTATATACATCAATATTGCCAAAACCTCCAACGTATACATAATCTGAACTTCCTTTTTTGTAGCTCGTTACAGTTACTGTGTTTTGTGCAGAAATATTTTTAAAATCTTTACGGTAAAGCATTAAATCGTCAGATGTTTGAGCAAAACAAACATGGGATAAAAACAATGCTAAAATGAAAATTGCTTTTTTCATGGGTTTATATATTTTATATTTCAAATTTAGTTATTATAAGATAGATGCTGCACCAGCAGTAGCAATAGCTCTGTCTTGATCAATAGTACCACCGCTCACACCAATGGCACCAATAATTTTACCTTCTTTATTTTTTATAGGTATGCCGCCAGGGAACGTAATTAAACCATCATTAGAATGTTCTATATTGTAAATTATGCCTCCTGGTTGCGTTAGTTCTCCCAATTTTCCAGTATCAATATTAAAATACCTTGCCGTTTTTGCTTTTTTAATGGCTACATCGATGCTTCCTAGAAAAGATTCATCCATTCTTATAAAGGCTTTTAAATTAGCACCAGCATCTACTACTGCAATATTTACCAATACGTTCGAGTCTTCGGCTTTTTTCTTGGCAGCTAAAAGGGCTTTAAAAGCTTCATTGTGAGTAATATCATTAGTAATTTGGGCATGTACCGTATTTGATAGTAATGCTAGTGTCAATGTAATGATACAAATTTTTAATGGTTTAAGTAAGTTCATAATTCTGTTTATCGTTTTATAAATACAAAAATTATAAACCATTCTGAGAAAATAGTTGAACAAGTTCAACTTGATAAAATTTCACTGGATTTAAGATTGTTTTTTAATTTTACTTAAAAACTCATGCGTAATACCCAAATAGCTGGCAATTTGTTTGTCGGTGAGTTTGGAAGCGATGTTCGGATAGGTATTTGCAAAGTAATGATAGCGTTCTTTTGCCGTTTCGCAATGATTTCTAATTAAACGACGCTGCCATGCAACTAGCGCTTTTTGAGACATCACTCTGAATAATTTCTCAACGATAGGGATAGATTCGTAAAGCGCCAATTTATCGGTTCTGTTAATTAAAAGTACTTTGCTGTCTTCCAGGGCTTGTATATTTAAATTCGATGGTGTTTGGTTCATGAAACTATCAATATCCATTAACCACCAATCTCTCGTGGCAAAATATAAGGTGTTTTCATTGCCTTTTTTATCGATGGTGAAGATTCTAAAACAGCCTTCTAAAACAAAGCCTTCAAATTTGCATATTTCACCTTGGGTTAGTAGAGAAGCCTTTTTTTTAATAGACTGAGGATAAAAGTATTTACAGATTTCTTCTAATTCTGAATTAGAGAGTTGGGCATTTTTCTTTATATTTTGTTTTAGTAAATCGTTAACCATTAATGTAAATAAGCATTGGAAACTCGGTGGAAATTTACTAATTTTAAAAGGATTGAAACATAATATTTCAATAGAATTTTATCTGTGCTATGTGTAAGTAAATAATATGTTTGTGACTCTTAACTCTGCGTATACGGATTTCTCTTTTTTTATATAAAAAAGGTCTGAAAAACCAAAATAGATTTTTCAGACCTCATTGAAAAACGCAATTCAAGGTATTATGTTACTTCCTGTATAAAGGATCTGCTCCAATAGTACCAATTAAACTGTTTAAATATGAGTCGGATTTAACTCGATTATATAATTGTTTTACAGATTCCAAACGATCTTTAATTTTCATTTCGGCTACTAAAACATTATTGTTCGGGTTTGAAATGAAGGCTTCTAAATAAGTGATTTGCGAATCATAAAAACGGATATCTTTTTGTTGTTTCAATACCAGTCTTTCTTTATACCAGTCACTATTTAATACGTAATCTCTGTTAAAATATTTACGTAACTCAGGATCACTGATGTCTTTTCCTTCATAATTGCCATAGGCCATCATGTGCAATAAGATTTTTAGTGGTGGTATAGCAGATTCTATGCTACCATCTTCGAAATAACTTATAGCCACTTTTTGCTGAGCTTCAACAATGTTTTTTATGCCATCTACGTAATCCTCCATACCTTGCAGTTCAGGTTTTAACATCCTTTCATTAAAAACGGCAATTGGTTCATCAAATAAACGATTTAAACATCTTAGGGAGAATGTTTTGGTAATTCTGTATCCTAAACGGCTTGCTAAAATGGTTTCACCATTAAACTCAAAATCTTCAATTTTTTCTAAGGAACCATCAGCAATTAGTTTTTGAGGGTCTCTGTTCTCTGGTTCTAAACGTGCCCAAATCTCTGGAATTAATAAGCTTACATCGTGGTCTATCTTGTTTTCAGCGCCTACATAACCAGCAGCCGTACTAAATCCGTTAGATTCTGTTAAAATATGTGATAATAGGGCATTATTTAAATCGGTTGTAGGCGTTAACATGTTAAACGGGGCTTTTGTTAAAGCACCTTCCGATCCTGCGCCTGTTGTTGATGGTGACTTACCTGTTAAACTACAGATAAAGTCCATAAATAACTCTGGTGTTTCTTGATAGTGAATCGGGTTGTAAACTGCTAATGGTCTAATACCAGCTTCTCTATCTACAGGGTTGTTTCTTCTGCCGGGAAGTACAGCATTTACGACGTGAATAACAGGGTCTTCAGGTTTGATTTTTCTGCGTAAGCGCACGCCTATATTAGAGATATACGAGGCTTCTGTTTCATTGTAAAACCTGTTTGGTTCTAAATAACGCGGGTTTTTAGTTGGTAGACCATCTTCAATAATTCTTGGGTGAGACGGTAATACAAACTGTTCGTCATCATTTTCGCTATTAATAACTTCAAGTATAAAATCCTTAACAGGTTGTGTGTATTTGTCAAAATTTATAGTGTCCTCATATATCGCAATAGCATCTTCTTTTGTTAACATTTCATAATTTGTTAAGAATCTGCCATCTGAAATAATATCTAATTCGGCAATTTTATCATAACCTCTAACAATGGCCTCATCGGGTCTTTGGAATAAATGTGCTTCACAATTAGTTAATACTTTTACACTAGGGTTGTTGTATTCTGGATTCAAGTCTTTAAACTGGTCTCTTGGAAGCGTAATAGATGCAGAAATATCATCTTCGGTTTGAATTTTTTCACTTGCAGAGAAATCAGAACGCAGTTTGTTAAGCATCCAGTTGCCGTTTTGGTTGAACCCGATACGAACATAACTACCAACAACAGGATTGTTGTTGTAAATTAACGAAGTCCCTTTTACACCATTAATAATCTCGACAGACATCATGTCTTTCCAGTTAAGGTTGGCGCCGTGAGCTTGTCTGAATAAACGTTTTACAAAAAGAACTAAGGAACGTATGTGTACTGGAATATTTTTTAGCCACTCATTGAATTCATCTGAGTTCTCTTCAGAAGGTGTTAATAATTTTACCACAGACCCTAAGGTTCTTTTTTCACTTAAGAACGACCTTGATTTGGGTCTATTAGGATCTTCTGTTTTCCATCTTGTAGAATAATCGAATTCAATAATTTCGTCAGCTTTTTTGAAATCCTCCTCAATATTATGAATATTGAACGTACCATAGGTAATAGCATTTTGCATGGATTTTGAAATCTCTGATTTTCCACCACCAGATACGGTACAAGGCTTATGACAAAAGATACCTTCTGGAAATGTTTCTACGATACGCCATAAGTTGATAGATGGATGTTTTTCTAATCGTAATTTATTCCCTGATGGGTGTACATAGGTTTTAAATGGGGACAATATTAACTTTTGTTCTTTACCATTATAATCCCATGTGATACTATTTTTGTTGATATTGAAATATGCAGATTCTGGAATATAAACAACATTTGGGTATTTCTTATCTACCGCATAATTTTCTGGTTTTATATCAATTCGATCTGCCAATAAGGTTTTTACCTCTTCAAAGGTGTGGTCTAGTCCATAACTTCGAGAATAATCTTTACCATTTACGGTATCTCCCATGATACGTCTTGCATAGGCAATAGCACCACCAGCATGTTCCTCTTCTACTAAACCATAAAGATTTGCCGAATAACTTATTTGGGTTTTAATTTCCTTTTTAGAATAACCGTAGTAGTTGTCTGCAATCAAGGTAACCACAACACCACGTTCATCTCTACAGGTTATTTTAAAGGCTCCACCATCATTATAGAGTTCATTTTCATCTTTCCAGCACATGCCGTCTTTTCGTTGACGTTCTGTAGCATGATCGTAATGCGGTAACCCCACATCTTTTTTCTTTAAGGACTTTAAATGAGGTGCTAAAATAATACACCCAGTATGGCCTGTCCAATGCTCGGTATCTAAAGCAGCATCATTCTTAGCTAGGTTTGGGTTGCCTGCATTGCCAAAAATGTTTTCAACAAAATCTAAGTTGCTCACTAAATTCCCTGGCACAAAAAAGCGAACCTCTAAAGATTTTTCTTTAATAATACCTTTTACTTCGGGACAAACAATGGGCCTGAGCAGCATTGAGACCATAACCTTGGCCTTTTCTTTTTTGTTGGCTGTGAATGGTAAAACTTTTAAATCATCTGGTGCATTAAAAGCAGCATTTAAAAAGTGTGCTAATACAATTTTAGGAACTTCTTTTTTGTCCAGTGGAACTGGTAAGTCGCCTTCTACAATGTGAAAGGTTCCTTTTGTTGTTCTTTTATCGTGTAAAGGGTTGTTTAAAATACCTTGCTTTAGTCTTTTGGAATTAACTAAATCGCTTTGAAAAGAATTTCCATCTGGTGGTAAACTGGCTTCTCTGGCTTGTCCTTTTTTTGATAAAATAAGCGTATCATTTGGTAACGTGTAAGGTTTATCAAAAGAAACATCTTTTAGATAATCATTAATGAAGTTTTGTATTCTGGAGTCAGCAGGTGATTGATGATTAGCCAGAAGCCTTGAGTTTTCTTGAATGCTCTTTATTAATCCGTTAGTTAATTCTTCAAACTTAGGGTCGCAAAACGTTTCTTTGCTACCTTCTTCATCTTTGAAGGTTGGTTGTCCAATAGATGCTAACTTTAAGTTGATAGATTGAACAATGTCTTTTCTTAGTTTTTCCATAGGTTCTAACTTTGCTAACTATTTATAGTTCATTATAATTCATAGCAAAGTTATATTTAGGATGTTTTAAAAAAGCTGTCAAAAGTCATGTTGCCTACAAATTTTTTACTCAAACGATGTAGTAAGAAACTGGTGGTTAGAAAGGAGGAATAACTATTGTGCGCTTCAAAGATTTCTTAGTTTGGTGAAGTTAATTTTTCTAAAACGTTTGGCTTATATTTTCTACTAATGGGGATTTCGTTTCCAAAAATTACTATTTTGGTGTTGTTGAAAGATTCTATTTTTGTTATGTTTATTAGATAAGACCTATGAACCCTAATAAAGCTTGACGAAAGTCTATCTTCAAGTTTACTTATCTTTTCTCTGGTTGTAAATATTTTTTCTTCACTATATATTTTAACATAATCGCCCTGACTTTCAATATAATTGATTTTTGACTCTAAAAGTTGAACCGTTTTTCTGTTTGATTTAAATTGAATTAATGGCTCTAAATTTTCTTCTTTAACCGACCATCTTCTAATGAGGTATATTAAATTACTTAGAAATACAATAAAAAATAATACAATAGCTAATTGTTCAATATTGTAACTGTAAGCAGGCATGTTCTTAAAAGAATAGTTGCCTAAGCAAATAAGAAGGCATAGGATAATTAGAGTTTCTAGGTATATAGAAATAATAGTAATAAACAATCCAAATGATATAAATTTTAAGAATTGTTTTTTGAATAAGTATTTTGGAAATAGCCAATAATTAATAAGGTAAGAAGTGGCTATTATTATGGGTGTTAGTAAGCTAGTAAAAACTATTGCAAAATACATGTTTTGTTTTACACCAATTAAAAGTGCAATTAAAACACTATTGGCAATCCAAAATAAAAAATGTAATAATATACGTTTGTACATAAAAATAGAATTCTAAAAACAAAGATTCTACAATTTTTTTAAAAAAGACTTTTTTGTAGGTGAATAACCAGTTTAGGGACGGATTTAACATGCCGAATTAATCTTTATTATTTCTAAATTTGGATTAATTAAAATTGATTTCTAAGACAAATTATGATTGATTTTTTGAACAAAGGAGGATATGTGTTTATGTTGCCTTTAACACTTTTGTTGTTAATAAACATTATAATAATAGCTAAAAATATCTCGTTTCTTTTTGCTAATAAGTTCTCATCAAAAGAAGCTGCGAAACAAAGTTTTGATTATATATTTCACATTGGATTATTTGCATTGACTTTAGGTTTATTAGGGCAAATTGTTGGATTGTATGAAGGATTTGAGTCTATTGAAAATTGGGGTAATGTAGATGCTGATTTCCTCTTTAAGGGCATTGCAGTATCAGCTATACCAGCAATCTATGGATTGGGTATATTCATTGTATCATATGTGTTTTATTTATTATTGAAAGTAAAATTAAATTCATAAACATAAAAACGAAATGAGATATTTAGAAATAGTATTATTGTTATTGGTAACCTTCCTGCCTTTTACAAAACGTATATTACTTAAAATATTAGAAAAGAAATATTTATTAGCTGCTTTAGTTACTATTTTGGTATCGCATTTATTAATAGAGGGTTGGCGTTGGCAAATGTTTCCAGTCTATCTATTATTAATTATTATTTTATATCGGATTATTTCAACAAACGCAATAACTAATTATAAATTAACTTTTTTAAGAATTGTTGGTTATGTAGTTGTTGTATTGCTATTGATTCCTGGGTGGGTTTTGCCAAATATACTTCCTGTATTTCAACTTCCTGAACCAACAGGTAAATATACAGTGGGAACTTATAAAATACATTTAAAGACTAATATTGATGAGGTAATAACCAAGAATGAAGGAGATAAGAGGGAGCTCATGATTAAGGTTTGGTATCCATCTCTTTCAAGTACCAATAGAAAACAAGAACCTTATCTAGACCATGCCAATAGAGTTGGTTTTGTAAATAAGTACCTGGGCTTTATGCCAACTACAGCATTAAATTATTTAGATGAAGTAAAAACGCATGTTTATCCAAACATTCCAATAGCTAATGAATCTTTTCCAGTTTTAATCTTTTCTCATGGTTATGGTTCCAATGCTTCAGGTTACTATACATTATTAACTGAAATAGCTAGTCAAGGTTACATCATTTTAAATATGAATCATACCTATGAGAGTTTGGGGGCTGTTTTTCCTAATGGTAAAGAAGTCTTTTTTGATTATGACTTTCAGGCTACCCAAAATGTAAATTCCATGAAACATATTACTCCTATTAGAGAAGCTTTCAAAAAAAATCTTCCTTTTGAAGAACGGCATTCTATTATTAGAGAAGCATCTAAAGGCTATGCTGCAACGAAAATGATAAAAAGATGGGCTAAGGATATTACATACACTTTAGATCAATTAGAATATTGGAATAATGAGGGTTTTTTTAAAGGAAAATTAGACTTAGATAGAATAGGTGTTTTTGGACACTCTCGTGGTGGTGGAGCTGCTGGACAGGCAACTATTGAAGATGCCAGAATAAAAGCATCTGCAAATATTGACGGTGTGCAATGGGGCGAAATGATGGATACTATTTATCAAACTCCCTTTTTATATCTTTCTTCAGATTGGGGAGAGAATCACGAAGATGTTAACTTGCATGTTTATAAAAATAAAAGTACCAATTATTTTTATGAGGCAAAACTGTTAACCGCAGCGCACCCAAATTTCATGGACATCCCTTTTATGATTCCAGTTAAAGAGTTAGCGCAAACTGGTAATATTGATGTTAAATTAGGTGTTAAAATTACTAATGAGCTTGTCATAGCATTTTTTAATTCACACTTAAGAGGTGATTCTATTAGTATAAAAGAAATAAGCAAAAAGTATGATTTGCTTAAAATGACTGTACATGAAGGAGATTCATTAAAGTAGAAAAATCTACTTAAAAGCATTCAATCCCGTCACATCTAATCCAGTAATTAATAAATGAATATCGTGGGTACCTTCATAAGTAATCACACTTTCAAGATTCATCATATGACGCATAATGCTATATTCTCCCGTAATACCCATGCCGCCAAGTATTTGTCTGGCCTCTCGTGCAATATTAATGGCCATGTCTACATTATTGCGTTTTGCCATGGATATTTGTGCTGAGGTTGCTTTACCATCGTTACGTAAAACACCAAGTCGCCAGGTTAATAATTGGGCTTTGGTAATTTCGGTAATCATTTCTGCCAATTTTTTTTGCTGTAATTGAAACTGACCAATAGGTTTTCCAAATTGCATACGTTCTTTGCTATACCGAAGCGCTGTATCATAACAATCCATAGCAGCACCAATAGCGCCCCAGGCAATACCATAACGTGCGGAGTCTAGACATCCTAACGGGGCACCAAGTCCAGATTTGTTAGGTAGTACGTTCTCTTTAGGCACTTTTACATTGTCAAAAATAAGTTCGCCAGTAGCAGAAGCTCGTAAAGACCATTTATTGTGAGTTTCTGGCGTTGTAAAACCTTCCATACCACGCTCTACGATTAAACCATGAATACGTCCTTCCTCATTTTTTGCCCAAACAACAGCCACTTGTGCAAATGGGGCGTTGCTAATCCACATTTTGGCACCATTTAAAAGATAGTGGTCACCCATATCCTTAAAGTTTGTCATCATACCTCCCGGATTACTTCCATGATCGGGTTCGGTTAGACCAAAACAGCCAATCCATTCGCCGCTTGCTAATTTTGGCAGGTATTTTTGACGTTGTTCTTCGTTGCCATATTTCCAGATGGGGTACATAACCAAAGAAGACTGTACCGAAGCTGTACTTCTAACCCCAGAGTCGCCACGTTCTATTTCCTGCATGATTAAACCATAAGAAATTTGGTCTAATCCTGCACCCCCATATTCCATAGGGATATAAGGACCAAAAGCACCTATTTCTGCTAATCCGTTAATAATTTGTGTTGGAAATTCTGCTTTTTGTGCATAATCTTCAATAATCGGGGAGATTTCACGTTTAACCCATTCGCGGGCAGCATCACGCACTAATTTATGTTCGTCTGTAAGTAGCTCATCAAGGTTATAATAGTCTGGAGCTTCGAATAAGTCTGGTCGCATAAAAACTAAATTTAAGTCTGTTTTAAAATAAAATTATTAATAAAAAAGCTATTTTTTTGTTAAATCAATATTTTAAAGACTCAAATTTAATTAATTCCTACCGATTCGATTACATTTTTAGATAAAAATCTTTGGTAAGATTTGTGTAATCTTTAGTGTACTCGTGTCTCGATGTTTCAATAACAAGACTATCTATTTTTTTTTCACTTTCTCGAAAAGAGAATTCGATCAAACTTCGTTTAATTTCAGAAACTGGAGTTCCTTTTACATGCAGTATTCTATTTGGGATAAGTTTAAATTTTGAAGCTAAATTAATGAGTTTTTCTTCCTCTTTAAATGGAATGATCACAGAAAATATACCATTTTTAGATAACAATTTTGAGACACTTTCAATTAAATGATCAAAAGGCATAGCGTCTTGAAATCTTGCTGTTTTTCGAGCATTAGACATTGGTTTTTCCCCTTTTGAGAGAAACGGCAAAGCCTGAGAAGGGGAGTAAAAAGGCGGGTTAGAAATGATGAGATCGTAGTTGTCATCTATTTCATCAACAAATTCTTCAAGTGCAGCATGGTAGCAAAACAAGCGGTCTCCCCAGGGTGATTGTTCAAAATTATCAACACATTGCTCGTAAGCTTGATCATCAATTTCTATGGCATCAATAATTTCTGCATGACTTCGTTGTGCTAACATAAGCGACAAAATACCTGTGCCAGCTCCGATATCAAGTATAGAGAACGGGTGGGTTTCAATAGATGTCCAAGCACCAAGTAAAACACTGTCGGTGCCAATTTTCATGGCGCATTGTTCCTGATTTATCTCAAATTGTTTGAAAACAAAAGGCTTTTTAGACATGAAATGATGTTTGAAATTTATGGCAATAGTATAAAATAAAAAAATGAGATGACGGAAAAAATCTTAAAATTATATTAAAATTAATACTAAAGATATCCGTTTGTTTTATAATTTACGTATATAAAAATAATGGCTTATATTGTATTAAAAAAATGAAAAAAGAAAATAAAATTTTAGTAAAGTTAAATGACGTGTTTTTAATGAATGAAGCCATCGAAAAAGTCTATACGAAAGCTTGCGAAAAAGTTTCTAATATAGATGTAAAGGCCGTTTTAAAAGAAAAAAGTTTAGAGCGATATAACTTTGGTAAAATGTTGCAAAATGAGATAAAAAAACTTGATGCCAATGCCAAAGAGGATATCATGTCAAGAAGGATATACCAACTTTATATGAAGAGTTTTAGTAATTTATTAAGGATGGAAAACCATAGTGATTTGTTAAATGCGATCTGTAAAATTGAGTTATTATGTTTAGAAAAATATAATGAATTACTTAGAGAAATTAATCTGTCTTTATCACTTTGCAGATTATTGATAAAGCAACAGGATAATATTCAATACGGAGTACGTTCAATAAAAAAAGAATTGATTGTTGCCGATTAATTTTTTAATATCAAATATCTTCTATAGATATAAGTCGATTAACCCTTCTGGTGTTTCTACCAAAATAGTCTTATTTTCTCTATCCACCTTAACTATAAATTCATCATTCATAGGAATTAAAATTTCAGTGCCGTTTCGATCTATTTCAAAAAGCGCTTGAGCGGTAGAATCGTTTATGGCTTTTATAGTTCCTACTTTTCCACGATTTACATCTTCAACCGAAAAACCAATAACTTCGTGGAAATAAAACTTATTGCCTTCGAGTTTAGGGAGCATATCGAGTGGTAAGTATAAATCACTTTTCATTATAGCATCTGCATCAGCTTCCTCATCAATATCTTCAAATTTAATGCGGAGTAATTCTGATTTATGAAGTTGCGAGCGTTCAATAAAAAAAGGAACAAGGTTATTTCTTAAGTTTAAGAAAATAGCATCCAAGTTCTCATAAAGTTCTGGCTGATCTGTGTCAAGTTTGGCTAAAACTTCTCCTTTAAAGCTATATTTTTTTACAATTTTACCTAGGTAAAAGCAATCTTCTTTTCGCATGACAAATGATTTTTTTATCATTCCCGTGAAAACGAGAACCTTTCTAAGTTTATCCTGGTAAACTTATGAGATTTCCACATTCGTGGGAATTATTTAATCAAACTTGGAAACGTTTGATTAAATAAAAAAACTCCGATAAAAATATCGGAGTTTAAAAGTATAAAAAATTCTTTTTTTATTCTTCTTCTTTTGAAGCTTCTGCTTCGGCAGCAGGGGCCTCTTCTTCAGCAACTTCCTCTTCAACAACAGGAGCAGCTGCAGCAATACGAGCTTCATTGGCAGCTTTTTCAGCTTCAAGAGCTTTTGCTTTGGCATCAGCATCCGCTTTAGCGACATCATTCGCTTTAGCACTAACTTTACTAGCTTTTTCTTCCAACCAAGCATTAAACTTCGCTTCAGCTTGTTCTTCAGTTAAGGCTCCTTTTCTAACACCACCTGCAAGGTGATTTTTAAGTAAAGCGCCTTTGTAAGATAAAATAGCTTTGGCTGTATCAGTTGGCTGTGCACCATTCTGTAACCATTGTACCGCACCATCAATATTTAATTCTATGGTTGCTGGGTTTGTGTTTGGATTGTAAGCACCTAATTTTTCTAGGTATTTACCATCTCTTTTTGAACGTGCATCTGCTGCTACGATCCAGTAGTAAGGTTTTCCTTTTTTACCGTGTCTTTGTAATCTAATCTTTACTGGCATAATAATTAATTATTTGAGGTTCTCGACCTCGGTTATTAATAAGGGCGCAAAGATACTATATTTTTTTAATTATCAATGCTATATTTTGATTAGAAATTATGCAAAAATGTATTAAAATAATAGACAAACTGGAGCTGGCAAATTTGTTGCGTGTAAGAAAGTAAGTTTTCCCGATTTGTTGTTTATCTTAAACACACTAATATTGTTACTCTTTTTATTTGCTACTAAAAGAAATTTGCCAGTTGGGTCCAATGTAAAGTTTCGTGGCCAATCCCCATGAACACTTATGTTTTGAATTTTTTTAACAGTGCCATCAGACAAGTTTCTTTTAAAAACAGCAATAGAATTTTCACCACGGTTGGAGCCGTATAAAAAGCGTTCGTCTTTGGATAAATGAATGTCGGCACATTTGTTTTTGCCTTTATAATTTTCATCAAGAGTAGAATCGAAATCTATATTTTTAAAACCATCCTCGGTCCTTTTTATTGAAGTTATGGAACCGCCATATTCATTAATGATGTAAATAAACTGACCATCTTTGCTTAATTCAAAGTGACGAGGCCCAGGGTTGCCTTCCATCTCAATGAAAAAATGACGTATAAATTCATCAGAAGAATCTTTTAGCTTATATTGGTAAAACATATTCCTTCCTAAATCAGCGACAAATAAGTCATCTTTAAAAAACTTGGCAGAATGTGCATGTGACTTTTCATTTAAAGAATTATGATTGAAAATCTGGTAAGCTTCTTTTAGGCTGCCATCTTCATTGATAGGATAAATAGATACGGTGCCCCCAGTATAATTGGAAACAACAATTTTATTACCACTTTCATTTATCGAAATATGACAAGGCCCTTTGCCATTGCTTCGTACTCTTGTTAATAGTGATAAAGTACCATCGTTATTGATTTTATACGATGATGCGAACCCGTTTTCACTTTGATTCACCGAATATAAATATTTTTTATCTGGAGAATACGCTAAAAAAGAAGGGTTGTCTATGTTTATAGCAAGCTGTTTGTTGCTTAAATTACCATTTTCTGTATTGAATTCCAGTTGGTAA
This sequence comes from Flavivirga algicola, assembly GCF_012910715.1. Taxonomy (GTDB): domain Bacteria; phylum Bacteroidota; class Bacteroidia; order Flavobacteriales; family Flavobacteriaceae; genus Flavivirga; species Flavivirga algicola. The sequence goes on from NZ_JABBHF010000003.1 coordinate 155,644, forward strand.
ATACCCTCACTGTCGCCTTGGGTGTATGTACCAACATATAAATGGATGTTTTGAGCTTGGATATTAAAAAGAATAAAAGTGAAACCGAGAAGTAATAATTTAATTTTCATATAAATAAAGGATAAAAAATGCTTTCAAAAATAATACAATTAAAATTAAGGTTCTTTTGTTTAAAACTCTTTATAACTTCACTTTAAAAAAGTATTATTTCTATGTATTTTTATAAGCTATTAATTTCTCTCTTTTTGGGAGGCTAAGAGCAGCTTATGTACTTAATTTTCGATACAGAAACTACTGGATTACCTAAACGATGGGATGCGCCTATTACAGATGTTGATAATTGGCCTAGGTGTATTCAAATTGCATGGCAGCTGCACGATGCCATGGGAAATTGTATCGATCACCAAGATTATTTAGTACAACCAGAAGGGTTTAATATTCCATATGACGCGGAGAAAGTTCATGGTATTTCAACAGAATTAGCTCAGGAACAAGGTATTCCGTTAGCTGAGGTCTTAGAAAAATTTAATGATGCCTTAAGTAAAACCAAATTTGTTGTCGGACAAAATGTGAAGTTCGATTTAAACATTATGGGCGCCGAATTTGTTCGTGGAGATGTTTCAAATCCATTACAGGAATTACCTGTTTTAGATACCTGTACAGAACATACGGCAAGTTTATGTCAGATCCCTGGTGGTCGTGGTGGTAAATTTAAGTTACCAACACTTACAGAATTACATGAATTTTTATTTAAAGTGCCTTTTGCCGAAGCCCATAATGCCACGGCCGATGTTGAGGCAACGACACGTTGCTTTTTTGAGCTGATTCGTTTAGGAGAATACACCAAAGAGCAGCTCGATGTAGAACCTGATTATTTTCAGAACTTTAATGAAGCCAATCCAAAAGAGATTGAGCTTATAAATTTAAAGCATGTTAACCTTAAAAAGGAAAGTGCTAAAATTCGTGAGCGCATTAATAGCCTTAAACAAGACACGGTTTCTACTGAAGATATAGAGCGAAATATATCCGATTTGGCAGATGCTGGTTTTGTGCACCTTCATAATCATTCGCAGTTTTCTGTATTGCAATCAACTATGAGTGTTGGTGATATTGTGGCTGCCGCTGCCTCTCATAATATGTCTGCTGTAGCGCTTACCGATCACGCCAATATGATGGGGGCATTTCATTTTATAAATGCTGTTAACAAACAAAATAATAGTATAAAAGCGCTTTTAGAGGAGGCTGAAGCTAAAGGAGAAGTTTCAGAAAAACAATTGATAAAACCAATTGTGGGGTGTGAGTTTTTTGTTTGTGAAAACCATCAAGATAAATCAAGAAAAGATAATGGGTATCAAGTTGTATTGATAGCTAAAAACAAAAATGGTTATCATAATCTGGCAAAATTATCGTCCCACGCCTTTGTTAACGGTTTTTATTATGTGCCTAGAATAGATAAAAAACTTATTCAGGAATATAAGGAAGATATTATAGTACTTACTGGTAACTTATATGGTGAAGTACCAAGTAAAGTCCTTAATATTGGAGAGAAACAAGCTGAAGAAGCGCTGTTATGGTGGAAAAATGAGTTTGGAGATGATTTGTATGTGGAAATTATGCGTCATAATCAGGAAGATGAAAATCGCGTTAATACAACCCTGATAGCATTAGCAAAAAAACATGATGTAAAATTAGTCGCAACGAATAACACATATTACCAAAAGAAAGACGATGCGAACGCACATGATATTTTACTATGTGTAAAAGATGGAGAGAAGCAGGCTACTCCCATAGGTAGAGGAAGAGGCTACCGTTATGGATTGCCTAACCAAGAGTATTATTTTAAGTCTTCTGAAGAAATGAAACAATTGTTTCAAGATCAGCCAGAAGCCATTTTAAATATTAAGGAGGTTGTAGATAAAATTGAAGGGTTTCAACTAGCGAGAGATGTCCTTTTACCTGCCTTTGATATCCCCGATGAGTTTAAGCATGAAGAAGATTTAATAGATGGGGGTAAGCGCGGTGAGAATGCCTATTTACGTCATTTAACCTATGAAGGAGCAAAAAAACGTTATGGTGACCCTCTCTCTGAAGATGTTATTGAGCGTCTTGATTTCGAATTAAGTGTTATCGAAAACACGGGATATCCAGGATATTTTTTAATTGTTGAAGATTTTATTCGTGAAGCCCGAAACATGGATGTATCTGTAGGGCCAGGGCGTGGATCTGCTGCTGGGTCGGTAGCTGCTTATTGTTTGTGGATTACCAACATTGATCCTATGAAATACGATTTGCTTTTTGAGCGTTTTTTAAATCCAGATCGTATTAGTATGCCCGATATTGATATTGATTTTGATGATGAAGGACGAAGTCGTGTCATGGACTATGTTATTGAAAAATATGGTGCTAATCAAGTAGCTCAGATTATTACTTATGGAACCATGGCCGCTAAATCTTCTATTCGCGATACGGCTCGTGTTTTGGATTTACCGCTTTTTGATGCCGATAGAATTGCGAAGTTAATTCCAACCATGTCTAAACTGAACAAGATTTTTGGTTTAGATGAAAAAGAATTAGGTAAAAAGTTTCGTGCTGAAGACTTAGAAAAAGTGAATCAGCTTTTAAATATTTCAGAAGGATCAGATTTAGAGGCAGAAACGGTTAATACGGCAAGAGCTTTGGAAGGTTCGGTAAGAAATACTGGTATCCATGCCTGTGGGGTTATAATAACTCCCGATGATATCACCAAGTTTGTCCCTGTATCTGTGGCTAAAGATTCCGATTTATATGTCACACAGTTTGATAATTCGGTTGTTGAAGATGCTGGTTTGTTAAAAATGGATTTTTTAGGGTTGAAGACGTTGACTTTAATAAAAGATACCGTTAAAATAGTAAAAGCAAAACATGATATTTTACTAGATCCAGAGACATTCCCTTTAGATGACCAAAAGACGTATGAATTATTCCAGCGAGGTGAAACTGTTGGTGTGTTCCAATATGAATCTCCTGGGATGCAAAAACACCTTAGAGATTTAAAACCTACCGTTTTTGAAGATCTAATTGCCATGAATGCTTTGTACCGACCAGGGCCTATGGAATACATTCCAAGTTTTGTTAGGAGAAAACATGGTGATGAAGATATTGAGTACGATTTGCCAGCCATGGAGGAGTACTTGAAAGAAACATACGGAATTACGGTTTACCAAGAGCAGGTGATGTTGTTGTCTCAAAAATTAGCTGGTTTTACAAAAGGTGAAGCCGATGTATTACGTAAGGCGATGGGGAAAAAGCAAATTGCGGTATTGGATAAAATGAAACCAAAGTTTGTTGAGCAGGCGAGTGCAAATGGGCATGATGCTAAAATTTTGGAAAAAGTTTGGAAAGATTGGGAAGCCTTTGCGAGTTATGCCTTTAATAAATCTCACTCTACATGCTATGCTTGGATTGCCTATCAAACGGCCTATTTAAAAGCCCATTATCCTGCGGAATATATGGCGGCGGTTCTATCTAACAATATGAACGATATTAAACAGGTGACCTTCTTTATGGAAGAATGTAAACGTATGAAATTGGATGTATTGGGTCCAGATGTTAACGAATCGTATTATAAGTTTTCTGTAAATCAGGATAATGCGGTACGTTTTGGTATGGGAGCTATTAAAGGTGTTGGTCATGGAGCTGTAATGACTATTGTCGAAAAAAGAAAAGAGGATGGCCCCTATAAATCTATTTTCGATTTGGCAAAACGAATCGATTTAAGGGCTGCAAATAAAAAGGCTTTCGAAAATTTAGCTTTAGCTGGCGGGTTCGATTGTTTTGGAAATACGCATCGCGCTCAGTATTTTCATAAAGAAGGAGATGATATCACTTTTTTAGAAAAAGCAGTTAAGTATGGTAGTAAGCACCAAGAAAATGAGAACTCATCTCAAGTGAGTTTGTTTGGAGCAACGAGCGAGGTGCAAATAGCAGAACCCCAAGTACCACCATGTGAAGAATGGGGAACTATGGAGAAATTGGCCCAAGAACGTGAGGTTGTAGGGGTTTATATTTCTGGTCATCCGTTAGACGATTTTAAAACCGAAATGAAAACGTTTTGTAACGGTACCATTGCCATGTTCAATAATCTGGAGCCTTATGTTAATAGAGAAATTGTTTTTGGAGGTGTCGTCACCGATGTGCAACACCGTGTAAGCAAGCAAGGAAAAGGCTGGGGGCTTTTTACTGTTGAAGATTATACTGATAGTTTTGAGTTTAGGATTTTTGGTGAAGAATATTTAAAATTCAGGCATTTTTTAATGAAGAACAATTTTGTGTTTATTAAATCATTTATCCGGGAAGGATGGGTTAATAAAGACACAGGAAAAAAGAGCGATCCAAGGTTGCAGTTCAATAGTTTTCAGCTGCTGCATGATGTTATGGAAAATTATGCTAAAAAACTATCCATCCAACTTAATATTAGAGATCTGAAAGAAGAAAACATTCTGCATTTAAAAGAATTGTTGCAAATGCACCCTGGAAACCAGGCGTTAAATTTTGTGGTGTATGACAACAAGGAGCAAATAAAACTACAAATGCCAAGTAGACGACAAAAAGTTAAAGTATCCCAAGAGTTGCTTAGTGAACTTGAGAGTCGGGATGTGTTATTTAAGTTGAACTGATAAACCTTGCATGCAATGAGTTTGTCAAAATGAAGGAATCTCATGATTATGAAAAAGATACTATTCTACCATATAATAGCCTTTTTGGTTTTAGAAGTAATTTTCTTTTTTTCTTCAGGAGAATTGATAAAATTGTTAGTGCCAGAAGAGGGTGTCTAAAAAGTATGTTCAATGTCATATTGAGCTTGTCGAAATATTTTTAAAATACTGATACTCAATGTTGGTTTCGACAGGTTGAATGCTGAGCGTAGTCGAAGTGCTCAACCTGACAAATCAAATTACTAAGACTTTTTAGACACCCTCTTATTTAAACCTGTTTGGGGTAGCTTTTCTTTTCATAGCAGTTCTTATTGTATTTCTAATTAATAGAAAAAAGTTTAAAAAGCATTGTTCTTAATCTTTCAAAATAAGGTGTAAGAACCTGTTTATGGATTTACTTAATTTGTGTTTTGAATTTTCAAAAAATAGATTGTTGCAGCTATTTCACCTTAACAAAGACAATTTGATTTACTATTAAAAGCTTATTTGTCTTCCTCTAAAAAATCTTTTAAACTACTGGTAATAAATCGATTCCAGGTGGTAGAGCATACCTCATAACACTCAATATTTGGAGTCAATCCATTTTGATGGAACTTAATCAAGCTTTTTCCATTTTGTTCTTTTATTTTCCAATGTAGTACATGGCCTATCCACTCTTTGTTAAAATCAGGTTCACCACCAATACATTTCCAAATGAGCTCGTGATTAGGGGTGTGTTCTATAATCTTAAAAGTCCACCAATAACCATTTTCAAATTGAATGGTAAAGTGACCACCAGCTTTAAATTCTGAATTACTTATGTTTCCCCACCATGAATGGAGCCCCTCGTTTAAAGCAAAAAAGATGCTTTCTGCATTAGTACTAACTTCTAATTGTATATTGTAGTTTGCATCTTGATCTTCAAGATTTTTTAATTTAATAGCGTTATCCATTTTTTGGTGTGTTTAAATAATTTTCTAAATCTTGCAGCGAATTATCCCAGAATTGTGAGTAAAACTGAACCCATTTGCTAACCTCTTTTAATGGTTTGGCATTGGCATTACAAAATCGTTCACGCCCGTTTGTGTTGATATATACCAAACCAGCTTCTTCCAGTGTTTTTATATGTTTTGTCACCCCTTGTCTGCTAATATCAAATTGACTTGATATTTGCGTAATAGATAGTGCTGAGGTTGCAATAACTAAGGCGTGAAAAATATCACGCCTTGTCGGGTCTGCAATGGCCTTGAATAATTTGGTTATTTTATCCTGCATTGACTAGTTGTTTTAAATAATCTGTTAGTTCACTTATACAATTGTCCCAACCGCCGTTAAAACTTTCAAACATATGTACGGCAGTCTCTCCTTCGTAATTAGAAATACCAGAGTGTTCCAGGTATAATTTGGTACCATCTTCAGTAGGCTCCAATTGCCATGTTACTGTAGTTTCCACTTTCATTTCGGCAACTATCCATGTATAAACTAATTTGTAGGGATTAGACTCTTTAACTTCTCCGCTAATAACGGTGCAACCTTTTTCGTTGGGCTCTGAAGTAAATGTATATTTATACCCTTTTTCAGCTTTAAAATCTGCTTGAATAAACCAAGCAGAAATTTCTTCAGCTTTAGAAATGGCATTCCATACTTTGTCTATAGGGTGCTTGAAGACCTTCTCTTTTTTTATAACATCATTCATAATTATTTCGATTTTTTGGTTAATATGCAACTTTTCGGTTGCTAAACTAAAACAAATATTTTTAATATGCAACTTTTTGGTTGCTTAATATGAGTTTGATTTAAGTTGTTATTGAATAAAGTACTGATTTATATATGTCATACCAATTTGAAACATGCTCTTTTTGGTAAATATGTAATAAAAACTGGTTGGGTATTTTGAGTTTAAAAGGGCTCTTGGAGCTAGTTCGAGGGGTTTTTATAAAAAAGCTTATATCGAGAACTAACCTAGGCACTAAAATTCTTATTTTCGATACAAATTTCACTCATTTCACTCGTTAAGTTCATTTGGATTTGGTAGAATTTTATCAAAATATGTGACAGGTTACAATAGCTTAACTATTGAGTTTAGTGGTGTTCAAGAAAATATAATAGTGCTAAACAATATTGATATAAATAAAACAAATTGTTACCTTGTAAGCTTTAGGAAATATTTTGACTAATTTTGTGTAATAAAAATAAATATAAGAATTAAAACATAAATATTATGGCATTAGAAATCACAGATGCGACGTTTGAAGAAACTGTATTAAAAAGCGATAAACCAGTATTGGTTGACTTTTGGGCTGCTTGGTGTGGACCTTGTAGAATGGTTGGACCAATTATTGAAGAAATTAGTGGAGAATACGATGGCAAAGCCATTGTAGGAAAAGTTGATGTAGATGCAAATCAAGAGTTCGCTGCAAAATATGGTGTGCGTAACATCCCTACTGTTTTAGTTTTTCAAAACGGAGAGGTTGTAGGTAGACAAGTTGGAGTAGCACCAAAAAATGCATATACAGAAGCTATAGATTCACTTTTATAATTAGATATATAAAAAAAGAAATTGAAAAGGTTTGTCATGATGGCAAACCTTTTTTTATTTTAGATAAAACAAAAATTAATAAATTTAAAAAGTACATTTACAAAATGTATTTTTTAAGATTTTTAATGAAAGAGCGAAGCGGTTCTTCGTGTTCTCATTTTTATTATTAATTTTAAAATCAATAAAATTTAAACGAGCAAAAAATAGAAAAAGATATGAGTGAACAAATAAAAGTACAGGATGTTATTGATAGCAAATTGATAGAAGAACGGAAAGTGTTTTTGTGGGGGCAAGTTGATGATGATTCTGCCAAGCATGTTATAGATCGCCTTATGTATTTGGATGCATTGGAAACTAAAGACATTCATTTGTACATTAATAGTCCAGGTGGTTATGTAACATCTGGCTTTGCTATATACGATTGTATAAAATCCTTAAAAAGTGAGGTGTCAACAATTTGTACAGGGTTTGCTGCTTCAATGGGGTCTTTAATATTATCTGCTGGAGAAAAAGGAAAACGTTTTATACAACCACATGCACGTGTTATGATTCATCAGCCTAGTGGTGGTGCTCGTGGGCAAGCAAGTGATATAGAAATTACAGCAAAAGAAATTATAATAACTAAAGAATTGAGTGCTCAAATCTTAGCCGATAATTGTGGTCAAACCTTTGAAAAAATAATGAAAGATTTTAATCGTGATCATTGGATGGGAGCCGATGAGTCTGTTGCATATGGTATTGTTGATAGTGTGATTTAAAACTAAAAATATTGGAAGGTGATGTTAAGATAGATTGCCTTTAATCCTAGATTTTATGAATTTACAGCATGAACTTAATAAGGCTAGTGGGTTTAAAAACTTAGAGCTGCTCGCAAAGCAAGTGGTGGAAGGTTTTATTGCAGGGATGCACAAGAGCCCGTTTCATGGATTTTCAGCCGAATTTGCTGAACATAAAATCTATAATCAGGGAGAGAGCACGCGTCATATAGACTGGAAACTATTTGCTAAAACAGATAAGTTGTACACCAAACGCTATGACGATGAAACGAATCTGCGTTGTCATATTATTATAGATAACAGTAGCTCTATGCACTATCCTAAAATGGATTCGTTTTCTATTGAAGGATTAAATAAAATAGGCTTTTCAGCTTTGGCTTCCGCCTCTTTAATGTATATTTTAAAAAAGCAACGCGATGCGGTTGGTCTAAGCATTTATAGTGACGATTACGATTACTATGCACCAGAAAAAGGTAGCGAACGTCATCACCAAATGTTGTTAAATCATTTAAGTGATGCTGTGATTTCTAAACCTTTGAATAAAGAAACGGAGACCTATAAATATTTACACGAAATAGCAGAAAAGATACATAGACGTTCTATGATATTTTTGTTTACTGATATGTTTCAAACATCAGAAGATGAAACGAGGTTATTTGAAGCCTTACGCCACTTAAAATACAACAAACATGAAGTGGTCTTGTTTCATGTATTTGATAAAGACAAAGAGTTGGTTTTTAATTTTGATAATAAACCCAAACGCTTCATTGACGTTGAAACAGGTGAGTATATTAATTTATATGCCGATACGATAAAAGATAATTATAAAAAAAATGTAAGTGATTATTTTGAAGCTTTACGTTTAAAGTGTGCGCAGTACAAGATTAAATATGTTGAAGCAGATATTAATAAAGGATTCAATAACATATTGACAACATACATGATAGAGCGTCAAAAGTTTGTATAGGTTACGCATAACAATTTAAATTAAAACTTTAGTGCAAAGTCTCAAAAGCATGCTTTTTTAAAATAAAATTTAAAAAACTTAAAAAAACATTTGAGATATAAAAAAAGGCGTGTATATTTGCAACCGCAATAAAGCAACGGTCTGGTAGTTCAGTTGGTTAGAATGTCGCCCTGTCACGGCGAAGGTCGCGGGTTCGAGTCCCGTCCAGACCGCGAAAATTGCAAAAGAAAAGCTCTGAGAAATTAGGGCTTTTTTTGGCAATTTAAAGAAGTTGTGTTGTTCGCGCCGTAGGCGTGATGTAGTAATACCAAATTTATTTGGTATTCCAATGAGAAGCTTTCCTTTTTTCTGTGAAGAAAATTGGGATGCTTTTTTGTTTTAGCTTATATCTTTCTTCAATAGCATGTGACTTTTTATTATAACCTGTGTCTTATTATTAAACTTACATTATAAAACCCTATTTTAAGATGGCAAAATTTGAAATTTACAAAGACAAAAGAGGCGAATTTAGATTTAGATTAAAAGCTGGCAATGGGCAGTCTATCCTAGCTAGTGAAGGTTATGCTGCAAAATCTGGCTGTACCAATGGCATTGAATCTGTAAAGAAAAACTCGACAGACGATGCTAGATACGAACGCTTAGAATCTAAAGGAGGTAGTCCTTATTTTAACTTAAAAGCTTCAAACGGACAGGTTATAGGAACCAGTGAAATGTACTCATCTACAAGTGCTATGGAGAATGGGATCGCTTCAGTAAAGAAAAATGCGTCAGAAGCTAGTATAGACGATTTATCATAGATATTTATTCATAATTAGATTGTTTAGGCTGCAAGGAATTGCAGCTTTTTTTTGCTTTCAACTCAAGATATGCCTGTTTTATACAACTTAAAACGAAGGAAAATGAAATATTACGTTGTATGATTTTTTTTATTAAATTTAAGGAATAGAAATAATGATTAATTTAAATTATTGAATTGGTTATGAAAAAAGTGATCTTATGTATTACTGTTTTAGTTTCAACACTTAGCTATACACAAACCAATAATTCGAAGTTTGTTTATGGAGGGGAGGGCTTGGTTCCTAGAAGTTTCACCGTGGAGGTAAAAGGAATGGATAGAAACGAACTGCTACTAAAAGCTAAAGCATGGCTTGATGAAAAATTTGAGGATTCAAACGATGTTATTCTCAAAAATGATAGCAAAAGCAAGACTTTCGATGACGATGATGTATACGATGACGATGAAACAGGGAAAGCCAAAAAAAATGAAAAGATTCGTTTTAACGGTTTTACAGATAATGCCATATGTTTTGGCAGAGGGGATAATTACAGTTGCGAAGGGGTGGAATATATTATAGAGCTAAGATTTAGAGATGGCGATTATAGATTCAAGCCCATAAAACTAACTTACAAAACGGCTTCAAATAAAAAAAGTCAAAAAATAGGTTTAAAAAAGCACAAGTTTTATTCGAACGATGGGAAAATAAAAGAGGGTTATGAAAAAGTTTCTTCGCAAATAGAAACCCTGCTCAATAATTTAAATAAAAGCCTTTTAAGTTATTTAACCAATAGGGATCAGGAAGACGAGTGGTGATTATTCGTAAACTGTTATTTTAGAATGACCTGTGTTATCTCTGCAACGATCTTATTTGATAAGGTTGCCCAAATCTACTGAGTTTTCCACAAATGTCAAAAAATACAATTTTGCCTTAGGTGTGTCTTCTAGCCTTTTGAATAAGCTATAATAAACAGAAATATTTGTACTAACTTTAGAACGATTTCTACACCCATTTTATAGTAAGTTAGATTAGTTTTAGTATCTAATTGACTTTCAAAGTGAAATACTATTTATTTCCCCTATTACTCATTTTAATAGCCATTGATTTTAGCTTTTCTCAAGATAAATCACCCACAGAAACATATTATAAGTTGTTCGATTCATATTTTAATTATAAGAATTATGAAGTTTTTAATGGTTTGGAGTATGTAGATGAGTTCCCAGAATTAATAAGAACAAAAGAGACTAATAATAAATTTTATGATTCGTACGATTTTATAAAAGGGCTCATTGTTTATAATGGGGAGCCATATTACAATTTAGAAATAAAGTATGATTTATTTAATGATCATGTGCTTTTGAAGTATTTAAATAAAAAGATAAATTATTTAAAACTCAATTCTAAGATGGTTTCTCAATTTAGACTAAAAGAAGACAAGTTTGTAAGACTGAAAAATAATTTGGCATTAAACAATTTTTACAGAAATGGTTTTTTTAAGGAAGGGTATAAAGGAGAAAGATTTTCGCTATATGTAAAGTATAAAAAAAATAAACAGGAAGATTTAAATCAAGGAAGGGTTGTTTACATTTTTGAGGAATACAAATTTTTTTTTGTGTGCTATATGGGTGCACTTCATAGAATAAATTCTAAAAAAGATATGCTAAAAGCTTTTCCTTTTAGAGAAAAAGAAATTCGAACATTTTATAAAAATAACTCTAGCCTGTTAAAGAGTAGTAAAGAACATTTTTTCATAAGACTTGTGAAATATCTGGATACTTTAAATCATATAAATACAAACGAGTGAAATGAATACAAAGAGAATATTTGGAATTATTTGTTTTTTCGTTTTTTTTTCTCAAATAGTTTTTTGCCAATCTAAAGAAAAAGTTTCTGTTGCTTTTGAAAATATCGGAATAACCGAGGCTTTATTAGAATTAGAAAACATATCTGAATACCAATTTTATTTTAATAAAGATTGGTTCAACGATTTGTTGATTTCAAAATCATTTACGAATGCTGATATTGAAGAAGTTTTAAGCGGGATTTTTGAAGCATCTTCAATTAATTTTTTCATTTTAAATAATAAGGTCATTCTAACCAAGAATAATGTGATTAGAGATAAAGTGTCCTTGAATTATTATGATTATAAGGATGATGAAAATATGGGGCAAGATTATAAAAAGGCTCCCGTACTACAAAAACAGTATGTTAATGCAGTTAAATCTAAAAACATTGAAATTTTTCATATAGGTAAAGAAGATGCAGGGTCATCTCAAAAAATCTTTACCATATCTGGATATATTAAAGACGCTAAAACTAAAAAACCAATAGAAAATTTAGTCGTATTTGTCCAGGGGACATCTATTAATACAATAACCAACAACCTGGGGTACTACAATATTAAGGTGCCTGTCGGATTTAGTATTTTAGAAATAGCCTCAATGTCCTATGGTAAACAACAAAAACAAATAGTCGTTTATGGTGATGGTATATTAAATTTTGAATTAGATGAAGATATTGAAGAGTTGGAAGAAATAGTTATTGAATCTGATAGAGATAAAAACATTAAAAGTGCTAATGTTGGAGTAACCAAAATATATGTTGAAGGAATTAAAAATATACCATTAGTTCTTGGTGAAAGAGATGTTCTAAAAGTTGCAACAACAATGCCAGGTATAAAAACTACAGGGGAAGGAGCTTTGGGGTACAATGTTAGGGGCGGGAAGGTCGATCAAAATTTGATTCTTTTTGATGATGCGGTAATTTATAATCCGTCTCATTTTTTCGGGATATTTTCGGCTATAAATCCTTTTGCAACAGGGAGTGTCGATATTTATAAAGGCAGTATTCCTGCAGAATTTGGTGGGCGATTATCTTCTGTAATAGATATTTCTACAAAAGAAGCAAATACAAAAGAACTTTCTGGAGAAGGCAATATTGGTCCAGTAACTGGGAATTTATTAGTGGAGGTTCCAATTATAAAAGACAAAGCTGCAGTTTTGGTAGGAGGTAGGGCTACTTATTCAGACTGGGTTCTAAAATCAATTTCCGAGGAGTCTATAAAAAATAGTAAAGCTTCGTTTTACGATGCTGTACTAAAATATAACCATAAAATTAATAATAAGAATTCATTACAGGCAACAGCTTATTACAGCGAGGATGCGTTTAGTATAACTTCAGATTCTGTTTATAATTATAGTAATAGATTGGCCTCCATAAAATGGAATCATGAGTTTAATGATAAAAATATGGCATCGGTTCAGTTGGCGACTAGTCAATACAAATTCAGCATAATTTATGATGGTATATTTAATAGAAATTTTGATTTTGGTTATGGTATTAACGAAACCCAATTAAAACTAAAGGCGCGATACTTGCGAAACAAAAAGCATAAGTTTACTTATGGTTTAAGTAGTAAGTTATATAGTATCAAACCAGGAGATATCAACCCGTTAGGAGAGGAATCCGTTATTGAAAGCAAATCTGTAGAAAAAGAAAAGGGACTGGAGTCGGCTGTTTTTATCTCGGATTTATTTGAAGTTAATAAGAAATTACTTTTCGACCTAGGTTTCAGATATTCTTTTTATAAAGCGTTAGGGCCAGACAGTCAGAATGTTTATGCTTTAAATGTACCGCTAAGTTCAGAATCGGTTACGGAAACAAAACAATATGGTAATAATGAAATCATAAAAACATACGGTGGTTCGGAATTCAGATTTTCAGCAAGGTATTTTTTATCACCTACCCTTTCAGTAAAGGGTAGTTACAATAAAACAATTCAATATTCTCACTTACTGTCTTCTAATACAACTGCATCTCCAGTTGACTCCTGGAAATTATCAGATTTAAATATTGAGCCCCAAAGGGCAGAACAGTATGCTTTAGGAGCATTTAAAAATTTTGATAATGGAATATATGAGATAAGTATAGAAGGGTATTATAAAAAAATGAAAAATCTTTTAGATTTTAAAGTTGGTGCCGATTTACTACTCAATGAAGATATTGAAACAGAACTATTGCAGGGAGAAGGTAAGGCCTATGGTATAGAATTTTTACTGAAAAAGAAAAAAGGAAAATTTAATGGATGGTTGGGATATTCTTATTCCAGAACATTGGTGAAATTAGATAGTGAATTCTTAACAAATCAAGTAAATAAAGGAGATTATTTTTCGGCCAATCAAGATCGGCCTCATGATGTTAGTCTAATATCAAACTATAAATTAACCAAACGTTATAGCTTTTCTTTAAATTTTAATTATCAGTCTGGAAGGCCTATTACATATCCTGTAGGCAAATACAGTTATAATGGAACGGAACAATTGTTATATAGTGATAGAAACAAATTTAGAGTACCAGATTATTATCGACTAGACCTTGGGGTTAATATTGAAGGGAACCATAAAAATGTAAAGCTTGCACATAGTTTTTGGAATATTTCTGTTTATAACGTTTTAGGAAGAAATAACCCATATTCAGTCTTTTTTGTAAATGAGGAAGGAGAAGTAAAAGGTTATAAATCGTCCATTTTTGCTATTCCTGTACCTACAATAACTTATAATTTTAAATTTTAAAATGAGATTAAATAAAAATATATTGTTACTTGTTTTGGTCATTAACTTTAGTTGTACCGAACCATTTAAACTAGTCACTGAGTCTTTTGAGGATGTTTTGGTAGTTGAGGCCACGATAACTGATGAGCTGAAAACGCAAAAAATAAAAGTTTCTCGTACATATAAATTAGAAAGTGATATCCCTGTTATTGAAGAAACAGCAGAAGTTAAAATAGTAGATAGCAACAATAATGAATACGATTTTAAGCATGAAGGCGATGGTGTCTATAATTCGGTACGGAAATTTCAGGCTGTAGAAGGTGTTTCTTATAAATTATTTATAACAACATCAGATGGGAAAGAATATGTTTCTAATGAAGAATTGTTAGCTCCAAAAGCAGAAATGGATCTATATGCAGAATCATTTAATTTGAATGGCGAAATAGGGGCACAGGTTTTTGTTAATAGTTACGATAATTTGGGTAAAGCCAAATATTTTAGATATGAATACGAGGAGACCTATAAAATTGTGACGCCATACACTATTACTCAAGATGCTTTGGCTACTAATATTACTGGTTCTGGGTTGAGTATAAGATATGATATAGAATTCGTTCCTAGACCTTTAAATAGGAACGTTTGTTACTCTAGTAATTATTCAAATAAAATTTTAATCACAAATGTTAACGGATTAAATGAAGATAAAATATCTAGGTACCCGATTCGTTTTTTGCCTTCTGGGAGCCATTTGTTAAGAGAACGGTATAGTATTTTAGTAAAACAATATGTGCAATCTGCAAATGCAAACAATTTCTATAAAATACTAAAAGAATTAGGTTCTGATGAGAGTTTGTTAATAGACATTCAACCAGGGTTTATTCAAGGAAATATTTTTCCCAAACAAAACCCTGAAGAGAAAGTTATTGGCTTTTTTGATGTCTCTTCGGTAACATCTAAAAGGATTTATTTTAATTATGCAGATTTCAATTTTAAATATCCAGGTTATTTTTTTTCGTGTGATCTTACCACATTGAATTATAACGCTGGTGGAGAGAAAAGGCTAGCTTTATATTATTTGATGGTTGGTATTGGTCATTTGTACCTCACTGGAGGAACCCCAGAAAGCCCTTCTCTTACATTTGTTTCATTACGATGTGGAGATTGTACTACGTTTTCTTCAAACATAAAACCAGAATTTTGGGAAGATTAATAAAATATTTAGCACACATAAGCATAATTATATTGTGCTTATCTCATCATATTGCTTTTGGCCAAGTACAAAGCGATATTCAAGATATCATGATAAAAACAATCCCAAAAGAAAAAGTAGTTGTGCACCTCAATGATAAATTGCTGCTTACTGGGGATACGTTTTATTATAAAGTTTTTTGTTTATCAGAGCAAACAAATCAATTAAGTGATATAAGTAAGATAGTATATGTCGAATTAATAGGAGAAAATAGTAATGCTTTATTTAACCAGAAGCTCAAGTTGGTAAATGGTATGGCAAGTGGCGATTATTTTATATCATCTGATATTAAAACTGGTAACTACAAACTTATTGCTTACACTAAATGGATGATTAATAATCCTCAAAACTCTTTTTTTGTTAAAGATATTTACATTATTAACCCTTATATACCAACCTCGAATTTATTAAAAAACACGTCTGAAAATGATAAATCAGTTAAGATTCAAATTAGAAAAACAAGAAGTGTTCAATCGGGAATCACCAAAAATGTTGGCGTGCAATTGAAAACAGATTTTGATATATACAAACCTAGAAGTAGGGTTTTGTTAGAATTAGATAATACGTTTGGAACATCGATGTACGGTAACTATACCGTATCTGTTAAAAAGATAGACTCGGTAGAGGTAGAAACCGCTAATAGTGTTGAATTAAAAAAGGCTATTAATACAACTAATACATTTTATTTGCCAGAACTTAGAGGAGAAATTGTATCTGGATATGTTGTATCTAAAGATCATGATTCAGTGATACCAAACAAAATAGTTGCTCTGTCTATTCCGGGTAAAAATTATGTATACAAAAATGTATTAACCGATAAATTTGGCGTGTTTTATTTTAATTTAGATGAAAGATACACTAATTCTGAATGTGTTTTACAAATTTTAGATCCCGATAGAAATGATTATAAAATAGTTTTAGACGGTTCTCAATTTAAATATTTTGGGACATTAAAATTTCAAAAGATTCAATTAAGTTCAAATATTCAAAATTGGGTACAAAATCAAAGTATTTATAATCAAATTGAGAACGCCTACAGTGCCTCTAAATTAGACAGTATATTGCCTCTAAGTTTTTTAAAACCATTTTACGAAAAACCTAGTATTACTTATGTGTTAGATGATTATAAACGTTTTTCAACACTAAAAGAGACTTTTACCGAAGTAATTGAAGGCGGATTTGTAAGGAGGCATAAAGGGGTGAATAAATTAATAGTTCGTAGAAATAATGTGTCTACATTTAACCCTTATGATGAGCGGGATCCATTAATACTTCTAGACGGCGTGTTAATTCAAGATAGTGAATACATATTAAATTACGATGCTTCAAAAATAGAAAAAGTGAGTTTGGTAAAAGAAATTTACTTTTATGGACCGAGCATATTTAACGGGATTATTGACATAACAACAAAAAAGGGAGATTTTTATTTGCCACCTAAAGTTGATGGTATAAGTTACTTAAATCTAGATATTCCTAAAGAAAGAAGAGAATATTATCAACCTAATTATGACAATAACGGACAGATGTTAAAAAGAATTCCTGATTATAGGAGTCAGTTATTATGGGAACCAAACATTGATTTAAAATCTAAATCCAAGTCAATTGAATTTTATACATCAGATCTAGAGGGTACATTTGAGATACAGTTTGAAGGCTACACATTGAATGGAGCCCATGTAAATTCAAAAAGTTACTTCAAGGTAAAAAATTAACTTAAAATAACCCATTTATTTCTGCATCGATCCTATTGATAACGTTACCCAAATCCTCTGGGTTATCCACAAAGTTTAAGTCATCCACATCGATAATTAATAACTTTCCTTTGTCATAGCCATGAATCCAGGCCTCATAGCGTTCGTTCAACCGACTTAAATAGTCTATGCTTATGGAGTTTTCGTAATCACGGCCGCGTTTGTGTATTTGGGATACCAGATTAGGAATAGAGCTGCGTAAATAAATTAATATATCGGGACCTTGAACTAAAGATTCCATTAAATCGAAAAGCGACCTGTAGTTTTCATAATCACGGTTAGTCATAAGACCCATCGCATGCAAGTTTGGTGCGAAAATATGAGCATCTTCGTAAATGGTTCTATCTTGAATAATGTCTTTGCCACTTTGGCGAATTTGTAACACCTGACTAAATCTACTATTTAAAAAATACACCTGTAAATTGAAACTCCAACGTTCCATTTGGTTATAAAAATCATCTAAGTACGGATTGTCAACAACATCTTCCAGTTGTGCTTCCCATCTATAATGTTTTGCTAATAGTTTAGTAAGCGTGGTCTTTCCGGCACCAATGTTTCCAGCAATAGCAATATGCATAATTTTTAGTCAATTTTTATTTTGTACTTCTGAAGGGCTTCGTTTGCGTAAATATACAAGGTTTCATTGGTTACAAAAAAATCATTTATCAATAAATTTGGTATTGATATTGGAATGGGGGTTTTACTGTTTTTTTTCAAATAAACCAATGATTTTTTTATTTTTAAAATGATATCTCCGTTACTTTCAGTAAGTTCTGTGTATTCGTTGTTTTTTGTTTTTTTTACCAGACTGCCAAAATAATTGTAAACATATAAGTGGTCTTTGGTAAGTAAATAACAAAAATTGTAATTGCTTTTTAAATCTAAAATGGGACTTTGAATAGGTATTGTTTGAGCACGCGTTGTTCGTGTTTTGTAATCAAAAAGTTCTAACTTTTGATTATCCTGATTAAAAATCCATATGGTATTATCATATCCAGTAGAAACATGAGACACATTTTTGTACTCAGTGAGTGTATTAAAATCGATTCTAAATATCTCTGCCAATCGGTTGTCTAGAATTATAACACTATTAAAGTCTTTGTAAAATAGGTTGATTTTTAAAGGGTTAAAAACATTGGCAGTTGTGATGTCGCCAAGTTGTAAATTATTATACGTAATAATGGTCTGGTTGAGATCTTTTTTATTAAAAACATTGTTGCTTATAAAGTAAGCAGTGCCAAAATTATCAATAGTAATAAACCGATCTGTTTTAAAATCTGTTTTTTTTATAAATGAAGTTTCAATAGCCTTTTGAGCACATATTGAATAAGATAGAAGTAAAAAAAGATAGAGTGTATATTTCATATTGGCTCGAAAAATACAAAAACCTTACCACTTTTCAGTTAATTGAATGTAGTAAAATTCTTAATATCAAGATAATGTCATATTGCTTTAAGATATGTAGAGATCATCAAATGAAGAGCGAAAAGAAAAGCGATATTATTTAAGAAATGGTGTTGAAAGAATAAGTAATTATGTTGGGAGGGTGTTTTAAGAGTTATTTAACATTTCTGCATTAAACCAAATAGAAAGGTTTTAGTCAAATTAGGACATTGTTTTAATAAGCTAACTAAAAGATACTAATTTCAATGAAAACGAATTTTATAAGATTAACAGCTATTCTTTTACTTTTCATATCCGCTCTGTCATTTGCTCAAAAAGATTTTCAAGGGAAAGCATATTATCAAACTAAAACCACTTTAGATATGAACAGGTTTGAAGGTAGACAAATGAGCGAGGACCAAAAAAAGCGTATTGCAGAACGCATGAAGAGCATGTTTGAAAAAACATATATTCTAACATTTAACCAAATAGAATCTATTTATAAAGAGGAGGAAAAACTTGAAGCACCTGGGACTAGAGGAGGACGTTGGAGAGGCATGATGGGTAGTTTTACACCAGGTGACCTATATAAAAATGTGAAAGAACAGACCCTGTTGCAAGGTCAGGAGTTTTTCGGAAAGCAATTTTTAATCAAAGATTCTTTGCCTCAATTAAAATGGGTTATGGGTAGTGAAACAAAACAAATAGGAACCTATACCTGCTTTAAGGCAACTGCTATAAAAACCAAAACTGATTTTGATTTCAATAGGTTTAGGAGACCACCAGAACATAGAGGGAAAAAGGAGATGATCAATGGAAAAGAAGAAAGACCTATTCAGGTTGAGGTCGTAGTTTGGTACACGCCTCAAATCCCAGTGAATCAAGGACCAGGGGGATATTGGGGGCTTCCAGGTTTAATTTTAGAAGTCAATGAGGGAAGAACAACGATTTTATGTTCTAAAATTGTTATAAATCCAGAAGAGAAAGATATCATCAAAGCACCATCAAAAGGGAAAGAAGTGTCAAAAGAAACGTACCATGCTATTGTAAAAAAGAAGACAGAAGAGATGCGAGAGAACTTTAGAAGAGATGGTGGCCGACCAGGAGGTAGAAGAAGGTAGTTTGGATGAATAAATAATTAATCAAAGAATCTTTAATGAAGTTTAAAATAGCCCTGTTGCTTTTGTTGGTAACAAGCTCACTTTTCTCTCAAATCAAGTTGGAAGGTGTCGTAAAAGATAGTACAGGTATCCTTTTAGAGTTAGCAAATGTTGTGGCGATAAACCAAGAAACGAA
The DNA here is from genome assembly GCF_012910715.1 of Flavivirga algicola. Classification (GTDB taxonomy): domain Bacteria; phylum Bacteroidota; class Bacteroidia; order Flavobacteriales; family Flavobacteriaceae; genus Flavivirga; species Flavivirga algicola. Next base: position 175,604 of record NZ_JABBHF010000003.1, read on the forward strand.
AGCCTTGGATTCTTATGGAATTACCAATAATGAAGGACGGTATAAACTTAATTTGAAAAAGAACACATCATATAAAATTCAAGTGAGTTATATAGGTACAAAAACCAGTGAAGAACAATTAGAAACCAAAGAGAAAGCTATCACTAAAAACTTCATATTGCAATATGATAACGCTTTAGACGAAGTGGAGTTGGTATACGAAATGCCAGTAACAGTAAAAGGAGATACCATTGTTTACAATGCAGATTCTTTTAATCGAGGCACGGAGAGGAAATTGGAAGACGTGCTTGAAAACTTGCCAGGTGTAGAAATCAATGATGACGGCGATGTGGAAGTAGAAGGTAAAGTGGTTTCGAAGGTGATGGTTGAGGGTAAAGATTTTTTTGATGGCGATTCTAAACTGGCAACAAAAAATATCCCTTCCAATGCAGTAGACAAGGTTGAAGTACTTAAAAATTATGCTGAGGTTGGTCAGTTAAGAGGTGTTACTAATAACCAGGATAATATTGCCTTGAATATTAAATTAAAAGAGGGGAAAAAGAATTTTTGGTTTGGTAATATAAAGGCTGGTGGCGGCGCTTCCAATAAAAATGAATTGTATTTATTCCAACCAAAACTATTTTATTATAGTCCCGAGTATAGTGTTAATGTTATTACCGATTTAAACAACCTGGGGGAAATTGCCTTTACCCGACGCGATTATTTCAATTTTACAGGCGGATTTAGAAATCCCAGCCGACAAAGTGGGACAAATATCAATCTAGGGAGTAATAACCTCGGGTTTTTAATGGTTCAGAATAACAGGGCAAAAGATATCAATACCAAATTTGGAGCAGCGAATTTTAGTTGGTCACCAAACAAAGCTTTAGATTTAAGTGGATTTGCCATTTTTTCTAATAGTAAAACCGAATTACAAGAAAACAAGGGCGTGCAATATACCAACCCAGATTTAGGAATTCCAGACGAAACCACAGAAAGTAACACCATTCAACGCAGTGATTTAGGCATGTTAAAACTGTCTGCTAAATATAAGCCTAATACCAATAACCAACTAGACTATGATATTTTGGGCCGTGTGTCAAAAGAATCACAAGACCAAGGTTTTTTCTCGTCGATTATTGGAAATATTGATCAGCTAGAAACATCGAGCCCTTATAGTATTAATCAGAATTTAAACTATTACTATACCTTGGACGACACCAATATTTTTGCGTTTGAAGTTCAACATTTATTACAGGACGAAGACCCCTTCTATAACGCTACTTTAGATGATAAAGCCAATTACAATGGTACAGCAAATAATTTGGGGCTGGATGGCGCGCAATTAGACTACAACATAGCACAAGATAAACGCGTAAAATCAAATCAAGTAGATGCAAAGTTGGATTATTGGAATGTTTTGAATAATAAAAGTGATATTAATTTCACTCTGGGAACCATATTGAGCAGCCAGCAATTCGACTCGAATATTTTTCAATTCTTAGATGATAATTCTCGATTCGATCCTACACCAACTATTAATAATGGTGTAGATACTAATGCTATTAAATATAATTTTAGTGATGTGTATTTAGGGGTGCATTATAGATTAAAGTCAGGTGTTTTTACATTTACGCCAGGTTTTTCGGCACATGTCTATAGTGCAAAAAACACGCAATTTAATAATCGGATAGTCGATAATTTTTTCAGGTTGTTACCAGATTTTAACATGAGGATGCAATTAAAAAAGAGTGAGCAAATAGTTTTAAACTATAAAATGCAAACCCAGTTTACAGATGTGTCAAAATTTGCAAGCGGTTTGGTACTTAACAATTATAATGCTTTGTTTTCTGGTAATCCAGATTTAGAAAGTGCCTTGTCCCATAATTTAAACCTGTCCTATTTTAGCTTTAATATGTTTAACTATACCAATGTTTTTGCTAATATTAACTATAACAAAAGCATTGATAATATAAGAAATATATCTGTTTTTGAACCAGGGAGCGTCGTACGGGTTAGTTCAACATTTAATTCATCTTTTGCAGACGAAAGCCTGAGTGTAAATGGAAGGTTTGAGCGTACCTTCGGAAAACTAAAAGCAAATTTGAGGGGTAATTTTAACTATTCTAAGTTTAATCAATTTGTACAAAATGTACAGTCTATAAACGAAAGTTTTTCGCAAACGTATAGAGCAGGATTACGAACTAACTTTAGAAGCGCCCCCAATATCGACCTTAGGTATCTTTATCGCATTCAAGATAACAATCAAGGTGCCAGCACAACTAAATTCGTTACTAAGACGCCCTCGGTCGAGGCAGACGCCCTCATATTAAAATCTTTTACTTTTAAAACAGATTATTCATATAATAACTTTAGTGATGCATCTGGCACCATAAATAGTTATGAGTTTTTAAATGCCTCTCTATCTTATCGAAAAGATAAAGATGCTAAGCTGGAATATGAGATAAAAGCAACAAACTTGTTCGATACAAAGTCACAGAACAATAGCAATACCACTAACATATCTGTAAGTGCTGCAGAATATTATATCCAACCATTATTTTTATCGTTTAGATTGCGTTATGAATTGTAAAAAATATAACATTTTTATTTGTAAAATTAAAGAACAGTAATATATTTGCGCTCAGTTTTGGGGAGATACTCAAGCGGCCAACGAGGGCAGACTGTAAATCTGCTGACTATGTCTTCGCAGGTTCGAATCCTGCTCTCCCCACTTAACTCGGAAAGTTTGCATGAAGATGCAGACTTTTTTAGTTTTAAAACATATACAAAGCTTGCTTTAGGATATGTTTTAAAACTAAAAAAAAAGGGCGTTGTGTTAGCAACGTAACTTTCCATTTTCACGATTGGGGAACGAGGATATTTAATCCTGTCCTCAATACTAATATTACTATGTTTCCCATCCAGGTTCTATTTAGATGTAATCCTCCTAAATTTTATCATAATTTTAATTTCACATTGAAAGAAAGACTTATTTTTTCATTATTGGAAAGGCGTCCTTTGTGAATAAGATTTCCTTGCATATTAAAAATAACATAATTTTAGGCTGAGAAAGGCAGAGATTGGAATATGATTAGTTGAAGGAGTGGAATAAATTTGAAATTATGGCTATGTATAAGTTAAAGAAAAGGCTTTTCGTTTTCATGAATCGGGAATAAACCGTTCTTAAAATATGAGCTGGATTTTTCATTTGTACAGAAGTTTCATGACAGCATTGATCGTAGCTTTCTGTCTAAATGACTAAGAGTTTTTTGTCCTGTAACCTTGGTAATTCATATTAATCTATTAAATTCACCGTCCATATTAAATATTTATATGTAATAAATCATTATTATGACTTTAAAGACCTACTTAGAATATACCGATGAGAAATCATCAAAATTTTGGATGATTGAAGTGAACGAAGAACGTTATACAATCACCTATGGAAAACTAAATACCGAAGGGAAGCAAATAACAAAAAATGCCGATTCGGCCGAAAAAGCTCTTAAAGATGCTAAAAAGTTAATCGACTCAAAAGTGAAAAAGGGTTATATCGTAGTATCTTCAGAAGAACAGGAAGCCGAAGAAAAAGGATGGCTTGAAAATTTAGAAGATACGGTCTACAAAATTTATAAAAATGAGATTCTACGATATGAACAAAAAGACTACCGTACGATTCGATTAACTAGAAGAGGCGACTACAATCGTTATGCATTAGGGTTGGAAACCAAAGAAAATGGTGATTATTGGGAAGGCATAAATGCAGCTTACGATTACGAATATGAGCAGTTTGAATCTTTCTGCTGGGAGGCGTTTGGAGAAAAAGGGATAAAAAATAATTGGCCCACAGAAGATCATTATTTTGAATTAAATGCTTTTTTAACCTCGGTTATACTAGGAAAGGTGTATTTAAAACTTAACCAGACTCCTGAATTAAAAGATTACTTAAAGGATGTTAGTACCATAACTATAGATTTTAACGATATGCATAAGCTGCCATTTACTGAGTATTTTCCAGATGAAGCAACGCGTACGGCTTTTGTGAAAAAAGTAGCAGCACAAAAGGCAAATCAACAATTGATCTCCGATTTATGGGCAGACAAAGTAGATGGTGACGGAATCGATTTTTTAACGCAATTACAAATTCCGTTGCCAAAGAAAAAAGCGGACTCGACAATTGAACAGTTTAAATCTATTTTAGAAACTTCTATAGATTTATGGGAAGAAGATAAAACTAAAAAGGCCATTAAATTATTGGAACCAGCCCTGTACGATTTTGCTAAAAAGAACAGCGGTCAAAAAAGCTTAATAGATGAAGCCAGTGGTTACCTGGCACGTTATTTCAAAGAACTTGAACAAATTCCTGAAGCTGTAAAAGCTTATCAAATAGGAATAACTCATCTTCCTAATGGTTACACGACTCTTAACTTATTGTCGCTTCTTAAAAAAACGGCTTTTGATAATGAGCTGATGTTTTCTACAGCAGAAACCTTGGTGAAAAAAGGGCAATTTAATAATAAAGAGTACAGATACTATGCCTATTATTATTTAGCCTATGCATGTGTCGTTACAAAAAGGGAAAAAGAAGCAAAAAAGACTTTTCAAACGGTTAAAACTTCCGTTGATTCGTTAAAAGACCTAAATAAGGTAGAGGAGATTATAAAAGACTTATCGGCACTTGTGGAGTCTAAAACTCCAGGATTCGAAATAGCAAAGGAGATACTTCCCCTTTTTAAAGGAGAAGAACAGGAAATAGATGGAAAGAAGGCAGCAAAACTTATTGCATGGTGGGCTTCAGTGCCATCTAAGGTAAAAAGTACGGCTATGAAATATGCTAAAGTAAAAGGTGATACAGACCAATTAGCACCTTCTGCTTTATTAAGAATTTCGCGCATGCATTTTCTACCCTTGATGGAACATAGTTTAGAGAATATTTCTTTTTTAACAGGATTTACGCATTTGGAAACGTTATATATTAATAGAAACCAAATAACCGAAATAAATATACTCTCCAAGTGTTTTTCTCTTAAAGAATTATATATTTCTAATAATCCAATTACTTCAATTTCACCTTTAAAAAGTCTTTATAGACTTGAAAAATTAGAGGCTGGTAGATGTGAAATAGATGATATTTCAGTGTTAAGTAATTTGAAGCGACTAGAGGTGTTGGAATTAAATAATAATAACATTTCTAATATTGAAGCACTTCATGGTTTAAGTATGTTGGGGGAGTTAAAGCTATCTGATAATGCTATTTCAGATGTTTCTGCTATAGGTATGTGTAAAGCCTTAAGAGCATTGGAATTAGAAGACAACCCGATAGAAAAAGGTATGGAAGCTATTGTTAAATTGCCGCTTTTGCAAGACATAGAATTTGATTATGATCTATTAGAAGAGCATTTCAGTGACTTGCCTTATCTTTCAGAAGATTGGGGAGCCTGGGAAGAACATGCATCAGAAGAAGAAAAAAAAGAATTAAAGACCTGGTTAAAGAGTGTTAAAGCGCATTCAAAATTCAAGGACATATGGTGGGAAGGAGAGGAACCTGACGTTGAAGAATTAGCTGAGTTCGTTTATACGGAAGATCATATTTCTCTTAAAAAGAAAAAAATAGATGATTTGTCTCTATTACACATCTTTAAAAGATGTAACTATTTGAATATTGAAAATACTAAAATTTCAAGTTTAGAAGGTATTGAAAACCTGTCTTTGTTAGAATATCTTATAGTGGATAATAATACTATTTATGATATTTCAACAGTTGAAAATTTTAAACACCTTAGAACTTTAAGGGCCTCGAGCTGCAAATTAAATAATTTATACGAATTAGAAAATTGCCGCAATCTGAAGAACCTGCATATTAATGATAATAACTTAAAAAATTTATTCCCTTTAGATGAGTTGGAAAACCTTGTTCATTTTAGTGCCTCTAATAATAAATTAAGAGATATCAAGCCTTTGGCTAATCATAAAAAATTATCTGAAGTAACTATTGAAAACAATGAGGAAGCATTAGACCTTTCTCCTTTGGCATCGTGCAGAGAATTGCGTGTTGTTAAATGCTCTAGCTCAAGAGGAATAACAGGCTTGGCTGCACTTGCTAAGTTGCCGTTGCTTAGAGAGGTAGATACTAAGGGTACAGCCAGCAAAATTCAAATAGATATGTTAAAAGGGAAAAATCCAAATATATTAATTAGTTGAGATATTCTTATTGTGCTTGCCTTTTATGTGGTTAAGGGAAGTGTCTTTTTCGATTTTATAAAAATATACAGTGGCATGATTTGCATTTAAAAAAACAATTTTTGTCTTGCCATGCTTTAAGAAATACATCTTGGACAATACTTTTAGAAACCTCTAAATCGTTGAGGTACTTGTATGCCAATATACATAGTTGTGGATATAAGTCTTTAAAAAGTTTTTTAAAGTTAGTTCGTTGTTATTTTCCTTGGTAGTAAACATATTACTCGTAATTTGTGCGCACTATGTCGTTCGTCGCAATGCACAGTTTTATGTTTTTTATAAGGATGTTGGCAGTAATTAGAATGAACTATAAAGAATACATACCATCTAAAAATTTGAATTCAATTGTTGATATCATTTGGATAGCAACAAACAATGGAAAAGAAATAGAGTCTAAAATCTTACCAGACGGATGTGTCGACATTATTTTTGACCTTGACAAACAAATGCATTTGAATTCAGGAAATGAAATTAGAATTTCAGGTATGATGACAAAGTTTAAAAAAGTAACATCAAGGAAAAATTCAGAAACTCTAGGGATTAGGTTTAAACCAGGACAATTTAATGCTATCTCGAATATCCCACTTTCAGAAATAAAAAACATTGCTATAAATGCATCAAACTTATTCCCTAAACTTAACAATTCATTTTGGGATGAATTAATTGAAAAAAAGAATCAATGGGAAAAGGTCCAATTAATCAATAGATTTTTAATAGCTGAAATAAATTGGTCAGGTTTAACAGTAAGCAAATTAGAACACTCCGTTTGTGAATCTATTCATTTAAACTACAGAGAGTTAGATTTGAATAAAGTAGCTAAAAATCATTGTATAAGTTTGAGACAATTAGAAAGGCGTTTTAAAACGACAATTGGAGTTACCATGAAAGAATATCACTCTATAATTCGTTTTAATAAAGTTAAAGATTATATCACTGAAAATCCAAACATGAGTTTATTAAACATAGCTTTTGATAATGGTTATTTTGACCATTCTCATCTTTCTAAAGAAATAAAAAAAATGTCTGGATTAAATCCTTCTGAATTATAATCTTGTCGTTTTTTTACAAAACACAATCCTTTCTTGACTTCTACATTTGTCATAAAATGATTATGAAATATTTTTTAATGGTAGTTCTCATTAGTTTCTCTATTAAATCTTATTCTCAAACTAAAAACAATAATATGACAAAATTAGAATCTCTTACACCAAACATAATGGTTAAAGACGTAAATGCAACTTTAGATTATTACACAACGAAGCTAGGTTTCGCAATAATAGATATTAATCCCGAATCAGGTCAATATGAATGGGGCTATGTAATATTAGATAATGTAGGTATAATGTTCCAAGAGGAAAAATCATTAAAAACTGAGTATAAAGAAATAGAACCTTTAAAAGTTGGAGGTGCTTTGACTTTTTATATTAGAGTAAAAGACATAAATGAATATTTCAATCAATTACCTAAAGAAGTTAACATTGTAAAACCTATGAACAAAACTTTTTATGGCACTAACGAATTTGCTATAATGGATATAAACGGATTTATCCTAACCTTTTCTGAAACACCAGAATAAGCCCCAATATGAATTTTGAAAAGATTGCAAAACAGTTGGCCAACCCATCTGGAAAATTTGGAGAAGAGGTAGCATCTGGAATGAATACAATGAATCAATTTATTAGTGAAACTACATATGAACTATTGCAAATAAAGAATTCAGAAAGTATTTTAGAAATCGGTTTGGGGAATGGAAAATTCACTAAGGACATTCTTAATTATGGAAGTAATATTTATTATACAGGAGTAGATATTTCCAAGACAATGATAGCGGAAGCAAAAAAGCTTAATCATAATCTTATCAAAAAGGGATATGTAGATTTAATTCATGCAGACATAGAGCAAATGCCTTTTTGGGATGAGACATTTGATAAAGTATGTACGATTAATACAGTATACTTTTTGAAAGCCCCTTTAAATGCATTTAAAGAAGTTTTTCGAGTTTTGGCCAACAAGGGTATTTTTATTATTTCATATAGACCCTTTATAGAGGGCCAAACACTTAACTTCACCCAGTATGGATTTAGAGAATACAGTTCCGAAGATTTAGAATCATTAATTCTTAAATCTGATTTCAGAATAATAGAAAAAATAGAAAAAGTTGAACCTGAAATTAAATTTAATGGACAAATCTATAATTTGAAATCTCAATATTTTCTATTACAAAAAACTACTGCCATCAACGTATATAAAAAATAGCTCACTAGGTACAAGATATAAAACTTTGCCCCAGCTCTCGCTAGTTTCCAAAACTAGTGGCGAAAAGTAGCTAAAAATCAACTTTCTAAAAAGCAGAAAAAATCTCAAGATCTCTATAAAATATTTTCTCTTTATTTTTTATCACAGGTATGTCACTAGGAAATCCAAGCGGTATCGTGGCTTAAGGTGTTATTTAGCGCTTACTCTTGTATCTGGCTATAATCAAGTGAAATCGGAAAAAGTGGGTTTGTTGACAATTAGAGGATTATAAGAATTTCAGGCTTTAAAATACAAAAACCATGGAGGTCTTTAGACAGTCTGACAGTTTGTTATGTCGTCTTAGTATTCCTTAAGAATTACGTATTACACACCATGTTGAGGCTTATTCCTTTTTAAAAATCTTAATTTCAATATATTCATTGTAATCAATCTTTTCTAATTGAAATTTATAACCTTTCCATAATACAGAACTAAAACGTTCAGCTTTAGAAAGTCCATCTTCAGATTTTGATTTTCCTTCTACTCCATGTTCAGAAAGAAATATTTCCTCATATTCATTATCCTTGGAAATGGTTAAAGATGTCATAACCTTTGTTGCGCCTCCAATATATGGGCGTTTATGAGTAAAATACGTTAGTTCAATAGAAAAAGTGTCATTAACGAGTGTAACTTCATTAATATTTAACTTTATAACCTCACCATATTTATAGTTGATTTTGTGCATTATTTGTTTTTCAGATGTAATTTGGGAATACGTTATGGGAGCTGAAAAAAGAAAAATACAACAAAAAACAATTATTTTTTTTGCGAAGCACTTTTGAAACTTCATAGTTCTGCGATTTTTATTTCTTTTATTATTGCATGTGTTGCGGTATAACACACAATAATGATTATATGTACCAGATCCATTATATTTTTAACAAATCTAAGTAGCTTCTAATTAGCTTAAAATTAACGTATTTTCTAGCATTTACCGCACGCTAGAGGTTTTAAACTAGTGCCAGTGACAGCTTTTAATCTATTTCTACCGATATAGGGCCTCCATTAGAGACATATCCTCCACCGATTTCGTCTATATTAACGTCCAATTCATCATGAGTATCTATACCAACAATGTTAACGTCAATTTTGTTATTGGTACTTAGTTTTACACTTATGGTTCCATCGTCATTTAAAGGGACAAGCCCATAATTCATAGGAGGAGACAATTTTAAGTTGTTTGAAGGTTCATTTGCATAAGCTTTTGGTATCAACTCTAAATTTTTAATAGTCAATATTGTTAGGTTGACTGCGATTACTGTTAAAACTATTTTAGTGAATTTGTCTATTTTCATAAGATCAATTTTAGTAATTATTAGATAGTTTAATATGACTTTTTTATACAAGTTAACTAATGGCTATGTATATCAGTAAACATATACCCATTTAGTTAAGACCACTAATCTAGTCGATTTTTAATAGTTTTGAAAGTATTTACTGCTAAATATGTTAAAGGAAGGTCATAGGAAATTTACAATCCAAATACTTATTTAATTAAAGTCAGTTTTGATATTTTACACTTATATATTGGCATGGTAAGTTTCAATCCCAATCTTATAATCTTCAGGCTGGTCGTATCTTTTTATGTCAATTGGTTTGTGTAAAAAATTAAAGTGAAGGCATCTATCTCCAAAACCATGTTTCCATTCATAATTTTCATCACCATAACCGTCTTTTGTATAATTTGACCAGCTCGAGCTTGCTGCAATTTTGAAAGATTCTTCAAACTGAATCACGAAAAGCATTTCTGTTAAGAAAAGTGATTGATTGTCAGTATGATTTTTGAAACTTGTATAGCAAACCCAGAATTTTCCGTATTTTTTATGTGTGTATTCACTTATTTTAAATAGCTTTCTTGGTAATCGGGGGTATGGATTACTAAAAAAACTTTTGCCTCCAAATAGTTCTATTTCATCTTCATCCCTCTCGCCTTCGAGAGCCATAAACTCAATATGAGGGTGTAAATAAAATGAGTTCGCTTTATCTATATTAGCATTATACTCGTTATAACTCAATTTCCATTTCAGGGTTTCTGTTTCGGCTTCTACTTTGGCAAAGTCTTCAAAAAAGATTCTTACATCTTCAATGTTCCTCATTTAGATTGGTTTTGTTGAGATCGCTAATCTAATGGATTTTTAATTGTTTTAAAAGTGTTTATTGTTGTATGTAGTTCTATAAATAATGCTAAACAAAGACAGAATAAGTTTTATAAAAACAATGCAAACAAAAAAGACCGCCAATGTAGGCGGTCTTTAATAAGATTTATAAAATGTTTGGTTTACAAACCAAACACTTCTTTTACTTTATCAACATAATCCAGTTTCTCCCATGTGAATAATTCGACGTCTAAAGTAGTCGCTTCACCATTAGGTTGTGTGAATGTTTTAGTAACGATTTCGTTGTTACGCCCCATATGTCCGTAAGCCGCCGTTTCGCTGTACATAGGTGACCGAAGTTTTAAGCGTTCTTCTATGGCAAATGGACGCATATCAAAAATTTCGGAAACTTTTTCGGCAATTTCACCATCAGTCATATTAAAAGGGCAGGTGCCATAAGTATCAATAAAAATACCCATAGGTTCTACCACACCAATAGCATAACTAACCTGAACTAAAACCTCGTCGGCAACACCTGCAGCAACCAGATTTTTTGCAATATGTCGCGTTGCATAGGCTGCACTTCTATCTACCTTACTCGGGTCTTTCCCAGAAAAGGCACCACCACCATGCGCACCTTTTCCGCCATAGGTGTCAACAATAATTTTTCTACCAGTTAAACCAGTGTCTCCATGAGGGCCACCAATTACAAATTTCCCTGTTGGGTTTATGTGGTATTTAATGTCGTCATTAAACAAGACCTGAATTTGCTTAGGTAGTTTGGCAACAACACGTGGAATTAAAATGTCGACAATATCCTTTCTAATTTTTGCAAGCATGGTATCATCATCTCCAAAATCGTCATGCTGTGTAGATACTACAATAGCATCAATACGTTGCGGAATATTGTCATCACTATACTCAATAGTTACCTGACTTTTAGAATCGGGACGTAAATAAGTAATGTCTTTGTTTTCTCTTCTTAATTCGGCAAGTTCTATCAAGATTCTATGCGACAGATCTAAAGCTAAAGGCATAAAGTTTTCGGTCTCATTGGTTGCGTATCCAAACATCATCCCTTGATCCCCAGCGCCTTGTTGCTCTTTGCTTGCTCTATCGACACCTCTGTTAATATCGTCCGATTGTTCATGAATAGCAGACACTACACCACAAGAATTACCATCAAACATATACTCGCCTTTAGTGTAGCCAATTTTGTTTATGGTCTCTCTGGCAATTTTTTGTACGTCTAAATATGTTTTAGATTTTACTTCACCAGCAAGGACAACTTGCCCTGTAGTAACCAGGGTCTCACAAGCTACTTTCGAGTCTGTATCGAAAGCTAAAAAATGGTCAATTAAAGCATCGCTAATTTGATCTGCTACTTTGTCTGGATGTCCTTCGGAAACACTTTCCGAAGTAAATAAATAAGCCATAAATTGTATTTTATATTTAGGATTTGACGATAGCGTCGAAGGAAGTTTACACTGCCTTTAGCATTTTTCAATTTTGAATTTGTTTCAGAATTTTTCGATTCTAAAGTTTTTCAAAAAAGATGCCGAAACAAGTTCAGCATAAAGAGGTTGCAATCAGTCAAATCTTTCCTCTGTTATTTGTGATGGCAAAAGTAAAAAAATAAAAGGAAATGAGGATTCGTTTTTATTTTTTTAAAAAATAAATTGGTTATTATATTTTAATTCCAAATATTTGTACAAACAAAATGAAAAAGCAAATATTAAATATCGTTTCTTTTATCGTCATTGTGATTAGTTCGCAACGGTAGGAAGCGCTATATGTAAATATTATAAATTTAAAAGCCTTCCGATTAAGGAAGGCTTTTTTATTGCATATTTTTTAAATTTTGAACATCATAAAAATAATAGTTTAAATAGTTGTTTTACAGCGTGTTGTGTCATTTTGGGTGGTTGTGGATTTAACCATAAAAAACGAAAGAATAATATAAATAAAAACCTAATAAATTAATTTCGAATATTATTTTGATTTGGTTGTAGGATTTTTAAAAGAATTCTTAAATCATTAAAATATTAAATTAAAAAAAGATAAAACGTAAAATTATCTGTAACAAAGATGAAGGAACTTAATAAATTTAGTAAAACAGTAACTCAAGACTCAACGCAACCAGCAGCACAAGCCATGTTATATGCCATTGGCTTCTCTGATGAAGACTTTTTTAAACCCTTAATTGGTATTGCTAGTACAGGTTATGAGGGGAATCCTTGTAATATGCACTTAAATGATTTAGCAAAATTGGCAAAAGAAGGTACTAAGAATGAAGATCTGGTCGGATTAATCTTTAATACCATTGGGGTCAGCGATGGTATTTCTATGGGAACTCCTGGGATGCGTTACTCGTTGCCTTCAAGAGATATTATTGCAGATTCTATGGAGACTGTTGTACAAGGTATGAGCTACGATGGTTTGATAACTGTTGTAGGCTGTGATAAAAATATGCCAGGAGCTTTAATGGCGATGATTCGTTTAAACAGGCCTTCCATTTTAATTTTTGGAGGTACTACAGATTCTGGTTGCCATAACGGAAAGAAATTAGACATCGTGTCTTCTTTTGAAGCTTGGGGAAGTAAAGTAGCTGGGACCATGGAAGAAGAAGAATATAGAAGTGTGATAAAAAAGTCAATTCCCGGACAAGGCGCTTGTGGTGGCATGTATACAGCTAATACTATGGCCTCTGCCATAGAAACTTTGGGAATGGCATTACCATATAATTCATCTAACCCAGCAAGTAGTGACCTTAAAAAACAAGAGTCTGTAAAGGCAGGTGAAGCAATGCGTTTATTGTTAGAAAAGGATATTAAGCCTTCAGATATTATTACTAGAAAATCTTTAGAAAATGCAATTAGAGTTGTTACTATTTTAGGAGGGTCTACAAATGCTGTACTGCACTTTTTGGCCATAGCCAGAGCTGCACAAATAGATTTCACGCTTAAAGACTTTCAGGCGATTAGTGATAGTACACCATACATTGCCGATTTAAAGCCTAGTGGTAAATATTTAATGGAAGATCTTCATGCTGTAGGAGGCGTTCCAGCAGTATTGAAATACTTGTTGAAAAAAGGGCTGTTACATGGTGATTGTTTAACGGTTACAGGAAAAACTTTAGCTGAAAATTTATTAGATGTTAAAGATTTAGACGAAGGTCAAGACATTATTAAGACCATAGAAGAACCAATAAAAGCTACAGGGCATTTACGTATGCTATACGGAAATTTGGCAAAAGATGGAAGTGTGGCTAAAATTACTGGAAAGGAAGGTCTGAATTTTATTGGAAAGGCAAAGGTTTTCGATAGTGAATATGATGCGAATGATGGGATTCGTGATGGGAAAGTAGAAAAAGGAGATGTGGTGGTTATTCGTTATGAAGGGCCAAAAGGAGGTCCTGGAATGCCAGAAATGCTAAAGCCAACAGCCGCAATTATGGGTGCAGGATTAGGAAAAGAGGTTGCGTTGATTACAGATGGACGTTTCTCTGGAGGGACACATGGTTTTGTTGTAGGTCATATTACACCAGAAGCCCAAGATGGTGGAACCATAGCTTTGGTAAAAGATGGTGATATGATTACCATTGATGCTGAAACTAATACAATTTCTTTAGAAGTTTCAGAAGAAGAACTAGAACAACGAAGACAAAATTGGACAGCACCTAAGTTAAAATTTGATAGAGGTGTTCTTTATAAATATGCAAGGTCAGTATCATCTGCATCTAAAGGCTGTGTTACTGATGAATTTTAATTTTTTTCGATATGAAAGAAACACAAACAATGGAAACAAGTAAAACCGACATTGCCCAAACAGAGCGCATTTGTGGTAGCGAAGCTATTATAAAATGTTTAATAGCTGAAGGTGTTGACATACTTTATGGATATCCTGGAGGAGCTATTATGCCCGTTTATGATGAATTATATAAATACAGAGATGAAATTCATCATGTATTGACACGTCATGAGCAAGGTGCTGCACACGCAGCTCAAGGATTTGCAAGAATATCGGGTAGAGTTGGTGTTGCTATGGCAACTTCAGGACCAGGAGCGACCAATCTTATTACTGGAATAGCAGATGCTCAAATCGATTCTACACCAATAGTATGTATTACTGGGCAAGTACCGTCTCATTTATTAGGTACCGATGCGTTTCAAGAAACAGATATTATTGGTATTTCTACACCCGTTACCAAATGGAATCATCAGGTGACAAAAGCTTCGGAAATCCCAGAAGTTTTGGCAAAAGCGTTTTATATAGCTAAAAGTGGTCGTCCAGGACCAGTGTTAATTGATATCACTAAAGATGCTCAGTTTGGGGAACTTGATTTTAAATATGAAAAGTGCACAGGGGTAAGAAGTTATATTCCAACGCCAAAAACTAATGTAGAATCAGTGAATGCTGCTGCCAATTTAATTAATGCAGCAAAAAAACCAATGATTGTTTGGGGACAAGGTGTTATTTTAGGGGAAGCAGAAGCAGAATTGAAGGCAGTTATTGAAAAAACAGGTATTCCTTCGGCTTGGACCATTATGGGGGCTTCGGCTATACCAACATCACACCCTTTAAACATTGGTATGGTTGGAATGCATGGTAATTATGCACCAAATAAGTTAACCAACGAATGTGACGTGCTTATCGCAATCGGGATGCGTTTTGATGACCGCGTTACAGGAGATTTAAATACCTATGCCAAACAAGCGAAAGTCATTCATTTTGAAATAGACCCAGCAGAAGTCAATAAAAATGTGCATGCAGATGTTGCCGTTTTAGGTAATTCTAAAGATAGTTTATCTCAATTATTACCATTGTTAAATGAGAATACGCATATAGAATGGTTACAAGAGTTTAAAGATTTGTATGCGATTGAATTTGACAAAGTCATTAAAAGTGACCTTCATCCAACCAAAGAGGGACTGACTATGGGTGAAGTATTGAAAGAAATAAACGTGCAAAGTAAAGGAGATGCCGCTATTGTATCGGATGTTGGACAACACCAAATGATTGCTTGCCGTTATTCAGAATTTAATAAAACGAAGAGTAATATAACTTCTGGTGGTTTAGGAACTATGGGCTTTGCATTACCAGCGGCTATTGGTGCTAAAATGGCGGCACCAGAGCGTGAAGTCGTAGCAATAATTGGTGATGGTGGTTACCAAATGAATATTCAGGAGTTAGGAACCATATTTCAACAAAAAGTACCTGTAAAAATTGTGGTACTGAATAATGAATTTTTGGGAATGGTGCGCCAGTGGCAACAATTGTTTTTCGATAAGCGTTATGCGTCTACAGAAATGACAAACCCAGATTTTGTTACCATAGCAAAAGGATACCATATAGAAGGAAAACGTGTTGTAAAAAGAGAAGAGTTGGCAGATGCCATTAAAGAAATGATAGCATCTAAAGAGTCTTATTTCTTAGAGGTTTGTGTAGAAAAAGAAGACAATGTATTTCCAATGATTCCTTCTGGAGCATCGGTTTCAGATATTAGATTAAGTTAGTTATAAAATAAGAACAAAGAATATAGAACAAAGAGTGAAGACGATAACAACCTATTAAAGAATTACTGTCTCTTTCTCTTTTATCTTTTTTCTGTTATCTGTTAATAAAATGAACGAAGAAATAAAATCATTTACGATTTCAATCTATACCGAAAATAATATCGGTCTATTAAATCGTATATCTGCAATTTTTCAACGCAGACATATAAATATTGAAAGTTTAACAACATCGCAATCAGAAATTGAAGGCGTAAACAGATTTGTAATTGTTGTTAATATCACCGAATCTCAAGCTAAAAAGATTATAGGACAATTTCAGAAACAAATTGAAGTTATTCGTGCTTATTATCATACAGAAGAGCAAACCATTTATCAAGAATCAGGTATGTTTAAAATAAAATCTGATTTGTTATTTGATGAACCTCAAATTCAGAATATAATTAAAGAAAGTAATGCCAGAATAGTTACTGTAAACAAAGAGTTCTTTGTTTTGGAAAAATCTGGTAGAAGAAACGAAATAGAATCACTTCGCAGAGATTTAAATATTTTTGGGATCATGCAATTTGTACGATCTGGACGCATTGCGGTAACTAAAGAAGAAATGAAAATCACAGAAATGCTTTTAGCATTTAATAACCAATAACAACAATAAAAATTAAAATGGGAAATTATTTTAACACACTTTCATTAAGAGATAAACTAGATCAATTATCAAAGTGTAGATTTATGGATGCTTCAGAGTTTTCAGATGGAGTAGACGCTTTAAAAGGTAAAAAAATAGTCATAGTAGGATGTGGAGCACAAGGTCTTAATCAAGGTTTAAACATGAGAGATTCTGGATTGGATATTTCTTATGCTTTGCGTGATGCTGCAATCTCTGAAAAACGTGCTTCTTATGTTAATGCTACAGATAATGGTTTTACAGTAGGTACATACCAGGAGTTGATTCCATCTGCAGATTTAGTGTTAAACTTGACTCCAGATAAGCAACATACAAACGTTGTAAATGCAGTGATGCCTTTAATGAAGCAAGGAGCTACCTTATCATATTCTCACGGATTTAATATTGTTGAAGAAGGTATGCAAATTCGTAAAGATCTTACAGTTATTATGGTGGCGCCAAAGTGTCCTGGATCTGAAGTAAGAGAAGAGTACAAACGTGGTTTTGGTGTGCCAACACTTATAGCCGTTCATCCAGAAAATGACCCAGAAGGAAAAGGTTGGGCGCAGGCAAAAGCTTATGCAGCAGGAACAGGAGGCGATAGAGCAGGTGTTTTAGAATCATCTTTTGTTGCCGAAGTTAAAAGTGATTTAATGGGAGAACAAACCATTCTTTGTGGATTGCTACAAACTGGTTCTATTCTTTGTTTTGATAAAATGGTTGAAAAAGGAATAGATGCGGGTTATGCTTCTAAACTTATTCAATATGGTTGGGAAACTATTACTGAGGGTCTTAAATATGGTGGTATTACTAACATGATGGATCGTTTATCTAACCCAGCAAAAATTAAGGCTTTCGAATTATCGGAAGAATTAAAAAACATCATGCGTCCTTTATTCCAAAAGCATATGGATGATATCATGCTAGGGAATTTTTCTAAAGGAATGATGGAAGATTGGGCCAACGATGATAAAAATCTATTAGGTTGGAGAGCTGCTACAGGAGAAACAGCTTTTGAAAAAACGCCAGCAGGAGATGTTGAAATCTCTGAGCAAGAATTTTACGATAACGGTGTGTTAATGGTGGCATTTGTAAGAGCAGGTGTTGAATTAGCTTTTGAAGCTATGACAGATTCTGGAATTATTGATGCATCTGCATACTACGAATCATTACATGAAACGCCACTTATTGCAAATACTATTGCAAGAAAGAAATTATATGAAATGAATCGTGTTATTTCTGATACAGCTGAGTACGGATGTTATTTGTTCGATCATGCTTGTAAGCCATTATTAGCCGATTTCATGAAAACTATCGATACTGATGTTATAGGAAAGGCTTATGCTAAAGACAATGGAGCTAGTGTTGATAACGCAAAATTAATTGAAGTTAATGCTGCGTTAAGAAACCATCCTGTTGAAAAAATAGGAACCTTTTTAAGAGCGTCTATGACGGCTATGAAGCCTATAGTATAGTTTAAAATAAATTAATATGAGTAAGGAAAACGTTATATATTTTCCTAGTATTGATAATATTAAAGTAGCTGCCGATACCATTAAAAAAGTATCGGCAGTTACGCCTTTAGGCCCTAGTGTAAGATATTCAAATTATCATAGTGCCAATATCTTTTTAAAGCGTGAGGATCTTCAACAGGTTCGGTCTTATAAAATTAGAGGTGCTTATAATAAAATAAGCTCATTAACTACTAAAGAATCTAAAAAGGGTGTTGTTTGTGCCAGCGCTGGGAATCATGCACAGGGTGTTGCTTTATCTTGTAAACTGTTGGAGATTGAAGGTGCTATTTATATGCCAGCTCCAACGCCAAATCAAAAAATAGAGCAGGTTAAAATGTTTGGTGGCGATTTTATAGATATTAAACTTATAGGAGATACGTTTGATGATGCTTATCATGCAGCTATGTTAGAATGTGATGAGTTGCACAAAACATTTATTCATCCTTTCAACGATGAAAAAGTTATAGAAGGACAAGCTACCATAGGTCTGGAAATTCTGGAACAATCGACAGCGCCTATCGATTATGTTTTTATTCCCGTTGGCGGCGGTGGTTTAGCCGCTGGATTATCTGCTGTTTTTAAACAATTGTCACCTCATACTAAAATTATTGGAGTAGAGCCTGAAGGTGCGCCTTCTATGTCTGTATCGATTAAAAACAATAGCAATACAACATTAGAACAAATTGAAAAATTTATCGATGGAGCAGCCGTAAAACGTGTGGGAGACTTAACCTTTTCTATTTGTAAAGAGAACCTACATAATATGATAACGGTACCAGAAGGCAAAGTATGCGAGACTATTTTGGAGCTTTATAATAGAGATGCCATTGTTGTAGAACCAGCTGGAGCGTTAAGTATTTCTGCTTTAGATTTTTATGCTGAAGAAATAAAAGGAAAAAACGTCGTATGTGTTGTTAGTGGTAGTAACAATGATATTACCAGAACTTCTGAAATTAAGGAACGAGCCTTGCTGTACGCTAAATTAAAGCACTATTTTATTGTGAAATTCCCACAACGTGCAGGAGCCTTAAAAGAGTTTGTGGCAGATATTTTAGGAGAGAATGATGATATTACCTATTTTCAATATGCAAAAAAAACGAATCGGGAAAATGGTTCCGCTGTGGTTGGTATTCAATTAAAATCTGTTGCCGATTTAGAACCTCTAATAACCAAAATGAAGCTTCGTAATTTTTATGGTGATTATCTAAATGATAAACCAGATTTATTTCAGTTTTTGGTGTAATTTATCTTGTCATTCCTGCGAAGGCAGGAGCCCTCTTGAATGTTAAGAAGTATTATTTTTCTTCTATACGTAATTTAAAATCGGTTGCCACTTTGATATAGAATGTTCCACAAGTTTTATGGATTAAAATGTTAAATAAACGACGATAACGTTAATGAATTACTTATTTTATTATGTCTATCCTTAACTAGTAGATTCTTGCCTTCGCAGGAATGACAAAGCTAATAGTTAGAAATTTAAATTAATTAATATAAACAATTTATCCTTTCCAATATTGAATAGCTTCATGATGCATAGCGTCTAACGACAATTGAACAGCTCTGGCCGTATCGGCACCAGTAAATACATTTGAAATGGGTTGCTTATTTTCCAGAATAGAGTCTCTAAAGTCCACTAAAGCTTGCTTGCTAGGATCTAAATGAGACACTTTAATGGGATACCCTTTGCCTTGTAAATGACTATTTATGGTAGCTCCAGAAACACCATCAACATCTGCTATTTCTTTTTTATATCCTTTTTCATAATATATCCAGGCTTTGGTATAATCCAATAGAATAGTACCCTTACTTCCATGTATTTTTATTTGATAATTACCTAAAGCATTACTAGTTAAACAGGTAAATTTAGCTTTTACGCCACTTGGGTATTCATACAATAAATGGATGTTATCAAAAGTCTCTCTCCCGTCTTTCCAATAATCAATACCACCCATTCCCATTATTTTTTTAGGATTCTCACCTAAAACCCAGTGTACAAAATCAATTTGATGCGAGCAAAGTTCTGCAACCAATCCACCAGAATATTCCCTATACATACGCCAATTGATAGCGTGCTCTAAAGAAGCATCTGGAACAGGTCTTCTCCAGTTTCCATTTCTATTCCATTGGCATTCAAAAGAAGTTATCTGCCCAATCTCACCATTTTTCAGCATATCTACGACATGTTTGTATAGTCTGGAGCTATGATATTGGTGGCCAGTTTGAAAGATGGTTTTCGAATTTGAAGCCTTTTCCACAAGATTATTAATACTATCAAATCCTTTTGCCATTGTTTTTTCACAATAGATATGTTTACCAGCATCTAGGGCGTCAAGTGCTATGTTAGAATGTGTACTAAATGGTGTCGCTATTAATACGGCATCAATATCTTTGTTGCCTAATAGTTTTTTATAATTGTTATAAGCTTCAACTTTATTTGAAGCTTTAGAAACCCCTTTTTCTAACCGGAAGGGTAAAATATCACAGACAGCAGACACACGCACGCCTTCAATTTTGTTTAGCACAGGGATAAGTCCGCCACCTCTATCTCCCGTACCTATGATTCCAATATTGATGGTATCATTAGAGCTAAATTTTTTATTGATAGCTCCTAAAGTTGCTGTTCCAGCAATAATTCCTGCTGATGCCATGCTGCTTTTTGTAATAAATTCTCTTCTTTTCATTTGTTGCAATTTCTAATAACTGTGGGGATTGGTTCTAACTTATACAGGCTTTATTTCCCAACCTGGCTCGTATGTTCTAGACCATAATTTCATGGCGTCTCTGTCATAAATTCGTCCAGTAATCTCATCTACCTCAAAAGATTTATTAATTCTTGAACCAATATTGGCATAATGCGTAAGCATTTGACTAATAACACCTTGCTCTATTGGCGAAGTTAATGAATCTTTTCTTCTTATAGTTTGGAAAAAGTTAACAGCATGTCTTGTAGAAAGGCTGCCACCGCCTCCAAGTGCCACACCATCTTCGCCTCCATTTAAATTTCGACTGCGAATAACCTTACCTTTAAGGTCATATAATTTATAACCACCTCTATCTATAAAAACCATGCCTTTAGAACCATAGATCAAGGTACCCCTGCCGGCCCCATATTTATTGTATCCGTTTCTGCTTTGACCATCCCATTGAATGGTTTTGTTATTATTAAATCTAAAGGTAGCAAGCATGGTATCGTACATTTCCCATCCGTCATCTTTATGCTGAAATTTTCCTGAATATACATCGACGTGTTCTGGATATTCAACATCTAAAGCCCAACGGGCAATATCTAATTCATGGGTAGCGTTATTGCCAGTTTCAGCTGTTCCGTAATCCCATCCATACCAATGCCAGTTATAATTCCAAGTATCATGCATATATGCCTTTCTTGGAGCAGGACCTTGAAAAAGTTCCCAATCGAGCCCTTCAGGAGGGGCTGCTTTTACTGGAACAGGGACTTTACCTCTGGAGTTTGTATAAAAAGCAATGGCCTTATAGGCATCTCCAATGATGCCGTTATGAATATCTTTAATAATTTCGGTAGATTCTAATGAAGATCGTTGTTGGTTCCCCATTTGTACCAATTTATTATATTTTTTTTGATAGGCAACGAGTAACTCTCCTTCTCTTGGATTATGGCTACAAGGCTTCTCTAAATAGACATGTTTATTAGCCTGCATGGCCATGCAGGCTCCTGGCGCATGCCAGTGGTCTGGCGTTGCCATAAAAACAGCATCTACTTTTTTATCATCTAAAACAACTCTAATATCGTTTTCTAATTTTGCGTTATGGTCCATCAATTTAGAAAAAGAGTTGGATGCCTTTTCTCGCTGACTTTTCATAACATCACATAAGTACATGAGTTCGATATTATTCTCTTTACTAGAAATGGCTTCCTTAAAGCCTCCTAAGCGTCTTCCTAAGCCTTGAATAGCTACATGAATCCTATCGTTAGCACCTATTATTCGTGAATAACTTTTTGCCGAGGCACTTGTTATTCCTCCTGTAAGTGTCACTCCAAGAGCTCCTGCTGATGCCTTTTTTAAAAAATCTCTTCTATTTGAACTCATTGTTCTATATGTTTTATTAATTAAATTCTCTAACTTTTATACTTCTGTAATGTACCGTATCCCCATGATCTTGAAGTAAGATATGGCCACTAGGCCACTGTCCGAATTCTGGCCATTTTTTATACTTGCTGTAAGCTACAAGTGCTCTAAACATTTGTGAAGATCGATCGTATTCTATTACTTTTTCATTGTTTAGCCAATGCTCAACATGGCCTCCTTTAACAACAATTCTTGCTTTGTTCCAAGCACCTATACCTTTAAATTGTTTGCTTCTTCCTTTTACGGAAAGGTTTTCGGCTGCAATTAAATCGTAAAGAGACCCTACTGTTCTATTACCATTAACGCCAGCTTTTGCATCAGGGTGGTTTTTATCATCTAAAATTTGAAACTCACACCCTATCGCAGACCCAGTTCCTTTATTAAGCTCGGCGTCTACAAAATATTTAATACCACTATTGGCAGCTTTTGTGATTTTAAAATCTAGCTCTAATTCGAAGCTACTAAAAACTTTTTCGGTAACAATGTCTCCTGGACCAGTTGATTCTGCGCCATCAGTTGCTAAAATAGTTAATTCGCCATTTTGGATGTCCCAACCAGACTGCGGAAAATGGTCCAACTTAGCGCCTCTCCAGCCTTTAGATGTTTTTCCATCCCAAAGCAAACGCCATCCATTATTTACTTCATTTTCTGTAAGCTGATTAACCAAATAACTCATTTCTTTTACTTCAGGATCCGATGTCCAACGTTCTTTTTCTAAGTTGTTTGTTTTAATTCTAATATTTTTCCATTTAATATGTTTGCCTACTTGCTTTTCACTATAAATACTGTGTACCTGTAATGCTATAAACCCTGATGATGTTAAATCATCAACCAAGTTTGAGCATTGTACCCCATTTATCCATGTTCTAATAGTCGATCCAATAGCTTCGATTCGACATGTATTCCATACTCCATTTTTAAAAACTTTACTGCCTTTCGGATTTAAAGATAAAGGATATATCCAACCTCTTCTTCCCTCATCGTATATCCCACCACTAAAAGCACGAGCTGTTGGGTCTAGTTCAAATTGATAGCCATGAACCTTTCCGTTTTTATATGACTTGGAACTATTGGACCTAAATTGAACACCCGAATTAGTTGTGGGGTCTAAAAGAACTTCAAATTCTAGAATAAAATCACCGTATGTCTTTTCAGTGCACAAAAAACTATTTGGTGTTTTGGCTTTTGTAGTGCCAATAATTTCACCATTAGCCACTTCATAAGTAGCGGTTCCATTTAATTGTTTCCAACCTTTTAAGTTCTTTCCGTTGAAAAGAGATATCCATCCGTCTTGAGATGTTTGAGAATGAGCACTAATGCCTATAAGACTTATCAAAAGAAAACTAGAAAAAAAAAGAAGCTTAGATTGTATTGATTTCATTTGTATTTATATTTTCGTGTACGTACACAAAAATACAAATATTTATAACGAAAATCCAAATGTTAAGAGATATTAGAATGATCATTTTATTGTTAAAATAATTGCCAGTCGAAAACGATTTCGTCGTAACTATTTTATTCCCATGTTATTATTTTGCTAAGAATATCGTATTAATTCTAATAAACCGATTTTATTTAAAAGTTTTTATTGATATTAAGGATATATTAGCTTTAGTCACAATTAATAAATTCAGGTAAAATGAGTACTACTTTTTTAGAAATTCCAGAAGCTTATAAAATACAATCTTTATTACATCAAAAAACCTATTTAGTTTCCGGCGAACTAAAACAATGGGAAGGTGATATAGCAGAAGTATATTCGACCATTTCTTCAACCGAAGATTATAAACCAACTTTATTGGGGACCATTCCCCAACTTACAGAGAAAGAAGCTTTAGAGGCGTTAGATGCGGCATCAGCAGCATATGACAAAGGACAGGGGCTATGGCCAACTATGAAGGTGGTAGATAGAATTGCTTGCATGGAAAAGTTTGTAGAGCAAATGAAAACCAAGCGAGAAGAGATTGTAAAGCTTTTAATGTGGGAAATAGGGAAAAACCTTCCAGACTCACAAAAAGAGTTTGATAGAACCATTGATTATATATACGATACTATTGAAGCTTATAAGCAGATAGATAGAGATTCGGCGAAATTTGAAAAGAATCAAGGGGTTTATGCGCATATACGCAGAGGACCGTTAGGAGTTGTTTTGTGTTTAGGACCTTATAACTACCCATTAAATGAAACGTTTACATTGCTTATTCCTGCGTTAATTATGGGTAATCCTGTTATTTTTAAACCAGCGAAGCTAGGTGTATTGTTAATTTCACCATTATTGGAAGCTTTCCAAAATAGTTTTCCTAAGGGCGTTGTAAATGTTATTTATGGTCGTGGCCGGGTATTGGCAACACCTATCATGCAATCGGGTAAAATTGATGTATTGGCACTAATTGGTAACAGCAAATCTGCAAATGCCATTCAAAATAATCATCCAAAAAAGAATAGGTTGCGTTTGGTATTAGGTCTAGAAGCCAAAAATCCAGCGATTGTTTTACCAGATGCCGATTTAGATTTGGCAGTGGACGAGTGTATAGCAGGTACCTTGTCTTTTAATGGGCAACGTTGTACTGCCTTAAAAGTATTGTATGTTCATGAATCTGTTGTAGATGATTTTAATAAACGATATTCGGCTAAAGTAGATGCGCTTAAATTTGGTAACCCGTGGGATTCTGATGTTAAGTTAACGCCGCTTCCAGAAGTGAATAAACCTCCTTATATTAAGGAGTTGATAGATGATGCTCTAGAAAAAGGCGCAAAAATATTGAATGATAAAGGTGGGGAACTTAGTGAGAATTTTATTTTTCCAGCAGTCTTATACCCTGTTGATAAAAGCATGCGAATATTTAATGAAGAACAGTTTGGTCCATTAATACCTATCGTCCCGTTTACAGATATTGAAGAGCCATTAGATGATATGGCAGCTTCCAATTATGGGCAACAAGTAAGTTTGTTTGGTAAAGATATAAATACGTTATCACCATTAATCGATACTTTGGTAAACTTGGTGTGTCGAGTTAATTTAAATAGTTCTTGCCAAAGGGGACCAGATGTTTATCCCTTTACGGGAAGAAAAGACTCTGCATTTAGTACTTTGAGTGTGCATGATGCTCTACGTTCTTTCTCTATAAGAACTTTTGTAGCATCAAAAGATAACGATTATAATAATACCATTTTAAAAGAGCTATTAGAGAAAAAAACATCCAATTTTATAAGTACGGATTATATTTTATAAACGGCATTTTATTATTTTTATGGCTCACAAAACAATATTTTAGGTATGAAGACATTTAAGTATTTGGTATTATCTTTTTTTTCGGTTTTACTATTAGCCTGTGGGGGTAAGGAAGAAAAAAAGAAAGAAGGTTTTAGTTATGAGAAAAAGGAGGAGACTTCTAAGAGCGTAGAGACAAAAAATTCTAATGAAATTGTTATTTCAGGAGACGATTTAATGAAGTTTGATAAAACCGAAATTAAAGTAAAAACAGGACAAAAAGTAAAAATTACGTTAAGGCATAAAGGAAAATTAGATGTAAATGTTATGGGGCATAATTTCGTGCTTCTTAAACAAGGTGTAGACTTAGCAGGGTTTGCTGCTAAGGCGGCTGTAGCTAAAGAGAATGAATATATACCAGAAAAGACAAAAGATGTTATAGCTTATACATCTTTAATTGGAGGTGGGCAAACAACAACTGTTGAATTTGATGCTCCTGCAGTTGGGACATACGATTTTTTATGCAGTTTCCCAGGACATTATGGTATGATGAAAGGCAAATTTATAGTAGAGTAAATTAGAGATAATTAGAAGCGTAAACCGCAATCTTTATCTATTGAATTTTAGTAGAGCAATCCTGTATCAATTAAATACAGGATTGTTTTACAACAAATCTTGGCCTCACATAATATGACATCTTTTGCCATTCCCAGATCATACGTATGAGAAATATTAAATTACTAATTGGGTTCTTAGTTATTCCTTTAACTGGAATGTCTCAAGGTTCAAATGAATTGATTCTGAAAATCAGAGCTGAATTCCAACGCATCAATTCAGTCAAACATCTGGAAAAAATTGAATTGTTCAATGCAGATTTTATGGATTATAGAACTGATGGCGGAGGAAAACTTACAGGTTTTTTTGAAAATGATCAATTGGTAAAAATTACTGAATGGATAGGGCCTTCTTACGGAACTATAATAACCGATTATTATTTGAAAGATGGAGAGCTGTTTTTTGCTTATCAACAAGAAAATAAGTTCAAAAATATAATTGATGAATCTGGAGAATGGATTGGTCTGGATACTTCAGAACTGGACATCATATTTGAAGGAAGGTATTATTTTAATGATCGCATACTCATAAAAAAACTAATTAAAGGAAAACGTATGTTTGATAAGTTTTTTGATCAGGCTAAGTTTTTAGAACATACCAATTTAATAGTCCAAACATTGCTGAAAAGCAAGTTGACCAGAAAAAAATAAAATAATTTGTGCGTATTGGTGCTTAGAAGTTGGAGCTTTCTAAATAAGCATTTATGACCTTTTTTTCACCTTCTTTCCCGTCTACGGAATTTCCATGTTCCATGCCTAGAATACCATTGTATCCTTTGGAGTGAATATGCTTAAATACATTTTTGTAATTTATTTCTCCTGTTGTTGGTTCTTTGCGCCCTGGGTTATCACCAATTTGAAAATAGGCAATTTCACTCCAACACGCATCAATATTTGGAATTAGGTTGCCCTCTTGTATCTGTTGATGGTAAATGTCGAATAATATTTTACAAGATGGTGAATTTACCGCTTTACAAATTTGAAAAGCTTGAGGTGACCCTGTTAAAAATAATCCAGGATGGTCCCTGAAATTTAGAGGCTCCAAGACCATGGTTATTTGATGCGGTTCTAAAATAGCCGATGCTTGTTTTAGAGTCTCTATAACATGCTCTGTTTGGTAATCCATATGCTGCCTTAAATCTAAATGGCCTGGTACTACAGTTATCCATTTTGCATTCACACGCTTAGCGACTTCAACAGACTGTCTTATTTCATTTAAGAATTCACGTCGCTTATCTATATTTCCACTTGCTAAATTAGGTGCTCTCCAATAAATTTTATGTGCAACAAATACACCCATAGTTATATTTCTGTCGGCCATGGTTTTGGCCATTTTTTCTTGAATTTCAACAGGGCGATTTTTCATGTTATTATCTTCAAAAGCAGTAAAACCTTGATCAGCCATAAAGTTTAATTGATCAATAGGGTTATTGCCAACATGATGTTTGAACATGCCTATATGTGGTGCAAAATTTAATTTGAATGTATTTACATTGGGATTTAGTACATTCATGGCATTTACACCTGAAAGTCCCATGCCTATTAGTGAAGCAGCAGCCGTACTTTTTTTAATAAATGATCTCCTTTTCATCTTAATAGATTGTTCGTCTTACTCTTACATATCACTGTTATTCTAACTCCAAAATTTCAATGTTTTTAAATTCTACAGGATGGCTTTCGCTTTGTAAAGAAATGTATCCCTTTTTTAAAGGTGCTCCTTCTTTGCTTTTCCAAAGGCCTTCATTAAAATCAACCGATCCGCCTATCTGTGGTTTTGTATAAGTGAATACAATATGGTCATTAATTAGATGCTTAATAATAGAATCGTTTCTAACTTCAATTTCAAGTTTAACCCATTGGTCTCCATGATATGTTTTTGAAGATGATTGAAAACAGTGATCGGTAGCAATGGAATCATTTATAACAACATGTGTGCCAGGCGTACATAAATTCGCAGTTGGTCGCTCTCCAGTTCCTAATCCTCCTAAAAGTTGTACTTCAATAGATACAGGAAAGTTTTGATCTAACCCCATATTTTTAGGATCTTCACAATGTATCATGACACCGCTGTTTGCGGTTGCCCATGATGCCCCATCGCTTAATTGCTTTCCTGTAAAGCGATATTCCAATCGTAATTTATAATTAGAAAACGCTTTGTTGTAGTAAATATGACCAAATGTGGAATTAAACGTGTCGTCATATGCATCATAATTAACTTTAAGACAGCCATCTTCAGCGATAAAAGTATTTTTGTAATTGTCGCCAACAGGATGTCCTTTAATTTTTACAGTCCAATTATTTAAATCTTTACCATTAAATAAAGAAACCCATTTTTCTGTTAATATACTGGTTTCAATCTTTTTTGTGTCAGGTTTTTTTTTGCAACTTATTGTAAGTATAGTCAATACGCCGCAAAATAAGTATAAAAAAAATCTCATATTGTATATAGTTTTATAAAGACCATGCTTTACCATTAGTTAAATCTTCTACCGAAGCACACCCTATTTGAGCACCAGGAATAGGATCGTAGGTCAAAACATGTTCGCCAATTTGTTCACTGTTTTTATAAGCCCAGATAGCAATATTTCTCAAGCCTGAAAGCGTATTATAAATAATGGCATCTACATTATTTTCATCACTTTCATTTTCATAAATAACTCGTTGCTCTTTTGGTGCTTTTAAATACTTAGCGAGCAAAGTATCATAATCATTGTGCGCTAATTTAGAAACTCCTTCTTCGGGAATATTGAGGGCTTTCATTATGGCGTTAATACCTTGTTTAAACTTATGTTGTTGTTTGTCTGTATAAACTTCATGAGCATATATATCTATAAATTCAGGAACATTAACGTCAAGAGCTCCAGGAGTAGCTTCTGTTTTTGGAAGTATGATATCTATTAAATTTTTTACAATAACGCCTTCGTCTATAGATAGGAATTTAGGCGTCCATAATTTTACTTCCGTATTACAGCTTTGTAGCAAACTCATAACACTGGGAGTCGCAATGGTGTAACCTAATGTGAGTCCTAATCCTTTTAGCGCATCTCTTCTATTCATTTTTGTAAACTTTTAAATTGTTTAGCAGCGTGATTTGCTGCCCTGGCTGTTAAAGCCATATAAGTAAGTGATGGATTTTGACATCCAGAAGAAGTCATGCAAGATCCATCGGTTACATATACATTGGGTACGGTATGTATTTGGTTGTGTTTATTTAATATAGATGTTTTTGGATCCCACCCCATTCGAGCAGTTCCCATTTCATGGATTCCAATACCAGGAGCTGCTAAATTGTTTTGTGTGGTTATATCTTTAAAACCAGCTTTTCCTAACATGTCTACAGCCTGCTGAATCATATCTTCCCGCATTTTAAGTTCGTTTTCTTTCCATTCAGCATCAAATGTAATCGTAGGTAGGCCCCATTCGTCTAGCTTTTCGTAATCAAGTGTCATTTTATTGTCATGATAAGGTAAGCACTCGCCAAAACCACCTAATCTCATGCGCCATTCTCCAGGTTCTAAAATTTTCTCTTTGAATTCTGCTCCATATGCTAACTCGGCAATATGTTCGGAAAATCCCCCTCTGCCGCCGCCGCCTTGATAGCCATAGCCTCTCAAAAACTCTTTTTTATGGGTTTTTTTATCGCCTAAATTTCTAAATCTTGGAATGTAAATGCCATTTGGTCGTCTTCCTTTATAATACTTGTCGTGGAATCCATCAAATCTTCCTGAGGCACCTGCTCCTAAATGATGGTCCATAATATTATGTCCTAACTCTCCAGAGTCATTACCTAACCCGTTTGGAAATCTATCAGATTTGGATTGTAATAATATGGATGTTGATGCCATGGAAGAGGCGCAACAAAAAATAATATTTGCATTAAAGACAAGTGCCTCTTTGGTTTCGGCATCAATAACTTTTACGCCAGTAGCTTTTTTTAAAGACGCGTCATATATAATTTCATGAACAATAGAGTTGGGTCTAAGCGTCATGTTACCAGTGAGTTCTGCTGCTGGTAATGTGGTGGAATTGCTACTAAAATAAGCACCAAAAGGACAGCCTCTCATGCATCTGGCTCTAAACTGGCATTTACTCCTTCCGTTGTAATTTTTGGTTCCTGTAATATTTGCAGAGCGTCCGATGGTGAGTAATCGGTCATCAAAATTTTCTGTAAGGCTATTTTTTAAATGTTTTTCTACGCAATTAAGTTCCATAGGAGGTGTAAAAACACCATCAGGAAGTTGCGAGAGTCCCAGTTTTTCTCCACTTACACCAATATAAGATTCTACATAATCATACCAGGGCGAAATATCTTTATAGCGAATGGGCCAATCAACACCGTGTCCGTCTTTTTTATTAGCCTCAAAATCCAGATCACTCAATCGATAACTTTGTCTGCCCCAAGTAATGGAACGGCCTCCTACATGGTAGCCTCGCATCCAATCGAAGCGTTTTGTTTCATTGTAAGGATGTTTTAAATCGTTAACAAACCAGTGCTTGGTTGATGCTTTTGTTGTGTAGCGCGTTCTGCTTTGCTTTAATTGTTGTGCTTTGTCTTTTATAGATGTTTGCCCTTTTAATTCGAAATCCCATGGATCCATATGCATGGTTGGGTAATCTTCAATGTGCTTAACCATAGGGCCTCTTTCCAAAACCAATGTTTTTAGTCCATTTTCGCAAAGTTCTTTGGCAGCCCATCCGCCCGAAATACCAGTGCCAATTACAATGGCGTCATAAGAATCTCTCATTTACATTTATTATGTTTAAAAAGTTTATAAAGACCAGGCGCGACCACCAGTTGCTTCATCAACTGAAATACATGCTTGATAATTACCAGGAATAGGATCGTATGCTAAAATATTTTCACCAACCTCCTCAGAAGTAAAATAACCAAATAATGTATAGTATTTGACTGATAACAAAAACTTGTATAAAGTATAGTTTTCTATTTTATCTTCTTTGATTTTTGCTAAAGGTAGCTTTTGTTCTTTTAATAAGAGCTTAGAGTCTTCTTTTGGAATATTAAAACAGGCCGATAATAATTTTTCAAAATCTTCCTTTTTGCTTTCTAAGATAGAAATACTAATTTTTTTAGCAAAAATAGCGGCTCCCTTTTTGAAAAGTTCCTGATTCTCTTTCTTCTCTATGTCATGATACATTAAATCTAAAAATTGAGGAATATTAACATCTAGAGCTCCAGGAATATCTGTAGTTGGTAAAATAATATCTGCTAAATGCGTTACCATATATTTTTCTTCAGGAGATAAAAATAAAGGTTTCCACGTTTCAGCTTCAGCTGTACAAGAAGCAAGTATATTGAGTATGGTTGGAGCGGCTACTGTGTAGCCTAAACTCATAGTTAAGTTTTTTAAAGCGGATCTTCTATTCATAACCTTAGCTTTTCTTATTTTTTTTAAATTCAGCAGCAGCGTGGTTGGCTGCTCTAGCAGTTAATGCCATATAGGTTAACGATGGGTTTTGGCAAGCAGACGATGTCATGCAGGCGCCATCGGTAACATAAACATTAGGAACAGTATGAATTTGATTGTATTTGTTTAAAACAGATGTTTTAGGATCGTGCCCCATTCTTGCTGTACCCATTTCATGAATACAGGCTCCTGGAACCGCTTTCCCTAGAAATCCTTGTACATTTTTATAGCCAGCAGCCTTAAGCATCGCTACGGCTTGATCCCTCATATCTTCTCGCATTTTAAGCTCATTTTCTTTGACTTCTGCGTCCATGTCTAAGGTTGGTAGTCCCCATTCATCTAAAATATCATAATTTAAAGATACTTTATTTTCATGGTAAGGCAAGCACTCGCCAAAACCAGACATGCCTATGCGCCATGGTCCAGGTTTTAAAAGTTCATCTTTTAGTTCTTTTCCAAAACTTAGCTCTGAAACCGCACGTTGCCAACCTGTTCTACTGGCTCCACCTTGATAACCATAACCTCTAATAAATTCTTTTTGCTTGGTTTTTTCATCAATATTCCTAAACCTTGGAATGTAAAAACCGTTAGGTTTTCTGCCTTTGTAGTACTGGTCGTTAAACCCTTCAATTTCGGCCGATGCTCCTACAGCATAATGATGATCCATAAGATTATGTCCAAGTTCCCCACTATCATTACCCAATCCGTTAGGGAATCTTTTAGATTTTGACTGTAATAAAATAGATGTAGATCCTAATGCAGATGCGCAACTAAATATAATAGATGCTTTAAAAAACAGCTTTTCTTTGGTCTCAGCATCAATAATTTTAACTCCAGAGGCTAAGCCAGTAGTCTCATCATAAACAATTTCATAAGCAATAGAGTTGGGGCGTAAATGCATATTCCCAGTTCGTTCTGCTGCTGGTAATGTTGAAGAATTGCTGCTAAAATAACCTCCAAAAGGACAGCCACGAATACATCTATTTCTGTATTGGCAATTAGACCTGCCCTCATGTGTTGCATTTCCTGTTAAATGTGCTACTCTTCCTGGTGTTAAAACTCTACCATCATCAAATTGATCTTCTATATTTTTTTGTAAATCTTTTTCAACACAGTTTAATTCCATAGGGTCAGAGAGTTTACCATCTGGTAGTTGAGGAAGCCCTAGATTTTGACCAGAAACGCCAATGAATTCTTCTACTTTATCGTACCATGGAGCGATGTCTTTATAACGAATAGGCCAATCGACACCATATCCATCTTTTTTATTGGCTTTAAAATCCATGTCACTCCACCTATAACTATGCTTGCCCCACATAATAGAACGGCCTCCAACATGATAACCGCGTATCCATAGATATTCTTTTACTTCATTATAGGGGTGTTTTGTATCATCTACAAACCAATGTTTCGTTTCTGGTTTTATAAGAGATCCGTTCCATAGTCTACTTTGAACTTTTTGATTTTCTTTTTCTTTTTCAGATTCTTTTCCCCGATGCTTAAAATCCCAGGGGTCCATATGCATCGTGGGGTAGTCTTCAATATGTTTTACCATACGACCTCTGTCAAGAACCAATGTTTTTAATCCATTTTCGCAAAGTTCTTTAGCTGCCCATCCTCCGCTAATTCCAGTGCCTATCACTATGGCGTCATAAGCAGTAGGATATTCTTTTGTAATATCTTCAGTCATTATTTATAATATATGAGTGTTTTTTGATGAATCATTAGGAATTTATAATTTGATAACTTTTCTTGTTAAAAACAGAGAAAAACGCGATTTAATTCCTAATAATTGGAAAATTAGTTAATTTGCACGATAATAATGTTTAAATTATTTCAATGAAAGCAAACATACAAGAAATTGAGCCTTATGAAGCGGACGGTGTTGTTTATCATGCAGATACTTGTTTGCCGTTAATTGATGCTTATAAGCGTAATAAATTAAAATTTAAAGCGCTAGCGAGACATACTTATCCAGGGGATAGATTGGACGAAAATACACTAGGGCTCAATAGTATTGGGTATTGGGATGCTAACGAGCCACAGGATTGGGGATTAGATTGGCACCGAAATGAGGGAATAGAGTTTCATTTTTTAGAATCGGGATCAATGCCGTATGCCCAAGAGAACAAAGAGGTTTTGTTGACTCCCAATCATTTAACAATTACACGTCCTTGGGAGGCTCATAAGGTGGGAAATCCATATATAGGCATGGGGAAATTTTATTGGGTTATTATCGATTTGGGTGTGCGTAGGCCGCATCAGGATTGGGTCTGGCCAGATTGGATTACGTTGACGCCATCAGATTTAACAAGGCTTACCACTATTTTAAGACAAAACGAAAAGTCTATTTGGAAAACAGACAAGCGTATTCGAGATTGTTTTTTAAGAATCAATAAAGCGATAGATACAGATGACAATGGTAACAATGCTTCAAGGATAAGATTGCTTGTAAATTATTTGTTGATTTTATTGCTAGATTTATTGAATACAGATGATATTGTTTTAAATGAGTCACTTACAGATAGTTCAAGGAGTGTGAAATTCTTTTTAAAAGAACTTGAAAAGAACCTTTCAGAGAATTGGACCATTGAGCTAATGGCACAGTCTGCTGGGGTTGGTTTGACACGATTTACACATCATTGTAAGCGGTTGACAAATTTGACGCCTATGCGTTATTTGACAATGAAAAGACTGGAAATGTCCAAAGAAGTGCTTCAGGAAAATCAAGACTTGACAATTGCCGAAGTAGCCTATATGTGTGGATTTGCTACGGGTCAATATTTTGCCACGGTGTTTAAGAAGCATGAAAAATGTTCTCCTAATGAATATCGGTTAAAATGTGCCGCTCATAACCTCCAGCCAGCTTAATTTGTGCTTAGAAGGCATTAGGGAGTGTTTAAATTCTTTCACTGAATAAAAATACACAGTATTTTCAATTCAAATACATATTTTCACATAATCATCTTATTGGTAAGATGTTTTAATTAAGAACATTTTTATGAAACGAAGAGATTTTGTTGTGAAAACGGCTTCAGCAGGTGCTGCATTGTCGTTAATGGGTTTGTATGGATGCAAAAATTCCGAAAAAAAAGAAAAACCATCTGATCAGGTTGCGAAGGAAGACACCTTATTTTTTAAGATATCCTTGGCGCAGTGGTCATTACATCGTGCCTTGTTTGGAAATAAAATGGACCATTTGGATTTTGCTGCCAAATCTAGAAGTTTTGGCTTGGATGGCTTAGAATATGTAAATGGGTTTTTTAAAGATAAGGCCAAAGAAATGTCCTATTTAAAAGAAATGAATCTAAGAGCTGATTCTGAAGGACAGCAAAATGTTTTAATTATGATCGATGGGGAAGGGATGCTTGCCAATGTCGATAATAAAGAGAGGCTTAAAGCTATCGAAAACCATTACAAATGGGTTGAAGCAGCCCATTTTCTAGGTTGTCATGCCATTCGAGTTAATCTGGCAGGTGGCGTAGATAAAAATGAAGCCGTAAAAGCAAGTATTGATTCTTTAAATAAGCTTTCTGAGTTTGCAAAAGGATCCAATATTAATGTTTTGGTTGAGAATCATGGTGGTTTTTCTTCAAATGGCCAGTGGATGGTCGATGTGTTTTCTCAAATTGAAAATAAGAATTGTGGAACCTTACCAGATTTTGGAAACTTCTGTATAGAAAAGAATAAAGATGGTGGGTGTGTTGAGGCTTATGATAGATACCAAGGGATGAAAGAGTTGTTGCCTTATGCCAAGGCAGTAAGCGCAAAATCTTATAATTTTAATGAAAAGGGAGAAGATACCGTCATAGATTATCTTAAAATGATGGAAATGGTGAAAAAATCAGGTTATACAGGATTTGTTGGTGTTGAATATGAAGGTAATATATTGCCTGAAGAAAAAGGTATTGAACTAACCCGGGATTTGCTGATGCGTGTCGGTAAACAACTTGCATAAAAACTAATTAAACTAAATATATAATGGAACAGATTAATAAAAATAGGTTGTTTTTAGCATCGTGTATTTCTTTGATTGTAACGGCTATGACTTTTGCTATTAGAGCAGGTATCTTGGGACAGTTGGGAACGGATTTTGGATTGACGGATACGGAGCTTGGATGGGTGAATAGTATGGCATTCTTAGGGTTTCCTATAGCTACGATTTTTGGAGGCCTGGTTTATAACTCACTTGGAGCTAGAAAATTAATGATTATTGCTTTCTTGTCTCATCTATTGGGAATACTACTTACTATTTTTGCTGGTGGCTTTTGGACACTTTTAATTTCAACCTTTTTTATAGGATTTGCTAATGGTTCTGTAGAAGCAGCATGTAATCCTTTAATTGCAGATATGTATACTGCAAACAGGACAACGATGTTGAATAAATTTCATGTTTGGTTTCCTGGAGGCATAGTGATTGGTGCCTTAGCATCTAAATTTATGACTGATACTCTTGGAAGCGACAGTTGGCAATGGCAAATAGGGATCATGCTTATTCCAACACTATTATACGGCTTTTTGTT
The DNA here is from genome assembly GCF_012910715.1 of Flavivirga algicola. GTDB lineage: Bacteria > Bacteroidota > Bacteroidia > Flavobacteriales > Flavobacteriaceae > Flavivirga > Flavivirga algicola. The sequence goes on from NZ_JABBHF010000003.1 coordinate 211,791, forward strand.
TTTTGGACAAAAATTTCCAAAAAACGAAAATATTGTTTCTGATACAAAAGTGAATATAAAAAGTTTGCTTTCACCATTATTCATTTTTATGGTGATTTGTATGACATTAACAGCAACAACCGAGTTAGGAACACAACAATGGGTTGAAAAAATTCTCGGAAATTCTGGAGCAAGTCCGATGTTGATTTTAGCTATGGTAACTGGTTTAATGGCGGTTGGACGTTATTTTGCTGGTCCAATAATTCATAAATTAAATCCGCCAGGTGTATTGTTTATATCTGCTATCATTGCTTCTGTAGCAATATACCTAATGAGTTCGGCAACAGGGGGAATGGTATATGTTTCTGCTATCTTATTTGCCATAGGCGTATGCTATTTCTGGCCAACTATGATTGGTTTTGTTAGTGAATATATACCAAAAACGGGTGCTTTGGGAATGTCGTTAATTGGTGGTGCAGGTATGTTTGCAACCAGTATTTGGCAACCAGTAATTGGCTCTTGGTTGGATAATGCAAAATCGGCCGCCATAGATTCTGGGATTTCTGTAGAAGCAGCAGAGTTAATAGCAGGACAGGAAACACTGAGTAATATTGCTATTTTTCCAATGGTATTGATCCTATTATTTGGAATCCTTTATACACAACGAAAAAAGTTAGAAGCTAAAAGAGTTTAAAATAAAATATGACAAGAAAATTAAGAATGGGAATGATTGGTGGAGGCACTGGATCATTCATTGGAGATGTACACAGAAAAGCAGCATCCATTGATGGGGTGATAGATTTAGTGTGTGGTGCTTTTAGTAGTAGTGCAGAAAAATCGATAGCGTCAGGAAAAGCCTTATGTCTTTCTGAAGATAGATGCTATGGGAGTTACGAGGAAATGATCTTAAAAGAAAAAGAACTCCCCGAAGATATACGTATGGATTTTGTAGCTATTGTAACGCCAAACCATATGCATTTTCCTCCAGCAAAATTCGCTTTAGAAAATGGTTTTCATGTGGTTTGCGATAAGCCCATGACGTTAACATTAGATGAGGCGATTGCATTAGAGAAGATTGTTAGTGAAAGCGGAAAATTATTTGCACTTACGCATAATTATACAGGGCATCCATTAGTAAAACAAGCCAAAGCGATGGTTGCTAACGGTGATTTGGGAAATATTAGAAAAATACAGGTCCAATATTTACAGGGTTGGTTGTCTACGGCTGTAGAATCGACAGACAATAAACAAGCATCTTGGCGTGTAGATCCTAAACGTTCTGGAATTGGAGGGGCCTTGGGAGACATTGGAACCCATGCTGAAAACCTGGTGGAATATATCACAGGCTTGAAAATTGATGAATTGGCTGCCGATTTAGGCAAATTTGGAGCAGGCAGAATTTTAGATGATGATGGTAACTTGTTACTTCGTATGGAAAATGGAGCCAAAGGAACGATGTCTATTTCTCAAATAGCTCTAGGAGAAGAAAATAATTTAGCGATTAAAGTATATGGAGAAAAGGGGAGTTTGGAATGGCATCAAGAGAACCCAAATCAATTAATTACACGTTGGCTTGAAGAGCCTGTTAAAGTCTTTACGCCAAATGGTAACGGACTATACCCAGAAGCATTAAATGTATCTAGAATTCCAGCAGGGCATCCAGAAGGTTACCTAGAAGCTTTTGCTACCATATATAAAAACTTTGCAAAACATTTAATGGCTGTTTTAAAAGGAGAAACGATCGATAAGCCAGATTACCCAACGGCTAAAGATGGCATTCGAGGAATGAAATTTATTTATGCTGCAGTAGAAAGTGATGCTAATAATGCCGCTTGGACAAAATTAAAATAAAACAATCTCCATACTGCTCTTTTGGTAGTTGGTAAGGAAAATATAACTAATAAAACTCCTTCCTTTTAGGGAGGTTAGAATGAGAATATGAAAACAATAAAAGGACCAGCTGTTTTTTTAGCGCAATTTGCAGGAGATAAAGAACCATTCAATAGTTTGGATGGTATGTGTAAATGGGCTGCAGATTTAGGATATAAAGGCATTCAAATCCCAACATGGGAATCTGGTTTAATAGATGTGGAAAAAGCAGCAGAAAGTCAAACTTATTGCGATGAGTTGAAAGGGAAAGTAGAATCGTATGGTTTAGAAATTACAGAACTGTCTACACATTTGCAAGGACAGTTGGTCGCAGTAAATCCTGCTTATGATACGATGTTTGATGGTTTTGCACCCGAACAGGTTAGAAATAATCCAAAAGCGAGAACAGAATGGGCGATCGATTTTGTGAAAAAATCTGGAACGGCTAGTGGAAGATTAGGCTTAAAAGCACATGCTACTTTTTCTGGAGCTTTGATGTGGCATACCATGTATCCATGGCCGCAACGTCCTAATGGACTAGTAGAAATGGGTTTCAAAGAATTAGCAAACCGTTGGATTCCCATATTAAATCATTTCGACGAACATGGTGTCGATGTATGTTATGAAATTCACCCAGGAGAAGATATTCATGATGGCATCACATTCGAACGCTTTTTAGAAGCAACAAACAATCACAAAAGAGCTAATATACTTTATGATCCGAGCCATTATGTGCTTCAACAGTTAGATTATTTAACATTTATAGATCATTACCACGAGCGTATTAAAGCTTTTCATGTTAAAGATGCCGAGTTTAATCCAACAGGAAAACAGGGTGTTTATGGTGGGTATGCCGATTGGAAAGATAGAGCTGGACGTTTTAGATCATTAGGAGATGGTCAGGTGGATTTTAAAGCAATTTTTTCAAAATTAACAAAATATGAATGTGATTTCTGGGCTGTTATGGAATGGGAATGTTGTATAAAATCTTCAGAGCAAGGAGCGAGAGAAGGTGCACCTTTCATAAAAAAGCATATCATTGAGGCTGCTGAAAAAGGATTTGATGATTTTGCTGGGGGAGATACAGATGACGAGCAATTAAAGAAAATACTTGGGCTATAATAATGAAATGATTATTTATTTGATGCAGCATGCAATTGAAGCCCTAAAAGTGAAACTTAAAAACGATATATTTTGAATATAAAAGAAACGGCTTTGATAGTCATGCTGGTTTGTTTTTTTGCATGCACTAATAACAAAGAGAAAGAAAACAAATCGCCTACCGAGGTTAAGCCTGAGGTAGAACTGAAAGAGCCAACAAAGCCAGAAGAAACGGAACTTTATGAACCTGTCCCTCCAACAGTTAATCCTAAGGGGCAACATGGTACTCCGAGTGATGCTATTGTATTGTTTAATGGGGAAAATTTAGATAATTGGGAGCATACTAAAGATGGCAGTCCAGCAAAATGGATTTTAAATAAAGATGGCTCTATGACGGTTAAAGATAAATCTGGAGACATCCAAACGAAGCAGAAGTTTGGTAGTATACAATTGCATCTTGAATGGCAATCTTCATCAGAGAAAAGAGCAAGTGGCCAAAATAGAAGTAACAGTGGTGTTTTTCTTCAAGAACGCTATGAAGTGCAGGTTTTGGATAATAATGATAACGATACATATGTTAATGGGCAGGTTGGATCTATATACAAGCAATCCATTCCTTTAGTTAAGGCTTCAGTGCCAACTGGAGAATGGAATACCTATGATATTATTTATCATGCTCCAGAATTTAATTTGGAAGGTGAAAAAACAAAATCGGCTACCATAACCGTATTGCATAATGGCATTTTAATTCAAGATCATTATGAAATAAAAGGGACGACACCATATATTGGTTGGCCTAAAAATAACCCACACGGCAAAGGTTCACTAAAGTTACAAGATCATGGTGATAATAGTGGGGTAAGTTATAGAAATATTTGGATTCGAGAATTGGAAGATTAAACACTTAAGTTATGACAAATTTATCAAGACGATCTTTTTTGAAATCGACATCGGTGGCATCTGCTGGTGTGTTAATAATACCTGGGCTATTAGGTTTTTCACCTAGTAGTAAATTAAATATAGCCGTTGTTGGTGTGGGACATAGAGCGGGTTATAACATGAGAAAAGTAGCAAAAGGAAATAACATTGTGGCATTATGCGATGTCGATGATAATTTTTTGCAAAAGGCATCTGTTGCATTTCCCAAAGCTAAAACATTTAAAGATTTTAGAGTCATGCTGGATAAGGTGGCCAATGAAATTGATGCTGTAGTTGTTTCTACGCCCGACCATACGCATTTTCCGGTAACAATGGCAGCCATGCAGCTAGGTAAACATGTATTTGTAGAAAAACCATTGGCGCATAATATCTGGGAATTACGAACTTTAAAAAAAGCAGCTAAGTATTATAAAGTCGTATCGCAAATGGGAAACCAAGGGCACACCACCCATGGTATTCGTCTGGTAAAAGAATGGTATGATGCTGGTGTTTTAGGAGATGTTAAAGAAGTGCATGCATGGCGTGGTGTTAATACATTTAAACCAGGGTTTTATTTTACTAAGCCAGCTAGTTTTCCACCTCCCAAAAATTCTATTCCTCCCACACTTGATTGGGATTTGTGGCAGGGTCCAGTAAAAGAAAGGCCTTTTAACAAAGCATACGCTCCAAAATCTTGGCGTGGATTTTACGATTTTGGAAGTGGTCAGCTGGGTGATTGGGCTTGTCATACCATAGATGCCCCTTATTGGGCATTAGATTTGGGGCAGCCTACCAAAGTTAAGGGGGAAATACCAGAAGGTAGTTTTAACGACCGGAACTTTATGCCAGATTCTTCTGTGGTTACCTATAAATTTCCCAAACGCGGAAAAAAACCTCCTGTTACTTTAAAATGGCATGAAGGCTTTAGTGCTCCTGATATTGAAATAAGACCAGAATGGGGTGTTAGTAAATTGCCTGCGAATGGAGGTATGATTATGATTGGAAGTAAAAACACGCTTATTACAGGAGCAAGACCAGAAAAACCAAAGTTACTCGTTCCTGAAGAGGAATGGCAAGCATTTTTGGCAAATGCTCCCGATCAAACTATTCCTAGAATTGAAGAAAATAATCCGCATAAAGAATGGATTGATGCCATAAAAAATGATACATTGCCAGGGGCTAGTTTTGATTATGCAGCAGATTTGACCGAAATGGCTCTTGTTGGAGTTCTTGCTCAACGTTTTGGTGGTACGATAAAATATGACGCTAAAAAAATGAAGATAAAAAATCGTAAAGAATTAAATGCATATATCAAAGAGCCAGTAAGAGAAGGGTGGGCTTACGGAGAGAATCTTTGGTAAAGAGCAATAAGAAAAGTTGCTTTTCTTTAAATGACTATAATTCAAAATTTTAGAACTGTGGTCGTTTTTTAATTAGTATTTATACTTTTGTAGCTTCAAAAAGAAGTACTAAAAACTGAATATTTAAAAACAAAATCATTGTTATTCTAGGAAATTAATAATTTTTAGCAAATAGTTATTCTTTTTTGCTGGGTTTTTAAAAATAAAATTCTAGCTTTACCACATGAAAAATTTAAAAAGTAAAATACGTTACTCTGTTCCCGGTTTGCCCGCACGACGTCGCCGTCGTTGCATCTAGTCTTTATTTCCGCAAACCTAAAACGTAATTTTAATTTTTTTCATAGTGTCCAAAACATATTTCATAGCATTTCAAAATTTAGTTAATTTCTTAGTTAACACATATATTATGCGCCGTATTTTTCCGCGTCGCCCGTAAGGGTGTACTTCTATTTTTGAACTAGGTGAGTCCAGTTCAGCAATCAAAAAAAGGTTAAAGTTCAAATTAAAATAGATCCAAATAAATGGAGATTGTAATTGCTAATAAATCACATACTAAGTACGCAGAAATTATTTGCGAAACTATTGCAGAGTCAGCAAAAGTTAGAGGGACGGGTATTGCCAAACGTACACCAGAATATATCTCAACAAAAATAGAGAATGGTAATGCTGTTATAGCTTTAGATGGTGACATATTTGCTGGTTTTTGCTATATAGAACTTTGGGGACACGGCAAGTTTGTTGCTAACTCAGGTTTAATTGTACATCCCGATTATAGAGGCAAAGGCTTGGCAAAAAAGATAAAACACAAAGTTTTTAAGCATTCGAGAACGAAGTTTCCAGATGCTAAAGTATTTAGTATCACAACGGGTTTGGCTGTTATGAAATTAAATAGTGATTTGGGGTATAAGCCCGTAACGTTTTCAGAATTGACAGACGATCAAACATTTTGGGACGGTTGTCAAACCTGTCAGAATTATGATGTTTTAACACGTACAAATCGTAAAATGTGTTTGTGTACAGGTATGTTGTATGATGCAAAAGCAAACGAAAAAGTAGAGTCAAAAAAAATAAAAGAAAAGGTTTTTAAAAGATTAAAGCATATTAAAGAAACCATGTTTTTAAAAAAAGATAAAAAATGAAGAAATTAGTAATAGCATATAGTGGCGGATTAGATACATCTTATTGTGCGGTTAGCTTATCTAAAACACACGAAGTACATGCGGTGAGTGTGAACACAGGAGGGTTTACAAAAGAAGAAATTGAGCATATTGAAAGCAATGCCTATAAAATGGGGGTCGCTACTTATAAAAATATAGATGCCGTAGCCACATTTTATCAAAAAGTAGTAAAGTATTTGATTTTTGGTAATGTTTTAAAAAATAACACGTATCCGCTATCTGTAAGTGCAGAACGAATTATACAGGCTATCGAAATTGTAGAGTACGCAAAAAGTATAGGGGCAGGATATATTGCCCATGGTAGTACAGGAGCAGGAAATGATCAGGTGAGGTTTGATATGATTTTTCAAACATTGGCTCCAGAAATTGAGATTATTACGCCTATTAGAGATGAAAAATTAACAAGACAAGAAGAAATAGATTATTTAAAATCTAATGGTATTGATATGTCTTGGGAAAAAGCACAATATTCAATAAACAAAGGGCTTTGGGGAACGAGTGTTGGAGGTTCTGAAACGTTGACATCCGAAAAACCATTGCCTAGTGAGGCTTATCCATCGCAATTGGAAAAAGAAGGAGAGGAAAAAGTAACCCTCACATTTAAAAATGGTGAATTTATAGCATTGAATGGTAAAGAAAATACTTCAGAGGTTAATATTGAATTATTAAACGATATCGCTTCAGGTTATGCTATAGGAAGAGATATTCATGTAGGCGATACCATTGTTGGTATAAAAGGTCGTGTTGGTTTTGAAGCTGCCGCCGCTTTAATTACGGTAAAGGCACACCATTTATTGGAAAAGCATACGCTCACCAAATGGCAGCTTCAACATAAAGAATACTTATCGAGCTTTTATGGCATGCATTTGCATGAAGGTCAGTATTTAGACCCTGTGATGAGAAATATAGAAGCCTTTTTAGAAAGTAGTCAAGAAAAAGTAAGTGGTGATGTTATAGTCACTTTAAAACCCTATCATTTTTCATTAGATGGTATCGTATCCGAACATGATTTAATGAACGCGAAATTTGGAAGCTACGGAGAGATCAATAAAGGATGGACCGCAGATGAAGCCAAAGGATTTATTAAAATTATTGGAAATCAAAATAAAATATATCAACAAGTAAACTCATAAGTTATGATTGAAGTTGGCATTATAGGAGGCGCTGGTTATACAGCAGGAGAATTGGTTAGGTTATTAGTATCGCATCCAAAAACAAATATTAATTTTGTGTTCAGTACATCCAATGCTGGTAATAAAATTAGTCATATCCATCAAGATTTAGTGGGCTCTTTAGATTTGAAATTCACAGATACCATTAACCCAGATGTCGATGTGTTATTTCTATGTTTAGGTCATGGTAATTCAGTAAAGTTTTTAGAGAACAATAGGTTTTCAGAGAAAACTAAGATTATTGATTTAGGAAATGATTTTAGGTTGGAAAAAGATAAGATTTTTGATGGTAAGAACTTTGTATACGGTTTGCCAGAATTGCAAAAAGAAGCTGTTAAATCCGCTAGTTATATTGCCAATCCAGGCTGTTTTGCAACAGCTATTCAATTAGGATTACTGCCATTAGCTGAAAACAATTTATTAAACAGCGATGTGCATATCAATGCTGTAACAGGTGCTACAGGAGCAGGTACGTCATTATCTGCAACGACGCATTATACATGGAGAGATAATAATTTTTCATATTACAAACCCTTTACACATCAGCATTTAGGAGAAATTAACCAGTCTGTAAAACAATTGCAAAATGATTTTTCATCAGAGATTTTATTTATGCCAAACAGAGGGAATTTTTCAAGAGGTATTTTTGCGACACTTTATACAGATTTTGAAGGTACTGTAGAAGAAGCCATCACTATTTATAAAGACTTTTATAAAGATGCCAAGTTTACATTTATTTCAGATAAAACCATTCATTTAAAACAAGTAGTTAATACTAATAAATGTATTATACATTTGCATAAACACAATGATAAATTATTGATTACAAGTGTGATTGATAACTTGTTAAAAGGCGCTTCGGGCCAAGCTATTCAAAATATGAATTTAATGTTTGGGTTAGAGGAGACAGAGGGATTACAATTAAAAGCTACCTACTTTTAATTAATACCTTTTTCATTTCCGCGGTTTATGCTGGACTCATTTCAGTAAGGCGGAAATCTTAAGGAATATTGATAAATAGATTTCCGCCTTCGCGGAAATGAAAAAAAGAGAATAAAATGAAAATAGCCATAATAGGAACCGGAAACTTAGGAAGTGCAATCGCTAAAGGACTTATAAAAAATAAGTCATTTACGTCGTTGTATTTAAGTGATAAAAACACATCGGCAGTAAAAGCTTTTGAAGAAGAACCTTATGTTACGATTACAAGTGACAATGTTGAGGCGGTTGAAGCATCCGATATTGTCATTTTTGCATTGCAACCCCGACATGTAGAAGGTGTTTTAAAAAGTGTTGCACCAAGTATAAACGCTAATCATATTATACTTTCGGTAGCTGCTGGTTTCGAGATTTCCAGAATAGAAAATATTATTGGGAATGATAAAAACATTATTCGTGTTATGCCAAATACGGCTATATCGATAGGAAAATCCATGACATGTCTTTCTGCGAACGATAAAGGCCAGGAAAAAATTGAATTGGCAAAAGATATTTTTAATCAGTTGGGAGTTACCATGGTTATTCCAGAAGAACAACTACAGGCCGCAACAGTTATTTGTGCCAGTGGTATAGCGTTTTGGATGCGTTTGGTACGTGCCACGACCCAAGGAGCCATTCAATTAGGTTTTGAAGCACATGAAGCGCATGAATTGGCTGTTCAGACTTGTTTTGGTTCGGCCAGTTTATTAATTGAATCGGGAAGGCACCCCGAACAGGAGATTGACCGTGTAACAACACCTAGCGGATGTACTATTGAAGGACTGAATGCTATGGAACATCAAGGTTTGAGCTCCGCTTTAATACAAGGTATTGTGTCCTCATTCGAAAAAATTAACCAAATTAAAAAGAATTAAAATGCCATTATTTGACGTTTACCCATTATACAATGTCACTCCTGTTTCAGGAAAGGACATTCTCGTTTATGATAACGAGGGCAGCGAATATTTGGATCTTTATGGCGGGCATGCCGTTATTTCTATAGGTCATGCACATCCAAATTATGTTGAAGCCATTACCAATCAGGTTAATGCATTGGGGTTTTATTCCAATGCGATTCAAAACCCTTTGCAAAAACAACTAGCAGATAAAATTGAAGTATTATCTGGATGTAAGGATTATGAGTTGTTTTTATGTAATTCGGGAGCAGAAGCCAACGAAAATGCTTTAAAATTAGCTTCATTTAAAACAGGAAAGAAGCGTGTTGTAGCGTTTAGTAATGGGTTTCATGGACGTACATCGGCGGCCGTGGCAGCAACCGATAATCAAAATATTATTGCACCAATAAATGCACAACAAGCTGTAACCATTTTACCTTTAAATGATATTGAAGGTGTTAAAAAAGAATTGGAAAAAGGAGATGTTTGTGCCGTCATTGTAGAGTTTATACAAGGTGTTGGTGGTTTAGATCAAGGTACAGCGGCATTTTTCGAGCAAGTCGATGCACTTTGTAAAGCCAATAATACCATGTTTATTGCTGATGAAATTCAGTGTGGTTATGGGCGTTCAGGCAAGTTTTTTTCGTTTCAACATTACAACGTTACACCAGATATTATCTCCATGGCAAAAGGTATGGGAAATGGGTTTCCAATAGGTGGGATTTTAATTCATCCAGCTATCGAAGCTAAATTTGGTATGTTAGGAACAACTTTTGGTGGGAACCATTTGGCATGTGCAGCAGGTTTAGCGGTTTTAAATACCATTGAAGAAGAAAATCTTATTGAAAATACGAATAACATTTCGGAGTATTTTATTGAAAAAGCAAAAACCATTCCGCAGATAAAAAATATAAAAGGAAGAGGTTTGATGCTAGGTTTAGAATTCGATTTTGAAGTTGGAGACTTGCGCAAAGCATTAATATATAATCATAAAATATTTACTGGTGGCGCATCCAATAAAAAGTTGTTAAGAATATTACCGCCATTAACGATTAAAAAAGAGCACGTAGATCAATTTTTTATAGCATTGGCTAAAGTGTTGAAAGAAGTTGAAGCGTCTGTATAAAGAAGTAGAATTAATACTGAACTCGTATACTGAACATACTGGAAAAACCGAATACTAAAAAAATGAATACACTATTATCCATAGAAAAAAGAAATGCTGTGTTACTTAGAATGGCAGAGCTTTTAGAACAAGAACGAAACGCAATTATTGCTATTAATAAAACGGATTTAGAAGCTTATAATGGAGATGATATTTCAATGTATGATAGGCTTAAAGTGGACGATGCCAAGGTGAATGAAATGATTGCTTCGGTAACACATTTGGCTTCTCAAGAAGACCCAGTGGGCGTGGAACGCTTTAGTTTTAAACATGATAATGGTATGCAGGTTTATAATAAAACAGCATCGTTTGGAACTGTTTTGATTATTTACGAATCCAGACCAGATGTGACTGTTGAGGCAGCAGGTATCGCTTTTAAATCGGGTAATAAAATATTACTAAAAGGCGGTAAAGAATCACTTAATTCAAATTTGAAAATTGTAACGTTGTGGCGCCAAGCTTTAAAAGAACATGAGGCTTCGACAGATTGGGTGGCGTATTTACAGTTTAACAGAACAGAAACACAAGCTTTTTTAGAGAAGCCAACACAGAAAGTTGACTTAATTGTTCCTCGAGGTGGCGAAAGATTAATCGCTTTTGTAAAGCAACATGCCACATGCCCTGTTATTGTTAGTGGGCGCGGTAATAATTTCGTGTATGTACACCCAGAGGCAGATCAACAAATAGCATTAGACTTGATAGTGAATGGAAAAACAGCTAAAATATCAGCATGTAATGCCATTGATAAAGTGATAATAGATAAAAATTTACCTAATAAAAAAGATTTTATAGAAAACTTAATTTCTAAATTACAAGCATTTAATGTTGAAATCTTAGGTGATGAACATATTTGTGAATTTGATGAGGTAAAAGAAATATCTTCAAATGAAATCTGGTTCGAAGAGTTTTTGGATTATAAGATAGCTGTTGGAGAAATTGCTTCAAATGAAGAAGCTATAGCTATGATAAACAAGTACTCTGGTGGACATTCATCAGTCATAGTCACAACCAACGAAGCTGAAGCGAAATTGTTTATGGAAAATGTAGATACGGCGGCGGTATATCACAATGCGTCCTCGCGTTTTACAGATGGTGGACAATTAGGACTAGGTGGAGAGTTGGCCATTAGCACAGATAAATTACACCAAAGAGGTCCTATAGGCTTGCAGCATTTGGTAACTAACAAGTGGTATGTTCATGGCAATGGACAAACAAGGTAACCATGAAAAAGAAAAGAATATTACTTAAAGTAGGATCTAATACGCTTACCAAAGAAACCAATAACATTTCAAGAGGTAAGATTGAAGACATTGCAAATCAAATAGCGCAACTACAGGATACTTGCGAGTTTGTTATCGTAAGTTCTGGAGCTATAGCCGTAGCAAAGCAATTTGTGAAACTAGAAAGTAAGCAAAAAGACGTTTTTGTAAAGCAAGCCTTGGCATCTATTGGTCAGCCACACCTAATAAGGATTTATCAGGAGATTTTTAGAGAATATGGCTTGTTAACATCACAATGTCTATTGTCCTATTCAGACTTTGAAAAACAGGAAAGTAAAAGCAATATTGTGAATACGATTAATGTACTTGTTAATAATAATTATATACCTATTATTAATGAAAACGATACGGTGGCTACTGACGAAATTAAGTTTGGAGATAATGATAAATTAGGGGCACTTACAGCGTCCCTTTTAAATGCCGATTTGTTTATAATAGCGACTAATACAAATGGGATTTATACCAAAGAATCTATTGAAAATGGCGTACCGAAAACCATTAAAGTTGTTTCAGATTTATCTGAATTAAAAAAACAGGTTGTTAACTCAAAATCATCACACGGAAGTGGAGGCATGCAATCTAAAATAGAAGCCGCTTCAGTAACGAAAAAACAAAATATAGAAACATGGATTGTAAACGGATTGGAAGATGATTTTATAACCAACGCTATGGATAATAAAGTTCCGTTTACTAAAATAAAATAATGGAGACAGACCTGTCAGGTTTTTAAAACCTGACAGGTCTTAAAATAACAATTAAACAATGAAAAACTATACTTCCATACATGATATAGATAATATAGATTCATGGATTGAAGAAGCAAAAGCTTTAAAACAAGACCCTTTAAAACACGGGGAACTAGGAAAAAACAAAACCATTGGCTTATTATTCTTCAATTCCAGTTTGCGTACCCGTTTAAGTACTCAAAAAGCGGCATTAAACTTAGGAATGGATCCTATTGTTATGAATGTGTCTGGAGATGCCTGGGGTATCGAATTTGGAGATGGGACGGTTATGAACGGAAATACAGCAGAACATATAAAAGAGGCAGCAGCTGTCGTATCACAATACTGTGATATTATTGCAGTACGAGCATTTCCAACATTAACAGACAAGGCAAAAGATGAAAGCGAGCAAGTTTTAAAATCGTTTGTTAAATATGCATCCGTTCCTATTGTAAATATGGAGAGTGCTACAGGGCATCCGTTACAAGGGTTAACCGATGCATTAACCATTTCAGAACATGCTAAAGTTGCAAAACCTAAAGTGGTGTTAAGTTGGGCGCCACATGTTAGAACCTTGCCTCATGCGGTAGCAAATAGTTTTGTACAAGCTATGCAGAAAATGGATGTCGAATTTGTAATTGCGCATCCTGAAGGTTACGATTTAAATCCTGAAATTACTGGTGATACACCTATAATTTACAATCAGGAGGAAGCTTTTGCAAATGCTGATTTTGTGTATACTAAAAACTGGAGTTCATATACAGATTACGGAAAAATTTTAAATGAAGATGCTAACTGGATGATTACTAAAGAAAAATTAGGGGACGCTAAATTCATGCATTGCTTACCAGTAAGGCGAAATGTAGTCGTAGAAGATGCAGTTTTAGATAGTGATAGTTCGTTGGTTATTGAACAGGCGAATAACAGAACTTATGCAGCTCAGTTGGTACTAAAAAAACTATTGGAAAATTTAAAATAATTAAAAAAACCCCCTCTCCTTTGGAGAGGGCGGAGGGAGAAGCATGGAAAAACTATCCATAGTAAAAATAGGAGGAAATATTATTGAAGACGAAACATCTTTAAAAGCCTTTTTAAAACTGTTTTCTAACTTAGAAGGAAAGAAGATCTTGGTACATGGTGGTGGCAAGCGCGCTACGCATATCGCTTCTAAGCTAGGTATAGAATCTAAAATGATAAACGGTAGGCGTATAACAGATGCCGAAACTTTAGAAGTAATCACTATGGTTTACGGTGGACTGGTTAACAAAAATATAGTAGCCAAACTCCAAGCTTTAAACACCAATGCTATTGGTTTAACAGGAGCCGACATAAATAGCATAGCATCAGATAAAAGGCCCGTAAAAGAGATCGATTTTGGGTTTGTTGGAGACGTTAAACAAGTCGCTCACGAATCTATAGATAAACTCATTCAGGCGAATTTCACACCAGTTTTTTGTGCTATCACGCATGATGGAAAAGGACAGTTATTAAATACCAATGCAGATACCATTACCTCTCAAGTAGCCGTGGGGATGAGTCATTTGTACGAAACCTCTATTTATTATTGTTTTGAATTGAATGGCGTTCTGGAAGATATTAATGATAAGAACTCCGTTGTAAAACATATCGACTCAAAGACTTATAAAGAGTTGTTAGAAAAAGGGATCATTGCCGATGGGATGCTGCCAAAGCTAGAAAACTGTTTTGATGCATTAAATAATGGAGTAAGTACAATTAATATGGGAAATACATCGATGTTAACTCAAGAAAATGATAATTTTACAACCATAACTTTATAGTATGACGCAGCAAGAATTAACAAATGATGCCATATCACTTTTAAAAAAGCTGATAGAAACGCAATCATTTTCTTCAGAAGAAGATCAAACAGCATTGCATATAGAAGATTGGTTCAAGCGTTATAAGATCGATTATAAAAGAACGCAAAATAATGTATGGGCTATCAATAAGTATTTTGACGAAAGTAAACCAACGCTTTTACTAAATTCGCATCACGATACAGTTAAGCCCAATAGTGCCTACACTAAAAATCCATTTAAAGCTACAGTAGAAGATGGTAAACTGTATGGTTTGGGAAGCAATGATGCGGGAGGCTGTTTGGTATCATTAATTGCTACATTTACGCATTTCTATAATCAAAAGAATTTAAAATATAACCTAGTCATAGTCGCTTCTGCGGAAGAAGAGAGTAGTGGGCCAAACGGACTAAATAGTATGTTGGCTATTATCCCAAAAGTAGATGTTGCGATTGTAGGTGAACCAACATTGATGAATTTAGCGGTGGCCGAAAAAGGCTTAGTGGTTTTTGATGCTGTGGTTAAAGGGACTCCTAGTCATGCCGCACACCCTAATGATAACAATGCCATTTACAATTCAATTGAAGTGCTGCAATGGTTTAAAGATTTTAAATTTGAAAAAGGATCGGAAGCTTTAGGAGATGTAAAATTAACCGTAACACAAATTAATGCAGGAAAACAACATAATGTTGTTCCAGCAGACGTACAATTAGTCATAGATGTTCGTGTAAATGATGCTTATAGCAATGCAGAGATAGCAGAAATATTGCAAAAGCAATCACCGTGTACAAGTATCACGCCCCGTAGTTTGCGTTTAAATTCATCGTGTATCCCTGTAGATCACGATTTGGTTAAAGCTGGTATAGCCATTGGTAGAACGACATATGGTTCACCAACCCTGTCAGATCAGGCAGTGCTATCATGTCCGTCTTTAAAATTAGGACCAGGAGATAGTACCCGTTCGCATTCGGCTGATGAGTTTATTTATGTGAATGAGATTGAAGAAGGAGTGGGTATTTATATTGAATTATTAGAGAAAGTGCTTTAAAGTAACAAGATAAAAGAACCAAGAATCAAGACTAGATATTGGTTAATCGAGTAACAGTTTAAGACAAAAAGAAACGTATTGTTACTCTGAGCGCAGTCGAAGGATCTCAAACAAAATAAAAAGTATAAAAAAGAATTAAGAATATAGAATCAAGAAGCAAAATATAAATGTAGTTCATTAACAGTCTTTGCTCTAAAAGCGAAGTGGTCTTAATATCTTGGTTCTAAATTTTAAGAATATTAGTGAAGTTAAAAAAAGATTCCCGTCTTCACGGGAATGACAAAAATATAATAAGGATGAAACTCTGGGATAAAGGTATATCAATCGACAAAAAAATAGAACAATTCACCGTTGGAAACGATAGAGAAATAGATATTCATATCGCCAAATATGATATTATAGCATCTAAGGCGCATGCAAAAATGCTTCAAAAGATCGGTATCATTACTGTTGAAGAATTGGTTGAATTATTGGGAGGGTTGAAGGTTTTAGAAACCCAGATTGAAAATGGCACCTTTGTTATCGATTCTCAATTTGAAGATGTACATTCTAAAATAGAATTCGAACTTACTAAATCATTGGGAGAAGTAGGTAAAAAAATCCATACCGCACGCTCTAGAAACGATCAGGTTTTAGTGGCTTTACATTTGTATTATAAAGAAAATTTAGGCATAGTAAAAGAAAAAACAAAAGAGCTGTTTACAACACTTCTTGGGTTAGCAGAAACCTATAAAGACAAGGTGTTACCGGGGTATACCCATTTACAAGTAGCGATGCCATCGTCATTCGGATTATGGTTTTCAGCCTATGCAGAGCTCATGATAGATGATGTGTATTTGCTTAATGCAGCCATTCAAACAGTAAATCAAAATCCATTGGGATCTGCCGCAGGTTACGGAAGCTCATTTCCTATTGATAGAGAATTAACCACCAAAGAAATGCAATTTTCTACTCTAAAGTATAATGTTGTAGCAGCTCAAATGAGTCGTGGTAAGAGTGAGCGAACCATAGCAACTAGTTTAGGAAGTTTGTGCAATACCATGTCTCGTTTCGCTATGGACATCTGTTTGTATATGAGTCAGAACTTCGGATTTATTTCCTTCCCAGACGAATTAACTACAGGTAGTAGCATTATGCCCCATAAAAAGAATCCAGACGTATTTGAATTGATTCGAGGCAAGTGTAACAAAATTCAAGCATTGCAAAGTGAAATGATTTTAATAACCAATAATTTACCAAGTGGTTATCATAGAGATTTTCAGTTATTAAAAGAGAATATAATAGCTGCGTTCGAAGAGATTAAAGACATTCTGGATATTTTTAATTATTCCATTCAACAAATCATTGTAAAAGATGTGGATATTAATAGTGATTTGTATAAATATCTATTTACAGTAGATAATATAAACACACTGGTTGTTGAAGGACAGAGTTTTAGAGAAGCTTACCAGAAAATTGGCGGACAGGTACAAGATGGTACCTATGTTCCTGATACTTCTAAACATCACACACATATTGGAAGTATCCATAATTTGAGTTTAGATAAGATTCGAGCTAAGTTTCCTGATTAATTTGATTGAAATAATTCTTAGGTGCAGAGCATCTCGGTTTCTGCTAGTCTTGTCATTCTTGCGAAAGCAGGAATCTACTTAAATATTAGAAACCAAAATTACTCCTTAATTTTTATTAAAATACTAGTTGTTCAAAATTATTTGTAACACTATTGCAGAATACTTTTAGGTTTTATCAGCTAAATTCTAAAAACCTTACAAGTATATTTTATATCTATGAAGTTTTTATTTACTATGTGGATTCCTGCTTTCGCAAGAATGACAAAACGTATTTAATTCATATTCTTTAACTCATCAGAAAATATAATTAAACATTTGGCTATTTCTAAGCAATTGATTAGTTTTGTTTGCTTATTAACAATTATGGCTAGAAAAAAGGAATATATTGAAGAAGAAGTTATAGAAAAGGCTATGAACTTATTTTGGCGTAATGGTTACGAAACCACTTCTGTTCGAATGCTAGAAAAAGAAATGGGAATTAACCAGTTTTCTATGTATTCTAGTTTTGGAAACAAGCAAGGCGTCTTTTTAGAGAGCATAAAATGTTATAAGAAAAAGGCAAAAGAAGAACTTTTCGATAAACTTAAACAATCCACTAATGGTATAGAAGCTATAAAAGAATACTTCTATAATTTCATTGAATTTTCTAAAGAGACAAGGCTTAATAAAGGTTGCCTGTTGACAAATACGGTTAACGAGTTGGGTGAATATGCCGATACTCTGATTATGTCTGAAATTGTAAAATTTGCTACCGATGTTAAATCACATATCATAGAAAAACTAGAAACAGACAAACAAAAAGATTCAGAAACAATAAGCAAACAAGCCAATTATTTAATGGTTTCTTTACAAGGATTATCCGTTGCTTCTAAAATGTTTGAAAAACAACAAATAGAAGATTTCATTGAAAGTGTTTTCGAAAACTTATAAACTTTTTTTTAATTCAAAACTAAGCAATTGCTTAGTAATAATAATCTAAATAAATAATAACTATGAATACAATTAAAATGACAAATTTAGAACTAAAAACTGTTGAAACAGCCAATGCTATTTCAAGCGAAATTTTAAAAACTACCCAGAAAAAATTAGGTTTTATTCCTAATATGTATGCAGGTATGGCAAATAATACGGCGCTGTTAGATGGATATGTTGCAGCTTATAATTCATTTAGAGTTCATTCTGGTTTTACACCTCAAGAACAAGAAGTGGTGTTTTTATCTATTGCTTATGTAAATAACTGCGACTATTGTATGGCTGCTCATAGTTTTGTAGGGGATCATATGACACATGTACCTAAAGAAGTAACCGATGCGATTAGAAACAATTCTGAAATACCAGATGCTAAACTTAAAGCATTAAGTTTATTTGCAAAAGAGGTGACTATAAGTCGAGGACTGCCTTCAGAAGTAGATATTGAGAGTTTTTTAAACGCAGGGTACACCCAAAACCATATTTTAGGTGTTATTTCTGGAGTAGGCGTTAAAACAATGAGTAATTACTTCAATCATATTTTTAAAACATCTGTAGATGCTATTTTTAAAGATAGAATTTGGAAAAAGTACTAATTGTATTCGATCTTTCCTGTGATGATTTAAACGCGAACATTTTAAATGTTTGCGTTTTTGATTTAACAATTTACATATAGGAGATGTTTATAACTAAATTTATTGATAAACTTATAATTACAAATAAATATTAAGTAAATTACAACCTGTATTAAAGTCTTCTGGTAAAATAAGTTTAAAATGAGAAAAGGACTCGTATTTCTTAGTTTTTGTTTGTTGTTTTCTTTGATAAATTCTGCACAAACAGGAAAAGTATTCGATCAATTATCGCAGCCAAGTAAAATCTTAAAAGGCGATCGAAACTTTGCGATCTATTTGCCGCCAGATTATGAAACGTCGCAAAGGAGTTACCCCGTTTTATACTTATTACATGGTGCTACCGATAACCATACAGGTTGGATACAGTTTGGAGAAGTATTAAGGATAGCCGATAAAGCTATAAAAGAAGGTAAGGCAACCCCCATGATAATAGTCATGCCCGATGCCGATACCAAAAGAATGGGGTACTTTAATGATATACGAGGTGATTGGAATTATGAAGACTATTTTTTTGAAGAGTTTATGCCTTATGTAGAAAAGACCTATCGCATAAAAAGTGAAAAACGTTATAGAGCTGTTGCTGGATTATCTATGGGAGGCGGTGGCACTTTTATGTATGCATTGCACCATCCAGAATTATTTTCATCTGCTTGTCCGTTAAGTGCTTATACAGGACCAAAATCTGTTGAAGACGTAAAAAATAGAGCAAAACGATATTATAACTATGAAGTCAGTGATGCAGATGCCGAAAAATATTTATCAAAGCATAGTGCATTACCTCTAATAGAATCTATGACCAAAAAACAAATTGAATCTGTAAAATGGTATATTGATTGTGGTGACGACGATTTTTTATATGAAGGAAATAGCTTGATTCATATAGCATTTCGTAAAAAGGAAGTCCCCCATGAGTTTAGAATTAGAGATGGAGGACATTCGTGGACTTATTGGCGCGAATCACTTCCTGAAGTTTTAGAATTTGTATCGGATACATTTCACCAGAAGTAAGCAAAGCTGGAAAGTTTAATTTTATTACTTCTGACTAAGATTATAAAATTAAGTTTCCTAGTCGTTCATAACAAAAGTATATGTGGTTTAAAATCATATAAATATCACTTATGGTTATCTGGAATACTTTAAAATAGAAAAGTGTATAAAATGTACTTTTTACAAACCTCAACCATTTTAATTTGTTATTAATTCTAACATCAATTTTTATTGGTCTTTTCAAAACTGTTGTTGGTCGATAACTTTAATAGTCTAAATTTGATTTACCATACATTTATTAGCTGTAAGTAAAATTAACAGAAGCCCCATAAAAGTATTATGTTCAAGAATTAGGAGCTAATAGAGTTGGTTTTAGAGCTGATTTAAATATCAGTGCAAAATCTAAATCAATACATCGTGCTATCATTATAAACAAATTGTGAGAGAGTTAAGTTAATTATGAGAAAAAGCATTGCTATATTGGGTGGACTATTAGTTCTTTTTTCTTGTCAGAAGAAAACATTAAAAAATCTAACCGATTATGTAGATCCTATGATTGGGACTTCTGCACATGGTCATACATTCCCAGGGGCTACAACACCGTTTGGAATGGTGCAATTAAGTCCGTCAAATGACTTTAAGGCTTGGGATTGGTGTTCTGGATACCATTATTCCGATTCTATTATTAAAGGTTTTGCACATAATCATATTAGTGGTGCAGGCTTATCTGGATTAGGCGATATTTTGTTAATGCCTACAATGGACAAAAAGACAACAAAATCGGGTTCTGATGCCTTAGTAGATACTAGTTACCGATCGCGTTTTTCGCATAAAACGGAACAGGTCCGAGCTGGTTATTATACCGTCAAATTAGACGATTATAATATTAAAGTAGAATTAACGGCAACCCTCCGAACGGGTTTTCATAAATATACATTTAATAAAGCTGGTGTTGCAGATATTATTATAGACCCAACACATGCTATAATGGAAAGAGCTGCTGAAACAGGTATTCAAGTGGTTTCTAATACCGAAATAAGAGGTTTTAAACGTGTTGATGCTGGTAGTGGTAAAAACCGCTATACCTATTTTAGTGCTAAATTTTCAAAGCCTTTTAAAAAAGCAACAGTTACCAATAAGGATGAGGAAGTCGAAACGATTAGCTTAACAGCCCTCAAAGCCAAAAGTTATGTTTCTTTTAATGTTGAAAAAGATGAGCAAATTGAAGTTTCGGTGACATTATCACCAATAGATTACGATGGTGTTGAAAAAAATTTCATAGCAGAAGCCAAAGGAAAATCCTTTGATGATGTTTTAAAGGAGTCTACAAAAGCATGGAACAACGTTTTAAATAAAATAGTGATTAGTGAAACGAGTTCAGAAGCTAAAAAAAGAACGTTTTACACAGCTATGTACCATGCGTTCATTTCACCTAATATTATTTCAGATGTAGATGGTCGTTATGCTGTTGAAGGTAAGTCATATAAATCTGAAATCCCGCAGTATAGTAACTATTCAACCTGGGATACCTATAGGGCTTTACATCCTTTATTAACTATTATAGAACAACAAGAAACCTCAAAGATGATTAATAGCTTGATCTCCAGAGATACCCAAACTGGTGTTGGACAGCCAGTTTGGGAACTTGTAGGTTTCGATAATGCCTGTATGATAGGTTATACAACCTCATCAGTTATTGGAGATGCTGTATTAAAAGACATTAAAGGTATTAATTACGATGAGGCTTTTAATTCTATGTATAAATCTGCATTTAATCTAACAAAGCACAGTGCCGTATATGATGTTAGTGGATTAGAAGATTATATTAATTATGGCTATGTCACTGCAGAAACAGGAAGCTCGGTATCCAAAACAACAGAATATAATTACCATGATTATGTGATAGCAAAAGTTGCTGAAAAACTGGGGAAAGCTAAAGAAGCCGAGGTATTTTATAAAAGAAGTCTGGGGTATAGAGCTTTGTTTCATCCAGATGATGGCTATTTGTACCCAGTTTATAGCACTGGTAAGATGCGTAAATTAGACTTGACTACATGGGATAACCTCATTCCTAATTATGTTTCCGGGAACATTTGGGCCTATTCGGCATACACACCACATGACATGAAAGGCGCTATTCAATTGCATGGAGGCAAAGAAAAATATGCAGAATGGTTAGACAACATCTTTTCGGATACATTATCAATAGGAGGTGCGCAACATGTTGATATTTCTGGATTTATTGGTAAGTATGGTCATGGAGATGAACCAGGGCATCAAATGCCTTATTTATATAATTACGTAGGACAACCATGGAAAAGTCAAAAGTATATTAATGAGGTCGTCACCACAATGTATTCCGACAAGCCCGATGGATTGATTAACAATGAAGATTTAGGACAGATGTCTGCCTGGTATATTTTTAGTACGTTAGGATTTTACCCTGTAGCACCAGCAAGTCTTAATTATCAATTAGGCGCTCCATACCATGAACATGCCACTATTAATTTAGAGAATGGTAATACGTTTACGGTAAAAGCGATCAATCTATCTGATGACAATTTTTATGTGCAATCTGTTAAACTTAACGGAGAAACATATGGCAAAAGCTATATAAGCCATCAGGATATCATGGCTGGTGGTGTTTTAGAATTTACTATGGGAGCATTACCCAATAAAGATTGGGGAAGTTTGGATGAAAGTGCATCCATAGGAGCAGTTTTTAAAGAAAAACCAGAAGTATTAGTAAAAGCGACAGCTTCACCCTACGATACAAATAACTCATTCTTCTTTTCTAACAAACATACAGCAACTTTAAAAAGTAATGATAGTGAAGCTGCTATTTATTATACAACAGATGGCTCAATTCCAACGAAGGCCTCTAAGAAATATGAGTATCCATTCGAAATAAAAGAGAACTGCATTTTAAAAGCAGCCGCTGTAATGGAAGGTTTAAATATGAGTAAGGTATATGAAAAGCCTTTATTTAAAAGTGTTTTTCCATTACTAAAAGATGGATATCCTAAATATACCATGAACAATTGGTCTGAACCCAATTACGGAAAATCGAATGGTAAAATGCTGTTTGATGAGATTGTTGGTTCCAAAAGTTATGGAGACGCCAAGTGGACGGGTCTAAAAACAGGTTTTGATGTCGATATTGATTTGGGACAAAAAGCATGGGTTGAATATGTTTCTGTAGGTGTTTTAACAGATATTGGCTCTTGGATTTTCCCTGCGAAATCCGTTCAGGTTTATGGGGGAGCTTCTAAGCAAAATTTAAAACTTATAGGAGAGATAAGCGTTCCAAAAACAGATAGTTATCCCAAAGAAGTAAATCGTCATACCGTGCCATTAAAAAAAGGTTCTTACGAATATTTAAAAGTTAAAATAATCCCCTTTGGTGTAGCACCCGAATGGCATGGAGCGGTAGGTAAAAAGGTTTGGTTGTTTGTAGATGAAATTATGGTGTACTGAATTTTGAAGCCTAAAAATTAACTAACTATAATATGATGACCGACGATAAAGTTATTGTTCCCAAAAAAGTAATTGTTCCGTTTATTTTAGTAACCTCTCTATTTGCATTATGGGGATTTGCCAATGCCGTTACAGATCCTATGGTAACGGCGTTTAAAAAGGTTTTGGAATTAACAAACTCTCAAGCTTCGTGGGTGCAAATGGCATTTTATGGCGGTTATTTTTGTATGGCCTTGCCTGCTGCGTTGTTTATTAGAAAGTATTCATATAAAACAGCGATTTTAATAGGGCTCATTTTATATTCTGGAGGCGCCTTATTATTCTTTCCTGCTGCAACTAATGAAGAATTTTGGGTGTTCTGTGTCGCCCTATACATTCTAACCTTTGGCCTTGCATTTTTAGAAACAGCAGCAAACCCATATATATTGGCTATGGGGTCTAGAAAAACAGCAACACAAAGACTGAATTTGGCACAAGCATTTAACCCAGTTGGTTTATTGGCGGGTTTATTGGTGGCACAGCATTTTGTATTGAAGAACCTTCAGTCTGATGATATTGAAAATTTCTCAATGTTAGATACTGCTAAAAAGGCCCTTATAAGAACGTCTGATTTGATGGTTATCCGTAATCCTTATGTTACTTTAGGATTGGTCATTTTGATTTTTTTATTACTAATTGCAATTATAAAAATGCCCAAATTTAAAGATGAAGGCGGCATACCTAGTTTGGGAAGGACGTTTTCTGGTCTATTCAAAAATAGTAACTATGTATATGGCGTTTTATCACAAGCACTATATGTAGGTGCTCAAATTATGTGTTGGACTTATATTTATCAGTATGCTGAAGGGATAGGGATACCTAGTGAAACTGCAGCAAACTATCAGCTTATAGCTTTTATTCTATTTTTAGTTGGAAGATGGATCGGTACAGCACTATTACGATATATTAATTCAGGTAAATTATTGATGTTGTTTTGTATTCTGGCACTTATATGTACTGCAGGCACCATCTTTATTGAAGGAATAGCTGGGTTATATTGTCTTGTTGCTATTTCGTTTTTTATGTCTTTAATGTTCCCGACCATTTATGGTATTGCCTTAGATGGACTAGGGGAAGAAGCGTCTAAAATTGGGGCTGCGGGATTAGTTATGGCCATAGTTGGGGGCGCTTTAATGCCTCAATGGCAAGCCATGATTATGGATATTGGTGGTGAAAAAGTGAATGATACAACTATATTGGGCGTATCTGAAGTTAATTTCTCTTTTGTTTTACCTTTAATATGCTTTTTGTTTATAGCATTGTATGGTAAAAAAGCCAGTAAAACTGTAGTTGATTAATAATGGCATAGACATCATCTTGACTTTTAGGTTTCATTAAAAAATCAAGATGAAGTTACTAAAACTTATTCATTCAAGGCATTACTCTTTAAGATAATACTTTTTACTTCGTTTAAATAGCTTCTGCCAATAGTATACCTAATACCTGCTATTTCAACGCTATTGCCTTCAACAGTTTCAACCTTCTCAATTGGAATGGTATACGAACGGTGAATCCTTATAAACCTATCAGAGGGTAATTCATCAGTAAAACTCCCTAAAGTTTGATGTACAATATACCTGTTTGTATGTGTATTTATCTTTATGTAATCTTTTAAGCTTTCTACAGATAAGATTTCATCCAAATAGACTTTAGCCATCTTCTTTTTATCAACTTTAACAAAGATAAAAGCCCTTTCGTTATGTGTAGCAGCAACACCTTTAGTTTGATTATTTGCTTTAAAAGCTTTATTTATGGCCATAATAAACCTGTGAAAAGGGATGGGTTTAACTAAATAATCCAAAACCTCTAATTCGTAACTTTCAACAGCAAATTCTTCATGGGCAGTTGTTATAATTGTAAGCGGTTTATTATCTAAGCTTTTTAAAAGATTCAGACCATCTAATAAAGGCATGTTGATATCTAAAAAGAGTAAATCAACAGTGTTTTTTCTTACGTAATCAATACTTTCTACGGCATTACTAAAAGTATTTAACAATTCTAATCCTTTGGTTTCTTCTATATAACTTTTAATAACGTTAATAGCCAATGGTTCATCGTCCACTATAACACATTTCAAACTCATCACACTTTAATTTTAAGATTCACAATATATTCTTTCCCGTCATTATTGATATCAAGATAATATTCACCTTCATCATAACCTAATTCCAATCTTTTTTTAACATTTCCAATACCAATACCTCCTTGCAACGTTTCAATAGCGTTATAATTTTTTTCAGTTGCAATTGGGTTTGAAACTCTAAAATGGAGGAAATTTTCAATAACATTAAAATCGATATCAATATTTACTTCCCCTACATTTTTATTGGCACCATGTTTAAAAGCATTTTCTATAAAAGCTAATAATAACATCGGAGCAATTTCCTTATCCTCTATTTCTCCAGATATATTCATATTAATTTTTAGTTGATCGCCATACCTTATACGTTCTAAATCCAAATAATTTTGAAGACATATTATTTCCTTGGTTAAGCTCTGTCTTTCTTGTTTTGTATCGTACAAAAGATATCGCATTAATTCTGATAATTTAAGAATGATTTTCGGGGCTTTATCAGATTTCTCAATAGTCAAAGAATAAATATTATTTAAAGTATTAAAGAAAAAATGTGGAGAAACTTGGGTTCTTAGTAATCGTAATTCGGTTTCTAATTGCAATCTTTCCATATCAACCAATCTTTTATGCTCTCTAATCCAATCAAAAGTGACTTTTATTGCCGCAACAAAAGCAACAACATATAGCTCACCCAACATCATTTCAATAGCATAATTTAAAGTTAAGGTTGATGTTACCTCGGGACCTTCTGGCCATACATTATTGCTTACTAAAAAAAATGTTAAGTTGAATTTTAAAATTAGCATGAAAAATAAAGAAGCAATAAGGGCCATGCTATAGATAATGTATTTACGCGTATAAATAAACTTTGGCATTAAGTAGTAAATATTAAAATAGCATAAGGTCATATGAATGGAAAAACCTAGAAGCGTGGTTTTAAAAGCATATTCATAGTCATTAAAATAACTACCCCATCTAAAGGTGGTAAATAAAAAGTAGACCAGCCAAAATATAACATGATGCTTTAATGTGATATTAAAATTATTGCTGTCATTTATATTAATAATATCCTTGATTTTTTGAGACATAGTCCTATTTGGTTTTATGACGTTTAGCTTTCTACGGTTGTTGTTGGTCTAAAAATGTTCGCATAGAAAGTAAAATTATAAATATTTAATATTATTAACAGATACACTAAAAAATTATAGGAAAGGAATGTGTTTTTTAATGTGTATTATAACAAATATAAGTAGAACAAATATAAAAAATTACTCTATTACTTCTTGTTTTTTCTTTTCTCAAGCCATATGATGTTTGCAGTCATTGTATTGTGTTAAGTGTGATTGTTTGTGTTTTTTAATGATGATTGTAGAGTAAACATTTTTAATGTTTTTAAATAAGAATGAATGAATTTAGCAACCATAGACATTGTTATTATTTTAGGCTATATAGTAATAACAGTTTTATTTGGGTTATACGTATCAAAAAAAGCGTCGAAAAATTTAAAATCTTATTTTCTTGGTGGTAATGAAATCCCTTGGTATTACTTAGGATTATCAAATGCTTCAGGGATGTTTGATATTTCTGGCACTATGTGGGCCGTAACCATTATGTTCGTTTATGGCTTAAAAAGTGCTTGGTTACCTTGGTCTTGGCCTGTATGGAATCAAGTATTTATGTTTGTTTTTCTTGCAGCTTGGTTAAGAAGGTCTAATACTATGACAGGTGCCCAATGGATTAGCTATCGTTTTGGTCATGGTATGGGAGCCAGGCTATCGCATATTATAGTTACCATATTTGCCATTATAAGTACCTTAGGGTTCATGGCTTACTTTTTTGAGGGGATAGGGAAGTTTGTTGTCATTTTTTTTCCTTGGGATTTATCATTTAATATGGGAATGTTTCTGGTTTCTTCAGAACAGGCATACGCACTTATAATTATAGGAATCACAACCTTATACACGCTTAAAGGAGGTATGTATAGTGTTGTAGCCACAGAAGTATTGCAATTTGTAATTATGACTATCTCATGCTTTGTTATTGGCTACATAGCATTTAACTCAGTAAGCTACGAGCAAATAGATGCAGCAGTACCAAAAAATTGGAAGGATTTATCTTTTGGAATGAACTTAGATATAGATTGGACGGGATATATCGATAGTGTAAACCAAAAAATAGAAAAAGATGGTTTTTCTTTATTTGGCTTTTTGTTTATGATGATGATTTTTAAGGGTATCTTTGCAAGCCTTGCAGGTCCTGTCCCAAGTTATGATATGCAACGTGTTTTGTCAACAAAAAATGAAGTAGAAGCCTCTAAAATGAGTGCTTTAACTATAGTCGTCCTTTCCGTTCCTAGATATTTAATGATTACGGGGTTTGCAATACTGTGTCTGGTTTACATGGGACCAGAATTGCAGGCTATGGGCTCTGGTTTTGACTTTGAAACGATACTGCCAGAAGCCATACAGCGTTTTGTTCCTATAGGTGTTAAAGGTCTGTTGTTAGCGGGGTTATTGGCAGCGTTTATGGGAACGTTTGCAGCATTTATAAATGCGGCGCCAGCATATATCGTCAACGACATATATAAAAAATATATCAATCCAAATGCTTCCAGTAAAACCTATATTAGATACAGTTACTTGTCATCTTTTTTGCTTGTTGCCCTTGGGGTTATTGGTGGTTTCTTTGCCTCATCAATCAATGCATTAACCATATGGTTGACTTTTGGTTTATATGGAGGCTATGCTGCCGCTAATGTATTAAAATGGGTCTGGTGGCGATTTAATTCATACGGTTATTTTGGAGGTATGTTGGCAGGGCTTATAGCATCTACGATTTTGCCAGAAGTATTTTCGGATGTATCGTCAATCTATTTATTCCCTTATGTATTGGTCGTTTCCTTTATTGGTTGCTTTATTGGTGTTTATTCATTTAAAGCAGATGATAGGGAAGTGCTAAAATATTTTTATAAAACAACAAAGCCCTGGGGTTTTTGGAAACCCATAATAAATGAAATTAAAAAATCCGATCCTGATTTTCTTCCAAACAAATCGTTTAAATCAGATATTTTTAATTGTGTTATAGGAATCATTTGGCAGATGACCTTTGTTTTGGCTCCCATGTATTTAATACTTAAAGAATATAATAGTTTGTATATTGTTATAGGAACTATGGTAACAACCTCGTTTATCTTAAAAAAAACCTGGTATGATAAATTGCATATAAAAAAGACAAATATTAATATATCTAACGTAATAAAAGAGAATGAAACTACCTTGGCAGGAAAGACCACAAAAGTGTAAGGACGTTGTATGGAGGTATACTGAAAACCCAATCGTAGAAAGGGATGCTATACCTACATCGAATAGCATTTTTAATAGTGCTGTAGTGCCTTTTGAAAACGGTTATGCAGGTGTTTTTAGATGTGATAATAAAGCCGTGCAAATGAATATTTTTGCAGGTTTTAGTAAAGATGGAATCCATTGGGATATCAATCATCAACCCATTAATTTTAAAGCTGGGGATATTGACAAGGTTCACGGAGATTATAAATACGACCCAAGAGTTGTTTTTATAGAAGATCGTTACTGGATTACTTGGTGTGAAGGACATAACGGACCTACAATTGGAGTGGGGTACACATTTGATTTTAAAGTTTTTTTTCAGTGTGAAAATGCTTTTCTGCCCTTTAATAGAAATGGCGTATTATTTCCAGAAAAAATTAATGGGAAATATGCCATGATGAGCAGGCCTAGCGATAATGGACATACACCTTTTGGTGATATCTATTTAAGTTATAGCCCAGATATGAAATATTGGGGTGAGCATAGGCATATCATGTCTCCAACACCCTTTAAGGACAGTGCTTGGCAATGTACAAAAATTGGAGCAGGATCTGTTCCTTTTTTAACAGACGAAGGTTGGCTTATGTTTTACCATGGTGTTATTACTACCTGTAGCGGTTTTAGATATGCTATGGGATCGGCTATTTTAGATAAAGAAAACCCAAATATGGTAAAATATAGAACACAACCCTACCTTTTAACCCCTTCAGAATTATATGAACAAGTAGGAGATGTCCCTAATGTTATTTTTCCATGTGCTACATTACAAGATATAAAAGCCGATAAGGTTGCTATCTATTACGGAGCGGCTGATACAGTCGTTGCTTTGGCCTTTGGTTATATAAGTGAGATTTTGGAGTTTACTAAACAAAATACATTATAGCCATGGGACTGTTAAATAGTAAATATACTTGGGTTAAAACAATAAGTGTTCTTTTTGTTTTTGTGATTTTTATACTATTAAATAATAATCTTGAAGCTCAAAACAAAATTCAGAAAAATATTCCTAAAACATATATAGCCAATCATGCAAAAGACATAATAAACATTGATGGCTTAGGTAATGAGTCCTCTTGGCAGAACGCTGAATTTTCAGATCTATTTATTGATATTGAAGGTGTTAAGAAACCAGCCTATTCCACAAAGTTTAAAATGCTTTGGGATGAAAGCAATATCTATTTTTTTGCCGAACTGGAAGATCCGCACATCTGGGCAACCCTTAAAAAAAGGGATACCATTATTTTTCACAATAACGATTTTGAGATTTTTATTGATCCAGATGGCGACTCTCATAACTATTATGAGTTTGAATTTAATGCACTAAATACGCTATGGGATTTATTCCTCACAAAACCATATAGAGAGGGTAATGCCGTTTTAAATGATTGGGAAGCAAAAGGACTAAAATCTGCTGTTTATATAGATGGGACATTGAATAACCCAATCGATACGGATAAAAAATGGAGCATAGAAATAGCCATTCCTTTAAACGTTTTTAAAACATCTTATTTTGAAAACATAGTACTTAAAGATCATTTTTGGCGTATGAATTTTTCCAGGGTTTTTTGGGAGTTTCAAATAGAGAATGGTAAATACCAACGTAAAACTAATGCCGAAGGAAAACTTTTGCATGAAAAGAATTGGGTATGGTCTCCACAAGGCGTTGTGGCAATGCATCAACCAGAAACTTGGGGCTACATATATTTCTCTCCGAGCAAAACGAATAATAAAATCCCGTTCAATATTCCCAACGATGAGCATATAAAATGGTATTTATATAAACTCCACAAGCTTATAAAAAATAAAAATACAGACATGAACCTTATTGAAGCCCCAACTACTATTGTAAATAAGATAATAACCCCCAAATTTCAAACGCACGAATCAGGTTATAACATTTGGGTTAAAAGTCCGTTTTCAGGACAAAAAATATTAATTACCGAAGACGGAAAAATTATGATCAAATAAATATGACTATGAAACTGTTTAAAACCATATTTTTTATTGTTACAGCCTTAATAACTGGATGTACTTCACCAAACAAAAAAGAGGATACCATGTCTAAAGAAGTCGAAAACATACACCCCACTTTTAAATATTGGTCCTGGTACGGAGCTGGTGTAGAAAAAACAGATGAAGACCACAGAATATGGTTTAAGAAATTGGCCCAAAATGGTATTGATGCGGTATTAATAGATACACAGGCAGATGCAAAAAGGCTAGAGAAAGTAGCCCCGTTAGCCTTAGAAGAAGGCTTAGAGGTTCATGCATGGATGTTTACTATGAACCGTCCAGGAGATACTGTTGCATTGAAACACCCAGATTGGTATATGGTAAGCAGAAGTGGGAAATCCTGCTTTGATGATCGCCCCTATGTCGATTATTACCAATGGTTGTCCCCGAGCCACCCAGAAGCACGCCAACATGTATGGAATTTGGTTGAAAGCATCGCTAAAATAGAAGGTATTACCAGTGTTCATTTAGATTATATAAGATATCCAGATGTGTACTTGCCAATTGGGTTATTGCCTAAATACAATTTAGTCCAAAATGAAGAACTTCCTGATTTCGATTTTGATTATTCGGAGGCTGCTGTAGAAAAATTTAAAAAATTATACGGAAAAGATATCAGAAAAGCAGAAGTTCCAGCTATAGATATTGAATGGAAACAATTTAGATTAAATGAAATAAAAGCTGTTGTTGATGGAGCATATGATATAGCCCATAAACACGGGAAAGAACTAACAGCTGCTGTTTTTCCTTATCCAGAAATGGCCGATCACATGGTTCGCCAACGTTGGGACAAATGGAAAGTAGATCATGTTTTGCCCATGATTTACAACAATTTTTATAATGAAGGATTAGATTGGGTGAAGTTTGCTTCCCAACAAGGCATCGAAGATTTAAAAGGAAAAAACACCAAATTACATACAGGCTTATACATACCTGAAATGACAGCCGACGAGGTTACCACTGCCATCGAAACAGTAAAAGAAAGTGGTGCATCAGGTGTAGCCCTTTTTGATATTAAAGAGCATCATTTTGAAGCCATAAAAGCATCAAAAAAATAAATTGAAGTATGAAAACACGATGTGTTTATTTCTTTGTTCTACTTTCCTTATACGCATGTAAGAAAGAAACACAATATGTACCTAACACAAAAATGTTAGTAGATTATGTAAATCCATTTATTGGTACTGATGGCCCAGGAAATACGTATCCAGGAGCCACCGTGCCTTTCGGCATGGTACAGTTAAGTCCAGATATTGGAATTCCAGGCTGGGATAGAATAGCAGGCTATTATTATCAAGACTCAATTATTACGGGTTTTTCGCATACACACCTTACAGGAACAGGGGCAGGAGATTTATATGATATTCTGGTCATGCCAATCAATAGCCGTTCAAATAAAAGAATTGAAGAAAATAATTTCAAACCGTTCTCATCTTTCAATCATAAACAAGAAGAGGCATCACCAGGTTATTATACAGTAGATTTGTTAGATTACGGTATAAAAGCTGAATTAACTGCAACAGCAAGGGTTGGGATACATCGTTATACATTTCCAAAAGATAAAGACACCGAAATACATGTCGATTTAGGATACACTATAAACTGGGACAAGCCAACCGCTATTCACATTGAAAAAGTAAATGATTCTACCATTCAAGGATATCGTATGTCAACAGGGTGGGCTAGGAACCAAAAAGTGTATTTCCAGATGCAGTTTTCTAAACCGTTTTCTTCATATGGCTACTATGAAGAAAAAGCGATTAATGTAAATCCGATTAAAGGAAATACTAGAGTTGTTCTTAAATATGATGTCGAAGCGGGTGATAAAATAGTAGTTAAAACAGGTTTGTCCACCACAAGTTGTAAAGCGGCAGCTCACGCTATAAAAATAGAAGCTATGGGGTT
The DNA here is from genome assembly GCF_012910715.1 of Flavivirga algicola. GTDB lineage: Bacteria > Bacteroidota > Bacteroidia > Flavobacteriales > Flavobacteriaceae > Flavivirga > Flavivirga algicola. The sequence continues at coordinate 244,292 of NZ_JABBHF010000003.1, forward strand.
CGATTTTGATGCGCATCGAGACAAAGCCAGATTAACATGGGAAAAAGAACTTCAAAAAATAAAAATTACATCCTCAGACAAAGACAAGAAAAGCGTCTTTTACACAATGCTGTACCAATCGATGTTGGCACCAACATTATTGAGTGATATAGATGGCAGTTATAAAGCTGCTAATGATGAATATGGCTTGTACAAAACGGGTAAAGACAGTCTGGCTAAAGCTAATGGTTTTAATAGATATGATACTTTTTCATTATGGGACACCTTTAGGGCAGCACACCCTTTATATACAATTACACAACCAGAGCGTGTATCAGATATGATAAAATCGCTTTTAGCTCATTATAAAGAAACCGATGAGCTTCCTGTATGGTCTTTACAAGGTAGTGAAACGAATATGATGATTGGTTACCATGCAGTACCCGTTATTGTAGACGCCTATTTTAAGGGCTTCGATTTCGATTCAGAACTAGCATATAAAGCCTGTAAAGAAAGTGCTATGATTCAAGATAGGCAAGTAGATATATACATGGAAAAAGGCTATGTGCCTGTGGATGATCAACACGAAAATTGGTCAGTTTCTAAAACCTTGGAATATGCCTATGATGATTGGTGCATTGCTATGTTTGCAAAAGATTTAGGCAAACATGATGACTATGAATATTTTTTAAAACGTTCTGAAAACTGGGCAAATCTATACAATGAGAAGACAACTTGGATTCAGCCTAAAGACACAAAAGGAACGTTTGTAAAGCCTTTCATTCCCAAACAATACACACCTTATTTTTGTGAAAGTAATGCATGGCAATATTATTGGTTTGTACCTCATAATATCGATGCGTTAATTGATAAAACAGGAGGAAAAGAACGTTTTGAACAAAAACTGGATTCTATGTTCAGTTATTATCCTGGGCCAGAAGATAAACTGCCTCTTTTTAGTACAGGTATGATAGGGCAATATGCCCATGGGAACGAACCGAGTCATCATGTCGCATACCTATATAATTATTTAAACAACCCTTCCAAAACACAAAAATTAATACGCCAAATTTTAGAGAATCAATATAAAAACAAACCCAATGGACATTGTGGTAATGAAGATTGTGGGCAAATGTCTTCATGGTATATATTTAGCTCATTGGGATTTTATCCAGTAAATCCAGCCCAGGGTATTTATCATATTGGCATCCCATTATTTGAAGAAGCAATAATTCAAGTACCAAATGGAAAAACGTTTAAAGTAATAGCATCAAATTTTTCTAAAGAAAACAACTATGTAAAGCAGGTTTTTTTAAACGGAAAACCACTCCAAAGAATTTACATAGCCCATAAAGAAATTGTTAACGGTGGTGTTTTGGAATTTGTTATGACCAACACTGCCAATAATAACGATTTTAAGAAACTAGAAACACCTAACCCCAATAAAGTGTATTAGTAATGAAGAAAATAGTAGCAAGTCTTGGTTTAGTGGTATTAACAGTAATGCTTTTAATTGGTGTTAAATACCAAAATAAAGCGGCAGATTTAAATAAGCAGTCAATCATTAAACCTGTTGTAATTTCTACTTGGAATCATGGTGTCTTAGCCAATGATGCCGCTTGGAAAATTTTGATTAATAATGGAGATGCTCTGGACGCCGTAGAGCAAGGTGTAAGAACGGCCGAAGCCAATCCAGATGTTCAAACAGTTGGATTGGGAGGTTTTCCGGACAGAGAGGGGCATGTTACTTTAGATGCTTGTATCATGGACCACCATAACAATTGTGGTTCGGTAGCATTTTTACAACATATAAAACACCCTATTTCTGTAGCAAGAAAAGTTATGGAAGAAACCCCGCATGTGATGTTGGTAGGAGAAGGTGCTTTAAAATTTGCATTAGAACAAGGGTTTCAAAAGGAAAATTTACTAACTGAAAAATCAAAGCAAGCCTATGAGGTATGGTTGGAAAAATCAGATTACAAACCCATTATAAATATTGAAAATCACGATACTATAAGCATGCTGGCTTTAGATGAAAATGGGAATCTTTCAGGCGCCTGTACAACAAGTGGGGCCTCATGGAAAATGCATGGACGTGTTGGGGATTCTCCTATTATTGGGGCAGGGTTATTTTTAGACAATGAGGTTGGTGCCGCTGCAGCTACGGGAATGGGAGAAGCCATGATGAAGACCGCAGGGAGTGCTATGGTGGTTGAATTAATGCGCCATGGAAGATCGCCTTATGAAGCTTGCAAGGAAGTTGTAGAACGCATTTATAAGATTTATAAAAATGAACCCGACTTAGAATGGTTGCAAGTGGGTTTTATAGCATTAAATAAACAAGGCGAATACGGATCCTATTGTCTGCGTCCTGGTTTCAATTATGCCGTTCAAACCAATACAATTAAAAATAAACTGATCAATGCAGATTTTAAGATACAATAAAAGCAAACGAATAAAAAGAAGTGTAAGGCTTGCCATGGCTTGTCTTTTAATGTTTTCATGTAGTGATGTTAAAAAACAAAAGGAAGTATTTACAAAAGTCGATTTAATAGACTATGTGAATCCGCTTATGGGAACGGATTCGGACTTTAGTCTTTCTAATGGAAATACATATCCTGCAATTGCTAGACCCTGGGGAATGAATTTTTGGACACCAATGACCTCTAAAATGGGTGATGGCTGGACTTATAAATACCGTGATAAAAAAATAAGAGGCATAAAACAGACCCACCAACCGAGTCCCTGGATTAATGATTATGCTGCATTTTCACTCATGGCTATTACAGGTGATTTGAAATTTCAAGAAGACGAACGAGCATCTTATTTTTCACATAAAGCCGAAACGGTAAGACCAGATTATTATAGTGTGTATTTGGCAGACTACGATGTGGTTGCTGAGGTAACTCCAACTGAACGTGCTGCCCAATTCCGATTTACATTTCCAGAAACCGATAACGCTTATATCATGTTAGATGCCTTTTTTAAAGGTTCTATGGTTAAAATTATCCCAGAAGAGCGAAAAATTATTGGGTATTGTAGAAATAATAGTGGTGGCGTTCCAGATAATTTTCATAATTATTTTGTAGCAGAGTTTGATAAGGATTTTGAGTTAAACCATACCTGGGGAGACCATTGGAGGCTTATAGAGGACTCAACCGAAAATAAAGGTGAACATGTAGGGGCTATTATTGGTTTTAAAACCAAACGTGGTGAACAAATTCATGTAAAAGTAGCGTCTTCTTTTATTAGCCAAGAGCAAGCACAACTAAATCTTGAGAGAGAAATAGGGAGCAAAACTTTTAATCAAGTAAAGACAGAAGCAGCTAAAGCATGGGAAAATGAGCTGGGTAGAATTGAAGCCTATTCTTTGAATGAAACGCAATTAAAAACATTTTACTCTTGTCTGTATCGAGTGCTTTTGTTTCCAAGAAAATTCTATGAATTTGATACTAATAATAACGTTGTGCATTACAGTCCCTATAATGGAAACATATTACCAGGTTATATGTTTACAGATAATGGTTTTTGGGATACATTTCGAGCCGTATTTCCATTTTTTAATATGATGTATCCCGAATTAAATGGTCAAATTATGGAAGGTTTGGTAAACACTTATAAAGAATCGGGGTGGTTACCTGAATGGGCAAGTCCCGGACATAGAGATTGTATGATTGGATCAAATTCTGCACCTATAATTGCAGATGCCCATTTGTCAGGAATAGAAGGGTTTGATAAAGAATTATTATTGGAAGCTATTATAAAAAATGCCACTGTGGCCAATGGTCGTCCGGTAAATAGTGTTGGTCGTGCAGGTATCGATTATTATAATGAGTTGGGCTATGTGCCGTATGATGTTGGTATTAACGAAAATGCGGCGAGAACTTTAGAATATGCTTACGCAGATTTTACAATTGCACAAATGGCAAAGTCACTTGGGAAGGAGGATGTGGCCGAAAAATATTATAAAAAATCATTGAATTATAAACATCTTTTTGACCCTTCGAACAATTTAATGCGCGGAAAAAATAAAGATGGAAGTTTTCAATCGCCATTTAATCCTTTAAAGTGGGGCGATGCATTTACAGAAGGCAATAGTTTACACTATACATGGAGTGTTTTTCATGATGTGCAAGGGTTGATTGATTTAATGGGAGGCGACGAAAAATTTGTAAATGCTTTAGACAATGTTTTTAATATGCCTCCAGATTTTGATGCTTCGTATTACGGATTTACAATTCATGAAATCCGTGAAATGCAGATTGTAAATATGGGCAATTATGCACATGGGAATCAGCCCATACAGCATATGGTGTATTTGTATAATTATGCCAAACAACCCTGGAAAACACAAACGAAGGTTCGTGATATTATGAATAAATTGTATTTGCCAACTCCCGATGGATATTGTGGAGATGAAGATAACGGACAAACATCTGCCTGGTATGTTTTTAGTGCCTTAGGGTTTTATCCTGTAGCACCAGCAACCAATCAATACATTATAGGAAGCCCACTTTTTGATGTGGTAAAATTGCACTTGCAAAACGGAAATACATTTACAATTTCTGCCAATAATAATCAAAAGAACCATCATTTTATTCAAAACGCAAATTTGAATGGTAAAGGTTTTAACCAAACCTGGATTGATACACAAACCATTCAAAATGGTGGAAATTTAAAATTTAATATGGGAGACCAACCAAATATGAGCTGGGGCATTTCAACAGAGGTTGCCCCTTATTCACTGAGTAATAAAAAATAAGAAATATTTATGAACCTACCTTTTTATATAAAATATACGTGTTGCCTTATTGTTTTTTTGTTTTGGACCCAAGCTAATAGTCAGCATAATGATAAATCATTAAAAATAGAAGTTTTTAAAAATCGTCTTATAAATTTTGGAGGAGAGACAGGGGATACCACAACTGTAAAGAGGCTTCAAAACGGACGTATTGTATTTAAAAAAGTAACAGTACCGATTTATAAAAAAGGGACAGATGTTTCCATTAAAGTGAAACTAAGATCTAATGGCGATAAATGGGATAAATCGGGCTCCTGTTTTGTAGTGACTGATAGAGGGCAAATAGATATTATCGATGTTGCTTTAGGAAAAGAAAAATTTCCTGAAAATTCGAATGTCCTTGAAGATTTTCAAGGCGTTTTAAAAACAAAGAATTATACGCCTGCCATAGAATTAATGCGATTCATGACGCCTTTTGGAGTAGGGTACTATAGTGATGAAGAGAAACATCCAAGAATTAAATATAACAGACCTGTTTATGTGCCGAAATGGGAAGAGGAAGTGGTATGGGAAAGTGATATTTCAGAACTAGAATCTTTAGTGACAGGTGAATTTTATATTGGTGTTTGGATCGATACCTGGACACCTGAAGGTTATGTTGTAGATGTTTCTTTACAATACTCTGGAAGGCAAAGACACAAGCTAAAAGTGATGCCATTAATGAATACAGTTTATTATGTTGATGGACAAAAAATACCAGACTTATTCTCTCAGTCAACCTTAGATCTGGATTTTTTTGTACCCAAAAATTTAAAAAACGTTCAATTATATTATACGACAACAGGTCACGGAGGTCATAGTGGTGGCGATGAATTCATTAAATTAAGAAATGAAGTGTTTTTTGATTCAAAATTGGTTATTAATAAAATCCCTTGGCGAGATGATTGTGCTTCCTTTAGAAGGTTTAACCCGTCTTCTGGGGTCTGGACAAAAAAAGATTCAGCTTATGCCTATAATAAAAACTTTAAAAGAGAGTTTAAAGAAATAGAAGAAAGATTAGCTTCGTCTGATATATCCAGATCTAATTGGTGCCCAGGTTCTATGGTAGCTCCATATAAAACTAATTTGAAAGACATAAAAAAAGGCAAGCATAAACTCCAGGTAAAAATTCCAGGAACTGCCAATAAAAAAGAACAATATAATCATTGGTTGGTGTCTGCATATATCACTTACCAAGATTAGTAAAATAAGCAAATTGAGGTATCTTCGATTCTGAGTAAAATACTTGAAAAGTAATCAAATGAAAAATAAACTAGTTCTACTATTTTTTATGACCGTCTCGGTTGTTTTGTCTCAAAGCAAACCCATAGATTATGTAAACCCATTTATTGGCACGTCTAACTTCGGAACAACAAACCCTGGACCTATTGCTGTTCGGGGCATGGTAAGTGTATCACCTTTTAATGTTGCTGGGACTCAAAATCTTCCTTTGGAAAAAGACAGTCGATGGTTATCAACGCCGTATATATATGAGAACACATTTTTAACGGGATTTAGTCATGTAAATTTAAGTGGTGTAGGTTGTCCGGAACTTGGTGTTATTCTCGCTATGCCAACTATTGGAAACTTGGAAACCGATCATTTAAAATATGGCTCAACGTATTCAGAAGAAAAAGCAGCTGTAGGCTATTACACCAATAAAATTGATAAATACAATATAAAAGTAGAAGCAACTGCAACGACTAGGACTGGAATTAGTAAATATCATTTTCCTGCTGGGAAAGCTAATATTCTTTTAAATTTAGGACTAGGACTTACAAATGAAGAAGGTGCCATGGTGAAAGTGGTTTCGCCTACCGAAATTGAAGGGGTACGCTCGGTAGGTTCTTTTTGTTATTACAAACCTGAAGAAGCGTATCCCGTATATTTTGTAGCTCGTTTTTCAAAACCAGCCGATGAATTTGGTGTTTGGAAAAAACCTAGGAAATATACTGGCACTGAAGCAGAATGGTTTTTAAAAAATGGAGAAAGCAGAATTAAAAGAGGCTATACAAAAGAAATTGTAGGCGATAGCATAGGCGCCTATATGCAATATAATTTCGAAAAACCTACGGAAATAGAAATGCAGATTGGGGTTTCCTATGTGAGTATTGAAAACGCACGAGAAAATTTAGAAAAAGAAACTTCAGGTAAGACATTTAATCAAATTTTGGCAGCTTCAAAAAAAGAGTGGAATAACAATTTATCAAGAATAAAAGTTGAAGGAGGAACCAAAGATGACAAAACTATTTTCTATACGGCGTTGTATCATACATTAATCCATCCAAATACTTTAAATGATTTTAATGGAGAATATCCTAAAATGAAAACAAGAGAAACATTGCATACCATAGGAACGCGGTACACAACATTTTCTTTTTGGGATACCTATAGAAACTTGCACCAGTTAATGAGTTTGGTTTATCCAGAACAACAATCCGATATGGTAAAGAGTATGTTGCAAGTTTATGATGAGTCTGGCTGGTTGCCAAAATGGGAGCTTAATGCGACAGAAACCACAACAATGGTAGGAGACCCTGCTGGCATCATTATAGCAGATACATATCTTAAGGGGATTCAAGATTTCGATATAGAAAAAGCATATAGAGCGATGCTTAAAAGTGCAAATCAGTTAGAAAGCAATCCACTTAGGCCAGGCATTAAAGATTACCTGAACAAAGGGTATTTAACCACAAAAACGACTCATAGCGGATCTGTATCAACCACTCAGGAATACAATGTTTCCGATTTTGCCATAGCTCAATTAGCTAAAGCCCTGGGAAAGAAAGAAGATTACAAGGCATTCTTTAAACGTGCTACTTCTTATCGAAGTTTATTTGATAAAAAAATCAATTTATTGCGGCCAAAAAATGACGATGGGAGTTGGCTAACACCTTATGATCCAGAATACGGAGCTAATTTTCAAAAAAATCTGGGGTTTATAGAAGGTAATGCCTGGCAATATACTTTTATGGTAACACATGATATAAAAAAGCTCATCAATTTAATGGGAGGTGAAAAACCTTTTGTAGCTCAATTAGAACAAGTTTTTAACAACAACTTGTTCGATATGGCTAATGAGCCCGATATAGCCTATCCATATTTATTTAATTATGTAAAAGGAGAAGAATGGCGTACTCAAGAAAAAGTGAGTCAATTGTTAAACAAATATTTTAAAAATACTCCTGATGGCTTGCCAGGGAATGATGATACAGGAACTATGTCTGCATGGGCTGTGTTTTCTATGATGGGTATTTATCCTGTATCTCCAGCAGAACCCATGTATGCCATCGCTATACCAGTTTTTGATAAGGTTACAATTCTGTTAAATAAAAAATATTATACTAACGATAAAGTAGAAATTTATCGCGTACAAGAAAACAGTAAAAGTCACATTATTAATTCCATTTACATTGATGGAGAAAAGCTCTCTAAATACTTTATTAATCATCGCAAATTAAGCAATACATCGGTTGTAAAAATAAAACTACAATAGAGTGATAACTTAGAATTGATAATCTTTATTTAATAATGTCTTTTAGCCTTTCAGCACCGTCATTGGTCGAAAAACTTTCAAAAAACTTAACATTATAATAAAATTTACCTAAAACCTTTTGCCCCAAAAAAAGGCGAAAAACTAAGCAAATAAATTAATTTAAAAACTCAATTAACACATGTCTAAAAAACTACTATTTTTTTTAATATGGGTGTTTTTATTGTCAAGCAGTACAATAATTGCGCAAAATAAAACAGTTACTGGAACCGTTACAGATCAGTACGGTGCATCCCTCCCAGGGACTAATGTTATTCTAAAAGATACCCCTGTTGGTACCTCATCAGATTTTGACGGAAAATATTCTATTGATTTACAAAGTGATGGTATCTTGGTATTCTCTATGGTAGGTTTCAAAACACAGGAGATTTCAACATCAGGAAAAAAAACAATCAATGTCACATTAATTGAAGATATTTCTGAGTTAAAAGAGGTTGTTGTAACAGCTTTGGGTATAAAAAGAGAAGCCAAATCTGTAGGATATGCAACTCAAACCATATCTGGAAGCGATCTGGTAGCAGCTAGAGAACCAAACGTAACTAACAGTTTAACAGGTAAAGTTGCTGGTGTACAAATTTTGCGAAGTAGTAACGGGCCTGCTGGATCATCGAAAATTGTATTGAGAGGTAACAATTCACTAACAGGAGATAACCAGCCATTAATTGTTGTTGATGGGGTTCCAATGGACAACTTTACAGGAGCTGCCAATAATGACTTTTTTAATCCTTCTCCCGATTTAGGAAATGGTTTGGGGGATTTAAATGCTGAAGATATTGAGAATATCTCGGTTCTAAAAGGAGCGGCTGCAGCTGCATTATATGGTACTAGAGCAGGTAACGGAGCCATATTAATAACTACAAAAACAGGTAAAGGACAAAAAGGTCTTGGAATTACATATTCTGCAACGACATCTTTTGAGACCATTTTTATGTCTCCAGACTTACAGAGCAGTTTTGGTCAGGGATCTGATGGTTTATATGACAACCAGAGTGGGTCTAGTTGGGGACCAAAAATAGAAGGCCAAATTGTTGAACGCCCTAATGGATTAAGTGATGCTCCTTTGCTGGCACACGATAACTTAGATAGTTTTTTTAGAACAGGTACATCTCAAGAGCATAGTTTGTCATTTCAACAACAAGTAAATGAAAAAACATCTATATATTCATCTATTAAACACTCAGATATTGAGAGTATGATACCAGAAGTATCACTTGAAAAATTAAATGTAACAACACGTAGTATCTCTAAGTTTGGAAAAGATGAAAATTGGCAAACAGATGTTAAGTTTCAGTACTTAAACATTATAGCAAATAATAGACCTGTTGGTGGAGATAGAACCAATAATTCTAACTTGTTTGCAACTATGTATTTATTGCCACGCTCTTTAAACATAAATGATTATAGAATAAATGAAGATGAGTTTGGTAATATGATTTGGTACAGAGAAGATGGGCTTGGAGGTGCTGTAAATCCGTTTTTTGCTGTAAATAATCAATCAAGTTTTGATAAAAGGAACCGTTTTTTATTTAATGGTGCTATTAAAAACCAGATTAATAACTGGTTAAGTGCCGAGGTAAAAGCTGGTGTAGATTTATATTCAACTAATAATGAATCGAGAATATATTCCGGAGGACCTCAAAAACCTACAGGAGCTTTTAGCTTAGGAAAAATTAACTTTGTTGAAAGAAACTTTAGTGCACTTATTACAGCCTCCAAAAAAGATGTTTTTGGAAAATTAGGAGGAACTGTAAACTTAGGAGGTAATTTGATGCACAGAGAAAATAGTTTCATAAACTCCCAAGCCGAAGATTTAGTTGTTCCAGATCTATTCTCTATAAATAATGCTGTTAACAGACCAAATATAAACGAGGGTATTGGAAGAAAAAAAATAAACTCCCTTTTTGGTACTTTCCAAATAAGTTACGATGATGTTGTATTTTTAGACTTTACAGGTAGAAATGACTGGTCTTCAGCTTTAAGTAAAGATAACAGATCGTTTTTCTATCCATCGGTAAGTTCCTCGGTTGTTTTATCCGAGTTATTTGGTTTGAATGATGAGAATTCAAAGGTGTCATATCTAAAATTAAGAGGTTCTTATGCTGAGGTGGGTAATGATTTAGATGAATTTAGACTTGTAAATACTTTTAGAGTTGGTCTTGATCCTAATGGCGATTTAACAAGTACTACTGGAGAAACATTACTTAATCCCGATATTAAAAGTGAGTTGATAAAATCTTGGGAAGTTGGTTTCGATGCACGTGTGCTTAACAATAGAGTAGGCATTAATTTAACTTATTATAAAAGTAATGCCACTAACCAATTAATTAATATTCCTTTAGATCCATTGAGTGGTTTTAAAAACCAGATAATCAATGCAGGAGATATTGAAAATAAAGGTTTAGAGATATTGGCAAATGTAAGAGCTGTAGAAGCTAAAGATTTCACTTGGGATTTTACGCTAAACTATTCCAAAAATGAAAATACCGTAAAAACATTGTCGGGAGACGTAACCCAATTTAGATTGGGAGGTTTTGATAATGTTGAAATTTTGGCAGTAGCAGGAGCACCTTATGGTGAAATATACGGAACAGCATTTGCTAGGGTTGAAGATGAACAAAGCCCAGATTTTGGAAAAATAATTGTTGATGCTGAAGGTATCCCAACTGCATTGAATGATGGAGAATCTGTAAGGTTAGGAAACCAACAACCAGATGCATTATTAGGTTTTTCTAATACATTTACGTACAAGAACTTTTCTTTTAGTTTCCTAATAGATGCACGTATAGGAGGTGAAATCTTCTCTGCTTCCAACGTAGCTTTGCAAGTAGCGGGAACAGCAGCCAATACAGTGGTAAATGGAGAACGTCCTGATATAACATTTGATGGAGTTGTTGCCGATGGTAGTGGCGGATTTACACAGAACACCGTTGCTGTAAATCCTGAGGTATTTTACCAAACAATTAATGGTAGAACTGGAAACTTGGGTATTTCAGAGAATAATATTTACGACGCTACAAATGTAAGGCTTAGAAGTGCACAATTAAACTATTCTTTTTCGGATAGACTACTAAATAAAACGCCTTTCAACAAAGCCAAAATTGGGGTTTCAGCCAATAATATTTGGATGATTTCTAGTAAACTTAATGGCATTGATCCAGAATCTGTTTATGCTACAGGAACTAACGCAGTTGGTTTTGAGAATTTATCGTCTCCAACATCGCGTACCGTATTCTTTAACATACTGTTAGGGTTTTAAAAATGATATACATTTATAATAAAAAATGAAAAAATGAAAAAATTAAAGATAAAATCAGAAAGATTTTTTAGTCTACTTCTTATAAGCTTCATTGTATTCTCATGCTCAGATTTTGAGGAAATTAATACAGACCCTAAAGCTGCAGGTGTAGAGCAAATTCAAGTAGAATACTTTATCAATGCGTCAATGAATGGCGCACAGTTAAATCCGCATTTGGCAGAACGTGCTTTTGAGTTGTACTGGGGTTCGGCTGGAAGAATGAGCAAAAGTTCGGGTTTAATGACTGGAAATGATAATGACGGCTGGAGCACAGATTATTTTAATGCATCCGCAAAGTGGCAAACAGATATTAATACAGCTATTTCGGTTGCAGAACAAAAAATAGAAAGTGGTCAGATTAAAGAATATACTAACAACCTTTTGCAAGTAGCGCGTATTTGGAGAGTGTATTTAATGAGTGAAATGACAGATACTTTTGGACCAACAACTATTGATGGTTTTAAAGGTGTAAACCCAAGTTTTAGTAGTGTTAAAGATGTATATTATTTTCTTCTAGCAGAATTAAAAGATGCCACCGAAGCTTTGGATGAGTCTATTGATGCGTCTACAATATCAAGTTTCGATCCTTCAACTTATGGATACAATTTCACTAAATGGAAAAAGTATGGAAATTCGCTAAGAATGCGTTTGGCAATGCGATTATCAGAGGTAGATGAAGTTAAAGCTAGGCAAGAATTCGAAGAAGCTGTAAGTAGTGAAATAATAGCGTCTAACGAAGATAATTTTAAAGTTTTTGAAGGGCCAGGATGGAATGATCTTTCAGGAGTTATGTCAAGACCTTGGTGGTATCACCCAATTACTACAACACTAAATAATTTAATGATAGGTTTAGGGGGCATTACTACAGAGGAACAGTTTGCTGATAAGCCAGATTATCATACTGCTTCTTTTGAAATTAACGATTCTATAAAAGATGAAAACTATTTAGGGATTAAATATACCGATCATTTACCTACTAAAACAAATGCACCAGCAAGTGAGTATTGGTTAGATGGTTTAGTTAATAAAATTGACCCAAGAGCATATAAGGCTTATACCATACCCAATGACCCTGCAGATGGAGATAGAATTTTCTTAAGAACGTTAACTGGAAATCCACTTCAATTCCATGAGTTATTAAAAACAGATGGCTCAGGTGATGTATTGGAAACATTGGATGCAACAGTTACGTGGAATTCTTTCCCTGATGGCGATTGGGGTGTCAAAGGAAATTTTAACTCTAGGCTCGTATGGCATCCAGGAGCATTACCGTGTTTGGATAAAAAATTTAGAATTACAGATGGTAGTGAAGCTCGAATATTCTTTGCTGCATGGGAAAGTCATTTTTTAATTGCTGAAGCAGCAGTAAGAGGTTGGAATGTGCCTATGTCTGCAAAGGCTGCTTACGAAGAAGGAGTTGCTCAAAATTTTGATTATTGGGGAGCAACTCAATATTTAGCAACTTATTTAGCGTCCGAAGATTATAATAGAGTAGGGACATCGGTTAGTTGGGACCATACTACGGAACCACCAGCATCGTATACTATGAATTTTGTAGATGGATATGATGGTACTCCAGGAACTGTAGATATAGAATATCCTAGTAACACGATATATGAAGGAGGAGCTGTTAAAAATGATTTACTAACAAAGATTATTACGCAAAAATACATTGCTCAAACACCATGGTTACCTTTAGAGGCTTGGAGTGATCATAGAAGGTTAGGCTTACCGTTTTTTGAAAATCCAGTAGCCGAAGAATCTCTACCTAACATTCCAGATTTAAACGATGGTAATTTAAATACCAACCGCCCTCAGTTTTACCCTCAACGAATAAGGTATTACAGTGGTTTCTCGGCAAATAATCCCTCAAATTATGCCGATGCTGTAAATCTTTTAGAAGGACCTGATGAAATTTTGACTTCACTTTGGTGGGCAAAAAAATAAAAAAAAGCTTGTAATGCTATTATTTAAAGAAGGTGAATACAGTTTTTCTGTATTTGCCTTTTTTTATAGTTTTCTTGGAGGCTTATTTTGATTGACTTAAACTAGAAGTCTGTCTCTTAAAACCTATAGCTATCCACATTTGTTATTAGTCGAAATTGTTCAATTGTTTTCACCATAATTTCATTTATTTATGCTCTCATAGTTAGTTTAGTTTGTTGTTAGTCATAAGGAGAATTAGGTAGTTTCATAATTCTCCTTTTTCTATTTGTGTAAAAATGTTGTTTGTCGAAATACTTATCGGGTTAAATATTACTCTTTTAATTTTATAATTCATTCAAACAGTTAAATAGTTATGACAGCAGAAGTATATTTTCAAAACTTAAAAGACATAAGTTATAGAGAAGCAGGAATATTTGAGAACACGCGCTTTGAAAAAATTCACAATATCGTTTTTAAAGAATCAAATGAAGCTTCAAAAATCGTTGCCAGGGAAATAGCAGATTTAATCGAGCATAAACAATCTAAAAAGGAAAACTGCATATTAGGGCTAGCTACTGGATCTTCACCTATTCGAGTTTATGAGGAGTTGGTACGATTACATAAAGAAGAAGGTCTGAGCTTTAAAAACGTTATTACTTTTAATTTGGATGAATACTATCCCATGGAAAAGGAAAACGAACAGAGTTATCATTACTTCATGCATGATCATTTATTTAATCATATAGACATTTTGCCAGAAAACATTTATATCCCTAGAGGGGATTTAAAACCTGATGAAATTTTAGATTTTTGTATTGATTATGAGAAAAAGATAAAAAATCATGGAGGACTGGACTTTCAATTATTGGGCATTGGTAGAACTGGCCATATTGGATTCAATGAACCTGGTTCTCATAACAATTCTCGTACACGCTTAATAACACTGGACTATTTGACAAGAACAGATGCTGCATCCGATTTTTTGGGATTAGAAAAAGTTCCTAAACGAGCTATTACTATGGGGATTGGAACCGTTAAAGAAGCTAAAAGAATTGTGTTATTAGCGTGGGGAGATAATAAAGCCTCTATAATTCAGGAAACTATAGAAGGAACTGTTTCATCTCAAGTCCCGGCGACTTACCTCCAAAATCATAAAAACACAACATTTATATTGGATGAAGGTGCGGCATCCATGCTTACACAATATCATACCCCATGGTTGGTTGGTCATTGTGAATGGACAGAAAGTTTAATAAGAAGAGCTACTGTTTGGTTGTGTCATTTAACTTCAAAATCTATTTTAAAGCTAACAGATAAAGACTATAACGACCATGGCATGGAAAGTCTTTTGGCCCAAGAAGGAAGTGCATACGATTTGAACATTAAAATGTTTAACATCCTTCAACATACTATTACGGGGTGGCCAGGCGGCAAACCTCATTCAGATGATACTAGTAGACCCGAAAGAGCAACTCCTGAAAAAAAGCGTATAATTATTTTTAGTCCACACCCAGATGATGATGTTATTTCTATGGGAGGGACTTTTGATAGGTTAGTAGCTCAAGGACATGACGTGCATGTTGCTTTTCAAACATCAGGAAATATAGCAGTATCCAATCATGAGGCCTTAAAGTTTGCAGAAGTAGGTTTAGAAATGAATCCGGAAAATACCGTTTTTAAAAAAATTATAGAGCAGGTTAGGGCAAAGTCAGAAGAAGAATTTAACACGCCCGAATTATTAAAAGTAAAAGGCTTTATTCGTCAGAAAGAATCATTGGGTGCCACAAGATACATTGGGATAGACGATACAAATGTTCACTTTTTGAATTTACCTTTTTACGAGACCGGAAGTGTTAAAAAAAATGCTCTTGGGAAAGAAGATATAAACATTGTAGAAGCTTTGATTAGTTTGATTAAACCCCATCAAATATATGCAGCTGGTGATCTTACTGATCCTCATGGAACCCATAAAGTGGCTTTAGATAGTATTTTTATGGCTATTGAAAATATTAAAAACCAACCCTTTATGGAAGACTGTTGGGTTTGGCTTTATAGAGGCGCATGGCATGAATGGGGAATTCATGAAATAGACATGGCTATTCCTATGAGTCCAGATCAGGTTTTAAGAAAAAGAAAAGCGATATTCTTTCATCAATCTCAAAAAGATGGTGTCATGTTCCAAGGGGATGATTCACGTGAGTTTTGGGTTAGGGCTGAAGAACGGAATAAAGAAACTGCCTTGAAATATAGACAATTAGGTATGGCGGATTATGAAGCTATGGAAGCCTTTAAGAGGTATGTTTTTATGTGATCTTTTTGTAGAATAAAATAATTAAGGCTGCGTTTTAATTAATAATGCCTAATCTTTTGATGTGTTAACGCGTACCTTTTGTAAAGCGTGAATAAAAAAAATGAGATTTCACGCAACTATTCTAAGATTTTGCATCTATATATATTGAACCTTAAATTTATTAAATATGAAAAAAAGGAATGCCCTAATGATCAGCTTGGCAGTCGTTGCGCTTATGATTGTTGGTTGTAACAATGATGATTCGAATTGTATCCCAGATTTAACGGGAGAACTGAGCAGTGAAGAAACTTCATTTTCGCATACATGGGTTTTGGCAGAAATCGTTTCAGATAAGGAAATTGATTTAACCGATGATAACGATGATAACCCCAGCACCGATTTGTTTAGTCAATACTCAGCATGTGAAAGAGATGCTGTTTATGAGTTTAAAAATGACAGAAACTATGCTTTCAAGCAAGGACAATTACCATCAGGTTGTAATAATAAACAAACATCGGTGGGTACCTGGAAATTAGAAGGGAATACTTTGACCTTAGTAAGTTTTTGTAATATGCGAATCATCGATATAGAAATTAATACAGAGAAGACGTCATTTTTTATTGAAGATAATTTCAACTTTACTGATGCAAAAGGAACTGTTGTTAACAGTAATGTTAAATTTACTTATAATAAAGTGACTAATTAGTTCTCATAAAAACATTTCGCTAAGAGAATTTCCTATTTCTGGGAATTTTTGTTTTAATATTTCAACCTTAAAATAATACGGACTCGATGTAAATTTTAAGGTTGAAATATCAAAATAGCTATTCTTGTAGTGCTTGTGCCAGATCTTTTATTATATCATCGGCATGCTCTAAACCAACAGATACTCTTACTAAGCCATCTGTAATACTAACTTCGAGCCTATCGGCTTCGGATAGTTTACTATGTGTTGTAGAGGCTGGGTGCGTTACAATCGTTCTTGTATCTCCTAAATTGGCAGAGAGCGAACATAGTTTTATGGCATCTAAAAAGCTGCGCCCAGCTTCAATACCACCTTTAACTTCAAAAGCAACGATGTTGCCGCCAAGTTTCATTTGTTTTTTAGCTACTTCATATTGCGGGTGCGATTTCAAAAATGGATATTTCACCCAATTTACCTTTGGGTGATTTTCTAGAAACTCCGCAACTTTCAAGGCGTTTTCACAATGTTTATCTACTCTTACTGCTAGTGTTTCTAAACTTTTTGATAAGGTCCATGCATTAAATGGAGACAAGGCAGGCCCTGTATTTCTTGCAAATAAGTACACTTCACGAACTAGATCGGCATTACCAACTGTGATACCTCCTAAAACACGCCCTTGCCCGTCCATAAGCTTGGTTGCCGAATGAATTACCAAATGAGCACCGTGCTTTATAGGCTGTTGTATATAAGGCGTCGCAAAACAGTTATCGATGATTAAAATCAAATTATGCTTTTTGGCAATTTCACCTAACAACTCTAAATCAATGATATCAATTGCTGGATTTGTTGGCGATTCTGCATATAAAATTTTTGTTTTTGGCGTAATACAACTTTCAATAGTTTCGGGCTTGTTGATATCGAAATACGTGGTTTCAATTTGCCACTTAGGTAAATACTTTGTAAACAATGTATGTGTAGATCCAAAAACAGAACGCGCAGAGACAATGTGGTCGCCGCTATCCAGTAAGGCTGCAAAAGTTGAAAATATGGCCGCCATCCCTGTTGCAAAGGCATAGCCTGCTTCTGCACCTTCCATTTTGCATACTTTCTCTACAAATTCAGTAGTGTTAGGGTTTGTAAAACGACTGTATATGTTACGTTCCTTTTCTTCTGTAAATGAAGCACGCATATCTTCGGCATCTTCAAATACAAAACTAGATGTTAGGTATAGCGGACTTGTATGCTCCAAAAATTCGGTACGTTCTAATTGCGTCCGAATGGCTTCTGTTTCAAATTGTTTTTTCTCTTTGCTCATAATTTTTATACTCCCTTAATATGGAATCAAGATATTAGATTGTATGCTTCAAGAACTAAGATTTGTTTCGAATTAGCTTCTTGTATTCTTCTAATTATCTATGTTCTAGATTCTTTATGCTTAATTCCAATTTTTTCAATTAATATGTTTAGACAGCCTCAAAATATCTCCAAAAACACCTCTTGCTGTAACTTCTGCGCCTGCACCTGCTCCTTGAATAACGATAGGTTGTTCACCGTAAGATTCTGTGAAAATTTCAAAAATAGCATCCGATCCTTTTACATGACCTAGAGTACTATCTTCTGGTACAGATACTAATTTCACCTCCAAATTTCCTTTGTCCTGTGAAAGGTCTCCAGATAAATCACCTACATACCTGAGCACATGGCCTTCTTTTTGTTCGTCTTTTTTCTCCTGAAATGCTTCATCCAATACATCTAACTGTTGCAAGAATTCCTGAACCGAAATGTTCTGATAAGCTTCTGGAATTAAATTCTGAACAGCCACATCTTCAAATTCATTTTGTAGATCTAATTCCCTTGCCAGAATCAATAATTTTCTAGCTACATCATTTCCAGAAAAATCTTCTCTTGGATCTGGTTCTGTAAAACCTTTGTCGATAGTTTCTTGAACAATCACACTAAATGGTTTGTCTTGAACTGAAAAGTTATTAAACAAATAGCTTAAGGTACCTGAGAAAACACCTCGTATTCTGGTAATATTTTCTCCAGATTCATGCAATAGTTTAATGGTGTCAATTAATGGCAAACCTGCACCAACAGTAGTTTCATATAAATATTGCTTGTTGTGTTCCTCTAATTGCGAACGCAATTCTGTATAAAACTCATGAGATATGGTATTGGCTATTTTATTTGATGATACCAAATCGAAACCAGCTTCCACCAATGGGACATAATTCATATGGAATTCTGAACTCGATGTGTTATCTACAGCAATTAAATTCTCTAAGTGATGGGCTTTGGCAAAAGCAATAATATCTTGAATAGAACTTTTTTGCGTTGTCGATTTTATGGTTTCTTGCCAATTATTTTCAACGCCATCTTTGTTTAGAAGAAGCTTTTTAGAATTAGCAATAGCAAATACATTTAGATTAATGCCTTTTCTTTTTTCAATATCATTTTTAGACTTTAAAATCTGATTAATTAAAGCCCCACCAACCAAACCGTGTCCGAAAATGGCAATATTTATCTTTTTTGAAATTCCAAAAACCTCACCATGAATCACATTCATGGCTTTATGTAATTGCCTCTTTTTAACCACCAAACTAACATTTCTGCCTGTAACTGTATTGTTGAACAATAAAGGCGTGATTTGGTTTTTAATCAATGCATTAAAAGGTTTGTGGAAAGAACTTAATTCTATGCCTATAATAGAAATCACAGAAACATCATCAACAATTTCAATCTTATTGACGTCTTGTGAGTAAAAATCATTTTCAAATTCACGTTCTAGTGCAATAACTGCCTGAGTCGCTTGGTCTGCATTTATAATTAATCCAATGCCTCTTTCTGAAGAGCCCTGGGAAATAATACTTACACTAATATTATGAATGCTCAAGGCTTTAAAAATCCTAGCATCTACACCAATCTTACCTAATAAACCTCTTCCTTCTAAATTTAATAATGCAACATCATCTAAAACCGACAGGGAAGTGACCTCCTTGGAACTTGGCTTGGCCGTAATTAAAGTTCCTTCATCGTCAGAATTAAAAGTATTTAAAATACGAAGATTGATATTCTTTTCAACGAGTGGAATAATGGTTTTGGCATGTAACACGTTTGTTCCGAAATTGGCTAACTCGTTCGCCTCACTGAATGATAATTCTCTAATTTTTTGAGCATCTGCAACCAGATCGGGATTTGCTGTATAAATACCATTTACATGGGTGTAGTTTTGTAACTCTTCGGCATCCAGATAATTGGCTAATAAAGCAGCCGAATAATTGCTTCCATTTCTACCTAAAGTAGTCGTTTCATTTTTTGAATTAGAAGCTATAAACCCAGTTACTATATTAACAGTATCTCCATTATTTTGTTTAAAATAATTTCTGACATTGTCTTTGGTTAACTGTGAAATAGGCTGAGCATTACCAAAAGCATCATCTGTTTTTATTAATTGCCTTGCATCTGTCGCTTTTGCTTTAATACCTCGCTGGTTCAGTAATTCTGAAACTAATTTTACAGATAACAATTCGCCTTGTGCCAAAATTTCATCTTTTGTTTTTTGACTGCAATCTCGTAATAAGCTAACACCTTCAAAAAGTTTGCCCAGAATTGAAAATTGCTCGGAAAAATCTATGGATTTTAATGGTTCTTTTTGGTAGGCTTTAAAAGCATTTAATGCGTCTTGAAAAGGTTCACCTTTTAAAGCTTTATTTAGAATGTGCTCTAATTCGTCTGTAGCATGCCCCCTTGCCGAAACAACGGCAGTAACTCTCTCTCCATTATTGACCTTGTTTTCAATAATGGAAATCACTTTGTTCAGGCCATCGCCATTTGCTAAAGATTTACCTCCAAACTTTAGTACTTTCATTTTTCTTTTTTTAGAATCTGGCACAAAAATGCCTTCAATAATTTTTTCTAGTTGTTCATATTCCATTAAAAAAGCATCATGCCCGTGTACCGAATGTATCTCATTATATGTTACATTTGGATGGGTTAACGCTAATTGCTTATGGGTTTGCCTGTTTTCTTCTGCTGTAAAAAATAAATCGGAGTCTACACCTATAATATGGATGTTAGCGTCGATACGCTCTAAAATAACTTGTGCTGAACTTGATTCAGTGTTAAAATCGTTTGTCCTATTTTTAGTGACATCAATGGTTTTTAATAATTGATTCATCAGTTTATAAGCCGATAACTGAAAACGTTCCTGTAATTTTTTACCGTGGTGCAATAACCAGCTTTCTACATTAAAAATCTCCAAATCTTCATTTTTAGAACGATGAAAACGTTCTTTGAATGATTCTGGAGTACGATAACACAACATAGCATGCATTCTGGCATCGTGCACAGGATTTTTTGAGTTTAGTAGAAACTGTTCTTGTATTTGGCAATTGGCAATTAACCAATCGGTCGATTTCCAATCGGTTGCTACAGGGATTAAATGCTCGGTAATATCTGGCTTTATTGCAGCCATCTCCCAGGCAATACCACCACCTAAAGATCCTCCTATAATAGCAAAAAGCCTGTCGATCTTTAATACTTTAAGACCTGTTAAGAATAACTTAGCAACATCTCTGGCTACAAAATCTTTATAGTTATCGATTACAAAGCCATCAAAGCCATTCCCAGGAATATTAAATGCTAAAACGGTATATAAATTAGTATCTATGACTTTGTCATTACCAACCAATTCTTTCCACCAGCCATCATCTCCTGCAACGTTGCTATTACCTGTTAAAGCATGATTTACCAAAACAATTGGGGCTGTACCCAAAGTTTTTCCAAAAGACTGATAGCTCAGTTTAATTTCAGAGACTAAAACGTTACTTTCGGTTGTGTAATCTGGAATTGTGATATGTGACAACGCGTCTTTCATTAGTAATTTTTTAGGACTTAAATTTCACTAAAAGCAGCTTTTAAATCGGCTTTTAAATCTTCTACATCTTCTATACCAACAGATAATCTAATTAAATCTTTAGTCGCACCAGCCGATATTTGTTCTTCATCACTTAATTGCTGATGTGTTGTACTTGCTGGATGAATAATGAGTGATTTTGTATCTCCAATATTTGCTAACAAAGAGAATATTTTTGTTTTATCTGCGATGGTTTTAGCGGCATCGTACCCGCCTTTTGCTCCAAAAGTAACAATACCACTTTGTCCTTTAGGCAAATATTTATCAGCTAACGCCTTGTATTTGCTGCTTTCTAAGCCTGGATAATTTACCCAAGCAACTTCTTCTTGTTTTTCTAGCCATTTTGCAAGTTCTAAAGCATTTTCACTATGTTGTTTTATTCTTACAGGAAGTGTTTCTAGACCTTGAATAATATTGAATGCGTTAGTTGGACTTAAAGCGCCTCCAAAATCTCTTAATCCTTCTAAAATTAATTTAAAAGTATACGCTGCTGCGCCTAAAGTTTCACTGTAAACTAGTCCGTGATATCCAGCAGAAGGCTCTGTAAATTCAGGGAATTTTCCATTAGCCCAATCAAAGGTACCGCCATCTATAATAGCACCACCCAAAGAAGTTCCTTGTCCACCAATGTATTTTGTAAGGGAATGAATAACAATATTAGCACCGTGTTTTAACGGATTTAATAGAGCTGGCGTTGCTACTGTATTATCAACAATAAAAGGAACACCAGCTGCCTTAGAATGTACCGCAATAGCTTCTAAATCTAAAACATCTAATTTAGGGTTACCTAAAGATTCTACAAAGAATGCTTTCGTATTATCTTTTACAGCAGCCTTAAAATTATCTGGATTAGAGGCATCTACAAATGTTGTAGTAATACCTAACCTGGGTAAGGTTACACTTAATAGGTTATAAGTTCCTCCATACAAGCTACTAGATGCTACAATATGGTCTCCAGCTTTTAAAAGCGTCAACAACCCTGTTGAGATAGCTGCAGTTCCTGAAGCAAATACAACAGCTCCGATACCACCTTCGACGGCAGCTAAACGTTCTTGAAGAATTTGATTTGTTGGGTTGTTAAGTCTGGTATATATAAACCCTAATTCTTGCAATGAAAATAAATTCGCTGCGTGATCGGAGTTATTAAAAACATATGATGTTGTTTGATAAATCGGTACGGCTCTTGTTCCGCCATTTGTTGTTACATCGTGTCCTGCATGTAATGCATTTGTTGCTAATTTTTGAGTACTCATTTTTCTAATTTTTTTGAATTAATTCCCACTCATACCAAAACAAATTCAGCATGTGTACGATAAAAATATTTTAAAAGCTATCTAAATGAAAAACATTTAGAAATTCTTTACGATTAAGTCAAATACGCTACGAATAGCTTACTTATATAGAAAAATGTTAAAAAGAAAATTTAAAATTACTGAATGTAATTTCGTTTGGTTATCTATCCGTATAATCCCAAAAATAATGCTGAAATAAATTCAGCTTATAGTTCAGGACGGGGTAGAATTTAGCACCTTCTTTACGCATAAAGGGTTGCTAAGGCTTCATTGGGTCTAATCCCTCCGCCTTTCTTGATAACATTTCAATAAGTGATTGAACTTTGTGAATGCAAATATTCGTTCAGAAAAAGTTAAAATCCTAATTTTTTTTGAAAAATTTTATAAAAACTTTTTTTGACGGCTAAAATTTATGGTGCCCAATAGGCCATTTTTATTAAACGAGTATACTATTTAGGTACCGCGTTTCGCTTCTTGAAACTTATCTCTAATAACTAAGTCAATAGGTTTATTGTCTATTTTAGATTCCAACCATGAGATAATATCCAAATACAAGAAAGCACGACTTTGGTAGGGGTCATCTTCATACTGCTTTAGCTTTTTATGAAGTTTGATAAACTCTCTTTTTACTTCATTCGGATAAATATCGCCTAGGCCTCTCAAGAATTTAATAAACTCTTTTTGCACTTCATACAAGTCTTCCATTTTAATTAAAAACTTATAAGTGCTTCTTATTAAAACGTCCAGGTTATAATCCAGACCAGCTTCATAATGGGCAACAAGATTTAAAATTCTTGAAAAACACAATAAATCCTCACGCATTTGCAAAGATTTGTTGCTTATTATTTTTTCTAAAAAATAAATACACTTCTTGTTCTCTCCAGCACCAAAATACATACTCGCAATCTTATAATAGAATACCATAATATGGTGCTCGTCTATACGGTCTTTGTAATTTTTTAAACGCTCTAATACTTCTTCAATTAAAGGAAGCCCTTCTTTAAAGCTTCCATCCATGAAATGCAGATTGAACTTATTGTGGTAAATGTATAAAAAAGCCAACCCATCAACATTATCATCAACAGGGAACCATTTTTGCTTTGTAATGTCTTCTAAATTAAAAAGGGTTTCCTTAAATTTATCGTATTGTCTTAAGTAAAATAATGCTTCGAGTAAATAGTGGTTCCCTTTTAGAAAAAAGACTGGGTTTAGAATAACCTGATCTTTGTTTTCATAAAATAAGTCTACCCATTTAGAAGCATATTTATAACTCGCTAAAAAATCTGAAGTCAAAAAGCTATACCATAAATAGGCTTTGTACAGCCAAAGTTTTTCTCTAAAACCTAATTTGTTGATATCGTATTTTGGTATTCTATTGTTAAAGTAATCTGTAACCCTCTGATTTTCTTTATCATTTTTTATATAGCCTGTTTTTAAAAATAAACCATACAACTGGAGAGATAAATTAGATAATTTACTGGCTATGACGTTTTGTTGACTTAGTTCTTTGGCCTGTACAGATAACTCGTCTGCTCTATTATTAAGACTTCTGGTGATATATTGAGATTCAATTATTTTTTCCAGTTCTACAATTTCATAGGCAACGTTCTTTTCTTCATTTGCAATAGCTAAACTTTTGGCTTTGTCCAATATTTTCAAACTTTGTTTGTAAAGCCCTTTATGGTATAAAATGGTAGCAAAATCTAATTGCTCACGAATTTGAATCCTAACATTTTGATGGGAAGGGTTTAATCTTAAACTAATTAGAATTTGTTTATATAAATGAGCCTTTAAATTAGAAAGTTGTTGTTTTTTTACAATGCCTTTTTTAAGAATGGCAACTTCGTCATAAACAGATAGTTTATCAAGGATGTTAAAAAGCATCAAAAATTTAGAGTCCTCGTTTACACCCAAACGACCTACATAAAGCTTAAACTGCCTCTTTTCAGATTTAGACAGTGATTTTATTAACACAAACAAATTATCTTTTTGCTCTCTTGTCATAGTTTTGAAAACAATATTAATGTGCTGAATATTAGATATTTATAAAATCAATATATGGGTTAAACATCGTAAAAACGAAAGCTTTAATTCTGCTTTTAGGAAACCAAAATATAAATTCGTAGTACAATAAGAAAATATATTTAAATAAATGTCTAATAATAACGTCCAAATTTTTGATACTACGCTTCGAGATGGCGAGCAAGTCCCAGGTTGTAAATTGAACACTGAGCAGAAGTTAATTATTGCTGAACAGTTAGACAATTTAGGAGTTGATATTATTGAAGCTGGTTTTCCTGTTTCAAGTCCTGGTGATTTTAAATCGGTTGAGGCTATTTCTAAAATTGTAAAGAATGCAACAGTTTGTGGTTTAACACGTTCTGTTGAAAATGATATAAAGGTAGCTGCCGAGGCGTTAAAACATGCTAAAACACCTAGAATCCATACAGGTATCGGAACTTCAGATTCTCATATAAAATTCAAGTTTAAATCAACACAGGAAGCTATTATAGAACGGGCTGTCAAAGCAGTTAGCTATGCGAAATCTTTTGTTGAAGATGTGGAATTTTATGCAGAAGATGCTGGTAGAACTGATAACGAATACTTAGCACGTGTTTGTGAGGCTGTTATAGAAGCTGGCGCAACTGTTTTGAATATTCCAGATACTACAGGTTACTGTTTGCCACATGAGTATGGTGCTAAAATTAAGTATTTAAAGGAAAATGTAAAAGGTATTGATAAGGCTATTTTATCGTGCCATTGCCATAATGACCTTGGTTTGGCAACAGCCAATTCTATTGAAGGTGTTATTAACGGAGCAAGACAAATAGAATGTACGATTAACGGTATAGGAGAGCGAGCTGGTAATACTGCTTTAGAAGAAGTGGTCATGATTTTAAAACAGCACCCGTATTTAAATCTTGATACTAGAATACAGACAGAAATGTTATATGGTATTAGCCAATTGGTTTCAGATAGTATGGGTATATACACACAACCAAATAAAGCCATTGTTGGAGCAAACGCATTTGCGCATAGTTCTGGGATTCATCAAGATGGTGTTATTAAAAACCGCGAAACTTACGAGATTATTGATCCTAAAGATGTAGGAGTAACAGAGTCTGCTATTGTATTGACAGCAAGAAGTGGAAGAGCGGCGTTGGCATATAGAGCAAAAAATATTGGATACGAACTAACCAAGCTTCAGTTGGATGAAATTTATGTAAATTTCTTGAATTTTGCCGACAAAAAGAAAGAGGTTAATGACAGTGATATCCACCAAATTATAGAAAATAGCAAAGTATATAACGAAATTACTTCTGCTTAACTAAAAAGAGTCCCAAGGGCAATCTTTGAGATTTTCTTTGAATTTTGTACATGTGGGAAGCTAAATAAAATAAAAGATGAAACTAAATATTGCCGTTTTACCAGGCGATGGTATAGGTCCAGAGGTTATAGCACAAGCCGTCAAGGTTTTGAAAGCTATTGCCATGGAGTTTAACCATGTATTTACTTTCGAAACTGGTTTGGTCGGCGGAGCCTCCATAGACAAAACTGGAGACCCTTTGCCAGAAGAAACCATAAGCATTTGTGAAAACGCAGATGCTGTTTTGTTTGGAGCTATTGGAGAAACCAAATATGATATGGATCCAGATGCTGAAGTACGACCAGAGCAGGGACTTTTAGGGCTTCGCAAGGTATTGGATTTATACACCAATATAAGACCTGTTATTGCTTACGAAGATTTATTAAACAAATCGTCGTTAAAGAAAAAACAAATTAAGGACACCAATATCCTTATTTATCGTGAGCTTACAGGGGGGATTTATTTTGGTGAGAAAAAGTTAAGTGAAGATGGTAATACAGCATCCGATATTTGCCAATACACGCGTTTTGAAATAGAACGCATTGCGCATTTGGCATTTAAGGCAGCGCAATCCAGAAAACGTAAGCTAACACTGGTAGATAAAGCTAATGTTTTGGCAAGTTCTCGTTTGTGGCGTAAAGTGGTTCAGGAATTGGCGGCTCAATATCCAGACGTAAAACTAGATTTTCTGTATATAGATAATGCGGCTATGGAGCTCATTATTAACCCAAGGCAGTTTGATGTTATTTTAACCGAAAATATGTTTGGAGATATCCTGTCTGAAGAGGCTAGTGTTATTGTAGGCTCTATAGGTTTGTTAGCTTCTGCATCTATTGGCGACAAATATGCTATGTTTGAACCCATACATGGTGCATACACCAAAGCAGCCAATAAAGGTATAGCAAATCCGATCGCATCTATTTTATCGGCAGCCATGCTGTTGGATCATTTTGAATTGCATGAAGAAGCAGACCTTATTAGAGAGGGTGTCGATAAATCATTAAAGCTCCATATTACAACTCCAGATTTAAACACAAAATACGACCATATAACGACCACTAAAGTTGGTGATTTTATAGAGGATTTTATAAATAACCCAGAGGAAACGAATTTAAACTTTACTAACATACATTTAGGACAGTCCACAATCATTTAATTATTTGAGTTAGTCGCCAAATTAAAATTGTTGGGATTCATGAAAAGCGCATTTCATATGCGCTTTTCTATTTTATATTATTTTATGCTCTAAGGGGTGTTTGACCTATTCTTACTAATTACATTAGTTTATTAACATTGGTAGCAAGCCCTAAATTAAGTATATTAGCAGCATGCTATCGAAAAAGACTAAATATGGCTTAAAAGCACTAACCTTTATAGCTAAAAGTGAAGGGGAAGCCCCTGTTCAAATAAGTGAGATTTCAAAGAGCGAAAATATTCCGCAGAAATTCTTGGAGAGTATTATGCTTACTCTCAGGAAATCTGGGTTCTTAGGCTCTAAAAAAGGAAAGCATGGGGGGTATTATCTTATAAAAGAACCTTCTCAAATAAAAATGGCTGATGTTATGCGTGTTTTAGAGGGGCCTATTGCTATGGTGCCCTGTGTGAGTTTAAATTTTTATGAGAAATGCGACGATTGTCCAGACGAACATGAATGTAGTGTACATAAACTTATGATTCAAGTACGTGATAACACCTTAAAAGTATTAAGAAATAATACATTAGAGGATCTGTCTGGGATTTGAACGATGAAAACTTCATAAAAAAAATAGAATTTCCCTATAAATTCGGTTGATTAACCCCAAAATATTCCATTATTCCAAATAAGTTGTTAATAATTTTTGCCGTGTAACAAAAAGTGTTACTTTTGTAATTCCTATTAAATCGATAGGATTAATGTAATACAACGACAAATGATAGCGCAGATGTTATTTAAAAATAAAGAAAAATCTACTTACAAAGCCGATAGCTCAGGCGAAAAACCAATAAGGAGTGTTGCTAAGGCGCTTAGCTGGAGGGTTGTAGGTACTTTAGATACGCTTGCAGTTTCTTTTGTTTTGGCAAAGGATATTAAGATTGCTGCTTCAATAGCTTCAATAGATTTTATAACAAAATTGATTTTATACTTTTTCCACGAACGTGTATGGAACGCTATTAAGTGGGGAAAATAAAATAATATAAAGACATGTTTACAGAGACTCAAATAGAAGAATTAAATAAAAGCTTTGAAAAAGCTACGCCAGCTGAGATTATTAAAAAAGCTTTTGAGCTTAATAATAAGGCGGTTGTAACAACTAATTTCAGACCATATGAAGCTGCAATTTTACATGCTGTAAATTCGGTTGATCCTACTATTTCGGTGATTTGGTGCGATACGGGTTATAATACGCCTCAAACGTACAGGCATGCAGAACAGGTGATAAAAGATTTAAATTTAAATATCTTTTTGTACGTGCCAAAGCAAACATCGTCACACCGAGATGTAGTTATGGGAATTCCAAGTATCGATGCACCCGAACATGCGTTGTTTACAGAACAAGTGAAGTTAGAGCCTTTTAGAAGGGCTATGGAAGAGCATAAGCCAAATATTTGGTTTACAAACCTGCGTCAAGGACAAACGGCATTTAGAAACAGCATCGGAATTTTTAGTTTGAGTAAAGATGGTGTTTTAAAAGTGAGCCCTTTTTATTATTGGACTGATGAGAAATTAGATGGTTATTTAGAAGAAAATGGTTTGCCAAACGAATTTAAATATTTCGATCCAACTAAAGCATTGGAGAATAGAGAGTGTGGATTACACGCGTAGCAGTGTGCAAAGAAACAGTATGCGGTTGCAATAAACAGTTATAGAGAATAAAAGAGAAATCATAAACTTTTACCTCGCCCGAGTAAAAGTTCCCCCTTTAGGGGATTAGAGGGCTAAAAATTATGAATAAAGATACATCACATATCAATTCACTGGAAAACGAGGCGATATATATCATGAGAGAAGTAGCGGCACAGTTTGAAAAACCAGTGTTGTTGTTTTCAGGAGGAAAAGATTCTATTACTTTGGTGAGGCTTGCTGTTAAGGCATTTTATCCAGCTAAAATTCCATTCCCTTTAATGCATATTGATACAGGACATAACTTTCCTGAAACAATAGAGTTTAGAGATCGACTGGTTAAAGAATTAGGTTTAGAGCTTATTGTACGTAATGTACAAGATTCCATCGATCAAGGAAAGGTAAAAGAGGAAACGGGTAGATATTCTAGTAGAAATCAACTTCAAACAACTACGCTTTTAGATGCTATCGAAGAATTTAAGTTTGATGCTTGTATTGGTGGAGCACGTCGTGATGAGGAAAAGGCCAGAGCTAAAGAGCGTATTTTTTCCGTGCGTGATGATTTTGGACAGTGGGATGAGAAAAACCAACGTCCTGAATTATTCGATATGTTAAACGGTAATATCGAGCTTGGACAAAATGTTCGTGTATTTCCAATTTCAAACTGGACAGAATTAGATGTTTGGTCTTATATAGAGAAAGAAAATATAGAAATACCTTCGATATATTTTGCGCATAAACGTAAAGTGTTCTTAAGAGATGGTATGATATGGTCTGCAGAAGATGGTGTTGTTTACAGAGATGAACATGAAGAAGTTATAGAAGAATTGGTGCGTTTTAGAACTGTAGGGGATATGAGCTGTACTGCGGCGGTGTTATCAGATGCAGTATCTATTTCTAAAGTAGTACAGGAAATTAGAGAGTCTACGATTTCGGAACGCGGTGCGCGTATTGACGATAAACGTTCTGAGGCAGCTATGGAAAAACGTAAGCAACAAGGGTATTTCTAGTAAGTACTAAGTGATTAGTACAAAGAATTAAGTACTGGAAAGTGGAGATAAAAAGATAATTAGAAAATAAAAAAGTAGAGAGAGGTAAGGTCTTAGTACTACCGACTTAATACTTAATACTAAATAAAATGGAAGTATTAAAAATTGCAACAGCAGGAAGTGTAGATGATGGAAAAAGTACCTTAATAGGGCGTATTCTATATGATACAAAATCATTAACTACAGATAAATTAGAAGCTATTGAAAAAACAAGTAAGCAAAGAGGCTACGATTATTTAGATTTTTCTTTAGCAACCGATGGTTTGGTGGCAGAAAGAGAGCAAGGTATTACCATAGATGTTGCTCATATTTACTTTTCAACGGCTAAGAAAAGTTATATTATTGCAGATACACCTGGTCATGTGGAATATACACGTAACATGGTTACGGGTGCTTCAACATCACAAGCCTCTATCATTTTAATTGATGCTAGAAAAGGGGTGATCGAGCAAACAAATCGTCATTTTTTTATCAATAACTTATTGAGAGTTAAAGATATTGTTGTTGCTATTAATAAAATGGATTTGGTTGATTATTCAGAAGAAACCTATAATAAAATTAAGGCAGACTTTGAAGCGTTGATGAGCAAGAGAGATTACCAAGGTCAAAAAATAACTTTTATTCCTGTTAGTGCCCTAAAAGGGGATAATGTTGTAAATAAAACAGATAAGATGCCTTGGTACGAAGGTCAGACTTTATTAGAACATTTAGAGGAAATCGATAAAGCAGATATTTTTAATATTGGCACACCTAGGTTCCCAGTACAATATGTGGTACGTCCAAAAACTGAAGAATTTCACGATTTTAGAGGCTATGCAGGAAAAGTATACGGAGGAAATCTAAGTGTAGGAGATGATATCGTAGTATTACCATCTCAAACAAAATCGAAAATTAAAGATATTTATTTCTATGATGAAAAGTATGAAACGGCTTCAAGACGTTCGTCGGTAACCATCACTTTAGAGGATGATATTAATGTAAGTCGTGGCGATATGATTGTTAAGGATGGTGATTTACCAACTATAGATAAACAATTTACAGCGAATGTTTGCTGGATGGATTCTACACAATTAACAGCAGGATCTAAATATATAGTACAGCACGGTATTAATAAAGTATTGGCAAAAGTAGATGCGATTCACCATAAGATACATCCAGATTATTCAGGAATCGATACGGAGGTGTCTGGTATAGGAGTTAACGATATAGCATCGGTAACTTTCAAATTAAATAAGCCAATTTTTTACGATCAGTTTAAAAATCACAGAACAAACGGATCGTTTATTTTAATCGATACTCAAACAAATAATACGGTTGGAGCTGGCTTCATTCAATAAAAAATATAAACACTAAATAAATCCTTTCCCTTTGGGAAGGTAAGGATGGAATGCAAAGTTTTAGAACAGAAATAGAAAATCCGATTGTCGAAAATGACATTATAGAATTAGCTAATAAAATTGAGCTTTTTCATAACGGTAAAATAGACGAAGAGAAGTTTAGAAGTCTTCGTTTAGCAAGAGGTGTTTACGGACAGCGTCAAGAAGGCGTGCAAATGATTCGTATTAAATTACCTTACGGAAAGGTTAAGAGTAATCAATTACGCAGAATTTCGGAAGTATCCGACGAGTATTCTCGTGGCCGTTTACATATTACCACACGTCAGGATATTCAAATTCACTATGTGGATTTAAATAGAACGCCAGAGCTTTGGGCTGAGTTAGAACGTGATGATGTGACACTTAGAGAAGCCTGTGGTAATACGGTTAGAAATGTAACAGCATCTGAAACAGCGGGAATAGATGTTAATGAACCGTTTGATGTATCGCCTTATGCAGATGCTTTATTCCGTTTTTTCCTAAGAAACCCTATTTGTCAGGAAATGGGACGTAAGTTTAAGGTGTCTTTCTCTGCTTCAGATGAAGATACAGGCTTATCATACATGCATGATTTAGGTTTTATAGCCAAAATCAAAAATGGTGTTCGTGGATTTAAAGTGATGCTTGGTGGTGGGTTAGGTTCACAGCCACGTCATGCCGATGTACTATATGATTTCCTGGAAACAGATAAGATTATTCCAGTAATGGAAGGTGTTTTGAGAATTTTTGATCGTCATGGTGAGCGTAAAAGTCGAGCCAAAGCACGTATGAAATTCTTAATAAAAGATATCGGATTAGAAGCTTTTAAAAGTTTGGTTGAAGAAGAACAAAATGCCATTGAGTTTAAATCGGTGGCTATTGATGCAGATGCGTATGAAACTTCTAGACCAGTTGAAGTAAATGAAATTCCACAAGTTGAAATAAAAGACCAAAAGGCTTTTGAAACTTGGAAGTCTACGAATCTCATTCCTCAAAAACAGGAAGGCTATGTAGCGATAGGTATTAAAGTGTTTTTAGGAGATTTCTATACAGATAAAGCAAGATTATTAGCCGATTTAGTAGAAAAATATGCGGCTGGAGAATTAAGACTATCGTTACGTCAAAATATTGTGATTCCTTTTGTAAAGGAAGCATTAGTACCGTTTTTCTACAATGAATTAGAAAAGTTAGGATTTGTAGAAGCGGGTTATAATAAAGCTGTCGATATTACAGCATGCCCAGGAACGGATACTTGTAATTTAGGAATTGCAAGTAGTACAGGAATTGCAGATGAATTGGAGCGTGTTATTAAGTCGGAATACCCACAATATCTAAATAATGAAGATCTAGTTATTAAAATAAGTGGTTGTATGAATGCTTGTGGACAACACAATATGGCAAATATTGGTTTCCAAGGCATGTCTGTTCGTACACCAGATAAATTAGTAGCGCCAGCATTACAAGTACTGTTAGGTGGCGGTAATTTAGGGGACGGTCAAGGCGTATTTGCAGATAAGGTCGTTAAAGTGCCAAGTAAAAGAGGACCAGAAGCTTTAAGACGTATTTTAGACGATTTTGAGGCAAATGCCAATGGAAAGCAATTTGTAGAATATTATAAAGAAAAAGGAGAAAAGTATTTCTACGATTTCTTAAACGATCTTCAAGATGTTACTAACTTAGCCCAAGATGATTTTATAGATTGGGGTGAAGAAGAGAAGTATGTTAAGGAGATTGGTATTGGTGAATGTGCTGGTGTTGTTATCGATTTAATTGCCACGTTGTTTTTAGAAAGTGAAGAGAAAATTGAAAATGCTAAAAAATCTTTTGATAATAAAGTATATTCAAGTGCTATTTACCATGCATATAGTTCTTTAGTTAATTCTGCGAAAGCATTGTTATTAGCAGAAAATAAGAAAACAAATACACATGCAGGTATCGTAAGCCAATTTGACGAATTGTTTGTTGCAAATGGAAATATAGATTTAGGAACATCTTTTTCAGAATTGATATATCAAATTAATAAATTTGCTCCAACTGAAGATTTTGCATCAAAGTATATTAACAATGCAAATTTATTTTTAGAAAAAGTAAAAGCATATAGAGAAGCTGAAACTAACAAGCTTGAGAAAAAAGCTGTTTAAAAATTAATATGAGTTTAAAAACCCCAAAATTAACTGTTGTAGGTGCTGGACCAGGCGATGTAGATTTAATAACACTTAAGGCTATTAAAGCTATTGAGTCTGCAGATGTTATCCTGTACGATGCACTTATAAATGAAGCCCTGCTAAAATATGCATCAAGCGAGGCAGAACTTATTTTTGTGGGTAAGCGAAAAGGATGTTATGCTTTTCAGCAAGAACAAATCAATGAACTTATAGTTAGTAAAGCAAAAAGTTCTGGTCACGTCGTGCGTTTAAAAGGAGGTGATCCATTTATATTTGGGAGAGGTGCTGAGGAGATTGATTATGTAAGGTCTTTTGGGTTGGAAACTTTTGTAGTTCCTGGAATATCATCGGCTCTTGCTGTACCAGCATATCAAGGGATTCCTTTAACCAAACGAAATGCTTCCGAAAGTTTTTGGGTGATTACTGGAACAACTAAAAATCATCAATTGTCATCCGATGTTGCCTTGGCAGCAAAATCAAAGGCGACTGTAGTCATTTTGATGGGCATGAGTAAGCTGCGTGAAATTGTTCGTATTTTTTCAGAAGAAAACAAACAAGATACACCTATCGCGATTATCCAAAATGGAACGCGAGACAATGAAAATGTAGGTATCGGGACTATAGAAAACATCGTTGGTATTGTAACAGAAAAAGAGTTGGCAAACCCAGCTATTATTGTTATCGGTGATGTCGTTAAGGAGCGTGCTGTATTAACAACCATTTGTAAAGAGGTTAACGCTATATAAGTTGATTGGATATGGAAAGGAATAATTTATATCCTATTTTTTTAAAGACTAAAAATTTAAGTGTTCTCATTGTAGGCGGTGGTTATGTAGCTGAGGAAAAATTAACCTTTTTACTTAAATCGAGCCCTGACGCACATGTTACCATGGTATCGCCTATGTTTAGAGAGGGGACCGTAGCACTAGCAAAAAAAGGCGATGTTGCGTTGGTTGAAGATGTATATGAAAAAAGTTATTTAGAAGGAAAGCATATGGTTGTAGCTACGACTGATGTACCCGAAGTCAATATACAGGTCTGGAAAGACTGTAGGGTTGAGGCCAAATTAGTTAATGTAGCAGATAATCCACCATATTGTGATTTTTACATGGGTGGTATTGTAACAAAAGGTCATGTAAAAGTAGCGATATCCACCAATGGAAAATCGCCAACAACAGCTAAAAGGTTACGTCAGTTTTTTGAGGATGTCATTCCAGAAAATGTAGACGACTTGGTCAAGAATTTAAATGAATATAGAAAAACAATAAAAGGTGATTTCGAACAAAAAGTAGAAACGCTAAACGAATTTACCAAAGGATTAATTGCAAAAAAAGAATCGTAATATGATTAAAACAGATATACTTATAATAGGTGCAGGACCAACGGGATTATTTACAGTTTTTGAAGCGGGTTTATTAAAACTTAAATGTCATTTAATTGATGCGTTGCCGCAAGCAGGAGGACAATGTTCAGAAATTTATCCTAAAAAGCCTATTTATGATATTCCTGGGTTTCCAGAAATTTTGGCAGGTGATTTAACTAAAAACCTTTTAGAACAAGGAAAACAATTTGAACCTGGGTTTACTCTAGGCGAGCGTGCTGAAACTATAGAGAAACAAGAAGACGGCTCTTTTATCGTAACAACAAACAAAGGAACACAACACCATGCACCAGTAGTAGCCATTGCAGGTGGTTTGGGGTCTTTCGAGCCTAGAAAACCAGCTATCGAAGGTATTGCCGATTATGAAGATAAAGGTGTTGAATATATCATTAAAGACCCTGAAGTTTATAGAGATAAAAAAGTAGTGATTTCTGGAGGAGGAGATTCTGCTTTAGATTGGAGCATCTTTTTAACTGATGTCGCTTCAGAAGTAACATTGATTCATAGAAGAAATGAATTTAGAGGGGCTTTAGATTCTGTTGAAAAAGTTAGGGAATTAACCCTTCTAAATAAAATAAACTTGATCACGCCAGCAGAGGTTAAAGAACTTCATGGTGATGAAAAAATAGAAGCGGTTACTGTAGTGAAAGATGGAGAAGCTACTAAAATTGAAACAGACCACTTCATTCCATTATTTGGTTTATCTCCTAAATTGGGACCTATTGCTAATTGGGGATTAGAAATAGAGAAAAATGCTATAAAAGTTGATAATTCCTTAAACTATCAAACAAATATACCTGGTATTTTTGCTATAGGTGATGTCAATACATATCCAGAGAAATTAAAACTAATTCTTTGTGGTTTCCATGAGGCAACTTTAATGTGTCAGGCAGCTTATAGAATTATCAATCCAGGTAAAAAGTATGTATTAAAATATACAACAGTTAGTGGTATTGATGGTTTTGACGGCACACGTAAAGAAGCACCTAAAGCAGTTGTTCAAGCGATTAATTAAACAAATGCATGAAAAAAAGTTACAATGTTTGTTTAAAGGATACGGTTAAAACGTTTACAAAAAGATTGTTTTATGCTTTGTTTGATGAAGAACAGGAAGTAACACATGCAGAATATTTAGAAAAAACGTTTCTTAAAACACTATCTAAACTATCCATAGAAGACGGGGCAGGAACATGGAAACGTTTTAAAGAAAACCTTCCAGACATTAGAAGGCAATTAGATTTAGATGCTAAAGCTTTTGAGAATAAC
Organism: Flavivirga algicola; assembly: GCF_012910715.1. Lineage (GTDB taxonomy): Bacteria > Bacteroidota > Bacteroidia > Flavobacteriales > Flavobacteriaceae > Flavivirga > Flavivirga algicola. The sequence goes on from NZ_JABBHF010000003.1 coordinate 280,411, forward strand.
GATCCAGCTTCCTATAATTTAGAGGAAATCTATCTGGCATATCCTGGGTTTCATGCCATATCTATTTATAGATTGAGCCATGCACTTTATAAATTGAATGTGCCAATTCTTCCCAGAATGATGAGCGAATATATTCATGGTATAACGGGTATAGACATACATCCAGGAGCAACTATAGAAGAATCATTTTATATAGATCACGGAACAGGGATTGTAATAGGGGAATCGTCCATTATTGGTAAGAACGTAAAAATATATCAAGGAGTTACCTTAGGGGGGATTCAAGTATCTAAAAGTCTGGCATCAACAAAAAGACACCCAACTATTGAAGATAATGTATGTATCTATGCGAATGCAACCATTTTAGGAGGCGATATTGTTATAGGGGCCAATAGTATTATAGGGGCCAATGTATGGATAACCCAATCGGTACCAGAAAACTCGTTGGTAACTTATCAAACCGAAATTAAAATAAGACCTAAAAAGAATGGCATACGGTAAAAGTATCCTGGATCAAATTGGAAATACACCAATTGTAGAAGCCAGTCATATTATAAAAAATAAAAACGTCCGATTGTTTTTAAAACTAGAAGGAAATAATCCTGGAGGTAGTGTGAAAGATCGTGCTGCTTTTAATATGATTAATGAGGCACTTAAACGTGGCGATATTAAAAAAGGGGGTACTTTAGTAGAAGCAACTAGTGGGAATACGGGAATAGCGCTGGCTTTTATTGCACAATTGCTAGGGTTGAATATGGTGTTAATTATGCCAGAGAATTCTACCGAAGAACGGGTGAAGACGATGCGAGCTTATGGCGCGGAGGTAATTTTAACTCCAGCAGATATTGGTATTGAAGGTTCTAGAGATTTAGCTTTTAAATTGAGAGATGAAAAAGGATATACACTTTTAAATCAGTTTGAAAATGATGATAACTGGAAAGCACATTACAAAACGACAGGACCAGAAATATGGAGAGATACAGAAGGTGAAGTAACGCACTTTGTATCTGCTATGGGAACAACTGGAACCATTATGGGGACATCAACTTTTTTGAAAGAAAAAAATAAAAATATATCCATTGTAGGAGCGCAACCTGCTGATGGTGCCAGGATACCTGGTATTAGAAAATGGTCACCAGATTATGTGCCTAAGTTTTTTGATCGTTCTAGGGTAGATGTTGTAGTAGATGTGAATGAAGAAGATGCCAGAGTAACAACCCAACGTTTAGCAAAAGAAGAAGGGGTTTTTGCAGGTATGAGCAGTGGTGGCGCTGTATTTTGTGCTTTAAAAATAGCTGAGTCTATTGATAAAGGCGTTATCGTTGCCATTATTTGTGATAGAGGAGATAGATATTTATCATCACCTTTATTCGAATAATACATTTTTCAGTAAATTATAAGGATAAGAGAAATATAGTTGTTATTTTTGCCCTTAGTTCATTAACGTATTAATATTGTTATCAAGAAAGGTAGAGGGAATAGACCCTGTGAAGCCTTGGCAACCCTTTAACTTTAAAGAAGGTGCTAAATTCTACTAATATTCAATAATATTAGAAAGATAACGAAAAGTGTTTCTTTTACTTTTCTTGATGACAACATATAGATAAAACGAATATTTGAAAATCAAATAGACGTCAAACTGAATGTGTTTTAGTTTCTCATAATATTTGGATGAGATGATTCTGAAATTAATTTAGAATAAGGTTTAAAAAGTATTAAAATGTCGAACATACAACAAGCTTTACAAGAACGTATTTTAGTGCTGGATGGTGCTATGGGTACCATGTTACAGGCTTATAAGTTTACTGAAGAAGATTTTAGAGGCGAACGCTTCAAAGATTACCCTACACCATTGCAAGGCAATAACGATTTGCTATCAATTACACAGCCAGAAGCGATTAAAGAGATACATGCCAAGTACTTTGAAGTGGGTGCAGATATTGTGGAAACCAATACGTTTTCTGGTACAACAATTGCCATGGCAGATTATCAAATGGAAGATTTGGTGTATGAGCTTAATTACCAATCTGCCAAGATCGCTAAGGAAGTAGCAGACGAATTTACAGCAAAAGAGCCGCACAAGCCTCGTTTTGTGGCTGGATCCATTGGACCAACAAACCGTACGGCAAGTATGTCTCCAGATGTTAACGATCCAGGCTATAGAGCCGTTACTTTTGATGAGCTGCGTATAGCCTATAAACTACAGGTGGAAGCGCTCGTTGATGGTGGTGCCGATTTGTTATTGGTAGAAACAGTTTTTGATACTTTAAATGCTAAAGCGGCTTTGTTTGCCATAGAAGAAGTTAAAGAAGAGCGAAATATCGATATTCCCATTATGCTTAGCGGTACCATTACAGATGCATCAGGAAGAACACTTTCTGGCCAAACGGCAGAAGCTTTTTTAATTTCCGTGTCACATATTCCGTTACTGTCCGTTGGTTTTAATTGTGCTTTAGGTGCTAATTTATTACAGCCTCATTTAGAAGCCATTGCCTCTAAAACCGATTTTGCTATTTCGGCACACCCTAATGCAGGCTTACCAAATGCTTTTGGTGAGTATGATGAAACACCAGAAGAAATGGGGGCTCAAATAGAAGAGTACTTGAAAAAGAATTTAATAAACATTATAGGAGGCTGTTGTGGTACGAGTCCAGAGCATATTAAAGTTATTGCAGATATAGCTGCGAAGTATAAACCTAGGCAAAGTGTCACCCTGAGCGCAGTCGAAGGGTCTCATTAATAGAAGCATATAATGATACTGGAAGTAGCCATACTAAATATCAAAAAAGGACTTTCTGAAGATTTTGAAAAAAGTTTTCAAGAAGCACAAAGTATCATTGTATCTATGAAAGGCTATATATCTCACGAATTAAAGAAGTGTATAGAACAAGAAGATAAATATATATTATTGGTGAATTGGGAAACTGTTGAAGACCATGACATAGGGTTCAGAAAATCGAATGCTTATCAAAAATGGAAAACACTATTACATCATTTTTATGAACCATTTCCAATTGTAGAACATTATAAATAATGAGCACGATTCAAAAAAAATACATGCGTTTGTCTGGATTAGAACCACTAATCCTAAATGAAAACAGCAATTTTATAAACGTTGGAGAACGTACCAATGTAGCCGGGTCACGTAAGTTTTTAAGATTAATAAAAGAAGAAAAGTTTGATGAGGCACTAGATATTGCACGTCATCAGGTAGATGGAGGTGCGCAAATCATAGATATCAATATGGACGATGGTCTTATTGATGGAAAAGAATCTATGGTTCGTTTTTTAAATTTAATTGCTGCCGAACCAGATATCTGTCGTGTGCCTATTATGATAGATAGTTCTAAGTGGGAAATTATCGAAGCAGGGCTTCAAGTTGTGCAAGGAAAATGTGTGGTAAATTCCATTTCTTTAAAAGAAGGTGAAGAAAAATTTATTTGGGAAGCAAAACAGATTAAGCGATATGGTGCAGCCGTTATAGTCATGGCTTTTGATGAAGTTGGGCAGGCCGATAATTACGAAAGGCGTATTGAAATAGCCAAACGTTCTTATGATGTATTGGTAAACAAAGTAGGGTTCCCATCGGAAGATATTATTTTCGACTTAAATATATTTCCTGTAGCAACAGGGATGGAAGAGCACCGCAAAAATGCGATTGATTTTATTGAAGCCACGCGTTGGGTACGTGAAAATTTACCAAATGTTAGTGTTAGTGGAGGCGTAAGTAATGTATCGTTTTCTTTTAGAGGAAACAATGTGGTACGAGAAGCGATGCACTCGGTATTTTTATACTATGCCATTCAGGCTGGTATGAACATGGGGATTGTAAACCCAGCGATGCTGGAAGTTTACGATGATATTCCTAAAGATTTATTAGAACATGTCGAAGATGTTATTTTAGACAGACGTGATGATGCTACCGAGCGGTTATTGGACTTTGCAGAAACCGTTAAAGGATCTAAAGCGGAAAAGAAAGCCGATTTATCATGGCGGGAAGCTTCCCTTCAAGATAGAATTACACATGCCTTGGTAAAAGGAATTGATGCATTTATAATTGAAGATGTCGAGTTGGCAAGACAAGAAGCTAAAAAACCTATTGAGGTTATAGAAGGACATTTAATGATAGGTATGAATGTCGTAGGGGATTTATTCGGAGAAGGAAAAATGTTTTTACCTCAAGTTGTTAAATCGGCCAGGGTGATGAAAAAAGCAGTTGCCTATTTAAATCCGTTTATTGAAGCTGAAAAATCTGAAAAGCAACAAGCCCTAGGCAAAGTGTTAATGGCAACGGTGAAAGGCGATGTACACGATATAGGTAAAAATATTGTGAGCGTTGTTTTAGGATGTAATAACTACGAAATAGTTGATTTGGGAGTTATGGTACCACCAGAAAAAATAATTTCCGAGGCCAAAGAACATAATGTAGATGCCATTGGTTTATCGGGTCTAATCACGCCGTCTTTAGACGAAATGGTGTATTTGGCTAAAGAAATGGAACGTCAAAATTTCACGGTGCCTTTACTTATTGGAGGAGCAACCACATCGAAAGCACATACCGCAGTAAAAATTGATCCTCAGTACAAAAATGCTGTAGTTCATGTCAATGATGCTTCTAGGGCTGTAACGGTTGTAGGGGATTTATTGAATGAGAAAACCTCTAATGCCTATGTTGCCAAACTTAAAAAGGATTACGATGAATTCCGCGAGAAGTTTTTAAAGAGAGGTAAAGAGAAATCATATATATCTATAGAAGAAGCTCGGAGTAAAAAGTATCGTATAGATTGGGAAACATCTGAAATTGTGAAACCTAAAGAGTTAGGCGTTCAAATATTAAAACAATTAAGCTTAAAGGAGTTGTTGCCTTATATAGATTGGAAGCCTTTCTTTATTTCTTGGGATTTACATGGTAAATTTCCAGAAATATTATCGGATGAGGTTGTAGGAGAACAGGCGACGCAATTGTATGAGGATGCTCAAGAAATGATTAAGCAGATTGTTGCTAAACAGTTATTAAAGCCAAAAGCTGTTTTTGGTTTGTTTGAAGCCAATGCTATTAATGATGACGATATCTCTATTCGGAAAAAAGGCCGTGAGATTGCTGTGTTTAGAACTTTACGTCAGCAATTAAAGAAAAGAGAAGGAGTTCCTAATATAGCATTGTCCGATTTTGTTGCGCCAAAAGAAACTGGTAAAACAGATTATATGGGGGCGTTCTGTGTAGGTATTTTTGGTGCGCAAGAATTAGCAACTTACTATAAGAAAAAAGATGACGATTATAACTCCATAATGGCACAAGCCATTGCAGATAGATTTGCAGAAGCATTTGCCGAATATTTGCATAAGCAAGTGCGAACAAAACACTGGGGATATGCATTAGATGAAAATTTATCGAATGAAGAATTGATAAAAGAAACCTATAAAGGAATTCGTCCAGCACCTGGTTACCCTGCATGCCCAGATCATTTAGAGAAAGAAACCATTTGGGAGTTGTTGGATGTTGAAAAACTGATTGGCGTTTCCTTGACAGAAAGTCTAGCCATGTGGCCGGCAGCAGCAGTATCAGGATATTATTTTGCCAACCCAGAGGCTAAATATTTTGGTTTGGGTAAAATAACAGACGATCAGGTAACCGATTACGCTACAAGAAAAGGGATTGAAAAGGATAAAGCCCGAAAATGGTTGCATCCTAATCTTGCCGATCAGTAGTCAGTAACTTTTTAGACCTGTCAGGTTTAGAAAACCTGACAGGTCTTGATAAAAAGAAGATATGAATTTGAAATTTATAGAATTGACATTAGGAAGTCATATGATATCTCATGGTTATGATGCCGATAACAAGGAAGTATTAGAAAATGTAACTGTTGACGGATTTTCTAAAAAAATTGTAGCAGTATCTCGAATCAAGTCGGTTAGTGAAACCTATATATTAACAGACTATTTGGATGGGAGATGGATTTATTGGGAGTATCAGGAATCTTTCGAAGATTTGAAAAAAATATTAGTGTAGTACATGTTAGAAGATAAAATCAATAATAGAAAATCTGGAATTTTACTTTATGGGTTAACGCCACCTAAATTACATACAGACGAAAGTAAAATTAAAACCATTGCTAATAAGCAAATAGAACGTATTAATGGTTTAGATATTGATGGCCTAGTCTTGTACGATATTCAAGACGAATCTTCTAGAAATAATACGGTTAGGCCATTTCCTTTTATGGAAACCCTTAGTCCAGATGTTTACAATAATAACTATCTAAAAGACTTAAATCTACCAAAGATCATCTATAAAAGTGTAGGGAAATATTCTGTTAACGAATTAAGTATATGGATTAACGAAAACTCAAAGCATATAGATTATTCTGTTTTTGTAGGTACGCCATCAAATAAACAGAAATCGATGCTTTCCTTGAACGATGCCTATCGAATTAATCAAAATTCCGATCCTTCAATCCGGTTAGGTGGTGTTACTATTCCTGAGCGTCACCATAAAAAAAATGACGAGCATATGCGTCTTTTTAAAAAGTCAGAAAAAGGGTGTCGTTTTTTTATTTCGCAATGTGTATATAATATAAATAACACTAAAAATTTCCTTTCAGATTATTACTATAGTTCGATAGAGAGTAATCGCGAATTGCTCCCCATTATTTTTACCTTAACACCTTGTGGTTCTCTGAAAACTATGGAATTTATGGAATGGCTGGGTATTGATATTCCAAAGTGGTTGAAAAATGACTTAAAAAATTCAAAAGATATACTATCAAAGTCTGTAGACGTTTGTAAAGATATTGCTGTAGAATTATTGAATTATTGTGAAGACAAAAAAATACCCATTGGTTTCAACATAGAAAGTGTCTCAATACGAAAAGCAGAAATAGAGGCATCTATTGAATTGCTGAAGGATGTAAAATTGTTGATGAATAAATATGAATATTCAACTGCTGCATTGGAATTAGAATATTAAGTTTGCGTTAGCAATAAAGATGAGATTTGTTCTTTACACGGAAATGACAAATATAAATTAGAAACAGATACTGAAATAAATTCAGCATAAATGAAAGTTACAGACCATATAAAAAAAGCAAACGGAAAAACATTGTTTTCGTTTGAAATCATTCCACCACAAAAAGGGAGGAATATTCAAGAATTATATAGTAATATAGATCCGTTAATGGAGTTTAAACCGCCATTTATTGATGTAACGACTTCTAGGGAACAATATATATACATAGATAAGGGCGATGGGTTATTAGATAGGAAAATAACACGTATGCGTCCAGGGACTGTTGGTATTTGTGCAGCCTTAAAGCACAAATATAATGTCGATACAGTTCCGCATGTACTATGTGGTGGTTTTACAAAGGAAGAGACTGAATATTTATTGGTAGATTGCCATTATTTAGGTATCGATAATGTTATGGCGTTACGAGGAGATGCTATGAGTCATCAAAAATATTTTGAACCTTCAAAAGGAGGAAATCATTATGCGACAGAGTTGGTAACTCAAATTCAAAATTTAAATTGCGGCAAGTATTTACACGAGGTAATAGAGTCTGATCATAAATCTGATTTTTGTATTGGTGTTGCAGGCTATCCAGAAAAGCATATGGAAGCCCCTTCTTTACAAGCAGATTTAAGACGTCTTAAAGAGAAAGTAGAAGCTGGAGCAGATTATGTGGTTACACAAATGTTTTTTGATAATAAAAAATACTTCGAATTTGTAGATAAAGCCAAAGAAGCAGGGATTGACGTACCTATTATCCCAGGAATAAAACCTATAGCTGTAAAACGTCATTTACAAATTTTACCACAGGTCTTTAAAATTGATCTTCCAGAGACTTTAGTCAATGAAGTTGAGAAGTGTAAAGATAATAAGCAAGTAAGGCAAGTAGGTATAGAATGGGCCATCAAACAATCTGAAGAGCTTAAAAAAGCGGGTGTTCCTGTGCTTCATTATTACTCTATGGGTAAAAGTGATAATATAAAAGCCATTGCATCGCATATGTTTTGATAATTCCGTTATTTTTGCTCTTTAAGCAAATCTATTAATGAGATTATTTTTAGTCTGTATTTTTTGTGCAGTTTTCGGCATTTCTTTCTCACAAGAAAAGGAGCATACCTCTTATTTTGATATTAATTATTTTAAAGGAAATATAGCACTGCATAACAATGATATTTCACACTTAATAAAAGGACATCCCGAAGGCGTTATTTTAAGTTGGAATAAAAAAACCTATGGGTTTAACGATTGGGAACGACGCTATAATTACCCCGATTATGGTGTGTCTTTTGCCTACCAAAACCTAAAAAATGATGTTTTAGGTAATAACTATGCCTTATATACACATTACAATTTCTATTTCTTAAACCGTCATTTAATGTTGCGTATTGGTCAAGGTTTAGCCTTAACAACCCATCCTTATGATAAGGAAGAGAATTTTAGAAATATAGCTTTTGGCTCTAAAATATTAAGCAGTACTTATTTAATGCTTAATTATAAAAAGGAACGTATTATAGATAGGTTTGGGCTGCAAGCAGGTTTATCGTTTATTCATTATTCCAACGCGAATGTAAAAGCACCAAACACAAGTATAAATTCCATGGCTCTCAATGTTGGAGTAACTTATAATTTAGATGATGAAGAACCTGAATATATAAGAACACTCCATGATATTGAACAAGAAAAATTTACAGAGCCCATAAAATATAACTTAGCTTTTCGAGTAGGTATTAATGAAAGTGATGTTGTTGGTAGCGGGCAATTTCCTTTTTATGTTTTTTCTGCCTATGCCGATAAACGCATTAATATAAAAAGTGCCTTGCAGTTTGGAACGGATATTTTCTTTTCAAATTTTTTAAAAGAGTTTATTAATTATAGATCGGTTGCTTTTCCAGAAGATAATACATCTGGAAATGAAGATTATAAAAGAGTAGGGGTTTTTGCTGGGCATGAATTATTCATTAATAAAACATCGCTTGTTTCACAGTTTGGGTATTATGTATATTATCCATTTGATTTTGAAGGGCGAACCTATATAAGAATAGGTTTAAAGCGGTACTTTAGTAATAAGTGGTTTGGAGCATTAACACTTAAATCGCATGGAGCGAAAGCAGAAGCGGTGGAATTTGGAGTTGGGCTAAGGTTATGAATAGAGTAAAGCAAGAATAACAACATATGAAAAGAATAGTTTATATCTTGATTTTATTTTTAACTACAGCTTGTAATAGTGAGCATGCAGGGGATTGTTTTCAAAAAACAGGTCCCATTATTCAACGGGAAGTAATTGTTGAAGTTTTTGATAAAATACGAGTCAATCGTGACATAGAACTGATTATTAAAGAAGGTGTAGATCAAAAAGTTGTTATTGAAACAGGTAAAAACTTAATGAATGATGTAGAGGCCATTGTTTTAGATAACAAGTTAATATTGACCGATAACAATACTTGTAACTACGTACGCGATTACGGTATAACCAAGGTTTATGTAACAGCTCCTAACATTACAGAAATAAGAAGCTCGACACAGTACGATATAAGCTCCGATGGCATTTTAAATTATCCAAGTTTAACAATTCTGTCGGAAGATTTTGGAGAACCAGATACCTTTACAAATGCCAATTTTAGGTTACAAATAGATAACAATACCTTTCGATTAGTTTTTAATGGTATATCTAATTGCTTTATTTCAGGCAAAACAGAAAACTTAAATCTTACTTTTGCCGCAGGAATTTCGCGGTTTGAAGGTCGAGATCTGATTGCTCAAAAAGTACAATTATGGAACAGGGCATCAAACGATATGATTGTCAACCCACAACAAGAAATAAAAGGTACTATTTCTGGAACGGGTAACGTGATTTCCGTAAACCGTCCATCTATAGTTGAGGTTGATGAATTATATAAAGGACGCCTGGTCTTTGAATAAATCAGTAGCCTGTTTGGCTATTTCCAATTCTTCATTAGTTGGAATGACTAAAATGTCCACTTTTGAATCTTCCGTATTAATGGCGAGAGTTTCCTTTGATCTAATTTTATTTTTTTCAGTATTTAAACGAATACCCAAAAAGTCCAGATCTTTGCAAACAAGTTCCCGCATTAACTGTGAATTTTCTCCAATACCAGCAGTGAATACAATAGCATCCAGTCCGTTCAAAATAGCTGCATAACTACCAATATATTTCTTTATGCGATATACATTCATTTCTAAAGCTAATTGACAGGCTTTGTTGCCTTGGGCTGCCTGCTCTTGAATATCTCTCAGGTCACTAAAGCCAGTAAGCCCCAGCATACCACTCTTTTTTTGCAGCAATGTATTAATGTCGTTTAAACTGAAATCTAATTTGTTTGCTAGATGAAAAATAATGGCAGGATCGATGTCACCCGAACGGGTTCCCATAATTAAGCCGCTTACAGGAGAAAACCCTAAGGAATGATCAATACTCTTACCATTTTTAATGGCTGTCATACTACAACCATTACCCAAATGAATTGTGATGATTTTAGAGTCTTTTTTATTTAAATAGTCGATGGCTTTTTCTGAAACATATTTGTGGCTCGTACCGTGAAATCCATATAGGCGAATATGATGATCGTCTAAAAAGTTATTAGGGATGGCATATTTATAAGCATGTTCTGGTATGGATTGATGAAAAGCCGTATCGAAAACAGCAACCTGCTTTGCATTTGGAAATATATCTTCAGCGACTTCAATGCCTTCAAGGTTAGCAGGGTTATGTAAAGGTGCCAAAGAGGATAGTTCCTTTATTTTTTCTTTTACAATCTCAGTAATCTCTGTGGTTTCATTAAAATAAATACCACCATGAACCACGCGATGTCCAACTATTGAGATATCTTCGGGCGATTTTATAATACCAGTATTTTTATCTAAAAGCTGTTTTGATAATAATTGTAAGCCATCTTTATGGTTTAAAATGGCACTTTCAAATTCAATAGCGTCCTTCTGGGTTTTGAATTTAAAGATAGCATCTTCAAAACCAATACGTTCAATTTGTCCCGAACATAAAATACGGGCTTCTGGCATTGAAAATAATTGAAATTTTATTGAGGAACTACCAGAGTTTAAAACTAATACTTGCATATTTATTGGTTTTGGGCTTGAATAGCAGTTATGATAACAGTGCTATAAATATCATCGACAGTACAACCTCTACTTAGGTCGTTAACTGGTTTGTTTAATCCTTGTAAAACAGGACCTATAGCTAATGCGCCTGTTTCACGTTGTACGGCTTTATATGTGTTATTACCTGTATTTAAGTCTGGAAAAATTAAAACACTGGCATGCCCAGCAACTTCAGAGTCTGGTAATTTGGTTTTTCCAATACGCATATCTACGGCAGCATCGTATTGAATTGGACCTTCTATTTTTAAATCCGAATTTTGTGCTTTTACAATATCGGTAGCCTCTCTAACTTTTTCTACATCGGCACCTTTACCAGAAGCACCCGAAGAGTAAGAAAGCATGGCAACTTTAGCTTCTATACCAAATTCTTCAGCAGTTTGAGCAGATGAAATAGCTATTTCTGCTAATTGTTGGGCATTGGGATTTGGATTAATGGCACAGTCTCCAAATACAGAAATTCTATCTTCCAAACACATAAAGAAAATTGACGATACCAGATTAACACCAGGTTTCGTTTTTATAAATTGTAATGCAGGGCGTAAAGTGTGTTGGGTTGTGTGTACTGCCCCAGACACCATACCATCTGCATGTCCTTTATAGATCATCATTGTACCAAAATATGAAACGTCTGCCATAGTGTCCTTTGCCATTTGTAAAGTCACATTTTTGTGTTTTCTAAGCTCATAAAAGGTGTTGGCATAATCTTCAAAGTGAGGCGATTTTGTAGGTGATATGATGTTTATTTCATCGGTATTTAAGGGAATATCTAATTTTTCAATAAGTTCTTTGATTCTATCTTCTTCGCCAAGAATTGTTAAGTCTACAACATGGGCATTGATTAATTTGGCAGCAGCACGTAAAACGCGTTCATCATAACCTTCAGGTAACACAATATGCTTTTTGTCATTTAAAGCACGTTGCAATAAATTATATTGAAACATTCTAGGAGTGAATACTTCAGATTCAAAAGTGATGAGTTTATCTGCAAGCCTATCGGTGTCTACATGCTTTTCAAAAGTGGCTATAGATGTTGTGATTTTTTCGGTGTTTTCAGCATATATTCTAGCCTTTATGCTTCCAATACTACTGGTTACATTGTAGGTGCCGCCTTTAACACTAATAAGAGGAACAATACTGGAGAGTCCTTCGATAAGCTTTAAAATAGGCTCTTCAGGAATAAGACCGCCTGTTAGAATAATTCCAGCAATTTTGGGGTAATTTTTAGAAATATTAGCTTGTAATGCGCCTAAGATAATATCGGCTCTGTCGCCAGGGGCAATAACTAGTGCATTTTCCTTAAGATGTATTAAATAATTCCGTAATTGCATAGCACCCACACTAAAATTCTCTGTTAAGTTATTTAGCATGTCCTGCCCAAAAAGAACCTCACCGCCTAAAGCTTTCGAAATCTCTTTTACAGTAGGGCTACTAAGGCTAGGTATCTTAGGGATTACTGTGATATTGGTACCATTATTAATACGTTCTTTTAATTGCGTTTTAAGAGCAGAAAGATCATCTGGGTTTGCTTTGTTCGTTATTATAGAAAGTACATCAACGTCCTGTGTAAAGGTGTCATGTGCCAATTGCACACTGTCTACAATCTCTTTAAGCGCCTTCTTATCACCTTGAGACACTATAATTACAGGGAGTCCAAGATTTTTAGAGATTAAGATATTTATGTCTAATTCTAAACTTGAGTTTTCATGAGAGAAATCAGTGCCTTCAACTAAAACAAAATCAAAACGCTCTTCAAGATTTTTATATTTCTTAATGATTTCATCGATGACTTCACCAGATTTTCCTTGATTATATAAATCAAGCACCTGGTTTCTTGTATATGCAAATGTTTTCTTATAATTGATATCTAATTCAAAATGAGACATGACCGTATTGATATGATTGTCCATTTCTCCTGCTTCAAGATCTTCGATAATTGGTCTAAAATAGCCAACCTTTGCAGTTTTTCCTAAAAGCATACGCATTAAACCAAGAACAACAACAGATTTCCCGCTGTTAGGTTCAATAGTAGCTACATAAATTCCTTTACTCATAGTGTTCTATATTATAAGAAGGCTCATTTCTAAGCCAGATAACTATACTTATTTTTAAATATTCTACCGCAAAATTAGCACCTACATATTATCATAAGGATGATATTTGTCATACTTTTCATTTAAAACGTATTCAATTATAAAGAAAGGTTATTTTGATGTTAAATCCCTAAAGAGAGATTCCAAACTTGCATTTTTTTGATTAAGTTGTAAAATTTTTAATTGATTGTCGTGAGCAAAATCAAATACATGAGATCGCATGTCTTCTGAGGTTTTAAAAGTAATTTCATAAACAAAACCATGCGTATTGTTTACACTTTTAACTTTTGGAAGTTTAAGTAAAAAAGCATCTTCAACACGATAATCAAATTCAACAACAACAATCTGTTCCTTTTCATCCCGTAACTCACTAAGCTTTTTGTCTGCAACAATTTCACCTTTATTGATTATGATCACACGATCGCACATAGCTTCAACCTCTTGCATAATATGTGTAGATAGGAATACGGTTTTGGTTTCTCCAATGGTTTTAATGAGGTTTCTAATATCAACCAATTGGTTTGGATCTAGACCAGTGGTTGGTTCGTCTAATATTAAAACATCAGGATCATGCAATAAGGCATTTGCCAAGCCAACACGCTGGCGATACCCCTTTGAAAGCTGCCCTATTTTTTTATGAACTTCTGGGGTTAAGCCAGTAAGTTCAATAACATCATTAATACGCTGTTTCGAAACCTTGTAAATATTGGCATTAAAGTTTAGATATTCTTTAACAAACATGTCCAAGTATAAAGGATTGTGTTCTGGTAAATATCCGACGCTTTGCTGAACAAGTTGCGTGTGCTCTTTTATATCATGTCCATTGACTTTGGCAGCACCTTCAGTAGGGTTGATATAAGTAGTTAATATTTTCATCATGGTAGATTTTCCAGCACCATTGGGACCTAAAAATCCAACAATTTCCGGTTTGTTAACCTTAAATGAAACCTGGCTTAAAGCTTTTTGTTCACCATAGTGTTTTGAAATTCCTACTACTTCAATAGACATAATTAAAATTATTTATTCAAAAATAATAATAATATAATGCTATAGAAGTTTTGTTGTATAATCTTTAAAACTTTTAAAAAATTCAAAAAAAACCGATACCACAATTTTGATTTCTTAAAATATTATTTACTTTAGCCTCATAATTATGACAACAACAGTATTTTATACATATTATAACAACTGGTTTTATTTCTTTTTTAGCAAAAGGAACGAGGCGTTGTATGTATAATTTATAACTATAAATTTTAAATATGAGTCTCGATGAAAATCGGGACTTTTTTTTGTTCAACCTTTAGTTGAATAACCTCCATTAAAACGAGGTCTTATAAAAAAAATGAATTTTGATTAAAACAGTAGCCATACAAGGAGTAAAAGGATCTTTTCATCACATTGTGTCACAACAATTTTTTGAGAAGTCTGTCGATGTTATTGAATGTCTGACATTTGATAGGGTTGTAGATTCGTTAATTACAAAAGAATGCGATGCGGCTATTATGGCTTTAGAGAATTCTATTGTAGGATCCATTATTCCTAATTACGCTTTAATTGATACGTATGGTTTACATGTTGTTGGCGAACATTATTTAGATATTCAACACAATTTAATGGCATTGCCGAATCAACGTATAGAGGATATAGAAGAAGTGTATTCGCACCCTATGGCATTATTGCAATGTAAGGAATTTTTTAAACAGTATCCCCACATTAAGTTGGTAGAAGATAAAGATACAGCCGAGGTAGCACAGCGTATCCAAGAAAAAAAACTTAAAGGGGTTGGCGCAATTGCAAGTGTTATGGCCGCCGACATATTTGAATTGGATGTTCTGGCAACAAGTATTCAAACGATAAAGCATAACGAAACACGATTTGTTATTGTAAAACGAACAAATTCTGAAGTGTCTGAAAATGAAATCAACAAGGCTTCTGTTAAATTTGAAAGCGATCATAAAAGAGGTAGTTTGGCAGCAATTCTTAATGTGATGAGCGATTGTAAATTGAATTTAACCAAGATTCAATCCTTGCCAATAATTGAAACACCATGGAAGTATGCCTTTTTTGTTGATGTTACTTTTGAAAAATATGTGGATTTTAAAAAATCAAAATCCATAATTGATATTATGGGAGAAGGATTTAAAGTATTAGGCGAATATAAAAATGCTAAATTATGATTGAAGCTGCTAATAGATTGCAAACGGTAGAGGAGTATTACTTTTCAAAAAAATTAAGAGAAGTAAATTTCCTTATTACTAGTGGAAAACCTATTATTAATTTAGGTATTGGGAGTCCAGATTTACAGCCGCCACAACGTGTTTTGGAAGCTATAAAAGAAGGGCTGTTGGAACCTAATGCACATAAATATCAAAGCTATCAGGGACTTCCAGAATTAAGAGAAGCTATAACAGGATTTTATAAAGATCATTTTTCGGTGTCTTTAAGTGCTTCCACTGAGGTTTTACCGCTCATGGGAAGCAAAGAAGGTATTATGCATATATCGATGGCATATTTAAATGAAGGTGATAAGGTTTTGATTCCAAATCCAGGATACCCAACGTACCAATCTGTTACCAAATTAGTAGGTGCAAAACCTGTTTTTTATGATTTAGATGCAGCAAATAATTGGCTGCCAGATTTTGAAGCTTTAGAACAATTAGATTTAAGTCGCGTGAAATTGATGTGGGTAAATTATCCCCACATGCCAACAGGCGCTAAACCTATTGCAAGTTTATTTGAAGAATTAGTAGCCTTTGCAAAACGGCATGATATTTTAATTGTTAACGATAACCCATATAGTTTTATATTGAATGAAGATCCAAAAAGTATATTAAGTGTTGAAGGAGCAAAAGAGGTCTGTTTAGAGCTTAATTCATTAAGCAAGACGTTTAATATGGCAGGATGGCGCGTAGGAATGGTTGTTGGAGATAACAAGCATATAAATAATATTTTGAAGGTAAAGAGTAATATGGATTCAGGGATGTTTTATGGAATTCAAAAAGGAGCTATTGAAGCTTTAAAATGTTCAAATATGTGGTTTGTAACTTTAAACAGTGTTTATAAAAAACGTCGTGATTTGGTTTGGAAATTAGCAGATGCGCTAAACTGTACTTACGATAAAAATGCAACTGGTCTTTTTGTTTGGGCTAAATTACCAGCCTCAGAAAAAGCTGAAGCCTATATAGATTCGGTGCTTAAAAACAAGCATATATTCATTACGCCAGGAACCATTTTTGGAAGTCAGGGCGAGGGCTATATCCGATTTTCTTTATGTGCATCAAACGACGTTTTAGAAGAAGCTATAAAAAGAGTTGAATAGTCCGCAATTTTCAATTGCAGTTACTATGAATAGAGAAGTAAAATAGTAAAAATAATACCCATTACAGAACGCTCTTCTTTGGAGAGGGTTAGGGCAAGGAAAATGAAAAATATATACATTATAGGCGTTGGATTAATAGGTGGTAGTCTTGCTATAGATATAAAAAAGAACGATCCAGAAGTGGTTATTCATGGTATTAGCAGGAAGCAAACAACGTTAGATGAAGCACTGTCACTTAAATTAATTGATAAAAAAGCAACGCTAGATGATATAGGAAATGCCGATTTGGTCATTATATCCATCCCCGTAGATGCTACAGTAAAATTGTTACCAACTATTTTAGATAAGATTTCAGATTCTGGATTAGTTGTGGATGCAGGATCTACCAAAGTAGATATATGTAAAGTTATTGAAGATCATCCTAAGCGTAGAAATTTTTTAGCGATGCATCCTATTGCTGGAACGGAACATTCGGGACCTGGTGCTGCAATTCCTAGCTTGTTTAAAGGCAAAACAAATATTGTTTGCGAAGTTGAAAAAACAGCATTTAAACTTCAAGAAAAAGCCTTAAAGCTTTTTGCAGATATTGGGATGCGTATGCGTTATATGAACCCTGAGGCACACGATAAGCATATAGCATATATGTCACATTTATCGCATATAAGCTCTTTTATGTTGGGAAAAACCGTGATAGAGAAGGAGAAGAATGAGCGTGATATTTTTGATATGGCGGGTAGTGGATTCGCTTCTACGGTTCGTCTGGCAAAAAGCTCGCCAGAAATGTGGACTCCCATTTTTAAGCAAAACAAAGAAAATGTCATTGAAACTTTAGAAGAGTATATCAATAACCTAAGACAGTTTAAGGAACTTATGGAAAAAGATGACTTTGAAGAAGTTTATAATGAAATGAAAAATACGAATCATATAAAACAAATTTTAAACGGAATAGCTTAAGCAGCTAAATATTAAAAATCATGGAAAATAAAAAAGAAATGAGAAACTGGTTGGATGCGTTAAATTTAGATCATCCTTTGGTTATAGCAGGACCTTGTAGTGCTGAAACAGAAGAGCAAGTATTAAAAATTGCTCATGAGTTAAAAGACACAGATGTTAACTATTTTAGAGCCGGTATTTGGAAACCAAGAACAAGACCAGGAATGTTTGAAGGTGTTGGAGCTTTAGGTTTAAAATGGCTACAAAAAGTAAAAGAAGAAACAGGCATGAAAACCTGTACGGAAGTAGCAAATGCTGCCCATGTGAAATTAGCTTTAGAGCATGATGTTGATTTATTATGGATTGGAGCGCGTTCTACAGTGAGTCCGTTTATCATGCAAGAAATTGCAGATGCTTTAGAAGGAACAGATAAACCTGTGCTGATAAAGAATCCTGTAAATCCAGATTTATCTTTATGGTTAGGTGGTATAGAGCGAATATATAAAGCAGGTGTTAAAAATATTGGAGCTATACACAGAGGGTTTTCAACCTACCAAAAAACCAAGTATAGAAACATTCCAGAATGGCAATTAGCTATCGAATTTCAAAATAAATTTCCAGATATCCCTTTAATTTTAGACCCATCTCATATTACAGGAAATAGAGAGATGATTTTTGATGTATCTCAAACAGCTCTAGATTTAAATTATGATGGGCTTATGATTGAAACACATTACGATCCTGAAAATGCATGGAGTGATGCTGCACAACAAGTTACACCTAGTACTTTAGTGCAAATTATGAAAGATCTTAAGATTAGAAAAGAGACAGATGCAGAAGCAGAATATAACAATGCATTAAATAATTTAAGAGCACAAATTGATGTTGTTGATAATGATATTATTAACTTATTAGGAAAACGTATGGTAGCAGCAGATGGTATAGGAGCACTTAAAAAGAAAAAAAATGTTGCTGTTTTACAATCTAAACGCTGGAATGAGATTTTAGGAAAAATGGTTTTAGAAGGACAAGAGCACGGACTTAGTGAAGAGTTTATCTTGAGAATGTTTAAGGCGATTCACCAAGAATCGATTAATCATCAAGAGAAGATTATTAACGGCTAATAAATAAGTCATAATAAAGCAAAAGCCTCGCAATTGCGAGGCTTTGTTGTTTTGAAGGGAAATAAAAATTAATTATTTCTTTTAAAGATATAACGTGTTATAAAAATACCTTGCTTATCATCTTTACCACCTTTACTTTCTACAGCACTAGTAACAAAAGCTAACTCCCAGCCTTCTTCTATCATCGTATTGATTTTTGAAGTAATTAAAGCATCATTGGCAGCAATGTTTTGGAAACGAATACCTCCTAGGTTGTAAAAGTTTAATAATTTTGTTTCATCAAACCCTTTAACTCTAATGTCTCCACGTTTAGATTTATTACGAGTATTATCCTCCTCAGTTTGTGTGCTGGTATATTCCTTGTAATCTTTTTCTTCGTTGGCACTAATAAGTCTAGAACGACCTAATCCATTAGGAACAATAGATTCCACACTGGTAATAACTTTGTACTGAACTTGGGCGTTACCATCGATAAAAGAAAATAAAGCAATAGTAAAAACGATAAGTAATTTTTTCATGTTGTTGATTGTTTAAAAATTTATAATGACAAGTTTAAACAATATCTATGCCAAAAAAAATATTTTTTAGCTTTACTTTTGAAAAAATATGACAGGACTCGTTTATAAATCTACTGGAAGTTGGTACACGGTTAAAACCGATTTAGGCCATATATATGAATGCCGTATAAAAGGCAAGTTTCGTATAAAGGGTATTAAAAGTACGAATCCTATAGCGGTTGGAGATAGGGTAGATTTCGAACTTGAAACCCATAATAATCAAGAATCGGGGATTATATACAAGATTCATGATAGAGCGAATTATATCGTTAGAAAATCTGTTAATTTATCTAAGCAAACACATATTATTGCTGCCAATTTGGATCAGGTTTTTTTAATGATTACTATTAATAACCCACCAACATTAACCAGTTTCATCGATAGGTTTTTGGTAACGGCCAATGCGTATTCCATAAAAACGATATTGTTGTTTAATAAAATTGATGTTTACGATGATGAAACTCTTTTAGAAGTTAAATGTTTAGCCCATCTTTATAGAAAAATAGGTTATGAGTGTATAGGCGTTTCTGCAAAAACTGGTAAAAATGTTGATAAAGTAAAAGGGCTCATGCTCGATAAAACCAGTATGTTTTCAGGACACTCTGGAGTTGGTAAATCTACACTTGTAAACGCGATTGAACCCACTTTAAATATTAAAACAAAAGAAATTTCGTCACAGCATATGCAAGGGCAGCATACAACAACCTTTGCAGAAATGTTCGATTTAAGTTTTGGAGCAAAAATTATTGATACACCAGGTATAAAAGGGTTTGGAGTGGTCGATATGGATAAGGAAGAAGTTGGTGATTACTTTCCAGAGATATTTAAATTGAAACAAGACTGTAAGTTTAATAATTGCCTACACATTCAAGAACCCAAATGCGCTGTTAAAAAAGCATTGGATAATGATGAGATTGCGTTTTCAAGATACCGAAGTTATTTACAAATTATTGAAGGAGAAGATGAGCATTACAGAACAGATAATTGGGATAAGGAGTAAGTAGTTTGTATAGGTGATATCAGTTTTAATTAATAAAGACCTAGGGATATAGGAGAGAACATGAAAGTTGTTATTCAAAGAGTATCTGAAGCAAGTGTAACCATCGATGGAGAGCAAGTAGCATCCATGTCACAAGGCCTTTTAATTCTTTTGGGGATTGTAAATGAAGATACACCAGAAGATATAAAATGGCTAATTAATAAAATCGTAAATCTTCGTGTTTTTGCCGACGAAAATAATATAATGAATCGCTCTTTATTAGATGTTAAAGGGGAGGCTATAGTGGTAAGCCAATTCACTTTACATGCTTCTACAAAAAAAGGAAATAGGCCTAGTTATATTAAGGCAGCAAAACCTGATGTTGCCATACCGCTTTATGAAAACTTTGTAAAACAATTAGAGCTTAGCTTAGATAAAAAAGTACAGACAGGGCAATTTGGAGCCGATATGAAAGTGACGTTGATTAACGACGGACCAGTTACTATAATCATCGATTCAAAAGACAAAACATAATGGCATCAGTATTTGGGCATGGTATCGTTGGTTTTACATTAGCTAAAGTTATCGATAATCAAAATACAAGATGGTTGATGATATTAGCTGTGTTTTCAACTATTCTCCCAGACTTTGATGTTATAGGTTTTAAATGGGGTATTCCCTACGCGCATCCTATAGGGCACCGCGGGTTTTCGCATTCTATATTGTTTTCTGTAATATGGACCTTTCTTTTAATGCTTACTTTTGGTCGGAAAAACAAACTCATATGGTTTTGTGTTATTTTTTTATCCACACTCTCGCACGGTATTTTGGATGCCATGACATCGGGAGGTATGGGAGTTGGCTTTTTAATTCCATTTAATAATGGTCGTTTTTTCTTTCCATTTCGAGAGATACAGGTGTCACCAATTGGAGTAGAATCGTTTTTCTCTAAATGGGGACTGAAAGTGTTATATAGTGAGTTTAAATATATTTTTGTCCCATCTTTTCTTATATTGGCTGTGAGATTTTTAATTTGCCGTGTCAAAGATATTTAATAATAAAACTGATTTTCCTCATAGATTAATCAATATTATACAAATATCTTCCGCGTTTAAAACCCTTAATATATGATTGTTAAAAAAATTGTGGGCATTCTTATGTTGCTCATGACTTTATCCCTCACTTCTCAAGAAAATTTATATACAAGTTTCACAATTCCAGTCAACCTTAAAGAAAAAGCCAATGCCGTTATTCGGTCTGATGATGTACATATTTTGTTAAAATCTTCAAGTGAAATGTATGTCACTAGGAAAAAAATTATTACAGTTTTAAATAAAAAAGGAGATGACGATGTCGATGCTTATGTGTATTACGATAATAATGCAAAAATAAGGCGTTTAGAGGTTTTGGTTTTTGATAATTTCGGCAAAGAAATTAAAAAAATAAAAAAGAATGATTTTAAAGACGTGAGTGCAGTAGATGGAGGTACTTTATACTCAGATTCTAGAGTTAAGTACTTAGATTATACACCGATTAAATATCCCTATACTATTAAATTTACTAGTGAATTTGTAAATAATAACACAGCTTTTATTCACCCCTTCATGCCAGCGAACGGTTATTTTTTAAGTGTAGAAAATAGCACTTATACTATAGAATTCCCAGAAGATATAACCATTAGAACTAAGGAAAAGAATTTTGAAACGCTTGATTTAGAAAAAGAGATACTTCCTGGGAAAATCACATATAAGGTGAAAAATATTCAAGCGGTTAAACCTGAGGCATATAGCCCTGGGACAGCCAATATATCTCCTAAAGTATTAGTGGCTTCAAAGCAATTTGCATTAGAAGGCGTGCATACACAGGTGGAAAACTGGAACGATTTTGGAAAATGGATGTATCATGATTTGATAAAAGATACTTATGATCTACCAACAAGTACTATTAGCATGATACAGGATCTGGTAAAAGATGAACCGAATGATGTGGCAAAGGCAAAAAAAATCTACCAGTACGTGCAAGATAAGACACGTTATATAAGTGTACAAGTGGGGATTGGGGGCTGGAAGCCTTTTAATGCTTCAGAAGTAGATAAACTAGGTTATGGAGACTGTAAAGCCTTAACAAATTATACCATGTCACTTTTAAAAGCAGCTGGAGTTAAGTCTAATTATACGGTTGTTTATGCGGGTAGCTCTCAAAGAAGTTTAGAGAAAGACTTCGCAGCGATGCAGGGTAATCATGTCATTCTCAATATTCCTCAAGATAATAAAGAAGATATCTGGCTAGAATGTACAAGTCAAAAACTGCCCTTTGGTTTTATTGGAGATTTTACAGACGATAGGGATGTATTGGTTATCACCCCGGAAGGCGGAAAAATCCAGCACACAAAAAAATACAAAACGGAAGAGAGTATTCAACGAATTAAAGGGAACTATAAAATTTCAAACGAGGGCGCTATTATTGCAAATGTAAATGTTGCCTCTAAAGGTATTCAATATGATGATAAATATTGGTTAGAAACCGAAACAGAAAGAGACCTTGATAAACATTATAAAAAACGCTGGAAATACATTAATACTATTAAGATCAATAGTATGAAGATTACAAATAACAAAGAAGCTATCGAATTTATTGAAGATATTAGTTTTCAGGCAACTAAATACTCCAAGAAACTAGGAAATAGAATGTTACTTACATTAAATGCTTTGAATAGAAATACAGATATACCAGACCGTTATAGAAATAGAAAACTTCCTCTTAAAATTAAAAGAGGTTTTACAGATGTTGATGAAGTTGAAATAATATTACCACAAGATTATAAGGTAGAATCGAAACCTCATGATAAAATTATTGAAAACAAGTTTGGTAGTTATAAAGCTAAGATCATTGTAAAAGATGAAAATACACTTATTTATAAAAGAGAATTTGTAGTAAAAGATGGTGAGTTTCCTAAAGAAGATTACGATGCATTTAGAAACTTTTATAAAGAAGTGAACAAACAAGATAATGCCAAAATAGCACTGATTAAAAAATAATAAATTGAAAATAACTATATGAGAAGCACATTGATTTTGTTTAGTTTATGCTTTGCTTTAACAGCGTTTACCCAAGATTACAAATTTGGAAAAGTTTCTAAAGAGGAGTTGCAAGAAAAATTTAATCCCTTAGATTCATCGGCAAGTGCCACATATTTGTATAAGTACAGAAGAACTTTTTTTGAATATATACAAAGTGAAGGTTTTCGTTTGGTGACGGATGTACATGAGCGCATAAAAATATACAACCAAGAAGGGTTTGATTATGCCACTGAACAAATAAGATTGCATAAAAATGGAAGTGATGAAGAAGAAATAAATAGTATTAAAGCTTATACCTACAATTTATTGGAAGGTAAAATCGAAGAGACGAAGCTCACTAAAAGTGGTATTTTTAAAACAGAAAGGTCTAAATATTTAGATGAAACAAAATTTACGATGCCAAATATTAAAGAAGGCTGTGTGGTTGAGTTTAGGTATAAGATCCTATCTCCTTTTTTTTCAAACGTTGATGACTTTGTTTTTCAGTATGACATCCCTGTAAAAAAATTAGATGCTATTTTTGAAGCACCCGAGTATTTTGTCTTTAAAACGAATGCAAAAGGTTTTTTGTCAGTAATTCCTAAAACAGAAACGAAAAGGGATAAAATTACTTTTACAAGTAAAAGCCGATCAGGGAATTATGTAAGTAACACATCATTTCATTCCTCAGATATAAACTTTACGAAAGAAGTATCATCATATAACCTTGCCAACATACCTGCCTTAAAAGAAGAACCTTATGTAAATAGCATAAATAATTACAGGTCGTCTATGCAATACGAGTTGTCTTATACGAAGTTTCCACAATCGCCCGTTAAATATTATTCAACCACTTGGGAAGATGTCGTTAAAACCATTTATAAAAGCTCCTATTTTGGTGAGGAATTAAATAAAACAGGCTATTTCAAAGAAGACATAGATGCTATAATCAGTTCGATATCAGATCCTATGAAACGCACAGCTTTGATTTTTGATTTTGTTAAATCTAAAATGCGATGGAATAGAGGCTATGGCAAGTATACCAATGTTGGCGTTAAAAAAGCATTTAAAGAACATGTGGGAAATGTTGCAGAGATAAATTTAATGTTAACTTCTATGTTAAAGTATGCAGGTTTAAATGCATATCCCGTTTTGGTGAGTACAAGGCAAAATGGAGTCCCGTTATTCCCAACAAGAGAAGGTTACAATTATGTTGTTAGTTATGTTAAATTTCCTCAAGGAAGCATACTGTTAGATGCCACAAGTAAGTATAGTATACCAAATGTTTTACCATTTAGAACATTAAATTGGCACGGACGAGTAATTGCAGAAAAGGGTGGGTCTACGTTGGTAGATTTATACCCAAAACAAAAATCAAAAGACAATATTTCCATGATGGTTAATTTAAATGAGGAAGGGATTATTGAAGGAAGTTATAGGAGTGTAAAAACGAACCATATGGCATTATCGTATAGACAGAAGTATAATAAAGCTAATGAAGAAGATTTTTTAGAAAAATTAGAAAACAAATACAGCGATTTGGAAATTTCCGATTTTCAGGTGAAAAACAAAAATGATTTGTCCAAGCCAGTTATAGAATCCTATAAATTTAATAAAGAGAGCCAAGCAGATATTATAGGCGATAAGTTATATTTCTCACCTATGTTCTTTTTAAAGACTGTAGAAAACCCTTTTAAATTAGATAGTCGTGAATTTCCCGTAGATTTTGGTTATCCAGCTGCTACTAAATATCAAATTATAATAAAAATACCAGAAGGGTATAAAGTGGAGTCGGCTCCAGAGAAAGTAGCTTATAGTATGCCAGATAATTTAGGAGTTTTTAAATATAATGTGTCCCTATCAGATAATACGATGCATTTTTTAATTATATTAGAAATGAATCAATCGATTATTTCTCCTACATATTATGATGCTCTAAAAGAGTACTTTAAGCAAATAATAGAAAAAGAAAATGAACAGGTAGTATTAACAAAAGTATAGTATGGATATAAAAAATGCACAAAAAGTAGTTGATAACTGGATTAATGAACATGGTGTTCGCTATTTTAACGAGCTTACCAATATGGCTCAACTTACCGAAGAAGTAGGTGAAGTGGCTCGTATTATAGCTAGGCGCTATGGAGAACAAAGCGAAAAAGAAAGTGACAAAGATAAAGATCTTGGGGAAGAATTGGCAGATGTTTTATTTGTAGTTTTATGTTTAGCAAACCAAACAGGGGTTGATTTACAAAAAGCATTTGATAAAAGAATGGATAAGAAAGCAAAACGAGATCATGATAGACACCATAATAACGAAAAATTAAAGTAAATTTGCAGCTTGATTAAAAGAGAATCAATGAGTATGCATATTACACTTCAAAAATCGATAATTTCTAAACAATCCTCAATTCAAATAACAGGATCTAAAAGTGAGTCCAATAGATTATTGCTTTTAAAGGCACTGTATCCCGAAATGAGTCTTGAAAACGTGTCAAATTCTGATGATAGTAACCTAATGACGAATGCTTTAAGCACAGATTCAGATGTGGTCGACATTAATCATGCAGGAACAGCGATGCGCTTTTTAACGGCATACTTTTCAGTTCAAGAAGGAAGAGACGTCACGCTTACAGGTTCTAAACGAATGAAAGAACGTCCTATTGCTGTGCTTGTAGATGCGCTTCGTGAGCTTGGTGCAGATATTAGTTATGTAGAGAATGAAGGACTTCCTCCAATAAAAATAAAAGGGAAAAAGTTAACGAAACATAAAGTAGCGCTAAAAGCAAATGTAAGTAGTCAATACATTTCTGCGTTATTACTCATAGCTTCTAAACTCGAAAATGGATTGGAACTTATCCTGGAAGGAGACATAACATCGGTGCCTTATATAAAAATGACACTTAGTTTATTAGATGAGATTGGTGTAGAATCTTCATTTAATGAAAATGTTATAACTGTAAAACCAGGAAGTAAGGACCAGAGTCCAAAAACATTAACTGTAGAATCCGATTGGTCATCAGCATCCTATTTTTTTAGTATTGTTGCGATGAGTGAAATTGGAACAGAAATTACAATATCCTCATATAAAGAAAACTCCTTACAAGGAGATTCCGTTTTAGTAGATGTCTACAGGCATTTTGGAATTAGTACCGTTTTTAATGATAACAATAGTGTTACTTTAAAGAAAGAATTTTCGAATTTAGAACCGCTGACATTAAATTTAAAAGATGCACCAGATATTGCTCAAACAATTGCGGTCACCTGTTTTGCTATAGGAATACCTTGTGATTTAACAGGGTTGCATACGCTTAAAATTAAAGAAACCGATAGGTTGGTTGCTTTAAAAAATGAAATTGAAAAATTAGGCGGTCATGTTGAGATCACAGGTAAGTCGCTGCATTTAGCGGCTTCTAAAACGATTAACGAATCTGTATCAATTGCAACTTACCATGATCATAGAATGGCCATGGCATTTGCACCTTTGGCTCTTAAAACACCAATTATTATCGAAGATGCCATGGTTGTTTCAAAATCATATCCAGCTTTTTGGGACGATTTGAAATCCATCGGATTTAAAATAACCAAATAATAATCACTCATTTACTTGACAACCCCTATTCACAGATTGTATATTTGCAGCTTTCAAAAAAAAACTAAACAACTCATTAAATGAGCCTTTCAGTATTTTAAGGTGTTTTTTATCTAAGCTTTATGTTATTGAAAGCGTCATTTGACGTACTAAAACAAAAAACTAACAAATGAAATTATCACACTTTGGTTTCAATCTTCCAGATGAATTATTAGCAGAATACCCTGCAGAAAACAGAGACGAGTCACGTTTAATGGTTTTAAATAGAAAAGAACAAACCATTGAGCATAAAATGTTCAAGGACCTAATAGATTATTTTGATGAAGAGGATGTATTAATCCTTAATAACACTAAAGTGTTTCCAGCAAGATTATATGGTAATAAGGAAAAAACAGGTGCTAGGATAGAAGTATTCTTATTAAGAGAATTAAATGAAGAACAACGCCTTTGGGATGTTTTGGTAGACCCTGCACGTAAAATAAGAATAGGTAATAAACTATATTTTGGTGATGATGATACATTGGTAGCAGAGGTTATAGACAATACGACATCTAGAGGGCGTACATTACGTTTTTTATATGATGGTTCCTATACGGAGTTCCGTAGAAAGTTAAATGAGCTTGGAGAAACACCACTTCCCAAATATATAAAAAGGGATGTAGAGCCAGATGATGAGGAGCGTTACCAAACCATATATGCAAAAAATGAAGGCGCTGTGGCGGCTCCTACAGCAGGTCTTCACTTTTCTAAGCACTTACTAAAAAGACTGGAAATTAAAGGTGTTGATTTTGCAGAAGTAACTTTACATGTAGGATTGGGTACTTTTAATCCAGTGGAGGTTGAAGATTTGTCGAAACACAAAATGGATAGCGAAGAGCTAAAAATTGATGAGAAAGCAGTCAATATCGTAAATAAAGGTATAGAGAATAAAAAACGTATCTGTGCAGTAGGAACTACCGCTATGCGAGCTATAGAAAGTTCTGTGTCATCAAATGGTAGATTAAATGAAATTGACGGATGGACCAATAAATTTATTTTTCCTCCTTACGATTTTAGTATTGCTAATAGCATGATTACTAATTTTCATACCCCAAAATCAACGTTGCTAATGATGGTTTCGGCATTTGCGGGACACGATTTTATTAAGAAAGCATATGAGGAAGCTGTAAAAGAAAAGTATAAATTTTATAGCTATGGTGATGCCATGTTAATCCTATAAAACCTGAACTTGATTCAGGGGCTTTTTTAAACATATCTTGAGGTCTTAAAAGTATTAAAACGGAAAGTACTTTTAAGACCTTTTTAGTGTCAATTAATAAAAAACAAAAACAAGACCTTTAACTTTTGAGAATTAATCAATAAATCAAAAACAGTAAATAGTAAAACCTTTCACTATTTTTGCAACACTTATGGCAGCAAGTAAAAAAGACATTCGTGCATTAACCAAAGAAGATTTAAGAGTGTTCTTTGTAGAGCAAGGAGATAAAGCCTTTCGTGGGAACCAGGTTTATGAGTGGCTTTGGCAAAAATCGGCACATACTTTTGAGGATATGACGAATGTTTCAAAAGAAACACGCCAGATGTTGGAAGACAATTTTGTTATTAACCATATTGAAGTAGATACCATGCAGCGTAGTAAAGATGGAACGGTGAAAAATGCAGTTCGGCTACATGATGGTTTGGTAGTAGAATCGGTTTTAATACCAACAGCCACAAGAACAACCGCTTGCGTATCCAGCCAAGTGGGTTGTAGTTTAGATTGTAAGTTTTGTGCAACAGCGCGTTTAAAGCGTATGCGTAACCTAAACCCAGATGAGATTTATGATCAGGTAGTGGCCATCGATAAAGAAAGTCGTTTATATCACAATCGCCCATTGAGTAATATTGTATTTATGGGGATGGGAGAGCCTCTTATGAATTATAACAATGTTATGAAGGCCATCGATAAAATTACATCCTCAGAAGGTTTAGGGATGTCTGCAAAACGAATTACAGTATCAACATCGGGTGTGCCAAAAATGATAAAGAAAATGGCAGATGATGATGTGAAATTTAATTTGGCAGTGTCTTTACATTCGGCTATCGATGAAGTACGCACGTCAATTATGCCCTTTAATGAGACCTTTCCCTTAATAGATTTAAAAGAAGCATTAGAATACTGGTATGCCAAAACCAAACGTAAAATAAGTTACGAATATGTAGTTTGGAAAGGGATAAATGATACACAAAAGGATGTAGATGCCTTGGTGGAATTCTGTAAGCATGTACCAAGTAAAGTAAATATAATTGAATATAATCCTATCGATGATGGTGATTTTAAGCAGGCAACCAATGAGGCTCTAGAAAACTATATCCATGCCTTAGAGAAAAATAGAATTGTTGTCAATGTGCGCCGCAGTCGCGGAAAAGATATTGATGCTGCTTGCGGACAATTAGCCAATAAAAAATAAAAACCCCTCTAAAAACTCTTTTGACATGCTCTGTTAGGGCAGAATTATTTTTCTGGTATAAGAATCTCATCGATTAAACATTTTTTAGAGATTAATAGTAAACAGATAGAAAAGGAACTTTCGAGAGTCAATAGTAGTAATATCTTAACTTTATTAGTAATTTCGCTGAGATTAAGTTTTTACATTGAAGATAGTAGAGCAAATAAAACAGCCTATAGCTTATGAAATGGATCTTTTCGAGCAAAAGTTTCAACTCTCTATGTCTAGTAGGGTTGCATTACTTAATAGGATTACGCACTATATTGTAAACAGAAAGGGGAAGCAAATGCGGCCCATGTTTGTGTTTTTGGTTTCTAAAATGGTGTCTAATGGCGAGGTTAGTGAGCGAACTTATAGAGGTGCTTCGGTCATTGAACTTATACATACAGCAACCTTAGTGCACGATGATGTTGTTGATGATAGCAATAGAAGACGCGGTTTTTTCTCTGTAAATGCCCTTTGGAAAAATAAGATAGCTGTTTTAATAGGCGATTATTTACTGTCTAAAGGCTTGCTTTTAAGTATTGATAATAATGATTTCGACTTACTCAAGATTATTTCTATTGCGGTTCGAGAAATGAGCGAAGGTGAATTGCTTCAGATTGAAAAAGCAAGGAAATTAGATATTACAGAAGCTGTTTACTATGAAATTATTCGTCAAAAAACAGCAACTTTAATTGCGGCTTGTTGTAGTTTAGGAGCTGCATCTGTAAAACCAGAATCGCAGCATGTGGAATCCATGCGAAAATTTGGTGAATTAATAGGCATGGCATTTCAAATAAAAGACGACTTATTTGATTATGGTGATGCTCAAATAGGAAAACCTACAGGTATTGATATTAAAGAGCAAAAAATGACCTTGCCTTTAATTTATGTACTTAATCAGTCTTCAAAAAAAGATAAAAACTGGCTTATTAACTCTATAAAAAACCATAATAAAGATACTAAGCGTGTTAAGGAAGTTATTGCTTTTGTGAAAAATAATGGCGGATTGGACTATGCTATAAAAAAGATGAAAGCATTTCAAGAAGAAGCTCTGCAAATACTTCAAACATACCCAGAATCGGATTATAGAAATTCGCTGGAGCTTATGGTGAACTATGTGATTGATAGGAAGAAGTAGTTTGCTTTTTTATTGATAACAGATAGTTTTTTAATTAAATCTCTTATTTTTTTTAATAAATCAAACGCCTCATTTTTAAGGTGTTATTTTTAATTTCTTTTTAGATTACATTTATATTTTTATACTGGGCAACCATTTGCATAGAATTTGCGTCTTTAAAAATAGAAGACTAAATGAAAACATTTTTGAAAGTAATCCAACTGCATAAAAACGAATTGTTACTTATAAAAAAAGCGATTAAAAACAATCGTGAGGCGCAACATTTATTATTTGAAATACATGCTCCAAAAATGTTGAGTGTTTGTAGATATTATATAAAAGATTTACAGCAAGCAGAAGAAGTTATGCTTAATGGATTTTTTAAAGTGTTTTCTAATTTAAAAAGCTTTAAAAATAAAGGTAGTTTTGAAGGTTGGATCCGACGGATTATGGTGAGAGAGTCTATCTCGTTTTTAAGGCAAAAAAAGCAAATAGAATTTTCTGTTGAAAATTTTGAGTATGGTAATGATTATACAAATAATATTCATACCAATATGGAAGTTGCGGAAATACAACAGCTCATAGATACGCTTCCTGAAGGTTATAAAATAGTATTTGTGATGCATGCTATTGAAGGATATAAGCATAGTGAAATAGCAAAGGTGCTAAACATAACGGAAGGTACATCGAAATCACAATTGTTTAAAGCACGAAAAATGCTTCAGGAAAAGATTAAAAAATTGAATAAAACAACAAGCTATGGAACCAATTAAATTTGAAGAAAATATAAAAAATAAGCTTGATAAAAGAACATTGCAACCGTCTAATGATGCTTGGGGTAAACTTTCAGAACGATTAGATAGTCAGGGGGCTAAAAGAAAAAACAGGTCGCTTTTATGGGTAGGTCTTGCAGCAAGTATTGTTGGGGTTTTGTTAGTGATTTCCCAGTTTTTTAATAATGAAACAGGTGTGAACGATATGCCAAAAATAGTGGTGGTACCAGAAGTTATAGAGCAGCATACAGATAAAACTATAGCTGTTGAAGCGCATGTTAATATTGAGACAGTTTCTCAGGATATCAATAAAAACCGGAAAGAAGACATCAACGAAATCATTAAAAAACCAGTTTTAATTACCTCGGAATTTAATGATGAACAAGCAATTATTACTCAAGAAAATAACATGGAAAAATTGAAGAAAGAGTCAGTTGATACTTCTGTAAAAGTGCCTGTTGAATCTTTAACTTTCGAGCAGAAAAAAATACAAGCTGTTGCAAACCAGATACAGGCGCTGAAAGATAATAATACTGTAACAGATGATGCAATAGATGTTTTGTTATTAGAGGCTCAAAAGGAAATCCAATTAAATCAATTATATAATGAAACTACAGGAGTAGTCGATGCTAATTTATTACTTCAGGATGTTGAAGCAGAATTGGATCAATCCTTTAGAACGAAAGTTTTTGAAGCTATAAAAGCAAGCTATGGTACTGTAAAGACAGCAGTTGCCCAACGTAACGATTAATTAACATTCCCATGAAAAAGCCTGCCAGAATGCGGTCTGGGAATCTTATAAATTATAACCATAAACAATCATCAAATCAAATATCAATCAACACATGCTGAAAATCAATTCAGCATAAAAAAACGAACAGTTATGCAAATTATTACTAAGTATTTGGCATTTGCCATATTATGTGTAAGTGTGCAATTAATCAATGCACAAGACACCATTCAAAATGTAAATAATAAAGACAAAATTGAAACTTTAAAAGAAATTAAAGAACGTATTAAAAATGAAGAACGTGATTTTTTAAAGGCTGAGGTCGAGGCTATAAATAAACGGTTAGAAAAAGGAGAGCTTTCCAACGAAGAAGCTAACATATTAAAAAAAGAAGTAGCAAAAAAACGCGCCCTAAATATTGAAAATCGCATAGCTATTATAAATAATAAAATTGCTCTTTTAGAACGAAATGAAGAAGGTTATAAAACAAACGATAGTGAAGATTTATCAAAAATAGGTTTTAGTATTGGAGGCGATGAAGAGAGTTTTGCGGGTATTAAAATTAAAGCCAAAAACAAGCCAAAGAAATACGACCGACGTACTTCCAACGACTTTGTTTTAGCTTTTGGTTTAAACAATGCCATTATTGAAGGCGAAAAATTGGACGATTCTCCTTATAAGTTTGGAGGATCCCGATTTTTGGAATTAGGTTGGGCATGGAAAACACGAGTATTTAATAATACTAATTTTTTACGTTTTAAATACGGGTTCTCTTTTCAAATAAACGGATTAAAACCTGATGATAATAGGTATTTCGTTCAGCAGGGCAATCAAACCATATTAGAGGAATTTCCAGAAAGCCTTAAAAAGTCTAAATTGTCGATTACCAATTTGGTATTTCCTGTTCACTTAGAGTTTGGGCCTTCAAAAAAAATTGAGAATGACACTTATTTTAGATATTCCACCCGAAATCAATTCAAAATAGGTTTAGGAGGATATGCTGGTTTTAATATTGGTACACGTCAAAAACTAAAGTATGAGATGAATGGTGAGCGTATAAAAGAAAAACAGAAGCGTGGCTTTAATACCAGTAGTTTAGTGTACGGATTAAGCGGTTACATTGCTTTTGACGATATGGCGCTCTATGTTAAGTATGACCTGTCACCTATTTTTAAAGATCAAATTGTAAAGCAGAACAATATTTCAATAGGTGTTAGGTTTGATGTGGATTAAAGCAAAATAGTACGAAAAATTAAATAACTTCTCATTTAAAAGTTTTTTTGATACACAGTATTCATATTTAATGTATTAGGCTTTGTTTGTCTTTAGTAAGCAGGTGTAAGGCAAAAAACCACATTCCAGCAATGGAATGTGGTTTTTTATGTGACCGATTTAAGCGTTATGTCTTTAAATGAAAGACATCTAAGGTTGGTCAGTACAGTTATATTTCAAACAGAATAAAAATACTTACTCAATATCTCCGCCAACCATTAAGCCGCTAGGTACGGTTTCTGGTACTGTTTTATCAAAATCATCGTCATTTAATGTATTTAAGAAAGAAATAATTTGATTAAAGTCTTTCATGGCAATAGTTAGATTTTGAGCAAGTGAATCAATTTGGTCAATGTTAACCCCAGGGTTTCTGGTTTTTTTGAATTTTAAGTCTTCATAAAACTCTAACACCTTTTTTAGCGTTGGTAAGGTGCCGTTATGCATATACGGATTCGTAAAACGTAAGTTGCGAAGTGTTGGTGTGCGAAATCCGAACTGTTGTTTAAAGCCATCGTCGACTTTAGTTAGTTTGTCATTTTCAGGAACACTTAAAACATGAATCTTGTAATCGGAAAACATGGGGCCGTTATGGCAATTAATACAGCCTACTTTTTTAAACATCTTAAAACCTTCTTTTTCAGATAATGAGATGGCATCAGCATCGCCACGCATGTATTTGTCGAAACGGGAGTTATTGGTAATTAGGGTTCTTTCGTAAGCAGCAATAGCTTTTCCTATATTTTCAATAGTTATGGTGTTTTCTCCTTTAAAAGACTCTTTAAATAACTTTTTGTATTCAGGAATAGCATTTAATCGAGATACAACTTCGACCAAAATTTCAGTTTCAGAATAGTTTAAACCACGCATTTCTTCCATAGCCTTTATAGGTTCTATCGCTTGGGCTTCTAAACTAGTAACACGGTTGTCCCAGAACATAGGTGATTTTTCTGGATCGTAACGATTTAGGGAATCAATACCATTAAAAGCCGTATTAAGAACAGTATGTGCGTTTCGTTTAACAAAAGGAATTTTATTTGGCATTTTAAAAACGCGTTTATTGCCAAACCCTTTACCGTTAACACCAATAGATAAATCCCTAAACTCTGCAAAACCGTTTGTAGGGTGATGGCAAGTAGCGCAGGCCACATCTTTATTGCCAGATAAAATAGGGTCGAAAAAAAGCAAACGCCCCAGATTGGTTTTTTCCGCAGAGGCAGGATTGTTAGGAGGTGATTTAACTTTTAAAGGAAGGGCATGCACCCTTTGATCTGTTTTGGTAACCGCTACAGTTTTTTTATCATGATTATTACAACTAATCAGTATAAATACACATACTAAAAAAATATTTTTATAAATAGTAGGCAAAGCTTTATAGCTCATTGTTGTTTTAGTTGTTTCCTTTTTTTTCTTTAAAGGCATCAAAATCCGATTGTCCTTTTACTTTTGGAAAGGTATTGTTTTCTCCGTTAGTATCTGCATATTCAAAATTGGGATCTAAATTAACTTCTTTAACTTCTTTTTCCTTTATAAAGGTTTTTTGAATTTCGTACTCGTTTCTACGCCAAACTTCGGCTGGAATGGTATTAACTTCTTTAGTGCCATCAACAAAAACCCATTCAATTGTAATAGGCATCACAAGGCCACCGATATTTTTAACGGTGATTTCATAAATATTTTTGCCAGAAAGTTGTTTGCGTAATTCAGGCTCATTAATCCTTGATAAAAATTGACCATAGGCAGTATCTGGTGTGGCGTTCATGGTGATGGTTTCTGGGCCACTAGAAAAATCTTTAGTTAGCGATTGAATGCCTTTGCCAGAGGTTTCTATCTTTATCTTGGAGCTGTTATTTTGATCCTCAATATTCGAGTTCTCTTCATATACTTTAAACCACTTTACCTGACTTAGTTCCATATCCACATGATCGGTAGTAAAAAACCACCCTCTAAAAAACCAATCTAAATCGGTTGCCGTAGCATCTTCAAGTGTTCTAAATAAATCGGAAGGGTTTGGGTGTTTGTATTTCCATCGATTGGCATATTCCTTAAAGGCTTCATCAAATAACTCTTTTCCAATAATAGAATTACGGAGCATTTGCAGTCCAACGGTCGGTTTTAAATAGAAATTAGCACCAAATTGAGACATAAGCTCACTATCTGAAGTCGTCATGATGGGGCGTAAAATATTTTTGTCACCACTCATAAATGGCACGATGCTTTTAGATGTTACGCTATTAAAACCAGGATAACGCTCTGCGACGGTTCGTTGATGCAAAAATGTATTTAAACCTTCATCCATCCACATCCATTTACGTTCGTCTGAGCTCACAATCATGGGAAACCAGTTATGGCCTACTTCGTGAATAATGGTTCCTATCATTCCCTGTTTGGCGGCAGGGCTTATTTTGCCATTTTTTGGACGGCCTCCATTAAAGCTGATCATAGGGAATTCCATACCAATATTAGACGTGTTTACTGAAATTGCCACAGGGTATGGATAATCGAACGTCGCTTCAGAATATACCTCTAAAGCATGCTTCACGGCTTTAGTCGATTCTTCTTGCCATACGGGAAGCCCTTCTTTGGGATAAAAAGACATTGCCATAACGGTATTGGTGGGCAATTTTACGGCCTGTGCATCCCACATGAATTTACGAGACGAAGCAAAGGCAAAATCCCGAACGTTTTTAGCCTTAAATTTCCATGTTTTTTGTTTTTTAGATTTCTGCTTCTCATTGGCTTCGGCTTCGGCCTGTGTAATAATCATGATCGGCTTTTCAAAAGATTTTCGTGCGGCGTCCATACGCTTACGCTGCGTTTTGGTCAATACAGATTCGCTATTTTGTAGTAAACCAGTAGATGCTACAATATGATCTTCTGGTACGGTAATTTCAACCTCGTAATCGCCAAACTCCAAAGCAAATTCTCCAAGCTTCTGGAATTGCTGATTTTGCCAACCTTCTGTATCGTTATAAACAGCCATTCTAGGAAACCAGTGTGCAATCAGGTAAACGGTATTGTCATCAGAAGGAAAATATTCATAGCCTTCACGAGATAATAAGTACATACTTCTATCGGTAATTGGATAAGACCATGCAATAGAAAAACTTGTAGATTCGCCAGATTTAAGAAGGGTGTTCAATTTAACCTTCATCATGGTGTTGTTAACCATTGTTTTTATATGGTTTCCGTTGGAGTCTTTTACATGTTTAATGGAATAACCAGCTGGGAAATCTATAGCTCTGGTGAGAAACTGCATTTGCCTGGTGGTCATACCGTCTTTTATATTGTTATTTATGGCTCCAAAATCTTCATTCCCTTTTTTGTTGACATTTTGTTCGAGCTGTATCCATAGATAGCTTAAATCGTCTGGCGAATTGTTATAATAGGTAATGATTTCTTCTCCAGTAATAGTGTTGTTGCCTTCGTCTAAGGTTACTTTTATTTTGTAGTTAGCACGTTGTTGCCAATAATCTTTTCCAGGAGCGCCACTGGCTGTTCTGTAGGCGCTTGGCGGTTTGATGAGGTTGTCAATAGGTTCAAATTTACCTTGCCAGGGCTGGGTTTGGGAGCTAATGGGTGATAAATAAAATAGGGTTAAGCATGCAAAAAGAAAACGTCTCATAGTCTTTGGTTATATTATTTGAATTAGTCAGGCACAAGATATGGAATATTAATATAAAACAACCTGATTTTTGTTGCTTAAAGTCTAAGGGTTCAGTACTTTTGTGTCCCTAAATTATTTATAAAATATGACTAAGAAAAAAGATTTAACATTTGATGTGTTAATTGAGATACCTAAAGGAAGTAGAAATAAATATGAATACGATTTTGCGTTGCACAAAATTCGTTTCGACCGTATGTTGTTCTCATCTATGATGTATCCAGGAGATTACGGTTTTATTCCAGAAACATTAGCTTTGGATCAAGACCCTCTAGATGTATTGGTTATGGGAACTGAGCCGACATATCCTATGGTTGTTATGGAAGTTAGACCCATTGGGGTATTCCATATGACGGATGAAAAAGGACCAGATGAAAAAATAATTTGTGTGCCAGTTTCAGACCCAATTTGGAGCAACAATAGAGATATAGCAGATTTAAATCCTCATAGATTGAAAGAAATAGAACATTTTTTTCAGGTGTATAAGGATTTAGAAAAGAAGAAAGTTGATACTGGTGGTTGGGGAAATGCAGAAGAAGCTGCTAAGATTTATCATGAATGTGTGCATCGATATGAAAATAGCGAACACAAGAAAAAAAGAACGTTTACTATTTAGTCGAAATTTTATATTGACTGTTTTAAAAGAAAGCACCCGAGCAAATTATAATTTTGTTCGGGTGCTTTCTTTTTTTAGAAACATAATTGTTGGTAATGTCCTTTTTGGGATACAATTTTATAGTGTAATTTCATTTAAATAGACAAGAAAAAACTAACATATGTCATAGTATTAAAGATAATATATTTAAACAGGGGTTTGAATATATTATCTTTAATTAATAGGGGTTTTTTTTATCACTTATATTTTCCTATTTTTAGCTCCGTTAAAAAATAATAACCAAATAAAGAACTAATTAATATGGAATTAATAGTGAAATTTTTACCAGTGTTTGGGGTCATAGCGTTAGCTTATGTCTTTGTAAAAAGTGCCTGGGTGTCCAAACAAGATCAAGGCGATGAAAAAATGATTAGAATTGCTAAAAACATTGCAGATGGTGCCATGTCTTTTTTAAAGGCGGAATATAAAATTCTATCGGTATTTGTAATAGCTGTTGCAGTTCTGTTATATTTTAAGGGAAGTTCGGAAGTGGGGTCGAATGGTATGGTTGCTGTATCTTTTATAGTTGGAGCTATTTGTTCTGCGTTAGCTGGATTTATAGGTATGAAAGTTGCTACCAAAGCAAATGTACGAACTACAAGTGCTGCAAGAACCTCTTTGGGTAAAGCCTTGGAAGTTGCTTTTGCTGGTGGTGCGGTTATGGGACTTGGTGTTGTAGGACTTGGTGTTTTAGGCTTGAGTGGTCTCTTTATGGTTTATAGTGAAATGGGCTGGGGGATTAACGAAGTCTTAAATGTATTGTCAGGATTTTCACTTGGTGCATCGTCTATAGCATTATTTGCCCGTGTAGGTGGTGGTATTTATACAAAAGCTGCCGATGTTGGAGCCGATTTAGTTGGTAAAGTAGAGGCAGGAATTCCTGAGGATCACCCTTTAAACCCTGCGACCATTGCAGATAATGTAGGTGATAATGTAGGTGATGTAGCTGGTATGGGAGCCGATTTATTCGAATCGTATGTGGGTTCTATTATAGGAACCATGGTATTAGGAGCTTTTATTTTAACGCCAGATTTTAATGGTTTAGGTGCTGTGTATTTGCCGTTGGTTTTGGCGGCCGTAGGTATTATTATGTCTATTATAGGGACCTTTTTTGTAAGGGTGAAAGATGGAGGAAACCCACAAACAGCTTTAAATATTGGCGAGTTTGGCTCGGCAGGTCTTATGGTTATCGCATCTTATTTTATAATTGATAGCATGCTTGCGGGTACTACTGGATTGCCTCATGGCTCACTAGGTGTTTTTATAGCGGTGATTGCTGGTTTAGTAGCAGGTTTGGCTGTTGGAAAAGTTACCGAATATTATACAGGAACAGGAACAAAACCTGTTAATTCTATAGTAAAACAATCTGAAACTGGAGCAGCTACAAATATTATTGCTGGGTTAGGTATTGGTATGATGTCTACTGCCATCCCTATTATATTGATAGCAGCGGCTATTTTAGTATCGCACCATTATGCAGGCTTATATGGTATTGCTATTGCAGCTGTTGGTATGTTGGCAAATACAGGGATACAGTTAGCAGTTGATGCTTACGGACCAATATCTGATAATGCAGGTGGTATTGCCGAAATGGCAGAATTGCCAAGTGAGGTTCGTGAACGTACCGATAAATTAGATGCTGTAGGTAATACAACCGCTGCCATTGGTAAAGGTTTTGCAATCGCTTCAGCCGCATTAACGGCTCTGGCTTTATTTGCCGCTTTTATGAAAACTGCAAACGTAACAGCTATTGATGTGTCACAACCTCAAATTATGGCAGGTTTATTAGTAGGAGGTATGTTGCCGTTTGTATTTTCAGCATTGTCTATGAATGCTGTGGGACGTGCAGCAATGGCTATGATTGAAGAAGTACGACGTCAGTTTAGGGATATTCCTCAATTGAAAGCAGCTTTAGAGGTTATGCGTAAGTATGATTCTGATATGAGTAAAGCGAATGAAGAGGATAGAAAAATATTTGATGCGGCCGATGGCGTAGCAGAATACGATAAATGTGTTGCTATTTCAACAAAAGCATCTATTAAAGAAATGGTATTCCCAGGATTATTAGCTATTGCAGTACCTGTAGCCGTAGGGTTTATTGGAGGTGCAGAAATGCTCGGGGGTTTGCTTGCGGGAGTTACTACTTGTGGTGTACTGATGGCTATCTTCCAATCTAACGCTGGAGGAGCATGGGATAATGCTAAAAAAACTATTGAAGAGCAAGGTAGAAAAGGAACAGATGCTCATAAGGCAGCTGTGGTTGGTGACACTGTTGGTGATCCTTTTAAAGATACTTCGGGGCCTTCTTTAAATATCTTATTAAAATTAATGTCGGTTGTAGCGTTGGTTATTGCACCAAGTATTGCTTTAACATCAGAAGGTGTTGCAGCTTATGTTGAAGAAAAAGCGACTACTGAAGTTCTTGCTTATCAAGTATCTGAAAAAGATGTGACCATTAATGTCATTCGAGCTAAGGAAACTAGTAAGATTGAGAAAGAGGTTGTTATTGAGGATGGTACTTCAATAGCTTACGAAGATGTTGCCACTGTTACTAAAAACTTAAAAAAAGCTAACTAAACTAAATTCAATTATACTAAACTAAGAAGCCATGCTATTTGTTATAGCATGGCTTTTTTATTAGTGTATGCTATTTTCTAGGCTTGTCTCTATTCATTTCTACAATATCGATATTTGCAGCTTCTTTGTCTAATAGATGTTTGCTAAAATGATCAGCTCTGAGCCAAAACGAGTATTCTGTCATGTTTCCAAACCCATGACGTTGTCCAGGCATGATCATAAAATCGAATCGCTTATTTGCTTTAATAAGGGCATTTGCCATTCTAATGGTGCCACCTGGGTGTACATTGTTATCGATATCGCCAGTAATTAACATAAGATGGCCTTTTAGGTTGGATGCTAAAGACTGGTTTTTATCAATCGCATATTCATAAGAAATCTTATTATTGGCATCCTTTTTTTCCTTAACGCCATGATGCGTTTCGCTCCACCAGCTGTTATAAATAGAATTGTCATGGTTTCCAGCTGAAGAGACTGCTGCTTTAAAGAAATCAGGATACACTAACATAGCTGCGGTAGACATGAAACCACCTCCAGAATGTCCATAAATACCAACCTTGTCTATATTGATATAAGAGTGCATTTTAGCCAGTTGCTCGGCTACGTATTTTTTATCTGCGAGGCCGTAATCCCTCAGGTTTCCATAACCGTAATTGTGGTACCATTTCGAACGATTGGGATGCCCGCCCCTATTGCCCAATGTAATCACCACAAAGCCTACTTGAGCCATGCGGTCCAGTCTATCCATTCTAACCGAAAAAGATTTGTTTACGGCTTCTGTTTGCGGGCCTGGATATACATATTCTAATAAAGGGTACTGTTTGGTTTCATCAAAATTAAAAGGTTTGTACATCACGCCATAAATGTCTGTAATACCATCGTCTGCCTTTACCTTAAAAGGTTCGGGGAATTTATAACCTGTAGCAAAGAGCTGAGATAAATCGGCTTCTTCCAAGTTCATAATAACGGTGCCGTTATGGTTTCGAAGCTCAGATTTTGGTGAGGTATTGACCCTGGAGTAGTTGCTTACAAAATACTTGTTAGAATCGGACATGCTCGTTGCTGTGTTATAATCTCCAGGATTGATATTTTTTAAGCCAGAGCCATCAAGATTGATACGATGTAAATGTTCGTAATAAGGGTCCTGGTCTTTAGAAATCCCATTTGCTGTAAAATAAAGCACCCGTGCTTTCTCGTCTATATTGGTGAATCGGTTTGCATGGTAAGCTCCCGAAGTTACCTGACGTTTTAGGTTGCCGTTTACATCATACAAGTAAAAATGCGCCCAACCGTCACGCTCAGACCAATGGAGCAGTTCTTGTTCATTATTGAACAATACCAAAGGTCTTGATTCAATATAGGTGTTAAATCGTTCTTCAATTAAAACGTTTACATCGCCAGAGTTGATATCGGCTACACAGACATCCAGTTTTTTTCGGTCTCGGCTAATGGTGTTAAAATAAATTTTTCCTTTTTTAGAAAGTAATAATGATGGTTGAAATTCATCATCCCTGTTCGATTGTTTTCTGGGTGCCCTGTGAACTGAGATGCCTTGTTGTTTTGTGGTATCTAATTTTACACTGACAACCGATTTAGAGGGCATATCGAAAACCAATAATTCTTGCTTGTAAAATTCCTGTTCTCCTGGCATATGGTATTTGTAGGTTTCCAGGGTAGGA
The DNA here is from genome assembly GCF_012910715.1 of Flavivirga algicola. Classification (GTDB taxonomy): domain Bacteria; phylum Bacteroidota; class Bacteroidia; order Flavobacteriales; family Flavobacteriaceae; genus Flavivirga; species Flavivirga algicola. The sequence goes on from NZ_JABBHF010000003.1 coordinate 322,139, forward strand.
CGTTTTTTGGCAACTGAGTTAATGACCCATAAATCCTTGATGTGTCTGGAATCAGATTTTGTAAACACAAATTTCTTGGAATCATGGGACCAAATACCGCGAATTTTTTTCCTGTCGTTTTTCTTTTTCTCTTTGGTTTCATTATTTTCTCCACGGTTAGAGCCTCCATAGCCATAGTACTCTACACCATCGGTAGTCCATTGATTTTCTACAATAGTAGAGTCTTTTTCATCTTTAACGGCTTTTAAAAAATTAGCTTTATCCATCCAAAACAAGTTGTAGTTTTTGGAGAATAACACAATAGTACTATCTGGTGAGATATTGGCCCATTTTTTCCATGGCTCTTTTTCTTTCTTTTTATTATCAATGACAGTTAGAGAATTGCCACCTAATTTATATTCAAGATGGTATACTTTTTTCTCCATTTTAGGCGCCTTATTTTTTTTCTTTTTTGTGGCAGAAGAGTCATTTTCAACAGTTTTATCATCTTCAATAACTTCAACTTCTTCTGTAGAAGTGACCCTAAAGCGAATTGCTGTTTCATTTTTAACGAACTTAAATTTAAAACGGGGTAAATGTTGTGCATCATAAGGATCTTTTGTGATTTCCGTTAGCCACTTTGCCATTTTTTCATTGTCGAACAATTTTGATTTCGATTTCGTATCGGCATTTACCAGATAATAGTTAGAGCCAGCTGTAGTCTTGTATTGATACCAAAAACGATTGCCTCTTTTTAGCCAATGGGGGCTTACTTTAGTAGAGTGCACTAACTTGGCAAGGTTTTTTGGAGAAAATTGTGAGGCTAAACGGTAATTAGGTTTTGGTATTGTTGCACTAGTATCTTGGGCTGAAATTGAATTTATACTTAAAAAAAGAATAAATAACAAAGTAATGTTTTTCATTGTTTGGTTGTATTTGTTTGTTGGGTGTGAATGATTTTTTATGCTTTTTTTAGACCTACTTTATGTCCCCAAAAGGCATAATATAAAATAATGAGATAACAAGGGAGTAAGATCCAATAGCCGCTGGAAGCAGATTCTGCTATGGCAGACGCTTCTTCAATACCGCTAGTTAATAATTGTTCTTTTTTTGCATCAACAATGGCACCGTACAAAGGTGGTATAATAGCGCCCCCAGAAATGGCCATAATGAGTAGTGCAGATGCCGTTTTGGTAAATTTCCCCAATCCTTTTAAAGTAAGTGGCCAAACAGCTGGCCAAACCAAAGCATTGGCGATTCCTAATGCCGCTACAAAAAGTACCGATGTAAACCCTGTAGAAAATACAATGCAAAATGATAGTATAATCCCCAAAGTAGCACTGGCTTTTAGGGCGAACGATTGGCTCATGTATTTAGGAATTAAAATCACGCCCAAAGCATAGGTAGCAACCATGGCGAGTAAGGTAAATGATGTGAAAAATTGAGCTTGGCTCACGGGGAGGTTTAAAGAAATACCATAAGCTATGATAGTGTCCCCTGCTATAACTTCTACGCCCACATAAACAAACAATGCCAAGACGCCTAGCCATAGGTGTGGGAATTGGAAAATACTTGTCTTTGCCGTTTCTCCTTCTTTAGACGTATCAATAGGTGCTGCCTCCACATGAGGTAAAGGTGCTTGTCTTATTAAAATGCCTAAAAGGAATAGTACGATGGCCATGACTATGTATGGAGTTACAACGCTATCTGCCATAGTATTTAATAATTCTGCTTTTTCTGTATCTGAAACGGTACTTAATTTATCTTTTATATCATCAATGCCAGATAGCAGAATTGCACTAAAAATTAATGATCCTAACCCTCCTGCTACTTTGTTTGCTATTCCCATTATAGAAATTCGTTTAGCAGCACTTTCTATGGGACCTAAAATGGTAATGTAAGGGTTTGATGCTGTTTGTAAAAGCGTCATACCTGTACCTTGAATAAAAATACCTGTTAAAAACATCCAATAGGTTCTTGCTTCGGCTGCTGGAATAAAAACCAAAGCCCCTAGGCCCATAATAACCAACCCGAGCGACATGCCTTTTTTATAACCAATTTTATTGATGATATAAGAAGACGGCAAAGCCATAACAACAAAAGAGATGTAAGACGCAGAGGCCACAAGATAAGATTGCGCATCGGTTAATTCGTTAATGGTTTTCATAAAAGGAATAAGAGCGCCATTAATCCATGTTACAAACCCAAAGATAAAGAAGAGTCCAGCAATAATCATTATTGGAATTAATGTGCTGTTCTTTGATGCTGATAATTGATTTGTGCCAGACATAATTATTAATTGGTATTAATGATTTAATAATATTGAGTTGATCGCATAAATATATTATTAGATAACCATCTAACCAAGGTATTCTATGAGAAAGATTTAGGGAATAACTTGTGCTTAATTGATAAGAGTTTGAAAATCAAAACAATAAATTTTGTTTTTTGTTTAATATGTAGTTTTAGTACTACGTATTGGTTTGCTAACACCAACAATTAAACCTACATTTATAGAGTTAAAGTTTTAACAAATAAAATTTAAAACCATGGAAGGATATTGTGTAAAGTGTAAAGACAAAAAAGAAATTAAAAATGCAAATGAAGTGACTATGAAGAATGGCAGAAAAGCTATAAAAGGGATTTGTCCAACGTGCGGCACAGGTATGTTTAGAATACTAGGGAAGTCTTAAATCTAGGAAGTTACTAGTTTTTTTGATCTTACCCGCCTATTTAATTGTGTAAAATTTTTACTCATGTTTGATTATTGTCTATCAAATTTGATACATTTCTATTTAAAATTATTTTCTACACATGTCTGTCTTTTTCTTTCCTATAAACGATTGATTTTAATTGACGATAGTTCTTTAATTCTACTTTATCCATATATTAAAAGATACTCAATCTTTTTAACTAGACTATTAACAAAGAGTAATTTTGTAAATTGCGATACTTATAATATATATGTAAAGGGTATGGTTACTTTAAAACAGTTGGCAAAAGAATTAAACGTTTCTATTTCTACGGTTTCGAAAGCATTGAATAACAGTGAAGAAATTGGCGAGGATACGGTTAAACGTGTTAAAGAGTTAGCCGAATTATATAATTATAAGCCTAATAAAGTTGCCTTAAGCTTAAAACAAAACAAGACTAAAACCATAGGTGTTATAATCCCAAACATCCTTAATCATTTTTTGGCTAAAGTTCTTTTTGGTATTGAAAGAGAAGCCACCAATTTGGGATATAATATCATTACATGTATTTCTAACGAATCTTTAGAAAAAGAAAAAGAAAGCCTTTTGTTGCTTGCTAATGGCAGTGTAGATGGGTTTATATTATCGGTTGCCGAAGAAACCCAAATTAAAAATGAAATAGACCATTTTAAGAAGACCATTAGTCAGGGGTTGCCAATTGTCATGTTCGACCGGGTAGCCCATGATGTATTATGTGATAAAGTTATTGTAGATGATTTTGATGCGACCTATAATGCTACCAAGGGGCTACTTCTTGAAAATCGTAAAAACATAGCCTTTATTAGTAATATTAACGATTTAAGTGTTGGTAAATTAAGAGAAAGAGGCTATAACAAGGCTATACTGGAAGAAAACAACCAAACACCTTTGGTTTTAAAAATAAAAAAGAAGGACGACCATCAGAAAAAAATAAAATCTTTCCTTAAAAAGAATAAAACAGTAGATGCTGTTATCGCTGCAGATAGTTCTTCGGGTATTATTGCCATAAATACGGCGATTAATTTGGGTTTAAAAGTACCCAAAGATATTTCTGTTATAGGCTTTGCGAGCAAGGCAGATTCTATTCATTCGCTTCCAAGATTGACAACCATTAGGCAGCATGCTAAAATTATCGGAGCCCATGCAGCTCAATTGCTAATTAATAGGTTGGAAAACATGCATTTAAACGAAGATGTAAAGACAAAAATTATTAAAACAAGTCTTGTTAAAAGCAAATCTACACTCAAATAGTTTTTAACAGGTTATCAACAGTTATTTTGAGTCAATTGTCTTTTCATCGTAAAAAACATACATTTTATCGATTATATTTTATTGGAAGATGCAGTTTAACGATTTTTACTGCGTCTTAGAGTTCGCCCCAACAATCCCTAAGTTCTTCAAAGACGAATTAATCTGTATTATTTTTCCCTCAAAAACATTTTTAAAAAATCAGAGCATTTTTGCGCATTTGATTTTAAGTTAATTATCCGTTTTTTCCCTCGCCCAAGACTCATTTTTGTGTCTTTGGTCAACAATTTTGTATTAGAATAATTAGAGAAAAATAGTAATAATAATAACCTTAAAATCAAAAAATTATGAAAGCCCTAAAAATTACTTTATTCGTAGCGTTTATTTTTGCAACATTAGTATCATGTACAAAACAAGATTTAAATGAAGATGATGTGTTAAGAGCAGGTGATGATACTGAAATGCCTACGCCATATACTGGTGGAGATTTGGATAATTAAAAATATAGCCCAAATTATTAAGTTAAACTCTGTACATTGATGTATAGAGTTTTTTTTGTTCAAAAATATAGATACATTTGAAGGTCTGTTAATCCCTTATTAATTCTAATTTGTTGAAAACAAACCTAATTTATATCATAGTTTTTTCTATCTGGTGTCATTCTTATGGACAGAATAACATAGACTTGGATAGAATAGATTCTTTAAAGCAGGCAGTATTAAATTTAAAACCTTCTGACTCATCTTCAATTGCTGATATTAATTATTCTATAGGAGATATATACAGAAAAAACACAAGATTTACCGATAGTGCTTTTATTTATTATTACAATGCAGAAAAAATATACAGGAGTATTAATAACAAATTTAAGTTGGCAAAAGCATTGTATGGCATTTCGGTTATATTGAAAAATGAGAAAGAGTTTACGGAAAGTGAAGTTATTTCTGCTCAAATATTGACACTTTTGGAATCAATGGAACAAAATAATTCAGTACTTGAGTTGAAATCATATGTGTATAATAACCTAGGAATTGTTTTTAAGGAGTTAGATGAATTTGATGAAGCTGTGGTCTATCACAAAAAGTCACTAAAATTAAAAAAGAAAATTAATATAAAGAATAAAGACTTAATAGTAAATAGCTCTATAGTAAATTTAGCAAATACGTACAAGAAGGCAGGTAAATATAAATTGGCAATAAACTATTATGAGCAAATTTTAAAAAATAAAAACTTAATTGATAAATATCCTTATGTATACTCTCTGGTATTGGATAATTATGCGCATACTTTATATTTAGCTAAAGAAACAGAAAAGCTGCCTAAGTTATATATTAAAGCTTTAAGGGTAAGTGATAGTATTAGTAGTCAAGGATATAATTCAATTATAATAAACCAACATTTGGCTGAGTATTATCATGATTATGAGAATAAAGACTCTGCTTTATATTATGGTTACAAAGCAAAAGAAATTTCAGAAAAATATCATAATGATGATTTGCTTAAATCGTTGATGTTGCTTTCAAGAATAGAAGATGACAGTATGGCTTTAGTTCATTCACATGATTATATTAAACTTAATGATAGTTTGCAAAAAAATGAACGTGCTGTAAGAAACAAATTCGCCAGAATCCGTTTTGAAACCCAACAAATAGAAAGAGAAAATATTCGAATTACCAAAGAACGTTTATGGCTTTTAATCATTTCGGTGGTCGTGGTTATTTCTTCTTTACTGCTATATATGGTAATTATGCAACGAAATAAAAATAAGGAACTAAAGTTTATACAAAAGCAGCAAGAAACCAATGAAGAGATTTATAACCTGATGCTCTCACAAAACGAAAGTATTGAAGAAGCACGAACGCAGGAGAAAAAACGTATTTCTGAAGAGTTGCACGATGGTGTTTTAGGCCGCTTATTTGGTACCCGTTTAAGCTTAGATAGCTTAAATATGAGCAACAGTACTGAGGCTATAAAAACCAGAGGGCAGTATATAGACGAACTTAAGGAGATTGAGCAGGATATAAGGAAGGTGTCACATGAGTTAAATACCGATTTTGTATCTGGTTCTGGATTTATAGACATTATAAAAACATTTTTGGAAACCCAAACGGCGGCCTATAATCTTAATTATAAATTGGTGCACGATGATGACATTAATTGGGATGAGGTCTCCAATAAAAATAAGATTCATACCTACAGAATTATACAGGAATCCCTCCATAATATACATAAACATGCCCATGCAACGGAGGTAAATATTAGTTTTAAACTAAAAAATAATGTAATTTGCTTAAAAATGAGCGATAATGGTTCAGGGTTCGATGTCAATAAAGCAAAGTCAGGTATTGGTTTAAAGAATATGAATTCCAGAATAAACGAAATAAGTGGGAGTTTAAATATAACCTCAAAAATAGATGTAGGAACTACTGTCACTATAAAAGTCCCCATTACCTAAAACGAAATATCATTATGATAGAAAAATTAAAAATATTAATGATTGATGATCATCCAATGATTATTGAGGGGTATCAAAACACCTTGCTTTTCACTAAAAAGGAAAGTCAGGAACTCGATATTGATATTGCTAATAATTGTGATGAAGCCATTGCCTACATGGATAAATCAATTGAAAATGAAACCCCTTACGATGTGTTGTTTGTAGACATAAGCTTACCACCCTCTGCTGATGGGCTCATGAATTCTGGTGAAGATCTGGCAGAATATGCACGTCGGATTTTACCAAGATCTAAGATTATCATATTAACCATGTTTAATGAATCTTTTAGGATTCATAATATTATTAAAACGATAGATCCTGAGGGATTTTTAATTAAAAGTGATTTAACGTCCAGTGAACTCGCGAGTGCTTTTCAAGCGGTTCTTAACAATCCACCATTTTATAGCGGTACCGTAAGCAGCCATATTAGAAAAACCATTACAAGCGATTTGGTTATAGATGATAAAAACAGAAAAATACTTCATTTGCTATCCCAAGGTGTGAAAACTAAAAATTTGGCATCCCATCTGGATATCTCCTTAAGTGCTGTAGAGAAAAGGAAAAAACACCTAAGAGAGATCTTTGAAGTTAGTGACGGACAGGATGAAACTTTATTAAATGAAGCAAGGAAAAAGGGCTTTGTTTAGTTAAAATGTGAGGGTTGGATTACTTTTTTTGAAAAAATACTACTTTTTTACCCTCTGAAAACCGTTGATATACTTAAAAACTACCATTTACCCGTAATAGTGTTACGGGTTTCCCGCAGTTGAAAGACAATACTTATGGCTATATTTACAATATCAACACTTCTAAAAATTAATTAATCCCTCAATTTTTTTTGTTGATAATAGCAATTTACAAGCCCTATGGAGGTGAGAGACCCATAGGGTTTCTTCTTTTTATATGGTTGAATCATTATATATTAGATGCTAGACTTTGAGGATCAAGATAAAGACTTGTGCACTAAAAATATCCTTTCTTTCAATGTTACATTAAAACAGTGACAAAAACTTAAGGCAAAACTCGAAAATATGAATCGGGCTTTGGGAGGATTACATCAAAATAGAGTCTCAGTTTGATCAGTCCATTAAATGAATCAACGATTTGACATTTAATATGGGTTCTAATGGGTACAAGCTCATTCGAGTACTAATTAACCTAAAAGGAATCCTATGTAAAAGCCCAGATAAATAATAGCCGTAATAAACTTTATAAATGTAGAGGTTATAAAGCCAATAAAAGATCCAAAAGCAGCTTTTGTAGCGGTTTTGGTATCATTTTTATTTAAAAGCTCTCCAATTAATGCCCCCAAAAAAGGACCAAAAATAATACCACCAGGAAAGGGAATTAAGAGCCCTACTATAAGCCCAATGGTGGTCCCCACCATACCATATTTGGTACCGCCAAATCGTTTCGTACCAATAGCAGGGATAATATAATCTAACACCCAAATAAGTACGGCAACAATTAATGTGATAATTAAAAATGATTTACTCATTGTTATAGAATCGGCGAAGTAAAGTATTAAGAGTCCAACCCAACTTGTTAAAGGCCCAGGCAATACAGGTAAAAAACTGCCTATAATGCCCAGAGCCATAAATAAAGCAGCAATGATAATTAAAATAATATCCATATAAGTATTTGTATTCTAACTATTAGACGTGACAAGTGGGCAAATGTTACATTTTAAACTAAAAAATTAGTTTAAACTAATTTTTTAGTTATATTTGTTGAACTAAAAAGTTAGTTGAAAAAAGATTTGAGTTTTAGTGACTATTAAAAAATGTTAAAATGAAACAACTTACTAAGGCAGAAGAAGATATCATGCAGATACTTTGGGAATTGAAAAGAGCCAATGTTAAAGCTATAATAGAGCAATTCCCCGAACCTAAGCCAGCTTATAATACAGTGTCTACCATAGTTAGAATTTTAGAGAGTAAAGGGGTTGTAGATTATGAAAAAGAAGGGAAAGGGCATGTTTATTTCCCGTTGATGGCTAAACAAGATTATAGCAATCAGTCGATTAATAAATTAGTTGACAACTATTTTCAAGGGTCTTTTAAGAGTATGGTATCCTTTTTTGTAAAGAAAAATGACATGAATATTAAAGATTTGGAATCTATTTTGAAAGACATTAATAGGAAAGATACATAACATGGTACAGTATATAATCAATACAATAGCGTTTCAGTTATTCTTTCTAATTATTTATGACTTGTTTTTAAAGAAAGAAACATTTTTTAATTGGAATCGGTTTTATCTCATTGGAACCTCGCTTTTAGCATTAGTAATTCCTTTCATTAAAATAAACCGTCTTAAGGAAGTACTCCCTCAAGAATTTATGTTTAGCTTACCAGAGATTATTGTTGGGAATACATCCTCAACGAATACCAATGCTTTACCTTCAGGTTCTGTTTTAATGACTTCAAAATCTTTATGGTCTTGGGAAACAGTTTTATATATAGGCATGTTATTGGCGACATTTTTATTACTGTTTAAAGTAGCCAAATTGGTTCTAATAATTTCCAAAAATCCTAAAAGTAAAATCGGTAATTTGTTTGTTGTTAGCTTGCTAAATAGCCATGCCGCTTTTTCGTGTTTCCACTATATCTTTTTAGGAGAACAAATAAATGAAAAAGATAAGGCTGCCATTTTGAAGCATGAAATGGTACATGTTAAACAAAGACATACACTAGATCTATTATTTTTTGAAGCACTACGTATTCTATTTTGGTTTAACCCTTTGGTGTATATGTACCAAAGCAGAATGATGCAACTTCATGAGTTTATAGCAGACAAACAGGCTATAGAAAATCAAAATAAAAAAGACTACTACGAAAATTTGTTGTCTCAGTTTTTTCAAACTAAAAATATATCATTCATCAATCCATTTTTTAAACAATCATTAATCAAAAAACGAATCGTTATGTTACAAAAATCGAAGTCAAAAAAAATTAATCTATTGAAGTATGCTCTTTTAGTTCCTATGATTATGGGGATGTTAATTTATACTTCTTGCGGCACCCAAAAAAGTGTAAAGAGGGAAGAAGTACCATTAACAGATCAAATTAATCAATTAAAATCTGCCATCGAACATAAAGGAGAAATTACATCAGAAGAGGAAAAACAAGCTATGAAAAACTTGTCGGTAGTATTAAATAAAACAAAATATGCCAATCGAGGCGTTGTTCCTTTTTCAGTTTTAGATCGCGCACCAATATTCCCCGAGTGTAAGGATGTGGATATAGCTAAACAAAAAGCTTGCTTTTCTAGAATGGTGTCAGAGCATGTAAACAGGAACTTTAATACTAAGAAAGCAGACAGTTTAAATTTAAAAGGTAGGCAGCGTATCAATGTCATTTTTAAAATTAATAAAGAAGGCGGTATCGTTGATGTTCGCTCCAGAGCACCGCATAAAGCATTGGAAGCTGAAGCTGTTCGCGTTATAAAAACACTTCCTAAAATGGTGCCAGGAGAGTATGAGGGAAAGAAAGTTAATACATTTTATTCGTTACCAATAATTTTTGAAGTTAAATCCTTAGATAAAGAAAACGGATGATTAGAACGTCCTTATTGCTGCTGTTAATATTATCATTTAAAACCGAAGCACAAACTTCGGTTTTAAATATAGCAGATAGTTTATATGCATATGGTAATTACTCTAAAGCCATAGAGCAATATAAAACCTTGGAAAACCAATCTGAAGTTTTTGATAAAATAGCGAGAGCTTACACAGCTATTGGTAATTATGATGAAGCATTAAAATATTACAAAATAAAAGTAGAGGCGACGCCTAAAAATATGCTTTTAAAATACGAATATGCTAAATTGCTTTCTAAAACTAAAAAGTACGAAACAGCTGCACATGTGTTTAATAATTTGGTTTCTATGGATAATAAAAATCCCAATTACCATTATGAGCTCGGTTTGGTGTTAGAACAGCTTAAAGACTCTACAGCAATTCATAGTTTTCTTTCCGCTTATGATTTAGACCAAACATACCAAAAAGCTATTTATAAAGTGGCTAAGTATTACCTTAAAAAGAGGAAGCATCAGTTCGTAAATAAATATATTGATAAGGGACTCGAAACCTATGCAAACAATGTGAAATTAATAGGTCTTAAAGCCCAAAATTATTATTGGCAACAGTATTATAGAAAGGCTGTTATTTGGTTTGAAAAGCTCATTGAACTTGGTGAGTCTTCAGAGTTTATTCATGAAAAACTTAGTGTATGTTACTATAAAATCTATGAATTTGAGAAGGCTATTGAGCAGCGAAAACTGGTATTAAAATATAATAAGAATGATGTAGCATCTCTATATGTCATAGGAACATATTATTATGAACTTAACGATTTTATTAATGCGGAAAAATATATAAAACAATTCCTGGCGTCGAAAGATTTGCCCTTGGATGCTGAGTATTCAAAATTGGCTAATATATTAAATAGGCAAAAAAAGTATAGTGAATCTATCGAAATACTAAAAAAGGCAATAAAAGAAAACCCCGACAATAAAGGAACACACTTTTTTTTATTAGTAACAAAGGATGCCTATTATGCAGATTTAGATACAAAACTTGAAATGTATAATAAGTTCAAAAAGAAATACCCATCTGGGTTCCATACTGAATATATTGATAGACGCATCAGTGAGTTAAGGGAAGAAAAGTTTATGAAGGATGGGGTAAAAAGCAATTAAAATGTAAAAAAATTGTACATTTCGGTTTTCAGATGTAATCCATGAAACAGATTTGTGCTTTTTTAGTAATCATATTGCTTACTTCTTGTGAGTATTTCAATGTGAAAAAAACATCTTCTGAAGCCATATTGAATGAAGAATTAGAAACTTTTAACTGGAATGATGTTGATGAATACCCGTCCTTTTCTTCGTGTGACTCTGTATCTTCCAAACAAGAAAAAAAACAGTGCTTTACAGATATTTTAACAGGCCATATATTTGAATACCTACAGGACGAAATCATTATTGTAACCCAGGATATTAATGATACGATAGACTTAAAACTTCAAATATCCAACACAGGAGAGATCACTTTATTAGAGTCTGATGTAGACAGCCTAACTGTAAAGGAAATACCAAATATTAATGATTTGTTAGTTCGTAGTTTAGATACATTGCCTAAAATATTTCCAGCGATAAAACGCGGGCAACAAGTTACGACAGAATTTAAATTACCAATTATTATTGGTGTGGATTGATACTATTTAATGTGGTTTTTTGTATAATTGAGCATAATCCTCGATAAGCTCGGATCGACATTAGATCATTCAATTGTCAAACTAACTAAATGAAAAGCATCATTGAATAGAAAGACAAATAAAAATTAGCCTGTCTTGCTAAGTACTTCGACTTAGCTCAGCACAAGCTTTGTCGAAGCATATTTTGACGCCTCAGTTTCAAATATATTCACTTTTATATCTTGTGCACTGCCGATGTACGTCAGAAGATATTAAACTCACGTTATTTTTTAAACCTCCTACCCTTCCATTTATAGGTTCTAAAAAGCGATGTAAAAGCGATATAGAAACTAAAAAAGGGGTATAAAATAAACCCTAAGATAAAATTTCTTAAAACTGCTTTCTGATTAAAAAAAACGGCCGACTTATAAATTAGAAAGAAATCAATATTGAATTTTATTATTAAAATATAACTCAGGATTTTAAAATTAAAAAGACCTAGGAGCGCTAATAATAATGTTAAAATAATTAAGCCGTTCATAAGTAAAACAATACCTCCGGTAAATTTTCCAAACCCATTATTATAGGCGCTTGTTTTCGCAGCCCAACGAACACGTTGCGATACTAAATCTTTCCACGATGGTTGTGTTCGCGTTTTTACTATAGCATTCTCGCATTTTAAATAATGAAGTTGTTCGGGATATGTTTTTGCTACTTTTTCAAGTAGAAAAATATCATCGCCACTTGCAATATCTGTATTACCTTCAAAACCGTTTAATTCTTGAAACAGTGCTTTTTCGTATGCGAAATTAGCACCATTACACAGAAAGGGCTTATGGATGCCAAAACTTCCTATGGTAGTGCCCTGTAAGCTTAAAACGTCTAGCAATTGAAATTGATCTAGAAAATTAGGAGCGTAAGTATAGGTGATTGGAGCAACGATACATTTTGAATTTGTTTTTTGAATCCATTCATCAAAACTATCGAGCCAATATTTTGGTAGTACACAATCGGCATCTGTTGTTACAATCCATTTGTTTTTAGCATGATGGATTGCTGTCGTAATGGCATCTTTTTTAGGAGCATTGGAAATTCTTTTGTTCTTAATAACCTTTATATCTTTTCGAACATTGGCGAGAAACCCCGTAATCAGGTCAACAGATGCATCATCAGAAGCATCGTCAACAAAAATAACCTCAAATAAATGATCTGGATATTCCAATTCATTTATAGATTCCAATAGATGTGGTAAATTTTCAACTTCATTTCTAAAAGGAATGATAACAGAAAATGTTGTTTTAGAAGGCGCATCCTCTAGTTTGAATGGCTTAACCTTATCAAAACCAAAAACGAAACCCCCAATTAAAAATAAATAGCTTATAGTAATAATAATGCTTGTTAAAACCATAACTAATCGGTGTCTTTAGGTAAATTAAAGTTAATGACGTAATAGCTTCCTAAAATACTTGGTAAAACAAAATTCAACAACCACATGATAGTGATCGTACTTAAAACAGTAATTTCATTAATACCTAATATGCCAAATAGGTAAATAGCGACACTACCTTTTATAATAACATCAAATATAAAAATGGAAGGGATTATCGAGGCCAACAGATACATGGAAGTAATAATGACCATTGTATTAATATATGTTATGTCACTTCCGAAGAGCCATAATAAAAGATAAAATTGAAATGAAAAAATAAGATAGCGAAGTATGGATAAAAATAGTGCTATGACACTGGATTTTTTAGGAAATCCCAAAATAAAGTGTTTAATTTTTTCTAAAGAAAACCCTTTAATAGTGAACTTTGTTTTCTGTAAGCCATAACCAATTAAAATAATAATAAGAATGCCTATTAAAAGACATTGAACAAATTTGTAATAATTAACATTTATTGAATATTTAGATATAAAGAAGTAAAGGCCTATAACTCCAAAAACAGTGGTGACTAACATTTGCATCATATTCCCTAACAAATTAATTAAAAGTATGCGCTTCCTATAATTGGAAGTATAATAAATGGCTTTGGCACCATATTCACCAATTCTATTGGGAGTAAATAATGAAGCTGTTAAGGACCCCAAACTTTGTTCGAAAGCATTTTTGAAGCTTATTTTTTTTATAGGAACTACCAACGTTTGCCATTTTAAAATTTCAAAAAACCAATTGAAAAATGTCAAAAAGAGTAATAAAAGAATATTTTTGAGTAAAAAGATATCTTTTTTTAATAAAAAAGTAATAAAAGTATGAAAATCCAGTTCTGGATTATTTACTAGTTTTTGGTATATAAAATAAAAAGCACCACAGACAACACCCAATTTAATAAGCTCAAAAAAGAATTGTTTAGTTTTGTATGGCAACATGTAAGTAATATACCGATTAAGAATGCAAATTAAATCATTATTACATTATGATCTCAAATTTAAAAATTTATAAAAAGACCTTTTATGCCATAGCTTTTATGCTGAGTTGCTTTGTGTCTGTTTCTCAAGGCGATACCAGTACTATAAAAGCACAATTTGCATTAGGCCTGAACAGTCCGTCAAAAAATGGATTTGTAAATGGCTTTGAGGGGAAGACTTCTAATTTTCCAACAGTAAACTTAGGTATTCAGTATATGTTTAAACCTATACTTGGTGTAAAATTAGACTATAGCTTTAGTAGAATATCTAATAAAAAAGATGCGCAGGCGTTTAAACTTAATTACTCCCGTATCAATTTACAGGCTGTTTATAACCTTAATAGAATATTTAATTTATCCCAAAACAAAGGGCTGTTTGTGCATGCTGGACCAGGATTGTCAACGGTAAAGCCTTTGGGGAATTTCACTCAGAATAAAGCATCGTTTTTGAATGCTATGACAGGTGTAGAGTTACATTTTGGAATTTCAGATAAGCTTTCTGTTTATACAGATGTTTCATATATCCATGGGTTTGCAAAAGATTTTAACCCGATATCGGATGGATTCGGAGCATTTAATGGTAACCTTTTAACATTAACAATAGGAGCTTCTATATCGCTTAGTGGGTGTTATTATTGTGAACAAAGATGACCAGAGAAAAAATTATTTTAGGTATTGACCCAGGTACCACCATTATGGGTTTCGGGCTTATAAAAGTTGTGGGGAAAACCATGAAATTTTTACAGCTTAATGAGCTCGATTTAAGAAAGTACGATGACCATTACTTAAAGCTAAAACTTATTTTTGAACGTACTATTGAGCTTATCGATACCCACAACCCAGATGAAATTGCTATTGAAGCACCCTTTTTTGGAAAAAATGTACAAAGTATGCTAAAGCTGGGGCGTGCTCAAGGTGTCGCAATGGCAGCAGGTCTAAGCAGGGAAATTCCTATTACAGAGTACCTTCCTAAAAAGATAAAAATGGCCATAACTGGTAATGGAAATGCCAGTAAAGAACAAGTTGCTAGAATGTTGCAAAGTGTGTTGGGGTTGAAAACCTTGCCTAAAAACTTAGATGCTACCGACGGTTTAGCAGCAGCAGTTTGTCATTTTTATAACTCAGGTAAGGTTAGTGTTGGTAAGAGTTATACGGGATGGGATGCTTTTGTAAAACAGAATCCTGATAAAATAAGATAATAGTGTTCAGGAGCAGTTTTATAATAATTTAAATATATATATAATTACTGACCACTAAAAAAATGCCAGGAATCTACATCCACATACCATTTTGCAAGCAAGCATGTTATTACTGCGATTTTTATTTTTCAACCTCCTTAAAAAAGAAAAATGAATTGATTCAAGCACTTATAAAGGAGCTGGGGATAAGAAAAGAGGAGCTAAAGAATCAAACTATTGAAACTATTTATTTTGGAGGTGGCACCCCTTCTTTATTGACGATTGACGAATTGCAATTTTTGATTGACGAGATCTATAAAAATTATTCAGTTACAGACAGTCCAGAAATTACATTGGAAGCAAACCCGGACGATTTATCAAATGATTTAATGGTTCAATTATTTAAAAGTCCAATAA
Source organism: Flavivirga algicola (assembly GCF_012910715.1). Taxonomy (GTDB): domain Bacteria; phylum Bacteroidota; class Bacteroidia; order Flavobacteriales; family Flavobacteriaceae; genus Flavivirga; species Flavivirga algicola. Next base: position 337,796 of record NZ_JABBHF010000003.1, read on the forward strand.
ATCGTCTAAGTATAGGCATTCAATCCTTTTTTGAAGATGATTTAAAAAGTATGAATCGTGCTCATAACTCCGAAGAAGCAAAAAAATGTTTGCAACTCGCAACGCAATATTTTGACAATATAACAATTGATCTTATTTATGGTATACCCAACATGAGTTTGGAAAAATGGAACGAAAACCTTGAAACAGCCTTTAGTTATGGGGTTAATCATATATCTAGTTATGCGCTCACTGTTGAGCCCAAAACGGCATTGGATACTTTTATAAAAAAAGGAAATTACCCACCAATTGATGAAGCATTGGCACTAAAACATTTTAATTATCTAATCGATAAAACCAAAGCAGAAGGGTTTGTGCATTATGAAATTTCAAATTTTGGAAAACCCCATTATTTTTCAAAGCATAATACCAGCTATTGGCAAGGGAAACCTTATTTAGGTATTGGTCCTTCTGCACATTCGTTTAACGGAAACCAACGGAGTTGGAATGTGTCGAATAACTTAAAATACATAAAGGCCATCCAAAACAATAAACTTCCAAATACAGTTGAAATACTTTCTAAGAAGGATCAGTATAATGAATACATTATGACTGGTTTGAGAACTGTTTGGGGAGTGTCTTTAAATAAAATAGAAAGGGAGTTTGGAAATCTTTTTCTTAAGCAATTAAGAGTATCGTCAGAAAAATTTATAAAAGACGGCTCGCTTGTTGTTGCTAGAGGCCTTGATGAGGACCAAAATAATATAGAGACATTAATAACAACACAAAAAGGTAAATTTTTGGTTGATGGAATTGCCTCAGAACTTTTTATTCTGAATTAGTTTCGGAATCTTTCAAATTAAAATACTACAAAATAGCATTAATATTTCTGGGTTTTTAAAGACGAAAAACAGTATTAAAAAACTTATATTTGGAATTATAGATGTAATTTAAGAGTTCCTTAAATAAATTCAGCATAAATGCTAGCAACCATTCAGTATAATTCAAAAAAACTTCAAATAGATTTGTCGCTACCTATTGATCTTTCAATACCACTTAGCGCATCAAAAAGTAACGTTAATGCGTGGTATATAGATGCGCCAACGATTGAGCCAGCAAAAGATGGAGAGAGAATCATTAGTGTAGAAGAAGGTGCCTGTGTCAATTTTAATAATATCTCTTTTAATCCGCATGCGCATGGTACCCATACGGAATGTGTGGGGCATATTACCGAAAAAGTACACTCTGTAAACCAGAATTTAAAGCGGTTTTTCTTTCTAGCTGAGGTTATAACGGTGGCTCCTGAAAAACTAAATGGAGATTTTGTAATTTCTAAAAAGCAGCTACAATTTGCTATTGGGAATAAAAAAAGAGAAGCCATAGTTATAAGGACGATTCCTAATACTACAGAAAAACTCACTGCGCAGTACTCGCATTCAAATCCGCCTTATCTATTAGAAGATGCAGCTGTTTATTTGCGAGAAAAAGGCGTGAAACATTTATTAATTGATTTGCCTAGTGTGGATAAAGAAAAGGATGAATGCCGATTATTGGCGCATAGCGCTTTTTGGAATACCAAAGGAAAAATACGACTTGAGGCTACTATAACAGAGTTTATTTTTGTGCCAAATAATGTGAAGGATGGTATGTATTTTTTAAACCTTCAAATAGCACCGTTTGAAAATGATGCATCACCTAGTAAGCCTGTTTTATATAAAATAATTGATTAGATGGAAGCACTTTTAGGAATTATTATAGGTGTCTTGGTTACTTTGGGGATTGTTACTTACTTTAAATCATTAAAGAAAAAACAGTTAGTTAAATCCCAATCCGTATTGCTTTTAGACAAAATAAAAAAGGTCTGCAAGTTTATAACAGTAGAAGGTGATTTTGCTGAAATATATCATTATGAAGATGTGAAAGAACGTTTTTTAAAGTTGATTTCCAGTAAAAAGAAAGCTCTGGTCGTTGTAAATGCAAAAGCCCATGTGGGATACGATTTATCTAAAATTGAACTGATAGCAGATAATGATAAAAAGAAAATTTTATTGCAACATTTTCCACAACCAGAGGTGCTTTCAATTGAAACCAATTTGAATTATTACGATAAATCGGATGGTTTATTTAATAAGTTTGAAGCTGCCGATCTAACCGATTTGCATAACGAAGCTAAACATCATATTCAAGATAAAATACCAGAAAGTGGCCTCATTCAAATAGCTCAGAAAGAAGCTTTGGAAACTATTTTGTTAATGGAAACGATTGTAGAAACCATAGGTTGGAAATTAGATTACTCAGCATTAAAAATAGAAGAACAACCTATTAAAAAGCTTCAGTGATAATTGAGATTTTAATTAAAAAAAACTTGTCTATACTGGAATAATAAAAAGAAAATATGCACATAGATCAACTTCGTGAATATTGTTTAAGTAAAAAAGGTACCACAGAAGAATTTCCCTTTGATGAAGAGACATTGGTTTTTAAAGTACTAGGAAAAATGTTTGCGCTGGCTTCCTTGAAGCGTTGGGAAGCTGGAGAGGCTGCCATAAATTTAAAAGCAGACCCAGAATATTCCGAAGAACTTCGAGCAGAATACAATAGCATTCGCCCGGGATTCCATATGAGTAAAAAACACTGGAACACTTTGTATATTCATGAAGGAGAACTACAACCTCAATTAATCAAAGCCTTGATAGATCATTCTTACGATATGGTTGTAAAAGGCATGACAAAAAAGCTAAGAGAGAAATTAATTTAATATTCAAGGAAAAATCAAATGAAAAAGTGCCTCAAAATTATATTGGCAATTACCTTTTTATCTATTGTATCTTGTAAAAATGAAACACCTACATTTCAAGAAAATGAAGACCCAAAACCAAAGGATAAAAAATGGGTGAAAGTTGATTATTTATCCGATGAGTTCATAGGAAACGAATTAGATGTATCAAAATGGCAAAAGGAGCCTGTTGGAAATGACTGGACTTGGATAGGTAGACCTCCAGGTCTTTTTAAAGCTAGTAATGTAAAGGTAGAAGATGGCAAGTTGCAGGTAACCGTTGGTAAATTAGACACTATTGTTAATATAAATGGTAAAAAATTCACACACCAGGGAGGTATAGTAAGGGCATTAAAACCTGGAAATGTTGGCTGGTATTTTGAGTGTAAAATGAAAGCTAATAAAACCGTTATGTCATCTACTTTTTGGTTGATGTCTAAATATAATTGCGAGAAAAAAGAAGAGCTGGATATTCAAGAATGTGTTGGTAGAACTACCGAACTAACAAAAGACTGGGCAAAAGATTGGGATCGAATTTTTCATTCCAATACCATTCATAGAAAAACCGATTGCCATCCAAAAAGCGAGCGAGACGAAGATGCTGTCATACTAGATGAGGCAAATCATAAGAGGTATTATGTATATGGGGCCTGGTGGAAATCGCCAACCGAAATTCTTTGTTATTTAGATGGTAAATTTATGTATAAATTGAATCCTACGATCGAGTGGGATACACCAGCTTTTTTACACATGGCCATAGAAACGTACAATTGGAATCCCATTCCTGAAGATGGCGGTCTTGTTGAGAGCGGAACCCTAGAAGAAAGAACCACTAAATACGATTGGGTGCGTACTTGGAAATTAGAATAATATTTATTGAACGTATCTTGGTTTTTTAGTGTTTATAACCAAAAACGAGATAACATTTATCCAGGTGAAATACTTTTTGAAGGGCATAGCATCACTAAGCGTAGGAAGAATTGATCGAGTTAAATCGAAGCTTGATTTTGTAAACATATGTTAATCAATTTGATATAAAGGTAAAATAAATTGCTTATTGAGTACGTAAAATGTGATCAACATGTTAATTGCACGTTTTTTTATTGTATATTTAAGTATTCTCAATTCTCCATATCATTATTTTTCATTATTACGTAATAGGTTGTCCTAAATCTTTTTACAGCCCCATAATCTTAAAGTTGTATTGACTAATTCAAATATATTAACTTTAAATTCTAACAGATTATGAAAACAACCAACCAATTTTTTACAGCTGTTTTAGCAATGCTATTATTGTTTAGTACCTCTATGATTTTTGCACAGGAAGAAGAAGCTCCAAAAGGCCCTAAGTTTATTACAGTAACTACCATGCATTGGAACATGGATATGGAAGATTTTGATATAGAGGCATGGAAAGCTATTGAAAAAGAGTTTTTAGACAAAGTAACCATGAAAAATGAATTTATTATGGGGGCATCTACTTATTTGCATTTATTTACGGCAGATAATACAGAGCTTATTTATGTGCAAACATTTGCATCGTGGGAAGATATGGGGAAATTTGGCGATAGAAATGGTGAATTAATAAAAGAAGCTTGGCCCGATGAAACCGAAAGGGAAGCATTCTTTAAAAAGCGTATGGCATATTATGCTAATGAGCATTCGGACGAAATTTATGCCACCATGCCTGGTACTAAGTTAATGGCCGAAAAGCCAACTAAAGATATGGTGACCTATGTTAGGAAAAATCATTTTTCATTTCCAGAAGATGGTACTCAGGAAGAGTTCATGGCGTTGAAAAAAGAAGGGTTTGATACTATTATTAATAAAAATGAATATATAAAAGCCTATTATCCGCATGTGCATGCTTGGGGATCTGATAGAACAGAATACGTAGAAGCCTTTTTCTTGGATTCTATGGGAGATTTAGATAAAATGTATGATAGGAATTCCGAACTTATGAAAGAAGCATTTCCAGACGAAGAAGCCAGAAAAGCAAAAGGTAAAGCATGGAGAAACTATTTTACAGGTGTTCATGGCGATTATTTATATACATGGGTACACGGTCTTTCTAAATAGTTTTTTTAACAATATTTAAATAATTGAGGTATTTGAATAGCTTGTCATTAATAGGTTAAATAGACGTAGTAATCTTTTGGACTGAATTTAAAATCAAACCAAAAATTACGATTTATATAAAATCTTGCATGACATGGGATTAAGCTTTTTGGATACCTTTTTTATTTGTCACAATTCTAAACTTGTAGAACCCTTTATTAAAACGTATTATTGCAGAAATTAAAGGCAAATCATGAGCGTATTACAAACATTGCAGGAAAGAAGCAACAATACCTGCGAATTATGTACTTCTACCGAAAACCTACAACAATATACCATTCCACCATCATTAAACGAAAATGTAGCTAATGATGTGTTGATTTGCAAAACCTGTTTAGATCAAATTGAAGGCCATGTAGATATAGATGTTAACCACTGGAGATGTTTAAACGATAGTATGTGGAGCGAGTATATAGCTGTACAGATTATGGCTTGGAGAATGCTTCAAAGATTACGTAACGAAGGATGGCCGCAAGATTTGTTGGACATGATGTATTTAGATGATGAGGCTTTAAGCCTGGCCCGTGCAACAGGCGAACATGAAGATGAAGCAAACAAGATTATTCATAGAGATGTTAATGGTGTTGTTTTAGAATCTGGAGATTCTGTAGTTCTGGTAAAAGACCTAAAAGTAAAAGGGTCTAGCATGGTTGCGAAACAAGGCACTGCCGTTAGAAATATTCGTTTAGATCGTGAAAACGCTGAGTATATAGAAGGTAAAGTTGGGGCACAACAGATAGTCATTATTACCAAGTACGTTAAGAAATTATAATTAAGCTGACCACCTTTAAGATTAACTTACTCCAAATCCAAATTTTCGATATCCAGGCGCATATTGATCATATGTTTTTTAAATCCTACTTTCTCGTAGGCTTTAATAGCAGGTACATTAACGTCATAAACATCTAATCTAATTTCGAAGATATTTCGGGTTTTACACCATTTTAATAAAGCATCAATAATCATTTTGTTAAGGCCCTGCCCTCTATGGTCTTGGGAAACAAACATAAAACCTAAGTAACCCTGATAAGCATGTTTTAAATAATGTCTGTCGGTTTTAATTTTGGCATATCCAGAAGCAACGATATCTTCGTTAGATTCAGCAACAAAGACTTCAGAATCTGGACTAGTTATTAATTCATTGATATCATAGTAGTTGATAGCCCCATTTTTTATTGTTGGATCAAAAGGACGTTCTGCAGTAATAACTCCTTGCTCAAACTTTAATAAGATAGGTAAATCGTTTAATGTGGCTTTTCTAACAGTTATGGACATGATTTAACTAGAAGTATCGGCAATGATTTTCCATTTGCCATCAATTTTTTTAAAAATAATCATAAAGATACCATCGGCATTTCCAACTTCACGTTTTAAATGATATTCTCCCAAAACATAATAAGCACCTTCTGCAATTTTGGTAACAGTATTTATTCTATAGTTTAATTTGCCTGTATGATCTTCTGTTGGGTATGCCCTTTTGTATCTGTCTAAAGTGTTTTCCCACCCATGGGTAATTCCATTACTACCATAAAATTTAAGCGAATCGCTTTTCCAATAACCTTCCATGAATTCTTCAATATTATTATCAGACCATGCAAGACGCTGTTTTTTCAATACTTTAAGAATGGCTTTTTTGTCTTGCTCTTCAGACGTTTGGGAATAGCCATTAAAAATAGAAACTAAGCAAATTAATAATACTAATTTTTTCATTACTGATTAATTAAAACATTTTATGAAGGTAAAAGTAACGAAATATTGATATTAATTCAGGTAACTTGTCGATGAAATTGGCACATAGGTTTTTTTCATCCAAAGTTGAAACCGATTGATCGAAAAAATAATATTTAAACTTTGAACTTCTATACTTTTGCTTTGTTATCAGTTTGATTAGTCTCCCTCAGATCTATCGTTTAACAATTTAAAATATTTATTATTATGGATTTAAGAATCTCTAACTGCAACAATTTTTTCAAAATTAAAGGTATTCTAAACAAAAATAGTTTAGAAGTATTTCAAAATGAATTCAATAACATTTTTGAGAAAGTAAATAACCTAACTATTAGTATTCAAGATATAGAAAGTATGGATCGTTATGGTGTTAATGCATTGGCAGCACTTCATAATGAAGCCATTCAAAAAAATAAAAGCTTATCAATTATAGGTTTAGGGTGTAAAGACTTATATAATCATTTTAAAGCGGAAAACGCTGCGTAGAATTAGAAGGCGTTTTTTTGATGTTTAAAAAATGCATCGGCTTGAAGTTGCATAAGCTCTCTCACTTTTTTGCGCTTATAAGTATATAATTCGTCTTCTTTTTCTATGTCACCATAAATACGGTCGTTAATGGCATGATCTGTTTTTAAAAGAGCCTCTCTCTGGTTTTTATTTTGAAGGACATTCGTTTTAATGGCTGTTTCTTGGTCTTCTAACCTAAAATCGTACGCACTTTTAGGAGCTAATAATTTTGCAATGATTGGGGACGTTTCAATTGCTAAAAACAACAAGAAGATGAAAAAGGAGGGTAGCCAAGGCAACTTGCCTAATGCATTTACGCGGGCCATTAAGCCACCAAAATTATTAATAATGGGTTGCGATGTTACAATTTGGGTTTCATAATCACCTTTAAGGGCAGCTATTTGAGTTTCCTTAGAGGTGATCTTAGCTTTGTTCTCGGCCTTTAATACTTGTAATTCGGCTAGTAAAGCGTCGTGTTTTTCTCTTTTTTCTTTGTAAACAGGTCCTTTTCCTAACAATTTAGTGCCAGCAGTACCTTCGGCTTCAGCAATGTAAGTGTCGTATAATTGGTTTACCTCGGCTTCCTTACTATTTATTTCATTTTGTAAATTGGTTATATCGCTTTCAAGTGCCGTGATATTAGGCGTGAATTGCTCGGCAATTTGATTTTTATTTGCTAAGGTTAATGCGTTTTTTTGTTCTAAAAGTACCTGGTTGATTTCTTTTTCAAAAATCTTTAATTCCAAGGGTTTAGAAATAACAATGGCTATAATAATAGCTAATATGATCCTGGGTGATGCTTGTAAGAGTTCGTCTGTGAAATTCCCCGTTTTTTTTATAGTAGAAACAATATACCGATCTAAATTAAAGATGAGCAACCCCCAAATAAAGCCAAAGGCTATAGCAACAAAAAGATTGTCGAAAACAGTATAAAGCGCATAACTGCCCGCAATGGCAGCCATTAATGCTGTGAAGAAAACAGTCGCACCAATACCAGCATATTTGTTTTGTTCGCCTTTAGAACATTGTTCTAAAATATCGGTATCTGACCCTGAACAGATTATAAAAAATTGTTTTAACATATTCGTTTGATTTGATTGACTGACTATTAGAACGTCAAGGCGATCAAATTGTTACATGTTTGATGCAAAAAAAGACCAGTCAGGTTTTAAAAACCTGACTGGTCTGCTAATAAAATTTATATTCTTTTAAATATAGCTGCCGTTTCTTTGTTGTTTGGTGTTATTGATATGAAATTCCCCTTTTTTAATATACTCTATTCGTATCCTTTTCGAACTGGATAAGGTAAATTTGGGAAAATTTCAGCATTAATTTTTTCTTCGTTACTTAATTGCTTATAAAGCGAATATAAAAGCTGTATCTCTGGACGAGAGTAACGTTGACCACTAGAGTTAGGATTATTGTATTTTTTAGCTAAGGCATTATATTTTTCAACTTTTTCTGAAACCGTTTTGTTTTCCAGAATTTTTACTTTGTCTTTTGTTGGTAAAGCAGGGGCTTTAGGCGGATTATAATCCTTAATTTCTTTATCTGAAAAATTAGTATACAGGTTATCTAATTGAGTTTTTAGAATACGTAATTCTGAATTGTCTGAATGATTTGAGGTTGAAAAAACATCAATTTCGTTAACATATTTAATTAGAAGTCTATGGTAATCATTAAAATTCTGTTTTAGAATGATGTGTTTAAACCCTTCTTTTGTATATAGAGAACATCCATTTGGAGTAAAATTTTCATTTTTATTTTTGCGAGGTTTATTTGAGGTTAGCCTAAAATAAACAATATCAGAAGGAGTGTAATTGCTTAATTCGGTATTAGTCATCCGTAAACCATCTAAAGAGATTGTTAACTCAGTCGAATTTTTCCAAGAATCTAATTCGGATTGTGTAGGGTGTTTTAATTTTATTTTGCCAGGGTTAAAACTTCTTAAAAATGTTTCAGGATATTTTTTTACTGTCGCTCTTTGTGCATCGGTCATGAGAGAATAAATAGCAGCAGCCCTTTTAAGTTTATCATGATGGATGCTTTTAGTGTTTTCATATTCGGTCATATAATCATTGTATTCTTTCATCATGTTTTCTGTAGCTCCTTCTATTGATTGGTTGTCTTGAAGACTTATTTCTTCAATAGATTGAGGTTTTTCGACGGTAACTTTTTGGCTAAAACCATAGATAGATAAAGCTAGTATTGGTAAAATAAGAAAGCTTCTTAAAAATAATGCTGTTTTTGATGTTTGTGTTTTCATAATTGTAAGTCGTTTTTTGATTAATGAATAATTGATGGCATTTGACAAGCTATACTGTTTTGCATTTGATGAGAATGCTAATAAAATATTTTGATAATTTGATGTGTCTAAACCAGATTTTAAGACAGTATGGTCTGCTAAAAACTCATGATTTAGCTTGATGTCTTTTTTTATGAAATAAAGCAATGGATTAAACCAAAATACTATTTGAATAATTTCTATAAATAAAATATCTAATGAGTGTTTTTGCCTTGCATGAATTTGTTCATGCAATAAAATTTCTGTTGGAATAGTATGTTGCTCAAAGCTTGTTTTATTAATAAAAATGTAATTAAAAAAGGTATGAGGTATTACAGGATCTTGTAGTAATACATGAATAAAACTTTCATGTTTATATTTTGGATTATGACTGATTTTCTTGATCAATAGATACAAATTCTTAAAGAATCTAGATGAGAAAAGAATAACACCAAAGCCATAAAGAGACCATAAAATATAGGGCAAATAATCATGAGATATTTTGGTTTCTTCAATCTCATAATTTGGAATATTTGCGTAATTTAATGGTAGTGATGTATCTACTAGTAATGGTTGTGTTTCAATGTAGTTCGTAAACGTTATAAAGGGGATGCCAATTGAGATTAGAATAATACCAACTAAGTAAATACGCTTAAATTTATGAGCACTTGTTTGTTCTAAACAGATTTTATAGAATAACATAAAAATAGCTAAACAAGCGCTAGATTTTAATAGTAATAAAAGCATAGCTATTTATTTTTAATTTCGTTATCAATTATTTTTCTTAAGTCTTCTAGCTCTTCTTTTGTAAGGCTGGTTTCTTTAGTAAAAAAAGAAGCAAATTGAGAAGCACTATCGTTAAAAAAGTTTTTTATAAGACCGTTTACGTGTTTAGAGAAATAATCTTTCTTTTTAACTAAAGGATAATACTCGCGAGACTTTCCAAATAATTTATAGGCGATAAAACCTTTGTCTGTCATACGCTTTAAAAGTGTTGCGACCGTTGTTGTAGCTGGTTTAGGATCTGGATAAGCATCTAGTAAATCTTTCATAAAAGCTTTTTCTAGTTTCCAGAGGTAATTCATCAAGTCTTCTTCGGTTTTTGATAATTGCATATTCTACATATTTAGAATTAACTCTACAAATGTAGAGTTAATATTTGTATTCTACAAACGTAGAGTTAATTTTAATTTGATTATTTTAAATTAACCTTTCCTAGACCGAATACTCTCTATAATAACAGTTGATAGAATTAAAGTACCTCCAATATAGGTATTGAAAGCGGGAATTTCATTTAAGAAAATATAGGCTAGAATAATACCATAGATGGGTTGTGTACTCAAAATGATACTGGCCGTGCTTGCTGAAAAGCGTTGTAAACTTTTAATAAATAATGTATGCCCGATAGCTGTTGCCAGAAGTGCTAATAATATAATGTATGGGTATTCTGCATTAATATTTGAGGTATCCATAAAATATAGTATGGGTGAAAACACAATGGTTATTACCAAAAGTTGATACATCATTACCATTGTGCCATCATACTTTAAAGAGCCTCGTTTTAGGATAATGTTGCGCAGCGAGAAAAATAATGCTGAAATAATACCCCAAACAATGCCTTCAAAATCGGAATTCTGTATGTTAAACTCTGGGGCCAATACATATATACCAATTAAAACTAATAGGGCTAAAAGCAAATGGACTTTGTTAAACTTGGTTTTTGTAAGTATGGGTTCTAAAATCGTGGTAATTGCTGGAAATGTAAACATAGAGAGCATACCAATAGATACATTGGATACTTTTACAGAGTGGAAATAGGTAATCCAATGTATCCCTAGAAATATGGCACTAAAAAAGAATGTACGCTTATCTCTGTTTGTGTAAAGCTTTAGATTTATTTTTTTAATTCGACAAAAGATGTAAATAATAATTAGTGCCAATGCAGAACGCCACCATATAATGACTGCAGCTGGCATATCTATATGTTTTCCTATGACAGCAGCAGAACTTATAAGAAGTGTTGCGAAACTAAGTTCTAATAGGTTTTTTATATGCTGATTTTTCATAGATTGTTCTGGCTTGTGTTAGCGATTGTAGCGATTAGCTTTTGGTGAGGTACGCATCGAGCCAAAACTACTAGTGTAAAGCACGACCGCTTGCTCTGAGCGTTGTCGAAGAGTGTGGTAACACCCAAATTATTTTGATAGTTCGGTAAAATATTTATAAAATAATGGAATGGTTTCGATGCCCTTCAAATAATTAAAAATCCCAAAATGTTCGTTTGGTGAGTGAATAGCATCACTATCTAGACCAAAGCCCATAAGTATGGTTTTGCTTTTTAGTTCTTGTTCAAAAAGTGAGACAATAGGAATACTGCCCCCGCTACGTTGCGGGATAGGCGTTTTGCCAAAGGTATCCTGATAGGCTTTACTTGCTGCTTGATAACCGATACTATTTATAGGTGTTACGTAACCCTGACCACCATGATGAGGGGTTACTTTTACTGTAACGCCTTTAGGAGCGACACTTTCGAAATGTGTTTTAAATAATTGCGTGATTTCTTTCCAGTCTTGATGTGGTACCAGACGCATAGAGATTTTTGCATAGGCTTTACTAGCAATAACAGTTTTAGCACCTTCGCCTGTATAACCACCCCAAATACCATTAACATCTAGAGTAGGGCGGATGGAATTACGTTCGTTGGTAGTATAACCTGTTTCACCATAAACATCATGAATATCCAAGGCTTTTTTGTAAGTATCTAAACTAAAAGGTGCTTTAGCCATTTCTGCACGTTCTTCTTTAGAGAGTTCTTCTACTTTATCATAAAACCCTGGGATAGTAATATGGTTGTTCTCATCATGAAGCGATGCAATCATTTTGGTTAAAACGTTAATGGGGTTGGCTACAGCGCCTCCATACAATCCCGAATGTAAATCGCGATTAGGTCCTGTAACTTCAACTTCTACATAGCTTAATCCACGTAGCCCAGTGGTAATAGATGGTACATCTTGAGCGATCATGCCTGTATCTGAAATTAAGATGACATCATTCTTTAATTTGTCTTGATTGTTTTTTACAAACGTTGCCAAATTAGCACTACCCACTTCTTCTTCACCTTCAATCATAAATTTTACATTGCACGGTAATTGGTTTGTAGAGATCATAAACTCTAAAGCTTTTACATGCATATATAATTGTCCTTTATCATCACAGGCACCTCGAGCAAAAATAGCCCCTTCGGGGTGCCATGCCGTTTTTTTAATTACGGGTTCAAAAGGTGCTGAATCCCAAAGGTCTAAAGGATCTGGCGGTTGTACATCGTAGTGTCCATAAACCAATACAGTAGGCAGGTTTTTATCGATAGTTTTTTCACCATAAACGATGGGATATCCCTCTGTTTTACAGATTTCAACCATATCGCACCCTGCATTTTCTAAGCTGACTTTAATGGCCTCGGCTGTGTTTAAAACATCATTTTTATAAGCAGAATCGGCACTTATAGATGGTATTTTAAGCAGTTCGATTAATTCATTTAAAAATCTGTCTTTATGGTCTTTTATATAAGTTTGGATATTATTCATGTAGTAATTGTATAGTTTGCTCAAAAGTATGAAAAAAGAATGTTTTTAATGATTCATACCAATTTGATTGCGATAATGATTTTATCAATTAATTTTGTAATTAAATTGGTGTATCAGGTTTGCAATTTAAAAATCTTGTTTATATTTGCATTCCTTTTGCGGGCGTGGTGGAATTGGTAGACACGCTAGACTTAGGATCTAGTGCCGCGAGGTGTGAGAGTTCGAGTCTCTCCGCCCGCACTTTATAAAGGAAAGCTTCTTGGGAACGGGAGGCTTTTTTATTGTTATAAATTGTTTGTTTTTAAATAAACTTATTTCGAATAAAATCCACAAGGCTCGTTGGTGTATGCGCTTCTAAGGTTCGAGGGGTTGCATAGGCACCGTTAGGGTCACCCAATGCGTTATAGAGGTCGATCAATTCTTTTTGAACGGTGTCATTAGCACCAAATTGAGCAAATTGATTTTTTATATCGTCATAAGTTATCTGTTTATATACAATCTCTTGCTGTAACTCCTTCGAGAAAATTTCTGCCGCCTTCTTAAGTGTAATGTTGCTTGGACCCATAACATTTCTGGTCCATTGCCCAGCCCAATGTGCGTCCATAAGATATTCTGCTGCCAAATCTCCAATATCGTCTGCACTTACAAATGGAATATCATGATCTGCGGCATACGGAAAGGAGAAATAACCATTTTCAAGAATATCATTCTTTTGTAATAAGAAGTTTTCCATAAAGTAGCCAGGCCTTAAGAAAACTACATTCGATGCAACTTCTTTAAATGCTTTTTCCAGATTTCCTACATAAGTTACAGTTCCCAGATTATCGGAAGCTCCAGCACCTAGAGAAGAAATAGCTACGACACGGGAAATCTTATTTTCTTTAATGGCAGCTACTCCCGCAGCAATAATACGATCATACCATTCTTTTAGGCTTGACACTCCAAGTACTGGTGGCACAAGCCAGAAAAATGCATCTGCTCCTTTTGTGTGTGCTACGACCTGCTCTGCGTTACTCATATCGACTTCATATGATGAAGAATTATGGATTTTCAAATTTTTTAAAGCGTTCAGTTTGTTCCCTAATAATATAACTGAATGATTTTCTGAACCTACTTTTTTTGCGATACGGCTGCCTATATTACCTGCGGCTGCCCCGATTACTATTTTCATAATTTTATTTTTTAGGTTTGTCATTAAACATTTTATTCACCTCTTTATGACTTCCCATAGCAGATATCGCCATGGGATTCCAGTATTCCTTATAGTGAATGATTTTTCCTTTTTTAAGTTTTATACAGGCGACATAATCTTGTTGGTATAGTTGATTTGTCGATGGGATAATCACTTCTCCATGAAATTCGGCCCATATGATATGATTTTGTGATACATAACTTTTCACTTGAGAGAACGCTATATCGGGCATATTAGCAAGTGCGCCTTTTAAGTAATTGCCATATTGTGTTTTGTTCAATAAAGAAGGCGTACCCAAAGAATGTGCATACGGATATTCAATAATGGCTTTTTCATCAAAAAGTTCAAGTACATTTGCAGCACCCAAATTAAAGGCTTTCAATAGGTCTTGAACTATTTTTTCTGGTTTCTTTTCATTTGTTTTTATAGTCTTATTAGTTGTTTCGGTTTGCTTTTTTTGAGCTTGAACCGAATACATATCTGTCAGAAATAAGGCAATTAAGATTACCAGTACTGGATTGAATGTTTTTGTTTCCATCTTATTTTCTTTTTAATTTCTTATTATTTTACAAATTTATGTGGTATACTTGTATTGCACAAGAGGGCACTAAATAGTGCATAACTTACTTTTAGGTAGTAAATGAATAAACAATAGTAATGGAGGCGGAAAAAAAAATAAAAAAAATTTCATACTTGGAATCTTTGAATGCCAGAACCGTTTTTGATGAGAACTGTATTATACAGGTATCTTTTGCATTGATAGCCGATAAATGGACTTTATTGACTTTAACTACTTTGATGCAAGGCACAAAACGGAATAGTGATCTTCAAAAACAGGTTGTTGGTATTTCTCCTAAAATGCTATCACAGACACTGAAAGCACTACTGAAATATGGAATGATTTCACGAAAAGTATATCCTGAAGTTCCACCTCGCGTGGAATATACTCTAACAGAGTTTGGAGCAAGCCTTGTTGAGCCATTGTCTGGTTTCTACAATTGGTCAGTGGATTGGGAGGATAAGCTTCGCGCTGTTTACAAAAAAACAAAGGGAAAAAATGAGTTGCTGATTTAACTTCACTATTTACTAAGATACTGGCTTTTTATTTGAACCGCTGCAAAAGCTCCAAAAATCAGCGTCATCACAGGGAAAGCTCTTTTTATATATGATTGAAGTATATAGGAAGAGACTGGCTTAACCCCTTTTTTGATAATCTCCTTTTCAAGCTTTTTTAGAAGTTTAATATCTCCTTTATTATTATTCAACTCCTCTTTAGCTATAAGCTCATCGTAGAACAACCTGTTATTGATTTTGTTGTGTTTGTTACTAGGAAACAGCAAAAGCCCTCCTTTCTTTTTCAACTTAAATCGATATTTCTTAGAGATTAATTTATTCACATAATGAAACAGAATTAGTTGAACAAGCCCCCATCTGAGTTCCCCAAATTAGAAATATGTAGGGCATGTATTTGCTCTTTATTGACAACAACATTGGAATCGCTGTTAGGAATAGGATGGTATGATGAATATAAGTTGGATTCCGAAACCTTTTAGGTCTTTATAAACAAAGTTTTTTGGCAATAATTGGTTGTGTGCTTTTTCGGCATTTTAAAAAAGTTAGGTTCAGGTTACAGAAAATTGAAAAACAACTTCCAAAAGAAATAAAGCGTTTTCATCAAAGGTGCTATATGAGAATTTTAACAAGATTTATCATGATGTAAAGTCAATGTTTATAGGTAATTAAAAGGGAGCCGTATAAAAGTAAAAATACGATTATTTGGAATTGTTCTAAATAAGATTACCTTTGGCAAAAAAAATTGCTGGAATAATTGTCATTTCAAAAGCCAAATATTACAACTCTTCGTATCACCGACTTTAAAACTCCTAAAAAGTTTGAAAAGGTATACAATATCTATTGGGAAAAAGTCTATGCCATTTGCTATAACAATACTAAAAAAGTTGAGTTGGCTCAGGGCATGACCCAAGAAATATTTAAATCGCTTTGGGAACGACGAGATAGTTTACAGATAAAGAACATTGAAAATTATTTGGCACGTGCCGCAAAACTAAAAGTTTCGGAATATTATAGGAACAAGGCCATCAAGGAAAAAAATTTGAACAAAGCCTGTGAGAATTATTGCGATGCGGCCAATTGTACGGAAAACGATGTCTCTTTTTCATTATTGGTTGAAGAATTGGCTGTTTTGGTAGATAAATTGCCATGTCAATGCCGAAATGTATTTAAGATGAGCCGCGAACAAGGATTGAGCAACAAACAAATAGCGTCTCAATTACAAATAACCGAACGGGCGGTGGAATATCATATCAGCAAAGCCTTAAAGTTTTTAAAATCAAACTTAAGTGTACAACCTATATGATTCAAAGCTTCTAGCATGTCTAGGCTTATTTTATAGCTTAGGAATTTTCCAATAAACTAAAAAAAATACACTTTATACTTCGGTAAAACAGAAGTTATGCTACTACTATAATGAAGCATTAAATACAGCTCTAAATTCAACCCAAAAATTGAACGCAAATGCAAGTAGACGATAAACTTTTGGAAAAGTATTACAAGGGGCATTGTACCAAAGCCGAAAGGGAGGCTGTTGAACAATGGTTGGCATCGGACACTTTTGACGATGTGCCTTTACAACTTTCCAATAAAGCAGAAAAAGAAGTCCATAAACAACAAATATGGCAACAAGTATCACAAGTTTTTAACGTACCTACTGTTTTGTATAAAAAAATAATCAGTTATGCGGCGGCATGCATTATTCTGTTGTTTATAGGCTATAAATCAATGCTCATTTTTAATAACACAGTGGTAAATCCATCAATGGCAATTAATAATGATTGTGTTGAAAGCAGTAAGCAAATTCCTATTAGAGGAACAAACTTCACTTTGATAAACAATGATTGTATTGAAGAAACCATTATTTATTGGAAAAACACAAAAAGTGAAGTTGTCTTTTCTGGCAAAGTAGAAATAAGGCATACAAATACAAGAGCTGTTGCTTATCGAAAGCTTACAGCAAAAAATGCAGGTATAAAACCTGAAAAGGGTTTAAGATATTTTGCTTTCAATGTAAAAGATAAAAATGGAACAGAAAAAACCCATTTAGTGGACGAGGCTGGCTTTAAGGCACATTTTCCCCGATTACAGTTTTTTCTAAGTTAATAATGAATAAATAAAAAAAGCCTAGGTAGTTCGTACCTACCTAGACTGTCCTAAACCATTAAAACGGCCTAGGTTTAACCTTTAACTGTCAACAATTAAAAGTGAACACGCAATATACCAAATATTTGCTATTGGCAACCCTATGTTTATGGGGTTTTATTGGGCACTCCCAAAATAATAGCATTATAATTTCTGGGACAATTAAAACCCAAAACGGAAGTCCTGTAAGTTTTGCCAATGTGAGTTTAAAAAACACTCAACATGGAGCGGTCGCTGATGACTACGGCAACTATAAATTTTCGGGACCCGAAGGAAAATATACCCTTGTCGTATCCTATTTGGGGTTTGCTTCGGTTGAAAAACCGATTAAATTAGAAAAAGGAAAGCATGTAACCCACCATTTTACCTTAAAAGAAGCCTCCAGTGATTTAGATGAGGTCACGGTAATGGGCAAATCAAAATCGCGCCAAACCAAAGAACTTCCTCTGAGCGTTAATGCCATTGAACTAAAAGAACTTTCAAATACCACCTTGAACCTAAACGAGGTACTTAATAAGAGTACGGGAGTTAAAGTTAGGGAACAAGGCGGTATGGGCTCAGACTTTGAATTTTCTATAAACGGTCTTTCTGGCAGGGCTGTTCGGTTTTTTATCGATGGTATTCCTTTAGACGTGATGGGAAGTGGCATGTCTTTAAACAATATCCCCATTAATATTGCCGAAAGGGTCGTGGTATATAAAGGAGTGGTACCCGTTCACCTAGGCTCCGATGCCCTTGGCGGGGCGGTGAACATTATTACCAATCAAAACGTTATGGATTATTTAGATGCCTCCTATAGTTTGGGGTCTTTCAACACCCATAGGTTGTCATTAACAGGGCAGCATAGAAACAAAAAAACAGGATTGGTTCTTAAAGCCTCGGGATTTATCAATTATTCAGATAACGACTATACCATGTACGGGGTGCGTACCATTCGGGTTATCGACCAAGATAATTCAGAGTTCGTTACAGGTGACCACAAAAGGTTTCATGACCAGTACAAAACGGCATTGGGGCAATTAGAATTGGGATTGGTGGATAAATCTTGGGCCGATGTCTTATATATTGGAGGTAGTTATTCCGAAACCGATAAGGAAATTCAGACGGGCACCAATCAAGATATAGTCTATGGCGGAGTAGTGCAAAATGGAAGTGCCTATTCTGGTTCTCTCAGGTATTCTAAAAAAGATATCGTGACAAAAGGAATGGATTTAAGCATTTTCGCCTCGATATCGGAAGATAAATATAAGGTTACCGATACTTTATACAGACAATATTATTGGGATGGTTTTTATTTGGACGACCTTCCCAGTGCCGAACAAGGGGGTGGGGCATCCATATTCCATGTTAAGCGCTCCAAGAAATTCATACGTACAAATTTAAGCTATAAAGTAAGCCCACAACATTCCTTAGGCATTAATTACACCTTTGATAATGTAAAGAACTTTAATTGGGATGCCTTGGATGTAGATGAGGACGACACCCCTGGAAAATTGGCAAAGCACAATATTGGGCTATCGTACCAACAACAATTTTGGAACAAAAAACTCACTAACACTTTTTTTATAAAATATTATGGATTGCAATTAGATGAGCCTTTTGCTTTAGTTGAAGGTTCAAGAGAAAGAGCCATTTTGACCCAATGGAACGATTATACAGGTTACGGTATAGGGTCAAGGTACAATTTCAAAGAAAATTTTGGTCTTAAAGCCTCTTACGAAAAAGCCTATAGATTACAAGAAGTAGGCGAGCTTTTCGGTAACGGATATACAGTTGTTTCCAACAGTGACTTGGGACCAGAAAGCAGTAATAATTATAATTTGGGGCTGTTTTATGGGGCCAATTTTAAAAACCAAAGTCTATTTTTTGAAACAAGTGCTTTTATACGTGATGCTGAAAATTTCATAGCTCCAGTGGCCTATCAATCCAACTCGCGGGTAATACGGTATGAAAACACCTCAAAAGCCTTGGTGCAGGGTGTAGATGCAGAGGTAAAGTACAGTTATGGAAATTTTTTGAATGCCACTGCCAACGTTACCTATCAAAAAACCGTAGACAATACTCAATATCCATTTGGTTCTAATTTGGGCACCGAATCGCCTACTTATAAAAACCAGTTGCCTAATAGACCTTGGTTATTTGGGAATGCCTCCGTTGGAATTGGAAAATCAGATGTATTTAACCAAAAAGGCAATCGCTTGCAATTCAACTGGGATTTTCAATATGTGCACTGGTACTATCTTACTTGGGAAAATTATGGAAACAAAGACAATATAAACACCATTCCAGACCAGTATATTCAAAACGTATCACTTTCCTATTCCTTTAAAGGCGGTAGATACAACATTGCTGTGGAGGGTAGAAATATTACCGACCAATTGGCTTACGACAATTTTAGGCTACAAAAACCAGGTCGGGCTTTTTCAATAAAATTCCGCTATTTTATCAAATAACAAATTACATATCAAATAGGAAAAAAATGAAACAATTATTTAATTATACTATAAAAATGAAACACTTAGTAAAACCCTCTTTTTATGTTAAGGTCTTGTGTGCAATTTTCGCAATAGGACTTATTTCTTGCTCAAAAACTGACAACAGAGGAAGTGAAACTCCTCCTTCTGTAGACGATGGAAAATCTAAATTTGCCATTTGGTTGCAACTGGGTACTTGGCCCAACACCACCCAATATGTTGCAGGGGTGAATGATATCACAACGGGTAGCGTAAGTTTAGATGGTAATGGAGATGAAGTGACCAGTAAGGCCGATTACGGTATAGTTGCCAATGGTGATGGCTACTATTACTACCCAAGCTCTAGTACCGATTTTGGTAAAATGACCAAGTTTGAATATAAAGATGATAAAATGCAAGTGGTAAAAGAAGTGCCGTTTACCTATCAAAATGCTATTAACGACCATTTATGGGTTGATGACACCACTTTGGTTTTCCTAGGATACAATGGTGATTACAACGAGGTTATTTATACCGTTTTAAACACTGAAACCTTAGAAATAAACAATGGCAATCTTGAACTTCCTGCTATTCCAAATGAGTATCTATATCTACAGATTGCCGGTAGTGAATATAACAGCGGTAAAATTTTCCTAACTTTCAATTACACCAAAGAATGGCCAGAAACAGGAGATTTGCCCATTTACTTAGCCGAAATCACTTATCCGTCTATGAATGTTGCTTCAGTAAGTGAAGAAACCCGTACTTTGGGCACTGCTGGTGGTGGTGATATGTGGGAACCCACTTCTACAAAAGACGAATTGAATGATATTTATATGATGCTTGTTCCTTCTTTCGTATATGAAAAAAACAACCCATCTGCTGTATTTCGCATTAAAAATGGAGATAAAACTTTTGATGAAAATTATTTCTTTAATCTTACAGAAACCTTAGGAAGCGAAACAGACGGGATGACCTATATAGGGAATGGAAAAGCCATAATTAGCTACACAGATGGACAAATATCAGAAAACGAATCGTACAGAGGTCGTTTTGCATTAGTCGATTTAAGAACATCCTCATTGGTAAAAAAATTAGAACTTCCCCTAGATAATGCAACTACCGTAAATAGTGTACTGGTAGACAATGGAAAAGCTTATATTATAATAAATACTGAAACTGAAAAAGATTACATATGGGAAGTAGACCCCAGCACCGGAGCCGTAAAACCAGGTATTGAAATTGTTGGTGGTTATGATTATATCTTACGAATTGATAAATTGAAGAAATAGGAAACACTACCATTTCTAAAATTGGTTTTCGTTTTTATTTAGATTTTTTATAAAACCAGTCTATTGAGGCAAAGTCCTTTAGGCTGGTTTAACTAACTGATAGCATTTTAGTCTATTCACTGATTCCATTGTCGACTATTTTATTTCTTGTAGGCTTACCCATATTACAATACTTCAAAAAAGGCGGCACTGTACAAAAATATAGTGGCAAAACAAATACAAAGCTGTTCCTTGTTTTTTAAAATTACGGGGTTGATTATGTGCTTAACGTCCATTTTGGTTTAGGCATAAATGTTTTTATGGAGCTGATTTTTTTGATGACAATATGCAGTCTAGTGGCATTGCTCTTTCCTCTTGTACAACCTAAAAAGAAGTAGATGCCTGCCAACCCAAAACACCTTGAAAAGAACAATTAAATTTTTGTTTAAAAATTTTCTTTGTAAACCTAGATTCAAATTGTAATTAGGCCCGTATAAAAATACGCCTTACCATATTTAACTTCGGCGGCATATTATGCGCTATCACACAATGCTACTCGTTTAGGTTTTGCTTCTCATACTTTTTTGGAAATGGATAGTACATTGGTATTTTGAAAAACATATTAACTAAGCTTCCAAAATAAAGCTTTTAAATAGTTGTATTTTCTTCAATACCAATCTAAGAATTCAAATATTTTCTCTCTTCTAAGCTCTATACCACCTTATTGATCTACCATATCAATAGGATTTTTGTAGAAGGCACTTTGAGTTTTGATTTGTGGTGTAATTTTAAGGTAAAATAGAAAAGACACAGATGCTATAATTATCCATGTTGTGTCCACTAATAAAATATCATATTGATGCTGTTTTAATGTTACCCATAACCAGTTTCCAGAAACTACTCCGTTTATTATTGGTATAAAAAAACCTAAAATAGCACCGAGTAATAAACTGTATTTATTAGTAAGATAATTATCTCTTTTAAATCTAAAAACCAAGATCGCAATTAGCCATGTTATAAAATAAAAGCAATATATGGCAGTCTGTTTGTCTGTAAAATATCCGTTGGAAACCTTTACAAAAATGAATGCTAACGCAGTTACAGGGAGCATGGATAAACAAATAGCAAGGTAAATATGACCTACTTTTGCAGTATAAAGTCTTTGTTTAGTGGTCATACTTTTTTTATTTCTGGCTTCAATCCAAATTAGCACTCCGGTAATAATGACAAAGCAAGTGACCAATGCTAAAATAAAATATATTATTTTTATAGGAAGCCCTCCAAAATTTGCAAAATGTAAACGGTCCATTAGGCGCTGCGTATCTTGAGTATATTTTAAGTTATTCGGGTTTTTTTTCCTTTCAATTTTTCCAGTATATGGATCTAAAATGAAATATCCTAAACCAATAAAACGCTCATTATCTTCGAGTTCTCCAGTTAGGATATATTTCATGTTTGTTCCTCCATAGTTTTTTATAAAACCTCTTTGCAAATGAAAATGGTCCCAACGAGAGGCAGATCTCTTTATAAAATCATTAAAACTAGGTATTTTTTTATCAGATGTTGCAATCCATTCATTATTTACTCTATCGGGGCGCAAATCTTCCATTAATTTGTCCTGATTGTTATTGTATAATATGTTTGCAGGAATCAAGGTAAAAATAGCCAAGCACATATAACAACCAGTAACGGCAAAAATAAACTGAAAAGGAAGCCCAATAATTCCTAGTGCCGTATGCGCATCGGTCCATACGCGTTTTAAAGCTATTTTGGGGTTGAAAGCAAAAAAATTAGGAATGATTTTTTTCCAATGGACTATAACACCAGTGATTATAGCAAATAGAAAAAATAATGCTGCAAATCCAGATAAGTACATGCCAATGTTAGGTAATTGGGCAAAAAAATGTAACCGATATAAAAACTCTCCTAAGCTGTATTGTTCTGAATAAGTGTGAGATTCAACAGAGTTTATGTCTACATATAGGTAATTACTTTGTTTCCCTTTTTTAGAAGCTAAAGAATCCTTGCTAGCCTGCATATAAATGAATGTATGGTCACTTTTACCTTCTATATTTAGCTGCAGGTCTCTACCATTTAACTCATATTTAGTATCTAGTTTTTTTAAAATATGGTCATAATCAATATTATGCCTTTCTATATTTGAAATTTGATGCCCTTCTTCCCAAATCTGTATTTCTTCTTTTATTAATGCAAACGCACCTGCAAAAAAAATAATATATAGAGCCACGCTAATAACAATACCACTTACGGTATGTGTGTTAAAAAATACATTGTAGTTTCTTTTACTCATTATACAAATGGGTTGTTTT
This sequence comes from Flavivirga algicola, assembly GCF_012910715.1. Lineage (GTDB taxonomy): Bacteria > Bacteroidota > Bacteroidia > Flavobacteriales > Flavobacteriaceae > Flavivirga > Flavivirga algicola. The sequence goes on from NZ_JABBHF010000003.1 coordinate 361,234, forward strand.
GATTTCCTAAATAGTATATTCCAAATAAAACAAACATTATAACAACGTATAATAACCACGCTTTCCAACCATTTTTATATAAAAAGGGAATTATAAGAAGCACCCCCCATAAGATAAATGAAGTAAATATGGATGTAATTAATATTTCTCGATGATTGGGTAACCATAAGGCTAAAGACATATGAAATAATGAGGTAATAATGTAGCCTCCAACAATTCCTGCAGAAATTTTTGCGAATTGATGCCATGGTGATTTTGTAAGGTGTTTTGGATTTGCTGGCATGTTTTAAAATAATAGTTCAAGAATAAAAAAGCCTGAAAATAAAATGATAATATGTTTATAAGCTATTTGTTTTAAAGGGTAGATGATAACAATAAGGCCTAAAATTAAAATAGAAGATAAAAGCCAAAACAGAATACCAGAAGTTAAACCAAAAGTTAGAATGGTGATAACACAGGCCATGATATAAAAACATAACCCTGCAATTTTTGATGAAAAGCGATTGTTTTGTATCCCCTTTTCAATATTCAAATTTGAACTTAATACTACCGCCTTGGAGGTGTTGTACAGTATAAAACTTCCTAAAAAAATGAATAAAATACTACTTGTTATCATCTTGTATTTTTAAAAGCTAAGCAACCCTAGGTTTGTTTATGTTTCCTAGAGTTGCTTGTTAACTAAACTAACTCAAAATTTATAAATCACATTTCCTAAAAATGCTCTAGGTTGTTGTGGTATTATGGTGCTCCATCCTTTGTAATAAACTTCGTCTGTGAAATTGTTTGCCTTTATTCCAACTCTAAATGTTGAGGTTTCGTAATAAACAGATGCATTAAAAATGGTATAACTAGGTAACTCAAATTGCCCCGACACACCATTGTTCATAGTATTGTATTTAGAAGCTCCATTAAGACCTACTCCTAAGCCTATATTTTTTAAAAAGCCATTTTCTTGAAATTGATAATCTACCCAAGCTGTATACACATTTTCTGGACCAGATTCAATATTCCGCCTTCCTAAAAGTTCTTGTGAAATGGTTTTGGTAATTTTGCTGTCGTTATAAGAATAGCCTATTCTTAGGTTTAGCCCATCAACTGGATTTGCATTGACTTCAAACTCTATACCTTGGCTAACTATTTTGTCTATATTAATACTGGTTTGACCATTTACTGGGTCGTTGGCCCTCATATCTTCCACCGAAATATTGTAATAACTCACGCCCAAATTTAATCTGTTATTAAAAAGATTATTTTTAAATCCAAATTCATATTGTGTGGCTTTGGTTGGGGGTAAAGTTTCAACAATGGTTTGTCCAGAATTAAGGTCTACAGATATTCTAGGATCATTATTTATAAAACCAGTTTGATAATTACCAAATACAGAGATTATGTTAAGTATGGGCTGGTAAACAATTCCAAGTTTTGGAGCAAAAGAGGTTTTTGTATAGTCATCATCTTTGGTAGATTTATCCCCGTTTTGGTTAAAGTAGTCTAAACGGAGCCCTATCATCGCGGATAATGATGGTGTGAAGTTAATAACATTAGAAGCGTAGAAGGCAAAAGTTTGAGATTTTGTCTCTATATTGTTTGCAGGAAGGTTTGCAAAAATAGGATTAAAGACAGACTGGCTATGTGGGTATTCTGTTTCTACAACATCTGGTGTAAGTGGACTGTCTATTAAAGCACCATTGGGTAAAAAGAATCCATTTAGAAGAGGAAAACCAGTACTGGGATCATTTTCTTTGTTTCTATTATAGGATGTGTTTTTTACATAATCAAGGCCTAATACAAGTCTGTTTCTTATTTTTCCTAATTTAAAATCCCCAGTAAAGTTTTGTTGTAGATTTAAACTTTCAATACCGCTATCCTGTTCTAAAACCAATCTAGTGAGGATGTCTTCTTGTAATAACCCTTCAAAAAAAAGATTGCTTCCAACTATTAAAGGGTAAGTAGGGTCACTGGGGTCTGGTAATGGTCTTAAAAAGAATTTACCAGCACCTTCCAATAAATAGGAATAGTAGCCTTCACTTTCGTAACTACCACTTGAAAAAGCCGTTTGCGATGTCCATTGATCTGATAATTTATAATCTGCTATAAAACGTGTATTTAAAACAGGGTTTTCAAGATAGATATTATTATTTGTAAAAGATGCTTCGGGATTTACACCAAACTCTTTTGGAGAAGTACCATTAAGTGGATAACCTCTTCTTAAAAATATCATACTGGGGTTAGTTTGTTTTGTTTTAGAATATTCTATACCTAAGGATATGTTAAGTCTGTTATTTACTCTATAAGAAAGAGATGGTGCAATAAAGAATGTTTTTATGAATCCAGCATCTTGAAAACTTCCTTGATTTAGGTATGAACTATTTATTCTAAAATAAGGCCCGTTTTTACCGCCCAAAGGTGTGTTAAAGTCTACCGAAATTCGATGAGAATCGAAAGACCCCATTATATAGGAAACACTTCCACCAAAACCTTCAAAAGGCTTCTTGGTAACCACATTTATGAGGCCTCCCAACGAATTAGCCGTACTGCCAAACAATGTGGCCGACGGTCCTTTAAGCACTTCTATTCTTTCAATATAAGAGGGATCTACCGAACTAAAAACAGAACCAGGTACACCATCAATAAGGCTAGGTTGTACAGGGAAACCTCTTAAAGAATAATAGCCTGTACCGTCTATTGATCGCCCTGTTGCTTGCCACAGTGTACTTAAACCTGTTGCATTTTTTATGGCTTCATCAAAGTTTATGGTTATTTGCGACTCTAATAATTCTGAAGTAACCGTACTATAAATTTGTGAATTTTCTAAATCCTTAAGTGGTAATTTTGAAACATAGGCTGTCTTTTTACGAGAAAATTTATTCTTTCGGTTGCTATTAACTATAACTTCAGAAAGAAGTTCGTTTCCTTCGTATAATACAACGGTTCCTAGAGATTTATATTCGTTATTTGATATGGTAAAGTTAATTTCTCTTGTTTTAAAACCTATGTAGGAAAAAACAAGTGTATAATTGCCGTTTACAATATTTGTAATTTCAAAGGTTCCATAGTCATTGGATTGAACACCTTGAGTGGAATTTTTAACTAAAACATTAACCCCTGATAGTGGCATTTGTGTATTGTTTACAATAATACCTTTTACATTTCCTGTTTGTGCATAAGAAAAGGAAAATAGTAAAGACGTTATGATGCTTATCCCTGTAAAAATATTTTTCATTCAATAAGGTTTGGCGCTTATAGATTCGTTATTTTTATTTAGAACAAATAAAAATAATATGCTTGCGCAAATCTATTAAGAATGATTATAAATAAATCGTTTTTTTTACTTTTTTTTTTATGAAAATATTTTTCAGGGCTGAAAATCAGTTGATTAATATGCAGGAAAAGTTCAATAAGATTAACTAGCTGTCTACTAACGTGTCGAATATGAAACGTGGTGTACTGAAAGCCACCATGATTTCATATTCATTGTTGGGTGTAGTTTTTATTCGGTCATTCTGTTTTTCAGGTCCATTCGCTCATGAAGTATTCTTATAACTTCAATTCTATTAATTGAAATTATTTCATAGAATATAATATGCTTTCCAGATTTAAACCCGAGAAGATTTTTATTTATTCCGTCATATTCCTTTCCGACATTAGGATTTTCTCCAATACCATTACAGGCAATTTTTATTGTTGCGTAATATTTGTCAGCTTGTTTTTCCGACCATTTTTCAAAAGTATAATCCCAAATATTGTTTAAATCATTTATGGCTTTTTGTCTTAAAATAACTTTAGCCATTTTTTCTTTTTTCAGATTTTAATCTTTTTAAATTTTCGTCAAAGTCAAAATCTTCAACTAGAGGACTATTTAAACCCTCTTGTATTGCATTTCGTAAAGCAATTACTTTACTTTCTTCATTTTCTAAAAGTCGAAGTCCAGCCCTGATAACTTCACTTACATTTTTATACCGTCCCGCTGAAACCTGACTTTGTACAAATTGATCAAAATAATTTCCAAGTGATATAGATGTATTTTTCATCATTTATAATTTTATATTCAAATATACCAAAAATTGGTAAATTGATCAAATTGCATTATTTAGTTTGAATTACACCCAAATTTAATATATCTCTACCATTGTCATCCTGGTCGTTTTGGTCAAAAGCTTCATAATGCAAACCTAATAAAATCCTAAACTTGCTGTAGCTTATTGAATTTTGTAAATAGATACCTTTATAACTGTTTTAAGGCAGAATTCGAAGCAATTTGGACAAAATTAAGTTTAAGTCACTAATATTTGAGTAAATGCGTCAATTATTAAATGATGAGTTTTTAATTACATTATTTAAAGTGTTTAAGCTATTTTTCTTGGTCTCTTTACTAATTTAATTTCTGTTTTATTGATTACTTTATTGTAAGAGGTTAAAATTATTTTTATAAATTTGTTAAAACAAATATTGTTTTGGATAAGCATATGGAACTAAGCAAAATTGTAGATATAGAACAAATAAAAAAAGATATAACGCCTAGAGAAAAGGTGGTTGCCAATATTCAAGTAAGAGGTAATCGTTTTTTTTCGTTATTTGCTAAGCACTTGAAACCGTATGGTATTAGTGAAGTACAATTTAATGTGCTAAAAATGTTGAATACAAAACACCCAAAACCGTTATCTGCAGGAGAAATTTCGAAACTTTTAATAAGTCAGGCATCCGATGTTACAAGAATTATAGATAGGATGTTGAAAAAAGGCTTAGTAAACAGGGAAGTACCACAAGAAAACAGACGAATGATTTTAATCTCTTTAACAAAAGAGGGCTTGAAGAAAGTTGAGGAAACAAAAAATGTGGTGAATGACATTGTAAGTGCCACCCATGTATGGTCTGACCAAGAAGTAGATATTTTAAACAAGCTATTGGATAAGCTAGAATAAAAAAATTTTACCCAATATTTGTTAAAACAAATATTGTTAAAACATTAATTTATGAAAAAAATTAAAAAGTATATCATATTAATTACAGCATTTGTTTGTTGGAGCAAATTAATGGCCCAACAACCTCCATTGCCTGTGGAAATCTTTGGAGGACACAGGGCACTATCGTATCAGCATGTTATAAACAAAAAAATATTTGAGAAACGGTTTGGTTTTTTTAATATCACCACCTTTGATGCAGAATATAAAGAAGATCCCAGAAATGTATACCTCATTTCAAGTATGTTTTCTTATAATATAGGCAAGGGTTTCTCCGCTGGCCTAGGAGGTGAAATACAAAGACCAGGTGCTTTTGTATATGTAGGGGCACAATATGCTTATACCACACAACAATTGTTATTCGTTTTATTTCCTTCTATGAATCTTAATGGGTATAAGCAATACTCTCAGTTTGCTTTATTAGAATACCGTCCTAAGCTTAATGAAAATTACAGAGGCTATTTTAAAATGCAATTTCTTGTTACTACAGATTTTCATAATTACGATAGAGGGTATCAACAATTTAGGTTGGGCTTACAACGAGAGAATATCCAGTTTGGATTGGCAACTAACTTTGACCAGTTTAATTCCAATGCCATTACAACTAACAATTTCGGTTTCTTTGTAAGAACATTATTTTTTTAACTACTAGCATTTAATAATTAAAAATGAAGGAAACGATGTGTCGTCTTATTAAAAAAACAAAGATGTCAGAATTTGAATTTATTGCTTTAATGGCCTTTTTAATGGCTAATGTTGCATTAGCTATAGATGCCATTCTACCTGGTCTTACAAATATAGGGGTGTCATTAAATGTTGCAGAGGGTTCAGATATACAGGGTGTTATAACGATGATTTTTTTAGGTATTGGAGTTGGTGAATTAATTTTTGGAACACTTTCGGATAGTTTTGGACGAAAACCAATGGTATATTTAGGTGTCGGTTTATTTGTAATAGCAAGTATTATCAGTGCCACAGCAACAAGTATAGAAACAATGCTTTTCGGAAGAGTTTTACAGGGAATTGGGCTATCGGCACCAAGAACAGTTAGTATGGCTATAATAAGAGATTCTTACCAAGGCAATCAAATGGCCAGAATCATGTCTTTTATTTCAGCAATATTTATCTTAGTTCCTATGGTAGCTCCAATGATTGGACAATTAATTTTAAACACACTTAATTGGCAAGCTATTTTTTATTTTCAGATACTTTTTATACTGATAACAATATTTTGGTTTAAGTACAGACAAGAAGAAACGTTGATTAAAGAGAAACGAACAAGATTATCAAGAAAGCTATTTACTAATGGATTTAAAGAATTCGTAAAGCATAAGCAAACATTAATTTATACAATAATGGCGGGTCTTATGGAAGGTATTTTTATTCTTTATTTGAGTACTTCCAAACAAATTTTTCAAGATCAATACCATCTTATAAAAGAGTTTCCTTATGTGTTTGCGGCATTGTCCTTTGTTTTTGGGATTTCTACATTTTTAAACGGGCGTTTCGTTGTAAAGTATGGAATGCATAATTTGGTCACCATATCTTTATACTTGTTTTCTCTTACATCATTGATCTATTTATTCGCTTTTTATAATTCAGAAAATCCAAGTATTACCATATTGATGTTATTTCTCTTTTTTCAGTTTTTGTTCCTAGGATTTATTTTCGGAAACCTAAGTGCATTAGCTATGCAGCCTATAGGCCATATCGCTGGTATTGGTGCTGCGATTTTTAGCTTCGTCTCCATGGCTTTAGGAGTGTTTATTGCAAATCTTATAGGCGAATTTATATTGACCACTGTACATCCCTTGTTTTATGCTTTTTTTGCAACAGGTTTAGTAGCTTTGATATTATTAAATATTATAATTTTTGGGAAACAAAAATTGGAGAAATTTCAGTTGTTAGATTAAAATAATTGATTAAGCAGGTTATTAGTTAAAAGTCATAAACACCTATGGCTTCATAATTCTTCATTTCAAAACTTGTTGAATCCAGTAGTTTTGCAAATTTAACGGCATCTTCATCTTGCATGAATGTTTTTTGTACATTTTCTACATCCTCTTGACTCCTCCATAAAAAAATATCCATATATCCCACTTCGGTTTTAACTAAATGTCTGCGAATAAGCCCTGGGCAACGCATACAATAGGTTTTGTTAAATTCTAGTGAAGCTTTGTTGAATTCATCTTCGGTTATTCCGTCTTTGAGCTTAAATTTGGTGATTTCAATAATCATATTCATGTTTTTTATGTTCATTATAGGAAAGAGATACCAAGCATGACTGTTACCGCTAGTAAAAATATCTTTCGTATGTTACTAAGCATCTTTTAACAAAAACGATTGCTATTTTTTCATATCATTTTATGGCCCAAACCTAAGCATAGTTTTTGGAGCGAAACAATAAGATAGTTTAAGAAAAATATTTATTTACCTGATAGCTTTTTTCGTACCATACTCAAAAACTCGGGAGTAACACCTATGTAGGAGGCTATTTGCACGTTGGAGATGCGATTGGATAGATTGGGATATCTTTTTAAAAAATACAGATACCGTTCTTGCGTTGTCGAACTAATAGTTTGAAGTACCCTTTTTTGCTGTTCAATAAATGAGTTTTCAATAATAATGCGAATATTTCTATCAAATAAGGAGGAATGATCAAATAAATGAAAGACATCATTTTTTTTGATTTGTAAAAGGAGTGATGGTTCTAAGGTCTCAATGTTTAAGTCGCTAGACTCATTATTGTAAAAGCTTCCATAGTCGGATATCCAATTATTCTCCACAGCAAATTGAAGGTTGTGCTGGCTTCCTTTTGTGTCAACTTTATACATTTTCAAGCAGCCTTTAACAACAAAAGTAAAATGGTTGCACACTTCACCTTGTTCTAATATAAAAGCTCTCCGTTTCAATTTTTTTTTCAATAATTCGATCGTTAAGAATGCCGATAGCGAGATCATCTAAAGGCCAATAATTTGAAAAGTATTCAACAACGGGAGCAGCGGTCATTTTTTATAATTAAGTCGTGGGAAAGTGTATGTTTAATATTATTGTATAAATATAAATAATCACGAAATATATTTGTTTGTTTTTTGAAACCCTTTATGAGAAAACGATTTTGTGAAAGTTTCTTGTCAACAAGAATTTTGTGATTAAAACCAAATCCTATTTCTTTTGTTAACGCTTTTAGCCAAGCTTCACTGTTTTGTCTTATTTATAGATTATAACTTTGAGGGATAAAATAATTGGAGTAAAATAATGGAGACTGAATTATAAGTTGTAAATCAAATAATTCAGCCTCCGTTAGCTTTAATAAAATGTTAAAAATTATAATCCAGGGGCCTCTGGTATAATTTGTTCTGCATCTGTAAAATATGGTCCATCCCACGAAGCTGGTAATTGATGTACACTGTTACTCAATTTAAGCTTGTATTCTTCAATACTAGTGTTGCCTCTTTCTGTAAGTCTGGCACCGCCTAAAATAACTTCAACGTTATATTGAGAAGCGAAGTTGTTATTCTCTACAATAACATCATGAACGCCTTGTACTTTATTACCATTTTCGGCACAAACCGTCATTGCCCATCCATTAGGTTGAGGTTCACCATTGCCCATTGTGTTATTAGCTACTACAACCCATCTAGTCGCACTAGATAGACTGTTTTTCACTAATCTTTCATTTTCATTTTCTAAGATGCCTTCTGCATGTATTTTAATATTGTGTTTAGTGCGAGCTGCTCTGTATAGTAAATTATGAGCAATAAAAGCTTTTACTAAATATGCAGTTCTAATATTATGTTCTCTAGGGTCAGACATTTCAACTCCTAATATATTAAGTCCTCTAGATAATACCCATGCTCCAACACCTCTGGATTCATAAATAAAGATGTTTTCTGGCCATATTAAATCATCATTTCCTTTTTCTACTACCCAATGTTTAACAGAGCTTCCAATACTAATACCGCCATTAGAACCTCTAATAACATAAACATCTTCCGATGAGTTAGGAATAGTAACGCGTTCCGAGTTTAAATCTGATATAACCACTCCCTTTGACCAATTTGAAGGAGCCGTTCCACGGTCTACGTTGACTTGTTTAACAATGGGATCTGCACCAGAACCAATTTTTCCAACCTGTATATTTTCATTTTTATATATACGAATATCTCCAAACGAAGAAAAATCTTGCCCAGCCATTAGTAAGTAACGTTTTCCAGATTCCCATTGCGGCCAGCTTGTTTGGTTCGTTAATAATTGAGCTCCAGATGGTGCTCCACTCGTATTGCCAGTCTTACTTATTACCACAGTTTTCTCACCGCTGAAAACTGTATCTGGATCGGTAACAACAATAATAACAGATTCGTCATCAAAATTACCCGCACTATCCTGGGCTCTTACCCGAACTGTATATGTTCCAGGCGTTTCGAATACGTGTGCAGCAATTGGACCTCCAATCTGAGAGTTTTTAGATTTACCACTGTGCTTCCATGTACCACTAGTAGGGTCATCAAACGTGAAATGATAGCCCAATTCTCGATAAGTATCCAGGTCATCATTTTCATGAGTCGTTCCAATAGCATCAAATTGTACGGCTAATGGAGCAGGGCCACTAAGTCTACTGGCTTTCAATGTTGTTGAAATATTGGTGTTTTCTGTTGGTGGTGGATCCTCTCCTGGGGTGTTTCCGTCAGGGTCTTCCATTACGGGGTCATCAGTAACGCATCCTACAAGGCATACAATAAATAGGAATACAGTAAATTTTGCTGTTTTTTTAATTGTTTTAAATTTCATCTTAATTGTAGATTTGGGTTTAATTTGTTTTAACATATTTTGTTAAAACAAATTTAAAGATAAGAATTTTTTATATTTATTCAAATAATTCTTCATATATACGATACAAATACCATAAATAGATTTTTTGTAGGTTTAGGTGTTTGATATCAAATAGTTTATTTGGTTTTTCTGTCCTTTTTTCTATCCGTTTTTTCTGAAAAAGGTAAATATTTTAGACATTGAAGATTGTATATGAGCACGGTTTTAGACTTTGCTATATTTGTAGGTTTTTAGATTTAATATGACTAGGATTGGTGCTTTCTTTTTCTTTATTCTGTACTATTTGCATTCATTAATTTAAAGGAAAGTATTTATTTAACAAATATGTTAATAGTTGTTATTAAATTATTTGATTTTAGTAATACCTAACAGGTTAAAGGTTATATATTTGCAAAAAATATTTTTTAGATGAAAATCTATTAAATAAAATATAGTATTAATAGTAAGGTATTAAACATAAATCCTAATTTTAAAATGAATAAAAAAATTGATCAGCAGGCAGCAGATAATATTAGAGCATTAGCTGTAGCTATGGTAGAAAAAGCGAATTCAGGACACCCTGGTGGCCCTATGGGAGGTGCAGACTTTATGCATATCTTATATTCTGAGTTCTTCAATTACGATCCATCAGATATGGCATGGCCGTTTAGAGATCGATTTTTTATGGATGCTGGGCACTTATCTACTTTAATGTATGCGCAGTACTACCTTTTAGGAAATTATGAGAAAAAAGATGTTGAAAACTTCAGGCAATGGGGGTCTATAACACCTGGTCATCCAGAAGTTGATGTGGCCAGAGGTATAGAGAATACATCAGGTCCATTAGGACAAGGACATACGATGGGAGTTGGGGCAGCCATTGCGGCTAAGTTTTTAGAAGCAAGATTTGGAGATTGGATCAACCACAAAATTTATGGTTTTATTTCAGATGGTGGTATTCAGGAGGAGATTTCACAAGGTGCAGGTAGAATTGCTGGTCATTTAGGGTTAAGTAATTTTATCATGTTCTTCGATTCTAACGATATTCAGTTATCTACATCAACAGACGAGGTGACTACTGAAGATACAGCTATGAAATATGAAGCTTGGGGTTGGAAAGTTGTTACTATCGATGGACATAACCATGACGAGATAAGAAAAGCATTAACAGATGCCAATAACGAAACTGAAAAACCAACACTTATAATTGGTAAAACTATTATGGGTAAAGGTTGTGTGGCAGCCGATGGTAGTATGTTTGAAGGATACTGTGAGTTACACGGGCAACCTATTGGTAATACAGGAGCAGATTATACAAAAACCTTATTGAATTTAGGTGCTAACCCAGAAGCTCCTTTTGATAAATATGAAGATGTTAGTGCTTTCTACGAAACACTCGTAAAAGAAAAGACGGTAAAGGCAGCTAAGAAGAAAGCAGAAATTGAGGTATGGAGAAAGGAAAACGAAACACTTTCAAATAAATTAGACTTCTTCTTATCGGGAGAACTACCCGAATTAGATTTTGAATCTGTAGAACACAAAGCTGGTATAGCAACAAGAGCGGCGTCGTCTAATGTACTTGGGTATTTGGCCGAGCATGTAGAAAATATGATTGTGTCATCTGCAGATTTATCCAATAGTGATAAAACAGATGGTTTCTTAAAGAAAACATCGGCACTTCAAAAGGGTGATTTTAGCGGTTCGTTCTTACAGGCAGGTGTTGCCGAGTTAACCATGGCTTGTATTGCTAACGGACTTGCACTTCACGGTGGTATTATTCCAGTAGTAGCAACATTCTTTGTGTTTTCAGATTATATGAAACCAGCCATTCGTTTAAGCGGTATTCAAGAATTACCAGTTAAATATGTTTGGACGCACGACGCGTTCCGTGTTGGAGAAGATGGTCCTACACATCAACCGATTGAGCAAGAAGCACAAATAAGATTATTAGAAAAACTTAAAAACCATAGTGGTAAAAATAGTTTCTTGGCATTACGTCCAGCAGATTCAGCTGAAACAGCAGTTGCATGGAAAATGGCTTTAGAAAATACTAATACACCTTCTGGTTTAATATTATCCAGACAAGGCATTAAAGATGTTCCAGCTCAAGGTGAGTCAAGATATCAAGAAGCTTTAGCAGCAGAAAAAGGAGGTTACTTAGTAAAAGAAGTTGAGAATCCAGATGCCGTGTTAATCGCTAACGGGTCTGAAGTGTCAACTTTGGTCGAAGCAGCAAAATTACTTGAAGAAAGAGAGAATATTAAAGTAAATATAGCTTCAATAATCTCAGAAGGTGTGTTTAGACTTCAATCTAAAGAGTATCAAGATAGTGTGATTCCAAAGAACAAACCTTTATACGGTTTAACTGCTGGTTTACCAGTAAACTTAGAAGGGCTTGTTGGTGAAAACGGTAAGGTTTTCGGAGTAGATCATTTTGGATATTCAGCACCTGCAGGTGTTTTAGATGAAAAGTTTGGCTTTACAGGAGAAAAAGTATGCCAAAATGTAATTGAATATTTAAATGAAGCATCTGTGGCTAAAATTTAATCATATAAATAAAACAAAAAAATACAAGTAGATGAAATTTTTTATAGATACAGCTAACCTAAATGATATTGCAGAAGCTCAAGCTTTAGGTGTTTTAGATGGTGTGACGACCAATCCATCATTAATGGCAAAAGAAGGTATTACGGGTGCTGAAAATATTTTAGCACACTACCAAAAAATTTGTGATTTAGTTGATGGTGATGTTAGTGCAGAAGTGATATCTACCGATTTTGAAGGGATGGTATCTGAAGGAGAGAAATTAGCAGCTTTACATCCGCAAATCGTTGTGAAATTACCATTAATAGCAGATGGTATTAAAGCCTGTAAATATTTTTCAGATAAAGGGATAAGAACCAATGTTACCTTGGTTTTTTCTGCAGGACAAGCATTGTTAGCTGCAAAAGCGGGAGCGACTTATGTATCGCCATTTATTGGTAGATTGGATGACATTTCTACCGATGGTTTGAATTTGATTGCAGAAATCAGACAAATTTATGATAACTATGCTTTCGATACTCAAATTTTAGCGGCTTCAGTACGTCATACCATGCACGTAATAGATTGCGCTAAATTGGGATCTGATGTTATGACAGGACCATTGTCGTCAATTAAAGGATTACTTAAGCACCCTTTAACAGATATTGGTTTAGCTAAATTTTTAGAAGATTATAAAAAAGGAAATCAGTAGTTTCCTTTAATTACTCCATAAATAAAAAGTGTCTCAAATACTTATTTGAGACACTTTTTATTTGAATTAGTCTGAGTCGATATTATTATTCTATAGCAAATTTACCATAAACTAAACTTGCCAAAACACCCATTATAGCGAAATGGACTATGTAAATTAGAGCGTTGGCAAGGGTGCCAGATAAATCTAAAAGGTTAGATGTGGAATGATCGATAAGTCCGCTGCCTAAACCTATTAAAATGCCTATCCATATACCAAATTGAATACCGTGAGAGAAACCATGTGTACCCCGTGCCCATTTCGAATATAAGGTGGAAAATGCAAAACCAACGACTAAGCAGCCAATAGCCAGCATAGCCATATCTGGCATTTCTTTCATAAGGCCAGAAGTAACCGTATGATTGGCTAACATGGGGTCTCCTATAATTCCCCAAAGTAGCCAGCCACCTAGAAATCCCCATATGGCAGTAATAATTGTCGAAATTAAATTTGTTTTTGTGAACATAATATTATTTTTAATTAGTTAGTATGTAATTAAATATAATAAAAATTATTAAATTCTTATTTTTTATATAAAAAAATTGTTAAAAATTCAAATTATAAGATTTTAGAGGCGTGGTTTAAAGATTTCTTTTTTAGAGAGGCACTGTTGTAAAAACAGGAACTATAATCAATTTTAATAAGTCGAAATTTATTTGTTTAGCAAAAGACTAAAGGTTTTTTAATTAGAGTTTGTTAGGTAGAAATTAAAAGAATATAAAAATGTAAAATTTAACATTTAAACTTGTAACATTTCTAGTGTTATCAAGTCTAGTTTATATCGACTAACCCAATAATTTGTAAATTTGTATTCTAAGAAATCAAATATTATGGATATTAACGATAATATTGAATCTCCTTTAAATTTAAAAGTGAGCTTTAATTTGCTGCTCAAGCATTATGAAACTTTGGCAAAAAGTGATGATGAATTTGTCGCGGCCAGAGCAAAACGTATTTTAGATACAGCTCAAGCCTACCCAGAATTAAAAGAAGGTTTTAGTGATTTTTCGATATTGAAAGAAAGAGCAAAAGAAATAGCGATTATTCTTGAAGATTCGTTTAGTCCAGTGCTTACTAAGAATGAAATAAAAACGGCATCCGTTCCTTTTCACAATTTAATTTTTAATTCGTCAGAACGATTTAAAAGTATTATTAAAACTGCTGGTGATGATTTTGAGCTTCAAATAAAAAATATGCCGAAGGATGACACATACATTATTGCATGTACTATCATTTTGAACTTCTGTTATGGCCATAATTTAAATTTTAAAAGACCATTTTATTACGAAATACCAGATGCTAATGGTATACTTCGCTATTATAAAATATTGTATAATGCAGATTTTTGTGAAATCGTTCCAACTAAAGCAGCTAAAAAGATTACACAGGAAGATTACGATGAATTACTAGATAATTTTGAAAATATAGATCTTTGGAAAGAGAAATTTCCACCAAACAGCTATATATTCAGAGGGTTTGTCATATCAAATATTTTTGATGTTACAGACGACCAATCTATATCCAATATCAAGTCTAATCTTATAGGTGAAGACAAGAGAAATGATGAAGGTTTTATGGAAGACTTTCATGAAATCTTTAGATCCCTTTTAGGGATAAATGATCTAAAAGTTGGTTTTTCAATCTTTAACGATGAAGAGCAAACATTTGAGCGCGTTTATGGTGTTGGAATAGACAGTTTTTTAATTAATAATTTAGAAAGTGTTTGCTGCGAAGGTGCTTTATGTAGTTGGTCTTACGATAGGTTGCTAAATGAAAATAAATACTTTTCCATTTCAGATGTGGAAAAGGCGTATAAACAATCTAAAGGGAAAGCGCCACATATTGCTGTATTGCACGAACAAGGTATTAAAAGTGCCATTTTTGCACCCATAGCTAACGATAAAGGTTTGATGGGTATATTAGAAATAGTATCAAGTAAACCTCAGGTTCTTAATAGTATAAATGCCAATAAGTTAATTGATGTTATGCCATTTATTATATCGGCAGTTGAAAGATCAAAAAGCGAAGAGGAAAATTTAATAGAAGCGATTATTCAAAAAGAATGTACCTCTATTCATCCAAGTGTGCATTGGCGATTTGAAAAAGAAGCGAAGAATTTTATTAAATCTGAAATGAATGGTGAGCAGGCTATTTTTAAAAAGATAGCTTTTGAAAATATTTATCCACTTTACGGACAGATTGATATTAAAGGATCATCAGAGGCTAGAAATAAAGCAACTCAACAAGATTTAACCCTTCAATTAAATGCTGTTAAAAACATATTTGAAAGCGCTTCAGAAATAGAGAGACTGCCTATTTATGAGCAGTTTATATATCAAGCCAATAATTATTTAAACGATTTAGGAGCTCATTTTCAAGTAGATAGTGAGCAGCAAATCTCTGAGTTCTTTACACAGGATATAGAGCCCGTTCTTAAGCATTTGTATACCATAGATGAGCTAAAAGAACTAATTGATGCTTATTTTGGTAGTATTGATGATAAGGTAAATGTACTTTATAGACATAGAAAAGACTACGATGATACCATTGCATTGATTAATAAAGAAATGGCATCCCTTTTAGATGCAAAACAAGTAGAGGCACAACAAATGTATCCGCATTATTTTGAGCGTTTTAAAACAGATGGTGTTGAACATAATATGTATGTTGGTGAATCTATTACTAGAGAAGATAGCTTTAATCTTATCTATTTGTATAATTTACGTTTGTGGCAACTTCAGGTTATGTGTGAAATGGAAAACTCGTATTATCAAATGCAACCAGATTTTCCTGTATCATTAGATGTTGCATCAATGATATTGGTTTTCAATCAGCCATTATCCATAAGTTTTAGAATGGATGAAAAGCAGTTTGATGTTGACGGTACTTACAATGCGCGTTACGAAATCGTGAAGAAACGTGTAGATAAAGCTTATATAAAGGGCACTACAGAACGTGTTACCCAAAAAGGAAAAATTAGTATCGTATATTCGCAAAAACAAGATGAAAGGGAGTATTTAAGATATATTAAATTTTTGCAATCCAGACATTATTTAGATACAGATGTTGAAATAGTTGAGCTTCAAGATTTACAAGCTGTTACAGGGCTAAAAGCCATTCGGGTAAGTGTGTTGTATCATAAAGATGAAAATGATAAAGCATTTTACACATACGATGATTTAATGAAGGAAATTAGAGCTTAACTTTCAAAACTAAATCAAATAAAGGTTGAAATTAAGACCTCGAAGTCATGCCTCATTATCAGATTGTCTATTTTATTAAACGATTTCTCCTTAAGCCAAAAAAACATTTTTTATATCGATTGGAGTAATCACGCAATACTAAGTTGATACTTGTCAAGTAGCCCAGCAATATTGTCTTTCGAGAATTTTGCGTGCTTCATTTTATTGTTATCAGGATCTAACGATATGTTGTAAGCCGATTTAAAGTCTACCCGCTCCAGTATGGTGCTTTGAAATAGGGTGTTTTTTAAGTTACAGTTTTGAAACGTCGAACCTGTTAAATTGGTTTCCGTAAAATCAACACCCGTTAAATTACAGTCTTTAAAGAGCATTTTTTTTAGAGTTAAATTATAAAATACAGAGAGTTCCAGATTACAATTGTTAAAAGAGACAGATAAAAATAAATCATCACAGTCATTAAAGTGTATGCCTAACAATTTACAATTGGAAAAATA
Source organism: Flavivirga algicola (assembly GCF_012910715.1). Lineage (GTDB taxonomy): Bacteria > Bacteroidota > Bacteroidia > Flavobacteriales > Flavobacteriaceae > Flavivirga > Flavivirga algicola. Next base: position 377,978 of record NZ_JABBHF010000003.1, read on the forward strand.
AACATCGTTAAGTACCGCGTGCTTTATTTTGGTTAAACTAAAATGACAACCTATAAACTCGCAATCTGTAAAAGACATATTCGATAGATCTGCATTGGCAAAATTACAGTTTATAAATCTACAGTCTTCATATTCTCCTTTCTCTAAAGGGTTTTTAGAGAAATTTTGATCTTCAAAATCTTTATTTTCAATCAAATTATTTTAAGGTTTTATTATAAGACGTTGGCTCTGGAGAAAAACTGAAATGCAATAGCAAATGAAATAACACTCACTATAATACCCACCATGAATACACTATAAGTTAAACGAAGTATTTTATATTTTTTGTCTAAAACCAGTCCTAGGAAATATAAATCTTTTTTCATGGAAGAATAAAGATATTCTCTGTCTTGCATCATTTCTCCCATGGCCCATTCGAAATCTTTAAGGCTCATTTTATGAAAATTCCCAAAAAACAATAAATTAACTTTTTTATTGGCAACATCTTCCTTGGTAAATTTACCACTAGTCACATTGGGTCTGGTAGCTAAAATGGATAGTACGATAGATATAACTGTAAATACTACAAAAATAATTGTAGGGACAATTAAATAATGGTTGGATTCATTATCTAATTTCGAAACCAAATTAGAAAGCACTAAAGATACGATGATGGCATTGACCGATAGTAAAATATTAGCCTTGGTGTCTGCAATATTGCTTAATGTGATATGGTTTTTGAGAGTCACCCTAAACATGGTCTCAATACCACGTTCTGGTAACGCTACTTTATTTTTTTTAAAGCTTAGTTCTTCTTTTTTATGCTTTAGTTTGGAATTCTCTTGCTTTAATTTATTCTGTGCTTTTAGTAATTGGGCTAGATTTTTACTCTTAGTTTTGTCCCATTTAGCAGAAGCTTCGCTTGTGTAAAAACGATGACTGTTAGATAAAAAGTCAATATTCATACTCAGCCATTCTTCTTCGCTAAGTTTTTTATCACAAGCAAGTTCCCATTCTTTTCTAAGTAACTCGGTGATGTCACTAAATCTTTTGCTTCCAATATGGGCGCAATCGGCATCCCTAATTATTTTTTCTAACCCATTCTTTGGCTCATAGCCCATTTTAGTAGCTAAAATCAAATCGGATATAATTTTTATATCGTTTTCAGGTACATTATGACCTTTCAAAAATGCACTCGTAATTTTCACACTTTCTGCTTCATGATTGTCAATGTTTTTTGTGTAACCAGTATCATGAAACCAAGCACTTAATAATAAAAGGGATTTGTTTGTTTCTTCTAAATTGCTAAGTTCAGCCAATTCATTAGCCTTTTTAACGACATCTTGTGTATGTGATAAATTGTGATAAACAAATTTGCTATCAAGATGCTCATTTAAATATTGGATGACATATTTTTCCGCTTCAGCAATAAGATTTTCCATAGAAAAGAAATGATTTTTAGTAAAAATACTAAACTTTAATTAATGTAAACTAAACGCTATAATTTGTCGTATATTTCAATATTACTTTACATGGGAGCTAATAGATGGATGCCTGTAAGGTATTAAACTTAATTTAGACTAGTATTAAGGTGAAGGCATATTAATATTAATTAAAAAAGAAAGGAAACATTACTATGCTAACTTGGAAAGATGTAATCAATTTTTCTGTAAAGGGAAACCCCACTCCAGACAGACGTGTTGAGAAAACAAATGATGAATGGTACAAGCTATTAACTCCAGAACAATTTAGGATTACCAGACAAAAAGGAACTGAGCGTCCGCATAGCGGTGCCCTTTGTAGTATACATGATGCGGGTAAATATAACTGTATATGCTGTGATGCGCCTTTGTTTGATTCTACTATAAAATTTAGCTCAGGGACTGGTTGGCCCAGTTTTACACAGCCTATTAAGGAAAATGCGATTAAGTACGAAAGAGATACAGCATTTGGTATGGTACGTGTAGAGGTTATGTGTAATACTTGCGATGCGCATTTGGGGCATGTGTTTCCAGATGGTCCAGAACCTAGTGGATTGCGATATTGTATAAATTCCGAATCGATGCAATTGGAAAAAGAGACGGCCAATGACAAATAAAAATTTGCAATTAGCCACATTTGGTGGTGGCTGTTTTTGGTGTACTGAAGCAGTGTTCCAAGAAGTAAAAGGTATTGAAAAAGTAGTGTCTGGTTATTCAGGAGGTCATGCACCTGGGCATCCAACGTATCGTGAAATTTGTTCGGGTTTAACAGGACATGCTGAGGTGATACAGGTAACGTTTGATGCTAACATGATTTCTTATCAAGATATTTTGGTTGTTTTTATGACGACTCATGACCCAACAACCTTGAATCGACAGGGTGCAGATAAAGGAACACAATACCGATCGGTAATTTATTATCATAATAAAAAGCAAAAAGAAATCGCTGAGCTTGTTTTAAAAGAGATGGGGCCTTATTATGATAACCAAGTGGTTACAGAAATAAGCCCTTTAGACGTATTTTATGAAGCAGAAGACTACCATCAAAACTACTACAGAAATAACCAAGAACAAGGTTATTGTAGTTTTGTGATTACGCCTAAATTGACAAAACTGCGCAAGCTTCACGCAGATAAACTGAAATAATTTAAAAAGAAAGGACCGTTATAATGTCAAATCATTTAGGGCAAGCACAAGTGTTTAATGCTCCAGAATTTTATGTTAATGATTGGATTGATGCTCATGGAAATAAAACAGAAGCCATAAAACTTTCAGATTTTAAAGGTAAGTTTAAAATTGTGTACTGTTTTCAAAGCTGGTGTCCAGGCTGTCATAGTAAAGGGTTACCCGATCTAAAAAAAATGGTAGAAGCTTTAGCAGAGTTTCCAGATATCATTTTTTTAGCTGTACAGACTGTTTTTGAGGGTCACCATGCTAATACGTATCAAAAAATGGTAGAGACACAAAAAAAGTATGATTTAAAAATACCGTTTGGACATGATGCTGGAGATGATGGTAAGTCGCGATCAAATATAATGACCAACTATCAAACAGGAGGAACCCCTTGGTTTATTTTTATTGATAAGCATGATCATGTGGTATTTTCAGATTTTCATTTGAATCCAGATGCTGCAATTAATTTTTTAAAAACCATTGATTAAGTTAAAGAGGCTATTAAGCTTTCGACGCAACAAATTCTGTTATCATTTATTGAACACCTCCCCTTTTTTAGGAAAGGTAAATAGGCATGGGTAATATAGAAATTTATATGAACAACGAATTAGATAAAATAGCCATGGGTGGTGGTTGTCATTGGTGTACGGAAGCTGTATTTCAATCATTGGCTGGCGTTACAAAAGTTGAGCAAGGTTACGTGGCTTCAGTTGATGAAAATAGTAGTTTTTCAGAAGCCGTTATTATACATTTTAATCCCGATGATATTTCATTAAAAACACTCATTGAAATTCATTTGCATACACATAAAAGTACAAGTAATCATTCTATGCGAGGTAAATATCGATCTGCTGTTTATTCATTCTCAGAAATACAAAAAAAGGAATCGGAATGTATTATTAAAGATTTTCAGATAGATTTCGAGTACAAGTTAATAACTAAAGTCTTTCCATTTCAATTTTTTAAACCCTCACGGGAAGCCATTCAAAATTATTATCAAAAAAATCCTGACAAACCTTTTTGTAAAACATTTATAGACCCTAAATTAAGGTTGTTATTGCAAAAGTTTTCTGATCAAGTTAATAAAACCAAGGTAGCATTTATGGCTACGACTACAGTATAAAGATTTTTAAAATGAAACGTTCGAAATTAGATATTCAAAATAATAAAGGCTTAAAGCTTCAGGCCTATTTAGAGTTGCCAGCAAATCAAAAGCCAAATTATTTTGCCATTTTTGCACACTGTTTTACATGTACAAGTTCACTTAGTGCTGTTAAAAATATCAGCCGTTCTTTAACAAACCACGGTTTTGGGGTCGTGAGATTCGATTTTACAGGTCTGGGTAAAAGTGAAGGCGAATTTGCTGAGAGTCATTTTTCAGCTAATGTAGACGATTTAATAGCTGTGAGCCATTATATGGAATCTAATTATGAAGCACCTTCCTTATTGATTGGACATTCGTTGGGTGGGGCTGCGGTATTGTCGGCCGCTTCCCAATTAGAAAATATTATGGCCGTTGCAACTATTGGAGCCCCAGCGACAGTGAGTCATGTAAAACATTTATTTTCTCATGGTATTGATGAGGTTAAGGAAAAAGGAGAGGTAGAAGTTAATATTGGAGGTCGTCCTTTTAAAATCAATAAAGATTTTGTTGAGGATTTCGATAAAACCGACTTACCCGCTATTGTAAAGAAGTTACGGAAGCCATTGTTAATTTTACATGCCCCTACCGATACTGTAGTTGGTATAAAAAATGCAGAGCAATTATATCACCATGCACACCATCCAAAAAGTTTTGTAACACTTGATGCTGCCGATCATCTATTATCCAATCCAAACGATAGTAAATATGTAGGGAATGTAATCGGAACCTGGGTCCAGCGTTATTTCGAACCCAAAGAAAACAGCATGCTTGAAACTAAAGGAGAACAACTAGTAGGTCATTTAAATTTAGTGGAGGACAATTTTACAACCTCAATTCAGACTAAAAACCATTTTATGATAGCAGATGAGCCTACCTCAATTGGTGGTGACGATTTTGGGCCTTCTCCCTATGAGTATCTCAATGCTGGTTTGGTTGCTTGCACAGCAATGACCTTAAAGATGTATGCACAACGTAAACAATGGGATTTACAAGAAGTGTTTGTGTATGTAACACATTCCAGAAAACATAGTGATGATCTAGGTGTAGAAACAGACACTCCAACTTATTTAGACCATATAAGCAAAAAGTTAAAATTTATTGGAGATTTGGATGAAAAACAAAAACAGCGTTTAAAAGAAATTGCATCAAAATGCCCTGTACATAAGACTATTGCAAGTCAGGTTGTTTTTAATACAACCATAATAAACGATTAATTAGTATCTTTAATCATTCATAAAACCCTCGTATGAATATTAACTATAAAGCTATCTTAACTTTAATTGCCTTGTTTGTATTTAGTGCTTGCGCTACTTATAAACCGCAATATGCTCAAACAGGTGAAGCTCATGCTTACCCAGATAAAGAGATTGTACATTCCTTTTATTTGATAGGCGATGCAGGTAATTCCCCTCTGGGAACTTCTTCAAAAGCATTACAATCTTTTAAAATGGCATTAAGTAAAGCTTCAAAAAATAGCACAGCACTTTTTTTAGGAGACAACATATACCCAAAAGGTCTGCCTAAAAAAGGAAATGAGGGTAGGGAATTTGCAGAACATCAGTTGAATATTCAAACAGAGGCTGTAAAAGATTTTAAAGGAAAAACGGTTTTTATTCCCGGGAACCATGACTGGTATAGTAACGGGCTTAAAGGCCTTAAAAGGCAGGAAAAATATATCGAAAACAGTTTAGGTAAAAATACATTTTTGCCAGAAAATGGTTGTCCTATTGAAAAAGTAAAAATCTCGGATGATATTGTTATGATTGTTGTGGATTCCGAATGGTATCTAACCGATTGGAACAAACATCCAACCATAAACGATAATTGCGAAATAAAAACGCGAACCAAGTTTTTTGATGAATTTGAAAGCGAAATAAAGAAGGCAAGAGGAAAAACTACCATTGTGGCTTTGCACCATCCCATGTTTACTAATGGTTCTCATGGTGGGCAATATGCTTTTGAAAGCCATATGAAACCCATTCCTGTTCTAGGAACGCTAAAAAATTTAATCCGCAAAACAGGAGGCGTAACAATTGTGGATATTCAAAATAAGATGTATAATGAGTTTAGAAAGCGCATTATTGCATTATCTCAGGAAAATGATAAAGTCGTTTTTGTATCTGGGCATGACCATAATTTACAATATATTGTGCAGGATAATTTACCTCAAATTATAAGTGGGTCAGGCTCCAAAGAAATGGCTACTCGCAATGTTGGAAACGGGCAATTTTCTTACGGAGCACAAGGCTATGCGCGACTAGATGTCTTTAAAGACGGTTCTTCACATGTTCGTTTTTATTCGACGGAAGAAGATGTTATAGTATTTCAAGCTCAAGTTTTAGAAGCGAAGGAAATAAAAGCAGTAAAAAACTATAAAGAACATACGGAAAAAGAAGTTATGGCCTCTGTTTATTCTAAAGAAGAAACTACCAAAGGAGGGGCTTATAAGCTATTTTGGGGAGCACGTTATCGAGACGCATTTAGTACCAAAGTTAAGGCACCTACAGTGAGGTTGGATACACTTTTTGGTGGATTAACTCCAGTTAGAAAAGGAGGAGGGCATCAGTCAAAATCTTTACGATTAAAAGATGTGCAAGGTAGGGAATATGTCATGAGGGCGCTTCGTAAAAAGGCCCTTCAATATTTGCAGGCCGTGGCATTTAAGGATCAATATATTGAAGGGCAATTTGATGATTCCTACACGCAAGGCTTGCTACTGGATGTTTTTACAGGATCGCACCCTTATGCACCTTTTACCATAGGAACATTATCTGATGCTGTTGGCATTTATCATACAAATCCAGTGCTTTATTATGTGCCGAAGCAATCTGCATTAGGTCAATTTAATAGTGAATTTGGAAACGAACTTTATATGATAGAAGAACGTACAGATTCAGGTCATGGAGATAAAGCGAGTTTTGGTTTTTCAGACGAATTAATAAGTACAGACGATTTACTAAAAGAATTAAAAGAAGATGAAGACCATATTTTAGATGAAGCCGCTTATATAAGAGCACGTTTGTTTGATATGTTGATTGGTGATTGGGATAGGCACGAAGACCAATGGCGTTGGGCAGAATTTAAAGAAAAAGGTAAAAAGATATACCGTCCCGTACCAAGAGACAGAGATCAAGCATTTTCTATTATGGCAGATGGCGCCTTGCTCGGTTTTGCTACTACTGTAGTGCCTTCGTTGCGTTTGTTGAAAAGTTATGATGAAGATTTAAAAAGCTCTAAATGGTTTAACTTGGAACCTTATCCATTAGATATGACTTTAATTAGTCAATCTAACAAAGATATTTGGGATGCACAGGTAAAACATATTGTAGATCACTTAACCGATGCTGTTATTGATCAGGCATTTTTAAATTTTCCACCAGAAGTCAATCAAGAAACGATTAGAGACATTAAACGAAAACTAATAGGAAGGCGTTATAATCTACAAACCATTTCCGATACATATTATGACCATATTAATAAGTTTGCTGTTATTAAAGGAACCGATAAAGATGATTGGTTTCAAATAGAACGGATGCCTGGGGGATTCACTAAAGTAACGGCGTATAGAATAAAAAATGGTGAAAAAGCAGAGGTATTTCATCAACGAACGTATAGCTGTGCCAATACCAAAGAAATTTGGGTTTATGGTTTAGATGATGATGATGTATTCGATGTTTCTGGTAAAGGAGATAAACTTATTAGAATACGATTAATAGGAGGGCAAAATAATGATACTTACGATATTAAAAATGGTAAGCGATTAGATATTTATGATTATAAATCTAAAACCAATACATTCGTTACTAAAAATGGGCGAAAAAGACTCACTGATGATTACGAAACAAATGTGTATGATTATAAAAAGCTGAAAAATAGTAGTAATCAATTTATACCTACTTTTGGGGCTAACCCAGATGATGGACTTAAAATTGGGTTTGCTAATACGTTGACCAATTATGGTTTTATGCGTAACCCTTTCACATCCAGACATACTATTTCTGGAGCCTATTATTTCGCAACGCAGGGTTTCGATTTTGGGTATAATGGTGAATTTGCAAAAGTTATAGGAAACATGAATTTGGGCTTTCAGGCCCGGTTTACAAGTCCTAACTATGCGATTAATTTCTTTGGATTTGGTAATAATACACTAAACCCTGAAGCCGACGATAATGATGGCCTAGATGTAGGATTAGATTATAATCGTGTGAAGTTAAAAACGCTAAAATTTGAGCCATCATTAATTTGGCGAGGCCGTTTAGGAGCTAGTTTTAAAATAGGGTTGTTATATGAATCTTATGAAGTAGAAGAGACAATAGGGCGGTTTATTAATGATCAATTTATTGGAGATGATGTAGAAGTTGAAAACGATTTTTATGGCATAGATGCCAAATATCAATATGAAAATTACGATAATCAAGCATTTCCAACTTTAGGAATGATGGTAGCGCTCCAAACTGGATACAAAAATAATGTGAACAAATCCAAAGGCTTTGCATATATCATCCCTGAACTTGGTTTCGATTATAAACTAATGCCTAGCGGACAACTGGTATTGGCAACAAAATTAAAAGGTCATATTAATTTTGGAGATGATTTCGAATTTTATCAAGGAGCTAATATTGGAGCAAATAATGGTTTAAGAGGCTATAGAAATGAACGATTTACAGGAAAGAGCTCTTTTGTACAAAGTACCGATATACGATTAAATTTGCGTAAGTTAAAAACAGGGGTGCTCCCTTTAAATATAGGGTTTTATGGGGGTGTAGATTATGGTCGTGTTTGGGTTGATGACACATTCTTATTAAATCCAAATGATCATTCAAATACTTGGAATACCTCTGTTGGTGGTGGTATTTTTGCTAATGCAGCAGATATGGTTACTTTAAACCTATCGGCATTTAATAGTGATGATGGTTTGCGTTTAGCCTTTAGGTTAGGGTTTGGGTTCTAATCCTGAACTCGTTTCTGGATCTCATTATTTTCCTTTGCCTTAAAAAAATAGGTGAGATTTTATCAATATTACTTTACTACTATATTCAGTCCGACTCATTTTAAAATTAAGACTGTATAATTTTAGCCTTTCTATATAAATAGAATGCATAGCTGACTGTTTATAACGAATCTCAAATAAACTAGAAGGGATTAAGACAACCACAAGGGTATCTTGCAATTTTTCTACGTTTATCAAAAAAATAGAAGCGTTAATCAAAATAGATTAATACCTCTGTGAATAATATATATTTTCGGAGAAACAAAACATAAAATTATGACTTCAATCTCATCTAAAATTGTACTACTTACTGTTTTTTTAGTTCTAGGATACACTAAAATTTCAAGAGCACAAGGAAACCTTCGTGACGAAATAAAAAATGATAAAATAGCTGCTCTTTTGGAAGAAAAGCTTGCTTTTTTTCCCAATCAGACAGAAATATCACTTGCATTGATAGATAACAAACAAAGTGAGTTTTTTGGAATTATTCGAAAAAGTGATACCCTGCAAACCAAAACTAATCAAAATGCTATTTTTGAAATAGGTTCTGTTACAAAAGTATTTACGTCTACGCTTTTAGCAGCATTGGTTATCGAGGAAAAATTATCATTAAATGATCGCGTCGTAGATTTACTTCCTTTTAAGCTGGAAACACCATCTGAGGATCAAGAAAACATAACATTAAAAACACTTGCCAATCATACGTCAGGTTTACCAGCACTTCCTCAAAATATAATGCCTTTGATAGCTCTTGATGAGAGTGATCCGTACCATTCTTATACTTCCGATAAATTACACGAGTATTTAAAAACAGATTTCAAAACAGAATCTAGGGTAGGTGAAAAAAGTACTTACTCTAATCTAGGTGCAGGTTTATTAGGTCATTTGTTAACTCTAAAAACCAAAAAGAGCTATGAGGCATTGTTGCAAGAAAAAATATTCAAACCCTTAGGGATGAATAGTTCCACTACGGTTTTAAAACAAGTTTCAGAAATAAGTCTAGTTAGAGGACTAGGTCCACAAGGGCAAGTAGTGTCCAACTGGAATTTTGATGTTCTTGAAGGTGCGGGTGCAATAAAATCAAGTGTAACCGATTTGGAAAAATTTGTAAGGATGCACATGGGGAATTCCAGTGTTTATAATTTAACACAAAATGTTACGCATATAGAAAACAAGCAAGTTTCCTTAGGGTTAGGTTGGCACATTATTAGTCAAGGTGATCAGAAAATCCTTTTTCACAATGGAGGAACAGAGGGATATACTTCCTGTGTTCTTATTAATAAAGAAACACAAAAAAGTGTTATTATGCTCACCAATATTTCTACTTTTCACCCGAAAAGAAACGTTATTGATACCTTGTGTTTTGAGATTCTCAATCTCATCAATTAAATAAATCAAGCATAAAGAATTCAAAAACTATTAAATTGCCGAATAATTTCACTTTGAAGTATTCATGACAGAAGTGGTTTGAACTTATGATAAAGAAAACATTGCAAAGTTGGATTTTTATTGCACACTTGATTTTTTGGAGTGCACATTGGAGTCTTGCATTTCTGGGTTTTGAAAATCTTTCTTGGAATGGTTTTTCTACCGAGAACAACTTATTGTACATCGCTTTTACTTATGGGATTTTAAGTAACATGTTGCTGTTTTATTGGCAATACTTTTTTACAGTTCCCTATTTTTTTATAAAAAATGAAGTTTCAAAATTCCTGCTATCAACCATACTCTTTTTTATTTTCGTTAGTAGTATTGAAGGTTATTTAAATTACCACTACACTGTTACTAACAATGTTTTAGATGAACCATTTACTTTCTTTGAATTCTTTGTTATTTGGTTGTTTCCAGACTTCATTTTTAATGTCTTTTATACCTTTTTAGGCTTTTTATTTCGGTTTCCTTTAGAGTATTTCAAATCTGAAAAAATGAAACATGAACTTTTGAAAGAAACACACAATAGCGAACTTAAATATTTGAAAGCACAGCTCAACCCTCATTTCTTATTTAACGGCATTAATAGTATTTATCATCTAATAGGAAAAAATAGCACACTCGCAAAAAACACGTTGCTTCAATTTTCTAACTTGCTCCGCTATCAATTGTATGAAAGTGGTACCCAAAAGATAGCTTTAAAAAAAGAACTAGACTATATTTCACAATATATAGAGATAGAAAAAATTAGGAAAGGGGGTGACATTACGTTGAAATATGATATTTCTAATGAAAATAAACAACAACAGATTGCTCCATTGCTACTCATCCCGTTTATTGAAAATGCCTTCAAACATCTAAGTGATTATGATGATCCTGAAGAAAATACAGTAAGTATATTAATAAAAGAGGTCGAAGGGGCGTTAATTTGTAAGATAGAAAATACTTTTGATACGTTAGAAAATACGAAAAGCGTTGGAGGTATCGGATTAAAAAATGTTCAACGAAGATTAGCCCTTTTGTACCCAGATCAATACAGCTTACAGAGTTTTAAGGATGGAAATATCTATAAAGTGTCTCTAAAAATATATTTTAAATGACTGTATTAAAATGCCTCATTGTAGATGATGAACCTATAGCTAGAGAAGCTTTGAAAGGATATTGTTACGATATCGTATCATTGGAGGTTATTGGGGTTTGTAAAAATGCCAGACAGGCTCAAGTGTTTTTGCAAGAAAATCACGTAGACCTTTTATTTCTTGATATTCAAATGCCTATCATTACGGGGATAGAATGGCTTAAAAAACAAAAAGACACACCCCCAGTTATTATGACAACGGCTTATTCCGAACACGCATTAGAAAGCTACAACTTCAATGTGATCGATTATCTTGTAAAACCTATTTCATTTGAGCGTTTCAAGCAAGCCGTAGGCAAAGCACGTGATCTTATGTATAACAAAGCTCCAGAAAGCTATTTGTTTGTTAAACAAGATAAGGAAATTAAAAAAGTAAAATTGAATACTATTCTATTTGTAGAAGCACAACAAAATTATGTTAAGATTGTAACTACCGCCGAAACCCTTATTACCCATAGTACCCTCAAAGGTATTAAGCTTTCTTTGCCAGAAGAAGATTTTATAAAAACACATAAATCATTTTTAGTAGCGTTGCATAAAATTGACAAGATTTCAGAAAATAAGGTTTTTGTAAAAGAGCACATATTACCCTTGAGTACCCGTCTTAAAAAAGAAGTAACTACAAAAGTTAAATCGAATAATTATCTTAAATAGAATTAGTTAAACTGAATTCTAGTGCCTCTGTAGTTTCCTAAACTATTTCAATTTAAACTCATACAAATTTCCACCTTCGCCATGAGCTCTTTCGTCTGTAATATAAACGGTATTGTTGTCTTTAAAGCAAATACTCTCTTTTTGCGATATGTTTTTAAAATTATAGGTTCTAAGTTTGCCGCTAAAGAAATCATCAGACTTGAAATCGGTAAATACCAAGAATGATTTTTGGGTTAATAAAACCATTTGTTTGCCATCGTTACTTATATCGGCAGAAGTTACCCAACAATGTACATCGTCACAAGAACTAAAGGTACTAACCAGTTGTGCTACATGATTTCCCTTTTTTGCAGGGATTTTATATAAATATGTTTTTCCAAAATTGTTTTTCACACGACTTTTGGTGAATAAATAGAGGCTATCATTATAATGGAAAAATGCTTCACAGTCAAAATGTAATTTTTTCTTTTTGGGAGGAAATTTTTTCTGATTCGAATATTTAAAAGAAATACGTTCAACCTTGGCTTTTTTTGAGTTTTTTAAAGTTTCGGTACTCACTTTTAAGATAGCTAAATTTTTGCGTTTGTTCTCATTATTTCCAAAATCGCCTATGTAAAGATTACCTTTTTTGTCTGACGCCAAATCTTCCCAATCATGATTTTTTGCATTAATTTTCAACTCTTTTTTAATAGTTCCCTTTTTGTTTAAACCATAAATTTTAGAGACATTCCCACCGTCATTCAGCATCCATAGTAAATCTGAGTTTGGTACTGTTTCTATGCCTGAAACCTCATCTAAGGTTTTTGGTAAATTAGCAATTATGTATACACTATCCTGGTTGCACGAAGCTGTTAATAGTATTGCTAATAAAAGAAATTTATTCATGTGGGTGATCATCATTTATAATGCTAAATTTACAGAGATATTTTTGGTATAAAAACTTATTAATGAATAAAACATGTTTAAGAATAGGTCATAGAGGAGCGAAAGGGTATGTTGCCGAAAATACTATAGAATCTATTCAACACGCTTTAAGTCTTGATGTTGATGGTATTGAAATTGATATTCACCAATGTGCTTCGGGTGAATTAGTTGTGTTTCATGACTTTACCCTAGACAGGGTAACTAACGGAAGCGGTGAGATTTCAGAACATATACTTTCAGAATTGAAACATTTAAAAGTGAAGGAGCAATACAGTATTCCAACTCTAGAAGACGTTTTGAATCTCATTGACAAAAAATGCCTTTTGAATATTGAATTAAAAGGAAAAAATACGGTAGAAGAAACAAGTAGGTTAATCGATTTTTATGTAGACAAGAAGGGTTGGAAATATCAAGATTTTATAGTGTCCAGCTTTCAACAGGATTTATTGGCTTCGGTTTATAAAATCAATAAAAAAATACCATTAGGCGTATTAACAGATACCGATTTAGATCAAGCTATCGCTTTTGGGAAGACAATACATGCTGTAGCTATACACCCAGATTATACGATGTTGACCAAAACACATATTTCTACAATAAAAAGTTTAGGGTTTAAGGTCTTTACTTATACTGTTAACGATAAAAAAACGATTTCTCGCATGAAAAAACATAAAGTAGATGGGGTGATTTCTGATTTTCCAGATAGAATATGATAGAAAAAGACATTATTATTGTTGGAGGTGGCGCAGCAGGTTTTTTTGCGGCCATTAATATCGCTGAGCAAAACCCGAGTTTGAAAGTAGCCATCCTTGAACGTGGTAAGGAAGGGCTTCAAAAAGTGAAAATATCTGGTGGTGGTCGTTGCAATGTAACACATGCAGAATTTATTCCTTCAGAATTGGTACAAAATTATCCGAGAGGTGAAAAAGAATTACTGGGACCTTTCCATCAATTTATGACTGGCGATACCATAGAATGGTTTGAAAAACGTGGTGTGATATTAAAAATTGAAGACGATGGCCGTATATTCCCTGAGTCCAATTCGTCTCAAACCATTATTGACTGTTTTTTAAGTGAGGCAGAGAAAAAAGGAGTCGAGGTATTGTACAACCATCCGGTAAAATCCATTAAAAAGAAGCGTAATCTATGGGAATTAGAAACAACTGAAGGAGGATTTGTTTCAGAAAAAGTTGTGATGACAACAGGTAGTAACCCAAAAATGTGGAACCTATTGGAAGGTTTAGGACATACTATTTCGCAACCCGTACCTTCACTTTTTACTTTCGATATTAAAGACCCCCGAATAAAAGATATTCCAGGAGTCGTGGCTCAAAATGTAAGTGTTAAAGTTGTTGATAGTGATTTAGAGTCTGAGGGACCGTTGCTCATTACGCATGTTGGTATGAGTGCGCCAGCCATTTTAAAATTATCTGCATTTGGTGCCTTAGAATTGGCAAAACGCGATTATAAATTTCAAATTAAAATCAATTTTATAAAGTACGCCTTTGAAGATTGTTTAGCAGATTTAAAAGTATTCAAACAAGACTTAGCAAAAAAAACGGTGTTTAAATTTTCTCAATACGAATTACCAAAAAGGTTATGGCAACAATTGGTGTTAGCATCCCATATTTCAATTTCAACGACATGGGCAGACCTAAATAGGCAACAATTAGAAGCTTTGGCATCGCAATTAACGGAGGCTGTTTTTAAAGTTACAGGAAAAAGTACCTTTAAGGAAGAGTTTGTTACGGCTGGAGGAATAGATTTAAGAGAGGTGAATTTTAAAACTTTTGAAAGTAAGCTACACAAAAACCTGTATTTTGCAGGTGAAATTTTAAATATTGATGCCATCACAGGAGGATTTAATTTCCAAAATGCCTGGACAGGAGCTTATATCGTAGCTAAATCTGTTTATTAATTCAAGGATTGGTCAGTTTGGTATATGTTTTATATATTTGATATATATAATCTATATTATGGGAAAAACAAAAAAACTGATAGAATTAGACGATAAAGCTATCGAGATCCTTGAAAAACAGGCGAAACTCCAAAAGCGTTCACTTAAAAATTATATTGAATATACATTAGAAGATACTGCAGCACGATTTAGCGAACCTTCAGAAGCGTATAAAACTATGATGGATGATATGATAAAAAGAGACGAAGAAGGAAGTTTGAAAACAACATCTGTTGCTGAGGTTTTAGCTCGCTATGGAAGAAAATTATAGATTTTCGTCAGAAGCTAAGCTAGAACTTCACAGAGCTTTATGCTATTTTAAGTTGATGAATAAAGATGGTATGTTTATGGATGAATTAATTAGTCAACTGAGGCTCATTACTTCTATGCCAACAGCATTTCAAATTAAGTACAAAAACATTAGAGTGCTTGGGTTTAACAAATTTAACTACTCAATCCATTATGTTATTAAAGAGGGAGGTAATATTATAATTTATCATATATTCAATCAAAAACAAGATTTTTAAATGAAAAAATACATCGCACTTTTAAGAGGCATTAATGTTAGCGGACAAAAAAAAATCCCCATGGCAGAGTTGCGAGAGTTGCTCACTAATTCTGGTTTAGAAGAAGTACAGACCTATATTCAAAGTGGGAATGTTATTTTTAAATCAACAGAGAAAGATAGCCAAAAATTGGAATTGAAAATACATAAGGCTATCAAAACACATTTCGGTTTTGAAGTTCCCATTCTTATAAAGACACCAGAAGACTTACAAAAGGTTTTTGACGATTGCCCTTTTCCTGAAGAAAAGAAAATAAACAGTTATTTTACGTTGTTATATGCTATTCCAGATAAAGACTTAATTGCTGAAGCTTCGAAAATGTCATATTCAAACGAAGAATTTGTTATAACAGACACCTGTATTTATTTCTATTGTTCAATGGGTTACGGAAAGGCGAAATACAACAACAATTTTTTTGAGCGTAAACTAAAAACAACGTCCACAGCTAGAAACTATAAAACAATGGTAAAGCTTTTGGAATTGGTATCATCTTCAAACGTGTCTTAATTTCTTGTGAATTCCATCAAAGGGCCGTCTATTTCTGGATGATCAGATAAAAATAAGTTTCCATTTTTGAAATAGTAATCATATTCTACAGATAGAATTTTTATTTTCTTTGCTTTCAATGTAAAAGTATAATCTCCTGTATCTAGTATTTGTAGATTTTCATCAGGATTATTAAGAACACTTATTTTCTTGTTTGATAAATCAAAATTCCAAACATGTTCCCCTATTTGAAAATCGACAGGCATGCATTCACAGGTAACATCTATTAAGTGCCAAGTGCCATTTAAGGTATTTTGATTTGTATTGTCATCATTTGAACAAGATGAAATAAATCCGATTAGAGAAAAAAGTAGTATGATTTTTTTCATAATATTTTCAAGGTTTATTTTTACTAGATACTAAATAGCCTATTTGGTTGCGTCAAATTGTAATTTACAAATAGGTGACCAATTGGATATTTCCTATTTTTGCCAAATATTAATTCTCGATATTATAAAGGTAGATTTAAATTAGAATGCTAGAAAAACGATTTATCCCTAAAGTTTATGCAAACTCAGTTGAAAACGGAAGTTTTACATGGTCATCGCCAAGTAATATCGCTTTAGTTAAATACTGGGGTAAAAAAGAACACCAAATTCCAGGAAACCCATCAATTAGTTTTACACTCGATAGCTGTAAAACAACTACAATCTTAAGTTTTTCTAAAAAGGATAATCAAGATGATTACTCTTTTGATATTTTTCTTGATGGTGATAAAAAAGATGATTTCAAACCAAAAATCGAAACTTTTTTCAAACGAATAGAAGTGTATCTACCATTTTTAAAAGCCTATCATTTTAAAATTGAAACATCAAATACCTTTCCTCATAGTTCTGGTATCGCGTCTTCTGCAAGTGGTATGAGCGCTTTGGCCTTATGTTTAATGAGCATTGAGAAATCATTAATAGAATCTGATACTTCTTTAAAAACGGCAGAAAGGTTTTTGAACGACGATTTCTTCATTCAAAAAGCGTCGTTTTTAGCGCGATTGGGTTCTGGAAGTGCATGTAGAAGTTTAGAAGGTGATTTAGTAGTTTGGGGTAAACATGGAGAAATTGATGGTAGCTCGGACTTATTCGGTATCAAGTATCCTTTTGAAGTGCATAAAAATTTTAAGAATTACCAAGACACTGTTTTGTTGGTTGATAAAGGTGAAAAACAAGTAAGTAGCACGGTTGGGCATAACTTAATGCACGGTCACCCGTTTGCGCAAAAACGCTTTAAACAAGCACATAGAAATCTATCTAGTTTAATAAGCGTATTTAAGAATGGCGACTTGGATACATTTATAGGCATTGTTGAAAGCGAAGCATTAACGCTTCATGCCATGATGATGACCAGTATGCCATATTTTATTTTGATGAAGCCTAATACCTTAGAAATAATCAATAAAATTTGGACGTTTAGGCAAGCAACAAACTCAAAAATTTGTTTTACCCTGGATGCGGGTGCTAATGTACACGTCTTGTACCCAGAAAGTGAATGTGAACAAGTTTGTGAATTCATTAAGAATGAATTAGTTGTATTTTGTCAAAAAGGTCAGTATATTAACGATAAAATTGGATTTGGAGCGAAACAATTGTAATTTTGCTAAACCAAATCAAAAGTGATTTATGAAAGGACCTCTTTTTTACTCAAAAATACTACTCTTTGGAGAGTATGGTATCATTAAAGATTCCAAAGGGTTATCTATTCCTTATAACTTTTATAATGGTGCATTAAAGACGGATGAAAATCCTTCAGAGACGGCTATTGAGTCTAATAAAAGTTTAAAGGGTTTTGTCAGCCACTTGGAAAATGTCGATTCAAAACTAGTGACTTTTGATTTAGCATTGCTAAATCAACATGTCCATGCAGGCATGTATTTCGATTCATCAATTCCGCAAGGCTATGGTGTAGGAAGCAGTGGCGCTTTGGTTGCCGCTATCTACGATAAATATGCCCAAGACAAAATTACAGTTTTAGAGAATTTAACCCGAGAAAAACTTCTGAAGCTAAAAGCCATTTTTTCAGCTATGGAGTCCTTTTTTCATGGCAAATCTTCTGGATTGGATCCATTAAATAGTTATTTAAGTATTCCTATTCTCATAAATTCTAAAGATAATATTGAAGCCACAGGTATACCTTCGCAAAAGAATGAAGGTAAAAATGCTGTATTTCTATTAGATAGTGGTATTATAGGGGAAACAGCACCTATGGTGAGCATTTTTATGGAAAATATGAAGCAAGAAGGTTTCCGTAGTATGCTTAAAGACCAGTTTATAAAACATACCGATGCTTGTATTGACGATTTTTTAAATGGAAATATTAAATCGTTATTTAAAAATACGAAGCGCTTGTCAAAAGTCGTTTTAAGCCACTTTAAACCCATGATTCCACAGCAGTTTCATGAGCTTTGGAAAAAAGGTATTGAAACAAACGAATATTATTTAAAGCTTTGTGGTTCTGGAGGTGGCGGCTATATTTTAGGGTTTACTGAGGATATTGATAGAGCAAAACAATCACTTAGTGACTATAAATTAGAGGTCGTTTACAATTTCTAACTTTCGTGTATCGTTATTGTTCTGAATTTTTATATTGAGCCTTTCTTTGCGCTCAAGGTAAACTAAAGCGAAGTGTGTTTCATAATTTCAAATATTTGGTCTTTTTATGCTAAGCAGAAGGCAAAAACATATTTTACTTAAGTTTTTTAGCTTATTTTCTGTTGTAAGAGGCTACAATATTTTAATTATTATTATTGCCCAATATTTAACATCCATCTATATTTTAGCCTATAATAAAACATTAAAACAAGTTGTTTTAGATCTTAATTTATTCATGATTGTTTTGGCATCTGCCGCAACTATAGCAGGGGGCTATATTATAAATAATTTTTATGATTCGGAGAAAGATTTAATCAATAGGCCTATTAAATCCAGATTGGACAGATTAGTGAGTCAAAACACAAAACTCTCTTTTTATTTTGTTTTGAACTTTTTAGCAGTTATTATGGCTAGCTATGTTTCTTTTAAAGCAGTCCTTTTCTTTTCTATTTACATCTTTGGTATTTGGTTTTATTCCCATAAATTAAAAAAGTTACCGTTTATAGGAAACCTAACATCTGCTGTTTTAACCATAACACCATTTTTCGCCATTTTTATGTATTATAAAAATTTCGAAACGGTCATTTTTGTGCATGCTATGTTTTTGTTTTTAATTATTTCTATGCGGGAGCTTACCAAAGATTTGGAAAACATAAAAGGCGATTTGGCTCAGAATTATAAAACTATTCCCATTGCCTATGGTGAAAAAATGTCTAAGTTGATGTTGACTATTTTATCTGTTTTAACCCTGGCCCCAACATACTTGTTGTTGTTTAGGTTTGAATTAGGGCATATGTATCTGTATTTTTATTTAAGTACATTATTATTGTTGGGTTTTTTGGTAGTGCTATGGAAATCTAACACAAAGACACATTACCTGATACTTCATAATACGCTAAAATTCATAATTGTACTAGGTGTTTTTAGTATTTTGTTAATTGATATTACAATCGTTTTAAATAGAATTTAATGAGAGACAATATATTAAAAGTAGCACTTGCTCAGGTTTCGCCAGTTTGGTTGAATAAAACAGAAACTCTAAAAAAAGTGGAGCAATCTATGGTCGATGCATCCAAAGAAAGTGTAGAACTAATTGTTTTTGGAGAGGGGTTGGTACCAGGATACCCATTTTGGTTAGCATTAACAGGGGGCGCAGAATGGAATAAGGCAGTAAATAAAGAATTGCATGCGCATTATGTTTCTCATGCAGTTTGTATAGAAAAAGGAGATTTAGAATCCATTTGTGCACTATCAAAAGCGCATAAAATGGCTGTTTATTTGGGGGTTATAGAACGTCCATTAGATCGTGGTGGACATAGCGTATATGCTTCTTTAGTATACATAAATTCAGAAGGAAGTATTCAGTCAGTGCATAGAAAATTACAACCAACTTATGATGAGCGCTTAACATGGTCGCCAGGCGATGGCCATGGTTTGCAAGTGCATCCTTTAAAGCAATTTACTGTTGGCGGATTAAATTGCTGGGAAAATTGGATGCCATTGCCAAGAGCTGCTCTGTATGGTTTGGGTGAAGATTTGCATATTGCCGTTTGGCCAGGGAGTGATCATAATACAAAAGATATTACCCGTTTTATAGCGCGGGAATCACGTTCATTTGTCATATCGGTATCTAGTTTAATGGCTAAGAGTGATTTCCCAGAAGACACGCCGCATTTGAATAAAATATTAGAAAAAGCTCCAGATATTTTGGCCAATGGTGGTAGTTGTATAGCAGGGCCAGATGGAGCGTGGATTGTCGAACCTGTATTGCATAAAGAAGGTTTAATTATAGAAACAATCGATTTTAATCGCGTATTGGAAGAGCGTCAAAATTTTGATCCCGTTGGACATTATTCAAGACCAGATGTAACCAAGCTCAGTATTAATAGAACACGTCAATCTACAGTTAAGTTTGAGGACAAAAACAAATAGACATTCCTAAGCTGTCAATCATAAATTTAACTATATCTTTGCAAAAAAACAGAGTCATGGCTAAGCAACAAGGAGGACAAAGAAAAGGGAAAACTTCGGTTGGAAGTTCTAAAAAAGACTTCAAGAAAAGTTTTGCAAAAGGAAAAGCCCCCTTTAAAAAGAATGATGGTCATCAAAATAAAAAACCATCCAACCCTAGCGAGATTAGATTAAACAAATACGTAGCCAATTCTGGAGTATGTTCTCGCAGAGAAGCCGATGTTCATATTGCTACAGGTTTAGTTTCTGTAAATGGAAAAGTCATTACAGAAATGGGTTATAAAGTTAAGATAGGAGATGAGGTACGTTATGATGGTGCTCGTATTAACCCAGAGAAAAAAGCTTATGTGTTGCTTAACAAGCCAAAAGGTTTTGCTACAACGACTAGTGAAGGTAAGGGGCGAACCGTTATGGATTTAGTTGCTAATGCTACAACTTCAAAAATAAAACCCATTGGTCGTTTAGGTAGGAATTCTAAAGGCTTATTGTTATTTACCAATGATGATACTATTGTAGACAAGTTTACAAACTCTAAAAATGGAGTAGCTCGTTTGTTTCATATAGAGTTGAATAAAAACTTAAAACTAGAAGATTTAAAAAAGATTCAAACAGGTTTTAAAGTAGAAGGAAAACTAATTGCAGTTGAAGAAATTAGCTATATTCAGGGAGCTTCAAAGAAAGAAATAGGTCTTAAGGTTAAAAACACAGGAAACACGATCATTCGTACAATATTTGATTATTTAAAATATGAGATTGAAAATTTAGATTGTGTTGCCATAGGACACCTTACTAAAAAGGATATTCCTCGCGGTTCGTGGAAGCATCTCACTGAACAGGAATTAAATACTTTAAAAATGCTTTAATAGCAACGATTGCAATTATTGCGCAAAAATTCCAATAAATAATAACCCTTTTTTTCTTTATAATAACATTATTCCGTTGTTTTTATAATAAGCAGGAGTATGAAGTGATTAAACGTAGGTTTGTTTTCTTGCAGGTCATTTAAATAATCTTTTGTTAATCTTTAGTTAAAACCCGTTTTTTGAAATCTAAAAAAAATGCTGGTGCGTAACTTATAATATAATAACTATCAATAGTTTTAGACGTAAAGCTATAGGTATATTATGAACTTAACCTACAGGTTGATTCCTGCAAATTATTTTATTTTAATTTTTTAAATTTTATCAAAATGAGAACAAAGTTTTTATTTATGTTATGTAGTTTTATGATGCTGTTTTTTACATTGTCAAGTTTTAAAACAGAAGTGCCTTTAAATGGAGTGCAATTGGTTATTCAAGATTCTAAGGAGGTTGATGCCGTTTATGATGGTCATGATGGTAGCGCCTATATTTTTACGGTTCAAAGTAATGGTGAAACCCATAAGTTGGCATTTCAGAAAATTGACGATGCTGTTTCAGGTAGTTTCGATTTAGGTTCACAAGCTTTGGTTGGCAAAAGTTTTAAGGTAACTTATACAACCGAAGTTGCATTAACGAAAGATGCAGATGGTAATGATGTTGAAACAGACGTTAATACGATTACCCAATTAGAAGAGTTGTAAACAGCAATAATTAAGTATATACTTTTAGGCTGCCCTTTGGGCAGCCTTTTTTATGAACTCATCTAAAAAGTATTTTTTCTTTCTCTAAAATTTTCACAAAAAATAATATAAAAAAAACCTAAAATTAAATTTTTTATATTTCATTTGTAATAGCACTTAGCTAAACATTATGAAATGTGTTTACACGTTCGGGCTTTTGAAAATTAGGAAGTCAAATTCAAAAGTAGTTTGCTGGATAAACCACCGAATTTTAGAGCTAACTTCCGTTTATTCCAAAATATCTATTCTTAATAGATATACATCTGCTTTGTTTGTTTGTGAAAGAAAATTCCTAATAAATATTTATTTATTTCAAAAATTAATTTGTATATTAACAGTACCAATATATGTTAAAACTTAACCAATTTTAAAAAATGAAACGCATTATTGTAGATTATCAAAAACTTAATAAAGATATTTTGAATCTTTTAGTTGAAAAATTCCCCGATGGATATGATGATGACCATATTATTTCGTTTAGAAATGCACATAATGATTTAATTGAAGCTGTTGAAGTAAAAACTGATGATACTATCTATCTAGTTAAAGTAGGGACACGTTTAGCAAAAGCTATGGCAGACTTTGGGGACGAAGAAGATACTCCCAGTGTAAATCCTCCAGTACCAGATACAAATTTTGATAAAGAAGATAAATAAACGTATTTATTAAATTATTTGTAAATGGAAACAGCAATTTTTAAACATTATGAAGACGGCTATTACACGTTTTTATTTGATGATGGCGTACAGTTAGATTTTGAAGAGATTCATCCTAAAGCACTTTATCATTATGACTTAAAAAATGATAATTCTTATGTTGGTAAATCTTTTAAGTTGTCGTTTATAGAAGTTTTTGATGATAGGGATCAGGCTCTTTATAGAATAGAACGCTTAAAACTCGTTTGAGGCATTTCTTTTTTGATAAAGATTTCCCAAAAAAAGACACCATAAACAATCATATATTCTATACCAATAACCCAGAGGTTCTCTGATTTGTCTGCTTTATTAAGGTTTATATAAGCTAAATAACTTAGTATAATAACAAAACTCCAGACCACAGGGAACTTATATTTGGTGAAAATGGATAGTATTAAAAGGGTGGCTATATACCAGGGATGTACTGTAGTCGCAGTAAAGTAGTAAAATGATAGAACCAATAGCATAGCGGTTATAAGTTCGATATTTGTTTTGTTTTTTCTGAAAAAGGTCATTATTAAAACAAACAAAATAACTATTATTGGTGTTACCTTACCAATAATAGCAATTTCATTATAACCTCTAAATAAGTAACCTATTTCTCTGGCTAAATAATAAGCACTG
This sequence comes from Flavivirga algicola, assembly GCF_012910715.1. Taxonomy (GTDB): domain Bacteria; phylum Bacteroidota; class Bacteroidia; order Flavobacteriales; family Flavobacteriaceae; genus Flavivirga; species Flavivirga algicola. Next base: position 401,433 of record NZ_JABBHF010000003.1, read on the forward strand.
GCATTAAACTCAAAATTTTGGAACCACAACCCAACCGTTTGGGCATAATTGTTTACAAATTCAGAGGAGTAAAAAGGCGCAAATAATAATAGAGTTGTAGTTATAACAATTGCGTAAAATGATATCAATTTTGTCATTCTGAACCATAGTGGAGAATCTTTTTTGGAATCTTGAATATTGGCGTCAAGTATGGTTAAAGAAGGATTCGGGTTCTTGTCGTTTGGTTCATTCGAAATAAGGTACCCTTTTATAAACCACTGAAAAAACAGAGGCAAAAATATTAATGGAATTAACTTAACCGAAATCGACAAAGCTAAAACGACCGCAGCCCATTGCCATTTCCCAGAATATAATAAATATAAGCTCCAAATAAGAAAAAAGATCATAACACCTTCAAAGTGTAGATTTCCAGTAAGTTCAATAATTATAAACGGATTTAAAATATACCAAAAGATATTGTGTGCAGGAATGTTTAATTTTTTCAGTAATTTCTTGCCAAAATAAAGGGTGCCAAAATCGGCAGCAATGATAAGTAAACGCATTACGATGGCAGACCCCAAAATGCTTTTGCCTGCAAATAAGCCAGCTATAAAGAAGCAAAGTTGATTTATGGGTGGGTAATTGGTAAAATGACTCGCATTCAAGTTCCCCATGCCCCCATATAATTCCTGAGCTTGGGCAACAGGGAATTCGCCTTTACCCATAAAAGATTCTACAGTGTAAAGGTATGGGTTAAAGCCTTCTAAAATCATACGACCATCCCATATAAAGCGATAAAAATCTTGTGATAAATTAGGTATAGCTAATATAAACACAGCTCGAAATCCAAAAGCGATCCATGTTAAAAAAGAGATGTTGTGCTTTAATAATTGCACCAATTTATAAAATAGAAAAAACAATGCCGCGTATAGCATGATAAGCTTTGTGTAGTCCGTTCTGGTTAAATTATAAGCAAAGGAGGTGTAAAATAAAAAGCACGAAACCACTAGCAATAAAGGTATCCTGTTTATTTTAAAAAAGGCAGAGTTTATAAGCATATACCAAATATAAATATTATTTGTTGGTCGGTTTTAAGATAGATTTATTTGGGGAGCTTTAAATATTGTAAGAGCTAACACCAAAGTTAGGCGTTAAATGCACCAAAATATTTGGGTGTTGTATAGAGTAACTTAATAATATCCAATAGAAAAACTAAGTGTTACTATACTTTAGAAGTTAGCGATTTAATAAATACATAGCCAAAACCTAAAAATAACATCAAGTGAAAAGGAAAAAGTCCGAAGTCGCCACCTTGATCACCAACAATAAAAGCACTGTACATGCCAAAACCGAAGTAGGCCATAAGTAGTCCTTCAAAAATAACGTGTACAGAGACTGTCTTTTTTATGTATTTGTTGTTTTTCCAACTGTCTTTTAATGTGTTGATGTTAAATTTTGGGGTTCTTATAAATTCACTCTTTTTTCCTAAATGCCCTTCTAAAACAGCAATGGAGTTATGTAATGAGAAACCCATGGCTATGGAGAAAAATACAAAGAACATTCCGATGTAGCGAATAAAGTTTTTTATGCCACTACCATAAATGTTTTTGTACATGATCCAGTAACAAACAAAAAATATGATAGTACTAAGTACAAAGAAACTCATGACATAAAAATAAGGCTTTAAATGTGCATATTCATTTTTTATGTATAGCATAGGAATACTTAGTATGGCTACTATTAAGATGTTTAAAAACATCGTGCTGTTAAGCAAATGCAATAGTCCGTGTACTTTTGTTTTAGGGGATATGTTTTGGTTTTTGAGTACCTTCCACATCATTTTTCTAAAGTTTTCGGCACCTCCCTTGTTCCATCGAAATTGTTGCGAACGCGCTGCACTTATTACTACAGGAAGTTCGGCAGGGGTTTCCACATCTTCAAGGTATTTGAATTTCCAATTTTTTAATTGGGCACGGTAGCTTAAATCGAGATCTTCGGTTAGGGTGTCACCTTCCCAGTTACCAGCATCAATAATACATGCTTTGCGCCATACGCCAGCAGTACCATTAAAATTAATAAAATGCCCTTTACTATTTCTGCCAACTTGTTCTAAGGTAAAATGAGCATCTAGAGCAAAGGCCTGAATTCTGGTAAGAATGGAATAATTACGATTAATATGCCCCCAGCGCGTTTGTACGACACCAATATTTTCATCCTTAAAATAAGGAACCGTACGTTTTAGCCAATCTTTTTTAGGGAGAAAATCAGAATCAAAAATAGCTATAAATTCACCTTTGGCGATTTCAAGCCCTTCTTTAAGGGCACCAGCTTTAAAACCACTGCGATCAGTTCTGGTAATATGCTTAATGTCTAATCCAGATGATTTTAAGTGTTCTATTTGTTGACGTGTGGTTTCTATGGTTTCATCTGTAGAATCATCTAAAACCTGTATTTCTAATTTATTTTTTGGATAATCTATATCTGCAATATTATCTAACAGACGTTCCATGACATACATTTCGTTATAAACGGGCAGTTGTATGGTTACGTATGGGATTTCATCAGGGTTTGAAAGATCAAATTTAGAACAATCATCAGATTTTTTTTGAGCACTGATGTAATTAAAAAGAAGATTTAATTGCGCCAATGCGTATAAAAATATAAGCAAAAGTGCAATGGTATATATTATGATAACGATAGTATGGGAAATCATTTTTTAATACTGTATTTAAAAATCCAACCTAAAATTTTTATGCCTGCAAATATAGCACCTTTTACCGTACCTGAAACTTTTGAAACACCTATTCTGTTTCTATAATTAACTGGTATTTCAGTATATGTAAATTTTTGTTTTAATGCTTTTAATTGCATTTCTACTGTCCAACCATACGTTTTGTCTTCCATGTTAAGTGCTAAAAGCTTCTCATATTTAATAGCTCTAAAAGGACCTAAATCTGTAAATTTTGCACGAAAAAACAATGTCATTAAAGTAGTTGCCAGCCAATTTCCAAAAATTTGCGGTATCGTCATGGCACCTTGTTCTCTAAGTCGCTTAACACGTGCACCAATTACAAAATCGATATTGTCATTTATTATGGGAGCTACAATTTTAGTTAATTCTTCGGGGTAATCACTATAATCTCCATCTAAAAAAACAACAATGTCAGGCTTCTTTTCTTGATGTGCGATATAATCCATGCCTTTTAAACAAGCATAGCCATAACCTTTATTGGTTTCAGTTAAAACAGTTGCACCAGCTTTTCTTGCATTAACTTCTGTAGCATCAGTTGAGTTATTGCTAACTACAATAACTTCATCAACACTAGTTGGAATATCATTAATAACATGGGTGATCGATTCTGCTTCGTTATAAGCAGGTATGATAACTTTTATATGAGTCATTGAAGATCAGATAGTTTATTTTCTTTCCTAAAGGACTTAAAATCTGTCCACTCCTTAATTTTTTTATCAGCTATGTATTTTCTTGCTGAAACCAATTTTTCATTTTTATACATCAAACAATAGCCATTTTTTTGATTGTCTTTTAATTGGCATTTATGATTGATTTTTTCCATGTCATCATAAAAAATCCACCAACTATTTTTTTTCCCATTAATAAAATGACCTTCAGATTTTTTATTGCCGTTTTCGACGTAAAAGTACCAATATTTTATAGGTTTATCTTGCTGAAAATGACCTTCTTTTTCAACACGCCCATTTGAGTAGTAAAACGTCCAATATTTTACTTTCTGATTGTTGTGTATCCACCCTTCTGATTTAATATTCCCATTGTCGTAATATGTTTTTTTATAGGACTTTTGGGCTGATGCTGATAAGGTGAAAAGGCAAATCATAGAAAAAATAAGAAGTGTATGTTTTCTCGTAAGGTAATTGAAAAAATGACTGTCAGTCCGAGCTTGTCGATGACTATTCTCGGTTATCAGAGTACTCATATTCTGTATAATTTTTTAGAAAATTCGATTAAATCTTTCCAATTTTCATTAATTAATGCTTCTTTTTTTTCGTTGAGACCACCCTTTGATTTGTTTTTTAATTTTAATGGCTTCTGTGGGATTAGTAAATTGTAAATACCATTTAAGCTTCATTGGTCGTCTTGAATGCGTATAACTATCTTTTTAATGACCAGGTTTGTGTTAATTAATTCTTTTTTCTAAATCATTGATCATGCCCATATAGTAGGTTTTGTCTGAACAGGGTAGTATGTAAACATAATAAAATTTCATTCTATAAAATATGCTTCGACAGGCTTAGCATAACTGCGTAATTTCGATTTTTCATTTAGTTGATATATAATTTATCGAAATATAAAAAGCTCTTAATTGACACTGAAAACTTATTTACTTTTTGTTAACTAAATCCATTAAGTCCACATCATTCCCTAGTAATATTTCGGTTGGATTGATGCGTCCTTCCATAGTGTCATTTTCTAATTTTAAAACCCCCCTTGGACATACTGCACTACAAATACCGCAACCTACGCAACTAGAACGTACTATATTTTCTCCTTTTTGGGCATAAGCACGAACATCAATTCCCATTTCACAACTGTTAGAACAGTTACCGCATGAAATGCATTGTCCGCCGTTAGTTGTAATTCTAAATTTAGAGAATAATCGTTGCTGGAATCCTAATATGGCAGCCATGGGACAGCCAAAACGACACCAGGCTCTACTTCCTAAAATAGGATAAAACCCTGTGCCAATAACCCCAGAAAAGATAGAACCTATATAGATACCATAAGCAGAACGTAAATCACTCCCTTTTATAAAAAATACATTTTCGCTGGTGCCCGTAAAGTGCATAATTACTAATAAAGCTATAACAACAAAGTAACCTATAGCTCCATATTTGGCATCTTTACCAAGTTCACGACGTTTAAAATACATGACACCCACAAAAATTAGGGTTAAGAACCCAACAACCAAACTTATAAATAGACCTTTAGTAAGCCAAAAGTTATTATGGTCATAACCTAAATAAGTATATATCATGGCTACCGTCATAACTACAGAAAATACCAGTACTGTATGAATTAACCAACGTTCTAATTTCCAGGCAGACATTTTTTTAGAAGATAATTGTCTAAAAGAATCGCCCGCAGTTTCGGCTAACCCGCCACAACCACAAACCCAAGAGCAGTACCAACGTTTTCCATACTTATAGGTCAATATGGGAGTGATGACAAAAATGGAAATGATACCAAATAATAAAAAACCTAATCCAATATTTCCATTGGAGAGAAATGCTTTTACCGACCATTCATCAAAAATATAATAGTTAAGAGGCCACACGCTTTTTAAATCGTAATAAGGCAGGTCAGAATTCATAACATACATAAATTCTGGAATCAAAAAGGCAAAACCTAGTTGAAAAAACATGACAGAAACCGTTCGTAATTGCTGATATCTATTATGTCTGTATTTAAGTATGAATTTATACCCAAAAGCTAAAATGGCAACCGTATATAATGTTCCGTAGACAAACCATTGGCTGGCATTTCTTCCACTTAAAAGGTTGCTTAAAGGGTCAAAAAGTGAAATCAAACCTGTGTTTTCTGCACCATCTTTCCCTAGTCCCAAATATTGAGGATAAAAATATAATACGATATAAAATGCTGTTAAAATAACACCCAAAATCCAACCCCAGATACCACGGGACGATATAGATTTAAACCAAACCCCATCATTTTTTATACCTTCTAATTTGGTTAAATAAGCGTCCCTCGAATAAATTATTGTCCCAATAACAATAAAGCCTAATGATAAAGTCAAGAATAATCCTTTGTTAGGGAAATTGGTGTTAAATAAGGCAAGTGCTAATATAAATAGCCCCAAAATACCAATCGCTAAAGCTACTTTTTGTTTGTTCGAAATGTCTACAGCGTCTGGTTTTGCCAAAGACATACTATGATTTAATTTATTGCTCATGATATATTTTTATACAGTTTGTAATTCATTTTTAAATGCAGAATAAATATCAGCTTCGTAAGCTTTATAGAATTCTGGATCGAAATTAGCTTCAGCTAAATGTTCGATAACATAATTAACATCTCTTCCCTCCGTAAGCCATTTATCAAATATGTCGTGTCGCATTCTAATACCAAAAGTATTGATGCCTAAAAAAGTATTTGTGCTAGTGTCATAACAGACCGTGATACATTTAGTGTCATCGGTATGTTTCCAATGAAAATGAGCTTCATTTTCTCTGGGATTTGCGAATACCCATCCGTAAGTTTGATATTCAATATCTAAAAATTTAGCAGAATTAAACCAGTGTCCAGGATTGTACTGTATACGATTGCCACAAATAGTTTGTGCAACAGTTTCACCCATCATGCGCCCAGTGTACCATACGGCTTCAACCGGACGGCGACCATTAATGCCTTCATGTTGTTCGGCACAATCACCAATAGCGTATATATCTTGAACATTGGTTTCTAAAAATCTATTTACTTTAACACCACGCCCTGTTTCAATATCAGAATTTTTTATAAAGTCAATATTAGGAGATACACCAGCGGTAAGACCAACAACACCACAAGCAATTTCCTCACCAGTTTCTTGTATGATTACAGATTTAGCTTTGCCATTTTCATCAGAAATGATCTCTTTTAAATTACTTCCCAGTCTTAAATCAATATGATGGTTCTTTATATGTCTGTTGATCATGGCAGATTCTCCTTCTGGCAAAACGCCATTCCAAAAGCTATCTTCTCTAACTAAAAAGGTAACAGGTATGTTACGACTGTTAAGCATCTCTGCAAGTTCGATGCCTATCAAGCCTCCGCCAACAATTACCGCTCGTTTACATACCTTATTATTAGGGGCATATATCTCTAAATTCTCTAGATCTTGTTTGTGGTACATTCCCATAACACCGTCTAAATCCTGACCAGGCCATCCAAATTTATTAGGCTTACTACCTGTAGCGATAATGAGTTTATCATATTGTAGTGTGCCTCCATCAGAGAAATGAAGCATTTTTCCTTTAGTTTCAATATGCTTAACATATCCTTTTTTTAGATTAATTCTGTTCTTTTCCCAAAACCAATTTTCATACGGCTGCGTATGTTCAAATTTCATGTGCCCCATGTATACATACATTAAAGCTGTACGTGAAAAGAAATAATCTGTTTCTGCAGATACAATGGTAATTTGCTTATCTGATAATTTGCGAATATGTCTAGCGGCTGTTACACCAGATATTCCGTTTCCTATAATAACAATATGTTCCATAATTTGTTAGCTTTTTTATATTGTCAAATACAATTCACCAAAATACCATAGATTAATTGCGCAGATTTGATGGGGTATTTTATGAATTTTGATTGTTGTTGAGGTTTATGTCGAAACTAAATATAAGAACTTAATGTGAGGATGTATATTTAGAATTAATATAAATTATTTTTAATTGTAAGTTTTTAAATGAAATTTAGACGCGAAAAATTTTATATTTTTTTTGAAAGTTTGTTAAAATCATTCAGACTGAAGCAACGTTGAAAAACCAAATAAACACATAAAAATGAAGAATATAAGTATTATAGTATTAATGTTTTTTGCAAGCGTATCGCTTTCGGCACAAGACTTAAGTGCTTTTTTTAAAAAGGCAGATAGTTTTTTTAAAACTAACGTTACCAATGGTAAAGTAGCGTATTCTAAAATTAATGCCAACCAAGAACCCCTTAATGAGATTTTAAAATTGGCAGAAACCATTTCAGTATCAAAAAACGATGCGAATAATTATCAGGCATTCTGGATAAATGCTTACAACCTATCAGTAATAAAAGGTATTATAGACAACTATCCAACAAAATCGCCTTTAGACCATACAGGTTTTTTTGATAAGACAACCTATAATTTAGGAGGCAAGAAAATTACTTTAAATGATATAGAACACAAGCTATTAAGAGCGCAATTTAATGATGCCCGTTTTCATTTTGTGTTAGTCTGTGGTGCTTTGGGATGCCCACCTTTAATTAATAAAGCATATTTGCCCAGTACCTTAGATACCCAAATGGATACTCAAACAAAGAAAGCATTGAATGGTAGCTTTTTAAAAGTAAATATTAAAAAGAAACGTGTACAAGCGTCTCAGATTATGGAATGGTATAAAGGTGATTTTACGATGAATGGTAAAACGGAAATAGATTTTATCAATACATACAGAACAGAAAAAATACCTGACAATTTTAAGCTAAGTTATTTTCCATATAACTGGAGCGTAAACAAACAATAAGAACATAAATAACAAATCAAAAAAAAGATAAATCAAATGAAAAAAATAATAGCATTACTAGCAATCACAGCGATATCCTTTTCAGGATTTTCACAAGAAACCGATGAAGATCAAGCAAAGAGTAATATCCAAACATATACACCATCAAAATTATTAAAGAAAGGACAATGGGATATTAAATGGTTTAATAATTTGTACACACAAACTAAAGCAGCAAATAATAGTGGTGATGTTACTAAAAACCTTCCAAGAGAAACTTATTTTACGTCAAGTATAGATATCTTTACAGGGGTATCAGAAAACAGTAAAATAAATGTTGGATTACTAGCAGAAATAAGATCTAATGTTATTGGTGATAGAAGTGCATTGGATGTGTTTTCTTTTGATGGCGAAGCTGGTACAGCACGTTCAGGTTTAACGTCTATAGCTCCGGTAATAAAATTTAACCCGCTTAAAAATGTTAGTAATTTTACAGTTCAAACAGCATTCCATATACCGCTTATTAGCGACGAATCAGATGGTAGCGGTGTGTTTTTAGATCAAACAGCATACACTTTTCAAAATCGTTTTTTCTATGATTATACATTCCCAAGCGGAGATTGGCAATTATTTACAGAATTAAATACTGAATATAACTTTGGTGAAGATAAAAGTTTTGCTAATGAGACATTCGTATTTGCTCCAGGGGTGTTCTTGAGTTATTTTCCAAGTCAAAAGTCTACTGTTTTAGGATTTGTACAACATTTACAAAGAGTGGGGGATTTTGATCAAGATTTTACGGCATTAGGGTTTGGTGGAAAATATCAATTGACTCAAGCTTTAAATTTAGAAATTCTCTATAGTAATTTTGTTAGAGGTCAGAATACAGGTTTAGGTCAATCTTTTAACATAGGTTTAAGAGCATTGTTTTAATGGTTAATCTTAAATTAGAGGTTTAAAGATGTTTTTTATGAATATTATTAGATCTCTAATTGTTTTATCCTTTTTAGTTTTTCAGTCTTGTACTGGTCAGCGTTCTAAAATTAACGGTGTTAGTTTTGTAGCTGCCAACCAAGAAGTCAACCAGAGTCATGTTAAACCTGTTGTTAATGTAAATGCTAATTATGCAGCTGTGATGCCTTTCGGGTTTATTAAAAATTTAAACCACCCAGAAATAGTATTTAATACGAATAGACAATGGTTTGGAGAAACCAAAGAAGGTGCAAAACAATATATTGAAGAACTTTATAAGTCGAATATAAAAGTAATGTTAAAACCTCAAATATGGGTTTGGCATGGAGAATTTACAGGCTATATAGTGATGAAGAATGAAGCAGATTGGGGCGTGCTAGAAACATCATACTCAAAGTTTATTTTAGAATATGCTCAATTAGCCCAAGAAATGAAAGTTGATATATTTTGTATTGGCACCGAGCTTGAAAAATTTATTGAAAATAGGCCAGATTATTGGAAAAAGTTAATAGTTGAAGTAAAAAGGTTATACAAAGGTAAATTAACTTATGCTGCTAATTGGGATGAATTTAAACGTACGCCTTTTTGGAATGATATGGATTATATTGGGGTTGATGCCTATTTTCCAGTAAGTAATAGTAAGACACCAACGTTTAATGAGTGTTTGGAAGGTTGGAAGAACCACATGCAAACTATATTGGGGGTTTATAATAAAAATAAGAAACCCATTTTGTTTACAGAATTTGGATATAGAAGTGTAGATTATTCAGGAAAAGAACCTTGGAAAAGTGATAGAAGTATGACACAAGTAAATCTTGAAGCTCAAACAAATACAACTCGGGCGCTTTTTGAAACATTTTGGAAAGAAGACTGGTTTGCAGGTGGGTTTATTTGGAAATGGTTTCATAATCATAGAAAATCTGGAGGAGAGAAAGATTCACAATTTACACCTCAAAATAAACCTGTGGAAGATTTAATAAGAGTACAGTATCATTTAAAATGAACACTATAAGATACATTATTGTATGTTTTTTGATTTTAGTTTCTTGTTCAAATGAAGAAGAAACCGCATCAACATTATCGGCTTATACTCAAGGAAGAATAACCGAAATAGGAGCTGTTATAGCTTGTGCTGCTAGTGATGGTGTAAATAATGATATTTTAACTTTTTACTATCCAGAAACGGGAGCAACAGATATACGATTTTACCAAACCAATGATGTGAATGTTGATCATAGTAATTTCTCAAACTATTCCAGAACATTACTAAATAGTTCTCCTTTTTTTAATGGCTATTTGGGGAAATTCACACAGGCTTTTGATAACGAGAAATGGGTTATAGTAACATTCGAATTAGAAGGAGAAATAAAAATTTCAAACCCTATTCGAACCAAACAAATTTCAAAGCCCACTATTTGGATGGATGATGTAGATATTGATCAAAACGAATCGGGAATGCCTCATTTTACATGGATTGATGATGTTGTTGGAGATAATGCTATTTATTTTCAGGTTATTTCTGATGCTCAAAATAACCTGTTATCTGGGACCTATACCTTCGAAAATCATTTTCAATATTACAATATTGACAATGTTGTTTTGAATATTACAACGCAAACACCTCCGGATTTAACTTTAAATGCTAATTATAATTTTACCCTAATGGATGTAAGTGAAGATAATTGGGTGAATTTAGTAATCAATAAAAAATTTATTGCACAGTGAAAAAGCTAGCAACACTAGTATTAATATTCTTTTTTACATTTTCCTTTGCACAAGAAAACAGTATTGGTGAAATAAGTATAGAGGGCAATAAAAGAACGAAAGCAGCCTTTCTTAAAAGATTGGCTTTTGTAAAAGAGGGTTCGGTTTTAGATTCTACTAAAATAACCTCAGACGTAAGGCGACTAAAACTATTGGCTTCGGTAGCTAATGTTGAGTATAAATTAGAATTTGAAGCTAACGGAAAATATCATTTAACCTATATAATAGAGGAGAATTTTGCCATTATTCCTGGGTTGAATATATCTACGGATAATAATGGGGAATTTGCTTTTAGAACATCGATATTCGATTTTAATTTTTTGGGTAGGAATCAAATTATAGGTGGTTTTTATGCCAGAGATGTATTCGATTCCTATGGCGCTTTTTGGGAAGCTCCAAATTTGTTTACCCGTAAATTAGGAATCGGCATAAATTATCAAAACTTAATATCTCAAGAACCTGTTTTTTTTGATAATGGGGATGATGTAAATTATAAATTTGCTAACAAAGCATTTGAAATTAAACTTCAATATGAGCCAAATTTTCATAATCGTTTGGAGTTAGGTTTAAATATAGGTTCAGAAGATTATAATTTTTTAGAAGGCAACTTGCCAAACGGAATTCCTAGACAACTCCACGCCAACAAAGTAGCTGTTGTAGGGGAGTATGAATATAATAATATTAATATTTTCTATCAATATCAAAGTGGATTTAGAAGTATACTAACCTATAGAATCGTTACAGGTACCAGTGGAGAAAACGATCTTTTAAGGAATTTTTTTATTGGCAGAAATGACTTTGAATATTTTAAAAGAATAGGAAACAGGGGGAATTGGGCGAATAGGTTGCGGTTAGCCTATGCATCTAATGATACCAGTCCTTTTGCACCTTTTGCTGTAGATAATCAATTAAATATCAGAGGGGCGGGTAATACCATAGATCGAGGTACTGCTGCTATAGTTTTTAATACAGAATATAGACAGACACTATACGAGAAAAACTGGTTTGTATTACAGGCTAATGCTTTTGTTGATACTGGAACTTGGAGAACTCCTGGAGGTGATTTGAGTGAGTTAATTGATGGCAGTACTATTAAATTTTATCCAGGTTTAGGTATTCGGTTTATTCATAAAAGAATCTTTAACGCTGTTTTTAGATTAGATTATGGTTATGGAATAGGCGATAAAGCTACCAATGGAATTGTTTTTGGAATAGGTCAATATTTTTAATTTTTAATGTTTTATTTTTAACACATAATTTCACCTCATTGAATGTTTAAAAGAACAATCATATTATTATTTCTTATTTCAGGGTTGTGTTCTTATGGACAAGAGAAAATTGTTCATGACCTAAAAATTCAAGGCAATAAAAATTTAAAAGCCTCATTTATAAAAAGTATATCTACGGTTAAACCAGGTAGTAAGCTAGATTCTTTAGTAATAGCTCAAGATATTTTACGTTTAAAACGATTACCTTCGGTATCTCACGCTTATTATCAAGTATTCTCTTCTGAAGGCAATCAATACAATGTGTTTTATAATATTGAAGAGAACTTTACTTTAATACCCTCATTAAATGTTTACACGACGGATGATGATGAATTTGCATACAGATTAGGGCTTCATGAGTTTAATCTGCTGGGAAGGAATATCATATTCGGTGGTTTTTATCAAAAAGATATTTATAGTTCCTATGCTGTAAATTTTAGAGCCCCTTATTTGTTTTCGAATAAATTGGGACTGGCTGTGAATCATCAGGATTTAACCACGCAAGAACCTGTTTTTTTTGAAGGAGAAACTGCCAGTTATAAGTATAGAAATAAGTCGTTTGAAGTTTTGGGATTGTATGAGTTTGATTTTAAAAATAGATTAGAACTAGGAGGTAATTATTTCGTAGAAGACTATAAATTTAAAGGTGAAAACACTAATAACAGACCAGAACTAAATGTACATAAATGGTTGATAAAAGGCATTTATGAGTATAATAATTTGGATTATTATTATCAATATGTTTCAGGGTTTAGGAGTCAGTTTAATTTTCAATATGTAACATCAACCAATAGTATGTTACCAGATTTTTTTATTGGTTGGAATGATTTCTTTTATTTTAAGCGTGTAGGTGCAAAAGGTAATTGGGCCAATAGATTAAGGATAGGATTGTCTACAAATGATAATACGCCTTTTGCCCCTTTTTCTGTAGATAATAATTTGAATGTAAGAGGTGTTGGGAATACCATCGACAGGGGTACTGGGGTTATAGTGCTTAATACTGAGTATCGTCAAACCTTGTATGAAAAAAACTGGTTTATATTACAAGGAAATGCTTTTGTAGATAGTGGTACTTGGCGAAACCCAGGAGGTGATTTTGGTGATTTTAGTAAAGCAGATAACGTAAAAGTATATCCAGGTTTAGGACTCCGTTTTATTCATAAAAAAGTATATAATGCCATTTTTAGAATTGATTATGGTTATGGCATTACTAAAAATGCTACCAAGGGATTTGTGTTCGGTATTGGACAATACTTTTAATCTATATTAAGTTCCAGTCCTGATATCCAACTGATGCTTACATGGAATTTTAATAATGTGGTTTTAACTCCAGGCTTCAAGATGTAAAATAGGTGTATGTTTAGATAGCGTTAAGCCAATATAAAATGTAAAAGAATTTTTAAAAGATTAATTTTTTTAGCTTTTAAAAAAAATTACTTTTGCCAGAAAGAATTACTTAATGAGAATATTTGCAATAGGAGACATTCATGGTGGTTTAAAAGCATTAATTCAAGTATTAAACAAAATTGAAGTTAAAGACGGGGATACGCTTATTTTTATGGGGGATTATGTTGATGGTTGGAGTGAATCGGCTCAAGTTATTCAATTTTTAATAGAGTTGTCTCAAAAAATAAATTGTGTTTTTATAAAAGGGAATCATGATGTTTGGTGCGAGAACTGGCTAAGATCAAACGATGTTAACCCTGTTTGGTATATGCATGGTGGAAAAGAGACTATAGACAGCTATGCTTCTTTTTCTTTAGATGAAAAAAAGAATCATTTAGAGTTTTTTGAAAATATGCCATTATATCATATCGATGATGAAAACCGTTTATTTGTTCATGCCGGTTTTACATCCATGCATGGTGCTAAAAAAGAAGTATTTCAAGAAACGCTTTATTTTGATAGAACACTTTGGGAAATGGCTTTAACATTGGATGGTAATATAAAAGAAGACTCCATTTTGTACCCCAAACGTTTAAAACATTATAGTGAAATTTATATAGGACATACCCCTACGACTAACTTTAATTCAGATATGCCAATGCATGCTGCTAATGTTTGGAATATTGATACAGGTGCAGCATTTAAAGGTAAGGTGTCTGCAATGAATTTAAATTCAAAAGATGTTTTTCAAAGTGATAATCTACCAGCCTTATACCCTGATGAAAAAGGGAGAAATAAGGATTGATAATTAATAAATATACTTTTTGTAATAACGATTTAGCTCTTTAGCATCGGCGCCCATCCACTTTTTTAAATGAATTCTCCAATAATGGTATTGTAGTCTCCAAACACCATTTACACAATAACATCTTGCAGAGGTAGTCAGCCATTTTTGAATCACAACAAATTGTTTACGATCGTACAATTTTGCGATGAGGTCGTTGTCCTCATAAATAGTGAAATTTTCATTAAAACCACCAATATTATTAAAAAGGGTTGCTGTTATAAATTGACTTTGGTCCCCGCCCCGACAAATTTTCCAGGGTAAGCGTGTGAGTTGCCCAGCAAGTTTAAGCCACAAATGATTACTATTAAATTTCATTCTAAAACATCCAGCTTCATTACCTTTTTTAACCTCGTTTATAATAAGCGTATCGAAATCTTTTGGGGGGAATGAATCGGCATGCAAAAAATAAAGGATACTGCCAGTGGCATTTTTAGCCCCAAGATTCATTTGTTTGGCACGACCTTTTGATGAATTTAGGAGCTTTACAGACTTATGTTTGGAAACGATGTCTAGTGATTTGTCTGTACTTCCTCCATCGGCAATAATTATTTCAGCTATATTTTCTTTTGATGAGTTTTCTAAAAGATGAGTGAGCAGATGTCCAATGTGGTCTGCTTCGTTTAGCATGGGAATTATTATTGACATCTTACTCATTTAAATTCCAATTATAGTCTTTAAACTTCTTTTTTGCTTTATTAGAAATCTTAGTTTCTGAATATTGATTAAGAAAATCGATTAATGAACCGTTTTGTTTAAAATCTTTAGCAAACCATTGAAACAGTTTTGAGATTTTAATTGAGTTTTTAGATAAGTTATTCTTAGTGGGGTCATTTAAAAATTCTTTTGTAGCATTGGTGAGTTGTGTTTCTAAATTGCTAGCTGTAAACGCTTTGTTTTGTAATTTAGGACAAGAAAATGAAGCACAATTAATGGCAAAATGAATTCTAGGTTCGTTCATTTTACGTAAAATTTGGTGTTCAATTTCATCTAAATTATACCATTTGTCACCTAATTTCCAATGGCGTTGTTTCCACGGATCTTTTAAGTCCTTTATGCTTTTTAGTGGATAATTACGTAAAATTAAATCTACAGTAAAGGCATTGTAGGCGTTGATCCAAAAAGCGAGTTTTTGTTCTTTAGAACGTGTTTTAAAACTTTCATGTTGATACATTAAGTTTAAAACATGAAGATAACCATAGAAATCCTTTCGTTCTTTTTTGAGTTCTTTATAATTAACGTTGCCATCTTTTGAAACATACTTTTGTAAAAGATCGTTCCATAACTCATGCTCGTCTAAAATTCTTTTTGTTAAAACTTGATCGAATTTTTCAGTTTTTATAGCGGTTTCTATAGGTTGTTCATCAGTATCTTTTATAGTTTTACTAGGTGTCGTACTAACGGTATCAATTTTAACTTGAGCTGCTGGAACAGGTGTAGGTTTTGTTATTTCTTTAGCAACTTTTTTAGAACCTGCGCAGGAAAAAAATAAAAAGACAATGATATACGTTAGTTGCTTCATTTTAAATTGAATAATTATAAATCTATAACTAATAAACGCTTCAAGATAAATTTAAGTCTGTAATTTACATTATTACTTACATCGTTCGAAGATACATTCTAAAAAAAATGAAGGACTGGTGTAACCTTTTTATAAATTGAAGGTCTTTATGCCAAACCACAACAAAATAGAATTGAAAAAGCTAACCGACGAAGAATTAATGCTTGATGTATCTCAAGGTAATTTAGATGCTATGGCTCATATTTTTGAACGCTATAATAAGCGGTTGTACAATTTTTATTTTCAAATGGTAAGAGACAAAGCTATCTGTGAAGATTTAACCCAAACTGTGTTTTATAAAGTGATGCGTTACAGAGAATCTTATAAAGGAGGTCAATTTGTATCATGGATTTTTAGGATTGCAAGAAATGAATTTTCAGATTATTACCAGAGCTCCAAAAAGACTTCAAAGAATACTGATATAGAGCTTGTAACCAGCAAAAGTGAAGATAGCTTAATTGAAAAAAATGATAATGAGACACATTTACACGAAGTTTTAAACACATTGAATAAGGATGAAAGGGAATTAATTGTGTTAAATAGATTTCAAGGTCTAAAGTATGATAAAATAGCTGAAATAGTAGGAAGTAGTGAAGGTGCTGTAAAGGTGAAAGTACATCGAATTATAAAAAAATTAAAAACTGTTTATTTTAAAACCATATAATCATGAATTGTAAAGATATAGAACAGGATATACTAGATTTTATTGATGGTGAATTAGCTACAGATAAGGCTGATAAAATTAAGAAACATATAGGTACATGTGCTAATTGCAAGGCGTTTTATGATGAAACAGTTGCGCTTTTTGGAGCATTCAATAAAGAAGAACAACAAGTGCCAAGTGAAAGCCTACGGGAAGGTTTTTATAAGCTTCTTGAGGAAGAAAAACAGCTGTTAAATCCAAAAGTTGTCCAGTTTAATAAACAAGAAAAAGCGTTTCCGTGGAAACGTGCATTTCAAGTGGCAGCTTCTATAATATTTCTATTTATGGGGTATTTTTTAGGAAGCCATAAGACAGGAAAAGATGCAAATAAACAAATAATAGCATTGCAAAAAGAAACGAATGAATTAAAAGAAGGGATGGTTTTGGCAATGATTGAAAACCAGTCCGTAAGTAAACGAATTCAAGCAGTAAACTATACTGAAGGTTTTGAAAAACCAGATGTTAAAATATTAGAAGCTTTAATTGAACGTATGCAATATGATGGAAATATGAATGTGCGGCTGGCTGCAGCAGAAGCGCTGTCAGAATTTCCAGAATCAATCATGGTAAAAGATGCGTTTATTGAAGCTCTAACAACGCAGAAGAGCCCAAGTTTACAAATTGCCATTATTCAATTTTTGGTAAAGATCCAAGAGAAGCGCGCTATCGCTCCAATGAAACAACTATTAGAGCATTCGGACACACCAGATTTTGTAAAGGAGCAGGTAAACGATGGTATTTTGCAAATTATTTAATCAAAAATTAAAATCAAAAAACATGAAACGAACAGGAATTATTATAAATCTAATGGCTTTTTTGAGCTTTGTATTCTCTTATGCACAGGAGGATTATACCAAAAACTTAAATGGAATCTCTAAAGTTTATATAGAAACAGGAACTAAAGTTAAGATAACAGCAGGTTCAAGTAATGTGTTAAAGTTCAATAATATTGGACATAATAAAACAAATAATGAACGTGCTGAAGGATTAAAAGCTGTCTATTCGGGAGGGGCAGACAATACTGGATTTGGATTTTCAATGAGTCAAGAAGGAAGTGTATTACGTGTTAAAGATTTAAAATCGTGGATGCAACGCAAAGATCTTCAAATAGAGCTTCCTAAAACAATAGATATTCATATAGATTGTGGAAATCTAGGTTCTGTAACTTTTGAAGGATTCTCTTCTGAAATTGAAGTTAACAGTACTGTAGGTAATATTACGTTTAATGACGTCACAGGCCCCATTACCGCACATTCAGAAACAGGAACTATTAATGTTGATTTTGTTAATGTTAATCAATCATCACCAATTACAGTCCATAGTTCAACAGGAAGTGTTGATGTGTCCTTACCATCAAATACAAAAGCCGATTTAGAATTACGTTCTACCATGGGAACAGTTTACACTGATTTTGAGTTGAAAACTGATGCTCCAGACGGTATGAAAGTAGTTGGGGCTAATCGCAAAATTGAAAGTAAGCTCAATGGGGGAGGCGTAAACATAGTGCTTAGATCATCAACCGGAAACGTATACCTCAGAAAAAAATAAACAATCAAAAAACGAACAGTAAAATGAAACACCTGATAGTAATGGCACTATTAAGCGTGGTAACGCTTAACGCCCAAAAACAAGTAGAAGTAAAAGAACAAGTCTTTAAAAATCAAGAGGTTTTTATCAACTTTAAGTTCGCTCAAGATATTAAAGTTAAGCATGGAAATACTGATGAAATTATAGTGAAAGCATCAGTAAATATTGATGAAGGTGCAGGCAATGACAAGTACAGTATCAAGAGCGAAAATAATTCAGGACAGTTAAAGTTATATTCAGATTTTGGAGATTATTTTAAAAGTAAAAAACGAAACGTCTATTATTCTAATAAAGATGGAAAAAATGATAATTGTAACTGTTGCAGTACATCAGATATTAATTATGTGGTCATTGTACCCAAAAATGTAAGTCTCAAGATTAAAAGTATATCTGGAAGCGTTTTTATAAATACTTTTGAAGGTGATTTGGTAACTGATTTAATTTCGGGGGATATTACTATCAAAAAATATAGTGGAGAATTACGATTAAAAACAATAAGTGGCGCATTAGATATTATAGTTGATAAGGCAAAGCTTCATGCAAAGTCTGTAACAGGTACTATATATTCTGATATGGATTTTGAAAAAACTAAATTTGGGAAGCACAGCAAGTCATTTAACAACAAGGTTTCAAAACAAATTAATGGAGGAACGCTTCCGTTGGTAATGGAAACCGTTTCAGGGAATATTTACATAAGGAAAGGTTAATATAAAATGAAAATACTAAAGGGCTTTATTTTAATTGTATTCATGTTTTGCAGTGTTACCTGTAATTCAAAAAAAACTCAATTAGGGCAAGTAGAAATACTCTTTCAGGAAGATTCGCTTAAGTTCACAGAATCGCAAAAAATATTTATCAGAGAATTGATAAATAAGTCAGGAGAAGAAGTTCGTAATGTTTTGCCAAATCTTCCAGACAGTATAAAAGTTGTTGTTGAGAGTGTAAATTGGGATTTGGATCGCGTTGGAGGTGTAACAGGAAGAACCGAATGGAATTCGCCTCCAACAATTGCCGTTCAGCTTTCCAACAGTTATCATGGAGGCATTGTTGACTCTCTTGAATTGGGAATTAGAAGTGTCGTGTTTCATGAATTCCATCATTTGGCACGAGGTTGGGCTATATATGATAATAAATTTGGATATGGAATTCCTAATGCTATGGTTAATGAGGGTTTAGCAGTTGTCTTTGCTGAAATACAAACGGGTTATATATGTGATGAAAATTCCTTTACTAATGAGACTGATAGTTGGGTGAAAGAAATTTTAGACCTTCCGCTTGATGCAAGTTATAATAAATGGGTTATGGGAGAACACCCAGATGGTAGAACTTCTATAGGGTATAGGGCAGGAAACTATCTTATTAGAAAAGCTATGAAAAAATCTGGTAAGAGTATTATAGAATTAAGCGCACTAAAACCTAATGAAATAATAAGTTTAGCAGGTTATTAAAGGTTGCTAAACTTTGAAAAAATGATGTGATTGGGTGGGTGTTTAGCAACACCCACCACCATCATAATGATACGTGGATTCTGATATATAAATATCGTCTCTGTTTAGTGCTTGTATGGCACCAGCTGTTTTATCGCAAATAGCCAAAGGTTGGTTTTTTAACAAAACATGACCTGCATTATCATCAAAAAAATCTTCACCACCGTAATAAATAGCCGCTTTTCCTGTAAAGATGCAAGGGCCATCTGCAGGCATTGGATCTTTTATTGCGGCAACTTCAATAGATTCTATATAAATTAGCTCATCTGTTGGATAATGCTTGGAATCTAGTATTCTATATGGCTTTCTTGCCCTAATTTCGATAGTGCCAAAACCAGCATCTGTTAGTGCTTTTACGTATTCTGCAATGGGTAAACTACCACTTAGGCATAAAGCACGTAGTCTTTCATCGTTACGTAATGTATCATTCATTGGTTGTTCGCATGTAGGATCGCTCATTACTAACCTCCCATGAGGTTTTAAAACACGATACATTTCTGCGATAGCTTTTTTTAGATCGTCTGCCTTAAAAATATTAAATAGACAATTTTGAGCAGCCACATCGATACTATTGTCTTCCACGGGAAGATTCATAGCATCTCCTTTTTTAAGGTCAACAAATTCACTTTTAAACCAATTGTTTTGTGCTTCTGCCTCAACAAAATTCTTACGAGAAGCCTCTAACATCTCATCAACAACATCGATACCAACTACGCCTCCTTTTTGACGATTAAAATAGGCAAACTGTAACAGTTCCATGCCCCCACCAACACCAACATATAACATTTTTGGGTTATTGGTTAAATCTCTTGCATGAACAGTACTCCCGCAACCATAGTTCATTTCTTGCATGATTTTTGGGATTTTTAACCCTGGTAATTCCCAAATTGGATTTGTCGTACAGCATAGCCCAACATCTGGTGTCAACGCGGCTTCTTTATATACATCTTGAGTGGTTTCTAAATAATTACTCATAATTATAAGGTCTTAATAAGTTCTTTAAATAAGGTTATCATATTTGGTTCTGCTTTTGCAGCATTTTCAATGATATCCGAAATATTAACAGGTTCTAAGTTATCTGGGTCGCATTCATCTGTTAAAACTGACACAGCCGCTACTTTTAATTTTAAATGATTCGCCACAATAATCTCAGGTACGGTACTCATACCAACAGCATCAGACCCAATAATTTTTAGCATCCGATATTCTGCTCTTGTTTCTAATTGAGGCCCCACTACACTTGCATAAACACCCTTGTGCAATTTTATATGGTTTGCTTTGGCAATGTTTTCAAACTTTGAATTGATTTCGGCATCATAGGGAGCGCTCATGTCTGTAAAACGTTCTCCTAATTCTTCAACACCTTTAAATGCCAAGGGAGAGCTGCCTTGCAAATTAATGTGGTCTTCAATAAGCATTAATTCCCCTTTTTTAAAGTTTAAATTAATGGCACCAGCCGCATTAGAAACCAGTAATGTTTTAATACCCAGTTTTTCCATAATACGAACAGGATAAGTAACATCTTGTAATGTATAGCCTTCATATAAATGAAAACGTCCCTGCATAATGACCACTTTTTTACCAGCAAGCTTACCATAAATTAGTTTTCCTTTGTGAAACTCGACTGTTGCTGTTGGGAAGTTCGGAATATGATTATAACTAACTTCTTTTATAATGTCTATTTCGTTGATAAGTTGCCCTAATCCTGTGCCTAGTATAATGCCAATTTCAGGAGATTCAAAACCTTTTTCTTGTAGGTATTTAGTGGTTTCGTTTATGTATTTAATCATCTTGTGTTTTTTGGAATTAATTTTAAAAAAAATACTATGGTAATGTAATGAATTTATGCGTTATCTATTAAAGTTTTAACCTTTAATTGAAGCGCTTCATTGTGTTGGTAGAATGATGAATTTTCTAAATCTTCAAAAGTATCAATATCGTTTAATGCTTCCAGCAAAGTATAGGATATGTTTTCTCGATCTAATTCTTTAAGCGTTACTTCTAATAAATGAGATTCACTCCAGGGTTTATTACTAAATACGGTATGATGCATTTTTGTCATTCCTATGAGATAATAACCACCATCAATAGCTGGCCCGAAAACGACCTCGTTACTCTTTAGTGCATTTAATCCTTTTTTAATATGTTCTGAATTAATATCGGGTAAATCAGATCCTATAAGTACAATACGCTCATAACCATCTTCAAAGCCTTTAGTAAAGGCGTTTTTCATGCGTTCTCCTAAATTGTCGCCATTTTGTATGGTCTTGTAATCGTTTTTCCATTTTGTTTTAATAACTGTATTAGAAAAATAGATTCGTTTGTCTATGGCTATTTTCTCTGTGGCAAATTCGGTGATTTTTACCAGTTCTTTATAGACTTCAAAAGCACCTTGAATACCAATAGTTTTGGCAAGTCTTGTTTTTACTTTGCCTAGTTTTATATTTTTAACAAAAACGACTATAAGTTCTTTATTCATATACTTTTACTCCTTTTTTTACCCACTTACTCCATGCATTAGAAAAGGCATGAATACTGTCCGTTTCTTTTTCTGACGAATTATAAATAGGTAAATTATTATTTTTCCATTCAAAAATACCACCATATAAGTTTTGTACATGGTTATAACCAGCTTTTTTGAGACTGTCTGCTATGGTTTCAGAGCGTATCCCTAAAGAGCAGTATACAACTATTTTAGTGTTTTTGTCAGGGATTTTTTTCTGAACATTTTCTATTTTAAACGTGTTATACCCAATATGGATGGCATTTTTTAGATGGCTTACTTTGTATTCTGGTAGTTCTCTGGCATCTAAGAGCACAGGTGGTACTGTTTGTTTTTTTAATTGTTTTACATAAATATAGGGTGTACTTTCATCATTGTATTTTTTTAATAATGATTTAAGGTTATTTTGAGAAAATCCCGAAATAGCAAAGCATACAAATATGTAAAAAAGTATTTTGTTCATAAATTAAGCAACTACGCCTTGGCAGCTACTTCCTGCTCCAGCGGTACAGCCATAACAGTGCTGAGAAATAACAATATGACGTCCTTCTAGTAGCGCTTCGTTATACTCAGAAATATGTTTTACTTTGCTGTTTACTGGTAATTCCAGCATTTGATTAAAATCACAATCAAATAAATAGCCGTCCCAGCTAACAGATAGTGTATTGGTGCACATAACATTGCCCACAGCTGCTGGGTTATACGCTTCAACCAAAGAATACATGTAGTCTTCATAGTTTTCGGAAGCAATTAAATAATCTAAAAACCTGCTAATAGGCAAATTTGTAATGGCAAACAGATTATGAAACTGAATATTGAAATCTTCCTTTAATGCTTTTTTAAAATCCTTTTCCATGGATGCTTGATCGCCAGGTAAAAAAGCACCAGATGGGTTGTAGACTAAATCCAATCGAAGGCTGCTGTCTGGCATGCCGTAACCTATAGCATTTAGTTCTTGTAATGCCTTTATAGATTTGTCAAAAACACCATCTCCGCGCTGTTTATCTGTTTTTCCACGAGTCCAGTGTGGCATGGATGATACCACATGTACATTATGTTTTTTAAAGAATTCTGGTAGATCGTAATATTTTTTATTGGCTCTTATTATAGTGAGGTTTGAGCGTACTATGAAATCCTTAATACCAGCTTTGGCAGCTTCTTCCACAAACCATCTGAAGTTGGGATTCATTTCTGGTGCACCTCCAGTTAGATCTAGGGTGTGCGCACCTGTGGTTTTAATGACATCCAAACACTGCTGCATCGTTTCTCTGGTCATGATTTCCTTACGGTCTGGACCAGCGTCAACATGACAATGTTCGCAAACCTGATTACACATATAACCAACATTTATTTGAAGAATTTCTAACTTTTTAGCTTTTAAGGGAAATTGATTTGTTTCAGAAATTTTACTCTTAAACGTTGGTAATTCGCCATTTTGAAATATACCATTTGATAAAATTTCAAGCTGCCTGTTGCTATTAGCTAAATCACTTTCGCGTTTATGTAGGGATTTTGTTGCCATTAAATTGTTCTAAATTTTTATTAGGTCGACTGCGCTCAGAGTAAATGATTCACTCAATTTTGATGTTTCAAAATTGGTTTGCCGTTCACATTTCTAATTTATTCACTTTGTTCATCATCTGTACACCATGAACTAATGTAGCACCACTTTTTATAGCGGCTCCAACATGAAGTGCTTCCATCATTTCTTCTTTAGTAATACCACGTTGTAAGCCATCTTTTGTATAGGCATCTATACAGTAGGGGCATTGCTCTGTATGCGAAACAGCCAAGGCTATCAAGGATTTTTCCCGAGCCGTAAGCGCTCCTTCTTCAAAAACTTTTCCGTAGTATTCAAAAAATTTATCTCCTAATTCTTGATTCCATTCACTTATTTTTCCGAATTTTTTTAGGTCAGCAGGGTCGTAATATGTCTTTTGCATAAAATTTAATTTTTACTAAAGATAAAAATCTATTGAAATTATGTCGAAAAATTTAAAAATACTTAACAAAAATATTCAACTATTAATTTGACTAAATTAATAGTTGAATAATAGGAAATGACTTGCTTTACGATAAGAAAAATATAAGGTGTTGGTAGTCAGTGGTTTTTTTGGATAAAAATAATTTATTCCCTTATCAAACTTCTTGAAATTACAATTTTTTGAATTTCTGAAGTCCCTTCATATATCTGTGTGATTTTTGCATCCCGCATAAGACGTTCCACATGATATTCTTTTACAAAACCATTGCCTCCATGTATTTGTACAGCTTCAACAGTATGCTCCATCGCTACTTTAGAGGCATAAAGTTTAGCCACAGCGCTAGACTTGTCATAATTATTTCCTTGGTCCTTATCCCAGGCAGCTTTCATAACTAAGTGGCGAGCTGCTTCAATTTCGGTATACATATCGGCCAATTTAAAAGCAATGGCTTGATGGTTGCAGATCTCAGTACCAAAAGCTTTCCGTTCTTTGGAGTATTTTAAGGCCAATTCATAAGCGCCCGATGCAATTCCTAAAGCTTGCGAAGCAATACCGATGCGCCCTCCAGATAAGGTTTTCATAGCGAACCTAAATCCAGAGCCATTAGCGCCTATTCTGTTTTTTTTAGGAACTTTTACATCATTAAATTGTAGTGTATGTGTATCGCTTCCGCGAATGCCTAATTTATCTTCTTTTGGTCCAATGTGAAAACCTTCTGTTCCTTTTTCAACAATAAAAGCGTTGATGCCATGGGAACCTTTATCTTTGTCAGTTTGCGCTATTACTAAATACACATCTGCTCGCCCTCCATTAGTAATCCAGTTTTTCGTACCATTAATGAGGTAATGGTCGCCTTTATCAATAGCGGTGGTTTTTTGTGAAGTGGCATCACTACCAGCTTCAGGTTCGCTTAAGCAAAAAGCACCGAGAAATTCACCTGTTGCTAATTTCGTTAAATATTTTTGTTTTTGTTCTTCAGAACCATAAGCTTCCAATCCATAACAAACCAACGAATTATTTACAGAAACCATCACTGAGGCCGAGGCATCAATTTTTGATAGCTCTTCCATAATAAGAACATAAGAGATGGCGTCCATGCCACTACCACCGTATTTAGGATCTACCATGATGCCCATAAACCCTAATTCGCCCATTTTTTTTACTAACTCATCGGGAAACTCTTGTTTGTTATCGCGTTCAATAACACCAGGAAGTAATTCGGTTTGTGCAAAATCGCGAGCAGCATCGCGTATCATAATATGTTCTTCAGAAAGATTAAAATCCATAATTCTTCGATTTACTGTTGATTTGATAAAAAATATGTACAAATATAGCTTTTTAGTATCATATTTTTAATAAGTATTGTTATTTTTACACAATATGATAAAAAATAAGTATAAGGTTGTTGGTGTGATGTCAGGAACATCATTGGATGGTGTTGATGTTATTTACGTAGAGTTTGCATTAGATAATATATGGCATTTTAAAATAATACATTCTGAGACTGTTAGTTATAATTCGAGTTGGGAAAAAACACTTCGCAATTTAGTTGCCTATAATATTGCTGAATTACAACTTATAGATAATGATTATACAAATTACTTATCAAGTATTATAAAAGACTTCATCAATAAAAATAATATACAAACCATTGATGTTATTTGTTCACATGGACATACGGCTTTGCATCGGCCCGATAATGGAATAACTTATCAGATAGGAAATATGCCAACGATGGCAGCATCACTTAATGAAGCCGTGGTTTGTGATTTTAGGGTTCAAGATGTTGAACTTGGAGGACAAGGGGCGCCGTTGGTTCCAATAGGTGATAAACTATTGTTTTCTGAATACGATTTTTGTTTGAATCTGGGTGGATTTGCCAATATTTCCACTGAGTTGAATCATGAAAGAATAGCATATGATGTTTGTCCAGTCAATATAGTTTTAAATCACTATGTTAAACTCATTGGATTTGATTATGATGATGGGGGTAAAATAGCTGCAACAGGTAATTTGAATAATGAATTGCTCGATAAATTAAACAGTCTTGTGTTTTATGAAGAGGATTATCCAAAATCTTTAGGATTAGAATGGGTCAATGAAAATATTTTTCCCTTAATTGATACTTTTCAATTGGAAACTAAAGATATTCTAAAGACTTTTGTTGAGCATATAGCTATCCAAATAGCCAAGGAAATAAATAAAAAAAAGCAAGGTTCTGTGCTGGTTACAGGAGGGGGTGCTTACAATAATTATTTAATAACTCGGCTTAATGAGTATTCAGAACATAGAATAATAATACCTTCAAATACGGTTGTGGAATTTAAAGAGGCACTGATCTTCGGGCTTTTAGGTGTACTTAAACTAAGAGGCGAAATTAATTGCTTGCAAAGTGTTACTGGAGCTACAAAAGACCATAGTTCTGGTAAAATATATCTACCTTAAAAATAATAAAAAATTTATCCTAAAGGATTTTAGTTTTTTATCTTTGTTACCATAATAATTTAAATCATTTTCTTCATGACTCAGCTTTAGCTACGCTTAATGTAACTTTTGGATTAAATTAAATGTAAGCTATATAGTGAATCAACTTAAAAATAGAAATGAAAGAATTATTAAAAAAATACGAAAATAAAGATCCTGAAATTGTTTTTAATTGGAAAGATCCGGAAACATATGCCGAAGGCTGGACTGTTATAAATTCATTACGTGGAGGAGCCGCTGGAGGTGGAACACGTATGAGAAATGGATTAGATATGAATGAAGTTTTGTCTTTAGCTAAAACCATGGAGATTAAATTCACAGTTTCGGGACCAGCCATTGGAGGTGCAAAGTCGGGAATAAACTTCGACCCCAAAGATTCTAGAAAAAAAGGTGTGTTAGAGCGCTGGTATGCTGCTGTGTCCCCATTGCTAAAAAGCTATTATGGTACAGGAGGCGATTTAAATGTAGATGAAACACATGAAGTGATTCCGATTACGGAAGAAAGTGGTGTTTGGCATCCTCAGGAAGGCGTTTTTAACGGACATTTTAAGCCAACCGAAGCAGATAAGATAAATAGAATAGGGCAGTTGAGGCATGGCGTTATTAAAGTGATAGAAAGTCCTTATTATTCCCCAGATATATCAAGAAAGTATACCGTAGCAGATATGATTACTGGTTTTGGCGTTGCCGAAGCTGTTAAACAGTACTATAATATTTATGGTGGCTCTGTTAAAGGAAAGCGAGCCGTGATTCAGGGTTTTGGAAACGTAGGTGCAGCTGCAGCTTTCTATTTATCACAAATGGGGGCTAAGATTGTTGGGATTATAGATATTTCTGGAGGCTTGATTAATGAAGAGGGTTTTACTTTTGAAGAAATTACAAATCTCTTTCTTGCGAAAAATGGGAATACCTTAGTTAGCGATAATTTAATTCCGTTCGATGAGGCTAATGAAAAGATTTGGACCATAGAAACAGAGATTTTTGCACCTTGTGCAGCATCACGTTTAATTACACTTCATCAAATAGATCAAATGATTGATAGTAGTTTAGAAGTTATTTCTTGCGGAGCCAATGTGCCTTTTGCGGATAAGGAAATTTTCTTCGGACCTATTATGGAACACACAGACTATAGAGTGAGTTTAATCCCGGATTTTATTTCAAATTGTGGAATGGCCCGTGTATTTGCCTATTTTATGGAGAGAAAGGTGCAAATGACAGACGAGGCGATATTTAATGACACATCAAATACAATTAAAAAGGCACTGGAAAAAGTGTATAATAGAAATCAATTAAAAACAGAGATAAGTGCTACTGCTTATGAAATAGCACTCAACCAATTAATATAATATTTTTTTATGGAAGCAACAATTATTTTAGTATTCGTAATGGGCTATTTAGCCATTACCCTAGAGCATAGTATTAAAATTGATAAACTTATTCCAGCATTGGTCATGATGGCTATTTGTTGGGCATTAATCGCATTAGGTTTAGAAAGCTTCCCACAATGGTTTGATTCTTCAAAACATGCTTTGTTAGATGGTTTTGGGGCATTTTCGTTAGATGAAAAGACACATCTTATGGAAGAAACCTTATTGCACCATTTAGGAAAAACATCCGAAATATTAGTGTTTCTTTTAGGCGCTATGACTATTGTTGAAATTATTGACTACTTTGATGGATTCTCCACGATTAAAGGTTTTATAAAGACGAAGAAGAAGACTAAGATTTTATGGATATTCTCCATTCTGGCATTTATTCTTTCGGCTATTATAGATAACTTAACAGCAACGATTGTACTTATTTCGATACTTCAAAAAATTGTAAAAGATAGAGATGTACGTATTTGGTTTGCAGGCTTGATTATTATTGCTGCTAATGCTGGAGGTGCTTGGTCGCCTATTGGAGATGTAACAACAACTATGTTATGGATTGGTAAAAAAGTAACAACAGGACATTTAATTGGCTATTTGTTTGTGCCTTCACTTTTGTGTATGGCTGTGCCGTCGTTAATAGCCTCTTTTTTACCAGCCTTTAAAGGGGATTTAGAAGTTGAAGAGGTTCAGGAAAAAAAGAAATCAAAATTTAGTGGTACCATGCTTTATCTTGGATTGGGAGCTATCGTATTTGTACCAATTTTCAAAATGATAACACATTTGCCTCCTTATGTAGGTATGATGCTTTCATTAGGTGTAGTCGCTATTTTTGCCGAAATTTATAGTAGCTCTAAATTTAGCATGACAGAGTTTGATGCAGAAGAGAGTGATGCACATGCACACCATAGCCCAGTGCACTATTCATTATCAAAGATAGAATTGCCTAGTATCTTATTCTTTTTAGGTATATTGATGGCTGTAGCAGCTTTAGAATCTTTAGGTATTTTGTTTGGATTTGCGTCATCATTACAGGAAACGATGCCTCAAATGGGAACCGAATTACATTCTGGAGGTGTGTCAGATTTAGTTGTGTTATTGTTAGGTGTAGGATCTGCAGTTATAGATAATGTACCTTTGGTAGCTGCCAGTTTGGGGATGTTTTCTGAACCATTAGATCATGAATTATGGCATTTTATAGCTTTTTCTGCTGGAACTGGTGGTAGTATGTTGGTTATAGGATCTGCAGCTGGTGTTGTAGCTATGGGAATGGAAAAGATAGATTTTTTCTGGTACCTAAAAAAGATTTCTTGGTTAGCTTTAGTTGGTTTTCTTGTAGGATCTGCGGCATTTATGGTAACCAGAACTATGTTTTAAATAGAAAATATTCCTCGAATTTATTGAGGGTTTAAATATCAAATTGCTATACTCACGAAATCGAAAATTTACGAATTATACTGAAATAGAAATTATTAAGTAAAGCGAAAATCTAGTCAAAAGAATTTTTGCTATACTTTAATGGAAAAAGAAACGTTATACATTTGCAATAAATTTAAAATTATATGCTTTATACACTATTACTAAACACGCAAGAGGGAGCGGAATTAATTACAGATGAAGAATCAGTTGAAAAAACGCTTTCAATTATAGAATTAATAAGTAGCGGAGGTGCTGCAGGGCAAGTTATTATAGCTGTACTTTTTTTATTACTTGTTGGAGCCATTTATATTTACTTTGAACGCATTTTTGCTATCAAAGCTGCTTCAAAAGTAGATTCAAATTTTATGAATCAAATTAAAGACCATGTAAGTAATGGGAAAATTGATTCAGCCCAAATGTTGTGCGCTCAAGTAAATTCCCCAGTTTCTAGATTAATTGGCAAAGGGATTTCAAGAATTGGAAAACCGCTTGCCGATATTAATACAGCTATTGAGAATGCAGGACGTTTAGAGATTTACGGTTTAGAAAAGAATGTTAGTATTTTGGCAACCATTTCTGGTGCAGGCCCTATGATTGGATTTCTTGGAACAGTTATTGGTATGATATTAGCAATATTTGAACTGGCCAATGCGGGAGGTACTATACAGATGGATGTTTTGGCAAGTGGACTTTATACTGCTATGACAACAACTGTTGCAGGGTTAATTGTTGGTATCGTTGCTTATATTGCGTATAACCATTTAGTGGTAAAGACCGATAAAGTTGTATATCAAATGGAAGCAAATTCTTTAGAGTTCTTGGATCATTTAAACGAACCTACGTAATATGAACTTTAGAGGAAGAAATAAAGTAACGCCAGAATTCAATATGTCTTCAATGACAGATATTGTATTCCTGCTTCTCATATTTTTTATGATTGCTTCAACGCTTGTAACAACTAATGCTATTGATATAGTATTGCCAAAAGCAAGTGGGAAAACCGAGAATAAAAAGTCTGTGGCTGTAAGTATAAAAAAAGATTTAACCTACTATATAGATCAAAAACGTGTTGGAGAAAGTGTATTGGAGAATGAGTTATTAGCAGCTTTGTCTTCGAAAGAAAAACCAACTATTGTTTTAAGAGCAGAAAAGTCGGTTCCTGTGGAGAATGTGGTTAAGGTTATGGATATAGCTAATAGAAATAAATTTAAAGTCATACTTGCGGTTAAACCTAAATAAGTTTAATAATGGGGAAATACTTCAAAACCAAACATGAAAAAGATTCGGCAAAATTAACAACATTAATTGCTGTTATTTTGCTGCTGTTATTGTTTGTGGTTGGAACACCTTATATGGATCCTCCAGAAGAGTATGGCGTTGCTGTAAATTTTGGGAATTCAAATTTTGGAAAAGGTAAAGTCCAACCTTTAAAGCCTGTCAAGTCTGAACCCAGAGAAGTAGAAGAACCACCCCAACCTGATGTTTCTAAAACAGAACCTACAAAAGCTTCGGAAACAAAGGAAGAAGTATTAACACAGGAAAATGCAGAATCTATAGCTATAAAAAAACAAAAGGAGGCTGAAGCTAAAGCGAAAGCTATTGCAGATGCCAAGGCTAAAGCCGAAGCAGATAGAATTGCTAAAGAGAAACGGGAACGTGAAGAAAAAAAGAAAAAGTTAGATGCTTTAATAGGTGGTGTAAGTAAGTCTGAAGGAAGTGAAACTGGTAGTGAAGGTAACGACAATAGAGCAGGAGATAAAGGGCAATTAGATGGTAATCCTTATGCGCCAAGTTATTTTGGAGGTAAAGGAACTGGCAGTGGTGGCGTTGGCTACGGATTAAACGGCAGAGGTACGGCATCATATAAGAAGTTAAAACAAGACTGTAATGAATCTGGACTTGTTATAGTCAAAATTGTTGTAAACAGAAGCGGAAATGTTATAGAAGCGGTTCCAGGTGTAAAAGGAACCACCAATACAGCACGATGTTTATTGGAGCCAGCAAAAAAAATAGCATTATCCCACAAGTGGCGAGCAGACTCTAAAGCGCCCGCAAAACAAATAGGTTTTGTAAAAGTAAACTTCAAATTAGGGCAATAACATATGACGTATCAAGATACAATTAATTGGATGTTTTCTCAACTGCCAATGTATCAGCGACAAGGAAAAGTTGCATTTAAAAAAGATTTATCCAATACCCTAATATTAGCAGACTATCTAAATAATCCCGAGAGAAACTTTAAATCCATACATGTCGCTGGAACCAATGGTAAAGGTTCCACAAGTCATATGTTGGCATCTGTTTTACAAGAAGCAGGGTATAGAGTTGGATTGTACACATCACCACATTTAAAAGATTTTAGAGAACGTATTAAAATAAACGGTCATGTTATAAGTAAACAATATGTAACAGGTTTCATAAAGCGAAATAAAGTATTCTTAGAAGTTAATGCTTTATCGTTTTTTGAAATGACTGTAGGTATGGCTTTTGAATATTTTTCAAGAGAGAAAGTTGACATAGCTGTTATAGAAGTTGGTTTGGGTGGTCGCTTAGATTCAACAAATATTATTATTCCAGAAGTTTCAGTAATAACCAATATTGGGTTGGACCATACTCAGTTTTTAGGAGAAACATTGGAAGCTATTGCTTTTGAAAAGGGAGGTATTATAAAGCGAAATACGCCAGTTGTAATTGGAGAAACCCAAGAAGAGACGGTTTCGGTTTTTAAAGATTTAGCACATAGAAATAATTCCAAGATCGTATTTGCGGACCAAGAGGTGACTAAGGTATTTGAATCTGATTTATTAGGAAGCTACCAATCTAAAAATATTAAAACAGTTATTCAGGCAATAAAAAAATTAAAGGTTAAAGGGTTTGAGGTCTCTGAACAACATTTAAAAACGGGGCTGCTCAATACAGTTAATAATACAGGATTATTAGGAAGGTGGCAAGTAATAAACGAGGCTCCTAAAGTAGTTTGCGATACGGGGCATAACAGGGAAGGGTTGAGTTATGTTATGGGCCAAATTCAAACGCATAAAGAGAATTATAAGCATTTACATATTGTTCTAGGTGTTGTTAATGATAAAGATTTAAGTGCTATTGTCGATTTATTTCCTAAAAATGCTACTTATTATTTTTGTAAGCCTAATATCCCAAGAGGTTTAAATGCAAACACATTAAAGCGCATTTTTTCCGAGCATAGACTTTTGGGAGACGTTTACAATTCTGCTAAAGAGGCGTATATGAGTGCTTTAAAAAAATCAGATCTAAATGATTTTATCTTTATAGGAGGAAGCACATTTGTGGTTGCAGAAATAATTTAAAATTTTATTAAAAAAGTTTTTGCAATATTAAAAACTCCATTATATTTGCAGTCCAATTTAGAGGGCGCGTAGCTCAGTTGGTTCAGAGCACTTGGTTTACACCCAAGGGGTCAGGGGTTCGAATCCCTTCGCGCCCACAAAATCCTAAAGCAAATGCTTTAGGATTTTTTTGTTTATACTGGTAAAGTTTATGCTGGATCAAGGAGGATCAGGGATCAGGAAGGATCAATCCCAAAAGTTGTGTTTAAGCAAAAATTTGTGTTAACCTGAAAAGGAGGAATTTATATTTTAAACTCTAATTATTTTCTACTTCTCCGTAATGAAACTTATAGGGACCATTTTTTTTGAATCCTAACTTTTCATAAAATTTTGCAGCACTAGTGTTTTCATTGGCAACAAGCCAAACTTTAGTTTTTCCTTTATTGCCAATATGTTTTAAGAGCGATTTTGCAATTCCTTTTTTTCTGTGTTCAGGGTCTACAAAGAGTTCTTGAATATAAACTAACGTATCCGAATGCCAAGGATATGAATAAGCAAACACCCCTCCAATTACCTTCCCTTCATGAATTGCCATAAAGCATCTTTCCGGTTCTATATTATAAAATCGTGTTAGATAATTGCATGCATCTTGTTTGTTCCAGTTTTCTTGATATTCTGGTGCAGCATAAACTTTTGCTAATAAACTGGCACACGCTTCTAAGTTATTTTCTTGACAGTTTGTAATCTTCATAATTCCTTTTTTCCATAATTACATATTTAATTCCGCCCTTGTCAAAGTAAGAATTGGTCTCTTTTAATCCAAATCTTTTGTAAAATGCACTTTTATTTACTCGGGCATTACACCATACTTTTTTATATTCGTTTTTTTCAGCATATTCTAGGATATAATTCAACAGAATTGTTCCATATCCTTGTCCTTGAAATGTGTTTAAGGTTGCAAATTTTCTAAACTGAATGTTGCTATTTTCTTCAAATAAGGATATAACAGAAATAATTTTGTCCTGAATAAATAACCCGAAGTGTAAACCTTGAATATCGTTTTCCAGTTTTACATAATCGATGGGTTTATTGGGCCACATTGCTTGGTATCTTATTGATAAAGTTTTTTGGGAATCAATTTTTATAATTTTATAACCCTTATTTTTCATTATGCACATTGTAGGTAACAGTTTTTACTTCGTCTGTATAGTGTAAAAGTCATAAGTAGCTTTTGCAATATCCGCTATAATTTTATCATTCGTTTTATTATTTTCATGCGAATTCGTTATAAAAACACTAATGTAAAAGTACTTCCCATCTGGTAAGAAGACAATTCCAATATTATTTACAGCACCCATGATTCCAGTTTCCTTATTTGTACCAGAAGACCCAGATTTATGGGCGACAATAACCTCTTCAGGGAGCTGCCCTCTAATTCTGCCTAATGCAGTTGTTGTTTCTTTATTCGTTTTCCAAAAAAAATCGTAATTGCTTTTTGAAAGTAAGTTGTTTTTATTCTCAAAAAATGTTTTCATGGTTTGGTTTGCAGCATTTGGGGTTGTCCAATTTTGGAACATATTTTCCCACTGTTCCTGCATCCCTTTTTCATCAAAAGTAATTTGTATATCTTCTATGCCACTCTTTTTTATGTATTCCTCAACCGTTTTAGGAGTTCCGATAAGTCGTATTAAAACATCACAGGCTGTATTATCGCTATGAGAAAGGTTGTATTGAATTAATTTCTCAATTGTAAAGTTGCCTCCATTAGGGTTTTCATCTCTAAGTGGACTCCAAAAGCCTTTCCAAAGGTCATCTTTATCTATCTTTACTATTTGGTCTAACGATAAAGTGCCCTTGTCAACCTCTGACAATACTGCTAACGCAATATGAAACTTAAACACACTTTGCATAGGAAATTGTTTATCTGCGTTTATTGAAAGCGTATCTTTTCCATTATTTCCGATTATTGAAACACCAACTACCGCATTTTTGCCTGATATGATTTGTTCTATTTTATTTCGAAGTGAATCAGTCTTGGTATTTGGAGTTTTACAACTTATTAAAAAAAATAATAGTAAAGTTGTCAATTGAAATAGTCTATTCATTTTTCTTTTTAACTGTTTAAGTTTTGTTTTCAAAAATTATCACCAATATAATGATAAGCCTAAAAATAAGAAGTATTTAATTGAAGAAGACTTTTTAGTTTTTGATAGACTTTTATTGATACTATTTTTTATCAGTAGGTTTTACATAGATGTGTTGCTTCCACTGAAGCACCTTATAGGGTTTGCGGTTTCTATTTTAACAGTAAGTTGCAAATCGAATATTTTACTTAAGCCAGGATTTATATATTGAGGCGTATTTAAAAAAACATCATCAATTATATCTACCGAATCTTTTATATTCTGAATTGATAGTCTATGGTTTTCTAGTTTCATTTTTATACTCATCAGGATTAATATTTACTTAATTGTAATATCTATTTCGCTATATAAATTAAACTTCCACCAAGAATGGAGATTACTACTCCAATTATCTTTGATTTATTTAGTTTTTCATTTAGTAATTTATAACCAAAGAAAACACCAATAACAATGCTTAATTGCCTAAGTCCACCAACATAACTGGCTTTACTCATAGTTAATGCAGTGAGCACTAATATGTAGGTAAAGCTATTAAAAAAACCAACCTGTATTATTTTGGTTTTATTCTTAGTCCACTCATTGACTAAGTTGCTTTTTGAAAATTTGAAATAAATGAAACTATTGTAAAAGCAAGCTATTAAAAAGGTATAGGAGTAGAAATATAAAAATGGTTGCATTTTCGTAATGGATATTTTATCCCACAATGTATACCCCGCAACGGTAAGAGCAGCTAATAGCGCATAGATGCTTCCTTTATTACTGATGCTCTTTAAAACCGTAAGAAAGCCCCTTTTGTCAAAGGAATCTAAATGCATTATAAATGTTCCTAAAATAATAAGTATGATAGCTGCTACGCCAGTTGTGTTTATGGTTTCTCCAATTATAAAATAAGCTAAAACAGGCAGAAATATGATACTAGACCTAGAAACGGGATATACTAATGAAAGCTCCCCATATTTGTACGCACTTGATAAAAAATAATAGTTCAAAAAAGTAATTATAGAAGCTATCAATATCAGCCACAAAAAGTCAATTTTAAAATCTGTTGAAGAGAAAAAATACATTGCTGGTATTGCAAAAATTACTATTTCGGCTAGTTTACTAAATGCAGTAAAGACATGTTTGTTTTCTGAGCTTTTTATTAGATAATTCCAATATGCATGAGTGAAAATTGAAATCAATACGAGAAGAAAAGGGGTTGTTGCCATATTTTTTAGAGATTCCAGTTAGATAATTCATATTTATCGTGGTTTAGCAATAGGCTTATTTGTTTTTTAATTTCTGCAATATCCTGTAGATTTAATGGTTCAAAATTATCATAAAAACCAGTGTCTCTAAATGGAAATTCGCACGCTTCTCCATATTTGTGATACTTGGCACTTTTGGCTCTTCCGTAGAGGTGCACATGTAAAAAAGGGCCTTCAGGTTTAAAAACGCCCCAATTTCCATTGTCTTGATAGTTAATTCTGCCCACATCTATTCCTTGGTTATTCAATCCAATAGACATAGCTTCTCCAATAAGCATTGTTAGACGCATTAATTCTATGGCTAGTATAGGTGTCAATAATGTCCTATTGTCAAGTCGAATTTTTGGAGATATTTCAATATGTCCTCCATCTTTTCTAGTAACTAGGGGAAATTTGACCGCTGTTACATTGAAGTTTTTAGTTTCATAAATTAATAATTCCATAATACTATTTTATTATTTGTAAAATACGTAACTTATTGTTTTTTAGTATAATAAAAGCGTTAGGTAGTCATGTGAATAAGTATATCCCAGATGAGTTTTGCGTTCATATGAAGGCTCTTGCGCCTATTATTTATTTTATCTTTTACATCGTATAAATAATTGTTATTCAAATACACACCGTTATTAATTATTCCTGTAATACTCGTGGTATTTTTAATGTCTGAAATAGGATTTTTGGATAAAATAACTAGGTCCGCTATCTTATTTTCTGAAACACTACCGTATAGATGTTCTAAATTATAATAGATAGCGGGATTTAATGTTGCAGTACGTAAAACTTCATAGTTTGTTAAACCCGCTTTTGATAGTTCTTGCAGTTCCTCATGAAGTGTTGAACCAGGTAATTCTGGTACATCTGACCCAGCTAATAGCTTGACTCCATGTTTAGAAGCTTGGCCTGTGATTTCGAGCCCTTTGAGATAAAAATCTTTATATATTTTTCTTCCGTAAGAGGTGGTGTCTTCGTAAATAACACCATCTAAATCTTCAAAAGAAAACATTCTAAGAATAGAGTTGATGTGGTCATACCTTTTTCTAAAAGCCTCATTATCTGCATAGGCATCTGCTTTTCTTGTTAGGTGTGTGGGGCAATACCAGGTATTGTTTTTCACAAAAGTGTCAAACATATTATAGAGCATAGTGCTATCATGTTGTTGTAGCATAGTAGCTCTAAGCTGGGTACAATCTTCTCCTTTAGGGTTATCACTTTGCCTTAATAGGGCAGCACCTTTAAAACTATCCCAAATAAAAAAACGAGCATGTTCCAGTGTTTTCATACCTGCATTCGAAGCATCAATAGTGCTCACTCTAACGGGTTTATGACCAGAAACTTCAATACCTAATTTTTTGGCCTCCTTCATTAATGTGAAAAAAGCATCTTTTGAGATATTGTTATACACTTTAATGAGTGTGACACCTTTATCATTAAAGAATTGTACTAATTTTTTAGCATCTTTTGGAGTTGCACAATTAAAGAAATCAGGACAATTTTTAAACATAGGGCTAGAACCTTCTACAGGGAAACTTGCAAAGCCGTGTGTTCTGGGACCAATGATTTCTTGCTTAATAACTTGATTGTTCCATTTTTCAATACGTTCTTGAGAACCAGCAAAAGGGCTTCTTTCATTATAGGCACCCATTAAGTCTCTAACATGAGTTACACCATAACGTAA
This sequence comes from Flavivirga algicola, assembly GCF_012910715.1. Lineage (GTDB taxonomy): Bacteria > Bacteroidota > Bacteroidia > Flavobacteriales > Flavobacteriaceae > Flavivirga > Flavivirga algicola. Next base: position 439,351 of record NZ_JABBHF010000003.1, read on the forward strand.
ATACTCAGGATAATCTACATGTGGTGCTTGTTTAAAAAGATGTGCGTGCATATCCCAGAGACCGCTCATTACAAATTTATTGGTGCCATCTATAATTTTTGTATCACTTTCAGCAAATTCAAAAGCGTTATCGGAAATTTTTGAAACCCTATCTTCTTTAATTAAAATATGCTTGTTTTTAAGAATGGTGTCTTTAGTGACATCAACAATATTGATGTTCTTTATGATCATGTCTTTTCCATTTTGTGGAGGTGGTTTAATTGCCGAAAATGGGTAAATAACGAAGCCAACAAATAGTAAGAGTACTAAAAGGATGAAGTAACCAGCGTATTTTAATGTTTTTTTGATTGACATATTGAGTTATTGATAAACGCGTTTATTTATGTGTTGCTCTTTTTGAATGAAGAAGGTGTCATACCTTCAAATTTTTTAAAAGCGCTGTTAAAAGAAGATAAACTGCTAAAACCAGCATCGAATGCTATTGCCGAAATAGTATGATGTTCTCTATCTTCTTGTAAAAGAATTTTTTTAGCTTCCTGAATTCTATGATAGTTTATAAAATCATTAAAGTTTTGTTTTGCGTATTGGTTAATGACTTCGGAAGTTTTTTGGGTACTCTTACCAACTAGTTTACTTATGCTAGAAAGCGATATGTTAGAATCTATATACATTTTGTTACCTGCCACAAGCTTAGATATTTGATTAAATAAGGCTATATCATCGTTCTTTTTAAATACATTTCCATTTATGTCTGTTATTTTTAATTGAAATGCTTTAAAGCTTAAAAAATAAATAACTACTGAATACATAATTGGGCCTATGATATAGGGAACACTATCTTCTATAATATTTAAGACATAGGATATCCAAATAAGCACAAAACCAATGATGAGCATGTTTAACCAATGAAGGATCGTTTTTTGAGATTTTGTCTGTAATGCTTTAGGGTAAAGTCTATTAGTTTTTCTAACCAATTTGCTTGTCATATAAATATAAAAAGCCAAATGGAGATAGGTGAAAATTAGAACGCTGGCAAAAACAATAATTACATTGTTATCATTGGTGTCAAACCATTTTTTAGAAACAAAAAAACTAGCTAAGAACAATAAACAAAAAGGGATTAATTCTATATAATAATAGCTAGATAGTTTAAATTTAGCTTGAGTCATTCCTAAAACATACCATTTTAAAAGCGGCCCTATTAACAATAAAAAGGTAAGGCCTGCAAAAATAAAAATAGGCTCTAAATTGTCTCCAAAATTGAGCATTACAGACTTGCCTATTCTAAAAGCCATAAACACAAGAATGAGTGCTAACAAGTAATTAGATAAGTGCTTTTTCTTTTTGAAACAGCTTAGATATATTGCGAAAGCTATTCCGTGTAAAAGACCTGCACTACTGATTACAATGAGAAGTATATCGGTAAAATTCAAAGATGTCTTTTTTCAAATTTAGTTATATTTTCTTTATTTAGATTCGCACTTTTTTGCAAAGGAAACTAAACCAATAATGTTATAAAAATCAGATAGTTTACCATTCATGGCAGCAATAATGCTATGTTTTGCCAATAATACTCTATCTACAGGCTTTTGCTCCTTTATCAATAATGACTCAATCGCTTCTTTAGCTTTCTTTTTGCCTTGACTTTTGTAAATAGATAGAATATTTACGCCATTTTCTTCTGCAGTAATCTTTCTGTTTTTGGGCTTGTAACCTAATTGCTTAATCATGCTTTCAGCCAAACTCCAGGTAGACCATGGGTTTTGACCTGTAATCAGGTTGCCAGAACGACTTATATTATCTAAATACATAAAACCTTCGTTAAAGTTAGCACCTTGCTCAATGAGCTTATCTTGTAAAAGAAATGGGAATATAGATTGTGCTTCTGGTATTAAAAGCAGTTCTTCTTTATTTGTGAAACCACTTATGTTTTTGTTTTCAATAAGTGGGCGTCCGTTATCTAAAACCACGTTTACAAGGGCAGAAGGGCCATGACAAACTGCTCCAATAACTTTATTAGACTGATAATAGTTTTTTACTAAAGATTGAATGGCTTTATTATCTGGAAAATCGAACATGGTTCCTTTTCCTCCAGCAAAAAATACAGCTTCGTAATTTTCTAAAACAACATTTTCTATTGGTATGGTATGACTTGTTTTATATTGTGCAATGGAGTCATTAAGAAAAGCATAGTCGAATGCACCCATATCATCACCATCTAAAACTACTGGAGGTTTGCCACCTTTAGGACTTGCTACATCTACTTCAAAACCATTGGCCTTAAACACATAATAAGCGCGTGAAAGTTCTGTTAGTTCGTAGCCAGTACTTTTGCCAGTATTTCCCATAGTATTCTCACTTGTAACAACAGCTAATATTTTACCCCTATGTGGGATGATATTCTTCGATATGTAAGATAAATCTTTAACATAGGTAGATTGTACCGTAACATCTTTAGGCGGAAGTAAACTTTTAAACCAAAGCGCAAATGAAAGGGTGATCACTATTAATGCGAGAATAAATAGTGATACCCATTTAAGAATTCGATATTTTTTAAACATGGTATTTCATTTTATATTTTTGACGAAATAAAATGAAATACCCCATAAAACCTGTCGAAATGATAATTCCGTCAGTATAAAATGTTATGCAAAATCAAAAATTGATTTAAATGACTTTTGGTCTAATATAGCTTTAGTGCTTTCTTCAAATTCATGATACATTTTCTTAAACAGAAAATCACCCATACTAATCCGTTTTACACCCAGTTTATCCAATGTGTCAAAATCTGGAAGGTTGGGCATACACATCACATTGATTGGCAAATGTGTGCAATTCACAATGTTTTTTATATCCTTTTCTTTTTCAATACATGGGATAAAAATTCCATTGGCGCCTACATTTTGATATAACTCTATTCTCTTTTTTGTTGCTTCAATTACATTTTCTTGAAGTAGGATGAACGTATCTATTCGCACATTTATAAAAATTGCACTATTTTCTTTTTTTAGGATAGCGTTTACACCCATTAGAGTTTCCGCAAATTCATTGGCGTTTAATAAAGTGCGTTTTTCGTTAACCACACTATCTTCAATATTAATCCCAACAACGCCTAATGCTTCTAATCTTAAAATGTGATTGGCAATTTCTATTGGATAACGGCTATACCCTGATTCCAAATCTACAGACAGGGGTAAGTTAGTGTTTGAAAGAATTTGCTTTACCACATATTCCAATTCAGAAAACTTCATGTCTTCTCCGTCGTTATACCCTAAAGACATTGCAATGGCCGAACTAGAAGTTGCAATAGCTTGAAGATTTAGTTTTTCTGCTGTTTTTGCACTAGGTACGTCCCATACGTTTGCAATTAATAAAGGGGTATCTTGATGATGTAAATTTTTAAATTCCATTTTATTCTAAAGCTATATTTTCATGAATTCTCGAAGGGGTTATTCCAAGAATTTCAGGTGTAACTATATTTTCTTTTACAAAAGGGTCTGTTTGTATAAACTCCTGAAGGTTTTCAAAAGATGTATTGTAGGCTAATATAGTGCCTCCCGAATGGTTGACTAAAGAACCTGTTAATAAGAAAATCTTATCGTTGAATCCTTTATCGATCCACTGTAAATGGGCTTTCATAAATTGGGGAGCCATCTTTTTATTTTCTGAAAATCTTAAGATTACTATATATAAATTGCTTTTTGTCATCATTTACTGTTTAGTTTAAATTCAAAAAAGGATAGTCTGTATAACCACGTTCATCTCCGCCATAAAATGTCTCATGGTCTGGTTCGTTTAATGTTGCATCTAAAGAAAAGCGCTCTGGTAAATCTGGGTTGGCAATAAACAACCTTCCGTAGGCTACCATATCTGCTTTACCATTTTCAAGAATACCATTACCAGATTCTTTTGAAAAACCTCCGTTCACTATTAAATTTCCGTTGTAAAATTTTCCATAATATTCGGCAACATTGGCAACCATTTCTGGATACTCATCAATGGGCATCATAGGATTCATTAAATGAAGGTACCCCAGGTTGTAGCCATTCAACTTTTCAATGATGTATTGATAAGTTTGTTTTGAATTTGAATCCCCTACCGAATTGAATACGCCTGAGGGAGATAGTCTTACCCCAATGTTTTCAGGAGACCATATAGTAGAAACAGCATTTATTATTTCAAATAAAAATCGAGACCTGTTTTCTATTGAGCCGCCATATTTATCTGTACGGGTATTGCTCACATCATCAATAAATTGATTTATTAAATATCCGTTGGCAGCGTGTATTTCAATACCGTCAAAACCAGCTTCTTTGGCATTTTTAGCGGCTACCTTAAAATCATTGATGATTTGTGATATTTCATTGTTTTCTAATGTTTTTGGTTCTACATAATCCTTGTAACCTTCATAGGTATATACTTGCCCTTGGGGTGTAATACTTGAAGGAGCTACTGGCTGTTTCCCTTCTAGAAAGTCAGGATGAGATATCCTACCAACATGAAAAAGCTGATTAAAAATGACACTTTCTTTTTTATGCACTTCACTGATTAATGTTTTCCAGCCAGCTACTTGAGCCTCGGTATAAATACCAGGCGCATAAATATAACCTACTCCATTTTCTGACACTGCAGTGGATTCTGTTATTATCATTCCTGCACTTGCTCTTTGTGAATAATATGTTATGTTAAGCTGAGAAGGAATACGATCTTTTGTTGAACGATTTCGGGTTAAAGGCGCCATAATCACTCTGTTTTTTAAAGTCAGATTTCCTAGTTTAAATTCATTTAATAATTTCATTTTTGTATAATTTTATACAGCAAAAGTATATTATACCATGCTTTGTGTCAAGAACATACAATTAAGTATGGTACATACCAATTAGTTAGTTTTGTTTAAATACTATACCTTTACGGTGTAAATTTTTTTATTTTTTTTAAAATGGATTGTTCAAAAGAAAATTGTCCAATGACTTTGGCCGTAAATATGATTAGTGGAAAGTGGAAGCTATTTATTCTTTACGGGCTTAGGGATGGAGAAAAACGCTATAGTGAATTACGAAGAATATGTGAAGGCATTACTGAAAAAATGCTTACCAACCAGCTAAGAGAGTTAGAGAAGGATGGTTTGATAAAAAGAAAAGTTTACCCTCAGGTACCGCCTAAAGTTGAATATTCATTTACAGAAATTGGAGAACGTTTAAGTTTTATGTTTGACCCACTTTACAATTGGGGCTTAGATTATATAAAGGAAAAGAGACCTGAACAGTATCATTTGGTAAAACAATATGAAAAAACGTCACATTAAAACTCCTATAAAAAGAGATCATTTAAATTTAAATGAGGTATAAAATTATTTTTAGAAACATTGTGTTGCCATTGTTATGACTTTATTTTGCTTTTGTCAACAAAGTACAATACCGATTTAATAAGCTTTTTACTATCCAAATTCGTTTAGAATTAATAAGTCTCCTATCATAGGAGACTTATTTTTGACTATTTTCCCTCAATAAAATTGATAGTCAATTTTTGATTGCTCACAATCAAACGGAATTTGGTCAGAGTATTTACCAGAATTCTATAAATACACCATTGGTTGTATTTTTAAGGTTTACATTAGCTGGTATTTCTTCACAAAGTTTAGCTAATTGAATAATTTGATGTTTTACTAAAGGCTCTTTAACTACTGTTGTTAAACTGTTAAAAGTTCCTTTTTGGATTTCGGTTTTAAAGATGTCTTTAAAAACTTCTTCGATTCTTTTTTGGTATTTTTTGTTTATAGACATTTAGTAGATAAAGTTTCAAGGTTCGGTTATTGTATTTGTAATGCCTCTTTTAAAGACATGGTTAATCGGATAATACATGTTTGGATATCTCTATTTATTATTCTTTAGAATTTTTTTCAAGCTATCGGACATGGTCTTGTACTCTTTAGCTATTTCAAGAATAGCATTAAAAACTAAAATATTTTTAGAAATACCCGCTTTTGTGTTTCTAACGGTTTGCGAATCAACGATGATTTTATTGGCCGTTAGTTTATCTATTACTTTGCTCGTATATTCTTTTGGGAGATGATTTACTAACAAATCTTTAAGCGCTTTTTGTTCTTTGTGACTATGTATGTCGTATAATGTATATAATTTGTTTAAATTTGTCATAGCTTGTGTATATTTGTACAGCGTTGAATGAATTTACATACAAATATATACTAATAATTAAATAAATCAAATGTTTTTTAATTATTGGTATAATTTATAATTATTCTAAATATGGAATTTGAAGAAAAGCTTAAGCAATTAATCAAGACTAAGTATAGCAAATTGAGTGATTTAGCTGAGAAATTCGACATGAATTACTCGCAATTATCACAATATGTTAATGGTAAGAAAATATCAATTAACTTCTTAACTAAAATAATTGAAGAGTTTCCAGAAGTTGATCTTAATTGGTTATTGAGAAGTGATGATATTTTGCGTGAAAGCATAGCACCTTATAAGTCGCCTTTAACTAATAAGCAAATTATCGATAGAATAGAAATATTGCTGGCAGACTTAAAAGGTCAGATAGAAGAGGAAAAGTAATATAACTTCTAGTATAAAAAGTAATGCCTCTTTTAGGCTTTTATCACGAAATAAATTCTAAAACCCTTTCCAAAGCCATACCCCTAGACCCTTTAATAAGTATTGAAGTGTTTTCTATTTTAGAACGACTAAACCAGTCTTTAAAGTCATTGAAATCTTTAAATTGTTTTGCTGTATTTGATTTGGTTTGAGTTTTAAAGAAATTTTCGCCAATAAGAATAGTTTGGTCTATATCTAAGGATGCAACCAAATCGGTTATACTTTGATGTTCTTTTTGGGCGGTCTCTCCAAGTTCGAACATATCACCAATAAAAGCTATCTTTTTTATGCCAGATCGCTGCTTTTCAAAATTTAATAAAGCGGCTCGCATACTTGTTGGATTTGCATTATAAGCATCTAGAATAATATGGTTTGTGCCTTTTTGTATAATTTGTGAACGGTTGTTGGTAGGGGTGTAATTTTCGATAGAAGCTTTTATATTGTCATCATCGACTTTAAAATAATGGCCTATGGCAATAGCGGCTGCGATATTGTTAAAATTATAATCTCCTATAAGTTGACTTGCTATTTCTAAGTTATTGTATCTGGATTTTACGAAAGGAAGTGCCTCAATAAAATGGATATTTATATTAAAATCACGGCTGTTTTTGGCAAATACAATTCTATGGGGGTATTGTTTCGTTTTTTCAAGTTGAATAGGGTCATTACCATTAACGAAAATGGTTTTATTATTGCCAATCAAGAAATCGTACATCTCGCTTTTTCCTTTAATGACACCTTCTACACCTCCAAAACCTTCTAAATGAGCTTTCCCGAAGTTGGTTATATACCCATAGTCGGGTTTAGCGATGTTGCATAGGAGCTCAATTTCTTTTTGATGGTTAGCTCCCATTTCCACGATTCCAATTTGAGTATTGCCCGTCATAGAAAGCAGTGTTAAAGGCACACCAATATGGTTGTTTAAATTACCAATAGTAGCTGTGGTTTTATATTTTTGAGATAAAGTAGCATTAATTAACTCTTTAGTTGTTGTTTTTCCATTGCTTCCTGTAAGGGCTATTATTGGAATATTTAAATAGGTACGATGGTACGAAGCCAACTTTTGTAAAATTTCTAGAGTGTTATTAACCAAAATAGTATTTGGAGACGTGTTATATGGTTCTTCATCAACAATGGCATATTTAGCGCCATTTTTTAGAGCTACTTCTGCGTAAGTATTACCATTAAAATTTTCGCCTTTAAGGGCAAAAAACAGATCACCTTCTTTAAGCTTTCTGGTGTCGGTACATACCGAATGGCATTGTAGAAAAAGTTCGTGTATTTGTTCTATTTTCAAGAGGTAGGATTCTTTTATGTTTGTAAAATTAAATGTATAAAAAAAGTCCTAACATTTCGCTAGGACTTTTAATTATATTACAAATAATTGCAATTAGTTTTTTGTTTTGTTTCTGCTTTTAGATTTAGAACCTACACGCGACATAGCACATCTAAATCCAATGTAATCGGTAGCCATATCTTGAGGGAAGTAACGTCTTTGAGCTGGATCTAACCAATACTCTCTGTCTTTCCATGATCCACCTTTGTAAACTCTAACTTCATCATTAATTAAAGAAGTTCTATTGTTACCTTTGTCATATTCTCTAATAATGTTTCCTAAAGAATCTCTAGTAACACGGTGTTTAGGAGAATTATACATTTTTCTTGTATCAGATTCTTTCTTTTCTCCACCTTCACCTTCGTAATCGTCATTAAAACTTTCATAATAACGAGAAGAGCGTTTATCACCATCTCTAAAGTTTATTTCATCACTTCTATCAAAGTTAGTACGTAAGTACGTTTCGTTTTCATCAATAGGTACTTGAGCTATTTCACCAGGTAAATTTCTGGCAATAACTTTTCCGTTAGGTAAAGTGTCATACACAATATCGTCTGCTGTAACTACTTTTACAGTACCGTCTTCATTTAAGGCATTTTTGGTATAAACATTACCACGGTAGTAGTTAAAGTCGTTAAACTCACTATCAATAATAGGTCTGTAAACATCAGCAACCCATTCAGCAACATTACCAGCCATATCGTATAATCCAAAATCGTTAGGCGCATAAGATTTTACAGCATTTGTTATGTCAGCTCCATCATCAGACCACCCTGCAATTCCACCATAATCACCTTTTCCTTGTTTGAAATTCGCTAATTGATCACCACGAACTTTACGTTTCTCAGAACGTGTATATTGTCCGTCCCATGGATATTTTTTACGTCCACGATATAAGTTGTAATTTCTAATTTCACTTAATCCTAAAGCAGCATATTCCCACTCGGTTTCAGTTGGTAGTCTGTATTTTGGTGAAATTATTCCAGTTTCGCGAGTTGCATAAATGTTGCTTTCATTACCATCAGCATCCGTTCTAACGTATCTTTTATTCCTCTTTTCCCCATTAATAACTTCTTCATTACCACCATATGTTAAGGTAGGAGCATTGATATAAGTATCTGTGCTAAATGTTGACTCTGCATTAACGTCAGTAACCTTAGCATCACGTTTTAAGTAACCTGCTTTTTCTAAGTTATACTCATTAACACGGTCTGATCTCCAATTAGCAAATTCAACCGCTTGAATCCAGCTTACACCAACAACAGGATATTCTCCATAACCTGGATGACGCAAGTAATTTTCTGTCATTACTTCGTTAAAGCCTAATCGGTTTCTCCAAACTAATGTGTCAGGTAAAGCTCCATGATAGATGGCTCTAAAATTTTCTTCGGCTGGTGGGTAAACCCTTTTTATCCAGTCTAAATACTCCATGTACATGGCATTGGTAACTTCAGTTTCGTCCATGTAAAAAGATTGTACATGTTGTTGTGTTGGACTATTGTTCCAATCATGCATAACATCATCTTGTACACGGCCTTTTGTGAAAGTTCCTCCTTCAATAAAAACAAGACCTGGAGCAGTTTCCTGTTCTCTAAAGTCTGTATTGTATTGAAAACCACCTTCTCTGGAGTTAATTTGCCATCCGGTAGCTCTAGAACTATTTTTTGAACTCGAAGATTTTTTACAACTAGTTGAAGCTAAAGTTAGTGCTAAAACTAATAGAACCTTGAATGCTACTACTTTTTTCATATCCATACTTTTAAGTAAGCTAATAATATTTTTGGTGCTGCAATATAAGAATTAAACCTAATAACACAAGCTATTTTTTACATTTTAACCAAAAAAAAGTGTATTTCACCCTATTTTTTTGACATTACAACGATGATTTTGACGTTTTTCACCATTGTTTTGTGTTGTATTAACGTATGTTTTACTAATTTATTATTGTATTTTTGATGCAGTTTTTAAAATTGTTATTTTTTATTAATAATAACACGACTATAACTACGTTGTTTTTAACGATGAAAAAGAAAACCTTATTCTTATTTTTTTTTAGTATTTGTGTACTTGTATTTGGGCAACAAAAAAGGTATACACTTGCTTGGGAGGACTCCAAAACGATTTCAGGAGGGAACTATACCATAGCAATACCTTCATTTAACGTTGAGAATTTTAACTATGGTTTCGAGGAAGGTTTATTATTCACAGACCAATGGAAAACGAATGCCTTAGTAAACGAATCTTCGGCAGTTATTAGCAATGTGGTGTATGCATCTATTTCTAAAGCTGGTTTAAAAGATTTAGATTTAGATAAAATTCCGAATAAATTAAAATTCAGCTTAAAAAATTCTAGAGCGAGAGACAAACAATATGTGTTTTTTAAAATATCTCCTATTATAAAGGTTTCCAATAATAGTTATAAAAAAGTTGTTTCATTTCAGCTAGACTATAAAAATGGAGCTGCTGCTAATAGAGTGTCTTCATTAGGAAAAGGTTTCAAGATGTCTAAAGTCATTAGCAATTCGGTATTAAGTTCGGGAGAATGGTATCGGTTTTATGTTGATAAAACAGGTGTTTTCAGGTTGTCGAAAAGTTTTTTGCAACGTTTGGGGGTCAATGTGAACAGTGTAGACCCTAGAAATATAAAATTATATGGACATGGAGGACGAATGATTCCTTATTCTAATTCGGTAGCATATCCCTTTGATGTTCCAGAAAAAGCTATAAAATTTGTAGGAGAAGCAGATGGTGTTTTTAATAATGAGGATTATATTTTATTTTATGCTCAAGGCCCAAAGGAGTTTAATGCGGAGAGTAATACGAATATAAACTGCTATACAGATAAGACCTATTATTATATAAATGTTAGTTCTGGTTTAGGTAAACGGATTCAGCAATTTGTGCAGCCTACAGGGGCGGTAGATTTGGTTATTAATACATTTGAGGATTATAAATTCCATGAAATCGACGAGCATAATATTGCTTTTTTGGGGAGGCGCTGGTTTGGTGATAGGTTTGATGTAGATAATAATCAGGTTTTTGAGTTTGATTTTCCAGATTTAGTGACATCAGAGCCTATAAACTTAAGGGTTTATACTGCTGCTGCGTCTACAACATTGAGTACAATAGGAGTTACGGTAAATGGAACCTCTGTGACAACATTAAATATGGGCGGATCTACATCGCCCAACCTGGCGAGCCAGGCTTCATTTAACGGTAATGTTAATGTAAGTAGTTCGAAAATAGAAGTAGGCCTTAATTTTGATAATCAAGGAAACCCCAGTACACAGGCTTATTTAGATTATATATCAATAGAAGCAACGCGCGCTCTAAATTTTTCTGACAAGCAATTTCAATTTAAAAATAGTGCGGTTACTTCTGTATCAGGAATAGGTCAATATAATCTCACCAACACATCGCAAGTTTCGGAAATTTGGGATATAACCGATATATATAATGTTTCTAACTATATAAATTCAGATGGAGCTTCAAGTCTTAGTTTTACATCTATCTTAGGGAGTTTAAAAACTTTTGTGACAGTAACGCCTTTGGATTATTTTGAACCAAAAATAGATTCCAGAACAACGATTAATAATCAAAATATAAAGGGAACCATTTTTCAAAACAGCCAGGGTACATTCCAGGATGTAGACTATATTATAATAGCTCCCAATAATATGTATAATGAAGCAGAGCGTTTGGCAAACATAAACAGAACGCAAAATAACTTAAATGTTAAGGTATTGGGACTTGACGAGATTTACAATGAATTTAGCTCGGGTAACCAAGATATTGGGGCGATTCGAAATCTTATTAAGTATGTTTATGATAATGCCAGCACACCAGAGAACAGAATAAAGTATGTGTGTTTGTTTGGAGATAGTTCTTTTGATTATAAAGATAGGATTCCAAACAATACGAATATTGTTCCCTCATGGCACTCTTATAATAGTTTTAACCTTACCAGTTCGTTTATTTCCGACGATTTTTATGGCATGATGGATACCAACGAGGGAACCATGGCAATAAGTGATAGATTAGATATTGCTATGGGTAGGATTTTAGCAGATACGCCGCAACGAGCTAAAGAGATGGTCGATAAAATAGAATCATATTACGTAAAAGAGGCTTTCGGAAGTTGGCGTAATAATTTTGTAGTCATATCTGATGATCCTGATGGTGATATACCTGTGGGCTTACAGGAAACGACGGATCAAATTGGGAATAGAGTCACACAAGAGAAGTCATTTATAAATGTTATAAAAATACATTCCGATGCGTTTCAGCAAGAATCATCTGCTGGAGGTGATAGATATCCAGATGTAACTTCTGAAATAGCGAATGCCATAGATAATGGTGCTTTGGTGGTAAATTATTTTGGACATGGAGGAGAAGAAGGGTTAGCTGCAGAACGTATATTGCTAAAGCCTGACATTAATAATTTTCGTAATTTTTGTAAGCTTAATTGTTTTGTAACTGTGACCTGCGAATTTACTAAATTCGATAATCCTTTGAGGGAGACTGCTGGTGAGTTCACGTTCTGGAATAAACAAGCAGGAGCTGTTGGACTAATTACAACGACAAGACAGGTATTTGTAACTTTTGGAATTAATTTTAACAGGGAGTTTGGACAATATTTGTTTTCATATAGTGATAATGATATTTATGAGGATTACGAGTATCCATCAATGGCTGAAGCATTGAGGCTGACAAAAAATGACCCAGTAATATCCAATAATTCTCAAAGGCGTTTGGTGTTCTTTATTGGAGACCCAGCCATGAAATTAGCATTCCCAGAACCGAACATTCGATTAACAGAAATTAATGATATTCCCATCACTCAAGCCACGGATACATTAAAAGCATTAAGTTATGTGAAATTGGCTGGAGAAGTAGTCGATATTTCTGGAAATTTAATACCTAATTACAATGGGATACTATCAACAACAATCTATGATAAATCAATAAATAGACAAACATTAGCAAATGATGGTGTACAAAGTGGCGGGCAAACTGTGAGGTTAAATTTTGAAACCCTTGGGGAAATTATATTTAGAGGGCAGGCATCTGTGAAAGATGGTCGGTTTGAGTTTGATTTTATAGTGCCAAAGGATATAGGTATACCTGTAGGGTTCGGAAAAGTAAGTTTTTATTCGAAAAATACAGCATTGTTACAAGACCAAGCTGGGGCGAGTATTAATACCGTTAGAATAGGTGGGGTAAATGAAAATGCAGCAGAAGATAATACAGGGCCAGTAATTACACTTTATATGAATGATGAAAACTTTGTGTCTGGTGGTATAACAAATGAGTCGCCAACACTCTTGGCTAAAATGGAAGATTCCAGTGGTATAAATACAGCAAGTGGGATTGGGCACGATATTGTAGCGATAATAGATGGTGATGAAACCAACCCAGTCATTCTTAACGATTATTACCAAACAGAAGTAGATGACTACCAAAAAGGCGTAGTGAGCTACCCGTTTAGGGATTTAGAATCAGGGCTTCATACGCTAACTTTAAAAGCTTGGGATGTTTATAATAATTCTTCTACCTCTGAAATCCAATTTGTTGTGTTTGATAAAGACCAGGAATTAGTTATAAATAATGTGCTTAATTATCCAAATCCTTTTGTAAATTATACAGAATTTTGGTTTAACCACAATAGTTCGGAGTCTTTAGACGTTTCTATACAGATATTCACTGTTTCAGGAAAATTGGTAAGAACAATTAATGGACAAACAACGGGAGGTATTAAAACCACAAGTTCATTGTCTAGAGACATTGTCTGGGATGGGAGAGACGACTTTGGAGATAAAATAGGTAAAGGTGTCTATATATACAAACTTACGGTGCACTCAAACTTATTAAATAAAAAAGTAGAAAAAATAGAAAAACTCGTCATATTGTAATGGTATTTAAATGCTTGTCATCGAATATTTGAATAAGTTGCGCATTAAAAACAGATGGGTTTTAAAATAAAAATTATATTTGTTAACTAAACTTAATACATGAAGAATAAACTATTAATAGTATTAGCCTTTGTTTTTGTGCTAAAACTAGGAGCCCAAGAAACAATTATTTTTCCAAATCAAGATAGAAGAGTTATTACAACAGGTGTGCCATTTGTTTTAATTGCACCAGATGCAAGAGCTGCAGCCATGGGAGATATGGGTGTAGCGACTTCTGTTGATGCTTTTTCCCAACAATGGAACTCATCTAAATATGTGTTTTCAGAAACTAAATCAGGTATCGGGGTAAGCTACACGCCCTATTTAAGTAAATTGGTTAACGATATTTTTTTAGGAAATGTGACTTATTTTAATCGTTTGGACGAGCGTAGTGCATTTGCAGCAAGTTTAAAATATTTCTCTTTAGGAGATATTGAATTTGTAACCGACGAGTTTTCTACAGCCTTAATACAAAGACCTAATGAACTTACTATTGATGCATCTTATGCTTTGAGATTATCGGATCAATTTGCAATGTCTGTAGCGATGCGCTATTTAAGATCGGACTTGAAGTTAGACGGTGTTGATGGAGACGCAAAACCTGCAAGTACATTTGGAGTGGATATTTCTGGTTATTATCAAAGTGAAGAAGAAGCTTATGCCGATTTTAATGGGCGTTGGAGAGCTGGATTTGCTATTCAAAATATAGGTCCAAAATTTAAATATGATGAAGGTGGTATAGAGAATTTCCAACCTACAAACTTACGTTTAGGGGGGGGATTCGATTTTATATTTGATGATTATAATAAAGTAGCTGTTACAGCAGAAATAGGAAAGCTATTAGTGCCAACACCGCCTGTTTATGGTTATGTTGATACCGATGGTGATGAAAATCAGGATACCGATGAACCGACTATTATAGTAGAAGGTAAAGATCCTGATGTGAGTTTTTTAACGGGAATGTTTCAATCGTTTGGAGATGCTCCAGATGGTTTTAGTGAGGAATTAAAAGAGTTTACTTGGGCATTAGGAGCCGAGTATGTATATCAGGATTCTTTTGCATTTAGAACAGGATATTTTAATGAAAGCGAAGACAAAGGGGCTAGAAAGTTCTTAGCATTAGGAGCTGGTTTCAAGGCCAATATTGTTAATATTGATTTGTCATACCTATTTTCAGCATCAAAAGTACAAAGTCCTTTAGAAAATACATTACGTTTCTCTTTGACCTTTAATATTGGCGCAGATACATATAATGAGTATTAATTAGCAACTAAACAATTCTTAATATATATTAAAAACTATTGTTCATTGAACAATAGTTTTTTTGCTTATAATATTTCGTAAATTTAAAAACATGAAAGAAATAAAAATAGAAAGTACATTATATATATATCAGAATTTAGATGAGCTCCCTAAGGAAGCTATTGAACTTATGCAACAAGCTTTTGAGGCACGTGAAAATGCTTATGCTCCCTATTCAAGTTTTAGTGTTGGAGCAGCATTATTGCTGGATAGTGGTGAAGTAATTACAGGTAATAATCAGGAAAATGCATCATATCCATCAGGGTTGTGCGCAGAGCGTACAGCTATTTACTATGCAGGGGCGCAATACCCAAAGGCAAAAATAATCCGAATGGCTATTACGGCAGGCTCAAAAAAAACCCAAACTACTAAACCCATTCCACCTTGTGGCGCATGTAGGCAAGCGATTGCCGAATACGAAATAAAGCAAAATGCTCCTATAGAAATTTATTTCATGGGAGAAACAGGAAAAGTAGCTAAATCCAATTCTCTTGCAAACTTATTGCCCTTAGTTTTTGATAAATCTGTGCTTTGAATTTATAATTTTTTTTAAATACCATAACATTCGACATAAAAAAATGTCAAAAAAGCAATATTGCCTGTTAAGCGTTTTTTTTTTGATATTTTTTTTACTTTAATGAATTTACGTTTTTGCAATAACTGGCAATGTATTACTTTTGTATTTGCTTAATTAAAACCTAATATTAGTCGATGCAAAAAATCACTAAAGAAACATACCTAAAATGGTATGAGGATATGCTGTTTTGGAGAAAGTTTGAAGATAAACTGGCAGCTGTTTATATACAACAAAAAGTAAGGGGGTTTCTCCATTTGTATAATGGTCAAGAAGCAGTTTTAGCAGGCGCTTTACATGCTATGGATTTGACTAAAGATAAAATGATTACAGCTTATAGAAACCACGTGCAGCCAATAGGTATGGGTGTAGATCCTAAACGTGTTATGGCCGAATTATATGGAAAAGCAACAGGGACCTCACAAGGTCTAGGAGGTTCTATGCATATTTTCTCTAAAGAACATCGCTTTTATGGAGGTCATGGAATTGTAGGAGGTCAGATTCCCTTAGGCGCAGGTATTGCTTTTGGTGATAAATACCACGGTAGCGATGCTGTAACCTTATGCTGTTTTGGTGATGGTGCTGCTAGACAAGGATCACTTCACGAAACTTTTAATTTAGCAATGCTTTGGAACCTTCCGGTAGTATTTGTTTGTGAAAACAATGGTTATGCTATGGGAACATCGGTAGAGCGTACAGCAAATCATACCGAAGTTTGGAAATTAGGTAAAGGTTACGAGATGCCATGTGGGCCAGTTGATGGTATGAACCCAGTAAAAGTTGCTGAAGCTTTTGATGAGGCCATCCAACGTGCACGTAAAGGTGGCGGACCAACATTTTTAGAGTTGAAAACGTATCGTTATAGAGGACACTCAATGAGTGATGCTCAACATTATAGAACTAAAGAAGAAGTTGAAGAGTATAAGAAAATAGATCCTATTACTCAGGTAAAGGACATCATACTTGAAAAGAAATACGCTTCAGAAGATGATATCAAAGAGATAGATAAGCGTGTAAAAGGCTTGGTTTCAGAATGTGAGAAATTTGCTGAAGAGTCACCATTCCCAGATAAAAATGTGATGTACGATGTCGTTTACGAGCAAGAGGATTATCCATTTATACAACATAAATTATAAGCTATGGCTATAGTAATTAATATGCCGCGTTTAAGCGATACCATGGAAGAAGGAACGGTTGCGGCTTGGTTAAAAAAAGTAGGTGATAAAGTTGAAGAAGGCGATATTCTTGCAGAAATAGAGACAGATAAAGCAACTATGGAGTTTGAGTCTTTTAACGAAGGGACTTTGCTTCATATAGGTGTTCAAGAAGGAGAAACAACCAAAGTAGATGAGTTATTGGCCATCATTGGTGATGAAGGTGAGGATATAACAAGTTTGTTAAGTGGCGGTGGTAATGCTTCCGAAGAAGTAAAAGAAGAAGCTGCTCCAACAACCAATACAGATGCTCAGGCGGAAGAGTCTGCTGATGTTGCATTACCAGAAGGTGTTATTGTTGTAACCATGCCACGTCTAAGTGATACCATGGAAGAAGGAACTGTTGCAACATGGCTTAAAAAAGTAGGCGATACTGTTGAAGAAGGTGATATTTTAGCCGAAATTGAAACAGATAAAGCGACTATGGAGTTTGAATCGTTTCAATCTGGAACCTTACTTCATGTAGGATTACAAGAAGGTGAATCGGCAAAAGTAGATGCCTTGTTAGCTATTATCGGGCCAGCAGGAACCGATGTAGCTGATGTAGCAAGTAACTTTAAAGTAGTTTCAGGTACAACAAAAACTGAAGAAGCGCCTAAAAAAGAGGCTCCAAAAGTTGAAGCTCCAAAAGCTGAAGTTAAACAAACTTCTGCGAAACCAAGTAAACCAGCAACATCTTCAAACGGTGGGCGATTATTTGCGTCTCCATTGGCTAAAAAAATAGCAGAAGAAAAAGGTATTAATTTATCGCACGTTCAAGGTTCTGGAGAAAATGGACGAATCATTAAGTTTGATGTTGAGAATTTTGTACCAGCATCATCAGGCGCGTCTGTAGGTAAGTTTGTGCCAACGGGACAGGAAGATTTTGATGAGGTTGCTAATTCACAAATGCGTAAAGCTATTGCTAAGGCATTGACAAATTCGAAGTTTTCGGCACCACATTATTATTTAAATGTAGAGTTTGATATGGAAAATGCTATAGCATTCCGTAAACAATTTAACTCGATTCCAGATACTAAAATATCATACAATGATATGGTTGTTAAAGCTTGTGCTTTAGCATTAAAACAACATCCACAAGTAAATTCACAATGGTTTGCAGATAAAATGCGATTAAATAACCATGTGCATGTTGGTGTGGCTGTTGCTGTTCCTGATGGTTTGGTAGTTCCTGTAGTTAAATTTGCAAATGAGCAATCATTGCCTCAAATTGGAGCTGCTGTTAAAGAGCTAGCTGGAAAAGCCAGAAATAAAAAATTAACACCAGCCGAAATGGAAGGTAGCACATTTACAGTTTCTAACTTAGGAATGTTTGGTATAGAAAGTTTTACATCTATCATCAATCAGCCAAATTCGGCAATTCTTTCAGTAGGAAATATCATTGAAAAACCTGTAGTTAAAGAAGGTGAAATTGTAGTTGGACATACGATGAAGCTATCTTTAGCATGCGACCACAGAACGATCGACGGTGCTACAGGAGCCCAATTTTTACAAACATTAAAAGGGTATATTGAAAACCCAGTGACTATGTTAGTGTAATTTGTTTAAAGTATTATTCTGAGCACTGAGCGCTAGTCGAAGTGAAAGAATTTCGTAATAAATATAAAAACCTGTTTCATTTATTTGAAACAGGTTTTTTTTATCTTTAAACCTTAATAAGATTTTATGAAAAAAATTCTAAGCATAATAGCATCTATAACAATTCTAGGGTGTGGCTCGCAAAACAAGATCTCGGAGGTAAAAAATACAAATGGAATAAATAATATTAAGGATGTAGAAAAAAAGGTATCGGTTTCTAAAGTCAGCTTAACTCCTGTTTTAAAGGAAGATGTGATATCCAGTTTAGAATATTTAGCCTCAGATGCCTTAGAAGGGAGAAGTACGGGTAGTGAAGGTATTGAAAAAGCGGCCGTTTTTATCGAAGATTTTTTTAAGGAAAATAAGGTTCAGCCTTATTATAAAACCTATAGGGATAGTTTTAACTTAAAGGACATTGTCGGTTACAACATTGTGGGGTATGTTGAAGGGCATGATCCCATGCTAAAAAATGAGTTTGTGATACTTGGGGCCCATTACGATCATATAGGCACAGCAGAACCCGTTAATGGTGATCGTATAGCGAATGGTGCGAATGATGATGCTTCGGGTACAGTAGCCGTTTTAGAATGGGCAAAGTATTTTGCTAAATCAAAAAGTAATAAACGAAGCATTTTATTTACACTATATACAGCCGAAGAAATAGGTTTAAAGGGTTCAGGTCACTTAGCTGAACGATTAAAAAGCGAAGCACTTAATTTATATACTATGATTAATTTTGAGATGGTAGGTGTTCCCAGAGCCGAAAATGAAATCATGGCTTATATTACAGGTTATAACAAAACGAATATGGCTGAAAAACTAAATAGCTATGCAAAAGAGGATGTCGTTGGCTTTTTACCAAAGGCCAAAGCATATAATTTGTTTAAACGCTCAGATAATTATCCTTTTTTTAATGCTTTTAAAATACCAGCGCAAGCGATATCTACTTTCGATTTTACAAACTTTGATTATTATCATCATGTGGATGATGAAGCCGATAAAATGGATTTTGATCACATGACTTCTTTTATAAATAAAATGATCCCAGCTTTAGAAGGTATGATCAATGCCGAAACAAAGGAAATAAAAATGAATAATGAGTAAAAATATCATCGTAACAGGAACAAGTAGGGGCATTGGTTTTGAGTTAGTTCAATTATACGACAAAGCAGGTCATAATGTATTGGCATTGTCTAGAAATAGCGAACCAATACAAAAACTTCAATTAAAAAATGTATCCGCATTGCCGTTTGATTTAAGTAAAAATGATGACTATAAAAAGGTAGAAGCTTTCATAAAGTCTAATTGGACACATGTGGATATTCTCGTTAATAATGCAGGCGCTTTACTTAATAAGCCTTTTTCTGAAACTTCAATAGAAGATTTTGAACACGTATATAAAACGAATGTATTTGGAGTGTCCGAAATGACTCGAGTCATATTGCCTTATACAAAGCGTAGTAGTCATGTCGTTACAATTAGTTCTATGGGAGGTGTTCAGGGGAGTATGAAATTTCCAGGTTTGGCTGCTTATAGTTCCAGCAAAGGGGCAGTGATTACTTTAACCGAATTACTTGCCGAAGAATATAAAGAAACTGGGCCATCATTTAATGTGTTGGCTTTGGGGGCTGTACAGACTGAAATGCTAGAAGAAGCCTTTCCAGGTTACCAAGCGCCCACAACAGCATTAGAAATGGCGGAATATATTTTTGATTTTTCACTAAACGGCAATAAATATTACAACGGAAAATTACTTCAGGTTTCTAATTCTACACCTTAAAATAAATTATTTATTTCTAGAGAGGTTTAATTTAAAAAGGGCTCTTAATAATTTAGATATTTATATATTATAAAACTTAGATAATAATTATCTTGCGGTAAATTTTAACCTACAAAATGCTGAAAAAAATACTCATTTTCGTTTTGATAACTTCTTCCTTAACGAAAATCCAAGCACAGTGTAATCCTCCTCAAACTATTGTTATTTGCGATATGACTGTAGTAGATGGCGATGGTGACGGCACTCCAGACGGTATCATTAATTTGTATGACGAATACAATGCGTTGCCTGGAGTAGCACCTATTTCTCCTGCAACTGGTGCTTGGTTTGATCCAAATTTTAGTTTCGCACTCGATGAAACAACAGGAGACCTTCACCTATGGGATTTAAGTAATGCTTCTAGAACAGCAACCGATTATCAATTTACTATAACCAATGCCAGTTGCAGCACAGGGCCAGAAGTAACTCTGAATTTAATTTTAGGACCGTTTTCTGGCAATGCCTTACCAGTAATTAATGCAGATGATGTAAACATAGAAATTTGTGATCTAGGCTCTACACCAACAGATGGATGTACGCTGGTTTCAGATATAGACCTTTTTCAAGCTTTAGAATCTATTCCAAGTCCACATCTTAATGGTCAATGGATTTATAATGGGAGTAGTCCTAATTTTATAAGTTTGGTGGGGTCCATGTTAACAGTTACGATTCCGTACCAACAAGGACCTCCGTTAGTGGATGAAGAAACGTTTGAATTTACTTATAGAGTTAGTGGTTTTGGACCATGCAATACTACGGTGGAAACAGATGTGAATGTTTCAGTTGTTAGACAAGTATTTTCTGGATTTGCCCAGAATCAGAGAATTTGTGAAGCAGACATTTTAAATGGAATTTATGATACTGATATTGATTTAACAGACGATCAATTTTTATTATTGGAAGACGTAGAAGGTGTTTGGGAAACCGATTTGTTTGGTCAAATATCCTCGCCAATCGATTCAGAAATAAACATAAGAAACATTTACGATCAAATAGTAGCAACCAGCCCAAGGTTTGGGTGTCGGGAAGTTAGTTTTACTTATTCAGTAGACCAACGCTCAGGAGTTTGTAGTGATGCAGCATCTACGATTAGTTTTAAATTATATGAATACATAAGACCTTTCAGCCAACAAACAAATACGCCCTTTGAGTTTTGTGAAGATGATGCTTCAGCGCCAGCTTCAGTAAATTTATATAACCAATTAGAGTTTACAACAGAAAATGGTATTTTGTATGATTATAATAATAGCTCTTGTACAAGTTGGAATTTTATTTCGGGTCCATCAGATTTAGGGCTGGTATCTAATACCTCTGGAACCCCTTGTAGCCCCTCTGCAGGTTATACTTCTTCGGGACAGGTTAATTTATTAAATGCAGATCCTGGAGTTTATGTTTTTGAATATGTTGTTTATCCAGAATATAACTGTAGTTCAGATTCATTTCAGGCCTTAAATTACAGAGCAAATATATGTGCGCCTTTCGATCCACAAACTGGATTTTGTAATGCCGAACGTGCTCAAGTAACGCTTACCATTCATCCTAAAAACTATGCGGGAGAGGATACTTCGGGGCTGGAATTTTGTGAAACAGATCCAACCGTTGCCAATCCACTCGATTTATTTACTTTATTAACTACAAATGGTGTTGATGTTATATATCGAGGGGCTTTAGGAACTTGGGTAGATACAGCAACAGGAAGTCCAGTCACAAATCCAGTGACTATACCAAGTGTAAACAATCAACAAGTATTTAACTATACGTATAGAACAACAACAGGCTCCCCAAATAATTGTTTAGACGAAGCAAATTTGTCTTTTACAGTATTCGAGGAATATCAATCGGGTATTAATAGAACCATTGATGTTTGCAATACGAGTGCAACACTTAATTTATTCGATGCGCTAGGAGGGAGTCCAAATACCACTGGAACATGGTCTGGGCCAAACGGATTTACAACAACCGATCATAATGCTATGTTCGACCCTGCTTCGTCTGAGGCTGGTGATTATACATATACCGTTCCAGATAATGTTAACCGAGTTTCTACTGTTATATGTTCTGGTAATTCGGCAACAGTAACTGTTGTACTTCACCAAAGTTCAAGTGCTGGTAATGGAGGAGGCTATTCGGTTTGCCGTTCGGATTTACAAATAGATTTAATAGATTATTTAGATGCCTCAGCAGATTCTGGGGGGATCTTTGTTGATTTAGATGCCTCAGATAGACTTACGGGCAGCTTATTGGATGTGTCCCAATTAGTAGAAGGAACCTATAGGTTTCAATATGAAATTCAAGGTCATGATTCTTGTAGTTTAAGTACAAGCATCATTTCAATAATTGTGGATGAAGTAGATATACCAATAGCAAGTGATCAAACATTTTGTGCGAATCAAGGAGCCACAGTTTTAGACTTGCAAGCAAGTAACGGCATAGATTTTAATTGGTATGATACAGCAACTTCAACAAATCCACTCCCTATAGGAACTGTTTTGGTAGATGGTGAGGATTACTATGTTACTGCTTTAGATAGTAATAATTGTGAATCGGAAAGCGTGCAAATAACAGTGACTATTTTGCCATTAAATCATGTAGACTGTGAGAGTTGTTTTAAAGATGGTGTCTCTGCTAATGGGGATGGCGAAAATGATGTTTTTGATTTATGTGGATTACCAAATGTATTTCCAAATTTTGAATTAAACATTTATAATAGATTTGGATCTGTTGTTTTTAAAGGAAATAATAATACCCCCCTTTTTGAAGGTAAGTCTAATGTACCATTAACCATTGGGGATGAATTGCCGTCTGGGGTTTATTTTTATGTATTCGATCCAAAAGATGGAACAACCGATCCCATTCAAGGAAATTTTTATTTAAGCAGATAATAAGTCATATATAGAATGAAGATTAAAATATTTATAGTGTTCTTAATATGTGGTTTATCTGCATATACCCAGCAAGAACCCCAGTATACACAATATATGTACAATATGAGTTTGGTAAATCCTGGTTATATGATTAACGAACCAAGTATTGTACAAGTAGGAAGTTTATATCGTACACAATGGGTTGGCATGGAAGGGGCTCCAAAAACGGCTAATTTATTTGCAAATATTCCTTTAAGCGAAAAAATAGAGTTAGGTGTCAATTATTTAAATGATAATATTGGAGGCAAGATAAACCTTAGCGAAAATGTATTTAATATTAATGCGGCCTATAAAATTAATCTTAAGAAAGATTTAAACTTGTCCTTTGGAATAAAAATGGGATTCGATCATATTAACTTCAGCAGCTTGGGTAGTAATGTTAGTAGTGACCCTCTATTTCAAAATTCTAATAAAACGGTAATAAACGTTGGTGCAGGCGCTTTTTTATTTCACAATAATTATTATGTTGGGTTGTCGTCACCAAACCTTATTCCAAGCGATTTAGATGTTAACAATGGCATTCTGTACGAAGATAAACCACATGTATTTTTAATTGGAGGTTATGTGTTTGATATAAATAGTGAGTTTAAATTAAAACCATCTACAGTAGTTAAATATGTTACAGGAGCCCCATTATCGTTTGATCTTTCTACAAATGTACTTTATCTGAATACATTCGAATTAGGAGTTTCATACCGATATCAAGATGCCGTTTCAGGATTGGCAGGTATTAACATAACGCCAAATTTAAAAGTAGGGTATGCTTACGATTTTAACACCAGTCCATTGAATAATTATAATAATGGCAGTCATGAATTCATACTGCTCTATCGATTTGATGTATTAGGTTTAAGTAAAAGATACGCATCTCCAAGATTTTATTGATATGACTAAAAAAAATACTTTTATTATAATAAGCTTGTTTTTTGTGCTTATGTCATTTGGACAAAAGAAAACAAGAGCCGATCGTTTTTTTGAAAAAGGAGATTATATCAATGCAGCTAAATATTACGAAGAAGAATTAGAGAAAAAACGACACAAAAAAGCCATAGAAAATATAGCCGTTTGTTATTACAATATATTTGAATACCGTCTAGCTTCTAGATATTTAAAACAATTGGTAAAAGGAAAATATGCAGAGAAAGATAAAACATATAGCAATCAATATAACTTCAAATTATATCAAGTTTTATCAGCTTTAGGAGATTATGAAACGGCTTTGGATTATTTTAAACTTTATAAAGAAAACCTGTCGGTTTCATTAGACACTTCGGAGTCTATTGAAGTTATAGAAGCGTTTAAACTTAAAAATTCAGATTATGAGGTTAAAAAATCTCAGTTTAATTCTGATGCATCCGACTTTGGAGCGGTAAAATTTAATGACAGTGTATATTTTACTTCCGATAGGGATAATAAAAAGCTCTTAAGAAAAAAGTATAAATGGACACATCAGTCCTTTCTTGATATCTATGCCGTAAAAGTGAATGAAAATAATGATACTATTGGAAGCGTGAAATCACTCCCAAAAGTAATAAACTCTAAATTGCACGAGGGTAATTTCTGTTTCACAAATGATGGTAATACCCTTTATGTTTCAAGAAGTAATTATACAAATGGAAAGAAAGAGTTCAATGACCAATCTACTAATAATATTCATTTATATAAAACCATTCGAATCAATGGCAAATGGAGCAAATTAGAGAAGTTGGCATTTAATAAAAATGGATTTTCATACCAACACCCAGCTTTGAGTCCAGATGGAAAGAGGCTCTATTTTTCATCAAATATGGAAGGTGGCTATGGTAGTTTTGATTTGTATTATGTAGCTCTTGAAGTAGATGGAACTACTGGAGAGCCAGTAAATTTAGGAAAAACCATTAATACTGAAAACAGAGAGCATTTTCCATTCATATCACAAGAAGGCCATCTGTTTTTTGCATCTAATGGCCATTTAGGTTTAGGAATGTTAGACAATTTTGTTTCAGAATATGTAAACGATGCATTTACACAGCCTATTAATCTGGGGACGCCTATTAATTCCAGGTATGACGATTTTAATCTGAATTATTACAATACAGAAGAAGGGTTCTTTTCCTCAAATAGAAATAAAAAAAATGATGACATCTTCAAATTCAAACAAACAGGAGAAATTTTTATAAGAGAATATATTAATAGATTCGAAGTAAGGGATATCGAAACAAAAGAGTATATACCCAATACGACAGTTGTATTAAAAGATAAAAAAGGAAATAAAAAATATACAAATACGTTAGACTCCTTAGCATTTTTCAATATTAATTTACTGGCCAATAAGTATGAGTTTACGGCTAAGAATGAATCCTATATACCTAGAACATTAAATGTAACGGTTGTTGAAAAACAAGATCAAAAACATGTGTTGTATTTAAAGAAACTACCACCGCCAGCTCCCGTTGACCCAGTTGAAACTGTTATTTCTGAAAAGAAAATCGATAAAAAGTTAAAAGAAGAGGACCCCAGGCGGTTTGAATTGTTAACTGATGTTGAAGGCCCTCCAGTTGTTGAAAAAGATGGTAAATTATTCTTTCAGTTAGCCCCTATTTATTTTAATTTTGACAAATGGGATATTAGGGCCGATTCAAAAAAAATATTGGATGAATTGGCTGCTAAATTAGAACGATATCCTAATATTTATTTAAAAATAAGTTCACATACAGATAGTAGGGGAACTGTGCGTTATAATCAGATCTTATCAGAAAGACGGGCTGAGTCAACAAGAAATTATTTAGCTTTAGAAGGGTTTGTTAATGCGCGTCGCATGCAATTTCAAGGCTTTGGCGAATTGGAACCCATTGTACCATGTCCGATGTTGGATTGTACCGATGAAGAGCATCAGTTAAATAGACGTAGTGAATTTGAAATTGTTAAGTATTAGAAAAATTTATTTATGAGTAAATACAAATGTGTGATTTTTGATTGCGACGGCGTGCTGATTGATAGCGAAACCATAGCGATTTACACCATGATAGATATGGCTAACGATTTAGGTGCTAATATAGACAAAGAAGGTGCAATTAGTCGATTTAAAGGCAAGTCGTTTAGTTCCTGTATGGATACTTTTTCAGAGTTAATAGGCAAGCCGTTACCAGAAACATTTGAAGCGGATTATAGAGTAAAAAGTTTTGAGGCTTTTAAAAAAGATATCAAACCTATTGAAGGTATTAAAGAAGTAGTTCAAAACTTGAGCCTTCCTTTTTGTACAGCATCCAGCGGTCCGGAAAATAAAATCCGACTCAATTTAGGGCTCACAGGTCTATTGCCTTTTTTTGAAAACAATATATTTAGTTGTTATACCATTAAGAAGTGGAAGCCAGACCCAGGTGTATTTCTATGGGCTGCAGAAACTATGGGGTTTAAACCAAGCGAGTGTGTGGTTGTAGAAGATAGTCTATCTGGAGTTCGTGCAGCAAAAAATGGTGGCTTTGATGTCTTTGGTTTTACTGCGCACGATTATAATAATGAGTTGGAAGCTGAGGCGACTAAGACATTTGGTAGCATGCGTGAGCTTTTAAATATGATTTAATCTTAAAAATAATTGCTTTTCTTTATAATAACGCAACGGTATTATAAAGAAAAGATTATTTTAGTTAAAATTGATAAACCAAAAATTTTTGATTTATATACGTTTTAACTATTAAATAATGTCTGTTAAATTAAGCCTCATTATCCCAATTTATAATGCTGAATCATTTATTTATAATACGCTTATTCAATTAAAAGAATGGAAGCAAAATTTTGAATATGGAGTTGAAATTATTTGTGTGAACGACGGTAGTACAGATGGTACAGGACTTATTTTAGAAAATTTTGTAAATAAAAATAATGATTTAAAATTAGTTTCTTATTCGATAAACAAAGGGAAAGGATATGCTGTAAAAAAGGGAATGATAGAGGCCCAAGGTGAATTTCGAATTTTTACTGATGCAGATATCCCTTATGGGTTAGCTGAATTAGATAGGATAATTTATTATCTTGATTTTAAGGAATTTGATGTGTGTATAGGTAATAGGAAATCGGTAGATTCCGAATATATCATGAAAATGAGCTTTCTTCGAAAATTATCAAGTAAGTTATTTACAATGTTAATCTCAAGATATGTTGTTACAGGCGTTAATGATACCCAGTGTGGATTGAAAGGTTTTAGAGCAGATATTGCAGACAAAATATTTTCAAAACTACAAGTGAAAGGTTTTGCTTTTGATGTTGAAGTACTGTATTTATGCTATAAATATGAATTTGACATAAAAAGAATACCTGTAAAATTTCAAGGGAATAATATATCGACAATTAATTTATTAAGTACGTCATTAAGTATGTTTTGGGATGTATTAAGCTTGCCAGTAAGATATCATCTCTTAAAAAAATACTGATTTCATGAAATTATCTAGAAACTTTACTAATATATTTAATTGGATATTGGATAATTTAATTCCTCCATTTTTTAGAGATTCTCGAATCATTACGACACCTTTTTTTCTGTTGCTTTTTGGAAAAAAATACCATCGTTTCATGGATTTTAAAGAAAACGTATTGAATCTTAATTCTGAAGAAATAATTGAGTATTATAAAGAGTTGTCGACCTACCATATAAATCGAAAAACCGATTTAAATAAAAAATCTATTGACTTCATATTGAATAATATTGAAGGAGAATCTGTTTTGGATATTTCTTGTGGAAGTGGTTTTCTAGCAAAAGAAATTGTGCAAAAGCATAATATAAATGTGGTAGGAGTTGATTTTATCATTTCTGAGGCCATTAAAACTTCTGAAAACCCAAAGTTTATAGAGTCATCGATTGAGAAAATACCTTTTCCAGATAACCACTTTGATACAGTAATAAGTACCCATACATTAGAGCATGTAGTTGACATTCATTTGGCAATTAGAGAATTAAGGCGTGTTTGTAGAAAAAAAATTATAATTGTTTTGCCAAGGCAGAGAAATTATAAATTTACTTTTGATCTTCATATTCATTTTTTTCCGTATAAATATTCTGTCTTAAGTATGATGAATAATAAAGGAACATGCTTTAATCTTCAAAATGATTGGATATACTTTGAGAACAAATAAATTTAATTATTATTTAGAAAATTCATTTTTCAAAACATCTATTAGGTTAATAATGATTGAATTATCACCATTGTATTCCTCTCCAAGCTCGTATACTTCAATATTATTATTAGTTGGGAAATCATTTTTTTCTAAACCTAAAGAATCTATTCTTTCTTTTGATATTTGATTAAACAAAGGAATAGGGACCCAATCTCTTGTTGAGGAAATTTCAGCAAACTCATCAGCAGATTCTCTTTTATAAAATTTATTTTCCTTAAGAAAAAGATGCTTGGGCTTAATTAATATAATTTTTTTTGTATTACCTATAGGAACTTTATTAAAAGCCGTTTTTATGGCTTTATATTCTTTATTATGAATTTTTGCTTTGTAATAATTTAAGTTTATAGAACTTAAAATTATTAATGTGAGGACTAGGCCTAATGACATTTTTTTTAAGACTTTACTTTTCAGGCTTAATTGGCGCAGGAAAAAGAATTGATAAAATAATGTTGCTATGGCTGTGGGAGCTATTGTACGGCTGCAAACAAACTTTTGGGCTGATAATAGGTTTGGTAAGTAAGTTAAAGGTAAAACTAAAATTAGGCATGAAATAAAAAAAAAGGGCTGGGGTATTTTGTTTCTATTTTGAAAAAATGAGTAAATGAAACCTGAAAAACAAAATACACCAATAATTAAAAATAATATAGGTCCAATTAAAAAGCCACTACCACTAAGTGGTATTCGCATTTCTCTCAAATAAAAAATAATAACCTTTAAAGGTAATTCAATTAAATTTAGAGAGGTCCTTTTTGAAGGTTCTACATTATACCAATACAGTGATAGTTTAAAAATAATGAAATAAATGCTAAAAGATATGCTAATAAAAATTAGTAATGATATAACCTTTTTAATTGGAAAATTTTTGGTCATAACAGAAGAAAAAATAAATGGGATGAGAAATACCATTACTGCAGCTTGATAAATACAAAGAGAGATAATGACTAATAAAAGAGAAGCTAAATAGTAAAGATATCTGTTTTTCTTTTTTTCAAAAGACTTTATTAGTAACAAACCAGCTAAAAAATTAATATTCAATAAAAAAGGAATTTCTGAAGTAGCACTCCAACCATAATAAACTGAAAAAGAAGGAATAGTTAGAATTAAAAACGAGAATATTGCAGACTCATATGTTTTCATCTTTAATTTTAATAAAAATGAAAATACTTGTATGGAAAAGAGAACACATCCCACTAAAGAAATAAGCCTTATCCATTTTAAATCAGCTATGGTAGTACATAAAGAACCGTAGATGAATTTACAGATTATTCCGAGTAATAGTCTCCCCCCTGCTACGAATTCATCTAAAAAGTTTGAATTTCTTGAAGCCGTCCATATATACTCATTAGCATCCAAAAAGGCATAATCATTAAAAATACCAATGTTTAAAAAAAGACACCCGATCAGAGAGATAATGCCATATGCTAATATTGGTTGAGCTTTAATAACTAGTTGTAGTTTATCAAAAAGGCTTGAAAACATATACTTTGGGTGTTAATATTATTTAGATTTTAATAAAGAGTTAATATTAACAAATATATCATATAAAAGTAGTATTTAATACAATGATTCTGTGATTATGAAACATATGGGGTTATGTCGTACGATATACAATAATGAGTTGGAAGCTGAAGCGATTAAAACATTCGATAGTATAAATAACTTTAAAATGAATGCTTGTAAGGTTTTTGAAAAGAAATAGCCTTTTAAAACCTGATTTAATAGCGTTTAAATGTCAATTTATTAGTTGTAACCCTATTGTTATTTAATATAACCGTTTTAGTTTTTAAAATCGCCGAAATCGTATCAAAAGTACTACCCTGTTCAGAAATAACTTCATAACGTAGTTGTAGTTTCGAAGTAGAATCGGTGAGTTTTTGATTGTCAATTTCGGAGACGTTTTTTATGACGATTTCTCTCGAAGTATTTGGTATGTTTGGAACTGTGTCAGAAAGTTTGCTGAGTTGAATCTTGATATCATTTTCAAATTCAGGATGATATTTCTGTAACAAGGATAGGTCATAATATTCTTGTAATTTTTGCCGAGCTAAAGTCGTTATGTTAAAATGTGAATTTTCAATCAGATAGCTATCATCAACATCCTCAGTCAAAACAAAAGGAGCAATTTCTTTATTAAACTCCTTGTTTTTCATACACGAACTTAACATCGCAAAAATCAATATATATCCTAACTTTTTCATTCTATCATAAATTTAAGTTTCACAACTTGTCCATTATTATTGTATCTTTTATCAAGAATTTTAATGCGTTTTAAACTCTGCGTTGGTATGGTAAGCGTCCTAATAAAATCATCTTTAGAATATATTTCAATACCCATATTATTAGGGAATAGTTGATAAATCTGTGCATTGTCGGCAATTAACTGCTGCAATTGGTGCTTACGCTTTTTCCAATCTTTAATATTACTGTTACTGTAATAGTTTAGCATTAATGCATAATCGTCGGTAACCAACTTAACCGTTTTGTTCATATTCGAATCGATATGCCTTACTATAGTATCGGTTTTATGAAAAGGTGATTGTACAATGAATGTAATTTTGTCTGCTTTTGTAGCATAATTAAAACAACCAGTGCTGTCCGTTTTAAAAAACAGAGGCGATTCTTGATCCTGTAATAATTTTATATCCAAAGAAATGTTGGTGATAGGTTCACCTTTGTCCTCATCTATAAAACAAAAGTGAAATTCGTTTTTAGAAGTTATTGTGAGAATAGAAACTAAAAGTAAACCTATTATGAATAATCCTATAATTTTCAGAGGGTTTCCTTTTTTTGAAGGAGCTTTGGTGTTGGTATGGGTGTTTTTAAATGCTTCCCAATTATCGTAACCAACATATACACTTAATAGGTTTAAAACATCAATTCGGGGCAATTTTTCGGTTTTATTCTTAAAATATGTATAAAACCATTTTTCGCTCACTTTAGCATTTACTTTGTTTAATAAGTCTTCTTGAAAGTCAGTTATAATTTCACCTTTCCAATCTTCTATAGTATCAGGAGCACTGTAGTTTTTCAAAAAAGTGGCAACAATAGCTTGTTTAAGGGTTGAAAATAAATGTTGTTCCGAACGATTCAATATTAATGTATCTAATTGATATACAGTGTTAAATAAGCTTGTAAATAGTTTACAAAGATATTACAAGAGTTTTGCAAAGCCTAACAGATATTTGGTTATAGGTTTACTCTAGTAATTCTTAAAAATATAAAATTATGAACGTAAAACCATTCAATTCAGTATTAAAAATAGGTGTACTTGCCTTCTTGTGTTTAAGTGTTGGATCCTGTAATCGAGCAGTAAAAAATGAAAATTATGCTGTTGGCGAGGTAGATGTTACCGAAGAACATTCGGCATATGAGTTGGAAACCAATGATGACCTGCCCTTATCTGTACAAACAGAAATAAAAGTGCCTAAGGATTTAAAAATTATTAAATCTGCTAAGGCAAGGTATAAGGTAGCTAATGTGAAAAAAGCAACCCGTGAAATAAAAAAGTTTGCAGGAAATTACAATGCCTACATTTCTGATTTACGATTTGAAAATAATCTATATAATATAGAAAATAGGTTTACAATTAAAGTCCCAAAACAGTATTTTGATGTGCTTATGGATTCCATAAATAGTGTAGTTGAGTTTGTAGAATACGAAAATATTACAACTAAAGATGTAAGCGAGGAATATGTAGATTTAGAAACGCGCTTAAAAACGAAACAGGAAGTTAGGCAACGTTATGAAACTATTTTACGAAATAAAGCCATAACAGTTGAAGACATTTTGGCAACAGAGGAAAAACTTCGTGTTATTCAGGAAGAAATTGAGTCTGCACAAGGACGTTTAAAATTTTTAAGTAATAAAATAGCTTATAGCACAATACAGGTAGATTTGTATGAAACCGTATCTTATAAAGAAGAACCCGAAAGTTATTCTAAAACATTTTTGTCTAAAATGAAAGCGGGTTTTGGTTTTGGTTGGAATATTATAGAAGCCATAGTGCTTGGTCTTATTTATCTGTGGCCAGTAGTAGTTTTTAGTTTTTTAATTTTCTTTTTTGTGAGAAAACGTTTGAGAAAGAAAATATAAAACCCTTATTTTTGTTTTAATGCAAAAAATGCTTCAAAATTATATCCCAGAAACCGCTATGCCTAAAGTTTTAAAACTTTTGGGAGATGATAACTTAGTGGTGAAAATTAAAAACGAGCGGAAAACTCGCCATGGTGATTATAAGCGTTTGCCCAATGGGAGGCATCAAATAACGATTAATTCCAATTTAAATGCTTATAGGTTTTTAATCACATTAATTCATGAGATTGCTCATTTTGAAGCCTACAAAACTTATGGTAAGCTTATTAAGCCACATGGCATAGAGTGGAAACGCACATTTCAGTATTTAATGTTACCGTTTTTAAATCCAGGAGTTTTTCCGGACCATTTGCTACCATTACTAGCAAAACATTTTAAAAACCCTAAAGCAAGTAGTGATACTGATGCTAATTTAGCATTGGCACTTAAACAGTTTGATGAACCCAATAACAAAACTTATATTTTTGAAGTACCAATAGGAAGTACTTTTAAACTTTATAATGGAAAAGTTTTTAAAATGGGTCAAAAACGTGTAAAACGTTTTGAGTGTGTAGAAGTTAAAACAGGAAAGTTGTATCTTTTCAACCCTAATGCAGAAGTTGAAATCCTTAGTCCTTTGCAAATAGGAATAATATGAAGTAAAGCCAAGAATAGTAAAAAGCTTTCTAATTATAAATAAACAGAAAACCCCAATTATAAAGGAAATGTAAAATATATGAAGAATAAAAATTATTACGCCATTTTAATGGCAGGTGGCGTTGGTTCTAGGTTTTGGCCTGTAAGTACTCAAGATTTTCCCAAACAGTTTCATGATATGTTGGGAACAGGAGATACCTTAATCCAGAAAACCTTCCATCGTTTAGCAAAACTCATACCAGAAGAAAATATTTTCATTTTAACCAATGAACGCTATAATAATTTGGTGTTTGAACAACTACCTAGTGTTACAAAACGACAAGTTGTTTTAGAGCCAGCCATGAGAAATACCGCACCTTGTATTTTATACGCATCACTAAAAATTCAAAAAGAAAACCCCGATGCTGTTGTGATTGTGGCTCCCAGTGATCATTGGATTGAAGACGAAGATGCCTTTTCCAATAATGTACAACAAGCATTTAATTTTTGTTCAAAAAATAAGGCATTAATGACCTTAGGCATTCAGCCTACATTTCCTAACACGGGGTATGGTTATATAGAATACGATAAGACTTCAACGGAGGCAATAAAATCGGTTAATCAGTTTAAAGAAAAACCTGCCTACGAGGTAGCAAAACAGTATATAGAGCAAGGGAACTTTTTATGGAACGCTGGTATTTTTATGTGGAGCGCATATAGTGTTGTTGAAGCTTTTAAGAACAATCAACCAGAATTATTTGCATTATTTGAAAAAGGCATAGAGGTTTATAATACCGATTTTGAAGACGACTTTATTCGGGATAATTATGGAAAAGCAGAAAACATCTCGGTAGACTATGCCATTATGGAAAAATCTAGTAATGTTCATGTTATTGCAGCAGAGTTTGATTGGAATGACCTCGGTACCTGGGGGAGTTTATATGATAAGTTAGATAAGGATGATACCAAAAATGCTGTTGTAAATGCCAGAACTTTAACAGAAGACGCTTCTGGAAATATGATTCGTACCAAGAATGATAAAATTGTAGTTGTAGATGGCTTGAAAGATTATATTATTGTAGATAAAGACGAAGTTTTGCTTATCTTTCCTAAGACTAAAGAGCAGGATATTAAAAAAGTACTTCAAAAAGTCAAAGATAAATTTGGAGAACAATATGGATAATATATAGTTATGAGCGAAGAAAGTAAATTCAATTTTTCAGAAGAGGAAACCAATCAGGATAAAGCGGTCGAGCAATCTAAAGAAGCTGTAAAAAAAGACGCCAAAGGACTTTTTCAGAGTGTTAAGACCTTTTTTAGCGAATTACTGGACTTTAGGGACGATACAGACCGAGATGCTACCATTGAAGCGATAAAAAAGGACATTCCTTTTAAAGGAGCTACTGCGTGGATTTTAATCTGCTCGATTTTTGTGGCTTCCGTTGGCCTAAATGCAAATTCTACGGCCGTAGTTATTGGTGCCATGTTAATTTCTCCACTAATGGGGCCTATTTTGGGAGTTGGACTTTCTATTGCTATTAACGATATTGACACTTTGAGAAAATCGTTGGTAAACTTAGCAACTATGATTGTTTTAAGTTTAATAACAGCTTATTTGTTTTTTAAATTTTTTCCGACTGCAGATCTGGTTACTAATGAGCTTTTCGGACGTACAAAACCAGACGTAAGAGATGTTCTTATCGCTTTTTTTGGTGGATCTGCATTAATTATTGCACGTACCAAAAAAGGAACCATCGCTTCGGTTATTTTTGGCGTTGCGATTGCTACAGCTTTAATGCCGCCTCTGTGTACAGCAGGGTACGGACTGGCTCACAATTGGGACTACTTTGTAGGAGCCATGTATTTATTTACAATTAATACTATTTTTATAGCGTTGGCAACATTTATCGTGCTGAAAGTTCTACGTTTTCCAATGCTCAAATATGCGAATTCTAAAAAAAGGAAACGTATAGCGCAACTAGCTTCTATACTCGCAATATTAGTTATGGCACCGGCAATTTGGACCTTTGTAGATTTTATAAAACAAAGTGGTTTTGAAAATGATTATAATAATTTTGTTAAGGATGAGATTACATCCAATAGAGAATTATGGTTTCAAAATGGGACATTGAATACTCAAGATCAAAAAATAACCCTGTATTTTAATGGGGAAATTACAGATGCTACAGAAGCCGATTTGAGAAATGAATTAAAGGGCTACGATAAGATTAAAGAATTTGATCTTGAGATAAACGGCAATAAGAACAGAAGCTTTGACAAAATATCGGATGCTTATGATAGAGCTATCAAAGAATTAGATCAAAAGGATAATATCATTTCTGGTTTACAAAAACAAATTGTAGACTTACAGTTAGAAGTTACAGAATTAAATAAGCAAATAGAAAATAATGATTCGCAAAATAATTCAGTTTCATTTACCAATTTGTCGCGCGATGCTAAAGTAAGGTTTAGTGATCTGCAATATTTTAGTTATGCGAAAATGTTGGAGTCTAAAGATTTTATTAAGATTGATACCATAGCAGTTGCTCATATAAAATGGAGAAGTTCCCTAAAAGACAGTTTGGCTTCAGTGAAGGAAAGGAAGTTAAGTGAATGGTTAAAACAAAAACTGAAATTAGATACTTTAGTGGTAAAAAGACTTCGTTAGTTATGGAAGACAAATATGCACAAATATTTACACGGATAAAAGCTGCTTTTATTGATAGTATTGTGATGGTTGTTTTAATGTATGCTGCTACCGAAATTTTAAATTTATTTGAAACGATTCCTAATTATGTAAGAATCTCTGTGTTTATCTTTATTTGTTTGGTTTATGAACCGATTCTGGTCTCTTCTTTTGGAGCAACAGTCGGTCATTTTTTTAGTGATATAGTCGTTAAAAGGGAAAATAATGAGCAAAGAAATATACTACTGCCAAAAGCAATTATTAGATTTATTTTTAAGTTTTGTTTAGGATGGATTTCACTTCTTACTATTAGTGGCCATGAAAAAAGAAAAGCCATTCATGATCATGTGGGTGGTTCAGTGGTTTTAAAGTATAGAACGACTCAAAAGGATGGTTAGTTTTATTGCTGTTCCATTTCAAGATTATCAATATTAACTTATTCGTAAAAGTTTTATAAATTCAAATACAATGAAAAATAACATTTTAGCTGCCATCTTAATAATTCTATTGTTAGGTGTTTCGTGTAAAGAAAAAAGTAAAACAAAAAAAGTTGATAATCATCAGGCTAAAGAAGTTTCAAAAAAAATACCAAGCTTAGATTTAGTTTGGCAAACAGACTCACTTTTAACGACCTGTGAAGCTGTTTTATATGATAAAAAACTCGATGTTATTTACGTTGCTAATATAAATAATGCACCTTGGGAAAAAGATAATAATGGTTTTATATCTATCATAGATACCAAAGGAAATATTTTAGAATTAAAATGGGTTGAAGGCTTAAGTGGTCCTAAAGGTATGGGGGTTTTTAACGGTAAACTATATGTAAACGATATTGATAGAATTGTAGAAATAGATATAAAATCGCAAAAAATAATAAATAGCTACTCTGTAGAAGGAAAACCTCAGTTAAATGATATTACCATAAGTCCCGAGGGCATTGTATATGCGTCTGGATCAAATTCCAATTCGATCTATGTTTTGGAGAATAAAACGATTAACATTCTTAAAATGGATAAAGATGGAAGGTTAAACGGATTGCTACATCAAAAAGAAGCTCTTTTCTTTGCAGATTCAGGGAGCCAATGTTTTGGAATTTATGATTTTAAGACAAATAGTTCTAAAATACTTACCGAAGGTGTGGGCCATGGAGATGGTGTTGTAAGATTGAAAAATGGAAATTTTATTGTATCTAATTGGAAAGGACAGATTTTTTATTTAGATGCAACTAATTGGGGAAAAACACTATTACTTGATACACGAGAAAATGGTATTTATGCAGCCGACATCGATTATATTCCAGAAACACAGATGCTACTTGTACCTACTTTTTTTCATAATAGAGTGATGAGTTATAAGCTTAATTTGTAATGATGTAAAGAAGAAATGAATTATTTATTTTCCTCTAAATACATTTTACGAACTTTCTTAAATAAGTTAGAAGAATAAACAAAATCTGTAACGACTTCATTATCGGTTTTAAAAATGGTCTTGTTTGAGCCTTCCCAAGCCTTAAGACCATCTTTTAAGAATACTATTTTTTCACCAATTTCCATAACAGAATTCATATCGTGTGAATTAATTACAGTGGTAATTTGGTATTCGTCGGTAATCTCTTGAATAAGATTATCTATAACAATAGCCGTTTTAGGATCTAGTCCAGAATTGGGCTCATCGCAAAATAAATATTTAGGATTGTTTACTATAGCCCTAGCAATAGCAACCCGTTTCTGCATTCCCCCTGAAGCTTCGCTGGGCATTTTATTATGAGCATCGTCTAAATTCACACGCTTTAAAACAAAGTCAACACGGTCGTCCATTTCACTTTTACTTTGGTTGGTGAACATCTGTAACGGAAACATAACATTTTCAGCAATAGTCATAGAATCAAATAAAGCACTTCCTTGAAATACCATACCAATTTCGGCACGCAGGTTTCGCTTTTCATCTTCGGTTAGTTGTGAAAATATTTTTCCATCGTACGAAATAGAGCCTTCTTCATAATTGAATAACCCTAATAAACATTTTAGAAAAACAGTTTTTCCAGAACCACTTTGACCTATAATAAGATTTGTCTTTCCTTTTTCAAAGATTGTGCTAATGCCTTTTAAAACTTCAACACCACTAAACGACTTATGTAAATTTTTTACTTCTATCATTTACCTAGCATCATATCAGTTAATATATAATTTAGCAATATAATTACGACCGATGTCCAAACAAAAGACGTTGTACTCGCTTTTCCAACCTCAAGTGCTCCACCTTTCATATAATAGCCATGAAAAGAAGGTATCGTGGCAAGAATAAATGCAAACACAAAAGTTTTGATGAACGAATAAATTACATGAAAAGCTTGAAAGTCAGTTTGAATCCCTAAAACATAATCCTCTAACGATGTGTAGCCTCCAAAAACACAAGCAGCCATACCTCCAAGAATCCCTAAAAACATACCTATAGCAATAGCAAAAGGATACAGAAACAATGCAATTGTTTTAGGTAAAACCAAATAATTTAATGAGTTTATACCCATAACTTCTAAGGCATCTATTTGTTCAGTAACACGCATGGTACCAATACTAGATGTTATAAAAGATCCCACTTTTCCTGCCATTATAATAGAGGTAAAAGTTGGAGCAAACTCTAATATAATAGATTGTTTGGTTGCAAAACCAACTAAATATTTAGGAATAAGAGGGTTGTTTATATTTAGGGCAGTTTGAATCGTTATAACGCCTCCAACAAAAAATGATATAAATGCTATAATACCAAGAGACCCTATAACTAAATCGTCGATATCTTTTAATATTAACCTCTTCATCACAGACCATTTGGTAGGTTTGCGAAACATCTCAACAATCATTAAAAAATAAGCACCAATATTATGAAGGTATGTCATATTAAATTTTGTTAGTGCTAAAGTAAAAAAAAGTTCATGGTATTTAACCTTAAATTTAAATTTTGATGTTTTAAAATCTGTATTTTTGACTTATAGAAATAAAAACCATTATGATAAAAAATATATTTTACCTCCTTCTAGTTTTCTTTTTTTGTTTGTCTGGAAAGGCCCAAAATACAAACGTAGAAAAAGCACTAACTAATGAAACTAAGCCAAAATTAGTTGTTGGTATAGTTGTAGACCAAATGCGGTATGATTATTTAACACGGTTTTACAATAAATATGGAGAAGGCGGTTTTAAACGTATGGTTAATGATGGTTTTAACTGTAAGAATAACCATTTTAACTACATACCAACATATACGGGGCCAGGTCATACATCAATTTATACGGGAACAACACCTAAATACCATGGTGTAATTAGCAATGGTTGGTACGATAAGGAAACAAAAAAATCAGTGTATTGTGCAGGAGATGATTCCGTTCAATCTGTTGGTACTAAAAGTAAAGCAGG
Source organism: Flavivirga algicola (assembly GCF_012910715.1). Lineage (GTDB taxonomy): Bacteria > Bacteroidota > Bacteroidia > Flavobacteriales > Flavobacteriaceae > Flavivirga > Flavivirga algicola. The sequence continues at coordinate 478,617 of NZ_JABBHF010000003.1, forward strand.
ACAGATGTCTCCCCATAGGATGAAAACAACTACCTTTCCTGATGAAAACAGGTTATTTACTCAAATGAGAGGGAAAACCATAGGCATTTCAATTAAGGATAGAGGAGCCATTTTACCGGCAGGACATACAGCAAATGCTGCCTATTGGTTCCATGGAGAACAGGAAGGTCATTGGATTTCTAGTACGTTTTATATGAACGATTTACCAAATTGGGTGAAAAAATTCAATGATTCTGATGCCGCAGAGGCTTATTTCAAAGTTTGGAATACCTTGTATGATATAGAGTCTTATACAGAGAGTGGAAACGATTTAAATACATTTGAAAGTGGTTTTAAAGGAAAGGAAACGGCAACATTTCCATATGATCTAAATGCTTTAAAAGAAGAAAATGGCGGATTTAATATTTTAAAATCTACAGCCTTTGGAAATAGCTTAACGACCGATTTTGCTTTAGCAGCATTAGATGGAGAACAGTTAGGAAAAGATGACATTACTGATGTGTTGGCAATAAGTTATTCCAGTACAGATTATATAGGACATAATTTTGGGGTAAACTCAAAGGAAGTAGAGGATACTTATATAAGATTGGACAAGGATTTAGAAAGACTATTTGCTACACTTGATGCTAAAGTAGGAAAAGGGGCGTATACGGTTTTTTTAACAGCCGATCACGGGGCGGTGGATGTCCCAGCATATTTACAGTCTGTGAAAATTCCTGCTGGATATTTAATGAATGATAAGCGTAAAGAAAAATTTCAAAAATTTTTAGTGGATACTTACGGAACCACAGAAATTTTGGAAAAAATTAGTAACAATCAAATTTTCTTAAATAGAGAAAAAATTAAAGCACTAGGGTTAAACTTAAGCGATGTCCAAGAAGCCATTGTAAATGAGCAGATAACTTACAAGAACATTTCGAAGGCATATACGGCAACTACGATGAGTTCTGCCAATTTTACTACTGGAATTGAAGCGTTATTACAAAATGGATTTAATCAAAAGAGATCAGGAGATGTATTGTTGGTAGATGACCCAGCACATATTTCTTATAAGAAAACAGGATCTACTCATGGTAGTGGTCTAAATTATGATACACATGTCCCGCTTTTGTTTTTCGGAAAAGGTATAAAGAAAGGACAGACACTACGAAAAACAGTAATACCAGATATAGCTCCAACCATGTCTGCTCTTTTAGGGGTTAGTTTTCCTAACGGAGCCACAGGGCAGCCATTGGAGTTTGTTTTAGATTAAAATATGAATAAAAAGACAATTTATGCACTCATAGCAATTCTTATTGTTTTTGGGATTTATGGCTATGAGTTTTTTTTAAATGAAGAAGAAGCGCTAGATATTGTTGAAACTGGCAAAGAAGTTAAAAATAATACAAATGAATATTTTCTACCTACCAGTACGACAAATCAGGTTATTCATCATGAAGGATATTCATTGTCTTATAGCGAACCGCATGAACAAGCCGAATGGGTTGCTTACGAATTAAAAAAGGCACATCTGTCTAAGAGTCATTTTAAGCGCCCTTATTTTGAAATAGATAAAGCTATAAAAACAGGTGCTGCACATTGGAGGAACTATAAGAATTCTGGTTATGATCGTGGACATTTATGCCCAGCAGGTGATAGGAGATACAGTCAAATGGCGCATGATGAAACATTTTTAACGAGTAATATTAGCCCTCAAAAACACCAATTTAATTCTGGTATTTGGAATAGACTTGAGCAAAAAGTACGTTATTGGGCTAGTAAATACAATGGTGTTTTTGTAGTCACAGGAGGCGTATTAAAAGGGCAGATGCGTACTATAGGAGATGATGCCGTGTCTGTTCCAGATCAATTTTACAAAGTACTCATTGACAATAATTCTGGTAAAACAAAAATGATAGGGTTTTTGATACCGCATAAAGAATCAGACGCACCATTATACGAATTTGTAGTTTCTGTAGATACTATTGAAACTTTAACGGGAATAGATTTCTTTCCTCAATTAGAAGACACTTTAGAAGCTAAACTTGAAGCTTCCAAGAGCTACAAAGGTTGGAGTTTTAATCGAAAATAATTCCTCGATGTTCTGTGTCGAGATTGCCTACCAATAAAGGCAGGGCTTCCATAGAGTTTTAACGCACTAATTTATTAAAATATTAAAGATCAAAATGTTAGATAGCTAACATTTTGATCTTTTTTTGTCATTTAGCTTTACGAAAGTTAATTAATCAAAAAAAATAGTATTATGAAGAAACAACAACTTTTAAGCTATATTGGACTACCAATTCAATATGCTGGAAATGTATTTTTAATTGTTTTCTTTTTGCTAATGAATTCTAATTTAGATGCTCAGCAAGAAAAGCGCGGTCGGTATCTTGATGGAGGTAAAATTAGCACAAAAGATAATACAACAATTTGTATCGATGGAAACGCAACTCCTATAAATGTATCTCTAAGAGGTGACCGAGGAAAAAAGAAACAATGGATTATTACTGATGAAAAAAATAACATTTTAGCTTTACCCAAGGCGCCTCCATTTGATTTTGAAAATGCGGGAGCTGGAGTTTGTAAAATTTGGCATATATCCTATTGGTGGTATGTTAGAAATTTAAAAATAGGAAAGAATTTATCAAGATTAAGAGGTTGGTTTGATTTATCTAATTCAATAGAAGTAACAAGAAATAACCCCGAGGGAGGCGCCTTATCGGGAGGACCATTTGAGTTTACTGTCGGAGATGAAGAAGCCGACAATATCCCCGAAGGCGCCATTACTCTGGAAGGGAACTCAGGGGGCAGCTCCCAATGGGTGGTGACCGATGCAGACGGCAACATCCTTGGCTTGCCACCGAGCCCTTATGT
>NZ_JABBHF010000030.1 GCF_012910715.1 Flavivirga algicola
ACAGATGCCTGCAACAATACGGCAACTGCCACTCAAATAATCAATGTCAGCGACACCACATTGCCGACAGCTTCGAACCCTGCCAATATTACTGTTCCTGGCGGACCTGCTCCTGCTCCTGATGTTACTGTGGTCATCGATGAGGCGGACAATTGTACCTCCAGCCCTGTTGTGGCTTTTGTCTCGGATGTTTCTGACAATGGAAACTGTCCTGAAACCATCACAAGAACTTATAGTGTTACGGATGATTGTGGGAATACGATCAATGTAACCCAAACTATTTTTATTACCGATCCTATTTTGCCGACCGCTTCCAACCCGGCAAGTATTAATGTGCAGTGTATTGATGATGTGCCTGCTCCAGACACCGATGTGGTCACTGATGAGGCAGATAACCAAGGGACTCCCGTTGTCGCTTTTGTATCCGATGTCTCGGATGGCAATTCTTGTCCCGAAACCATCACAAGAACCTATAGCGTAACAGACACATGTAATAATACCATTAACGTTACACAACTTATTGTTATCAACGATACGACGTT
>NZ_JABBHF010000031.1 GCF_012910715.1 Flavivirga algicola
TTGTTTTATGGCCCCATAAATTTTGATCAAGATGAGTACTTATGGTATGACTAGTGTGACTAATATGGAAGGCATGTTTACTTAAAATAAGGACTAGATAGAAGTACCTCTACAAAACAATGTATTAAGAATTAAATAAGTACTAATTATTAATAGCCCTAAGGTCTGGCATTGTCTAGACCTTATCTTGTTTATAATATCCGGCATTTTATACACATTGCAAAAAGTAAAAAACCATTCAATAGTCCAATACGTCCGTTTTAGTCTTAAACCCGTTGTGTATTTTGAGGAAAATTTGTCAATTCGAGTGAATTTTACTCATTTTTATAAGTGAAATTAGTATCGAGAATACCATTTTCTATTGAAAAGGACTCGAACTGACATTTAGTTTATCGAAACAAATCAAAAGGCACAACAGGTTAGCTTTAATTGTATTTCTAAGAATAATTACACTAAAACCCTCATATAAATTCTAATAAAACATAAACCCCCC
>NZ_JABBHF010000032.1 GCF_012910715.1 Flavivirga algicola
GGGTTATCGATTCCAGTAGTCTCCTCACAATCGGTAAGGCCATCGCCATCGGTATCGACTAACGCCACGGCAGTATGCATCGGATCACACGGATCATTTACATCACTAATACCTGTTGGTACCTCTGACGTTGATGGATCATCAATTCCCGTAGTTTCTTCACAATCGGTAAGACCATCGCCATCACTATCGATAGTAGTAATGCCTACTGGGTCACAAGCATTATTTGGATCAAATGGCCCTGAACCATAGCTATTTGGATCTTCAGGTGTATTTGGGTTGTCGATTCCTGTAGTCTCTTCACAATCGGTTAAACCATCTCCATCCGTATCTGTTAATGCTACAGCAGTATGCATCGGATCACATGGATCGTTCTCATCACTCGTACCAGTCGGTACTTCTGGTGTAGCTGGGTTATCAATCCCCGTAGTCTCTTC
>NZ_JABBHF010000033.1 GCF_012910715.1 Flavivirga algicola
TCTTTTAATAATTCTGGTTTGGGGGGCATGGCAAAAGTTTTGCCCGTAAATAAATCTGTGGCACAATGAACCTTCCAACTACGTTTGTGAATGTCGATGCCAATGTATAGCTTTGAGGAAGCAGAATGTGGTGTATGCATAACTTTATCGTTTTGGTGAACCTTAAAGATAATCGACTTTCTGCTTTTTCATGAATGCTATAAAAAATAGTGGTTTACTTACTCAACCGAAACTTATTTTCTTAAATTTAGCTTGTTGAAAAAGACTAAAGGTAGTTCTCCAAAACCCGCTACTTTTCATATGCAAACCGTTGTAAGCAATTAGGTACGTTAAAGAAACATCCTTTACAAAGTTAAAGAAACATAGTTTACACTTTTTGAGGTATAATTTGAGATCAAAATCAAATTATCATG
>NZ_JABBHF010000034.1 GCF_012910715.1 Flavivirga algicola
GCCGAAGCAGCAGCAGCCAAGGCCAAGGCAGAAGAAGAGGCCAGAGCCAAGGCAGCAGCCGAAGCAGCAGCAGCCAAGGCCAAGGCAGAAGAAGAAGCCAGAGCCAAGGCAGCAGCCGAAGCAGCAGCGGCCAAGGCCAAGGCAGAAGAAGAAGCCAGAGCCGAAGCAGCAGCCAAGGCCAAGGCAGAAGAAGAAGCCAGAGCCAAAGCGGCAGCCAAGGCCAAGGCAGAAGAAGAAGCCAGAGCCAAAGCGGCAGCCGAAGCAGCAGCAGCCAAGGCCAAGGCAGAAGAAGAAGCCAGAGCCAAAGCGGCAGCCGAAGCAGCAGCAGCCAAGGCCAAGGCAGAAGAAGAGGCCAGAGCCAAGGCAGCAGCCGAAGCAGCAGCGGCCAA
>NZ_JABBHF010000035.1 GCF_012910715.1 Flavivirga algicola
AACTTTATTTGGTTCTGAGACAGCAGCTGCAAGTGGTGATAGCACAACCGAAACCATTGATGGAATAACACTCACAGTGACAAATAATAATGTTGGTTCTGGTTTTGCCCTTACAAATTGGGGAGGTTGGAATGGATCAACAGATACCGTTGCCAATTCAGGAACAACAACTTCCATTACGTTTACCTTTAGTGAGCCAGTTGACATCAACTCTATTTTACCTATTAACGGTTCTGCAAGTAGTATAGTTTATAGTTTAACTCGTCTAGATGGAAGTGGTTCTTCCCCTGTGGATGTAACAATGGATTCTGGGGGTGGAGCTCCAGGATTAGTTCCTGTAGATTTGAATTGG
>NZ_JABBHF010000036.1 GCF_012910715.1 Flavivirga algicola
CATACTGCCGTGGCGTTAGTCGATACCGATGGCGATGGCCTTACCGATTGTGAGGAGACTACTGGAATCGATAACCCAGCTACACCAGAAGTACCGACGGGCATGAGTGATGAGAACGATCCATGTGATCCGATGCATACTGCTGTATCGTTAATAGATACTGATGGTGATGGCCTTACCGATTGTGAGGAGACTACAGGGATTGACAACCCAGCTACACCAGAAGTGCCAACGGGTACAAGTGATGAGAACGATCCGTGTGATCCGATGCATACTGCCGTGGCGTTAGTCGATACCGATGGCGATGGCCTTACCGATTGTGAGGAGACTACTGGAATCGATAACCC
>NZ_JABBHF010000037.1 GCF_012910715.1 Flavivirga algicola
GGTAGAGGGAACGGGCACTGCCGTAGCCCCTCTGAGTTATAGTATCGGGGCAGGCTATCAGTCCAGTGCGACATTCTCAATAAGCGCACCAGGAATTTATACCCTGACCATACGTGACGGAAACGGTTGTGAGGTATCTACATCTTATGTGGTAGAACCCCAACTAACTGTAAGTACAGTTCTGACAAAGGATTTGGATTGTACGGCGAGCCCGGATGCCCTGATAACGGGTACCATAGTTGGAGGTGTAGCACCGTATACCTACGAGGTATCGTTAAATGCAGGGGCCTATAGTCCATTGGGAGCCAC
>NZ_JABBHF010000004.1 GCF_012910715.1 Flavivirga algicola
CAAAAGCTCCTTTCTAAAGGGCTTTTGTTTTTAAAGGCATTTTTTTCCACTAAATATTCAAAGCTGTTAAAGGTCTTATCTGAAGTGATATTGAGGCTTTTAACTCTAAAACAAAATGATGCATCCCTTGGGCATCACTTTTCACGGTTTTACCAATAAATTTCAAATATTTTTTAAGGTTATATGCCATAGCCGATAGATGCATCACCTTATTGGCCTGTGCAATACCAATGGTATTTATCTTTCTAAGCCCCATAAATTGGGTAAGGGTACCAAATACCGGTTCTACCGTACTTTGACGTTTACTTTTCATATAACGCCCCTCCGAGCTGTTTACACGAACATTGTTACGCTCATACTCCGCTCGATAAAACGTCACTGTAAATTTCTTTTCCTGTGCCGATTTACCTAAACATTCGGAGCGAATGGGACAACCTATACAAACCCGCTTTGATGCCCTATATTCCTTTTTCCTAGTATTGTTCTTTTTCTCTATAAACTCTTTTTTAAAGGGAATGATTTTGCCTTGTGGACAGGTGTAATAATCTTGTGACTTATCATATGTAAATCCATCTGGACCACCCTTGTAAGTCCCATGGGGAGGTATAAAACTTCGTAAACCCTCTGACTCTAAAAAAGCATAGTTCTCGCCACTGCTATAACCTGTATCTGCTAAACAATTTCGCCATATCAGCCCTTGGCCATGCAATCGTTTTTTTAATCGGTTACTAATATCTTCTAAATATTGATTGTCCTTTCCCTCGGCATGATAGGCCTGAATATCCGTGATTACATGGTGAGCTGTATCCACACTAAGCTGGCTCAGGTAATTTAGTTTTCTCGCCTTACCAGGTTTGACACTGATCCTGGCATCGGGGTCGGTAGGACCGTAATGAGTCTTGTTGGAAGTGTATTTACTGCCCTTGTTGCCAGCTCCCGGGCGCTGGTCCTGGTCCAGTTGCCAACGTTTATTGCGGCTCTTAATGGCTTGTAATTCTTTAGTTGTTGCTGTAATTTCTTGCTGAGAAACTGTAGCTTTATTGACCTTAGATTTCCTTAACGGGCTTTTTTTTTATCCATCGAACTGATATGGCGGATCTTTTCCAAATGAGCACCTAAATCTGCTTTGGGGACTTTAAGCTCCAAACTGTCCATCGAGGCATTCGCCTTGACGGGTGCCGAATCCATGGCCTGGGTATGTCCTGATACCATCCCTTTATCTACACACATACACAATACCCTGGTAAATACCTGTTCAAATACAGACTCTGGATATAACTGGCGGGTACGGCTGATGGTTGAATGCCATGGTAATTCTTCATCGATATCATAGCCCAGAAAATATAGAATATCCAAGCGCATACTACAATGCTGTATCAATCGCCTATCGCTAATGATATTCTCTAAATAACCAACCAAACACAGTTTAAAGAATACAACGGGATCTATGCTCTTTTGTCCGCTTGAACCATAATAACTCCTGGTTAGCTCATAAAGGAAATCCAAATCCAAAACTTCCTTTAGTCTACGGTAAAAATTCTCTTTGGGAATACGTTCACTCAGTTGAAACTGAGCAAACAATTTTTCTTGATAATCTTTCTTGCCTTGCATATAACAAAATACGAAATTTCTGTATATTTATCAAGTGCTTGTGCAACAGGCACAAGGTATAAAAGCAATAGCTGTTTGTGTGAAAATTCGAATCGTTTTTGTTTTAAATTAAGTATATTGTTTCCATGAGAACAAGTGCATTTAATCTGCTACGGCTCATATACGAAACCGTAGTATTTCATCATAAATACCGAGGAACAATGAATTTAAAAAAAGTATTGTTTTATTTCCTATTAATAACTTTAGTATCATTTAGCTCAATAAAATATACAACAGGCCCATCTATAATCGAATCGATAATTCAACCAATCTCCATTAATGAAAAAGGAGAGATACTTTGTAAAACACGTTTCACTAAAAATGAAATGGGAGCATATAGTGAAATGAAAATAGAGTATGGATTTTGTATCATTTCGAATGGTACAATAATTGAATTTAAAACAAAAGTTATTGAGGCAACACCTGATCCATCCTATTATGAGCAAAAAAACTATTGGGATGAGGTATTCAAATCCAAAACGAATCAAAAACAATTAAATGAAATAAAAAAAGACATTCTTAAAAATGAATATGATTTTCACTTAATTAATGTAGCTCCCTTTAAGATTGATAAAATACTATCAATTCTTAATTTCGAAAAAACAAAAAAAATATCTCTTAAAAACATTAAACAGAAAGGGTTACACAATGCTCTTAGTAAAAAGTATTTTAATGATAAGAAAGTTCGTTTATTATACGATTTTGGAAATATTTTAATTTTTGATAACACTAATGACATTGATAATAATGCATTAGAATTAGAAATAGGAGCTGATTTTGACTATTATAATTCCTATAATACAATGGTTAACGATAAAGGCGACAAAATTAGTTTAGGATTTGATATAAGTAAAGTGACAGGCGTAATATTTCTCAAATAGATTGTGGAAATAAAAAACGAAAACACAACACTGTATAAAAAACATAGGGTGGTTTAAGTTTGTTCGAAAGGTTTAGGCTAATCCGCAATGTCGCCAAATATAAAATTTGGTGTTCAATATTGAAGATAAACACATAATCTTTAACTTGTGTAAACTATGTATCTTAGCGAACATTAAGAAAAAATGAAAAACATCCTCAAATTAATAGAAGAATTGGAAGGTCAAGGAAAAAGGAAAGTCTATGACCAAAAACAAGTATTTGTGAGAGAAGGGGAAATACCTAATAAAATCGGTTTCATCAAAAAAGGACTTTTTAGATACTACTATTTGACAAATGAAGGAAAAGAGTTTACCAAAGTATTTATGAAAGAGGGAGATATTATTTCATCATATACCTCAATGATTTCTAGAGAAAAGTCTTACTATACAATTGAAGCAATTGAAAAATCTGAAATAATACAAATAAGTCTTCATCAATGGAATAAGCTTAGAAGAATAGATTCTAAATGGGATAAACTGCTAATTGCGTTTCTTGAAAAAGGATATGGTATTAAAGAAAAAAGGGAAAGAGAATTTTTATTACTGGATAGTGAAAATAGATATAAAGCATTTTTGGAAGAATATCCAAATCTCGAAAATAGAGTTAGACAACATATGATTGCTTCTTATTTAGGAATTACACCAATTGCATTAAGTAGAATAAGGAGAAAAATGAAGCATATAAACCTATGTTAATGATTTTCAGATGACAGGTCAGGAACTTTGCTTTTTTAATCAAAATAGAGATAACATGAAAAAAGTAATTCCACCTGTTTTATTCATCCTGTGCGTCCTACTAATAGTTGGATTAAATTTTTTATTACCTGAACAAACAATTTTAAAACCTCCGTTTTCTTATGTGGGAATAATTTTAATAATTGCGGGTTTAGCAATTATGAGCCAAATAAAAAAATTGTTTGATAAGGTAAATACTGAAATTCATACTTTTAAAAAACCAAGACAATTAGTCAAAAAAGGATTGTTTAAGTTTAGCCGAAACCCAATATATCTCGGATTTACAATTTCTTTAATTGGTGTTTGGGTTTTAACAGGCAATTTAATCGGACTAATTGGAATCTTGATTTTTTTCCTGATTTCTAATTTTTGGTATATTCCTTACGAGGAAAGGAGTATGGAAAAAGAATTTGGGTACGAATATAAATTGTATAAATCCAAAGTAAGAAGGTGGATTTAAAAAGTAAATACTACCGCCTCCGCTACCGTCAGTTTTTAACTGGTGGCAGTTCTGCAAAGTTTTAAGCTTTCAAGCTCTTCGAAGTTATCGATTTTTAAGAGTTGATCTTTCTTATATTTGGTTTTCGCATAATAAGAAATAAACGCAATTTATTGCCCTTATTTAATTGTTATGAGGAATGACTAAAATTTCACTGAAAACAGGGGTGATGGGAAGAAAAGATAATATCTATTTTTGAAATCTGGGAGTTCTAATCTGACTTCGTATGAATACCATGCATAGAAAGACAATCGAAACTACAAAGAAGAATAATGGAAAAACTAATTGGTTATACTTGTATTATATTAGGGGCTCTAATTATTTTTGTAGTTGTTATTCTTTCTAAGCAACAAATAGGATGGTCAATTATTAAAGCTAGTATCTGTCTTGCTGTTCCTATATTATTACTTTGGGTTTCTTTTTATATGGGCTTCTCTTTAGCGGAAAGCATTATATTTGATCAACCATACCAACTGTTTTTTTTGGGAATTCTTAGCCTTTTAGTTTTTTTATTTAGTGGTTTCGAGATGAAACATCTGCCATCATTTCTGGTGTTTTTAATTGGTTTTATGATCATATATTTTGGTCTTTTTATGGTACTTGTTATTGCAAATATGCGTATTGGGTTTTAGTTAGAACGTGTAATAAAATTCAAAAAAAATCTGTATAGAAAAGATAAAACTAATTGGGAGATAAAGAGGAAACCTCATAACACAAAATAAAGGCATTAAAATGACTTTTTATTTAAGACGTTAGCAAACATTAGAATGAAATACGCAAAAGACATAGACTTGAAAATAGGTATTGGAATAAGCCTTTTAGGAATATTAATTACTTGCATATTTGTGTGGTTATTTTCAAGTTCTTTAATTGTTCCTTTAGTATTTAAAAGAGAAAAGGTTAGTAACAGCTTTGATTTCAATTCCTCTTTACATTTTTCTGTTACACTCTTTAATGAAATTTTTAGATTAAACTAATGAGTACTATAGGAAAGAAAAGACAGTTAACATTTGAAAAGAAATATGCACTATTAGGGATCATTATCACTGTGACAATAGGGTTACTGTACTATTCTAAACAATCTATGATAGGATTTCCTGATAGCCATTTTACAGAATATGATAGGTTTTGCAAGGAAAAACTATATCCTTATTTTTTAAGTTTAAATACTATATTTTTATTAGGATTTATTTTATCTGCTTTTTTAAAGAAAAAATCTAAACAGATTTTTATTTTATATATAAGCCTCTTAATTATATATCTAATAATTGAGTATTATTTATCCATAAACCTCGAAAATGGACAAGGTGGCTAGATTAGGAAATATAAAATAACGTTTGCTAACACTGGTAGCCGTTTCACAAACCCCATAAAACAATAAAAAAAGCGCTCAAAACTGAACGCTTACAATATTAATATTATATAAAGATGATTAAATTAGAATAGTTTATCTATTCATTCATATGTTTAATTTCATGAATAAAAGTATCTAAATCTACATCATTGCTTACCAAAACCAATGCCTTATCAACAATATATTTTACATTTTCAGAATGGAACCCAAGCCCTACACCAATTTTTTTCAATAAAGTAAATTCAGGATCCCCTTTAATGGTATCTACGTGTACCATTCTTACTAAATCGTACAAGCGTTCCAAACGTGTATCGTAAGATACCGGAGGGTTAATTGGGTGCGATTGATAATTTTTTAAAATAGTTTTATAATTACCTTCAGAGATCTCTAATCTCTGTGCTAACCTATCTAAAAAGGCTTGTTCCTCATCGGTAATGATACCATCATCCATAGCAATACGCACTATGGCCGCGAAATGGCTCTCATTACGCTTTTTAAATCCACTATCAAATAAATTTGAAAACGACATAATCTTTTGTTTTAAAGTCGTGCAAACCTACATATTTTTTATATAAAATGAAATGAAAATAAGATAAAGTAGTCCCTGTTTTGTTAAATATTAACAAATAAAAAATATGCAGAGAAAATATAAATAGAAGAAGTCCTTTTTTATATTGAAAAAACGAGACTGACTTAACCCTTGCCTATCTGTAAACCCAATACCTAATCGTGATTTTTAAAAACTATCAAATTTCATTTATATTTAACTTCTAAAAAAACTGTAAATCCTATATTTGTAGTCTTAAAACACGAAATGAGGTGAGTAAAATCATGCTTGAACAAACCTACACACAAACTTTGCAAATGCAAAATTTGCAAACGACTATGTCCCAATCTCAACCTCAAGATGCTGTTCAAGCCAAGCCAAAGATGCATTTAAAGGGACTTGTAGGATCTGTTTTTTCATTCGTTATTTCCAGTATTTTCAAACAGGCAGAAAAACCGTTTTTAATTGTTTTTAACGATAAAGAAGAAGCGGCATTTTATTTAAACGATTTGGAGCAGCTTTGTGGTGATAAAGATGTGCTGTTCTATCCAGGAAGTTACCGCAGGCCATACCAAATAGAAGAAACCGATAATGCAAATGTACTATTGCGTGCTGAGGTATTAAACCGTATTAACTCACGAAAAAAACCAGCCATTATAGTGACATATCCTGATGCGCTTTTTGAAAAGGTAGTCACCAGAAAAGAACTGGAGCGTAATACATTAAAAGTATCTGTTGGAGAAAATGTATCTATAGATTTTGTAAACGAAGTCTTATTTGAGTACCAGTTTAAACGCGTTGATTTTGTGACCGAACCTGGAGAATTTTCAGTGCGAGGCGGTATTGTAGATGTGTTTTCATTTTCACACGATGAACCCTATAGAATTGAGTTTTTTGGTGATGAAGTAGATAGTATAAGAACCTTCGATGTAGAAACGCAACTTTCGGTAGAACAGATCAAGAAAATTAATATCATCCCGAACGTTGCCAATAAATTTTTAGAAGAAAAAAGACAAAGCTTTTTAAAATATATTGCCCAAAAAACAGTGATTTGCTTAAAAAATGCAGACTTGTTCTTTTCAAGAATTGACGATTTTTATAGCAAGGCGGAAGAGGCTTTTAAGACCCTTTCTACAGACATTAAACATGCCGAACCCAGTGAGCTGTTTTGTAATTCAACCTTGTTGAAAAAACAATTATTGGATTTTTCAATTATTGAGTTTGGTACACAACCAGTCTTTTGTCATTCCGAACATAGTGAAGAATCTCAAACTATTCAGTATAACACTACTCCACAGCCATCTTTTAATAAACAATTCAATCTTTTAATAGAGGATTTAAATACCAACCATAACAAAGGTTTTACTAATTACATTGCCTGTGTAAGCGAGCAGCAAGCAAAACGTTTTCATGATATTTTTGATGATGTTAGTGCTGAGCGTAGCCGAAGTATAGAAGAAACCGTTTCTTATCAAACAATTGTACTGTCCCTATATCAAGGGTTTATCGACCATGACAACAAAATTGCATGTTATACCGACCATCAAATTTTTGAACGCTACCATAAATTTCATCTTAAAAATGGTTATGCCAAAAAGCAGGCCATTACACTAAAAGAGCTTACTAATTTAGATATTGGTGATTATGTCACACATATCGATCATGGAATTGGTCGTTTTGGTGGGTTACAGAAAATAGATGTAGAAGGCAAAAAACAAGAAGCTATAAAACTGGTCTACGGTGAGCGAGATGTTTTGTATTTGAGTATCCACTCCTTACACAAAATAACCAAGTTTAATGGCAAAGATGGAAAACCGCCTAAAATTTACAAACTCGGCAGTACCGCATGGAAGACTTTAAAACAAAAGACCAAAGCGCGAGTAAAACATGTCGCATTTAATTTAATAAAGCTTTACGCAAAGCGTAAGACGAAGAAAGGTTACCAGTACAATCCAGATAGTTATATGCAGCATGAGCTGGAAGCTTCTTTTATTTATGAAGATACTCCAGATCAAAGTACGGCAACTGCAGATATTAAAGCTGATATGGAAAGTGAGCGCCCCATGGACAGACTGGTTTGTGGTGATGTGGGTTTTGGGAAAACCGAAGTTGCTATTCGTGCGGCGTTTAAAGCGGTCGATAATGGAAAACAAGTAGCCGTTTTAGTCCCTACCACCATTTTGGCCTATCAACATTCCCGAACGTTTAAAGAGCGCTTAAAAGATTTTCCTGTTACGGTCGATTATGTAAACCGATTTAGAACAGTCAAAGAAAAACGCCTAACCATAGAAGGTCTGGAAAAAGGTGAAGTCGATATTATTATTGGCACGCACCAACTTGTAAATAAAAATGTAAAGTTCAAGGATTTAGGCTTACTAATTGTCGATGAAGAGCAAAAGTTTGGTGTTGCAGTAAAAGAAAAATTAAAAACGTTAAAAGATAATGTTGATGTATTAACATTAACGGCAACCCCTATACCAAGAACCCTTCAGTTTAGTTTAATGGCGGCACGCGATTTATCGGTTATAACAACACCTCCACCCAATCGTTATCCTATAGAAAGTCATGTGATTCGTTTTAGTGAAGATACCATTCGTGATGCCGTGAGCTATGAAATTGAACGTGGCGGACAAATATTTTTCATTCATAACCGTATAGAAAATATTAAGGAAGTGGCAGGCATGATTCAACGTTTGGTACCAGATGCTAAAATTGGTATCGGGCACGGACAAATGGATGGTAAAAAACTGGAACAACTTATGCTAGCTTTTATGGATGGCGCTTTCGATGTTTTGGTAAGTACCACTATTGTTGAAAGTGGGCTCGATGTACCTAATGCCAATACTATTTTTATCAATAATGCCAATAATTTTGGGCTAAGTGATTTACACCAGATGCGGGGTCGAGTGGGGAGAAGCAATAAAAAAGCGTTCTGTTATTTTATCACGCCAGAATACTCGGCTATGACAGACGATGCACGAAAGCGTATTTCGGCCTTGGAACAGTTTACCGAACTGGGCAGCGGTTTCAACATTGCGATGAAAGACTTAGAAATTCGTGGGGCAGGCGATTTATTAGGAGGTGAACAAAGTGGTTTTATAAATGAGATAGGTTTCGATACCTATCAAAAAATACTCAATGAAGCAATTGAAGAACTGAAAGAAAATGAGTTTAAAGATCTGTATAACGAGCCCGAAGAAGACAAAGTTTATGTAAAAGAAGTTACGATTGATACCGATTTTGAATTACTTTTTCCAGATAATTACGTTAATAATATTACAGAACGACTAAACTTGTACACACAGCTTAATAATTTAAAAACAGAAGAAGAATTAAATGTTTTTGAAACAGAGTTATTAGACCGTTTTGGAGAATTACCAGAGCAGGTGACCGATTTATTAAATAGTGTCCAAATTAAATGGCTAGCTACTAAAATAGGTTTCGAAAAAGTCATTATGAAACAAGGAAAGTTTATAGGTTATTTTATTAACGACCAACAAAGCAGTTTTTACCAAAGTAGCAACTTTACAAAAGTATTACAGTATGTACAGACACATTCAAACGATTGTAAAATGAAGGAAAAACAAACCCGAAATGGGTTACGTTTAATGCTTTCATTCGATGATGTAAAATCGGTGAAACAAGCACTAGAAATATTAAAGCCTATCGTGGCTTAATTATTGTTTTAATTTAAAAAATGTCATTCTCGCAGAAGTGGGAATTAAAAAATAAAGTATCATTTTGAAGCGCTTATTCTTTTTATCAGTTTTATTACCGAGCATTCTTTTTGCCCAGCATACAATTCGTGGCAAATTTTCACCTGCAAAAGATTATAATGTGGCTTTATTGTATAAAGTAACCCCGACGGTCTCAGATTATATTACAAATGCTGAAGTAGGAGCAGATGGCAGTTTTCAGTTTAAGTTAGATGCTAATGCAGCGAAAGGGATGTACAGAATAGTATATGCTGTACCGCAAGAAGATTACAACTTTGATATTATTTTTAATGGTAAAGAAGATATAGAGCTTACTTTTAATTCTGAAACAGGAGTGACTTTCTTAAATTCTATAGAAAATAAATTATTGGCCTCTTATACCGATAGTATGTCTATGGTTACTCAAAGTCTTGGGAATTATTTCAGACAACAAAGTAAGGACACGCTAGCATTAAAAGCTATTTTTAAAACTCAGGCAGAAACGCAATCGAGTTTTGAAACCGCTGCAAAAAATACAATTGCACTTCATTTCATAAAAGCCAATAAGCCATATATCCCCAAAGAATTTAAAAATATGGAGACTTATGTTAATAATGTAAGAGCTCATTATTTTGATTTTGTAGATTTTAATAATGAAATACTTCAAAGTTCTAGTTTTTTAGAAGAACGTATGTTAAATTATGTATTTGGTATGTCGTTTAAATCGGTAGACGAGATAGCTGGTTATATGAAGAACGTAGATGTGTTTTGTAAGGCCATGAAAAGTACGCCGATAAAAGTTAAGAGAATTTTATTGGCTAGTTTGTGGCAGCAAATGGCCGATTTAAGCCATGAAGATGTTGCCAACTACATTGCAGAAAACTATTTAATGGATATTGCGGTGTCACTAAACGACCAAGAACTTTTACATGGGTTAATTTTATATAAAAACCTTTCTATTGGCAATGTGGCTCCCGATTTTTATTTAGAAAAGGGTGAAGTTAAAAAGGAATCTACCAAGAAAATGAGTACTTTAAAAGTAGCAGATCGCTACATTATTTTATTTTGGAGTAGCACCTGTTCGCATTGTTTAAATGAAGTACCGCAATTACAAGCATATCTTAAACCTAAAGGAAAAAATCAAGTAAAAGTTGTTGCTGTTGCCTTAGAAGAAGATACTGCCAATTGGAAGCGTTTAATAACCGATTATCCAGAATTTATACATGTTTATGGTTCTGGAAAATGGGATAATGAGATAGGTAATGATTATGGGGTTACCGCAACACCAACTTATTTTGTTTTAAACAAAAACAAAGAAATTATTGCTAAACCAGAAGATTTTGAAGCTTTAAAAGTTTTTTTTGAAAACGAAAAGGAATAGTTTTTAGGTCAAACTCTTTTTTTGCAGTACCTAAAAAATAATTCAATCAGGTCTAAAAAACTATTAAGGCACCGTAAATTACTGTTATTTATAGTGTAAGTTTTGTTTTTGTGACGGGCATTATTTAAACTTAGCTTTATCTTTTTCTAACAACTAATATTAAATAGTTGCCATAAAGTCAACAAGGTTCATTCCCTTTTTCAATTTTAACTTTTTTCTTAATCTGTACCTAGATGTATGTGCACTCTCTATTGTGATACCTAACAAAGAGGCCATCTCCTTACTAGAAAAACCCAGCTTAACCAAAGCACAAAGTTTTAAATCCGTTTGACCCAAATTAGGGTATTTATTTCGAATTTTATCATAAAAACTTTGATTTACAGAAGTAAATCTAGCCTCAAATTCTTTCCAATTACCACCAGGAGAATTTTGAAAACCAGTAATCATGTTATGAATTGCCCTCTCATCTATCGTTTCACTTTTAGAAATACTCTCCTTTAGTTTAACTATAAACTTTTCTTTTTCAATTAATTGCAAGGCAGATGCAGTAAGTTCTCTGTTTTTCAGCTTCATAACTTCATTGGTCTTTTCTTTTTCCAACTTATGTTTTCTTCTTAAGTTTCTAAAAAAGAGAATGCCATACATTAGTAAAAAAACAACAACAACCCCCATTAAAATATTTTGTAAAAAACCTATCCTTTTTTGGTTTTCAAGCTTTTCGATTCGTGCCTCTTTAAGCAGTGCTTTCTCTTTTTCTTTCTGAAGTCTATATCGGTCTTTTATTTCAAATAAATGTTTGTTGTTCTTACTTCTCCTTCCAAATATTTTTTCATTCAATTCTTGTGCTTTATTTTTAAAATGAAAGGCTTCTTTATAATTGCCTTCATTATAATGTAACTCAGATAATGCTTCGTAATTAAATTGCTTATAACCCAAATGCTTGTTATACATTTCCGAAAATTTAAGCGATTCTTTATAGTGATTCACACTCTTGTCAAAGTTACCTTTTAGCTCATTCACCTTACCTATTAAAAAATAAATTACGGTTAAATATGAAGGGTTTTTCGTTTGGAAAAATGCTTTAGCTTCGTTTAGTTTGTTAAGGGCTCCATCGTAATCTCTACCTACTACAGCATTATAATAAGCCTTCTCAGACTCCAAGTAGTACGATTTCTTATCAGGGTCTATTTTGTTTAGGGCTAGCTGACAGCTATCCAAATAAACCCGAGTCATTATTAGATCGTTATTTACTCGATAACAATTAACTATAGCAAAGTAATTGCTAACTAAATAATCTCTACTTATTTTCTTTTGCTCAACTAGTTTTTTCTTAAGTTTAAGAGACCTATTGAAATAATGTAACGATTCTTCTTCCCTTCTATAAGAATTATACAACCACCCCAATTCTTGGTAAATTCTAGCTTTGGAAATATTATCATTAGACAAGTCGGCTAGAATTAGGGCATCCCAGTAGCCATCATATGATTTCCCATAATCCAACACATTGTCATACAATGCCGAAAGCTGGCATAAACTATTAATAAGATTTATTGTATCCTTTTCGGTAGAATAATAATCAATACCTTTCTTTAGGTAATAAATGGCACTATCTAAATTTTTAGCAGTTAACAAATCCGCCTTATCAATGTATTTATTGGTACTGTAAGGCTCTTGCGCATTAACACATAAGCATACCATAAAAATAATAGCTGTAAGTATTTTTTGTAAACTCAAACTCTTCTGCATTTCCTAAAATCTTATCTTATATTAATTTTTTAACTAGACACCATATCATTTATTACTGAACAGGCTATAGGGCATTCAAATCAATTTAAATATAACACTTGATTAGTTACAGACTATTAAAATTAGGGGGTTTTTTATGATTGTTCAGTTTATATTGATTAATAAAACAGAAAATTTTTACATGTTAAAATTCATATTTACTAAAATATTAACACAAAAACTGCCAATATACTAATATAGGGCTATTTTTTTGTATTAAAAACTTATATGCGAAATAACGGACACATCTAGTTAAAGCCAAGAAATTTATGATTCTTAAAAAGCAGTATGTAAAAGCACATTTATTATACATTATGGAGTTAAACATTTTAAATAGGAGATTATAGGCACATAAATAAACCCACTACTAGCTCTATAGTAAAAAACAACAATAGAATATAATTTGTAAATGAATTCGTCCTAGTCAAAACCAAAAAGAGTTTCATAATGGCCTAAAAGACCTTGGCAACAAGTGATCTATTGAATTTCTTCTAGCCTACAACCATTATAGGGAGGTTTAACCATAATCAAAAAAAGAGACTACTACAACAAATAATTTACTTGCGGTAAAAATTATGAAATACATGAAAAAATCACTGCGTGTACCACTTAAGTGGTAAAACCTCCATATACTACATTTAAAAATTAGGAGATTCCCTATGGGAGACAACCTATTAAACAACTATTACATTAAATAAGAAGAGGCATGGTTACCAACCCATGCCCCAACTGAAACTAAACTTAAATAACTAACTGTTTCTTTAATAAGTCTAAATAATTTGGTTTAATCTTATTGTTTCGGCTACCCTCAAACCTCCATGACACAATACCGTTGCCTTTATGTAAATCTGTATGCCAACACTTTTCCATAACTTTGAATTCCTGACAACGTTTTGAAATCCAAAACCTGTCTAATTTCGACTAATTATGGCCCTTAATCAAAAAGGGAATTGTTTTTATTGTCTGTTCTTTTCCGAGAAGCCATGAGCACCCTATCTCGTTCCAATTTAAGGGCTAATTAATGCTTATTAAATCGTTATTTATCCAGCCTATTGAGGTTTCTTCTTTCTAAGAAATTATTTTGATTCCAATTTCCATGTGCGAACCCAATCTACACGCATAGTATTTATCGAGTCATCATTTAAGTCATCTTTATCAGCCAATCCTCCTAAAAAACATTCATCAGCAGTCCATAAATCCCAAATAAGTTCTAACTCTCTTGTAAAGTCTTGATTTGTAGTAACTTTTCCTGCAGGTTCTCCATCCAAGTAGAATTGAACCGTGCGCTCATCTATCCACCAACAACCAACAATGTGATAATCTTCTTCCCATGTTTTATCTTTCTTCGGATTCTCTGGCAATAACCATCTAGTATCATAATTATCTTCATGCCTTTCTGTAACACTATTTTTTGCGATAAAATATTGAGAATTCATTTGTGTCGGAAACAAGTGAGTTGTCCATGGAAAATTAGGTGTATTCATTGACGTGTCTATACATTCCTGTGTTGGTTTAGAATTATTTTCAACGATATCTATCTCATCTCTATTGTCAATATCTCCATTATTCATCCAAAACGTATTAAAAGCAGAGATGTGTGCTGTTTTCATACTGCACTCAGTATACATTGGATAGCTAATTTTTGCAATTGAATGTACCCTTGCGGTTTGAAACCAATTTGGCTCACTTCTTAGTGTGGCTTTAATACAAAGTTTACCATCTTCCGTAAAAGAGTTTTCTTCTCTCATAAAAACTGGTGTATTTCCATAATTCCAAAATGAATTATACCACTTTGTAGTATCAAATGGACCATCAAATTCATCTGACAGCGCATCTACTTTTACCCATTGCTTGTCTAGAGGTGTTGTATCATCAATAGAAGTAAAAGAAGGAAAATTAGGATCCATATTAGCAAAATCCTCTGCAGTAGGTCCTGGAACCTCGTTTATTGTTAGAAAAACTGAAGCTGTATCTTCATTGCCATCTTTATCTGCAATTTTATAAGTAAAGCTATCATCTCCAAAGAATCCCGTATTTGGTATATATTCGAATACACCATCACTTACCTCTGTAGCGTTTCCATTAGATGGACCATTTACTAAACTGTAGTTGTTTGTATCTCCGCCTTTATTACCTATATTGTCATTAGCCGATACATCCACCCTGTTGGCTTCCCCAGAACTGCTATTTTCATCTATAACTAAAAAATCATCATTAGCAATTGGCCCACCAGTATCTTCTGAACTAGATGAACATGAAACGAATAGGATCGTAATACTACAGATAAGAAATGAGTAAATTTTCATAATATATTATGTTTTAATTTTATTAATTTATAAAAAGCTCTTTTTGCTTTTGTCTTAGTGAATCTATTTTTCGTATTCTAATATCCTTAAAGAATATTTCTGCCGCTTCGCTCTGTAGTTGGATTTTTCCTTTAGTAAGCGGTATGTCTTTTCCGTTCTCGTCTATATACCTAGAGTTCTTTAAGATCATAACCACTTCACCATTTACTACATGCAGACTTTTATCCTCAAAACAATATAGGTCAAGTGTGTTCCATTCATCATCTGGCTTTTCATAATTACCGCTTCGTAGGCAGTAATTTCTGTATGGGCTGTTCATACTTAGAGTAATGAAATCTTGAGATTCGTGCGCCATAGGGTCTAAAACAGATTCTGGTTTATAGGCACGAATATCTATTGCCGAATTTGCCTGGCTCCAAAAATCGCCCGTATGCCCTTCCATAATCTGAAATTCTTGAGAAAGCATCCACGATCTCCAATACTCAACTGCCATAGGACCTATGGAGTGGTATAGAATTCCTGAATCTTTGAGTAAATTTTTTCTGTAAGCCCATTTTTTGTCGCCCCACTTATATTTTAACTGAAAATGGTAATTTTCATATTCTTTTTTGGTAATTAAACAACCATAATATTCACCCGTATTCCTAATTAAAATATCATCACCTTCTTGAAAGGTGGTAAAAACATGGTATGAAGGGTTGTTTAAACCTATGGGGGCAATTTCTTCTCCCTGCTCATTTTTTGGCACCGAACCATTATAGCCAGGCTGATGCTTGTAACTTAGGTAATTGTCCCAATTGGTCAAATCCGCATCTATTAATTCTTCCCATTGGTATGTTTGATTTGCATTTGGTGTCTCATTATTCTTTATTTGAGAACAAGAAATTATAAGCAAAAGAAGGATAGGAAAAAGGGGATTGTGAAATTTCATACTATTTGTTTTGATTATATGTCATTACTCCATAATTAATATTTCAAGCAGAAATTTGTCTAGTGCCTGAGGCATTTAATGAAGTAAAAAAGCTCAATTGTAAAGAGCTTCTTATAAAATTTAAGCGTTATAATATTACAAAATAATACACTTCCCTAGTTTAGATTTAACCAGTTTAAATGAATTGTCCAGTTTTTATTCAGGTGTAAGTAACTAACGTTCAAGCTTATTATTTTCAATATTTCATGTGTTCAGTTTTTTTCTAGGAATATTGGGTTTACACTTATCATAAATTACCATAGCTTTACAAAAACGAGTTTTTAATTATGAAAATTGATATTAGTAAAATTAGTATGAGTAAAAAAGAAAACAACACTGGGGCAAACCCTATTTGGAGATGTTGCCTCCTCGCAATATTCATCCTCGCAAGTACGAGTTATAGTTCTGCTCAAACGGCGGATTCGTCAATTGCAGATAAAGAGAGTAAAACTGAGGCAAGAGTCACTGGTTTGAAATACATCACTGTACATGTGCTCAAGCTTGAGAAAACCCTAAAACTTTACCGTGAGATTCTTGGTTTCAAATTATCTGACGCTGAGGTTCTTCATGGCCCAGGACTTGAAGGTATGCTAGTTATGAAGTTAAAAGCGGATGATTTGACAATTGGCCTATCGGTTACCGCTCCAGAATTTCTGCACACAGTAGGACCTATAGGAAATACCAACCACAATCATTTCATGCTTAAAGTTAATGATATTGGCCCGATTGGCGATAAGTTGAAAGAAGAGGGATACGAGTTGGAAAACGAGCATTATGTTCGCGACAAATACACATTTTTTGTAGGACCCAATGGGGAGATTATCGGTCTTTCCGCATGGGAATAATATAGAACGGATCTCACCTCCCTTCTGATGATGTCATTTGCTGGTCGTCGTAACCGACCAGCCATGGCCAGAAGAGAACTTGCCCCATCTAACCTACCCACTAAGATTCAAAAAATGCAATCAAAGTATTGCATAAACTTGCTATGTGCAAGAAATAATATATGGTTCATCAATATATATAAAATTAATCCCAAGGTGCCCCTTTTACATCTCTTAAGAACTCAGTACACTTAAATAAACTAAAGCGCATTAATGGACAATAGTTATAATCGTTACGCGGAATTACGTTGTTTTATTTCTGATTATTAGATTTATAATCGAAATGGCACAGTTTGTTAATAAAAGTTATGCCTATCATAGTAATCTTAACCAATTCCTAATAGTAGATTTTGTTGAATACTATACTCGTCTATAGTAAGAATTGGAGATACTTTACAATTCTGCCTTTTATATAAAATCCGAATTCTCAAAACTAGTCGTTAGAATAGATCATTTGGCAAGCCCAGACTTGTTTGTAAGAATAGAGCACAAAACATCGAAAACCAGGAGCAAGAACTAGGGTTCGCGAAGGCGTAACGCGATGTTTTGTGACTGATTTGTCTCAAGCATAGCGGGAAAAAAATTCTTATGGTGGACGGCTTTTCTCCTGCCTGCTATGCTGGCAAGCAGATTTGTTGTTTTTCTTTGAACGGACAAAGAAAAGTAATTCATAAAAAAAATGGAAGGTCTATTCGGGAACAGGCTCTTTTTATATAGCAATCCTCCTAAATTTCGATACATCGAAATTATCCTCCCTTTATATAAAAGGAGGAACAATCTCCATTCATGTTTAGCTTTTGTATTTAGCTTTAGCCTTTATTTGATTTTATAGGGGGACACCACATCCTCATAAATGCTTTGATATCAAAAAGACCCCTTTTGATCTTTTCCATCATTGTTTTTATTATACTTAGATTTAGTGTAACGCTATTCCTAGACGGGACAAAAAATAAAAAAACCCGATACGGAAGTATCGGGTTTTTTGCTCCTTCTCTTGGGCTCGAACCAAGGACCCTCTGATTAACAGTCAGATGCTCTAACCAACTGAGCTAAGAAGGAGTGTGCTATTCTGTCTTAGCGAGCGCAAATATATATATATTTTTAGTTACTGCAAATAAAAATTTTAAAAATTTTATCCAAAAATCGCTTTATAAATATCATTCCCGTTTGCAAACAAAACTAAAGCGATTAAAATGAAGAAACCAACCATTTGTGCATATTCCATAAACTTGTCTCCAGGTTTCCTTCCAGACACCATTTCATATAGCAAAAACATTACATGCCCCCCATCTAAAGCTGGGATTGGCAAAAGATTTAAAACGCCCAACATAATAGATAAAAAGGCCGTGATACTCCAAAATACTTGCCAGCTCCAAAAGCTTGGAAATATATCGTAAATAGCCTTAAATCCTCCTACACCTTTATAAGCACCAGTACTTGGTGTAAAAATAGCTTTAAATTGCGTTATATAGGATGATATTTTATCTCCCGTTTTCTTTATTCCTATAGGGAAGGATTCAAAAAAGCCATATTTCTTGGTTTCAAATTGGTAATACCCTAAAGCCTCTAAAGTTTCAGGTGTAGACCCTGAAGCATAGGCCAATCCTAATTTTCCATCTTCATCTATTTTCAATGGTAGCGTAACTTCAGCATTATCCCTTAAAACTTTCGCAACAACTTCCTGTCCTTTAAACTTCTCTAATCCAGATTTCACCTGATCGATATACCTAGTTTCATAATCGTTCAAACCTAAAATAATGTCTCCTTTTTTAATACCACTACTCTTATTATAAGATGTGTCTGGTACTTGAACCACAACAAAGGGCTCTCTTAAATTGATAAAGCCTTTTTCCTTAGAGTCAATTAATTGAGATAAAAAATCCTCAGGCATATGAATTGTCGATTGCTGTCCATTCCTTTCAATAACGATCTCTTTACCAAACAATACTTTTTCAGAAATTTCAGAAAAATTTTCAATTTTATCACCATCTACTGCAATAATTCTATCACCTGTAAGCAAGCCTGCTTTGTTTGCTACAGTACTTTCTATTAAAAGACCATCTTTAATATTTTCATTTGGCAAAAATCTATCTCCATAAAAATAACTCATTCCTATGTAGATAAGAATGGCCAACAAAAAATTCACAGTAACACCACCTAACATAATAACTAAACGCTGCCATGCAGGTTTGGATCGAAATTCCCAAGGTTGTGGTTCTTTTTCCATTTGTTCGGTATCCATACTTTCATCTATCATTCCTGCAATCTTTACATAACCGCCCAATGGCAACCAACCTATACCATAAACTGTTTCGCCTATTTTCTTTTTAAATAATGAAAACTTCACATCAAAAAATAAATAAAACTTCTCTACTCTTGTTTTAAAAGCCTTTGCGGGGATAAAATGCCCTAATTCATGCAAAATGATAAGCAGCGAAAGACTTAATAAAAATTGAGATATTTTAATAACAAACTCCATATAACTTCAATCCGATTTTTTTAATCGAACAAAAGTACACTTTTAAACCAACTTTAAAAAGACAATTAAGATGATGCTTGCCTTTTTTAACAAGAATTTAATTTTAAAAATCCAAAGGCCTTAACTTTACCTGTCTTTATTCATTATCTATTACTAGGCCAGATTAAGATTAATAAAGTCATTTCTTTTCGATTAAATTTTTAGTCTCCAATGTTTCATTGTATTTTTGTATAAGTTATTTTTACCAGCTTCAATGTTATCATTTTTCAAGGATTATAAGGGATTTGCAATTGTATTTGGCATCATTTCGATTATTATCGTTTCAATAATCTATAATACCTTAAATGTTTACCAACCGCTTCCTATTTATCAGCCTACCATGGTAAGTACCGAATTGGTGGACAGTACCATTCAATATAAAAAAAAATATCATAAAATAGCCGATTTCTCCCTTATCAACCAAAATGGAAAGACCATTACTCAAAACGATTATAAAGATAAAATATATGTAGCTGATTTTTTTTTCACCACCTGTAGAACCATTTGCCCGATTATGACGGATCATATGGAGCAAATACAAAAAGAAATTATTGACGACGATGACATCATGTTACTTTCCCATTCGGTAACGCCCGAAATAGATACGGTTGCTCAACTAAAACGCTATGCAAAGAAAAAAGGCGTTAACGACAATAAATGGAACTTGGTTACTGGTGACAAAAAACAAATATACCAATTGGCCAGAAGAAGTTATTTGGCAGTTAAAGATCATGGAGATGGCGGCCCTTTTGATATGGTACATACCGAAAACTTCATGCTTATTGATAAAAAGCGGCAAATAAGAGGCTTTTATGATGGCACAGATTCCAAAGATATAGATCGCTTACTTGATGATATTAAAATCCTAAAAGAAGAATATCAAAAATAGTTTTTTACCATCCATTTTTTTAGACTGTTTTTTTATACTACTTTTGCTTCTTTAAAATCAATCTAAATAAGCTTGCAAGACACTTTAGCACATCTTAAACGTGGTGAGAAAGGTATTATAACCGATGTTTCATCTATTCATATTCCATTAAAACTTTTAGAAATGGGTTGTTTGCCAGGCAATTCTGTACAATTGGTACAACTCGCTCCTTTTCAAGACCCAATGTATTTAAATATTAATGGAACGCACTTAGCTATTAGAAAGGAAACGGCTTCCCATATTTTAATTGAAAAAATAGGGCATGAGTAAGCAAATAAATGTCGCTTTAATTGGTAATCCCAATACAGGAAAAACATCTGTTTTTAATGCATTAACAGGATTAAACCAAAAAGTTGGTAATTATCCAGGCATCACTGTAGAAAAGAAAGAAGGTGTTTGTAAACTACCCCGAGGTGTTAAAGCACATATTATTGATTTACCAGGAACCTATAGTCTGAACGCTTCTTCTCTTGATGAGAATGTTGTTATAGAACTCCTTTTAAACAAAAAGGACAAAGATTTTCCAGACATCGCAGTTGTTGTAAGTGACGTCGAAAATTTAAAACGAAACCTTTTACTCTTTACACAAATTAAAGATTTAGAAATCCCAACACTTCTTGTTATTAATATGGCAGACAGGATGAGCTACAAAGGGATTTCATTAGATATCGATTATTTAGAAGAACATCTTCAAACCAAAATAGCTTTAATAAGTACAAGAAAGGGTCAAGGCATTGACAATTTAAAAAACCTCATTGCTAACTATAAAGATCTCTCCATTACACCTTGTTTAAACGCATCCGAGATAGATCGAGATTATTTTGACAGTTTACGTAAAGCATTTCCCAATCAACTTTTATATAAACTTTGGTTAGTCATTACGCAAGACGTTAACTTTGGAAAAACGGATAGAAACGAAATTGATGCTGTTGCTAATTTTAAAACTAAAAGCAAAGGTGATTTAAAACGTTTGCAGCAAAAGGAAACTATTAAACGCTATCAATTTATAAATAACGTCCTTAAAAAAGGGCAAACCATCGACATATCGCAAGCCAAAGATTTACGAACAAAGTTTGATCGTATTTTAACTCATAAAGTTTGGGGATATGTTATTTTCTTTTTCATTCTACTTACTATTTTTCAAGCGATTTATGACTGGTCCAGCGTCCCAATGGATTTTATTGATAGTATTTTTGCGTCATTAAGCGAATGGGTTAAAAATATGTTGCCAGATGGTGCTTTCACTAACCTATTGGCAGAAGGTATTATTCCTGGTCTTGGAGGCATTGTTATTTTTATTCCGCAAATTGCTTTCTTGTTCTTGTTTATAGCTGTACTTGAAGAAAGTGGCTACATGAGCCGTGTTGTATTTTTAATGGATAGGGTTATGAGACGTTTTGGTTTAAGTGGTAAAAGCGTTGTTCCGTTAATCTCTGGTACTGCTTGTGCTATTCCAGCCATAATGGCCACAAGAAACATAGAAAGTTGGAAAGAACGTTTAATTACTATCTTAGTAACACCGTTCACAACATGCTCGGCAAGACTTCCTGTTTATTTAATTATTATCGCATTAGTTATTCCTGAAGGACGTATTCTTGGTTTAAGTTATCAGGCTTTAACTTTAATGCTACTCTACTTAATTGGTTTTGTAACGGCAGTGTTTTCAGCGTATATTCTAAACAAAATTCTAAAAATAAGAAGCAAAACATTTTTTGTTGTAGAAATGCCCAATTATAAGCTCCCTATGTTTAAAAACGTAGCTTTAACCGTCATTGAAAAAACAAAATCCTTTGTTTTTGGTGCTGGTAAAATTATTCTTGCCATATCTATTGTTCTTTGGTTTTTAGCATCCTATGGTCCAGGAGATGCATTTAACAACGCCGAAAACATCGTTAAATCGGAATATGCATCTCAACACCTTACTAAAGAAGACTTACAACAAAAGATAGCTTCACATAAATTAGAGCATTCATTTATTGGTATTACGGGACGCGCTATTGAACCTGTTATTAGACCACTGGGTTACGATTGGAAAATTGGCATTGCCATAGTAAGCTCTTTTGCTGCCCGCGAAGTATTTGTTGGCACATTAGCAACTATTTATAGTGTAGGAAGTGATGAAGAAGAAACTATAAAAAATAGAATGGCTAGTGAAGTTAACCCCATTTTAGGAGGACCTTTATTTACATTTGCTTCTGGTATTTCGTTGCTATTATTTTATGCTTTTGCTATGCAATGCATGAGCACCTTAGCCATTGTAAAAAAAGAAACTAATAGTTGGAAATGGCCTGTATTACAATTAGTTATTATGACTACTTTTGCTTATATAGTTGCATTAATTGCATTTCAATTTTTGAAATAATTCAAAAGTTTTAACGACCTTAGTAATTATGAATACGATTATACAAAACATACTGGTTTATACTGCTCTCGCTTTAGCTGTTGCGTTTATTGTGAAAACATATGTCTGGTCTCCTAAAAAGAAAAAAACCAAAGCTTGCGGAGGCGATGATAGTTGTGGTTGCCATTAAAATAGTTACATAGGTTATTATTTACTTAAAATTTAAGTACCTATCTGAAAAAAATAGTAGTTCCATGAAACTATCCTAGTTTTTATAATTACTTTAGGACTTTATAATTTAAACGACCTGCATTAATTTATTAAAATGAGAAAAACATATTTATACACCTTAACCTTATCGTTATTATTTACAGGTTTCATATCGGCTCAGGAAAAGGGCAAGACCATCAAGTTGTTTGATGCCAACTTAAGCCATTTTGAAAAATGGAATGGGGTGCCACATGCAACTGTTGAAGGCTTGCCAGCAGGAACCTATCAATCTGACAATGTACATAACGGAATACCCTTAGGGCTTAACAATGATATAAAGAATGTATTCTCCATAATTGCAGAAAATGAAACGCCTATATTAAAAATAACGGGAGAGATTTATGGGGGTTTAACCACAAAATCATCCTATGAAAATTATCACTTAAGCGTGATGTTTAAATGGGGAGATAAGAAATGGGCTCCAAGGTTAGAATCTAAAAGAGATAGTGGGATTTTATATCATTGCTATGGCGAACATGGTCGTTTTTGGAAGACTTGGAAAACCAGTATGGAATATCAGGTACAAGAAACCGATATGGGAGATTTTATTACCATTTCTGGTAATACAACAACACCTAAAGTGTCTGGACCTCAAGTTGAGATTCGAGGAAAACAAGGAGAAAAGAGAGGCATGTATAATCCAAACTCTGATACGTATTTAGACAAAATAGGATATATAAATGCTTATAAAGAACCCGATGCTCCCCATGGTGAGTGGAATCATTTAGAAATTTATGTGGTTGGTAACGACGCCGTTCACCTAGTAAACAATGAAATTGTTATGGTTGTTGAAAATGCTATAAATCCTGAAAGTGGAAAGCCTCTAACCAAGGGGCAAATACAAATTCAATCTGAAGCTGCAGAGTGTTACTACAAAGAGCTTACCTTAACAGGTATTAAAAAGTTTCCTAAGTTTATAAAGAAACAGGTTCGATTTAAATAATAAAAAAACACTTGTTATTTAGACAGAGCGAAGCACGAATGTTGAGAGAGTTCCATAAAAAATTAAGAAAGCTTTACAAACAAGTTATTAGCAATCATATTAGATATGATTAGCTCCTTTGTTTTTATTTTTATAGTGATGGAATTATCAAAAGGTTCACGGTGACAGACCTTCAATGCGGTTCCTAAAGCAATATCATTCTTATCTAAATATTTTAAAAAATCTGATGAAGAATCCTGAACCCCAACACAGATGCAGTTATCTCCTATTTCAGCTTCTGAAAGCAGGATTTTATCAATTTTTTTGATTTTACCCGTTTTATCTGGAATAGGATCACCATGCGGATCATGAGTTGGAAATCCTAAAAAGGCATCTAACTGGCTAATTAATTTTTTAGACTTAATATGTTCTAAATGTTCTGCCACTTCATGAACCTCGTCCCAGGAAAAATTTAATTTTTCAACCAAAAACACTTCCCAAAGCCTATGTTTTCTAACAATGTTTACAGCAACTTCTTTTCCCTTGTTGGTTAAAGTAACCCCTTGGTATTTTTTGTAATCAACATAGCTCTTTTCAGAAAGTTTCTTAACCATATCGGTCACAGACGATGCTTTTGTTTCCATTTCTTTGGCAATAGCATTCGTACTCACATTATTGGCACCATATTTTCCTAAATGGTAAATTGCTTTAATATAGTTTTCTTCTGTAAGGGTTACCATAACTATTTTTTAGACAAAACAAATATAAAACAATTAATAACATTAAAATAATTTTTAGATTAGTCTAAAAATTATTTTATATTTGCATAAAAAATATAACATGAGACATCTAATAATACTCTTCCTAAGTGTATTATCTTTTACAGTAAACGCACAAAATATAATCGGTAAAACCATATCGGAGGGCAATGCTTTACCTTATGTAAACATTTATTTAAAAGGCACTAAAAAAGGAACGGTGTCTAATGATGCTGGCTCATTTAAAATAAAAGATGTAGAAGCTGGAACTTATACAGTCATTGCTTCATTCACTGGATATCAAACTCAGAAGAAAACAATTAATGTATCTTCAAATGATGTAATTGTGGACTTCAACTTATCAGAATCAGAATTACTTGATGAAGTTGTGGTCACAGGAACTTTAAAAGCAGTATCCCGTTTAGAAAGCCCTGTGCCTGTTGAAGTTTACTCACCCGCCTTTTTAAAGAAAAACCCAACACCCAATATTTTTGAAGCCTTACAGAATGTAAACGGTGTCCGTCCACAAATCAATTGTAATGTCTGTAACACAGGCGACATACATATTAATGGTCTGGAAGGGCCTTATACCCTTGTTCTTATAGATGGTATGCCTATTGTAAGTGGATTATCTACTGTATATGGTCTCTCTGGGATTCCTAATTCCTTAATAGAACAAATCGAAATTGTAAAAGGCCCAGCGTCTTCTCTTTATGGAAGTGAAGCTGTAGGAGGTTTAATTAATATTATTACAAAACTTCCAGAAAATGCACCTCGTTTTTTTGCAGATAGCTATATAACAGGTTGGGGAGAAGTAAATCTCGACTTGGGGTTCAAAACCAAAGTAGGCAATAAAGCCAATTTACTTTTTGGTACTAATTATTTCAACTATAACAACCCGATAGATAATAATGGAGATAACTTTACCGATTTAACTCTTCAAAATAGAATTTCGGTTTTTCAGAAATGGGATTTTAAACGCAAACAAAATAGACAGTTTTCTTTAGCTGGACGTTATTTTTATGAAGACAGGTGGGGCGGAGAAATGCAATGGAATCCATCCTTTAGAGGGGGAGATGATGTTTATGGTGAAAGTATTTACACCTCTCGTTTTGAACTTTTAGGCAAATACCAATTACCTGTTGAAGAAAAGGTGTTATTTCAATTTTCCTATACAGATCACGATCAAAATTCAGTATATGGAAATGTGCCTTACTTAGCACAACAACGTATTGGATTTGGACAATTTACATGGGACAAGCCTCTTAAAAATCATGATTTACTATTTGGAGCCGCAGCCAGATACAATTTTTACGATGATAGTACACCAGCAACAGTAGACGCAGATGAAGTTGTTATCCCATCTCTATTTGCTCAAGATGAAATTGAACTTAACGACAAACACACCTTACTACTGGGAGCTCGTTATGATTATGATAAAAGACATGGTAATATCTTTACTCCAAGAATTGCTTATAAATTTAAACCTACCAGCGACGATATTTTTCGTATAAATGCAGGAACAGGGTTTAGAGTTGTTAATATTTTTACTGAAGAACATGCAGCACTCACTGGTGCCAGAGATGTTATAATCTCTGAAGCTTTAAAACCAGAACGCTCATATAATATCAATGCTAATTACTTGAAGAAATTTTACACAAAATCTGGTGCCATAATTGGCTTAGATGCCTCTGCATGGTATACATACTTTACCAATTTAATTTTACCTGATTATGACACAAACCCTAATCAGATTATATACGATAACCTAGATGGTAAAGCTGTTACAAAAGGCGTAAGTTTAAATTTAGATGCTATAATTGCTAGTGGTATCAAAGTTTTAGTAGGTGCAACGCTTCAAGATGTATCTCAAACCGAAAATGGTGTGAAACAACGTCAAATTTTAACAGAACGGTTCACAGGTACCTGGGGGCTCTCATATAAAAATTATAAAACCAATCTAACACTAGATTACACAGGTAATATTTATGGACCTATGCGATTACCACTATTAGGCGAATTAGACCCCAGAAGTGAAAATTCACCAACCTGGAGTATTCAGAACATCCAATTAACTTATGATGGTTTATTAAATTTTGAAATCTATGGAGGTGTTAAAAACCTATTGGATTGGACACCAAACAAAGGAAATCCTTTTATTATAGCCAGGGCAAACGATCCGTTTGATAAAGATGTTGCTTTCGATAATGATGGCAACGCGCTTGTAACAGCAGATAATCCTTATGGTCTAACATTTGACCCATCCTATGTTTATGCACCAAATCAAGGTATCCGTTTATTTTTTGGATTACGCTATTCATTTAAATAATTATAAGCTTTTTTAGTACATTACAACAAAATTTAACACATGCATAGATATCTCTATATAGCGATCATTAGTTTAATCTTTTTTAGTTGCAAAAACGAAAAGAAAACAAATGAAAAATTAAATGTGGTGACCACAACCACCATGATTACCGATTTAGTAAAGAACATTGGTGGTGAGTACATTAACCTAGAAGGATTGATGGGAAGTGGTGTTGACCCCCATTTATATAAAGCCAGTGAAGGCGATGTTACTAAACTGGCCAATGCAGATATTATTTTTTACAACGGGCTTCACCTTGAAGGCAAGCTTGTTGAAGTTTTCGAAAAAATGAAAAACAAAAAAACGATTGCTATTTCTAATGCCTTGGATAAAAATACACTTATTGGTTCGGAATATTTTGCATCGAATTACGATCCCCATATTTGGTTTAATGTTGATTATTGGATAAAAGTTACCGAATATGTAACAGAAATACTTATTGAAGCCATTCCAGACAAGAAAGCTATTTTCGAATCAAATCATGCAAATTATATAAAAAAACTAGGAGCTCTAAAAGCCGCAATACATAGCATTATAGAAGAAAGTTTACCGAAAGAAAAACGTATTTTAGTAACAGCACACGATGCTTTTAATTACTTTGGTAGGTCTTTTGGGTTCGAGGTTGTAGGCTTACAAGGTTTATCGACTGCTACAGAAGCAGGTGTGCAAGATGTTCAAAAATTATCGGCTTTTATTATAGAAAAAAATGTAAAAGCTATTTTTGTAGAAAGCTCTGTCCCCAAACGTACTATCGAAGCATTACAAGCAGCCGTAAATTCTAAAGGGCATGATGTTACTATTGGAGGCTCTTTATATTCGGATGCACTAGGTAATGCAGGAACTATAGAAGGCACCTACATTGGTATGTTTGAACATAATGTAAACACGATTGTGAATGCACTTAAATAAGTTAACAGTATTCAGTTACAGTTTACAATATTTACTCAAGCGTGAAATGCTGATATCTTCTTTCCTATTTTAGGAAAGTTTAGAAAAAGCCTAAAACGGAAATAAAAAGATGAAACAAAACATAGCCGTACAAGTAGACGATCTAACTGTAGCATACAACTACAAACCTGTGCTTTGGGATATCGATTTAGAAATACCGGAAGGTGTTCTTATGGCTATTGTTGGACCAAACGGTGCTGGAAAATCAACGCTTATAAAATCAATTCTTGGTATTCTAAACCCCATTGCGGGGAGTGTGAGTATTTATGGAAAACCCTATGAAAAACAACGTGAATTAGTTGCCTACGTACCACAAAAAGGAAGTGTCGATTGGGATTTTCCAACAACGGCACTAGACGTTGTTATGATGGGTACATACGGCAGCCTAGGTTGGATAAAACGTCCTGGACAAAAGGAAAAAAAGATGGCGCTTGAAGCTTTGGAAAAAGTAGGCATGCTTCCTTTTAAAAACAGGCAAATAAGTCAGCTTTCTGGAGGGCAGCAGCAGCGTATCTTTCTAGCAAGAGCATTGGTACAAGATGCCTCTATCTATTTTATGGACGAACCATTTCAAGGCGTTGATGCTACTACCGAAATTGCTATCATCAATATTTTAAAAGAACTAAGAAAGGCCAATAAAACGGTTATTGTTGTGCATCACGACTTGCAAACAGTTCCCGAATATTTTGATTGGGTAACCTTTTTAAACGTCAAGAAAATTGCCACAGGTCCTGTAAAAGACATCTTTAATGATGATAATTTAACAAAGACCTACGGCATTAACTATAAAGTGAGTATACAGGAATAGAAAAGCATGCCGTTTTCTGTATCAGTAAACAGTGTTCAATAGCTGTTAACAAAGTTGAATAATTAGAAGTAGAAACGAAAGAGATAAATAAAACTTGAAATTCCGATATAGTCGGAAAAGTCAAAATTCAGAAATAATGAAATGAAGGAATGAAGATGCAAAAGAAGTTTCAAGCACAGGACAGAAGCGTGAAGAAAATGTATTGAATACATTTTTAGCGAATGGGCCAGATGGCGTATTGAGAAAGCGAATAGCACTTTAGCAACTTCCTAATTTTGACATGATTTTTTGGTTTGTTTTGTATCAAAACAAAATGAACAACAATAATGTGAAACGGAAAAAGGTTTTTACCACGATTAAGACTAAGCTTAAGATGGGCCATCATAAAAGGTAGGAATGACACAATGGATATAACGGAATACATAAAACTTGTCTTTACAGACTATACCTTAAGGACCATTACCTTGGGCACCGCTGTTCTAGGTTCAGTTACAGGTATGTTAGGTAGCTTTGCTGTATTACGAAAACAAAGTCTTTTGGGGGATGCTATCTCACATGCTGCTTTGCCTGGCATTGCTATCGCTTTTTTAATTACAGGAGCAAAAGACAGCAACGTATTATTGTTAGGCGCCCTGGTAAGCGGTCTTATCGGTACTTTTTGGATTCGAGGTATCATTAGTAAAACACATTTAAAATCAGATACTGCCTTAGGTCTTATACTCTCACTTTTTTTTGGTTTTGGGATGCTTCTCTTAACCTTTATTCAAAAACAGCCTAACGCCAATCAAGCTGGTTTAGATAAATATTTATTCGGACAAGCTGCTACTTTAGTAGAAAGTGATGTTTGGCTTATGGCTCTTATAACTAGTATTTGTCTTGTCGTATTGTTACTATTCTGGAAAGAATTTAAAATCCTTCTTTTTGATGCCGACTATACAAAAACATTAGGGTTTAATACCAAATTCATAGATATTTTAATCACCTCATTTATTGTACTTGCCATTGTATTAGGTTTACAAACAGTTGGTGTTGTACTTATGAGCGCTATGCTATTGGCACCTGCCGCTGCTGCTCGCCAATGGACCAACAGTTTAGGAGTTATGGTATTTCTAGCAGCTGTTTTCGGAGCGTTTTCAGGTGTTTTTGGAACCGCCATAAGTGCCAGTCAAAACAACCTGTCAACAGGCCCAGTTATTGTTATTGTTGCTGGGGTATTTGTATTTATTTCCTTTATCTTTTCACCGAGTCGGGGATTGCTGTTTAAACAAATACGATTCATTAAAAATCGTCGTGATTTACAGCTTCATAAAACATTATCTTTTATGTATCATATTGCTGAAACACATGAAAATATTTCGCATCCCCATGCTATTAAAATTCTGAATAATTTTCAGGGATATACAAAAGGAACACTTCAAAAATTAGTTCGGAAAAATTATGTAAAACTTCATGGGAGTATGTGGAGTTTAACCGAAGAGGGTTTTAATACGGCTTCTAACTTATACAACCAACAAACTGAAAATAATGAGTAATGCCCAAATAGAAATACAGCTTATCGCCAGTTTGGTTGCCATTGCTTGTGCCATTCCAGGGACTTTTCTTGTACTGAGAAAAATGGCAATGATAAGCGATGCTATAAGTCACTCTATTTTACCAGGTATTGTTATAGGTTTTTTTATTACACAAGATTTAAACTCACCGTTACTTATATTACTGGCAGCCATAACGGGAATTATTACGGTTGTTCTAGTAGAATATATTCAAAAAACGGGCTTGGTAAAAGAAGACACCGCTATCGGATTAGTGTTTCCTATATTGTTTAGTATTGGTGTTATTTTAATTGCTAAAAATGCCAATGATGTTCATTTAGATGTAGATGCTGTTTTATTGGGAGAATTAGCTTTTGCACCTTTTGATCGATTATTAATTGCTGGAATGGATGTAGGTCCAAAATCATTATGGGTTATAGGTAGTATTTTATTGATTACCATCGGGTTATTATTTGCATTTTTTAAGGAACTCAAAATAAGCACATTTGATGCTGGTTTAGCGGCATCACTAGGGTTTTCTCCTGCTGTTATTCATTATGGACTTATGACGGTTTCTTCGGTAACCACTGTAGGCGCTTTTGATGCTGTTGGTGCCATTTTAGTAGTTGCTTTAATGATTGCTCCTGCTGCTACGGCCTATTTACTTACCACCAACTTAAAACGTATGCTGGTTTATGCTATTTGCTTTGGTGTATTTAGTGCCATTTCTGGCTATTGGTTAGCACATGGATTAGATGCTTCAATTGCTGGATCCATTACAACCATGTTAGGCCTTATCTTTTTAATGGTTTATTTATTTGCTCCCAACAAAGGGATTATAGCCGTTTTATATAGAGAGAAACAGCAACGTACAGAAGTATCACTACTTACCTTTTTGCTGCATTTAAGAAATCATAACGAAGAAGAAGAACGCCATGTAAATCATCTTAACGAACATATTAATTGGCAAAAAGTACGCAGCAAAACTGTATTAGAATTAGCACTTAAAAACAATATGATCGTTATTGAAAATAATATTGTGTCCTTAACAAAAAAAGGAAAAGATTTCACCTCTCAAGCTATCGATTATATCATCACCAATGAAGATTCTAAGATTGAACATATGAAAGACGATTTCTTTTTGTTTAGAGGCTAATTTCACACCAAAAACCTTCTCCTCTTCCTTTTACAAAAATATTTATTCTAAATAAAATATTTTTTATTACGAAATTTTTCGTATGTTTGATACGAAACAATTCGTATATGAAACCATACACAGATAAAGAACTGGAAATTTTAACTATTTTATGGCAATTAAAAGAGGGCTCTGTTCAACAAATTCACGATAGGCTTAATTCGAAAAGCGGTTATACAACCACTTTAAAATTAATGCAAATTATGTTTGACAAGAAACTTTTAGACAGAAGAAAAGAAGGAAAAAAACATATCTATATTCCTAAACTGGAAAAAGAAGATGCTCAAAATTATAGCATGAAAAATATTTTAAAAAGTCTTTTTGGCGGATCAACTATAGGTTTTGCTCAAAGTTTTTTAGGTAACTCAAAACCTAATGCAGAAGAGCTACAACAAATAAAAGACATGATTAAAAAGATGGAAAAGGATGTCTGATTTATTGTACGCCATAGTCCTAAATTTATTTATAGATTCCCTTTGGCTAGCTGGGTTTTCTTGGTTGCTTCTATTTATATTATTACGGGTAATTAGTATAAAGCATGCCACACTTCGCTATACGGTGTCATTAATCGTTTTCTTTGGCTTTTTTATTATCTTAATAATTTTAGCCATAGCTCAAAAATCTATTTATAATTTATGGTTAAAACCAAAAATATTAATGTTTTCTGATTACATATCAAAAACATCTTTTGAATTCAACCTTATAGAGCACATTCAATTATTCGTTGTCAATAATAGTCTCAATATATTTTGGTTTTGGTTTTTAGGACTGTCGATTTTTATAACTAAATTTTTAATACAATTTGGTAACTTTTCAAGAATACAAGAAACTACATTAACCCATAGTTCACTTAACCAAATAAAAGGCAAACTGGCTAAACAACTAGGGATTAACAAAGAAATAAGACTAAAGGAAACCAGCAATACGAGTTATGCATTTACAACAGGAATTTTTAAACCAATTATATTTTTTCCTGCACAAGCATTAACGGGGTTTTCTATAGAGTCATTGGAAATAATATTAATTCATGAATTAGTGCATATTAAGAGAAACGATTATGTTGTTAATATAGCCCAGCTTTTACTAGAAATCATATTCTTCTTCAATCCTTTTGTCTTATTTATGTCTTCAATAATCAGGAAAGAGCGTGAAACCTCGTGCGATGCTATTGTAATTGACCATGGTTATTCAAAAATACTTTATGCCAGAGCACTTAAAAACTCATATGAACTTCACTATAAATTAGCTCTAAATTTTGGTCAAAAAAATGTTTTTTCAAGAATAAAACGTTTAACGCCTATTCCATTAAATCAAAGAAAGAACAAAAGTCTATCTCAACTTCTTATGGGAGGGGCCGCTTTATGTATTATGCTTACAACTCTTGGCTTTGGCGTTTCAATAAAGAGCAACCTTTCTAATACTACCATTATAACAAAAGACACCAATGTCTACCCCAAGCTTACTTTCAAAGAAAAAACAGGCACGATTATATTCCACCCCGACGAACATCGGTCATGGCATATTCATAAAAATGGTGAGCAAGACTTTTATAAAGATGGAGTGTTAAAAAATGAAGAGCTAGACGCAAATTTCGAGTACAAAGAAATTGACAAAGGTGATTTTATAGAAATACTTTTCATAGATAAACTACTTAAAAAGGAACATAAAGGGGCTAAGAAACCAAAAGAAATATTTGACTCAAAACCTTTTATAGAAGAACTCTATAAAGATCATGGATTAAAAGACAAGGACTATAATATAAATAAATTGATACGAAAGTTTCACATAACGCCTTTTGGCGACATGTATTTTAACGACAAAAAAGTAAATACAGAATTAAAAGAGAAGTATCTAAAAAAATACCCTTCGGAAGCATTTGAATATTATCATGATTATCCATTAGAAAAGAAAGCAGAAACAATAATATTTGTTGAAAAGATGATACAAGAACTTCAAAAAGATGGTTTAGTGAACGCTGATTTTGAACTAGCACAAGTTGTATTTCAGCTTCAGAAAGAAGATGTATTACTTCTTAATGGAAGAAAGCTTTCTAAAAAAAGTACAGAAAAATATTTAATTTATTTAAACAGATTTAGTGCAGGGTTTTTATATGAATGCCATGCTTTTTATCTTAAATAGTTAACACAAAAACAATCAAAAAATGAAACATATTTTAATATTATTTATTTGCTTCATATTCGCATGTAAACCCAAAGTAAAAAATGAAAACAATCAAGGGTATACTGTTGAAGGTAAAGTAACAAACATTAAAGACAGTACAGTGTTACTGCTATACAGTATAAAACTCAATAAAGCAATAGATAGTGTATACGTTATTAATGGTGAATTTAATTTAAGTGGCACTATTGAACAACCCGAAGAATTTATGCTATCAACAAAGCTTGATCCAAAAAACAAAAACTATTTTAAGTACATTTTTTTCTGGTTAGAAAACACAAAACTGAATTTAGAAGGAGATCTTGATAATTTTAGATATGCTAAAATCAATGGTTCTAAACTTAATGACATACTTTATGAACAAACAACTAAAAAAAGAGCCTTCTATGAGAAAAGAGACAGTTTAGTTAATATACTTGGTTCTGGAAAGCGAAGTGAAACTCTTTTAAAGCAGCTAAGAGATATAGACAGTATAACTGATAAAATTGATTTAAATTTTATTAGAACACAACCAAATAACCGAGTTGCGCTAAAAAGTCTAACATTCTTAAAGGACACCTTTTCTAAAGAAGAATTGAGCAATATTTACAATTCCTTAGATGAAACACTAAAACAGAGTGACGACGGCAAGTCTATAGGAACATATTTATCTATTAATAAAATACTGGAACAAGGTGATTATATTAAAGACATAGTGGGCAGCGATTTACAAAACCAAAGCAAAACACTTGCTTCTATTGTAAAACAAAATAAATATACCATTTTAGATTTTTGGGCAGCTGGTTGCGGTCCTTGTAGAAAGCAAAGCAAACAGTATGCCGAATTATATAAAAAGTATCACTCTCAAGGGCTAGAAATAGTGAGCTTTTCTTTAGATAAAAACCGTAAAAATTGGGAATCGGCATCAAAAAAAGATAATATAACTTGGGTAAATATATCTGACTTAAAAGGGAATAATGCAAAAACACCTATGACCTATGGCATTAAAGGAATTCCTAACAGTTTTTTAATAAATCAGGAAGGAAAAATTGTTTCAGAATTTTATGGCTATAATCCTGAAAAACTTCCTTTTGAAAAAGAATTAGAATCTTTTTTTAGTACAGAGAGCAGTATTGAATAAGTTGATGTTTCATCTATATAAATCTATTAATTGAACATATGAAAGATAACGTCTTTATGTTTATAGGATCGTGTCATTCAGAATGAAGTGAAGAATCCCATATCTTTATCTTCCATAAAAAAGAAAAAGGAAATTGCAGAAAAAAGAAAGGGCTTAATCAATAATTTTAACACTTCTTGCACTTTTTTATTAAATGAGTACTATTTACAATGAGATTCTTTAGTCGTTCCTCCTTCTGAATGACAAAATATATTTTACCTTAGCGTTATGGCAAAACACAACGAACTAGGAAAAAAAGGCGAACAATTAGCGGTCAATTTTCTTTTGAAAAATGGTTACGATATCATGGAACGCAATTATCGTTTTGATAAAGCCGAAGTTGATATTATTGCCAGACAAAAAGACACCTTGGCCATTATTGAAGTTAAAACACGCTCAACAACCGATTTTGGGAACCCTCAAGATTTTGTAAAACCTAAACAAATTCAGCGTTTGGTAAAAGCGGTAGATGAATATGTTAATACTAACGACTTAGATGTTGAAGTCCGTTTTGATATCATCGCTATTGTAAAACAAGGGAAGGGCTTTAATATTGAACATCTAGAAGATGCTTTTTATCATTTTTAAGGTATTTGCCTTTCAGGAATATTCTGGATATATTGAGTCGAAAAATAGATTCCTGTCTTCGCAGGAATGACAAGTTATACGTAATGAACAGGAATGTAATATTCTAAAATAGGGAAACTTCTTCCAGTTGTCTCAGCCTCAATTAATGTATTATAACAATCTTTCTTTTAAGGGACTATTCTCTTATAAATCAAACTTATTTACGCTAAGAGTGTATGCGTAATAGCTTTAAAAATTTCAAGAAAAAAGACCTGCCTCTTAATTAAGACAGGTCTTTTTTTAACTAAACTAAAAATAATATTAAATAATACTTTTAAGGTCTTAACTCAACTTCACTAAGAGACATATCGTCCATATAGAATCTAATAGTGTCAGCGTTATTCTCATTAAAGCCTCTTATTAACCAACTAATTTCTGCATCAGTGGAAGATTTAAAATAGAAATTTTGATAAATCCATTCTCCCGTAGGCATGTCAGAACTAAAAACAGTGGTTGCCCAATCTCCCATAGCCCAGTTATTAGCATAGAATCTAATATCTGAAGCAGCTGTACCTGTTGGTGCATTTGCAATGCCATCAACTATGTAAATCCAATACCCAATTTCGTATTCTTGACCTACTGTTAATTGGAAATTTGCATTTGCTTGCATAATCATTCCGCCAAATGGTCTATATTCTATATACATACTTTGATTACCTGAACGTGGTTGTGCAGAATTAATTTCAATATCATATTCGCCCCAAAGACCTCCCCAGTTTTGGTAAGGCCAATCACCACCATCTCTGTTTTGAGCTGTTGTTGATTCAAAACCAAAGTCAATACCTGTAGTTTCATAAAAATTTGCATTCGCACCAGCAGATGTTGAAGGAACATCGGTAAATGCATCAGCCTCAACTTGATCTGCTGTTGTCATACTTCCTGGTGAGTAGGACACATAGGCTATATCATTATCATACATTCGTTCAGTATCAAATCCAAGTAAAACAACATTTTCTTCATTAGCATCTAAGATAGCTTCTGTAACCGTAGGGTTAAGCGTAGTTCCGCCATTTTCCAATCTTACTGAAAAGTTAGAAGGATTTAAACTCGTTAGATCCATGTCTCTACTAAACTCGAGTGCAACAAAACCATCTCTTTCTAAGATGCGTTCCAAAACTACAGGCTCTGTAGAAGGTATAACCTTTATGATTTTTTCAAAAGAGATCGTATCAGCATCACGGGGACGAAACCTTGAAGCTAAAAAGTCTAAGTCCCAAGATCCTAACTTATTAAATCTCATATCAACTTCATTCAAAGTGGTATTAATCATATCTGGTTTACCTCCGTTTGATGACCAAATAACATTATCTTCTTCTCCTATTGTAGTATAAGTAAGTCTAACAGATTTACTTGCTGTAAGTTCGTTTTCTGCATCATCTGCCAGGGTTAACTCAGCTCCTGTAGACCCATCATCATTTACATAATACAGTTTTAAA
Organism: Flavivirga algicola; assembly: GCF_012910715.1. GTDB lineage: Bacteria > Bacteroidota > Bacteroidia > Flavobacteriales > Flavobacteriaceae > Flavivirga > Flavivirga algicola. The sequence goes on from NZ_JABBHF010000004.1 coordinate 36,712, forward strand.
TCGGCTCTAAGAGAATCTAGTACAGTCACAACAATGGTGGTATCTAATACTCTACCATTAATGGGCTCTGTACTATCATCATTTGAAAAAACATCACCACCAAATGTTTGGTTTAATGTAACATTATAAACTCCAGGTTTATAAAAAATACCTTTAATAACTTTTTTTGATGAGGTGCTTTCTCCGTTTTCAGCAATAACTGATACATCAGTGCCTCCAGGTAAAGTCCATAGTCTAGAAACAACTCCTCTGGAAATATCACCAAAGTCTATATGTCCATTAACAGAAACTCTATTTTCAAAATCCATTTCAGAGGTCACAATTATTCTATGATTTGTGTCGGTTAAAGGAAGCGACATGTCTTCTCCGCAACTTACTAATAGTAAGCCTATTACAGAAAATAAAATAGTTAAAAATTTATAGTTTTTCATAATAAGCAATTTTTATTGATTAAAAAGTTCATTTGACTGTATTTCCGTACTTGGTATAGGGAAGTAGTTGTGTTGCTCAGGGTCATAAATTCTTTGAGCAACAGAAAAATCAGGTCTAACGTGGCCATTTATAACAAATGGTTGTTCTGTAGGATCTTGAATTGAAGCCAGATTCTCTTGACGCCAAATTTCGTCAGCTCTAAGCTCATCAAAAACTTCTTGTACAATACCCCATCTTACTAAATCTTTCCATCTATGACCTTCATAACAAAGTTCCACTGCTCTTTCTACACGACGAATATGCGTCATTACAGTTTCAGAACTTGGCGCAACCATAGGCCAATCCCCATGAACTTGCTTACTTACATGTAATTGCGGAAACATGCCTCCATTCATGTCCATATATTGCTGCAATGTGTATACACCTGCACGACTTCTCACCATATCAACATATTGCATAGCAGTCATAAAGTCACCATTAGCTTCAATAACAGCTTCAGCATACATCAATAGTACGTCAGCATATCTTATATGTCTAAAATTAATACCACTACGGCCCTCTGCAGGTTCTGCAGGAAGGTGATACCAGTTAGAGTGCTTTTTAACATAAGCAGACTGTCCGCCTCCCCATCCACCAATAGTACCATAAGGCTCTTGATACCATAAGCCTTCTCCATTTTCTGGAGCAATGGTTCCATTCATTCTTCTAGATTCAAGGTTATCGTCATTTATCGAATTGTCTGGATCTACTTCATCATTCACTAACATTTCATGTAGGTTGTATGTTGGGAGTACCGTATTGAATCCACCTGCACCTAAACGGCCAATTTCGGTAGACAAGGTTGTAGATTCAGAGCCTGTATTAAAAGGCGTATCATCTACTGGGAAACCTGAGTTTCCAGGATTGATATCAAAAGAGTAATTTACCTCAAGAATAGACTCTTCATTAAACTCATTTTCATGCCAAAAGTTATCTGTGATATCTCTTGTGAGCGCATATATGTCAGAATCGATTACTTCTTTAAATAGTCTAGCTGCTTCTGGCCAGTTTTCATCAAAAAGATGAACTTTAGCCATCATAGTTGTTGCAGCACCCCAAGTAATTCTTCCTATGTCTTCTCCATCCCATGTTTCCGGAAGATTGTCTATAGCAATTTGTAAATCTGGAATGATGATCGTATTTGTTACTTCTTCCATACTCGAAAGAGGCTGATTGAAATCCTCAGTAGCACGTGCAATATCAGTATGTATCATTGCCCCTCCGTAAGAATGAACTAATTGCCAATAAAAGAATGCTCTTAAAAAACGAGCTTGTCCATCTATAATAGCTTTTGACTCATCATCAATTACATCTTCATCTACAGTTTCAAGGTTAACGATAACCTGATTTGCTCTAAAAATACCAACGTAACACTCTTCCCATTTATCTACTACGTGAAGAATACCATCATTAAATGCCAAATTTCTAAAAGCAAAAGGTCTATACCACGATTCTGTACCACCTATATCGCCTAACACGAATTCTTGTACTAATTCTGCGCCACTTATAGAGCGATATTGTAAAGCACCATACACTGCGGCAAGTGCTGCCTGAAATTGTCCTTCCGTCTCCCAAAATGTTTCAGGCGTAATGAAATTTGGATTTTGTTCATCTAAGAATACACTTTCATTGCAACTCGTTATAACAAGCATAAAAAGCAGTGTAAGCTTAATTAAATTGTTTTGTATTTTTTTCATAATATTCATTTTTTTTAGAAACTTAATTGGAATCCCATCATAAACTGACGTGATACAGGGTAATTACCGAAATCTATCCCTCTATTACTTAAACCATTACCTCCTACCTCAGGATCATATCCATTGTATTCAGTAAAAGTAAACGGGTTTAATGAGTTTACATATACTCTAAACTTCTCAATTCCAAGCTTTTCTGTTCCTGGAACCGTATAACCAACAGAAAGTGTTCTAACTCTAAGATATGTACCATCTTCTAACCAAAAGTCTGATGATGGCTTATTATTAGAATGGTTAGATGTTTCTCTAAATGTTGGAATATCGGAATTCGGATTTTGAGGCGTCCAATGAAATACCTGATCTTGATGACGTCCAAAAGTGTAAGCAATATTCTTACCACCGTTATAAATTTCTGCTCCATGAGAATAAAACATTTGACATGCTAAATCCCAGTTTTTGTAATTCAGGTTAAGGTTTAATCCCACATTAAATTCTGGGATACCTGATCCCGAATACACTCTATCATCTTCAGTTAAAGCACCGTCACCATTGGCGTCTTTATAGCGCATATCACCAATTTGCGGTGCACTTACAACGCCACTTGAAAAATCTAATAACTGATACTCTGCGAGTTCTTCTGCAGTTTTAATTACCCCATCGTGTTGAAATAGGAAAAAAGCATAAGCCTCACGACCTACCTCAAGGAAGGTGGTTGCTTCTCCAGTTGGAGTATTTACGTTTATAAACCCATTTGCAAAACCTCTTCTAACACCATTTAGTTCTGTAACTTCATTTTCATTCTTGGAGAACACACCAGATATACTGTATTTAAAATCTTCACCTATTTGATCTTTATAGTTTATTCCTAATTCAATCCCTCTATTAGTCATGTTTCCTGCATTAACTGGGATTGTATTGTAGGCACCTTCAGCAAATGGTTGCCATGTACCAGTAGATGGTGCCAAACGTTGATTAATCAACATATCTTCCTTATCATTTTCATAGACGTCTGCCGTAATATTCAATTGGTTATTAAAAAGGCCTATTTCAATACCAATATTTTTGGAAATAGTAGTTTCCCAAGCCACATCTGGATTGCTGTATTGTCTTTGAGTTTGACCAAATACAATATCTTCATTAGGCCCAAAAGGATAATTTACCCCTGTTTCAATAAGCTGTTGGAATCTATAGTCTCCAATGCCATTAAACCCTGTCTCAGCAATACTTCCTCTGAGTTTTAAAGAGTTAATACCTTCAACATTAAACCAATTTTCATCGCTTACATTCCAACCTGCAGATACACCAAAGAAATCGGCATACCTGTTATTTCTAGGAAATCTTGAAGATCCATCTCTTCTGTAACTTGCTGATAACAGGTATTTGCCATCATAATTATACTGAACCCTTGCTAGTTTACCTGCAATAGTATTTTTAAAATTAACACCTGTAGGTTTAATTCCTTCTGCTCCATTTGATAATACTTGAACGTCATTGGAAGCTATATCGTCAAATAATACTCCTACAGAAATGTTTCTATTTTCAAACCTTTCGTAAGAAGCAACCGCTAAAAGGTCTAAGTTATGTTTGCCAAATGATTTCTGATAATTAAGAATGTGCTCAATAGTCTCTCTTTTGGCGAAATTGTAAAATTCCTGTAAAGTCGCATTGAGTCTAGAGGCAGATTCATTAAGCTCTCCAGATCTATCTATAGCTAAATATTGCGGCTGAAAGAACTTTCTAAAAAAGTTAAATTGGTTACGACCTAAATTTAACTTGTACTTTAAGCCATCAATTAACTCATATTCCAGGTTAAGAGCTAAACTGTAATTATTGTTTTCTCTTTCATCTATGTTATCCAATTGCCTAGATAGGAAACTAAAAAACACCTCGTTTTCAACATCCAACACGACTGCATTTCCTTGAGACTCTATTTCTCCAAACGGTCTAGTATGAGGTAATTGGCCAACTCCAAGCTGATAAAAATTGAAAGGTTCTTGGTTTCTATTTTCTTGGGTCATGCTTATAGACCCAAAAGCTTTGAATTTACCTTTAGTAAATTGCCCCGTTATTCTATTGGTTAATCTATCAAAGTCTGAACCTTGAATAACACCGTCTTGTTTAAAATAATTGGTGTTAAAGTTAAATGTCAAATTTTCAACACCACCAGAAATATTAGCAGTAACATTTTGAATAATAGCATTATTATTTGTTACTTCTTCCACAAAATTCGTATCCCAATCTAATGCATTAGCATCTAAGAAAAATGTGATTGGTTCACCCCCAGCTGCTTCAGCCGTTGTTTCTCTAATATAAAGGTGATCGGCTGTATTTGCCAAAGCTGGTCCAGAAGTAATGTTTTGAATACCAGTATACGTAGAAATATCTACTTGCATTTTACCGGCCTTACCTCTTTTGGTAGTAATTAAAATGACACCACCAGCTGCTCGTACACCATATACTGAAGCCGAAGCACCATCCTTTAAAATATCGATAGACTCTATCTGCTCGGGCGCAATATTTGGATTGCCTTCTTGAGGAATATTGTCTACAACATATAATGGCTCACCACCATTAAGAGATACGAGTCCTCGAATTTGAACATTAGCAGCAGATCCAGGACGACCATCGACAGCTTGAATACTTACACCTGCGACCTTCCCTTGTAGTGACGCAAGAACATCTGGTACTGGAGCCTCCAAAATTTCTTCAGTACTAATTCTGGCAACTGCACCAGTTACTTCTTTTTTCTTTTGAGTTCCATAACCCACGACTACAATTTCGTTCAAAACCTGTGAGTCTTCCTGTAGTTGCACGTTTATAGTTTTGTTGTTTGTAGTAACAACGCGCCTTATAACTTTGAAACCTAGGTATGAGAATAATAAGGTTTCACCAACATTAGCAGAAATTGAATACTTGCCGTCAAAATCTGTCACTGCTCCATTTTTGGTGCCTTCAACAATAATAGAAACCCCTCCCAAAGGCATTTTCTGCTCGTCTGTGACCACACCTGAAATCGTTTCTTGTGCATGCACCCAGCCCATTCCTAAAGTTAGGAATAGCAGCAAGGCATTTACTTTGATCAATTTTAATTTTTGTCCTTTCATAATGATGAATTAGGTAGTTAGTATTTTAATATCAATGAGAATATGATATCAAAACTGGTTGAATATTTAGTTTTTGTTAATAATACATGGATAAAATTATCAAATTACCAATCAGACAGGTGAAATGCACCCTCAATAAAAACTGGACACAAATATTTTTTTTTCGTTCATTGAGTGTTTCTCAATAGCACATGAATGTTCGTTTGCGTGTTTTATGGCTTATTTTTTTGTATTGAAAAATATTTACCTTGTCAGGTTTTTATTTGTTATGAAAATTGCTAAGATTCTCCATATATTACAGTCTTTTAGAGAATTTCGGGGGAATAATCAAAGTTTGAAGAAGGTCGGCTCGTCTATTAAAGCTAATGGCTTGTTCAGTTTTTGTTCAGCATATCAATTTTTGTGAAAAATAAACTCCTATTATCTAATTCTGGTTTGTCAATACAACAATGAAATTTGATATATAATGAGAATTATTCATTGTAAATTGTTAAAAACAGCCAATTTATTTGTAAAAATGAAGTCATTTAGATTTAGGTATAGGTCTTCGCATCTTAAAATTGAGGCAATAAAATGATGGATTTACGTTATATAATAACCGTATTTAATGAATCTTAGGTATAGACTGTCTGGATACACTTAATTGAATAGGGAAGATATGTATTTAGAAGTAGAAGTAAAAATTCTATTGGGACTATTCGTTTTTAGTTCTTTTGTACTTTGTACTAAAGCGTCTATAAAATTTGGATTGTCTATTTTTCAAAAAAGTCTTTACATTATTGTAAAAGCTTTTTCTTATTATCATAATTTATACTTACTCTAACGGCCACTAGTTAAAAACTAGCGGAAGCGATCACTTTTTTGTGGACATACTAGGACGAGCGAGGGAGATACTATCATCAAATTTGATAAAATTTTCTCCTTCTGAAGAATTTAATTCAAGGATTAGCATTGAATTAAGAACTATTAATTATTGACCAAATCTTCTTGTTCTTTTTCTTCTTCCATGATTTTCTAAATTAAATTCTTTACCTGTAGTATTAATACTTATTATACTTCCTAACGGTAAAACTCATAATCATCTAAACATGAAATAAGCTCTTCAACATTATCTATTTTATTGCCTGAATCTACTATTCTAGCAAGAACATCATTTTTAGATATCTCTTTCCCAATGAAGCTTACTATTCCATGCTTCCATATTTTGCCATATTTGATTCCTTTAAAGACAAACTCATTTTCTATTAAGATAGGATAAAGAAAATCGTTTTCATCCTTTTTAGGGTTCTCTAAATCAATTGGCACTAACATTTTTTTTGTTTTCATAATATTTTTATTCCCAAGGTCTATAGAAACCTTTGGCTTGATAAATATTGAAATGAGAATTAGAAACTTCATTCAGACCTAAAAACAGCTATTTCCTATTATATTATGTGATACTAAACAGTATTAGCCTTTTTCAAAATCTATAATCTACCTTATGTTTCTATTTCAATTGTAATACAATTCAAATCAGGTAACAAACAAGATACAAGTCTATCATAACCAACCAAGGAAAAAATATATTTTATATCTGAATTCTTTTTTCCATATGCGAGATTATAATCTAACCTCGATTCTGTCATTAACTTTCCAAATGTCTTTGAAGGGACATAAAAACTGTTTTCAACCAAAAGGACACTTGACAATTCTTGAATTTCAATTCTACAAGTTCTATATAATTCTTCTTTCTTTTCTAAGTAGTAGTTGCTGAATGATATATCTCCTGTCTTAATTTCAATCTTTATTTTCTTTTCAAGCTCAGTCACATCTAAAGCTATAGTCAAGATTCCTTTAGAATAAAAATATTCTTCAAGAACTGAATCTCCGCTATTATCGATTATATTTTTTAGATTCACTAATAATCAATATATATCTATTCGTTCACAAATAAATGAAATCTCTTACCTGAACATCATTTGGCAATGGATTATCCAACTCAAGAATAAACTCTCCAATTTTAATTTGATTTTCGTCTTTATTTATTACTTGCCCTGTTAATTTGTAATCAAATGAGTCTTCTTCTTTCGTTACTGAAAATATTTCTTCATCGTCCAATATAAAAATATCTTTCACATTTAAAGTATATAAAGGTTGTGGCACAGAATCCCCTATAGCTTGATTAAATGGGTGACAAAAACACATCAAGTTAAAGTATCCATCTGACAAATAAACTTCAGCTTCTCCTGCTTCCTTAGATAACCATTTTACTTTATAAATTTTTATCATTTTGTTTTATTTTAATAGCCAAACATACTAGGTGCTTTCTTAGCAAGTTCTTTAGCTGTTTTTATATGAAAGGTGGTAATATTTCCAGTAGCTTGGTTAATCACCTACAAATCCAAATTTAGCACTTCCTTGTCCTCCTATCAACCTCACATACCCATTAAGTTCGGGAACAAAAGTTCCATTTTTTATTACATGATTGGCATCGTCTAAATAATTAGTCAAATTGTACGATTTCTTGCCCAAAGCACTCATCACACTATTAGCATGTTTAGTGAAATGAGTAACTGCTGCATCACCAGAAAATCTTCTAATACCTTGTGTCAATAGGTTAGCTCTATTCAGACTAGAAAACCCATTACTCACAGACATCTTTCGTGTAACCAAAAACTGCATGGCAAAAATCGAAGTTCCTCCACTCAAACTTCCTAATTGCTCATTAGTCATATTAGGAATATTCGATATGGTTTCACCCGCAGCAACTATAGCATTACCCGTTTTATTTTCTATGCCAGTTACACCTGATAAACCAGGAACAACATCATGTGTCAATTGGGCTACACCAAGCATCGTTTGGTTAATGTAATTGGCTGCGCCTTGTATAGGCTTGTTCATAAAGTCCTGAAAGCTTCCCCAGAAATTATTATTGAATCTACTAACCGTTCTATTCCAACCTTCTAAAAAGCTTGTATTATCTTGCGAAACAGGTGGGTCAAAAGTATGTTCAGGATTTGGTTTCCCAGGAGGTTGTATAGAAGCATTTCTGGAGCCATCTACCATATAATAATGAGATGGTATAACCGCATTCTGATTACCACCACTAGGTGGATCATACCCTCCAAACAGGGATTTTAAACTAGACCAAAGCAGATTTACAAAACCACCCAATATGCCATCGCCTTCACCACCAAACAATTCTCCTGTGGGGTCTGTGTACATCAACGGATTATTTAACACATAGCCATAACGGTTGTAGTTTTGGGTATTAAATGGTTCTTGTATATAATTATCGGGAGATAAGAACCTACCTAATTGAGGGTCATACATACGACCGTTCATGTGGATCAGGGACACCTCAAAAAAGTGTTCATGTCCTGTATAGCCTCGACCTAACAAACTTTGGTGGTTAAAAACGGTACCACCAGTACTAATGTCTAAGAACTTATCTACCGACCCCCAAGCTCCAAACTGGCGCTCTTCAATCACATCACCATCGGTAATGGCTAAGATACTGCCTAGATAATCCCTGTGCAAATAATGATATTCATCTATAGGGACATCTACCGTTCTTTTGATATGCGCAATTGGTGCCGAATAAGCATCGCCACTTACATAAGTGATGATTTTTACACTTCCCATTTGTGTATCTTCTACAATCTCTGTACCTGTAATGGCTGAATAGTGTTTATGATAACGTCTCTGTAGTTTTTCGGCATCATCACCGCCATAATAGGCATGGCTTCTATTCATCATCGGGGAATTTCGGGGGAATAATCAAAGTTTGAAGGAGGTCGGCTCGTCTATTAAAGCTAATGGCTTGTTCAGTTTTTGTTCAGCATATCAATTTTTGTGAAAAATAAACTCCTATTATCTAATTCTGGTTTGTCAATACAACAATGAAATTTGATATATAATGAGAATTATTCATTGTAAATTGTTAAAAACAGCCAATTTATTTGTAAAAATGAAGTCATTTAGATTTAGGTATAGGTCTTCGCATCTTAAAATTGAGGCAATAAAATGATGGATTTACGTTATATAATAACCGTATTTAATGAATCTTAGGTATAGACTGTCTGGATACACTTAATTGAATAGGGAAGATATGTATTTAGAAGTAGAAGTAAAAATTCTATTGGGACTATTCGTTTTTAGTTCTTTTGTACTTTGTACTAAAGCGTCTATAAAATTTGGATTGTCTATTTTTCAAAAAAGAAAATCGTCTAGAAATTACTTTCTAAACGATCTCTTTACTTAAAACAAAATGTTTTAATAGATGTTACTACAGCAAGCTGTAAACAAACTTAGGATACCCTCTTTCTCCAGCTTCGTTGGTTAAAGCTAAAAATTGCAGTTTGTAAAGGTTTCCGTCTGTATCACTAATCACATAAAAGACATTGGTTTTTAAAGAAGGTAAAGTTCCTGGACCACCACCGTTTCGCCAGCTACTACCAATACTACGTTGATCGTTGGTAAAATTAGTATCAACAACATTGGCTAATGTAAAATCATTATATGCTAATGAGTTATCAATTTCTGTATCTATCATATAAGCTTTGGCATTGGCTTTTGTGTTATTGACTACAAAATCGGAAAAACCATAAGAACCAAATCCTGTAATTTCATTAGTAAAAACAGTAAAGCTTATATCCCAGTCTTCTTTTTTAGGGGCTATGTTAACAATATCTTCAGAATCAAAACTAAAAAAGGTAAAATTATAATCGGTATTTTTAGAAATAGAAACCTCTTTGTGAGTTGTGGCATCTAGGTCTGCATATTGTAATTTGTAATCATTGCCATTTTTTAGAATTCTGATTTTTTTCCACCCTCTTGCATCACCAGAAATAGCAACACTTCCTGTAGCGGGTGTTTCAGTTCCAACTTTATAACCCAGATTTACCAAATACACATTATTATTGGCATCAACATCTGAAATTTCAGCAATAGCCGTATTGCTCATGGTACCATCTGGCGCATCAACATAAGCGGTATTTGCAGCATCAAAAGTTCCAACAGCAACTTGTGGCTGTAAATCTTGTACTTCAGTTGAGGTTGAATTCACAGCATCTATATCTGTTTCTGTGAGTTTGGCAGCTGCCATATAGATAGTTCCGTTAAGAACAACCCTAAAATTTGATCCAGAGTAAAAACCTAGATCCCAGGAATCTCTTTGTACACTTGAAGTTGTATTGGTGCTTAAATCAATATAAACTTGATTTTGTTGGTTAGGCCCACCCACTTCTGGAGAGACTGATGCGCCTTCAATCACAATTTTAATAGGTTCCTTAGGACTGTCATCAGTACTACAGCTCGAAAAAATAATGACCGTAGTATATAAAATAAAAGTAAAAAATTTGTTAATCATGGTATGTAGTTTTAAAATTTAAGATTGTATAATAATTTTAGGTAATATGAACGGCCATAGCCCAATAAGAGACTATTGTTATTGGAAGCATGGATGGCTTCATTTGCGGAGCTACTAATATTGACATTAGTGACATCCAATAAATTTCGACCACCAATTGTAACTTGGACGGTTTTATTTAAAAATGATTTTTTTATGGAAGCATCTAACCAACTATAGGCATCGGTTGTTGTTTTGGAGAACAAAGCATTCCCGTTACTATCGGTGCCTGTAGCCGTGTAGTTTTGTTGCTTCCCATTATGTTTTAAAAGGACTGTTAGTGCCGTTTGCCATTTTTTAATTCGATACGTGCCACTGGCATTAACTTGTAAACTATAAAGAAAGTCGTTTTTAGAGTTCGCTTCGGCATTGGCAATTTGTGAAATACCTTGTAATGTGGCTCCTAAATTGAGTGTCCAATGATTGGTTTTTAAACGATTTTCTAAAGTCATTCCCCATAGTTTATAGGCATCAATATTAATGTACTGAAATTGTAAAGGTGTGGTATTAATAACAGCGAGGTCTATTCTATCCTTTATATCGATGTAGCTTATTTTAAAGGTATTTAAAAGTGAAACGGTGTCGAACCAACTACGCTTTTTTAAGTTTATAAAAGCAGTAAAACCATTTTCAGGATTTAAGTTCTCATTACCTCTTACATCGTGATTGCTATCGACAAAATAGTAGTATAGCTCTTCAAAATTTGGAGTTCTGTAGGATGTACCAATATTTCCACGTAATTCGAATCCATTTTTCATGAGGTAGCGTGCACTTATAGATCCTAAAAGTTTGGATTGGAATTGCGAATTGTATTCGTAGCGTATACCAGGGCGTAATAACATGTTATTAGAAAGATTTATTTCTGAAGAACCAAACAAAGCATAATTGTTTTGCGATTGTTTTTTGTCCCGTTGCGTTACGTTTCCAGAAGCTTGTGTGTCAAACCCTGTAATTAAACGTGTTTCATAGCCCAATAGGAAGTTGTAAGAACTATTTTTAACAAGATTATTAATACTTCCTTTTGAAAAAAATACGCTGCTCGATTGATAAAGCTCATCAGTCTCATTGCTTTTTTCTTTACTAAGAATAAAATAATTGAACTCATTTAAACGACGTTTTTGTTGCTGATAGGATACCGAAGCATTATAATGTGCTCCAGAATTTAATTGCCCGTTTACATTTAAATTATTTACAAACCGATTGGTTGTAAAAATCCTGTCTGTAGCAGAAGGATTGCTTGTTTGCGATTGCGTATCTATATTAGCTCTAACCGCTGCGTCATGGTAATTAATGACTTCGTTGAAATATTCAAATTTATAGAAGAGTTTAAAGTTTTTCTTTTTATAATTTAATAAAGCATTGGTATTAATTTGTGTTTTTGGAAGCCAATCGTATCCCCTTAAACCATCATTCAGATAATGGTTTTTTCCTTGTTTATCATTGTAAAAACCAGCAAATTGATTTCGATTTATGCCAGCTCTGACAAACCAATTTTGGTTAAAATTATGACCAATATTAAGGGCTTGAATGTGCCTGCCTTCATCAAACCATTTATACTCATTACTAACAGATTCTTCTTGCAAAGATGTTTGAATTTTCCATGTACTATCAATACCTTTTTTGGTGATAATATTAATAACTCCAGAAACGGCATTGGCTCCATATTCAACACCCATAGCACCTTCAACAATCTCGATACGTTCAACATCATCAAGGTTTATCTGCGTTAAATCTATGTTGTTTCCAAGTCCGTTATCGCTTACTAGTGGAATATTATCTATAAGAATATTGAAGTATTGGGAGTCCAATCCAAAAAAAGAAATAGTAGATTTTCCTGTTTGCGAATTTGGAATGATGGTTAAGTTTAAATTGAAATTTAACAAGTCTGCTAAATTATTGGCTGCTTGATTTTCAATCTGTTCTCTTTTTATAACTATAACATTATGAGCCGATTTTTTGATGGATTGTGGGCTATACTGTCCAGTAACAATGACCTCTTCTAAGTTGTTAACCTTCACAATATCTTGCTCTTCACCTTGAGAGAATATCAGGCCTGAAAAAAAAATTGAAAAATAAATGAAGAAATGTTTTTTATTTAGAATCATTCTTAATTAAATTTGCTGCAAATATATATGTTATTTTAATTCAGTCTAAATAAGAATAATTAAATTTTCGAATTTTTTAATTAACAAAAAAACAAGTATCTAAAAATGAAACAGTTATCTATTTTTTTACTAATAATTTTAACATTTTCAATACATGGAAATACCCAAAACAAGAAAAAGCAAGATGCAGAAGCCATTAAAAAGATGTGTGGTTGCTACGAAGTGACTTTTAATTTTGCAGAAACGTTTAATTACAGTAAAGATTCCCTTTACCAACCATCGAAAACGAAAACAGATAAAGGTTTAGAATGGGCACAATTGGTTGAAGATGATAAAAATAAAATCTCTATTCAGCATTTACTTCAAGTAGGAGACCCTTCCAAACCACATATCGTAAAGCATTGGCGACAAGATTGGCTTTACGAGAATACTAATTTTTACATGTTTAACGGTGATAATACCTGGAATTATATGGCTAAGCCAAAATCTGAGGTTAAAGGGCAATGGACCCAGAAAGTATATCAGGTTGATGACAGCCCGAGATATGAAGGCTCAGCGACCTGGGTGCATGTAGATGGTAAAAGTTATTGGGAAAACACAACCGATGCACCACTTCCTAGAAGAGAATATACCAAGCGAAGCGATTACAATATAACTGTTAGAGGAAACAGACATGAAATCACTAATTATGGTTGGGTTCATGATCAGGATAATGCTAAAGTAATTCGTGAAAAAGGAAAAGCAGATGTGATGTTGGCAAAGGAAAAGGGCTACAATACCTACGTAAAAGTTGATGATAACCGATGTAAGGCCGCCGCCGATTGGTGGAAGAAAAATCAAGGGAAATGGGCATTGGTTCGTAATAAATGGTCTGAGGTATATAGCAGAAATAAAAACCTGGCTCTAGCATCTAAAGTTGATAATAAAGTACTTTTTAAATACTTGTTTTCTAATGATTACACCAAAGCTGAGCCTATCAATAAAGTCATCGAATCATTTGTAATTAAATAAACCCAAAATACTAATCAACTTAATATATAATGAAGAAAACACTAGCATTATTACTAGTAATCAGTTGTATTTATACAACGTACAGTCAAGCAACATTAAAAGGAATTGTAAAAAATGAATCTAATGAAATCATCCCGTATGCAAGTGTATATTTGGAAGGCACTAAGTTAGGAGCGTCTTCAAAAGAAGATGGAACCTTTGTCATTGAAAATATTCCTTTCTCAACATATAATATCATAGCCAGTGCTGTGGGGTATAACCAAAGTTCTCAAAGCATTGTTGTTAACGGGGATGTAAATAATATAGTCTTTAAACTTAGAACAAACACAAAATTAGAAGAAGTCGAACTTTTTGGGACAAGAAATAAAAGAGCTGAAAAATTAGAGACATTAACTAGGTTGCCATTGGCTCCAAACGAGCAACTACAAAGTATTTCTATATTGTCACATGCGCTAATCGATAAACAAAATGCCTTGACACTTAGAGATGTTACAAAAAATGTTGCTGGTGTTTATACGTTCGCAACTTATGGAAACATAAGAGAGAGTATGTCTTTAAGAGGATATCGAGGGATACCGATATTAAAAAATGGTGTTAGAATCAATTCCGATTTTAGAGGCATAGGCGTTATTACCGATATGGCTGGTGTTGACAATATCCAAGTACTAAAAGGAGTATCGGCTATTAGTCAAGGATTAGGAGGTGATCTTGGTTCTGCAGGTGGTGTTATAAATATTGTTACAAAAACACCGAAGTTCTATGAAGGAGGTGAAGTGACTTTTAGAACGGGTAGTTTTGGAATGGTTAGACCTACATTCGATTTTTATGGACCCTTAGATAAAAAAGAAACCATAGCTTTTAGAGTGGCAGGCGCTTACGATAGGGCAGATAGTTATAGAAGTAAAGTAAATTCAGAACGTTTTTATATGAACCCTTCTTTGGCATGGAAACCAAACGATAAAACAAATATCGTTTTAGAAATGGATTATACAGACGATAGTATAACGCCAGATCAGGGTACTGTTAATTTGGGAGATTATGCCACTAATGATATTTATAGACTTCCGAATACTAATTTTCTAGGTTTCGATTCAGATAGAAACAATTCCATAAATAAGACATACGCTATTCGATTTGAAAGAGAAATTAGCGATAACTTAAGTTTAAAGGCTGGTTTGTTTTCATCTCATTTAGAAACCTATGCAGAAACTTCTTATGTTTTTCAAGGTGGTGGTCGATCTGGTTTGGATGTACTCCCTGGTGGTCAAAGGTACAGGGATTATTATGCCGATGGCCGATTAGATAAAAATAGTGTATTACAAATTGATTTGTTAGGAAAAGATATTCAAACAGGATCTTTAAAACATACATTTCAAGTGGGAGTTGATTATAGAAACACCGAGTTTGATAATACGGCCTATACAACTTCCTATCCTGATACCAATCCTTATATAGATATCATTGATGTTACCCAACCTATAAGCAATGTTTTGCCTGGTGCTGTAAGTGTAGCGCCAAATCCAGATAGGGCAACTGGTTCTAAAACAAAATCTTACGGATTTACGATTCAAGATAAAATAACATTAACTGGTTGGGCCGATGTATTCTTAGGACTTCGTTACACATCATTAGAAAGAACGAAAGGTAATTTTATTGGCAGAAGTTTAACAGGTTCTAAAAGGGATGATGCGATTAACCCATTATTAGGTTTCAATATTAAACCTATAAAAAATGTGATTATTTTTGGGTCTTATGCTAGTAGTTCTAACCCTATGACTTCTTTTTACAGAGATGTTAATGGAAATGAGTTGGGTACAGAACGTTGGGACCAGTTTGAAACTGGTGTTAAATCAACCTGGTTGGATAATGCATTACGCTTTAATGTTACATACTTTTCAACTTCAAGCAAAAACCTGAATTTAGAGGCTTTAGATACCGATGGGACCTTCCTTGGGTATTATTTAAAAGGGGGTGAAGATACTAGAAGCGGTGTGGAAATTGAATTGATAGGTCGTGTTTTACCTAATTTAGAAATTATTGCGGGGTATTCATATTTGGATGCTAGATATAAAGACCACGTATCATATTATTATAATTCCAGCCCCTTGAACACACCCAAAAATACCGCGAATTTTTGGACAAGGTATGGCTTCAAAAACACTTTAGAGGGCTTGTCACTAGGAGCAGGTGTTTACTATTTAGGCAAACGACCTCATAATGTATGGTCTAGAAACTATACCCATACAGGTGTTGTTCCTGGTGTTAAACCATTCGATTTAAAGGCTTATACTACAGTAAATATCCAATCATCTTATCAATTTAATTCAAAGTTAAGTTTAGATGTTTTTGCAAATAATGTTTTTAATGAATTAGGATATAATGCTTACAGAACGGTATATATAAACAGGATTTCTCCAGCAACTTTTGGAACCACATTGCGATATAAATTTTAAGTGTATAAAATGAAGATTTTTAAATTTCTTTTAGTATATCTATGGTTTGCGAATCTTTTGCAAGCCCAGGAAAAAAATATTTTTTGGAAGGGAGATTTTTGGAAAACAAATCCAACTATAGAAGTTATAGATCAAAAAATAGCTGAAGGACACAGTGCTTCAGATTTAAACCCTAATGGGTTTGATGCCGTAGTGTATGCTATTTTATCAAAAACACCTAATCGTATTATTAAATATTTACTTTCTAAAGCTGGAAATGATGTTAATAAATTAACACATGATAAGCGTACCTATGTGTTTTGGGCTGCTTATAAAGATAATTTAGAGTTAATGAAATATTTAATATCTAAGCATGCTAGAATGGACCTAAAAGATGCACATCATTTTTCTGTGTTAACATTTGCGGCGGCAACTGGCGTGACTAACCTTGATATTTATAATTTGTGTATTGAAAGCGGCATAGCTATTAAAGACGATGTTGATGAGCATGGTGCTAATGCCTTATTATTATTAATACCCCACCTTAAGAATTTTGAAATCGTTGACTATTTTATCAAAAAAGGACTCAGTATTACTAGCGAAGACCATGCGGGCAATGGTGTATTTAATTATACGGCTCAAGCTGGAAATAAAGTAATGCTTGAAAAATTAATTAAAAAAGGCATTCCTTATAACGAATTGAATAACAATGGAGGTAATGCTATGTTGTTAGCTACGCGAGGATCTAGAAGAGGATACAATTCCCTAGATTTTTTTAAATATTTAGAAAGTCTGGGCATAGCTCCAAATATTACCAATAATGATGGCATGACGCCGCTTCATAATTTGGCTTATGGGAATAAAGACCTTGAAACTCTAAACTATTTTTTTAAAAATGGGGTGGATGTTAATCAAATAGACAAAGAAGGTAATACAGCACTTATCAATGCTTCCAGATGGAATTCTTTAGAAATAATAAAGGAACTTATTACAAAAACCCAAAAGATTAATCATATCAATAACAATGGACAATCTGCTTTAACAAAAGCGATTGGTAACACCCCCGAAGTTGTCGATTTTTTAGTTAAGAAAGAAGCCGATGTCCATGTTATTGATACTAAAGGCAACAATCTTGTTTATTATTTATTTAAAACATTTGATGTTAATAAACAGAAAGCCTTTAATCAAAAATTGAAAATATTATCAAGTAAGGGTTTAAAAATTAAAGCGATTCAAAAAGATGGAAGCACGTTGTTTCATCTAGCTGTTTATAGTAACAATTTAGATTTATTAAAGTATGTAAACGCTTTGGGAGTAGATCTAAATACCAAAAATAGAGATGGAATAACACCTTTACATTTAGCTGCTATGAAGGCCAAAGACACCAAAATTCTTAAATACTTATTGTCTATTAATGCCGACAAGAATATTAAAACGGATTTTGATGAATCTGTATATGATCTGGCTAAAGAAAATGAATTACTAAAGGGAAAAAATATTAATTTTTTAAAATAATAAATATCATGAGAAATACACTGGTTTTTAAAATGATGCCTGTGCTTATTTTATCCGCATTTATTTTGTTCGGATTTGAAAGCAAGCCTCTAAACACATCTTCCTATAAATGTATGATACAAATGACAAATTATACAGGAGAAGGGGCTTATATAGCCATTTCATTGTTGAATCCAAAAGGCGCATATGAAAAAACATTATATGTTCAGGGCGATGATGATGAGTGGTATTTTGATATTACAGAATGGTGGAAATTTCAAGGAAAGGCACGTACCAATATCGATGCTATTACAGGCGCTACTATTAGTGGTGGAGGACGTGCTATAAATGTTATCCAAATTGATGACGACAAAATAGATACGGGTTACAAAATACGTTTTGAATCGGCAGTCGAAGATCAAGAATATTACAAAGATGATGTTGAGTTTGAACTCACTTCAACTTCGGTAAAAAGTAAAGTTGAAGGGCATGGTTTTATACGTTACATACGTATGATGCCCCAATAAATAAAACAAAGAACCCATGACCATTTCTATATGGAGATATAGTCATTTAGCACTGGCTATATTGTCTTCTGTTTTCATATTTTTAGCTGCTTTAACAGGTACTATCTTAGCGTTTGAACCGATTTCAAATCAGCTAAAACCTTATGCGGTTAAAAATGCAGAAACGCTTTCTCTTTCAGAAACCATAGAGCATCTAAAAGCTGAATATGATGAAGTAATAAGTATAGAAATTGATAAAAATGATTTTGTAGCAGCGTCGGTCCTTACCAAAGCAGGTGAAAATGAGACTTTTTACATCAATCCATTTACAGCCAAAAAAATAGGCAATATTATTGAAAAAGCTCCAATCTTTAAATTTACAACCAATCTACATCGTTCTTTATTTTTAAAGTCTACAGGACGCGTCGTTATAGGATTTGTGTCATTTTTACTGTTTTTAATCGCAGTTACCGGTGTTCTTTTAATTATAAAAAGACAAGGAGGCATTAAACATTTCTTTTCAAAGATAATTAAGGAAGATTTTAAGCAGTATTATCACATTACTATTGGGAGATATACTTTGATTCCTATTATCATTATTGCCCTATCTGGTGTTTACCTATCATTAGAAAAGTTTTCGATCTTGCCTTCCAACAAAATACAGCATGCCATAAAAGATCTTCCTGTTACAAAAACACCAAGCACAGCAAGCAAAGATTTTAGTCCCTTTAGTAGGCTTAGTTTAAAAGATATTGAACGTGTTGAGTTTCCATTTTCAGAAGCCGTAGAAGATTATTTTTTTATAAAGCTTAAAGATAGAGAATTGTTGGTTAATCAATATACGGGTCGTATAGTAAGTGAACAAAAATCTAATTTTATAGCCTTGGCTTCAAGTTGGAGTTTGTTGTTGCATACCGGTGAAGGTAGCATATTATGGTCTTTTATCTTGATATTAACCTGCATGGCTATCTTATTTTTTATGTATTCGGGTTTTGCGATGATCCTAAATCGTAAAAAGAACAGTATCAAAATAAAAAATAAGTACAGCAAAGATGCCGCCGAATTTATTATTCTCGTAGGTTCTGAAACGGGAAGCACCTTTAGGTTTGCGACACTTTTATATGAAGCATTAGTTGTTCGAGGTAAAAAGGCTTTTATTTCAGAACTGAATAACTATTCATATTATAAAAGGGCCGAGCATTTAGTCATTTTTACATCTACCTATGGAGATGGTGAACCGCCAACAAATGCTAAGAATTTTGAAAAGCTAGTTAACCATATTGATCAACACAATACACTTCAATATTCTGTTGTTGGCTTTGGTTCTTTAGCTTATAAAGGATTTTGCAAATATGCCATTATAGTAGATTCTATATTGCAATCACACCAAAAATTTGTTTCTAATTTATTACTTCATAAAATAAATAATCAATCTTTTGGTGCCTTTAAAGATTGGGTCAAGTCTTGGAGCGAGAGTAAAGGTTTAACCTTGGAAATAGAACAACCCAAAGAAAAAACAAAATCTAAAAACACAAAATTATTCAGGGTTATTAGTCGGTCTAATATTAATTCCGATCATTCATTTTTGCTTGAGTTGGAACCTGCACAAAAAACCAAATTCACTTCAGGAGATTTGCTCAGTATACACCCAAATAATGATCCAGTTGAGCGCTTATATTCGATTGGTAGAATAAACAAAAGCATTATGTTAAGCGTTAAGAAACATACGTTTGGATTATGCTCAAATTATCTTAATAAACTTAAAGAAAACGATATGGTATTAGCAGAGGTAAAACAAAATAAAGATTTTTATTTTCCAACTTCAGTAAAAGAAGTTATTATGATAGCCAACGGAACAGGAATGGCTCCTTTTTTAGGAATGATTAATAATGAAAAGAATAAGGAGGCAAAAACATACTTGTTTTGGGGAGGGCGTACAAAAGAATCTTATAAAATGTATTCAAAACACATTGACGAAGCTTTTTATAACAAAAAACTATCTGGTATTTATTTGAGCTTTTCTAATGGGGAAAGCCAAAAAAAATATGTCCAGAATTCAATTATGGAAAAAGCAGATTTAATAAGTCGGGTTTTAAAAAATAACGGCACTATTATGATCTGTGGCTCGGTAGCCATGCAAAATGATGTTTTAGACACATTAGAGAATATTTCAATTTCCAAATTGAACACCCCTTTAAATAGAAATCAAATAAAATCTGATTGCTACTAAATATAAAGTATATGTGCAGTGATATAAAAACCATATCAATAGTAAAAAGTGGCGAGTTATCTATATGCTGTCAATGTTATAGATATCATCTCGAATTCAATAATATTTATCTTGAATTTAATCGAAAAGAGTTCGAGCAATTCAAAGCCTATATTTTAGGTATAGAAATGGACTATTGGGAGCATAAACATGCTTTTGCCAAGGTTAAAAGAAAAATACCAGTCCCTTCCATGCAGCAAAACCTTATTTTGATGTTTAAGCGACAAGAAATTCTGGAATTACAAGCACTTTTAACACATATATCAAAAGATATTTTTTTAACGTTATTAAAAACGAAAGACATTGATTACACCTTAATTTTAAACTAATCATCATGGATGATATCAATACCATTTGCTACAATGATTTCGGAATCGCTTTTCAATGGAAAAGGTGTGCAGCTAAGGACTTTAATAAAATACAATTGGTTTTTAAAAACACAGGATTATTCTTGAGTCAAAAAGAACTTATTCAGTTTTCTAAAAATATTGAGCTTGCTTTAAATAAGGCATGCTCCCATGCCAATAACACAGAAAAAAATCCTTCTGAATTGTTTTTATTGGAAGCGCCTAATCCACAAGTAAGTTTTGCTATGAATCATATAGAATTATGGGGAATTCAAGATTTGACAAAAAAAACGTTGTTTCTATTAGGGTTGGATAAGTTTTTAGTGAAGCAAAAAGTTCGTTACTCCTAAATAATATATCATCTTTCGTATTCTCTATATAATCATACTAAGACTTTCGTATTATTTTTTTTAAAATAGATTTTAGTTCATGAAGTTGTTTTTCTTTGAACAAATAAAAGTCGCCAACTTTGTTTTCTTCCTGAAGCTTTAGAGGCAAATCGATAGGTACTATATTGTCTATGTGAATATGTCTATGAGATTTTTTTTCTCTACCTAGAAAAGCTCTTTTAGTTTTTGTGAATAAATTTAGTGCATATAACTGGTTTTTAAAATCAATAATGATATCAATACCGTGTTCTACATCTAATACCTTATTATAAATAATTTTAGCACCATTTATAACATGTTCTTCTAAATATTTACTAAAATGGATGTCTCTTACTAAGGAAGGGTAAGCTCTATATAATCGCGCTTTAATACCTTTTAATGAATCATTTATATCTGTTGGGAGTACTTTTTCGTAGGCATGCCAAAGTTCCGATTGAGTCGGTATTATATTGTTTTTAATAATTAAATCATAAAACGTATCAAGAAACATAGGCAGATTCATTTGCCATTCAACCTTGGAATCCCTGTAATTATAAAATTCAAGTTTATAATTTAATATTTGATTTGTAATATCGCTACTAGAAAGATCTATTTTATCTAATAAATTGGGGTATTTAGTAATATCAAGATTCAATAATAAAATGCTTTAAAACTAAGATACGAAATATTACATTAGTTAAAATAATAAAGAAATAAAACGATAAGAAATAACTTTTTATTTAGAATGTATAGCCATTTTAGCTGATTCAACTGTTTTTTTGGAATTTCCGATAAAAATTTGGCCTTCATTAACTATAACGGGTCTGCTTAAAAAAGTATAATGCTCAAGTATATAGTGCTTATAGTCACGTTCCTCCAATTGTTGGTTTTTTAAATCCATTTCTTTGTAAAGCTTGGAGCGTTTACTAAAAAGAGCCTCATAACTCCCCGAAAGCGCTTTCATTTCCTCTAATTGCTTTACTGTTATTTCCTCAGTTTTAATGTCTTGTAAAACAAATTCAGAAGGCAGGTTTAACTCTTTTAATATTCTAATACAGGTACTACAGGTTTTTAAATAATATACTTTTTTCATGTGTTTATTTTTTACTTGTTCATGTCTACCTTTTTAAGGTTACTTATCCGATAAGTCCCTTGATTAAAGATATCTTTTATTTGTGAAAACTATTTCCAACAAAATAAAAGTAATTATACCATTTAGGAGTATATTTATCCAAAAAATAAATAATATGAAATTCACATTCGAAGTATTAGCCAATACAAGAAAATCTCTTAAAAATATTTTAGAAAGAACAAGCCTAGAAGATTTAAATAAAATCCCAGAAACATTTAATAATAATATTATTTGGAATATTGGCCACATCGTAGTAAGTGAGCAACTTTTAGTTTATAAACTATCGGGGTTGCCAACAATATTATCTGATGAAATGATTGATAAATATAGAAAAGATAGTAAGCCAGAAGGTTTTATTACACAGGAAGAAGTTAATGAGGTAAAAGACTTACTATTTTCCACTATAGAAAAAACAGAGGCAGACTATAAAAACGAAATCTTTAAGACTTATAATACATATACGGTTTCTACTACGGGCAATACATTAACAAATGTAGACGAAGCTTTGCAATTTGTGCTATTTCATGAAGGACTGCATATTGGGTATATTTTAGCACTTTCAAAAGCTATCAAAATTTAAAAGAGGGCCCACCTCATTGAAAGGTATTGTAAACTCAATAATATCTGTGGGGTATGGTATTATTTCATTAGTATTGTAAAGTAATACAATACCTGTATCGCTATAAGCTATATTTGATGCTAATTTGAAAATATTGGTGTTTTCTAAAACAATGTCTTTGTCCTCAATGGTTTTATCAAAATAAATTTTAGCTGTTTTTTTAAAGCTTTCAATGTCTTTAAATAATTTGTCATTAGGAATTAAGTGCCCAGTTTGGGTTTCAAAATTCAAAAAAGAAATATTTAATGTTCCATGTACACCACCTGTGTTAACATATGATGTTAAAGCGATGCTTATAATTTCTAAGGATTGAAATATAATTTCACCATCTATTTGTGCTTCCCATGGTTGCATGCTTTCTGGAAAGTCGGTCTTAAACATTTGAAATTCTTTATTGAAAGTAGTAATGCTTTCTTCAATGGTTTTTGATGTCATATTATCGAGATCTCCAATTTGTAATGATGCTATGACATTTTTAGAAATTGTCGCATTTATTCGATTAACAACATCTTCGTTTCCAATAGCATTCGGAATGTTTACTTCAACAAGTTTATTGTTGCTGGCTGAAATATTAACTTCAGAAAATGTTAACTTTATTTCATTTTTACAGGCCATAAAAATGAAAAATGTGCATATAAATATAAAGGGTTTTTTAAGAGGCATACAATAAACTATTAATGAACATTAAAGATAATTATTGCTTTTGAATTGATTGATGATTTCTCAATATTTTATATTGAGAGTTTAAAATAATTATGAATAAATAATTTATGTAGTTGTATTTATAAATATCTTTTACTGCATTGAATTTAAACTTACCTTTGTATAGAGGCTTTTAAAATGCAGCCAACATGGTTGAAATATTTGTTAGTTAAACAGTGTAATAATTATTTAAATCATCAAAGGTTACATGTAGCAATTGAAAATGGATAAAAATAAGCATATGAAGTTTAATACAAAAGTAATACATGGAGGTCAAAAGCACGATGCGGCTTATAGTGCTGTGATGCCTCCAATTTATCAAACATCTACTTACGCTCAAACAACTCCAGGCGGACATAAGGGATATGAATATTCTAGAACTCATAATCCTACCAGAAATGCTTTAGAAAATGCTTTCGCAAGTATTGAAAATGGAAAATACGGATTGGCCTTTGGATCTGGCTTGGCTGCTATAGATGCTGTTATTAAACTTTTAAAACCAGGTGATGAAGTTGTTTCTACCAACGATTTATATGGAGGCTCTTTTCGATTGTTTACTAAGGTTTTTCAAGATTTCGGAATTAAGTTTCATTTTATAGGCATGCAAGAAGCATCAAATATTGAAGCTTATATTAATACAAATACGAAACTCATTTGGGCTGAAACACCAACCAATCCTATGATGAATATTATTGATATCAAAGCAGTTTCTTTTATTGCAAAAAAGCATAAAATCCTGTTAGCCGTAGATAACACATTTGCTACACCTTATTTACAACAGCCTTTAGATTTAGGCGCAGATATAGTGATGCATTCAGCAACCAAATATTTGGGAGGACACAGTGATGTTGTAATGGGAGCCTTAGTGGTTAAGGATAAAGCGTTAGCGGATAAGCTTTACTTTATACAAAATGCCAGTGGTGCAATTTGTGGTCCGCAGGATAGCTTCTTGGTTTTAAGAGGCATAAAAACATTGCATATTAGAATGCAGCGTCATTGTGAAAATGGGAAAGCTGTTGCTGAGTTTTTGGCCGAGCACCCTAAGATTGAAAATGTGTATTGGCCTGGTTTCGAAAACCACCCCAATCATGAAATTGCGAAATCGCAAATGAAAGATTTTGGAGGGATGATTTCTTTCACTACTAAAGGAAATAATATGAAGGAGTCTATCAAAATTGTAGAGAATTTAAAAATCTTCACTCTGGCTGAATCATTAGGAGGTGTTGAATCTCTTTCTGGTCATCCAGCAAGTATGACACATGCAAGTATTCCAAAAGAAGAAAGAGAAAAAACAGGTGTTGTAGATTCTCTAATAAGGCTAAGCGTTGGAATAGAAGATATTGATGATTTAATTGCCGATTTAAAGCAGGCTTTAGAATGAGTTTTAGTTAATTTAAATAGAAAATATAACCAACATTAACCCATAATAACCAATCGTTCTTTTTATTGAATTTTAATTGATGATTAAGACCGTCTACCCAATCACTAAAATAGTATTGCCATCTTACATCGAGCATTAAATCTGACAGTTTATTAAGCTTGTAGCGTATACCAACACTTGAAACTACCGACCATGTACTACCTGCAGATGCATCTACCGATCCTGGATCCCAGGATGAATAAAAATTACTAGGCTCCAGAACATTTCCAGTTAAAAGCGGGTTTGGGTTTTCGTAAGTGGTACTAACTTCAGGTGAAAAAGATGTATAATGGACTCCTAAACTCACAAAGGGCGCTACCCTGTAGCTAAAAGATTGAAAAGAGCGTATACTAAGTGGATAGAATTCTAGTTGTGTGCCTATATCTAAATTTTTAGCAACACCTTTATGGCCTCTTAACCTATCTGCATCTGCAGTAGTTTTACTAGGATCCACATGCTTACCAAAATGATCAAGTTTGGTTTTGTTCCAGGATATTTCATTTCTTAATTTAAAATGGTCATTGAAATAAGTATCCGTAGTATAACAATTGCAATCTGCTCTGTAAGCGAAGTTTAAATAGTGCACGACTCCTATTCCAAATCCCGTATTTCCAAAGTTTGTCTTTGAGTCTTCACGACTACCAAAATCTGATCTAAATTGTAAAGGACCTGCTATTACCCCAATTTCATGAGAAAAACCTAGTTGAGCATTGGCTGTTTGAAAAATAACAAATAAGCAAAAAGCAGAAGCTACATGTTTCATGTTAAGCATAGTAAGTTTTGTTTTTTTTTGAGGCATAATTGACAACAAATATAGAAAAACTCGGTGAACTAACAAATTTTATCGATAAACTAACAAAGTGTTCATAGATTTTTCCAAATATATAGAAATTATTTATTGTGAATTTCAAAAAATCAATCTTTAATATAAATATAATTAAACATTTTTAATCTTTGTAATTTTCTATTAAAAAAATAATCAAATAACAATAGATTTCTATTAAAGAGATATTGGAATTATTTATTGCGAATTTCAAAAAAAATCGACGTATTTTTTAAAGATACCGTATATTTGCATCCTTAAATTGCCTAATCAATAAATAATAATACAATTTTGTGTATATGAAAAGTAATGTAGAATCATTTTTAGACTTAGTAAAACAAAGAAATGGCCATGAGCCAGAATTTTTACAAGCTGTAGAGGAAGTTGCAGAAACTGTTATTCCATATATAATAGATAATGACATATATTATGGTAAAAACATTCTTTTAAGGATGGTTGAACCAGAACGGGTTATAACATTTAGAGTTTGCTGGGTTGATGATCAAGGAGAAATACAAGTTAATAGGGGGTATAGAATTCAGATGAATTCTGCAATAGGTCCATATAAAGGAGGTCTACGTTTTCACCCAACGGTTAATATGAGTATTTTAAAATTTTTAGCATTTGAGCAGGTGTTTAAAAATAGTCTTACTACACTGCCTATGGGAGGTGGAAAAGGAGGGAGTGATTTTGACCCTAAAGGGAAGAGCGATAACGAGATTATGCGCTTTTGCCATGCATTTATGAGTGAATTATTCAGGCATATTGGTCATAATACAGATGTGCCTGCTGGAGATATAGGTGTTGGGGCAAGAGAAATTGGTTTTCTTTTTGGAATGTATAAAAAAATAAAGAATAGTTTTACTGGTGTTTTAACAGGTAAGGGTATGTCCTGGGGAGGGTCGTTAATTAGACCAGAAGCAACAGGTTATGGTACGGTTTATTTTGCACAAAAAATGCTTGAAACCAAGGCGGATAGCTTTGAAGGGAAAGATGTTGTAGTGTCTGGTTCTGGGAATGTAGCACAATATGCTGCGGAGAAAGCAATACAGTTAGGAGGTAGAGTTTTAACGCTTTCAGATTCGTCAGGTTATATTTATGACGCCGAAGGCATAGACACTGAAAAGTTAGCTTTTGTTATGATGTTAAAGAATGAAAAGCGAGGAAGAATTAGCGAGTATATAGAAGCGTATCCTAACGCTAAATTTGTAAAAGGGAAAACACCTTGGGAGGTTAAATGCGATATAGCATTACCATGTGCAACCCAAAACGAACTTAATGAAGATAATGCGAATACACTTTTAAGCAATGGTTGTATTTGTGTAAGTGAGGGAGCAAACATGCCATCGACTAAGGAAGCTATTACGGCATTTCATAAAGCAAAAATATTATTTGCGCCTGGTAAGGCGTCAAATGCAGGAGGTGTAGCCACCTCAGGTCTTGAAATGACCCAAAACTCTTTGAGGTTTAATTGGACTCGAGAAGAAGTCGATTTAAAGCTAAAAGACATCATGTCCAATATTCATGATGCTTGCATAGAGTATGGAAAAGAAGAAGATGGCTATATAGATTATGTTAAAGGGGCTAATATTGCTGGATTTGTAAAGGTAGCAGACGCTATGTTGGCACAGGGTATTGTATAATTTAATCATAAGTGGATAAATAAGCAAAAAGCTTCTCGTAAAAATGAGAAGCTTTTTTTGTCTAAAATTTCTACTTATCACAGCTTTTTAGAAGTAATACCCATAAAATAAATAACTTTAAGTTATGCATATTTGTTTCGAAAAAAGAAAAGACGGATTATATTTTGATTATCAAAATCATACATATAATTTTGAAATTTAATTATAAATTATTGAATAATATAAATATTAACAATTTTGACTTTTTAAGGGTTGTTTTTGCTATAACTGTAGCCGTCGCACATTTGATCGAATTAAGTGAGGTTGAAATATTTCAACCTTATGAAGTGCTCTTCAATACTCGTTTAGCTATAAATGGTTTTTTTATTATTAGCGGTTTTTTAATCGCAAAAAGTTATGAGAGTAGCAAAACTATCAAAGAATATGTTTTTAAAAGGATACGAAGAATAGTACCTGCATATTTTTTTTTAATAATCTTTTGTGCTGTATCTTTTTTTTTGATATCAAAAAACTCTGCTGCTAATTATTTTTTAAGTAGTCAATTTTGGGAATATTTAGCTGCAAATTTAACATTTCAAAACTATATAGAACCTTGTTTGCCAGGGGTGTTTGAAGGTAATATGATATGTGCTGTAAATGGAGCTCTTTGGACCATTAAAGTTGAAGAAGCTTTTTATTTATTGATTCCTTTTTTTTATTTTCTTATTAAGTTTAAAAAAAATAACATTTATGTTTTCAGCATTATAATTTATTTAATCTCAATAAGCTATTATAATTATTTTGTTTCCATAGATATGTATAGAATAGCAAAACAATTGCCTGGAGCTTTAGCTTTTTTCATTTCCGGAATTGTGTTCTATAAAAACTTTAATTTTTTTATCAAATGGAAGCATTATATTATTTTACCCTGTTTGATTTTATTTTTTATGGAACAATATCTGTTTAAAATAAATATTTTGAAACCAGTGGTATTTGGATTTATGGTTTTTTATATTGCTTATAGTTTTAAAAGTCTTAACAATTTCGGGAAATATGGCGATTTTACATATGGTATTTACATCTATCATTTCCCGACAATACAAATATTTGTTCATTATAAACTATTTAATAAATATAATCCTATTATTATAAGCTTAGTAATCTTATTAATTGTATTTGTTTTAGCGGTTTTATCTTGGTATCTATTAGAATTACGGTTTTTGCCTAGAAATAGAAGATTGAGGCAAAAAAAATTACTATTGAAAAGTTAAGTAAAGGTTCTAATTAATAAATAATCACAATACAATTTGTACTTTCAAAAATAAAGTATATTATATAAAAACAAAATACGTTATATATCTATATATCTATATATTTAAAAGTGTTAAAGAACATTTATGTTAAAAAAAATATTAGTATTTATTATTTGTCTAGCTCCTTTAATGCAGTATTCTCAAGATTTTTCAGAATCTTGGACTGGTTACTTTTCATATCTTGATATAAAAGACATTTCTCAAGGAACTAATAAAATTTATGGAGCTTCAGAGAATGCTATTTTTATCTATGATACTCAAACAAAGAATATAAAAGAACTGTCTACAATTCATGGGCTATCAGGGGAAATTATCTCGACTATAAACTATGTTGAAGAGAAGGGTTTATTGCTTATTGGGTTTGAAGAAGGTTTGATACAAATTTATGATGAATTGAATAATGATTTTGTTTTTGTAATTGATATAATTAATAAACTCACAATTCCCGCTGATAAAAAAAGAATTACTCATTTTAATGTTTATGATGATTATGTATATATTTCTACGGGTTTCGGAGTATTATTGTATGATATAGCAGCATTTGAATTCGGAGACACATACTTTTTAGGATTGAATGGGGCACAATCTAAAGTAAATCAAACATGTGTTTTTGAAGGTTATTTATATGCTGCTACAGATACAGGGTTATATAGAGGTGATTTAGACAACTCTAACTTAATTAGTTTTGAGGAATGGGAAAATATTTCGTTAAATAACTGGATAGGAGTACAAGTAGTAGGTAATAGTTTATTTGGAGCTTCAATTGATAATCGTGTATATGAAATTAACAATAATACCTCTGCTGAATTAACTAATTATTCGAGTGAGATTTTAGGTTTTAGAAGTTTTAGAGATAGGCTAGTTACTAATACAAGAAATGATGTTTTTGTGTATTCTGAAGCGTTTAATACACTTGCCCAAATTTCTAGAAGTATTGATTTTGATGTGGACTTTACTAAATCTACAATTTTTGAGAATGATGAATTATATATTGGAACTACTGGGTCTAAATCTAATGGTAAACCAGGGCATGGAATTTTAAAAACAACATTAAACAATGTATTGATTTTCGAAGAAATTCATCCAGAAAGCCCACTTTTAAATAGTTTTTTTGAAATTAAAATTTCAGGAAAAGAAATTTGGGGAGTTCATGGAGGATATTCTTCAAGATATGCTTGGAGTGGGGGATTAAGGAGGTCGGGAATTAGTCATTTTTTGGATGAGGAGTGGAACAATATTGTATATGATACAATACAATCTAAAGTCGAAACCCCATATTTTTTATCACATATATCTGTAAATCCTTTTGATTCAGGACAAGTATATATAAGTTCTTATTTTTCTGGTTTAATTGATATAAATAATAAAAATATAATAAATATATATAATCAAGACAATAGTACCATAAATCCTTTTATTAATAATTTTTATTTAACATCAGCTTCAAATTATAATAATGATGTATTGTGGGTTTTAAATGGTAGAACAGACAGGCCACTCAATAAATTTTTAAATGGAAGTTGGACATCTTTTGATTTTTCGGGTTTAATAGCAGATCCTCAATCTAATTTAGGGTTTTCAAATATAATCTTTGACGATTTTGATAATTTATTTTTTGGAAGTTTCAATTATGGCTTGATAGGTTTTAACGAAAATAATGGCACTCCTCTATTAAAGAATATCAGTGGAGAAGAGAAAAATATGCCGTCAGATATTGTAAATGTAGTAACTCTGGATAAAAGAAATCAGCTATGGATTGGAACAAATTTAGGGTTAAGAGTTTTGTATAACATATCAAATTTTTTTGATGATGATAATATTCGAGTTGAAGAAATTATTATTGAAGAAGATGGTGTAGCAAAAGAACTGTTGTTCCAACAATCTATTGTAGATATAGAAGTAGATGGCTCTAATAATAAATGGATAGGAACTGCAGATTCTGGATTGTTTTATTTTTCTTCTGATGGACAGAAAACAATATTTCATTTTACTAAAGATAATTCGCCATTGCCTTCAAATAGTATCAATGATGTTTTATTGGATGAAGTCAACGGTGTTGTTTATATAGCAACTAGCAGAGGGTTGGTGTCATTTCTTTCTGGAGGGTCTGGTCCATTAGAAGATTTAGAAAGTACTTTTGTTTATCCCAATCCAGTTAGGCCAACATTTAATATTGTAGACGAAAAAGTAAAGATTAAGGATATATCAGAAAATGTAAATATTAAGATAACAGATATTGAAGGTAATTTAGTTGCCGAAGCCCAATCCAGAACGAACCAAAGATATAGGGGGTTCAATCTCGAAATAGATGGAGGAACCGCTTATTGGAATGGAAAAAATATGGCAAATAATATTGTTGCTTCAGGAGTCTATTTAATCATGCTCTCAGATTTGGACTCTTTTGAAACTAAAGTTTTAAAATTAATGGTTGTTAGATAATGTTGATTACTACAGATGCCATTGTTTTGTCTAAATTAAAATATAGAGATAACGACTTAATAGTTAAGTGCTATACACAACAATTAGGGATTGTTAGTTTTTTATTAAAGGGTGTTTTAAAAAGTAAAAAAGGGCATTCTAAAGTAGCTTATTTTCAGTTACTCTCACAGTTGCAATTAGTAGTTGTGCATAAGAGCAATAGGTCATTACAAGCTATAAAAGAGACTAAGTTGAACCATATTTATACAAGTGTGCACTCTAACGTCTTAAAGAGTTCAATAGTTATGTTTTTATCTGAAGTTTTATCGAATACACTAAAAGAAGAAGAAAAAAACGAAACACTTTATAGTTATATTGAGACCACATTATTGTGGCTTGATACACATTCAGAATATTCAAATTTCCATTTATTATTTTTACTTAATTTGACTAAGTATTTAGGGTTTTACCCCGATATAAAAAATATAGATTACCCTTTTTTTAATTTAATCGAGGGTAAATTTGAGGCTAAATCCCAGCATAGATACACAATATCTGGGGAGAATTTAACGCTTTTAAAACAACTATTAGGCACAACATTTGATGCATTGTCTAGTATAGAGATTAGTGCTAAGAAAAGACAATCCTTTTTAAGTATGATTTTGCTATATTTTGAATTACATTTGGGGAGTTTTAAAACACCTAAGTCATTGCAGATATTTAATCAAGTTTTTAATTGAAAACATGAAGTTTTTTTATACCATTTTCTTCTTTTTACTTGCTTCTATATCTTTTCAGGCACAAAATATAAAGGTTTTTAGTGAACAGACAAAAGAACCTGTTTTTGGAGTGGCTATATATAATGTGGACAAGTCGCAAAGTGTTGTAACTAACTTTAGAGGAGAAGCAGACTTAAGCAAGTTTTCAGACACAGAAATCATTTATTTTAAACATTTATCACATATTTTAAAAAAAATAACAAAACTTCAATTAGGAAACTCAAATAGAGTGTATTTAAGCTCCAATACCCAAGATTTAGAAGAGATTGTCATTTCTGCATCAAAGTTTGAGCAAAGTAAAAGAGACATTCCCCAAAAAATAATTAGTGTCAATACGGCAAGCATTCAATTTTCAAATCCACAAACAAGTGCCGATTTATTAGAAAATACAGGAAAAGTTTTTATTCAAAAAAGTCAATTAGGAGGAGGAAGTCCTATGATCAGAGGCTTTGCTACCAATAGATTATTAATTACTGTTGATGGTGTAAGAATGAACAATGCTATTTTTAGAGGGGGGAATTTACAAAATGTGATCGCTATTGATCCGTTTTCGGTTCAAAGTACAGAAGTTACCTTAGGTTCAGGTTCTGTAATTTATGGAAGTGATGCTATTGGTGGTGTTATGAGTTTTTATACCCAACAACCGAAGTTATCACATTCAGATTCCTTGTTATTTAAAACCAATATTATTGCAAGACATGCTACGGCCAGTAACGAAAGAACAGGTCATTTTGATTTTAATTTGGGATATAAAAAATGGGGCTTTGTGACCAACGGAAGTTATACCGATTTTGGGGATCTAAAAATGGGTACCAATGGCCCTGATGAGTATTTAAGACCTGAGTTTGTTTTGGCAACTAACGCAGGGGATATTATTACTGAAAATAAAGACCCATTGGTTCAAAAGTTTTCTGGGTACGATCAATTAAATATGATGCAAAAAGTTCGTTACGTGCCCTATGAAAACTTGAGTTTTGATTTGGGGCTGTATTACACCAAAACATCTCATATTCCAAGATACGATCGTTTAATAAGATATAGAAATAATACTTTACGTTCTGCTGAATGGCAGTACGGACCACAGAAGTGGTTTATGTCTAATCTTCAGGTTACTAAGTTGAGCAGTAATTCTAATTTGCATGATAAAATTAAAGTAACTCTAGCGTATCAAAATTTTCAAGAAAGTAGATTAGATAGAGATTTTCAATCTACTATAAAGAATATTAGGGAAGAAGTAGTAGATGCCTATTCCTTTAACTTGGATTTGGAAAAAACATTGAGTCCAAAAACACAATTTTTTTATGGATTGGAATATGTGTATAACAAAGTTATGTCTCACGGAAAGGAAGAAAATATAGCAACCAATATGAGTTCACCATCGGTTTCAAGATACCCAAACGGAGCTAGTTGGCAATCTGCAGCTATATATTCTAGTATAAAGTATAAACCAAATACGAAGTTTGTTTTTCAATCGGGTTTACGTTTTAATCATATTGTTTCCAAGGCCAACTTTAAAGAAAATAATGTCTTTTTAAATTTACCCTTCGAATCATCTAAAAACAAAGCAGGAGCACTAACAGGAACAGCAGGCATTAGATGGTCGCCAAATAGAACAATACAATGGAAGCTTAATGCATCTTCAGCTTTTAGAGCACCTAATATTGATGATATTGGTAAGGTGTTTGACTCGGAACCAGGTTCTGTTGTTGTGCCTAACGAAACCTTAAGGCCAGAATATGCTTATGGGGGAGAATTAGGAGTGAAACTGGATTTCAATAAAAAGTTAGTGCTAGATATGAGTACATATTATACCTACTTAGATAATGCTTTAGTGCGTAGAGATTATAATTTAAACGGCAATATAGAGATCTTTTATGATGGCGAATTAAGCAAAGTACAAGCCATACAAAATGCCTCAAAAGCCTGGATTTATGGTTTTGAGGTTGGTTTAAAAGCAGCGATTACAAGCCATATTGATTTAACGTCTCAATATAGTATTATAGGTGGAACAGAAGAAGATGACGCTATGGAGGTCCCTATTCGTCATGTAGCACCAAATTTTGGAAATACACATCTCGTTTGGACATCTAACGGATTAAAATTAGATGTATTCGCAAATTATAACAACGAACTTTCATTTAACGAATTGGCGCCTTCTGAAATAGGAAAAGATTATATCTATGCACTTGATGCTAATGGAAATCCATATAGCCCTTCATGGTATACATTGAATTTTAGGGTTCAATGTCAAGTAAGCAATTCTACTACGGTTACAGCCAGTTTAGAAAATATTACAGACCAACGTTACAAAACATATTCTTCTGGAATAGCAGCAGCAGGAAGAAATCTTATTTTATCTTTAAAATATAGTTTGTAAAACTATTTTTTTACTGCTTTTTTAGAAATCACAGCGCCGTTTGATAATGCTACTTCAGCTATATAAATTGAACTGTTTAAATTAGAAAGGGTATACGTTTCAGCGTTTTTCTGACCTTCAAATAGGTATAGTTGTCTGCCTAAAAGATCAAAAATGGCTACTGTTTTAATGCTGGTACTATTTGACGATTTAAATTGTACGCGATCATTATCTAATTCAACAATGCTCAAGTCGTTTTTATTTGAAGAAATATCATCTGTAGATAAGGCAGCACTGGCATTAAAAACAATTTCAAAACGATCATTAAATTCACCAACTTCGGATGTAAAAGTGTAATTGGAAGCAGATAAATCATGTAGCTTATTAAGTAAATTATCTTTTAGGTAAATCGTGTTATTTGTTAAGAAAGCACCTTGTAATTTGGCAATCGATAATTTGTATAAGGTCGCAACATCAATGATCGTTTTAAAACCAAGTTTAATGACCTCGTCATTGTTAATGCTATTTGGATCTTTGCCTTGTATTGCAAATTTTTTGTTCGAATTTTCTATGTTTGAGTATAAGGCCGCATAAGTAGTTGGCGCAACAATTTTATGAGCATCATAAAAAGTGCCATCATCGTCATTAGTGGCTCCATTAACATATCCTACCAAAATTTGGTTATATACACCATTATCAGATGTTAAGTTAACCCATATTTTGTTGACATCAGAATTACTGGATTTCTTTTTTGAGTTGGAATTTTTAAAGAATTGACTGTTGTCATTAGTGGTACCACGCATAGCATTGTTGAAAATAACATTTCCAGAACTAGAAGGCCTAGTTTGAGAGTAGGAAACAAAAAAACCTTGACCAGAAGGAATATAACCATTAGGTGTCACACCATCTCCTCCAGCTGCACCTCCAGTGCCATTGTGGGTTGCATAATCTGATGTAGCAAAGTTTAATCGTTGATTACCGTTTGCTGTCGAAGAAGGAGGTGTATTTTGAGACCAAAGGTATATGGCTCCTTCCAATGTTCCTGCTGTATTTGTAGCAGCATTGTATGTGTTTTGTGTAAAGAAATCTGAGATACTAATAGCAGATGGGTAAGGGTTTCCAATAAGATTCCAATTATTATCAAGCGAAGATCCATCATTTCTAACAACAGGTACTGTAATAATCCCATTATTAAAATCTCCAGTAAAAGTATAGTCAAATTGGTAAGGAGGCGAGCCAGGACCAACAAATACACTTTCTTTATGCATTGCTGCATAACCGATTCCTGGCGTCATTGTAGTAGCTCCACTAACAAAAGACCAATCATCGCCATTATCATCAATATCATCTTGACCAGCAACCGCTGTGTTGTCATTTGCAGTTTCCATAGTAGCATCTTCAAAATTAGCTGCATTAAACGAAAAACGTCTGTTTACATCCGAATCGCTCAATCCGCTACCTATAGTTTCTCCAAATACAGGAGAACTCCAATAAGTATACTCATACCAGTTGCTTAAAGGGGAGGTTGTTTTTGTAACCACCATAGTTCCATTGTTTGTGATAACACCAGCATCATCATTTTGCACTACAGAGCCATAGGGTCTAACATTAATAGTACTCCCGGCATCAACCGTAATGTCGTTTTGAATTTCTATAAATGTATTGTCATTTACTGTTAAAGTTGAATTGTTATTAACAGTTAAACTACAGACACTTAAGCTTGCTGTACTTGTATTATATGAGCTGTTTATAACCGCAGGCATTGTTAAATTTGGTACGCCATTATCCCAAGTGACACCATTCCATGTGGTTGTTAAACCAGAACAAGCAGGTAAAGCATTAACAGACCCATTTATTATAATACCTTTATCTGTAGCAGTGTTTTCATCTATATCAAAAGTCCCTGCTGCTAACGTAGCATTAAAAGCATAAAGCCTGAATGTGATTGTTCCAGTAATATTGGTATATGCTGATAAATCGATCCCATTATTATCTTCAGTTCCAGGTGAAACCGAGGCATCAGTAAAAACAGACGAGAATCCAGAGCCTGTATCAACTTGAATATCAACCATCGTTGGGCCAGATCCACTTCTGTCGTATGTCAAATCCATTGTTGTTAAATCGATTTCATAGCCCAAATCTGGAGTTACAGTCCATTCTAAATAGTCATTAGCATCTATAGATGAAGATGTTGTCCAGCCTCTAGAATTATATGTACCTCCTGCATTTGCAGTAATTCCAGAACCTCTACAAACTCCAGAGGAGGAAGCTAAATCAATGTTGGAATCAAATGAGATGACCCCACTGCATGCAGCATTAGCATTTGAACTATAAGATATTATTTCTTGTCCGAACCCAAAAGAAACCACGCATAAGCATATAATTAAAAAGGTGAGAGATTTCATATTTAGCAATTTTTTATATTATGTTAAGTTTTAAATATAAGATTTGGTTTTTTATATTTTTTATTCTTAGTTAATCTATACTATTTATATTTTTGAAGCCATGAAGGTATCAAAAAAAACATACACGGTACAAGAAGCCACTAGAAAATTAGAGCATTATTGTGTGTATCAAGAACGTTGTCATCAAGAAGTTAGGCAAAAACTAATAAGTATGCATATGATTCCAGAGGCGATAGACCTTATAATCGTTCACCTTTTGGAACATAACTTTCTTAATGAAGAACGTTTTGCCAAAACATTTGTAAGCGGTAAGCTTAAAATCAAATATTGGGGCCGACGGCGTTTAACTTATGAACTTAAGAAAAAAGACGTGCTCAAAGTTAATATAAATCAAGCACTTGGCGAAATAGAAAATGAGGAGTATGTCGGAATTTTCAATAATTTAGCCGAAAAAAAGGTAAATTCAATCAATGAAGCCGACAAGTTTAAGAAACGGAAGAAATTAATCGACTATTTACTCTATAAAGGGTGGGAATCCCATTTGGTGTACGAAAAAGCCAATGAACTCATACCGTAGCATGCGTATTTTTATGGGTTCTTATAATGGCCTGCTCGTTTTTCCAGTCAATCCATTTTTGACCTTTTAAGCGCCTCATCACATTATCGTAATTACGCATAATTAACAGATTGTATATCGCTTTGCTAAAGTTTTTCGGATTTCTAGCTATAGCTCGTAAGCTCATGGAAAACCCAGGTGTTACATAACGCATATAATGCCAATACCCTTCTGGCATATATAAAATTTCACCATGTCTTAACTCTGTTTCGTACCCTTTAGCTTTTTTAAGCATGGGCCATTTTTCAAAATCAGGGTTGTTAAAATCGATATCCTCTCTAGTAATTAAAGAATGCGGAATTTTATATAGGTATTTGCTTTGCTTTTGGTCAAACAGAATAATTTGTTTGATACCTTCAAAATGAAAATGAAAAATATTGGCTAAATCAATATCATAATGCATAAAAGTATGGGAATCGCGTCCTCCAAAAAATAACATAGGAACGCCTTTCATGAGTCGTAAACCAAAGTCTGGGAAACTAAAATCTTTCTGTAATTCGGGTATTTCTTTTAAAGCATTCCAAAGAAAAATACGATATTTTGTAGGTTCCTTTTTTAGTAAATCCACATAGTCGCTCATCTTCATTTTTGCATGTGGTTCATTAAACCCATCTTTATAGTCTACGGGCCTGTCGTCGTAAAGTGGAATGGTGATATTGCCAGCAATGGCTTTCATATAATCTAAATTCCACTTAGTGTAAGCGGGCCAATCCTCTATAAAGCGCTCAATAACTACAGGCTTTTGCGGATTAAAATAGGATTTTAAAAAATCCTCTCTAGTAATGGTTTTTACACGAGGGATATCTTGCAGATTAAGTGCCAATACTTAAATAGTTTAGTTTTTCAAAGTTAAGAAAACGTTACGAAAACAGAAATAGTATTTTGAGAGTTGCCTTATTTAATTAAACCATGATAGATTTTCTGTTTAGTCGATCTATAAAAATATAGAAAATTAAAACCTATATTAGGTTAGACCAAAAGATGGGAATACTTCCAGCTTATTTAAAAATATTATTATTTTAAAGTTTTTGCTTTTTCTTTAGCAGCCTC
Organism: Flavivirga algicola; assembly: GCF_012910715.1. Taxonomy (GTDB): domain Bacteria; phylum Bacteroidota; class Bacteroidia; order Flavobacteriales; family Flavobacteriaceae; genus Flavivirga; species Flavivirga algicola. The sequence continues at coordinate 75,157 of NZ_JABBHF010000004.1, forward strand.
ATTACGCTCAATAGTATGTTCTGGGCGTGTCCATTTAGGTTTTTCACCTAAAGCTTCAAATTTAGAATCGCCAGCTTCTACTGTTTGTGGTTGTACTTTTTTAGTAAATGGCTTTTGTGGATTTAAACCTAGCAATCCAAACATTTTCATGTCTTCGTTAACATCAGGGTTAGGCGTTGTTAATAATTTATCTCCAGCAAAAATAGAATTAGCACCAGCAAAAAAGCACATGGCCTGTCCTTCTTTAGACATTTGCGTTCTCCCAGCGCTTAAGCGTACTTGAGTTTCTGGCATGACAATACGGGTCGTGGCAACCATACGAATCATGTCCCAGATTTCAACAGGTTTTTCATCTTCTAAAGGAGTACCTTCAACGGCTACTAAGGCATTGATAGGTGTCGATTCTGGCTGCGGATTAAGAGTCGATAGTGCAACCAACATGCCAGCACGGTCTTCTAGGTTTTCACCCATACCAATAATACCACCACTACAAACAGTAACGTTGGTTTTGCGCACATTGTCAATGGTGTCTAATCGATCTTGATAACCACGAGTTGAAATGATTTCTTTATAATATTCTTCCGAGGAGTCTAAATTATGATTGTAGGCATATAAACCGGCTTCGGCTAAGCGTTTTGCCTGGTTTTCAGTAATCATTCCTAAAGTACAACATACTTCCATGTCTAGTTTGTTGATGGTGCGTACCATTTCTAAAACCTCGTCAAACTCTTCCCCGTCTTTCACATTTCTCCAGGCTGCACCCATACAAACACGAGAACTGCCTGTAGCTTTTGCGCGTAAAGCTTGCGCTTTTACCTGCTGTACAGACATTAAATTGTTCCCTTCAATATCAGTGTGATAACGTGCTGCCTGTGGACAATAGCCACAATCTTCAGAGCACCCCCCCGTTTTTATAGATAATAAAGTGGATACTTGTACGACATTAGGATCGTGATGTAAACGATGAACTGTGGCTGCTTCATAAAGCAATTCCATTAAAGGTTTGTTGTAAATATTTAATATGTCTTCTTTGGTCCAGTTGTGTCTTATCTCGCTCATAAATCAAGTTAATTAGCAATATCAAAAATACTAATTAAATAGGACATACTTTCAATATTTTTCTAATTAATAAGCTCTAAATCTAAGGGACTATTTTTATAAAGTTAATGGAGCTGTATATTTACTAGTGCTTAAGTAAATGAAGATAATATACTGTTTTATTTACTTTATATGTATCTTTAAATCGTAAATTTTAAATATGAATAGATTAAAAGTTTTCTTGAAACATCCTAATAAAAAGAGCTTTCCTAAAATGATAAAGGAGGTTATAATTCTTATGATTAAAAAGAGAGAAATACCTTTTTATTATTTTAAATATTTATATAGAAAAAACGTGACTAACTATTTGGATTACGTGAGCTTTAAAGAACAGTTACTATTGGTAGGTCACAGGTCTTTACATAATCCAGATTATGTTGCTTTGATAAATAACAAGCTCTATTTTGCTCTATTTTGTGAAAGGATATCCATAAAAACTCCAAAATTAATAAGTTATAATTTGGGTTCTAATTTTTTCTTTAATAATGAAGTCGTAAAAATTACAGATAAAGAAAAGCTTGTAGATTTTTTTGAAGTGCTATTTGATAAAAATAAGATAGATGCCTTGTTTTTTAGACCGCCATCTGATTATGGGGGGAAAGGTTGTTTTAAAATTACGAAAGAAGATATTGAAAATAATTTGGATGGTTTATATCAAAATTTAGTCAATGGTAATTTTGTTCATACCAAAGTGGTTAAGCAGCATGATGATATTAACAAAATACATAGTAAATCGGTAAATACTTTGCGGATAATTTCGTTATTGACTCTTGAAGGGCATATTGAAATAATTAGTGCCTTTATAAGGTTTGGTGTTGGAGATAGTGTTGTTGATAATGCTACGTCTGGAGGTTTTTTTGTTGGAATTAATCTAGAAGATGGCACTTTACAACCTATAGGGCATTATTTGTCACAACATGGAGGAGAAGAAATAACAGAACATCCAGATAGTGGGTATAAATTTGAAGGATTTAAAATACCGTATTACAAAGAAGCATGCGACCTTGTGTTAGATACAGCCAAAATTATCCCTGATGGATTAATTGGTTGGGATGTTGCAATAACATCGAATGGCCCTGTGATTATAGAGACTAATGCAGAGCCCCATATTCCTATTAGTAATATAACTTCTGGCGGATTATTAAAAAACAAACACGTAAAAAACATTGTTGAAGCATTAAAAAAGCAGTCATAATTTAATCCGTATTTTGAATATTGAATGGCTGTTTTTAAATCATGAGAAATTTTACAGACATTGGTAGGATAAAGGTTTTTATTAAAGATAAAAACAAGAAAGGCTTTCTAAAAGTAATTAAGGAAATTTTTATTCTTTTAATTACAAAAAAGGAGATTCCGTTTTACTATTTTAAATTTTTATATAGAAAGGATGTTAAAAATTATTTGGATTATTTAAGCACCAAGGAAGTTGTTGCAATTGGAAGCAACTCTGAGTTGCACAAGCCTGAATACAAATCATTATTTAATAACAAGTTGGTTTTTGCTTTGTTTTGTGAAAAGGCCTCAATTAATTCTCCAAGATTAATAAGTCATAATTTTGGAAGTTGTTTTTGTTTTAATAATAAAAATGAAAAAATTAATACGAAAGAAGAACTTGTTCTTTTTTTTGAAAGAGTATTTGCTTCATTAGATACCAATGCCATTTTTTTTAGGCCACCCTCAGAATATGGAGGTAAAGGCTGTTTTAAAATCAGTCAAAAAGGATTAGCTTCTGAAGTTGATGACAAATATGAAACGATAATTAATGGACGTTTTGTCCACACTGAAATTATACATCAGCATAAAGAGATTAATAAAATACATAGTAAATGTGTGAATACAATACGAATTATTTCGCTGATTACTTCAGAAGGCGATATCGAATTAGTTTGTTCGTTTATGAGATTTGGCGTTGGAGATAGTTCTGTAGATAATGCCTCTTCTGGCGGTTTCTTTGTTGGAGTTAATTTAAATGATGGTACTTTAAAACTATCTGGTCTTTATATGCTAGAGTATGGAGGAGGTGATATTTATGAACACCCCGATAGCGGTTTTAAGTTTGAAGGATTTAAAATTCCTTATTTTAAAGAAGCTTGTGAAGAAGTTGTAAATGCTGTTAAAATTATACCAGACAGATTTATAGGTTGGGATGTTGCCATTACTCAAAACGGACCGCTTATCATTGAAGCAAATTGGGCTCCCCATATTTTTTTAAGTGACTATGCCTATGGAGGTTTGTTAAGAAATCAGCATATGAAAAAATTGGTAAGTGATTTAAAAAATAAAATCATTTGATTTAAATCATTTCACCATACTATTTTGAAAGTAAAATCGACACTGCATTCCCACCAAAACCAACAGCATTTACAAGAATATTTTTTATTCTTTTTGGTGTTTCTTGGTTTTCTAAATAGGGAATATCGATAAATTTTTGGTTTTGTAACATTAAGACAGCGAATTCAATACTAAGCGATCCAGATGCTCCAAAGGTGTGGCCTATCTTCCACTTATTAGTTGTTAAAGCAGGTGTTTTGTTGCAAAATATTTTTTCAATGGCCTTTTGTTCACTTAAATCACCTTTTATAGTACCAGGAGCATGCATTACAATAATATCAATTTCATCAGGGCTTAGGTTCCCTAAAGCCATTTTCATCGATTTTTGAAAACACTGGGCATCACTAGAAATTGAAATATTATGCTCTAAAATTTCGGTGGCATAACCAAATCCTTTTATAAGTGCTAGGGCATTTTCTTTGTCACCTGCTTCTAAACAAGCAATGGATGCACCTTCACCCAAAATCATAGTGTTTTGTTTTTTGTTGAGATGTAACGCCTGGCATGGGTAAGATTCTTTATTTGATTTTATTTGAGCGTATATTTTTAGCGCTCGCATCTGTGCAATTGTGAATGGAGTTAAAGGAGCTTCACTACCTCCAACTAAAAATTTGTTGCACATCCCAGAGTTAATCCATGCAATACCATTAAGCATGGCATGTAATGCAGTCGAGCAAGTTATTGAATGGCTAATTTCTGGCCCTTGCGTTTGTAAATCATGAGCCACCCAAGACGATATGTTGCCTAATGTTGTTGTAGGGGAACTTAATGTTTTGGCTTTGTCCTTTTTGAGAAAATCTTTATGATAAGTTTCAAAAAGCTGTGTAGCTCCTCGAGACGACCCAATATTGATACCGAAATTATCAGAAGCATTCCAATGGGCTAGTTTTATAGCTTGTCGTGATGCATAGATGGCAAATAGAACAGTGTCATCGAGTGATTTGTATTTAGAATCCGATTCGCGTAACAATTCAATCTCTTTTCTGGTATCTTTAGGAATTTTGGCTACTAAAGCAGTTTCATTGTTAAATGATTCTTCCGAAAGACAATGCTTGTTGTTTTGATAATTTTTCCATGCGTCGTCCGAGGATTTTCCCAACGGAGAAATAGATGAAATGGCGGTTATTGAGATTGGTTTTTGCAATGGATTTTATTTTTGACAAAAATAATAGATATACATCTCTATTTTAAGAAACATCATGTTTAATTTTAAATGTAACGAAATCTTGTTTTTTGATACTTATTATTTATTAAAGTAGAAGAAAATGAAAAAAGTAAATGTTTATCAATACGTCGATGAGGCCATTGCCTCTTTAGATAATGGCGGACGATTTTATAATATTTTGACGAAAGCAAATGATGGTGTGATATCTCAAGCCGAATTGGGTAAGGTTGGAGGGGTTTTTAATGATATCCAGAAAATGATTTTGTTTTTTGAATTAGCTACTTCTGAATTGGCTGAAAGCAATAAGATGGTGTTGCTTTCTAAAATGGAGGATAAACTAAAAAAAGGTTATCACAAATTTACACCTCAAAAAATGATACCTTCTGAGGCAATTGGTAAAGGGGTTTTATCATCAAGTGCGATACTCACTGGAATACCAGAAATGATAACTTCCAAAACAGATTTTAATGGGTTTATTATGGTGCCTGTAATGACTGGGAAGACCACAACATTTATTATGGTGCCGTTAATTGATGCGTATGATATCTATGAGTTAAAAGATGATCTGCATTCGGAAACCTTTATAATAGCGCATGCTAAAAGCAAAGAAAAATTGCCTAATAAAAAAATAAAGGTAGCTGGTGTTTTTAAAGAATTAAAAGCTGGTATGGAAGAAAATTCTAATGCTAAAATGTTTTTGGAAATGGTTTATTACTCGGATCTACCTTAGATAATAAAAGCCCGCTTAAGTCTTGAATGATATTTTGAAAGCTTTACCCCTAGTATACAATGCACTAAACGATTTCTAAGACATCTTCAATAACGAGATAAACCTTCTGTAATTGTTCTTTAGTAATAGTATAAGGCGCTTGAATGTAAATAGTATTTCCTAAAGGACGAAGAAATACACCATGTTCTAAAAAGAATTGGTATAACTTATCTCGTAAATTACCATAACGTTTCATTTCTACGTTTAAATCCAGAGCAAAAATAACGCCTGCTTGCCTTGTAGACTTAACTTTTGGGTGTGTTCTAATATGCTCGTTAAATACATTATGGGAAGTGATAATAGTTTTAATATTTTGTTGAATGTTTTCCGATCGTAATAAATCGATACCTGCTAAAGCAGCCGTACAAGCTAATGGATTTGCCGAATAGGTATGCCCATGAAATAGCCCTTTACTAATGTCGTCACTATAGAATGCCTCGTAAATTTCTTGTGAACAAGAGGTAAGCGCCATAGGCAATAAGCCACCCGTTAAGGCTTTGCTTAAACATATAATATCTGGGTTTGTATTCATGTGGAGGGATGCAAAGTGTTTTCCTGTTTTCCCAAAGCCTGTCATAACTTCATCTGCAACTGTAATAATTTTATGATCTTTACAAAACTTTAAAATCGCATTTAGGCCTTCAGAATCATGCATTTTCATAGCTGCTGCACCTTGAACTAAGGGTTCATATATAAAACCAGCTACTTTATTGGTTTTTACTATAGACGTTAAGGTGTCTAAGATTGTTTCATTATTTTTTCCATCTGGTGTTGGAATACGCTTTACCTCTAAAAAAAAATCTTCAAAAGGGCCATTATAAACTGATAATCCAGAGACACTCATAGCTCCAAAAGTGTCTCCATGAAATCCATCTTCAAAAGCAATGAGTGTATGACGTTTTTCACCCTTGTTAAAATGAAACTGCAAAGCCATTTTTATACCAATTTCAACAGCACTGGAGCCATTGTCACTAAAGAAAATTTTATTCTGATTATCGGGTAAAATTTCAATAAGTGCTTCCGATAGTTTTATAGCAGGTTCGTGTGTAAACCCACTAAATACAACTTGATCCAACTGTTGCATTTGAGAAGCAACACGGTCGGTAATGTACTCATTACAATGCCCGTACATGCAGGTATACCAAGATGCTATGGCATCAATATATTCATGGCCATTTTCATCATATAAAAGACATCCTTTTGCTTTGGTTATGGCTATTGTTTCTGGGTGTGTTTTATGTTGTGTTAAAGGGTGCCAGAGGTGTTTTTTGTCGCGTTCTTTTAGTGTCATAATATTTTGTCATTCCCGTGAAAACGGGAATCTGTTTTTTTATTATAGGTAGATTGTGGATTTCTGCTTTCAAAGGAACGACAGTTACAACCTATCCTTAAACAATTCAGCATATTCTCTCACAACGTTTTTATCAAAATAGGGTTCTTCATTAATACGCCCAATAACCGAAACCTTTGTCATTTTTTCAATAATATCTTCGGTGGTTTTATGTTCGTTTCCACTAAAAACAAGAGAAACATCAAAACCTTTTTCTTTTAAAGTGTTTATGGTTAGTAAGGTGTGATTGATACTTCCTAAATAATGCCTGGAAACAATAATGACTTTGTAATTGGGTTTGATAAGATCTAAAATTGTTTGGGTATCATTTAATGGAACAAGCAAACCACCAGCGCCTTCAATAACCAAATGATTTTTTGTTTTAGGAGCATTAATTTGGCTTATGTCAATTGAAATTCCATCAATTTCTGCTGCTCCATGAGGACTCATCGGTGTTTTTAGGGCATAGGCATTAGGATGGAATTTCGATTTTGCATTGGAAATTAACCTTTCAACCTTTTTAGTGTCGCAGTTTTCTAATTCTCCTGCTTGAACGGGTTTCCAATAATCTGCTTTTAAAGCTTCTGTTATAATGGCCGATGCTATGGTTTTTCCAACATCAGTTGAAATTCCTGTTATAAAATAAGTATTCATTTAAAAAACGGTATTACAAACATTACAACGGTACTTTGTTTTTTCAAAAAACGGGAATAACATATAAAATATATTTTTTCGTGAAGGTTCAGCTATTAGTATTTTGGTTGATTCACAATTAATACAAACAATAGCGTTTCCGTTTTTGTCTTTTTCATAAGCTCTTATTTTATTATAAATTTTTAAGGCTTCTGTTACATCGTCATTGTGAACTAATAATTTAACACCTCCAATGGCTTGACTAATTAAAGGATCTGAATCTATAGTTTTTTCATCTAACAACATAACCCGAATACCTTCTGCTTCTAGTTTAGATTTGGTCACTTGAGCCTCTGTAGAATAAGGGAATGTTGCTAAAATGGTGTAATTGTCTATCATAAAATGAAATCATTTTAAACAAAGGTAGTGAGTAAGTTTAAAACTTGAGAGATTTCTGCTTTCGAATTATAGGAATGCAAACAAAAACGCAACCGTTCTTGATCTTTTGGAACTGTTGGTGATAAAATGGGTTTTATGTTAAAACCGTGTTCTTGAAATTTCTTAGCAATTCGCTTCACAGTTTCATTTCCAGAAATAATACAGCAATGTATGGCAGAATAACTTTCTGTAAAATAGTCTTGAAGGTTATTTTTAATAACCTCACTTTTAAAATGCGTTATATTTTCATGAAGTTGTTCTCTGTGCTTTGTTAAAGTCAATTCATGATAGGCTGAATATACAGTTGCTAAAGCATGAGGAGGTAAAGCCGTAGTATAAATAAAACTGCGTGAAAAATTTACTAAAAATTGCTTAAGCAGTTTGCTTCCTAAAATAACTGCTCCGTGTGCGCCAATGGCTTTCCCGAAAGTCACGATTCGAGCAAACACATCATTTTCTAAGTTTGAATCTTGAACCATTCCCATGCCACGTTCTCCAAAAACACCAATGGCATGTGCTTCGTCTATAATTAAAAAAGTATTTTCTTTTTTACATAGTCCTACCATACCTTTTAAATCTGGTGAATCACCATCCATTGAAAAAACAGACTCTGTAACAACATAAATATTAGTTTCTTGAGAGGCCTCTCGACTGCGTTCAAGGAGATCTTTTAAGTTTTTTAAATTGTTATGCTTAAACTTATAAGCCTTCGCATTAGAAAGTTTTATACCATCTCGAATGGATGCATGGATATATTCATCATATAAAATAATATCACCACGTTGTGGGATAGATGAGAAGATTCCAATATTGGCATCGTAACCAGAATTGAAAATTAGAGCAGATTCACTATTGTGAAAATCAGATAATAATGATTCAACGCTATTAAAAAACGGATGGTTTCCTGAAAGTAAACGCGAACCTGTTGTTCCGTTATGAGTCATATTATGTTCTATTAAAAACTCATGGGAATTATTAAAAATGGTTTCAGATTTTGAAAAACCTAAATAATCGTTAGATGAAAAGTCTACTAAATTATTTTGTTTGGCCAAATGCCGTAAGGCGTTATTAGCTTTACGTTTTTCCAGTTTTTGCTGAAGATTTTTAGGAAACATGAGGCAAAGATACAAAGACCAACTAGGTTAAAGAAATAGCTTTTTTTTGTAAAAAATCATTGTTTATCAATAATTTTAATATATTTGTTATCGTTAAACAATAATTTTAATATTATGATAATGAAAGAAAACACAAATATTTTAACTATTATCACTTGGGTTATTTTGCTGTCTTTAGCTTCAATTTTACTTGATGATATTAGACAATTTGATTTTAACCAATTTAAAGAATTTCAAAATTGGGCAGAATCTGCAGATAAAAACGAATCTTGGTTTACCTCAAAAAATGCTATAAAATGGAGCTATTATGTGATTAGTGCTGCTTTGTTTTTCTTTAGAGGCTATCTCATTTATGGCTTTTCTTATTTTTTATCAATTCTAAAAGAAATAGAAAAGGGAAATTACTTTAGTAACAATAATATAAGATCTTTTAAAAAGATAGGGAATATCTTTATTTGGTATACTATTAATGTTTTTGTTTTAAGGTTTCTTCTGGCGTCCACAAGAAAATCTACTTTCAATTTTTTTAATGAACTAAAAGAGGAATTTACCTTTTTAATTCCAGCAGGATTGGCTTTTTATATTCTTGCAGAGATATTCAAACAAGCTAAGAAAACAAAAGAGGAAAATGATTTAACTATATAACTATGAAAACAATATCAACACTAAAAAAGTTAATTGATTTTTATTTCTATTTCCTAGCTCTAGGGTTTATAATATGGATTATCGTAATCCCAATAATGTTTAAAACTGGGAAATTTAACACCCTAGATTTTTTAGATGATCATGACATTTCAAATTTAAGCTTTGGACGGTTTATGATGATGATTTTAGTTGGAGCCATTTTATATTATTACTTTTTAAAGGCCATATACTTACTTAAAAAATCTTTGAATGATTTGTGCAATGGAAACTATTTCTCGGAATTAGTAATAAGTAATTTTAATGAAATAGGGAAGTCTTTTTTGATTTGTGGTATAGGAGCTGCAGTTTTTAAATTTATTTTAAGATTAGTTTTTTTAAGTGATATTAAACTTGGAATTGATAACTTCCTCATTATATCCATAATTATAGGCTTATTCTTTATGTTTTTGAGCGAAGTATTTATTAAAGCAAGAAAAGCTCAACAAGAAAACAACTTAACTATATAGGTATGCCAATAATCGTAAATCTTGACGTCATGCTGGCCAAACGTAAAATGAAAAGCAAAGAGTTGGCTGAAATAATTGGTATAACCACAGCAAATATGTCCATTTTAAAATCAGGTAAAGCTAAAGCCATCCGGTTTTCTACATTAGAAGCTATTTGTAAAGCTTTAGATTGCCAGCCAAGTGATATTTTGGAGTATGTTAAAGGTTAATCTAGTATTAAAAATGTATTTTTGAAATATAAATTCTACTATTAATTTATTATGAAAACGTTTTTCTTTCTTTTATTGTTTGTTGTGTCTTTTACTGGTTTTGCACAAAATAATCATATTATAAAAACAGAAGATGGTAGGCGTGTTTTGCTTAAAGCCGATTTTACCTGGGAGTATATTGATGCAAAAAAGCCTAATCCTGTTGTAAATAATGATTTAGAGAATAGTACAAAACCAAAGAAGGATAAGGAATGTAATTTGGCAGAAGATTTTGTAGAGCCCAAGCTAAATAGGAAAATTCAAGCGCAGCTAAAAAGAGGAAGAGCAACGATGGCACATGTAAAGAAAAAAGTAGCTAAAGATTATAATTGCGAAGCAACAGATATTTTGCTTATAGCGGTTTCAGAACAAAAGGAAAAAGCCGTTTATCATTTTTGTATTAAGGGTACTAAAACAACTTACAAGCGTATTGGTAATTCCATAGTGAAAAAGGATACGTTTTTTTAAATCAATCTAAGTATACCATTTTACCTGTTTCTTTTGAAGCTTTTTTGTCAATCCATTTGTAATTATTTGGAACAGTTGCATCTAATATATCAATTTGCAAAAGTTCCGAAATTTCATAGCCAACTAAAAACGCTTCTTTATAATCATATTTCTCGTAGAGTTCCCAATGTTTATTCCTATCATACCATAAATTAACTTCGAATATTTTATTCCCATCTTCAAGAGGTTGATGGAATATAGAAACATATTCATAATTAGAGATCGTTTTCCATTGCCCCAATTTAATAGGGCCTATTTCATAGGTTTGTCTAAATTTCGATTTTTTTATATCTATATATACACTTTGATGAAAGGAAAATGCGATGCCAATGCCGATAAGATAAATAACCAATTCTATACTACGACCTATACCTCTTACATTATCATCGTTCCAATTAGCCACGTATAAGATATAAGCTAATAAGCCGACGGCAGCTGTAAAAAATAAGGCTGCAATTACACGTTGCCATAAAGGGCGTTGTTTTTCAGATACGATTGTATGTTTATTCACAAATCAAATATAGGAAAAGACATTTACTTAAAAAATATGGGTGCTATTACCATATATAGTATTAAAAAGAACAGAGAAATCCTGTATATTTACTACTATGTATGCTTTAGTAGATTGTAACAACTTTTATGCGTCTTGCGAACGTGCTTTTAACCCTAATTTACGCAACAAGCCCATGGCTATTTTAAGTAATAATGATGGCTGTGTTATTTCGCGTAGTGATGAGGCTAAAGCATTAAACCTTCCCATGGGGGCGCCCATTTTTAAATGGGAGGCATTCTGTAAAGCGAATAATATTCTCATTTATTCTTCTAATTATCCATTATATGGAGATATGAGTAGTCGCGTTATGAGTATATTAAAACAGTTTACCCCCAATGTAGAGGAATACAGTATAGATGAAGCATTTATGCAATTTAAAGGCTTTGAGGGGTGCGATTTTGAAGATTATGGAAACCAAATAAGACAGCGCCTTTTAAAATGGACTGGTCTTCCTACTTGTGTGGGGATCGCACCAACTAAGGCTTTGAGCAAAGTTGCTAATAAAATAGCCCGTAAGTTTCCAAATGAAACTAAAGGCGTTTATGTGATTGATTCTGATGAAAAAAGAACAAAAGCCTTAAAATGGATAAAATTAGAAGCTGTTTGGGGGATTGGCTATGGGTTGCAAAAACGATTAAAAGCTAAAGGTTGTAAAACAGCATTAGATTTTGTGCAATTGCCAGATGAGTGGGTGCGCAAAAACTTTTCAATAACAGAGTGGAAGCTAAAAAAGGATTTGGAAGGCATTTCTAAATTAGAGCTGGATGAATTTCAAACAAAAAGAGCTATTGCAACAACCAGGAGTTTTGAATATACTTTCTCTGATATTGAAAATATTAAAGAACGCATTTCAACCTTTGCAACGAGCTGTGCTGAAAAACTACGAAAGCAAGGCTCTAGTTGTCATATTATATATGTTATTTTAAGAAGCGATAGACATAAAAAGGGAACAGCACAGCACAGGGCAAGTAAAGCTATAAGTTTACCATACCCAACAAATTCTTCTTTAATTATTAGTAATTGTGCTGTAGATAGTGTAGTTTCAATTTTTAAAAAAGGTATAAAATATAAGCGGGCAGGTGTTATTGTTACGGGTTTGGTGCCCACAAACAACCATCAATTAGATATGTTTGAAACTGAAGATCCAAAGCATAAACCATTGATGGATACAATAGATGCATTGAACGCTAAATACGAAAATTATAAAATAAAGCTAGGGAATCAAGATTTGAAACGGACTTGGAAAATGCGACAAGAACGCTTGTCTCCAAGGTATACAACGAATATTAATGATATTATTAAAGTAAAATGATAAGACACAAATCACAACACTTAACGTTTTTTACTCCAAAAGCAATAAGCGGTTCGGGAGCACCTTTTTTTGATACTGGAATTTCGGCAGGATTTCCTTCGCCTGCGGAAGATTTTAAGGAACAGCGTTTGTCTTTAGATAAAGAGCTTATTAAAAATAAAGAAGCTACCTTTTTTGCTCGGGTAAGTGGGCAGTCTATGATTGGTGCTGGATTAGACGATAATGATTTATTGGTTATAGACAGAAGCTTAGAGCCTGTGAATAACAAAATAGCCGTTTGCTTTTTAGATGGTGAATTTACGGTAAAGCGTTTAAAGGTGAATAAAGAAGGGGTTTGGTTGCAGCCAGAAAACCCAAATTATCCCATAATAAAAATTACTAGCGATAATGATTTTGTTATTTGGGGGATTGTCACTAATGTGATTAAAAAAGTATAGTTTATAATGTCAAATATTATTTATAAACGTGTAGAAACAGAAAGAGAGTTACTGCAAATTTTAGAAATACAGCGTGCCAATGTTAAGTTATTGTTATCCGATGAGGTCATTAAAACGGAAGGCTTTGTTTCAGTAAAACATACTTTTGATGTTTTAAAGCGCATGAATGATGCTTGTCCGCACATTATTGCTACGCATAAAGAAAAAGTTGTAGGTTATGCCCTGTGTATGCTCAACGCGTTTCGAAATGATGTACCTACACTTATACCTATGTTTGAATATATGGATGGCATTATTGAATCTAAAAAATTATCGAAACTGCATTATTTAATTATGGGGCAAATTTGTATAGACAAAGCATACCGAAAGCAGGGTATTTTCAAAAAAATGTATCAGTATTTTAAGGATGAATTAAAGTCAGACTTCGATGCTGTAGTTACAGAAGTTAACTCAAAAAATGCACGCTCTTCTAAAGCACATCAGGCTGTAGGCTTTAATATTTTAGATGTACATACTGAAGAAGGTGAAGATTGGGAATTGATGATCTGGAAATGGGCCTAATAAAAAACGCGAAGCATTCGCTTCGCGTTTTTTATATATTCTCTATAAAAAGAAATTAAATTAATCTGCTAAAACAATAATTTTATTGTCTTTCATTTCTATGGTTCCAGAGCTTATTTTTAATAAAGTTGTATCTTTTTCTCCTTTAGTAAATTTGTCTTGAACTTCTTCGTTTAATTCGATATTTCCCGAAATTTTCACAACACCTTCTTTTAATATAGATACAATAGGCGCGTGATTATTTAACATTTCGAAATCTCCATTAACTCCAGGAACAGCAACACTAGTTACTTCTCCGCTAAATAAGGTCGCTTCAGGTGATACAATTTCTAAATACATACTAAAACTTGTTTTAGTACCCTGAACTTGTTTCAGGGTCTTTAATTTTATTAGGAATTAATTTTAAAAGATGCTGAAATAAATTCAGCACTTGCTTAGGCTACGCCTCTGCAAGCATTTTATCTCCAGCTTCTATAGCTTCTTCAATAGTTCCTTTAAGGTTAAACGCAGCTTCTGGTAAGTGATCTAATTCACCATCCATAATCATGTTAAACCCTTTAATAGTTTCTTTAATATCAACTAATACACCTGGAATACCCGTAAACTGCTCTGCCACGTGGAAAGGTTGAGATAAGAAACGTTGTACACGTCTTGCTCTACCTACAGCTAATTTATCTTCTTCAGATAATTCTTCCATACCAAGAATGGCAATAATATCTTGTAATTCTTTATAACGTTGTAATAACTCTTTTACACGTTGTGCACAATCATAGTGTTCGTTTCCTAAGATATCTGCTGTTAAAATTCTAGATGTAGAATCTAATGGATCTACGGCAGGGTAGATACCTAGCTCGGCAATTTTACGTGATAATACGGTTGTTGCATCTAAGTGAGCAAACGTTGTCGCAGGAGCAGGATCCGTTAAATCATCTGCGGGTACGTAAACCGCTTGTACAGACGTAATAGAACCTTTTTTAGTTGATGTAATACGTTCTTGCATTGCACCCATCTCTGTAGCTAATGTTGGTTGATAACCTACCGCAGAAGGCATACGACCAAGTAGTGCAGATACCTCAGAACCAGCTTGCGTGAAACGGAAAATGTTATCTACGAAAAACAAGACATCTTTTCCTTGTCCGTCACCAGCACCATCACGGAAATATTCAGCAATAGTTAACCCAGATAATGCTACACGTGCACGCGCCCCCGGAGGCTCATTCATTTGTCCGAATACGAAAGTTGCTTTAGATTCTTTCATTTTAGACTTATCTACTTTAGATAAATCCCATCCACCTTCTTCCATAGAATGCATAAAATCATCACCATAGCGAATAATTCCTGATTCTAACATCTCTCTTAAAAGGTCATTCCCTTCACGTGTTCTTTCTCCAACACCAGCAAATACTGAAAGCCCACCGTGTCCTTTCGCAATGTTGTTAATTAACTCTTGAATTAATACTGTTTTACCTACACCAGCACCTCCAAATAAACCAATTTTACCACCTTTTGCATAAGGCTCAATTAAATCGATTACTTTAATACCTGTAAATAAAACCTCGGTAGAAGTTGATAGATCCTCAAATTTTGGAGCTTCACGGTGAATTGGTAACCCAGCATCATTTGCTTTAGGTAAATCCCCAAGACCATCAATAGCATCTCCAATTACATTAAATAAGCGCCCATAAACATCATCTCCAATTGGCATTTGTATAGGAGCACCAGTCGCTGTAACTTCAGTACCTCTACTCAAACCATCAGATGAATCCATAGCAATTGTACGAACGGTATCTTCACCAATATGTGACTGTACCTCTAGTACTAATATAGAACCGTCAGGTCTTTTAATTTCTAATGAATCGTAAATTTTTGGAAGTTCTGAACCTGCACCAAATTCAACATCGATTACTGGACCTACTATTTGTGCAACTTTACCTGTAACTTTAGACATTACTTATGTATTTAATATTATGCGATTTAATTGAATAAAAACACTTTTAGTTTTCGCGTGCAAAGATATATTTTTTAATTTAAAATAAAAGTTGTTTTTAGAGCTTTTTTATAATAAAAAAACACCCCCAGTTAGAAGGTGTTTTATAATGCTATTTTTATTTTAAATTATTGTAACGTAGGCGAGTAGTTTGTTGGATAATCATTTGCTTTTGCAACATTTCCAGATTCAATAAAGTTTGAACCAAAAGTAGCATCAATGGCTTCTAAAAATTTATTAGCCATAAGCGCATAACCTCTTCCTGTTAAATGAATACCATCTAGTCCTATAGCTCCACCAGTAACTAAATCTGCGTTGAGGTTAAAACCATCAAAACCTATCCCTGTACTCGCTAACTCACTAAGTATGCCGTTTAAATCAACCAAGGCAATATTATCATTCGAATTTACCACATCAGCAATGGTCGCATTATAGGCATCGGTTGCTGTTTTTATTTCGAGAAGCTCATCGCTGTCTAAAGCATCTCCATCATCAATACCGTTAACTGCACCAATAACCAAAGCTCCTTGTTGAGGTGTTGGTGTACCTCCAGTTTGAAGAATTCCTAGAACCTGTAAAACTTCTGGTGTTAAGGCTACCGAACCATAGCCTTGAGCTAAAGCCCCTTGGTCTATAGTTAATACTAATAGCTCGTCTTCGGTCATTTGTCTAAAACCTAATGGGTTAGTTGGTGTTACAGGAACATCTATAATCCATCTATTTGCTCCTGCACTAAATGGTATTGCATATTGAGCAGCTAAAGCTTGAGCTTGGGCAGGTGGAACCATTTGTCCTATTAAAACTTGAGTAAAGATTCCCGCTACTGCCTGAAAAAAACCAGTTAATTGTGCAGCAGTAGATGCATCTAGAACTAGAGCATTATTAGGAACCGTTGTAAAATGGGGTAGATCTGTAACGTAAGGCACATTTGTAACAACCCCTTTAGCGCCTCCAGAGGTTAAGGTTGTCACTAAATTATTAAATGTTTCATCAAAACCAACTCCAACAGGACCAGCAGAAGGTGTTATTAAATTGGATCCATCTCCGCCAGAAAGCGCATATCCCAGTACATCGTTACCTCCAATTTCGGATAAGGTAAAAAATGTTGGATTTTGTGCCATGGCATCTTCTAAAACAGTAGCTGTAGGTGCTGATGCAACACGTGCATAAAATGGATTTAGACCCGCATAGCCTGGTGTTACTAAATGCCAGCTTTTCGCCCCAGGGATTCCAAAGTTATTAAAATCGCTACCAATGCTTACACCTGCTTCTGTTGTGATGGGAGGTACTGGAGCTCCCAACCCTGTTAAAAAAGCGTCTAGGGGTTGAGGTCCAGGGATAGCGCTATTAAATATGAACCGATATCCTCTTACTACAGTTCCTCCAACCAAAATACCTCCGGTATTGTCATTCATTAAGGGTTGTGTGAAAGTGCCTCCACCAGCTTTTGCAAATTCTTTTGACAAAGTGTTGGGGAATGAGTTTTCTTGAGCGGCTTTAAATAAGCCACCGTCTGTAAAGCCAGACGTAAATGAAGCGCCCACGGCTATATAGTTTGAAAAGTCTGCTGAGCCTGCTGTTAATTCTGGTAAAATGACTTCTTCTGGTAGTATTTTGTCGTCTTCGTCGCAAGCAAAAAATCCTAAAGCAAGGACAAAAAGGGATATATGTCTAATATTCATAATGGTCTTTTTATAAGTTATTAATTGTCCATGAAAGGTAAAACTGGGAGCCTATCAAGCCCGTACCCACAGCTGTAAAATACTCATCACCTAAAAGATTAGAGGCACCGGCTTTAAATGTGGATTTTAAAGAAGGTACTCGTAAATTTATCTGAGCATCCAAAACATGGTAAGCTGGTACTTCTGCTGTAGCAAAAGAAGCTTCCCATACATAATTGTCACTCCACCTCCAGGCTACATTAAAGCCAAAGTTTTCAAATAAATTAGTATTTCCAAAGGAGGCTTTAAATTTATGTTCTGGTGTATTAAAGTTTGTTTGAAAGTCTGGATTGGCATCACGATCAAAATCTAATTTGGCATAGGTGTAATTCATACCTAAATCATAGTTGCCAAATATTTTAGATGTTACGCCTAAGGCAGCTCCATAAGAATTAACGTCTGCTGTCGTATTCGTATAGGCTCTATACGCTTGAAAATCACTATTAGCCAAAGCAATAATAGCCAAAGGTGTTGGTGTGCCATTTACAGGCGCTGTTTGAGATAATTGAACATCACCGTAAAATGGATTAACAACGTCTACAGTAGTAATGAAATCTTGATATTGATTTAAATAGGCACTAAAATCAATAATTACCTTATCTAGTTTTCCACGATAGCCAACTTCAAAAGAACTAACCTGTTCTGGTTTTACGATACCAGGATTGGCTATTTTTAAATCTGCTGGGTTTTGAGAAGCAGCAAATGCTGCTGCCGAAGACCTTGTAAAAGAATTATTATAAGCTCCTGTGCCATCATAATCAAAACTATTGCCAATAATACTCTGACCTATGGTTGAAATATCGTCCCCGCTAACCGTTCTTAAATCTCTTTGCGGATTATCTGGCGCACTACCTAACAAAATAATACTTCCTACATTAAAACCAATATATAAGGCTTGGGTATCTGGATTTCTAAAGCCTGTTTGAAAAGAGGCTCTTAAATTGTGATTATTGTCTTCTCCTAAATTATAACCTAGGGACAATCTTGGAGAGAAAAAGGCATCAAAGAGTTCCGATTTGTCGTAACGTATAGATGCGGTTAGTTTTAAGCGGTCATCTTCTAAAAACTTCTTTTGAATTTGAGTGTACAGACCCACTTCAGAATATGGAATCTCGCTTAATTTATCGGTATAGATGGAGCCAAATGAGTTTAACACATATTTTCTATAGGAACCACCAACCTGAATGTCGGCAAAATCGGTTAAATGACTAAAATTATAGTTTGCATCAGAATGGTAGATTTTAGATTCATCTCTAAATTTACTACCAGTTAATACATCAGGATCGTTTATTACCGTATTGAAAGCATTTTGAAACTGAGGAGAACCAGGCTCGTATCTTCCGGTGTCTGCAACTTGTCTTGCATTAGCATGTGCTTGGTTCGCGTTTAAACCAGCTAATGTGCCTTGAATAAAAGCCCCGGTGTATTCGCCAAACCAAACTTCATCTGATTTCCATTGTCTGTTTATATTCACACCAGTAAAAACCATATCGTAAGAGTCGCCTGCATTGTCGGCAGTTACATAACCTCTAAGAAAAAAATTGTCATTTTTTATTTCTAGTTTGTGCTGTTGTAAAAAGAAATTCTTTATGGAGTATCTGTTAGAGCCTTGATATACAGTAGATCCAGAGCCTATTTTTCCTATATATTGAATTTCAAAATCGTTTTCCCATGGTCTAAAATATAATCCCCAGTCTGCTTTTATACTTTTAGCGTCATAATCTGTTAAATCAGCCTCATCGTAACCTGTTCTACTTACATTAACAGATGGAACTAAATTAGCTAAGTCAGGATTAGGTAACCGCCCTAATGCAGCTAATCTGTCTGCTACTGTTTTAATGTTAATTGTAGCAATATCACCATAAACGTTCACACCATCATAATCTATATCATTTTCTCTAGTACTATTACTTTCTACAAAAGTGGTATTTCTATCCTTACCTCTAGTATCGTTGGCTACCCAATCGGTTCCTTGTAAATAACTAAAGTTAGCTTTTGCAGCAAACTTCTCATTAAATTTATGGGCAACGCGAATACCATAATCTTTATAGTCATTATCTCCTGCAGCTTGCTGAGAGGTAATGCCTTGTTTATAGTAAGCACTAATTCCAGCATGATCAAAAGGACTTTTACTTCTCATAAACAGGATACCATTAAATGCATTAGCTCCATAGAGAGCAGAGGCAGCTCCAGGTAAGAGTTCTACACTTTGTACATCTGTTTCAATCATTCCTAATAAATTACCCAAAGGAAAATTGAGTGCTGGGGCGGCATTGTCCATACCGTCTACTAATTGCATAAAACGCGTATTGGCAAATGTTGCAAACCCTCTTGTGTTAACAGATTTAAAAGTTAAACTATTTGTGTTGATATCAACTCCTTTCAGGTTTTCTAATCCGTCGTAAAAATCTGACGAAGCCGTATTTTTAATTGCTTTTAGCCCAAACCGTTCAACAGTTACTGGCGATTCAAATATTCGTTCTGGCGTTCTCGATGCTGAAATCACCACTTCATCTAATGATGTTCCTTCTTTAAGAATGAAATTTAAGGTTTGGTTATTAGAGGTTACTTCTTGTGAAGCAGTTTCAAAGCCTACACTACTTGCTTGAACGCTAAACGGCGGGCTTTGATTAATAGTAAGAGAGAAATTACCATCAAAATCTGTTACAACTCCTGTTGAAGTACCAATAATAATAATATTAGCACCAGGAATGGGCTGATTATTGTCATCAACAACAGAGCCAGAAATAGTTGTTTGGGAATAGGATAACCCACAAAACAACAACAGTAAAATTGAGAAAATTGTCTTCATTTAGTAAGAATTAGTTTATGTATTAGCTAAGAATATAAATATATTAAATATTACTTAAGCATAAAAATAGAAAAAATTATGCACGCATAGTATTTTTTCAATAAAAAAAGACGTAAAAAATTGATTTATGTGTAAAAAAATAAGGATTTTTTTTGAATATTATCATTATGCATTAGAAGAAATGCATAATGATAATATTTTAAAAGTATGATGTGAAATAATTATTCTACAGTAACGGATTTAGCCAGGTTGCGTGGCTGATCCACATTTTTGCCTAACATTACAGCAATATGGTAGGATAATAATTGAAGCGGAATAGTTGTTAATAAAGGGGTAAGAGATTCTAAAGTTTCTGGCACTTCAATAACATGATCTGCCAGTTCTTTAACCTGAACGTCGCCTTCAGTAACAATTCCTATAATTTTACCTTTACGAGATTTTATTTCTTGAATATTGCTTACTACTTTTTCGTAATGCCCCTTTTTCGTAGCAATCACTACAATAGGCATATTTTCATCAATTAGAGCAATAGGGCCATGTTTCATTTCCGCAGCAGGATACCCTTCGGCATGGATATAAGAAATCTCTTTTAATTTTAAAGCACCTTCAAGTGCCACAGGGAAATTATAACCTCTTCCTAAGTACAAGAAGTTACTAGCATCTTTGTAGATGTCTGAAATTGCCTGAATATGTGCATCAGATTTTAAAGATTCTTCAACTTTTTTAGGAATCATTTCTAACTCTAGTAAATGATGACGGAAATCTGAACTGCTAATAGTGCCTTTTGCTCTAGCCAATCGCAATGCCATAAGCGTTAAAACGGTAATCTGAGTCGTAAATGCCTTTGTTGAAGCAACACCAATTTCGGGACCAGCATGTGTATAAGCACCCGCATCTGTTTCTCTAGCAATAGATGAACCAACAACATTACAAACACCAAAAACAAATGCTCCTTTAGATTTTGCTAATTTAATAGCAGCTAAAGTATCTGCTGTTTCTCCAGATTGTGAAATTGCTATAAGTACATCTTTTTCTGTGATAACCGGGTTACGGTATCTAAACTCGGAAGCATACTCCACTTCTACAGGAACTCTAGCCAAATCTTCAAAGATATATTCTGCTACCAGACCAGCATGCCATGAGGTACCACAAGCTACAATTATAATACGATCGGCATTTAGGAACTTTTTCATATTGTCTTCAACACCTGCCATTTTAATAATAGCCTCTTTTCTAAGTAACCTACCTCTATAAGTATCAGTAATCGCTTTAGGCTGTTCGTGAATTTCTTTTAGCATAAAATGATCGAAACCACCTTTTTCTATTTGCTCTAAATTTATTTGAAGCTTCTGAATATAGGGATCAACTAAAGAATCATCTTTAATTTTTCTAATTTTTATGCCTTTATGAAACCTAATAATAGCCATTTCCTCATCTTCTAAATAAATGGCATCTTTTGTATATTCTAAAAAAGGAGAGGCGTCACTTGCTATAAAAAATTCATCTTCCCCAATACCAACGGCCAATGGGCTTCCTAAACGGGCAATAACAACCTCTTCTGGCTTGTTTTTATCGAAAACAGCAATGGCATAAGCGCCTATCACTTGATTTAATGCAATCTGTACGGCTTTACCCAGCTTTACTTTTTCTTGTTTTTTTACGTCTTCAATTAAATTAATTAAGACTTCGGTATCTGTATCTGATTTGAAGGTATAACCTCTTGATATTAATTCCTTTTTAAGGGATTCATAATTTTCAATAATACCATTATGAATAATAACTAAATCTCCAGAATTTGAAATATGAGGATGAGAATTCACATCATTAGGAACTCCGTGCGTTGCCCATCGTGTATGTCCGATGCCAACACTTCCGTTTTTCGTGATTTCTTTATCAGAACGTTCTTCTAAATCGGCAACTTTCCCCTTAGTTTTAGATACTTTAAGATCGTTGCCATCAAATAATGCGATCCCTGCACTATCATAACCTCTATATTCTAAACGTTTAAGACCTTCTATGATAATTGGATAAGCTTCTCTAGGGCCTATATATCCGACAATTCCACACATAAGTAAAAATTTTTATTTGGTTTTGTTTTAGTTAGGGCAAATATGTAAAATAAATTTTAATTACTAGTTATTTATTACACAAAGACAATAGTTTATACGATGAAATTCATTTTAGTAGGTGCTTTCTACTGACTAGAGCGTATTAGTCATCTTGGGGATCTGTAAAAAACACTTGTAATTTCATTCTTTTTTCATTAGAAACGTTATCATTACTTCCATATAGAATAGTGCCTCTAGGTGTTAAAATAGCTGCAGCTGGAATAGCGATAACATCATCATTACTATTTAATATTTGAGCACTAGCAGTATAGTTAACATTGGTCGATAATACCAAACCTATTTTTGTGTTGGTGGAATCTCTTAGCAAAATATTATTTAAATGCTCGGTGAGGCGTATTTTATATTTCTTTTGATCAGGGTTACGTTGGCTTAAATGAACTACTTTTGAATTGAAAGGGTCATTTGCATTTCCAGTTGGGTCAAATAAATCAAGGTAGTCAACAATAGGGATATTATTATTAACATCATAAGCATATATCCTATCATATTTATGGTAATCGTCCGTAGAGATAGCTAAATCACTTTCGTGAACAACTAACTGGGCTTCATTAATAAGTCTTTTAAGTACAAAATTTCCTGTAGTGTTGTCTTTTAGATACCCACTTGGGTCATCTGGATCGGATATTCTAAAATCATCGATAAAACTTTCCATAGCATCAGGAATATTATTGTTGTCTGCATCTTCGTTACCAAATAGATCAACAATAGTCATAGAGCCTTCTGCTCCTTTCAAATAAAGAGTTTCATCTCCTAAATCAGCATCTCCATCTGCTAATGCTACATGATAATCATTAATAAAGGTGTTAAGCCTAATGCCTCTAAAATTAAAAGCGTATGTCGATTGTGATCTGGAATCATCTGCTCCTTTGGTATAGTATATAGTTATATTGGCCTCTTGAGAAAGTGTATTTAAAGCAATCATATTGCCTTCTCCCCCTACAGCTTCTGCTTTAAAGTAAAGTCCTCTGAAATAATTATTAAAGTTACTGGCATTGCTTAGTTCAGTCCCCCCTTCATGATCTATAATGGCAGATTTCCAAAAATCAATATCGAGTTCCACTCTAAAAGCAGGAGCAGATCTTGAGGTTATAGCATCTTCGCCTTCCCCAACGGTTGTTTTGATAGCCTCTGCACTTGGGGTAAATGTAATCTCTTTTACTATGTCACCTTTGTGGTCATCAAAGTTTATGGAACCACTTTCGATAAGCGCTAAGTTATCTGTTGTATTATTATCAGCATTTGAAAAATAGTTTTGAGGACTATTCGTTTCGTTTGGATTCAAACTTCTTAAGAAATAATTGTTACGATAAATAGTTACCTTAATTTCTTTCGAGGCATCGCCATATAAAGAATCGAGAATAGAATATGTAGTATTACCATCATCATCAAAACCAATAGGTTTGCTAAAATATGGTATGCTTAAGATTACCGAATCAATAACTGGATTCTCACCAAAATTAGGACTAAATGCCGTTGGAGTTATTTGAGTCACCATACTGGCAGTGGTTTGTCCAAATTCAGGATCGTCAAAAAAGCCAAGGAAATTATGACTTAAATTATTAACCTGAAGCGCATTAAGTTTTTTGTTATACGCAGCTATAGGAATATCTATTTGATTTGTACCAAAGTTTGCGTTTCCTTTTCCTAAAACATCACTTTCAATAACACTAAACTCTTTGTCGCATGCGATGAAAGACGAAGCAATTATTAGAAAAATAATAGAAAATTTAAGGGCTTTAATCGTATTTTTCATATAAGATTGAATGAGTATAGGTTAACTTAAAACGCTTGTATTAAAAAATGTTGTATAAGCTTCACCAAATTCATCTTTATTTTTGTATTCTAAAACAGGTTTCTTGGATGCTTCCAGATAGGATTTTAAATCTTCAGGGATAGTTTCAGATCCCACAATCAAGGCATCGGAGTAATCAACGGCAACTTTCATCAAGTTGTTATATGTTGGTTCTTCAAGCACACTAACAGCATCGTCATTAATGTTGTCAAATTTAATTTTATTCAGCATATCTTTATTTAAAGTATTGTTAAAACTTTGATCATAAATCGAAGTAACAATTTTGCTTTCGTTAAATAAAGGTTCATCTTTATAATATTCTTTTAAGTATAGAGGCAATAATGATGCTAACCAGCCATGTACATGAATAACGTCTGGAGACCAATTTAATTTCTTAACAGTTTCAATAACACCTTTTGCAAAGAAAATAGCGCGCTCGTCATTATCTGAAAATAATTTGCCATCTTCATCAGTCAATGTTGCTTTTCTTTTAAAGTATTCATCATTATCAATAAAGTAAACCTGTATGCGCTCCTTAGGAATAGATGCTACTTTGATAATAAGAGGCATATCTAAATCATTTATCACTAAGTTTATACCAGATAGCCTTATAACTTCGTGCAGTTGGTGTCTACGTTCATTTATATTCCCATAGCGAGGCATAAATATCCTTATTTGCCCACCTTGTTGATTCACCAATCTAGGTGCTTCAAAGGACATGGATGAAATTTCGGTTTCTGGTAAATAAGGAACTACTTCAGATGATACGTACAATATCCTCTTATCTTTCATATGTTTGTTTTTGTTGACTTCTATAAGTCTTATATCAGCAATTAATGGTCTTTTTTTAAAGAGAAATTTTATAAAGCTTGTTTTTTTGAGGGTCTCGCTTTTTGAAAATTCAAAATAAAAAACACGCAAAAGTACAAAATTTTATGCAGATTGGTTGTAAAATCTTAAGTTTGCACGCGTTAATTTTTTATTAAAAAGTGGAATTTTATTCAGAAAAACAGCAAATTACAGCAAATGTTGATGCTTTTAAAGCAAAACAACTAACAATAGGGTTAGTTCCTACAATGGGTGCTTTGCACGAAGGACATTTGCAATTGGTTAAAAAAGCATTAGAGGATAATGATAAAGTTGTTGTTAGTATTTTTGTTAATCCTACACAATTTGATAATAAAGAGGATTTAGAAAAATATCCTAGAACACTTAATAGTGATATAAGCTTGTTAAAAACGGTTAGTGAAGATCATATTATAGTTTATGCGCCTACTGTTGATGATATTTATGAGGGTAAAACAGTGTCTCAAAGTTTTGATTTTGATGGTTTGGAGTTTGAAATGGAAGGTAAATTTCGAAATGGACATTTTGACGGGGTTGGTACTATTGTAAAACGTTTTTTTGAGATAGTGAGGCCGCATAACGCGTATTTTGGGGAGAAAGATTTTCAACAACTACAGATTATAAAAAAACTAGTGGAAAAATATCGTATTCCAGTTAATATAGTTGGATGTGAAATATATCGGGAAACTAATGGGCTAGCAATGAGTTCTCGCAATACACGATTAAAGCCAGCGTATAAAAAAGCAGCGCCTTTTATTTACAAAACTTTAACAACTGCCAAAGAACGCTTTGGCACAAATAGTGCTGGTAAAGTATTGGAATGGGTTGAAAATCAGTTTGCAGAACATGATTTGTTGGCATTAGAATATTTTATCATTGCCGATGCCGAAACGTTAAAACCAGTTACGCGAAAATCGAACAAAAAATTATATCGAGCGTTTATCGCAGTATATGCAGATGATATTAGACTTATTGATAATATCGCACTAAATTAATTATCTTTGCCATATGCAAATTCAAGTAGTAAAATCTAAAATTCATAGAGTAAAATGCACAGGTGCAGAACTCAATTACATAGGGAGTATCACTATTGATGAAGACTTAATGGAAGCTGCCAATATTATACAAGGTGAAAAAGTTCAAATTGTAAATAACGATAATGGCGAACGTTTAGAAACATATTGTATTCCAGGGCCACGTAAAAGTGGTGAGATTACACTAAATGGAGCTGCAGCCAGAAAAGTTTCGGTTGGTGATACCTTAATTTTAATCACCTATGCCTTTATGGATATTGAAGAAGCCAAAACCTTTAAGCCGTCATTGGTTTTTCCAGATGAAGCAACTAACTTATTAAAATAGAGGTTTTGAACCAAAAGATAAAAAGAATGCTAAAGATTATGCTCCCATTATTATTGGGAGTTTTTTTGGTCTGGTATTCGCTATCTCAAATTTCTATTGAAGAATTGGTTAAATATTTTAAAAAAGCAGATTATACATGGATTGTACTAGGTATGTTTTTAGGGCTTCTAAGTCATTTGTCCAGAGCTTACCGTTGGCGTTTTCAATTGGAGCCTATGGGGTATAATATTAGGTTGGGTAATAGCATCATGGCAGTATTTGCTACTTATTTAATAAATTATACCATACCAAGAGCAGGTGAAGTCGCCAGAGCCTCCATACTTACAAATTATGAAGGTGTGCCTTTTGAGAAGGGCTTTGGAACGATTGTCGCCGAGCGTATTGCAGATATGCTTGTCATGCTTAGCATAATTGCCGTAACACTATGCCTTCAATTTGATTTTATATATGGATTTTTAATTGAAAAATTCGATCCTATTAAAATTATAATAGCCCTTGTTTTAGGGATTGTATTAATTATATTCTTTTTAAGATTTGTAAAGAGAAGTGAATCTAAATTAGCACTAAAAATAAGAACATTTATTAATGGATTAATAGAGGGAGCACTTAGTATTTTTAAAATGAAAAAGAAATGGGCATTTATTTTTCATACGCTATTTATTTGGGGGATGTATGTGCTTATGTTTTACGTAACGTCATTTGCTCTTGAACAAACACAAGATATTCCTTTTGCAGCCATTTTGATCGGTTTTATTGCAGCCAGTTTTAGTATAGCCGCAACAAACGGAGGTATAGGCTCTTACCCCGAGGCGATTGTACTGGCATTTTTGTTATTTAATATTCCAGAAGACCCAAGTCGTGCTTTTGGTTGGATTATGTGGGCATCTCAAACACTTATGATTATAATATTTGGCGGAATTTCCTTGATTTATTTGCCTATTTACAATAGGAAAAAATCGAAACCAAAAGTTTAAATTTTTTGTAAAGGTTACAAAAACTTTGCTTTTAAACTCTCACATTATTTGTTACCTTGCCAATATCAAATTTCAAAATCATTTATTCAAAATGAAGCCAATACTTTACATTTTGCTGTTTGTGTTCTCAATCTATTTTACTGGAGCACAGGTTAAATACGAAACGATCGAGTCCTCAAAATTAGGAGAACCCAGAGAAATTAAAATACAATTGCCAAGAGGTTATAATAATAACGAAGACAAAAATTACCCACTGTTTATTGTTCTTGACGGAGACTATTTATTTGAAGCTGTAGTTGGAAATGTTGATTATTATTCTTATTGGGAAGATATGCCAGAATCAATAGTTGTAGGTCTTAATCAAGTTGATAAACGATTCGATGATTGCATGTATTCTGAGCAAAACTCTTTGCCTATAGATACAGGTGCCAATTTTTTCGAATTCATAGGTATGGAGCTTATCCCTTATATAGAAAAGACCTATAGAACAACTAATTTTAGAGTGGTTGTAGGTCATGGGGAAACAGCCAATTTTATTAATTATTTTTTATTAAAACCACAGCCTTTATTTCAAGGTTATATAGCTGTTAGCCCGGATTTAGCTCCAAAAATGTTGGATTACCTACCAGAACGTTTAAGTAAGTTGGAATCTAAATTATTCTATTATTTAGCAAATACTAAAAACGATCCAGGTTCCATAAAGAAGATGACAGAAACTTTAAACAAAGATATTTCTGCTATAGAAAATGAGAACTTGGTTTATAACTTTAATAGTTTTGAAACCCCATCCCATTATTCGGTGCCTTTGCATGCGTTGCCAAACGGTATTGAAAACATTTTTAAAGTATTCCAACCCATTAGTAAAAGGGAATATAAAGAAACTATACTAGAATTGGAGACATCTCCAGTAGATTATTTGGTTGAAAAATATAAAACGATTAACGGTTTGTTTGGTCTTGAAAGGCGAATTCTAATTAATGATTTCAAAGCGATTTCAGCAGCTATTGAAAAAACCGAGCAGTTTGAATACTATGAAGAATTAGGTAAAATTGCAAGAGACCAATACCCAAAAACACTTTTAGGAGGTTACTATTTAGCGCGATTTTATGAAGAAATGGGTGAACCCAAAAAGGCTATGCGTACTTATGAAACAGCTTATACTCTCGAAGAAGTCGCCGGGATAACTAAGGATTTGTTAATTGAGAAAATAGATTTAATTAAAGAAGATTTTGGATATTAATGGCAAAAGTAAAAACGACTTTTTTTTGTCAAAGCTGTGGAACCCAATATGCAAAATGGCAAGGACAATGCAATGCCTGTAAAGCTTGGAATACGATTGTTGAGGAAGTTATCCAGAAACCAGAGAAGAGCGATTGGAAGTCTTCGACTTCTACTATAAAAAAAGTATCGGTTCCTTTACGAATCCAAGAGATAGATGTTTCCAAAGAACCGAGGCTCAATACATTCGATAGCGAGTTTAATCGTGTGCTAGGAGGAGGCATAGTGCCAGGGTCTTTAACATTGCTGGGAGGGGAGCCAGGCATCGGTAAGAGTACTTTATTACTTCAAATTTCATTAAAATTACCCTATAAAACCTTATATGTTTCAGGGGAAGAAAGCCAGAAACAAATAAAAATGCGTGCAGAACGCATTAACCCTGATAATAACAATTGTTATATATTAACGGAAACCAAAACACAAAATATATTCAAACAAATTGAAACTTTAGAACCAGATATTGTTGTAATCGATTCTATTCAAACCCTTCATAGCGATTACATTGAATCTTCTTCAGGGAGTATTTCCCAGATAAAAGAGTGTACCACTGAACTTATAAAGTTTGCCAAAGAAACGGCAACGCCCGTTTTATTGATTGGTCATATCACTAAAGATGGCCATATTGCTGGCCCCAAAATTTTGGAGCATATGGTAGACACCGTATTGCAATTTGAGGGAGATCGTAATCACATATTCAGAATTTTAAGAGCGAATAAAAACCGCTTTGGCTCTACTAACGAGTTGGGTATTTACGAAATGCAGGGGTCTGGACTCAGAGAAGTTACGAATCCATCAGAGATTTTAATCTCTAAGAAAGATGAGGAATTATCTGGAAATGCTATTGCAGCAACTTTAGAGGGCATGCGTCCATTGATGATAGAAGTGCAAGCGTTGGTTAGCACAGCAGTTTATGGAACGCCGCAGCGTAGTGCCACTGGTTTTAATGCCAAACGACTCAATATGCTATTGGCAGTATTGGAAAAACGTGCTGGTTTCCGATTAGGGGCTAAGGATGTATTTTTAAATATTACTGGGGGTATAACGGTAGACGACCCTGCTATAGATTTGGCGGTTGTCGCTTCAATTTTATCATCAAATGAAGATATGGCATTGCCAAAGGATTTTTGTTTTGCAGCCGAAGTTGGTCTGTCTGGGGAAATTCGTCCAGTCCAGCGTGTAGAACAACGTATTTTGGAAGCTGAAAAACTTGGGTTCTCTACTATTTTTGTGTCTAAATACAATAAGATTTCATTAAAAAGTACTGTAATTAAAATCCAACTCATTTCTAAAATTGAAGATTTGGTTGATATGCTTATCTAATTTTTAGCAATTTTTCACCCCTTCTAAAACTCAAAATGTACGCTTTATCGTATATATGTTTGCATTTTGTCTGATTTTTATTAGTTTTTATCGATTTTTTGAATTAATTTTGTGATGTATTTGATCCAAGTCGTCAGATTAATGTTTTTGATCAATGATTTGGTCAAATGAAGTATTCTTCCCTCAGAATAAATTATAATTTTAATACAAAAAATCAAACAATAGTGCTAATGAAGGTGCGTAAACGGTATGCATTTCGTCGATTTTATGGTAGTTGAAAGAAAAATTTGATTTTTTAACGATAAAAATATGTAACTATTTGAATATAAAATAATTTAGATCTACCCAAATCTATTAATTATGAAGACATATACTATTAACCTAGGACAAGTTTATTTATTTGTATTGTTTTTTTTAGCAATAAAAGGCATTACTTATGCGCAGCTCCATTCCTCTCCTGCATGCGGCGAAAATTTTACTTTAGACTGGTCTTCAGCGCCTTCGGCGACTAACGAATTTAATTGGTTGGCTGCTGGGGTCTTATCTAATACATTTATTAATGTAGATAATTCTGGAATAGATTTCACAGTAACTTTTACAGGAGAAACTGGCACTCTGGGCGTTTGGGGAGGAACACAAACACCAAAAGTAGGGACATCGGCTTCGGGTTCTAGTTTAGAGAATCTAGACCTTGTTACTAATGGCTTTTCTTCAACAGGTATAACCTGTACAATAACGTTTAGTACTCCTATATATGCTTTATCTTTTGATTTATCTCATGTAAATTCTAATGGAACCAATGGAGATATGTACACGATTACTGCGACTACTACTAATGGAGACACCCTTTTTCCGACATTTACCAGTTCGCCAACTCCATCGTATACTATAAATAATTCAACAGGAGTGGTAGATGCGAATGCTTCATCCACCAGTGGAACAAATGCTATTGTTGGGGTTAATTTCTTAGATGAAGATTATATTGAAAGCGTTACTTTTTTATGGCAAAATTGTTCTTCATGCTCCCCTAATGTTATGCATGGCTCTGGGCTCGGTAATTTTAGTTTTTGTATCCCCCAAACTCTAGATTTTGATGGTGTAAACGATTATATAGACAGAGCTGCATTTTTAGGAGGTAAATCAGAAGTAACAATGATGTCATGGATAAAACTAGATGCTGGTTCTGATGGAGGTGAAATCATAGGGCAACGTAATTTTAGACTTTATGTAGATTCAAATAAAAACTTGAAAGGGTTTGTTAGAACTGACTCTGGATTAAGTATAAGCACACCAGATCTCTCTCTAGCAACATTATCGGATAATTTATGGTACCATGTTTCTTTAAAATATAATGGGAACACAGGAGATATAACCCTAGATTTAAATGGAGAATCTATTTGGAATTATTCCGATGTATCCATTATAGGAACAACTCTTAACAATGAAGCTGAATGGAATTCGGATCATGATTTTGAAATTGGAAGAAACACTGAGCTGAACAATAATTATTTTGAAGGTTCAATTTATGAGTGTAGG
Source organism: Flavivirga algicola (assembly GCF_012910715.1). Taxonomy (GTDB): domain Bacteria; phylum Bacteroidota; class Bacteroidia; order Flavobacteriales; family Flavobacteriaceae; genus Flavivirga; species Flavivirga algicola. The sequence goes on from NZ_JABBHF010000004.1 coordinate 106,559, forward strand.
GTATATAATAAATCTTTGACAGTTAGTCAATTACAGAGGCAGGTAAATCAAGAGATTGAAAACAATTTGGGTAACGTAAGAGGGACTATTATACCAAAAGATATTGAAGGGTTATTGTGGAGTGATTTGGAGCTTTACTATAAAATGGGAGTAATTGAAACAGGTTATACCCCAGATTCTTCTAACTCAAATGTTGATGGGCATTTAAATAATATGAGAACCTATCAAGAATATACAGCTCCTTTACCTTATGTTACTACCTCGTTTTGTAGTGGAAACTGGACTGATTCCAACAATTGGGTCCATGGGGATGTATGGGATGTAAGTGCAATACCTTCTGAAAGCGCTATTATACAGATACAAGGAAATATCCAACTAAACACCGATATATCAACAGTTGGTTTAATCATTGATAGCGCAAGTACATTAGAAGTAAGTAATGATAGTGGAGTATTTAACTCCTGGTACTTAGAGTTGAACGGTATATTGAACTTAGAAGATGATTGTCAGTTAATACAGACGGAAAACAGTGACCTGGTAACCTCTGCAACGGGAAAAATTTTAAGACGTCAGGAAGGTGCATCCAATGTCTATCGTTATAATTATTGGTCGTCGCCAGTAGGTGCAGTGGGTGCTACAAGTTTAACAGATAACAATGCCGCTATCAATAATGCTAATAATACCCCATTTAGCTTGAATACGATAAAAGATGAATCGGGAATCGCGATGTCGTTTACTTCGGCATATGACGAAGCGGGAAAAATTAGTACCTATTGGTTATATACCTTTAAGAATGGGCTCACTTATTGGGACTGGGCAGCACTTTCGCCAAGTACACCATTAGAAGTAGGTGTTGGTTACACGCAAAAAGGAACAGGTAATGCTGGTGTAGAACAGCAATATATTTTTGAAGGAAAACCAAATAATGGAACCATATTAGTGAATGTTACTGATGTAGGCGGGGCAGGATCGGTGGCCTCAGTATCAAAAACAGAATATCTGTTGGGGAATCCATACCCGTCGGCTTTGGACATTCATAAGTTTATTGATGACAATGTAGGTGTTATAGATGGCACTTTGCAGTTGTGGCAACAATGGGCAGGCGATTCTCATTACCTTGATGAATATCAAGCTGGGTATGCGCAGGTTAATAAACTAGGCTCGGTAAGAGCTTATCAATTTGTAGGTTTTTATGGTGCTCATAACGGTTCTCAGGATGGAACGAAGACACCATCAAGATACCTTCCAGTAGGGCAAGGGTTTATTACGGAGATTATAGCAGATGGAACGGTAGAGTTTAATAATAGTCAGAGGGTATTCATAAAAGAATCCGATGCGGATGGCACTTACAGCACTGGATCTACATTCTTTAAATCGAGTGATACAAAATATAAAAAAGGTAGCAGCACTGCGAAATCAGGTAATCAGACTGGAGCTATGCAGAAAATCCGTTTGGAGTTCAATGCGACCTCAGGGCCAGAAACGAGAAGGGAACTGCTCATGGGCTTTAGCGAAACGACTACTGACGGGTTTGATTACGGATACGATGCAGAATGTAACGAGTCTAACAACAACGACCTGAACCTGAATTTGGAAAGCAAGAATATGAACATACAGGCATACGGTCCTATTACTGTCAATAAGGTAGTGCCCCTAAATTTTAAATCATCAGGGAATAATTCATTTGAAATAAGGATTACCGAGACAGAAAATCTGGATGAGAATCAAAAAGTCTATCTAAGAGATCATCTAACAGGAGGTTACTTCGAGCTTACAACCAATGAGGTATATAGCTTTAGCTCAGAACAGGGTAAGTTCAATAATAGGTTTGAAATCGTGTTCCAAAATGAATCAAAAACCTTGAGTTTGGAAGAAGCTGCATTTACAGAAAATTATATTTATTATCAGAATAAAACCAATACGTTGTTTGCCAAGAAGCTAAATAGTGGCGTTAAAAAAATGGCTTTAATTAGTATGAGAGGAGAAACCGTTTTAGAGGTTGACAACATATCGACAGAAATCCTGGAGAATGGCTTTAAGTTTAGTAATATATCAACAGGTGCCTACGTGGTCTGTCTAAGAACAGAGGCGAACGAGGTGCTTACCAAAAAAATTGTTTTTAATTAATTTAGTTTTTATAATAATTATCGAGGAGCTATTTCAAAAGTACTAAGGTGTCTGTTCGAACACTATGGCTGTGCTTAGTATAAGTTAAAGTCGATAACTTTTAGTTTCTAATACTTTTGAGATAGCTTCTTTTAATTAAAGGTTAATACTTTGATATAATTAACGATTTCTCTGTAATTTAATCTTCTATTTTTCCTAAAATTCCTTAAATTCGCATCCTTATAAGAATAGAGCGTAAATGAGTACTAAATTTCCTGAATATAAAGGACTTGACTTGCCAAATGTAGCGAATGAGATCCTGCAATATTGGCAAGAAAACAACATTTTTGAAAAAAGCATTTCTACCAGAGAAGGTAAAGAATCATATGTGTTTTATGAAGGTCCGCCATCGGCAAATGGGCTTCCTGGAGTACACCATGTTTTAGCACGTGCTATTAAAGATATTTTTCCGCGTTATAAAACCATGAAAGGTTACCAAGTAAAACGTAAAGCAGGTTGGGATACTCATGGATTGCCTATTGAATTGGGCGTAGAAAAAGAATTGGGCATTACTAAAGAAGATATAGGTAAAACCATTTCGGTAGAAGATTATAATGCAGCATGTCGCAAGGCCGTGATGCGTTACACAGATGTATGGAATGACCTGACACAAAAGATGGGGTACTGGGTAGATATGGACGACCCATATATTACTTACGACCCTAAATATATGGAAAGTGTTTGGTGGCTGTTAAAGCAGATTTATAACAAATCCTTGCTTTACAAAGGTTATACCATCCAACCATATTCGCCAAAAGCAGGAACAGGTTTAAGCTCGCATGAGTTAAACCAACCAGGAACTTACCAAGATGTTACCGATACAACTATAGTTGCCCAGTTTAAAGCTAAAACAGAGTCGTTACCAGACTTTTTACAAAAAGAAGGCGATATTTATTTAATGGCCTGGACGACCACACCATGGACCTTGCCGAGTAATACGGCATTGACCGTTGGACCGAAAATTGATTATGTTTTAGTTAAAACTTATAATCAATATACATTTGAGCCTATTAATGTTGTCTTAGCTAAGAAATTAGTAAACTATCAGTTTTCTGGTAAATTCAATCAAGTAGAAGATAAATCGGAATTATTAAACTATAAATCGGGAGGCAATCCGCCTGCTGGCAAGGCAGGAAAGATTCCTTTTTATATTGTTAAAGAGTTTATTGGTAAAGATTTAGTCGGAATTACTTATGAGCAATTATTACCGTATGCATTGCCAAATAACAATCCAGAAAATGCATTTAGAGTTATTTCTGGAGATTTCGTAACGACCGAAGACGGTACAGGAATTGTGCATACAGCACCTACTTTTGGAGCAGATGATGCTTTGGTTGCAAAACAAGCAAAACCAGAAGTGCCTCCTATGTTGGTAAAAGATGAAAACGGTAATTTGGTACCGCTTGTAGATTTACAAGGGCGATTTAGACCAGAAATGGGAGAGCATGCTGGGAAATACGTAAAGAATGAATATTACAATGATGGAGAAGCGCCTGAGCGTTCTGTAGATGTTGAGATTGCCATCAAATTAAAAGAAGAAAATAAGGCCTTTAAGGTTGAAAAATATAAGCATAGCTATCCAAATTGTTGGAGAACCGATAAGCCAATTCTATATTATCCACTGGATTCCTGGTTTATTAAGGTGACTAACATTAAAGATCGTATGCATGAACTTAACAATACGATTAACTGGAAACCAAAAAGTACTGGAGACGGGCGATTTGGAAATTGGCTAGCCAATGCTAACGATTGGAACCTATCTCGTTCAAGGTATTGGGGAATTCCACTACCTATTTGGAGAACCGAAGATGGTAAAGAAGAAATTTGTATTGGATCTGTTGAAGAATTAAAATCTGAAATGGAAAAAGCTGTTTCGGCAGGCGTTTTAGCAAAAGATATTTTTGAAGATTTTGAGGTTGGAAACAACTCAGAGGAAAATTATGCGAAGATAGATCTTCATAAAAATATTGTAGATGAGATTGTGTTGGTGTCGCCATCTGGTCAAAAAATGTTCCGCGAAAGCGATTTAATAGATGTGTGGTTCGATTCTGGATCGATGCCTTACGCGCAATGGCATTATCCATTTGAAAATGCCGATTTAATTGATAAAGGAACAACATATCCAGCCGATTTTATTGCAGAAGGAGTTGACCAAACACGTGGTTGGTTCTATACGTTACACGCTATTGGAACCATGGTTTTCGATTCTGTGGCTTATAAAAATGTGGTGTCTAATGGATTGGTATTAGATAAAAACGGGCAGAAAATGTCTAAGCGTTTAGGAAACGCAGTCGATCCGTTTGAAACTTTGGGTAATTATGGCGCCGATGCAACACGTTGGTACATGATTAGCAATGCAAACCCTTGGGATAACTTAAAGTTCGATATAGAAGGTGTTGAAGAAGTAAAGCGTAAGTTTTTTGGAACGCTTTATAATACATATTCGTTCTTTTCTTTGTATGCCAATCTAGATAAATTTAGCTATTCGGAAGCAGACATAACCATAGAAGAGCGACCAGAAATAGATCGTTGGATTTTGTCTGAATTGCATACATTAATAAAGAAAGTAGATGCTTTTTATGCAGATTATGAACCTACCAAAGCGGCAAGAGTTATTTCAGATTTTACACAAGATTATTTAAGTAACTGGTTTGTTCGTTTAAGTAGAAGGCGTTTTTGGAAAGGTAATTACGAGCAGGATAAAATTTCTGCATATCAAACGCTTTATACATGTATGGTCACTATTGCTAAATTAGGAGCGCCAATCGCACCCTTTTTTATGGATAAACTGTATTTGGATTTAAATTCGGTTACCCAGAAAGAAGCATTTGAGAGTGTCCATTTAGCTAACTTTCCAGAATATAATGAAGCACTTGTGGATAAAAGTTTGGAGCGAAAAATGGAAAGCGCCCAAACAATATCATCGTTAGTTTTATCGTTAAGGGCTAAGGAAAAAATAAAAGTACGTCAGCCGCTGCAAAAAATAATGATTCCTGTTGATAATGAGCTGCAAAAAGAAGAGATATTAGCTGTTTCAGAGTTAATAAAACATGAAGTTAATGTTAAGACTGTTGAGCTTTTAGAAGAGGCTTCAGATATATTGGTTAAGCAAATAAAGCCCAATTTTAAGGCACTTGGTCCCCGTTTTGGTAAAGAAATGAAACTAATTGCCAATGCTATTAAAGCGTTTAATTCTGATGATATCAAAAAAATTGAACAAAATGGTGTTTTAGATGTTGAAATTAATGGAAAAAATATTACTTTAGGGCTTGAAGATGTAGAGATTACATCTCAAGATATTGAAGGTTGGTTGGTTGCAAACGAAGGATCGTTGACAGTGGCTTTAGATGTTACAATATCTGATGATTTACGAAAGGAAGGTATCGCTAGAGAACTTATTAATAGAATACAAAATCTCCGTAAAGATTCAGGATTTGAAGTAACAGATAGAATTGATGTGACGCTTCAAAAAGATGAACATGTTGTTAATGCTGTTAATGCGAACATGGCTTACATAAAAACAGAAACTTTAACCAACGAACTTGAAATTATTGATAGATTAGATAATGGTATAGAGATTGCTTTTGATGATGTAAATACCAAATTGTTTATACAAAAACATTAAAATTATGAGTACAGACGCAAACGTAAGATATTCTGATAAGGATTTAGCTGAGTTTAAAGAGTTAATTACAGAGAAAATAGAAAAAGCACAACATGATTTAGAGCTTATAAAAAGTGCCTATATGAATGATCATAACAATGGGACCGAAGACACATCACCTACATTTAAAGCATTTGATGAAGGCAGTGCTGTGATGAGTAAAGAATCTAATTCTCAATTGGCAATACGGCAAGAAAAGTTTATTCGAGATCTAAAAAATGCGTTGATTAGAATAGAAAATAAGACATACGGTATTTGTCGTGTTACAAAAAAGCTAATTAATAAAGAGCGTTTAAAATTAGTGCCTCATGCGACCTTGAGTATTGAAGCTAAAAACATGCAATAACAAAAAATAATATATTTCGAAACGTCTTGACTAAAAAGTGAGACGTTTTTTGTTTAAAAAAATTATGTCCCTGAAAAAATCTATCATCCTCATTATCCTAATTTTACTTGTTGACCAAATAAGTAAAATATATATAAAAACCCATTTTAAGCTTCAGGATAGTGTTGAGGTGTTTGGTTGGTTTAAAATATTTTTTATTGAAAATGATGGGATGGCTTGGGGTACAAAAATTAGCGATTTTACCTCATTTATATCAGATAGAACAGCTAAAGTAATATTAACCCTGTTTAGGGTTACTGCTATTTTTGCTATTGGCTACTGGTTGTATAATGCTATAAAAAACAAAAACCCTAGAGTATTAATAATAGCTATCGCTTTAATATTTGCTGGTGCTTTAGGTAATATTATAGATTCTGTTTTTTATGGTGTCTTGTTTGATAGTAGCCGCAATCAAGTGGCCACATTTTTACCAGAGGCAGGAGGTTACGATGCCTTATTACACGGTAAGGTTGTAGATATGCTGTATTTACCTTTGTATAATGATTATTTACCTGATTGGGTTCCTTTTTATGGGGGTGAATTTTTTACGTTTTTTGAACCCGTTTTTAATGTTGCAGATGTAGCAATAAGTGCTGGTTTTATCATGCTTATTGTTTTTTATAAAAAAGCATTTCCAACGAAGAAAGAAGATACCAATAATTAAAAGGTGTAAATTGTTTTTGGTGTTGCACAAAAGTCTAGTTTCACATCATTTTCATAAACATCAGTAATGCTATCCTCAGCTTCAAAAAAAGACAGGCCAATTTTAATAGTTTCTGGCTTGCAATCTGATAAGAAGCGATCATAAAACCCTTTGCCATAACCAACCCTGTTCCCTGTTTTGTCAAACCCTAAAAGAGGTACAAAAACAACATCGATTTTATTATTCGTGATTTCAATACCATCTATAGGCTCAGGAATATTATAGCTGCTTTTTTTAATTTTTATACTATCGGTTAAAAGAAAATGTGCCATAAGTCCTGTTTTAAAATCGCTTTTAGAAATGACAACATTTTTATCTTTTCCAGATAAAATATTGAGAATATAATCTGTGTTGACTTCTTTTTGTTCTTCAATCGAAAGAAACAGATGGTAAAAAGTATATCCCCAGATAGGTAGTTTTAATACTTGATTAGCTATAGAAACACTTAAATCGTTAACTTGAGAAGGTGATAGGTCATTTCGAAGTGTTTTGTACTTATTTCGTAATTCAGATTTTATCATGGCTAATCTTCAGGCTTTTTGGTTCTATTTAAGAACAAAGAAAAGCAAAAGACGGTTAAAATGTTTTGATATGTAAAAGAATTATAAAGGTTGGTTAAATATTTATTTGTTGTTAAGCACTTATATCGAAAATAGTCTCTAATTGATTAATAACAATAGGTTTTACAAGATAGTCCTTAATAGTGTTTAAAGATTTTGCACGATCAATATCTACTGGATTTATAGAAGAACTTACAATATAAAGTGTAATTAATTTATTAAATCTGTTTTTAATTTTTGTAAACTGTTCAATAAACTCCCAACCATCCATAATTGGCATATTTAGGTCGATGAGAATAATATCTGGAACTTTGTCTTCATTCGAATTTTGAAGCAGTGATTCAAAATAATCTAAACTTTGTTTTCCGTTTTTAAAAACTATAAGGTTCTCACAAAGTTTTTTGGTTTCAATAATACGTCTTATTAAATTTATGTAGATGTCATCGTCATCTATAATACAAGCCAGTTCTATTAATTTATTTTTCATGTTCAAAAAGTGATTTTAAAAGTAGTGAATTTTTCTACCTCACTAAAAGCATTTATTTGACCATTTAATGCTTCAATTTGATTTTTTGTTATAAATAAGCCAATCCCAACAGCATCTTTATTGTAATGAAACGTTTTATACATTCCAAAAAGTTTATCTCCAAATTTTTCCAAATCAATTCCAATACCATTATCGGTGACCTCTAGAACAGTTTTGTTGTCTTCCAAATAAGACACAATCTTTATTATGGGGTCACGTTCTGGATGTTTATATTTAATGGAATTCGTTATTAAGTTTAATAGAATACTTTCAAGATAGGCAGGAATGTAATTGATTGTATCAACCTTTGTGAAATCTGAGATTATAGTTGCTCTGCTTTTTGCAATTATCTGGCCTATAGATGTTTTTACATGCCGTAATGACTCACTAAATTGTACAGGAGATTTGCTTTTATTTGTAATAGTTTGAATGGTAACGACTTCATTTAAATGTTCTATGGTGTCATTTAAGCTTGAGGTAATATCTTTTATGCTGTCGATTAGCTCTAATTTTTCTTCTTTAGATTTTGTCGCATTTATCAATTCCATAACTAGCGATAAATTGCTAGTATGGGATCTTAAATTATGAGAAACTATATAAGCGAAATTAAATAGCCTTTTGTTTTGTGAGGCAATAATATCTGATGTCCTTTGCAAGTTCAATTCTTTTGCTTTAGTCGCGTCAATATCTTGAAAAATACCACGTATTCCAATAATTTTTTTTTGGTCATTAAATACAGGTTTTCCTTTGGCCCTAACCCAAAATTCACGATTATTTTTAGTTAACATTTTTATTTCTGTGTTAAATGATTCACCATTAGTGGAGCATCTATAAAACAGTTTTTTAGCCAATTCGTAATCTTTTTTTGGATAATACGAACTTGCTTTGCGTAAAGAGGGTTTGTAATCTTCAGGGTATTCTAAAATTCTTCTGGTTTGTTGATCCCAATAACTTTTACGTTTAATAAAATCTACGTACCAACTACCTGTTGATGTCATTTCAGCTGCCTCTTTATAATAAAATTTATGTTTTTTTACCCTTTTATTGGTCTTGAACTTACGTTTATTAAAAAAGAGAAACTTTGTTGTCGCATTATTGAGGTGGATATTATTTTGGTTGGTCGTGCAAACAAATTCTTCGTATTTGCCTTTTTTACAAAGGATTAACATGCTTTGTCTAAAGGGTAAGTTATTCTTGATGTAACTAAAGTAGTTGTTTCTAAACTGATTACTATCGTCTTTGTGGACAAGATTATTGATAAAGAAATCTAAACTGATTTTTTTATCTTTGGTAAGTTTCCCAACGTGAGATAAAAAAGCTTTAGAGCAATAAATATCGTCGTTCTTCAATTCCAAATATCCAATATTACTATCAATTGGCTTCGGGGGGACTTTGACTTGAACCATGGTGTTAGAGAGATGAATGTTAATTCTTTTGTGACGTAAACATAACATTAATTTAACAAATAAACGATAAAAAATGCCTTTAATCTATAAAAATTATTTATTAGTAAGCTTTTTCTTTCTAAAAATAGTTTTGAATTCAGTTTTTTTAACAAATAAATAGGTTTTAATCGAAAATAATTCTCAGAGGCTCTGCCACGGGGTTTCCATTGAAATTGTCGTTCCCGTGAAAACGGGAATCTAAATAACAGAATTTTGATTTTTGACCAAAAAGGTCAAAATGAAACGAGTGAAATATCTCTATGGCTCTGCCTTGAGAATAGTGCATTTCAAGAAATTCTTTATTACTGGATTAAAAAGCAGGATATCATATCAGCTTTAAAGTTTTGTCGAAATATGAAAAAGGGCATCCCCTTGATAAACAATTGGTGCTTCATTTACATTGATTATATATCCTGAATTGTCTGCTTTTACAAAGTAATTAAACTTACCATATGGGTCTGTAATATTACCTAAAATATCACCTTTTTGTACTTTAGAGCTTATTTTTACAGATGCCTTAAACATGCCAGAATACTTAGCGCGCTTCCACTTGCTTTGATTTATTAGAATACAATCTTTTTTAGGCGTTGAAACTTTAAATTTAGAGCTTAACATCCCTAAATGATTTAAAACACGTTTGGCACCATTAACTCCGGTATTGGTTATTAAGTCGTCTATATGCAAGGACTTCCCGCCTTCAAAAAGAAGCATGGGCTTTTTTAACTTAGTACAGGTATGTCTAAAGGACTTCGTTAAATTTTTAGAATATAATACAAAAGGGGCTCCAAAGATCTTAGCTAGTTTATTAAGGTGTCCTTCATTTTCAACAATGCGGATTTGTGGTGCATTAAATCTGCCAGAACCTCCTGTATGAAAATCCATAATATAATCTACGTGCGGTACAATATCATGTATAAGTTTGTGTGCGACTCTGCTGGCTAAAGAACCGTTTGGGCTTCCAGGGAACACCCGATTTAAGTCACGACCGTCAGGAAATTCCCTTTTTAAATTTATAAAACCAAAAATATTGATGACAGGCATGCATATAATAGTACCAAGTTTTGGCTTATTTATACCTTTAGCGATAAGTTGTCTAACAATCTCGACACCATTAACTTCATCTCCATGAATACCTGCAGTAAACAGCACGACTGGACCAGATTTTTTTGAGCGTTCAATGATTACTGGAACATTTACTGGCGTAGATGTGTGTAAATTGGCAACATCGAAATTCGCCTCAATACTTTCTCCAGGTTTTATAGTTACACCAAGAATGTTTAATGTGTCTTTTTTAGTATCAGCCATTAATTTAGTTTAACTATGTCTATTTCTTTCTATGTAAGTAATGATACTTTTGGCTATATTTTTGCCTGTACCTGTTTCTATTCCTTCTAAGCCAGGAGTAGAATTCACTTCTAAAAGTAAAGGACCTCTTATAGATTGTAGCATATCTACACCACAAACGGGAAGCTTTAGGGCTCTTGATGCTTTCATGGCAACTTTTAATTCTGCTTCATTAAGTTTTATAACTTCAGCGGTACCACCTCTATGTAAGTTGGAGCGAAATTCGCCTTCTTTCCCTTGTCTTTTTATAGCGCCAATGACTTGTCCGTCTACAACTAAAGCTCTTAAATCGGCACCTTTGGCTTCAGATATATACTCTTGTACCAGGGCTCTTGCCTGTAAACCGTTAAAAGCTTCTAAAACAGATTCGGCAGCATTTTTGGTCTCAGCCAATACGACACCTAGTCCTTGGGTTCCTTCAAGAAGTTTAATAATTACTGGAGTGCCTCCTACATGGTCTATAACTTTTTCAACATCTCTGGAGTAATTAGTAAAAACGGTCTTGGGCATACCAATTCCAGCTTTAGAAAGCCTTTGGAAACTTCTTAATTTGTCTCTTGATCTAATAATAGCATCCGATGTAGCCGAGGTAAAAACATTCATCATTTCAAACTGCCTAACAACAGCACAGCCGTAAAAAGTTGCAGATGCGCCAATTCGAGGAATAATAGCGTCTACATAATCCAAATAACGATCTTTGTAATAAATGGTCGGCTTTTCTTTTTCAATAATAAGATCGCATTTTAAAGGATCTATTATCTCCATAATATGTCCTCGTTTTTCACCTTCTGTAGCAAGACGGTCAGTAGAATACAAATTAGGATTTCGAGATAGAATAACGATATTCATTAAATATGGTTTAACCCAGTATAGTATTGCAATATACTAAAAAAGGCAAACGAATTTTTACATTATCTAGAATTTAATATACCTTTGAATTAGATGGATACCCCCGATTTAGAAATACAACTGAAGACCCTACCCAGTCAGCCTGGAGTTTATCAATATTACGATAAAGAAGGGACCATTCTGTATGTAGGGAAAGCTAAAAACCTAAAGAAGCGGGTTAGTTCCTATTTTACAAAGACACATGATAATGGAAAAACCAGGGTACTTGTAAAAAAAATTGCGAGCATAAAACATATTGTTGTAGAAACAGAGACGGATGCTTTGTTGTTGGAAAACAATTTGATTAAAAAGCATATGCCTCGTTATAACGTGATGCTTAAAGATGATAAATCCTACCCTTGGATTTGTATAAAAAAAGAACGTTTTCCAAGAGTATTTTCTACACGTCGAATCTTTAAAGATGGGAGCACGTATTTTGGACCTTACACCAGTATGAAAACGGTTTCAACGCTGTTAGATCTAATAAAAGGGCTGTACCCCCTAAGAACATGTAATTACCATTTATCTCAAGAAAAAATCGAGAATGGTAAATACAAAGTATGTTTAGAATATCATTTAGGAAACTGTAAAGGCGCTTGCGAAGGATTGGAGACCGAACAAGAATACCATAATAATGTAAAGGCTATTAAAGAAATTTTAAAAGGAAACTTTAAGGATTCGTTGACGCGATTTAAAATGCAAATGAAACAGCTTGCAGAAAACATGCTGTTTGAAGAAGCCCAAAAAATAAAAGAGAAAATAGAAGTATTAGAAAATTATCAAGCAAAATCTACCATAGTAAATCCAAAAATTAGTAATGTGGATGTGTTCTCTATCATGAGTGACGAAAGTTACGGTTATGTTAATTTTTTGCAACTTTCATACGGATCTATTATCAGATCACATACTTTAGAGGTGAAAAAGAAGTTGGACGAAACAGATTTACAACTTTTAGAGTTAGCTATTATTGAGATTAGGCAGCGTTTTAATTCTAATTCAAAAGAAATTTATGTGCCTTTTAAAGTAGATCTGGGTAATGATGTTAAAGTAACTGTGCCAAAATTAGGAGATAAAAAACATATTTTGGATTTATCACTCAGGAACGCAAAATATTATAGAATGGAGCGTTTTAAGCAAGATAAAATTGTGGATCCAGATAGGCATGCCAATAGAATTATGGCTCAGATGAAGGCAGATTTAAGACTCTCTAGTGAGCCAAGACATATTGAATGTTTTGATAATTCTAATATACAAGGAACAAATCCGGTAGCCGCATGTGTGGTTTTTAAAAATGGGAAACCCAGCAAAAAAGATTATCGTCATTTTAATATTAAAACAGTAGAAGGGCCAGATGATTTTGCATCTATGGAAGAAGTGGTGTACAGACGATATAAACGATTGGTTGAAGAACAAAAACCATTGCCACAATTAATTATTATTGATGGAGGTAAAGGGCAATTGTCATCAGCATTAAAAAGTTTAGATGCTTTAAATTTAAGAGGCAAAATAGCAATTATAGGAATTGCAAAACGCCTGGAAGAGCTATTTTATCCAAACGACCCCATTCCGTTATACTTAGATAAGAAAAGTGAAACCTTAAAAATTATACAACAATTGCGTAATGAAGCGCATCGTTTCGGAATTGAACATCATAGAAATAAACGTAGTAAAAGTGCGTTAAATACAGAGCTGGAAACAATCACTGGAATAGGAGATAAAACAGTTGTAGAATTGTTGAAACATTTTAAATCTGCTAAACGTGTAGCAAATGCCAAGTTGGACGAGTTGGAAGCTGTTGTAGGTGTTTCAAGAGCAGAAAAAGTTTATAATTATTACCACAATAAATGAAGTACATATTAGTGTCTATATTAATGTTTTTTTGTTTTGGGAGCTATGCTCAAGATATGGAAAATAATAATGATGTTAAAGTTGGTTTGGTGCTAAGTGGGGGTGGTGCAAAAGGGTTGGCACATATAGGGGCTCTTAAAGTTATTGATAGTTTAGGCGTGAAAGTTGACTATGTTGCGGGAACTAGTATGGGGGCTATTATTGGGTCGTTATATGCATCAGGGTATTCTGGAAATCAGCTAGATTCTATTTTTAAAGAAATCGATTTTGATAATATTATAACCGATAATTTACCTAGAGCCTCTAAAGCATTTTTTGAACGTAGTAATGATGAAAAATATGCTATAAAACTTCCTTTTAATAATTTTAAAATTGCATTACCATCTGCTCTTTCCCGAGGTCAAAATACATACAACCTACTTTCAAAATTAACGTTACATGTTAATGAAATAGACCATTTTAGTGAGTTGCCCATTCCGTTTTTTTGCATTGCAACAAATATTGAAACAGGACAAGCTGTTATGTTGGATAAAGGAAATTTGGCCCAATCTGTTATGGCTAGCGGTGCCTTACCTTCTATATTTCAACCAGTGGTTATTAACGATCAGATATTAACCGATGGTGGTGTGGTAAATAACTACCCAATTGATGAATTGAGAGCAAAGGGTATGGATGTCATTATAGGGGTTGATGTTCAAGATGGATTGGCAGGTCGCGAAAAATTGGTCTCGGCACCAGAAGTTTTGCTCCAAATTAATAATTTTAGGACGATTAAGGACATGAAATTAAAGGCGCCTAAAACAGATATTTATATAAAACCTGATATCAAGGATTTTAATGTGGTGTCTTTTAGTGAAGGCGTTAAAATTATTGAAACAGGAAAGCAAGCTGCTATAAGTAAAGCAGCAGATTTGAAAGCTTTAATAAAAAATAGACAAAAAGCGGAAATTACCCCAAAAATAAAAATACAGGCACAGGATAGTATCGTCATTAATACACTTTCTCTCTCGGATAAAGGACATTATTCAAGAGCTTATGTTTTGGGTAAGCTGAAATTAAAACTAAACAAAAAAGTGAGTTATGAAGATTTTAATAATGGTGTGAACAGTTTGGTGGCCACAAATAATTTCGATTCGTTTCAGTATGAACTTAAAAAAACAGAAGGGGAAGAAGGATACAATTTATATGCAAATTTAAAGGAAACTAAAAATACTACTTTTTTAAAAGCAGGAGTGCACTACGACGATTTATATAAGAGTGCATTATTAGTAAATCTAACAAAAAACCATTTTTTATTTGATAATGATGTGGCATCATTAGATATCATTTTAGGAGATAATGTTAGGTATAACTTCGAATATTTAATTGATAAGGGTTTCTATTGGAGTATTGGGCTAAAATCCAGATTTCAACAATTTCATAAAAATATAAGTGCACGATTATTATTTGAAAATGATGAAAATATAGTGCCGGCAGTCAATAAGATAGATGCAGAACTACAGGATCAAACGAATCAATTTTATGTACAAACACTATTTAGGAAGGATTTTGCCTTAAGTTTAGGTGCAGAACATAAGCGTTTAGAAATAAAATCACCAACGCTTGCGTCAAACGATCCAGAGGAAGAGTTCATATTTGAAAATACCGATTATTTTAGCGTTTTTGGAAATTTAAAGTTAGATACCTACGACAATAAGTATTTTCCAAAAAGAGGGTTTTATTTTAATGGAGATGCGCACCTATATCTTTATGCATCAAAATATAATAAGACTTTTGATAGGTTTTCGATAGTTAGAGCAGATATGGGTTATGCTTTTAGTGTTTCAGATAAACTGGCATTCAATTTACAATCGCATGGCGGGTTTAAATTAGGAGATAAATCTACTCAGACTTTAGATTTTGCACTTGGGGGCTATGGCAATAATTTAATCAATAATTTTGTCCCCTTTTTGGGGTATGACTTTTTTTCACTTACAGGAGATAGTTATGTAAAGGGGTCTATTAATGCTGATTATGAGATTTTTAAAAACCATCATATTACCTTAGAAGGGAATTGGGCAAATGTAGGTGACAACATATTTGATTCGGGTGAGTGGTTTTCATTTTCAGATTATAACGGCTATGCATTAGGTTATGCTATAGATACTTTTGTTGGGCCTATTCAAGGAAAATTTAGTTATTCTCCCGAACAAAAAGAGGGTATCTGGTTTTTCAATATAGGTTTTTGGTTTTAAAACAATAAGCGATTTTAATTAAAACTCCAAAAAAATCACGATATTTGTATAGTTATGCAAACTTTTTGGCAAGGACTTTTATTATTCTTACACTATCTTATCAAGAGAAACCCTGAGTAAGCAGGTTTTATTGTATCTTTAATATACCATATTCAGGTTTAGGTATTTATACCTGAAACTTTATAGTTTTTAATCTTTAAATTTTAGAAGCAATGCCTTTTTATCATAAATTAGGACGTATTCCTCATAAGCGTCATATTCAATTTAAAAAACCAGATGGCAGTTTGTATTATGAGCAACTATTTGGTACCATAGGGTTCGATGGTATGTCTACCAATAGCTATCATGAACAGCGTCCCACCCAGGTAAAAGAAATAAAAAAACAGTACAGTGTCGCTCCAAAAATTGCTTTAGAGAATAATATAAAATCATATCGTTTAAAGGGTTTTCAAATAAAACCAGAAACGGATTATTTAGAAAGCAGAAAAACAGTACTTGTAAATAGTGATTGTGCTATTGTATTGGCAGCACCAAAAGAATCTACAAACCATTATTTTTATAAAAACACCGATGCGGATGAACTTATTTTTATTCATAAAGGAACAGGTAAATTAAGAACCATGTTAGGTAACCTCAATTTTAAGTACGGGGATTATCTATTGATACCAAGAGGGATTATTTATAAAATAGATTTCGATACAGAAGATAACAGGTTGTTTATAGTCGAATCTCACAGGCCTATTTACACACCAAAACGTTATAGAAATTGGTTTGGGCAATTATTAGAACATGCGCCGTTTTGTGAACGTGATATCCGCAGGCCTGAAGAGTTAGAAACACACAATGAATCTGGAGATTTTCTAATAAAAGTAAAAAAACAAGGAGATATTATAGAAATGGTGTATGCATCACACCCTTTTGATGTCGTTGGATATGATGGATATAATTACCCCTATGCCTTTTCAATTCATGATTTTGAACCTATAACAGGTCGTATTCATCAGCCACCTCCGGTGCACCAGACTTTTGAGACCGATGCCTTTGTCGTGTGTAGTTTTGTGCCTCGATTATACGATTACCATCCTCAAGCTATTCCAGCACCCTATAATCACAGTAACATAGATAGTGATGAGGTACTGTATTATGTTGATGGTGATTTTATGAGTAGAAATGACATTGAAGCGGGCCATATATCATTACACCCAGCAGGAATTCCACATGGTCCACACCCTGGAGCGGCAGAAAGAAGTATTGGTAAGGTGAAAACCGACGAGTTGGCTGTTATGGTAGATACATTTAAACCTTTAATGGTAACCGAAGAAGCTATGAAAATAGCAGATGAAAGTTACTACAAATCTTGGTTGGAGTAATTTGTCATTCCTGCGAAAGTGGAGCCCCATTTTATCAAAATTCAATTTCAAACAATAAGATTCCCGCGAAAGCGGGAATGATAAAAATATACATCATGAGTAAAGAAATAAAATCAGTAGACTATGGTCTAGAAAAAATATTTGAAGGCGCGCAAGATTTTTTGCCGCTTTTAGGAACAGATTATATCGAGTTTTATGTAGGTAATGCCAAGCAATCAGCCCATTTTTATAAAACAGCATTTGGATTTCAGTCCTATGCCTATAAAGGTTTAGAAACGGGATCTAAAGATGCTGTAAGTTATGTGCTTAAGCAGGATAAAATACGTCTTGTGCTAACCACGCCGCTAAATAGTAAATCACCTATAAACAATCACATTGTAAAGCATGGTGACGGTGTTAAAGTCATAGCACTATGGGTAGAAGATGCCAGAAAAGCGTATCAGGAAACCACCAGCCGTGGTGCAAAATCGTATATGGAACCAGTTGTAGAAAAAGATGAATACGGCGAAGTTGTTAGGGCTGGGATTTACACATATGGAGAAACGGTACATATGTTTGTTGAACGCAAAAATTATAATGGCTCATTTTTGCCAGGTTTTGATGAGTGGAAATCAGATTATAACCCAGAGCCAGTTGGGCTTAAGTATATTGATCATATGGTAGGAAATGTAGGTTGGGGTGAGATGAATACCTGGGTAAAATGGTATGAAGATGTTATGGGTTTTGAAAATTTCTTATCCTTTGACGATAAACAAATTCATACCGAATATTCAGCTTTAATGAGTAAGGTAATGAGTAATGGAAATGGACGTATAAAATTTCCGATAAATGAGCCAGCAGAAGGCAAGAAAAAATCGCAAATAGAAGAATATCTAGATTTTTACGAAGGTCCAGGAGTCCAGCATATAGCTGTTGCAACGGATGATATTATTACCACAGTTTCTAGTTTAAGAGCCAGAGGTATTGAGTTTTTATCAACACCGCCAGAGGCATATTATAAGGCAGTACCAGAACGGTTAGAAGCACATGACCATGAACTAAGAGAAGATATTGAGACATTAAAAAGCTTAGGCATCATGATTGACGCTGATGAAGAAGGGTATTTACTGCAAATTTTCACTAAACCAGTTGAAGATAGGCCAACATTATTTTTCGAAATTATTCAGCGTATGGGAGCTCGTGGTTTTGGGGCAGGAAACTTTAAAGCACTTTTCGAGTCTATTGAAAGAGAGCAAGCCAATAGAGGTACGTTATAGCTAGGCTAAAAAGTGGGTTTGTTGTAACAAATTAGTGTTAAGCTCTTCTAATAACAAGAGGCGGTTTAAAGAATTTTTATATTTTTGGAACAGTAATTGTAATTTCAAAGATATAGCAATAAAATGTGCATTAAGAAGTTACATTATCAAGACCCATAACAAATGAAGAATACACTACTTATATTAACTGCAATATTAGCCGTACAAATGTCTTTTGCTCAGCAAGAACCTGCATTTGGAAATGGCGAATGGTTTAAATTTAAAATGAGCTATAGTGGCTTTTTAAAAGCTGGGAATGCCACGCTTACCGTTAAAGATACCAAATTAAATAATAAAGATGTTTATCATGTTGTAGGTAAAGGCTGGACTACAGGCATGATAAAATGGTTTTTTAAAGTAAAAGACAGGTATGAAAGTTACTTTGATAAATACACCATTATGCCTTATAAATTTGTTAGAAATATAGATGAAGGCGGTCATACAAAAGATATTGAAATAGATTTTGATCAAACAAACCATAAGGCTTACGTAAACAATAAAAAGCACAATAAGAAAACAGTTATTGATACGAAGCCTAATATTCAGGATATGGTATCAACGTTTTACTATTTGCGTAATAATTTGGATACTAGAAAGTTAAAACCAGGTGATGAGGTGAGAGTCGATATGTTTTTTGATGAAGAAAACTACGGATTCAAACTGCAATTTCTTGGAGAAGAAATTCTAGATACCGATTTTGGCGAAGTAGAATCTTTAAAATTTAGGCCGTATGTTATGGCTGGGCGTGTTTTTAAAGAAGAAGAAAGTTTAACGCTATGGGTGTCAAAAGACAAAAATAAAGTACCTTTGCGAATTAAAGCTGATTTGGCAGTAGGATCTCTTAGAGCTGACCTTGAAGCTTTTAAAGGGCTGAAACATCCTTTTAAAATAGTTGTTAGATAATTAATAGATTTTGAATTCAAAAATAACCGACCAACTAAAAGAGAAATACGAGGCAATAGATCAGGATTATGAGACTTATTTAGAAGGGTTGCTACATAGTAAACCTATTAATTATTGGGATTATATTCAGACAGATGCTTTATTGAATCTTCAAACGCAACGTACTGTTTTTCCAGATGAGATGGTATTCATCATGTACCATCAAATAAACGAGCTTTTATTTAAAATGATACTTGGTGAGATAGACCAAGTAGCGAAAAGTAACGAAGTAGATACGATTATGTTTACTTCAAAACTAATGCGCATTAGTCGTTATTTTGATATGCTTACTTCATCTTTTAGCATTATGAAAGATGGTATGGATGTCGATCAATATAATAAATTCAGAACGACTTTAACACCAGCTAGCGGTTTTCAAAGTGCGCAGTATAGAAAAATTGAATTTGCTTCCACAGAACTTATAAACCTTATAGATAAAAGATTTAGAGATACCATAGATAGAAACTCGTCTTACGAGAATGCTTTCGAGCATTTGTATTGGCAAGCAGCAGGGAAAGATTATAAAACAGGCGAAAAAAGTTATCTTTTAAAAGTATTCGAAGAGAAATACAAAGACGAATTTATTAGGTTTACCAAGTTTTATTATGGTAATAATTTATGGTCGAAGTTTAAGGCATTGCCTAAAGAAGCCAGAGAAGATAAAGCATTAATAAAAGCTATGCGCCATTATGATTATACAGTAAATATAAAATGGGTAATGGCACATTATAATACAGCAAATCATTATTTAAACATAGGAGGTAAAACCGCAGAAGCCACAGGAGGAAGTGAGTGGGTAAAGTATATGCATCCGAAATATCAAAAAAGAATATTTTTTCCAGAGTTATGGTCAGAAAAAGAAATACAAGATTGGGGAACAAGTATTTAGTACTATTAATATTAGCAGTCTTTTTTATTGCCTGTAAAGATGATCCTAAGACGGAGTTTTTAGAAGAAGAATTAGCAATAATAGAAGAAGTTCCTGAAGAAACTTATGAATTTGGTTTTAATTTAGACAATTATGTTGTTAAGAGAGATACTATTAAAAAAGGAGATACCTTTGGTGTCATTTTAGAACGTAATCAAATAGGATATCCTAAAATATTCCATATTGCAGAAAAAGCAAAGGATTCATTCGATATAAGACGCCTTCAGGTAGGAAAACCATATACGTTATTATGCTCTAAAGATTCATTGGAGTTGCCAAAATGTTTTATTTATCAACCAAATCAGGAAGAGTATGTTGTCATAAATTTTCATGATTCCATCTATGCATATAATAGTAGAAAGCCTATTAAATATGTTGAGAAAGTAGCTACCGGGGTTATTACCAATAATATCTCTGAGACTTTAGAAGAACAAGGTTTAAGCCCTAGGTTAGCATATAAAATGGCAGATGAGATTTATGCCTGGACTATAGATTTTAGACGCCTTCAAAAAGGGGACCGGTTTAAAGTAATTTATACAGATAAATATATAGATGATACTATTTACACAGGAGTTCACAATATAAAAGCGGCACTTTTTGAACATAATAAAGAGCCTTTCTACGCTTTTGAGTTTGAAACAGATTCTGTAAAAGGGATCATCGATTACTTTAGCGAAGAAGCTAAAAATTTAAGACGTGCTTTTTTAAAAGCACCAGTTAAGTTTAGCAGAGTGTCTTCGCGCTATAACTTAAAACGACGCATTGCAGTATATGGTTATAGAATACGACCACACAAAGGAACTGATTTTGCAGCGCCAATAGGAACGCCCATCATGGCAACAGCAAACGGAACGGTTACTGAATCTAAGCGTCGGGGAGGCAATGGGAATTATGTTAAAATTCGACATAATGCCACTTACGAAACACAATACCTCCATATGAGTAGGCGAAATGCAAAAGTTGGGCAATTTGTTAAGCAGGGTGATGTAATAGGTTGGGTTGGTATGACAGGAAATACTGGAGGCCCTCATGTGTGTTACCGTTTTTGGAAAAATGGTAGACAGGTAGATCCATTTAAGCAAAAATTACCAGAAGCAAAACCAATCTCGGACTCGTTAAAAGTTAAATATTTAGACTTTATAGCTCCAATAAAAGCACAATTGGATAGTATCTCTTTTAGAGAAGAGATTTTAGAAGAAACATTAGAAAATAAAAATAATCTCATTTCATTTAAAAATTAATGGCCTTACCAAATATAAACCCTACAGCTACAGACTCGTGGAAACGATTAGGAGAACATTTTAAAACCGTAAAAAATGTCCATATGAAAGATCTATTTGCTCAAGACAAAGAGCGAGCAGATAAGTTCACTATTAAATGGGACGATTTTTACGTAGATTTTTCAAAGAATAGAATAACAGAAGAAACTTTTAACTATTTGTTAGAATTAGCTAACGAGCTTAAATTAAAAGATGCTATTAAAAGCCAGTTTTCTGGAGAAACGATTAATCAAACAGAAGGAAGGGCTGTTTTGCATACGGCATTGCGTGCCCCAAAAACTTCAGAATGCTATGTTGATGGCACTAATGTCATACCTGAAGTCTCTCAGGTAAAACAAAAAATAGAACAATTTACAAATGAAGTCGTAAATGGTGAGAGAAAAGGTTTTACAGAAAAAGTATTTACAGATATCGTAAACATAGGTATTGGAGGATCCGATTTAGGGCCAGCTATGGTTGTAGATGCTTTACAATACTATAAAAACCATTTAACCACACATTTTGTAAGCAATGTAGATGGAGATCATGTTAATGAAGTTATTAAAAAACTAAATCCAGAAACAACACTCTTTGTTGTCGTTTCAAAAACATTTACCACCCAAGAAACTCTATCTAATGCCAATACCATTAAAGAGTGGTTTTTAAAATCAGCTAGCGAAGAAGCTATCGCCAAACATTTTGTGGCAGTATCAACAAATATTCAAAGTGTTAAGTCATTTGGGATAGATGAAAATAATATTTTCCCTATGTGGGATTGGGTTGGTGGCCGTTTCTCATTATGGAGTGCTGTTGGCTTGACCATAAGTTTAGCTATTGGGTTTAACAATTTTGAAAGTTTGCTTAATGGTGCTAACAAAATGGATGAGCATTTTAAAAGCGAAGATTTTAAAACAAATATTCCCGTTGTATTAGCTCTAATAAGCATTTGGTATAACAACTTTTTTAAAGCAGAAAGTGAAGCAGTGATAGCTTATTCACAGTATTTAAATCAATTTGCCACGTATTTACAGCAAGGCATTATGGAAAGTAATGGAAAAAGCGTAGATAGAAATGGAAATCCTATTGATTATGAAACAGGTACTTTAATATGGGGGGAGCCAGGAACGAATTCACAGCATGCCTTTTTTCAGTTAATACACCAAGGGACTAAATTAATCCCAGCAGATTTTATTGGTTTTACCAAGTCCTTACATAGTAATCAAGACCATCAAGATAAACTTATTTCTAATTTCTTAGCACAAACGGAGGCGCTTTTAAATGGAAAAACAGAGCAAGAGGTTATAGATGAAGGTACACGTTCTGATATTATTCCTTTTAAAGTTTTTAAAGGGAATAAGCCAACCAATACTATTTTTATAAACAAATTGACACCAGAGAGTTTAGGAAAACTTATTGCCATGTACGAGCATAAAATATTTGTCCAAGGCATTATTTGGAATATTTTTAGTTACGACCAATTTGGAGTCGAATTGGGGAAACAATTAGCAACAAAAATTTTGAAAGAGTTTAATGATAGTGCTGCTAGTGACCATGATTCCTCTACTAATAATTTGCTGAATTATTATAAAAATTTAAAATAAAGAAAACAAAGATTCTCTACGTAGTAAATAAAAGGCGTTGATATTCAAAATATCAACGCCTTTTATGTATTATAAATGTTAATAAAATTCATACAGATATATTAATAGGCTCTTAATAATGAGTATTTTTGCAGTGACTAATTTTCAAATAATTAATTCTTTTTTAAATCATGAAAAAAACTATTCATTTTTTATTGATGGCTGTGGCGTTTCTATTTACTACGGTTATTATGGCACAAAGTACTATTAAGGGTACTGTAATCGATGCTGAACTTAATTCCCCACTTCCTGGTGCGAATATTGTTGAAAAAGGAACAACAAATGGTGTTTCTTCAGATTTTAACGGTGACTTTACCTTAACTACAGAAGCTTCTTCGGGTGAGATCGTAATTTCTTATGTAGGCTACAATTCTATTACAGTAGCATTTAATGGAAGTGCTAATTTAGGAGAGCTTAAGTTAACACCAGATAATTCGCTTGAGGAAATTGTTATTACGGGTTCTGGGGTTATCGATTTGGCAGAGAATAGAAAAACACCAATTGCAGTATCTACCATTAAAGCTAATGAGATTAGAGAAAGAGCAGGAAACTGGGATTTACCAGAAGTATTAAAATCAACGCCTTCGGTTCAAAATATTAAAGGCGGTGGATTTGGTGATGGCCAAATGTTTTTACGTGGTTTTGATCAAACGAATACAGCGTTTATGTTAAACGGACAACCGATTAATAGTCCTGAAGACGGAAGAATGTTCTGGTCTAACTGGTCGGGAGTATTAGATGTTGCTAATGCGGTTCAGGTTCAGCGAGGTTTAGGGTCGTCAAAATTAGCGATTTCATCAGTTGGGGGTACGGTAAATATTGTAACAAAAACAGTCGATAGACGTGAGGGCGGTTTTTTCCAACAAATGGTTGCCAACGATAATTATACAAAAACGACTGCCTATTATTCTACAGGTTTGATGGAAAATGGCTGGGCTTTTTCGGGTATGTTAGGCCACTGGCAAGGTGAAGGCTATGTTGATGATACTGATGGCCAGGGGCAAACCTATTTCCTGTCGTTCGGTTACAAACCCAATGACAATAATTTGTTTAACTTTTTAATTACAGGAGCACCTCAATGGCATGCCGCTGCTGGTAGTGGGAGAATAAGTGAGTTTTTAGAAAACGGTAGAAAATTTAATTCTTGGAACTTTTCAGGTGTAAGCAGTCCTAATCTATTACAAAGTGGAAAATATCCTGGAGGTAGAAATGTTTACCATAAACCAGTTGCTAACCTGAGTTGGGATTTAACGATTAATGAAAATTCATCATTGTCAACTATTTTATATGGTTCTTTAGGTCGAGGGACGTTCGCAGCTACAAGAACGTCGGGAGACGGTACTCCAACTTATGCAAGAGGATCTAATAATAACCACAATTGGTACGGGTTGGTTACTAACTACAACAACCAACTAAATGAGAATTTAAACTTAAATTTTGGTGCCGACGTACGTTTGTATAACGGAATACACTTTAGAAGTGTTAACGAGTTTTTAACTGTAAGTAGGGTAAGCGCATTTAGCGATTTCAATGGTGGGAGCTATAATTTAACTAAAACCTTTGGAGGGATTAACCCGTGGAATGTAACTTTTAACACAAATGATGAACACGATCAGCGTTTTGGTTACGATTACGAAGAGCAAATCAACTATGTAGGTGTTTTTGGTCAGTTAGAATACGCAAAAGATAATTTTACAGCATTTTTCCAAGGTTCTGCATCAACACAATCTCATGTTAGAACCGAGTATTTAAATGCAGCAAATGAAGGTCAGCCAGAAGAATCGGAAAAAGTAAATAATCCCGGCTTTAATGTTAAAGCAGGTGGGGCTTACACTATAAATAATAACAATAAAGTGTTTTTAAATGTAGGCTATTATTCGCGTCAACCATTTCATAGTGACTTATTTATAAGTGATAGAAATGGAAACGAATTGATTATGCCAGAGGTAGAGAACCAAAATATAACAGGCTTAGAAGCTGGTTATCAATTTGGTGGCGAAAAAATTTCTGCAAACTTGAATTTATATTACACCATTTGGGATAACAGAACATTGTTAGGTGACAATGGCGAAGATCAAGGAGATCCGGCTTTTAGGTTATTTCAAACACAAGGAGTAAAACAAGTCCATACAGGTGTCGAGTTAGAAGTGTTTACACGCCCAGCAGATAACCTTAGAGTCAATGGGTTTCTTGCTATAGGTGATTGGAAATTTGATGGAAATGGTATGCAAAGAACATTCGATGAAACGGGTACAGTTACCGATCCAGACACTGTTGTTGATCTTGATGGTGTTAAAGTAGGTGGAGCAGCACAGTTTACTGCGGGTGTTTTTGCTTCTTATGAGATTTTACCAAGATTAAATGTTGATGGTACCTGGAATCTCTATAACGATTTATATTCTCAAGGACAAACAACAGCTAGTAGTCCTCCAATTGAACTACCGAGTTATGATACCGTAGATGCTGGGTTATCGTATAAATGGTATGTAGGAAAAAGAGATGAGAAATCCTTACAATTTAGAGTAAATATCAATAATGTTTTTGATGAGGTTTATTTAGAATCTGTAAGTGGTAATACAGTCGCTTCAAATGACCCTTCCGAAAATTATAAGGGTGTTAATACGTCTAATAGAGGTCGATTTGGTTATGGTAGAACATGGAATTTTAGTGTGCGCTACAATTTCTAAGGTCGTTAAAAATATAGTTAAAAAGCCGCTTCTTTTAGAGCGGCTTTTTTATTTTCTATACTCAAGCTTTTGAATGTACACAAGATAAATAGAACGTGATATTAATTTCATTATAGTTTAACAATGGCGTAATAAAATAAATATGATCTGTCTGTTTTTACTTCTTGTAATTTGCTGTAATATAAAGTGTTTAGGGAGTTCTTGTTTGTGTTTCAAGAATTTTAGGAACTACTAATTTCATAAATATTTGTTAAAGGTTAATTAATAAAAAGCATGAATATCTTCAATTAATTTGTATGACTAATTCAATTAATCTATCGTATAAAATTATGAAGAAAATTACTAAACTTTTATTAATAACCGTGGTCTTTTTATTTGCCACAAAAGCAATAGCTCAAAGTACCATAACAGGTACAATATTAGATGCCGAACTTAAAACACCTTTGCCAGGCGCAAACGTGGTTGAAAAAGGAACGACCCATGGAGTTTCTTCAAATTTCAATGGTGAATTTTCATTAGAAACCCAAGTTTCATCGGGAGAAGTTGTTATCTCATTTGTGGGATATAGTTCCATAACCTTATCGTTTAATGGTACTACTAACTTAGGTGTTATCCAATTATTTCCAGATAATTCACTTGAGGAAATCGTGATCGTAGGAACTGGAGTCATCGATTTAGCAGAAGATAGAAAAACACCAGTAGCAGTATCAACTATTAAAGCGTCTCAGATTCAAAACAAAATAGGGACACAGGATATTACCATGACACTTGTTAACACGCCTTCAATATATGTAGCAGGACAATCTGGAGGTTTTGGGGATTCAAGAATAAATGTTCGTGGGTTTGATCAAACTAACGTTGGATATTTATTAAATGGACAACCAATTAATGGTATGGAAGATGGTAAGATGTATTGGTCTAACTGGTCTGGAGTTAATGATATAGCAAGTGTCGTTCAGATACAAAGAGGTTTAGGAGCTTCGAAATTGGCTATTTCATCTGTAGGTGGTACGGTAAACTTTGTGACTAAAACGACCGACAAAAGAGAAGGAGGGTATTTGTATACTGGGATTGCAAATAACAATTATATTAAAAATACGCTTCAATATAGCACTGGTAGGTCTGAAAAAGGATGGGGTGCTAGTTTTATGCTGTCTCACTGGCAAGGTGATGGCTATAACGAAGGAAACTTTGGCGCTGGCGAAACCTACTTTTTATCTGTAGGATATACGCCAAATGATAGACATAATTTTAACTTCTTAATAACTGGTGCTCCACAGTACCATGACCAAAACTTTACTAAAAGTATTTCAGATTATTTAGAATATGGAAGAAAGTATAATAATAACTGGGGTACACTAGGAGGGCAATATTTAACAGAAAGAAGAAATTTCTATCATAAACCAGTAGCTAATTTAAACTGGGATTTCAATATTAGTGATCGTACCAATTTATCTACAGTATTATATGCTTCATGGGGACGTGGCGGTGGAACTGGAAACAGAGGAAATCGTATAAGAACAGCTGAAGGACGGATAGATTATGATGCTATTTATGCATTTAACAGGAGTGTGTTAAATGGAGCTGGAGGCTATTTTACAGCTGGCGGGGGTTATGTAACAAGGTCTTCAATGAATTTACATAGTTGGTATGGTATGGTTTCTAATTTAGAAATGCAATTAGGAGATAACATATCATTAAATCTTGGAGTCGACTTAAGAACTTATTATGGTGAACATTTTAGAATTGTAGAAAATTTTCATGATCTAACCTCATGGCAAGAAAATATACGTTTAAGAGATCAGAATAATAGTCATCAAACTTATGGGTCTTTTGGAACTTATAAAAATGTTATTACTTCTGAAGATTTATCTGCTAACCCATGGGCAGTATTATTCCATGATTTTAAAGAAGAAGACAAAATCGCATATAGTAACGATGAACGTATCACTTATGGCGGTGTTTTTGGACAAATTGAGTATGCAGGAGATAAATTTTCTGCGTTTTTTCAAGGGGCTGCATCAAACCAATACCATCAGAGATTTGATCATTACCAATATGCAGACCAATCTCTTATAAACGGAACATCTCCTCAATGGACGGGGACAGCCTTGCCAGCAGGAATAACAGATGGTGTAGACTCTGAAAAAATAGATAATTTTGGATTTAATGTAAAAGCTGGAGTAAACTATATTATTAACGATCAACACAATGTGTTTTTCAATACAGGTTATTATTCTCGTCAGCCATTTCACGATACTATTTACCTAAACTTTACAAACCAAGTAAACCCGTTAACGCAAAATGAAACTATTTTTGGCTTAGAAGCTGGATATAGTTTCAAGAGCTCAAATTTTTCAGCCAATGTTAATGCCTATAGAACAACATGGACAGATAGGGTAGGAACATCATCTGATATCGTTAATGATGTTGTGCAATATGAGCAACAGGAAGGATTAGACCAAATTCATACTGGTGTGGAAGTAGATTTTATTGCTAAGTTAATGCCACAGTTAAAACTGAACGGATTTGTATCATTTGGTGATTGGGTTTACGATGGCGAAGTGTTAACTAGAGTAACAGATGAAGATCAAAATATACTTAGTACAGAAACAGAAGATATAGATGGAGGTAAAGTAGGTGATGCGGCACAGTTTACAGTTGGTTTTGGTATCGACTATCAAATTTTTGAAAGATTTTCTGTTGATGCAGATTGGAGAATGTATGATAATTTATATGCTAATGTTGGAGGTACAAAAGATAATTTAAAACTACCTTCGTACGATATTGTAGATATGGGGTTCTCTTATAAAATGTTATTAGGGAAAAATAAAGATAAATCTTTGAGTTTTAGGGCCAATGTTAACAATCTTTTCTACGAAGTTTATCTTTCAGAATTATCAACCAATATTGAAGCGGCTCCAGGTGACGAAACATTTAAAGGGATTAACGTGGATAATAGAGGTTACTTTGGTTTAGGAAGAACATGGAACTTTAGTATGCGTTATAAGTTTTAATATGTATTCTAATTATACAATTTCAAGGGGCTAAAAAGTAATAGTACTGTCATATTGAGCTTGTCGAAATATTTTTAAATTACAGAAAATCAATATTAGTTTCGACAGGCTCAACCTGACAAATCAAATTATTAAGACTTTTTAGATAACCTCTTTTTTATACTTTTAATTAGTACATTTGTTATAATAAATTTAAATATTTAATACATGTACGATATTGTAAAGATGCTGCATTCATATTGGGCATATTTAGTGCTTTTGGTATTGATTATAGCAACGGTAAACGCATTAATAAAAACATTTGGAGAGAAAGAATACGAAGCTAAAGATTTTAGAAAATCACTATTTACTTTGATCGTTTCACATATTCAATTGCTAATAGGGTTCATATTATATTTTGTATCACCCAGGTTTGAGTTATGGAGCGAATTAGGTGGCGGTGTAATGAGTAATGCTTTAGCAAGATTGTATCTTGTTGAGCACCCCTTTGTAAATATACTGGCAGTTGCCTTAATAACAGTAGGTTATTCTAAGCATAAAAAGAAGCTGACGTCTAAATCTAAATTAAAAACAATAGCTATTTTTTATACCATAGCTTTGGTTCTATTTTTATTGCGAATTCCTTGGAGTTCTTGGATAGGTTAAAGGTAAGGTATATATAAGTTATTTGTTAAAGTTTCGGTTAATAGTTATCCTAATCATATTTTGATTATTCATAATTTAGTTAATTAAATTGATGATTTTTAATGTTTTTTGAGCTTCTTCATTGCCCTGTTCCGCAGCTTTTCGGAACCATTTCAATGCAATATCAAAATCTTGGTCAACACCTTCTCCGTTATAGTAAATCAGCCCTAAATTATACTCTGCGAATGGATTACCCTGTTCTGCTGCTTTTTGAAACCATTTGATAGCAAGGTCAAGATTCTCTTCAATAACTTCTCCCTTATAGTAAATCAAACCTAAATTAGATTGTGAATCATGATGTCCTTGTTCTGCAGCTTTTCTGTACCACTTTAAGGCGAGGTTTAAGTTGCGTGCTACTCCCAATCCTTCATCGTACATCAGTCCTAAGTTATATTGCGCATCTGCATATCCTTGTTCAGAGGCCTTTTCTAATAATTTTACAGCATAATCAAAATTCTGATTCACCCCTTTTCCTTCGTAATACATCATCCCTAAATTAAATTGTGCGATTGCATACTTTTGTTCCGCTGCCTTTTTATACCATTTGAAAGCAAGATCAAAATTTTGTTTTACACCTTTTCCTTCATAATATAAAACACCTAAATTGCACTGAGCGGCTGCATACCCTTGTTCAGCTGCCCTTTTATACCATAAGGAAGCGAGGTTGAAATTTTGTTTAACTCTTTCTCCATCATTATACATTACACCAAGGTTATATTGAGCGGGAGCATACCCTTGTTCCGCAGATTTTTGAAACCATTTGAAAGCAAGATCTAAATTCTGTTTGATTCCTATATCGCTGATGTACATCACGCCTAAATTATATTGTGCAGCTTTATTACCTTGTTCTGCTGCTTTTTTGTAGTTTTCTTTAGCCTTGTAATAATCCCCTAAGATATAATGAGCATTTCCTTTATCAAAAAAGTCATCTGAATTCTCCATTACTACTATTATAGCTTCTTTGACATTGTCATCAATAGAGTTCTCGTGTCTTTCTAAACCTTCTTTTAATTTTGCGTTTTGCATTTTTAAACTAGATACAGAATCTAATAATTGCTCATATCTGTTTAGTAATACGTCTTCAACTTTTGAACTTCTGGCTGGGAAAAAGTTATATATAACGCTAAAAACCGTTAACCAAAAACCTATATATGACAATTTACTCAGTATTGACCAATTATTAAATTGTTTTCGTTTGGGAATGAGGGTAATTCGCTTTTTTGATTCACTCATTTTATGAAAATAAATTTAGCAGCAAAATAAGATACTTTTGAAGATAAACAATTCAAAATATTACTATTTTTTATACTTAAGCTGATTTGTATCATTACATTAGATAAAGTTGTTCTTTTGATTTTTACATATTTTTCATATGAAAAAATTAGTAGAAATCAAATAATAATAGTTACTTCACTTCTTTTATAACATACACATAAACAGGTAGGTGGTCGCTAAAACCATTCATAAAACGTCCATTAGAAAAACTTCTAAAAGGATAGCTTTTATAGCGACCATTTTTATGAAATAAGTAACGTTTATTAAAGATTCCTGGTTTATAAAATCTAAAGGAAGTATACGCTTTTTCAAGTAAGGGTTTTGTTATTATAATTTGATCAAACAAACTCCAGTTATCGCGATAAGCTGTAGTACCCAATCCGTTTTTGAAATAACTTTCATAAGGATTATAAAGCCCCTTCAAGCCTACATTTTCTTTATCTTTTTTAGCCTTTAAAATAGCTTTGATGCTTTTATTTATAGGATTGTCGTTCAAGTCTCCCATAATAAAAATTTTTGCATATGGGTTTATTACTTGAAGTGAATCGATTAAGTGTTTATTTAATTTAGCGGCAGCAATACGTTTTGGTCTGCTCCTTGCTTCACCCCCACGACGCGATGGCCAGTGATTGATAATGATATGAATCATTTCTTCTTCTAAATAACCACTTACTAATAACTGATCTCTGGTGTAAATGCGTTTTCTGTTAGCATCATCATAAATTTTAAGCTCATGTTTGCTAGTATATATTGGAGTGAATAATTTTTTCTGATATAACATACCCACATCAATACCTCGAGCATCTGGAGAATCAAAATGTACGATGTCATAATCCTTATCCCTTAGTACAGAATCGTTAACAAGGTCTTCCAGTACGTTTCTGTTTTCAATTTCACACACTCCAATAATAGCAGGTGCGTTATGTGTAACATCAGATCCAATATCTGCGATTACTTGGGCCATATTTTTTAACTTCTTTTTGTATACCTTGCTTCTATTGGTTTTTAAGTCCATTATAGGACTAAATTCATCTAATTTATAGGGGTCATTAATAGTATCGAATAAGTTTTCCAAATTATAAAAAGCTATGGTGTGGATTTTATAAAGTTTTTTTTCCTGTGTGTGAATGGTTTTAGCCCACAAAGTGCATAATACTATTAAATATATGTTTAAATACTTCATTTATCTAGTTGTGATTTTGAAATAAAAGTAAATAAATACATCAAATAAAAAGAGTTTATTCCTACAAATATTTTATATTCGCAAACTAATTACATCAAACTAACAACATTAGAGTGAAAATATTTTTAGAAGGAAAACACGTCGCTGTACTAAAAGGAGTTGGTATTATGTTAATTATATTTTTTTCAACGGGATCTATATTTTCTCAACAAACTCTAATAAAAGGTAGTGTAAAAGACGCGATGTCATATCAACCTTTAGAAGGCGTCGTTATTACCATAGAAGAGACTAAACAACAAACCCAAACAGATGCTCATGGCGAATTTGTATTCTCTATAAATGTACCTTTAGGTGAACAGGTTTTAAACATTTCAAAAGTAGGATATGTAAGCAAAAGATATCCTGTAATTGTTTATGAACACCAAATAGTAGACATTACCGATATGACTTTAGAGTTAGAGAGTTCGTCATCTCAAGACTTATTTACAATCACCCTTTCTGATGATGAGCTTGATGACGATACTCAAGGTCTTGGGAATATTTCAGGATTGTTACAATCGTCTCCAGATATTTTTCAACGTACAGTAGCCTTTGAATTTAGTGCCTCGTTTTTTAAACTAAGAGGTTTAGATTCAGATCAGGGATCAGTTATGATTAACGGCATTGAGATGAATAAAATTTACAATGGGAGACCACAATGGAGTAATTGGGGTGGTTTAAACGACGTTATGCGTAATCAGGAGTTTAGTATTGGTCTAGCACCCTCGAATTACAATTTTGGTGGGCTTTTAGGAACTATTAATATGAATACCAGAGCATCTCAAATGCGGTCTGGGAAGCGAGTAACCTATTCATCCTCTAATAGAAGTTATACCAATAGATTAATGGCTACCTATACTTCAGGATTATTAAAGGATGGTTGGGGCTATACATTGTCTTTGGGCAGGCGTTGGGGCAACGAAGGGTACCAAGATGCGACTTTATATAGTTCTAATTCAATCTTCATATCTGTAGAAAAAATAATTAATGATAAGCATAGCTTTAATTTTACAGGAATTTACTCGCCGAACAAAAGAGGTAAGGTGGCTCCAAATACCCAGGAAATTTATGATTTAAAAGGAATAAAATATAACGAATATTGGGGCTGGCAAGCAGGTAAAAAACGTAATTCACGTATTAAAGAAGTAAATGAACCAATTATTATATTAAGCCATTATTGGGATATAAATAACAAAACAAAATTAAATACTAATATAGGGTATCAGTTTGGCAAACTAGGAAATAGTCGTCTGGCATATGGGGGAGCTAATAGTAATGTAAGTTCAGACGGAACTATCATTTTTGAGAACGGTGGGCGAAACCCAAGTCCAACATATTATCAAAAACTTCCAAGCTATTTTGAAAGAAACTTTCCAAATGATTTAGAGTTTGCTTATGGTGCTCAACAGGCATTTTTAAATTATGGACAAATTAATTGGGAACAGCTATATGACACCAACTTAATTAGTGCTACTCAAGGGCGGAATGCAGCATACATGCTATATGAAGACAGGGTAGATGATACCCAATTAACTGTAAATACTATTTTAAACAGTGAGTTAAACGAGCATCTTTTGGTTCAAGCATCCATTAACTATAAAAGTCTGAAATCTAAAAATTATGCTGAGGTTTTAGATCTTCTAGGCGGTTCTGGCTTTTTAAATGTAGATAGTTTTGATGGTGTACAGTTCGATTTAAAAAATCCGAATACAATTGTTGGTGTTGGAGATACTTATGGCTACAACTATAATATGTTTGCCAATGTGATATCTGGGTACGCCCAAGCCCAATTTAAATATGATAAATGGGATTTTTTTATATCTGGAGGTATAACGAGTACGAAGTACCAAAGGGAAGGTTTATTTCAACATGAGGCCTTTGAAGGTAATTCCTTTGGTAAAGGAGAGATTTTGTCTTTTATGGGATTGGGTGTTAAAGCAGGCAGTACATATAAAATAATGGGTAAGCATATTGTAGGTATAAATGCAGGATATATTGCAAAGGCGCCTTCTATTCGCAATAGTTATTCTAATTCTAGAGTAAATCACAATATCGTTCCGAATATTTCTGAAGAGAAAATCATGTCTTTAGATGCTAGTTATATTTTCAGATCGCCAATAGTTAAAGCGAAACTTACAGGGTTTTATACCAAACTTGAAAATGCTAATGAGATATCATTCTTTTTTGCGGATGGTATAGGAAATGTGATCGCCGATTCTGGAACACAACAATCTGGAAGCGATGACAACGAGTTTGTTCAAGAGATTTTACAAGGCATAAATAAAAACTATTTAGGTGTAGAACTAGGCTTTGAAGCCCAAGTGACCCCGACCATTAAATTAAAAGGAGCAACTGCTTTAGGGCAATATAGCTATACCAATAATCCAGATTTGTATCTGTCTTCAGATAGGTTCGAAAATATTTATTTAGGCACTTCAAAACTCAAAGGTTATAAATTAGCTGTTGGTCCACATCGTGCCTATTCTATAGGGTTTGAATATCGAGATCCTGATTATTGGTGGTTTGGTGCCACCGCCAATTTTTTCGATGAAACTTATGTGGATATTAATCCATTAACCAGAACCAATAATTTTTTTACTGATGTTGATGGCTTACCATTTATTGATTATGATGAAGACCTTGCTAAAAAAATGTTGAAACAAGAAACCTTTAATGATTATATGCTTGTAAATCTTGTAGGAGGGAAATCATGGCGCGTTAAAGGGTACTATATCGGTTTTTTTGCAAGTGTTAATAACGTTTTGGACGAAGTTTATAAAACTGGAGGTTTTGAACAAGGGCGACATGCTAATTATAGGCAGTTAAGAGATGATCAAGCATTAAACAAACCCGTTTTTGGATCTAAATATTGGTACGGTAGAGGTGCCACGTATTTTTTAAATCTATATGTAAATTTTTAAAGAGGTATAATGAATTACATGAACAGACTATTACTTTTTAGCATGACAATACTATTTTTTTCTTGTATAGATGAAGATTATGGGGTTCCAAACCCTAATGATGCAGAAAATATAGAGGTTCCAGCGAATCAATTAACAACGTTTAAAGCGCTTTATGAAAGATATAAACAAGCAGTAAATAATGGCAACCTTATAACAGTTATTGAAGAAGATTTATACATAGAAGGCTATGTTATTTCTAGCGATCAGGCTGGAAATTTCTTTGAAGAGCTCATTATTCAAAATAAGACAGATGCCAGTAATCCAGATAACGATCCGAGGCTTGGCATTAAATTGGAAATTAACGTCGGAAGCTTATCTGATACTTATGAGTTTGGAAGAAAAATATATGTAAAGCTTAAAGGATTGACTATTGGAGAATCTAACGGCGTATTAGCAATAGGCAAAGGGGAAGATTCTAAAATAGAGCAAATTCAAGAGTTTGAATATCGAAACATTGTTTTAAGAACTCCTGAAGTTGCTGAGGTCATCGCAAAAACCAGCTCATTAACCGATTTAACAGAAGCTGATGAAAACACTTTAATTCAATTAGATAATATGCAAGTTAATAGGTTTGATCTGGCCTTAACCTATGCTGGAGAGTCTATTGATCAATTTGATGGCTTAAGAGTTTTAGAAAATTGTGAGTCAGGAGCCTCTATTTTATTACAGACAAGCACATTTTCAGATTTTAAATCAATACCTGTACCTCAGTATAAAGGAAGTATTCAAGGAATACTTAGTAGAGATTTTAAAGACCATTTTAATGTGTTAATTGTCAATAATACATCCGATATTGTTTTTGACACTAATGAACGTTGTGACCCTATGGAATTAGATTGCGGATTAGCAGCCTCATTTGGTACAGCAAATTTGTTTTATGAAAATTTTGAATCGCAAAAGAATAATAAATTAATAGCAGGAAATGGTTGGACAAACTACATAGAGGCAGGCAATGAAGGTTGGGAAGCTTATTCCTCAACATCGACCAACGCTTCTTTAGGTAGGTCTGCAAGATTTAAATCTGCAAGTTCTGGCGATATTAGTAATATAGGATGGTTAATAACGCCAGCCATTAATTTGGATGCTCAAGAAGGGGAGACTTTACGTTTTAAAACCTCTAATAGTTTAGCAGATAGTAGTTATTTAGAAGTATTGTATTCCTTAGATTGGGATGGGTCCGAAGCCACTATAACTTCTACTACCTGGGGAGTATTATCTGTGGCATATGTGGTAAAAGATACCGATTCTTTTGTGCCCTGGTTTAATTCTGGAAATGTCGATTTATCCTGTGCATCTGGGATTATACATGTTGCTTTCAAGTATACAGGAAGTGGGCAAGATACTTTTGATGGTGTTTATGAGTTGGATGAAGTAAGTATTGATTGTTTGCCTTAGGAAATAATTAAATATTTTAAATAGGATAAATTTGTCCTATTTAAAAATATAACTTATTTTTGTATCAAATTGTAATCTATATGTTTTCCAAAGCTTGCGAATATGGTATCAAAGCGTCAATTTTTATCGCGCTTAGTTCGTATAAAGGTGTTCGCGTTAGCTTAAAAGCTATTGCCAAAGAGATCAATTCCCCCGAGGCATTCACTGCTAAAATCCTTCAGGATTTAGTAAGACATGACGTTATAAATTCGATGAAAGGAGCCTATGGCGGTTTCGAAATTGATAAAAGTTTAATTTCCTCTATAAAACTATCGGATATAGTCAATGCTATAGATGGAGATGCTATTTATAGTGGTTGTGGCTTAGGGTTGGATACCTGTGATGAAGATCATCCATGTCCTGTTCACCATAAATTTAAATCAGTTAGAGAAGAGTTGAGATTTATGTTAGAAAATACAAACCTTGAAGAATTAGCCCTTAATATTAAGTCTGGAGCCTCATTTTTAAAAGTGTAAAAAAATTTAAATTAAAATAGGATAAAATTATCCGAATTAAAATAATTATTATGGAAACAATACTTAAAGACTCGCAAAAACAGATCGGACAATTTGTTGCCGAAGATTTTAGAACCGCAGCTGTTTTTAGTAACTACGGCATAGATTTTTGTTGTCGTGGTAACAGAACAGTAGAGGAGGTATGTAGTAAGAATGGCATAGAGACAACCGAGCTGTTGGATAAACTTCACAGTGTTTTAAGTGCTACTGGAGGTGAGAATATAGATTATAAATCATGGCCGTTAGATTTACTGGTAGATTATATTGAAAAAAAGCATCATCGTTATGTAGAAGAAAAAGTACCTGTATTACTTCAATTTTTAAACAAGCTTTGTAGAGTGCATGGTGAAAGACATCCCGAGTTATTAAAAATCAATGAGCATTTTAAGGCGTCTGCGGGTGAGCTAGCAGCTCATATGAAAAAGGAAGAACTCATTCTATTTCCATTTGTTAAAAAAATGATTCATGCAACAATAGCTCAATCAGGAATACAAACACCACATTTTGGGACTGTTGAAAACCCAATAGCTATGATGAAGGATGAACATGATAATGAGGGTGTCCGTTTTAGAGAAATTGCAAAATTAACAAACAATTATACGCCTCCTGAAGATGCATGCAACACTTTTAGAGTGACTTATGCCATGTTAGAAGAATTTGAAAAAGATTTGCATTTACATATTCATTTGGAGAATAATATTTTATTTCCTGAGGCCATTAAATTAGAACAACAATTTGATTGATAGCAAGGTTGTATTAATAACCCGAAAATTCCAGAAAGACATTTTATTTCTTTCTGGAATTTTAATTTTAGGGCATGTTATGTCCATTCAGAGCGTATTTAATAACCTTTCCTATTGTTTGGTTATAGGTTAATGAAAGCTATTCAAATTCTTAGGCTCTACCTCTCTCTGAAAGACAAATAACTTTTACCTTTAAACAGAGAAATTAGATTGCTATGTTAAAAAAAAGTGTCATTGTATGTTTAATTAATTTTCTAATAGCAGCTTTAATGGGTTTAATATTGCGATATACACCTATTAATTCAATACATTTAAATTATAGATTTTTAATACATGCACACTCGCATGTGGCCATGTTGGGATGGGTCTATTTAATGCTGTTCACACTCATCGTGCATTATTTTGTTCCCGAAAAAAAATCTATATATAATCGTTTATTTTGGCTTACAGAATTTGCAGTTGTTGGTATGATGCTTAGTTTTCCTGTGCAAGGATATGCTTCAGTTTCCATATCGTTTTCTACTTTGCACATATTATGTAGTTATTACTTTGTTTATCTTATCTGGAAACATCAAAAAACAGAGTCCTTAGTAACTCGCTATTTGTTAAAAGCCTCGTTGTTTTTCATGCTCTTATCTACAATAGGTGTTTGGTGTCTAGGACCAGCAGTATCCATGTTGGGACAGGCTTCTGCGTTTTATCAAATCGCAATCCAATTCTTTTTGCATTTTCAATTTAATGGCTGGTTTTTAATTGCTGTTT
Source organism: Flavivirga algicola (assembly GCF_012910715.1). Lineage (GTDB taxonomy): Bacteria > Bacteroidota > Bacteroidia > Flavobacteriales > Flavobacteriaceae > Flavivirga > Flavivirga algicola. The sequence continues at coordinate 145,058 of NZ_JABBHF010000004.1, forward strand.
TTGCTATATTTTTTCATGTATTAAAGATTAAACACTCTAAGGAATTTAAACGCTTTTTTAGGCTTTTAACGTTATCAACTGTTTTAACTTTAGCCTTGCCAGTACAATGGTTTGTTGATTATAATACTGCTTTACTATGCATTAATATGATTGGAGTTAGTCTTCAATTAGTAATGTTATTTTTCTTTTTAAAACTAGTAGTTCCGAAATTAAAAATCCTTTTTAAGAAGCAATCAAAACTTATAAAGTTAGTATTTGTTTTTGCGATGTGTTGTTTAACCTTAAAAACGGTTTTAAACTTAGTAACATTAATTCCTGAATTTTCGATTGTGGTTTATGAGCATCGTAATTTTATTATCGGATTTATCCATTTAGTTATGCTAGGCATTATTTCTGGGTTTTTAGTGGCATTCATTTTGCAAAGCCCATTGGTCACATTTAAGAAAACCTTAAATATTGGAATTGCCACTTTTATTTTGGGCTTTATTTTTACCGAATTAATATTGGGTATTCAAGGGTGCATGTTTTACTTTGGAAGTGAGATATTACCAAATTATTATCAATTATTATTTCTGGCAAGTTTATTAATACCTCTTGGAATTATTTTTATTATTGTTAATGTTATAAGAACAAAACGGGTTGTTATTGATTAGGCATTATTTAAAAAATTATATAAGACATATTTAAATAAAAATTTCGTCCTTGTCTAGAAATGTTATTCCAATCTGCATAGGTTGAATAATTGGCATCTAAAATATTTTCAATACCGTATTTAAAGACTAACCTGTTATTTCTTAAATGGAATATGTTACCCATATTGAGGTTTAAAATAGCATAGGCAGGTGTTTCATCTTCACCATAAAAGCTACTGTACTCACTTTGATTGCCATTGCCTTCTAATTGTAAAGCGGCATTAAATTTTTGAGTGCTATAATTTATTTCAGCCAGATATGAAAGCGGTCTGATTAAAGACAAGTTTGTGTTATTGCTTCCTACACCATAATTGTACCCTATAGAACTATTAAATGATATTTTTTTCGAAATGTCATAACTTGTATTAAGGTAAGTATTAAAAATGGAAGCATGCTTTAAAGCTTCATATATTCTTACCCCGTTAGCACCAATGGTCATTGGATTTACGGTATCATCGATTTCTCCAATAATATAATTTGATACATGAAAGAAAGAGGACACGATACCTAATTTTAAGGCTTTGAATTTAAAGTTGATCTTGGAATTAAATTCTAAAGCCTTTTCATTTTTTAAATTTGGGTTGCCTATATAATCATAATTATCAAAACTATTAAATAAGAAAAAACCATAACCTTCACTAACGGAAGGAGCTCTTTCTCCATAGCCAATACCCAAGGTGGCATCAAATTTGTCCTTTTTAATAGTATATTCTCCAGAAAGGCTTAGTAGAAAACGGTTTTTAGAATCGCTAATATCTGGATGAAATATTTGTAGACTTTCTACACCAACTTTTTTTGCGATTTTATTTTGATGAAAACCAAGCCTTAATGATGTAGAAATTGATTCTTTGGCGTTTAAAGCAATGTTGTCATTGATAAATAAACCAGTATAAAGCGTTCTAATATCTGGCCAGGTATACATAAACATATCTGGTTGGTTAGGATCGTTTGGATACATGGTCATTTCTGCCAACGACTTGTTGTAAAATCCATTAAGGTTGACAAGCAGATTGTGTTTTTTTTCTTTTAGAGTCACTTTACTATAAAACCCATAGGTATCACTCCATCCAGGCATATCCATTCGTATAGGTACTTCTGGACGATTACTATCGTCCATAATATGCGTTATGGTGTTAAAGTACAGTTTAGATTCTAATGATTTTACCCTAGTAACATCGTTTTTATACCTATGGGTTACAGATGTTATTAAAGCTTCAGCTAAAGAAACATCCATTGGTAAGGCTGGGTAACCAACATCTGTGGCTTTATCGTATATAATGTTTGATTCTAATGTGTGATTATTAGCTAGTTTATAGCCACTTAGAAGTGATATGTTGTACTTCTGAAATTGAGAATATAATATTTCTTCTTTATCTCCAGCTTTATAATTATCCGATTTACGAAATATAGCATCTGTGTTTAAGTAAAATTTATTACTGGAATATTCTAAGTCTAAACCAGTAGTTTTATAATCACCATTGGTTTCGTAACCTAAATCAATATTAGTTTTTAAACCAGAATTATAAAATTTAGAAGGCGCAATTTGTAGGTCTATGCCACCACCAACACAATGACCGTTTTCGGCACCTTCTTGTCCAGAATTGATACTTACCTGTTCTAGATTAGATACGTCTACATAAGATGTAATAGGATCCATTTTATCGGTACAGGCACCAAAAATTTGCATCCCGTCTATGGTTACATTTAATCTATCGCTCATCATGTTATTTATAGAAGGCTCCCAGGCATAATTACCTCGTTTTATCATGGTTACCTTGTTTGCTTTTTCTAAATAAGCATCTATACTTGACAAGGTTTTTTCCTGACGGTAGTTACTTAATTTACGTTGTGCAATAACAATAGTTTCTTGCAATAATGTGGTATCTTTTTTCGTTTCAGATTGGGTTTCCTGCGAAAAAACGAGGTTGCAGCAAAGTGTGCACATACTTATTATGAAGAATCTTTTCATGATGAAAGGAATTATCAAGTTAAAAATGTCCAAAAATGTCATTCAGATTGACTTGTACTAAGTGTAGCTTAAGTAAGCAAAGTATTTCATTTTCTTCAAGTTAAGTGAAAATGGAGATTTCATATTGCTATCACATTTATCGAATTGTCAAATAGAACTGAAAAAATAATATAGATTCTTTAGCTGTTCTTCTTTCTGAATGACACTTTTTTGACTAAGTCATTAAAATTCTAACTCTAAGTAAAGTGAGCTTTTTTCGTTAGATTCTGTAATATCTTCACCCTTTAAAACAGTACCCTCACCGTTCTTCAGTTTTAAGTTTAACACCCAGTAACCGGTCATTGTTAACGATAAATTGCCATGATACATATTGTCTGTTGAGTTATAACTTAAATCGGTATTGTTAGGCGAACTGTGATTCCCCATCCCTGGCATTCTAGGGTCTAACATGATCGTATAATCTTGCACAACAGGGAAAGACACCATACTTTCCATTTTATATAATCCAACCATAAGATCGTTAATACCGATAATAGGGTCTTTAGGGTCGATAAGTGCTACGATATAACTTTTACCATCACTTCCTATAAAATTTGTTACATTTTGCTTTTCAGATTGTGTTACAGAAATAGTATCGGTGGCCGTATAATCTTCACCATTTATGTTGTAATTAAATGTTAATGACCACCCAGAACCATCGGTATTAGTCATTTGGTATATTACGATCCCCTGATAGAGCGTTTTCTTATCTGCTATTTTTGTAATGGTTGATTTTGGGCAAGAGTGTTGCATGGATGGCATTTGCATCATTGGAGTCCATGAGATGTTTGCATTTTCCAAATAAGAATTGTCGGTATGGTCTTTAATTCTTATGGTAACATTGTTATAACCTGTATTAAACTTTCCAGCTTTGTTATATAATTCAATAGAGTGATCGTTGTTTGTAATCTCTTGAATTTTAACAAGACCTTCAACTTCATTTATTACTGGAGTCTCATCGTCATTGTTAGAACACGCTGTTGTGAAAAGAGTTATAAATAAGATTGGTAATATATACTTTAGTTTCATTTTTAATGTTTTAATTTTTTTTGAAAAATATGTAGATACTCTGTCTGGCTCATTTATACGAACCAGAAGCATAGATAAAAACCGTAAGGTTTTTGTAAAAAAACTTAACTAAGTATTGGAGGAGGTGTTTCTACCTCTAGAAGTGTTTTTACGATTTTGGATACGTTATATGATAAGTTAACTCGAGGTAATATGAATTTATTAGGATAATTGTCTAATATATCTGAAGTAAAAATACAGTAAGCATCCAGTGCGACTCTTTTGTTTTCTTGAGCTGGAATTTTGTTATTGGAATCGGGGTTGTTTTTTGCCAGCTGCTTTTTTAAATGACATTTACCGTTACAACCTTGTTGATTTTCTTTTTGAATACATAATGTTTTGGCAATAAAGTCTTGATTAATAATAAAATCACCAATAATGGTCAAGGTATTAATGTTATGTGCAAATAACATAATTACCAAAACGAATGCTATGATTTTATATATTAAAACTTTAATCATGCCGCAAATTTAAAATATTATTATGTGTAAAAATATGATTCATATCATTCAATTGCGAAGTGTTTAAAATACGTATCTATATAAATTTGTAACTTTAAAAGAGCCATTTTTTTTATAGTATTGTCCTTGCCTTCTTTAAGAACAGAGATTTCATTCAGTATAGGGACTAAAACAATATGTAGTTGATCATGGGACTTCCCTGTCATAGAGCAATTTTTAATGATATAGCTGGTTTGTTTTGATAGTAATTCGCCTAAGTTTGAGTAGTTCTTATCCTTCGATTTATTAAAATTCTTAATCAAAACGTCCATCTTGGTAACGCCTATGTGTGTTTCGTTGTTGACAAACCATGGTTTTCCTTCATTAAATATTAATTCTTCAAGAGCAGGGTCTGTTTCGATATTAGGCTTATTATTTTTACAACTATAAGTGGTGGCAATAATTAATAGTATTAATATCAAGTTTTTCATAGGTCTTAACAGTTAAAAGTCTTTCTTTTTTGACTTTATTACAATTAGCAATACAGGTAAAATAACCCAAATAGTTAGCATTATAAAAGATATAGTGAGCCCAAAACCAGTTCCAAAAAACTTTTTAAATACCGCACCTGTATATCCTAATAATGCCGAAATATCCAGTTTTAATAAAATAAGTGTTCGGGATAAATCTATAGGGTTTAACATGGTACCTACTAAAGATAGTTTGTCTAGTGGGTAATCTTCAAATAGTATGAGGGACATTAAAAATAAACCATCGTAAATAATGGCAAGAAAGAGCCAAAGTAAAATGGCGTATCCAAAACCTTTAATCTTGTTTTCATTTATTAGTGCAATATTAAAAGCTAATGCCGTAAAAATTAGTGTTAAAAATGTCCCTGTAATAAGCAGTAAGGAGAAATCCCAAATAGCATTCGATTTGAATAATCCATAGAAAATAAATGGTATACCTAAACCTAAAATTAAGCTCATAGATAGTGAAATAGCGACACCTAAATATTGTCCCAAAAAAATAGATGAACGCTTTAAAGGTTGTGCTAACAATAGCTCTGTAAATTCTTTGGAATTATAATAGTACATGACACCAAAAATAGTGCCTATTAGTGGGACTAGTACGATAATAACATTCATTAGAGTAATGACAGCTTTCGATAAATCATTATTAAGAAATAATAAAACAATGCTAAGTAACAGATAAAAAGCAAAATATACATAACTCCAACGGCTGCGCATCAAATCGAAAAAACTGTATTTTAGTATTTTAAGCATAATTCTCTGTTAAAATGGATGCGATGGCATGTTCAAAATCTGGCTGCTTTGTTTTGTTCTTTAATTTTGAAATAGATCCTCTAAAGTGGATCTGTCCTTCTAAAAGAAATACGATTTCATCTGAAACCTCTTCAACAAAACTCATAATATGTGAGGTAATTAAGATGGTTTTTCCTTTTGCTTTTTCTTTCTGAATTAAATCCTTTAATCGGATGAGCGAAATAGGGTCTAAACCTGTAGTTGGCTCATCCATAATGATTAAAGGGCTATCAAACATAAAGGTTAAAACTAGATTTACTTTTTGTTTGGTGCCGCCAGAAAGGGTTCCTAATTTTTTGTCTAAAAAAGGCTCCAATGTAAAAAGTTCGATTAAATGCCGGTCCTCATTGGTGTCTCCACGTAAGTCTTTTATCATTTTAATAAGCTCTTTAACTTTTAAGTTGTTAGGGAAATTGGCAATTTGTGGTAAATAGTCTATTTTATGTCTGTAACCAGAGTTGTTTTTAATGTTTTCTCCAAGTACACTAATGCTTCCTTTATTTGGAATAACCATGCCTAAAATAGACTTAACAAGCGTAGTTTTTCCAGAGCCATTTGGCCCAAGGATGGTAACAATCCCGCCTTCTGTTATGTTTAAGTTAACACCACTTAAGACACTATTCTTATTGAATTTTTTATGTAAATTTTCAATGCTTACCATGTTGCCTTTTTTATTAATGGGTTGTTGTCTAATAAATTGTCGGGCGTAAAAACTGGCGAGACTTTTTCAGAAAAGTCAATAATATCAATAAATAGGCTGCGTAGTAGGATAATTGTTTCTGGAGTTCTATTTACAATGTAGGAGAATAGTTTTACAGGTCTATATGGCACATCACCAATACCATCTTTATCTAAATCGTAACCTGTATAACTGGTCCAATAATTTTTATCAAATACATTGTCATTTACCTTGCTATTATATGAGATATCGAAAGAATTGTATAGGAAGTTGTTTTCTATGAAACTGTTTGTATAACAAGCACCACGAACTTTAATTGCCCATCCGTTATTAATAAAATTATTGTTTTTGTAAACAATACGGTTTGAGCCTTCAATGTTAATACCGATAGTGTTTTCTTCAAAAGTATTTCCCGTAATTTCTGCATCATTTATTTCTTTTAAAAGCATACCATAGGATGCTGTTCCCCAGTTTTCTTTAAAAATATTATCTAACATTTTTATTTTTTTTGAAAACATCACTGCGACGCCTGCACCATTTTTTTCAAAGGTATTATCTTGGTATATGTCGTTATTAGAAAACATAAAATGTAAACCGTATCGTAGGTTTTCTGTGCTCACATTATTTTTAATCAAACAATCATCGGAGAATTCTAAATAAATACCATCACGAACGTGTTGTACAAAATTATGTTCAATTTCGATATTATGACTGTACCATAGTTGAATGCCGTTTCCAGAATTATATTCTTCAATGGCATCTCCTATAATCTTGTTGTGAAGCACTTTTCCGTCACGCGATTTTTCCAGATAAATTCCAAAAAAGAGTTTTTCCAAAACTAAATTTTGAATCACAAAGTTTTTGCTTCTTTTTACTCGAATAGCAGCATAATCCTCAGTATAACTAGTTCCCACATTTATAATGAATAAACCATCAATAGTCACATTATCTGCAGTAACAGTTATAATTTCACCTTTTAATTCACCATCGATTACAGGATAGTTTTTACCAATAATGGTTAATGGTTTGTCAACCACAATATTGTACTCTTTATAAGTGCCTTTCTTAATCAAAATGGTGTCAAAATCTTTTGCTGTAGAAATGGCTTTTTTTAAGGTGGAAATAGCGCATGTGTTACAAATCTCAATATTTTGAGCATATGTAGGGTAGGCCATTAAAATGGCAATAAAAAAAAGCCATAAGTTTTTCATAATATTAGCCTTTAAAGTGTGCTAATAATTCGTTCCAATTGTATAGTGTTCCACCTTTTTCTTCCTGGATTTTTTTGGCGTCTTCTTCTGTTTTAAAAGCAGATAAGAATGCACCCATCGGACTAGGGATATTTTCGCTTATTAAGAATGTGGCTTGTGTAGCATCTATTAAAGCTTCTGGTGTTTTATAATCATTTGATAAATAGAGTTGTATCTTAGATGAGTCAAACTCTTTCATAAAATTGATCATGCATTCTGTAGCATCGAATTTATACACCTTGCCTTTTTTTGTAACAATTTCGGCAGCGTGAACTTTGTCTACAATTGTCATTTTGCAAAAATGGCAACCATCACTTCCATAATCGATGGCCTGTGGTTTTACATTACAGCTAAAGCAAAACAGCAGCAATAATATTATTGTTGAATAGTATTTTAGTGTTTTCATGTTTTAGTGTTTTTAGTTTTTGAGTATGTCTTACATAGTCACTGGTTTTTTATTGTTTTTCTTTCCAGTTAAGTAGGCTGTAAAAGAAGCAATGATTCCAAGCCCTAAGAAAAGTGCTCCTAATCTTGGGTAAGAATGTGCTCTAAAATTTAAAATGTCTTTACTCCCAAATAAAGGAGGTTGGAAACCCATAACACTACCATCCGGATTAGTAAATTTCATAATGGCCTTGGGGTCTAAATCATGACCATAGTCGTGTTCCCATAGATAGAAATCATAAAGCCCAGCACTACTTAAAACAATCATTAAAACAAACCAAAATAAGAACCATTTGTGGTTCCCTTTAAAGGCAATAATTAAACCTATAAGCGTTGTAATAATAATTCCTATAGGAAATATTTTAAACTCAGGAATAGCTTCTGGAATGTATTTCATGCCTACATAATGGTTCATTAAATTGATGTTTTTAATATCGTGCGGGTGTACATCAGAAAAATCATTAATATGAATATACATGCCCAGTGGAATAGGGTATTGTGGTGCTTCCAGCGTTATTTTCCAAAGCGGGAAAAAGAATAGTCCCAATGGCAATAATGAAGCAATAAGCATAATGACATTTGATCTTTTCATCTGTAGAACATTTAGCAATTGATATCGTAGTGTTTAAAAAGAAAGGCGAGAGCGAAATGATTAACCCTCGCCTTAAATAGGGAAATAAACACTAAAACAAAATTCCCCTAATTCCAATTATTCTATATCCTCTCCAAGTGACCATTTTAATGGGGTATTGGAATTTGCTGGAGATACGCGAACGTATCCTTGCATTTCTTGGTGTAATGCCGAACAGAAGTCTGTACAATAAAAAGGCCATACGCCTATTTGTTTAGGTTCCCATAAGAAAGTCTCGGTCTGTCCTGGCATGATTAGTAATTCTGAGGTATTGGCTCCAATCATACTTACTCCATGAGGAACATCGTAATCTTGTTCTAAATTTGTTATATGGAAATATACTTTGTCACCTACTTTGATACCTTCAATATTGTCTGGTGCAAAGTGACTACGTATCGTGGTCATGTAAACATGAACCGTTTTGCCATCTCTTACAACTTTCGCATCTGCTTCGTTTAAAGTAGCATAAGGATGTTTGTTATCTTCTAATTTGAAGAGTTTTTTAGAACGTGGTTTTACTAGATCAGCAGGACAACCAGCAGCATAATGAGGTTCGCCAACAGTTGGAAAATCTAATAACAGTTCCATTTTCTCTCCAGAGATATCGTAGAGTTGAGCCGATTGTGTCACTTCTGGTCCAGTGGGTAAATAACGGTCTTTGGTAATTTTATTCATAGCCACTACATATTTACCAAACGGCTTTTGAGAATTTCCTCCAGGAATCATTAAGTGACCAACGGAGTAGTAGCAAGGTTGTCTGTCTACAACTTCCCAGGTCCCTAATTTCCATTTTACAACTTCAGAAGAAATAAAGAAAGTTGTATAGGCATTCCCTTTGCCATCAAATTCGGTATGTAAAGGTCCTAAACCTGGTTGCTCTACAACCCCAGCTAATACATCTTCAAAATTTAAAATAGGAATACCATAAGCATCACCAGCCACTTTATTATTTTCGATAGCATTCAACATTTTGGTAAAAGAATGTACGGTTAAATTGGCAGATAATTTTCCGTTCCCTACTATGTATTCTCCTGTTGGATCTACATCACAGCCATGTGGTGATTTTGGTGTTGGTAAAAAATAAACGGCTCCAGGGACATCTAAAGGGTTTACAATACGTACTTCTTTTTTCATAGTTGAAGTAGCAGAATGTGTTGCTTCATCATACACATTATGTGCATAATTTGCTGGCATCATGGTACCGCCACCATTATTTACATATTCTTCAATTTTTTTCCAGTTAACAGCGGCGATAAAATCTTTGTCATTTTGAGACGCATTTACTTCCATAAGCGTACTTGCTTCTTCTGTGTTATAGGTAGTAAAGAAGAACCAACCATGAGATTTTCCACGGCCAGGGTGAGATAAATCATAGTCAAAACCAGGCATTATTAATTGAAATTTAATATCCATATGCCCATGTTCGGGGTCTATAGATATAAAAGAGAGTGATCCTTTAAAGTTACCTTTATAGTCTTTTATAGGCATGTCTTTTTGAGGGATTGGTACAGAGAATCGTGTTCCAGCAACAACATATTCTGAATTTTCAGTTACAAAAGAAGAACTATGGTTACCAGCGCTGTTGGGGACCTCAATAATTTCTGTAGTTTCAAAAGTAGACAAGTCTATTTTTGCAATACGAGGGGTGTTATTTCCATTAATAAACACCCAACGCCCGTCTACAACACCATTTGTTTGGGAAATATCTGGGTGGTGAGCATCATCCCATGGTACAAAACCATGTGATGTATTTAGCATAGGCTTAGTTTCTTCATTGTATCCATAGGCCTTCTCGGCATCTTGAGAGAATACGGGAATGACTTTAAATAAACGCCCAGAAGGCAAACCATAAACAGAAAGTTGTCCACTAAAACCACCAGATATAAAGGCGTAGAATTCGTCATGTTCTCCAGGAGCAACATAAACTTTTTCTGCTGCACTACTCGAAAGTGCTCCAGAATTAGATTTTGATGATGCATTATCACAGCTTGTAAATGCTACAAGAACACTTAATAATACAAGAGTTGATTTTAAAATATTCTTCATTGTCTTATAAATTTAGTTAGCGTTTTTTAATTGAAAAGGGTTCTGGAAATCCTTTTATTTATTCCGCAGGAGGTAATAATACTTTATCAATAACATGTACAATACCATTACCTGCTGGTACACTTGCGATAATTTTTGCGCCACCTATTAGTGGTTCTCCATCTACAACTTCTACTTTAACATAACCGTTGTTAGCTTGTCCTAATTTCTTGAATTTTTTGAGAAAATCTTTTGAATAGTTTCCTGGTGTTACGTGGTATTTTAAAATATTGGCTAAAGCGTCTTTGTTTTCTGGCTTCAACAAATTTTCTACTGTGCCTTCAGGTAAGGCGTCGAACGCCTCGTTTGTTGGAGCAAATACCATTAATGGCCCAGCGTTTACTAAAGCATTTTCCAATTCTGCTGCCTGAACAGCTGCGACTAAAGTTGTATGGTCTTTAGAGCCAATGGCTATGTGCAAAACTGTAGGTTTTCCTTCATCATCCTTAATAAACGCTTGCCCAGATTTTTTTTCTGGAGATGTTACCTCTTCAGGTTTTGTACTTGTTGGAACTTCTTTGTTTTCGTTTTTACAAGCTGTGAATGTTACAACGCACAGCAACATGAGAATAATCTGCTTTAATGTTTTCATCGGTTTGTATTTAGTGTTAGTTAGTAACCAAATCAACCTGCTGGTTGGCAGGTATAATTCGTATACAAAATATTTCAGGATATGCCGAAATTTTCAATGATGCTTATTTCATTACAATTTATTTTAATGTTCTAAAATATTCTAATACTGCTCTGGCATCTTCTTCAGATAAATTTTGATTTGCCATAGGAGAACCATTAAATTCAATAAGCAATGCTTTTGCTAATGGATCTTTTTGTACCATTTCATCTGGATTCAAGATCATATTCATGACCCATTCAGGGGAACGTCTAGTCAAAATATTTTTTGGTGATGGTCCAATGAATTTTTTATCTGTTCTGTGACAAGCCGTACACATTTTCTTGAATACATCGGCTCCTTGAGTTGCCATAGTTTGATCGACTTCGGAAGGCAGGCTGATAGACGAGATAGGACCAATGCCTTTATTCTCTAAATCTACTTTTTTTGAAGCCGGTACAGTCGATTCAACTTTTTTTGCTTTTTGTTCTGTAGGTGCCTTTTTTTCATAAGAGAAACCTGCTTTCTTTTTTTCTTCCTTGCCTCCACAACTTATTAGAAGAGGTACAAGTAATACTATGGCTATGTTTAGTGCTTTTTTCATAATTGATTTTGGTTTAACATCACAAATTTAATACCCTGCACATCAATAAAATATGATAAAAATCATATTCAAGACAAAAACATCCTTTTTATATTTGTTCTAGATTTACTATATTTTAAAAATGTTATCGAACTCATCAAAATATGCCATTAAGGCGGTATTATTTTTAGCTTTAAATAGCAACGAAAAAAATAAGGTTATGGTTAAGGATATTTCTCAACCTATAAATGTACCCCAAGCTTATATTGCCAAATTGTTGCAAGCACTGGTTAAGGAAAAAATAATATCCTCTACTAGAGGACCAAAGGGAGGTTTTTATTTGGATGAAATAAATTTAAACCATTCTATAATGAATATTGTAAATGTTATAGACGGTGAAAAAAAATTAAATTCTTGTATGATGAGTTTGAAAAAATGTAATGAAGAAAAACCTTGTCCATTACATAACATATTAAGCCCATCAAGGAGTAACATATTAAATAATTTAAAGTCTAAAACCATTAAAGATGTAATTAAGGAAGTTAAATTAGGAAATGCTTTTCTTCCACTTTGAAGTTACAGCATAATCTATCACAAAAGGGATCCCAAGGGACTATATAAATACTTTTGCTTATCTCAAAAGTAATGTTTCCATTTCTGTAATTGGATTTAAGAAATAAAGCTGGAGATGGAGACCAATAATTGTCGTCAGGAACATTCAGGTTAGTATTATAGAGCCTATCAACATTAAGTTGTTCGAAATTCGGCCGACAATTGTAATTCATTAATAACGATGAGTAATCTACCTCTAAAACTGACATAACTCCAAAAAAATAGTTAGCTCTTGCTTACACCAATAAATAATTTAAACCAAAAACAATAAGGATCATTAAAGTTATTTTTTTATTAATGCTGAGAAATGTCTTCATTAAAATTAGAAATCATTAAAAAATTAACAGGTTATAATAATATATTCATTAAAAGCATGCTGTGCACTTATAAATGTAGTCAAAGAAACATCTAATTTTGGCAAAAGTTGTATTTTTGGTGAATATTTTGACTAACCTACACGGGATTAAAAATAACAATGGATAAATTTTCATTTTTAAACGCAGCACACACAGCATATTTTGCTGATTTATACGATCAATATTTACAAAATCCAGACTCAGTAGAGCCTAGCTGGAGAGCCTTTTTTCAAGGTTACGATTTTGGTAGCGAGAACTATGGGTTAAGTGGTGAGATTATAGAAGGTGTTTCTACTCAAATACCAGAACATGTTCAGAAAGAATTCAACGTAGTTAGGCTTATTGATGGTTATAGAATGCGAGGCCATTTGTTTACCAAAACAAATCCTGTAAGAGAGCGTAGAAGTTATTCACCTACCTTAGATATAGAAAATTTTGACCTTTTAGAAAGCGATTTAGATACTGTTTTTAATGCAGGTGAAATCTTAGGTATTGGCGCTAAAACATTACGTGAAATAATTATTCACTTAGAGAAGATTTATTGCAGCTCTATAGGTGTTGAGTACATGTATTTGCGAAATCCAGAGGTTATTAAATGGTGGCAGGAACAGCTTAATAAAAATAATAACCATCCTGATTATTCAGCTGAAACTAAAAAATATATTCTTTCTAAATTAAACCAGGCCGTTACATTCGAAAACTTTTTGCAAACCAAATACGTAGGGCAAAAACGTTTTTCTTTAGAAGGAGGGGAATCTTTAATACCAGCTATCAGTAATGTACTTTTTTATTCTGTTGAAAAATATGGTGTAAAAGAATGTGTTTTAGGAATGGCACATCGAGGTCGTTTAAGTACTTTGGTTAATATTTTTAGAAAACCGCTGAATGAACTTTTTAGCGAGTTTGATGGCAAAGATTTTGAAGATGAAAATATAGATGGAGATGTAAAATACCATTTAGGTTTAACTTTAGATAAGACCTACCAAAATGGGAAAAATATTAAGATGAATTTGGTTCCAAATCCATCACATTTAGAGACTGTTGCACCAGTTGCCGAGGGGATTACACGTGCCAAGATAGATGCCGATTATAATGGTGATAATTCGAAGATAGTTCCAATTATAGTACATGGAGATGCCGCTATTGCTGGTCAAGGAGTGGCTTATGAAGTAAGTCAGATGAGTCAGTTAAATGGTTATAAGACTGGAGGGACTATTCATATTGTAGTGAATAATCAAATTGGTTTTACCACAAATTATCTAGATGCACGATCTAGTACTTATTGTACAGATGTCGCTAAAGTGACCTTATCGCCAGTTTTACATGTTAATGCAGATGATGCAGAAGCTGTGGTACATGCTGTTGAAATGGCTTTAGAGTATAGAATGCGCTATAAAAAAGATGTCTATATAGATTTATTAGGATACCGTAAATATGGTCATAACGAAGGAGATGAACCTCGTTTTACACAGCCTAAGCTTTATAAAAATATAGCAAAACATTCCAATCCGTTTAAAATCTATTCAGATAGGCTTATAGCTGAAAAAACAATAGATAAAGCTTATGTAGATAAGATTGTTGCAGATTTTAAAGAGACCCTAGAAAAGGAATATGCGAAATCTAAAGAGGCAGATTCTTCAAAAGTTAGGGAGTTTATGCAAGAGCGTTGGACAGCATTTGAACGTAAAGGTATCGATGCCATGTTTGAAACTATAGAAACAACGTATCCTAAAAATAAACTGGAAGGTATTTCGAAAATAGTTTCGACCGTTCCGGAAGGGGTTAAATTTTTACGAAAAGCAGAACGAATTCTTGATGGACGTAAAAAAATGGTTTTCGAAACCGATTTGCTTGATTGGGGAATGGCAGAAACTTTAGCCTATGGTAGTTTGATGGAAGAAGGTTTCAATGTGCGTATTTCAGGTCAAGATGTAGAACGCGGAACGTTTAGTCACCGCCATGCCATTTTGCGCGATGAAATATCTGAAGAACGTATTAACTTACTAAATACAAACCCAGAGAATAAAGGGAATATGGATATTTATAATTCCTTTTTATCCGAGTATGGTGTGCTGGGTTTTGATTATGGTTATGCCATGGCCAATCCAAATACGCTAACTATCTGGGAAGCACAGTTTGGAGATTTTAGTAATGGAGCGCAGATTATATTTGATCAATATTTATCGGCAGCTGAAGATAAATGGAAAGCCCAAAATGGTATTGTGGTTTTATTGCCTCATGGGTATGAAGGACAAGGGTCTGAGCATTCATCAGCGAGAATTGAACGGTATTTACAATTGTGTGGGCAAGACAATATGATTGTTGCAGATTGTACTACACCAGCAAACTTTTTTCACTTATTGCGTCGTCAAATGAAACGTGATTTTAGAAAGCCATTAATCGTATTTACACCTAAAAGTTTATTGCGTCATCCAAAAGCTGTATCGTCAATAAACGAATTGGCACATGGTAAATTTGAAGAGGTTATCGATGATACAATAGTGCCTGAGCAGGTGAAAAAATTGGTTTTTTGTACGGGTAAATTCTACTACGAATTATTAGCAGAAAGAGAAGTATTAGAAAGAGATGATGTTGCACTGGTGAGAATAGAGCAGTTGTTCCCATTACACCTAGAAAGTATACAAGCCATTATAAATAAATATTCGAATGTGGAAAAATATGTTTGGGCTCAGGAAGAACCTAAAAATATGGGAGCATGGAGTTTTATGGCACAACGTATGGATTTGGTTAAGTTAGAGGTAGCTTCAAGGCCATATAGCTCGGTACCAGCACCAGGATCCAGTACGCGAGACAAAAGAAGGCAACGTGTTGTCATTGATGCTGTGTTCAATAACTAAGTTTATATTAAAAAGAAATAATTCATATACAATTAAAATTATAAAGAATGATTTTAGAAATGAAAGTACCTTCGCCAGGGGAATCCATTACAGAAGTGGAAATAGCAACTTGGTTAGTGGAAGATGGAGATTATGTTGAGAAAGATCAGGCTATAGCTGAGGTAGATAGTGATAAAGCAACATTAGAACTGCCAGCAGAAGTTAGTGGAACCATTACGCTTAAAGCGGAAGAAGGTGATGCCGTTGCCGTTGGAGCAGTTGTCTGCTTAATTGATACAAGTGCAGCAAAGCCCGAAGGTGATGATGCTCCTCAAACAGAGAAAAAAGAAGAAACACCAAAAGCTGAAACGCCAAAAGTAGCAACTCCTGAAGCAAAAACATATGCAACAGGATCTGCTAGCCCTGCAGCTAAAAAGATTTTAGCAGAAAAAGGTATGGATGCAGCTTCTATTTCTGGTACAGGAAAAGATGGAAGAGTTACTAAAGAAGATGCTATAAAAGCAGTGCCTTCTATGGGTACACCAACAGGAGGTAACCGAGGAACGTCCCGAAGCAAAATGTCCATGTTACGTCGTAAGGTGGCAGAACGTTTGGTTGAGGCCAAAAATACAACAGCCATGTTGACAACCTTTAATGAGGTTGATATGTCTCCAATTTTTGCATTACGTTCGGAGTATAAAGAAACGTTTAAAACAAAACATGGTGTTGGCTTAGGCTTTATGAGTTTCTTTACATTAGCGGTTGTTAGAGCCTTAAAAATGTATCCTGCAGTTAATTCAATGATAGATGGAAAAGAAATGATAAGCTACGACTTTTGTGATATTAGTATAGCAGTTTCTGGACCAAAAGGGCTAATGGTTCCTGTAATGAGAAACGTTGAGAATTTAAGTTTTAGAGGTGTTGAAGCCGAAGTAAAACGTCTAGCAATTCGTGCCCGCGACGGACAAATTACAGTTGACGAAATGACAGGGGGAACTTTTACAATATCTAATGGTGGCGTGTTTGGTAGTATGTTGTCTACACCAATTATTAATCCACCGCAAAGCGGTATTTTAGGAATGCACAATATTGTAGAGCGTCCAGTAGCAATTAATGGAAAAGTAGAGATACGTCCAATTATGTATGTTGCCCTTTCTTATGACCATAGAATTATTGATGGTAAGGAAAGTGTTGGGTTTTTAGTTGCTGTAAAAGAGGCTTTAGAAAATCCAGTAGAATTATTAATGAACAATGATATCAAGAAGGCTTTAGAGCTTTAACTAGAATCCCATCAAAATAAAAAAGGAGCTATCAATTATACTTGGTAGCTCCTTTTTCTTTAACTGAATATAATAACTAACTAAAACACATTATAAGGTTTATCGAAATAACAATAATTACTAAAACAGCTAATCCTATCATACAGTATTTATCAATAACATTGTTATCTTTTTCCATTCTTATTTTACTTTAAATTTATTGTTTACCCTCAAAGTTTGTATTAAAAACTCTGCGCTTATGCAACACAGAGTTTTGTGAAAATTCTCTCTCTCTAAAGAATTAATTAATAGCAGCGTAAAGGTATGTTGCATGTATGAAAAAAAAAATACGCAGTTCTACGTATTTTTAATTGAAAAAAAATCCTTGACGCTCTGTATCTGGGTTTTATCTTAAATTTTCTGCGTGACTTGTATTAAATTTGTTGAAGCATACCTCCTCAAGGTTGTGTCCCGAAATAAGTTTGTTTCAAAAAGAAAGTGTATTTAAAAGATGAGTTTATTAAAAAGCGAAAGCTCTAAATCATAACAATTTAGAGCCTTCTATAATTCTCCCTAAGAACTAATTAATAGCCCTGTAAAGGTATGTCCTGAAAACGAGAAAAAAAATACGCAGTTCTACGTATTTTTTCTAAAAATGAACTTTATTTAAGTTAGCCCAAATTGAAAGCGAAGTAGGCCTATTGTCTAAGCCTAGTTTGGCAACTATATTACTTCTATGTTTGTCTACAGTACGGACAGAGATAGATAACTCTTGGGCTATATCTTGACTTGTTTTATTTTCGGAAATAAGCTTTACTATTTTTAGCTCAGATTTCGTTAACAGATTTAATGTGTCTGGTTTTTGTTCTAAACTACTTGCGTTTAAATAGGATGCAATTTCTTCACTAAAATATGGTGTGCCATTTACAACATGTTTGATACAAGTTTCAATTTCTTCGATGGCAAATTCTTTTAAGATATATCCAAAAACGTTAAACTCTTTGGCCTTGTCATAAAGCTCTTCCTCTTTATCAAAAGTGATAAGAATAACTTTAGTATTCAAATGGTTTTTTTTGCAAGCTTCGGCTATTTCCAAACCTGTTTTATGTGGCATTCTTATATCCAGAATGGCCAATTCCGGTTTTAGTTTTACAATAAGGTTATAGGCGGTATTTCCATCTTGAGCACTTCCTATAATGTTAAATCCTTTTGAAGTTAAAAAATCGGATAGACCTCTTAACATCAATGGATGATCGTCAGCAATCACTATTGAGGTGTTCATTACTTGAGGAGAGTTAAATGCTATTAATTAAAAATGTAAGATTATGTTTATATATATCCCTAAATATGTGTTTATAATTTTAAATATAGATATTTCTTTTCATAATCTATAATAGCTTTGGCTTTTTTTAAAATATCTGCTCCTATAATCCCGTCGACAGGCTTAGAATTATGATTTATTAAAGCAGTATTTACATGGGTGAGGTTAAATAAAACCAAAACGACTTTGTTATGTTTCCATTTACCAATTTTTAATTTATTTTTTTTGGACATTTTGGTGTCCATATCTATAGCACCAGCACCAGCAGCTTTAATAACAGAATCTTGAGTTTTTAGATTAAAGGTTTCAATGGCTTCAAATCCTACGCAAGAATTTGAGGCGCCAGTATCTAAAATAAATAAGCCTTTACGGCCATTTATGGTTGCTTTTATTTCAAAATGATTCGTTTTAGTAAGGTGTAACTTTACTTTAACATACTCTCTTTCATGGAGAAATTCCTGTAGTGTCTTTTCCATTAGGTTTTTTAATTCTCGACAGTAAAAGTAATATAATCAATAGGATAAACAGACTAATGAAGACATAAATTAATTTATTATCATTGACTGGTTCTGTTAGTTCACCATAGTAAACAAAGGCGCCCCAATAATAAGGCGATTTTTTTATATTACTAATGGTGTCATCTTTCAGGTAATCTAATTTTGATTGATGGTTGGAAATATTAGCAGATTTATTGTTGCTATAATTTTTATAAAAGGATTTCATGATTTTAGAAGTGGACAAATCATTTATCTGCCATAAAGAAAACAATAGGTTTTGCGCCCCAGCGTATTGAAATCCCCGAGCTATACTCATAGGGCCTTCACCTTTGTACAATTTCCCAATACCTGTTTCGCAAGCACTTAAAACGACAAGATCTGTGTTTAAATGGAGACTGTATAACTCATTTAGAAACATAGTTTCTTCGGCAAACTCAATATTTGCCGTAATAGAAAAATCACCACTACTAGCATGCGTAGATAAATGTATGATGTTGTAATTCGAACTGTTTTTAATAAAGGTCTTTTTTGTTGCCTGGTCCTTTAAAAAAAGAGTAGCATCCATTTCTTCCTTTATAACCTTTGCTTCATCAATAGAATAGATTAAGCTATTTTTTGTTTTTTCAAATACAGGAAAGATACCGAGAAGGTTATTTGCATTATTTTTTTTCTCCTTTTTTAAATAAAACACCGTGCTTGTATTATAAGCGATACTTTGTTTTTGCATGACAAAAGGCATTTTTGAAAAGTTTGTAGTATTTGTTTTAGATGTTAGTAATGCTTCAAATGGAATAAAATTTAATAGGCCGTCTGGGATAATGATAACATTTTCGAAACGTGATATTTTTGAAAGGTTTAAGGCATTATAAAGCTTGAAGGCAGAGTTAGTAAATTTGCTGATATCATTATTTATTGTAGAAGCATTATCAAATAAATGAATAAAATCTGCGATAGACTTTTTGGTAGCTTCATCCAAGCTAATTTTATTAAGCTCAATACCATCACTAGAAATTATAAATTGATAGATATTTTTTTTGCCATAAAAATATTCAACCAGAACAGCTTTATCTTTTAGTAACTGGATCTGGATATCATCAATCAGAAAATTAGGATCTTTTAAATTAGAGTATTTCTTATTTATAGCTTCTTTAAGTGTTTTTAATTTGGTGCTTATAGTATTTAGATTAGAGCTTAAAGTCGTTATTACAGATGCTTGAGATTTGCCTAATTGCTCATTGATTAGGAGATGCGTGATTTCTTCTTGTTCCTTAAATAAATGAGCTTCTTGAAGCAGTAAACTATCATTAGGATGCTGCTGTAAAAGCATTTTTTTTAGGGAGCGTTCCTTTAGTATTCCCGATTTATTTAATTCTGCATATTGAAAAGCAGAAAATAAAAGCGCATTATTTTTTGTGTTTTGATATTCGTTGAAAATAATGTCGATGCATTTTTCACTACGAATTCTATTTGCTGCTTGATTCGATATTTTGTTTTCCTGAGAAGTCCAATTGTCTTCTAATAACTGGGACACATAAAAACTTAAGTCGTAATAACTAAGTGTTAGTTTATGGTCTTCTTGAAGCGTAGCGTATAAATCAAAAATATCTATAAATGTATTTTCGGCATATAAGCTGTTCTTATTAAGCTGTTCAATATATTTTATATTAGGCAGCAAAGTTTGTAATGCTAAATTCAAACATTTCTTACCTTCACTTAATTTGTTTAATAGTTTGCAAAGTTGAGCTTCTTCTAAATAAAACTTAGCGAGTTTTCTTCTGGATAAGCTGTCTTTAGAAAGCTGTGTTTTTACCTTGTTGAAAGCCTTTAATGCTTCTACATAGTTGCCTTTTTGTAATTGAATTTGATAGTTGTTTCGATGCTGATTATAAGTGTTTTTATGAATTGTTTTAGGAATATCTGCAACGCTGCTTATTAGGTTTAATGCAATTTGACTATCAATATGTAATTGGATGATTTTTTGCTTTTGATACTTGTTTAGATTTTGTTTATTAAGGTAACTAGAAGTTAATTTTAATGCTGTTTCGTGTTTTCCGATGGTTTGATATAAGATGGATAGATTGATAGCACCACTCACTTGATGCTTGAGACGATTGCTTTTTTTGGCTAAGAAGATGTATTGCTTTATTATATTTTCGGCATTCGTATAATCCCCTGTTTTAGTGTATAAGTTTCCTAATGGGATTAGACAGCTTTCTAAAATATCGAAATCAGAAAATTCTGAAAGTTCGTTTGTTTTAAAACGGTTTAAAGCGTCCTCAAAAGTGATGATGGCTTCTTTTAATTGTGTATTTTGCTCTAAATAAAACCCTTTATGGCTTTGTAAAAAAACTAGGGCTAATTGCTCACCTTTACTTTTAACCTGTTTTTTAAATGCAGATTCTTGTTGGCTTAAAAGGTTTAGTGACGTATTATTTGGATTCTCAATAAATGTTTCGGCAGCAACATAAATACGCTCTTCTAAATTCTGAGAAAGTGCAGTGCCATAAATCAAAAAGAAAATGAAACTTAGTTTTTTCATAATAGTGAGCTGCTAATCACCCTAGTTTAGAATTTCCAAATGGCATAAAACTGCCAATAATTAAAACTGTCTTCAAAATTCATAACATAACGGGCACCTAAACTTGGACCAATTCTAGCGAAACCAGCTGTAGCCTCAAATAACAAGCCTGTTCTTAAATTGCTAAAAGAATTCGTAGTGCTAAACATGTCTTCCTCGGCATCCATAATTGGAAAGTCTGGAGAATCACCTTCAAACTGTTCTATTAAAATATGGCGCTCTTTTTTTTCATTTAAAGAGATGGTATTTTGTAAACCGGCACCCAAACCAAAATAATTATTGATATTATATCTGATTAAAACAGGGATATCCCAGTCGATATTCTCATACGATGCATTGGTCGTTGTCCGTTGAAAAAAACGAAAACCCTGAGGACCATCTTGAATAAATTCTTCAACAACATTGGTTTCGGCATCATAGTTATGCAAATTATTCATAAGCTCTATTTGCCAATACCACCTATAGGACTTATAAGGAGATAAGGTGGCGCCAAAAAAGTAACTTTCAGAATTTTTTAAGTCGCTAAAAGAATTAAAACCAACCTTGGCACCAATGGATATACCAGGTAGAAAACGAGTGGTTGCGTAGTTAGTGATAATTGGGTCGTTTTTATCAAAAATAATAGCAGTTCTACTTTTGGTCTTCTTCTTATGAAAATCTTTGGCAAACTTAATCTTGTATTTTACAAATCCTTTTGTAGAATCGTATTCTTTTACATTTTTTTGTTCGCTTCCAGGGAGATAAATATTTTTAAAAGTAAAAATAGCTTGAGTATCTGTAAATGTGGTATCCAAGCAACTATAAAGGACTTCCTGTTTGGGGCATATATCACATTTAGGATACATATCTACAACTTTTAAAGTCGATTTGTCCAGCATTTCAGGAATATCGGTTTCCAATCGTATAGTTCTTGCTGGTCCTTCTCCATTATTCTGAAATTTGATTTTATATTTTAAGGTTTTAAAACGCACCAATCTATAATTCATAAAGGTGCCATTTGATGACATTTTGTTAGGATCGTGTGAAGTGACAATTTCCATTTCCATGTCTTTCACTTTGTGATTGTCGTAATTGTCATCAGGAATATAAATACCACGAACCGATATAATGGCACTGGTATCTTTAACCATCTCAGGTGTCGTTTTTAAACTGAAAAAGATATGACGCTCTTCATCAGGTTGCATATTATCGAATTCCAACAGACTCCAATCTTTGTAATATGCTTTAGATTCTGAAATAGTTAGTGGCAAATTGGTCTTTTCTGTCGAATCTTGTAATGTCATACTTGATTTAATAATATCCTTATTTAAGGAAGCTAAGTAAGAGTCATCATCAATATTATTAGTATATGCAAAGCCATCATCTAAAATGCTTCTCTCATTATGATGGGTTCTGGTTTCTAACAATTCAAAATTATTGGCTTTGTACTTAAGCTCATTATAGAAGAGGTATATTTTTCCGTTAGTTACATAGTCCTTATTGTTTTTATAGCTCATTATGGCGACTATTTCTTCTTCAGGAATGGGTTCACGGTTGCGTTTTAATGCAAAGTCCACATCCATGATTGCCAGATCTTGATAGTCGGTTGTAATAGTATTAACAACTATTTTTTTAGGTCTTGATTTAGGCGGTTTACCTGTATCGTAATTATTAGTGGCCCATAACTTTACTTCATATTCACCTTTGTTTTTATAAACATGTTTTGGTTTTTCCTCGGTACTATAATGCCCGTCACCAAATTCCCAGTAATGCGTGTAAAATGTTTTTGGCGCACCAGCAATTTGATTTAGGGCTGGTGTTTCTGGAATGAAAAATGTTTCGTTACCATTTGTCACGCTCTTAATAGTTGCCGTTCTTGTAAGGGTATCGTTTACAAGCAATCTTTGGGAGTAACTATATGCACATAAAAAAGAAAAGCAAATAAAAAGGAATCGTTTATCCATGGAAATAAGGTTAATAGATTTTAAATATACAAAAAGTGTCATTTTAAAGCCGTTTCGTATCATTATAACTCATGATGAAAAACAAAGATGAGATATAATCATTAAAATATTGGCGAGTAATACCGATATAATAATAGCGATTATAGTAGATATTGCATTTGTTTTTTTCATGATGCTATTTATAATGATATACAGAGCCTCTACATTTTGTTACCTCTTTTAATTAAAAAAATAGAATAATTGTTTGCCTTGTTATATGTTTTTTTGATAATTATAATATACGTCTGTAATCTGTTTTGTTATATTTGAGTACATATTAATAAGAATGATTCTTTGTTTTTAAACATTGTATCATTTAAAAAATAACATAACCAGAACTCAATCTAATATGTTTTAAGCGGTGTATTATACCCAATTAAAACTATTTCTATTAATGAAATATATAACTGTATTTTTTGCGTTTACATTAGTAATTTCACCTCAAATCCACACTGTCTGAACCAAATAATTGAAGATGGAATTGAGTTGGGGGAACACCTTTAATGGAAAACTATTCTAATTAAAAGATAAAACTGTTTACAACTAAAAAGAGGGTGAAAAATACTAAAAACCTACTTTGAAGAACTTAAAAATAAGGCTATGAGCATGTTGAAGCATTTGCAATCAATGAAATTATATGAAATCGAATCGTTACCAGAAAGAATAGAAAATTTCCACCTTTCTGAGGTAAATAATTATGATGAATATATACTAGAAGAACCTCCGCGTTTTTTTTCTGAAGATGAGCAGGCATGGATAGATTTTTCAGTCAAAGAAGTGAAATATCTAATAAATGCTCATGAGGATATGATTATTAGTGAATCAAAAAAAGATAATAAAAAATATATGCCAATTGCTGGAATACAAGATCTCATAGATTTTTTTGCCATTGATGTTAGTGATGATAAGTGCCCTGTTTATTATGGAGATATTGAAGATGGTGAATTTAGAAGGGAGTCTAGCTCTTTGGATGATTTTTTAAGATATTATATAAGAAAGGGAGATCCTGAAATATAATTTTGAAACACAAAAAATAAGATATAAAAAACCAGAAACTATAAATAAGTTTCTGGTTTAATACCCAAGATTAACAATTAAAGTTAACCCTTTATAAGTAGGAAATCAAAAAAAAAGCAGATGTTTATGGTAAACCATTAATAATGGTTGTTAATTGTGCTTCTGTAGCTATTGATGTGTCGCCCTCTGTAAACGTTACAACACCATTTTCAGTAATCGTTACCGCTTTTATAGCATATTTCCAGTTCTCACCATCTTCAGTTGCAAAAATAATGTGACACTCTAATCCAATTGGGATAAGACCATAATGCTCGCTAAATAAACCTGTTTCAGAATCGTAAGTGTCTAAATTTGCTAAGCCAGCATCTTCCCCATCATATGAGATATAAACAGCGCTATTTGTATTGTCATATCCTTCAGGTACAGCTACTAAGATGGTTGTTTTTGGACGTGGGTCATTATAAAAACGGTCTACGTTAGACCACCCAAACGATTGGAAAAAACCATAATATTGATTGCCTTCACCAAATACGCCACCTTCACCTTGAGCTCCGTCGCGTTCTACTTCATCCCAGGCGAGGTTGCCGTCTTGGTCTATAACGCCTTCCCAAAGTGTCATATCATTATCTACACCTCCAGTTAAATCTGCTGGAATTTGCATTTGAAACCCACAAGTCGTTTCTAAAGAAACACCATTTTGAGTCGCATCTACAAAAAATTCGCCTCCAGAAATAAGCAGTCCTTTGTCTCCATTTGGCAGCATTCCCATAGTAGGTTTGTTTGTTGTAAGCATACTACCTTTGTCAAAGAGCTCAACGAATTCTACGTCTACTGTTCCTGTAACAGCCTCTCCGTTTAAGGTCAAACAAGAGCTGCTAATAAAAATTTGTACACCCTTTTCAGATGTAAGCATGATGTTTCCGTCGTCAGTATTAAACTGAAATGTTTGTGTTAAGTTTTCTAAAGCGGCTTCTTTTATTTTGTTAAAATCTTCAGCAGTTGGACGGATTAGAATATCACCGTCATTGTCGTCGTTTTTTGTACAGCTTGTCAATAACAAAGCTGATATTAAAACGATTCCAAAAATGTTTTTAAAATGTTTACTCACAATATTAATATTGTTTAAGTGTTCGCGAAATTGTTTTGAAATTTTCATGATTAATTGGGTTTAAAATTTATTATTCAAGTTTAAATAAACAGGGCAACTGTTTTGTTACCCTGTTTCGACAATTATTTTTTATTGTTGAGGTTGACTGATTATTTTTTTGGACACAATAACATCGCCAGAAGATACTAGTTGCATCATTTTATATGCGTATGCTTCTGTTGAAGAATATCCTTTAGCAAACCCTGTTGCAGTTTCAACTTCCCAGAAATAATTTCTTTTAGAGTTGTTTTTTGCTTCTATCTTCAAAACAAAGAAGCTTTCAATTTTTGAGGCTCTTATAATTTCTCCAGAGCTTGTTAAAAAAATCATTCGCTTTGCATCTTCTATAGAAAATGAAGTTCCAGAATAAACACCTTTATCGGTTTCTACTTTCCAATCATAAACTTTAACTAAGTTTTCATTTGTAATGTTTGTACTATGAGCTGTTGTGCTAAGGTGAGATGTTGAAGTTGTGGCATGAACGTTTAGTATTGATAAAACTACAGTACCTATAATTAAAAAGGATTTTTTGCTCACGTTATTAAGATTGCTTAAGTATTCGTGAAATTGTTTTGAAATTTTCATGATTTCTAATTTTTATGGATTAATTAAAATGTTTCAGTATTTTACTGTGACACCCTTATATCAAATCCATTTAAAAATTGTTACCCTTTTATTTCAAAGTTTTTTACTTTAGTAGCAAATACAAGGGTTAATGAGTGAAAAAAAAATACACGAAGACCAAAAATATATAGACGGATTACTTAAAAATAACTCGTTTATTATACAGGCTATCTATGATAAGTTTGTTCCTAAAGTAATTAACTATATAAGGCAGAATAGTGGAGATAATGATAAGGCCCAAGATGTTATACAGGATACTTTAATAACAATTTATAATCAAGCAAGCCAAAAGAAATTACAACTCACTTGTCCGTTTGATGCCTATTTCTTTTTGTTATGCAAAAGGAAGTGGTTGAATGAATTAAAAAAATCTTCTAATAAAGAGGTAACAATTAATGAAGACGTTTTATCTAAAGGTGACGACGCTCAAGAACTTGCTTTTGAAACATCTGTATTTGGTGAGAAACAAGCTTTATTTACAGAAATGTTTCAAAAACTTGGAACTGCTTGTAAAGATTTATTAACGGCTACTTTTAAAATAAAATCAATGGAGGAGGTAGCAAAAAGTTTAGGTGTAACATATGCCTATGCTAGAAAAAAGAAATCTTTATGTATTGGTAAATTAACAGAGCTGGTTCGAGAGTCACCAAAATTTAACCAACTTAATAATTAATAGCCATGGAAGAAGATCAGAATTACATATTATTTGAACCCTACTTATCTAAAGAATTATCTCAAGATGACATAACAGCTTTTGAGTCACGATTAAAAAATGAATCGGATTTTAATCAAGCATTTAATACATATAAAGAACTGTCTTCTTTTTTAGAACATAAATTTGAAGAAGAAGCTGCCTCAAATGCATTTCAGAATAATTTAAAAAACATTTCTAATAGGTATTTTGAAAAGCAAAAAACGTCTAAAAAAACAGAGCGCTTTAAACTCTGGCAACTTGCCATAGCCGCAAGTGTTGTTTTATTAATAGGAATCTTTACGTTCAACAATTTCTCTAGTCCGACTTTTAGTGATTATAATAATTATGAAACCATTAGTTTGACCGTAAGAGGTAAACAAGAAACACTTTTAAAAACCGCCGAGAACGCTTTTAATAATAGAAATTTTGCTGAGGCAGAAACTGCTTTTAGTCAGTTATTAGCCAAAGACGATTCAAATAAAGAATTACAATTATATAAAGGGATTACATTATTAGAGTTAGATAAATTTGCTGAAGCCGATAATCTATTCGGTAAACTTTCTAATAGCCCATCGGTTTATAAAAACAAAGCCACCTGGTATTTGGCTTTAAGTAAATTGAAGCAGAAAGATTATGATGCCTGTTTAGAAATATTGAAAACCGTACCTGAAGATGCAGATGATTATTTACAAGCACAACAGCTTATTAATGAATTGGATTAAGGTTTGCATGGTCTCAGAAATCTTGTTGGTTTTATTTTAAAATAAAGATGTTTCAAGTCTATCAGTTTTTTCATTGGTGAAAGTTTGTGAAATTGGTACCAAACTTTAAATACTTCATTATTTTTGTCAAATGATTATCACAGATACGCACACCCATTTATATAGCGAAGCATTTGATGAAGATAGAAACGAGATGATAGATCGTGCTATAACGCAAGGAGTTTCCAGGTTTTTTATCCCAGCCATAGATTCTGGGTACACAGAAGCGATGCTTCAGCTTGAAGAAGACTATCCTAATAATATGTTTTTAATGATGGGGTTGCACCCTACACATGTAAAAGACAATTATAAAGAAGAGTTAAAACATGTCGAAGACATGCTCGCAAAACGACATTTTTATGCGGTGGGCGAAATAGGTATTGATTTATATTGGGATACATCAACATTAGGAATTCAACAAGAAGCATTCAAACATCAAATTAAGCTTGCGAAACAATATAAACTACCAATAGTTATACATTGTAGGGAAGCATTTGATGAAATATTTGAAGTTTTGGAAGCAGAAAAAAGTGATGACTTATTCGGTATTTTTCACTGTTTTACAGGAACACTAGAGCAGGCACATCAAGCTATTTCTTATAATATGAAATTAGGTATAGGAGGTGTCGTGACTTTTAAGAACGGAAAGATCGATACCTTTTTAAGCCAAATAGACATAAAACATCTTGTTTTAGAGACAGATGCTCCTTATCTGGCACCTGTACCATATAGGGGAAAGCGAAATGAAAGTACTTATGTTATAAAGGTATTGGAAAAACTAGCAGATATATATGATGTATCTTTAGAAGAGATAGCGGCAATAACGACCCAGAATTCTAAAGATGTTTTTAAGGTATAACATATGGGCAATATAAAACCAAAAATATTACTAATATATACGGGTGGTACCATTGGTATGGTTAAAGATTTTAAAACAGGGGCACTACGTGCATTCGATTTTAAAACGCTTTTAGAAAAAATTCCTGAATTACAGCTTTTAGATTGTAATATAGATACAACATCATTTAAAGAACCTATAGACTCAAGTAATATGAATCCAAAATATTGGGTTCAAATTGCAGAGTTAATAGAAACTAATTATAATGATTTTGATGGTTTTGTGGTTTTACACGGTAGCGATACCATGAGCTATACTGCCTCGGCTTTGAGTTTTATGTTAGAAAATTTAGCCAAGCCAGTTATATTTACTGGAGCCCAATTACCAATAGGTTATTTAAGAACCGATGCCAAGGAAAACCTAATTACATCTATACATGTTGCTTCATTGCAAAGCAAGCGAAAGCCATTAATTAGGGAAGTATGTTTGTATTTTGAATATAAGCTATATAGGGCAAATAGAACTACAAAAATAAATGCCGAACATTTTGAGGCTTTTGCATCTTTAAACTATCCCGATTTGGCAGAGTCTGGTGTTCATTTAAAAGTTAATGAAGAATATTTATTTAAACCCGATTTAAATAAAGCTTTAAAGGTTCACAAACAATTAGACAGTAATATAGCATTAATAAAACTCTTTCCAGGCATTACAGAAAATGTATTACAAAGTATTTTCGATACTTCGGGTTTGAAAGCTATTATCATTGAAACCTACGGCGCTGGAAATTGTACAACCGAGAAGTGGTTTCTTAATATATTAAAAGAAAGTATTTTAAGAGGAATGTATATAATAAATGTTACTCAATGCTCAGGCGGAAGCGTCATGATGGGGCGTTATGAAACGAGTAATGAACTAAAAAAGATAGGCGTTATTTCTGGAAAAGATATCACAACAGAGGCTGCAATAAGTAAATTAATGTATTTATTAGGACAAAATATTACAGGTAACAACCTCAAAACCATCTATGAATCCCCCCTAAGAGGGGAAATGTCTTAAAATTAACTCTCAAAATTTTAACGTTCGAAGATTTTTTTGTTATTTGAGCCCCTGTAATTAGAATGTAACAAAATTACAGAGAGGTGGCCGAGTGGTCGAAGGCGCACGCCTGGAAAGTGTGTATACGTCAAAAGCGTATCGAGGGTTCGAATCCCTTCCTCTCTGCTGTTATTTTATTCTTAATTGCTTTTTTTTTAATATCTTTAACACTTTAACTAATATTTTTAAGATCTAGAACATGAAAAGATTATTTTCTATCCTTGCCATAACAGGAATGGTGGCATTTGGAACTACTAACGCAACAACAATTGCAAACACAAATACAGCTGTAACGACAACTACTGTTAGTACTATTCAAGAAGAAACTGAGGCTGCGGCGACAGCTGACGAACCTCTTGGATTTCATCAAGAATTGAAAAAACGTTTTATTGAAGGTGGAGCTGGCTTTATGGGGATTGTATTATTATGTTTAATTCTTGGATTAGCAATTGCTATAGAAAGAATTATCTTTTTAAACCTTTCAACTACAAACACAAAAAAATTAACACAAAATGTGGAGGATGCTTTATCTTCTGGAGGTGTTGAAGCTGCAAAAGAAGTATGTAGAAATACAAAAGGACCTATCGCATCTATTTACTATCAAGGATTAGATAGAACAGATGAAGGTATCGAAGCTGCAGAAAAAGCTGTTGTGGCCTATGGAGGTGTTCAAATGGGTCAATTAGAGAAAAATGTATCTTGGATTTCATTATTTATCGCTTTGGCACCAATGCTTGGTTTCATGGGAACGGTAATAGGTATGATTCAAGCATTCGATAAAATTGAAGCTGCTGGAGATATGCAACCATCTCTTGTTGCTGGTGGTATTAAAGTGGCACTTTTAACAACTGTATTTGGTTTGATAGTGGCTATTATACTTCAAATTTTTTACAATTATATTATTGCTAAAATTGATAGTATTGTTAACGATATGGAAGATGCTTCTATTACGTTAATGGATCTATTAATTAGAAATAAAAAGTAATAATTAAATATAAAAAATTATGAAATCACATAAAATTTTAAAAATAATAGCTTTCGCACTTGCTATTATTGGCGCGATTTTTGCGCTAATGATTATAGCAGGAGATGAAGAAAGAGCTCTGAGTATGAGTGGTAATATGCTATACATCGCATATATTGTACTTGGGATCATATTAGTAATGGTTTTATTATTTGTTTTAAAAGGACTATTTGCAGGAAATATTAAAAAGACTTTAATGACCGTTGGTGCTTTTTTAGCCATTATTCTTATATCTTATTCTATATCTTCAGGTACAGATTTAGACCTAAAACCTTTTACAGATAAAGGGTTAGATGTTACTGAATCGACATCTAAAAAAGTAGGTGCTGGATTATATGCATTTTATGTATTGGCTTTTTTAGCTATTGCATCAATGGCATACTCTGGAGTAAAAAAATTATTTAATAAATAAAATAAATTATGGCAAAAAGAGCAGCACCAGAAGTAAATGCAGGCTCCATGGCCGATATCGCATTCTTACTATTAATATTTTTCTTAGTAACGACTACTATTGAGACCGATTCGGGAATTAATAGAAAGCTTCCGCCTATGGAAGAATCTGATGAAGACGTTGTTATCAAACAAAGAAATATTTTTACCGTATTATTAAATGGTAGAGATCAATTACTTGTAGAAGATGAGTTAATGGAGCTTAAGGATTTAAGAGCAGCGGCAGTTGAATTTTTAGATAACGGAGGCGATGGGTCTTGTGATTACTGTCAAGGAAAGAAAGATAAGTCATCTTCTGATAATCCAGATAAAGCAATTATATCTTTAAAGAATGAGCGTGAAACAACCTATAAAACTTATATAGCTGTCCAAAATGAATTGGTAGCGGCTTATAATGAATTAAGGGATACCAGAGCTCAAGCATTATATGGAAAGTCTTTTGCAGAAATGCAAGCAGATTACAAAGATGTAAATTGGCCAGGGAATAAGGAAAACTTAAAAGCTAAGATAGATCAAATAAAAGTTGATTATCCGCAAAAGCTTTCAGAAGTACAATAATTTAACATTCTATAAATATGTCTAAATTTAAAAAGAAAAAAAGCGGTGATATGCCAGCGGTTAATACAGCATCTTTACCAGATATTGTATTTATGTTATTATTCTTCTTTATGGTGGCTACAGTAATGAGGCAAAACACCTTGAAAATTGAGAATAATTTACCGTTTGCAGATCAAGTGGAGAAACTAGATAAAAAAGATTTAGTTATGTATATTTATGCTGGTAAACCAAGTGCTAATTATACGCAGTATGGTAAAGAGGCTAGAATACAACTTAATGACGATTTTGCTAGTGTAAAAGATGTAGCTGCTTTTATAGCTGCAGAGAGAGCCTCAAAGCGTGAAGAGTTAATACCATTTTTAACGACGGCTTTAAAAGTAGATAGTGATGCTAATATGGGCCTAATTGGTGATATTAAGCAAGAGTTAAGAAAAGTAAATGCGCTTAAAATTAACTACACGACTAAAAAAGGTTCTGTACTAGGAAGAGAATAGTTTTTATACTCTTAAAATTTTATATGTTAAGGCGTTTTGATTTATCAAAACGCCTTTTAATTTTTTAAAACCTAGACAATTTTGGTTATCATTGTACCTAAATAGAATAACAACATTATTAATGAAATATCTATTTATAGCCCTATTTTTTTTAACGAGTAGTTTTATATGCTGTTTTACCCAAGAGCTTAATGAACAAGTGATAGACTCGCTTTATAAGGAGGATCAATTTTATGCAGGTATAACTTATAATTTACTAGGTAAAAGGCCCACAGATGTTTCTCAAAGTGGTTTTTCTCTAGGATTTCATCTGGGATTTATAAAAGATATGCCTATTAATAAAAATAGAAATATAGCCATTGGTGTAGGGCTTGGGTATTCTGCCAATTCATATAATCAAAACCTACTTATAAATAAAGACGCCATAGGTAATACAACTTATACTATTTTGGATAATAGTAGTACTTATGCTAAAAATAAGTTTTCTAGTCATTTAATTGAGCTTCCCATTGAGTTTAGATGGCGCACATCTACAGCAGCAGATTATAATTTTTGGCGTATTTATGCTGGTTTTAAGCTAGGTTATGTGTTAGCTCATACAGCCAAGTACAGAGGCGATTTAGGAAAGCTAAGACATACCAATATTAAAGATTTTAATGACTTTCAATATGGTTTAACACTTAGTGCAGGTTATAATACATGGAATTTATTTTTGTATTACGCTTTAAATCCTGTTTTTTCTGGTGATGCCCGTTTAAA
This sequence comes from Flavivirga algicola, assembly GCF_012910715.1. GTDB lineage: Bacteria > Bacteroidota > Bacteroidia > Flavobacteriales > Flavobacteriaceae > Flavivirga > Flavivirga algicola. The sequence continues at coordinate 177,776 of NZ_JABBHF010000004.1, forward strand.
TGGAGATCAAATGGATATGAATGCTATAAAAATTGGCTTGATGTTTTATATATTATAGTTACCATGCATTAAAGAAAAGGTATTCTGGAATTGAGATAATCGAAGAAACTTATGACTGTATTAAGCCAACTTTCATCATCCTTAGGACAAAAAGGAAATGGCGCAAATATTGCTTTAGCTAAAGGAATTGCAGAAGCCGAAAATAATAATGCAATTCAGGAACTTATTAAGAATTTGAAAAACAAGGATAAAAAAATTCAAGCTGATTGCATAAAAACTCTTTACGAAACTGCCTATATAAAACCTGACTTGATTGCTAATTATTATGTAGAATTTCTGGAATTACTATCGAGTAAAAACAATAGGTTGGTTTGGGGAGGAATGATAGCTCTAGCAACAATTTCGGATTTAAAAAGTAAGGAGTTATTTGAATCAATAGAGCTGATTTCTAATACTGTAAATAAAGGTTCTGTAATAACGGTTGATGCAGGAGTTGAAATATATACAAACCTCAATAAATATTCGGAGTTTCAAGGCAAAGTTGAGAACTTGTTGATTGACCAACTGTGGAAATGTCCAATTAAACAATTACCTAAATACATGGAAAAATCAACTATATTGATAAATGAGAAGAATAAAGAAATTTATCAAAAAATAATAAATGAACGAAAGGCAGAATGTGAAAAAGAGTCACAGGTAAAACGACTTGATAAAGTATTGAAACTGATTGAAAAATTATAAAAACGCATAGTAACAATGGTTATAAGTAATTACTCGTTCTCGCCTACTACTTCTGAAAATCCTCACGGATTTTCAGTTTGGTGTGTATTTGCAAAGTTTAGTGTAAACCCTAATCTTTAACTTGTGTAAACTATGTCTCTTAACGAACATTCCATGAAGATGGGATCTATTATAACCAGTAAGGTACTAAAATCAACTGCGGAAGCATTCCAATAAAAACCCCCATAATAAGTTCTTTATAAGTATGCGCATTTAAGTGTAGTCTGGATGTAGCGATGGCACCCATTATAATGACTACTAAAGCCAGTGTATTATTAATATTTATACTAAAATGGATGCTTAGGGTAACAAAAAACATAAATAACCCAGAAATAGCAATCATATGTATGCTTGCTTTAAATTTAAGAATGGCTAACATTAAACAAGCCATGGTAGAGATTAATATACCAACAAAGAAGAAATAAAGTTCTATAATTTGAGATGGTGTTATAATGCGTTGTAACACTATTATAACCACAAAGCAATTTAGTATTAACGGAATAATACGTTCTTTTGTGGTTTTCAGATAAATTGATTTTACCTTGCCTAATGTTTTTAATAAAAAATAAAGAAGGATGGGTAAAATTACGGTTAGTATAAAAAGAGAAACTAACTTTGCTTTTACTATTTCCTCGGGAATAAACCGGGGTGAGTTATCAAAATAGAAAAGGACACCCAATAAAGGCATAAATAATGGATGAAAAATATATGAGATACTTCTAAGTATTTTATCCATTATATTTTTTTACGTAATCGGGCAACAGGAATATCTAGTTGCTCTCTATATTTTGCAACGGTACGACGGGCAATTGGATAGCCTTTTTCTTTTAAAATAGTTGCTAAAGTTTCATCGGTGAGAGGTTTCTTTTTATTTTCTTCTTCTATGACTGTTTCTAATATTTTCTTTATTTCTCTGGTAGAGACATCTTCTCCCTGATCGTTTTTCATAGATTCAGAGAAGAACTCCTTAATTAGTTTTGTTCCGTAAGGCGTGTCTACATACTTGCTATTTGCTACCCTGGATACTGTTGAAACATCCATAGAAATTTCGTCGGCGATATCTTTAAGAATCATAGGCTTTAAGTTACGTTCGTCGCCTGTTAAGAAATAATCCTTTTGATAATGCATAATAGCACTCATGGTAACAAATAAGGTTTGCTGACGTTGTTTTATGGCCTCAATAAACCATTTTGCAGCATCTAGCTTTTGCTTGATGAAGATAACAGCATCTTTTTGTGACTTAGATTTGTCTTTAGTGTCTTTATAACCTTTAAGCATATTATTATACTCTCTAGATACATGCAGCTCTGGTGCATTTCTTCCATTAAGTGTTAGCTCTAATTCTCCATCTACAATTTTAATAGCAAAATCTGGAACGACATGTTCAACAATTCTATTATTCCCAGCATAAGAGCCTCCAGGCTTTGGATTTAAATGTTCAATTTCTGAAATGGCTTCCTTTAATTGTGTTTCGGAGATATCAAATTTTTGAATTAATTTTTTATAATGCTTTTTTGTAAACTGATCGAAAGCATTATCAATAATATCAATTGCTAGTGCACAAGATTGTGTTTTCTCTTTTCTATGTAGCTGAATGCTTAAACATTCTTGCAAACTTCTGGCTCCAACTCCTGCAGGATCTAATTGATGTACAATTTTTAGAACATCCTTAATCTTTTCTTCGGTAGTATAAACGTTTTGTGTAAAAGCCAAATCGTCCATAATATCACTTAATTCTCTTCGTATATAGCCACTTTCGTCGACGCTACCTACTAAGAATTCTGCAATTTCACGCTCTTCATCATCAAGACGATAGGTGTTTAATTGATTGATTAAATGTTGTGTGAAAGAAGTTCCAGCAGCATATGGCATCGTTTTTTCATCATCATCGCTACTATAATTATTTGCTTGTGTACGGTAATCTGGAATTTCATCATCACTCAAATATTCATCAACATTAATGTCATCGGCATTTATAGACTCACTATCATTGAAATCTTCAGCATTATCAAACTCAGAATCGTATTCATTATCATTATCGGCTTTCCCGCCTTCAAGAGCAGGGTTTTCCTCCAATTCTTGTTTTAAGCGTTGTTCGAAAGCTTGTGTAGGCAGTTGTATCAATTTCATTAATTGAATTTGCTGCGGGGATAATTTTTGGGATAATTTAAATTGTAAATACTGCTTAAGCATATTCTGATTTGGTTTAAGATAAAAGTAAAAAAAAACTTTTACCTGTAAATAGCCAAAGAACTATTGTTTTTAAAATTCTGCATTTTGTGGTGTTCTTGGAAAAGGAATAACATCTCTAATGTTGCTCATCCCTGTAGCAAACATGACTAAACGCTCAAAACCTAGTCCGAAACCAGAGTGAATTGCCGTACCATATTTTCTTAAATCCAGATACCACCAAAGGTCTTCTTCTGGAATGTTTATTGCTGCCATTCTTTGTTTTAATATATCTAATCGTTCTTCACGTTGCGCACCACCAACAATTTCGCCTATACCTGGAAATAAAATATCCATAGCGCGTACCGTTTTTCCGTCGTCGTTTAAACGCATATAAAACGCTTTGATATTGGCTGGGTAATCAAATAATATCACAGGGCATTTAAAGTGTTTTTCTACAAGAAAACGCTCATGTTCACTCTGTAAATCCGTTCCCCATTCGTTAATTAAATATTTAAATTTCTTTTTCTTATTGGGTTTACTATTGCGTAAAATGTCAATGGCTTCTGTATAGCTAACACGTTTAAAATGATTATCTGTTACAAAGTTCAGTTTTTCAATTAAAGTCATTTCGTTTCTTTCGGCTTGAGGCTTTGTTTTATCCTCATCTTGCAGGCGTTTATCTAGAAACTCTAAATCCTCACGGTTATTATCTAAAATGTATTTTATAACAGATTTCATGAAATCTTCAGCCAAGTCCATATTACCAGCCAGATCCATAAAAGCGACCTCGGGTTCAATCATCCAGAACTCTGCTAGATGGCGAGAGGTGTTCGAATTTTCTGCTCTAAAAGTAGGTCCAAATGTATATACTTTACCTAAAGACATGGCATAGGTCTCTGCTTCAAGCTGACCAGAAACGGTTAAATTGGTTTCTTTTCCAAAGAAATCTTTCGAGTAATCCACATTTCCTTCATCATCTAATGGTGGATTTTTAGTATCTAGATTCGAAACTTTAAACATTTCTCCTGCACCTTCGGCATCGCTTCCCGTTATAATAGGCGCATGCATATAGTAAAAACCATTTTCGTTAAAATATTTATGTATGGCAAACGATAATGCCGATCGTAAGCGCATAACAGCACTAAAGGTGTTTGTACGCGTACGTAAATGGGCATTTTCTCTTAAAAACTCGAACGAATGTTTTTTGGGTTGAATAGGGTAGTTTTCGGGGTCTGAATCCCCTAAAACCTCTAATTGATTTACCTGTATTTCTACTTTTTGTCCTTTTCCTTGGCTTTCAACTAGTTCCCCTTTAATATGTACAGCTGCTCCAGTAGTAATACGCTTTAAAAGTGCTTCATCAAATTTTTCAAAATCTACAACGCATTGAATATTACTCAATGTAGAGCCATCATTTAAAGCAATAAATCGGTTTGCTCTAAAAGTCCTAACCCAACCTTTAATGTCTACTTCTGGGAAAGTAATATCTTGAGATAATAATTCTGAAACAGTTCGTGATTTCATATGTGCTAAAATTTAAAATGTAAAGATAAAAAAGCCAATTGGCTTTTAGGTATCAAATTTTAAAAAACGAAACGGGTTTTATTGGAATTTATTCCTCTTCGTCTTCTTCTGGAATAATATTGATAGCAGGCTCTCTAAGCACCTCTTTATTTGCAATGCTACGTTCTAATGATAACAATAAAGAGGGGAGTAAAAGTAAGTTTGAAAGCATAGCAAACAATAAAGTAGCAGATACTAAAGCTCCCAATGCTACGGTACCGCCAAAACTTGAAATGGTAAATACTGAAAACCCAAAGAACAACACGATAGACGTATAAAACATACTCACACCTGTTTCACGTAAAGCACCATATACAGAAGTCTTGATTTTCCAATGGTTAGCCTGGAGCTCTTGTCGATACTTTGCTAAAAAATGGATGGTATCATCTACAGAAATACCAAAAGCAATGCTAAAAACCAATATGGTAGAAGGTTTTATGGGAACTCCTAAATACCCCATTAAACCAGCCGTTACTAATAACGGTAATAAGTTTGGAATTAGAGATACGATAATCATTCTCCCAGACCTAAACATATAGGCCATGAATAACGAGATTAAAAAGATAGCAAGCGACAACGATATGGCTAAATTTTTAACAAGGTATTTGGTGCCTTTTTGAAAGACTAAGGCTTTGCCCGTCATGGTAACATCGTATTTTTCCTTTGGGAAAACTTTATCTATTTTGGTTTGAAGATTTTCTTCTATACGCTCCATCTTGTCGGTTCCAACATCTTTCATAAATGTGGTTATACGAGCATATTGCCCTGTAGAATCAACAAAATTTTTAAGTAAATCGACATCAGAAGTCGAATTTTTAGCATACGATAAAATAAAGCTGTTTTCCTGTGATGTTGGCAACTGGTAAAACTTCGTATTACCATTATAATAAGCTTGTTTAGAGTATTTAACTAAGCCAACTACAGAAATTGGTTTGGACAACTCCGGGGTTTCAATAATTAGGTCCTCTAATTGATCCATGCGTTTTAAAGTAGCGAGTTTCATAACACCTTTTTTACGCCTGGTATCAATCATAATCTCTAAAGGCATAATGCCATTAAATTCTTCTTCAAAAAAACGAATGTCGCTAAAAAACTCTGTTTTTTTAGGCATGTCCTCTATTAAACTACCAGAAATTTTTATTTGATTAATACCAATCATACTTATAATAAGCAGAACAACAGAAGACGCATAAATAGTGATACGTTTTTGTCGTACCATGTGTTCCATCCAATTTACAAAACCACCTATCCATCGTTTGTTCAGGTGTTCTAAGTGTCTTTCTTTCGGGTAAGGCAAAAATGTATAAATAATTGGAATGATAAGCAGGCACAGAATAAAAATTGCCAGAATACTTAATGAGGCTACAATACCAAATTCTTTTAGTAGTTTGCTTTCTGTTAAAATAAAGGTGGCAAATCCAGAAGCGGTAGTAACATTGGTCATTAAAGTAGCATTACCAATTTTTGTAATGACTCTTTGCAGCGATTTTACTTTATTACCATGTAGTTTTACTTCGTGTTGGTATTTATTAATTAAAAAGATACAGTTAGGAATTCCAATAACAATAATTAATGGCGGGATAAGTGCCGTTAAAACAGTTATCTCATAGTTTAATAAGCCGAGAATACCCAAAGTCCACATAACTCCTACACATACCACAATAAGTGAAATTATAGTAGCTCTGAACGATCTGAAAAAGAAAAAGAAAATAAGCGATGTTACTAATAATGCAGCACCTATAAAGAGACTAATTTCATCAACAATATTCTGCGAATTTAAAGTTCTAATATAGGGCATCCCCGATATTCTTACATCTAAATTATTCGATGCCTCGAAGCTGTCTATAAGGGGTATTAAAATGTCGACTACAAAATCTTTTCTGGCAGAAGTATTTACTATATCCTTTTTTAAATAAAGAGCTGTTCGAACTGTTTTGGTTTCATTATTGAATAAAAAGTTATCGTAAAAAGGGTATTTTTTAAAAAGTTCCTCTTGAAGTTTTTCAACTTGTGAGATAGAAGAAATAGAGTCTTTAATAAAAGGTTCTAAATTAAATTTTTCATTTTCAGTATCTTTTATAAGCTTTTGAAGGTCTTTAATAGAAACAACAGTTTCGACTTCATTATATTTTTTAAAGTCCTCAGAAAGCCTATTCCAGGCATTTAACTTTTCAACCGTAAAAAATGTGCTGTCTTTGACCCCTAGTACGATAAGATTACCTTCTTCGCCAAAGGTTTTTAAAAAGTTATTATAAGTTATGTTTACCTCATGTTCATCGGGCAATAAATTAGCTTCGGTATAAGTAAAACGCATATTGTCCCACTTTGAACTAAAGAATAAAGTGACCAATATAATACCTATGAGTATAGAGATTTTATTGCGTAAAATCAATCTCGCAATAATGTCCCAAAAATCTTTGCTAAATAATTTAAACATACTTCATGTAAAACGAAGCGCAAAGGTAGAAAAAAGGAGTGTAATACATTATAAAGTGACGTTAAATGTAAACTTTAAAGCAATATTATTGCTAAATTCTGGCAAGTGATAGGCGCCATAGCGATATGTAAAGCTCAAGCCAAAGCCAAAGAGCAGTTTATTAAGTTCAAATCCAGATTCTGTGTACCCTTTTTTTAAAGACCCAAAAGTGACATTTTGATGCAATTCGGGTTGTTTTATATCGCCCAGGGCATATCGGGTTATTAAAACAATTTGAGGTTTATAATGTTCTGAGATATTAAAAGGTTTTAAATAATGTTTAAACTGTACTGTAGTGAATTTATCTGAAAAGAACTCATTAAAATACATCGTTTCAAAACTATTTAGCCCAGCCACTGAAAAACGCTGCATGATGGTTGACTTGTTTATATTGTTAGGGTAGGCGTGGTATAAATGTGTTAGTGGAGTATTCCCGTTTGTTATTCCAGAGACTAATGTTATTTCAGAAAGGCCATGATCTTCGCTCCCAATTTTATAAACAGTTCTAAAATCTAATTTTGAGAAGTTAAAATCACTTTTAAAAACATCTTTAAAACTTTTAGTATATTGAAGTGTAAACTGTGGATAGCCTTTTTTGGTTTGCTTTAATGTATTCTCAGAGACTTCAAACTTACTAAAAGGGTTCCATTGTAGAGATAGCTTGGCTGTACTTATATGAAATGAGTTAACAATCGTGTTGTCTAAAACGTACCCGTAGTTGTAGGTAGGGTTTATATTGCTAACAGCGAATTCTGCTTCGGTAAATAGCTTAGGGTTTAACTGGTGTTCTAAATTTATAGATTTAGTTATGAGTTTGTGAAATAAATCGATGTTTAAAAGCCGGGGTTCAAAAAACTGAAAGAAACGGCCGTCTGTTAAAAATTTAGTGCTTCCCGTTTCTCGTAGATCATCTGTATATGATAAGTTTACCCAGGTGTTTGTTTTTTCGGCTAATCTAAAACCACCACCAATGCTGTACTTAAAAGTATGATCTCTAAAACCATATACACCATAACCAGTAATACGATATTTTTCTGAAAAATTTTGGTTAGTAACACCTCCTAACCCCGTTCTTACAGCTTCATACTGGTTGTATTTAATTAAATACCTTAAATCGAAATTAAAATATTTAGTGGGTAAATATCCGTTACCCAGATGTTTTATAAACGCCCTTTTTTTGATAGAATCTTGAGTAGGTTCTAGAATTGTTTCCGATGACTTTTGAGCATACGCAAATGTCGCACAAATAAAACAAAGTAAGAGGGAAGAGCGTTTTGTCATTTAAGGTTATGAGAGACTAGATTTACTAAAAAAGCGACTACTTAGGTTACGCTCAGTAACCATATGTCGCTTTTAGATTATACGGTCATGATTTCCTTTTCTTTTATATCGAAAAGACCATCGACCTTTTTAACGTAGTCATCAGTCATTTGTTGTATATCAATTTCGGCGTTTTTAATTAAATCCTCCGATAAGTCGTCTAATTTTTTAATGTCGTTGTTAGCATCCTTACGCGCTGTTCTTATACTAACTTTAGCATCTTCGGCTTCAGCTTTGGCCTGTTTTGCTAAATTACGCCTGCGCTCTTCCGTTAGTGGAGGTACATTAATAATGATGGTCTCACCGTTGTTCATTGGGTTAAAACCAAGGTTGGCGTATGCGATACCACGTTCTATTTCTTGTAGCATACTTTTTTCCCATGGTTGTACGGTAATGGTTCTTCCGTCGGGTGTGTTCACATTAGCAACTTGACTTAAGGGTGTTTGTGATCCGTAATAATCTACCATAACACTACCAAGCATCGCTGGACTTGCTTTCCCTGCTCTAATATTAATAAATTGTTTCTCTAGATGCTTTATGGCATTATCCATAGCTTCTTTTGATGAATCTAGTATAAATTGTATGTCTTCGTTCATTATGTCAAACTTTTAGGTCAATATAAATAGTCACCTACAAATATCATAAAAATAACTTGTGCAGATGTCATTTGCATTTTAATGTATTGGTTCAAATACCAAATACGAATATACTTATTTCAAATATTACGCCAAACTAACAATCTTGTTCTTTTATAATGTCCTGTTAGTTAGATTACCCTTTTTCATTTCGGCTTACTTTAACTTTAGTTTGTCTTGAGCAAATCCGAAAGGTTCAGCACAACAAGACACTTAGCGAGCATAAGGGAACGATAGCCGCAATTATAAATTAACTTCTGTACCAATTTTTTCGCCAGAAACCACCTTTAATAAGTTCCCTTTTTTATTCATATCGAAAACAATAATAGGCAATTCGTTCTCTTGACTTAGCGTAAACGCTGTGGTGTCCATAACTTTTAGTCCCTTACTTAAAACATCATCAAAAGATATGAAATTAAATTTAATGGCATTATCATCTTTTTCAGGGTCTGTATTATAAATACCGTCAACGCGGGTACCTTTTAGAATAACATCGGCTTCAATTTCTATGGCTCTTAAAACTGCAGCAGAATCTGTAGTAAAATAAGGATTTCCTGTGCCACCACCAAAAATAACAACACGGCCTTTTTCTAAATGGCGCATGGCTTTTCTTCTAATAAAAGGCTCTGCTACTTCGTTAATTTTTATAGCTGTTTGTAAACGTGTAGGTATGTCAGCATCTTCTAATGCGCCTTGCAGAGCTAAACCATTTATAACGGTTGCTAACATACCCATATGGTCTCCTTGTACACGATCCATGCCTTTGCTGGCTCCAGCAACGCCTCTAAAAATATTTCCGCCTCCAATAACTATGGCAACTTCTACACCTTTATCTGTAATGGTTTTTATATCTTTTGCATATTCTGCTAATCGTTCTGGGTCAATACCGTACTGGCGATCTCCCATTAATGCTTCTCCTGATAGTTTGAGGAGTATACGTTTGTATTTCATCTGTTAATTTCTATTGCTTTTTTACAGGTCAGATGTAACTCGTTATATAACATTTTCGAATCATATCGATTATGTGTTATAACTCATTTCATTTTACTTTTGAAAGTTTAGCAAATATAAACAATATCTTAATTTGCTGAAACGGATTTTTTAAATCACTTTTATAAAAAAACCACCAATTTATTAAATTGGTGGTTTGTATTATTAAGGCTTTTGCCTTTGTAGAAATTAATTAGCCTACAGAAGCACGTTTGAAACCTGTAATTTCAACATCGCCGTAAGATGCTACATATTTAGCAACATTTATTTTTTCGTCTTTAATGAAGTTTTGATCTAATAAACATTGTTCCTGATCTAACGTTGTGTTATCAGAAATAAAACGCTCCATTTTTCCTGGTAAAATTCTATCCCAGATTTGCTCTGGCTTACCTTCAGCTTTTAACTCAGCTTTAGCATCTTCTTCGGCTTTAGCTAATACTTCAGGCGTTAATTGTGCCATAGAAATGAACTGAGGTACATTTTTAAGTGTTTTACCTAAACGACCCAATTCGATATTGTCTTTTTCAATAACAGCGATTCTAGCTTCTGTTTCTGAAGCAACAAAAGCAGGATCGAAATCTTTATAAGATAATGTTGTCGCTCCCATAGAGGCTACTTGCATAGCTACATCTTTAACCAATGTTTCAGCATTGTCTACTTTAGAAGATAAACCTACTAATGCAGCAATTTTATTGATGTGTACATAAGAACCAACAAAAGATGCTTCTAATTTTTCAAAAGCAGTGATATCTAGTTTTTCACCAATAACACCAGTTTGCTCTGTTAATTTATCTGCAACAGACATACCACCAAAATCAGCAGCTAAAAATTCTTCTTTAGTATTGTGGTTCAAAGCGATTTCAGCTAAGTCATTAGCTAAAGCTAAAAAGTTTTCGTTTTTACCAACGAAATCAGTTTCACAACCTAATACGATCGCTACGCCTTGGGTTTGATCTGCATTTATTTTTGCAACAGCAGCACCTTCAGAAGAGTCTCTGTCTGCTCTTTTTTCAGCTACTTTTTGTCCTTTTTTACGTAATACTTCAATGGCTTTGTCAAAATCGCCTTGAGCTTCAACTAAAGCTTTTTTGCAATCCATCATACCAGCACCAGTCGCTTTTCTTAACTTGTTTACTTCTGCTGCCGTAATTTTTACTGTAGATTCCATATCTTAATTAATTTAAAAAAGTCGTTCAAATAATTTCGGCTAAGAAAAGAATTAAACGACTTATTTGTATTGTGTAATTGTTAATTTATTCTTCTTCTTCGGCTGCAACTGTTTTAGCAGGAGCTGCTTCCGCTTTAGCCTTAGCTTTTGGAGCTTCAGGAGCAGATGCTGCTGCGTCTTTTTCTGCTTTACGCTCTGCTAAACCACCAGCAATAGAGGCTGTAACGTGAGTTAAAATTTTATCAATTGATTTAGAAGCATCATCATTTGCAGGGATTACATAGTCAACTTGACGTGGGTCTGAGTTGGTGTCTACCATTGCAAAAATAGGAATGTTTAATTTTTGTGCTTCTTTAATCGCGATGTGCTCACGCTTAATATCTACAACAAATAAAGCGCCTGGTAAGCGAGTCATATCACTAATAGAACCTAAGTTTTTCTCCAACTTAGCTCTTAAACGATCTACTTGCAAACGTTCTTTTTTAGAAAGAGTGTTAAACGTACCGTCTTTTTTCATTCTATCAATAGAAGCCATTTTTTTAACAGCTTTTCTAATAGTAACAAAGTTTGTTAACATACCACCTGGCCATCTTTCTGTGATGTAAGGCATATTGATAGAACCAGCTTTTTCTGCTACGATATCTTTAGCTTGCTTTTTTGTTGCAACGAATAAGATTTTACGGCCCGAATTAGCAATTTTGCTTAATGCTGCACCTGCTTCATCAATTTTTGCCGCTGTTTTATAAAGGTTAATAATATGGATGCCGTTACGCTCCATGTATACGTAAGGAGCCATATTTGGATCCCATTTACGTGTAAGGTGACCAAAGTGTACACCTGCTTCAAGTAATTCTTTTACTTCTACTGCCATTTTGTAATAGTTTACGTTCTGTTGAATTAGCAATGATTAAGTGGTCATTTTTAAATCGCCTCAATCATTTAGATGCTAAACTAAATCCTGTCTTTTAGAACTAGGACAACAATAACTAGTTTTATTTTTAATTTTTTTGAAAATGTTTCGAGTAACCAATAAACAGATACTGAAACAAGTTTGATATTAACGTTTCGAGAATTGGAATTTCTTACGCGCTTTTTTCTGTCCGAATTTTTTACGCTCTACCATTCTAGGATCTCTAGTTAATAAACCTTCTGGTTTTAATGTTAATCTGTTCTCAGCATCAACTTCGCACATAGCACGAGATATTGCTAAACGAACAGCTTCTGCTTGACCTGTAATACCGCCTCCAAATACATTTACTGTAATATCAAAGTTGCTATCATTGTTAGTCATAACTAAAGGTTGTTTTACTTTGTACTGTAAAGTAGCAGTAGTAAAGTAAGACGTTATGTCTTTTTTATTAATCGTGATGTTCCCTTTTCCTGGGGCAACATACACACGAGCAACAGCCGTTTTTCTACGACCAATTTTGTGAATTACTTCCATTATTTGAATTCGTTTAAGTTAATTGTTTTAGGTTTTTGAGCTTCATGAGTATGAGCTGAACCAACAACAACATTTAAATTACGGAATAAATCGGCACCTAATTTGTTTTTAGGTAACATTCCTTTTATTGATTTTTCTACCACTCTTGCTGGGTCTTTCCCATACAATTCTGTAGCAGTTAAACTTCTTTGTCCTCCTGGATAGCCTGTGTGACGGATGTACGTCTTTTCGGTCCATTTGTTTCCAGATAAGCTGATTTTTTCTGCATTGATAACAATAACGTTATCACCGCAATCAACGTGAGGTGTGAAGTTTGGCTTGTGCTTACCTCTTAAAAGTTTTGCAACTTTAGAAGCGAGACGACCAAGTGCCTGACCTTCAGCATCAACTAAAACCCACTGTTTATTAACAGTCGCTTTGTTGGCTGAAATCGTTTTGTAGCTTAATGTATCCACACTAATTATTTTTTATTTATTAAACATTCCTCTCTCAAAAAGAGTTTGCAAATTTACGATTATATATTTGATTACCAAATAGAGAAGAGAGATTATTTCTTTAAATAATTGAGTGACTCAATTATTACTCATTATACTATTTATACCCATGGAGCTATTCATGTATTTTAACAACGAAAAAATAGAGGTTCCCTGGAAGGATTCTGTATTTAAGAGAGTATTTAATGAAAAACCCACCATAGGTTCTGGTTCTGTAACTGGTAAGGAGACTGTAAGAATTATAACTGAAATTTTGTTTCCCCAAAACAAGGCTTCTTATTCTTTAGAAAAAACCTCAGGGTTTGGGTAAAATGCCGCTATGGCAAACCAATAACTCATAACAGATCTAGCTCCCAAAAGTGTTTCTCCTTGCCTTGGACCTTCAATAACTTTTCCAAAAACAGACCATTTATTACCTTCATTATCCTTAAAAAAAGTTTCTGAACCATTAAAATCGTATTCAAAAGTCAGATTTTCATGGTCACCAGAGAGTTCAAATCCATAAATTAAGTCTTCATTACCTACGATTAAATAGTTTTTTCCTCTAAAAGTGTCTTTAATAACACTGCCTCCATTAAAATCTGAAAATTGATAAACCTTAGACTCGTCATCGTCTATAATGGCATAAATACGATCTTTATTAGGTAGGGCAGTGTTGATAATTGTTGGCGTAAATATAAACCTGTTATTATTAGTGGAGTAATCACCATAAGGAGATGTACCATAAGTTCTCGAAAAGCCTGTTTGAGTCGTTAAAACTTCTGTGTCTGGGTACAGGGCTTTCCATGTCTTCCAATCGGTTTCTACAACATCTATTAACTCGGGTTTATTATTAATTAGTGGGCCGTTTACACATTCAAGTCTCAGTTGAGACCAATTACTATTAGTATTCCTGTCATATAATATGAGGTTGGCATTATATAGCAAACCAGAAACTCCAAAAGTGGTTTTTGTTCCGTTAACCATACTTTCCCAGGCAAAAGCAGTTCCAGTTAAAGGACAATAATTTAAAGTGATAAAAGTATTGTCAATTTCGTCATTAACGACTTCATGCCAATCTAAAATAACATGTGGGTAAGCTTTGGCCTGATTGCCTTTTACAACCCCAACAACAAGATCATTATCATTTAGGAAACTGGCATTATTGGTAGTCGTAAAATTCGGATTATCAATTGATGGAATCCCATCTTTACCAGGGCCACCATCCTTAACATCTGCAATTGGTATTAACCATTGTCCTGTATTATTGTTGTTGCCACCAGGAACTGTTGTTCCGTCGTTAACATCGCTAGTGCTGCAAGACATTAATAGGGAGCAGCACATTAATAGGTAAAAAACACTTTTTTTCATAGTATTTAATTTAATTGTAAAACATTTTTCTTTGAGCTTATTTTTAATAAAAGCCCCGTAGTAATTCTATAGGTTGGTGTTAACTGTGTTCCATCAACATTATTATGGATAGGAATTTCGGCTTTTGTGGAAAAGATTAGATTAGACTTCAAATTAATTGAAAAGTTGGGAATAACAGACACCCAGTTACCTCCTGTATTATCCAGATCGAAATTGTCAATTTTATCCTTTCTGGCATTTCTATATTTAAAGGAAATACTAGGAGTGGTTAGGGCTTTTAGTAAAACGAATTGATCTGAAAAGCTTATAAAGCCTTGAAATTCGTTACCAAATTTATAAGAACTATTGTCAAAGTAGGTATCGTTGGTCCCGGTATTTCTGTAAATAGCTCTCGAGGAAAATGTTAGGGAAGGTCTAAAACTAAAATTTTTAGAGAATGAAGTCCAATAGATAATGTCCCAGGCGTTGCTTCCTGGTTGTAAATCGGCATTTAGTCTAATACCTTGATCGTTTGTTTCTGTAGACGAGCCTAAAGGAATTTTTGTCCCTAGCCCAAAAGCAATGTTGCTTTGTTTTCCTAAAAGCTCAGGAAAATTATACTTTAACAATAGGACAGCATCTCCAATACCCGAAGTTTGATCTAGGTTTTCGTTTCCAAATTGAGAAATTTTACGTCTCTGGTTTACCCAAGTAAATAGACCTTCAATTGAAAACCTATTGGTGATAGAATAATTGGTATTTAACAAAATAGAATGTGTAATTCGTAATCTGGAATTGTCATTTAAAGTTTTGCTACCAGAATTTAAAGTGTTTAAATTGTTGTAGTCATAATTTAAACCTATTTGAATGGTGCCTTTGTCTTCTTGAGATAACCCTATGTTATTTGATAATGGAATACCACCAGAACAACAAGTTTGGGCATTAATTTGAGAAAAGGCACAAAGGCATAAGGCACACAAAAAACCTTTAAAATTCATAGCAAGTTTGTTAACAGTATCTATGGTGTCGTTAAAAGATGCATTGCCTTACTAATTTTAACATTAATAATGGCTTGTATTTACGATTCGCAGGGCGATTCCGGATAAGAATCAATTTTTGCCTATTTTTGCTGCGTTATGCAGGAGTTAAAACTTTCAGATTGGTTGCCTACCACAAACAAAGAGGTTAAAATACGTGGTTGGGACGCGCTAGACGTTATTTTATTTAGTGGTGACGCCTATGTAGACCACCCATCGTTTGGTCCTGCAGTAATTGGTCGCATTTTAGAAAGTTATGGACTGCGGGTTGCTGTGGTACCACAGCCTAATGTAAACGATAACCTCCAGGACTTTGTGAAACTGGGAGCTCCTAAGTTGTTTTTTGGTGTTACAGGAGGGTGCATGGATCCCATGATTAGCAATTACAATGCCAATAAAAAGCGCCGTGATAAAGATGCGTATACACCAAATGGAGATATAGGTTTTCGACCAGATTACGCCACAACAGTATATTCTAAAATACTAAAAGAAAAATGGCCCGATGTACCAGTTTTAATTGGAGGTATTGAAGCTTCGTTGCGTCGTGTAACGCATTATGATTATTGGAGTGATAAATTAATGCCTACTATTTTAGAAAGCTCGAAAGCAGATATGCTGGTTTATGGTATGGGAGAACAACCTTTGCGAGAGGTCGTGCGTTTGCTACAAAAAGGAGTGCCTTTTAATAGCATCACTACAATAAAACAAACGGCAGTACTCTTGGATAAAGATGCTAAGATACCAAAGAACAGTAACTGGGAGGATGTCGAAATTGTATCACACCAAAAGTGTTTAAAAGATAAAAAAGCTTACGCTGCTAACTTTAAGATTATAGAACAGGAATCTAATAAATTAGCTGCACGCCGCATTTTTCAGAAAGTAGGCGAGAAAACCTTGATGATTAATCCGCCATACCCTACTATGACGGAAAAGGAAATAGATGCCTCTTTCGATTTGCCCTATACCCGATTGCCGCATCCTAAATATAACAAACGCGGACCTATTCCTGCATTTGAAATGATTAAGTTTTCTATAAACATACATCGCGGTTGTTTTGGTGGATGTAGTTTTTGTACTATTTCAGCACATCAGGGGAAGTTTATAGCGTCTCGTAGTCAGGAATCCGTGTTGCGTGAAGTCGATACCGTAGCAAATATGCCAGATTTTAAGGGGTATTTGTCTGATATTGGTGGCCCAAGCGCAAATATGTATAAAATGAAGGGAAAAATACAATCTATCTGTGATAAGTGTGTAGCGCCTTCTTGTATTTCACCAGTTATTTGTAGCAATTTAGATACGTCCCATAAACCGTTAACTAAATTATATCAGGCAGTTGATAGCCACCCAAAAGTAAAGAAGTCCTTTATAGGGAGTGGTATTCGTCACGATATGCTTGTGCCCGAGTTTAATAAAAATGCCAATGCCAAAGAATTAGATGATTATACAGAAGAGGTGATGACGAAGCATGTGTCTGGTAGGCTTAAGGTAGCACCAGAACATACCAGTGACCCTGTTTTAAAATTAATGCGGAAACCATCATTTACTTATTTTCATAAGTTTAAAGAGCGTTTTGACAAAATTAATATTAAAAAAAATCTAAAACTACAGTTAATCCCTTATTTCATATCGAATCACCCCGCTTGCGAAGCCGAAGATATGGCTAACCTTGCGGCCGAAACTAAGGATATGGGCTTTCAGCTTGAGCAAGTGCAGGGTTTTACGCCAACACCTATGACGGTTGCCACGGTAATATATTATAGCGGATATCACCCTTATACCCTTAAAAAAATAAAGACCCCAAAAACACGTAAAGAAAAAGATGAACAACACCGCTTTTTCTTTTGGTATAAAAAGGAAAATAAAGCCTGGATTAAAAGCACCTTAAATAAATTAGGGCGTCAGGATTTGTTAAAAGTATTGCTGCCAGAAAACGACAAGTGGCGAAAAAATAAACCAGGTAAACCTAAGCATACTTTTAATGATGCAGTTCCTTTTAACCAAAGGAAGAACAAAGCTAAGTTTCGATCTAAGAAGAAACAACGGTAGTTTTTGCACAGAGTTTTTTATTTTAAAAAAATCTATGTTCAGATAATCCTATGATCCCTGCAAGGAAATATTTAGTCTCCCCTTCATTTTATGTTTTTAAAGTACCAAGTGATTCGTGAATTTTTCTAGGTTCCTGTTTTTGCTCTAAGGTTTAATATTTAAATCATCTTCAATTATATAAAATACATTATTAGACAGAAATCATTTAAATGAAAACAAGTTTTGTATGATATTGTAAGTAGTCAATTTATTTACTGTGAAAGACATTTTTTACACCAAAAGACACATCTTTATTCTAGATAGAGTTTAGTTTTATAAAATTAAGAGAAACCATTTCTTTAAATAAAGATTAGAATGAGGTTTGTCTATTTTTAATATTGTTTATGTCTTTTTTGTAGAGATATAAATGTAATGAATTGATTAATGACTAAAAAAGTGGTATTACTTTTAAGAAAATACAGATATTTTCTTCTATTATTCCTTCTTGTTGCTTGTGTAGAACCTATTGAGCCTGATTTTAATTTTAAAGAAGGCTTAGTTTATATTGATGCATTTTTATCTACAGGAAAAGGAACATCACTGGTAAATATTTTTGAATCTCGTTTTATAGGAAGCAACTTGCGGTATAAGTTTGTGTCAGGCGCAAGTGTGTCTTTTATAAATATAGACACGGGTATACTTGTAAGTTTAAATGAACATGATAATGCCTACATCCCTCCAAGTGATTTCGAAGCCTCTGTAGGAGAAGAATGGAAGCTCATGGTAACTTTTCCAGATGGTAGGAATTATGAGTCGTTACCTGAATTGATTACTGAACCTGTAGAGATATCCAAAATTAATTATGAGTATAATCCGGAATTGATTTTTAGCGAAGATTCTGATGGGTTTTTACCAGGACATTCAGTTTTTGTAGATATAGAAGACCCTGTAGACAGCGAGAATTATTATTTATGGAAGTTTCGTTCGTTTGAAAAGATAGAGCTTTGCGATTATTGTTTCAATGGTATTTTAAGAAATGGAGAATGTATAGATCCTCCTATGAGTTTAGCAAATGAAGACCCAGTAATTACTATTGGTTACAGATGTGAAAGCGATTGTTGGCGGGTACGATATAATGAAAATGTTAAAATTTTTGCAGACGAATTTTCAAACGGAGGAATTATAAAAGATCTACCTATTGCAGACATATTTTTGTATAGTAGGAAAAATATTGCCGTAGAGATACAGCAATTGTCCTTGACAAGAAAAGCCTACGACTACTTTAAAGTGTTGAAAGATCTCGTTGAGAATAATGGTGGTTTAAATGCACCACCTCCAGCGGCATTAATAGGCAACATGTTTAACCCAAATGATGACAAAGAATTTGTTTTAGGCAGATTTACGGCAGCAGCAGCTTCAAAAAAAAGCATATTTATAGATAGACGAGATATAAAGGAGGTTCCAATAACCACAACAAGGATTGATTATATTAATGAGTATTGTGAGTTGTTTTGTACGTCTAGAGAATGTTATGATGCTTTGTGTGAAGAGTCTTTGGTGCTCACATCAGATTGTACAGAATCTCAATATAGAACTGCTATAGAACCTGAAGCTTGGATTGAATAATGAAAAAATCAATAAATTAATGAGGCTAATAACTATTCTTTTTATAGCATCTATCTTTAATGCGTCTTATTCTCAGAATAAAGAATATAAACTTTCTTTTAAAATTATAGATCAAGAAACAGGTCTTAACGTTGATAATGCTCAAATCCTAATAACTCCTTGTGATTGTGGAGGTGTAACCGATTATACAGGCTCTTTTAATGTAAAACTTGTAAAAAACACCTATACTATAAATATATCTTATATAGGTTATGAAACGTATTCTCAAATGATTAGCTTAGATAAGAATCAGCTGTTAAGGATAAAACTTCATAAAAAAGAAGAAAAACTTTCTGAGGTCATTGTTAAAGCTAAAAAAACTAATGATAATGTAGAATCTACCCAAATGGGTATTATTAAATTAAAAGCTTTAGAGATTAAAAAAATGCCAATGGCATTGGGAGAAATGGATGTTCTTAGAGGGCTAACATTTGTGGCAGGTGTTAACAATGCAGGGGATGTAAGTAATGGACTTTCTGTTAGAGGCGGGTCGTTAGATCAAAATTTATTGCTTTACGATTATGCTCCTGTTTTTAATCCTACACATTTATTTGGACTTATTTCTGTATTTACACCAGAAGCACTATCTTCTGTAGATTTATATAGATCAAACATTCCTTCACGTTATGGAGGAAGAGTTACATCGGTAGTAGATGTTAAAGTTAAAAACCCATACGTCGATAAGTTTAAGCTTGCAGGTGGTATTGGAGTACTGTCTACAAGACTATCGGTAGAAACACCAATAATAAAGGATAAATTATTGTTAATTACAGGGATAAGAAAAGGTTATACAGATTTTTTATTCCCAGCATTCTCTAAGCGCCTAAAAGATACCAAAGCTAATTATACAGATGGAACTATTAAATTATTATACTTGCCAACAGAAAAAGATCAATTATCCTTTACGGGTTTTTATAGTAAGGATTTTTATCAATTGGACTTTGTCTCAAGAATAGAAAATATTAATTCTGATAAAAATCAATATGATTTTGCTACATTAAACGGAACTTTAAAATGGATACATTCTTTTAATGATAATACTAATCTTAAAACGGTTTTAATAGGAAGTCATTATACCCCTAAAATTCTTTTTCCTGAACGAGAAGTTAACAATAAAATTGAATTTTCGTCCAATATTAAGTATCTAAGCCTAATCTCAGAATTTTCAAAAAAAGTTAATAAAAAGGTTGATTATTATGCAGGGACACAATTAAACCAATATAAAATAGCTCCAGGAGATTTAAACCCAGGTACAGCCCAAAGTATAAGGCCTGTATCTCTGCCCTCAGAAAAGAATTATGAATTATCTATTTATGCTAACATTAATTGGAAGCCAATAAAAAAACTATTTCTGTCTGGTGGGTTACGCTATACGAATTCTTTTCTGGTAGGGCCCTATACATCAGCTAGTTTTAATGAGAATTTAGGAACAATAAATGAAACTAGTTTTTTTTCGAAAGGAAAAAAAGTAAAAGGATATGACGCTTTAGAACCTAGACTTGGTGCTACATTTAAACTTGGAAACCATACTTCTATTAAAACTAATTATGCAAAAACCAATCAATATTTACAAAATATATATAATACGACCACGCCTTTGCCAACTTCTAGATGGAAGAATGTAGATTTTAATATAAAACCTCAAATTGGAAACACATATGGTGTTGGGGTTTTTCAAAATTTCAATGATAATACTATTGAGGTTGGGATAGAAGGCTATTATAGGGATACTAAGAATGTGTTAACATATAAACCTGGGGCAGATTTTTTTCTCGAAGAATTTATACAAAAGGATATTGTACAGGGGCAGGGAAAAGCGTACGGAGTAGAGTTTAGCATTAAGAAGAACAAAGGCCCTATAAATGGTTGGTTAAATTATACATGGTCAAGAAGTTTTTTGCGTTCAATAAATGAAAAATTAGGAGACAGAATAAATAACAACCAATGGTTTCCATCTGACTTTGACAGACCTCATGTTGTTAATGGCACTATTAACTTTGAAAGTAAGTACAATACTTTTAGTTTTAATTTTACGGGACAAACAGGTAGACCATTTACAATACCTAATGGAATTGTTTCAGTTGGAGAAATAGAAACACCCATCTATTTAGAACGAAATAATAGTCGCCTCCCAGTATATCATCGTTTAGATTTTTCATGGAAAGTTCATTTTAGTAAAAGTAAAAAGAATAAACGCTGGTCTAATAATTGGATTGTTACGATATACAATATTTACGATAGAAATAATCCTATTAATATTTTTTATAAATCCCGTGAAGATTATTTAGCAAATGCCCACCTCTTTAGGGATAGCCCACTAGGAGCTTTTCAACTTTCAATACTTGATAACCCGATCCTGTCATTAACATATAATTTTACATTTCAATAGAAAGGTTAATGCGTTTCCAGCCAATTATCTCCAATATCTAAAACAATATCTCGATAACAAACTTGAAACAACATTTTAGTTTCTAATGTAGAATCGAACTTTGGTAAAAGTGTTGTTATAGTGTCGCGAAATAATTAAAATCCTACTCAGTTTGACGTTTAGGTCTTTTTTGTAGGAGAAAAGAATTAATTTATGTTGTAATCAATCAAGGTAAGCTCCGTTTTTTCGTTTTCAGTCCCCATTTGTACTTTAACAATTCCAACACCAGGGCAAATATAAGTATCTATAAAACTAGCAGAATCGCTAGGATCTCTAAATTCGTATTTAAAACATTTAAAATTGCTAGTTCTGGTTTTAATTTTATGAAGCTTTTTAGTTACGGTAACTTTTTCCTGATTTACCATATAACTACGTTCGTTTTCTCTTTTTGGTAAACCAAAAACTAAAAATGTTTTGTTTTGTTCTTCATCAAGCTCAAATTGTTCTCCGTTTACATCTCTTATCGTATAATCATAACCATCTTCATTAGTAACATACCAAGTTTTACCATCAATAATTTTTGAAGTTTTTATAAAACTATAGGATGTGTCTTTTTTTACAATTTTACCATTAATCCAATCAGTTTTTATATAAGCCCACTTGTTATTAACCTTTAGCGGAATTAATTCTTCTTGCGAAGTCATGGTGAAGTTAATCACTAATATGAAGAGAATTAAAGTTAACTTTTTCATAGCTATTTGATTAGTGTGCTTCCAGCCAATTATCACCAATATCTAAATCAACATCAAGAGGCACTTCCAGTTTATAGGCTCCTTCCATTTCGGTTTTTACCAGATTTTTAATGCTTTCTAGTTCTGGTTTATAAACATCAAATACCAATTCATCATGAACTTGAAGCAGCATTTTAGTTTTAAAATTACCTTCGTTTAGTTTCTGGTGAATATTAATCATCGCAATTTTAATAATATCGGCAGCACTACCTTGAATAGGCGCATTTACCGCATTGCGTTCTGCTGCGCCTCTTACCACGGCATTTCTGGAATTGATATCTTTTAAGTAGCGACGGCGTCCCAATACAGTTTGTACATAACCATGGTCTCTGGCAAAAGCTACTTGGTCGCTAACAAAGTTTCTAAGTTTTGGGTAGGTCGCGTAATAAGTGTCTATGAGTTCTTTGGATTCACTTCGCGATAAATTGGTCTGATTGCTTAATCCAAAGGCAGAAACCCCATAAATAATCCCAAAATTAATCGTTTTTGCATTGCTACGCTGTTCTCGTGTTACTTCGTTTAAGTGAACGTTAAATACCTTGGAAGCTGTAGATGCGTGAATATCTTCTCCATTTTTAAATGCAGAGATCATGGTTTCCTCTTCACTTAGGGCCGCAATAATACGAAGCTCTATTTGAGAATAATCGGCAGCTAAAAGTGTGTAATCTTCGTTTCGCGGAATAAAGGCCTTTCTTACCTGTCTGCCGCGTTCGGTACGAATAGGAATATTTTGAAGGTTCGGGTTATTGCTACTCAATCTACCGGTTGCAGCTACGGTTTGCATGTAATCGGTGTGCACATGGCCAGTTGACTCCTCGACTTGGTCTGGTAATGCATCAACATAGGTGCTTTTCAACTTTGTTAAACCACGGTAATCCAAAATGTTTTGAATGATATCATGGTCTTTGGCTAAATAAGATAGAATGTCTTCTGAAGTTGCATATTGCCCTGTTTTTGTTTTCTTTGGTTTATCTACAAGCTTTAATTTTTCGAAAAGAATGATACCTAATTGCTTAGGCGATGCTATGTTGAATGTTTCGCCAGCAGTTTCATAAATCTTGGTTTCTAAAGAAGCAATGTCTTTATTTAGTTCGCCCGATAGTGTTTCTAGGAATTTTTTATCTAAATTAATACCTTCTAATTCCATAGCTGCTAGTACACGAAGTAGCGGTACTTCAATATCATCAAAAAGTTTTTGTGTATTGGCTTCGCCTAATTCTTTTTCAAAATGTTCTTTTAATTGAAGCGTAATATCAGAGTCTTCAACAGCATACTCGGTTTGTTTTTCCAAGGGCACTTCCCGCATCGATAATTGATTTTTACCTTTCTTACCAACCAGTGTTTCTATAGAAATTGGTGTGTAGTTTAAATACGTTTCTGCTAACACGTCCATATTGTGCCGCATATCTGGATTGATAAGATAATGCGCCAACATGGTGTCAAACAATTTACCTTTTACTTCAATATTGTATTTAGCCAAAACTTTAATATCGTACTTTAAATTCTGACCAATCTTTTGAATGGCTTCACTTTCAAAAAACGGACGTAATTGTTCTATGAGTTCTTGCGCTTCTGTCTTTTCTTCTGGAAACGGTAAATAAAACCCTTTGCCTACTTCCCAGGAAAATGCGATACCAACCAGTTCGGCTGTTATGGGGTTTAATCCTGTGGTTTCTGTGTCAAAACATACCGAAGTTTGATTCATCAGGTTTTTAATGAAGAGCTTGGTGGCTATGCCAGAATCTATACTTTGATAAAAATGAGAGGTCGTTTCGGCTGTTTTTCGACTGTATTCTGAAGTAGGTTCAGTATTTGTTGCACCCGAAGGATCTCCACCAAATAACGAAAATTGTCCAGCCCCTGCAGAAGTTTGTTCTTTGAGTGTTGCTTTGGTTGTTGATGGTGTTGTGTTGGTTTGTGGGGTTTCACTATCGGTAGCAAACGTTTTGTTGAAATTATCAATTAAACGCCTAAATTCTAATTCTTGAAAAATCTCGGTAACCTTGGGAATGTCGGGCTGGGACATCTCAAAATCTTTTTCATTAAACTCAACAGGAACGTCTAGCATAATGGTCGCCAATTTTTTTGATAGGATTCCCAATTCGCCATTGGCTTCTATCTTTTCTTTCATTTTACCTTTCAACTCATGTGTATTGGCTAAAAGATTTTCCATACTACCGTATTGTGCTAAAAACTTTTTGGCTGTTTTTTCGCCAACACCGGGAAGCCCTGGGATGTTGTCACTGGAATCTCCCATCATACCTAAAAAGTCAATGACTTGAAGCGGGTCGGTAACCTCAAATTTTTTCTGGACTTCGGGAATCCCCCAGGTTTCGTAACCACCACCAAAAACAGGGCGATACATAAAAATATTTTCAGAAACCAATTGTGCAAAATCTTTATCGGGAGTAACCATAAAGGTTTTATAACCTTCTTTTTCGGCTTGTTTAGAAAGGGTTCCAATAACATCATCGGCTTCATAACCTTCTTTAACCATAATAGGGATGTGCATAGCCTTGAGTATATCATAAATATACGGAACGGCAATTTTGATAGCCTCGGGTGTTTCATCTCTATTGGCCTTATATTCCTGGTACATCTCAACACGGTCTGTACTTCCTCCTTTATCAAAACAAACAGCTAGATGATCTGGACGTTCCCTTTTAATAACATCTAAAAGTGAGTTCATAAAGCCCATAATAGCAGAAGTATCTGTGCCTTTTGAATTAATTCTTGGGTTTTTAATAAAGGCATAGTAGCCACGAAATATTAACGCGTAGGCGTCTACTAGGAAAAGACGTTTTTGATCTGACATATTTTATATTTTGAAAGAAAACCAAAGCTACAAAAAGTAAATTGTAAAATAGCTTTTTAAAGGATTTCATATGGAATAAAATAATGGTTTTATAGCTATAATAAAAGTTAAGGCACGTTTGTAATTTAGATTAATAAAACTCTTAACAATTAGTTAAATAAGATTCACTTTACAATCATTAATTTAGAATACCATTATATTTGATAAAAAAGAGATATGATTCGTTGGATTATTTTCCTTGTTATTTTTGGAATTGCAGATGTTTATGCTTTTCAGGCATTTAAGACGGTTTCAAAAAATAGCTGGCTTCAAATACTATATTGGCTTATCACCGTATTGATAATAGGTAATTTTATGTTTCATTATTTCGGTTTTAATAGAAGTGATGGCTTTTCGCATGGACATGCATACGCTTTTGGACTTTTTATAGCCTTATTGGTTCCAAAAATGGTGCTACTGGTCTTTATGTTTGGTGAAGATATTTTTAGAGTGCCCCAGGCTGTTTTTAGATACTTTACCGAGGGTGATACAGCCAAAGGAAATTACTTTGCCTCGAGACGCCAATTTATAAGCAAGCTTGCTTTAGGCGTAGCGGCCATTCCATTGGCTTCAATTATTTATGGCATTTATAAAGGAAAATACAATTATAAAGTACTAAAATATACCCTTCATTTTGAAGATTTGCCTCAGGCTTTCGATGGTTTTAAGCTCACCCAGATTAGTGATATCCATTCTGGGAGTTTTGACAATATGGATAAAGTCAATTATGCGGTCGACTTGATAAATGAGCAGGAAAGTGATGTTATCTTGTTTACTGGGGATATGGTAAACAATAAAGCAGAAGAATTAGTGCCCTATAAAAATGTTTTTGGTAAGTTAAAGGCTAAAGAAGGTCTGTTCTCTGTGCTGGGGAATCATGATTATGGGGATTACGTTCAATGGGAATCTGAAGCAGCAAAAAAACAAAACTTAGAAGACTTAAAGGCCTTGCAAAAAGAAATTGGATTTGATGTTTTGTTGAACGAAAGTCGGTATCTAGAAAAAAATGGTGAGCGTATAGCTTTGATTGGTGTTGAAAATTGGGGGGCTGGTGGCTTTAAAACAGCTGGCGATTTAAAAAAGGCTTCAAACGCTATTGATAAAGATGATTTTAAGATTTTGATGAGCCATGACCCTTCGCATTGGGAAAAAAAAGTGATTCATGATGATTACCACTATCATTTAACACTAAGTGGGCATACCCATGGCATGCAGTTTGGTATTGAAATACCAGGATGGTTTAAATGGAGTCCGGTGAAATGGCGTTATAAATATTGGGCAGGTATTTATGAGGAATTGGGACAATATATAAATGTGAACAGAGGTTTTGGGTATTTAGCATTTCCAGGGCGTGTTGGAATATGGCCGGAAATTACGGTTATAGAACTTAAAAAAGGCTTAAAAAATGCATAGTTGCTAAGAAATGCTATATTTACTATGAAATTTTATATTTTTATACATTGAACATAATGAGCCCTTTTACATCGTTGATGAAAAACAATTAAAAAATTGTAGGTTTGTATAATCATAATTTGACTAATAAACAATAAGATATGTCAAAATTTGGGGAACTTATAGATGTCGAAATTCCTGTTTTGTTAGATTTTTATACAGAATGGAATGACCAATCGACGGCCATGCACCTTGTTTTGAGGGATGTTGCCGCGGCACTGGGAGATAAAGCTAAAGTTATAAAGATCGATGTTGAAAAAAACGAAGAACTTGCTGAAGCTTTAAGGGTAAAAACCCTGCCAACACTTATTATCTATAAAGATGGTGAGATGAAATGGCGTCAAAGTGGTGAACAGGATGCCAATACGCTTATAGGTATTATTCAACAATATGCCTAAGAATTATTGTATAGCTTTAAAAGTATAGCCTTTTTTACTAAAGAATTCTAATACTTTTGGCAAGGCGTATTGCATATTTCTAGAAGCTTTCACACTATCATGGAATACAATAATACTACCACTGGTTGTTTTCTCAATAACGTTGTCTAAACATGTTTCCTGACTAACATTTTTTCCCCAATCGAAAGATAAAATATCCCACATAATTATTTTATAGTTTAATGCAGTTAGTTTTTTTCCTTGTTTAGGGGTTATTTGTCCGTAAGGCGGTCTAAATAGATTAACGATTGTCGATTGCCGATTACCTGTTTCGGAAATCTTATTTGAAATTTCATCATTAATAGTTCTTTGAGCTTCTTCAATATTCTTTAAATAATCTTTCGTTTTTGTTTTCCACCCCTTAACGTGGTTTTGTGTATGGTTCCCTATACTGTGGCCATTATCTAAAATGTTTTGAAAGATTTCTGGATATTTTTTAATATTGTTCCCAATACAGAAAAAGGTCGCCTTGGCATTGTATTCTTTTAACGTGTCTAGTACCCAGTTGGTGATTTTGGGCGTTGGCCCATCATCAAATGTGAGATATATAATTTTATCCGTAGAAGGAAGGTCCCAAATATAATTCGGGAATACTTTTTTTACGGCTAAGGGTGTTTTTATGGGTGTTAAGGTCATAGCCTTATACCAGATTTAATTAACACTATCTGCTTGCAAACCACCACTACTGTCTGTTGCAGGAAAGTCTCTGTCAGCAGGTATTGGAGCTGCTTCCTCTGGTTCCTCTCCATAAAAATGTTTAAAAGATCTCAGGTAGTTATTAAATGTCTCACCTTCAATTTCGGCCAATGCAATGTCGTATTCTACTAAAACATTGATCAACCCTTTATAGCGTTGAATATCTGTATAAATATCTTCAAACAAGCGTTCTTGGTTATCTGTTTTTAAACTACTGTAATAGCTTAAATTTTCTTGATACTTTTTAGCAACATCTTTAAATAAACGCTGGGCTTTTTCTTTGTTGCCAACTTCGTAATAGGCGCTAATATAAGGCTCTAAAAGCGTATAGTACCCAAAATGTTCAACAGGCATATTGGTCATCGCTATATCTGCGATTTCTTCAGCCTTGTCCAGTTTTTCTTCATTAATTAAGGCTTCAATAAGTCTGGCTAAATTACCTCTATAGGTTATGGAGTTTTTACGGGTTTCAACATCATGATAAATTTCTGGACTACCACTGTTACCCCAATCCCATTTTTTAACCTTCTCATACATAAGATCGGTATCTACACGTCCCATGTCAAAAGGATTTGCTCTATCTACAGGGGTTCTTATAGGAACTAGTTTATAGCACATACCATCAAGTTGTAAATAGTCTTTCATCCAGATATAGTCGTCATCGCCAAAACTACCTCCCGTAAAATATATAGGACGTTTCCATTCGTTATTGGCTACGATATCTAGCATAAGTAACCTGTTTTTATAAAGCGCACCACCTTTAATATTTATATCAATATGTGGTACTATTTTATCGGCATCTTCTGGTTTTACAATGCCAGATTTCAAAGCATTTTCCTTGTTTACAGGGATTCTTAAAAATTCTGTAGGTAAATAGGTAGCATTTAAATCTTGATTTCTAACTTTAGAGAGGTCTACATCTTGCTGCTGCAATACATAGCGATATTTTGTTTTAGGATTATCGCTAGCTACAAAATCTAAAAACTGCTTGACTTCTAAAGTATCTTTTATAACAGGTTGTATAACGATATAATCGTTTGTGCCATGTTTGTATAAATCATGCGTTAATTGAGATGGCACCGGGTCGCTTTCGTACGCTTTTCGTTTCATTTGATCTATATACCAATCGGTTTGAAATAAACTGGTATTAACAACACGTACATCGGTTCTGTAGCCTTCAATTTCCTGGGCATACCAAAGTGCAAAAGTATCGTTATCGCCAATGGTAAACAGAATACCGTTTTCGGCACAAGAATCCAGGTACTTTTTTGCCATGGCTTTAGCAGTGTATTTACCAGATCTGTCATGGTCGTCCCAGTTGTTGGCCGCTAAAATACCAGGAACTAATATCAAGCATGCTAAAGTAATTATTGGTGCCGATAATTTTTGCGGGATATATTTTTTTAACACATCAAAAATGGCATATACTCCAAAACCAATCCATAGGGCAAAAACATAAAAAGATCCCACCACCGAGTAGTCGCGTTCACGAGGCTCAAATGGACGTACATTCGTATATACTTGAATCGCGATTCCTGTAAAAAGGAAAAAAACAAGCATGGTCCAAAACAATTTTTTGTCTTTGTTAAATAAAAAGAAAAATCCAAAAATTCCTAAGAGGAATGGCAAAAGAAAATAAGTATTTCGGGCTTTATTGTTTTTAACATCACTTGGTAAATTGTCTTGAGAGAACCCTAATAGCATTTCATCTATAAATTTTATACCAGTAATCCAGTTTCCATGATTATCGTAACGCCCTTGGATATCGTCCTGTCTTCCAGAAAAATTCCACATAAAATAGCGCCAGTACATGTATCCTAATTGATACTCAAACATGTAGGCTATATTGCTTGCCAATGAAGGTTTTTCAATATCAATATAACTTTTAAAGCGCTTAAGGAAATTATTATAATCTTCGTAATCAACCTGGCCTTGCGCAACACTGTTTTTAAAATCTGAAACCGTCTTTCGCAATTGGTTTTCCATTTGGTAATCTGATTTTAGCTTAAAGTTTAAAAAACCAGAAAACATCATGTAATTCTCGGTATGTTCGGGACTCCACATGCGAGGTAAGATAGAGGCATGTTCTGAGTTATAATTTTGTTTTGCATTTTTATAATCGTTTACGATAACATATTCTCCTTTTGTTTCGTCTTTTTCATATTTAGGTTTATCGTCTACATAAGGATTATTTTTATCAAGATAGGCATATTGATCTGTAAACTGAGGCCCATAAAACAAATGCGTTTCTGGATACTGCTCTAAATTATAATAAGCCAGTAATTCTCTGGCACTCGAAGGATTATTTTCATTAATAACCACATTGGCATTGGCGCGAATAGGTAGCATGAGCCACGTAGAAAACCCAATAATAACAAATGTTAAGCAGAGAATACCCGTATTTAAATGTACAAAGTTTTTTTGTTTGGTATAGCGCAAGGCATAATATATAGCAGCTATTAATAATAAACCAGCGATGATAGATCCGGAATTAAAAGGCAATCCGATAGTGTTCACAAAAAAGATTTCGAAGACACTAAATATTTTAAGAATATTTGGTGCTAAAAGTTTAAAAATAAATAATAAAACGGCCACAGAAACAACATTGGCAATAATGAAATTTTTAATCGTAATCGTTTTGTAGTTTTTAAAATAATATATGAGGCCAATAGCGGGAATGGTTAGTAGTCCCATGAAGTGAACACCGAAAGATAGCCCAATAACAAAAGCAATTAAAATGAGCCAACGGTTACCACGGGGTTTGTCCATATCCTGTTCCCAACGTAAACCCAACCAAAATAAGACAGACATGATTAAAGTTGCCATGGCATACACTTCTGTTTCAACAGCATTGAACCAAAAAGAATCTGTAAATGTAAAAGCAAGGCTACCAACAAGGCCGCTTCCTAAAATAGCCATGTATTGATTTTTGCTTAGATCTTCATGGTTGCTACCAATAAGTTTTTTTAGTAACAAGGTAATGGTCCAAAACATAAACAAAATAGTGAAAGCACTGGAAACAGCGCTCATCATGTTCATTACCCAACCAATTTGAGAAGGCTCTAAAGCAAAAATTGAGAAAAAGGCACCAAACATCTGGAATAAAGGCGCTCCAGGCGGGTGTCCAACTTGTAATTTAGATGATGTTAATATGTATTCGCCGGCATCCCAAAAGCTTACAGTAGGTTCGACAGTTAAGGTATAAGTAATGAGCGCTATTAAAAAAGAGAACCAGCCTAAAAGAGTATTCCATTTTTTAAAGTTGAATTGTGCCATATATATAGATGTTTGTTTGCTTTGGCGAATTTAATAATAAATATGAAATGAGACATAACTATTTAGTTAGTCTTAACATATAAAACAAAGGGCTTGAATTAAGTACGAAAAATAATAAATAGCAGCTTGATAAGGTCTCAAATGTTTTTTAAAGAACGTTAAGTATTCAAAATTATTTTAAAAAAATGCTTGTACAAATAAAACTTTGTACTAAATTTGCACCTGCTTTAGCGAGCGGTAGCCGTTAAATTGCACAATGGCCTATGGTGTAACTGGCAACACGTCTGGTTTTGGTCCAGAAGAGTCTAGGTTCGAGCCCTAGTAGGCCAACGTTAATAGTAAATCCTGATCTTGAAAGAGGTCGGGATTTTTTTATGAAATGAGAATTTCTCTGGGGCGAGAAGCTTGTGCAGAGCGTAGCCGAAGTAAGCCCTAGTAGGCCAACGTTAATAGTAAATCCTGATCTTGAAAGAGGTCGGGATTTTTTTATGGAATGAGAATTTCTCTGGGGCGAGAAGCTTGTGCAGAGCGTAGCCGAAGTAAGCCCTAGTAGGCCAACGTTAATGGTAAATCCTGATTTTGAAAGAGGTCGGGATTTTTTGTTTTTAAAATTAGTATGTTATTATGAGGATGCGACTTTTATTAAATCTCTTTTATTGGTTATTTGCAAATTGTCCTAACATATAGCTTTTAAAGTTTTATATAAGTATTAAAAACAAAAAGCGCAAGTCATTACGACCTGCGTTTTGTAGTCTCAAATTAAATTTGCATAAGCTAATGCGGTATTTTTAGAATCATTATTTTTTTTCTGGTATTTGAATATGCGTGTAAAAAGCTTCCTCGTTATCTAAAGAACCGTGCACATGATATTTATAAGCTTTGGCTTCCTCTTCAGAGTTCCATTCAACAATGGCAATTTGTTGAGGTGCATTTCCAGAAGTTAAATCTTCATAGCCACTTACGGGAGCATTGAATAAAATACGACCGCCATGTTTCTTTATTTTTTTCTCTTTAAGTCTTTTTTTGTTCCAAAGCATCGTTATCTCATAAACCTTTCCTTCGTTAAAAGTCAGTGTGGTTTCTTTGTCTACTATAACCACTGGCTGTTTTAATTCTTCCCATACTTTTAAGCGCATAGGTCTGAGTTCAGAATTTGGCAATTCTTTTAAAAATGCGTCTACAGCCTTTTGGTTTGTCCATGTGTAAAGTCCAAAAAAGTTGTTTGGCCTATAACTGCCGGCAACTACTTTGTCTATTGGAAAATTTGCTAAGGGCTTAAAACCGTTTTTTGAAGCTATAGGAAAGACTTTTTGAAAATAACCATTCATGGCTTCTTGGGCTCCTGGTTTTGTAATAGAGGAGATAATTAATAATAATTCGTCCTTTTTAAGGGTTATTTGATGTTGTTTTGCTGACGTTGCTTTTTCCATGTTATTCATTTGATGACTTTTTACCATAGCATTTTGTGCTTTCAAGTTTGCGACACATAGCATAGATATTGATAATACGATTAATTTTAATTGATGCATTTTTCTTTTTTTTAGTTATTGCATCAAAAGTATTGCACCTATAAAACAAGATGAAATTTGTGTTCTAATCAGGAAAAAAAAGTTGTGTACAGGAACGAAGTGTAATTTTTAAGCCGACGGGAAAAGCTCAAGAACATTGGAAACTTTATGCCTAGAAACAGGGATTTCAATAGCATAATCTTTCAAATACAACTTGGTGTTTTTTTTATTTCCAGTAATGGTATAAAGTATATTGGTGTTGATTATGAATGAGTTGTGACATCTATAAAAATGTAGGTAAAAAGTATTATTCATAATTTTGGTAAGGGATGTACGTAATATTTTTTCTTGAACTTTTTTAGCATCGTTTAGATAAACCACTTTGCAGTAAACCCCTTGTGATTCAATAAAAAGTAATTGGCTTGAGGCCATGGCAAATATTTCAGAAGTAGTTGAGTGGACAACAATAACATCGTCAGTGTTTTCGGTAAGCTTAGGCGGTAATATGGGCGGCTTTAATAATTTTAATCGCTTTTTATAAATGTAGAATTTATTACTTTCTCTAAACGCTTTCCATGCGGGGTGCGATAGGGCTCTTATAAAACCCATTTTGTTTTTGTAAAATAGCTCAAATTGCGCTGTACCATTTTTTGTATCGTCGAGTGCAAAATAAACAGCCGAAGCTTCTTTGCTATATTTTCCATCAGTGTCATTTTCAATGAGTATCTCTAACTTGTTTTTCCAGAACTCAAATTTATCCCATTCACCAAGCGCATTATAAACAATAATTTCTATAACAGGAGATAGGACTAAGTCCATTTTACTGTTTTCTACTAATGCTTTTGCTTTGTGGTATTGCTTACTCAAAATATAAGTCCAGATAAGCGCATCATAAGTAGCTTCGGAGTTTGGATGTGTGGCAAGCGTTTTTTTTAAATGGCTTTCGGCTTTTTGATGCTTATTGTGTAATAGAAGTGCAAATCCATAGGTGCTATTAGCTTGTAGGTTGACGGGGTCTGCTTTTAAAACAAAATCTAAAGCCTCTATAGCTTTTTGGTACTTTCCAATAGTTATAAGATAATATGCATAATAATGATGTGCTTTTGTATAAGAGTTATCGATAGCAAATGCACTTTCAAAAGAATAATAGGCTCCTAAAATATCTATGTCGTTCACCAATTTAATTAAGGCTAGAGATAGGTGTGCTTCAATTGAAGTATTGTCTAAAGCTATGGCTTTTATTGCTGCAGCCTTTGCAGCCTTATAGTTTTTTAAGCTATTTTTGGTTACAATTGCTGCCAAAAAAGAAAAACAATGGGATAACCGTACATAGGCTAAAGGGAATTCGGGTTCTAATTCTATAACTTTTTTAAAATGAGCAATAGCACTTTTCACACTGGTTTCATTCCATGAATCCCAATGCTGAATTCCTTTAAGGTAATACGTATAGGCTTTCGGGCTTATTTCTGGTGTGTGCTTGTTCGTGGTGAATTCCAATTCTAAATAATGCACAACTTTTGAAGCCACCGAGTCAATAAGTTGGAAAATGTTATCGGTATGCTCTTCTAGTTTTATGGATAGCACACATGTTGCATCATGTCCATTAACAAGCTGAAAATTAAATCTAATAAGGTTTTTCGTTCTTAAAAAAGAGCCTTCTAAAAAGAAATCTATAGTGATGTCTTTGCCAAATTCACTTTTTATCAATGTCTTGGATTTGGTTGATATGATTCTTAGGTTTTTGTACTGAGAAAGGAGGTGTGTGATTTCTATGGGAATAGAATGACTAAGATAATTATCCTTTTTAGCTTGAGATAAGTTTTTAAAATCTAAGATTAATATGTTTTTCGGCACCTAAAAGTATTGTCTTTTTTAGTAAAAATAATATTTATAAATGCTTCTTTATTTTTTTAAACAGAAGTTTAACTTTTTGTTAAGGAGTCTTTCAGGGATCAAGTTTTTTAAATTAAAGGCCAAGCGAAATTTATCTTTAGTTGTTCTTGTTTTAATACTTAATTAATATTGTTAAACTTATGGTTGCATTAATTTAAAACTGCGGGTTTATAGTTTACATCAAGATAATTATAGGGTAATATTGAAAAAGCGTGTAATTCTTTTATTTACGGGATTAATTAATCCTTATAAATAACATGAAAAAAATTACTCTCATTGCTAGTTTTCTAGCATTAACATTTTCTATGGTTAACGCACAAACATCTCTTCGGCATTTAACCAGTTACGAAACTAATATTGAAGGCTCGGCCGAAACTGTAGCATACGATGCGGCAAACAAAAGGGCGTATTTTACCAATTCATCAGATAACAGCTTTACTATTGTCAATATTGGTGATCCCGAAAATCCTACGTTATTTAAAAAAGTAGGGCTGGTTGCCTATGGAGGTGGGCCAAATTCTATAGCGGTGCATGATAATCTTGTTGCAGTAGCTATTGAGGCAGATACCAAACAAGACCTTGGTAAAGTGGTGTTTTTTGATTTAGCTGGGAACTATTTAAATCAAGTTACAGCAGGAGCGTTACCAGATATGATAACCTTTACGCCAGATGGTACAAAGCTTTTGGTCGCTAATGAAGGAGAACCGTCAGACGATTACACTAACGATCCAGAAGGCACCATCGATGTTATAGATTTAAGCAGCGGTGTGATGTCTGCTACAAAAACCTCCATTAATTTTAATGACTACAACAATAAAAAGGCATCGCTTCAAAATAAAGGTATTCGAATCTTTGGAAACAATGGGGCGGCAAGTGTATCTCAAGATTTAGAGCCAGAATTCATAACAGTTATAGAAGATGGCACAAAAGCTTACGTGAATTGTCAGGAAAACAATGCATTGGTTGTTTTAGATTTAACCAATAACAGCATTTTAGATATTTTGCCTCTTGGCTATAAAAACCACCTGTTGGGAACACCAACGGTTACAAGTTATATAGTGAACGATTTAGTAACTAATTGGCCTGTTCTGGGGGTACCTGTTTATAATGGAGGCCAAGCACCTGTTTCTTTAGGCGGATTTTCGGGTTTGTATTACGATGCGGCAAATTCTACTGATAACGATTATGTTTTTTATGCAGTGCCAGACAGAGGCCCAAATGATGGAGCGGTTAAAAAAGCAAATGTAACGCCTGCGTCTTCTCAAAATTTAAGGCCTTTTAAATTACCAGATTACCAAGGTAGAATTGCAAAATTTACTTTAAACAAAACAACAGGGGAAATTGCTATAAACGATCAAATCTTATTAACCAGAAAGGACGGAACAACACCTATAACCGGTAGAGGCAATATTCCTGGGTTTGATGAGGTTCCTGTAACCTATACAGATGCTTCCACAGCTTATACAAATGTAGATTATATAGATGGGACTTCTAAGGAATACCATGAATTGCCTTATGATGCATATGGTGGGGATTTTGAGGGCGTTCTTATTGATAAAGATGGTAATTTTTGGATGTGTGACGAGTATAGACCGGCACTATATAAATTCAATCCTACGGGGAAATTAATAGAACGTTATGTGCCATCTAAAACATCTATGTTGGGAACAACACCGCAGCCAGCCGGGACTTACGGTGCCGAAACCTTACCAGAGGTTTACTCTAAAAGAAGAGCAAACAGAGGGTTTGAAGCCATTGCTTACGACGATGCGGAGCATATTATATACGGGTTCATTCAATCGCCATTATATAACCCTTCCAGTGCTACTAAAAATAATTCGGATGTTATCAGGATTTTAGGGATCAATGCAGATACAGGAGCTCCCGTTGAGGAGTATGTGTATTTGTTAGAAAGAAATAAAGATGCGGGTTATGCATCATCTAGAGTCGATAAAATAGGAGATGCCGTTTATACGGGAAATGGTAAATTTTTGGTGATAGAAAGAGACTCTGAAGGGCCAACAGTATCTACAGGTAAAAAATATGTTTTCGAGATCGACATTAACTATGCAACAAATATTTTAAATACAAGTTGTGGGGCATCTATAGGGAAAGAATTGGAAGAAATGACAGCAGATGAAATTGCTGCAGAAGGTATTTATCCGGTTCATAAAACGAAGGTTTTTAACTTGCCGTCTATTGGGTACCAGGGGTCTGATAAAGCCGAAGGCATTGCCCTGCTGCCAAATAACGAAATTGCCATTATAAATGATAATGATTTTGGCCTGGCAGGGGCAGGTATTACAGATAATAGTGTTTTGGGTATTGTTTCTTTTGCAAATGATTATGGTTTTGATGCTTCTAATAAAGATGATGCCATCAATATTGCACAACATCCAACGTTGGGAATGTTCATGCCAGATGCTATTGCATCTTATACGGTAGATGGCGTAAATTATATAGTAACAGCTAATGAAGGGGATGCCAGAGATTATGATGGATATTCTGAAGAAGTACGTGTAAAGGATTTAACATTAAACCCGGCATACTATTCAAATGCAGCTACGCTTCAAACCAATGAAAATTTAGGTAGGTTAAAAACAACTACAGCTACGGGCGATTATAATAACGATGGTGCTATCGAGCAAATCTATTCGTATGGAGCCAGATCATTTTCAATTTTTGATGCGTACGGCAACCTGGTATTTGATAGTGCAGACCAATTTGGACAAAAAATAGCTTCAGAAGAACCTACTTTATTTAACGAGGATGAAGGTGATATAGACGACCGATCCGACGATAAAGGCGGAGAACCAGAAGCCGTGGCTATAGGAACTATTAATGGCAAAACATACGCTTTTATTGGTTTAGAAAGGCAAAGTGCCATATTAATGTACGATATCACAAATCCTAAAGATGTAGAATTTATTACCTATTACAAAGGGAATAGAACCTCTGGAGATGTCGCACCAGAAATTATCAAATTTGTTTCTGCTGCTGATAGCCCCAATTCTAAAAACCTGCTTTTAGTTGGTTACGAGGTAAGTGGTACTTTAGGCATTATTCAAATAGATAATTCTGTTTTAAGCGTTAGTGATCTGGTAGCGAAAAACGACTTTAAAATGTATCCTAACCCTTTGATTCATGCAGATTTAAAGTTTAATAAAGCCCTGTCTGGAATTATTTATAACGTTAACGGACAAGAGGTAAAAAGATTTGAAGAAAAAACATCTTTAAAAGTGCCCGAACTAACGTCGGGTATTTACATTATAAAAACCAAAGTACATGGCGTAAAGCGCTTTGTTAAATTATAAATAAAAAATAAAATGTCTGGTTGAGTATAATCGAAAACCAAAAGGTTTTCGATTGTGCTTGAACGGGCAAAAAAATATTTTTTTGCTTTTGTTTATATTTGAACTAGGCCTTCAAAAGTACTAAATCTTAAAAGTAATTACAGGGCGTTTCGCATGGTTTACCAAGTCTTCACTAATACTACCATTAAAGAAATGGGATATGCCTTGTCTTCCATGTGTGCTCATACCAATTAAATCTGCTTTTATAGATTGAGAAAAATTCATAATGCCTTTTTCAATACTAATATCATTATAAATATTCATGCTGTGATTAGGGAAATCAAAAGCTTCAACAAACTTTTTCATTCTGTTTTTCGATTTTGCCGAGGTAATAAATTTATTAGGCGTATTTACCATGAGCAAGTGTATTTTGGCCTTTAATATTTTGGCAAAACCAATTGCTTTTTCATAGGTCGCTTTGCTTTCGTCTTTGAAATCTGATGCAAATACAAAATCTTTAACTTTAAAGGTTTGATGTTCATTTTTTATAACTAAAACAGGTGTTTCAGATGTACGAACTACTTTTTCGGTATTACTACCAATAAGCATTTCTTTTAAACCACTAACCCCATTGGAGCCCATGATGATTAAATCGATATCATGTTTTTTACAAACATGGAAAACACCTTTGAAAATTTCTTGAATTTCAACAGTTTCGTGTATGATCAAGTTTTCTAAATAGTCTTTTCCCTTTAAGGTTTCAAACTGCTTATGTGCTAGTTTCATAAAATAGATAGCTTCAGGTAAGCTACTGGAAGAGCTTAAAGGGTCCACTTCCTGTAACGGAATTTCAAGTATGTGTAATAAATAAATTTCGCAATCGTATTTTTTTGCTAATTGAGCTGCTACTTTTAAAGCATTTTCAGCTTGTATCGAAAAGTCGGTGGGGACAAGTATTTTTTTCATAATATCAGGGGTAAGGCATATCTAAATTTATGAAATATTCCTTTAAAAGTCAATAAAATATTATATATTTGCACCGTTGAAAGGCGAAATTTAAGAAATGAGGGGACGGAAAGTCCCCTCTTTTTATACTAAAAAATGTTTAAAACAACTGTTACAGATTTATTAGAAGCTGCATTAATTGAAAGGCCGGATTTGTTCCTTATCGATTTTTCTATTCAGGGAGATAACCAAATTAAGGTAACTATAGATGGAGATAATGGTGTTTTAGTTGAAGATTGTATGTTTGTTAGCAGGGCTATTGAACATAACCTCGATAGGGAAGAACAAGACTTTTCTTTAGAAGTTATGTCTGCGGGAGCAACATCGCCTTTAATTCACAAAAGGCAGTATAAAAAGAATTTAAATAGAGTACTTCATGTGAAGACGGCTTCCGATAAAATGGAAGGAACTCTTACAGAAGCAACAGATAGTGATATTAAATTAGAGTGGAAAGTTAGGGAGCCAAAACCAATAGGTAAGGGTAAAGTAACTGTAAAAAAACAAGCGAACATCGCTTACGAAAATATTGTAGAAGCAAAAGTTATGATTAAATTTTAATTCAAAAAGAGTTATGGAAAATGTCGCGTTAATTGAATCTTTTTCAGAATTCAAAGACGATAAGCTAATTGACAGAGTTACGTTAATGGCAATTTTAGAAGATGTATTTAGAAGCACTTTAAAAAAGAAGTATGGCGATGATGACAACTTTGATATTATTGTAAATCCTGATAAAGGAGATTTAGAAATATGGAGAAATAGGGTTGTGGTAGCAGATGGAGAGGTTGAAGAACCCAATCAAGAAATTTCTTTATCAGAAGCCCGTAAAATTGAGCCAGATTTTGAAGTAGGAGAAGATGTGTCTGAAGAAGTAAAGCTTATCGATTTAGGGAGAAGAGCTATTTTGGCATTACGTCAAAATTTGATTTCTAAAATCCATGAGCATGACAATACCATAATTTATAAGCAATTTAAAGATTTAATAGGAGAAATTTATACAGCAGAAGTACACCATATTCGTCATAGAGCAGTTATTTTGTTAGACGATGAAGGCAATGAAATAGTGCTGCCAAAAGATAGACAAATACCTTCAGATTTCTTTAGAAAAGGAGATAACGTAAGAGGAGTTATTGATGCTGTTGAGCTCAAAGGTGCAAAACCGACGATTATCATGTCGAGAAGTTCTCCTGTGTTTTTAGAGAAGTTATTTGAACAAGAGATCCCAGAAGTTTTTGATGGTTTAATTACTATCAAAAATGTAGTAAGAATCCCTGGAGAGAAAGCTAAAGTAGCAGTAGACTCTTATGATGATAGAATAGATCCTGTTGGTGCCTGTGTTGGTATGAAGGGCTCTAGAATTCATGGTATTGTTCGTGAATTGGGTAACGAAAATATTGATGTAATTAATTATACTAATAATTTACAATTATATATTACAAGAGCATTAAGCCCGGCAAGAGTTACTTCAATAAAATTGAATGAAGAAGCTAAAAGAGCAGAAGTTATTTTAAAACCAGAAGAAGTAAGTAAAGCGATTGGTAGAGGAGGGCATAATATCCGATTGGCAGGTCAATTAACTGGTTATGAGATTGATGTGTTTAGAGAAGGTGCGGAAGAAGATGTGGAATTAAGAGAGTTTTCCGATGAAATAGAAAGCTGGATTATTGAAGAATTTAGTAAAGCTGGACTAGATACTGCTAAAAGTATTTTAGAGCAAGAAGTAAATGATTTAGTAAAAAGAACAGACTTAGAAGAAGAAACAATTAATGAAGTTATTAGAATTTTGAAAGAAGAATTCGAAGAATAACATATATTTGAGTATTTTAAAGGCGATTTATGGCTGAAACAATTAGATTAAATAAAGTATTACGCGAGCTTAATATCTCTCTGGATCGTGCTGTGGAATTTTTAGATTCTAAGGGTATTGAGATAGAGAAACGACCCACTACAAAGATTTCTGAAGAAACATATACCGTGCTTTCTAATGAATTTCAAACAGATGCTAATAAAAAAGTGGCATCTAAAGAAGTTGGTGAAGCCAAGATAAAAGAGAAAGAGGTGTTGCGTGAGCAACGCGAGCGTGAACTTGAACAGAAACAAAAAGCGACAGCCAAAAAAGAAGAAATAGTTAAAGCTGCTGCAGCGCTTTCTGGGCCAAAGCAAGTTGGGAAAATTGACTTAGAACCAAAAAAGAAAATAGCAGAACCTGTTTCTAAGAAAGCCGAAAAAGTAGAAAAAGTTGCAGAGCCTGTAAAAAAAGAAGTCAAAAAGGAAGTTGTTAAAGAGCCTGTAAAGGAAGAAACTCCAGAACCTGTTAAAGAAGCGGTTAAATCTGAGCCTGTTGTTGAGAAGAAAGTTGAAGAAAAGAAAGAAGAAAAGCCTAAGAAGCAGATTATAAGTGAAGAAGGAGAAATTCTTCCAGACGAACGGGTAGCAACGCAGTACAAAAAACTTACAGGGCCAAAAATAGCAGGAGATAAAATTGATTTATCTAAGTTTAATAAGCCTAAAAAGAAGAAAGAAGAGAAGAAACCAGAAGCTAAGGCTGGAGAAGCAGGAGCTACCAATAAGAAGAAACGCAGAAGAATTAGCAAAGTAGGTGGCCCTCAATCTGGAAATGGTCAAGGTAATAGGCAAGGAGGCGGAAGATCTGGAGGAAACGATAGATTTAAAGGAAAGCCTGGTCAAGGACGACGTAATATTGTTAAGGAAGAGCCTAGTGAAGAAGATGTAAAAAAGCAAGTACGCGAAACACTTGAAAAACTTCAAGGAAAATCCTCAAAAGGTAAAGGCGCAAAATACAGAAGAGATAAGAGAGATCAACATAGAGAACAAACAGAGATTGATCAACAAATAGAAGCAGCGGAAAGTAAAATTCTTAAAGTTACAGAGTTTGTAACGGCAAGTGAAGTTGCTACTATGATGGATGTTGGAGTTACTGAGATCATTTCTGCATGTATGTCACTTGGTATGATGGTTACAATGAATCAGCGTTTAGATGCTGAAACACTTTCTATTGTAGCAGAAGAGTTTGGTTATCAAGTAGAGTTTATAACGGCAGATATAGAGGAATCTATTGAAGAAGTTGAAGATAAGCCAGAAGATTTGAAATTACGTGCTCCTATTGTAACAGTTATGGGACACGTAGATCATGGTAAAACATCCCTTCTAGATTATATCCGTAAAGAAAATGTCATAGCAGGAGAGTCTGGTGGAATCACACAGCATATCGGCGCTTATGGTGTTGAATTGGAAGGCGGACAAAAAATTGCGTTTTTAGACACACCTGGTCACGAAGCCTTTACAGCGATGCGTGCTCGTGGTGCTCAAGTAACTGACATTGCTATTATTGTAGCAGCAGCAGATGATGATATCATGCCACAAACAAAGGAGGCCATATCGCATGCTCAGGCAGCAGGCGTTCCTATTGTTTTTGCTATCAATAAAATTGATAAGCCAGATGCGAATCCAGATAAGATTAAAGAAGGATTGGCTAATATGAACTTATTGGTTGAAGATTGGGGTGGAAAAATTCAATCTCACGATATTTCGGCTAAGATGGGTACTGGTGTAAAGGAATTACTAGAAAAAGTGTTGCTTGAAGCCGAGTTATTGGAGCTTAAAGCCAACCCAGATAAACCAGCCGTTGGTACTGTAGTGGAAGCCTTTTTAGATAAAGGCCGTGGTTATGTATCGACCATTTTAGTACAAGCAGGAACATTAAAGGTGGGAGATTATGTATTGGCTGGTCAGCACAGTGGTAAGGTAAAAGCGATGCATGATGAGCGCGGAAAAGACGTTGAAGCAGCAGGACCTTCCACACCGGTTTCTATACTTGGTCTAGATGGTGCGCCTCAGGCAGGTGATAAATTTAACGTATTTGCAGACGAGCGTGAGGCCAAACAAATAGCCTCAAAAAGAGCGCAGCTACAGCGTGAGCAATCCGTTAGAACACAGCGTCATATTACGCTTGATGAGATTGGCCGTCGTATCGCACTTGGTGATTTCCAGGAATTAAATATTATCCTTAAAGGTGATGTGGATGGTTCGGTTGAAGCCTTAACAGACTCATTCCAAAAACTATCTACTGAAGAGATTCAAGTTAATATCCTACATAAAGGTGTTGGTGCTATTACCGAAAGTGATGTGTTGTTAGCATCTGCGTCCGATGCCATTATTGTTGGGTTTAATGTACGTCCAGTTGGGAATGCCAGAATGATTGCCGATAAAGAGGAAATTGATATTAGAACATACTCTATTATTTATGATGCTATAAACGACCTTAAAGATGCGATGGAAGGTATGTTATCTCCAGAGCTTAAGGAAGAAATTACAGGTACTGCCGAAATTAGAGAAATATTCAAAGTATCGAAAGTTGGTAGTATTGCTGGTTGTATGGTAACAAACGGAAAGATACTTAGATCGTCTAGTGTTCGTTTAATAAGAGATGGTGTTGTAGTTTATACTGGAGAATTGGCTTCATTAAAACGATTTAAAGATGATGCTAAAGAAGTGACTAAAGGTTACGATTGTGGTATGCAGGTTAAAAACTATAACGACATTAAAGAAGGTGATATTATCGAGGCCTTCCATGAGGTTGAGGTTAAGAAGAAATTGAAATAATTTTCAAAGTATTTTTAATATAGAAGACCGTTTAAAGAAATTGCTTTAAACGGTCTTTTTTTTTAATAATAAATAAGAACAAAAGATAAAAAAACTACAAATTTAGATTAGAATCAATTTTCTCTAAATGAATTATTTTAGAACTCAATTCCATTCTGTCAATACCGCTTACTTCAAATAAAACTTTATAGTACTTGGGGATTTCTCCAAACTTATTTTTCATGGCTTTTTCCAATTCAATAGCCAATTCATAATCGGTAAAATGCTTGAAGCTTTGAGAAGCGCCAGTGTCCCAGATGCCTCCAAAAAGGTAAATAGTATTATTACTATTAGCTCCCGGAACCTTTAATAGAATGGCATAATCTGTATGATATTTATCAGCATCACCGTTAGCAATATATGTTTCGTGCTTTTTTAAGTTCCCATTCCAATAGTTCAGTTTACTGTCATTAATTGAATAACCTTCTTTGTTGATGTAATCTTTAAAAAGTCCGAGTGTTTTTATCATACCAACTACGACCAAATCATTATCAGGTAATTCTTTTGGATTGAAACGTGACATGGTTCTAATGACAAAATCTTTTTCTGCCTCATAAAATACTTCGCTTAGATCTTTAACCCATAGTGCACTATTTCTAATTAAGAAACTGTAGCTTAAAGACTCAAAAGCAATACCCTTGCGAGTATAAACAGACTTAATGGTGTCAAATTCTTCCGGTGAATTTATTGAAGGATCCCTAACAGTTTTAACCTGACCAGTAATTGAATCTGTTTCTTCATATATAAAAAGATCGCCTAAGACCATCATAGTATTATTTTTACTGGCAAAAAGATCGCTCCAAAGTTCGGTTTGGCGGACCTCATTGGTTCTGTTTCTAGCAATATCAAACAAAAATGGAATAGCAATAACAGATAAAATAATTAAAGTGACCCATACCTTGTTATATGATTTCTTTTTGGCAAGCTGATCGTCTTTTTTTATAAATTGAACCTTATAACTTCCCTTGGGTATTTTTAGGACGGTAGTGTCATTTATGCCTTCATTTTCATAATAACCAGCAAGCTTTTTTCTTAAGTTATAAACATAAACCCTAATTAAAGTACTTTGGGAAGGGTCAAATTGTTCCTTTCCAAAGATATCATTTGCAATGGTTGTCTCTTTAGGAATTTGAGATTCTATAGTACATTCAACCAGATAACGAAATAGATTAGCATAGGTGTCCGAGCGACCAA
Source organism: Flavivirga algicola (assembly GCF_012910715.1). Classification (GTDB taxonomy): domain Bacteria; phylum Bacteroidota; class Bacteroidia; order Flavobacteriales; family Flavobacteriaceae; genus Flavivirga; species Flavivirga algicola. The sequence continues at coordinate 222,300 of NZ_JABBHF010000004.1, forward strand.
ACGATTTGCTGGCAATAATAGTTTCGACTATGCTTGAATAATGCTCTTTTTCCACTGGGAAATATAAAAATATAAAGATAGTAATTATAATTATTAACAGTTAATGAAACTGTTTCAAGCTACCATAAGTACCGTATTGAATCTATATATTTGGGATTCTTAGTATTAGGTATGGCAAAACTGAAATTTTATTTTACGGTCTTTTTTTGTGCGCTTTTGTTTCTCGGTTGCAACTGGAATTTACCAAAAGAAGTAGAAGTTGAATATGCAAAACTTCCAGATAAGATAGATTTTAATTATCATGTAAAACCTATACTGTCAGATAAATGTTTTGCTTGCCATGGCCCAGATAAAAATAACCAAAAAGCTGGTCTTAGGCTCGATATTGAAGCAGATGCCTATCGGGCATTAAAAAGTGGTAATCATGCCATAGTTCCAGGAAGTTTATCTAAAAGCGAGATGGCAACTAGAATTTTTTCTAAGGATCCTGAGATCATGATGCCTCCACCCGAATTTAATGTTACATTAACTCAAAAGGAAATAGCCACACTTGTTAAGTGGATTGAACAAGGAGCCGAGTATAAGCCACATTGGTCTTTTATAAAACCAAAAAAAATAAAAACCCCTAAAGTAAAGGATGCGGAACAAAGCCCTATTGATTTTTTTGTTGCAGATAAATTAAATAAGAGTAAGTTGTCTCCCTCAGAAAGAGCATCGAAAGAAACATTAATTAGGCGAGTTAGTTTTGGTTTAACAGGGTTGCCGCCTACACTTGAACAAATAGAAAATTTTGCAAACGATACTTCTAAAGATGCCTACAAAAATTTAGTAGAGAGGTTACTGGCTTCTCCAGAATATGGTGAGCGTATGACGGCCAATTGGTTAGATGTGGCTCGTTATGCTGATAGTGATGGGTATTTGGATGATAAACATAGGGATTTTAGTCCATGGCGCGATTGGGTTATTCATGCTTTCAACAATAATATGCCGTATGATGAGTTTGTAACCAAACAATTAGCAGGAGATTTAATTCCTGATGCAACTACAGAAAGTATATTAGCTACAGCATTTAATAGATTGCATAGAAAAAACTCTGAGGCAGGTATTGTTTTTGAAGAATTTAGAACAGAATATGTAGCTGATAGAACCGCTACAGTATCAAAGGCGTTCTTAGGACTAAGTGTAGAATGTGCCAGATGTCATGACCATAAATACGATCCAATTAGTCAAAAGGATCACTATAAGTTGTCTGGGTTTTTTAACAGTACGAACGAAATAGGAACTGCTATTTATGGACCTGGTCAGACACCAGGTCCGTCATTATTGTTAACCAATGATGAACAAAAAGACGTCATAGATTTTATTAACACCAAAATAGAAGGGACAGAAAAAAAGTTAATCAGAATTGAAAATATAGATACTGATGCTTATAACACGTGGGCTTTAAGGTCAAAAAAAGTCTATCAATCTATCGCAAAGGAAGCCCGAAGGGGATTGGTGGATTATTATCCTTTCGACAATTTTTTAGATAAAGGGAATGGGGTTTATACCAGCGCCAATAAATTGGCAAAGAATAAAATTGCAAAAATAAAAGAACCTATAATAAAAAAGGGCGCAAAAAACAAAGGAGTTTTTCTCAATGAATTTACAACGATTAAACTTCCTAAAAGAACAGGTTGGTTCGATCATACAGATCCTTTTTCTGTAGCAATATCTGTTTTTCCAGATACTATTTATGAAGAGGCAACACTTTTTTATCATTGTGAAGATCTTAGGTATGGTTTAAAAGGCTATTCACTATATCTAAATGAGAATCGATTGAAATTTATTATGGCTTACTCATGGCCTAACAATGCTATAGAAGTCATAACAAAAGACCCAATTCCTAAAAAAGAATGGAGCAACATTACAATATCCTATGATGGTTCTGGTAAGGCAGATGGCATCAAAATTTTCAGTAATGGAAAGGAAGTTCCATTAGATATAAAATTAGACAATTTATATAAATCTATTCTTCATAAAAAAAGTGTCCACACCTTTAACTTTCCTGGATTTGGATTGGGCAATAGAAATAAAATGAAAACTTTTGTGAATGGAGGTATAGATGAGCTGAAGATTTATAATAAGCAATTAACGGAACTCGAAGTACTGTACCATCAATCCCCTAATAGTTTAAAAACGGTTCTTGAAAATATTAATGCTGAGAAAAATAAAAAATTATTGACCAAGTACTATAATAATTATCATAATTCATCATCAAAACAGGTTAAAGAAGGTTTACGGGCTCTTAAGAAAGAGCTTACGATGCATGTAGATAGTATTCCAGAAATTATGGTTTTGGGGGACTTATCAGAACCACGACCAACCTACGTTTTAGATCGTGGGGCATATGATGCTTTAGGTGAAGAAGTACAACCAGGTGTTCCCGAAGCCGTTTTGCCGTTTTATGATACTTTGCCAAAGAATAGGTTAGGTTTTTCAAAATGGTTATTTGACAAAGATAACCCGTTAACTGCACGTGTGTTTGTAAATCGTATCTGGCAAATGCATTTCGGAAGAGGTATAGTGGCCTCATCTGAAGATTTTGGAAACCAAGGCAGCTTACCATCACATCCAGAACTGTTGGATTGGTTAGCGGTAACATTTATGGAGTCTGGCTGGGACATTAAAAAGCTTCATAAATTAATAGTGATGTCTGCTACCTATCAACAAACATCTAAAGTAAATGAAAAATTGTTGGAAGTAGATCCAGAAAATGTATTACTGGCTAGGGGGCCAAGTTTTAGGTTGCCAGCAGAAATGGTTCGCGATAATGCCTTGGCTATAAGCGGATTGTTGTCTAAAAAAATAGGGGGACGCAGCGTTTATCCATATCAACCAGAAGGATTATGGGAGGAGCTAACTACTAAAGTGTGGCGCTATAAATATAAATTGGAGACAGACGAAAATTTATATAGGAGAAGTATGTATACCATATGGAAACGTACCTCGCCACCACCTTCGATGACTATTTTTGATGTCGGAGATAGAAGCGTGTGTACCGTAAAACGTAGACAAACCAGTACCCCTTTGCAAGCTTTAGTACTTTTAAATGACCCTCAATTTTTGGAAGCCGCTAGAGTGCTGGCTGAAAATGTGATTGATGTCTACGAAAAGGATACTATTAAACAATTAAAACAAGCCTTTAAAATTAGTACAGGCAGACTCCCAAATAATAAGGAACTTGATATTCTGGAAAGGTTTTATACTGATGAGGTACGACGATTTTCTAATAAAAAAGATGAAGCACAAGCATATTTAAATATTGGAAATTACAAATCAAAAACTAATAATTCGATAGAAATTGCTGCCTTGGCAACAGTTATTAATGGGATAATGAATACAACAGAAGGTTATACGCTTAGATAATTTATTATGGACGAATTGACAAGACATTTAAAATTTGCGGATACCCGAAGAGGGTTTTTAAAAAAAGCATCCTTGGGGTTTGGTTCTATAGCCCTTTCATCAATGTTGGGGCCAACAAATGCTTTTGCAAATACATTGATAGGGAATGATAAGAATCTTGGAGGTGGTATATTAAATGGAACACATTTCCCTGCAAAGGCCAAAAGGGTTATTTATCTTTTTCAAAGTGGTGCGCCATCTCAATTAGAGACTTTCGACTATAAACCTGCTTTGGCCAAATGGCACGGGAAGGAAATTCCAGCATCTGTTAAAGGAATGCAACGTAACTCTGGAATGGTTACGAATCAATCATCATTTCCTTTGGTTAAATCTATTTTCGATTTTAAGCAGCATGGACAATCTGGTGCTTGGGTCAGTGAAATTTTTCCATATACAGCTAAGATGGTTGACGACCTTTGTATAATAAAATCCATGTATACAGAAGCTATAAATCATGAACCAGCTGTTATGTTTATGCAAACTGGGTCTCAATTAGGGAGCAGACCATCCATAGGCTCATGGCTAAGTTACGGATTGGGAAGCGATAATAAAAACTTGCCAAACTTTGTGGTGTTATTATCTAAAGGCTCGGGCGCACAACCTTTAAGCTCGGCAGCTTGGGGAAATGGTTTTTTACCTTCTCACCACCAGGGAATTCAATTTAGGTCTGGCAAAGATCCTGTATTGTATTTAAATAACCCCGAAGGTGTTCATGATGAGGATAGAAGAAGGGCCTTGAATTATATAAGTGACCTGAACCAACATCAATACGATATTTGGAAAGACCCCGAAATACAATCAAAAATTGCGCAATATGAAATGGCTTATAGAATGCAAAGTTCCATACCAGAGGCCGTAAATACTAAAGAAGAACCTGAGCACATTTATAAACTTTATGGTGAAGACGCGAGAATTCCTGGAACTTATGCGGCAAATTGTTTGCAGGCGAGACGTTTGGCAGAGCGTGATGTGAAGTTTATTCAACTTTACCATACAGGTTGGGACCAACATGGTAATCTACCAGGGGGGATTAAAAGACAAGCAAAGGATACTGACCAGGCGACAGCAGGCCTGTTGCAGGATTTAAAGCAGCGTGGACTTCTGGAAGATACCTTGGTAATATGGGGTGGAGAATTTGGACGAACGAGTTTTTCTCAAGGACGTCTTACGGCAACAAGTTATGGGAGAGATCATCATCCAGGGTGTTTTACCATGTGGATGGCTGGAGCAGGTGTTAAACCAGGCATGGTATATGGCGAAACCGATGAGTTTAGTTATAATGTATTGCGAGATGGTGTTCATATCCATGATTTTCAGGCAACGTTACTACATCTTTTAGGCATAAATCATGAAAAGCTAACATTTAAGCATCAAGGCAGGCGTTATAGGTTAACAGATGTCCATGGCAGGGTTGTCAAAGATATTTTGGCTTAAATTAATTTAAAAGTATTACGAATCATTTTTTTGAATAATATTAAAACATGCAGAAAACATCTATAGGTAGACGTAACTTCATAAAATCTTCATCAATAATAACCGTTGGGACAGTCCTGGCTCCAACTACAATGTCTTCTTTTAATATTTTACCATCAAAACCTGAGCTATCAAAAGATATTATAGGACATGGGGATTATCGTTATCGTGTAGAGAAAAACTGGAGTGATCTTAATCCGAAAAATCACCCTGTAAAGAATTGTCATGAAATGGTTATGGATAGGAAGAAACGTCTTTTCCTGTTAACCGATCATCCAAAAAACAATGTGCTTGTTTATGATAAATCAGGAAAACTAATAAATAGTTGGACACTTCATTTAAAAGGTGCTCATGGTTTAACAATTCATGATGAAAATGGAAGTGAATTTCTTTATATTACAGATCCGAGTAATGGACGTGTTTTAAAAACCACATTGAATGGTCATATTGTTTTAGAAATTAAAAACCCACAAGAAGCAGGCGTATATAGTAAATACAAACCCTATAAACCAACCGAAACAGCCATAGGGCCTAATGGCGACATTTATGTCGCCGATGGCTATGGATCTCAATTCATTCTTCAGTATAATGGTAAAGGTGAATTTATTAGAAAGTTTGGAGGCGATAGTTTTTTGCAACCCGATAAATTTAAACAAGCACATGGTGTTGCTTTAGACACCAGAGACCCAAACAATCCCACACTAATTTGTTCTGCAAGAATTAAAAATTCCTATAAACGGTTTTCCTTAGATGGGAACTATATTGAATCATACTATATACCAGGTGCTTTTATAAGTAGACCTGTTATTGATGGTGATGACATTTATTCGGCCGTTTGTTTCGGTATGGAAAAGGACAATTATAACATGATGATGAATAAAGGTTTTGTGACCATTATGAATAAAGAAAATATAGTAGTATCCAACCCAGGAGGAAGCAAACCAAAATATAAAAACGGAAAATTAGATTTGATTTTACAAAAGGAACCTGTCTTTAAACAGTGTCATGATGTATGTGTAGACGATGATAAAAATTTGTATGTATGTCAATGGAATGCCGGAGGTGTATATCCTTATAAATTACATAGAGTATAATTTATGGAAGCTTCAAACCAGGTATCTGAATTTGTTATTTTCATAGGCAGATTTCATCCGTTAATCGTACATCTTCCGATCGGTATTTTATTAATAGGAATACTCATGCATTTTCTTGCAAAAAAGAAGCGGTTTCAATATTTAGATAAAGCGGTTTCGTTTACATTGGCTATAGGATCTATTAGTGCTATTCTTTCCTGTTTTCTAGGGTATTTATTATCGTTTCAAGGGGGGTATGATGCCGATGCTCTTTTTAACCACCAATGGTTGGGGATAGCGGTGGGCTGTTTTTCATTGTTAGCCTATAGTACAAGGGTCTGGAAAAAGACTCGAAAGTCGTTTGTCTTAAATTCAATTGCGATGGGTATCCTTTTTATTGGTTTGGGGTTAACAGGACATTTAGGAGGCAACTTAACTCATGGATCTGCCTATCTCACACAATATGCACCAGAACCAATTAGAAAAATAATAGGATTGGCTCCAAAACCTAAAAAACGTCCTCCAATTATGGTTTTAGATTCTGCAGATATATTTTTAGATGTCATTAATCCTATGGTTTCTAATAAATGTATCAGTTGTCATAATTTAGAAAAAACTAAAGGTGGTTTGTTGCTTACATCGCATGCTTCCATGTTAGAAGGAGGAGAAAACGGGCCCGCGATTGTTGCAGAGGATTTACAAAAGAGTGAGCTGTTTAAAAGAATAACACTACCAGAACATCATGAAGATTTTATGCCTCCCGAAGGAAAAAAACCTTTTTCTGAAGATGATATAAAACTTATTGAATTTTGGATTTTAAATGGAGCACGTCCAACAGGCTTACTGGCAGATATAGAGCTTGATGAAGATAATACGAAACTTTTCGAAAATTTTCTGGGTTTGAAAGACAGCCAAAATAACCCGCTATTAGCAGATGCGGAAGCAGGAGATTCTTTGGTTATTAGGTCGCTTCGTTCTAAAGGATTTAAAATAGAAAGCCTAAGTAATGAAAGTAATTTGTTGGATGTAAGCTTGTCTCCTAATAATATAAAAGGATTGGAAAGTATTGAAGAGCTCCTTTTGCTAAAAGATCAAATAGTACATTTAAAATTAAGCAGCCTAGGATTAAAAGATAATAACCTCAAGGTTATAGGGCAATTGAATCATTTAATAAGGTTGAATTTACATTCTAATCCCATAACAGATTCAGGTATTTCGTTTTTGTCTGAATTACAAAATTTAGAATCGTTAAACCTTTATGGTACTCAGATAGAAAATAAAAGTCTGGAACTATTGTCTACATTAAAAAACTTAAAACGATTGTACGTGTGGAATACTAAAGTTACAAAAGCTAAGGTTGAGGCATTTAAAAATTCACGTACAGATTTGGATATTATTTTTGGGCTCGCTCTCTTTATTGTGAAAGAATAATTAATTGAAAGGAAGAAGGGTTTAGGTAATAAGAGTGTCAAAAGAGTCATAAAGAATGGTGTTGCTTTTATTATTATGGCAAAAACAAAGGCATATAACTACAATCTTAATTTGATAATTATTAGGACTCAGATTTTATTTTGGAGAGTTGCCATTCAAAAAGACATTGTAATAAATCATTACGCTAGTATTCATTAACAATAAAAGAGGAAAAGTTACTGTAGAGAAGAATTAGCTATGGTTTCTTTTCATTTGACCATGGATAAAACCTAAATTCAAGACGTCAAATGCTTTTTAGTTCTTGTGATCTACCCAAAAGAAGTTGCTGGAAAAAAGGATACTGTGGTTCTCTTTTTTTTGTAAAATATGAACTTAAAATGAGCCACCTTGTTTCGTTAAATAAAAATGGAAAAGATACCTTGTACTAATCTTAATATATAAGTATATTAAAATCAATAAAAGAAGGTTTGCAATGGGGCTTTTAGGTTCTGTCATAACAATGATTGATGCTCTATGTCAAGTGAAATAGGACAAATTTAAAACTTAAAAAAATGGTCGAAAGAAATTCTGACCATGCCTAGTGCAACACTTGCTTTTTTTTAAAATAAGAAGGAAGTATTTCTGTATAGTATTTTTCAGTAAAATATGGATAAAAATCAGGAATAAACAGTGAGTTTATGCTCAAATCTTTTTTTAAAATGAAAATAAGAGGTTGATGGTTTATGCCTTTTGAAAATCCAAATTCATTATCATTACAATAAACAGTGTTGGTTATAAGTTTAGATATATTCTCATCAACATATTTTTTAAAATCACTTTCAGTTTTGAAGTTTCCTATAAACAGAAATTTATCTTTATTTATATTGCTGCTAAGAATATCGAAATAGTTAAGAGCTTCTAGGATACAGCTATTACAGTTGCCATCAGTAACATATAAAACAATTTTATCTTCGTTTATTGAACTTAATTTTTTTGAACCTTCCTCACTAAGTTTGGTATTCTTGTATCCATAGGTTATTAGTTTTTCTAAACTGTTTATATAATGCTTTTTGTTTTCTAGAGATTCATGGTTAAGAATTTTGACTTCTTTTAATTCTTGATTCAAATAGACTTGTCCATAGCCCAAATAAAAACAAATAAAAACTAATATGATAATAGACAAGTATAGATGTTTTTTCTTCATTTTAATTAATTGGAATTTAGTTTAGTTAAATCGTATCTTCTAATAATATTATTTTCAAACAAACTAGTTGTGTATAAATAACTATTTTCTTTATCAACATCAAAAAAATCAAAATGACTATCTAACTTACATCTTGCTATTGGTTTTCCATGCCAATCAAAAATATGGATTTCCGGGATAAAAGATTCCAAAGGGAAGTTGTTTTTAATAAAAGTATTGTAATCTGCATTATATATTTGAACAAAAATATAATCATTATTGGCTTTAATACCCCATGAAAAGACTTTAGTTTTATCCAAGGGTTGATCAGTTTTAGATAATTTATTTATCTTTAGATTTTTTTCTAAGGTTGGAAAATATTTATATTCCAATGTTATAGGTCTTTTTCTGTTTTGTGAGATGTTAAATATTTCTATTCTTCCCATAGTGGAGTACGTTCTTACAAATTTTTTATTATCTGGTTTGATAGTCATATAGCAAGAGTAAACTTCTCTTTTTGTGTGACTATCCATACGAGGATAATCATTTAGGTATTCTGCAAAATTTTCTAATAATGATTCACTATTGTCATATTTAAAAAGATCTATATTGTTGCCGTAAGGTGCACCAAATATTAATGAATCCTTTGCATATATAATATCTCTAAATGAATTCAACTTTGGGGGTAATTTTGAAATTTTGTATGGCGTAATATTCTTATTAAGTAAATCCTGTATTTTATAATATTGTATATTAGTCATTTTATTACCCATCGCAAAAGTAGCAGTTTCATTATGAACAGGTTTAAAAGTTTGAATTGAAGCCGAATTAAACTCTAAAGGGCCATTACCTTTATTTCCAAAACTATATAAATGATTAAAGCTTGGTAATTTAAATATTGAAAACATTGAGTCTTTTCTTTTTTGGCTAATAACAAAAAAGGAATCAATGACTAATACCCTATTTACATTTAAAGTGTTAGATGCTAATTGAATTTTTTTTGATACCAGATCAACCTCTTTTGGGAATTTTTCTATTATATAATCAGGTTTTATTCTATTATTATTACAACTTGCAATTAAAATGCTCATTATAAATAGACAAATGATTTCTTTCATATTTTTGATTTTAAATTTAAAAACCATTGAAGGAATCAATGGTTTTATAGAATTTTATTTTTAAGATGACAATGATTTTAGTTACAACTATATGCTGTTGTTCCTCTGAAATCGTCATCCCAAAAACAGCCATCTGGATGACAAAGCCAACTTCCTGAGCCAGGTTGATAACTAGCCGATTCATAGCACATAATGCCACCAGATTCTGCGTTAGCAGACTGTAAAGTTACTAAGGAACTTAAAGTGAGTTTGTCGTTCATTACTGAATCACCTGAGAATTTGAGATTTATTGCTAAAATTGAAGCTAAGCCAAAAAGAAATAAGATTTTTTTCATTTTTAAGATATTTGTTTGGATTTAACATCCTTCATTTTAATTTTGATTTAAGTTAAGTCTATGTTAGGCATTCTACTTTTGGAAAATGACAATCGCTATATGCGCATATAGGATTGTAAGGCTAATCTTTAAATTAATAATAAAGAATAAAGTCTTCCTCTTGTTTTTTAATTTAGTATCTTTTCATATTTTTTATGATTAGGAATCTATTACTATTTGAATTTTAAAATTTCTTGAGAGACTAATTGTTTTTTGTAAAATTAAAAGCTTGGAGGGACAAATTTTGTCACTTTGGTTTAACAAAAAAACATAAAATGTTATATATTTAACATTTTATAAAAAACATTAAATAAATTTAAATGAAGAAACTAAAAAGAATAGAAGAGCTTTCTGAATTTAAAACTTTGTGCAAAGAAAAAGAAGACTAAAAGGAATTTATAGTGTTTGAAATGTCAAAAGTTAGGACCAATACTATTTTTTAGGCTTAAATATAAAAGCATAAGGGAATTTCTTTTTTACTTTTTTTAATGCCCTATCTGCTTCTAGGCGCGTTCTAAAATTACCCAGCCAGGTTTTAAAATTTGGAGGTTCATATCTTACGATAGGGTTCCAAACTGTAAATGAATTACGAAATTCTTCTTGAGCCGAATAAGCACCAGAACGATTCCCAGAATAGATTTGTATTTTGTATCTTCTGGAATTATCCTCATTTTTATTGGTTTTCTTTTTAATATCCAATAATGCTGTTATGTTTTTGTCTTGATTTACAGTAACACTGCCCTGTTGCGCTAAACAATAAGTTGAGGTCATTACAAAACAAATAATGCTTAAAAAACTAATTTTTATATTCAATAATTTCATGTTCAAAATATATTTATACAAATGTATACGATATAAACTTAATTGTGGGTCTTTTTATTATTTAGAATGTCTCTAAATTACTAATAACAGTTCTGTAACATTTCTAAAATCGACTTTAAGTATTACTTTTGCCTGAGATTTTACAGCTGTGCTTTTTTCTATATATTATAAGAAAAAATCATACCAAAGTTTAGAAGTTAATTTAACTAACAATATGGAAAAGGTGATTCACCGTAAATTAGGGAAAAACATTCTTAGTTTAGGCTTAATTATTTTATTAGCGTTTACAACCTCTCTTTCTGCCCAGGAAGGCGATCCAGCAAAAGGAAAAGCTTTATTTAATGCCAATTGTGCTGCTTGTCATCAATTAGATAAAAAAATGACGGGCCCTGCATTGCGTAAAGTAGAACAACGTTTGTCTGATGAGCAAGGTTTAGATAGAGATTGGATTTATGCCTGGATACGTAATAGTGCAGGTGTTATTAAATCAGGTGACGCTTATGCAAACAAGATTTATAATGAGTACGGTGGTGCAGCTATGACGGCATTTCCACAATTGTCTGATGATGATTTAAATAATATTCTTGCATATACTGCTGAAGAAAAAGCAACGCCTGCAGTTGCGGCGGTTGCTACCGATTCTGCTACAACGACGTCTGATTCAGGAGGTATTTCAAACGAACTTATTTTAGGGGCTTTGGCGATCCTGTTTATATTGTTGGCTGCTGGATTGTATATCGTAAACAAAACATTACGTCGTTTTGCTATAGCGCAAAATATAGAGTTGCCAGAAGCGACTCAAAGAACACCTTTATGGAAGGCTTTTGTTAAGAACCAATTCTTAATGTTAGTTACAGCCATATTTTTTTTATTAGCCAGTGCGTATTTTGTATTTGGATATTTAATGCAAATTGGTGTAGATCAAGGGTATGAGCCTGTGCAGCCAATACATTATTCGCACAGAATTCACGCGGGGGATAACGGTATCGATTGTAAATACTGTCATTCTTCTGCAAGGGTAAGTAAAACATCTGGGATTCCTTCTTTAAATGTGTGTATGAATTGCCATAAGTCTATTTATGAAGTCGCTCCTGAAACTTTGGCTGAAGGAAAAGCGATAGGTGTTGATTATAACGAAGAAATTAAGAAGTTATATGCCGCTGCTGGATGGGATGATGCCGAGCAAAAATATACAGGAGATTCTCAGCCAGTAAAATGGGTACGTATTCATAACTTGCCAGATTTTGTTTATTTTAATCACTCACAGCACGTATCGGTTGCAGGAGTTGAGTGTCAAACATGTCATGGTCCTGTTGAGGAAATGGAAGTAATGTATCAACATGCACCATTAACCATGGGATGGTGTGTTGAGTGTCACAGAACAACAAACGTGAATGTAAAAGATAATGCCTACTACACCAAAATACATGAAGAGTTGTCTAAAAAGTATGGTGTAGATAATTTAACAGCCGCTCAAATGGGTGGACTGGAATGTGGAAAATGTCATTACTAAACAGAGTAGTTTTCCTTTTCATGAATACGGGAAACTTAAGAATAAATAATAAGAAGTAATTCAATTATATAATATGTCATCAAACAAGAAATACTGGAAAAGTGTTGAAGAGCTAAACGAGAATAGCTCTATTGTTGAGACGCTAAAACAAAACGAGTTTGTAGAAGAAATTCCTACTGATGAATTTTTAGGTGATAAAGAGACATTAGAAGAAACCTCTACAACGCGTCGCGATTTCTTAAAATATATAGGTTTTAGTACAGCAGCTGCATCATTAGCAGCTTGCGAAGGTCCTGTTAAAAAATCTATTCCTTATGTTGTGCAACCAACGGAAATTATTCCAGGTGTTGCCAACCATTATGCAACTACCATTGCGAATGGATTTGATTTTGCGAGTGTTTTAGTTAAAACCAGAGAAGGTCGTCCAATTAAAATTGAAAACAACACTATGGCAGCTACTAACGGTAGTGCTAACGCTAGAGTGAATGCTTCAGTTTTAGGTTTGTACGACAGTTTAAGAGTTCAAGGCCCAAAGAAAGCAGGTAATTCTATTTCTTGGAATGTGTTTGATGCTGAAACCTCTGAGAAGTTAACAAATATTGCTGCTGCAAATAAAGATATTGTGTTATTAACACAAACATTTGCAAGTCCATCTACAAGTAAGTTGATTTCTGAGTTTAAAGAAAAATATGGTAATGTTCGTCATGTCATTTATGATGCTGTTTCAGAATCGGCAGCATTAGACGCTTACCAAGCTAAATATGGCGAGCGTGGATTGGCAAATTACGACTTCTCAAAAGCGATGACCATTGTCTCTGTTGGAGCTGATTTCTTAGGTGATTGGCAAGGTGGCGGTTTCGATTCGGGATATGCTAAAAATAGAGTGCCAGATCATGGTAAAATGTCACGTCACGTGCAGTTTGAGTCTAATATGTCTTTAACTGGTGCGAATGCCGATAAGCGTGTACCATTAAAACCAACAGAACAAAAATTAGCTTTAGCTAAATTATATAGCCTTATTACTGGTAATAATGTATCGGTAAGTGGTCTTTCTGAACAAGTAGAAGCCGCTGTTAAAAGTGCAGCTTCGCAACTTAAAAAAGCAAGAGGTAATGGTGTTGTAGTGACAGGAATTCAAGATGTCAATGCACAAACTGTCGCTTTAGAAATAAACGAATACTTAACTAGTAAAGCATTCGACCCTAAAACACCGGTTAAAACCCGACAAGGGAATGATAAAGCTGTTGCTGGTTTAATTACTGATATGAAAGCAGGTAAGGTTGGAGCGATCATCATGAGTGGTGTGAATCCAATATATACCTTGCCTAATGCTTTGGAATTTGAAGAAGGTTTAAAGAAAACACAATTGTCAATTGCGTTTTCAATGAAGGCTGATGAAACAGCTTCTAAAGTTGAATATCTTGCTGCTGCACCTCACTATTTAGAATCTTGGGGCGATGTAGAACTTAAAAAAGGACATTATGCATTAACGCAACCAACCATTCGTCCTTTATTTGATACCAGACAATTTCAAGACGCTTTATTAAAATGGACAGGGAATGATCTTTCTTACCATAATTATATTAAAGAGGCTTGGGGAACCGATATTTTAGGAGGTAGTTCTTTTAACAAAGCATTGCACGATGGTGTTTTCGTTGGAAGCATTGCAACAGAAACAGAAGATACTGTTGAAGAAAGTTCAAGCTCAGATAATGCTGAAGATACTACAGAAACAGCGCTTTCAGGAAATGCAGCTCAAGCACTTGTTGCATCTGCAAAAAGTAAAGGATTAGAATTAACATTATATACGAAAGTAGGTATGGGTGATGGACAACAAGCCAACAACCCATGGTTACAAGAGTTTCCAGACCCAATTACAAGAACGTCTTGGGATAACTATTTAACAGTATCAAAAGCCGATGCTGATGCTTTAGGTCTTACCAATGAAAATGTAGCTAATGGTGCATTAAATAGTAATTATGCCAAAGTTACCGTTAATGGTGTATCGGTTACGGCTCCTGTTATTATACAGCCTGGACAAGCAAAAGGATCTGTTGGTTTGTCATTTGGGTATGGTAAAAAGTTAGGCTTAAAGACAGAAATGCAAACAGGTGTTAATGCTTATCCGTTATATCAAGGGTTCAATAATGTACAAAATGTTACTGTTGAAGCCGTTGGAGGTGAGCATGAGTTTGCTTGTGTGCAATTGCACAACACTTTAATGGGACGTGGAGATATTGTTAAAGAAACGACTTTAGAGATCTTCAATACTAAAGATAAAAAACATTGGAATGCCATTCCTGTAGTATCTTTAAATCATGAAGAAACTCCAGTAACATCGCCAGATGTTGATTTATGGGATGAATTTGATCGTTCAATCGGACATCATTTCAACCTGTCGATCGATTTAAACGCCTGTACAGGATGTGGTGCTTGTGTGATCGCATGTCATGCCGAAAATAATGTGCCTGTAGTTGGTAAAACTGAAGTTCGCCGTAGCCGTGATATGCATTGGTTACGTATCGATAGATATTATTCATCTGAAGAATCATTTGAAGGAGATAATACTAAAAAAGATAGCATATCTGGATTAGGAAGTTCTTTAAGTGAATTTGGTGAAATGGAAAATGCTTCAGAGAACCCTCAAGTAGCATTCCAGCCAGTCATGTGCCAACATTGTAATCATGCACCTTGTGAAACTGTATGTCCTGTGGCTGCAACTTCACATGGTCGTCAAGGTCAGAATCATATGGCTTATAACCGTTGTGTAGGTACTAGATATTGTGCTAATAACTGTCCTTATAAAGTACGTCGTTTCAACTGGTTCTTATACAATGGAAATGATGAGTTCGATTATCATATGAATGATGATCTTGGACGTATGGTATTAAATCCAGATGTTGTTGTACGTTCTCGTGGTGTAATGGAAAAATGTTCTATGTGTATTCAGATGACACAAAAAACAATCCTTGATGCTAAGCGTGACGGGCGTGAAATTAAAGATGGTGAATTCCAAACAGCATGCTCAGCGGCTTGTAGCAGCGGCGCTATGACATTTGGTGACATCAATGATAAAGAGAGTAAAGTTGCAAAACTTAAAGAAGATAACCGTATGTATCACTTGTTAGAGCATGTAGGAACAAAACCTAATGTACAGTATCAAACAAAAGTGAGAAATACAACAGAAGCATAAATCTAATTAAAGAATCAATTATATAATTATGGCGTCTCATTACGAAGCACCTATTAGAAGACCTTTAGTTACAGGCGAAAAATCATATCACGATGTTACTGTAGATGTGGCAAAACCTGTTGAAGGAAAAGCAAATAAACAGTGGTGGATAGTTTTTGGTATTTCACTTGTCGCTTTTCTTTGGGGAATTGGATGTATCATTTATACGATATCAACAGGAATTGGAACCTGGGGTTTAAACAAGACCGTAGGTTGGGCTTGGGATATTACTAACTTCGTTTGGTGGGTTGGTATTGGTCATGCAGGAACACTTATTTCTGCGGTACTATTATTATTCCGTCAGAAATGGAGAATGGCGATTAACCGTTCTGCAGAAGCAATGACAATATTTTCTGTTGTTCAGGCAGGATTATTCCCAATCATTCATATGGGTCGTCCATGGTTAGGATACTGGGTATTGCCAATCCCAAATCAGTTCGGATCACTTTGGGTAAACTTTAACTCGCCATTACTTTGGGATGTATTTGCAATATCGACTTATTTGTCTGTAT
The DNA here is from genome assembly GCF_012910715.1 of Flavivirga algicola. Lineage (GTDB taxonomy): Bacteria > Bacteroidota > Bacteroidia > Flavobacteriales > Flavobacteriaceae > Flavivirga > Flavivirga algicola. Next base: position 238,457 of record NZ_JABBHF010000004.1, read on the forward strand.
CATTAGTATTCTGGTGGACAGGCTTATTACCAGATTTTGCTATGCTACGTGATAGAGCTATTAAACCTTTTCAAAAGAAAATATATGCCCTATTAAGTTTTGGATGGTCTGGTCGTGCTAAAGATTGGCAACGTTTCGAAGAAGTATCTTTGGTACTTGCAGGTTTAGCAACACCATTAGTACTTTCGGTACATACTATTGTATCGTTTGACTTCGCAACATCGGTAATTCCAGGTTGGCATACCACTATATTTCCACCTTACTTTGTTGCAGGAGCGGTGTTTTCTGGATTTGCAATGGTAAATACACTTCTTATTATTATGAGAAAAGTGTGTAACCTTGAAGATTATATTACAGTACAGCATATAGAATTAATGAACATTATCATCATGATTACTGGTTCTATTGTAGGTGTCGCTTATATAACCGAGTTATTCATTGCATGGTATTCTGGTGTAGAATATGAACAATATGCATTCTTAAATAGAGCTACAGGACCTTACTGGTGGGCATATTGGGCTATGATGACTTGTAATGTATTCTCTCCACAGTTTATGTGGTTTAAGAAGCTAAGAACAAGTATTATGTTCTCTTTCTTTATCTCTATTGTGGTAAATATAGGGATGTGGTTTGAACGTTTTGTAATTATTGTAACATCATTACATAGAGATTATTTACCATCTTCTTGGACGATGTTCTCACCTACATTTGTGGATATTGGAATTTTTATAGGAACGATAGGTTTCTTCTTTGTACTATTCTTATTATACTCCAGAACATTCCCTGTAATTGCACAGGCAGAGGTTAAGACGATTTTAAAATCTTCTGGAGAAAAATATAAGAACTTAAGAGAAGCAGGAGAGAGTTTAGTAGGAACTGGTGCAGATCCTAGAACCTCTGGAGATAATAATAAAGAAACAAAAAACAACTAAGAGTAGCATATGGAAGCTTCAAAAGTAATTCACGCTATTTATACGGATGATGATGTATTAATGTCTGCTGTTAAAAAGGTAAAGTCAGAAAAGCATCATATAGAAGAAATATATACACCATTTCCAGTTCACGGGTTAGACAAAGCTATGGGGTTAGCGCCTACACGTATTGCTATTACGGCATTTATGTATGGGTTAGTAGGCTTAACAGTGGCTATTACCATGATGAATTTTATCATGATTGAAGACTGGCCTCAAAACATTGGAGGAAAGCCAAGTTTTAGTTATTTAGAAAACATGCCAGCATTTGTACCAATTATGTTTGAGTTAACGGTGTTTTTTGCGGCACATTTAATGGTAATTACTTTTTACTTACGCAGTAGAATGTGGCCATTTAAAAAAGCCGAAAATCCAGATCCAAGAACAACAGACGACCATTTCTTAATGGAAATCGCCGTTCATGGTAACGAAAATGAATTAGAAGACTTGCTTAAAGAAACTGGAGCAGTTGAAGTGAATTTAGTTGATAAAGAAGCTCATTAATTTAGTCATATGAAAAGCTTAATTAAAATATTAGTAGTAGCAGTGGTTTTAGTAGCAGTATCATGTAAAAAAGATACCGCTCCAAACTATCAATTCATGCCTAATATGTATGAATCTGCAGGATATGAAACTTATGGAGAAGCAGCGTTTCCTAATGGTGTAGAAGCACAATTGCCTGCAGAAGGATCTGTTCCAAGAGGATTTATACCTTTTGATATTGAAAATTCAACAGAAGGGTACGAATTGGCTAAAACTACATTGGTAAGTGCTTTAGATTCTACTCAAGTTGATTTAGATAGAGGAAAAGCACTATACGATATATACTGCGGTATTTGTCATGGAAACAAAGGGAATGGCCAAGGAAAGCTTGTAAAGCGTGAAAAAATTCTTGGTATCCCAAGTTATGATGACGCAGGAAGAGCCATAACTGCTGGAAGTATTTACCATACTATTTATTATGGTAAAAATGCAATGGGTTCTTATGCAAACCAATTGAAGGAAGAAGAACGTTGGCAAGTAGTAGCATACGTGTTGAAGTTAAAATCAGATTTAGAAAAGTAAGATTGATAAGATTATTATAGATATGTATACATTTTCAAATAAATTAAAGACATTTTCTTTCATACTAATGATTTTAGGAGCGTTAGGTGTTGGATATGGTTTTATAACATCTCATAAATCTTTTGAAGAAGTTGAGCACTTGCTTGCAGAAGAAGCACATCATGGAGGTGGGCACGGAGAAGAAGCTGCGCATGCAGCTCCAGCTCATGATACACACGTAGCAGATAGTCATGGAAATAATGATCATGCTGAAGTTGATGGACATAAGAAACATGTAGAGCACGTTCAGCATCAAATTCACAACAGACCATGGTCTGCTTTATACGTAGCTGCTTTTTTCTTTATGATGATCGCTCTAGGAATATTAGCATTTTACGCAATACAAATTGCATCACAAGCAGGATGGTCTCCAGTACTGTTTAGGGTTATGGAAGGTATGACAGCATATTTATTACCTGGAGCTCTTATTGTATTAGCAATTGCTGTTTTTGCAGGTGATCATCTATTCGTATGGATGAATCCAGATATGGTAAACCCAGAAAGTGAGCATTTTGATAAGTTGGTAGCAGGTAAGTCTGGTTGGCTAAATAAAACAGGTTTTATTATTCGTGGCTTAATCTTTATTGCAGGATGGAGTTTATACCGTCATTTTTCACGAAAATTTTCAATTGCTCAAGATACAGCTGAAGATAAGAGTAACTTTAAAAAATCATTCCGTATTGCAGCAGGGTTTTTAGTATTCTTTATTTACACGGAATCTATGATGTCTTGGGACTGGATTATGAGTGTAGATCCTCACTGGTTCTCTACATTATTTGGATGGTATGTATTTGCAAGTATGTTTGTAAGTGGTATAACAGTGCTGGCATTAATTACCTTATATTTAAAGTCTAAGGGACAGTTAGAATTTGTAAATGAGAATCACTTGCACGATGTGGCTAAGTTTATGTTTGCATTCAGTATATTTTGGACTTACTTATGGTTCTCACAATTCATGCTTATTTGGTACTCTAACATACCAGAAGAGGTGACTTATTTTGTAACGCGTTTCCAAGATTATAAATTACCATTCTTGGGTATGGTTGTTATGAACTTTGTATTCCCGATACTTATGTTAATGAACGCCGATTACAAACGTATTCCTTGGTTTGTTGTTATGGCTGGATTGGTAATATTAGCAGGTCATTATATTGATATTTTCAATATGATCATGCCAGCTACTGTTGGTGATAGATGGTTTATAGGAATTCCAGAAATAAGCTCGGTATTACTATTCGCAGGGCTATTCATATTTATAGTATTTACTGCTTTAACCAAAGCACCATTACTAGTAAAAGGATATCCTTTTAGAAAAGAAAGTGAAGATTTTCATTATTAATTAAGATATAAATAAAGACGAACGATAACAATGACTGCTTTATTAACAATTATAGTTTTAGTATTTATTTTAGTAGCCATTTGGCAGATGGTAAAGATTTTTGATTTAGCACAAGCTAAAAACGAAAATACAGGAGTTGCTACCGATAAGGATAATACAATGAATGGGTATTTAATGATGGGCTTTTTAGCTTTCATTTATGTAATAACTATTGTATGCTTTGTAAAATGGGGTGATTTACCATTAATGTCAAATTCTGCTTCTGCACACGGTCCAACTATTGATAATTTAATGGTTATCTCTATGGTAATTATCTTTATAGTACAGACCATCACACAGTTTCTATTACATTATTTTGCCTTTAAATATAAAGGTGAAAAAGGAAAGAAAGCCTTATTCTTTGCAGATAATAATAAACTAGAAGCCATTTGGACAATCATTCCTGTAATCGTTCTAGCTGGTTTGATTATATACGGATTAAGCACTTGGATTAATATAATGGGTGTTGATGAAAGTGATGACCCTTTGGTAGTAGAGTTATATGCACAACAGTTTAACTGGAAAGCCAGATATGGTGGTGCAGATAACACTTTGGGAAAAGCCAATGTGCGTTTAATTGATATCGATCGCGCCAATATCTTAGGTTTAGATGAAGCAGATCCTAATGCGCAAGATGACGTCATTACCACAGAATTACATTTGCCAGTTGGAAAACCTGTATTATTCAAAATGCGTTCTCAAGATGTATTACACTCCGCTTACATGCCACACTTTAGAGCACAAATGAATTGTGTACCAGGTATGATTACCCAATTTGGTTTTACACCAACAGTTACGACGGCAGATATGCGTGAAACACCTCAAATGAAAGAGAAAGTTAAAAAAATTAATGATATTAGAGTAGAGAATAGTAAACCTTTATTAGCTAAAGGAGAAGAGCCTTTAGAGCCGTACACGTTTGATTACTTGTTAATATGTAATAAAATTTGTGGGAAGTCTCACTACAACATGCAAATGAAGATCGTAGTAGAAACTCAAGAAGAATATGATGCTTGGATAAAAGAACAAAAAGCATTTAAAAACTCTCTAATAAATTAACTAATTAAAAGATAAAAACGATATAAGATTATGTCAGCACACGCAGATACTCACGCACACGACGACGACCACGGACATCATCATAAAGAAACGTTTGTAACTAAATATATATTTAGTCAAGACCATAAAATGATTGCAAAGCAGTACCTGATTACAGGTACCATTATGGGCGTTATAGGGGTATTAATGTCTATGATGTTTCGTATGCAAATCGCATGGCCTGAAGAACCTAATGTATTGTTTGAAGCATTATTAGGTAAATGGGCTCCAGATGGTGTTATGGATGCAGATATTTATCTAGCATTGGTAACCATACATGGTACCATTATGGTATTCTTTGTATTAACAGCTGGTTTAAGTGGTACATTTAGTAACTTATTAATTCCGTTACAAATTGGTGCAAGAGATATGGCATCAGGCTTTTTAAATATGGTATCTTATTGGTTATTCTTCTTATCAAGTATAATCATGGTCATATCTTTATTTGTAGAAGCAGGCCCTGCTGCAGCTGGGTGGACTATTTATCCACCATTAAGTGCTTTACCTATGGCTCAAGGAGGTTCTGGTATGGGTATGACTTTATGGTTAGTATCTATGGCAATATTCATTGCTTCCTCATTATTAGGATCACTTAACTATATCGTTACAGTTATTAACTTACGTACTAAAGGGATGTCTATGACTAGACTACCATTAACGATCTGGGCATTTTTTGTGACAGCAATTATTGGGGTGGTTTCATTTCCTGTTTTATTATCTGCAGCCTTATTATTAATAATGGATAGAAGTTTTGGAACATCATTCTTCCTATCAGATATATTTATTCAAGGCGAAGTATTACACTATCAAGGAGGGTCTCCTGTTTTATTTGAACATTTATTTTGGTTCTTAGGGCATCCAGAAGTATATATTGTGATATTACCGGCAATGGGGCTAGTGTCTGAAATTATGGCATCCAATTCACGTAAGCCTATTTTTGGTTACCGTGCGATGATTGCTTCTATATTAGCAATTGCATTCCTATCTACAATTGTATGGGGACACCATATGTTCGTTTCAGGAATGAATCCATTTTTAGGATCTGTATTTACATTCACAACCTTGTTAATTGCTATACCATCTGCGGTTAAAGCATTTAACTGGATAACCACACTCTGGAAAGGAAACTTGCAAATGAATCCTGCGATGTTATTCTCCATTGGTTTTGTATCAACATTTATTACTGGAGGTTTAACAGGGATTATTCTTGGAGATAGTGCTTTAGATATCAATGTACATGATACCTATTTTGTGGTTGCTCACTTCCATTTAGTAATGGGTATATCCGCTTTATATGGTATGTTTGCAGGAATTTACCATTGGTATCCAAAAATGTTTGGTAAAATGCTCAATAAAAACTTGGGATACATCCACTTTTGGATTACTGCAATATGTGCTTACGGTGTGTTCTTCCCTATGCATTTTATTGGAATGGCTGGATTACCACGTCGTTACTATACAAACAGTAACTTCCCTTTGTTTGATGATTTAGCTAATGTAAACGTTATTATCACCATATTTGCTTTAATAGGTGGTGTGGTTCAAATCGTTTATTTATACAATTTCTTTGTTAGTATTTTCTTCGGAAAGAAAGCGCCGCAGAACCCATGGAAATCAACAACATTAGAATGGACAGCGCCAGTAGAACATATGCATGGAAATTGGCCAGGTGAAATTCCTCATGTACATCGTTGGGCTTATGATTATAGTAAACCAGGTCATGATGTAGATTTTGTTCCTCAAAATGTTCCTCTTAAAGAAGGGGAAGAAGAGTTGCAACACTAGCATACAAAAACATAATTTTTAATATAAAGCCAAAGCCTTTCTAATTTAGAAAGGCTTTGGCTTTTAGTTGTTTATCCATTTTCTCTTCTTTTTAAGTAGGATTATACTTACAAAATAATTCTATAAATTATAATTTAAGCTTTAAAAGCAATCTAAAAAAGCTTCAAATCTCTTTTAAATACTCATTTTATCGATGAATGGTAAATATTTCATTAATTAATCGATAAAACACAAAAAAATCCGTTAAATTGCACATCGAATGATTTTGTTAAAAACTTTATGTTAAAATTCTTGACAATATTTAAGGCGTTTTACCATAAGCTTTTATGATATGAATCTAAATTTTCGATTATGAAAACAACATTACTATTTAGAAATGTATTAAAGAGTACATTCTATATGTTACTGTTCTTGTGCACTTCATTGTCAGTTTATGCACAGTGTCCTACAATAACAGATCCTGCACCACCTGCTATTTGTAATGCATCAGGATTTACTTTTAACGATTTAAGTACTTATGCAACAGATGGAGGTAATGGTATTGTATGGTATGATGTGGCCACTGGAGGTGTTCCTTTTGATTCAACTGGACTCGTCATTGAAGGGGTCTATTATGCCGACGATAATTCTGGTTCTTGTGGTTCTAGGGCATCAATAACTATAGATTTTACAATAGACCCGACTGGACGGTTTTTAGACCGTATTTATTGTAGTAATACAAGCCCTATCATTCAAGATTATATTGATGATGTATTGACACCTAGTATCCCTTCGGGTGGGAGTGTTGAAGTATATTATTCATCCATACCACCAAACCCTCCCGTTTTGGCAAACCCTACCGATGTGTTACCACTGCTTGGAACAAACGTACTCGTTGTATTTATTGATAACTCAGGATGTAGAAGCCAATTTGAACCAGGTCAAATATTTGTGATTAATGCGCCACAAGATCCGACACCAACCAGCCCACAAGAATTTTGTGCAAGTACAAACCCTACATTAGCTGATTTAGATACGGGTACTTTAGCAACCAATATTAATTGGTATTCAGGTCTTGATGGTTTTGGGAATCCTGTATTACCATCATTATCATTATCAACACCATTAGTTGATGGGAATACATATTATGTTCAAATAGACGATATATTCTGTGACAGTAACCCCATACCAGTAACTGTAAATATTGATACTCCAGTAGATGCGGGTTCATCAGGAACTTTGCAATATTGTGAAGATAATATACCTGCTACAGATTTTAATTTGTTTGATGAACTGGGAGGCTTTCCGCAAACAACAGGAAATTGGACAGGGCCTTTATCAACAACAAACGGACACTTAGGAACTGTAAATATTTCAACGCTAATAGCAGGTACACATGTGTTTACATATACCATTTCGACAGCAGGTGTTTGCCCGCCAGGTATTTCAACCGTAGCGATTACAATTTACGAACCATTGTCTTCTGGGAATCCATCGGGAGCAAACCCAGCAACATTTTGTGAATCTGGTCTACCTTCGAACTTTGACTTGACAACGTTATTAGAAAATCATGACCCCAATGGTCAATGGACCCAAGGAACTTTAAGTACAGATCCTGCAGTCACCTCACCTATAGATTTAACAACTGGGGCTTTTACACCAGGAACTTACAATTTTACATATACGCAAAACCGCCTAACACCTTGTACCGAAGAATCTACAACCGTTCAGGTTGTTGTACTGGCAGATCCCAATGCTGGAACTGCTATAAATGCTACATTTTGTGAGAATGAGTTGATAATAAATTCTCCTTATGATCTATTTAATGCTTTAGATGGATCTCAAGATAATAATGGAGGGGTCTGGACAGATGCAACAAATGCTCCCGTAACCAACCCTATAGACATTACAACGCTAACAGTAACAGGAAGCCCCTATACTTTTAACTACACGATTGATAATGGAACGTGTTCTGACACAGAGCCCATAACCATAACAGTTCAGCCTGCACCCGAATCTGGAACACCAATAGCAACCTTCCCAGAGTTTTGTGAAGGGGATGTACAAACAGTAGATTTGTTTGATTTACTAACAGGCGAAGACCAGACAGGGACATGGAATGACGATGATGCTTCAGGAGCACTGTCAGGAAACGAAGTTACTATTAGCGGCCTTATAGCTGGAACCTATGATTTTACCTTTGATGTGGATGTTGTTGGAACCTGTGATGACCCAAACGTGACCGTTTCTATAATAATAAATCCGTTACCCAATACAGGGACACCAGCACCAGCCATATATTGTGAAAATGAGCTAGCTGCAAATTCTCCATTAGATCTATTCGGTCAGCTTACAGGAGAAGCTACAGGAGGTACCTGGACAGACGATAATGCTTCAGGTGCATTAAGCGGTAGCGATGTAGATTTAACAGCTTTGGCTATTGGATCCTATAACTTTACATATAGCATAACAGATACTAACGGATGTACGAACAGTTCGACTGTAATAGTCACGATTAACGATGCACCCGAATCTGGAACACCAGTAGCATCTTTTCCAGAGTTTTGTCAGGGAACCGTACAAATGGTAAATCTGTTCGATTTATTAACGGGTGAGGACCAGACAGGAACATGGAATGATGATGATGCTTCAGGCGCGTTATCAGGAAACGAAGTGACAATCGATGGTCTTGCTTCAGGAACTTACGATTTCACTTTCGATGTGGATGCCATTGGTGGCTGTGATGACCCAAATGTAACCGTTTCCATAGTAATAAACCCGTTACCCAATACAGGGACACCAGCACCAGCCATATATTGTGAAAATGATTTAGTTGCGAACTCCCCCTTAGATCTATTCGGTCAGCTTACTGGGGAAGATAGCGGAGGTACCTGGACAGACGATAATGCTTCAGGTGCATTAAGCGGTAGCGATGTAGATTTAACAGCTTTGGCTATTGGATCCTATAACTTTACATATAGTATAACAGATACTAACGGATGTACGAATAGTTCGACTGTAATTGTTACGATTAACGATGCTCCCGAATCTGGAACACCAGTGTCATCTTTCCCAGAATTTTGTATTGTAGATATTACTGCAGCTCAAACAGTAGATTTGTTTGATCTACTAACAGGAGAAGACCAGACAGGGACATGGAATGATGATGATACCTCGGGAGCTTTATCGGGAAATGAGGTCACCATAGATGGGCTCGCTATAGGAACATACAATTTTACATTTGATGTCGATGCCATTGGAATCTGTGATGATCCAGATGTAACTGTATCAATTATAATAAATGATACGTCAGTACCAACAGCAACAGCATCGCAGGCATTTTGTGATGCAGCAAGTATTACAGATTTGGTCGCAACAGGAACAACTATACAATGGTACGATGATGCAACGGGAGGCTCTCCTTTAGATGGAACAACGGCTTTAATAGATGGGGAAACCTATTATGCAACTCAAACAAATGCAACCACGGGTTGCGAATCCTCAATAAGGACAGAAGTTATCGCCACAATTTATCAATCTCCAAATGCTGGAGTAGCTAATAGCCCTGGGGTTTCCGAGTGTAATAACACTACAATAAACCTTTTTGATGGTTTAGATGGTTCTCAGGATAGTGGAGGAACTTGGTATGAAGGCCCAGACAATACGGGAACAGTAGTTGTAAATCCAACAACATATAACGTTACAGGATTTAGTACTAATAATTATCAATTTACGTATTATGTGGTAGCCGCTTCGCCATGTATAGATGACAGTACAACCATAACAGTTTCTATTGAAGAGCCTTTAAATGCAGGAACGGATAATATTTTAGACGCTTGTAGTACCGATGGAACTACAGATTTGTTCACACTGTTAGGAACTGCAGATCCAGGAGGGACATGGTCGCCGGCATTAACAAGTGGAACAGGTGTTTTTGATCCAGCTGTTGATTCGGGTGATACTTATCTGTATACGCATACTAATGCCTGCGGTACTTCGAGTAGTCAGGTTGTAGTAACAGTAACACAGGCACCAAACGCAGGAACGAGTAATACCACTCTAATTTGTGTCATTGATGGTCCAACAGATTTATTTACCTATTTAGGAGGGGCAGATACGGGAGGAACATGGTCGCCTGCATTGACAAGTGGTACAGGTGTTTTCGATCCTTTAGTAGATTCAGATGGTGTTTACAGGTATACAGTGACAGCAAACTCGCCTTGTACAACAGATGCTTTTGCGGAAATAACGGTAACAGTTAGCGATATTTCGCCTCCAGTTATAAATAATGCAACAATGGAATTTTGTTTGGTAGATAACCCAACAGTTGCAGACTTAGATTCGGCCATAACTGTTACGGGAACAGTTATTTGGTATGAAGATGTAGCTTTAACAATGCCGCTTAATGTTACAGATATATTGGTAGATGGGGAAGATTATTATGCGACGCAAACAAATGCTTCTGGTTGCGAATCTTCAATAAGTGCACAGGTTGATGTAATTGTTAATGATACGCCGACACCAACATTAATAAACACTGCGATAGAATATTGTATTAATGATGGTCCGACAATTATTGATCTGTCATTAAACATTACAGAATATAACGCCTCAACAGATAATATAGTTTGGTATGATGCCGCAACAAACGGTACAGTTGTTTCAGGCAATGCCATTTTAGATCACGATAATACTTATTATGCCGCTTTAGTAGATGCTACAACAGGTTGTGAAAGCAGTGTTCGTTTAGCAGTTACTACAGATTTAACAGCTTGTGGCAAATTAATACTTCCAGATGGGTTCTCACCCAATGGAGATGGCACTAATGATACGTACGATTTTGATAATCTACATATACTATACCCAGACTTTGTCATAGAAATCTTTAATCGCTACGGAAACATTGTTTATAAAGGAAATTCCAATACACCAAGATTTGATGGTACATCCAATCAATCTAGAACAGTTGGAAACGGCGATTTACCGGTAGGAGTCTATTATTATATTTTCTATTTCAATGATGGAGAAAACAAACCAGAACAAGGACGCTTATACTTAAGCAGATAATTTATAGATAAAGCAAAATTTAAGAAACAATGAAAAATTTAAATATATATCATAAAATAGCTGCTTTGTTAAGTCTGACGCTCTTGTCATTTCAAAGTTTAGCACAACAAGACCCTCAATTTACACAGTATATGTATAATATGAGCGTTATTAATCCAGCTTATGCAACAGCAGATGAAGCGATTCTAAATTTGGGAGGTATGTACAGAACACAATGGGTTGGTGTTGAAGGTGCCCCTAAAACAGGAACTTTTTTTGCTCATACACCCATTAATGAGAAAATAGAAATCGGTATTTCATTTACAAATGATAATATAGGTGATGTTGTAAGTGAAAATAATATTTATGCAGATTTTGCTTATGTATTACCCGTAGGGTTCGAAGCAAAATTATCCCTTGGTATTAAGGCAGGATTTACGTTATTTGATGTTAACTTCGATGGCTTCAATTTACAATCAGGTAACGTAACCACCGATGTGGCATTCAATGAAAACATCAATAAAACATTTCCTAACCTTGGTATTGGAGCATTTTACTTTACCGAAAATTATTACATTGGTTTATCGGCTCCGAATTTGTTAACAACAAAGCATATAGAAACAGAAAACGGTGTAAAATCTACAGGTATTCAGGACATTCATTATTTTTTAACTGGAGGTTATGTTTTTGATATTAACAGGGACTTAAAATTTAAACCGGCCTTTATGGCTAAATCAGTTAGAGGTGCCCCTTTTGCTCTAGATATAACAGCTAATGTGTTATTTAATGACAGATTTGAAGTAGGGGTAGGATACCGATTAGATGATGCCATAAGCGGATTGGCTAGTTTTAGAATAACCCCAGAATTAAAAATTGGCTATGCTTACGATTTTACAACGACAACATTAGGTGATTTTAATTCGGGGTCCCATGAAATATTTATTTTGTTTGATGTTGACTTATTCGGACTTAAAGGCGGGTACGACCGTTCTCCTAGATTCTTCTAAATATAAAAAGACTATAAAAATGAAAAAACATATATACATATTTACAAGCCTTTTATTAGTTAGTGGAATAGCATTAGCGCAAAAAGGCAATTTGAAAAGAGCCAATAAGCTTTTCGAAATGAGAGCTTATGTTGAAGCGGCAGAAATTTATGAAAAGAAAGAACGTACCCAAGAAGTGCTTCAAAATTTAGCAGATAGCTATTATTACAATGCGAATTTGCAGAAAGCTATAAAAACATATCGTGAGTTATTCGTTACTTATGGGGATTCTATAGATATTGAATTGCATTTTAGATATGCACAGGCCTTAAAAGGAACCAAAAACTATAAAGATGCCGATTTCCATTTAAGTAGATATTACAATAAAAGAATAAATACGTCTGCTTTTATAGAGGCTTTAGATAAAACAACGCCACATACATTCAAACTAAAACAAATTGAAAGTGCTAATTCAACCAGCGATTTTGGTTTGTCGTTCTATAGCGATAATAAAGTGGCTTTTGCTTCAGCAAGAAATAGTAAAAACCCCTCCTATTCATGGAATAAATTGCCATATTTAGATTTATATAAAGCAACAATAACCGATAATGGAGTTTTAGAAAATATTACACCCTTTTCAGATGAAATAAATACAGAGTCCCATGAAAGTAGCGCCACCTTTAGTAGCGATGCTAAGACGATGTATTTTAATAGAACCAATAAAACCCGAACCAAAACAGATGCCGAAAGAATTGCACATATTAAAATTTTTAGGGCAGAGCTGGTAGATGGTATCTGGACAAACGTTACAGAATTGCCATTCAATTCAAATACATACAGTACAGAACATCCAGCCTTAAGTAAGGATGGAAAAACGCTTTATTTTGCTAGTGATATGCCTGGAACTATGGGTGGATTCGATATCTATAAAGTGTCTATAAACGACGATGGTACTTATGGAGAGCCAGAAAACTTGGGAGATAAAGTTAATACAAAACACCGTGAGCAATTTCCTTATATAAGCGATCTTGGGGTGTTATATTTTTCGTCAGATGGTCATCAAGGTTATGGTGGTTTAGATGTATTTAGAAGCAATGTGGTAAATAACAGTTTTGATAAACCTGTAAACTTAGGAGGCACCATAAACAGTAGCTTAGACGATTTTGCATACACTATAAGAGAAAAAAATAATAAAGGCTACGTGTCTTCAAATAGAAATGGTTACGACAGGTTGTATGGCTTTGTAAGAGAAGAAAATATTTTGACCAAGTATTTGGTAGAAGGTATTGTACAGGATAAAAGCAGTAAAGAACTATTAGCAGGCTCTTTAGTAACATTATTTGATGAAACAGGTACGGTAATTCAAGATACTATCGTAGGGGAAAAAGCAGATTATCTATTTAAAATAGAACCTAACAAAAAGTATAAAGTTCGAGGAACACGAAAAGCATACATCCCACAGGATGTTGAATTCTCAACAGATAGCAAAGGGAAAATAAGCCACAATATTTATTTAACACTAGAAGCTTATACAGATGCTGAAGAGCGTGTAAAAGAAAATAACAAAGGCGATGTTCAAATTCAATTAGATAAAATCTATTTCGATTTCGATAAGTCTAACATTCGCGAAGATGCTGCAACAACGTTGAACGTGCTTGTGGATTTAATGAAAAAGTACCCAGAAATGGAAGTCGAAGTTTCAGCACACACAGATGCACGAGGTCCAGATCAATACAACTTAAGCTTATCTAAAAGCAGGGCAGCATCCACTTTAGAATATTTAGTAAGTAAAGGCATAGGTAGAAACCGATTAAAAAGTATTGGTTATGGAGAAATGCAACCGCTTAATGAATGTATTAAAGAAGGTATCTGTAGTGACAAAGAATATGATATAAACAGACGCTGCGAATTTACAATTACAAATTAACCAACCAATCCTTTATAACTAGCCATAATTTTAACCAATTATTTGCTTGAGCCTTTCCTTTTTGGAAAGGCTTTTTCTTTATATTTGCTTGTACTGGACTTTTGGTTATTCCTGTGAAGATGAAAACCCACTTTTTTGTTATTATAAAGATGGAAAGAAGACCTAGAGTACAGTCAAAAGGCATTAAATATGAACGAAAACCTCGATCCGTCCAACGAAAATTTTTCTCCAGAAGAATTAGATGTAGAAAAAAAATTAAGACCACTATCATTTGATGATTTTACAGGTCAGGATCAAGTCTTGGAGAATCTTCAAATTTTTGTTCAGGCAGCAAATTTAAGAACAGAAGCTCTGGATCATACGTTGTTTCATGGTCCTCCAGGTTTAGGTAAAACAACCTTAGCACATATATTGGCAAACGAACTCAATGTTGGTATCAAAGTAACCTCTGGTCCAGTTTTAGATAAACCAGGAGATTTAGCGGGGCTGCTAACTAATTTAGATGAACGTGACGTTTTATTTATTGATGAAATTCATCGGTTAAGTCCTATCGTAGAAGAGTATTTGTACTCGGCCATGGAAGATTATAAAATCGATATCATGATTGAGACGGGCCCCAATGCACGTACGGTACAGATCAATTTAAATCCGTTTACACTGGTTGGTGCGACAACCCGTTCAGGGTTATTAACCTCCCCAATGCGCGCCCGTTTTGGGATTCAAAGCAGATTACAGTATTATAAAACAGATCTGCTAACAACGATCATTCAGCGAAGCGCCAGTATTTTAGACGTACCAATATCTATGGAAGCGGCCATAGAAATTGCTGGACGAAGCAGGGGAACTCCCAGAATAGCGAATGCGTTATTGCGCCGTGTTCGGGATTTTGCCCAAATAAAAGGTAACGGGACTATTGATATTAAAATTGCAAAGTTTGCATTAGAAGCATTAAATGTTGATGCCCATGGTTTGGACGAAATGGACAATAAAATTCTATCAACCATCATAGATAAATTTAAAGGCGGTCCTGTTGGTATAACCACGATTGCCACGGCAGTTAGTGAAAGTCCCGAAACCATAGAAGAAGTTTATGAACCCTTTTTAATTCAGCAAGGATTTATTATGCGTACACCACGCGGTCGAGAAGTTACAGATCAAGCATATAAACATCTAGGAAGAATAAAAGGAAACATCCAAGGTGGGTTATTTTGATCTAAAGGCTCTTTAAGAATCTTATTAATCATTTATTTATGCCAAAATACAAGTATCCAAATAAGGTTCCTTTTTATAAATTCTTAAGACAATCATCTACTATAGCAAAAAATCCCATTCCATTCCATAATAAATGGTTTAATGAAGTTGGTGATACCTTTGCTATCAAGTCCCCTTTTTATGGGCATATCATATTAACACGAGATGCCGTTATTACTAAGCACATGCTTCAAAAAAAGCATAAAGTCTACCATAAATCTAAAATTCAAACTTTCTATTTGTCAAAATACGTTGGTTACGGATTATTAACCTCAAGTGGTGATTACTGGTTAAAACAACGTCGATTAATTCAACCAGCATT
Source organism: Flavivirga algicola (assembly GCF_012910715.1). Classification (GTDB taxonomy): domain Bacteria; phylum Bacteroidota; class Bacteroidia; order Flavobacteriales; family Flavobacteriaceae; genus Flavivirga; species Flavivirga algicola. The sequence continues at coordinate 254,304 of NZ_JABBHF010000004.1, forward strand.
TCATAAAGAGAAAATTCAAAGCCTTGTTGAAATTATAGATAAGGCCATTAACGAACAAGTGGATAAAATTACTCCAGATGGTTTTGTCGATTTATACCCAATAATGAATGAGTTGGCTTTCGAAGTAGTTGCTAAATCCTTATTTGATTTTTCGGCAGAAAAAGAAACTTTAGCAAGATTGCAGTTTATCATTGAAAAATTGCAACTGTTTATTGTTAAGGAGTTAAGGATGCCATATAAGAAATTATGGTATACCCTATCAGGTGAGATTAGATATCATATGAAATTGGTAAAGGAAAGCCGAAATATTATTAATACCATTATTGATCAAAGACGTGAGTCGAATGATCAACATGATGACCTTCTGGATATGCTGCTCTCGGCGAAGTATGAAGACGGAACAGCCATGACTAATGAGCAATTGATTGATGAAATATTAATTTTGTTTGTAGCAGGCCATGAAACGACAGCCAATGCTTTAACATTTACATTAAAATTGCTGGCTCAAAATATAGAAGAATTAGCAAAAGTTGAGACTGAAATCAAAGAGATTAGTGCTAAAGATTTAACATCTTTACAAGAAATTTCTCAACTTAATCATACCAAGTGCTGTATTGAAGAAAGTCTTCGTTTATATCCGCCCGCCTGGATAACAGATCGTGTAAATGTAGAAGATGATAAAATAGACAATTATGTACTAAAAGAAGGAACCATTATAGGTGCATCTATTTATGAATTGCACAGAAACGAAAATTACTGGAATAACCCAGAATTGTTCAAGCCATCACGCTTTTTTGAAGAAAACAGAAAAGACATCATGTCCTATTATATGCCCTTTGGAGCTGGTCCAAGACTGTGTATAGGGAATAATTTTGCTATGTACGAAATGATTTTGGTAGTAAACAGGATATTGAAAAAATTCGACATATCTACAGATAATGATACCATAAAAGTAAATCCTTTAATTACTCTAAAACCTGTTGATATTAAGATAAAGTTTGGTTTAAAAACCTAAGGAACTATAATGTCAGGCTGAGCTTGTCGAAGCCCAACAAAAAATGAATTCAAAACCAAAACATACCAATCTCATAAAAACCGAAGCAAAGCGACTCGGATTTTTATCATGCGGTATCAGTAAGGCACAGTTTTTAGAAGAAGAAGCTCCCAGATTAGAACGATGGCTTAATAAAAACATGCATGGTGAGATGCAATACATGGAAAACCATTTTGATAAACGCTTAGATCCAACAAAGTTGGTAGAAGGTTCTAAAAGTGTTATTTCATTATTATTGAATTACTATCCATCAGAATATCAGCAAGATAAAACAGCTCCAAAAATTAGCAAATATGCGTATGGAACAGATTACCATTTTGTGATAAAAGATAAACTTAAGTTACTTCTAAATTTTATTCAAGAAGAGATTGGAGAGGTACACGGACGTGCTTTTGTAGACTCTGCACCCGTTTTAGATAAAGCCTGGGCTGCAAAAAGTGGATTGGGCTGGATTGGAAAGCATAGCAATTTATTAACCCAGCAAGTAGGCTCTTTTTATTTTATTGCAGAACTTATTATCGATTTAGATCTGGAATACGATTTACCAACAACCGATCATTGTGGTACATGTACTGCATGTATCGACGCTTGTCCAACACAAGCAATAACAGAGCCTTATGTCGTAGATGGAAGTAAATGTATTTCCTATTTTACTATTGAACTGAAGGAAAGCATCCCGACAGAATTTAAAGGGCAATTTAATGACTGGATGTTTGGATGTGATGTGTGTCAGGATGTGTGTCCATGGAACCGTTTTTCAAAATCGCATAATGAGCCATTGTTTAACCCGCACCCAGAACTATTGTCTATGTCCAGAAAAGATTGGGAGGAGATTACACAGGAAACATTTAGTAAGGTATTTAAAAAATCTGCAGTTAAGCGCACTAAATATTCGGGATTAAAAAGAAATATCGAGTTTTTAAAAAGTTAAATGGACATTTATATAAAAACATAATAAGGCTTTTTAATTTCTTTAACCTTTATTTAATACTGGATTAGTATATTTACTGCTGCTTAAAAAAGAATCCATATGATGAAAACGAAATTTTTAATAGTTATTTTTATTTGTCTCTCACAAGTTGTTGTTTCCCAGAATTGTGAAGCAATTTCGCCTTACACAGAGGGGATGCGTTTAGAGTATACCAATTACAACAAAAAAGGAAAAGTAAAATCAGTAGATAATTATGTTGTAAAATCGGTTACGACAATAAATGGCGAACTAATTATAGAGATTGAATCTACTCAAAAGAACAATAAAAATAAAGAAAGCGTTGCAAGGAAAGATATACTAAAATGTGTAGATGGCAATTTTTATGTGGACATGGCGGGTTATTTGGCACATCAAAATGATGATCAAAAAAGTAATTTACAGGTTAGGGCAGAAGGTGATTTTGTTGAGTTTCCAGATAATTTATCAGAAGGGTTAGAGTTAAAAGATGCGACTATAGAATTAAAAATAGGAAGTGATGATAGTGCTTCATCTGCTTCTTTTGCAGATATGAAGGTCTATAATCGAAAAGTAATCCAAAATGCATCATTCCAAAACAAGGCAGGAACCTTTGATGCTTATAAAATGACTTTCGATTACATTTTTACTTTGGGCTTTATTAAAGTAAGAGGTTCTGGTATAGAATGGTATGTAAAAGGTATTGGGATTGTTAAAACTGAAAGTTATAGTAAAAAAGGAAAATTACGTTGGACGCGAGAACTCACGAAAATAACCAAATAAGTCTCTTTTCAATATCAATTTTTAATCGCAAAAGTTTTTCGGCTTTCTTTACCAGATAGATGCAGAAATTTTGGCTTTTTGCTTCAAAGAATAAAACCTGCGCTAAGTTTTATTTAAGTATATTTCTAAGGTTTTGCCTTGAGATAGCTCATTTCAAAAAATTCTTTTATTCTATTAAAGGCTTAAAAGGTTAGATAGGATTGTTATATTTGAGGTTTCAAAAAATTAGTCCATTATGAGTGAAGAAAGCAAACGAAGAGAGGCCCTTATATATCACGCAAAACCAACTCCAGGAAAAATACAGGTAGTTCCAACCAAAAAGTATGCGAGTCAAAGAGATTTGTCTTTAGCTTATTCTCCAGGAGTAGCAGCACCTTGTTTGGAGATTGAAAAAAACATAGACAATGCCTATAGATATACAGCAAAAGGAAATCTGGTAGCTGTAATTTCTAATGGTACGGCCGTTTTGGGTCTAGGAAATATTGGTCCAGAAGCATCAAAGCCAGTTATGGAGGGAAAAGGACTTCTATTCAAGATTTTTGCAGATATTGATGTTTTTGATATTGAAGTAGGAACTGAAAATATTGATGAGTTTATCCAGACAGTAAAAATGATTGCGCCTACTTTTGGAGGAATCAATCTGGAAGATATTAAAGCTCCTGAAGCCTTCGAAATAGAACGGCGTCTTAAGGAAGAGCTCGATATTCCTGTGATGCACGACGACCAGCACGGAACAGCAATTATTTCAGCTGCTGCCTTGATAAATGCTGTAGAGTTAGCAGGAAAAAAGATTGAAGAGGTTAAAATTGTAATAAGCGGTGCTGGAGCAGCTGCTATTTCTTGTTCTCGCCTATATCAAGCCTGTGGTGCTAAACTAGGAAACATGGTGATGTTGGATAGTAAAGGCGTAATAAGAAATGATAGAGAAAATCTTTCTAAAGAAAAAGCAGAGTTTGCTACACACAGAAAAATAGATACACTAGACCAAGCCATGAAAGATGCCGATGTTTTTATTGGTCTTTCAATGGCTAATATTGTATCGCCAGAGATGTTGTTGGCTATGGCTAAGAACCCCATTGTTTTCGCGATGGCCAATCCAGATCCAGAGATAAAATACGACATTGCCGTAGCGACTCGTAAGGATATTATTATGGCAACAGGGCGTAGCGACCACCCTAACCAGGTAAATAATGTGTTAGGATTTCCATTTATATTTAGAGGCGCATTAGATGTTCGCGCGACAAAAATTAACGAAGCTATGAAAATGGCTGCGGTTAAAGCTTTAGCTAAATTGGCTAAAGAACCCGTTCCAGAACAAGTAAATGTAGCCTATGGAGAAACCAGGCTCACGTTTGGAAAGAATTATATCATACCAAAACCTTTTGACCCTCGACTCATCGCCGAGATTCCTCCAGCTGTTGCCAAAGCAGCTATGGAAAGCGGTGTTGCCAAACACCCTATTACCGATTGGGAGAAGTATAAAGATGTATTATTAGAGCGTTTAGGTTCTGATAATAAGTTGGTAAGACTGTTGTTAAACAGGGCAAAACTGAATCCGAAACGCGTCGTGTTTGCCGAGGCAGATCAACTAGATGTTTTAAAAGCGGCTCAAATAGCATATGAAGAAGGGATAGCACACCCTATTCTGCTAGGTAGAAAAGAAACAATAGAAGCTCTTAAGGCTGAAATTGAATTTGATGCAGATATTCCTATAATCGATCCAAAAACAGAAGAAGAGAATCCACGAAAAAATAAATATGCCAAAGTATATTGGGAGCAACGTAAACGAAGAGGCGTTACTTATTATTCTGCACAACGTTTAATGAGAGAACGTAACTATTTTGCTGCCATGATGGTGAATGAAGGCGATGCCGATGCCCTTATTTCGGGATATTCTCGCAATTACCCCACCGTAGTAAAACCCATGTTGGAGCTTATAGGTATGGTACATGGCGTTACCCGTGTGGCAACAACCAATTTGATGATGACAAAAAGAGGGCCTTTATTTTTAAGTGATACCTCAATAAATATTGATCCCAGTGCCAAAGATTTAGCTAAAATTACTCAGATGACCGCTAAAGTTATCAAAATGTTTGGTTTAGACCCTGTGCTAGCTATGGTGTCCTATTCTAATTTTGGATCTTCAGACAATGAGAAAGCTTCCAAGATTCGAGAAGCAGTATCTTACCTGCATCGCCATTTTCCAGAAATGAATGTAGATGGTGAATTGCAAACAGATTTTGCATTAAACGATGATATGCTTCGGGAGAAGTTCCCATTTTCAAAATTGGTTGGGAAGAAAGTAAATGCCTTGGTGTTTCCAAATCTGGATTCAGCAAATATTACTTTTAAATTATTAAAAGAATTGCATGAAGCAGATTCCATTGGCCCAATTATGATGGGTATGAAAAAACCAGTACATATTCTACAGTTGGGAGCCAGTGTTGATGAAATTGTAAATATGACAGCGATTGCTGTTATTGATGCCCAGTATAAAGAAAAGTGGGAGTTAGAAAATGCTGGACGGAAGTAACTTAGTGCGAATAATTTTATTACATTTGATCGGTTAACTAACAAGATACATGATAACCCATATTCAAGGAAAACTCACTGAAAAAAATCCAACACATGTTGTTATTGAATGTAATGGTGTTGGGTACATGCTAAATATTTCACTGCATACATTTTCTCAAATTCCAAATAATGAGAATTTAAAGCTTTTTACGCATCTTCAAGTTAAAGAAGATTCGCATACGCTTTATGGGTTTTCATCCTTGGCAGAAAGAGAGATTTTTAGACTGCTAATATCTGTAAGCGGCATTGGAGCAAGTATTGCACGTACCATGTTGTCGTCATTAACACCAAAACAGGTAAGGGAAGGAATTGCATCAAGCGATGTTGCCTTAATTCAATCTATTAAGGGTATTGGAGCAAAAACAGCACAGCGTGTCATACTAGATTTAAAAGACAAAATCTTAAAGATTTATGATATTGACGAAGTTTCCGTTTCTCAAGGCAATACCAATAAAGATGAAGCGTTATCTGCTTTAGAAGTGCTTGGTTTTGTGAAAAAACAGGCAGAAAGGGTTGTGGATAAAATTATAATTGCAGAACCAGATGCCAGTGTGGAAAGCATTATCAAACAGGCTTTAAAAAATTTATAATAGACTTTGAATAAAACGAATCTCAAATTTTATAAATCAACTAAAAATTATCATACTGAAAAAACTGTGTTGATTACTTTGGCTTCGCTCAGTAAAGACTTGGTCGGGATAAGTCGAAGTACCGTTTTTATTTTTGCTCTACTTTTTTCATTATTAGGGTGGTCTCAGCAGCCTGTTCAACAGGATTCGGTTAAAACAGGTTTTAATTTAGGTCGCCTAAAAACACCAAATCCTAGTAGCGTAGAATCTAAGTATACATACGACCCAATCACTAACAGATATATTTACACCGAAAAAATAGGGGATTTTGATATTAATTTTCCAATTATTTTAACACCTAAAGAGTACTACGATTTAGTAGCTAAAGAAAATGTAAAGTCCTATTATAAGGAAAAGATTGATGCATTTGATGGTAAAAAAGGCGATGCAAAAGACGGCCAAAAAAATTTACTGCCAGAGTTTTATGTGAAATCAGATTTTTTTGAAACCATTTTTGGAGGAAATACTATTGAAGTGATTCCTCAAGGATCTGTAGAGATGGATTTAGGTGTCTTATTTTCAAAGCAAGATAATCCGTCATTTTCCCCAAGAAACAGAAGTAATTTTACGTTTGATTTTGACCAGCGGATTAGTTTAAGCTTATTAGGGAAAGTGGGGACACGCTTACAAGTAACGGCAAATTATGATACCCAATCTACTTTCGACTTTCAAAACCTTATTAAATTAGAATATGCGCCTACAGAAGATGACATTATTCAAAAGATAGAAGTCGGTAATGTAAGTATGCCCTTAAATAGCTCATTAATTACAGGCGCGCAAAGTTTATTTGGTGTAAAAGCTCAGTTACAATTTGGAAAAACAACGGTGACGGGAGTGTTTTCTGAGCAAAAATCACAAGCCAATACGGTTATAGCCCAAGGAGGTGGCACCGTTGAAGAATTTGATTTGTTTATTAGAGATTATGATGAAAACAGGCACTTCTTTATAGCTCAGTATTTTAGAGATACTTACGATACAGCTTTAAAGAATTATCCGTTTATTAACAATAGAGGACTACAAATAACAAGGCTGGAACTTTGGGTTACCAATAGAAGTAACAGGACCGAAAATGTTAGAAACATTGTGGCGCTTCAAGATTTGGGAGAGTCAGACCCTACTCAGATAGGATCTGCAGTTAATATTCTTAATCCAGGTGCCATACCAAATAACCCAAATAATGCATTAGACCCTACCAACATTGGAGGCGCTGGATCCCAACTTACAGATGCTATTAGGGATGTGGCTACGGTGCAGTCAGGAATAACAGTACCAAATGTTACAGAAGGATTTGATTATGCAAAACTAGAAAATGCCAGGAAATTAATAAATGGCCAAGAATATACTTTAAATTCAGAATTAGGATATATCTCATTAAATCAACGTTTAAATAATGATGAGGTACTGGCAGTAGCATTCCAATACACTTTAGGCGGGGAAGTATACCAAGTAGGGGAATTTGCAAATGATGGTGTAGATGCTACCGATGTGACAACAAACTCATCAGGACAAGTAACACAAGTGGTCAATTCTAATTTAGTTTTAAAATTATTAAAAAGTAGCATTACCAATGTAGAGCAACCTGTTTGGGATTTAATGATGAAGAACATCTACGATACAGGTGCTTTCAATTTAAGTCCAGAAGATTTTAAGCTTAATATCTTTTATAACGAAGCATCCCCACTAAACTTTATAACCCCAGTGGGCGCTAGTTTTGCGTTGGATATAAATGGGAATCCAGTTACAGGATCAACACGAGAAGAAGACCTCATACAAAATGTCCCATTACTAAGAGTGTTTAATTTAGATAAGCTTAATTTTAATAATGATCCTCAGGCGAGAGGTGATGGTTTTTTTGATTTTTATCCTGGTATTACTGTGATTCCTCAAAATGGAAAAATAGTTTTCACCAGTGCAGAACCTTTTGGGGAATATCTTTTTAATGTATTAGGAGGTGGTGATTATGATAATGATGTCTCATATAATGAGAGCCAAAGTAAGTATGTATACGATGAACTCTATAAAAGTACCAAAACAGCTGCTTTAGAGGAAGTTGAGAAAAATAAATTCAGATTGCGAGGCCGTTATAAATCTACTGGAGGCGATGGCATTCCAATAGGGGCTTTTAATGTGCCGAGAGGATCTGTTAGAGTGACGGCAGGCGGACGTGTTTTGGTTGAAGGGATCGATTATACTGTAAACTATCAATTGGGACGTGTTCAAATTTTAGATGAAGCATTAAAAGCATCCAATACGCCTATTCAAGTATCTACCGAAAATAATGCCGTTTTTGGTCAACAAACAAGACGTTTCACAGGGATAAATATCGAGCATAAATTTAATGAGGATTTTGTACTGGGAGCCACACTTTTAAATTTAAACGAACGTCCAATTACCCAAAAAGCAAATTTCGGGTCAGAACCTATAAACAATACCATCTTTGGGCTTAATGGTAATTACGCAACCAAAGTACCCTTTTTAACACGATTAGCGAATAAACTACCTAATATTGACACCGATGTAGAATCAAATTTATCCATAAGAGGGGAGTTTGCTTATTTAGCACCTGGTGCTCCCAAAAGAACCAATTTTAATGGAGAAGCCACATCGTATGTGGATGATTTTGAAGGCTCTCAAAACGCCATCGACTTAAAATCTCAACAATCCTGGTTTTTATCGAGTAGACCTTTAGACTTAGGTAGAAGTTATACTGAAGGACCAGAAGATGAAAATGGTATTCAAAACGGATATGATCGTGCACTTTTAAACTGGTATAGTATTGACCCGATATTTTATAGTGGTCAGCGACCTGGAGATATATCAGACGACGATATCTCTAGTCTGTATACAAGTCGTGTCTTTATTAATGAGCTTTTCCCAGACAGAGACATTGTGCAGGGTCAAAACACCGTGCTTTTTACACTCGATTTAGCGTATTATCCAGAAGAAAGAGGTCCCTATAATTTTCAAGATTCAGCTGCCGATGGTATTATCGATAACCCTCAAAATAGTTGGGCAGGGATCACACGTCAGTTAACATCTACAGATTTTGAGCAACAAAATGTAGAATATATTGAATTCTGGTTACAGGATCCTTTTGAAGAAAACCCGGGTAGTACTGGTGGGAAACTTGTATTCAATCTTGGTAATATCTCAGAAGATATTATTAAAGATGGGAGGAAATTATACGAAAATGGTTTGCCTAAAGATGGTAATATAGGCTTATTACAACCTACAGCATGGGGAACAGTAGTTCCACAAAATCAATCATTAATTTATGCATTTGATACTACAGGCGAAGAGCGAACCAATCAAGATGTTGGTTACGATGGTTATGATGATATCGAAGAAGCGAATATATTTGGCTCAGATTTTGGAGACGATCCAGCCAACGATAACTACACCTATTTCTTAAATACAGAAGGGAATATATTCGAACGTTATAAAAAGTTCAATGGTGTAGAAGGAAACACACCAGAAACGTTTACAACTACAGATAGGGCAGCCAATACCCAGCCCGATGTGGAAGATATTAATCGTGATAATACCATGAACACGATTGATAGCTATTTTGAATATGAGCTTGAAATTACTCCAGCGACTTTAAATGTTAATAACGAATTTATTGTTGACACAAAAAATGTTGAAGAAGTAACAGGTAGAAATAGAAGATTATTACCGAATGGTGAAACAGCCGATCCTAAATGGTATTTATTTAGAATTCCTGTGGAAAGTGAGATCGCCAAATCGGTTGGAGATATAGCAGATTTTAGATCCATTCGCTTTGCGCGTATGTATTTAAAAGATTTTGTTGAGCCTACTGTATTTCGTTTTGGTACTTTAGATTTGGTTAGAAGTGATTGGAGACGTTACAAACAAACTTTAGATGAAGAAGTTAATAACGATGATGATGATACAGAATTTTCACTGGGTATTATAGGAACTATTGAAAATGGCGATGATGGCACCTATGTAAGCCCCCCAGGTGTTGAGCCAGAAGAGCTATTCAATAATAATGCCGTAGTTCGTCAAAACGAACAATCGTTAGTAGCCAATGTTTGTGACCTAGAACCAGAGGATTCACGTGGTGCTTTTAAAAATATTAGCATAGATATGCGCCAGTATAAACGTTTAAGAATGTTTATACATGCCGAAGAAGATGGCGTAGGATTTCCGGATAGTGAAAGGTTGATCGGTTTTGTTAGAATGGGTAATGATCTTACAGAAAACTATTATCAAATTGAAATTCCATTAATAAAATCTCCTAAAAATTCCACTAATGAAAATGAGGTTTGGCCTACTGAGAATGAAATTAATTTACCATTGGATATTTTAGGAAGAATAAAAGCGCAAGCTATCTCAGATGGTCCTTTACCAAATAATGATCCAAGATTTTATGATGTAATTAATAACGATATTGCCGAGGTTAGTAATCAATTTGCAGGATATGTAACGGGTCAGCACCGTGTCGCTATAAAAGGAAACCCTAATTTTGGAGATATTAGAACGCTTATGGTAGGGGTTAAAAATACACATACTTCTAATATCTGTACCAAGGTCTGGTTTAATGAATTGCGTTTGTCTGATATGGATAACGAAGGTGGTTGGGCTGCTGTGTTAAGTGTAGATACCAATATTGCAGATTTTGCGAATATAAGTGCAACAGGAAGAAAAAGCACATCTGGTTTTGGCGGTCTTGAGCAGGGACCTAGTCAGCGTAGTTTAGAAGATGTACAGCAATACGATGTTGTTACGAATGTTAATGTTGGACAGTTATTACCAAAAAAATGGGGTATTCAATTGCCTTTTAATTATGCCCAAAGTGAAGAACTTATCACCCCTAAATATGATCAGTTTTATAAAGATTTAACTTTAGATTCCCGATTGGATGCTGCAGATACAAAAGCAGACAGAGATCAGATTAAAGAGCAGTCTGAAGATTATACCAGAAGACAAAGCATTAATTTTATAGGTGTTAGAAAAACAAGAACAACAGATGCTACGCCGCGCTTTTACGATGTGGAGAATTTAACTTTAAATTACTCGTACAATAAAGTAGAGCATAGAGATTTTGAGATTGAAAACTCGGTTAATAAAACGGTTCGGGTAGGTGCGAATTATGCATTTAATTTTAATCCAGTTACCGTAGAACCTTTTAAGAAAAATGATTCATTGTTTACTGGGAAGTATTGGAAGATTTTAAAAGACTTCAATGTCAATTTATTACCAACAAGTTTTACATTTAATACAGATATTAATAGGCAGTTCAATAAACAAAAGTTTAGAGATATTGATCTTGGAGGCGGAAACATTGGTATAGAAGAGCTGTTTAGAAGAAATTATACGTTCGATTTTCAATATACTATTAATTATAATCTAACAAAATCATTGCAGTTAAACTTTACGGCAGCTAATAATAATATAGTCCGCAATTATTTTAAAGATAATATTATTAATGGCGAACAAGACCCAACACTAGATGTTTGGGATGGCTTCTTAGATTTTGGAGACCCTAATAGGCAGAGTCAGAATTTAGGAATGACCTATCAGTTACCAATCAATAAAATTCCAACATTTAGCTTTTTAGATGCCACGTATCAATATACAGGTAATTTCCAATGGCAAAAAGGATCCGATTTGTATGGAGATGTTTCGTTACCTGGAGATCCTAATACTTACGATTTAGGTAATACCATTCAGAATTCAAATGTTCATAATATCAATTCGACTTTAGATATGAATAGGTTTTATAAATATATCGGATTGGTAAAAAAACCTATTAAAAGAGTGCGATCCAGATCGACCTCAAATGGAGGTACGCCACCAGGTCCAGATGGGAAGAAAAAAGCTCCACCAAAAGCGAAAAATCAATCTGTTACAAAATTATTAAATGCGGGTGTAGATATTTTAACAAGCATAAAGAGAATTCAATTTAATTACTCTGAAAATAACGGAACATTTTTACCAGGATATTTGCAAACACCTGGCTTTATTGGCACCTTAAAACCAACAGCAGGGTTTACATTTGGAAGCCAAAGCGATGTTAGGGATCTTGCTGCGAGAAGAGGTTGGTTAACTGTTTTTCCCGAATTTAACCAACAGTATACAACAACCCATACTAAACAAATTGATATATCTGCAAGTTTAGAGCCTGTAAAAAGTTTAAAAATTGACCTTCAAGGAAATCGTGCTTATTACGAAAATTATACGGAGAACTTTAGGGTTAATGGAAGCCCTGGGACTTACGAGTATGAATCGTTAACACCCAATACGTTTGGTAATTTTAATATATCAACCATTTTATTGAAGACAGCCTTTAGTAAAAGTGATGAAAATACTTCAGAAGCTTTTAATGATTTTAGAGCAAACAGACTTATTATAGCGAGAAGGTTAGCAGCAAGAAATGGAGCAGACTTAAACGATCTGGACGCAGATGGTTTCCCAAAAGGCTACGGAAAAAGTAATCAAGCGGTGCTATTGCCAGCCTTTTTAGCAGCTTACACAGGAACAGATGCTAATAGTGTAAAATTAGGCGCCTTTAGAGATGTGCCTATTCCTAATTGGGATTTAAAGTATACAGGTTTCATGAAGTTTAAATGGTTTAAGAAACATTTTAAACGTTTTTCATTAACACATGGGTACCGTTCAACATACACCATAAATCAGTTTCAATCGAATTTAGATTATCAGGCTATCGATCCAGCTTTAGACTATGATAGTCAGTCAAATAATACTAAGGACCAATCTGGTAATTATAAAAACGAGCGTTTGCTGAGTAATATTAACTTAACCGAGATGTTTAGTCCTTTGGTTAGGCTCGATTTTGAAATGAAGAATTCTATCAAAATCTTAGCTGAAGTTAAAAAGGATAGACTACTATCGCTTAGCTTTGATAACAATTTAATGACTGAAGTTCAGGGTAATGAATATGTTATAGGCTTAGGTTACAGAATTAAAGATTTGAAAATACGTTCAAAATTAGCAGGACCAAGAAAGCGAGTAGTAAGCGATTTAAACATGAAAGCAGATGTATCTGTTAGAGATAATAAAACCATTATTAGATATTTAGATTTAGAAAATAACCAAGTCACATCCGGACAAACCATTTGGGGAATAAAATATTCGGCAGATTATGCGTTTAGTAAAAACTTAACAGCACTTTTTTATTTTGATTATTCGTTTTCAGAATATGCCATCTCTACAGCATTTCCACAAACTACGATTCGATCTGGTTTTACTATCAGATATAATTTTGGGAATTAACAAATAAGTATTTGAATTTAAAATTTGAATAAATACATTTGTTGAATAAATGAATTTAAATTAACATTATGAATATTCCATCAGAATTAAAATACACCAAAGATCACGAATGGATTAAAATCGAAGGAGATATTGCTACTATTGGTATCACAGATTTTGCGCAAAGTGAATTAGGTGATATTGTATATGTTGAAGTAGAGACTGTTGATGAAACGTTGGATGCTGAAGAAATCTTTGGAACGGTTGAAGCAGTAAAAACGGTGTCAGACTTGTTTTTGCCATTGTCTGGAGAAATTATAGAATTTAATGAAGCACTAGAAGATGAACCAGAAAAAGTAAATAGTGATCCTTATGGTGATGGATGGATGATAAAAGTAAAATGTTCAGATCTTAACCAAGTAGAAGGTCTTATGTCTGCAGACGATTATAAAGCAGTAATAGGTGCTTAAAAAATTAACGCCTATAATAACCATAATATATTCGTTGGCATTAGCCACGGTTAGCTTGATTAAACTTAATAATGTCCCAGATATAGGTGTTTCCTTTGGAGATAAGATATTTCATTTTTGTGCCTATTTTGTTTTAACACTTTTATGGTTTTACACATTTTTATTTTCTTTTAAATATAAAAGTAGAAAAGCCATGCTTTTAGCCGTTATTCTTTCTGTTTTATTTGGTACGATTATTGAGGTATTGCAAGGTAGTGTAACAGCTTCAAGAAGTTTGGATATTTATGATGCTGTAGCAAATAGCCTAGGAGCGTTATTAGCATCAACGGTATTATGGTTTAAAAGCAGTTTACACGTTAAAAACGAATAAACACTTGTTTTTTTTATAAATAAATAGTTATTTTAGCAATCTTGATAAATGATATAAATTATGGAACCTAAAAAAAATCCCAAAGCAAATGTTGGACGTAACAGTTCACTTTACTTCGCTATTGGTTTAGCTTTAATGTTATTTTTAACAAACTATGCTATCAATTATAAAACCTATGATAAGGCCGATACAGATATAGGAATGGTAAATATGGATGAAGAATTGGAAGAAGAAATCCCAATTACTGAACAAATCCAAACACCACCACCACCACCGCCACCGCCAGCAGCGCCTGAGGTTATTGAGATTGTTGAAGATGAGGTGGAAATAGAAGAAACAGTTATAGAGTCTACTGAGGTAGATCAAGAAACTGAAATTGTTGAGGTGGAAGAAGTAGAAGTAGAGGAAGTGGAAGAAGATATAGATGTACCATTCTCTGTAATTGAAAATGTGCCTGTTTTCCCAGGATGTGAAAAGCAGAAAAGCAATACCAAGAAAAGAGATTGTATGTCCAAAAAGATATCGCAATTTGTGAATAGAAAATTCAATACAGAATTGGCAGGTGATTTAGGTTTATCAGGAAGACAGCGTATTAACGTAATATTCAAGATTGACAAAACAGGTAACATTACGGGTATCCGTGCTAGAGCACCTCACCCAGGTTTAGAAAAAGAAGCGGCACGTGTTATTGGTTTATTGCCAAAAATGAAGCCAGGAAAACAACGTGGGAAACCAGTGAACGTTCCATACTCGTTACCAATAATTTTCCAAGTACAAGACTAGATTTACTATTTTCACTAAGCGACTAGTGCTAAGTGTAGTCGAAGTGAAAAAGTATATTTAACCAAATATAAAATCCCGTTACACATTCTGTAACGGGATTTCTTTTTTTGGTATGCTTATTGTGCTTTTATCATAATATTAACATTTATACTATAATTATTATGAGTAATCAAAAAAAAACTCACGAACTCATTCGGCAAAATGAGCAAATCGTGAAAAAATCACAAAAGCATGATGCAAATTTACAAAAAAACACAACCCTTTACTTCCAAATAGGGTTAATTGTAGCTTTACTAGCAGCCTTTGGCTTGCTAGAAATGACATTTCAAACCACTATTCCGACTTATGGAGGAAATCCTCCATTAGATGAGCCCTATAGTATTGATATTCCAAGAATAAAGCCAGAGCCTCCATCAATCAAAGAACCTGTTAAACAAAAACAGAAAAAACCATCAGAGAAATATGTAGAAGTACCAGATGATACACCTGAAAATCCTATAATAGATGACACTCCCAAGGATCCTGTTGTGAATAACAATCCGCCAGTGGATGCAGATGACATTGTTATAGTAGATAAACCTGAAGATGTGTTTATACCAGTTGACCTTGTTCAGATAGTCCCTGTATACCCTGGCTGTGAAAAGAAGAAATCGAATGAAGGAAAGCGTAAATGTATGTCCGAAAAAATAAATAAGCTCATTCAAAGAAAATTTGATACAGATTTAGGGAGCGAATATGGCCTTTCGGGAAGACAAGTTATACACACCGTATTTAAAATAGATAAAGCAGGCAAGGTCACCGATATTAGAATTAGAGCGCCACATCCAGTTTTAGAAAAAGAAGCAGAACGTGTTATTAATATTATACCAGAAATGACACCAGCAAAGCAGCAAGATAAAAACGTGGGAGTCATGTATACATTACCCATTGTCTTTGAGGTTAATAATTAACTTGATCATAAATAATTTTTAAACCTTTAAACCGTTATCCTTTTCTAATGATAACGGTTTTTTATTGATTGGAACTTATGCGTTAGATATAGTCAATTGTGTCGAGTTTCAAAAACCACCTGAGCCATTAAGTTTATAGAAAATAACACCTATTTGTCAGTCAGTTACAATCAAGTCTTTGTTCTTGGTTCTTACGGCAAAGCGGTTTTATGTCTTGTTCAAACATGAATAATATAGATATTTGGAAGTAAATTCGAGCTTTTTTATGAATTAGCAATCTAAAAAAATATAGTATCTTTCAGCGCTAAACTAATTATTAACCCATGTTCATGAAGAGATTCATTGTACTATTCCTACTTTTGGTTCACTATAACAGTTATTCACAAGATGTTTACTGGTCTGAAAAGCCACCGGTTTTTCCAAATTGTGACAATGTTGTTATTGATTCTTTACAAAAATGCTTTGACAGAAATGTGTTCGAGCATATTTATAAAAATTTTAAAGTCCCTCAAAAAATCCATGACGAAAAATATAAAGGAGAAGTAGCTGTTCTTTTTGAAGTAGATACCCTTGGGCAGTTTAAGGTTATTTATATTGATGCTATTTATAATGAGTTAAAGGAAGAAACTAAACGTGTGTTTGCAACCTTCCCAAACGTAAAGCCAGCCACTTATAATACTCGAAAAACATATAAACAGTATTCAATATCAGTAAAAATCCCTTTAGTTGATCCAGCCATAAAACCACAAGAGGTAAGAAAAGAGAATAAAATAACGAAACTGGAGCAACTAGCAAAAACGGAGTTTGATAATGTGAATGCTGATATAAAAACTTTTGAAAATAAAGCTTTTAACAGTCAATTAAACATTCCGTTTACACATAGTGATTATGCGAGGTTTGATAGCCGTATGAATCTTGTTGGAACCAATAGTCATACTGCATCAAAACCATTTATGTATGATGAAGTTTCAGCATATTATGATTTTAAAGCGGAAAAGAAAAAATTAACAAAGGAAACAGACACTTGGGCGGGTAAAAAACTTTGGAATGAACATTTAGTACAATTACAAGGCAAAGATTATTGGTTTACGGTCGATCCTATATTGGATTTACAAGTAGGAAAAGATACTGATGCCAGTTTTGGTACAACGTACAATAATACAAGAGGCATTTTAGTGCAGGGAGGTTTAGGAAAGAAGTTTAATTTTTATACAACCGTTTTTGAGAGCCAAGGGAGGTTTGCGCAATATGTAAACCAATATGCAGAAAGCTTAAAGGCCTTTGGCCCCGATCCAGCAATCATTCCTGGACGCGGTATAGCAAAACGGTTTAAAACAGATTCTTATGATTACCCTGTGGCAGAAGCCTATTTATCCTACTCTCCAGCTAAGTTTTTAAATATTCAATTTGGGCATGGTAAAAACTTTATTGGAGATGGTTATCGGTCATTATTGCTTAGTGATGTAACAAGTCCGCATACCTTTTTAAAGGTAAATACAAAGTTCTGGAAAATAAAATATACAAATACATGGATGTGGTTAAAAGATGTCAGGCCAGAAGTGGTTGCCGACAAAGCTTTTTTAACCAAATACATGGCAAATCATTATCTGAGTTGGAACGTATCTAAGCGATTGAATATTGGATTATTCGAATCGGTACTTTGGACGAACTCCAACGACAGGGGTTTCGATATTAATTACCTAAACCCTATTATATTTTTTAGAGCTATTGAGTTTGAGACGGGGCAAGGCGCAGGTAATGCACTTCTTGGAGCCTCTGCTAAGTACAAATGGAATGATAATATAAATATTTATAGTCAATTTATTTTAGATGAATTTTCCCTTAGTGATGTTAAGGGGGGTGAGAAAAGTTGGAAAAATAAGTTTGGCTATCAATTGGGGCTTAAATATTTTAATGCTTTTAAAGTAGATAACCTATTGTTACAATTTGAATATAACAGAATAAGACCATATACGTATTCGCATAATACTGTTGTACTAAATTATGCGCACAATAACCAACCGATGGCACATTTGTGGGGCGCAAACTTTAGTGAAGCCATTTTAATAGGGCGTTATAAGTATAAACGTTGGTTTGCAGATGCTAAGCTTATTTTTGGTATACGAGGATTCGATTTTAACGATGGCACAGACAATTTTAGCTATGGGGGCGATGTTTATAGAGATTATAACGACCGACCTTTTGATACTGGGGTTAAAGTAGGTCAGGGTATAAAAACCAAAACCTTTAACGGTAATTTACAAACTGGTTACTTAATTAATCCAGCGTCCAACTTAAAAATCTTTACAGATATTAGTTTTAGGAACTTTGATCCAGAAGCAGAAACTACAGCAACCTTTAAAAATAATACGGTCTGGTTTAATTTTGGAGTTAGAACCGATCTGTTTAACTGGTATTTTGATTTCTGATATCAACATACTGAACTTGTTTCTGTCTCTCATTTTTTATAAACATATTAAAAATGTGCATACCATTGCTCAAAACGCTTTTATGGAGTATATTTGCACTCGCAATTAAAAAGCCATAGGCAAATATAATATTGAGTAACTCAAAATCTTCATTAGCAACACCTTCTGTTATTTCAGATTTTAAAGAAATCACTAAAATGCGATTAGCATTAAGTGTGGTTTTTTCGTCATTGGCAGGTTATTTATTAGGTGTCGATACAGTTGATTTTAAAACATTAGTATTATTGGCTTTGGGAGGCTATTTTATGGTAGGCGCATCGAATGCTTTCAATCAAATTATTGAAAAGGATTTAGATGCCTTAATGAAGCGTACTAAAAACAGGCCTATTCCAGCAGGACGTATGTCTGTAACGACTGCATTTATTATTGCGTCAGCCTTTACTTTGTTGGGTGTTATTATTTTATATATCATCAATAAGCAAACCGCTATGTTTGGCGCGATTTCAATATTTCTATATACTTGCGTATATACGCCTTTAAAAACTAAAACACCGCTGGCTGTTTTTGTTGGGGCTATTCCTGGAGCAATTCCATTTATGTTGGGATGGGTAGCAGCTACAGATGACTTTGGTATAGAACCAGGCACATTATTTGCGTTACAGTTTTTTTGGCAATTTCCTCATTTCTGGGCTATTGGCTGGTTTTTATTTGATGATTATAAAAAAGGAGGATTCTTTATGTTGCCAACAGGAAAACAGGATAAAGGAACCGCGGTACAAACTATCATGTATACCATTTGGACCTTACTGGTGTCTATTATACCAGTGTTTGGATTTACAGGAAAATTACAATTGTCAATTATTGCTGCCATATTAGTTTTTATTTTAGGATTGGGCATGTTATACTATGCCATTCGATTGTTTAAAGAAATGACCGAGAAAGCGGCAAAACAACTTATGCTGGCAAGTGTTTCCTATATAACACTTGTGCAAATAGTGTATGTCATAGATAAATTTATAAGATAATGGATTTAACTCAGGGAACCCAAGAAGAGAAAAATAGCAGAGCAAAAAAAATGATGCTCTGGTTTGGTATCATTTCGCTCATTATGTCTTTTATGGGGTGGACAAGTGCATTTATTGTAAGTAGCTCCAGACCAGATTGGTTAAAAGATTTTGAATTACCCAATGCTTTTTTAATCAGTACGATAGTAATAATTATTAGTAGCCTGTCTTTTATTTTAGCTAAGAAAGCTTTAAAAAATGGCAATAGAAGTGCAACGACACTTTGGCTATTAGTAACACTTATTTTAGGAGGCGTTTTTATTTTTAATCAGTTTTTAGGTTTTCAGCAAATTATAGATTTGGGTTACAATTTTACAGGACCTACCAGTAATGTCACCATGTCTTACATTTATTTAATAGCCATAGTACATATTTTGCACGTGGTTGTTGGGTTAATTTGTTTGTTGGTAGTAATTTATAATCATTTTAAACAAAAGTACGATGAAACAAAAATGCTTGGTTTTGAATTAGCTGCAACCTTTTGGCATTTCATAGATATACTATGGGTTTATCTCTTTTTGTTTTTATATTTCATTCGATGATTTTTATTGATTTTTAATGGTCTCGTGGAACATCTAATGTAGCTTTTTTTTGAAGTATGTATAATTTAGTGTTGGATGTTTTATTAGATGAATAAATTGATTATTTTTGTGCAACTTTTAAAAAATAACCATTATATATGAGTACTACAGTTGTAAATACTGGAACAGAAGGTAAGACTTGGGGGGGAGGCAATAAACCTCTAAATGCAAGTTATGGTAAAATGATGATGTGGTTTTTCATCGTTTCGGATGCTTTAACTTTCTCAGGGTTTTTAGCAGCCTACGGATTTTCAAGATTTAAATTTATTGATTCATGGCCAATAGCCGATGAAGTGTTTACTCACTTTCCATTTTTACATGGTGTAAATGCCCCCATGTATTATGTAGCTTTTATGACGTTTGTGCTTATCATGTCGTCAGTAACTATGGTATTGGCAGTAGATGCAGGCCATCATTTAAATAAAGCAAAAGTGACCCTATATATGTTCTTAACCATTATTGGTGGTTTAATTTTTGTTGGCTCACAAGCTTGGGAATGGGGAACCTTTATCAAAGGTGATTATGGTGCTGTACAAACAAAAGGAGGTAATATTTTACAGTTTGTAGATACTGAAGGACATAGAGTAGCATTAAGAGATTTTGTTGTGGCAGATTCACATAACGAAAGAACGCAGCATGAGCGTAAAGGTGGCTTGTGGTTTGTATCTGAAGGAACATTGCCAACCTATACGGTTGAAGAAGTTGTACATGGTTTAGAATCTCACGATAATGTTCTGGTTAGAACGCAAATAATTAATGAAGCAGGTGAAAAAATGGTATTGTCAAGAGCTGAATCATTAAGACAAATAAAAGAAAACGGAAAAGTTGTTGTAGAAGGAGCAAATTTACATGTTAATGAATATGGTTCTCCTTTATTTGCAGACTTCTTTTTCTTTATAACTGGGTTTCATGGTTTCCATGTATTTTCTGGAGTGGTTATAAACATCATTATTTTCTTTAATGTAATTTTAGGAACTTACGAGAGACGTAAAAACTATGAAATGGTTGAAAAAGTGGGGTTATACTGGCACTTTGTAGATTTAGTTTGGGTATTTGTATTTACATTCTTCTACCTGGTTTAATTGAATTAAAATATATTTTTATTTCCTTGAAAAAGGAAATCTAGAAAAACATTTAAAATGGCACACGAACATAAATTAGCAATATTTAGAGGTTTAGTTAAGTTTAAATCAAATACTCAAAAAATTTGGGGTGTTTTAATTTTCTTGACTATTGTAACGGCAATCGAGGTTATATTAGGTATTTTAAAACCAGAAGCCTTAATGGGGCAAGTTTTAGGGATGAAAGCCTTAAACTGGATATTCATTATCCTAACCATTGTAAAAGCATATTATATTACTTGGGATTTCATGCATATGCGTGACGAGCTAAAATCTTTAAGACGTATGGTTGTTTGGACTACCATATTCTTAATTCTATATTTAATATTCATTTTATTACAAGAAGGCGGTTATGTATTCAATGTATATAAAGATGGATTCATAAAAAGAGATTTTTAAAAGATTTTACTTTCGACACTGCTTTCGTATTAAGTTTAGTCGAATTTGAAGTGTTAAATAAGAGATATAAAGACGGTTTTTAAACCGTCTTTTTTTATTTTTGCAAACGTATATTTTTATAGAAATAATGTTATTTGATGGATTACAAAAAAATAAGTCGGTACGTGGTTTTAGGAGTTTTGTTTTTTCTTCCTGTAATGTTTTTGTTGTTTCTATATCCAGCAACCCATAATTACACACCACTTGATATTGTTAATGAGTCGGTTTTAGATTTAGAACAATTTTCTTCAGATTCAGAAGAACAAATCCTTTTAAAAGATCATATTACAGTGTTGGGGTTTTTTGGGAGTCGTCCTTTAGATAAAGCAACAACGGCATCTAATTTAAAAGAACTGGTATACGATAAATTTAAGGGTTTTAAAAAATTTCAAATAGTTATACTCATGCCTCAGGGTACACAGGCGGCTGTTGATGAACTCAAAGCAGAAATTAGCTCGTATGAAGATTTGAGGTTTTGGCATTTTGTCTTTGGAGGATACAAAAATATTCAAAAGGTGTTCTTTAGCTTAAAAAGTAACGCAAACCTTTCAGAGTATTTAGACACAGATCAAGTATTTATTATAGATAAAGATTTGAACCAACGTGGGCGTCTTGACGATCGAACTGATAACGAAATTGAAAAAAACAAATCTATATATGGTCTAGATTCTTATGATTGTATCGAAGTAGCAGAAATAAAAAATAAAATGAGCGAGGATATGCGTATTTTATTTACAGAATATAGGCAGAAAAGAAAGGGAGAATTTAATTCTGATACAAGAAGAGCTAGTGATTTAAAGGCTGAATTAAATTGAGTTGTTGTTCTACAGTTTATATTGAACAGGTAGTCGAAATAAAGCCAAGAATCTACTTAATGAACTTTCAAACTAAGAATTATTAGGATTCCTGCCTTGCAGAAAGGAAATCAACACAAATTGCAGGGATTATAAAAACAAAAAAAATGAGTAAAAAAACGAATTATTCATATATAGGAATAGCATTTATCATTCTGGTTTTTGGCATTATTTTTATACCGAAAATTGTAGATAGAATTTCTAATAAAGACATTATAAGAAACGAAAGTAGAAGTGATTTTGCTGATGATAAGAAGTCTACAGTGTCAGATTTAGCTTTTATTGAAATAAATGGAGAACCCAAAAAAGTACCTGCTTTTTCTTTTACAAATCAGGAAGGGAAAACAATAACCAATAAGGATTATGAAGGCAAGGTTTATGTTATAGAGTTCTTTTTTACAACATGCCCGACTATTTGTCCAAGAATGAATGCAAACCTGATTCAAATTCAAAATACCTTTAAAGATTTTAATGATTTTGGCGTAGCGTCATTTACCATAAACCCAGATTATGACACACCAGAAATTCTTAAGGCTTATGCCAATAAATATGGGGTCACAAACCCCAATTGGCATTTAATGACAGGAAACAAGGAAACCATTTACAAGTTGTCAAATGAAGGGTTTAATTTATATACTGCTGAAGAAGCAGACGCAGCGGGTGGATTTGAGCATTCTGGTAATTTTGCTTTAATTGATAAAAACGGATACATTCGATCGAGAAAAGATAATTTTGGTAATCCGATTATTTATTATAGAGGCATCATCTCGGAAGTCGAGCAAGTTGATGACGATGGTGTAGAAGAAGAAATTAGTATATTAAAAGAAGATATTAAAAAATTGCTTAATGAGTAGCTCAAAAGAAATTCTAGACACTAAAAAATACAATAAATTAATAGTTGTATTATCAGTATTAATACCAATAGTTGTAGCTGCTTTATTTGGAATAAAAATTCCAAATGTTAAACCATTAGCATTTTTACCCCCTATTTATGCCACGGTTAATGGAATAACCGCCATCGTTTTAATAATAGCAGTGTTTCAAATTAAAAAGGGAAACAGAGCCATGCATGAAAAACTTATGAAGCTGGCTATCATACTTTCTGTGTCGTTTTTAGTGATGTATGTGGCCTACCATATGACTAGCGATTCCACTAAATTTGGAGGTGAAGGCACTATAAAATATGCCTACTATTTCATATTATTGACGCATATTTTATTATCGATCATCATTATTCCATTTGTATTAATTACTTATGTTAGGGGGATTACAAACAATATAGAAAAGCATAAAAAAATAGCAAAAATAACATTTCCTTTATGGTTGTATGTTGCTATAACTGGTGTTATCGTTTATATTATGATCTCACCGTATTATTAATGAAACTCTGCTTCAAGGAGCAGGCACTTTGAACTTGAAGTAGTTCGTTGAATTAATCCCGCCATAGGGCGGGATCTGTAAACTTTAATATTTGGCGTCATTCTGAGTGAAGCATAAGAATCTGTAAAATGAAAAACAAAATACTCTTTTTGGTCTTTACCTTTCTCTTTTTTTTAGAGACTAATGCGCAGTGTGCTATGTGTCGCGCTGTTTTAGAAAGCGAAGAAGGGCAAACGGCAGCAGAAGGGATTAACGATGGCATTGTATATTTAATGGCTATTCCATATATTCTTGTTGGAGGCTTGGCATATTTTATTTATAAGAAATACAATAAGTTAAATAAATAATAAAAACTTTTCGGAACAATTTTTGTAACATTTCTTTGTCTTTTAAGTCTAACTGTAAAGCTCTATAGTTTTGCACTAATCAATCGAAGAAATGTTAAAAATAAATCAGTTGCACAAATCCTACCCAATAGGAGATTCTAGTTTACATGTTTTAAAAGGTATAGACCTTAAAGTTGAAGAAGGTGAAATGGTAGCAATCATGGGATCTTCAGGCTCAGGTAAATCTACATTGCTAAATATAATAGGGATGTTGGATGAAGCCGACTCTGGGGATTACATATTGGATGGATTACCAATAAAAGATCTTACCGAAAAGAAAGCCGCTGTATATAGAAACAAGTTTTTAGGATTTATTTTTCAGTCATTTAACCTTATTAATTATAAAAATGCTCTGGAAAATGTAGCATTACCTTTGTACTACCAAGGTATGAAACGAAAGGAACGTCAGGAAAAAGCCTTGTTTCATTTAGAAAAGGTAGGCTTGGCAGATTGGGCGCAGCATTTACCAAAAGAACTTTCTGGAGGACAGAATCAGCGTGTTGCGATAGCTAGAGCCCTAGCAGCAAATCCTAAACTGTTGTTGGCAGATGAGCCTACAGGAGCCTTGGATACAAAAACATCGCACGAGATCATGGCATTTATCCAACAATTAAATGATGAAGGTAAAACCATTTTAATGGTAACGCATGAAGAAGACATAGCTAGTATGTGTAAGCGTGTTGTTCGCTTACGTGATGGTGTTATTATGGAAGACAAGAAAGTAGAACAAGTAAGGGCAGAACAGTATGTTTGATTTAGACCTTTGGCGGGAAATATTTCAGAGTATTAATAAAAATAGAACCAGAAGTTTATTGTCTGGTTTTACAGTAGCATTTGCCATTCTATTGTTCACCATCCTTTTTGGAATTGCTAATGGTCTAAACAATACTTTTGCTGAAGCTTTTGGAACAGATGCAACAAATTCTATAGTTATATTTCCTGGGAGAACAAGTAAAGCGCATAAAGGGCTTCAAGCTGGACGGCGCATTCAATTTAAAAATGAAGATTATGATTATCTATTGGACGAATTTGGTGATAAAGTACAATATATAACATCTAAAGTACATAGGAACGTAAATGCTTCGTATAAAAACAAAAAAAATAATTATCAAGTAAGGGCAGTCCATCCAGAATACATGTTTATTGAAAATACTCAAATAAAAGATGGACGTTATATTAACCAAAACGATTTAAATAATAATGTTAAGGTAGCTGTTATTGGTAAAGTCGTTGAAGATGATTTGTTTTTAAAAACGAATCCAATCGGAAAATATATTAATCTGAATGGAATTCAATATAAGATTGTAGGGGTTTTCACAGATGATGAAGGTTATAATGAGGAAAATGTAATTTATACCCCATTAACAACTGCGCAAAAACTTTATGGGAATAATGATTACATAGATTTAATGCATCTAACCTTTAATCCGAAATTAAATTATAACCAAGCGATTTCTTTTGGGAATAATATTACTAAAAAAATGAAAGACCGTTTTTCTGTAGCCAGAAGTGACCAACGTGCTATAAGAGTTCAAAATATGGCAGAAGGAACCAAAGCTGTTGGACAAATGACTTTTGGGCTCAATGTTATTATTTTGGTTATCGGTTTTGGGACACTTATAGCTGGTGTTGTAGGGATTAGTAACATTATGATTTTTATTGTAAAAGAACGCACAAAAGAAATAGGAATCCGTAAAGCATTAGGTGCTTCCCCTAGATCAATTGTTTCAATTATTTTAATTGAAAGCATTATTATAACTGCGATTGCAGGATATTTTGGTTTATTAATAGGGATGGGAGTGCTAGAATTGGTAGGACCTAGCTTAAAAACATACTTTATAAAAGACCCTGGTGTTAGTACTAGTTTGGTTATTGGAGCTACTATTACTTTAATACTTGCAGGAGCCATTGCAGGTTATTTGCCAGCAAAAAAAGCATCAAGAATAAAACCTATAGTAGCACTAAGAAACGACTAATATGTTTAAGTTTTTATTTGATAGAGATACCTGGCAAGAAGTTTACGATAGCTTTAGTAAAAATAAATTAAGGTCTGTTTTGACGATGGTAGGTGTTTGGTGGGGCATTCTATTATTAATTGGATTATTAGGTTCTGCCAGAGGATTAGAGAACTCATTTAATCGTTTATTTGGTGATTTTGCAACCAATAGTGTTTTTATTTGGGGGCAAAACACAGGCAAGCCATTTAAAGGATTTCAAGAAGGAAGACGTGTACAATTATCGTTGCGCGATACAAAATTGATTAAGGAGAATGTTGAAGGCATTGAGTTTGTTGTTCCAAGAAGTCAGAATCAAGCAACAGTTGTTAGAAATTTCCTTTCTGGGAGTTTTAGAATTGCTGGCGATTATCCATTGTTAGATAAAGTTGAAAAGAAGAAGCTAATTCATGGACGTTTTATCAATCAAAATGATATTGATTTTGACAAAAAAGTAGTTGTTTTATCAGAAGACGTCTATAAACAGCTCTTTGAAAAAAATGAAAACGCTATAGGAGCGTATGTCCAAATAAACAATATAAACTTTAAAGTTATTGGGATGTTTAAAACTTCTAATATCAATATGGGGCCACCAATAGATATGCATATTCCATTTACTACATTTCAAGGAATTTATAACACAGGAGATAAAATTGGTTGGATGATGATTACTGGGGAACTGGAATATGATATTGTACAAATAGAAAAGGATGCCAAGTTACTATTAAAAAACTTAAATGATATACACCCAAAAGATAATAGAGCTTTGGGTAGTGCTAATGCTGGAAAAGAGATTGGAAAAGTGACAGGGTTTTTAACGGGAATGCAATTTTTAACATGGTTTGTTGGTATAGCCACATTAATTGCAGGTGTATTTGCCATAGGTAATATTTTGCTTATTACTGTAAAAGAACGAACCAAAGAAATAGGTGTACGTCGTGCTTTGGGAGCTACTCCGTTTGAGATTAAAAGACAAATAGTTGTTGAAGCGGTTTTCTTAACATTAGTTGCTGGTATTTTAGGAATCATATCAGGAGGATGGATTTTAATAGGCCTGGATGCTGCTTATGGTCAAGGAGATGATGCAGCTATAGTGAATGCATCCGTATCTATAGCCGTTGTATTTATAGCATTAATAATATTAGTGATTTTAGGAACTTTAATCGGATTAATCCCCGCATTTAAAGCAACAAGTGTAAAACCAATAGAAGCATTAAGAGAAGAATAAACAATCAAAAAAATGAATAAAACAGTAAGAATTATTTTAATAATAGTAGCTATCATACTATTAGCATGGGTATTAAAATATTTTAAAGATGCCAATTCAAAAGATGTTGTAGACTATAAAGTTGAAGCGCCATTTTATACTTCAATAAACACCAAAGCAGTGGCAACAGGTAAATTAAATCCAGAAGAAGAGATTGAACTAAAGCCACAAATTTCGGGTATAGTCGATAAAATACTTGTTGAAGAGGGAGACATTGTAAAAAAAGGCGATCTAATTGCTAAGATTAGAGT
Organism: Flavivirga algicola; assembly: GCF_012910715.1. Taxonomy (GTDB): domain Bacteria; phylum Bacteroidota; class Bacteroidia; order Flavobacteriales; family Flavobacteriaceae; genus Flavivirga; species Flavivirga algicola. The sequence continues at coordinate 281,867 of NZ_JABBHF010000004.1, forward strand.
TGTTCCCAACGAACAGAGCTTAGTAAGTGCAAAGAGTAGAATTGCATCTGCTAGATTGTCTTTCGATAATAGCAAAGTGTTATATAACAGAAATAAGACACTGTTTGATAAAGGTGTTATTTCTGTTCAGGATTTTGAAAACAGTGAGCTATCATACAATCAGGCGAAAGAAACATTAGCACAAGCACAAAACGATTACCAAATTATTAAAAGAGGATCTATTTCTGGTGGTAACGCGGCAAATACAAATATTATAGCACAAATATCGGGAACCATTTTAGAAATTCCTGTTCGAGAAGGTGATCAGGTGATACAAAGTAATAATTTTAATGCGGGAACAACCATTGCAACCATTGCCGATATGAGTCTCATGATTTTTGAAGGTAAGGTTGATGAAGCAGAAGTTGGGAAGCTAGAAGAAGGCAAAGAAATAAAGGTAGTGCTTGGTGCTATAAATGATAAAGAATTTCCAGCTAAGTTAACTTTTGTAGCCCCAAAAGGAAAGGAAGAAAATGGTGCTGTTCAATTTACAATTAAAGCAAATGTTGCCGTAGATTCGACTACCAATATAAGAGCTGGTTATAGTGCTAATGCAGAAATAGAAATTGAGAGCAAGGATAGTGTTTTAGCTATTAGAGAAGCTTTGCTTCAATACAATAAAATTACAGAAAAACCTTTTGTAGAGATATTGAATGGTGATAATAAGTTTAAAAAAGAAAATGTGAAGCTAGGGCTTTCAGATGGTATTAATGTTGAAATCACAGAAGGTGTAAAAGAAGGCGATCAGGTTAAAGTATGGAACAAGGCATCGAAAGATAATGAAGACGAAGATAATAACGACGAAGATTAATGATTAAGTTTAAACCACAAAAAATGAAACAATATTTTTTTGCATCAGTATTTCTGTTAATAGGTTTAACATTATCTGCACAAGAGAAAAAATGGACGCTCCAGGAATGTGTTAGTCATGCCTTAGAAAATAATATTACGGTACAGCAAACAGAAAATTCTATATTAATTAACGAACAGGATATTCTCGCTGCCAAAGGTAATTTTTTACCATCGGTTAGTGGTGGTCTAGGACAACGTATGAGTATTGGATCTGGTTTCGACCCCGTTTCTAACGAAAGAATAAATAATCAAACAACACACTCTTTTAATTATAATTTAAGTGTGAACCAAACGGTGTTTAATGGTTTTAGAACGTTGAATTTATACAAACAATCACGTTTAAATCAAGAGATAACGAATTTGGAATTAGCCAGAATTAAAGACGATATTTCTCTAAACGTGGTTAACGCTTATTTAAATGTTTTATTTAATAAAGAAAATTTAGAAACAGCTCAGGCACAAAATGATTTTTCAGAAAAACAATTGCAGCAAGTCAAAGATTTAGTTGATGCTGGTGTACAGCCAAGAGCAAATATATTTGATGCCGAAGCTACTTTAAGTAGGGATTCGCAGCAAGTAACAATTGCCGAGAACAATTTTAATCTATCCCTGCTTACTCTATCTCAGCTATTACAGGTGCCGTTTAATGGGTTTAATGTTGAAATTATTGATGTAACAACACCATCAGAAGCCTTGTTGTATAACGATGTTTCTCCTATTTTAAATTATGCTATAGAGAACAGGAATGAAATTAAAATAGCTAAAAAGAACATTGAAAATGCCGAATTAAATACAGAGATTTCTAAATCGGGTTATTTGCCATCTGTAAACTTTAGCTATGGCTTTGGTTCTGTATGGAGTGAATCTAAAAACGATTTCATCAAACAGGCTTATTTTAGAGAATTGGATTTGAATAAAGGACATAACTTTAATTTGAATATTAATATTCCTATTTTTTCAAGATTCCAGAATAAAACAGCAGTTTCTAAATCAAAAATTAGAGAAGCGAATAGTAAACTTAGTTTAAATCAAGCAAAATTAGATTTAGAGTCGAATATACAAAGAGCTTATACAGATGCGCAAGCAGCATTGAAAGCATACTTAGCAGCAAAAACATCTTTAGAATCTCAGGAACTAGCCTTTGGGAATTCAAAAGAACGTTATGATATAGGAAGTATGACGGCTTTTGATCTGGAACAAGCTAGAGTGCAATTAATAAATGCACAATCATCTTTAATAAATGCGAAGTATGATTTTGTTTTTAAGACAAAAGTTTTAGACTTTTACATGGGAAAATCTTTAACTAATTAATTTATAAGAATGGCTGAGGTTTTTTGAAAGGCTTAATTTTTAAACTAGTAAGTAAACAGATTGCACTGTCGTTCTTCCTTAGCAATGACACTCAAGAGAGCATTTCAAAAGAACCAAATATTTTGACATAAAAAAATGAGTACATACATTTTAAATATAGAAACGGCAACGACGAACTGTTCGGTTTCGGTTTCAAAAGATGGGGAAACCATCGTTTTAAAAGAAGATTACGATAAAAATTATTCACATGCCGAAAGACTACATGTTTATATTGTCGATGTTTTAAAGGAAGCCAATATATCTTTAGATGATATAGAGGCTGTTGCGGTAAGTAAAGGCCCTGGTTCTTATACGGGTTTGCGAATTGGAGTTTCGGCAGCAAAAGGGCTTTGTTTCGCTATTGATAAGCCTTTAATATCTATTTCTACTTTGGAAGCTTTAGCACATCAGGTTACTTGCAATGAAGGGGTTATTATTCCTATGCTAGATGCGAGGAGAATGGAAGTATATGCTGCTGTTTTTGATGCTGGTTATAATCAAATAAGAGCTACAGAAGCACAGATTTTAGACGAACATGCCTTTGAAGATTATTTAGAAGCTGGAAATGTTTACTTTATTGGCAATGGCGTTGAAAAAGCGAAAACATTAATTAAGCATCCAAATGCCATTTTTATTGATGATAAATTACCATCAGCAAATGAAATGGGCCATTTGGCTTATAACAAATATAAAATAAGCGACACAGAAGATGTCGCTTATTTTGGTCCATATTATTTAAAAGACTTTGTAGCTTTGAAGCCAAAAGCCAAATCTCTTTAAGCCTTTTTCTGAATTTCAACTTTATGTGGGTACGGAATTTCTATACCAGCAGCATCTAAAGCTTCTTTTACATTTTCGGTAATTCCGAAGTAAACATCCCAATAATCATCCGCAGTACTCCAAGGTCTTACAGCAAAATTTATCGAACTATCAGCCAATTCCATAACATCTACTGTTGGGGCTGGTTCTTTTAATACTTTAGGGTGCGATGTTAAAACATGCGTTAAAACCTCTTTGGTTTTCTTAATATCAGAATCGTAACCAACACCAAAAACTAAATCAACACGTCTTGTACCCTCAGTGGTATAATTAATAATATTTCCATTTGATAAAGACCCATTAGGAATAATAATTTCTCTGTTTGAAAGTCCTGTTAATTTGGTTGTAAAAATTTCAATTTCTTTTACAACACCAAGTTCACCTTGCGCTTCTATTAAATCACCAATTTTAAAAGGTTTGAAAATCATAATTAAAACACCTCCGGCAAAATTAGCTAAAGAACCTTGTAATGCTAAACCAATGGCTAAACCAGCTGCTGCTAAAATAGCTGCAAATGATGTGGTCTCAACACCTAACTTAGCTAAAATGGTAAGGATTAACAAAATCTTTAAAACCCACCCTAAAAGGTTTAGTAAAAACTTTTGCAAGCTTTCATCATAATTAGCTTTTGTCATTACTTTTTTGGTGCCTTTTAGGAGCTTTTTAATAACCCAAGAACCAATAATCCAAATAGCAATAGCTGCTAATACACGCGGGCCAAAATCTATAATAAGAGCATACCCTTTATCAATCCATTTTTCTAAATTCATAATTTTTTAATAAATATTTTTAATGTTAAATTAAACTCACTATTAAAGCTATAATTGCTGGAACAGCTTGAACGTAAAATAGTTTTATTTTCTTTGTTGAGTAAGACCCATAGATACCTGCTATGGTCACACAAATAAGGAAGAAAATAGCAAGTATTATGTCTTTTTGTACAATTGAAAAAATTAAGCCTGCGGCTAAAAAACCATTATACAACCCTTGGTTGGCGGCCAACACTTTAGTCTCTTCTGCAAATTCTTTAGATTTTAAACCGAAGGTTTTCATGCCTTTTGGCTTGGTCCATAAGAACATTTCTAAAACCAGAAAATAAACATGTTCTAAAGCAACTATAGCAATTAATAAAATGGTTAAAAAAGTCATTCTTTTAATAGTTTTATGGCCTTATCGACTTCAGATACAGGAAGTTTACATGCTTTGTTTACACATACATAAATAAATGTATTGTTAGGTTTGTATCTGCTTTCTAATAAAGGTAAATTATTATCTGTAGTGCTGCCTGCAATAAGTTTATTAGGAATATACGTTTTATTTAATTCGGTGATTTTTTGCTTCGCGTCTTCTCCAACAATAGCAACTTCGTAGTATGGATTTGTATAATTTAACATTAAATCTAACCAGTTGGAATAAGCCGACGGATACTCTTGCATTTCTGGTTTTACATTATTTAACATGCTTATAGCAGTTTCTCTATAATGTACATTATCAAAATAATGAGATAGCTTGAAGAGATTCTTTGCCATAATGGAATTACTGGCAGGAATCACATTATCTCGATATTCAATACTTCTGGAGACTAGCGATTCATCTTCATCCGAGGTGAAATAAAACATTTTACTTTCCTCATTAAAAAAATGATCGAACGTATAATTAGCTAAATCTCTAGCGGTAGTAAGCCATGTTTCGTTTAATGTATTTTCATAGAGTGCTAAAAAAGCATCAATGGTAGCAGCATAATCTTCTAAATAGCCATTAATATTGCTTTTACCGTTTTTGTAATTATGAAACAAGCCACCATCTTCTCGCAATTGATTCTTAATGATGAAATTGGCATTTTTTTCTGCAGAAGCCAGATAAGAAGGCTCACCTAAAACTCTATAGGCATCAATATAACCTTTAAGCATTAAAGCATTCCAGGAGGTGAGTGTTTTATCATCTAAACGAGGTTTAGAGCGCTTATTGCGAATGGCTGTTAAGATTTGTTTCCAATGTTTTTTCTTTTCAGTTAGAAGATCTTTTGTTAGATCATATTTTTTGATAATTTTTTCATCATCATCTTTTCTAATTAAAACATAATTTCCATGCTCCCAAAGCCCGTAACTATTAATATTGTAATAATCAGAAAACAACTCATAATCATTTTGTAAAATGGTCTTTAAGCTATCTTTTTGCCAAACATAAAAAGCTCCTTCTTCTAATTCCCCCTCAGGTGTATTGCTATCGGCATCAAGTGATGAGTAAAACGCCCCATTTTCGGTAGTCATTTCACGTTTTATATATGCTAAAGTTTCTGTGACAATATCTTTATACAAGTCATTTTTAGTAATGAGATAAGCATCCGAATACAAACTCACTAACTGTCCATTGTCATAAAGCATTTTCTCAAAGTGGGGTACATGCCATTTTTCATCGACCGAATACCTGGAAAAACCACCACCAATTTGATCAAAAACACCACCATAAGCCATTTTTTTAAGTGTTAAATTCACATAGTCCTGTAGTTTTTCATCATTTGTTTGATAAGCATACCTTAATAAAAAATGGTAGTTGCTGGGCATCATAAATTTAGGTGCCCTGTTCATGCCACCTTGATCGTTGTCAAACTGATCAGACCAGATTTTAACAGCATTATTTATATATGCACTTTCAAAAACAGGCGCATCTGTATTTAGATTTACAATGTCTAAAGTCTTTAATCCTTGTTCGAGCTTATCGGCATATTCATAAAGCTTTTCAGGTTTCTCAGCATATAACTCCGAGATTTGCTCCAAAGCACTTATCCATTGCTTTTTAGGTACATAGGTTTCTCCCCAAACGGGTCTTCCATCTGGTAAGGCAATCGCATTTAAGGGCCAACCACCGCGGCCAGTCATAAGTTGTACAGCATTCATGTACACTTGATCTACATCTGGCCGTTCTTCTCTATCAACTTTTATATTTATAAAGTTTTTATTCATTATTTGAGCCACCAAACTATCTTCAAAGCTTTCATGTTCCATAACATGGCACCAATGACAAGCAGCATAGCCCACACTTATTAATATTAATTTATTTTCGGCTTTTGCTTTTGCTAGGGTATTTTCATTCCATGCATTCCAATTTACAGGATTATGGGCGTGTTGTAATAAGTACGGACTTGTTTCGTGTACAAGGTCGTTGGTATATTTATGTTCCATGGGTTTTGTGTTCTGACCTTTACAGCTTATAATTAAAATAGTAAATAAAAGTAGTTGTATGTGCTTCATTTACCAAAGTTAGCAAAATAAATACCAATTTAACCATGAAATATCCCATATAAATTGTTTCTTTTTAAGTATAAACGAGATACAAAAAAAGCGTTCATTTTTTGAACGCTCAACTTGTTAATCAAAAGGAATTCTTCGACGCTATGCGTCTGGATTTCTATTAAACCCGCCTGCTGGCAGGCAGGTTGTTATTATCGTGAAAACGAGAATCTGATATGTCAGTTTTACTCTACTTCAAATGTGATTTTAAGATTCACCCTAAATTCTGTGACCTCACCATCTTTTACACTGGCACTTTGATCTTGTACATATACAGAACGAATGTTTTTTAAACTTTTTGATGCATGTTTCACTGCTTTTTTAGTTGCATCTTCCCAGCTTTTATCTGAGTTTGATAAGATTTCGATTACTTTTAATACTGCCATGTTTTTAATTTTTAAGTTATTATATTTTGACACAAACAGAATAGAAAAGTCACTCCAAATTTAACCGTTTATGGCTTCTACCATGTTAACTTTACCAGGAAGCATTTCCTTTAGCATGTTTTCTATACCACTTTTAAGAGTATAAGTAGATGATGGACAACCACTGCATGCTCCTTGAAGCATCACACTTACATTTTTGGTGTTTTCATCGTAGGATATAAATTGGATATTACCACCATCGCTCGCAACGGCTGGTTTTACATATTCTTCCAGAATATTTATTATGTCTTTGGAGGTATCATCTAATGTTTCAAAATGATTATCTAATTGCTTGGTCGTTTTTTGTAAGGTCTCAGCAGCATCTGCCAATACAACGTCTTTTCCGTTTTCAATATAGTTTTTTATAAACTCACGAATTTGTATCGTAATATCTTGCCATTCTGCAATATCGTATTTGGTAATCGACACGTAGTTTTCATCTATAAAGACACTTTTTACAAAAGGAAAATGAAATAACTCAGTGGCTAATGGCGATAATTTAGCTTCGTCAATAGATGTGAATTCAAAAAGTGTCGTTACTATTTTTTTATTGGTAACAAACTTCATGGCCGAGGGGTTCGGTGTACTTTCGGCGTAGACTGTTACCGGGATTTTTTTTGCAACAGCGGCAGATTCTTCTATAACGATGCCACCATCATTTAAATACGCTTCAATTTGTTCGGCAACCTCGTCTTGAACGTCGTTCCACTCCACGATGTCATAGCGCTCTACTGCAACAAAATTACCAGAAATATAAACCTTTTTCACAAATGGTAAGTAAAATAACTGTTGGGCTAAAGGAGAGGGTTTAGCCTCGTCGATATTATTGAATTCAAAGCTTTGATGCTTTGTTATAAATTGATTTAATTCAAATTTAATGATGGTATTGTTTGATGTTTCTTGCACGGAAACCTTGAAAGTGTTCATTTTAGCTAATTTTTTACAAAAATACTAAAAGAAAACGTAGTTATCCATATATTTGAGTTGTATGATTTATAGTTTAAAATAAAAGGTAAGGTTTTTTAGCTTTATCTTTTTTTATCCTTAAATTTTTAAGAATCAAAATATTAAATATTTAACGAAACCTACTTGGGATGAAATTGAAAAGTATTCTAATGGTAGCCATATGGGTATTATTCACTCATATAGCAACTTCGCAAGAGGGGTTGCCTATATATACCGATTACCTCACTGATAACTATTATTTGATTCACCCATCTATGGCTGGTGTTGCTAATTGTTCTAAAATTAGGCTTACAGCCAGACAACAATGGTTTGGACAAGATAATGCGCCTAAACTTTTAACTTTAAGTGTAAATGGCAGAATAGGTGAGTCTCAATCTGCAGTTGGAGGGATTTTATATACTGATAAAAATGGATATCACTCGCAAACAGGGGCTTATGTTACTTATGCACACCATTTAATGTTTTCTAGAAGTGAAATTGATTTAAACATGTTGTCCTTTGGTTTAAGCGCTGGGATTATTCAATATAAGCTAGATGAGACATCTTTTTTGTTTGACGGTCCAGACCCTATAATTGATGGAATAGTACAAAGTCAGGGCTATTTTAATATGGATTTTGGGTTTTCTTATCATTTTCTGGATTTTTATGCGCATGGAACAGTAAAAAATATACTGAAGAATGCTGGTGTTAATAATGATATTGAGATAACCAGTAACTTAAGACGTTATTTGCTTTCTGCTGGATATGTTTATAATAAGTTTGGAAGCAAGTGGAGTTTTGAGCCTTCGTTGATGTTTCAATATAAAGATGGGACCCAAGAGTCGTCGATTGATATTAATGGAAAGGCTTATAAGGAAATGGATTTTGGTAAAATTTGGGGCGGCTTGTCATATAGAACAAGCTTAGATGGAGCCGAATTCTTAACAAGTTCTAACACTATAGGTAGTCAGAGGCTACAACAAATAACACCTATTTTGGGTGTTAACTATAATGATTTTATGTTTGCATATACGTATACCTATCAAACAAACTCGGTGGTATTTACCAATGGCGGTTTTCACCAATTTACATTAGGGTATAACTTTAATTGTAAGCGGAAACGTTTTGAGTGTAAATGTCCAGCGGTTAATTAAAACTTGTCATTGCGGGGAGTCAGCCTGTTCTGAGCCTTTTGACTTTAGTTTACCTAAGTATCTGAGTTTAGCTAAAAGTACTCAAGACAAACTAAAATGAACGTGTGGCAATCTGCTTATTGTTTTCTTAAATCATTAATTTGAAGAAATAGTTTAGTTCTTTGTTTAAGCGCAGTCTAGATATCTTAAAATTTTAAAACATTTCGACTACGCCCGATGAGACAACTCTAATTTTTTTAGATAGCCATTTATTTTTATTTCCAACGATACTTCTTCCTTTTGGCCTGTTCTTTTATAGCTTTGGTCATGGCATTTTCTAAGCCGTTATCAGTATCTTTTTTCTGCTTGGCGATATACGACTTACGCTTTGTATTAAGTTCTTGAATTTGTTTTTGAATAGCCTCACGCTCTTTACTTTTCTTGGCTACATAGGTTTTAATTTCGTCTTTGGTTTTTCCTTTTAGTTCTTGAGGTAAAGCATCATCTTTAATATCTTCGATAACAATTTCTTCTTCCTCTACGGCATCTACTAAATCCCATGTTTTATTTTTGTATAAATGAGAGCTTTTGCTTACTGTTCTACTTACGGCATTTGCTTTACTGTACTGCCCGGCATTAGAATCTTGTCGTCTTTGAAGTTCCTTTTTTCGCGTCCCCATTTGCCCATAAACCACATAAGTTTTATTTAGTTTCTTATTTAATATTAAAATGGCATCATCATAAGGAGATGCTATGTGTACGGTTGTTTTATTTTGATTGATAGCTATATAATCACCATTTGTTAATTGAGCGCCATCTTTCCAAGAAGAAGAAACGCCTTGGTTGTAATCACCACAAAAAATCGTATTTATAGTAATATCTTTTTCTTTTGCATTGGTTGATGCATCTTTATAATTTATTTTTCCTTGAGTGAATGGTTCATTACCAGCAATAAAAATAAGTTTCAGATCATCTGGGTTTTTGCCCCAATCTAATTGATTTAACGAGGTTTGTATCACCTGTCCGCAATATTCTTCACCGCCATTGGTCGTTAGCGAAAATAGTTCTTCGGAGATTTCATCTAAATCGTTACTAAAAGCTAATACTTGCCTAATGTAACCTTCATGTCCGCTTAGTCTATCGTTACCATATTCATATAGAGCAATTTGTAAATTGGGTTTGTTGGTACCACATTTTGCATAGGACAATTCGTTTACAATATCCCAAAGTTGGGCTTTGGCTTGATCTATAAGCCCGTCCATACTATTACTGGTATCTAATAAAAGTGCTACTTTAATAAATTGTTTACTAGGGTCATGATAGGCTTTTTCTGTTGGGGTATATGCCAAATCTTGTTTTTTATTGTTTGCATGGCAAGCAATAAATCCTGTTAACGCAATAAAGAATAGACCTGTTTTTAAGTGTGTTTTCATAAGATTATTGTTTTCTGATTAACACAGTAAATCTATGAGCAACTTAGTTCTTAAAAAAAGCAGAATGAGTGAAGCACACATTTGGTTGAGTAAAAAGGTCTTTTTAGTATGTAAAGCCCTTTTTTTAGTATTATAAAACCACAGATTTATAAAACCATCATTTTATTATACCAACGAAAGTACGTAAGTTTATCTATTATAAAATGACCTATGCGAATAGTTATTAAATACCTATGGTTTTTATGCATCATGCTTAGCACGGCAAATATGTTAGCTCAAGTGTATGATGAGGATGTGGCCCAAGCACCGAGATTTACCATTAGGGGCTCTGTAATTGAAAGTGATACACGTAACCCTATTCCAAATGTTAATGTAGAAGTTAATGGAGGTGCTTATACAACCACAGATTATGCAGGCGATTTTAGAATTGAAGCGAAAAAAGGAGATGAACTTATTATAAGACACAAAGATTTTGAAACGGTCTATTATACCATTCAAAGCAATGAGCGTATTACCGTTGAGGTGGAGTCTAATAAAGAAGAAACCGAGTATAAAAAACTTAAAAAGTTTTCTAGGTCGAACCCCAATCAATTTGAATCATTAATAGATTCGGCAGAAACCTATTTAAAAAAAGATGCTAAACGTAGTATTAAATTTATCGAAAAAGCACTTATAGAAAGTAATTCTGTAAAAGAAAATGCTGAAACATATGAGGTTCTGGGGGATATTTATATGTTTTGGAAACAGTATGATTTAGCGGTTTCTAATTATAGAATTAGTAATCAGAACATGAAAACTAATATTGTTAAATTAAAATTAGCTAATGCATATAAACTGAATAAAAACTATCAGGAAAGTATTCAAACGTATCAAGGAGTTAATAAAAAAGGATTATCTAATTGGCAACAGGTTCAGCTACACGAAGGTCTTGGAGATGTCTATCTTTTAACTAAAAACTACCCGCTCTCTATTGATAATTACGAAAAAGGATTAGCTATTGCCCAAAAGCATTTAATAACACCCAAAATAACAGATTTAAACTCAAAAATAGCCCAGGCATACAATGCCAAAGGAGAATTGCAAAAAGCAGAAGGGTATTTTAGTAAATCTATGAAGCTTGCCAATACAGAAAACAGAAAACGAGCTGCTGAAGAAAAAGTCAAGGCTGCCGATTTTCAAAGCACTAATAACAATTATACTAGTGAGATAGCATTAAGAAAAGAAGCTTTAGAAGATATAAACGATTTTGAAAACGATTCTGTGCTGGATAATGAAAGTGCTTTAACTCCTCAAAAGCAAAATTATAAAATAGGAAATGCCTATGCATTGCAAAAAGACTACGAGAATGCTATTTCATATCTTGAAGAGAGTATTGAGGTAGCAGATAGTAAGGAAGACCTTATTGTACAGAAAGATGCTACCAGAAAGTTATCTGAAATCTATAGAGATGCCGGACAATTTGATAAAGCACTTGTTGCATATCAAAGTTATGTTGATTTAGTGGAAAAATTGTATACTAAAAAAGAACAAGAAATATCGCAAGCCACAAGGTTTAGTAAAGATATTGTTAGTAAACAAAATAGAATATTAAGCTTGGAAAGTGATAGGACATTGACAGAGAGTCAATTTAAATTGACTGCCGAACAGGCCAAACGTCAAAAATTAATCATTTATTCGCTTATAGGTGGTGTTTTATTACTATTAGTTACTGCGCTTTTTATGTTTAAATACATTAGGCAACAGCGATTGGCGAATAACTTATTGGCTCTAAAAAGTTTGCGCAGCCAGATGAATCCTCATTTTATATTTAATGCCTTAAATTCTGTAAATAGCTTTATTGCATCAAACGATGAGCGCACAGCCAATAAATATCTCACGGATTTTTCGTTGTTGATGCGTGCCGTTTTAGAGAATAGTGAAGAGGATTTTATACCACTTGAAAAAGAAATCAAACTGTTGGAATTGTACACCAAATTAGAACATTTTAGGTTTCAAGACAAGTTCGATTATAGCATCAATATTGATGAAAATATCAATGTTCAGGATTTTGTAATACCTCCTATGTTGTTACAACCTTATATTGAAAATGCAGTATGGCATGGGTTACGTTATAAAAAACTAAAAGGGCATTTACAGATTGGGATTGCTCAAATAACATCAGCCGAAATAAAAATCATGATTGCAGATGATGGCATTGGGCGAGAAAAATCGAAAGCCCTAAAAACCGAGAATCAGCAAAAGCAAAACTCAAAAGGGATGGGGAATATTAAAAAACGTGTTGCTATTTTAAACGAAATGTATAAAGATAAAGTGGACGTGCTTGTTGATGATTTTCAAAAGGGAGAAGATGTGGGTACTAAAGTTGTAGTAACACTTAAAAAAGATTAATAATGAAAAAAACACTTAAAAAGAGACTAAAAAAAGGCGTATTCTATTTAATACTATTATTTGTAATTCTATTTGTTTTTAGAATCTTTTACGGATATACAGAATATCCTAATGCCGTAGTTAGCAGCAATACTTTTTTTGAAGAAATAGCAAGTAGTCGTGTTAATTATGCTTCAAAAAAGTATAAAATGAAATCGAGTATTAATAACTCACAGAACGTTATCAATGTAGATCAGAAATATGAGAAAATTGCTACTGTTAATACCAAGTCTTCCGAATTTGAAAAGGAAAAGAAGTCATTAAATAAAGAAATTAAGAATCATGAAGCTATTATTCAATTCGAACAAAATAGTGGAAATAAAGGAAATAGAAAATTACAATTGTTAATTGGGGTACAGCCCGAAAAATTTGATAGCTTGTATGTTTCTTTATCTAAAATAGGGAAAGTCCAATCAAAAGAAATCACAAAAAAAGATAAAACAAACGAGTACAAACAACTTAATGCAAAAAAAGAATCGCTTTTAAAAATTAGAAGTTCTCTTATTGAATTAAAGTCCAAAGGTGGTAAAATTCAGGAATATATTGAATTGGAAAATAGGATATTAAGTATTGAAGAAGAACTGCAAGGTTTAGGTGTGCAATTAGGAAATTATGATGAAGAAAATGAATTTTGCACTATTAAATTTTCATTGATAGAAGGCATAGAAAATAAAATAGGTTTGATGCACCGTATAAAAGTTGCTTTAGATTGGACCGTTTCAACTTATATGCAATTAATGATAATCCTGTTTTTTATAGTAGGCTTGGTCTATTTGATTTTGTTGATTTTGGACAAATTAAATTTATTCAATAGTATCATTAAAAATTTAAACAGTTAAATGAAATTAAACGCTATCATAGTAGAAGACGAAGAAACTAGTCGAGAGATTTTAAAGAACTATCTTAAAAAGTACTGTCCAAATGTATCCGTTTTAGGAGAAGCAGCCAATGTAGATGAAGCTCTGATTTTAATTAGAAATAATGATTTAGACGTGGTGTTTTTAGATGTAGAAATGCCTTATGGCAATGCATTTGATCTATTAGATAAGGTAGGCGATATTAATTTTGAAACTGTTTTTGTAACGGCCTATAACCATTATGCTATGGATGCTTTGAATGCACATGCCTCATATTATCTTATGAAACCTATTTCTATTGATGAGCTTATTAAGGCTGTCGATTATGTTACCGAAATAAAAACGAAAGAAGATGTGCTGCAAAACCAGGTGCTTATTCCAAAAACGAAAGGTGTGGATGGAAAAATAACCATTCCTCAATTAGATGGTTTCGAGGTTATAAATATGTCTGATATTTTATACTGTAAAGCAGACGATAATTATACGGAGATATATCTCAATACAAATAAAAAGAAGTTGGTTAGTAAGACGCTCAAATATTTTGAAGAAGCTTTAAACAATGCTAGTTTTGCACGTGTACATAAATCATATCTAGTTAACGTAAACGAAGTTGTAAAATATGTAAAAGGAAAAGGGGGGAGCGTGGTTCTTAGTAACGGAAAGGAAATTATGGTATCTGCTTCAAAAAAATCAGATTTGTTATCGTATTTTAAATAGCTTTTTTGTCATTCCCGCGGAGGCGGGAATCCCATGAAATAAAAAATAAACATATTTATGCCAGTTATAAAATCAGTAAAAGGAAAATCACCACAAATACCAAATGATTGTTTTATTGCCGAAAATGCAACTATAGTCGGTGAAGTCACTATGGGCAATGCATGTAGTGTTTGGTTCAGTGCTGTAGTTAGAGGTGATGTTAACTACATTAAAATGGGTAACAAAGTAAATGTCCAAGACGGTGCTGTTATACACGGAACCTATAAAACATCTCCAACCAATATAGGCAATAACGTTTCTATTGGACATAATGCCCTCGTACATGGCTGTACTATTCAGGATAATGTTTTAATAGGGATGGGGAGTATTATCATGGACGACTGTGTGATAGAAAGTAATAGTATTATTGCAGCAGGAGCTGTAGTTACCAAAAACACACGGGTAGAGGCTGGGAGCATTTATGCAGGTGTTCCTGCGAAAAAAGTAAAAGATGTTAGTAAAGAACTTATTTCTGGAGAAATAAATAGAATAGCCAATAATTATATAGAATATTCGAGTTGGTTTAAAGAATAGTTTTTACCGTCAAGAATCTATTTCAAATATCTCTTTTTCCCTTATTAAACATAGAGTGAAATATAGTAGTTTCGATTGTTGTTAGTTTAATTAAGAAAAGTTTCAAATAAATAGGTGTCTTAGTTAAACTTTTCATTAGTTTGATTTTTAGGGAGCTCTGCCTTCGCCATAGTAGTAGATATATTATCTTCTTTTTTATCTATTTTAAATTATAATACCATTTTTTAGTGCTTTAAATGAGTTCTTTATTATATTTTTCGACTTATCAGGAAAAGTTATTTAGAATGAATATAAATTTTTAAAGGGACATATTCTGTCCCTTTGACATGATAACTTTGTTTGTGTTTATTAATTGAAAATAAGTTAACTATGGCATAGGTAATTCAGCAAAGATTAGTAAGTAAACTTTTTTTGGGTTTATGATTTTTAATGGTTTTAAAAATTTATATGTTTTAAAAGTAGCATATCTTACTAAAAAAACTTTTGAGTATGTAAGTGATTATTAATTGTGAATATATAAAAAATGAAAAAAATAATTGGATTTATAGGAATTGCTATAACGGCAATGACCTTATTTTTTGGTACTAATATGACAAATAGTTATAAAGATCTAGATTTAGCAAGTTTAATTGCAACAAATGTTGCAAATGCTGAAAGCCAAGTTATTGGGTGCTCATATACAGGATCTTCATCAGATACCTGTCAGGTATTTTACCCTAATTGGGTAAATATACAATATTGTAAAAATGAGGCTATAGGATATAGCTGTTACTACTAATTGTAAAATGAGGCTATTAGGATATAGCTGTTACTGCAAATAGAGGTGTGAAAAGTGCTTAAAAAAATTCCTTAAGCACTTTTTGATTTTATTAATTTTTAGAATTTAAAAATGTTTAAAACAAACAGAATTATATTTTTAGTTGTGTCGTGCTTTTGCTTATTTAATTGTTTCAATAAAGATAATGGGAGGCTTAATAAAAATACTATAACTTTTACAAAATTTATATCAAAAGATAGCTTGTTTTTTAAAAAAACTTATGAATTTAAAGAAGGTGCTGTTGGTGCGATTCATGCCCTGGATTCCAATCTAATCCTTTTTAATAATGGAAGTAAAAATGATAATCCATTTTTTTATAATTATTCTATAAATAATAATAAAATTTCAAAAGGTTATATAAATAAGGGAAAAGGACCTAATGAAGCTTTAGGGGGGATGACTTCTGGTTTAGTTAATAATACATTATGGCTATATGATATTACCTTAAAGAAAATAATTACAATTAGTAATATAAATGAGTTAATAAATGATGATTATTTATTATTTAGAGAATATCCTATTAAGGAACGTTTTTATATGATATCTCTCAAAGACAGTCTTAATTTTTATGGAGTAGGTTCTTTTAATACTAAACCAAAAATACAAGAGATAGAATTAACGACAAATAAAGAGGTGGATTCTTTT
Source organism: Flavivirga algicola (assembly GCF_012910715.1). Taxonomy (GTDB): domain Bacteria; phylum Bacteroidota; class Bacteroidia; order Flavobacteriales; family Flavobacteriaceae; genus Flavivirga; species Flavivirga algicola. The sequence goes on from NZ_JABBHF010000004.1 coordinate 298,189, forward strand.
GGTTTTTTTGAGAGTTATCCAAAAAAAATTCCTTTTAGCGCATATAAATCAGCCCATGAAAGTTTTATTTTTATTAAAAGTATTTCTAGAGACAAAATAGTTTTAGCTTATAGGTTTACAGATGCCATTGAAATTTTTGATTTAAAAACAAGAGAAAGTAAAGTAATACAAGGGCCTGAAGTCTATAATACACAATTTACTTCTATAGATGCAGGAGGTAATAATTTTATTATGGGTGTAACAGAAGAAACTAGACGTTCATTTGTGAATGGAACTGTTACCGACAAATATATTTATTTGGCATATTCAGGGTCCCGATTTAATACTATAAATTCTTATTTGTCTAATACCGTTTATGTATATGATTGGAATGGAAATCCTATAAAAAAATTCCTTTTAGATCGAGAAATATTAAGTTTGACAGTTTCGAAAAACAATAAAACAATGTATGCTTACGATGTAAGTACAGGATTTATTGTAGAATCTAATATTAATTTAGAATAGATGGAGTTTAAAATTAATCGTGTCACAAAACAGATAACTTTCATAGTTTGCATGTTTATTATAGCAACATCATGTAAAAGGAAGCAAAATAAGGATAAAGAAGCTTCACTAAAAGTTATAGTTGAGAATAGTATCGGGAAAACGTTAATACTACCAGATAGTTTAAATTTATACAAACCTTTTTCTAATTACATATCTGACAGTGCTGAAATGTTAAATTCAGAACTTAAAATTTATTCGCATATTAATGCGTCTTGCTCTACATGCATTCCTAATATAAAATTATGGGATAGTTTAGTTCCAGAATTTAATATGTATAAAGTTCCAGTAATTTTAATTTGTGGATCAGATGATAAATTTGAATTAATCAAATATTTATGTGAATCGAGTCAAATTAAAAGTTTTTCGTATCCATTTTTTTTAGATAAAAAAAATAAATACATAAAAATAAATAGCTTTATGAATGAGTCAGCGCACTTTGAAACAGTTTTAACCGACAAGTATAACACTATTTTAGTATTAGGTAATCCACTACATTCAAAAGATATAAAGGAGGTGTACTTAAAAACTATTATTGAAAACCAAAAAGATTAATGTATTAGTTTTACCTAAAAAAAATAAAAATCTAAGTATTCAATATTATAAACATTCCCTAAAAGAGATTTCATAATACTTGGATCTCCATTGGTGTAGAAATAATTGTTACTTTTTGCAGTTTTGGTATTCAATAAATTATTTTTCTCCAGAATAGCTTTTGTTTGTCTGGCTACGGCCTCTCCAGAATCTATAATTTTAACATGACTAGGGAGTAACTCAACTAACAAGGGGATTAAATAAGGGTAATGTGTGCAGCCCAATACGAGATAGTCTATATTGGCGTCAATCATAGGCTTTAGATAAACCTTTAAAAGCGATTCCATTTCTTCAGATTGTAACTCGCCCGCTTCTATAAGTTCTACAATGCCTTCTCCAATTTGTTCTATAACATTTTTATTACTGGCAAAGAGCCCAGAAGTTTTAGAAAACAATGCGCTACTTAAAGTGCCTTTAGTTGCTAAAATACCAATAGTATTGTTTTTGGTTTGTAGTGCTGCTGGTTTTATAGCTGGTTCAATACCAATAAACGGAATATTATAAGTGTCTCGCAGGTAGTCTATAGCATTTGTGGTGGCCGTATTACAAGCTACAACAATAAGTTTACAACCTTTATCGATTAGGTATTCCGTGTTTTTAACGCTTAGTTTAATAATAGCTTCTTTACCTTTAGGACCATAAGGAGCATTAGCACTATCGGCAAGGTAGATGGTGTCCTCATTTGGTAAAAGCGTATGGATTTCCTTCCAGATGGATGTGCCTCCAACACCAGAGTCAAAAATACCAATAGGTTGTTTGTTCATATAATTATAATTCACATAAAAGTAAATAATTCAATTGAATTATTTTATTAGATTCTGCTTTTTAGGGGGGCAGTTCAATAAGTATAGTAAAATCAATATAAAACGTCATAAGATGTTGTACAGACCTGACAGGTTTCTAAAACCTGTCAGGTCTCTTAATATTTCCGCAAAACACAAGCACAGGTTATGTCGAATAATTATGATTTAGCTATATATCAAAAATATTTTAAAAAATTTTCACTAATAAAAAAAGCTGCCTCATCTAGGCAGCTTTATGTAAATTAGTTTAAAGGTGTAGTAATTTTAGATCCCTAATTCTTTTTTAACTTCGGCTAAAATATCTTTTCCGCCAGCTACGATTAACCTTGTTTCTTCCAAAACATACTCATATCCCAGAGCTTTAGACACTTTATTTATGGCTGCAAATGCTTTTTCTTGAATAGGTTTAAATAATTCAGCTTCTTTTTTTGCTAGATCTTGACGTGCATCAGCTTGAAATTGTTGAATACGTTGTTGTTTCTCTGCAAGTTCGGCATATCTCTTTTGATTTTCTTCATCTGTTTTTGTGCTAGCCTCAGCATCAAATTGCTTTACTGTATTTTGGTACTCAGTAGCCATAGCCTGCATGTCTGTTTGATAGGTTTTGCCTAAAGTTTCAAGCTCTGCTTGTGCCGTTTTGGCTTCTGGCATGGCTGCTATTAATTCTTGAGTATTTATATGTGCAACTTTACTTTGGGCTTGGGTAAAACTTATGGTTCCAAGACATAATGCAATTGCTAATAAAAGAGTTTTAAATTGTTTCATTTTTAAATAGTATTAATTAATGTGTTATAAATTGTTTTTTTGTTTAAATGCTGTCTTTTGCTTTCTGACGTTCTTCTAATATTTTTTTCTTCCTTTCTTCCAGAGCCTTTTTTCTGGCTGCTCTTTCCGCTAATTTTTTTTGTCTATTTTCTTCAATAAGCTGTGCTTTCGTTTTTGTTTCTCCTTCTCCTTCTCCTTCTCCTGTTTTAGTATTATCAGTTTTTGGTGTTTCTTCTTCCGTATTAGTTTTCGATGTTTTATTTCTGGCATCGATTTTTGCTTGTCTTGCTTTTTCGCGTTCTTCTAATATTTTTTGACGTCTAGCCTCTGCTTCTTTTTTCTTTGCTTCACGAGCGGCTAAAATTTCTTGTCTTCTTTTTTCTATAGCACTTTCCCTCTCTGCTTTTTTCTCATCTAATGCTTTTTGGCGCGCTTCCAATTCGTAATTAATTTCGGGAACTAATTCTTCTTCTTTGGCAGCTCTGCGCTCGGCTTTAGATTGTGCCTGTTTGCGTTTAGAGGTTCTTGTTATGCTTCTTAATATTTGTTCGCTTAAATCGAATCGCTTAGCCGAAAACAACATCACGGCATCAGATGATTTATCAAAAATAAAATCATATTTTCTGCTCGCTGCCATATCTTGAACCGCTGCAAAAATCTGATCCTGAATAGGCTGCATCAATTGCTTTTTTTGAATAAACAAATCACCATTAGGACCAAAACGCTTTTGCTGATAATCAAGAATTTCTTTTTCTTCAAAAGCAATATCTTCTTCCCTTTCCTCGATAAGCTCTTTTGTTAAAAGAGCTTTTTCGTTACTTAAATCTTTTCGCTTTTGTTCAATGACTCCTAATTTAGCACTGATTTCGTTTTTCCATTTGTCTGCTTTTTGATTTAATTGTGCTGTAGCCTCTTGATATTCTGGAACGTTCTCTAAAATATATTCAGTGTCTATATAAGCAATTCTTACACCACGCTGCGCGTGTATTGTTAGGCTTACCATAAAAACTAATGTCAGTAAAAAAAGAACTTTGTTTTTCATCTGTATATATTTTAATTTATTGACTTATAAATTCTAAAAATGACAAATGAATTTCTATTTCTGCCTTTTTCGAATTGTATTTTCAAAATTAACGAATTTTAACCTTAAAAATTTTAATTCTCATGCAAATCATTATAGTGTTATTAGAAAATATCGTGCCAAAATAAATATTATACTTAAAATTGCTGTCCAATAATGAAGTGTGTTTCCCAATTTCGACTGGATCCTGGGTCTCCAGGAATGTCATCGAAACGATGACCAAAATCAATCCCTAATAACCCGAATGCTGGCATGAAAATACGAACACCTACACCTGCAGATCGATTAATATTAAATGGATTATAGTCTCTAAAATTATTATAAGATGCACCGCCTTCCAGAAAGCTTAAGGCATAGATTTTTGCTGAAGCTTTTAGTGTTATAGGGTATCGAAGCTCTAAAGAAAATTTGTTATAGATTGTTCCCCCATCTTGATCTGATAATGACTGATTTGGATATCCGCGTAATTGTATGGCTTCTCTACCATCTAAACTATAGTTTCCTAAACCATCACCACCAACAAAAAAGCGCTCAAAAGGAATAGTACCTCTAGCATTATTGTAAGCACCTAAGAAACCAAACTCTACACTTGGTCTTAGTACCAGATCTTTTACAATTTGAGTGTACCAATCACCTTTAAACTTTACTTTATAAAACTCTAGCCATTTATAGCGTTCTTGATCTATTTCTGCAATTCTATTTCCAGCATTAGTTCTGTCCAATTGGCTACTGTTTACGTCTCTAATGATGGCATCGTTAGTATCGCGCTCGTCTTTAAGTGCATCATAATCTACACCATTAAATAAAGAGTAGGGAACTGATAATTTCGCTGATACGCTAAAATTCGATCCCGCAGTTGGGAAAATAGGATCTACGCTAGTGTTATTTCTACTTAGTCCGATAGTATACGATAAGTTGTTTGAATACCCGTCTCCAAAAGTAAATAAGCCTGTATTATAATTATTTAAATCGTAACGTTGGTAACTAACAGCCTGAGATAAGGTGAAAAAGTCATCTGGAACAGTTAAGCGTTTTGCTAAACCAAATGTAATACCAGTTATATTAAAACTTCTGCTTTTATCGGCATTTCTAGTTTGCGGATTAAACAAAAACTGTTTAGTATGTGATAATGACGATGAAAATTGAACGGGTCTTTTACCTCCCAACCAAGGTTCAGAAAAAGAAAAGCTATAGGTTTGGTAAAAACGACTGGCCTGTAAACGTAAAGCTAGTTTTTGCCCGTCTCCCATAGGGATTGGTTTGTAAGCGTCTTTTTTAAAGATGTCTTTTATTGAAAAGTTGTTAAAAGACAGTCCAAGTGTTCCTATAAAGCCACCGCCTCCATAACCTCCTTGTAATTCGATTTGACTGGATCCTGTTTCTTTAACAGAATATTCCATGTCTATAGTTCCTTCGTTTGGGTTTGGGTTATTAAAGTTTGGTGAAATTTCCTGAGCATCGAAAAATCCTAGCTGGCCAAGTTCTCTAACGGTACGTACAACATTTGCTTTTCTGTACAGTTGCCCGGGGCGTGTTCTAATTTCTCGGTAAATTACATGATCGTTTGTTTTATCATTTCCAACAACAGTCACACTATTGAAATAAGCTGGCTTACCTTCAATTATTCTAATCTCCATGTCTATAACATTGTTATCTGCACTTACCTCGACAGGATTTATAGTAGAGAATAGGTAACCATGGTTTTGATACTCGTTAGTGATATCGAAAGCATCAGGTTTAGAGTTGTCTGCTATACGTTCTTGTAATAAAACACCATTGTAAGTGTCTCCTTTTTTAATACGAAGTATTCGAGATAAATATTCATTACTATAAACGGTATTACCAATAAATGTGATGTCTCCAAAGGTGTATAACTCACCTTCATTTACATCTATATTGAGAGAAATGGTCTTATCGTCATTAATTATTAAACTATCTGATAAGATTCGGGCATCTCTATAACCATTTTCTTTGTACTTTTCTATAACACTAGATAAATCGGCTTGGTAGGCAGAATCAATAAATTTAGAACGTTTAAAGATTCTTAAGCGATTTATTTTTTTAGTGCTTTTCATACTCTTTCTAAGCTTTTTATCACTTAGAACATTGTTGCCATTAAAAACAATGTCTTTAATTTTAACTTTTTCGCCTTTATCAATATTAAGTACCATATTAACACGGGCTACTTTAACAGAATCTTTTACCTCTATCGTGTTAATATGTATTTTAGAGTTTAAATACCCTTCTTTTTTGTATTTGTTAACTAAATAGTTTTTAGTTGTCGTAATAAGGTTTTCGGTTACTTTAGTGCCCTTTTTTAATTTGTTTTCTTCAATGATCTTTTCTTTTTTAGATTTTTTTATACCATTGATCTTTAGCTCATTAAGTTGAGGTAAATCAGACAGTCTTATTTCTAAAAAAGCGACATCACCTTCTATTTTGGTAACATAAACTTCTATATCGCTAAACAATTTGGATTTCCAAAGCTTTTTAATAGCTGTACTAATATCCTCACCAGGAATGGTTATTTCTTTCCCCTTTCTTAAACCAGAATAAGTTACTATGGTTTGTTCGCTAAAAGAGCTATTCCCAGAAACAGTAATGCCTCCTAAAGTATATTTGTTATTACTGTTGTAGGTTACTTCCTGTCCTTGAATACTAAAACTGCCTACAAAAAGTAATAGCACTAAAATGTGCTTTATATATATAGCTGAAAATGAAATATTAGCTAAGTTGTTCACTTGTTTTCCCAAATCGTCGTTCTCTTTTTTGATATTCAATAATAGCTTCATACAAATGTTCTTTTGTAAAATCTGGCCACAGTACATTTGTGAAATATAATTCTGCGTACGCTATTTGCCAAAGCAAAAAGTTGCTTATGCGTTGCTCCCCACTTGTTCTAATTAGCAAATCTACATCTGGCAAATTTTGCGTGTAAAGATGCTCATTTATAATTGATTCATCAATATTATCGGGCGAAATTATATTATTTTTAACTTTAATACTAATTTCTTTAACAGTGTTTTGTATTTCTTCTCTAGAACCATAGCTTAATGCAAGGGTTAGAGTCATTCTATTATTATGTTTTGTGTTGTCAATAACATCAATAAGCTCTTTGTGGACTTTTTTAGGAAGCGAATTTAGATTTCCTATAGCGGCAAGCTTTATATTGTTATCTTGAAGTGTTTTTATTTCTTTTTTTAAAGAAGACACCAGAAGTTTCATTAAAGTTTGTACTTCTAATTTAGGTCGGTTCCAGTTTTCGGTAGAAAAGGCATAAAGAGTCAAGTTTTTAATGCCTAGTTCTGCACATGCTTCGACGGTTCGTCGTACAGATTTTGTGCCATTTTCATGTCCAAAGGCACGTATCATCCCTTTTTGTTTTGCCCAACGTCCGTTGCCATCCATTATAATAGCAATGTGCTTTGGTAGTGTTCCGTTTTGTATGCTTTCTTTTAAGTTCATTTTAATTACCAGGGCAATAACAAGGATTTTCTCCAAATGTATATGTTAAGGTTAGTCCTGAAAACATATACCAATCGTTATTGTTTATATTGCCAAATCTGTATTGTTGTCTGTTCTGAGCTTTGGGAAGGCTTCCGTCAAGTCGATCAGAAAATGTATAACGGGCGCCAACTTCTATCCCCAAAATTATATTATCTAAAAAAGATGCTTTAAAACCTAATACCATAGGAATACCATAAGCCCAACTTGACATGTTTTCGGGCGTTTGTACACCATTTAAGAAATAATGATTATCGTGTTTGGTTGTACTTATACCAGTATATAAGTAAGGTGTCGCTATTTTTTGTCCCGAATGTAAATCAAAATCTAAAAATGTAAATTCCAATCCCAATGAAATCTCCATAATACTACTCGAAAACTCGTACCCTCTTTGAATACGTCTTGGGTCGTCAGATTTGGTGTCGACACCCTTTAATTCACTAAAAATTACTGAAGCTCGATAAGAATGCCTTTTACTTCGATTCCATTTATAAATCCCACCAAAAGCTAATTGATTTGGGGAGATATAATCTGTTGCACCTACATCTCCAATAAAGTTACTTCCCCCCATAAAAACACCTATTTCGTTAATTTGGGAGTAGCTAAAATGAATGCTTAATATGCTTAATATCAATATGGTTAAATGCCTCATAAATATTCAAAAGTTTGCAAATATAATAAATAAGATTAGCTCAATACCAATTAAACTGTAAAACACCACATATAATTCGTTTCTTTTTCACTTATATCTCTTCAAAAAATATAAACGTAGTCAATGCTATGCTTATATTTTATTCATTATCTAAGTAAAAAATAATTCAAATTATTTATGCATTGTTTTGAAATTTAATTGGTATAAATAATTTGAGCTAAATTGTATTAGTGTAAAACAGTTTTTCTTATAAATTATTGCCTAATTACGCTTGTCTTCTCCCCAAAGAAGCTTTTTTCTAAGGGTATCTAAAAAACTTTCGTCTAAAAGATCAATCATTTTAATTTTGAAGTCTGCTTTCTTAATTTTGATTATAGTACCGTTATCGAGCGTTGCAATTCTTGAGTCTAATGAAACCAAATGACTTTCCTCGCGTCCATCAACCTTTAACTGTATTTCGGTTGAATCTGGTATTATTAATGGTCGTGCACTTAAATTATGTGGCGCTATAGGTGTTATAACAAAACTATTCGTACTTGGTGTAATTACAGGCCCCCCACAGCTTAGAGAATAACCTGTAGATCCTGTAGGCGTGGAAATTATTAAACCGTCACTCCAATAAGATGTAAGGTATTCGCCATCTAAATACGTTTCTACGGTAATCATAGATGTTGTATTTTTTCTACTTACTGCGACTTCATTTAAGGCAAAATTAAGCGATGTAATATTTTTGTTTTCAGGAGTTGTTTCTATTGAAAGTAAGCTTCGTTCCGATATTCTATAATGCCCGTCGATAATGTTTTGAATAGCATGCTCAATAGCATCCACCTGTATGGTTGCTAAAAAACCTAAACGTCCAGTATTGATTCCAATTATAGGAATATCAATATCTTTTACAAAGGTAATGGCTCTTAAAATAGTACCATCACCTCCAACACTTACAAGGAAATCAAAAGAAGTATCTAATGCATCAAATGTTTTAAATGAGGCAAAGTCTTTTATATTAGGAGATTCTTGATGAATAATATTAAAGAACTCAGTTTCAATATAGGCATCAATATCTTTTTTTAATAAGTAATTAAATAACGTTTCTACCGAGGCTGTTGTCGTTTCATTGTAGAATCGTCCAAAAATAGCAACTTTCATGTGTCTCTTTATTGGTTTTTATGGGTCACACTTCGACTACACTCGGTATGAGCTAAAGGCGAAAGGTTTAGTGTAAACTGTGGCAGCGATAACATTATTTTTCTTATGAAACTAATTTTTAGTTTTGGATGATCCATTATTTACATATTTAAGTATTTATTCAAATAATCCGATCGATCTTTAAGACTTTCAATATAGCTGTCTTCTTCATGTCCAGATACAATGTTGTAGCTATACCTGCGGAAGGTTTGAATAATCTCGTTAAGTCCTGTATTACCTATCTTAACAGTCACCTGTACTACATCGTTTTTTATTTTTGAAACAAAAGCTCCTAAAAGTTTCCCATTGTTAGATTCGACGATTTGACTTATCTCACTAAACGAATAATCATTAATTCCTTTTTCAACGACCAAAACACCGCCAGCTTCAAAAAAGAAAGGTGACTCGTTAAAAAGGCTAATGATATCATTAAGTTCATAATATCCTAAATAATTGTTCTTTCCATCCAAAACGGGCATGATATTAGCTGAGTTCTGTGCAAAAGCTTCCAATACATCTAACCAGAGCGTATTGTCCCTAACAAAAAAATCTTCAATTGAATACAGGTAATCACTAATAAGCTTGTCACTTTCGAAACAATGTGCGTCTGTTTCAAAAAAAGTACCTAAAAAAATACCGTTATCATCTTTAATAGGAATGTGAGAATAGGTTAACTGATTAAACAGTAATTGTAGTTCGCTTATTTTGTTATGACTGCTTAAAGGTTTGATATCATTTATAATATATTCTGAAAGTTTCATTGGCCAGCTTTATGAGTATGCAAATTAATTAAAAAAATAGTATATAAGCCTGTTCTACTTTGTATTTTTGCGAGGCTGTTTAAAAAGTTTATAAATTGTCATTTTGAACGCAGTTGAAAAATCTCAATATTCTATAATAAACAAGTATTTCATTTTTTTAGAGATTGTCTGCTGCAGTTAGGTTTACTATGTTCTGAATAACACTTTTTAGACCTCATTTTTAAAACTGAAGTATGACAAAGTTAAGTGTAAATATTAATAAGATTGCTACGTTAAGAAACTCTAGAGGAGGCGATGTGCCAAATGTGGTTAAATTTGCAAAAGATGTGCAACGGTTTGGTGCAGAGGGTGTAACAATTCATCCGAGGCCAGATGAACGCCATATACGCTATCAGGATGCCCGCGATTTAAAGTCGGAGGTTTATACCGAATATAATATTGAAGGTAATCCTATAGATTCTTTTGTAGAATTGGTTTTAAGTGTTAAACCAACTCAGGTTACATTGGTGCCTGATGCTGTTGATGCTATTACTAGTAATGCAGGTTGGAATACCATAAAGCATAAAGGTTTTTTAACCGATGTTATTAAGGAGTTTCAACAAAATGGAATAAGGACATCTATTTTTGTAGATCCGGTACTAGAACATATTGAAGGCGCTAAAGCGGCAGGAACAGATAGAATTGAGTTGTATACCGAAGCTTTTGCACATCAATATAACTTAGGGGATACAAAGGGTATTAAGCCTTATGTAGATAGTGCTATGTTAGCAAATACCCTAGGCTTGGGCATTAACGCTGGACATGATCTGTCTCTGGAGAATATTGAATTCTTTAAAAAGAATATTCCTGGTTTGTTAGAGGTTTCAATAGGTCATGCTTTAATTGCCGAGAGTTTGTATTTGGGAGTGGAGAATGTTATTCAAATGTATTTACGAAAACTAAAATAGTATGATAATACATTCAAATATTATAGGTAAAGGGAAGCCATTTGTAATTCTTCATGGTTTTTTAGGGATGAGTGATAATTGGAAAACTCTTGGCAGACAGTTTAGCGAACAAGGTTTTCAAGTGCATTTAGTAGATCAACGAAATCACGGTAGAAGCTTTTGGGGCGATGATTTTAGTTATGAAGTACTTGCAGAAGATTTAAAAAACTACTGCAAAGCACATGATTTAAATGATATTATATTGCTAGGGCATTCTATGGGAGGAAAAACGGCAATGTTTTTTGCAACCCAATACCCAGAAATAATCTCAAAATTAGTCGTGGCAGATATTTCTCCGCGCTTTTATCCAGTTCATCATGATACTATTTTGGAAGGCTTAGATGCTTTAGATTTTGATATTATTAAAAGTAGAGGGGAAGCCGATAAGTTGTTAAGTAATTATGTGTCTGATTTTGGAACACGTCAGTTTTTATTAAAAAACCTGTATTGGGTTGAAAAAGGGAAATTAGGCTTGCGTATTAACTTAGAAGTTTTAAAAGAAGAAGTTGCCGAGGTAGGTGAATCTTTGCCCTCTCATGCTCGTTTTGAAAAAAATACGTTGTTTGTAAGAGGTGACCGATCAGAATATATAGGTGTTGGTGACGAAGTCATTATTCCTAATCATTTTCCAGAATCGGAAATTGTAACCATTGCTAATGCTGGGCATTGGCTGCATGCCGAAAATCCAAAAGACTTTTTTGAGGCTGTATTACAGTTCGTTGAGTGATTTTTTGTACTTTTAGTTGTGTTAATGACACCCAATAGATAAAACAAATACAGATGAAACTCCTAATCAAACTTTTATTAAATGCCATTGCTGTATTTGTAATAGCACATTTTTTAAATGGAGTAGATGTCGATAGTTATATAACGGCCTTTATTGTCGCTGTGGTATTGTCGGTATTAAATCTATTTGTGAAACCTGTTTTAATTATTTTTACTTTACCAATTACCATAGTTACTTTAGGTTTGTTTCTATTAATAATTAATGCATTGATTATTTTATTAGCCGATAAGTTAATTGATGGCTTTTCTGTAAATAGCATTTGGATTGCAGTACTGTTTAGTATTCTACTTTCTGTTTTACAATCCATACTTCATTCGCTTTTAAAAGACGATAAAAAATAGCTTAAAATGAGTCCTTGCTTTATGGACTTTAAAACTAAAAATTTTAATAGCAGAATAACACATATGGCCTTTGAAAATCAATAAATAAGGCTGTGAAAAATCAAGTGGTTAAAAACTTTGCTAGGATGTAAAAATATTATATTTTTGCATCCCAATTTTGGTTACACAAATTTTAGTTTTTTAAAAGAAAACTTTATTGTTAAATGCCTGACACAGGGCTTTATATGATTTAAAATGAATATTACAAGAGAAAACGTTGATGCATTAAATGCTGTTGTAAAAGTAGATATCGCTAAAGAGGACTATAGCGAAAAAGTTGAAAAAATCTTAGCAGACTATCGTAAGACAGCAAATATTCCTGGTTTTAGGAAGGGACATGTGCCAATGGGTATGGTAAAAAAACAATACGGAAAGGCTGTTTTGGTAGATGAGGTTAACAAGCTATTGCAAGATGCTTTAAACAAATACCTTACAGAAGAAAAACTAGATGTTTTAGGACAACCTTTACCAAGACCACAAGATGATATAAACTGGGATGCCGATGGGTTTTCTTTTGAATTTGAATTAGGTTTAGCACCAGAATTTGAAGTAAAATTAAAAGGTAAAAAAGCCATTACACAGTACAATATCATTGCTGATGATAAAATGATTGATGAGCAAATTGAACGTATTCAAAAACAATACGGAAAGTTAGTGTCTCAGGATGTTGTTGTAAAAGACAGTGAAATTACAGGTGTTTATAAAAACGAAGAAAAAGAAATAGAGAATACAGTAACTTTAACTTTAGATAAATTTAAAGGAAAAGCAACTGAGAAGAAATTCATAGGGGCTAAAGAAGGAGATGTCATTACCTTGAAAACTAAAGGGCTTTATGATGATGAGCACGAATTAATGCATGCTTTAAAGTTAGGCCATGACGAAGTACATGGTTTAGATATCGAAGTAAACTTTACAATTACTGAAATTAATGAACGTGAGTTGGCGGATTTAGATCAGGAGTTGTTTGACAAGCTTTTTGGTAAAGATACTGTTAAAACAGTTACCGAATTAAAAGCGAAGATAAAAGAAGATGCTGAAAAGCAATTTGAGCAGCAAGCAGATCAAAAGCTTTTAAATGATATTACCGAATATTTAGTTGAAAATACGAAGTTTGATCTACCTGCCGAATTTTTAACAAAGTGGATGCAAACTGCTGGAGAAAAAGAAATGGATGAAGTGCAGGCAAGAGAAGAATATGAAAAATCTGAAAAAAGTTTACGTTATCAATTAATTGAAGGAAAGCTTATTACAGATCATGATGTTCAGGTTACTCTGGATGATATTAAAAATCATGCAAGAGAAATGATCAAAGGACAAATGGCTCAATTTGGTCAGATGAATCCTTCAGATAAAGAGTTAGACGATATCGTTGCACGTGTGTTGTCAAACCAAGATGAGGCTCGTAGAATTTCAGAGCAATTAATTAGCCAAAAATTATTAGCAGTTTACAAAGAAAAAGCAAACATTAAGGTTAAAGAATTGAGTTACGAAAAGTTCGTAAAAGAAGTTTACGGTGACAAATAAGTAAAGAATAATTCCTTATATTTAGACGCTTAAATCTTCTGATTTAAGCGTTTTTTATTCAAAAAAGGAATTTTTTAAAATAGATTTTTATGCCATTTGAATGTGTATCAGGCAATTAATCAAATAAAATATTAAAAAAACTATGGATTACGCAAAAGAATTTGAAAAATTCGCGATAAAAGATCAAGGCATTAGCAGTGCATACTATAATAAAATTATAAGTAGTATGTATCCAACAGGCTTAACACCAAATATTATTGAAGAACGTCAAATGAACATCGCTATTTTTGATGTTTTTTCGCGCTTGATGATGGATCGTATTATTTTTTTAGGAACGGCTATTAACGATCAGGTCGCTAATATTATACAAGCACAATTGCTGTTTTTAGAAAGCGTTGATGCTTCAAAAGATATTCAAATTTATATTAATTCTCCAGGAGGAAGTGTTTATGCTGGTTTAGGGATATATGATACCATGCAGTTTATAAAACCAGATGTAGCCACTATTTGTACAGGGATGGCAGCCTCAATGGGAGCTGTTTTATTATGTGCTGGTGAAAAGGGAAAACGTAGTGGTTTAACGCATTCACGTGTTATGATACACCAACCATTAGGAGGAGCACAAGGTCAGGCTAGTGATATTGAAATTACTGCTAGAGAAATATTGACTTTAAAAGAAGAACTTTATAAAATTATTAGTAAACATTCAGGTCAAGATTACGACAAAGTATACGAGGATAGTGATCGGGATTATTGGATGAAAGCTGATAAAGCCAAGGAATATGGTATGATTGACGAAATTTTATCTCGTAATTAAATAAAAAATTCGTAAATTTAGTTAATTGTTATTGAGGGATTTATAATAATTTACACTCAAAAATAAATTTAGATTAATGGCAAAAGAAGAATTGGAATGTTCGTTTTGTGGTCGGAAAAAACCTGAAACGAATTTATTAATAGCTGGCTTAGATGCTCATATATGTGATCGATGTATAGAGCAGGCTCATGGTATTGTAATTGAAGAATCCAAACAAAGTGATAGCAGTGATTTATCTGCTGAGTTAAAACTTCGTAAACCCCAACAAATTAAGAAATTTCTTGATGAATATATCATTGGGCAGGGTATGACTAAAAAAGTCATGTCTGTGGCTGTTTATAACCATTATAAACGTTTGCTTCAACCACCATCTAAAGATGATATTGATATTCAGAAGAGTAATATCATTATGGTGGGACAAACTGGTACTGGAAAAACCTTAATGGCGAAAACAGTTGCCAGAATGCTAAATGTACCTTTGGCTATTGTAGATGCTACTGTTTTAACAGAAGCGGGTTATGTTGGTGAAGATGTGGAGAGTATTTTAACACGTTTGTTACAGGCTGCAGATTATAATTTGGAAAAAGCGGAAAAAGGCATTGTTTTTATTGACGAGATTGATAAAATAGCTCGTAAAAGTGATAACCCATCCATTACTCGCGATGTTTCAGGAGAGGGTGTGCAGCAGGCCTTATTAAAACTTTTAGAAGGTACTGTTGTTAATGTGCCGCCAAAAGGTGGTCGTAAACACCCAGATCAAAAATTTATTGAAGTCAATACAGAAAACATTTTGTTCATTGCTGGTGGTGCTTTTGATGGTATTGAGCGCGTTATCTCTAAACGCTTAAATATGCAAGCTGTAGGATATAGTGCTTCAATGTCTGATGAGGTGGTAGATCAAGAACATTTATTACAATATATTATTCCGAAAGATTTAAAAGATTTTGGGTTGATTCCAGAAATTATAGGGCGTTTACCAGTGCTTACCTATATGGATCCTTTAGATGCAGATACGTTAAGGTCTATTTTAACAGAGCCTAAAAATGCCATTATCAAACAGTACAAGAAATTATTTGCTATGGATGAAATTGATTTCACTATAACAGATGGTGCTTTAGATTTTGTTGTAAACAAAGCTATCGAATATAAGTTAGGCGCAAGAGGTTTACGTTCGCTTTGTGAAGAAATATTAACAGATGCTATGTTTGAGCTGCCTAGTAGTAATGAGAAAAAGCTAAATGTAACGAAAGTATATGCAGAGGATAAATTAACAAAAACAACTTTGAAGAAACTGAAAGCCGTTTCATAAAAAGTTAAACTATAGTATAAAAAAACCACGCTAATGGCGTGGTTTTTTATTTTATGAATGGATGTTAATTAATAAAAGACATTATGGATAAATAAATTTTCACAGTGTTTTTTAAAAACTTTGATAAAAGTATACTTAATTAGAGAGCTCGCAAAGGCTTTTTTTGCCTTTTAGATGATTAGGCAAAATACTCGTTTAAAAACTTTTACTATTGCATTTTGTCGAAATTAAAAACGGTGTTGCGTATTTTAACTTATTCTATGATAACAAATTCAACACGTCTATTAGCTTGTAAGTTTTCTTCAGTACAAGCATTTTTACAATCAATTTTTGGTTTGGTTTCACCGTAACCTTTAGATTGTAATCTGTTTTTATCTATACCATTATTTATTAAATAGGTAACGGCGGATGCTGCACGCTTATTAGATAAGTTTAAATTGTAAGAATCTCTACCCTTATTATCGGTATGCGCATTTATGGCCAGCTTCATTTCTGGATGCTCCTTTAATACTTTAATAATTTTGTTTAAAGAAATAAAAGATTCTTCTTTGACATTCCACTTGTTAAAATCAAAGTAAATGTTTTCTAAAACAATTCTTAATTCATCTTCAACTTTTGCAATAACAGGTTCGGTAGTAAGCAATTCTAAATCTTTGATATAAGAAGTTTCATAACCTCTTGTTGTTGTAAATTTAAAATCACCCTCTTTAAAGCCTTCCTTTTGTGTTGTAATGCTATATGATTCAAAAGGAATAACATTGAAGCTATAAGTAGCATCTTCTTTGGTTAATTGTCTTGATATCTCATTGCCTTCTTCGTCCTTTAAAACAACTAAGGTGTTGGGAAGTTTTATTTTAGTTTCCAAATCCAGTACTTTGCCTTTTACTGTTTGAATAATTTCATCGTTAGTTGCTGTGTAAATATCGAAGCCACCTTTGCCATTTGGTCTGTTTGAAGAGACATATCCTTTGTTTTTAGCAGCTAAAAAATAAGCAACTTCATCATATTTAGTGTTAATGGTATTACCCATATTTCTGGGAGTTTTGTATCTATTGCTTAAAATTTTGCTGGTAAAAAGATCAAAACCACCTATACTATTATGTCCTTTTGATGAGAAATAAAGGTATTTAGAATCTATAGAAAGCGATGGATATTTCTCATCTGAAGCCGTATTAATGATGTTTCCTAAATTCTCAGGAGTACTTAATGAGCCGTCTGTATTTATATTTGAAACGTAAATGTCGTAACCGCCAATAGACCCTGGCATATTCGATGAGAAATAAAGTTTGTCTCCTTTAGGACTCATAAAAGGATTCTCTATCGAAACATTAGCTTTATTGATACTTAATAGTTCTTCATTAATCCAATTACCATGCGAATCTTCCTCTAAAACAGCTTTGTATAATTTATACTCCATAGAGTTTTCTTTGCTACTTCTTGTGTAGTATACTGTTTTTTGGTCTGGAGAGAATGTTAATTGATCTTCACTATCCTGAGTATTTAATATTCTGGAAAATAATAAAGGGAGGCTTAATGAACCATTCTTATCAATGTCCAAGCAAAATAAATCTTTATATGCCTCATTGGTATTAGGGTCTAATTTTGCTAGACCGCCAAGTTTTTTTGAGGAAACCATGATAAGTTTATTCCTAAAAAAACCTGATCCAATTTCAGAGTATTTAGTATTCACACCTGCATCCAAAAGTTCAAACTGAAATCCGTTAGCATCAATAGTATTCGATGATAAACGCGAATTGTTAAATGAAAAATTATTTGATGCTATTAAATTTGATGTTCCTTGGCTAAGAAGAATATTAGAAATAAGGAAAATGAAAAAACTTAATTTAGTTCTCATCTCTTGAGGGTTTTGAATGGTTATAATTAATCGGATGTTAAATATAGTCCGGAATCTGAGTTTTGAAAAAATTTCTTAGACCAATAGCTATTTAATTCGTTAACTAATTACTTTATGGAAAGTGCTGATGTAAAAAAGATCTTTTGTCGTTTAAATCTGACAGATTATCTAAGAAGGTTTAAGTGTTTCGGATTTTAATGTCTTATAATTGAGTTTATTATTGGGTAAAATATAGTATTTGGCACCTAAAACTTAAATTTTTTTGAAGCTTATTTATTTTAAAGATAATGTGGAATTTAATCTAGTCTTTTAAATTTTAACCAAGCGTCTTCATTACTTATTATTCTAATAGTTTCTAAGGCTTTTATTGCTTCAGGTTTACTTTCGTAACTTGCATATGCTACCAAAAACAAACCATTTTTATTTTTTCCAATGTTTCGTGCGCTAATGAACCCTTCCTCTCTTAGGCGCTCAACCATTTTAGTGCCGTTTTTTTCAATGCTAAATGAACCAGCTATAATATGATAGTTTCCTGTTTCATTAATCGCATTCAAGGTGTTTTCTGGAGAAGCATTTAAAATAACAAATTCAACGCGCCTATTGGTTTGCAAATCCTTTTTAGAACAACGATTTTTACAATCAATTAATGGTTTTCTTTCTCCATAACCTAAAGAGAATAATCTTTTTCTTGTAATGCCATTTTTAACTAAATAATCTAAAGTGGACTTAGCTCGCTTCTTAGATAAGTATAAATTAAAAGCATCT
This sequence comes from Flavivirga algicola, assembly GCF_012910715.1. Classification (GTDB taxonomy): domain Bacteria; phylum Bacteroidota; class Bacteroidia; order Flavobacteriales; family Flavobacteriaceae; genus Flavivirga; species Flavivirga algicola. The sequence continues at coordinate 316,500 of NZ_JABBHF010000004.1, forward strand.
GTACCTATATTATCGGTATGCGCATTGATTGCCAATTTTATTTTGGGATGTTTTTTTAGTACTTCTACTAAATTATTTAAGGTCGTATATGAATCTTCTTTTATGTTGTGCTTAGCAAAATCAAAGTGTATATTTTCAACAATGATCCTAAGTTCATTATTTACTTCTGCAATTACAGGATCTGCGGCAGTTATTTCTAAATCTTTTTTATAAGTTGTATCTTCATTTTTGTCTGATGTAAAAGGAAACGAAGCATTTTTAAAACCGCTTTTTTGGGTTGTAATTGTGTAAGATTCTAATGGAGTAACATCAAATAAATAGGTGCCATCTTGACCAGTTATTATTTGGTCTATATCTTTTTGATTTTTATCTTTTAGAATAACAATAGTGCCAGGCAGTGTTGCTTTAGTGTTAATGTCTGAAATTTTACCCTCAATAGTTTGCTTTATATGTTTAAAGGTAAAGTAATAAATATCAAAGCCGTTTTCTTCTTTTCTATTTGATGAAAAATACCCTGTACTTTTATCAGCATTGAAATAAGCTATTTCGTCATATTCCGTATTAATGCTATTTCCCAGGTTTTTAGGAGTGTAGTATTTGTTATTGGATATTTTACTAGCAAAAAAATCAAACCCTCCTAAACCTTCATGACCTTTTGAAGCAAAGAATAGGTATTCATTGTCCAAAGAAATATAGGGGTGTTTGTCATCCAGGGTTGTATTTATTTTTTCTCCTAAGTTTTTTGGGGTACCTAATGTCCCATCAGGATTGATGTCAGAAACATAAATGTCGTAACCACCAATAGCATCAGGCATATTAGCAGAAAAATAAAGCTTATCTCCTTTAGGACTAACGGAAGGGTTTTCTATGGACACATTTTCACTGTTAAAGTCTAGCAACTCCTCATTAATCCAGTTACCATGTGAATCATCTTCTAAAATAGCCCTGTAAAGTTTAAATTCTAAAGAATTTGCTCTACTACTTCTAGAATAATATACGGTTTTTTGATCTGGAGAGAATGATAATTGATCCTCGCTATCGTTTGTGTTTAAAATTCTTGAAAATAGTAAAGGGTTAGCCAGAACTCCGTTGCCCAAAGTGTCTAAACAATATAACTCTTTGTATGCTTCATTCGTATTAGGATCTATTTTGGCTAGCACACCAATTTTTTTAGAAGATACCATAATGAGTTTCCCTTTAAAAAAACCAGTCCCAATCTCTGAAAATTGGGTGTTAACATCTGTGTCAGAAATTTCAAATTGAAAACCATTTGTACCAATAGTAGATTGGCTAAATAAAAAGATAGATTGAAGGCATATAATAATTGAAAAATATATTTTCATCTTAGGGGATGTATAAATTTATTTCACTACTAAACTTGTTTTAAACCTCCTAAAATAGGTTTTTTAAAAATAAAACACAATATTAATCGATTAATTGGCGTTTTTGATTGAAAAAACCTACAAATCATTTATTCAAACTTAGAAGCTCGTCTATATAAACTCTAGTGTTGGAAAGGCGAGGTATTTTATGTTGCCCACCCAATTTATTGTTTTGTTTTAACCAATCGTAAAACAAGTGTTCTCTGGCGATATTAATTTTAGGCTTATTAAGTGTTATGTTATTGTAACGTTTAGCCTCGTAATCAGAGTTTAATGCTTTTAAGGCGTTATCAAATAGTTCGTTAAAATAATGTATGTCTTTTGGAGGTGTTTTAAATTCAATAAGCCATTCATGTGCCCCTTTTTCTTTACCTTTCATGAATATTGGAGCTGCAGTAAAATCTACAATTTCGGCTTTGGTACGCTTGCATACCTTTTTTAATGCCTTTTCGGCATTTTCAATAATAAGTTCTTCTCCAAAAGCATTAATATGATGCCTGGTTCTGCCTGATACTTTTATCCTGTAAGGGCTTAGTGAGGTAAACCGAATGGTATCTCCAATTTTATAACGCCATAATCCTGCATTGGTCGTAATTATTACAGCGTAGTTTTGGCCAAGTTGGACTTCGCTTAAAGGAATGGCCTTTTCTTCTGTGGTAGCATAAATGTTCATAGGAATAAACTCATAGAAAATTCCATAATCAAGCATCAATAATAATTCATCGGAATCATTTTGGTCTTGAATGGCAAAAAAACCTTCAGATGCATTATAAATCTCATAAAATTTAAAATCTTTTCTAGGAAGAATTTTTTTGTACTGATCTTTATAAGGTGTAAAACTAACCCCTCCATGAAAATAGACCTCTAAATTGGGCCATACGTCATGAAGACTTCGTTTGCCTGTAGTTTCTAAAACATTATTAAGTAGCACAAGCATCCATGAGGGGACACCCGCAAGACTTGTCACATTTTCGTGTATAGTTTCATCTACTATTGCTTGCATCTTATGCTCCCAATCGCTCATTAAGGAGACTTTATTGCTTGGAGTACTACTAAACTCGGCCCAAAAAGGCATATTGTCGATTAAAATGGCCGATAAATCTCCAAACACTGTCCCATTTTCTTTATAAAGTTCTTTACTTCCACCTAGACGTAGGCTCTTACCTGTAAATAATTGAGAATCTTCATTGTTATTAAGGTACATGCACAATAAGTCTTTACTGGCTGCGTAATGACAATCTTCAAGCGATTCTGTGCTTACAGGGATAAACTTACTTTTTGCTCTGGTGGTACCACTAGATTTAGCAAACCATTTGATAGGGTTGGGCCAAAAAATATTGGTTTCGCCTTTTCTGGAACGTTCAATGATATCTTGCCAGCCTTCGTAGTTTTTAATAGGAACACGTTCTGAAAATGTTCTGTAATTTTTTATAGAAGCAAAATCATATTTCCTTCCAATTTCTGTGTCTTTTGCAATATCTACAAGACTTAATAGTAATTCATTCTGTACTTCATTGGGGTATTTTAAAAAAAGTTCTATTTGATGGAATCGTTTTTTTAAGAACCAAGAAGCAATCGAATTTACTATAGGTATTGGCATATTTATTCTATCTTTAAGATTTTAAAAATAAGACTTTTTTTTATGACTTACCAAGGCGTTTTAACAAAAATGGAAACGGAGTATGCGAGCCCAATTCAATATTATTTAGTATTTGAAAACGATTTCTTAAACATGAATCAGTTATTGAATAAAAGTATAACGATTCAATTTGTTAAATATCAATGTCTAAACTGTGGATTGGATAAGCCTATTTATAGACAAGGCTTCGATAAACAGTGCTTTTATGAAGTGCCTCAGGCGGCCGATTGGATTATGCGTCCTGAGTTGAGTACTGCTCATTTGGGAAAGGAAGATAGGGATTTGGAATATGAGAAACGTGCTCAATTACAACCTCACATTGTATATTTAGCAAATTCCAGTAATGTAAAAGTTGGTGTTACAAGAAAAAGTCAGGTGCCTACGCGTTGGATAGACCAAGGAGCCCATGAGGCTATTGAAATTGTTGAGGTTCCCAATCGTTATCTGGCTGGTATTACCGAAGTTGCTCTAAAAGATTATGTAGCAGATAAGACCAATTGGAGGAAAATGCTTAAAAATGATATTGAAGATGAAAATCTAGTGGTATGGCGAGAACGTTTAAAACAGTATATTCCCGATGAAGCTAAAGACTATTTCATTGAAACCAACACAGAAACCAATTTAGAATTCCCAGTATATAAGTATCCAGAAAAACCTAAAAGTCTGAATATAATTAAACAACAGCAGTATTCGGGTAAATTGGTTGGTGTGAAAGGACAATACCTTATTTTTGAAGATGAAACTGTTTTTAATATTCGAGCTAACGAAGGATTGGTAGTTGATATCTCAATTAATTAGATGACATATAGTTTTATTGCCTGAACAAAAGCAATAACAATTAATAAAATACCAGTCACTTTATTTATGATTAGTGATATATTATGGATCTTATCTTTAATGAATAGGCTAAATCTGCTGTAAAAATATAGTGTCAATAATTTGCCTAAATATACGCCGCAAAAGAATAAAAATAATACAGAGAATGATGATTGTAATGACAGCATAATGTCGCTGTTGTTTATGATACCAAAAGCTAAAACCCAATAGATTAAAACAGGAGGGTTTAATATACCAAGAAAAAAACCAGTTGCATATTTAGATGTTGTTATTTTTCTTTTTTTAGTAGCCTTTTCAGATTGTTTTTTAAAAAATAAATAGATGCCAGCGGCACATAAAAGTAGAGCGGCAATTATTTGTATCCATAAATTGTTGCTAAAAAAATCTTTTACGATCACATTGCTATGCAATGCATAATAGGATAATAACACTTCTGCAATTCCAGCTGCGATTGCAATTTTAAAAGCTTTTTTTGCATTTTGTTTTACAGTTGTATTAATAACGGCAATATTAGAAGCTCCTAATGGCAATGCGCCTATAATTGCAGCAAATATGCCAATTAATAAATAAACTAAAATCATAAAGCCTTTGTAGTAATTTGTTTTAAAAGCTTACATGATTTTTTTGAAGATGTTATTAAAAACCCGTTTGTGTGAAATAAAAAAGCTGCATTGTCGTAAAAGATCAATGCAGCTTAGTTTTAGATTATAGTAATGCTATATATCTTCCTGGTCTCTTAAATTTTGAATATAAGCAGCCTTTTGAATTTCTCGACGCCTCTTAACCGATGGTTTTGTGAAAAATTGCCCATCTCTTAAGTTTTGCATAACTTTAATGTTTCTGTGTTTTCTTTTGTAGCGTTTTAAGGCGCGCTCAATGTTTTCGCCTTCTTTGATAATAATTTTTAGCATATACAATTTTTAAATTTGTTCGTTTTAGGATTATCCTAAATACGTTACTTTTTTTGAATTATCTCTTAACCGCACTATTCGTAATTTTGATAAATTCAAAAGGAGCAAGTTAATTGCTTAATGACAATAATAACTTTTTTAAATTAGTATCCTAATAAAAATAGGTTTATTTAATAAAATTTAAAAAATACAGCTTAATCTTTTTTCTTTTTACCGCTTAATAAGCCACCGAGAACATTTTTAACGGCATCTTTTGTTGTGTCTGCTTTAGTAGAATCTGCTTGGGTTTTATTACTGCCAATAAGACCTCCTAAAACATCTTTAACAGAGCTGTTTTGTTCTTTTTTAATAGAGTCGGTTTTTGTTTTATTGCCACCAATAACACCGCTAATTAAATCCTTGACTTTGCCTTTTCCTTGGTTAAGTAATTTTTGTTTTTCAATTTCAATTAGCTGATTTGTTAGGTTTTTAACCCCGCTAGTCAAATCGGTTTTAACCTTAGGTGTTAGATATGATCCGCCAATGTTAGCGGTAACAGGAATGCTTATCTTTTTTGCTTCATCATCATTAATTTTACCAATTAATTGATTAACATCACTTCCTAAATACTTGGCTGGTACATTAAAAATGGCACTATAATCCAGGTTTTTATCAAAACCATGAGAACCAGATACATCAATGGTAATATCTTCGTATTTTAACTGAAATGGTTTTACACTAACCTTTCCGTTTGCGAATTCTAATTTTGTTTTCAGATCTTTCAAGTCTAGTTTGTTAAAATCAATAAAACCTAAAGAACCTTCTAATTTGTTGAATAACTCACCTTGATTTGCGTCAATTTTTGTAGCCAGCAATTCGGTAAGTGCATTACCAGAAACACTACTTAGCTCAGGAGTAAATTCATTATCTAAGCTGCCTGCTAAATTTATACTAGTATTTAGTTTTCCTTGTATTAATTTGGCAATAGGGGCCAGATTTCTTAGTAGTTCTAAACTTTTAAAAGATTGTGCAATGTCAAAACCATCGGCACCTAAACTTAAATTAAAAGTTGGTGTTTCACTTTTAGTAGAAACATCTCCAGAAATAGCCAAGGTACCATCAAATAAATTGGAGGTCATATTTTTAAGCGTTGCCTTCTGGTCTTTAATAATAAGTGTTCCTTTTACATCTTTTAAATTGAGGTTATCATAAAGTACCGTTTTAGCATTGGCATTAATAGTGCAATCTAAAAATTGTGGAATTTTCAAGGACTCTGTATCTTGAGTAATATCACTATCTGTTGTTGCTGTGTCTTCTTCAGACATAAAATCGCTTACTTTAAAAGAAGTAGAATTTACATTAAAGTAACCTTGAAGGGTATTGTCACTTAATAAAAAACCTAGTAAATTTTTAATGGTGCCAGTTGCATTTAAGTCACTATTGCCAGTCCTGGCTTTAAAGTTGCTAAGTGCTACTGTATTCGGATTAAAAGCCATGTGCGCCTCAGAGATATGGATGGGGTTAACAATATCCTCTGAAGAAAATACAAAGTCATTAATACTTGCAGAACCACTGTTTTTTATGCGTTCGTAGGCATTCGTTTCTATGGCTTTCATATCGAAAGCAGTATTGATATTTCCCTTTAAAGTACCTGTTAAAGTGTTTTCTAATTCTACAGGATATACTTTTGTGAGGTTTGTTAAATTTAGGATACCATCAATATGAGCATTTACCAACATGTTTTTAGTGATGTTCTTTAAGGTAGCAGACGACTTAAATACATCACTATCAATTTTAAAATTAAGAGCTTTTATATCAATATATGTATCATCGACATTTCCTGTTGTGTTTTTTACAGCCGTATTTATGGTAATGTTTTCAACACGTTTTGGTAAATCGGGGTATTTAAAAGAAGCGTTATTTGAGGTAATGCTAATGTTCAAAGTAGGAATTGTTTTTTCGGAACTTACACCTTTAATAACCCCTTTTACATTAAAATCGCCTGTAGTTTGAACGCCTTCAATATTTTTTGAGTAGTCTTCAGGAACTAATGCCAAGAAGTTTTTAAAAGATGTTTCAGGATTTTCAAAAGTAATATCAATCTCTTGACCATTTTCTAACTGTTGGACATAACCATGAAATTCTAAAGGAAGTTTATTTATAAAGCCTTTGTTTTCTTTAAAGGTATATTTGCTGTTTTTTAAGTCTAATCCTATTAAAGCATCCAGTTTAATGTAGTTGTTACTTAAATACGTACTACTATCTATAGTGAAAGTAATATGAGCTTCACTTTTGGTGTCTAATTCGGATGTTTCTGCAGAAAAAATACCTTTCCCTTCGTGGTTGAGCTCTGATATATGAATCGTGGTTTTTGATCCCTCATCAATATATGCTAAGGCACTATTATTGATACTATATTTTTCAATATCAAAGGAGAAACCACCAGAACTTGACGCTGTTTCACTTGGCATGGTTTCTTTATCCTTTTTAGCAATATCAAAATTAGTATTGCCAAATTTGTCCGTTTTAAGTGTTAATAAGGTTTCATCAACAGTAATAGAGTTTACAACAATGGGTTCTTCACCAGATGTCTTAAATAATTCTTTAATTGACATAGTAAGAGCGATATTTTTCGAGGTTACAAATGTTTCGTCTTTAAAAGGTTCGAAATTAGTTATAACCAAATCACTTACGGAGACATGCGCTTTAGGAAAGCTTTTTATAAAACTTAAGCTGACATCGCTAAATTCTACTTGAGCGTTCAAGTTTTCGTTTATAAATTGCTTTACCATATCTTTAATTTGTCCTTTAAAGGCATAAGGAAGCGCTATTAAAAGCGCAAGAACAATGAGTAAAACAATGCCCGATATCTTTAGAGCTTTTTTCATTTTGTAGGTTTTTTTTGTTTTAATTGTTAATTAAAAAATTAAGTTTTGAGGTATTATATCAACTTTATAAAATAGCGCAATGAATATACGTAAAAATGCTATTAAAAAGATGATGCTTGTTTTATTTAACGTTAATTTTTAATGGTTGTTTTATTAAGAATGCTAGAAGCATGTGTTTTGTGTCAATCTATTGATTTTGTGTTTCTTGTGTGTTTTTGAATAATTTTATATCCTTTAAAGTAAATTAATCTCTTCGTTTACTTTTAAGTTAAAACGTCTTCTAAACAAATAAACGCCTAAATATAAGAATGGGGTATCACAAGCAGCGACAAACACCTTAAATAAAAACCCGCTAATTAATAAACCTTTAAAATTTGACCAATCGATAATGCCAAATGCGCATAATAGAGTTACAATTGTAAAAGTGTCAACAAATTGCGAGAACCATGTAGAGAAATTGTTACGTAACCAAAGATGTTTGCCTTTAGTGAGTCGTTTCCAAAAATGATAAATTTGAATATCTACAAACTGAGCAAATAAATAGGTAAGCATGCTTGCAAATACAGCAATCATAGAATTGCCAAATACGGTTTTAAACATATCATCTTTAACATAAGACCAAGGCGTAGCAGGTACGAGATCTGCAACCAGAACTATTAAAAGGGAAAAAAGCGAAGCAAAAATACCAGTAACAACAACATCGTTAGCCCGCTTTTTACCATAAATCTCACTAATTAAATCGGTGATTAAAAAAGTGATGGGGTAAGGTAATATGCCAACAGAGATTTCAAAAAGTTTACTTCCAAAAATTTCTATATCAAACGGGTACCAATAAAAAAACTTCTGAAAAATAAGATTAGATACCACTAAAGATGTTATAAATAAAGCCCCAAGAAGTATATAAATACGTTGGGCAGCAAGTTTGTCTTTTAATGTCATACAATTTTTGAATAAATATTACTTTGTCGGTTCGAGCGATACGACGCAGGAGCATTGTATCGAAAACTAAATCTTATTAAATGTCTTTTTGGCTAAGTTAGGAAGCTTTTTAATTCGAGACCACTTTTTAATTTGTTTTTCCGTTTGTATTGCTAAATCAACGTTTGTGAATTCAGCATAAAATTCTAAGTTTATTGGTCGGCGTTTATGAGTGTGACTATCTATGTGTGTTCCTAATTTATGTTCAGTAATATGTTTTGCTAAATTAGATATTATACTTGTATAATAACTTCTGTCGGAACATTTTAAAATATAAGCATAATAAATTTTCATATTTATAGAGATAAAGCTTCTCGATACTATTTTTATTCATTTAGTTTCGAAAAATCACTCGAAGTGACATGTTAACTTAGTTCATATCGGCTAGAGTATTTTGAAACTTTTGAAGTGTTTCGAGGTAATTTGTGAATAAATCGCTAGAGTAAATATAACCGAATAAAAATTGTTTTAGTTATTTTGCCAATACTTTTATGATAAAACCGAGGACATTTCATATCGCTTTAGGAAGTAATAAAGGGGATAAATTTAAAAATCTCCAGAATGCTGTCGATTTAATACATGTTAGAGCTGGTAACATAAAACTGATCTCCAAAGTATATAAATCGCCTGCATTTGGATTTGAAAGCGACGATTTTTTTAACGCTTGTTTGGTTTTAGAAAGTTATTTAGAACCTCAAAAACTGCTCGAAACTTTATTGGTCATTGAAACCGATCTAGGACGTGTTAGGGAAAAATCTGAGGGTTATGAAGCACGTATTATAGATTTAGACATTGTTCTAGCTGAAGATGCTATTTTTGAAACAGAAACACTTCAGGTGCCACATCCAGAAATGGAGAAGCGTATGTTTGTGCTATTGCCGTTAAACGATGTCGCTTCTAAAATGAAACATCCCAAATTAAATAAAGAAGTATCTGTTTTATTGGCCGAATGTGAGGATGAAAGTGTTTTAGAGTCCATTAATATTTGGTTAAAAAACCCAAGAAAAGCTTTTAACTTTTCAAAGTATAATTACATTGCTATTGAGGGCAATATAGGTGCTGGGAAAACAAGTTTAGCGAATAAAATAGCTCACGATTATAATGCAAAACTTATTTTAGAGCGTTTTGCAGACAATCCATTTTTGCCTAAATTTTATAAGGATGCCTCTCGTTATGCCTTTCCTTTAGAAATGTCTTTTTTGGCAGAACGGTATCAACAAATATCCGATGATTTATCACAGCTCGATTTGTTTAAAGATTTTATTGTGAGCGACTACGATGTATTTAAATCGCTAATATTTTCAAAAATCACATTGCAAGAGGATGAATTTAAGTTGTACAGAAAATTGTTTTATTTAATGTATAAAGAGATTGCTAAACCCGATTTGTATGTCTATTTGTATCAAAATACAGAGAAACTACAAGAAAATATAAAAAAGCGAGGCCGCGATTATGAGCAAAATATAGATAATGACTACTTAGAAAAAATCAATACGGGGTATTTGGAGTTTTTAAAATCTCAATCTGATTTTAATGTAAAAATCATTGATATTTCGGATAAGGATTTCATTGAAAATAGGTTGGATTATTTGTGGCTCTTAGGAGAGATTAGTGGGGAGTGATTTTGGAGTTGTACTTATCGGTTTTTTTGTAAACGACAGTTAAGAGAAAGTATAATGAAGGCTATTGACGATTCAATAATTTATGTCCTATTTAGTATAGTCACAATCATTATTGATGATAATTTTCTTGTCAATTTTCCAATAATTTATTAATTTCTCTTTTGAATCTAAATTCCCAAAATAGTCTATAAAATATTTTTCAAAAAAAATTCCCATAAATGGATTCCCTTTGGTTTTCCATTCTTCATATGCTGTTGAGAAATTGAGAATAGGTGAATGAAAAGATGTTTCTTTATCGATGATATAAAATTCAGTTCCAAGTTTTTTTCTTTTACTTCTTTTTGGTTTTATTGAAGCTAGTTTATGCAAGCTGTATGATTTTCCATTAATTATAGTATCATTAAGTTTAAAAAAGTCGTAATTTTTTGTCTGATATTTAAATGGATTCCGATACCTAGTTATAGATTTACATTCTATATTTAGGAATTCCGCCTTTTTTAAGTCGGATTTCAAGATAACAACATTTGAATGAATCCCATTCTGATCTTTAAACTCCATTTTATAGTTTAAACCGTCTAATTCTGTTAGAACTGCAGTATAATTATTTTTCTTTGAGTTTGTTAAGTAATACTTTTTTACTTTTTTATCTCGTTCTCTAAAAAAGCGGTTTTTGATTTTTACAGAATCTTTATATAAAGTCAATTCATATTCAATTATATAATCAAAACTATATTGTTTTTGCGAAAAACACACTGTTGATAACAGGAAAAATATTATAAAATAAAATCTCATTGAAATGTTTCGTTGTGTATTATGCAAATTAATAAGAGTTTTTATTTTCTATTTACAATCCAGTTAATATCGGTTTTTAAAGTATTACTTAATTCAGATTCCTTTATGCCAATGAAGCCAGAAACAAAATTCATTTCTAATACTTTATCAAGATACTTCCATTTAAACGGTACAACAGATAGACCTGACGGGAAATTATCCAATTTCAACTTAAAATCATTAGAGTTCATTAATCTTGGATTTTTAATTTGTACCTCATGAATTTTATAATTGTCATTGTCTAAATTGAAGTCTTTAGTATGAATGGTTTTTAGAATCTGGTCTTTAGAAATAGGTTTCTGATTGTAATCAATAACACCATTTTCTTCTGTGATACTTGTTTTTAGGTATGGGAAGAAATCAACAATCCAACCAGTAACGAAAGGTCCTCCAGACTCATTGTTTTCTTTGTATATGGAATTCCAAAATTCAAGATTGTTTTCGCCTTTTAAAGTTTGAATAATCTTATTAATATTAGGAATCATATTATTAATCCACCAGTCCAAATTGTATTTTTTGAGTTTTTCTAAAGCGTCTATGATTTTTTGATAATCTTCAATCGTTCCTCTAATTTCTATTTCAGGAATGCCACATAAAGTCATAAATTCATAATCAAAGTAGCTCGACATTGAGTCCATAAATACAATTTCGAAGGCATTTATTTCTTTTTTTGTTGATGTGGAAAACTCTAATACAATTTTTGAGTGTAGATCTTCATTAATGGTTTGAGCAATTTTTTTTGAGAATTCAGGAAATATTTCTTCCCAAGGATTGTCATTCCCAATTATAAAGTCATCTCTTCTAACTTGAATTGTGTGTTTTTCATCAAATTCAAAGATATCTTTAAAGCCTTCAGAATTAAGTTTTATGTGTTCAGAGAGTCCTTGGCAGATTAACAACCAGATATTATCTGGAGATATAGAAATAGGTTTATGTTGATTGAAAGCAAATTGGAGCATAAGAAGGAAATGATTCGTGTTAATTATTTCCTTGTCTAGTTTAACGTATTTGGAATTTTTTTCTATTGATGAGCCTTCCGTTTTATTTGGTAAGATTGATTTAAGTATAAAGTTTCCATCAACAATGTTTAGGGCTTCAGTATTTATGTTGACATTGGCTACTTTTATCGTTAAACTTTTGTCTTCTATTTTATTCATCAGCTATTTTCTATAAAGAAAGCGGTATTGGTTCATATAATGAAATCTGTTATTGGAAAGACATTTAGCTTAATCTTTAATTAAAAAAATATGCTTTTCTTACTTGTGTGTCTGGAATACCAATAATATTATTGATATAATCTTCTTGTACTATAAGTTCTCCTTTTTTAATATATCCCTTTGCAAAAGGCATGCATGCTCCCCAAGTTCCAGATTGTTTGCAATTGTTTATGTCGATTATTTTAACAATAGTATGATCGCCAGTTGTAATAACGCAATTGCTATGTTCTTTTGCTGAAGATAAAATATCTTTAATGTTGTCTTTAGAAACTGCCATTACTTTACTCGCTTTGTCTTCTGCTAATTCTTGAAATAAACTAATAGGGTTTTTGTTCTCAACTTTCTCTAATGTACTTATATCAGTTAAAAATTTAGAGATTATATCTGAGTCGGAATTAGTGCTTGTTTTAGTTTTAACAGTTGGTGTTTCGTCTTTTTTGGGTTCGTTCTTTGTTTCAGTTTTTGTACTTGAAACAGTATCTTCTTGAGTTTCATTCTTTGTTTTGTTTCCAGAATTACATGCAACAATTGCAGTTAAAAGTAAAATGGCAAGAATTTTTTTCATAGGTTAATGTATTAATTGGTTCAAGATTTATTTAAGTGCTTATTCGGTTTTGTGTTTGTAATATTTATTCTAATTTAACAAAGATAAATGTTTTGCTTTATGACAAGTTTATGTTAAGATAGTGTGATTTTTAATTTACCTATATAGCGTTTTATTTTTGCTACTTACTCCACTTTGTTGATTTTACAATTTTTAGCCATTTTTTCTCATCAATAGACAATGTTTCCAGATTAGCTATGTATTTTGGGTTTGGTTTATACCAACTTTGTGATAAATAATAATCTTGTATGAACTTGGTTTTAAAAACGTATCCTCTAATAGCGAATGGTAAATTTCTCAAAACTTTAAAAGAATTTTCATCTACAGAATTTGTGGAGGTTTTTTTCTCAATACTAATAAGGTTTGGCAAATTATGTGTAGAATAATCAAAAGACTTATAAGAATCCTTCATTAAACCGCTTGTTGAATATAAATATAGTTCGCCATTTGGTCTAAAATTTTTTCTTTTAAAGCTGATACTTCCAGTATGTGTAATAAATTTTGTAAAATCACCACCCGAAAAAAGACTTCTCCCATTTTGGATATACCATTCATTTTTATTCTTGAAAAAAGTATTTTTTAAATTAAAGCCTTCATCAGATCCCATGTTAATGTTTAAGGTGAAATCATCAATTTGATTATTTTTCCACCTGTTTGCGGCAGTTAAAATATAATCAAAGCTATAATCGCTCAATATAGAATTCGATATTTCAAATCGATATGTATGTATGATTTTATTTTTCCCAGATTTAAAATTTGCATCAAAATGATAGACATAATAGAAGTCAGGCTCATTAGTGTTAAAATCGTTGTCTATAACTTCTTCTTCGGTTTTAGCGTCAATTTTATTGTTGACGTAATAATTTTCTGTGTTTACTATTGAGGTTTCAAATTTTAATAATTTTCCATTCATTTTTACATTAAAGTTGGAGATGTAAGGGTGAGCACCATTTTTTGGAAAACCATCTACGTCTCCAGATGGAGAAGGCGCTTCAAATCCAACTAAGATCTTTTTTCCTGGCCCAGGATTGTAAAATGTATAGTCTACAGTCACATAAACATAATTACCAGATCTAACAACATCCAAAACTTCTTTAGATATGCTAATTTGAGTTTCTGTGATTGGTATGAGTTGATTGCCAGAAGCATAATAGGCACCATCATTAGCAAATGCTATGAAATGGAGGCTTATTACGAATAAGAACAATAATTTTTTATCTATTTGAAGCTGTATTTTTCTTAAAAATGGTTGAAGTTCTTTTAATAGTTTCATAATTCAAAATATTAGTAATTTTAATTTAATTACTATATTAATTTAAATGAAAAGTATCCTTCATTTTGTGTGTGTAAATTGATTATTACAAATTTACAGGATATCTTGTTAGCAGGACTACCCCGAATTCAGTGAATTTAATTTGTGTACCTTATTCACTTATACTTATTATTCAGCCTTACATGCCCAATAAAGGCAAGTGTTTTACCTTGTGGTACGTTAACGCAGCTATGATGCACTGCTTTAATGCCTCTTTGGGAAGTTCGTCTTTGAGCTGAAGAATGATGGCTCTTTTGCCTTCAAAATCAAGTGTGCTTTTATAAATGGTTCTAAATGTAGGTATCAATCTGCTCGTGCATTGAAAATACATGGCATATTGAGTTGGTTTTTTGGGTTTCCAATCTATTCTAATGGTGCTTCCTTTTTTGGTTAAGTAGCTTGGTTCTCCCCATTTTAGAGTTTCTTCCAGATGGGTTATGCCTTCTGTTTCACTAGCGGTTTCGATAATCAATTCCCGTAAGCGTATCATTCGCTTTTTAGCAGAGTCGGGATATTTGCCGAAAACTAATTCAACTTCAGGGTTTGTTTTTATCTCTATGTTTTTCATTCATTTTGAATTCAAAAAAATTCTAGCTCATTGTTTTGTAGATAAATATTTTAAACCTGTGCTAAATAAATGATTCAGCACAGGCAAAAAGATTATTTTTTTTCTAAAACAGCTTTATTTTCTTTGGCAATCCGTTCACGTTGCTCCTTCGATAAGCCATACTTAAAATAAAGTTCGTTAGGATAAAGTAAATTAGATTTTTTCATACTGGGGTCGTTTATTTTTTGACTTAAATCGCAATCAAAACGGGCCAGTTTTGTGTACATTTTATTCCAGTTATTACCAGCATTAATGAAATGTGACAAGCCCCAGGTAATGCCATCGGCATTCTTAGAATCGGTAAATGCATCAGGAGAAAAAGGACCAGCAGCAACAGGTAGCATCTTACCTACCGAAGCAATTTCAAAATTCACCCAATCTTTCGCGTATTGTATGGTGTAATGTTCTATACCATCTGTGGTTACAATAGCGGCTACACCTTCTTTGTAAGGGAATAATATTGTTTCATGACCAGAGTTCATAACTGGATTTAGAGGATGCTTAATATATGGGCCGTTTGGAGATTCTGCTATAGCAACGCCCCAGCCATCCCAGTGTTTTCTATTGGCATCCCTACTGTCCATTCCAGATTTATAGTATACATATATTTTTCCGTCATGTATTAAAGGATATGGATCATGGATAACACGATGGTCCCATTCATCTTCTGCTCCAAAATCTATAACAACTTTGTTTAATGGTTTCCAAGGGCCATCAGGAGAATCGGCGTAAGACATAGCAACAGGGCAGACATCACTTCCACCTCCATTTGAAGGTTTACCACTTGGTGCACTAAATGCTTGATAATAAAGATAGTATTTGTCTTTCCATTTTAAAACATCGGTGGTTGAAACCGAACGCCACCCAGGATTAGGTTTTGCAGGCCTTGGAATAGCAACACCCTGTTCTTCCCAGGTAAAACCATCGGTACTGGTGGCATACCAAATGTCACATAAATCCCAATCTGCAGAAGGGATCGTGTCATTACATTTAGCATAGCCCATAGGTCTTGTTGGTGTATTTCGGTAGGTGTACCAGACATAATATTTGCCATTTTCAAAAATAATTTTCGAAGGGTCTCGACGTGTAATGGTACCATCTCCATCATTATAATTAAAGCCATCTAGTTCGGTGTATCGAAAGTTGGAATAAAGCTCATTGTCTAATTGACGAGGTGCTTCGTAATGCTTAAAACTACGTTCCATGGCAGCACTTAATTTTCTATTCGGATCTAGGTTTTTAATAAACAAGGGAAATGCTTTTTCAGGGTTTTTTGGCGTTGCGTTTTCTTGCTCCTCAGTTTTAGAATGGCAAGAAAAGAATAATAGTGCTATTAAAGAAAGTGTTAAAAGCCTCATTGTTTTTGTTCTTTAGTTTAGATAAATTATTAATGAAAGGTAAGTTTGTTAAAATACCTGTTAAGAATGTTTCAAAGTTATTGATTTTTAATGAACAGTTTAAACTTTTTTTATTGGCTATAGATTATTGTTTTCTACTCAAGTATTGTCTTTTTATTACTTGGTTGCGACTTTATGCAGTTTAAAAAAGCCATCAATTGAACAAAAAACTCTATGTTTCATTGTAATCAAAAAAGTTTAAACCAGTTAATATCAACTATGTGAAGTTGTGTTTGTTAAACTATTATGGTTTTTGGTATATAGTGGTGTCCAAATGATTGAATTTATATGATAATATTTTTAGCTTTTAAGAAATAAATGTTTTTATTTTAGAAAAAACATCCCAAATCACAACACCACAGCTTACCGAAATATTTAGGGAATGTTTGGTACCATATTGTGGAATTTCAATGACCATATCGCTTGCAGTTACGACGTTTTGATCGACTCCTTTTACCTCATTACCAAAAACCAAAGCGTAAATTGTATTGGCTTCGGGCTTAAAATCATTTAGCATAGTAGCATTTTCTGCTTGTTCAACAGCGCATACTTTTACATTTTCTGCTTGCAGCCTTTCAACCAAATGCATCGTATTTTCAACATATTCCCAGTCTACTGTATCGGTACTGCCTAAAGCTGTTTTATGGATGTCTTTGTGAGGCGGTTTAGCCGTTATCCCACAGAGGTAAATTTTTTCAATCAAAAAAGCATCACTTGTTCTAAACACAGAGCCAATATTATTAAGGCTCCTAATATTGTCTAAAACAATAATGATTGGAGTTTTTTTAACTAATTTAAAATCATCGACACTCAATCGGTCTAATTCGCTGTTTTTTAGTTTGCGCATTGAAAATCATTTTCTTTCATTTCCGCCTGCGCGGAAATTTCATTATTTTGTCATAGCGAGGACGAAGGGTGTGGTAATCTGTGAAATTAAAAGACTCCCAGCCTATGGTAGGTGGATTCACTTCGTTCTTAATGACAATTATTGTTGAAATCTTAGGTTAATTGTAGATAACTTCTAACATCCGAATTTTAGAAAAAATCAAAATAGTACTACATTAGCAATCTTATCAACGTCTACAAAAATAACACTTAAAAACTACTTTACCATTGGCCACTAAATCAAAAAAAGAAACGCCTTTAATGAAACAGTATAATGCTATTAAGGCTAAATATCCTGATGCCTTATTATTGTTTCGTGTCGGCGATTTTTATGAGACTTTTGGAGAAGATGCGGTTAAAACAGCGGGGATATTAGGTATTATTTTAACCAAACGTGGTGCCGGTAGCGAAAGTGAAACCGAATTAGCAGGCTTTCCGCATCATTCATTAAATACGTATTTGCCTAAATTGGTGAAGGCTGGCGAACGCGTTGCTATTTGCGATCAGTTAGAAGATCCAAAACAAACTAAAACGATCGTGAAACGTGGTGTGACCGAGCTAGTAACACCTGGTGTAGCGTTAAACGATGAGGTATTGGTGTCAAAAGCCAATAACTTTTTATGTTCGGTTTATTTTGATAAAAAATATATAGGGATTTCGTTTTTAGATATCTCTACAGGAGAGTTTTTAACTTCTCAAGGGAATGCCGAGTATATCGACAAGTTATTACAAAACTTCAGGCCTAGTGAGATTCTGGTTTCCAAACAAAAGCGTACAACATTTGATGAAACTTTTGGAAGCGATTTTCATACGTTCTATATGGAAGACTGGGTATATCAAACCGACTATGCCTATGAAACATTAACGAAACATTTTGATACAAAAACGCTAAAAGGTTTTGGTATTGAGGATTTGTACGAAGGGATTATTGCATCTGGTTCTATTCTTCATTATTTATCGGAAACACAGCATAACAAGTTACAGCATATTACTTCTATTTCCAGAATTGCAGAAGATGCATATGTGTGGATGGATAAATTTACCATTAGGAATTTAGAACTTTATAACTCAACCAATAATAATGCGGTCACATTATTAAATGTGATAGATAAGACTATTTCGCCTATGGGAGGAAGGCTGCTCAAGCGTTGGTTGGCTTTACCATTAAAAAATATAGATAAGATTAAGCAGCGTCATGAGGTGGTTCGCTTTTTAACAAAGGAAGGTGTTGTACTTCAAGACATTCAGAGCCAGATAAAACATATTGGTGATTTAGAGCGACTTATTTCTAAAATAGCGACGGGTAAGGTGAACCCTCGTGAAGTCATTCAGCTTAAAAATTCTTTAGAAGCGATTGTGCCCATAAAATCATTAGCATCAAATTGTGATAACGCATCACTTAAAAAGATTGGAGATTCACTTCAGAGTTGTGATGTATTACGCGAAAAAATTAAGGAGACACTCAATGAAGATGCGCCAGTAAATGTGCTAAAGGGAAACAGTATTGCTTCGGGTTTTTCTAAAGAACTGGATGAATTGAGAGGTTTATCAAAATCTGGAAAAGATTATTTAGATAATATGCTGGCGCGTGAAAGTGAGCGTACTGGTATCGCATCTTTAAAAATAGCTTCAAATAACGTTTTTGGCTACTATATTGAAGTGCGCAATACCCATAAAGATAAAGTCCCTGAGGATTGGATTAGAAAACAAACTTTGGTAAGTGCCGAAAGATACATTACAGAAGAACTTAAAGAATACGAAGCTAAAATTTTAGGAGCCGAAGATCGCATTCAAACAATAGAACAGCAGTTGTTTGCAGAATTAGTTAGTTGGATGAACCAATTTATAAAAGAAGTACAACAAAACGCACATTTTATAGGGCAATTAGATTGTTTATGTGGGTTTGCTCAACTAGCGAATAGTAATAAATATGTTTACCCTACTATTGATGATTCTTTTGATTTAGATATTAAAGATGGTCGACATCCTGTTATAGAAAAGCAATTGCCTATTGGGGAAGCGTATATAGCTAATGATGTGTTTTTAGATAGAGCAACCCAACAAATCATCATGATTACGGGACCTAATATGTCTGGTAAATCGGCTATTTTAAGGCAAACGGCATTAATTGTGTTGTTAGCTCAAATTGGGAGTTTTGTACCAGCAAAAGAAGCACGTATTGGTTTGGTAGATAAGATTTTTACGCGAGTTGGTGCCAGCGATAATATCTCTATGGGCGAATCGACCTTTATGGTAGAAATGAATGAAACAGCTTCTATTTTGAATAATATATCAGATAGAAGTTTGGTTTTACTTGATGAAATAGGTCGTGGTACGAGTACCTATGATGGTATTTCAATTGCCTGGGCCATTAGTGAGTATTTGCATGAGCATCCCGCCAAACCTAAAACGTTGTTTGCAACACATTATCATGAGTTGAATGAAATGACCGAAACGTTTGAACGTATTAAAAACTTCAATGTATCGGTTAAAGAATTAAAAGATAATGTGCTTTTTTTAAGAAAGCTGGTTGAAGGTGGGAGTGAACATAGTTTTGGTATTCATGTTGCAAAAATGGCAGGCATGCCACAACAAGTATTACATCGTGCTAATAAGATTTTGAAGAAATTAGAGAAGTCACATTCCAGTGAGGAGCTAACAGATAAGGTTAAATCGATAGAAAATGAGATGCAGCTCAGTTTTTTTAATTTAGACGACCCTTTGTTGGAAAATATCAAGGATGAAATATTACATACTAATATTGATACACTTACGCCTGTGGAAGCGCTAATGAAACTTAATGAAATTAAGCGTATGTTGGTTAAGAAAAAGCGCGCATAAAATAAATTTTATTTATTTTAATAAAAGGCTTTGCTTTTAATAGAAATATTTTAAATTTGCATCCGCAATAGCGATATTGCACGTTCATTATAAAAGACTGCGAAAGTAGCTCAGGGGTAGAGCATCACCTTGCCAAGGTGAGGGTCGCGGGTTCAAATCCCGTCTTTCGCTCTGATACTTTCTTAAAATATACCAATTTTGGTTACAGAGTGTAACCATGTATGCTGAAGTGGTGGAATTGGTAGACACGTTGGACTTAAAATCCAATGGCCCTTGGGCCGTGCGGGTTCAAGTCCCGCCTTCAGTACAAAGCCTTTACAAGATTTCTTGTAAAGGCTTTTTTTATTCAGGTACAACATAGGTATAACAAAACAGATCAAATATTAAGACCAACTGTTTTGTTTTTCTCTTTTCCTCCCTTTTTGAAATTGATGAGATTTACACCTATTTTGGTTATTATTTTTCTTATAATTAGAGTAAGATTTTAAATAAAAATAATTTACATTTGTGGCTTGGTAATTTTTCCTCAATATTTTAATAGCATATAAAATTATTTAATTTACTAATCTTAAATATATGCACAAGAAAACCTATTTTAACCATGCACTTAAGTTTGCAGTAGTATCTGGCCTAACTTTATTTTTAACAAGTTGCGAAAAGGAAGTCGTTGCAGAAAAAGAACAAATTGTAGAAGAAGTACAGGATAAACTTATTAAGATAGAAGATGTATCCATTAACGAAATACCTCAAATTAAAAGCTTTCTCAATGAAAAACCTATAGTAGCAAAGCCTACTAGCAATAAAGGAGCTAGTTCTAAAACAGATGAAACAGCATTTGGTACTGTGGATTTTTCTGAAATTAAAAAGCTGACCGATACATTAGGCCAAGTAACTTACACATTCAGAATGATAAAACCGTCGGCTCGAACAAGTGTAGATTCAGGGTATTACTTTGATAATTTGGTAATTAAGCTATTAGGAGATGAAGGCGGTTATGAATCATATATTTTAAGATATACCTATGGTGGCGAATATAAGGAAGTGGATTATGAATACTATGGTCTTTCTGGTAAAATAGAGCATTACCCATTAACCGAAACTTCCTTTGGACTGAATTTTATAGACCCAAGTTTAACAGCTAGAGATAGTTGTAGGTTATATGTGGAATCGGATTGTGGAAAAGCAGGACATCATAGTAGTTTAGATGAACCTGGCTGTACTTCAAACTCCTTAGCTGTAACAATTTATGTAGAGTGCTTTGGACTATCGGACGAACTTCTTGTCTCAGGTAACTATACCTCTCCCGATGATACAGGAGGCGACCCAAGTCATGGAGGGGGAGGCAGACCTGGCTCAACTAGTCCCGCCCTTTCTCCTTATGATGCGATAGATATGGCGAAATACGAAGCCTTGGATAGGCTATTAGATCTGAGAAATTGGGAGTATGCTTGGCTATATGAATTACGCAATCATAGACTAGCTATGCAAATTTATGATTTTCTTGAAAATGACACTTCTGATGAGGCTGTTGAGTTTGTTAATGAAGCTATAGATGCTCTAATGGAAGATGAAGATTTAGAATTTGAAGTGTTAGTGAGATTAATTAATGGAATGGATAAAGATTGTCAAGCTTTGATATTATTTAAGTCTATTCTCAAAGTTAATTCAACCTTTACAAATCTTATTAAGGATTCTTATTTAGCTACAAATAAGCCTAACATTAGTTTTGTAGACATCGCTGTAGGAGAAGGAGATCCTCCTCTACTTAGTGGTGAAGGAGCTAGAACTCAACCTCATTTAGGAACAGATGCCTCTACAGGCGAACCTACAGTAATTATTGAATTTAATAACGATTATTTAGACCAAGCAACAGATTTAGGTTTTGTTAATACTTTATATCATGAATTGCTCCATGCACATATTTTAAATTTATATCATAAAGATCAATTATTAACGGTCTACCCTGTATATACATCTCTTAATACAGCTATGAACAATTACTATTCAGATGATACAAATTTAATATTTGGAGAAGCATATGAGCAAGAAATGCATAATATTTACGTTGATTTTATAGATGTATTAGCTGAAAGTTTGGTAGAATATGCTACAGCTTATAATATATCTGGAATAGATATGAATTATGCAAAGAAATTAGTTTGGGGTGGGCTAAAAGGGAATGATGTATTTACAGATAGTTTAACTTCTACTGAACAAAATGAGGCTCAAACTCTATTAGCTAAAGAAAATTTCAACCATTCAGATGCAAAAAGCAGTAAAACTTGTAATTAAAATTTATTTATTTATTTTGTTTTCAGGTAGTATTAATAGTCAAACTATTGAAGATAATTACTTGTTAATAAATAAAGTTATTGAATTAACAAGAACTGAATCTGATAGCATTTATAAATTATTAAAGTCTGTCAGTTCAAATAAAGATAAATTAGAAAAATATTATAATTTTAATTATTTTAATAAGCCTTTATATAGAGAGGTAATTGATTATGATGAGCAAAAAGATTCATTAATTTATGATGACGGCGTAAATCAAAAAAAGAGAGAACATCTTTGGTCTTTAAAATATGCAATATTAGATAGCATATTTACCAAAAAGGATATAGAGTACTTTTTACAACAAAATGAAGTATGGGTATGGAATACTGATAAATTAAATGATAGTATCAATCTTTCTAACGATAATAGTCTGTCTTTTGGAAATATAATTCACAAACCATATTATAGTTTAAATCATAAATATGCAATAGTGCAACATATATCAGCTAAGACATTTACCAGTTTTTATATATTTAAAAAAGAAAAAAATGAGTGGTTAAAGATTGGTAGTATCAAAAATATCTGGTGACAAAGTATCTTAGAAAAAGACTTTTTTTATTATACTGTAATACTAACACTAGTGTTTTTTTAAACTATCGGGTTAATATTGGTGTTTTGATTCCTCCCTTTTCAAAAGGGAGGAATAAGTCTGATTTATATTTCGAGTTCTGTTTTAAATTTAACATTGAAAGGAAGACGTGTTTTTGTTTTTTATTTGACCAATCTTAACCTAGTTAACCACTAGTTTCAATTTCTGATCTTTGTTTTTATTTCGGATATTTAAAAAATAGAGCCCTTTGCTTGTGAATATATTCGAATTAATGCTCAGGATATTTTCATTAGCAAGTGTTTTATACACCAACCTTCCCATGGTATCAAAGATTTTAATTGAAGTATTGTGTTCATATCCTTGGAGGTTTATATTAAAATACCCATACGAAACAGGGTTTGGATATAAGATTACTTCTTCTTTCAAAATGTCGTTTGATGTGTCTACTCCCAATGAGTTGTCATAGCCAGTCCAGGAGATGTCATCAAATGCAATAGTTCGGTTTCCGCCATCAATGGAGGCATTCTTAATAGCGATGGTTATATCTCCAGAAATGTTAATGTTGTCCACGGTATAAGTGTATATATCAGCTCCTGTATGAGTAAATGTATTGACAATATTACCATTGATCAACAGTTGTAGGGTGCGCTCTATACCTCCTTCCCACAAATCCTTACAGCTAACCGAAAATGAACCTATTCCCCCAGAAATTGTTCCTGATTGTATACCGATTTTATTCTTTTGAAAATAGACGCATTTAGATGCATTGATATAGCCATCAACCCCCTTTGCATCAACAGTCCAGCTAATTCCATTATCTCCAGTATACGTTTCGCTACCCCAACCAGACAATGTCATATTGGAGAATGTTTCACTACCGCCTCCATTTCCTCCAGATATATCTACAGTAATGCTGCTTGTGTCAGTAAAACCTCCGTCTTCTGTAGTTGCAGTAATTGTTGCATTACCATTAGAGACGGCGGTTACTACTCCGGTATTTTGATCAACTGTTGCTACTGATGTGTTATCCGATTCCCATGTCACTGTTTGATTTGTGGCTATAGATGGGTATATAGTAGCAGATAAGTTAGAAGTGTCACCTACATAAGTTAAAGTTACAGTATCGGGACTTACACTTACGCCAGTTACATCGATGTTTGCGGTATATCCAGTCCAAGTAATATCATCGAATGCTACAGTTCGATCTCCTCCATCAAAGGAAGCATTTCTAATGGCTATAGTTATATCTCCAGAAATATTAATATTGTCCACTGAATATGTATATATAGAAGTACCAGTATGCTTAAATGTGTCCACAACATTACCGTTGATAAGTAATTGTAGGGTGCGTTCTATACCATCCTCCCATAAATCTTTACAACTCACAGAAAATGAACCTATTCCCCCAGAAATTGTTCCTGACTGAATACCAGTAGTATTCTTCTGAAAATATACACCTTTAGATGCATTGATATATCCAGTAACGCCTTTTGCATTAACAGTCCAACTGATTCCATTGTCTCCTGTATACGTTTCACTGCCCCAACCCGACAATGTCATATTGGTAAATGTTTCGCTACCATTTCCTCCACTTTGTCCGTCATACCATGCGATTTTTAACGATTCGTATTTAGAAATAGCAGCATCAATCCAGGCAGGTTTTGCTCCAAGTCTATGCTCTACCTGTGCTTCGTATAAAGATTCTGGACTCACCTTTGTTCCATTACTTTCTTCGTATTTAAGATTGGATTGATCGAAAGTTGTAGTGGCGCTCCCATGGTAACCAACTATAATAGGATTGACAACTGTTGTACCGCAATAGTTGCCGCCACAACCAGTATTCCAGAAATTATAATTCGTTTCATTCCCTCCAGTACGCTCTTGATTCCAAATGGTTAAGCCAGATAAATGATTTGGGTTGTTGGAATAGTGTCCTCCAGATCCAGATATACCACTACTTAAGTACAAATCTATCAGATTAGTACGGGGTTGGGCAGCATGGAGATCCCAACCTCTTCCTGCTGTGTCTATTCTCCAAACCACCGATCCACTAGTGCGCCCAGACATGTCTGTTCCATGCCATTGACCATTATTTGTATTGTCCCAAATCAAACCTTGAAGTATGCCAGTCGATCCACCGTCTGCAGTAGATATGGCATGACCTGCGTTCCCATCAACTAATATATTCATGACAGTTGATGCGTAAGAAGCATGAAGCTTTGTAGCCAGAGAAACGTTAGAGAATTTGGAACGTCGAACCCATGAATTTGCTGCATGTCTTATAAGTATAGCATGCCAGGCATAGTCGTGGATGTAATCCTTATGATGTTGGAAAGGATCATTAAAATTACCCTTGAAGTGAATGTCTTCAAACCCACAATTTTCAATTAGATCAACCGTGTGAGCTTTCCATCCTAAAGAGGCGTCCATATCGTCAAGAATAGGATCTTTTAGTGTTATAGTATTGTTTGAAGTATTAACAGACTCGATTTCATGAAACTCCGATACTTTAACGCCATCATCGATAACCTTAGTCCAGATACTCCGTGGTGTCTTGCCATCAAGGAAGTAGTTGTTTGCGGCGGTATTGCTGTTCATTTCCAGTTTGAGATACTTTTTGTTTTGGAAGATAGTCGCATTTTGTACCTTAACTGTGAAATCACCGCGATTTTGATCTTGGGTTATGTTGGTGCTACCAGTGTTGCTTGACCCTCCTATAAACTGTATCATTTGAGGTGTGCCCCAGGGATTTTCTCCAGGTGGAAGTAACATATGGTTTACCATATTAATTACCGTACCCCCAGGCGTTGAGCCACTCCCTTTGAGGATAATATTTGATTCGGTAATTATAATGCTATTGGTGCTGTTGGCGTTTGTGTTTATAAGAAATTCACCAGGGGGGAAGAATACGATTCCACCACCATTGGCTTCAGCTGCATCTATGGCTGCTTGAATGGCTGCTTGGTCTGAGTTGCTGTCGTTAGCAACTGCTCCATAATTTGTGATATCAAAAGTTGTAAGACTGTGCGTTTCAGGAATTGCTTCTTGTCCTTGTTTATAGCCTGCATAGCTATAATTTGGGAGCACTGGTATACTGGGATCAGAGATTGTTCCAATGTATTTTTTCCATACTTGAGCTTCCTGACCAAAGCTCTTCATCGAAAATAAAATAATGGTCATAAATACCATTGCTAGAGTAGTCTTTTTTTTCATTTTTAATAAGTTTAGTTTTTAATTAAAGAATAAAATTACTTTACAATTCTGTTTATTTAAGGGGAGGAATTGATGAAAAAAGAAGGGGAAATCGTTCGTGCCTTTTAAAGTTGAAATTCAGTAATCTAAATTTCTCATCTTGAATCTCTTAAGTCAAACTTCACGATTTAGTATGACTTACATAAAGAAACTCATTTTTGTGTCTTTGAAGAGAAGAAAGTCCTCTAAGGTTTTATGAACCATGACTTTTTTAGTACCATAATCATGATGCCCATTGTGCTGAATCAAATAAGAAATCATAACTAATTGACTTTGTGTAAATAAAATTGTAGGTTTTTTATTTTTAAAATAAGAGAATTTTAAGTCAAAAATATTTAAATTGTAAAAAATTAACTAATAATATTTTTACTTGAAAAAAATATACCTTTTAGTTTTCTTGTTTTTTTTGGTCAAATCACTGTTTTCCCAAAGAAAATATAATAAGTTATCAATAGAAGCAGGATATGGTTTTAATATACCGATTAGCCCTAAAGATGATATTTCAACATCTGATTACCTGCTCCCCAATCACGTAGACCTAGGGGTAAGATATATGTTTGATGAATATTTTGGTTTAAAAATGCGTTATGCTAATGATAGATTTAGAGATAAAAAAGATAAAAACATAGGCAATGGATACCACAGGTTAGGAATTGAGGCCGTATATAATTTAAGCAGTAGGTTAGATTTGTTTAATAATAATTTTAATATCCTTTTTCATGCTGGAATTGGTGTAACCTATGCTTTTCCTGGAGCAATCAAGCGATTTAAAAATGGAGGGGAGTTCACATTTGGGTTAACCCCTTATAATACGAAACGGTATGAGAGAATTGGAAATCTCATTTTTGGATTAACGCCACAGATTAGGTTATCGGACGATATGGCACTGACTTTTGATATGGCTTATGTTGTTAATACACAACAACAATATTCGTATAGTGGAGAATTATTGTACATAAATAGAAGAAAAGTTCAAGGTGGGTTTGTGAATTTTACGGTTGGACTTCAATTTTATTTAGGTAAGGAAAGAAGACATGCAGATTGGTATTACAATAGTAGGAAATATTAAATATTTATAATGGACAAAATAAAAGTAGCCTTAATAGCAGGTGTAACGGGGCAAGATGGTGCATATTTGAGAGAGTTTCTGTTAAAGGAAAACTACATAGTTCATGGTACCAAAAGACGATCCTCACAATTTAATACCGATAGGATAGATCACTTATACCAAGACCCTCATATTGAACACAGGAATTTTATATTGCACGCAGACGATATGGCGAAAGCAGTCATTTTTGCTGTTGAAAATAAGCTGCCCGATCATTTGTACAATATTGGTTCGGGTAAAGATCTTCTAATTAGAGAGCTAGTGAATTTAATTCAAAAAACGGCTGGACATCAAGGAGGTATAATATGGGATACATCGAAACCGGATGGAACACCTCGAAAACTTCTAAATGTATCTGGAATAAATAAATTAGGGTGGCAGACACAAATAGATTTAAAGGAAGGAATACAAGATACTTATAATTGGTATTGTGATAATATTGAAAATATTAAAGAAGTTTCTATAAAATAATTTTTATTGAAAAATATTACTAAGTATTTAACAAAAAACTTTTTAGTTTCCACAAGTAAGACGCTTACAGTATCGTTAGTTACTTTATTGCTACTGCCATTAATAATAAAAAGATTAGGGTTAGAATTATATGGTATCATTAGTCTTACTTTACTATTCAGTGGTGTTTCCTCCTTAATAGATTTAGGATTGTCTAAGGCTGTTATACTCCTGAGTGGAGAAAATAAAACTTCAGAAAACAGAATAGTTTCTTCTGCGTTATATATTAATCTTTTTATTATTGGGGTTTTGTCGGTTGTTTTTATTTTATTGCAAATCTTCTCTGTCGATTTACTCGGAAGTGATATAAACATAGATAAGACCAACAGGTTTATAGTCATTAATACAGGATTTTTGCTCTTAATATTGATGTTGTTGAATAATTTGTGCAGAACGATTTTAGAAGCCAAATATAAAATTCACATTGTTAATTTAAGTTTGGCGATCTATACACCATTACTTTACGTTATCATTTTTGTACTTAGCTTTTTTACAAAGCAAATTGTTGTTTATGTTTTGACACCTTTAGTTCTAACGCTTTTAATGTTTATTTTTAATATTACGTATTTAAAATACAATACAACGATACGTATTGTAAAAGTTGCTAAAAGTGATATTAAATATGTTTTAAAAAAGTCATTTGCTTTTTTAAATATTGGGCTCATTAATAGTCTGGTAATGCCAACTATGCGTTATGTTTTTGTGCTTCTTGCTGCAGATGTTGGACTTTATGCCATATTCGATCTGTCTTTTAAAATAGCTATGCTAACCAATAGCTTTATACTGGCGTTATCAACACCAATGTTTGCTGTTTTCTCTAAGGAAATTCAAGTGAATTCAAAGAAAATGATACATGTGGCGTATAAAATATTCTATTTATCATTGGCAATGTACATCATAATAAATGTGGCATATTACTTTTTGGGTAATTACTTTTTAACATTCTTAAGTCTTGACCCTGATAATCTTGATCTTTTATATAATATTACATTTTTGCTTATAATTTCGTTGGGGAGCGTGGCCTTGGTCGAGATCTTTTATAGGTATTTTCTGGGAAACAATCAATTGATTAACGCCTTTTTGTTAAAATTGATTGTCCCGATCATGGGCATTATACTATTTTTTGTTTTTAACCATGTAGAGCTAATTTACAGATTTATTTATGCCTACGGAACAAGTTTAGTGATAAGTGCCATAGCCATAGCATTAAGTTTTATGATTGCTAATAAGCGTAAAAAAACTGTTATAATATGCTTATAGCTTTAATACTTTTTTATGCCATCTCTTTAATTTTGGCAGTTAAGAACCCGAATTATTTTTTACTGTTTTATATTTTGGCCACTACCAAATTTTTAGGGTTTATCGATCCCGCTTCCTTCGTTATAGGTGGTGTTGAAGTTGGTTATTTTGGCCTTAACCTGATTGCTATTTTTAGTGTGTTTTTTCACAAAAAATGGTATATCATGCCTCGAAAAGACCAATGGTTTGTTTATTTTATACTACTTATGTTGATATATGGAATTGTTAAACCATTTTTAGATAATAATTCGTCCTTGTTTCTTTCTTTTATGGCAAGCAAGGAAACATGGTTCTACTTTCTTTTTTTATATATTGTGGTATATAGGTATGAGATCGATAATAAACAACTCTTGAAAATTATTAAGCTTTTGGGAATATACTTGAGCTGTATATACATTGTTGGAAAAATTTCATTACAGTTAGTGCCTCCGTTATATCATAACGAAACATTTGTTCGCACATTTTTCCCTACTTATATAAGCTTAGCCATATTTATTTATGCTATTAGAATAAAGTTCGATGGTGTTAGGAGTATGAGGGATAGGATAATAATTTTAATTCTGTTTTTAGGACTTATTTTAGCGTCGCATCTTAGTTTGACAATAATGACCATTGTTGGATTTATTCTTTATAAATATGTATATGACAAAAAATTACAAATCAATAAATATATCGTTAGTCGTTTCGTTTTTGTTGCCTTTTTAGGGGGTTCAATAACTTTAATTGCCGTTAGCGGCTTATACGAAAGAATAGCTACTAATGTTGAAGCTATTGTTAGCGGAGAAGATAATGCTTTAAGTTCTAGAGATATCTATAACGAATTTAGATGGGAGGCCATTAATAAAAAGAAAGAATTAGGGTATGGCTTTATACACCAGTCTTCTAGCTTTATGAAAGATATCAAAATTTTAGGAGCCAATAGGTTTATGGAACGATTTACTGTGATAGATTCTGGATATGTAGATTTGCTTATTAAATTTGGATATATAGGAACAACCATAATTATTATTATATTTTTTAGATACTACGGTCAAGGTTTTTTTAAGGCGTTTAAAAACCCTTTGTCCTTAGCTATGTCTATTTATTTGATGCAATATGTGTTTATAAATTACACATGGTCGGTTTTTACATTTGCTCATGGTATAGTTCCAGGTATTATAGCATTTCATTTTTTATTGACAAGTAATGAAGAAGAATTAGAAAACAAGGTTTAATGTCAGCAAAAATTCTTTACATATTACCGTCGTTTAATAAGTTTGGGGGGACTCCCAAAAAAACAATGGATTTAATAAAGTACTCCTCAAATACATGTTATTTGTACGTTTGGACCAATGCTTATGCTGAAGAGTTTAAGCACGATTTTGTAGAAGCTGGAGCCCATATTTTAGAAGGTTCAAGTAACAATAGAAACATCGTTAAGCATATTCGTAGTATACTAAAGATTATTGATAAACACGATATAAAAATTGTTCAATCCCAATTCTTTTTTGGAGAATTACTTGCGGGTATTTTAAAAATATTAAGACCAAAAATAAGGCTAATTATTGCTTTTGTAGGATCTATGTCTCCCAAAGGGTATAAAAAGCAGGTTTTAAACCTGCTATACAGTAAAGTAGATATGTTTGTTTATATCTCAGAATATGTCAAGAAAGAGAAAACGAAGGTTTATCCTAAACTTAAAAAAGCTAAGGGAATTGTTATTTATAATGGCACAGTTAAGCCCGTTTCTACGAGTAAAGTTGTTGAAAAAACAGAAAAAAACATCACTGTTTTATGTGTTTCTGGATTATCAAAAATTAAAAACGTTCAGATTTTAATAGACTGTATGGAGGTTCTTTTAGAACGAAAATATAATCATGTACAATTTTTAATAGCAGGCGATGGACCTGAGAGATTAGATATAGAAAGGCAAATTATAGATAAGGGATTAGGCAAAAATTTTAAACTTTTAGGCTATCAAAAAAATATTGGCGACTTATATAAAAAGACAGATATTTTCGCTCACCCTTGTTATATTGAAGGTTTTGGAATTGCTGTTGCAGAAGCTATGTTGGAAGAAAAACCAATTGTAGGAGCTAATGCAGGAGCCTTGCCCGAGCTCATTATCAATAAAAAAACGGGGCTTTTGGTACATCCATTTAAAGCACAAGAGTGGGCAAATGCGATTATAAAATATATTGAAGATCCTAATTATGCTAAAGACTTTGCTGTAAAGGCAAAACAGTATGCCGAGGTAGAATTTTCGGTAAAACGGTTTGTTGAAAATTACAATAAACTTTATAAACATTTACAAAACTAATCTATGAAAGTTGTTGTTTTACACCCGCCATTGTACCCGGTCAATCATAAATTCTTTAATGAACTAGGGAAACATGTAGATCTAACAGTTTTTAGTTTTGGGAATCAACCAGGCCTGCATAGTCAATGGAAAGTCGATAATTATATTGATGCAAGCAATAATTATAAATTAGAAGTAATTAGTGGTAAAACCAATTTAAAGCGTTTCGCAGTTTCTTATCGTACACAATTGAATCCAAGTTTTTTATTTAAAGTAAAAAAAGAAAAACCGGATATCGTTATTAGTGTTGCTTTCTGGTTTCCTAGTTTATATATGGCGTTTTTTAAAAAGATTATTAGATGTAGGCTAGTAATTTTAACAGATGCTATTAAACAAACCGAAAAAAGCAATTCTGCTACTAGAAACGCATTTCGAAAAATAATATCCAAGAAAGCAAATGCTTTTATTGCTGGATCCGATTTAACGGTAGCTTACTTAAAAGAACGGTTCCCAAAAAGTACTATTGAAAAATCGTTACAAACCATCGATATTATTGAATGGAAAAAAGACATAAATAGTTTACCAAATAAATTTGAACTTAAAAATGAATTAGGCATTTCAGAAAGTAAGGTTACATTACTTAGTGTTAGTAATTATATTCCGCTAAAAAATTTAGAAAAACTTATTGATGAAGTTGTATTAATGCCTAATTGTGAATTGTTCCTAATTGGAGAAGGAGAACTAAAAGCAGAGTTTGAGGCAAAAATTGAAAATTATAATGCATCACATAGAATAAAGTTGATTAACCGCCAAGTGGGTAGCCAGTTAAAAAAATATTATAAAGCTTCCGATATTTTTGTGTTTCCATCTAATAGAGACACATTCGGCTATGTTGTAGTTGAGGCTCTATCTTCTGGACTACCTGTTATATGTTCGGCTAACGCCGGAGTATCTTCATTTATAAAAAATGGGAATAATGGTTTTGTAGTACATCCTCAAGAAAATTTCACTGATGCTATAAAAGATACCATAAAGCATCTAAAAGAGATGTCATTTCATGCTATGAATTCGGTATCAAAATACACCATAGAAAATAAAGCAGAAACATTTTATAATATCCTAACTAATATTGATTAAAATGAGAAAGATTTACTTGTTTTTGTATTACGCGATAGCCCAGCATTTGCCCATGCAGCCTTTTCCTGGTTATAAGCTGTTTTATGGCATTAGGCGTTTTTTAGTAAAACGAATTGTAAAAAAATGTGGCGAAAGTGTTTTTGTAAAAGATCATTGCTATTTTGGAAATGGGGAACGCTTAACCATTGGAAATAGAACACAGTTAGGGCAAAATGCGAAGTTAGGAGGTGAAATCATTTTAGGTGATGACATATTAATGGGGCCCGACATTGTAATTATGGCCACGGCACATGCCTTTGATAGAATTGACATCCCTATAAACCAACAAGGGGCAGCAAAAGAAGAACCAGTAAAAATAGGAAATGATGTTTGGATTGGCACAAGGGCCATTATCATGCCAGGTGTAGAAATTGGAAACCATTGTATTATTGCGTCTGGTGCTGTAGTAACAAAATCGTTTCCAGATTTTTGTATAATAGGTGGGGTGCCTGCCAAAGTGATTAAGATGAGGAACGCATAATGATTCATGAACTCTTAAAATATTTACATTATAAATCTTTAGATTATGCCATTATCAGCGGTTATAAGGCATTATTTGAAGAAACATCGGATATTGGGGATATTGATATTCTATTTAAAAAACAAGATTTCCTTAAAATAGAAACTGTCTTAAAGGATTTTTGTGAGTTAGAAGGTTTTAAAATAGTTCAGATATATCATCAAGAAGTGTATGCAAAAAACATTTTTATTTTTAATCCAAAAACCACCGAGTTATTAAATTTAGACACCTACGGAAAACTTCATAGGAAACAAACAGTATATTTTACAGAAACTGAAATTTTCAAAAACTGTTTGTCCTATAAAAACGTCAGTACACTGGTAACACACCAAGAATTTCTTCATTATTTGTTGAAAAAAATAGACAAAAATGAAATCACAGAAGTGTCTTTTAATTATTTGAGGGCCCTTTTTTTAAAAGAAACAATACCTTGTGAAAGAGTTGTTAAGACATGCTTTAAAAATTGGTCATCTGTAGTTGTTGAAGCGTTTGAAACAAATAATAAAGACCTATTATTGGAAAGTATAGAAACCCTTAAAAAAAATATCAAGGTTAATACTAAATTATCTTATGATGATAAAATTAGAAACCAAATTAGAATTCTTAAACGAATCGTAAAACCAACAGGGGTTGCCATTTCTTTTTTAGGACCAGACGGCTCTGGAAAATCAACAATAATCAATGGTTTAAAAAATAAGACATTACCTTTTAGGAAGACAGCTTATTTTCATTTGAAACCTATAATTACCGATCGTAATAGTGCAAGTTTGGCAACTGCTGACCCTCACAAATATGCACCATATTCTAAATTAAAATCTTATGTTAAGCTGTTGTTCTTTATATTTCAATATAATTTAGGCTGGGTGAAAAACATATGGCCTGCAAAGGTCAAGTCAACTTTGGTGATATTTGACAGATACTACGATGATTTAATTGTAGACCATAAGCGTTATAGATATGGAGGCTATAAAAGTATTGCAAAACTTATACGGATTTTCATTCCTAAACCAAAACTCTATTTTATTCTTACAGCAGATGCCGATACTATTTATGGTAGAAAACAAGAAGTAGAACGTGAAGAACTTCAAATCCAAATTGAAAATTACAAGGCATTGGTCGATGGGAAACAATACCATCATATAAATGCAAATAAACCGCCTCATGAAATTGTAAATAAAGTGTATAAGATTCTAATGAAAAAAATGTATGAGAGATATTAGTTTTTTTTCAGAAGATAGATATGTGTACTTGCCGAGTACAAAAAATCCAAAAGTGATTTTAGCTGTTAGTAATGCTGAAATAGCTCGAAATGCACACAAATTATACAATCCCTTTTCCTTTAAAGCCAAAGTTTTAAAAAAAATAAGTCGTTTTCTATTTGTAAGCTTCAATGGTTTGATGCTTAATTTAATAAAGGTTAAACCACTTGAAAAATCCGATTTTATCAATTATCTGGAAAATAAATTACAAACCAGACTCACAGTATCTATATACCATGCTACGGTTAAGGACAAAGTCGTTTTACAATTACAATCGGGTAATCAGATATGTGGTTATTTAAAATTCCCATTAAATACAATTGGTCAAGCTAACATCGAGATTGAAAAAAATGCGATTCGATTGCTTTCAGAAAAAAAAATAGTCAAACCCTGTGTTGTAGTAGATCAGTATAATAATATACCTTATTTTATTATGTCAGAATTAAAGGGGCAGATTGAAAGTTTAACAGATGAGGCTGTAGTAAGTTTAGTATCACGATTTAAAAAAGAGAAGAAGTTTAAACTTATAGAGCATCCAAGGGTAAAGGAGCTGTATAAAGAGCTTAAGGCATTAGGGTTAAAATCATATAAGTTAAAGATGGATAGTATTGTAAGAGGTTCTACGGTATATTATTATGAAGTTTTTGAGCATGGTGATTTTGCACCTTGGAATATCGTAAAAACAGATGAAGGTTTAGTACCATTTGATTTTGAATTTTTTGTCGAAAACGGCATAGAATATTTCGATTTAATAAAATACCACTTCCAGGTAGGGCGGCTACTTAAAAAGAAAAAACCTGAAGAGCTTTCAGGTTATATTTTTAATAAGTTGAAAATTCCAGAGGTTTCATATATAGTGTCTTTGTTTCTTGTAAAAGAGATAATTAGGTTAATGAAAGCAGAAGAACCCTATCAATTTCAAGAGAACGTGTTAAACCATATTTGTGAATAAACGATTTAAAATATTAGTGTCATGCTATGCCTGTAGTCCGTATAGGGGCTCTGAACCTGGTATGGGTTGGCGTTTTGTTTTAGGACTAAGCAAACATCACGATATACATGTTATTACAGAAAAGGAAAAATGGGAAAAAGAGATCAAGCAGTTTATTGAAGCAGAAAGAATAACCAACATCCATTTTTATTTTATTAAGAAAAAAAGAAATCGAACACTACGCAAAATATGGCCGCCATCCTATTATTGGTTTTATAAGGGTTGGCAAAAACAAGCATATCGCCTAGTGCAACAATTGGACGAAAAAGAGGATTTTGATCTTATCCATCAGTTAAATATGGTTGGCTATAGAGAGCCAGGCTACCTCTGGAAAATAAATAAGCCATTTGTTTGGGGACCAATAGGAGGGACACAAGATGTGCCGTGGCATTTGTTTTCTGTGTTTAATTTTTATGGGAAATTGTTTTATGGCGGACGAAATATAGTAAATACCATTCAAAAACATTTTTTAAGTCGCCCCCGTCTAGCGGCAAAAAAACAACCATCGGCATTAATCGCTGCAACTCCAGATATTCAAAAAGATATATTAAGATTATGGAATGCACCATCGGAAATTATAACCGAAATAGGAACAGACGACAGTTTAAATATCCAAGTGAATGATAGAGAAAAAGAAGCCCCTTTAAAAATAATTTGGTCAGGGCAACACACTTCAGGGAAAGCTTTAAATATTCTATTAAAAAGCTTAGCGCTTCTTGATAGTCATATTAACTGGCAATTAGATATTCTAGGTGTAGGTAAGGAAACCAATTCATGGAAGTCCTTAGCTAATAAATTAAATATATCTTCAAATTGTAAGTGGCATGGATGGATCCCCAAAGATAATGCCTTAAATATTATGGAAAGCGGTCATGTATTGTGTATTACCAGCTTAAAAGATTTAACGTCGACAATTACGCTTGAAGGTATTTCATTAGGCTTACCAATAATTTGTTTAGACCATTGTGGTTTTGCCTATGTTGTTAACGAAAGTTGTGGCATAAAAATTAAAATGGGTGGATTAAAGCACATTCAAAATGATTTTAAAGAGGCTATAGAACTGCTCTATAACGATGAAAATTTAAGAAAGAAACTGGCCATTGGAGCTTTAAGAAGGGCTAAAGATTTTTTATGGAAGGAGAATATCGAAAAATTAAATACCATTTATTTAAATCTGCTTAGATGAAAGTATTGATTATTCATAACAAATATGGGAAATATAGTGGAGAGGAAGCTGTTGTTGATGCTCAAATCAATCTTTTAGAATCTAAGGGACATCAAGTTTTTACTTATTTTAGAAGTAGTGAGGAATTGGAAGGTATGCCAAATGGTAAAATAAACGCTTTTTTTTCAGCGTTTTACAATTCTAAAGTAATAAAAGAAATTAAAAATTTAATTAACGTTGAGAAACCAGACTTGGTTCACATTCATAACCTATACCCAATTATATCGCCAGCAATTCTGCCCGAAATTAAAAAGATGGGGATTCCTATAGCGATGACCATTCATAATTATAGATTGCTTTGTCCCAATGGACTGTTCTTTACAAATGAAAATATATGCGAAAAATGCACAGGTTTTGGTAAAGAACTTAATTGTATTATCAATAATTGTGAAGGCTCGGTTTTTAAAAGTACAGGATATGCCTTTAGAAATATGTGGGCTAGAACTAAAAAGTACTATATAGATCATGTTGATGCCTATTTGTGCCTAACCGATTTTCAGAAAAATAAGCTTATTGCTAATCGGTTCGACGAGAAAAAATGTTTTGTTATTCCTAATATGTATAACAATTCTGTAGCCGATATAAGATATAATTTTAATGAACGTAATTACGTTGCGTTTGCTGGTCGAATAAGTCCAGAAAAGGGAATCCCAATTTTATTAGAAACGGCTAAAAACTTACCCCATATTAATTTTCAAATAGCGGGTCACATGAGGGAAGGCTATGAAAAAATGTTAAGGATCCCCGACAATGTCACCCTACGGGGTATGCTAAATGCCGATGAAATGAAAGTATTCTATTCTAAAGCAAGATTGTATTTGCATACCAGCATATGTTATGAAGGCTTTCCTATGGTATTTCCTGAAGCGATGGCTTTTAGGCTACCTATAATTGCTCCAAAAATGGCAGGCTATCCAGAAATAGCAGAAGCAGGTTTTAATGGTCTTTTATTCGAACCCAAAAGTGCTGATGATCTTGCCAAGGTGATTTTAAGTGTTTGGGAAGATGAAAAAAAACTTAGGTTTTTAGGTAATAACGGATTTAAAAAAATGAAGAAAAAGTATAGTGCAGATGCTTATTATAAGTCATTAGAATTAGCTTATAAATCAATTCTATAATACGTTACTATAGCATTGATATGGAGGTTTAGTATACTAAAAGACTATTAGTACCAATTCCTTGTCCAAAAAATCTTTTAAAAGGATGTCCTCTTCTTTGGATAAGGGAGGGTGTCAATTTTGCCTTTTTCTATTAATTAAAAATAATAACCTATAAATATAGTAGACTTTAGCTTATATTATATGTAATCTTTTTTGTTATTATATATATGTATTTACTACACATATAGTAGCTTTATTATTATTTAATTAAGTGTATTAACTTATCATAAAAGTAAGTTTTTTTTTAGAAAATGTGTATTTTGTCGGATATTTTTGTATTTTAGCGACTTGAATCCCAAATTCTAATCATTATGCACCTACATTATGAAGTTTATTCTTATTCTTATAGTGACGCTGTATTTGTTATAATAGCCTTCTTTATTCTTACAGTTGTAATAGATATCTTATTGTTTGTTATTGGTCATCAACTATACCGAAAACAAGTAGATAAGAACCATAAAAATATTAACTCATGGAGTATAACTTATATAAAAGGCTTAGACTTAAAAAATATTATTAGGAATCATATTTTTTCTTCAAATCTATCAGAAATAGATTTTAATAAAAGATGCATTATAAGCACTATTAATCCACATTCATATTGTGTTTCAAAAAAAGACCCACTGTTCCAGAAAGCATTAATGAATAGTGATGTTTTATTGCCTGATGGTTCAGGGATTGTTTTGGCATCCAAAATTTTATTTAAAAAAAAGATAAAAAAAATCGCTGGTGCCGATATTCATGCGCATTTATTGAAGCATGCTGATATAAACAACAAGAAAGTCTTCTATTTAGGAGCTTCGGAAAAAACGTTAGGGTTAATAACCAAAAAATTAAAAAATGAATACCCCAATATTCAGGTGTCTAGTTACTCGCCTCCTTACAAACCCGAGTTTTCTGGGGAAGATACTAAACGCATGATTGACAGGGTTAATGAATTTAACCCAGATATATTATTTGTAGGGATGACTGCTCCAAAACAAGAAAAATGGGTAGAAACAAATAAAAAAGAATTAAATCCTACAGTTGTAGTTTCTATAGGAGCCGTTTTTGATTTTTATGCAGGTACAGTAAAACGATCTAGCCCATTTTGGATTAATTTAGGATTAGAATGGCTTCCCAGATTGATTAAAGAACCCAAACGATTATGGAGGCGAAATTTTATTTCTACACCTCTATTCCTTTTTAGCTTAAGCAAAGCCAAATTAAACTTAAACTAACAATAATTAAAACCTACTTATTTATGCAAGTTTATATAGATGATTTATTAGCCTCAGAGAATCACATATTATGGATGCTTATTGCTTTATGCTTATCGGCGTTTGTATCATATAGTACATATCCTGTCATCATTAAAGTTTCGAAATTAAAGGGGCTTATGCAAGAACCTAAAAGCAGAAGTTCTCATGCTATTAAAACTCCAAACTTAGGAGGAGTAGGAATCTTTATGGGAGTTATCAGTGCGCTTACTTTTGTAGGAAGCATACTGTCCTATAATAATTTACTGTGCCTTATAGGAGCTGTGACCTTGCTTTTCTTTACAGGGTTAAAAGATGACTTGATTGAAATTTCACCAATAAAAAAATTAATTGGTCAAATAATTGCTTCGCTTTGTATTATTTTAATTTCAGATATAAGAATACACACTTTTTTTGGAGTTTTTGGAATCGATGTGCTACCGTATTTTATCTCTGTCATTTTTACATTGTTTGTATTTATTTTGTTAATCAATGCATATAACTTGATTGATGGCGTCGATGGATTGGCTGGATGCGTTGGGATTACAATTAGTATGCTTTTCGGAATCTTTTTCTACTATAACGGAAACGATTCTATGCTTTTTATTTCTCTTAGTTTGATAGGGGCCTTGATAACATTCTTAATGTTTAATTTTTCTAAAGCTAAAAAATTATTTATGGGTGATACGGGCTCGATGATTATAGGTTTTTTATTGGCTTATCAAGGTGTTAGTTTTTTACGGGTAACTCATAATGTTGAATTGTT
Organism: Flavivirga algicola; assembly: GCF_012910715.1. GTDB lineage: Bacteria > Bacteroidota > Bacteroidia > Flavobacteriales > Flavobacteriaceae > Flavivirga > Flavivirga algicola. The sequence continues at coordinate 356,096 of NZ_JABBHF010000004.1, forward strand.
TTCGGCAATTTCTAATCCCCCGGCATTGGTAATAGCCATATTTAGTTTTCCATTAATGGATACACTAAGGGTTTTTATTATTAGATTAATAAATGGAAAAAGTCCTTTTTCTGCAGATAAAAGTCATATTCACCATAATCTTTTAGCATTGGGTTTTAAACATTGGGAGATTTCATTAATTGCCTCGACTTTTATTTTTATAATGGCAAGAATAACCTATGGGTTTGATGGTATAGGTTTACATGGATCTATTTTCTCACTAATAGTAGTTAGTGGTTTTTTTTCTGTCTTACCGTATTTATTTTTAAAAATACGTCAAACTAATAAGGGTAAAAAAGGTAATAAGTCACAATCTATAAATAAAAGGCCTAGGTATGCTTTTCAGTTTCAAAAAATATACAATTCAGTATTAAACATTTTTATTTCAATAATAATTTATTTCAGCACGTAGTAAAATACACACTATTTTAATATCTTTATAACTAATTAATTGATCCAACCAAATATGTTAAAACTGAAAGTGACAAATTTATCAGCGATATTACTTGCTTTTATTTGTCTGCTATTCACTTCCTGTGCTTCTAAAAAAAATATACTCTATCTTCAAGATATAGATACAAAGGAAGGGAGAAAAATAAATTATGCTCACAATAAGATACAGGTTAATGACATCCTAACAATTAAGATAAGTTCGCTTTATCCAGAAACGGCTATTCCTTATAATTTTGATAATAGTTTATCGACAAACTCCAGTTTTATTGAAACGTTAAAATTACAAGGAAGTCTAGTGTCCAAAGAAGGGTTTATTGTTTTGCCAATTATAGGTTCTGTAAAGGCTATAGGAAAATCGACGACTGAACTGGAATCTCATATAAAATCCATTTTGGAATCTGGTAATTATTTGAAAGGCGCTATTGTTAGTGTGCGGATTTTAAATTCGAAAATAACCATTTTAGGTGAAGTCATAACCCCAGGAACGTATACTATTACAGAACAAAATGTGACTTTATTGCAGGCCATAGGCTATGCCGGAGATTTAAAAATTAATGGCGATAGAAAAGATATTCTGGTTATTAGGGATATTGATGGAACTCAATTTATTAAGCATATTGATTTAACTAAAACCGATTGGTTTGATAGTCCCTTTTATTTTGTTAAGCAAAACGATGTTATAGTGGTAAACCCCAATAACACAAAAATTAAAAGCTCGGGGTATATTGGAAATATAGGGACAGTTCTAACAATAGCTTCAATTTTGTTAAGTACCGTAGTGATATTAACAAGATGATTTATAAGCATGGCAAAGACACCTTATTACTTATCTAACGACAAAGATACCTTCAATATTAAAGAAGAGTTTAAGAAATATGCCCGTAATTGGTTATGGTTTGTTGTTACGATTTTCCTGTTTCTTTTGATTGCTTTTTTCTACCTAAAATATGCTACGGTTAACTATGAAACCGTTGGCAAGGTTAAAATTTTAGACGATTCTTCTAAAGCGATAGAATTACCTGGAGATATCTCCTCCTTGTTCGAGAGTTCTAAAGTTAATCTGGAGAACGAGATAGAAGTTATTAAATCACATCTCTTGCTAGAAAGAGTGACTAAAAGCTTGAATTTAAATGTCACCTATTTTGAAGAAGGTAACATTAAAAGTAAAGAACTCTGGAATACACCATTTAAGGTATTTGCGATAGATTCTATAAATAAGTTACCAGAAAATAAAAATTACACCATACAAATAGTTTCAGATGGATACAATATTTTAGAGTCTGAAACGAAAGCATGGCAGCTTAATGAACATGATATTGATAGTGCATATCGGGATTTGCCTTTTTTGATAAAAAGTGTTTCGCCGTCATTAATTAAAAGGCATTTAGGCAAAACTTATACTGTGAAATTTAGTTCAATAAGGAAAGCGACTATATGGCTGTCTTCCAGTCTTAAGGTATCACAAATAGGTAAAAACAGCGATATTTTATCCTTATCTATTATTGGAGATTCCAATTTAAAATCTGAAATGATTATAAATGAGGTCATCAATCAATTTAATTTAGATGGCATTCTAGATAGGCAACTGGTTTCTCAAAGAACAATTGATTTTGTAGATGATCGTTTTGCTTACCTAACCAAAGAATTAGACTCTATTGAAAACGGTAAAAGAGGCTTTAAACAAAAAAACAGTTTAAGCGATATAAGATTAGACACAGAATATACTATCGTGAATAAAACCAATACTTTTAATGAAGTATTGCGCTTGGAAACCCAGTTGGAAATTGCCACCCTTTTAAAAGAAACCTTAAATGATCAAGAAACATTTGGTTTGTTGCCAGCAAACATAGGACTCGAAAATGCTGGAATAAATGGATTGATTAACGATTATAATGTTGAGGCAAATTATCGCAATAAAGTCATTCATAATGCAGGGATAAACAATCCCATTATTCAAAGTTTAGAAACTAAATTGACTAGGCTGAAAGCCAATATTTTAAAGTCGGTAATAGCCTATGAAAAACAAACAGGAACAGCGCTCAAGAGAGCCCGTAGAGTGAATAATAAGACAAAAGGTCTGTTTTCTGGGATTCCTCAAAAAGAAAAAATACTCCGATCTATAGAACGTCAACAAACCATTAAAGAAACACTATACATATTGCTTTTAGAAAAAAGAGAAGAAGCAGCCATTAATTTGGCGATTACATCTCCTTCTATTAAAGTAGTAGATTATGCCATAACAAAACCCAAACCCGTTTCTCCCAAAAAAAGTAATACTTATTTTGTTGCATTGAGTTTAGGTTTAATAATACCCTTCATTTTTTTCTATATCATATTTTTTATAGACTCAAAAGTTCACACAAAAGAAGATATCCTGGCTAAAAATGGCAGTATACCAATTACAGGAGAAATCCCTTTTTCAAAAGAAATTAAGCTTATAAAAGGAACTTATGATAGATCTATATTATCTGAAGCCTATAGAGTATTGAGAACCAATATAGACCACCTGTTAAAAGGCCATGGTTTGGTTGAGCAAGACGGTTTAGGAAAAGTCGTTTATATTACTTCTACAATAAAAGGAGAAGGAAAAACGTTTACAGCCGCTAATTTGGCATTGTCTTATTTAGGACTGAACAAAAAAGTATTGCTAATAGGTGCAGATTTTAGAAACCCACAAATCCATCATTGTTTTAATTTATCAAGGACCGATGCAGGTTTGTCCAATTATTTAAATGAGGAAACACTTAATTATGAAGATTTAGTTATTAATTTAAAGGTAAAGGACACTCGTTTAGATATCTTATTATCTGGGAATGTTCCACCAAGTCCAGCGGCGTTATTATCAAATAGCCGTTTCGAAAAGTTATTGGATAAGTTGAAAAGAGAATACGACTATATTGTTGTAGATACAGCTCCAACCATTTTAGTTACAGACACCATGCTAATTGCTCCTTATGCCAATACAACTTTATATGTGGTACGATCCCGCTTTACAGATAAAAAATTATTGTCTTATTCTAATGAGCTTATAGAGACTAATAAATTGGTCAATGTAAGCTATTTAATAAATGGGCTAATACCTAGCAGGTTATACGGTTATAATTATAATTATGGCTATAACTATGGGTACAATGATAATAGCCCTAAAAAAAGATGGAAATTGAAAATATTTAGATAGATTTAATTTCGACATCAAATACAATATTATATCTTCAAAACAGGCTTTTCTATTTTAACAGGAAGTTTTATACGATTTATTGACAATTAGATACATGTATGCTTTGGTAAAGAAGCTATGCTGTTCTGAATAAAAAACGAGGCGCCTGCCTAATGGCAGTCAGGGAACCTCATTCTTTTGAGATGTTCCAAGCTTATTTTCATTCAAGTTGAAAGCCCTATACATATAAAAATAATGCCAAAAACGGTATTATTTTTATGTATTGTAATTCTTATAATTTGATATAAAAAAAAATGATACATTTGGCTTAAAATTAAAGCACTGAAAATATAGTGTGATAATAAAAACCAATGTTGAAAAAATAATTTATATGTTTAGAAAGGTTCTTTTTTTTATTGTTATCATGTCCGTTCAAAACCTATGTGTCGCACAGGTTTCTTTTTTGCAAAATAGAGAAAACATCAATCTTACAGAATGGTCTTTCCGTAAAGGAAGACTTAATTATGCAGAGAAATTTTCTGTGATGGAAAATGATTGGGAAAAAGTTAAAGTTCCGCATACATATTCTATGGATGCCATAGAAGATATTGGTTATTACAAAGGGGATGCTTGGTATCGAACTTTAGTAGAAGTACCTGCTTCAATGGCTCAAGAACGAATCTTCATTAGGTTTGAAGGCGTTGGACAAGAAGCGCAGGTATTTGTAAATGAAAAAAGAATCGGGAAACATGTTGGAGGATATTCGGCATTTTGTTTCGAGATTACCGATCTTGTTAAGCATGGTCAGAAAAATCTAATTGCTGTTAAGGTTAACAATTCTCCAAATTTTAAGAGAATACCTGTAGATGATAATTTATTCAACCATTATGGAGGCATTTATCGTCCCGTGACTATTTTTAGTACGCCAAAATATAATATATCTCCGCAACACCAAGCTTCCTCAGGAGTGTTTGTGGAGTTAAAAGGGCTTGATAAAAAAACGGCCAAGCTTGAAATCCGCACACATGTTTCAAATACTTCAGACCAAAAGAAGGCCCAGCTCAAATATACCATCAAAGACGCGAAAGGTAAAAAGGTATTGTCATTTGTAGAATCACTAGACCAATCTGAGCCGAATCACATGGTTAGCTCTACTTTTGAAATTAAAAAACCAGTGCTTTGGAACGGACGTAAAAACCCCCATCTCTATACAGTAGAAGCCGAACTTGTTAACGGAGATTTTGTTGATAAAGTAGTTCAAACCTTTGGTATTAGGACCTATTCCGTAGATGCCAATAAAGGTTTTATTTTAAATAACGAACCCTACCGTCTATATGGTGTTTGTAAGCATCAGGAATGGAAACAGTTCGGTCCAGCAGTTTCTGATGAAAACCTTATTAAAGACATGGAATTGATTGATGAAATTGGGGCCACGGCTTTACGTCTTTCACATTATCAACATTCTAATACAACATACGATTTGTCGGATAAAAAAGGGATTCTTACCTGGGCAGAAATCCCTTTTGTACATGATTATAGTGGACGAGAAGGTAAAAATGCCAAACAACAACTTACGGAGTTAATTACACAAAACTATAACCATCCAAGCATTTTTGTCTGGGGTTTATGGAATGAAGTAAGAGCATACAATAGCCCAGACGAACCATGTGTTATTCTTACCAAAGAATTAAATGCATTGGCGCATGAGTTGGATAAAACGCGAATAACGACTTCGGCTAGCGATAGGGGTATGACATCGAATATGGGTAATATTTCAGATTTACAGGCCTGGAATAAATATTTCGGATGGTACTATGGAAAGTATGAAGATATGGCGACGTGGCTTGACAAGTTTCATACAAAATATCCAGATAGAAAAATTGGTATAAGCGAGTACGGTATTGGGGGGAATATTTACCATCAGGATAGATCAAAATTAGAAAAACCTAATGGTAATTTTTTTCCAGAACAAGAGCAGTCGTACTATCATGAGCTAACATGGAAAATTTTAAAAGATCGTCCTTACGTATGGGGTTCTTTTATTTGGAATATGTTTGATTTTTCGGTAGCAGGATGGAATCGAGGTGGGATCTCGTCCCTAAACCATAAGGGATTGGTAACTTTCGATAGAGAGACTAAAAAAGATGCTTTTTATTTTTACAAAGCAAACTGGTCTGAAGAACCAGTCCTGTACATAGCCGAAAGAAGAAACGCAAACAGAAAATTGCAGACTACAATAAAGGTTTATACAAATCTGAATGAAGCTATTGAGTTACATGTTAACGGTAAACAAGTAGCTGTCCAAAATCAGAAATCTGATGTAAATATCATGAAGTTTGAAAATGTCGAATTATCTGAAGGGAAAAATATTATTGCCGTTTTTTCAAAAGGCAAGGCATTGAAAGACGGCGTTATTTGGACGGTCCAAAAATAGAAAATGTTCTTTAACACCTTAAGGACTGTATTGAAAAGATTGATTTAAAAATAAGCTTTTAAGTTAAGTTTTGCTAAAACAGGTTATTGTGTAGGACTATGAAGGCCATTGTATGTTTATAAATTCTGACTAACGTAAAATTATATCACTGATTTACAGTTATTTGCAAATCATCATCAGTCAGTCCAAATTTATCAATTTGTTTTCTAATTCTTTTTACGATTCCTAGTTTTCTTTTTTGGTCAAGGTAAAGATAGCCTTCAGGGTTTTGGTATACTGTTCCTTTTGTAACCATATTCCAAATGATAACAGCTAGTTTTCTAGCTGTAGCTGTTATTGCTGATACCCGTCCTTTTCTAAAATTGATCCTGTGGAAAAAATCTCTGAGGGGTGTGCTATCTTTTAAATTACCTATGGCATTGGCTGCATTCCTTAAGGCTATTTTGAGCCTACTGCTTCCTTTTCCTATTTTACTGGATAGTACTTTGCCACCGCTGACTTTATTGTTTGGCGCAAGTCTTAACCATGATGTAAAGTGCTTTGCGGTCTTAAATTTTTTGATACCGTCATAGCCGACTTCACTCATAATGGCAAGCACTGTATTGTAACTCATACCTTCTATGGCAAGCAGGTCTGTGCCCTTTAACATTTGATATGACTTTAAATTGATATCGATGTCTTTTGGTGTGTTTTTATTGATGCGCTTATAGGTTTTTTTATCGATATGGTGTTTTTGCTTTTCAGGGTCTTTACCAATGATATCGTCTAGTTTCTCAGCAATTTGGTCGTCACATTCCCTGATTTTCTTTTGTATGAACTCGTATGTGTCCAGCTCGTCTTTGAGGGCATATAGGAAGTCTTTACGTCCGTTGCTATGTAGTGCCTTGGCAATTTCTTCTTCACTTTTTTTGCAATTGTAATGTCTGAGGCTTGCTAATTTTTGAGGGTCTATTTCTCCCAGGGCAATGGGCCTTATGATTTTAAGTCCCGTAAGCCCTACCACATCTTTGACCACAACATCAAGGCGAATGTTCATCAGTCTAAGATACTTTTGCATCTTTTTGGTGGCAGAGGCGGCTTGCTTAATGAGATTGTGCCTGTGTCGTGTAAATGTTCTTAGAATCTCGGTGTCCCCATCGGGTAAAAAGCTTCCAGACAGCAATCCTAGACTATGCAGTTTTTGTATCCATTGGCAGTCTTTCACATCTGTTTTCTTTCCTTTAATGTTCTTGGTGAACTTTCCATTACAAAGGGTGACATCAAAACCTTTAGAGATCAGAACAGCGTGCAAGTTTTGCCAATAATTACCTGTGCTTTCCATGGAGACAGTGGCAATATTATGCTGTGCAAGCCAATCGGCCAATTCATAAAGGTCTTCATTGTAGACACCAAATTCTCGAATCAAATCATCACTCTGGCCTACAGCTACCCAGTGACTTCTACTGCCAATATCAATACCAGCAGCATTTTTATTGACTACCTCTAAACTAATTTGTTCTTCCATATCATTAGATTTAAAAAGCTCTAAGAGAATGTGCTTTAGGCAAAGAAATTATTCTGAACGGGATCCACGCTAAAGTGTGGTCGCCAATGTACTGATGGCAAACATTCTAACCAGGATTGCGCTCGTGCTTGCATAGAACAGCAACACTTTGAAAAACGGCCTTGCAAAGAGCTAAAGTTAATAAGCAGAAAATTACAAAATTTACGTTAGCCGACGTACTGAAGTTTTTTGAGGTCTATGAGGGATTGTTTCCAACGGTCGTTTTTCTAAAGTATAGGTCGCTTTATTAAGTAAACATTAAACAGGTCTTGTTTGCGATAAACACTCGTAAACCTGCCTTGAAAATTATAGATACTACAAACTTCAATTCCTTTAAGTTATTTTCTAGAACCAAATTATTTTTATAAATTTATAACTTACAGATACATATCTGTATAGTCTCTCACCTAGAATTATAATAGCAATGACATTTTGAATAATTACAGCTCGTATGCTTAAGGGATTTAAGTATTAGGTTGTATAGATATATTTTTGAACTTTTAGTATCACTGCAAGTATGGCATTAGTATTCGATCAAATAAGTGATGAGCCTCAAACACATGCATTTATAATTGGAGTAGGAGGTTATCCATTTTTACTGGGAGGTGTCAATGAGCAACAACAGGCTATTGAGCATATAGGACTCCTTAAACAGTTAACATCACCTCCCAAATCGGCGTTAGCCTTTAGGGATGGACTTTTAGCTATAGAAAATCATACCAGTATACATCACTCTAAATCCCTGGGGAGTATTGAGCTGTTGATATCACCATCGCCAGATGACCCGCAACCAGGAAATCCTGGAGAGCAATTTGAAGCCGCTACTTTTAATAACATTTCTAACGCTTATAATGCCTGGAAGAACCGTTGTGATTCTCATAAGGAGAATGTTGCTATATTCTTTTTTTGCGGGCATGGTGTCGAGAAAATGGATCACTTTCTTTTAGCCGAAGATTTTGGAGATAACCCGAATAACCCTTGGCAAAAGAGTATTAACTTTGATATGACCCGAAGTGGTTTTCACAGCTGTAAAGCAGATACACAATGTTTCTTTGTAGATGCTTGCCGACAGATTACTGGTGAGATGCTCTCTAATGTGATAGTAGGGAATTCTTTAGATACGCCCAACTTGCTTACAACCCCTTGCTTAAACGATCTAACTACCGAGGCAGCGGCAAAAACCAAGGTGGCCCATGGGCCAAAACGTAAACCATCGTACTTTACCCAGGCACTTTTAAAAAGCCTGGAAGGTTTGGTAGCAGACAATAAAGGAAGGAATGGTTGGTCGGTAACAACGGGAGATTTAGCAATACATTTTCAAACAGTTATGGGAATTGTGAAGCCTGGACAAGATCATGTAGGCCGTTGTCCTAGTTTTATTAAAACGCCAGTCGATTTAATTCGTTTTGACGCACCCCCCCCAGTAGAATTATCTATTACCTGTAACCCAGATGATGCAACTCCCTTGGCGGATTTAAGCTGTACAGACCTTAGCAACCAAAATACGCAAACCAGAAGTCCTAATGGCGTAGAGCCATGGAAAATAGATGTCGTATCTGGGATACATGAATTGACTGCTGATTTTCAAAACTCAGAATTTCAGTCCTGTAGGAAACATGAAGTTATTACACCACTAGATAATTATAAAGAACTAAAATGCCTTCCAATATGAGTAGCAGTTTAAATATACATACCATCGTTAATAGTTTTGAGGCAAAGCAAATCCCTAAAAAAGTAAAAGTATTTGATTCAGACTTTAAGGAAGTTACCTCTTTTTGGCTTAGAAATAGAGATTCAGAATCTATAGAATTAGATTCTGGCATGTATGTCATTGCACTTGTACTGCCTTCAGGGAAAGAAATAGAACAGGTTGTTAAAGTTGATTCTCATGGCGAGTATGATATCGAGTTTGATCTTTCCAAAATAAGCCCTCACGAAAATCATGAATGGGCACACATGTCAAAACGAGTCACAGCTCCATCCAAGGTCAATTTAAATGATACAAAGTATCTAGGGTCTTGGATTCGCCTTTGGCATTTGAGTAATAATCAATGGACGGTAAAAAAACTAGATATTATGGATTCTACCTCATGGGATGAAGATGGGGTAAGTTATACGTTTCGTGTTAATCAAGAGTTACAATTTTTGCAAGTAGGAGGACCTAAAATCCCATGGCGTTTTATTGCTTTACCACCAGCTGAAAAGCTGAAATGCTTAATAAAACCAAACGATGGTCCTACTAAAATTGTACATCCGCTTGAGGTTACAGTAACTACAGAAAACTGGGAAGCTGAAACCATTCTTACATTGTTAGGAAATAATGCCAATGAGAAAGCAGAAGATCTCTACGAACAAACACCTTTAAAAGAAATTTCGGCCGAGGATATGTTGTATGGTAAGATGAGAAACCCAAGTGCAGCTGCTATTGGTGGTTATTACCTGCTAAGGTTGGAGAAGTTTGACAGACTTCATGATTGGGCAAGAAATCTTGCTAATTGGAAAGAGTGGATGCCTGACGGATCCGTTATCTGGGCATGGCAATTAATAAAAGAAGGTAGAAAATCTGGAAGTGTAAACTTAAATGAAGTTCGATCCAGGCTTTTACAAGCAGTAGATAGAGGGATTCCCATTTATACCGAAGGTTTAAAATTGCTTTTGGAAGGCCTTAAATTATTAAATTATACCAATAGGGAAGACGAGGAAGTGAAAAATGCATTATTGAAGATAAGTACCTATACAGAAGCAGCAAATTGGAATTCTACATTAACCATGTTTAATGGAGAACACCCAAAAAGGCCAAGCAAAAAATCTCGGAAAGGTGCGCCACGAGACACAGATAATCTAGCTTACATATACGATGTTCCAGTAAAAGCCATGATGAATATGACTGGCTTAACCCAAAATGATATTATTGAAGTGACTACAGATACCAATGAATCACTAAGGTTTAAAGTTGCAGAAGAAGGATTGTTTGAATCTGAAGAGGGGGAAAAATATAAAACTCTTTATAAAGCAACCGACCAATTAAGGCGGTTTAAAACAAATTTGGAAAACCTAGATATTAAATCCTCTAATATAGATATAGGAGCCGAAATAAGAAAATTTAGAAAAGGAGATAAATACTAAGGTGTATGATAAAACTAAAATTTTTACCTGCAAGATTTGGAGACTGTATTTGGATGGAGTATGGTGATGGACAAGATGTTAATCGAATATTGATTGATGGCGGAACTGCTGGAACCAGACACGATATTAGAGCTGTGATTGAAGGTTTGCCTGAAAACGATAGGCATTTTGAACTCATGGTTGTAACCCATATTGATAAAGATCATATTGCTGGTATTCTTAAACTTTTAGAAGAAAATGACCTGGGCTTTAAAGTCCGTGATTTTTGGTATAACGGATTTAAACATTTAACAAAAGTAGAGGAGGTTATTGATGAGGATGATGAAGACTTTGGAGCGAAACAAGGGGAGCATCTCACTCAGGCTATTCTAAAACATGGAATTTCATGGAATGGTGATTTTAATCATAAAGCAGTTGTTGTAGACTCCGATGTGCTCCCAAAAGTAACACTTCCTGGAGGGATGGAATTAACGCTCTTGTCCCCAACTCCAGAGCTTTTGGAAGAACTAAAACCTAAATGGGTAAAAGAAGTTACTAAGGCTAATATGGTTCCTGGAGGTGTATCGCCTGTTGAAGAAGAGGAGGAGGAAGACGAAGATGAGGTTTTTGGCCAGGAAATCCCAGATGTGGATGCCTTGGCACAAACACCTTTCCACGAAGATCATTCTGAAGCTAATGGTAGTAGTATTGCTTTTTTAGCAACTTTTAAATCTAAATCAATCCTTTTTTGCGGCGATGCTTTTCCATCTCAACTTGTTAAAGCACTTAATATTATTGATCCCAATCATAAAATTGATATTGACCTTATGAAGGTTTCCCATCATGCAAGCTCTCACAATACCAGCCCAGAACTTTTAGAAAAAATAAATTGTAGTAATTATATAATATCTACTAATGGATCGACCTTTAAGCACCCTAAAGCCGATACCATTTCGCGAATTATAAAAACTTCGAGAGCAGGTACCCGCTTAATATTTAATTATAAGTCTTCCATTAATGAAGTATGGGGGGTGAATAGCCTCAAAAGCACTCATAATTATGAGGCCGTTTATCCAGAAGCTGGTAAAGATGGGATCGAAATAGAATTGTAATTGACAAAATTAATATACAAAGCCTTATGCCATTAATAAGTGAAAAACCAGTAGTAAATTGTCATACTCACATTTTTAAAGGGGAACATGTACCCCCTTACTTAGCAAAAACTTTCGTTCCCAGGTGGTTAAGCTTTTTAATATACACACCGCTTATCCTTAAATTGTATAAAATATGTGTTAAAAATAAGCAAGAAGAATATACAGGAGAAGCACGTGAAAAAAAACGTTACTGGACATTATTAAATATTTGGTTGCAGCATAGAAAAATATTATCGCTATGTATTAAGCTTATTAAAATTGTAATTACGGTACATGCCTTGTTTATTGTATTTAATTGGCTAGCTTCTTTTGTTGAAAATCCATCGCAATACTTTGTTCTAAAATATATATTGAAACTGGAAGGCTGGATGAAAGAAAGCTATTTGTTATTAACTATAACCAACCCTTATATTAAAGTTTTATTAGTAGCAATAGTCGGTTTATTTATTAAAAGTGGTCGTAATTTTATAATTTTTATTGCAAAAAAAGCTTTTAAGTTGGCTGGTATTTTACCAGGCAAGATGACTAAAGACCTTATAGACCGTTATTTGTTATTAGGGAGGTTTGCTTTGTATAAAAATCAGAGCAGAATATTTGGAGCATTAAGAGACCAATATCCGCCTAATACTAAGTTTATTGTACTGCCCATGGATATGGAGTATATGGATGCAGGAAATTTAAAGCCTAAAAGTACCTATCGTCATCAGATGCAAGAGCTGGCAGATATCAAGGCCAATGGGGTGAATAAAGACCTTATTTTACCTTTTGTATTTGTTGAGCCAAGAAGAATTCCCAACGAACATGATTATTTGGTTTATGATAAAACAAAATTCAAGACAGGGCAAGTCGAACTTGAAGATTGCTTTATAAAAACTTATATAGAAGATTATAAGTTTAATGGCTTTAAAATTTATCCAGCATTGGGGTATTATCCATTTGATGAAGCCCTATTGCCTCTATGGAAATATGCGGCAGATAGAAAAATTCCTATTATGACACATTGTATTAAAGGAACTATTTTTTATAGAGGACGTAAAAAAGCAGATTGGGATAAGCATCCTATATTTAAGGAATATGCCAGAAATACAGAACCCAAGTACGATACATTACTGTTGCCAGAATCTAAAAATAAAGACTTCTCAATTAATTTTACACACCCACTAAATTATTTGGTACTTTTAAAAGAAGAGTTACTCAGGATTAAAGTCAGTACATGTAGTAAAGATATACAGGACCTATTCGGTTATAAAGATTTAGAGACTCCTATGGATCGTGACCTGTCGCGCCTTAAGGTTTGTTTAGCGCATTTTGGAGGCGAAGATCAGTGGGAAAAATACTTGGAAAAAGATCGTTATCATTATAGTAATGCCCTTATTAAAAATCCAAACCATGGTATTGAATTTTTGTACACAGATGAAAATACAAAAGATATAAGTTGGACCAAACTTGAAGATTGTTGGAAAAAAGTAGACTGGTATTCTATTATATGTAGTATGATGCTGCAACATGAAAATGTTTACGCAGATATTAGTTATATACTACATGACGATGGTATTTTCGATTTGCTTAGACAGACAATAAACCATCCAGTTCTGGGACGAAAAGTATTGTTTGGAACAGATTTTTACGTAGTGAGGAATCATAAAGCTGAAAAGAACCTGCTTGTACAAACCCAAGGAAATCTTACAGATGATGAATTTATAAAAATAGCTCAGTTAAACCCTGACAACTATTTATATAACTAACCTAGTATATAACTTTTAAAAAGAAATCATTATGAGTAGATTATTTTACGAAAAACAAAAAAAGACCGATCAAGATGCTTATTCCAAGAAGCCTGATAAAGCTATTGATGAGTTAGAAGAAGAGGTGTTTGGAGAGGATGATCGAAAGACAGTTGCAGATGAGTCAGATCCTACTGAAGGTTCACAAGATGATAATAGAGTAAATAGCTACCTCGAAAAAATTTCCCGACTAATTCCCAGTGAAATTATTGCAGGTTATTTGGCGATGTTTGGATTTGTACCATTAATAGAAAATACAAAGGTTCGCGGGTATATTATCTGGATTATATTTTTTATGTGTCTTGTTTTAACCCCCATATATTTGAATAGGCATGCCGAAAAAGGAAAGCCTAAAATAAACCATCTATTAGTTTCTAGCCTGGCCTTTGTTATTTGGGCCTACGTAACCACGGGAATGAAATTAGTTCCAGGTTTATATGACGCTGCTGCTGCTTCTATCATATTGGTAGCATTTAGTTTAGTAAGTGCGGTTATACCTTTAAATAAATAAGGGCGTTCCCAAAAAGCACATTTTTGTCTCATTGAACCTAACTGAGATATCTTAAAGATCAATATTTTAAAAGCTTTAGATGGACTATATGAGGTGATTTTTAGTTTTTAATACTTTGCAATGCTTCTTTAGCGCTCATTTTCATAGAATCGCATGGCTTGACTCTGGATTCTATGATCGTTCTGGTAATAGGGTTTGTATATACATCTTCAAAAATGGGATGCTCTCCATCGCTTGTAAAAAATTCAGTTTTATTATCATGCCTTGTATAGTGTATTAGTGGTTTCCCGTCTTCAAAGAAAGTGGAATCTTTACAAACACATACTTTCTTAAACTCTACTAATATAACCTCGTCTAATTTCTTCTCGTTATCTAGTCCAGAGCATCTTATCTTCTCATAATGGTCTTCAACCCATATCATACAATTCTTCTTATAGTATTTTGAAATAAATAACAACGCTATTATTAATAAAATCAGGCTGGATAATAGCCCTGTTCTTTTTATTTTATTCAGTTTCTTATTAATGTCAATGATTTCTTCCCTTAGTATTTTTTTCTCAATTTCACCTTCTCTATTCAATTCGAATTTTTTGTAATTCTCATACCCCAAATATTCACTCAAGATATTCAGCTGATATTCACTGATATTTCTTTGCTCTTCTTTCTCATTTAAATAATAGCCTTTGTAATATCTATTAAATGTTCTTTTATCAATTTTTGAGTCTAATACTTCTTCAAGATACTTTGAAATACCATATGCACTCGTTTTTTTAGATGCCTTTATGGCTTTTACAAATACTAATTCTAATAATTCTCGAATTAATTCTTCTTTACCTATTTCCACAGCTGTCTTGTTTTAAAGAGTTTAATGTGTTGTAGGTCAGTGGTTTGTTGAAGTTTGGCACACGTGTCAAAAAGTTGACAAAAAGTTGACATGGATCTGTCAATAATATTTTTTCAAAACCTCACGTAATTCGCTCCAGAATCAGTTCCAGTTATGCCTTGCTAACATAACAAATGTACAAAACTGATTCGTGCGGAAAACCGTAAAGTGATAAACAAATGGTTGCCTTGGGAAGTAGCCATGGGTTGTCACGATACACTTTCCACTTCCCAAAATAAGAAAATTTACTAACCCTAAGGGGTTGCTGTAAACAAAATTATCTGAGTAAAAACTCGGACAGGGACCCCTTTACAAAATTTTTAAATAATGAAAACCATTTTATATGTATTTATATATCTTTTTATTGGAGCGAATTTAACATCGTGTACACCTCAAGATGTATCTGAAACAGGTACCTATCAAACAGAAGAAGAACCCGACTGCTGTGGAGACGGTGGAAATATACCGCCGCCGCCGCCAGATGGCAACTAATTGTTAAATAAAAATTAGTTACTACATTAGAGGAATGAAATATCTTACGGTATCATTCCTCTTTTTTTGTTTTGGACTAAATGAATTTAGTTCAGCTATTACCCATAGTCAGCAGATTGATAGTCTAAGCTATTATTACAAAATAGCCAATAACCCAACAACAGATTCAAGTCTTATAAAAGCATACGCTTATTTTAAACAAAAAAAGAATGAAAGTATTAAATCTAATAATGCGTTATCTACTATCTATTATTTAAGACAAATAGCTATTATACAGAACGAGTTAGGGGATTATTTTGGAAGTGAGATATCTGTTGTAGAGGCATTAAAATTGTTGGGATCTGTAAAAGATTATAATAATGTAGGGGATAAAATAGGTTTGTACAATCAGCTAGGGCGAATTTATATGGAATTGTTAGATTATGAAGGTGCTATAAGGTATTATGATGAGGGGTTAAAAATTGCCAAACTTAAAAGTCATGTCAATATTATTCAGAATAATAAAGCATTGGTGTATATTCAAATGCAACAATATGAATTGGCCGAAAGTAACCTTTTAAAAGTTTATGAGAATAGCCTTTTACAGGACGATAAAAAACAACAGGCAAGAGCTTTGGACAATTTAGGCTTTGTTCAATCGAAACTAAATAAACCCGAAGGGCTAAATAAATTAAAGGAAGCATTAGAGCTAAGAATGGCAATAAATGATAATCCTGGACTCTATGCAAGCTACAAAC
This sequence comes from Flavivirga algicola, assembly GCF_012910715.1. GTDB lineage: Bacteria > Bacteroidota > Bacteroidia > Flavobacteriales > Flavobacteriaceae > Flavivirga > Flavivirga algicola. The sequence goes on from NZ_JABBHF010000004.1 coordinate 372,388, forward strand.
ATTTAGTTGAGGTTTATAAAGATGAAAATGACTTGAAATATGCTAGAGATTATGCTCATAAAGGCTATGAGGTAGCTAAGGTGATAAATAGTTCCTCGTTTATAAAAGATGCTCTGTTTCGTCTTATAGATTTAAATAAAGATAAGGATATTGTTGAGTATGTGAATATTGTTGATAGTATTTCATTGGCAAAACAAACGCAAGAGAATAAATATGCCAAAATGAAGTACGATTATACTGAAAAAGAAAAAGTTGCTAAAGAACAAGAACTGGCAAAAGAAAAAGAAAAAGGGTTAAAGATTCTCTATTTATCAATAGCAAGTTTTATTTCACTACTATCCATATTCTTGTACTTTATCCTAAAGTCCAAACATAGGAAAGACAATATCAAGAAAGTTTATACGGCCGAAACACAGATGTCTAAAAAAGTACATGACGAACTGGCGAACGACATGTCTGATGTTATGAATTTTGTTGAAAATAATTTAGAAATGCCAGCAAAAAAGAAAACAGTATTATTGAACAATTTAGAAGACCTTTACATCCGTACGCGGGATATATCGACTGAAACTGCAAGTATCGATTTAGTCCATTTTTCAATAAGCCTTAAGCATCTTTTAATGCAACACCATCGTAAAGGCACAAAGATTATTACTAATAATATAGATACTATAAATTGGCTTAAAGTCCCAGATCATAAAAAAATGGCTGTCTTTAGAAGCATTCAGGAACTGTTGGTTAATATGAAAAAACACAGTCAGGCCAAAGTGGTTAGTGTGGTGTTTAAGGAAGATCGCCGTAAAAAAGAGATTCTCTATTCAGATGATGGTATTGGTTTTTCAATAGTAGGTATTAAACTAAATGGATTGCAAAATGTGGAATCCCGTATTAATAGCATTGGAGGAAGTTTTAACTTCATGACATCAAAAGGAAGTGGCTTTAAGGCCATATTAAAGTTTAATAGTTAATATGTCGACATGTTTCAAAAAGTTTTAATTGCCGAAGATCAGAATTCAATTCATAAAGGGCTGGAAAATACGCTTAAAGAACTAAATGTTAGTGAAATAGTTACGGTACAATATTGTGACGATGCCCTTTTGAAAATAAAGGCCTCTTTAAATATGGGAAGCCCATTTGATCTCTTAATTACGGATTTGTCGTTTAAGGAAGACCACCGAGATAGAAGATTAACATCGGGAGAAGCCTTAATCAAAGCGATTAAACCCATCCAACCAGAATTAAATATTATCGTATTCTCGGTAGAACACCGTATAGGCAAAATAAAAAGTTTACTAGAAGAATCTAAAGTAAACGCTTATGTTGAGAAAGGAAGAGAGGAATCTAAAGAAATTATTAAAGCGATCCATGCCGTGTTAAATGGAGAAGTCTATTATTCACATTATCTGGCCCAATTACTTCGTAGTACAGATGATATTTCTCAAACAGATAAATATGATGAATTACTATTGCAATTACTGGCAAAAGGATTAAAAAGAGATCAAATAGCCTTATACTTTGAAGAAAAGGATTTTCCAGCAAGGAGCTTAAGTAGTATTGAAAAACGTATTAATAAGCTCAAAGTACTTTTTGATGCCAATACCTCCGAACAGTTGGTCGCCATTGCAATAGATAGGGGCTTGATCTAAATAATTTATCATGTTTTTTATAGTTACGGGTTTCCGTATAAAACAATGATCTAATAATGCTAGTTTTGGAATGCTATTAATAATTATTAGGGGGAATGTATACAATTGGCACGTTTTTTAAACGTGCTTTTTGTTTTTGTAGGCGTTTGTGGTTTACCGTAAGGTTTAGCTTTTTAAGTGTTTTAGGTTTGTGCGAATATTAATCTTAAAAATTTTTAAAATGGCAAAACAAAGAAAAACCGGTAAAAAAGCAGCTTCGGCAGCGTCTAGAGTTTTAAAAGATAAAAGAACAGGAAAAGATAGTAAAAAAGCAGCTGGGAGTGCATTATCCCAAGCTGCTCCAAAAAAGAAAAAATAAACCCTTAAGCTATGAATATTATTATACTTTGTCTATTTGTAGTATTAATCGTGGGTTTAATAAAACCTGAGCTGGTTATTCGTTGGGATAAAAAACCAACTAGATTCAAAGTTTTTGGTTTCTGGGTTATAACAATTGTTTTTTTTGGAATTTTAAACTCTTTAGCATTTAATGATGAGGGTAACATTAAATCTGTTTTGTATTCTGCTGATAGTTATATTAAAAATAAAGAATATGATAAAGCAGTTAAAGAATTAGAAGTAATTAGTGAGGATGACGTTCAATATGTTGAAGCTAAACGTATGCTTTTATTGGCGGACAGTTTAAATCATATTCAGAAAGAAACAGAAAGGATTTCCAAAGAACTGGAAGCTAAGAGAGAATTTGAAAAAAATAAGACTGCAATTATTGAACAGCTCAAAAGAGAATTAAATTCAATCCATAAAGGTATAGATTTCTCTTCTTATTCAGGGAAGATCGAATCACTTCAGATTGAGCTTATACTTTTTGGAAGTTGGGCTACTATTATTAGTGAAAATGAAGAATCCACAGATAATGAAATTAAGAAACTTACATCTCAATTAAAATCAAAAGTAAAAAAGATACAAGCTAGGGAGTTTCCTAGACTTCGTAAGGAATATGTCAAAGCAGCAGCAAACTTATTATGGGAAAATGATATAGAGGTTACAGTTAGTGGAAAAGGAAATATAAATATAAATTTCACGGCGGGAATATTTGCAGGAAATAAGAATAAGAAGAATTTTCATAACGAAGTTAAAGAGGCATTAAAAATGTTTCGATTTAGTCAAGCTAGATATCGTTGGTATACAGGGGAAAGAGAATATACTTACTGGACTATACAAACGAAAAACGATACAGATTTATATATGTTGAAATAATTTATTCACGATATTTAATTTAAGGCCTTACGGGATACCGTAAGGTTTTCTTTTTCAATGGATTTAAGTTTGAAGTGTTAAATCGTAAAATAAAATCATGACAAATTATTATGCCAACAAAAGAGCACAATTAAACGGAGATCATGAAGTGCATACTGGAGAGTGTCTTTTTTTGCCTCATGATAAAAACAGAAAACATTTAGGGGAGTTTGGTAATTGTCATGATGCAGTAAAAGAAGCAAAAAAACATTACTCATTAGTAAATGGATGTTACTACTGCTCGAAGGATTGTCATACATTTTGAATAATAAAAAGATGAAAAAAAACACTACAATTTTTAAATTATTAATAGTCATTTTAAGCTTAATCTCTTGCAGTTCTACAGAAAACCCATTAAAAGAGCGGGAATGTGGCACTCATAATGGAAACAAATTATATACAGGTCCCAAAGGAGGTTGTTATTACTACAATAGCAATGACAATAAAACTTATGTAGATAGGGCGGAGTGTGATTGCTAATAAATATGCTTACAAAAAGAAATAACGATACAATATGGAACTCCAAAACCAACTCAAAGCTTTAGCTGAAAAAATAAATAAGTTAAAAGATAAAATAGAAACCGAAGAATCTACAAAGCATGCTTTTGTACTACCGTTCATTAATATTTTAGGATTCGACACTTTTAATCCAACAGAAGTTGTTCCCGAGTTTACAGCAGATTTAGGATTGAAAAAAGGGGAGAAAGTAGATTATGCCATCTTTCAAGATAATACACCTATCTTGATTGTAGAATGTAAGAATTGGATAGAAAACTTAGATAATCATAATTCACAACTTTTCAGATATTTTCACGCTACCAAAACGCGCTTTGCATTACTCACTAACGGTATTAACTATCGTTTTTATACAGATTTGGAGCAGGTCAATAAAATGGACGAGAAACCCTTTTTGGAGTTTGATATTACAAATATTAAAGACAACGAAATTCATGAGATTTCAAAATTTCATAAATCTAATTTTGACGTTGCTAAGATTGTAAATAACGCAAGTTCATTAAAATATACTAAAGAAATCAAGAAGAGTATTTCAGAAGAATTAACAGAACCGTCAAGACAGTTTGTAAAGCTGTTTGCCAATAAGGTATATTCTGGAAGACTTACGGAAAAAATGATGGATGAATTTACAGGTTTGGTCCATAAGGCGTTTAATCAAACCATTAGCGATAAAGTTAACAATCGCCTAAATGCTGCACTTAATAAAGAAGCAGAAAAGCAGCAAGAAGATGTTGTTGAAGTAGAAGCAGAACAAAGTAAAGTAATCACTACAGAAGAAGAACTGGAAGGATTTAGAATTGTAGTGGCGATTTTAAGAAGAAAACTTCCAACTCATAGAATCGTTCATCGGGACACCCAATCTTATTTTGGAATCTTATTAGATGATAATAACCGCAAACCTTTATGTAGGCTGCATTTAAATACTGGTACAAAGTATATTGGATTAATTGATAAAGATAAAAACGAGCAAAGAGAAGTGATCCAGTCTATTGATGATATTTATAAGTTTGAAGAACAGCTTTTAAATACAGTTACTTTTTATATGAACTAAGTGTAAAACTTTTTATTAACTTAGACCTTTAAGCAGAATACTTGGTTCATGTATAAATTTTGTTTGGTCCTACTATTTTTAATATCCCTATCGTTTCATCCAAACAATAGTAATGCAAAAAAGGATTCAATTATAGGTAAAGCAGTGGCTATTACCGATGGAGATACCTTTAAGCTACTAACTAAAGATTCCACACTTATAAAAGTGCGTTTAGCCAATATTGATTGTCCTGAGAAAAAGCAGCCCTTTTCTAAAAAAGCAAAACAATTTGTCGTAGATGCTATATTTAGTAAAACGGTTACGATTTATGTTTTAAAGAAAGATAGATACCAGCGTTATATTGCTAATGTGATCTATGATGATTCCCTAAACTTAAGTTGTGAATTGGTAAGACATGGTTTGGCTTGGCATTATGTAAAGTATTCAAAAGATAGTATTTTACAAAGCCTAGAGGATAAGGCTAAATTAAATAGAGTTGGTTTATGGGCAGATAGGAATGCTGTGGCACCTTGGATATGGAGAAGTAGTAAAAAGAAGAAAATAAAACATTGAAAGCTTTAAAAACATTATTGTTTTCATTCATTCTGGTATTTACTCTAAATGCTTCGTCTCAAACTGTCTATACTACAAAAACGGGTGCTAAATATCATAAAAAAAATTGTAGATATCTCAAATATTCCAAAAAAGGAATGACCTTGGAAAAAGCAAAATCGTTAGGTTACATGGCCTGCTTGGTTTGTAAGCCTACAAAGAATACTATAAAAAAAGACAAGGTAGGTGAACGTTCTTTAATAAGCGACAAAAAACGTAACACAGTTAGAGAAGAATCGAAAGCAACACAATGTACTGGAAAAACAAAATCTGGTTCGCGTTGTAAGCGTAAAACAAAAAACACCAATGGAAGATGTTACCAACATTGAGAAAAGCTTGTTTTAAATGATAAAACGATTCAATGACTGTTCTCTTTAATATGGCTTTCAATATCGCGTAATTAAACAAATAGGATTTGTGGACTTCAAAACTGAGGTTTTGATATTATTTTACTAGTATTTGATACGCTAGCATCATAGATAATCTTTGATAGGCAATAGATTTGTGATAGTTGGCAAAATACTCGATTTTCATGTATCCCATTAGGTGTATAAAACGATAGTTTTTTTAAGTTAGTTATTTGGCTTTTTTAATGCACTTCTAAAATCTTACCTTTTTTATTTGGATAAAGATTTGAAGCAGGAGCGTTTAAAAAAATGATAGAGAGGTATTATTAATGTTAACTTTATAAGCATATTTTTAACAAAAGAACTATATTCATATTTAAGTGATATACATTTAATGAGGACATTTAAATTTAGAGAAAACTCCGAAAATTCATTTCTTGAAAAAGGAAATGGAAAAATGAGTTCTTTTGTTATCTTATTTATAGCAATTTTTGCTTTCAAGTTTACGCTTTCCCAAAGTTCTGATTACAACATAAGCGCGCTTTCTAACGAATCGGATATCACACAGAATACTGTTTCATCAATCTTAACGGATGATATGGGATTTTTGTGGTTTGGTAAAATGGACGGGCTTTATAAATATAACGGGTACGATTTTGAAACCTTTACAACAACGTTTAATAAAGAAACGGGATTAAGTAACCCTTGGGTTACAGACTTGAAAAAGCTGAAAAAATATTTAATTGTTGGAACAAAAAACGGGTTAAATATTTTGAGTCTTAAAACCCAAAAGCTTGCTTATTTTTTTCCTTCGGATTATGATTCCAGTTATAATGATAATATTACTTGTATTGATGTAAACTCCAATAATAATATCCTTGTTGGAACTAAAAATGGGCTTCTAAATTTTTCTGTTAAAGATTCTATTGTTTCTAATGTTAGAAGTGTGGATTTTGAAAATTTCAATAAAAGAACAGAAACCATTGAAATACTTCAAATACTTCAAATAGACGATGGGTGTCTTGTAAGGACTTCCTTAGGCTTGTTTTTTTTAGGAACAAAAGATAGTAAAGCCAGAAGGATAGTCCTAACAACAGATAATGATAATAAGCTTAGTGGCTTTAATACAGTTTATGTAACTAAATCAAAATACCTCCTCATAGCTTCAGATGAACACGTTTTTTATCTGAATTTAGGGCAAAATCCGATAAAAACAAATTTAAAACAAGTCGCTTTTCCGCTTACTCAATTGTATACGAATTGGCCTTCTATAAAAAAAATAAATAATTTTTTGGAGGACAGAAATGGAAATATAATTATTGGAACCCAAGGAGAGGGGCTTTTTATATATAATAGAAAAATTGAAAACTGGCAGAATTATAGGCATGAGAGAAATTATGAAAACACATTGAAAAATGATTTTATAAGGTCACTTTATCTGGATAAATCTGGTGTAATAGTAATAGGAACCTATGCGGGTGTTAATATTTTGAACACTCAAAAAAAGAGATTTGAACTTATAAATAGTGTGAAGACAAATGTTGAAGAAGAGGAGATTTTAAATGTGCATGCTATTTTAGAAGACCAAAATAAAAATTTATGGATTGGCACTCGGGGGAAAGGCATATTTATTATTTCTAAAAATAAAAAAGAGCAGATACATATTACCAATGCAAAGAACAATGCATTAGATCATGTTCAAGCCATCATTCAAGATAAACAAAAACAGATTTGGGTTGGAACACAAAAGGGTGTTTTTATTATTAAAGATTTTAATGGAAGCTTAAAGCATGTAGCAAAGCACTTTGAAAATAGTGTCCCAGACCTTTTGCCCAATGAGTATGTATATGAAATTTTAGAAGATAATGATTCCAATAAATGGATTAGCACAGCTAGCGGTTTGTATTTGTACTCTGCGAATAAGCACCTAAGTAAATTAAGTGATTTATCGAATGGTTTTCTTCTAAAAAATAAAATAGTATACACTATGATGCTGGATAGTTTCAATCGGGTTTGGTTAGGGACTTCAAACGAATTAATTGTATATGTAAACCCAGAAGATTATAAAAATAAAGATTTATCTCTTCTCAATAATTTAAATTCAATTCGTTTTCACCCAATTAATATTATTCCAAAATCACAGAGGTTTTATACAAACTACTATACGTATTCAATGGAAGAAGTAGATGATTACGGTATCATGGTTGGAACAAATTTCGGGCTGTGTAAAATTGATATTGAACAACGGCTCTTAATGCCATATTTTAACTCGACACCATCATCTAGTAGTTTAAACCTTGAATCTAATTATATATATGGATTACTTTACGATGACATAAATAGTATGTTGTGGATGAGTTCCAATAGGGGATTGCTCTCTTATAATTTTAATACGAAACAAGAAAAACAATATATCTTAGAGGATGGGTTGCAGTCTTTAGAATTTAATGGAAATAGTATTCATAAAAATATTGATGAAACATTTTTCTTTGGAGGCGCCAATGGGATAAATGTTTTAAAAACCACACAACCAGTAGAGAGAAATAAATTCAACCCCCAATTAGTATTAACAAAACTAATTATAAATGGAGAAGAAGCTAATATAGACAATACATCAAAAGGTTTGGATGTCAATATCGCTTATGCAAAAAAAATAAAACTAACTGCCGAAGAAAACAATATTGGATTTGAATTTTCATCGTTACATTGGCCATATGCATCAAATAATCTTTATAAATGCAAACTAACGGGAATAGATGATGACTGGATTTCTCTGGGGCATAAAAGATCTATTAATTATGCTAATCTTCCTGAAGGAACATATGTTTTTAAGTTGATGGGGACGAATAATGATAGGACTTGGACCCCTCAGGAATTAAATTTTGAGCTTGAGGTTTTACCTGTATGGTATAAGACCTGGTGGATGATATCAATATGGTGTTTTATCACTTTTTTTGTGATAACAGCATTTGTTTGGATTTTATTAAAAAATAGAGATAATGTTAACTCTTTAAAGATTAAAGAATTAGAAAGCGATAAAATTCAAGAGATTTATGAGTCTAAACTAGTCTTTTTTACAAACTTATCTCATGAATTTAGAACGCCGCTATCACTTATTTTAGATCCGTTTCAAAGCTTAATGCTTCAAAAAGATTTTTATAATAAGAATAAAGATTTATTCGATATTATTAAGAATAATGTTAACCGTTTAAGGAAACTTATTGATCAAATTATGGATTTTAGAAAGTTCGAATATGGAAAACTTTCGTTGAAGATTGCTCAAGGTGATATCGTGTCTACCATTTCAACAATAAGCAACTCATTTATCCATCATTCCAAGTTGAAAAATGTTGATTATAACATAGTTTTGCCAGATCAATCCATACAAATGTTTTTTGATACGGATAGCATTGAAAAAATATTATATAATTTGTTGTCTAACGCATTTAAATCGGTTGCCAGTGGTGGTAGTGTATCTATTTTGGTCAATGAATTTAAAAATGGAGAAAAAGCTTTCAAACGAAGAAATTATAAGCAGATTTCTGGAGAAAAAAACCATATAAGTTTTGAAAACCATATTTACATCAAAGTTAAAGACAATGGTGTGGGCATTTCTAGTAAAAACTTAGAACGTATTTTTACCCGCTTTTATCAAAGTGATAGTGTTGATTCTGGAACGGGAATAGGTCTGTACATGGTTAAACAATTTACAGAGATGCATTTTGGTTCTATATTTATAAAAAGCAAAATAGGTAAAGGGGCTTCCTTTGTTATTGTTTTGCCCAAAAATGATGACCTCTATAGCAATACCCTAAGAAATAAAAGTGTAGTTTCAAAAGTGGTTAATAAAAAAGAGGACAATAATGTATTTGTTGAAGAAGAAGTCTTGTTGCCAGTAACAGAAAAAAATTATACTGTAGTTGTTGTTGAGGACAATGATGAGTTACGAATGTATCTAAAAAAGATTCTGGGAGATCATTATAATGTATATACAGCAAATAATGGTTTAGAGGGTTTGGATTTAATAGTCGAAGAATCTCCAGATCTCATAATAAGTGATATTGTAATGCCTGAAATTGATGGCTCGGAAATGTGTAAAAGAATTAAAGAAAATTTTGAAACAAGTCATATTCCTGTCATTTTATTAACCGCCAAGGCTTTCGATAACCAAATTATAGAAGGTATTAATTTAGGTGCAGATGCTTATATTACCAAGCCTTTTAATAAAGAGATTTTAATAGCTAAAATAAATAATCTTATTAAAAACAGGGAAAAACTTCGTTTAATCTTTCAGAACTCGAAAACATTAGAACCTTCAAAGGTTACAGTGACCTCTATAGATGAAAAACTTGTTATTAAACTAAAAGAGCTTGTGGAAGAACATATTCAAAATACCGAACTCACTTTGGATATGTTGGCAACAGAAGTTGGGATTAGTAGAGCACAGTTATTTAGAAAAGTAAAAGCTTTAACAGGTCTTACCCCTAATAACTTCATAAAATCAATACGCTTAAAATACGCTGCGCAGCTTTTAGATGATAAAAAATTCCAAATTACAGAAGTAGCTTTTCTTTCTGGATTTGCTGAGGCTAGCTATTTCTCTAGATGCTTTAAAGAGACTTTTGGATGTAGCCCTAAAGCATATAAAAATACGCATCAATAAAAAAAATAACTGTATTTTATAAAAGCTAAACTAATAATCTGTACTTGAGATGTTATAAATACTTTTTTTAAAAGGTTTTGAGGATTGGAAGTAGATTGATTTTAAAGCCTATCAAAACAAACATATTCTCACATTTTGATTGCGTTCAGTACAAGCAGTCATGTGCTCTGGCGTTTCCTTGAATGACAGGTAAATTAAATTGTAAAACTAATAGGTATCCTGTTCGTTATAAGGTAAAGAACAACCATAACAATCTGTCTATTGTGAAAAATAAAAAACCGCCACCTCGTTCCTTGTACTCAGAACAAGGTAGAGGTGACGGAATTTACAGTGACTAAACTAAACTATATTATAAAAACTTAAAATGCTTTAATCCTCATCGGTCACTTCGGTTCTTGGCGGCACATTTTTATCAGCACCAACATAACCTATATTTTGGTTGATACGGGCTAAAGAATTAGCATCAATGGCATCTTGAGGAATTGGCCAATAAATGTGGTAGGGAGCAACTTGGTACACCTGGTCTTTATATTGTAAATTACTAAACAACTCTGGTGCCGTTCTTTGCATTTTGTCATAATAGTAATTTTTTTCGCTAATGGTTTCCAAAGAATATCCATCTCTGTTTTGACTGGCAAAAATATAGGAGATACGAGCTAATTCGGTTTTTCTGGGCTCTTCGGTGTATAACTCTCTAGCGCGCTCGTCCATAATATAATCGATACTCATATCTGCTGCCGTTTTTTGGCTAGCTCCAGCTCTAGCGCGCACTACATTAACATCGTTGGCAGCACTTTGCATGTCACCTTTCCACCAATGCGCCTCGGCTCTTAATAAGTAAGTTTCGGCTAGTCTGTATACATAAAAGTGTCTAAATCCACCACTATTGTTTCCAGGGCGCGATCTTGGAGTATGTGTTTTATAGCGTGGAAACTCAAACATTCTACTAATAGAGTCTATAGCAACATCTTCAATTTGAATTTGTTGTCCAAATCTAGCATCTGTAGGTTTGTTGTAGAAAAAATCCTCAAGTCCCCACCAGTTGGTGTCACTGTATCTGCGATCATTCGGATCCTCACTTTTCATAGTGTAATTAAAATGATTATTAGGTCTTGCCCAACTAACCCCTCTACCAAGTTTTTCTTCAAATTCATCTTCACCATTACTTAGGTTGTATTCACAGCCAGGAATTAACCACCATAAAGGTTGCCAGTAACGGTCTGATCCACTACCAACCGATGATGAACCTTGAACATCAACTTCATCGATGGCTAGCAATATGGCTTCGGTATTCGCATTTATATCCATATTCTCTCTTTGGTGTAAATCCCATAAGACATCATAATCGGGATCATTAGCAAAAGGACCATTGCCAAAGCGATTTGTCATTAATGCATACTTTCCATCATTAATAATGGCACTAGCAGAAGTGATTGCGTTATCAAATTCACCTAAAGACAGATAAATTTTAGTTAAAAGATGGTTTCCTGCTGCTTTATTTACTTTCCCGTTTAAAGTCGTTTCTGGAAGCCACTGCACGGCAAACTCCATGTCAGACTTAATTTTGGTTAAAATGGCATCAACAGTGAAAGTTTCATAGTCTAACCTAGGTTTGGTAAGTTCTTGCCCCGTCCATGGTACATTTCCAAAAAGATGTACTAATCTATAGTACCAATAAGCTCTATGAAAATATGCTTGGCCTAAAATTTCATTTCTCTGTGCTTCGCTTTCATATACAGGGTCATCAATACGATTTATAACGGTATTTATATCCTTAAAAATAGCATAGGGTCCGCGAAAATAAGAACGTGTATCTCCTTGCGATGGACTACGAAAGGGAGTTAAGGTGAGGATAGCATCACGGGCTGTTCCCGTATTTTGTAAGCTGGAATAAGAAATATCGGTCCAAAAATACTCTGTACGTATTTTAGGAATCGCACTGTAATCACCATCTCTTAACCATTTTCGCGCAGATACTAATCCAGCATCTAAACCTTCTGGTGTGCTATAAGCATTATTTGGCGAAAACTCAGAAAGCGGATTCGCAGTGTCGTCTAAAAATTCTTCCGAACATGATGCAGCAATTAGGAGAATTAAGATGCAGCATATTAAACTATTATATTTTTTCATAATCATTTTTTTATAATGTTATTAGTAATCTTGCTGTTCCGATAAAAGGCACAGGTCTGGCAGATGGTTGACCATATCCTCCAGAACGATATGTTTCTGGATCGTAAAATTCCCAGTTGGTAAAAATAGCCACGTTGTTTAAATCAACAGAAAGCTTTAAGGCATCTATGTGAAGTAAGTCAGTAACACTATTTGGGAAGGTGTACCCTAGTGTTATATTTTGAATTCTTACAAAAGATTTACTTTCATAATATTGTTCGCCATTCGCTCTGGAGCCTAATCTTGCCCAGTCGTTTAATTGGTTTTCTGGAGTCCAATAAGGGAAACTATAACCATTTAGACGTTGTGATTGCCATGAAATGCTAGGGCCTAAACCACCTCCAAAACGACCATTGTATGCGTCTTCGTGACCTAATTGGCTGTCTAGGGAGATTGAGAGGTTGAAATTTTTAAATAGTGTAAAATCGTTAGTCCAATTAATACGATGTCTTGGTTTCTTTTGTCCTAACACCTTTTGATCTACGATAGATTCTATAACACCATCTCCATTTTGGTCTACGACTCTAAAATCACCAGGTTGTCTACCATAAATAGCAGCTTCATCGACTTCATCTGTGGTATATACACCATTAATTTCGAAGCCGTAATTTATATCTTTAGACTCACCAATAAACCAGTTGTTAGCACGGTCATCGGCCAATCGCTGTCCTATAACATTTCCTTGATCGTCTAACACGTCTTCAACATCTCCATATAACTCTACAATTTCATTTCTATTTGTAGAATAATTTAATGAAGAATGCCAAGCAAAATCGGGTTTATCTACAACAATGGCATTCAGGGAAGCTTCAAACCCTGTATTGTCTAATCGCCCAAGATTGGTAGAAATTGAGCTATATCCTGTTATTCTGGGTAACGCTCTGCGTACTATAAGATCTGTAGTCTTGGCCTTGTAAAATTCTAAAGAGCCAAAAACTTTACCATTAAATATAGAGAAATCTGTCCCTATGTTTAAAGACTCCGTACTTTCCCATTTTAAATTAGCATCACCCAATCTAGTGGATGAAAGACCAGTTACAGGGGTATCTGCTCCATTATCACTATAGATGTAATTTACTGGACTAAGCAGTGCTAATGAGCTATACAATGCAAGATCACTCCTATTTCCGTTTTGACCATAAGAGACCCTTAGTTTTAAGTTGTCTATCCATGATGCGTTATCTAAAAAAGTTTCTTCAGAAATATTCCATGCAAATGCACCAGCTAAAAAAGTAGCTCTTCTATTATTGGCTCCTAAAACAGAATATCCATCTCGACGAACAGATCCTGTTAAAAGATATTTGCCTTTATATCCGTAATTTAACCTTCCTAATAGCCCATCTGCACTATATGCGGTATCATAACTGCTAACCAAAGGGTTAGTACCTATTCCTAGGTTGCTATAACCTAAAATCTCGCTAGGTACAAATTGTGAATTACGAGAGGTGTGCCCTGAACTTTGGCGCTTTTCAGCATTAAGAACAACAGTAGCATCTAATTTATGGTTCTCCCCAAATTGCTTTTCCCAGCTAAAAATATTATCTACATTCCAAGTATATCGTCTGTCAGTTCTTCTCGATCCACCAGATCCTTGAGCATCAGGGCTTGTTCTATTAAAGAAAGAGTCTTGTATCCAGCCAAAACTATTTACCCAATTGATACGGTATTTTATCCCGTAAGGTAATTCGAGTTCTGCAAAAAGATTGGCGATTAAATTATCATCTTCTATATCTCTTGTGCTATTGCTAGAGGTGAAAAAAGGATTGATTGCAGCAGCATCATTAAAGGGTTCTAATCGTATGGAACCATCTTCATTAAATTTGGCACCATAAGGACTTTGTACTACAGCACGTGAAAAACTGGGAGATAGCTCACCGTTGGCCGTGGTTGTATTGTCGGACCCTCTACCATTATCTCTTGAAAATTGTGCATTAACTCCAATTTTGAAAAAAGATCTGACTTTAGTTTCTAAGTTAACCCTGGCTCGGATACTTTTGAATTCGTCGTTTAAAATAAACCCCTCATTCTCTACATTACCTAAAGAAAAGTAGTGAGAAGTTTTTTCGTTACCGCCTGAGATACTTATCGAATTTTCTCTGCGAATACCTATTCTGGTTACTTCATCAAACCAATCAGTAGTTCTGCCAGCTTCGTAATTCTCAAGTTCTATTTCGCTCATACCTAGTCTGTTGAACCATATTTCGTTATTGGGGATATTAGGGTCAACAGGATTTGCAGCGCCATAATTTCTCCAAGTATTAATATCTATACCGTCTAATTCTACTGGGTTTCTGTAAAATTGAGGATTTGGTCCAGAAGTGCCAGGGTTGTTGGTTTCATAGGCAGCAACTTTAAAATCCAGGAATTCTTGAGGGCCTCTAAATTTAGGATGATTCACCAACTTGGAAATACCAACCGAAGAGCTAAAATTGATAACAGATTTGCCTCGTCCTTTTTTGGTAGTTATGATAATAACTCCGTTAGATGAACGTGCCCCAAAAATAGCAGCCGAACTGGCATCTTTAAGAACATCTATACTTTGTACATCATTGGCATTGATATCTGAAAGACTCCCGTAATAAATGACACCATCTAAAACAATTAAAGGGGCGGTGCCTCCAGATAAAGAGGTATCCCCACGGACAAGAAAATTAGTGCCTCCAGAAGGTGAATTGCTAACCGTTGTCGAAAGCCCAGCAATACGCCCTCTTAAGGCTTCACTAACATTGGTAACGCCTCTTTGTGCTATGTCCTCAGCATTAATACTGGTAATAGCTCCTGTTAAGTCTTTTCTTCTTTGGGTACCATATCCAACTACAACTACAGCGTCAAGACCAGTTGTGTCTTCTTTAAGTGAAATACTTAAGTTTGATTGGCCATTGATAGGTATTTCTGTGGTTTTAAATCCAACATAGGAAATTTCTAAAATTGAATTGCTACTGGATACGGTTATCGAAAAACTAGCATCAAAATCTGCTTGAACGCCATTAGAGGATCCTTTTTCAATAATATTAGCACCTGGAAGAGGAACGCCAGACTCATCTGTTATTGTCCCTGTTACTGTGATAGTCTGAGCATTTCCCAGAAAGGAAAATACAGACAGTAGTAATAGCAGGATGATGCTACAACTATGTTTAGTTTGGTAATTTGTTTTTTTCATTTAAATATTTTTAAGTTAATGTTAGCTAAATTTGTCAATCTAAATACAGCCTTTTTGGTTATGTTCTGTTTTTAAATTCTGCTTAAGAAAGCAACGGACAAAATTTATAATACTTCCTAATAGGGTAATTTATTTTTCCATGTTTTGTTCGAGATTTAGTTATTGTTAATTAATTTGATTCTAGTTTTTTATCTGAGATAATTTGGATGTTTTTATACCCAGTAAAAATACTTTCTGTCTAGAGATATAATTTATAATAGCGTATCAAATGCTTATAAATTCATACGCTAATGCGGATTTTGTTGTGTAAATTTTAACTTAAATGTTAAATAAATAGGGATAATATATTTTTTTGAATGAGGTTGGGCTATCCCAAGTTGCTTGCTGGGTTGTGAAGAATTCGTTCTTGTGCTTAACTTTATGTTCCAGGCATAAGAAACGGTTGTTTAGGAAGTATGATTTAAATGCCTATAAATAATTTTATATGAAAAATATACCCAATGAGATGATGGGTAGAATAGCGTTGTTTATTGAGAATAAAGGAACGGTTTTAAAAGTAATTTTAATGCTCTATAGAGCCTATTAGGTCCTATTTAAGACATGCCTGTCCAAATGTTTTGGCTAATCGATATTCAATATTGGTTTTAACAAAGTTAACACTGAAGTCAAAGTACTCAACCTAGCAGATTAAATTATAAAGTTTTTCAGGTCTTTTTCTACCACAAAAACCCGTAGATAGAAGAGAGAATAATTATAATTATGAATGCTATCCTATTAAAGGATTTATCAGTTTTAAAAATTTGAGAGCCAAGAGATATAGCCTTTTGATTATTGGTTTTGTTCGTGAAAATGAAATATAAACAAATAACATTCATAAATAAGAACAAGGCGCCAAGCCAAGTAGGAAGGGAAATGTCACTTGCAAAGATTCTAAGTACAAATGGTATGGATGTAAGTAGCATAGCTCCAAAGATTACAAATGCAGATTTCGAATCTGTCTTTTTATCTACACTATAAGGTTTATCAAGATAAGATAAGCACACTATTAGTGAGGATAATACTACGAACGAAATAGTCATGCGATAGAAAAACGGTATATCTGTCATTATAAATAACCCAATAGATAATGGTACACATAATAAAGCAACCCATAGCGCTGCTTTTGCACTTGTTCGTTTCCAAAACATCCCAAATATAATAGCAACAAAGGCGCCAGGACTTATAAAACCTGTGAATTCCTGAATGAACTGAAATGCTTGATCCAGTTCGAGCATGCTTAAAAGGGGGGCAACCAACATGCCAATTAATAGGGCAGCGGCGGCAGTTATTTTTCCAACTTTAACCAGATGTTTTTCGGAAGCATTTTTCTTAAAAATAGGTTTGTATAAATCGAGGGTGGCTATGGTCGATACACTATTAACCAACGAGCTAATAGAACTACCAATAGCAGCTACTAAAGCAGCAAAAACTAACCCTTTTATCCCTATTGGGACGAGTTGGCTGAGTACCCAAGGGAACGCTTCATCTGGCTTGCCTATATCGGCTTGTAATGCATAAGCGGCCATTCCAGGTACGACAGCTATTACTGGCATTAAAATCTTTAATAGAGCGGCAGAAGCAACACCTTTTTGAGCTTCTTTTATATTTTTTGATGCCAGTGCCCTTTGAATAATGAATTGGTTGCCGCCCCAATAGTATAAATTGGTAATCCACATACCGCCAACTAGAACACTAATACCAGGAACACTATTAAAATATTTATGTCCTTTATCTAAAATCATGTCGAACCTTTCAGGAGCAAATTTGTATAAATTAGAAACACCATTAAAAACATTGCCATCTCCAAGAGCATAAAGAGCCATTCCAGCAGCAACCAGCCCGCCAACTAATAAGACAACTGCTTGTATGACATCTGTCCATACAACAGCTTTTAGACCTCCAAAAATGGAAAAGGAGGCCGAATATATAACTAAGCCAAGAACACCAATAAGAATAGGGAGACCTGTTAAATTTTCAATGGCTAAACCGCCTAGATAAAAAATGGAAGAAATATTAACAAAAACATAGAGAACGATTAAGATAAAACTAAAACATATGCGTACACGATTATCAAATCTGTTTTTTAGAAATTGAGGTATCGAGTAAATTTTTTTCTCAAGAAAAACAGGTAGAAGGTATTTTGCGACTAAAATTAAAGTCAAAGCAGACATGAGCTCATAACCACCAATGGCTAAACCAATAGCATAGCCAGATCCGTTTGTTCCTAAAATTTGCTCGGCAGAAATATTAGAAGCAATTAAAGAGCCACCAACAATCCACCACGGTAAAGATTTACTGGCTAAAAAATAATCTGAAGCATTTTTGTATTTAGCCCGAGACATCCATAGCCCGTAACCTATGACTCCAAATAAATAAACAAATAATACGATAAGATCTAGATTTGATAAAAACATGATTTACTAATTAGGTTGGCCTCAAAAGTATAAAGGGAGGTGTGTAATTAGAGAATCAAATAGTTGGTAGTGGTATGGTTTAGTAATTTAAACGTTCGTTTTGGCTTAGCCGTACATATTTTTTTTGGGGAAAATTCCTTTTTTATATTCAGAAGGTGTCTGGCCTGTACTTTTCTTAAAAGCAGCATTAAAAGTAGTTTTGGAGTTAAAACCAGCCTCTGTAGCTAGTGCCATTAACTTGTAATCTTTGTATTTTTCAGAATGCATTAACCTTTTTACTTCATGAACTCGATAGCTGTTTATAAAATCATAATAGTTTGTTTGGAGCTGTTTTGATAAAACTTCTGACACGTAATTTTCTGGAGTTGAAACTTCCTTGCTCAGGTCTTTTAACTGTAATTTTCTGTTTTTGTATAATTGCTTTTCCTCCATTGCTGAACGTATTTTCTCCTCAATATTTTTAAGACGTTCAAAATCTAATTCATATGATTTGTTGTTCGTAGTTGTTTGACTGTTTTTTCTTTTTGAAGCATCGATACCAATAATTTTTCGATATGCAATTATTAACCCCCCAGTTGTAATTATAGTTAGGTATAGATTGTTTGGACTAGATAATATATTATTAGGATGTCCATATAGGTCCTGAACGATTTGGATTACGGACAAAAATGTAATAATGCTCAGTATGATAAATAGGTAGTAGACATCTTTGTTAAGCTTTATGGGTGACTTTTTTATAATGGAATAGCTTAATGCTAATCCTATAAACTGAGTGGTAGCGATGAATATTTTTATAATCCAATATTCTATGAGCGCAAAGGTGTTTTCGGTAATAAAATAGCGGTTTCTTAAAGTTAAATCTCCTAATAAAATGTAATACGACTTTATGAAAAAATAGCAAAACATAACACAAAAGGACAGGAATAGTAATTGAAATACCCTCTTGTGAAATGGCTCCTTTATATTGTAAGAGATCAAAGTTAGTTTATAAAGGGCAATTGGGGTGAATGCAGACCAGGGTAGATAGGCTAACGTAAAATTTGGAGAATAAAAAAACAGATTAAACAAGCCAACATAGTTAAATAAATCTAAAACAATAGATAGTACAAATGTACTATACCAGAGTGTTAGCTTTTTATCAGAATAAGAGAGGAGTAGAATGTATAAAAGAAATAAATTAAGCAGTCCGAAAATATGGTAATGCTTTAGTATTTCTAATAATAAATGGGGCATTCTTGTTACCTGGATTTAAATTAAAGTGCTGAATTTAACATAATTATTTAATCTATAAAAAAATCATGAAGTGTAGTTTAATATATTAGAATTAGAGGGTGTTTGCATCTAACCCTGAATGGTAAAACATTCAGTTGTAAACTAAATGAAAGAATAATATCGGATTTGATAGAAAAAGTATTTAAATTCAAGCCATAGAATAGCTAATTTAACCTGAAATTAATCGATTGAAAATAAGGGCTGATCAGTCTTCTTTAAGTTTTAATAATGTAAAAATATAATCAATATTTATGATAAAGGATAGAGTCTCGATAACCGAAAAAATAGGATATGCTTTAGGGGATGGTGCTGCAAATATAGCTTGGAGAGGGGTTGCTACATTTTTGTTCATTTTTTATACAGATGTTTTTGGGTTAAGCCCGGCAACAGTTGGAGTCTTGTTTTTGGTAGCTCGATTTAGTGATGGTATTAGTGATGTGCTGATGGGGATAGTAGGGGATAGAACAAAATCTAAATATGGGAAATTCCGCCCTTGGATTTTGTGGACAGCTATTCCGTTAGCGACTATTCTTTCGTTGCTTTTTACAAGTCCAGATTTAAGTGATTCAGGAAAAGTTTTATACGCCTATATTACATATATTTTATTTACGCTTATTTATACTGCTAATAATATACCCTATGGGGCTTTAATGGCAGTTATGACTGGGGATGATAAAGTGCGAACAAGTATCGGGTCTTTTAGAATGGTTGGAGCTTTTGGAGGAGGTATGCTTGTGCAAGGCGTCTTACTTTTTTTAGTAGCCTATTTTGGAAATATTAACCCTACTGTTAAAGTAGATAAACTGGATGAAGATAAATTTAGGGTTGAGGTGTCTGCGCCATCTGATGTGTCTAATGTTAATATAAAAACAGAAGCAGGTATCGCTTTGTTTACTTGGGATGATGAGGCTATTGGTGCAGAAAAAAATATGCCTACGCATGCAAAAAGTTTTTCTGTAGAAGCTGGTAAACCCTATACATTTATTGTGAGCGGAGAAGCTGATATTGATGCAGATAAAATCTCTATTATAGACCAGAAACAAGGCTATAGCAACTCGATCTATTTGCTTTCGGTGTTCTTGGCTGTTTTTATGTTTATAACATTTTATACAACGAAAGAAAGGGTGTCACCGCCTAAAGATCAAAAAAGTAATTTAGGGAAAGATTTAAGAGATTTGATATCCAATAGGCCATGGTTGGTTTTATTGATGGTGGGTTTGTTGTTTAATGTCTATAACTCAATAAAACAAGGTATCGTTGTTATCTATTTTACGCATTATTTAAATAACCAATTATTGGCAGCAAGCTTTTTAGTAGGACTCATGTTGGCATCGATTGCAGGTGCTATCATAACGGCACCTTTAGGAAAGAAACTGGGTAAACGGAATCTATTCATTTATGCATTGATTTTGTCAGGTTTGGTAAACGCATTGCTTGTTTTTTGTGGTCCTAACGATGTCGAGGCAATTTTTGCCATTGGTATCGTTTCAGAATTCTTAGCTGCAATTTTTCCAACATTGTTTTTTGTCATGTTAGGGGATGCAGCCGATTATTCTGAATTTAAAAATGGCCGACGAGCCACAGGTCTTATATATTCAGCGGGGTCATTTGCTACAAAATTTGGAGGGGGTATAGCAGGTGCTATTATTGGTTTTGTTTTGTCAAACTTTAATTATGATGGTCAAGATGCCGTTGCTATTAGTGGTGCTATTCCTGGTATAGTGATGTTGATGAGCTGGATTCCTGCAATAATATCTTTAATTGCAGCGGTTTTTATGTTTTTCTATCCGCTAAATCAAAAGAAATTAAACGAAATAACTTTAGAGCTAAATACCAGAAGAGCATCGGAATAATTATTAATCGTTTTAAATGGCTTTTTATGATTTAAACAAACCGCGATAGGGATTGTAAAAATGGTTTTGAACTATTGTATTTCAAATGATAATAATTCTAAGTCACATGCGTGGTATAGTCCAAATAGGTAGAATAATATATAGTTCATTATAAAAGAAAAGAGCTACTTTGGTATAAGCAGCTCTTTTCTTTTGCAATTGTATAAAGGTAAGACTACTCTAATTCAAAACGAGTATTTAAAGTTGTTTGAGAACTTCCTCCAATAAATATTTCAAACGTTCCTGGTTCAATAATAAAATCCCCTTGATTGTTGTAAAAACCCAAACTGGCCTTATTTAAAACAAAGTTTACGGTCTTGGTTTCACCAGCTTGTAACTCAATTAATTCAAAACCTTTTAGTTCTTTTACAGGTCTTGTTGTGCTTGCAACCAGATCTCTAATGTAAAGTTGTGCAACTTCTTTACCAGTCACTTTTCCTGTATTAGTTATGCCGACAGAAATATTGATAGTTTCATCCATACCAAATACTGTTTTTTCGAGAGCTAAATTCTCATATTTAAAAGTGGTATAGCTTAAGCCGTGTCCGAAATGGTAAAGTGGGGTATTTTCTACATCGCTATAATGAGACCAAAAGACCAACTCGGGATTGAAGGCATCTCTAACAGGTCTCCCGGTATTTTTATGGTTATAATATATAGGGATTTGACCAACATTTCTAGGGAAAGTCATAGGTAGCTTGCCGCTAGGGTTATAGTCACCGTATAATACTTGTGCTACAGCATGTCCCGCCTGTGTGCCAAGTTGCCAAGTCTCAAGAATAGCTGGAATATGTTTGTCGGCCCAGGTAATAGACAAGGGTCTGCCATTATTTAATACTAAAACAATGTTTTTATTTACTTTATAGATTGCTTCTAATAGTTCTTGTTGAACGCCAGGTAGGTTAATATCTGTCCTGCTTCTGGCCTCACCACTTTGAAAGCCATGTTCTCCCAAAACCATAACAACAACATCTGCTTTTTTTGCAACATCTATAGCCTCGTTAAATTCACTTTTGTCCGTAGTGTTTATTGTGAGTTCATTGACAAATTGCGTGTCTCCAACGGTTATATCAGCGCCTTTTTTGTAAATCAAGTTATTGTCTTTGTAGTTTTGCATACCTTCCAGTACAGAGACTCCTGTATTATCTTTTGATGCAATTCTCCAGCTTCCAAGTGGGCTATTTTTTTCATTTGCTAAGGCTCCAATTAGAGCAATGTTTTGTCCTTGTTTTTTTAGCGGGAGTAAATCATTTTCATTTTTAAGTAAAACAATAGATTTTTTTGCCATGTCCAGAACTACGTCTAAATGTTTTGGACTATTTACAACCTCTTTTTCTCTAGTTTCATCGCAATATCTATAGGGGTCGTCGAATAAACCCAATTCAAATTTTACAGTCAAAATTCTCCGAGCAGCCTCGTCAATAATTTTTTCATCAATAACACCGTCTTTTACTAATTGTTCTAATTCGGATACGTAGATATGCGATTCCATATCCATATCAGAGCCTGCTAAGGCTGCTATTTTAGCAGCATCCCTTTTGTCTTTCGCATATCCCCAAATAACCATTTCTTTTATTGATGCCCAATCGGTAATTACAAAACCTTTAAAGCCCCATTTATCTTTTAGAATATTTCTCAGTAAGTATTCATTTCCTGTAGCAGGAACACCATCGTATTCGTTAAATGCATTCATTAAAGTTTTAACATTAGCTTCTACGGCAGCTTTAAATGGAGGCAGTACAGTATTATGAAGTGTTGAGTTTCCGATGTCTACTGTGTTGTACTCTTTTCCTGCTTCAGAAAACCCATAAGCAGCAAAATGTTTAGCACAGGCGGCTATGGTATTAACGGCAGATAAATCATCTCCTTGAAACCCCTTAACCCTTGCTACTGCAATTTTGCTTCCTAAAAAGGGATCCTCTCCCGCGCCTTCCATAACACGTCCCCATCTCGGGTCTCTAGATATATCCACCATTGGGGCAAATGTCCAATTTATGCCAGCTGCAGATGCCTCGGCCGCTGCTACTTGAGCAGATTTTTCTATGGCTTCCAGATCCCAGCTTGCTGCTTCTGCTAATGGTATGGGACTTAGTGTTTTATAGCCGTGGATAACATCAAAGCCAATTATTAATGGAATTCCTAGTCTGGACTCTTCAACGGCAATTTTTTGTACTGCTCTAACGGCTTTAGTTCCTCTTACGGAAAGCATAGAGCCGACAAGACCGTTTTTTAAATGTTCATATTTTATTTCGGCATCACCATTATCAGGGGCAGGGCCTGTGACATCCCAAAAGCCATTATACTGGTTCATCTGACCAATTTTTTCTTTTAGTGTCATTATTTTAATAAGGGAGTCTACTTTTTTATTGATTGGATCTGTCTTAGAATAAGTTATAGTGTTGTTATTGTGATTATCGGTGCAAGCCATAAACATTATTGTTACTATTATATATTGAATAAGTTTAAATTTTATATTCATAATAAAGATGTTATTTTGTTTAAATTTTTGAAAATCAGATTTTTATATTTTTAGAAGTGTTATGAAAATTAATAGACATGTCTTAATTTTAAATTTGTATGGTACTATTTTTTCTTTATACTAAACAAATTTTATCACATCTAAATATAATATATTTTAATTCCTGTGTTCTGTGATACAACGTATGGAATTTGGTGTTTGTTCCTGATATACTGTATTTAAAGTCTTTTTGCTTCTTTAATAAAAGCTGAAATAATTCTTTTTATGAAAATATATTACAAAAATATAAGTATTAACACGTATTAAATTGTCTTTTATGATCAATTAATGATACTATTTTTTATTCAAAAAAAAGAAAACCACTTGAGTGGTTTTTAAATAAGTAAATGGTGGGGTGGTGGTTTTACAAAACACGTTTAATACATGCGTTGAAGTCTTCTCTAAATTCACTGGGAGTCGCATTTTTTTCTTTTTTGAAAATGCGATTGAAGTTTGCGATGTTGTTAAATCCACACTTGAAGCTTATTTCTGCAATGCTTAAATCTGTTTCTAGAAGCAATTTGCTAGCGTGGCTTATGCGGGTGCTATTTACATAAACAACAAAGGTTTTTCCCGTCCGTTTTTTTATAAATCGATTAAAAGAAACAGGTGTCATGTTTACTAAAGATGATATTTCATCTAATGATATTTTTTTATCAAAATTATTTTGGATGTAGTCGTAAACCTTTTTTATTTTTGAACTGTTCTCAAAGTCTTTTTTTTGTGTCGCAGAATTAGACAGCATACGTTGATTTCTTGAGTTTGCTAAATCATACAGTATAGATATAAACTCTAAATAGTAGTCTATACCGTCTGTTTTGCTCAGTTTTATAAGTCGTGGTGCCATATCCAAAGAAACCTTTTTTGAAAATAAAATACCATGAGCGGCTTTTTCAAACATATCCTTTATGGGTTTAAATATATTTCTTGCCAATAGTTTTTCATCAAGTAAATCGTAATTGATGTGTATAGTGATTTCGTGAATCTTTTTGCTCTGGCATTTATGTAGTTCCCAGCCGTGGACTAAATTCGAGCCCACAAAAACAAGTTCGATGTCGTCTATTTCTTCAATGCTGTCTCCGGCTATTCTTCTAACGCCTTTTCCGTTCTGTATAAAGTTTAATTCATATTCAGGATGAAAGTGAATAGGGAAATCGAAATCGTCTTTTACCCGATCAAACACTAAAAAACTGTCTTCAGGTGTTAGCTGGGTTATTTCTCTGTGTATGTTATCTAACATTGGGTGTGTTTTTTGTGATATTGTGAAAAATATATATTATTATTTGATAAAATCATATTATATGAATGTATATTTTGATGTTAAATTTGTATCACAAACTAAATGTTAACTATTCATTAAATAATAATAGGTTATAATTTTTGTTCATTACAAATCTACTCTATTTAATGAAATTATTAAAAATTATTTTTTAATAAACTAATTCACAATGATTTATGAAAAAAAAATTATTTAAAAAACTACTTTTTTTAGCAGTTTTTGTTTTGAGTTTTTCTATGTATTCTCAGAACATCACTGGTACTATTTCTGACTCTAGTGGTCCTTTGCCTGGTGCTAATGTCATAGTAAAAGGAACTTCCAATGGAGCTGGAGCAGATTTTGATGGAAAGTATAGTCTCTCTAATGTAGATGCCAATGCTATATTAGTTTTTAGCTATGTCGGATATGAGACACTAGAAATAGCTGTAGATGGGAAATCAGTTGTTAATGCAGTTCTTGTTGAAGATACTAGCGCCTTAAATGAGGTCGTTGTAGTAGGTTACGGAAAAACGTCTAGACGTTTGGTAACGGGAGCTATTTCTTCGGTAAAATCGGAGGATATTAATAGGACACCCGTTACGTCTGCAGATCAAGCCTTACAAGGTCAAGCACCTGGTGTAACAGTAATTAATGGAGGATCTCCAGGAACATCGCCGCAAGTTCAAATACGTGGTTTAGGAACCTTTGGCAATAGTCAGCCATTATATGTTATAGATGGTATTGTGTCTGGGGGGATTAATGAGATTAATCCTAATGATATAGAAACTATGGATGTGTTAAAAGATGCGTCAACGGCTGCTATTTATGGGTCTAGAGCTTCTAATGGTGTTGTAATTATTACCACAAAGAAGGGCCGATCTGGAAAAACAAAAGTGACCTTGGACTCTTATTTGTCTTCTCAAAGTGTTCCAAAGACATTAGATTTATTGGATACCAATCAATTTAGACAATTTGCAAGTGAAACTTATGGATTGCCTAATAGGTATACCACAGACGAGGCGTCCACAAGACTTAATACAGACTGGCAGGATGAGGTATTCCAAACGGCCTTTGTGCATAATACCAACTTGGGTGTGTCGGGAGGAAATGATACGGCTGTATTTAACATCTCTGCAGGTTATATCGATCAAGAAGGAATTATTATCAATACTGGTTTTAACAGATCGTCTCTAAGGGCTAACAGTGAATTTAAAATAGGTAATAAGTTTAAAATAGGAGAAACTTTGGCTATTGCAGATTCCGAAATGAAAAACGAAGAGGAGAATGGAGATAGGACATTAATAGAGCACATGATTAAATCATTGCCTTATACGCCGGTTTTTAATCCAAATAATCCTGGAGGCTTTGGTGGAACCGATACGACTTTAGATAACGGTTCGGATGCAGAAAACCCAGTAAGACTTCAAACCATAAGCAGTAATGTAACCGATATTACTAAAATACTAGGATCGCTCTATGCATCTTACGAATTTATTGATGGTTTGGAATATAAGTTTCAATATGGTTTTGAGAGAACATCGGTGTCTAATAATATTCATCGTCCTTCTTTTGACGAAGGGATTAATGAGCGTACTGCAGCACAACTCATTCAAAACGCCAATACGTTTAACTCGAATACTTATACAAATTCGTTGACCTATTCTACCGCTTTTAATGAGGTTCATAATTTGGATTTGTTGGTAGTTGCTGAAAAATTTGAAACGACAGCCCGTAATAATCAATCTCAAGCTTCAAACCCAATAACAAATACAGTGCCTGTAATTCAAGGAAATGGACAGATTACCAACCAACTTTTTGAATATGCTTTAATTTCCTATATCGGAAGGGTGAATTATAATTTTGATAATAAATATCTGTTATCGGCATCTGTTCGTCGTGATGGAACTTCTCGTTTTGGTAAAGGGAATAAATGGGCAAATTTTCCAGCCGTGTCTTTAGGTTGGGTGTTAAGTGAAGAAGAGTTTTTGAAAGATTCCAATACAATAAGTAACTTAAAGCTAAGAGGGTCTTGGGGAGTTACGGGTAATGATGGTTCTGTAGATTATGTTTTTGAATCAGGTTTAATAAATACGTATAATTATGTAGGTCTTAGTAGAAACGTGGGAGTCTCTAATTTTGGTAGCCCAAACCCAGATTTAAAATGGGAAGAAGCGACTATGACCAATATAGGTTTGGATTTAGGGCTTTTTAGTAACGCGCTTACACTATCCTTGGAATATTATAATAATGACATAGAAGATGTTATTGTACCAATTCCCAATGTAACGTCAGATGGTTTGGGAGCTCTTTTTACACAGCGTAATGGTGCATCGACGAATACTAAAGGGCTAGAGTTCAATATTGGTTATAATCATAATAAAGGCGGAGATTTTAGTTGGTCGGCAAATTTGAATCTTGGTACATCTAAAAACAAGGCTGTTCAACTTAGTGACGATCTGTTATTTATTGAAAGCTCTGCTTTTGAAGGTGAGAATTTATCCAGAATAACAAAAGGAGAATCATTATTCTACTTTTATGGACTTCAAACAGATGGTCTGTTTCAAGAAGGAGACGATACGAGTGCCCAGCCAAATGCAGCAGCAGGAGATATTCGTTTTGTAGATCAAAATGGGGATGGAACTATTGATGGTGATGATAATGTGAAAATAGGAAATCCATTTCCAGAACTTACCTATGGCTTAAACCTAACAGCTAATTATAAAAACTTTGATGCCACTTTATTTTTTAGCGGTGTAAGTGGCAATGATATATATAATACAACTATATATGATCTTGAGGGGATGACGCGTTTGTTTAATGCTGGTACCGCTGTGTTGCACAGATGGACGCCAACCAATACAAATACAACGGTGCCAAGGTTCGTGTCTAGTCATTCTGATAATGTGAATCGTTCAGACCGTTTTATAGAGGATGGTTCTTATGCTAAACTTAGAAATTTAACGATCGGATATAGTTTGCCAGGGTCAGTACTATCTACTATGGCCAATGGTGCTTTTTCTAAGTTTAGAGTGTATGCTACAGGACAAAACCTATTTACAATAACAAACTATTCTGGTTACGACCCAGAAATTGGAGGAAGTTCTACGGTAACTCCAAGACAACAATCTGCAGCTGCAGGGGTTGGTATTGATAGAGGGGTGTACCCGCAACCTAGATCATTTATTTTCGGGGTTCAATTAGCATTTTAATATAATATAAAAAAACATGAAAAAAATTAAGATCTTTTTTACTGGTATCGTAGTAATTACTGGAATTCTAATTTCCTGTAATGAATCGGATATAGACCTAACGAATCCAAATCAATCGTCACCAGAGACATTTTTTAAATCAAGTGTACAACTAGAAGCGGCGGTAACAGCAGCGTATACTTATCTTCAAGAGACGGGTAATTATGCGAGATATCAATTTTACATTAACGACAATGTTGCAGGAGAAAATTATGCAGCGGGAAATTTAGAAGCAGATAAAGTGCAAATGATCAATCGGGATGTTGATGAAGCTAATAATGGAAACAATCAATATTGGCAACATAATTACCAAGGTATCGGGCGCTGCAATTTTGTTATTGTAAATGAAGAAAATTTTGAAAATATACCTACTGCCGAAATAGCAGCAAGATTAGGAGAAGCAAGATTTTTAAGAGCACTTTTTTACTTCAATTTGGTAAATAAATATGGTGAAATACCCTTAGTGCTGGATTTGGAAATTGTTAGGGGTGGTCGGCCTAAATCATCAGTAGCAGATATATACAGTGCTATTGTTGCAGATTTACAGTTTGCGACAGCTAATTTGCCTGCAAAAGGAACGCAAGAAGTAGGAAGGCCAACTTCTGGAGCAGCTTGGGCACTTTTAGGAAAAGTATTATTGCAAAATGGAGACGCATCTGGAGCAAAATCAGCCTTAGCAAATGTAACGGGATATAGTTTAATAGACAATTATAGAGATAACTTTACTGTGGCAGGAGAACATAATGACGAATCTATATTTGAAGTAATTTATGATGAGTCTACAGGAGGTGGTGATTCTTGGAAGCAGAATGGTCTCGGAAATTCAGAGACATCATTCAGGGCTATGGAATACTCTGGATGGTATAATGTGAAGCCGAGTCAGGCGCTTTTAGATGAATATGAAGATGGTGATACGCGTTATGCGGATAATTTTTACTCCATTGATGCAGATGATAACGGAACGATGACCAACATATATAATGATGGTAAGAGTACATTTACTGCAGGTACGATTGGACCAGACGATAATCCAGCATGGAGAAAATATCAAAATTTAGATGATAGAAGTTCAGAGACTGCAGATAGTGGTATCAATGCCAGAGTGCTTCGTTATGCAGACGTGTTGCTAATGAAAGCAGAAGCGGAAATACGTTCTGGTGGTTCTGAAGCTGTAGCTTTAGGTTTTTTAAATGAAGTTCGGTCGAGAACATCGGTCTCTTTGCCAGATGTTTCAGTATCTGGAACAGCCGCAATCTTAGATGCTATTAAACATGAGCGATGGGTAGAATTGGCAGGTGAACAATCCAGATGGTTGGATTTGCAGCGGTTTGATAACGATACATACTTGTTGCCAATACCAAATATAGAATTACAGGGTAACACTAATTTATAAGAAGATTAATTAGTTTAGTTTTTTATTAATTTGATTTATCGGAAAATCCTGTATACTTGCTATGCAGGATTTTCTATATTTGTTTATCCCTCCAAAATTAGTTTCATTATGAGATTTCTTAAGTGCCTTTTCCTTTCCATTATTATAATCTCCTGCTCAAAAGATATTGACAAAAAACAGTTTACATTATTAAGCTCTAAAGCGTCGGGAATTGATTTTGAAAATTCTTTAACAGAATCAGATACTTTAAATTATTTCAACTACCCGTATATATATATGGGAGGTGGTATTGCTGTTGGCGATTTTAATAATGATAATTTACAGGACTTGTACTTTACAGGTAATATGGTTAGTAACAGACTTTATCTTAATAAAAATGCTTTGACTTTTGAGGATATTACTGAAAAAGCAAATGCAGGTTTGTCCAGTAATGATTGGTTTTTAGGGGCAACAACAGTAGATATTAATAACGATGGCTGGTTAGATATTTATTTAAGTGTATCTGGCAAGAGTGAGGATTGTCCAAATAAATTATTGGTAAATCAAGGGTTAAATGATAAGGGCTATATAACATTTAAAGAAGAGGCTGAAAAATATGGGATAGCAGATAAAGGACATAGTACACAAAGTACTTTTTTTGATTACGATAATGATGGCGACCTGGATTTGTATGTTGCCAATTATCCTATTACACCCTTTAAAACAGCTCCAGATACTTTTAGGCAACTTATAAGACATGCCTCTTCAAAACATTCGAATCATTTATATAAGAATAATGGAAACGGAGTATTTACAGATGTTACAAAAGAGGCAGGGGTTTTGTCGTATAGTTTAACTTTAAGTGCAAGTGTAAGTGATTTAAATAACGATGGCTATAAAGATATCTATGTTAGCAACGATTTTGCCAGTGCAGATTTTTGCTATATAAATAATGGAAACGGTACATTTAGAAATACTATTGAACAATCTGTGAAACATACAGCTTTGTATGGTATGGGGGCAGATATAGCCGATTTCAATAATGATGGGTTTTTGGATATTTTTCAAGCCGATATGGATGCCTCTACCAATAAACGATCTAAAGCCAATATGGCAAGCATGAACCCACAGGTGTTTTGGGATACTTATAAATCTGGACTTTATTATCAATATATGCATAATTGTTTGCAGCTAAATGCAGGTGTTTTAGATAGTGATAAAGCACCTCGGTTTAATAATATTTCAAGAATTTCGAACATCTCAAGTACCGATTGGAGTTGGGGACCGCTTTTTGCGGACTTAGATAATGATGGTTGGAAAGACTTGTATGTGTCTAATGGAACCAGAAGAGAAATTAATAATACCGATTTTTTTAATGCCATTAAAAAAGCTAAAAGCGCTTTTGGAGAAAAACAAAAGATTGATGGTCTTGAAAACTCATTAAAAATGCCATCGGAGAAAACAGATAATTTTGTTTTTAGAAACTCCAAAGATTTAACATTTGAGAAAATAAATAAGGCGTGGGGATTGGAATTCAAAGGCTTTTCTAATGGTGTTGCTTATGCAGATTTAGACAATGATGGAGATCTTGAAATTATTCTGAATAATATTGATGATAAAGCAGTGATATTTGAGAATAATAATAGAGAAAACAATAATTATATCACAATCCAATTTAAGGGAAAAGCTTTGAACTCTAAGGGTATTGGAACAAAATGTACAATTATAGCTGATGGCAAGAAACAATTTCAAGAACTAAGTTTAGAGCATGGCTATATTTCTTCCATGGCTCCATTACTTCATTTTGGTCTTGGAAAAGAAACGCTCATAGATACTTTAAATGTTGAATGGCAAGATGGCAAAACGCAAACCTTGACGCAGGTTTTGGTTAATAAAAAATTGGTGTTGAATTATGCCAATGCCACCTTGGGTAAAGAAGAAGACGTGTTGAAAAAAGAATCGTTTTTTGATTCAGAAAATAAGGCATTAGACTCTTTGTTCGTGCATATAGAAAATGAATATGACGATTACGCAAAAGAAATATTGTTACCTCATAAAACATCTACTTTTGGGCCTTACATATCTGTTGGAGATTTAAATAAGGACGGGTTAGACGACTTTTATGTTAGTGGTGCTTCAGGCCAGATGGGTGGATTGTTTTACCAAAATAAACAGGGGCTTTTTGATAAAAAGGAATTTGCTTTTAATAATGATGTGATTCATGAGGATATGGGATCTTTAATGTTTGATGCCGATAATGATGACGATTTAGATTTGTATGTTGTTAGTGGAGGAAATGAGTTTGAGTCTCATTCCCAAATGCTTCAGGACAGGCTTTATATAAATGATGGCTCTGGGAATTTATCAATATCTAAAAACGCGCTTCCAGAGATAGTTGACAGTGGATCTCGCGTTTATAATTTTGACTACGATAAAGATGGGGATCAGGATTTGCTTGTTTGTGGGCGATTGGTGCCTGGTAATTATCCGTCACCTGCCAAAACATATATTCTTAAAAATGTTAGTACGTCCCAAGGCATTAAATTTTTAGATGTTACAGATACTTTAGTCCCAGAATTTGATAAATTAGGACTAGCTACGTCTGCAAGCATTGACGATATAGATAAAGATGGCTGGGATGATATTGTCATAGTAGGTGAATGGATGCCGATACGTGTCTTTAAAAATAACAAAGGAAAGAACTTTACTGAAATTTCAGGGAATTTAGGGTTGACAGATACCACAGGATGGTGGTTTAGTATTGCCAGTGGTGATTTTGATAATGATGGTGATATTGATTTTGTAGCTGGCAATCTGGGGCTTAATTATAAATATAAATCCTTTGAAGATGAAACTTTCGATATTTATTTCAATGATTTTGACGGCAATAATAAAAAAGATATTGTTTTAAGTTATTATAACGAAGGAGAGAAATACCCAGTTAGAGGGCGTTCTTGTTCGTCGTCTCAGGTTAAAGCAATTAAAGAAAAATTTAAAACTTATAATGAGTTTGCCGAGGCAACACTGGTTGACGTGTATGGTGAAGAAGAATTAGAAGCTTCATTACACTACCAGGTGAATACATTTGCGACATTATATATTGAAAATAAAGGAGGTACATTCGTTTTACATAAATTACCAAACGAAGTACAATTATCTAGTAGCAATCAGATATTGGTAAAAGACTTTAATAATGACGGAAATCTAGATTTTGTAACAGTAGGAAATTTGTATGGGTCTGAGATTGAAACACCTAGGAATGATGCAGGGACAGGTGTATTTTTAACAGGGAATGGTCAGGGCGCATTTACGCCTTATTCAATTCAGGAAAGTGGGTTTTATGCACCCAAAGATGTTAAAGATCTGGCCTTAATAAGGGTGGGAGAGAAACAGATGATAATCGTTTCAAATAATAACGATATCCTCAAATTCATCGAAGTTAAATCTCATTAAAATCTTATAAACAATGGTGTTTGTTACTACTTTTTATAAAAAATATTGGTTCTGTATACTTGGTTTATGTCTACTCTTTACATGTAAAAACGAACAAGCTAAGGAGATTGTTGTTATCGAAAAGGAAACATTGTTTAAAAACTTGTCTTCAAAAAAGACAGGAATAGATTTTAATAATACCATACAAGAAAATCCTGGTAATTTCTTTATCGTTTATAATTATGCTTACAATGGAGGTGGCGTTGCTATTGGAGATATAAATAACGATGGACTTTCAGATATTTACTTTACAGGAAATCAAGTAGAGAATAAATTGTACTTAAACAAAGGAGATTTTCAATTTGAGGATATTACGGAATCGGCAGGTGTTAGCGGAGGAAAAGGATGGAGTAACGGGGTCGTTATGGTAGATATAAATGGCGACAGCTTTTTAGATATATACATTTGTAAAGGGGGATGGCGAGGTACAGATGAAGAGCGGGCCAATCTTCTTTACGTTAATAACGGTGACAATACATTTTCAGAACAAGCAAAACAATATCATATTGCAGACTCAGGGTTTTCTATGATGGCTTCATTTTTTGACATGGACAACGATAATGATTTAGACATGTATTTAATTAACCGTCCAAAGCGTTTTTTTCTTTCCCATAATGATATTCAAAAAGGTAAAGAAGCGCAAAGCCCTTTGTATAGAGATAAACTTTATGAAAACGTAAATGGTGTCTATAATGAAATTGGTCAAAAAGCAGGAATAAATCAAACCTATGCTTATGGGTTGGGTTTGTCGACTTCTGATTTAAATAATGATGGATTTAGTGATGTATATGTCGCTAACGATTATTTTGAGAGTGACTATTTTTTTGAAAATAAAGGCAATAAAACTTTTTCGCAAAACATTCAATCCATAACCAATCATGTGGCCTTTTATGGTATGGGGGTCGATGTGGTAGATTTTAATAATGATGGTTATGAGGATCTTGTAGAACTGGATATGACATCATCCGATCATGTTCGCGCCAAAACAACTATGGCTACAATGAATGTAGATGGTTATAATCGCATTTTAGAAGCAGGCAATCATCACCAATACATGCATAATATGCTCCAAATTAATAACGGAAATGGCTTTTTTAGCGAAATAAGTCAGTTTGCAGGTATCGATAAAACCGATTGGAGTTGGTCTTGTATAGGAAGTGATTTTGATAATGATGGATTGCGGGATTTGTTTGTTTCGAATGGGTTTAGACGGGATATTTTTGATAAGGACGCTACTAACAAATTTTCAAGATATATAGCATCCAAAGAAAAGAAACAACGGTCTAAAAGCGAAAACGTAGATTATATAGTAAACCTTTTTAACGAAAATAAAATCCATAATTATGTTTATAAAAATGATGGCGACCTAAAGTTTTCTGATAAAGTAAAGGATTGGGGGCTAGAGGCTATTAGCTTTTCTAACGGAGCAGCTGTAGGCGATTTGGATAATGATGGTGATTTAGATTTAATTGTAAATAATATTAATGACCATGCTTTTGTTTATGAGAACAAATCGGAGAAATCGGGCAATAGCTTTTTGAAAGTAAAGTTAAAAGGCCCAAAAAATAATACATTAGGGTTGGGTGCGAAAATTACAGTGTATAATAAGGATAGCATTCAATACCATGAATTGAAAAATGTACGTGGTTATTTGTCATCGGTAGATCCCATTGCGCATTTTGGTTTAGGAAAAATAACCACTATTGATTCGATAAGAGTTGTCTGGCCAGATAAGAAGGTGAATTTGCTGGCCAATTTAAAGGCTAATAGAATGGTAACAATAAATTACAAGAAAGCCGCAACTGCAAAGTTAGAAGAAGTTAAATACAATCCTATTTTTAAAGACGTTACCAGACATGTTTTTTTAAGAAAACCTGTTGTTCATAAAGAAAATGATTATGACGATTTTAAAGCCCAAATATTGTTGCCTCATAAACTGTCAACAGAAGGGCCTTGTATTTCAGTTTCAGATGTTAATAATGACGGATTTGAAGATTTTTATGTTGGGGGTGCGGTGAATCAAAGCGGCAAATTGTTTCTTCAAAAAAAGAACGAAACCTTCGAAGAAATCAAACAGGCAAGTTTTTTGAAAGATAAAAAATTAGAAGATGTCGCTTCAGTGTTTTTTGATGCTAATGGCGATGGGTTTACAGATTTGTATGTGGTTAGTGGCGGTAATGAGTTTCCTGAAAATGCTTCCGAATACCAGGACAGATTATATTTAAATGATGGAAAAGGACATTTTACTAAGTCGAATACGATTCCAAGAATAGCATCCAGTGGCGGTTGTGTATTGCCTTTAGATTATGATAATGATGGTGACATTGATTTGTTTGTTGGTGGACGATTGGTGCCAAATCGTTATCCAGCTTCTCCTAAAAGCTACTTGTTACAGAATAATTCGGGAGTCTTTGTAGATGTTACATCCCAATTTGCTAAAGATTTAGAGTTTATGGGTATGGTAACAGATGCGGCCTGGCAGGATATAGATGGTGATTCTAAAAATGAATTATTAGTGGTTGGGGAATGGATGCCTATAAGTTTGTTTCAAATAAAAGAAGGTGTCTTTAAAAAGACGAATCTACCAGCATTTAATAAAACAAATGGTTGGTGGAATACTATTGAAGCAAAAGATATTGATCTTGATGGCGATGTAGACTTTGTATTGGGAAACCTTGGTGAGAATTATAAATTTAAGGCTAATGAGGATAAACCGTTTTATGTTTTTGCTTCAGACTACGATAAAAATGGAACAAATGATGTCTTTCTTGCTAAAGATTATAAGGATAAAATTGTCCCAGTGCGAGGCAAAGAATGTTCAACAGAGCAATTACCTGGCCTATCTAAAAAATTCTCTACCTATAATGCGTTTGCAACTGCAGACATAGGAACCATTTTAGACGATAAAGCCCTTGCATCCCAAAAACATGAAGTCTATATGTTTCAATCAATATTTTTAATTAATGATGAAGGTACTTTGAAAATTAAAAAACTTCCAAGTCAAGCACAATACTCCACAGTTCAGAGTGTCGTAATAAATGATTTTAATAAAGATGGTGTGAACGATATTCTGCTTGCGGGAAATAAACTTAATGTTGAAATAGAAACCACTCGAGCAGATGCATCTTTAGGTTTGTTTATGGAAGGTCAAGATAATTTTGAATTTAAGCCAAGGCAAGTGAATTATAGCGGTATATTTTTGCCTGAAAATGTAAAAGCATTAAAACCTATTAAACTAGGTAATGCAGTTAATGAAAACAATGCTGTATTGATAGGTGTAAATAATAGTTATTTAAAATTGTTAAAATACTAATTTTGACTAAAAATGAGGTTATTAAGAAGAGAATAGGTTGCGTGTTATTTAAATGTAAACGAAACAAAGGTTAAGTATTGGGTATCAACAAAAAAAGACTGTCAAATTATAGACAGTCTTTTTTATTTAAAGATATCGTGGTATTAGTGACCAGCTTCTTTCTTTACTTCGTCAACTTTGCTTTTTACGGCATCAGCAGCTTTGTCAACAGCCTCACCAGCAGCATCGGCAGCGCCTTCTACGGCTTCACCAGCAGCATCGGCAGCGCCTTCTACGGCTTCGCCAGCAGCGTCAACAGCTTCACCAGCAGCTTCTTCTACAGCATCAGCAGCGGCATCAACAGCTTCACCAGCAGCATCGGCAGCATTTTCAGTAGCATCAGCAGCAGCTTCTACAGCAGCGTCAGCAGCTTCCTCAGCTTTTTTAGTATCTCTACAAGAAGTAAAAGATAAACCTAGTACTAGTAATAAAGCGGTACTTAATAATAATTTTTTCATTGTTCTTTGTTTTTAGTGTTAATTATTTAAGTGTTAAAATACTGATTACTAATCAAGTATTAAAATACGTATGACGAATTTAATAACTTTTAGTATATTCTAAGAGTTTTATGTTAATTTTTTTAACATTTAATCGGTAAAATACCTTATATACGCAGATAATCTAGTATTTGGATGACGGCTCCTTTATTTTTTCTAATATAATCGCCGTTATTTTTTCCAGAAGACATTCGTTTTTCCTTATTTTGAATCAATTCGTTTAAAATGGTATTAAAATCTTTTTGATTGGAAACAGAAAACATACCGTTTATATCTATCATAGCTTTAGCTTCGGGGAATTTTTCATGATTAGGACCAATAATGATAGGTATAGCAAAAACAGCAGGTTCTAAAGTGTTGTGTAGGCCAGTATATCCCATAGCGCCGCCTACATAGGCAATGTCTGCATAACTATAAACCTTTGAGAGAATTCCAATAGTATCTATTATAAAAACGGAGGCATTGTTTAACTGCGTCTCATCTTTTTTAGAATACAATACAGATTTGGTATTTAATTTTTCTTGAATGTTATTTATTTGTAATGTTTTTATATTATGGGGTGCTATAATAAACTTTACATTGTTATGGTCGCAGGAGTTAATATAATTAATTAATAGGTTTTCATCTTCAGGCCATGTACTGCCAGCGACGAGACATAATTTATTTCCTTTGAAATTTTCTATAAAACTTAGGCTATTATCCAGTTCCAGTTGACTAAAAACACGATCAAAGCGCGTATCTCCACTAACAGTCACTTCATTGTAGTTTATGGATTGAAGTAACGTTTTTGAAACTTCATTTTGAGTAAAAATGTGTTCAAAAGAGCATAAGGCCCGTCTTAATTCTGCACCATAAAACTTAAAATAAGATTGATTTTCCCTAAAAGCAGCAGAAATTAGGATAGCACGTAAATTTCTTCTTTTTAATTCATTTAAAAAATTAGGCCAAATATCGTATTTAACAAAAATGGTAAGTTCTGGGTTAACAGTATTAACAAATCGTTTTGCATGGCTATTGCTGTCCAAGGGTAAGTAAACAATAACGTCTGCAATAGGCGAATTTTTACGAATTTCGTAGCCAGAAGGCGAAAAGAAGCTAAGTACTATTTTATGTGCCTTATATTGTTTTCTCAGTTCTTTAAAAACTGGAAGTCCTTGTTCATATTCACCTAAGGAAGCACAATGAAACCATAAAGTTTTATCGTTAGCATTCAAGCGGTTTTCAAGAACTTTAAACGTATTTTGACGACCAATGACGCCCTTTTTAATCTTCTCATTAAACAGGGAAGCACATTTTAATCCAAAACGTGCTATATGAATACCTATGTTATAAATAAAACTCAATGCTTTTCTTTGCTGCTAAAATACATTTCTTTGAAACAAATTCATTGGTTAGCGTAAATGAATTTTGTAATTTTGTAGGCAGCTAATCCCTATATGGGTGTTCATAAAAATAAGTCTTTGCTGTTTTGTTTGAAATAATAAAAAAGACTGCAATTTTTTTTAGATGAAGAAAATTCAAATGGTTGACCTTAAAGGTCAGTATAACGACATTAAAGATGTTGTTAACCCTTCTATCCAAGAAGTTTTAGAAAATACCGCATTTATAAATGGACCTAAGGTTCATGAATTTCAAAAGAATTTAGAGCAATATTTAGGAGTTAAACATGTTATTCCTTGTGCCAATGGCACAGATGCCTTGCAAATTGCTATGATGGGGCTAGGTTTAAAACCAGGCGATGAGGTGATTACTGCCGATTTTACTTTCGCTGCAACTGTGGAGGTCATAGCATTATTGCAACTAACACCAGTTCTAGTAGATGTTAATGAGGATGATTTCAATATAAATATCGAAGCCATTAAAAAAGCGATAACGCCTAAAACCAAAGCTATAGTACCCGTGCATTTATTTGGTCAGTGTGCTAATATGGAGGCAATTATGAACATTGCTAAAGAACATGATTTATTTGTAATAGAGGATAATGCGCAGGCAATTGGAGCTTCTTATACATATAACGATGGTAGTAAGGCTAAAGCAGGAACTATTGGGCATGTTGCCTCTACTTCCTTTTTCCCATCTAAAAATTTAGGTTGTTATGGAGATGGTGGAGCCATCTTTACTAACGATGATGATCTGGCGCATACCATTAGAGGAATAGTTAATCATGGAATGTATAAACGCTATCATCATGACGTTGTTGGGGTAAATTCGCGTTTGGATAGTATTCAGGCAGCAGTTTTGGATGCTAAATTACCACATTTGGATACGTACAGCAAAGCACGTCAAAACGCAGCAAAAAAATACAATAAAGCATTTGAAGGGTGTGGGAATGTCATAACACCAAAAGTGTTAAATGAGTGTTTAGATAAGGACGATACGTGCGATTGTCATGTGTTTCATCAATACACACTTAGAATAAAAGGCATTGACAGGGATGCACTGGTAAAACATTTAAATGCCAACAATATACCTTGTGGTGTATATTACCCGATTCCGCTTCATAATCAAAAAGCTTATAAGGATGCAAGGTATAATGAGGCAGATTTTAGTGTGACAAATCAATTAGTTAAAGAAGTCATTTCTTTACCCATGCATACAGAGTTAGATAACGAACAAATAGAATATATAACATCAACAATTATTAAATTTATAAATGGATAAAATATTAGTTACAGGGGGATTAGGATTTATAGGATCACACACCGTAGTTGAATTACAAAATAAGGGTTACGAAGTTGTAATAATTGATGATTTATCGAATTCTAGCATCAAAGTTTTAGATGGAATTAAAGGAATAACAGGTAAAGCTCCACTATTTGAAAAACTGGATTTAAAAGATAAAGCTGGTGTAGAAGCTTTTTTTAAAAAACATAATGATGTAAAAGGTGTTATACATTTTGCAGCTAGTAAGGCGGTAGGCGAAAGTGTAAAAGAACCTTTATTGTATTACGAAAACAATTTAGGAACCTTAGTTTATATTTTAAAGGAATTACAAAAATTACCATCAGCAAGTTTTATCTTTAGTTCTTCTTGTACTGTATATGGTCAAGCAGATGAGTTGCCAATAACAGAAAACGCTCCAGTAAAACAAGCAGAATCTCCTTACGGAAACACAAAGCAAATTGGAGAAGAAATAATTAGGGATACCTGTAAAGTAACAGATCATTTAAAAGCCATTGCTTTACGTTATTTTAATCCAGTTGGAGCACATGAATCAACCATGATCGGAGAGTTGCCAATTGGAGTGCCGCAAAACCTAGTGCCTTTTATTACACAAACAGCTATTGGCATTCGTAAAGAATTATCGGTTTTTGGTGATGATTATCCAACACCAGATGGCACCTGTGTTCGAGATTATATTCATGTAGTAGATTTGGCAAAAGCGCATGTTGTTGCTTTAGATCGTTTACTTCAAGACAAGAACAAATCTAATTATGAAACTTTTAATTTAGGAACAGGAAAAGGAAGTTCGGTACTTGAGGTTGTTCAGTCTTTTGAACGCGTTTCTGGAGTAAAACTAAATTATAAAATTGTAGATAGAAGAGAAGGCGATATTATCTCGGCTTATGCAGATACCAATAAAGCAAATGATGAATTAGGTTGGAAAACCGAATTGAGTTTAGATGATGCCATGCGTTCTGCTTGGCAATGGGAACAAAAGGTTAGAAAAGAGGAAGCCTAATAATTATTTTTCATTAAAGGAGTTACCCTAAAACAGGTTGACAGTCTTAATAAATTAAGCCAGAACATTTATTTGTTCTGGTTTTTTGTTGTGTAAAATTAATATTCAAATGTTTTGATTTATGTGCATCTTGGGTTTGCTCCAATCTAAGGTAACATGTTTTCTTGGTCATACCAAAGCAGTGTTTCTGTTTTGGAGAGCATTGACTTTTTGAATTTGTTTTATATGCTGTGTTTCTTTGTTTTTTATAATAAGTCGATTTTTCGTCAACTTATTTCAGGACGAACCAAAAAAATATAAATAGCCTGTGCTACGGTTTTATGATTTATTTGTAAATAATAGGCTACAAATTAGCTTTTTTAGAGGTATATTATTATCGGGAGTTACTTTTTTAAGGTTTTTTTAAGAAGTTTAAACCCCTTTATTTATATATTTCATAGTATGTTGCTTAATAAGCATTGCGTTAGCTATTCCAATCAATCCATTTTATGCCTTATAACTCAAAAATATTGTTTTTTGTTTTATACTTATTTGTTATATCCAACAAATTGGTTGCTGCTCCAAAATTAAATATAGCTCGTACTTTACCCTTAACGCAAATTGATAGTCTAATAAAGCAGAAAAATATCAGTAATGATATGACCCAGTTAGAACTATTGATACTTTATCACGATGCTATTGCCGAAAAACACCCCGATTCGATTAAAATATTCAAGAACTTGGCCATATTAAATGCAGACCTTGGTCAACCAGAAGATGCATTGCTTTTTACCGAAAAATATATTGAGAATTCATTAGATTTTTCAATTTTAAATGATCGTGCTTATGAAGTAATTAGTGATACAAAAGAATATGGATATCTTAATAAGAGGTATTTATTTAAGGTAACGCCCTTGGTGTTTGTATATTTTTATGCGGCTTTAATAGGCTTTTTCTTTATGGTGCTAATAAACTTCACTAAGGGAGCTAATAGGAATGCTAAAATATTTATAGGTAGTTTCGTCGGAATACATTCTTTATTTATTCTTGAATTTGTTTTGTACATGTCCAACATACAATATGAATTTCCGCATACCTATAGAATGTCATCTGCCTTTTCATTATTATATGGGCCGTTGTTGTATTTTTATTTCAAAAGCATTACACAGCATTATAAATTTAAAAAGATTGATCTACTTCATTTCGTGCCAACTTTATTTCTGCTTGCTTTCATAATTCCTGTTTATTCTTTGTCTTCGCAGGAAAAGGTTAAGATGATATTATCTATATATACACCTTATAAAAGTCATGGTACAATAATTTTTATTTCTAAAATAATATCGTTAGTTGTTTATGCATTTCTCATTGGTAGGCTTCTCAGGTTTAGTAAACAAAATAGTGATAAAGCTAAAGTTGTTAATACCCAGAAAAAAGATAAATGGAAAAGAACTATTTATAGAATTCACATAGCGTATATTATTTCATATATAATCTATGGAATATCGGCATTTGGAGCATTTGGTAATCTTTCCAGTTTTATTTATCATATTCAAATTGGAGCAATGGCGATTATGATCATTTATATTGCATTTATGGCATATGTAAGGCCTGGTATATTTGAGCATGAAAATACTTTGCAAAATCATGAAGGACTTTTGGAGAAATATCAAAAGTCAGGACTCACGAATGCCTTGTCTCAAGAGCTTAAAGAAAACTTGATTAAGCTGTTTGTTGAAGATAAAATTTATAAAGAAAACAATATAAATCTTGAAATACTATCTCAAAGGTTAAACACGACACGACATAATACGTCCCAAATAATAAATGAACATTTTAATATAAACTTTTTTGAGCTTATAAATAAATTTAGGATTAAAGAAGCTATTAACATTCTTAAAGAAGATGTTCACGGAAGTCTTAATATTATTGATATAGCTTACGAGGTTGGTTACAATAATAAAGTAACATTTAACAAAGCCTTTAAAAAGGAAACCTCCTTAACCCCTTCAGAGTTTATAGACTCGCAGCTTAAAAAGAATATATACGAGTAAAAATAAGGTAAACTATCTTCGGTAAGGTAAGGTATTATAAGAATTACCTTCAAATCTAAGCTTTATTCCTTCTTTTATTGTTGCAATTGTAATAAGGTAAGGTGGTAACAGAGCTTTACTTAAAATATATTAGATTCTTCTAAGCTTTAAATTCATTATGTAGAGTATAATTTTTTTGAATTAGTCACTTAAAAAAAATCTTTACTGCCTTCCTTATTTTCAATCTGCACTGACTAATTCAAATAAACATATTTATGAGAGTAAAAAACTACTATCTAGTACTAGTGTGTTTTGTGTTTGGTATTATATCAACATTTGCACAAGAAAGAACTATTACTGGTAAAGCTGTTGACCAAGACAATTTACCATTGCCTGGAGCTACAATTCGGGTTAAGAATTCTACACAGGGGACTTCTACAGATTTTGATGGAGTTTATTCTATTAAAGTAAATCAAGGAGAAACTTTAGTATTCAGCTTTGTTGGTTATGAAAATCAAGAAGTTACTGTTGGTACATTAAATACCATTAATGTTACCTTACAGGAAGATACCACAACTCTTGAAGAGGTTATTGTTGTAGCGTATGGATCGCAAACAAGAGAGTCCATTGTAGGAGCTGTTGGTGTTGTGTCGAGTGCTACAATTGAGACACAACAAGTAACATCTCCGTTAAGAGCATTACAAGGAGCCGTTCCAGGGTTGAGTTTATTGACTGCTGGTGGTCAACCAGGAAATAATCCTATTATAAGGATTAGAGGGATATCTAGTGAAAGTTTAGCAAGAGGACCTCTAATTGTTGTGGATGGTGCACCGTTTAATGGTAACCTTAGTACAATAAGTCAAGACCAGATCGAATCTGTTTCTGTATTAAAAGATGCGTCTTCGTCAGCTTTGTACGGATCAAGAGCATCTGGAGGTGTTATATTAATTACGACCAAAAGAGGCCATATAGGTGCAGCACCAAAAGTAACCTTAAGGTCTCAAATAGGAATCTCTAATCCAACTATTGGGATTCACAATTTAGCTGCACCAGAAGATTATTTAAAATTAACTTGGCAAGCTTTAAGGAATACTAATCAATACGAAAACGGTGAAACAGCAACATTAGCTGCCCAAAATGCAACCAACGGATTAGTAGATTATTTAGGATATAACCCATATAGCGTTGCAAATCCAATAGATACCAATGGTAATTTGGTGGCTGGTGCTAACTTATTGTGGAACTCCAATTGGGAAGAAGAAGTCATTAGAGAAGATTATCTTAGAGTAAATCATAACCTGAGTATCTCTGGTGGTGGCGATAAAACAAGATATTTTATGTCTTTTGATTATTTAGATGAAGAAGGACCAGTTGTTCCTTCCGATTTTGAAAGAGTTGCGACTAGATTAAATTTAGAAACTCAAATAAACGATTGGTTTAAAGTAGGACTTAATACCAGTTTCTCCCGTTCCACTTCTAATAATCCGGATCAAACGAGTGGAAGCACAACTCAGGCAATTTCTTGGATCTATGGATTGTCCAGTATTTATCCTATATACGCCCGAGATGCTAATGGTGCTTTAATTAGAGACGCAGCAGGAGACCGTATTTTCGATTTAGGAAACGGGCTTGTTACTGGCCAAGCGGTAAATAGTACGAGACCAGTCTTTAATGGTGAAAACCTTTTAGCTAGTTTAACCTTAGGAAAAGAAAGGCGAGTACGAACCAATTATTTAGCAAATGCTTTTGCAGAGATCAACCTTACTAAAGGTTTAACATTTAGAACACGGTTGAGCTACGAAAATTATTTATTTGATTCTTTTAGTTTTGATGATGATAAGATTGGTGCGGC
The DNA here is from genome assembly GCF_012910715.1 of Flavivirga algicola. Taxonomy (GTDB): domain Bacteria; phylum Bacteroidota; class Bacteroidia; order Flavobacteriales; family Flavobacteriaceae; genus Flavivirga; species Flavivirga algicola. The sequence continues at coordinate 416,724 of NZ_JABBHF010000004.1, forward strand.
ATCTAATGTGCAAGGGCGTGTATCGCAAGATAGAGATCTAACAACGACTCTTAATGCCATTCAGTCTTTAAATTATAAAAATAGTTTTGGCGCTCATAATATCTCTATTGATGCGATAACAGAAGCTTATACAAATACCCAAGACGATTTACTGTCTCAAGGAACTGGTTTCTTACCAGGGATAGAAAACTTAAACGGGAGTACAACACCAGAAACAGTTGGAGGCAACATAATTACATCTAGGATTAATAGCTACCTAGGCAGGGTAAATTATAATTTTAATGAAAAATATTATGGCGAGTTTTCAATAAGAAGAGATGGTTCGACACGTTTTAATGAAGATACCAGATGGGGTAATTTCTTGGCAGGAGGTATGAGTTGGATTGTCTCTAAAGAGAATTTTTTAAGAGATAATAATACGCTTACATTTTTAAAACTTAGAGGGTCTTATGGCGAATTAGGTAATAATAGAACCACAAGTCGTTTCCCTTTTCAATCTGTATTTCAAACGGGTTTTGTTAATGAAGGTAATTCGGGAATATTATTAGAAGGTGTATCTGATATCAATTTAAGATGGGAAAAAGTAGAGTCCTTAAATATTGGGGCAGATTTTGAATTATTTAATGGAAAGATATCGGGTACTTTAGAATATTATAATAAAGAGTCTGTAGACCTAATTTTAGATAAGCCATTGCCACGGTCTTTAGGCGTTAATAAAATTGTTACAAATATAGGTTCCATTAAGAACTTTGGATGGGAAGCTTCTCTAAGATCGGTTAATTTTAGTACAGATGATTTTACATGGACAACAGGAATTAATTTTGCATTAAATAAGAACGAATGGACTAAGTTACCACAAGATGAGATTTTAAGTGGTTCCAAACGTTATAGGGTTGGTGGTTCCATTTTTGATTTCTTTATTCGAGAGTGGGCAGGCGTAGATCCTGCTGATGGACGCGGAATGTGGTTTATGGACGTATTGGATGGCAATGGTGATGTTATTGATAAAGTGACAACGAAAAGCTATGATGATGCAACGAGATACGAACAAGGAAAATCATCGCTACCAGATATAGAAGGTGGATTTACTTCTTTTATTAGATATAAACAGTTTGATTTAAATGTGTTGTTCAATTTTAGCTTTGGAGCTTATTTGTTAGATTCAGATTATTCGACACTTATAAATCCTTTCGAAAACCCTGGAGGAAGTGCGCATCCCGATAATTTTAAAGCTTGGCAAAACCCTGGAGACCTTACCAATTTTCCATTATTGTTAGCTAGTAATAACGATCATGCATCGCGTTCAACCCGCTTCTTATTTAAAAATGATTACATAAGATTGAAAAGTTTAACGCTTGGTTATAATCTTCCAGAGTCATTAATTGAAAGAATAGGGCTGAGCAAGTTAAGGCTGTTTTTACAAGCAGATAATATTTTTACCTGGCAATCCCATAAAGGAATTGATCCAGAGCAGGCATTTAATGGTATTACTACAAATAGATCGCCATTATCAAAAACTATTACCTCAGGGGTTCTTTTAGAATTTTAAAACCAAAAAATTGAAGAAAATGAAACCAACAGGGTTAAAATCATTGTTAAGCATTCAATAAAATAATTGTTTTAATCGTCAAAGGTTACATCTGACAATTAAAAATAAATAAAATATAGACACATGAAATTACATAATAAATTAAGCATAAAGTTTCTACTAGTCTTAGTCGTTGCTTTTTTGTCTGGTTGCTCAAAAGAGTTTTTAGACGAGCCACAAAATACAGCGGGTCTTCCAGAACCTGTAGTTTTTTCAGATAAAGAGATTGTACAATCCTTTATTACGGGAATATATGATAGATATAAAGGACAATGGGATGATGATTTAGCAGACGGTGTAAATGATTCCGATCCAGATACAGGCGGATTATATGCCATGTATTTTGCAAGAACGATTAAAGGAAATGATTTAATTCAAGCACCATCATGGTTTTTGTTCGATTATGCCCATGAAAATAGAGGACCGTCTTTTAGACGAACAAGTTTTACATGGTCTTTCAATTTTGAAATAATCAACTATGCAAACGTATTAATTAAAGGTGTTACGGAAAGCCCAGATTTGGACGAAACGACTAAAAAAGAGTTTATAGCAGTAGGGAAGGCTATAAGAGCCTTTCATTATTTTCAAATAGCTCTGGAATTTGCACCTAATTACAATAGTGATCCCAGTAGCACTAGAATTCCTATTTATTTAGAGCCAGCTACAGGAGCCTCAGAAGGAAATGCTCCAAGTTCGTTAACAGCTATATACGATTTAATATTATCGGACTTAAAAGAAGCTATCCTGGATTTACCAGAAGAAAGGCTTGGTAAAAGTTACATTAACAAATCGGTAGCCAACGGAATTTTAGCACGTGTTTTATTAGTGACTCAAGATGATTGGGGCTTGGCTTCTTCGGCAGCAAGAGCAGCCTATGGAGGTACCGCTACCTCGGCTGTGGTTTCTACAAATTGGGGCAATGGTTTTAGTGATTTAACCGATCAAGACTGGCTTTGGGGACATTTTCAAAATGGTACAAACGAAACTAATTTCTTCTGGATGGCACCTCATGTTTTTGCAGATCATTTATCATTGTCATTCCAAGCTACCTATATAAATACAAATTTTAGGGATGCATTTTCAGATACCGATGTTAGAAAGCTATTTCAGGATATTTATAGTTCTTCAACCCCTTACAGGGAATTTGTAACTACAAAGTTTGCATTTACATTTTCATCCGATGTGCCTTTAATGCGAAAGTCTGAAATGGTGCTCATCGATGCCGAAGCACAATATAATTTAGGCAACGAGCCAGAAGCCAGAAACTTACTTTTTGCTTTGCAGAAAGATAGAGATCCCAATGCTACATTATCTACGAATTCTGGAAATGCACTTATGAATGAAATTTTGTTAGAGAGACGAAAAGAACTTTACGGTGAAATAGGTGTAGAATGGTTTGATGCCAAAAGATTAAGAATGCCTATTAATAGAGATGCTATACACAGAGTGGTTGTTAATGTGCCTGCCGATAGTGAATTATTTTATTTAAATATTCCACAATCGGAAATAGATGCTAACCCTAATATGGATGAAAGTTTAAATCAATAATAAATAAGCATAATTATGAAAAAAACAATCTGTTTATTATTAGCAATATCACTATTGGTTTTTTATAACTGTGACGATAGTGATGATAATGATCAAATCACAATTAATTATATAGCTTTCGAAGCAACATCTTATAATTTTGGAGTCGATCTGCAAAGTAGTAATTCTAACGATATTAAAGTTTACACAACTCTAATTTCGAATGTAGAAAGAGTATTTAATATTAATATTGAAACAGACATGTCTACAGCAGATCCTGCATCTTATACGGTTCCTGCATCTGTTGCTGTGCCAGCGAATACTAATGAGGGGACTTTTACAGTAAATATATCAGACTTAAATATAGGGCCAGATGGTGAAACATTAGTGCTTTCCTTTGCCAATGAGGCAGGTTTGCTTATTGGCGACCCTATAACACTTAATATTAAACAAATTTGTCCTTATCCTGAAACCCAATTGGACATTATATTTGATGACTTTGCTGATGAGCAATTTTGGGAGCTGTACGATTCTAATGATGTCTTGTTGTTTGAAGGCGGCCCATATCCAGACCAAACAGAATTTAGCAGAACATTTTGTTTAGAAAATGGGACATATAAAATTTTAATGGGTGATGTCTTTGGAGATGGAGGCGGTCCGTATACCATTTCCAACAACGGTAATGTACTGGTTACTGGAGATGGCGATCATGGTTTTGGAGAAGAAATAACATTTCAAATAAATAATTAACTAAACTAACTTAACTATTAATTTGGACCGGGAATTTAGTTTCCCGGTTTAAATTATTCAACTATTCACTTCTTGCTGCGATTGTTATGTCAATTATTATTGACACGACGCAAGCACTTTTAATTTTATAAGCTAATTATGACTCAGAAGTTTTCTTCTTCTTAAAACTAGAAATAGCTAAAATTATAATACCTGTAGTTACCGATAAGTCGGCCATATTAAATATGCCTGTCTTAAAAACTCCGCCTAAGTCGATAAATAAGAAATCGGTAACAGACCCATATACTACACGATCATAAACATTCGCAAAGCCACCACCAATAATACTTGCAAAAGCAAAAAGCGATAAGTTATCTAAGCTTTTGTCTCTAAAAATATAACGCACCACAAAGCCAAGTACTACAATAGGTAAAATAAGTAATAGGATAATTCTAAGGGTGGGATTTAAATCGCTGCCCATACCTAAAAAAGCACCGGCATTTTCGACATTCATCATTAAAAAAGCATCGCCTATTAAAGAAATACGTTCTCCAGGATGAATCTCTGTCCGAGCATCTACATTCGTTCTAACAAGGGCTTTGGAAATTTGATCGACAGCAATCGTTAAAACAATAACCAGAATAATATAAATGGAGCGCTTTGATAATTTCATTTAGTTAGTTTCAAAAGTGGCTGAAGCTGTTTGGGCTTCTCTATTAATTTTCTTTACTAAGCCTTGTAAAACTTTACCAGGACCAACTTCGGTAAATAAAGTAGCGCCATCTGCAATCATTTGTTGTACCGATTGTGTCCAACGTACTGGAGCTGTTAATTGAGAAATTAAATTAGTTTTTATAGCAGCTTCATCAGTAACGGCATTGGCTGTTACGTTTTGATAAATAGGACAGTCGGGTTTGCTAAAAGTAGTATTTTCTATGGCGGCAGCCAATTCTTCACGAGCTGGTTCCATTAATGGAGAATGAAAAGCCCCGCCAACAGGTAATAATAGTGCACGGCGTGCCCCAGCGTCTTTTAAAGAATCACATGCTTTATTAATGGCCTCAACCTCTCCTGAAATGACTAATTGCCCAGGACAGTTATAATTTGCAGCAACAACAATGCCATCTGTAACAGCACATACTTTTTCAACAATATTATCATCTAAGCCTAAAACGGCAGCCATGGTGCTTGGCTGTAATTCACAAGCTTTTTGCATGGCTAAAGCACGTTGGGATACCAACTTTAATCCATCTTCAAAATTTAAAGCACCATTAGCCACTAGTGCAGAAAATTCACCTAGAGAATGTCCAGCAACCATTTCTGGTTTAAAAGCATCTCCTAAGGTTTTTGCCAAAATAACCGAATGCAAAAATATGGCGGGTTGTGTTACCTTAGTTTCTTTAAGGTCATTGGCAGAACCTTCAAACATGATGTCCGTAATATTGAAGCCAAGAATATCATTTGCTTGTTCAAATAATTCTTGAGCCGAAGGAGATTTTTCATATAAGTCTAAGCCCATTCCTGAAAATTGAGCGCCTTGACCTGGAAATATATATGCTTTCATGTGTAAAGTAATTATAAGTTTTTAAGAGGTCACAGTCTATTACTAGTGTGACATATGTTTATTTTTTCTGTTGGTTTGTTTTTAGTGCTGCAAAAGTATAAATAAAATCTTTAAGAAGGGATAAGATCGTTTTGAAGACTTAGAACTGTTAGAAAACAGAAGCAAGACTTAATTTTAGAACGATTAGAAATATTAGATCTCATGAATAAGGCTTTTATATTCTCATTTCTGAAAGCGAAGCGAAGCGGCCTTTTTTCTTAAAATTACAAACCAATGGCTGCCGCTTCGGCGCAACGTTCACCATCCATAGCAGCAGATACAATACCTCCAGCATAGCCACCACCTTCGCCACAAGGAAATAAATTAGAAACTTCTGGATGTGCTAATTGTTCATTTCTCGGAATACATACTGGTGATGAGGTTCTGGATTCTACACCAACAATATTGGCTTCGGAAGTATAATAACCTTTCATTTTTTGCCCGAAAGCTTGAAATCCTTTTCTAAGTCTGCTTCCTATTAATTTGGGTAATAGGGAATGTAAAGGTGCCGATTTTAATCCTGGTTGATACGAGGTCGGATTCAAATTATCCGACAGTTTGCCTTCTACAAAATCGGTAAGTTTTTGAGCTGGTGCTGTCTGACTTCTGCCACCAGCCGTAAAGGCTAGCTTCTCTAAGTTTTTCTGATATTCCAGACCCTTTAAAACGCCAAATTTCTCATATTTGTGTAAATCGATATCGGCATTTATTTCAACAACGATCCCCGAATTAGCATACAGGTTGTTTCTTTTAGAAGGTGACATGCCATTTACCACAACTTCGCCATTTGCTGTAGCTGCTGGTACTATAAATCCACCAGGGCACATACAGAAAGAGTAGACCCCACGGTTATTTACCTGGTTCACCAAACTATAAGATGCAGCTGGAAGCAGTTCATGCCGTTCACCATTACAATGGTATTGTATAGCATCTATAATATGCTGCGGATGTTCTACGCGTACTCCCATGGCAAACGATTTAGCTTCTAAGGCAATTTTCTTTTTATGCAATAAATAAAAAATATCCCGAGCCGAATGTCCAGTGGCTAAAATAACTCTGTTCACAGTTATTTCGTCTCCATTGTGAACTTGTAGGGCTTGTATTTTGTTGGTTTTTATAATAAAGTCGGTCACTTTGGTTTCAAAATGAATTTCTCCACCATAATTTAAAATAGTTTCCCGTATATTTTGAACCACTTTAGGCAATTTATTAGTCCCAATATGCGGGTGGGCATCCACTAGAATTTGATCTGTAGCCCCGTGGAACACCAGATTTTCAAAAATCCGACGCACATCCCCCCGTTTTAAGCTTCGTGTATATAATTTTCCATCGCTATAAGTACCTGCGCCGCCTTCTCCAAAGCAATAGTTGGAATCTTCATTAACATCATGATCCTGATTGATGGCTTTAAGGTCGCGTCGTCTGTCCTGAACGTTTTTGCCACGTTCTAATACGACAGGTTTATAGCCTAACTCGATACAACGCAAAGCTGCATACATTCCAGCGGGGCCAAAACCGATAATATGGACAGGTTTTGCTTTCGAAACATCTTGATAATCAAAAGTATATTCAGAAGTTTTAGGTAGCGCTTCTCTAATATAAACAGCAACTTTATAGTTGAAAAAAATTTTTGGTTTTCGAGCATCAATAGACTTACGAAGTATTTTGATACCTGTGATGTCTTCTTTGTCAATGTCTAAAACATGTGCCGATTTTATTATTAAAATATCACTGCGTGCTTCGTCTTTAAGTGAAACACGAAGTTGAATCTCTTTTACCATAACGCAAAACTACTTAAAAATAAGAGAAGATTTTTAAAATGAGCTTTATGATTAAAAGAGCCATTTAGTTAAGCTATTTATAATTGCTGATTAAAAAATATTTGTTGATCAAAATCAGGATACAAAATAACGTTCCTCTAAAATATTCAAATGGTGTTTGGCGTGTCCAATAATAGTAAAACCAAGAGCCAGTGTGCTAATCTTTGTTTCAAAAGAAATACCAACTCGATGAAGCATGTCTTCATTAAAACTCTTGAACAATACCATAGTAGATTGCCTTACTATTTTAAATTCGTTTAGTAAATCTTTGATGCTTCTATTGTTTGCATAAGCGTTTTTGGCATACGTGTTTTCATCAAAGCCCAAAAGAGCCTTTGGTTCTAATCTGGAGATGCATAAAGCTCTGTAGGCAAGTATTCTTTCGGTATCTATAACATGCTGAAGCAATTCTTTAGGCGTCCATTTGCCTGATTCGTATCTGTATTCTTGATAGGTAGTTAACTTTTCTGTAAAACCTTCAAAAATAGTTTCACTCTTCTTTAAACCATCTATTAACTCTATATCATCAACGAGTTTTATATATCTGTCATAAAAGTTTGGAATAAATTTTAAATCGGATTTTTTCATTATTTTAGGTTTTATTCTTTTTATAATATTGAACGACATGTTTCGGAGTCCTTAGTTGTTTTGGCAGTAAGGAGTCTCTAACAGGAAGTTTTGCTACTTGTTTTAATGGTATAATACCTGCCCAAATAGGGAGTTCTAAATCATTTTTTTCATCAAGAACACCTTCATCTCTAACTTTGGCAGATGCGGTCTGTATTTCCATTTCTATAACGAGTGTGCTATTAAATTCTTTAAGATTCATAGGTCTAAGTGTATCCCACCTGCCAGGAATCATATGGTCTACCACGCATTTTAAGGCAGCTTCTTTTTTTTCTTTGTTTTCAACTACAGTTATGCTGGTGAATAGTGTGGCCGATCTGTAATTTACAGAATGATGAAATCCAGAACGTGCTAGTACAAGGGCGTCTAAATGCATAATAGTCATGGAGGCTTCTTTGGCCTCGATAAGCGCTAATAACATCCTGTTTTTTAAAGAACCGTGTAAATATAGCTTATTATCTATTCTTCCATATGCCATAGGCAAGCAAATAGCTTTTCCATTATAATTGTAGCTTACATACCCAACAAATCCTGCGTCTAGTATATCGTTTATTTGTTCTACGTTATAAGTAGCTCTTTTAGGACCTCGTTTTACTTGGTTTAATTCTGAAATTGTATAAGTTGACATAACTGTTCGATTTGATTGATGCTTGTTGTTTAAAACAAAATTAGTAGATTTATGGATTGTTTCATTCGTCCAGAAATCATTTTTTAAATAGTCCAGTTATGATTCCTTATAAAACCATTCTCAAAATAGATAGGGCTAGTAAGCAGCCCATTTATATTCAGCTTACCAATCAGTTTATCAATTTAATTAAGGAGCGTACCCTGCCGCCACAGGCAAAATTACCTGGAACCAGAACATTGTCAGATTTAATAGGGTTACACAGAAAAACAGTGATAGCTTGTTATGAAGAGCTTATTTTACAAGGGTGGATAGAGAGCATTCCTAAAAAAGGAACTTTTGTTCATAAGGATATTCCTTTGTTACAGCAGCAGGAATGGACTGAAAAAGTGATTGATAGGACTGATGATAAGACAGGCTTCTCATTTAATAAAAATCCTATTTTGAATCGAAAATTTCCACAAGATTATACAGAGGATTACATGTATGTGAATGATGGTGTTTCTGATGAACGATTGGCGCCAATTAAAGAATTATCTATCATTTACAGAAAAATAGCGAATAAGAAACATATGCTTAAATATATGAAGTATGGAACAACTTATGGCAATACGGAATTAAGAGAAACCTTAGTATGTTATTTGAATGAAACCAGAGGGTTAAATATTACCAAAGATAATATTCTTATAACTAGAGGGAGCCAGATGGGAATGTTCTTAACAGCTCAATTATTAGTTGATAATCAAGATTATATAATAGTAGGGGAGACCAATTATAGCTCTGTAGACACCACCTTTGAATTTGCTAAAGGTAAATTGCTAAGAGTTAGGGTAGATGAAAACGGATTGAATACGAACGACATAGAAAAATTATGCAAAAAGTATGCTGTTAAAGCTGTTTATACGACGCCACATCACCACCATCCCACAACAGTGACGCTTTGTGCTAAAAGGAGAATCCATCTTTTAAATTTGGCCAAAACGTACCATTTTGCCATTCTTGAAGATGATTACGATTATGATTTCCATTATAATCATGCCCCCATTTTGCCTCTGGCAAGTCATGATACCTGTGGGAACGTTATTTATATAGGCTCCATTTGCAAAACGGTTGCACCTGTTTTTAGAGTGGGTTACTTAATCGCTTCGAAGGCTTTTGTAGATGAATGTGCAAAGTTGAGACGCTTTATCGATAGGCAAGGTGATGCTATTTTAGAATTGACTTTTTCTAATTTTATCAAAGATGGAAGCTTGGACAGGCATATTAATAAAGTAGTTAGAATATATAAAGCGCGTCGAGATTTGTTTTGCAAGCTTCTCAAGGAAGAATTAAGTGAGTATTTATCTTTTGAAATCCCCATGGGAGGTATGGCGCTTTGGGTAACCTTAAATAAAAATTATTCGTGGGATACGGTTACAGAAATAGCAAAACAGCAAAAGCTAATTATTTCAGAATGGCAGCGTTATGATGTAGCGAATATAAAGCATAATGCTATAAGAATGGGGTTTTCATGTTATAATGAAACAGAGGCCAGAGAATTTGTTAAACGTTTTAAAAAAACGATGGTGCTTGTAGATGCTTAGGCTCTTGAATAAAATCCAGTGTCTCTTGATTAAAGTATTTCATCATAGGGAAATTAAAAAGCACCAACTTTAGAAGTTAGTGCTTGCGATCAATAAATTATTTATAATTTGGCTTCTCCAATAAAGAAATATAATTTTTTTAACGAAGCATCTCTTTTTGGAAATAAAGCTTTCATTCTTTTATCTGTCCCCATTTGTTGTAGCCCTTCCATAGAGTCAAAATAAAAACGATGTATCTCATCAGGCTTTTCTACACTTCCTTTTGATTGAAAAGGCGCGATAAAACGTTCGAAGTGTGTGCCGAATTCAGGCATAATTTCACAAACTTCATCATGATATTCTGTAAATTGCTGCACATATTTTTCACCTTCATTAAAATAAATTAAAGCTACGCCATAGGTTTTAGTAGTGTCCCCTGTTTCTTTTTTGAATTCGAAATCTGTATTTCGACTTGTAAAAATGGATATGTCTTTTAGAGCTGGGAGCGCATATTCATTTCTAATTTTTATAAACGCTTCGTCCTCATTAAATTTATTAAAGACTTCTATGTTTGGGTAAGTGGCAAAATGGATTTCGTCTGGCAATTCCATTTCACCTTCTGCCAGCATATTAGGTTTAATTATTCGTTCTATTTTCCCTCCGTATTGTTTAAGTATAGCTCCGCCCTTCCTTTTATATTCTTCAAAGCGTTCTTCTTCACCATCGTTTATGTACATTAAAGCTACATTTACTATTTCCTCATTTTTCGTTTCCATTTTGTCAGTATTTTTTGTGTTAATGTTTGATTTTTGTGCCTTTGAATTGCAGGAGAATAATAGAGATGCTCCCAAGACGACCTTCGTAAGTGTTTTTAAATATTTCATTTTTGTGGCTTAAATTAAATGGCCCATTTGAAGGTTATTCTTAATGTGATTTTCCTGAATTGGGCTTATGTTTTTGTTTAATTCGTTTGTTCCATAATCTATTCCCGTTACTTTTCGAATTGGTCTTTGTCCCTTTTCCATATGGAGAATTTCTAAAATCGAATCTGCAATATCTTGAGGGTTTGGTGCATCTTCGCTTTTAAAAAATTCTCCAAAGTTTTGAAGCATTGCAGACGGAACCGTTTTCATATCTCCATAAGTATCTAATGTCAATGTATCCTCTTCCTTTGGGCCGCTGTGTAACAACCTTGTTGGAAAAGGGCCTGGTTCAATGATACTTACGTCTACTCCAAGGGGTTTTAATTCGTAGCTTAATGCTTCAGAGTAGGCTTCTAAAGCGAACTTGCTGGCACAATAAACTCCAAAATAAGGGAATACCAATCGTCCAGCTAATGAGGATATGTTGATAATAGTAGCATCTTTTGACTTTTTTAGCAAGGGAAGAAATGTCTTGGAAGTTCGGATCACACCAAAGAAATTGGTATCGAATTGTTCTTGTACCTGTTCCAGGCTGTATGCTTCTGTGATACCGACATACATAATACCTGCATTGTTAATAAGAATATCAAGATTTCCTTCTTCTTTAATAATTCTTTCAGATAGCTCCTTAACAGAAACATCGTTCGTAATATCCAATTCTGCAACAGTAATGCTCAGGTTTTCTTTTATTGCGAGCTCCTCAAATTCCTTTTTCTTATTACTGTTTTTTCCATTGGAATCTCTCATTGTGGCCCAAACCTTATATCCGTTTCGAGCCAAGGTAAGTGTGGACAAATACCCAAAACCACTGCTTGAACCTGTAATAATTGCTTTTTTCATCTTTATAAACGTTTGTATTAATTGATAATACAAAGGTTAAAAGAAGCAAAAGGAAGGTGTTTTACGATTGGTTCAATGATTTGCCAAGATGGGTCATCTTGTATTTAGTAGGGGAAACGCCATATTTAAGCTTAAAAGTCTTAGAAAAGTGAGAGACATCTGTAAAACCGCAATCATAAGCAATATCTGTGGCTCTTAGGTTTGTTGAGCTTAGCAGTTCTATAGATTTTTCTAATTTTTTCTCTCTTAAAAAGGTAGCAGGGGACTTTTTGTATACCCTCTTGAATTCTCTTTTAAAGGTTGATAGACTTTGGTTGTTTAGCGTAGCCAGTTCTTCAAGCGTAATATTGGAATAATAATGAGCTTCAATAATTTCGCGAAAAGTATAAGAACTTGGATTGAATAGGTTGGACAGAATAGTTCGAATTGCAGGCGCATTATTTGTTTGATTTAAAAGCAGTATGATTTCTTTTAACTTCAAAATCAATATTTCTTCGTTAACCAAGCTGGGATTCTCAAAATAGAATAAGATGCCTTCGATATATTTTCGTATTAAAATATCACTGTGTAATTTTGACATTCCGATTTTCGAATCAACTTTTTCTTTTAGGAAGCCTGGGAGTTTATTTTCATAGATTTTTAATAAAATTTCTGGATAAAAATGAACCGCTAAAGCCTGATATGTATCTGAAGATTTAGACCTTAACATTTTGCTAGTGTAGTTACCGCACTTCATTAATAAAGATTCTTCAGCTTCTATTCTTAATTTTTCAGTTTCTGATATGGATTCATACTCACCTTTTATGATGTATAAGAAGCAAGCTGCATTTGGCATGGGGTGTGGCTTTTTGAAAGGCGGTTTGAGAGTGATTGTCTCAAAAAGCATTTTGCCAAATAATTCTATGGATTTATAGTCGAGGATCATTTACTTATTTAAACGAAAATATTCGTTAGAGGTTTATTTGACTTTTATAATGGGTTCAAAAAAATGTCAATTTGGGTCATCTTTTTTACTTGCGTACAGCGTTCATGTTAAAGCGTGGAGTCCTATGGCTTTTTGCAGGAAAATGAGGGTAGCCAAAAGAGGATGGACTCTCAATTGAACATATAATCTAGCATTGTTTTATACATCTTAGATATGTGGTTTATTTCCTCTCATAAGTCAAAAACGAAAATTCATAATTATGGTTTTCATCTTTTGTATGAAAGGTATTGGCGGTTTCTTTCCAAGTAGAAGAGTCTATCTCAGGGAAGAAAGCATCTCCTTCAAAACTCTCGTGTACACGCGTTAATTCAATTTTGTCGGCTATAAGTAAAGCCTGTTTATATATTTCGCCACCACCAATAATAAAAGGTTGTGGGTCATTTTTGGAGACATTAATAGCGTCTTCTAAACTATTAACAACAATAACGCCTTCAGGCACTTGATAATCGCTTTGTCTTGTAATTACAACATGCGTTCTGTTTGGTAATGGCTTCGGAAAACTTTCAAATGTTTTTCGCCCCATGATAATATAATGACCATTGGTAAGACTTTTAAAGCGTTTTAAATCGTCACTTAAATGCCAGATAAGTTTATTGTCTTTGCCAATCGCATTGTTTTCGGCTGCAGCGACTATGATAGTAAGTTCAGATGTTTTTTCTTTTTTGTTTAAAGTTTCGTTATAATGTTCGCTTTCTGCAATAATTGGTGCTTCTTTTTTAAGCTCATTTTTAAGCTTCTCTATTCTTATTTTCTGCAAAGTTACAAGTTTGTCCAATTGGTTTTTCTCCCAAGCTTTTCCCATAAACTTATGAGTAACGAACACATTAAATATGTGGTAAATTAAAAAGAAAAGCCAAATAAAAATGGCAAATAAAAACCATTCTTTTCCAAACAGCGTGAAATCCTTACCTATATCCAGAACCGTGTTGGCAAGAATTATAAATACAGAACCAATTAGGAAAAGAACAAAGTGCGCATATAAACGTTTTTTTTGTTTTATACGCTTTTGAGCATTTTGAATCAGCTCTAATTGTTCTTTATCTATTTGAGGACTTTCTTTCTTTTTTCCAAACATAAGTATCTAATAAGAGATGTAAAGTTATAATATTTTGTTGAATTTTTTATGGTTTAAGGTGAATTCGTTTTTGTTTTAAAACCACTGAAAACCAGGGATAAAAGAAAAACAGGCATTTGGCAATCTGATAAATATGGTATAGGTATTTTATATAGTTTAAATTATTGTAAAGTAATACTTATCAAATTGATAATTCTTTTTAGTATGTCAGATTTTATATAAATAAATGAGAAATTGTTTTATAAATTTACTGTATAAACAACACAAAAAAACTAGTATTATGGCGATTACAAAACAATATTTAAAAAGTAAACCAGTTTGTAAGGTTACTTTTTCGGTACCTGCTAAAGAAGCGAATGAGGTAACTGTAGTTGGGACTTTCAACGAATGGGATACCAAATCAACAACACTTAAAAAACTTAAAAATGGTACTTTTAAAGGGACTGTAGATTTAGAAAAGAATAACTCGTATGAGTTTAGATATGTTGTTGATGGTACTTATGTTAATGACGAACAAGCAGATGCGTATACTTGGAATGCTTATGCAGATGCCGAAAACGGTGTATTAAACGTTTAGTTAAATACCGTCTTAAAAAAAAGCTTTTAAAAATAAAATGTTATATCGAGTGCAGTCAAGAACTTTATAATCTCGACTGTTCTCGAATAAGCTTCTGGATGTTTTTAGCCTTTTTATATGGCTACGGCACCTTTTATGTGCGGATGCGGATCGTAATCTACCAACGTGAAATCATTAAAAGTAAAGTCAAAAATATCTTTTATTTCTGGATTTAGAATCATTTTTGGGAGCGGTTTTGGCGCTCTGGATAATTGTAGCTCCAATTGATCATAATGATTACTGTAAATATGAGCATCTCCAAATGTATGGATAAACTCACCAGCTTCATAACCGCAAACTTGTGCCATCATCATGGTGAATAAAGCATAGGAGGCAATATTAAAAGGAACTCCTAGAAAAATATCTGCACTTCGTTGGTATAGTTGACACGAAAGTTTTCCATTGGCTACATAAAATTGAAAAAAAGCATGGCAAGGAGGCAATGCTGCTTTACCATTAGCTACATTTTCATCAAACGATTTTGAAGTGTCTGGTAGTACAGATGGGTTCCATGCAGAAACAAGCATACGTCGGCTATTAGGATTGTTTTTTAAAGTATGAATAACTTCTTTAATTTGATCAATCTCATCGCTATTCCAGTTGCGCCACTGGTGTCCATAAACAGGTCCAAGATCACCATTGGCATCAGCCCATTCATTCCAAATACGTACACCATTTTCTGTGAGATATTTTATATTGGTATCCCCTTTTAAAAACCAAAGTAATTCGTAAATAATAGATTTTAGGTGTAGTTTCTTAGTGGTAACCATTGGAAACCCTTCACTTAAATCAAATCGCATTTGGTATCCGAAAACACTTTTGGTACCAGTTCCGGTACGATCTCCTTTTTCATTTCCGTTTTCTAAAACGTGTTTTACTAGGTCGTGATATTGTTGCATAACATTCCCCACGGAGGTGGGAATCTCTTTAAATTGAACTTAAATTTTCTAGGTTTAAAAATAAAAAAAACTACTTAGCTTATTTATTTCATATCTTAATGATATTATAAAGTTATTAACCATTCTACGCTATTGCGAGTTTTGCTTTTTTACAAAATACTAGAGTAAGTTAATTTACAAAAAGATAATTACGATCGTCCCTTATTTATGCAAACAATATGTAGCTTACCCAATAATCATGCCCGCAATAGTAGCAGAAATTAAAGAAGCGATAGTGCCTCCAATTAAGGCCTTCATACCAAACTTAGATAAGGTTTTACGCTGACCAGGAGCCAGAGAGCCTATACCCCCAATTTGAATACCTATAGAAGCAAAATTGGCAAAACCACAAAGCATATAAGTTGCCATAATTATAGACTTTTGGTAGTTAAGATGAACTATATTTGTAGCTTCTTTTAAGTCTCTTAGTTGTATATAGCCTATAAATTCACTAGCTGCTAATTTAATGCCCAATAGTTGTCCCATTAAAGCCATATCTTCTTTAGCGACGCCGATAAGCCACATAAGAGGTGCAAACACATAGCCTAAAATTAGTTCAAGAGATAAGCTTTCATATGGCGTATTGTTAACCACCCATGTATTTATTGAAGACACATCACCAATCCATCCCAGAATGCCATTAAACATGGCAATAAAAGCAACAAACACAAGGAGCATAGCGCCAACATTAACAGCAAGTTTTAAGCCTTCGGTAGTACCATTGGCGATAGCATCTAAAAAATTAGCTCCAATTTTTTCTTGAGAAACTTTTACGTCTGTATTAATATCTTCTGTTTGTGGATACAGGATTTTGGAAATAACTATAGCTCCAGGAGCAGCCATAACAGATGCAGCTAAAAGGTGCTTTGCATAAAACAATCTGAGTTCTGGATCATTGCCTCCTAAAAAACCTATATACGCTGCCAATACGGCACCAGCTACGGTTGCCATACCTCCAATCATGACTAAAAGCATTTCAGATTTATTCATCTTTTCCAAATAAGCCTTTATTAAAAGAGGTGCTTCTGTTTGGCCTAAAAAGATGTTGCCTGCAACGCTCAAGCTTTCCGCCCCAGAAATTTTTAAGGCTTTAGAAAGCAACCAAGCCATGGCTTTTACTACTTTTTGAATGATGCCTAAATAAAATAAGACAGAGGTCAATGCAGAAAAAAATATGATGGTTGGCAATACTTGAAAAGCAAATATAAAGCCAAAGGTATCCATGTCTACAACTAAACCTTCAAACAAGAATTTACTGCCTGCTCTTGTAAATTCTAACACTTCAACAAAAAGGCCTCCAATAAATTCGAAAATGCCTTTAATGAATTCAACTTTCAAAACCCCAATAGCAATTAGTAATTGAAAAGCTAGACCAATCCCTACAATTTTCCAATTAATAGCTTTTCTATTACTACTGAAAAGAAAGGCTAGAAAGATTAAAGAAAGCATGCCTAAAGCTCCTCTCCATAGACTATTAAATGAAAATCCCTGACTTGGAATAATGGTACTTACTGAAATATTCGTACTATTTTCGGTCGATACATTTTCAGTTTTAAGGTTAGTGCTATTGATGTTTAGAGTATCGGCAAAATTATTTGCAGTTGCTGTTTGTTGAATGGTCGTTTCATTTTGAACGGAATCCAACTTTATAGTTTCATTTGCCTCTTGCGCTATAATGGATGACGTCAATAAGAAAAAAACAACGGCAATAAGCAAAGAAAACTGTTTCATATTTAGAAGTAAATATTATTCTCGTTTTGAGATTTCATCGCGAATATGCGCTGCTCTTTCATAATCTTCATTAGAAACAGCTTCTTCTAATAAGCTATTTAATTCTTCAAGTGTTTTTCCTTTAAGATTTTCGCGAGGTGTTTCAGGTTCTAATTCACTAGAAATCATGTCGTCTACCAAAATACTGTCCTCATTTTCACCTTCTTCCTTCGGATTCACTTTTAAATATATTCCAGCTTTGTCAAGAATGTTTTTGTAAGTAAAAATAGGTGCATCAAAACGAAGTGCTAAAGCAATAGCATCACTGGTTCTAGCATCAATAATTTCTTCAATCTTATCACGTTCGCATATTAAACTAGAATAAAAAACGCCATCGACTAATTTATGGATGATTACTTGTTTTACAACCACATCGAAACGATCAGCGAAATTTTTAAATAAATCGTGCGTTAATGGTCTGGGAGGTCTAATTTCTTTCTCCAAAGCTATGGCAATAGATTGTGCTTCAAAAGCACCAATAACGATTGGAAGTTTACGATCGCCATCTAATTCATTTAAAATCAATGCGTAAGCGCCGTTTTGGGTTTGGCTATAGGATATGCCTTTTATATTTAATCTTACTAAACTCATAATTTATAAAAACGCAAAGAACTGTTTAAATTAGGACTTTACCAACTGACTAAGACAGAATTAAGTATTTAGTGCTAATTTAAGCAGTTCTATACGACTATACAATTTATAAAAAATTATTTATTGTTGCGCTTTAAAAGTCTTTAATTTTTCTGTAAGTTGTGGTACAACTTCAAAAGCATCTCCAACAACACCATAGTCTGCAGCTTTAAAGAAAGGCGCTTCAGCATCCGTATTGATGACCACTTTTACTTTAGAAGCATTAATTCCAGCTAAATGTTGAATAGCTCCAGAAATACCAATAGCTATATATAAGTTTGATGCTACAGGTTTACCAGTTTGCCCAACATGTTCACTGTGAGGTCTCCATCCTAAATCCGAAACAGGCTTAGAGCATGCTGTTGCTGCCCCTAATACATCTGCTAGTTCTTCTACCATACCCCAATTTTCAGGTCCTTTTAATCCACGACCAGCAGATACAACAATCTCGGCATCTGCAATGGTAACTTTATCTGTTGCTTTATCAACAGATTCTACTTTAATTCCTGAATCCGAAATTGAAGGCGAGAAGTCTTCCGTGGAAAGGTTTCCACTATTTTCTACCAACCCAAATGAATTATTAGAAACCCCTATGATTTTTATTTCGGTATTAATTTGAGATATTTCGAAAGCTTTATTGGTAAATGCCGTACGCTTAACTGTAAATGGCGATGTACTAGCTGGAGTTTCAATAACATTAGAAGCATATCCCGCATTTAAACCAACAGCCAAAAGCGGGGCTAAGTATTTACTATCTGCACTAGAGCTTACCACAATAACCTTTGAGGCTTCTTTTTCTGCTGCTTGTTTGATGGCTTCAGCATAACCATTGGCATTAAAAGATTGTAATTGTGTATTTGTTACATTTAAAACTTTATCGACACCATAATTTCCTAATTCAGATGCATCATCAACATTTATAGTAATGGCTGTAACTGTTGTACCTAATTGATTTGCTACTGCTTTGGCATAAGAAGCAACTTCTAAAGCGGCTTTTTTAAACGTGCCTTGCTCTGATTCTGTATATACTAAAACTGACATAAAATTTTATTTTTCGTCACCCTGGACTCGTTTCAGGGTATGATTAATATTTTATTTTCCTAATTTCCTGTCTTGGGTATTCATTTTTATAATTAACTGTAACAGGAGTTGTTATTTTATAATAATTTAGTTTCAATTTAAAAGATTCCAGCTTTCGCAGGAATACCGCATTAAATAACTTTAGCCTCGTTATGAAGTAAGCTTACTAATTCATCCAAATTGTCTGCCGAAACTAATTTTACGGCTCCTTTAGGAGCAGGTTTTTCAAATTTAATCGAGGTTGTCTCTGCGCCAGCCTCAATAGGCTCAACAACTGTTAAAGGTTTCTGGCGTGCCATCATGATACCCCTCATATTTGGTATTTTAAGATCACTTTCTTCAACCAATCCTTTTTGACCACCAATAACCAATGGAAGTGTTGTAGAAACAGTTTCTTTTCCACCATCGATTTCTCTTATTACTTTAGCAGAAGTACCATCTACTTCTAAACCAATGCAATTATTTACAAAGTTAGCATTGGTTAACCCAGCAATCATGCCAGGAACCATACCACCATTATAATCTATAGATTCACGGCCAGCTATAACTAAATCGTAAGTATCGTCTTTAATAACGTTGGCTAATTGTTTGGCTACCGAAAAACCATCTGATGCCATAGCGTTAACCCTAATAGCTGCATCGGCACCAATAGCCAAAGCTTTACGAAGTGTTGGTTCTGTTTCTGCACCACCAACATTTATAACAGTAACATGAGCACCTTGTTTTTCTTTAAACCACATAGCACGGGTTAAACCAAATTCGTCATTTGGATTAATTACAAATTGTACACCATTGGTGTCGAATTTTGTGTCACCTTCACTAAAATTAATTTTAGATGTCGTATCAGGAACATGACTAATGCACACTAATATTTTCATAATATTATTATATTAATTGAGTTTAGTTTTTTGAGGCTACGAAGTTAATTATTTTATTCCGAATATTTACTATGCATGCATAGTAAATATTCGGAATAATTATCAAAAAATGCATAATTATTAATATTTCTTTAAGAATTTATAAACCTTTGATTGGTTAACTGAGGAATAAATAAAAAGAATTAGAGCGAATTTAAAGTAACAAATCTTCATTATTCGTATACGATTTCTGTAAAATTAATAATTTTTTTTTGCGGATAATTTTACTGTTGTTTTTTATATCAAATTATAATCAATAATTCCTATTTTTGCAATTCGAATAAAAAATAAGTTAATGAAGACAATTCAATTTAGAGAAGCTATTTGCGAAGCCATGAGTGAAGAAATGCGTAGAGATGAAAGCATTTATTTAATGGGTGAAGAAGTAGCAGAATATAATGGTGCTTATAAAGCATCGAAAGGCATGCTGGATGAATTTGGTGATAAACGTGTTATTGATACACCTATTGCAGAACTTGGTTTTGCTGGGATTGCTATTGGTTCTACAATGACAGGTAATAGACCGATTGTTGAGTATATGACGTTTAACTTCTCTTTAGTTGGAATTGATCAAATTATAAATAATGCTGCGAAAATCAGACAGATGTCTGGTGGGCAATTTAAATGTCCAATTGTTTTCCGTGGTCCTACTGCTTCTGCTGGACAATTAGGAGCCACCCACTCTCAGGCATTTGAAAATTGGTTTGCTAACACACCAGGTTTAAAAGTTGTGGTGCCATCTAACCCTTATGATGCTAAAGGTCTATTAAAAGCAGCAATTCGCGATGATGATCCAGTTATTTTTATGGAAAGCGAACAAATGTACGGAGATAAAGGCGAAGTGCCAGAAGGGGAGTATATATTGCCTTTAGGTGTTGCAGATATCAAACGAGAAGGAACCGATGTAACGATTGTTTCTTTTGGGAAAATTATTAAAGAAGCTTATAAAGCAGCAGACGAATTAGCTAAAGAAAATATTTCTTGCGAAATTATTGATTTGCGTACCGTTCGTCCTATGGATAGAAAAGCGATTGTAGAATCGGTTAAAAAAACCAACAGATTAGTCGTTTTAGAAGAAGCATGGCCTTTTGGAAATGTGGCTACCGAAATTACTTATTTAGTACAAAGTGAAGCATTTGATTATTTAGATGCTCCTATTGTAAAAATTAATACAGCAGATACGCCTGCTCCGTATTCCCCTGTTTTATTAGCAGAATGGTTACCAAACAGTAACGATGTTATTAAAGCAGTAAAAAAAGTATTGTACAAATAAATTAATATTTTTTACGTTATATAAACTTCATTAGCACGATTGTTGATGAAGTTTTTTTGTATTATGAAATAGATTCAAACCATATTTTTTCAATTTCATGCAACCAAGGACAAATTATATTTGTCTTTATAGAAAATAATTAAATTTTTTTGATGAAAATAAAATTACTTTTTGCTCTTTACCTACTAAATGTATTTTTTGCAATAGCGCAAACCAAAGCCAGCGGTTATGTATTTGATGAGTTTAACGAACCTGTAGCGTTTGCAAACGTTATTTTTAAAGGGTCTACCATAGGAACCATAACAAATGAAAATGGGAGATTTTATTTAGAATCTGACGAAAATTGGGATGCATTAACAATTTCTTTTATTGGTTATGAACTTTTAAATGTGCCTTTAGATAAAAAGGTAAATTATAATTTGAAGTTTGTTTTAAAAGAAGAAAATGCAGAATTAGACCAAGTTGTTATAACGACAGGAAAACAATCAAAAAAGAATAACCCAGCAATTGACCTTCTTAGGAAAATTTGGGAGCATAAACGTAAAAATGGTTTGAACCTACACAAGCAGTACGAATATGATAAGTATGAGAAAGTAGAATTCGATATTAATACCATAGACAGTGCCCTTATAAAAAGTAAGCTTTTTAGGGGTATGGAGTTTGTTTTTAATGAAGTAGATACATCGCGAGTAACAGGTAAAACCTATTTGCCTATGTTTATTAACGAGGCCGTTTCCAGAGTTTATGGTGATAATATCCTTAATAAGCAAAAGGAAGTATTAGAAGGGAATAAAAACTCTGGGTTTAGTGATAACCAGGTGATCATTGATTTTGTTGATGATTTGTATTCCGATTATAATGTATATGATAATTACTTAAAGTTTTTTGACAAAAGTTTTGTAAGTCCACTATCTAAAACGGGAATTAATACCTACAATTATGTATTATCGGATAGTGCTTTTATAGATAATAAATGGTGCTATAACATTATATATTACCCAAGGCGTAAAAACGAGCTGACTTTTAAAGGCGATTTCTGGGTCGCCGATAGCACATATGCCATCAAGGAAATTAATCTGCAAGCATCGAAGAGTGCTAACATAAACTGGGTAAAAGAAATTTATATAGAACAGGAGTTTGAAGTATTAAACGATTCTTTATTCCTAGTAAAACGTGATTATATGATGTCTGATTTTGCTTTGAACAAAAAGGAAAAATCACGTGGCGTATATGGCAAGCGTACCACATTATACGATAACTACGAGTTTGATAAAGAATTGGATAAAAAATTCTATGACCAAGAAGTTTATAACTACGACAAAGATGTTTACGATAGAGATGATGCTTTTTGGGCAGAAAATCGCTTAGAGTCCTTAAATAAAGATGAAAAGGGAATTTATAAAATGCTAGATACTTTAAAAACAGTTAAAAAGTTTAAACAACTTTATAATCTAGGAAGTATTCTGGCATCGGGTTATATCGAATTTAATAGACTACCATTAGATTATGGTCCTATATTTTCAACCTTTGGATTTAACGATGTAGAAGGTTTGCGTTTACGGGCAGGGGGGCGTACCTATTTTGGAAGAAATGACCTTTGGCGATTAGAAGGGTTTATGGCTTATGGTTTTAGGGACGATAAATTTAAATACGGTATTTCCGGAAAATGGTTGTTGGATAAAAAGAACAGGCTTATTATATCTGGAGGAAATCGGCGTGATGTCGAGCAAATAGGAGCTAGTTTAACAACATCTACAGACGTTTTAGGGCGTAGTTTGGCATCTTCTTCTGTGGTTGGAACCAGTACGAATGACAAATTAACGTCTATAAACTTAACCAGTTTGGCGATTGAAGCAGAGCCCTGGCGTAATATTATTTTTAGATTAGGAGCCAATTATAGGACTTTAGAGTCGGCATCGCCCACTTTTAGCTTAGATTATAATACGTCTACTGGGGTGGAATCCATAATTAATCAGTTTGAAACTTCCTTATCTGTATCTGTTTTTCCAAAACGAAAAATGACTGGTTTTGGCGTGGAGCGTCGAGAAGCTAATGATGGTTTTGCTCGTATTTTTGCCCAAATAAGTCGGGGAGATAAGAGCATACTTGATAGTGATTTTGATTACACTAAATTACAATTATCTTATATACAACCATGGCAAGTTGGTGGTTTTGGTAGATTGACTACCACCATTGAGGCAGGGAAAACCTTTGGGGAAGTGCCGCTTGGGTTGCTAAGCGTGATACCAGGGAATCAATCTTATTTCTCGATCTACAATACCTTTTCTCAATTGGATTTTTATGAATTTGTATCCGATACATATACCTCACTGCATTTAGAACATAATTTTAACGGACGCTTGTTTTCAAGGATTCCGTTTTTAAGGAAATTCAACCTTCGTGAGATTGTTAGTATCCGTGGTGTATGGGGTGAGATTTCCGATGAGAATATCCTATTGAATACAACAGGGAACCCTAATGAAATTCCTTTAGTGGCTCCATCTGATAAAATGTATTATGAATACAGTTTAGGGGTTGGTAATATTTTTAAAGTCTTTAGGATAGATTTCAACTTTAGAGGGAATTATTTAGATGAAACTTTAAATCCAGATGCCAGAAAATTTGGTATTACAGGGACTTTTGGGTTTTATTTTTAGAAAAACCCAAAAGTACAGTCTATACGTTATTTTAAGATGTAAACCTACAGGTTAAAACTATTTTAAACTTACATGCAATTGTCTTATTATAAATGGTTTAGAATAGGTATGTTACTTTCGTTAAATATGGGTTTGTAATTTTTAAAAAGACTTTTAAATTTCTCATTATCAATAGAAATATCCAGGAATTCTAATGCATCGATCAAGAGACCGGTATCAATTACCTTAGATTTAAGAGTGTCTTCTAGTAGATATTTTATGTATGTGTTTTTTTGTTCTGGATTTAAAGGAGGAATTTCATAATTTTCTATGCCCCATTGGCCAGAAAGACTTCCAGATCGTGCTGCTAATAAAAGTAAGGTTTCATCGCAAATCTTCCATTTACCAAGCAAAATTTCTATAAAAAAGGTTTCGTAAACCTCATGGTTTAGATCAAGAGTTCTTAAAAGATCAATAAAATTTATGATATAACGCTTGTCTGCATTCGCCAAAGAAAACCCAGCACTTAAACCCATGGGTATTTCTTCGTTCATCCAAATTGGTTTAACACTATTTTTTTCAATGACTAGTTGAATGTATTCAGCTATTTTATTGAAATTATCTTTATTCTCAGTAGCTTTCAAATAAAAAGCAAGTTCACTGTATCCAGGTATATTGGGATGTATAGACGCCTCCAATGTTATTAAAGTATCATTTAGACTATTATGGAATTCTATTCCCGAATTGTCCCATGAATCCTTAGCTATCTCATTAAAGTTATGCATTAAGTGGTTTATGGTATTTAAGATGTCTTGATTGGATGATAGGTCTAGGCTAATTTCATTTTTCATTATATAAAAATATTTATTTTACTTTCTAATGTAATCGTTTTGAATCAGGTTGCTACAAAAAACACATGATTTTATTGTATTAGAGATACAGTTTTATTTGCACATTAATCATAATAGAAGTGATCTTGTTTCTTCTAATGTCACTAATCGTTTAATCCATTATCCTTATAGTCGTTATATGAAATCGAAATATCCCCACATTTTGTGTGAGACATGGAAACTTCTGAAACAACTTTATTATATTCAATTAATTTATTCCAAATTCCGTTTTCATTTTTATATAGAGCTGTAAACCCAGTTCCTTTACAACGGCTGTTCTTAAAAATTGAAACTTTCGCATATTTTCCGTCTTTAGAAAAAACAGGTCGTGAAAATTGAAAATAAACTTTTTCTTCTAGATTTTGTTCTTCATCAACCTTCCAAGCCTTAATAAGTTCGTTATAAAATTTCTTGTTGTCCCAAATCTTCTTTTTATTCCAAATCCATTTTTTCTTTACAATTAATGTATGGGGCTTTTTATTTTTAATTAAACGGTTGTATTCGCTATGGTCAATATTGTATTTTACAAATTGAACATTTTTATCTGTTGGTGGAGATGTTAGGTAAATGTACTGATCGTGAATGTATTCATTACGAACGTATTTTGCGTTTTTTAAGTTGTATTTTTTCCAATCGGTATTCTTTTTGTTTTGTTTATAAATTAGATCAAGTGGCAAGTCGTTATAAGACATTTTCAATTTTCTTATTTGATAATTTCGAAGCGAGTCATAAACTTTAGGCTGTTCTAAACTTTTGGGGACTAAAAAATAATTTTCGAAATTTTCTGGGACTTCTTTCATTGCTATTTGATTAATCAAGTTCTCAATTTCAGATTTCTGTCCGTAAATATTTAAAGAGATTAAATGTAAAATTATAATAATGAATCTTTGCATTGGGATTGTTCAATTTATTACTGACAACTCAAATAAGGATCAGTTTTTGATACTTTTTCATTTTTGTGTTGTAAGCTGTTTTTATTTTTCAAATATAGAGACAGCTATGTGTTTTTAAATCCCTGATTACAGTGAAAGACATACCCCTTATAACGGTGGAAATAAGATTGATACGGTTTGGTTTGTGAAGGTTTTTAACAAGGAAACCTGATGTGTCAAAAAGAGTTCTTTACCGTTTATTTTATTGTTATAACATATTTGTTGCCTTCAAGGGAATTATTTAATATTTCTTGAAACAAAATTAAATTCAAAAAACCTTAGGGTTCTAATATCAATAGTTTGTATTATTTTTACATCATCGTTTCTGCATAAGCAGGAGTTCATTATATATTATTTAAAAAAACACCATTGTGCTTTGTCTTAAGAGAAGATGAAATACGGATAATTAGACACTTTGATATCACCAGCAACTATAGATCAGGTCTTTGAAGCTACTCGTGTAGAGGAGGTTATTGGCGATTTTGTAAATCTTAAAAAGGCAGGAAGCAATTTTAAGGGTTTAAGTCCTTTTAGTGATGAGCGTTCACCGAGTTTTATGGTATCTCCTGTAAAACAGATTTGGAAAGATTTTTCAACAGGTAAAGGAGGGACGGCTGTATCGTTTTTAATGGAGCATGAGCATTTTACGTATCCTGAAGCCATTAAGTACCTGGCTAAGAAGTATAATATAGAAGTAGAGGAAACTGAACAGTCTAATGAGCAGAAAGAACGGGCAAACGAGCGGGAAAGTTTATATTTGGTTAGTGAGTTTGCCAATAGCTATTTTCAAAAAATACTCCATAAAACAGATCAGGGAAAATCGATTGGATTGAGTTATTTTAAAGAGCGCGGATTTACCCAGGAAACCATTGAAAAATTTGATTTAGGGTATTCGCTTGATGCGTGGCAAGCCTTTACAGACGAAGCTTTAAAACAAGGCTACAACATCGATTATTTACAAAAAACAGGACTTACTATTGTAAAGGAAGATAAACGTTTTGACCGATTTAAAGGACGTGTCATGTTTCCTATTAAAAGTATGAGTGGTCGTGTTTTAGGATTTGGAGGCAGAATATTGACCAATGATAAAAAGGCTGCTAAATATGTAAACTCACCAGAAAGTGATATTTACCATAAAAGTAATGTGTTGTATGGCATTTATCATGCAAAACAGGGTATTGCTAAAGAAGATAATTGCTATTTAGTTGAAGGCTATACAGATGTTATTCAATTTCATCAAACAGGAGTGAAAAATGTTGTGTCTTCATCTGGTACTGCTTTAACATCTGAGCAAATTCGACTTATAAATAGGCTAACAAAAAACATCACGGTACTTTTTGATGGAGATGCCGCAGGTATGCGTGCTTCTTTAAGAGGTATTGACCTCATATTGGAGCAAGGTATGAATGTGAAAGTTTGTACTTTTCCGGAAGGCGAAGATCCAGATAGTTTTGCTAAACAAAATACGCTTGAGGAACTTACAACGTATTTAAATAAAAATGCAAAGGATTTTATTCAATTTAAGGCAGCCGTTTTATATGAAGAATCGAAGGACGATCCTATAAAAAAAGCAGATACGGTTAGAGATATTGTGAATAGCATTTCTAAAATCCCAGATCGTATTAAAAAGGAAATTTATATTCAGGAATGTGCCAGAATCATGGACATAAGTGAAGAAGTTTTGTTTAGTACATTGGCTCAAATAAATAAAAAAGAATTTCAAGAAGAAAATAAACAATTCAAAAAAGATCAAAAAGCCTTTGAAGTGATCAAGCATCAGCAACCTGTAAAAAAAGTTGATGTGCAGTATGTTTTAGAACGCAAAATTATTGAGGTTCTGTTGCTTTATGGCAACAAAGTAGAAGACTTTGAAGATTTGGTTTTAAAGGAAAATGATAAAGGTGAACTGGTTTTAGAGCCAGTCATCCATCAAGCGAAGGTCTTCGAAAAAATATTTCTAGACCTTCAAGATGATGAAATGGAATTTTCTAATACCCAGTTTAAAACTTTGTATTATAGTATTATAGACGCACTAAATCAGAATCCTGATTTTGAACTAAAATCATTTATAAACACAATAGATAATCAAATGTCCAGCGAAATCACCTCTATTTTAATGGAAGATGAACGCTATACACTAGATGACTGGAAACGTATGAATATTTTTCCAAAAGAAAAAATACATAGTGTCGCACAGTTGGTTAGTGAAACGATTTTAAGCCTACGATGTTTTTTAATAGACCAAAAAGTGAAAGAATTTCAACAAGAAACATTACAAAATAAAAATAATGTCAATAGAAATGTTCTTGAAGAAGTCAAAGACTATTCTGGCTTAAAAATGCTACTCTCTAGAAAATTAAGTCGTGTGCTATAATAATTGTTCACTAAGTTTAGCTTGATTAACTAAGTCAACTAAGTTGGTTACTTTTAGTTTTCTCATTAATCTTGCCTTGTAAGTGCTAACTGTTTTCTCGTTAATATCGAGTTCTTTAGAGATTTCTTTGTTTTTTCTACCAACGGTTAACAGTTTTAAAACTTCGGCTTCTCTGGTTGAGAGTTTTTTGTAAAAAGTACCACTTTTATTAACTCTATTTCCAAATGCTAATTGCTGAGTTAATTCGTTACTTAAATGAATCCCTCCATCGTGTACCTTTAATATGGCCTCGTTAATAGTAATAACATTTACAGATTTGTTTAAGTACCCCGCTGCACCAGCTTTAATGGCGTTTATGGCATAAACTTCCTCAGGTTGGCCACTAAAAATAATGGTTTTAATGTCTGGGTAATCATTTTTTAAATAACGTAGTACTGTCAACCCATTTAGTTTGGGGAAATCAGCTTCAGTTAAAATAATGTCTACAGGGTTTTTTTTAATAAATTCTAAAATGGCTTCGCCATCATCTACACTTCCTACAATTTTAATGTTGGGTGAAGCTGAGAATAAAACTTCTAGACCCTTCCTCGTAATCGGGTGGTTGTCTGCTATCAATAATTTAATCATAATTTAAGCTTTTTATAATATTTAGTTAGAGATTGGTATTATAATTGAGAGAGTAAGCTTGCGGTAAATGTAGTGATTTTTTGAATAACCTACAAAATCCTACATTAAATTGTTGGGAATGTTGCAGATAGGTATAGGAATCATCTTATGTTTGTTAGCCGTATTAAAGCGTTTGTAGATTTTAAAAATTTCCAATTCTCTACCAGAAAAATCGCTGGTGTTTTTGCCTTCATCGTCCATTTTCATAGCCCATTCAAGCTCGGGATACGAAGCCCCTATTTGATCTTCGTCACTTCTGGTATCACCAAATAGCCCATCACTTGGTTCGGCTTGCATAATAGATTCTGGAACTTGTAGATAGGCACCTAATTTGTAGACTTGCGATTTTACCAAATCGGCAATTGGACTCAAATCGACACCACCATCGCCATATTTAGTATAAAAACCAACACCAAAATCCTCTACTTTATTACCTGTTCCAGCAACTAAAAGTTTATAAAGTCCAGCATAGTAGTAGAGTGTGGTCATGCGTAATCGTGCTCGTGTATTTGCTAAGGCCATATCTATTGTGGCTTGATCGCCATCAAAAAACACTTCGGTTTTAAATTCTTCAAAAACAGGTGTTAAATCGGTACGTGTATCACTTACATTATCAAATTGATTTCTTAGTTGAGTGATATGCTCTTGTGCCCTTGTTACATGACTTTCAGCTTGGTGAATAGGCATTTCTATACAGAGTACATTTAAACCCGTTTTTGCACATAAAGTTGAGGTTACTGCAGAGTCAATACCTCCAGAAATACCAACTACAAAACCATTAACACCAGCATTTGTAGCATAATCTTTTAACCAGTTAACAATATAGTCTACAACTTTTTCTGTTTGCATATTAAATGAATTTAAATCTAAGAATAGTACCTTTGCAAACAAAAATAAACGAATCACCTCAATTAATAAAAATTTATGTCGTTTAAGTTTTATATGAAGTATTTATTATTGTGCGTAATTATATTGTTGATTACTATTTCTTGTAAAGATGAGAATGGGTTAGAAGCCGAAATAGCTAAAATAGATACCGATATTAAGGTGGATCGTTTTGATTTGCTATTTTCCAAAATCACTCCAAAAAAATTACCGGAATTAAAGAAAGCATACCCTTTTATGCTTTCAGAAAAATACAAAGATTCATTTTGGATTGCCAAAATTAAAGATACTTTACAGGTGCAATTGTTCAAGGCTGTAGAAAGTAAATTTGATCATTTTGATGAAACGGAGTTGGAAATAGAATCGCTATTTAATCATTTAAAATACTATTTTCCTGAATTTAACCCACCAAGAATTATAACGACCACAAGCGATGTAGATTATAGAAATAGAGTTATTGTTACAGATACTATTGCTATACTGGCATTAGATGCCTATTTAGGGGGCGAGCATGAATTTTATGTCAACATTCCAAAGTATATAAGTGCGCATTTAATGAAAGAACGCATAGTGGTCGATCTAGCAGAGGAATATGCTAAAAGATACATATATCAAAGTCAAAACAAAACCTTGTTGGACGAAATGATATATTTTGGAAAGCAGCTTTATTTTAAAGATGCTGTGGTTCCTTTTAAAACGGATGCCGAACGTATTGGGTATTCGCAAGAACAATTGGACTGGGCTATTGCAAACGAAAGCTATATTTGGCGTCATTTTGTAGAGCACGAATTGTTGTTTAGTACAGATTCTAAATTGCTGGTTAGATTTATAAATCCTGCACCGTTTTCTAAGTTTTATCTAGAAGGCATCGATACGAATTCTCCAGGACGTTTAGGCCAGTATATAGGTTGGCAAATTGTAAGAGCTTACATGGCACAAAATGAAGTGGGCTTAAAAGATATGTTAATAACAAGTGCCGAAGATATTTTTAATAATTCAAAGTTTAAACCACGAAAATAATGTCTGATAAAATAACTTCTAAAATAGAATTAAATGTTGAACTTGATGCGAATAGAGTACCAGAGAAATTACATTGGACAGCGGAAGATGGTGGTATCACGAATGAGGAGGCAAAAGCAATGATGCTTGCCGTTTGGGATTCTAAAAAACAGGAAACACTTCGTATCGATTTATGGACCAAAGATATGCCAGTTGACGAAATGAAAGTGTTTTTTCATCAAACTTTAATGGCAATGAGCGATACGTTTCGCAGGGCAACTCAAGATGATAAGATGAGTGCTACCATGAAAGATTTCTGCGACTATTTTGCTGAAAAGCTGGAGTTGAAAAAAGGCTGATTATTTCTGCATGGTCTTACAAACTCTCATTAGTGGTTTTGTGTGTGATTTTTTTATGTGCTAACTAGCTATGTAATTTACACGACTTATACTTGTTCATGCATCTATGTCATCAAGAGTTAACGGTGTGGTCGAATATATTCCTAGAATAACATGCTCTTTTCGGAATACCAATTTTATTTCTGTTTTCGAGCTAGAGTGATACAATTCGGGTTTTGAATTAAGTAACCAAACCTCATTGTTAAGTTTTAAACCCTTCCAGTTTTCAATTGATATTTTTTTTGATGATGGTTCAAGGTGATTTATCCATGAATCGATGGAATCCTTATCTATTTTTAATGCAAGTTTAATATTGTAGTCTGAAGGCCCAGGAATTCTTCCTGTTCCATTATCCTGAAACCAAATATGATATTCAGCATCGACCAAACCCGAGGTCTTGATTAAATATTTTTTTAGTGTTTCTATTTTTTCAGCCCTAGAATTAATTTCATAGCTGTAAATGTTTGCTGTTTTATTATCTAATAAACAGGAAGCCATCAAGAAAATAGTTAAAATAGATATAGTTTTTAAAAATCTCATGTCTTTCAATATTTTCTGTATATTGGTTCATAACCATTTATTAAACCATTCATAATTTTTTTATCTGAGAAGCTATATTTCGATACGTGGTTTGGCTAGTAAAGGCTTTATCCCACTGGTTCACAACCAATCAACCTATAATGTTTTTGGCTTCTTGTCCAGCCTTCTTTTTCTCCTATTTTCACTTTTAGCAAATACATACCATTTTTCCAAACGTCTTGAAATAATGAATTTTCATAATCAATAAATATACTGTTATGGTGCTTTTGGTTTTTCAGGGTAGCATCAAGAAATGCAACCTTATCCAATACTATAGACATACCCTCTTTGATATCTAGTTTAATAAAAGTTGGTGTTTCCGAGTTTATATCTTCAATCAGCTCAATTGTTTTATTTTCTTTTGCAAATTTAAGACGATCATTTTTGCTAATCTTTAAGAATGCATACCTCCCCTTTTTTTCAATTTTAGAATGATTTAATTCAATTTTTAAAGATTTGGAAGTCTGTTTTATTTTTAAAGGTACATCAAACGTAAAATAGCCTGTCTGATGATTAAAATACGAGTCGTCTTTATGACATTGAAGATAGCCATCTATGTGATATGTTTTTGAGGGTTTAATCTCATCATTATTTAAACTTATTAATGCAAAAGTTTCACCGCCAGGAGCAGAGGGGTAATAGCCTAATTTTATTACTACCATTTTATTGTTTTGGGCATGATGGATGCATTCTACGTTTTCTATTTCTCTCCATTCTTCAAATCCAATATTATGAATGTCAACGGTTTCAAGCGAAGTCCATGATTTGTCTTGACAAATCTCATTCACATATTTACCATTTTTTTTGATTAAGATGCTTAAAGAGGAATAATTTGAATCATATGATGGGGCAATGTAGGTTTGCCGATCAATAATCTCAATAATATCTTTATTAAGGTGAATTTTTTTTAGCGATTTTTCTCTAATCTTTACAGAGTCAGGATATTTTTTTAAATTAATTTCAATTATAGAATCGGTTTTTACGTAATTGGTATCCTCTTCAATGTTAATTGCTTTTTCAATTTTTATAGAATCTGGGCGGTTTTTCAATGGGAGATTAAGAACAGAATCGATTTCCGACCTATTACTATCCTTTTCAATATTAGGAGCTTCGTTTTTATTGTCACCACTATTTTTACAACACGTTAAAAAGATGAAACTTATTAAGACTCCAATTATTTTTTTCATTTTTTAATCTATTTTACAAATGCTCTTTAATGCTTGTCAACAGTATTATAGTCAATGATTTTCAATCATTTAAGAACGTTTTTTTTAATCCTAAATAAATTTAATCATGAACTTTGTTTTTTCAGTTGTAATATGAACAACAGAAAAGGCAAATACCATAAATGTTAGCATTCTAAATTTAGCATTCAATTTTCGTCGCTAAAATTCAACATGTATAAGCATTAGCAAAGATAGATGTGTCTATTTGTATATATTACACTGTATTCAGTGAAATAGGATATTATTCATAATAAAGAAGGGTGACCAAGTAAGTTAATCGTGTAGCATTTAGTATATAAGGATCTGGAAAATTAAAGTAGGAATTTTTAAAACTAATATGTATAGTTGGTTTTGGTTATTAACTTTTATATTTTGCATTTGTGTATTGTTTTATTTAGGCGTGATTGTAAAGGAAGCTGTAAGTCCTACGCTAAAATTTCTTGGTAATTTTTCAACACCAAATATAGCTCTTGAATGTTGCCCCTTATCTCCTAAAACTTTCACAAATAAGTCCGATGCTCCATTTGCAACAATTGGCGAATCGTCCCAATTCTTTCCAGATTGAAAATATGCATCAATATGATTAAGTCCAATAATATTATCAAATCCAACTTTTTTATCTACCTGAGCCAAAACATTCAGGGCACATAATTCCATGGCTTTATAACCTTGTTCTGTACTCATTTCATTTCCTAATCTCCCTTGATATAGGAATTCTTCATTAAGGATTGGAAACTGAATGGCGATGTAGGCAATATTTCCTCGGATGTTCACCGAAACATAGTTTCCTCCTGGGGTAGATACGTTAGGAAGTTTAAGGTTTAGCCTCTTTAAGTTTTGAGTTATATTGATTTTCTTCATTTAA
Source organism: Flavivirga algicola (assembly GCF_012910715.1). GTDB lineage: Bacteria > Bacteroidota > Bacteroidia > Flavobacteriales > Flavobacteriaceae > Flavivirga > Flavivirga algicola. Next base: position 450,302 of record NZ_JABBHF010000004.1, read on the forward strand.
GCTTTTGTGTCTTTTTCTGTTGAGTAAAGATTGTTATTTATATTTTATATCTGTAATGTCCTATGATTTTAAAATCAAAAAGGCAATCTTCTAAGACTTGTCCGCTACCAATGTTGTGAACTATTAAATTCCGTTTTCCATCTTTAGATTTTTTATCAACTACAATTCCTATATGGGTTATGGCTCCGCCTAAATTCCAACAAACAACATCTCCAGGTAAATAATCTTTGGCTTTATTTGATATTGGTTTCTCTGCACCTTTACGCTTAAAAAATGTCATTAAATTCGGAACTCTACGATGGTCAATATTTTTATCGGTTGTTTTAAGTCCCCAGATTTTTGGATAAGCACTAAAGTTAGCTTTCATATCTTCGTGCACTTCTTTTTGTAGGTCAGTTCCTATTTTACGATAGGCACGAATTATAACATCTGTACAAACGCCTTTGTCGCTTGGAACATCTCCATTAGGGTAGTCAATCGAAAAATAACCTGGATCATAAGTTACTTTTTGCTTCGTTAAATCCAAAGCACACGCAGATAAGTCGATTTGTTCAACCTTAGTTTGGGAAAAACTAATATTGAAACTTAAAACTAATATTATAAGTAGTATTTTGTCCATATGTGTTTTAATGTGTTTGTGCATGGGTATAACGTGTTTTTGTAAGTTACATTGTTGGCAGGTAATCTACAAAAAATAAAGCAATACGATTTGAATATAAATCCAGTCGCTATCCATATAATCTTGAACCGTTTGATGTTCTTTCTGGACTTTATTTAATTATTAGAATACGGTTTTTTGCTGAATGAAGTATTTTGTCCAAATTGACTTATTCTTTTTTGTAATTTGCCCGTGTAAAACTTTCTATTTGAAAACCGACATGATATGACGGATGTATCGAAATATTTTGAGGCCACAAAAAAAAGTATTTTAACAGAATTGGCTTCCGAAGATTATGACGAAGTCGAAATTATAGTGAGATGTAGTACGGATAATAATAAAGGTCGAACAAAGATCAAAGCGAATAAGTATTTGATTGTAAACGGCGAAAAAAGCAAGGTTCTAAAAGCCATAAATCATAATGCGTATCGAGAATTGTTTGCAAGACATCATGGTCTTAAAGTATTACAATTTAAGGTTTCTGGAGAAAATATTGAAGCTTTTGGTAATTACCCTAGTTCTAGAGACAACTATGGGATGATAGAAGAATTTAATGACCCAGAAGCTTTCTTAGAACAACAAGCTAATATGTACCTTGATGCAGGTATCGACTATATTGCTACATTTTATCTAGATAGATTATCTAATTTTAATATTAATCCGTTTGGTGCTTATCAAAAAGGTAAACGATTGGAAGTGAGGCATGCTGGTTTGGACATGTTAGTTCGATCAAACCTTATGTTTTTGGCTGTTTTGCAGTGTGTAGTGCCCAAAATTGGATCTGAAAGCAAAGTAAAAGTTATCCTTAGAAAAGATAAGCCCATAGAAATAATATGTGTTGATATTAAAACTATAATCAATGATATTTTGGTCGATTACAATTTTTACTATGGGGAAAAATATGAAATAGATTGTAACGTTAGCTATAGAGAAGGGAGCTACAAACCTGTTAACTTAATTTTTAATGGTGAATTAACATTGAATGGAGAGAAAAAAGAACTCGAAAGATTTCCTAAGGAGGATTTAACCATATTATACAGCTCCCTGGAGCAAAAGGTTGATCAACTTCGGTTGACAATAAAAAATGGCAAGTTATCTATTGCATCAAATATCTCGTTTCCAGCATATAATATTGAGTTGTTACGAACAAATAACTATAACGTAGCTGCGGATAATTTACATAAGATCTGTGAATTTATTGAGTCTGGTAATGAAGAAAAAATGCTGGCAGCTGTAGAAGCAGCATGTCAACTAGAAACATCTAAAAATAGAATAGAGGCGCGTTACTTAAATTACATCAAAGCGCAATCTTTAAACAAAGGCGCAACATTATTTGATATCCGACCCGAAATGTTTGATAAGAATATCCAGAACATTTGTTCGGGTAGATTTGCAATATTACATGATGAATCCATTCATTTTGGAATGAAAAATGAAGAAGAAACAAAACAAATCATAGATTTTATAGGAGCAAATGTTGACCAAAATATTAATGTCTCTCAATTTATAAAGAGTATAGAAGGTGTTTTTTCGGCACATGATCACATAAATGAGTCCATGAAGAGTCTGGTTGCTACCCATCATATTTATAGGCAACAATTAGCACAGGGGTTTAAAGAGGAAGCAAAATTACATCCAAATGGCTGGTGGAGTGAAGCCTGTATAGCGTTATCTAATATTAAGATGAATACAATGACTATTGATAGTACAAGATTTTATCGAGAAGAGAAGTTGCCTTATTTGGTCGAATATATGTCTTTTCTACTTATTATTTTATCTGGCGAAAAAGTACATATTGATATTTACAATTCTCAAATGCATGAGCTCACCACACTATATTGGATGTTTCGCCCTGTACCAAGCATCACTTGGTTTCAAACTCGGCCTACCTATAGTAACTATAAATTCGCTCATGAATTATCTGTCAAGTATAGAATTAATAATGGAGATTTAGAGAAACTGGATATCTCCAAGTATCGTAATTAATGATTTTAAATCTTATTGGTTCGTTTGGTCGGTTGCTAGTACGTATAGCTTAAGTTCGGCTATTAATCAAAGATGTTAAAATTTAAAGATATTAGCCAGAAAGAATAAAAAGAGATGATTTTCGGAAGTAGGCGAGAACAAGCAATTACTTATAACTATTACGTTGTTTTTTCAGGCTCAGTTTTAAGTTCTTTTAGACTTTTTGTTATTAGTAGATTTTAATTGTGGCTAATGGTATCGTGTATGACTAGTAGCGGATTTCTACTCATTAACTTTTCAGTCTTGCACTGACCTTTGTTTTATGTTTATACTTTAGCTTTATCATTTAAACCGCTATTACTTATACACCGTGTTAATAATATTAATTTACCTTTATGAATTTTATGTTGTTAAGATTTGTGCCAGACAAAATAAATCCATTTACTTTTCCTTTTGAATTTAACTGGAAGTTTAATTCTCCTAAGGGATACTCAGCATAAAAACTATTTTTTGATAATGGATTCAAAGTAATCTCTCCATTTGTTAGATGTTTGGCTATCAGGTTGTCTTCGATTACTAAAAGTTCATAAAATGTATTAAATTCCTCATTTTTAAAGATGCCAACATACTTTTCTAACTCTTTTTTACTTAAAACAGGTGGATTAAATTCTACTTTTTCATAGTGATAGTTAAAGTCGGCTATCCTAAATTCGATAGAATTTGGATGAAAAGTTAGATAAGAAGTTGGAAGATAAAATCCAAATTTGTCATTGCTAATCAAAGGTAATGGGGTATTATCATCTCCAAAGTAAATATTCTTATCATCCGCTTTAATAGTCCAATATTGACCAGGTTGAGTTTTATAAACACCTTCAAATTCCTTTAGTTCTTTTGGGGAGTATGATACTTCTACAGGGTTTGGTTTTGCTAAGAAATCTTTTAAATATAGTTCTAATAAGTCCTTAATTATAAGTAATCCATCAAAACCTTCTTTGTTCCCCAAACTGACAATGGATAAGTTATGGTCTGGGACGTGTAAAATGTATGCACGATATCCTGCAGTTCCACCACCGTGAAAAACAGTTTTAAGTCCTTTGTATGTCTCGATAAAATAACCTAACCCATACCCCAAATCACCATCTTTAGATATAGAAACTGTCTTTGTTGTTAAATGATTAATTTGATTTGAACTCCCTACTTTTGGAATTTGAAAATTGACACTCCATTTTATGAAGTCATCTAATGTTGTATGGATGTTAGATGAACCACACTCCATTTGCCTATTCATATGTTCAGAATAGAAATCACCATTCTTTCTATATGCAATTGCCTTGTCATTTATAATAATATTAGGGGCATCAATTACTGAGGTTTGAGTCATATTGAGTGGTTCAAAAATCTTTTCCTTTAAAAGTATCGGAAATGGTTTTTCGTAAACACGCTTTAATATTTCGGCAAGAAGCATAAATCCCGAATTACCATATTGATATTGTGTGCCTGCTTTAAAATTTACTTGTTTTGCACCCAAGATTGTTTCTACTGCTTGCTCATTGCGAATTGGGGTAGCCAAGTCAAACCCCATCATTGCAGTCAAGTCGGAATAATTTGGCAATCCATGAGTATGATTGGCAAGTTGCTTAACTGTGATTTTATTTGGTATATTTTTTAATTCTGGTAGATACTCTCTAATGTCGTCGTTTAGCTTAAATTTTCCTTCTTGTTCTGCAATAAGAGCCAAAAGTGCTGTGAATTGTTTGGAAACAGAAGCAATATTAAATACTGTTGAACTGGTTATTGGAAGGCGATTTGAAAGGTCTGCCATTCCTTTTGAGTTTTTATAGATAACTTTTCCATCTTGAACAATCCCGATAGCCATTCCAGGCTCGTTAGGATTACAGTATGATTGAAAAATAGAATCTGTGACAAATGATTTATTTGAATGCGAATTCGTTTGAGAAAAAGTTGTATTAATTGATATGAGTACTGACAGTAAAAATACTTTGTTCATTTGTTTCTGTGATATTATAGCCATTGTTAGCACTAGAATTATTTTTCATTGATTATAGTAATTCCTAAGTCTTTAATTTGATTAACGTTCTCATTTGTGATAGGATTACCTATAATATAAATTTTATTAATATTAGATTTTTTAACCTTTTTTATAGGTAATACGGATATTTTATTATTTTCTAAATTCAGAGATTTCAGGTTTTTCATATTCCATACAAAATCGGGCAATTTGTTCAGGTAATTATCTCTAAAGCTAATACTGTCATAGGAATCAAGGTTAGTATAACTTAGCTTTCCTTTAATAATATCAACAGTTGTCCATTCAATCGGTGCTGAAGTTGTCCATCCGTCATCTATTTTCTTAGGTTCTATTACATATCTTAAAGCTATTTTATCTGTTTTTTGCGAATATTCAGGTGGTAATTGGGGTTTTATGTAATGTAAATACGATAAATATAAACCAGGGAATAAAAAGAAAGTAAAAGCTACAAATAGTACCCAAATTTGACTTCCTCGTTCACCTAACATGTCACGTATAAATCTCCCTATTGCTTTTCTTGGTTTTAATATCTTGAATAGGTTCCATTTTCTGTAAAAAATTCCTATGATCAATAGAAATAATCCAATACCTAATAAGAAATAAATAATTGTTTCTCTGTTCTTCATTTTTTATTTTATTGTTAATGACTTGTGTATGGAACGTAGCGCTCAAAAAGACACTAACATTTCGGATTAACACAGAGCCGAATTTTTATATTTTGTTTTTAATTTTTTTCACTTTAAAAGCCAAATTAAAAATTTGACGGTCTTCGAAAATAAGCATTTACCTTTTGTTTATTACTTATTAGCTATGTTTTATACATCAGGTTAGGTAATGTTGATTTTTTCTATATCAGATTCCGTTTTGATTTCTTTTCCGATTTCAGTAAAAGAGTATAGCATTGGATTGTCTGATACTATTTTTAGGATATTATTTTTAATCAGAAATTCAAGATATTTTCTAACTTCATTTCTTGATTTTTCGGTTGATTTCGAAATCTCAGATATTAAAAACCACATATTTTCAATTGGCTCTTTACAATCGTTAGATTGAAGCCAGAGCTCTTTGAAAAGTCTATTAAGTATTTTAATATCTAAGTTATCCAATGTTATTATAATTTAAACTTTGTTCCTTCTTCATACCCCATTGGTAATTTTGGGCTTTTAACTCCAAAAGGCCTTGAACCGTTGTGATTATAATAAAATTTTTCTTTATTATCAGAATATCTTCCAGCACAAAGTAAATTAAATGTCGTGCTTTCACGGCTTGATTTTAGAACATTTATATCAATCCAAATTGGAATTTTCCCTTTTCTATATAGTAAATCTACAACTTCGGAATCAATTAAATCAAGTTTCATTTTTCCGCAATCTTCTTCATAGATATCAAATTCTTCATAATTTGTGTCATTTGTAGATTCCGCGAATATTACATTATATTTAAAATTGGTTTTCAATTCCGTTTTCACATAGTTTTCCGCAAACTTTAAGGCTTGAAAGCTTGCTCCTTGTAAATGAAAAAGAAATTCGATTTTTGTCATTTCTCTAATATTACCTTACGGTCTCGGCTATGAGTAGTTGTGTGGATTAGCACTTAACTTTGCAAGTACACACCAAGCTGAAAATCCTCGCGGATTTTTCAGAAGTAGGTAAAAACAAGCAATTACTTATAGCAATGTTATGTATAGTTTAATATTCTTAAATCTCTCTGATAGATGAAACTATTATTTCAAATTCATCTTTACATTTTTCACAACCTTTAGGAATATTAGCTTTAATTAAATATGCATTCTTATTAAGAATCTTGTCTAAAGTTATAATTTCTACATCCTTTTTTACTTCAGAATTGCTAATACTAAAGCTTACATGAATGTCGTAATTTTCATTTTCTTTAAAATTATACAAACTGTTGAGATTATTTTCTGCACATTTGGAGTCTTTATTCTTAAAAATTTTATCATGAGCTTTTTTAAAGTCAGAACTTTGAATTTTCAAACTTGTTTTTAAATTTTTATTTTCAATAAAAACATATTTACTTGTATTCGAATTTTTAATATTCCAATTTTCGTCCAATTCTACTGATATATTGAGTTTGTCAATATCAGTTTTTTTTGTTTTTTGACTGAAACAAAATAGAGGTAGTCCTATTATACACAGGCCGATAATTGTTTTTAAGTTTCTCATTATTTAAATATTTAGTTGTTTATATTGTTTTGAATTTACTTAATTTTCATTTTTTACTGGCATTAGTTTCAGAGTTCAATTGTAATGGAAAGAAATTTAAAGTTTTCTCTCTTGAATTTCTGTTCACGAACTTTCCTAATTACACACGACGGTCAATATAAGAAACGTAGGGCAGCTAATAAGTGATACATTTCGGATTGGTACTAAGCCAAATATAAATATTTTGCTTTTATTATTTTTCGTAAACGCTAAATTTTATATTTGGCGAATTTGTAAAGAAACACGGAATTTCAAATTAAACCTAACCGCCCTATGTTTTTTATAAATTGTTACATACCGTTTTCTTTCCAATCAGTTTTTAAATATTTCAAAGCTTCTTGTAAAGCTTTTTTCGAATGTTTAGGATTGTAGTCTAATTCTTCTTGTGATTTACTTATGTCATAATTCTGTTTTAATCCATAGAACATATCCAGGTAATGTCTCTGTAATAGAGGTTCTTTTCCTGTTAGTTTACTACTAAATTCCATTAAACCTGCAACAGAGTATAATAAGCATTTAGGTACTTTTTTAGGCATTTTTAGTTTTAATTCAGGATATAAATCGGATGCTATTTTTACAGTTTCTTGTAAGGTTGTATGTTTTTCGGTAGAGAGAATATACCGTTCTCCATTTCTTCCTTTTAACATTGCGTTATAAGTTCCTAAAGCTACATCTTTGACGTCTACCCAGTTTAAAGTAACATTGGTATCTACTGGTATTTCTCCATTTAAAACCTGTAAAACAAGATTATTAGAATAACTTAACTTAAAGGCTTTAGAGCCAATCATAGCTGAAGGTAAAACTAAGACAGTTCTAATGCCATATTTTTTCCCCAATTCAAGTGCTAGTTTGTCAGAATCATTTTTAGAATTGTAATACCAATTCCTTCTGTCTTTATTGTATCCGTTGTCTACATTAGCTGGTAATTTTGTAAAATCTAAACTTGCTACAGAACTTACATAAACTATATTCTTAACTCCACATTCTTTTGCGATATCAAAAACGTTTTGAGTTCCTTGCATATTGTTATCATAAATTTCAGTTTTAGGATTCTTAGCCCACATACTAAAATTTGCAGCTACGGCATATACGTTTTTAACTCCTTGAAATGCTTTTTTTAGTGATTTTCTATCGGTAATATCTGCTTGTACTACTTCACAGTTTAATTCCTCAAATGGCTTTGTGTTGTTTATATTTCTAACAGTTGTTCTTACTTTTTGATTTTCAGAAAGTAATAATCTAATTAAGTTGTTTCCTAAATGTCCGTTGCCACCTGTTACTAATGAAATTTCGTTGCTCATAATTTTAAAATTTTGTTTGAGCAAATTTCTATTCCTTTTAGAAGGTTAGAAATAACATTTGTTAGAAAGCAATTTGTTTTCGAATACGACTCAAAGATTGTGGTTCCATTCCTAAAAATGAGGCGATATTGTCAATAGATACATTCAAAGCTAATTTTGGATATTGATTTACGAATTTTATATAACGCTCTTTTGCTGTTAAAATTTGAAAATCTTTAACACGTTCTAGTTTGCAATTCAAATGTTCATTAGTTACTTCTTTGACAAATATTGCCCAGAACTTCGTTTCTTTTTGTAAAATATCAAAATCAGGTTTTGATATTTTTATGAGATCACAATCTGTGATAGTTTCATAATAATCTATGGATGGGGTTTCTGTCATAAAGCTATCTAAAGATGTGAAAAAATCTTGTTCAGCTATAAGATGCTGTACCACAATCTTTCCGTCAACATTTTGATATCCTTTTACAATTCCAGTATCTAAAAAATAAATATATCGCTCAACTTTTCCTGCTTCTAAAAGATTAGTTTGAGCTGGAACTTGTTCTGAAACGAAATGACTTTTGATTAATTCAATTTCGCTTTGCGTTAAAATAATTTTTGATTGTATGTAATTAATTAGATTTTCCATTGTTGTGTTGTTCGTTAAGATACATAGTTTACACAAGTTAAAGCTTATGTGTTTACACTAAATTAGTTTCTAACCTTGTAGATTGTTGTTTGCCAATCCAATAACCCAAAAATGTTCTCTGTTTTGGTCAATTTTGTTTTCTTGAAGTAGGACTTTATGCATAATTTCGTATATGTCATCGGAATTCAAGATTTTAATTTTTTTCTCTTCTGTAAGTTTTATGTCCATAGCGTAAATGTAAGACTTTTTTTAAAAATTGAAGATGTGTTTTTTCAGTCAGAGCCTAAATGCTATTAGTCACAGAATTTTATTCAAGTTAAACTATTATTACCATTAAATTCCAAAATATATGGAAGATAATTGATGGCCCAATGGATTTAGATTTAAAATAAAGAATTCCAGAGATTATTCCTCCAAATATTGTCAAATAAAATAAATGCCAATCTTGTTTTGATGATTCCAATATCAAATTCATATAAGGTGAATGAATTGAAGCGAACAATAGAGAAGACAATAAAATCGAAACTATCGTATTCGTTTTTTTCTGTAAATTATTCTGGACATATTCTCTAAAAAACAATTCTTCTCCCATAGGAATCATTAGGATAGCAGAAATCATATTTATATTCTTGAGTTTTGGCAAGCCATCGAATCTGTAAGCAATATGGTATTCAGTTCCGAATAATAAGTTGTAAATCCATTTTAAAGGTGTTTGTATAAATACAAATGAAATTCCCAATATAAGAGCAAATAAATACCATTTCCGATGAGTTTTTTTAATCAGATTTTTGAAAGTCTGTTTTCTTATAAAATAAATAAAAATCAAGACTCCGATTAATTGTAAAGTTCCTTGAATTAAGAGATAATATTTGTAATAGCTCTCAAATCCAATTGTTTCTGCTATCAGAGACCAAGAACCGATAAGTTCAATTCCAATGAGATAGAGTAGAGTAGCCAAAAGGGCTTTAGGAATGCTTATCAATTCGTTATTCAATATCCTTGGCTTTTTTCAGCTTGTGCCTAACGGTTTTGTATATGAAAAGTAGCAGATTTTTACCCACTATTTTTCAGTTAAAAACAAAGATAGCTGAAAAGAACCAAACTTTAGGTTTAGCTCTTAACTGCTATTTTTTATATACGTTGTTGTGTGCCGTACTTTTATATCTATTCCAAATTTCTTCTTACGATTTCTTCTCCAACCGCTCCGAAATATTCAGATATGATTTTTTGCCATAAAACCATTCCGTTTTCTGAATTTGAAAAAAGCACTAAACCTTGTTTAGAATTGTTTAAAATCAGTACAATAGTTTTTGTTCCATAATCTCCACCAGTATGCATAAATGCCGTCTCATTATTCGGCAAGTTAGATAGCATTTGCATTCCCAAACTCCAATCAATTCCGTTTTTCTCGTGTGCTTGAGCTTTTAAAAATTCGCTATATATTTTTTCTGATAAACCAGCTCCATTTAAAATATATACCAAAAATTTAGAGTAATCTTCTGCTGTCGTAAGTAAATTGGCTGAAGCATTTGCATCAGTATATTTTGTATAGTTTATTGGTTCTCCGTTTTCATCGTGTTCAACTGCATATTGTTTTTCGTCAATCTTATCCGTCCAATAATAATAGGTGTTATTCATTCCAAGTGGATTAAATAATTTTTCTTTTGCAATGTCTTCAAATGGACGTTTAAATTTCTTTTCAATCGCTTTACGCAAGTATTCAAAGCCTTCTCCAGAATATTGCCATCTTGTACCTGGTTCAAATTGAAAAGATAACTTCTTGTCGTCTGTTAAATACCTCCAGTTTGGAAAACCTGATTGATGAGATAGAAGATGTCTTGTAGTTAGTTTGTCTAAATATTTACTATGTTTTATATCTTCATCTATGTAATATTTTGAAACTGGTTCATCCAAACTCCAATTGCCTTCGTCAATAAGTTTTAGCACAACAAATGCAGTAATTGGTTTGGTTAATGAAGCAACTTTATAGATACTGTTATTAGAAATTGGTTGACCTGACTTTTTATTTCCAAATGTTCGTATTTGTTGAATGCTACCATTTTTAATCAATCCTATTGAAATGGATGGGATTTTGTGTTTTTTTAGTAATTTCTCTATGTCTTTATCATTATCAAACAGTCTGTATGCGTAATCTGCATTGAATTTTGGGCCATAGTCTTTTGCAGGTGGTTTATGTTCATAGCTCACAATTCGCTTAACTTGCCATTGCCCGTTTTCCAAAACCCAAGTGTGAATGAATTTTCCTTGTTCAGTTGCATAAAGGTTTCTGTTTGGTTCTTTAATGTAAAAAATATGTTCGCCTGTTTGTATTGCTCCATATATTTCTCCATTATTTTTTAAAGGAAAAACTTTTAGTGTTTCATTAACTAATTTTCTAATTGGTTTGAAATTGGGATTAGAACAAATACTATTAGTAAACGAATTGTAAAATTGTTCTAAATTTTGAGTTCCATTCTGGTCGTGAAAGAATTCTAAATCCTTATGAAGTACTTTTTTTAAAGCAGAATAATCACACTTGTTAAACCCTTGATTAAAAATTAGGCTATCCGCTTTTTTCAGCTCAATAAATAAATTTGAATTTTTCGAGACTTGTGCAATACTGTTTTTAATCGTTAGAATTAAAAGGATTGCAAAAATTAGTTTGTGAGATTTCATTTTAAGTTTTGATTGATGTTTGAAATTACAAATCTCTTGACATCAAATAAGAAAGCAGCAAAAATTTACCCGACAATTAGGTGACAATCATCTGACATTTGTTATAAAAAACTGAAATTCAGTTTGATATGCAGTCTTTGATTTTTGTCCAATTCAATAGTGTTTCTAATGATTATGTATAGATTCATAATAACCGAAACGACTAATAGAATTAATGTTATTTGTTTAGTTACTCCAAACCATCTACTAATAAAAGGACTTGAAAGGATACATACTAATGCAATAATTGTGTAGAATATTTGAACTGAAACAATTTGTTTTGTTATTTCATTCACTTGATTTTTATGTTTCATAATAAACCAAGGGAGTAGAATATTAATTGGTGGAAGGATTACACCAAAAATAGAAGAAAGATTAATGTGTTTAGTAAGTTGATAATTTATAATTTCTGCTTTTGGTTCGGATTTGTTTTCTTTCAAATCATCTTCTGAAATTCCAAGAGCCTCTGTCAAAACTTTTAAAGTATGTCCTCTGGGTTCAGTTCCTTTTTCAATCCGTTGAATAGTTCTGGTTGAAACTCTTGCTTTTTCTGCCAATTCCTCTTGAGTCAGATTTAGTTTTTCTCGATATTTTAAAAGTTTATTCAATCTCTAAAAGCGTTTTTTCGTATGGTACACAACGGTCTCGGCTATGAGTAGTTGCGTGGGTTAGCGCTTAACTTTGCAAGTACACACCAAACTGAAAATCCGCGAGGATTTTCAGAAGTAGGCGAGAACAAGCAATTACTTATAGCCATTGTTGTACCTAGTGTTTTTATTCAACGTTTTTATAAAATATCATTGTTTCATTAGTCAAATCTAATTTTACTAATCCACTTCTAATTCCCAAATAGACATTTTCGATATCTATTACAGCTATTGAATTAGGATATAAACTATACCAAAATGTATTTTCAAAAATTAAGTCTTTATTAAAATCCTCAACAACATAAAAATTCTGATGTGTTGCAATTAATAGCTTATCCTCATAAATAGTGAATGCCTCTGGTGCATCGTTAAATTCTAATATTTTTTCATAAGAGAAATTTTCTCCAACTTTTTTTAATTCAAAAATTGCTCCTCTATTGAAAGATAAATGGGCAAGCCCTTCAATGAAATAGATTTTATCCTTGAATTCAAAAATGAATTTAATATTTCCCTCTTTTATTTCTATTCGGTCTTTATTGTTCGGTATAAATGATAATTTTCCACCCCATTCTCCACGATTGATTCCTATTAAAGTTCCGCCATCTATTTTTAATTCTGTATTATTTCTTTCCTTTACTATTTCAATGTTCAGTTTGTTGTCAATAATCTCTACTCCAAATTCGTTTCGAGCGTGATTTAGTTTTCTCCACTCATCAGATGACGATTCTGGAATTTCAGTTTCAACAAAGCTTTTAGGAATGTCAACTTCAACTTGACTAAAGGCAGTGAAGCACAATAATAAAAAGGAAGTTGTTAAAATTCTATTCATCGTTTTCTCGACATTAGGTACAACGGTGAGTATAACCGTCAGTTACGGAATAATATACGTAGACTTTTCGGTTTGGCACAGACGTTAGCAATTCCGAGTGGATTCGGACGTAGTCGAATCCGCCGTAATTGCGGTTATACATTGTTGTGCATAGTATTTTTTTAATCAAATCCAATTTCCGAGTAATACCATCTTTCGTCCAATTGTTTGATTCTATAAGATGCTCCAATAATTGTATCATCTCCAAAATTCCGAGGGCTTTTATTGAAATCATAAATTATTCGCTTTTCCGTTTTAAATATACTTCCAGACCTATTCACAAAAATTATTAGGCTATCGTTTTCCTCAACAAATCCAGAGTAACTTGGATTTTTCTGTCCAATATTTTTTATAATTAAATCAATGTCCAAGTCACGAATTTCTTCAATGATAAATTCATCCATTGAGTCTCTGTCAAAAGTTCCGTTGTCATAATCGTCAATTTTTGAAGTCAAATCGGTTAGTTCCACTTTGTAATCCAAAACTCTCTTTTCGTCGAATGGATTACACGACGTAAAAGCAATTCCTAAAATGACAAGAATTAGTTTTTTCATATTATGCACAACGGTAAATTGTATGAGTAGTGGCAGATTGCGTGACACTTCTCTGTCAAACCGCTACGCAGCTTGAGCGGGCTACAAAGCTTGATATTTGCACCTTTCCTGCCATTACTTATACAAAATGTTGTGTGCTGGTTTTATTCTGAGTTTAATATGTCAAATAAGCTTTTAACCTTGACAAACCACTTATCCAACCTGCTGGATGATGTATTCCGCCTTCATCTCCAAATACAATTGGTAAATCGGTTTCTTTAGATGGTTTTTCGAGTCTAAATTGACCATCTGATTCAAAACCGTTGGTAATAGTGCCAACCATGGCATCCCAATCTTCTTTATACTGATTCCCAATACCAACAATCATACTTGCTGAAAAATCGGGAGTATTTTCATGAAATCCAGAGTGTAATCCAGTTATCCATTGCAGGTTACCTGTTGCTATTTCAATAAATTGTTGGTCATTGTACAGATGATAAAACTCCATTGCTAAACCTGCTGCATAGCCAAATATTTTATTGTGACCATGATACCAGCCACTCCAGTTTAGTAAGCCTATTCCTTTATAATATCCAGCAGGTAGTATTTTAAACGGATTTTGGTTTGTAGCTGGAGCAAAATAATTATAAGCAAAGCTTTTAACTGTCTGATTCCATTTTTTTGAATTCTCATGGTCTGACCACAGGGAAGCCATTTCGATAAATGGGATGATATAATGAGGGAAATGACCTCCTTGGTTATATGCTTTGTAATTAGCATTCCATGCGCCACAATGAATATTGGCTTTTTCGGTAAAATCATAGGAATCGTAGGTGTAAAAATGACCATATAATCCTTCTTCGGCTTTTTCCTTAGGTACTTGTCTCGCCATTATCTTATTTGCATAATCAACTGCATTTTGTTTGTATTCTGTCTTTCCGCATTTGTATAGCTCCACAGAAGCCCACATCATCATTATTAAGTCGCGCGTCATCCATTCTTTAGGTGGTTTGCGCATTCCATAAGGTGCACCATGCGTAATTGCAAAATAATCTGTATTATCCCAGTGCAGCACAGGCCCAAATGTTGCTATCCAATTGTATGCCTTTACCGAACGTTTCAAATAAGAATCCGCTAATTCTGGTTCTTCCTTTTTTATAAGACGTGAAATACGTGCTAAAATCATTGCCGTTTTTGCAACATTTCCTGTAACCACCTTAAAGTTTTCCCTCATTTCGTGAATTACTGCTCCTTCTTGAAAACCAATTTCTTTGGCTTTATCTTGGCAACGTGTAACATAATTGGCACCAACTACTATTTGTTGGTAGGCTTCTTTTAATTCTTGGTTCGATAAATCGTTAGAACTTAATTCGATTAAATCGCACAATGCATTGAGCATTATTATGTGGCTACTAACTTCTTGCAAAGGGCTTCCACAATCTTTCCATCCTCCTTCGGGTTGATAACTTAAACTATCACGAATCTTTAAGTGAGCGAGGGCTGTTTTGTACCATGTTTCGTTCCATAAAAGGTTTTTGCCTATTTTAATTGGGAGTTCTTTTTTGCTGCTATAGAGAACTTGCTTACTATCTTTAATTGTCAAATAATATTCTCCAGCCTCTTTACAATCGGTAAAATCAACTTTCCACCAATACTTATCCCACTTTTTCCCCTGCGCTATTATCGCTCCTGAATAAACTTTATTGTCAGTTGAACTTTGTTTTAAGAAAAAGGAAGCTTTGGGGCTTAAAAAAGTAGAATCATTATGCTGAATCATTGCAACTTTAGGCAATTCTAAATCATAACCAATCTGCGAATAGGTTAAAACCCTGTAGTCAAAATCATCCTGAGCATAGATGCTAATTGACATAAATAAAAGTAAAAATGTAATCGTCTTATTCATATTTTATTCTATTTGATATTTGCTAATGTGTCTCAGTTTAACTTGCACACAACGGTCTAGTGTATGATTTCGTTGCGTGGTTTAAGCACTAAAGTTAGCAAATAAATCACAGATAGAAAGTCCGCGAGGACTTTCGTAAGTAGGCTTTAACTAGCAATGAATTATACACATTGTTGGCATTAGTTTTCTCCTGTTTTATTCCACCAAAAGATTAAATAAATCAGAGGTGATTGTAAAATAGCATTTAATATGTAATTCAAATATGGATGATTTGATGATATGATAGGAATTTTATATCCAACCCAAGTTAAAAATCCGATTACACCAATCAGTATTATGATTCCAGCAATAGAACCTAATACGTTTTTCAATTCATTATGAGGATAACCTCTAAATGGTAAAATTATAAGCATAATTATTAAAATAATAAAAAAATAACCAGATGTCAAAGTCATCCAAAATAATGAACGAATGGGTTTATTTATAGTCGTATTATCGTTTTTAATAACTGGACTTTTAATTTCGGTTGTGTCCGATTTTTTGAAAATATTGATTTGGTTCAAATCTAAATTCCGTAATCGGTCAGAATAGTGCTTTCTTTTAAAAATGCGATTTTCTAATTCAGTCAGTTCCGCTAATTTTAGAGAATCCGTTTTATATATTTTCTTTAGGTTGTCTATTGATTCTAATTTTTCAATTTTATTATTCAGATGATAGTCGTAAGAGAAATTAAAATAGTAATCAGAAGTAGTTAAAACAAAAATAGATATTATAAATATGGAAGTCCTTAAACCAAAATGGATAGATTTATTTTCAAAAAATTTTAATATTCGGTCTAATATTTTATCCATTCCTCAAATTAATGCCAACGTTTAATGTATGAAAAGTGCTTTGTGAACGGCTGATTTTCCGAAGGAAAATCGGACGTTAGCAAAAAGTCTTTTCCATTAGTTTAGGAACTAAAGTAAGCATTTTTTATACATCTTGTTAGCTTTAGTTTTTTATACTTTTTTATTTTGAAATACGATACAACTTAAGAGTCAGACTTGAAAGCTAAGTGAGAGAACAGGCTTCCAAGTCGGATGGAATAAATGTATTATTCTCATTTTCTTAAGCTATCAACAATTCTTTTTATAACAAAAACAGCATTCTGAATGTCTTTTTTGTCAAATGTATCTTCTTGAAGGTAGAACAACATTTCCACGGCTAAATCCAGATTCTTTATTAAATCTTCGTTAGATAATAAATGTTTGTCATTTAGATTTGAAAAATCAATCCTTTCCTTTTTATTTAAACTTGTCATATATGGCATTAATATATGCAAATATAAATCTTTTCTTGACTTGTCAAATATGGCAAGTATGAAAAAGTCAGAAATTTTAAAGATTATAGGTCAGAATGTTAAAAGAATTAGACTTGAAAAAGGTTTGACTCAAGTAGATTTAGTTGGGAAAATTGAGTCAAGAATCGATACTACGAATATTTCAAGAATTGAGAAAGGGAGAACAAACGCTACAATTCATACACTATTCAGGATAAGTCAAGCTTTAGATGTTCCTTTGTCAGAAATCTGTAATGTTCAAGAAAATAAATCGTAGTTTCTATTCCTCAAAGTTACTCTCAAATTAAAGCTAACGGTCTCGGCTATGAGTAGTTGCGTGGGTTAGCGGTTAACTTAGCAAGTACACACCAAACTGAAAATCCGCGAGGATTTTCAGAAGTAGGCGAGAACAAGCAATTACTTATAGCCATTGTTGTGGTTAGTTATTTTCTTTAGATTTAAAATAGTCTTCTATTATTTTCTTGCTTTTTTCAGAGATTTCTTCGTTGTCCGAAACGAACACTTCTTTTTCAAAGTATTTATAGTGGTCAATAATCGTTAAAGAAGACGAGTCTTTATTAATTTTTTCTGTTTGTAATATTTTCTCTTCAATTTGTCCTTTTACAATTTGTTTTCCAGTTTTGAGTCCAAAAATCCCAAAAAACGGTTTCAAAGTTCCATCACTAAATGTATCTTTTTTAATGATATTATCGGCATATTTATTTTCAATAATTACAGATAAAAATCGCTCATCGACATTTTTAAAATTACTGACATAGTTTTTTATAAATGCTATATTTTTACCGAAAACAATAGTGTCTGGAATTTCAAGTTCAAAATAAGTGCTTGGTTCCATTTTTAGCTTTCCATTATTGTCAAATACCAAACTTTGATTTTTGTAAATGGTGTCATTTCCTTTTGGTTTCCATTCAATTTTTTCTTTTAATGTTCCGTTTTCTCTGAAGTAAGTCCACCAACCATCTTGCAACCCATTTTTTACGAGTCCTTTTTCTTTTATCATACCATTTTCATAATAGTAAAAAAGCGTGTCAATTGGCTCTCCATTCTTAAAGAGTGACAACGATTTTAAATTCCCATTCGGATAATGTTCTCCACCATAGCCAGAAAAAGTAGAGTCGGTTTTAGAATCATCAAATTCCACTTTAATTAACTGTCCATTATATTCCTGAAAAATTTCTTTTTTTTCCGATTTACAATTGAAAAGTAGTAGTAAAATTAGTATGTATATCAGTTTCTTCATAATGTTCGTTAAGATACATAGTTTACACAAGTTAAAGCTTATGTGTTTACACTAAATTAGTTTCTAACCTTGTCGATTGTTGTTTGTTTCTTAATTGTTTTTCATTAAAGTATCCTAAAAGTACGTTTCTATAATAGACTTTCCAAATACCATTTCCTAGCTCTTCAATACCCACATGTTTTCCCTTTAATGCTGCGG
The DNA here is from genome assembly GCF_012910715.1 of Flavivirga algicola. Classification (GTDB taxonomy): domain Bacteria; phylum Bacteroidota; class Bacteroidia; order Flavobacteriales; family Flavobacteriaceae; genus Flavivirga; species Flavivirga algicola. Next base: position 468,575 of record NZ_JABBHF010000004.1, read on the forward strand.
ATAAATATACCCAGTAATATGACTTCCATCTAATTGATCCACTCTTAGTTACCTTGAGTACTTTGTAGCTACTATCATAATCATAATGAGTTATTTTTTCAGGGAATGGTCTACATGAAAAATCATGTACATCTGATGGTGTCTTCATATCCAAAGCCTCGTGAGGTCGTATATGGTTATATTCCTTTACAAAGTGATTTAAGCGTCTTTGTTGTGCTTTTAGATCATATGCAGAAGGTTTAGCACAAGCGGCCTTTAAATCACGGTGCATTCGTTCATGTCTTCCATTTTGTTCAGGATGAGCTGGATCAGAAAAAACTGGAGTAATTCCTAGTTCTATAAACCAATAAGAAAGTTGTGTATAACGTTGAATAGCTCTTACAGACCCAAAGGGACTACCATTATCAGTATGTATTTGTTTAGGAATACCATACACTCTAAAAACCTTTGTGAATTCTGCCTTTGCAGCTTTTAGAGTTTCTTTGTAGTGTCCTTTAGCAGTGAACAAAAATCGACTTTTAGAGTCTGCTATGGTCAGTGGGTGACAATAGATTTTATTGCCCATTAAAAACTTTCCTTTATAATCAGCACTCCATACTTCATTACAGGATTTTGGATCAAAAATAGGGTATATAGGTTTTACTCTTCGCATGCGTTTTTGAGGAGATACCAATCCATGTTTTCGCAGGATATTATGAACAGTTACCACAGATGGGATTTCTACTTTAGGAAACTCTTTAAACATTAAAACTCTAATTTTTTTAGCGCCCCAGAGCTTATGTTTTTCTTTTAGCTTAAGAATACTTTTTACGATTTTTTCATCCGTTGTATTAGGATGTTTTCCTGGTTTTCTGGATAGCTCTTTTAGACCTTCATAGCCTTGGTTTTCGAATCGATCAATCAATTTGTAAGCGGTGGGTCTGGAGATTCCAAAACTCTTGCATAATTCTGTGATAGTATATTTTCCAGTACGCCATTCACAGATAAATTCAATTTTTTGTTCCATAGTTGTTGTCGTTTTCCAAGGCATGATAATTTGATTTTGATCTCAAATTATACCTCAAAAAGTGTAAACTATGTTTCTTTAACTTTGTAAAGGATGTTTCTTTAACGTACCTAATT
>NZ_JABBHF010000005.1:0-347660 GCF_012910715.1 Flavivirga algicola
TGTTTGGTATGGCACTTGAGCTTTGATGGCGATCTGGAAGGGGCAGAAACAGGAAAGAACGCCTCCGACCTGGTAGGTTGCTATAGCCTGTCGAATCCCATCGAAGTTATTAGAAATGATAAGGTTGAACCTGTGTGTGATGTTAATGGCGGCTATATTAAAGCAGGTGGGTTATACTTGTTCTGCGAAGGTGATGGTAATGATGATTTTGCAACAGGAATAAAATTGCATAACAATGAAGGATATAGTTCTCAATGGGTCGTTACAGACGTGGAGGGTAATATTCTTGGCTTACCACCATCACCAGATGCTGTTAATTTTGATGGTGCTGGGCCTGGAGTTTGTTTAATCTGGCATTTGAGTTTTAACACCATATATGGAGCAGAAGAGGGCAATAATGCGTTTACTGATTTATCGGGTTGTTATGATTTATCGAATCCAATACCTGTTTTTAGATTTCCATCAGATAGTGCTGTTTGCGATTTGATTAATTATGCGAATCATCATAAAAGTAAATCTGCTAAAATTTCTATGCATCCAAATCCCGCTAGAAATAATTTGAAGATTGATCTGTCAGGAGTTGAAGACGAGGATGTTACGGTTAAGATTTATAATTTCTCTAGTCGAGAGGTTATTAATAAATCTGTTAATTTGGCTAAACATAATAAAACCATTAATGTGAATGTTAGTTCGTTACCTCAAGGACTTTACCTGGTTAGTATCACAAATAAAGATAATTCTATAAAAACAGTAAAAAGATTACTTGTGGAATAAAGTCCATAAGTTGTGTTGACCCCATGTGAAAGGAGCTAGCTTAAAAGCGGTTAGCTTCTTTTGCTTTTTAGGGATAAGATGTTTTTTATGCCTTTCCAACGTAAATTACGAATAAATAGACCTTCTTGTTCTGATACTAAATAGGGAATTTTACTTTTTTTAGCCCTAAAATAGCCAGACATATAATTTTTAAATAAAGTAAGACTTCCCTTTTTATAAGCCAATTTTATAGCAGAAATCAAGGTGATAATGAATCCGTATCGCATTTTGTACATGGCTTCACCCTGTAGATATTTTGAAGCTTTATTGTAACTAATACCTGTTGGTTTTAAATGCTTTACTTTTAAAGATGCATCAGTTAAAAGTTCCCAATTATAAAATTTAGCCAATAACTCATCTACTGTATCCCAACCCATGGATGGTTTGAGTTTTCCAATTTGAAGAAAACACGCTTTTCTATAAGCTTTTAATGCACCACGAATATGATCCTTTCTCGTTAAGTTTTCTAATACCCAGCCATCATCCTTTTCTATATAACAAAAACCAGAAACCATGCCTAGTTTTTCATTAGTTTTATAATGATTAGATAGTTTTTCTAAGTAAGTATTCGGAAAAATTAAATCGGCATCAAATTTACAGATCACATCATAATTATCATCTAGAGTTTCATAACCTTTGTAAAAAGCATTAATGATTTTAGAGCCAGGCAAATGCTCATTAGACGATTTGGAATTTACTAAAGAAATCCAAGGATATTTTTCAGCATAAGCCTCAACAATATCTTGGGTTTTATCTGTTGAGTTATCATTTACAACCACTAAACGCTTAGGAGATAGCGTTTGTTTGGCCAACGAATCTATTGTGAGTCCTATAGAGTTTTGTTCGTTATGGGCGGGAATAATGATATAAAAATTCAAAATGGAAGTTTGTTTATTCAAAGTTAAACTCTTTCTGTGTAAATAATATAATATTAAGAGTATAATATTTATACCATCACGAAAAAGCTTGTAGATAACGCTTCGTTGTTAAAAAAGAAATAACTTTGCTTCATTCAAGTTATTAATTATTAAAATCAGGCTTTTAATTTAAGCATTATGGGAATTGTAAAAGATATTTTATATAAAATCTCCAATAAAAGACTATTGCCAGTATTTAAAAAGCAGAGTATATTTCCATATTATCACATCATAAAAGATAACCCAGTAACCCATATCGAAAATTTATATTCATTTAAAAATAAAGAGCAATTTTTAAGCGATATTAATATTCTGAGCAGTAATTATAAATCTTTAGATCCGAAAAATTTATTGGAAAGAAGCATTGAAGAAAATAGTTTTTTACTTTCTTTCGATGATGGTTTGCAAGAAGTATATACCGAGATTTACCCTATTCTAAAAAAAAAGAATATTAAGGCTATATTTTTTATAAATCCGAGTTTTGTTGATAATAAGGAGGGGTTGTATAAACACTATATAAGCATCATAATCTCTAGTTTGAAAAGTCAAAATTTTGATAAGTCCACCTTAGATAAAATAAGCAACATTTTTTCTTTTTCTTATCATAGTGTAGAAGAGTTTAAGCAAAAATTCACAAGTATTAAATTTACAGAAAGAGGAAAGATTAATGATGTTTTAAATCTTTTAAACATAAATATAGAAGACTATTTAAAAAAACATAAACCATATATTACAAAAGCACAGATTCAAGAAATGATAGACGATGGGTTTTACTTTGGTGGCCATACCATGTTGCACCCGCCTCTTGTTCAATTGTCATATGAAGAACAAAAGGCAGAAATAATTAATTCTATAGATTGGTTAAAAAATCATTTCAATATAGATTACTCCTTTTTCTCGTTTCCTTTTTCAGACCGATCTATTTCAAAAAAATTAATAGAAGCGTTATTGGAATACGATGATAATATAAGAATTTTTGGGAATTCGGGCATAAAGAAGGATATGGACGCACGAATAATTCAGCGATTTTCACTTGAAAACCCAACCAAGCTAACAGAAAAAAGAATTATTGAAGAAAACCTTTATAAATATTTTAATAAAGCCATAGGAAGATATCATATTAAAAGAAATTAAAGGTTCAGGTTTCTTGCTTGAAACAATTCAAATGGTTTAAAAATATTATTAAAACAGACATCAATAAAAAGACTTCGTTTATCTTTACAAGATAAAAAATATCCAAAGCGATTTATAAAAAAAGAGATGTGGGTTGTTGTTCTAAATAATGTGTTTATTTTGGTTCAAGACGCCTAAAACAAGATGTACGAATCAGAAGTATATATTAAAGCCACGCAAGGAAATCTACCTCAGGAGATTTGGAAAAAATTTTCAGAGACTTACGGTAGTATAAAGTCTAGAAGTATGCTTCATTGGACTGAACATTGTACTGAATGTGCCATGCCTTCATGCTTTGAAACCTGTGATTTATATGCGCCTAGAATTGATGGTAAGTGTCAGCGATTTGTTGAAGGTATAGAAAGAGTGATTCCACCTTATAAGATACACAAAAGTTCTCAAATACTGAAAATTCAGTTTAAAAAGTGGGGCGTATTGGCAACTCAAGGCAATAATGAGTTGTACGACTGCCGTGAAATTGAAGACCTAGAAGAAAGAGAATTGAAACTGGCTAGGTTCATACATCTAATACCTCCAAAATTTATCAGAAAAAAACTAATTAAAAAGCGATATAGTCAGAAAAAAAATAAAATAATTAGTGATCAAAATAAAGGCACAAAAACGCCTGATGGCTTTTTGCTCGAAATTTATAACCCTTCCGAACAGATGATACCTTTGGGGCTGGTGATTCGAAATGACGACCAAAAATACAGTAAAATCCCTTTTCAATACCGAATTGAGTTGAAACCAGGGTATAATAAGGAAATAATTCCATTTGATGAGATTGCAAAAAGAGTAAAAATGGAGATGCCTTACCGTATTAATCTTATTCCTGAAGCTATTAATAGTGACATCCCTCTATACTTTGGAACCACCGAATTTGTGCAATTAAGAAATTATAAACAAGCTAATCAGGCGGCCAAAAAAATTAAATGTATCGTTTGGGATTTAGATAATACGATGTGGAGTGGTACGTTGGTTGAAGACGGTATTGAAAGGCTTAAGCTTAAAGAAGGCATTAAAGATATTTTAAAGTATGTGGAAGAAAGAGGAATTATAAACTCTATAGCAAGTAAAAACAATTATGATACGGCTATGGAGGCATTAAAACATTTTGGTATTAATGATTTTTTTCTCTACCCTAAGATTTCATGGCTTCCTAAAAGCAAAAGTCTCAAAGAGATAGCGTTAGATCTTAATATTAATATTAATACGTTTTTGTTTATTGATGATTCCGAATTTGAGAGAAAGGAAATAGAAATGACACTTCCTCAGGTGAGGTTAATGGATGCCGTTCATTACCAAACGATACCAGATATGGAAGCACTTCAAATTCCGATGACTAGTGAAAGTGTTAAACGAAAGACATTTTACGCTAATGAAGCTAAAAGAAAAAAGTTGTCTGATGATTATGAAGGCGAATATTTTGATTTTCTTCATACTTGTAATATTGAACTGGAAATTGAATCGTTGAAAAAAGAGCACTTTGAAAGAGTTTATGAGCTCACTCAAAGAACCAACCAAATGAATTTTTCGGGCAATCGATATACTAAGGATGATATTTCTGAAGTTTATAATAATACAGATCTTTCTGCTTATATATTGAGATGTAGTGACCTATTTGGCGACTATGGAATTATTGGGTTTGGTATAATAAAAAAATCAGAAAACCGACTCATTGATTTGATGTTTAGTTGTCGTATCCAGAGTAAAAGGGTAGAGCACGCTTTTTTAACTCATATTTTAGAACATTATCTTAAATTAGGTGATTTTTGGGTTACTTACAATCACACGGAAAAAAATAAATTCTCTGCACAGGTTTTTAATGATTTCGGATTTGAAATCATACAAAAAGAAGATGATTTTAGGGAGCTTAAATTTAGTCAGGACAGAGACATACACAACGATAAAATAATAACGGTAATCGAAAGTAAATAATATGCCACTTCACCCCTTTTTGTCAAAAACGAAATTATATAAATTTTTAAAAACGATATGCAAGCCCTTTCATGTAGTTTTTAAATACACGGAGTTTGTTGCCTTTATAGACGAAAACAGAAACAAAGGTAAAATCAACGATTATTATAATAAATCAACCGCATATAAAAACAGGTTTCAACTTCATGACAAACTTTTAGAGGAGTTAAAGAATAAGCCTATTTTTTATTATGAGTTTGGCGTTGCAGGTGGTGATATGATTAAAAAATGGTCTTTAACTAACAAAGTTGAAACATCACGCTTTGTTGGTTTTGATTCTTTTGAAGGGCTTCCAGAGAGTTGGGAAAACAAAAAAGAAGGGCATTTTGATCAGAAAGGAAACTTTCCAGATATCAATGATAGTCGGGTAAGTTTTGTGAAAGGATGGTTTCAGGATTCTGTTTATAAAGCATTATTAGACAGTGAATTTAATGAACAATGTGTATACCACTTAGATGCAGACTTGTTCTCTTCGACACTTTTTGTGCTGTTTCAAATATTCCCAAAGCTTAAAACAAATGACATTCTCATATTTGATGAGTTTTCGAGTCGCGATCATGAATTTGAGGCGTTTGAAATATTTAAAAAATGTACTAATAATAAATGGCAATTTGAATTCATAGGGGCGGTCAACAATTATAGGCAAGTAGCATTTATGTTGAAGTAAGGATGGAAGGATTGATTTTAATATATTACTAATAATAACGAATCAGATTCTTTCTGCATACACGATATAGTACCTAGGTGTGAACCAGCGTAAAATAGGCCTTATCCCTATTTTTTTTACAGGATGCGTCCATTTTTTACTGTCTATAATTTTCCAGCCAGCTTTTTCCAACAACCAATCGAATTGCCAATCTTCAAACTCATGGTAATGCCTGTCCAACATATCTGTTTTACTTCTATAAGCCGAAGAGAACCATAATCTAAGTGGGATACTCGCTACTAATTTATCTGCTTTTATCGATTGTAAAACGGTGAATGGCGATAATAAATGCTCAAAAATCTCAAAAGCCGTGACTACATCCGAATTTGAATTTTCAATAGTAGAAGTATTTAAATCGATATCTTCTCCAAGAGTGTTTTCAACTGAATATCCGTTTTCTTGCATGATTTTTGTAAACGGATTTACAACACCCAAATCTAAAATAGTTTCAGAATTCGAAATGTGTTTTTTTAAAAATTGGAGAGTCAGCTTAAAACGTTTGTTCGGATAGTTTTTCTCGTACATTATTAATATTTGTATACAATGGCATTAATGTGCATGCCAGCACCAACACTTGCAAATATAACAACATCACCTTTTGTTAAGCTATGATTTTTCAATTTATTGTTTTTTACCAAATCAAAAAGAGTAGGAATGGTAGCTACAGAACTATTCCCTAAATTTTGAATACTCATAGGCATAATGTTTTCAGGGATTTCTGTTCTGTAAAGTCTGTAAAAACGTTTTAAAATAGCTTCATCCATTTTTTCATTAGCTTGGTGGATGAATATTTTTTTTACATCTTTTATGTCAATACCGCTATTATCTAAACAAGTCTTCATGGCTTTTGGAACATTGATGAGCGCAAATTCGTAAATTTTACGTCCGTCCATTTTTATATACCGTGTATCTTTTGGTAGCTCTTGATTATTTGACTTCCCAAAGAATAAATAATAGGCTTCGTCATAGGTGAAACTAGCTGTTTCATGTGCCAAAACCCCACCATCTTCATTGGAAGCTTCTACGATAGTAGCACCAGCACCATCAGAAAAAATCATGGAATCCCTGTCGTGTTTATCGACAACCCTAGATAAAGTTTCAGATCCGATAACCAAACAACGTTCTGCCATTTCAGCTTTTATAAAAGCCTTGGCTTGAATAACACCTTCTACCCAACCTGGGCAACCAAATAGGATGTCGTAAGCGACACATTTAGGGTTTTTTATACGTAAACTATGCTTAATTCTTGAGGCTAAGGAAGGGAGGATATCACTTTGGGTGGTATTATGCCTTACATCTCCAAAATTATGAGCCACTATAATATAATCTATGGTTTCGGGATCTATTTTTGCATCTTCTATGGCTTTTTCAGCAGCAAAAAAACCTAAATCTGAAGCACTTAAATGTTCTTTAGCATAACGACGTTCGGCTATACCTGTTATCGCTTTAAATTTCTCAACTATGACTTCATTTGGTGCATTTATAGATGAACCATCATTATTTAAAAATGTATGGTTATGAAAGTCGGTATTTTTTTCAACCTTAGATGGAATATAGCTTCCTGTACCAGTTATTTTTATGTTCATAAAAAAGCCTTTAATTAGTTTATTATACAAATAGCAATATACTTGTTTCTAATTAAAGGCAAATTTTGTTTTGTTTTTATTTACGATGTTCAAAGGCTATTTATGCTTCTACATAAGCCTCAATAGGTGTGCAGGAACATATTAAATTTCTGTCTCCATAAGCATCATCAACACGTCTTACGCTAGGCCAAAATTTATTATCCCTAACATATTTTAAAGGAAAGGCTGCGGCTTCTCGAGTGTACGGAAAATACCATTCATCCGATGTAATCATGTCTAACGTATGTGGCGCATTCTTTAAAATATTATTATCATCGTCTTTAGAAGCACTGTCTATTTCTTTTCTAATGGAAATCATGGCGTCACAAAACCTGTCAATTTCTGCTTTGCTTTCACTTTCTGTAGGCTCAATCATTAAAGTACCGGCTACAGGAAAAGATACGGTTGGTGCATGAAAACCGTAATCCATTAAGCGTTTTGCAATATCTGTAACTTCAATACCATTTGCTTTAAATGGTCGGCAATCTACGATCATTTCATGTGCGGCACGTCCACGCTCACCCGAATATAAGGTATCAAAACTGCCTTCTAAGCGATGCTTGATATAATTAGCGTTCAAAATGGCAATTTTTGTAGACGCTCTTAAACCTTCAGCCCCTAACATTTTTATATAACCATATGATATTAAACAAGCCAATGCCGATCCAAAAGGAGCAGCCGAAATAGCTGTGATGGCCTTTTTTCCACCAGTTTTAATTATAGGGTTTCCAGGTAAAAACGGTACAAGTTGTTTTGCAACACAAATAGGACCAACTCCTGGGCCACCACCACCATGAGGAATGGCAAAGGTTTTATGTAAATTTAAATGACATACATCGGCTCCTATATTCCCTGGGTTTGTTAACCCTACCTGGGCATTCATGTTGGCGCCGTCCATGTAAACTTGCCCGCCATTATCATGAATAATTTGAGTAATTTCTTTAATAGCCGACTCATAAACACCATGAGTAGAAGGATATGTTACCATTAAAGCGGATAAATGATCTTTATGTAATTCAGCTTTTTCACGTAGATCATCCACATCAATGTTCCCTTCTGCTGTCGATTTTGTTACGATAACTTTCATGCCAGCCATAACGGCACTGGCAGGGTTGGTGCCATGTGCAGATGAAGGAATTAAACATATATTTCTATGATGGTCACCACGAGATTCATGATATGCTTTAATAACCATAAGTCCAGCAAATTCACCTTGTGCTCCAGAATTTGGCTGTAATGAAGTGGCTGCGAAGCCAGTTATTTCTGTTAATTGATCTTCAAGTTCTTTTAAAACGGTTAAGTAACCCTTAGCTTGTTTTAAAGGTGCAAAAGGATGGATATTACCCCACTTAAACCAGCTTAGCGGTAACATTTCCGAAGCAGCATTCAATTTCATGGTACAAGACCCTAAAGAAATCATAGAATGATTCAATGCCAGATCTTTGCGTTCAAGAAGTTTTATATAACGCATTAATTCAGTTTCAGAATGGTATTTGTTAAAAACATCTGATGCTAAGAAATCGGAGGTTCTTTGCATAGATTCTGAAACATTATTTGCCTTATTAATAGCCGAGATCGTAATAGTTTCTTTTTTGGCAGCTTCAGCAAAAACAGAAATTAAATAGTTAATATCTCTAATCGAGGTTGTCTCATTAATGGCTATAATGACTGTTTCTTTGTCAGGATAATATAAATTTACTTTTTTCTCTTTGGCAATTTCTTTTATTTTTTTTGACTTCGTTTTTATTTGAAGAGTGTCAAAGTATGATGTATTAATTTGATTGTACCCTAATTTATCCAAAGCATTTGCCAATTCAGAAGCTTTATTATGAACCTTATTAGCAATAAATTTTAAACCTTTTGGGCCATGGTACACTGCATACATGCTTGCCATAACAGCTAATAACACTTGAGCTGTACAGATATTAGAGGTTGCTTTATCCCTTTTTATATGTTGTTCGCGTGTTTGTAGGGCCATGCGCAAGGCTCTATGACCGTTTTTGTCTTTAGTAACACCAATAATTCTGCCTGGTAAATCACGTTTGTAAGCTTCTTTAGTTGCAAAAAATGCAGCATGAGGTCCTCCATAGCCCATAGGGATACCAAAACGTTGCGTGGTACCAACAACAACATCTGCTCCAAATTTTCCAGGAGCTTCCAATTTTATTAAACTGAGTATATCCGCAGCTATGGCAACTTTAATCTGAGCTTCATTCGCCTTGGCTATAAACGTTTTAATATCGGTTATTTGACCATCTTTCCCTGGATATTGTAATATGGCTCCGAAAAAATCTGATGAAAAATTGAAAGTGTCTTCATCACCAATAACAAGTTCTATACCAATTGGAGTCGCTCGGGTTTGTAATAAGGATAGCGTTTGAGGCAGAACATTCTCTGAAACAAAGAATTTATTAACTCCAGATTTTTTCTGACTACGTTCTCGAACTGCAAATAATAAACTCATAGCTTCTGCAGCAGCCGTACTTTCATCAAGAAGTGATGCATTTGCAATTTCCATACCTGTTAGGTCTATAACCATGGTTTGAAAATTTAATAGTGCTTCAAGTCTCCCTTGAGAAATTTCAGCTTGATATGGTGTATAAGCGGTATACCAACCTGGATTCTCAAGAATATTTCTTTGAATAACAGCTGGTAGAACGGTTGGGTGATACCCCAACCCAATATATGTTTTATAAGCTTTATTTTTTTTGGATAACTCATGAATGTGTAGTAGATATTCATGCTCAGTCATTGGGGCTTCTAAGTTTAGCCCATTTTTTAAGCGAATATCATCTGGAATTGTTTCATATATCAATTGATCTAAAGAATCAACACCAAGGGTTTCAAGCATGAGGTTTTGGTCGTTTTCCGTAGGGCCAATGTGACGCAAAGCAAAAGCGTTTGTATTCATTAAAGTGGAATTAATTATATAATTCGCAAAAATACATAATATTTAATGTGTTTTATTGCATAAAATGGAAAGTTTTTAACCTTTTTGAGGCGTTATCAACACTTTGATTATTTTTACATTATGAAATTTATAAAGCAGCTTTTTAATTTCTATTTAAACAGTAGTATACACGTTGCCTTATCGGTATTTTCATTGACATGGATAACACTTATGGAGTTTGAAATACCTTATGACGAAAATATCCTCTACTTTGTGTTTTATGCAACTCTCACTGGGTACAATTTTGTTAAGTATTTTGGGATCGCAAAATTTCATCATAGAAGCTTGACAAATTGGCTAAAATTGATTCAAGTGTTTTCTCTTTTTAGCTTTCTTTTTATGTGTTATTATACGTTTAAATTAAATACTAAAACCTTAATTTGTGTTGTTGGTTTTGCTGTTATTACATTTTTATATGCCATTCCTTTTTTACCAAAACGTTTTTTTTTGGATAAGCAACATAATTTAAGGAGTATAGGCGGACTAAAAATTTACTTAATAGCCTTGATTTGGTCTGGAGTGACTGTATTACTTCCTCTAATAAATAATAATTATCATATCGGTACCGATGTTATGATAACAGCAATTCAAAGATATCTCTTCATAATGGTTTTAATGTTGCCTTTTGAAATTAGGGATTTGAGGTACGATAGTTTAAAGCTCTCAACGATTCCTCAAAAAATAGGGGTCAAACAAACAAAAATAATAGGAGGGATATTGCTTGCGGTGTTCTTTTTTCTAGATTTTTTTAAAAGAGAGACAGGCATGGTGCAAGTAATTATTTTAATGACAATTACATGTATAACCCTATTGTTTTTAGTTTTTTCTAAAGTGGAACAAGGAAAAAGTTATAGTGCTTTTTGGGTGGAGAGCATACCAATTATATGGCTTATACTACTGTTACTATTCTATTAATTGGAATGTTCTTTCAAAGCCTTTTCAAAGTCTAGTTTCATAGTCTCCTTGCATTTTTTATCAAGACATTCAACTTCAGATTTTTTTATGGCTTTAGTAAGTTTTGTATTGTTTTTTGTGTATTCTCTACAGGCTCTACAATATATTAAATGTATATTGAGTTTTATCTTCTCCCATAGGGTTGCCTCTTTATATTGTGTTTTATCGCATACATGATTTGCATCATCACAAGGGATAAAAACCTTAATTTTACTCATAATCAAAACCAATTTTCTTTTAAGCAATCTGCCATAGCTGTTCGTGCTCTGTGAATGATTACCCAAAGGTTAGACGCAGTAATATTTAATTCATTACAAATTACTTCGGTTTCGAAGCCTTGAATAGTTTTCATTTTAAAAACATCCGCTTGTTTTTCTGGTAATTTTCCTAAACAGTTATGAATGGCATCACCAAGTTCACTATTTTGCATAGTATCTTCTGCTGTTTTGTCAAAAGGATCTGCAACACGTTCTTCTAACCAATCACCTTCGGTCTCAGAATCGTCATTATAGCTAATGCGTACTTCTGCTTTTCCCTTGTTTGAATTTATTTTGCGGTAGTGATCTATGATTTTTCGTTTTAAAATAGAGATAAGCCATGTACGTTCGCTCGCTTCTCCTTTAAAGTTTTTCATAGATTTTAAACCAGCCAAGAAGGTGTCTTGTACTAAATCTTGTGCAATTTCTCTATCACTAACACGGGTAATGGTGTAGTTGTACAGGTAATCGGAATATAAATCGATCCATTGGTTAGGATTAATTTGATGATTGGGCATTATCTATGCGATTGTTTTTAGAATTTCAAAAATAAGATAAAAAAATGACTTTTTTAATGCTTGATAAAATGAGTTGTCCTATTGTGGAATACCTTTTTGCACATGAATAGAAGAACCATTAACAAAACATGTGGAAATGTGTTTTATATTTTTAAACTTTAGAGGAAGCAATTTTAATATTTTACTATCAAAATTTGAATGTTGTATTTCATAAAGCTCCCATGGTTTGTGAAATATTTTATATTGAAATGTTTTATTAAAGTTGTTCTTAACAAAGGCGATATTTCTGTCTACTACAAATTGTTCAAGTGTATTGGGGATTAGTTTATGAGTTTTAATAATACCAATAACAGCCGTTTTTGCCCTCTTATATTTATATTCTAATTTTATTGTATTATTTCTAACGAGCTTGTTTATAGTAATTGATTTAAAAAAATAAGGTTCATTATAAAATAGATTAGCTATCAATGCTATTATTGGTTTGGGAGCAAATTCCTTAATAAAAACGACACCCTTGGTTCCATCAATTTTAGATTTTACGTAGAAACGAAAATTTATTTGTCCAAAATGTTGATGCATGGGGATTTTAAATCCAAAAAAATTAACCTTAGAAAAGGTAAAAGCTACCATACTCATTAAAGCTTTGCCTTTGTATAAATCTAGCTCAGTATCTTTTGGAAGATAGGACTGTATAACATGCTTATCAATTTCGAAAGTCGTCATAATCAGATCCTCCCAATTACCTGACATAAATATGTTTTGGATTTTCATGATTTTTCAGATTTGTAAAGTAAGTATGTTATGTTTAAATGAAGGAATGCCAAAAGTATACATAAAACAAAGTATGCTGAAGATGAGAATCCATTAGTGCTGGATATTATAAACAGAACAATGGCAGTGGTGATAGAATAAATTATAAATTGTGTTTTTCCACTTTGATTAAGTTTTTGCAAATTACAAGTGATTATAAAAGCCATTATTAATTGAGCAGAACCCAATATAGTTAAGAACATTAAGCCGAAAAAAGGTATAATAAAAAGTAAAACGTTAATTATTACGAGCCATTTGTTTGTGAGGTATAAATATTTCATATTTCAAATATTTAAAACTTTCAGAAATATTTGAAAGTTTATTGTAAATTTTTTTATTTAATAAGTTTGAGTAAAGATTTAGTTATCCAGTTTTGTTCCTGGTTTACAATCTTGTTCATCATAGCATCTGCTGTTTCTGCTAAATCATGCAGTGCTTTGGTTTGTTTTATAAGCTCTTTGGTTTTTTCTGTCCCATCGTCTTTTATAGAGCTAACTTCCTTTAGTGTTTTAATTACAGGTTTTATTTCTCTCCTACTTCGTTCTTTAGCAATATGCCTTGCCAATTCCTGTACATCTTTTTCTGTAGTAAAAAACTCTTTTCGTTCACCAGGAATAAGTTCTTTTGTAACGATGCCCCAATCCATGAGCTGCCTCAAATTCATACTGGTATTGCCACGTGAAATTTTTAGCTCATCCATGATCTCTTCCATGGATAATGGTTTTGTGGAAATGAAAAGAAGCGATTGTATTTGGGCCATGGCTTTATTTATACCCCATAATGAGCCTAAGCTCCCCCAGGTGCTTATAAATTTATCTTTTGCTTCTTGGTATTCCATACAGCAAAGATATAAAAAATTTCTAAACTTTCAATAATTATTGAAAGTTTGTTTTGTGCTGCTTCTGTGAATTAAAAACTAACCAGTTCTCGGTTATATTTATTTTTATAGGCTACAGGCGTTAAACCTGTAAACCTTTTAAATAAAGATCTAAATGCTTTAGTGTCTGAGTAGCCGACAGAAAACATAACTTCATTAACCGTGTTCTGTGTAGATTCCAAAGCATTTTTGGCTGCTTCAACTTTTACGCGTTGAATATATTCCAATGGTGTATTGGCTGTGGCTTTTTTAAATCGCCTTATAAAATTACGCTGACTCACCGCTAACATACCTGATAGTTGTTCTACCGAGACTTTTTCGGAGACATTGTTTTCTATAAATAATTGTGCTCTTTGTATCAGGGTGTCGCTATGTTCTTTTTGACCCTTAAAAATGGCAAATTGGTTTTGATTATCCCTGCTAATATCTATTTCGAAGAGTTTAGAGACGTAAACAGCAGCTTCTTGTCCGCAATATTTGTAAACCAAATGCAAGATTAGATTTAAAAATGAATAGGCACCACCACTGGAATAAATACCTTCTTGATCGGTAACTATTTTTTCTGGTAGTACATGGATTTGAGGATACATCTGTCGGAATAAATCGATCCCTGCCCAGTGTGTGGTACATTGTTTATGGTCTAATAAGCCAGTTTCAGCCAATAAAAAAGCACCAAGGCATAAGCTTGCCACTTCGGCATTATGTTGCGTGTGTTGCTGTTTTATCCACGGAATGAAAGCATTATTGGCAGTTATACCTTCAGCAATCCATTCGGGCTTGACCGCTGCAATAATGATAAGGTCGGTTTTGGGAATATCGTGGATGGTAGCATCGCAATGTATTGAAAAAGCACCATCGTATAGAACCGTATCTTTATCAATACCAACAAGGTTTATATCAAAGAAAGGCTGTTGACTTTTTCCGGTTTGAATAACGAAGTCATTCACACTTTTAAAAATTTTATAAGGCCCAACAACACTGCTTAGAATGGTATTAGATTTAGGAACCAAGATGCTTACATGTTTCATTGGTTTAAATGTTAATTAGTTTCGATTTTAAAAGTAAGATTAAATTTTGGCATAATCAACACCTAAAAGTGTCGTATTTGACCTCTTAAAAGCATGTATTCATTTTATAATTTTGAAAACACCGTTAAATAATCCCATGGAACCCGAACAGTATTTCGAAACCATAAGAGTTAAATTTTGTTCTAGCCACAAAGGAGTGACTGCTGGCAAAATGATGCATTCTGAAGCGATACATTATAAAGGAAAAGTATTTGCATTTTTTTCTACAAAACAGAAGATGGTATTTAAGCTTGGAAAACAGTTTAATGTTCAGGTGGTCGATGTACCATTGGAAATGTTTAGTCCGTTTAAAAATAAAAAACCTATGTCAGGTTGGTATCAATTGGGTGTTGAATATAAAGATTCGTGGGAGTCGCTTACAAACTTGGCATTGGATACAATAATTCATAAAGACAAATGATAACACAAGCTTACACCGAATTCTTTAAAGAACTGAATGAAAATAATAATAAAGAATGGTTTCATGCCAATAAGAAGCGCTATGAAAATGATGTTAAACAACCTTTTTTAGAATTACTTTCAGAACTGCTTCCAATACTTCATGAATGGGACAGCCGAATTCCAACCGAAGAAAAGAAAGCCCTGTTTCGAATAAATAGAGATGTTCGATTTTCAAAAGATAAGACACCTTATCATACTATCTTAAAAGCTGGGTTTTCTCCTAATGGTAAAAAGTCTATGCTTCCTGGGTATTATTTGGGTATTAGTGCAGATTCGATCCACGTTGGAGGCGGGCTATTTAGTGTTAAATCACCAGAATTAAAAGCAGTAAGAAATCATATAGCCCATAATATTGACGATTTTTTAGCTATAACTAAAGCAGAAGAATTCAATGATGTTTTAGGAGGGATGATGGGGGATGTGTCTAAACGTATTGATAAAGCTCATGAAGCTGTGGCGAATAAAACACCATTAATATATAACAAACAGTTTTATGCTATGGCTAACCTTTCTTTAACAAGTTATTATAATTCACCTAACCTAAAGAAGGATATTATAAAACATTTTAGTGCCATAAGGCCTTTAAATGAGTTTTTAAATAATTCATTTTAAGGTGCTTTTATACAAATTAAAGATTATTAATTATAAAATCAATAAAAATTATGACAACACAAGAAGTTGCAGAACAGTTAGTAAACTATTGCAGGCAAGGAAAATTTGCTGAAGCTACACAAGAATTATATGGACAAAATATTGTAAGTGTAGAACCAGACGGAGCTCCTGTTAAGGAAACTAAAGGCTTAGAAGCTGTTATTGCCAAACAACAGCAGTTCAATGAAATGGTGGAAGAAATCCATAGTATGGAAGTTTCAGATCCTATAGTGGCAGATAAATTTTTTTCATGTACTATGAAAATGGATGTAACGTTTAAAGGTGCTCCTCGAATTAATATGGATGAGGTTTGTTTATATGCTGTTGAAGATGGTAAAATCGTAAGAGAAGAATTCTTTTTTACACCAATGCCACAACACGCTTAATAAAGAGAATTAAAAACAAGCCGTCATTACGAAGAGAGAAGTGACGTGGTAATCTTTTAGTTTAACAGATTGTCACGACTTTTTCAAAGTCTCACAATGACGGTTTGTTGTATATTTAAGCTTGTTGTATTATTTCAATTCAACAACCCAGCCCGTTTCAATAATGCCTCAGGCTTAGGCTCTTTGCCTCTAAAACGTTTATAAAGCGTCATGGGATTTTCTATTCCTCCTTGAGATAGAACATGATCTTTGAATTTATCGGCAACTTCTTTGTTGAAAATACCTGCTTCTTTAAAATATTCGAAAGCATCAGCATCTAAAACCTCTGCCCATTTATAACTGTAATACCCAGAGGAATAACCTCCTTGAAAAATATGTGAAAAAGAGGTACTCATACAATTTTCGAAAACTTCAGGATATAATGTGGTGTTTTTAAAAGCTTCTGTTTCGTGTATTTTAACCGATGTGATGGTTTCTGGAGATTCGTTAGCATGCCAGCTCATGTCCAATAATCCAAAACTTATTTGTCTTAGTGTTTGCATGCCCTCATGAAAGGTTGCAGATTCTTTTATTTTTTCAACAAGATCCATCGGGATTACTTCTCCTGTTTCATAATGGGTGGCAAACAATTCTAAAGCTTCTTTTTCGTAGCACCAGTTTTCTAAAACCTGACTTGGTAATTCAACAAAATCCCAAAATACACTGGTTCCAGATAAACTAGGGTAGGTCGTGTTTGCCAACATACCATGTAATGCATGTCCAAACTCATGAAACAAAGTTGTAACTTCGTTAAAGGTTAATAGGGACGGTTTGCTCTTTGTCGGTTTTGTAAAGTTGCAGACAATAGATATATGCGGTCTGTCATTGATACCATTTTTTATTGACTGCGGTTTGTAAGAGGTCATCCATGCACCATTTCGTTTTCCTGCTCTTGGAAAAAAATCGGCATAAAAAATAGAAATAAAATCACCACTGTTATTGGTTACCTTATAGGTTAAAACATCTTCATGATAAGTGTCTATGGTATCTATTTTTTCAAAATTTAGATCGAATAGTTTATTGGCAACTGTAAAGGCGCCGTGTATTACGTTTTCTAATTTAAAATATGGTTTTAGCTTTTCGTCATCAAGACTAAATAATTTCTGCTTAAGCTTCTCAGAATAATAGGAACCATCCCATTTTTCAAGTTGATCAATATGATCTAATTCTTTGGCGAAATTTTCCAGATTTTTAAACTCCCGTTTAGCAGCAGGCTTTGCTTTTTCGAGCAACTCATTTAAAAAACTTTCAACAGTTTCAGGTGTTTTTGCCATACGCTCTTCCAGAACAAAATGCGCGTGTGTTTTATATCCTAAAAGATTAGCACGCTGAAAACGTAATTTTACTATTTGTAATATATTTTCCTGATTATCCAGAGCATCGCCTTTAAAGGCTTTTGCTCCAGCAGCCAGTGCTAGCTTTTTTCTTAGTTCCCGGTTATCGGCATAGGTCATAAAGGGAATATAGCTAGGATAATCTAATGTAAATACCCAACCTTCTTTTTCTTTAGATTCAGCTAGTTGCTTGGCAGCTTCCTTGGCCCCGTCTGGTAAGCCTGATAGATCATTTTCGTCAGTTATATGCATTTCAAAAGCATTGGTTGCCGCTAATACATTTTCTCCAAATTTTAGTGTTAACTGACTTAATTGTTTGTCAATATTTCGAAGTTCTTGTTTTTTGTCCTCAGGTAAATTGGCACCGTTTCTTGAAAAACTTTTATATTTTTTATTTAGAAGCGTTTGCTGCTCTGTGGTTAAATCTAATGAATCTTTTGAATTATATATGGTTTTTACGCGTTTAAATAAGTCTTCATTCAAGGTAATATCATTACTGAACTCAGATAGTAAGGGCGATACTTCTTGCGCTATTTTTTGAATCGTATCATTCGTTTCTGCTGAGTTCAAATTAAAGAAGATACTAGAAATTCTATTTAATTGCTCACCAGAAAAATCTAAAGCTTCAATAGTGTTTTTAAAAGTTGGAGAATCATCATTTTTAGCTATAACATCAATTTCAGATTTAGCACTGGTAATAGCTTGCTTAAAAGCGGGTAGAAAATCCTCATTATTGATCTTTGAAAAGGGAGCAGAATTATATGTTGTTTCAAAGGGTTTTACTAATATGTTTTTTGTCATTTTCAAGAAATATGTTAAAATGTCGTTTTATTATGTGCGCATAATATTTTTTTGTACTTTTGTAGCCAATGATACACAGAGTGACTAACTCAATAGAATTATACACTAATAGCGAAAAGGTCTCAAATTTAATTTGGGACTTTTTTATTTTAAATCTTTAGTCGATTCGTTTACTTTTTGTTTTAGGCCTTCTTTGTAAACTAAAACTTTATCTAGAACACAATTATCGTTTGAGCCTATAATTTGAGCAGCTAAAATTCCTGCATTTTTTGCACCATTAAGAGCAACCGTAGCAACAGGAACACCTCCAGGCATTTGTAGAATAGATAACACAGAATCCCAACCATCTATAGAATTACTACTTTTAACAGGCACACCAATAACAGGAAGGGGTGATAAAGATGCGATCATTCCAGGTAAATGTGCTGCGCCACCGGCACCAGCAATAATTACTGCAAATCCTCTTGTATGTGCATGTTTGCCATAGTCAAATAATTTTTCAGGAGTCCTGTGAGCCGAAACAATGTCTACTTCAACTTCAATGTCAAAACCTTTTAAAATATCAATAGCGTCTTGCATTACTGGAAGATCGCTTTTACTTCCCATGATTACTCCTACTTTTTTCATAAATTTTTATTTTATGTGAGGTCAAGCGCAGTCAAGACCTCAATACCAAAACTTAAAATATTTAAAAATCCCTTGCAAACTGCGTTTCTATCTTCAACTAAAAAGATGTTTTTACTTTTGATAATGCTAAGGAGGGCTTATTCACTTATAACTTTAATTGATTTTTTTACTTCTTCAGCAATTCTTCGTGCCTCATTCAAATCCTCATTTACAATGGTAACATGGCCCATTTTTCTAAACGGGCGTGTTTGCTTTTTGCCATAAATATGAGGCGTTACCCCATCCATGTTCATAATGCCCTCAATATTTTTATAAACTACATTGCCGGTATAACCTTCAGCACCTACTAAATTCACCATAACACCACCAACCTTATTACTGGTTCTTCCCAAAGGTAAATCTAAAATAGCTCTTAAATGCTGCTCAAATTGCGATGTATAGCTGGCTTCTATAGTTTGATGGCCAGAATTATGAGGCCTAGGAGCTACTTCATTTATTAAAATATCATCGTTTTGCGTTTGAAACATTTCTACAGCTAATAACCCAACATGATTAAATGCTTCAGATGTTTTTAAAGCGACTTCTGTAGCTTTTTCTGCAACCTCGTCTGGAATTCTTGCAGGACAAATAACATATTCTACTTGATTGGCTTCTGGGTGAAATTCCATTTCTACAACTGGGAACGTTTTTATGTCTCCCGAAGCATTTCTAACCACAATAACAGCTAGTTCATTTTTAAAGGGCACTAAGGTTTCGGCAATGCATTCTACATTTGGCAAACCTTCTAGGTCTTGAAGGGTTTTTACAATTTTTACCCCAGTACCATCATATCCAAATTGTGCACATTTCCAAACAAATGGTAGGGTTAAACCTCCATTTTTTATGGCTTCGTTAATTTCAGAAGTGTAAGCAAAGCGCGAAAAAGGTGCTGTTGGCAACTTATTATCAACATAAAACAATTTCTGGGTGGCTTTATTTTGAATCGTTCGCAATGTTTTAGATGCAGGGTATACTTTTATGCCTTCTTTTTCAAGAGCTTCTAAAGCATCTACATTTACATTTTCAATTTCAATGGTTAAGACATCAACTTGTTTTCCAAAATTATACACAGTATCATAGTCCATTAAATCACCTAAATGAAACTCATTACTTGCAATTTTACAAGGTGCTTCGTTACTGGCATCTAAAACAGAGGTGTATATATCAAATTTTCTGGTATCGTTAAGCAGCATTTTACCTAATTGTCCACCACCAAGAATGCCAAGTTTAAAATCTGAAGAAAAGTAGTTCATTGATTTCTTTTTTACTGAAATTGAATAAGGATACGCAAAAATACACTTAAATATTAATTAGCACCTAAATCGTAAACCAAAAAATCGTTATTTGTAATCTAATGATTATCTTTGCTCCTTCAAAAATTAGTAACCGTGATAAAGCTACACGACAAATATTTTAAACCGTTTATTTCTGCTAAGGAAATTGATGATGTTATACAGCGTTTAGTTATAGAAATTGCTGAAGACGTGGGTGATGAAACCCCAGTATTTGTTGGTATTTTGAATGGATCGTTTATGGTTGTAAGCGATTTTGTAAAAAAGTACCCCAAACCATGTGAGGTCACGTTTATAAAGTTGGCATCATATGAAGGTGTTAAATCGACTGAAGATATTCAAAGACTTATTGGATTAACTCAGGATTTAACAGGTCGTACGGTTATTATTTTAGAAGATATTATCGATTCTGGAAATACCTTGGCCGAGGTTCACAGGATTTTTGAAAATGAAAAAGTAAAATCGCTAAAAATCGCAACGTTATTTTACAAACCAGAGGCCTATAAAAAAGATTATAAACTACATTATGTTGGTATTGAAATCCCTAATAAATTTATAGTTGGCTTTGGCTTGGATTATGACGGATTAGGAAGGAATTTACCAGAAATATATCAAATAAAAGAAACGCAACACATGACAAACTTAGTGCTATTTGGCCCTCCAGGAGCTGGAAAAGGAACACAAGCAGATTTTTTAAAAGAGAAGTATCATTTGGTACATATTTCTACAGGCGATGTTTTTAGATACAATATTAAAAACGAAACGGCTTTAGGTATGTTGGCTAAATCATATATGGATAAAGGCGAGTTGGTTCCAGATCAAGTAACTATTGATATGCTAAATGCCGAGGTTGAAAAAAATACAGATGCTAACGGTTTTATTTTTGATGGTTTTCCGCGTACCAATGCGCAAGCAGAGGCTTTAGAGAAGTTAATGGATAGCAAAGATTCTCAAATAAATGCGATGATTGCTTTAGAAGTTGATGATGAAATTTTGGTTGAGCGCTTGCTGTCCCGTGGTAAAACGAGTGGAAGGGCCGATGATGCAGATGAATCTATTATTAGAAATAGAATTGCTGAGTATTATGATAAAACAGCTATTTTAAAAGATTTTTATTCGTCACAGAATAAATATTTTGGTGTTGATGGCGTTGGTAGCATTGACGAAATAACAGTTCGTTTAAGTGCTGTAATAGATAATCTATAGGTTTTTGTCATTCTTGTAAAGGCGGGTCCGTATAAATATTTAGCTTTAATTTAAGAGTTCCCGCCTTTGCGGGGATGACAAAAACGAGATAATTCATGACTGAAGGGAATTTTGTTGATTATGTAAAAATGTATGTCGCTTCTGGTAATGGAGGTAAAGGTTCTACACACTTACATCGCGAAAAGTATATTGAAAAAGGTGGGCCAGATGGTGGTGATGGTGGACGTGGCGGTCATGTGATTCTTCGGGGAAATTCTAATCTATGGACACTTCTTCATTTAAAATTCAAAAAACATATTCAGGCTGGTCATGGTGAACATGGAAGTAAAGGACGAAGTACAGGTGCAGATGGAGAGGATGTTTATTTAGAAGTTCCATTGGGAACTGTGGTTCGGGATACCGAAACGGATACTGTTCTTTTAGAAATTACCGAACATGGTGAAGAAAAAATTATTGTAGAAGGTGGTAAAGGCGGACTGGGAAACTGGCATTTTAAGTCTTCAACAAACCAAACACCAAGGTATGCGCAGCCTGGGCTTCCATTAGAAGAGAAATATGTGACGCTAGAATTAAAAATATTGGCCGATGTTGGTTTGGTAGGGTTCCCGAATGCGGGAAAATCTACATTATTATCGGTAGTAACATCAGCAAAACCTAAAATTGCCGACTATGAATTTACAACACTGAAACCTAACTTGGGAATTGTAGAGTATCGCGATTTTCAAACCTTCGTCATGGCGGATATTCCTGGGATTATAGAAGGGGCTGCCGAAGGTAAAGGTTTGGGGCATTATTTTTTGCGTCATATAGAACGTAATTCTATTTTATTGTTTTTAATACCTGCCGATGCAGATGATATTAGGAAGCAATATGATATTTTATTGGATGAGCTTCGTCGCTACAATCCAGAAATGCTTGATAAAGAACGTCTCATAGCCATATCGAAAAGTGATATGCTAGATGATGAGTTGAAGGCAGAACTCAAAAAAGAGCTGGATAACGAACTTCCTATCCCATACTTATTTATTTCGTCTGTAGCGCAGCAGGGAATTACCGAGTTAAAGGATATCTTGTGGAAGATGTTGAATGATTAAGGCTGATTATTTAAATCGTTCTAAGATCCAATCTTTTATTATTTTTAAAGCTACAGGAGAGAAGGTTTCTTCAATTTGAGCATATTCTTGCATGCTTCCTGTTTTGGCAGTTTGAAACAGATGATTTAGACCTTCTAACTCTTTAATGGTTACATCTTTGTTTCTCGCAATCTCCAATCCGCTTTTAATACCTTCTAAATTAATTTTTGGTAATACTTGAAAATCTTTACTTCCATTTAAGGCTAATACAGGGCATGTTGTTTTTTCTAGATAATCTTTTGGGTCTATTCTAATAAAAGTGAGTAGCCATTTAGATTTTAAAATGCTCAATTGTTGTTCGATTAAAGCAGGGGTAATATAAGGAGTTATTAGAGATTTAGGATGCTGAGTTTTAAAATTATTAAGTTCTTCAGTGATTTTGATTTTAATATTTTCTATGTCAGAATGGGTTCTAATAATATTGTAAATAATTTTTGATAATTTTTCATTTTCATCCAGAATAGCACTATTAGCTCCTGCTAATTCTGCTGCTCGCCTAGATTGGGTTTCTAAAACTTTTGCTCCGTTTACACCTGTTCCTGCAAGTAATATGATATAGGCTACATCTTTAGTTTTTGAAGCAACCATGGGAGCAATAAGCCCACCTTCACTATGTCCTATAAGACCTATTTTAGACGTGTCAATATCGTTTCTTGTTTTTAAATAAGTGATGGCAGCTTCAACATCGGTGGCAAAATCGAAAGTAGTAGCATCATTAAAGACGCCTTCAGATTCAGCTGTTCCTCTATCATCATATCGTAAAACTGCGATTCCATTGTTTGTTAGGTAATCGGACAAGACCAAAAAAGGTTTATGATTTGCTAATTCTTCATTTCTGTTTTGAGGCCCAGAGCCACTTATTAAAATAACGGCAGCTGGTTTTTTGATATCTTTGGGAAGTGTAAGCGTTCCTGCTAGTTTTATATTATTCGTCTTTGAATTGGTGAAATAGACGGCTTCTGAAACATAATTATAGGGTTCTTTTGGTTCTTGTGGACGGCTAGTCTGAGAAAAAAGATTGAGGCAAAAAAGAAAGCATATTAAAAAAATACACTTAGAATAAGATACCATGCTAACGATTTTATGAATCAAATTTCGGGATACTAAACTCAAATTCAAAACTTTTACTTTATATGTGGAATAATTTTTGATTAACTTTAATCCTAAAATTATGACTATGAAATTCTTAAAAATTATTTTGCTTGCTTCGTTACTTATAGGATGCGCGCCTATTCGAGTTAGTTACGATTTTGATAGAACAACTGATTTTAATAATTATAAAACCTATAATTATTACAGTGATATGAATACGGGGTTAAGCGAATTGGACACCAAACGTTTGTTAAATGCCATAGATGCCAAAATGACAACAAAAGGATTTAGTTTATCCGATAACCCAGATTTTTTCATTGATATTAAAAGTAGTGAATTTCAAGAAGCACAGCGTAGCACAGTAGGTGTTGGTTTGGGAGGTGGTGGCCGAAATGTAGGAGGTGGTATATCAATAGGTTTGCCTGTAGGCCAGTCTCATGTTAATCGTCAGATAATAATTGATTTTGTTGATGAAAAGAAAAAACAATTGTTTTGGCAAGCCGTAAGCGAATCAAATTATAATCCTAACGCTATACCAGGAGAGCGTGAAGAACGATTAAATGCTATAGTTGAAAAAGTATTACTGGAATACCCTCCTAAACAATAATTTAATGAGTTTTGATTTAAAGAATATAGACTTTGAATCGCTCATAAGCTAAAGCAAAAGGTCATAAAATCTATAACTTATTGCTTCACTAATTTTTTGCTGGCAACTAATGCATTGTTTGTATAGAAATTAACTATGTATATACCTTGACTTAAGTTACTAATATCAATTTGTTGGATTTCATAATTAGATGCGGATACTGTTTTTAACTTTTTACCATCCAAACTAGTAATGTCCATTTTTAAATAGGCGTCTTTTTCACTTTCAATTTTAAAGTTTGCTATGGTATTTGTTGGGTTTGGATACATGGTAATACTTAAATTATTACTATCAGCTTCAATATCCTTAACTCCTAAAGACGTATTATCAATAGTCCAAGTGACCATATATACATGAATGGTTTCATGGTTGTTAACTTTTAAAAGTGCTGTATTATCAGTAACCACAACTGTTAAATTGTTTAGTCCTGCATTTAAATCGGTTTCTAAGACACTTACATTATCAATATTTGTAGCAAAATTGGCAGTATTAAGTGTCCATGAACTTTCAAGTGTATTGGGAATGGGTTTTATTAAGTTTAAATTAAAATCAATAGGGAAACTTGGGTTTGAAACTGTATTTGAAATAGGCATATAAGAGGCGATAGGAGATACCAAACTGTGTATTTTTTCTATCATACCCTCTTTACAAACCGAGCAAAAAGGGACGCCTAAATATCGCATTTTACACGATTGATGTGGTCTGTACCAAGTAGCTGCAATTGGGGTTCCTGAATGTTGATAAATTCCAATACCGTTAATTCCAATCCAGTTTTTCCATTTCACTAAACTTGGATTGCTCTCCTGAGTCATATTAATAGCTTCTCCAACAAAAACATCTCCAGCATAATACTCATCCTTTAAATCAAATAAAGAATGTCCCAACTCATGTATGGCAATGTCGTTTGCTGAAGTTGAAGCTATAGGAAACTCTCCGCCAGTCCCTCCATAAATATCAGTATTAACTAGAATTAAAGCTTGATCGTAAGTTGGGAAATTATCAGCTAAAACAGAGCGTATTTTTGTTTCAGCTGGTATGGCATCTGTATAGTTAATACCATAAAAGAGAAACCTGTGAAAATTAAAAGCATCAAAAGTAGCATTGAAATAAGTGTCTTTATAAACTTCGGGGGTTACAGGCTCTGTAACATCTGTAGCTGTTGCTGGATGATCCGCACCACTTTCATTTGAAGGCACTTTTATCGCATACACATTAAAGTATTCAGCATACTCTAAAAAAGGTGATTGGCTAAACATGTCGTTGGTAAGATTGGTTGCGTCAGTAATAAATTGTGTTAATTCTGTAGTTTGGTATCCTTCACTTAAAATAACAAGATTTATTCTTTTGTCGCTATCTCCCGAAAATTTAATGGTATCCATATCAAAAGTTTGAGCAGCGGTCAACCCTATATTTAAAAAACATACTATGTACATTAAAAAATACTTCATAGTCAATTAAGTTTGGTTTTATTTAGAGGGATTGACTGGTTTTTGGTTGTATTAAGACCATGAATACTAACGTATTTCGTATTTGGGTTTAATTGTAGTCTACATGAAAATCGTGTACTATCTAAATCAATGCTGTGGGATTGAAGCGATTTAGATTCATTCACATATTCAATAGTTTTAGCAAGTGGGTTTTTTATGATGATACTTTGTAGGATATTTGACTTTTTATCAAGTTGAAAGAGTTGTAGGTCTCCAGAGGCAGCACTCTCTAAAGATCTACTATAGTGGTTTTTTAGTTTTCCTTCAGTAACTTTTTTATTTATAAAACGAATGGACCTATTACCGTCTGAAGTTTTTTTAATAGCATAGTTTAAAAAAATAATCTTAGGAGATGTTTCTATATTGTTCGCATTTGTAGATATGCTTCGTTTTGAAACACAGCCTAAAAGCAACATAAAAAATAAGAATGCTGTTGTAGTTTTGGGGATATTTAATTTTTGCTTATTCAAAGGTTTAAACAAATAAATAAAATTTGAGTAAAGTTAAGAAAATAAAAGAGGTTGTCTAATAAGTCACTATGACCTTTTAAGACAACCTCATATGAATAAGGTTAACTCAGTAAATCTTTATACTTGTCTTTATAGCCATAAAGCACAATAATGTTTAAAACTAGTAAAATTAAAGCGCCAGCAATGCCTTCTGGAGCTAACATAGCATGAAACAGTACGGCATTAACAGAAATACTCATTAAAATAAGAGCTAAAAGAGCTCCGTATTTGTTAAAAATAAATGCCAATCCCGCTGCAATTTCTACAATAGCGACTATAGTAATTAATTTAACAGAGGATAATGCTCCGAAGTAAGCCCCTGCTTCAGGAGACATCTCTCCAAATGCCATAAAATGAAAGAACTTGTTAAGCCCAAAAAACAAAACGAAAAGCCCAAGAAGTATTCTTACGACCATAAAAACTTTTGAATTCATAATAATGTATTTATTAGTTATTAGACTGAAAGATAGCAAATTAAAATTAATTTACTTTGAGCTTTATCGAAACAGATCTACTTAACTAACAAACGAATCCCTTCACTATGACTACTAAATTCTGGGGCATACATGCTTTGTATGGTTGTAATACCATTACTCATGTTACCAGCATTATTGACCCTTAAATCATATTCAAAAACGTAAATACCTTTTGGTAAATAATCAAAAAAGAAATTGGTAGAGGCATCTTTTGTACTTTCGTAATAGCCCAGACCATCTTGCCATTTATATTGAGATAACACACTTACAGGTTCTAGCCCCGAAGCACGCATGTCTTTCATGTGGATAAACTCCATATTGCGATCACTTCGTAACTCTATACGAACTCTTACTAAATCTCCAACGTTTAGATGCGTGTCTTTTGTAATTTCTGATATGATTTCTCCTCTATCTGTATTTTGCTTTAAGAATAATTTTTTCTTTAGCTTAAGAGGTGTTTCTGCCGATGTAATTTTATCTAAATCTTCAAAATATTGCCAGTATAAACTCCCCCAGGCTATGCCTTTTCCTTTTTTAGTAAGTTTTACCTCTGCCATTTCGGGTTTAATCTCTGTGCCATTCCAAGAGGTTTTATAATAACCTGTTCCTGCTTCAACTTTTACGCTTTCTAACTTCGAAGGCGTTATTTTTTGCCCGCCTAAAACAACATCGACTATGTCTGTTACACTTAGCCAATCACTTCCTTGAAGCAACAAGGCGTATACGGCATCAGTAGTAGCTTTGGTCGTTTTCCATCTATTGGTTTGTTTGTTTTTAAGTAACCAGATTTTTAAATTATTAATAGTTTCAGTATCATTTTCGATTTCTGAGAAAACTTCAATTAAAAGCGCATGTGTTTCAATAGGAGCCTGATACCAGAACCAAGAATTGGTGTTTGATTTCCAATAGGTGCCTAATTCTTCTGAAGTGACACTCGTTTCTTTTAATGATTTTAAAATCTTATTAGTCGTTTTGGAGTCCTTATTTCTATGTGATATTAAAACCATTAAACCCTTAGCATATAATGGTCGGCTTAGCCAATATTTTTGAATTTGTGTTTGGTAATATTGCATGATTTTTTCAACTTCTTTTGACTTTTTAATGTCTGTAAAGAAGCTGCGCATATATAAATAATGCAATTGGGCATAGCTTAAACGGTCTTTGTTTAAATCGGCCTTAGCATTATACTTTCTAATGTCCTTATATTCTTTTACGAATTGTGCATCGAGATACTTTATGGCTTTTGAAATCATTCTAGAGGTCTTGTCTGTGCTTGACGTGACACCTAACTTGTTTAAATGGCCAAAACCTGTCATGATGTGTTGTGTGATGTATCTGTTTGCTCGTCCACCATTAAACCATGCCCATGCACCAGAATTCATTTGATTATTTTCTAATTTCCTGATGGCCGATTGCAACTCATTGTTCATCTTGTTTAGGTCGAAAAGCAATGCAATACGTTTTTTCTGCTCTGTTTCGTTTTGAGCATCTCTTAACCACGGTGTTTCTTGAATAACGATAGATTTAAGTTCTTCATTCTTCTCTAAATTAGAAATTAGAGCATCTTGAGATTTCCATTGATTGAAAACCTCTTGAATTCGCGGATTCGAATTAGCAATATGGCTTGCCAAAGCATTGGCATAATAACGGCTAAAAGTTTGCTCGTTGCATTCATACGGATACTCCATTAAATAAGGGAGTGCCTGTACGGCATACCAAGCAGGGTTAGACGTCATTTCCAAAGTTAACTTATGGTTTTTGAGTGTTGTCGAGGTATTGGTTTTCAATTTGTCTAAGGTGAAGGTTTTTGTTTGATTACTGCGAATCCACATAGGAAGTGTTTCGGTAACCAGCATTCGGTTAGATAGCACAGGTAAGGCATTTTGTTCACCGTCACTAAAGGTTTCCGATTTGGCAATTACTTTATATTGAATTGCTTGAACGTCATCTGGAATTGATAAATGCCATGATACTTGGGTGTTTCCTTTAGTGTCAACGGTAAATGTTTGGGAACTGGGAGTAGTTGAAGTATGTTTATTAGATGGTACGTTTTGACTACGCTCAACGTCCAAAAGCCTTTGAGATATGTCCTTTCCAGAAATAGCATCTGTTAAAATTAATATGGCTTCGCCAGATAATTGCTTTTCGGTGAGGTTTGCAATTTTAGTACTAATCGTAATGTGATCGCCTTCGCGTAAAAAACGCGGAGCATTTGGCACCACCATTAATTCTTTTTGGGTAACTGTAGTTAAGGTTTTAGTAGCACTCTCTAAAGATTTGGTATGTGCCAGTAGCTGTAAATTCCATTGAGTTAAAGCTTCTGGTGTTGTAAAACTAAAACTAACGTTACCCTCTAGGTCTGTTTTTAACTGTGGAAAGAAAAAAGCAGTTTCTTGGAGGTTTTTGCGAATTTTGACATTGTCAAAATTAGGCTCTTCTAATTTTTTTTCAATTAGTTCCTCTTTTAATTCTAAATCATCTTCATCGTTTATAAGTTCAGAGCTATAGCCTACAACCGCTACTTCATCTAAATTTGCACTATCACTTTCTGCTTTAAAATCAACGGATTCTTCTGCTTCCATCTCTGGCGCCATGGGAGCGTTTACTACACGACTACTAAATTTGCTTAAAGTTCTTTCTGCCAGATAATTGTTTCCAAAATAAAACCCAAACCAATTGAGTTGATCGTAATGTTGGGGTGTATAATGAGACCTCTTATAATTATTATAGACCCTAAAATACTGTGTACCAAAACTTCGATGAGCTTTACTTTGGTTATACGAATAATAGTTGGGTTTATTAGTAGCAAAATACCAGGCATGTGGCCTAAATTGATCTAGCGAGGCATCATACATACTAGCTAATAATTCTGCACTCACTTTATCTCCTTGAGGCCCTTTTATTTTGAAACTCCAGGTTTCATTGACTCCAGGTTGTAATTTATCTCTAAAAGTTGTTGTTTCAATATCTAACTCGGTGTTAGGGTACGGAACAGCTATATTCAAGCTGCCCGATTGAAAACTATTAAAAGCGGCAAAACTGTATTTAACTGCAAAACCACCCAAATCTTCATTGTTCACAGGCATAGAAATTGTTTTTTTATTATTGTTTAGAGAAATAACATATGTCTTTATAACTTTTCGATCCTTTTCAACCTGAACAGTAACGTTTACATTGCTAGCAGCCGACCCTAAAGTAATTAAAGCATTTTCGCCTATCTTGTAACTTGATTTATTTGTTGCAATATGAAATAGTTGTTTGTCTGCTATAGTTTTATCTTTTTCACTGTACAGAGTCGTTTTAATTTCATCCTTAACCAATTGTCCAAACTTGTCTTTGCTCTCTAAAATGATAATATAGGCACCGGATTTCCATTTCTTAATTTTGCCTAGATTAAGTTTTTTGGTAGTTGCTGTATTAAAAGAAGATACAAATACCAGTGTCCCTTTTTTCCAGTTATCAGGATTATGTTCATTATTATAAGCATCATTTGGGAATAGCTTATGAAAAACATCTTGTGAAAATTCCTGATAGTCTGGTGCGTCCCATAGTCTTTGTCTTAAAACTCTTTTAGGGCCGTTCAGCTTATAAATTTTAACTGTTCCTTTTGCTGGTACAAATTCACTATTCAAATTTCTCGTGTCTATCTCGATAGCATTGTTTTTTTTAGTTTTATCTATAAGATTAGCAATAGACATATTTGCTGTTAGGGCATGGTAACCAACATTTACGATAGTAGTAGCACTTCTGGTTTCGCCATTTAAATCGGTAACATCAGCAGTGACTTCATATTTAAAAATAGGAAGGTTCAATTTATTTGCACTTAAATCTGGAATGGCTTTAAAAGTGATTTCAAAGATTCCTTTGTCATTCGTTATACTTTCTCCATGGGTAATTTCCTGAGGTTCGCTGTTAAACCATGGGTTGTACCAAAAACACCAACGGGGATATGCTACTTTTCTATGAACTCGATACACAACTTTGGCATCAGTAATATGGCTACCCGCATATGCTAAGGCATTTCCTTTTATAGTTACCGAGTCATTTACTTTATAGGTTTGTGTTATAGGGATAAACTTTGTTTCGAATTTTGGACGTTTATACTCTTCAACAGAGAAGTGGGCAGAACTTTCCATATCGTAACTAGATTCTGTATCGAATTCAATATAGTATTGACCGTTTAACCCATTGCTAGGTAAAATAAATTCGCCCGAAACAGAACCAAATTCATTTGTTTTAAACTTTAATTGCTTGATTTCTTCACCATTTACGTTGTATAAAATAGCATAAACAGGTTCGTTTGCCAGGACCTCAGATTTGTTTTCCCCTGTTTTAAGGGCTATGGCTTTAAAGTAGACGGTTTGTCCAGGTCTGTATATGCTTCTATCTGTGAACAGAAAAGCATTGTATGTAACTTTTTCTTGCTTTTGTTTATAATATCTACCTACATAATAGTTGCCAAAATATGCCTTTTCCCTACCGT
Organism: Flavivirga algicola; assembly: GCF_012910715.1. Classification (GTDB taxonomy): domain Bacteria; phylum Bacteroidota; class Bacteroidia; order Flavobacteriales; family Flavobacteriaceae; genus Flavivirga; species Flavivirga algicola. The sequence continues at coordinate 31,308 of NZ_JABBHF010000005.1, forward strand.
TTGTAACTTTGATGTTTAAACTACTGTAGTTTGCATTCGATTTTAGAAGTGAAACTTGTCCTAATTGATTTGAAGTTTTGGTTTCGGTTATTTCCTTATTACTGTAGTTTTTTTTATAAGATAATTTAATGGTGGCATTTTCTATAGGTTTTCCGTTGTTTCTGTCAATAATTTGAAAGACTTTTTCATCTGGATTCTCAGTTTCAGCTAAAGCCATATTAGTGACTTGTATAGTACTAAATGCAAAAGTTTTATCATCATTTTTAGGTGAAGCAAAAATTAAGTAGGTGCCATTATTTAGTTTAGGTATTAGAATTTCGGTTGTGTGTATTTGAAAATCCTGCTCGTTTCGCAATGTATTATCCCAATTTTTATAAGCATCTAACTTTTTAATAAATGTTAATTGCTTATCTTGTATGTAGGTTTTATGGAATTTTTTTAACTGATTTCTGGAGAGCTTAAAAATTTTAAATTGAAGCTGGTTTAAGTTTTTATAGCGTACTAAAAAGCGGGTGTTTTGTTGTATGGGAAGAAAATTTTCTGTAGTAATTTGTATTGTTGACTGCTGTATTTGCTGTTTTAAAACAGTACATTTTTTAGCACCATCACTTTTAGGGAATTTTGAAATAGCTTGGTTTAAAATAGCGACAGCATCTTTAAGTTTCCAACGTTTGTTTTTATTGGTTTTAGGATGGTAAGTTGTGCCTTGCTGATTATAAATAGTAGCTATTTCATAATCGTATAAAGTAGAAACTTCATGCGTCTTTAAGTATGCTCTTTCTGCCTTTAAAGTGTTTAATAGAATAGATTCTTTATCATTAAATATAGCATGTTGATTTACAAATTTTAAACGATTAATATTAACATCGGCTAAGGCAAAAGGGCTTTTGCCTTTTAGATGAAACGTAATAAGGTCTTTATAAATTTTTAAGGCATTTAATTGTAGAGAGGTTGTGTCTTTTGAATCTATTTTTAATTTCGAAAATGTTTTGGTATCACCTAAAAAATCGGGGTGATCTATTTCAAATTTATAGGCAGGTTTGGTAATATGTGTTTCATCAGTCTTATAAAACTGTAGGGCATTGTGACTTAAAAAATCAAATAAGGTGGGTCTGTATATTTTTGAGCCTTTTTGTACATTCAAGATATCGTCATAATTACTTAAAGGCTCTAACTGTAGCATCTGCCCATTTTGTAACGAATTTTGATAATGTACATGAATCTCATTAAACAGTGTTTGCAGATCCCATGTCCTAAAATCTTCAGCATCTACTTTTTCAGAAGTTTTTGTTCGGTTATAAAATTTCCATCTATTTTGATTAAAATATTGCCAATACATATTGGCTAGGACGCTTTCTAAAATATTTTTTGTAGGAAACGTGCTTTTTTCAATGGCTCCTTTAAAATTGTTAATGATATTAAACTGGGCATCTTCTTCTAAAGTTAGAGCATATTTGCTTTTAAAAAGCATGCTCTTGATAAGTTGAGGTGCATTTTTGTCCTTTTCGGCCAATTTGATAATATTTTCAACAGTTTTTAAAGCAGATTTTGGTAAACCTTCAGTTTCCTGTTGTTCGACTTTAGCCCATAAACTTTCATATTTATTATTTTGGGCACTAGAGAATGCGGCGAATAGTATAATCATTAATAGGGATAAAGTGTTTTTCATTGTTCTAAGTTTGTATCTAAAATACTTTCAAAAGCTATACCAAAAAATAAGGAATGAGCGAACGGACCGTTTGATTGAGTGAAATTAGGTTTTTATGAGTAAAATAGAAAGTTTATTTTTACGTTTTCGACTATACACACCATGAAAAAGTTTTTGTCTCTTTTCTTATTTCCTATACTGGCTTTTGGTCAATCAAACCTTAATGATGTAGATGCTCTTATTCAGAAAAAACAATTTAAAAAAGCGGAACAGTTAGTTTCTGATTATTTAGAACTACACCCAAATAACCTGAAAGCTATTGAATTGTTAGGAGATGCTTATGGGCACCAAAAAAAGTGGGATGATGCTATTTTTCAGTACGAAAAGTTAGTGGTTTATGAAGAAACCAATGCCAATTATCACTATAAATATGGAGGTGCTTTGGGTATGAAGGCATTATCGATTAGTAAATTAAAAGCTTTAGGCATTATAGGTGATGTGAAAGGAGCCTTTTTAAAGGCAGCCGAGTTGGATAAAAATCATATTCCTACGCGTTGGGCCTTAGTAGAATTATATATGCAATTACCAGGTATTATAGGTGGAAGCAAAAGTAAATCGCTGCATTATGCAGAAGAACTTGAAGTGCTTTCCAAAGTAGATGGCTATCTGGCTAAAGGTTATATTTATGAGTATGATGATGAACCGAAGCTTGCAGAGAAATATTATAAAATGGCGATAAAGGAAGGTGGGTCGGTGACTTGTTATAATAAACTAACTACTTTATACGAAAATGAAGAAGAACCTGAAAAAGCGATTGAAACTATAGAGGCTGCCCATAAAAAGCACCAACGGAATGCCATGCATTACCAAATAGGTAAAGTTGCAGCCGAATACAATATTGAATTACAAAAGGGAGAGCGTTGTTTACAAACGTATTTAGACAACTATTCTGCCGAAGATGGGGTTCCTAAGGCTTGGGCACACTACCGTTTGGCACAAATCCATATGCATAAAAAAAACAAACAAGAAGCTTTAAAATATATAGATTTAGCCATTGCCGAACTTCCTAAAATAAAACCATTTAAAAAACAAAAGGAGAAAATCCTTAGTTTGTAGTTTTAGACTATGGAGTATTAAGTATGGTATATCAATTATTTAGATTTTTGTGTCTTAACTACTGCCTACTGTCCACCATTTTTTTGGAATTTGTTTCGTATAATTTGGAAATTGATATCTGGAGTTTGATATTTGTTTTATGAACGTACATTTTATAGCTATTGGCGGTGCTGCCATGCACAATTTAGCCTTGGCATTGCATAATAAGGGATATCAGGTAACAGGAAGTGACGATACTATTTTCGAACCTTCAAAATCACGATTGGATGCTAAAGGCTTATTGCCCGAAACCTTTGGCTGGTATCCAGAAAAGATTACTTCAGAATTAGATGCCATTGTTTTGGGAATGCATGCTAAAGCAGACAATCCAGAACTGTTAAAAGCTCAGGAACTGGAATTGAAAATTTACAGTTATCCTGAATTTTTGTACGAGCAATCGAAGCATAAAACCCGTGTGGTTATTGGAGGCAGCCATGGTAAGACAACCATAACGTCTATGATCTTGCACGTTATGCATTATCACGATAGAGATGTTGATTATATGGTAGGTGCTCAGTTAGAAGGTTTTGATGTGATGGTGAAGCTAACCGAAGAGAATGATTTTATTGTGTTAGAAGGTGACGAGTATTTAAGCTCTCCTATTGATAGACGCCCTAAGTTTCATTTGTATAAGCCTAATATAGCCTTGTTAAGTGGTATTGCCTGGGATCATATTAATGTATTTCCAACTTATGATAATTATGTGGAGCAGTTTAGCATTTTTGTAGATTCTATTGTGAGTGGTGGTAGTATTAATTATAATGAAGAGGATCCAGAGGTAAAACGTGTTGTAGAAGCTTCTGCTAATACCATTCGTAAATTAGCATATCGAACACCAGTGTATTCTGTAGAAAATGGACAAACTTTGTTAGAAACACCAGAAGGTGATTTGCCTATAGAGGTATTTGGAAAACATAATTTAAATAACCTTGCAGGGGCCAAATGGATTTGTCAGCATATGGGTATTGACGAGGATGACTTTTATGAAGCCATTGCTACTTTTAAAGGTGCCAGCAAACGATTGGAAAAAATTGCTGAAAGTAAAAAAAGTGTGGCTTATAAAGATTTTGCACATTCTCCAAGTAAAGTAGAGGCTACTACTCATGCTGTTAAGGAGCAATATAAAGACCGAACTTTAGTGGCTTGTTTAGAATTACATACCTATAGCAGTTTGAATGCTGATTTTTTGAAAGAATATAAAGGAACGCTAGATGCTGCCGACGTTGCAGCCGTGTTTTATTCGCCACACGCGGTTGAGATTAAAAAGCTTGAGGAGGTAACGCATGAGCAAATAGCTAATGCTTTTCAACGTGATGATTTAATTGTTTATACCAATCCAGAAGATTTTAAAGACTTTCTGTTTTCTCAAAACTTTGATGATAAAGCTTTGTTACTTATGAGTTCGGGTAATTATGGTGGATTGGATTTTGATGCTGTTAAGGGGTTGATAAATTAGAGTGAGTTTGTATATGTTTTTGTTGAGAAGACTATGTCATTCCCATTTCTGTAAAAGTTAACTAATTTGGAATTAAGCTATAATTTCATTTTTTAGGTCAAACATGACTTTATTTTCTTTTTTCAGTACATTGGAGTAGGTTTTAAAGAATGATGGAATGTTATATTCATTTCCGTATTCAATACGTTTTTTTACTTCTTCGAATGCCAGTACTTTAATTTGACTATTGGAATTGTTAACAATTAAAATGGGCTGATTTAGTTTGTCATGCCAATAGTATTTTCCTCCATAATACCTTCTTACAACTTCAAAAATATAGGAGCCGGCTTGTGCAATAATGTCTTCTTTCATATCAGGACTCACATGATCCTTATTATCATAAAACAAGCTCAATATATTCTCGTCTAATATTTTTAAACTTGCCTCACTGTAGTCTAATCCGTAACCAACATCTTCGTTAAAGCTTGAAATGAGCCTTTCCGAAGTGTTAATGGATTTTTCAATAAATTCTTTCTGTATTTCGTCAATTGGATTCTTGGATTGACTAAGTTTCTCTTTAAAGAAGTGAAATATTCCCATAATCTTTTATTTCGTTTAACTGGTTTTTAATGAGTACAGCGTCTCGTTATATAAAAATATTTGAATACGAATCAGGTTAAGTACTAGTTATTTGATATAAAACACGAACAATGTAGTTAAATTTTCTTACAAAAACAAGATTATTATTTTTACAAATAAGGAAATTCATTCTTAAAAAGTATAAGTGTCGTATAAGATTAGTTAATAAGCAAGGTGCTGAACATCAAATGAAAGCTACTTCTTTAAAAAACAATTCATTATTTAGGTAGAGATCCTGCATTAGATGTGTGTTAAAAGTGCATTTCAAATCTAATATTAACCATATGAACAATAAAATAAGATTTTAAGACAACCTGAAACATTTCTATTTTCTTAGGTTTACATTATTATTTAAAAAAAATATTATGATTAAGAATAAATTAATTTATAGTGTACTATTCTCATCATTGCTTTTTGCTTGTAGTAGTAACGATACCCCAGAAGATACAACACCTCCATCTATAACCTGTGTTGATGATATTAATGTTAGTATTGATGCCATAGCGAGTGATGCTGTGGTAACATACAACACGCCCGTTGGGACTGATAACGTTGAAGCTGTTACTAAGCAAACCGAAGGGCTAGCTTCTGGTGCTACTTTTCCTTTGGGAACAACGACTAATACATTTACGGTAACAGACGGAGCAGGTAATAAGGCCTCATGTAGTTTTGATGTTATAGTAACCAGAAATGCTCCTACAGCTGATGTACCTTATTTTATTGGTGAAGCACCTACACCAGATGGTAAAAAATGGTCAAAACTTGAAAATTTATCAGATGAGTTCGAACAAGCCGATGGTATTGATAGAACTAAATGGCACACTGCGCCTAAAATTACCGAAGAAGGTTGGTTTTGGGAAGGCAGACCGCCAGGATTGTTTATAGAAGAATCTATTACTGTAGATGATGGTAAATTAAAAATCGAAGCCGATAAATTACCAGCTACCGTAGTACAAAATGGGAAAAGCTATGATTATACCGGGGGTATCGTTAGATCCAAAGAACAGTGCAAGGTTGGCTATTATTATGAGTGTAAAATGAGAGCTAATAAAACCTTTATGTCCTCAACATTTTGGATGATGACAGAAGAAAATGCTTGCCCTAAAAGGACCGAGTTGGATATTCAAGAATGTGTTGGGGAAATAAACCCTGATGCCCCAGCTTGGGTATCTACAGGAAAATGGGATCAAATATTCCATTCAAATGCCTTTCATAGGACCAGTTGTGCCAACGATACGGCTACTAGAAAGCAAGATGCTATAGAAACAGCTAAAAATTGGAGCGATTTCTTTGTGTATGGCTTTTGGTGGAAATCGGAAACCGAATTATGGTTTTATTTTAATGGTGAGCTTGCATATAAAATTGATAACCCTACTACAGATTTTGATATTCCTATGTATTATAACTTGGCTGTTGAGACCTATGACTGGAATCCGCCACAAACAGATGGTAAGGATATGGAAGGTCTTACTAAAGATGAGCGCTCAACTCAGTACGAATGGATAAGAACATGGAAGTTAGAAGATGAATAAAACTAACTTATAAAAATTCTATAGAAACGCCCTGAAATAGATTAATAGCAAATTAAACCGTTGAAGCTTGGCTTTAACGGTTTTTTGTTTAGAGTTTATTCGTTAACTTTTAAGCTCTATACAAGAAAAACCTTTTTCCTTTAATAATCGTACAATTTTTCTAGAAATAGACCGCTCACTTTCTACCCGAAGAATCTTATCACAATCTTCCAGATCGAAATTCCACTTTAAATTAACCAATAATTCATCAAGAAAAGGTTTTAATGATTCAACTGAGTTTTTGTTGAATACATTTGTCTTAAATACTAATACATCAGTCATCATTTCAAGTGTTTCAGTATTTTATTATCAATATAAAAAGTTCCAAAAGGAATAAAACAAGCAACAATAACTTTCCAGGTAGTTTCTTTAAAGCGCCATTGTTCTTCAATTCCAATGCGTAATGCATTGAAAATAAATAGTATAAATAAGGCGCCATGAATAGGTCCCATACTTTTTACCCAATTAGGGTTATGAAACATGTATTTAAGGGGAACCGCAATAAAAACTAAAAATAATAGAGATAGTCCTTCTAAAAAGCCATAAAGACGTAAACGTCCGATAGGTGTTGTAAAATATTTTTTCATGCTTTAAAATGGTCTTAAATAAGTTCTGACTGATAACGGTGAAAATGGCCATGGAATGGCGATGAAAATGATGACCAAGGCTATAGAAAACCAAACTAACATGGTCTTGAATTTTTCTTTATCAGTTGGTTTTCGTTTAGCTAATGCCGAACCGATGGTTAGAAAAACAATAGCGGTTAGCATTAAAAGAAGATGTACAATACCGTAAAATGTTAATTCCGAATTTTGTAACCCTACTCCAGTATCTGACCAAAAATATGTTACAATTGGACTTTGTGTATAAAGTACGATCCCAACCATTAACTGAATGTGGGCAATGGTTGCTGTCCAGTGTCTGAAAGCATTGTCGGTTCTAGAAAAAGATCTGTTTTTTACAAACCCTGTAGACGCTCTGTATATTGTATATAGAATAAAAATTAGTACAAGCCAGCGAATAATTGAATGGCCAGTGAGTAAGTGTGAATACATCTCGAATATTGATTTTTCTTTTCTAAGCACAAATTTAAAACAAAAACATACCAATTAGTATGTTTTTGTTGAAAAAATTATTTCAATGTATTTAAGTAATTTTTAAGTTCTTTTAAATAAGGGAGGTATGCATTTTTGTTGTTTTCTAATTTTCCAAAATTTCTAATGCCCCAATAGCCAGACATAATAAACATGGTAACTTGTTTTGCATTTACGCTTTTATTGATAAACTCACTCTTTTTTCCCTTTTCAATAATAGCAATCATTGTTTCTATCCACTCATTAGTTAGCTCATCTAATACTTTACTAAAATTAGCATGCCATGGCGTCATTTCTTGTGTAAAATTAGATGCAGGACAACCGAATTCAACTTTTAAAAATTCATTGTTCATTAGAAGATTGTACATTAGAGTGTAAATTGAATCCAATGGATTTTTCTCCTTTTGTAAAGGCTTAACAAAACTATTGGTAAATGTTGGTTTTAAAATGTCATTAATAATGGCAAGTCCCATATCATCTTTGCTTTTAAAATGATAATAGAATGCCCCTTTTGTAACTTGGGTTGTAGCAATAATATCGTCAACGCTAGTTGTTTGGTAGCCTTTTTCATAAATTAACTCAAATGCCTTGTGTAGAATGTTCAATCTGGTTGCCTCAGCTTTTTTCATAGAAGATACCATTTAGTATTTTGCAAAGGAACGAAAATGTCCATGTATCCACAAGTTTTATGTGATAGGCTAAATGGTAAAGGGGAAGTTTACTGGTTTATCCTTTATCAGATCACATTCGTAAAAATTGCATAACACCAGCATTTAATTGAAAGTCCAGATCTGAAATAAAATAATCAATCTCATTATTTGGAAAACAACTTTTAATCTCATCAATAGAGCTAATAGTGTCTTTATAATAATTTAAAAGTTTATGGTTGTCAGGGTTTAGGCCTTCTTGTTTACACCATATTAAAAAATCTTCAGATTCATGAAGCGTAACTAAAGCTCTAAAAACGATAATAAAATTTAATACGGGGTTATAGTGGTTAAGGTCCTCATATTCATCCATAACATGGACCGTATAGGTCTTATTGTTTATTTTTAATAGTACGGGAATTAAATTTTTATCAATAGGGCATACTTTGCTCAACCAAGTTGTAATCCCTCTGGTAGCAATAAGATTGTGGATATTTATGATCTCAGGGTGCATGATGCCTGTAATTTATAAATAAAAGCACATTGTACAAAATTACATACAAATTTTATCAATTTGTATGGTTTATTTCAGGTTTTTATGTGTGTCAAAATCAACTAAAAGCCCATTGAAAATCCATTTTGCCAAAGCTTTTCTGTTTTGATAATTAAGAATTCTTTTTTGGTCCTTTTTGTTTTTTATATTTCCTAATTCGATATACACCATTGGAGGGAATGTCTTTTTTATAAGGTAGAGCCCTCTGGATTTTACAGAGCCTGAGTAGATCCTATTTGGCTGGTGTTTTGCATATTTTTCTTTGAACGATTTGTGGATATGTTCTGCCAATCGTTTTCCTTTTTTACTGTTATGGTGATGATAAAAAAATACATCTATATTTTTGCTTTTACTTCTGCTGTCAACATGAGTAACAATTAGTCTTTGATAAGCACCTTTGTGTCTTAAATATAAATTATTCACCGTTTTTGTGCGTTGGCTCAATCGTAATTTTTGACTTTTTGAAATTGGCTTGTCTTGAAAATTAACTTCATCGTAATCTACTTCAAGAATTTTTTTGTCTCTAATACCATCATTTTTATCTTGAATAATCATATAAACCTTTGCACCGTTGGAAATAAGTATTCGTGCTAATCTCAGGGTCACATCATAGGCATATTCGTCTTCAGAAATTAGTTTACCATTATAGGTTTCTATAGCTCCTGGGTCAGGACCACCATGTCCAGAAATTAAATAATAGATGGCTCCATTTAAAGTATTGCTTTCAAAGGGAACGTTATTATAATCTTTACCAAAAAGTGGATTCTTGGTTTGCTTTGTTGTTGCAATGGTGTCAATAGTTTTGGGTTCAATGTTGGCGTTAGCCGGATTGATTTTAATATCGGTAATGGTATCTTTTACGATTATTGGAAGCAAGTATGCCCGACCTTTTACTAAGCCGTTGTTTTTTGTTAAATTTTCCTTATTAAGTTTAATAAAAGCTCTGTAATATTTTGTCGGTTCTATACCATTTTTTCGGAGTATGGAATAAATACCATCACCATCAGTTGCAATTACTTTTTTTTCAATATTTTGAGCAGTAGAGAGATTAGAAATGTTTAGATATAAAAGGATAAATAAAAGTAATTTTAATATTCTCAATTCTGATTAATTTTAGGCCACAATCTTTTTAAGGATAAAAAAATGTTGAACCATTTCTACTAAACAACGGCGTTTTTCCATTTTTATTTATTAAACTCATCTTGACTTAAAAATACCTTTCCTAAAAACTGTTCAATGCTTTCTTGATTTGCTCTAATAAGTTCTGCTCTGGCATTTTCAATATCACGGGGCTTTTTGTCTTGTGAAAGCTTGAATTTACCTTCCCAATCGGTAATCGTTATTTCGAACATTTTAATATAATCCAGATACCCTTTCATACTTCGGTTATCAGGTTTTAAAACGTATTTGTGTTCTGGAGCTTCTAAAAAAGCAGTCATATCTATTAATGATGCTATTAAAGAGGTCTTATTTTCAATGGCCTTGACTGTGGCTTTTAAATGAACAATAATATAATTCCAAGTTGGTAATTGGGTGGTTGAGTAAATACTTGGTGAAATATAACATTGCGGGCCAGAAAATATGATAGTAACATCATTGTCATCCTTTAATAATTCTGCTTGCGGATTAAACTTATCTATATGCCCGATAAGCTTCCCTTCATTATTATAAATTAAGGGTAAGTGGGTAATCAATGGTTGATTGTCCTTAACAGAAATCAATGTAGCCAATGGGTAAGTTTTAATCACCTCGATCATATGATTAATGTCATTATCTTGATGATGTTTTGGAGGATACTTCAAAATGACTTTTAGTTTTAAATTAATGTGGGTTCTATGTATAAAATTACAACATTTATTTATCCTCTATAATTTGTTTATAACAAATAAGAAGGAAATGTCTTACTTTAAATCTTTTTGCTTTTCTTTATGCTCGTTTAAATACGAAATAAATTAATACCACTAACAAATGCAAGAAAAACGAGCATCGTTTCCAATTAAAGACTGGTCGCAAGACGATCAACCACGCGAAAAATTACAGTATAAAGGAAGAGAAACCTTAAGCGATGCAGAGCTGGTGGCTATTTTAATAGGGTCGGGAAATAAAGATGAGAGTGCAGTTGCTTTATGTAAACGAATTTTAGCAAGTGTGGATAATAATTTAAGTGAACTAGGTAAATTATCTATTATAGAGCTCATGATGTTTAAAGGCATTGGTGAAGCCAAAGCGATTACTATTGCAGCAGCCTTAGAGTTAGGGAGACGGCGAAGAGGAGAAGAGGCCTTGGAAAAGGATAAAATAACATGTAGTAGGTCGGCTTTTGAACTTATGCAACCTAAAATAGGTGAGTTGCTACATGAAGAATTTTGGATTATTTACTTAAATAATTCCAATAAAGTCATTCAAAAGAATCAATTAAGTAAGGGAGGTATCACAGGTACTTTGGTAGATGTCCGTTTAGTACTAAAAAATGCTTTAGAAGTTGGAGCAACAGGTTTAATTTTAGCCCATAACCATCCGTCGGGAGCTTTAAAACCTAGTGAAGCCGATAAGCAGATCACTAATAAATTAAAAAAAGCAGCCCAAAGTATAGATATAAAGGTACTAGATCACCTAATTATAACAGAAAAAGCATATTTTAGTTTCTCAGATAAATCATTACTGTGAAATTAACGAAAAATAAATTTTAAAATCTAAGGCTAAAATCAATGTGGTTAGCTTGGAATTTGATATTTATAAAAATTAATGGATCTTGTAAAGTACACTTTAGACTACTTACTGCTAACGATTGAAAACTGCTTACTAAGAAAATGCTTTTAGTTTATACCCATAAAATATCACCTCGATTAAAATATGTTTTTAAACATCTATGTACCAGAATTCTTGGAATAAAGGTAGAATTTACAACTAAAATAGAGGCGTTTATTGCACATGATAGCTTAAAAATGTCTTATACGAAGCAACAGCTTGGAAATGAGTTTTTTATTAAAAGCCATGATATTTTATTTGAGCAAGGGTTAAGTGATCTAGAGATTCATATTCATGATTGGGATCGTACAAAATGCTTTTTTTATAATGGAGATAAAAGTGCGATACCTTTCGATATTTTTGCGGCTTCTTTCTATTTATTATCCAGATATGAAGAGTATTTGCCACATGTAAAAGATGAATTTGGCCGTTTTACAGCAGTTGAAAGTCTGGCCTATAAGCATGGTTTTTTGCGTCAGCCAGTTGTAGATATTTGGGCATATAAATTTAAGGATGCTTTGCAGTTACAATTTCCAGAATTTAAGTTTCCTGAAAGAGATTATACCGTTAGGCCCATTATCGATGTACCCAGTGCCTATAATTTTAAATTAAAAGGCATTATACGAACCCTGGGGGGAATGGTAAAAGATCTATTTCTATTTCGGTTTAAGAGTTTGTACACTAGATTTTTGGTTATTCTCGGCTTTATACATGATCCGTTTGATACTTTTAAATACATAATAAATAGGCAAAAGCATACCAAGTTTAAGTTCCTGTTCTTTTTTTTAATAGGCGATTATTCCACATATGATAAAGGTATAAGTCCTAATAAAAAGAAGTTTGTATCGCTTATAAAACATATTGCCGATTATTGTATTGTGGGTTTGAAAGCATCATATTTTGCTATTGATGAAATATCAATTTTGAAGAAAGAAAAATTGAGAATGGAAACCATTTTAAATACAGTATTAAAAGCTTCCAGGCACTCTTTTTCGAGGCTTAATTTACCAGAATCGTATAGAAATCTTATAGAATTAGAAATTAAGGAAGATTACACCATGGGATATGTAAACCATATAGGTTTTAGAGCTGGATCCTGTACACCTTTTTTGTTTTATGACTTAGATTATGAAGTACAAACACCTTTAAAAATTTATCCGTATCATATTATGGATTATGCGTTACTAAAAACATATTCTTTGTTAGATAAGAAGCAAGTTTTAAATGAGATCATTAGCGAGGTAAAACAAGTAAACGGTATATTTATTCCAATATTTCATAATTACACTTTTAGCGCAGAAAAAAAGTGGGATGGATTTAAAGAATTGTTTAATATTATTATAGAATCTGCTGATGAAATGAATACCAATAAAGTTTAAATAATGTCTTATCATATTTCTAAATTTTTTAATAAAAAATAACTGTATGATTTTATTTGTGCTTATTTTTAATTTATCGAAATGATCATAAAAAAATAAAAATGAAAATAGAGGGTATAACTGATGTGTTTTTTGATTTGGACCACACTTTATGGGATTTTGATAAAAACTCTGCATTGGCATTTGATAAAATATTAAAATTGAATCACATCGATGTAGATATAAGCGATTTTTTATATCATTATGTACCTATAAACTTAAAGTATTGGAAGCTATACAGGGAAGCAAAAATAGAAAAGAATACCTTGCGTTTTGGAAGGTTAAATGATGCATTTTCAGCAGTTGGTTATCAAGTTGAAGAGACTATGATCAATAAATTGTCTGATGATTATATAACACATTTAACAACGTTTAATTATCTATTTGATAATACTTTTGAGATTCTAGATTATTTAAATCTCAATTACAATTTGCATATTATTACTAATGGATTCGATGAAGTACAGCATAAAAAGCTAAAAGGTTCTAATATTGATAATTATTTTAAAACAGTCACTAATTCGGAGATGGCAGGCGTTAAAAAACCCAATCCAGAAATTTTCAATTTTGCTTTGAATTTGGCTAATTCAAATAGCAGTCAGAGTGTTATGATAGGAGATAGCTATGAAGCCGATATATTGGGAGCTAAGAATATTGGTATGGAGGTTGTTTTTTTTGATGTCCATAACACTGTAATTGATGATAATGTTAAACGGATTGATAATTTAATTCAGTTAAAGAAATATCTATAGATGCACTAATTTTTATATTTTACCGTTTAGTTGCTATACCTACTTTATGCAGAAACAAATAATCAAATATTCATTTTTAGTTGTTGCTATAAGCTTAAGTCTTCTTTCATGTGTAAAGGACGTTGATTTTGATCAAGCTGATGATTTTGAAATTTCTCCTGTAGTGGAATCTAGTCTTATCTTTTTTGAAGGACAGGCTAATCGTTTTTTATTAAACACTAACGAAATAGTTTCTATTAAAGATTCCGTAACTGTAGAATTTTTTAACAGTAATTTTATAGTCGATAACCTTATTAAATCCGAGTTTGTATTTGAGGCGGTAAACTCAATTAGTAAGGAGTTCCAAGTACGTGTTGACCTTATTAACGATTTGGAGCTACAGGTACATTCATTCACGCTTACAGCTTCACCGTCTACAAATGGTAATGATGTCCTGTCCGATCATACAGAGGTATTTGAAAATGACAAATTAGAGGCTTTAAAAAACACTTCAAAAATAGTATTTACCCTTAGTCTGCTATCTGGTGAAACTATTAATCAATCAACTCTGGGTAGAATTAAGCTACAATCTAAGGCTGTTTTTTATTTAAATATTGGAGAGGAGCTATGATGAGGCGTTTCATTTTTTTTTTGACACTTGCTTCATGCTGTCTCTCATTTTCACAGAATAAGCAGATACTTTACGGGTTTTCAGATATCCCACAATCTACATTGCTTAATCCTGGTAAGCTGATAAAAAATGATTGGTATTTTGGAATTCCTTTATTATCGCATATCCATGCCAATGTAGGAATAACGGGCAGTACTGTTTATGATATTTTTGCCAATGATGGTATTGATTTTAATGCTAAGCTTCAAAATGCTGTTTACGGTATGGAAGCTAATGATTTTTTTAGCGTAAATCAACAATTGGAAATTTTTTCTGGCGGATTTTCTTTTGGGAGTTCTTACGAGAAAAATGAGTACATAAGTTTTGGCCTATATCAGGAGTTGGATGTTATTGCTTATTTTCCAAAAGATCTCGCGATTTTAGCTTTAGAAGGGAATCAAAATAATATTAATAGGTCTTTTAGTACAAGTCAAGTAAGTGTAGCGGCAGAAGCCATTTCTGTATTGCATCTTGGCTATACCAAAAAAGTAAATGACCATTTTACCTTTGGAATTAGGGGAAAAATATACTCAAGCATAGCTAACATTAACGCTACAAAAAACAAAGGGCGTTTTATAACAGTACGAGGACAAAATAATTTTTACGACCATATTTTTAATTTAGATTTAGAAGCCAGAACTTCTGGGATAGCCAGTTTATCTGAGGACGGTTCCGATTCTAACTCTGTAGCTCGAGATTTAAAAAAACGTCTTTTATTTGGCGGAAACCTGGGGCTGGGATTCGATGTTGGTTTTACGAAACAATTAAACAAACAATGGAGCTTTGATGCCAGCCTGTTGGATGTTGGTTTTATTAGACATACAAAAGATATTGAAAATTACAAGATAGAAGGAGATATTGTGTTTGAAGGCATTAACCCTATTTTTCCCGACATAGGAAATGGCCAGACAGCAGAAGATTATTGGAGCGAAATTGAAGAAGACTTTGAAGAAATATTTGAACTGGATACCACAGCAACCAAGTATACCACATGGCGTCCTATAAAACTTAATACGTCATTGAATTATGCATTTGGTAAGAAAAAAGATAAAACATGTAATTGTGTAAAAGAAGAAGGTGATTATCTAAATGCCGCGGGTATGCAGTTATTTGCTATGAGCAGACCCAAGCGTCCTCTATTGGCATTAACGGCATATTATTATAGGCGTTTATTTAATGGTTTACAAATCAAAACTACATATACCATAGATTCCTATTCGCCTTATAATATCGGTCTGGGTATGTCTGCCAACTTAGGAAAATTAAACTTTTACGTAATGGCAGATAATTTTTTGGAATTTAAAAACATATATAATGCACAAAGTGTATCTTTACAATTAGGGTTTAACTATATATTTAATAAAAATGAAGACTAAGATTTTATCTGCTGCTATAGCTTGTTTAATTGTAACGACTGTTTTTTCACAATCTAATTTGAATGATTATAAGTACGTGATTGTGCCTAATAAGTTCGATTTTTTAAAGGAGAAAGACCAATATCAATTAAATTCTTTAGCGCAGTTTTTATTTAATAAATATGGATTTGAAGCTTTAAAAGAGGGTGATACCTATCCAGAAGATTTAATTAGAAATAGATGTTTGGCATTAAGATCTGATGTAACCAAAGAACCTGGAATGTTTAAAACAAAATTGGCAGTAGAACTTAAAGGTTGTAATGACCAGGTAATATATACATCTCAATTAGGAATAAGTAGAGAAAAAGATTATGCTAAAGCTTATGTAGAAGCATTAAGAGCAGCGTTTAAATCTATAGAAATGCTTAATTATAAATATGAACCTAACGAAAGGATAACATCTTTGCAAACTCAAAGCTCTGGAGAAAAGAACGAAGTAGCGCAGGAGATTGAGGTATTAAAACAAGAAATTCAAAATCTTAAAAAGGAAAAAGAAGCAGAACTAAAAGTAGTGAGCATTCCCAAAGCAGAAACACCAGTAGCCGTTTTGCCTACAATTAAAAAAGCTACTGCGATGGAGACAGGTGTTAAGGAAGTGCTTTCCAAGGTATTATACGCTCAGGAAATTGAAAATGGATTTCAATTGGTAGATAGCTCCCCAAGAGTTGTATACAGGATAAAACAAACACAACTTGAAAACGTCTATTTAGTAGAAAATAAGAGCGCTATTATTTATAAAAAAGGAGATGATTGGATTATTGAATACTATGCAAATAACGTATCTAAACAAGATGTCTTGAATATTAAATTCTAGCCTTGTAGGGTGAAAAACAGACCCTATTAAGGCAGACTAATATCCATATTTATCTTTCCACCGTTGTTTTAAAAACTCCTTATGAGCATTTTCACGAGCATTATTTCCAGGTTCGTAAAGTTTAGTATTTTTAATTTCATCTGGTAAAAATTCTTGGTTGGCAAAGTTGAGGTCGTAATTATGGGCATATTTGTAATTATCACCATATCCTAATTCCTTCATCAATTTGGTAGGAGCATTTCTAATTTCTAAAGGCACAGAAAGGTTGCCCGTTTCTTTAACTAATTGCTGTGCTTTACCAATGGCTTTATAGGCGGCATTACTCTTAGGGGAGCATGCTAAATAGGTCGCACACTGACTTAATATAATTCTGGATTCTGGGTAGCCAATAGTAGAAACCGCCTGAAACGTATTATTGGCTATAACCAAAGCCGTTGGATTGGCATTGCCAATATCCTCACTCGCTAAAATGAGTAATCTGCGTGCTATAAATTTTACGTCCTCACCGCCTTCTACCATACGAGCTAACCAATATATGGCAGCGTTAGGATCGCTTCCCCGTATCGATTTTATAAATGCAGAAATAATATCATAATGCTGTTCACCAGTTTTATCGTAATGCACAGTATTGTTCTGAACCTTTTCCGAAACCGAAGCATCGGTGATCGTTATTACATCAGAGTCATAAGAATTAACAATAAGCTCAAAGATATTAAGTAGTTTTCTAGCATCACCACCTGAAAGCTTTATAAGGGCGTTCGTTTCTTTTAGCTTAATTGTTTTTTTAGAGATATACTCATCTTGGTCTACCGCACGTTTTAAAAGTGTCTCTAAATCATTTTTATTAAATGCGTTTAGAATGTAGACCTGGCAACGAGACAAAAGTGCTGAAATAACTTCAAAACTAGGATTTTCAGTTGTCGCGCCAATTAATGTAATCCACCCCTTTTCAACAGCCTGTAAAAGGGAATCTTGTTGCGACTTGCTAAATCTATGAATTTCGTCAATAAACAAGATAGGGTTTTTTGTTGTAAATAACCCACCGCTCTGTTTGGCTTTATCGATTACGTCCCGAATATCTTTAACCCCAGAATTTATAGCACTAAGTGTATAGAAAGGTCTGCCCGATTCAGTAGCAATAATATTCGCAAGCGTCGTTTTTCCTGTACCTGGAGGCCCCCAAAAGATCATGGATGGAATTAAACCTTGTTTTATATGCTGCGTCAAGCTACCCTGTTTACCAACGAGATGATTTTGACTCACGTAGTCATTAAGGGTTTTCGGTCTTAAACGTTCAGCTAAAGGTTCATTCATATGGTAAAATTAAAATATTTTTTTAAGATTTTTGTATGTACTATTAGTTTACTTTTACTAATGGAAAAACGGGCTAATGACTTTAGAGATCTTTATCTGACATTTTAACACTAAAATAAAAATTGGTTAGCTATTTGCTATCTTTAAGTCATATGAAACAGAAACAACGCGACCATTTTAAATTCTCAACAGGAGTTATAGTTTATCCTGTATTTTTTGTACTGGCTATCTGGTTGGTATTTTGGTTTGAAGTTCGTTTTGGTTTTAACTTTAGTAAGTACGGAGTATACCCTCAAACTTTAAAAGGTTTAAAGGGGGTTATATTCAGCCCTTTTATTCACGGAGATATACAGCATATTTATCATAATACAGTGCCATTATTTGTGCTTTCCATGGCTTTATTCTATTTCTACAAGCCTCTTGCCTGGAAAGTGATACTATTCGGAATTTTATTTTCGGGTTTTTTTACCTGGTGTATTGGTAGGCCATCCTATCATATAGGGGCAAGTGGTCTTATTTATGTTTTGGTAAGTTTCACCTTTTTTAAAGGGGTATTTGCTAAACATTATAGGCTTATAGCGCTATCTCTACTGGTTATTTTTCTTTATGGCAGTATGCTGTGGTATGTTGCTCCAGTAAAAGAAGGCATTTCATGGGAAGGCCATTTATCTGGTTTAGTCACTGGTCTGTTGTTTGCACTTTTCTTTAGAAAAGAGATTGCAAAGCCAAAAAAATATGCATGGGAACAAGAAAACTATAATGAGGAAGAGGATCCTTTTCTAAAACATTTCGACAAAGACGGTAACTTTATTGAGCATATTGAAACCGAGCAGGAGGAACCTCCTATAATAAACTATACTTATAAAAAAAATAGGGAGGATTAGGAACGTTGTCTTACTGCTTCATATAAAAAGGCGCCACAAGCAACAGAAACATTTAAAGATTCAATGTCGCCTAATATGGGCAGCTTAGCTTTAACATCAACAACTTTTAACGTAGATGGGTTAATACCCCTGCCTTCAGACCCCATAATGATAGCACAGGGTTCTTTAAAAGAGACATCGTATAATACATGGTCCGTTTTTTCGGTAGCTGCTATAACACTTATTCCAGATGCCTGCATATAGAATACAGCATCTTTAATATGGTCTACTTTGCAAATAGGAACTTTAAATACAGCTCCAGCACTTGTTTTGATTGCGTCCCCATTTACTGGGGCACCACCTTTTTTTTGAATAATAATACCATCAACACCAGTACATTCTGCGGTTCGTATTATAGCACCGAAATTACGAACATCACTTAGTTGATCCAATAGCAAAAATAAAGGTGTTTTGCCAGATTCTATAACGTTTAAAACCAAAGTTTCTATGTCGTGAAATGCAATTGGAGATATTTGGGCAACAGCTCCTTGATGGTTTTTTGGGGTAAGTCTGTTGAGCTTTTCAACAGGTACATAAGAAGTGTTTATTGAATTTTTCCTTATAGCAGTTTCCAATTCACTAAAAAGCGCTCCTTTTAGCCCTTTCTGAAGAAACACTTTATCGATTGTTTCACCAGCATTTATAGCTTCAATAATAGCCCTAATACCAAAAATTTGTGTCTGTTCTTGCATGTGGGTAAAGGTATAAAAAAACCACCTCAAGTGAGGTGGTTTTTTTATTGTTTAAAGAACTTGGTTAATAATGAGGATTCTCATCTTCTAAAAACCCTGTTCTCCAATGTCCTTCATATTTATAAACCAGTCCTGGATCCCAACTAAATTCGGCATCAAAGAAAATTTGATCGACTTCAGTATTACTTTCAGTAGTATAACCTCCTCTAACAATTCTTCCATTAGTTATTGTAACAGTAGCAGGTCCGTAAAGTTCTTCTGTATTAGGTTCACTTTGAAAAGTTAAACCATCTGCATTAAGAGTTACTTTTGCTTTAAGCTCCATCCAATTTCCATGGTCGTCTAACCAAAAAGTATTATCATTTGCAGAAGTATTAAATGTACTAAATTGAACAAAATCACCTCCATATGCAGTAGCACTACCATCTGGGGTTAAAGCAACTGCCCACCAATCTCCAGCAATTTCCTCAACACTGGTTCCTCCTGGGTCTGGTTCACCACCTTCATCACAAGAGATAAACAAACTTACCGTGAATAAGAGTAAAACGGCTTTATATATATATGTGTTTTTCATAATTCTTTAAATTTTATTTATTCGTATTCAAAAGTATAGTCAAATCCATAAGGCTGAATCTCTGTTGTAAACATTCTAGTAGCTGGATCGTAAGTCAAAGCCACGCTAGTTGCGCTGAATGGGTATGTTTGTGGTATTTCTGAAATGATATCTCCATCCATTTGGAAATACATAGGGAAATTACCACCAAAACCAAAGTCAGTACAATGAAAGATACTTGTTGTTCCAGGCACTAAAGTTATAATACCTTTTCTTTCATTTCTTCCAGCATCTTGAATATTTCCTGTAACATCTGTTCCCACAATTGCAGGGTCATGAACTACTACGGTTTGAAAAACAGTGGCAGCAAATCCATCTGAATTGGTTGCAGAATAAGAAACGTCATAAACTCCTACTGTACTGGTGTCTACATTTCCACCTGATGTTACTTCTAAAGTGGCTCCATTTTCTGTAGCCACTGCTGATGGAGTGAATGTTCCGTTTAAGGGTACCACAGCTAAATTATCGTATTCGAATACAGCATAGTTGGTAACAAAAGAAACATCTCCAGTCGATTCAGTATCACAGCTACTGCTTAAGAACAGTACTGCGATACACATAATACTCTTTAATATATTTTTCATGATTCTTAACATTTTTTATTATTGATTCCACCAAATAGGTGTGGTAATTGGTACTACTGCTGGCGCTTGTAAATTTGTCGACGTTTCTCCAGCTGGATATAATAAACGTTGAGGAAATCCAGTGCCTAATACACCGTTTACAGAAACTGCAAATTGACCAGGAATATAACCTGCGTCGGTTTGAGGAACTGTAGATGTTGCAGGAATCCCTGTTCTGTGCCATTCAAAGAATGCTTCTGCACCATTTCCTGGATAACTAGCAATCCACTTTTGGGTAATAATGGCTGTAAGGTTTTCGTCAAATGTACCGCTTGGGTATTCGTAAGCTCCAGCTGTTGCAACAAATGCCGAGCCGTCTAAGCTCCATTTATTAAAGTTTTCCATCACTGCAGCATCATACATGGCTTTAGCACCTGTGCCACTGTTGTAACGTTCCATAGCTTCAGCTTGCATGAATAAACTTTCTTCATGGCTTATAAAGTAAACAGGGGTAAGAGGACTTAAGATAGAAACCGCAAATGTGTTTGGTCCAGCAGGGTTGTTATAATCACCTTGATTCACAGGATTTCCAGCTGTATAAAATAAACCCAATCTTGAATCTAAATTCGTCGCTAAATAAGAATGCATCGTTGTACTAGCCCTTAAATTAAGTGCTGTATTTAATTGTCTCTTATCAGATTCGAATAAAGGATTACTCACGTTTGGAGCATCAGTAAAACCTGTTAAAGAAGCATCGGTATCTAAAAAGGGTGCATTAGCATTAATCATGGCAGTAATTCCAGCTTGCGCTACAGAAGGTCTGGCCTCTGTCTGGCGTAAGAATATTTTAAGTTTAAGTGTATTGGCAAACTTAACCCAATTATTCATGTTACCTCCAAAAACCAAATCATCAGCACCAGGTGTATCACCTACAGAGGCTCCTAAATTACGACCCAATGCATCATCAAGATCAGCAATCATGGCATCATATACGGCTTCACCTGTGTCAAATTTAGGTTGAAAGATTAAAGGATCATTTGCTTCACTATAAGGAATGTCACCATACCAATCAGTAAGCATATGCGATATATATGTTTCTAGTACAGTTGCTATTAAGTAGTAATTCCAATTTTCGGCAGCCAAAGCTTTTTTCTTAATATTTCTGATATCTAGAAGGCCGTCATAGGTATTACGCCATCCACTCTCGGCAATGGCATCTGTAGTTCCTAAAGTATAGTTATCCACTACACGATATTGACTTGAACCAGGGCTTTGCGACCACATTTGCGACCAAATACCGCCAATTAATGCCCAGTTAGCTCCTTGTACACCAGCTACAGCTGTAATACTCGCTGGTAATTCAACTTCAAAAGCTAAATCATCAGGAGTTAGGTCGTCAGGATCTCTGTTTATATCTAAAACTGAATCGCAAGATATTAACATTCCAAATCCTATTAATAATAATATTATTTTTTTCATTGTATATTTTTTTAATTATTAGAATGACATTTTTAATGCAACTCCGTATGTTCTTTGAGCAGGGTTTCCTGCAAACTCACCAAATTCAGTTGCTAAATCATTACCTCCAAATGAAGTAACCTCAGGATCTACATAAGGATTTTCATCTGGAGTCCAAAGCATTAAATTTCTGCCATAAACACTTAAAGATAAGGAACTTAATCCTGATTTCCCAATAATGCTTTCAGGGAAACTATAAGATAAAGACAAATCACGTAATCTTATAAACGTCTTATCAATGATGTGGTTGGTTGCTTCTGTAGTAGGGTTGTTACTTGCACTATAAAAACCAGTAACGGCATCAAAAGTAATAGGCGTTGTATTTTCAGGATACGTAGGAGCCGTAATAACAGAGCCATCTGGTGCATAAACACCATCATCAATAACAGAGTTAGGTACTATAAACGTATTTCTGTCATTATATGTTGTAGCTATAGAATTCCCAGTAAATCCTAAAAGTCTGGATGTATAAGAGTACATTTCTCCACCTTCTTTCCAGTCAAATCCAAATGATAATCTGAAATTTTTATATCTAATAGTATTTTGAAGCCCCATCACAAAATCTCTTTGTGAATCACCAATGGTTTGTTCTTCAGTAGATTGTAATGGAATCCCTGTGTTAGGATCTACAATAATCTGACCAGCATCATTTGTTTGTGGAACACGTGCTTGGAAAACACTTAAGGGCTGTCCTTCAATAGCATAAAAGTTTACACCAAAAGCACTGTTAATTAATAGTTTATCTAAGCCATCTGGAAGGTCTGTAACTTTATTCTTATTTTTTGTAAATGTATAGTCTATATTCCAACTAAAATCATCTGTTCTAATTGGGACTAAACCAAGAGCGACCTCTATACCTTTATTTTCGATATCTAAAAAGTTACCAAAAATTTCTCTATACCCTGTAGAGTTAGGAAGTTGTTGAGCTATAATAGCACCATCAGTTGTTTTTGTATAATAAGCAATATCTGCAGTAATCCTATTGTTAAAGAATCTACCTTCAAGACCTATTTCGTATTCATCAGTAAATTCAGGTTCTATTCCTATGTTTCCTAAAGTTCTACCAATTTCAAAAGAGTTTAGGTTGTTGAATGGGAAGTTAATAGACCCAAAATAAGCACCAGCAACACCTTGTGTAGCAGAACTTTCTGTTAAATATAGACCGGCACCATTTGCAAGTGACGCATAACCTCCACGAGCTTTTAAGAAGTGTGCTCCATTATCTAAAACAATGGCACTTAAATTAGCAGAAGGATAGAAAAAGGAATTGTTTCCTATTGCTAAAGTAGATGTCCATTCGTTTCTTGCTGTTAAGTTTAAATAAATACGCTCTTTAAATGCTAAGGTAGCTGATCCAAAAACCGAATAGTTCTTAGCTTGGGCATCTTGTTGTGCCGTGATTGGCAGTACTGCCGAGTTAGAAATTTCATAGAAATTAGGAATATCTAGGTTTGTTACTCTAACTTGTAAAGAACTTGTTGTACTATTATTGATAGATCCCCCAAGCGAAGCATCTAATGTAAAGTTTTCATTTAAGACAGTATTATAATCGAATGTCATAAAAGACTCATAACGTCTAGCTTGGTTGGTTCTTTCTGTAACACCACCAACAACAGTACTCGCTCCTAATAAGTCATTTGGAGATCCTGGCGTATAGTTAATAACAGCACCATGACTATGACGTTTACCATTATTTATATCTGCACCAATTTGAATAGTACCAACTAAGTTAGGTGTGATATCATAAGAGAAATTAATATTTCCGTAAAAGCGCTCACGATTTAAAACCGTTGCATTTTCGTTAAGTAACCACCATGGGTTTCTTGAATACGGTGTATAGAAATTATCATTATTATTGAAAGGATTATTGGTATAATCTCTTAAGTCTAATACACTAATACCTCTCGGGATTTGAATTAACTCTTGCATAAAAGTTTCTCCTTCACCTGCACCATCACCTTGTCCAGTATTTACAGCATTTTGCCTAGTTTGTGCATAATTACCATTAACACGAAGTCTGAATTTTTCACCAGAAATACCGCCATTAAAGCTTAAAGTATTTCTTTTTAAAGCATCAGCATCGGTAGGAATAATACCGTCAGTGTCTACTCTGGAAAATATAACTGAAAAATCAGTGTTTTGACCACCACCACTTAGACGAACTGAATTTGTATAGGTATTACCAATATCATAAAAATCTTTAATATTGTCTTTTAGATTTGAGTAAGGTTTTATTTGCTGCGCATTATCAACTATTTGACCCCAAGGACGAAGCGCTCCAGTGAATTTAGGTCCCCAAGAACCATTTTCATTTGTCGCACCAGTACCGCCAGCAGGAAGACCTGAATAATCGACACCATTCCAACCTTGACCAAATTCTTGTTGTAAATGCGGGATTCTGGCAACTTCTAAAAAGTCGATAGAACTATTTATTTCTACTTTAACCTTTTGTCCAGCTTGTCCTTTCTTGGTCGTAATGATGATAGCTCCACTTTGTGCTCTGGAACCATATAATGCAGTTGCAGCACCACCTTTAAGGATGTTAATACTCGCAATGGCATTGGCATCAATGTCATTAATATTAGTACCACCATCAAAAGATCTATTAACATCTGTATTTAGTCCGCTAAGACTACCCGTGTTTGAAGCCGAAGATACAGGTGTACCATCAATAACATATAAAGGACCATTACCACTTGTAGAACTGAAACCTCTAAAAATTATTTTTGTAGAGGCACCTGGTTGGTTAGGAGCTGTTACATCCAAACCTGCTACTTTTCCAGATAAACTTTCAAAAGGGTTAAGTGTGGCCACCTCTGTTAATTTTTCCCCAGAAACTGCGGTTGCAGCATAACCAAGTGATCTTTTTTGCTTGGTTTTACCAAAAGCTGTTACTACAACCTCCTCTAAAGATTCGGCATCTTCTTGTAATGTCACATTAACCGTGTTGGACGCACCAACAGGAGCTTCGGTAGTTGTATACCCCACAAAACTAAAAACAAGGATGTCACCTTGACTAGCTCTTATTGAATACTTTCCGTCGAAATCTGAAGATGTACCAGAAGTAGTACCTTTTACTAAGACAGTAGCTCCAGGTAACGGTAAGCCAGAATCATCTGAAACAGTACCTGAAATTGTCTTTTCTTGTGCAAACGCAAGTTGCACTACCAACGCTAGTAATAGCGTTAGAATTCCACTAAACTTTGTTTTCATTTTATAATTATTTGAATTAGTCAATGCCAAAAATCATAATAAAAAGTTAATAAAACAATAAATAATGGTTAAAATTTACCTTTTAACGAGAATTTTTAAGAAAAGTGGAAAAAAAGAATACGTTCAAATGAGGCGTTTTTAATTTATTTTTAAAAAAAAGATACTCGGTTTTTATTACTTGAATTATAAAATTTAGTAAAATATTAACAAAAACTAAAAATTAGCCACCAGACTTATATGTATTTTAGAATTTGAAAGTTTGAATTTTTGATTTTCATTTTTACCATTTGCATAGTTAAATCTAAATAGTCCTGCTTGAGTAAGAACACCAAAGCCAAAGCCGTAACCAAAAAGCTTTTCCCTGGTATTCAAAATTTTATTCTCAAAATATGCTGCATCTATAATGGAATGGATATAAATAGAATTGTTAAGTTGATATCTGTACTCTGTGTTTATTAAACCAAATAGAGATGCAAATAGACTGTTTTCCTCAAAACCCCTAATGGAATTTATACCGCCAAATCTTGATAGTTCATTTTCTAAATAAGTGTCGGAATTTAAAAAAGCACTATTTAACCTTAAAAAAATGCTGTTTTTTCTGTTTAAATGAAAGGTTTTAAAAGCGTCAATAGAAATTTGCGATTGTTTCTCTTGTGTGTTGAGCGATTTTCTTTTTCCAAAGTTGGTTTCTAGATATAGTTTGGAATTAATTGGAAAAAGCAGATGTAAGGGGTGCGGTTTTATAAACTCATATGCAAAGGTGTAGTATTGTGTGTTGTAATCAGAAATTATGGGCGATATATTTTCCGTTAATAAGTTGTTGGACTCTGTAGAAAGAAGCCCCGCATAAACCTTATGTTTTGGATTTATTTGATAGTGCAATTTCAGGGCCTGATTTACAGTTGTAAATGAAGAATCCTTTTTGAAGATTCGTAAGGATAAGTCAACACCTATAGGCGATTTAAATAGGTATGGAAGTGTTAAATCTGCTTGAAATGTTTTTTGGTCATTTTCATCACTTTTATATAATAATTTAAATGATTCCCCAAAGTTTAAGTTGTTAGTTAAATTTAAGTTTAAGTAACCATCAAATTCCAGTTTGTTTGTTTCTTCATTGGTTCCAAAACCTAAAAAGCCATCAAAAGAATTACTTTTTGCTTTTTCAAGATACAAGTATAATGTCGTTGAGTCTTTAGAAAATAAAACTTCTGGAGATTTTATCTGATTGGCAAACCGTAAGTTGTTTAGTTCGTTGGTTTTGCTTCTAATTTTGGTTAAATCAAAAACCTGAGAAGGTTTAATTTTTAAGAAGTGGTTTAGATAGGAGTGTGGAAATTTTTCATAGCCTTTTATCATAATGTTGCTAATCGTTCTCTTTTTTACTTCCGATTCAATGATCAGATGCGCAGATAGATTGAAGCTGTCTTTTACTTTAATGTTGGACAGGCGTAGTTTTGAAAAGGGTAAGCCTTCTTCTGAAATTTTAAAATTAATTAAATTCAAGGCATTTTCGACTTTGTTAAGCTCTAACTCAAAATAATCATCAAAAATGTTTTTGGAAATGATTTCTAAAAGAGAACGTTTAATCTTTGTCTTGTCGTAATATACATATATGGTGTTGAATTTCTTTTTTAAGTGAATTCGACTTGTGAATAAGGAATCGTTTATCTTAATGGTTTCTTTTAGTTCATTTTCAATATATCCTATTTTGTAGAGTCTTTTTTGAACACTGTCTATTTCACGTTTAATGGATGTGTAATCTTTGTGTTTTTTTAAATAGTTTAAGGAGTCGATCAAGCTGGTTTCATGCTCAGTATTGCCATTAATTTTTAGATGTAAATTTTGGCAAAACAGTTTTGAAGAAAAAAGTGTGTATATAATAAGGAGTAAAAAAGAAGCTTTTTTCACTTTATGATAGCTAGCTGATTATTGTGTAAATCTAACGGAAAACCTAGACTTATAATATAAGTGATTAGATAATTTTTCAGATCTATTAGAATTAGGTTGTCTTTCTTATTAAAAAAGGGCTATTAACTTTAGAGTTTTTTTAAGGTAGAATGAGGCCATTTAGGTAGATAAATAAAGAGGTTGAAACATGTGCGGGGCTTGGTTGAAGTATTCTATGAAAAGCAAATATTCATTAAGGCATGAAAATTAATGAATTAGGATTTGAATTATTCATTTTAATTTCTACCTTTGCAGCCCTCTTAGAAGAGGATTTTAAAATTTATATATAATATATATGCCAACAATTTCACAATTAGTAAGAACAGGAAGAGCCAAAATAACCAAGAAGAGTAAATCGGCTGCTTTAGATTCTTGTCCGCAAAGACGTGGTGTGTGTACTCGTGTTTATACGACAACTCCTAAAAAACCAAACTCAGCAATGCGTAAGGTGGCAAGGGTTCGTTTAACAAACGGTAACGAGGTTAATGCATACATTGGTGGAGAAGGACATAATCTACAAGAGCACTCGATAGTATTGGTTAGAGGTGGAAGGGTAAAAGATTTGCCAGGAGTTAGATATCACATCGTTCGTGGTGCTTTGGACACAGCAGGTGTTTCAGGTAGAACACAACGTAGATCTAAGTATGGTGCTAAACGCCCTAAGAAGTAATTTAAAACTTTAAGAAGAAGACATGAGAAAAAGAGCAGCAAAAAAGAGACCGCTTTTACCAGATCCACGTTTTAACGATCAGTTAGTTACTCGTTTCGTTAATATGATGATGTGGGACGGAAAAAAGTCTGTCGCTTTTAAAGTATTCTACGATGCTATTGATATTGTAGACTCGAAAAAAACTGACGAAGAAAAAACAGCTTTAGAGACATGGAAAGATGCTTTGTCTAATGTGATGCCTCACGTAGAAGTGCGTAGCCGTCGTGTTGGTGGTGCAACATTTCAAATTCCAATGCAGATTCGTCCAGATCGTAAAGTTTCAACAGCAATGAAATGGCTTATAGGCTATGCGCGCAAAAGAAACGAAAAATCTATGGCGCAACGTTTGGCTTCAGAAATTTTAGCAGCAGCTAAAGAAGAAGGGGCAGCGGTTAAGAAAAGAGTTGATACTCACAAAATGGCAGAAGCAAATAAAGCATTCTCTCACTTTAGATTTTAATACGACATGGCAAGAGATTTAAAATTTACTAGAAATATAGGTATTGCTGCACATATTGATGCAGGAAAAACTACAACTACAGAACGTATTCTTTATTATACAGGTGTGTCTCATAAAATTGGAGAAGTGCATGATGGTGCTGCTACAATGGACTGGATGGAACAAGAGCAAGAAAGAGGTATTACAATTACTTCTGCAGCTACAACTTGTGAGTGGAAATTCCCAATTGAAAATGGGCAGCCAACTCCTGAAACTAAAGGATATCACTTTAATATAATTGACACACCAGGTCACGTAGATTTTACTGTTGAGGTAAATCGTTCTTTACGTGTACTTGATGGTTTAGTGTTCTTATTTAGTGCAGTTGATGGTGTTGAGCCACAATCTGAAACTAACTGGAGACTAGCGGATAACTATAAAGTGCCCCGTATCGGTTTTGTTAATAAAATGGACCGTCAGGGATCTAACTTTTTAGGTGTTTGTCAGCAAGTAAAAGATATGTTAAAGTCTAACGCCGTGCCAATTGTTTTGAATATTGGTGATGAAGCTGACTTTAAAGGAATTATCGATTTAGTAAAGAATCGTGCTATTGTTTGGCATGATGAAACTCAAGGGGCGACTTTTGATGTAATCGATATCCCAGAAGATATGAAAGAAGAAGCTCGTAAGTACCGTGCGCTTTTAATAGAAGAAGTTGCAACTTACGATGAGGAGCTGTTAGAAAAATTCATGGAAGATGAAGATTCTATTACAGAAGAGGAAGTGCATGCCGCACTTAGAGCTGCTGTAATGGATATGGCTATCATTCCTATGATTTGTGGTTCTGCTTTTAAAAATAAAGGTGTACAGTTTTTATTAGATGCTGTTTGTCGTTACTTACCATCTCCAACAGATAGAGATAATATTGTAGGTACAGATCCAAGAACAGGAGAAGAGGCTGTACGTAAGCCAGATGTTAAGGATCCGTTTTCGGCTTTGGCATTTAAAATTGCTACAGATCCTTTTGTAGGTCGTTTGGCATTCTTTAGAGCATATTCAGGTCGTTTAGATGCTGGTTCTTACATATTGAACAACCGTTCAGGTAAAAAAGAGCGTATCTCTCGTATTTATCAAATGCACTCTAACAAGCAAAACGCAATCGATTATATCGAAGCAGGAGATATTGGTGCAGCAGTAGGGTTTAAAGATATCAAGACAGGAGATACTATGTCTGATGAAAAAAATCCTATTGTTTTAGAGTCTATGGATTTTCCAGATCCAGTAATCGGTATTGCGGTTGAGCCTAAAACAAAAGCAGATGTTGATAAATTAGGGATGTCTTTAGCGAAACTAGCTGAAGAAGATCCAACATTTACTGCAAGAACAGACGAAGCTTCAGGTCAGACTATTATTTCTGGAATGGGGGAGCTTCACTTAGATATTATTGTTGATCGTCTTAAACGTGAGTTTAAGGTGGAAGTAAACCAAGGTCAACCACAAGTAGAATACAAAGAAGCAATTACACAACGTGCAGAACACAGAGAAGTTTATAAAAAACAATCTGGTGGTCGTGGTAAATTCGCAGACATTGTATTTACATTGGAACCTGCTGAGGAAGGAAAAGTAGGATTGGAATTTATTTCTGAAATAAAAGGAGGTAACGTTCCTAAGGAATTTGTTCCTTCTGTTGAAAAAGGATTCAAAATGGCTATGGTTAATGGACCATTAGCAGGATATGAAGTTGATGCTATGAAAGTAACATTAACAGATGGTTCTTATCATGATGTGGATTCGGATCAATTATCATTCGAATTGGCTGCTAAACTTGGATTTAAAGCTGCTGCAAAAGCTGCAAAAGCGGTGATTATGGAGCCTATTATGAAACTTGAGGTGATTACACCTGAAGAAAACATGGGTGACATTGTAGGTGATTTAAATAGAAGAAGAGGTCAAGTAAGTGACATGGGAGATAGAGCAGGTGCAAAAACTGTAAAGGCTACCGTACCATTGTCAGAAATGTTTGGGTATGTTACTACATTAAGAACATTATCATCAGGTCGTGCAACGTCAACAATGGAATTTTCACATTATGCTGAAACACCTTCGAATATATCTGAAGAAGTAATTAAGGCAGCTAAAGGTGTTGAAGCTTAAAATCTAAGAAAATGAGTCAAAAAATCAGAATAAAATTAAAATCTTACGATCACAACTTAGTAGATAAGTCTGCTGATAAGATTGTAAAGACTGTAAAAAGCACTGGAGCTGTAGTAACTGGACCTATTCCATTGCCAACACACAAGAAAATTTTCACAGTATTACGTTCACCACACGTAAACAAGAAATCAAGAGAGCAATTTCAATTAAGTTCTTATAAGAGATTATTGGATATCTACTCTTCGTCATCAAAGACTATTGATGCGTTAATGAAACTTGAGTTACCAAGTGGTGTTGAGGTAGAGATTAAGGTATAATAATTGGTTTCGACTTCGCTCAACCAACAATTATTATTGGTTGCTGAGCGGAGTCGAAGCAAACATGTCCCACCGATGTGGTCGCGGGAAAAACGGGTAAATACATTTCAGGGACGAAACGTATTTTGTCCCTGAATTTTTTTAAATAAGTAATAAATAAATTAATAATTAAATTATGTCTGGGTTAATTGGAAAAAAAATCGGTATGACCAGCATCTTTGATGAGAATGGGAAGAATATTCCTTGTACAGTAATCGAAGCTGGGCCATGTATCGTTACCCAAGTCAGAACCGAAGAGGTTGACGGCTATGAAGCTGTTCAGTTAGGTTTCGATGACGCGACAGAAAAAAGCGCTACAAAAGCAGACTTAGGTCATGCTAAAAAAGCGGGTACTTCTGTAAAGCGTAAAGTTGTTGAATTCAAAGGTTTTGAGGAGGAGTACAAATTAGGAGATGCTATCACTGTAGAACACTTCACTGAGGGTGAATTTGTTGATATATCGGGTACATCTAAAGGTAAAGGATTTCAAGGTGTTGTAAAACGTCATGGTTTTGGTGGAGTAGGTCAAGCGACTCACGGTCAACATAACCGTTTAAGAGCACCAGGATCAATTGGAGCTGCATCTTACCCTGCAAGAGTTTTTAAAGGCATGAAAATGGCTGGAAGAATGGGTGGAGAAACAATAAAAGTTCAAAATTTAAGAGTTTTAAAAGTAGTAGTTGAAAAGAATCTACTTGTTGTTAAAGGTTGTGTGCCTGGACACAAAAACGCTTATGTAATTATTAGAAAATAATGAAAGTAGCAGTTTTAGATATAAACGGAAAAGACACAGGAAGAAAGGCAGACCTTTCTAAAGATGTGTTCGCTATTGAGCCTAATAATCACGCTGTGTATTTAGACGTTAAGCAATACTTGGCAAATCAACGTCAAGGAACTCACAAATCTAAAGAAAGAGGTGAGATTGCTGGAAGTACACGTAAGATTAAAAAGCAAAAAGGAACTGGTACGGCAAGAGCAGGTAGTATTAAGTCTGGTGTATTTAAAGGAGGAGGACGCATGTTTGGTCCAAGACCAAGAAATTACAGCTTTAAACTTAATAAAAATGTTAAGCGATTAGCACGTAAATCTGCACTAAGTATCAAAGCAGGAGAAAAATCAATTACAGTTTTAGAAGACTTTAATTTTGAGGCTCCAAAAACGAAAAACTTTACAGCGATTTTAAAAGCCTTAGAGCTTGAAAACAAAAAATCTCTGTTTGTGTTGGGTGGGTCAAATAATAACGTATATTTGTCATCGCGCAATTTAAAAGGCTCTGAAGTTATAACTACTTCAGAATTAAGCACTTATAAAATTCTAAATGCAAATCAAGTTGTGCTTTTGGAAGGTGCTTTAGAAGGAATTGAAACAAACTTAAGTAAATAAGAAACAGATGAGTATCTTAATTAAACCTATAATCACAGAAAAAGCGACTGCAGATAGCGAGTTAAGAAACTGCTATACTTTCGCAGTGAATACTAAGGCGAACAAGGTAGAAATTAAAAAAGCAGTGGAAGCTGTTTATGGTGTTTCTGTTGAAAAAGTTCGTACTATAAATGTCCGTCCAGATAGAAGAACCCGTTTTACAAAAACAGGTATTCAACATGGTAAAACAAATGCTGTTAAAAAGGCAATTGTACAACTGGCGGAAGGTGAAATGATTGATTTATACAGTAACATGTAATTAGACGACAATGTCAGTAAGAAAATTAAAACCAATCACACCAGGACAGCGATTTAGAGTAGTAAATGGTTATGACGCCATAACTACTGATAAGCCGGAAAAGAGCTTGCTCGTTCCGAATAAAAGGTCTGGTGGTAGAAACAGTCAAGGAAAAATGACCATGCGCTATATTGGTGGAGGTCATAAAAGAAAGTATCGTATTATCGATTTTAAACGTAACAAAGCTGGAATTCCAGCAGAAGTTAAGTCTATTGAATACGATCCAAACAGAACCGCTTTTATTGCTTTATTGAACTATCAAGATGGCGAAAAAAGATACATTATTGCTCAAAATGGTTTAAAAGTTGGGCAAAATGTAGTATCTGGTTTAGAAGGTGTTGCTCCAGAAATTGGAAACGCTATGCCGTTGAGTGAAATTCCATTAGGGACTATTATTTCTTGTGTAGAATTACGTCCGGGACAAGGGGCTGTTATGGCTCGTAGTGCTGGTGCTTTTGCTCAGTTAATGGCAAGAGATGGTAAATTTGCTACTATTAAATTGCCTTCAGGAGAAACAAGATTAGTGCTTGTTAACTGTATGGCTACGGTAGGTGTGGTTTCTAATTCAGATCATCAATTATTAGTTGGTGGTAAGGCAGGTAGAACAAGATGGTTAGGAAGAAGACCACGTACTAGACCAGTAGTTATGAATCCAATTGATCATCCAATGGGTGGTGGTGAAGGTAAATCTTCAGGAGGACACCCACGTTCAAGAAACGGTATTCCTGCTAAAGGTTATAGAACCCGTTCTAAGACTAAAGCAAGTAATAAATATATTGTAGAACGTAGAAAGAAATAAGACATGGCAAGATCATTAAAAAAAGGACCTTACGTTCATTATAAATTAGAGAAAAAAGTAGCTGCTAATGTTGAATCTAACAAAAAGACAGTAATCAAAACTTGGTCAAGAGCCAGTATGATTACTCCTGATTTTGTAGGACAAACAATCGCAGTACATAATGGCCGTCAATTTGTACCAGTTTATGTAACAGAAAACATGGTAGGTCATAAGTTAGGAGAATTTTCACCAACACGTTCATTCCGTGGACATGCAGGTGCTAAAAATAAAGGTAAAAAGTAGTAAGCTATGGGAAGTCGTAAAAAACAAATGGCAGACGCTATTAAGGAAGCAAAAAAGCAAGTTGCTTTTGCTAAACTTAATAATTGTCCTACATCACCAAGAAAAATGCGTTTAGTAGCCGATTTAGTAAGAGGCGAAAAGGTAGAACATGCACTTAATATCTTAAAGTTCAACCAAAAAGAAGCATCAGGTCGTTTAGAGAAGCTGTTATTATCAGCTATTGCCAACTGGCAAGCTAAAAATGAAGATGCAGATATTGAATCGGCTGAATTATTTGTAAAAGAAATTAGAGTTGATGGCGGATCTATGTTAAAAAGATTACGTCCAGCGCCACAAGGTCGTGCACACAGAATTAGAAAACGTTCTAACCACGTTACATTAGTAGTTGGAGCTAACAATAACACACAAAGCTAAGATAGAAGTATGGGACAAAAAACAAATCCAATCGGAAATCGCTTAGGTATTATCAGAGGATGGGAATCCAACTGGTACGGAGGTAATGATTATGGAGATAAGCTTGCCGAAGATGATAAAATTAGAAAATACGTTCACGCACGTTTATCTAAAGCTAGTGTTAGTAGAGTAATTATTGAAAGAACTTTAAAACTTGTAACCGTTACTATCACTACTGCTAGACCTGGTATTATTATCGGTAAAGGTGGTCAAGAGGTAGACAAGTTAAAAGAAGAGCTTAAGAAGATTACTGGAAAAGAAGTTCAGATTAACATCTTTGAAATTAAAAGACCTGAGCTTGATGCATTTTTAGTAGGATCTAGTATTGCTCGTCAAATTGAAAACAGAATTTCATACAGACGTGCAATAAAGATGGCTATCGCTGCTACAATGCGTATGAATGCTGAAGGAATTAAAATCCAGATTAGTGGTCGTTTAAATGGTGCTGAAATGGCACGATCTGAACATTACAAAGAAGGGCGTATTCCTTTATCTACCTTTAGAGCCGATATTGATTATGCTTTAGTTGAGGCACACACTACTTATGGTAGGTTGGGTGTTAAAGTATGGATCATGAAAGGCGAAGTATATGGTAAAAGAGAACTTTCTCCGCTAGTTGGTTTATCCAAAAAGCAAGGAAAAGGTGGAGCCGGAGGACGTGGTGGAAATAAATCTAACCAACGTCGTAGAAAGTAATTTTTTATAAAGTAAAGAAAAATGTTACAGCCTAAAAGAACAAAATTTCGTAAGCAACAAAAAGGACGTATGAAGGGGCTCTCTGGAAGAGGACACCAATTATCATATGGAACTTTTGGAATAAAAGCATTAGACGCAACTTTTATAACGTCACGTCAAATTGAAGCAGCTCGTATTGCGGCTACACGTTACATGAAAAGAGAAGGACAACTTTGGATTAAAATATTTCCAGACAAACCTATCACAAAAAAGCCTCTTGAAGTACGTATGGGTAAAGGTAAAGGAGCCGTTGAATATTGGGTGGCAGTTTGCAGACCTGGACGTGTTTTATTTGAAGTTGGTGGTGTGCCACTAGAAGTTGCAAAAGAAGCATTACGCTTAGCAGCGCAAAAGTTACCAGTAAAAACTAAGTTTTTAATTGCTCGCGATTACGAAGCATAATTTATTTGATATTATGAAACAATCAGAAATTAAAGAATTATCTACAGCTGAGTTACAAGAGAAACTTGGTGAAACAAAAAAGAGTTATTCAGACCTTAAACTAGCTCACGCAATATCTCCTTTAGAAAATCCAATTCAGTTGCGTACTGTAAGACGTACTGTAGCTAGAATTGCGACAGAATTAACTAAAAGAGAATTACAATAATTCTGCTGAAAGATGGAAACAAGAAATTTAAGAAAAGAACGTATAGGAGTTGTTACAAGTAACAAAATGCAGAAATCTATTGTGGTTTCTGAGGTTAAAAAAGTAAAACACCCTATGTATGGTAAGTTCGTGTTAAAGACAAAAAAGTATGTTGCACACGACGAAACAAACGATTGTAATATTGGAGATACTGTAAAGATCATGGAAACAAGACCTTTAAGTAAATCTAAATGTTGGAGATTAGTTGAAATCATAGAAAGAGCTAAATAATTATGGTACAGCAAGAATCAAGATTAAAGGTAGCAGATAACACTGGAGCAAAAGAAGTATTAACAATACGTGTTCTAGGTGGTACTAAAAGAAGATACGCTTCTGTAGGAGACAAAATAGTTGTTTCTGTTAAAGACGCAACACCTAATGGAAACATTAAAAAAGGTGCTGTTTCTACTGCAGTTGTTGTTCGTACTAAAAAAGAAGTAAGAAGACCAGATGGATCTTATATTAGATTCGATGATAACGCTTGTGTTTTATTAAACCCAACGGGTGAAATGAGAGGAACACGTGTATTTGGTCCTGTTGCTAGAGAACTTCGTGATAAACAATTCATGAAAATTGTATCATTAGCACCAGAAGTGCTTTAATACATTAATTTAAGATGACAAAGCTTAAAATAAAAACTGGAGATACTGTGAAAGTAATTGCTGGCGACCATAAAGGGTCTGAAGGTAAAGTACAAAAGGTATTAATAGATAAGAACAAAGCGATCGTTGAGGGTGTAAACATGGTGAAGAAACATACAAAACCAAGTGCACAAAATCCACAAGGAGGAATCGTAGAAAAAGAAGCTGCTATTCATATTTCAAACTTATCATTGTTAACTTCAAATGGAGAAACAACAAGAGTAGGTTATAGAATGGAGGGCGATAAGAAAGTGAGATTTTCAGTAAAATCTAATGAAGTAATATAGTTATGGCATATTCACCTAGACTTAAAGAAGAGTATAAAAGCAGAGTAATTGCAGCTCTTACAGAAGAATTTGGATATAAGAATGTTATGCAAGTTCCAGTACTTAAAAAGATTGTAATATCTAAAGGTGTTGGAGCAGCAGTAGCAGACAAAAAGTTAATTGACTACGCAGTAGAAGAGTTGACCACTATATCTGGACAAAAAGCTATATCAACATTGTCTAAAAAAGATGTTGCATCATTCAAATTACGTAAAGGAATGCCAATTGGTGCTAAAGTTACTTTGCGTGGAGAAAGAATGTATGAATTCTTAGATCGTTTAGTGACATCTGCGCTACCACGCGTTAGAGATTTTAACGGAATTAAAGCTACAGGTTTTGACGGAAGAGGTAATTACAATTTAGGAGTTACCGAGCAAATTATATTCCCAGAAATTAACATTGATAAAGTTAATAAAATCTCTGGTATGGATATTACATTTGTAACATCTGCCGATACAGATAAAGAAGCAAAATCATTATTAACAGAACTAGGGTTACCTTTTAAAAAGAACTAAGTTATGGCTAAAGAATCAATGAAAGCCCGTGAGGTAAAAAGAGCAAAAACAGTAGCTAAATATGCTGAGAAACGTAAAGCTTTAAAAGAAGCTGGAGATTACGAAGCATTACAAAAGTTGCCTAAAAATGCTTCTCCTATCCGTATGCATAATAGATGCAAATTAACAGGGAGGCCTAAAGGGTATATGAGAAATTTTGGGATTTCTCGTGTTACATTTAGAGAAATGGCTAACAAAGGGTTAATACCTGGTGTTAGAAAAGCAAGTTGGTAAAAAAAGAATTATAAATTGGTTTTAGGTTCAAAAGAAATTTTTTTGAAAACCACTACCGCAAATTAATAAATATGTATACAGATCCAATAGCGGATTATCTTACGAGAGTTAGAAATGCAATAAGAGCAAATCACAGAGTGGTTGAAATCCCAGCATCTAACTTAAAAAAAGACATCACTAAAATATTATTCGAGCAAGGATATATTTTAAGCTACAAGTTCGACGATTCAACTGTACAAGGAACTATTAAAATAGCACTTAAGTACAATAAAGAAACTAAAGAGCCTGTAATTAAGAAACTTCAAAGAATTAGTAAACCAGGTTTGCGTAAGTATGCTGGTTCTAAAGAATTACCTAGAATCCTTAATGGACTTGGTATTGCCATCGTTTCAACTTCACACGGAGTAATGACTGGCAAACAAGCCAAAAGAGATAACGTAGGTGGTGAAGTATTATGTTACGTTTACTAATCTAAAAGGGAGAAAGAAATGTCAAGAATAGGAAATAACCCTGTTGCAATTCCAGAAGGAGTTACAGTAGAAGTAAAAGATAGCGTAATCACAGTAAAAGGAAAGTTGGGTGAATTAACTCAAAACTTCGATACTGTAGAAATTAAAGTTGAAGATGGAAATGTTTTAGTAACCAGATCAGCGGATTCTAAAGCATATAAAGCTAAACATGGTTTATATAGATCTCTAGTCAATAACATGATAGAAGGTGTATCTAAAGGATGGACTAAAGAATTAGAATTGGTAGGGGTTGGTTATAGAGCATCAAACCAAGGACAAAAATTAGATTTAGCTTTAGGTTTTTCTCACAATATTGTTTTAGATATTGCTCCAGAAGTAAAAGTTGAAACGGTTTCAGAAAAAGGGAAAAACCCAATAGTAAAGTTAACATCGTTTGATAAACAACTTGTTGGTCAAGTAGCTGCAAAGATCCGCGGATTTAGAAAACCTGAGCCTTACAAAGGGAAAGGGATTAAGTTTGTTGGTGAAGAAATAAGAAGAAAAGCAGGTAAATCAGCTTAATAAAATAGTTATGGCATTAACAAAGAATCAAAGAAGACAAAGGATTAAAAACAGAATTCGTAAGGTGGTTTCTGGAACAGAAGCTAGACCAAGATTAACTGTTTTTAGAAGTAATAAAGAAATTTATGCTCAAATTGTGGATGACGTAAATGGTACAACTATCAGTGCTGCATCTTCAAGAGATAAAGATATTAGTTCTGCAAAAGGTACTAAAACAGAGATTGCTACTCTAGTAGGAAAAGCAATTGCTGAGAAGGCTTTAAAAGCAGGGGTAGAAACGATCGCTTTCGACAGAGGTGGTTATTTATATCATGGTAGAGTAAAATCATTAGCTGAAGGAGCTAGAGAAGCAGGACTTAAATTCTAGAATATTATGTTTCAAAAATATAAAAGTGCAGAGTTAGTAAAACCAGGTGGATTAGATCTTAAAGATCGTTTAGTTGGTGTACAAAGAGTTACAAAAGTAACTAAAGGTGGTAGAGCATTTGGTTTTTCAGCAATCGTAGTGGTTGGTGATGAAGCAGGTGTTGTAGGACAAGGTTTAGGAAAATCTAAAGATGTTGCCAGTGCTATTGCAAAAGCAGTTGAAGATGCTAAGAAAAACCTAGTAAGAATTCCTATTATAAAAGGAACATTACCACACGAACAAAAAGGGAAATATGGTGGAGCAAGAGTAAATATCATTCCTGCTGCTCCTGGTACAGGAGTTATTGCTGGTGGTGCTGTTAGAACTGTTCTTGAGGCCGTTGGAGTACATGATGTATTATCAAAATCTCAGGGATCTTCTAATCCTCATAATGTAGTAAAAGCAACGTTTGATGCTTTATTACAGTTAAGGGATGCCAATGCAATTGCTAGAGATAGAGGTATTTCACTTGAAAAAGTTTTTAACGCTTAATAACATCAGAGATGGCAAAAATTAAAGTAAAAAAAGTTAAAAGCGCAATCAATCGTACGCAAAGACAAAAAAGAACTTTAGAAGCTCTAGGTCTTAAAAAGATTGGTCAAGTAAAAGAGCATGAGGCTACACCTAATATCTTAGGTATGATTGCTAAAGTTTCACATTTAGTTTCTGTAGAAGAAGCAAAATAATATAAAACTGAAAATGGATTTAAGTAATTTAAAACCTGCAGAAGGTTCAGTAAAAAATCAAGGCAAAAGAGTAGGTAGAGGACAAGGTTCAGGTAAAGGTGGTACGGCAACACGTGGTCACAAAGGAGCTAAATCTCGTTCTGGTTATTCTAAGAAATTAGGATTTGAAGGAGGGCAAATGCCACTTCAAAGACGTGTTCCTAAATTTGGTTTTACTAACATTAACCGTGTTGAGTACCAAGGTATCAATTTAGATACTTTACAACAATTGGTTGATGATAAGAAAATAAAAGATACAGTAGATTTCGAAATTTTATTCTCAAACCGTTTAGCTGGAAAGAATGACCTAGTTAAAATTATGGGTAGAGGTGAGTTAAAAGCAAAATTAAAAGTATCTGCACATAAATTTACAGCTTCAGCAAAAGCAGCTATAGAAGCAGCTGGAGGAGAAGCAATAACATTATAAGACCATATTATAAGTATGAAGTTTATAGAATCTTTAAAAAATGTTTGGAAAATTGAGGAGCTAAGAAACAGAATCATAGTAACACTAGGTCTGTTATTAGTATATCGTTTCGGTACTCAGGTTACATTGCCAGGTGTTGATGCCGCGCAATTAGCAGCCCTAGGAGACAAAACAAGTACAGGGTTATTAGGATTGCTTAGCCAATTTACAGGAGGAGCATTTTCTAGAGCATCTGTGTTTGCCTTAGGTATTATGCCTTACATTTCTGCTTCTATTGTAGTACAATTAATGGGGATAGCGATTCCTTATTTGCAAAAATTGCAAAAGGAAGGAGCTAGTGGGCAAAAGAAAGTCAACCAAATTACACGTTGGCTAACAATTGCCATTTGTTTATTACAAGCACCTGGTTATTTAGCTAGTTTGCCAAGTTTAGGAGTTCCACAAAGTGCCTTTTTATTGGGTACAGGACCTTTATTCTATTTCTCTTCTGTAAGTATTTTAGTTACAGGTTGTATTTTTGCCATGTGGTTAGGTGAAAAAATTACAGATAAGGGTATCGGTAATGGAATTTCATTATTAATTATGGTTGGTATAATTGCAACATTACCTCAGTCATTTATTCAAAACGCAGCAACAAGATTAGAGGGTAATAATGTCATGCTTATTCTTTTTGAATTGGTTATTTGGTTTGTTATTATTCTGGTTACCATCATGTTGGTTATGGCTGTTAGAAAAATAGCGGTGCAATATGCAAGAAGAACAGCCTCTGGAGGTTATGAGAAGAGTGCCATGGCTGGTTCGAGACAATATATTCCATTAAAGTTAAATGCTTCAGGAGTGATGCCTATTATATTTGCGCAAGCTATTATGTTTGTGCCTGGTATGATAGGAGGTACAGATTTATTAAAAGATTCATCAGTAGGAGCTTGGTTGGTTACTAACCTTGGTCCGGCTAGTATGTTTGGTTTTTGGTATAATGTTGTTTTCGCTTTATTAATAATCGTATTTACGTATTTCTATACAGCGATCACGGTACCAACAAATAAAATGGCAGATGATTTAAAACGTAGTGGTGGTTTTATTCCTGGTATTCGCCCAGGTTCTGAAACTTCAGAATATCTCGATAAAATAATGTCTCAGATAACCTTACCAGGTTCTATATTTTTAGCACTTATAGCTGTGTTCCCGGCTTTTATTGTTAAGCTTATGGATGTACAACAAGGATGGGCATTATTTTTCGGAGGAACCTCATTATTAATTATGGTTGGAGTTGCAATTGACACTATGCAACAAGTAAATTCATACTTGTTGAATAGACATTATGATGGCTTGATGAAAACAGGTAAAAATAGAAAGGCTAGCGCTTAATATATATCTACTATGGCAAAACAGGCAGCAATAGAACAAGACGGAACAATTATAGAAGCATTATCAAATGCAATGTTTCGTGTTGAATTAGAAAATGGTCACATTGTGACTGCACACATTTCAGGTAAAATGCGTATGCATTATATTAAATTATTACCAGGAGATAAAGTGAAATTAGAAATGAGTCCTTATGATTTAACTAAGGCTCGAATAACTTATAGATACTAATTACGATGAAACCGTAAGGTTACATCTTACAGTAATATAGAATAACTAATATAAGATGAAAGTAAGAGCATCACTTAAAAAGAGAAGTGCGGATTGTAAAATCGTACGAAGAAAAGGCAGACTTTACGTTATAAACAAAAAGAATCCTAGATTTAAACAAAGACAAGGGTAATTATGGCAAGAATTGCAGGTGTAGACATACCAAAAAACAAAAGAGGAGTAATCTCTTTAACTTATATCTATGGAATAGGTAGAAGTAGAGCAAAAGAAATTTTAGCAACAGCTAAAGTTGACGAAAGTACTAAAGTTCAAGATTGGAGCGATGATCAAATTAGTGGTATTCGTGAAGCTGTTGGATCTTATACAATCGAAGGTGAATTACGTTCTGAAACTCAATTAAACATTAAGCGATTAATGGATATTGGATGTTACAGAGGTATTCGTCATAGATCGGGTCTTCCATTAAGAGGGCAACGAACTAAAAATAACTCCAGAACTAGAAAAGGTAGAAGAAAAACAGTTGCTAATAAGAAAAAAGCAACTAAATAATTAAAAGTCATTAGTATTTAGTCGTTAGATGGAATCTGTTTGAAATGTAAAAGTCTAGGATTCTAATACTAACAACTAACAACTAGAAACTAAAACAATATGGCAAAAACAAGCACTAAAAAACGTAAAGTTATTGTAGATTCTATAGGAGAAGCACACGTTACAGCTTCTTTCAATAACATTATTATTTCGCTTACCAACAAAAAAGGAGACGTTATTTCATGGTCCTCTGCAGGTAAGATGGGATTTAGAGGTTCTAAGAAAAACACACCTTATGCTGCTCAATTAGCTGCCGAAGACGCTGCTGCTGTAGCTCAAGAAGCTGGTTTAAAGAAAGTAAAGGTTTATGTAAAAGGACCTGGAAATGGTAGAGAGTCTGCTATTCGTTCTATTCACAATGCTGGAATTGAAGTGACAGAAATTATTGATGTTACACCACTTCCACATAATGGATGTCGTCCTCCAAAACGTAGAAGAGTTTAACCCCGTTTTTACTAACGCGGTTTAAATAAAGCAAATAGAAAAATTAATATCATCTGATTGTCAGATGGTATTAATTTTTTGTATAAATTTGCAAACTGAAAAAAAATAACAAGTATCAACGAGAGACCAAAAAGATTATCGAAGGATAAGATTAAGACCTTAATTCATAATCACTCTCAAAAACAAATTTAAAATGGCAAGATATACTGGTCCTAAAACTAAAATAGCTCGTAAGTTTGGCGAAGCTATCTTCGGAGACGATAAGTCTTTCGAAAAAAGAAATTACCCTCCAGGTCAACACGGAAACAATAGAAGACGTGGAAAAAAATCTGAATACGCAATCCAGTTAATGGAAAAACAAAAAGCTAAATATACCTATGGTATTTTAGAGCGTCAATTTAGAGGATTATTTAAAAAAGCGAGAGCAGCACAAGGTATTACAGGGGAGGTTTTATTACAATTATGTGAGTCTAGATTAGACAATGTTGTGTATAGAATGGGAATTTCTCCTTCTAGAAGTGGCGCAAGACAATTAGTATCTCACAGACATATTACTGTAAATGGTG
Organism: Flavivirga algicola; assembly: GCF_012910715.1. Taxonomy (GTDB): domain Bacteria; phylum Bacteroidota; class Bacteroidia; order Flavobacteriales; family Flavobacteriaceae; genus Flavivirga; species Flavivirga algicola. The sequence goes on from NZ_JABBHF010000005.1 coordinate 74,460, forward strand.
AGTTGGTAAATATTCCTTCTTACCAATTAAAAGCAGGTGATGTTGTTGCAGTAAGAGAAAAATCAAAATCACTTGAGGCTATTGAGAGATCTTTATCAAACTCAAGCCACGTTTACGAATGGATTACTTGGAATGATGATACAAAGCAAGGAACTTATGTTTCTGTTCCTGCTAGAATTCAAATTCCAGAAAATATAAACGAACAATTCATCGTCGAACTATACTCTAAATAATAAATTAATCACATTGGTATTTGGCCAAAGGGTTTATTAGTCCTCTTCAAACTTTTAAACCGCGCAACCAAGTAACAATTAAAACGAAGAAATATATGGCAGTATTTAATTTTCAAAAACCCGACAAAGTAATCATGATTGATTCTACTGATTTCGAAGGTAAATTCGAATTCAGACCACTAGAACCAGGTTACGGGTTGACAGTAGGTAACGCACTCAGAAGGGTTTTACTTTCCTCATTAGAAGGATTTGCAATTACATCGGTTAGAATTGAAGGTGTAGATCATGAGTTTTCTGCAATTGCTGGAGTGGTAGAGGATGTTACAGAAATCATTTTAAACTTAAAACAAGTACGTTTTAAAAGACAGATTGATGATATAGATAATGAATCTATTTCAATCTCAATTTCTGGTCAGGATAGAATTACAGCTGGAGATTTTCAGAAGTTCATTTCAGGATTTCAAGTATTAAATACTGAACTAGTAATATGTAATTTAGATCCTAAAGTTAATTTCAATTTAGAAATTACTATTGAAAAAGGTAGAGGTTATGTACCAGCTGAAGAAAACAAGAAAGCTGCTGCTCCAATAGGAACTATCTTTACAGATTCAATTTATACGCCTATTAAAAATGTTAAGTATAGTATTGAAAACTATCGTGTAGAGCAAAAAACCGATTACGAAAAATTAGTTTTTGAGATTATTACCGATGGGTCTATTACACCACAAGATGCTTTAACTGAAGCTGCTAAGACATTGATTCACCACTTCATGTTATTCTCTGATGAGCGTATCACTTTAGAAGCTGATGAAATTGCACAGACTGAAACATATGATGAAGAATCATTACATATGAGACAGTTGCTTAAAACTAAGCTAATTGATATGGATTTATCTGTGCGTGCACTTAATTGTTTAAAAGCTGCAGAAGTAGATACTTTAGGAGATTTAGTATCATTCAATAAAAATGATTTAATGAAATTCAGAAACTTCGGTAAGAAGTCTTTAACAGAGCTTGAAGAGCTTGTAAATGTTAAAGGGTTAAATTTCGGAATGGATTTAAGCAAATATAAATTAGATAAAGATTAATAACTCCTTTATAATTTGCTCCTCGATTATGGGTTGTAGCAAGATAAAGGTTTAAAACAAATGTCATGAGACACGGAAAAAAATTCAACCATTTAGGTAGAAAAACAGCTCACAGAAAAGCAATGTTGGCTAATATGGCTTGTTCTTTAATAGAACATAAACGTATTAATACGACAGTAGCTAAAGCAAAAGCTTTAAAACAATTTGTTGAGCCAATGATTACAAAATCTAAGCAAGATACAACACACAACAGACGTATCGTTATGTCTCGTCTTAGACAAAAAGAAGCAGTTGCAGAATTATTTAGAGATGTGGCGGCTAAAGTTGCAGACCGTCCAGGAGGTTATACAAGAATTATAAAGCTTGGTAATCGTTTAGGTGATAATGCAGATATGGCTATGATAGAGCTTGTAGATTATAACGAAATTTACAATGCAGATAAGAAGCCTAAGAAAACAACAAGAAGAAGTAGAAGAGGTGGTTCTAAACCAGCTGCTGCTCCAGTTGTAGAGACTAAAGCAACTAACGAAGAAGAATAAATGTTAATAAGCATTTAAAATATTAAGGATAAACTATTTTAGTTTATCCTTTTTTTTATGCAATTTTGTAAAACCTTGTTCCCAAAGGTCACTGAGCATAGTCGAAGTGAAAGCGGGAATCTCATAAAAATCAGAATGAAATATCAAAAAAGACAAAAAGCCATCATTCTTCTAGCAGATGGTACTATTTTTTACGGTAAGGCAGTAGGAAACAAGCAAGGAACATCTTTTGGAGAAGTGTGTTTTAACACAGGAATGACTGGGTATCAAGAAATTTTTACAGACCCATCTTATTTTGGCCAATTAATGGTGACTACCAATGCTCACATAGGTAATTATGGAACCCATGCTGATGAAGTAGAATCAGATTCTATTAAAATTGCTGGGTTAATTTGTAAGAACTTCAGTTATGTGTATTCTCGAGTTGATTCAGAAGGTTCACTGGAAGAATTTTTAGATAAGAATAACCTGTTAGCAATATCAGATGTTGATACGCGTGCTTTAGTAAGCTATATTAGAGATCATGGAGCAATGAATGCTGTTATTTCTACAGAAGTCGATAATATAGAAGGTTTAAAGAAGCAATTGGCCGAGGTTCCAAATATGGAAGGTTTAGAATTAGCATCAAAAGTGTCTACAAAAGAACCTTATTATTTTGGAGATGAGAATGCAACTTATAAAGTAGCAGCTTTAGATATAGGTATTAAAAAGAATATTTTAAGAAATATAGCCAGTAGGGATGCTTATATAAAAGTATTCCCATACAATTCTAAATTTGAAGATTTAGAAGCTTTCAAACCAGATGGGTATTTCTTGTCTAATGGTCCAGGAGATCCTGAACCATTAATTGAGGCACAGAACTTAGCAAAAGAAATTATAAAAAGAGATTTACCATTATTTGGAATCTGTTTAGGACATCAGGTTATTGCCAGAGCCAATGGCATATCTACTTATAAAATGCATAATGGTCATAGAGGCATTAATCATCCTGTTAAAAATTTAATAACAGGAAAGGGTGAGATCACTTCTCAAAATCATGGGTTTGCTGTAAACAGGGAAGAAGCCGAAGCAAATCCAGATTTACGAATAACACATGTTCATTTAAATGACCATACAGTTGCTGGTTTGGCTATGGAAAACAAAAATTGTTTTTCAGTACAATACCACCCAGAAGCGAGTCCTGGTCCGCATGATTCTTCGTATCTTTTCGATCAATTCATTGAAAATATCAAAAAATAAATTGAATAATAGCCTCAAACAAAGCATGCTTTTTTGAGGCTTAAGTTTACTAAAACGTTATAGATGTGGTTTTGAGCATTTCTTCAAAAACATCTTAAAATAAACAAGATTAAGCCGTAAATTTGAAGTATTAAAAAGATTTAAAATAACCAATTATGAGTATTATAATTAATATCCACGCAAGACAAATTCTAGATTCAAGAGGTAACCCTACAGTTGAAGTAGATGTGGTAACAGAAAATGATGTATTAGGAAGAGCAGCTGTACCATCTGGTGCATCAACTGGAGAGCATGAAGCTGTTGAATTACGTGATGGTGGTAGTGCCTATATGGGAAAAGGTGTTACTAAAGCTGTAGATAATGTAAACTCTATTATTGCTAAAGAATTATTAGGAGTTTCAGTATTTGAACAAAATTTGATTGATCAAATGATGATTGATTTAGATGGAACACCAAACAAATCAAAATTAGGAGCAAATGCTATTTTAGGAGTTTCTTTAGCGGTTGCTAAAGCTGCTGCTGGAGAACTAGGTTTGCCATTATATCGCTATGTAGGGGGCGTTTCTGCCAATACATTACCATTACCAATGATGAATATTATTAATGGAGGATCTCATAGTGATGCACCAATTGCATTTCAAGAGTTTATGATTATGCCTGTAAAAGCCAAAAACTTTACGCATGCTATGCAAATGGGGACTGAAATTTTCCATAACCTTAAAAAAGTATTGCACGACAGAAATTTAAGTACAGCAGTTGGTGATGAAGGTGGTTTTGCACCAAACTTAGCAGGAGGTACTGAAGATGCTTTAGAAACGATAGCAAAAGCAGTTGAGAATGCTGGATATAAATTTGGCGATGAAGTTAAAATCGCTTTAGACTGCGCTTCTGCCGAGTTTTATGAAAACGGACAATATGATTACAAAAAATTCGAAGGTGATTCGGGTGTTGTAAGAACAAGTAAAGAGCAAGCTGATTACTTAGCGCAATTGGTAGCTAAATATCCAATTGTTTCTATTGAAGATGGTATGGATGAAAATGATTGGGAAGGTTGGAAATATTTAACAGAATTAGTTGGCGACAAAGTACAGTTAGTTGGAGACGATTTATTTGTAACTAATGTAGAGCGTTTGTCTCGTGGTATTGAAGAAGGCATTGCAAATTCAATTCTTATTAAGGTAAATCAAATAGGAACATTAACTGAAACTATTGCAGCTGTTAATATGGCACATAATGCAGGGTATACATCAGTAATGTCTCACCGTTCTGGGGAAACAGAAGACAATACCATAGCAGATTTAGCGGTTGCTTTAAATACTGGACAAATAAAAACGGGTTCTGCATCTCGTAGTGATCGTATGGCGAAGTACAATCAATTACTTCGTATAGAAGAAGAGCTAGGAGAAGTTGCTTATTTCCCTCAAGAAAAAGCATTCAAAGTAAAATAGTATATATTACAATTTATAAAAAGCGATTATTATTATTTAATAATCGCTTTTTTTTTGGTGTCAATTTTAGCAATATGATAAATATCAAAACCTTTGAGGAGTTCCTTTATTAATAGGGGGATATTTCGTAAATTAGCAATCCATTATTAAAAAATAAAATCACTCAAATACATGGCTAATACCGCTACCATAGAAATAAATGGTCAAAAGAATGAATTACCATTAATTAAAGGAACAGAGAATGAGATTGCTATAGATATTACAAAGCTTAGAAGTGCTACTGAAGGTGTAATAACTGTAGATCCAGGATATAAGAATACGGGATCTTGCGAAAGTGCCATTACATTTTTAGATGGGGAAAAAGGTATTTTGAGGTATAGAGGGTATTCTATTGAAGAGTTAGCAGAAAAAGCTGATTTTTTAGAAGTCGCTTATCTTTTAATTTTTGGAGAACTTCCAACTAAAGAACAAAATGATAAGTTTCATGACGATATCAAAGCAGAGTCTATCGTAGATGAAGATGTAAAAAAGATATTGGATGCCTTTCCTAAAGCAGCACACCCAATGGGGGTTATATCTTCCTTAACAAGTGCCTTAACAGCATTTAATCCCTCTTCAGTAAATGTAGATTCTGAAGAAGATATGTATAAATCTGTAGTAAGAATTTTAGGTAAATTTCCTGTATTAGTTGCATGGACGTTCCGTAAGAAGGAAGGTTTACCTCTTGATTATGGCGATAATTCGTTAGGTTATGTTGAAAACATTTTAAAAATGATGTTTGTGAAACCTAATGGAGAATATACACAAAACCAAATTTTAGTTGATGCATTAGATAAGTTGTTAATTTTGCATGCAGACCATGAACAAAACTGTTCTACATCTACGGTAAGAATTGTAGGATCATCACATGCAGGATTATTTGCGTCACTTTCTGCAGGTATTTCAGCACTTTGGGGACCACTTCACGGTGGGGCTAACCAGGCTGTCTTAGAAATGCTAGAAGCTATTAAAGCAGATGGAGGTGATACTAAAAAATACATGGCTAAGGCGAAAGATAAAAGTGATCCATTCCGTTTAATGGGCTTTGGACACCGCGTTTATAAAAATTTCGATCCCCGTGCTAGAATCATCAAAAAAGCTGCTGATGAAGTTTTAGGAGATTTAGGAATTGATGATCCTATTTTAGATATTGCCAAAGGGCTTGAAAAAGAAGCCTTAGAAGATCAATACTTTGTGGATAGAAGACTATATCCTAATGTTGATTTCTACTCAGGTATTATATACAGAGGTATGGGTATACCAACAGATATGTTTACCGTTATGTTTGCCTTAGGACGTTTGCCTGGTTGGATAGCACAATGGAGAGAAATGCGCTTACGTAAAGAGCCTATAGGAAGACCTAGACAGGTTTATATAGGTGAAACAGCAAGGGAATTTGTGCCAATAGAGAAAAGATAAATTTCAATATATTGTATTATTATTAAGCTTCATGATGTTTTCATGAAGCTTTTCTTTTTTTTAGTAATATTTTTTAGAATAATTCAAAAAGTGTTTTTAATTATTATTAGTTTAGCCCCCTGAAAAATAAATTCCTATTGGGGTATAAATATGCTAGAAATAAATGTTAAAAATGAAACATCGAGGTTAAGAGCAGTTGTTTTAGGTACTGCTCAAAGTAGTGGGCCAATCCCTGAAGTAGAAGATTGTTACGACCCTAAAAGTATTGAGCATGTTATAGCTGGAACGTATCCAGAAGAGCATGACATGATGCTAGAGATGGAAGCGGTTGCCAAGGTTTTTGAAAAATATGATGTTACTGTTTTTAGACCAGAAGTTATTAAAGATTGCAATCAGATATTTTCAAGGGATATCGCTTTTGTAATTGAAGATAAAATTATTCGGGCTAATATTTTACCTAATAGAGAAGAAGAGGTAAAAGCCATTAAATATATTTGGGATCAAGTTAGAAAAGAAGATAGAATTATATTACCTGAAGCCTGTCATGTTGAAGGAGGCGATGTGATGCCGTGGAATGATTATATTTTTATTGGAACCTACTCAGGTGAAGATTATCCAGATATTATTACGGCGCGGACAAATATGGATGCGGTTATAGCCATTCAAGAATTATTTCCTAACAAGATTGTAAAATCGTTTGAACTTAGAAAGTCCAATACAGATGCAAAAAATAATGCATTACATTTAGACTGCTGTTTTCAGCCCATTGGAAAGGATAAAGCCATTATTCATAAAAATGGATTCTTGGTTGAACGTGAATACGAATGGTTGGTTGATTTTTTTGGGAAAGAAAATATTTTTGAAATAACTAAAGACGAAATGTACCAAATGAATAGTAACGTGTTTTCCATTTCTGAAAACGTTATTATTTCAGAAAAAAACTTTACACGTTTAAACTCTTGGTTAAGAGAACAAGGTTTTACGGTTGAAGAAGTACCATATGCCGAAATAGGAAAACAAGAAGGTTTATTGCGCTGTTCTACAATGCCATTATTTCGGGATTAGTTATTCTAAATAACCATTTATTTATATCTAAAGCTTTTTTCTATATTCTAAAGGTGTCTGTTTTAAGTATTTTTTGAATTGTCTATGGAAAAAAGACATGTTTTCATAACCACACCTCAAAGCTATATCAAGTAATTTATTGTCTGTTTCTTGTAACAGTAAGCAGACTTTGCGTATTCTAAATTCATTGAGATAATTGGTAAAAGATCTGCTAAATTGTTTCTTGAAATATTTACAAAAAGCACCCCGAGTCATAAAAGTTAGATTGGCCATATCTTGAATAGTAATTTTTTCTTGATATTTTGTATCAATGTAATTTAAAATAGATGTGATTCTGGTATCTGATTTTTTTGAGAATTTATAACGTTCTCCTTCAATTGCCAAGAGTTCTTTGTCACTGCAATTAGATAATTCCAGTAAGATGTCTAACAAATCAATTATTTTTTTTTCAGGCTTAAAATAGCATAGCTTTTCAAGCCTTTTACGTATCATTTCATTAAATGCCTTATTGGTAAATTTTATCCCAAATTTTGATGCCTCCAGTAACTTGCGAATTGCTTTTAATTCTATATTAGAACGTACAAAATTATCTAGTACATTACTATCCCATTGTACACAAGTAGATTTGACCCCATTTGAATATCCTTTTTCGTTTTTCCAGCAATGCGGTACATTTTCACCTATAAATATTAAGTCACCAGATACAAAGTTGTCTACGCTATTCCCTACATATCTAATACCGCTACTTTTAGTAATATAAGTAAGCTCATAGTCTTTATGATAATGCCATGGGGCGTCAAAAAAATCATTTTCGTACACGAAAGCATGAATGGCTCCATCAATTTCGTGTGGAATAAGTTCTAATTGTGGTTTCATCTAAAAATAGAATATTAATTATGACAATATAGTACATATTTTGTCATAATTAGAATTTAAAACCAATGTTCTTTCGGTCTATATTTGATATAAATAATTTGGTTATGAAAGTTTTATGTAGCGGATTAAACGTTGTAGATGTACTGGTGTCTACACCATCAAATATAAATGTTGGAGGGAAAAATGCGTGCGAAAAAATTTTATTGCAAGGAGGCGCTCCCGCAGGTAATGCCGCTTGTGCTATAGCTAAATTGGGACATGAAACTTCATTCTTGGGTTATTTTGGCAATAACCCTTTAAGCATGGTTGCTAAGAGTGAATTGACTAAGCATGGTGTTAAGGATGACTTTTTTTTATATAAAGAAGAGGCTTCTCCTGCCATTGCTGTTGTGCAAATTGATAATCATGGAGAACGTACTGTATTGTATTCTACAAAATCGTATATGCCATTTTCGTCAAAGGATATTGATAAGAAATCTTTAAAGAATTTCGATTTAATCCTTGTCGATGGTTATGATACTGAAATAAATTTACATCTATTGAGGTTGGCAAACGATTTGGGTATCATGAGTGTGTTAGATATGGAAACTGCTGAAATGAACATTATGAAGACCATGTTAGAATTATGCTCTGATGCTATTTTACCTCTCGAAGCGGCAATAAGCATATCAGGAAAAGAAGATACCATAGAAGCCTTAAAGGCTGTTTCAAAAATGACTCATGCACAAGTTGTTATTACTGATGGTGCCAATGGGGCTTTTGCGTTACAAAAAGGAGAATTAATTTATCAACCAGCATTTAAAGTCAAAGTTGTAGATACTACGGGCTGTGGAGACTCTTTTCATGCAGCATATGCTTCAGCTTTATTACAAGATTTTAATTTAAGAGATAGATTGGTATATGCAAGTTACTACGCTTCTCAGGTAGCGCAACATTATGGAGGTAGAACCTATTTGCCAAACAGAAGTTTTATGGAAGAGCATTGTCCATTATTTGTAAAAAATAAATAGAAAATATTATGGAGATGATTAAAAAATTGTCCACTAAAAATGGGATAGTAAGCCACTTATTTGAAAAAGTTATAACTTCCAAAAAGCCTAATTATATAGCGAAAATAGCTTTTGTTGGTATAGGGCTTGAAGAGCATTTTGATTGGCAATCAATTTTGAGTAATTATAAGAAAGCGAAATTAGGTTTAGCGGAAGCCCTTCCTAAAGAACGATTTGAGTTAATTTCTTCAAAGGAGCCGATTCAAACTAAAGAGGCTATTTTTACATGGCTTAAAGAGATGCAGGCGCAAGGTATCGATGGTATTATTATTTATCAAGCTTCTTTTATTGCAGGAGATTTAGCCGCGACTTTGGCACGTTGGTTAAACCAAAATAAAATCCCCATACTAAGCTGGTCTCATGATGAAGAAACAGGGGGAAGGCTATCAAATAACAGGTTGTGCGGACAAAATTTTTTGTTGAATATTTTTAGTTCTTGCGGTGTAAAATTTTCATGGCTTTTCGAATCGCCTGAAGATGATGAGTTTAATAGTAATATTTTAAAGTTTGCCAAATCGGTTTATGTAAAAGCATCAATCAATCAAAAATCAGTTGGTATGGTTGGAGGCTTCAGAGTGCCAGGTTTTTATGATTGTGAGTTAAATGAACTTTCATTATTAAATAGGTTTGGGATAAAAATAGATAGAATTGATTTTGATACTATTTGGCAGCACGGGAAGAAATTTACAGACCTAACAATCCAAGAAATAAGGGACGAACTTCTTAATCATCCACTGTGCAAGTTTAATAATGTGACACATCAACAGATAGATAAATCTATTCGTTTGTCATTAGCTATGGCAGATTATGCACGTTTAAATGATTATCTGGGCATTGGGTTAAAAAATTGGCCGGAGCTTTTTGATCATTACGGCATTGCAGGAGATGGGGCAGGCGCTTTGGTGCAAGATTTAGGAATACCTGTGGCCGATGAATCTGATATGGGGGCTTTGTTAACCATGATTTTAATGAATCAAATAAGTTTTGAAAAAGCCATTCCTACATTAGTGGATTTGTCATTGATTAATAAAAATGATAACCGAATAGGGTTCTGGCATTGTGGTGGTGCACCTACTAAACTTATTAATGGAGATACGGGATATGAAGTGAGAAACCATAGTATTTTGGAGAATTTTGATGTCGATAGTAGTATGGGTATGTTGTTAGAGTTTCTACAGAAAAAAGGCCCGGTAACAATTGCAAAATATCAATACCCTGAGGCTTCGCGAGTATTGACGTGGGAAGGAGATATTCGACCTTCAGAAATGGCATTTAGAGGTAGCTATGCAGAAGTGGAACCAAAGATAAATTCAGCCGGAGATATTTTAAGTACCGTTTTAAATAACGGTTTGGATCACCATTGGATTATTGGGCGTGGCTATTTACAAAAAGACCTGAATGAGTTAAACCATTGGTTAGGAATCGATAATATTAAAATAGAAATTAGTAAAGATCATTTATATGGACACAGTAATTAAAAGCAACATAAAGACTATCTATAATCAAGACTATAAAAGTCTTAAGGAATTATTTATTGATTACAGGGCCACGCAACGCTGCTTACCAGCTTTTAACGTTAATGATAATTATGATTTAAAAGCTGTGGTAGAAGCTTCAGACGATATGGATACTCACGTTATGGTTATGACATATCCTCCTGTAGCGGAGTTAAACACTACAGAGGTTTTTAGGTCATTGGTTGATGGATTTAAAAAACGATCTAAAAACAAAATTTTTCTCCATTTAGATCATAGCACTTCTGTTGATTTATGTAAAAGAGCAATAGATTCTGGCTATGATTCTGTTATGATAGATGGTTCGCAGGTATCGTTAGAAAAAAATATTAAAATGACACAGGAAGTCGTTAATTATGCTGCTTCTGCTGGTGTTGTTGTTGAAGCAGAAATAGGAAAAATTATGGGGCGTGATGTTGTGGTGAAATCAGACAATGATTTTTTGGCAGATGTTGGTGAAGTGAAACAACTGTTTGAAGCCACGGATGTAGATTTAGTTGCTGTAGGTATTGGAACGGCTCATGGGTTTACGCCTACTGAGCCTAAAATTCATTTTGATAGGTTACAAGAAATTGCAGAAGCAATTCCGGCGCCTTTGGTTTTGCATGGAGGGACAGGAATTCCCGATACAGATATTCAAAAATCAATTTGTATGGGTATGAGCAAAATTAATATTGGAACCATAGTACATAATACCTATATGAAGTATGCTTTTGAAGAAATGAAAAAGGCAGGGAATGATGCTTATCCACCTTATGTTATGAAAGAAGTGCTTCCAAAAATAAAGAATGTTGTTAAAGACCGACTGAAGGCAGTTAATTACAAGTAATAGTAATTGAATGACTTGAAAAGTTTCTTTTATTAAAATATAAGTTAATTACAGTTTAATAGTATAATTTTGCATTTCATATTGGAATAGAAATGCAACAAACAACAAATACTATCTTAATGGTTCGTCCTGTAAATTTTAGGATGAATGAGCAAACGGCGGTAAATAATTACTATCAAAAAATAATAGATAACTTATTGCCAGAAGCAGTTAATGTCAAAGCGCAGCAAGAATTTGATCATTATGTTAAAAAATTAAGAGCTATAGGGGTTGATGTCATAGTTGTTAATGATACGGATGCCACAGATACCCCAGACTCTATTTTTCCAAATAACTGGGTGTCATTTCATGAGAATGGTGATGTAGGCTTGTATCCTATGTTTGCAGAAAACAGGCGTTTAGAACGCCGTGAGGATATTTTGAATATTCTTGAAGAAAAAGGATTTTTAATAAGTAATATCGTTGATTATACTAGTGCTGAAGATGAAAACATATTTCTCGAAGGTACTGGAAGTTTGTTGTTGGATCGTGAAAATAGAAAAGCATATTGTGCGTTATCGCCTAGAGCCGATGAAGATTTAGTTATTGAATTTTGTGAAGATTTTGAATATATACCGGTAATTTTTACCTCAAATCAGACTGTAGATGGTAAACGTAAAGCTATTTATCATACCAATGTTATGATGTGTTTGGGAGAGACCTTTGTTGTTATTTGTTTAAGTAGTATTGATGACAAAAAAGAACGCAAAAATGTGATCGGCCATCTAAAGGAAAATAACAAAGAAATTATTGATATTACAGAAGCCCAGGTAAATAATTTTGCAGGTAATATGTTGCAGGTAAAAGGAGCTAATGATGAGCGCTATTTAATTATGAGTCAAGCTGCTTATGATTCGCTGACAAAATCTCAAATTAAGATTTTAGAGAAACATACTAAGATATTATCGAGTTCATTAAATACTATTGAAGCTTGTGGTGGTGGTAGCGCACGTTGTATGATGGCAGAAGTGTTTTTGCCTAGAGCTTAATCACCATTGGGTCTTGATTTTGGTAGTTGTACATAGAACGTACTTCCTACACCTTGGGTACTTTCTACCCAAATTTTACCATTATTCAATTCTATTAATTCCTTACAAATAGAAAGTCCCAATCCAGTACCTTTTTCGTTACTGGTACCAACGGTAGTGAAAGAACTATTTTTGAAGAGTTTTTCTAGGTTGTGTTTAGATATACCAACTCCAGTATCGGCGATGCTTACAATACAGCTTCCGTTACTTATATGATTAGAAATGGTAATGGTATCTCCATCCTTACAGAATTTTAAAGCATTAGCAAGTAGGTTTTGTACAACAATCTCAAACATACTTCTATCCGCATAGGCAAAATCACGTAAAGAATGGTCAACTAGAGCGATGCCTTTGCTTTCCATACGCTGTTCAATAAGTTTGACCTTATCTTCAAAAACTTCTTGGATGTCAAACAAACTAGGCTTTGGCTCTAACGACTGCATTTGAGATTTAGACCAGTTTAATAAATTAAACAATAACAACGAGGCATTGTTTGCGTTTTCACTTAATTCTGGAATTAAATTATCAAACTCTTCTCTAGATAGGGAGCCATCTTTGAGTAAATCTATAAAACCGTTAATAGAAGAAAGCGAATCCTTTAAATCGTGAGACACAATAGAAAATAATTTGTCTTTCACATTATTCACGCTTTCAAGATGCTTCGTTTGTTCTTGAAATGCGGCATTTTGTAATTCAATTTTAATATTTTTTTCTTCTAACTCTTGTGTATATTTTATATTGCTATTACGCTTTAAATAAATTAAGATTAAAAAAGTGGATACAATAGCGAGTGCTGCTAATAAAGCGTAAAAAATAAGCTTGAATTTGCCATAATCTTCATTTTTGGCTTCCATTGGTTCTATTTTTCCTGCCGTATTTGCTTCTTCGTCTATAATTGGTTTGTCAAAATTTGGATCTAGTTCCAATACAAGAGGTTCTTCAGTTTCCGAATCTATGTTTACTTCTTTTTTATTAAACTTGTTTTTTAAATCGTAATATTGGCGTTGCCACATAAAAGCTCTGTCAAATCGTTTTTTCGTAGAATCTAACGATTTCATCAACTTGTAATGCTTGAGTAATTCTGTTTTATTACCTATGCTTTTAGCGATACCTCCAGCTTCAAGTAATTGTTTTTCTGCTAAGATTAATTTACCTTGTTGTAAATTTAAATGCCCTATGTTATTTAGAGCAATTAATAAACCTTCTTTATAACGACTACGCCTATTAAGCCTTAAACCTTTTACTAAATATTTAGCTGCATTATCGTAATCATTGAACATTAAATATTCGCCGCCTAATTTAGGGTAAATACGTCCACGTACAGAATCTCTGTTTGTTGTTTTATTGGCTAATACTTTTTCGTAATGTTCTATTGCTTTTCGGTGCTCTTTTTTAAAAGAAAATAACTCTGCTAATTGACTGTTGGATCGATTAGTTCCTTTTACATCATTTAATTGTTCCTGTACATTTAAAGCTTTCGAATAAAACTCTATGGCCTTATCATAAGCATTAATATTATAGTAGGCATCTGCTAAATTGCTATATGCTAATCGTAAATCTTCTACTAAATGCCTTTTTTCCAACTCTTTAATAGCTGCAAGTGAAAACTGTAACCCTTTTGCATAGTTACCTCGCTTAATTTCAATTAAACCAATGCTGTTATTTACTTTGGCAATTCCAAGCGTGTCCTTTAATTGATTAAATAAAGCTTTAGACTTTTCATAACCACTAACAGCATTTATATAATCGCTCTTTACTGCATATATGAGTGCTTTATAATAGGTGATTTCTGCAATGCCTTTATTGTAATTTAAATTATGAGATAATTTTTCACTTTCAATAATGTACTTTAAGGCTCTATCGTAATCGTTTATATCATAAAGCGATTTAATAAGCTTTATAGAAGTGTCTATTTTTAAAGTGTCTTGGTTTTGGTAAGCTAACTCTAGGGCGAGGCTATCCACATCGTTGGTTTGAGAGTAACCAATCAACACAGATAAAAATACAATACATGTAATTATTTTCCTCATATAACATTTTAATTACAACTATAAATCAAGCAATAATTAAAGTTGTCTTAAATTTGAGGGAAAGTAAGAGCACTTTATTAAGTTGTAACGTGTTTGTTAGTGTTAAAATTTTCCAAATAAATGGATTAACTAATAGCTTTACGAAACAAAAGTTGGAAAAAGCAAATTTAAAATCTAATTTCTGCGTTTTAATACCAATAAATTAGATAAAAGGACATTGTAATTTTAACATAAAAATCGACGAATAGACGAACGGTAAAAATCATAGAAAAAGAGCACTTTTATCGACGAAATGCATGTTTTTTTTAGATACATTTTTACGCTTTTTTTATAACAATTTGAGAATGAGTTATTTGTTGGTTTTTCTTTCAAATAGTGTTTTCATTTTTATTTTATTGGTAGACTATTTTTTAAGACTACTTTTACAAGTAATGCTTTGATAAAATTTTTATCTTTGCGCACCTAAAAATTCACTATATAATGAGCCTTCAAGAGACTTTAGCTAATCAAGTAAAAAGAGCCGTAGCATCGAGTTTTAATGTTGAATTGGAAACCGTGGAATTTCAAGCGACCCGAAAAGAGTTTGCTGGAGATATTACTGTTGTTATTTTCCCAATGTTACGCTTTGTAAAAGGTAATCCAGTGCAAATAGGAGAGACTATTGGTCATTATTTAGTGGAACATGTAGCAGATGTAAAGGCATTTAATGTGGTTAAGGGCTTTTTAAATGTAGAAATAAGCGATTCGTATTACATCGACTTTTTTAATAAAATAAAAGATAATGAAGCCTATGGTTTTACTTTGCCTAATGTCGAAAAAAAGGCAGTAATGGTAGAGTATTCTTCACCAAACACCAACAAACCATTACATTTAGGACATGTACGAAATAACCTTTTAGGTTATAGTGTGGCCGAAATTTTAAAAGCAGCAGGAACCAAAGTATACAAAACACAGATTATAAACGATCGTGGGATTCATATTTGTAAAAGTATGTTGGCGTGGAAACGTTTTGGAAATGCTGAAACTCCAGAGAGTACTGGTTTAAAAGGGGATAAGTTAGTAGGTAATTACTATGTGAAGTTTGACCAGGAATACAAAAAGGAAATACAAAACTTAGTGGTTTCTGGAGAAACAGAAGAAGAAGCTAAGAAAAAGGCGCCTATTTTGTTGGAAGCTCAAGATATGCTTTTAAAATGGGAAGCAGGCGATGAAGAAACAGTAGCCCTTTGGAAGAAAATGAATGGTTGGGTGTATGATGGTTTTGATATAACCTATAAAAACTTAGGTGTAGATTTCGATACACTGTATTATGAAAGCGATACTTACCTATTAGGGAAAGAATTTGTTGCCGAAGGCTTAAGGTCTGGTGTTTTTCATAAGGAAGAAGATGGCTCTGTTTGGTGTGATTTAACAGAGGACGGGTTAGATAAAAAAATTGTATTACGAGCTGATGGAACTGCAGTTTATATGACTCAGGATATAGGTACAGCGATACAGCGTATTAAAGATTATCCAGATGTAGGTGGTTTGGTTTATACGGTTGGTAATGAGCAGGATTATCATTTTCAAGTATTATTTCTAATTCTAAAAAAACTTGGTTTCGAATGGGCTGAAAATTTATACCATTTAAGTTACGGTATGGTAGATTTGCCAAGCGGAAAGATGAAAAGTAGAGAAGGTACAGTGGTTGATGCTGACGACTTAATTGATGATATGGCTAAAACGGCTGGTGAAATTTCGGAAGAATTAGGGAAGCTTGATGGCTATTCTGATGACGAAAAACAAGCCTTGTATAAAACGATTGGTTTAGGTGCTCTAAAATATTATGTCTTAAAAGTAGACCCTAAAAAACGTATTTTGTTTGATCCTAAAGAGTCTATCGATTTTCAAGGGAATACGGGGCCTTTTATTCAATATACTTATGCTAGGATTCAATCTATTTTAAGAAAGGCCACTTTGACTACGCTCAATGACCAAAATATAAGTGGAATTAATCTTCACGAAAAAGAAAAAGAGCTTTTAAAACAAATCCAATTGTTCCCAGAGGTTATTCAAAATGCTGCAGCGCAACATAGTCCTGCATTAATAGCGAACTATATCTATGACTTAGTTAAGTTGTATAATTCCTTTTTTCAAAATGTATCCATTTTAGGCGCAGATAATGAAAGTGAAAAAGTATTCAGAGTACAACTTTCAAATACGACTGGAAATACTATCAAAAATGCATTTAGGTTATTAGGAATTCATGTTCCTGAAAGGATGTAATTAGTGAATTTTAACCCTGTTTATTTTTTGAATATACTAACCCAATTTTGCAATTCTACTTTTAGTTTTTGCAATTCTTTTGCTATATCATATTTTTTATTTGTCTTTTTTTCTTTTCGTAAATTTTTTAACCTTTGATCAAAGAGATAAAATTCTTTTAAAGATTTTAAATAAAAATTCTTTTTATAATACAAAAGCAATTTATCTATAGCTCTTTGGATTTTATTTTCACTTAATAGGGCTTGAATATCTTTTGCTATTGGGACTGGAATAAGAGATTCGTTCCAATATTTAATGTTATTTATATATGGTTGAGTTTGATTTTCTTTACAGGTGGATTTCTGTATTTCTAATAGAAATGAAAGGCATTCTATTTTTTTGCCTAAGGGCATTTGACTATTAGTGTCATTTTTTAATGAACTTCTTAATTTTTGACCAAGTTCATAACCAATTCTAAAACCAATATAATATTGATTTCCAAATAATCTATGATTATATCCTTTAGGGCATTCAATGTTCTTTATGTCTCTTATTAAAATATAATCATCAAAGTGAACAGGGCTTTTAAGTCCTTCAATTCTCCCCTCATTTATTCCTATCGATTTAGGAAAAGGTTTCCCTCCCATTATATTTATAATTTAAAGTCATATCAAAAATGATTTTCACGAGATTAATTATATAAATAGCAAATATTTGGTTTTATAGTGGTTTGTAAAAACCATCAATATTTAGTGCCACCACACCATTAGCCATCTACTTTACAAATCACGCTCTTTTTTTTCAACTATTTTTCTTTTATTCTTCTTGTAAATTTATATACCGATCCCTAATTTCTGAATCGAAAAACACTGTAATTTCTGGATAGCCGAGGTAAGGCTTGGTTTCTTCGTCTACAATCTTCATTGCTTTTAAGTAAATATGCTCTCTATTATCAAAATGAAGTTCTAAACCATATGGATAATCTGTTCTAGATTTCGGATGCCCTCGAGAAAACCTATGGTTTATAATCCTTTCCCAATTCAACCATATTGCTTGTATTTCTTTTCCTATGTAGCCTTTCCATTCTACAGTAACATTTTTTAAGTGTTTAATATATTTCTTTTCTCTTTCCCAGTAATTCATTTTTTTGATGTAAACGCCATAAATGAACTTTAAATTCAACTCATCTGCAGGATAAATATGAAAGACATCACCATCAGAACATTCCAAAAAGAGTCCTTCTTCGTTAGTTTGATAATCACTTCTGATATTAAACTTGCCTTTGTACCATACCGAAGTGATTATCTTTCCTTTCAATTTGGAAAATGCATGTTCCAAATCTATTTTATTTTTTATCATATAGAACTTAAGATGCAGTTATAGCCAATAAATCAGCTATCGTTTCTGAAAAGACAATAGGCGGTATTTCCTTAAAAGGAATTAATCTGCTATCATTTTCATTATAAGGGTTTTCATCGACATAGCTATCTGTACGAACAGCACCTATAGCAACAAAATATAATCTGCCAGAGGTCATTATGTCTTCATAACCTTCTCTTACAGGTAGCTCATTTGTTTCTATAAAAGCTTCTATATGGTCTGCTTCAAAAGCCTTTTCGTAAGAAGTAACCATGCCTCCTACAACAAGACCTCTTCGCCATCCTGCTTTAGTGGCTCGATACCTAAAAGTGCTGACTTGAATTTGTTTAAGGTTAAAACGATTGTCCATAGTCTGAGCATGGAGTTCTTCTGGTAAGTGGTGTATATCTCTGGTTAGTTGATCGAAAGTTGATGAAATAGCTTTGGTTTCCAAATAGGTTATCCATTTTTGACTTATATCTTGCCCCATTAAGATAGGATGTGCTAAAGTAATTTGGTCATTTTTTCCTAAGTAAACTCTCTGATCTTTTAAATCAACCACCTCACCGTTAGGCCTTGCGATGAAATAGATTTCACCATTACTCCAAACTGTCTTTTGTGCAAAAGCAAAAGTGACAGGATGGTTTAGGAAAAATGATTGCCAATCTTCTGTGAACCAAAATTTTTGAGTTACCAAATATCTATTGAGTGATTGCGAAAATTGCTTGGCTACCGTCATTAATAAAGCATTGGACTCTTTTTGCTTCTTTTTAAAGTCTGAAGATGCTTTGGGAATACTTTTTAGGACCTTCTCTTTTTCATTTTTATAGCTGAAGTGAAGTGAAGTATCAATAAATAAAATGTAATCTACACCGTTTTCTGTAAACTTCAGTTCACGTTCTGTAAATCCAAAATCAGGGAGCATTCGTTCTTGCAACTCCAGAGCTGTTAGTCCTAAACTATCTGCTATAGCAGTAAAAGCAGCTTCGGCTTCTCTTAAAAGGCTGTTTTGCTTCGGTTCATTAATTTTCATGACCTTATCTAAAGCCCAAGCAGCAGTTTCAGAGGCCATAAGCCCTAATAGGCTACAAGCAACTACTTTTTTGTTTTTTAACGCTTCATGTGCTAAGCTGTTTATTAATTCTTCCCCACCCCAAATACCAACAGGAGCAAGAACCCCTTTTTCCTTTATAGATAAGCCTTGGTCTTTTTGAACCAATTCCCACCATGCTTTAGCAAAACCTTCTGCACTTTTCTTTTCTACCAAGTTATAGATGGGTTGAGCTTCTACATCTGGGGCTATAGTTTTGCACAGGCTTTGTCTATAAAACAAATAGTCAATTTCCTCTTGAGTAAATGATGTTCCATCAGACCAAATTAGCTGAGGAAGCTTGTTTTGCCATTTTACTATTTTAGTTTCTAACTTATTTAAAGCAATAGCATCTTGTATTCGCTCTTTCATTTCGCCAACCGTTACTTTACTAAGGTCTTGTTGCCCATAAATAATATCTACGGCTATTTCTCTTATTAAATCTTTGTTTTCTGTTTTAAGAATAGACTGGATGGCCGACTTGGTATCCTCATCTCTCCAGTAATAAAAAACACGCATAGCAGCTAATCTCTGTGCATCTTTCTTTGAATTTAAGTAGTCTAGTGCTTTATTTTTAACTTCAATATTTTCTGTTCTCGCCAGTTCGAAAGCTGCCATTTGGGAAATTTTGGTTTTTTTATCTGTCGCTAGTTCCCATACCTTGTCGAAATGTGCCGAATAATCAAACCTTCCAACGATACCCAATAATGCTCTATAATATTCTTCGGCTCCATTACTGGTTGTACTCACTTTAAAATCATGTTGTATGATATCCAATGCGTCTTGACCAAAGTGATCGACGATAACTTTAGAAATTCCTAAATTATGTCTTTTAGTATGCTCTACATATTGAGCAACTGCTTCTTTTAATTCTGTGCCATAAATTTCCAGTGACCAGTCTATAAATTCGGGTGTGTTATCTCCATATCCGCCTTTTACAGACCAAGAAAATTGGTTTTTTCCGTTTTTATTTATCTTCTCAGAAATAATAGTTAACGTTTCTTTCACTTTTGCAAGCGTTATGTCTCTGTAATCTTCCTCGTTGTGCTTTAGTAAGATTCTGTGGCATTCCATGATACATTCATGACAATCTGTTTGTTCTATCAGTTCATGAATGTAATGTTCATAGGACTTAAGGTCATAAGAAACCAACAGTTCAAGTAAAGTAAATGGGATATGTTTATTTGCTCCGCCTGTTCCCTCATATTCCCTTATAACCAACATTTTTGCCAAACTTTTTTCTAATAATTTACGGTCATTAATAAGCATAAATTGAATAAAAGGCCTTCTTAATTTATGTTTGATCATAAGGTCTGTAAGGTTTTCTATGTCATTTTTAGCTTTGTCTAGAATATAGTTGCCAACAGAATTTGGTGTTTGATCTGCGTGATTAAACGGAACTTTTGCTGGTACGGAAGATAGAAATGCTTCAAAACAAGTGTCTTCATCTACACCAGCATTAATGAGTAGTTCAAAAATACTTCCTAAGAGATTCTGGTCTTTTTGTTCATTTTCCAGTTGAGGTAAAAACCAATTTTCGAAAAATTGTTCATGATATCCACTAAAAGAAGGGCCATCTATAAATCTATTTTGCTCCTGATAATAAAATGCATCTTGGGTGATGAATAAAAAAACTCTCTCATCTATAAAGTTCCATTCTTCTAATGGGGACAACAAGTCAACAATACGTTTATAATCATAAGAGTCTTTTCTTAATGCTAAAGGTAGGTCGTGCGATTCTCCAGTAACAAAGTCTCTTACTGTTTTTATATTCTCTTTATCATCACCAAACGTTTCTGCATTAATATCAGAGAATATATCTTCTATCAGGTTCCCTCTGTTTTTAACCAATTGTTCTTTATTGGGAGGAGTCTCAGGTATATTTTTAGTAACAGTGGTCTTCTGTTTCTTACTAAGATTGCTTAAATAATCAATAATGGACTCAGGCTCGAGGGAGTTAAAGCCAAGACTCTCAACCCTAAACTGTGAAGGTATATTAGACGTTTCACTTAAATTAATTTCGAAATTTTCTAAGTTCTCTAAGTGTACAAACTCGTTTGGGATATGCTTTACGGCAACTGAAGAAGAATGCATTTCTAATGTTTCTAAGTTGGTTAAGCTACAAATCCCTAAAGGGAAGTGATCAAGAGCGTTATATTCTATTATTAATTCTTTCAGTTTTTTTAGATTACCTATGTCGTCTGGTAAAGATTGAATATCATTTTCTTTTAAGTCCAGTTTGGTTAGGTTCGTGAGTTTTCCAATCTCTTTGGGAATAACTAGGCCTGGAAGTTGAGAGTCCAAGTAAGGACTTCTACTTCTAGAAGACTGAACAATTAATTCCTCTAAATTGCCCAGATTTCCAATTGAAGCAGGTAATGTTTCTAAAAGTTTAGGATTATTTAATTCTATTTTTTTAAGTTGAGATAAATTACCTAAGTCTTTAGGGAGTTCTTTACTAGCAAATCCATCAATTCTTAATGTTTCTAAGTTGGATAATTTGGAAATGGCGCTTGGGAGGATGGATTTGTGATTACCATCTAGATGTAATTTCTTAAGATAAGATAGTTCTCCTATTTCATTTGGAATGATAAAATTTATGCCATAGCCTGGCGAAATATAGAGATCTTCTAGTTTTTGTAGATTTTTGATAGATTGTGGAAGGCTTTTACACTCAAGAAGTGAAAGTTTAAGAGTTTTAAGGTTAATTAAATTGCCTAATTCTTCTGGGATATTTAAATCTGTCCGAAGATCTAAAAATTCTAACTCAGTACATTTCCATATTTCTGCCAGTATTTCTTCGTTGTCTGTCCATAATCTATCCTCATTAATTATAGTAGCATTCCCTCTTTGAACTTGCTCTATCCTATACAGTAAATCTAGATCTTCCCCCTTTATTTTAATTGTAAGTTCAATATAACCACCTTTTATTTTAGATTTAATAAGTTTTTCTGCATCCTTTTCACATGCTTCCTCAGTTTTAAAAGTCTTTTTGTTCTTTCTTAGTTTGCCATCTACCTTTCCGTATTCTACAATATGAGATTTGCCTTTGGTTTCTATTTTCCAAAGTTTGGTGTTGTTGACTAGTTCTTTTTTCATTTTTTGATTTTGTTGAAACTGATTAAGGCTTTTGAGTTTTCAGAATGTTTTTTTTAACTTATAACCTCAATGTGTTATAAGATGTTGTTTTTTTTCAAAAATAGAGACAATTTTATTGTTTTATATCCCAGTTTTCAGTGAAAAATATAACTTAAAAGACTTGGTGTATAATTGAAGATGTTAAGCTAATTTTGGATTGATTTTTATATCAATTCAGTCATAAAATTTCTTTAGCATCCTCACGGTCATTTTCATCATCTTTCTTTTCAACAAGTTCAATAGTATATTTTGGTAAATTATCTTTTTTGTAAAATGTTATAGGTACAGGCAATACAGAAGCCAAAGCAATCATAAGTATTAAAGCAAAAAGCCTTAATGCCTTTTTTAAAGTTTTCATAGTAGTAATAGTAGTAAGACTGCGTAAAAGGATTTTATTATTTGATTTGTCTTATTGTGCATTTCGACTGCGCTCAATGCGACATTGTATTTACTTTTTAGGCTAGTCTCAGATTAAAAATAATTGAAATTGTGCCAGAATATTGACAACAGGTTTACTCTATGAAGATACTTTTAGACTTGATTGTGTATGTTTGAGCGATAAGATTTTGCTCTAGAAGGTTATTGTAGTTTTCAAATTGTAGAATAGCTTCCTTTTGAGACTTAAAAGTTAGATTAAAATCGAAAATATGATTATTCAATAAGGATTTAAAACTAAAAATAAGGTATTGATTAAATACCACTTTTTGAGGCCTTTTGGCCAAAGGTAGGTATTCTTTAACAGTAGAATCATCGCTTCTGTATTTACTAACTAAAAGCTCGGTTTGTGGTTTATCATAATTAGAAGAAACACTTGTGGGTACCGAAAATGATACTAAAGTGATTAATAAAGCGAGATAGCTAAATATATTTTGGATTCTCCTTATTGGTAGCATCTTACAAAAATAAGCATTTAAAAATAAATTCTTAAACTGACATTAGGCGTGATGCCTAGAGATTCATTTTCAATGGTGTTGATCTCATTGTTGTCATCTAAAGTATAATAGGTGTTGATGATATTCTTTTTGTTTAAAACATTCCAGACCGATGCTCCAATAGTTGCTCGCGTTGTATCAGATATATCAAAGGCATAGGTGGCAGAGCAATCTGCTCGTAAATAATCTTCTAAGTTACTGCTATTAGGATTGGTATAAGTTATGGCCCGATCTTCTGGATCGTCAGTTGTATCTGGAAGTGTGCTAGGTCTTCCAGAGTGCCAATTGAGTCCCAAGGCTAATTTAAGAGCATTTTGAGTATAGGTTCCAGCAAAAGAAAATGTATGCCTAATATCTGTATTGTTAGGAAACTTTTTGCCTTCGTTTAAAGATGGGAATATATAATTATTATTACTAAAAGAATAGGAAACCCAACTGCTAACCGTATTGCCAAACTGTTTGTTTAACAAGACATCTAACCCTTTAATTTCATAACTTCCTATACTGTTTACAAATTGATATTGGTTTTGAAACCCTTGGCTTCTTGTTGTAATGCCATTTACTTTTTTTATGTAACCTTCGGCACTAATTAATAGTTTGTTTTTATTATAATGTATGCCTGCAGATAGTTGCTTGCTCTTTACTACTGGTACAGGGTAGATTGTTTTATTGTTAATAACAATATTGTCACTATTATTGTTAGCTAATACCCACCTGCGATTTTCGATACCCAAAAAATCGTTTTGCAAATCGATAATTTGAGAAGTCGTTTGGTGTTTGAATTCCCCTAATATCTCGAATTTAAGGTTATTAAGAAAACGTTGACTAAACCTAAGCCTGGGTTCTGCTAAAAATAAATCGAATTTACTTATATAATTTAAGCGCCCACCTATTTTTAAATTGGTTTTGGCATTATTCGATAAAAGAGCTGTCTCTGCATAAATAGCATGGCTTCTAATAACATCTTTAATATAGCTTCTAAAAATAGGGTTGTTAACGTCTTCTAAATTACTAATACCAATTTCTGAGAAATGGTAACCGCCATTTATCTTTAATTGACGACTGTGTTTGTAATTAATATCAAATTTAGAAGTACCGTCATATACTTCGTTTTCTTGAATAAGACGTTGGTCGTTAATAAGGTCAAAATTAGTAGCGTCCAGATCATAGTTAGAAACATAGACTTGATATGTTGTTGAAAGCCTTTTGGTCCAATCTCTAGTATAAGTAAGTCCAATAGCTGAGTTTCGTTGTGAAAGTTTGCTTACTAAAGCCTCATCTCTAACATTACTGGTTAGTTGTTCTTCGTAATTTAATTTGTTATCTACATGTAATAAATGAAATCTAATTTTATCTTTTTTAGAAATGTTATATAAGAATTTTGCAGTAACATCGTAAAAATAGAAGCTCTCATTTTGAGAGATGGTATTGTTACTGGATTTACTAAAATCTGAATCTTCAAAAACACGCTTGAGATACTGATCGTAAGTAGGTGTTACAATTAAATCGGTTACAGAGCGGCGTGTGGATAATTGCAGTTCCGTTTTTTTAGATAAAGGAATTTTGGCGTATCCGTCGGCATTAAGTAAATTAAAGCCTAAGCCTGCTTTAAATTCGTTATCAATGTTATCAGGTAATTGCAAATCTATAATGCTCGAAATACCATCGCCATATTTAGCACTGGTGCCATTTTTATATACACTAACACGTTTAGTTGTGTGCGGGTTAAAGGCAGAAATGAGTCCGAAAAAATGACCAGATTGATACATTTTTATACCATCCCATAATAATAAGTTCTGATCGTGGGTTCCGCCTCTAACATTTATATTCGATACGGTTTCATCTGTGCTTACAACACCTGGAAGTGCCTGAATGGTTTGTAAAACATCGGGTTCTATTAAACCAGGGAGAATTCCAAATAATTCTGGTTTTATACTAATAGATCCGTCATTAAGTTTAGTAATACCACTAGTAAGATAATTGGTAACAACAACCTCTTCAAGCTTTTGCAATCTGTAATTGCTTTTTTCTTTTTCTAAAAGTTTAATGGCTACAAAACGACTATCTAATAATTGAAAATCTAGTTCGGTTTCTTCTTTAAGTAGTTCTAAAATAATTTCTAGGGCCAAACCTTCGGAAGGTAGGGCGATTTCTTTACCCTTAATCGTTTCATCTACATAAGAAAAACTAATATTGTAACGCTCTTCAAGGATGTTTAAAATAGACAGCAACGGTTGCTTTTCTTTTTGAATGGTTTGCGCTTTGAGGTTAACGACATTCAAAAAAAGCAATAAAGAAAAAAAAGAAAGAATACTTTTTCTACTCACGTTTTAATATTATAGTATGGTTTGTTTTACTATAAGTTACACGTAAAGGTAAGGTAATTGCTTTTATGGCCACATCTATATTATCATGTGCAAAGCTACCTGTAAATAGTTGGTCAGAATCAATATTCATTAAAGTAATATGAACTCCATATTGTCTTTCAAATTCTGCAATAACAGCTTTATAAGGCGCACTTTTAAAAGTACTTTCGTTATTTAACCACGAAGGTTCCGAGCGGTTTTCTTTTTCTTTAGCAATTATTTTCCCATCGATAATTAAAAAACTGTCACCAGAATTTAACTTTGTTTCTTGAGAATTGTAAGTAACGCCAACTAAACCTTCGTAGCAAATAACCTCAAAATAATGATCCCATTGTTTTACATTAAATTGAGTTCCGTAAACAGTTACAAGTCCTGTTTTTGTCTTTACTTTAAATGATGAGCCCTTAGCTACTTTAAAAAAAGCTTCACCATTAAGTTCTACCTCTCTATTGTGTTTCCAACCTTTTTTATTGAAAGTCAATAATGATTTTGCATTTAGAGAAACACTGGAAGTATCGGGTAATTCTATAGTTGTTTTTTGAGCAAACTCAGTAGTTATAGTAGTATCTAAAGTCGTTGTGTAATAATATAAGCTAAAACAAACAGCGAGTATAGCTGCAATACGCATAAATGGCTTGAACCAATGTGTCGATTGCTTTTTGTTGCTTTTAATCGTGCTTAAAACGGTGTCTAGTTCTTCAGACGTGTTGTAGGCATCTACCTTAAAAGCTTGTAAGCCTTGGTTTAAATTCACTAAATCATCATAATCTTCAAGCGCTTTAAATGCTTCAAGCTCTTGATCATTTAGATCGTTATCCAGCCATTTCGATATTAAAATTTCTCTGTTCATGATTCCTTATTCAACTATATAACAATTGACTTTTATTTTTTCCTACCCTAAATTTAATTTTTTTTTCAAAAAGTTTAAAATTCAGTGTTCAGCCAATTTTATATTTTTCGTTAGAAAACAAAAGATACAAAATATTAATACATTCTTTTTTGTATTCTAATAAAAGCGTATTCGGTTTTGCTTTGCGAGAAAAAAGAATTCAAATTTCAAAATCAAATACCAAAATTTTAATTTTCTAACATCTAACAACATCATAACTCCTTAATGTCCTTACGCAATTTTTCCAAGGCACCGTAAATGCGTTTTTCAACAGCTTTGGTAGAAATATCTAAAAGTGCTGCAATTTCTTTAAAACGTTTTCCTTCAACACGATTCATCATAAAAGCGACCCGTTGTGCTTCCGTTAAATTAGCCAGTGCTTTTTGTAATTTATCATGATACTCACTTTCCTGCATTAAAAATTCAGGGCTCTCATTCGTATACATTTTGGGCTTGGTTTGTTGATGTCTTAAAACAACCTTTTGATGTGCCGTTTCATTCAACATTAAATTGTTGGCAGTAGTAAATACAAAACTCTTAGCCTTATCTGGGGAAACCTTTGAGCAGTTTTCCCAAAGTTTAACAAAAGCTTCCTGAACCTTATCTTTTGGATTTAGCAATTCACCAAACTTATAATATAAAAAATTGTGTAAATCTTTAGAATGTTTATTAAATATAGACGAAAACAGGCGTTCCTCACAAATGTTTTCATGTAATTGCTTACCCATTATAGTTTGGTGGTTTAATGACGCTAAAATAAAGTTTTTTGGAATTCGGAATTTAGAATTTTGATTTTTTTTCCATTCATAGGGTAGGAATTTTTAAAGATATCCTGTTTAATAATCAAAAAGCTATGTTTAACCCAAAATTAAAAATCATGAAATCTAAAATGAGAATATTATTATTGATACCTTTTTTTGCCCTTTTGTTCTTCACATCATGTCAAGAAGAGGCTGTTGAAGTAACGCCTCCTGCCGAAAGTGAAGCACTTGTAGCAGATTCGCAGTTAACAAGTTTTATAAGTGCAACATCTAAAATGGATGGTTCTAAAGACAACATTATAGATAATGCAAGTTGTATATCTGTATCGTTACCAGTAACAGTAACAGTTAATGGTTTAGAGGTTATTGTTGACTCTGAAGAAGACTTTGAAGTTATCGAAGCTATTTTCGACGAATTTGAAGAGGATTTAGACAAACTGGAAATGTTATTTCCAATTACAATAGTTAATTCAGAGCATGAAGAAGTTGTTATAAATAATGCCGATGAGTTAGAAGCTTATGTTAAAGAGTGTAGTGGAGACAACGAAGTTGATGATGATATTGAATGTATCGATTTCCAGTATCCAATATCTTTTTCGGTTTACGATACTGAGTTTCAGGTTATAGATGTTGTAACGATTGAAAATGACAGAGAATTACATCGTTTTGTTAAGCGTGTTGCGAATGCCGAAGTTTTAGCAAGTCTTAACTTTCCTGTGACAATGCTTTTATCTGATGGTTCTTCTGTTGTAGTAAACAATAATGAGGAATTGGAAAAAACTATAAACGAAGCAAAAGATGCTTGCGATGAAGATGATGATAACGATTATGGTGATGACGATTTCACCAAAGAACGTTTAGATGAGTATTTAAAAATTTGTCCTTGGGTTGTTTATGAATTCAAAAGAGATAACCAAGACAATACAGCCGAGTACAAAGAATATGCTTTAAACTTTAAAGAAGATAATGTTGTTGTAATGCGTGCAAGAGGCGGAGATATTTTAACAGGTACTTGGAGTACACGCGTAACTGATAGAGGTGCACTTTTAAAAATGGAATTTGAAAATCTGGCCGACTTTACTTTAGAGTGGATTGTATATGATATTGAATATGGTAAGATTAAGCTTTATGAGACTGGTGGCAATAGAATCATCATGAAGAAAAACTGTGATGTTGTTATTGATATTACCAAAGAAAGAATTAAAAACTATTTACAGGAATGTTTATGGCGAGTAGCACGTTTAAGTGTTGATGGTGCCGATAATGAAAAAGATTATATAGGAACACCTTTAAAGTTCTTTGAAAACAATGTTGTAAAACTTAGAGTTAATGGTGAGTTGGTTGAAGGAACTTATGAAGTAGGTGTGAGAAATACAGGTTTTGTTTTAAAAATTAATTTAGAAGGAAGACCAGATTTGAAACTAGAATGGGCTATTACTTTCTTAGAGCCAGGTTTAATTAAACTTGAAAATGAGAATAACAAAATGGTCTTGAAAAGACACTGTCCTGAAGGAGATGAAGATATAAACTATATCAACGATGTACTTACTACCGCTTGGGGAGCAGGTTGGGATGGAGGTTGGATTGTAGCCTCTTATATCGATGGAGATGAAGAGAAAAAGGAAGCCTTTGAGTTATATGCAATTACTTTTTCAGAAGAAGGAAAGATAAATGTTTATAAGGAAAATAATGATTTACAGTATAGTGGTTCTTGGTTAGCTTATAGAAATGAAGGTTTGTTCCTTGGTATGCATTTTGGAACTGAAGCACCATTTAATACGCTTAATCACAGGTGGATGATAAAATCTATTACAGAAACTAGAGTAGAATTAAAGGATTACACTGCCGAAGGTGGTATAGAAAGAATATTAGTTCTTGAACAAAAAGAATGGTAATCTGAATCTGTTTTTGATTAAAAAGGATAAGCTTATCTTTTCGGTTTATGGTTAGTTAGTTAAGTCTCCTTTATAAGGCTGTCAAATTATAATTTGACAGCCTTTTTTTATTAGTCTACTTTATAAATACGCTTCAAATGATTAACTTTGCCATTCCTAAAATTAAAAGTAAATTATGTTTAATAATTTAAGTGATAAATTAGATAAAGCCTTACACGTTTTAAAAGGACATGGAAGCATTACAGAGGTTAATGTGGCCGAGACTTTAAAGGAAGTACGTCGCGCATTACTTGATGCCGATGTTAATTTTAAAATAGCCAAAGAATTTACAAAAAGAGTTAAAGAAAAAGCCCTTGGACAAAATGTTTTAACAACATTACAGCCAGGTCAGTTAATGGTTAAAATCGTAAAAGATGAGTTGACTGAACTTATGGGAGGCGATGCAGAGGGGGTTAACCTTTCAGCAACGCCAAGTGTTATTTTAATGTCTGGTTTGCAAGGTTCTGGTAAGACCACTTTTTCTGGTAAACTCGCTAATTATCTTAAAAATAAAAAAACTAAAAAACCATTGTTGGTGGCTTGTGATGTGTATCGTCCAGCAGCGATTGACCAATTGCATGTTGTTGGAGATCAAATAGGTGTTGAGGTTTTTAGTGATAGAGGCAATAATGATCCTGTTGCGATTTCTAAGGCGGGTATTGCCCACGCAAAGGCCAATGGACACAATGTCGTGATTATTGATACCGCAGGTCGTTTGGCTGTTGATGAGGTGATGATGACCGAAATATCAAACATTCACAAGGCAATCCAACCACAGGAAACATTATTTGTTGTAGATTCTATGACTGGTCAGGATGCTGTTAATACGGCAAAAGCCTTTAATGATGTCTTGAATTTTGATGGTGTTATCCTAACAAAATTAGATGGTGATACACGTGGTGGTGCAGCAATTTCCATAAAATCTGTAGTCAATAAACCAATCAAATTTATTGGTACGGGAGAAAAAATGGAAGCCATAGATGTGTTCTATCCATCTCGTATGGCAGACCGTATTCTTGGAATGGGAGACGTTGTTTCCTTAGTTGAAAGAGCCCAGGAACAATTTGATGAAGCTGAAGCACGTAAACTTCAAAAGAAAATAGCTAAAAACCAATTTGGTTTTGATGATTTCCTGAAGCAAATTCAGCAGATCAAGAAAATGGGAAACATGAAAGATCTTATGGGGATGATTCCTGGTGCTGGAAAAATGATGAAAGATATTGATATTGATGATGATGCTTTTAAAGGGATTGAAGCCATTATTCATTCTATGACACCTAAAGAAAGAAGTAATCCATCTATTTTGAATTCAAGTAGAAAAATACGTATAGGAAAAGGTTCGGGAACATCTGTTCAGGAAGTGAATCAACTACTTAAACAGTTCAACCAGATGAGTAAAATGATGAAGATGATGCAAGGGGGCGGAGGCAAAAAGATGATGCAAATGATGAAAGGGATGCGCTAGTTCTAGTGAGCAGTGTTCAGTACTCAGTTCGCAGTAAGCAGTAATTAAGGGAAAAGTATATAACAACTTTGCGATTTAGCGTCTTTGCAAGATAATATTCGTGCATTCACGGCAAAAATTAATAAATATGACAATTTTAGACGGAAAAAAAGTTAGTAACGACATTAAAAATGAAATTGCTGCTGAAGTTCAGAAAATAAAAGATAAAGGAGAGAAAGTTCCTCATTTAGCGGCAATAATTGTTGGTAATGATGGTGCTAGTTTAACCTATGTTGGGAGTAAAGTAAAAGCTTGTGAACGCGTTGGTTTCGAGTCTACTTTGGTGCAAATGTCCAATACAACGAGTGAGGTTGAATTGTTAGAAAAAATAAAAGAACTTAATGAGAATCCTGAAATTGATGGTTTTATAGTTCAGTTGCCGTTACCTCCACAAATTAATGAGCAGAAAGTATTATTAGCCGTAAACCCAGATAAAGATGTTGATGGTTTCCATCCTACAAATTTTGGGAAAATGGCTTTAGATATGTCTACTTTTATTCCAG
This sequence comes from Flavivirga algicola, assembly GCF_012910715.1. Classification (GTDB taxonomy): domain Bacteria; phylum Bacteroidota; class Bacteroidia; order Flavobacteriales; family Flavobacteriaceae; genus Flavivirga; species Flavivirga algicola. The sequence continues at coordinate 105,615 of NZ_JABBHF010000005.1, forward strand.
CAACCCCATTCGGTATTCTAGAATTGTTAGATCGTTATGGTGTAGAAACTAAAGGAAAGCATACGGTAGTTATTGGACGTTCTCATATTGTAGGTAGGCCTATGAGTATTTTAATGGGACGCAAAGGATTCCCTGGAAATTCAACAGTAACTTTAACCCATAGTCATACAAAAAATATTACCCAAATTACATCACAGGCAGATATTATTATTTCGGCATTGGGGGTTCCTAATTTCTTAAAAGCAGAAATGGTAAAAGACGATGTTGTTGTTGTAGACGTTGGGATTACAAGGGTTACCGATGAGACTAAACCGAGAGGGTATAGAATAGTAGGAGATGTAGATTTTGCCAATGTTAGTCAGAAAGCAAGTTATATAACACCAGTTCCTGGAGGTGTAGGTCCTATGACCATTGCCATGCTACTTAAAAACACATTGCTCGCTAGAGAAAGGCATAACAATATTTAAACTTAAACTAAACAACTTATAAAGGTTTTTTGAATGGCATTATAGGCTTTTAGCGTATAATGCTTTTTTTATTAAAACTTTTTTTGTGTTATAGATAATATTATCAGCAAAATTTAGTTATACTATACAATTACCAGTAATTTGTGATATGAATAAAATGACAAATTTGCCTAAAGAAGGTAAATCAATATTTGAAGAAATTGATAGACTCAAAAAGATGAACGATCTGTTGGTCATTATTCTTATTTGTCTTTTTATACTTTTATTCGCAGTGGTGTTTGTATTGCAATAGATGGATAAACAAGTGCTGACTTCCTAAGGCTTACACGTAAAATGATTTAAAAGTTTTAAAAATATGGTTTCCTCTATCAACAATTTATCTTTTTATTCTTTTTGGCTGTTTCTGGTGTTCTTTCGAAGAATTGCTAATTAACTTATTTAGCTCATTAAATTCCACTTTCGTTAATTCTCTATACGCACCAATAGGTATATCCATTTTAATATTCATTATTCTAACACGTTTTAGTGTTTGCACCTCATAATTTAGATACTCGCACATTCGCCTAATTTGTCTGTTTAGGCCCTGTGTTAAGATGATTTTAAATTGGAAAGTACTTAACTTTTTAACTTTACATTTTTTAGTAACCTGTTTTAATTCAGCTAGATGAATACCGCTAGACATACGCTCAATAAATGTTTGAGATATAGGTTTATCTACAGTTACAATATATTCTTTTTCATGATTATTACTGGCGCGTAGAATTTTATTTACTATATCGCCATCATCAGTTAGTAGAATTAAACCTTCACTAGGTTTGTCCAGTCTTCCAATTGGAAAAATACGTTTCGGGTAATTTATAAAGTCAATAATATTGTCTTTTTCAACAGAAGTATCGGTTGTGCAAACAATTCCAACAGGTTTATTAAAAGCTAAATAGACAAAGCTTTCTTTATTGTTTTTTATTTCCTTGCCATCAACGTATACAATATCTCCCGGTGCAATTTTTGTACCCATTTCAGGGATCACTCCATTAATAGTGACTCGTCCAGCTTCAATAAGTTTATCGGCTTCTCGACGAGAACAATATCCAACTTCACTTAAAAATTTGTTAATGCGTTTTAATTGTACTTCCATGCCTCAAAAGTACAACATTTTATACGTTTAAGAAGTCGATAATATAATTGTGAACGATATCGTTTTTTAGACCATGACCGAAACCTTTGGTACCAATAAATTGTACTTTTTCATGGTTTTTTTTAAATTTTAAACCATCTGTGTAAGGTATAACTTTATCTTTCTTATCGTGAATGACTAGTATTTTTGTTTCGATTTCTTTTATGAAATTAGGTGCAGAATAGTATTCTGGTAAATGGTTAAATTCTTCCAATACATATTGAACCATGGCAGAGGAAACTCTTTCATTGTAGCCCATCATAGTCTCATAGCGTTTAAAAACATCAACAAAATCTGCTGGGGCACCCAATGAGACAATTTTTTTAACAGACTCTAATTGCTTTTTATGCTGAGAAAAAATAGTTGCAGTGCCTCCAACCGAATGCCCTATCAAAGTATCTACCTTAAATTTTTTAGCAACAATACTTATACACTCAGAATAAAGAAGCGCATTGAATAATTTGCCACTAGAATTACCGTGAGCAGGAGCATCTAGAGCAATAATAGTATAATCTAAAGCAGTTAAAGTTTCAATGAGGCTTTTCCATCTAAAAGCGTTACTTTTCCAACCATGAGCTAGTAAGATGGTTTCTTTTTTGCCTTGCCAATAATAGGTTTTTATTGAAATATTTTCATGAATGATATTTTCTTGAATAGCTGTGGAAAGGTATTGGTTTTGTTCTTCGTTAAGTCGTCCTTTTTGGGGTGTAGAAAATAATTTGATTGCTAATTTTGCAGCATATTTAGGAGAAATATAGCTTATCAGATTTATATAGAACCCAATAAATTTTATAAAATACGCCTTCATTTAACTTCTCTGTTTACCAAGTCTATAGAAAATGCAGGTGTACAAATAGCTATGTATTCACATATTTCAGCAAAAGGATTGGAATATTGAACTCGGGTGTTCTTTTCAATTTTAATAGATTGACCAGCTTCTAAAATAACTGTTTCATTTTCAATAATAAATTGCTTCTTGCCTTTTAGAATAAAGGTGAATTCATCAAACTTAGGTGTCTGAAAAGGTTCGCTCCACCCAGAAGGCGCCTTCATATAGGCAATACTAATTTGAGAATTACCATCGGTAGCCATTCCAAAATGCTCTTTTATAACTTTGCCATCTGTGGTAGGCACAATAAACGGATTGTTTTGAATAATATATTTCTTTTGTTTCACGAGTTTTTAATTTTGCTCACTATTCACTGCTTACTATTTCATAGGCTTTTTTTTGATCATACCACCCTTTAAATCTTTAACAATACCCATAATGATAAATGCGTTTCTATCAATTTTATCAATCTCGGTTTGTAACTTTGCAAGTTCTAAACGGGTTACTACAGTATAAATAATGTCTTTGTCATAGCTTTTTCCCTGGGTTCCAAAACCACCTTTCCCCGCATAAATAGTACAGGCACGACGCAGTTTTTCGGTTAACATAATCCTTAATTCTTCATGTTTGTTCGATATGATTGTAACCCCAACATATTCTTCTACACCATCAACCACAAAATCTACTGTTCTTGCTGCTGCTAAATAAGTAAGAATGGCGTAAAGAGCGGTTTCAATAGAAAGTGTATACGCACCAATAGAAAATATAATGATGTTAATTAGCAATAGAACATCACCTATAGTTAATGATAATTTTCTGCTTAAAAAAATGGCTAAAACCTCAGTGCCATCAATAACACTACCCCCACGCATAGACATACCTATTCCTAGCCCTAAAAAGAAACCGCCAAAAACAGCAATCAATAACTTGTCTTCTGTAACAGTTGGGTAATCTATAAAATGAACAACGAGAGCTAAAAGCGCAATGGCAGCAATACTTTTTATTGCAAATTTGAAATTAATAGTTTTAGATGCAAGAATTAAAAAAGGCAGGTTGACCAAAACTAATAATAACCCCAATTTTAACGAGGTAACATTTTCCAATAATAAAGAAATACCTGTAGCGCCTCCGTCAATAAATTTATTTGGAAGCAAAAAACCCTTTAACCCAAATCCAGCAGAAAAAACACCAAGTATGATAAAAATATATTCTTTTATGGCATGCGATAATTCAACTTGAAATCTCCTTACCAGAGGGACTATTTGCTTTTTGCTTACAGGCTTGTTTGCTTGTTTTTTTTCAAGCCTTTTACGAGCTAAATCTATTAATAGTTTCGATAAGAATGGATTCATTTATTTGTTTGCTAATGCATATTCCAGTTTAAGAAAAAATATTTTATTTTGGCATCATCAGGGATATGTGTTGCTTCTATTTTAACATCCATATTAAATCTAAGATTTGCTGGAAGCTCTTCTTTATCTATAACAAAACTTGCGTTTAGTTCATTAATAATAATATGAATTGAGTTTATGAGATTGTTTATTTTCGATATTTTATAAGTGCTTGAAATATCCTTAAAAGTACTTAGAGTTGTAATGCCCTTGTTGGTCTTAAACCGAGGGTCTAAAATTTGTATACTCTCAATAGTCGATGTAGAGTCTAAAGCTTGTTTAGGCGTGAGGGCCAAGAGTTTTTTACCTCCTTTTTCAAATATTTCTATATTGTTCTGGCTCCCTGTAAACTCATCACCGCCAATAAATTTCACCAAAGAATCATTAACATAAATATCCTTAAGGTCTTTTACCTGCGTTGAGTCTGTCAATAGTCCGAGATGCTGTTTTCCAATTTCAAAAGGATCTTGCTTCTTTTTACAGCTAGAAAACAAAAAACTAAGTATAATAAGACTTAAAAATGGTTTGTACATTATTTTAAAGATAATTTACGGGTTGATTTATATTAATTGTTATTTACTTTTTTAGCACTTTAGTTAAAATGCCAAAAACACTTCTTATAAATGTAGCACTTGTAAGTACTTTAACAATGGGGTTCATTCTGGTACTTCTCCTTCTGGAACTAGTAGTTGTACGCTTTCTGGATTCTGCCTTTTTAAGAGCTTCTCTTTCTTTCTTTGCTTTTTCTTTGGCTTCTTCAGCTTCTGCTAGCTCTATTTTTTCATTTAGCATTTCATAAGCACTTTCTCGATCAATATCCTTATTGTATTTTTTTACCAATTTTGATTTTGAAAGCAGTGTACTTAATTCCATATCGGTTAAAACATCCATTCTACTCATTGGTGCTCGCATCATGGTCGCTGCTAATGGCGTGGGTCTACCTTTTTCATCTAAAGCAGAGACTAAAGCTTCTCCAATACCTAAAGATGTTAATACTTCGGTGGTATCATAATATTCAGAATCTGGATAGTTTTGTGCTGTAAGCTTTATGGCTTTTCTGTCTTTGGCAGTAAAAGCTCTGAGGGCATGCTGTACTTTTAAGCCCAGTTGCCCTAAAACAGCTTCAGGGACGTCTGTTGGATTTTGAGTTACAAAATACAAGCCGACACCTTTACTTCTTATTAGTTTTACGATGCTTTCAATTTGATTTAGTAAAGCTTTGGATGCTTCTTTAAAAATTAAATGAGCTTCGTCGATAAATAGAATTAATTCAGGTCTATCACTATCGCCTTGTTCTGGAAATGTTGAATAAATTTCGGCTAATAGACTTAACATGAATGTTGAGAACAATTTAGGTTTGTCTTGAATATCGGTTAATCTGATAATATTGATATAACCGCGTCCGTTCTCATCAATTCTTAATAAATCCTGAGTATCAAAAGAGGTTTCTCCAAAAAATAAATCGGCGCCTTGTTGTTCCAATTCAACGACTTTGCGTAAAATAGCGCCTGTTGATGCTGTTGAAATTCTTCCATAAGCTTCGGTGAATTCTGCTTTTCCTTCTTGAGTAGCGTATTGTAATATTTTTTTGAAATCTTTGATGTCTAGGATAGGAAGTTTATTGTCATCACAATATTGAAATATAACAGCAACGACACCAGATTGCGTTTCAGATAAATCTAAAATTCTTGAGAGTAGTACAGGACCAAATTCGGTAATGGTTGCTCTTAGGCGTACACCGTCTTGTTCAGATAGAGTTAGTATTTCTACGGGAAAGTTTTTAGCTTCAAATGGAAGTCCTATTTTTTCATGGCGCTCATCAATTTTTGGATGTCCTGGACTTGGTTGAGCCAATCCACTTAAATCACCTTTAATATCCATAAGCAAAACAGGAACACCCTTGTCACTTAAGTTTTCGGCCAGTACTTGTAAAGATTTTGTTTTCCCGGTACCTGTTGCACCAGCAATTAACCCATGACGATTCATGGTTTTTAAAGGGATTTTTACATGCGCACCCGTAATAGTTTCCCCATCTAGCATGGCGGCACCTATGGGAATAAAATCACCCTTTGTTGTATTGCCTTCGGTTATATGTTTAAAAAAAGTTTCTTTACTCCCCATTTGCTATAATTTTGCATAAAAATACAGGAAAAATGAAGAAGAAAAAAATAAGGTTTTATAATGAAAAAACAACTATAAAGTTATATACTTAAACTATTCGCGCCATTTAACCCAAATAATGGCTGCAGGGTCTTCTACAGCAGAGCCGTTGCTGGCAGCTCTAATTGTTATATAGTCTCCAGCATTAAAATCAATATTAAAAGTAGTTCTTGTAAAAGAACCTCCCGAAAGATTGAACCTTCCGTCCAGAGTTGGGTCTGAATTATTCCCAACATTAGTACCATTTATTAATAAGTCAAATCTTTTTGAAGCATTTCCTCCTGAAGATTCAATAGTTAAATATACAATGGTGCCGTTAAATGGCATTTTAGGGCCACTAACATCTTGAGGAGCAAGATAGTATCCTATGTCTCCTCCGAAATATAAAGTTTGATCATCAGTACTAGTTCCATAACCATATTGAAGTGCAGTTGTTTCGACGCTAAGCCATTTTGTTCTGGTTGCGTCGTACATAAATAATTTGTCACCTATTACTGCCAATTGTCCAGTTACTGTACCAGTTGGGGCAGACTGCGGGTTTAATTCTAAAGCAGGAATTCCTGTATTAGTGGTTTCGATTTCTAGTTCGGAGGTTGGAGAGGTTGTGCCAATACCTACTTGGGAAAAACTGTAATAATGCATACAAAAAAGCAGCATTAAAGAATAAGCTATTTTTTTCATTTTAGAGAGAGATTAAAGCAATTTACTTTTAGTTTATTTAAAGAGATTATAAAAATATATAATCAAAACTTAGATTGTACTATTAAATAAGGTTGTTATAAATCATATCGCATTTATGGTTATTAATTTAGCTTGGTGATACCTATATTGACGAATTGTGCTTCTAAAGGTGTGCCGCCATTATTTATTACATATCTTATTTTTACTTCATCATTTGCATTAATAGGATACATAATATTTCCACTGGTACCCCAGTAATCTGTACCCGTTAGGGTTGCAAACCCCCTACTTAAGTAGCCAATTAAGTGACCATTTACGGTTATAGCAATAATGAATTTTGTACTGCCTGACGGCATGTTTCTTATAGATAAAGAAGCACTAAACATATAATTTCCAGGTTCCTGTATTGTAATAGTTCCATTAGCTGTTACATTGTATACTTGCGAGTTTGTAACTAGAACATTGCTAGAGCCTATAGGGAAATCATAGTACGTATTCGTGTTGGTAGAGATAATCGAATTACCACTTGTGCCAACCATATTCATTACTAAAGCTGAATTGGTTAGGCTGGTCCAAGCACTGTTTTTGTATATACAGTATGAGCTTTTAGTGGTGTTAAATACTAAAGCGCCATCTAGGGGCGTTGTAATAGACATCATTTGAGTATTGGTCATTCTAGGAGGTACAAAAGCTCCTGTTGTACTGTCTATTTGTAAAGCTGAACCATCATCTGGTGTGGTTGTTCCAATACCCACTTGGGCATCGCCATAATAATGCATACAGAAAAGCAGCATTAGTAAGCAAACTATTTTTTTCATTGTTAGAGAGAGGTTGTAAGCAATTTACTTTACTAAGATATAAATAAAATACTTATGTTACGCGATTATTTTTTAACAAAAATAGTTATGCAAGTTTGTGCCTAATATAAATTCCACAAAATAATTTCCTGCATTTTTGTAATACCTAAATTTCGTTCTATTGTCCTTTACCAATATAGTATGACTACTGGTTGTATAGGTTAACTGGTTAGACGAATTTTTAGTTGCATTACCAACATGCATTCTACTTTCATCATTAGATGTCGCATTAAACACAAAAGCGGAAGTTCTATTAAAGGAAACTCCAACAATATTTTTGTCGCTTTCTAAGTGTATTGGAAATACATTTGTTTTTGTGGCAATGCCAGTTTCATAATTAGAGAATCTAGCCATTGTAGGTTCATTAGAATCGAGCTGATCTGTAGTAATGGTATCAGCCTGAGAGAAAGTGTAATAGCTACTTAGTAACAGTAGTATTACAAGGTGTGTAGTTTTTTTCATATAAGATAGATTTATTGAGGGGCTTCAAATTTAATCGATCGAAGACAAACATATAAAAATAGAATTGAAAATCAAAATATAATACTAAAAGTAATGGAATTATGTATCTTTGCAAACTATGAAAAAAGAGGTTCAATCACTGATAGATAAAGGGGAATTATTACCCTTGATGGAGGAATTTTATACCATACAAGGAGAGGGGTATTATAAAGGTACTGCGGCTTATTTTATTCGCATTGGTGGATGCGATGTAGGATGTCACTGGTGTGATGTGAAGGAAAGTTGGAATGCCGATTTGCATCCTCCTACAGAAACCGCTAAGATTGTCGAAAATGCAAAAAAATATAGTGATACTATTGTCGTAACAGGAGGAGAGCCTTTAATGTGGGATATGAGCATTTTAACAACCCAATTAAAAGAAGAAGGACTCCAAACGCATATAGAAACATCAGGAGCGTATAAATTAACAGGTATTTGGGATTGGATTTGTTTGTCTCCTAAAAAAATGAAGTTACCTACTGAGGAGGTTTATAATAATGCAGATGAGCTTAAAGTGATTGTGTATAATAAAGATGATTTTCGCTTTGCCGAAGAACAGGCAGCTAAGGTTAATAAAGATTGTATTTTATACTTACAACCCGAATGGAGTAAACGTGATAAGATTGTACCAAACATTGTAGATTATGTTATGGCTAATCCTAAATGGAAAGTGTCACTTCAAACACATAAGTATTTGAATATTCCCTGAATTCAGTTTACAGTGTGCAGTAAGCAGTAGCAGTGTTCAGTAGGTAATTACTGTGATCAGTATCTGTAATTGTTAAAATAAAAAAGTTCCAACAGTTTTAAGCTATTGGAACTTTTTTAATTTTGTCTTACGTCTTACTTTGTAAAAGGCACAGCAACTCTAGTAGTTCCCCATCCTAAATGCATATTTATACTGCCGTTAGCTTCTTCAAAAGCAATAGAGAATGCTTCTAGAGATTCTCCGCCTGATGTTACTGGTACAGATAAACGAGCCACATCGTTTGCTTCATTATAGAAATAGGCTCCCCAAACGTTTAAATCTTTACTAATTATAGCGATCCATTCTTTATCTCCTGGAATGGCATAAAAAGTGTAAGTTCCTGCTTTTACAGAAGTACTTCCTAATTTCATGTCTTTATAAAGTGTTAACTCGGCAGCTTCATTAGCTCCTAGTCTCCAGACTTTACCATTCGGCGCAAGTTTACTAAGCGCTCTTTCTTTAAGTTGAGGTCTGCTATAAACAATTTTGATAAGCTTGTTAGGGTCTTTATAACTGCTTGGGAAAGCAGCTGCATCCATTGGGCTTTTGTCTAGTTTAGAGAACTTCTGAGCACCCACGTTGGTTGATAATAGCATAATAAAAGAAAAAGTGATAATCGATAATACGGTTGTTTTTTTCATGATGAAAGATTTAAAATTATTTAATTAAAGTTAGTGTTCTAGAGTCTGCAATTTTTTATAAAACTTACCTGGAGATGTGTTAAAGTTTACTTAAAAAAAAAGCTTTAGCACATGCTAAAGCTTTTTCTAAATAAGCATCATATTACTTTATTTATTTCGAACTATTTGGACATTCATTTCTTCTACTTTTTTATCGGATAAAGGAGAAGGTGCACCAAACAATAAATCTTCACTGGTTCCTGTTTTAGGGAAGGCCATAACTTCTCGAATAGAGGCTTTTTTCTCTAAAATCATCATGAGCCTGTCAACCCCCCAGGCAATACCACCATGAGGTGGAGCGCCGTAATGGAAAGATTTGTACATAGTACCTACACTTTTAAGCATCTCTTCTTTATTATACCCCATATTTTTATAGGTAGCTTCCAGTATTTCTGGCTTGTGTGCACGAACAGAACCGCCTCCAATTTCATAACCGTTTAAGATAAGGTCATATTGCTGGGCAATAATACTCCCTATTTCTTCTTCTTTGCCATTCATATGCTTCTCAATATCATAAATAGCAGGCATAGAGAATGGGTTATGGGTAAAGGTCCAGCGTCCTTCATCTGTTTTTTCAAACATAGGGAAGTCTATAACCCAGGCTGGTCGTAATTCTTTCGGATTGATTAAGCGTAACATACGACCTAGTTCTTGACGAACAGCATCTAAGGCTTTATTGGCAGTAGCATAATCTGCAGCAGAGAAAAATACGACATCTCCTACTTTGGCACTGGTAGTCTTTATAATACCAGAAGCAATATCTTCTCCTAAGAATTTAATGATGGGTGATTGTAAATCGTTTTCGTTAACAATGATGTATGCTAAACCTCCTAAACCGTGCTGTTGGGCAATAGCTGTTAGTTTTTCTATTTGTCCTTTAGATAAACGTTTCTTTCCTTGCTCTTCGGCAGATACCTTAATACATTTTACAATACCACCTTCTTCAATAGGTTTACTAAAGACCTGGAAAGTGGTATCTTTTACAATATCCGTAATGTCCTGCAATTGTAAGCCAAAGCGTAAATCTGGTCTGTCACAGCCATATTTGTCCATAGCTTCTTTATAGGTAAGGACTTCAAAAGGATGTAAAATCCATTTTTTGCCATATACTTTTTTAACAATGTCGTTGAACATGTTGGTGTTCAAATCTATAATTTGCTGCATACTGGCATAGGCCATTTCTAAATCCAACTGCGTGAATTCGGGTTGACGATCACCACGAGAGTCTTCATCCCTAAAACAACGGGCTATTTGGAAATATTTTTCATACCCACTTACCATCAACATCTGTTTAAATTGTTGAGGGGCTTGTGGTAAGGTGTAAAATGAGCCTGCTTGTTTACGGGTTGGAACTATAAATTCTCTGGCACCTTCATCGGTTCCTGCGCTTAAAATAGGCGTCTCAATTTCTAAGAAATTTCGATCATCTAAAATATCACGCATCAGCTTAATCACTTTGTGGCGATTTACAATAACTCTACGAACATCGTCATTTCTGTGATCCAAGTATTTGTATTGAAAACGCGTGGTCTCGTTTGTTTTAGTGGCTCTTTTTATTTCAAAAGGAAGCGTTTTAGAAAGATTTAAAATCTCTAAAGAAGCTGTTTCCAACTCAATTTTACCAGTTCTTAAAGCAGGGTTGTAATCGTCTTCTTTACGTTGCACCAATGTTCCTGTAACCGTAATAACCGATTCGGGCTTAAGCTTTACTAATTCGTCCAAATTAGGGAATGATTCTCTGCTTAATCGTACCTGAAAAATTTCGTTACTGGAATCTCTTAAATCGATAAAAATAAGTTCACCATGATCGCGAACACTCGATACCCAGCCAGAAAAAGTAACGTCTTCGGAAATGTTTTCTTCAGAAATATCAGAAATTAAATGTGTTCGGTATTCATCTTTTATAACAATTGGAATCTCGGGCAATATTTCTTCCTGCGTTTTGCTGTCTATTTGCAGACCACTAGTTGTAGGGGCTTCTTTTTGTGTTGTAGAGGTGCTTTGGGCTCCTGGTTCAGAACTTTGCAACTGATTAAGAACTCCTTCGCGAATGACTTTCCCAGAGGCACCCTTACCAATAATGCTAATGACTTTACCAACAAGGATCCCTGCTTTTCCCTGGTTTCCAGCTTTAATGTCATTCGCAATAGCTTCATTTTCAGAAATTACTTTTGCAATGGCATCTTGAATTTGAGATTCCGAAATGGTGTTGTCTTCAAAATACTTAGTATAATTAAAATCTCTGTCTTTTAGATAGGATGTAATGGCATTTTGAACCAGTACAGATGTTATTTTTTCATCCTTAAAGAGTTGGAAAATTTCAATAAGATGTTCTATTCTGTGTATGTCTGCATACTCTTCGGCACCAATATTATTTACTAATGTTTTAGCCACAAAAGAAGGATCTTTAAGGGCATTGTTTATAGTCATAAAAGTCTTGGAACGTAACGAATCTGCTGTGAAAAACTTAGCGTCTTGAGGTAGCACACCACCTTTAATTAAGATGGATTCTACAGCATACGGAAGCGTACTGGTATCTACCTGAATAGTATCAACAACGTCTTTAATTGAAACAAAAGGTAAATCGGGTTCTGAAATAAAACGATAATCGGCCTCGAACTCCTTTTTACGCATCGTTTTGGTTTGCTTAAGCTCGGCATCCCATAAAACGGTCGTTTGTTCTGGTCGAAATTCCTTATGTTCAATATAATAGTTGAACTGTTTTTCAACTTCTTCTTTTAAAGCCTCGACCATAAACTTAAACGAGTTCAAGTTCTTTATCTCGGTACGTGGATTTAAATTATAGCTATGTTTTTTACGAAGTGATACCGATACATCCGATTTAAACTCGCCTTTCTCAAGATTGGCTTCCGATATTTTTAAATTCTGAACAATACGCTGAATGTATTGTGCATAAATTGAAGCATCTTCTATATGTCGAATGCATGGTTCGGTTACAATTTCAATAAGTGGTACGCCAGCCTTATTAAAATCGACTAGAGATACTGCTTTTTCATGTACTAATTTAGCAGCATCTTCCTCAATGTGTACTTGAGTGAGGTTAACTGTAAATTGAGACCCGTCATTTCGGTAACAAGAGACTTGTCCATCTGGTATAACGGGATTGTGAAACTGTGTAATTTGAATATTCTTAGGGTTGTCAGGGTATTCGTAATGTTTTCTATCCCAGGAAATCACTTCGTTTTCAAAAGACGATTTTACTGCCTTTCCAAAATAAATAGCCTTATTGATAGCTTCTTTATTGATAGCTGGGAGTACCCCCATTTGCCCTGTGCAAACAGAACATATATTTTCGTTTGGTGTTTCTATTTCTTGATTCGGACAAGAACAAAACAACTTGGTTTTGGTATTTAATCGCACGTGGGTTTCAAGTCCGATTACCAATTCTAATTCGTGGGCTTTTAATGCCGCGTCTAATTGCTTCAGGTCCATTATATCGTGTCTTTTAAGAAGTTAGCAAACTTCAAAACGAGTTCGTCATTATTTTTTGCTGCTGTAACCTGTAAACCTGTTTCTGTACCTTGAGGAACGGTTAAGGTTGGTAGTTGTCCTAGGCTAAAACCTACTGTGTAAGCATCCGATAAATACATCGTTAAAGGGGCTTTTAAACTGTCCCCAATTTTAGGAGGCGTATTGGGTGTTACTGGCGATAAGATAATGTCCACTTCATTAAAATCTTTTTCAAAGTTTTCAGAAATAGCATCTCTTAAAGCAAGGCCTTTTAAATATATTTCATCAGAAAACCCTTGAGACAATACCTGGTTGCCACCAACAATTCTACGTTTGGTTTCTTCTGAAAATTTCTCAGATCGGGTTATGGCATAAGATTCTTTTAAGTCCTTATCGTCAATGCGATCCCCATAATTGGTGCCATCTAGTCGTGATAGGTTTGAAGCGGTTTCTGCCATGGCCAATGTGTAATAAGTAGAAACCAGAATATCAGATTTAAAGAAGTCCAGTTCTTTTACCTGAATACCCTTGGATTTTATTTTTTCAATAGACATTAAAAAATCCGTTTTGATACTGGCATCAATCGCTTCGTTTTCTACAAAGTTTTTAAAATAACCAACGGTTTTAATGCTAGCTGTGTTTAAAATACTCTCTTGTTTAATAGCTTCAGAAGGATAGGTTGTTTGGTCTTTTGTGTCTTTTCCACTCATGGCGTTTAGGACAATGCGAATATCTTCAGCAGATTTAGCTATAGGTCCTACACAGTCTGTCGATGATGCATAGGCCATTAAACCATAACGAGAAATACGTCCGTAAGTTGGTTTTAATCCATATACATTATTGTAACCAGCTGGCTGACGTACCGAACCACCAGTGTCTCCACCAATAGAAAAAACAGTGTAGTCCTTAGCAACATTAACCGCAGAACCTCCACTGGAACCACCGCCAACTAATTCTGGATTTGTAGCGTTTTTAACAGCACCAAAGATGGTATTTTCACTAGATGAGCCATGACCAAAACTGTCGCAGTTTTCTTTTACAACGGGTATGGCACCTGCATCCAATAGTTTTTGAATAGCTGTGGCCGTGTATGCCGATTTATAATTTTTAAGTAAGTCTGAGCTTGCTGTTGCATAAGTACCTTGAAGCATATACACATCTTTGATCCCAAATGGAATGCCCTCAAGCAAACCAATGGTGTCACCATTTGCAATTTTAGCATCCACCTTGGCTGCTCTGTCTAATGCCAATTCGGTTAATAACGAGTTTACGGTGTTATAAGTGTTCTCTTTGAGCGCGCTTAATTTTTCTTGTATTAAATCGACACAAGAAATTTCCTTGTCCACTAATTTTTGGTGGATTTGTTGTATTTGAGATTCCATAATCTATGCATCTATAACTTTAGAAACTACTAAATAGCCATTTTTCTCTTTCGGGAAATTGTCTTTAATGATCTGTTTTTCTAGTGCAGAGCTTTCAATCACGACATCATCTCTTAAATTATTTAAAGACACGCTGTTATTATGATTATTATTGGGGGCATTATTTGCTGTTTGTGCATTTTTAATCACATCAAATAATTTACTCACAGCCTCAGAGGGCTGTGCACCTTTAATACTCGACAATACGTCGACTGTCATAATTTTACTCATGTCTTAATTTTTAGTTTAACAAAAAAGCCTTCCAAATTTGGAAGGCTTTATATATTTTTAAAAACAATAACCTTCCTAATCCTAAACATTAGGATTATTGAAATTATTATTGTTATTATTTTTTGTCATAATATGTTATCTGCTGTCAAAGATATGTAGAATAAATTTAGTAAACATCATTTTTTCTTCATCTACAATTTTTATTGTCAAATTAATAAAAAACCCAAAATTATTTTATTGCTTTTATAACGATTATTCGTTTAAGGTTCATTCTAGGCATAATATTTCGTTATTGTAAGTTGGAAAGCATGGTTTGTTCATCTGTGGTATGATTGAAAATTTCATAAAACAACCTATGTAAATACGTTGTGTTTAATGCTTGTTTTCTAAACTTTAAATCTGTTCTGTTTGAACTAAACTAAAAAACAAAGAAAGTTTTTAAACAAAAGCTAATATAACATTGATAAATGACCAATTTGTGATTTCAAATGAGTGATTTGTGATGTTTAGCGATTTCACAAAATAGATTAGGACTTCATTGATTGATTTGTGATCAAAATTGATCTAAAATTGATTGTAAAAAGTAATTAATTGCGACCTGTAAATTTAAGATCAATTTAAAACCAAATCATTATGAACAAACAATTACTTTTTTTATTAACCGTCATTTTATACGGTATGTTGTCTTATGGACAAACGTTTACATTTAATGGTATAAATTATACGGTTACCGATGCTGTTGCTGAAACGGTGGAGGTTGCATCAAACACAAACTATACGGGAGCCGCTGTGATTCCTGCTACGGTGACAGATGGTGGTGTTACCTATCAGGTTAAGGCTGTAGGTCTTGAGGCGTTTAAAGACTGTGTAGGGTTGATGTCTGTGAGTATGCCAAATTCTATTGAAATCATTGAAAATTCTGCTTTTCATAATTGTACAGGTTTAACATCTGTAAATATTCCAAATTCCGTATCAGCCATTTATTTTCATGCATTTAGAAATTGTACGGGCTTAACCTCCTTAGATATTCCAGATTCAGTTTTGACTATTGGAAGGTATGCTTTTTCAGGCTGTACAGGATTAACGTCATTAAACATTTCAAATTCTGTAAGGAGTATTGGTCCATTTGCGTTTAGCAACTGTCGTAGCATAACGTCATTAAGCATTCCTGATTCTATTTCAATTATAGCTGAATCTGCATTTTCAGGCTGCACTCGTATAGAGTCATTGGATATTCCTGATTCTATAGAGGGTATTCGTGATTATGCCTTTGCAGGCTGTCATAGCATAACGTCGTTGGATATTCCGAATTCTGTTTTGACTATAGGAAGTAGTGCGTTTCGTGGTTGTGCAAGTTTAACTTCCATAGTTATTCCAGATTCTGTAGTGAGTATTGGAGATAGTACATTTAGGGATTGTACAGGTTTAACGACTATCGATATTCCAGATTCAGTTTCAAGAATTGAAGATTTTACGTTTTATAACTGTACAGGGCTAACATCAATAATTATCTCAAATTCTGTTGTAGCTATTGGGCGTTATGCATTTTCTAGGTGTAGTAGTTTAGAGTCAATAAATATTCCAGATTCTGTTACCAGTATTGGAGAATTTGTATTTCAAGCCAGTACAGGGTTAAGATCATTGAATATCCCAGATTCTGTAACAACTATTGAAAAAGGAACGTTTTCTAATTGTACTGGTTTGATCTCAATAAGTATCCCAAGTTCGATAACAAGTATTGGTGACAGTGCGTTTAGTAGCTGTGTAAACCTGAGATCATTGGATATTCCAGAGTCTGTTGTAAGCATTGGAACAAATGGGTTTTATAATTGTAGAGCATTAAGATCATTAGATATTCCAAATTCTATAACAAGTATTGGAGCAAGATCGTTTTCTAACTGTAAAAATTTAACAACATTGAGTATTCCTAATTCTGTGATTAGCATTGGAGAAGTTGCATTTTCTGATTGTACATCACTGACTTCGGTAACCGTTGCTCATGCATCTCCCTTGTCAATTAATAGCAATGTATTTGAGAATGTAAATACCGCAGCAGCGACTTTGCACGTGCCATCGGGGCGTAAAATTGCTTACAGAGCAGCAGATGTATGGAGAGATTTTGGAACTGTATTAAATACAGAGGAACTACAAAAAAATGCAAATACATTTAGTATGTATCCCGTTCCTAACAAAGGCGTCTTAAATGTAAAATCGAAGGTCTATGATTCCTTTCAAATCATAAACCAATATGGTCAAGAAGTGAAACGTTTTACAGTAGCACCAGGAGTCGCTACAAAATTAAATATAAGTTTTTTAAGTGACGGTATTTATTATGTTAAAGCAGTACAAAGTACTAGTACAAAAAAACTGGTTATCAAGAAATAGGGCTTTTAGAATGACTGGTCTTAAAGCTGCCATGTATTGGCAGCTTTTTTTGTTAACAATATTTGTGCTAATAAAAACAGAATTACAAAAGTAATTCCCATTTTTGGGGACGAATAAATGTCTTTTTTAGGCTTACGGTCAGAATAAGAAAAGATGCCATATTTAGGTACGGAAATACCCTATATTCAGTGAGAAAAACAAGTGTCATGTTGAATAAATTTGCATCATAATCGAGTATGAAATTTTAACTCTAATCGTGATGAATAAACAAATACTTTTTTTACTGTTGACTTTTGTGTGTGGTATGATGTCCTATGGACAGGATTTTGAATACAATGGCATTAACTATAGGGTAACCGATGATATGGCACTAACAGTAGAGGTTGCTGTAAATGTAGATTATACAGGTGATGCTGTGATCCCTGCTGCTGTAGTCTATAATGGTGACTCTTATCGGGTTACAAAAATTGGAGATGAGGCTTTTAGGAACTGTACAGGCTTAAGTTCGGTAAATATTCCAGATTCCGTTATAAGTGTTGGGCATCATGTTTTTTCTGGTTGTAGTAGCTTAGTTTCAGCAAATATCCCAGATTCCATTACGGGTATTGGGCATAGTATGTTTTATAATTGTACTAGCTTGGTCTCAATAAGTATCCCAGATTCCGTTACGAGTATAGGAGTTCAGGCATTTAGAAATTGCAGAGTTTTAAACTCAATAAGCATCCCAGATTTTGTTACCAGTATTGGGGCGCATGCGTTTTCTAGCTGTAGAAGCTTAACCTCAATAGGTATTCCAAGTTCTGTTATGAGTATTGGAGATTCGGCTTTTTGGGACTGTTCTTATTTAACATCGGTAAACATCCCAGATGCTGTCACCAGTATTGGAGATCGTGTATTTGGTGGATGTAATAGATTGGCATCTATAGTTATACCCGATTCGGTTACAAGTATTGGTGAATTAGCATTTTATACATGTCGTAATTTGGTCTCAATAAATATCCCAGATTCTGTTACTAGTATTGGAGATCGTGCGTTTTCTAGTTGTTCTAGTTTAACTTCAGTAAGTATCCCAGATTCCGTTACGAATATAGGGCTTCGTGCATTTAATGGCTGTACTGGTTTAATATCGGTAAATATCCCAGATTCCGTTACCAGTATTGGAAGTTATACGTTTGCTAGCTGTATAAGATTAACTTCGGTAACTGTGGGTCATGCATCTCCTTTGGCCATTGATAGAACTGTTTTTAACAATGTAAATACCTCAGGAGTGACTTTACATGTACCAGCGGGGCTTAAAATTGCTTACAGAACGGCAGACGTATGGAAAGATTTTGGAACCGTATTAAATACAGAGAAACTACAAAAAAATGCAAATACATTTAGTATGTATCCCGTTCCTAACAAAGGCGTTTTAAATGTAAAATCGAAGGTCTATGATTCCTTTCAAATCATAAACCAATACGGTCAAGAAGTGAAGCGTTTTGCAGTAACACCAGGAATCACTACAAAATTAAACACAGGGTTTTTAAGCGACGGAGTTTATTATGTTAAAGCAGTCCAAGCCCAGGACACTGGTGCGAAAAAGCTAATTGTTAAGAGGTAAGATTTTCTAGAAGCATTTTACAATTTTAAAAATACTGCCTAAAAGTGTTGTTCAAAATAACATTTTTAGGTAGCTTTTTTAATTAAAAACGTTTGTGCTTTTCTAAATTATCAATAAAAAAATGATAATGTTAATTTAAAACATTACTTCTATGGGGTTTTATGTTTTTACTTGAAATTCAAAAAGAATAAAAAAAGCTAAAATCCATTTTAAGGTTGTTTTTAGACGATTTAAGCCGTTTTTAAGAAATTAACAATTGTTGATAATTATTGTATAAAGTCTCGGAGATGCTTTTTAAAAGGGTGATGTTTTTGTATATTTGTTAGTAACCAAACAATGATGCATTAGCGTCATTTTTTTATGACCTAAAATCATATATAAAAGACAAAAATTTTATGAGCGAAGAAAACAAAAATCAATATTCGGCAGATAGTATTCAGGCTTTAGAAGGTATGGAGCACGTACGTATGCGCCCGTCCATGTATATTGGAGATGTTGGTGTGCGTGGTTTACATCATTTAGTATACGAAGTTGTAGATAACTCCATTGATGAAGCGTTGGCTGGTCATTGCGACAATATTACGGTAACTATTAATGAAGACAATTCAATAACTACCGAAGATGACGGTCGTGGTATTCCAGTAGATTTACATAAAAAAGAAGGCGTTTCTGCTCTTGAGGTTGTTATGACTAAAATTGGAGCAGGTGGGAAGTTTGATAAAGATTCTTATAAAGTATCTGGAGGATTGCATGGTGTAGGTGTGAGTTGTGTAAATGCACTATCGGAACATTTAAAAGCGACAGTATATAGAGGCGGAAAAATTTATGAGCAGGAGTATGAACGCGGGAAAACGCTATACCCTGTTAAATCAATTGGAGATACTGATAAAAGAGGAACAATCGTTACTTTTAAGCCAGATCCTACTATTTTTACACAAACTTTAGAGTATAGTTACGATACTTTGGCGAGTCGTTTGCGCGAGTTGGCCTATTTGAATAAAGGGATTACGATTCATTTAGTTGACAAAAGAACTAAAAAGGAAGATGGCGAATTTGAAGGCGAAACATTTCATTCTGATGAAGGATTAAAAGAATTTATTAAGTATTTAGATGCGACTCGAGAGCCTTTAATGAAAGATGTAATTGCTTTTGAAGGTGAAAAGAATGGCGTACCAGTAGAGGTTGCTATGGTATACAACACATCGTATGCAGAAAATTTACATTCTTATGTAAATAATATTAATACCCATGAAGGGGGAACCCACCTATCTGGTTTTCGTCGTGGATTAACACATACCTTAAAAAAGTATGCAGATGAATCTGGGATGCTGGACAAATTAAAGTTTGATATTTCCGGCGACGATTTCCGTGAAGGATTAACAGCTATTGTTTCTGTAAAAGTAGCAGAACCACAATTTGAAGGACAGACCAAAACGAAATTAGGTAACCGTGAAGTTTCGGCATGTGTTAGTCAGGCGGTTTCAGAAATGTTAACAGACTATCTGGAAGAACACCCTGAAGATGCTAAGACCATTGTACAAAAAGTGATTTTAGCTGCTCAGGCCCGTCATGCAGCACAAAAGGCACGTGAGATGGTGCAGCGTAAAACGGTGATGTCTATTGGAGGGCTCCCTGGAAAATTATCCGATTGCTCAGAGCAAGATCCTGCAAAATGTGAAGTTTTTCTTGTTGAGGGAGATTCGGCAGGTGGAACGGCCAAACAAGGTCGTGATCGTGCATTTCAAGCCATCCTTCCGCTTCGTGGTAAGATTTTAAATGTTGAAAAGGCCATGCAGCATAAGGTCTTCGAAAATGAAGAGATCAAGAATATTTTCACCGCACTAGGTGTGACTATTGGAACCGAAGAGGATAGCAAAGCATTAAACCTTTCTAAGTTACGCTACCATAAAATTGTTATCATGTGTGATGCCGATATTGATGGTAGTCACATTGCGACTTTGATTTTAACCTTCTTCTTTAGATATATGAAGGAATTGATAGAGAATGGACATGTCTATATTGCTACGCCTCCTTTATACTTGGTTAAAAAAGGTGCTAAAAAACAATATGCATGGACTGACAAAGAACGGGACGAGATTATCGGACAGTTTGGAGAAAATTCTAAGATTCAACGATATAAAGGTCTTGGAGAGATGAACGCAGAACAACTTTGGGATACGACTATGAACCCAGAATTTAGAACCATGCGTTTAGTGCAAATCGATAATGGTACCGAAGCAGATAGAATTTTCTCGATGCTAATGGGAGATGAAGTACCGCCTCGTAGAGATTTCATTGAAAAGAATGCTATTTATGCAAATATTGATGCTTAAATAGCTTAAATAATAATTCTTTATAAAACCCTGATATGATTCATGTCAGGGTTTCTTTTTATAGTAAAATATCGTTGAAATGCATTTTTTTTCGATAAAAAGTTGTTTGTAGTCGTTTTTTTTATACTTTTGTTCTAACCAAATTAACAAAAGAATGAAAAAGTTAACCTTATTATGTTTGCTATTATTAGTAGCACATGTGTCTCGTTCGCAAGAACTGGAAAGTATTCTACTGGCATCTAGAGACGATGCTAACAAATTAACGAATAGTTACATTGGTCCTGCAATGACAGGATTAATTTATGGTATGAATAGTGGTTGGTACCATACGGCTAAAGTCCATAAAAAACTAGGGTTCGATGTTACAATTGCTATGAATGCTTCTATGGTACCATCAAAAGATGAATTCTTCGATATTGCAAACTTAGGGTTAACAAGTATAACGGCATCAGGATCTTCTGTAACCCCAACCGTTGCTGGTAAAGGTGATGGAGCTATGTTAGATGTAAACGCTACCGTTGAAGGCCAGACTGTAACAGCTTCATTTGAAATGCCTTCTGGTATAAATGATGATTTGCCTCTAGGAGCAGTACCAACACCAGCAATACAATTAGGTGTGGGCTTGCCTTATAAATTTGATGTGATGCTGCGTTTAG
Organism: Flavivirga algicola; assembly: GCF_012910715.1. Taxonomy (GTDB): domain Bacteria; phylum Bacteroidota; class Bacteroidia; order Flavobacteriales; family Flavobacteriaceae; genus Flavivirga; species Flavivirga algicola. The sequence continues at coordinate 127,203 of NZ_JABBHF010000005.1, forward strand.
TTCCCGAAGTAGGAAGCGATGATGTAAAAGGGAAATTATTTGGAGTAGGACTTAAAAAAGAAATAACGAGCATTTTCGGGCCAGTTGATAAGTTGCCATTACATGTTTCTGTATTAGCGGCTTATACCTCTATGGATGTAAATTATGGCATCGATGGTAATGTGATACCTGGTCAAAATCAAAGAGCAGAGTTTAAATTAAATGCATATACAGTTCAAGCCATAGGGTCGTTAAACTTCCCAATTGTTAATATTTATGGTGGATTGGGGTACACTGGAGGTAGCTCAACACTAAAAATGTTAGGGACTTATGAACTACAGTATGATAACATTCCAGTAGCTATTCCAGTTACAGATCCTTTAAACCTAGATTTTGATGCCAGTGGTTTTAGAACGACATTAGGCGTAAGACTAAGTTTAGGTTTCTTTAAGCTTTTTGGAGATTATACATTGCAAGAGTATAATACATTATCCGCAGGAATAGCGTTTAGTTTTAGATAAAAGTTGAAAAAAAAGTCATTTAGTTAAGTTAGTTTATATTTCATTAATTAGTTTTTAAAAGTACAAGATTTAATCTTGTACTTTTTTTATTTAGAGTATATTAATTCGTAGTTTTGTATGACTAAAATCATATAATTTAGGCTTTTAAATTATGAGATTTGTATCGATAAAATTTCACTAAAAAGTGAATATTCAAGGGCCTAGAAATAACAATAAAATAAATAATAGATGAAAGTAACAGTTGTAGGAGCAGGAGCAGTAGGCGCAAGTTGTGCTGAATATATTGCTATTAAAGATTTTGCTTCGGAAGTCGTTTTATTAGACATTAAAGAAGGTTATGCGGAAGGAAAAGCCATGGATTTGATGCAAACTGCATCATTGAATGGTTTTGATACTAAAATAACAGGTATTACAAACGATTATAGTAAAACTGCAAATAGTGATATTTGTGTGATTACTTCTGGGATTCCTCGTAAACCAGGTATGACACGGGAAGAATTAATAGGAATTAATGCAGGTATTGTAAAATCTGTATCATCAAGTTTAATAGAGCATTCTCCAAACACGATTCTTATTGTAGTTAGTAACCCAATGGATACCATGACATATCTAGCACATAAGTCAACTAACTTACCTAAAAATAGAATTATTGGTATGGGTGGTGCATTAGACTCTGCCCGATTTAAATATAGGTTGGCAGAAGCTTTAGGAGCACCTATTAGCGATGTTGACGGTATGGTAATTGGTGGTCATAGTGATACAGGGATGGTGCCATTAACAAGCCAAGCAACCAGAAACAGTGTTAGAGTATCTGAGTTTTTGAGTGAAGATAGATTAAATCAAGTAAAAGAAGATACTAAAGTAGGTGGAGCTACACTTACTAAATTATTAGGAACTTCTGCTTGGTATGCACCAGGTGCAGCAGTAAGTGCTTTGGTACAAGCGATTGCTTGCGACCAGAAAAAAATGTTCCCTTGTTCTACGTTTTTAGAAGGGGAGTATGGTTTAAGTGATATCTGTATTGGTGTACCGGTTATTTTGGGTAGAAATGGTATAGAGAGCATTGTTGACGTGCCTTTGAGCGATGCAGAAAAAGCACATATGCAAGCTAGTGCTGAAGGTGTTAGGAAAACAAACGGACTATTAGAGGTAGGTGTATAGAAGCTTACTTTTTAAATATATTTAAGGGCTATCAATATTTTGGTAGCCTTTTTTGTTATATAATGAAAATATGTGTGTATACTTATTAGGCCACATATTTACTTTCTGTTATTCTCTGATAGAAAATTTATAATATTCAGTACTTTAAATGAGATATTTATGTAAAAGACCGTAGAAAAACTGTCTTTATTTTTTATATTTGGCTCTTGAAATGTTCATAGCGGTATCTTCATTATATGGTGAAAAGACTTTATGGATATTACATGACCGTTGAAATCAATAGATATTACGCATGAAAGCGAAATGGTACTTTAGTACTTTAGTTATAGCCCTTATTTTATTAGGTGTTTGCCAGGAGCAAATTTCTGTACCAAATCAGGAAATTGTCATGGAATTCATCTATGATGAGGTAACATCTGACGAAGTTCAAGATGCCATTGCAGTTGTAAAGAAGCAATTGCGAACCTTAGGGATTGATAATGTACAGGTAGGAGAAAAGGAAGATGGACGGTTAAAAATCACATATTATAGTGATGTTCATGTTGCTAGTGTAAAAGAATTACTTTCCAAAGAAAAAGATCTAGAGCTAGATTACGCTTCACAGAACCAGGATAAAGGTCAGAACAAGATCCCTTCCAACGAAAACAAAAACAGTTATAACTTAGATGTATATGAAATTCAAAAAGGAACAGATGGAGAATCTGACCTAAATGGAATATACGTTGCTGAGTTAAAGCATGAATATGACCGATTTACCAATCCAAATCTATACATTGCTAAAATAGATAGTAGTGAAAAAGATAGGATTGTTGGAGTAGTCTATAAAGTACAGAGACATATTACAATTGCAATAGATGATATGTCTTATAATGTTCCTGACGTTAGAGCTGGACCAACTTCGTAAAGGGAATTCTTAACCTTATTAAATAATGCTTTTTTACTTTTCAAATAAATGATGGTATGACTAAATGCCTCAGGGAAGAAATACAATATTAAAAGCATTTTTCAAAAACATAAAAATACAATAAGACAAGTTTTATCATTAGCTTGAAAATAATGAATCGTCTTATTTGAATCACAAAAAATAATTGTCAAAATATAGAGTAAATCATACATTTGCTCATTTTTAAAAATTGACCAAAATAATATAAACATGCAAAATAAAGGATTAGTAAAATTATTTGCTGTGTTGTTCGGACTAGTAAGTATTTATCAGTTATCGTTCACATTTAAAGCAAATCAAATAGAAAGCAATGCCGAAGAGGTAGCGATCAATAAAATTCCAGAAACGGAAGCCGATTATCGTGCTAAGAGAAGTCAGGAGGAAGTTAGTTATTTAGAATCTATTGCAACCGACACCGTTTTTAATCTTGGTATTTCCAAATTCACTTATAATCAAGTGAAAGAAAAAGCCATGCCTTTGGGGCTGGACCTTAAAGGAGGGGTTAGTGTGACTTTACAAATTTCTGTAAGAGATATTTTAGAAGGACTAGCTAATAAAAGTAAAGACCCAGCATTTAATAAAGCCTTAGATGATGCTGAAGAACTTCAAAAAGATGCTCAAGAGTCTTATTTAGAATCTTTTTTCAGAGCTTTTGATGCTATCAAAGGTGACACTAGATTAGCATCACCAGATATTTTTTATACAAAAGATTTGGATGGTGAAATTAATAGCAATATGTCTGATGATGAGGTTAAGCAAGTTATAGGACAGAAGGTAGATGAATCAATTGTATCAGCTTTTGAGGTATTGCGTAAGCGTATTGATGAGTTTGGTGTTACACAACCTACTATTCAACGTCTAGGTAATTCGGGTCGTATTTTAGTTGAATTACCAGGTGTTAAAGATAAAGAACGTGCTATAAGATTATTACAAAATACGGCACAATTAGAGTTTTGGGATGCTTATAAAGGTGAGCAATTTTTTGGCTTTTTGGCCCAAGCTAATGAAGTGTTAAAAGCATCTGTAAAACCAGAAGCAACAGAAGAAGAGCAAGAGCCTCAGGATGGAGAAAATACGGAGGATGACACTATTGATGACCTTTTAGGAGATGCAACTACTGATTCAACAGCTGTGGAATCTGAAAACAATCCTATTCTAGATTTATACAGAGGGTCAGGTTACCAGGGAGATGCTATTATTGGAAGGTTTGAGCTTAAAGATAAGGCCATACTTCTCGATTATTTAAACAGACCTGAAGTAAGGGCTTTACTTCCTGCGGAGCAACGTTATGTTAAATTTGTTTTTGGAAAACCAGAAAAGGATAGTGAAATAGTAGATTTATATGCTCTGGTAGGAAATAGAGATAATACACCTCAGTTAAGCGGAGCCGTTATTGTAGATGCTCGTAATCAATTTGGGCCATCTGGAAAACCAGAAGTTTCTATGCAAATGAATGCTAAAGGAGCTAAAATTTGGGAGGCCATGACAGGTAAAGCATATAACCAACAAAGTCAAATAGCTATTGTTTTAGATGATATTGTATATTCAGCGCCTAGTGTTAAAACAGGACCTATTGCTGGAGGTAACTCTTCAATATCTGGAAGTTTCACGTTAAATGAGGCAGTCGATTTAGCAAATGTACTACGTGCAGGTAAATTACCAGCATCTGCTGATATTATTCAAAGTGAAGTGGTTGGACCATCACTTGGTCAAGAATCTATCGATAGTGGTACGACATCGTTCTTAATAGCATTAACATTAGTACTCATTTGGATGGTATTTTATTATGGTAAAGCTGGTGGTTTTGCAGATGTTGCCATGTTATTAAACATATTATTAATCTTTGGTATATTATCAGGATTAGGAGCTGTATTAACCTTACCAGGTATTGCAGGTATTGTATTAACAATAGGGATGTCGGTAGATGCAAATGTACTTATATTTGAGCGTATTCGAGAAGAGTTAACAAAAGGTAAAGGCCAAAAAGAGGCTATTAAAGATGGATTTAGTAATGCGCTATCATCTATTTTAGATGCGAACATTACCACTGGTTTAACAGCATTGATTCTATTTATATTTGGTTCTGGACCCATTAAAGGATTTGCAACAACTTTATTAATAGGTATTGGTACCTCTTTATTTACAGCTATATTTATTACTAGGTTGTTAATTGACTGGTATGCTAACAAAGGTGGTAAATTGGACTTTTCTACAGGGGTTACAAAAAACCTTTTCAGAAACATAAACATCGAATTCCTGCAAAAACGTAAAATAGCTTATATTATTTCTGGAGCTTTTATTGTATTAAGTTTAGGGTCTTTGTTTACCAATAGTTTAGATCAGGGTGTTGATTTTGTTGGAGGAAGAACATATCAGGTGCGTTTTAGCCAAGATGTTAGTGCTTCAGAAATTACAAATATTTTATCAAAACCCGATGTTTTTGCGAGCGCTGATGCTAAGACTTTTGGTGATGCCAATCAATTGAAAATTACAACAAAATATAAAGTAAATGAAACAGGAGCTGAGGTAGATGAAGCTATTAGAAAATCGTTATTTGAAGCGCTGCAACCGCATTTAGATGGTATGTCTTATGAAGATTTTATTAGCGATTCAGATACTAAGAAAGTTGGTTTAATGAAATATTACAAAGTAAGCCCAACGATTGCAGATGATATTAAACAAGCCTCTTTCTGGGCGATTTTAGGATCTTTAATAGTTGTATTCCTTTATATTTTAATCCGTTTTAAAAGATGGCAATTTTCTTTGGGAGCAGTTGCTGCAGTATTCCATGATGTATTGATTGTTTTGGGAATATTCTCTTTAACTTATAAGTTTATGCCATTTAATATGGAAATAGACCAAGCATTTATTGCGGCTATTTTAACGGTTATTGGTTATTCATTAAATGATACCGTGGTAGTATTTGATAGAATTCGTGAGTTCTTTAATGATCATGCTAATTGGGAATTTAATCGCGTTGTAAATGTATCGCTTAGCAGTACCCTAAGTAGAACATTAAATACCTCTTTAACTACTTTGGTGGTGTTATTGGCAATCTTTATTTTTGGTGGAGATTCTATTAGAGGCTTTATGTTTGCCTTAATTGTAGGTGTTATAGTAGGTACGTATTCATCGTTGTTTATTGCAACACCAATCATGTATGATACCGTTCAAAAACTAGAAGATAAGAAGAAGAAATAAAAACTAACTTAAATTATTTTTCTTCAAGAAAGCCTGTCAACATTGTTGATGGGCTTTTTATTTAACGTTTAAATACTATTTTGACACTTCCTGTTAAAACAGGAATCCCGCTCAGGGAAATAATAATAAGCTTAATTTATGGAGTTCTTAATGAAGGCTGGAATAATTTTATTCCCTATACAAAAAATAACTGTTCACCAATTCGATGTACAGGCGTTTAGCTTTATTTTCGCTAATGTCCTTGGCCTGAAATAGTGCGTTGGTTTTAAAAGCATTGATGATGGGCTTTTTACTTTTAGGTCTGCCATAGTCGTTGGTAGCTTTTTTATAATACGCATAAAGCTTTAATAGCGTATCTGCTGGAAAAGGTTGAGTATGCGCATTTACTCTGCTAACAGCATTTTGAAACTCTATATCTAACTCTATATCGGTCATTAAACTTCTGCAATAACACTTTCGCCACCACGAACTTTTTGGTTAAGCTGGACTTTAATATTTGTATCTAAAGGTAAAAATAAATCGACTCTAGACCCAAATTTTATAAAACCAGAATCTTCGCCTTGCACAGCCTTATCATTTAGTTTGGCATAGTTTACAATGCGTTTTGCCAAGGCTCCTGCAATTTGTCTATAAAGTACTTTACCATATGTTTCATTTTCAACTACTACAGTTGTGCGTTCATTTTCTTCACTTGCTTTGGGGTGCCATGCTACCAAATATTTACCAGGATGGTATTTGCTAAAAATAACATTGCCACTAATTGGATAACGCGTAACATGAACATTTATTGGAGACATAAATACACTAACTTGCAAACGCTTTTCTTTAAAATACTCCTTTTCAAAAACTTCTTCAATGACAACAACTTTTCCATCAACTGGAGAAACCACTTGCTTGCTATTGAGTGATGTATGGCGTTTAGGGTTTCTAAAAAATTGAAGTATAAGTATTAAAAATACTAGAAGCACTACTACAATAAGCGTATTTATCCACTGAATCTCAATAAAATTGTCAACCAATAGAAAAGATGCAATGGTAAATATAAAAGTTATAAGTATAATTTTATGGCCTTCTTTATGAAACATATTGTATAATTCTTAAAAATAAATATATAAATGGTGCTGCAAAAATAATGCTGTCTAATCGATCTAACAATCCGCCATGACCAGGCATGATAACACCACTATCCTTAACATTAGCCTGTCTTTTAAATTTGGACTCTATTAAGTCTCCTAAAGTTCCAAATACGCTAATAACAATACTTAAAATTAGCCAACTTGTAAAGCCTAATAGCTCTGTAAAGGTAGCGATAAAATAGCTGGCCACACATGAAAAAAATAATCCGCCAAGAAAACCTTCCACTGTTTTTTTAGGTGATATTTTTTCAAAAAGTTTTTGCTTTCCAAAATTTTTACCCACTAAAAATGCAAAAGAATCATTTACCCAGACTAAAATAAAAGACCCTAATAATATATTTGGATTGTAGATTTTATGATAATTGGCTATTAAAATCAAGAATACAAAAGCACTTGATAAATAAAAGGTTGTGAGAATAAAACGCTTTGAAGCAAAGAGCGGGATGGTTTTTTCTGAAAATAAGTCTTTTATTAGAAATAGCTCAACAAAAATAGTGAGTACCATCAATATTTGAGTCGCCTCATCTAAACCTGTGTCAGTATTTAATACCGATTGCCAATATCCAAAAATAGCATAAAGGACAATAAAAATAAAGTAGGGGATATAACTTTTAAGCTGAATAAGTTTTTTGAACTCACCCAAACAGACCAGACCAAAAACAAAAAAAAGACCTATTGATAGCTGTTCGTAATTCAAGCATAGAATTAGTAACAAGACGTAGAGTAGCCCAGAAAGTGATCGAATAAGGATTTCTTTCATTCTATAAATCTTCTAAAAGTAGTAGGTAAAGGTTTTTTGCACTACTACCATAACTTAGAAAATCTTTTTCATCGTTGGATTTAAAATGCTTTATGGTTGTAATATTAGTCGGGATTTTTTGCCTGTTTTTAGATTTTATACCGCGCAAGCCTTCTCCAATATTTTCAACAATCTGACTTGTTGTAGCAAATACAATAAAGTTTACAGGTAATTCAGGAAGTTTTTTTTCAAAAATTTGCTTTGAGGAGATAAGTAATGATCCGTCGTTAGCAATAAGATTTTCACAAGTTGTTAGCAAAAAAGTTGACTCACTTATATTGTTCGTGTCTTTAAGATTAGAGTTTTTAAATTTGTTTTTTAAATTGTCGTCAAGTAATAAGACCTTTTTTTCTTTCCAATTATTTTCCTCAAGAATATGATCTAAATTGAAAAATATCTCGTTTAAATTCTCACAATATAAGAACTTACCGCCATTAGCTTTGAAGTTTATAGTAAACCTTTCATCTATTGGTAGTTTTATCTCAGGCATATATTTGCCTCTATCGTCAGATTTCAATTCTTCCCCTGAACGTTCAGACTTGGAACCAAAAATTTTTCTAAAAAGACTCATTTAAGTGGGTTGCTATTAACAGAATTCTTTATGAGGTTTATCAAATATAAAAAATCTTAAATTAACCATACGATTAATTTAAGATTTTTACTAAAAAGCTTAACAAAATATGTGCTTATCGAGCTATTTGTCTAAGTTTTCGCGTACCTCCTTTTCAAAATCACGCTTCCCAAATATTTTTTCAAGATTATCTTTGAAGATAACCTCTTTTTCGAGAAGAACTTCGGCAAGCTCGGTTAGTTTATCTTTATTGTCTTCAAGCAATTTGATAGCTCGTTGGTATTGTTCTTCGATAATATTTGAAATTTCTTTATCGATCAATTCTGCCGTTTGTTCACTATAAGGTTTGGTAAAGCCATATTCGCTTTGTCCAGAATCGTAGTAAGTTAAATTTCCAATTTTATCACTCAGACCATAAATGGTAACCATGGCTCTGGCTTGTTTTGTTACCTTTTCTAAATCACTAAGTGCCCCTGTAGATATTTTATCGAAAATGACTTTCTCGGCAGCACGACCACCAAGCGCAGCACACATCTCATCTAACATTTGTTCTGGTCTAACAATTAGGCGTTCTTCAGGTAAATACCATGCGGCACCTAATGAGCGACCACGAGGAACAATAGTTACTTTAACCAATGGAGCAGCATGTTCAAGCATCCAGCTTACCGTCGCGTGACCAGCTTCATGAAAGGCAACAGCTTTTTTCTCGCTTGGAGTTATTATTTTATTTTTCTTTTCTAATCCGCCAATAATTCTATCTACAGCATCAAGAAAATCTTGCTTGTCTACAGCCTTCTTGCCATTTCTAGCGGCAATTAAGGCAGCTTCATTACAAACATTGGCTATATCTGCTCCTGAGAACCCTGGTGTTTGTTTTGAAAGGAAATCGGTATCTAGGTCTTTGGCTTTTTTTAATGGTCTTAAATGTACCTCAAAAATTTCTTTACGCTCACGAACATCTGGAAGATCCACAAAAATTTGTCTATCAAAACGACCAGCACGCATTAATGCTTTATCTAAGATATCGGCTCTGTTGGTAGCTGCAATTACAATAACGTTAGTATTTGTACCAAAACCATCCATTTCTGTCAACAACTGATTCAATGTGTTTTCACGCTCATCATTACTTCCAGACATCGCATTTTTTCCTCTGGCACGCCCAATAGCATCTATTTCGTCTATAAAAATTATAGATGGTGATTTTTCTTTGGCTTGTTTAAAAAGATCGCGAACACGAGATGCACCTACGCCAACAAACATTTCGACAAAATCTGAACCCGATAAAGAGAAGAAAGGAACTTTAGCTTCTCCAGCAACAGCTCTGGCCAACAAGGTTTTTCCTGTTCCAGGAGGTCCTACAAGTAAAGCGCCTTTTGGGATTTTACCTCCTAATGTTGTATATTTTTCTGGAAATTTAAGAAAGTCTACGATTTCCTGAACTTCTTCTTTAGCGCCTTCTAAACCAGCAACATCTTTAAACGTTGTTTTTACTTCTGTATTCTGGTCGAAGAGTTTCGCTTTGGATTTTCCAATATTAAAAATCTGCCCGCCAGCACCACCAGCACCACCACCAGACATACGGCGCATGATAAAAATCCAAACCCCAATAAGCAAAATAAAAGGAAGTATGCCCATCAAAAGATTTCCCCAATCATTAGTTTCTGTATCAAATGTTACAACAGGTTTAACGGTTAAATCTTTTGTTAGCTCGTTTAAACGATTCTCAAAATTTTGAAGATCACCAAACTCAAATTTATAGTTTGGTAACTTTGTTGAAGATGGAATAAGTGTTGTAGGCTTTGAATTTTTATGAACCTCTTTGGCTTCAGCGTCTTTAGTTAAGTAAACCCTGGCTACGCGTGTATTCTTTACAATATCAACTTTCTCAACATCTCCATCTTCTAAAAATCTAAAAAAGTCTGAAGGTGTCGTTTGATTACCATCTTGGTAGCTTCCATTACTAAATAATTGAAAACCTAAGAAAACAGCTATTAATATGCCATAAATCCAATATGGACTAAATTTTGGTTTTTTGTCTTTTGTATTTTTTTTGTCGTTTGCCATCTGATTTTTTAGTAACTATTTTCTATAACTGTTGTTTTTGCGTCTCCCCAAAGACTTTCAATATCATAATACTCTCTAATATGTTTTTGAAACACATGTACTACAACATTGACATAGTCTATTAACACCCATTCGGCGTTATCTACGCCTTCGGTATGCCAAGGATTATCTTTAAGTTCTTTGCTTACTTTTTTTTGTATTGAATTAACTATAGCGTTTACCTGTGTGTTTGAAGTCCCCTCACAAATTATAAAGTAATCACAAACCGTATTTTCAATCTCTCTTAAATCTAGAATATTTATTTTATCACCTTTAACATCTTCAATGCCATTTATTATTACAGATATTAGTTGGTCTGTGCTTATATTTTCTTTCGCCATTAAATTTATTTAATTTATGCAAAGTTATTATTTTTTTAGTTCTTTATACTTTAAAATAGTTATAAGATTTTATACTGTCACAATAACCTCATTATGCTTATAGTCAAACTTAATGCCATCGATTCTACAAATAGCTATTTGAGAAAGCTTAGTGCCAAGGAAATTATACAAGATTATACGACAGTTATTGCAAAAGAACAAACACAAGGACGTGGTCAAATGGGAACAGTTTGGAGCTCTGAAGCATCTAAAAACCTTACATTTAGTGTGTTTAAGGAAATGTCCCAATTTCATTTGGAACACCCTTTTTATATTAGTATTGTTACTTCTTTAGCCTTATTAAAGACACTTCAATTTTTTTCAATTTCTCGATTAAGCGTAAAATGGCCAAACGACATTTTGTCAGAAGACAAGAAGATTTGTGGTATTTTAATTGAAAATGTCATAAAACAAAATAATATTAATGCCTCTATTATTGGTATTGGTTTAAATGTAAATCAAACCGAATTTAAAAATTTACCTAAAGCTTCATCTTTGAAAATTATATCGGGAAAAGTTTTTGACTTAGATGAAATCGTTCATGCTATTCTAAAAAATTTAGAACACTATTTTCTTCTTTTGGAAAAAGGGCAATGTCATATTTTAAAAAATGAATACGAGAAATACTTGTTTAGAAAAAATAAACCTTCAACATTTAAAGATGTTGAAGGTTCTATTTTTTCTGGTTTTATAAAAGGAATTTCCCAATCTGGAAACCTACAAGTTTTGTTGGAAGATGATATTACAAAAGAGTTTGACTTAAAAACTATAGAGCTTTTATATTAAATTGCATTTGGAATACTGGTAGCAAGGGTTTCAATAAACTTGCTAATAGGCCCTTTTATCATCATTGCCATCATGGGGTTAAAATCTCCAGTAAATTCTAATTGAACCTCGCTAGAGGTTTCATTAACCTCAACAATATTTCCAGTAAGCGAAAAATCTAATTTTCCTCCAGCAGCTCCTAAAACTATTTTATTTGGAGCGATGGCCTCTTTCTTTTTTAGAATAATTTCGGGCATACCCTTTAGAGCAAATAAGAATTTGTCATTTTCTAAAACTTCAAACTTACTAATATTTTCAGGCATTAAAGATTCAAAATTTTTAACATCAGATAAAAAATCAAATACCTCTTGAGGAGACTTGCTAACGTTAATTTTTGGAGATTCTAATTTCATGAATTTTTATTTTAGTAATGAGTATATCAATTAGCGTTCCATTCTGAGGGGTTACTATTCCATTCAGATAATGTCTTTAATTCTTTTTCAGAAATATAATTGGTGTCTAAAGCTTGTTCCAGCAAATTTTCGTAGTTGCTAAGCGTTAATAATTCTATATGCTCTTTACTAAAATTTTCTGAAGCCACATCAAAACCATAAGTAAAAATAGCAATCATACCCTTAACATTTATATGCGCTTCCTTCAAGGCTTTTACGGCATTTAGGCTACTTTTTCCTGTGCTTATTAAGTCTTCAACAACTACAACATTTTGTCCGCCTTCAATAAAGCCTTCTATTTGATTTTTTCTACCATGCCCTTTGGCGTCTGGTCTTACATAGATAAAAGGCAGCCCTAAATAATCTGCAACCAGCATACCTATACCGATAGCTCCAGTTGCTACACCAGCAATAGCATCAGGTTTACCATATTGGCTTTCAATTTGTTTACCCATGGTTTCACTAATATAATTACGAATTAATGGAAACGATAATACAATACGGTTGTCACAATAAATTGGAGATTTCCATCCTGAAGCCCAGGTAAATGGATCATTTGGACTAAGCTTTATTGCGTTGACTTGCAATAATACTTCAGCTGTTTTTTTTGCGGTCTCTTTATTAAAAATCATGGAAGCAAAATTACATATAAATTTAGTTTTACCTAAGGGTTGCTTTACGAATAAAAATATTTTTTTCAACAATGAGTAGATTGTTACTAAAAATGATATTTTTACCATCTAGTAATTGTTAGTTGTAAAGTATGTATAAAGTTTTTGTTGGGGATAAACCCATTATATTGACAACTAAGGTTGAGCAAGAAATCAACTTTAAAAATTATTTGCTAGATACCGTAAATATTGGAAAAGTTATAAAAGAACTTAATACAACTTCATTAAAAGAGGTGCGTCTTATTCATAAAAAAGAAGATAAACTTCTGAAAAAATTCTTAAAAAAACTGCCCAACGTTATAGCTGGTGGTGGTAAGGTATATAATGACAATAACGATATTTTATTTATATACAGAAATGATAAATGGGACTTACCTAAAGGGAAGGTAGAAGGTAATGAGACTATAGAAAAAACGGCAATTCGTGAAGTATCTGAAGAAACTGGAGTTGGTGGACTAGAAATAATAAAGCCTTTAGAAACTACTTATCATATTTTTAAACGTAATGGACGTCATAAAATAAAAATCACGTATTGGTTTGAAATGAAAACAGGCTTCAAAGGTGATTTATACGCCCAAGAGGAAGAGGGTATAACCAAAGTAGAATGGTTAAACGAAAATCAAGCTAAAACGGCCCTGGGAAATTCTTATGCCAATATTAAACTGTTAGTCTAACTAATTTTATTTAATCCTGTATATAGGGTATTGCATATGGGCTGTTTCATAATATCTACTTTGTTTGTGTATCCAGTCCAATTGAGCGTACCAATTATTATTAAATGCGGGTAAGTCTTTTTTACGATGCTCAAATGCTTCTTTTAGTTCAGGGTTATTGTTTAGCAACTCTAAAGCTTTGTCTTCCCAAACATAAGGAGAGAAGCCTTCTTTTTGTTGTAAAATGGTGTCGAAGAAATTCCAGTTAAAAAAAGAATCTGGAGCTTGTGGTTCTAAAGTTTCCAATAAATACCTAAAAGCATATTGATTTGTATATATAATATAGTCCCCTTTTATAAATCTAATTTCTTTTTCAGTTTTGATAACCTTGGTGTTATAGTGTTGATAGTGTCCTTCGTAAGGCGTTTTTCGAGTGTCGAAATTGCTGATTTTATAGGACTCTACCTTGATTATTGAATCTTTTATTAATGGGGTCATCTCCACTTGATTTAATTTTAAAAGTTCAATGATACGATACCTGCTTTTAGGAATTATATAAGCACTGGGAACTTTAATCTTTACTTTAGCCTTATAATAATTTTGATACGTTACCTTTTTTGTAAAAGGCTTGTTTCTATCGTATTTCAAACGTTTAGCTCCAGTTATTTTACTTGCAATCTGCTCCCCTTCAAAACCTTTAAAATTTAAAATGGTGCTTTTTGTTGTATCAATTTTCCAGTCAAGTGGATAGGTTTCAGTGTAAGTATGAACATTTTTTATAGCATGTATTCGTTTTTGTTTGATAGCTATATGATCTTCCTCCATAATTTCAATCATACTTTTCATAAGCTCGTAAGTACCTTCAACACGTTGCTTGTATGGTTTTAGCATATGAGTTTCTACCATCAGACCAAGTGTATTGAACAAAGAAGTGTAACCTGTTGAATACCTTGGGGAATCCATAAATTGTGAGAATCCTTTCTCGGGAACTTCATTAAATACATTTACGTAAGGCGTAATGTCCCAATCTTTTAAAGTCAGTTTCTCTTCTAATTTTGGCATCATATTATTATGGATGTATTCACCTAAATCACTACCAAGCTTATTGTGTTGTGTGAATAAATGGGTAAGGGTATATTGATAATCGGCACCATTACTTACATGATTATCGATAAAAACGTCTGGTTTTGCCAAATGAAAGATCTGGGTAAATGCCTTTGCGTTTTTTGTATCGCACTTTATGAAATCACGATTTAAATCGTAGTTTCTTGCATTGCCTCTAAACCCATAGTCTTTTGGGCCATTTTGGTTAGTACGCGTGGTAGAATTTCGATTAAGGCTCCCGCCAATATTATAAATGGGGATGGTGACTAAAACTGTTTCTTTAGGCATTTTAATTTTACCTTGGACCAAATCCCTAAAAAGTATCATGGTTGCATCAATACCATCACTTTCTCCTGGATGAATACCATTGTTTATTAGCAATACACCTTTGTTATTTTCATGAATTTTAGAAAAATCAAATTCACTATCGGGATTTAGGGTAACTACATGCAAAGGATAACCAGAATCTGTTTTTCCTATGTTTTGTATTGAGATTTCAGGATATACTTCTGCTAAATCTGTATAAAACTGTATGGTTTGTTCATATGTTGCGGTCTCTAATCCTTTTGATTTTTCATAATGGGTTTCAAAATCATATACTGTTTTTTGGTTAGAACTTGTGCAGGAAATGCATAGGATTACTAGTATAAGGATTAATCTCATATATTTATTGATATGGAATTGTTTTGCAATAAAATGCTTAAAAAAGCTTAAAAGTAGAAAAAAATAACTAACTTAGGTTTGTAAGTAATGTCTTATGTAATTGCTGTAAGATAGTTTTTTTGAAGTTTTTTGTAATTTTATTAACCTCTCAAAAATAGTTTTATCATGGAAACTTATAAATTGTCTTTCGGTATCATTAATAAAATTGGTAAAAATATAGCCGAAGTTATTGTGAATGAAGGTATTGAGATGGATACGGTTAAGGTTAGTGAATACCATGATTTTTTGCTCAATAACTTAGAGGCTCCATTTTTACTATTGGTGAACAGAAAACATTGTTATACCTATACTTTCGAGGCTCAAAAAATAATAGCCCGCTTAGAAGAAATAAAATCAATAGCTGTGGTAGCGAATACTAGTGGAGGTGTACTGTCTACAAAAACGTTGATTAATGTTAACGGTAATGCGAATCTTAATATAGAATTATTTCGAGAAAGAGAAGAAGCTTTGGTATGGTTGAATAAAGAGTAAAAGTTTGATTTTTAAAGTGTTACTTAAACGTTTTAGTGTTGTTTCTCACCAAAACAAAGATTACTTGTTGTTTCTCTGTATTTTAAGTGTAAATTTGCAGCTTCAAAAAATAAACCATGACAGAATTTATTAGAAAGCGTACGGCAAATGCCAAAAACGATATTTTAAGCGGAATAACAGTAGCATTAGCTTTAGTGCCAGAGGCTGTAGCTTTTGCTTTTGTTGCTGGTGTAGATCCTTTAGTAGGATTGTATGCTGCTTTTATGATTGGTTTAATTACGGCTCTTTTTGGCGGTCGCCCAGGAATGATTAGTGGTGCGACTGGTGCCTTAGCTGTTGTCATGGTAAGTTTAGTTGCAGAAGGTAATGCCTTTGGAGCTGAAGGTGAAAACCTTGGGCTTTATTATTTGTTTGCTACTGTTATTTTAATGGGCTTTATACAAATGCTTGCGGGTGTTTTAAAACTTGGAAAATTTGTTAGGTTGATTCCACATCCAGTTATGATGGGATTTGTAAACGGATTAGCTATTGTGATTTTTTTAGCACAATTAAAAATGTTTAGGGATGTTAACGGCGATTGGTTTAGTGGGGCTCAAATGTGGACTATGCTAGGTCTTGTAGCCTTAACTATGGGAATTATGTTTGGTTTGCCTAAACTAACCAAAAAATTACCAGAAGCTTTGATTGCTATTTTAGTAGTTTCTGCCATTGCCATTTTGGGTGATTTTGATGTGGCTACAGTAGGAAGTTTTATTCGTGATGGAGGAGGTGAAGGCTTAAAAGGTGGGCTGCCTCAGTTTCAAACAGATATTTTTACTAAGGTGCCATTTAACTGGCAAACCTTAAGATTTATTGGACCATACGCGTTAATTTTGGCGGCGATTGGCTTAATTGAGTCGTTAATGACATTAAACCTTGTTGATGAACTAACAGATACTAGAGGAAACACCAATAGGGAATGTATGGCACAAGGCGGTGCTAATATTATTACTGGATTATTTGGAGGTATGGGTGGTTGTGCCATGATCGGACAATCACTTATTAATATTAAAGGAGGTGGTCGTGGCAGATTGTCTGGTATCGTCGCTGCATTAATGTTATTGTTTTTTATATTGTTTGCTTCTGGGCTTATTGAACAGGTTCCAATTGCTGCTCTAGTAGGTGTTATGTTTATGGTTGTAATAGGTACATTTGCCTGGAGTAGTTTTAGAATTTTAAATAAGATTCCAATAACCGATGTTATCGTTTTGGTAGCGGTATCTTCCCTGACTGTTATTTTTGATTTGGCTGTTGCCGTCATTGCTGGTGTTATTATAAGCGCTTTGGTTTTTTCTTGGGAAAATGCCAAGCGTATTAGAGCTAGAAAACGCATGCGTGAAGACGGTACTAAAGTATACGAAATCTGGGGGCCTTTATTTTTTGGATCTATTATAGCCTTTAATGAGAAATTTGATGTTAAAAACGATCCGCAAGAAGTAGAAGTTGACTTTGTAGAATCGAGAGTAAGTGATCATTCTGCCATTGAAGCTATTTTCAATTTAGTAAATAAATATGAAGCCGAAGGAAAAACAATAAGGCTGAAACATTTAAGCGAAGATTGTAAAATCTTGTTGTATAAATCCAGTCCGAAATTTAGAGAAGTTATTATTGAAGACATAGACGACCCACGTTACCATTTAGCCGAAAACCCTGAGGCGTTTACCAAAGGGCTTTCGGAATATAAATTGTAATGTTGTTAGAAGTTAGAAGTTAGAAGCTAGAAGCTAGAAGCTATCTCATGGGCCTTTTAAGTTGTTCTTTTACACGATCAAAAGATTTTTTACTGGCACGTTCCCATCTGTAGATCTTATACTTTTTACCTTTATTGGCTTCTAGTTTAGCTTTTTTTTCGCGTTTATCTTTTACCCAATTAAATCGCTTTTTTATAATAGCAGTCCCTAATTCGTCATTACAACCAATCGCTTCAAGGGCATTTAAAGCTGCCACAGATACATTGTGTACTTTGTCGTTTATAGCTCTAAAAAGTATAGGGATGGATGACTTGTAACCAGTCTCGCCAAGAGCTTCTGCTGCTAATTTTCTAGTTTTATAATTACCATGTTCTAAAGCATACTCTATTCTTTTAACCCGTTCTGTTAATATCCATATTCGAATATCTCTTTCAGAAGGTTGAATGAGTTTTAACTTAAGGAGAATATATTTTATTCTTTGTAGCATAAACTGTTAGAAGTAATTATTTACTTATTAGTATATAATAAGTGTGAAATGTTACTAATTAACAGTAGTTTTTTAATTTTGCCTTTAGTTTAGGCTTCTCGATTGGCCGTTTAAGAATTTCCAGCCATCTTCTCGTTTAATCAAGGTTCCAGATTCAATTATTTTAAAAGTTATGGGATTGTGGGCAGTATCAACCTGAACACATTTTACAACACCAGAATAAGTCGCTATTTCATTTGTTAAGGGAACTATTTTTATATTTTCCCAAGAAAACTCAATGAAGTTTACGGTTTTCGAATTTTTGGTTAAAATATCTTTTATGGTACTATAGTCTAATGTTTTCTTGTAACCTGGTGGGACCCAAAAGAAATCCGAAGAGTCGTCTAAATATTTAAACTCACTTATTAAGCCATTTTTTGTAATGTCCTTATGAAAGTTGTCAAACATTTGCTTAATCTCAAGAGAAATGGCTTCCTTACGTTCACTATTTAAGGCTTTTTGGCCATAGCTATTAAAAATAACTATAAAAAACAAACTAGCAGTCCAGATTAGTTTCATTTAATTTTTACGCTTTTAGGTACAAGTTTTGTGTAATCTCCATTATTTCTTATAACATCTCTTACAATAGATGATGCTATATAAGACGTATCAGCCGATGTTAAAAGGAACACAGTTTCAATAGGAGCTAAGTCACGATTAGTATGAGCAATAGCTTTTTCAAATTCAAAATCTGCAGGATTACGAAGTCCGCGCAATATAAATTCCACACCTATTTCATTACAAAAGTCTACTGTTAACCCTTTGTAAGTAACAACCTTTATTTTTGGTTCATCAGCGAAAGCTTCTTCAATAAACCGTTTACGTTCCTCTAAAGAGAACATATATTTTTTATCAGCATTTACCCCAATAGCCACTATTACTTCATCAAAAAGGGTAACACCACGTTTTATAATATCATAATGTCCCAATGTTATAGGATCGAAAGATCCTGGGAATATGGCTTGTTTCATGTTCTTAAAGTTACAAATTTTATTTAAAACTTATTATTTTTCTGACTTAATATGTTTTGATTATCTGATTTTTTTTTTGATAATCAAGGTTGTTTTAAAGCTTCTTCAATAGCATTGTCAAATAAATCTACTAACGAAATACCAGCTGCTGCAGCCTGTTGTGGCAAAATGCTTTCTTTTGTTAACCCAGGTACTGTATTCATTTCCAGCATGTGAGGCTCATCGTCTTTAAAAATAAATTCAGTACGCGAGAAACCTTTCATTTTTAAAACGTTATAGACTTTTTTGGCAAGTATATTTACTTTGTTTTCTTGTTCTTTATTTAATCGAGCTGGCGTGATTTCTTGAGATTTCCCCAAATATTTAGCTTCGTAATCAAAAAAATCATTTTCGCTTACAATTTCGGTAATCGGTAATACTTTGGTTTCTCCTCGATAAGTAATAACACCAACAGAAACTTCAGTGCCATCTAAAAAAGACTCAATAATAATTTCATCATCTTCCTTAAAAGCGACATCAATGGCGTTTTGCAAATCTTCTTTTTTGTGCACCTTAGTGACTCCAAAACTACTTCCTGCTTTATTGGCTTTAACAAAACAGGGCAAACCGACCTTATCGATGATACTATCCTCATTAATAACGTCTCCCAGATTTAAGTAAAAAGAAGTTGCTGTTTTAATACCGTAAGGTTTTAAAACACTTAGGCAATCTCGTTTACTAAATGTTAGAGCAGCTTGATACATACCGCAGCTTGTATGTGGGATATTAAGTAGCTCGAAATAGCCTTGCATATACCCATCTTCACCAGGAGCCCCATGAATCGCATTAAAGATGCAGTCGAAAGTAATAACCCGATTGGCAACCCGCACAGAAAAATCATCCTTGTTAACAGGGAATTCGGCATTATTAGCATCGACATATACCCATTTGTCTTTAAATATATGAATGCGATATGTATTGTATTTAGTAGTATCTAATGTTTCATAAACAACATTTCCGCTTTTAAGAGAGATTTCATATTCACTTGAAAACCCGCCCATGATTATTGCAATGTTTTTTTTTGTAAGCATATTTTTTTATTTCCGCGAAGACGAAAACCTTTTTAATTATGATTTGTATTCATCTAAGAATAGATAATAAAACGTATCTATTATGAGTTAATATAAGCCAAGCTAAAATATCATATATATTGCAAAAGAAAAAACAGTTCTGTTTTTATATATTTGCCTTATCGAAAAAATTATAAATGAGTCTACTTAAATTCCTTACCAGTAAAATATTTTTAAAACAAATTATCTTAGCGGTGGTTGCTGTTGTTATTTTGTGTTTTATTATGCTTAAATGGTTAAAGTCTTCAACAAATCATGGTGATTTTGAAACGGTTCCAGATTTAACGGGTAAATCCATTAGTGTTGCAGATATGGAGCTAAAAGAGAATAATTTGGTGATGCAAATTCAAGATTCGGCTAATTTTAACCCAAATTATCCTAAGTTTTCCGTTATCGAACAAGAGCCGCCAGCAGGATCGAAAGTTAAAGAGAACCGAAAAATATATTTAACACTCAATCCATCTGGATATAGAAAAATACAAGTTCCAAACTTAAAAGAACGCACTTTCAGACAAGCAAAACCAATGCTAGAAGCCCTAGGGTTTCAGGTGGGTAAAGTGACTTACGAAAATAATATTGGTAAAGACCTCGTATTAAAGATGCGTTATAAAGGGAAGGCTATCGAAAAAGGTGATAAGTTAGCAAAAACTTCAAAAATAGATTTGGTTTTAGGGAATGGTAAACGACCTTAAAATTAAGCGGTCTATTAACATCTAATTTTACTACAAATGGACGATTATACACCGCAATTACCAGACGAAGACAATCTTTATGAGCATTATGCTTTTACAGTTGATAGGGGCCAAACCCCTTTGCGTATAGATAAATATTTGATGAATTTTGTTGAAAATGCAACTCGAAACAAAATTCAGACTGCCGCAAAAAACGGTAGTATTTTTGTTAATGATGAGACTGTAAAATCCAGCTATAAAGTAAAACCTTTAGACAGAATACGTGTTTTATTTACACACCCACCACACGAAAATTTATTGGTTGGAGAAGATATTCCTATTGATGTCATTTATGAAGATGAGTCGCTTCTTGTAGTTAATAAGCCAGCAGGTATGGTCGTACATCCAGGGCATGGTAATTATTCGGGGACACTTATAAATGCTTTAATTCATCGGTTTGATAACTTGCCCAATAACTCTAGTGATCGTCCAGGGTTGGTACATCGAATAGATAAGGATACTAGCGGACTTTTAGTGGTTGCAAAAACTGAAAAAGCCATGGCCCACTTATCGTTACAGTTTGCTGAAAAAACTAGTGAGCGTGAGTATGTTGCACTCGTTTGGGGGCATATAGAAGCAGATGAAGGTCGTATTGAAGGCCATATTGGTCGTCATCCTAAAAACCGATTACAAAACACGGTATTTTTAGAGGATGAAGCCCATAAGGGCAAACCAGCTGTAACTCATTATAAAGTCTTGGAACGGTTGGGGTATGTTACTTTGGTGTCCTGCAAACTCGAAACAGGACGTACCCACCAAATAAGGGTACATATGAAACATATTGGACATACACTTTTTAATGATGTTCGTTATGGTGGTGAAAAAATATTAAAGGGAACTACTTTTACAAAATACAAACAGTTTGTAGAGAATTGCTTTAAAGTATTGACAAGACAAGCATTACATGCAAAAACCTTAGGGTTTACTCATCCAAAAACAGGTGAATTTATGCGATTTGATACGCCGATTCCAGACGATATGCAGCAGTGCATTGAAAAATGGAAAACGTATACTAAAAATCAGGAATTAGGATAGGATACCTATATTTTTTAGTGTCATGGTTAGGCAATTCAATAAAATTTTCGTTACAGATAACATTTTTTGTCGTATTTAATGATATTTATGTAAATCGACCGTTTGATGTTTTGGGTTTTTACCTTCATTTCTACATTTTATATAATAAAACCATCTTTCAATCAATGCATCGAAGAACTGCATGTAGCCTGCTTGTCCTGCCTCCATAAATACATCGATAAAAATTTCTATAGAATCTGATAATCTAGATTTAATCGAAGCTATAAAATCATAGGTTCTATTATCATCTCGAATGCTGGAAACCGTTACACAAATATTCTTATTACTTTTTAATTTTCTATTGTTTAACTTAGATAAAACGGTTTCGCTATTACTATGGTTATGAGAAATGAAGGCGTGTATGTTATCGATCTCAGAGCGATTTAATTTTGTTAATAATTCTTCAAAATCGCGAACACTATGGAACCTATGAATTTTGAAATGATACTCAAAGTGTCGTAGATATGTTTTCATAATCTCGCATGATATTCTATCCCAATAGGGTGTGCCACAAATAATGATATTCATTGGTGCCTTTTTTAACTTATCAATAGTATCTATGCGTGATATGTCTACCTTGTTAAACACGATGTTCAATTTTTTTATTTACATGAGAATCAATGCTTTTAAACAAATTATTTAGTTCGTCTTTAGCAATTTGGCGCAAATCTTGATGCTCTTTATTCAATTCATCCAAAATATTTAACAATAAGGTTTTCTTTTCCTGATCTTTTACTTTTAGAAATTCTACTGTAATCTCTGTGCTTTCAATAATGAGGTTTTTTAAGTAGTGGGCTTTTTTCTGAGTACTTTCTGAAATACTTAATTGTGATTTTGAATATAAATCAATAATAGTACGTTGACGTTCTAACAGTGCTTCTTTTGTGGTATTGGCTGAATACTCATCAGGATACTTAATAATATCTCTCAGGTATTCTTTGTGTAGTTGTAGTTCTTTTAGATAATCTTTTAAAAAATTCAGTTCATCTTGGAAATTATCAAAAAACGAATCGGCATAGGCTTTAATGAGTTCTTCGCTATAGGTTTTCGAAATATCTAATTTACTTTTTAAAGTTTCAATTTTAACAGCGTTCTTTCTAGTTATTATTAGTTGTACAATGGCTGTCGTAAGGGCAAAAATGGCAGTTATAATGGCGATATAGAATTTGTCTTCCATGTTGATTAATTATTAGGCTCTTATTACGCTATTTTATATTTGGCACCATATATAAAGCATATGAATTTTAAATAAGCTTTGCTTAGGTAAATTGGTGCATGAACACTGAACTAAGTTCGATAATTTTTCTGATAAAGCCAAGGGAATAACATGTAGGCTCTGTATTTTTTATTTGTTAAACGATCTTATAGTGAGTGAGTTAGGTGGTTGTTGGTGTTTTTGTATGTTTTTATAGCCTGTAAAAAACACATAAAAACATCTTATTCATATATAAATTTTATCATTTTAAATCATAAGAACGATAGCGCATTAGGACTTATATTTGGAGTATGAAGATTGAAGAGATTATCCTTTTTACAAAAAGCATTCAAAAGCAAAAGCAGTTTTATCAAAAGGTTTTAGGTTTTGAATTGATTTTGGAATCCAAAGAAAAAATCTCATTTAAGGCAGGGGAGAGTATCATGTCCTTTCAATATGATAAAAAAGCTGTTAATGCATCACACTTTGCATTTAACATACCATCAAATCAAGAAAAGGAAGCCTTGTTATGGTTGCAAAAGCGTGTA
Organism: Flavivirga algicola; assembly: GCF_012910715.1. GTDB lineage: Bacteria > Bacteroidota > Bacteroidia > Flavobacteriales > Flavobacteriaceae > Flavivirga > Flavivirga algicola. The sequence continues at coordinate 150,720 of NZ_JABBHF010000005.1, forward strand.
CAAATAATACCAGATGGGGATAATCTAATATCGGATTTTAAAGATTGGAACGCCAAAGCCATTTATTTTTATGATGCAGATAAAAATATTGTAGAGTTTATTGCCAGGAAAAATTTAAATATGGGGAGTTATAAGTCCTTTTCTGCTAAAAGTATTTTATCAATAAGTGAAATGGCAATTGCTACTACAGATATTGAAACTATTTATAATGTCATAAACAATATTAAAAGTATTCCAATTTTTAGTGGCAACCTTACCCGTTTTTGTGCTTTGGGAAATGATGAAGGTTTGTTTATTTTGGTAAATAACACTGTAAAAAAATGGCATCCTATCCAAGAAGAAGCTTTTACTTCAAATTTTATTATTAAAGGGGATTATAACTTTAGTTTTGAAAATGGAGAAATAAAAGAATTATTGTAATTTAGTTAATTAAAAAATAGCTTTAATGAAATTAGTCCTGTCACCAGCAAAGTCCCTTAATTTTGAAAGTCAGTTGCCTACAACCAGACATACCGAGGCTCAGTTTTTAAAACAATCTGAACGCTTAAACAAACTACTTAAGAAAAAGTCTGCTAAAAGTTTATCGAAACTCATGAGTATTTCTGATGCTTTGGGCCAGTTAAACTATGAGCGTAATCAGGATTGGCAATTACCTTTCACAACAGATAATGCACGACCTGCGGTTTATGCTTTTAGCGGTGATGTATACAGAGGCTTGGATGCTTATACGATTACAGAAGAAAAAATAGATAGGTTACAAAATAGGGTCCGTATCATTTCGGGTTTATATGGGCTATTGAAACCAACCGATTTAATTCAACCATATCGCTTGGAAATGGGGACTAAATTTCCCGTTGGAAAAAATAAAAACCTTTATGAGTTTTGGAAAAAGCAAATTACAAAGGTTTTAAACGAAGAATTAGAAGATGGTGAATTGTTTTTAAACCTGGCCAGTAACGAATATTTCAAAGCCATCGATACCAAAACATTAAAAGTACCAGTGATTACTGCAAATTTTAAAGATTTAAAAAATGGTGAATATAAAACGATTATGACTTTTGCCAAGTTGGCCCGAGGTTATATGACGCGTTATATTGTTGATACCAATGCCAATACTTTGGATGATTTAAAGGGGTTTAATTACGAAGGCTATAACTTTAGCGAGCCCATGTCTACAGAGACTGATTTAGTTTTTATCAGATAACTTTAATGTCATTTTGAGTAAGAATAATTTAATTACTACTTACAATATTTCCAACCATAAATGTATTATTACTTAATTATTGCGCTTCAGGTTTTTTGTATTTATCATCTTTATAAAAACAGGAATCCTTACTATTGGTTTTTCATCATATTCTTTATTCCAGTTATAGGTTGTGTTATTTATTTAATTACCCAGGTTTATAACAAACGGGATGCAGAAAAAATCACAAATGAAATCACACATATTATAAACCCGACTAAAAAGGTGAAGGATTTAGAGAAGCAGCTTCAATTTTCTGAGTCGTATCAAAATAGGGTAAATTTAGCCGATGCCTATTTGGAAATTAAGGATTATAATAGTGCGATTCCTCATTATCTGGAAGCTTTGGAGGACAGTTCGCAAAACGACTTTTATGTCATTAAACAATTGATAGAAGCTTATTTTAATATAGAGGATTGTGAACATGTTATTTTGTATGTAGAAAGGATAAAAGAGCATCCAGAATTTAAGAAATCCCGAACACAGTTTTTATACGGATTGGCATTAGAAAGAGTCGGTAAATTAGAGGAGGCTGAAGAAAACTTAAAACAAATAGATGTTCGATACTCTTTTTACGATGAACGTTTAATATATGCGAAGTTCTTGTTGAGCAGGAATAAAAAAGATGAGGCCAAAGAGATATTGGAAGATGTATCTACAGAGTCTCAGCACATGACGAAACCTAATAAACGTATTTATAGAGCAACGATCTTAGAGGTTGAAAAGTTATTGGCTGGTCTTTAAATTTTTTATAATATTAAGTATACCCTCTCGCACTTTAGTAAAATCCTTGTCATCAATAATGTCATTAAAACCATGGGTGTGATATTCGTTAGAAAAGAGCGCTCCGCAAGTTTTTAGTATGCTTAAACATTCTTTTTTGTCACCCAAACGTAAAGTCGTTTTTGCTAAACCGTAGTATGGATGTGTATAAAAATCTTTTCCTAAAATACGGCTGTCTTCATACTGTTTTTTAGCTTCTAATAATGTATCTCGGTTAGAGAAGTTTTCTAAATATTTCGAATAGTCATAGAGGTAGTCGCCGTGATAAACACTTAACTGAAAGTCGCTTACTTTCTGCTGAGCATTTTCAAAAATACGGAGCCCTTGATTAAATAGTTTAATAGATTTATTACGATCATTATTTTTAAGATGGATAAGAGCCATCATTTGGATTGCATGGCTCGCATAATATGGATTTGACCAAGTTTCACCATTTATCTCCAAAGCTTTAGAATAATAATTAAATGCAGTTTCATAATATGATAAACCGACTTCTTTTTTTGCTACTTTATCGAAAAGGTGCCCAATGCTTGTTAAAAAATGTTCATCATTAGATTGTATATCTGTGGCTTGGCTTAATACTATTTTAACTTCTTCCCATATATCGTTGACTACTTCTTGAGAGATCCTGCACGTTTCTATTTTAGGGTAATCTACCCAACCTGTAATTCGAACTAACGTTTCGGCCCAATGGTAATAAATAGAAGGATCTTTTTCTGTATAGGGTTTAATCGCTTTTTTGAAAGCTGTTATAAACTCATTATGAATATAAGTGTTATTGTCGAATGCCAATGCTAAAAACTCATAGGATATATTTAAAAAACCACTAATTGCAGAACCATTAAAACCAAAGAAATTTGACTGGTGTTTTTCTTTTCTTTCTAAATGGAGCGCCCTAAGAAATAGGGATTTTATGTCATCGAATATTTGTTTTTGGTAGTTCTGTGTCAATCTGCAGGACCTAAAAACGTTTTGAGCTAAATCGATCAGTAACGAAACATCTTCTTCATTAACATCTAGTTGTTTTTGTAAATGAGCTATACATAACTTGTTAAATTTAATTTTATCCTCATGTTCCTTGCTTGTACTTGAGAGCATTTCGTAGACATGCCCTCTGTAGAAGTTGGATTGATCAAAATCAGGGGTTAATATTTCTATTTTCTCTATCCAATCCATCATGTCCCATATCCATTCAAGTTCATTTAGTTTACCGCACATATAATCATAATGAGATTCCCCAAAATCTGAAAGATAGGCATCGGCTACTAGTTCCTTTTCTTGAGGTGAACCATCAAGTGATATACGATCAAAAAGATCGTCTAACGTCGGTACATTCTTGCCTTTGGTATACTTGTCTGTTAACTCTTGTATGGTTTGCATATATAAAACCTAAAAAAGGAGGATAAAGTGAGTTGTTGTTATTGTTTGTCAATGAGAAACTTATCGAGTTTTTGCTTAGAGTTTAAAAATTTCAATTTGTTTCTAAATACATACATTTTATCTGGAAATGGCGCATAGTCGTATAAAAACTTAATTATTTCTAACCTGTCTTTGTCAAATTTAAATATGGATACGATTTCCAGCAATTGTTCCATTGAGAAACATTTTTTTTCTATATTTTTTTTAGCCATCTCTTTTTGTTTATCCGAGAAAATTTGATCTTTAATCGATATAAGAACCTGCAAGAACGCTTCATCATTGATGTAACAGTTGTTATTAGGATGATCGGTAACAGGGCTTATAAATATTAAATAATCTTCAATAAACACTTTCAAATCATCTTTATAATAGGTATGACTTATAAGTTGTGTACTTTCAATGAAATTTTCTATATCGAAGCATTTGTCCAGCGCAAATTTTAGAAACGTTAAACGATTTTTTTCTAATTGTAATTCCAGGCCTAATTTCATTATTTGAGCCGTTGAAAAACAATGCGAAGTAACCTGTTGCTTTAAAAAATCTAATCGTTGGTTGTCATTACTGTCAAACAACAAACTGTCGAAAAAATAGTTAAAGTCGTTTTGGGCCATAGGCAAATTACAATTAACTCCCGTTAGGCCTATATAACCATCAGAATTTGGAAAAACAATAGAAGCATAATCCCTGTCTGGATGGTTTTCAAATTCTAAACTCCCATCTTTGGCTTGGGTATTATGGTACAGTTTTATGGCATGAGAAAACGTAGCGAATGAATCGTAAATATTGAAAAAATTATTTTTATCAATAACTTTTGGGTACGCAGCTAAACAAAGCTCGTATTTAATTTGATCATTGGGCATATAATAACATACATCTTGTAGCTGAAAAGTAGTATGCCATTCGTTCGTAAAGTAATGGATCGCACTATTATAACGAACATCCCTGTTTTTATTTGACTTCATAGAAACAATGAATTTCTTATGTTTCTCATGAGAGATTGCTTGGTTGTTTTGCGCTAATACTTGTTTATGCATTGATAAGATTAATATCAATATAAATAAGATGATTGGGCTTTTTTTCATTCTTTTTATAATTAGTTTTAATATTTTTTACTCTTATCTTCAACTATGATGCCATCTTGATCAAAAAGTATTTTAATACAGCAAAAATAACGTGTTTTGATTTTATAAAACACCCCGTTTTTAGCTAAAACCGCAAATTTTGAGTAAATAGAATTGTATCTTATGAAGTTTAATTTGATATTACACCAGTTTCATTACTTTTAAGAAATAATTAAACGGAAGTGTCATGCAATCTAGAGTATATAAAATATAAGTTGACGACCATAAGAAAAATTGAAATGTGATGTAGAATCTGTTAAATTTGAATTGCGTAAAAATTAGGCAGATTCATGTCTATAAAGAAGATTATGTTTAAACACACCCACCCGTACAAACCGTTTATTCAAAACGATACAACAAAACTAATCGTAGGAACCTTACCACCACCGAGGTTTACTACGGGAGAACTTTTAGAGAAAGATGTAGATTTTTGCTACGGAAGTTATTATAACTCACTCTGGTTGTTTATTGATGAGATTCATGGGCTAAATTTACGTTATGATAATTCTCAAGAAGCCATTGAACAACGCAAGCAATTTTTAATTAAAAATAAAATTGGCGTTTGCGATATTGTTGAAAGTGCAGAGCGCGAAAAAATTGATGCATCCGATTTAGGTATGCAAAACATAAAACTTCGTGATATTATAGGGTATTTGAAGCAATATCCATCAATAGACACTTTATTGTTTACAGGAGGAAATAGTAAAAACGGTCCAGAATATTTCTTTAGAAAACATATTAAGGGTTATAACATGAAGCTAGAACTAATTTCAAACGAAATTCCCCGAATACATAAGTTTGAACTACCTGTCAGGCTGAACGCAGTCGAAACTTCGTCAAGAATTATCAAGACTGTATCCTTAACCTCGGGATCTGGTGCAGCCAATATTTCAATAAGTAGAATCCCTTTATATAAACAGCTAAAATCTAAAAATCCTAAATTCAACACCTTTGATTTTAGGGTGCTGCAGTATCGTGAGTTTTTTTAGAGATTCATTTTTAAGATTCTTCAGATGTTCCTCCTTCTGAATAACATATTTATCTAGTTGTTTAGTACCATAAAAATATATTAACCTTAGTTATAACCCAACAAATCATCAATAGTATTAGCTGTCACCGCATGATAATTCGATCTTGCTTTCTTGTAAATAGCTAAAGCCTCGTCTGTTTTGTCATTTCTTTTAAAAGCTTTATAGATGGTGGAAACATACCAGCGCCTCCCCACTCTAATTAAAAATTCTTCAATTTTAGTATCAATATTATTTCCGCGATAATTATGATTAATAGCTTGCTCATACCAAACCATAGCAATGTATGAGTTGTTAGAGTTGGTTAAATTGAAAGCGTTATCAATCATAGCTAAATGTCCTGTTTTAATATCATTAGGGAAATTTCGAACAAAATGCACCCATTCCTGAGTGGTCCAACCTTCGGTAAGTGTTTTGTCTACTATATTGGTTTTAACAAACTGCTGTATTGTTTTTTCAACCGTTTTGAATTTATCAGAAGAAATGATGGCTTGATTATCAGGAATACCTGCCGTATAAATCCATGCGTCTGTATTAAATGCTATGTTATATTTTTCTAGTAGGTTTTCATTTAAAAAATCAACAAATTTTTCGGTGTTGATTGTTGAAAAAGCATGTTTTTGAAAATAGTTTTTTAAGAAAATGTCAAAATTTTCGCGACCAGCAGTCTCTTCTAGTGTTCTTAAAAAGAGATAACCTTTATCATATGCAATACTATTCATACCATCATCAGGATTGCGACCTTTTAAGTTTAGTTTCAGTTTTGTTTCATCTGGAGCATCTTTAAAGCCTTCTATTTCTTCCTCTAAATCCTGCCTCCCGATACGAGCTAACATATTGGCTCTGTCTTTACCGTAAAGGGCCTCCATAATGCGCATTTCAAAGTATACTGTAAAGCCTTCATTAAGCCAAAAATCGTCCCAAGTGGCATTGGTTACTAAATTTCCCGACCAGGAATGTGCTAATTCATGGGCAATAAGCGAAGTTAAACTTTTATCACCAGCAATTACTGTAGGTGTAGCAAAGGTTAATCGCGGGTTTTCCATACCACCAAAAGGAAAACTAGGAGGTAAAACGATCACATCAAATTGTTCCCAGGCGTACTTGCCATACAGAGCTTCAGCTGAAGCCACCATATTTTCCATATCTGAAAACTCATAATGTGCCTTTTCTACCATAGATTTTTCGGCATAAATCCCAGTTCGGTTACTTATGGCTTTATATTCAATATCTCCCACAGCAAGAGCAATTAAATAAGGCGGAATAGGCTGTGCCATTTTAAAGGAATAATGACCGTCTGGTGTTTTTGATTTGGGGTTTTCGGCACTCATAACTGCCATAAGTTGAGATGGAACCTGCACTTTGGCATTATAAGTAATTCTAATTTGTGGGCTATCTTGAATAGGGATCCATGTTCGCGTTAAAATGGCCTGTCCCTGTGTAAATAAGAAAGGGTGTGTTTTATCTGTTGTTTGCTGAGGTTTTAACCATTGTAGAGCTTCAGTCTTATTTGTGGTTTTGTAAAAAACAGTGATGCGCTTTGTATGCTTATTAATATCTATTTTTAAAGGATTTCCTAACTGCTTATCAAATTCACCTAAAGAAAATGAGGTGTCCTTACCATCGGCTTGTACATTTTCAATGGTTAAAAATTTTGAATCGAGAATAATTTGTGAAGCCTCATTGCTTTTAATTAAATAAGAAGCTTTGCCATGTATCATTTCATTATTGAAATCTACATTAATGTCTAAATCCATGTGTGTAATAACAGCCTCGTTAGGTTGAGAAAAAGAATGTGGTTCTTCAATATAGCTTAGTGTTGGTATATTTTGTTTTTTCGAACAGCTTGAAATTAAGAAGATTAAGCATCCAAATGCTAATAAGATTTTTTTCATATTGAATTTTAAGGGTTTTAAGCGAAAAACGAAGTTAGTTGTTTTTCTTTTAAAAAAGATAATTAAAAGGTCGTGGAGAAAATTAGCTGTACATTTGCGCCTTAATTAAAGAGGTGATGTTTAATTTATAAGTTGTCATCTCGCACCCCCCAATAAAGGGCTACCAAACAATTTATATGTCATTTAATTCATTAGGCCTCTCTCAAGCTTTGCTAAAAGCGATTAGCAAAAAGGGATACACAACTCCGTCACCTATACAGCAAAAAGCCATTCCACCTGTTCTAGAAGGAAAAGATGTTTTGGCATCTGCCCAAACAGGCACAGGGAAAACAGCAGGTTTTACATTACCGCTTTTACATATACTTTCTGAAAACCCGAAAGAGAAATACAGGCCTATTCGTGCTTTAATTTTAACCCCAACAAGAGAATTAGCAGCGCAGGTATATGCAAATGTTAAAGAGTATAGTGAGTTTTTGAATCTACGAAGTGCTGTTATTTTTGGTGGTGTAAACCAGAAACCTCAAGTAGCAAGGATTCGCCAGGGAATTGATATTTTAGTGGCAACTCCAGGACGTTTATTAGACCTGGAAAGCCAAGGGTTGCTATCGTTAAAAAGAATTGAAATTTTTGTTTTAGATGAAGCCGATCGCATGCTGGATATGGGTTTTTTACGTGATATTGAACGAATAATAAAGATGGTTCCAGACAGAAGACAAAATTTAATGTTTTCGGCAACGTTTTCAAAAGATATAAAGAAATTGGCTCACGGCATTTTGCATCATCCAGTACAAGTGGAGGCTACCCCAGAAAACACTACTGTAGAGGCTATTAACCAGAAGGTTTATCGTGTTGCTAAAGGTTTAAAAACAGGATTGATTATTAAATTGATTTCTGACGGTAATTGGAAGCAAGTACTCGTTTTTACACGTACAAAACATGGTGCAAATAGACTTTGTAAAAAAATGATAAGTGCTAATATTAGTGCAGCTGCGATACACGGAAATAAAAGTCAGAGTGCCAGAACTAAAGCACTGACAGGGTTTAAAAAAGGTAGCATTCGTGTTTTAGTGGCGACCGATATTGCTGCCAGAGGATTAGATATTCCGTTATTGCCACATGTTATAAATTTTGAGCTGCCTAATATTTCTGAAGATTATGTTCATAGAATAGGAAGGACAGGCAGAGCAGGGGCCAAAGGAGAAGCTTTGTCGCTGGTTAGTGCTGATGAGACAACGTATTTGAAAGGTATTGAGAAACTGATAGATATGAAGCTTCCAGTGGAAATTATAGAAGGTTTTGAACCCGACCCCAATGCTTCTACAGAGCCAGAAAAAAGACAACAGGGGCGCGGTGGAAATAGGTCTAGAAGAAATTCGGGTTCTGGAAATTCAAGAACAAGTAGACATAAAAATAATAATTCAAGACGACGTTCTAAGGGGAATAATGATAGACGTAGTGGTAATAAAAGACATTAGAAAATAGTATGCAAAAAATTTTAAAAGACAAAATTATTGAGATTTGTAATAAAAAAATAAAAGAGAAAGGTCCCAATGTGGGTTTGTCTTTTTATGCTTTTTTTGCCAATAAAAATGATAATCCTGAGTTGCTCATGGAAGCAGCGACTTGGTGGATTATGGAACATAAGTTGGACCATTTTGAAAAAGCTGTAAAGATTAAGAGCCTGATAAAATAAGTTTTATGGAAACACAGCCCAATAACCCATTACACGGAATAAAACTAGAACAAATTATCAATGATTTGGTTGCATATTACGGTTGGGAGTATATGGGGTATACCATTAAAATTAGATGTTTTACAGATAACCCTTCTGTAAAATCGAGCTTAAAGTTTTTACGCCGTACACCTTGGGCGCGAACTAAAGTGGAAGCGATGTATTTAAATATGTTGAAGAATAGAAAAAGGAAATAAACGATACTTTAGGAGTTGCCTTTTAACGTCACGGATATTACAGTTCTATTATTGTAATTGTTTTAACCCTTCATAAACCACAATACTAACAGCATTTGCTAAATTTAAGCTCCTAACATGCTTACTGTACAATGGAATTTTAAAAAGCCTGTTTTGATTCATTTCAATGATAGACTTAGGCAGTCCAACAGATTCTTTTCCGAAAACTAAAAATAAATTGTCTTCAAAAGGGAGGTTCCAATGATCTTTTTTTCCATGACTGGAAAGAAAAACCATTTTTTGATCTTTATTTTTTAGGAAAAAATCATCAATACTATCGTAATAAGTTACCGATAAATGCTGCCAATAATCCAATCCAGCACGCTTTAATCGGGTGTCGTCAATCTCAAAACCAAAGGGTTTTACCAAGTGTAAACGAGACCCTGATGCTAGTGCTAAGCGACCAATGTTACCTGTATTGTTAGGGATTTCGGGTTCTATTAATACGATGTTTAAGTGCATAATTTAGTTGTCTAATAGTGGTTTTCCAATTTCATCAATTTCATCATAATCATTATTGGCTTTTGGATCGAGGCCATACATGTTTGGTCTATGATCCCCATCTGTACACATTAAAACGAGATACCAAATTCTTCCAACTAGAGGGATTAAATTTATAAAAAGATAGCCCCCACTTTTTCCAGTATCATGCAAGCGCCTTACATTAACTGCCAGCCAGGGAATTAAAGTACCCAGTAAGTAACCAATTATAATGATGCCAAATAATGAATTTTCAAAAAGATCTTCTAGAGCAACTGATACAAAACCTAGTAAAAAAAACAAACCAATTTGAAACAAAAAAAACACCCAATATTCCTGTCGCCTTGCTCTACCAGAAAAATTAGCGTAGTTATCTATTAAAACAGTTAGATACCATTTTAAAAAACCATGTCTCTCGACTTTCAATCTATTCATGGTTTAATATAGAGCTTACAAAATTACCGATTTTGCTAATCCCTTCATTGGTTATATGTTTTACAAAAGCACTACCAATAATAGCACCTTTGGCATAAGTAGTTGCTTGAGTAAACGTTTGATTATTGCTAATACCAAATCCGACAATTTGAGGGTTGTTAAGGTTCATGCTACCTATACGCTCAAAATACTGGGTTTGTTCTTCTCCAAAACCAACTTTGGCACCAGTGGTGCTGGCACTACTAACCATATAAATAAACCCATTAGAAATAGAGTCTATGTAGCGAATACGGTCATTGCTAGTCTGTGGTGTTATTAAAAATACATTTATTAAACCATACTTTTCAAAGATGGGTTGATATTTTTCATGATATACATCTACTGGTAAATCGGGGATTATTAAGCCGTCAATACCGATTTCTTGACATTTTTTGCAAAAAGCTTCTACACCATATTGAAACATCGGATTAAAATAACCCATAATAATCAAAGGAATATTAACCGATTGTCTAATGTCTTTTAGTTGCTCAAAAAGAACCTCGGTTGTCATGCCATTTTTTAAGGCTTGTGTAGAACTTGCCTGAATGGTTGGACCATCTGCTAAAGGATCACTAAAAGGTAAGCCTATTTCGATCATATCAACACCGTTTTTTTCTAAATCCTTAATGATAGAAGCGGTATCGTTGATATCTGGATAGCCCGCTGTGAAGTATATAGAAAGTAACTTCTTGTCTTCTTTTAGTTTTTGATTTATTCTGTTCATTTTTTTGTCATTCCTGCGAAAGCAGGAATCTATTTTTTAATTATATTTTTCTTTTGTTCATTTTTTGCTTGTCCAAAAAACGAACCAAAAAAAGACATCCAAGTCAAGGAATTTTTCAGTTTTTCAAACTGAAAACCAATTTGAAAACTCCGCGTCGAACTGTGTTCTCCTGTTTTCGGAGCTTTTCTTCATTTATTCTTCGCCTTGGCAGATCAATTCGCAGAATTGACTCGGGACTTGAATATTTAGAATGTTCTGTTTTTAACTTAAGTTCTAACTTTATTTTTTATGTGCATTTATATTTTAAAGTAATCAATATAATTCTCTAAATCTTTATCACCCCGGCCAGACAAACTCAGCACTACCACATCGTCTGGTTTAAAACTTTTTTGTTCGAAAATAGCAAGGGCATGTGAGCTTTCTATAGCAGGAATAATGCCTTCTAATTCGCATAATTTTAATCCAGCTTTCATAGCTTCGTCATCTGTAATAGCCATAAATTCTGCACGTCCTGTTTTACATAAATGGGCATGCATAGGTCCTACACCTGGGTAATCTAAACCTGCAGATATAGAATAAGGTTCTGTTATTTGACCATCGTTTGTTTGCATTAATAAGGTTTTGCAACCATGTATAATACCTTCTTTCCCCAAAACAGATGTTGCGGCACTTTCACCAGAATCGACGCCCAAACCAGCAGCTTCAACGGCAATAATATTAACATCGGTTTCATGTAAAAAATGATAATAGGTTCCAGCAGCATTACTTCCTCCACCTATGCAAGCTACCACATAATCGGGGTTTTCCCTTCCTTCTTGTTCTTTTAATTGCCATTTGATTTCTTCTGAAATAACAGATTGAAATTTGGTCACCATATCTGGATAGGGGTGTGGGCCAATAGCTGAACCTATAATATAATGTGTGTCTACTGGGTTGTTTATCCAATCTCGAATCGCTTCATTGGTAGCATCTTTTAGGGTACGGCTTCCCGAAAGAGCAGGCACTACGGTAGCACCTAACATTTTCATTCTAGCTACATTGGGGGCTTGTCTTTTTATATCGATTTCTCCCATATAAACAATGCATTCTAAGCCCATTAAAGCACAAACGGTAGCGGTGGCAACACCATGTTGCCCTGCACCAGTTTCGGCAATAATTCTGTGTTTGCCCAGACGTTTTGCCATAAGTATTTGGCCAATGGTATTATTTATTTTATGGGCTCCTGTATGATTGAGATCCTCCCGTTTTAAATAAATTTTGGTATTGTATTTTTCTGAAAGGCGTTTTGCAAAATAGAGCGGGGAAGGACGTCCTACATAATCTTTTAAAAGTTGATCGAACTCCTTTTGAAACTCAGGTTCTGCCATTACTTTAAGGTAGTTTTGGCGTAACTCTTCTACATTTGGATACAGCATTTCGGGAATATATGCTCCTCCAAATTCGCCATAGTATCCTTTTTCGTTTACGTTGTAATTTTTCATATTTTTTGTCATTCCCTCTAAGGAGAGTATCTGTTTAATTTTGATTATAATTTATAATGGATTCCGCATCACACTTCGACGCCGCTCAGTTTATGAGTACGGATGACAAACTTTGTTTAAACTCGTTTAATTTTTCAATACTTTTCAATCCTGGTTCTATTTCGAATTTACTATTTACATCTAAGGCATAACAATATTTTGAAGCCTCACTGTGTTTGAATTTTTTAATGTCTTCAATTTGGTCTAACCCAATACCTCCACTTAAGAAAAAAGGTTTGGTTGAGGGATAATCGTTTAATACACTCCAATCGAAGGTATACCCATTCCCCCCAGGTAATTTTCCTTTTGTGTCAAATAAAAAATAATCACAGACACCTTCGTATGGTTTTAAAATCTCAAAATTGAATTCGTCTTTTATAGAAAATACTTTGATTATTTCAATCTGAATAGGTCTTGTATTCTTATTACTTCGCTCCTTAAAAAACTGTTTCAGTTCTAAACAATATTCTGGTGATTCTTTTCCGTGTAATTGAACAGCTTGAAGTTGATGCTTATCTATTTGTTCGATAATATATTCCAGACTTTCGTCTACAAAAACCCCTACTTTTTTAATGGATTCTGGTAATTTTGGAATATGACTATTAAAATGTCTTGCAGATTTTTTATAAAATATAAATCCAAGATAGTCAGGTTGCAAATTGGCAATTTGAGTGATGTTATCTTTATATTTCATTCCGCAAACTTTCAGTTTCATGGTTGTAAGTCTTTTATAAATTGTTTGGCACTTGCGCCTGCATTATCCGTTTTCATAAAGTTTTCACCAATTAAAAACCCTTGATATCCATAAGGTTTCAATTCTTTAATAGCTTCAATATTACTGATGCCACTTTCTGAAACTTTAACAAAATCATCTGGAATTAATGAGCTTAATGTTTTGCTGGTTTCTAAACTAACTTCAAAGGTTTTTAAGTTTCTATTATTTACGCCTAGCATATCTAGCGTGGGCATGACAGATTTATGTAATTCTTCTTCGTTATGAACTTCTAATAAAACATCTAAATTCAGACGTTTTGCAAATTCTGAGAATTGTTTAATTTCCTCTCTGGTTAAAATGGCTGCTATTAATAAAATAACATCGGCACCATGTGCTTTAGCTTCTAACAGCTGATATTCATCTATAATAAATTCTTTTCGAAGTAATGGTAAATTACAGCTTGCTCTGGCAAGTAATAAATCGTCTAGGGAACCACCAAAATACTTGCCATCTGTTAAAACCGACATACCGCAAACGCCTGCATCTTCGTAACCTTTTGCTACATCTTGAACGTTTAGACTTTGATTTATTACTGATTTTGAGGGTGAACGTCTTTTATGTTCTGCAATAATACCTGATTTGCTGTGTCGTAAGTTATGTGCTAGGGAAATCGTTTCTCTTTGGAACAAAACAGATTGTTCTAATTGCGTTACTGGAATTAAACTTTTTCGAAGGTCAACTTCCTTACGTTTGTCTTTAACTATTTTATCTAATATGGTCATTTGTGGTTTTCAGTGTTAGGTAATCGGTGTTCAGTAATCAGTGAAATGGGATAATGTTTCGAACTGTTTATTGCATACTGTAAAATCATTATTTACTTAACTCAATTAATGTATCTAAACTCGCTTTCGCCTTTCCTGAAAGCAGTGATTCTTTTGCTTGCTCAAAACCTTCTTTGTGGCTAATTTGCTTGGTTGTTGCTATGGCTAAGCCAGCATTAGCACAAACCACATTGTTCTGAGGTTCGGTTCCTTTTCCTTCGATAACATTTACGAATATTTTGGCAGCATCTTCAACCGTATTTCCTCCAAAAATAGATTCTTGAGTGATTGTTGAAATCCCTAAATCTTCTGGTGAAAACATGGTTTCGGAATTATTAGAAATAACTTTAGTATTGCCTGTTAGAGAAATTTCATCATAACCATCTAATGCGTGAACGATACTATAATTTTTATCTGTATTTTGATATAAATAGCCATATAAGCGTAACAATTCCAGATTAAAAACTCCTACCATTTGGTTTTTAGGAAATGACGGATTAACCATGGGGCCTAGCATATTAAAAAATGTTTTTACACCTAGTTCGCGACGAATAGGCGCTACATTTTTCATGGCAGGATGGAATAATGGCGCATGCAGAACACAAATACCTGCTTTGTCAATTGATTTTTTTAGGAAATCTTCGTCATTAGAAAATTTAATACCTAAATGTTCCATAACATTCGAAGACCCGCAAGCAGAAGATACGCCATAGTTACCGTGTTTAGCTACTTTAACTCCAGCTCCAGCAGATACAAATGATGATAGGGTTGAGATATTAAAAGTGTCTTTGCCATCACCACCAGTTCCGCAAAGATCAATAGCATTAAAGTCTTTTAAATCTATGGCAATACATAATTCTAAAAGGGCATCTCTAAAACCACGTAACTCCTCCAAGGTAATACTTCGCATCATAAAAACCGTAAGAAAAGATGCAATTTGGCTTTGGTTGTACATGCCGTTAGAGATGTTTACCAATACTTGTTTTGCTTCTTCACTTGAAATGCTTTCGTGATTTATAAGTCTGTTTAATAAGTCTTTCATTTTTCTCTTTTTATTTGTTCATTTTGTCCTAAATACAAAATCCTTCGACTACGCTCAGGATAAACTAAGCCAAAAATCATATCAAGATTAGGAAATTGCTAAAGCAATATTCACTTTCTGAATTACGTGCTTGAAGCTGTGCTTCGCATCTCCATTCCTTCTTTTATTATTTCTGAATTTTGATGATTCCGACTGTGTCGGAACTCCAAGTTCAATTCAGATTTCATTGTTTAATTATCATTATAACCTTTTCAACTGAGTAGGTACGGCTCACTGCTTACAGAATACTGCTAACTATTAAGCCAGTTTTCTAATATTTTTTTTCCGTTTGGTGTTAATACAGATTCTGGATGATACTGAACGCCTTTTACATCGTAGACTTTATGTCGCAACGACATGACTTGTCCGTTTTCATCAAACGAAGTGGCTTCTAAACTATCAGGTAAATCAGGGTTGACTACCCAAGAATGATATCTGCCAACTTCTATATTTTTATTCAGACCTTCAAAAATGGGCTCGTCATCGACACTAATGGTGACATTTGTTGAAACACCATGATATACTTCATCTAAATTAATGAGCGATCCACCAAAAACCTCACCAATAGCTTGCTGTCCTAAACAAACACCTAAAATACTTTTAGTAGGAGCAAATCTTTCAATGATTGGTTTTAATAAACCAGCTTCATCTGGAATACCTGGACCTGGAGATAATACAATTTTATCAAAAGGTTCTACATCATCTAAAACCAATTTATCATTTCTAACAACGATTACCTCACAATTTAAATCTTCTAGGTAATGAACTAAATTGTATGTAAAACTGTCGTAATTATCTATAACTAATACTTTTGTCATTTTTTGTCATTCCTACCTTGGCAGGGATTTATTTTTAGTTAAACTTTTTCTTTGTTCATTTTGTCTTGATACAAAATCCTTCGACTACGCTTAGGATAAATCAAGCCAAAAATCATGTCAAAATCAGGAAATTGCTTAAGCATCATTCGCTTCCAAAACTACGTGCTTAAAGCTTCGCTTTACATCTCCATGTCTTCACTCATTATTTGTTGATTTTGACTTTTCCGACTATGTCGGAATTTCAAGATTGATTTATATTTTAAGTTTCTATTTCTATTCTTTAATTAATTCCTGACTTTTTATATTTCTTCTGCTAATTCAATAGCCTTTGTTAATGCTCCTAATTTATTATATACTTCTTGTAATTCGTTTTCCGAGTTGGATTTTGAAACTAACCCAGCACCAGCTTGCCAATGTAGCTTGTGGTTTTTACTCAAGAAGGTTCTAATCATAATGGCATGATTAAAATTACCTTCAAAATCCATAAAGCCTATAGCACCACCATAAAAAGAACGACTTGTTTTTTCGTATTGCTCGATAAGTTGCATTGCTCTGTGTTTTGGTGCGCCGCTCAATGTTCCCGCAGGAAATGTGTCGGCAACCACCTGCATCGTAGAGGTGTCTTGATGTTTTTGACCAGTAACCTTACTTACTAAGTGAATAACGTGAGAGAAAAACTGAACTTCTCTGTAAGTATCCACATTAACACGGCTTCCGTGACGACTCAAATCGTTTCTGGCTAAATCTACTAACATAACATGCTCAGCATTTTCTTTATCATCTTTAACCAATTTCTTAGCTAATTTGGCATCTTGAGAATCATTCCCAGTGCGTTTAAATGTTCCTGCTATGGGGTGAATCTCGGCTTTGCCATCACTTACAATAAGTTGTGCTTCTGGCGAACTACCAAAAATCTTAAAATTGCCGTAATCGAAATAAAATAGGTAAGGGGAAGGGTTTATGCTTCTTAAAGCACGGTATACATTAAATTCATCGCCTTTAAATTCTTGTGCAAAGCTTTTAGATAAAACCAACTGAAATACATCCCCTCTAGCACAGTGCTTTTTTGCTAACTCTACATGCGTTTTATATTCATCATCTGTTAGATTAGAGGTAATGTCTCCTTTTGAGTAAAAACTGTAAGAAGCAAAGTTTTTAACTTTGATGAGGTGGTCTATTTCATCAATATTATTTTCAGTATTATGACAATGAGCAAAAATATAGGCTTCGTTTTTATGATGATTTATGGCAATGATATTCTGATAAACAGCATAGTATACATCTGGAATGTGTGTTGAATCATCTTTTTTAGAAATGTCAATATCTTCGAAGTAACGAACAGCATCATAGGCTATATAACCAAAAATACCATTATTTATAAATTTAAATTCGGTATCAGAATTAACGTCGAATCGCTTAGTGAATTGGTGTATTTCTTCAGAGACGTCAATACCATCCGTTATTGGTTTTTCTATAGTACTTCCATCTGGAAATGTTTGATTAATAACTTCATTTTCAACTTTGATAGAAGCTATCGGATTAAAACAGATATAAGAAAAACTGTTGTCATTTGCATGATAATCACTACTTTCTAGTAAAATACTGTTAGGATACTTATCTCTAATTTTTAAGTAAATACTAACAGGTGTAATCGTATCTGCCAGAATTTTTTTGTAATGCGTGTATAAATTATATGTTGTCATATTAATTTTTATTATTAAAAATATGTATTAAAAAAGGCTTGTCGTGAATGACAAGCCTTTTTCGATATTTTAAGTTTTAAATATACTAGGTTTTCTTCACGAACGTAAGTTTCTGAAGCTCCACCACCAAGTATTATTTAAAATTGTATTCATCTTTAATTTTTTGTTGGTTCAAATATAGAAATGAAAATATAAATACGCAATAGTTTAAAACATTTTTTATTTAAAAGTTTGTTAAACTATAATATAAACAGTGAAGTATTAATTAAATTTAGGGCTATGAAATTAAAACTGTTAATTGTTGCAATATTAATAATAACATCAAGTTGTAAGAACGAAAACAAAATTGCTGAAGAAAGCACAGATGTTGCTAAAAAAGAAGCTGATAACACTATAGATCCTAATGATATCGTATTGGAGGTATACGATTATAAAGGTTTTGAAAAATTTCTTAAAAAGAAAGACGATAAAATATATGTTATTAATTTTTGGGCAACTTGGTGCAAACCTTGCGTAAAGGAGTTGCCATATTTCGAAAAATTAAACGAGCAATACAGCGATAAAAATGTAGAAGTTATTTTGGTTAGTTTAGATTTTCCTCATTTATATGAGTCTAAACTAAAACCTTTCATTAAGAAGAAAAATTTAAAATCTAAAGTAATCGCTTTAGATGATGCCGATATGAATTCATGGATACCAAAAGTAGATGAAGATTGGTCTGGAGCCATACCAGCAACTCTTATATATAAAAACGAGGCCAGTAAATTTTTTGAGGGATCGTTTACTTATGAAACGTTAGAAACAGAGATTAAACATTTTTTAAAATAAATATAATATGAAAAAGATAGTCAAGATAATTTCGGTAGCATTTGTTGTGCTTTCCATAAGTGCATTTACAATGTATAAAACAGCCTCAACAGATGGAGGATATAAAATAGGTGATATCGCTGAGGATTTTTCGCTTGAAAATGTAGACGGTAATATGGTTTCGTTATCAGATTATAAAGATGCTAAAGGTTTTATAGTCACATTTACTTGTAACACGTGTCCTTATGCTGTTATGTATGAAGATAGAATTAACGATTTAAACAAAAAGTATGCTTCAAAAGGGTTTCCCGTAATTGCTATCATGCCAAATAATACAGATGTGAAGCCTGGCGATAATATGGAGGCCATGAAAACACGTGCAAAAAGTAAAGGTTTTACTTTCCCTTATTTGTTAGATAAGGGACAAAAGGTGTATCCTAAATTTGGAGCTACTAAAACGCCTCACATATTCTTATTACAAAAAACAGATAAAGGTCATGTGGTAAAGTACATAGGTGCTATAGATGATAATTATAAAAGTGCTTCGGCAGTAAAGACAAAGTATGTTGAGAATGCTGTTGATGCCCTTTTGGAAGGAAAAGAAGTTAAACAAACAGAAACCAAGGCTATTGGTTGTTCTATAAAGGTTTAGGATATGTCTTTGTTAGTGTACAAAATCTAAAAAGTAAATAGAACCTAAATATGTAGTTTAATATTTACAACAATCTGAAGTGTAATACTTCAGATTTTTTTTCGTCTATAATTTTAGATGTACTAATTTTGTACCTACGTAAATTATATTTAAAAAAAATGGAAGATTTAACACAAGATGAATGGGCATCGCAACTAGCTGATGACAATAACGCAGTTGTATTAGATGTAAGAACAGATGAAGAAGTTGCCGATGGTATTATAGCTAATGCCATACATATAGATATATATAGGGGGCAGGAGTTTATTTCAGAAATCGAAGATTTAGATAAAAACAAAAATTATTATGTTTATTGCCGTTCAGGTAATAGAAGTGGTCAAGCCTGCTCTATTATGGAAGAGCTAGGTTTTGAAAATACTTATAATCTTGAAGGTGGTATTTTAGAATGGGCAGGCGACTTGGTCGATTTAGATTAATAACCGAATGAAACGTTTAGTCCTGTTTTTATGCTCCTTGTTTAGCATAAGTATTACTGGCTGTAAGCAATCATCATCCAAAGGCGTTATAAAAATAGTTTCTCCAAAAGAGACACGAATGCTTTTAGAAGAAGAAACCATACAATTTATTGATGTTAGAACCCCCAAAGAGTTTGATAAAGGGCATATTAAAGGTGCACAAAATATAGATTATTTGTCGGGTAGATTTAATTCGGAGGTTGAAAAATTAGATAAAACTAAGCCTGTTATATTGTATTGTAGATCGGGGAAACGGAGTGCAAAAAGTAGTAAAAAATTGTTGAACGCTGGTTTTGCCGAAATATATGATTTAGAGGGAGGTATAATAAAGTGGAAAGAAGCAGGATTTGAAACTAAATTTTAGTAAGTATCACTAAATTTATTATAACTGTTTACATCGTTTTTTGCTAAATAGCTCATTCAACTACTTTTTTAGTACTTTACCTTTTTTATTTTTAGAAGAGAAATCATTTTTTCTATCTTTATATAAAAGTAAGCTGTTTTATAGTTAAATAGCTTTTTTTTAAGGTTTTAACTTTATTATTATTTAAAATAAGATGGAAAACGGTTACGTAATATTAGGCATAATTGCATTACTATTTTTAAGTATGTATGGTTACTCGTATATGTCGGTAGCCATGGAAAAATTCAGACTTAACAGAGCAAAGAAAATTGATGCTCAGAAAGAAGAATTAAGACGTCAACAGCGTATTAAAAACCAAGAGGCTAGGGAAGAGAAGTTTCGTAAGTTTAATAAACGAAAAGAAGAAATTAAACACGAGCTTATGTTGTTGGAAAAAATGAAGGAAAAACAAAGAGTCAGTTAATTAAAAATTAATAATCCCTTTCTAATAAGAAAACCTTTTGAATATAAATAATATATATTCAAAAGGTTTTTTTATGGAGTAAGGTCAAATAATAAGCTTACTTTAACTTGAGTTCGACTTTTCTAGGTTAATTATATCTGTTTTAAAATTAATTTATGCTAGGTACTTCGCCTGTACTCAGTATAGGCGCAGTCGAAACCTTACTTAAAAGCTGTAAATTTCGACTGCTTTCAGTGCGACAAATCGAACGCAGTTTATATTATCATCCAGTAAAGTAACTAAGTACCCCAATCACTAATAGAACAAGAATAACAGATAATACTACATCGATTCGATCATAGCTATCTTTATTAGCAGTTCGCTGTTCATCTGTAAGCGTACCAAACGACAAGCCTTTAATAAGACTGTAGTCTGGAGCTGTAGTAGCTAAACTTACCGAAATACAAAGTATTACAGATAAGATAAACATGAATATGGCCATATGAGCAAAATTAATAGTTGCAAAACTATAAATAAAACTATCTATATGTTCTCCAGCAGCTATTTGGGGTTGATAATAAATTTCGGAACCCAGTCGTATAATTAACAAAGCTAACCCAGCTAGCAATGTGGTAATTGCTGCAGTAGAGTTTACACGTTTCCATATGATACCAAGTAAAAAGACTGCCGTAACTGGTGGTGCTATATACGATTGTACATTTTGGAGGTATTGGTACATCACGCCACCTCCAATTTTTTCCATAATAGGAATCCAAATAATTCCTAGCACAACAATAAACCCTGTCGCAATTTTACCTGTAGTAAGCAAGGATTTTTCAGATTTATTGGGTTTGAGTTTTTTATAAATGTCAATAGTAAATATGGTAGAACAGGAGTTAAATACAGATGCTAAAGAACTCATTAATGCCGCCATTAATCCACCTGCAACTAATCCTTTTAAACCAACGGGTAGTAATGTTTTTACAAGCATAGGAAATGCCCTGTCTGCTTTTTCAACCGAAAAAATTTCAGGATTTTGTATGGATAAGGCAAAAGCAATAATTCCTGGTACTAAAAAGATTAAAATAGGCAACAATTTTAAATAGGCACCAAAAATAGCACCTCTTCTCCCTATCTTAATATTATTGGCTGCCAACGTTCTTTGAACGATGTATTGATCTGTACACCAATACCAAATACCCACAATAGTACCACCTATTAATAGTCCAGTCCATGGGAAATTAGGATCGCTCATAGGGCGCCACATGTTAAAATGATCTGGGCTTGCAGCTGTTACTGTTTCTCTAAGTTGAGACCACCCTCCAACTTCTTGTAATCCTAAATAGGTGATAATTATAGAACCTAATATTAAGATGACGGTTTGCAGTGTTTCTGTATATATCACCGCTTTCATACCTCCAACAACTGTATAAATTCCTGTAAAGACTACGATGCCTATGGCACCATACCAAAAAGGAATTCCTAACAATTCTGAAACCACAATACCACCAGCATATATAGTAACCGACACTTTAGTGAGTACATATGCAACTAATGAGAATAATGATAAAAACCATCTGGATCGTGAATCGAAACGTTTTTCCAAAAATTCGGGCATGGTAAAGGCGCCACTTCTAATATAAAATGGCAAAAACAGCCAGCCCAATAATAATACAATCCAGGCGTGAAGTTCGTAATGTGCCATAGGGGTTCCAGATTCAAAACCTGTCCCGGCGAGTCCTACCACATGCTCAGATCCAATGTTTGAAGCAAAAATAGAAGCTCCAATAACGAACCATCCTACATTTCGACCTGCCAAAAAATAATCCTCGGTATTCTTGTTTTTTTGTAGCACAACCCATACAGCTACTGCGACAAGGGCCAGAAAATAAATTCCCAACACAACCCAGTCTAAATTTTCCAGTACCGATTGTGCGGCTAAAAAATTATTCTTCATAGTTTATAATTTTGTTGATTAGATATATTGATTAATTATGTTCTCAAACAATTCTTGTTTTCCGCTTTTTAGAGACAATTCGCCATTTTCTTGAGCTATTTTGTATAGATCTTCTAAATTCAGGTTGCCTTTTTCAAATTCTAACCCTTTTCCTGAATCGAAGGAGCTATAACGTTCTGTTCTTAATTTTGTGTAAGGAGAAGTGGTTATGATTTTATCGGCAATTAATAAGGCCCTGGCAAAGGTATCTGCTCCACCAATATGTGCATGGAAAACATCTTCCAGATCTGTTGAGTTTCTTCTAATTTTTGCATCAAAATTAACGCCTCCACCTTGTAAGCCTCCTGCTTTTAAGAAAACCAACATGGCTTCAGTTGTTTCTTGGATATTGTTAGGGAATTGATCTGTATCCCACCCGTTTTGGTAATCGCCTCGGTTGGCATCCAAGCTTCCTAACATACCTGCTTTTGCTGCAACTTCCAATTCGTGTTGGAAAGTATGTTGGGCTAATGTAGCATGATTTACTTCGATATTGATTTTGAAGTCTTTATCTAATCCGTACTCCTTTAAGAACCCTATAGCAGTAGCAGAATCAAAGTCATATTGGTGTTTAGAAGGTTCCATAGGTTTGGGCTCTATGAAAAAATTTCCTTTAAATCCTTGTGCACGTGCATAATCTCTACACATGTTTAGGAAACGCCCCATATGATCTAATTCACGTCCCATATCTGTATTTAATAAAGACATATAACCTTCACGGCCACCCCAGAATACGTAGTTTTCACCACTTAGAGCAATTGTTGCATCCAAGGCCAATTTAATTTGACCACCAGCTCTAGCAACCACACCAAAATCTGGGTTTGTAGCGGCACCGTTCATATAGCGTGGATTAGAAAAACAATTAGCCGTACCCCAAAGTAATTTAACACCAGAAGCTGCCTGCTTTTCTTTTAGGTACTTTGTAATTGTTGATAATCTTTTTTCAGACTCTGCAAAAGTTGATCCTTCTTGAATCAAGTCATAATCGTGGAAGCAATAGTAGCCAAATCCCATTTTAGTAATGAATTCAAAAGCGGCGTCTGCCTTGTCTTTAGCAGCTTGTACTGGATCTGTAGCCCGGTCCCATTCGAAATTTTGCGTGCCTGGACCAAAAGGATCCGAACCTTGTCCACAGAATGTATGCCAGTAAGCTACAGAAAATTTAAAATGTTCTCGCATGGTTTTACCTGCAACGACCTGATCTGGGTTGTAGTATTTGAATGCTAATGGGTTATCTGATTCTTTTCCTTCAAATTTAATTTCACCGATACCTTTGTAGTACTCTTTGTTTCCTATAGTTGCCATATTACTCTAAAATATTTTATTTATTGTTTAATATAATTTCTAATTCTTTCTTCCAATTTTGATAAGCCTCCATATAAGGAACCTTATTTTTATTAGGTACAAAAGTCATTACATGATCATTTTTAGTAATGTTTGCACCAAATTTTTCAAAATCACCATCAGTTAAACCAGCAGCTCTTGCAGCTCCTACAGATCCTGTGGTATTGTAAATTTCTATTTCGTGACCTATTAAAGTAGCTACTGTATTCGAAAATATTTCCGATCGGAACAAATTGTCATTTCCAGCTCTAATCACATTAATTGCGGCATTATCACCTTTTAAAATATCCATACCATAAACAAAAGAAAAAGCAATACCTTCCAGTGCAGCACGATATAAATGACTGTCATTATGCTTATTGAAGTTTAGGTTACAATAATGTGCTCCTATATTTTTATTGTTTAGCATTCTTTCTGCTCCATTTCCAAAAGGAATAACACAAAGACCGTCGGAACCTATAGGAACTTCATTCGCTTTGTTATTCATCGTTTCATAAGAATTACTAGCCAGATTGTCTTTTAACCAGCGGTATTGGATGCCTGCTCCATTAATACATAATAGTTTCCCTAACGTGGGATTTTCTTTTGTGTAGTTTACATGTGCAAAATGATTAATTCTTGAGGCTTCTTTTGATTTTAATGTGTTTGTAACGGCATAAACAACACCCGAAGTGCCTCCCGTAGCAGCAACCTCTCCATGGTTAAATACATTTAAGGATAGTGCATTATTGGGCTGATCGCCAGCTCGATAGTTTACAGAAATTCCTACTGGTAATCCTGTCTCGGTAGCAGCTTTTTCATTAACAGTTCCTTGATTTGTAAAGTTGTCTACAATATCGGGGGTTAATGAAGGATCTATTCCATAATGTTTCAACAGGAAACTGGCTAATGTATCATCTTTATAATCCCAAAGTATACCTTCTGACAAACCATTTTTTGTCGTATTTATAATACCAGTTAACTTGTAAGCAATAAAATCTCCAGGTAACATATACTTGTAGATTTTTGAATACAATTCTGGCTCATTTTCAAGAACCCATTTTAATTTCGAAGCTGTAAAGTTCCCTGGTGAATTTAATAATTTAGTTGTACAGACGTCATGTTCCAATCTATTGAATGCCTCATTTCCAATTTCAACGGCTCTACTGTCACACCAGATAATAGAATGACGTAAAGGTTCTCCTTGTTTATCAACAACGACTAATCCGTGCATTTGGTAAGAAATTCCAATGCCAGAAATCAAAGAGGCATCAATATTTGCTTCTTTAATGGCTCTTTTTGTAGCAATACAAACATATTCCCACCATAAGTTGGGGTCTTGTTCCGCCCAATCTGAATGAATGGCAATAATTTCCATTTCATTTTGTGGCTCGTGAAGTGCTACTAATTTTTCTCCTGTTTTTGCATTTACAATAGCAACTTTCACAGAAGAACTTCCTAAATCATATCCTATATAATACATAGTTTATAGTGATTCTCTTAATATTAAGTTTGTGGGTATAAATTTTTGTATGGGGGCATCTTTATAAATAAATTCTGCAGCTTTCTCTCCCAAGGTTTTAAAATTGGTTGAGATAACAGAAATACCTTTATAAATAAATTTTTTCATAGGGGTTTCGTTGTATGACAAAAAACCTACGTCTACCCCAGGTTCTAGATCATAACTTCTGCATTGTTCCAAAAATGTTCCTAAAAAACGATCGCTAACACTAATATAGGCTACGTTTTTTTCAATCTTGAAGTTCTTTATGTCTTTGATTACTTTATATTTAAATAGAAAGTTATTACAATATCTTTCGAAATGAGAAATAGCTTCTATGGGATGGTACGTGAATTTTGGGTAAACAAAATGGATTTCTTTATATTTTTTGAACGATTCTTGGGCATCTTTTAATGCATAAAAAAATGAATCACCAAAATCTTGACAAACAAAATTGCTATCTGTTTTAGCATGTATATTCCAATCTATTAAAAGTAGCTTTTCATTTCTAAAACCATTTAAAACAGAAGGAATGGCATCGTTGTCGAACCCCATAACAACATATTTATAGTATTTTCCTTTGCTATTATTTAATATGGTTTTGAAGTTTTCAATATTGTAATGATGAAATTGTACATCTGTTATAATATTATCTGGAAGGTTGTTTATAAAAGAATGGTACAAAACTTCTTTATAGGCTTTAAATGTATCTAATACTAAAAGCACTTTTCTAGTAACGTTAGCAACGTAATATCCTTTATTAGGAACAGAATCTATTACTTTTTGTTCTTTTAATATGGTGTATGATTTAAAAACTGTGTCTCTTGATAGTTTATATTCTTTACAAATACTATTCACAGAAGGAAGCATATCTCCAACAAGCAACGTATCGTTAGCTAAGGCATCATTAATAGCGTTAACCAATTGCTGATATTTTGGAATATCGCTATTAAGATTGATATTAAAAATAAATTTATTTTTCATTTTAATCTGTCCTGTTCTGTTCTGGTTTGTAAATATATAAAAACTGTTTTAATTTGACATATTTAGTAGATGTTTTAAAGAAAAAAAACTTGATGGTTAAAAAGAGGTCTAAAAAGCATTTGCGATTGGATTTGTTAGATAAAGCATTTCAGCTTAAGCTTTTTGAATGCTTTAGTTGCGTTCTATATGACAACATATTTGCTTTTAAGACCTCATTTTGTCATCAACAATTCAAAAATTGATTAGCTATTAATCATTTTTAAGTAAAATTGTCAAATTTTTTGGTGTTTGTTGGTACTTAAAATGGTCTAAATAGGTCGGTATAGCGTTCAAAATAACTTAATTGGTTGATTTTGCTTACTAAAAAATGAAGCTTCGTTAATTTAGAAAGCTGAAAACAAAAAAGAGTTCCTAATTAAGTAACTCTTTTTTAGGACTAGTCAACAAAAACATATAAAAAGAAAATCTCAGAACAAACCATGGTTTGTTCTGAGATTTAATATATTTAATCCTAGTTAAAACTGTAATGCTTATTTAGGACTAGTCATTTTATTAAAAAATGAACTGAACAAATGCCTATTCTCCTAGTTTAAATACCTTTTCTAAAGCGATCCATTTTTCACCGTCTTTAGCCCAAGGTAATTCTTGTTGGTAATCCCACATCAGGTTTTCCCACTCTTGTACTTTAGGATTATTGGCATCCATTTCAGCTTTTTTTGCGGGATCAAAAGTTTCATCAACTTCCATGATCATAAACATTCTATTTCCTGTTAAGTAAATTTCCATATCAACAATACCAGAATCTTTAATGCTTTTGGTTATCTCAGGCCAAGCGTTGCCTGCTGCATGATAAGCTTTGTATTCGGCAATGAGTTTAGAATCATCTTTTAAGTCGCACGAATAACAATATCTTGTTGTATTCATATTTTTATTAATTTAAATAGTGGCTTTTTTTGTTACTTTATAAGCGTAAATTCCATAAAGAGCTACGAATACAAGACATATCATTGGTAGAATGAATGAAAAATGAATTTCCGTAATCCCACCAGCTATAACATCACCAAAAACTTCTTCGTCGTTTACTGTATCTCCGAAATCCATTATAGCAGCTTGGATTTTAGGTAAAAAAGCGCCTCCTACAATAGCCATAATCAATCCAGATGATGCTAATTTTGCTTCTTCTCCCATATCTTTGAGTGCTAGCCCATAAATTGTTGGGAACATAATGGACATGAAAACAGAAACCAGTACTAAACAAACTAAACTAGTTATACCAGTGGTAGTCATAACTCCAATACATAAAGCTGCTGCAGCAACAGCGAAGTAGGTTAGCATTCTTGCTGGATTTATTTTTTTCATTAAAGCGGTTCCGATAAACCTTGTAGAAACAAATAGTATCATGGCAGCAATGTTCCAGAAAGTACCATCAACTTTATCTCCGTCATTTAATCCTTCATTAATATATTCAACTAATTGAAAAATAGCTGTCCAACACATAATTTGTGCGCCTACGTAAAACATTTGGGCTATAACTCCGAACAGGTAGGTCTTACTCTTAAAGATTCGATTGACAGATTCTTTAATAGACAAATGTTCTCCCATAGTCATTGACGGAATCTTAGTTTTCAAAATGATGAAGAAAACTACCGCAACAAATAAGCCTACGGCTATATATGGTGTACTAATAATATCCAAATCATGCGCTTTTATTTCTGCAGCTTTTTCAGTACCAAGGGCAACAATTTCGGAGCTATCATCATAATCTGCAGACAAAATTCTATCAAGTACAACAAATTTGGCGATCATCATCCCAGTTAGAGAACCTATAGGGTTAAATGATTGAGCTAGGTTTAGTCGTTGGGTTGCGGTTGATGGATCTCCCATTGATAGTATGAGCGGGTTGGATGTCGTTTCGAGAAATCCTAGTCCACAAGTAATAACGAATAAGGAAATTAAGAAATATGTATAGCTGCCTTCCAGAGCTGCTGGATAAAAAAGAACAGCACCTATGGCATATAACGCAAGGCCAAGTAAAATACCTGATTTATAACTAAACCTTCTAATAAAAAGAGCAGCAGGAATGGCCATGACTCCATAGCCAAAATAAAATGCAAATTGTACGTTATAAGCCTCTTTGTTAGAAAGAATCATAACCTTTTTGAAAGCGGCCACCATTGGATTAGTTAAGTCATTAGCAAAACCCCACAATGCAAAAATTGATGTTGCTGCAATAAAAGGAACCAATAAATTCTTTGGAACGACAGGTATGTTTTTTAGTTTGCTCATAATGTATTTTATTTAGTTGATAAATATATTCTTAAGTTTAGTTTAAACATGTTTTGTTTGTTCAAAAAAAGAGAACAAATGATTTTTTGTTATTCGGTTAACAATGATCTGTCTAAATGCACATACCCACCATCACAGAATATAAACTGTCCTGTAGTATGTGATGATCTATCTGAAATAGTAAAAAGACAGGTGTCTGCTATTTCTTGTGGCGTTGTCATTCTATTTTCTAAAGGAATTTTCTTTACTATGGACTTTAGCTTTTCTTCACCATTCTCTAAGGTTTGAATCCAATTGTTATAGGCTGGTGTCCAACTTTCTGCAATAATTATAGCGTTAACTCTAATCTGGTCTTTTATTAAATCTACAGCCCACTCACGTGTTAGTCCCAGTACACCTCCTTTTGATGCCGCATAACCAGAGGTGCCACCTTGTCCAGTAAGGCCTACTTTAGAACCTATGTTAAGAATGTTTCCTTTCGATTTTTTTAGTAACGGTAATGCATATTTTACAACTAAGAAATAACTAATCATGTTGAGTTTTAATGAGTTCATAAAATCTTCGTAAGACGCATCTAGCCCAGCACCATCATTTACTCCAACATTATTAATCACAACATCGATTCTTCCATATTTTTCTGAAATAGTTTCAACAGCACTTTTTATTTGCTCTGGGTCGGTAACATCGGTCTGACAAAAAATAGCATCAATACCTCTTTGTTGTAATTTTTCAACATAACCAAAACCTCTGGCATTTCTATCGATAACTGCTGGCGTAGCTCCTTCATCTGCTAGCTTTTGTAAAATGGTTTCCCCAATACTACCTTTAATTCCTGCAGCTCCTGTTATAACAACTACTTTTCCTTTTAATCCTAAATCCATTTTTTAATATTTTATTATTTTAAACTATAGAATTTAATAGCATTCCCTCCCATAATGGCAGCCTGTTCTGTAGAACTCATTTGTGCTATAAATTCTGTTACTAATTCTTTTACTTTTTTATAATTGCCTGCAACCAAACAAACTGGCCAATCTGACCCGAACATGGTTCTTTCTGCTCCAAAAACTTCCAAAACTAAATTCATGTATGGATGTATTTGTGCTGGTGTCCATGTATTAAAATCGGCTTCTGTTATCATCCCAGACAATTTGCAATACACATTTTCGTGTTTTCCAATTTCTTTCATCAAAACCGCCCAGCCGTCGTAAAAACCATCTTTTATGTATGGCTTAGCAATATGATCAATCACAAATCTTTGGTTGGGAAACTGTTTTACAAATTCCAAAACAGCACCTAATTGATGTGGGAACACTAAAATATCATAGGTGTAGTTATGCTTTTCTAAAATAGAGATTCCTTTCAGAAAGTTTGGGCGCAACAAAAAATTAGAATCTTCTTCACCTTGAACAACGTGACGAAAACCTTTCAGTTTTTCATATTCTTTATAAGTCTCTAAAACGCTTTCTAGGTTGTTAGCTCTTAAATCTGCCCAACCAACTATACCTTTAATAAAATTATTTTTAGAAGCTAAATTTAATAAGAAATCAGTTTCAATAAGTGTTTGGTCTGCTTGTACAGCTATACAGCCGTCAACATTATTTTCAGCATAAACTTTTTTTAAATCATCAGGTAAAAAATCTTTACGAATGGCAGACATACTGTCATCGATCCATTCGTGTTTCACTGGTTCATAATTCCAGAAATGTTGGTGGGAATCTATGATCATTTTTATGCTGAGGTTTCTATTTTAATTACTGTGGCCATGTTGTCTACTACTTTTGAAGGGAGTTTAACTTTTAACCCTTCTTTTGTGTCGATAGACCATTCTATTTTTTCGTCACTTCCAAGAATGGAGACAGATTCTATTCTTACATTGTCTTTTATATTCTTTTTTGCAAAAGCGGTTAATAAGATTTCTTTATTTGGTACTGTTTCACCCATTATAATACCATAGATATTGTAATCTTTCGTTGTGTAACGAATATCCTTGTTGCTGTATTTTATTTTATGGAAGGCTTTATGATTTCCGAAATGTCCCTCAGGCTCTTTTGTTGGGCCTTCACCAAAAGTGTACCAAGCTTCTGTTCCATAAATAGCCTCTCCATATTTTTCTAACCAAGCTCCCATTTCTAATAAGCATTTTTCTTGGTTTTCTGGAATGATTCCATTAGCCATCGGGGAAACATTTAGCAGTAATACACCATTTTTGCTAACGATATCTATGAGCATATGTAAAACATCTGTTGACGATTTTACTCCTAAATCTTCTTTGTAAGACCAGCTTCCATTACTAATGGTAGCATCTGTCATCCAGGCTTTAGTACCAATAACATTTTTACGGGACTGCTCTAAATCCATAACACTCATAGACAAAGGGAGATCGTGTTGTTTTCTAACAATGACAACTTCTTTATCTAATTTTTCTGCTTCATTTAAATAATAGGCTGCAAATTCTTTTCTGTAGTTTTCAGGAATAGCATCCAGAACGAAATCAAACCAAATAATATCAGGTTGATAATTATCAATAACTTCTTTTAATTTGCCTAACCAGATTTCTTTATGCCATTTCTCGGCAGGAATGTTCCCGTATAAATAGGCCAATGTTGAGTCTTTAGAAGTAGGGGGCATGCCTTCCATATATGGATAATGGCTCAACCAATTGGTGCCATTCAATTCTGTATTCCTTTGCAAATTTCTGGCATGATGAAAGGCCGTAATAAACTTCATGCCTTTTGATGTAAAGGCCTTTTTCAATTCGCCTGTTACATCGCGCTTGGGACCTTTGTCCATAGCATTCCAAGGGGTTATTTCACTATCCCACATGGCAAACCCATCATGGTGTTCTGCCACTGGACCTGCAAATTTAGCGCCTGCTTTTTTGAATAATGTTGCCCATTTTTCAGGATCAAATTTTTCTGCTTTGAACATGGGTACAAAATCGTGGTATCCAAATTCAGATGGGTGTCCGTATTTTTCAACGTGATGTTTGTAAACACGATGGTTTTCTAAATGCATGTATCTCGGGTACCATTCATCATGAAACGCAGGTACGGAATAGATGCCCCAATGAAAATAGATCCCTAATTTAGCATCCTTAAACCAATCTGGGTCTTCATTGTGTTTTCCGAGGGAAGCCCAATCCTTTTCATAGCTATCTTTTGTTTCTTCCTTTATTGTGACCGTCTCATTTTTTTCTTCTTTCTGGACACAACTTCCTAAAGAAATAAGAAAAAGAAAAACTAAAATTTTTAAATAAGAAACTTTCATACTGTTTTGGTTTAAAATGCTATTTAATTTCACAAAGCTTTTAATGCTTGCTTCATACCGTTTAAAACGATATTTTCTAATTGATAGGTTACAAGGTCTAAAAGCCCGTCAAATTCGGTTAAGTCGACTCCCCAAAAATCAGTATTGGATAACGTTGCTTTTGCTATACTAGGTAAATCCCCTGTAGCCCATTGTGTTGCAAAGAAATCTAATGCCGATTGATCGTCTTTTAGATCTATCGTTTTACCATCCCTATCTCCTTTATAGAAAACAATTAAAGAAGCTAAAGAGAATAACAACCTATTTGGTAATTCATTTTTTCTTTTGATATATTCTAAAACCGATGGCAGGACTCTTGTTTTGTATTTTGAAGTTGAATTCAACGAGATACTTATCAAGGCATGCTCTAAATATGGATTTCTAAAACGATCCAAAACATCATTAGAAAACTGATCTAATTCTTCTTTGGAAAGATCTAAAGTCGGACAAATTTCATTAAAAATAGCATCTTTTAAAAAACTGCCAACAACATGATCTTCTAAAGACTCACGTACTTTGTCTATTCCATATAAATATCCAACAGGAACCAAGGTTGTATGCGCGCCATTTAAAATTCTTACTTTGCGTGTTCTGTATGGTTCCATATTGTCTGTAAACACGATATTTAATCCGCATGCGTCAGCAGGAATTTCTTCTTTTACAGAAGTTGGTCCTTCAATCACCCATAAATGAAATTGCTCGCCTTCAACAACCAGATTGTCTTTATAGCCCAATTCCTCAGTAATAGCATCCATTTTATCTCTTGGATACCCAGGAACTATTCTGTCTACTAAAGTATTGCAAAAAATATTATCTTCATGAATCCATTCAACAAATGCGTCTCCTAAATTCCAATCTGAGGCATATTGCAAAACAATTTTCTTCAAATTATCACCATTCTTATCAATCAATTCGCAAGGAATTATAATCATGCCTTTATCTGAAGCACCTCCAAAAGTTTGAAACCTTTTGTAAAGTAAAGCTGTTAATTTTCCTGGAAAACTGGATTGGGGCGCATCATCTAATTTATCACTGGCATTATAAGCTATTCCAGCTTCAGTCGTATTAGAAATAACAAAGCGCAAGTTTGGGTTTTCAGCATTTGCTAAATAATCGGTATAGTTTTCATAAGGGTTGATACCTCTTTGGATACAGTCTATAATTTCGTGTTCACTAATGGCTTGTCCATTTTTAATACCATTTAAATATAGTGTATATAGACCATCTTGATCATTCAACATATTAATCAAACCTTGATCGATGGGTTGTATAGCCACAACTCCAGCATCAAAACCTGCTTTTTTATTCATTTCATGAATCATCCAATTGGCAAAGGCACGTAAAAAATTTCCTTCTCCAAATTGAATAATACGTTCTGTATATGTGTTTGTTTTAGCTGTCTTTCTATTTAATGCATTCATTTTTTATTAGCTTTTAGCTATTAATCTTTAATTTTTTTGATTGAAATACCAAAATTTAGAATACTACAATGAAACTCCTCGTTTCCAAGGAATAAAATCGTTGTTTCCGTGCAATACTGCTTTTGAGGCAACTTCGCCACTGGCAACTTTAATAATATGGTCTAATATTTTTTCACCCATAGATTCAATGGTATCCTCTCCACTAATTACAGTTCCAGCATTTATATCTATAATATCATTCATTCTTTCGTACAAGTGGGTATTACTAGACATTTTTAAAACAGGTGCTACGGGGTTTCCAGTGGGGGTACCTAAACCAGTTGTAAATACCACAATATTGCATCCAGATCCTACTAAACCAGTCGTAGACTCGACATCGTTTCCTGGTGTGCACAATAAGTTTAAACCAGGTTTTGTTACTTGCTCGGTGTAATCTAAAACCTGAACTACGGGAGATGTTCCTCCTTTTTTTGCCGCGCCAGCAGATTTCATAGCATCTGTAATCAAGCCATCTTTTATATTTCCAGGAGAAGGGTTGTTTTCGAATCCAGACCCTACGGCTACTGCAGCTGCAGAGTAAGCACGCATTAAATCATAGAATTTTTTAGAGTCTTCTTCTGTTTCACAGCGATTAATGATTTCTTGTTCTACACCGTTCAATTCTGGAAATTCTGATAAAACGGGACTTCCTCCAAGAGCTACTAATAAATCGGATGCATAGCCTAATGCTGGATTTGCAGAAATTCCTGAAAATCCATCAGACCCACCACATTCCAAGCCTAATACCAATTTACTTAAAGGTGCTGGTTGCCTGGTTACTTTATTGGCTTCAATTAACCCCAAAAAGGTGTGTTTAACGGCCTCTTCAATTAATTTTCGCTCGCTTTCACTTTTCTGTTGTTCTAAATAATGAACGGGTTTGTCTAAGTTTGGACTAATAGCATCTAAAGCATTTTGTAGCATGTCTATTTGAGCATTCTGGCACCCTAAACTAAAAATAGTGGCTCCAGCAACATTGGGATTAGAAATATAGCCTGCCAATAACTTACACAGTGTTTCGGAATCTTGACGAATACCTCCGCAACCACCATCATGTTTTAAAAATTTAATACCATCAACATTAGGGAAGGTACGATTTTTAGTCATTTCTTCCTTGGTTGTAATGATTGGGGTATTTAAAATAGCATCTTTAGAAGCTCCTGCTTTATATTGATTAATTAAGGCTTCTGTATCTACAGCAAAGTCTTTTTTTGTTTCGTATCCCAATTTTTCAGAAAGCGCTCCTTCTAAAACATCAACATTTCTATTTTCGCAAAAGGTTAATGGAATAACCAACCAATAGTTTCCTGTGCCTACCTTGCCATCTTTTCTGTGGTAACCATTAAATGTTCTGCTTTCAAATTTTGAAGCATCTGGTGCTTTCCAGATAAATTTTTCTTTTGAATCTTGAAATTCGGCAGAGGCATGTTTTACATTATCAATAGTAATGGCACATCCTGCTTGGATGGGTTCTATGGCTTTACCAATTAGTACGCCATACATGAAAATTTCATCACCTAAGGTAAAGTCGTTTAGAGCAAACTTGTGCTTTTGTTTTATGTTTTCTTTTAAGATAATATCAACACCTTGAATGGTTGCGACTGTTCCTTTTTCAAGAGGTGTAATAGCTACAATAATATTGTCTTTTGGATCTATTTGAACGTAATTCTTGGACATTTATATTCTTAATTAAAATTTACTGTCGCTTTAATAACGCCAGTTTCTGGATTTAACCAGCTGTCAAAATTCTCTATCATTTCTGTAAAAGGAACATTGTGTGTAATGAAAGAGTCTGTTGGGAATTGATCCAGAACACTTATAACATGTTCAAAATCTTCTGTGGTAGCATTTCTGCTGCACATTAATGTCATTTCCTTAGAATGAACAGCAGGGTGATTATAGGTTAATTCTCCTTTTGAGAGCCCTACTAAGATAAATCTACCTCCATGCGACATATAGTTTGGCCCTGTTTCTAAAGCACCTTTGTGACCTGAGGCATCAAATACGGCAGTAGCCATATCTCCATTAGTGACTTCAGAGATTTGCTTTACGGGATCATTACTAACATTTACCGTGTAGTCAACACCTATTTTATCTTTAGCATATTGTAAACGATCTTCATTTAGGTCTAAAGCAATAACCTTGGCTCCGGCTATCTGTGCTAACTTCATGATGCCAATTCCAATAGGACCACAGCCTATAACGACTACAAACTCATCTTTTTTTATGTCAGCTCTTCTAACAGCATGCGCACCAATTGCTAAAGGTTCTACAATGGCCATTTCATCATTAGATAGATTATTGGCAGGAAGTAAAATATTAGTAGGTACAGTTATTTGTTCTTGCATACCACCATCTCCATGTACCCCAAGTACTGTTATGTTCGTACAGCAATTAGTTTTACCATTTCTACATGCAATACATTTACCGCAGCTAACATAAGGCATAACAACAACTTTATCGCCAGCTTTTATGCCTTGTGGATTTTCTCCTATTTCTAGAACTTCTGAAGCCAATTCATGCCCTAATATTCTAGGATAAGTAAAAAAAGCTTGATTTCCAGAGTAGGCATGTAGATCTGTTCCACATATACCAACTTTATTTATTTGTAATAAAGCTTCATTTTCTTTTCTAATTGGAGCATCTTTTTCCTTTAAAAGAAACTCTCCAGGCTTTTCGCAAACAATATATTTCATAAAAAATTAATATTAAGAACACAAAATTAGACCGATTATCAAGTCAAATCTACCTCATAGAAGACATTTTTTGATACTTTAATTGCATTAAAAAAAATATTTGGGCTATTATTGCATTATAAGATCAATAAACAATGCTAAAATGAAGCTCCATTTTATAGATAGAAGTGACTTAAATAACAATACTTTTACTGTTACGCATCACAACTATCCGTATTTTTTAAAAATTTGGCACCATCATAGGGAGTTAGAATTGGTTTTGTCTATTAAAAGTAAAGGAACCCGGTTTGTTGGTGATAGCATTCTTAAATTCGATGAGGGTGATTTGGTACTCATTGGTAAAGATTTGCCACATATGTGGTTAAATGACGATGAATATTTTGAAGCATCGTCTAATTTAAAGGCCGAAGCGATTGCCATTCATTTCAAACAGGATTTTCTTGGGAGTGATTTTTTTAAAATTAATGAAATGAAACCCATTTTAGATTTAATAGAAAAGGCTAAGTATGGCATTAAATTCTTGAATATTAGCTCGAAATTAGTAGACAAAATAAAGACACTTTCAAGCCTTAATGGGTTTCATAGAGTGATGCGTTTTATTGATATTTTAAATGATTTGGCTCATTGTGAAACTTTTCAACTTTTAGCAAGTAAAGGGTTTATAAACTCATTCAATAAAGGAAGCCATAGAAATTTAGACAAGGCCTATGAGTATATATTTAACAATTTTAAAGAACAAATAACGCTTGTTGATGTTGCGAAAATAGCTTGTATGAATCCATCTTCATTTAGTAGGCTGTTTAAAAAGGTAAATGGTAAATCGTTTTCAGAATATTTGAATGAAGTTAGAATTGGCTATGCTTGTAAACTTTTAATGGAAAGAAATAAAAATATTTCTAAAGTATGCTATGAATCTGGCTTTAACAATATTTCTAATTTTAATAGGAGGTTCAAGGCACTTATGCTAATGTCTCCTAAAGTTTATGTTCAACATTATAAAAAAGTTAAATATATGTAGAAGAGGGATTCCCTTTTTTATATCGAAAAAGGGTGCATTGAAATACACCCTTTTAATTAAACAAACAAAAAACTAAATAAACTATAAGTTTTACTACATGGTAATTTCTAGTACAAATGCATGATCACAAGGTTTCTCGTGAGGCATTTCTACTGTTAAACTATCATCATTTTGGGACCATTTTATTTCTGCATTACTTCCAAGCATTTTAACCTGGGTAACAGAATCTTCAGTCTTTTTAACTGATTTAATACTAACTTTGTTATTCTCAGGCCAGGCCATCATAATGGCATATAGTTTCCCGTCTTTTTGTGTAAAACGAATATCCTGTCCCGTAAACTCTTTATTGTTGCCTTCAGAGTGATGTCCTTTACTAACTTCAGTTGGGCCTTCTCCAAATACTTTCCAATATTTGGTGTCATAGATGGCCGTTCCATTAATTGATAGCCAATTACCTATTTCCAACAAAATGTCTTTTTGGTCATCTGGTATGGTACCGTCAGCTTTAGGACCAACATTTAATAAAAGATTTCCATTTTTGGATACGATATCTACTAAATCATCAATTAATTGATTAGCAGTTTTAGATTCCCAGTTGGATACATGGCTCCATGAATTCTTACCTATTGAGGTGTCTGTTTGCCATGGCAACTTTCTAATACCAGGTAGTTTTCCTCTTTCTAAATCATAAATAACGGTACCTTCAGGAAACGCATCATGATCGAAATTCTTGTCTTGAAGTACAACCTCTTTCCCCCATTCTATTCCTTTATTATAATAATAAGCGGCAATTTTTGGACGCATATCCTTATAGTCTGGAATATCTAAATAAAAATCGAACCAAAGGATGTCTGGTTGGTAATTATCAATTAAATCTACCGTTCTATCCCACCACTTTTTCTTAAACTCATCAGAAACTGGCTCGGTTAGATCTTTTCCTTTTGGAGAA
Organism: Flavivirga algicola; assembly: GCF_012910715.1. Taxonomy (GTDB): domain Bacteria; phylum Bacteroidota; class Bacteroidia; order Flavobacteriales; family Flavobacteriaceae; genus Flavivirga; species Flavivirga algicola. The sequence goes on from NZ_JABBHF010000005.1 coordinate 188,812, forward strand.
TATAAATCTGCATATTCAGGATCTGTAGTGTCAAAATGATCTTTTTTATTATAAAAAGACCAATTAAAAGCATAATGAGATGAAGCTCCCATAATTAAGCCTTTACTTCTACCTTCTTTAAAGAGTTCCCCTAAAATATCTCTTTTTGGTCCCATATCTACAGAATTCCAACGTGTGGTATTCGATTTGTACATGGCAAACCCATCATGGTGATCCGCTACAGGAACCACATATTTAGCTCCCGATTTTTTAAATAAGTCGATCCATTCTGCAGCATTAAATTTTTCTCCTTTAAACATAGGTACAAAATCCTTATAACCAAATGTTTTTTGATCTCCCCATGTTTCTTTATGATGAAGATAAGAAGCATTGGGACCTTCTTTTTGCAAATTTAACTGGGCAGTAAATGTTGCTGTATCCATGTACATACGACGCGGATACCACTCTGATCCAAAAGCGGGAACAGAGTAAACCCCCCAATGTATAAATATTCCAAATTTTTGATTGTTGAACCACTCAGGATCCTTGTAATGTTTTTTAATAGATTCCCAGTTGGGTTGGAAAACCAGGAGGGAGTCTTTCTCAACTACTTCAGCTAGTTTTTTGTCATTTTTTGATCCGCAAGAGACTAAAAAAATAAGAAGAAGTATTAATAATAAATGATTTTGCTTAAAAGCCATAAGGTATTTTATTTAATATGATTTATGGTTAGAGTTTATTTAAATACACTCATAATTTCTGCTGCTAAAGTCTAATTTTATTAGGTTTTATGACGTGTCGAATGTTGAAAACTATATAACAAATGGGTTTTTATTCTTTTTGTGCTGTTGGAGTTATTTGCTATTATGTTGAATAAGAGTGCTTTTTATTTAATGATGGTATAAATGATTTGTTAAATAAAAAATAATTTGATTGAAATAGATCATGGTTTTTGGATATTAATTAATCATTATTTTGCTTTTTATTAATTGTGTTAGGGCTTTTGCAATTACTTTATGTTCTTCAACTTTTGGGTGTCCTTTAGTATTTTTATATGGCACAAAACAGGTATGGATTTTTTTATCATTTAGTGCATTAATTGCTGTTTGAACATACTCTGGCCATAAAGATCCTTTTTTAGTGATGTCCATATTTCCAAGCACACATACAATACTGGCTGTTGGGTTTTTTTCTCGAAGCGTTTTTATAAAGGTTCCATAGGCCTTTATTATTTGTTTTTCATTAGGTTTTTGATCTTTAAACCTTTGTTTAAATTCAACATAATCTGGTCGGTTTAGAATCCAGGAGTCATTTTGGAACAAATTAACAACCATGATATCTGCTTGTTTTTTAGAAAAATCCCATTTGCTGTTCACATCATTAGGATTTAATCTATAATACATTTCAGGCATGATCATATTGAACCAGCTTACCATAATACCTATGCCTCCTCTGGCAATGCAAGAATATTCTGCATTGATATTACGAGCTGTCATTGCTGCATATGTATTGTAGTTATTGGTAACGTCTCCCTCTGATTTATCATCTCCAGAATAATCTTCATTACCATGGCCAGTTGTAATGGAGTCGCCATAAAACTCTATGAATACAGATTTTTCTTCATCTTTAGGTAATATTTTGGTCCCTAAAATTTCAAAACCATAAAAAAGAGTTGTACCATAGGTCCATTCATTTCTTTTGGTCAATTCAACCGAATGCTTTCCAGAAGGTAAATCCTTAGCAAGTGTGTAAGTGTTTTTTTCTGGATTTAAACTCAACGTGTCAAACTTAGTACCGTCAATAATGACGTTAAAATAATTTTTGCCGTTTTCGTCTTTTAAAATTGCCTTTACGGTAGTACCTTCAAAATTAATTTTAATAGATGATCCAGACCAATATATTTCTTGAGCAGTGTGGTCAGCATTTTTACCTATTCTCCCTTCATATACAATGTTTTTGTCAGTATGATTTATTGACATAAAATGATTTTTGGCTATGGGAATTTTACAGTTTGTAAAGAGAAAAAATATGATTATATAAGCAAGGAAGTTTTTCATTATTTAAATCTACACTTACAAAATGACTATTGCAAACTAAAAAAATGGGCTATTTGTCTTTGTTATAAAGAGAAATTTAGGCCAATGTGCTTTAATGTATATAAAAATGATCTCAAAAAAATACATTTGATATACATTAAAGATCATATTAAATAAACATTCAACAGTATATTACGTAGTTTTATTTTTTATATTAACAGCTTAACATTTATAAAATTAAAAGTATGTTTAAAAGTAACTGGATTTTAATATTACTGTTTTTACTTATTTTATCCTGTAAAGGTTATAAGCAAGCCGATTTCAACCATAAAAAATCATGGCATCAGGTTGTTACGTCTGATGATTCTTCCCCAATAGCGAGACATGAAGCAGCTTTTGTAAATGTAGGGGATAAGTTCTATCTATTGGGAGGAAGAGGTATAAGGTCTATTAGCATTTTTGATACAAAAACTCAAAAATGGTCTTTAGGGGAACAACCGCCTATTGAGTTTCATCATTTTCAACCCATTGTATTTGAAGATAAAGTATATATAATAGGCGCACTCACTGGTAAGTATCCTGCTGAAACTCCGGTCGAGAATGTTTACGCATATAATACAACAACCGATAGTTGGGAAAAAGGTGCCCCTATTCCTAAAGACAGGTTAAGAGGTTCTACAGGCAATGTTATTAAAGATGGTGTGGTTTATTTATCATGCGGTATTAGCAATGGCCATATAAGCGGACATAAAAAATGGTTAGACAGCTATAATCTTAAAACTGGGGAATGGAAAATACTTCCAGATGCCCCAAGAGCAAGGGATCATTTTCAGGCTGTAGAAAGCGATAATAAAATTTATGTACTAGCTGGGAGATTATCCAAAGCACCAAGTGCAACATTTAAAGAAACCATAGCAGAGGTTGATGTATACGATATTAAAAAGAATATATGGGTAACATTAGAAAAAGAAATTCCCACCCAACGCGCTGGTAATATAGCATTATTATATAAAGATGATGTGCTGGTTATAGGAGGCGAGTCCGCTAGTCAAACTAAGGCACACAATGATGTTGAAGGTTTAAATACTAAAAACCATACATGGATAACATACCCTTCTTTATTACAAGGAAGACATGGTACGGGAGCCGTATTGTTTAATAATCACATATATATAGCTTCTGGTTGTGGAAATAGAGGTGGCTCTCCAGAATTAAACACCATGGAAAAATATTGATTTAAAATATGCTTTAATGAAAAAGCCCATTAAAATAGTAGCCATACTCATCATTCTGATTTTAACAAGTTGTAAAACAAAAAGTGAAGAGGAAACAAAGAAGGCTAAAAGGCCAAATGTCATTTTAGTCATTACAGATGACCAAGGTTATGGAGATATTGGAGCGCATGGAAACCAAATCATTAAAACACCAAATATTGATGCATTTTACAATGAAAGTTATCATTTAACAGATTTTCATGTGAATCCAACCTGTGCGCCAACGCGATCGGCCTTAATGACAGGGAGATTTGCCAATAGTACGGGTGTTTGGCATACCGTAGGAGGAAGGTCGTTATTAAGAGAAGATGAAAAGACGCTGGCAGATATGTTTGCGGAAAATGGTTATGTAACAGGAGCTTTTGGAAAATGGCATATGGGAGATAATTACCCGTTTAGAGCCCATGATCGTGGATTTCAGGAAACAGTAATGCATTATGGAGGGGGTGTACAACAGACACCAGATTATTGGGGTAATAATTATTTTAATGATACATATTTTAAAAATGGAAAGCCTGTTAAGTACCATGGTTATTGTACAGATGTTTTTTTTCAGGAAGCAATACGGTTTATAGAATCGAATAAAGAAGCTCCTTTTTTTTGCTACATATCAACAAATGCACCCCACGGTCCTTATAATGTTCCTGTAAACTATTATAACATGTATAAAGATTTGAGTGGTGCTATTTTAGCAGATACTCAAAAACGTTTTTATGGAATGATTACCAATGTTGATGATAATTTTGGAAAGTTAAGAAACACCTTGAAAGCATTGAATATAGCTGATAATACGATTTTAATTTTCATGACAGATAATGGAACATCTTCTGGGTACTATAGTAGAAATGGAAAAATTACTGGATTTAATGCAGAAATGAGAGGGATTAAAGGAAGTGAATATGAAGGTGGTCACAGAGTCCCGTTTTTTATTCATTGGAAGGATGGGAATATTAACATCTCAAAGGATATTAATGAGCTAACGGCTCAAATAGATATCTTGCCAACATTGGCTGAGTTGTGCGATTTAAAATTACCTAAAGACCATTTAGAGATTCATGGACAAAGCTTGGTTTCTATGTTTTCAGATCCTGAAAGTGCAAATAATAGAATGTTGGTTACAGATTCGCAGCGTTTGGAGATACCAAAAAAATGGAAAAATTCTTCGGTGATGCAAAATAAATGGCGACTGATTAATGGAACTGAACTTTATAATATTGAGAATGATAAGGGGCAAATAGACAACGTGGCTTCCCAATATCCAGAAAGAGTAATGGACATGCGAAATTTTTATGAAAAATGGTGGACGCGCATATCTGGTAAATTCGACGAACAAATCTTCTTTAAAGTAGGTATTGAGGAGGAAAACCCTGTGACCTTAACGGCTCATGATGTCCATTCTGATAAAGAAAATTACCCTTGGAATCAAATTCAAATAAGAAAGGGGAAGATAGGATCGGGGTATTGGAGCATTGATGTAAAACATGAAGGTGATTATGAGATTTCTCTAAGAAGATATCCTAAAGAATCAGATCTGTTAATAAACACATCTGTACCTAAGGTAACTACAGAAGAGCTTCCAGGGTTAGAATTTGATATCCCCAAGGGTGTAGGCTTAAATTATACAGAGGCATCTATAATGATAGGGAATCAGATAAATGAAACGGTCCAGGTAGGAAATACTGATAAATCGGCAGATTTTAAGGTACATTTAAAATCCGGGAGAACTAAATTTACAGCTAAATTCATAAACTCTAAAGGTGAAGAAAATGTAGCTTATTATGCTTATGTTAAAAAAATATAAATTAAGAAAAATGATATTTAAAAAAACACCCTCGCTGCTTTCTGTTTGTGCTTTTTTCGCACTTATTTTTTGCAGTGCTTGTATAAATGATGCCAAAACACCAGATGAACCAGCCGTCATTGAAAAAGCAAGTATCGATCGCGATTTATTTTACCATTATTCTATTTGGTATGCTTTTGTAAATAAAGTTTTTGAAGGAGACTTAACCGTATCTAAATTGAAAACAAAAGGCGATATAGGATTAGGATCTTATACAAAACTGGATGGCGAGTTGATTATGCTTGATGGAATTCCCTATAGGGCCACTGAAGATGGTCATGTTAGTATTGCAAAAGGTGCCGATAAGATTGTATATGTAAATACAACTTTTTTTGATGAAGATTTATCGTTTAAAATTACTAATACCATAAATTATGATTCTTTAAGAGTTGAAATAAATAAACAACTTCCTTCAAAAAACATGTTTTATGCTTTCAAAATTCATGGAAAATTTAAAAACATCAAGTGTGGTGGTTTAAACAAACAGGAGCCGCCTTTTAAGGAAGGTTTAGATGTGTTGATTCCTAATAGACCTATTTTTAAGGCAGAAGAAATAGAGGGCACGATGGTTGGCTTTTACTGCCCTAAATTTATTGGAGATATAAATGTTGCGGGTTATCACTTGCATTTCATATCAGATGATAAAAAATTTGGAGGACATGTTATGGAATTCAGTGCAGAATCCCTAAATGTTTCTATTGATGAAATGTATGAATATCAGTTCGTTTTACCTAATACAGACGCTTATAGGCATGTAGGTTTCGATAAACAATTCCAATACAAAAAGGATTGATTAAAACATTATTAAAAGCCAATTCAGTGTCGTTGATGTGAGGCTTTGTAAAAAGTCGTGGCAATCTTTTAAGTCAATTTGAAAGATTAGTACATTTAGACCACGCTCTGTGCTGGCTGACTCCTTTAAAGTAAGTTGATTAGATCATTATATTTTTTTCTTGTCAGAATTCTTTTCTTCTTCGTAAGTTTTGATGTTTCTGGCAAAATCAACTTCTTTTTTAACGATTTCTAATTGTTTTTCCCAATCAAAGGTTCTTAAGCGCGCAAAGTTTTGACGTTCATATCTGGGAACATTAATATTTGTATATTTTTCCCAGCTTGCTGCGGCATTTTTAAGATGCTCAATAGCTTTTTCTTTATAGGAAGCCTCACCATTGTTTTTATAAAACTCTAATGCTACAGCGCCATTGATTTTATGGGCATAATATGCACCTAAAAAACTCATGGATTTAATGTCTAACAATGTTTGTTTTAATTCTTCGGAAGTTTTCCCAGCTAACAATGTATCAGCATTTTTAATGGCGTTGCTGGAATAGGTTGTTAAGTTGCTTACCACATCAAGAGGCGTTATTGATTTGATGTCTTTATTGTTTAAAACAGCTTTGACATAGTCTGAAACATTTAAAATGCCACTGCCCTCCATAGTAGGATTGGTTCTGAATTTATCAACCGATTTTAAATCATTCCAAATCTCCATACAAGCCTCTGGTTGCCAGTGGAAGTCCCAATCTCCCCAAGCAAATCGTGTTACTTGCGGTATTATTTTTGAAGCTTCGGCCCAAGTATTCATTAATAATTCTGCATCGGTTTCCGGGTATTTGAACGCTAATATTTGTTGGAATCTATTTTTTGGAATATCGGGGTTATATCCTAATCTTCCCCAAAGCATAAAATTATACCAGTGCTTATCGATCTCTAATTGTCTAGGAGTTGCAGGTTGTTTACTAATAAATTCCCTGCCCCAAACATAACCGTCCGATCCCATATGATAACCTGCTGTTTGATCAAAGGGTAAGTGCTTAATAAAATCGCTGGCAAATTGTGGGTCTCCCCAACGGTGTATAAAAATATCATCATTTCTAAGGTTCCACCATGACTTTAAATTTTCTGTTTTCATCCATTCTGCAAATGGTTTGTAAAAAGGTGGATTGACGGCAGAATACATATGGGCTTTAGCGTATTTAAAACTCATCTCAAAAGGATCAGGATAATGGTCCCAATACTTGTTTACTATTTTCATATCTGTCCACCAAAAACGATGAATAAAATTTACGGTTCTGTCTGTTTGTGTTTTTTTAGCATCTAAAATACCTAAACCATACGTTTCCCAGAGCCATTTTTCCTTATCATCATCGTTCATGGGAGTCCGCATGTTTTCACCAGCAGTAACTCCGATACCTGTAACATCAGGATAATTTAAAAGAAACTGTTTTACAGATTTTCGTAAATAATCTTTACTAATCTCATTTTTATAATCGTTAGTAATACCATATTTCCCAACTTGACCTTCATTTTCCCAGTTAGGTCCTGGAGGAGAAGCACCGTTTAAGCAAATGTTCCAGGTAATAAAATATATATCAATACCTCTGTTTTTGGCATGTTTCATTACCTTTTGCCAAAACACAATCTTTTCGTCAATGGTCATTTTTTTGAGGACTTTCAAATTAGCAATAATTTTACTGCTTGGCATTTCTGGAACATTCCAATAATTGCCATTTTCTTGAGGTTTAATCGTGGTTCCACAAACATCTTGTAATGCTACATCTGGATAGTCATCAAGTTTTACCATAGAAGAGAAGGGGTGAGCATTCCAGTAAGAAATGGTGTTGTAACGATGGCGCGCCATGTTGTCAAAAAATTGTTCCCAGAACTCCAGGTTCCACATATCGATAATGTTATTTTGGGCAGAATCTCCAGAGTCATCAAAACTTGAAGTTCTTACATCTAAAGGAATATTAAATTTGATACCTCTTCTCTTTATGTAAGGCTTGTCATTAATTTTTGTAATTGAATGGATATCTTTTCCAATATTAATTAGTTCGGTAAGCTCTAAACCACCATACATTAAACCATTTGCATCACTGGATTTTATAAGAATTTCAGAATCGGATACTTTTTCAATCTTAAAACCTTGCGAGGAGCTACTGTTTTCCTCTAGTTTGAATTTAATTGTAAAATTACCATTGCTGGCTACTTTATAAGATTTTAGATGTAGTGCTTTCGTTAAATCTGTTACGGCAAAATCAACTTGAGGTATAGATGAATCGTAAGCTATTTCAATTGTTTTTTCATTGGCACATGAAGTTAATGCTAGAAAACTAATAAGTAGTATTACAAAATGTTTCATTTTAGGAACTAAAGATTGATTACTGGCATAAATTTAGGTAATTAGAAGATATAATTTAGGCCAAGCCCTAGTTATAAGCCATTTGTTATAGAGAATAAAACACCTATTATTTATTTTAACAAAGGTATTAAGGGTAATTCACTATTATTACTTGGATAAAAAATAACATTTAATTAGTTGTTAACATTTTTCTTTCTCCTTATTTTATTAGTGTTTTACAATTTCTTTTTTGAGCCAATTTACTTTAAGGCAAAATGATGCAACGCATTGATTTTTTAAATGTCTATAGTAGGAAAAGTCATTAATTAAAAAATCAAGATTATGAAACGACCTATTTTAAAGAAAGAAAAATTCGTAAAAACACTGAACAGATTATTTCTGTGCCTTTTATTTTTTTGCTGTTTTGCCTGTAAATCAGATGATCATATACCTCCTCCTATCAATTCAACACACGGCTTTTGGTCGATAGCAGACAAAGGGTATATTTTAGAGATTGCAGATGATAAAAATATACTATACAATACATCTTCTGCAGGGTGTTCAATTCTGGATAATGATTTTAGTATAGAAAAATCGAGCTTTGATTTAGAGGTGGTTGGTCCTGATGAACTTGCTGGAATCTCAAAGATATCGCTTTCTAAACTAAAGCTAACCCGTTTAACCGATCTGGATAGTAGTTGCCTTCCAGATCAGATTTCTAATACTGAAGACGTAAAAGTTAATTTTGATCATTTTTGGTCTTTTTTTAACGACTATTATGCCTTTTTTGAATTAAGAGGTGTAAACTGGGCCAATTATAAAAATTATGGTAGTCAAGTTACAGAAGATAATTTTTACGATATTCTAGAAGAATTAATACTTTTATTTGAAGATGGGCATGTGAGTATTGATGATGATGAAAATGATATTTATGTAGAATCTGGGATTCCAAGCTTAATTGAGAGATTGAATACAAATTTGCATGGAGATTTTGTTATAGAAGATGAAGACGATTTGGATGAAATTTTAGAACAAAAAGCAAAAGTTATTATCGAAAAGTACCTAGATGGAACCTTTGAACAAGATAGAGAAGAAAATATGTTATGGGGTTTTATAAATGATGATATAGCATACTTGAATATTTTAGGAATGGGAGGATTTGGTACTGATTTAAACGATGAATTGGCTTCATTAAATTCTGTATTGGACGAAATTATGGAGGATATTAAAAATTCTGCTGTTTCTAAACTGATAATTGATATTCGTTTTAATGGAGGAGGCTTTGATAAAGTTTCATCAGAGATTGCATCACGTTTTACAAACCAAGATCGTGTGGTTTTTTCAAAAAAGGCGCGATTAGGGAATGGCTTTACGGAAGATCAAGTCATAACATTAGGTCCAAAAGGCGATTTCCAGTTTGATAAAGATATTGTTTTGTTAACGGGACCTTTAACTGCAAGTGCGGCTGAAATCTTCACTTTATATTTAAAAGATTTACCGTATGTCACTATTGTAGGCGAAAATACCAATGGTGTTTTTTCAGATATACTAACGCATGCATTACCAAATGGTGCATTAATAGGTTTGTCAAACGAAGTATATAGCGATACTAAAGGCATTATATATGAAGCCGTAGGTGTTGGGCCAGTTGAAGAAAATAAAGTGCCTTTTTTGTCTAATAATGATTTAACCAATAATACAGATGGAGGGATTGAAAAGGCCATTGAAGTGCTTAATAATTAGGCTAGGTTAATTGAGAAATAATAAGACAGGAATCCATCCTGTTAAGGCTGATTCTTGTCTGTAAATAAGTATCTTACTAATCGAATAAAACTATTTTATTTCATTGAGGTTAAAATTTAAAAGCTTTTCCGAAATATGGTTTAACTCATTAAAACTTCCAGAGAAATGATAGACTCTGTGAAAATGTGTTATAGTTTCATTGGGATGTAATACTTTCATGGCAGAGGTAGATTCTAATTCAAAAAAACTAATGTCATCCGTGGCAGAATAATCCATAGTACCATGATTGTAAATAGGAATAACTTCTCCTTGGTATGGATTTTTTTGAACAAAAACATTCGAATTAAAATAAAGGCTGTCGTTTGTTTTTCGGTATTGAATAATGGTTAGCCGCTGCTGGTCTTTAGAGTAGCAGCCATAAATTTCTGGAGCAAATTTGTGAGGAACTCCAATCTTACTTCTATACTTACCATCGGCTCTATAAAGCAATGTTTTGTTTTTGATATATAATCTTTTAGTATTTAAAGGTCCCATGTATTTGAACACATTGGATATAGAACCGTTGTTTTTTAAAGGAATAATAACCGTAGTACTATCTCTACCCTTAAACATGCCAGCACTCCATATAGAAGCTAAGCCTGTTTCTTTTTTCCAACTAACAGAATCTATGTTTTTAAGGGTGTGAGAGCTATTGTAAGCAACAAAGTCAACGGTAGGGTTTAATTTAAACTTTAGGTTTTCTTCAATATTGCTTTTGTTTAAAATAGAGATATTGCGTTTTATGTTTAAGTTAAAAGTAGTGCCTTTAAAGTTGGTTAACTGTACGTTGCCCTCTAATAGTACCTGTGTACTTGTTTTAGACAATTCATTAAAGGTCATGTCCTCTAAAGTACTAGGTACTTGCCAATTTTTTTCATCTAATGGTTTGATTTGCTGGTAATAAAAGGAAAACTGTCCGCCTAATGGGCCAATCCAGATTCTGTCTTCGCCACCAACTCCCTTTCCAGTTGGATTTTGCTTGTTTATAGCATTTCTGTTAAGCCATCCGTTGCTTTTTCCAGCCATACCATGGTAGGTACTTGTTATAATTTTTCCCTGATATTTTGGGCAAATTATAAGTCGGGATTTGCCTTCATTTGAGGTAAGCTCAACAAAATTGGTGTGTTCTTTTATGAGTTTTAGGTCATCTTCATAGCTACTTATATTGGTTTTATTATTGCAGCTAGCAACGATGCATATAATTATGAACAACTTTAACACTCTAAAACACGAAGTAAACAAAGACTCTAGCATCAAACTTATTATTTTCGTTTCCAGGCCCTAAAATATTTAACATGGTATTCGCCATTTAAACGATTATCGTCTGGAAGTGCTCCAAACCATTTATTAGATTCACAATTAAAATTCACTTCTAAAGGTTGATGCCAATGTGTGTTTTTAGCTTCTCTAAACAAGATGCCATCAATATAAAAACGAATAAACTCTGGTGTCCATTCTAAGCCCCAAACATGATAATCTGCTTGTAATTCTTCAGGGAAATAGTATTTTTTTGTTCTCGAAAAATGTTTTTTAATATTTCCTTTGTTTTTCGGGGTTCTAAAAACATGAATATTAGAATTTAGATCATGTCTGTTATAGTGTAGTCCTGGTGCATTTTCACAAATATCAATTTCTGTCCACCAATCTTTGCTAACATTGGTCATCCAAAAACCAGAAACCCATGGTGCATCCATGAGTTTTGCTTCAGCTTCAAAATATCCATATAAAAATTGTTGTTTACTCTTAATAAATCCAGTGGTATGTGTGAAATTAGCAGGTAATTTTTCATTACCATGTTTATTGACTCTAATAACCAATTCGCCATTTTCTAAGCTCACATTAGATCCGTGAAAATAAGTGGGAGGTCTCCCTTTCCATTTAGGGTTGTTGGGATACCATCTTTTCTCATTCACTTTTTCTTCATTAAATTCATCGGAGTACTTTTTTAATAATACCCACTGTTTAGAGTTGCTTTGATCTGATAAAGGGAACGTATTGTTACTTCTAATAATGGCGTTTTCTATATTGACAGAATCGACATAATTTTTTGGAGGGATCGTCAAGTCCTGGCCTAGGATATCAACTATCGAACTAAGGCTTACTAAACACGCTAATAGAAGTTTTTTGTTATTATTGATCATAAATTTATTGTTTTATAGAAATTAAACCTAATCTATATCGGTCAGGTTTGATGTTATTACTTTTATATATCAAGGTCTATTTTATATACTAAAGCGGTGCCCGCTTTTAATGGCTTCTTTTTTGGTTGTTGTACTGATAGTCCATCTTTTGTTTTTTTCCAACGAATTGTTTCACCGCTACCTAAAACTGTAACCGATTTTATTTTTAGACTTTTAGCTTTGTTTGCAAATGTTTTGAAGGTTCTTTCGTTTTCTTTTTCATTCCAACCTAACTGAATAGCATAAACCGTTTTTCCGTTTTGTGTAAAACGAACGTCCTGTGCATTTAAGTTCTCCAAACCTTTCTTTATGGCTCCATATGCATTCCATGCATCTTGAGGATCCTTTTTTAAGATCGTTGTTCCTTCTCCATAAGCAACAAAAGGTCGTGTATTGTATATGGCCTCACCATATAGTTTAAGCCAGCCTCCAATATCATTTAATGCATCAACTTGTTCTTGTGGAATGGTTCCATCTGCCATTGGACCAGCAGAGAGAATCATAAAGCCATTTTTGCTCACGATGTCTGCCATCATACGAATGGCTTTTTTAGGGTTGATGGCCGTTCTCTTTTCCTTATTAAAGCACCACGAGCTTCCTAAAATAAAATCGGTTACCCAAATCTCTGGTGTAATGTCTTCCATAGTCGCTCTTTCTACATTCACTATAGCTAGGTCTGTAGGGAAAAAGGAACCTTTGGTATTAACAACAACACTCTTATTGAGTTCTTTGGCTTTATTAAAGTAATTAGCCAAAAATTGTTTCCTGTGGGATTCTTTGATATAACGCTGTCCAAAATCCATCCAGATATAATCTGGACAAAAATTGTCGATAACTTCATTAAGTTTGGTTAACCACCTGTTATTAAAATCATCATACGTTAAATTGTTGTATAGCGTTTTGTATTTTTCCTCTTTGGGGACTATACAAGAATCCTGAATAATGATATGTCTGGTTACAGGTAAAATCCATTTATTCTCTTCTTTAGGATAAAACACCAATCCAAAGCCATGATGAAAAGTGGCCATGAACTTTAAGTTACGTTTTTTTGTTTCCTGATATATTTCTTTTATGACATCTATTTTTGGCCCCATTTTAGCAGAATTCCATTTGTTTACCTTACTATCCCATAAAGAAAAACCATCATGGTGTTCTGCAATAGAACCAACGACTTTAGCCCCAGCATTTTCAAATAGATCGACCCATTCTCTAGCGTTAAATTTTGGTGCTTTCCACATGGGAATAAAATCATGGTAATCAAACCCTTTTCCATAAGTTTTTTGATGATAATCATAAATTTTTTCTCCCCAACCAACCCGATTAGGGTCGTACATGAACCTAGGATACCATTCACTACCCCAGGCAGGAACAGAATATATGCCCCAATGAAAGTAGATTCCGAATTTGGCATCAGCAAACCATTCTGGAGAGGCTTTATGTACTTTCAAATCTTCCCATTCGGGTTTAAATGATTGTGCGTTCACAGCTTGAAAACTTGTTATTAATAACAAAAAAAGGAAGAAAGAAAGCATAAAGTTTTTGGCCATAACAGTAGCTTGTTTGAAGTTATAAAAGTATATCCTTTTTGCATGATTGAAGAAAACAAATGTGCAAATAGATACCACATATTACATGTCAATACCAAATTGTAAAGTCCTTACAAAATGTTTTATTGATATTGCTTTTCTAATGCCTTTTTAAAATGTAGGGGCGAACAGTTCATGAATTTTTGAAATTGCTTGTAAAAGAAAGGTAGGCTTTCATAACCACATTCGTACGCAATTTGCCTTACTTGCTTATTCGTTTCAGAAAGTAATTTGCAGGCTAAATTTATTCGATACTCATTTATAAAGGTAAAAAACGATTTGTTGAATGACTTTTTAAAGAAACGACAAAAAGCCTCATCGCTCATAGAAACCAGGTTTGATACATCATTCAATTTTATTTTCTTATCATAATTATGTCTTACAAAATGATAAACAGTTTCAATTCTATTGGTTGCTTTTCTGTTTAATATAGGCGTGAAGTTTGGAGAACATAGAATTTCGTATTCTTTAACATGGCTTAGTTCCTCTAGAAACTCTAAAAAACCAATCATTTTTTTAAATGGCGTCTGTTCTAATATGTTTTTTAGCCTTTCTAAATGTTTTTCAGCAGTTTTTTTATGAAATTTTATACCTTTTGAAGCTCTATGCAGGAGTTTTTTAATTTCGGAAAATTCACGTTTTAAAATCCAATCGTTGCCTAAAAGATTTTCATCCCATTGAAAAATAATAGATTCTACAAACCCTTCATTCGTTTCTGTATTTTTCCAGCAGTGAGGTAGGTTAGATCCGATTAAAACAAAATCACCTTCTTCAAATTTCTGAATATTATTACCAACATAACGTATGCCTTTTCCTTTTACAATATAAGTGAGTTCAAATTCGGGATGAAAATGCCAGGGCGCATCAAATCTTTTATCTTCATAAATAAATGATTTAAAGGAATTCTCTAAAGGAGCTGCTATTTTTTCAAACTGCGCTTTCATTGCTTTTTGTAAATATGATGTTCAATTCTGACTTAAAATTTGAAATGAAAGATAAAAATAGTCAAAATACATTACTATTTGGTTAGGATACGTACTTTTTTAAAAACAGGGAATCTCTAATTTTGTAAATTATTAGTAAAAAGACAAAGGTATGAGTCTATTATGTAAAGCAGCCATTTCTCATGGAGATGGTACATTTTCTATTGAAACTATTGAAGTACAAAACCCTAAAAATGATGAGGTTTTAGTTGCCGTAAAAGCAGCTGGATTGTGCCACACGGATCATGATTCGTTAAATTGGGGAAAGCCTATAATAATGGGGCACGAAGGGGCTGGTATTGTTAAGGCTGTTGGTTCAAGCGTAAAAAGTGTCAAAGTTGGAGATGCTGTTATTTTAAATTGGGCAACGCCTTGTGGTACATGTTTTCAATGTGAAAATGAGAACGAGCATATTTGCGAAAACAATTCACCAGTAGTAGCGGGTGCCAACGGTTATACAGCAGGCCATGCGCATATAGAAGGCGCTACTTTAAACGGCACGCCGATTGAACGTTCTTTTAATATAGGAACCCTTTCCGAATATACGTTGGTAAAAGAGTCAGCTGTCGTTAAAAATCCTATTCAAGATATGTCCTTTAGTGCAGCTAGTATTGTAAGTTGTGGTGTTATGACAGGTTTTGGATCTGCTGTAAATACAGCTCAGGTAGCCGCTAATACTTCGGCTGTGGTTTTAGGAACGGGAGGTGTTGGTTTAAATGTTATACAAGGGATTAAAGTATCCAAAGCATCAAAAATCATTGCAATAGATATTAATCAAACACGATTGGATATGGCTGTCGAATTTGGTGCTACCCATACTATTTTAGCAGATAAAGATGATAAAGGCTTGTTAAAAGCTGCTGAAAAAGTAAAAGAAATGACCGATGGACGAGGAGCAGATTATGCTTTCGAATGTACGGCGATTCCAGAACTGGGAGCAGCACCGCTAGCGATGGTTAGAAATGCAGGTACTGCAGTTCAAGTAAGTGGTATTGAACAAGAAGTGTTAATAAATATGGAACTGTTTGAATGGGATAAAAAATACATCAATCCTTTATATGGAAAATGTAATCCTCAAAAGGACTTTCCTAAAATAATTGAGCACTATAAAAACGGTGAGATTAAATTAGACGAAATGATTACCAGAACGTATTCGTTGGATGATCTACAACAAGCATTTGATGATATGTTAACTGGTAAAAATGCCAAAGGGGTTATCGTATTCGAATAGAAAAGAGAAAATTCATGTCAAAATTTAAGACTACCGAAATATCAGACCCTCGTTTTGAAGCAAATCATTTGCGACATATTACTGTAAAAAGTAAACATTTAAAAAATCGAGGCGATATTACTGTTTTCATTCCGCCAGGAGAGGACTTAACCGATTTGCCCATCGTCATTTTATTACATGGCGTGTATGGAAGTCACTGGATATGGTCTCAGAAAACAGGCATCCATCTAAAAATGAAAACGTGGATAGAAAATGGAGATATTGCACCTATGATTATAGCCATGCCCTCAGATGGATTATGGGGAGATGGTAGTGGTTATCTTCCTCATAAAGATTCCGATTTCGAAAAATGGATCGTAGACGATGTGCCTAACGCTGTTGTCGAATTAATTCCTCAGGCAAGTGACCAATCTAAATTATTTATAGCAGGTCTGTCTATGGGAGGTTTTGGGGCTTTACGTTTAGGAATCAAACACCATGATAAATTTTCAGGTGTATCTGGGTTATCTTCTATTACAGTTGTTAATGAGATGGCCTTGTTTGTTGAAGAACCGCTTAGTGACTATAATCAAGAAGCAGTAGAAAATGAGTCTGTTTATGCTACGATATTAAAATATAAAAACAGCTTACCGCCTTTTAGATTCGATTGTGGTAAAGAAGATGAACTTATTGAAGGAAACAGAAAGTTACATCAACAATTAAATGATTTAAATATACCCCATACCTATAAAGAAAATCCAGGAAAGCATGAGTGGATTTATTGGGAAACACATATTAAGGAAACCATAGCGTTTTTTAATGGAATTTTAAAATAATAAACATAAATACATGAAAAAGAGTGCACTTCCAGATCCGTTTGAAGAAGCCAGAGTTAATAAAGGATATGGCGAAATGGATGACCAAAATGATCCAGTTACTATGGTCTTGGGTTTAAAAGATCTACGTAAATGTGCGCATAATTGGAAAACATTTCAATCGGGGGCAACACCAGGGCGTATTGTAATACCTTCAGAAGTTAATATTCGTGATACACGTCAAATACCATTTGAAGTAGACCCGCCAGAACATAAAGACTTTCGTGCTTTAGTGGAACCCTGGTTTAAAAGACCACTAGAAGCAGATTACAAGGCCACTTTAACGCAGCAAATTAACGATATTGTAGATGAGGTGCTTGCGAAAGATTCTGTTGAAGTGGTGGAAGAATTCTCATTGCGTTTACAATCGCGTGCGCTAACCTTATTATTGAACATACCTTATGAGGAATCTGAAACATGGATTTCTTGGGGCACCCATGTATTTAGAAGTGAAGGCGAGGCACTGGATGGTGATAAGGCTAATATTCTTTATGACTATATCGATGAAAGAATAACTCAGGCAATTGAAAGCCCAGGAGCCGATTTATATTCCATGCTTTTGGCGGCAACCGTAAACGGTAAAAAGTTAACACGGGAGGAAGTTAAAGGCGTCATGATTTTAACCTTTGCAGGTGGACGTGACACGGTTATTAATGCTGTTACAAATTCTATAGCTTACTTTGCCGAACATCCGGAATCATTAGATAGGTTGCAAAACGAACCAGATATCACGGGTAGGGCTGTTGAAGAATTGATTCGTTATTTTTCACCATTAACACAAATGGGGCGTGTGGTGACCGAGGATACTCAAGTTTGTGAACACGCCGTAAAAGAAGATACGCGTATTTCATTATGCTGGGCATCGGCAAACCGAGATGCTAAAGTGTTTGAAAATCCCAATGATATTGTTTTAGACCGAAAAATCAATCCGCATGTGGCTTTTGGTTTTAGTCATCATAACTGTTTAGGAGCAACACATGCCCGTCAGATTATGAATATTTTGTTAACAACATTGGCTAAAAAAATAAAATCAATTGATATTGTAGATTACAAAGAAAATATAGAAGAATTAGGTGAATTTAAGCGTAAGGTAGGTTACGACAATTTAACTGTTAAATTTAAGGGAAGGTAATCCGTTTAAAAACCTTATTTTACAAACTCATTTACATTTAAAATTAAAATTATGGCAAAAATAACTTTCATAACAACAGATGATAAAACAATAACTTTAGAAGGTACTTCAGGCTCTGTAATGCAATTAGCGGTAGATAATAGTGTGCCAGGAATCGATGGTGATTGCGGCGGCGTTTGTTCCTGTGCTACATGTCACGTGCATGTCGCTCCAGAGCATATCGAAAAAACAGGCGTAGCCAGTGAAATAGAAGAAGATATGTTGGATTTAAACGATTATTCAAATGAACGTAGTCGCTTGTGCTGTCAACTTGAAATTAGTGAAGCACTTGATGGCTTGGTATTGCAGGTAGCAGAATCGGACTAGGTCCTTAAAGTATATTTGATGTCAAATAATCAGACTAAAAAACGTGTTTGCGCTGTCATTGGTGCAAGTCACGCAGGGGTAAACTTTGCATTTTCATTACGTAAAGAAGGTTGGGAAGGAGATATTGTTCTTTTTGATAAAGATCCTGTGCTTCCTTATCACCGTCCACCACTTTCAAAAGCATATTTAACCAGTGAAGATGGTATTGAAAAAAACTTATTGAAATCTGCAGAAAGCTACGAAAAAGAGAACATCCACTTGAATTTAGGAGTTTTGGTTAGTTCGATAAACCGTGAAGATAAAACACTTCGTTTAAGTGATGGTAGGATTCAGGACTACGATAAGCTCGTCATTGCTACAGGAGCACGGCCTGTTATACCACCAATTCCAGGAATAGATATGGCAACTAATATCTACCCCTTGCGTACGGCAGAAGATGTTGAGAATATCCGTCATGCATTTAATGCAAGTTCTAATAAGCGTATAATCATTATAGGAGGTGGTTATATTGGTTTAGAAACAGCTGCTTCTTTGAAAAAACTGGGAGGGGCTGTAACTGTTTTAGAGCGAGAAGAACGTATTTTGGCGCGTGTTACAGCTCCAGAAATGTCAAACTTCTTTATGCAATTGCATACTCAAAATGGAGTAGATGTATTAACCAATAAAAATGTCGTTTCCATAAAACCTGTTA
This sequence comes from Flavivirga algicola, assembly GCF_012910715.1. Lineage (GTDB taxonomy): Bacteria > Bacteroidota > Bacteroidia > Flavobacteriales > Flavobacteriaceae > Flavivirga > Flavivirga algicola. The sequence goes on from NZ_JABBHF010000005.1 coordinate 207,867, forward strand.
ATGATGTTAATATGGTTGTTTGTGAAGATGGATCTGAGTTTGAAGCAGATATTATTGTAGTTGGCGTTGGTATTCGAGTTAATTTAGAATTGGCAAAAGATGCAGGTTTGCATATAGAAAATGGTATTGCAGTTGATGAAACGGCTTGTACAAATGATAAAAATATTTATGCCATAGGCGATTGTACATATCATTATAATCCGCATTACAAACGTCGCGTACGATTAGAATCTGTTCAAAACGCCGTAGATCAAGCTAAAGTGGCCGCAGCTGCAATTTGCGAAAAGGCTCCAGTTTATGATACGATTCCTTGGTTTTGGTCAGATCAATATGATGTTAAACTACAAATGGTTGGATTATCGGAAGGTTATAACAATATCTTAATTAGAAAAGAAGAAAGCGATGGTGTTAAATTTTCTATATGGTATTTTAAAGATGATACTTTGTTGGCTGTAGATGCTGTAAATAATGCAAAAGCTTATGTTTTGGGAACAAAATTTATAAAAGGCCATAATAAAATAGATCAATCGAAATTGGCAGATAATTCTGTGCCTTTTAAACCAGCTAATTTACTGATGCAGTAATATCGTGTATTAACTTAACAGTTATTTTTTGTATAATTCAATAAAAGCAAAATTATGAGAATCGTTGGATTTTTTCTTTCCTTATTAATACTGATTTCATGCCATAAACCTGTTGATTCTGTTAGAGAGATTGAAGATTTTAATTATGATTGGAAATTTCATTTAATAGATGATGACTCAGCTTCAGAACCAAGTTTTGATGATGCCAGTTGGAAAAAAATTAATGTACCTCACGATTGGAGTATTGAAGCGGGCTATCAAAAGGAAAAAGGAGCGGCAAGTACAGGATTTGTGGCAGGAGGAATAGGTTGGTATCGAAAAGCCTTTGCACTTTCACAAGCTGATGAGGCCAAAGTAATCCGTATTACTTTTGATGGTGTTTATAATAATTCAAGTGTTTGGATAAATGGTCATCTTTTAGGAAAAAGGCCTTATGGGTATAGCACGTTCTCTTATAATTTATCGGAACACTTAAAATTTGATGGATCGAACAATGTGATTGCTGTTAAAGTTGATAGAACAGCTTATGTAGATTCTCGCTGGTATACAGGTTCTGGAATTTATAGAAAAGTACAGTTGATAAAAACCAGCCCTTTACACGTTAAGCAATGGGGCGTTCAAATTACTACGCCAAAAGTGTCTTCAAATGTTGCTGAGGTTCATGTCATTACCAAAGTTGAAAATTCGAATGATGAACCTATTGAAAACGGCTCCGTAAAATATTCTATTCTAGGTGTTAATGGAAACCTTGTGGCTGAAAAAGTTATTGCTATGGATTTAAAAACATCTAATAAGGCAATATTATCTGTGGAGACCCCAGAATTATGGGGTGTAAACACTCCAAATCTATATACTTTAAACACCCAATTATTTATAGGGGATAAACTCATTGATAATGTTTCAGAAGTATTTGGAATTCGTATATTTAATTTTGACGCTAATAATGGCTTTTCCTTAAACGGTGAAAATTTTAAAATAAAAGGAGTGAATCTGCACCATGATGCAGGGGCTCTCGGAGCTGCAGTTCCAAAAGCCATATGGGAATATCGTATCGACCAGTTAAAATCTATTGGTGTAAATGCAGTACGTATGGCTCATAATCCTCATGCTGTTGAATTGATGGAAGTTTGTGATGAAAAAGGTTTATTGGTAATGGCGGAGGCTTTTGATGAATGGAGTAATCCGAAAGGAAAAAGTTTGATCTATCTTGGAGATAATGCAGCACCAAAAGAATCAGCAAAGGCCTATCCAGAGATGTTTAATGAATGGGCCGAAAGAGATTTGAAAGATTTGATTTTACGTGATTTTAATCATCCTTCAGTAATCATGTGGAGTATTGGCAATGAAATAGAATGGACGTTTCCCCATTATTCTAAAACATTTAATGATGTTAATATTGAGTCTCGTGCAGATGGCTATAATTTTGCTCCAAATTATGATCCAAAAATTATAAAAGAAGCTTTCGACAAAAATATTGAGGGAATAGACCCATTAGCAACTACGGCTAAGCAATTGGTCGATTGGGTTAAAGAAATTGATACAAGTCGTCCTACCGTTTGTGGTAGTGTACTTCCCTCAATTGCAATGGCTAGTGGTTATGGAAAGGCTGTAGATATCTTAGGTTTTAATTACAGGTTAGCAGATTATGATGCTGCACATAAACAATATCCTGATTTAAAAATTTTAGGATCTGAGAATTGGGGTGCCTATAAAGAATGGAAAGCGTGTACAGACCGTGATTTTGTCGCTGGTATTTTTGCATGGACGGGTTTTGCATATCTTGGAGAAGCTGGACCTTGGCCTAGAAAAGGCCTGGAGATTTCATTTTTCGATTATGCAGGCTTTAAAACACCTAGAGGGCACTTTTTTGAATGTTTATGGAAGGAAGATCCGAAAGTATATATGGTAACAATACCTGTTTCTGAGTCCGAATTTTCTTTTAATGAAGATGATGGGTGGAAATTCGACATACAATTAACACCGCCTCCAGTGTGGAAAAATCTGCGTTTGTGGGAATGGTATAAAGTGAACTCAAAATGGCATTATACTGAAGATGAATCTATTGTTGTTCAGGCTTATACGAATTGTGAAGAAGCCGAATTGTTTTTGAATGGGACTTCATTAGGGAGGCAAAAACGCTCGGATTTTGAAGATGATAATATTATTAAATGGTTGGTTCCGTATAAAGATGGGGAGCTTAAAGTTATAGGTTATAACAATGGTGAGCAGACAGATGAATATATTTTAAATACTCAAGGGGAGCTTTCAAAAATAGCCATGTCGTCCAATAAACAAACGGTAAAGGCTAATGATTATGATGTGGCAGTTGTTACTGTTGAATTATTGGATAATAACGGTGAATTAATAACAGATGCAGAAGAGGATATTACTTTTAGTATGGAAGGTGATGCAAAAAATCTGGGCGTAGATAATGGCTGGGAAAAAAATGTATCACTACATAAAAGTAATACAGTAACCACGCGTCTTGGAAAAGCTGTGATTTTTGTACAATCGACTAAGAAAAAAGGTGATGTGATAATAAAAGCATCAAATAGTAAAGGGTTATCTGGAAGCATGGTCTTAAAAATAAATTGAGATTTTTAAGAAACAAATTATGAAAAGAGGATACATTTTAATTTATAGTGTATCCTCTTTCACTTAGTTAGAGTAATTATGGTTTTTGCTCTGTGAGTTTAAAAGCATCTATAGCATGAAAATCTGATCTCGCTGCAATCTCTATAATATATTTTTTAGCTTCATTAAAGGTGGCATAAATTTGATGGGCATTATTATCTGAGGTGCTACTAATCATTGACCATTTGTCGACATCATTCATATATACTTTAAAAAAGCCATTCCCGTTTTCACCAGCAGGATTTGGTGTTTTCCCAGAACCCTTAGGGTAAAGTGTATTTCCGTCCCGTTTTGCAAAGAAATCATCTGCATCAGGAAATTTAAGCCAAGTATCATTGTGTTCTGCCCAAGGCTTCTCATCTGCTTTTTTAGCTATGTAAGATCGCCATTGAAAAAGATAAGTTCCTGCTTTAAGAACATCAATAGTATAGGTTAATTTTCCAACTTCTCCTATATTGCCTTTCCATGTCTGTCCAGGTCCTTCCCAAACGATATAACCTTCTCCTGTATAATCGGCTATAGAAGTTCGTTTTTTCCAATCACCAGTCAAGGTAACAACAGAAGCATCTACTTCTATCACAGCGGCAACAAATTCTTCACACTCGCAAGTGTCTGCATTTAAAATAAAATTACCATCACAGGTTTTGGTACAGGCCTCTTTTTCACATTCACAGGTATCCGTATTAAGTATAAAGCCTGTTGAACAGGTTTTGGTACAGTCTTCAGATTTTGGGTCAGGGTGAGAGTCACTGCCCGAGCATGAAAAGAGTAGAAAGAGACCTGACAAAACCATTGCTAACGATAATTTTTTTAGTGTTTTCATTTTTAAATTTTGATTTGAGGTTTAAACAATAAATGTGTTTCTTTAAATTACATTGCGTATTCAAAAAATAAAGTTAAAGAAGCGATGCTGTTATTTGAGTAACATTTGTTTTAAATAAGGGAGCATATGGTTTTCAATAAAATAAATTGAAGTTAACTTCCAATTAACTGATTTATATCAAGTTGCGTTTTTTTAAGCATATTAATTACAGTGTCAATATTTATATCCTCTTCTAAACTGGAAGAAAAAATTGAAATAGCCAAAACGGCATGTATATAAGAATTTTTAGAGCCTAATGGTACAGCGATATCGGTAACGCCACTGGTGAGTTTGCTTTTAGAGCATCTATAACCATCTTTTTCTATGTCTTCAATAGTAGATAAAAGCTGCTCTTTTTCTTTTTTGTTCCATGTTTTGAAGTGTTTGTCCCTCGATAAAATTGACAGTCGTTTTTCTTTTGAAAACATAGATAGTAAAGTGCTGCCAGAAGTAGTCATCGATAAAGGAAAGTGCGTGCCTTCTTCAATGGATAATGATACGGGGCTAGGACTCCTCATCTGATAGATTACTAATAATTGATCATTATTCATGATGCTCAAATGGCAGGACTGTCTGGTCGTTTCAGATAAATATTGCATAGGATATCTCGCTACACGTTTTAACTCATCAAAAGGGGTGTGCGTATGCGATAGATTATACATTTTCAATGACAGCCTGTATTTACCTGCATTAGTTCCTCTTATTAAATAACCGCGTTCTTCAAGGCATATTAGCATTCTATATATTTCACTAGGTGTTCTGTCTATACCTTGTGCTATTTCGGCTTGGGTTAAAGGGATGCCTTCTTGAGACAAATACTCTATGATATCAAGGCCTTTGTCCAATGCAGGAGCGTTGTATTTTGTTGAGGTTGTTTTGGTCATTTACAAGTGTTCTATAATGCAATATTAATAAAAACTATTTGGTTGTTGTGTTTTTCATATATAAAATATATTTTTGTATATGAAATTTAAAAATTAATTTATTATCTAAATAATTATGGCAAACCCTTTAATAGGTACCTTGATTCATGCAGTTGGAGGTGTCGCAGCTTCTACATGTTATGTGCCTTTTCAAAAAGTTAAAAAATGGTCTTGGGACTCTTATTGGATTGTTCAAGCATCTTTTGCATGGTTTATTTTTCCTTTTTTAATTGGGTTTTTAACAGTGCCTAATTTATTAGATGTCTTTAGTGAATCACCAACAGATGTTTTGGTAAATGCCACCTTGCTAGGTGCAATTTATGGTTTTGGAGGTATGTGTTTTGGTTTTGCCATTAGACATATAGGATATTCACTTACATATACCATATCAATTGGTATTTCTGCAATATTGGGAACTATAGTACCTTTAATTCAGGAGGGTACTTTATTTAAAAAATTTAATGAGCCTGGAGGAGGTATTATCTTTTTTGGAATGTTTGTGGCGCTTATCGGAATTGTTTTTTGTGGTTTAGCGGGGTATAGGAAAGAAAAAGATTTAAAAGCAAATAATACCAATAAAGAGGAAGCTTTAACCTTTAATATGAAAAAAGGGTTGACGCTAACTTTAATTGCAGGTGTCTTATCGGCAGTTTTTGGTATCTCATTAACAGTGGGGGCACCTGTGGCTGAAATAGCAGGAGAATATGGCGCTGGTAATTTTGAAGGAAATGCTAATTTAATACTGTCAACAGGTGGTGCGTTTATAACAAACTTCATTTGGTTTACAATAGCTGGTTTAAAAAACGGAACATTAAAAGAAATTATTGATGTTAAAGGTGTGGGTAAAAAGCATTTTACACTTAATCTAGGAATGTCCATTTTAAGTGGTGCTTTATGGTACGGACAGTTTTTCTTTTATGGAATCGGCCATGTTCAAATGGGGGATTATGGCTATGCAAGTTGGGTAATCCATATGTCCATGCTAATTTTCTTTAGCTACATAGTTGGTGTTATAATGAAAGAATGGGTTCAGGTAACTAAAAAAACAAATATGACATTGTTAATAGCCTTAGCAATACTAATTATATCGTTTATAATAATGGCATATGGAACAGTATTAGGAGAAGAAGTAGTAGCACATTAAAATATAAAAATGAGTACAAAAAGAATACAGCTAAAAGGAATAACATGGAACCATAGTAGAGGATTTACATCTATGGTAGCCACGGCACAGCGTTTTTCGGAATTAAACCCAAACGTTGACATTACATGGGAAAAAAGATCATTACAAGCTTTTGCAGATGAACCAATAAATGAGTTAGCAAAAAGATACGACTTGCTTATTATTGATCATCCTTGGGCAGGATTTGCAGGTAAGAATAATGTGATTCTGCCTTTAGATAAATATTTACCAAAAGCATACATGGACGACCTCGCCGAAAATACTGTAGGGCGTTCCCATGAAAGCTATTCGTCAAACGGTCACCAATGGGCGTTGGCGGTTGATGCTGCAACACCAGTAGCATCAAGCAGACCAGATATTCTTGCAGAAAAAGGACTTGAACTTCCAAAAACATATGACGATTTATTAGCTTTAGCTAAAGTTAACTTGGTTATTATGCCAGGAATTCCACAAGACACATTAATGAATTTTTATATGATGTGTTGTAATTTAGGAGAAACTGTTTGTACTTCCAAAGAGCATGTGGTTAGTGAAGACATTGGAATAAAAGCGTTGCAGTTATTACGTGCGTTGGCAGTAGAAATGGATCCACAAATTTACGATTGGAATCCTATTCAAGTATATGAAGCCATGACGCTAACCGATAAATATGCATATTGCCCCTGGGCTTATGGATACACAAACTACAGCAGAAATGGTTATGCCCGAAAACTATTGCATTTTCATGATATGGTGAAAATTAATGGGGTAGGTGCAATTTCTACGCTTGGGGGAACAGGTTTGGCAGTTTCTGCAGACACAGAAGAGATAGAAACAGCCATGAAATATGTAGAATATGTTGGATCAGAAGCGTGTCAAAAGACAGTGTTTTTTGACAATGGTGGTCAACCAGGTCATAGAAAGGCATGGACGGACGAACATACAAATAGTTTAACTGCAAATTTCTTTAAAAATACATTGCCAGGTTTAGACCGTGCTTTTTTACGACCACGTTATAACGGACATATGTATTTTCAAGATAGGGCAGGGGCGCCAATTAGAGATTATTTAATGCATGGAGGTGATGAAAAAGAATTGCTTTCGCATTTAAATGAATTATATAAAAAATCATTACATAAATAATATGAGACCATTAGAGGGTGTTTTAGTTCTAGAGTTTGCCCAATTCATGGCGGGGCCTTCCGCGGGTTTGAGGTTGGCGGATTTAGGAGCTAGAGTTATAAAAATAGAAAGACCAGACAGAGGAGAGGCAGGAAGACAAATCGCACTAAAGAATTTGTTTTTAGATGGTAGTAGTTTAGTTTTTCATACTGTCAATAGAAATAAAGATTCTTACGCTGCAAACCTTAAGGATCCTGAAGATTTAGAACGTATTAAAAAGTTAATTGGCCAAGCAGATGTTATGACACATAATTTCCGGCCAGGGGTCATGGAAAAAATAGGTTTAGACTATGAAACGGTAAAAGAGATTAACTCAAAATTAATATATGCTACTGTTACAGGATATGGTACTATAGGTCCCTGGTCCAAAAAACCAGGCCAAGATTTATTAATACAATCGATGTCTGGTTTTGCTAATTTGACAGGAAATAAGGAGGATGCCCCTGTGCCTGTTGGAGCAGCAGTTTCAGATATAATTACAGGAACCCATTTAGCTCATGGAGTGTTAGCCAGCTTGATAAAAAGAGAGAAAACCAATAAGGGTTCATTAGTTGAGGTAAGTTTATTAGAATCTACTTTAGATTTTCAGTTTGAAGTGATTACAACATATTTAAATGATGGCCACCAACGTCCAGAAAGAGCAAAACAAGGTTCTGCTCATGCTTATTTGGGGGCGCCTTATGGTATTTACAAAACAAAGGATGGGTATATATCTATTGCGATGGGCTCTTTGTTAAAATTAGGTGAGGTTCTGGACTGTTCAGAATTAAGCGTGTATACAGATCCAGATTCTTGGTTTACAAAACGTAACGAAATCATGGACATATTAAGATCTTTTTTAATAAAGGGAAATACATCTCAATGGTTGGATATTTTGGAATCTGAAGGAATATGGAGTTCAGATGTTTTTGATTATAAAACATTATTGAATCATGAGGCTTACAAAGTACTACAAATGGATCAAAAATTGTCTTTGCTTTCAGGGGAAGAAGTTCATACTTTAAGATGTCCTATAAGAGTAAATGATCAACGAATATTTTCTAATAAACCTGCCCCACGGGTTGGACAACATACAGAAGACCTTATTAAAGAATTTAATCTATAAAATACAAAGAAAATTATGCCAGAAAACACGCCTTTGGAGCAACACGAAAACATTCCTGTATATAATACGGAAAACTGGATGTATGAAGATTTTAAAATTGGACAAAAGGACCGTTCTATTAGAAGAACAATTTCAGAAGGAGAGGCCATGTTGTTCAATGGCTTGGTACTTGATATGCATCCTTATGTTGGAGATCAGGTTTTTGCTGAAGAAGATGGTCTATTCGGAAAGCGTCTGGTCGCAGGAGCTATGGTCTTTAGTTTGGGACTAGGTCTTATGGCCAACAATAATGTAAATACTTTCAGTTATGGCTATGATAAGCTTCGGTTTATAAAACCTGTATTTATAGGTGACACAATTTATACAGTACGAACCCATTTAAATAAAACTCCAAAATATGATGAAATGGGTTTGATTACCGTTAGTTATGAAGTCTATAAGCATCCTGGGGAATTAGTTTTGTATTGCGAACACTTACAAACAGTTAAATATCGAGACCCAAAAAACCATAAAAAATGAGGGGTTTAGATATATTTCATACGTTAAAAATGAGCACAAAAATAATAGTATTCACAATTAGTTGAGATGAAACCATTAGAAGATATATTAATTATAGATTTAAGTCAGTTTTTATCTGCTCCATCGGCAACATTACGATTAGCAGATTTAGGAGCTCGAGTTATAAAAGTTGAAAGACCAGAAATCGGTGACATTTGCAGACAGCTTTATGTTTCAAATGTTCGCTTAAATGGTGAATCAACAATTTTTAGGGCAATTAATAGAAATAAGGAAAGTTTTCAGGCAGACTTAAAGAATGAAGTTGATAAGCAACGTGTTTTTAAACTTATAGAAAAGGCAGATGTTTTGGTGCATAATTTCAGACCAGGTGTCATCGAAAGATTAGGATTAGACTATGAAACTGTCAAAAATATAAATCCAAATATTGTTTATGGAGATATTTCTGGATATGGAACAGAAGGCCCTTGGAAATCTAAACCTGGACAGGATTTATTACTACAATCCTTGTCTGGCCTAACAGCACTAAACGGAATTGAAGGAAATGGACCTACTCCTGTTGGGTTAGCAATCGTAGATATATTATCGGGTGCACATTTAGTTCAAGGTATTTTAGCGGCATTGTTAAAACGGGCAAAAACAGGAAAAGGCAGTAAAATATCTGTTAGCATGTTGGAGTCTATCTTAGATTTTCAATTTGAGTCAATCACAACGTTCTATCACGATGGTGGTCAGCCAACGGTTCGTCCAAAAAGCAACAGTGCTCACGCATATTTAGGAGCACCGTATGGTGTATATCAAACAACTAATGGATATATAGCATTAGCAATGGGTTCAATTCCAGTACTTGGTGAACTGTTGGGATGTAAACCATTAACGCATTATAAAGATGTAGGGTCTTGGTTTACTAAAAGAGATGAGATTAAAAAGATTTTGGCAGATCATTTAAGCACAGATACTACAGAAAAATGGCTTTCAATTTTAGAGCCGGCTGATATTTGGTGTGCAAGTATTATGGATTGGGATACCTTATTCGCTCAAGATGGTTTTAAAATCTTGGAGATGATACAGAACGTGAAAATGGGAGATGGTTTTGAATATAAAACAACGCGCTGTCCTATTAAGATTGATGGAGAATATTTAACATCATCGTTAGGCTCACCCGCACTAGGAGAGCACACAAAAGCTATTATAAATGAATTAATTTCATAGAAACGGTGAACAATAAGTTTAGAATAGCCGTTCGCAAGTTTGATGCCTTTGAAACAGGAATTGATAAAATTTGGAAATTATTTTGCAAAAAAACAGGCTGTAAATTAGAATTAGAAGCTGTTCCATTAGACCTACATCCTTTATACGATACCATCTTAAAAGACGAGGGGTTAAAACACGGAACTTGGGATGTGTCCTTAATAAATACAGATTGGATTACCGAGGCTTACACAAACAATGCTATCGAAGATTTAACACCATATATTGCTAAAAGCCCACCTCATAACTTTCCTGATGGCTGGTCTGGATCTTTATTGTCCAAGCAAGAATTTGATACTAAAACAGTAGGTCTTCCTTTTCACGATGGACCAGAATGTCTGATCTATAGAAAAGATCTATTCGAATCTGTTGAAGAAAAAACCAATTTCTATAAAGAATATGAAAAACGGTTAGAGGTTCCAAAAACCTGGGACGATTTAATAGAAGTCGCAGAATTTTTTAACAGACCAAAAGATAATTTATACGGGACTACTTTTGCGGCATATCCAGATGGACATAACACGGTGTTTGATTTTTGCCTGCAATTATGGACCCGTGGTGGTGAATTGTTCGATGATGTCAAGAAAATCAAATTAAATTCAGAACAAGCTGTTGAAGGTATGGCGTTTTACAGAAAGGCACTTAAAAATTTAAAGGCTATTCACCCAGAATCAAGAGATTTCGATTCTGTGAAATCAGGTATGGCTTTTGCCAACGGCAATTTAGCAATGATGGTTAACTGGTTTGGATTTGCTTCTATGTGTGAGTTTCTTGAAGGTTCAAAAGTGAAAGGAAAAGTAGATATTGCGAATGTACCAGCGGGACCTAATGGAGAAGGTGCCTCTTTAAATGCCTATTGGATGTATGTTATAGGTAGTGGGAGTAAACATAAAGATTTAGCATACGAATTTATTAAGTTTGCAGTTAACGAAGAGAATGATAAGTTGCTAACATTGGAAGGAGCTATAGGTTGCCGTAAGTCTACATGGCACGATGCAGATGTTAATAAAGAAGTCCCTTATTATCACAAATTAGAAGAATTACATAAAAATACGCGATCACTTCCCAGAAAGAGTAATTGGTCCAAAATAGCCAATATTATTGATCAGTTGGTGTTAGAGGTCATCAATACTTCAAAAGACATTACGTTAATTCTGGACAACGCCCAAAAAGAAGTTGATTTTATAGAAAAATAATTAATTATGCAATTAGTTTACAAACCAGAATTACCAAAAGAAAAACGCCCAATTTATATTATTGGAGCGGGTGGGATTGTTCGTGATGCACATTTACCAGCATATAGAAATGCAGGTTTTGTGGTAAAAGGCATTACTAACAGAACCAAACAAAGAGCTACAGATTTAGCTAAATCATTTAATATTCCCAATGTTTATGATAATGTAGAGGAGATGGTATCTGCGGCATCAACAAATGCCGTTTTTGACCTAACATTGATGCCTAACCAATTTGTAGCTACTTTAGAATTATTACCAGACGAATCGGCAGTATTGATTCAGAAGCCAATGGGTGATGATTATAAGCAGACTATAGAGATTTTAGAAGTTTGCAGAAGAAAAAAATTAAAAGCAGCTATCAATTGTCAAATGCGTTTTGCTCCGTATGTTATGGCAGCAAAGTATTTGATTGATCAAGGGTTAATAGGTGAATTATACGATTTTGAAGTTCGACTAACAATTTACACCCCATGGGAGTATTTTCCAAATGTAGTGAATCATCCACGTTTAGAAATTCAGCAACACAGCATTCACTATATTGATTTAATCCGTTCGTTTTTAGGAAATCCAAAAAAAGTATATTCAAAAACGTTGCGGAATCCAATAAAACCAATGTCATCAACACGCACTACTACCATTATGGATTATAACGATGCGATGCGTGCCATTATTAATACCAATCACGATCATAACTTTGGAGAGAAGAACCAAGAAAGTTTTGTGAAATGGGAGGGAACAAAAGGAGCCATTAAAGCAAGAATAGGGTTGTTGTTGGATTACCCTAACGGAAAACCAGATTTATTTCAATATTGTATAGTTAAAGATGGGGAAGAACCAAATTGGGTTGAGGTTGCATTAGAAGGCTCATGGTTTCCTGATGCTTTTGTAGGAACTATGGCATCTTTAATGCGCTATGTAGAAGGTTCTACGGATGAGCTTCCAACCAGTGTTGAAGATGTTGTGCATTCAATGGCTATAGTTGAATCTGCTTACCAATCTAATAATGATGGCGGTATTACGCCAAATTACAATGTGTGAGAGGGTTGGCTTTCAATACAATATAAAGCTGGACAGTTAACTCGGGTCTCACTAAAAGAATGTGTTTGTAATATGTTCAGCATCATCTCAAGTCATAACATTTTCACTGAAAACAGGGTGTTGTAAGTAATCAATGCAGGGTATTTTCGCTTCTATAATAATTAGAAAATATTCCCATGATCGACAAGAAAAAACATTTAAAAATACTTAAGAAGAAATTTGATAAAATTAAATGGGAAAATCGAAAAACTTTAGAGAAGTCTTATTTCGATTTTATCGAATCGGAAACTGTTCCAGCTATAAAAATTGAAGAGGAAGTTTCAAAAAAAGTAACCTTAGGAATATCAAAAATAGGTGGCACTCCGCATTTGGCACCTCATATGAAATGGCCTGAGTTTGAAAATGCTCCCATGGTGTTTTTTGCACAGCTGAATTTATCGGACATAGCATCATATCACATCGAAGATCTCCTGCCCAAAAGAGGAATTTTATATTTCTTTGCACATTATGAAGAACCAGTAAATGAATATGGTGCAGAATTTGATTTTATACAACCTAAAGAAAAATATCAGGTGCTTTTTTTTGAGGGAGATGATATGGGGCAACTGAAGGATACGTCTTTTCCAGAAACAATGCCTCGTTGTTACCAATTTAAAGAATCTACCATGCGCTTTGAGCCTTTTTATGAGGTTCCAAACGATATTTATAACTATACAGAATTTGAGGATAATCTTTCTGGCAATGATTATAATCGTATTATCGAATTTCACGAAACAATATCAAAAGATTTAGATGTTAGCCAAATATTAGGAGTTCCTGCAGCGGTTCAGGATGATGTAGCTATCGATTGGGCATATGCATATATGGAAGAAGAGGAATGTGATGAGGATGAAGATGAATTGGCAGCTGAATTTGTTAACATATTAACCATGCCTATTTTTAGCAATATTGGTGGTGCACAAGGGTATTTTGGAATTCGAAAGGAAGATTTAGCAGACAAAAACTTTGATGCATGCATTTTTGTTATGCAAGACTCCTAGTTTAAGAAGGTTATGCCAATGAGTCAAGTCAATAGAAATAGATGAAAATAATATACTTTTTTTGGATACTTCATGGCTTAATTTACAATGCCCAACAAAAAAAATATGGCTGTAATGATATCACTTATAAAGGCGGTTATTTCTATGAAATAAAGTCTGGCAATTTAGCAAATGGAGTGCTGGAATGCGTAGAAGCTATTAACAATGATGGATATGTCTATAGGGATTTCGCGCATTATAAAAACGGTGTCAAGGTTGGGAAATGGTTGTATACTGAGGGAAATGATACGTTGCAACATGGAGAAATAATTCTAGATACAAAATTAAGCAGATTACTTTCCCAAAAATTTAGTGCTAAGCACATAGGTCTTGAAATATCTCATGAAAGAGGACTTATTAAATTTAATTTAAAGGTTTATGAGCCTAAAAAGGTGCTTGGTTCAATTGAAATTCAAAATATAGTAAATACCGATCTAAGAGGATTTATGATTGTAAACCAGGTAAATAAGGTTCGTATTTTTATTTTAAATAGTGATGGGTATTGGAGTGACGAAGATTTTTATAAACTAGAAGAATAAAATGTCTACCAAAAGATATAAGGTTGAAGTTTCAAATCAAATTTTTAAAAACATAGCTAATAAAAAAATTATAAGCCCTATTACAACGGAGGGTGACAAAACAAAATGCTTATCCATCTGTTTGTAGTCATTATAAGAGATGTTTAACGGCTATTTTTCTAACTACTAATTATACAATATCATAAAAAATAGGAATTTTCACTGGAAACGGGGTATTTTAATTAGCTAAAACAAGATATTTTAGTAGTTATTAATATATGTCTTGATCGATAAGGAAGGACTATTTGAACGGCCTTAGGGTGCAATCACGTACATCATTTCAAAAATAAAAAGATACTACGTCAATAATATTTCAAACAACTAATGTAAAAGGCTTCAAAATAACTTTTTATTTAGACTGTTACGCTTATTTAGAAAATTAAAATAGATAAAAACAAATTAATATATAATTATGAAAAAAATATCTTTAGCAAGTCTATTAATCCTAATAGCATTACTTGCTTCCTGTAACAAGAATAAAGAACCTAATACCATAAAAGAGGATGTTGGTATGGTTGACAATTCTAAAACTTTAGTAAAAGAAAGCTTAGATTTAAACAAACCAGAGCTTTATTGCGAAATAGAGCTAGAAAGCACAAAGCAACAAGCTTCGAATTATGAACTTAAAAGTTTTAATGCATTGAAAAAGGGAGCTATCACTACGACATTCAGTATTAGTTTGAATGAAGACATGTATAACCGGAATCCTCTGGAAATTGAGCTCATAATGATTCGAGAATCAAATTCACCAAAGTTAATCACAGGAACCTATCCTATAAAATCTTTGATGGAATCTGAAAAAGGATTAGTGCGTTATTTTGATTTTGTAGGTAATGTTATTAGTATGGAGACATACAAGAATGCCATTGCCGTTGATCTTTTAGAAGATATAGAAGAGGATTTTGTATTTCTATCTGAGGGAACAAATAAATTAATTATAGAATCGGTAGAGGGAATTAATATTGAGGAAGAAGAGAATGGGGTATATGAATCTGGAAAACAGTTATTAACGGGAAGTTTACAGGTTTCCTTGTTAAAAGTATCCAATAAAGAAAAAATTCAGCTGAAAGTTGACTTTAGGGTCAACCACGATTGGATATTAGTAAATATGGATAACAAAAAATAACTGTCCACTAAACAAGGTTTACAAAATGAAGAAAACCTGAATTCCTATATTATTGCTTAAATCATATAGCTAATTAAAATTAAGATATGAAAGAAGTAACAGCTAAAAACTTATTTGAGATTTTTTGTGAAAAATTTGCAGAAGTAAATGATGGTACAAAATCATTTCCAACAACACTAATCATAGAGTTTTTATATGGGACAGAAATTGTATTTTACCCTGAAGAATCAGAATGGTTTAAAATGAGTTTTAGTTCTATTGAAGACTACTATTCTGACTATGATATGGGTTCCAATTATGCTTATGAAATAAGTGCTATTATTATAAATTATAAATACAGTGAGAATTCGATTGATTTTGAGAATTTAAGAAATCAATTTGATCAAATTCAAGATCATACAGGCTTCTCTCATACAAATTCAATAGCTGTCGATGAGGCGGGCATAGATCATGTTATTGCCCTAACACATTTTGAACACCTTACTTTACAAAGGCCTGAAGATTATGAAAATATGATCTTCAATCACACGCTTAGCACATTATCAAACTCATATAATCAATACCAAAAACCAATATTTTCAGAATTTCGTTTAAATAAAAAAATACATACTTTTACCTTGCGTTGGTGGGAATCTAATATTGGTTATAGTTTGCATTTCGACGATGATACCAAAGTGAACTTTGACCAGGTATTGTATGCCGAAAATGATGTAGAATTAATGTTGGAGCATACTCATGGAGATCAAGAAGCCTTTTTTTCCATTTGGTTGATTTTGTACAGGATCTGTGTTAAGTTAAAGAGTGCTTTGGCAGACCATCCTATGTTTCTACCAAATTTTGAATGTTATCCTACTTTTTTCGATCATTTTCAACAAAATGAGGTTTACGGCTTATTTGCTGAAAAACATAAAGATTTAGACATTAACGAATATGTGAATCTCCTTTTGAAAACATTAAAAAAACCTCAAAATTTCTAAATTATAGTAATCAAAGAATGACCATAGGGCACTAAACAAAAAGTATCAAAAATTCACATTGTTTATGCTGTTAATGAATAGCTAAAGCAAGTGTTGATATGTTTGTTTTGTTAAGTTGTCAATTTCTTCTTGATTGCCCGCTACTAATGAAGAAAATTCAATAAAATCGTTTGTATTTAAGATAGCGTTATTAGCGCTTTCTGTAAGAGAAGAAAGTACCATTTAGGGACAAGATTTTAAGGAACTTTATTTAACTTCGCCGCAAGTAAAACTTTAGTCTAAAAAGCAAAAAAAACAATAAATAAGAATTATATAATGGGTATTTTGAACAAATTTAGTTTAGAAGGCAAAACAGCATTAGTAACAGGATGTAAAAGAGGTATTGGAAAGGCTATGGCAGTAGGTTTAGCAGAAGCGGGAGCCAATATTATTGGAGTGTCGGCTTCGTTAGAATTGGAAGGTAGTAATGTTGAAAAAGAAGTTCAAGCTGTGGGCAAAAGTTTTAAAGCTTATCAATGTGATTTTTCTAATAGAAAAGACTTGTATACTTTTATAGAAGAAGTTAAAAAGGATAATCCGGTTATAGATATCTTAGTAAATAATGCAGGAACTATTTTAAGAGCACCAGCTGTGGAGCATTCTGATGATTTGTGGGATAAGGTGATTGAAGTAAATCAAAATGCTCAGTTTATTTTAACCAGAGAAATTGGTAAAGATATGGTATCTAGAGGTGCTGGAAAAGTAATATTTACCGCATCGTTATTAACATTTCAAGGAGGTATAACAGTACCTGGGTATGCAGCAAGTAAAGGTGCTATAGGGCAATTAACGATGGCTTTTTCTAACGAATGGGCGGGTAAAGGAGTTAATGTAAACGCTATTGCTCCTGGTTATATTTCGACAGATAATACAGAAGCTTTACGAAATGACCAGGCTAGAGCTAATTCTATTTTATCTCGTATTCCAGCTGGAAGATGGGGTAAAGCTGAAGATTTTGCTGGGCCAACGGTATTTTTAGCTTCTGAAGCAGCTGCTTATATGAATGGAGCCATCGTACTTGTAGATGGTGGATGGATGGGCAGATAATTTAATCATAAAAATATCAAGATATGCATATTGTATCAAGGTTTTACGAGGATTACGAATTAGGTAGTAAAAGAGAGACTTTAGGAAGAACAATTACAGAAACAGATTTTGTTGTTCATGCTGGACATACAGGCGACTATTTTCCACATCATATGGACGCCGAATGGTGCAAAACACAACCTTTTAAGCAACGAATTGCTCATGGTACACTTACGTTTAGTGTAGGTATTGGTATGACGGCTACAGAAATAAACCCTGAGGCTTTTTCTAAAGGATATGACCGATTGCGTTTTATAAAACCCGTATATATAGGTGATACCATTAGGGTTGTAGTCACAGTTAGCGAAAAGAAAGCATCTAAACGTCCTGAATTAGGCCATGTTAATGAGCATGTTGAAATATTTAATCAGCGAGATGAATTGGTTTTGGTTTGTGATCATATTTTACTCGCTAAGAAAAAGGAATTCGAGACCTAAACTTTTTAAACTAGTTTGTTTAAAATAGTTTTATGCCAGTTTAAGCATAAGTAAGGAATATTAGTTATAGGTATTGATCATATAGTAGAGATCAGTATTTAATCATATTCTTAGCTTTGCTTAATCTGGCATTTATTTTATATATTTTATTAAACTAGTTTAAAACTTTAGAAAAAGAATGATGAAAATTAAATTTCCTATAATGGTTTTTGGACCATTATTTTGTGTATTGTTATTTGTTTCTTGTAAGCAAGCAGAAGAAAAAGCTGATAAAAAGCAAAAACCAAACATTATCTATATTATGACAGACGATCATGCTGCTGGTGCAACTGGCATGTATGGAGGCCGTTTGGCAAGTTTAAACCCTACGCCAAATCTGGATAAGTTAGGAAGTGAAGGGATGGTTTTCGATAATTGCTTTGTTACAAATTCCATCTGTACTCCAAGTAGGGCGTCTATCATGACAGGACAATACAGCCAGACAAACGGAGTTTTAGATTTGTGGAACGAATTAGATACGGAAAAGCAATATCTTCCACAGGAAATGAAGAAATTGGGGTATCATACGGCCATGATAGGAAAATGGCATTTGCACAACGAACCAAAAGCTTTCGATTATTATAAGGTACTACCAGGACAGGGGAAATATTTTGATCCCGTATTTAGAGTACGTGGTGAAAAAGAATGGCCCAATAATACAGTGGAATATAAGGGCCATAGTACAGATGTTATTACGGATCAAGTACTGGATTGGTTTGAAAATATAAAAGGTAATGATGGTGCGCCTTTCTTTTTAATGTATCACCTTAAGGCGCCACATGATATGTTTGAATTCAATCCCAAATATGCCAATTATTTAGAAAATAAATTTATTCCCGAGCCTGAAAGTTTGTATAACCAACCACTTTGGGGGTCTGAAGCAACTCGTGGAAAAAATGACAGCTTAATAAATACAATAGGGTCTTCCATTTCTAAAAGGCATCCATATCGTAGCTATGTTAATGTTTATAAAACAGGTGGCCAACCTACGGAAAAGGAAGCGACCAGTGCTGCTTACCAGGAATATTTAAAGAGATATTTAAGATGTGTAAAAGGTGTAGATGATAACCTAGGACGTTTTTTTGATTATTTAAAAAAGAAAGGTTTATGGGAAAACACTATTATAGTATACACATCCGACCAAGGGATGATGTTGGGCGAGCATGATTTTGAAGATAAGAGATGGATGTATGAAGAATCAATTCATATGCCGTTAATAGTACGCTATCCAGACATGGTAAAGAAAGGTTCTAGAACAGATTTAATGGTAAATAATACAGATTTTGCACCTACTTTAATAGAATTGGCTGGAGGTAAACAGCCAGATTACATGCAAGGAGAGAGTATGGTAGATATCTTAAAAGGGCATGCACCAGACGATTGGAGAACAAGTACCTATTACCGCTATTGGATGCAAATGGTTCATCATGATATTCCAGCCCATTTCGGGATAAGAAGCAAAGAACACAAATTGATTTTCTTTTATGGGAGGTACCATAATTTAGAAAAAGAGGGCACGCTTTCTATGTACTGGAATGATGAGGCACATTCCAATAAAGTGGGGATAACACCAGCAGCTTGGGAATTTTATGATTTAAAGAATGATCCAGATGAGCTGGTAAATCAATATAATAACCCGGCATATAAAGAAGTTATCGATAAGATGAAGGCTGAATTGAAAGAAACCAGAAAAGAGTTAAATGAAGAAGATCATGATTATCCGCATTTAAAAGAAATCATTGATAAACACTGGGATGATTAATTTTATGGATTAAATAACATCATGATAGTTTTTTAATAAAAAAACCTGCGCTACTGCGCAGGTTTTGCTTTTTAATAGGTTAGAGCTTTATTAAGAAAGAACCAACTTGTATGGTTTTCTTAATTTAAAGAGTTTGCATTTGGTAAAACATAAATAGTACCATGTAGGTTGTTTCGAATTTATGCTGACTTAGATTATGGGTTACTCTCTAATTTTATAATGAATGGGTTGTTGATTTTTAACGAAAATTGATTCAAATAGTTTTCCCATGCTTTTTTATTTTCAAATTGCCCACTTTTTTTCCAACCAAATCCAGCATAATATTCAACCTTATCATTTATAACGTTCAGGTTTGCAAATGCATTACTTAAATCTTTTTTATCGGTATCATATTTTTCAGAATCTATAAAATATTTTTTTGTGGCTACTATAGCTGTTCCAAGTTCAGAATCGCCATGTGGTTGCCAATAGCTTACCCAATAGTTGTCGTCATTGCTTACAACTTCTCCATCTTTTTCATGTAAGGTTAAACCAGCCAAAACTGAATCAGATCCGTTTAAAGATATTTCGAATTTCGATAAGTTACTTCCCAGGTCCAAGCTTATGATTCTGGACTCTTTTATAGTATGTCCATTAGCATCCCAATCTTCATATTTTAAATAAAAACTAGTTCTAATTGGCCCGGTTGTTATGGTTTTCCAATGTGTGAAGTTTTTAGATAAATAAAAAGAATCTTCATGTTTTATAGTAATTCCTCCAACACCTCTGCTTATTCCAACATGAAAGTTGTCTAGACCTTCTCCATTATCTTCATGGTAAGATCCGCCATCTGTATTTTTTTTATACCATTTGTTTATAATAGGATAGTTAACCCTTTTAAGCCATGCGTCAACACCACTGGATAAAGTACCACCAGGTATACTATCTTCAACCATTTTTTGAGCGGTAGGGCCAAAAACCCGAAATGCTACTTTGTCGTTTTCCCAAGCATAATCATCTGTTCGTTCTGGTACAAAACGAGAAAAACAAATGTCCTGTGCTTTAGTTTTTGATTCCAAAGGAATAGCTACTATTTCATATTTCTTTACCGAATTAGCGGCTACTTTAGGTTGGAACAATAAAACATCGTATACACCATCCTCATTATTATCAACGAGTTGAGATAACATCAGTGCATTCGAATCTGTATCCTTTACACCCAAGTATGTTAAAGAGTCAACTTTTAAAAATTCTTTTGTTAACTCTACGGTTTCAAACGTTCTTTCAATGTTTAATGTGTTTTTAACGGTGATTATTTTGCGTTCCTCTTTCGTACAAGCAGAAAAAATTAATACGCAAAAACTGAAAATACATAGTTTTTTAACGACCATAGTTGGAGATTTAATATTATTTATCTTAATTCATTTATTTTACAAGTGTCCATATCACTGTAATCTAAATTCTCGCCAGCCATACCCCATATAAATGTATAACTACTGGTTCCAGATCCTGAGTGAATTGACCATGGCGGAGAAATTACAGCTTGGTTATTAGCCATCCAGATATGTCTTGTTTCATTTGGTTGGCCCATAAAATGACAAACAGCCTGATCTTCTGGTACTTCAATGTAAAAATAGATTTCCATCCTTCTATCATGTACATGTGCAGGCATGGTATTCCAAACACTCCCTTGTTTTAAGGTAGTCATTCCCATTTGTAATTGGCAAACATCGACAACACTATTCACAATGTATTTTCTTAAAGTACGTGCATTAGCTGTTTCTGGAGAGCCCAATTCTACAACTTCAACATCATTTATTCCAATTTTTTTATTTGGAAAAGCTTTGTGAGCTGGTGTTGAGTTTAAATAAAACTGTGCAGGACTATCGCTGGATTTACTAGAAAAAACAACTTTTTTATTCCCTTGGCCCAGATATAATGCTTCTTTATGCTCAAGTGTGTATTCTGTCCCGTCTACAGTTACCGTACCAGTATTTCCAATATTGATAATGCCAAGTTCTCTTCTGTCCAAAAAGTTTTCAGATTTCAAAGGATCTATTGATTCAAGTTCAACAGATTTATTAACAGGAACAACGCCGCTGATCATATATCTGTCATAATGAGAATACACCCATTTCAGCATGTCCTCGTTCATAACATTTTCCACTAAAAATTCATTACGTAATGCTTTAGTATCATATTGTTTTACAGCTTCAGGGCTTGAAGCATACCTAACTTCATAATTGTTGTTCATTTCTATAATTTGTTTAAAAATTCATTATTAGATTTAATTAAGCTTTGCTAAAATACTATAAAGACCACTTAATTAATTGTTTGATCATTAATTCTATTAATTATGAACTATATGTACATCTATTTAGAACAATTTGTGTATGTGTTGAAAACTACTAATCGTCTTTTTGTTACATGTTTTAAGTTTTAGTATAAAGTATGGTTAATTCATTTTATGAAATAAATTATGGTAAAATGTGTTTAGTGAAAAAGTGAAACATATGTTGTTTTATTAAAATAGCACCTGTTTATCTCAAAGAATTAAATCAAGTGTTTTTTTTTATGCAACAAATGTGTTTTTTAGGAAAATTGTATCCGTTATTTTTTATTAAAGAATAGGTATAAATTATATTTACTATAAACATATTAGTACAATTCAAAAAACAATAGTTATATGAAGATTTTTAAGTGGATTTGTTCAACGATTTTTTTAGTAGTGGCAGTTTCTTTTTTTTCTTGTGATGCTCCTAAAAAATCAACTTCAATAGAAGATCGGAACTTTAATAAAGATTGGCTTTTCTCTAAAGGTTCTTTTGATGAAGGCGCATCAATTGATTTTGATGATTCTGGTTGGAGAAAATTAAACTTACCACATGATTGGGCCATAGAAGGACCTTTTGATAGTATTTATAATGCCAGAACAGGTGGTCTTCCTGTTCATGGTGAAGGCTGGTATAGAAAGCATTTCAGTATAGCTAAAGAAAATAAAGATAAACAGATATCTATTGAATTTGATGGCGCCATGAACGAGGCCAAAGTTTGGCTTAATGGCCATTATGTTGGTGAACGCCCTTATGGATATATTGGTTTTGAATTGGATTTAACCAAACATATAAAATTTGATGAAGATAATGTGATAGCGGTACAACTAACTCCAAAAGATTTAGCTGCTCGTTGGTATTCTGGAGCTGGAATTTATAGAAATGTTCGATTAAAAATTAATGAAGCAATTCATATTCCGCAATACGGAACCTTTGTAACAACTCCAGAGGTTTCCAAAGAAAAAGCACTGATAAATATTGAAACTAAAATTGCCAATTTTAGTAGAATAGTTTCAGAAGTATTGTTAAAAACGGAGGTTAAAAATGCAAAAGGTGATGTGGTAGCCGAAAATAGTTCAACAATTAAGGTTGATAAAGAATCAACCGAAAACATTAAGTTAACCGTCAATACCCCAGAATTATGGGATATTACAAGTCCAACATTATATGAAGCTATAAGTACAGTAACCGTAGATGGAAACGTTGTAGATCGATACACCACTAATTTTGGAATTAGAACGATAGAATTTGATAGAAACAAAGGTTTTTTACTCAATGGAAATTCGGTTGAGTTGAATGGTGTTTGTATGCATCATGACCAAGGACCCTTGGGAGCGGCAATTAACTTTAGAGCGAAACAACGCCAAATGCAAATTATGCAAAGTATGGGGGTAAATGCTCTGCGAACAAGTCATAATCCGCCTTCTCCCGAAATATTGAAAGCTTGCGACGAATTGGGCATTGTGGTTATTGTTGAAGCTTTTGACGAATGGAAAATAGGCAAAGTAAAGAATGGCTATAACAAATATTTTGATGAATGGCATGAAACGGATTTGAGGGATATGATTAAGCGTGATCGAAATCATCCATCAGTAATCATGTGGAGTATTGGTAACGAGATTTTAGAACAGGCGAAAGCAGATGGATGGAAATTAACCAAACATTTAAATGACATTTGCCATGATGAAGATAATACGAGGCCAACCACTATAGGATTTAATCATTTTCCAGCGCCATTTATAAACAAATTAGCAGAACAAGTAGATATCGTTGGGATGAATTATTGGCCAGAGCAGTATAAGTCAATTCTTGAAAAGAACCCAGACATGATTGTTTATGGTTCGGAGACTTCATCTTTAACCAGTAGCCGAGGTGTCTACCATTTGCCTATTGAATTTACTCAAAAGCATGAAACCACTCATGTGAGCAGTTACGACGTTATTGTTGGTCCACCATGGGCTTATGCACCAGATGTTGAGTTTGATGCTCAGGCTAAAGAACCCAGGTCTTTAGGAGAATTTATCTGGACAGGTTTTGATTACTTGGGAGAGCCTACACCTTATGGAGGGCGAGATAATTCAACAAATGGTTATTGGAATGACGATTGGCCCGCACGTTCATCGTATTTTGCTCCAGTCGATTTATGTGGCTTTCCAAAAGATAGGTACTATTTATATCAAAGTCAATGGACTACAAAGCCTATGGTGCATGTACTGCCACATTGGAATTGGGAAGATAAAGAAGGAGAAAAAATTCCAGTATTTGCTTATACCAATGCTGAAGAGGTTGAATTATTTGTAAACGGAAAGTCCTATGGAAAAAAAGCTAAGGGAAAAGATCTCACAGAAATTCCATCAGAATATCATGATTTTGAACGTGGCATGTACAAATCCAAATATCGTCTTTCATGGGATGTGCCTTATCAACCTGGGACACTTAAAGTTGTGGCCTATAAAAAAGGAAAGGAAGTCGCTGCAAAAGAAATAAAGACAGCAGGAGCGCCTGCCAAAGTGAAATTAATAGCCGATAGAACTCTGATTAATGCAGATGGCAATGATTTATCTTTTGTAACAGTAAGAATAGAAGATGCAGATGGCAATATTTGCCCAGTGGCAGATAATTTGGTGAATTTTAATATCGAAGGGGAAGGTATATTAGCAGCAGTGGGCAATGGAGATCAAACATCATTAGCTTCTTTTCAGGCTCATAACAGAAAAGCATTTAATGGGCTGTGTATGCTTGTGGTAAAATCTACTGAAAAGGCAGGTGAGATAACTATTACCGCAACTTCAGATAAATTAAAACCTGAGTCCATCACTGTCCAAACAAAATAAACCTTTTAAAATGAAGTGCCAATTAAAAATAATATTATTCATTTTCTTGTGCATTTCAATAAATGCACAAGAAAAACCTAATATAATCTTGGTCTTAACAGATGACCAAGGGTGGGCTGACGTTGGTTTTAATGGGAGTACTGATATTCCAACGCCTCATCTCGATAGAATGGCTTCTCAGGGTGTGATCTTTTCAAATGGTTACGTATCCCATCCTTATTGTAGTCCTTCTAGAGCGGGATTATTAACAGGCAGGTACCAAGCACGTTTTGGACACGATTGCAATATGCCATATAAAGAAGAGAATGACGCATCTGTTGGAACTCCATTATCAGAAAAAATGATTTCTGAAGCTTTAAAGGGGCAAGGGTATAGAACAAGTGCTATTGGAAAATGGCACGTAGGAGACCATCCAAGTTTATATCCACCAGCTCAAGGGTTCGACCATTGGTTTGGTTTTCCTGGAGGAAACATGAATTATTGGGGGTATCCTGCTAATCCTTTACAAACCATATATCGTAACAGAAAAGAAGTTTCCCAAAGTGAATTATCGTACTTAACAGATGATTTTACTAATGAGGCTATTGATTTTATTGCTCGAGAAGACGATAGACCTTTCTTTATCTATTTAGCATATAATGCTCCCCATTCCCCAGACCATACCACTAAAGAATATCTTGAAAAAACACAGCATATTGAATATGGAGGTAGAAATGTTTATGCTTCAATGGTTAATGCAGTCGATACTGGAATAGGAAAAATAGACTCTACTTTAATCGCTAATAATATGAAAGAGAACACCATTGTTGTGTTTTTAAGCGATAATGGCGGAAGGGTAGAACATGCCGACAATAGGCCTTTTAGAGGACATAAAGGGATGTTGTTTGAAGGCGGAATTAAAGTCCCCTTTTTTATCAATTGGCCAAAAAAGCTAAAAGGGAATCAGGTGTATGATAAACCGGTTATTTCCTTGGATCTGTTCCCTACTTTTTTGCAAGCAGCTCATGGAGATGTTTCCAAAGAAACAGATTTAGATGGTAAAAGTTTGTTGCCTTATATCTCTAATGAAAATAAAGACAATCCTCATAATATTTTATTTTGGCGTTCTGTTGGAGGATTTGAATATGCGGTGAGGAAAGGAGATTATAAATTGTATAAAAGTGCTTATAAAAATAAGACGTTATTATTTAATTTAAAAAAAGATAGCTATGAACGTTACGATATTGCGGACGAAAACCCTGAAATTATAGCGCAGCTCGAGGCAGATTATATAGAATGGGATTCGAAGAACATAGTGCCAGGTTGGGTAGATCCACATCCTGAAAATGTCATTAAAGAAGAAAAAAGATTACAGAAAAGTCTTAAAAAATCAATAAGAAGTAAATAAACATCATAAAATGAAACTTAAAGTTTTTGTTTTATTATTATTAATTATTAATGAAGTAATAGCACAGGAACGTCCTAATATTATATTCATTTTAACAGACGATCAATCATATGGTTTATTAGGATGTACGGGTAACAAGACTGTAAAAACACCACATATAGATAAACTGGCAGACCAGGGAATTTTGTTTACAAACGCTCATATAACAAGTGCCATATGTACACCAAGTAGAATTTCTATTTTGTTGAGTCAATTTGAACGTAAGCACAGTGTGAATTTTAACTCAGGAACAAGTGTGTCTGCAGAAGCCTGGGAACAGTCTTACCCTGATTTGATGCGAAAAGGGGGGTATTATACAGGTTGGATTGGTAAAAACCATGCGCCTGTTGGTGAAGGAGGTTATCAAAGTGGCCTCATGGAAAAGAGCTTTGATTATTGGTATGCAGGTCATGGACATTTAGGTTTTTATCCAAAAGACAGGCATAAAATATTTAATGATGCAATAGCCCATACGCAACCTGAAATTATTACTGAAGGGGTTCGTTCTTTTTTAGATAATAATGAGCGAAGATTAGAAGGGGCTATTGAATTTTTGGAAAAACGCCCAGAAAATAAACCTTTTCTACTGTCTATAAATTTTAATTTGCCACATGGTGCTGGTACTAGTTCTATGCAATTAAAACCAGAAGACGATGCTATTTACAAAACGCTTTATCGAGATATGGAAATTCCGCTTCCCGATGGTTATATTGCAAAAGCAGCTATCAAAACCCCGAAATTACCTGAAGATTTACTTCGTACCGAAGATAGGCAGAAAGGCTATAATTATGTAGATACGCCCGAAGCGACTAAAGAACGCTATATACGTCAGTTGCAAGCCATGACTGGTATAGATCGTATGGTTGGGAACTTAGTAAAAAAGCTAAAAGCATTAAATTTAAATAAAAATACAATCATAATCTTTACATCAGACCATGGTTTGTTTATGGGAGAGCAAGGTTTGGGAGGCAAGGCGCTTTGTTATGAGAAAGTGACCCACGTTCCTTTAATTATTATGGATCCAAGAGTGAAAAAGAAATATAAAGGAATTAGAAGTAGTGCTTTGGTTCAGAGTATTGACATAGCGCCGACTATGCTTTCGATGGGAAAAATGTCCATCCCATCGACATTTCAAGGAAAAGATATTTCTGGGCTCCTTAGTGGAGGTACACAGGAGCCACGCAATTATGTATTCACCGAAAATTTATGGTCAACTCAATTTGGTAACCCCCGTTGTGAAGCCGTTCAAAATAAAGAATGGAAATATATTAGGTATTATGAGAACAATACGTTTTCTGCTAGTAAAAAAATAGCTGCAGCTAAACAGTTGGGAATCAATGAAAACAAGATGTTATATGCAGTCCATGACACTGATGTTGCGATTTACCGAGATTATATTGAATCACCTTTAAACGGAGAGAAACCTGTTTATGAAGAACTGTATAATTTAAGAGATGATCCAGCAGAGTTGAATAATCTTATATATAAACCAGAACATAAAAATGTCCTAAAAACGCTGAAATCCGCTTGGATAAATAAAATTGAGTTTGCCCGTGGGGAAGAAGCTCCTAAGGTTAACAGGTATACAATTGATAGTCAGTTAGAATCGAATAAAAAAGTACACTTAGAATGAAACCTGTGAGATTAAATTCATCTTTAAACATAACAGTAGAACGGTTGTCTTAATCATCAACTTGTCATATCCAATAATTAAAAATCAATACATATAAACACATGAAAAAAGTTATATACATCTTACTATTTGGTTTAACTACTGGTGTTTTTAATGCGCAAAGTCACCCTAACATTGTATTTATAGAATCCGACGATCAGAGTAATCAGGCTCTGGGTGCTTTTGGAAATCCGTCTATGGTAACTCCAAATATGGACACGCTTGTAAAAGAAGGTGTTTCGTTTACATCGGCTTACAATATGGGCTGTTGGTCTCCCGCAGTATGCATACCAAGTAGGACTATGCTTTTTTATGGACAGTATTTGTGGGATTCACAAAAAATCAACAAAAAAAATGCACCAATTTCTTTACCCGAAATATTAAAAGAGCAAGGGTACAATACCTATATGACAGGCAAGTGGCATGCTATGGGGAATCATCCTAATGATATTTTTGACCAAACAGGCTCAATACTTGCAGGACAACTTAAAACGTATTACACAGATAAAGGACATGCTACAGATCTTGTAGGACATGAAGCTGCTCAATACATAAAAACATACAATAGCGATAAACCTTTCTTTGTTTATGCTGCTTTTAATGCACCGCATGTGCCTAGACAAACAGAGCAGAAATATTACGATTTATATCCTACCAATAAGGTTGAACTTCCACCAAGTGTGGCCGATGACAGTCCATTAAACCCCAATATAAAATACAATTATACCAAAGCCCCATTAAAAGCTAAAACTATGAAATCCAGAGTGCAGCAAAACAATGCGATGGTTACTCACATGGATGAACGTATTGGTGAGATATTAAAAGCTTTAAAGGAAAAAGGAATGTATGATAATACAATTATTGTTTTCATGTCCGATCACGGTATCAGTTTTGGGGAAAATGGTGTTGCTGGTAAAGTATGCCTTTATGAACCAAGTGTTACGGCACCACTTATTATAAAGGCGCCAAACATTGCTGCAAATAAAAGAATAAATGAAAGGGTGTATCTTCAAGATGTACTCCCAACCTTATTGGAATTAGCCGATGTTAAAACTGAAGCTAATTTTGATTTTCAAAGTTTGAATCCGCTTATCAATGAAACCAATAAGGCCAGAGAATCTATTTATCTGGCTATGTTTGATGACCAAAGAGGGATTATTTCAAATAATAATAAGCTTATTATTTACCCAAAAACGGGCGATGTTGAACTATATGATTTAGAAAAAGATCCCTGGGAAACAACAAACCTTAAAGACTCTAAAAAAGGAAAAAAAGAATTTAAGAAACTCCATAAAGAGCTCATGAACTGGCAAGAAAAAGTGGGAGATACTGTAAACTTAAAATTTATAAAACTCTAAAGTGTTTATTATGAAAAAATGCCTGCTATTTTTATTTATTACTACATCCATTTACGCTAAAGATTTTAATGTAAGAGATTTTGGAGCAAAAGCAGATGGAGTTAGTCTGGACACCCAATCTGTGCAAGAAGCTATAGATGCATGTACTAAAAATGGAGGAGGAAGGGTGATTATACCTTCAGGGAAAACTGTGCTTATTGGTACTATTTATTTAAAAGATTTTGTGACGCTACATATTGAAAATGGAGCAACCTTATTAGGTAGTACAAATATAGATGACTATGCTACAGATACACATAAGAACATGTATAAAAACGAGCCTCATATGGACCGCTGTTTAATTTTTGCCCAAGGAGCAACATCTTTTGCTATTGAAGGTTATGGTACTATAGATGGCAATGGTTATTTTAAAAACTTTACTAGGGAAACTGGTAGACCTATGCTTATAAGGTTTATGAATAGTAATAATATTCATTTAAAAGATGTGACTATTAAAAACCCTGCAGCTTGGACTTCAGCATGGCTATATTGCAATAATATTGTTGTAGATGGTATAACAATACATAGTAGAGCAAATAATAATGGGGATGGGTTAGATTTTGACGGCTGCACAAATGTACGAGTATCAAATAGTTCTTTTGATACTAGTGATGATTCTATTTGTATTCAAGCGTCATTACAAGATAAGCCCAGTAAAAATATTGTTGTTACCAATTGTACTTTTACGAGCAAATGGGCTGGGATGCGTATTGGATTGCTTTCTAGGGGAAATATAGAATCCGTTACTGTTACCAATTGTACGTTTAATGATATTGATGATTCAGGCTTAAAAATTCAGCTAAATGAGGGTGGGGAAATGAAGCAAATGACTTTTTCTAATCTAGTCATGAAAAATGTACCGAGGCCTATTTTCATGACTTTTGCACAACAAAAAGCATGTGTGGATGCTCCCGAAGCCATGTACCCCATGAAGGCGATGCATCATTTTATTTTCAATGGTATTATAGCAGATAATAGAGGTCTTGATAAAAATTCAGCTATTTTTATTACAGGGATGCCCGATAATTATATTACAGATATTCAATTAAATAATATTCAAATGACTGTTTCTGGAGGAGGAACAGAGGAAGACGCTAAAAAAACAGAGTTTAAGGAGTATACTTTAGATGTTTTAGGTGGTTGGTGGCCAGAGTTTCATTTAGTGGGAACGCTTCCTGCTTATGGTATTTTTGCACGTCATGTTAAGAGCATTTCTATCAATAATGTCCAGGTTAATACCGTAAAGGAAGACCAAAGACCACCTATAGTTTTTGATGATGTTATGCATAGTGATATTCAAAATACAAAAGCTAATAATTCTTTAATAAATAGAGCTAAATACATAAATCAATGACAAACTTCAAACTCTTTATAATTGGGCTGTCGGTTTTAATACTTGCTGCTTGTAATCATAAAACAACAACATATACTATTACAGATTATGGAGCAAAAGGTGATAGTCTCACTATAAATACAGCCTTTATTCAAAAAGCAATAGATGTTTGTTTCCAAAATGGAGGCGGTACCGTTTTTATTGAAAATGGTATTTACTTAAGTGGTACTATTCTCTTGAAAAACAATGTCACTCTTCATATTTCAGAAGATGCCAAGTTAGTTGGAAGTTCTAACCCCCAGGATTACCAAAGTATCGATACTTTTGTTGATGCTACGGGTCAAGAACGTGGAAATTGTTTAATTGGTGCTACAGATGCTTCCAATATTGGTATTTCAGGTAATGGGATCATTGATGGTAATGGGAAAGCTTTTTTGCATAAAAATATTCAACAAAAAATAAAAGAATTAGGCATTGATAAGAGCGAACAGAAAAAATTTGGCGCCAACCGTCCTTTTTTACTTCGTTTTGTACGTTCTAGCGCTATAAAACTAAAAAATGTAAGCTTAAGACAACCAGCCGCATGGACCTGCCATTTCTATCAGTCTAAAAATATTGAAGTGGATAGCATTAGTATATACAGCCATGCTCATCATAATAACGATGGCATAGATTTAGATTCAAGTCACGATGTCGTAATTACCAACAGCCACATCGATACTGGAGATGATGCTATTTGCGTAAAAGCGACTTCGGCATTGCCGACTCACCACGTAAAAGTAAGCCGATGTAAACTAAAAAGTGATTGGGGGGCTCTTAAGTTTGGTACAGAATCCATGGGTGACTTTTACGCTATTTCGATTAAAGATTGTGAAATTTATAACACTAAGGGTGGGGGGATAAAACTCTTAAGTGTAGATGGAGCCAATATTTATGATATTGAAATTGATAACATTAAGATGAACAAGGTTGACATGCCCATTTTTATTCGTTTGGGAGAACGTCTTCGTACGTATAGAAATGCAGAAAAACTATCCGTAGGTTCTATTAAAAATGTCCATATAAAAAATATCACGGCAACTACTCAGAATTTAGAAAATTCAAGGGTGTCCTCACCTTCAGGAATTTTTATAACAGGAACTCCAAACCATAAGATTGGTTCGGTTTTTTTAGAAAATATCTCGATGGTACTTCCAGGAAGTGAAGAAAATTTGGTGCTAACAGATGTAGAAGAGCAAGAAACTGCTTACCCTGAGTTTAGTTTTTTTAAAACTTTGCCAGCTTATGGCTTGTATGGTAGGCATATAGATACGCTTCAGCTTTCAAAAGTAAATTTTAAGCTGAAGGCTAAAGATATTAGAGAGAAAGAGGTCTTTGAGGATGCGGATGTCATTTTAATGACAGATAAAAAATAGATTAAAAAGAAATTTACTGTATATGAAATTATTAAAGTTAGCTTTTGTACTTATAGTTTGTTTAACATGCATACCAACTATTGCTCAAAAGAAAAAGGGTAAAAAGCCCAATGTTTTGGTTATTTATACCGACGATCATCGTTTTTCAGGAGTGCATGCATTGGGAGGCATGGAAGTTAAGACACCTAATATAGATCACTTGGTAGACGATGGCATCGCCTTTACAAATACATACTTAATGGGTGCTTTTTCAGGAGCCACCTGCATTCCAAGTAGGGCCATGCTGCTTTCAGGACGTCACCTTTTTAAACTAGAAGGGCAAGGGCATGTCATTCCAGATGAACACATAACCATGGGTGAGGCATTTAAAGAGGCAGGTTACAACACACATATTGTAGGTAAATGGCATAACGATAATAAATCATTGGTACGTTCATTCGATTCTGGCGATAAAATCATGGGAAGAGGTGTTTATTTAGTAGATCACTTCAGGATGCCTTTCTGGGATTGGGATAAATCTGGCGCATTCAAAAAAGAAGATGCCTACCTGTTAACTTTTGATGCTAAAGGAAAGGAAATTCAAAGACCATTGACAAAAAATGATAAGAGAGGCCCAGTTGGAACAGAATTAGAAGGTCCACATACTTCGGAAGTTTTTGCAAGACATGCGGCTCAATACATAAAAAAGAAAAAGGACAAAAAACCTTTTTTTATGTATGTAGCGTTTCATGCACCTCATGATCCCCGACAAGCTCCTAAGAAATATAGAGATATGTACAATCCAGAAACTATTAGTCTGCCACCTTCTTATGCGGCTCAACACCCTTTTGATAATGGTCATATGTTTCTAAGAGATGAAGAGTTAGCCCCATGGCCTCGAACAGAGGAGGTTGCAAAAGAGCATTTGGCCGATTATTATGCAATTATTTCACATTTAGACCACCAAATTGGAAAAATAATTTCAGCTTTAAAAGAAAGTGGCGCCTATGAAAATACATTAATTGTTTTTGCAGGTGATAGTGGTTTGGCAGTTGGAAACCATGGATTAATTGGTAAACAAAATGTCTATGATGAAGATGGTATCCATGTACCTTTTGTACTTTCAGGAAACCTCATTAAAGATAAAGGGAGGAAAATAGATGCGCTTAGCTATATTCATGATATTTTTCCAACGGTTTGTGAAATGGCCAATATAACCATGCCTAATTCGGTTAATGGTAAAAGTCTAGTGCCAGTTATTGAGAATAAAACAGCACAAGTAAGAAATGAGACATATCATGCGTATAAACAATTTCAAAGAGCTTACAGAAAAGGAGATTATAAGTTAATTGAATATGTAAGAGCAAACGATTTACATTGGAAATATGGAGAGCAAATTACAGGTTCCAGAGTCACTCAACTTTTCAATATAAAAAAGGATCCTTGGGAAACTCAGGATCTTTCCTTTTTTCCAGAAAACAAAGAATTACTTCTAAAAATGCGAAATGAAATGAAAGCAAAAGCATTAGAGCTAGGAGATAAAAAAGAAAATATAAAAGGTGAAAAGTATGATTTTTGGAATTTTTATTATTAAATCAATCTCATCTTTTCATCTTTGCCTAATATTAAAAATTAAATAATAAGGACTCCTAAAAGTTCGGTTTAGTACTGGAGGTTTATTGTTGAAGTGACACAGACAGGAGAAATGATGTTATAATTACGGGATCGTTCCAGTAGTTTGCCACTTGATGTTATTTCGTAGGCAATCACTTCATCAGAATCTTGTAAACAAGCTATCAGCCATTTACCATTTAAAATAATATTAAATGCTCTTAATGTTTTTCCTTCTGTAGGTTGAAATGATAGCAATTCTAAGTCTTCACCATGAATTTTGAATATAGTAATAGCATCTAAAGTTCTATTTCCAGCATATAAATACTTACCGTTTGGATGTATCCTAATAGCAGAACCACTTGGTATTTCTTTATAAGAAGCTGGTAAAGATTTAACAGATTTAAGAAAAGTAAATGTACCCTCTTTTTGTTTTAAAATAGAGATGTCACCAGTTAGTTCATTTATTAAATATCCTAAATCACCATTTTTATTAAAGACCATATGCCTTGGGCCACCACCTTTATCAACAGCAATATCATTGCTTTTAATAGCGCTTAAAGCATTGTTATGAAACCTGTAAGCCTTAATTAAATCAATACCTAAATCTGGGACAAAAACATCTGTTCCATTAGGATGAACAACCGCTTGATGGGCATGGGGGGCTTCTTGTCTTGCTAAATTGATACTGTTTCCTTGATGTTTAAAATTTTGGGTGCTCGGTAGCACCTCTCCATTATCTTTTGTAGGGAATAAAAGTATATTACCAGAGCCATAACAAGCAATTAATAAGCCGTTATTGGCATAAGTAATATGGCATGGCAAATCGCCATCAATAGTTTGTTCGTTGATCAATTGTAACGAGTAATCCTCTTGTATTTTAAATGCTTTTACTTTTGGGTTTTCGTTAATGGAAACCTCGGTTAATGCGTATAAATATTGATGGTTTTTGCTTAATACCAAATAGGCAGGATTTGTTGTTGAGTACATGTGAAGCACCCTCATTTTTCCACTAGTATTATTTATTTCAATAGTATATATACCATCACCCTTGCCGCCAAAATCTTGAGAGAGCATTTGTGTATAACATCCAATATAGAAAATAGAATTCATTGTCATTTAATATTATCAGTTCTGGTATTTTGTTCTACAGTTTTCTAACTGCATTGTACAAATAAAACAATTTATTAATTGAGTATGTATATTAATTTTAACATTAACATTAAAAAGGGACAGGATAAAATAATAAGGGTAATCGGAAATAGATATGGTTTATAACTCTATAAATATATGGATGTACAAGCGTTTTAGTACTATTTTGTTAGTTTTAGAGGTGTTTTTGAATTTATAGAAGTAGTGAATTATCTCATTTTTTGTTTCTTTGAACATTAGTTATATCGATTAATTCATTTGTTATAATAAATGCCATTTAATTGGATGATATTTGATTTTGTATTATTAAAAAGTTTTAAAAGAATGATTAAATTTTATGCCATCGCCTTAGTGTTTTTGTTGTGCTCATGTAACACTAAAAAAGAGGAAACTAAAACAGCAAAGCCTGATGCAGCAAAACCCAACATAGTCTTTATTTTTACCGATGACCAAACATACACGTCTGTAAATGCTTTAGGAAATGATGAAATTATTACCCCTTCTTTAGACAAATTGGTTCATGAAGGCACTACATTTACACATGCTTACAATATGGGATCATGGAGTGGTGCAGTTTGTGCAGCATCTAGGGCTATGTTGATTTCGGGTAGGTTTGTATGGAGAGCGAATGAGTTTAGACAAAATTGGGTTAAGAACGATTCTAGTAGTTATCAAAAGAGTTGGCCTAAACTATTGAAATCTCAGGGTTATAAAACGTACATGACTGGTAAATGGCATGTAGATGCTTCGGCAAAAAAGTTATTTGACAATACGGTTCATATTCGACCAGGTATGCCAGGAGATGCGTGGGATCATGCCAAGATGGTCGCAAAATTCGATTCTTTATCAAAAATAAAAAACGCCAATGTTGAGGCTATTATGCCTAATGGTTATAACCGTCCGAAAAGTGTAAATGATACATCGTGGTTACCTACCGATAGATCAAAAGGTGGTTTTTGGAAAGGAGGAAAGCATTGGAGCGAAGTTGTAAAAGATGATGCTATAAAATTTATTGATGATGCGAAAAACAGTGACGATCCATTTTTTATGTATTTGGCATTTAATGCACCGCATGATCCGAGACAAGCTCCTAAAGAGTTTGTAGACATGTATCCACTAGAAAATATTTCTGTTCCTACAAGTTTTCTTCCAGAATATCCATTTAGAAAAGACATGGCTAATGGTAAAAATTTAAGGGATGAAGCCTTAGCGCCATTTCCAAGAACAGAATATGCGATAAAAGTCCATAAACAAGAGTATTATGCTAGTATTACGCACTTAGATAAGCAAATTGGTTTAATTGTAGACGCTTTAAAGAAATCTGGGAAAGCAGATAACACCTATATCTTTTTAACTTCAGATCACGGATTAGCTATGGGTAGACATGGTCTGTTAGGTAAGCAAAACCTGTTTGATCACAGTATTCGTCCGCCACTTGTCATTATAGGTCCAGATATTCCTAAAGATAAAAAAGTAGATTCTGACGTTTATTTACAGGATATTATGGCTACTTCATTAGAAATAGCTGGTGTTGAAAAACCAAATTACGTTGAGTTTAATAGTTTTTTAGATATCGCTAAAGGCAAAACAAATAAAAGTAATTACGAATCAATTTATGGGGCCTATCTAAATGTACAGCGGATGATAAGAAAAGATAATTTTAAACTATTGGTGTATCCGGAAATTAAAAAGACTCTTTTATTCGATTTGGATAAAGACCCAGAAGAGATGAACGACATTGCAGATGTACCCGCCAATAAAGAAAAAGTAAAATCACTATTTAAAGACTTGATACAATTACAAAAGGAAATGGATGATC
This sequence comes from Flavivirga algicola, assembly GCF_012910715.1. Classification (GTDB taxonomy): domain Bacteria; phylum Bacteroidota; class Bacteroidia; order Flavobacteriales; family Flavobacteriaceae; genus Flavivirga; species Flavivirga algicola. Next base: position 244,432 of record NZ_JABBHF010000005.1, read on the forward strand.
CAGTTGATTTAAATAGCATCTATGAATTATTATAAGTTACAAAGAAAAACATATTGTATGTCCATAAAGAATAAGGTATTTTACGTATTGTTATTTGCATCAATTAATTTGATGTATGCCCAGCAAAATGATTGGGAAAATCCTATTGTAAACCAAATTAATAAGTTACCAGCTAAAGCAACTTTTTATTCATATGAAAGTGCAGATTTAGCAAAGGCTGACATTCGTGAAAATTCAAAGTTATTTAAATCACTAAATGGTGATTGGAAATTTAACTGGGTTGCTAAGCCAGCAGATGCCTCGGAAGTTTTTCAGGAAAATGATTTTGATGCGTCGAAATGGAATACTATAGATGTGCCTTCAAATTGGGAAATGCGAGGCTATGGTACACCTATTTATACAAATTCAACGTATCCCTTTTTTAGTAACTTCCCTTATATAAACCATCATGATAATCCAGTGGGCCACTATATTAAAACATTTAATGTAGATGCGTCTTGGAATGGAAAAGATATCATGCTTCATTTTGGAGGAGTTTCTTCAGCTTTTTATGTTTGGGTTAATGGCGTATTTGTTGGATATAGTGAAGATACGCGATTACCATCTGAATTTGATATTACGAAACATATTAAAAAAGGAGCCAATAAAATAGCTGTTAAAGTCTTTAGATGGTCGGATGGAAGTTATTTGGAAGCACAGGACCATTGGAGAATGAGCGGTATAGAACGAGACGTTTATTTACAGGCAGTATCTAAAGTTAGATTGTCAGATTTTGCTATTCGCACAGATTTAGATGAAAATTACGAAAATGCATCACTTCAAATACGACCTGAGTTTATAGCCAACATTACGGACAAATATGTCGAAAAAGTCGGTCATTTTGGAGATGCTCCTTTACATACTAAGGTTGACGATTGGACCTTATCAACGCAACTAATTGATACTGAGGGTAACCAGATTGGAGATGTACATGTCATGGAACTTAAAAAATATTTTCGTGAGGTATACCCCCAAAGAAATAATGTGCGTTTTGGTTTAATAGAAACGGAGGTGAAATCCCCTAGGAAATGGTCGTCGGATGATCCTTATTTATACACATTATTATTTACGCTTAAGGATAATGAGGGGCGTGCAATTCAGTATACTAGCACAAAGGTTGGTTTTAGAGAAGTTAAAATAAATGAAAAAGGACAATTCTTAGTAAATGGCAACCCTGTTAAAATGATAGGGGTCAATCGTCATGATCATCATATGATTAATGGTAAAACAGTTTCTCGTGCAGATATGGAGAGAGATGTACGGTTGCTAAAACAATTTAATTTTAACGCTGTACGAACCTCTCATTATCCTAACGATCCTTATTTTTATGATTTATGCGATAAGTACGGGTTGTATGTTATGGACGAAGCCAATCTGGAAACTCATGGTGTAAGGGGAGAGATAACAAATAGTCCAGAGTGGGGCAGTGCTTATTTGGAAAGGGCTATTAGAATGGTAGAGCGAGATAAAAACCACCCAAGTATCGTTATGTGGTCTTTAGGAAACGAATCAGGTTCAGGACCAAATCATGCAGCTATGGCAGGATGGATTAAAGATTTCGATCCAACACGATCCATACATTATGAAGGAGGACAGGGAAATCCATACGATAAGAGACATAAAAAGTATTACAATCCAATTGATCATAACCAGATTGATCGTTCTTGGGTAGATGTTATAAGTAGAATGTACCCGCAACCAAATGAGTTGCAAAGCTTAATCGATAGGAGTGAAAAAGATGGAAGACCAGTGATTTTATGTGAGTATGCACATTCTATGGGGAATTCTACAGGAAATATGAAAACATATTGGGACGTTATTTATAAGAATGACAGAGCTATTGGAGGTTACATTTGGGATTGGATAGATCAAGGTATTTTACAAAAAGACAAAAACGGAAAGGAGTTTTATGCCTATGGAGGCGATTTTGGAGATAAACCTAATTCGGGAAGCTTTTGTTTAAATGGTATCATAGCATCAGACAGAACACCAAAGCCTGAAACTTATGAATGCAAAAAGGTTAACCAGCCTGTAGTCATTTCAGAAATAGATGCTTTAAAAGGAATGTTTAAAATACGAAATAGACACCATGCTATAGATTTGTCAAAATATGATTTAGAATGGACCTTAGCTGAAAATGGAGTCATTATTCAAAAAGGTACTATACCAACATTATATACAAAACCCTATGAAACAGATGAAATAAATATCAGTTTTAAAAAGCCAAAACTAAAAGCAGGAAGTGAATACTTTATAAATATCCAAGGAAAATTAAAAGAAAATACACTTTGGGAAAATAAGGGATATGTTGTTTTTGAAGATCAGTTTAAACTAAACTATGACATCCCAGAACCAAAAACCATCAGCAGTAATTCAACACTAGTAGTTGATAAAAGTGATAAGGTTATAACTATTAAGAACAAGTCTGTAATGGTGCAAATAGATAAACCTACAGGGTACATAAGCTTATATAAAGCAAAAGGGGTAGATATTGTAAATATGCCTTTAAAATTAAATTTTTGGAGAGCAGAAACTGAAAATGATGAAGCATATAGAAGGGCTAAGAAATTATCGAAAGAGCTTATTTGGATGAAGGCAGGCGATTTAATGGTTGCCGAAAATTTTGCGATAAATTCTGATGTAAAAGGAAAAGTAATCGTCAATGTAAAAGGACATATAGAAAACCCAAAAACAGAAGTTAATTTAGTTTACACGCTTCTTGGAAGTGGGGAAATAAAGGTCGATTATCATGTTGTTATTGATGAAGAGGCTCCAAACGTTCCAAGAATAGGTATGGCGTTCGATATTTCCAATACATATGGAAAGATTACCTATTTTGGTAAAGGGCCTCAACCAAACTATCAAGATAGAAGTTATGGTGCTGAGGTAGGTTTGTTTTCTGGAGATGCACAGACCATGAGTTATCATTATGCATACCCTCAAGAATATGGTAATCATACAGGCACGCGTTGGTTTAAAATACAGAATGCATCAGGCAAGGGTGTTTTAATAAAAGGAGAAGATGTATTGAACTTTAGTGTGATTCCACATAGTATTGAAAACCTTCAAGAAGCTAATCATGTAAACGAGTTGGCAGATAGAGATGTTTTGACTGTTAATGTAGACCTAAAACAAATGGGTGTTGGAGGTGATGATACCTGGAGTAGAAGAGCCCAAGCTCATGAAGCCTATAGAATTAAGCCTGGAACTTATAAATACGCTTTTTACTTGGTTCCGTTTACTGCTAAAGTGAAAGCAGAAAAAATTAGATTTTAATATTAAATATGAGTAGCTAGGTATATTGGGTTTAATAATATAAAAAATTAAAGAGGCACCAAAAAAGTTCACAAATTGTTATTTTGAGCACAGTCGAAAAATCTTAAATTAAGTAGATAAACGTTTAATTTTTAAAAGATTCTTCACTACGTTCTGAACGTTATTTTTTAGACTCCTCTTTAATTTCTTTAAGAAAAATTGATCTTCAACCTAGTAATACACGGTATATTATACGGTCATTTTAAATAAGGAACAGTATAAATTTCGAATAGGTATTGGACTGGTTATATAGTATTACCAAAGTTTTACAATTCGTATTTTAGAAACAGATATTGTGCGGGTTTATCAATAAAAAATCTTACATTTCCATTCAATCCAGCCCGTACTTGTTTAATAGTATTGTTCTCTTCTAAATCAATCAATTTTATTTTTTTGTTCTTCAAAAACTTAAGCTTAATTTCTTTGCTGTTTTCATTGTTATGTAGTTCTCTGAAAATCATCAAAAATCCAGTGTTTTTATCAGGGTTATATATTTGAAAACCTGACCAAGAATGATTATTAGGCTCTTCTCCTATAGGAAAAACGTAGCTTTGAAAAATATCTTTGCGATGTTCTTTGTAAATTGAAATAAGCTGTCTTAATTCGTCGCGTTCCTTGGTTTGTAATAGCTGAGTAAGCATAAAACAAGAAGGCGCTGCCATGAAAGCACTCATTGCTGCATACGATTGGCTGTGTAAATGGGCATCAGAGAACCTTGGATTTGTACGAGATGTATTCTGCCAATGTGTTTGTAAATCATTCATATTATAATACTTAGATATCATCCAGTGATGTCTTAACGTAATATATGGAACGTATACCAAATGATTTGGTAAATTATTTTGAATGTTTTGAAAATACATAGGACCTACCTCCCTAACGGGGCTATACCATCCATAACGCTGGTCATCATACTCAGGACACCATGAAATTTGAGTGCTATAGTCTGTTTCTTTTATAAAATCCCTTGATTTTTTTAATCGGTTTGCAAAGGCATCATGATTTTCAAGTTTATCAAAATCAAATTTCCATGTGGCTACATCCAGTTTTTTCTGATTATCCAACAATTCTTCAGGAGTTATAAATAACGCTGCCGCCCACAACCCTATGCCTACATTATATTCTTCTGATAATTTTTTTATTTTGATCCAATTTGCATCATATCCAACTTTAGTATTAGGATGCCATGAATCTTTACTTTTGGTTCTTCCATCTTGCCAACCATCATCAATTCGTACAATATCAATGCCTAGATCTGATGCTGATTTTATTTCTTTTTCTATTATTGAAAACTCTGAATTCTCTCGCCCATAAATCTTGTCAAAGTTTCCTTTCTGCCAGTCACTACCCCAGGTATCAATTAAAATGTGCATATCTAAGTCAAGATTCACTGGGTAACGAATGCGGTCAAACCTTTTTAAAGCTAATTGTGAGGCAGCGTCACCGCCAGCGTACAATATACTCCAAGTAGCCCATGTTCGTTTAAATTCTGATGAAATTTCGTTTGGTTTCAACCCCCAACCAGTAACTTCTATGCCTGTAGGAGTACAGTAAAAAGCACCTGTTTGAATACCGTATTTATTAACTGTTTTATTCGATTCCTTTAAAACGATTAAGCCCTCGTTGTCTTTTTGTATGACAACACCATTTGCCCATGTGTTTTCTTCGTCTTGAAAAATGGGGTATCCAGTTACAATTCTTTCCTTAACCATATTTTCTGTATTGACACGATTTCCTGGATTGTTATAAATACCCCAATACTTACGTTGATTTTTTTTCGAAAAATCGACAGGAATAAATTCGTTACGTGCTATTTTAACAGGTTGGTTGGAACCATAAGATTTCTTATAAGCTAAATCCTCAGGAATACCTTCCGTAGAAAAAGTATTATCAGATTTCACTTCAAGGGCGGTCCATATGCCAGGAGAATCAGGATAAACACGAATTAAGAACTTTAAATCAATACCAATTTGATAATGTATATATGCGGTTACCAACAAATGGGGTGAAGTGAATTTTTCATCATTACTTTCTAATACTTCCAAAGACACTAATTCGGCTTTAGTTGCTGAAGTAATTTTAGTGGGTAAATCCCAATCGCATGTAAAAGTATGATTGGATTCGGCCCATTCTTTTCCAGATACAGTATTCTTATAGCTGGTAGTTATAAAACCAAAACCTGTCCAACGCCATTTTCTTTTAACCTCACCTGTTTCAACATATAATTCATTATTCTTAAAAATCACCTTAGCACGTCCTAAAGTATAAAAAACATCCTTTTTAGTATCTGCAGATATTTTTTGAAACCCAATGAGGCCATAAAAAAACATCAAAAGGATAAAGACTATTAAGCTTTTAAGATTGATTTTTATCGAATACATAATGATTTATCATTTGTGAAGTTTTATAAAATTAGAGTTTAATGTCCTCCCTTTTTCTTTTTCGAATTAGTTGCTTGGGCATCCCATGTGTTTTCAAACACTTTTCTTGTAACCGTTTCATAACCTTCGCATTTAATTTCGAATAGGCATTGCGCTGGTCGCTTATAATAAGAAATATCTTTAAAGATAACTTCGCCCTTTTTGGCAACCTGAGTATAGGTCTGTAGCAATTTACCCTGTTTATTATACACGTTAAGGATGACTTCTTTTTCAATATTTCTTATCAATTTATCGCCTGCCCTAAAATTCACAAAAACATCTACATTGTCTGGAATCCATCCGCCATCAGAGTCTAATTTTACTTTTTCTGGTGGATTAATACGAACCTGTAAAGCACCTTTCTTAGAAGTGGTACGAATCGTTTTTTCTTTTAGATTGGCAAAGGTTACCGAAACTTTAACATCCCCTGGGGTATTGGTCGATTTTAATGAGAATTTTGCTGAGCCATCTTTAAAATAAATTGATTGCTTTTTTGATTCATTTTCGCATAATGCTTCTCCTTCAACATGAACAATAATTGGAGAACCAGTTGTTAAAACTTCACGATTTCCATCATCGAATAATTTTGCAGTGAATTCAAGCGTATTTTCGTTATCAGCAACCAAAACGGTATTAGCTTTTTCGATTTCTAAGCGCACGGGATTTCCATAAATTGGCAACGAGAAGGAGCCCTTTTCTATGTTTGTTCCAGAAATGGAAATTTTAGCTGTCCCAGGAACCTTACCCGCTAAAATATTGAAATAATCTTGCTCGGTTGGGTTAAAGGACATGCTTGATGTTCCATTTTGGAAACTGGCAGGACCTTCAATTTTCAAATCAATTTTTTGAACTTTTGATTTCTCATTTAAAAGATGAACTTTGATTTTCGCTAAACTATAGCCATCTGATGGTAATGATTTTATATTGGAATTTAATTCTACAACAGCCAGTTTAGGCAGTTTTACAAGAATGTTACGACTTCCAGATTGATTTTTATAAGCATCTGAAAATACTATTCTTTCATTTTTAGCGGTTAAAGGAATGGTTGCTATAGGATTGCTTCCATCTGTTGTTTTAGCATATTGCCATCCTTTATCTAATTTGATAACTGCTTTTTTTGCTATGGCATCATAAAACCATCCATTTTGTTTAATATCATGAATCAAATCCTTTTGGTTGTCAAAATAGGCTAATTCATAGCCATCAACATAAATATTATTAGGTTTTAAAAGACTGTGCATTTTTACCAAATAAGTCCTTTTTTCAGGCATATTATTGTAAGAACCTTTTCTTTTTGAAATAGAAATTTTCACTTCATTTTCTAAAGCGTCTGAGGTAATATCTGTTAGAGTGAAGGTTCCTTTCTCATAATCATAAGATATACCATCATCTTCATATAGTTGAAAAGATGATTTTTCATGAGGATATATGTCTAAAACGACAACTTCATCTTTTGTTTCACCAATATAGTTCTTCGTTTGTCCCATAGGAATAATAGCGCCTGCTTTTACAAAAAGTAACCCACCTAAATACTCTGGCCAATCACCATTTACCCATTGAGACTTTTCTATATTTTCGACATTGCCGTTCCAATAATTGATCCATTTTCCTTTAGGTAGGTAGGCACGTCCGTGATTACCCTTTTGTACACCAGTCCAGAAATCTATTTTTTCACCAGCAGGAGAATCATCAACATCAGAAAGTGCCAATAAAAACCAATCTCCAACCATGAATTGTGATTTCATGTGATGCGTAATTGGATCGTCGTGGTAATTCAATACCATAGGTCTTTCAATAGGCAGACCTACTTTACGAGATTGCCATAGTGAAGAATATAAATAAGGAACTAATCGGGATCTCAAACAAGCGTAGACCCTATGGCTCTGTTCAATGGATTCTGAATAAAGCCATGGTTCACGATAATAAGCCCAGGCATCAACTACGGTAAAAGGTGTGAAGAAACCTTGATGCCATCCAGCAGCATATGGATTACGAATATCGTAACTTACCATTGCGTGCCCCGACAAACTTGCATTAAGCATGCCATTCTCTGCTTGGAAATCACCAGCCCATTGAAAAGGCCAACGGTGCGAGGCTACTGATGCGTTATATGCATGAAACATGACAATAGCACGCTCTTTAGTTTGTTTTCTAAATTCTTCGAATAAAGTTTCAGAATATAAAGAGTTGGAGATGTTATTCATTTCCTCTTCACTGAAATTTTTGTCATTATGCGGTTTTACTCCATAAGTAGGATCTAATAATTCTGAGCTTGTAATTGATCGTGGATACGGGTCATCTTGCTTAAACATGCGTACGCCCATATTGACAATATGTTTACGTTTTTTATACCAGTTTTTACGTGTTTTAGGCTTAGAGATATTTATAACTGGAGCAACTCCAGATTCCCATAAATCCATTTTAAAACCCATATCCCCTAATTCTGCAATCATTTTTTCAGGGTTAGGAAAACGTTCTGGGCTCCATTTCCATTTCATGGAGTATGCTACATCTTCCCACCCAGGTTCTAAAGCTACAATGTCGGCAGGAATTTCTTTTTCTCTAAATTCTTTGGCAATATCAAGCAATTCCTTTTGATTACCGTAGTATCGTAAGCGATATTCTAAACCAAAAGCCCACTTGGGTACCATCATACTTTTTCCTGTTAAATCTGTATACCTATTTAATAGATTAGGAAAGTCTGGACCGTATATAATGTAATAATCAATAGCCCCTCCATTAGAAGTAATAGAATAGTAATCGTTTGATACATCACCTGATTTTGAGCTAAAGTCAAAATCTTGATTATATACACTGTTTGAATAAAAAGCATAACCTCTGGTGCTCATAAAGTAAGGAAGTGTTGCGCCTTTCCAGCGATAGGCTCTTTTAAATGTTAATTTGTGTCCTCTGGCATCTAAAGTTTCTCGCATGAACCCAAAACCAAAAAAGTGCTCATCGGCAGGCATATCAAAATTTAATGCATTTTTACTGCCTGTTTGTGTTCCTAATTTTTTGTTTTCTCTTAGAATAATATTTCCTTCCTTGTCTTTGACTTCAATACGAAAAGCTTCTTTATCTACGGAAATATCTAATTTTGAAGTTGTAATTTGGTAATGTTTTTCAGTTTCATTTAAATTGAAATTTGTTGCAGGAAAATCATCTTTCACGAACCCGAATTCGATAGTTTTAGATTTTTTAAACGTTCCATTGGGAGCGACTTGTACTCTAAAAATAGCATCGGTAATAATACTTAATTTAACCTTTTTAGCATGTTCACACTGAAAAAGAACAGCCTTTTGATCTTTTTTATATGAAACGACTTTTCCCAATTGATTTTGAGAAAATCCTTTAATCCCAAAGATTAGGAATAAAGAAAAGGCAAATAGTAATAATTGTTTTTTCATTTAATTGATGTTTAAATTAATTGTTGTGTTGAACCCTAAGTAAGGCTTTAGTGATATTTTCTGTGATGGTACTGTAATCGTTGTCTGCAATTAGTTGTTTTGTGGCTAGCCAAGAGCCTCCAATAGCAATAACATTATCCATTGCTAAAAACGCACTCATATTATCAAGGGTTACGCCACCCATAGGTATAAAAGCAACCCCAGTATGTCCATAAGGGCCCGCTAATGCTTTTAACATTTTTGTGCCACCAACTAGAGAGGCTGGGAACAATTTTTGAATTTTGCAACCCATTTCCAATGCCAATTCTAATTCAGACGGAGTCATAACTCCTGGAATAAAAGGAAAATTAAGATCTATAGCTTGTTGTACCACTATTTTGTTGAAACCAGGTGAAAGCCCAAATGCAGCACCACTTGCCTTTGCTAGAATAACTTGTTCTGGTGTTATTAATGTACCTGCTCCAACATATAAGTTTGGAAATATCTTCGTGATTTTACTAATGCTTTGTGCGGCAGTTTCTGTTCGGAAAGGGACCTCCATAATATTCAGACCACCATTTACAACAGCTTGTGCTACTTTTATAGCTTTGTTTTCATCTTCAATCGTGATGGCGGGCATAATTTTTTGTTCAAAAAAATGTTCCATGAGTCTTAATTAAATGCTCTTTCTACCTTTTTGGTTAATTCTGCAACCGCTTTATCTCTTATTAACTTTCCGTTCTCTAGGTCAGTTTCAGACGGCTTTCCATTGATGCCTCCAGATGTTGGGTCTAATTCATAACGTGAGCGAATCTTATACCAAGGTTTTTCAACTTTAAAATCTTTGACCAATTCCATTTTTGAAGGTGTGCCTACAGCAATAGCTACTTCAGTTTCGCCCTTATCAGCATGATGAATTCCTGTAATGCCACAGTCACTCCACCAATTCCAGCAAATACCTTTAAAGTCTGGATGTTTTTCCCAAATCTTGAAGAAAGCCAATTCGCATGCCGTTTTATTGGCTCCATGTCCAGTAATAAATATGACTTTTTTGAAGCCTTGTTTACAAAACAAACTACAAATGTCCTGAATTGTAGCCATAAAAGTTTCTACTGTTAATCCCAAAGTTCCTGGGTATTCTCTCATTTCATCTGCAAAACCATAAGGAATACAGGGGGCTAAAATCGCTCCGGTATTTTCGACAACTTTTTTGCTAAAATATTCTGCTGTATCTATATCTACACTTACCGCCAAATGTGGGCCGTGTGCTTCTACTAAACCTACAGGAACGATTACAGGAATATTTCTGTCTAACGCATTTATTTCTGTAGAAGTTAATTTAATCCATTCTTTCATTGTTCATTAAGTTTAGCGTTTAACATAGCTGCGGCGCCATATACACCCGCATATTCTTGAATAATTGATATTTCTATAGGGATACCTTCATTTTTCGGAAATCTAAATACACGCTCGTTTACTTTTTTTTGTACGTCTTCTAAAAAGAGATCAGAGGCCAAAGAGGCACCTCCACTTAGTATGATCTTTTGAGGACCGTAAGCATGAGTTGCATTAACCAATAGCACGGCTAAGTGTTCCTTCCATATTTCTAATTCGCGTAGGCATAACGCATCTCCTTCTCTACAAGCATTAATAATTTCTTTAAATCCTATCTTAAAAGGATTTTCAAAATAAAGTTCTGAAAGAGCAGAGGGGATACCTCTTTGAATGGCTGTTTTTACTTGGTTTACTAAGGCCGTGGCAGAACATAATGTTTCTGCGGTACCATAATTTCCTGTGAGGCAGTAGTTTTTGTTTGAGTGGTCAATAACTAAATGGCCAATTTGAATTCCAAAATTAAAATGAGGGTCTACAAGAATATTTCCATTAATAATAACACCAGAGCCGACACCTGTTCCTAATGTTATTACGACTGCCCAATCTACATCTTTTGCATTTCCATAATATTTTGCAGCATAGGCGGCTAGACGACCATCGTTTTCGGCATACACGGGAAGCTTAAATTCTTCTCTAAGCAAGGGAACTATAGGAAAACTTTCTAAACCTTTAAATTTACCTGGCAATAATACGACACCTAAATTAGAATCAACAGGCCCTGTTAATCCTAAGCCTATTCCCAAACAATGGCCTTCTCCAAGAGAATTAGGTAAACGCTTTTTTATAAGGGTTTTTATGGTTTCTAATAACGCATCGGTACCCAGATGTGCTTGAGAACTTACTTCTTCGGCGTGGGATAAATTTCCGTTAGTATCAATAATACCTGCTTTTATTCGGGTGCCTCCAACATCGCATGCTATGATATAATCGTTCATAATATGTGGGTTTTTAGTTGCTGTAAGGAGCTTCTATTATGGCTCCTTGATTTTTTAATGTGCTTCTCAAAACATTGGTGTCTATATCAATAGGAGCACAATTATTCTCAATTGACATGGTGGCTGCTACCCCTGCTGCTTCGCCCATGACCATACATTGCGCCATGGACCTTACACTGCTATGAGCCACATGGTTTGCCGAGAAACAACGGCCAGCAACCAAGAGATTACTGCTTTCTTGCGGAACTAAAGTTCTATAAGGGATTCCAACAACCTCGCTATTAGGAATATATTGCCATTTTACACCTTCACCATCATGATGATCCTCCATGGGAGCTCCACACAATCCAATTTGGTCTTCAAATTGTTTAGCTCCTAATACGTCATCTGCAGTCATTCTATAGTATCCTTCAATTCTACGTGTTTCACGAACACCAATTTGCACTCCAAATGTTGATAGTTCAGATTTTTCATAACCTGGAACATATTCTTTTAAAAAACGAATGTATTCAATGGCTTGTAACCGTCCTTTCATTTCGGCCTCACTCCACAGTTTCGGGTCTGTTGCATTAATAACATGTCCCAATGAATCTTTTTCAAAAGACGTTAAACGGGTCATGATAGTTGCCGTCATATGGTTTACAGGTGTAATATGATCGCTCCCTTCTTTACGTGGTAATTTAAATTTTCCTGTAGCGGCGGCTTTTTCCATTAAAGCATTAATTTCTGGTTTTGATATGGTTTTACGTCTTGCCATATCAACATTTACCATCTTAAATGTAGTGGTTAGTGTTTGTGCAGGATCTACTAGACCTGCTAATTCATAAGGAATCCCAGCTTGGTGACATATATCTGCATCTCCAGTAGCGTCGATTACCTGTTTGCATGTAATGTATTGTAGACCACTTTTAGTAGCTACTACCAATCCCTTAATTGTGGTACCTTCTGTGACAGTATCCTGAACCCAGGCGTTTAATAAAATATCACAACCAGCTTGCCTTGCTAATTGCTCCCAAACTACTTTCAAGTATTCTGGATGATAAGTAACACCTGTACCTGCCCCGAAGGAATTTGGGCGTTCTAAATAAGCTTTATAAGCTCCTAACCCTTTTACGACATCATCTGCAATCCCTCCAACTACTTTTGTAGATCTTTCGCCTGGCGTGTAATACCCGTAAAATGTATCTAATACTGCGGTACTCGTACCTCCTAAAAAACCTAAACGTTCTAAAAGAAGTACTTTAGCTCCTTTTCTGGCAGCAGCAATAGCAGCTGGAGATCCAGCAGAACCAGATCCAACCACAATAATATCATAACTCTTCGCAACTTGTAACTCTTTACTATATGTATGCATTTTTTTAATTATTTAACTTGAAATACTCCATCCTGCATCTACTTTTAAGACCTCGCCTGTAATGGATTTACTTTTGTTACTTAATAGAAAAACGGAAGCTTCTGCAACGTCGGTAGCATCCATGACTCCCTCAATCAGGGGTTGTTTTGTTTTCATAAAATTTACGATCTCATCATTCTTTGATGCTCTTGCACTCATTCGGGTTAATGCTAGGCCAGGTGCGATAACATTTACCCGAATTTTATCTACTGCATATTTTGATGCCATTGATGTACTCATACTTATAATGGCTCCTTTAGCTGCAGCATATCCAATAGTGCTAAAGAACTTAGGCTCTGGTGAGATACCGAGGATACTTGACATATTTAAGATGGAACCGCGTAACCCATTTTCGTCACACTTCTGAGTTAGCATTTGCTTTACAACCTCTCTGCACATACGATATTGTGTCGTTACATTAGTTGTCATTGTTAGTTCCCAACCTTCTTCTGTGCACTCATGAATGGGGCCATCTCCAAATCGCCGCCCACTAATACCTGCCACATTGTATAAGCCGTCAATACGTCCGTATTTTTCAATACAAGTATGCACTAATTTAGGTGCGGTAGCCGGATCTACGAGATCACCAACAATATAATCGGCATATAGGCCTGCCTTTTGTAAGCTTTCTTGAAGATCTTTACAGCGGTTTGCTTCCCTGCCTATAAAAAAGACTTTGGCTTCCTGCATTAAAACCATTTTTATGGTTTCGGCAGCAATTCCTGAAGATCCAGTTATAATAAAAACTTTATCTTTCATATTTATTCCGTTATTGGTATCACCCTGTTTGGGTTATAAGTTCCCAGTGCATAACGTTTTCTTTGGTCGTCTAACCATTCATCGTAATTGTCTGTTGTATCTGCAATATGCATATTGCGCAAAACGTGGTGTTTAATGCCTCTATGGTCTAATTCTCTAACAGTTAGCTCGTTTAAACATTGTGCCACAGAAATGGCTCCAACTGTTGATAGTGGACACACATGATAAGTATCCGTTTTACCTTCTATTTTTACAGATAAATCACCGTAAGGCATAGAATTATCAATAAAATAGCCATTAGGATTCTCTTCTATAATATGAATTAGATTTTTGCCGCAACTATGCTTTACAGCTGCACCTGCAGACTGTACTTTGGAAGCAATTCCAACAATTTTCAAGCCTGGATACTGTTTGCTAAATTCTAATGCCATATCTACTGCGGCAGCAGTGGTGCCTGTAGCTGTAACTACTACTAAAACATCTTTGGGCCCAAATTGTACTTCTTTTAATAATATTTTGCCAATACCTTCTACTTTTTCGTAGAATTGATCAACGCGAATACCATTTGGTCCCGTGACATCATTAAAAGTAATGATCGCATCTGTTAAAATGGGATTGAATCCTGTTAGTGCTCCCATTCTAATTACAGTTTCTTCTACAGATTGTCTTGAATGGCCATTAGCATAAACATGTACCATGCCTCCAGATGCAATAGCATCGGCATAAATACGTGCGACTTCTTTTAACTCGTTTTCTTGAGCTCTTAAGCCTTCTTTAATTTTGTCCAGTTGGTCTGGGAACTCTAAATTCATAGGTTTTGAATAATAATTTGCTTAATATTTACTTTCTGTTTTTAACAGGTCATTTAAGGTTTTTGAATCCACCGTTTTATTTATTTGTTTGGATCGATATACATAAGAATCTGCAGCAGCAATAATGGAAGAAAATTCAAAAGGAGTTTTGTTTGCCAGAAAAGATAAACGTTCAATCACTAAAACAATAGGTGTTTTTAATTGAAGTGTCTTTTTTTCATAAATGGTAGCTTCCCTTGCATATACTTGTTCTTCTGCTAATATGCCTATTAAATTGTATTGATCTTTTAAGTAGGTGTAAAGAGACTCTCCAATACTGGTGTCTTTGTTTAAGCCTGGTGCCAAACGAGCAGCTATATGGTTTGTCATTAAACAAATAGGTTTGTTTTCAATTAGTCTTAAACGTTCTACAGTTACTGCTTTTTCACGAGCTTTTAGTTCTAGAGAATTGGCAATGGTTGCTATAGGGGCTTTTTGCTTTATTTTGACCCATTTAGTACTTGGTACACTACCTTGACTGGTAATAGAATCAGTCCAACTTGATACGCCAATATGATTGTCTATAATCTGTGGTCGTCTAATAATAGTACCTTTTCCGGGCTTGGATTCTAAATATCCATCAGTTTCTAATTCTTTAATAGCTCTTTTTACGGTAATCAAACTGGTTTCTGTTGCTGTTGCTATTTCAGATTGCGTAGGTAGTAAGTCGCCTGGTTGATAATCTTTTTTGATTTTATCTAACAGATAAGTGTAAACCTTGTGATATAGAGGTGTTTTAACTTCCAAAGTTTTATTATTTTGATTAAATAATGTTTAAAGCTTATAATAAAATAACTTGCACAAATATTATAATAATATATTATTTATGCAAATATAAAATATACTTAATGGATAAGTAGGTTGTTTGGGCATGTGAATAAACCCTAAGGCAAGTATTTGTTTTGCATGGGAATTCAATCACTCTGATAGGTGAAAAACCTAATTTAGAGTTTGAAAAACTTAGACCTTGTACACATAGCTGTAATAAAGAATTTCTTGAAACCAACATCCTCAGGGCAAGCCACAGGGGGATTTTGTTGGTTTGATTTTGACCTAAGGGGCAAAAATCGAAATTCTGTTATTTAGATTCCCATTTTATTCATTGTCTTGTATTTTTGTAATAATGAATTCATGAATCTTACGATTTCATGGGAATGACAATTTCAACGGAAACCTCAATGCAGAGCATCGGGGAATTCTTTTCGATTAAATTTAAAGTCTGGCTTGAAACTTCAAAGAAACTAAATTCTATGAGCCTGTTATTATAAGGTTAGAAAATTTCCTCAATCTCTTCTAGGGTTTTATTTTTAGTCTCTGGTATTTTGTATTTTACGAACAAGAAGCATAATATGCAAATAACACCATAAGACCAAAATGTACCATAAGCTCCTAATGCACTGTTTAAAATAGGAAAGCTATAGGTTAGAAGAAAACAAGCTATCCATAAGGCTGTTACAGTCAGAGACATGGCGGCTCCTCGAATTCTATTTGGAAATATTTCTGAAGCCAGTACCCAAAATACAGGAGCCAAAGTGAGTGCGTAGATGGCAATTGCGATGACGACAAGTACAACTAGAGCAAAGCCTTTGAGTCCGTAAAAATAAAACATGCCTATAAGCAAGTACGATAATCCTAGGCCTACGGAGCCAAATAGCCACAATTTTTTTCTACCCCAGCGATCTATTACCTGCATAGCAATAACGGTGAACACCAGATTTACGATACCCGTCAAGATAATATTAAATAAAGCGTCACTAACACCATATCCTGCGCTGGTAAAGACTTCTTCCGCATAGTTGAAAACGACATTGATACCGCACCATTGCTGTAAAAAAGCGAGAAGAATTCCTGTAATGATTAATTTTTTATTCTTGCCATTAAAAAGCTCTCCAATTTTAATAACCTTTTCACTGGCTTCTTTTAGAGTTTCTTTGATTTGCTCTTGAACTTCATCTGCATAAATTGCTCCTCCAATATTATTCAAAACTTTTAGGGATTCATCCCATCTTTTATTCTTGGAAAGCCATCTTGGGCTTTCAGGAATAATAAAAATCAATACGAAAAATAAAGTGGCAGGAATCAATTCTGCCCAAAACATCCATCTCCAACCTGTTTGGCCGTTCCAGGAATTCATAATTTCTAAATCTGTCATATTTTCAGGAACAGGATCTGCAATAACATAATTAAAAATTTGAGCAGCAAGTATGCCTATAACAATAGCTAATTGATTTAAAGAGACCAATTTTCCTCTATAAATGGATGGGGAAACTTCGGCGATGTACATTGGAGAAATTGTAGAAGCCAATCCTATACCTAAACCTCCTAAAATTCTAAATACAATAAATACATTGAAGTCATTAAAACCTCCAGTACCAGCGGCTGAAACAACAAATAATAAAGCGGCCAGGCCTAAGGGTTTCTTGCGTCCAAAACGTTCGGTTACTTTTCCTGCTATGGCTGCGCCAACAATACACCCAATTAATGCACTTCCCATGGCCCAACCCTGTAGGGTTGGAATATCTGTAATTTCAAAAAAGCGCTCGTAAAAAGGTTTGGCCCCTCCAATAACCACCCAATCGTAGCCGAAAAGAAGCCCGCCAAGTGCAGAAATCATAGAAATAGAAAGAATGTACTTGAAATTTAGTTGGTTAGATCTTGACATGTTTTAATAAAATTTTAGTGTTTGAAATTGATGTGAAACTTGGTTTCAAGCCTACTTGTTTTTATGGAAAATTAACAAAGCTATTGTATATATGTAAATTGGATGTCGTACTATTCGTTTTATTAGGTGGTGATAATGTTCAATATATCATAATTAAGGCTGGTTTAGATTAGGTTTATCCTAGTTATTAAATGCACTTTTAATTGAAACCATGCGGTAAGCTATTTGTATGGGCTCTATATAATTCAAAAATATAATTTGTTTTTTTTAGCTAAAGTTGTAATATTGTATTTTGTATACAAAATACAATATTACGGTTTTATGATAGAGCATACGAGTATTAGTGAACCCATTTACTTAAGACTAAAAGAGATGATCCTAAATGGGGAGCTTAAACCAGGAGAGAAAATAGTTCAGGAAAAAATTGCAGAACAGTTAGGTGTGAGCAGAACACCATTAATGAAAGCTTTATTGGCACTGGAACATGAATATTTGGTAGAGAGTATTCCCAGAAGGGGTATGTATATACGCTCGTGGGATAAACAAGAAATAATAGATATCTATATATGTAGGGAGGCTATTGAAGGCATGGCTGCACGTTTGCTAGCGCAATCAAAGGAGGAAAACATAATAAAACAACTTAAGGACTGTTTTAGCCCTTTTTTAAATAGTAATGATATTGACCTTAATGCTTATACGGAAGCAGATGAAACCTTTCATTCATTACTTATTAAACTTACAGGGAATGCCCCTTTAGATAAGATATATTTCTTTGGTAATATTCATGAAAAGGTCATTGGACATGGATTGGTACGGCCACCGGAGGAAACGTTGGACGAGCATTTTAAAATTATCAATGCTATAGAAGAAGGAGATGAAGATGCGGCAGAAAAATTTGCCAGAGAGCATATTAAAAAATCAAGAGAGTTATTATTCGATCAATAAAAATTTTAAAAAGTGAAAAATTACAAGATTGCAGTAGTACCAGGAGATGGTATAGGAAATGAAATAGTACCAGAAGGGTATAGAGTTTTAGAAGCGGTTGCCGAGAAACACGGTTTTAGCATTACTTCAGAAACATTTGATTGGGGAGCTGGTTATTATTTGAAAAATGGAAAGTTCTTACCTGATGAAGGTTTAGAGACACTAAAAAGCTATGATGCTGTTTACTTTGGATCGGTTGGGCTTCCAGAAGTTGATGATACACTTCCTGCTAAAGACTATACGTTTAAAGTACGAACAAACTTTAACCAGTATGTTAATTACAGGCCAGTAAGAACTTATCCTGGTGTACAACGTCCGTTGAGAACGGAAAAACACATCGATTTTGTAATTGTTAGAGAAAATACAGAAGGTGAGTTTGTTCAAGTAGGGAGCCAATACCTTCCAGACTCTGAAAATGGAATGGGTATAGACACCAGTATTTTTACAAGAAAAGGTATTGAGCGTGTTGCTCATTATGCATTTAAATTGGCTAGGAAAAGAAGAAATAAAGTGACTCATATTACAAAATCAAATACATTGATTAATAGCTTGTCTTACTGGGATCGTGTTATAACTGAAGTAGCAGCTCAATATCCAGATGTAGAACATGACCAGATGTATATAGATAATTCTACAGCAAGCTTTGTTTTAAAACCAGAGGTTTTTGATGTTGTTTTAACAACCAACCTTTTTGGAGATATTTTAAGTGATTTAGGCGGTGCCGTTATGGGAAGTTTAGGTCTTGGAGGTAGTGGTAATATTAACCCAGAAAAAGACTTTCCGTCTATGTTCGAGCCTATTCATGGATCTGCACCAGACATTGCTGGTCAAAACATAGCAAACCCTTATGGACAAATATGGTCTGCAGCTATTATGCTAGAGCATTTGGGAGAAATAGACGCTGCTAACAATATTATGGAAGCTATAGATAAAAGTACTTCAGAAGGTGTGCTTACTAAAGATTTGGGAGGTAGCGCAAGTACTTCTGATGTTGCCGATGCTGTAATAAAAAATCTATAAAATATAATGAGTGGGATAGTTGATCTTACATTAACATATACTAATGATGTTGCTGGGTTTTCAAAAGAAGCTAGTAAAGTACTCGATGTAGATGGATGGAATGCAAGCACCCTTACGTTTTATTCGCATTGTGGTACGCATATGGATGCCCCCATTCATTTTAATGTAAGCAATCAAACTATTGATGAAATTCCAGTATCAAACTTTGTTGGAAAGGCTTGGGTTATAGATGCACGGCATGTAGGCTCTAAAGGACTCATAAAACCAGAGCATATTCATCAAGATATTAAAGATAAGTTTGTAGCAGGGGATGGTCTTATTTTTTGGACGGGCTGGTCTAAATATGTGAACACTCCAAAGTATAGAGACGAGCTGCCTAGAATAAGTGAAGCTCTTGCTTTGTGGTGTATTGATAAAAAGGTAAAGATGATAGGTGTAGAGCCACCTTCTGTAGCCGATGTGAATAATTTAGATGAAGTCACCAAGATTCACCAAATATTGTTAAAAGGCGTTGTTATTATAGAAGGACTCACCAATATAGATGCCTTACAAACTAATTGTGTTGAATTGATTGCATTACCCTTAAAAATAGAGTCTGGTGATGGTGCGCCAGCAAGGGTTATAGCTATTGAGAAATATTTATGAGTATTTTATTATCAGACATATCAAAAGAATTGCCATTAGAAGACACTTCTAATTATAGATGTTTAAATAAAAAGCTTTTTAAAGATCTGGATAGAACCTGTGTAGTTATTGATGATGATCCAACAGGAAATCAAACGGTATACGATATACCGCTTTTAACAGGATGGGATTTAGAAACATTGGTGCATGAATTTAAAAATGAAACACCTGCTTTTTTCTTGCTGACAAATTCTAGAAGTTTATCGCAGGAAAAATCATCAGAGGTTTATCAGGAAATTTCAAAGAATATTTTAAGAGCATCAGAGCTTACAAATAGAGAATTTACTGTTATTAGTAGAAGCGATTCTACATTAAGAGGGCATTTTTCAGAAGTTAATGTTGTGAAAAATGCCTTAAATTATAATAACATAATTACTGTTTTTCTACCTGTTATGTTTGAAGGAAACCGTGTTACAGTTAATGATGTACATTATATAACCGATGGTGATTATTTGGTACCTGTTAACGAAACACCGTTTTCTCAAGATCATACTTTTGCATATTCTAAAGCAGATTTAAAAGAGTGGATTCAGGAAAAAACAAACGGAGAAATAAAGGCTTCAGATGTTTTTTCATTGTCAGTTGAAGCTATAAGAAATAAAAACAAGGAATGGCTTTGTGAGCAGATTATGTCTTTACATGCTGGTGCCTTTTGCGTTTTAAATGCACTAAATTATCATGATTTAGATAAGGGCGTACAGGCACTATTGTTAGCCGAAAAATTAGGTAAAAAAATAGTGTATCGTACCTCAAGCTCGTTTGTGCCTTCCTATATTGGGTTGGAACCTAAATCATTGTTAACTCCTGAGAAAATAATTGATTTAAATACCCAAACTGGAGGGGTGGTCATAGTAGGATCTTATGTGTCTAAATCTTCCCAACAACTTAATTATGCCTTGAAGCATTATAGTGAGAATGAGATTATTGAAGTTGATGTTGATACCATATTAAAAGAAGGGGCAGACGCATATTTAGCAGTCATTATTTCTAAAATAGATGAAAATATAGCAACCGGTAACGATGTTATTGTTTATACAAGCAGAAAATTAATAACAGGGGCAAGTGCCAATTCTAATATAAATATAGCATTAAGGGTGTCTAATGCGTTAGTTGACTTGGTCAAAGGTATGAGTGTGCGACCTAAATACCTATTGGCTAAAGGAGGTATCACATCTCATGATTTGGCTATAAAAGGTTTAGGAATGAAGCGCTCGAGAGTTCTGGGGCAAATTCAGCCAGGTATTCCTGTTTGGGAAATGGATGAAGAAACAAAATTCCCCAAATTACCATATATCGTATTTCCTGGTAATGTAGGTGATGAAAGATCACTTTTAACAATAATTCAAAAACTATCTTAATATGAGTCAAGCAATACCATCCAGAAGATATGGGTTCTTCGCAGGTTCCTTTTTAATTACATTATTATTATATATAGACCGTGTATGTATTTCATCGGCTAAAGACTCTATTAGTGGGGATTTAAACCTCACAGATATTGAAATGGGATGGGTTTTAAGTGCTTTTGCATTGGGTTATGCTTTGTTTCAAGTACCTGGTGGTGCATTAGGCGATAAATATGGTGTGCGTAAAGTTATGACTTCCATTATGGTTTTATGGTCTATTTTTACAGCGTTTACAGGAGTTGCCTGGAATTATATATCGATGCTTATATGTCGATTTATTTTTGGAGCAGGAGAAGCAGGAGCCTTTCCTAATATTTCACGAGCAGCATTTTCATGGGTGCCTTTAAAAGAACGTGGAATTTTTCAAGGAATCAATTTTTCAGGATCAAGATTGGGAGCAGCTTTTGCATTGCCTTTAGTTGCTTATTTGATTGATGCATGGGGATGGCGAGCCATTTTTTATTTTTTCGGAGCCATAGGAATTATATGTGCTATACTATTTTATTTTTTATTCAGAAATAAGCCAGAGGATCATAATGGTATATCAGATGCCGAGAAAGCATATATTGTAGAAAACCGACAACAAGAAGAGGATACGTCAAAAATTATTTTACCCCTAAGTCGTATTCTAGGGTCTAAAAATGTCATTTTGGCTATGGTTCAATATATAGGCAGCAATTTTATTTTCTTTTTCATGTTAACCTGGTTGTTTCCATATATCAAAACAAAGTACAACTTAAACCTAGTTACTACTGGGTTTTATGCTATGCTACCATTACTTGCGGGAGCTGTTGGTAATTGGGTGTCAGGTTATACAGTTGATGCCATTTATAAAAAAGGAAAATGGAAACTATCTAGGCGCGTACCAGCAATTACAGGTTTTTGTTTAGTCGTTGTGGGTATTCTTTCTAGTTTGTATATGGAGACAGCTTTAGGAGCGGTATTATGTTTATCGGTAGCTATTTTTGGAGCAGACATGACTTTGAGTCCTTCATGGGCATTCTGCATGGATGTAGGAAAAGAAAATTCTGGAAAAGTTTCTGGTATGATGAACATGGCTGGCAATTTAGGGTCCTTTTCAACGGCATTGGCATTTCCTTATTTAATGGCTTGGACAGGTTCTAACGAACCGTTCTTTTTTATTGCTGCTTTTTTGGGAGTCGTTGCTATAGTTTGTTGGTTGTTTATGGATCCCGCTAAAGAAATACAATATGAAGACTAAATTAAAAGGAGTTGCAATAGGCGCAGGTTATTTTAGTAAGTTTCAATATGAAGCTTGGACTCGCATTCCAGAAGTTGAAATAACAGCACTTTGCAATTCTGATAAAAAAAGAGCTATGGGCATTATGAGTGCTTATGGCGTAAAAAATCATTATTCCGATTATAAGGAAATGATTGTAAATGAAAAACCGGATTTTGTTGATATTATCACACCACCAGAGACACATTTGGAAATGTGCAAGTTTGCAGCAGATCATGGTGTACATATAATTTGCCAAAAACCGCTTGCTCCAACTTTGGAAGAATCTGAAGAAATAGTGAGTTATGCTTCAAAAAAAGGTGTGCATTTTGTAGTTCATGAAAATTTCAGATTTCAACCTTGGCATAGAGAAATAAAAAAGATTATTGACCAAGGAGAAGTTGGAGACTTATTTAGCTTGAATTTTAGATCCCGAATGGGAGATGGATGGGGTAATGACGCTTATTTGTCAAGACAACCTTACTTCAGGGATTATGAGAAATTAATTATTTATGAAACAGGGGTCCATTATATAGATACATTTCGCTACCATGTTGGTGAGATAGAAAGTGCCTATTCGATACTTAAAAGATTAAATCCTGTTATTAAAGGTGAAGATATGGCATTGATGATTCTAAACTTTAAAAATGGAGCACATGCCATTTGGGATGCCAATAGATATAATGAGAGTCATTTTAAAAATGCGAGATATACATTTGGTGAATATTTAATTGATGGATCTAAAGGTAGTATCAGGTTATATTCAGATGGGAGAATTACTATTCAAAAATTAGGAAAACAAGAAAGAGATCACTCGTATGTTCATAATGATATAGGTTTTGCAGGAGACTGCTGCTATATTTTTCAACGAGATTTCATAGATAGTTTTCTTTTTACAGGCGTATTTGAAACTAGTGGCGTCAATTATTTAAAAACACTAAAAGCACAGGAAGCAGTATACGAATCGGCTAAAATAAACAAACCGGTATTTGTATAAAATAATATAGATTTTAACAACTAACTATGCAATTAAGCATACATTAAATTCATTAATAAAATGAAAAGAATATTTGTTTTAATAGGTTTATCATTTTTATTTTTTAAACCTGTTTTTTCGCAAAATTCAAAGGTGTCAATTGAAGGCGAATTAAAGAAATGGCACAAAGTTACACTTAGTTTTACAGGAGAAGAATTAGCTGAGAATGGAGCTGAAAACCCGTTTTTAGATTATCGGTTAAATGTCACATTTAAGAATAATAATAAAACTTATGTAATACCAGGGTTTTATGCAGCAGACGGCAATGCAAGTGAGACAAGTGCAGATAACGGAAACGTATGGCAAGTGAGGTTTGTACCTGATGCTATTGGGGAATGGACTTACCAAGTGTCTTTTAGAAAAGGGAAAGCTATTGCGGTAAGTGACGACCCGAAGGAAGGGGAGGCTGTTCAGTTTGATGGACTGAATGGTAGCTTCTTAATCGAAAAATCAGATAAAACAGGTCGTGATTTCAGAGGAAAGGGACGTTTAAGTTATACAGATACAGGATATCTTCAATTTCAGGAAACCAAAGATTACTTTCTTAAAGGTGGAGCAGATAGCCCTGAAAGTTTTTTAGGTTATTATGAATTCGACCAAACGCCTCCTTCCCATAAATATGAGCCTCATGCGAAAGACTGGAAAGTTGGTGATCCAACCTGGAAAAACGGGAAAGGAAAAAATATTATCGGAGCCTTGAATTATTTGAGTTCAGAAGATATGAATGCGGTTTACTTTCTTACTATGAATGTGCAGGGAGATGGCAAGGATGTTTGGCCTTGGAATGACATTAATGAGCGTTATAGGTTTGATTGTAGTAAACTGGACCAATGGGAGATTGTTTTCGATCATATGGATGCGTTAGGCTTGATGCTTCATATTGTAACCCAGGAAACAGAAAATGAATTGTTATTAGATATAGGACAATTAAAAGTACAACGCAAACTGTACTATAGAGAACTTATTGCGCGTTTTTCTCATCACTTGGGAATAACCTGGAATTTAGGGGAAGAAAACGGGCCTTTACATTGGACCCCTAAGGGACAAGATGATAAAGATAGAAAGGCCATGGCAAAATATATAAAAACCCATGACCCTTATAAAAACTTAGTGGTTTTGCATACACATGCAGGAAGCAAGTCACAAGAAGTATTTCTTGACCCTTTGTTAGGTTATGAATACTTAGATGGGCCTTCTATGCAAACAAGCAAACCAAAAAATGTACATGACAGAATAGTTAGGTTTGTAGATGTTTCTAAAAAAGCAGGTAAGCGATGGGTTGTTTGTCAAGATGAAATAGGGCCAGCAGATACTGGAGCAAAACCTGATGCAGACGATCCAGAACATAACGAAATAAGAGCGCAGGTTTTATGGGGTAATTTAATGGCTGGAGGCGCAGGTGTTGAATGGTATTTTGGATATAGATTTGCACATAACGATTTAAAATGTGAAGACTGGCGTTCCAGAGACCTGTTATGGGATCAAACGAAACATGCTTTAGACTTTTTTCAAAAACATGTACCATTTACAAAGATGCAATCGGCTGATGGTTTAACGGACAACCCTGATGATTATGTGTTTGCAGAAAACGGTAGTACTTATGTGGTTTATTTACCAAAAGTTACCGAAACGAAAATCAATTTATACGGTTTCAATTCTAAGTTTACTATAAAGTGGTACAACCCCCGAACTGGAGGAAATTTACAAAGAGGTAGTGTGAAAACTATAAAAGGAGGACGAACTGCTTCTATAGGATTGCCTCCAAATAATGATAAGGATTGGGTGGCTCTAATTACAACTACAAAAAAAATAGCAACTACTAAAAAATATGATGATAATGACATTATAACTTTAAAAGCCTTGTCTGACTTTGAGATTAATAAAGCAGGTGAAGCTGTTTATTATGTAGATCAAGGTAATGGCGCATTATCAATAGATGCATCAAATAAGGTCCAACGAAATAAGTTTGCAAGTGCAGCACTAGTTTTTAAAGGAGAAACAGGACTGTATAGAGCAACATTGACCACAACAGCAGAAAATGACGGAGAGTCTGTTTATAAGGTAAAAGTAAATGGAAAAGAAGTAAGCACATTGGTGAACCCTTCAACAAAATCTTCTTTTTTAACGGTAAAACATGATTTGGATTTATATCTTCACAAAAATGATATTGTTGAGGTACTATCTAAGGCAGTAACCAATGGGAAAATCCCTGAAAATAATGAAACGGCATGGTCTAGAGGTAGATGGAGCTCTTTAACTCTAACACCAGATGCTTTTTTAGAAGTAACTAAAGCACTTCAAGACATTGCGCCGTTTGTAGAAAAACATGGTATCTTAGAAGTAGAAGCAGAAAGCTTCCATAATAAAACTAATAATGGAACAAAAAGAGATTGGTATGTTCGATCTAACAGTGATGACATTCCTTTTTCGGGAGATACTATAGAGAATCACTCTGCCACAGCTAGTAAAGGTGCTTATATTGAAGCATTACCAGATACTAGAGTAACTCATGATGATAAATTAATAGCAGGAGAAAATTTCTTTCCAGTTGCAGGTACTGGAGGTATTGTATCCTATAAAGTTAAAATTAATAACCCTGGAACCTATTATGTTTGGGCATTGGCATATTCCACTGGAACCGAAGATAATGGTTTACATGTAGGTGTTAATGGTGAATGGCCAGAAAGTGGTGCGCGTATACAATGGTGCGAAGGAAAACACAGATGGACCTGGTCTTCAGCACAGCGTGTTCCAGAAAACCATTGTGGCATTCCACAAAAAATAACGCTTAATTTTAAAAAAGCTGGTGAATATGTCGTTTCTTTCTCAATGCGTGAAGACGGATTTGAATTTGATAAATGGATCTTAGCAAAAGATAAAAACTTTATACCAGAATAGTTAGAATATTCTGTTTACTTGTGTTAATGGAAAAGGCAGTATTCTTTAATAGAATACTGCCTCTTTTTTATAAACGGGTTAGTAATTATTTTACTGTGTGTTACATTATATTTTGTTTTAAACCAGTTATCAACCCATTCAAATGTTCTTGCCATTTATCGTAAGAATCCGATTCCTTCCACAATTCTACAAATTCTCTTTCTCCATCCTCATCAGGCTTTTCATTTTTAATGTCTGTTAAATATTGAAGGGTAAATTCAATCGATTCTTTATCTGATTTAAATTGTGTTTTCTTTCGTAAAGAAACCCTCTCGTCTTCATTGTCATAATCCAGTTCTCCTTTTTCTTTAAACATTAGAAATAGCTCTGCTAATGATATTGCAGTGTTATCATATAAATAATCAATATTATTTCTATCATCACTCAAAAAGTCTGCTTTTATCAATATAGTAATTATTTCACTTAACGATAGCTCTAACTTTTCAGCATAAAACTCTTCCAAAAAGCCTATAAAATCTAATCCGTTATCACTCTCAAGAGCTTTAATACCCCAATTGCCCATAATCGATGGATTTTTATTTAAATAATAGTTATTGTTTCAACATAAAGTTAGTATATGTCTTGAACATATACCTCCCTATATTCAGTGAAAAATTTACTGACAATTGTATTAATAGTGGTTCAGATTTTTCTGTAACTGGTAATTGTAGAAAAGCTACGTTTAAATAGCTTCGACTATAAAAATAGCATTATTGTTTAAATCATAAAAACCAAATTCATTTGTTTTCCAATCTGTATTTAATTGTAATTTTTCAGGCTTTACAGTACCTCTTTTTACAAATTCCTTAAAAATGGATTCTATATTCTTCACAAATATTTTAATAACAGAACCTCCAAGTAATGGATCATCGATAGTATCTGCATGCCATTGTAAATGAATGAAAAGATTTTTTCTTCTCAGCACAGCATACATTTTATCTTTGTGTACAAGTTGAAATCCAACAAATTTTTCATACCATTCAACATCACGATCAATATTTTGACTAGGCATTACGGGTGAAATTTCTAATAATTCGGTTTCCATATTCAGTTATATTTAGCATGTCAATAATATTTAGAATAAACCCTTTAATGAGTTTTTTGATATCTGATTTTTATTTCTCAATCACTTTAAATGCATCAATATCTACTGAATAAGCCCAAAGTAGTTTTTCAGAATTATCAAAATGAACCCGTAAAAGTTGTTCTTTCTTTTCAATAGTACTACCAGATTTTGCATTACGTCGCAATAGATAAACCAACGAAAAGCCAATAACACTTTCAGGTTTAGCGTTCTTGAATTCGTAAGTCAAATTAACCTCATCAGGATAAGTTATTAACTTAATGACCTCGTTTTTAGTCATGCCTTTCTCAAGCTTATTCATATTATTGAGTATGATAGCTTTCCTTTTTTCAGATGCGCTATACGGGTAATTTATATTTTCTTGATAAAGTTTGGTCCCTTCAGTGTTCATTTTACTGTTTTCTTGTCCACAACCTAATAATGCTACTAATGGAAGTATTACTATTAGAGTTATTAATTGTTTGATCATTTCTTTATTTTTACCATACCATATATAACATTTGAGTCTGTTTGCCATGATGAAATGCTATTATATGTGTAGCTAAGTTAGTAAATCTTTTATGCTTTAATATAAATACAAGTGCCATTTGGATTTCTTATCATACTAAAAATAATATGGAAACAAGTATTAAAAAGTACCTAAAAAGTCGTGTAGGTAGAATACTATTATAATCCATGTTTTAAACAGGGGTTTTCTCAGTCATTGTTAAGGGGATATCCTTTGAAGGAGATGGTTTCTTGCCTTCAATTTCAATCTCTTTTTCGCATTCAGGATAACAAATAAGAATATGTCCTTGAGTTCTTAATTTTTTTCTCCAAACTTGTCTTTTTTCAAATTCCTAGTTTTTTAAAATAAGAAGATAGTCCATTAATTAAAGTGAATAATCTATTTTTATTTCTAAGATACAATTATATGTTTGTTTAAATATCAAATGAACAGTTTTTATGAAGCATAATCGTGTTTTTATACTACTTTGGGCATGCATTCTTTTATGTGCTTGTAAGTCATCAAAAAAACTAAAGGAACAGCCTTCCGAGCACCTATCCGGGACTATTTCTAACGTTACAAATAATGGTGCCTGGTGTTGGTTTTCAGACCCCAGGGCTATATATACACATGATAAGGACCCTGGAGTTTTAACAGGGTGGGTAACTACCAATGGTAGTATTGTTACTGCTAAAATAAATTCTAATGGAGACATTAAAGAGCAGATTTTATCCCGAAAATTAGATAAGGACGATCATGCCAACCCTTCATTTGTAGAGTTTGAAAATGGTGATAATATGGTCTTTTTTACAAAGCATTTTGATAATTTTGTGAGATACCATTTCAGCGTAGATAGCGAAGATGATTTATTTGGAGCCCCTATTCTTTTTGATCCATTCGATGCAGAGGAGCTTAAAAAATTTCCTTTAAAAAGAACGACCTATGCGAATCCATATGTTTTGGAAGAAGAGTCAGGAAAACTATTTTGTTTTGGACGCTGGACAGGTTTTAAGCCTAATTTTATGACATCTACAGATAATGGTAAGACCTTTTCAAAATCGAAGGTATTAATAACCAATTATCCCTTTGATGAAGAAAATAGGCCATATGTAAAATACTATTCTGATGGGAAATCTAAAATACACATTCTTTTTACCGATGGCCACCCAAGAAATGAGCCTACCAATTCGGTGTACTATGCTTATTATGAAAAGGGCGCATTTTGGAGAGTCGATGGTTCTAAAATTTGCACAATAGATGCGTTGCCTTTTGAACCCAAAGATGCTTCGGTAGTGTACCAGGCAGATAAAGAAAAAGGAAAAAGTTGGATATATGATATGGCATCTGACGAAAAGGGGTATCCTGTCATACTCTACACACGATATCCTAACGACAAGCATCATGTTTATCATTATACTAGGTATGATGGGAGTAAGTGGATAGATACCAGAATATGTGATTCAGGAAAATGGTTTCCTCAGACTTTAAAAAAGAAAATAGAAGAAGAGCCTAATTATTCTGGAGGGATGACTATTAATCCCTTAAATACGAATATTATTTATACTTCAGAAAAAATAAAAGACGTATTTGAAATTGTAAAATACAGATTAGACACAAATGGAAACATTGTTGATAGAAGTCCAATTACTATAAATTCTAAGAAGGATAATGTTCGCCCGTTTATTCCAAGGAATATGAAAAAAGGGGATGAAGAAGTCGTTTTATGGATGGAAAACAAAAAATATATTCATTATACAGACTATAAAACTGCTATTAAGATGTATAAAAAATAGTTGAAGATATAAATCAATACACTGTTTTCTATAATTAGAATACTCCTATTAAAAAGACTCTGGTATACAGCTACTTGAGTCTTTTTAATTTATAAGAGTTTGAATAATGGATTAATTAATTCAAATAATAAGTTTTACTAGAACGTTTTCTAAATATTTAATAGGAGTTTTTATTTCTTTTTATGTATGATATACGTTGTAAATAGTGTTGGTAGACTTCTGGGTTTAGCAAATTATTTCGGTTTTAAATAAAGCTCGATTTATTCATGGGTATAACTTTTTTTATCCCTAACAATACGTCTTACCACACTAATAGATTTATGGGCTTCCGAAAGAGAAAATACATCACCTCCATCTGTAGCTTCCTTTAAAATGGCCTCAGTTAATGTAACGGAAAGTCTGGTGCCTCCTTTTGTTGTAAGGACAAACTTTTGAGTATCATCATACTGAATTATTTTCCCTGTGTCGATAACCGATTTTAAGACAGGTATTTTTTTTATGATTTTATCTTTCCAATCATTGTCTATTAAGGAACCAGATTCTGTAACGGTTTCAAAGGAAACAATATCATTGTAGAAGTATTCATAAGTAGCTTCATTAAGTGCATTACTTGTGGTAGGGTCGAACATGCATTGATAAGCGGTAAGTGAGTGGTCTGTGAAATTATAAATAGTAATACCAAGAGGTAAAAACCTTAATAAATTATCTTTGCCTTTTTTTATTTTAAATTCTAGCCCATTAAGCCTTTTAAAGTTTGGGGGGCCTTGTATCATCACAGATCTTGATATGCAATCCCCTGGATCCAGATCAACCATTTTTAATGATATGTCGTATAGGCCTTGTAAAGACTCTTTAATAAGGTTATCATATTCTTCATCTTTTATTTTTGATTTAAGAACAGATTTTGAATAGTAGTTAAGAATTTTTTTTCCGTTAGGTGTTAGATTTTTCATATGAGTGTTTTCTCTATTTCTTTATAAGGTATTCCTGTACATATTTCTAAAAATTGTAACCATTCTAATTGAGGGGAGTGTTTTGTTAGCCGTATTCTTTGATATGAATAGCCAATTCTTTGATGAAAATCTTGATATATTAAATGAAGTAACTCCGAATAGTAAGTTATACCTTCAGAATTGAATTGAATGGATTTGTTAAGATGTTCTATAATACCATCAATTCTTATTTTTTTATGTCTAAATGGCCTTTTGCCATCTAAAAGGCTTAAGGATTTAAAAAAATGGAGTTTAGAATTGTGTGATTCTAAATCGCAGCACTTATTAAACAGATTTTCAGCCTTTTTAAAATAACCTTTGAACAAAAGACCAACCCCAATATTGAAAAGTATTTCAACAGAATTATTGTTTTGCTTTAGGAGTTTTTCTCCTTGAATGATCATGTTATTAATTTCTGATGCTTTCTCATAAATAAGGGGAAAAATGTTATCGGATCTGTAGAAAGAATCATTAAAATCTGCTATAACGCCGTCTATACGGTCGCTTACAAAACGCTTCCAGCTTACTTCTTCTATGTATTGGCAAAGAACATCTAATTTTCCTTCTGAAACACTGAAAGGGTATTTCCAATTATCAGGATCACTCATAAACCTATAGTCCCTAATGGCGTTGGCGCTTATGGGGTAAATATCTCCATTTGGATTTAAAATGGACTTAATTTTATCTGCTAATGTGTTTTGTTCGTGGCCTTTAAATTCATTTAAAGGCTTTCGAATACCACTTTTTTTAATAACAAGTTGAATTAATTCTAAAAAAACTTCAAGATTAGTTTCCCCAGTAACGTTCATTATTGATTTATTGAAAAGATTTCGACGAAAATAGATGAATATTTAAAAAATGAGTAAAGTATTACGTGAAAACACTTTTTAAGGTCGTGAACACTGCAGTTTTATGCTTTACCGTAAACTTTTATTGAAAATTAATTAAACCTTTGATTGCTGGTATTTGAAACAATAAAAGTCTCCTTAAATACCATTTATACCTCGAACTGACCAAAAAAATAAATAATATTTAAAAAAATGTTTTTACGTCAAAACTCCTTGTTTAATAGATGTTTTAAGAGATTTTATGCGGCTTTGAAGTCTGTCGGTAGAAACCGTTTAGCGGTCGACACAAACAAAAAATCTTTGATGATACTTTTGGCTTAGATAAACACATATAACCTGATCAATTATAGTTGTTTATTAGAAGTTTTAAAAAAATTAAAGATACGTAAAATGCAAAAAATGGAATTTATTAAAGAGGGAAAAATGCAGAATTTAAATGCTGATCCAACATTATTAAGGCGATATATAGCCCATACCATATTTGACATGCTTGCTATCGATAATAATAAAAAACTTATTTACATAAATAATGCGTGGCATATGCCACATATAACCAGTATTAGCTGCCGGTTTTCCAATTCATTGAAAGTGCACAATAGTTTGATGATGCGGACGGTATACCAAACTGTAACGCAATACATAAAAATTTATTTTTATGAAAAATGTTGTAGTTTATTGTTTTATTTTATTGGGCATTTCTTTTTGTACAAGTTGTACTGAGGTTGACGATTTAAACGAATCGCCAATTGAGGCCACCGATTCCTTACCAATAAATGGTAATAATCAAGAAGATGACTGTAAAGGAAATTGTAACTGATTTTTTTAAATAAAGGTGCTTCGAAAGAAGCATCTTTTTTTCGATTATAAATGAATAATTGTATAATGAATATATTAAGTGTTTGTTTTTTAATAGATTAGCTGTCTGTTACATTAAGAGATCCATTTTATGATAAAATTAAGCTTAAAAGCATTTAATTATGCGGTGCTTTTTATTGTGGTTTTTACATGCATTCGGTGTAGTCATCAAGATAGATTGGAAGTGGATACTGCACATTTGGATTCTTTTTATGGAGATAACCTATATGCATTAGGCGACTCTTGCTATTACAAGGAAAAATTTAATCATGCTATTTATTTTTATAAGCTTGCGGCTAATGCTTTTACGGTAAAATCTGATACTCTAGGCATTGCTAAATCTTTTAATGATGTTGGCTTATCTTATAGGAAAATAGGAAAGTTTGATTCTGCCAGAATCTATTATAAAAAAGCATTTTTTTTAGATAGTATTAGAAAAGATACCCTTCCTTTAATTGGCAGGTTAAGAAATATAGGAATTACCTATAATTATGAAGGAAACCATGTGCAAAGTATTAAATATTATACACGTTCTTTAGAACTTGCACAATATACCGAATCTGAAGAAACAGTAGCTGCGATACATAATTCACTTGGAAATTTATATAATGACCAGGAAAGGTATGCATTAGCACTAAAACATTATGAGAAAAGTCTAGCACGATATTTACAAATAAGTAAACCTGCTAAGTTGGCTTTGGTGTATAATAATATTGGAAATGTCAATGCGGCCATGGGTGATTATGATGAGGCATTGTTTTATCATAAATCTTCTTTGGGAATAAAAAAAAATTTAAAAAATCAGGAAGACATCGCTTATAGCTTTCATAATGTTGGAGTTATTTATCGATTTCAGAAGAACTATTTACTTTCAGAAGAAAATTTAAAAGAAGCTTATAAAATAAGGGTTAAGATAAAAGACCTGAGAAATAGTGCCGTGACGGCTAATGCTTTAGCGAGATTATATCTCGATATGGACAAGAGAAAAGAGGCTTTGCCATATTTAAAAATAGCAGAATCATTTTTTCAGCAAAATTATGATAAAACCATCGAGCTTGATAATTTGAAAAATTGGGCAAATTATTATTATCAATTGTCGAGCTATAAATTGGCCTATGATAAATTAGAAAATTGGGCAGTGTTAAACGATAGTTTGTTTAATACGCAGAAAGTAAATGTTTTAGAAACATGGAATCAATTTGAATTAAACCAAAAAGAAAATGAAAATATTAAGCAGAAAGAACGTGCAGATCATCAGGAAAAAATAGCAAAAAACTGGCTGAGAGTGTTATGGCTATTGTTTGGCTTTTTTATAGTTGTTTCTATTTTATCGATACTCTTGTATAGGCAACGAAGAAAAATACTCAAGTTAAATGAAGATCTGGATTTGCTTAATACCGATATTAGGCATGGAAAACATAACGACTATACACAGGTGATACAAGAATTACAAAAATTAGAATTTGACGGCGCGGATTCTATAGAGAATATGCTCTATGCGTCTATTGCAGTTGATGATATGTTATATAACCGGCCAGGGCAAAAAGTAAATATAAAAAGTCACTTAAATAAAATACTTGAAGAAAAATATCAAGCCATGAATATGGATAAGCATGGCGTGATTATAGAAAAAGAGCTAGAACCAGTAATACTAAATGGAGAAATGGCTTCTAAATTGACTTTTATTATTAGGGAATTAATGACAAATTCTATGAAACATGCTTTTAAAACTAATAGAGCCTTAAAGATAAAAGTAAAGGTGGAAACTAAAGATGATAATATACTAGCTATTGCTTATAGTGATAATGGAAATAAGCTTTCTAAAGAACAATTGGAATCTTCAAATGGATTGGGGTGGAAAATCATAAAAGGGTTTATAAAAAAACTAGGAAGTTGCATAGACATAAAAAGAGAAACAGATTATAATGTATTTCAATTTTTTGTTAAACTATAGGATTGTTTTACGCATCAAGGATTACATATGACAATTAAAAATCAATATATAGATATATGAAAGTACTCATAGTTGAAGATGATTTAGTTCAAGCTAAAAATATAATAGGCCATATATATAATGTATTTGGAAAACAGGTACAAATATTAGGGCCTAACGCTTATTATAAAGAAGCTATTGGGCATGTAAAAGAAGAGACATTCGATATGGCGATCCTTGATATTCAACTACAGGATGATCGCTATGCAGGCGTACATATAGGGGAAACCATTGAATTATTACACAATATTCCAATTTTATATATATCCGGGATATCTGACGATAAAATAATTGAACAAACAAGAACGATTCAAAATTGCAATTATATAAGCAAACCGTTTGATAGCGAAGCAATAAAAAGAGCTTTGCTTAAAATAAAAGATCAAATAACCTTTAAGTCATTAGAACCTTTTAAAGACAAAATATCTTATAAACCAAGACATCGAGATACATATTGGATCAAAGAAGGAACATCTAATTATACGGGTATTACAATTAAAGATATTGTATTTGTTGAAGCCAAAGATAAAATCTGCGAATTCAATATGATAAATGGTGACATTCTGAAAAAAAGGGCAACACTTGAAAAACAGATTTTTGATGAAACATTACGTTATTATCCTAATTTTTATAAATTGAGTAGAAGCTATATTGTTAATTTAGATCATATAAACAATATTGATGGCAGACGCATCGTTTATCCTGAATTGAATAAGAAACTTTACATAAAAATACCTGAAGATCAATTGAAAACATTATTCAAACTTATAGGTCTTCATAACTAGAAAATACAAAAATACTTCACGTACTCAATTTACCTTTTCACGAATCCGTTTATTGTTTTGACGGATTAATTTTGCGTAGCTGTTTTATATAAGTCAAATTTAGGTCGTAAATGCGAATTTTCACACTTGGATATACATTTTATGACCACAAAACTATTTGTTTCTAATCAAGACTCAATAAGCTATTATAATTTTATTAATTGGGTTGTTAACTTTTTTACAAAATTAAATATTTCTGAAAAACCTTATCAAGAATACCAATCACACAAGATTTGGATTTCAGTTAAAAGAGGTGTTTTCGAAAGCCTGGAATTTGAAGATATCATCCATATACAGGCAGCAGACCATTACCTTAAAATTCATTTATGCGAAAAGAGGCTGTATGTCATTAAATCTTCACTCAAAGATTTTTACAAGCAATACCTCTCAAAATATGACATGTTTTACCGGCTTAGTAGGTCATATATCGTAAACCTTGATATGGCTCACAAGATTGAAAACAACCAATTGTTTTTGAAGGAGCATACTGTTTTACCGATTCCAAAAAGTAAGCGAGAAGAGATATTAAAAATTGTTGGTGTCAAACTATAAATCCCAGAGTCAGATACTATGAAAATATTGGTTTTATTTTTTTCATTTTTATTGTTTTTGATCCCTCATGATGAAGGTGAAGCTAATGATCCTGTGTTAAAAGAAGCAAGTTTTATTAAAGGACTTGATTCTGCAAAAGCAAAAAATAACATACGAAGACACTATTTA
The DNA here is from genome assembly GCF_012910715.1 of Flavivirga algicola. Classification (GTDB taxonomy): domain Bacteria; phylum Bacteroidota; class Bacteroidia; order Flavobacteriales; family Flavobacteriaceae; genus Flavivirga; species Flavivirga algicola. The sequence goes on from NZ_JABBHF010000005.1 coordinate 280,487, forward strand.
ATAGCTATAGATGTCTCAGGAGCTTTTGTCTCAAAATCAAAACCAATCTTAGAATCCAAAGAAGCATTAATAACATTGTTTCAAAATAAAATTCCTCATTCCACAATTAATGAGAATTCTAAAAACCTGACTTCCGAAATTCAGAATGGCATTCGCTTTTTTGACCCAGAACATGATGAGATATCCTATTATCAATTTGGAATTACGGAGCAAGAAATAGCATTGCTTAGACCAGATAAGTATTCTGGCAATAAAGATTTGATCATTAATAATTTTAACGAAAAATTTATAGAAGATAAACAGTTTAAATGGACCGAGTACAGTACCAGACCTCATATTGAACAATATTTTAACACCTTATTTTATAAGGTTCCAAAACAGGGTTTTGGTGAAGGCGTAACCCTTTCCAATTATGTATATCCATTAGTTTTAGATAACATAAAGAGTTCGTATTATGCTACCGAGTATATATTGATTATTGTTAGCGACTTTCTTACGGGGTCTCAATTTGGTAATAAGAACGACTTTTTAAGGCTTAAAGATATATACCGTTATTCTTATGATTATGCCCTTTCTAAGGGGACAGCTCCCAATATTATAAAGGAATACATTAATGATCTGTCAAGCGCTTTTTATCCTATAGATTATTTTGAATATGCTTTTGGAACCAAAAAGAATAATGTGGGGCTCATGGCCTATAAAATAAAACCCAAAGCAGGAAAAGAGCGTCCAGAAGATATTAGCATGTTTATAGATGGAAATATTGGGTTAAAGCAAATAAGTCATAAAGGGAGTGATTATAATTTATCACCATCTCAACTTCGCTTTATACATAACGACAAAATATATATAGATGCGTTATCACTTTCTGTTAAAACAAACATAGACTCTATAAAACCTTTGGATTTTGATTTTCAAGTAGGTTCGGTGAATATGAGTCGTGAATGGGAGTCGGCATATACAAGAAGAAATACACTCATGAATTTGGACAGTAGCTCCATGAGTTATACCATACCTATACTAAAAAAAATACCCCTAAAAAAAGAAAAACTAGGAAAAGTAGCATTGACTTACATGGCCAATGTAGGGTATAAGCCATTAAAAACTTCTAAGCAAAAAATTAATTATACGTTTCAAACGACAAGAAACCTGGCACTGCAAGACATACAATATAAATCTAAATTATCGATCATCATGATCACTTATCTCTTACCAATAGCTTTAGTACTACTCATATTAATCATTTTAATAATTGTAGGAAAACCAAAGGAGTTGACTTTAAGAATGGGCACTGTTCTAAACGATTCTTTTGAAGAAATCAATTATAAAAAAAACGTAGAGGGAACCAATTGGGGGCGACAATTAATACCTTATCTAAGATGGGGTACAAATAAGAAAAGCCAGGTTTTTGTTCTGCAAGGTGCCGTGAATTTAGGAAGCTCAATTTTAAGAGGTTTATGGAGAAACCAAGTGTATATTAAAATTATACAAGAAAAAAGTGCGCCAGGGTATGAAATTCGTCTAAGAAGTGATAGCGACAGCATTTCTGGAAATCATGATGCTTTAAAAGTGAGGTACTCGAAACATGGTGATTTTGATTTCAATCTAGATATTGAAAAAGTAGATGCATTATTAAAAGTAAATAAGCGTATTAAATTTGAGTTTGTACTAGAAGCCTTTTATGAAAAATCCTTTTTGTTCTTCTCTAAATCATTAAGAAGCGATTTTTTGAAATATAGCTTTTATATAGGTCCAGAATTAGGAAATACATGGGTTGGTATTGATCCAGGAACATCGGGTTCATGCATTGCTGCTGGCGCAGATGGGCATCCAGAAGTGTTTATCCCCACAACAAATACAGGGGAAGATCTCATTATACCTTCAATGCTTACTTTTCTAAAAGGTGCAGATAATAATGAATTGCGCGATGCCTTGCCATACAAGGATAAAAAATATTTTTACGGGACGCTTGCCAAGACCAATAGCAGTAGAAAGCAATATGCGCCAGCTACCTTTAGGTCTATTAAAAAACTACTTGGTTTTGCAGATAAAATCCAACTTGACTTTACAGAGAACCCAGTAGTTTCATACCAAGTCGATGGAAAAGAGCTTTGCTCATTGCTTGCAAAAGGTATTTATAGAGAGTTGGAAACAGCAGTTACCAGAGCCAACAAAAAAGAATTGTTAATAAACGGAGCGTTTGAGCCTAAAAGGGCTATAGTAGCCATTCCAAACAATTTTACAGCACAAAAAATTCAGGATATTATAGATAGTGTAGATGCTCTAAATCAGTTTGATGAAATTCGATGCATTTATGAGGCCGAGGCAAACCTGATGTATTATTTATTTGGTGTAAAAAAGATTACTAAGAATACAACTGTTTTACTCTTTGATATGGGAGGTGCTACTATAAATGCCACCATAGCCTCCATAAAAGGACAGAATATAGGTGATGGCATTTTTTATAAGATCGATATCATAGGTAAGTTGGGTTATGGTATTGGGGGCGATACTATAGATTATGTCATCATCAATTTCTTAGGTAAATACCTTAATAGCCTGGGCGTATATGTCGACCCATTTAATTTTCATAATGATCCACAATTAAAAGAGCGGTTAGTTGATTTGGCTTTTAGTATCAAGTGCGAAATCATAGATAACTATAATGAAGGTAGCGATGTGTTGATAGACAATATAAAACTGGGAAGTTTTATTAATAAAGCCTTTGAAACTTCAGTGTCAATTAGTGGGGAAGAAGAGGTTATGCAGGCATTTACACGTCAGGAAGAAGATGGTTCATACCCATTCTTTAAAGATGATGAGGTTCAGGGCTTATTATTTAATAATGTACAAACCGTAGTTAAGGATATTATGAGCTTGTGTCCTGAAGATGTAGACCAAGTGATTTTTTCTGGTCGTAGTGTTGTTTTTCCAGAAATTCAAAAAACAGTACTAAAAGCCTTAGGACAAAGCAGCATACCAGAAGTGCACAGTCTGTCTATTGATGAGTTAAAAAGTGCTGTGGCCAAAGGGGCTTGTTTATATGGAATGAATAGAAGCAGGGTTGAATTAAATTCCGTCAGGGTAAATAGTTGGTTTGGAGTAAAACATAGTTTAAGTGCTCATGATTTCAACCTGATAAAATTAATTCCTTTAGGCGCCTCATTTACAGAAAATGGAGAGGGCCTAAAACATATAAAAAAAAGGACTAAGGTAGAAAGTGATTTCGGGCTAGATGGTGGTATGGTAAACTTTTACCAGATTATGGGAACAGATCCTATTGCCTCTTTTAGAAAAGGAGAAAAGCACAAATATAATTTACTAAAACAGGTACGTATCGATTCAAAAACAGAAGGTGTTGGTCTGGAATTATGGGAGAACGATGATATTGTTTGTGAGGTAAAAGAAAAAGGCGCAAAAAAAGAAAAAAAGTTTTCTACACTCGTAGAGGATCATGAGGTTGGTGATGCCAATGACAAGCATTATACGTGGATTGTAAAGTAAATAAACATCATTAAATATATGAGATTTATTGATAAAATATTGAAAAATAAGTATTTGAAAGGAGCTTTTTCGATGTTCAGTTTATTAACTGTGATAGTTACTGTTATCATTCAATTTACTGAAACCAATCTTTCAAAAATACTAGACTTTAATACGAGTAATATTTATGATTTATCTGAATCTAATATAAAACCCATTCATGATGAAGCAGGTAACCACTATATCTTCGTCATTGATATAAGCAAATCATATAGAAAACTTGAACCGAATAAAAGAGTTTTGAGTTTATGTAATAAAACTATTAAAAAATTAGAAGAGGAAATCACGATTAGTCCTAATAAGTATAAAGCACCAGTATCTTCATTAGATGTAGCAAAACTTTACATCTTGGATGTTTTATTAAAACTAAAAAAACCTTCTGAAAAAATAAATAATGTCTTTTCAATATGGACAATTGGAAATAATACCGAAATTATTTTTCCAGAAGATAACCCTAGAGAAATAGATGAAACTAATATTAAAAACCTAATAAAATATTTTAATAAGGGAAATGCTTCTTTAGAACTTGAAAAGGAAAGCTCTTGGACAGATTTTGTGAAATTAATGGAGTATCTGGAAAACTATTATAAGAAAAAAAATGCACGTCTTATAGTCACCATAATTAGTGATTTTGATTATTCAATTTCAGAAATTCAACAAAATCGTGATTACCTGAAACAAATAATTAATGTTAAGCTTCAGCAATTATCTAACCTTCCAATTAATATAAATAGAGTTGAACTTGAGAAAAACACTAAAGCAGAACCTAAAGAAGGCAAAAAGAGCAGTGATAAAGAAGGGAGTATATACATATCAGAAAAGTGCTATTTTGAGGATAATTTAGGTGTTAATAGAACTGATCATACCATATTAAACTTGTTAAGTAATGAGCAGTCCTTGGTAACAGATTTTATTTTTCCAAGTTATGAGGTCGATGAAGCATTGGCATTTAAATACCATTATGCAAATAGTATAACCAAAAGTAGTTTTCTGCTTAAGATTCCTGATGGAAATTACAGCGTTGGTATCCCTTTCGAACCGCCTATTCTTAAATTATATCCAAAAATATCCCTAGAATTAATTAAATCTAATTTAGAAGGAATTGAAAAAAAAGATAAGGGAAAAATCAAACAAGGGCAAGGCTCCTTTGAAATAGAGATTGAAAATGGAGATTTTATAAAATTTAAATTCCAAGGAAGAATACCCAAACATGTACTGTCTCCTACTATTCGAATAGTTGATAGGGATAATGGAGCATCATATTTCATACCAATTACATTCGAAAAAACAATTCCTTTTTGGATCAAGATCTTAATTCTTTTATTGTTTGTTCTGCTAATAATACTTTTTCTCATAGGTGTTTTAGATATATACAATGAGAAGGATTATGATGATAGCCATCAAAAAAATATCAAAGAAAATAAATCGAATAACTCTAAACCAAATTTAGAATGGTAGGTACAATAAGATATACAATTGTTGCACTTTTTTTTATCCAATTTAGTATTGGACAGCAAAAATACGCTCAAGTACAACAAGAAGGTTTAAAGAAGTTAGATGGCGTTGATAAAAGTTTTCTAGTGTTTGAAGGAGAGATATTAGAACGGAAAAACCTTATACATACATTACCTAACAAGACAAAACTTGTTTTGGGAAACGGTAATGATATGAAAACATTTGATACGATTCCTAAAACACTTTCAGAAACCATAATAATTCAAAAACTTATTAAGAGACAAAAAGTTTTTATGAATGACGGGAAGCTTTATGAAGGTTATCTATTCAATTTTAATCATGATGAGCTTGTTATAGAAGACAAAAAGGAAATTAAAGTAGCCAACTATTTAGAAAAATTAATTAGACTAAAGAAAAAGGGTAAAGTAGCTATAAATAGTTATCCTTACGATGCATCTGGACTGGTTTACTTCTACAAATCAACTGAAAAGTTTTCTAACCCTTATATACGTATTGTCATTCCTGGTTATACTACAGCCTATGTCGATAAAAATATTATTGAGGACATTCCACCTGTATATGATACCAACGCATTCGAAGAACATATTATATTAATAGAAGAAGGACCGACGAAGGTACTTTATGGAAAAGATAAAGGTATTTTATATAAATGGGATGCAGAGTCTATTGAAGGTACTAAGCTTAATCTGGGTGATGGAAAATATCTTATAACCCAATCTACAGGGAGTGTAAAACTTCAATTTAATATCATAAATGGAATAGCCAATAAAGAAACGGTTAAAGAGGAGGGCAAATCTTTTTTAAATTCATTAAACATATGGCATATAATTATTATAATAGTATTTGGAATATTGGTAACATTATTAATATGGTTTAGAAAAACGCTTTTTGGAAAAGACAAGCAAAAAAATAAAGATAATAATGAATCGAATCCTGGTTCTCATCGTACCGATAGATCAGAGTATCACAATAGTTTTGAGACTAATAATAAAGCAATAAGCAGAGTAGATAAAACCTCTCCAAAATCCCTTAAAGAAGTTACAAAAAGTATAACCCAAAAGGTAGAAGAAAGCCAAAAAGAAATAGAACGAAAAATAGAAAAGCTTAGAAGAGAGATAAATTCTAATGATAACCATGAAACTAAGTCTTTAAGAGAGCAATTGCAGCTCTTAAAATCAGAAAAGCAAGATCTTGAAAAAGAAAAAGTAGGATTAAATAGAGAAGTTTTAAATCTAAATGAAACAAATAAAAAAAATCAAGAAAAGTTTGAGCTATTAACTCCAAAAATAGAACGTTTCGAAAAACAAGGTCTCTTTATAGAGAATCACCATACCCTGATTGATAAGCTGGTGCCTTTTTTTAATCATATAAAACATATTGAAAATCAACTTATAGAAAGTATAGGCTCAGAAACAAACCAAGCAGTAAAAAAGTTTCAGTCTATAGTCTTGGCGAAGTATCTTAAAAATAATACGCGAAGTGAGTTTAACAAGTGGGATACCATTTTAGAAACCCTCAAAAATAATGATGGGCTAGTAGTAGATAAAGACCTAATTCATAAGATAGAAAACAAAACATCAGACCCTGATAAGTTAAAAGGTATGGAATGGATTGTTGTTAACGAGGTTATCATTTCAAAAATAAATGCGCTTTTAATTATACTGGAAGAGCTCAGTAATACTTCAAAAATCACTGATGCCGGAAACGATTTTTCTACAAATACAGCAGCAAAACATAAAACGGATTTAATAAGTAAAATGAAACAGTTATTTGGCATTCATATAGATCATGTGACTCTCTTTTCAAATTTTCAAACGTATTCGAATATAAAAGCCACACAAGAAAAAGTGTCGTACGACCTAAGCTCGGTAACATTACAGATGGGTGACATTAAGGAGATTATAACCTATGGAATGAAACTGAAAGATAAAGAGATAGAAACATTAGTTATAGAAAAATAGTATGGAAGAATACTTAATCTTATTATTTGAAGCCTTTGGAAATTATATGGATACTGTTTCCGAGTCCCAACAATGGTGGCTTGTACCAACAGTGTTAATTGGCATTTGGCTGTTAAGTTTCACAGTTTCTAAATTCATTAAGGAGAGTATTATAGTAACTAGAGAGTTTAAAATACTAATACATATTATTATGTACAGTATTGCTGTGGAGCTTTTATTGGTAATCTGGTTTATGTACCACTGGTTAAAAACAGATGTTTACCAAAGTGATACAGAAAAATTGATACACTTACTTAGTATTGTTGTTTGCATCGTTGTTCAAATAATAAGCTATAAAAGATTAGCAAACGGATTTAAAAGAGAAAGCATATTACAAAATATAAATTGCCCAGCGACAAGACAAGATTTAAAAGGTAAAAATAAAGCAGCTTTACAGCGATTCAAAAAAATAAAATTATGGTCTTTCATTCCTGCTTTTGGTTTTTTGTTGCTGTTTTTGCCAATAAAAATGGATAAGAACTTGGTGTCGTTCTTACTAGATACAAGTTCTAGCATGGATGTTCATATAGGTAACGGACAGGAGATTTTAAGAAAGTCTTTTCAGAATATAAATAATGACACCGATATTATTCTAAGCTGGTTTACTGAAAATAGCCCTAGCGGAAATTTTAATGACCTTATAAGGACTAGAAATAGTCAGCAGCTAGATGGTATGCATCAATACTTTACAAATAAACATGATGCAATCAATGCATTAAACGGTATTGAATTTACAGAAGGAACGCCATTATTGGAAACCATTTGGTCTAATTACCTCTTTACGTTAGAACATATACAAAACGAGCACTATACCAATAACATTTTTGTATTAGTAACTGATGGTGAGGACAGTTATTTTGAAAGTGAAATAAGTACCTTTTTATGTGAAATTCCCCAATTCAATAATTTCTATCAGGACAATATAAATATTATTAATCTTCAAGGCGCCAATAACGCTTTTTTTGATAAAGCAGATGCATGTAACTACGCTGTTTATGAAGGTATGGATATAGATAGCTATGCCGCAGCAGTTCAGGAAATTTTAGCAGGAATTACAAAAGATTATTACTTCCCTGTTTGGCTTGCTGTTTTTTGTGCATTGGGAATGCTAATAGTGTTATTTATTAAACCTAAAAAATATTAGATATGAGAACATTATATTTAAGTATAACCCTTATTATTTTATGCTTTTCAAGCATATATAGTCAAAGTAAAACACAAAGTGTTTTCGTGATGGTCGACTTATCAAAAAATGTGCAAAAAGATAATTCGCCTATTACGCTTTCGCAGCGACAGGATGCTATAGCCTTTACAAAATCTATAATCACGGCATCTTATGCATCCAATAAATTCCCTAACTGGAAAAAAACAGGTGTTTTTACTAGCCCCGAAATTGAAGCTATTATTAAGGGCAAGGGTAAACCTTTAATTGGAGTAGACGACTTTTTAATGGTCATGCCATTTGGAGAAATTAGTAGTACGAACAAATTTCAAATTAACCTAGTTGGTAATTATCCTTCAGATTTTAATAAATACTACAAGTTTCCTTTTTCTTATAACGACAATGATACCTGGGGAGATTATGCCGAAGCGAAAGTCTGCAACATTGCCTATAATAATCAGATCCTGGAGTATTACATCATCAGGATTCAGGGCATGGCCGATGACCCTAATTCAAGGCTATTGGACAAAGAAGACCTTAGTATGGTCGATGAGTACGAAACAGGCTCGGTAGGTGAGGTTGTTGCCAGATTTAAACATACAACAGCTAGTAGATTTACCGTAACAGTAAAAAAGATAGATATAAGTAAGATAGATATTTTTAAAAATGGTAAGAAGGTTACCATAACACCAACAAATACAGATAAGAAATCGTTACGCATCATCTCTCCCAAAGGAACTAGGAAAACACCTTTTACAATGGCTTCATCGAATATACGTGTTTCATGGACGTGTATTGGGTGCGATAGTCTACCAAAATATACACTAAGAGCGCATAACCTCAAAACCAAAAAAACGAAAAATTATAGTGTAAAAAACAAAACATTTCAATCTTTAAAACTAGAGCCAGCAACCTACAAAATTAATGTTTCTACAAAAGGGGCCAACTCAAAAGCACAGTACATAACTGTAAAAGGAGAAAGTGGAGATAGTGGAGGTTTTGGAGTCATTTTATTATTGCTTTTACTTGGGGTAGGCGGGTATTTTGCATATAAATATTTAATAGCGGGAAGGAAAGAAAATACAAATAAGGAAAGAAGCGATTGGGCAGAACGCGAAGAAAAATCGCCTCCATCGAATACAGATACAACATCACAAGACGAAGACTGGTAAAAAATAAAAATAATCGCATGGAACAATTTAAATCATTATTGGAAATAGGTATAGATAATTGGATAAGTTTTCTAATTAAATCCTTAATACTTATTGGTATCACAGCATTTGTATTATGGGCAATCTTTTTTGCTCTGGTAAAATTTACACAGAAGAAAACTAAATTACATAAAGATATATTTCTGCGTCTTCAATTTTTATGGGCACTTTTCCTCTTGTTTGTACTTTTCAATGTATACTGGTTTTATTTTATAAAAGTAAACGGAATCCACGAATTTACATGGGGAATCTTAACATTCTATGCAGACATAAGTGCACAGTTGCTTATATACTTGCTTATAGTTATAACTTTTATATACAGTTATTCAAAATATTATTCACTTTTAAAAAAATAGGACATGGCAAAACCAACATTATTAATAGGCATAGGAACAAGCGGATTGCGTGTTTTAGAAGAGACTCAAAAATTTTATTTTGAGCATACAGGTAAAAACAAACCTGGGAATGTAGAGTACTTATATTTAGAAACCGATGAAAGTAGTTTTCCTTCAACCACAGTACTGAAGAATGAAATTAAACGTGTTTATTTGGATTTAAGTGATAAAGAAACAAAAATCAATAATTTAAAGGATCAGTTACCAGAGTCGGAAAGCCATTGGATACCCGATCCAAATTATATCAAAGATGCTGGAAAAGGAGCAGGAGGGATGCCAGCTTTTGGAAGGGTAGCCTTATGGAGTTATCCTAATTTCAATACAGTAAAGGAAGCTATTAATAGTGCATTCAATAAAATTAACAATCATACACAAGTAGATAGTGATAATACAAGACCTGCGGTATTTATAACAGGTTCCTTAACAGGAGGTACAGGTTCTGGAGTCTTTATCGATATCGCTTACATGATCAAGAAGCATATTCAAGGATTGGAAGATGTTTATGGTTTGTTTTTAACCCCAGGTAGGGACTATATGGGCAAGGATAATATTTTGTATTGCAATACACTATCCTCTCTATGCTCATTAGAAAAATTCAATCAGCCAGAACAGGAATATCACATGAGTTGGCCAGACTCTACCACAACCAAAATCAATGACCTTCCTTTCGAAATTTCTCATTTCATTTCACAGGACCGAAATGATGGTATAGCACAAGTAAAAAGCTTAAGTGGTTTGTATAAAATTGCTGGCTTATGGATGTTTTTAAACATTTTTGGATTAAGGGAAAAAAGAGACAGAAGATTAGTAGATAGTAAAGGGAGTGCCTTTATAGACAAGTATGGTTCTTTTGGTATTGCCGCGGTTCAATACCCTAAAAGGCAATTAGAAGAATTATTGGGAGTAGATCTAAGTATTAATCTCCTTAATAGGTGGATAGACCCGATAGCTTATTATAATAAAAGCAATAAAAATCAAATAAAAGCCGTAAGACAACGTATTGTTAGTGATACTATAACTCATTTCGAGAGAACACTTAAAAATGCGTTCGATACTTTGGATGCTACCATTGTTGATGGTGAGAATAGGGTACTTTCAGATTTAAAAATAAAGGCTGAGCAAATTAATAAAAAAGAGTACACGGAACAATCTGCGTATCATTTTATTAAGCGGTGGTTCAGTTCTTATGGAGATAATAATTATTATACAGCTGTCAAAAATAATTTACAGCTTGCCGAAGATGAATTGATACAAAGAATCCACGAGTTAATAAGTACCACAATAGATCGTACAGAGAACCTGCAAATATCAAAAATTCAGTTATCGGCTATTAGTGATGCTATAAAAGACAATAGAGAATATTGGGAAACCCTGGGAATACACCCCAAACCAGAAAAATGGGAAAACCTTCTGGAAAAACAAATAAAATGGATTCTTAAATCAAGGTATAAAATGATTGGCGAACAAAATGCCGTGGTTCGAGATCGTTTAAAAACGACATTCGATTTGATGAAGATTCATTTAATGGCAGAAAGGGTATGGCGATTGAAAAAGAATATTACAGATGAGACAGATCCTCTAAAAACATTCGATGGAAACATAACGCTTCCTAAAATACCCAAGATTGATCAATTGATTAAAAACATTAGTCATGTTATCGATTCTCAAGACAGGAACAATAATTCCAACAAGAAAAACAAAACATTGCAATCTAGGTACAATGATATAGAATCAGAATTAAAAGATACCACCATCCCTATACTTAGGGTCTATAAAGATGGTAGCTCTCCAGAAGCATTCCATAGAACATATGATTCAGCAAAAACACGCTATTTCACGCAGACGGGAAAAAACATAACATCTAAAAAAACGATTATAGAAGAAGCTTCTTTATGGGATTATATTAATACATCTACAGATAAACTTCATACCACTTTATTTAGAGACTGTATCACAAAATTTGAATCAGATGTTATTAGGTTGGCATGTTTTGAAGATATGGATATTGCCGAGTATATTAATAGCAACCCTAAAGAAAGTGGCAAAATGGCACTTATTGCAAAAACACCGCTCATTATGGTTAATAATGATAACAAAACAGATTTTGTAGAGGGAAAAGGCATACCAAGGTTAGTAATAGGCAAGGATAAAAGTCAAATAGATAAAGTATTTAATGCGCTGCAAAATGATACTGAAATTTCTTATTTAAACTCATACGTAGAGGATGAAGATGGTATTTGGCTAAACGAGGAAATTAGCAATATTGTCATATTCTATGTAGAACAAGGTTATATGTCTAATGGAGATTCCTTCAATCCATTAAAACATATTAAAAATATAGGAGACATTAAGCATGTATACGAATTGGAAAAGGAACGTTATTCAAAAACTAAGGGAATAGGGCATGAAACATGGAACATTTTAAGAAACCCTTACATGAATGAAGAAGAGTTTATGGAAATTATGGATGTTAATCAAAAACAAAAATAAGATGATACTTCTTGGAAATACAGAAAATGAGAAAAACGAAAATAGAAAGAAACTCAATAAAAAAGGTAAGCTAGCAAGTACCTTTTTTATACTCATAAGTTTCTTGCCAATACTTGTGTATCTCATCTTTCATTTTGGATTAGTTGAAAGTCAGTCTAAATTTAATCAGGCATTGGAGAAGTCTGTAGCCTTGGTGAATACGGGAACAGGAACTGGGACCGCCTTTTTAATAAGTCCTACCAAATTATTGACAGCAAAGCATGTCGTGAAAAATAAGAATGTAGGGGATACGGTCGATTTAATATTCGAAAAATCGGAACCACAATTTTCAGCAACCGCCAAAGTTGTTTGGATCGATCCATCGAATGATCCCGAACCAGAATATTACCTGAAAGATGTCGCTGTTTTAGAATTGGTAAGTCCATCTTCAGTACCGGAGGATTACCCATATTTAACTATTGGGGAATCCGCAGGAGTTACTACACGTTCACAGGTCATTCTTATTGGATACCCAGGAGGCTTATTGTCAACAACATCGGGTGCCATTAGCAATGATAATATTAAAGGAGTCGAGTTGTTTCAGCTTGATGTTGAATCTTGGCCTGGTAATAGTGGAGGCCCATTAATATTAGAAGAAACAGAGGAAGTTATTGGCATGCTAGTAGCTGGCCTTAATGAAGAATATCAAGGTATTAACTTTGCTAACAAAATTGACAACATTATACTTTTATTAGAAGAAAATGGGATCGATATATATGAATAATTACTATTAAAATTATGAAAAGGGTTCTTTTTGGAATCATATTGGCTTTAGTAGCCATATCAATTTATAACTCTAAGGTTAATGGTAATGAAAAATCTGTGTTGAAAGAAAGTTCAATGCTGCTTCAACAAGAGTTGAGGAAAGTATCTAAACTAATCGTTACAGAGGGTGACTTTGTTGAAGTTTATAAATATTCCAATTCCAGAGAACTATTTGGGTCTTCTTTTTTAAAATCTGAAAAGAAAGCTTTAGTGGTAGCAAATGCTAAGGTTGCCATTTCATATAATTTAAAGGAAATTAATTACGAGCTTGACGATAAAAGAAAAACGCTGTTTATTCATTACATACCAGAACCAGAAATAAATATTAATCCTAATCTGGAATATCAAGATGTTAGTCCAGGACTTTTAAATGCTTTTACTGAGAAAGATTATAACACCATTCAAGATAATATCACTAAGTCTTTGTTGGAAAAGGTAAAAGCGTCACAACTCATATTGAATGCCAAAAACAGACTGATTAGTGAGCTTGCCAGATTTTATGTGTTAACTAATGAAATGGAATGGACGCTGGTTTATAATAGTAAGGAAATCAATAAACCTGAAGATTTTGAGTTTGAAATCCATAAAAACAAAAACTTAGACAATGGAATATAGCATTTTTTAGCATATGAACTATTCCATCAAGTTTTATAATTTTTAATGACTAAATAGTAACCAAAGACAAACGTATTAAAATTTATTTTATATATTTAAACCTACTTATGTATGATGTAATTACTTTCTTTTTTGGAGGTTGATTAATTTTTGTTGGCACAAGAAATTAATGAATATTCATTCTATGAGTATCTAATATTAATGTATGGATCATCAGAATACCCAATAATTGGTATTGCTATAGTAGATAGCTATATATACTTTTATCTTTTTAATAAAATCACTTATATCAACCTATAATATGAAATATTTAAAAATTGTATTTGCATTCACTTTACTATGTACAAATTGGTGTCAATCCCAAGACCAGCAAGAAAACGACTTTACTTTATTGGATAATATTGCCGTTAATAATGTGGTTTATGGCGTCAATTTAAAATCCAGTAGCACTCAATTTACATTGCAAATTTGTGATAATACAAATTGTTACACAACAAGAGATTATGTTATAGACATAGCTCCCAAGCTATTAGTAAATGATGTACTACAAGTTATTAAAACAAATATGGACAGTGCATTGGTTATAGCTTCAGTATCGCAGACTGATAAAGACCAAATAGCAGAGCTTAAAACAAAAATACAAGCGGCTGAAACTAAAAAAGCAGAGGCACAGCGTACCGAAGTTGAAAACCTACTTAAGACTATTGATGAAGAAAAAGATCAGTATTCTGCAGAATTGCTTTTAAATAGCTCAACTAAAATTCCTTACACCGTTATTACCTATGAGCTTAAAAAAGAACATAAAGAAGATTTGGAAAGTCAAAGGATTAAGGATATAAGAAATTCTTTAAGCGAAACAGACGGTGCGGTATTTAATAATGTTATTTCAACGAAAAATTTTTCTTATTTGTCAAATTTAGCTAAGAAGGATTATACGACTTTTTCATCAGACACTGAGGTGAAAAAGTTTAATGATGCTAAAAAACTTTATAATAATTTATCATTAAAGCAAGAACAAAATAGAATTGATCAATATAAATGTAAACACTATAACGAAATTAGAAAAAAAGGTCAAGGTTCATTAAAAATAAAGAATGCCTTAGTTCAGTTCTTTAATAATAAAGCTTCTTCAATATATATAGAAGCTGAAATTAATGATGGAGGCGTTACAGAAACGCTTATTTTCGTTAATTCAGATTTTAGCGTTCCTCTTAGATATTTTAATAATTACAATAGCTCTGTAACAGCATTTAGTAAAGTTGTTTCTAATAATGGTTATCGAAAAGAAATCAGCGTAGATTATAATGATATTTTCGACTACAAAGCAGACCAATTTTTTAACTATTCAGTTGCAAACAGTCAAGTTCATTTATCTAATGAGGAAGATAGTAAATATGGTGCTTCAGCTAAGGTTGTACAACGACGTTTTTTAGACTTCTTCACAGGGGTTATATATTCAGATGTTATGGGTTTCAATACCGATAACTCTAATTCTCTACTCAATGCTCAAGCCAAATTGCTATTGCCACTTAATTTAAGAAATATTAAAAAATGGTCTTTTGGAAGGCAATTTATTACCACTGCAAATATAGCTTTAGATAATAGCTTTCAAAATGAGAACAGGTTTATTGACATCAAAGATGATGAAGCCTTTAGTAATTTCGACTTGTTAAAGAAAAATAATTTATATGGAAAGTTTGCTCTCGATGTCATTTCTCATGAAGCTAAAGGTTGGTTTACCTATATTTCTTTAGGTTATAATGCAGCATTTTACAGAACTGGTCTGCGTTATACAGAAACGCAGCCTAATGTAGAAGATACTGTTACTGAACGCCAGCTTTTGTCTGTAAGTCATGGTCCCTTTTTAAACTTTGAAATTCGTCCACAATCTAATTTTGGAGCCGATGTTACTTTTAGTATTGAAGATTTAAATTATTCAGATATACCGTCTATAAGTAGCCGAAACTTTAAAGGAGACATTATACAAGATGTTGGTAAAGATCATTTTATAATGCCCTTTAACCTTATAAATATTGAAGCAAATTTTTATTGGCTAGTAAACCCTGAAAAATCTAAAGGAGGTATTTATGCTAAACTGGGGAGTTACTTCAATACAGACACAAATGGGGTCTTCCCACAAATTATGGTAGGGTATGCTACTAATTTAACATCGTTTGTCAATCGGTTTAAGCCCAAAAAGCCTGAAACTGCTAAAGAATAAGAACTAAAGTTATGGGTAGGGTTTAGCTAATAATTTTATGTAAATCAACCACCCATTTGTCAGTGATATTTAGTTTATAAAGTTTATTATTAGTTGCTTATGTCAAAATCTAAATATACAATCAAAGACTATCTGTCAGATTTATTTGAGGTTGTTAAAGTCCATAGTTTATCATTAACTTTTGTCATTATTATCTACATATTATTTTGGTTTGTTCCACAAATCAATGATCTTATTTTAGTGATTATCCAAGTGCCTAACGACTTTTTGGTAATCACTTTGTTTTTTGCTTCAATAATTGTATTTGCGTTGATAGTAAGCAATATTCAATCTTATTTTAAAGACATAAATAAAAAACGACAAATAAAACCGTTTCACAATATAGATACAGCTGCTAAAAGTAGCAGATTTAAGACGGTGGTACAAAAGGTGGTGCCCCAAGATGAAAAAGAAATTGCCGTTCAAGAAGAAAGTCGGCCCAAAACATTAGTAAAAGCTAGTTTTTGGGAATCAAAAAAAGGATATATACATCGTATGTTTCCTAAATTATTGAGTACATATTTAATCATGATTATTGCATTCTCAGTAAATAACACTTACGAGCAAATTTACAGTAAACCCATTTTCTTTTTAGGTAATTGGTGGTTACTAATCATACTTGGCGTTTTTCTTTTAATCTTGCATCCAGATATAATGAGATGGCTAAGAGCGAATACAAAACTAAATATATCTTATACCTTTTTACCTCCAGTTATTGCAATTCTCTGCCTTTTATTAATTATGGCATTAGGGTTTATGAATAAGGGTGGGACTTATAGAGATACTAGACGATTCTTTATTTCAATAAGTCTTTTAGGCATTCTTTTTTACCAACTATCGGTCTCTTATAATATACATATCATAAAAATTAAGAAAATACTCAGTGTCGTTGTGGTTTTAATAATTATCCCCACAATATTTATAATGTATATCATTTTATATATTGACCCAACTGTACTAAAAAAAGTAACGCCGTTAGTAGTCACAATGATTTGTTTAATAGGGATCTTCTCTATATTCAATGTTTTAAGGCTCTTAGGGCATATAAGTAAACTGCCTGTTTTGACTTCTTGCATTATAGTTGGGATCGTATTAACAATAATTAATGCTAATAGAAATAATTTCCAACACTATGAAGTAAGTGAAGTACCAACAGCTATTTCTCCAAATTCAAGATTAGATATTGATTCATATGTAAAACTATGGGTTGAAGATAGAAAAGAAGATATATTAAAATGTCATACCGAGGCTAAGTTTCCGATTATTTTAGTATCTGCCGAAGGAGGAGGCTCGAGAGCAGGTTTGTGGTCGTTATTGGTGCATAGTTACCTGTATGAGAAAAGTGAAGATTATTTTAATAAATATTTATTTTCAATAACTGGAGCTTCTGGGGGTAATGTAGGCAATAATATATTTTATGCCCATGCATTTGATAAAAGAGATCAGTATGATAAAACTAATTTTCTGCTCAATACTTATAAAGCTAAAACGCTTGGTTTTAAATATAAAGCCAGTGAATTTTATAATGAAGACTATCTATCTGTATCTGTAGCAAGTCTTTTAGGGAGGGATTTATTACAAAGTATTGTTGGTTTTTTAGATTTTAAGGATCGCGGTAAGTTGTTGGAAATCGAATGGGAGAAATCGTTTAATAAAGCTTTTGGTAAAGACCTTTTAAGTGAACCTTATTTGACTATCATGCCAAAAAAAGAAAACGGTTTCATGATACCAATTCTTGTTACTAATACTACTGATGCGCAATTTGGAAATCTTAATATTATGAGTTCAGTAAAGACTGAAAAAGATATTGGTAACATGGCCATTTTTAAAGATATAATTACAAATTATCCTAAAAAAGATACCATGGTTAAAAGGTCTACAGCCATGTTGCTTAACGCAAGATTTCCATATATAAGCCCTACAGCTCGTATAACTGGATTGGGGCAATATGGAGATGCGGGTTATTATGATAATATTGGAGGTGTAGTCACCAAAAGGCTAGAGACTGCTTTATTAAAAGAATTAGCAAATCATGAAGATTTGAAAGGTAAATACCGTATCAAGCATCTATTTATTACCAATAATCCATATGAAGGCGATGATGATCATAAAAAAGTAAACTATTCAAGCCAACTGATTACACCTGCAAAAATGATCTTAAATGCAACATTTGCGCACCCAAACGAGATTATAAATGCTTACGGCGATGACTTTAAAATTGAGTCTAAACGTACCTATATCCCTGTAAAAAAGGTGTCTTTAAATTTTGATGAAGAGAAAAAGTTCAGACCAATTTTACCTTTGGGAAGGTATTTGAGCTGGAGCGCTATAAAATCACTTGAAGAACGCTTAAAACATAAAGAGGTTACTGGTAAATTGGACAGTTTGTTGCTTAAAACAAAGTAAAATTTTCATAACATGAACCTTAGTTGGTATTCAAGGCTTATTATGTAATAACCTATGCTTGTTGTTAGTAACTTTTGCTGTTCATTTAGTTTATTTTAACACGTCTCTATACTCTTAATCTACTAAACTATTGCAAACTAAAGCAAATGGATTTTTTTTTTTGAAAAATCTAATGCTTCTGGAATTTCATCTCCCAATAGCCCTCTAGAAAAGCATTGCCATCACAAATTTACGATACCGAAGAATCTATAAGAGGATCTACTGGATTTTTTTAGCCTATGCCTAATATATATAGGCATAGCGTGTTATTCTTTGGGTTCAGTATAAGTCACAATATCAATTCCAATTCCATTTGGGTCAACAATAGCGAAATGCCTATCTCCCCAAGGTTCGTTTCTGATTTCAATTTCAATTTCAATTCCTTTGTCTTTAAGTTGTTTATAAACCTTGTCCACTTTTGCCACTTCAATGGTCAAATAAACACCTTTTCCGTTAAAGGGGTGTTGAAAGATTGGCTTTTGGCTTGGGTGGTTCGGTTGTAAAAAGCTAATTTCTGCCGATTTGTTTGGAGTGTGCATCAAAAGATAGAAATCGTTTTCAAAGCTTATGTCAAACCCTAATACATTAGTATAAAACTCTTTGGTTTCAGCCAGTTTATCTGTGATTATACCTGCGTTTAATTTCATTTTGTTATTCGTTTGCGCATTTGATAGTCCAATTGTTAAAACAAATGCAGTTAATAATAATGTTCTCATCTTTAATATTTTAATAAAACAAAATTAGGATAGGATATTTGGCAGGAATTGTAAAAATCGGACAAAGTCTAATAGAAGGCTTCTGAAGGTGTTACCCCATAGAATGTCTTGAAACTTTTAATAAAATGTGCTTGGTCAAAGAATCCAACGTCAAAGTATAATTTGTTCTCTTTTAAGCTTTGTTTTGATGGCTTGGCATTTAGTATGTGCTGAAAACGCACAACATTGCTAAAAGTTTTTGCAGTAGTTCCAATATAGAAATTAAAAATCCTACGAAGTTGTCGAGAGCTTAAACCTGTATTCAATTCCTTCTCGGTATCCAAAAACCCGTTTTTTTGAAAAATAAGGTTTAAAGCGTTGAAAAAACGATGATCTAATTGAAAATTATAGTTTATAGTTAAGTCCGTTAATTTTTTGTTTAAGCGCTGTGTTATCTTTTTAAACGATTCTGATGGTTTGATTTCTGAAGCCATCCAGTTTGAAAGTTCAGGTAAAATATGCTTAAGTTCTTGTGATCGATTACTCAAGATTTTGGCGTTTATTCCAAGTAAATGTGGAAGGGCAGAAGGCAAAAACCGAATTCCGATATAGTCGAACGATTTGCCAATAGGAAACTCTGTATACTTTCTACAAAATCCCATCACAAAATTTTCGGAAGGTTGGTTGTGGTTAAAAAATATGTCGATACAGCCATCTGAAACCACCCGGTAAATAAAAGGCTGGTTAAGTTTGTTTTGTGTTTTCAGCTGCCAAAAGCAGTACACATAATTCTCTATGTCTACATTTGGCCGAACTTCTCGGTAAACTATTTCTTCGTTTTCAGCACTTACGGTTGGCTGAATCGGTCTGTAGTAATTTTTTATGGCTTCAAATTCGTTCACTTCATTTTGTTAGAGTTATGCACATAACGCCTCAAATAAAAGATGTTTTAATGTTTATCAATTCAAGCAGAGCAATCACAATCGTTTATAGCAACAAATTACCAATTATTTTCTGATGCTATGGAATAGAGTATTTTAATAATCATACGATCTATACAAGAAAACTACTTTTTCCCTTTTATATTTTTCTGGTAGTTCAATTTCCTTACGTTCAAAATATTTTTATGATATAAGGAAGGAATTTTTTACTTCCTTAAAACGTATGTAGGGGAGCTTTATAAATAGGCGTCCCCACTCTTTTAGCCTATTATTTTGTTTATGTGGATGAGAAGAAAAAAGGTTAATATTGGTTTATTATTCCCTTTAATTTTCCCTATAACCTGAAAAACCCTTAAAAAATAAGGGTTTTAGTGGAGTCGGAGAGAATCGAACTCTCGTCCAAACAAGTAATCAAAGAGCTTTCTACACGCTTATTCTTTTCTTGGATTTTCGATTATAAGCTGGTTAAAGACAACCTACTTATAACTTATCTTTTTTAGTTTCAAAAGGGCATCAAAGCACTACCCAATCTATGTTAACATTTACGATGCCTCAAAATAGAACGCCGTTAACAAAGGCTTTCTGGAGACATAAAGCTTGCACACCTTGTGTGCCTAGGCTAATCTTACTATAATTCAGATTATGCAGCTAAAGCGTAATTATTTTCGCCGTTTAAAAGTTGACCTAGCCTTTAACGTGTTTCAATGTCATTACACGACGTGCTTACCGTTCAATTAATCTCGCTGTCAAAACCAGTCGACCCCTTAATTAATTTGTCATTTCGGGTGATTTTCTGTCATATCAAATATAATTGAAATAAAAATCGTATTGAGAAATGTTTGTTATCCTAATTGTTTCAAATTATGAATTGTCTCTCATATCAAGGTGTTTAACGCCTTAACCCTTAATGCAGACAGCAAAGGTATCAAAAAGTTTGTATAACCATGCAAATCCTCTTATTTTCGTGCAAAAATTATTCCAGTATTTAATTAACTACTTGTATTAGTAATAATTAGTATTGCTAGAACATTTGACCAACTAAACCAAATAACCAAATGAATATCCAGTTTGCTATTATAAAAGAGCGTAAAACACCACCAGATAGGCGTGTGGTATTTTCTCCGCTAAAGCTAGCTGAAGCCCAAAAAGAATTTACTAAAGTGACTTTTAAAGTTGAATCTAGTGATATTCGTGTGTTTTCTGATGAACAATATAAGGCAGAAGGATTTGAGGTAGTAAACAATATTGATGACTGTGATGTGATGATTGGTGTAAAAGAAGTACCAATTGAAAATCTAATCCCTAATAAAAAATACTTTTTCTTTTCCCATACTATAAAAAAGCAACCCTATAACAGGGAGCTTTTAAAAGCTATTTTAGAAAAAAATATAGAACTGTATGACCATGAAACTATTGTTGGGAGTAATGGATTTCGTTTAATAGGTTTTGGCTATTATGCGGGGTTGGTAGGTGCCTATAACGGGTTTAGGGCTTTGGGTTTGAGAGATGGGCTATTTCAATTACCAAAAGCTGAAACCTTGACAGATTTAAATGCTATGAAGACTGAGCTGGATAAAATTGAACTACCAAATATTAAAATATTACTCTCTGGGACTGGAAAAGTAGCACGTGGAGCTAAAGAAATTTTAGATCATTTAAACATAAAGCAAGTTAGCGATGCTTTATATTTAACATCCAAATTCACCGAACCTGTTTACTGCTTGGTGGATGTTATGGAGTATAGCAAGCGTAAAGATGGTAAAGTAGGTAGCACAGAAGAATTTTATAAAGATGCGACAAATTACGAAAGTAACTTTATGCCCTATGCAAAAGAAACAGATTTTTTTATAGCAGGTCATTTTTATGGTACTGGAGCACCTTATTTATTTACACGAGCTGATGCTAAATCACCGAATTTCAATATAAATTTAGTGGCAGATATTAGTTGTGATGTAGACGGTCCTGTGGCTTCTACATTAAGGGCATCAACGATTTCAGAACCATTTTATGGTTACGACCCGCAATCTGAAAAGGAAGTTGCCTATAATGAAGTAGGCGCAATAACAGTTATGGCGGTAGACAATTTACCATGTGAACTTCCAAAAGATGCCAGTGAAGGTTTTGGTGAACAATTTCTTAAACATGTCATTCCAGCATTTTTTAATAATGATGCAGATGGTATTTTGGAAAGAGCAAGGATAACAAAAGATGGAAAACTAACAGAAAAATTCTCTTATTTGCAAGATTACGTGAATGGTGAAGAGTAATTTCGAATTACTAAAATGATATGATGAGTAAAACAGCGTTAGTAACTGGGGCTGCTTCGGGATTGGGATATGAATTAGCGTTTTTACTAATAAAAGATGATTATAATCTTGTTTTAGTTGATATTGATGCACCTAAGCTCAAAGAGGTAAAACAGTTTTTTAATAAAACCTATAAAAACACGGTTACCATATTGGTAAAAGATTTAAGTCAGCCAGATGTCGCTCAGGAGATTTATAATGAAGTTAAGCAGTTACCTGTAATAGATGTGTTGGTAAATAATGCAGGTTTTGGGCTATTTGGAACATTTGCAAATACAGATTGGAAACGTGAATCTGAAATGCTCCACCTTCATGTTTTAACAACAACACACTTAACAAAATTAATTTTACCAGCTATGATCTCTAGAGAATCTGGTAAAATCTTAAATATTTCATCTTTGGCTGCATTTCAACCTGGTCCCATGATGTCTATGTACTATGCATCAAAATCTTATATTTTATCTTTTTCTGAAGCGATAGCGAACGAATTAAAAGGTACAGGGGTAACTGTTACTGCTCTCTGCCCTGGACCAACTAAAACATTATTTCAACAAACAGTTTCTAGCAATTGTTCGGAGAATAAAATTAGTTTTAATATGGCCTGTCCTACAGATGTTGCTCAGTATGGCTATAATGCTATGAAAAGAGGTAAAACAGTAGCAATTCCAGGTGTTTTTAATAAGTTTTTATCCACAATTCCGCGTTTTGTTACAAGAAATATGGCAACAAGAATTGTTAGAAATATTCAAGAAAAGAATAGGGCTTAATAGTTTTAAGACTTATATAATACCTTAAATATCCAAAATCCGATACTTAAAAAAATACCAAACAGAAAGGTAAATAACCAGGCTTCTAAATGTTGATTGGGATGTAAAATAATATTGAAAATATCATTAAATAGGTTCAAAGGATGCTGTATGATTTCCCATGAGTTATAACGTAAAAATCGGCCTAGATAAACACCAAATCCACTGAGAAAAAGTATGGATATTATCGCAAAAGGTATTGTTTTCCTTTTCAGATATTGACTCAATAAGGTTTCCATGTCTAGTAGCGAAAGCGAAAACATCAATAATCCATTTAGAGCAAAAGAACTTACCACGAGCACATCCAGCCATAGTAAATGGCTAGAGCTTATTTTTAAGTGTAATAAATCTGTAATAATATAAGGCGCATTTGGTAAAAAGAGCAACCAAATACTAAACCATATTATAAAACCTATTTTGTTAAGTTTCGGGATACTTGTTAAATAGGTGGAGATGGCAAAAGGAATGACAGCTAAAAACAAATTCCAGACCAAAAATAAGTAGAAATAGGAATGTGTTAATTTCATTCTTATCATAAGTAATACAATACTTAGTATCATTGAAATACTTAATAAATAAAAGATTTTAAACCGATTGATAATAAGTGCTTTGATAGAATTCATATGTTGTTTGTTTTTTTGAGACCAGATAAGGTTAGGACATATTCAATAATTAAAACAGAAAGAATGCCTAAACTATAAGCAACCAAATCTGAAATTTGGAATGTACTGCCAAGGATAAGTTTTAATAAATGGTTGTTGTTTAAGTTTAACATGCTCAATATGTTTATTAATTGTAAGAACTCTATAATATAAGCGCAAATTAAAACAGGAATCGCAACGATAAGAGGTGTTGTGTTGATAAAACTTTTAGCAAAGCAATAAAGCAGTATGACTACCAAATAATCACCAAAAGTGTAACGTATAAAGCCGTGTTTAAAATAGATAGCAATTAATATTTCTGTTGCTAATAATATTAATGTAATTATCGAATATGTTTTATTGAATTTAAGTGTCATTTTATTTCGATTTTTTCACCTAAAAACTTAGGTCGTACGTTAAAAATAACATCAATTGATGCTTTAGCTTTAGCTATATATTCTCTTAAATTTGTTTTTATGCCATATCGTCCGTTTATATTTTTAGCATTAAATCCAATGGCATTGATTTTTAGGTTTTTGGCTAGATATATGGCACGTTCGTTATGAAATTTTTGAGATATGATTGTTACAGAATTTAGCCCAAATATTTCTTTTGCTCTTACTACCGAGTCTAATGTCCTAAATCCAGCATAGTCCAAGAATATTTTGTTTTCGGGAACTCCTTTTTTTATTAGATCATTTTTGAAATCGGTAGGTTCGTCATAACTCTTTCTCCCATTATCTCCACTAATTAAAATGAATTCTATTTTTTCCGATTTGTAAAGTTGATAGGCAGCTTCCAGTCTATATTTATAATATAGGTTTATATTACCGTTCGATACAAATTTACTTGCACCCAAAACGAGTCCGACTTTATTCTTTGGAATTATTGATATATCATTATAAGTAGCATTTTTAGCTTGGTTTACTATCCAAACATTTATAATTATTGTGTAAATAATTGGTAGTGTTATTAAGAGTGTGATTTTTTTTAAATATTTCATGTTAATTAATCTATTATTGATTGTCTTTTGCTAGCCATACCCACGATTGCATTGCGGTGAAAAATGCCGAAATAAAAAAGCTAATAGCAAATGAAAGTTTAATTGCTCCATAAAGGCATAAGCTAAAACTTGTTATAGCATAAAAAGGAAAATATTTTTTAAAAACGCTTCTATTACTCAATCCATCTCTTTTAAACCAAAAAAAAGGCATAATTGTAAACAGGATGGTGAAAGCACAACAAAGAAAAATTGGAATTATTGATAAAAAAACAAAGGGTATCATGTCACTCTGAAAATCTTTGGAGATAATAAATATCCAAAATGTACAAGTAGCTAAAAGGGTTGATTTTGAAATAGCTGAAGAAATGTTCATGAGCCTTTAATTTAATTTCCAATTATTGTATTGTATTTCTTGCCAGTTTTTGCTTTCTAATTCAATTATATAGGCTTTATATTTTTCCTCAATTAAAGATTTCTTTTCATCTGTTAAGTTATTTCGATCTGCATAGTTTTTAAGAAGAAATGTGTTATTGTCTGACAACTCTAATAGATAATTAAAATCCATAGATTTTGCATGATTTAGGTTGTAGTAAGTAATGTAATTATCCCAGTTAATGATACTTGATATTATTAATATAGTAAAGGCCGTTAACGTATTGACTCTAAATAAATACCAGAAATTTTTAATTTGCTTGACTTTAATTGATGTGGTAAACAAACCTATTATTGCAAGTAATAAATAAATTAAAACACCTATTCGCTTATATGTAAATCCAAAATAATAGATGTATTGACAATCTTTTATTGCAATATTTATTATGAGTATCAGATTAAGCACTATCCAGGTATACGTGACAGTTTTAAGGTTTTTATTGTCCTTATAAAAGTTTAAATTTCCTCTGAAAAAGTATAGTATAATTATAATTGCAATAACAATAGAGGTAATTAAGGTGTTAATGCCATTATGAACTTGATTTGAAAAGGCAGAAGCTCTTAAATCGTTGGTAGAAATTAGATAAACAATATCGGTAATAATAAAAAAGACAAGGAGTATATTTAGAAGTGTAATTAAAATAAATCCTAGTTGATTTTCTTTTTTGAGCTTTTCTTCTACAATGTCTCCTTTTGTGCCTAAAGAATTTTCAATATTTAAGTCATGAGTAGTTGCTGGGTCAACTCGTACGGGTTTAGAAATATTACTTAACAAATAATAACCAAGAACGGAGACTAATACCCATTGGACATTAATAAAACGGAAGTCGATTTTAGAAATCAATTCGTTGAACATGGGGTTTCCATTTTTGTATAGACTTATAAAAATGATAACTGTAATTAACGGAACACCTATTATTTTAATTAAATGCGGGTAATCGGTTTTTTGCTTTGGTACTGTTTTTTCACCTTTTTCAGTTGTATTAAAGTTTCGGTGAAAGAATCCTGCAATAGAGGCGTAAAGTCCGTTTAGCCAATTTATGTAAATAGATGAACCTTGTTGGGATATATTTCCTATGAGTGTTAAAAAAGCGACTACATACGCAATTATCGTTAGGCTGGATTTGTGAAAAAATATTGTGATTGCAGTTGTTATAAATACGATGCTAAATATGATCGTACTTTTTTTCTTGAATAAATCTTTGTTATAGATTGTAAGTATACCAATTGTTAGCAAACAAAATAAACTGAGGTTTAGACCAAAATTTTGTTGGTAAAAAAGTATACTGAACAAAAGGGCTCCGATCAATAAAGGTATATTTTTCATTTTATATTAAATTATGAATTACTATTTGGTAGTACAGAAAAGCGATTGGGATGTTGAAAAGTATGATGCCTATCGATTTTATTATCTCAATTTTGTTTTTATTTAAGAACAATGCAGACAATAGGATAATTAAGGTTAAAGAATTAACTATTATGGCTAATCCAACATAGTAATAGCCAATCATTGTCACGCTATTTATGCCCATGTTTATTATTTGTAATAGAAATATAAAAGTTCCTATACTAAATGATATTAACGCAATTTTGTATGAAGTTTTAAATACGTTTATGTCCATTTTAAATTTTTTATTAATGTGTTAATTTGTGATTTCGAGAATATAACCTGTCTTAAATCATGTATAGAAATCATTAGTAATTCTTTATAATCAAAATGATGAAATGAATTAGCACTTTTTCCAATACAGTACGATTTATAGTAATATTTGTAATAATCAGGTAGAATAATGGTGCCTAATATAATGACTCCACAGAGGTATAGACTTCTTTTACCGTTTCCATAACATAAGTATTGTAAGGCAATTTCGTCTTCAACTTCAATACCGTAACCCGTTAGGGTATGATAAGCATCATGTCTTTCAACTTTTGGGATCAATTCAAAATTATTTTCATTTAGAAATAATCCGAGATGTTTTCCAAAAGAGTCTTTGGGATAGTTTAGCAATTGTTTTTTGTCAACTCTCCAAGGTTCACAGCTCTTAAAAAGATTTGTATAAATCTTTTTAGATATTTCAAATAACCATGCTATAAGTTTTTTTCTCAAATCCATATTTAAAGTACTTTGAAATTCAAAGTAAATAATTAAAAAAATTTACTTTTATTATTGTCATTCCTGCAAAAGCAGGAAACTATTGCTTATTAATTAATTTTTCAAGGGCATTAATGTGTTTTTTAAATTCGGCCTCTCCTAATTTGGTAGTACTATAACGTGTATTTGGTTTTCGGCCTATAAATTGCTTCTCAACTTTTATGTATGCCGCTTTTTCAAGAGCTTTAGTATGGCTTGCTAAGTTACCATCTGTAGCTCCTAGTAATTCTTTCAGCATATTAAAATCGGCATATTCATTCACCATTAAAATAGACATGATGCCTAATCTAATTCTATGATCAAATACTTTGTTTATGTTGGTAATGATACTCATTTTACTTCCTAAGAAAATAGGAATCTTCCTTTTAAAATTTCTAAGTTACTGAAAACTGCGACTATTTACTTTTTAATATCATATTTAAAGTACATCCAAGTACCATAAACAATATGCATAACTCCAAATCCCAATACCCAAAGCCAAAACCCATATCCAGGAATCCAAGCGCAAATTAAACCTAAAATAATTTGTATAAAACCTAAATAACGAATATCTCCAATACTGTATTTAGAAGCATTTACTAGAGCGAGTCCATAAAATAATAACATTAAAGCCCCTGTTTGCCCATATTTTTGCTGTCCTAGTATAATTAATATATAGATACCACCAGCTATTAACGGAATTAAAAAATTTACTACTAGACGTCTCGATGAGCTATCCCACATATTGGCGCCATTTTTTTTTGCCTTTCTTGTTGTTAAAATAATTCCAGTAACTACGCTTAAAAATGCAATTAAAAATAAGTCTAACATCACCAACCTAAATATTTTACCATTCAATACTAATGTGCCACTACTATATTCTACAACCAGCCAATAGGCAATGGCTGCTCCAATGAGGGCATAAATTCCTGCTAATATTCCCGATAAACCACTAAGTGATATAAAACGAGAGGATTTATTCATTAAATCTTTTATCTCGCTTATGTCTTTTAAATAATCTTTTGATTCCATATAAAAGTACTTTGAAATACAAAGTAAATAAATATTTTTCAATTGGGCATCATAAAATTTTGTTAAGTTTGATATTTATAAATCTAAACCGTTTTGAATATTGAAACCTGTAGACGCATATTTTTTTAATCAAAAAGAGCCTTACCAATCCATTATGCTTTATGTTAGAAGTGTTATATTAAATACACTTCCAGAAGTAGATGAGCGGTATAGTTATAAAATTCCGTTTTATAATATTGGAAAGAAACCCATGATTTATTTAAATATTTTAAAAGGTAAAGATTATGTGGATGTTGCTTTTGTACAAGGTGTTCTGTTGGAAAAGCAATTTCCTATTTTAAAGAATGATAATAAACGTAAACAAGTGCGGTCTATTCAACTAAGAACCATTGAGGATCTAGATCATGAAAATTTTATTGAATTATTACATGAGGCTTCAAACTCGTTGAGCAAAAGTAAAAAGGCTTGGTTTATTTAAACGATTTCAAATTCTAAAAACACCACCAAAAGAAATAACACGCTGCAAGTAAAAGAAATGTTGTGATGCACTTTCCGCAGTGTTACTGGTTGTTCGTATATCAGGCATATTTATATAACCTCCTCTTAAGTCTAATTGTATAAAAAAGTGTTTGAAAAACGTCATATTCAGCCCAGCGTTAAGAGATAGTCCATAACCAGCTACATGAAACTCATCGTACCTATCTTTTTGAAGTAGCGTCGCGTTTGTTTTCGGGTATAAGATTCCAGCACCTAGTCCCTCAGTAATATTTAGTTGGAATTTGTCGGTGTTTTGGATGTTGAATATGGAAGAAACATCATCAAATCTCGAAAATTCAGTATAAACATAGTTTAAACCATCTGTGTGTTCAAACAATAAGAAATCTTCAGATACAAAAAAAACTTCATTATCATAATTTCCATTGTATTGGCTGCCTAATTCATTGTTGGGTAAATTAATGTAACCGTCAATAATTTTATTTCTATTGTCGTTCATTACATATTTCATATGGTCCATACCAAACGAAATGGCGTACTTATCTGAGATAAAATAACCAATTTTTAAATTAGTTTGTGGAATCGTAATTTTTGTTGGTTTAAAATAGTCGATATGCCACCCTTTTGGCTTGTCTTTAGCAGACGCATCTCTAATGGTAAAATCATAATTGGTACCTTTAAACCTAATATCCGATCTTGAAAAAGATTCCCTATTGCCTCCCCAGCTAATAAAAAATTTACCTTTATTGGAGGCTGTATATTTTTGAGAATTATTTGTGGTATTGGTACTGGTTTTTTGAGAGAAACTGTACTGTGATACGAAAGAGCTTACAACTATTTTTGCTATAAGCTTAAATGATTTGATATTCATTAAATGCTTTTGATTGATTTGGAGAAAAAGTTTTTTTAGGAATAAATCTATTCCTTAAAAAACTAGAGTGATTGAACCGTTTTTCTGATGGTAACTAGGTTGGTGAGTAACTTTTCTAAATTATCCAGATGTAGCATATTGGCACCGTCACTTTTGGCATTGGCAGGGTCGTAATGAGTTTCGATAAATAGACCATCAACATTATTAACAACGCCAGCCCTGGCTATAGTTTCAATCATGTCTGGTCTTCCACCTGTTACACCAGCACTTTGATTAGGTTGTTGTAAAGAATGTGTAACATCTAAAATGGTTGGAGCATATTGACGCATGGTTGGTATCCCTCGAAAATCTACGATCATGTCTTGATAACCAAACATAGTCCCCCTATCTGTTATCCATGCTTTGTCACTTCCAGAATCTTTAACTTTCTGTACTGCATGTTTCATGGCTTCTGGACTCATAAATTGCCCTTTTTTTAAGTTGACTACTTTACCAGTTTTTGCCGCCGCAATGACCAAATCTGTTTGGCGAACTAAGAAAGCCGGAATTTGTAATACATCAACATAATGAGCGGCTAGGGTTGCATCAGAAATTTCATGAATATCTGTAACTGTTGGGATACCAAAAGTATCTGAAACTTTTTTAAGGATTTTTAATGCTTTCTCATCACCAATTCCTGTAAAACTATCAATTCTACTACGATTTGCTTTTTTAAAGCTACCTTTAAAAATATAAGGGATTTCTAGCTTGTTAGTAATAGCAACTACTTTTTCGGCAATACGTAGTGCCATATCCTCTCCCTCAATGGCGCACGGACCACAGAGCAAGAAAAAATTGTTTGAATTTTTATGTTTTATTTTTGGTATATCTTGAAGCGCCATAAATTTTTTCAGAGAAATTATAATACAAAGATACTATTAATGCTGAATTAATAGGTGTATCTTTTTAAATAGAATTGAAAACATTTTTAAGTGTTTATGTTAAAATATTGAGCCATTCTAGTTTAATGTTTTTAACAGTTTAATAACGAGAAAGATAAAGTAAAAGCCTTTCTTTTTTTTGTATTTTACAAAGAAGGAATATTCAAAAAAATAATATTCCATAATTTATACATTATTTATGGTTACCTTTGCACGCTTAAAATAAGGCACTATTATGACTAAGATTAAAAATATTGCAATTATTGCTCACGTAGATCATGGTAAAACTACTTTGGTTGATAAGATTATGTACCATTGTCAGTTATTTCGTGAGAATGAAAATACAGGCGATTTAATTCTTGATAATAATGATTTGGAGCGTGAAAGAGGTATTACAATTACTTCTAAAAACGTTTCTGTAATCTATAAAGACACAAAGATTAATATTATTGATACACCTGGTCACGCCGATTTTGGAGGTGAAGTAGAGCGTGTGCTAAATATGGCTGATGGTGTTTTATTATTGGTAGATGCCTTTGAGGGACCTATGCCACAAACACGTTTTGTATTGCAAAAAGCAATTGATTTAGGTTTAAAGCCGTGTGTGGTTGTGAATAAGGTTGACAAAGAAAATTGTACGCCTGATGAGGTACATGAAAAAGTT
Organism: Flavivirga algicola; assembly: GCF_012910715.1. Taxonomy (GTDB): domain Bacteria; phylum Bacteroidota; class Bacteroidia; order Flavobacteriales; family Flavobacteriaceae; genus Flavivirga; species Flavivirga algicola. The sequence continues at coordinate 311,825 of NZ_JABBHF010000005.1, forward strand.
TTTGACTTGATGTTCGAATTGGGAGCAGAAGAATGGCAGTTGGATTTTCCAACGGTTTATGGTTCTGCAAAGAATAATTGGATGAGTGATGATTGGCAAAAAGAAACAGAAAATATTGAACCATTATTGGATATGGTTATAAACCACATTCCAGAACCAAAAATTGAAGAAGGTACCACCCAAATGTTAATTACGTCTTTAGATTTTTCTTCTTTTACAGGAAGAATAGCTATAGGCCGTTTAACGCGTGGTGAATTAAAAGTTGGACAAAATATATCTTTGGTTAAGCGTGATGGAAGTATTGTTAAGTCTAAAATTAAAGAACTACATGTTTTTGAAGGCTTAGGACGTAAAAAAGTAGAAGAAATACAAGCAGGAGATATTTGCGCTATAGTTGGATTGGAAGGTTTTGAGATTGGTGATACGGTTGCAGATTGGGAGTCGCCTGAAGGTTTAAAGACTATTGCTATTGATGAGCCAACCATGAGCATGTTATTTACTATTAACGATTCGCCTTTTTTTGGAAAAGATGGAAAATATGTAACCTCCCGCCACATTAAAGAACGTTTGACAAAAGAACTTGAAAAGAATCTGGCACTTCGTGTTGAAGAAACTGATAGTGCAGATAAGTTTATGGTATTTGGTCGTGGTGTCCTACATTTATCTGTTTTAATAGAAACGATGCGTCGAGAAGGCTACGAATTACAAATTGGACAGCCTCAAGTTATTATTAAAGAAATTGATGGTGTTAAATGCGAGCCAGTAGAAGAAATGACTATTGATTTACCAGAAGAGGTTTCAGGTAAAGCTATTGAAATGGTAACATTACGTAAAGGGGAAATGCTAAGCATGGAAGCTAAAGGAGACCGTATGGTGTGTGAATTTGTAGTGCCATCCAGAGGTATTATAGGATTGCGAAACCAATTATTAACGGCTACTGCTGGCGAGGCTATTATGGCACATCGCTTTAAAGAATATCAGCCGTTAAAAGGAGGGATTCCAGAACGACAAAATGGTTCTTTGGTATCAATGGAAAAAGGTCAGGCAATTCCTTATTCTATTGATAAACTACAAGAAAGAGGTAAGTTTTTTATAGATCCAGGAGAAGATATTTACGAAGGTCAGGTTATTGGAGAAAATTCTCGCGGTGACGATATGACGGTAAACGTGACAAAAACTAAAAAACTTAGTAATGTACGTTCGGCTGGAGCAGATGATAAGGCGAAAATTGTACCCGCAATTAAGTTTTCATTAGAAGAGGCTTTAGAATACATTCAAAAAGATGAATACGTAGAGGTAACACCAAATCACTTGCGTTTACGTAAAATCTATTTAACAGAAGTAGAACGTAAACGAAACAAAACGATATAAGATGGAATTCTTTGGAATTTCTGGTGTTGAATGGGTTGGATATGCTGCTATGGCTACTGTTTTAATCTCATTCTTGATGAAATCGGTTAGTAAACTGCGAATAGTAAACTCCTTAGGATGTTTACTATTTGTGTTTTATGGCATTTTGTTAAATCCAGTTTCAATGCCAATTATAATAACCAATACGGCTATATTTTGTATTAATTTATATTACTTATTGCAGAAAAAAAATGAAACCTGACTTATGATTTGTAGCATCTGATAAATTCTTACAACTTTAGCTTAAAAAGAAAGAAAAGTTAAATGATTTTGTATATTTGACCCCCGTTATAAAAGCATAGTAGAATAATATGTTTTTTTTAGCGTTTACAGGTCATGTATTCAATTTTAAGTAATTTTATTTACTAAAAAATTCATACTTAATTGAAAAGGTTAATTGATTATATAAATAGTAAGGTTTTAGTTAAAATTACTTCGTTACAAACAGCTTCTGTATTAACAAGAATAATAGCAGGGATATTAACTTCTAAAGCTATTGCCGTTTTTATTGGACCTGTAGGGTTGGCGTTAATAGGAAATTTGCAAAATTTTGTTAGCTCTTTTCAAACGATTGCAGTAGTTGGTTTTTACAAAGGGGCTGTAAAAAATATCTCAAAATTTAAGGATGATGTTCTAGAATTAAGTAAGGCAGTATCGACCATATTCTATATCGCATTCATATCAACTATTTTAGTGTCTTTTTTCTGTTATTTTAATGCAGAATTAATCAATAATATTATCTTTCCTGTCTATAATAACTATACTTATGTTATTCAAATATTTGCTATAGTATTGCCTTTTTATGCTTTAAACATGTTTTCATTTTCTATAATGAACGGTTTTTCGAAGTATAAAATTCTTATTATTATCAATATCATTGGACAAGTATTAAGTGTTTCTATAGCTTTACTTTTAATTTACCAAAATAAGATCGATGGTGCTTTGGTGTCAGTTGTTATTGCAGAGGCATTAATATTTTTAATCACTTTGGTTGGTATTATTAATAGGCGTAGTTTGGTGCCTCTTATACGTGTTAATAGGGTAGATTTTAGTTTTTTTAAAAGAATGAGTTCGTATTCGTTAATGGCTCTTTTTACTGCTGTTTTTCTGCCTTTCGTTGCTATTGCTATTAGGTCATACATTATAGATAACATTGGTTATAAAGATGCTGGTTTTTGGGAAGCTATGACAAGAATATCCAAGTATTACCTAATGCTGGTTAGTTCGTTAATTGCATTATATATTTTGCCTAGGTTTTCTGAGATTGATGATGCTAAAGAATTTAAGAAAGAGGTATTTAGCTTTTATAAAACGATTATACCAGTTTTAGCTATTGGTTTGTTTATTATATATTTATTGAAATCCTTTATAGTATCAATAATTTTTTCCAATGAGTTCGAACCTGTTGAAGATTTATTTTTGTGGCAACTGTTAGGTGATTTCGTTAAGATTTTGTCCATTGTTATTGCATATCAGTTTTTAGCAAAAAAAATGTTTTGGCATTATATTTTAACCGAAGCCTTTTTAATAATAACGTTATATACAACAAGTATATATTTTATCGATTTGTTCGACGGTGTTAAAGGCGCCGTTGTTGCGCATTTTGTAAGCTATGTGATGTATTATGGTATTATTTTACTGATATTTGGTAGTTCGCTTTTTGGTATAGAAAATGAAAAGAAATAGTTTCCCAATATTAATAAGAAATCTTTTTATTGATAATCTACATTGTAAATGCTAGAAAAAATAAAACAACTTTACAAAAAGAATGTGTTGTTAAAAGTAGCATCATTTAACTCTTTGAGTGTTTTTGTGAGATTGGTATCAGGATTTTTTCTGTCAAAAGCTATTGCATATTTTTTATTTCCTCAGGGAATGGCACTTACAGGTAACTTGAGAAGTTTTTTAGTTAGTTGTCAAGGAATTTCAGTAAGTGGCATTCAAAGTGGTCTAATAAAATATACAGCTGAGAGTAAAAATAATAGTGTGATATTAAAAAAAATTATTTCCACTTCTTTTTTTTTAGTAATTGCATTTACCATAATAGCCTCATTAGCTTTAATTAGCTTTTCAAACTATTTTAGTGTATGGGTTTTCGGAATAAGAGAGTACGCTTACGCAATTAAAATATTGGCTTATGCGATCCCATTGTATACTATAAATACATTTATTTTATCGATTATTAATGGTCTAGGGAAGTACAAAAGTATTATTCTCATTAATACTATCGGCTATATTTTAAATATTATAGTAGTAGTTCTTTTACTTTATTTGTATAACTTGGAAGGTGCTATTGTGGCCATTATAGCTATGCCTTCAGTTTTGATTTTCATAACGTTTTTTTGGATTAAGGAAATCAAAATGATTTTTACCAGTATTTCCATTTCAAATTTTTCAAAAAAGTACTTGGGAGGCTTGTCTTCATTTATTATTATGGCAATATTTACTGCTTTAACAATACCTGTAGTTCATGTTCTTGTAAAGAATTATATTATTGATAATGTAGGGCTTAAAGAGGCTGGTTATTGGGAAGCTATGATAAAAATATCACAATACTATTTAATGTTTATAATGAGTCTTTTTTCGTTATATCTATTACCAAAATTGTCTCAAAATCAAACAGACAAAGGGTTTAAAAGTTTAGTTATGCAGTTTTATAAAGCTATTTTACCATTTGTTGTACTAGGCTTTATTGTTATTTATTTTTTTAGATATTGGATTGTTAGAATTACTCTTACTCAAGAATTTCTTCCTGTTCAAGAACTGTTTTTATGGCAACTCATTGGGGATTTTTTTAAAATAGTATCATTTGCTATTGCTTATCAAATGCAAGCTAAAAAGATGTTGTTTTGGTATTTATTTGGTGAATTATTTTATGTATCTGCCGTTTATTTTTTCAGTATCTATTTTATTGATAAGTTTGAAATAAAAGGAGCTGTAATTGCTCATGCAATAAGCTACCTATTTTATTTCTTATTAATGTTATTTATATTTAGGAAACCTTTATTAACTAAAATCTAAACTAAAATTGAAAGATAAACTTTATTTATTGGTTTTTGTTTATTGGTTGGTTCTTGAATATTTATTAGAAGGAGTATTTCATTTTTTTTCTTTATTCAGATTCTTAAATATAATTGAGAATCTTTTTTTTACAGTATTGCTTATTTTTATTGCTAATCACTTTAAAAAAGCTTCACTTAAGAAAATACTTTTTCGTTTAATTATAGTTTTAGTGGCAATTATGTTGTGGTTTGAAACCATTATGTATCTTAATTTCAAAATACATTTTGGTCCTTCCTCTTTCTTTGTTTTAATAAATACTAACCCAGATGAACTCTCAGAGTTTTCTAATGAGTTTATTGGTGCGAGAGAATTAGTGGTTACGTTATTATTTTTCATTCCTTTATTAAGGCTGAATTCTATAACGAGTGCTATTTTAAATGTTACATACAAATTTAAATTTGTGACTTACAAATTTTTAAAGTTAGGAGCTTGCACTTTACTTTTCTTGACTGTTTTTAAATTTACTAGAATAATAGATCATAATTTACCTTATTTAATCTGTCGTTCATTTATTTTAAATCATAAAGACAAAAAGTTTGTAGAAGATTTTAATTCCCAAATTGAAACAAATAACAATTCATTTAAAAATAAAAACAATAATCTTAATAATACATTTGTTGTAGTTATAGGAGAATCTGTAACGTCTTCCCATATGCAATTATATGGATACTATAGGAATACGACACCTTTTTTTCAAAAAATAAAAGATAGCTTAAGTATATATGAAGATGTCATCAGTCCTAACACTTCAACATTTCATTCGTTGAGCAAAGCTTTAACCCTAGGTAATTATGAAGACCCTAAAAAAGTTTTGGCATTACCCATTACAACCTTGTTTAACAAATCTGGTTTTAAAACTTTTTGGATATCTAATCATAGCCCAGCATTTAATCCAGGCAGCGCTTTAGCAAGAGTTTCAGGTCAGGCACAATTAAAATTTTTCAATTCAAAAGCGGTCGTAATGGGGAATTTAAAACATGATGGAGAGCTATTGGATAAAGTTGATGAAGCTTTAAAAGATGACTTCTCTCATAAAATTATTTTTTTACACTTAATAGGGGCCCATTTTTCATATGAAAATAGATACCCTGAAGAATTTAATGTTTTTAGTGATAAGCCAAAAACTAAATTTAAGGACGAGATGGCTTATCAAAAAATTAATCAATACGATAACGCTGTTAGATATTCAGACTTTATATTAAATAAGGTCTTACAAAAACTGAAAACTGAAAAAGCAAACAGTTATTTAATGTATTTTTCTGATCATGGAGAAGAAGTATTTCAAGACGAAGACTTTTATGGTCACTTAGAAGATAAGCCAACTAAAAATACTTTTAAAATACCTTTTATTATGTGGTATAGTAACCATTTTAAATACCCGAAAGATTATTCTTATAAGAAAAAAAGAAAGTATATGACTGATGATTTATGGCACAGCATAGTACATATTTCAGGTCTTAAAAACTCTTTTTTAGATAAAAGGAGAAGCATTTTTAGCTCAGAATTTGTAAATAGAAAACGCCTCATTTTAGAAGGCGAAAACTATGAAACGTTTTTCGAATGAACCATAAGAAACATATTTGTATTATTGTAGATTGTCTTTGTGGAGGAGGTGCAGAAAAAGTTGCTGCATCTTTTTCATTTCTTTTGAAGAGTAAAGATTATAAAGTGTCTATAATATCTGTAAGAGACGATATAACTTATAAATACACTGGAGACCTATATAATTTAGGAACCAATGAGCTATATATAAAGAAGTTTAAGCAATTAAAAAAAATATTATTATTTAGAAGATATTATAGAAAAATCGATGCAGATTTTTATGTAGATTTTAGAATGCGAAATAGGTTTTTAATGGAACTATTATTGCATCTTTTTGTATTTAAAACAAAAAAAATGGTATTAAGTATTCAAAATTATAATATTGAATATCATATACCCAAAGGGTTTTTTTTTAAGAAAGTATATAGTAAGGCAAAAGCTATTATAGCTGTCTCCCATGATATTGTAATGGAACTTAATTCATATTACCCCTTTAATAATGTAAGTTATATACCGAACTTTGTAAATAAAAATTTACTGTTAATTTCTAATTTACCGTTATCTGACATTCCAAATAATACTGTTTTGGCAATAGGGAGGTTAAATATAATGGTAAAACAGTTTGATAAATTAATATTAAGTTATAAGAATACAGATTCATGTAAAAAAGGAATTCCTTTAGTTATTTTAGGGGATGGACCAGATAAGAAAAAACTTGAAGATCTGATTAAGTTCAATAAACTACAATCAAGTGTCAAGTTGCTAGGTTTTGTATCTAACCCCTATGATTATATTAAACGATGTAAATTTTTGGTACTGTGTAGTAAGTTTGAAGGTATGCCGCTAGTCATACTTGAAACACTTACATTGGGAAAACCTGTAATATCTTTTAACTGCAAATCTGGACCAGCGGAATTGATAACTCATAAAAAAAATGGCCTATTGGTTAAAGACCAAGATTTCTCTGAGTTAGAAAGAAGTATTGATCTTTTACAAGAAGACGAAGAGTTATATGATTTGCTAACCAAAAATACTATAAGTTCAATGAATAAATTTTCAGAAAAGGAAATGATGAAATATTGGGAGTCCGTTTTTAACTTTTAAAAGATGTAAGTCTAATATTGTATTTCAAAAAGCTTTTCTTAATAAATTTTATTGTTTTTAACAACAACAAAGGGCTTCTTAGTAAAATCCTTTGTTTTAATGTGAGATTATTATAGTTAAGGTTATTAGTGTAGTATTTCAAGTTAACTTTATCACGATTGATTTTATACTGAATAGCATACATATAGCGTTTAAAATCTAAATATTTTTTCAGGGATAAATTATTAGGATTGTTTTTTTCATAAAAATCTAAATTGGGAAGTGTTTTGTTTTTAATTCCAATTTTGGTTATTTGATTAGGTATATTATTTAATATCGTTGACAAAGGTTTGTAATAATAGGCTAACTTATACCTAGTAAAGCTTTTTAAGTAAAAGTCAACATCTTCAGCGTAATTTATAGTTTCATTAAATGAAATGGTTTCTGTGACTTCTTTTTTAAAGGCCATACTGCTCTGGCAAATTATAGATTGAAATTTATTAGCTAAAAAGAAATCTTTAATTAAAAACTTAGTGTTGTTTAATTTTGGTGTGATATTTTTTTTGGTTTCAAGAATATTGGTTTCGCTGTATTTTTCAAGATAATCAGTTCCATAAAATGAAGCTTCAGGAAAACTTAAATATAATTCATGTATAGATTCTAAAAAAAGTTCATGCCATAAATCATCTGCATCTAGCAATGCAATAATTTGTCCTTTAGATATTGAAATACCTTTGTTTCTTGATGAGGATAATCCTTTATTTTCTTGATTTATAATAGTATAGTTTTCAAAGTTTGAAAGCGCAGTTTCAGATTTTTCTAAACTGTTGTCAGTTGACCCGTCGTTTACGATAATAATTTCAAAATCTTTAAAAGATTGTTTTAAGACGCTTTTAATAGTGTCTTGTATGTATTGTTCTTTATTGTAAAGAGGAATTATTACTGAAAAGAATGGATGGTTCAGCTTGTCCATACTATTGTAAATCTTTATAACACATGTATGAAATTTTATATAATTGTAGAAAAAATATATTTGGTTGCTTCCCCAATAAGTTCTTCTTTATTGATGTATTGAAAACTCTAAAAAATAGAGACATAAAGTGGTTTAGCTTCAAACGTTTTAAATAAATGAATATTGATAATAGTTTATTGTTGTGTTGAAATATTCTTCTTTCATTTAATAACCATAATAATGTTTCGATGGCGTTTTCAATTTTTTTAATATATATGTCGCTTTTATCTATTCCTAAATGGTAAACTTCATTATTTATATGTTTAACTCTTGCTTTTTTTTCATTTAAAAGTATACCAAAATAGTTATCTAAACCATAACTGTTTTTTTTAATTTTTAAATTAATAAGATTAAAAATAGTTTTTTTTATTAAAAAGTTACCAGATACAACAACTTGATAAGGCTTTCGGTTTCTTTTTGACGCGTTAATTTCTTCACAGGATTTTCCATATTTCCAACGCAACAGATACTCCGTTTCAGGTTGCTCATCTTTATAAGCAACTCCTCCATAAAGAGCATCGGTATCTGGTGATATGAGGTTGATGTATTTTTCAATAAAAGAGTTATGCTTTGGAATAACATCAGAATCTAAAAATAATAACCAATTATAAGATGCCTGATTGGATAAAATTTGCCTAGATTTGATACTTCCTTTATTGAGACTAGAAACAATAATGGATGTATGCATAAGCGTTTCTATGCTTGACTTATTTTCAATAACATATTTGTTTGAACCATCTTCAAAACAAATTATTTCAAATTCAATTTTGGTTCGAGTTGCCTGTTCATGAATGTTATAAACAAGATTAGTAATGTTATAATTATATACAGGTATTAATATTGAAAGCATAATTAATTTTTACGCTGCACCACCTCATAAACCGCATTCTCATCACACTTTAGCGTTTTGCTTGGGTACTTTAGTAACAAAGCATAATCGTGAGTAGCCATTAGAATGGTATTCCCATTTTTATTAATGTCTTGCAGTACTTCCATAACTTCTACACTGGTTTGCGGATCTAAATTACCTGTAGGCTCATCAGCAAGAATAAGTTCAGGGTTATTAAGTAGCGCTCTGGCTATGGCAACACGTTGCTGTTCTCCACCTGATAGCTCATGTGGGTATTTAAAACCTTTTGTTTTCATGTCTACTTTTGCTAAAACTTCTTCAATGCGCGTATCTATTTCTGTTTTGTCTTTCCAGCCAGTAGCTTTTAAAACAAACATTAAGTTATCGTTAATGGTCCTATCCGTAAGTAATTTAAAGTCTTGGAAAACAACACCAAGCTTTCGTCTTAAAAAAGGAATATCTTTTTCTTTAAGGTTTTTTAAGTCATAATCAACAATATTACCCTCTCCTTCCGTTAAGGGCAAATCACCATAAAGTGTTTTCATAAAGCTACTCTTACCCGTTCCAGTTTTTCCGATTAAATAAACAAAATCCCCTTTATTAATTTCAACATTAACGTTATTTAATATCAAATTGTCTCCTTGATAAATGGCTGCATTTTTAAGCTGTAATATTTTTTGCATTTGCTTTAGGGATGATAGTTTTAAGTAAAAATAGATTTGTGATTACAAAATAAACAATTAATGGCAAATATGGGAAGCAGAATCTAGAATTATCGCCATAAGCAACTAAAGCTTGTGCAACAGAGCCACCCATTACCACGATAACTAAAAATAAATCGAAATCAAAGATTTTAAATTTTAACGTTACAAATTGAAAAATTTTTTTTATTGAAAATAAAATGAACAGAATATTAATAAGAATTAATATATATTGCTGAATTATTTTCCAAATACCATATACTAAGTATTTAGGGATTTTATATTTGAATTTTTCCTTATTCAAAAGAAAAGTAGATTCAGTTCCCCAAAAACTTTTCCAAGAAACTAATACTTGCTTTAAATATAGGTGTGGATACTCTTTAAATAATTCTATTGAAATTTTGCCCAATTTATTCGAAAGATCTTGTGTTTTAAGATTTGTTAGTTCTAATAGGTCATCTGCAGCATACCAAACTGTCATTGGATAAACATCATGCGATTTATTTTTTTCAATAAAAGTTCTATGTTTTATAAAAATATCTCTTATCTCTTTATGTTCTTCAGGTACCAGATCAAAAAAAGAAGTGGCCATTTGAGTTAGATTATACCCAAAATAATAGGTGCTAGAAAAATACCCAATGTTTTTTTTGTTTAAAGAGCACCAACTATAAAAACTAATACCAGATAATGTAAAAATTACTATGACTGGTAAAACTATTCTTTTGATTCTCTGTTTAAAGTTTTTTATTATGAAAAAAATAATAAATAGTAAAGGGAAATAAATAAACATGGGTCTGGTTAAGTAAAGAAAACTCATGGTAATTGAGAGAAAAATGAAGAATATTAGTTTACCATTACTGGTTAATAGTTTATATTTTTGAATGATCCAAAAAGATAATAGTAATAAAAACAAACTTAAAGTTTCAGTCAAAATGGCTAATTCGTAAAAATTGAAATGCAAAAAGGTAATTGTAATAAATGTGATCCAAAATGATATAGTTTTATTTTGAGTTTTGTTTAAGCTAAAATCATAAATCAAACAAATATTAATTAACCCAATTATTTGTTGAATTATTATTGTTATAATAAGATTTTTATTAGTTAGCGCAATAAGTAGCGGAAATCCAGGTGTCCTTCCGCCAGAATAATTATCAAGACTCAAATTAGCAATGTATTGGCTTAAATCAATATAAGCCCTGGAATCTGGAAAGATTGAAACGCCCTGGTAAATAACTAAAATTAAAACTCTAATTAAGAGGCCTAAAAGTAAGAGGTGTCTAAGCGGGTGTTTTAAAACTAAAGCATATAATTTTTGAATATTATACATGTAGAAAATAATAGAACAAATTAATCTTTGTAAAAATATTACTAATAACTCAAATCATAAAACGTTGAGCTTAAAAGTTCTTTTAAAAAATAACATTTTAAATTTGCATTTTATAATTATGGCACGATTATTACGTTATAAAATTTATATCGAACAAAAATAACCTCATGGTATATATGCCAAGGTTTCTATAAAGTTTATCATTCTCATGAAATCGAGAGTCCAAAATAAGGAATTCTTTATTTATCTTTGATTTTAAATTAAAAAACGAATCGTTAATGACTAAAAAAAACATTGTTTTCCTTTTAGTAGCTATTAGTTTTAGTTTACACATTATAGCGCAAAAATCTGCTGCGTATACTAGCAATTTAGTTGATTACCAAAAAGCCTTATCCCTTTATAACAATCAGCAGTACCTCGCGGCCCAATCATTATTTGGAAATGTAAAAAAAACAGCTAAAGAAGAAATTTTACAGTCTGATTGTACCTATTATATTGCTAATTGCGCAGTGCGTTTAAATCAACAAAACGCGGACCAATTAGTGGAAGATTTTGTGAAAGATTATCCAACAAGTACGAAGCGAAATACGGCATATGTAGATGTAGCCGATTATTACTTCGAGAATTCTAAATACGCCCATGCCAGGAAGTGGTATGATAAGGTTGATGAAAATGCTTTGGGTAGAAAAGAGAAGGAAAAATACAATTTCAATAATGGCTATTCGGCTTTTTCTGCTAAACAATACAAAGAGGCAAAAAAATATTTAACACGTGTAGAAAGCTCTCAAGAGTTTGGCTCTCAGGCTAAATATTATATAGGTTTTATGGCTTATGAAGGCGATGATTATGACAGAGCCAACGAATATTTCGATCAGGTAAGTGATCAGGAACGTTACAAAGAAAAGCTATCTTATTATCAAGCAGACTTAAATTTTAAATTAGGGAATTTTGAAAAAGCTATAGAATTAGCTAAAGATAGGTTGGATATGAGTGACGAGGTAGAAGTATCTGAACTATCAAAAATAATAGGAGAAAGTTATTTTAATTTAAAACAGTATGCCGAGGCAATTCCTTATTTAACTGAATACAAAGGAAAAAGAGGCAGATGGAACAACACAGATTTTTACCAATTAGGGTACGCCTATTATAAACAAAAAGACTATGAAAGTGCCATTTCAGAATTTAATAAAATAATTGATGGGAATAATTCAATTGCCCAGAATGCGTACTATCATTTAGGAGAAAGTTATATTAATCTAGGTAAAAAACAAGAAGCATTAAACGCTTTTAGGTATGCCTCCCAAATGAATTTTGATTTGAAAATTCAGGAAGACGCATGGTTAAATTATGCAAAGATTAGTTATGAAATAGGAAATCCATATCAGCCTGCACCCCAAGTTTTAGCGAGTTATTTAGATAAGTATCCAGATACTAGCTATAAAGAAGAAATAGAAACCTTATTAATAGATTCGTATATCACATCGAAAAACTATAAAGAAGCGCTTAAACTATTAGAAGGAAAAAAGAGTTTTGAGAACAAAGTGGCGTATCAAAAAGTAGCATTTTACCGAGGATTGGAACTTTATAATGAGAATGATTATTTAGAGGCAGAATCGCTCTTTGATCAATCTTTAAAAGAACCCAGAGATCCTAAATATATAGCGCGTGCAACATTTTGGAAAGCAGAAACCGATTATAATTTAACTAATTACGAAGATGCCTTGGTTGGCTTTAAACAATTTCAACAGGAGCCATCCTCATCTTCAACACCAGAAATTGAAAATGTAGATTATAACTTGGCTTACACTTATTTTAAGTTAAAAAACTATGAGCAGTCGACTCTATATTTCAATCAATTTATTTCTAATAAAAAGGAAGATAAAGTGAGGTTGAATGATGCTTACTTGCGATTAGGAGATGGGCATTTCGTTTCGAGTCAGTATAAAAGTGCTATAAAAGCTTATAATAATGCCATTAAGCTAAATGAAATAGATTCTGATTATCCATTTTTTCAAAAAGCGATTAGTACAGGTTATAGTGGACTAACTTCAAAAAAAATTAGAGAACTCGAACAGTTTATTTCAGATTACCCTAAGTCAAAATTACGAGATGATGCTATGTATGAACTGGGTAATTCATACGTTAAAGCCAATGAAACAGATAAAGCAATTACAATTTACAACCGTTTGAATTCAGAATATAGAATGAGTTCATTTGTGCCAAAATCATTGCTCCGTCAAGGTTTGGTTTATTATAACGGGAGTGAGAATGAACGGGCACTAACTAAGTTTAAGAAAATCGCAAGCGATTACCCGAATACCCCAGAAGCTGTTCAAGCCGTAGCAACGGCAAAATTGATTTATATAGATTTAGGACGTGTAGATGATTATGCAGCTTGGGTTAGAACCCTGGATTACGTTGAGGTCACAGATACCGATTTAGATAATGCAACTTATGAAGCTGCAGAAAAACAGTACTTAGATGGTAATACAGATAAGGCTATTAAGCAATTTAATGGGTATTTAAATGAATTTCCTAGCGGATTACATGCATTGCAAGCACATTTTTATATAGCACAATTATATAGTAAAAAGGATTTAACAACCAATGCAGCCCCACATTACAAATACATTGTAGAAGCTTCTCAGAGTGAATACACAGAAGAAGCATTATTGCGTTTATCTCAGCACTTTTTAGAAACCAAAAGTTGGAATGAAGCCATACCGTTACTGTCAAGGCTTGAAGAAGAAGCCAATTTTCCGCAAAATGTAGTATTTGCAAAGTCTAATTTGATGAAGGCAAATTATCAGTTGAAAAATTATGAAGCAGCTGTTTCTTATGCAGAAAAGGTATTAGAAAGCTCAAAAATTGATAATAAGATAAAGAGTGATGCGCATATCATTATAGCACGTTCTGCTATAAAAACAGGCGACGAAGACAAAGCTAAAACGGCTTATGCCAAAGTAGAAAAAATAGCAACAGGAGAAACAGCTGCTGAAGCTCTGTACTTTAATGCTTATTTTAAGAATAAAGAAGGAAAACACGAAGCTTCAAACAGATCGGTTCAAAAATTAGCTAAAGATTTTTCAGGTTATAAATATTATAGTGCCAGAGGTCTGGTACTAATGGCCAAGAATTTTTATGCTTTAGGAGATGCGTTTCAAGCGACCTATATTTTAGAAAGTGTTATTAAAAATTTTGCTGAATTTGATGATGTTGTATCTGAAGCAAAAGACGAATTAAGAAAAATAAAATTAGAAGAAGCTAAAACGAATTCATCTATTGAAACAGAAGATTAGTTTTGTTAGAAGTTAGAAGTTAGAAGTTAGAAGTTAGAAGTTAGAAGTTAGAAGTTAGAAGTGTTATGCTAAGCGGTTTCTACCGAATGTAGACGAAGTAAATCGAAGCATCTCATCAATCATAAATCAAACGAATAAATATGCGAAAGCACATAAAAAGCATTTTAATTGTAGTAATCTTATTGCGTGTTACAATTTCCTTTTCTCAAGATAAAATAAATGATACGATTAACACAGGGGTTATTGATGTTGTAAAGCCATATACCCCAACAATATCTGATGCATTTAAGGTAAAAGAGATTCCGTCTTTAGAAGATGAAACCACCGAAACTAAAAAGGAAATTAAATATAATATTTTTTCATTTCCAGTGGCATCAACATTTACACCTGCAAAAGGAAAAGCTGCTGTTGTAGAAAAAAGAAAACCAGTAAGATTATTCGATAATTACGCTACTTTAGGGGTTGGTACTTATACAACTATCTTAGGTGAGGTATATTTAAATCATGCTATTAGCAGAAGCGAAAGCGTAGGAGGTTATATAAGTCATCACTCATCGCAAGGAGGGATTGAAGACTTGTCTTTTGATGATAATTTTTCAAACTCCAAGATTAATGTAAATTATTCCAGTCGGTTAAGAGATTTAGCATGGAATGTAGAAGGCGGATTTAAACACCAAACCTATAATTGGTACGGCGTACCACCATCTCAAATTGCAGCAGCAAGCACTAATGGTATTGATGAAGAGCATTCTTTTTTTAGTGCTCATTTTGGAGGAGATATTACTTTTGAAGATACTTATATTAATTCAGGGAGTTTCTTTTTTAGGCGTTTTGGAGATAATCAAGGTTCTGGAGAAAACAGGTTCATAGCTAAAGCGACGATTGATGTACCAATTAATGATGTAGAGATTTCTACGGATATTAAATTTGACTATTTAGGAGGTACATTTGATAGAAGCTATACAACCAATACAGAGTTTAATTATGGGAATTTTCAAGTCGGAATTTCACCGACATATGAAATGAAGCAAGACGATTTAACAGTAAATCTTGGCTTTTCTGCGTTTTATTTAAATGACAAAGAATCTGGAGAAAGTAAGTTTTATGTTTACCCCAATGTCACGGCAACATACAGGTTGGTAAACGATGTATTGATTGCTTACGGGGGAATAGAAGGCGATTTAATTCAAAATTCGTATTACGATTTTGCTACCGAGAACCCCTTTGTATCTCCAACCTTATTTGTTATGCCCACAGATCAATTGTACAATGCTTATATTGGTTTAAAAGGAAAGCTGTCCAGTAACATGAGTTATAACATTAGTGGGCATTATTTAGCAGATAGAAACAAAGCACTTTATAAAAACAATGTTATAAGAAATCTGGCGCCACAAACGAATTACGATTATGGAAATTCATTTGGAATTGTGTATGATGATGTTGATACATTTGGCGTAGCAGGAGAAATAAACGTTGATGTAAACAGAAACTTTAAGCTAGGTTTAAAAGCAGAGTATTTTACCTATTCAACAGAGCGTGAGGTAGAAGCTTGGAATTTACCAGATATTAAAGGGGCTTTGTTTTTAGATTATCAGATAAACGAACACTGGTTTGCTGGTGCTAATTTATTTTATGTCGGCGAACGTAAAGATCAATTAGAATTAGAAGTTGCTTTACCGCCAGACCCTCAATCAACTACTGTTGTTTTGGATAGTTATTTTGATGCCAATGCGCATGTGGGGTATCATATTAACGAGCAGTTGTCGGTTTTCGCAAAAGCAAATAATATTAATAATCAGGCTTACCAACGTTGGCAAAATTTTCCAGTGCAAAGTATTCAGTTTTTAGCAGGAGCTACTTATAAGTTTGATTTCTAATCTTCGCGAAAGTGGGGATCTCATGATGAAATTTCGAAATTGTTTCTGGAACTTACGATGTATTGTCATGCTGTGAAAGCAGGAGTCTTTTAATAAATCGAATACTAAATGTTAAAAAGTAAAAGAAAATACTTTCTGCTAAATTACATTTTCGTTTTTGAACTAGTTTTATTATTTCTTAACGATCATTATTTTAAATGGGAGTTTTCAAATTGGCTAACAGGAAAGCTTTCAGATTTTGTAGGCTTGTTGATTTTTCCATTTTTTTTAACTTTTTTCTTTCCAAAAAGTATCTTGAGAAATGTTCTTTTTACAGGATTGTTTTTTGTGTTTTGGAAATCTCCATTTTCTCAAGGCGTTATAGATATATATAATTCAATAGCTTTTATAAAAATTACGAGGATTATAGATTATTCCGATTTGGTAGCGTTATCAATATTACCGCTGTCATATTGTTTTTTGAGGCGAATACCAATTTCTGAACCGTTTCATATAAATAACATTAATATCCATCCGCTTATAATATTGTTTCCTGCTATCATTGTATTTATGGCAACTTCACCACCATATTGGCATCGTTTTATGTATTCGGAAGGTAATCTTAAATTTTATAAAACCTCTGTTAAAGTGAAAATGAGTCAAGAAGATATATTAAACAGAATGGAAACATTACAAGTGCGTGTCGCTATAGATTCAACTTTTCATCATGAGAATACAGAAATTTTAAACTTTTACCGTGTTGATGAATTAGTAATAAACGAAGATACTATTAATGATTTGAAGTTTTCTATGGTGTCATTTAAGAAAGACAAGACAAAAATCTTTTTAAATGCTATGAACATATCTGAAGATATTAAGGAGGAAAATGTGAAGAACGAACTCAGGAAATATTATAGAAGGCTTTTAAAAAAGTATATTAGAGGAAAAATCAAATAAATTTTTGTCATTCCTGCGAAGGTAGGAATGAAAGAAATTAACTCAACCTTGCCAAATAATCAAAATGCTCACCTTCTATAATAAGCTCACATTTTAACCCAACAGATTCAGAAGCCAAACACAGTGTATTAAAATCTAAATACAACCATTTCATTGGTGTTTCTTTTTCTCCTTTATAGGACAAAAAATAATCAAGTTCACCATAATAACAGGAATTGGTATCTATCCAGAGCCCGCCATCTTCGTCTTCGTACATATATTTAATATCGGAAGAATCAATTAAAATTTGTCCGTTTGGTTTTAAAAGGCTTTTAAGATGGGATAAGTATTTGGACACCTGGGATAATTCCTGAAATATGCCAGTACCGTTCATTAAAAGTAAAATAGTATCGAAGGATTCGGTTTCATCTAAAATATGCTTTTCTTCCACATGCATAATACCACGTTGTTTCGCAACATTAATAGCTCCTTTAGAAATATCAATAGCTTTTACTTTTAAACCGTTTTCTTGTAAATATAAACTATGACTTCCTGCTCCACAACCAACGTCTAAAACAAAACCTTTAGAGAGTTTTAAGGCTTTTTGCTCTAAGGGCGACATATCTTTAAACTTGCGAAATAAGTATGGAAGAGGTAAAACGTCTTCTTCAGAAATACTTGTAGAAGTAATAATGTCTTCGGTGTAGTTGCCGTTTTGGTAATCTAATAAAGCGCATCCGAATAAGTCCTTCATAGAAAAATTTTCTTTTTCATTTCCGCAAAGGCGGGAATCTATTTGTTATATAGAAAACAGTGACTAGCATCTCATAATAATTTAGATCATTCGCACTGTTCAGAATCACAAGTTTGTTATTTTTACACTATGCAAGACATCATTAAAAACCTTCCAAAGTTCGCCAAAGATAAGCATAACGAAAACAAAAAATTCTTTGCCAAGTTAAAAAAGAAACCACCAAAGAATTTAGATTATATCATGCAGGAATTACATGATGATGAGTTTCAACGTACCGATTGTCTAGAATGTGCCAATTGTTGTAAAACTACGGGACCCTTGTTTACAGATAAAGATATTGAGCGTATTTCGAAGTACTTGAAGCAAAAACCACAGCAATTTATAACTCAGTATTTGCGTATTGATGAAGACAACGATTATGTACTCCAAAGTGTTCCCTGTACTTTTTTAGGAGCCGATCATTATTGTTCTATTTATGATGTAAGACCAAAAGCCTGTAGGGAATTTCCGCATACAGATAGAAAGAAGTTTCAACAAATATCAAATTTAACATTAAAAAATGTAGCCATGTGTCCTGCAGCTTTTAACATCGTTGAAAACATGAAGAAAAGAATAAAATAGTATATTTAATAAAAATATTCTATTGGAAGCTATTCTAAATTATTTCGAAACAATACCTCCATTGCATAGAGGTATTATTATAGTTGGGGGCTTAACCTTCTTTTGGATTATTGAAGGTATAGTGCCTTTGTTTGGCTTTAAATACAAGAAATGGAAACATGCTATACCAAATATATTCTTTACGTTAACAACTATTCTTGTTAATCTGCCTCTAGCTTTTATATTTTTAAAATCATCAGATTGGGTGGTAGCTAATAATTTTGGAATTCTTAATTGGCTTCCAGAAATGTCTGTATGGTTGTATGGTATTTTGGGCATTTTTTTAATAGATTGTATAGGTGCCTACTTGCCACATTTAATTGAGCATAAAGTAAAACCATTATGGATGGTGCATTTAGTACATCATTCAGATCATCACGTAGATACCACAACGGCGAATAGACACCACCCATTAGAGAGCCTGATCCGGTATGTTTTTACGCTTTTGGGCATCTTTGTAATAGGAACACCTATTGCCTTGGTTTTTTTATACCAATCTTTGTCGGTTGTAGCTACGCAATTTAATCATGCGAATATAAAGTTGCCCAAAAAAGTAGATGATTTGCTTAGCTATATTATTGTGTCTCCAGATATGCACAAAGTACACCACCATTATAAGTTACCGTATACCGATTCTAATTATGGCAATATCTTTTCTGTTTGGGACAGGCTTTTTGGAACTTATATGAAACTTGATACCGATAAAATTATTTATGGAGTTGATGTCTTTCCTGATGAAAAAGAAAATAGCAATATCAAAGATTTGTTAAAACAGCCTTTTCAGAAATATCGAAAACCTACAGCTTCTATAAAGGAATAATCCTTTGGCAGTTTTTTAAAATTAACCATTTTGATAGCAAAAAATGCTATCAAAAAATACATTTGTTATGTAAAGCTTTGATTATTAGTTGTATTATTGGTTTTAAATAAAATCTAATAGAATCATGAAGTTTAAAATAATATTAGTTGCAAGTTTTATGAGTATTGTTTTTTTCATGGCCTTTACGAGAATTAATAAACAAAATCCTGATTACCATTATTTAAAAGAGCGTTTACAAAAAACCAAATTGTTTACAGTTGAGGTCATTAAAGCCATGCCAGAAAGTGACTATATGTATAAACCAACAAAGGAGGTTCGGTCGTATACAGCTTTGGTATCCCATACCGTGTATTCTATTGAATGGAATATTGAGTTAATGAAAGGTACTCCTATTAAGTGGGAACCTGACAATGAAAATCGTTATAGCAAAGAGCACTTAATAACATATGCTAATGATCAATTCGATAAGCTAATAGCGTTTATCAATAATGCTAAAGAAAGCACTGAATTGACAGATAAAATTATTGATGTGTTGAATCATAATGCTCACCACCGTGGACAGATGACAATTTATTTACGCATGAAAGGAATAACCCCTCCTAATTACAGATAAAAATGAAAGATTTAAAACAATTTCTAATTATTGCAATCCTATTTTTAGGATTTCAGGATGCACTTGGGCAAGATTCAAAATATTTACACTATTTAGTTGATTCATTGCCAAAAGGAAAACCAGTTTTAGTCAATTTGGAGGTAGAAAAAAACTTTATGGCAACAGAACGTGTTGAGATTTCCAAAAACGGAAAAACTTTATTTTATGGAGCTAGGAATGGTTATAAAACAACTTCTAAAGCAGATATTTTAAAAATTGAGTTCAATAAAGGGAAATGGAACAAGCCCCAAGTTGTTTTTGCCGATAGCTCAGGAGCTCCATCGCTTTCAAAAGATGAGAAAACAATATATTTTCAATATGATCACCAATTATCTCCAAAAGGATTGTATTCAAGAAAAACGAAAACAGGTTGGTCTACACCAAAACGGTTTTTAGATTCATTAGAAAAATCCCATTATTTACAATCACCAAAAAAATCTAGTTTTTATTACTCATCTGGAATCAAAGGAAATGATAAGATTCAAAATATTTTTCATGTGGTTACTACCAAATCGGATACTCTTATAAAACAATTAGGTTTTAAGGTTAAAGGGGATTTTATAGATTTTTATGTATCTCCAGATGAATCATTTTTAATTTTAGTAATGAATAAAGCTACTAATGAAGACTCTTTTGCATTTTATGCAAAATCAGATTTATTCATATCCTTTAAAAAGGACAGTAAAACGTGGACAAAACCAGTTAATTTAGGGGCGGAAACGCATAGCGTATCCGAATGGAATTGGGGACCTTACGTCACAAACGATAAAAAATATTTATTCTTTTCAAGTTGGGGAAAAACGGTGGGTACCTACATGATCGATTTTGAACCTATCTATAGTCGTTTAAAACTTAAATCTAATTAGTCATACATCAAATATTTGCTCCTGGTATTTTTAAACGCTTCCAGACGATTTTGCCAGGTAATTTTGATCTCTGCTTCACTTAAGCCAGCTTCAATTTGTTTCTGCAATTTATCTGTTCCAGCATGCTTAGTGAAGTTCTTTGTATTAAAGAATAATGATTTATCTGTCGAATTTTGATAGGCTTTAATAATCCATTTAAGTGTCATAACACCATTTAAATCTTCATTTTGTAAATCCTCTCCGTAGCATAAATTGTTTTTGTGCTTAGGGTATTTAGCTCCAAAATTAGTGATAGGTGTATAGCTAAAGGCTAAGGTCTTTTTGTCTAAAAAAGGAGCGCCGTACCTTTGAAATTGGAACTCGGTGCCGCGACCAGCATTAATATTTGTCCCCTCAAAAAGCCCAAGACTAGGATATAGTTTTATAGCTTGGTCATTAGGTAAATTTGGAGAAGGTCTAATTGGCAAACTATAAAAAGTGTTGTGCGTGTAGTTTTTAACGGGAATGATGGTAAGTTCACACTGGATCCCATTTTTTAACCATTTTTCGCCATTAATCATTTGCGCATACTCGCCAATGGTCATACCATGTACCAATGGTATAGGGTGCATGCCTAAAAAACTTTTGTTTTTAATTTCTAAAGTAGGGCCATCTATATAATGTCCATTTGGGTTGGGCCTGTCTAATATTAAAACAGGAATACCTTGTTCCGAACAAGCTTCCATGATGTAGTGTAATGTAGAGATATAAGTGTAAAACCGAACGCCTACATCTTGAATATCAAATATAACAATGTCTAAACCTTCAAGTTGTTCTTTGGTAGGCTTTTTGTTTTTGCCATAAAGCGATACAATAGGTAAATTGGTTTTGGTGTCAATGCCATCTTTAACTAATTCGCCAGCATCTACACGACCTCGAAAACCATGTTCTGGGGAAAAAACTTTTTTAACAGCAACTTTCAAAGAAATTAATGAGTCAACCAAATGGGTCATAGTATCTTTTTTAACAGCATGACCAAGAGATTGTTCGTTGGTTTCTGGGTCAACAAGTATCGTTTGAAGTTTTTCTTTTCTAAAAATGGCCGAGGTTTGATTGGCAACAATACCAACACGTTTTCCCTTTAATATTGGTAAATAAGCTTTGATTTGATTGGCTCCAACAACGACAGAACTATCATTTTGTATGGTAAGATTAACCTTATTTTTTAGGTCTATTTTACTTTTTGCTTTAGAAGCACAAGAAATCATTATAAAAACAAATAATAAAACTGTATTTTTGAAAATATTAAACCCCATTGAATAATTTGAATTACGAATTTTTTATAGCTAAACGCATTATTGGTAGTAAAGCGTATAAAAGTAGTATATCGGCACCAATAATAAAAATTGGTATCGCAGCAATTACTATTGGTATTGTTGTGATGATGGTCGCTATAGCAACGGGTATAGGTTTGCAACAAAAAATTCGTGACAAAGTAGTCGCATTCAATGGCCATGTAACGATTACTAAATACGA
The DNA here is from genome assembly GCF_012910715.1 of Flavivirga algicola. Lineage (GTDB taxonomy): Bacteria > Bacteroidota > Bacteroidia > Flavobacteriales > Flavobacteriaceae > Flavivirga > Flavivirga algicola. Next base: position 334,171 of record NZ_JABBHF010000005.1, read on the forward strand.
TAGTAACAATTCCCAAGAAAGCATTATTCCTATATCAAAAAATCAAGAGTTTTATCCTACGTTTAAAACAGTAGAAGGTGTTGGTCATATTCAAGGGGTAGCTGCAAAGTTTGGTGTTATTAGGACTGAGAAAGATTTTGAAGGTGTATATTTAAAAGGGGTAGGAGGAGATTATAATTGGAGCTATTTTGAAGACTTTTTAATAGAGGGTAATCTGCCAGACTATTCGACGAAAAGGAATGAAGACGTTTTAATATCTCAATATTTAGCGAATCGGTTAAGATTAAAACTAGACGAAACATTTCAAATGGTGTTTCCAAAGGACGACCCAGAAAGGTTAACAAATATTATTACCTATCATATAGTTGGGATTTATAATTCAGGGTTTCAAGATTTTGATGCCAATTATATTATAGGAGATATTCGTCATCTACAAAGAATTAATAGATGGAAAAAAGACCAAATTGGAAATTTTGAAGTATTTATTAATGATTACGACGAAATAGATAAAAAAGGCCTTGAAATATATGAAAATATACCCTCAGAGCTCAATGCAGAAACCATTAAAAATAAATATGCTTCAATTTTTGATTGGATTCAAATTTTTGACACTAATATTTATGGTATTATTGGTATCATGATACTGGTAGCTGGTATTAATATGATAACAGCATTACTTGTTTTGATATTAGAACGCACACAAATGATAGGGATATTAAAAGCAATAGGAAGTAACAATTGGAGCATTCGTAAATTGTTTTTGTATAATGCATCTTACCTAATTCTTCTTGGTCTTTTATGGGGGAATATTATTGGTTTAGGGCTTCTTTTTACTCAGAAATACTTTAAGCTATTTCCATTGGACCCAAGTATCTATTATGTTACAGAAGCTCCAGTTTATATAAGCTTAGGCTATGTTATAGCATTAAACATCGGCACACTTGTCCTTTGTTTACTTATGCTTTTAATACCATCGTATTTAATCACGAAAATATCTCCTGTGAAAGCGATCAGGTTTCAATAATTTAAGTGCTTTAGAAGGTGGTTTTGCTATTTCTTTGCTTGAAAATATTGTATGCGGAATATTGAAATCAGTCACATCTAGAATAAACTAAACAGACTACATTAAATCTATTCGAAATCAAAGGATTAAAATCCTAACATAGCAATCCCTGTTTTTTTAGTGTAAATTTGTAAAGTAAACTTACTATTATGGAATACGCTGAAAATATATTAGGAACTATTGGTAATACGCCATTGGTGAAATTAAACAAGCTTGTTGAAAAATTACCATGCTTAGTTTTGGCAAAATATGAAACGTTCAATCCAGGTAATTCCGTAAAGGATAGAATGGCGGTAAAAATGATAGAAGACGCAGAGGCAGACGGGCGATTAAAACCCGGGGGAACCATTATAGAAGGTACATCTGGAAATACAGGCATGGGTTTGGCTTTGGCTGCTATAGTGAAAGGTTATAAAATGATTTGTGTTATAAGCGATAAACAAAGTAAGGAGAAAATGGACATTTTAAGAGCTGTAGGCAGTAAAGTTGTGGTGTGTCCTACCAATGTAGAGCCTGAAGACCCGAAATCATATTACTCTACCTCAAAACGACTAGCCGAAGAAACACCAAACTCTTGGTACGTAAACCAATATGATAACCCCAGTAATACCGCAGCGCATTATGAAAGTACTGGGCCAGAGATATGGAAACAAACTAATGGAAAAGTAACGCATTTCTTGGTAGGAGTAGGAACAGGAGGCACAATTTCTGGAGTTGGAAAATACTTAAAAGAGCAAAATCCAAATGTAAAAATTTGGGGAGTAGATACTTATGGCTCTGTATTTAAAAAATACCATGAAACAGGTATCTTCGATGAGAATGAAATTTACCCTTACATTACCGAAGGAATAGGAGAGGATATATTGCCTAAAAATGTTGATTTTAGTGTTATAGATGGCTTTACTAAGGTTACAGATAAAGATGCAGCTATTTACACGCAAAAATTGGCAAAAGAAGAAGGCATGTTTCTTGGTAATTCTGCTGGAGCTGCCATAAAAGGACTTCTTCAACTCAAAGATCATTTCAAAAAAGAAGATGTAGTCGTGATTTTATTTCATGATCATGGAAGTCGCTATGTAGGCAAAATGTTTAATGATGAATGGATGCGTGATCGTGGTTTTATTGAAGATGAATTGACTTGTGCTCAAGACATTGTTAATAATCATTTAGATAAACCCCTAATAACAGTAAAGACCGAAGAATTAGTTTCCCATGCTATAGAACGTATGAAGAAATATAAAATATCCCAAATACCAGTAGAAGATTCGTCTGGGTTTGTTGGAGCGGTAGATGAGGCAGATTTATTGCGTAAATATATTGAGAATAAAGATATTTCCGATTTACCAATTAAAGAAGTCATGCACAAACCATTTCCAATAGTTAGTAAAAATACTCCTATTGAAGCGATTTCTAAATTAATTGACAGAGATAATAGTGCAGTATTGGTAAAGCTAAATGATGGCGCTTATCAAATTATTACCAAATATGATATTATTAGTGCTTTGTAACTAATAATAAGCAATAGAATTGTATAAAAAATCCTGAATGTTTTATTCGGGATTTTTTGTGCGTTATCTAGTATTCACACGATATTATCTTAATAAGCAAATTGATAATTTTAGGTTTTTTCTGTAACTTATTGTAAATAAAAACTTTATAAAAAATTTTGATTATAAAAAATTTTATTATATTTTCGATAAAACGTATTGTTTTGACGATAAAATGCAGTTGACTTGAATCACTAACTAAAGTATTTAATATGAATGTTCAACAAATATCCCTACAACAGGATAATTGGCAAGAAGATATTTCTATTCTAAGCATTGAAGCTGATATATTTCTACTATTCGTATCTCCAGATTTTACCCCTAAAAGGAAGGTTCTCGATTTCATAAATAATAAGTATCCAAAAACAACTATTATTGGATGCTCAACGGCAGGCGAAATATCAGATATTACTGTAAAAGATGAGACCATATCTTTAACAGCCATACAATTAGACAAAGTTACCTACAAAAAAGCAGCGATCGAAATTATTGATATGAACTGTAGCTATCAATCTGGCCAAGATTTAGCAAAAAACCTCTATAATAAAGAATTAAAGCATGTACTGGTTTTGAGTGATGGGCTTAATGTTAATGGAGCCGAATTGGTTTCAGGATTAAAATCTATAATTCCTCATGTTGGCATATCTGGTGGCTTAGCTGCAGATGGAGCCGATTTTAATAAAACCTTTGTTGTAAATGATAATGAGATAGTCGATAAAACCATTGTTGCCTTAGGGTTTTATGGAGAAGGTTTAAAAGTATGTACAGGCTCTAGAGGGGGATGGGATAGTTATGGGATAGGCAGACAGGTAACGAAATCCAACAAGAATGTGTTATACGAACTTGATGGAAATCCAGCATTGGATATTTATAAATCCTTTTTAGGAGAAGAAGCTAAAAATTTACCGAGTTCAGGACTATTATTCCCTTTAAGCATGGTAAGTGATGCAAATTCGAAACCTTTAGTACGATCTATTTTAGCAACTAATGAAGATGAAAAAAGTGTAACATTTGCAGGAAACCTTCCTGAAGGTGCTTATGTCAGATTTATGAAAGCGAATTTGGATAGATTGATTGATGGAGCTGAAGAATCTGCTATTTCAGCTAGTAAATTCTTTGATAAAGAATCTTCAGAGTTAGTAATATTGGTTAGCTGTGTTGGTAGACGTATGGTACTAAAACAATTAGTAGAAGAAGAAGTTGAGGCTGTGAGAGATGTTGTTGGAAATAAACCTTGCATTACAGGGTTTTACTCTTACGGTGAAATAGGTCCTTATGATGAATCTTCACCTTGTGAATTACATAACCAAACAATGTCCATAACGACGTTTTCAGAATGCTAAATGATAAGTTCCATAGGCTATTAAGAAGACAACTCAAAAAATCTAACTTAGATATTTTGAGTGATCCAAAGTATATGGACTTTTTGGAGATGATTGATAGTGCCTATAAAGGTTTCGATAAAGACTTAAGACGTATTGAGCACATTCTTGACGAAAGCACAAAAGAACTATTTCTAGCCAATCAGAGATTGATTCAGGAGCGGGATAAAACTAATATAAAACTTGAGAATATTGTTGACAATCTTGGAGGTGTTATTTTTGAAACTGATTTAAAGGGTAATTTTACTTTTTTGAACAATGCTTGGGAAGGGTACACAGGCTTATCAATAGAAGATACTTTAGGTAAAAATTTCAAAGATTTTTTATTGCCTGAATATATTGATAATGAAGAAAATTTTGAAGAACTTTTTTATAGAGGGAAAGAACACATTAAGTTTATCTTCAAATATAAAAAAAAGAAAAAACCTATGTGGTTTGAGGTTAAATCTAAATTAATATATAGTAATGGAGTAACCCCCGTTGGCTTTATAGGAGCCATTACAGATGTAACAACTTTGAAAAGGACAGAGATAGAACTACAAAAAGCTAGTAAATCCAAAGATGAATTTTTGTCTACTATGTCTCATGAAATTAGAACACCTTTAAATGCTGTTACTGGAATAGCCAATATTTTGTTAATGGAAGAGTATCTGCCAGACCAGTTAGAAAATTTAAAGGCATTAAAGTATTCGGGAGAACATTTATTAGGTTTGATAAATGATTTGTTGGATTTCGATAAAATAAAATCAGGTAAGTTAAAACTTGTAGAGAAAGATTTTAGCTTAAATTATTTTTTAGAAAGCATAAAATCCCATTTTAGTTTAAGAACAGAAAAAAAGGGTTTAATCTTTAATGTTATTAAGGAAAATGATGTGCCAGATAACATTATTGGCGATAAGTTGAAGCTTACTCAAGTAATTAAAAACCTATTGAGTAATTCTTTAAAATTTACCGAAAATGGATGTATTAATCTTATAGTTAAAAATTTAGGTGTTAAAGAAAACAAAGTAAGATTAGTTTTTAAAGTTGTTGATACAGGAATTGGCATATCGAAAAGCAAACAAGAATCCATTTTTGAAAGCTTTATACAAGCAAATTCAGAAACTTCTATCAAGTATGGAGGTACAGGCCTTGGCTTGTCAATTAGTAAAAAGTTATTGAACCTACAAGGTAGCGACTTGATAGTGGAAAGTGAACTTGGTAAGGGGTCGACATTTTTCTTTGAGATCACTTATAAAATAAGTAACAGGCTTAGTGTTTATGAACCTGACATGATTAAAATGCAACCTGATTATGAGCCCATAGATATCAATGTTCTAGTTGCCGAAGATAATAAAATGAATGTGTTAATACTTAAACGTTTTTTTAATAAATGGGGCATTACATATACCATTGCTGAAAATGGAGAAAAAGCCTTGGAACTATTTAAAAAGTTTGATTACGATTTAATACTTATGGATCTGCAAATGCCTAAGATAAATGGATATCAAGCAGCTAAAATTATTAGAAAATCTGAGAATAAAAATAAAGCTAGTATACCAATAATTGCTTTAACAGCTTTTGCCCAAACAGATATTAAAAAGAAAACAGAACAATATAAAATGAATGGGTTTATGGGGAAACCTTTTAACCCGGAAGAGTTATATAAATTGCTACGATCCTACAGTAAAGAATACAATAAAAAAGCTATTTAGCTAAATTTTATTGCGGTTAAATACACCCAAATTATAAACAAAACCTGTAGTGGAATTCTAAACCACAAGTACATTAACCCATTTCCATCATAAGTGGCTTTTTGATAATTTAAATGGTCAATTGAAGCTTTAATATTTGCTGGTAAAATAATAATAAAGAATAGGATTAATAGCCATGCCGTTAATGGTCTTAACTGCGGAATATGTAAACCTATGGCTCCAAGAATCTCGACAAAGGCAGTAAAATAAACGATTTCTTTTTTAAAAGGAATTATTTCGGGAACCATTAAAGCCATACCATCTGGAAATAAAAAATGACCTAAAGCAGTAAAAAGAAGCATTACGGACATAGCTATACGTCCAGACAGGACAAAGTCATATTTCCCATTAATAACTTTTACGGAAACTAGAGAAATAACAAAAACTATAATAAGTACAAAAAGGGCTTTCATCTTTTTTAGGCAAATTTCATGAAAGTTTAAACTTGAAACAATGAACCTAAGTTAAAAAATACGCTTTCTAATCCGACTTAATGCTTGTGGGGTTATGCCAATATAAGAAGCTAAATATTTAAGGGGGATTTTTTTAATTAATTCTGGTCTTTCAACAAATAAATTTAAATACCTTTCTTCTGGAGTTTCATTTAAGAAAGATTGCTCTCTTCTTAACTTTTTTAAATAAAGGTTTTCTGCTATTATTCGGCCAATAACATTGCCTGCTTCGGTTTTGTTATAAACGTCTTGTAAATCTTGATATGTAAGTCTCCAGAGAATAGTCTCCGTTAAAGCTTTCACCTCGTATGTACTGGGATTTCTGGTTATAAAAGAATCATATGCACTCACAAACTCATTTTCAAAACAGAAACTAAAAGTAATATCATTCTCAAGTTTTGGAATAAAAAATAGGAGCGCCCCTTTTTCGATAAACGAAATATGATTTTCTGTTTCCCCAACCTTTAAAATAGTAGCTTTTTTATTGTAAACACTTTTTTTAAGCTTAGAAGAAAATACCTGCCAATCTAAGTCACTTAATTTAACTATCTGTTCAAAGCCTTCTCTTATTTTATGCATTAGCCTGTTTGAATTGTCCAGTTTATTGAAAATAGTCTAACCAAAAATATAAAACGAAGTTAATTGTTTTTTTGTAGGTTATTTCTTTTAAATTGTTTGAATTAGACTACGTAATTTTTATTTTAGCCATATGCAAGAAGATTTTTTACATTACATCTGGAAACATAAAAAAATTCAAATAAATAAACTTAAAACAGCAAACGGTGAGACAATTATAGTCAATACTGTAGGGCATCATAATTTAAATTCTGGTCCAGATTTTTTTAATGCACAACTCACTATAGGAAACCAGTTGTGGGCGGGAAATGTAGAGATTCATTTAAAATCATCTGATTGGTTTTTACATAATCACGAAAAAGATAAAGCATACGACAATGTTATTTTACATGTAGTTTGGGAGCATGATACAGATGTTTTTAGAAAAGATCAGACAATAATCCCCACTTTGGAGTTAAAAGGCTTTATAAGTGAAGGTGTTTTAGATAATTATGAAAAACTCTTTTTCAAGCCCAATAAATGGATTAATTGTGAGTACGATTTTGCTAGTAGCGATGATTTTGTATTAAATAATTGGTTAGAGCGTTTGTATTTAGAGCGTTTAGAACGAAAAACAAAAGAAATAGAAGCGCTTCTAACAGCATCAAAAAATGATTGGGAAGCGGTTTTGTTTAAAATGTTGGCAAAGAATTTTGGACTTAAGGTAAACGGGGATTCGTTTTTTAGTTTGGCAAAATCTATTGATTTTTCAATACTCAGAAAATCCCAATCAGATCAACAAACTTTAGAAGCACTACTCTTCGGACAATCAGGTTTGCTAAATCAGGAGACCGAAGAACCTTACTCCATAAGCCTTGTCAAGGAATACCAATTTTTAAAACAAAAGTTTAAATTGGAAAATACTCATGTACTACCATGTTACTTTTTTAGATTGCGGCCATCAAATTTTCCAACGATTAGATTGTCTCAATTGGCGAGTTTATATTACGAGCATCAAAATTTGTTTTCAGAAATTTTAGAAACAAACCATTTAGATCATTATTATAAATTATTAAAAGTATCGACGTCAAAGTTTTGGGAAACACATTATACGTTTCAAAAAAAATCAAAATTATCTAAAAAAGTACTTACAAAACCATTTATGGATTTATTATTAATTAATACCATTCTACCTCTTAAATTTTGTTATGCGAAGCAAAAAGGTGAAATCATTAATTCTGATATTATAAAAATTGCTGTTTCAATTACTTCAGAAAAGAATAGTATAATTGATGCGTTCAATAATTTAAAAAAAGTATCGAAATCGGCATTAGATTCACAAGCACTTATTCAGCTTAAAACAGCATATTGTGATAAAAATAAATGCTTGCAATGTGCAGTTGGAAATGCTTTAATCATTAAATAATAATAGTTTTTTTAGGAAGTTTTCGAAGATTCATGAAGACAATGATTTATAAATAAAATCAATGAATAAAGTGGAAATCTAAAAAATATAATTTTGTTAAATTTTATATTTAAATTGCAGCATGAATTATATCTATAAACCATTATTGTTTTTTCAAAAACATGGCTATTATGTTTGTCAGCGTATAGCAGATAGATTGGGTATTAGAGCTAAGGTAGTTAGAACTACATTTATGTATTTAACGTTTGTCACTGTTGGTTTTGGTTTTGCACTATATTTATTTTTAGCTTTCTGGATAAAAATTAAAGATGTAGTTTATACGAAACGTACATCGGTTTTCGACTTATAATTAGATTTGGTATAACCCATGAGTCCACTTATAAAGTTTTTTAGAACTAAAATATATACAGCAGTGTTTTTATTAGTAGTTATTTTACTAATAGGCGTTGCAGGGTATAAAACGATATCTGGTTATTCATGGATTGATGCGGTTTATATGACCGTAATTACTATGACAACTGTTGGGTTTGGTGAAGTGGTTCCCCTTGATAATCAATCAAAAATTTTTACTATATTTTTAATACTTGCCAGTATAGTTATTGTTGGGTATGCACTTTCAATAATTACAGAATATATTTTGAGCAAAAACGATGTTGAAGAATTAATACAAAAGAAGATGCAAAAAAAGATCGATAGTTTTAAGGGGCACATAGTTATTTGTGGTTATGGCAGGAATGGTAAACAGGCAGCTAGAAAGCTTTTAGCATATGAAAAGGAATTTGTAGTTATAGAAAAAGATAAAGAAATGGAGGAGCGTTTGCAGATGGATGAAGTACCATATGTTATTGGGAACGCCAATGAAGATGAGACCCTAATGCAGGCAGGAATTGATAAAGCCTCTTGTTTAATATCTGCTTTACCAAACGATGCTGATAATTTATTTGTAGTGCTTTCAACCAGGCAATTAAATAAGTCTATCAATATTATAAGCAGAGCCTCATTGGAAACATCTTATGATAAATTAAAATTGGCTGGGGCAAATAATGTTATTTTGCCCGATAAAATTGGTGGCGACCATATGGCATCTTTGGTTGTAATTCCTGGCTTGATGGAGTTTGTTGATAATTTGTCAATCGTTGGTAAATCGAATATTAATATAGAAGAAGTAGCTGTTGAAAAACTATATAGGGATAATATGAAGGAAGCCAGAACTATTAAAGACTTAGACCTTCGCAAAAAAACAGGTTGTACTGTTATTGGGTATAAAGATGAAAAAGGTGAATATCTGGTAAACCCTGAGGCTGAACTAGAATTAGCAGCAAATTCTAAAATTATTGTTTTGGGTAGACCAGAACAAATAGATGCTCTTAATTCCGAATACAATATAGATTAAAGATTTTTTGATTTTAACAACCATTGTTTTAAAAAATCATTTTTTTTTAGCATCTTGCTAGCTTTTAATACGAATTTTTCAATAAAAATAATAAATACAATTTTTCTATGAAGAAATTTCTTCTTTCAATATGCGCTTTAATACTACCGTTTTTAACATTTGCACAAGAGGCTGTCGAAAAAGGACTAGATCAAAGAATTGATGAAGGGTTTAAGCCCGTTTCAGACTTTTTTAGTAGTGTCATATTTTTTAAGGTTTGGACAGACCCGGATATTCCATTTGTGTTATTGCTTTTAGTTGGAAGTGCTGCTTTCTTTACGATCTACTTTGGGTTTCCTAATTTAAAGTATTTTGGAAAAGCTATTAATACGGTAAGAGGAAAATATGATGAAATAGAAGGAGGGCATAAAGCTGCCGATACACCGATGACTATAGATGGAGATATACGCGATACGATTCGTGATGAAAGCCAAGAAGGAGAAGTGAGTCATTTTCAGGCTTTAGCTACAGCAGTTTCTGGTACTGTGGGTAATGGAAATATAGCAGGGGTTGCTTTAGCAATTGCACTAGGAGGTCCTGGAGCAACGTTTTGGATGATTATATGTGGTTTGCTAGGGATGTCTACTAAGTTTGTGGAGTGTACTTTAGGAGTTCAATATAGAGATGTTGGAGAAGACGGTACAGTTTACGGTGGCCCCATGTATTATATTACTAAAGGACTTAAGGAGAGAGGGTTTTCTGTATTAGGAAAAGTAGCTGCTGTACTTTTCGCTATATTTTGCATAGGTGGATCGTTTGGAGGCGGTAATGCGGCTCAGTCTAATCAGGCAACGGTTGTTCTTAAAGAACTTATGGGGCTGGAAAGCACAAGTGCAGGAGCTGTTATTGGTTTATTGATGGCTATACTGGTGGGGATCATTATAATAGGAGGTATTAAAAGAATAGCTTCGGTTACAGAAAAAGTTGTGCCTTTTATGGCTGTGCTATATATTGTAGCGTGTCTATATATAATTTTAAGTAACTTTTCTTTAATAGATGATGCTTTCGGATTGATATTCACAGAGGCGTTTAACCCTAGAGCTATTGGTGTAGGTGGTGTAATTGGAGTTTTGCTTGTTGGTTTTAAACGTGCTGCTTTTTCAAACGAAGCAGGGGCTGGTTCTGCATCTATTGCGCATTCAGCAGTAAAAACTAAATATTCAGCTTCAGAAGGTTTGGTGGCATTACTAGAACCGTTTATTGATACCGTTGTAATTTGTACTATGACAGCTTTAGTTATTGTGATCTTTAATACTGGTGGTGTATTTGAATATGGTGGCGATGGTACAGGAGGAGTCATGATTGATGGTATGCGTTACGAAGGCGCAGGAATAACGTCACAAGCATTCGCACAATACATACCTTATTCTAATGTGTTTTTAACAATTGCTGTTGTACTGTTTGCAGTTTCTACAATGATTTCATGGTCTTATTATGGACTACAATCTTGGAAATTTTTGTTTGGTAGAGGTAAGGTAGCCGATTTAACCTATAAGCTTTTATTCTTATTGTTTGTTATTATTGGAGCAGCAGCTAGTATGAAATCAATTTGGGATTTCTCAGATGCCATGATTTTTGCCATGGTATTCCCTAATATGGTTGGGTTATATTTCCTATTCCCTGTAGTTAAAAAGCAATTAAAAAGATATTTAGATGCTATAAAAGCAGCCAAGGCATAAGCAATTTTATATGCAGAATTTTAAATCCCATTTCATGTTTTCTAAAGAACAACGAAATGGGATTCTTTTATTAATACTACTTATAATTGGGTTGCAATGTGTTTATCATTTTGTGGATTTTTCGACAGAAGATATTTTAATTAATGAAGTAGAGTTTGCCAAGTTTAATGAAGAACTCGATTCGCTTAGATTATTGAAACTTGAAGAAAACAAACCTAAAATATATCCTTTTAATCCAAATTATATAACAGATTTTAAAGGAGCGTCCTTAGGAATGTCCAATAAAGAAATTGATAGGTTATTGGCTTTTAGAAAGCAAAATAAGTGGGTTAATTCAGCAAAACAATTTCAAGAAGTTACTAAAGTATCCGATTCGCTTTTAGATCGGATATCACCATATTTTAAATTTCCAGAATGGGTTACAAATCCTAAACCAAAACAAGTTTCAGTTTTTAATCATACTAACAACTTAATAACCTTTGCTCAAAAACAAGACTTAAATAAAGTAACAGCGCAACAACTACAAAAAATAAATGGCATAGGGAGTGTTCTTTCACAGCGTATTATAAGATTTAGAAATAAATTTATTGGAGGCTTTATTGATGATGTACAGCTTCAAGATGTATACGGATTAACTCCAGAAGTTATTGAACGAATAACAAACAATTTTACCGTGAAGACACCAAGAAAAATTCATAAAATCAACATAAATGCAGCTACTGTAGATGACTTGGTAACTATTCAACACATAGATTACGATTTAGCTCATAATATCATAGAGCAACGTAATTTAATAGAAGGATATAAATCCTTGGGTGGATTAAAAAAAGTAAAAGACTTTCCAGTAAATAAAATCGATATAATTAAATTATATTTGTCGCTCGATTGAAAAATAGCCACGTTTAAGAAATGTGTATTAACTTGGAGTTGTTAATGATAAAGAAAGGTTAATTATAAATAACACCTGCAAGCAAGCAGATCTAACCGATAAAGAATAATAAATTTTAATAAATGAATAGTATGTACTTCACCGAAGAGCATAATCTTTTTAGAAAAAGTCTTCAAGATTTTTTAAAGAAAGAAGTAGTTCCTCATATAGAAAAATGGGAAAAAACAGGAACTATAGATAGGTTTATTTGGAAAAAGTTTGGTGATATGGGTTTTTTCGGTATAAATTACCCAGAAGTCTATGGTGGAATGAGCCTAGATTTATTCTATACAGTGATACTTCTTGAAGAACTTCAAAAAATAAACTCAGGCGGTTTTGCTGCTGCTATTTGGGCTCATGTGTATTTAGCAATGACGCATCTAAATGCAGAAGGAGATGAAGCCATCAAACAAAAATATTTAGCACCAAGTATAGCAGGAGATAAAATAGGGTGCTTATGTATTACTGAGCCTTTTGGGGGTAGTGATGTGGCAGGAATGCGAACAACGGCAGTGAAGGAAGGTGACCATTATATTATTAACGGATCAAAAACCTTTATTACAAATGGTGTATACAGCGATTATTTAGTGGTAGCAGCAAAAACAAACCCAGAATTAGGAAACAAAGGCGTTAGTATATTTGTAATAGATAGAGAAGCAGATGGCGTATCGGCAACGAAATTAGATAAATTAGGGTGGAGAGCATCAGATACTGGAGAAATAGCATTTGATAATGTTAAAATACCAGCATCGAATTTAATGGGAGAAAAAAATAAAGGGTTTGCCTATATATTACAACATTTTTCATTAGAACGTTTAATTATGGGGGTTAACGCCCATGCACGTGCAGAATATGCCTTAGAGTATGCATTGGGATATATGTCTGAACGTCAGGCTTTTGGAAAGACAATAGATGAATTTCAAGCATTAAGGCATAATATTTCAGACCTATATACCGATATGGAAATCTGTAAAGAGTTTAATTATTCGGTTGCTTATAGATTGAATAAAGGCGAGTATGTTGTTAAAGAAGCTTCCATGTCCAAATTAAAGTCAACAAAAATGGCGGACGATGTTATTTATCAATGTCTTCAGTTTTTAGGAGGCTATGGCTATATGGAAGAATATCCAATGGCAAGACTTCTAAGAGATAGCAGATTAGGTCCAATTGGTGGTGGTACCTCTGAAATCCTTCGTGAGATTATCGCCAAAATAGTCATAGATAAGAAAGAATATAGGCCAGTAGTAGAATAGTTGGTAGGTGTTTTGGCGAAAATAACAAAAGGATTATCGC
>NZ_JABBHF010000005.1:347710-369342 GCF_012910715.1 Flavivirga algicola
GAATAGTTGGTAGGTGTTTTGGCGAAAATAACAAAAGGATTATCGCCAAAATAGTCATAGATAAGAAAGAATATAGGCCAGTAGTAGAATAGTTGATAGGTGTTTCGCCAAAATAGAGTAGGCAAAAAGGAGTATAAGTTGGTGGCTTAAAATAATTCAGAATTTAGAATTTGGAATTCAAAATTATTTATATATTTGCACCCTGAAAATCTAAAAGAGAGGAGGTTAAGGACTATGTTAATAATACCGATTAAAGAAGGAGAAAATATAGATAGAGCGCTAAAGCGTTTTAAGAGAAAGTTTGATAAAACAGGAACTAAGCGTCAGTTACAAACACGTAAACAGTTTAACAAACCTTCAGTAGTACGTAGAGCACAAATTCAAAAAGCTCAGTATATACAGGCACTAAGAGATGCTGAAGATATATAATCTTTATATAGAATATTGAAATCCCACTATTAAGTGGGATTTTTTTTGCTCTAAACTTAAATAACAATAAAAACTTCGTACTTTTAACTAGATAGAAGAAAGATATAAGATGCCGTTAAAACCATTCACTAATTATTTGTTACTTGAAAAAAACTATTCTACATTAACGGTCAACGCCTATCAAAAAGATTTAGAGGCATTTTCAGAATTTATAAAAACAACCTATGATACGAAAGAACATATAAAGTATGTAAATTATTCACAAATTAGAAGTTGGATAGTCTATATGGTGGAAAAAGGATTGTCGAATAGAAGTATCAACAGGAAAATATCGGCATTAAATACCTATTATAAGTTTCTTTTAAAAATTGAAGACATACATCAAAACCCTCTATTAAAACATAAAGCTTTAAAAACGAATAAAAAAGTTCAGGTGCCATTTTCGGAAACAGAAATAACAGCTGTTTTAGATGATCTGAATTTTGACGATGATTTCGAAAGTATTCGTAATAAATTAATTATAGAACTTTTCTATTCCACAGGTATTAGAAGAATAGAATTAGTGGAGTTAGGCTTAGCAAGTGTAGATATTCATAATAAAACGTTAAAGGTCATAGGAAAGAGAAATAAAGAGCGTATCGTTCCGTTATTAGATTCTGTAGTTAAAACAATAAGTAAGTATTTAATTTCAAGAAATAAATTAGAAGGCATTATGGATGTTAATAGTTTATTTTTAACGAAAAAGGGATTTAAAATTTACGAAACACTTGTTTACAGAATAATAAATGAGTATTTTAGTAAGGCATCTTCAAAGGTGAAAAAGAGTCCGCATATTTTGCGCCATTCTTTTGCTACACATTTGTTAAACCAAGGTGCTGATTTAAATGCTGTTAAAGAACTTTTAGGACATTCGAGTTTAGCTGCAACTCAAGTTTATACACATAATAGTATAGCTGAATTAAAAAAGGTGCATATAAAGGCACATCCCAGAAGTAAAAAATAGCATAGTGAAAAGATTATTAACCAAAAAACAAAAGAATGAAAGTGAACACGCAATCAGTCAACTTTAATGCTGACCAAAAGTTAATAGATTTTATTCAAAAGCGGATGGATAAATTAGATATGTTTTATGATAAAGTTATTAAATCAGATGTTTATTTAAAAGTAGAAAATACAAGTGAAAAAGAAAATAAAATATTTGAAGCCAGAGTAAGTGTGCCAGGGGATAGTTTTGTGGTAAAGAAACAATGTAAAAGTTTTGAAGAGGGAGCCGATGTCGCTGTATCATCATTAGAAAGACAGCTTAAAAAGAGAAAAGAGAAATTAAGATCACATTTATAGTAAAAATTCTTAAAAAATGTTTTGATTAAAAAAATAAATCTATACATTTGCAGTCCGTTAGAAATAGCGGGCTTTTTTTATGCGTAAAAAGTATAAGAAATGCCGATGTAGCTCAGCTGGCTAGAGCAGCTGATTTGTAATCAGCAGGTCGTGGGTTCGAGTCCCTCCATCGGCTCTTGAAATTTTGAAAAGCGTATCAGGTGATTGGCCTATGTTTTATGATTAAAACAAAAGTTGGTTGGGACGAGAAGTTTATCCTGAGCGTAGTCGAAGGGAGTCCCTCCATCGGCTCTTTAAATTCCTGTAAAAGCAGGGAGTTCAAAACAGAAAAGTAGTAACTGTTTGTTTTGAGAAAGTTCTTTAAAAAAGTGAAATAAGTTTAAAAAGGGGAGATACTCAAGCGGCCAACGAGGGCAGACTGTAAATCTGCTGACTATGTCTTCGCAGGTTCGAATCCTGCTCTCCCCACTTTTTTAGATAGTCAATTAAAATTTGGCGATTTTTGAAAATTAAAGTTTTAAACTTAGAATTGTAAATAATTGCGAGAGTAGCTCAGTTGGTAGAGCGTCAGCCTTCCAAGCTGAATGTCGCCGGTTCGAACCCGGTCTCTCGCTCTAATATTTTAAGCCGGTGTAGCTCAGGGGTAGAGCGTTTCCTTGGTAAGGAAGAGGTCACGGGTTCAATTCCCGTCATTGGCTCTATTTTAAAGGCTAAAAAATTAGAATACACTAATATTATTATATAACTAAGATTAAATTATTTAAAAAACATGGCAAAGGCAACTTTCGATCGTTCAAAACCACACTTAAATATTGGTACTATTGGACACGTAGATCACGGTAAAACAACTTTAACTGCTGCTATTACTAAAGTATTAGCTGATGCAGGTTTATCAGAAGCAAGAGACTTCGATCAAATTGATAACGCTCCAGAAGAAAAAGAAAGAGGTATTACAATTAATACATCTCACGTTGAGTATCAAACAAAAAATCGTCACTATGCACACGTTGACTGTCCAGGTCACGCGGATTACGTAAAGAACATGGTAACGGGTGCTGCTCAAATGGATGGAGCAATATTAGTTGTTGCAGCAACAGATGGTCCAATGCCACAAACACGTGAGCACATCTTATTAGGACGTCAGGTAGGTATTCCTCGTATTGTTGTATTCATGAATAAAGTGGATATGGTTGATGATGAAGAATTACTTGAATTAGTAGATATGGAAATTAGAGACTTATTATCTTTCTATGAGTATGATGGAGATAATGGTCCAGTAATAGCTGGTTCTGCTTTAGGAGCACTTAACGGTGAGCAAAAATGGGTAGATACAGTAATGGAGTTAATGGAAGCTTGTGATTCTTGGATCGAAGAGCCAACAAGAGAAGTTGATAAAGATTTCTTAATGCCAATTGAAGATGTATTCTCAATTACAGGTCGTGGAACAGTTGCTACTGGTCGTATCGAGACTGGTATTGCTAACACAGGAGACCCTGTAGAGATTATAGGTATGGGTGCTGAGAAATTAACATCTACTATTACTGGTATTGAAATGTTCCGTCAAATATTAGATAGAGGTGAAGCTGGAGATAATGCTGGTATCTTATTAAGAGGTATTGAGAAAAGTGATATCTCAAGAGGTATGGTAATCACTAAGCCAGGTTCAGTAACACCACATAAAAACTTCAAAGCTGAGGTTTATATCTTGAAAAAAGAAGAGGGTGGACGTCACACGCCATTCCATAATAACTACCGTCCACAGTTCTACGTACGTACTACTGATGTGACTGGAAATATTGGACTTCCTGATGGAGTTGAGATGGTTATGCCTGGAGATAACTTAACTATTACTGTTGAATTAATCCAACCAATTGCAATGAACGTAGGTTTACGTTTCGCGATTCGTGAAGGTGGTAGAACTGTAGGTGCAGGTCAGGTAACTGAAATTTTAGACTAATACAGTTTTAAATAAATAATAAGCTAAGGTATTCCGTTTTTCGGAATGCCTTGACTTATATTTACGGGTTTAGCTCAGTTGGTAGAGCACTGGTCTCCAAAACCAGGTGTCGGGAGTTCGAGTCTCTCAACCCGTGCTTAAAACATGAAGAAGCTTTAAAAAAGTGTTTTCATTTGAAATAGAATAAAAGAGACAAAAAGTTTCTAAGTAAGTTTACACTAGCGTAGTTTGTGCTTAGCACAGTCGAGGTAAAGTGTTCAAAAAAATAATAAATGGCTGGAATTGTAAATTACGTAAAAGAATCATTTGGAGAACTTAAAAACAATGTGAGTTGGCCATCATGGACTGAGGCACAAAGTTTAACAGTTTTAGTCGCTGTATTTTCAATTTTATTTTCCTTAGCTATCTGGGGAGTAGATACAGTGTTTAGTAAAGTTGTTAGTTATTACTTTGAGTTAATTAATTAATGATTAATGTTGATTTTATGTCAGAAGTAAGCGAAAAAAAATGGTACGTTGTTAGAGCTGTAAGTGGTCAAGAAAATAAGATTAAAACTTATATCGAGAATGAAATAGCTCGATTAGGTCTTCAAGATTATGTTGATCAAGTATTGGTTCCTACTGAACGCGTAATTCAAATTAGAAATGGAAAAAAAATCCATAAGGAAAAAGTGTTTTTCCCTGGATATATAATGGTTCAGGCTAATTTGACAGGGGAAGTACCACATATAATACGTTCGGTTACTAACGTTATTGGATTTTTAGGTGAAACAAAAGGAGGAGACCCAGTTCCACTTAGACAATCTGAGGTTAATAGAATGTTAGGTAAAGTTGATGAGTTGTCTGTTGAAGAAACTGCAAATGTGGCCATTCCTTTTACTAAGGGGGAAACAGTTAAAGTTATTGACGGTCCTTTCAATGGATTTGATGGAACGATTGAGAAAATAAATGAAGAAAAGCGTAAACTAGAAGTAATGGTTAAGATTTTTGGAAGAAAAACACCATTAGAACTAAGTTATATGCAAGTTGAAAAAGTATAATAATTGTTACACTATATAAAAGATACATTCTTTTGCTTCCAACTATAAGAATCGTATCTAACTAAATTATTAAAAATGGCAAAAGAATTAGGTAAAGTAGTTAAGTTACAAGTTCGGGGAGGTGCTGCGAATCCGTCGCCACCGGTTGGACCCGCTTTAGGTGCTGCTGGAGTTAACATCATGGAGTTCTGTAAGCAATTTAATGCTAGAACGCAGGATAAACCTGGTAAAGTATTACCAGTTGTTATATCTGTTTACAAAGACAAGTCGTTTGACTTTGTAATAAAAACCCCTCCAGCTGCAGTACAATTATTAGAAGCGGCCAAGGTGAAGAAAGGTTCAGGAGAACCAAACCGAAAGAAAGTAGCTAAAGTTTCTTGGGATCAGATTAAAACTATTGCAGAAGACAAAATGGTAGATTTAAATGCATTTACTACAGAGTCTGCTATGAAAATGGTTGCTGGTACAGCAAGATCTATGGGAATAACCGTTACAGGAAAATTTCCTAATTAATCTTTAAAAGACATTAAAAATGGCAAGATTAACAAAAAAGCAAAAAGAGGCTGCAGCGAAAATAGAAAAAGGAAGAATTTATTCTGTTGAAGAAGCGTCAGCATTAATAAAGGAAATTACAAGTACTAAATTTGATGCATCTATAGATTTGGCAGTGCGTTTAGGCGTAGATCCTAGAAAAGCAAACCAAATGGTAAGGGGTGTTGTATCACTTCCACACGGTACTGGTAAAGATATGAAAGTATTGGCATTGGTAACACCAGATAAAGAAGCAGAAGCTAAAGAAGCTGGTGCAGATTATGTTGGTTTAGACGAATATCTTGATAAAATCAAGAGTGGTTGGACAGACGTAGATGTTATTATTACGATGCCAAGTGTAATGGGTAAATTAGGTCCTTTAGGACGTGTATTAGGTCCTCGTGGTTTAATGCCTAACCCAAAAACAGGTACAGTAACTATGGATGTAGCTAAAGCTGTAACAGAAGTTAAAGCTGGTAAAATCGATTTTAAAGTTGATAAAACGGGTATTGTACACGCTGCTATAGGAAAAGCATCATTTAGCGCTGATAAAATTGCAGGTAATGCAAATGAATTATTACAGACATTAATGAAATTAAAACCAACAACTGCAAAAGGTACTTATGTAAAAAGTATCTTTATGTCTAGTACCATGAGTCCTAGTGTTGCTGTTGATACTAAAATTGGTTAATCAGTTAAAATACTTTTATTATGACAAGAGAAGAAAAATCACAAGTAATTGAGGAGTTAACTGGAGAATTAGCCAATAATGCAAATATTTATTTAACAGATATTTCAGGATTAAACGCAGGAACAACCTCAGATTTACGTCGTGCTTGTTTTAAAGCCAACGTAAAAATGGCAGTCGTTAAAAATACATTACTTGAAAAAGCAATGGAAGCTTCAGATAAAGATTTTGGAGAACTTCCAACGGTTTTAAAAGGAAATACATCTGTGATGTATTCTGAGACAGGAAATGTACCAGCAAAGTTAATAAAAACCTTCCGAAAAAAATCCGACAAACCTTTATTAAAAGGGGCGTTTATTGAAGAAGCAGTTTACATTGGAGACAATCAATTAGACATGTTAGTAGATATCAAGTCTAAAGAAGAATTGTTAGGAGAAATTGTTACATTATTACAATCTCCAGCTAAAAATGTTATTTCTGCACTTAAATCAGGTGGAGGAACGATTGCTGGAATTATTAAAACACTATCTGAAAAAGAAGGATAGTATTAAGCAGTACGCACTTATTACAATTATATTATTATTAAAAAATTATTAAAACGATAGAAAAATGGCAGATTTAAAAGATTTCGCAGAACAATTAGTTAACTTAACAGTAAAAGAAGTAAATGAGTTAGCTACTATATTAAAAGATGAGTATGGTATCGAGCCTGCTGCTGCTGCTGCAGTTGCTGTTGCTGGTCCTGCTGCAGGTGGTGGAGACGCTGCTGAAGAGAAAACTGAATTTGATGTTATATTAAAAGCAGCTGGTGGTTCTAAATTAGCAGTTGTTAAATTAGTTAAGGAATTAACTGGTTTAGGATTAAAAGAAGCTAAAGGTTTAGTAGACGAAGCACCAAGCCCTATCAAAGAAGGTGTTACTAAAGATGAAGCAGAAGGTTTAAAAGCATCATTAGAAGAAGCTGGAGCTGAGGTTGAGCTTAAGTAAGCTTAACAACTCAAAAACATAAAGGTTTAGGCCTGTCACGTTAAAAAGCGTGACAAGGCCTAGACCATTTTGCGTATATAATTATTACGTACGCTATCACTATTATTTTTTAATCATAATTCCGTCCATTGATGTTATCAACACAAGCTGAAAGATTAAATTTCTCGTCTATTGTAAATAGAACAGAATATCCAGATTTCTTGGATATCCAGATTAAATCCTTCCAGGATTTTTTCCAATTAGAAACAAAATCTGAAGAAAGAGGAGATGAGGGTCTTTATAACACCTTCATGGAAAACTTTCCTATTACAGATTCCCGTAATCAATTTGTTTTAGAATTTTTAGATTACTTTGTAGATCCGCCAAGATATGCTATTGATGAGTGTATTGAAAGAGGACTAACTTACAGTGTTCCGCTTAAAGCAAGGTTAAAGTTATATTGTACAGACCCTGAACATGAGGATTTCGAGACCATTGTTCAAGATGTGTATTTAGGAACGATACCTTATATGACACCAAGTGGTACATTTTGTATCAACGGAGCAGAACGTGTAGTAGTATCTCAATTGCACCGTTCACCAGGCGTATTCTTTGGTCAGTCTTTCCATGCTAATGGAACTAAGTTATATTCAGCTAGAGTAATTCCTTTTAAAGGATCTTGGATCGAATTTGCTACAGATATTAACCAGGTAATGTACGCTTACATTGACAGAAAGAAAAAATTACCTGTTACAACATTGTTTAGAGCTATTGGTTTTGAACGTGATAAAGATATCTTAGAGATTTTTGATCTTGCTGAAGAAGTTAAAGTATCTAAATCTGGATTAAAGAAATATTTAGGAAGAAAACTGGCAGCACGTGTATTAAATACATGGCATGAGGATTTCGTTGATGAGGATACAGGAGAAGTAGTATCTATTGAGCGTAACGAAATTGTACTTGATCGTGATACGATTTTAGACAAAGAAAATGTAGAAGAAATTATTGAAGCAGATGTTAAAACCATTCTTTTACATAAAGAAAGTGCTGAACAAGGTGATTACGCCATTATTCACAATACGCTTCAAAAAGATCCAACAAACTCTGAAAAAGAAGCTGTAGAGCATATCTACAGACAGCTGCGTAATGCTGAGCCGCCAGATGAGGAAACAGCACGTGGTATTATAGATAAATTATTCTTCTCAGACCAACGTTACTCTTTAGGAGAAGTTGGGCGTTACAGAATGAATAAGAAATTACAATTGGATATTGGAATGGATAAGCAAGTGCTTACCAAAGAAGATATCATTACTATCATAAAATATTTAATCGAGCTTATCAACTCTAAAGCAGAGATTGATGATATTGATCACTTGTCTAACCGTCGTGTGCGTACAGTAGGTGAGCAATTATCACAACAGTTCGGTGTTGGTTTAGCCCGTATGGCTCGTACGATTCGTGAGCGTATGAATGTTCGTGATAATGAGGTTTTTACGCCAATAGATTTAATTAACGCTAAAACATTATCTTCGGTAATTAATTCATTTTTTGGTACGAACCAATTATCTCAGTTTATGGATCAAACGAACCCATTGGCTGAAATCACACATAAACGTCGTTTATCGGCATTAGGGCCAGGAGGTTTATCTCGTGAAAGAGCAGGTTTCGAGGTTCGTGATGTACACTATACACACTACGGACGTTTATGTCCAATTGAAACACCAGAGGGACCAAATATTGGTTTAATTTCTTCACTTTCAGTGTATGCTAAAGTGAATTCTATGGGATTCATTGAAACGCCTTATAGAAAAGTAACGGATGGTGTAGTTGATATTAAAAATGAACCAACGTACTTAAGTGCTGAGGAAGAAGAGGAGAAATTAATTGCGCAAGCAACCGTACAGGTTGATGATGACGGTAAAATATTACATGATAAAGTTATTGCCCGTATGGAAGGTGATTTCCCAGTCATAGAACCAACGTCTGTAAACTATACAGATGTTGCACCAAACCAAATATCATCGATTTCGTCATCTCTAATCCCGTTCTTAGAACATGATGATGCGAATAGAGCTTTGATGGGGTCTAATATGATGCGTCAAGCTGTACCATTATTATTACCACAAGCGCCAATTGTTGGTACAGGATTAGAACGTCAAGTTGCTTCAGATTCCCGTGTATTAATTAATGCTGAAGGAAATGGAGAAGTACTTTATGTGGATGCAAATGAGATAAAAATTAGATACGATCGTACGGAAGATGAAGCTAAGGTAAGTTTTGATAGTGATATTAAAGTTTATCAATTAGTTAAATTCAGAAAAACAAACCAAGGAACGTCTATCAACTTAAAACCAATTGTGGTTAAAGGAGATATGGTAACAAAAGGTCAGGTTTTATGTGAAGGTTATGCGACTCAAAAAGGAGAGCTGGCATTAGGTAGAAACATGAAAGTAGCCTTTATGCCATGGAAAGGATATAACTTTGAGGATGCGATTGTAATTTCTGAGAAAGTTGTACGTGAGGATATCTTCACATCGATTCATATTGATGAGTATTCTTTAGAAGTTAGAGATACTAAATTAGGAAACGAAGAGTTGACTAATGACATTCCTAACGTTTCTGAAGAAGCGACTAAAGATTTGGATGAAAACGGAATGATTCGCGTAGGTGCAGAAGTAAAACCTGGCGATATTCTTATTGGAAAAATTACACCAAAAGGTGAATCTGATCCAACTCCAGAAGAGAAGTTATTACGAGCTATCTTTGGTGATAAAGCAGGCGATGTAAAAGATGCTTCATTAAAGGCGTCACCATCTTTAAACGGTGTAGTAATTGAAAAGAAATTATTTGCAAGAGCAGTAAAAGATAAACGTAAGAGAGCTCAGGATAAAGATGATATCTTAGCATTAGAAGCACAATACGATAGAAAGTTTGATGAGTTAAAAGATATCTTAATTGAGAAGTTGTTCACTATTGTTAATGGTAAAACAGCTCAGGGTATTTTTAATGATTTAGGTGAAGAAGTATTACCAAAAGGTAAAAAATTCACACTTAAAATGTTAAATGCTGTTGATGATTATGCACATTTAGTTTCGGGTAAATGGACAACAGATGATCATACAAATCAGCTTGTAGCAGATTTAATTCATAATTATAAAATTAAAGAAAACGATTTACAAGGATCTTTAAGACGTGAGAAATTTACAATTTCTGTAGGAGACGAATTACCAGCAGGTATTATCAAATTAGCTAAAGTTTACATTGCTAAAAAACGTAAACTTAAAGTAGGTGATAAGATGGCAGGACGTCACGGGAACAAAGGTATTGTTGCAAGAATCGTTCGTCAGGAAGATATGCCTTTCTTAGAGGATGGAACGCCAGTTGATATTGTATTAAATCCACTTGGGGTACCTTCTCGTATGAATATTGGTCAGATATACGAAACGGTATTAGGTTGGGCAGGTCAAAAATTAGGTCGCAAATATGCGACTCCAATTTTCGATGGAGCTTCAATAGATCAAATTAATGAATTTACAGATGAAGCTGGAATTCCAAGATACGGACATACTTATCTTTACGATGGAGGAACAGGTCAACGTTTCGATCAACCAGCTACTGTTGGTGTGATTTACATGTTGAAACTAGGACATATGGTTGATGATAAAATGCACGCACGTTCTATTGGACCTTACTCATTAATTACACAGCAACCATTAGGTGGTAAAGCACAATTTGGTGGTCAGCGTTTTGGTGAGATGGAAGTTTGGGCACTTGAAGCTTATGGAGCATCAAGTACGCTACGAGAGATCTTAACTGTAAAATCTGATGATGTTATTGGTAGAGCCAAAACTTACGAAAGTATTGTTAAAGGTGAGCCAATGCCAGATCCAGGATTACCAGAATCATTCAATGTATTAATGCATGAATTGAAAGGTTTAGGATTAGATATCAGATTAGAAGAATAATAAAATAGTTTGCAGTAACCAGTTAGCAGTAGTCACTGCGCACTGAACACTGACACTGAATACTATAAGAAATTATGGCAAGAAAACAAGATAAGAATACAGTAAAGAGATTTAATAAAATCTCAATTGGTTTAGCATCACCAGAGTCTATTTTAGCAGAGTCAAGAGGTGAGGTTTTAAAACCAGAAACTATCAATTATCGAACTCACAAACCAGAACGTGACGGTTTGTTCTGTGAGCGTATTTTTGGTCCTGTAAAGGATTATGAGTGTGCTTGTGGTAAATATAAAAGAATTCGCTACAAAGGAATCGTTTGTGATCGTTGTGGTGTAGAAGTAACAGAAAAGAAAGTACGTCGTGATCGCGTAGGACACATTAATTTAGTAGTTCCTGTAGCCCATATCTGGTATTTCCGTTCGTTACCAAATAAAATAGGTTATTTATTAGGGTTGCCATCTAAGAAATTAGATATGATTATTTACTACGAACGTTATGTAGTAATCCAACCTGGTAATGCCAAAAACGAAGAAGGTGAACCATTACAAAAAATGGACTTCTTAACAGAAGAGGAATATTTAAATATTCTTGAAGAACTTCCTCAAGAAAATCAATACTTAGACGATACAGACCCTAATAAGTTCTTAGCTAAAATGGGTGCTGAATGTCTTATTGAATTATTGGCTAGAATTGATTTAGAAACGTTATCATACGAATTACGTCATAAAGCCAATACCGAAACGTCTAAACAACGTAAAACGGAAGCTTTAAAACGTTTACAAGTAGTAGAGTCTTTACGTGAATCTAATCTAAATAGAGAAAATCGTCCAGAATGGATGATCATGAAAGTCATTCCAATCATACCACCAGAATTACGTCCATTAGTACCACTAGATGGAGGTCGTTTTGCAACGTCTGATTTAAATGATTTATACCGTCGTGTTATTATCCGTAACAACCGTCTTAAAAGATTAGTTGAAATTAAGGCACCAGAAGTAATTTTACGTAATGAGAAGCGTATGCTTCAAGAGTCTGTAGATTCTTTATTTGACAATACACGTAAGTCTTCAGCTGTTAAGACCGATTCTAACAGGCCATTAAAATCATTATCAGATTCATTAAAAGGTAAGCAAGGGCGTTTCCGTCAAAACTTACTTGGTAAACGTGTTGACTATTCTGCGCGTTCTGTTATTGTTGTTGGACCAGAACTGAAATTATTCGAATGTGGTTTACCAAAAAATATGGCTGCAGAGCTTTACAAACCTTTCGTAATTAGAAAATTAATTGAAAGAGGTATTGTAAAAACTGTAAAATCTGCTAAGAAAATTATAGATAAAAGAGAACCAGTGGTTTGGGATATTCTGGAAAATGTTCTTAAAGGACACCCAGTATTACTAAACCGTGCGCCTACTTTGCATAGGTTGGGTATACAAGCTTTTCAACCAAAACTAATTGAAGGTAAAGCGATTCAATTACACCCGTTAGTATGTACGGCATTTAACGCGGATTTTGATGGTGACCAAATGGCGGTACACTTACCATTAGGACCAGAAGCTATTTTAGAATGTCAATTATTAATGTTGGCATCTCATAACATTTTAAATCCTGCTAATGGGTCTCCTGTAACGGTACCTTCTCAAGATATGGTACTTGGTTTATATTATATGACCAAGTTGCGTAAGTCTACTCCAGAATTACCAATTAAAGGTGAAGGCTTAACATTCTATTCATCAGAAGAAGTTGTTATTGCTTTTAATGAGAAAAAAGTAGATTTAAATGCTGGGATAAAAGTAAGAACGATTGATATTAATGAAGATGGTAAATTAGCACCTGCAATTGTAGAAACTACGGTTGGTCGTGTATTATTTAACCAACATGTACCGCAAGCAGCAGGTTATATCAATGAAGTGCTTACAAAGAAATCGTTAAGAGATATTATTGGAAAAATACTTAAAGTGACATCAGTTCCAGAAACGGCTGATTTCTTAGATGCTATTAGGACTTTAGGATTTAAGTTCGCTTTCCAAGGAGGATTATCATTTAGTTTAGGTGATATTATTATTCCACCAGAAAAACAAGGTATGATTGATAATGCCAATGGTTTAGTTGACGGTATCATGGGTAATTACAACATGGGGCTTATAACTAATAACGAACGTTATAATCAAGTAATTGATATTTGGACATCTACAAATGCAGAACTGACCGAATTGTCAATGAAACGTATTCGAGAAGATCAACAAGGATTTAACTCGGTATTTATGATGCTTGATTCTGGAGCTCGTGGATCTAAAGAACAGATTCGTCAGCTTACAGGTATGCGAGGATTAATGGCAAAACCTAAAAAATCCAATGCAGGTGGAGGAGAGATTATTGAGAACCCTATTCTTTCTAACTTTAAAGAAGGGCTTTCAATTCTAGAATACTTTATTTCTACACACGGTGCACGTAAAGGTCTTGCAGATACAGCTCTTAAAACAGCAGATGCAGGTTACTTAACACGTCGTTTAGTAGATGTATCTCAAGATGTTATTATCAATACAGAAGATTGTGGCACATTAAGAGGTGTAGAAGTTGAGCCATTAAAGAAAAACGATGAAGTTGTAGAAAAACTAGAAGAGAGAATTGTTGGGCGTGTTGCCTTAAATGATGTTTATAATCCTTTAACTGAAGAATTATTAGTGGCTTCTGGTCAATTAATAGAAGACGATATAGCAAAAGCTATAGAAGCGTCTCCTATTGAGAGTATAGAAGTACGTTCAGCTTTAACTTGTGAAGCTCTACAAGGAATTTGTGCTAAATGTTATGGTCGTAATTTAGCGACAGGTAAAATGGTACAAAGAGGAGAAGCTGTAGGTGTTGTTGCTGCACAGTCCATTGGAGAACCAGGAACACAGTTAACACTTCGTACATTCCACGTGGGAGGTATTGCAGGTAACATTTCTGAGGATAACAAATTAGCTGTTAAATTTGATGGTCTTGCTGAGATTGAGGACTTAAAAACAGTAAAAGGAGAAGATGGTGAAGGAAATATTGTTGATATTGTTATTTCCAGAACTTCTGAACTTAAACTTACTGATAAGCAAACAGGTATCACATTAAGTACAAATAATATACCTTATGGTTCAACCATTTATGTTAAAAATGGAGATAGTCTAAGTAAAGGTGATGTTGTTTGTTCATGGGATCCATACAATGGTGTTATTATTTCAGAATTTGCTGGTAAAGTGAAGTATGAAAATATAGAACAAGGTGTTACTTATCAGGTTGAAATTGATGAACAAACAGGTTTCCAGGAAAAAGTAATTTCTGAATCTAGAAATAAGAAACTCATTCCAACACTTCATATAGAAGATGCCAAAGGAGAAACAATACGTTCATACAACTTACCAGTTGGAGCTCACTTAATGATTGATGATGGGGAGAAGATTAAAGTTGGTAAGGTTTTAGTTAAGATACCTCGTAAATCTGCTAAAGCTGGTGATATTACTGGAGGTCTGCCTCGTGTAACAGAGTTATTCGAAGCGCGTAATCCTTCAAACCCAGCAGTAGTAAGTGAAATTGATGGTGTGGTTTCTTTTGGTAAAATAAAAAGAGGTAATCGTGAGATTATTGTAGAATCTAAATTAGGAGAGATTAAAAAATATCTTGTTAAATTATCGAATCAAATTCTTGTACAAGAAAATGATTATGTAAAAGCAGGTATGCCACTTTCAGATGGTTCTATTACACCAAACGATATCTTAAATATTAAGGGACCATCTGCAGTTCAACAATATTTAGTAAATGAAGTACAGGAAGTGTATCGTTTACAAGGTGTGAAGATTAACGATAAACACTTTGAAGTTGTTGTGAGACAAATGATGCGTAAAGTACGTATTATTGACTCAGGTGATACCATCTTCTTAGAAGATCAATTAGCTCATAAAGCAGATTTCATCAAAGAAAATGATGATATCTTCGGAATGAAAGTAATCGAAGACGCTGGAGATTCAACGAATCTTAAAGCAGGTCAAATTATTTCGCCTCGTGAGCTAAGAGATGAAAATTCTATTTTGCGCAGAGAAGATAAGAAACTTGTAGAAGCTAGAGATGCTAAACCAGCAACTGCAACTCCAATACTGCAAGGTATTACAAGAGCTTCGCTTCAAACAAAATCATTTATCTCTGCAGCATCGTTCCAAGAAACAACTAAGGTTCTTAACGAAGCGGCTGTAGCAGGTAAAGTTGATAGCTTAGAAGGATTGAAAGAAAATGTAATTGTTGGTCACAGAATTCCAGCAGGTACAGGTATGAGAAATTATACAGACATTATTGTAGGCTCTAAAGAAGAGTTTGACGAAATGATGCAGGTAAAACAAGAGTTAAATTATAATTAATGAGATTCCAACTCTGCCTTTTTTGAGGAGAGTTGGATAATCGAATTATTCCCACGTAGGTGGGAATCTCATAAAGAGAAAAATCCTGCCTAATACTAGCAGGATTTTTTTATTAATTTAAAAAATTAAATTATGGCAAACGAAAAAGAAAATCAAAAGCAAGGCCAAATTAACATTGAATTAGATGAAAAAGTAGCTGAAGGTACCTATTCTAATCTAGCTATTATTAATCATTCGGTTTCTGAGTTTGTTGTAGATTTTGTAAATATTATGCCTGGAGTTCCAAAGAGCAAAGTGAAATCTAGGATAATATTAACACCGCAACATGCAAAACGCTTACTAAAGGCTTTGGGAGAAAACGTATCTAGATTTGAAAGTGCACATGGTGAAATTAAAGATTACGAGCAACCACCAATACCCCTTAATTTTGGACCAACAGGACAGGCCTAAAACTTGAGGTAAGTAAGCCAATAAAAAATATAGAGTGTTGCTCGAAATTTTTCATGGAGCAACCACCAATACCCCTTAATTTTGGACCAATGGTCAAGCATAAAAAATAAAAGTTCTTGAAAATTTTCAAGAACTTTTACTTTTTTATAGTTATTGATTATAACTTTTAAGTTTTGTATTAGTTTTAATGATATGGGCTATAATTTTAGCTTTAAATAAATGAATTTACAGACTTATTTTAAAAAGTTATATATGCCAATGCTAGTATATATTAAAAAGGGCTTAAAGCGTCTTATTTTGATTTAATTGGTAAATTCATTTGATTTTAGGTATCATATCTGATATATCTTATAAATCTAAGCAACTTCTTTATTTTTATTATAATAGAATTGTAAGGCACCCGAAGGACATTTTTTTATTTGTCTTATTATTTTCTCATTTGTTTCTCCATCAAGGTCTATCCATGGAATAACAGAATCTTGAAAAACATTTGAAAGTTCTTTTGCACAGCGATCAGAGTGAATACAAGTACAAGGATCGAAAGTCACAGTAATATCTGAATTACTGAAAACGTTGTCTTTAGTTTTCATAAGTAGGTAGTTTTTGGTTGCAATTCTATTTTAAATGTATCTAGAGATTCATCTAAAAGTTTAATAAAATCGATTAAATGTAATAAATTATCGATTAAATGTAAATAAATTAATGAATAACATCTGAAAATTAATTAAATTCGGAAGTAAAATGGAACTTGATACTAGGGTATTTTTGCTGTGTCATTTGTAATGAAAAAGGAGAGTCCGCTAAAAAAACAAGTTGACTCTGCTTATCTTTGGCTAAGAAACGCTGTTTTACTCTAACAAATTCTTTGTATTCCTCACTTTTAAGATCTTCAGGATCTACCCAACAAGCCTTATGTACATTTAAGTTTTCATAAGAACACTTAGCTCCATATTCATGCTCCAATCTATATTGAATAACTTCATATTGTAAAGCACCAACAGTTCCAATTACTTTTCTACCGTTAAGCTCTAATGTAAATAGTTGAGCAACGCCTTCATCCATTAACTGATCTATTCCTTTGTATAATTGTTTAGATTTTAAAGGATCTGCATTATTAATATATCTAAAATGTTCGGGCGAAAAGCTAGGAATTCCTTTATAATTCAATGTCTCTCCCTCAGTTAAGGTATCTCCAATTTTAAAACTACCAGTATCCTGCAATCCTACAATGTCTCCAGGAAATGAAATATCCACAATTTCTTTTTTTTCAGCAAAAAAGGCATTAGGGCTGGAGAATTTTAGTTTTTTATTATGCCTTACGTGCAAATAAGGTGTATTTCGCTTAAATTCACCAGAAACAATTTTTACAAAAGCTAATCGATTCCTATGATTAGGATCCATATTAGCATGTATCTTAAAAACAAAGCCAGAAAATTTATCTTCATCTGGTTTTACCAAACGCTCCTCACTTTGTTTTGGTCTAGGTTTTGGAGCAATTTCAACAAAACAATCTAACAACTCTCTAACACCAAAATTATTTAAAGCAGAACCAAAAAATACAGGTTGTAAATGACCATTAAGGTAATCTTCTACACTAAATTCTGGATATATACCCTCAACAAGCTCAATTTCATCTCTTAATGTTTGAGCTGCCTTTTCTCCTACGAGCTTATCTAATTCAGAAGATCCCAAATCTTTAATCTCTATGGTCTCTTCTATATCTTTTCGACTATCTCCACTAAATAAATTAACGTTTTTTTCCCAAATATTATAAATGCCTTTAAAATCATAACCCATACCAATTGGGAAACTTAAAGGAGCCACTTTTAACCCTAATTTTTGCTCAATTTCGTCTAAAAGGTCAAAAGCATCTTTACCCTCCCTATCCATTTTGTTAATGAAAACAATCATAGGGATGTTCCTCATTCTGCAAACTTCTACAAGTTTTTCAGTTTGTTCCTCAACACCTTTTGCCACATCGATTACTACGATAACGCTATCTACTGCAGTAAGCGTTCTAAAGGTGTCTTCTGCAAAATCTTTATGTCCAGGAGTATCAAGAATATTAATTTTTATACCATTATATTCAAAAGCTAAAACAGAAGTGGCCACAGAAATCCCACGTTGTCGCTCTATTTCCATAAAATCACTGGTAGCGCCTTTTTTTATCTTGTTGCTTTTTACAGCACCAGCTTCTTGAATAGCACCACCAAAAAGCAATAGCTTCTCAGTTAAAGTAGTTTTTCCAGCATCAGGATGTGAAATAATACCAAAAGTTCGTCGACGTTGTATTTCCTCTAAAAAACTCATAAATATTTTATAGCAAATGGGTTGCAAATATAGTATTTATAAAATTGATTTTTATAGAAACTTTTTATTGTTAAACATATTTTTACCAGAGAGATTGGAGTTATTATGAATGGTGATAATCTCCTTTATTATTTATTTAAATTTGGAAGTAATATTGATAAAATGTTTTTAAAAAAGAACTATAGATAAATATTTTTACCGATTAAACAACTTAAAAATTCGACGTATTACGAATTTAAAATGGTTTTATAAGTATTATATCTGTATTTATGTATGAAATTTAGGCTTCTTTATTTAAAAAAATAAGTTTTTTCGATCATGAATCACTAAATAAACAAGAATTAAGTAGTTTGATTAAGCTTGTATATTGAACTCTTCAATGAGATATTCTAATACTTTTATGACCAAAAATTAGCAGATAGAATTAATATTAGCTAATTTATTTTAAAATAAAGTAAGTACTTGCCTCTGGTTGTTTGTTTGAATAATCTTTCGTGCTGCTATAAGTTTCTCCAATACTTTTTTTATAGTTTTTAGTACAGAAAATTTAATTAAAAATTTAAATGTTTTTAATTAAGGATTACTATTCTAACTAGATAGTTTTTAGATAAGTAAAATAGAAAGTTTACTTCAATTATTCATTAATTTTTTCATAATTGGAATTGCTGATTTTTCCCCTATATTTTGTCGGAGTGAAGCTATGACAACAGTTTGTAATTCACTAAAATGAAGGTTATGGATTACAATAATTAACAAATGTTAAAAAAAAAAAATGTTTTGTTTGTATAAGTGCATAAAAAATATATATTTGCATTTTATCGATTAAAATTGCATTTCGTCGATATGATTAAAAGTAACTAACTAAAGACCAAATACTATTATAATAAGTTATGCTCTCAAACTCTCAAACTCTCAAACTCTCTAACGCCATGAATTTTTTTATTAAATCTCCAAACCAACGGAAAAGCAATTATTTAGGTAATATAATCTCTTATAAATCAATTTTTGCTTTTACGATATTACTTTCTAGTATTTATTTTATAGCAGAGACATTAAAAATCAGTTAGACCCTCTCTCTCTTTATGTGAATTGCTATTATCAATTTTTTAACAATATAATTGTAACTAACCTAATTAATTATAACTCCCAGAGATGAAAACCTTTAGCCATTTTTTATTAAAAAGTGAATCTACTTTGCTTTTTAAAAGTGTTAAACTAAAAAAAGAACAATTAAGGCATTCTTGTTTGTTGGTATTCGTGAGTTTGTTGTTTTCATTCACTGCAATATCACAAACAAATATTAGTGGTGTAATAAATGACTATCAATCTGTTTCAGGTATTACCTTTCCAGGTTGTGGTCCTTGTGACACGTCGCCAGTATGTTTAAATGCCATTACAGTTGGAGATGCTTCAGCCTTTTCAATAGGAGACAATGTTTTAATCATCCAAATGAAAGGAGCTACTGTAAACACTACGAATACAGCAGCAGGAGGTTCGATTACAGATATTGGTAATGCAGGTAATTATGAATTTTTTACCATTTCAAATATTATAGGTAATACTATATATCCAAACGGTCCATTAGTAAATACTTATGATGTGCTTGGGCTTGTGCAATTAGTTAGAGTCCCGAACTTTAGCAATAACGTCAATGTAAACGGGACAGTTTCAGGTGTTCCATGGGATCCCGTTTCAGGAACAGGTGGTGTCGTGGCAATCTTTGTAGAAGATACATTGACACTTAATGCTGATATTGATGCTGGAGAAATGGGATATAATGGTGTGACGGTAAGTGCGAACGGTACTCTAGATAGTTGTTCTGGAGTCGACCCTCAAATATATATGGTTCTTCCTTCTACAAACACAGAATCCTCCCCTAAAGGACAAGGAATTGTTGTGGACGACCCAAACTTCAATAGAGGTAGAGGTCCCAGAGCTAATGGCGGCGGCGGCGGAATGGCTGGAGACTCAGGAGGAGGTGGTGGTTCCAATTATGGAGCTGGAGGTGATGGTGGTAAACGCTGGTGTGATACGGATCCAGGAGGAGCAGATGCTGGAGGACTGGGAGGTGTAAGTTTGTCTACTTATTTGGCACAAAGAAGAGTTTTTTTAGGTGGAGCTGGTGGAGCAGGTTATATAACGAATTTAAATCCAGCGATAGCTACCAATGGAGGTGGTATCGTTGTAATCCGTGCCAGGCATATTGTAGGTAATAACCGCACTATTTTTGCGCAAGGAGCAGATTCAACTGCACCAGGAACAGGTATCGATGGCGGCGGCGGCGGCGGAGCTGGAGGCTCGGTTGCTTTTGATATAGAATCATATTCGGGAACCGTAAATGTTGACATCTCTGGAGGAGATGGTCAGGATTTAGGAACAACAGTATTACACGGTCCCGGTGGCGGTGGCGGTGGCGGTGTTTTTCTTCACAATTTGGCAACTCCACCAGCGAATATTATTATTGACTTACAAGGAGGTATAGCAGGTGTACATCAAGCACCACAAGATACAAATACAAACGGCGCTCAAGATGGGGCTATGGGGGGGATTATATCTTATTATACGATAGTAGAAACTCCAGATAGAGATGGTGATGGCGTTGAAGATTTTTGTGATTTAGATAGTGATGGAGATGGTATTTTAGATACAGATGAAGCTGGAGGATCTACATTTGATCCAAGTGGTGACGAAGATGATGATGGAATAGAAAATTATTTAGATAGTAGTGATGTAACACCGGGTTTTCCAGTATTTACAGATGCTAATGGAGATGGTGTAAATGATATATACGATAATGATGATGATGGTATTCCAGATTTTCTAGATTTAGATAGTGATAATGATGGAATATATGATGTTATTGAAGCAGGCGGTGTTGATGGTGATAATGATGGACTCATAGGAACAGGAGCATTGGTTGATACAGATGGTGATGGCTGGTCCGATATTGCTGATCCAGATGATGGAGGTACACCATTGCCCCTAACACAATCAGATAGTGATGGATCGCCTGATTTTCTAGATGTTGATAGTGATGGTGATGGATGTTATGATGCTATTGAAGGTGCAGGGAGTTTTGATGCGGGTGATTTAACAAGTAGTAACAATTTAGCAGATGATGATGAAGGTAGTGTAGATAGTAATGGAGTTCCCACAAATACAGGAAGTCCTCAAGCAACCAATTCATTTGTAACAACAGCTTCAGCATTAGGAAGTATCACAACACAGCCAGGTGCAAGTGTAATTTGTTTAGGAGCTAATGCAACCTTTACAGTTGTTGATACTGGTGATGATTTAGTATACCAGTGGCAAGAAAAAATAGGAGCTGGTGCTTGGACAAGTTTATCAAATACAGGAATTTATTCAGGAACAGATACTGCAACTTTAACTTTAACAGCGCCTCCAATCGGTCATTCGGGAAGGGAATATCGGGTAGTTATTACAAGTACGACTAATGTTTGTAAAAATGTAACTTCAGATGAAGTTACTGTAACGGTTAATGCGCTTCCTGTGGCTGCCACTGTAGGTAGCAACAGCCCTGTGTGTTCTGGAGAGGACGCGGTGTTCACGATCACTGGTA
>NZ_JABBHF010000006.1 GCF_012910715.1 Flavivirga algicola
GACATTCACAAACGTAGTTGGAAGGTTCATTGTGCCACAGATTTATTTACGGGCAAAACTTTTGCCATGCCCCCCAAACCAGAATTATTAAAAGATTATGTGGATAGGCATTATTGGGGTTTAGAGGTATCTACAGCCTACGAAGCAGGCTGCTGTGGCTATTATTCGCATCGTGTTTTTGTGGGTTATGGCTGGCGATCATTAGTAGTCAACCCCGCAGATATCCATAGAAAAGGAAAAGAGAAGTATACTAAAACAGATAAAATAGATGCGCAATTAATAGCAAGGGAATTAAAGGATAACAGACTAGAGAGCATCCATATTCCCGATATAGAACGTGAACAATTACGTAGTTTATTTAGACGCCGCAATGATTTGGTTAAAGACTACCGTCGTATAAAAAGTCATATCAAGATGCAATTACTTTATTTTGGGATATCTATCCCAGAGCGATTTGATAACGATCATTGGAGTCATAAGTTTAGAAATCGGTTGGATGGTATTGTATTTGAATACCCTACAGCAAGAGAAACCTTGTCCAGTAGGCTGCGTTCTTTTAGGTTTATCGACCAAGAGCTACGGGATATCTCTACAAAGATACGTGCCTATTGCAGAAAACATTACAAGAAAGATTATTACTTATTGCGTAGTGTTCCAGGGATAGGCGGTATAGTTGCCTGTGGTATTATAAGTGAGTTAGGAGATCTACGACGTTTTAGATCTATAAAACATTTAGCGGGTTATGTAGGTATAGCACCAGGGATTCATCAAAGTGGGGATAACCAACGGCACACAGGCATAACCATGCGGGCACACCGCTTAATGCGGAGTTATTTTATAGAAGCTTCCTGGCAGGCCATACGGACCGATCCAGTGATGCAGGTCTATTATAGAAAGAACGTGAAAACAATTATAATAGAAGTAGCCAGAAAGCTATTAAGTAGAACATTAGCAGTAATAAAAACAGAAACACCTTATACTATAGGTGTTGTAGAATAATATAAAACAGATAACAAAGCTCAAAAAAGAAGCATAACTTGTATCGCAAAACAACGAGGGTAAACCTTAAATAGAGGTATCACATATTTATAGCAAGTGAACAGGTTTATTATAGCTTAAAATCATAAAGATGCTGGTGACGACCAAGATTTAGAGTTGATCACATATAGGATGCGGAGCAGGTTATATGGTATTGAAATATTGATAGTCCTATCGGAATTATTAACATTACAACACCTCAAAATCAACATAATGAGATAATTAAAAAAATAAATATTAACTTAGGAGAATTGGACTAGTACTTTTCATAGGATACGTTGTTGTAATTAGTTTTTTATTTTAAGTTCAATAACATCATTCATTGAATCCCAGTTTTGATCTTCTCTTCCTCCTAATAAATAGATTTTATCTTTATAACCAAAAGCACCATAATTATAATGTCTTCCAGTTACTAGGTTATTTAAAGATTCTAAATATTCATTAGTTTTTGGATTATATTCATATATCTTTTTTATCGCTTTAGAAACTTTTCCTGAGTTTTCTTGACCAGAAATAAAATATAATTTATTATTCAAAACGAGTCCTTCTTGAGCTCCTTTTACGTATGGTTTAAATTTATCCAAACTAATCCACATATTTTTTTCAGGATTGTATTTATACATTACTCTAGGGTAATTATCCCAAACATAAAATTCATCCTTATATTTTAAGGAATTTGGTGATTGAATACTTCTAGGCATGGTGGCTCCTTCAGTCCATTCTTTAGTTTGTGTATTATATATTTGTACATTATTTAATGACATAATTTTGGGATGTAGCTGAGGACAATAACCTCCCATAACATAAATACTTTGTTTATGAGTTTCGACAGTAGTCCAGTATAACCCAATTGGCAAATTAAATGATTCTTCCCATTCATTCTTAGTTATATTATATACTTGTATTAAATCTCTATTTTTTTCAGACGAACCAATTAGGTATATTTTATCATTAACTAAGACTGAAGTTGTAGTTGGTTGTGATTTAGGTATAACATTTACTTTACTCCAAGAGTTACTTTTAATATCATAAACACATACATCTCCGTGGTTGTTATCTTCATTTCCATATCTGTTTCTATGATTATCTAGAAAAGCATATATTTTTCCGTTATAAAGTTCTGCTCCAAAATCATATTCAGAAAAAGGCATATTTTCTTTTCGAGTCAAGTCAAATGTTAAATTCTTACTTTCAGGAATAAATTTAATCTAAAGAATTCCTCGCAGCTTGCTGCGGGGTAAAGAGGAAAAGTTTGAAAAACGGATGGTTTTTCAAAACACTTTGAAAAAGTGTA
Source organism: Flavivirga algicola (assembly GCF_012910715.1). Taxonomy (GTDB): domain Bacteria; phylum Bacteroidota; class Bacteroidia; order Flavobacteriales; family Flavobacteriaceae; genus Flavivirga; species Flavivirga algicola. The sequence goes on from NZ_JABBHF010000006.1 coordinate 2,333, forward strand.
TATTGGATTTATGAGTGATCATATCTACAAGCGGCATAATAAAAGTTTATTGTTATACCATTTGGTCTGTCCAATAAAATATCGACGATCAATTTTAACAGAAGCTGTAAGTAAAAGTGTTGTAAAAACATGTTCGGAGATAGAATTTAGATATGATATATATTTTGTAGAGATAGGATTAGATGAGAATCATGTACATTTTTTAGTTCAGAGCGTACCTATGTATTCTCCAAAGCAAATAATTCAAACTTTAAAAAGCATTATAGCCCGAGAAGTTTTTCGACTTCATCCAAATGTCAGAGATGAATTATGGGGAGGTCAATTTTGGTCAGATGGCTATTATATTAATACTGTTGGTCAATATGCTAATGAAGAAGTTATAATAGCTTACCTAAAAAATCAGGGGAAACAAAAAGAGTATAAACAGATTCATTCAAATCAATTACGGTTGTTTGAATAATTCTGATGCCTCGTCAGCTTGCTGCGGGGTAGTTCATTACTTCTATTAAATTCAATTTTATTTGAGTTTACTATTCCTTTTTTCGATTTACATGCTGTAATCACGAATAATAGAAAAAGACTTAAAAATAATATTGTTTTGTTTTTCATAATTAATTACAACGTTCGATGTATGATGTGTTGCGTTAAAATCCGCAAGGATTTTCAGATTGAGAAACGAAGATAGCAAACTTGCGAGGATTTTCCGAGAGGAAAATCAGAAGCAATGAATTATAGCCATTGTGTCTATTGCACAAAATCATGCTAAAGATAGATAAAATTCGTATTTTGTTATATGCAAGGCAAGAAAGATTACCAAGAAAAATTGTTTGCTCAATTTCAGTTAAGCGAGCGTATCCCCAAGGCGAATTTTTACAGGCAATTAAAGGCTGTTTTGGATCTAGAATTTCTATATCCATTAACCAAGGTCTATTATGGTTCAAGTGGTCAAAAGAGTATCGACCCCGTTGTGTTCTTTAAACTGTGCTTGGTAGGTTATCTGGAAAATATCATCAGTGATCGGCAACTCATCCAGCATAGTAGTATGCGCTTGGATATCCTGTATTTTCTGGGCTATGATATCGACGAGGAACTTTACCCAACGTTTTTTTAATTGTTTTCTATTAGTTTATATAAATCAGATTCTTTTTCAATATCAGATATTGATTTATTAAAATCCTTTTTTAGATATTCATTAACCAATTTGTTATAGCATTCCTTTTCAGATTGGATTGTACAACCCATTCCGAAAGTTTCAATGTTATATTGTTCTTTTAGTGTTTTCTCTAATCCTACATTATAACCAATTCCGAACTGAAAATATTTGATTTCTCCATTTTTTAAATCAGTCGCAAATCGTTTTTCCATTTCTTCACAAGTTTCTATTTCAGAGTACTCGTAATATATTTTGTTAATCCTTACACTCTCATAAATCCGCGGAAATATGTATAAGTTTAATGCCAAACTTATTCCAAATACTCCAAACATAATTTTGGTCAGTAGATTTTTCAGTTTTTTATTAAAAAAATAAAGTACTAAGCATAAAATTCCAATTCCGAAGAATCTCTTGGCATATTTTAATTCAGTAGAATCAAAACTTGTCTCAGTCAATTCGTTGTTGTGGTTGTAATACAGCAATGCGAAGCCTGAAATTACTAAAATCGAAAGTATGTATTTTGTTTTAGGCTTCAATTTTTTCAAATGTTGGGTAACGGCTACGTATAAGAATAGTTGCGTGGTTTGGTACCTAATTTAGCAAAAGTTGGCGAACCAGAGGAAAATCCGCAGGATTTTCCGAGTTGGAACAGACCGAGCAATTATTTTTATACAATGTTAGCGGTAGTTTTCATTCGTTCATTTTGATTTTATGTTCAGTATATTTCAAAGATTCGATGTCCGAAATATTAAATCCTTGTTCAGAAATATAGTCCACATTTTCTTTCATTGAAACTTGAATTTCTTTTTTAATTGTCAGGTTTCCATATTTTTCATAAGATTCTGGTAAATAGATGGAAAATGACTCTCCGTTTCTAAAAGTTCCGATTTGTGTATCGCCATATTCGTTTTCGGGGTCTAAAAAGAACAAGTAATCTTCTTGTGAATCAGTTTTATTTTTAGAAAATCCGATAGAAAGTTCGGGAATCGCTCTATTTTCCTCATATCCGCTTAACCAACCAACAAGATTGTGATAAACATAAAAGCTAATCGATTTGTCAACTATTATAATTTTCCAATTTCCATATTCAGCAATTCCGAAATTGTATATTTTGTATTCTTCATTTCCTGAAAGCTCACCATATTCTTTAATTCCTTTGAGAATATAACTTTCAGTTGTACTTTTTGTAAGTATAAATCTGTTGTAATCTTCGCTCTTTATTTTCTTTAATGTTCCGAGAGTTGGCTCTTCTTTTTCAGAAGTGTTGTCCTTAGCTTCAAAATTATTTGTATTTTGACTGATTACATTATTTCCCTTTTTTCCTCCAAATTGATTGAAAAGAATAAAAATAATTACAAGTGCGATTACGCCTATTATTATGTACTTCATTCGTTTTTTCAAATTACCGCTAACGATTTGTGTAAGAATAATGCGTTTTGAGAGAGGCTGATTTTTCAAAGGAAAATAGGACGCACTCAAAACAGCACTGTTCATTGATTCTGTAATAAACTTACGCATTATTTTTACACGTTGTTAGCTGTAGTTATTTTTTGTGAATTTCCTCTCCGTTTTCATTGATACAGAATTCTTTGGGATTTTTTTTAGCATATTCTTCAATTTTAAGCATAGTAGATTCATTTAGGTCTAAATACTTAGCGTCAAAAGCTGTTAAAGCACCTAAGGATACAATTTTTTTATATTCTTCAGGAATCTTAACCTCGTTAATAGATGATTTGTCATTTTTCACATAATAATTCTCTGCTTTTTTTAATAGAGACACTAATTCATCATCACCAATATATTCTAATCCGGTAATTATAGTAGGTATATACTTCCCATATCCATTAGAAAAAAATTGTTTAAATCCACCATTCGTAACTTGTCCATCTAAATACCACCAATAATAAATAGCCTTTTGTCCAAAAGACAAATTTTGACCCTTTGTGAGTTCATTTGATGGGTTTTCAATATATAGAGACAAAGGTTCTAAAATATACCATCCAAAATCAGTTCCTGTTTTTTCAAAAAAAGTTTTTTCATTTAATTTAGGTCTAAAGTGTTTACTCTCTTTAAATATCCAATATGGATTTTCCATTTGTTTTATTTCTTTAGATTTTTCTTTTGATTCAATTTTAGACTTCTTATTGTTACAAGAAGTTAGTGAAAAAAAAATAAGAAGAGTTAATAGTATTAATTTTGAATTCATATTATATTGATTTACGTTTTTTGTTTTCTGACTTAAGCTAGGTCGTTTTATTGATATTCAGTTTTTAAAATTTATCCATAATCTCTTTTTTTTCTTATCTTTTGACTTTAATATGTTTGCTAACAGGTTTTAAGAACTATGTGGGGTTACAGCTAACGGTTCGTGTAATAATAGTTGCGTGATTAAGCAACTAACTTAACAAAAATGGAGCGAATCAGAGGAAAATCCGCAGGATTTTCCGAGTAGGCAAGAACCAAGCAATTATTTTTACACTTTGTTAGGTGCAGTTTTTTCTATTTTTTTTCTTTTTAAATTCAGGTTATAGGTGAAATTTAAGAGTCCTTCATTGATTGGTCGAAATTTTTTGTTAGTCAGAATAATATGTGGGTTTATGGTTAGCCTGCCTTTTTCTCCACCAATCCCAATGAAAGGAACAAATCTTAAAGTCCAATTGTCAAAGTCCGTATATGTTACTAATTCAGTTCCAATTGCTATTCCCATTAGATTCATAACTCCACCTATTTTGGGTCCAATAATGAACTTTTCTGTGTTTAGTCCGATTTCAGTTCCTATTCCATATTGAAATCCGCCTCCGTGCAGTCCTCCATAGCTTGCTTTGTTAATTCCGATATCAAGAAGATGAAAGTCTCTTTCATTATGGTCTCCAAAACTATAGTTATATCCAATTCCTAGATTTAGAGATTCATAATATCCATAATCTCTTTCCTTTCGGTTTTGTCCAAATCCGAAATTTATTAAACTGATTAAAAATAAGATGGTTATTCTAGTGTTCAATTTCAAGTTCTGCTTTTCAAATTGCACCTAACGGTTTGTATAAGATGTCGTTGCCATCCCGCAGGGTGGCTATGCATTTTATACCTTGTTGTATGCCGTTTTTATTTTATTCATTTCGTTTTTAGTGTTGGGGAGAAAGCTCTTTGCAACCGCAGGTACGAGGATTGAAATGTGCTTGAACTTGCGTTGGCTTTTATAAATACTTATCCAAAACAGCTTGTTTTCTTTCGGCTATATTTTCAATAACTTTTTGCGCTTTCTCGATTATTTTTTCTTGTTTAATAATTTCTTTTTCCAATTCCGTTTGTGTTTTAATATCTGGCACTTTTATTGAAATTCCCTTTATTCTGTCAGTTGAAGCTCTATGACTTCTTGAAAATCGTTTTTCTTTTCCAGCTTCATTTAATGCCCAAGTCAAATATCTTGGATTTACTTCTTTAGTTTTTATTCTGATTACACCACAATGGTCAGTTGGATAGAATTTATAATTAGCAGGAATGTAGTTAACCATCCAATCTCCATCAATTCCCCAAAGGACAGAAGGTTCTGAAAAGTCCTTTATAAATAGTTTATCAATTAGTCCAAAAGGCTCAAATACATTTGCACTAAATATTGGAATATTCGCTCCAGGTGTATCGACTTCTTTCTTTAAAACTCTTCTACCGATAAAAGCATCAAAATCTGACGAGCTACTTAACTTGAATGTTTTGTCAGCAATTGACGAAGCCCTTTTGAAACTTGATTCAATGGTATCTTTAGCATTTTGAATACTGAGAATTGCTTTATCTTTTTCAGTATCAATTTTTTTGCATTCAGAAACGATTTTACTCTGAATATTACTTGTTGGAATTGGTATTTTCAAACTTTTAACTCTATCTGTGTTTAAGTTTTTTACAACACCACCAATTGCTTTACCAACAAGTATGTTCTGAATTTCATTACTCGTTAGTATTTCGTACAAATAGTCTTTATCTAATTTTGATGAAATTTCTGATAGAATTAACCAACCATCGTGTACGCAACCATCTATTTTTAAAATATATGGACGACCAGCACTCATTGAATTTGAAAGGATAAATGTTCCTTCTTTTATGAATCGAGACTTTAAAGCACCTTCTTTAGTTATTTTTTGTTCTGTTGATGTAACATATTTATCTTCTGGTGAAATATCTCCAATTTTTATCCAGTTAATTCCATCAGCGGATTCAGTCAAATAATCATTGATAGGTCGAGGTGAAGCACCTCTTTGAATGTCCATTAGATTTTCCATCTTAACCAGTTCCCATTTAGAATTGATTTTCAGCTCAACACTTGGATTAAGAGATATTTGCCTTGAAAAATCAGTACGTGTAAAGTTGAGCATATTGACCAAAGGGCTTATGCTTACAAAATTTTCAAGTTCAGATTTAACAGCAACAGGTGCATTGTTAAAAGCATTATTAATGATTGAATTAATTTTGTTTTCACTATTTCTGTCATCTTCGTGATATAAAGGTGTTAAGTGTTTTCCGTTATTATCTTTATATAACTTAATGCCTTCACTACCTTTTGCCGAACTCCATTCGTAACCTAAAAAGTTTTTATTTGCTTTGTTGTCACTTGGTGCTTTAACAATTACTACGTCAGTTGTATTTTGACTTGCAATAACATAGTAGTACAGTTTTTCCTTTTCAATATTAGTTAAGTATTTAAAAAACATTTCATCAAGTTCCTTTTGTTTATCTCCTTTGGATAATTTTTTGAAACTTGATTGTTTCTTTTTGTTTTTTGTTGATGTGAGTTTATTAAAAGCATCAAGGTATTCTACAAACATTTCTACTTTTAATAAATTACTATTTGGTTTACCTTGTAATAACGTTTTGTAGTCTTCAAAATCGATGTCAATATGTTGACAGTAACTTTCTATAAAATGTTGGTCGTCAAACACTTTTTGCTTTTTTGTGTCACCACTAAACCAATCATTTACTCTGTTTTGATAATGAACTGCCTGTTCAGGTTCGTTTCCTTTTCTTCTTAAAAATAGAGTAACTGTATTCGTTCCAGTTTTACCGAAAGTTCCAGAACCAAATTCAGAAATTGAAATAATATCAAAATATTTTAATAGAATACTTCTAGTTTCAATATAAGTACTGTCTCCATTTGATAAAATGGAAGAAGGAACGATTATAGCACCAACACCATTTGGACCTAACATTTGTTTTGCTCTTTCTATAAAAAAGCACTCAATTGAATTATTTGTTGGTATTTGTTTGCTTGAAAGTGTATTTAAAAGTTCATAACTTTCTTTACTATCTTGGTCTAAAGTACCAAGAAAACCTTTTACACTATAAGGTGGATTTGCAACTAATATTTGATAGTCGTTTGCTTTAAACTTGTCTAATTTTGCTAAAGCATCTGCATAAGTAATATCAATGTTGTCTTGACCATACATAAAAGCAGAAACTTTGGCGACTTTAGATAATCGATATTCTTTTTCTATTCCGTGTATTGCTTTGTGATATTCTTCTAAACTAACCTCTTTATTTTTTTCAATAAAAGGTCTCATTTGTGAAGCCAACTCATTTAAAAAGTGTCCTGAACCACAAGCATAATCAATTGCTTTAGGTATTTGTTGACTTTCATTTATCATTTGCTCTAAAGGAAGCGATTGAATAATAAATCTTGTTATTGGCATTGGTGTAAAAAACTGTCCTTCGGATTGTTTTACACCACCATCCAAAAAGTTTTCAAACATATCTCCCAAAAATTGATTTTTAGAAGAACTTGTAATTTTCGTGTCTTGAAAAAGACGCACAATATCAATTAAAACTTCTGCATTTTCATAAAACAATCGTTCATTGTGAACGTCAATAAATGCGAAGTCGTTGTTGGTAAAGAATTTTAATTGTCTGAAATAGCTTTTAATTGTTTCTCTTGTAGCATCTGGGTCATTTTTAAATGCCCAAAATGCCTTGTCTATTTGTTGATTGTCTATATAGGTAACATCTTCTTTAAGGAAGATATTCATTCCAGTTTGATACAATTTTTGTAAACGGTCTTGAAGTTCAAAAGGTGTATCGTAAGCAATTCCTTTCCAGTAAAATTGTAAGTCGTTTGGATTGTTTTTTTCATCAACAATTTTGCATAAAAACAGATTAACTAATTTATCAAAAGCATTTTCTCGACCAGAAACATTGTACTTTCTTAAAATTGTTGCAAAAGCGTGATGTTTACTTTGTTTTGTTGTGCTATCGATTAAACTTAAGTCGTCAATTGTATATTTTTTCTTTCCAATATTATAGGCTTGAATATCTTTTTCAAAAAGTCCTTTTGTCGTATAATCTTTTTGATAAGTATTTTTCCAAACTCTATGTAAATCTTCTCGAACTTTAGCGTCTTTAAAACTTTCTAGTTTTAGGTTGTCTTCTAAATATTGTTCGTTGTCTTGAAGTGTAATTAATCGATAATTTGGCTGTACTTTACCATCAATAAAATCGGAAGCGTAAAGACAAAGAAAAGAAGCATCTCTTTCTTGTTGTGCATATCCAAAAAGTTGACTTCCGTTTTCTAAAGTTTCGTTCCAATGCTTTGCGAATTCAGTTCCTGCATTTTTACATTCGATAATCAGTAAAGATTTTCCTTTGTTATCTTTTACTAAAATATCTGCTTTTCCACCACTTGCTCCGTGTCCAACTTTCCATTTAGGTTCCAATTCCAAATGTGCTGGATTATAGCCTTGTTCAAGTAGTCTGTTTACGCATTCGAGTACTACAAAATTTTCTTTTGAAGAAAAATTACAAGTTGTTTTGTCGTTTATTTTAAATCCTTTTTTTTCAGGGTAATAAATAGCTTTTCTCTTAAAATCTACTTTAAGGAAACAATCATAGGATTCAAATTTTTTAGTGAACAAATCTCCTTTTGATGAAAAACCAAGGTTTTCTAAAACTTCTTTTAAATTCTTTGTTGTTATCATTAGTTTTCCAACTTTAAATCGCTAAATACCTCTTTAAACATTTCTCCAGGATCAATGTCAATTGCTAAGGCAATTAAATACAATTCATCTGCTCGAAGTTTTGTCGATTCATTTGAAGTCAACTGTGAAAGCCGTGCTTGACTGATTCCAGTCCGTCTGGAAACCATAGCTCTATTCACAGATTTTTTTGTTAAGTATAGCCCTAAAGAAGTCATAAATCTTTCGAATTTGTTGAGATAAATTTAACTCTTGAAAAGAAAATTATAGAATTTCTAAAGTTTTATTTTGAATTTTGATAGACTTTAAATAGATTTGTTTAGAAATTCTAAAGAATACTTTTCAATACTTATAGATTATGAGCAAAAGATATACCAAAGCCGATTTAGAGGAGATTGTTTACAAGCAATTAGAAAATCTAAATGCAATGCACGATTTATTAGGAATTATGAAATTCCAAAATGATTTGATTCACAATATAAATCAAACGTTAAGAGAAGAAATTGGTCAATTCAAAAAACAACAGGTGATGTATCCGACTAGAAGAAAGACAAAATCGTAATGGTCAGAAGTGGTGGAAAGATTAAGCTCTTTTGGTTTTCAGCTTTGGATTGTGTGGTGGCAAAAACCAAATGTGCTTAATGTGCGGTTGGCTTTTCCGTAATGGCATACAACAATAATATAAAGGATATATGTCCTTTATATCCCATATATGTTTATTTACAAATCTAGGGGATTTCTGGTTAACTTAAAATTATTTATTTTGGTTCAAGTAAATGTTTTGGTTATTGATTTAGTAAGAAGAATAAACCCTTTTTCTAATTGACTTTAGTAGAAATAATCACCATTTTATTGTTATCAATATTTGTGGTAAAGAACAAATAAAAATCTCCGCCTTCCTTAATATTCAACTTTTTTCGAATTTGTTGGACCGTTTCAGGAAAATTTCTAATCGTAATATTTGCTTTAGAGATCCCAATTTTTTTTAATGCCTTTTTATTATAAGGGATTATATTTTCAATTTTAAAAGACCTGCCAGGGAAGTCGATTAACGCATCGTTGGTATATAAATGAGTGTGTTTGTGAAGCTTGTAAACGTTAAGTTTATTGCTGATGGCATGAAACGCACCCGCTTTTAAAATGGCACTATTAGGTTCGTATAAATAAGTTAGTGGTTGGTGGTATTTTGATTTTAAAGCTTTTTCTTTAGCTAATGTAAAATGAAAATATGTTTTTGTATCCTTTTTAATATTTACTGTTACAATACTGATGTCGCCTTCAAAGCCATTTTGTAAGCTCCAAAGCAATTCTTTTACTTCGTTATTTACAGCGACGACATGAATGGTTTTAACAAACTTCAGTTCATTTATACCGATTGATAAATCGAGTAAGGGCGATGTTTTAATCAGAATATTTTTTGAGTGTTTAAATAGCAAATCAAGATGTTCTGGAACGTTAGGAAGACAATCATTTAAAAAGAAGACTTTTCCTTTGCTATTATGTCTTCTGGAAGGGTCTATATAAATCCAATCATATGTTTTTTGTGAAGCGTTTAAATAATCGATACCGTCTATGTTTTTAACGAGTATATTATCTGTACCTAGTTGTTTGTAATTATGAGCGACAATATTTGATAGGTTATTATTTATTTCACAATGTGTAACAGCTTTAAATACTTTCGAAAAAAAATAGCAGTCTACCCCAAAACCACCAGTTAGATCTATGATGGATGCGCCGTTTATTAAATTGGCTTTGTGTTTGGCTGTTATTTCTGAAGAGGTCTGTTCGATATTTAACTTATTGGGGTAATAAATGTCTTTGGAATGGAACCAGGTGGGCAGTTTTTTTTCACAACGCTTTTTTGCTTCGATTTGTTCAATAATGGTTTTAGCTTCCACAGAAGGAAACAGGATGCCTTTTAACAGCAAAGTGGCCACATCAGAATTTAAATGGGCGTTTATAAACTTTTGTATTTCGGTATTTAAAATAGCGGTATTCAAACAGTGAAGTTATAGATCTTTAGTAAGTTTCTTTACAATCTTGTTTTCAGATAAAAACTCCTTTAAAATAACTTTTATTGCTGTATAGGCTGGAACAGCAATAATTAAGCCGATAACACCAAACAATATACCAGTAATTAAAATCACTAAAAATATTTCTAATGGATGTGATTTAACACTTTTTGAAAATATGATGGGCTGGCTACCAAAATTATCAACCAACTGTCCGATCATAAATACAATAAATACCCAAAATGTTTTGGGTAAAATAACGTCACTAAAACTCTCGCCAAGATTACTTGTCATGGTTAATGTTATCATTAATAACGCTCCAACTAGTGGTCCTACATAGGGAATAAGATTTAATAAAGCACATAGAAATGCAATGACGATGGCATTTTCAACACCTATAATAAGGAGACCGATTGTGTAGATGATGAATAAAATTAATATTTGAAAAATGAGTCCTACAAAATATCTGGAAAGTAGATCTTTAATTTTGTTTGATGATTTTTTCCAACGAGACTCTTTGTTGTCTGGTATGAAGGTTAAAAGACCATTTTCGAATAAGCGACTATCCTTTAAAAAGAAAAAAGAAATAAAAAGTACAGAAAACAAACCAATACTAAAGCTGCCCAAACCACTAACTACCGAATTTAAAAAATTGGGAATCAATGAATAGTCTATTTTTGATAATAGGTCAGATTCTTTAATAGATTGTTCTAAATCTATCTGATGTAGATCAAAATAATTAATAATTTCTGCATACAAATTTTCAATATTGATCTGCAATTCGTCAATATTTAATAAAGACAAATTCTGTCCTTGTTTTATAACCAGTGGAATAAATAAACCTACCAAACCTAAAAACAGCCCTAAAAGAAATACCATTGTGACTATAACGGCAATGGTATTTTTAAACTTTAAACGATGTTCTAAAAAGAGAACAATAGGCCGTCCTATTAACGAAATAACGGCAGCAATAGCCACATAACCAATAACAGATTGTATTTGGTATAAAAAGTAAAGCACTAAAGCTATACCTAAAATAATAGCTATGGCTTTTAAAATACCATTAGAAATTGTGTTGGAATTCATAAAAATAGATTCATTTAGTAAATATAATATTATTTGTCATTGTAAGGAATGAAGTGACATGACAATCTTCTTATTAAATGGTAGTTGGAGGGGTAGTTAATTAATTAAAGAAGCTGCTTCGTTAGTTCATAAAGCGCAATATTGGTTGCCTGAACCACGTTCATGCTACTGTTTTGACCAAACATGTCTATATGAATACTAACGTCAGACAAATCTAAAATAGCCTCAGAAACCCCAAAATTTTCATCGCCAATAACCAAAGCGATTGGTTTTTTATCTGAAAATTTAAAGTTATGAATGGGCTGGCTGGCATCTGTGATTTCTAATGAAATAATTTGATAACCATTTGTTTTAAGGGTTTTAACTGTCTCTGAAGCTGATGATACAATTTCATAATCAACAGATTTTTCGGTTGCTCTCGACGTTTTTGTCATTTTACGACCAAGCGGAATATGTTCCCCACAAAGAACAAGTTTTTCAACTCCAAAAGCATCAGAAACTCTAAACAAACTACCTATATTTGGTGCATTCGTGACATTGTCGCACACTAAAGTAATAGGGAAGGAGCGTTTAGAAAAGTTTGTATTATAGTGGGTGAGTTGCATTTTTAGTATTCAGTATTTGGTGTTTGATTGGCCGTATTCGGTGTCCAATTAAAGTGTTCGTGGGAAATTTTAAATCAGTCTTTGTGTAACGGGATAAAATCAATTTTCAAAAGCATATTTATCAGTATTTGCCTCATTTTGAGAGTCTCTATCTACTCTTGTTAGGATCTATATAAAAAATGAATTCAATAACAACCGATAGAAGGTTCTTCATAGTGTTTTAGCACGAGGTTAATTATTTTACCATAGACCTATTAAATAAGCTTGTTTTTTTATTTTGATCCATCCAGATTCCTATAGGAATAGTTGCGCTTAATGTACTAATAAATCCAAAATCCCATAGTAAGACGGTAACTACAATTGCAATTAAAACACCTCCAATAAGAACAAGCTTGTTAGGTTCAGCATGTAATCTGTTAATATGTCTTTTGGTATGATTTCCACAATGTTTACAACGTTCATTGATTTCATTTTTGCCATATTCCTTCAAAAAGGCATACCTGTCTGAAGCAGATGTTTTTAAGTAATTCTCTTTCTTACAAGAACTGCAATAGTAACTTAATTTCATATTAACTTAGTTTTCAAAAGCATATTTAACAATATTAGCGCCCATTTTAAGTGCCTTTTCTCTAACATCTGCAGGGTCGTTGTGTACTTCGGTGTCTTCCCAGCCATCTCCCAAATCACTTTCGTAAGTGAATAATAATACAAGCCGGTCGTCTTGAAAAATTCCAAAAGCTTGAGGGCGTTTACCATCATGCTCATGAATTTTGGGTAGACCCTTCGGAAACTTGTAAACCGTATTGAATATTTTATGGTTGGCAGCGAGTTCAATTAAATCTTTATCAGGAAATACTTTTTTAAGCTCTTTGGTTATAAAAGGTTTCATGCCATAATTGTCGTCTATATGCAGAAACCCACCAGATATTAAATAGTTTCTTAAATTTTCTGCATCTGCTTCACTAAAAAATACATTGCCATGCCCTGTCATGTGCAATAAGGGAAACTGAAAAATATCAGCACTACCTACCTCTACAGTTTGTGGTTTGGATGTTATTTTGGTATTTATATTTTGATTACAAAAAGCAATTAAATTTGGTAATGCAGTCGGATTACCATACCAATCCCCCCCACCTTTATATTTTAAAATTGCCAGCTCTTGAGCCGTGCCATTTGCAGTTAAAAAAAATACACCAAATACAAGCGCTTTTGTAAGATTTTCGATTTTCATCCAACTAAGTATCATAGATTCAAAAATAAAAAGAATTGCTATGCAAAAGATACTTTTAACTATAATTATATCATCACTTGTATTTAAATCAGAAAAAACAGAACCATTTAAACCTCTCGTTGTTTTAGAATTGTTTACGTCTCAAGGTTGTTCGAGTTGCCCACCAGCTGATGATTTATTAGATGAAGTTAAAAAGAAATATTCTGATAAAGAAGTGATTGCTTTATCGTATCATGTAGATTATTGGAATTATATCGGTTGGAAAGATCCTTTTAGCAAGAAAACATTTAGTAATAAACAGCGCGCTTATGGGCATAAGTTTAATACAGGTTCTATTTACACGCCGCAAATAGTAGTAAACGGCAAAGAACATTTTGTTGGTTCTAGCAAAAACATAATGACTGTAAAACTTAATAGCTATTTAAATAAAACACCCGTAAATAAAGTTAGCCTTAGTCATATAAAGAAAGCGAACGACAGGTTTTCTTTCGATTATAAAGTAGCAGGTACTATTGATAAAAAAACGCTGCGAGTGGCTTTGGTTATTAGTGAGAGAATCACTTCCATTAAACGTGGTGAAAACCGAAACAGAACACTTAAAAACACCAATATTGTTGTTGAAGAAGTGTATCTAAATCTAGATTCTGCGAATGGAAAAACAAGTATTGTTATTCCAGATTTGGTCAAACAAAGTGATAAATTATCTATTGTGGCGTTGGTACAAACTGAAAATTTAGATATTACAGGAGGCAGTCAGATAAAACTATAATTCATTTATAAAAGCTACCGAATGACAAGCAACAATAGCGGCTGTTTCTGTACGTAATCGGGTATCCCCTAAAGTAACGGGGATAAAATTATTTTGAAGGGCCAGTTCGATTTCTTTAGTAGAAAAATCACCTTCGGGTCCTATTAAAATAGTAATATCTTGTTGTGGTTTTAGTGCTTGTTTTAAAGATTTTCTGTCCGTTTCCTCACAATGCGCAATAAATAAGTCGCCATTAAAATCCTGATCCAAGAAAGTTTTAAAGGGAATGGCATCGTTTAATTTAGGCAAATAACAATTTAAAGACTGTTTCATAGCCGATTGTAAAATACGCTCAAAACGTTCAGGTTTAATGACCTTACGTTCACTGTGATCGCAAATAATAGGCGTGATGCAATCGATACCAATCTCGGTAGCTTTTTCCAAAAACCATTCGTAACGATCGTTCATTTTTGTTGGAGCTACAGCTAAATGTACATGATAATCTTTTTTTGGTTGTAGTGATTTAGATACGATAGTAGCCACACACTTATTAACATTTGGGATGGTGATTTCAGCAATAAATAACGAGCCAAGTCCGTTCGTGATATGCAAAGTATCTCCGATATTTTTACGCAATACCTTTACAATATGCTTACTTTCATCTTTAGGAAAAGTAAATTGTACTGTACTTTCTGTTATATCGGGATTGTAAAATAATTGCATATAGCGAAGATAAAAATGATTTCTTATTCTAAAACTGATTACTGAACACTGCAAACTATATCTTTAACCTAGCAGAAGCCGTAATATTCTGTTCAGCAAAATCACCTTCCAAATATTTTAAATACCCCACAATAGCTATCATGGCCGCATTATCGGTAGTAAATTCAAATTTTGGGACGTAAGTCGTCCAACCAAATTTTTGTTCACCGTCTTTTAAGGCTTGTCGTATCCCAGAATTAGCAGAAACACCACCTCCAATGGCAATTTGTTTGATACCTGTTTGTTTGGTTGCTAGTTTTAATTTATCGATTAAAATACCAATAATCGTGTATTGTATAGACGCACAGATATTATTAAGGTTTTCTTCAATAAAGTTAGGATTCGCTTTTACCTCGCGTTGAACAAAATAAAGAATAGCTGTCTTAAGCCCAGAAAAGCTAAAGTTTAAACCAGCTACTTTAGGTTTGGTAAATTGATATGCCTTAGGGTTGCCTTTTTGCGCACGTTTATCAATTTCTGGCCCAGCAGGATATCCTAAACCTAATATTTTTCCACTTTTATCATAAGCTTCCCCCACAGCATCGTCGATGGTTTCACCAATAACGGTCATATCAAAATGACTTTTCACTTCAACAATTTGAGTATGCCCACCAGAAATAGTCATTGCAATAAATGGAAACGATGGTTTATTAAAACCTTCTTCATCTATAAAATGTGCTAAAATATGCGCTTGCATGTGGTTAACATCTATTAAAGGAATGTTTAATCCATAAGCAAAAGATTTAGCAAAGGAAGTCCCTACGAGTAAAGAGCCCATTAAACCAGGACCACGCGTAAATGCCACAGCATGTAATTGCTCCTTGGTTATCCCTGCTTTTTTTAGAGCTTGATGTACAACAGGGACAATGTTTTGCTGGTGCGCCCTAGAAGCTAATTCTGGCACCACACCACCGTATTCTTCATGTATTTTTTGGCTTGCTATAACATTGCTTAAAATTTTGCCGTTGTGTATTACAGAGGCAGCAGTATCATCGCAAGAGGACTCAATTCCCAGAATGTAAATATTTTGTGAAGACATTAGTAAATATTAGGCACAATAATTGTTAATTTTGAAACAGAATAAAAATCTAATCAGTAATTTTTATTCGTAAGTACAAAAATAGGGTATTCTTAATTCAAATTATAATTTAAAATAGTATCAAAAAGATCTTAAAAATAGTATCAAAGGTAGTCGGCATTCTTTTGCTGCTTTTCATCATCTTGGTGCTGGTACTTTCTATACCCTTTGTTCAAACGAGTTTAGGGAATTATGCTACAAAAAAGATAAATGAAGATTTTGGAACTAATATAAATATTGATAAAATTGGTTTGCAGTTTAATGGCGATGTAGAACTTAAAAACATCTACATTGAAGATTATAAAAAAAACGCCCTTATAATCATAGCAGAATTAAATACCTCTATTTTAAATTTTAGAAATTTATCTAATGGTAAATTAGAATTTGGAGATATTGATATTATAGACATGTTTTTTAATATAAAAACATATGAAGGTGCTAAAGATACTAATCTGGATGTTTTTGTTGCTAAGTTGGAAGGGGATAACCCAAAGAAAGGGGATGGTAGCTTTTTATTATCGTCTAGTGATGTGTCTATTTATAATAGCGTTTTTGAATTATCGGATGAAAATAAAGAAAGCGCAAATATCCTTCACTTCAATAATTTAAATATAAATGCCACTAATTTTTTAATTAAGGGAAGTGATGTAAGTGCTAGGATTAATACCTTGTCCTTTGTTGACGATCGAGAACTGGTTATGCAGAACCTTATGACAGATTTTGCATATACACTTACAGATATGACGTTTGCTAATCTTCAAATAGAAACTCCAGGTTCTACTTTAAAAGGGGGTCTTAAATTTTCTTATGATAGAAAAGATTTACAATTCTTTACAGACAAAGTTTTGGTATCTGCAAATTTTAAGGATTCAACTGTACAGTTGGATGAACTCAATACATTTTATAACGAGTTTGGCGCTAATCAGTCTGCGAAATTCAGTGTTAACTTATCGGGCACTTTAAACGATTTACAAACCAAGAACTTAAAATTAAATACGAGTAGAAATACAAGGGTTTACGGCGACATCCATTTTAAAAACTTGTTTAATAAAAAAGCAGACAATTTTTCTATGAATGGGTATTTTAGAAACCTATCGTCAACCTATAAAGATTTAAAAAGCTTACTACCTAATGTTTTGGGAGAGGCTATACCGACCTCATTCGATAGGTTGGGTATGTTCATCATTGTTGGTAATTCACAAGTCACCTCCTCAAAAGTTATTGCAGATATTGAAATAGTTACAGAACTGGGGTTTATCGATTCTAATTTAGAAATAGCAAAAATTAATGATATTGATAATGCTTCATACAAAGGGAACATCATTTTTGAACAATTTGATTTTGGAACATTCCTTAATGACCCAGCAGTTGGTAATGCCTCTTTAAATTTTGATGTAAACGGTAAAGGCTTTGTTGCAGAAAATATTAATACACAGGTAAGGGGAGATGTTTTTGAAGTTGACTATAATGATTATAATTATAAGGGAGTTAAGGTTGCCGGGAATGTTAGAAATAAAATTTTTGATGGTAACCTGACTGTTAATGATAAAAACTTAAAATTGAATTTTGCAGGACTTGTGGATTTTTCTGAAACTGTTAAGAAATACGATTTTGAGGCCAATGTTGATTACGCGAATTTAAAGGTGTTAAACTTCGTGAAGAAAGATAGCCTTTCCATCTTTAGAAGCCGTGTTAAAATGAATATGAACGCTAGTAATTATGATGATGCTTATGGTAAAATTTCTTTTAGGAGGACCTCTTATAAAAATCAAAACGACAGTTATTATTTTAATAAACTAGACGTGCTATCTCGATTTGAAGGCGATACCCGATTTATCGAATTTAATTCTCCTGATATTATTGAAGGTGAGCTACAAGGGCGTTTTGTATTTAAAGATTTAAGGAAGTTATTCGAAAACTCATTGGGACATATCTATACCAATTATGTTCCACATGAGGTAGCGACAAATCAAAGCATAGATTTTAATTTTAAAATTTATAATAAGATTATTGAGGTCGTTTACCCAGAAGTTGAACTTGGTAAAAATACGTTCATCCGAGGGCGTGTAGAAAGTGATGAAAAAAACTTTAAGCTCACATTTAAGTCACCAAAAATTAGATTGTTGGATAATTTTGCCAGTCATATTGATTTGCAAGTAGATAACAGCAATCCGCTTTTCAATACATACATAGAAATAGATAGTTTAAGTACAGAATACTACAATGTTTCTAAATTCAATTTAATTAACGTAACAGTTAATGACACGTTGTTTATGCGTTCTGAGTTTAAAGGAGGAAAGCGTAATAATGACAGCTATAATTTAAGTTTTTACCATACTATAAATGAAGATAATGAATCGGTTATAGGCTTTAAAAAATCTGATGTGACCATTAAAAATAATAAGTGGTTTATTAATGAAGATAAGAATAGGTTTAATAAAGTGTCGTTCAATAAAGACTTCACCAAGTTTGATATCGATAGGTTTAAAATTAATCATAACAATGAAGAAATTAAACTTTCAGGCTTTTTACGGGATTCAACCGAAAAAGATTTAAAACTAAACTTTAAAAATGTTGATTTAGCAAAAATAACACCAGATATAGATAGCTTGGCATTAGCAGGTAACGTAAATGGTAAACTGGATATCCTTCAAAAGAACGGGAATTATTTACCAAACTCTTCAATTATAATCGACGATTTTAAGGTTAATGATTTTTTATTAGGCTCATTTGATGCTGCCATAACTGGAAATAAAACGCTTACCAACTATAAAATGGATGTCATCATTAAAAATGATGTTTCAAAATCGTTTAGCGCCATAGGAGACATTAATGTTAAAGGTGAGCGGGCAACCATAGATGCTAATTTAAACTTTAATGATTTTAATTTAGTGCCTTTAAATCCGTTGTTAGAAGATGTTCTGACGAATATACGTGGACAAGCTTCGGGAGATGTACATGTAGTGGGTAAACTTAATCATCCAGATATCAATGGGGATTTAACTTTAGATCATGCAGGTCTAGGTATTCCATATCTTAATGTTGATTACGATTTTAATAATAAGGCTTCCGTTACTCTAAAAGATCAGCGTTTTATTTTTAACAAAATACAGCTAAAAGATACCAAGTACCGCTCTAAAGGAGAACTCAATGGTTCGTTAAGCCATGTGAATTTTTCAAATTGGAGTCTGGATTTAGACTTAAAAACCCCTCGGTTATTAGTCTTGGATACTAAAGAAACAGAAGATGCTTTATATTATGGTACTGGTTTTATAGGGGGGAGAGCTAGTATTTCTGGACCAACAGAGCAATTAGTTATCGATGTTATAGGAGCTACCAAGCGCGGTACTGTATTTAAAATACCACTTAGTGATGCAGAATCTTTTGGAGATAATACATTTATTCATTTTATAACAAAAGAAGAAAAAGAAGCCAGACGAAAAGGTGAAGAGGTTGTTTTTAATGAAATAAAGGGATTGGAGCTGGATTTCGATTTAGATCTCACAGAAGAGGCCGAAGTTGAAATTATTATAGATAAAAACACAGGACATTCATTAAAAGGACGTGGACGAGGTGGATTATTAGTTGAAATTAATACTAATGGTAAATTTAAGATGTGGGGAGATTTCTCTGTATTTGAAGGTGTCTATAATTTTGCCTATGGTGGTTTAATTCAGAAAGAGTTTATTGTGCAGCCTGGTGGAACCTTGGCTTGGAATGGTGATCCATTAAACGCCATCATGAATATGAATGCTATTTACAAAACGCAGGCTAACCCCTCACCGTTATTAGATAACCCCATAAACAGAAGTATTCCAGTAGAGTTGAATATTAGTTTAAAAGGAGACCTGGAAAAACCCGATCCAGATTTTAGTTTCGAGTTTCCCAATGTGAACTCGACTATTAAGTCTGAGCTTCAATACCGATTAGAGTCTGCAGATGATAGGCAAAACCAAGCACTATACTTAATATCTACAGGTGCTTTTTCTAGAGGGTTAAACGAATTAAATTTTTCTGGAACTATTTCAGAACGACTTAATGGTATTATTAGTGGTATTTTTACAAATGGGGATAGTAAACTTAACTTGGGTGTCAATTATGAAGCGGGCCAAAACAGACCAGACTACCAAACAGACGATCGCGTTGTTGCTACCATACAAACACAAATTAGCGATCGGGTACTTATAAATGGTAAAGTAGGGGTGCCAGTAGGCGGTGCAGGCGCAACAGAAACCGTTATTGCAGGAGATGTAGAAATTGATTTTCTATTGAATGAAGAAGGCACATTAACAGCTAAAGTGTTTAATAGAGAAAATAGTATTAGAAATTTTGGTGAAGCCATAGGGTATACTCAGGGCGTTGGACTTTCATATAATGTCGATTTTGATACTTTTAAAGAACTGCTTCAAAACTTCTTTAAAAAATCTAAAAAAGAAGAAATTGAACCACAGGAAAAAACCGATGCCCAAGATGCAAGTGCCTTGCCAAATTTCATTAAAGTAAAACCTTCTACACAAAAATAAATTATCATTTTTTTGTAATATTTATAGTTGTTTTCTTAATAAAATAAGTTTTTTATTAACTAAAACGTTATAGTTCAACTACTAAAATTAAAATAAGATAAATGCTTATAGATATGTGCGTTTAGTTTACTAATTTTACGTATAAATTATAAAGTTTAATGCCAAAAGCAATAAAAAAAGTAGCCGTTTTAACCTCAGGAGGAGATTCTCCAGGGATGAATGCGGCCATTCGTTCGGTTGTTAGAACATGTGCATATCATAATATTGAATGTGTAGGTGTTTATCGCGGATACGAAGGTTTGATAGAGGGCGATTTCAAGTCTATGGACGCTCGTAGTGTAAAAGGAATCATAAACAAAGGAGGTACTATCTTAAAATCTGCACGCTCTAAAGAATTTAGAACTGTAGAAGGTAGGCAAAAAGCATTCAAACAATTAACTGATGCTAATGTTGATGGATTGGTTGTTGTCGGTGGAGATGGTTCTTTTACAGGAGCACTTATTTTTAATCAGGAATTTGATTTTCCAGTAATGGGAATACCAGGTACTATAGATAATGATATTTATGGAACATCCCATACTTTAGGATTCGATACAGCTTTAAATACAGTTGTAGATGCTATCGACAAGATTCGTGATACTGCAAGTTCTCATAACAGATTGTTCTTTGTAGAAGTAATGGGACGTGATGTAGGTCATATCGCTTTAAATACAGGTATTGCTGGTGGTGCCGAAGAAATACTGATTCCTGAAGAAGACTTAGGACTGGATAGACTGGTAGACTCACTAAATAAAAGTAGAAAATCTGGTAAAACTTCAAGTATTGTTATTGTTGCTGAAGGTGATAAAATAGGAAAGAATATATTCGAACTTAAAGATTATGTAGATGAAAACATGGAAGGTTACGATGTTCGAGTATCTGTTTTAGGTCATATGCAACGTGGTGGTGCACCATCATGTTTCGATCGCGTTTTAGCAAGTAGAATGGGAGTCAAAGCAGTTGAGTCTTTATTAGGAGGAGAAACAAATTATATGGTAGGTTTATTAGATAATAAAGTAGAATTAACACCATTAGAAAAAGCCATTAAAGGAAAGTCAAAAATTAACTTAGAACTATTGCGTGTCTCAGACATCATGAGCACTTAACATTTATAAACAAGATTATGTCAAAATTAAAATTAGGAATTAACGGATTTGGAAGAATAGGAAGAATTGCTTTTAGAGTAGCAGCTTCTAGACCAGATATTGAAGTAGTTGGAATAAACGATTTACTAGATGTAGAGCATTTAGCATATTTATTAAAATACGATTCTGTTCACGGACAGTTTGATGGAACTATAGAAACAAACAATGGTAACTTAGTAGTTAACGGTAATGAAATTAGAATTACTGCCGAGCGTAACCCAGAAGATTTAAAATGGGATGCTGTTGGAGCAGAAGTTGTTTTAGATTGTACAGGTATCTTTACTAATCTAGAAGGTGCTCAAAAGCATATTACTGCTGGAGCTAAAAAAGTAGCTATCTCTGCACCATCTGCAGACGCACCAATGTTTGTAATGGGAGTTAACCATGATGAAATTACTGCAGATCATACAATTGTATCTAATGCATCTTGTACAACGAACTGTTTAGCACCTTTAGCTAAAGTAATTAACGATAAATTTGGTATAGCAGAGGGGTTAATGACTACAGTTCATGCTGCCACTGCAACACAATTTACTGTTGATGGGCCTTCAAGAAAAGATTACAGATTAGGAAGAGCTTCTTTAAATAATATTGTACCTGCATCTACTGGAGCAGCAAAAGCGGTTGGAAAAGTAATTCCAGAATTAAATGGTAAATTAACAGGTATGGCTTTTAGAATTCCTACTGTTGATGTATCTGTTGTAGATTTAACATGTCGTTTAGAAAAAAGCGCTTCTTTTGAAGATGTAAAAGCAGCTTTAAAAGATGCTTCAGAAAATGAATTAAGCGGTATTTTAGGATATACAGAAGAAGGTGTTGTATCTCAGGATTTCGTATCTGAACCAAAAACAAGTACATTTGATGCTAACGCAAGTATGGCATTAAATGATAACTTTATTAAATTAGTGTCTTGGTATGATAATGAGTTTGGTTATTCAACTAAATTAGTTGATTTGGCACAACACATTGGTTCCATATAAATTATTAATTCAGTCCACAGAATTATTTTGTATACAAAGTAATTCTGTGGATTTTTTATATATAAACTTATGATTTTAATTGTTGATAGTGGTTCTACAAAGTCCGATTGGATAGCAGTAGATAATAATGGTAATCAATTACTTGAAAAGATTCGTACAAAAGGACTTAATCCAGCTATTTTATCTGAAAAGAAACTAAAAAAGATAATTAAATCCAATAGTTTATTAAAAGAACATAAAAATAGTGTCACACATATTTTCTTTTATGGAGCTGGTTGCGGAACAGAAAAACCGGTCGCACTTTTAAAAGGAGCACTGGAATCTATATTCGTTAATGCTCATGTTGAAGTAAACGAAGATACCATGGCAGCGGTTTATTCGACGATTAACCATGATAAAGAAGCCGCAGTAGTTTGTATTTTAGGAACCGGATCTAATTGTAGTTACTATAATGGAGAGCAATTGGAGCAACGTGTTGTTTCTTTAGGTTATTCTGTTATGGATGATGCTTCTGGTAATTATTATGGACGTCAACTAATCAGGGACTATTACTTTAACCATATGCCAGAAGATGTTAAAGTTGCTTTTGGGACTAAATTCAATATGGAATCTGATTATATAAAGTATAATTTATATAAGCAACCAAACCCGAATGCATACTTAGCAAATTTTGCCGAGTTTATGTTCTTACACAAAGATTCAGAATACACGATCAACCTTATAAAAAAAGGTATTCGGTTATTTGCTGCCAATATGATTATGCAATATAGAGAGGAATTAAAAACGGTTCCAGTTCATTTTGCAGGATCTATAGCATATTTTTCTCAGGATGAAATCAAATCTGTAGCCCAAGAGATGGGATTCACAGTTGGCAATTTTGAAAGAAGACCTATTGAAGGTCTAGTTTCTTTTCACACTAAGAATTTATAGTATTTTAATAGCTTAATAAAATTATATATAAACTAAACGAAGTCTACACGTTTTTCATGTTTAGTTTCAATCGGTAATTCAGTATATTAGTCTTTTCTATCGTTTAATATATAATTTTAAAGGCTTCTATAAATGCGTAAATTCAAAATTTCGATGATACTCATCGTTGTTTTAGGTGTCACATCATGTGGCTCTAAAAGTTCAAAAAAGGCTAATAATAATGAAATTGACCAATGGGTACGACTCTTTAATGGCGAAAATTTAGATGGTTGGATCCCTAAGTTTTACCATCATGAACTGGGAGATAATTACGCCAATACGTTTCGAGTAAAAGATGGCGTTATTCAAGTTAATTATGATGGTTATAATGAGTTTGGTGATCGGTATGGCCATTTATTCTATAACAAACCATTTTCTTCCTATCACTTAAAATTTGAATATAGGTTTACGGACCAATGGATGAAAGATGCCGCATCATATACCTATAGAAACAGTGGGATTATGTTTCATTCTCAAGCTCCTAAAACCATACTAAAAGAGCAAAATTGGCCCATATCGGTCGAATACCAGATTTTAGCAGAAGAAAAGGAAGGTGTATCAAGACCAACTGGGAATATGTGTTCACCTGGTACCGAAATCTTTGTAAACAACGAAATGGCCACCCGCCATTGTGTATCATCATCTTCTAAAACGTATAAATGGGATGAATGGATTAAAGGCGAACTGCTTGTTCATGCCGACTCACTCATTATACACATGGTAAATGGCAAAGAAGTGCTTAGATATACGAAACCGCAAATAGGGGGCGGGACTACTAAAGGATATAATCCAGCAGTTAAAATTGATGGAAAAAAGTTAACAGAAGGCTATATTGGTTTGCAGGCCGAAGGGCAAGGCATAGAATTTAGAGAAATAAAAATAAAGGAATTATAAAGTTTTGATATAATTTTGAATAAGTTTGTTAAAACGTACTAATAAATGGGCTTTTTCTCGCATGTAACCAGATCTATAAAAAAAAGAAAGGTATTATCTTTCTTTATTTTTATTTCTATAGTTACAATTCTATTGGGAGGCTATTTATTTCTCGAAAAGATAATTGTTTTAGAAACCATAGCATTGTTCTTGTTTTTTCTAACGACAATCCAAGTTTTTGTTCTACAGTACTTTTTTAAAAATCAATTAAAAAATGATACCAGACAGCGAAATTTATATCTGAGAATTGAAGAGTTAAAAGAAAGCCTTGAAGAATCTGATAAAGTCGTTGAGTATAAATCAATTTATTTAACTAATATGAGTTACGAGATTCGTACGTTGCTCAGTACTGTTTTAGGTATGTTAAATATGTTGAAGCAGACGGATCTTAATGATGACCAGAAAGCACAAGTAGAAATTGCAGAATATTCTTCGAGACATCTATTGCAGTTAGTGAATATGGTGACCGATAATGCCGATGTGCAATCGGGAGGTCTCGAATTGGACGTATCAGCAATCGATTTAAAATCAGATCTATCTCACCTTTTTAAAGTTTTTGAATATCAAGCTTGGGAAAAAGGTCTCGAATTTGATTTCAAGTTCTTATATGAAGAGAAGGATACCTTTATGGTTTTAGGTGATTCCGCTAGAATTCAGCAAGTATTAATTAATTTGATTAATAATGCCATAAAGTTTACTAACTCAGGAAAAATATCTATTATAGTTGATCAAACTATAGGTATTGACGACGATCAAATAGTAACATTTTATGTTAAAGATACAGGTATTGGTATACGGCAAGAGGAAATTAAGCGAATTTTCGACAATGCTTCAAGCCCTTACGATGCTTCTATGATGAGAGATTATAGGGGAGGAGGTATTGGACTTTCTATTTCACATCAGTTGGTAAAACTAATGGGAGGTGAATTGAATTTAGAAACCAAAGAAAATGAGGGGTCGACTTTCTATTTTAGCTTACAGTTAAAAAAGACATTAAATATTAAAGCTGAAAATGTCGAAATAAAACCAATCTTTTTGGATAAATTTAATGTCTTGGTTGCAGAGGATAATAGGATGAATCAAAAAGTAATTAAATTTTTACTGGAACGACAAGGTGCCGATTGTATTTTTGTTAAGAATGGTATTGAAGCTGTTGAGCTATATAAAATTTTAGATTTCGATATGGTGTTTATGGATATTTATATGCCAGATATGGATGGTTATCAAGCAACTAAAGCCATAAGGGCAACCGAAAAGTATACAACTAAAAATACGCCAATAATTGCCGTTTCTGCCAGTGCTTTTGAAGAAGATATAGCTAATGCCAAACTGGCTGGAATAGATGAGTTTTTAGCAAAACCAATAGATACAGACCAACTAAAAAACTTATTAATTAAATACTCAAATAGAAAAGATACATAGGCAAAAAAACATTTTCTTTTTTGCTTTTCACTTAATAGCAATCATGCTAATTTCTACATTAACATCTTTTGGTAACCGAGCAACCTGTACCGTTTCTCGAGCTGGCGCTGTATCATCATTAAAATAACGACCATACACCTCATTTATCTGGGTAAAATCATCCATGTTACTAATAAAAATGGAAGTTTTTATAACATGATCAAAAGTCATATTTGCCGCCTCTAGAACCGCTTTAAGATTTTGCATAACTTGTCCTGTCTCTGTTTTTATATCTTTCAAAACAAGGGCTCCTGTTTCTGGATTTAGGGCAATTTGCCCAGAAGTATATAAAGTATTGCCACTTAGTACTGCCTGATTATAGGGGCCAATAGGAGCTGGTGCTTTAAATGTTGTAATTATTTTTTTCATTGTAAATACGTTTCTTTTCAATTACCTAGAGCGTAATATCTGGTTGTCTTCGTTTTTCATATTTTAAATCTTTTAAAATACTTGACTTAATACCAATAAAGAAATTCCATGAACTTCTTGTACTAAAGGGTACCCAACTAAAATTCATACGCCAACTCAATAAATCACGTTCAAAACGTAGTTGTGTATAGGTAAAACCAGCATTCTTTAAATCGTATCCAGATGATGCCCCGATGGACCATTTAGGAGACAATTCTATATCTCCAGAAAACATGAGCGAGTGTGAAGAAATTTCGTTTTGCCGTCTAGAATTAGAATAGTTCACAGCATACGCTAAACGCAGATTCCAAGGTATTTTATAATTATAATGGTCACTAGGAGGCTTTTCTTTGTCATCATCATCGTTATTGATCTGTTGATTGGCAAAATCTTCAGAAACACCAAACAGATCATCTGCTCGACCACCACTACGTAAATTTTCTTCAAGATTTTTATCTTTTTCTTTGCTATCGCCATTTTTACTCGATAAAGACCAACTAGCCGTTGCATTGGCACTTGTTAATCTAAAAAGGCTTCCACCATTATCAATGTTAAACTGATTGATTTTTCTGTTATTATTATCCAGAGCATAAGGGTCTAAAGTAGCTCCAAAATTCAAACTCAGCTTATTGTCGAAAAGTTGGGTACCACCACTTACCCTTACAGGGCTCCAGTTCAGTGAATCACCAGCAATATTATAAGATGTAGAAAAATTTAAATTATTTAATAGGATGACTTTTTTAGGTTCGGTTGCCGTACTATCTTTATCACGGACTTTGGCTTCAAAATTATTTGAAAGCGAGAATCCTACAGAGCTTGAAAAATTATTACTAGGAGAACCGCCAACTGCTAATTCTTGAAAACGTGTATATTCTAAGTCGGTATTACTTAGAATTACATCTCGTTCTCCTTCTGTTAATCCATCAGCATTTATTACCTCGGCATTTTCATAATATCTATCAAAAGCAGGGTTTATGTTATAGCTTATTGAAGGTCTAATGACATGTCTTATGGCTTTTATTTTTGGGTCTTTGCCTTCTTTTTCAAAATTAAACATCCCATAAATAGTCGTACCTAAACTAGAACTAAAATTATAAGTCCTAAAAGAGTCAAATCCATTGATGGTCTCTTTGATGGTTTTACGTTCTGCAATATCATAAGATTCCTTTATAGTTTTAAAAGTCCAAACTTCATTAAAATTAGTACTGGCACTAAGACTAAAATATTTAAATAATTTAAAATTGGTACTTAATGGGATGGTATGTTGAAAACCTGTTTTGGCATCATCAAACATTTCTTTTTTGAAGAAAAGGGAGTCTGTTGTTTGAATTCTATTTTCACCTCTTATATTGTATTGTAAATTTATATTTTGAATAATGCCTTTTTTAGATCCAGTTTTTGAAGCAAATGGGTACATTCTGCCAACACTCCCTTGAAATGTTGGAAGTGTCATGTTTATAACCTCGGTATTGGTATTTTGTGAATGTGTAGCTGTTAGGCTAAAATTTACCTGGGGTTCTCCTTGAAACGATTTAGAGTATGATACAGATGATGATAAAGTATTATTTAAAAAGGCTCCTGTGTTTACCTGATTTACAGAAGAACGGTAATAGGTACTACTACCCAGGTTAACTGAAGCTGAAAATCGCGAATTAGGATTTGCTTTAGCATCTTGACTATGAGACCACCTTAGGTTATAAATAGTACTTCTGGAATAATCTGGAAAACCTCGTTCACTATTAATGATGTTTTCATATCTAAACCCTAAATTACCTCTAAACCTGTAGCGTTTGGCGTACGTACTTTCTAATCGCAGACCATAACTGCCATTGGTATAGTAATCTCCAATAGCTGCTAAATCTATATAATCGCTAATGGCAAAATAATAACCGCCATTTTGTAAAAAGAATCCGCGGTCGTTTTGCTCTCCAAAGGATGGTATGATTAACCCAGAAGTCTGTGTTTCACTTTGAGGAAAAAAGGCAAAAGGGACACCAATAGGGGTTGGTACATCATATATAAATAAATTGGCTAAGCCTGTAACTATTTTTTTACCAGGGACAATTTTTGCTTTTCGAAGTTTAATATAATACTCAGGGTCTTCTAGATCAACCGCAGTGGTATATTTAGCATTTCTCAAGAAATAAACAGAATCATTTTCTTTCTTGGTAATTTGTGCAATGACAGTTCCTTCGCCTTGTTCTGTTTTAGAGTTAAATATAAGCGCCTTTTTGGTTTCAGTATTAAAAATAATGGAATCGGGCTCTACCACATTATTACCCTGAGTAAAAACAGGTTTTTGGGTATAGCCCTCAATAGAGTCCGTTATTCCTTTAGCATATACTGTATTTTTTGTGTAATCAATAACAATGCTACCAGAAGTGATGTTCATATCGCCATAATCTATTTTGGCCTGGTTATACAAGTAAAGCTTTTGTTTTTTCTGGTTAAATTTGGTGTAATCTTCGGCATGATAGATAACAATATTTTCTAAAAGATCTTTTTTAGGAGGAACAGAATCGGTTAATGTGGAATCCTGGCTTTTTTCAGAAATCTCAGGAACAAGAAGACTGTCAGTACTAACAACCACACTGTCTCTAACACTTTGTTTAATAGTTTTTCCCTTTTTTGGAATATCTTGTGCAAAGCTTAACGTGTTAATAAACACTGTAAAACTTAGTGCAAAAAGTATTTTAAAGTTGTTTGTATGCAACGCTTTTAAATGTATTTTTGTAAAAGTATGGCTCGGTTTTTGAAAAGCCAAAATTACATATATTTTTCTGTGATTGATTTAATAATCAGTTAAAAATTTAAAATTAAAATAAACCGAGTTTTTAATCGATAGAACTCTTAATAAACCTCTTTGTTAAAACGGCAAATATATTAAGGTGTTGCATGTTTTCGATTAAAATAAATTTATATACCACATGAAAACGCACAGAGTATTACTTTTCGTATCCTTTATAATAGTATTAACATTTTCATCATTTATAGAAAAAGATGGAAATTCTAATAAAGATAAGTTTGTCGTTGTTTTAGATGCTGGTCATGGTGGTCATGATCCAGGTAATCTAGGCAATGGGTATAAAGAAAAGGATATTGCCCTAAAAATAGTTTTAGAGGTTGGAAAACTACTCAAAAAAGACCCTAATATAGAAGTTATTTACACACGAAAAAAAGATGTGTTTATCGATTTGTTTGTTAGAGGACAAATTGCCAATAAGGCCAATGCAGATTTATTTGTATCTGTACACTGTAATTCTCATAGCTCGCAAGCTCATGGAACAGAGACATTTGTACTAGGGACGCACAAGAATCAAACGAATTTTGAAGTGGCTAAAAAGGAAAACTCGGTGATTTTTCTTGAAGATGATTATGAAAAAAATTATGCAGGCTTCGATCCTAATTCACCAGAATCTGTTATGAGTATATTATTGAGCCAGGAAGAATATCTGGATCAAAGTATTTCACTGGCAAGTTTAATACAAAAAAAGTTTACCAATACATTGAAACGTAAAAACAGAGGGGTTAAACAGGCAGGGTTTATTGTTTTACATCAAACAGTTATGCCAAGTGTTTTGGTTGAAACAGGTTTTTTAACATATAAAAAGGAAGGATCTTATTTAAACTCTAAAAAAGGTCAGCAGCAAATTTCCAGATCTATTGCTAATGCAATCTTGGAGTATAAAAACAGTTTGGATAAAAATATAAATGATTTTTCAAACGATGGTGATATCGTCATAGAACAACCTGATGAACCGACCTTGGAAGGGATTGTTTTTAAAGTTCAAATTGCTGCAGGATCTACACCACTTGAAACCAAGCCTTATAATTTTAAGGGATTGCAAGGTGTGTCTCGTTTAAAAGACGGCCATGTCTATAAATACTTCTATGGCGCTACATCTAATTATGATAAGATAAAAGAACTAGAAGCGGAAGCCTCAGAAAAAGGATATGCTTCAAGTTTTATTGTAGCTTTTAAAGATGGAAAAAAAATGGCATTGATTGATGCTTTAAAAACAACTACGAATTAAGCTGTTTCTTTCAAATTTATTTTAAATTTGTTTTCTAATACATTATAGTTTGAAAATATCAAAAGAAGTTAAAACAGGCATATTAGTAATATTAGGGATTGTCCTATTCATTTTTGGATTTAATTATTTAAAAGGTCAAAACCTGTTCGATTCCACAAATGTTTATTATACCGAGTTTGATTATAATGCCTTGAGCCAATCGTCATTGGTAACGGTTAAAGGAAATCCCGTAGGGAAAATTAAAGATATTGCTTACGATTTTAAAACTGGAAAAACCAGAGTTGCATTTTTTGTAAATGAAGAATTAAAGTTTTCAAAAAATAGTATTGTAAGGCTTTATGAAACCAGCTTAATGGGAGGGAATGCTATAGCTATCATTATGGCAGAAGATGGAGAAACTGCAAAACCAGGGACCGTTTTGAAATCTGAAGTAGAAACAGGCTTGGTATCCAGCCTTTCAAAGAATTTTTCAGGCATTAGCAGTGAGCTTAATTCTACGTTAAGAGCAACAGATACCTTGTTTACAAGTTTAAATACATTTGTTAATGATCATTCTGAGGCAGGCTTAAAAAGCACCATTAGAGAGTTAAATGAAACCCTAAAATCTTTCAAGACAACATCAAATACCGTTAATCGTGTTATATCAAAAAATGATAAAAATATAACAGGTATTCTAGAAAAGTTTAAGGCTACCAGTGATGGTTTGGCAGCATTGACTACGGAATTAAAAAATGCCAATGTAGGTACAACGGTAGAAAACTTGAACAAAACCCTGAACAATTTAAATGGCATATTAACGGCCCTTGAAAAGGGAGAAGGCTCTATGGGGAAACTTCTAAAAGATAAAGCGTTATACAATAATTTAGAAGGTGCCACCAAAGAAATGGAAGCTTTATTGAGAGATATCAAGTTGCACCCAAAACGCTATTTTAGAATTTTATCAAAAAAGGAAATTCCATATAAAGAAGAGGAAACTAAATAAACCTTATGCAATATTTACCTAATATTCTTTTTGCTATAATACTAATTGCTGGTATTGGTTATTTTGTTAAAAATGTAAAAAAGCTTAGTCGAAATATTAAATTGGGCCGTGATATAGATGTTAGTGATAATAAATCACAACGTTGGAAAAACATGGCCATGATTGCCTTAGGGCAAAGTAAAATGGTACGCCGACCTATTGCAGGTTTTTTGCATGCTATCGTATATGTTGGTTTTATAATAATTAATATGGAGGTTTTGGAAATCATCATTGATGGTATTTTCGGAACCCATAGAATAGGCTTAAAAGTCTTACCACAATCTTTTTACGGGTTTTTAATTGGTGCTTTTGAGGTATTAGCAGTTTTGGTATTTGTGTCTGTTATTTTATTTTGGATACGCAGGAATGTCATAAGGCTGCAACGATTCTGGAAAAGTGAAATGACCAGCTGGCCTAAAAATGATGGGAATAACATTTTATATTTCGAAATGGTACTTATGACTTTGTTCTTGGTTATGAATGCCACAGATATTCATTTCCAAACGATGAACTCAGGTAATGTTATCAGTCAGTTTATAGCTCCTTGGTTTAGTGGTTTATCAAATGGTACATTGCATTTTATTGAAAGAAGCGCATGGTGGTTGCATATTATAGGTATACTCATTTTCTTGAATTATCTTTATTTTTCAAAGCACTTACATATTTTATTAGCTTTTCCAAACACATTTTATGGCAAACTACAGCCTAAAGGACAGCTGGATAATTTAGAAGCGGTTACCAAAGAAGTTAAAATGATGATGGATCCTAACATCGATCCGTTTGCAGCACCCGCAGAAGGGACTGAAGGAGATATCCCTGCTAAGTTTGGAGCTAGTGATGTGCAGGATTTAAGCTGGGTGCAATTATTGAATGCTTATACGTGTACGGAATGTGGTCGTTGTACCAGCGAATGCCCTGCTAATCAAACAGGGAAGAAACTATCGCCTCGTAAGATTATGATGGATACCAGAGACCGTTTAGAAGAGGTTGGTAAAAATATAGATACCAATAAAGGCGAGTTTAAAGACGACGGAAAGCAGCTATTGGATCATTATATAACCCGGGAAGAGCTTTGGGCTTGTACTTCATGTAATGCTTGTGTAGAGGCT
Source organism: Flavivirga algicola (assembly GCF_012910715.1). Lineage (GTDB taxonomy): Bacteria > Bacteroidota > Bacteroidia > Flavobacteriales > Flavobacteriaceae > Flavivirga > Flavivirga algicola. Next base: position 34,580 of record NZ_JABBHF010000006.1, read on the forward strand.
TGCCCAGTAAGTATAGACCCTCTATCCATTATTTTAGATATGCGTCGTTATTTGGTGATGGAACAATCTGCAGCTCCTACAGAATTAAATAATATGATGACCAATATTGAGAACAATGGGGCGCCATGGCCATATAATCAAATGGATCGATTAAATTGGAAGAACGAATAGTTTATTATATAAATTCAAAAAATCAAAATAAAAAATGAGCGAATTACTAAAAGTGCCAACCATGGCAGAATTTATGGCTCAAGGCAAGCAACCAGAAGTATTATTTTGGGTTGGTTGTGCAGGTAGTTTTGATGATAGAGCAAAAAAAATCACAAAGGCTTTTGTTAAATTATTGAACAAAGCTAATGTCGAGTTTGCCGTATTGGGAACCGAAGAGAGTTGTACAGGAGATCCTGCAAAGCGCTCAGGAAATGAATTTTTGTTTCAAATGCAGGCGGTAACTAATATAGAAGTATTAAATGCTTACGAAGTTAAAAAAATAGTGACAGCTTGCCCACATTGTTTTAATACAATCAAAAATGAGTACCCAGAACTAGGAGGTAATTATGAGGTTATGCACCACACACAGTTTTTAAAAACGTTGTTGGATGAAGGCCGATTAACTGTGGAGGGCGGACAGTTTAAAGGTAAGCGTATTACATTTCATGACCCTTGCTATTTAGGTAGAGCCAATAACGTATATGAAGCTCCAAGAGAACTTATACGAAAGTTAGAAGCAGAATTGGTTGAAATGAAAAATTGCAGACGCAACGGTTTATGCTGTGGAGCAGGAGGCGCACAAATGTTTAAAGAACCAGAAAAAGGTGATAAAGACGTTAATGTTGAAAGAACAGAACAGGCATTAGACGTAAAACCAGAAATTATTGCAGCAGGTTGTCCATTTTGTAATACCATGATAACCGATGGCGTTAAGGCTAAAGAAAAAGAAGCCGATGTTGATGTTATGGATATCGCTGAGCTTATTGCTAATGCTCAGGATTTATAGTTTTTATCATTCCTACCTAAGTAGGATCCACTTTATTTAACTCATTAAAATGTTAGTAGATTTTAACATATTACCAGAAGAATCACGCGTTTGGATTTACCAGGCAAATCGCTCATTTACAGAGCGGGAGATAGAAGAGATACAGTCTAAGTTAAATACCTTTATAGAGAATTGGACAGCTCATGGAAGCGATTTACAAGCAGGGTATTTAATTAAGTACAAACGCTTTATTATTATAGGTTTGAACCAAAGTTTAAATGCAGCTACAGGTTGTTCGATTGATGCTTCGGTCCATTTCATTCAACAATTAGAAAAAGCATACAATATTGACTTAATGGATAAAATGAATGTGTCCTACAAACAAGGTGAATACATTGCCTATAAGCCGCTTATTGACTTTAAGAAAATGGCAAAGGACAAAGCCATTTCTAAAAATACCATTGTATTTAATAATTTAGTGACTAATATTTCAGAATTTAAAGAAAATTGGGAAGTTCCAGCTAGTGAGAGTTGGCATAGTAGGTTTATTAAATAAGCTTATTTATAATTTCGAAATTTCAGCAAAATCATTGCCTGACTAGAAAAAGAAAAGGCGATTAATTCTGGATCATCGTTTCATATTTATTTTCTGCCAAAAAAATATAAGATAGCAAGGTATTTACCCTAAAAAAACTTTTATATATCAAATAGAATAATGATTTTTACAGCTTTCAAAAGCGTAAATATGAAATTATGGCTAACGATATAATTCTACTAAATATTTCTGGGCAAGATAAACCTGGATTAACCTCTAGTTTAACATCTGTTTTATCCCAATATGGAGCCAAAATATTAGATATTGGACAGGCAAATATTCATGATACATTGTCTCTGGGTATGCTATTTGAAATTAAGTCTGGGGCAAAATCGGCGGCTGTACTAAAAGATATACTTTTTAAAGCTTATGAGTTGGGGATTACAGCGAAGTTTACGCCAATTACACTCGAAGATTACGAAAAATGGGTAAACTCGCAAGGAAAAGATAGGTATATAGTCACTATTTTAGGAGAAAAACTAGCAGCTGAGCAAATATCGGAAGTCACTAAAGTCATTTCAGAAAAGAATTTAAATATAGACTCTATTAAAAGGCTAACGGGGCGTTTATCTTTAGTAAGGCCCGAAGAATATCCCAGAGCATCTATCCAGTTATCGATTCGAGGAAAGATTGATAACAAAGCAGAAATGACTGCAAAGTTTATGGAAATTTCAAGAGAATTGGATGTGGATATTGCTTTTCAGGAAGATAATATTTATAGAAGAAACAGACGCTTAGTTTGTTTTGATATGGATTCTACATTAATACAAACCGAGGTTATTGACGAACTGGCTGAATTAGCTGGAGTTGGAGAGGAAGTAAAAGCCATTACAGAATCTGCTATGCAGGGAGAAATTGACTTTACCGAGAGTTTTAAGCGTCGTATGAAATTGCTTAAAGGCTTAAGTGAAGACGTGCTTCATAATGTGGCTATTAATTTACCTATAACCAAAGGCGCTAAAAGACTTATAGATACTTTAAAAAGTTATGGGTTTAAAACAGCTATTCTATCGGGTGGCTTTACTTACTTTGGACACTATTTAAAAGAAGAATTGGGTATGGACTATGTCTATGCTAACCAATTAGAAATTAAAGATGGTGTTTTAACTGGTGGCTACCTTGGGGATATTGTGGACGGTAATAAAAAAGCAGAATACCTTAAAGAAATTGCTAAAAATGAAGAAATAGATATCAGTCAAACCATTGCAGTTGGTGATGGCGCGAATGATCTTCCTATGTTAAATCTGGCAGGGTTAGGGATTGCCTTTCACGCAAAACCAACGGTAAAAGATAATGCACAAAGCTCAATATCGAGTATAGGCTTGGACGGTGTGTTATATCTATTGGGCTATCACGATAGGCATATTGATTTAATTGAATAAAAGGATCCGATTCGTAGAAAACAGTATGGGCTTGCTCAAACCTAAAATTATACAGGCTTCAATAATTTAATTAAAAGTATCCAGAGTTTAAAAGGAATAGATAAATACTTGATAGAGAGCACTAATATTAATACTTTATAAAATAGTAGTTGGTTATTTCTATAAAAATCTACCCTAAAGTCTTTTTATCTTCTCTTTAAAAGTATTAATTTGGCATCATTATTAGTATTAAGTTAATAGCTATTAACGCTTCTAATCCATTCTTTTATGCGCCATATCTTTTTTATAGGAATATCCTTTTTTACAATCTTTTCTGTATTTGGTCAAGTGACTAAAAACCCATTGCTTGCTGATGATGAAAAAGCTCAGAAAAAATGGGTAGATAGTATTTATGAATCTATGACTTTGGCAGAGAAGGTCGGACAATTATACATGGTACAGGTAATGTCTGATCAAGATGCCGATTCAAAAAACAAAATTGTTCAGCTCATTAAAGATTATCATATTGGTGGTTTAATTTATTCAAATGGCGGTCCTGTTAGGCAAGCAAGATTAAATAATGAATTACAGTCATTTTCCAAAACACCATTATTGATTGGAATGGATGCAGAGTGGGGGCTTAGCATGCGTTTAGATTCTACTTATGCCTTTCCATGGAATATGACTTTGGGAGCTATAAAGGACAATGACCTCATAGAAGAAACAGGTAAAAAGATAGGCGAACACTGTAAACGTCTAGGAGTTCATTTTAATTTTGCTCCTGTTGTCGATATTAATACAAACCCTAAAAATCCCATTATTGGAAATCGATCTTTTGGAGAAGATCGTGATAATGTCACCGAAAAAGCTCTGGCTTTTATGAAAGGTATTCAAGAAGCAGGTGTATTAGCCAATGCAAAACATTTTCCTGGTCACGGCGATACAGATCAAGATTCGCATGAAACGTTACCAACTATAAACTTTAATGCAAAACGCATTGATTCTATTGAGTTATATCCCTATAGAAAACTTATTAAGAAAGGGCTTTCCAGTGTTATGGTAGCACATTTAAACGTGCCTAGTTTAGAACCCCGATCTGGCTACCCATCTTCATTATCAAAGCATATTGTTACGGATATTTTAAAAGACTCCCTAGGTTTTCAAGGGCTTATATTTACTGATGCACTAACTATGAAAGGAGCGTCAGATTTTAGTGAAACGGGCGATATAGATTTAGCAGCCTTTAATGCTGGAAATGATGTGATGCTCATGTCTGAAGATGTAGGTATAGGTGTTTCTAAAATTATTGATGCTTGTAATAAAGGAGATATTACAGAAGAGCGTTTAGCACATTCGGTTAAAAAAATATTACTGGCTAAATATAAAGTAGGATTACATAATTACGAACCTATTGGGCTTTATGGTCTAACAAAGGACTTAAATAGGCTCGAAGATGATATTTTGTATGAAGAATTAATAGAAGATGCTATTACTGTTGCAAAAAATGATAGACATTTAATACCCTTAAGGCAACTAGAAACTAAAACAATTGCCTACGTGAGTATGGGAGATGATAGTGGTTTGGCATTTTTTAATGAATTAAAAAAATACACGAAAGTACATCATATTACAGCCAATAATTTAGATGAATTAATTAAAAAGCTTCAAGTATATAATACGGTCATTGTCGGTTTGCATCGTTCAAATGATAGTCCGTGGAAGGACTATCAATTTACTAATAAGGAATTAGTTTGGTTACATGAAATAGCACGAACACATACCGTTATTTTAGATGCCTTTGTAAAACCTTATGCGCTTTCAGAATTAAAAAGTATTGAAAATATAGAAAGTATCGTAGTTAGTTATCAAAACAGTGATATAGCCCAGCGAAAATCGGCACAGCTCATTTTCGGAGCTATTGCAGCCAAAGGACATTTACCGGTATCTGTAGGTGACTTTTTCAAAGCTGGTGATGGACATCACCTCAATGCCATTAAAAGATTGGGCTATACCATTCCAGAACGTGTTGGGATGAATTCCCAGAAATTAAAACGTGTGGATTCTTTAGCATTACATGCTGTAAAACATAAGATGACACCTGGTATTCAATTATTAGTTGCAAGAAAAGGGCAGGTTATTTATAACAAGAGTTTTGGAAAACATACCTACAAAGGAAAGAATGAAGTGGAATTTGATGATATTTATGATGTCGCATCTTTAACCAAAATATTGGCAACATTGCCTTTAATGATGGAGTTAGAAGAACAGGGTATTGTATCATTAAATAGCAAGCTTTCAAAAATATTACCAGAGTATAAAGGCTCTAACAAAGAAAATATAACCATTAAAAGTATGCTGTCCCATTATGCTAGATTAAGACCATGGGAGCCATTTTATTACCATACATTAGACACTGTTACTAAACGCCCCAGTAAAAAATATTATAGAGGAAAAAGAACGGGTAAATTCAATATAGAAGTTACCAGAAATTTGTTTTTACGCTCTGATTATAAGGATTCTATAAATGGTATTATTAAAGATTCAGAACTATTAACAAGGCTGCGATATAGATATAGTGACTTTCCTTATTACATTTTAAAGAAATTTATTGAAACACATTACGACAAAACTCTTGATGAATTAGTACAGGATCATTTTTATCAATCATTAGGAGCCAATAATACATTGTATAACCCATACCATAAAATAAGTAGCAAAAAGATCGTTCCTACCGAAGAAGACGATTATTACAGATACCAAAAGGTACATGGTTATGTACACGATATGGGAGCCGCTATGCAAGATGGTATTGGGGGACATGCAGGTATTTTCAGTAATGCTAATGATGTGGCAAAGATTTTACAGATGTACTTGCAAAAGGGCTTTTATGGAGGTAAGCGTTATTTGAAATCAGAAACTATAGATAAGTTCAATACTTGTTATTATTGTAGTAAAGGAAATAGAAGAGGGGTTGGGTTTGATAAGCCACAATTAGGGGAAGAAGGCCCCACATGTGGTTGTATCTCGATGACAAGCTTCGGACATTCAGGATTTACAGGTACTTATGCCTGGGCAGATCCTGAAGAAGAAATAGTTTATATCTTTTTAGCTAACAGGACCTACCCCAAAGCAGGTAAGAATCTATTGTTGAAAGAGAATATTAGAACCGAGATACAACGCTTAATTTACGAAGCGATAGAAGATTAAATAGAGCGCTGATCAAGAAAAGAAAATTGATATACATAAATGAAAATAGGAATTGTTTGCTATCCAACATTTGGAGGAAGTGGTGTTGTTGCTACAGAACTTGGTTTAGAACTATCTAAACGTGGGCATGAAGTCCATTTTATTACCTACAACCAACCCGTTAGATTGGAGCTGTTAAGTAATAATGTGCATTACCACGAGGTAACTGTTCCAGAATACCCATTGTTTCACTATCAACCCTACGAGCTGGCTTTATCTAGTAAGCTAGTAGATATGGTGAAGCTTCATAAGATAGATATTTTACATGTACATTATGCCATTCCACATGCTTACGCGGCGTATATGGCAAAAAAAATGTTGCAGGAAGAAGGTATTTATGTTCCTATCGTGACAACATTGCATGGTACAGATATTACCCTGGTAGGGAGCCATCCATTTTATAAGCCAGCAGTGACATTTAGTATTAATAAATCTGATGCAGTAACGGCAGTATCCCAAAGTTTAAAAGACGATACATTACGACTGTTTGACATTAAGAACGATATTCATGTTGTGCCAAACTTTATTGATTTAGATAAGTATAAGCACAGTTATACAGATTGCCAGCGTGCCATTATGGCGAACGATAATGAACGTATCATTACGCATATTAGTAATTTGCGCCCTGTAAAACGAGCTCAAGACGTTATTTCTGTGTTTTATAATATCCAAAAAGAAATGCCCGCAAAGCTTATGCTGGTTGGAGAAGGGCCAGAGCGGGAAAGAATAGAGTTGCGTTGTCAGGAGTTAGGGATTCTGGACAAAGTTATTTTCTTTGGAAAGAGTAATGAAATAGATAAGATATTATGTTTTAGCGACTTGTTCTTATTGCCTTCAAAAACAGAGAGTTTTGGTCTAGCTGCATTAGAAGCTATGGCATCTTGCGTACCAGTAATATCAAGTAATACAGGAGGTATTCCTGAGGTCAATGCACATGGAGTATCTGGGTTTTTAAGTCATGTAGGCGACGTAGACGATATGACAAAAAATGCCCTTTATATTTTAAGTGATGAAGAACGTTTACAGACTTTTAAGGATAATGCAAGAAAAGAAGCCTTAAAATTTGATTTGCATGCTATTGTACCACAGTATGAAGCTATTTATGAGGATACTTTGGCCAAATGTTTGATACTGTAGTAACTATAATTCCGAAAGACGCATTCAATGTTCTATGTTCATGCTAAAAAAAATGGTCGGTATTTCTCCGACCATCGATAGCCAATAAAGGCTCTTATATATTTTTCTAGTTTAGAATTGATAACGAATACCTAAAGCAATATCAAAATCTAAATCGTTATTATCATAAATGTCATCACCAAAACCAATTTCTGGTCTGAAATCTAACGATAATAATAATGGAATTTCAAAATTATATTCAATACCAATGTCTCCAGCTGCAAAAACAAATGTATCGGTTACATCGTTTCCACCAGGTACATCAAAGCTAAAAGAACCTATACCACCACCAGCACCAACATACCAATTAAAAGAACCATCTAGTGGAAATATCCATTGGTATAATCCAGCAAGTTTAAAGCCGTCAAAGTTATTCCCATCTCGCCATCCCAAATCCAATTCTAATCTATTGTTATCACCTAAAGCACGTTGATAAGATACTTCAGCACCAAATCCGTCACTGTCACCTAATCGTAATCCAATAGCATTTTCTGAAATACTTTGAGCGCTAGAGACAAAAGTGAACCCTAAAATAGCAACTGATAATAAAAATAATTTCTTCATAAGTTTAAAGTTTTGTTTGATTAATGATATACGATATCTTTCGCAAAAAAGATTATTCTTTTAATATTTGATTGGTTAAACAAAAATAACGCCAAAATTGTATTTATATTTAACATCTTTTTTAGATTTATAAACATATTTATTAAACAATGGGGCTCACTCCACATTTACAAGGATTAAGCAGTCAGCTTTCTGGCGAATTATATTATGACGATTTAATAAAATCTATATATGCGACCGATGCTTCTGTATATAGAATACGACCACTGGCTGTAGCGTATCCTAAAAGTAAACAGGATATAAAGCTGTTAATCGCTTTTGCCAAGGCACATAAAATATCTTTAATTCCAAGAACCGCAGGGACTTCACTTGCAGGACAATGTGTTGGTGAAGGCTTGGTGGTAGATGTATCTAAATATTTTACCAAAATTTTAGATTTTAATGAAAAAGAACAAACCATTACCGTGCAGCCAGGTGTGGTAAGAGATGCATTGAATAACTATTTGAAACCGTTTGGTCTGTTTTTTGGCCCCAATACATCAACCTCTAATAGATGTATGATAGGCGGTATGGTTGGTAACAATTCCTCTGGGACAACGTCGATAAAATATGGCGTAACACGCGATAAAGTGATAGCATTACAGACTGTTTTAAGTGATGGTAGCGATGCTGTTTTTGGTGAAATAACTTCAGATAAATTTGTTGAGAAGACAAAAGAGAACTCTTTAGAAGGACAGATTTACAAAACTATCTATTCGGAACTCATTTCAGAAACCGTTCAAAAAAATATCGTTGATAATTTTCCGAAACCAGAGATACATAGAAGAAACACAGGCTATGCTATTGACGAATTAATTAAATCTGATGTGTTTACAGATACTTCTGAAAAGTTTAATATGTGCAAACTGCTTTCGGGAAGTGAAGGAACTTTGGCCTTTACCACACAAATTACTTTAAAGTTGGACAAACTTCCTCCAAAGGAAGGCGTTATGGTTGCAGCACATTTTGATAGTATAGAAAATTGTTTAAAAGCGGTTGAGCCTGTTATGAAACATAATTTGTATACCTGTGAAATGATGGATAAAACCATTTTAGATTGTACAAAACATAATAAAACACAACAGGAAAATAGGCGCTTTATAGAGGGAGATCCCAAAGCTATTTTAATGTGTGAAGTCCGCGCAAATAATATAGAAGATGTAGAAGGATTGGTAAATAACTTATTGGAAGATATAAAGTCTTCGGGCTTAAGTTATGCGTATCCTATACTTAAAGGCGAAGCGATTAACAAAGCAAACAATTTACGAAGTGCAGGATTAGGGCTTTTAGGTAATATTATAGGCGATAAAAAAGGAGTTGCTTGTATAGAAGATACAGCAGTAGCATTAGCAGATTTATCCAATTATATTGCAGATTTTGCAAAACTTATGACAGGTTATAATCAAGAGGCTGTATATTATGCACATGCTGGTGCTGGGGAAATCCATTTGCGTCCAATTTTAGATTTAAAGAAACAAACAGATGTTGACTTGTTTAGAAAAATAACAACAGATGTGGCGTATTTGGTAAAGGAATACAAAGGCTCTATGAGTGGAGAGCATGGAGACGGTATTGTGCGTTCTGAGTTTATTTCAATGATGATTGGCGATGAAAACTATAACATACTAAAACGAATAAAGAAGGCATTTGATCCTGATGCCATTTTTAATCCAGGTAAGATTGTTGAAGCATGGCCAATGGATGCTTCATTGCGTTATGTTTCTAATAGAACAGAACCAGAAATAGATACCTTACTTGATTTTTCGAAATCTATGGGCATATTACGTGAAGCAGAGAAATGTAATGGCTCTGGGGATTGTAGAAAACTTCCTGAATTTGGTGGTACCATGTGTCCAAGTTATCGGGCCACTCGGAATGAAAAAGATACCACAAGAGCCAGAGCTAATGCGTTGCGTGAGTTTTTAACGAATTCAGATAAAGCCAATAAGTTTGATCATAAAGAATTAAAAACGGTTTTCGACTTATGTTTAAGTTGCAAAGCATGCGCCAGTGAATGTCCAAGTAGTGTCGATGTAGCCAGTTTAAAGGCCGAATTTCAATACCAATACCAGAAAGAAAATGGTGTAACATTACGAACAAAACTGTTTGCTTATAACAATAGGCTAAATAGTATTGGAAGTAAATTTCACAGGCTTACCAATTTTATGTTTAGCAATGGTTTAACGTCATCAATTTTAAAAAAGTCTTTTGGGGTAGCAAAAGAAAGAAGCTTGCCCTTAATTTCAGAGCAAAGTTTGAATGCGTATTATAAAAACTTTGAGATAATAAGAAATAAAGGTAATTATATTAAAAAAGTGTATTTGTTTAATGATGAGTTTACTAATCATTTGGATACACAAATTGGTATTGATGCCCTGGAACTTTTAAAAAGCTTGAATTATTTTGTAGAAGTGATCGATCATGTTGAATCTGGACGGGCATTTTTATCGAAAGGACTTTTAAAACAGGCTAAAGATTTTGCTAATAAAAATGTAGCTTTTTTTAAAGATAAAATTTCAGAAGAAACCCCATTGCTAGGTATTGAGCCATCTGCTATTTTAACTTTTAAGGATGAATATTTAAAATTGGCGGATGATAAAGCTTCCGCAGAAAACATAGCCAAGTCTACTCTTTTAATAGAAGAATTTATTCAACAAGAGATAGCTTTGGGGCATATTACGGAAGAGCAATTCACGCAGCAAGAAAGAACGATTAAGTTTCATGGGCATTGTCACCAAAAAGCTATGAGCAATCAATTATCGAGTTTTGCCGTTTTAAACCTACCCAAAAATTATAGGGTCACAATCATTCCTAGTGGTTGTTGTGGTATGGCTGGAAGCTTTGGTTATGAAAAAGAACACTACGAAGTAAGCATGAAAATAGGGGAGCAAACACTATTTCCTGCCATTAGAAAAGCGCCAGAAGCTGTTATTATTTCTGCCAACGGAACCAGTTGCAGACATCAAATAAAGGATGGTACGCAACGAGAAGCAAAACATCCAATTAGTGTTTTAAAAGAGGCGTTAATAAGTGCCTGACACCCTGTTTTGGTGATAATATTTATTTTATAAGTTCAAAATCCAATATCTCCACTTCTTTGCCATTGATGATTATAGAAATTTGATGTTTGCCAATATGGAACTTACGGGTCGTAATGATTTTGAATGATTGTTTTCTATGTATACTTGTGGTAGATTTTTTTGGATATTCCTTTTCACTTATTTTAAAGACCTTTCTCGATAAAGAACCATTTGCTTTTTGATAGTAAAGACCATATTCTAATCGGATTTTTGAAACTTTATCACTTGTGTTGGTAAGTTTTAATGAAAACTCTACCGATGCGCCAATTTTAACTTTAGGAGTCAATATTTTAAAATCGGTTACTTTAATTTTATCAATAGCCCCAAAGCCAAACAATACCATAACTTCTGTATTCCCTTGTTTTAAAAGGGTTCTACAGGCGTGTTTAACCAACCAATCCGTTTCACTAGTTTTACCATGCCATGCCTTAACAAGTGCAATAACGGTTTCTGGATGATCTTTAGAGATATCGTTTAAATTATTTGCTACACTTCTTCGCACATATTCAGACGGATCGTTTTTTAAATTTTTAAGGATAGGAATAATAGGTTCTGGGTTTTCTTTTAAAGCAGGAAGTGCCATGGCCCAAGGAAGTCTTGGTCTGCAACCTTCTGAGGCCAGCCGTCTAACCGAGAGATGTTTGTGTTTAGACCAAAGGTGCATTTGTTCCATCATACTTTCTTGATATTTTATTATAAAAGGTCTTACGGCAAATTCACAGCTCACAAATTGCGTTATGGTTTCGAAAGCATTTATGGATGTTTCATAATGATCTAAACCAAAAAGCTCTATAAAATCTGGAAAAAAAATATACTCTAAATTATCGGGTTTAACACCTTTTTTTTCTAGTACAGGGATAAGCTTTAGCAGCGTGTCGACATTTGTATTAAAATCATCAAACAAATGGTTTTTCAGCACAAGGGTGATATGGCGCATGCGCTGTTTTAACTCCCTGTTTTCCCATTCAGAGTCGTATATGTCTTTTAGAAAAACGGTTTTATCGAAATCTAAAACGACTTCTTGAACTGATGCAGTAAATCTGTCAAAGAATTTAGTATGGTATATATTTTTGAGTAATTCTGCCATTATTTTTTTTATTGTAGCTAAATTTAATGTTTAATATCTATTAAGAGTACAGTCGAGATGTTATAATATGTAATATCTTTAAAATCTCAACTGTACTCGAACTAATATAGTATAAAGTCTAGTTATGTATTAACGTTCGGTATCTATTTCTACGTTTAAATGTGAGAATTCCATAGAGGTTTCATCTATCATTGCAAAATATTTTTGAGCCAATGGATCTTCTAAGATGTGCTTGGATGCTTTTTCTGCACTTTTCAGGTCAGTCCAGTAAACGATATCTGTCCATTTCCCATCATCCGTTATGGAAAGCTTTCTTGAAATATAACCGTTATATTTTTCTAATATTGGGTTTATGTTTTTCGCCGCATCAACCATTTGATCTTTTGTGAATTCTGGTTTTGTTTTAAAAAGAACTAATTCAACAACTTTAGCATCTCCCTGTTTAGGAGTGGTCATAATTAGTGGTGAGGTGATTAGCATTTTACTTCTTTCAGTATCTGGGATCATAGTTGCAAAAAATGCTTGGCATATTTCGCTTTTCATTTCAATTTCAGATGCATCTTCAAAAGCTTTAACATTGGTATAATAGACAAGATCTACCAATAGATCAGGTTCTTTATTGGAGAATGTCATTTTTCGGCCTAAATAACCTTCAAATTTGTCAACCATGGGATCCACAGCTCTGGAAAGTTCCATAATCTTATTTTTGGAATATTCGGGCTTGGTTTTTTCCATTACAATGACTATTGTGCCAACCTTTTCTTTTTTTTCTGTTTGCATTTTTTCTTTTTTTTGAGCGTTACAGCCAAAAAGAATTAAGAAGGCTGATAACGTGATTAATTGTTTCATTTTTGTATGTTGTTTATGTGTTAAAATCCTGTAACAGTCTAGTTATAGAACACTTTGCCATAGAATTTTGTCGATTAACCAAGTGTCCTCTTTTATAAGAAATAGATAATCACAGCCTTTTCTATTTGGGGCCCAATCCATTTCAAGTTTTACAACAGCAATTTTTTCCTGTAAGTCGAGAATTTGAACTTTTGCTTCAGAATCAGGCATAATACCATTTTTATTGTAATCTGCTACCCAATTTTTGATTTCTGAAATTTCAGTTGTAGAAACATCTGTCCAGTCACCAGATTCATAGTCGTACATAAAACCAGTTTTTGTGGCATTTTTAGAGAAAAAGTCATCAATTAAGCTAATATCCATGTTTTTAAAAGCTAACGGGTACTTTTTCGAAATTTGGATGATTTCATTTTGTTCCATTTATTTATTTTATAGTTAATAATGAAACAAAAGTAAAATGGGGGAGTGACAGCCTTATGTCAACTAGATTCTGTAAATCTGCTAAAATATTTTGAAAGACTAAAATCATGCTGATAATCAAAGGTTTCAAAAGTGGGATTTATCCTTGAAATTCGATCCAGCCTAAATTCTCTTATTTCCTTCCTTAGTCTACAATACGCTATGGCTATCCATGCTTTATCTGTATAATAAACACCTAAAGGTTCAATTTTCCTTAGTGTTTGCTCATCTTTATAAATAGAATGATAAGCGATTTCCAAAACTTTGGTGTTGGTAATAGATTTTTGAATTGTCGATAACCAATTACTTTCAAAGACTTCTTTTTTTAAAGAAGGTGTTATTCTGTTTTCTAATTTGGTAATATTTTCTTTTTCAAAACTCCTTAGAACCGATTTGATTTTTATGAGTACGGAATTAAAATCCTTAATAAGCGAAGCATCTCCTTGGTTGGAAATGAGTTTTTCAGAAACAATCAAAGCGTTGGCTTCTTCTTCTGTAATCATTATGGGAGGGAGGGAATAACCATCAACGATGAAATACCCAATGCCATTTTCCGAGCCAATAGGAACGCCAGCCTCCTGCAGTGTTTTAATATCTCGATAAACGGTTCGTAAACTAATTTCAAACCGATCGGCAATCTCTTTAGCTGTAACTACTTTTTTAGATTGCAATTGGATAAGAATTGATGTTATTCTGGTGAGTCTGTTCATTGAAATCAGATATCTGTAATTGTAGATGAACTGACAAAATTAACGGAATTTTATTAGAAAAATATGATTGAAGCTATAATTTAGAAGGATACTATTTAGATTTTTTATTTCCTTTTTCTTGCTGCTCTACAATAGTAATAGCGGCAATTAAGTCTTTAACTTCCAGGTTCTCTATATCTTCATCGACATAAAAAGGAGCAAATTTATCTTTATTATAATTATATATTTTCCAACGGTTAAATTGATATTCAAGAGCCGTGAAGTTTTCAACCCAATCTCCAGAATTTAAATACATGGTTTTACCATATTTATTTTCTTTGTATTCCATTTTTGGTTGATGAATGTGCCCGCAAACCACATAATCATAACCATTTTCAATAGCTAAATCAGAAATAACTTTTTCATAATCATTAATATATTTGACGGCACTTTTAACCCCGTTTTTAATCTTTTTGGATAATGAATAGCGCTCTTTGCCTTGTTTTTCTAAATACCAATTTACCAAACGGTTTAGGAGTGTTAGCAAATCGTAGCCATAGCCGCCCAGTTTAGCAAGCCATTTAGCATTTTGGATAGAAACATCAAAAACATCACCATGAAAGAACCAAGCCTTTTTGCCATTTAATTCTAAAACAAGTTTATCCACAATAGATATATTGCCAATGGTTGTATTACTAAATTTACGTAACATTTCGTCATGATTTCCTGTAATATAAATGATATCGACACCATCAGAGGACATGTCCATAATCTTTTTAATGACTTTTAAATGCGACTTAGGAAAGTAACGTTTGCTAAATTGCCAGATGTCAACAATATCTCCATTTAAAACCAGTTTTTTAGGTTCGATACTATTTAAATAAGTAAGAAGATGTTTAGCGTGACAGCCATACGTTCCCAGATGCACATCTGAGATTACTGCGATTTCTATTTTTCGTTTAATTTTCAATAAAGGAGGCCTTAGGATTATTTTACAAATTACAGGTTTTTATATTATGTAAATATTATCTTATAATTATTTAAATATCAGTATTGTGTTAAACAATTGTTATCTTAATTAATTATAATAAAATCGGGGTCTTTATGCTATTTCACTTTCGTATCTCTAATAATAGATTTATTTTAGCAGCAAAATTTTATTTATGGCAGGCAATTCCTTTGGAAAACTATTTAATTTAACAACATATGGAGAATCTCATGGACCAGCTTTAGGTGGTGTAATTGATGGTTGTCCTTCTGGAATCGAGTTAGATTTAGAAGCTATTCAAAATGAACTTAACAGAAGAAAACCTGGTCAATCTGCTATCGTTACGCAGCGAAAGGAGCCAGATACCGTTAAATTTCATTCGGGTATTTTTGAAGGTAAAACTACAGGGACCTCTATTGGATTTGTTATTGAAAATACTAACCAAAAATCTCACGATTATACCCATATTAAAGATAGTTACAGACCAAGTCATGCAGATTATGTATACGACAAAAAATATGGTTTTAGAGACTATCGTGGTGGTGGACGAAGTTCTGCAAGAGAAACTGCATGTCGTGTTGTGGCTGGAGCCATTGCTAAACAAATGCTAAAAGGTATCGAAATTACAGCTTATGTCTCTGGTGTTGGTATGATGAAACTTGGCAAACCATATACGGAATTAGATTTAACCAAAATAGAATCGAATATTGTTAGATGTCCAGATCTTGATATGGCAGCAGATATGGAGGCATACATCAAAGAGGTTCGAAGTAAAGGAGATACTGTAGGAGGGATCGTTAGTTGTGTCATTAAAAATGTACCAGTAGGCTTAGGTGAGCCCGTATTTGATAAATTACATGCAGAATTAGGTAAAGCCATGCTTTCTATTAATGCTGTAAAAGGATTTGAATATGGTAGTGGATTTGAAGGCAGTATGATGTACGGCAGTGATCATAATGATGCGTTTAATAACGATGGCTCTACAAAAACGAACTTTTCTGGTGGTATTCAAGGTGGTATAAGTAACGGTATGGATATCTACTTTAATGTGGCTTTCAAACCAGTAGCAACACTTATTCAGAAATACGAGACTATAGATAGGGAAGGTAATACTGTCGAGATGCAGGGTAAAGGCCGTCATGATCCGTGTGTGGTTCCAAGAGCTGTACCTATTGTAGAAGCGATGGCAGCATTGGTTTTAGCCGATTTTTACTTGATTAATAAAGTGTATCGTTAGTAACTATTTACCACTTTTTATCTAAATCTTAAGAAAAACATGAAAAGGTACCTGTTAATCACTATCTGTTTATTAACTCAAACCATATGTTCTGCTCAAAATCCTTTCATTAAACATATGTACACAGCAGACCCATCTGCGCGAGTTTTTAACGATACCCTGTATGTGTATCCTTCTCATGATGAAGACATGGCTACCAATTTTAATATGAAAGATTGGCATGTGTTTTCCACTACAGATATGCAAAACTGGACAGATCACGGTGTCGCATTCTCTTTGAATGATATTAGCTGGGCATCATCGAAAGCTTGGGCACCAGATTGTATAAAACGTAATAATTCATACTATTTTTATTATCCAGTAGAACAAAGTAAAATAGGTGTGGCAGTTAGTGATAAACCCTTTGGGCCATTTACAGATCCGTTAAACAAACCTTTAATTGATATTAATACAGAAGGCGTAGTATGCAATCGGGATTTTATTGATCCAGCTGTGTTTATTGATGATGACGGACAAGCATATCTTTATATGGGGCAATTAGTGGTTAATGCCGTAAAATTGAATAAAGATATGGTATCCTATGATGGAAAAGTACATTTGCTGGAAGGGACTGATGATTTTTTCGAAGCTATTTGGATGCATAAATACAATAACGTTTACTATCTATCTTATGTTGGTAAAAGTGGAGAAATCAAGTATTGTACCAGTGATAACCCATTAGGTCCTTTTAAGTATAAAGGGGTTATATTAGAGAAAATGAATAGTGGGACAAACCATCATTCTATAGTAGCGTATAATGGAGCGTGGTACATATTTTATCATAATTCTGATTTGTATTTTAGGAATCACCCTGAAGAAGAACCAAAATTCGGTTGGGGACATAGAGGTAGCCCACACCCATATCGCAGATCCATTTGTTTTGATAAACTATATTATAATCAAGACGGAACCATACAGAAGGTCGTTACTACAAAATGATAAATGCGCAATTTATAAATTGCCTTATCAAACATATTAAAAATCTTTATCTTGCTTTAAATTTATATTTAGTTAAATAGAAATATCATTATATGAAAAAACTAGCATTGCACTGGAAGATTATTATAGGAATGATTTTGGGTATCATTTTTGGGTTCATTATGAATTCTGTAGGAGGGAAGGATTTTGTGAGCGATTGGATTTCACCGTTTGGAACTATTTTTATAAACCTGCTTAAGCTCATTGCCGTACCATTAATCTTAGCCTCTTTAATAAAAGGGATTTCAGATTTAAAAGATATTTCTAAAATTAAAACTATGGGGTTGCGTACCATAGGTATTTATATTATGACCACTTTAGTGGCTATAATTATTGGTTTAAGCATTGTTAATACAATAAAACCTGGCGAAGGTATGCCACAAAACACCATAGAAAAGATTAAGTTAAAATACGAAAATGATGCAGGTGTTGCCGATAAGTTGACCAAGGCATCTGCTCAAAAAGATGCAGGTCCTTTACAGGCTCTAGTTGATATTTTTCCAAGTAATATATTTAAAGCCTTAGGAGATGCAAAGATGCTTCAGGTTATTTTCTTTGCATTATTTGTCGGTATTTGTTTACTGTTAATCCCTGAGGAAAAGGCAAAGCCATTAGTGAATTTTTTCGATTCGTTAAACGAGGTCGTCATGAAAATGGTAGACTTAATCATGCTTTTTGCGCCCTATGCCGTATTTGCTTTAATGGCAAATGTTATTATTGCTTTTGATGATACCGAAATACTTATAAAATTATTAAACTATGCCTTGTGCGTTGTTGCAGGCCTTATTTTAATGATTGGTTTTTACCTCTTATTAGTAAGCTTTTATACTAAAAAATCACCTTTGTGGTTTTTGAAAGAGATCAGCCCAGCACAACTGTTGGCCTTTTCGACTAGCAGCAGTGCAGCCACTTTACCAGTGACTATGGAGCGCGTAGAAGAGCATATTGGAGTTGACAAAGAAGTTTCGGGGTTTGTTTTGCCTGTTGGTGCTACGGTTAATATGGACGGGACAAGTCTGTATCAGGGTATCGCTGCAGTATTTATTATGCAGGTTATTTGGCCTGAAGGCTTAACATTTACCAATCAATTGGTAATAATTGCGACGGCTTTATTGGCTTCTATAGGTAGTGCTGCGGTACCTAGTGCTGGTATGGTTATGCTGGTTATTGTTTTAGAATCTATTGGATTTCCAGCAGAATTGTTGCCCATAGGTTTAGCACTTATTTTCGCTGTAGATAGACCTTTGGATATGTGTAGAACAGTTGTGAACGTAACTGGTGATGCTACGGTGTCTATGATGGTTGCCAAGTCTTTAGGTAAATTGCATGAACCACAACCTAAAGAATGGGATGATAATTATGAAAAAGTAAAATAATGATCACTGATATTTCAATCGCATCACCTATAGTTTCGGTCGAATGGCTTCACAAAAATTTAGAAGCCAGTAATCTTATTATTCTAGATGGTACCATTAACAAAGTATTTGACATCTCACAAACTCAAATACCAAATGCACGGTTTTTTGATATTAAAAAGAAATTTAGTGATGTCAATACGCCTTTTCCAAGTACATTCCCAGCAAAAGAGCAATTTGAAAATGAAGCAAGGGCTCTGGGTATAAATAAAAATAGTGTTGTCGTGGTTTATGATGACAAAGGGATCTATTCCAGTGCTCGTGTTTGGTGGTTGTTTAAAGCTTTTGGACATGATAATGTTGCTGTTTTAAATGGTGGGTTGCCTTCATGGAAAAAAAGAGGGTATGAAACGGAAAACATGAAAAATTACGCTGGTAAATCGGGTGATTTTGAAGCTAATTACAAGCAAGAATACATGAAGTTTTTCGATGACATAAAAGAGGCTTCAAAAAATAAAACACATTGCATTATTGATGCACGATCTAAAGGGAGGTTTAAAGGTCTGGAACCAGAGCCTAGAGAAGGTTTGAGGGGTGGAAATATTCCAAACTCGATAAACTTACCTTTTAAAGACCTTTTGGTTGATGGTGAATTAAAACCTAATAAGGATATCGAGAAAACTCTAAATAAAATAGTAGATAAAGAAGAACGTATTATTTTTTCCTGTGGTTCTGGTATTACGGCCTGTATATTGGCTTTAGGTGCTAATATATCAGGATATAAAAATATATCGGTTTACGATGGTTCCTGGACCGAGTGGGGGAGTTTGGTTAAAGAGTAAACATTAGGAAGAAACTACACTTATAGAATAGAAGTAGAATGACGGGTAAGTTTAGGAGTTTAAAATAAATTTTTAATTCGAACTATTTCGACAATAAGCATTTATTAATTTAGTTGCTTACATAAAAAATATAGTCACAATGTCCATTATGTTCAATTATTGTGCTTAAATGCCCTGTCCTGAATAAAGGCTAAATGATCTAATAAAAAGTATGAAAATATTATTAATAATACTGACTTGCGTAATTTCCAATTCAATAATGTTAGGCCAAAGTTTGGCTGAAATAAATGAAAGTTGTGGTTTAAGTGACTCATTGACGAACACTGAAGAAATAAGAGTTTACAAAAAGATGTCGTTTAGAGGTACTGACGTTTTTAGAATGTATCTAAATGACTCTGGAATATGGATGACTGATTTTTTCGAGGTTAGAAAAAAACGTCCGAAGTCAAAGAAATACAGAAACAAAAAACGTGAATTAAATGCGAAAATAAAATTGAAGACTATTTGGTGGGAGATTTTAAAAACAAATATTGAAGGTTTGCCCGACATGTCAAAAATTCGCTGGAAATTAAAAAAAAGAACAGAAGTGGTTGTAAATAAAAAAGGAGATAAAATCTTAACCTGGGGTGGCTTTATTGGTGTTAATGATGGAGAAAGTTATGTTGTTCAATTAAATTTTGAAAATACGTCAAAAAAAATAAAATATTATAACCCCTATGTCTATTTACGACATCACTCAGATATAGATGAATTAATTTATTTTACAAAAATGATTGATATAATTAAAAATGAATTTAATATTTGGAAAAGTGACTAAGTCTAAAGATGAAATTAAAAACGTACTATATACAATTGATAGCTAGTTTTAGCCTACTTACGTTTTCTATTTGCCTGCCAGAAGATTGGTTCGTTTTATAATTGTAAGGTACTTACAATCAGTGAGCTATTCTAAATAATTGTTTAACAAAGTTTTTCACTGAAAACAGGTATAGAGAAATAATATACTATGCATATTTTTGTTGTTCATCAGTTATGAGGAATTAATAATTTAAATCAATAATGAATTAATAAAATCTCTAATTTTTGAATCTATAAAAATTGAGTTAAATAAAAATAATCATCCAAAATCGGTGAATCGAAAGAAGAAGATTGGTTCAAGTCTGGTTGATTTATAGGAAATTATGTATTCTATTCTTAGGCCTTGTGGTGAAAGTGATTCAGGGACAATATTGGGCGTAGATGATTCTATTCATGATTTCTATCATTTTCATGAGAGAAAATCTGTTAAAGAAATATTTAAAACACCAGTCGAATTATATTTTGATGACACCTATCCTGATAGAGTAAAAGAATATGATTTTTTAAATAATGCGGTTGGCTTAATTATAGTGTCTTCGGTAGTAAAAGAACTTTGGAAATCTTTGGGCATTTTTGGTGTTGAATACATTGAAACTAATGTGTTCGATCAGAGAAAAAAAACAGTTAAAAATCAATATTTTATAATCAATATATTGGAGGAAAGACCTCTCATTGACTATGCAAATTCAAATATTCGCATGTCGTACATCGATAAAACTCAAATATCTAAAATAAAAAAATTACAAGTAGATTTTTTAGCAATGAGAAACAATAATGCTTTGATATTTAGAGCTAAGGGAGACAATCGATTTTACTATGTTAATAATACGCTTTTAAATATAATGAAGGAGGCGGGTATTACTGGACTCAAAGCCATTGAAGCTGATGGTTGGAATGGCAGATTGCTTACACTAGATTAATTAAGAATTGATACTTTCATAACAAAGCGTTTCAAGTCCCAAAAGCTAATATAGGGATAGAGCTCAAATGAGACCTGTGTATATTTGTAAAGCCCTCCAAGTCGTTAATTTAGTTGTTATAGAAGAAATATAATAATAAAATAAATGATTATTCGGTTATGTAATTATGATTTAAGATTATTCCAAAAATTTACTCCTCAATTCTGGCGTTGGAATCATACAGGCATCCTTTTTACCATACCACTTATAACGGTTTTTTGCTATGTAATCATAAACCCAATTTCGAATAAACGGAGGGATAATAAAGAATATCCCCATTAAACTTTGTGGGAAACCTAAATGACTTGCAATTTTTAAGGCTGCAGTAGATTTAGAGACTAAACTGTTTTCTGGAGTATATAATAATATAGAATCTGTTTTTTCGGTATCTATGTTAAAGCGTTTAATTAAATTTTGACCAATTTCACTTTGTAAAGCAGCAAACATAAACACATTCTTTTTATCATGTTTTATAACATATTGCACACTGCTGTTACAAAGGTTACAAACACCATCAAATAGGATAAGTTTTTTATGCTTTGGTAAATCTATCATTTATATATTTCCAAGAAAGTTACAATTTTAAATTGCAAAATAGCTCTTTTAATCTTAGTTACTACTCATTACTCATTTCTTAGCAGCTTCAACAAGTTCTAACTGATCAATACTTACGTTAGTCGTAAAAATACCATAGTTCACTACAGCCTTATTTTTTTCTATTTTATCAATACTCCCAATCGCACGACCATCTTCCATGCGTACACGGTCTCCAATTTTTAAAACAGGTTTTGGTTTTGGGGCTTCAACCGCCTTTTTTTTGGCTTCTTTTTTCTTTTTGCGTATAACAGTAACTACCTTTTCAGCCTCTTTTTTTACTTGCTGTTCCTTAGCTTTTATGGCCTTTTTCTGCTTAGCAGTAACTTTTTTACGCTTGGAGTTTTCAATTTGAACCAGTTTAAAAAGTTCAGACATCAGCTCGCGTTTTTGCTTGTTTTCTAAGTATTTTTCAGCAATATCGTTCACTTTTTGTCCTAAATAGATAAGGCGTTGGTTGCTATCGTACAATTCCTGATAGTTTTCTAATTTCTTTTGGATTTTAGCATTGATTTCTTCAAGCTTATCAGCTTCTTCTATTTTTTTCTTCTCATTCAACTTTAATGATTGTCCGGTTTTTTCCAAACGTGAACGTTCCTTTTGTAGCTTAGCAATAGTCGCATCAAAACGTACCTTGCTACGCTCAATCTTCTTTTTTGCGCGATTTATTAAACTATAGGGAATCCCGTTCTTTTGAGCTACTTCAAAGGTGAAAGAACTTCCCGCCTGTCCTATAACCAATTTAAAAAGTGGAAGGAGTGTGCGTTCATCAAAAAGCATATTTGCATTAAGCATATAAGGGAGTTCATTTGCTAAAATTTTTAAATTAGAATAATGTGTGGTTATGATACCAAATGCCTCTCTATGATAAAATTCTTCTAAAAAGGTTTCAGCTAAAGCACCACCTAATTCAGGATCACTTCCGGTACCGAACTCATCAATTAAAAAGAGAGTATTCTTATTACATTTCTTTAAAAAATAGTTCATTTGTTTTAAACGATAACTATAGGTACTTAAATGATTCTCGATAGATTGATTATCACCAATATCACTAAGAATCCTGTCAAATAAACAAACTTTACTACGCTCATGAACTGGAATGAGCAAACCACTTTGCAGCATGACTTGCAATAAACCTACTGTTTTAAGAGTAATACTTTTTCCTCCAGCATTAGGTCCCGAAATAACAATGATTCTACTATCTTGCTTTAATTCTATGGTTTGTGGAAAGGTCGTTTCTTTCTTTTCTAAGTTGTTTAAATATAAAAGGGGGTGATAGGCATCTCTCAAAAACATAGTTCTTTCTTCTGAAATTTCAGGAAGGATAGCATTCATAGCCCTCGCATACTTCGCTTTTGCCGAAATAACATCTATATTTATTAAGAATGCTTGGTAGTCTTCTAGTAATGGTAAAAACGGACGAATAAAATTAGTAAGGTCTTTTAAAATACGAATCACCTCTTCGTGTTCCTCATATTCTAAATTATTGAGTTCTCTTGAATGCTGTAAAGTCGTTTCTGGTTCAATATAGACAATACTGCCTGTTTTGCTCCCGCCCATAATAGCTCCCTTTACCTTACGACGATACATAGCCTTTACTGCGAGGACACGTTTATTGTCTACTACAGATTCACGAATATCATCTAAGTATTCAAGGTTGTGGTAGGTGTTTAGGGCTGTTGAGAAGCTGGCATTTATTTTACCTTTTATTTTATTGATGGACTGACGCAGTTCAAGGAGTAAGTTGGACGCGTTATCCTTTATATCTCCAAAACGATCTACGATGGCATCTACTTTTTCAATAATAGCTTTGGTGACTTCAATATGTGACGCATATTCGTTGAGCTTCGGATAGTATTCTTCAAACTTTTTTAAATATATAACGATGTCATTTGTTGTTAACGACATGGAGACTATTTTTTTCAATGCATGCACCTCTAAATAAGTGTTTTCAATGCGCAAAAGTTTGATTTCCTTTGAGATTGCATCAAAACCATGGTTTGGAATACGGTTATCATTGTAAAAAGAAGATAGGTACTCATTGGTTAATTGCAAAGCATCAGTAAGTTTATCCTTAGTTTTGTAAGGGCTAATCAACAATACTTTTTCATTACCTAATGGTGTCACACAATGTTCGCTTACTTGTTGCAGAACAGTTGAGAATTCCAGATCTTTTAATGTTTTGTCATGAATATTTATCATTCGTTTTCTCATCAAGAAATAAGTGAACAAAGTTAAAAATTCTATTCAATTAAGGTGCAGTTTTGAAAGAAGTAAATAAACACTCTGAAACTCTTAAATTATGTTAATTAACAGTAAATAATGATTCTTTAACATAATGCTAACATCTGCGGATGGGATTTGTACATACCTTGAAAACACAATCAAAAAATATGACTAAAATGAAAACTAACAATCTTACCGCATTATTTATGTGCTTATTACTTACATTAAGTTTTAGCTCATTTGCCCAAGTAAATACGCCTCGAGGAAGTCAACAAGCAACAATGACCCAACGTATTGGTATTTCAGATGTTTCAATAACCTATTCCAGACCAAGTGTAAAAGGCAGGGAAATATGGGGGAAATTGGTTCCCTATGGAATGAACAATTTAGGATTTGGAACGGCTACTGAAGCACCTTGGAGGGCAGGAGCGAACGAAAATACGATTATTACACTAACCCATGATGCTAAAATAGAAGGAAAAGCCATAAAAGCAGGAACCTATGGATTTCATGTGGAATTAAAAGATGCAGACAATGCCACCATCATTTTATCTCATGATGCCAATGCCTGGGGAAGCTATTTTTATGATGCTTCCAAAGATGCACTGCGAGCAGATGTTAAAACAAAGTCTGTAGCACATAGAGAATTGTTAACTTATGAAGTTAACGATATACAACCAACCTATGCTATAGTATCTCTTGTGTGGGAGAAAAAAGAGATTCCTTTTAAAGTTGAATTCGATGTAACCAATATTGTTTTAAACGAATTTAGAGCTAAATCTATAGGAAGTTTAGGTTTTAATAGGCAAAATTGGGAAAATATGGCTCGTTTTTCATTAAATAATGGTGGTGACTTAAATGAGGCCTTAGGGTGGATAAATGGTGCTATTACTGGTAACTTTTACAGTCAAAAGACGTTTAACAACCTAGCAATTAAAGGTCAAATATTGAATAAGCTTGGGAAGACTCAAGAATATGCGGCATTAATGGACGAGGCTTCAACTATGGCGAATAAAAACCAATTGAATAATATCGGTTATCAAATGTTAGCAGCCAAAGATTATGATCGGGCGCTTAAATACTTTAAGCTAAATGTTGCTAATAATCCCAAAGATGCTAATTCCCATGATAGTTTAGGTGAATGTTATAAAACGATGGGAGATAAGAAAAACGCCATTAAGCACTTAAAAAAGTCATTATCGCTAAATCCGCCTGCCAATGTAAAAGCAAATTCAGAAAAACTTTTAGGAGAACTGGGGGCTTTATAAAAAATCATCAATCAAACTACTTATACAAACTGTGTGATAAGCTCAACTTATTAAAGTTGAGCTTTTTTAATGTATATATTTAATGCAGTGAGGCGGCTAAATCACGAGATATAATTCCAGATATTTTTGTATTTCCCTAATGATTTATAAGTATCCAAAATGGCTTTATTGTCTATAGAAGATAATGTGGCATCGTTTTTTAGTATATTCTTAGCGTGATGCCTCGCTAATTTTAAAATATCATTATCTTTTATAATGTCCGCAATTTTAAGATTTAAAACACCGCTCTGCTGGGTTCCCATAATATCACCTGGACCACGTAAGCGCAAATCGACTTCTGCAATTTCAAAACCGTCACTGGTTCTTGCCATAGTTTCCAAACGCGTTTTGCTATCGTTGCTCAGCTTATGTCCAGTCATTAGAATACAATAACTTTGCTCGGCGCCACGACCTACACGACCACGGAGCTGATGTAGTTGTGATAAACCAAAGCGTTCTGCACTTTCTATAATCATAACAGAGGCATTAGGAACATTGACACCCACCTCAATAACAGTAGTAGCTACCATAATTTGCGTTTCGCCCTTTATAAAACGTTGCATTTCATAATCCTTATCCGCAGGCTTCATTTTTCCATGTACTATGGAGATTTGATAATCTGGCATAGGGAAATCTCTAGCAATACTTTCGTAACCATCCATTAAATCTTTATAATCCATTTTTTCATTTTCCTGAATTAATGGATAGACTATATAAATTTGTCTTCCTTTAGCTATTTCATCTCGAATAAATTTGAAAACATTCAATCGATTTTTGTCATAACGATGTACCGTTTTTATGGATTGTCTCCCTGGAGGTAATTCATCAATGATAGAGATGTCTAAATCGCCGTAAACCGACATGGCTAAGGTTCTGGGAATAGGGGTGGCTGTCATTACCAAAATGTGTGGGGGCGATGTATTTTTCTTCCATAATTTACTTCGTTGTGCCACTCCAAAGCGATGCTGTTCGTCTATAATTGCAAGCCCTAAATTTTTGAATTTCACCTTGTCTTCAAGTAGGGCATGTGTGCCAACTAGTACTTGTAAATCGCCATTTTCTAGACTTTCATGAATTTCTTTTCTTTCTGAAGTTTTAGTTGAACCTGTTAGTTTTTTTATTCTGATATTCAGTTTATTACACAATTCAAGTAACCCGTTATAGTGTTGAACTGACAAAATTTCAGTCGGAGCCATTAAACAGGCTTGAAAACCGTTGTCAAGTGCTATCAACATTGACATGAACGCTACTATAGTCTTTCCAGAACCCACATCTCCCTGCAACAATCTGTTCATTTGTGCATTGCTGCCCAGATCGGCACGGATTTCTTTTAAAACACGTTTCTGTGCGCCAGTTAATTCAAAGGGTAAATGTGTCTTAAAAAAGGTATTGAAGTAGTTGCCGACTTTTTCAAAAGGAAAGCCTTTTATTTTTGACTTCTGAGTTAAATTTTTGATGATAAGCTGCAGTTGGATATAAAATAATTCTTCAAATTTTAATCGAAATTGGGCTTTGGAAAGCAGCTCTGGACTCATCGGAAAATGTACATTAAAAAGGGCTTCGCTTTTTGAAATTAATTTGAGTTCGGCAAGCAAGTTTTCTGAGAGTGTTTCGGTAAACTTTTTCCCAGTTTCTAAAAATAATTGCTGCATGATTTTGCTAACTACACGATTTGTAATACCTCTATTTGATAATTTTTCTGTTGAGGGGTATATGGGCTGCATTGCGGAACGTAAATTCCCTTTGTGAACTTCTAATTCCTCTATATCTGGATGTGGCATGCTAAACTTGCCGCTAAACCAATTGGTTTTTCCGAAAATCACATATGGCTTATTGAGTTTTAAGCTGTCTCGAATCCATTTCTGACCTCTAAACCAAACGAGTTCCATGGTGCCAGTATCATCTTGAAATGTGGCTACTAGGCGTTTTCCGCGTTTTTGAGCTACTTCTTTGAAGGCCGTGATTTTACCAATTATTTGAACATCTGCATTACTGCGTTGTAGTTGATTGATTTTGTAATACCTGGTTCTGTCTATGTACCTGTTTGGGAATAAATTAATGAGATCTTGATAGGTATGAATACCTAATTCTTTCCGCAACAAATCGGCACGGTTAGGACCAACGCCTTTTAAATAATCTATTGGGGTTTGAAGCTTTGCAGACATGAAAGCGAATTTAGGGTATTTGGTTAAATTTTAAAAACAAACATTTGTCGTTATTGGTTCTTTTCTGGAAAGACCTTCATTTATACCCCGTATATGCTTTTGTTGGGTTTTTATAACTTATTTGTATATTTACAAGGCCTATTAACCCCAAAGACATGAAACCTTACTTAACCCTAGTAGTATTCGTATGCATGTTAAGTGCATGTGAAAAATCGAGTATTGAAAACTTAGAGAATCCTAATTTACCTACTTCAGAAAATGTCATATATGAAGATGTGGCTTGTTCGTCATGCGATTTTGTAGTGCAAGAGAACGCATGGCAAGTTGATGGAAATGTAGAACAACTTAGAGCAGATGGTACCATGGGAAAAATTCAACCTGGAGATACCATTGGAATAACAGGAAGCAGAGCAGGGATTCAATTTATAAATATTACTGGTACAGAAGAAAAACCTATTGTGATTACCAACTGTGATGGATCTGCAAGAATTGGTACCACCATAAATGAATCTAAAGGATTGCATTTTATAAAATCAAAACATTTTATAATATCTGGCGCAGGCAGTACGTCTCAAAAATACGGTATTAAACTTATAGGATATTTTGGTATTGAAATAACGGATTACTCAACCGATTTTGAGATTTTTGCAGTGGAAGTTCTAGGTGCGGGCTATGTTGGTATAGCAGCAAGAACGAGCCCTCCATCATATCCCGATTGTGTTAATGCAGATAACACCAGGGATATATTTACTCAAAAAAACACCATAATACATCACAATTACATTCACGATACAGGAGGAGAGGGTTTTTATATAGGAGGTTCTCATTGGCATAAACTATGGGATGAAAAATGTCCAGGTGTATACGAACCTGAGCTCCACGGTGTACGCGTACACCATAATATCTTAGAGAATATAGGTATGGATGGTATTCAGGTAGGGAGCGCCTCGAAAGATGTGAAAATTTATAACAATACCATCGATAATTTTGGAACACGCAGTATAGGTGGTCATATGACAGGTTTTCAAATTAACCCAGGTACCACTGGGGAGTTATACAATAATGTAGTGAATAAGGGTAATGGCTTTGGTATATTCGTTTTAGGTAGTGGGAATAACCTAATATATAATAATTTAATCATTAAGCCTTCTTACGATGGTATTTATACTCAAGATAGAAGTCCAGCTGCCAATGCAGGGTTTTATATTATTAACAATACGATTGTTGAACCAGGAGAAAAAGGTATTGGATGGAATTCTTATGAGACTAGCAACAATGAAATTATTAATAATATAATCTACAATCCAGTCCGTGAGTTCATAGGTAGTGATGGTCATAATGACAACTATTTTTACGACAATAATCTGGAATTAAGAAATAATGAAGGGATTGAATTTGGTGAAAATTATCAATTACTTAGCGGTTCTACCGAAGCAATTGATAGGGGGAAGGATGTCTCTAATAAGTATGATATAATGTTTGATATTATAGGTAATAAAAGGCCTTCTGGATCTGGTTATGACATAGGTGCCTATGAGTATAATGATTGATTTTTAGGTTTAAATCAGGTTTTGGGGGCTTGCTTTCGTGGGAACTTTAAAAAAATTGTATTTTGGCTTAACCTTTGATGTATTGATTGTATGAAGCGTCTATCTACTTTTGTCCTACTCCTTATTCTTGCTAAGTCCTGGTGCCAACAATCTGATTATGTCGATTTTAAAAAAGCTAAAGTTGATATTGCATTTGGTGAACTTACACAGAAGGAGGTAAAAGGTGTCGTTTCTTTTACATTTGATGTTTTAAAAGATATAGATTCTATCTATATAGACGCTGTTGATTTTGATGAAATAACATATGAATTAGATGGAGAAACTTTTGGTAGCTTCTATGATGGTAAACGTATAATAATGAAGTACCCTTTTAAATCGGGTCATCATCATAAAGTAGTTGTTACGTGGAAAACCAATCCTAAAAAAGCCATGTATTTTATTGATTGGAATCATGATAAAGGTAACAAGCAAATCTGGACACAAGGGCAAGGTAAATACACAAGTAATTGGTTACCCAGCATCGATGATATGAATGATAAAATTGAATTTGATCTATCGATTACTTTTCATCAAAATTATAAGGTCATTGCTAACGGAAAACTTGTTGAAAAAACGAAGAAAGGAAATAAGGTTAAGTGGCGTTATGATATGCAAAATCCCATGTCAAGTTATTTAGTGGCCTTGGCTATTGGTAAATATGACAAAAAAGTTGAATATTCAAAAAGCGGCATTCCTTTAGAAATGTATTATTACCCAGAAGACTCCTTAAAATTTGAGCCAACATATAGATACACCAGACAAATGTTTGATTTTTTAGAAGAAGAAATAGGGGTTTCGTATCCTTGGCAAAATTACAAGCAGGTACCTGTAAAAGATTTTCTATATGCTGGTATGGAAAATACAGGGACTACCATTTTTTCTGATGCTTTTGTAGTGGATTCCATTGGCTTTGTTGATAAAAACTACGTAAATATTAATGCTCACGAATTGGCACACCAATGGTTTGGGGACTTGGTTACCGAAATCTCCGGGACGCACCATTGGCTTCAAGAGGGCTTTGCCACCTATTATGCTTTATTAGCGGAGCGCGATATTTTTGGAAATGACTATTACTATTGGAAACTTTATGAATATGCTCAAGAATTACAAAAACAGCATAAGGCTAGGCAAAGCACATCGCTTTTAGACCCCAAATCGAGTAGCACCACATTTTATAAAAAAGGAGCATGGGTATTGCATTTGTTGCGAGAAAAAGTAGGAGATACAGCTTTTAAAATAGCAGTCAAAAACTACCTTCACAAGAATCAGTTTAAAAATGTTGAGACGGATGATTTTATACATGAAGTAGAAAAGGCTAGTAAGCAGAGTTTGGATGTCTTTGTAGAGACATGGTTAAAAACTAAAAAGTTTCATTATAACGATGCCCTTGAAAGCCTTAAGCGGTCAGTTTTTATCCAAGAGTATTTAATGGTAGATTGTGAGGCTTACACGTCTAAATGTCACGGATATTTATCATCTGGGATTTCAGACGAAGCTAAAATGAAAATCATTTCGCAAATACCAAATCGCTTACAAAAAGAAGATTTTAAAAACCCTGTAAAAGTTCGTCAAGCCATTGCAAAAACTTTATCTAAAGTGCCTGAGGCATTCAAAAAAGAATATGAAACACTTCTAAGTGATAAGTCCTATATAACTATCGAAGCTGCCTTTTTTGGGCTTTGGAACAGCTTTCCCGAGGACCGAAATAAATATTTTGAAAAAACTAAAGGTATACAAGGGTTTAATGATAAAAATATTAGAATTTTATGGTTAACCCTCGCTTTGCTTACTGATGATTTCGAACCTGAAAATGACGAGCTGTATTTTAAAGAATTACTTGATTATACAAGTCCAGCATATGGTTTCGAAGTCCGACAAAATGCATTTAGTTATTTAAAATGGATACGTGCCTGCGGTGAAAAATGTCAAGAACATTTACAGCAAGCGACTAAACATCATAGTTGGCAGTTTTCAAAATTTGCTAAAGAAATGCTAAAGGCAAAATAAATATTATTTTCTTCTTTCTAGCGTTGCTGGATTTCTGCAAATAAGGCAACCTGCTAAATACGTGATAGAAAGTTCGTAAACACCATCGGTTCTACCAATATTAGATGTGTTTAAATCATAGGAAAGACCAAAGCGTAGTTGCTCAAATTCTAACCCTACAAAAGCATTAATTGATGTTAATAAATGGCTATTGATACTATTCTTAGCAGGGTTGGTAACGGCTATGGCACCTAACATGAGTTTTTCAAGCTTTATAGTAGTACCAACATCTAATCTGTTATAAGGGCCTTGTTGCATGTAATTAACAGAAATAAGCATATCGTTATAATCAAAATAAGGAAACTTGTAATTGGCATGTATGGAATAAAAAATATCTAACGGAACATGACCATTTTCTATAAATGAAATATTGGGTTTGTTTAAATGTTTGATAGAAGCGCCTAACCATAAATCAGTGTCATTTCGTGTATTTTTTTTATCAAAAACAAAGCCAGCATTGAAATCAAAAAAAGTGACATTTCTATTTGCGTTCATGGCAAATACATCTGATGAAACAGGGTTTATGGTCTCAGAGTTAATGTTGATTTGATCAGCTAGCACTAAGTTTCCAAAATTAAAGGACTTTGTGCCAAAGCCAAATTCTACAGCAGGTCTAAAATACCAGTCGTTTGCCAATCTTACATGATAAGAGTAATTAATATTTCCTTGTAAGTGATTGTAATTGGTATTGTTTTCATGCTGATTTAAAATGCTAACACCAACACCTCCAACATTTTCAAGCCATGTATTAAAAAAAGCATATTCGGTGTCCACTCTTAAATTTAAACTTGGCCATTGTGTTCTATGAATTAACCCTAAGTATGTTGCATCTTCAAAGCCTGAAAAACCAGGGTTTATAGTTTCTGGTACTAAATGATACTGGGTGAATATTGGATCTTGGGCATTTATTTTTGAGCAAAAATAGCTAATAGTAATTAAGGCTAATATTTTAACTTTCATCTATTTGTGTTATTATCTAATTAAAACTAAAGCCCCCTCTTTTGTTACTTCTCTACCGTAAAAAGTTTTGGCTATAAATTTAAAATGGTAATTTCCATTTTCTGCTCTTGAGTTTTTTATTTTTCCATCCCAACCTCTAATGTTTTCACCGCTTTCGGAATATATCATGTTTCCCCACGTGTTATAAATGTTTAAGGTCATCTCGTTTAGCCCTATAAAAACAGGAGAAAAGTAATCGTTAAGATCATCTCCGTTTGGAGTGAATGCATTGGGCATAACAAGACTGTATCCTTTTTCGACAACAATAGTTGTTTCGCTAGAGTATTTGCATCCAAAAGGATAGGTGACAGTTTGTTTTATAGTATATGTGCCTACTTTGGTATAGACATGCTCTGGATTTATTTCGTTTGAAAGGTTGCCATCCCCAAAATCCCAGCTAATATTAATAAAGTCTCCTATAGCGGTGTTTGTAAACTGAATGGGATCGTATATGGAATAAAGATCGTAAGTGCTATATCCAAAAGAGTTTACTGTAAAACTTGAGCCATCCAAAACAGGTGTTTCAACTTGAAGTGAAAAATCTTTAACACAACCAAAACTATCGGTAACAGTAAGGATAACTAACCCATTGGTTTCGGTATTCATGATTTCGTTGTTATCTCCCGTTATGGTACCACTTGACCAACTAAGCTGATACGGTGGAATTCCCCCCTTAACATTGGCTATAAAGGTTTGATCAACCTCTCTGGTTTCACAATTAAAATTCGTGATTATTTCGAAAGGGGCTTCAAGCGGTTCAAACCTTTTAATTTCGAAGGATTCTGTTTCGGTACAGCCATTAGCATCTGTAATAGTAACTGTGTAAATATCTGGCGGGATGTTATTAAGGTCTTCTGTTCTGGCTCCATTACTCCAAGCAATTGACAGCGGTAAAGTACCTCCTGTAACTTCCAGGTCGATAGCGCCGCTATTCACATCGTCGCAATCCAAGGCATCAGATGCAATGCCTATAAGTGTTAAAAGGGGAGGTTCCAAAATAGTAAATGATTCTTGTAAAACACACCCTTTGGCATCTGTAATGGTTACCGAATAATCTCCAGGCCCTATGTTATTTCGTTCATCTCCAGAGGTTGAACTATCATCCCAAACTAATGTTACAGGTTTTTCACCTCCTATGAGGTTTAACTTTATGCTTGCATCGTTTTCTCCATAGCAAGACACATTTTTAATGTCTGGATCAATGTCGAAAATTGGTGCGTTATCCAGAGTTATCGGGAAGTCGACCGAGCAGTCTAAAGCATCGGTTATTGTAACAGTATAGGTGCCGTGCGATAAATTATCCTGAACCATGCCAGTGCCTAAATTGCTCCATTGTACAGCATCATAAGGAGGTACACCTCCAGAAATACCATTAATAGTAATGGCTCCGCTATCATCATTATAACAAACGATTTCTTTTACGGTATAATCTAATTTAATTTCTGGATTTTGTGGTACAATAACTTGTAAATCTTCTGTGCATCCAGAATTATCTGTGACAACTAAATTATAGGTTCCTGCCTCTATATTGTTTAAATTTTGACTGTTACTTCTAAATCCGTTTGGTCCAGTCCAGGTGTATCTGTAGTTAAAAACTCCAGGAGCTGTTTCGGTTGCTCTCCCTCCAGTTACGCTAACGTTTACTTGACCTGTAAAAGCTCCATAGCAAAGAATAATATCTACAGGGCTTGCTAAACTGACTTCTAGCAAAGGAGGTTCTATGATTGTATAGGAACCGTTAAGGGTATTGCAATTATTAACCTCTGTAATGGTTACTTCATATTCGCCAGGGGATAAATTGCTTATATCTTCAGTTGATGCAGAAAATGTTGGATCTCCAACTTTTGTCCAGACAAATGTATAAGGGGGCGTTCCCCCATTAACATTGAGATTAATTCTCCCGTTATTTAGACCGAAACATGTAATATCGCTCTTGTTCCCTGAAAACCTAAATAAGCCAGGTTCAGTAACTCTATAGCTCGTAGTGAAAGGACAATTACCATCATCGGTAATTCTCAAAGTGTAATTTCCTGGTTCTAAATCCCTAATATCTTCATCGGTGCTATTAAATCCGTTTGGTCCTGTCCAGGAAATGATATAAGGAGCTCCTGTCGAAAAGGGTGTGCCACCAGATATCGTGATATCAATGGAGCTATCATCCGAAGCAAAACATGTGTTATTGGTAATATTTCTTGTAACATTAATCAATGGATTAACAGTTACGATTACTGTAAAATCAGGACCTGGACAGCCGTTTGCGATAGGAGATATAGTATATGTTACTGTAGCTGGAGAACCTGTATTATTTGTTAGTCTCTGACTAATATTGCTCCTTGGTGATGATTGAGCGGTTGCTCCATTAATGGCTCCAGAAGGCGTTACAACGGGGGCTGACCAAGTATAGGTGGTTCCTGTCGGAACATTGTCTGTACTATTAGTAACTGGTCTGACTTGAAAAGTCTCACCGCTACAAATTTCTACAGATTTTGGCGATATAATGGGTGATAGTACCATGTCTACCGAAAAATCAGCTGTTTTAGTTGTTGTACCACAGCTATTGGTAACACTAAAAGTTGCTGTGTAGTTTCCGCTTGTAGTATAGTCTATAGATCCAGGGTTTAATGACGTTGATGAAGAAGGCGTACCACCGGGGAAGCTCCATAAATACGTTAGCGTTTCCGAACCAGGAGCACAAGTTTCAATAACCCTGCCTACGGGATTAATTGTTGCAGAATTACAAAAGTCTGAGATAGGGTCTAATTCAGTTTTAGGTCTTTGTTTTACTTGGATTGTTTTGGTTATAGAACGAGAGATGCCACATGAGTTCCTTGTGGTCAATCTTAAGTTATAAGTGCCAGAAGTAGAAAAAATAAATGTAGGCTCTCTAGACACTGAGTTAGTCCCATTTGTAAAGCTCCAGCGCTCTGGTTCTTCTCCACAAAAACCGTCATAATAATCTGTGATTTCCCAACGATAAGTTTCGGCCCCACAGCCTAAACTAGCATCTGTAGTATTTGTAACTTGAAAATTTTCTCCAAGACAAGCATTACCAAATGTGAAATTGGGTTCTAATATAGGCTCTACACATATTGTTTTTGAAACTGCAGTTCCTGCTCCGCAAGGTGTTTCGGCAGATAAAGTTATAGTGTATGTTCCTGGAGTTGTATATACATGGCTAGGACTAACGGCTCTGGAAGGTGGGCTTCCGTCACCAAAATCCCAAGTATATACATTAAATGTACTACAGTCATTGGTATAACCAGCTATAGTTGTATTACTGAAAAACGTAGATGTATTTGCGCATACAATGTTGCTTACATTAAAGTTTACTGTAGGTACATCTAAAATAATAATAGGACCAGCAGTAAGAAAGGTGCTACCGCAAGATGTGGTTATTGTTAGGCTTACAGTGTTGCCACCAGGACAATTAAATCTGGTAAACGTGTGTGGAATAGGGAAATTTTCGGATGCAGGAGGGTTTGCTATATTATAATAAGGGGAACTTTCTAATTGTGATTGTGTATAACTTACTGTATTGCCATCACCATAATTTATTTGATAATTCGTGTCCGAAGGATTTAAGGCCCATGATCCAATTGCAAATTCCATAGGGTCTAATGGTGTACATAAATTGGTCGTATTACCAGGAGCTATTAAAGCGCCAATAGGGTTGTTGGAGTTTTTTATTACATAAGTAATCGAGTTATTGCAACCACTATTCCCAATACCAGTTATAACCATGTTATAGGATCCTAAGGTTGAGTAGGTGTGCATTCTTGGAAATGTGACATTGGTTTCTGAAGTTCCATCACCCCAATCAACATTATATGACGTAATACATGCGGAGGAACTGGAGTTATTGCCAACATTAATAGTATATTCTGGATCGGTATTATTATCACCACATTTTTCAAAAGGAGCACTAGAGCCAGGAGGAGCATTTAAGTTTATAAATTCTAAATCGGGCTGTTGTTGAATCGAAATAATTTTCGTTATTGGCGTGCTATCCCCATTGCCATCTGTAACTGTTAACGTTACATTGTTATTTTGAAAACCACATCCTAATTCGGTATAGAGATGAGTAGGGTTGCTCTCGTTCGATGTTGTGCCATCTCCAAATTCCCAGTTATAGGTAAAAGGAGCAACACCAGTAACTATTGGTGTGAATGTAATTGCCGTCCCAGAACAAGAGCCATCGTTATTAAAAGTAAAATCGACAGTTGGAGGTTTGATAGTGCCTTCAATATTAGAAATATTATATATAGCAGATTTATTTAACCCAAAAAAAGTAACAATTATTAAAAAAAATAAAAAGGTAAGAAAGGAATTCTTGTTCATGTAGAATGTTTAGTAACAGTTGGTTAATGCTAAACTAATATTTTGTTAATGTTAGGCAAGTTTTTAGCGTTGAAAAGAAGTAAATTTCGATATGCTACATTTTTCTATTTAAATTAAAAAAGAGGGTGATTTGAATTCTGTTAACTATTATTGATTACATGTGATTTTTTTAATCGTTATTTCTTCTTGGATGTTTAAAATGATTATTCTTGCTTATTTAACCATAATTTTTTGATGAAATATGTTTATTCTACAAAATGCATAAAATGGCTATATAAAATTCCAAATACTTAAATAAAGAATTTTTAGTATTAAAATTAATATTGGTTCTTACTATATTTACAATTAGAATAATAAAAATGAAAGCATTAGTAATTTCAGGAGGAGGTAGTAAAGGTGCATATGCTGGTGGTGTGGCTCAGTATTTAATAAAAGAAGAAGGCCGGGACTATGATATGTATTTGGGGACTTCTACTGGTAGTTTACTGGTACCTCATTTAGCTGCTGGTGAAATTAACAAAATAAAAGAGGTCTTCACAAATGTTAACCAAAGTAATATTTTTAGTGTGAACCCTTTTGTACAGCGAAAAAAGGGAAACCGGGAATTCGTATCCATCGATTTTATAAATACCCTTTGGCAATTCATTAAAATGAAACGGACTTTTGGTGAAAGTAAAGCATTAAGGCGCTATTTGAAAAAGCATTTTACTGAAGCTGAGTACGATTTGATTAAAGAAACAAAAGAAGATGTTGTTGTTACTGTTTCCAATTTGTCTAAAAATAGGGTAGAATATAAGTCTATAAAAGATTTTAGTTACGACGAATTCTGTGATTGGATATGGATTTCGTGTAATTATATTCCTTTTATGTCCTTGGTTAAAAGGAATGGTTTTGAGTATGCCGATGGCGGGCTTGGTTGCGTAGTACCCATTAGAGAAGCCATCTTAAGAGGAGCGACAGAAGTCGATGCTATTGTCTTGGAGTCTGAGAACATGGAGTATAATAAAGTACTTGGTAAAAACCCGTTCTCTTTAATGATTAATCTGTTTAGTCATTTATTAGACCAAGTAGAACGTAGTGATATTACTATTGGAAAATTAGCGGCAAAAAATAAAGACGTAAAGCTTAATTTATATTACACACCTTCAAAACTTATAGAGAATTCATTGATTTTTAACAAAAAACTTATGACTTCGTGGTGGCAACAAGGTTACGATTATGCTCGGGAGAAATGTAGGGAGGCTCGTTCTAACGAGTTGCGTATTGATGATTCTGTGTTACCATAAATCCGATACTTCTTCTTTGATAAAAGAAAGTGCAGCATCACTAGGTGATCGCCGTTCCATCATTTCGGTTAAAACAACTTCTCTTAACTTATTTGCTGTATCAGTTTTTTCAAGTAGATTGGCTTTTCTAATAAGTTGAATGGTTGCGTTTTTTGCAGTGGTAATAATGTTCCAGCACTCATCGCTAATGTATATTTGTTGCGATAGGTTGTGTTCGAATTCCTGTTCAATATTTTGTATAAGTAAAGCTTCGTAATCTTCTTTATTTGAGGATAATGGTGTGGTTCGTATTAATAATTTTGATGGTGTGATACGTTCTAAAAATAAAGCCATTCTTTCATAAGCTTGTAAACGTAAAGGCATGGCAGTTACCTGCAAATCTTTTTTCAATAAAAACCGTCTGCGACCATCTTCATTTTTAGTATGCTCTCTAAAAAAATAATATGCAATAACCCCAGTTATTAATGATGGGATTGCAAATAAAAATAAGTCTAAAATTCTTTGTGCATCCATAAAATGTTAATCGATTTGGGTTTTGTTATAATTTCCGCCCAAATATAAACAATCTTTTAAATCTTGCATACTAGTAAATGGCACAGGTGTTTTTCTATACATATATGTTCTGTCTAATTCTTTTGAAAGATTATGGTCATCAACATTAATTTCAATATCACTCATTTTAAATTGGCAAGGGTGTTCATATCCAGCAGCATGGGTTATTTCAATGAGTTCTTTTTTAAAAGTCTTGAAGTATTGCGCTAATCGTTCCGATTTTAAAGTGGGGTCTATACCACTTTGCAACCATTTACTTTGTGTTGCGACACCACTAGGGCATCTGTTGGTATGACAGATTTGTGCTTGAATGCAACCAATGCTCATCATGGCTTCACGTGCCACATTAATACAGTCTATTCCCATGGCAAATGCCATAGCTGCTTTGGCTGGGAATCCTAATTTTCCACTACCAATAAATACGATACGTTCAGATAAGCCTTTGTGCTTAAAAAGCTTGTACAAGTCGCTAAACCCATAAACCCAAGGCAACGAGACATGGTCTGCAAAACTTGGGGGTGCAGCACCAGTTCCGCCTTCACCACCATCTATGGTAATAAAATCTGGCCCCTTTCCTGTTTTTAACATGATTTCTGCAAGTTCTTCCCATTGATCCAGTTTGCCAATGGCTGCTTTAATCCCCACAGGTAAGCCTGTGGCTTCAGCAATGTTTTCTACAAAATCCACCATCTCTGGGACGTTTGAAAATGCTTTGTGATTAGGGGGGGATAATACATCTTTACCTACTTCAACACCTCTAATTTTAGCAATTTCCTTGGTTATTTTTGCTCCAGGAAGCACACCGCCTTTTCCTGGTTTTGCCCCTTGGGATAGCTTTACTTCAATAGCCCTAATAAATGGATTGTCCTTAACCAGCTGCTGCATTTTTTCCATTGAAAAGCCACCATCTTCGGAACGCACACCAAAATAGCCTGTACCAAAATGAAATACCACATCACCACCGTTACTATGATAGGGCGATAATCCGCCTTCGCCAGTATTATGATAGGCTCCAGCTATTTCAACCCCTTTATTTAATGAATCTACAGCTCTAGCCGAAAGCGAGCCATAACTCATAGCAGACACATTAATAACCGATGCAGGGCGATATGGTCTTTCACGTTTGTTAAACGCACCTATAATTTTAGCACATGGTAAGAAGGTTTTATCGATACTATTCGGGTGGTTTTTATCAATTTTAAAAGGCATCATGGCATTGTTTATAAAAACATGTTGGTGCTCGTAAATATCCCTGTCGGTACCAAAACCTTCGTAATTATTTTCCTTTTTTGCAGAGGCATAAATCCAACCGCGCTCTATACGATTGAAAGGTAATTCTTCTCTATTATTGGCCACAAAATACTGACGCATTTCAGGTCCAATACTTTCTAATAAATATCGTAAATGCCCAATTATGGGGAAATTGTGGCTAATGGTATGGCTTTTTTGAAAAAAGATATCGCGTATAGCAATTAGGGCTAAACCAATCAAAATCCACCCCAACCAAGAAATATTTGATAGAAAATCTAATACGTTGTTCATATTAATTATTTAAATAGTCAAAAGCTATATGAGTTAATGTTTTTACGCCTAAAAGCATACCACTTTCATCGATCATGAAATCGGGTGTGTGATGTGGAAATGCTTCTTTGTTCCCTGGGGTCATGCCTCCTAAGAAGAAGTAAAATCCTGGGATAACTTCCTGAAAATATGAAAAGTCTTCCCCTCCAGTAGTTGCTTTTCTCAAGCGTACGTTCTTTACGCCAGCTACTCTTTGTAAAGTAGGTAGCATTTTGTCTACCAAATCGGAGTCATTATAAGTAATTGCTGTGTTGTTTTGAAAGCTGATAGTGGCCTCGCCTCCATATGCCTTTGCTAAGGCCGTCACCATTTCGGTCATTCGTTTTTCAATATGTGCTTTCATTTTGGGATCCAGAGTTCTTACGGTGCCAATGAGTTCGGCACTTTCTGGTATGATATTAAAACGTGTGCCAGCTGTGATTTTTCCAACAGTTATGACCGCTGCTTCATCTACTAATTTCGACTCTCGGCTAATAATGGTCTGTAATCCATCAATAATTTTAGCAGAAATTAAAATAGGATCTACACCTTGCCAGGGCCTGCCACCATGGGTTTGTTTGCCTTTTACGTTAATTACAAAGCGTTCTACTGAGGCCATAATGCCTCCTTTTTTATAGTGAATAGTTCCAACCTCATAGTTAGAACGAATATGCAACCCGAATATCGCATCCACTTTTGGATTTTCTAAAACCCCTTCTTTAATCATAAGTTTCGCACCACCTTCTTCACCTGGAGGCGGTCCTTCTTCGGCAGGTTGAAAAATAAACTTTACGGTACCTTTAATTTTATCTTTGTTTTTTGTTAAAACTTCGGCAACTCCCATTAAAATGGCTGTATGCGTATCGTGTCCGCAAGCATGCATAACACCAGTTTCGGTGTTTAAAAATGTTGTTTTTACTTCAGATTTAAAAGGCAAATCATTTCTTTCGGTTACAGGGAGTCCATCTATATCTGCTCTAAGAGCAACAACTTTGCCAGGTTCGTTCCCTTTTAAAATAGCAACAACTCCTGTATGGGCTACACCAGTTTGCACCTCTAACCCTAATGATTTTAGATGTTTAGCAATAGTTTCTGCCGTTTTAAGCTCTCTGTTCGAAAGTTCAGGGTTTTGATGAAAATGACGACGCCATTCAATAACTTTAGGTTCAATATCTATGAATTGTTGTTCCATACTATTCTGTCCTTGAACGATAACGATTCCGAAAAGGGTAAATACCAAAAAGAAGTATTTCATAATGCTTATTTAAATTTCGAAGCTTAAAGATATTCAAAAAGAAGATGCAAGTGATAATTGTTTATAATTATTAATAAA
The DNA here is from genome assembly GCF_012910715.1 of Flavivirga algicola. Classification (GTDB taxonomy): domain Bacteria; phylum Bacteroidota; class Bacteroidia; order Flavobacteriales; family Flavobacteriaceae; genus Flavivirga; species Flavivirga algicola. The sequence continues at coordinate 75,952 of NZ_JABBHF010000006.1, forward strand.
TCCACTTAATTAAAAGCATAACATTGGTTATTTTCACATCTTAAAATGGAAATGAATTGGAAAAGTATTTAAGTCAGTTAAATGATGCACAATTAGAGCCTACAATTCAAATTGATGGGCCAATGATTGTTATTGCAGGTGCAGGTTCTGGAAAAACGCGTGTGCTTACATATCGTATTGCCTATATGATGAGTAAAGGAATTGATGCTTTCAATATTTTATCGTTAACCTTCACCAACAAAGCAGCCCGTGAAATGAAAGAGCGTATTGCTACGATTGTTGGAGCTAGTGAGGCCAAGAATTTATGGATGGGGACATTTCACTCTGTATTTGCCAAAATATTAAGGATAGAAGCAGATAGACTGGGGTATCCTAGTAATTTTACGATTTATGATACTCAAGACTCTGATAGGCTAATTGCGTCCATTATCAAGGAAATGAATCTAGATAAAGACATTTATAAGTACAAACAGGTACGTTCTAGAATTTCATCATATAAAAATAGTTTGATTACGGTACGTGCTTATTTTCAAAACCCGGAGTTGAAAGAAGCAGATGTTATGGCCAGACGTCCTAGAATGGGTGATATTTATAAAGAATATGTAGAGCGCTGTTTCAAGGCTGGTGCTATGGATTTTGATGATTTGCTCCTTAAAACAAATGAATTGTTGACACGATTTCCAGAGGTGTTGGCAAAATACCAAAATCGTTTTAAATATATTTTAGTTGATGAGTATCAAGATACCAATCATTCTCAGTACTTAATTGTAAGGGCGCTATCCGATAAGTTTCAAAATATTTGTGTGGTGGGGGATGATGCGCAGAGTATTTATGCGTTCCGTGGCGCCAATATTAACAATATTCTGAATTTCCAGAAAGATTACGATGATGTGAAAGTGTTTAGGCTGGAACAAAATTATCGCTCTACAAAAAATATTGTTAATGCTGCAAATTCCATTATCGATAAAAATCAGACGAAACTGGAAAAAGTTGTTTGGACGGCAAATGATGAAGGTCCAAAAATAAAGGTAAATCGTTCGCTAACGGATGGAGATGAAGGGCGTTATGTGGCGAGTACCATCTTTGAAAGCAAGATGCAAAATCAGTTGAAAAATGGTGATTTTGCGATTTTATATAGAACCAATGCACAATCGCGTTCTATTGAGGATGCTTTGCGTAAACGTGATATTCCTTATAGGATTTATGGTGGGTTGTCATTCTACCAACGCAAAGAGATAAAAGATGTTTTGTCTTACTTGAGATTAGTTATCAATCCAGCCGACGAAGAAGCTTTAAAACGTGTTATTAATTTCCCGCCTCGCGGCATAGGTCAGACTACAGTTGATAGATTGATCGTTTCGGCAAATGGATACAATCGTACCATATTTGAGGTGATGAAAAACATAGATAAGGCTGATGTTAAGATTAACTCGGGTACCAAAGCCAAGCTTCAGGATTTTGTAACTTTAATAGAGAGTTATCAGGTGTTGAACCAAACTGCTGATGTGTTTGAGTTAGCCGAGCATGTTACGAGAACAAGTGGTCTTATAAGAGAGTTTAATAAGGACGGTACACCAGAAGGTGTTACCCGAATGGAAAACATTGAGGAACTCTTAAATGGTATGAAGGATTTTGTGGAGGGGCAAAAAGAAATTGCCGACGCCACAGGGTCATTGGCAGAGTTCTTGGAAGATGTGGCGTTAGCAACCGATCTGGATAATGATAAAGACGATGCAGATCGTGTGTCATTAATGACTATACATTTGGCTAAAGGATTGGAATTCCCATATGTATATATTGTTGGCCTGGAAGAAGATTTGTTCCCCAGTGCTATGAGTATGAATACCCGTAGTGAATTGGAGGAGGAGCGACGGCTATTCTATGTGGCTTTAACACGTGCCGAAAAACAAGCTTATTTAACGTACGCACTGTCGAGATATCGTTGGGGAAAATTGGTCGATTCTGAACCAAGCCGTTTTATTGAAGAAATTGATGAGCAGTATTTGGACATTGTAACACCTACGGAGGAGCGTCGTTTTAACCCCATGTTGGATGCTGATATCTTTGGGGATGTTATCCCTGAACCTAATAAAATTAGGTATAAACCTGCTAAGCAACCAATTTTAAAGAAAGGTAGTGCAAAAAAAACACCCGAAAAATTTCAGGTTACAACTCCTAAAAAGCTAAAACCAGTTACAGATACTGCTTCTAATGGAAATACGAACTTATTTGACAGTAAACTAGTGGTTGGCAATATTGTTAAGCATATCCGTTTTGGAACTGGAGAGGTTCTAAAAATTGAAGGAGTAGGGGCAGATACTAAGGCAGAAATTAATTTTCAGCATGGAGGTGTTAAAAAGCTGTTATTGCGTTTTGCTAAATTAGAGGTTGTGGGATAATTTTCTGATAGAATATTATATTTGAATGTCCGTTTTGTGTCATAATAATACTTTTAGCGTCATTCCGAATTTATTTCGGAATTATATTGATTTGATTGTAAGATCATTATAGTGAGAACCTGAAATACTGAAACAAGTTCAGCACAGGCAAGTTCAGGTTGACATGTAGCTCCTTATGATTGATGATTGATTACGGGTATTCAAACTTTGTACATTAATTTTTTATAATACAAATAGAGTTTTGATAAAATCAGGCGGATTTATTTTCTAGTGTATTGTTTTTGAATTGCTTATTTTATCATACAAACAGAATTCACATGCCCCTTGTCGTCATATTCTTTAACACTATTGTTAGGGTCTACAATCCATACGCCATCTACAATGAATTTATAATGATGTTTTCCTCCAGATAATGGTACAACGTATTTCCAGCCATAATCCATTTTTCGCATCACAAAATCGTGTTTATTCCAATTGTTAAAAGACCCGGATAAAATGACTTTTTTAGCATTGGTGTAACCTTTAAGTTTGAACGCTGTATATTCTTTTATATCTATAACCGAATTATATTCACCAAATTCGTTTTCAATTTTATTAGGATTGTGAGGATCTTCCATCCAGTGTCCATCTACTATAAAACGATACTGGTATATGTCTGGTTTTAATTGCAATGTTAATTCCCAGCCACTTTCAGTTTTATTCATTTTAAATAGTGATTCGTTCCATTTGTTAAATGAACCTGCTAAAATGACTTTTTTAGCATTTTTGTAACCTTTTAATTTAAAACTGGCATTACCATTTTTATGGGGGTAAGCGGTATACATTTTTAGGTTATATACGCCCCGAAGCTTTCGTCCATTTTTGGTTGCTTTAGCAACATTTGGATCCTTTTTTGTAGGTTCAGCCCAATAGGCATTGTTTATAACGAATTTGAATTCCCACGAAAATGCATCTGTAAAGTCTTCGACATGCTTTCTGAGTTCATAGTTGAATTCATCAATTTTTTTCATCTTCCAATGGTCTCTGGACCATAAATTAAATTCTCCAGAGACGACAACATTTTCAATATCGAAATCTTCAAAATCGTGAATTTGACCAGTGTGTTCTTGAGTAAATTTAGAATAATCCCTAACATCAAAAGCAAATACGACGGTGTCGCCTTTTATTTTATAGCCTTTAAACCTGTGGTTCTGTCCGTATGCATAAAAACTAATAAAAGCGAAAATTAAATAGCTGATATATAATTTTTTTTGCTTCACCGTGTGTTTAGGGGGTAATTTATAAAATATAATTTTTCTTTTTGATAATTAATGATAGTCCGTTTTTGAGCAAAGAACTCATAGCCCAAAATACCATCCAATTGTGTACCAAAGGCATCGTTCATCTTGTTAAGATTTGTAAGAACTGTTAACATAGGGCCAAAATAAACCGTTTCACTTAGTTTAACACGATGCAATTTTCCTGCCAAAACAACTATTTTCTTATTACCGATACCAGATAAAGATATTCGCCTTTTAGGAATGAAATATTTCAAAGCTTTCCTGTTCACCTTTCTGTTTATTTGGTTAAATTCAGCTGCAGTATCTATTCCAAATTTAACTTCTTGATTGTTTATTGTTCCGTTAACTATAATAGTATGATTTTTTAAGTTAAAAGACAAGCTATCTTCGATTTTTTCTAAATACACATTATTATTTAGCTTATTTCCAAAACGATCTACTTTTGTTAATGTTATTTGATTTAAGTACAGATCTATAAAAACCTCGTAATCTTTTAAAACACTATACCCAATGATGCCTAGAAGTTTGATCTTTTTGCTTTTTTCAATATGAGAAATATCAATAACATCGGAGTCTTTGTTATGAAGCTTTAGGCTTTCTATAGCAAACTCTTTAATTCTTCTCTCATGTAAATTTTCAATTGACCGTAAAACACCTGAAGTTTCTTGGTTCTTTTTTTGGAAACCATAAAAATTAGGAAAATGAACCTCATTAAGTATCATGGTTTCAGAGCCTGTATCAATAATAAACTTTCCTTTTTTATTTAAAAGTTCTGCTTCAACTACAATTAAATGATCTACTAGCTTAAAAGGTATTCTAGTGGTATGATTATTTAAAACTTCTGCCTGAGTAAAGAAAATAGGAGTATGGGTATCATCATTTGCATGAGCCAGATTGATACCAAAAGCTAAAAATAATATAGAATAAAAAAACCTTAGCATATTATATAAGACTAAGATAAGAATGAATTGTTACATCTTTTCTGTTATAAATGCGTATTTATGAAAACTTTAAGTTTTGCCCAGGTGTCCAATAATTCTAACCCTACCCATCCATGACCAGCATCTGGGTATAGTGTCAGTTGATTGACGACGCCCAGGTTTTCAAGTTTATCTCGTAAATCGGTGCCTTGTGTTGTAGGAATCAAAGGATCTTTACCTCCATAAAATAGGATGGTAGGAGGTGCGGAGTCAGTGACCTGGTGGTATGGACTGGCCTCTTCTAAAAAAGATATTGTTGGATCTACGCCAAATAGGTCTAGTGCTTCTTGGAGTTCTACACTTGTATTATTTAAATAAGCTGGATCGGTGAAATTTGTAGGGCCAACTATGCTGCAAACCATATCTGTATTATTTCCGTTATCAAAAGCATAACTCCATAATAGAGATAGGTGACCACCAGCACTAATTCCAATAAAACCAATATTTTCGGATATGCTATATTTTATTTTATTACTTTTTAAGTAGTTAAAGAAAGCAGTGATATCTTGAACTTGCATAGGGTATGCCTTGTTGTTGTCATCTGCTAATCTGTAATTAATATTTGCAATAGCTAGGTTTGGAAAATCTTGTCGTAATAAATCCTTAATAGGATTCATGTCACTTTTATCCCCAGAAGTCCAACCACCTCCATGTACTAAAATAATTGTTTTGGTGTCTGAATTTCGATTTGCTGGTAAATATAAATCGAATTTTTGATTAACATCATCTCCATATGAAATGTTTAGTGCTTCGTAGTAATTAGTTGGGTCTAAATCATTAGTTTCCTTATCTTCTACTGTTTCATTGGAACAATTGAAACATGTTATTATAAAAATTAAGCTTAAGAAGTAGTATTTTAGATTTTCCATAACGAAAATAATATTTACTTTGTAAACGGAAATGCAAGATAGTTATTATGGCTGATTTTTTTAGAATATATGAAGAAAACCCTAATCCTAAAGAGATTGAGAAAGTAGTAACTATCTTAAAACGTGGTGGGATTATTATTTATCCAACAGATACTGTTTATGGTTTGGGGTGCGATATTACCAATATTAAAGCTTTAGAGCGTATTGCTAGGATTAAAGGTGTCAAGCTTGAGAAATCTAATTTTTCATTTGTATGTCACGACTTAAGTAACCTGAGTGATTATGTAAAGCAAATTGATACATCGGTTTTCAAGATTTTAAAAAGAGCCCTGCCTGGTCCTTATACATTCATTCTTCCAGGATCTAAATCGTTGCCTAATCCGTTTAAAAAAAGAAAGACGGTTGGTATTCGTGTACCAGATAATAATATTTCTCTAGAGATTGTAAAACAATTGGGAAACCCTATTATATCTACTTCGATAAGAGATGAAGATGAAGTGATTGAATATACTACAGACCCAGAGCTTATTTTAGAAAAGTGGGGAGATTTAGTGGACTTGGTGATTGACGGGGGCTATGGAGGTAATGAAGCTTCTACTATTATTGATCTATCAGAAGAAGAACCTGTTGTTTTAAGAGAGGGGAAGGGGAGTTTGGAAATTTTTTGATTTTTTATTAAACAGGCTTTTTGTAAGTTTATGTCTATATGCTAACTAAGGATCAAAAAAGTTTACTATATTTTCATTGTTGAGACATTTTGGATAATATAACAGCAAAAAGAAAGCCCAACTTTTAAGTTGGGCTTTCTCATTATATATTATTTTTAAAACTGATTAATTTCCTCCAGCTTCAAGGTTTTTCATTTCTTTTTCAATCATGTCATAAAACTGATCGATTTTAGGAAGAACCACGATACGTGTACGTCTATTTTTTGATCTGTTTTCAGCTGTATCATTATCTACCAATGGTACATAAGAACTACGACCAGCGGCGATTAAACGACCAGGGTTTACATCTAAAGTTTCAAGTACTCTGATGATAGATGTAGAACGTTTAACACTTAAATCCCAGTTATCAATTAATGGCGCTTTTTTGTAAGGTACGCTATCTGTATGGCCTTCTACCATACATTCGAAATCAGGTTTACTATTTACTACTTTAGCTACTTTAGCAAGCACTTCTTTAGCTTTGCTTGTTACATTATAACTACCGCTTTTAAATAATAATTTATCAGCAATAGAAATAAATACAACACCTTTTTCTACATTTACTTCAATATCTGGATCATTGATTCCAACTTCACGTTTAAAGCTTGTCACTAATGCTAAAGTAACACTGTCTTTTTTAGTAAGTGCATCTTGTAAGCGTGTAATTTTTAAATCTTTCTCTTTAATACTTTCTAAAGTCTTCTCGATGTTACTAGCTCCCTTTGCAGAAAGAACTTGTAAATTGTCATTACTTTTACGTAAATCTTCTATGCGTTCTTCTAAAGCAGCAACTCTTGCCGTTGCAGATGCTTTGTCTGCGATACACGAATTTAATTTTACTGTTGCAGAATTAAGTAAATCTTGAGTTTCTTTTTGTTTGGCTTCCAAGTCTGTAAATTGTTTTTTAGAAACACAAGAACTTAGTAGAAGCGTTGTAGATAAACTTAGTAATAAAAGTTTTTTCATAATGAGTTTTATGGGATTAATTTTCCTTTAAATTTATTAAACAAAAGTATATAAAAAACGTTAAATTTTAAGTATGTTAACAAAACTTTTGCTAAGTATATTATAAACTTTTGTAATTAGTCTTGTTATTTACGAAATAATCAAATACTATGGATGTTTTTTGATGATATTTTATTTTATTTCCTGTATATTTTCGTTGTTTCAATAGTCTTCCTAAATTGCGATAAAATCCAAAATGTGCTTTTATTATTGCTACAGTATGCTTTGGCCTAAGCTCAATAAAAAACTTTATTCCAGCAATGCCATCTAAAATTAATCTAACAAATATTAGAGGCAGTAATAATCCTTTGGCGTTTTTAATTAAGATAAACAAACTGTTTCTAAAATTCAGATAAGTCTTTTTAGGATTTGTATTACTAAGTGTTGCGCCCCCCACATGATAAATCTTAGATTGGCCAGTGTATTTTACATCATATCCCAAATTTTTAGCACGCCAGCAGAGGTCTATTTCTTCCATATGTGCAAATAGGAATTCATCTAATCCATTTAACTGTTTAAAAACAGTGCTTCTAATAAAAAAACAAGCACCCGAAGCCCAAAATATTTCAGCATCGTCATCATACTGGCCTGAATCTTTTTCAACAGTATTAAAAATACGGCCTCTGCAATAGGGGTAACCATATTTATCTATAAAACCACCAGCAGCTCCAGCATATTCAAAATGATCTTTCTTATTATAATCTAACAGTTTGGGCTGAATTATGGCTGTATTTGCTTCAGTATTAAAGATCTTTATGATAGGAGTTATCCAGCTTTTAGTAACTTCTACATCGCTGTTTAATAGACAAAAAATATCAGCTTCAATATTTTCTAAAGCATCATTGTAACCTTTAGCATAACCACCGTTCTCCTTATTCTGAATTATTTTAATGAATGGATAGGTATCCTTTACAAAAGAAATAGAATCATCAGTAGAAGCATTGTCTGCTATATATATAGAAGCTTCTTTAGAATGTTCTATGACTGATGGTAAAAATTGCTCTAATAGCTTTTTGCCATTCCAATTTAATATAACAATAGCTAGTTTCAAGAATACGGTTTAAAAAGTTTATTTTTCATTTACTGACCACTGGAACTATTCACAATAATCAGGAATTTCTTTTAAAAAATTATAGCGTTCATTTTTAAAATCCATTTGGCAATAATAATGATTTAATCCATTAGTAACCATTAAATAGGTAGCATTTAATTCTAAATTATAACGTGCTATTTGATCGAATGTACTCTGGTTTATAATAATTTTTGGAGCCTTACATTCCACTATTAAGTGAATACTTCCATTAGAATTGAATATTACGATATCATACCGTTTTCTTAAAGAGTTAACAATCAATTCTTTCTCTACATTAATTAAAGATTTAGGGTAGCCTTTATTATTTATTAGATATTGGATACAGTGCTGGCGTACCCATTCTTCGGGTTGTAAAACCACAAATTTTTTACGAATACTATCGAAAATAGAAATTTTATTTTCGCTATTTTTGAATCGAAACGAAAATTTTGGAAAATTAAGCTCTTGCATGAATGCACTCAGATTTTTTTCAAAGTTAAGCTACAAAACCAGAAATCACAATATTCAAACATCAAATCCCAATAAAGTAAATGTTCTTATTTGGATTTAGAGTTTGTCATTTGAAAAATTTTAGGATAGTTTGGACGAAGTCAAACAATTAGTTACCGATATAAAAAATAAAAAATTAAAGCCTATTTACTTTTTAATGGGAGAGGAACCTTATTATATAGATAAGATTTCCGATTTTATTGAAAATACTATTTTGGCAGAAGAAGAGCGCGGTTTTAATCAAATGGTTTTATATGGTCGGGACATAACAGTTGAAGACATTGTTAGTCACGCCAAACGCTATCCGATGATGGCCGAACATCAAGTGCTTATTGTTAAGGAAGCTCAGGATTTATCACGAACTATTGAAAAGCTGGTATCCTATGCAGAGAATCCGCAACCTACCACAGTTTTAGTCGTTAATTATAAATATAAGAAAATAGACAAGCGCAAATCGTTATATAAAACGCTTAAAAAAACGGGGATAATTTACGAAAGCAAAAAATTATACGAAAACCAAGTGGCCGATTGGATTCGGCGTGTATTATCTCCTAAAAAGTATACTATTTCTCCTAAAGCAGCACAAATGCTTGTCGAATTTTTAGGAACAGATTTAAGTAAAATAAATAATGAGTTGGAAAAGCTTCAAATTATTTTACCCGAAGGAACTCAAATTTCACCAGAACATATTGAAGAAAATATAGGTTTTAGTAAAGACTATAATAATTTTGAATTACGAAAAGCTATTGGAGAAAAGAATACTATTAAAGCTTATCAAATTATCAATTATTTTGCAGAAAATCCTAAGGATAATCCTATGGTCGTAACAGTATCTTTGTTATTTAATTTCTTTTCACAGTTACTTCATTTTCATGGCTTAAGCGACAAATCTCCTAGAAATGTAGCCTCTGCCTTAAAAGTAAATCCATATTTTGTAAACGAATATATTGCGGCAGCAAGGCATTATCCAATGCGAAAAGTAAGTGCTGTTGTTGCTACCTTAAGGGAGTTTGATGTAAAAAGTAAAGGTGTTGGAGCTCATGCGGTTCCTCAAGGTGATCTATTAAAAGAATTATTAGTAAAAATATTATCTAATTAGTATGAGTGTTGATATTCACGAAAGTTGGAAACCATATTTAGAAGGGGAGTTTAGTAAATCTTATTTCAAAGAGTTGATAGGTTTTGTTAGATCAGAATATAAATCCCAAACGTGTTTCCCTCCAGGAAAACAAATTTTTAATGCCTTTAATCATTGTCATTTTAATCATGTAAAAGTTGTTGTTATTGGGCAAGATCCATACCATGGATATGGACAAGCAAACGGACTGTGTTTTTCTGTTAATGATGGTATTAGCCACCCCCCGTCATTGATTAATATTTTTAAGGAGATAGAAACAGATTTAGGGATTCCGTACCCCAAAAGTGGTAATCTTATGCGTTGGGCTGATCAGGGCGTGTTGCTATTAAATGCCACACTAACAGTTAGAGCGCATCAAGCTGGGAGTCATCAAAAAAGAGGCTGGGAAACCTTTACAGATGCTGTCATAAAAATTATAAGTGAACAGAAAGAACATATAGTATTTTTACTATGGGGCGGTTATGCCAAGCAAAAAACAAGATTAATTAATACCAGTAAGCATAAAGTATTAACCTCAGGGCATCCTTCACCTTTAAGTGCTAATAGGGGATATTGGTTTGGAAATAAACATTTTAGTAAGACTAACTCCCTGTTGGAGCAAGCCTCGTTGGTTCCCGTTCAATGGTAATCTGAGGTGTAAGTACTACAGGCTTTTTATTTGTTTTTGCAGTTCTATCAATTTTATTAGTACTAAATTTTAGCAGTAAAAAATTGATAGCTACTAACGCTGTGAGGGATATAGCAATTGTAAGTATCATAGGTTTTGGGTATTAATATTCGGCAAATTACAATTTTTATCGTTAAAAAACGAATTTTACCGATAAAAAATAATATTTCACAAAAGTAATAAATAAAGTACTACAGGCAATGCGTTTAAAACACGTATTTTTTATTTTTAGCATTATGGTAAAATTCATAAATGATATTTACGCTTTTCTCAATTTTTTAAGAACATTTTTACCAAGTACATCTTTAATTTGCCAATGAAATAATTGAGTGAAATTTATAGCCTATCTAATTAGTACGAAAACACATACTACTATTGATTTTTTTATTTTGAAAAATTGATTAATAGTCATTATTGTGTTCTAATATTTAAATGACTTTTAAAAGAATTATAATAATTTTTGGTTATGAAGCTTAGAATTAAAAATTAAAACAGGTACTCAAAATTATTTTTCAATCTGAAGTAAGCGATTTAATGAAATAAAATTTATTTTTGACCAAAACAATAAAAATGAGCCAAGAGAATTGGGTTACTGTAAAGGAATATGAAGACATTACTTATAAAAAAAGTCATGGCGTTGCTCGTATAGCTTTTAACAGACCAGATGTACGTAATGCTTTCAGACCAAAAACTACGAGTGAATTATATGATGCTTTTTATGATGCCAATGAAGATGTAAATATAGGTGTTGTACTTTTATCTGCAGAAGGACCATCCACTAAAGATGGTGTATACTCCTTTTGTAGTGGTGGTGACCAAAAAGCCAGGGGACATCAAGGTTATGTTGGGGAAGATGGGTACCATCGTTTAAATATTTTAGAAGTTCAGCGTTTAATTAGGTTTATGCCTAAAGCGGTCATTGCTGTTGTTCCTGGTTGGGCGGTTGGTGGCGGACATAGTCTACATGTTGTTTGTGATTTAACATTAGCAAGTAAGGAACATGCCATTTTTAAGCAAACAGATGCAGATGTCACTAGTTTTGACGGCGGTTATGGGTCTGCTTATTTAGCGAAAATGGTTGGACAGAAAAAAGCGCGTGAAATATTTTTCTTAGGAAGAAATTATTCTGCACAAGAAGCTTACGAAATGGGCATGGTAAATGCCGTAGTGCCTCATGATAAGTTAGAAGCTACTGCTTACGAATGGGCGCAAGAAATATTAGCAAAATCACCAACATCGATAAAGATGCTTAAATTTGCTATGAATTTAACAGACGATGGTATGGTAGGACAACAAGTATTCGCAGGCGAAGCGACCCGTTTAGCTTATATGACAGATGAAGCCGTTGAAGGTAGAAACGCCTTTCTTGAAAAGCGTAAGCCTAATTTTACTAAAAAATGGATTCCATAATGAATAGAGTCTCTCTTTGGGTTTCTACAATGCGTTTAAGGACGTTGCCTTTATCAATATCGGGGATTATTTTAGCATCATGTTTAGCAGAATATAATGGGTATTTTGAATGGCGAATCGGTATTCTGGCTATTTTTACCACGCTTAGCTTTCAAATATTATCTAATTTGGCTAATGATTATGGAGATGGTATTAAAGGCACCGATAATAATGATAGGATTGGACCAGAACGCGCTATACAATCTGGAAAAATATCGCCAGAAGAGATGTTTAACGCTATTAAAATAAACGTTTTAATTTCTATAGGTTTAGCCTTTTTACTCATTTTTAGTGCATTTGGAGTCAAGCATTTTTTGCTTACACTTTTGTTTTTTATACTCGGTATTGCATCAGTAGTTGGAGCTATAAGATATACCGTTGGTAACAATGCCTATGGGTATAGAGGGTTGGGAGATATTTTTGTGTTTATTTTTTTTGGTTTAGTAAGTGTTATTGGCTGCTATGTATTGTATGCAAAAACAGTAGATCATGTAGTTTTTCTTCCAGCTTGTACCATAGGGCTATTAAGTGCAGGTGTTCTTAATCTTAATAACATGCGGGATATTGTTTCTGATGAAAAATCAAACAAAATAACTTTGGCGGTTAAGATAGGTGTTAAAAATGTTAAGATATATCATTATACATTAATAGGAACAGCAATTGTATTATCTGCCTTATTTGGAATATTGTATTATACATCACCATACAATCTGATTTTTGCTGTGGCTTATATTCCTTTAATAATTCATCTTAAAAAGGTAAGTAAAAATAAAGATCTAAAATTATTAGATCCAGAACTTAAAAAATTAGCACTAACAACAGTTTTATTAGCTGTACTTATGGGAGTAGGACATTTGTTGTAGTTTTTTTGTATTTTACTATAGCCAAATTTAATATCATAAAATAATGAAAATCACATTTTACGGTCACGCTAGTTTAGGCATACAAGTAAATGATGTTGATATACTTGTAGACCCATTCATTTCTGGAAACCCTAAGGCGTCACACATTAATATAGATGCATTAAAAGCGGACTATATTTTAGTAACACACGCCCATCAAGATCACATTTTAGATGTTGAAGTTATAGCCAAACGAACAGGTGCCGTAGTAGTTTCTAACTTTGAGATTGCGACGCATTTTGAAAAATTAGGAATCGATTGCCACCCAATGAATCATGGAGGAAAGTGGGATTTTGATTTTGGTACGGTTAAGTATGTTAATGCCATTCATACATCATCTTTTCCCGATGGAAGCTATGGTGGACAACCTGGAGGTTTTGTTATAGAAGGGGAGCATAAAAATATTTATATAGCAGGGGATACTGCGCTCACTTTTGATATGAAGCTTATTCCACTTCAAACAAAATTAGATTTAGCTATTTTGCCTATTGGCGACAATTTTACTATGGGTATAGATGATGCTATTTTAGCAAGCGATTTCGTTGCCTGCGATAAAGTATTGGGGTGTCATTTCGATACGTTCGGTTATATTGAAATAGACCATGAGGCAGCAAAACGAAAGTTTTTTGAAAAAGAAAAAGATTTGATGCTTCTTGAAATTGGTGACTTTATCGAATTGTAGATGATAGTTGCATCGTATAAAAAATACATTCTAAATTTTAAACAGGCTAGTGGTACATCACGAGGTATTTTAAAAACTAAAGAAACATGGTTTCTTATTTTAAATTCCGAAGAGAAACAAGGTATAGGAGAATGTGGTTTGTTTAAAGGCCTTTCTGCTGATGATAGACCTGATTATGAAAAAAAACTACAATGGCTTTGTGAAAATATCAATAATGATTTAGTTGACTTATTGTCTGAATTAGTGGAGTTCCCAAGTATTCAATTTGGTTTAGAAATGGCTTTTAAATCTTTAGAAAGTCAGAATAAATTTGAATTATTTCCATCAAAATTTACTCAAAGCAAAGATGCTATTCCAATTAACGGTTTAATCTGGATGGGAACGGAAGCATTTATGAAACAGCAGATAAAAGATAAAATAGATGCGGGCTTCTCGTGTATTAAGATGAAAATTGGAGCTATCGATTTCCAAACAGAAATAAACCTTATAAAATCCGTTAGGGAAGAATTTACTCCAAAAGATATTGAATTACGAGTCGATGCAAATGGTGCATTTTCGCTTTCAGAAGCTTTCGAAAAATTAAAAATATTATCAGATTACGATTTACATTCAATTGAACAACCTATAAAACAAGGGCAAATTGAAGCTATGGCTCAATTATGTGAAAAGACACCATTACCAATCGCTTTAGATGAAGAACTTATAGGTGTTTTTTCTGTAACAAAAAAGCAGGAGTTGCTACAAACTATAAATCCGCAATATATCATCTTAAAACCAAGTTTAGTTGGCGGTTTTAAAGGGAGTAATGAATGGATTAATATTGCAGAACAGTATCAAATCGGATGGTGGATTACCAGTGCTTTAGAAAGTAACATAGGGCTTAATGCGATTGCTCAATACACTTATAACAAGCAAAGTAATATGCCTCAAGGGCTTGGGACTGGTGGTTTGTTTACCAATAATTTTGATTCACCATTAAAAGTTAAAAATGGTACATTGCAATATAATAATAGTATTAACTGGAATTTAAACTTATAATTAGATGTATATAGCTCAAGCTTTTAAAGGATTGCATGAATGGTGGCGGTATATAATAGGTGTTGTATTGGCAATTGCTGGAGTTTTTGTTTTTTCTGCCCCTCACATAATAGCTCTGGGAATAGAAGCTCTAAATGGAAATGTAGACCAATCTCGGATGAATGATACCAATTATATCATGTCATTATTTGAGCCTAATTTGAATTTAGTGTTTGTATTGTTACCATTTGTTGGTGGTTTATTAGCCTTGTTATTAGCGGTTAAATATTTGCATAAACAATCTTTAAAGCATTTAACGACCACTCGAAAAAAGATAGATTGGAAACGCTTTTGGTTTATTTTCTTTCTTTGGGGCATCGTTTCTAGTAGTTTTGTTTTAATAGATTATTATTTCACACCAGAGGATTATGTATTAAACTTTAAATTACAACCATTTTTAATCCTTTGTGTTATCGCTATTTTATTAGTGCCATTACAAACCAGCTTTGAAGAGTATTTATTCAGAGGGTACTTAATGCAAGGTATTGGGATTATTTTAAAGAATAAATGGGCACCATTAATTATTACCTCTCTAGTTTTTGGTTTACTACATATAGCCAACCCCGAAGTAGAGAAGTTGGGCTATGTGATTATGATTTACTATATAGGTACAGGGTTGATGCTGGGGATAATAACCCTCATGGATGAAGGCATGGAATTAGCGCTAGGGTTTCATGCTGCCAATAACTTATTTACTGCGTTACTTGTAACAGCAGATTGGACTGCCTTTCAGACCCATTCTGTTTTCAAGGACATGTCCGACCCAGAAACCATGGGGCTCATGGAAATATTTGTCCCGGTATTTGTTGTGTTTCCTATATTGCTTTTCATTCTTTCTAAAAAGTATAAGTGGACCAATTGGAAAGACAAACTTTTTGGAAATGTCGTAGAGCCATCAAAAGAAGACTATAAAATCATGGAGGAGATAGGAAGTGACACCTAAATACAATAAAATTCATAATAAATTTAAGCTCAATGGGCTTCCGTACACTTACGAAGATCTTATGGAAGTGGCTTATAGTTTTGTTAAGGAAGGAGAGGTGTATGAGAGCCATATTGGTGAGTTTCTACTTGATTGGCTAGACCATAACGATTTTATAGTTGTTAATACCTCTGGATCTACCGGAAAACCGAAACCAATTTCCATTAACAAGCAGGCCATGGTAAACTCTGCTATAGCTACAGGCGATTTTTTTAATTTAAAACCTGGTAATAAGGCTTTACATTGTTTGCCTTCAAACTTTATAGCTGGTAAAATGATGCTTGTAAGAGCCATGATTCTTGGACTGGAACTAGATTTAGTAGCCCCCACTTCGCAACCAGATTTTAACTCTAAGATTCATTATGATTTTTGTGCTATGGTTCCATTGCAACTTCAAAACTCATTGGATAGATGTGATTGTATTAAAACCATTATTGTAGGGGGGGCATCGGTTTCGAATGTATTAAAAAATAAGATTCAAAACCTTAATTCGCGAGTTTATGAAACTTATGGTATGACAGAAACCGTGACCCATATAGCTATTAAGCAAATAAATAATTTTAATAAAAAAGGGAATAGCGTTCAGTCTATAGAGGTACCTAACTTTCAAACACTCCCAAATGTCTTTGTTTCACAAGATGAAAGAGGTTGTTTGGTAATAGATGCTCCAAGGCTTTCGAAAACAAGAATAGTAACGAACGATCTTGTTAGGTGCCTTTCTAAAAATGAATTCGAGTGGTTAGGGCGCTACGATAATGTTATAAACTCTGGTGGACTTAAATTGTTTCCTGAAAAGATAGAAGCTAAACTTCACAACAAAATAAATAACCGCTTTTTTATAGCCTCAAAAGCTCATAAAACTTTGGGAGAACAACTCATTTTAATTTTGGAAAACGACTCCAACACATTGGATCAATCTATCTTTTTAGATTTAGATAAATTTGAAAAACCGAAAGAAATTTATGCAGTTGAACGGTTTGTAGAAACACCTTCGGGAAAAATTCAACGCAAAAAAACACTAGAGCTATTAGATTTATTAGCTTAAGTCTTAACTTTGTTACCCTTTAAACACAAATAGAAAATAGAGATTATGAATTTTATTAGACGTGTCTTATCAACAGTAACAGGTATCATTGTATTTTTTGTTATCTGCTTTTTTGGGTTATTATTAATTGGGCTATTGTTTGGGTCTTCATCCGACGAAGTAATCCAGGTAAGATCAAACTCTGTTTTAGAATTAACATTAGATTTCCCTATAAGAGATTATGCCGATAAGACCGAATTCGTAGAATACCCGTTTTTAAACGAAGATGAAAAAAACGGCTTATTTAATATTATAGATGCCATACATTATGCTGCAAATGATAATAAAATTAAGGGTATTTCAATAGATAACAATTTTATTATTGCAGGGATATCACAAATAAAAGCTTTGAGAAATGCTTTGTTGAAGTTTAAGGAGTCTGGAAAATTTATAGTAGCATATGCAGATATTTATACGCAAAAAGATTATTACTTAAGTTCTGTTGCCGATACAATTTATATGAACCCTGTTGGTATGATGGAGTTTAAGGGATTATACTCAGAACGTTTGTACTATAAAGATTTTCAGGAGAAATCGGGTTTCAAGATGGAAGTGGTGCGATTTGGAAAATACAAAAGTGCGGTAGAACCTTATTTAGCTAATGAAATGAGTGATGAAAACAGGGAACAGGTTTTTGTTTATTTAAATGGCCTTTGGAATGAGATAAAACAGGATATTTCAAAAAGCAGAGGTATTACTTCAGAGCGCTTAAACATCATTGCAGACAGTTTGTTAGGCAGAACTGCCAAATTAGCTAAAACATCTCAACTTATAGACCGAATCGCGTATCATGATGAGTATGTTAATGCTATGAAACATGCTGTTGGCATTGATACCAACGAAGATTTGGAATCCATCGCTATTGCAGATTATTCAGTTTACGCAGCTAATAAATCAACATCCTATAGAAGTAAAAACAAAATAGCGGTCATTTATGCTGAAGGTGATATTATTTATGGTGAAGGTGATGAAAAAAATGTAGGACATGGCATTATGAACGCTTCATTAAAAGAAGCTAGAGAAGACGATAAAATAAAAGCCATTGTCTTACGAATAAACTCTCCTGGAGGAAGTGCTTTAGCAAGTGAATTAATTTGGAGAGAAATAGAGTTGACCAAAAAAGTAAAGCCCGTTATAGTATCTATGGGGGATGTTGCGGCATCCGGGGGGTATTACATAGCATGTAATGCCGATAAAATTATTGCAGAATCAACAACAATCACAGGCAGTATTGGTGTGTATGGCATGTTACCAAATGGAAAACAATTAGCAGATAAAATCGGTATTAACGCCGAACAGGTGGTTACTAATAAAAATGCAGTGACATATAGCTTTTTTGAGCCTTTAAATGATGAGCAACGTGCTTTTATTAAAGAAGGAATTGTTGATATTTATGAACTGTTTACAGGTCGTGTTGCCGAGGGGCGCAGGATGAATCAAGATGATGTAAAAGCCATTGCCCAGGGGCGTGTTTGGACTGGTGTAGATGCCTTAAACAATGGGCTGGTAGATGAACTGGGCGGACTGGATTTAGCACTGCAAAGAGCCTCTGAAGTTGCCGATGTTGAAGATTATAATATTGAAGAGTTTCCTGTTTATGAAAAAAATCTTGATGAAATGCTAAATGATCTAGGTTTGGTAAAAGCTAAAGAAACGATTCTAAAAGAAGAACTGGGAGAGGAAAATTATAGGGTTTTAAAAGAAATAAAATCGATGTCTGAGAAAAAAGGCATTCAATTATTATTTCCTTATAGCTTGGAAATTAAATAGATTCGATATTTGTCATTCCTGCGAAAGCAGGAATCCACTGGTTTACAAAATACTTTACATAGATGTAACAAGTGATCTCTAGGATTCAAAATATAATATTTTAAAAAGGGTAGACAAAAGTTTACCTTTTTTTGTGCCTTACTCATTCAAAAGGGCACTTCACTCAATGTTGGTTTTATACGAAGGTGTTAGGGGGTAGTTTTATGCAGAACTTTAAAATCAACCATCATGAAAGCATTATTGAAAGTTATTTTTTTACTAGGCGTTTCTATACAATTGCAAGCACAGGAAATTCCAAAAGTTATACTTAAAGATTCTACATCACTTAAGCTCTTAGAACTGCATATTAAAACAAATATTACTGGGAATGTTGCGACTACAACCTACAATATGAAGTTTTATAATGCAACAGACCAAGTTTTAGAAGGTGAATTATCTTTTCCATTGGGGCAAGGGCAATCGGTTATTGATTTTGCTATGGATGTTAATGGCGAATTAAGACATGCAGTGATAGTAGAAAAAGAATTAGGACGTATTGCTTATGAAAGTACTGTAAGGCAAACTATAGATCCAGGGTTATTAGAAATGACTAAGGGTAATAATTACAAAGCACGAGTTTATCCTATTCCAGCTAATGGATTTAAGGAAATTCAAATAACCTATGAGCAAGTACTTTTTGCAAATAATAAATTACATGTTTATTATTTACCTCTAAATTTTAAAAATAATTTATCAAAATTTTCAATAAATATAAAGGCTTATGATAAAAAGCATATAGAAATTGTTGATGCAAAAAACTATATGGATTTTAAATTTTCAGAAGGAAAACAGAACATTAAAACAGCTTCTTTTAAAGCTGAAAATTACACCCCAAATACTCCAATTAATATTGAATTACAATTAGAGAACTCAAAAAGTATAACAACTTATAATGATTACTTTAATCTATATAAAGTGTTTGAAACTAAGCAAATACAGAAGGAAAAACCAAAATCGATTACTATTTTATGGGATGCATCTTATTCTATGGAGTATAGAAATCTGAAGAAAGAGTTAGAGCTTTTAAATCTATATATTAAATATTTAAATGATGTTAAAATAGAGTTTGTGTCTTTTAATAATAAAGTTAATAAATCGAAGAATTTCGAAATAGTGAACGGTAATTGGGAGTTACTTAATAATGAAATTAAAAGTATTGTTTACGACGGAGGTACTTCTTTTGTTGATTTAAATAAATATAGAGCTGATGAATATTTATTATTCACAGATGGCATGGACAATTTAGGAAGTTTAAATAAAGTAAAAGTTCCTGTTTACACTATAAATGCCGTTACCTCAGCGAATCATAATAAACTTCAAAAAATAGCAACACAGTCGGCAGGTAATTATGTGAATCTTTCAATAAAATCAGTTGATTTAGCATTCAGCTTATTGATAAACGAGACATATCAATTTCTTGGAATCACTAAGAATGATCATGTTTTCGATGTATATCCAATTAAAAACACAAATGTAGCGCAAGATTTTTCATTGTCAGGTAGATTTAAAGAAGCCACTGAAATTGAATTATTGTTTGGTTATAATAATAAAATAACAGATAGGTTTAAAATTGATTTGAATAAAACAAGTAGTAATCCAATTGTAAAAAGGTTATGGGCAAAACAAAAATTAGAATATTTAAGAGGCAAAAAGCTTAAGACAGAAATAATAAAATTAGCCAAAAAGTACCATTTATTAACCAACTATACATCTATGATTATCCTTGATAGAATTGAAGATTATGTTAGGTATAGAATTGAACCACCAAAAGAGTTAAAAGAAGAATATAAAAGACGTTTAGAACTTTCTAAAACAAATGACATTGAACGATTAGAAGATTTAAATGATAGAAGAGAAGAGCTTAAAGAAGATTATGCTGATTTAATGAAATGGTACCATACAGATTTTTCAAAACTAAAAAAACTAAAAAAGGTTGTGAAAAAAGATAATGATAGAGTCTTATTGAACAGAATAAGTGATACACTTAACAATCCAGAAAACAATATAAATAATTCTCTATCCAATCAAATGCCGTTAACTTCTCAAAATCTCAATAGTGTTACTTCTAGTAGAAATAAGGAAATTGATTCAACTAAGCATTTTGTATATGGTGTCATTAAAGATAATAATGGAAGCCCGTTAGTAGGGGCTAATATATACATAAAGAATAAATCAAGAGGAACAACTGCAGATTTTGATGGAGAATATGCTATAAATGCTGACATGGGTGATGTTTTGGTTTATTCATATATAGGTTATATTACGAAAGAGATTGAATTGAACAATGAAAGTATTATTAACATATCATTGGAAGAAGATAGCTCTACGTTAGATGAAATTGTTGTAATTGGCTATGGGACTCAACGAAAAAAATCAATAACAGGATCAGTGAGTGTAGTATCATCAAAAAGTGTTGAAGCTAGTTTGGATAATTCATTTACAAATGCGCTTCAAGGAAAAATTTCTGGTGTTGAAATACAACAAAATTCTGGAATGTCAGGAGGAGGTACATCTATTAAAATCCGTGGTTTGAGCTCAGTTACAGGAGATATGAGCCCTTTATATATAGTAGATGGTGTACCCTACACCAAAGAAGCCCTTCTAGAGATTTCCACTAAAGATATAGACAATATTAGAGTATTAAAGAATGGTTCGGGAAGCTCAATTTATGGTGCTAGAGCAAACAATGGAGTTATTATAATATCTACCAAAGAAGGCTTAGAAACGAATTCTGATAAAATTGAAGAATTAAACAAGAAAATAGACGAAGAAATACAATTTAAACCATGGACTCCTAAGGCTTCATATTTAGAAGAAATATCAAAAACATATAGTAAAAATGAAGCTTTCAATAAATATATAGAATTAAGAAAAAAGTATAAAAACACACCAACTTTTTTTATTGATGTAGCCGAGTTTTTTGAATCTATTAATGAGAATGAATTAGCAATTCAAATAATTACCAACCTTGTTGAGATCGATATAGATAATCATGAACTTATGAAGGCTTTAGGTTATAAGTTAGAAAGTTTTGGAATGAATCATTTAGCAGTTCATGTATATAAAGAAATTTTGGAATTAAGACCAGAAGAACCTCAATCCTATAGAGATTTAGCTTTGGCTTATGAAAATATAGGAGAGTATCAGAAAGCTTTTGATTTATTATATAAGATTATTTATGGTGATTTACTTGAAAAAGATGAAGATGAACGTTTTCACGGAATTGAGCAAATAGCTTATGTAGAAGCTTGTCATATAGTAACTAAGTATAGTAAAAAATTAAAATTAAATTATGATCAAAAACGATTGATTAAAAATTTAAAAATTGATGTAAGGGTGGTTGTAGATTGGAATCATAACGATACAGATTTAGATCTTTGGGTGGAAAATCCGAATGCAGAAAAAATTCTTTATAGTAATAAAAACTCTAAAGATGGGGGGAGGCTGTCAGAAGATATGATGGATGGGTATGGGCCTGAGGAGTTTATGATCAAGAAAGCGTTTCAAGGAGATTATAATGTGTTAATAGATTATTATGCAGATGAAGTTCAAAAAATTTCAGGACCAACGACATTAAAAGTTACAATGTTCACTAATTATGGAAGCAAAAGTGAAACTAAAAAAGTGAAAATATTAAGATTGGATAAAGAAGAAGATGAACTTGAAGTCGGAAAAATAAAATTTTAAAAAAGAGCTATCTAAAAAATACTCAAAAGTAAAAATTGTTATATCGAGCGCAATCGAGATCTTAAAAAGTTTTCGATTGCGCTTAAACTAATATTTAGATTTAATTTTCAGAACTTTGTTTATTTCTGCATTTTAAAATAATAATCCAAGGAGTTCTTTCCAGAGCCATATAGTAAGAAAAAAGCACAAACCAATAGGGTTATAATAGCTAAGATTAAATTATTAGAATTCATTTCTCCAGCAAAATTTATCGCAATGGCACCAATTAAAATAGGGAGTTGGGCAATAACGACCCATCTGGTCAATAGGCCAAAAGCAATTAAAATACCACCAATAAAATGAACAGGTGCTACATAATGAATAACAACCATGCCCCCTGCTAAATTTTGTATTGGTTTAAATAGCTCCATCAGCATCGAGCTGTCAGACATAAAACTAATGCCTTTAATAAATAAAAAGACACCAAGAGCGACACGAAGTAAATCAAGTGGTAAATAGGTATGCGCATTTGCCCACTTGTTGAGTGTTTTTATTGTTCCCATGATTGAAAAAAGTTTAGTTATCAATCTATAAGATACATAATTTTCGTGAGAAAATGAAAATATATAGCTTCAAAACCGCTTTTTAAATACTAAGTTCTCATCAAAATTATAAACACGCCAAGTGCCTTTTTGTTCATCCTTAGAATACTTTCCAGAGATTTTAAGCTTACCATTCCTATAATACTCTTTATAGTTTCCATGTTTTAATCCATCCTTTAGTTCTACAGAAAATCTAGTTTTTCCATTAGAATGTTTTTTTACAAACTCTTTAGCGGTTAAATCTGTAGGGAAAATTTCAGGAATATTAAAAACTGTTTCTTTGTTTAAATTTTCTTCTGTAATTTCTATGATTCGAAGTGGCTTGTTTGGTTTTAGTAGTGTACTTGTATCAGTAAAATTATATTTCGTTTTTACAATACTAGGATCTTCATAATCGATCACTATTTTACTTTCAAAAAAATCTTTTTCTGGGGTTAACTGAATACCAATTTGAGGAAAACAAATAAAATAATCTTTATTCGTTCTTAGTTGATTTTTTGTATTCGTGTCTACAAAATTGTACGCACTGTTGTACAAATAAGGAGCATTGATATAAGAGAAAACACTACATCTACTATCGAATGCATCGTTAAAGTCGTTATAAGCTTCAAAAGAGTCCAGGGTTTCTTCATTTGTATAACTACTTATAATGCTCTTTAAAGTATTAGGATGATTACTAAACACAACATAATCTTCTATTATCGTAAAATAAGGCTTATCAATCTCTTTGAACAAGTTTCCTATAAGGAGCTTAAAAAAGCCTTTAATGGACATGAAATTGATAGGATAGCCCTTATAATTAACTTCTTTGAATTTTACAGGACTCCGTTTTCGTATTTGCTCTAAAATAAAATCTAAGTTTTGTTTGGCTTTTTTACGATTATTGGTTTTTAAAACAACAGCAACATCTTTTTTAGATTGAGATACTGTGGAGTGGAGTTGGAGTAGTGCAATTTCATCATCAATCCAACTCATAAAGTGTTCCTTTAGATCAATTTTTAAAAAGTTTTCTACTTTTTCTATGCCGTCTAAATAGCTTTTAAATTGTTCTGGGTTTTCTTTTTGAATCGATTCAAAATTATTATAAAATTCATTAAAGCTGCTAAATGAAAAACTTAAATAAAGAGCTGTTTGTTTTGGAGCAACTTTACTAATGGTGCGTGTACTTTTTCCAGATTTTTTCAGAGCTTTCAAGTATGCTGTTGCTTTATCGTTAGAATTTGTAATACCGTTTGCTATAATGGTATTGTCATCCAAATCAAAGCTAAAACCGCTAAATTCTAAGCTGTTGCTCAACGTCTTTCCAAGGTAACCAGAGTCATTCGAAAATACTTCAATAAAATCATCTAGATATTCATATTGAAAATACAAACGAAACATATCATTGTATCCAACTTCTTTACTGACTTCCAAAAAATTAAGATCACGGCCAATATCAGGTTCTAAATATTGATCTATCGAAGCTTCAACTAGCGTATGTACATAAGACACGATCATTTGATTTTGTATAAAGCTAATGTATAATGTCTCACGAGTTTTTGTATCGTAAACTTCGGTTATTTGGTGCTCATGGTATTTGCGTCTACTTACTTTGAAATTATCGCTAACAATGGTATTTAAATGATTTTTTAACACATTTAGTTTTGCTATTTTTTGTAAATCGATCACATAGAAAAAATCATATTTTCTTGGCGTATAAATATGAGCAGATATTAATATTTCCCGATCTCCAAACCTTTTAAAGGTACTTTCATCTTGTTTAAAAATAGTATCAAGTTTATTAAGACTTTCGGCAAGGCTGTTAAAATAGGTATTTGTGTTTAAATGCTTCCAAATATCGCTTTTGCTTATAGTATTCCAATTGTCAATTGGCTTCTGACTTTCAATAATGTAAACAGCATCTTTTGGAACTAAATAGATAGATTTTATATTGTCATTATTGTCAATATAGAAGGCATAAATTAAGTATAGTGCATAACTAGCAAGAAGTAAAATTAGTAATCTTACAATAGTCTTTTTTTTCATGATCTAAACAAATTTGGGGTTGGGAATGTTTCATTATACCTGCAGAACGCCTAAATTAAATGGTTTTTCAATAGGGGCATGGTTGGCAGCTTCAATTCCCATACTAATCCAATTTCTGGTATCTAAGGGATTGATAATAGCATCTGTCCAAATACGAGCTGCTGCATAATATGGAGATACTTGGTTGTCGTATCGATCTTTTATTTTGTTAAAAAGTTCAGTTTCTTTTTCAGGGGTAATTTTTTCGCCTTGCTTTTCTAACGAAGCTTTTTCAATTTGCAACAACACTTTGGCTGCCGAATTACCACTCATAACAGCAAGTTCTGCACTTGGCCATGCAACGATGAATCTGGGATCATAAGCCTTTCCACACATCGCATAATTACCCGCTCCGTAGCTATTAC
The DNA here is from genome assembly GCF_012910715.1 of Flavivirga algicola. Classification (GTDB taxonomy): domain Bacteria; phylum Bacteroidota; class Bacteroidia; order Flavobacteriales; family Flavobacteriaceae; genus Flavivirga; species Flavivirga algicola. The sequence goes on from NZ_JABBHF010000006.1 coordinate 101,261, forward strand.
CAATAACAATCGTGAACTTCGGAACCACAGAATTACTAACTGCATTTACCATTTTAGCGCCATCTTTAATAATACCACCATGTTCACTCTTGCTACCAACCATAAAACCAGTGACATCTTGTAAAAATACTAATGGGATTTTTTTCTGATTACAGTTCGCAATGAAACGTGTTGCCTTGTCTGCACTATCATTATAAATAACGCCTCCAAATTGCATTTCACCTTTTTTTGTTTTTACGAGTTTACGCTGATTGGCTACAATGCCTACTGCCCAGCCATCTATCCTGGCATAGCAAGTAATAATGGTTTGTCCATAACCAGCCTTATATTCATCAAATTCCGAATTATCAACCAATCGCTTTATAATCTCATACATATCGTATTGATCTGCTCTGGATTTAGGCAAAATACCATAAATTTCTTCGGGATTTTCTTTTGGCTTTTTAGAGTCACTTCTATTAAAACCAGCCTTATCATAATCGCCAATTTTATCAATAATATTTTTAATAGTATTTAAAGCGTCTTTATCATCTTTTGCCTTGTAATCTGTCACTCCAGAAATTTCACAATGCGTTGTGGCTCCTCCTAAAGTTTCGTTATCAATAGTTTCACCAATGGCAGCTTTTACTAAGTAACTACCAGCAAGGAAGATACTCCCCGTTTTGTCGACGATTAAAGCTTCATCACTCATAATAGGTAAATAAGCCCCTCCAGCAACACAACTTCCCATGACAGCAGCAATTTGAGTAATGCCCATGCTGCTCATAACCGCATTGTTTCTAAAAATGCGTCCAAAATGTTCCTTATCTGGAAATATTTCATCCTGCATGGGTAAATAAACACCAGCAGAATCCACTAAATAAATTATAGGAAGTTTATTTTCAATAGCTATTTCCTGGGCTCGTAAATTCTTTTTTCCAGTTATAGGGAACCAGGCACCAGCTTTAACTGTAGCATCGTTAGCCACGACAATACATTGTTTTCCTTTAATATAGCCAATCTTCACCACAACACCTCCTGATGGACATCCACCATGATCTGTATACATATCTTCTCCAGCAAAAGCACCAACTTCGATAGATTTAGATTTGGCATCTAATAGATAATCGATACGTTCCCTAGCTGTCATTTTTCCCTTGGCATGGAGTTTTTCAATGCGCTTTTTGCCACCACCAAGACTTACTTTTGCTAGACGTTTGTTTAATTCGGAGAGTAAGAGTTTATTGTGATCTTCGTTTTTATTGAAGTTAATATCCATGTATGATTAGTTTGTTGCTAATGTACAAAAGTTGACATTCCTGTAAAAATAGAAATTCTATATAAAGTACATGTATTTTGATTTTTGTTAATGAAATCACAAAATATATAACATGGAATTAGTTTCCTTGGAAACTAAATATTTTTATTCTATATTTGTACTATTAAAATAATTTATACTTATGAAAAACATTATAGCATTTGCAGGAACCAATAGTAAAAAATCGATAAACAAGAAATTAGCAACCTATGCATCAAGTCTAGTTGAAGGTGTGGAAGTTGATATTTTAGATTTAAACGATTTTGAATTACCTTTATATGGTATCGATTACGAAATTGATCACGGTATACCAGACAACGCTCATAAATTTTTAGACATAATAAAATCATCCGATGGTATCATTTTATCATTAGCAGAGCATAATGGTGTTTATTCCACAGCATTTAAAAACCTATTTGATTGGATGTCTCGAATTGATGGTAAATTATGGAGTGAGAAACCCATGTTATTGATGGCGACTTCACCTGGAGGTAGAGGAGGCGCGACTGTTCTGGATATTGCCAAAGGACGCTTTGGGTATATGGGCGGGAATATAGTTGCAGACTTTTCATTTCCATCATTTAATGATAATTTTTCTGAAGGAAAAATAACAAACGAAGTACTAAATTCCGATTTAAAGAATAAAGCTGTAACATTTCAGAAAGCACTGTAATTGTTTGTAAACATTGAAGATTGTTAACTGAATATTTAAATATGGGAGACTTTTCTAAAGATATCAATTCAAAATTTCCAAATAACAGAGTTAAGGCCTTGCTGAACATAATCTATACGGCAAGTTGGATAACAAGTTATCAAAATGATTTCTTTAAACCTTATGGAATTTCTCCTCAACAATACAATATTTTAAGAATACTAAATGGTGCAAAAGAACCTTTAAATGTACAGGTTATAAAAGATAGAATGCTTGAACGTTCTCCTAATGCAACACGGTTAATGGATAAATTATGTGCGAAGGATTATATTAAGCGTTTGCCATCTGAACATGATAGGCGTGTTGTTAAAATTGTTATCACAGACAAGGGGAAACAACTTTTGAAGTCTATTCCTCAAAACATAAATAGAGATTTATTAAAAAACTTAAATGAAGAAGAAGCAGAACAATTAAGCAATTTGCTAGATAAAATGCGATAGACTTTGCATTTTTTTAAACAAATAGTTTCCATGGAAAATAAAAAACTTTTTCAAGGAAATAAAAAAACAATAGATATAACTCATGAAATCAAATACAATAAAGGCAATAAGTAGAAGCGATTTTGTTAATATGGGACCCATACAATTAAGACAGCCATTACCAAGCCGAAATATAGACATGGTTGATCCATATATATTATTACACCATTATGGTCCTTATGAAATTTCTGAAGATAATAACCCATTTGATCTAGGGCCACATCCACATCGTGGTTTCGAACCCATTACATTTTTAATTCAAGGAGAACAATTACACAGAGACTCCTTAGGTAATGAAAGTATAGTTAAAGCAGGTGACGTGCAATGGACCACTGCTGGGCGTGGCATCATTCATGCCGAGGGGCCAGCAAAAGGCTTTGTACAAAAAGGCGGTATTCTTGAAGGAATCCAATTATGGCTGAATTTACCAGCAGAAAAGAAAATGATTCCTGCCAATTATCAACATGCAAAAAATGAGGAATTTAATATCCTCAATTCTGAAGATGATAAAGTGAAAATTCAAATAATTGCAGGTGAATTAGAAGGGGCTTATGGAAAGATAAGTACACAAACACCTGTAAATACTTATATGATTGATATTGAGGCAGGAGGAGAGTACTTTATTGAAGTGCCTAAAACACATCAGTCCATGTTATATTTATTAAATGGAGAAGCGCTAATTAACAGTTCAGAAGTTTTGAAACTTGATAAAAACCAATTAATTCAGTTTAATCAAGATGGTGACGGATTTTCTGTTAAAGGCCATGAAACAAGTAAATTGCTATTTCTTTCAGGCGAACCTTTTAATGAGAAAGTAGCAACTTATGGACCGTACGTTATGAATACACAAACAGAAATCATGGAAGCCATGCGGGATTATCAAATGGGCAAAATGGGGTTTCTTCCAGCAAATTAAATAGCTTACAAAACGAAGTCATTAAATAAATGAGATTCCCTCTTACGAGGGAATGCAAAAATATACTATAACAATGAAAACAATAATTCACAAAGCAGATACCAGAGGGTATGCCAATCATGGTTGGCTAAAATCTCATCACACATTTAGTTTCGCAGGTTACCAAGATGCAGAACGCATGAATTTTGGCGCACTCCGTGTGCTTAATGATGATGTTGTACAGCCAAAAATGGGGTTCGGAACACATCCACATCAAAATATGGAAATTATTTCAATTCCTTTAAAAGGAGCATTGTCTCATAAAGACAGTATGGGAAATAAACGGGCTATTGAAGTAGGGGAAATACAAGTAATGAGTGCAGGTACAGGTTTGACACATTCCGAGTTTAACGATAGCAAAACAGATGATGTTAACTTTTTACAACTTTGGATTATTCCAGAGACACTTAATGTCACGCCCAATTATGAACAAAGAAAGTTTGATATTCTAGATCAAAAGAATAATTTGCAAACTCTAGTAGCTCCTAAAGACAAGTTAGAAGGCGATGCATTGCCTATTAGCCAACAAGCATATATATATCGCTCAGATTTAGATTCAGGGCATGAGATTATGACACCTCTGAAAAATAAAAACAATGGTTTCTATATATTTTTAATTGAAGGTGAAATTGAAGTTGGAGGGCAAATACTTGAAAATAGAGATGCCATAGGAATTTATGAAACAGATCAAGTTATAATAAAATCGAATGTAAATTCTAAAATACTAATTATAGAAGTACCAATGAATTGATTTTTTAAAAGTTTAAACCAGTTCAATAAGAAAGCATCCTGAAAAGGATGTTTTTTTTATTTAAAAATACGATATTTGCTGCTCTAACTGCGCAAAGGATAGAAAACAGTGTCTTTTTTAGAATATTTAACGTGCTATATGTTAAATATTAGAATAATCTAAAAGATACCGTAATATACCTAACCTTGGGTAACTAAAGGCTGCGCCCAAAATGAAATAGATTATTATGGCAATGAATAAAAACACTGTGTTGGCCTGGGCCACATGGGTAATGATTTTTGTAGGATTAGCATTGATTGGTTTAGGAGCTTTTAGATATGATGATGTTGCAGGCTGGGGCTTTGCTGCTGTAGGAGTAGGCTTTTTTGCTAATGCATGGGTATTTAATGCTTTAAAAGGAAGAGTTTGATTTTTTTCTGTTTTTTAATTGAAAATTTTTTACATATTATAAAGTCTGACGACTATAAACCAAATTACTGATAATGAGTGACGATAAAAAAGTAATTTTCTCAATGTCTGGTTTAACCAAGACATTTCAAGGTGCCAATACGCCCGTATTAAAAAATATTTATTTAAGCTTCTTTTACGGAGCTAAAATTGGGATTTTAGGGCTTAACGGCTCTGGTAAATCTACGTTGTTAAAAATTATAGCAGGTGTAGATAAAAGTTATCAAGGTGATGTAACATTTTTACAAGATTACTCTGTTGGGTTTTTAGAACAGGAACCAAAATTAGATGATAACAAGACTGTGATGGAAGTGGTACGAGAAGGTGCTGCCGAAACTGTTGCCATTCTTGATGAGTATAATAAGATTAACGATATGTTTGGTTTGGAAGAAGTATATTCCGATCCTGACAAAATGGAAAAATTAATGAACCGTCAGGCTGAGCTTCAAGACCAAATTGATGCCGCTAACGCCTGGGAGTTGGATACTAAGCTAGAAATAGCCATGGATGCATTACGCACACCAGACGGCGATAAGAAAATTGGTGTACTTTCTGGTGGAGAGAGGCGTCGTGTTGCTCTATGTCGTTTACTTTTACAAGAACCGGACGTGTTATTATTAGATGAGCCAACAAACCACTTAGATGCAGAATCTGTACATTGGTTAGAGCATCATTTAGCTCAATATAAAGGTACTGTGATAGCAGTAACGCATGATAGATACTTTTTGGATAATGTAGCGGGTTGGATTTTAGAATTGGATAGAGGTGAAGGGATTCCGTGGAAAGGAAATTATTCTTCTTGGCTAGACCAGAAATCAAAGCGCTTGGCGCAGGAAAGTAAAACGGCTTCAAAACGTCAGAAAACTTTAGAACGCGAGTTAGAGTGGGTAAGACAAGGAGCTAAAGGACGTCAGACTAAACAAAAGGCGCGTTTAAAGAACTACGATAAGTTAATGAGTCAAGATCAAAAACAACTTGACGAAAAATTAGAAATATATATTCCTAACGGTCCGAGATTAGGAACCAATGTTATTGAGGCTATTACTGTTAGTAAAGGTTATGATGATAAATTGTTATACGACGATTTAAACTTTAACCTGCCTCAGGCGGGTATAGTGGGCGTTATTGGGCCCAATGGTGCTGGAAAAACCACTATTTTTAGAATGATCATGGGAGAAGAAACACCCGACAAAGGTGAGTTTAAGGTAGGGGAAACGGCTCAAATCGCTTATGTAGATCAAAGCCATTCAAATATTGATCCAGAAAAATCGATTTGGCAAAACTTCAGTGACGAACAAGAGTTGGTCATGATGGGAGGTAAGCAGGTAAATTCACGTGCTTACTTAAGTCGTTTTAATTTTTCTGGAAGTGAACAAAATAAGAAAGTTAAGTTGCTTTCTGGAGGAGAAAGAAACCGTTTGCATTTGGCGATGACGCTTAAAGAAGAAGGAAACGTATTGCTTTTAGATGAGCCGACTAACGATCTTGATGTAAATACATTAAGAGCTTTAGAAGAAGGCTTAGAAAACTTTGCAGGCTGTGCAGTCGTTATATCGCACGATAGGTGGTTTTTGGATAGAATATGTACACATATTCTTGCCTTCGAAGGAGATTCTCAAGTATATTTCTTTGAAGGTAGCTTTAGTGATTACGAAGAAAATAAAAAGAAACGTCTTGGTGGCGATTTAATGCCGAAACGCATAAAATATAAAAAACTGGTAAGATAAATTTATAAAACGCCTGCTGAAAAGTGGGCGTTTTTATTTTTTGTAAATATGTCCAGTGCCTAATTTAAAACCAGAAACATCTAAAGCTTCAATAGTTCTTTGGTTTCGATTAAATTTAGTAATCAACTTTTTGCATTGTTTCAATTTGCTGTTAATAGCAAATAGTTAATATCAACATGGGTGAGATCAATACGACTAAAACCAATATAGCTTCCATTATAATTGTTCTAGTTATTATCATACATATGCCCATCTGTAAAATCTTTATAAGCCGCTTCTTCATCTGGCATTTCAGTATCCATATTGTTTAAAGCTTCGTTTTCCTTTTTTAATTTATAGGATTTCCTTACACCTAAAATCAATAAAATAGAGAAGATAACAACAACAATAATTAAAGTTGTTACAATATCAGATTGTTTCATTAAGAGGGGTGCTAGTAACAATGTAATCAAATAGTTAGTTAATATGTCTTGGGTTAATAGCCTCTCAAATATAACAATAATTTATTCATTAGACAATCTAAAAATGCAACATAAAGACATAATAAAATAGTTGATGATAAAAAAGGATGTAACATTTTTATAATATATTATACCAATAATTAAAGAAGGATAAGTTAAAAATCATTTCTCAAATTTTAATTTTAGATTTCCATTTAACTGTCATTACCTTGACAAAGGGAATCAAAAAGTAAACATTTGTTTGCTTTTAAAATTGATTTTTTTTAACGAAATTGCTTAGCTAAATATTTGTACAACTAAAAAACACATCACTCCCTATGTCAGACGATTTTGATTTATTGGAAACCAATTCTAACGAGAAAACAGAGAAAGTAGATGTCAATTGGGGAAAAGCCATAGACACTATGAAATCTAAATTGTCTCAAGAAGATGACCCGGAAGTTCGACAAAAAATACTAAATGCCACTTTAGATGATGTGGTACACATGGCAGAAAAAGATAGAACAACACTCTTAGATGCGATAAAAGACCTTACAGATTATCAAGATGAGGTCGGTATTATTTTCGAAAAATTCTCTTCACTTAATGCTACCGAACAAAAAGTTATTGATGATGCTCAAAAAGCTTTAGAACGTGCTAAAATAGAATTAGAAGATGCCGAAGCAAAGCCAGACACTTGGTGGAACAACCTTTGGGGACGTAAGAGCAAAATCAAAAAAGCCCAAGAAGAACTTCAGGCTGCTGAAAAAACACGTGCTGCTGCCGATAATAAGGCAAAAGCCATGTTTCAGGAACGTATTGAAAGTGCCGATGTACAAACACTGTTAAGTGAATTATCCTACAAATCTCAAGCTGCGGTTGGCAGACTTAAAAATCGTGAAGTAGAGATTAAAGAAGTAGAAGACAAATTGCAAGATGCTATTGTAGAAGCTACAAAAAATCATACAAAGGCTTTAGAAAAGAAGAAAGAGGTAGAGGCCAAGTTGGAAGAGCAATACGCTTTATTAAAACAAGCCCGCCAAGAGCTTGAGGATATAGCAGACAAACAATCTGCAGATTATGCACAAGCCGTTGGTAAAGTAACAACTCTAGAGCAAAAAGTAGAAGAATTAGAAGGTTTAAAGAATGCTTACACGACACTTGCTGCTAGTAAGGATAGTTTTGTGCACAAGCATAATTTAACCATTAAAGTATTAACTTCTTTACGCAGCAATTTACAAACACATCGCGCTAAATTAAAGAGTGATACCGAAGAGCGTTTAAAATATTATGATGGTTATGTAGTTGCATTAAAAGCAAGAACCGATCAGGAATTTGCGGCTATTTTAGAGCATTTAGGGGTGAAAACAGATGAACACATTGGGGAAACCTTAGCATCTATGCATACAGCAAGTGCTAAAGCACGTCAAGATATGATGGATAATATCCCAGTTCACGAAAAAGTAATGCAAGGTGTTTATAGTAGTTATGCCGAGGCTTTACAGGAAATCCGTGCTAAAGATAGTGATATTCAAAAGAATTTTGCAGAGCGCTATGGCATTGATATGAAAGAGATTTTTGAAGATTACTATAAAGTCGATCCCAATAAAGCTTCAGAAGGAGATGGTAACGAACCAGAAGGCCAACCAAAACCAGAAGCTAGTGACGATGATTTGTTATCCTAATATTTATTATTCCCGCGAAAGCGGGAATCTCAATTAAAAGTGAAACTTAAAATTTGATTTTTTGTTACGCCTTGGGATTAAAAACGTTAACTATGCGTAATGCAAGTTAAACATTTAGGTTCCTTGAAATAGTGCGTAGTGAAAGCCTAATTTTTAAAATATAAAATATTAGTGTATTCGTAGCAAAACAGACTATCGAATACTGAACAGAATACTTAATCAATGTCCATAAATCACATCGTAACACCATTAGATTCAGCAGTCCTAGACTCAAAAGATCATTATGTCTTCTATCATAAAATGGTTGATTTTGCTTTTAAAGAGCTTATAGTGGCTGTACAACAACAAAAGATTTGTAATAATCAAGAGGTGCTTTTGTTTAAACAGTATTGCGATTTGTTATTATATTCTATTGAGGCCATGCGTATCAAGTATATGTATGATGAGGAAGATAATATGAAGGTCGATTTAACCTATTCTGGATTTCCAAACTATTTGGAATTTCGGTATTTGTTCAACGATTTAGAATTACGCGACGATTACTTAGGTAGACTAACACCAATAACCACTTTAAAGGAAGAGTTTTTAGATACGCTAATGCGTAAAAAAGAGCCTATTAAAAAAAGCAAATTGTTTCAGGCGGCTTCCATAGTTTATTATTCATCTGTTAAGAAGCAATATATCTTTAATCGTTTTGTGCAAGGCAAGATTATTAGTGCTCCAGAAGAAATAGGTACTAAATACTTAACCAGTTGGAGTTTTTTCGACGTGACTCACAACCGTCCATTTATTTGCTTTATGTATTTCAACTATAATGGAACGGATGTACAAGATTATAAAGATGACATTTACGAAGTTTTAAAAACGACAGCCGATAGAAATATGGCCTTAGATACGATGGCCTATACAATCGATAGGAAACTATCAAAAGTATCACCCAAACTCATAAAACGTATTGATTTGGGACCCATGCACAATGTATTTGCAAAAGATGAAAACGATATCACGCATGTCATTTTAGAAGGTATCGGAAAAAAGGAAATTTCTTTAGAATCGTATGCAATTTCATTAAGAATAGATGAAGTAACATCAGGAAGTGAATTTAAAGAAGGTGGTTTTTTCAGTAAACAAATCCTTCAAAAATGGAACAATATATTTAAGCAGAGTTATGTGTTTGCTCCCCACCGTGTCATTCAACTATTGTATAACAAAACACCAGAGCTTATGAACGATCTAGCCAAACCGCCAGTAGAAATGAGTAGTTTAAAATATACTAAAAAGTAAAATAATAACCAAAGTTTTAGAAGCAACAGTAAGCACTGCAAACTGTGGACGAACACTGTTCACCAAATACAGAACACCAAGAAATGGAACACAACTCAACATTCCCAATAAAGCTAAACGAACTCGATATGCTTCGCGATGAGGCATCTGCCTATTTAAAAAGTATACAATGGGAACAGGGGCAGCGTGCAAAGAATAGAGATGATGATGCTAAAGATGAGTCTATCTTATTATATCTGTCGCGTGCCAATAATGGCAGTAATACTGCTGAGATAACCTCGGTCTCAAAAACCATTTTAGCTTTAAAAAAACGTTTATTACCAGACTCTATAGCCATTCCTATTTATTTGAATCGAACACTATATGCAGTTCAAGAAGGTATTACTTTAGGTATTTGGATTAAAGACAGTTATTATGACTCATCGGGATTATCAAGTTTAAACGAAAACAAATCAGCTTTAGATACTAACGGAAAACGTGAATTTGAAAGCAAAATGCATACGGCTACGGCCTTTATGCTTTTCAGTACGGCTTATAAAATATTAAACGACTTAAAGCCTTATGCGTCTGATGATTTAAGTGTGATGAAGCAAAAGTTTGCTGGTATTCCAGAAGTGTCATTAATGACCCCTTTAAAAGGTATATCTTGTAGTTTGTTTTATTATGACAAATATTTGGGGCATCCAGAAATTATAAAATCTGATAAAGACGTTATTGACTTTACCGTGGTCTATTTTGAAGCCTTGATAGATGAAATTCAACTACGTAAAAGTAGTTTGGAGTATACCGAAACTATAGAGGACAGAACTTATAAATTAGAAAAATCGGAATTTGCTGTTTCAGGTTGGAGCAATGTATTTCAGGGAACTGCAAAAAGTGTTGAGTTCAATAAAATCAAGTTTGAACAAATAGTGGGTAACCGCGATGCCAAGCATTTTTCGCGTCGTTTAACCGAACGCATGTTGAGCTACGATTTCGAGGCTAAAAAAAACCCGTTTCAGGAATTGGGAGGTTTTATGCCCGTTTTTATGGGCTATGGTATTCCTGGAACAGGAAAGAGTATGCTTATAGCGGCCATAGCCACGCGACTTAAGGAACATTGTGATGCTTTAGATATCCCATTTTTATTTCATCCCATGCCAGATACGCTTATAAGCACTTTTCAAGGAGGTTCGGCAGAAAAAATGGTAGAGTGGATGAAACCCATGCAAGATCCTTCAAAATTAATTTTTGCACCTATAGACGATGCAGAAAATAATTTACAGGAACGCACCGCACAAGGTGTTTCGGCGGGTGTAAAAGAAGTCATAGGTGTATTTTTGCGCTATACAGAAGGAGCTTATGCCGTGAACTACGGAAATAGTTCTATCGGCCTCTTTACCAATTTACCCGAAATGCTGGACAAAGCCGTAATCTCACGTGTACAAGGACGGTTTAAAATCGATGGCGCTAGAACAGAGCATGACTTTTTAGATCAAGACCATTTGTGGTGGCGTAAACTGGATGAAACGATGCCAGATTTTGTAAATATGCAAGGTCCAGAAAATTACACCTATTTACAAGACCAAGGACTGGCAAAAAACATGGGAGAAATTCTTAATGTTACCGACAAACCAACTGAAGCGCGTGTGCATGAGATTTACGATAACATAGAAAAACGATTTAGAACAAATGAGCATTTATTCTATGCTAATCTCTATAAAGACATGCAAAAAGCATTTCCATTCTTTTCATCACGCGATGTTAGAAATATTCAAAGTGCTGTGTCATTACGCTTAACAGATTTTGATCTAGAAGATGATTGGTTTAACAATCCAGAGATTTATTTCAAACAAGATTATAAAACCAAGTTTAACATGCTTCAGGAATTGATGCGAGCCAATATGAAAGGCTTGGATTTTTCCGAAATTCGTCGCCAAGAAGTTGTACGCTATTTAGACAATGTAGCAACCATAGCAGATACCGATTTTAAACGAAAAGTAGATGCCAGAGTCAACCAGTTGAATATAGAAACAGAAGCCAGAAAAGTATTTGAAAATGATTGATGAGCAGGTTAAAAATATAGAACATACTTTACTTTCAGATAACTACTACACCTTAAATAAAGTCTCTTTTGATTATTTAATGAAAAGTGGCGAATGGGTAAATCAAATGAGGGAAGTATACGATCGGGGGGATGGTGCTGGAATTTTATTGTACAATAAACGAAAAGGAACCATTATTTTAACCAAACAATTTAGAATGCCCACGTATTTAAACGATAATAAAGATGGTTTTTTGGTTGAGATTGCTGCTGGGATGTTAGACCATGATAGCCCAGAAGCATGTGTTATTAGAGAAACTGAAGAGGAAGTGGGTTATAGGTTAAAAGAAGTAAAAAAAATATACGAAGCCTATTCGTCTCCTGGAGTCATGACCGAAAAGATGCATTTTTTTATCGGTGAATATAGAGATGATATGAAAGTTAATGATGGTGGCGGATTGGAAAGTGAGCATGAAGATATTGAAGTATTGGAAATACCTTTTAAAGAAGCGGTTAATATGCTAAATGCTGGGGAGATTCATGATACAAGAACGATTGTTTTGTTGCAATATGCTTTGATTCATAAGCTATTGGAATAATTTATAGTATTTTAAAATGTCTGGTTGAGTGCAATCGAAACCTATTTTAATAAATAATTATTAATTAATTCGTAGTAAGTAAAATAACAGATTATAATAATAAGATTCCTGCCTGCACAGGAATAGAGAAGCATGCAAAAATTAATAGAGGCCAATTTATACAGAAGCGAACTCATACCTGTGAGCGGAAAACTGGTGGAGCGTTATAATAAATGTTTGGTAAAACTTGGGGTTGCAAAAACGAAGCTAAAGACGTTTCATATAGATGGTATAGGCTGGAGCCCAGAGATTTCAGAAGAAAAAAAAGAAGTACACTATCTAAACAATGGAGATGCCAATGCACATGGTATTATAATCTCTCCGCTTCAAAAAGGAAAACCAGTATATGCGCCTTTTCATACTTTCGATAGAGAAATAATGCAATATGTTTTTAAAACATATGGAGAAAAAATAAACGATATTACCCGAGATTGTGCCATCTGTTTAGATTTCGATCAAGGTATTGACGCTTTTTATGAACCTTTGGATGTTTTAAAATACAATACGGTGACTATAAGCTTTCACTTAATAAATGATCTGATAAACGTTCAAAAAAAGCAATTAGAGCTTATTGAAACCTTCAAAAAGGGGTATAATTTTATTGATGAGAAAATTCACGAACAATTATTAACATCTGCCAAAACTTATGGAGATCTGAGGGATCGGGATCTAGAATTACAAAGTTTGCAGTTTACCACAGATTCTTTTTATACTAAAGCATTTAAAGGAGTTTATGTGTTGCGGGATTTTATTACACCTATAGTTGTTTTTGAAGATGAAGCTTGGCATAAAGAGGCTATTAAGGATACTAATTATCAAGTGCTGATATATCATATTCGCCAACCCGAATTGATGGATAAATTGCGCGATCATGTTATTATAGAATACGATCTGGAAGCTGCAGTACAAACAGAACGTTACGAACGTATTAAAAAGTTTGAAATAACCCAATACCTAGAGGAAACGCAACATCCTATTAAAGACATTTTAAACGATCCTATTTTATATAAAAGCTATCTGAATAAATTAGATATTGAATCTCGAAAAAGAGTCATGAGTGTTGAGCGCTATCTAGAAAAACTAGAAACCAGTAATCAATATAAAATAGCAGACATTGTAGATTTAAAACTATTTGAAGCTTTACACAAGCCGCATTCCTCGTTGGAAGGCAAGCACCAGGATTTAATTTGGAAACTGTTGGTGAATATCTCACCCAAAGATGTGTTATATTGGTATTGGTACGACAAAGAAGATTTTTACGCCAGTTTTAAGTCTTGGGACGAGTCGCTTAAAGAATGGACTATAGAAATTATTCGTAACAAAATTTGATAATTGTAGACAGATTAATTAAAGTGTGAAGTTTGAAGCTAGAAGATGGAAGTTTAATTTTTATGTATAAAATTTAGAATATGAAATTTAAATTTGAAGATTTAATTATTTTGCAAAAAGGAATGAACTTAGGAGAAGAAATGAATGCTTTAGCATATAAATTTCCTAAAGAAGAACTTTATAATTTATCATCACAATTACGTAGAGCTTCAGATTCTATAGCATTGAATATTTCTGAAGGTTCAATTTTACAATCTGGGCCAGAATACAGAAAGTTTTTGGGATATTCAATTCGTTCTCTCGCAGAAGTTGTGACTTGTCTTCATAAAGCAAAAAGGAGAAACTATTTATCAGAAGAAAACTTTGACATATTTTATAAAAACTGTTTTGATTTAATGAATATGACCATAGCATTTAGAAACAAAATAAAGTATTAATAAAGCATGAGTAAGAAACTCCAAGCTTCAAACTTCACGCTTCTAACTAAATAACAACATGGGACTAGAGCTAATAATTTTTATTGCAGCCATATTTTTTGGAGCCTTTCTATATTGGAGAGAATCTAGAAGTAATGGTTTATATCGTTTTTTTAATAAGATTTTTAATTCAAAAGAATTACAGATGAAACCTAACGATAAAAAAGGTTTTGTTTACCAGCAAACATTTTTAGTTCGACTCATTTTTATTGGGTTCCTATTTTTAATAGGTATTGTTATTGTCCGCTTTTTAATTCCAATAGATATTACAACCATTTCAATATTTGCATCTATGATTGTCGGTACGTTGGCTGGGACCTATTTGGCGAATTTTATATTTAAATCTGGTGAAGTTATTGAAGAAAAATCAGAATCGTTAGAAGATATCGTACACGATACCATTGAAAAAGGAAAAGACTTTATTGAAGACTTAAAAACCAAAGAAGTTGAAGAGACTAAGGAAGTAAAAGAAATAGAAGAAACACCTAAAGCAGAAGAAAAGAGTGCTAGAGAACGATTGAAGGATAAGGGGTTGTTGTAATTGCCATTTCTGCGGAGGCAGGAATCCACTTTAGAAGAAAGCATTGTAATATAACTAAGATTTCCACCTTCGTGGGAATGACAAAAAATAAATATGATTAAAAAATACTGGAATAGAGGAAAACGTCAAAAGATAACAACAATAGTTGTTGCTTTAATCTTACTTATCGCATTATTTATTTTACGTGATGATTACCAACCTGCATTATTATTCGTTAGAAAATTTATTTTCATCATTTTACTAAGTGCAATCGTTTTGTTTTTTGGATTAAGAAAATTTAGAGGCTCTGCAAGTACAGGAAGGCGTTTGGGTATTTTAGGGCTTTTAGTTGCTTTTTTCGGTTTTTTATATGCAGTAGGTTGGCATTTTAAAATGTACGATTATATGAAAACATATAACGTTTTTAACAACCTGAATAGAGTTGAGATTAATGAGTTACCCCTAACACAAAACGAAAGAATTCAACCATTAAGAAATGTATTTTCTATGGCTAATGAAAGTGTTGGAGAAACTAAGGATGTTTCTTTACCACACTTGGTAAGAGTAGGAGAAGAGAACAAATGGACTATGGCGATTCAACCAACAGAGAAATATGTTTGGCAGGGTATGACCGATAATACTGAAGAGGTTTTTGCAGTATCAAGCACCACACCATTTCCAAGGTTTTCTAACGAAAATAGAATACCAGTAACCTTTTCAATAGGAGAATCTTTAAAGTTTAGCAGGAACACCTATAATGCCGTAGTACAGCGCTTTAATATTTTTCAACTATTCACAATGGAACCTAGCGATACCTACTACATGAAAAATGATACAGGACAATGGGTAGAAGTGGTAAGTTTAATTAAATGGAAGGGCTTTTTGTTTCCCTACCCAACTTTTGGGGGTGTTATGGTTATTGAGAATGGTGAACACGATTTTAACGATTACTTAGAGCGCATTTTAATAGGAAAGGGCACTTATATAAGACCAGAAGACATGAAAAATCACCCATACCTTACAAGACAAAATACATTGGCTGAAAAGGTATCGCGTTTACAGGCGGAGTCTTTAAAGTTTTTAGGAGGTTTTAGTGACCCTTTACCATGGAATATGGAAACAGCTGTTAAGATTCCTGATTTGCCCGATGATCAAAATCAGCAACCATTTGTAACCGATTTTGATTTTTCAGACACCGATTCTGATGCTTATAGTGGCTTATACCATTGGTTTGGATTAGAACCAGTGGGGGATGAGCGTACCAGTTTAACTTTTAGTGTTTTTATTCCGGCAGATGGTAGCGATACCATTTATTATTACGATCATGCATCAAAAAAACAGGGCTATGCAGGCGTTTCAGCCATGCCCTTAAAGGTTATTGAATCTCGTAAAGAGTTTGACTGGTCTGTGAATAAACCTGTCGAGTTTAGACCATACATTAAAGACATAGCAGGGAGAAAACGTATGTTCTTTTTAGGGACCATATCTGCCATAAGAGAAGGTTCTGATAATTTTGATGGTTCAGCTACACCAGACTTGGCATTGATTGATAGCGAATATAGGGATGTTGTTTGGATTGATGTAAAACATCCCAGCCAATGGGATAAAACAGTTTATGATCAATTAAACGAAGCTTGGAGGGCAAGTGAAGGTATTGGGTACTATTTTGCTGAAGAAAGAAAGGAGATTGATATCTCTGAAACTGTAAAAGATTCAATTATGAAGCTTCCAAGTGATTCGATATATGAACAAATTCAGAATAATAAAAAAGCTGAAGAAATTAAAAGACTTCAAAAGCAAATAGATTCTTTAAAGGCTATTAATTAAAAAGGTATGCTAGAAGGTCAACAACTTTTTAAAGCAATTGAAAAGAGACGCAACGCACGAAAAGACAAAGCCAGCAGGAAGTTTGATAAGAATAAATTAAACTATGAAACAATTGGAGACAAGCTAGAATTCAAATCCCCTAAACTTAGGCCATCTGAACTTGAGAGATTAAAATCGGGAATAAGAAGCAATATCAAAAGAGATAAGTTAAGGGATTATTTATTGTTTCTTATTATTTTTTTGATACTTTTTACTTCGTTTTATTATTTCATGAACTGACTTCTGCTATTAGATATTAGAAAAAAGAAAAGCCCGTTTAGCGTATACGTATATTAAACGGGCTTTTTTACATTAATTACAGACTTACTGTTTTGTATACGTATCAATCATCACAGAAGTTTCACCATTATTAGTTACTGTATATTTTAACACTAATTCTGTAGAATCTAGCATCATGATTTCCTTAGATTGGTATGAATCGGTAACGGTATTACCACTAATACTGTATTTACTAATCGAAGAACTAGATGTACATACGGTGGTGGTCCCTTTATAATAAGATATATAGCTAATTTGCGTTTTAGTAAAAAGTAGTGTATTCAACAAATCGCAAGCTGTTAGTGAAACAGTTTCGCCATCCTTGGAAGCGTTTGTTAATTTCCATGTGCCAATGATTAATTCAGAATTGATTTTTGAAGGTGAATCATCTTTACTACAAGAAAAAGTTAGACAAGTTGCAAAAATAATTAACGATGTAAGTTTAAAAGTGTTCATTTTTTATTTAGATTTTAAATTCTTACAAATAAAAAAAACGGAACCGCGTCATTAATTTCAATTAACTTCCTGTTAACTGCCAATTAACTTTTAATTATGTTAACTACATTTTTTAATCGATAATTTTAACTTTTAGTTAAGTATGTTGGTGTTTCAACCATTAAATTGTAACGAAACCCTACTGATTTCAGACTTATAAGTTAAAGATGTCGTTATGGGATATATGGGTTTAGGAATGCAAAAGTGGATTTACTCTAGAGAGTCACGAAAAAGCTTCATGTATGAGAGCGTGTATCATTTTTTGCATTTGATTTTTTTCTGGGGAAAATCGAATTTATATGAATAGTATAATTGGAGCTTAAATTGACTTGTAGCATTAATTCCACAAATAAGGAACTAAATTCATTGTCTATAGAAATATGATTTATTTTATGTTATCAATATGATTAATACTGCAAAGAATTGGATATGTTATTAGGTTGTCAAGTTTAAATCAAGTTGATTACTCTGATACGTGCAACATATGTCTAGTTGGATTAACCTAAAGTGCTGTTTTGAGTTTTATTAATGCTTTATCTTTGTTAATCAACAACTTAATAAATAAAAATGCTTATGAAATTTTTGATTAACAAGAATCCTTTTATTTTATTTTTTACGCTCATTCTACTTGTTAGTGGTTGTAGTAGTAACAATGATCCTGCTCCAGATCCAGACCCCGATCCAGATCCAGTGGTTGATACACCTACAGCTACAGACGATACTTTAACTGTAAATGAAAGTAGTAGTGCAGGAGCAAATAATCAAATAGATGTTTCTAATAATGATGATATTGGTGAGAATGGTGGCGATAATGATGATTATAGCTTATTGGCCAATGCAAGTAATGGTAATGTAACAGAGGTTAGCGATGGTGTTTTTCAATACTTACCTAATACAGCTTTTATAGGAAACGATAGTTTTACATATACCATAACAGATTCAGATGGAGACACTGATTCAGCTACAGTTAATATCACAGTAAATGATATTGCTACTGCTGAAAATTTTAACAATATAGACCCCGCTTTGCCTTCTTTTGTGTCTATTGTTAATACAACACCTAGTGATAAACAATGGGTTAAATTAGAAAGTATGTCAGATGAATTTGATGTATGGGATGGTTCAAAATGGTTCAAATCTACATGGAATTATGGTGTCCCAGTTTTTATGACAACCGCAAGTAGCAACTCTGGAGTGGCCGATGGAAACTTATGGATAAAAGCGACGCTTAATGAAAGTAATATTGAAGACCGATGGTTTCAAACGGCAAGGATTCACTCCGTTGCAGAAACCAGTTACCCTATGTACACTGAGGCTAGAATTAAAACGTCACATATCTCTGCTTATAATACTTACTGGTTGAATAATGGAGATATAGATAACAGAGATGAAATAGATATTATTGAAAATAATACAAACCCTTCTTGTGGCTGTCAACCCGAATTTCCAACCAGAATGAATTCTCAATATTTTCATGCAGATTCTAGTAAAAGCCCAGTTACCATAAGAGATGAAGATAATTTTATTAGTACAAATTTATCAACGGTTAATCCGCTTAGAGGTATACAATGGAATGAGGAATATCATACATACGGTGTATGGTGGAAAGATTCTAAAAACATTCAGTTTTACTTAGATGGAGAGCCTGCTGGTAGCGTAACTGTTGGACACGATAGATCTGGGCAAGTTTATGCAGATCGTGAATTTACACGTGACTTAGAAATAATTTTTGATTTATGGACTAACCAAGCTGACTGGCTAGGTGGGCTTCCTCCAAAATCAGACCTAGCCGATGACTCAATAAATACGATGAGAGTTGATTGGGTTAGAACTTGGAAATTAGAAGACAAATAAATAATCAATAGTATATATAATTTAAAAAGAGGCTATCTAAAAGTATTAGTAGATGGCCTCATTTTACAAGCTGTCTATTTGCGGTATAAATAATTTGATATAACTGGAATGATTATTTGTCTTATATATATCATTTTCATAAGCGTGTTTTTTCCAAACCTGTCTATAAGCAGGCTGGGAGAGAGGAACGAGCGACGAGAAATATCAATCGATAGAGATGCTTCCTCATGCTTCGCCTGAATGACAACAACTTCCATCATATCAAATACAAGTTGCTTTTATATCTAACACATGCTAAATATTAAAATACTAATTCCATCTTAATATCACAACGTATATAAGGGCAGTTTTCTTCTACAGGAATTTCTATAAAACCATATTTTCTATAAATATAAATAGCGTTTTCTAGTTTTTTATTCGAATAGATAATAAGTTTAGGCATACTATTTACTTTAGCAAAATTAATACAGTGTTGCATAAGTTTCTGACCTATTTTGTGCCCGCGATGTTTAGGAGAAACCCCCATTTTTGTCAATTCAAAAACTCCTTCTTTTCCAATAGGCATTAAAGCTACAGTACCTACAATTTGATCATTTAATTTTGCAAAGAATATATGACCGCCTTTATTAATAATATAGTGATCGGGTTTACTTAAAACCTCCTCGTCATAAGCCTCTACATAAAAAAATGCTTTTAACCACTCAACATTTAGCTCATAAAAATCCTTTGCATATTGTTTATCAAAAGAAATAATTTCGAAGTTTGCTGTTGTTGTATCCATTTTGATGTTGTTTATAATCGTTGAACTAAAACTTTTAGCGTTAAGTTTATTTTCCAGAATATTTAAGTGTTCTATCAGGGAAGAAGAACTTTCTAAAGTATACTCTTTAATCACTTTATCGATAGTTTTCCAGATAGGTTTTAATATGTCTAATGTACGATACCCTTTATCAGACAAGGAGATAATTTTTTTTCGTTTATCAGACTTGTCTAATGTATAGATAATTAAGCCTTTATCATTTAGTTTATTAATAGCTTGAGTTATGGCAGGTTGCGTAAATTGTAATGAATTTTGAATTTCAGAATTTGTTACTCCCTTTTTGTTAGCTATTATATTGAATATTGGAAAAAGGTAAGGATCGAAATCTACATTAAAATGGTTATAAACCAGCTGCGTTTCTTTCATCATATATTCACTTACTCTTTTAAGTCTTGAGCCCAATCCTAACTCACCATAACCACGTAATGCATCCATAATATTAATATTTATATAAGTACTTATGCAAATGTATATAAATATTAAATCATTTAAAGGATTTAAGCTTTTATAAAATCTATAATTAAATAGGAGATAAGCTTTCCAACAGTTTCACTGGTCTTTTTATTGGGGGATGCTTCGCATATATGTAAATAACGAGCATGATCGTGTTTTCCGAAAAAGTTTAAAAACTGTCTGGTCTTGTTTACACTAAAACCACTAGGAGTCATGGCACTACTTGGAATATTTTCGATAGCATCACAATCTATTTCTATACCAAATGATGTTTTAGAAATGTGGTTTAATGCACTTTTTAATTCTTCTTTGAATTTTAATTCACCTCTAACCTCTAAAGATTCGAAGGTATTATATTTAATGGATTTAAATTTTTTGAGCGTTTTAAATAATTTATCCGAAGTATAATTTTCATGTAAACCAAAAATAAAATAGTTTTTTAAAAAGCCTTCAGCATAAGCATAGCTAAAACCATTACCGCTGTGTCTTCCTTCTTCTGGTCTAAAATCGGAATGCGCATCAAAATTAATCACATTAATTGGTTCGTTCAAAGCCAACGACGCTCCTTTAATATTTCCATAAGCATTGTTATGTCCACCACCGATAATAATAGGTTTTTTACCAGCTAGAATTATTTGACTAATAATATATGACACATAACGGTCAATCTTAGAAACTATTTGTCTGGCCTTTAGCAGATCTTTTTTCTTGGAAATATCTAACTCTGAAGCTTCCAATATTTCTGAAGAGAAATCAAGATGCCCTAAAATTAAAACGTTATCTGCCTTCGTATATTGGTTGCTTTGAATGTTTAACAGAACTTTAAGGGTCGCTTCCCAAGCCTTTGAAGTTCCAGTATTACCGTAATTTGCAAGTACCCCAATATCCTCAGGCAAACCAATTATTACATACATAACATCCAAATTTTTAAGTTGTTCGTATATATTGGAAATGCTGGTTAATATTTTAACATGTTGACCAAATTTGGATTCACCAAGGCGTTTGTTTAATAATTTATTTCGCGTAGAATTTTTAAATAAAACGAGTTTATCCATTTGTGTAAATAAATTTTTGAGGACTAAAAATACACCATTATATTTGTTTACAGCATAAAAAAATAATTATATTAAATATATAACAATACTAAATTTTAAAAACAAGTAATTATGGAAAACAGCAAGAGTAATATGGGGCTTAAAGTAGGATTAGGGATTGCATTAGTTTTATTTTTAGGAACAGGTTTTTATACTATGAATTTGTATAAAAGTAGTAGCCAGATACAAAAGGACTTAACAGAAGAAAAGCAATTAGTTATGAATGATCTAAATGCTATGGCAAAACAATACGATGTGGCTATAAGTGAAAATGACGTGGCAAACAAAAACTTAACCGATGCAAGAGCACGTATTCAAGGCTTGATAGACTCATTAAAAATCTCTGAAACTAATGTTAGAAGTTTATGGAGATACAAAAAGAAATATCAGTCTTTACAAAAAGAAATGGATGTATTGTTAGCTCAAAATGATTCTTTAAGAGTTGAAAATTCATATTTAGCAACATCTCTAGATAGTACTCGTGTACGTTTAGAAGAACGTACTATGTTTACAGATTCTTTATTGGTTCAAAATAATGCTTTAGCTGAAGTTGTTGAAAATGCAGCAGTTTTGAGTACAGTTGGTTTAAAAGGGTTTGGAGTTATAGAAAGAACTTCTGGTAAATTAATACCAACAGAGAGAGCTTCACGTACAGATAAAATTAGAGTGTGCTTTACAGTTGCTAAAAATGGTTTGGTTCAAGCTGGAGATCAGGAATTATATGTACAGGTTATTGATCCAAAGAACAATACATTAGGATTAAATGAGCAGGTTCAGTTTAACGAGAAAACTTTGAGCTACAGTATTATTAGTAAGTTTAACTACGAGAATGCAAGTCTTAACATTTGTGAGTTCGTAGCATCGAAAGGGAAAAAGAATTTTGAAAAAGGACGTTATATTGTAAACGTTTTTAACGAAAAAGACCTAGTATCTAGTTCTGAATTTACTTTAAAGTAAATTTCATACAACACTTAAAGTAAAGCCTCAAGTAAAAACTTGAGGCTTTTTTATGCTATAAAATCACCTTTATTTATATTGGGAATATGCATCTAAACAAGTTTATTTGCAAATTATAGAGAAATTATTCGATAATGCCACTTAAGGTGTTATTTTAGAATATACTGAAACACAATCTCAATAGGAGGAATTAGTGTCTGTATCCTATATCAATTTTCTATTGTCATAACAAATGGCTAAAAACTATAAGTAATGGATCCAAATGTGGTTTTTTTAAATTCGTTTTTAGATGTTTCTGAAGAAACTTTTGAGAAACTTGTTAGAATATCAACATTTAAAAAACTGGAAAAAGGATTTAATATAGCTAAGTCTGGAGAAGTACCCAGCAAAATTTATATGCTTGTATCTGGGATGGTACGTGCTTACCTTAGTTCTGAGACAGGGAAGGAGTTCAATAAGAATTTTTTCATGCCTTTTAGTTTTGTTGGATCGCTTACAGCCCTGATAAAAAACAGACCTTCTAAATTAACTTACGAAACGCTTACAGCATGTAAGGTATATGAAGTGAGTTTCGAAGAAATTACAAGACTTTGCAAAGAAGATATTCATATTAGTAATCTGTATAGCAAGGTGTTAGAACATGTTTTTATTAAATATGAAGAACGACAATTGGAGTTCATTTCAATGGATGCCACAGAACGATATTTAAGGTTAAGGAAGAGAATATCTGGAATAGACGATTTAATTCCACAATACCATATAGCATCGTATTTGAGTATAACACCTGTACAATTAAGTAGAATTAGAAAAAAAATTGATAAGAATTAACAAATGTTAATTACTAATAATTTGTTTAATTATATATTTGAAGCGATTTCCTTTTAATTGTAAGATAAAGGGATTGATAGCTAACCAACCAAAAAAAACAGGTAATTAATAATTACCTGTTTTTTATTATGATATATTTATTGGAATTTATTTTAAGCTTCCTACCATATCTTCTGGTTTAACCCACGCATCATACTCTTCGGCAGTAACATAGCCTAAGTTAATAGCTTCTTCTTTTAAAGTTGTACCATTTTTATGTGCGGTATTAGCAATTTCAGCGGCTTTATAATACCCGATTTTTGTATTTAAGGCTGTTACTAACATTAAAGAATTGTTCAATAATTTGGTAATAACCTCTTTATTGGGTTCTATTCCTATAGCACAATTAACATCAAAACTTACACAAGCATCTCCAATTAACTGTGCAGAATGTAAAACATTCGCAGCCATAACAGGCTTAAATACATTCAATTCATAATGTCCTTGCAAACCTCCAATAGAAATAGCTACATCATTCCCCATAACTTGCGCACAAACCATTGTAAGCGCTTCACATTGTGTTGGGTTAACCTTTCCTGGCATAATAGAACTTCCTGGCTCATTGGCAGGAATAATTATTTCACCAATACCAGAACGTGGGCCAGAAGCCATCATTCGAACATCATTTGCAATTTTATTTAGAGAAACCGCTAGTTGCTTTAATGCACCATGGGTTTCTACAAGGGCATCATGAGCCGCTAAAGCTTCAAACTTATTGGGAGCAGTTACAAATGGTAAATCTGTAAATTCTGCAATATATTCAGCAACACGTTTGCTATATCCTTTAGGTGTATTCAATCCTGTTCCAACAGCAGTACCACCAAGTGCCAACTCGCTTAAATGCGGTAAGGTGTTTTCTAATGCTTTAATACCATGATCTAATTGAGCTACATAACCAGAAAGCTCTTGTCCTAGTGTAAGTGGTGTGGCATCCATTAAGTGGGTACGTCCAATTTTTACAACCTCTTTAAAATCATTAGCTTTTTTGTTTAATGTGTTTCTCAACTGTTTTACACCTGGAATAGTAGTTTCTATCACTTTTTTATAAGCAGCTATATGCATACCGGTAGGGAAGGTGTCGTTAGAAGATTGTGATTTATTAACATCGTCATTTGGCTGGATCGTTTTTTCTCCTTCACCAATAACTTTCCCTGCTAATTGATGGGCCCTGTTGGCAATAACCTCATTAACATTCATATTACTTTGAGTTCCAGAACCAGTTTGCCATATCACCAAAGGAAATTGATCATCATGCTTACCTTCCAATATTTCATCACAAACATTAGCAATTAAATCGCGTTTTTCTGATGGTAAAACACCCAGTTCGCTATTGGTATATGCTGCTGCTTTTTTTAAATATGCAAACCCATAAATTATTTCTAAAGGCATAGAAGCTGATGCTCCGATTTTAAAATTGTTTCTAGATCGTTCAGTTTGAGCTCCCCAAAGCTTATCTGCAGGAACTTTAACCTCACCCATAGTATCTTTCTCTATTCTGTAACTCATCTCTTAATGGTTTAATTTAAATTACAAAGTTAATTGTTTTGAAAAGCTTTTTTGTATGATATATGTTAGTTTTTTAAATACTTTTTTAACATTTATCTTATGTACTTATTTAGAATAGGTCTCTTAAAAATGGTATCTTGTAAGAGATTAGAAAGTAATGTAAAAAATTAATAATATAAACACTTAAAAATCATAATTATGGCAACAATTAGATTAGGGGACATAGCCCCAAATTTCACAGCTCAATCAACAGAAGGCTCTATAGATTTTCATGATTGGCTAGGGGATAGTTGGGGAGTTCTATTCTCTCACCCTGCAGATTATACACCAGTTTGTACTACCGAATTGGGAACGGTAGCAAAGTACAAAGCTGAATTTGATAAACGTAATGTAAAAGTAGTAGCGTTAAGTGTTGATGGGATTGATTCACACCATGGTTGGATTAAAGATATTAATGAAACACAGGAAACTACGGTTAATTTTCCTATCATAGCTGATGAAGATAGAAAAGTATCTGCGTTATACGATATGATTCATCCCAATGCTGATAGTAATTTAACAGTACGATCGGTTTTTGTTATTGGATCGGATAAGAAAGTGAAGTTAACGATAACATATCCTGCTTCAACGGGTAGAAATTTTGATGAATTATTGCGGGTTATAGATTCTTTACAATTAACAGCTTACCATAAGGTAGCAACGCCTGCGAATTGGAATAATGGAGACGATTGTGTTGTTGTGCCTGCTGTAGCAACTGAAGATATTCCAGGTATTTTTCCAAAAGGGTTTAAAGAAGTGAAGCCTTATTTAAGAATGACGCCGCAACCTAATTTAAACTAGGTATCGGATTCGTTAATAAATTTTAATTTGATATTGTATAACAAATAGCTTTACATTATCTTTGCAGAAGATTTTTTTTAAAGACACTTACAATTATGTTTGATTTTGATCAATATTTAGGATTTTTAGCTTTTCTAACCATATTAACAATAGGATTTTGGTTAATGATATTTCTTTTAACCTTTGTTATTCCTTATTGGATAGGTGGCTCTTTAATAGAAAGAATTAAAGAAATACGTGAAGAGAAAAAAGCGAAGCGTTTAAATTCATAACATGAATTGCAAATTAATATAAAAAAGGAAGCTAATTTAGCTTCCTTTTTTTATGCTGTTTTTACATATCAACCCCACTGCCGTTATCAAAACCTCTGCCATTTCGTTCCCGTTTTTTCTGCTGATTGAACCTGTATGTAAATGACAGGTTAAAAATACGGCCTCCTCTAAACTGAATTTCCTGATCTGCAGTAAAAGTTTCTGCTGTGATATGATTTTTGAAAATATTACTATTGAATACATCTCGAATATTAAATGCCAAAGAAGCTTTTTCCTTAAATAGATCTTTGCTAAATGCTAAGTTGGTAGTGAGCCTACCTTTCCTGTCATTTTGGGCATCTTCACTTGGACCTCTATAATTCATACTGGTTTGCCAGTCTATTTTATAGGGGAGAGTAAGTTTATTGGTCAATCTAGCAGACCAGGTCAAATTATCTGCATCTAGATCAATACCATTGAAGTTTCCATTCCTTTCTAATTTAAAGACGTTAAAATCGGTGTTAACCCGCCATTTTCTGGATGGACTATAATTCAGGTTAAATTCAAATCCATATCGGTTATCGGTAGCTAAATTTATTGGGCCTCTTTCAATAACGGGGAATTCTTCACCATTAATTATAACAGTCTCACCCGTTTTTCTGCTTACAAATGTCATAACATTTGTAGAATGTGCGTAGTATAAAGCAGAGCTTAACGTAAATTTATTAAACTTATTTAAATACCCCAATTCAAACCTATCTGTATAAGTGGGGTCTAAAGCAGGATTACCTTGAAACACATTGGTTATACTCGATCTGGAAGGAAATGGATTTAACATAAAGCCTCTAGGTCTTCTTAATCTACGATTATAGCCCAAGGTAATGCTTTCATCATCACTTATTTCATAATTTAGGTTTACTGAGGGAAATAATCCTGTAAGGTTCTTTTTTTCAAAATCCCCTGTAGTAGGTTGGTCTATGGTTGTTTTTGTGTTTTCAAGCCGTAGGCCTAGAAGATATGAAAACTTATTTATTTTACTACCAAATTGAACGTATGCTGCGGTTAGGTGTTGTTTAAAGTTAAAAATGTTAGTAAGATTTCTATTGATGTCAAACTCATTTGTATTTATATTTAAAGTATCAACTCTAAAATCTGTTGTATTGTTATTGTAATCACCGCGGTATCCTACTTCAAATTGACTTTTTTCTCCAATAGGTAATACATAGTCGGTTTGTAATAATATTTGTGTCTCATCTTCGAAAGTAGCCACCATTTCAGTATCGATACCGTCAAAATTAATGATAGAATTTTCATCATCATTAGTGTCTTCATATTGAAAGTCGAAACTTAATTTATGGTCGCTTTTTTCAAAGTTTTTTGTAAAATTAACAGTATATTGTATGGTTTCATTGGTACCCAATTCTGGATTTAATCTCAAACTTCTACTGGTCGTATTGGTATTTTTATCTAGTTGTACGAGATTGTTAATAGAACGGTCATCGCTATTACGATTACTATAAACCACAGCTGTAGTTAATGAAGCAGAACCGTTTATATACCACTCTAAACCAGTATTTGTAGTAATCCCTTTGCTTATATCTGTCCAATCCCTTTTTTCATCTAAATCTGGCGTGTTTATATCGTTATACTTAACGTCGTTATACCAGTGTCCAAGACGTTCATTATATCTGTATGAGGTTGTGCTAAAAAAATTAATATCACCCGTTCTATAGTTAATATTGCCTGAAACCCCAGCCGCCTCTGGATGTCCTACATTAGCTGTTACAGAACCATTAAGTCCTTGTAATTTACTGCGACGTAAAATAATATTTAAAATACCAGCAGTGCCTTCTGCCTCATATCTAGCGGAAGGAGATGTGATAACTTCAACTTTTTCAATAGATTCTGCAGGTAATTGTTGCAAAGCATCTGTAGAGTTTAAGCCTACTAATCCAGAAGGTTTGCCATTTATAAGAATACGAACATTGTCATTGCCTCTTAACGCTACATTGCCTTCTCCGTCTACAGAAACAGATGGGACATTATCTAGAACATCACTGACATTACCACCACTAACGGTAAGGTCTTTGCCAACATTATATATCTTCTTGTCAAGTTTGATTTCAACAGTGGTGCGTTCTGCTACTATTTCAACTTCATCAAGCGATTCTAAATCGACCTCTAAAAAAAAAGTACCCAGATTAACATTGGATGTGATTCTTTTGTTTTGAATCGTTTGCGTTTTAAATGAAATATATTCAATAGATATATCGTAGACACCTCTAGGTACAGGAATGTTAAAAGTTCCTTTAATATCTGTAATACCCCCAGCAACAATTTTGTTTTTTTGTTTGTTAAGAAATGAAATTGTTGCGTACTCAAGAGGTTCATTGGTCTCTTTATCAAGTATTTTACCTGTCACGGTAACATCTTTTGATAAGGTCGACTCACTTTGAACTTCATTACTTTTTGGCTGAGCATATGTTATGAGTATGCTCAAAAAAAACATTAAACCTGTTGAAATAAATCTGTTCATGAAGTTACTTTGACTTTTGATAGTAAAAGTAACTTAAGGTTTAATGAGATAAGGTTAAAATTGTGTTAATAAGCAAGTATTAGGACTAAATAATATCCAATATTTTTTCAGGGGGCCTACCAATAGTGGCTTTTTTCCCATTAATAATGATTGGCCGTTCTATTAATTTAGGATTTTCAACCATAGCAGTGATAACTTCTTCATCACTTAAATCTTTATTTTTGAAAGTCGCTTTCCAAATAGCTTCGTTCTTTCTAACCAGTTCTATGGGTTTTATACCTAAAAGTTTTATAATGTCTTTTAGTTCATTTTTATTGGGAACATCCTCCAAATACTTAACTATTTCGAACTCTTTTCCAGATTTTTCAAGTATTTCTAGTCCGCAACGTGATTTACTGCAACGATTGTTATGATATATTTTTATCATTATAAATGGATGTTATAATTTTTTAATTGTTGAATAAGCTGCTCCGGAGATTTAAATCGAATTCCATTAATGCCTAAAGCATTGGCAGCTTCAATGTTTCTTAGATTATCATCAATAAAAATTGATTTTTCGGCTGTAATATTAAAACGTTCTAAGGTGATGTCATAAATTTCTTTAAAAGGTTTTCTGGTTTTTTCGTCACCAGAAACAATAATACCTTCAAACCATTGTAAAAACTCAAAACGATCCAGAGCTATAGGAAACGTTTCGCTACTCCAATTGGTTAATGCAACAACTTTATATTTGCCTGATTTTATAAACCATTCAAGAATTTTTACAGTACCACTTATTTCTTCTCCCAGCATTTCTACCCATCTTCCATAAAACATTCTGATTAAAGTTTCATGTTCTGGAAAAAGAGCAACACGTTCTTCTGTTGCTTTGGCCATAGGATATCCTGCATCTTGATTTTCGTTCCAATCGTTGGTGCAAATATTGTCGAAAAACCATTGCATTTTTTTGCGGTCCCCACTAAATTCTTCCAGATAAACGTATTCTGGATTCCAATCGATTAAAACCCCACCGAGGTCAAAAATTATAGTATCTATTGTATTCATGTAGTTATCGATGTTTTATAATTGATTATCGTCTTCTACTTTT
Organism: Flavivirga algicola; assembly: GCF_012910715.1. Lineage (GTDB taxonomy): Bacteria > Bacteroidota > Bacteroidia > Flavobacteriales > Flavobacteriaceae > Flavivirga > Flavivirga algicola. Next base: position 130,929 of record NZ_JABBHF010000006.1, read on the forward strand.
TGTCCCATCATCATTAGATATGATTTCAAGAATTCATCTAAATTTCCATCCATAACAGCATCAACATTACCAGTTTCGTGTGCTGTTCGTACATCTTTAACTAATTTATAAGGGTGCATGACATAATTACGAATTTGGCTTCCCCACTCAATTTTCATTTTGCCTGCTTCTATATCATCACGTTGTGCCAATTGCTTTTGAAGCTCAATTTCATATAACTGCGATTTTAACATTTGCATAGCACGAGCCCTATTATCATGTTGTGATCTAGTTTCGGAACAAGAGATTTGAATTCCTGTTGGCTTGTGGGTAAGCTGTACTTTGGTTTCTACCTTATTAACATTTTGTCCTCCAGCACCACTGGATCTAGCAGTTGTAATTTCGATATCTGCTGGGTTTATTTCAATTTCAATAGTATCATCAACCAGAGGGTACACGTAAACAGAGGCAAAACTCGTGTGCCGCTTAGCATTGCTATCAAAAGGAGAAATTCTTACTAAACGATGTACGCCATTTTCGCCTTTAAGCCATCCAAAAGCAAAGTCGCCTTCAATTTCTAAGGTAACCGTTTTTATTCCAGCTACATCGCCTTCCTGAAAGTTAAGTTCCTTTACCTTAAATCCACTTTTCTCTGCATACATTAAGTACATACGCATGAGCATACTGGCCCAATCACAGCTTTCTGTACCACCAGCGCCAGCCGTAATTTGTAGCACGGCACTTAAACTGTCACCCTCTTCAGACAGCATATTTTTAAATTCTATGTTCTCGAGGAAAACGGATGCTTCATCATATAATTGTTCAACATCTTCGGCAGAAGATTCGCCCTCTTTATAAAACTCATAAAGTACCTCTAAATCTTCAATTTGCGTCTTTATTTTATTATAATCCTCAACCCATTTTTTCTTAACTCGAAGCGACTTCATTATTGTTTCGGCAGCTTTCGGATCATTCCAGAAATTAGGATCGAACGTTTGTTCTTCTTCGTTCTGTATCTCTATAAGTTTAGTATCTACGTCAAAGATAGTGCCTTAGTTTATCAAGGCGGGTATTTAGATCTTTAATTTGATCTGAAGTAATATTCATGGTTATTATTTATTTCGAACAAAAATAGAACTAATTAGCTTATATTAAAATATAATTTTAATTTATAGGAAAATTCTACTTTTTATCGGATTTATTTATAAATAATTTATTTATATTATATATTTAATTATTATTGCTTGATAAACTAACCATTCTATTTCATTCTTAATCTCTCAATTCTAACAAATACAAATTTAGGACATGAAAAGCTATGCGTTTCTTATGTGATAGTCACATCTTTGTTTAATGAAATTTTGATAATTTGAAATTAAGTATCATTGTACCGTTATATAATGTGGAAAAATATGTTGCCTCCTGTATCGAGAGCCTTTTGAATCAAAACCTGGATGCTAGCGACTATGAGATTCTTATTATTGATGATGGTTCTACAGACAACAGTATACCCATTGTTAAAAAATTTGAACAGGCACATTCTAATATTTATGTTCATAGCCAAGAAAATGCTGGAGTAGGGAGTGCTAGAAATAAAGGGATTGATTTAGCTAAAGGGAAATATATTTATTTTATTGATCCAGATGATTATTTGGCATCTAATGTTTTAGAACCTATTTTAAACCACATAGAGACGCATAACCTGCAGGTCTTAACGTTTTCGTCTACAGGGACAACACTTACTGACCTATATGTTTCGGGCTCAAATAATTACCAAAGCTTTCCTGTTAACAAAATGCATGGTATGGATTATATAGGAGCTTTTCGTTACAAAAATGAAGTTTGGTGGTATATGATAGAAAGGGCTTTTTTAAAAGACCTTGAACTTAAATTTATAGAAGGCAGGTGGATGGAAGATGCTATTTTTACCACGACTTTATTTATTAATACCCTGCGAATGGCTCACGTACCTATTGATGCACACAGACATGTGAAGGTTGAGGGGTCTGCAATGACCAGTAAAGAGCCCAAGCATTATATACAAGTGATTTACGATAATGGTCATGCAGCCCAAGTGTTTAATAAATTAATTGAAGAAGTAAGTCGTTCAAAAAATACAAATTTAAAATGTTTAAAAAGGTTAAGAACGCGCCAGCAATCGTTTGTGTTTTTTATGATGGTAAGGATTTTAAAATCCAGAATGTTATTTAAAGATGTTAAAGCCGTTGTTAATAATATGGTTGAAGTTGGAGCATATCCGTTAAACAAATTTATAGGAGATGATTACAATGGGTTGGTTTATCGATTTATAACAAAGCTGTTTAACGTAGAGCCTCTTTATCTCTTTTTATTCTTAATCCTAAATCCTTTTTTTAAAGCAAAAAATTAATAGCCAAAATATTTATGAGTCATATTTTAATTACATCTGCGGGTAGAAGAGTTTCATTAGTCAGAGCCTTTATTAAAGAATTAAAGGAGATAGATGAACGGTCTCAGGTATTTGTTACTGATGCTGCCCCTAAACTTTCTGCAGCTGCACAAATAGCCCATAAAGCATTTGAAATATGTAAAATTGATAATGATAATTATATTGATGCCCTGTATAAAATTTGTTTAGAAAATAAAGTGGAAGTAATAATCCCCACATTAGATACAGAGTTAACAATACTTTCTAAAAATCATGAAAAATTCTTAGCGGCTAACATAAAAATTGTATTATCTGATGAGAAATTGATTAAAAAATGTAGAAACAAACTAAAAACCCATAAATTATTTAAAAAACTAGGAGTTGGTACGGCTAAAATATATTCTAAGATCAAGTATAAACTCCCTTTGTTTATAAAACCCATAAACGGAAGTAACAGTTCCAACAATTTCATAATAAAGAATAAAAATCAGATTTCTAAATACCAATTAGAAAGTAACATCCTTCATTTTTTTGAATATTTAGATCATGATATTTATGATGAATATACCTGTGATCTATATTATAATAAAACTGGAGAGTTAAAATGTGCTATCCCACGAAAACGAATAGAAATAAGAGCAGGAGAGGTTAGTAAAGGACTAACCAAAAAGAATGAGGTAAAGATGTTTTTGGATCAAAATTTTTCGTTTTTAAAAGGAGCAAGAGGCTGTATAACGGTTCAATTATTTATGCACAAAGAAACGAAAGACATAAAAGGTATAGAGATCAATCCAAGGTTTGGAGGCGGTTTTCCACTTTCGTATTTAGCTGGTGGAAATTACCCTAAATGGATTATCCAGGAGTATATTTTAAATGAAGATTTGAATTATTTTGATGATTGGAAAACAGATTTGTTAATGTTAAGATATGATGATGAAATTTTAGTAAATGATTATAAAGGATAATAAAATTGTAATTTTTGATTTAGATGACACGCTATACAATGAGATAGATTTTTTAAAGTCGGCGTATAAAGAAATAGCAGAAGAAATTGCTAATGACATAAATGCAGATGCTTTATCAATTTATAGAGAGATGCTAATATGTTTTGATAATAAAAATAATGTATTTGAAACCATAATTAAAAAGTATGGTGTTTCGTACGACACACAAGAGTTATTGCATATCTATAGGAATCATGTTCCTGAGTTGAAATTATCAAAAGATAGGCAAGATACCTTAAATAAATTGAAACATAGCAATATAAGTATGGGGATCCTAACAGATGGTAGAAGCCTGCAGCAAAGAAATAAGATTAAAGCCTTGCAGCTTGACATTTGGTTTTCTGAAATTGTTATTTCGGAAGAGTTTGGAAGTGAAAAACCTAATAGCAATAATTACACGCATTTCGAAAAAGTTTTTGGAAAAGGACAATATTATTATGTTGGAGATAACATTAATAAAGATTTTATAACACCAAATAAACTTGATTGGGTTACTATCTGTTTGGCTGATAATGGTTTAAATATACATAAACCAAACAATGTATCATTAATGAATAATGAGTATCTAGCCAAGTATACTATAACCAGTTTTATTGATATTTTAAAAGTTATTGATAAATGATTAAAATAAGTTTGAATCAAGTTTTAAATTGGTTTTTTGGTTTGTTTAAAGCAAACAAACCACTGCTAATCTTAATGATTCTGATAGATTTTATTTTTATTTCAATACATTGCTTGCTTTTGTACGAATTTATAGATTATAACCTTAATTTCTTTATTGAAAAAGATTTGGGGTTTGCAGAATTCTATCAATATATAAAAGAGTTTGGGATTTTTTTAATGCTGCTTCTTTTGTCTTATAAAGAAAAGCGACTTATATATCTAGTTTGGGCTTTATTTTTTCTATATGTCTTATTGGATGATTCTTTAAGTTTACATGAAATTTATGGGGTATATTTGGCAGACTATTTTAATTTTCGTTCCCAATTTAATTTGAGAGCTGAAGATTTTGGAGAACTATTGATTTTTGCTCTTTTAGGAATTATTTTTTTTACATCCGTAGTATTTACATTTTTCAGGGCAGATGCTAAGGGGAGGTTAGTAACCAAAACTCTTTTTGTATTGATTTTGATGTTAGTATTTTTTGGGGTTTTTATAGATTTATTGCATATTGCTATACCTGATGCCAAAAATGAATTTGCTGTCATAGAAGAAGGAGGAGAAATGGTAGTAATGAGCTTTATTTTTGCATATACTTTAAGTCTTAATTATATTAAATAGAAGTCGTAATTTGACTCCTTGCTAATTGAGACATTTCAACTTTCTAAAATTTAACCATAAGTATAAAAATGAGCTCCCAGCTATTAATAGTTCAATAAACTCTGAAGTTTTTACAATTGCAAAATCGTACCTGGCACTAATAGACACCCTATCCTGAATGAAATCAACTGCAGCATGGCAAAAAATAATTAAAAACCATAAAAAAAGTATTGGAGGCACACTTATTTTTTTCAATTTATTGAAATACCCTAATGCAATTCCGAATAGACCTCCAAGGCCAAAAACCATACGTAGGACCTCCGAATGACCTTGTAAGCCATGTAAATTATGAAGTGTTGTTTCTCCTTGTCCATTTATTTTGGCCCAACTCTCTGGAGTTTCGAAATGAAAAAACCATTGCCCCCATGAAATTTCTTCCATAGCGATCAAGATTAAACAGGTAGAAAAGAATATGTAAAAAAGTTTTGAATACTTGTCTAGAGATTTATTTAAACTTCTAACGTTATAAAGGCCTAATATACCTGTGAGCAGTAAAATAAGAAATGTTAGAATTTCAATAGGGGCATTCTCTTCCAGAAGCCAAAAACCAAAACTCTCTGTCGATGGAAAAACAAAAAAAGATCCCATTATTATTGTTAATGGTATGGGGCTAATAAAAATGGCTAATATTGTTTTTGGAGAAATGTTGTAAGTAGAAGAGAATGGTTTGAACATATTTTACTAATTTATTAAACAATATAAAGAATAAAAGATAAATACAGACTAAACTTTTGCAGTATAAATAAGCTTTTAATCTATTTATTAATTCCTTGATAAAGGTTCTTGTTATTTTAGTAACCATAAACCCTAAATATGAAATTAAGTATAGTTGTTCCATTTTACAATGCAGAATCACATATAGAAAGATGTCTGCACAGTTTGGTTAATCAAAATATAAATAAAAACGATTACGAAATAATATTAATAGATGATGGCTCTACAGATAGTGGTATAAAAATAGTTGAGAGCTTTAAGGAAGATCACAAAAACATTTTTATTTATAGTCAGGATAATATAGGCTTAGGAGCCACAAGAAATAGAGGCATAATGCTTGCTAAAGGCGAATTTATTTATTTTATCGATGCCGATGACTATTTGGTCTTTAATGTGTTAGATATTATATTAAAACAAGCCGAAACCTTAAATTTAGAGGTGTTAGGTTTTAATACAATGCCTACAGAAAGAATAGATTTATTTACTTCTAAAACAGAAGGAAAAACCTATAACCCAGATATTTTAAAAGGTGCCGATTTTTTGGTTAAGAATAAATATCATAGGCTTGAGGCCTGGTGGTATATTATTAAAAGAGAGTATTTACTAAAATCGGGTTGTAAATTTGAAGAAGGCAAGTTTATGGAAGATGCCATTTTTACATTTAACATTTTTTTAGGGGCAAACCGTACCATGTTTTTGCCAATAGACGCCCATAGATATGTAAAGACCAATGAGTCTATTATGAATAATAATAACGACGAGCACCTATTAAAGGTTATAGAAGATTATATTAGCTTGGTTTTTAGGTTTGATTCGCTTGCTAACGAAATCACAAAAAATGAAGTTCTAAACGCTTCAGAAATTGTTAAGAGTATAAAGTACAAAAGTACTGTGAGCATTTATTTTATGTTTTTCAAAATTATTAAATCCAAAATATCCATTAGGGAAATTAATAGTATTCTAACCAGACTAAAAAGGATTAATATATATCCATTAAAAGGATTTATAGGAGATCAATATTTTCATAAAAAATTTAAAATAAGCGCATTCATTTTTAATCATAAATATATATTCTATATTTTTTTGTATCCGCTTAGGCTTCTTTACAAGTATAAATTAATAAACCTAAACTTATAGGTGCTTGTCCATTTTTAATATATGTATATTATGAAGTTGAGTATTTTAATTCCTATGTATAATGCTGAATCTTACATTGAAAGGTGTCTGGACAGCTTGATGCACCAAGATATATCGAAAGAGGAATATGAAGTCGTAGTGTTTAATGACGGATCTAAAGATACAAGTGAAGCTATTGTCAAAAAAGTTGCAAAAACTCATACTAATGTCATTTTGCACTCGCACAAAAACGAGGGCGTTATATCGACTAGGAATAAATTATTAAAGTTGGCAAAAGGTACTTATGTGTATTTTATGGATGCAGATGATTATGTTGCACATAACGCTTTAGGGAAAATACTTGAGTTTTCGTTACAAAACAAATTGGATATTATGGGGTTCGATACCCAGGTGACGAAGAATGATAAACAATTTGATCTAGAAACACCGTTTCACGAATATGAATTGCCAAATATAGTTTCGGGAGCACAATTTCTTAAAGAAAATAAAAATTTGCGCATAGAAATTTGGTGGTTTTTGATACGCAAAAGCTTTTTAAATAAAAATAAATTAGCTTTTAATGAGAGTGTACAGGGTTATGATGGAGATGTTGTGTTTACATTACGATCATTTTTGTACGCCGAAAAAGTAGCTTATTCCCCAGTTTCTGTGTATAGATATTTTCAGTCTGTAGAATCAACTATGCGAACTGTAAACAATGCATACAAAAAAAGAATAGCGAACTATTTTCTGGCTTTGATTTTTGATTTTAGCAATTTAATAGATAGTATAGAAAAATATCCTATTTCACATAAAAATATCATAAAAGGCAATTTTAAATTTAGAAGAGATGCCTTTACTTTTTTTACAATAATAAAAATGATTCGTGCAGAATTTAGTATTGAAATAATTAAAGAAAAATTGATAAAGTTAGAACGTATTAAAGCCTACCCAATGCAGTCCTTTATTGATGGAGAGTACAATACTTTGAAGTATAAACTATTAACTTATATATTTAACCATAGACTTTTATTGTTCGTGTTTATTAGACTGTATGAAACTTATTCTAAAATTAGATAACTAATCCTAAGCCTCAAATAGAAGGAAAAAATATCAACTAGATATATATTGCAAAACAATGAAACAAGCTACTTTTTCGGCGTATAAAAACTTTGAGCATTTGGCTGATATTATTGGTTTTTTTGATGAAGGCTTTGAATTTTATATACATGTTGACAAAAAAAGTAAAGTGCCTAAAGCCGTATTAGAAAAAATTAGAGAAAGAAAAAATGTTAAAATACTATCGCAAAAATATAGAGTAAACTGGGGAGGTTTAAATCATTTAAAAAGTGCTTTGTTTTTGGCAGATAAGGCCTTAAAAGAATCAGACAACCAATATTTTCATTTGATTAGCGGGCAAGATTTTCCTATTAAAAATATGTCCCAATTTAAAACGATAACCAATAGTTCTATATTAAAAGATTATTTAGAATATTTTGAACTTCCAACAGAAAATTGGGCTAATGAAAATGGAGGGTTTGATAGAATTCAGTATTATCATTTATTAGATACTTTAAATGCAAAAAAACATATTAAGAGGTTGTGGTGGTTTGTTAGACTTCAAAAGAAATTTAGCTTTAAAAGAACCATTAAGAGTAAAGTTCCTAAATTATACGGTGGCTCAACATGGTGGAGCTTATCTAGAGAAACACTACAATATGTAATTGATTATACAGACAAAAGACCTTATTTAATTAAAAGGCTTAAATATACATTTTGCCCAGAGGAAATATATTTTCAAACGGTTATTATGAATTCAGATTTTGCAAAAAAAGTTATAAATGATAATTTAAGGTATATTGATTGGGAAAACAATCGTATTGGTAAATACAATGCTTCTCCCGCTGTACTAAGTATAGCAGATTTTGAAAAAATCATAGTGTCAGAAAAATTATTTGCGAGAAAATTTGAAGCACCTATTTCAGATAACTTGAAAGCCAAATTACTAAAAAATAAAAGCTAGAGAAAATATCTCTAGCTTTTATTGACTCAATCAAATAAGTATTTTTTATCTATTCACATACCACAGCATGAGCAATCACATATATTTCACCAGATAAATTAGGTGTAATAGTATATTGCCCAGGAGCAACGGTATTTACCCCATTTTTGGTTGGATAGCTATTCTTTCCAGCGTAAGTATGGGTTTCGTTAACAGTATATTCGTCATCTATATTATAAGTCACGGTTACTTCACCATTGTCGTATTTTACATCAACGGTACCAACTAACTCACCTTTATCGGTATCGCATTGACCAGCACCAGCGTAAATGTCATAGGTGTACTCGCCTTCAGTAAGAGGTCCTATAGTCCATCCCCATCTATTAAACCCATCTTCTATAAAACATGTAGAGTCATTGTCGTTGTTACCTTTAGCAAAGGCCGTTTCGCATGCCTCTTCGCACTCAATGTTGAAATTGAAATCCAATATCCAAGCACGTTCACCATCTTCGTTGATTAACCAACCCCAAGTACTTAATCCATATGCTTGTGTGTCTGAACTGTCAAATAAGCCAGCTCCAGGGCCAACTATAACACCAAAATGAGGTGTTGTATCATCGTTAGGGTCTGGACGTTGTTCAACACCAAATGTACCTTCTTCAACGCAGTCACCACCAGAAGCTGTAATAGTACTTCTGCTAGAATCTATCACATAATAGTAAAGATCTTCTTTAACTACATTAGTACAATCATTAGGCTCGTCTTTAAAGCTACCGCCCTCGGCAGAAAAAGTAGCCCAGTCTTTTTTGTCCTTAATCCAAACATCAACCTCTACGATACAGGTGCCTAAGACTGTAGACCCTTTTATATTTGCTGTTCCATCATCATATTCTGTATAATATAGCTGGTGTTCATCTGTAGAAGCAAATAAATTAGTCCAATCTGTGTCAAAATTCGGCCACCAAAAATTTGATGTGTACCCAGGGATATCACAACGATTTAAATTAACTGCCTTGCAATCCTTTACGATTTTAGGAGGACGATTTTCTTTCTCTTTTTTCTCAGTTAATGAGGAATCTTGCAAAGTTGCTTGGGTGTCTATATTTTCTACCTGACAAGATAAAAAGAACAGACATGCCCCCATTAGAAATGTAATGTGTCTTCTCATGATTTAATTATTAAATGGTTAGTAGTTTTATTAATAGCAATAACTATTTGTAAAATTAATTCAGAAAACTTATAAAACATTATATAATAGGTTAATCCCTTTAATAACTCGATGAATAGACAAAATTCTTATTTCTTCGTTATATTGAATTTAAATACTTTATAGTTGAAAAAATATTAGAATATATACTTCTGCTAAGTAGAAATATTTTATAGATTTACAAGCGTATAACTATAGGATGATAATAGATTTAAGAAGCGATACGGTTACAAAACCAACAAAAGATATGTTGGATGCTATGATGCAAGCCAAAGTTGGAGATGATGTATTTAGAGAAGATCCAACGGTTAATGAGTTGGAGGAACGTGTAGCTAAACTATTTGGCAAAAGTGATGCTTTGTTTTTTCCTAGTGGAACGATGGCAAACCAAACTGCATTAAAGTTGCATACCAACCCTGGAGATCAGGTTATCTGCGATAAATATGCCCATATTTATAATTATGAGTCTGGAGGAGTCTCCTTTAACAGTGGCGTTTCTTGTAAGTTGATAGACGGTAATCGAGGCATGTTTAAAGCAGAGCAGGTTTTAGAAGCGATAAACCCTGAGGCCTATTATTACAGCCAGACAAGTTTAGTAGCGATTGAAAATACGACGAATAAAGGTGGTGGTGCGTGCTGGGATATAAATGAGATAAAAAAAATAAGAACAATTTGTGACGAAAAGAATCTGGGATTTCACTTGGACGGTGCTCGTATATGGAATGTACTAGTCGCTAAAAACGAAACAACTGTTCAATATGGGGAAATCTTTGATACCATTTCGGTATGCCTAAGTAAAGGCTTAGGTTGCCCTATAGGTTCTGTTTTGGTAGGCGACTCGGAAATTATGAAGCACGCTTTAAGGATTAGAAAGATTTTTGGAGGAAATATGCGACAAGTGGGCTATTTAGCTGCTGCTGGCTTGTACGCTTTAGATAATCATGTGGAAAGACTAGCTGAAGACCATAAAAAAGCGAAAGAAATTGGAGATGCTCTAAGAAAGTCTTCAATAGTTAAAGCTGTAGAACCCGTTGAAACGAACATCGTTATCTTCGAATTAAATATCGATGTAAATGAAAATGCTTTTGTAAAAAAACTGGCCGATCAAGACATCCATATTATAAGCATGGGGAGCAATAAATTACGAATGGTCACACACCTAAACTACACAGATACAATGCATGACAAGCTGTTAAGTGTTTTACAGGGGCGTATCATTTAAACATATCCATTCCAGGAATGTTTGGCATACCATCTTTTGCTGCCGCAGCCAATTCGGACTCATTAATTTTTGTGGCCTTTTCAATAGCTCTGTTTAGGGTAAGAATAAGGTAATCCTCTAGCTGTTCCTTGTCATTAAGCAATTCGTCATCAATTTCAATAGATTTGATCGTACGGTTTGCTGTAAGGGAGACTTTAAGTTTATTGTCGCTACTAGTTTCATCAACCAGAACCGAGTCCAAGCGCTTTTTAGTCTCTTCAACTTTTTTCTGGGCTTCCTTAAGTTTACCCATCATATTCATCATATCTCCAAACATATTTTTTATAAATTGATTATTGCGTTACAAAACTATTTAATTTTTCTATTTTTGAAAGCTTAAATTTTAAGAATAAATTTACCTTTTTTGAAAAACACGATCCACCCCCCAGTAGCTATAAAAAAAACAAAGGAACTTTCAATGCATGGCGACATACGCATTGATGACTATTATTGGTTAAGCAAAAGAGAAAATCCTGAAGTTATAGATTATTTAAATGCTGAAAACGATTATACAAAAGGTATGATGCAGCATACAGAAACCTTTCAAAAAGAACTTTTTGAAGAAATGAAAGGCAGGATAAAAGAAGATGATATGTCGGTGCCTTACAAGCTTAATGGCTATTGGTACATAACGCGTTATGAAAAAGATAAGGATTACCCGCTTTATGTGCGTAAAAAAGAAAACCTAGATGCCGTAGAAGAACTTTTGTTCGATTGCAACGATATGGCCAAGGAACATGCTTATTTTAACTTGGGAGGTATCGCTATAAGCCCCAATAACACTTTAGCGGCATTTGCTACAGATGTTATTGGGAGGAGACAGTACAGCATTCAAATCAAAAATTTGATAACTGGAGAAATTTATCCAGATAAAATTTTAAATACAACAGGATCGGCAACATGGGCTAATGATAATAAGACTTTGTTTTATACTATTAAAGATGAAGTGACATTACGTTCGCATAAAATTTTTAAGCATAAATTACATTCGGAAGTAAAAGAAGATGTAACTGTTTTCCATGAAAAGGATGAAACCTTTAACACATTTGTATATAAAACAAAATCGAGAAAGTATATTGTCATTGGGGCTTCAAGTACCTTAACTACAGAATATAGAATACTTAATGCTGATACCCCTGATGATGAATTCAAAGTTTTTCAGGAGCGTATTCGCGAATTGGAATATAATATTTCTCATTACAAAGATCATTTTTATATTATAACCAATAGTGATGGAGCCACCAATTTTAAGCTGCTTAAAACCAAAGAAACAGCAACTCAGAAGGCATATTGGCAGGAAGTTATTCCACACAGAGAAACCGTTTTATTAGAAGATATAGAGATTTTTAAGGACTATTTGGTAATCAATGAACGTGAAAATGGACTCAATAATTTGAGAGTTATAAGTTGGGATGGGACCGAAGACTATAGACTACCATTCGATTCCGAGACTTATACCGTGTTTATAGGTAACAACGTCGATTTTGATAGTGACATATTACGATACGGTTTTAACTCACTAACTTCACCAAGTTCTGTAATTGATTACAATTTTAAGTCCAAAATAAAAGAAGTCAAGAAGGAGCAGGCTATTTTAGGAGGGGAATTTGATAAAAACAACTATGAATCCAAAAGAATTTGGGCAACAGCAAGAGATGGCTTAAAAGTACCTATTTCTTTAGTGTATAAAAAAGGAATTCAATTAGATGGAACGAATCCATTATTGCAATATGCCTACGGTTCCTACGGTTCGACTGTCGATCCTTCATTTTCGAGTATTCGGTTAAGTTTGTTAGATAGAGGTTTTATTTATGCCATTGCTCATATACGCGGTGGGGAGTATTTAGGGAGGTCATGGTATGAAAACGGAAAACTACTTAGCAAATTAAATACATTTTATGATTTTATAGATTGTTCAAAATATTTAATAGAACAAAAATATACATCAAATAAGCATTTATATGCATATGGAGGCTCTGCTGGTGGATTGTTGATGGGAGCGGTAATTAATATGAATTCTGAGCTTTACAATGGGATTTTAGCAGCAGTTCCATTTGTAGATGTTGTTACAACGATGTTAGATGACAGTATCCCTTTAACAACGGGAGAATATGATGAATGGGGAAATCCTAATGATGTAGATTATTACAACTATATGAAGTCATATTCTCCATATGATAATGTTGAAGCCAAACATTATCCTAATATGTTAGTGACTACAGGCTTGCACGATTCGCAGGTACAGTATTGGGAGCCAGCAAAATGGGTTGCCAAATTAAGGGAATTAAAAACAGATGCCAATAAACTATTGTTGCATACAGATATGAATTCTGGACATGGAGGTGCATCAGGGCGTTTTGAAAGTTTGAAAGAAATAGCCTTAGAATATGCTTTTTTATTAGATTTAGAGGGAATTTATAGGTAATATAAAAAAATGTTTTATTTTTGTCAGGTTTTAGGTTACAAATATTTTTAGTAATATTACCGAAGCTTATAAAAAGCATTTATGAAACACAAAAATAAGGTTTTTGACAATGTATTAGATTTAATAGGTCAGACCCCACTTATTAAGCTTAATAAAATAGCCTCAGAGTTTAAAGGGAACTTTTATGCAAAAGTAGAATCTTTTAATCCTGGGCATTCTTCAAAAGATAGAATAGCACTTTATATTATAGAGCAAGCAGAGAAAAAAGGGATCTTATCACCAGGTGATACTATTATAGAAACGACATCTGGGAATACTGGGTTTAGTATAGCTATGGTAAGTATTATTAAGGGATACGATTGCGTTTTAGCTGTAAGTTCTAAATCTTCAGCAGATAAAATCGATATGCTTAAGACTATGGGAGCTAAAGTTTATGTGTGTCCAGCACATGTAAGTGCAGATGATCCTAGGTCATATTATCAGGTAGCAAAACGTTTACATGAAGAGATAAAAGGATCTGTCTATATCAATCAATATTTTAATGAGTTAAATATTGATGCACATTATAAATCTACAGGTCCAGAAATTTGGAAACAAACAGAAGGTAAAATAACACATCTTGTGGCATGTAGCGGAACTGGTGGTACCATATCGGGTACAGCAAGGTATTTAAAAGAACAAAACCCTAACGTGAAAGTGATAGGAGTAGACGCTTTTGGTTCTGTTATTAAAAAGTATCATGAAACCAGAGAGTTTGATGAAAAAGAAATTTATCCATATAGAATTGAAGGCTTAGGGAAAAATTTAATCCCAACTGCTACAGATTTTGATGTTGTTGATGAATTTATAAAAGTAACAGATGAAGAAAGTGCACATACGGCCAGATTAATAGCTAAATCTGAGGGTATGTTTGTTGGTTACACATCTGGAGCAGCCATGCAAGCTATCATGCAGTTAGGCGAACAAGGAGAGTTTAAAAAAGATGATAATATTGTTGTGATCTTTCCAGATCATGGTTCACGTTACATGAGTAAGGTATACAGTGATAAATGGATGAACGAACAAGGCTTTTTTGATAGTAAAAATGAAGCTGCTGCACAAAATATTCAATATATAAAATAGCATAATTACTATCATTAAAGGAGATGATGTTTTGTTGTTAAAGCAAAATACCATCTCTTTTTTTATTTTATCAATAATTGGACGGTAAAAAATTATGTTCAAACCATATAAATATTTAATTTTGCAATAACTAACTAAGGACAGAAAGCTTTCATGAAATATACTAAAACATTCTAATTTGTTTTTGTTTTCCCTCAAAAGCAGCTACAAGCACGTGGCTATGTCTGAATTTTAATAGCTATAAGATTATAATAAATGAAGGATTTATTTGAAAAGATTTATAAGGACAAAGGGCCACTAGGTAAATGGGCTTCCCAAGCTGAAGGCTACTTTGTATTCCCTAAATTAGAAGGAGAAATTTCTAATCGTATGAAATTTCAAGGAAAAGATGTAATTACTTGGAGTATTAATGATTATTTAGGGTTAGCTAACCATCCAGAAGTAAGAAAAGTAGATGCTGAAGCTGCTGCTCAATACGGTTCTGCATATCCAATGGGGGCTAGAATGATGTCTGGACATACAGATTTACATGAAAAATTACAAGATGAGTTAGCATCGTTTGTAAATAAAGAAGCTGCATATTTGCTGAATTTTGGGTATCAGGGTATGGTATCTACCATTGACGCTTTAGTTGCTAAAGACGATATTATTGTTTATGATGTAGATGCACATGCTTGTATTATTGATGGTGTTCGTTTGCATATGGGCAAGCGTTTTACCTACAAGCATAACGATGTTGAAAGTTTAGAGAAAAACCTGGAAAGAGCCACAAAAATGGCAGAACAAACAGGGGGAGGTATTTTAGTGATCTCTGAGGGGGTTTTTGGAATGCGAGGAGAGCAGGGGAGATTAAAAGAAATTGCAGCTCTTAAGAAGAAATATAATTTCAGGTTATTTGTTGATGATGCGCATGGGTTTGGTACATTGGGAGCTACTGGAGCAGGAGCAGGAGAGGAGCAAGGCGTACAGGATGATATTGATGTCTATTTTGCAACATTTGCCAAGTCGTTAGCAAGTACTGGGGCGTTTATTGCTGGAGATCAAGAAATAATTGATTATTTAAAATATAACTTGCGTTCCCAAATGTTTGCTAAATCATTGCAAATGCAATTGGTTGTTGGTGCTTTAAAGCGTTTGGAGATGCTTAAAACTATGCCAGAGCTTAAAAACAAGCTTTGGGAAAATGTAAATGCTTTACAATCTGGATTAAAAGATCGAGGGTTCGATATAGGAACCACACAAAGTTGTGTGACACCTGTGTACCTAAAAGGAAGTATTCCGGAGGCTATGGCTTTAGTAAGAGATCTGCGTGAAAATTACGGAATCTTCTGCTCTATAGTTGTTTACCCAGTAATACCTAAAGGGTTAATTTTATTAAGATTGATACCTACGGCAACCCATACTTTAGAAGATGTATCGGAAACTTTAGCGGCTTTTGAAGCTATAAGATCCCGACTCGAAAATGGAACATACAAGCGTTTATCTGCTTCAGTAATGGCAGCAATGGGCGAATAGTATATTTCATAATATAGATGAAAAATCCGATTCAATTATGAATCGGATTTTTTTATGTAATATCTTTTCTAAATGTGCAGCGCCTTTTATTCACAACAGGTTGAAAATGTTTCCATATTTGTTGGATAGCAACATTATCATCTAATTCAGGGCCTCTTACGCACAATTCAATACCTTTTTCAGTAAATGTTTTGTGGAATTCATCAAAAATAATTGCTGTAACACCTTTGTTTTGGTACTCAGGTAAAATGCCAATTAAATAAAAGGTTACAGTTTTGGAATGCTTTTTAGCATGTAATAAATGTTTTATCCCAAACGGAAACAGTTTGCCTTTCATTTTTTGTAAAGCTTCAGCATAAGAAGGCGTTACAATTCCAAAACCAACTAGCTTGTCATCTTTGTCTAAAACAAACTTTACATATTCAGGGTTGAGGAAACCGATAAATTTTTTCTTGAAATATTCGCGTTGCTCGTCATTTATTTCAACAAAAGAGGAAAGAACGGCATGTGATTTCGAAAAGACATCAAACATTTCATCCGTATATGGTAAGATGTCTTTATTTTTCGTAAAGTTCAAGGCTCTTAACCCATAGCGTTTCTTTATAATCCCTTGCATTCTCGAGAAAAAATCGGATTTAATGTTTTTAAACTCCATGATATTCTCAGAATACGTTTTTGCAACATCATAGTCTAGTTTTTCAAAATGAGAAGCATAATATGGCGGATTGTGCCATGTAATCATACTCCCTATTTGATCAAATCCTTCAGTGACAACACCTACCTTGTCAAGGTTCGAAAAGCCAACGGGCCCCTCTATAAATTCAAGATTGTTTTCTTTTCCAATTTCAGTGACCTTATCAAGCAAAGCCTTTGTAACATTAACATCGTCAATAACATCAAACCAACCAAAACGCATTTTTTTTAAGGTTTGATCTTTTACTTCCAACCAATTGATTATAGCGGCTACACGGCCAACAATTTCTTTGCCTTTATATGCTAAAAACAACCTGGCCTCAGCATCATTGAATACGGGGTTTTCTTTTTTGTTGAAAGTTTTAACTTCTTCACTAATAATTGGAGGTACCCAATATTTGGAATCTTTATTGAGCTTAAAGGGGAACTTTACAAAAGCTTTTAAATCCCTTTTTTTATGCACTTCTTTGAGTATTATCATATGTTATGATAGCTGTTTATATTTTTAATCGAAAAAAACTCCTCGATGCTGAGCGTCGAGGTTTCCGCTGAAATTGTCATTCCAGTGAAAACGGGAATCTAAATAAAGAATTTTAATTTTTGACCAAATGGTTAAAGCTAGATTAATATTTCATGTATTTGTGTTAGGAATATTGGTTTTAAGGAATTCTTTATTCATTGTCAAAATCAATATCGTCTCGTTTTCGTTTTTTTGTTTTATCTGTATCATCGCCATCATTCTTTTTCTTGTCTTTTTTATTGCGTCTAGATTTTCTTTTTCCTTCTTCTTTGGCTGAATTGCCATTATTTATGTCTTCGTCCTTAATTTCTTTATCTTTATGAAAATCCAACCTATAGGATACTCCAAAGTTTACACCAAAAACCGAAGGTGTATCCTTTGTGTTAAATGTTAGGGCGGTATCCAGCTGAAGATTTCTTCCCCATAAATAGGCACCTCCAAACCTAAAAAGGTTGTCGGCATAAAAATCGCTTTGAATACCCTGTGTTTCGCCAAATATAACCCATTGAGGGCTGAATGAATGTGTTAATGTTAAAATATATTGAAAATCTGATTGATCAGATCCAATTCTATCCTTTATTAAGTTCATAACAAATACCCAGCCTCCAGCAAAATTGTTTTGAGTTGCGATCATTACTTTAGGGCTAAAACCTTCAATTCCAGGAGCTGTATAAGGATTGTCTTTAGAATCGAAGTTTGCTCCAAGATATACAGAAACAGCAGGGATTAATGAGCTCCATTTAAAGCTATGGTTGGCTTTCCAGCTATACAGGTTGGGCTTCTTTTCTTCTGAGTTTTTATAAGGGTCGTACACCAAATATTTAGCGCCAATGGTTATGGCTTTAAAATTAGATCGTTTTTCTTCTGCAGATAAATTTGACGTAAAGGTTTTTGTGTCATTTTGGTAAGTTCCTTCAATGTTTAGTTCTAATTCTTCAAGTAGCAGGCCATATCTCGCTGCAAAATCAATTCCAAATCCAGACGCTTTATATGCTGCAGCTGGTGTTCTTTTTTCATTGATTATGTAAGGGCCTACTTCAAGTTGTATAACGTTGGTGCCTACCGAAAAGGCACTTCGGGACACACCAGGTCTATTAGAGTTAATAACATCGGTATATTGACCGTATGCTTGAATTGAAATTAAAGTCAATAAAAAGCAAAAAGCAGATTTCATTGGGTTCATAATTAAGGTTTTAGTTTGCAACCAGTAGCACATTGGCAATACACTGTTGTTATATCCTAAGTTCAAAGACTTTTTCAAATATAGATATTTTATACTTTTTTTATCATTTTTGAACGTTTTTTAAGCGTATAGAATTGTATTTTTGTTAAAAATAATTTTTATGCTACAATTTGCATCTGTAACAGGTTTTGTTAGAATGGTATTGATCATTCTTCTTATTTACTTTGGAATAAAAATCCTATCACGTTTATTTGCTCCATTTCTTGTTAAGTATGTTGCTAAAAAAGCAGAACAACGTTTTGGTGATCAGTTTGGGCAGTTTAGGCAACAACAAGAAAAACCAAAAAAAGAAGGAGAAGTTACCATAGATAAGATACCAAAAACTAAAACCTCAAATAAAAATGTTGGTGACTATGTAGATTATGAAGAAATTGATTAATTTTCACAAACATTGTTCTTAATTTACTTTCATGCAATTTTCAATTAAAAGAGTAGTTCCCCATTTATTAGTTTTAGCGGGTTTTGTAATACTTTCACTAGCTTATTTTAACCCCGTTTTAAAAGGGAAGCAGATATTTCAAAGCGATATCATGCAATACATAGGCATGAGTAAGCAACAAAAGGATTTTAAAGCGGAAACCGGAGAAGAAACGTATTGGACCAATAGTGCGTTTGGAGGTATGCCGACTTATCAACTAGGAGCGAGGTACCCGCATAATTATATTAAAAAACTGGATTTAGCACTTCGGTTTTTACCCAGACCAGCAGATTATCTATTTCTTTATTTGTTAGGTTTTTACATACTGTTATTGGTTTTAAAAATTGATTTTAAACTTGCAACCTTAGGAGCTATAGCCTTTGGTTTTTCAACGTATTTAATTATTATTTTAGGGGTTGGACATAACAGCAAGGCGCATGCTATAGCTTATATGCCTTTGGTTTTAAGTGGTATTTTGCTTGTTTTTCAGAAAAAATATATATCAGGTTTTTTGCTAACCACTGTAGCTATGGGCTTGGAGCTAGTGGCTAACCATTTTCAAATGACCTACTATTTATTACTGTTGGTTATTGTTTTAGGGATAGCTTATTTGATTGATGCTTATAGAAAAAAGATATTACCGCATTATTTTAAATCGATAGGTATTTTAATTGCTGCTGTTGTTCTTTCAGTAGCTTTAAATGCTACAAATATTTTGGCAACACAGGAATATGTGAAAGAAAGTACTCGAGGAAAAAGCGAGTTAACCATAAACCCTGATGGCTCGCCAAAACCAGTAACCTCTGGTTTGGATAGGGATTATATTACGCAGTTTAGTTATGGTATTGCAGAAACTTTCAATCTTTTTATCCCCAGATTTATGGGAGGGGGTAGCTATGAAGATTTAGGCAAAGATTCGGCAACATATGAGGCTTACAGGAAGCTAGGTGCCAGCACAACGCAAGCGTTGGAAGCGTCCAAACAAGCGCCCATGTATTGGGGAAAGCAGCCTATAGTTGAAGCACCAGCCTATGTGGGGGCAGTAGTTCTGTTTTTATTCGTGTTTGCCTTATTTCTTGTAAAAGGGCGGCTAAAATGGTGGCTGGTAGGAGGAGTCTCGTTATCGTTATTGCTCTCTTATGGTAAGAACTTAGGATTTCTAACAAATTTCTTTATTGATTATGTGCCACTTTACAACAAGTTTAGAGCGGTTAGCTCTATTCAGGTTTTATTGGAGCTATGTATTCCAGTATTGGCTATTGTTGGACTGACACGATTGTTCAATGATTTTGAAAAGAAAGAAGAAAAACTGAAAGCTTTAAAATATACTAGTATTATAACTGGAGGTATAGCAATTGTATTCTTGGTATTCAAATCGTCGTTATTTGATTTTGTTCGTACTAATGACGGTCAATATATACAGGCTTACGGTCCGGATTTTGTTAGGGCACTTAAGGAAGACAGAAAAAGTATCTTTACACAAGATACACTACGGACATTGGTTTTAGTATTATTGTCTGCGGGTGTTATTTTTATGTTTTTACGCGATAAGCTTAAGGAGAAATGGGTAATCGTTGCATTTAGTGCATTAATTCTTTTTGATTTGGTTGGCGTGAACAGACGTTATGTTAATAATGATGATTTTGTATCCGCCATCAAAGTAAACAAACCATTTCAGGCTAATGAAGCGGATAAAAAAATCTTAAAAGATAAAACACATTTTAGAGTACACGATCTAGTTTCGGGACCTTCTAAGCCTTCATATTTTCACAATTCTTTAAATGGCTACAATGCTGCTGAATTAAAACGATATAGAGAAGTTTTTGATTTTTATGTATTGAGAGACAATTTTAACGTACTCAATATGCTTAATGCTAAGTATATAATTGCATCAGATGAAAAAGAAAGGGTTTTTGCATATGAAAACCATGAAGCAAATGGTAATGCCTGGTTTGTGAAAAACTTAGAAATGGTGGCGTCTACAAATGAGGAAATTAAACAATTAGATAGTTTGCCTAATAAGGTCAAGGCTATTTATTCACCCCATAAAGCCTTGGAAGAGCTAAAAGATCTGAAGCCGAACTATATAGTTGACTCGTTAGCCTCTATTGATTTGATGGAAGTTAAGCCAAACTACTTAAAGTATAAGTCCAAAAACTCAAATGATGGGTTTGTGGTCTTTTCTGAAGTGTATTACGGTAATGGCTGGAAAACTTTTGTTAATGGTGAAGAAGCTTCGCATATACGTGTTAATTATACACTACGAGGTATGTCTTTGCCAGCAGGAGTACACACTGTAGAATTTAAGTTTGATCCAGATGTTGTTAAGACAGGGAGCCGCATTGCTTTAGCAAGTTCTATTTTGTTTGGGATATTGTTGCTTGGAGGCTTATTTTACGGGCTTAAAAGGAATGATATGCAGTGATTTCTGTAAAAACACGGGGATCTATTATGTTAATATCTAGTTTCAGTTTTTTAAGATTCCTGCCTTCGTAGGAATGACAAGATGAAAAAAAAAGTACTTATAATAACTTATTATTGGCCACCAGCTGGTGGTCCTGGAGTTCAGCGTTGGTTGAAGTTTGTTAAATATTTACCAGGATTTGATATAGACCCTATTATTTATATTCCAGAAAACCCCAATTACCCTTTAATAGATGAGAGTTTAATCTCTGAAATTTCAGATAAAGTCACCATTCTAAAGCAACCTATAAAAGAACCGTATAAATTAGCGGGGATTTTTTCAAAAAAATCATCAAAAACAATTAGCAAGGGGATTATTTCAGATAATAAAAAACAAAGTTTTATCGAAAAGATCATGCTTTATGTTAGAGGTAATTTTTTTATACCTGACGCTCGAATTGGTTGGGTGAAACCTTCAGTGACTTATCTTGAGCAATATATTACACAAAACAATATAGATACTATAATAACCACAGGCCCTCCGCACAGTATGCATCTTATAGGTTTGCGGTTAAAGGAAAGGTTAGAAGTAAAGTGGTTGGCCGATTTTAGGGATCCATGGACGACCATTGGCTACCATAAACAGCTAAAACTAACAAAGATTTCGAAAGAAAAACACATAGCTTTAGAAAAGCAGGTTTTAAATACGGCAGACCAGTTAATTGTAACGAGTTTTACAACTAAAGCTGATTTTCAAAAAATAACTGGCCGCCCCATAGAAGTCATTACAAATGGATACGATTACGAACCTGTTAATGAATTCAAGCTAGATTCAAAATTCTCAATGGCACATATAGGTTCTTTGCTATCAAAACGAAATCCGGAAATTTTATGGGAAGTGTTGCGTGATCTCATAAAAGAATATAATGATTTTTCAAAAGATTTGGAACTTAATTTTATTGGGGCTGTTAGTGAAGATGTATTGAATTCTATTAAAAAAAATAATTTAAGTAATCGTGTTAATGAGGTGGGGTATATTTCACATAAAGAAGCAATTGTGTTTCAGAAAAAATCACAAGTATTATTGCTAATTGAAATAGATTCGGAAGATACGAAATGTATTATTCCAGGAAAACTATTTGAATACATGGTTTCAAATAGACCTATTATAGCTGTAGGCCCTAAAGATTCAGATGTTGAAAAGATCATCAAACAAACCAATACAGGTGCTTATTTTGGTTACGACGATTACGAGTCACTAAAAACAACTATCTTGGGGCATTATAAAGCGTTTCAAAATAAAAGCTTACAATCGCATCCTATTGGCTTGCAAAAATATAGCAGAAAACAGTTAACCATGCGGTTAGCTGAGTTGATTAAATAATAAAACTTCAAATTCTAAGTCTCAATTCTTAATATTTTGGAACTTAGAGTTTAATGACTAAAGAATTCATGGGTATAGTTGCTTCGCAATCTTTTAAAAATGTTATCTCAACCTATCTAGGTTTTTTTATAGGAGCCATTAATACCCTGTTCCTTTATACAAAATTCTTAAGTGATGAGTATTATGGAATGGTAGGGTATATGCTATCTCTGGCATATGTTATTATGCCTATCATGGCTTTTGGGGCACATAATACGCTGGTTAAATTTTATTCATCTTTTAAAACACGTATATCGCTGAATAGCTTTTTAACACTTATGTTGTTTTTGCCTTTTTTAATCACGGTGCCTTTAAGTGTTATTAGTTATGTGTGTTACGATATGATTGGTGATTTTTTATCCCAGAAAAACAGCATCATTAAAGGGTATTTATGGCATATTATAATCATAGCGCTTGCACTGGCTTATTTTGAAGTGTTTTTTGCCTGGGCTAAAGTGCAATTACAAACCGTATTTGGAAACTTTATGAAAGAAGTTTTTCATCGTGTTGCGACTATGGTATTGTTATTCTTATTACATTTTGAAATTGTTAATGTGGAACAGTTTATGCTGGGGTTGGTTGGTGTTTATGTCCTAAGAATGCTTATTATGAATGTATATGCATTTAGCATCAAACTACCTGTTATAACATTTAGACGAATAAATGGTTTAAAAAATATTTTCAAGTACTCTTTTTTAATAATTATAGCAGGATCTATAGTCACCATTCTTTTAGATGTAGACAAAGTCATGCTGGGGCATTACATCCAAATTGAAGAAATTGCATATTATAATGTGGCTATTTTTATAGCTACAGTTATTGCTGTCCCTCAACGGTCCATGCACCAAATACTATTACCTTTATCTGCTAAGTATTTAAATGAAAAAGACTTTGATGCTCTAGAAGACCTGTACAAAAAGAGTTCGTTGAATCTGTATATTATTAGCGGGTTTATATTCCTTTTAATCATATTAAACATAAACCAACTGTACTATATAATTCCAGAAGAGTTTAGTGGCGGACTCTTTGTGGTGTTTATAATTGGTTTATCCAGGTTGTATGATGCCTTTTTGGGTAGTAACAATGCTATTTTGTTTAATAGTGATTATTATAGGATGGTTCTGTTTTTTGGTGTTGTCCTGGTTATTTTGATGATCGTACTAAATATGGTCTTCATTCCTTTATTGGGAATTAATGGAGCGGCTTTAGCGACTTCTTTGGCTATCTTTGCATATAATTCCATAAAATTACTTTTTGTTTACAGAAAATTTAAAATACACCCTTTCACGACAGATACACTTCAAATAA
The DNA here is from genome assembly GCF_012910715.1 of Flavivirga algicola. Taxonomy (GTDB): domain Bacteria; phylum Bacteroidota; class Bacteroidia; order Flavobacteriales; family Flavobacteriaceae; genus Flavivirga; species Flavivirga algicola. Next base: position 155,009 of record NZ_JABBHF010000006.1, read on the forward strand.
CAGGTTTAATACTTTTAAGTGCGTTGTTGTTCTATTTTTGGGAATTTCCTTTTAATCCTATTATCAATATTGCTTTGAAGTCTGTTTTACTTACCCTGATGTATGTGTTTGTGGTTTACAGGCTTAAGTTTTCTGAGGATATATCTGCATTGATAGAACGTTATTTAAAGGTCAAGTAAACAGAAAACCCCACGATGTCGCTTTGAGGCAAACATATCGTAGGGCTTTCCAAACTAACCAACCAAAATTGTTATGATCGTCTTCTACTAGTCGATCTTGTATTGTAATTACTAGATTTACTTCTGCTTTGAGTAGCTCTTTGTCTGTTACCTTGAGAGGGTCTATTAACACTTCTTTGTTGTGTTACTCTGGATCTATTTTGAACAGGACGTTGAGTTGCTACACGTTTTGTATTTCTAATATTATTATTGTTTCTATTATATGTACGTGAGTTTTGTGTTCTTGGTTTTTGAGTAACTATATTTTTACGCTCACGAGTATTTGTTCTTACTTTATTGGTTTGATATTTAACGGTGTTATTAGCATTTTCTCTGGTTCTTTTTATTTGGTTTCTTTGGGTGTGATTTCTTGTGTTTTTAACAGTGTTGTTATTGCGTCTAATAACCGTTTTATTGTTTCTGATGATTGTAGGATTGTTTCTTGTGTTTCTATTTATGTTAGAATTGTTGCGTCTGGTAATATTTCTGTTTCCTGTTGAATAATTTCTGCCAGAATTCCTATTGGTAGCGCTGTAGCGTCTTGTGTTATTGTTTTGAGCGATACTTCTTCTGGAGTTAGCATTCCTATTTATTCGTGTAACATTTCGAGTACTTCTATTTACTGTGGCATAACTTCTATTTCTTCTTATGGTTTGACCACGTCTACTAGCAATTGCTGTTCTTGGTCGATAATTATTGTAGAAGGGCCTATTGTAAACATAGCGTACAGGTCTGTAGTATTGTCTGTATGGTCTGTTGTAAACTACGCAGTAGTCATAAGCAGGAACGCTATAGTAACGATGCCAAGGTCTGTAAACATAACGTCTGTTGTATACGTTAATAAATCCTGAACAATGCGAAAAACGGTTGTATCTGTTGTAGTGTACATATAAGCCTCCCACACGGTTTACGTATCCGAAACTATTGTAGAAGATATTTACATCGCCCACACGGTTTACACGTCCATAATAATCGTAATAGATAGGTGTATTTTCTATTTGAATGATCGCTCCAAACTCATCATATTGTACATAAGCATCGTAATCATATCCAGAATTAAAACTAAAGTTAATGTTTGGGGTTCCGATTGAGACATTTACATTTGAGGAACAATAACGTTGTATATTAAAGTCAAATTGACCATCTCTAAATATCGAAAATTCGATACCGTTTTCAATAAATATGAAAGAGTTGCCATAACCTCTGTTATAAATAGATGTTGTATTTGATGTATTGGTTGTGGCTGCGTTAGTAGTAAACCCCATAAGGATTAAACTAGCTACTAAGAATATATACTTTTTCATAATAATTTGTTTTAATGGATGAATATATTCTATCAATTACAAACAGCGTGCCAAAAATATTTGGTATAATAATGAGGGCTGAATAAGTATTGTGGTCAACTAAAATTCAAAAAGACAAAGTGGATTTTTGTGTATCCTTAAAGTTTTTTGATGTAAAAAATTGATTTTTAGAGTTTTGTCAAGTTTTTGTCAAGTTTTTTTACAGGTATTTTTTTTATTGACAAGTTTATGTAAAGTTGTTAATGACACAAAAAAAGGAGTTATAAATTAATTTTATATCAATAAATTAACTTAAACTTTATAGATATGAGAAAAATTACTTTATTGCTTTTATTGATAATGGGGTCTTCCGCAATAGCCCAACGAGTAGAGCCTACATTTGTTTGGTCTAATAAATCAAATTATCAAATTAATGGAGAGGATGCAGTTACCTTTAAACCAGGAGATGCAATTACTATAGAAATGACTTACACGATGGGCTCAACAGGAGGCGTTCAAGATGCATTTGATTTTATTTTAGCAGGGCTTCAGGATGAAGCCATAGCTAATCATGACGTTGTTAATGGGGTCTGGGCCAATGAAACTGTTGCGCAGCCAAACGATTATGCATACCCAGGAGCAGGAACTGGCGGTGTTGTTACGGCTAATTATACAATTCCTGCGGATGCTGAATTAAGTTCAGCAAATGCAACTTTGACTTACAGAATCTTAACGTATTTGGCATACACTCCAGATGGTGGCTCTACCATATATGGAGGAGATAACGCTAGCGATCCAACGTTAGTTTACATACGTAGTCAGGCGGAAATTGATGCTATATTATCAACAGAAGACTTCAATAAAAACAAATTACAGTCTTTTTATAGCGCATCTAAAGATGCTATAGTTATTAAGGATAGAATTGATAGCGGTTATTCAATTTATAATTTATTAGGTCAGGAAGTTTTAGAAGGTGAGATTGCTAATGCTGAAGAAATCAGTGTCGCATCCTTAAAGTCAGGTTTGTATATTTTATCAACCAAAGAGGGAACATTAAAATTTGTTAAGTAAAATAAATAATAACTACTCTTCAAACAAATATAAAAGGGCACCAAGTTAATTGGGGGCCCTTTTATTATAAAAATAACTTATTATTTTCTTTTTGGCTGTTTTTTGACTTTGCCGTTCTTTTTGTAATAGTAATAGTTGTCATCATCATGATGCCTATCCCTGTATTCAAACGCATGTTCTGTAGTGCAAGATTGTACACCGCAAAAATTACAGTAATCATCATGTCTTTTTACCTGACCTCGAGTATTTATAATTTCTCCCCAACGATTGTAACGCACTTGTAGTCCGCCAACCTGATTTAATACCATGTAGCGCCCATGTCTGTAGCTCATATATACAGATCCTATACGTTTAATTTTTCCGAACCTGTCATAATTTAAGTAGACATTACCTATACGTCTCACTTTACCATCTCTGTCATGCGAAATAGAAAACCCTCTATTGTAGCGGTAAGGATTATTATATTTGTGTCTTTTGTTTCGTATACCATAGGTGGCATCTACCAACCCTCTTCTTGAGTTTCTTTTGTAATGTGAGGCCTTATAATAATCACTGTAAGCATTTGTGTTAAAATCAAAACTTCCATCAGGAAAAATCAAAAACTCAACACCACGTTCCATAAACATAATAGGTTGTGCATAGCGGTAATATTTGGTAGTGTTTAAATAGTCTTTTGTTTTTGGATGGTGTAGTTCTGTTGCGGATACAGTTGTTAATCCTATTAACAAACCTGCAAATAATAGTACTAATCTTTTCATAATTATAGGATTAATTATTATGCCTACTCTTTAGCTTTTCGGCTTACGCTATTTTATTGTTTGGTGATTTTTATATGTAATGAGTACTATTAGTTGTACTCATCGTAAGAATGAATGGATTTCATTATTTCTTCATAAAACAAAACAGCTGCCACTAAGTTCTCTTTATCAGAGTATGGTAAAATCGCTTTTTGAAACTCGATCGTGTTTTTTACGTAATTATCGGTGTTTTCAATTTGGTTATCAAGTGCTTTTCTGTTATCATTACTATTAGGAATACCTAAAGTAGACATAGTAACACCAGGTTTTGTGGCAAAAGCTATGTAAGGTAATATATTGGTTAAAACTTCAATCCTTTCTACATACAAGTCTAGTAACTGGCCTTTTTGCATACGTTCTAGTTCATCACCGTCGTGATACTTCTTTATGCCTATATTTTTACTTATGATACTTTTTGGAGCTGTTTTTTTCTGGGAAAACCCAGAGGCTGCAATTAAAAAAAGGCAAATACTTAATAGGGTAATTTTTGTTTTCATGATTTTATGGGGTTGAATTCTGCCTACTCTTTAGCTTTTCGGCTTACGCTATTGTCTAATGGTATTCAATTTGCGTGCCAAAAATACAAATGTCTGATATTTAGAATCTTATGTGGTAATTGTCGTTTTAGGCATAGAGTAAGGCAAAAAATTATAGTAATCCAACTTAATATAAGGAGATATCCTTCAGTATTATATTGCATTTTATTTATCAATATTGTTTTAATTCATAGGTGTTTTTACAAAAATTCTTATTTTTATACAAACCAATCATTTTAATGAAAAGCGAACTCGAGACTTGTAAAAATTGCGAGAATCAATTTGAAAAAACATTTAAGTTTTGTCCGCATTGTGGACAGCAAACCAAGGAAGACCTTACTGTTGGTCTTTTATTTTATAATACAATAAGTAATTATTTTTCTTTTGATGCGCGTTTTTTCAAGAGTTTTTTGCCACTATTGTTTAGGCCAGGGTATTTAGCGAAAAAGTTTATTGAAGGTAAACGTTTATTGTATTTACACCCAGCCCAATTATACTTATTTGTCTCTGTGGTTTTTTTCTTTTTGTTATCGACCATAGTAGTCAGGGAGCAGGTGCAAGATTTAGATTCAGTTTTAAAGAAAACCCTGGATACTCCTTTAATTTCTGATAGTACTAAACAAAAAGCGCAACAGGCTTTGGATTCCGTGAAATTGGATAGTATTTTATTACCTTTAAAAGAGAAGGGGATTCCTGGGATGAAACATGAGCAAGTTGAGGCTTTGGATTCTATAATTAAATCTAATACAGAAACGACAAATGCTGAAGCATTATCTTTTGATTTTGATCAAAATAAGGTAGACTCTTTAATAGCCATTAATGCTAGTGAAACTAAGATTTATAGAGCTATGGGGATGGAAGAAGATGCTGGTTATATTACTAGAAAATTCCATGGGCAAGCACTTAAGTTTTACAAACAACGCAACGGGGGACAAATTTTACAAGCTGTTTACGACACCATTCCGATTTCGCTTTTTGTTCTATTGCCAATTTTTGCTTTTATTTTAAAGCTGCTATTTTATAAGAGGGGAAGTTATGCGCATCATTTGGTTTTTAGCTTTTACTTTTTCTCATTTTTATTCACTGTCTTTAGTTTAATTCTAATCGTTAATAGTTTTTTACTCATTCCAGATTGGATTGATTGGCTACTTGTAGTATCGACCTTTTTCTATTTATTGGTCGCTATTAAACGTTTTTATAATCACGGATGGTTTTTGAGCTTTATAAAAACATGCATTTCAAGTTTTGTTTATTTAATGTTTGTCATTCCAATAGCAGTTGTTATACTTGCTTTGGTAGGTTTCTTTTTTTATTAAACATAAGGAAAGGATATTATTAAAGTTTGTCTTTTAAGAATTTTCCGGTTTCTGAAGCTTTAGTTTTAATGATATCTTCAGGTGTACCATTAGCAACAAGGTTTCCGCCTGTTTCTCCTCCTTCGGGACCTAAGTCTATAATGTAATCAGCACACTTAATAAGTTCTAAGTTATGTTCCACAACTATAATAGAATGCCCATTATTAATTAAAGCATTAAATGACTTTAAAAGTTTTTGGATATCATGAAAATGAAGACCAGTGGTAGGTTCGTCAAAAATAAAAAGCGCTTTGTCTTTATTACGACCTTTACCTAGAAAAGATGCTAGTTTTATACGCTGTGCTTCACCACCTGAAAGGGTAGAAGAGCTTTGCCCCAAGGTTACATAGCCCAGACCGACATCTTGCAAAGGTTGCAACTTGTTTTTTATTTTAGTTTGGTTATGAGCCTCAAAAAACTCGATGGCATCATCTATCGTTAAATTTAAAATATCGTCAATACTTTTGTCGCCAAATGTAACTTCTAGTACCTCTTTTTTAAATCGTTTTCCTTTGCAGGTTTCACATTCCAGATGTACATCGGCCATGAATTGCATTTCAATAGTTACTTCACCTTCACCTTTGCAAGTCTCACAACGACCGCCATCTACATTAAAAGAAAAATGTTTTGCCTGATAATTTCTTATAGCGCTTAACTTCTGTTTTGAAAACAATGCTCTTATATCATCATAAGCTTTTATATAGGTGACTGGGTTGGAACGTGATGAGCGTCCGATAGGGTTTTGGTCAACAAACTCAATAAGCTTGATATTGCTAAAATTTCCTTCAAGGCTTGTAAACTGACCTGGTTTGTCACCAAAATCGGTTAATTTCTTTTGTAAAGCTGGATATAATATCTTTTTAATCAGTGTGCTTTTTCCACTACCAGAAACCCCAGTAACAACAGTGAGCATTCCTAGAGGAAAACGCACATCAATATTCTTTAAATTGTTTTCACGGGCTCCTTTTATATCTACATAATACTTTGAGGTTCTACGTTTTTCAGGTACTTCAATTTTTAGCGATTCATTTAAATATTGTGCAGTTAATGAGTTTGACGCCAGAATATCGGTGTAATTACCATTTGCAACCACATGGCCTCCAAAAGTGCCCGCTTCAGGACCAATATCTATAATATTATCGGCAGCAACCATAATATCTTCATCATGTTCAACCACAATCACTGTATTTCCTAAATCGCGTAACGATTTTAATACAGAAATTAACCGTTCGGTGTCTTTAGGGTGTAGACCAATACTAGGTTCATCCAATATATACATAGAACCTACCAGGCTGCTTCCTAAAGAGGTAGCCAGATTAATACGCTGACTTTCACCACCAGATAGGGTATTTGATTTTCTATTAAGTGTTAAATATCCTAAGCCAACATTGGCCAGAAATGATAATCTGTTATTTATCTCTTTTAAAAGTCTATCTGCTATTTGTGTGTCGTAATCGTTTAATTCCAGTTGCTTAAAAAAGTTTGCTAATTTATTTAAAGGCATTTCGACCAGATCGGTAATGGTAGCACCGCCCACTTTTACATAAGTTGCTTCGATACGCAGACGTTTTCCTTGACATGCCTTGCATTTTGTTTTTCCACGGTAACGGGATAACATGACACGATTTTGAATTTTATATGCTTTAGATTCTAATTCTGCGAAAAACGAATTTAATCCTTCGAAATACTGATTTCCGTTCCAGATAAGTTGTTTTTGGGCATCATTCAACTCAAAATATGGCTTATGAATAGGGAAGTCAAATTTATGAGAATTGTTCACCAATTGGTCTCTGTACCAACTCATACTCTCACCACGCCATGGAAAAATAGCATTTTCATAAATAGAAAGACCTGTATTTGGGATTACCAAATCGTCATCAATACCAATAATATCACCATAACCTTCACATTTGGGACAAGCACCATATGGATTATTAAAGCTGAATAGGTGCACGTTAGGTTCTAAAAAGCTAATACCATCCAATTCAAATCTATTACTAAAAATGCGTTGCTTACTGTCGCTCAAAGTTTCTATAATACATGCTCCCTTACCTTCAAAAAAAGCGGTTTGTATGGCATCTGCAAGTCTGTTAAGGAAATCTTCTTCATCTTTAATAATAATCCTATCAACTACTAATAAAATATTTTCCTCATCTAAAGATGTGTCAACTTCATCAATTCGAACAACAGTATCTTTTATTTTAATTCTTGCATAGCCTTGCTGTTGAAGGGCTTTAAGCTTATCCTGCATGTTGCGGCCTTCTTCCAAATGAATAGGAGCGAGGAGTAGGAGCTTTTCTCTTTCAGGAAACGTTTTCAAATAATTTAAGACATCGGTAACCGTATCTTTTTTTACTTCGTTGCCAGAGACTGGAGAGTAGGTTTTTCCAATTCTGGCAAATAATAGTTTTAAATAATCATAAATCTCTGTAGTTGTGCCAACGGTTGAACGTGGGTTGGTTGAGTTTACTTTTTGCTCAATGGCTATAGCTGGTGCAATTCCTTTAATATAGTCTACTTTTGGTTTATTTAACCTGCCTAAAAATTGACGTGCATAGCTTGACAAGCTTTCCACATAACGTCTTTGTCCTTCCGCATATAGTGTGTCGAAGGCCAAACTAGACTTCCCAGACCCTGATAAGCCAGTAATAACCACCAACTTATTTCTGGGTATCACAACATCTATATTTTTTAAATTATGCAATTTGGCCCCTTTAATAATAATGTTTTCTTTAGGGCTTACTTCAGAAATGTTAGTATTCATAGGCTTTTTAAAGGAATAATTTTGCAAAGATACTATAAGTATTTCAGCTTAAAAAATGCATCAAATTGTAAATAAATATTAAAAAAAGTGATTAATTTTTGTTTTTTAGGAATGATTGTTGTTATATTTGAATTCATTAATCAACAACAAATCCACTCTCGCCTATAGCAAAATATTACTTTTAAACATGTAACCCCAAGCAAAGAAGCCCTCTTCGATGCACTAAAAGTAATTATTATGCAATACGAAATTATTTCAGATGCTAATCTAGTTAGTAACTACATTAAAGGTGATGAAAGCGCTTTAGAAATACTTATCACCAGACACAAACAGAAAATTTATAGTTTTATTTACTCTAAGGTTTACGATAGAGATATTGCTGAAGATATCTTTCAAGATACTTTTATAAAAGTAATTCGAACACTTAAACGTGGATCGTACAACGAGGAAGGAAAGTTTTTACCATGGGTAATGCGTATTTCTCATAATTTGGTCATTGATTTTTTTAGAAAAAACAAAAGAATGCCAAAGTTTGATAATGCAGGAGAGTTTAGCATCTTTTCTGTGTTAAGTGATACAAGCTTAAATGCAGAAAAAAGCATCATTAAAGAACAGGTTGAAACAGACGTAAGACGTTTAGTGGATGAACTACCTGAGGACCAGAAAGAAGTATTGTTAATGCGCATTTATAACGACATGAGTTTTAAAGAAATTTCAGACAGAACAGGCGTTAGTATTAACACTGCACTAGGAAGAATGCGTTATGCTTTAATCAATTTAAGAAAGATTATAGAAAAGCATAATATTGTTTTAACAAATTGATGCAATAAAGTAAATTTTGCTGCGTTTATATTTTTGAATAAACCCTTAAAAAGATAACATGGCAAAAATTTACTCTAAAAATTCTATTAAAGATTTAAATGAACAAGAACCGAGAGAAGAAACGGTTAATTTTCTTCTAAATTACTCTAAGGCTTTAAGTGTTATAAATTGTAATAAATTGAAGTTTGAAGCGCTTCTAAACTAAGTTTTCAAAAAGTCCTAATATCATATATTAGGACTTTTTTAATTTATTGTACTCATTTATAATTGACTGCCTTCCAATTGTCTTTGTGATAATGTCTTTATCCAAATTCCAACCTCGTGCAGGAGAATACTCTCTACCATACCATATAATTTGAAGATGTAAATCGTTCCATAGCTCTTTTGGAAACAATCTCTTGGCGTCTTTTTCTGTTTGAACCACATTTTTACCATTGCTCAAATTCCATCTGTACATTAATCTATGTATATGGGTGTCTACTGGAAAAGCAGGAACACCAAAAGCTTGAGACATAACAACACTAGCTGTTTTGTGTCCCACGGCTGGCAGGGCTTCTAAGGCTTCAAAGTTTTGCGGTACGTCGCCATGATGTTTTTCTATAAGTATTTTTGACAGACCATGAATGCCCTTGCTTTTCATTGGTGATAAACCAACTGGCTTTATAATATCTCTTATTTCTTCCACAGAAAGTTTAACCATATCGTATGGGTTGTCGGCTTTTTCAAAGAGTAACGGGGTTATTTTATTTACCCTAACATCGGTGCTTTGAGCCGACATTAATACCGCTATTAGCAGCGTATACGGGTCTTTGTGGTCTAAAGGGATGGGTATTTCTGGATAAAACTCATTTAATGTATTAATAACAAAGTTTACTCTTTCTTGTTTGGTCATTCGTTTGTATTTTAGCGATCACAAAGTTATAAAATATGAACACATTAAAAGTAGGAGACAAGGCACCAAATTTTGAAGCTTTCGATGAACAAGGAAACATCGTTAAATTATCGGATTTTGCAGGTAAAAAATTAGTGGTTTTCTTTTATCCAAAAGCAAATACGCCAACATGTACCGTAGAAGCCTGTAATTTGCGTGACGAGTATGCTGTTTTAAAGGAGCAAGGTTATGAAATTTTGGGCGTTAGTGCAGATAGCCAAAAAAAACAATCTAATTTTAAAAAGAAATTTAATTTTCCGTATCCATTATTGGCTGATGTAGACAAAGAAGTTATTAATGCTTTTGGCGTATGGGGAGAAAAAAAGTTTATGGGACGTATTTTTGATGGCATATACCGCATAACATTTGTTATTAATGAAGAAGGGATTATTGAAAAAGTGATCGATAAAGTAAAAGCAAAAATACATGCAGCTCAAATATTAGAGCAATAAGAAAACGTCTAAAGTGTTATTCTAATTTAGGTGAAAATTTTATAGTGCTTAAATAATTAACACATTACATTCTAGACAACTAACACTTTAACTTTAGCTTCTTTTTTTATTTATCCATGTACCCTTGTAATGCTATTTACGCTTAGTGGCTAAAGTTAGGGGTTTTCGAGTATACCCAAATAAACGGTAATCTTTTATTAAGTCTGCGGTCCCTTCGGGCACCATATCTTCCCATCCAAGCTCACCTTCAGAAATCATACGTAAAATTTCACGAGAGAATATACCTAATATACTTGTGTCGTAATCTTTTATATCGATAACTTTTCCGTTGTATTTAAAGAATTTATACAATTCTTTCATGCGAGGATATACTTTTAGGTTTTCACTAGTAATTAATTCTCCAGTTTTTGGGTCTAGCATAGGATATAGGTAAACCTTTAAATCTTTGAAAAATAATTTACCAAATGCTTCAAGAATTCCGCCACTAATATGTCTATAATATTTCTCATCAAAAATATCAACCAAGTTACTTACGCCCATAGCCAATCCCATTCTGGCCTTTGTATAATTTGAGAAATACTCAACTACTTTATAGTATTCCTGGAAATTGGAAATCATAACCGAATGCCCTAAAGAGCATAACAAATCTGCTCTATCTATAAAATCTTGCTCATCAATCTCTCCTTCTGCTCTTAGATTTGATAAAGTGATTTCAAAAACCACAACTGTTTTATCTTTACTAACTTTATTTTCTTTAACGAACATTTCATATGACTTCTCGTACATCGCCATATTTACTTTAGTTACAGGTCTGAAACTACCACGCAAAGCCAGAATATTCTTTTTGTAAAACACTCTTGCAGGAAGGACGTTGGTACCGTCTGGACCAAACACAACGGCATCTGTCATCTCGTTTTTCACAAGCTGCAAACTCATCAATCGGTTATCAATATTTTTAAAAGCAGGCCCAGAAAAATTAATTGTATCAATTTCTAATTGATCTTTATCCAAATGGTCGTATAAATAACGTAGTAATTTTTTAGGCTCATTATATTTATAAAAAGCCCCATAAATAAGATTAGTACCTAACACTCCTAGAGTTTCTTGTTGCAAGCGCGCATCGGTTTCTTTAAACCGAAGGTGTAAAATGATTTCATTATAATCACCTGTAGCTTCAACTTGGTATTTAATGCCTACCCATCCATGCCCTTTAAATTGCTTAGCAAAATCTATGGTAGCAACCGTATTTGCGTATGTGAAAAATATCTTGTTCGGGTGTTTTTCTCGCGTAAGCCTGGTTTCCATAAGGTGCATTTCATGACTAAGCATCTTTCTTAATCGTGCCTCGGTTACATAGCGACCGTCATCTTCTGCTCCATACACGGCATCACTAAAATCCTTATCATAAGCAGACATGGCTTTAGCTATGGTGCCTGAGGCTCCACCAGCTCTAAAAAAGTGACGACAAGTTTCTTGACCTGCTCCGATTTCAGCAAATGTTCCGTAAATATTTTCGTTTAAATTAATACGAAGTGCTTTCGATTTTAATGACGGAATATCATTAAATTCTTTGTCGCCTGTTATGGTTATTTCCATATGATTAACTGCTTATTTATCCTTTTACAAAGGTATTAAATATGTGTAGCAAACAAAAAAATAACGTTATTTTTGTGCAAAACTAAAATCGTTGAAAGTAACTTTTCTAGGAACAGGAACATCACAAGGCATCCCAATAATCGGAAGCAAACATCCTGTTTGTTTAAGTTCTAATTCTAAAGATAAAAGGTTGCGTGTTTCTGTATTGGTAACCTGGGAACATTATAAATATGTAATTGATTGCGGTCCTGATTTTAGATATCAAATGCTAAGAGCAGGATGTGATAGAATTGATGGTGTTATTTTCACTCATGAACATTCCGATCATGTATCGGGGTTAGATGATATTAGGCCGTTTTATTTTAGACAAGGCGATATTCCTATTTATGCGCATAAACGTGTATTGAAATCTTTGCGAAAACGATTTGATTACATTTTTGCTACTAAAAATAAATATCCAGGGGCACCAACAGTCATTACAAATCGAATAAAAAACAAACCATTTAAGTTGCAAAATTTAGAAGTAGTGCCTGTAAATGGCTTACATGACAAGTTACAGGTTTTTGGTTTTAGGTTTAGTGATTTTGCATATTTAACCGATATGAAAACAGTATCGGATGAGGAAATTAAGAAAATAAAAAATGTCAAGGTTTTAGTTGTAAATGCTTTAAGAATAGATTCTCATCGTTCGCATTTTAATTTAGAAGAAGCATTACAATTCATTGACAAAGTGAATCCGGAAACAGCATACTTAACTCATATTAGCCATTTGCTGGGGTTTCATGAGGAAGTAGAGAAGACATTACCAGAAAATGTTTTTTTGGCTTATGATGGATTAGAGATAACAATTTAAATTAAAGTATATGAAACAAAGAATTTTTATGTACCTGTTCGTTTTTGCAGCATTATTGGTTTTATTTCAGTATGTTAACTCAAAACGGGTGTTTGAAGACATAAATAACAAATTAGTAACTCAAAAAAAAGCATTAAATAAATACAAAGATTCGTTAGCAGTCTTACAAGATGATATTTTAGAAGTATCCCATTTTAATTTAGACAGAAATGAGGATGCCATTAGTTATTTTGAAAATGATGGCTATAATGTTTCTGAATTAATTCCTTTTATAAAAGATGAGCTTTACAGATTAAATGAAGTAAAAGGCGAACACCCTATCGTACCTTATGCTGCCAGCGAAGGCAGAAAAATGCTAATCAATACTGTGAAAATGCTAAACCACAAGTGGATTATAGCTGATTTTTCGGATGGTGAATTTTGGGGAGAGATTTTTTTAACTTACGAAATAACAGAGGATAAGCAACTTAAATTTAATTTAGTTGAATCATTTTTATACCCATTCTATTAGAATTATTTTGTCTTATAGGCCACTCCTTTTTGTTTTTTTGTTTCTCCCACATAGGAGTATTCAAACGTATACGAAGAATCCGTTGTCGCTAAAATTTTTAAATGAATATCTTTTTGCTCAGCCATATTTTTAGGATTGATCGTTTTAAAAATAACTTCACAATCGTTTATCCAACGCAGTGCAGATGAATCTATTTTATTGTTGTAAGTCTCAATCTGTAGTTTCTCTGTTCGCTTAAATTTAGATACGAACAATTCGTCATTAATAACCACTTCACTATAAAATTCGCCAGTTTTATAATCTTTGCAATTTCGAGCTGTTTCGTAACAACTTATCAAACTCAATAAAAATATCAGGAGTAAAAGTCTCATTTTGTAAATTTAAGCGCAAATTTACTAAAGAATCATTCTAAATTCTGAAAATTTTTAAAACTTCCGTCAGTATAAAAAATAACAATACGTTCAATTTCTTTATCGTTATTAGATTTTTTAGGTGTTTTAATTTGCTCTTTTATGCTTTCACTTACAGAAAAAAGGTCTGTTTCTCTTGTAATGGGGGCAGGTCTATCTTTAGGAAATTCTCCTTTACCATTTAATAGCCAATACAAATCAACTTCAGGAAAGGCGGAAAGGGTTTTTAAGATAAAATCCAAACTAGGTTTATTTCTTCCAGATAAAATATGGGAAATGCTTGAGCGCTGTACGCCGATCTTCTCAGCAAAAGATGAAGCGGATTCACCATAGTAATCCATTATTTGTTGAAATCTGTTTACAAAATCTTCAATGTTTACCATTGTAAACAAGTTTAAATTAATGACATTACAAATGTAGCTATATAAAGTTAAATCATTACTATATATTCTTTATAATTACTATTATATATAAACTATAAGTTGATATAAATAGTTTTAAAAGTCTAATATTAAGTGTTTTAATTTGTAATTATAAAGCAATCGTATTTTATGTAAACAAATGTAAATTAAAGGCTAATATATGAATTACACTTGTAAACATGCTTGTTATTTTACTTGTTTACATTTGTGAAATTGTAAATGTTTACATTTGTTACATAAAAAACAATATGAAAGTAGAAGAAATAAAATCCCTGTTTTTAAAACACAAAGAAGTTAGTTTATGGCATCGCTATATAACTAATAAGCACATAGAACCTCTCCTAGATAATTTAGGTAAACATGTTATTTGGGAAACGATTGGTGAATCAGTTTTAAACAACCCTATTTATGGATTAAAAATTGGTGCTGGTAATAAACGTATTTTAATGTGGTCTCAGATGCACGGTAACGAATCAACTACAACTAAAGCGCTATTTGATCTATTAAACACATTCTTAAAAGATACAAGCCTTAAAGGTATTTTAGAAGCTTGCACATTATATGTTATACCTATATTAAATCCTGATGGTGCAGAAGCGTATACACGTATAAATGCTAACAGGGTTGACTTAAATAGAGATGCTCAAGATTTATCACAGCCGGAGAGCAAGGTGTTAAGAAGTATTTTTAACTCATTTAAACCGCATTTTTGTTATAATTTACATGGTCAACGCACTATTTTTAGCGCAGGGCGCACAAATAAATCTGCAACGGTATCCTTTTTGTCACCAGCACAAGATGAAAATTGTACTATAACACCCAATAGAAAGGTTGCTATGGAAATTATTGGAGTTATGAATGATACCTTGCAAAAGATAATTCCTAATCAGGTAGGGGTATACGACGATGCATTTAATTTAAATTGTGTAGGGGATACGTTTCAAAGAGAGGGAATTCCTACTGTTTTGTTTGAGGCTGGTCATTATGAAGGTGATTATGACCGGGAAATCACTCGTGAGCTCATTTATACATCGTATATTTCATCATTAAGTTATATTGCAAATAAAGATGTCATAGGTAATTATCATGAATCTTATTTTGAAATTCCAGAAAATGAAAAGTGTTTCTATGATATTATTGTTAGAAATGCCAAAGTAGGGCATATGAAAAAAGATATAGCTATTCAATATCAAGAAAAGCTGGTAAATGGAAAAATAGAATTTTTTCCTAAAATAGAAAAAATTGAGAGTTTGGATGCTTTTTTTGGACATAAAGAAATAGATGCCAGTGGTTTTGAAGTATTTGGACATGACAATCAATTAGTAGATATTAATTACGAAAACGTTTTCGTAATAATAAATAATGATAAAATCGCATTATTACCGAAATAAAACATATCTTTTATGCATAATTATTAGTGAAAATGTATTAATTTTGACTTTTATTTAAGAATAATTAATTATGGGGAAAATTAAATTAGACGAAATCGACCATCAAATTCTTGATATGTTAATTGATAACACAAGAATACCATTTACAGACATTGCCAAAAAGTTATTGATCTCCGCAGGTACAGTACATGTTCGTGTTAAAAAAATGGAAGAATCAGGAATCATTAAGGGCTCTTCATTAATGTTGGATTATAAAAAACTTGGTTATTCATTTATAGCATATGTGGGTGTGTACCTAAATAATACCTCTCAAACGAAGTTTGTTTTAGAACGCATTAATGAAATTGCATATGTCACCGTAGCACATATTACGACCGGAAAATTTAATATTTTCTGTAAGATTAGAGCTAAAAGTACAGAACATGCTAAAGAAGTTATTTTTCTATTAGATGATATTGAAGGGGTATACAGAACCGAAACTATGATATCTTTAGAGGAAAGTATTAATGATAAGAAACGTTTGATGCATTCTATATTTAAAAATTTATAAATTGCAATTTTTCTGATATATTTAAAATAAAAAAGCCCTTTTAGGGCTCTTTTATTTTAATTCTTTTCGCAACAAAAACAGTTATTAGCTTTGTAATAACCTCTCTTATGCAAGGACTGTATTATTCTTTCTTTAAGCTTCAGGCTATAAACTTCAAATTTAGTATAACCAAAATTACTAATGCTTATTGAGGGATTTATAGCTTGTACATAATGCCACCAATTTTGAGGTACAAATAGCACATCTCCTGGTTCCAGAATAACACTTTTAAAATCATTATCCATAAATTTAGGAAATTTGTCTTTATCGAAATTATTGATATCTACCTCACTAGCTACAGCACCATAAATATGCTTGCTGCTTGGATACATTGTTTTATTAAACGCTGTAGAACAAATAATAAACATTTTTTTTCCTCGTATTTGAGCATACATATTATTAGCCGTATCTGCATGAAAACCAGATATAGTACCTGCTGGTCCAATCCAAGCTGTGACATCATTTAACTTAGTATGTGCTTCAAAAAAAGAAAAATCGATATGATCTTTAAGTTCTGGATAGTATTCAAAAACATCTAATGTTGTCAAATAATCTTTAAAATTTTTATTATTGTCTTCTGCATCTTTTAATTGTCTTATATAATCTTTAAAAGAAGCCTTTCTATACCTGTTGTCATCCTGAATAAAATTATCTGATAGCAAGAATATATCTTTATCATCTTTAAGGCTTAGAAAAAAGTCTAAGTCCCATTTTTTTACAGATTCCCATTCTTTAGCCAGTCCTTTTATTATTACAGGCTTTTTCTTATTGAAATAGTCTTTTTTGAAAGAAGTAGCATCTATAGATGAAATTTCTTTAATTGGTTGACTTTGATCTAATATTTCAGATACTATATTCATCTTATATTTTTTATGCTTTGAAAATAACGTAAAACCCTTTTCTGGTAGATAAAAATATCAAAATTATTAATGTTAGATCCCTATAATCAAATTACTTAGATTAATTGATCAATTATTTCGACATACCAACTTTAAGGTATCATATATATCGATGAAGTGTAAAGCCCATTTTGTGTTATTGGTATAATAATCATGTAATTCAAAGAATAATTTTGATATTCCGAATAGGGTGTAAGACATTTATAGATATTTCGACTGTCAAGATATTTTAATTGGATAATACATGGTATTTAACTCTTTAGATTTTTTTATTTTTCTTTTCATAGTCTTTGTGCTTTATTGGCTTCTTTTTAAGAACCATGTTAAAATCCAAAATATTTTTTTACTAGTAGTTAGCTACATTTTTTATGGTTGGTGGGATTGGAGATTTCTTTCTTTAATACTATTAAGTACAACTGTAGATTATTTTGTTGGGATTATGATAGATTTCAATACAAAAAAAAACAAAAGAAAGTTATGGCTTTGGGTGAGTGTCTTGTTTAACGTTGGTCTTTTAGGTTTTTTTAAATATTACAACTTTTTTGTAGACTCATGGATAGATATGTTCTCTATGCTTGGATACCATATAAAAAGTACATGGACATTAAAGGTTATACTTCCTGTAGGTATTTCTTTTTACACGTTTCAAACCATGTCCTATTCCTTTGATATTTATTACAATAAACTCAAGCCAACAAAAGACTTTTTGTCTTTTGCCGCCTTTGTGAGTTTCTTTCCTCAGCTAGTAGCTGGACCAATAGAGCGGGCTTCAAATTTACTTTCTCAAATAATAAATAAAAGAACTTTTAGTTACGATCAGTCCGTAAATGGTTTAAAATTAATACTATGGGGGTTATTTAAAAAAGTGGTTATTGCAGATTCATTAGCTCCCATTGTGGACGATATTTTTGCTAATTATAGTACTTATTCAGCTTCAACACTCATTTTAGGGGTTACTTTATTTAGTTTTCAAGTATACGGTGACTTTAGTGGGTACTCCGATATCGCTATTGGTACAGCCAAATTATTTGGTATAGAACTAAAATCTAATTTTAAATTCCCAAACTTTTCCAGAAATGTTGCCGAATACTGGCAACGTTGGCATGTTTCACTCTCTACTTGGTTTAGACACTATGTTTATATACCACTTGGGGGTTCTCGTGTTAGCAAACTAAAATCTGTTAGAAATATTATCATCATTTTTCTGGTAAGTGGTTTTTGGCATGGAGCCAATTGGACATTTATTTTCTGGGGTGCATTCCATGCTTTAGCGTTTATTCCTGTTTTTTTAATGGGAAGAAATACCATATATAAAAATAGTGTCGTAGGTGAGAACTCTTTATTTCCTTCTTTTATTGAAATAGGGCAGGTACTGCTTACATTTTCTATTGTTACTTTTTCTAGAATATTTTTCAGATCGGAATCGATTACAGATGCGTTTGAGTTTATAAAAAGAATATTATCTAATTTTACATATGAAGTATATAATCACCCAATGGGCTATAGAATGGTTGATTATTATATACTTATAGCTTTATTTGTTTTGTACGAATACCGTATTAGAAAAGATGAACGCGCTCCGTTTAAATTTAAATCTAAAATAGTTAGGTTCATAGTATATACTATAGTCATTTTGGGCATGCTTCTATTTTATGATAGTAACATTGACAGATCATTTATTTACTTTCAATTTTAACTAGGATGAAAAAATTATTTTTAAAAACCGCTGTGTATGCTATTTTGATTTTAATAGCATTAGAGGTTATTGTGCGTGTTTTTCATTTAGCAAAAGATAATCCTTCTCGTTTTGTTGATAAGTATAAGGTTGAAAAATGGGTTCCAAATCAAGAGGGGTATTCCGTAACGGGGAACCGTCGACAAAATTTTTCTAAATTCTACATAAATAATTCTGGTTATAATTCATATAGAGAATTTACACCCTCGGAAGAAAAGATAGAAATAGCTCTTGTTGGTGATTCTTTTATTGAAGGGTTTCATCAAAATTATTATAATTCAATAGGTAAGAAGATTGAAAAGAGGTTAGCGGGTATAGAAGTTTACGAATATGGCTATGCTGGCTACGATTTGGCCGACCAATTACACTTAATTAGTGTATACAAAGAAACGTTTGATAAAATAGATCATATCGTTTTAGGTTTAAAGTTTGAAAATGATTTACTTAGAGACAAGTATCAAGTTGTTCAAGATAGGATGCACTTAGAATCTCCTTTATATAAAAAGGCTCGTAAAATAAAACTGTTGGTTTACACACAAAATATAGGCATATTGCAGCCTTTATGGAAGTTAGCAGGTCGATTAATGTCTATTGGAAAAAAAAGGAAAAAGGAACCAGAAAAAGTTATAACGAAAGAAGATATTGAAGCAAAACACCTTACTTATATAAAAAACTTTAAAAGTTTAATAGACCTGTATGGTTATGATAAAGAGCGATTTGTATTTCTTCTGGATACTAAAATTACGCCTCAATTATTTTTAGATTATTTGCATGACAACAGCTTTAAATATATTGACATGCATCCCCCTTTAAATGCTTCTAAATTACCAACAACGCTCATATACGATAGGCATTGGAACAATCATGGTAGAGAAATAATAGCAGAAATAATAGCTGATTACATAAAGGAATAATGTTCTTTATCGCAACTTTATAATCCGTTGCATCTGTATAAAGGAAAAAAATCGAGATCACAATCGCAATCGGAGGGCATATATTCTTCTACCAAACTGTCATAAACTTTTTTGTTTATTATATGCTTCCATATTTTAAAGGGCTTGAAGTCTTTAGAAAATGAAGATTTGAACCTAAATAGTCCATCATCGGAATTACCTAAACCTCCTCCAAGATTAAAAAAGGTTTTGTCTTCATTTTTAGCAATAATTCTCATTTCATCTATAAGTAAACGAATAGGGGAAAGGTCTAAAAATTCAGCTTTGGTTCCCGAAAGATGGTATTGAACAACATCATTCGTTTTTACCATTAATGCTGCTGAAATTATTTCGTCTGTATCTTTTAAAATGGCAAATAAGATATCCGTTTCGTAGTCATTACTATTTACAAATTTTAAAAAATAATCTTTTGAGAAATAATAATGTTCTTTGGCGTTAACACGATCCATATTTTCATAATATAGATTTACAAAACTATCTATATGAGATGGACAGTTACTTCGAATTATTTGGCATTGCCTTCTGCATTTGTTTATATAACGTTTCGTGATTTTAGAATAGGCTGCTCGTTGTTCATCAAGAGGTAGGGTTAAATCAATATTAACAACATTACCTAACTCTTTTGTTTGGCCTATATTTTTTAACACCTGTTCTTGGTTAATAATAAATGGATTTAGCCTAGAAAAGACCGAAACAATTTTTTCTTGAACAAAATAATTGTTTAATGCTTTTGAAAAAAAGCTATTGTCAAAGTTTTTATCCAGATTCTTTTGTAAAGGACCTGCATATCCATAAACAGATGTGGCATCAAAATAATCTGTATCGTTAATTTTTCTTATCAAAAATGGAAAACAGATAACTTTATTTCCTTCAGTATATTTAAGTAAAACAGCTTTTTCATCACCTAATTTGGATAGATAATGATAATCATAGGTATGATAAAAATCATAGTAACCAATATCGTCTAACGTATTGTACCACTCGGTTTTTTTTTCGATAACCCTTAAGTTTGCTATTAATTTACTTTTCATACTTTGAGTTTAATCCTACGGCATTATTTATTAATTAGAATTAATAAAAGTTTTGTTCTTGGATATATAAAACCTCTGAAAAAGTTTCTGAAAAACTACTTTTCCATAATTTTAAAAAAATCATCATTTGTTTTAGTCATTAGAAGAGGTTAAGTTTTATCTATTATTAAATCTATATAATGGGAAAAAGTAATTTTTTAATTCCTCTTTATGAATATTTGCATAATCTTCCACATGGTTTTCACAAAGTTTGTCATAGGCTTTATAATCAATTATTTTTCTTCCAGTATAAAATGTTATATCGTCATCTTTCGGGAAAAGAGATTTTTTGCTCTTATACAGCCCATCATTATTTTTTAATCCTCCACCAAGCACGTAAAACTTAAAATTATTTTCAATTGCCCATTTAATAATTTCTACTCTTAAAAAATCATTAGGTCTTTGATTATAGTAATTCGAATCTGTTCCTCCCAAAAAGGCAAAGAGCGTGGTGTCATTTTTTATGATGAGTTCAGCTGAAATAGGAATATCTCCTTGGTAAGCCATGGCTATGGCAAACTCATCGATATTGTTAAGAATTAAATTCCTGAAATATTTTAAGGAGAAGAAGTATATTTTTTTAGCGTTATGCCTTATCATGGTTTCTGTATAAATATCAGAAAAAAGCTTGATAACACCTTCTGTAATCTCCTTATTATCAAAAACTTTTACAGTTAATTTAAATGAAACAGCTTTACGGTAATTATTTCTAACTTTGGATGAAAAAGCATTCCATTGTTTTTCAAAATCATTATAAAGCTGACCTTTTACATTTGAAAGTGAATTTATTAATAATCCAGTATAGCCTAGATAATTTTTGTTTAAACTAAACCTAATAAACTCAGTGATAACATTATTCTTTTTGTACCAAGTGTCTACTGCTTTCCAGAACTCTTTTAAATCTAATTCAGTTACATCAGCATCATTATCATAAAGCGGACCGTTATAACCATATGGTGTAATAGCATCAAAGCATTTCAAATTAGCACCTTTAGATTTTACTTTCCTCAAAATAATTGGCATTAATATTTTAGGAACGCCATTAACTTCAAAAAGAAAATATTTTAAAGTACTTTTATTTTTTTCAAAATACTTCAAATGATCGTAGGCATAGTAGATGTTATTGTTCCAATTCTCTTTTAATAATTTTTTATATTTAATAATATTCAAATCATCATCTAAATTATTAACGTCAAGCTTATAATCTTTGGGTTTATAATCTTTGGGTTTAAACAAGTTATCAGTTAGAATTTTTGATAAAACTTTAGATAGCCATATAATTCTCCCACAATGTTCCACATGCCATACAGGTTTTTTCTCTATAACATTACCTGCTAGCATAGGTCCCATAATGTAAAGGTTTTTACTTGCTTCCAGTGAATCATTCACATGGAATCCAATTTTAGATTCATTGGCAACACAGTAACCTTTTCTCATTAAATTTTGGTGTATTGCAGGTATGTCATCATGGCTTAAATTTTTGCTTCCAACACAATTTATAACTAAATGAAAATGTTTATCATGTGTTTTTTCCTTTTTTGTAGTAGTATCGAGATATTTCAAGCTATAGTTTCCACTAGCATCTGATTCTAGATCATTGAATCGTCCTCGTATATGCTCAAATCTATTTTCTTTTTCTAACCTTGTTATAACATTTGAATAGTGTAACCCTGCACAACGTTGCCTTCTTCCTATCTGGTTGCCATATTCGCAAGCGAATTTTTTTAGCTCTTTAGGACCAAGTGTTTCAAGTAAGACACCAAAATATTTTGAAATTATTTCAACTGTAGATGCCGCTCCCAAATTAATTTGATCGGCAGAATCTAGGTCTTTAAAAGTTGCTTTGGCAATTGCTTTAGCCGTTATTTTTTTTTCTTTTTTTAATTCGTTTAAATGAATTGGGATAAACTCTTTTTGCCTTTCTACATCAATCACGGCATCAGGGACAGTGCCATGTGTTGAAATAAAAGTGAAGTTAGTAGTATTATGCTCATTTTTTGTATAATCATTAAGCTTGTAGATTAATTCTAGAGCACTAGCATTAGCTCCAACTATAAGTACATTTGTAGTTTGCCCATTTCTATTGTTTATAAAATTGTCTATTTTTTCTAAAACAACTCTTAATTCTGGTTTATAGGGGTTGTTAACAAACATGAAGTCTTTCTCCTCAATAAGGTCTTCATTCTTCCAGAGGTAATTTATGGGCAATGAGCCCACAGATAAAACGACTTTTTTAGCACTGATTTCCGTACCGTTTTCTAGAAATATTTTATAGTTGGATTCATTTTTATCTAAATCTATGACTTCTCCCATAACAAAATTAACATCAATAAGTCCTTTTTCTGTAAGTTCTTTTATTTTGTTGTTAACTCTTAAATTAATATAGCAACCAAAAAAACGCCGTGGGATAAAAAGATCTTCCCAATCATTATTACTAATCTTCTCTTCATTATCTATAAGCCATTTTTTAGATAATGCTCCGCCTTCTTTTTCAAATTCATCTAAAAGCCAGGTCTTATTTTTATTAAGCCACTTAATAAATAAGCCAAGCTCTGGTTCTATTAAAAAATTCCTTAAAGAGGTTATCAAAAGGGTTGAGAAACCAGATCTGGAACCGTATGGAATACCAAGATTGAATTCGGAATACTTTTCAATAATGTTAATGGATAATTTATTACCAACGCTCGCTTCATTATCAATCTGGTCTAAAAAATTTATAATACTGAAAGAGGTTGAAATCCCAGAACCAATAAATGTAATATCTGATATTTTTTTATGTGTTTCCAACTTAACTTTATTTTTTAGTTTTTATTACTTTTCCTGGGTTTCCAACAACTGTTGAATAATCAGGTACATCTTTTAATACAATAGTTCCTGCACCAATAGTACACCATTTACCAATTTTTACTTTTGGTATCACTACAGCGCCAACACCAACATGAGATCCTTCTCCAACTTCTACATGGCCACATAGGGCAGCTTTAGGAGAAATATGAGCATAATCACCAATAATATTATCATGGTCAACACTTGCTCCAGTGTTTATAATGACATGTTTCCCAATTGACGTATTGGGTTGAATAATAGCTCCTGCAAATACAACGGTACCTTCTCCAATTGTTGATGTACTTGAAATAATAGCAGATTGATGAATCGCCTTTTCATAAGTACAGTTTAAAAAGCCAGCAATTTCAGCTCGCTCTGCATTTATTCCAACTGCTATAATTACTGGGTCTCCTTCGTGAGGAAATGCATTTAGGTCTTTTCTAGCACCACCAACTACATTATTTTTAGAGGCATGGTGAACACTTTCTGGTTTGTCATCAAAAGTATCTGTAACAATACAATTATTGTTCTCTAAAACCTCTTTTATTACCTGAGAGTGACCGCCAGCTCCATATATTCGTACTTTATTTTTCATTTATGATTGGTTGTTTTTTTATTAATCATATTTTGTAATTATTATACCTTGTTACCCTTCCATGTAGGCATGGTCATATTTTCATTTGTATTTACACCGTCTTTTTTAATGACTTTGAGAACTGTTAGAAAAAAAATCTTTATATCTAAACTGAAGCTTAAATTCTTTACATACCATACATCATATTCAAATTTCTGATCCCAACTTAAGGCATTCCTTCCCTTTACTTGCGCCCATCCAGTGATACCTGGCCTTACATGATGTCTGGTCTTTTGAACATCGTCATACAATGGTAAATATTCTACTAATAAAGGCCTTGGGCCAATAATGCTCATATCGCCCTTTAAAACATTTACAAGCTGTAAAACTTCATCTAATGAATATTTCCTTATGAAGGCTCCAGCTTTTGTAACACGGGTAAGGCTATGAACTTCATTTTTGGCATTTGGATTTAAATCCCTCATCGTTTTAAACTTAATAATTTTAAAAAGTTTTCCGTGTTTGCCTGGTCTAGATTGTAAAAAAAATGGTTTACCGTTATTGGTAAATATCAAAATGATAATGATAATCAAAATCAGTGGTGATAAAACGACCAAACCTATAACCGAAATTAAAAAGTCTAGAAAATGTTTAAAAAATGCTGAGTACATTAAATAATTATTTTTGTTTATGAAACATATTATTTTGCTAAATATGGTTCTCCTATTTGTCTATCCCTAATCTTTTTTCCTGGTATGCCATATACCAGAAGGTTGTTACCTATATCTTCTAAAATCAAAGCGCCAGCTCCAATAATAGTGTGCATTCCTATTTTTATATTTTGAATAATCGTTGCACCTATAGATACTGCCGAAAATTCACCTATGCTAACATTGCCGCCAATAGTTGCATTGGGGGCCAAACTTGAAAAGCCATGCATTATACTATCGTGACCTAGAGATGAATTCGTATTTAAAATACAAAAAGGCTCTATTTTAGCTTCGGCATTTACTATAGCGCCAGCCATTATAACAACACCAGGCTCTATTTTTAAATTGTTACATAAAACTGCATTTGGATGTATAGCTGGTAAAAATTTAAATTCTGGAACAATATTTTTAATAGTATTCCTCACTTTATTTCTCGACCAATTATCTCCAATAGCAATAACCCCTCCAACTATGTCTTCTTTGTCTATTAATTCTGGGATTAAATCTTCTTTACCTAAAATAGTGTAACCCATTATTTTTTGATTAGCATTTTTGTAAGAGTCAATAAGCCCAATAATCTGATACTCATTTCGTTTTTCTATAATATCTATTATAACTTTTGCATGGCCTGATGCACCAATAATTACTATTTTTTTCACCTTTATTGTTTTTTTGGGGAGTGTTAATAAGGATGAAGGTACTAATTTATCGACAATTCAGTTTCAATAGTGTTTAATAAATCCCCAACGCTGTTCATATTCATTAGGTCCATTAACTTAAATTTAATATCAAAAGTTTTTTCAATTTCGGTAATAATCATCATGTGGGTAATTGATTCCCATCCATCAACATCTTCTGCTGTTGTTGCATTTGTAAGCTCAAAATTATTGTGCTCTAACACATTTGAAAATACGGTGCTAACCTTTGTTAAAATTTCTTCTCTACTCATAGTTTTATTTTATATCGAAATGTTTTTTTAATTCTTTTCTATCTATTTTACCATTGATACTGTGTGGAAAATCTTTTATGAATCTAACATGCATCGGAATCATATAATTTGGCATTTTAGTTTTCATATGCTCAAAAATGTAAGAGGTGTCAAAAGGTTCAGACTCAATAGCCAACCCTAGTTCGGCATTACCAAGCTTATTATTTATATCTAAAGCAACCATATTGACTTTTTTCTTAGATTTTGACTTGGCATGGAATTCAATTTCAGACAATTCAACACGATATCCTCTAATTTTTACTTGAAAATCAGCTCTGCCAACATAAAGAAAATCACTATCATTATCTTTTATGCATAAATCTCCTGTTTTGTAATATCTTATGTCCTTACCATTTTCATTTCTAATAAAAAAGCTTTGCTTGTTTTTTTCTTCATTTTTCCAATATCCTGGTGTTATTTGTGGACCTCCTAAGCAAAGTTCTCCTGTTTCTCCAATAGGAACTTCTTCATTGTTTTCATTTACAACAAGATATAATGTGTCTTTTTGTGGTTTCCCAATTGCAATTATGCCATTATAGGTTTTTGTATGTGTGTCCTTATGGTATGGATAAAAACCACTATAGACAGTGAATTCTGTTGGACCGTAATAGTTGAATATTTTGCAATTTGGTAAACACTCACTCCATTCTTTAGCTATATCGCTGTGCAAAGCACCTCCTCCGAAGCTACAATATCTTACAGATTCTTCATTAATTTCTGGAAAATAAGGGCGTAAATAATTGATTATGGAAGGTACCATGGTAAGAACCGTTAATGCTTTTTCTTTAATAAGTTTGAAAATGTAAAAATACTTTATGGTTCCTTTTGGTATCGTATACATACAAGCCCCTGCTAATAAAGGAAACAAATAGGTAACAACAGAAAAATCAAATGTTAATTCGAACATTTGAAGACATCTATCGGTGTTATTAAGATTAAACTCAGGTTCCTCATTTATGGCATCTACCAGAGCTTGGACATTATTAAATGTAATAGGCACGCCTTTGGGTACACCTGTTGTACCAGAAGTGAATAATATATAGGCTAAATGTTCTCCGGAAAAATTTTTTGGACTTAGGCTAGGGTGTAGATCTTGTAAAACGCCAGAATTGATCACTTCATAATCATCATAAACAGATTCTTTAGAAGAATCAATGACATGCTTGGTTTTTGTTAATTCGAAAATGTGATAATTCCTGTCTAAGGGTGTTTCAGGATTTACAGGTACATAAGCTTTTCCTTCGAGCCATAGGGCAATAATGCTGGCATAAGTTTGAATATCGTCATTAGTAACCAAACCAATTAATCTTTCTGAAGACTCAATGGTATTAACAATTGCAAACCTGATTTTTCGTATTTCATTTTCAAAATCTTTGTAGGTATAAAAAATATTATTAATACATAGAGAATTATGACTATTATTGCTTCTTATTGAATTTTGTATATCTTTTATAAACCTCATTTTGCCTTTAATAATAATTTAGTAAAAATGACCATCTCTATTTAAAAGATTCGCTTTTTCCAGATTTAAACTATCATGAGCTAAACCTTTTTTTAAAACTTTATATGTGAATATCGTTAGAAAGCGTTTTTTTATATTTTCGACTAGTTTAGCGTCGTCTGAAAATATAAATTTTGATTTCTTCTTGATAAAATTTTCAATTAAAGCATCTACACATAAATCATAGTTTTCTTCTTTTTCAACTATGAAGTATTTAATATTAAATTCATTGTGATTCACTACATAAGATATAAAGCCTATTATTTTTTTGTCTTTAATAATTTTTAAATTGTGTAAATATATATTAGGGCTATTACCCGTTCCTAAAAATGTATATTGCTGCTTTCTTTGTACAGCTAGTTGAGTAAATTGTTTACTATCAATTTGCCAGTTTATATATTCTTTTGACTTTAAAATAAAATCATTTTTACATAAAGGTTTTATGAAAGCCCATAATCCTTCATCTAATTCATTTATATAGTCGTATACAAGGTTTTTAGTTCTTCTCTTTAATTTATTATAATTTATTTTACTAATAACCGAAGCTACTAAGTAATCTAATGTATTGAGAACAAAATAGAATGGTTTCAAAAATTTAAATCTTCCTATTAGCATAGGAGTATCTATACTGAAAAAGAGGGTATACCTTAATCTTGATGTAATAACCGTAAAAGGTTGCTTTTCATAAAAATCTTTGATGTGTTCTGCATACGATTTTATTATTATTTTATTGTCAACCAGTCTTAATGCTTCAAAAAACGCGTAAGTACCCAATACCGTTTTTTTATAATTTGAATCAACCCACCATAAAATCATCCAATAGACTTTTTTATAAGTATCATCATTTATATTCAAAAAATCAGGGATCATATAAATGAAAGAAATCATTTTTTTACCTTCTTTTGCGATTAAGCAACAATAATCATCTTCCTCTATTCGTGGGTTAGTTAATAACCATTGCGCCTTGCTCTTTGTTAATGGAGCCAGGCCATTGCTCCAGTATGTATTACGATTGACAGCTTCCTGTAACATTTTTTTAGTTAAACTTTCAACTGTTATCTTTTTATTCATCTAATTATTATATTAAAAACTATTACTTATTATTAAGGCTGCTATGTTTTATATTTTTGAAATGTTTTTTTTCAATCTTGCTTATCGTTTTTATTATAATTTTTCTTCCTTCTTTTGCGAATTTTTTATAAAGTGAATCAAACGTATCTTTATTTTTAATTTTTATTGCTTTTTGGCAAAGTATAATGCCCTCGTCAATATTATGATCTATTATATGAGTTGTAATACCTGTTATCTTTACACCATAATCCATAGCATCTTGTATAGCAGTTTTTGTTCCCAAAAAGCTAGGGAATAACGATGGGTGTATATTAATGATTCTATTAGGATAAGCAAGCAACATTTCCTGCTTTATAAAATACTTGTAGTTTAGCATGAATATATAATCAATTCCTCTTTTCTTTATTTCTTCAATTAGTACTTTTTGGTAGCTTATTAAGTTTGGAAAATTTGATTTCACTAATTTAAGAGTTTCAATGTTGTATTTTTCAGCAAGTTCTTTTGCTCCGCACGGTTCAGCTTCATAAATAACCAGTTTTATAGAGGAATTTTTTAGTTTCCCTTTATGAAAAGCTTCTATGGTATCTTTGGCATTTCTTCCCCAGCCAGTAACTAAAATAGCCCAATTAATATTATTGTCTTGTTGCATCTAAATCTTCTATAACTGAATTTGGATCCGTAACAACATCTTTTGATGTTATTACTTTTTTTATTGTATCGAGAAATATGTTCAAGTCAAGCATTAAACTTAAATTCTCAACATACTCTATATCTTTTTTTAATCTACTATCCCAATCTAATAAATTTCTACCAGATATTTGTGCTAAACCTGTAATACCAGGCTTTACAGAATGTCTCTTTTTTTCAAGTTCGGTATAATAAGGTAAATATCTTATTAACAAAGGTCTAGGACCTATGAAACTCATATCTCCAATCAAAACATTAAAAAGTTGAGGAATCTCATCCAGCGAGTACTTTCTAACAAATTGACCAATAGGTGTTAAACGGTCTTTATCTGGTAATAAAGCTCCATTGTCGTCCTTTAAATCATTCATAGTTTTAAACTTGACAATTTTGAATATTTTTTCATTTTTGCCAGGTCTTTTTTGAAAAAAGAAAGGAGTGCCTCTGTTTGAAATCGTTAATATTATAGCAACAGTTATAAGAATGGGGGATAGCAGAATTAACCCAGATAAGGCAAAAACTGAATCTAAAAGTTGCTTGATTATATTTTTATACAAACTTCTATAGTTTTATTAAATTTACCTTCTTGTTACTGCTATTAATAATTCAAATCAAATATATAACTATATCGCTTTTCAGTTAAGCAAAACCGTTCTATTTCCAAATTTTACGTTTAAGTTACTTGTCTAAATAATTATTCATCAATATTATTTCAAATAATTATTAATAGTGGCCTTTCTTTTTCCAGACGAGAGTAATGGAATTTCGTTTATATACAAAATTTTTATAACGGCATCATGACCCAAATAACCTTTAAATTCTTTAATAACATTGCTTTCTTGATTAAAGTTATTTGTTACGTTTAACTTTAACGTATATTCTTTTTCTTCTTCCTGGATTAGTTGTCCTTGAATAATTCCATCATACTCTACAACATTTGCAACAATAAAAGAAGATACGATTTCCCCTTTAGTATTAAATATAATATCAGCTTTTCTGCCTTCTATTTTTGTTAAAACTGGGTACTTTTTATTGTAATTAATCGCCCCTATATCACCTGTGTCATATCTTATTAAGGGAATGGCATAATTATATAAATCTGTTACAACAATTCGCCCTGGCTCATTTATATCTGCGGGTTCATCTTCATCTATTTTGAATATTTCTACCCAAAAACTTGCTGTATTTATAAGAAAATCACTACTGCCTTTCTTCTGCTGAGCTATTATACCATGTTCCATATTTGAATACCTAGAAACTACTTCAGATTTAAAGTACTTATTCATAGCCTTTTTAGTGTAGTTATTAAGGCCTTCGGACATGGTTATAATGGATTTGATATTTGCCTTTATTGGTTTAGAATTAATACTGTCTAAGTACTTACATATAAGCTCAAAACCTGATGGATAACCTAACCAACCTTTTTTGGATGCGTCTTTCTCAATATTTCTAATAATTTTTGAAATATATTCGTTATTCATATTAACAACCTCGAGCTCGTCGATGTTTTGCATGAACTTAGTGAGTGGAGATTTTCGTAAGACGTCGTCCCAATGCCTTAGATATAAAAGCTTATAGCCAATTTTAAATCCTGATATTTTTCCGAAATAAATGCTGTCGGCTGTATTTCTAATGGTTTTATTTTTGTTCTGACTTATTTTTAAGGCGCTGCTTGTCGATCCACTGGTGGAAACAGTCTTTGTTTTTTTATTTAAAAAGATTACTGATTTAAATTCTTGTTCCTGACTTCGAATAATATTCTTATTTATTACAGGAAAGTCTTTTATAGAATGGTAGTTTTTAAACTTGGAATAATAATCGGTAGTATTCACAGCATGATCCAGAATTTTTTTCAAGCTTTCCTGTCTAAGAGCTATTACTTTAGGGCTTGAATAATTCTCTATTTTATATGCTATATCTGTTAAATGTTTTTGTGTATTAGAGCCTTTAAAAAAGTCTAATGTCCAAAAGAGATAAAATCTCAAATATTCTAAAGTTCTTATTAATAATGTCATATTAACTTTTGATTTCTTTAAAAATAGTTTTACGAATGGGAATTACCCGCTATAGAGTTTATTTCTTTGTGTATAATAAATAGGGTAAGTGCCGATTTATTATAGATTATATTTATGGAGTAGTAATTTTTAGTGTTTTTTTATGTATAAATCTTCTTTTTATTTAAATAGATTATTATATTCTATTAATATGGCTTCCCAAACTCGTTTTCTTTCAAATTTTGAAATTATATTTGCTCTGGATTTAATGCCCATTTCCTTAGCTTCTTCAAGGTTATCTAAGATATAATTCATCTTATCGTAAATAGCCATAGAATCTTTTACGGGTATAATGAATCCATGCTCTTTATTAGTGATTATTTCATTACATCCATTAATATTTGTAACAATAGCTGGCAAAGCCATAGCCCCTGCTTGCATGACGACATTAGGGAAACCTTCTCTATAGCTTGGAAATACTAATGCATTTGATATAGCAAAATAAGGACGTACATCATCTACCCATCCAGTTGAAATAATTTTTTTGTTAGTTTGAATGATTTCCATTGATTTAGGAAGAAGCGGGTCTAATTCGTTTTCATACGTACCTACAAGCAATAGTTTTATGTTGTTATGTTCTTTACTTATTTTATCAAAAGCTATCATTAATTCATTAATACCTTTGTCTGAAACAAGTCTACCAACATATACAAACACGAAATCATTATCACTAATATTTAAACTTTCTTTTAGTTTTCTTTTTTTGTTTTCATCATTAATCACTTTAGAGTCAAAATAAGAAGTATCAATACCATTGGAACTCCCATTGGCTATAACTTTTAACTTACTTTCTTTTGCAAAGTTATGTTCAAGAACGATATCTTTTAATCCGAATGAATTAGGATAAATTTTGGTTGCACAAGCATAAGTGATTTTTTCAACAGTATTAAGGATTATCCTTTTAACACCTGTTGCTTCTACCAATGGCAAACCAGCTATTGTATGTAACCTATGGGGTACTCTTGCAAATTTAGCAGCAAGCATAGATAATGTTCCTGCTTTTGGTGTGTGAGAGTGTACAATAAATGGTTTCTCTTTTTTAAATAATTTATATAAGTTCCAAAGTGCATAGAGGTCTTTAAAAGGTGTGATTTTTCTGGTCATTTCTACGGCTAGCGTGGGCACTCCTTCATATTCGGATACATTATCCAGATCATTATCTTTTCCTTTGGATGAAACAGCTAAAACATCAAAATAATCCGTCATGTATCTTAACTGTCCTTGCAGTAAACCACTAAGCGATAATGGCACTGTGGTAATCCTAATTAATTTTTTTTTCATAGATTGGTTAAGTTGCTCCTAAATGAGCGCTTCAAATATATAAAAGTAATTTATTCTTGGTTGATTTTCTCTTTCTAATGCCATGTTTTAGGATAAACAGCTCTTTTATTTTAGTTATGGTAATCAGTTAGATTTACCTTACAAATGATATACTTTGAAACTTATTTTTCCCTTTGATTAAAAAAGCATTATTTGTAGTATTTTTTAAAACAATTATATCACTATAATGATCCTTTGAATTGTAAATAAAGCTGCAAATGTACTTTTTTAAAAACGAATAATTTTTAGAATTATGATCAATTTTTTTATGTGTTTCAAACATAAAAGTATCATTCAACTCAAAGGATTCAATAATCACATTATTCTTATTGTTTTTATTCCTGCGAAAGAACATGTTAATTATTGGAATGATCTCGTTAATCTTTTTTGATTTTAAAAATTCTTTAATTAGTATTTTCTTTATATATATATGGACTTTAAAGCTAATTGTGTTACATGTTTTTTTGTAAAGTATTATGTGGTTATACCTATAAACATTATTGCTCCACCTTCGTTTATAATCCATACCGCCAACACCCATTTCAAAAAGAATATATCCATGGTTTGTGCACCATTCAATTTGCTTATAAATTTCTACATGCCCTAAGCCAAATTTTGAATAATTAATATCATAAGAAGATAAATAGCTGAATAAAACTTTGTCAAAATGATAATTTAACGAAATTTCTATTGGTTCATCTTTGTTATAAATTACAAATAACGAGGCATTATTATTAATGATTTCTGAATAGGTGTTTTCTAGTAAATAATTCCATTCGTGTAAATTTTTATGTAATTCGTTACGTTCCTCAAACCTTTCTATTATCATATCATACAAAGCTTGCATAATAAAGTTATAATCTGTTTTTGAGATATCACCATAAAACATCTTATATTTAATATCGAAACAAGTTTCTAAGCGTCTTACATATCTCGTATAAATGTTTCTTTTTTTTGAATTAAATTGACGTTGCATATATGAGCCAATTGTATCTGAAGGATTAAGTAAAATAGAATATCCCCAATTATATTGGGGTATTATTTTTGTTTTGAAAGAAGCATCTCTAAGGTTTAATTTAAAATATTCAGGTATTAGTCTGTAAGAATAGAAGGTTTTATTTTTTGAATTGTAATCAATTGCTTCATTATAAACCTTTAGGTTAAAATACTCAAAACTTTCATATAGTTGATTAATATCATCACTTTTGAATAATACTGGAAAGATTGGTATTCTGTTTTTTTTATTCATTTAAGTTTTAATACTAATTTATAACTGTTAACTTCTGGTATTTTTTAGTGCCTTTAAAATAAAAGGTTTGGTCATCATCTAAATCGATATAAATTGTTACATCATGAACGAATTCTTGCGTTTTATGTAAAAAGTAATTCAGTGGTTTTATTAGGAAACCATATGCTTCATTGTTTAAATCAATTAGCCTTAATTTTTCAAGCTCTGGAATTTTTGAAATATTATGATCTACATCAATCTTATTTTGAGTAGTTTTTATATCCCCAGATTTAACAATTTTATATTTATACTTTGCATAGTAGCCGTATAGTTTATGGAAATTAATTTTTTTTAGAAAGTTAATTAGTTGATAGCGTGTTTTTAACTTTAATATTCTAAAATGAACGCGCATATAAGCCGTAATAGATTTAGAACTGAAAATTATATTTTCATTATAAATGTAACTTTCATTTACATATTTTCTTTTATGTAAAAAATCGCCTCTTCCCATATCAAATAGTTTAAAGTTATTTTCATAGGCCCATTCCAGGTGATTTACCATATTTATGTGTCCCAAATTAAACATCTGATAATCTATATTATAACAGCTATTCCAATGAAAAATGGTATCGCCATCAATAAAATTTAATGTGATGTTTATAGGCTTTTTTTTATAATAAATACAAAATATAGCTGCTTGCTTTTTTAATAGCAAAGGATACATCATCTCCTGATATAATTTTAAATATGGTAATTCAAAATTAAACTCTTCTTTTTGTGAAAAACGTCGTTTTGTTATTAAAATTAATTCTTTAAAGATATTTTGATATTCTTCTTTTAATATATCACCATAAAAAATTTTATACTCTGGAGCAATACATAAATCCAGTCGCTTTCTGTATCTTTTTAATTGCGATTTTCTAGGCCTACCTAATTTATTATTAAGATAATCCTCTAGGTTACTAAATGCTGTTAAATTTATTAAATACCCTTGGTAAAGCGGAGCAGACAGAAGTTTTAAAGACATGTTTGTCTTATCAAGTTCTGTTAAAAAATAATCGGGAATGTCCTTTATATAATATATCTTATTTTTAAATTTAGATATTGATTTTGCATTAGTTTCATAAACCGTAGTATTTAAAAGCGTATTCGTTATTTTTTTACAAAAAGCAGGAAGGCTTTTGTTTTTAAAAAAAAGATCTAAAAAAAAACTTAATTTAATATGTCTCACATTTAAACCCATTTATTCTGTTTGGTATAAATCCTAATGATTTATTGTTAGTAATTGGCTTTTGTTTTTAGCTTTTAAAAGAAACTTATTTGAAGTACCGCTTAGTTTACCAATAGTTACATTATCTAAAGACGTATTTGCTAAAAATAAAAAATTATAAACGGGTTTTCTTAAAAAGATATATTGATTGTCTAAGTTAATATCTATTTCAAATATTTGATCTGTGATTTTTGCATTATTATCTATAAGTATGGTTGTGGCTTTTTTATTTTTAAAAAAGGTAGTTATTCCAAATAAATACCTTTTCAAATCTTTATATTTTGTATCTAAATTGTGTTTTTTTAAAAACCTGTAGCATTTGTATTTAATAGTTTCTTTTATAGTAATATAATAACTGATTAAAGTAAGTTTTATAGAGTTGGAATTGTAAATTATATAAATGTAATAATCATGTTTTTTGGTTGCCCATTTTGATTTATAATAGTCATATCCCTTTAAAAGATCATAAATTTCAAAGTTGTTATCAATACACCATTCTATATTTTTTAGCATATCAATTGATCCTAAATGAAATTTTGAGTAATCTACATCATAACCACTTATAATATAGTAAGCTAGTTTTTTTTTACACATATTTACTCTAATGCTTATAGGCTTTTCGTTATCGTAAATCACAAATAAACATGCTTCTTTTTTCAATATCATATCATATACAACATCATGATATCCTTTTAAATGCTGTAATTCATAATTCTTTTCTTGTTTTTCGGCAAACCGCCTTATTAATAAGTCTTTTAAAACAATAAATAGTCTATCATACTCTTCTTTGGTTATATTGCCATAATACGAAACATATTTAATTTTAAAACAAGATTTTAACCTATTTTCATAACGCCTGAAATTTGACCTGCTTTTAGTAGTAAAATTATTTTGTAAATATTCCTGTATATCTTTAAAAGGGGCAAGTTCTACTAAATGCCCTTTAAGAGTCTTAGTTTTGTTAATGACAATATTTTTTGCTTGCTGAAATAGCTCAATATCTACATAATCGGAGACATCCTTAAATATTAATACTTGTTTATTTAAATCTAATTCAGAATCAATGTTTTTATTATAATATACATTTTTTTGATAAATAACTTTATTGCAAATAGGAGGTAGGCTATTCTCTGTGAAAGCTTTTAAAAATGTTATGTTATTAGCTTTATCCAAAATTATTGAAACGTTATTTTTTGGACATTTTTTTCTCCTTTTATCATATAAGTGTTTAATTTGTTTTTTAATTGAAATACCTCAATAGTACTTAATTGTTCTTTATTATGATATAAAAAAGTATATACTGGCCTTTTTAAGAAACTTAAAGAGTCATCATTTAAATCAATTTTAATTAATTGTTTGTCTAAAACCATTTGAACATTGTTGGTGACTATTATATTTTGCGAATCATCTTCAACTTTATTTTTGTATAAAAAATCCAAAAATTTATGATACATAATATCTACATTTAATTTTTTCAGAATATTAATTGTTTTATAAAAAATATGAGTTTTAAAAATTATTATGTGAGCAATAATAGTTGCTAATAAAGATTTTGAATTATAAATTACATGCTTTTGATAATAAAATTCGGCATCAATCAGCTTATTTTTATAGGGGTAATTACCTTTTAATAAATCATAGACTTCAATACTGTTTTCAAAGCACCAACGAAGTTGTTGTAGAAAATTAATGAAACCGATAGAAAACTTAGAATAATCAATATCATAACTTTTTACATAGCCATAAATAGTTTTGTTTCTTAATAAATTCAGGTAAAAACTAATAGGTTTATTATCATTATAGATAACAAACAAAGCGGCCTTTTTACTGTTAATTAGAGGGTATGCAATTTCATGATATATTTCCCAACGAAACAAGTCATGGTTTTCTATTTTCTTTTCCAAAAATCTTTTCTGTAGCATTTTTTGAAAAGTATCAAAAAGGTAATCATAGTTCTCTTTTGATATATGACCATAATAACACTTATATTCAATATTAAAACAAGCTTCCAGTTTATTTTGATAAAGTCTAAATCTTTTAGGAGTTTTAAATTTAGTTTTTAAATAGTTTTGTGTGTCAGTATAATTTTCAGGAAAAATTAATGAACCTTTAAAAGTGTTAATATGTTTAGATTTCCAGTCTTTTTTGGTAATGTACCCTTTTAAATAACTGGGAAAATCGTAAAGGCAATATAAATTGCTTTTACTTTCATTTTTTAACCCTTTACTGTTATAAATAGTATTGCCAGAAAAATTATTAACAACTTTATTATAAATAGGGAAGGGCCTTTCTCTTTCAAGAAAAGCATTTAATACATTATAATATTCTGGTTTTACTTTTTTTAGCATTTTTAGATTTTTATATACTATCGAAAAGTGATTTTTTGGACATTTTTTTCTCCTTTTATAAAAAAGGAATCATCCTCGTTTTTATACTTGAATAGCTTTATATTGTTTATTGACTCTTGATTAGCGTATAAAAAATTGAATATCGTTCTTTTTAAAAAAGAGTAAGCTTCGTTATTCAAATCAATTTCTCTAAGCTCATCGTCTAGTGCTGTTTTAACATTATTATTAATAATGATTTTTTGTAAATCATTTTCAACCTTGCTTAATTCTTTATTTCTGTATTTGTAGTTTATATATTTATAGTAAATAACATTAACATTTATTTTTTTTAACAGTTTAACTAAAAAGTAAAAAGCTTTTGTTTTGGCTATTATTGCTTTTGCAGATATCGTTGTTAGAAATGAATTTGAGTTGTATACTACATGCTTTTGAAAGTCGTATTTAGTATCAATCAATTTTATTTTATAAGGATAGCTACCTTTTAATAAATCGAAAATTTCAATCCCATTGTTGTAGCACCAATCCAGTTGTTTTATAAAATCTGTAAAACCAATGTAGAATTTTGAATAATCGATATCATAAGTTCTAAGGTAACCATAAATAGTATTTCCTCTCACAAAATTCAAACAAATACTAATTGGTTTATTGTTATTAAAAATAACGAATAAAACGGCTTCTTTACTATTAATTAATGGATATGCGATTTCATAATAAATATCCCAACGAGATAAATCGTAATTCTGGATTTTTTTTTCTATAAAACGTTTTTTTGTCATTTTGTGAAATGCTTCAAAAAGATATTCGTATTCATCTTTTGAAATATTTCCATAATAAGCTTTATATTCAATATTAAAACAAGTCTCTAACCTTTTTTGGTATGTTCTAAATTTAGACCTTCTACCAGCACTAAACTTGCTTTTTAAATACGCTTCAACATTTTTGTAGTTTTTTAGGAGAATTAATGATCCCTTATAGGTGTTTATGCTTTTTGATTTCCATCCTTTTTTTACAATGGTCCCTTCAAAATAACCGGGAAAATCATAAATACAATATAAATTATTATTAGCTTCATATTCTGAGTTCTTATAAATTAAAGATCCAGAAATTTTATTTGTTATTTTATTGTAAACAGGCAAAGCCTCTTTTCTTTCAAGAAAAGTGCTTAAAACATCTAAAGATTCTGGGGTTATTTTTTTTAACATTTTAATGTTATTTTGCTGTACTCTTATTTATAATTAAAAAGGAGTTTGTCAAAATTAATCAACGTGCCAATAATATTCTTGTCTCTTAAGAACTGAATAAGCTTTAGTTCCTGCACTATAATTCGTGAACAGATTCTAGATAATATAGATTTTTTGCTATAAAAAAGATGATACATGAAAGTATATTTATGATTGCACCATTTCTCTTTGTAATATGTCTTTCCCATTGATAAATCGAATACATTTATGTTATTTTTTATAAGCCACTCAAGATGAATTAGCATACTAATATCTCCCATGTTATATTTTGAATAATTTGTATCAAAGGTTTGAATGTGGCTAAATACAATATCATTTAAATGATAATTTAAGGTAATAGCAATGGGGGTTATATCATTATAAACAACGTGCAAAGACGCTTTTTTGTCTAAAATTTTCTGATAAGTTGTACTTTGTAACTCCTTCCAAGTCGATAGATATCGGTTATGCATTTTTTTTTCATTAAATCTATTTTTTAATAGTTTGTAAAATGTCTTAAAAATAGTATCGTATTCATTTTTTTCAATAAATCCATGGTGGAATTCCGAAAAGATTTTATGGTTTTTATAGAGCTTGTTTTTTTTAGAATTTAAGTTTTTTTTATTCCTCTTGCTTAAATTTTTAGTTATATAATCACTGGCATCTTTGTACCCAACTGTATTTATCAAATAGCCACTGTATTGAGGGATTACCTTATGTACTATGTCTGGACTTAATTCATTTAATTTGAATTGAATATAATTGGGGACATCTTTGATCATTTTGATTTTTTTGAAATTAAAATCAGCAATATCTTTTTTAACCTTAAGACTTTTTTGAGATAAACTGTTTATAGCATAATTTGAAAAGAAAATACTAATTTTAGTTTCTATAAATAAGTCAAAAATTAAATGATTACTTTGAGAAGAAAATAGTTTACTTAACATTAAAACTAATTTACTCTTTAATTTTTTTGTTTCAAAAAAATCTCTTTAAAAGGAAAACATAGCAGTTATTTTGCATATTTTTTTTTATTTAAGATAAAAGATAATTCATGAATAAGATGGGTTAGGTTATTCTTTCTAAGAAACAATTTGAATTTGAAAAACTGCTTGTATAAGAATGCAATTAATTTAGATTTAAATGATTTCTTGTCGTAAAATATATGGTATTCCAACATATAATTTTTATTTGCCCATCTCTTTTTATATTCAAAATATCCTTTAGAAAAATCCAAGGCCGAAATATTATTTTTAAAACACCATTCAAGCTGTTTCATTAAACTTACTGTACCTAATCTGTATTTTGAATAGTTTATATCAAAGGTTCTTATAACATCAATCATATTGGTTTTTGAAAAATTTAGCAATGTTATAGCTATAGGAGTACTTCTATTGTAAACAACAAAAAGACCAGCCTGTTTTTTCTTCATCATTGGAAATGTTACTTTTTTATAAAATTCCCATTCAACAGGATTAAGATTATTGTTTACTGTTTTTTTTTCAAGAAACCGCTTTTTTAGAAGGAAATTAAAACTTGTAAAGAGTGATTCGTAGTCATCATTAGTTATATCATCTAAATACATTTTATAACTAATTCCGTAATCAGATTCGAGCTTCTTTTTATAACTATTAAATTTATAACGACTTTTCTTACTAATAACATCCAACATATATTTATGAAGATTATCGTAATTATTTAAATCACATATAAATCCAGGGTATTGCCTTATTTTATAGCAGCTTAATCCATTAACTGCTTTAGGAATATCCGTATTAAAATCCTGTACATCGTATACAATAAATGTTTTGCCTTTATAATCATTGGAAATTTTATCTGATAAATTATACGAAATCCCTTTAGTATTAGTAGCTCCTGTATTAAAGTAAACTGGAATTTTTTTGTGTTTTACAAAAGTAATCATATCAATAAAGCTAAACTCATTAGCTGTTAATCCAGCGTTAAAATGATTTAGCCAAATTGTTTTAAATATCTTTTGTAGATATGGATTCACTTTAATTTATAGATTTTTTTGTTTTTAAATAATTCTTAATATCTATACTTAGCAGCTTAGTGAATTTTTTTGCACTTTCAGATTCTAAGTGAGAACCGTCATAAGCTATAAATTCATTTGATCGTTTTGAATAGTTAAAATATGGAATACTATGTTTTTTAGAAATGCTATCAAATTGAGAGTCAAAATTTTTCCAATTATCATTTTCAAATTTTACTACATCTAAATCTGAAGGCATTCTTATTACAAAAACCTTTCCTTTGGTTTTAAGGTATTCTATAGTTTTAACAAAATATTTAATTCTATATTTTGAAATCCTCAGTTTTTTTATCTCACGATTATAATAATCTGTGGTTTGTTCTTTCCAGAAAGCCATATCTTTACTATCATTCTCTTTAGCTAAAGCAATTTCATTCCACCCATTTGGATGAGACATAAAATAATCAAGATTCTCTTTGTTAAAAAGAGAATTATATAGGGGTTGTTGATATTTTGAAATGATATAATCGAAATTAGGTTTTGAGGTTAAATTATCAATACTACCAATAATTGCCTCTTTATCTAAATCATAAATTTTGTCATCTTTAATTTCAGCACGAACTGTGAAATTCCCTGGGCTGATCGAGACTATAAAAAGTCCATTAATGTTATTAGTACTCAGTTTTTTATCGATACCTTGTAAATATACTTCACCGAAAGCCGATTGATGTGCGTTCATTGAAAAATTCACTATAGGTTTATCATAGTTGCTAAGCTCTTCTTCTAGAATGAATGGGTCTATTCCCTGATCTGCTCTGGATAAACCGATAATTAAACTTCCAGCATCCTGATTTACTTTATTATAGAATTGATCTACATATCCCTTAGAAAGTTTATATACAAAAAAAAAGTATATTCCTGCAAAGAGTATAAAATACAACAATAATTGAACAATAAACTTTTTTAATGACATATCGTTAAAATTGAAAATATATAAAAGTGTTTTGCCTATTAATAGCAAATAAAACTATGATTAAAATATAGCCTACATACATACTGTATCTAACATATTTTGTACGATGTGTGACCAATTCGTATACCTTACTATTTCCTTTGTAATAATGTATAGTTTGTACAATTATTATTAGTGTTATACTTATAAATAACTCTAAATAGTTATTTAGAATATTAATATGTAGACTACCAAAATTAAACATGTTTTTATAATATGTTAAAGCATGTGTTATTGAAGGTGATCTAAAAAATATTAACGATGAAAACAAATAACCTATAACTATAAACCAACCGCAAAAAGAAACAAATTTCTTTGGAAAATTAAGAAAGTTGAAAATCTTATTCCTTGTTTTAAGTGTTCCAATTTCTATAATTAACAATAACGCATTTAATAAGCTCCAAATCACAAAAGTCCAATTTGCCCCATGCCAAAGACCATTTACAATAAATACAATTAATACGGCTGTTACTCTACTAAATTTGTATTTTCTAACCAAAGGGGCATAGATATAGTCTCTTAGCCAATTTGTTAAAGATATATGCCACCTTTGCCAGAATTGCGATGTAGAAGTTGAAAAAATCGGACGATTAAAATTGGCCATTAAATCGTAACCCAATGTTTTTGCCGCTCCGATTGCAATAGATACATATGCAGAAAAATCGTAATAAATTTGAAAACTGAAAAATATAAAACCTAAAACTAATGATAGAGCATGTGGAGAATCTGGGTTATCGAACGCTGCATCAACATACAAGCCTAACCTATCTGCTACAACAACTTTTAAGAAGAACCCCCATGCCATAAGTATAAGTCCTTTTTTTATATCGGGTATGTTAAGATTTATTTTTCGTTTAAGTTGGGGGATTAATCTTGAAGCCCTTTCAATAGGGCCAGCTACTAGCTGAGGAAAAAATGAGACGTACAATGCAAAAACCCCAAAGTGCTTTTCTGGCAGAACCTTACCTTTGTATACATCTATTGTATAGCTTAAAGTTTGAAAAGTATAAAAACTAATACCTACAGGTAATAATATTTGATTAAAATTGTAAGAACCAGCAGTATTTCCACTTTCTATAATATTTAAGTCAAAGAATTTTAATAAACCTTCTATAGATGACGTAAAAAAGAACAAGTATTTAAAAACAAAGAGTATTCCTATATTGGTGCATATACTTACATATAGAAGTACTTTTTTTATCTTATTGGATGAATCTGGCATTTTTAATGCACAGAAGTAATCCACTATAGTTGATATTAACAGTAGAATTATCAGTGATGGTTCATGCGCCATGTAAAAAAAGTAACTAGCCAATAAAAGCCATAACCACCTATATTTGTGAGGTAACGTATAAAACCCAATAATTACTATCGGAAAAAAAAGTAAGAATTCAAATGAGTTAAATAACATTGAATATTTGATTTAGTTTTTAACTATGGAGTCACAAAGTGCTTTTGTGAACGCCTTACCGCCATGCTTATCTATATGATGACCATCATAGGTGTCATATTGAAGTTCTCCAGAATTATTAAAATCAAAATAAGGAGTTTCATTAATGTTTGCAATAGAATCAACTATAGTATTTAATTTTGGATAATAAGAGTTTTCAAGATCTAAAAATTCTTTACTAATAGGCATTCTTATTAAGTAAACTTTACCATACTTTTTTAATTCTTCAATGAGGGTATTGAAACTGTTAACTCTGAAATCTGATATTTTATACATATCTCTATCATCAAGAAATAAATCTATTTGGTGCTTTCTCCATGTATCAAAAACTAAAGTATCTGTTGGCAGAT
Source organism: Flavivirga algicola (assembly GCF_012910715.1). GTDB lineage: Bacteria > Bacteroidota > Bacteroidia > Flavobacteriales > Flavobacteriaceae > Flavivirga > Flavivirga algicola. The sequence goes on from NZ_JABBHF010000006.1 coordinate 198,266, forward strand.
TAGATTCCTCTAGCCAGCCATCTTTATGAGTTTCAGAATTTTTTCTAAATAAAGCCTTGAAGTGGAAATAAGCCATATTTTTAAAAAAATATTCATAATTTGGATTGATATCTACAAAGCTCATATTGTGAGGTGGCTGATTTGCTTCTCTAAATTCACCTAAATCATTCCTAAACCCATCCTTTGAAGTTAAAAAATCTGGTGTTATAGATATAATAAATAATCCGTTAGTGGCTGTTTTATCTACTTTTTTGAGGATACTTTTAGTGTATAAAGGACCTGAAATAGCCTGTGCTCCCGTAAAACTATAATTTAATATAGGAAGGTCATATTGCTTTTTATTATTATTAAAATATTGATTAATTACACTGGGTTGGATTCCCTGAAAACTCCTTGAATCACCAATTATTATTGATTTAACTTTTGGGGTAGTAAATTTTGGATAAAAATAATCAACATTACCTCCATAATTCATCAAAATCGCAGTAATTATTCCAAAGCAAACAACAAAAAAAACGCTTAGTTTAATTAAAAGTAGTTTCATAATTATTTAGAATTGAAAGTAAATGAATGTTTCTGAGCTTTTTCCAAAAAATAATATTAACAAGAATAGAAAGATATAAGAACTCCATCTTAAAAAAATATTATAATTTTTAATTTCAAAGTCATGCTTTTTTTCTCGATTATTCCATTCAATAAAAAAGAATATAAAAAGTAAAAATATGGTTATCATATAATTAGAACTAAACATTCCTTGAGGGATTGAAAAAATGTCATAAGAAAAAATGGAAACAATGTAGTTTATAGCTTCTTTAATACTATTAGCCCTAAAAAAGACATCGGTTAGCATGATTAAAACAAACAATAACAACATCTTAATGAATTCAATAATTGAAGGAAAAAGTTTTCCTTTCGCAACAATTTCTGAAGAATTCATTTTACCAGAATAAACTAATGGAATGAAATAAATTCCGTGTAATAATCCGTAAAAAACAAAAGTCCAATTTGCACCATGCCAAAATCCTACTAGGACAAATGTTGCAATAATTGAGATAATTAATCCATTTTTCTGATATCTCCTTAGGCTAAATGAAAGCGGCGTAAATACATAATCCATCATCCATGTAGTTAAGGATATATGCCATTTTCTCCAAAAATCACTGATGTTGGTTGAAAAGAAAGGAGTTGAAAAATTACGCATTAATTGAATACCAAATAATTTTGATACACCAATCGCCATATTTGAGTATCCAGAAAAATCTGCGTATAGCTGTATCGCATAGAAAAAGGCTCCTAGAATGAGTGTGCTACCAGTTTGCCCCTCAAAATTATCAAAAATTGGATTAGCTATAGAAGCACAATTTTCCGCAATAACAATTTTAGCAAATAACCCCCATAATATCTGTCTGAGCCCATCAACAAAAATCTCATAAGAAAATTCTCTCCTTTCTTGGATTTGAGGCATCATTTTAGATGCTCTTTCAATTGGTCCAGAAAGGATTTTGGGGAAATAAGCAACAAAAAGAGAAAATTCTAAGAAATTGTGACTTGGATCTATTTCTTCGTTATAAACATCAATTAAATACCCTAGTGTTTGAAAAGTAAAAAAACTAATCCCTAAAGGAAGTAGAATAGCAAGAGTTGTATAACTTGAAGTTATTCCAAAGACATTTACTAGCTCCACAAAACTTTCATAAAAAAAGTTGAAGTACTTAAAATATAGTAAAAGCCCAACATTAAATACAAGTCCTAAATATAAAAATCGCCGTTGCTTGGTTTCATCATCAACTTCTTTCCTTATTTTTAAAGCCAAATAATAGTTTATTATAATGCTAGCTATTAGTAAAAATAAGAATCGCCAATCTGCCCAGGCATAAAAAAAAACACTAGAGGCTAGTAATAATACATTTTGAGCTACCTTGTTTTTTCTAAAAAAACTCCAATAAAGGAAAAGAACAGGTAGGACAAACACTACAAACTTTATAGAATTAAAAACCAAAATAAATAATTTAAATTTTACTTTGAATTACAGAGACTAAGGATCCCATGTTCTTCAGCTTATTTAAATCTCTTAGTTTAAATTTAATATTAAAAGCTTCTTCAATTTTTGTTATTATCATCATATGCGATAACGAATCCCATCCATCAACATCTTTGGCTGTTAATTCGTCATGCATTTCAAAATTATTATGCTCTAATGTAGACTCTAAGACACCACTTATAGTTTCTTTTATCGTTAAGGTTTCCATGGTTATTTATATTTATTCAGTAAAAAGTTTTGTTAATTTATTTCGATCTGTTTTTCCATTGGAATTTAGAGGAAAACTGCCAACAAATTTAATTTGTGTTGGAATCATGTATTTAGGTAGCTTATCATTTAATTTTTTCAACAATTCTTTAGTGTCAATTGGTTCTGATTCTATTACCAAACCTATTTCAGTATTTTTAATATTATTGGTAAAAGCTACTGCTACAGTATTTATCTTGTTTAAGGAAGCCTTTGCATGAAACTCTATTTCGGATAATTCAACTCTAAAACCTTGAATTTTAGCCTGAAAATCAACCCTCCCCAAATATAAAACATCACCATCTTTATCAGCACGGCATAAATCACCCGTTCTATAAAACCTTGTTTCCTTTCCTTTATAATATTTATTGAAAAATACTTGCTTGTTTTTTTCTTCGTTTCTCCAATAGCCAGGTGTTAATTGTAAACCACTTAAGCATAATTCTCCTTCTTTTCCTGTTTCAACTTCATTATTGTCATCATCTACTATAATAGTTGATGTATTTATCATGTCTTTACCAATTGTTAAAACCCCATTATGTGTTTTATTTTCACCATTTCTTTTGTAAGTGTAATCCATGCAATAAATCGTGCACTCAGTAGGGCCATAAACATTGGCAATTGTTGCATTTGGAATACATTTACTCCATTCTTCTGTGACATCCAAAGGCAAAGCTTCCCCACAGAATAAACTAAATTTCATTGATGGGCAATTAATTTCGTCAAAATAAGGTCTTAAATAATGTAATATAGAAGGAACCATTAGTGAATAAGTTAATTCATGGTCTTCCATTAATTCAAAAATATAACTATACTTAATCTCATCTTTTGGAATAGTATAAACACAGGCACCTTTAAGTAAAGGGGCTAGATATGAAACAACAGATAAGTCGAATGTTAATTCAAACATTTGCAAACATCTATCATTTTCTGTAATTGTATAATCTAAAGCCCATTGAGCCTCCATAAAACTAGAGAGATTTCCAAAAGTTATTGGTACACCTTTGGGAGTTCCCGTTGTTCCCGAAGTAAAGAATATATAGGCAAAATCTTCATTTGATATTTCAGAAGGGTTTAAATCGATATCTGAGTTACTAAGGTTTTCCGTCATTATCGAATTAAAATTGTTAAAAACCTTCCTAGATGAAGAATCGAGAATTGTAACAATATCTGCTTGCTTTATTACTGCCAAATTCCTGTCATCTGGAAAATCTGGATTTAACGGAACGTAAGCTTTACCTTCCATCCATAATGCAATTATTGAAGCATATGTATAAATATCATCATTAGTGATTAATCCAATAAAGCATTCCGTACTCTTTACATTATTCTTTAAAGCAAATCTTATATTAGATATAATTTGGGCTAAATCTTCGTACGTATAATATGTATTACTAATGTAAAAAGCATTGTTTGTATAATTAGTAATAATAGACGACTGTATTTCTAAAGTTAAGTTCATTTGAAAAATAAATTTATTGGAGGGGCAATAATTACGCCGCTAACATATAATATTCATTTTAAATATTAGTAATTTATTCTATGAAAAAACTAAAATATTCGGTGTAATAAGGTTTTAAAGAATTATTTAGTAGACATGGGAATAAGCTATTAAAATGAATGGTGTAAAAAATGTCTACAACTTGTTAAAACAATTCCTATGTAATTGATTATAAGCACAAAAAGATGCATAAAACTTATTAAAGGTTGTTAACAATTTTTCTAAAATATTCTTTTTTAAATTAAATTTGCAGCCATTATTTTTTAGATTGGAGAATCCAAACTAACTCTTTATGCGTATATAGGAGCAAGTTTAAAACCTTTAAATGGTACTTAATCGTAAAAAAAAGCTTTTAATCGATTAAAAATCAAAACAAAAGCGCGGTTTGTCGAAAAAATAAGTCATTTAAACGGTTTTTTTAAAATTATTTTTACTATTGATATAGATTACTAACACCCCAAATCATGATTATTATGAAAAAGATTTTGAACCCCATGCTGTTTATTTTGCTATTTACGCTCTCATTAACATCTTGTAATAAAGAAGAATTGTTTGTTGAAGAAGTCGTTATTAAAGAGGAGGAACCAAAAGATAATGAAGACACAACTCCAGAGGATACAGAACCTGAGGATACGAATACAATTTTGCCATGTGATTTTACGCTAGATAATGTAGCACCAAATTCCACAATAATAATAAATTGTATTATGGACTTAGATGGTAAAACTATAAACCTTCCTGAGAATACGACCATAAAATATGAAGGAGGAGATATTATAAATGGGACACTTAATTTTGGAGATAATGGAATTATAGGAGGAGAACTATTAAATTCTACACTAACCATAGTAGGGTCGTCACCCCAAATTAAAGACCCTGTTTTCAACTTCGATCCTAAAAGATGGGGTATCGTTGAAGGTAAAGTGTCTGATGAAATTGCTAAAAAGAATAAAGATATACTAAATGAATTAATGGTTCAATCAAAAAATTTAGGAGTTACAACTTTTAAAATTGATAAACTTGACGCATATTTTAAAGTAGAAGGAGACGCTAGCAATGCCATGCCAGTACTTCAGGCTGTTAAAATACCATCAGATTTTAATTTTATCATGTCCGATAATACACATATGAGGGTACAACCTAATGATTACCCCTATAGTACCTTATTATCGATACATTTAGGTTCCAATATTGTCATAGAAGGAGGAAATCTCCATGGAGATAGAGATGAACATGATTATTCTCAATATCAAGTGCATGACTGGGGGCATTTGCTTACTATTAGAGGGGGTAATTCTGTATTAGTTAAAAATGTGACAATGATGGATGCCATGGCCGACGGTTTAGATGTACAAGGCGAAGGGCATGCCGTTAATCCAGATTATAGACCAACCAGAAATTTATTAGTTACAGGATGTAAATTCATTAGAAATAGGAGAAATAATGTTTCAATAACGGCGGTAGATGGAATGACTATAGAAGATTCTGATTTCATTGATGCTAGTATTAATACTGCAAAATCTCAAGGTACTGCTCCAGGTTGGGGACTTGATATTGAAGCATTAAAGCCAAATGAATTAGCAGAAAATATTATTTTAAAAAATAATAGAGAAAGCGGAAGTAGAAAAGGAGCTTTTATAGTTGCAATAGGGGATAGAGTAACAATTGAAGGTAATACTTTAGAAAATCCAATTGTCTTACAAAGTGCAACAGAATGTGTCGTTAGAAACAACAATATTGTTGCTAAGTCGGATATTATGAAGTCCAACGGTTCGGGAATCATCACTGGGCGTGCAGATAGAGGTAGTGCAGTACATAGCAATAGTGTATATGATAATACTGTTGCAGATTTTTCAACAGGTATAACAGTGGCAAATTCAAATATGAAAGTCTATAATAATACTATTAATAACTGTGGAAGAGGTATAGCCATAGAAGGTGTTGCTGGTGTTGAAAACAGTGAAGTCTATAGAAATACTATTAAAAGTAATGCGGATAGAAGTGCAGGTATTTCAATGGCGGCAGAAATAAATAATGTGATTGTTAGAGATAATAATGTGGACGTTGTAAGATTTGGTGTTGTTTTTCAGAATGTAAATAACACTGCTAGCTCCGTAAATTATAAACTTGAATTTAAAGGAAATACGATCGTAGGAGGTAATACAACGACGATGACTACTTCCAATAATATTGATTTAATTGAAAATTCTTTTAATAAAAACTTTGAATTTTATACTTGCTCAAATTTAAATATTATTGGCAATACGGTTACATCAAATAGTAAACCGCCATTATACTTGAGAACTGAAAATTCAAACATAGCTCTTAGAGGGAATATAATGAGTGCGCCACAAAATGTGGAATGTATAGATATATTGGAAGGGTCTGGTAACGATATTAATTCTATTGTTATGGAAAATAATTCCTGTAATTAAAACAACAATAAGCAATTATAAATACAAAGACACGGGCACATCAATATTGATGTGCCCGTGTCTTTTATAAAAGCTTATAAAAAAACCTATTTGGCACCCAGAGAAGCTACTAAAAAGTGGTAGTATCTCACCAAGTGTGAAAAGATTAAAAAGTCAAACCTTCGGTGTTTATTATTTACACACTTACAGGATAATGTCTTTAATCCTTTCCATATCTTAATTGTAAATCTGTTTGTTGACAAGGTATTTAGGTTTGTATTTTGTTTTTATTCCTCAAAGATACTTAGCAGTTTATTTTCTAGATTTTTATCTCTTTCTCTTTGCTCAAATAATTTATCTAATGCTTTGTTTGCTAGTGATTTGTAATACGATATCTTTTCTTCTGGGTTCTCTTTTATCAGTTTTTTAAAGGTTTTACTAGCCTTTTCTATATCTTCATTAAGCACATAAGCAGTTGCTAAATATTCCCAAGCATACATTTGACTATACGAAGATAATTTATGATAAATAGATGTTAAGTGCTCACAAATTTTTAAAAATTCCGGGTAATTTGGTTTGTGGTTTTTATAGATTAAGCAAAGGTTTAAAGTGCCTGCCTCTGTGGGTAGAATTTGATAACAACGCCTCCACCATTTTTCTGCATTGTCATAGTCCTTTAATCCATTATACCATAGTCCCAAATAATTACATGCGCTTTCATGTTCTTTAATTGCTTCTGTTATCTTCTTTGATTTTTTCCCAGTGTACGGTTTAATGTCTTCTAAGTATGGTTCAAGACTATCTATGGCTGCCTTGTTACGGATTTCCTTGCTTTCATTTTCTTTTTCAACCAATATATGTCGTGCTTTAAACAGCTCCTTGCTAATATCACTTTCACTAGGATAATTTGGGAGAGGATTAATACCAATCTGCTTGAAAAGAGTTTTTCCAGGTTCAGTGACTTCTTTATCCCAAAGCGATAACAACAATTTTTTATTTTCATCGGTAGTAACAAAATCGGCTATGACTTTTTTACGAATTTCTACTTCAGGAACTACTCCTTTATACATAGGAACTGTACATTCCTCGTTAAAATCGCCAAAGCTCTTCATAAAGACCGAGGCTCCTTTCATGATATAAGGTTTAATTTCCGTATCCTCTAATAATTTTTGAGCTATAGTCGCCAGCACGGCACAATACTGAAACATCTCAAAATCTGTACTGTATTCATAATTTTTTTCCCATGCTTTATTTAGTGTTGGCGGCCCCCAAAGGTCTTCAACACCTTCCAAAACCTCACTACCAGACGATTCATCTATTTTATTTTTCAGGACTTGCATCTCATCTTTAGAATAAATTCCTAACGCATAGTCAACAGCATCATAATCATTATCATCATCATCATAATCCAGATATTGGTTTCTTAAAAGAGCTATTTTTTTTATAGATTCTTTTTCATAATTCACCACCTTTTTTAAAAATGTAGATTTGTATTCTTTGAATAGGTATTGGGTGATCTCTTCAAACCATTTCATTTCTTCTTTCATTTTATGGTTTTAATAATTGTATTTGTTAGTTATTTTAAGCGTAAATATAATTAAAATTTGAAGTTAGTTTTATCCCTGAAAACCGTGATATATTTTTTAACAATCTTTAGAAATAAATAAATGGTAAAGGTGAGGGCTTTTTACTGAAATTATAGAACAGTGATAAGAAATATACCCGCTAATGGGTATTTTTTGATTGCTTGTATGAAAATACATTTGTCATAATTATTAACCATTAAAAATTAAAATTATGTTTATTAATAAGGCATTTGTTTACTGTGGGCTATTTTTTCTTTTTTCATCATTTTTATATGCGCAAGATTCAAAAAATTATAACGGTAGTTTAATTGAATATTTAACAGAAGCTAATCTTAATATAGAAACAAAAATGATTACAGAATACTGTAATTGTTCCGATAAAAAAAGCTTAGTCATACTCTATCAAGAAACTGCTATAGGTTTTAACACTATTTTAAATAGGTACATATCAGAGCTGACCCTACTTCGTTCGAAAAAAGCCATTAAAAAATTCAACATAATTAATAGTAATAATTGGTTAAGAACAGATCCTTTCATTAAGTCTGCATCAAAAGCATTAGCGAAATTTCAAAGATTTTCTGGTTGTGATAGTAATAGGAGAGGGTTTTTACCATCATCCGTAGCGATTTCTGAGATTGCAGGGATAGCAGATACCATTATAGGCCTTATTAACTCAGCTAAGGAAAGAAAAGATGTTCAAAAAGAACAGCTTATAAAGATTCTAGAAACGCTTAAAATACCATCCATACAATCTTATGAATGCAAAAATGAGAACTAATAAAACTAAAATAATCGAAATAACCAGAGCGTGTTATTAAAAGATGCTTAAATAGTAAAAGAGATGAAAAAAACATATAAAATAAGAGGTAAAGAAATTAGTGTAGAGAAAATAGATAGCATTAAAGCAATTAAGCCATTTTTAAATACACGAACTAGTTTTGAAAAAGTAATTAAAGAAGTAGATCCATATGCACGCGAAACTTTTGAAACACTAAAAAAGAACCATAATACGGAAGTAGATAATTTAGAAGCATTTGCAAATGCAGGATGGGTTTTTGTAGCACCTAAAGCGGGTGTATTATCCAGTAGCAGACAATTTGATAAATTACGTGATGATTCTTTAGAATCTATACATAACGTTTACACAAATGAAACTGGCGGCATATTTATTGACACGAATAGCCTTATTATAAAATTTCGGCCTGAAGTAGGTAAAAAAGGTCTAAAAAAGATACTTAGTGATCATGCATTAGGAATAATTAGGGAATTAAAATTTGCTCCTAATCTATTTGAGGTGGAATTATTTGAAGGAGAAGATATAATAGATAAAGCCAATGAAATGAGCGGAATAGATGAAGTCATCTATATTGAACCTCAAATGATTTCATATATTGCCCAACGATTAAAACCTTCAGACCCCTATTATGGAAAACAATGGCATTTAAATAACAATGGTACCAATGGTGGTAAATTAGGAGCTGATATTAAAATTGAACCTGCTTGGAAAATTAGTCAGGGTAGAGGAGTAAAGTTAGCAATTATTGATAATGGTTTTGATGTCCAACATACAGATATTAATCCGTCTATTTATCAATTGTCAGCTGGTTATTTTTTACAAAATGGGTATTTTCGTAACTCTTTAATAGGTTTCCCCGATAGCAATCATGGTACATTTTGTGCAGGAATGGCATTGCCACGTATAAATAATCTTGGCATTGTTGGTTCTGCCAATGAAGCAGAGTTTATACCCATTGCATGTCTTCCCGACCAGGTAGGAACACAGAGCACATTAGCTCGTTCTGTAGCATATGCAGCTAACCCAAATTTAGAGGTATCACATTTAACCCCAGATAAGGGAGCAGATGTTATTGCCTGTAGTTTAGGGCCAAATGGAGCAAATTGGACGATGGAATCTGTTCTGGAAGATGCAATAAACTATGCAACAACTTATGGGAGGAATGGTAAAGGTACACCTGTTTTTTGGGCTGTTAGTAATGGTAACTATACCATAAATGGAAAAGATGGTACAGATGAGGTGAGTGCTTACGAGAAAACTATAGCTGTGGGTCGTTCTAACAAGAACGATTTGGAAGATGGATCTGCTTATGGAGCTGAGCTTGATTTTTTAGCTCCAGGAGCAGATGTATTTAGCTGCAAATCAGGTAATAAGTATGGAATGGGTACAGGGACTAGTTATGCCGCTCCATTAGCGGCTGGCGTAGGGGCACTTTTAATTGGAAAAGACCCAAACTTAAGCTGGCTACAAGTACGGGATATTATTCGGAAATACTGTGATAAGGTAGGAGGTGTTACATATGATGCCTCTGGTCATAATCCTAAATATGGTTATGGTAGAATCAATGCTTATGAAGCATTGAAATAGGATGATGCCAACTCTTATTAGCATTAAGGGATGATATACGTCTGATTAAATAACTAAAATCAAAATTTTTAATATCATGAAAGTTTTTATAAAATATTGGTGGCTATTGCTGCTACTACTAATTGTAACATTGATTTTTTTTATGAAATTCAATGAGATAACCCCTGGTACTGAATGGCGTAATGAGCCAGAAAAAATCTTGGCGGGAATGGCTGCTGGCTTAATCGTTGTAGGAACACTCCTAGATCAGTTTATTGCTGTATTTTTTCGGGAAAATGAAGAAACGCAAATAAAAAGAAGAATAGTTGAGTCAAGACTGTATGCGTATCAGGAAAAAAGAAGAATGAGAAGAAAAGATATTCTTAGAGAGGAGTTGAACAATCGTGATGGTAATAGATCTGAAACCATTAACAGACTAGAAATAGAGTCCAATGCTCTAGAAGCTTCCATCATTAAGGAAAAAGAGCAGATATCTAACCTTAATACAGAAAGAACAACTTACATACAAATGGTAGCTTTTGGTATAGGTTTAGTGTTAGCCACAGCTGGAATTAGGACACTCACACCATTTATTGTCATACCTGACGAGGCTACAGGTTTAAATTTTAAACTCTTATTTTTTTGTGACATTTTATTCACAGCAGCACTACTTTCTGGAGGCACAGCGGGCATTCACCAGTTTTTAGACATTATTAGAGATTCATGGAAACGACATGGAGTTACTACTTAGCTCAAAAGTTTTTAACCACAACAGTATCTTGAAGCAAAATGAATAAAGGTAAAGTTCGAGTTAGTTTTTGTTGAATACTTTTTTAAACAAAGATGTAGGAGAAAATGAAGCTTAAATAATTCAGTAACTAATCTCTATTTTTATTACTTCGGATAACAAAAACCACCAAGCCAATTACTATTGCAGTAATAATACCAATAATCCAGTAAAATATTGTGGTTACACTTGAAGCCAAGTCATCATTAAGAATAGGAGTATCAAAACGGTTATTTTTTGCTTCGCTTTTTGGGATATAAATATAATAGGCTATAATTTTTTCTACTTCTTTGATTTTGGTATAGTAATCTTCAAAATCTTCAGGTTTTACATAGTTACTTTTATTTTGATAGTCATAATTAATATACAGAATATCTTGTGCAGCATTCATTTTAGACTTCATCGAAAAATCGAAACTTTTAGATTTTATGCTAATATTATCTTTAGTAATACGCCATCGGCTTGGTAGTTTAACCGTAATTTGATGTTTTTTATGTGTCGGATAGTATAATGCAAATGGTGTTTTTCGTTCTTTTTCATTAGGAGAGGCAAAAACGTCCAAAATACTGTATGGCGTAAATTCTACAGTAATGTTTTTATCTTTTCCAATCATTGGCGTCCAAATATTATTGATTTTATACGACTCTTCAACAAGTATTTTATTAGCTAAGCTGTCGTCATCAAAAATGGGGTCTTTTAAAATTTCAACACCATCATAAAGATTGTCATAATAGTTTTTAAAATCTTTACGTACGGAAGATATACTACTCGATTTATATCTTGCTCGTATGATATCAGCTTCGGCTTCTCGATACACCGTCATAATGTTTAGAGTACCTGGTCCACCAACAGTAGGTAAGTCGAATGTGTCAAACACTTCTACCAAATCTTCGCTTTTAGGTGTAATATGTTCTAAAGAAGTAACTCCATTTTTTATGACCAAAGCTTTTCCGTAATTTGGAAATGAAACCGATTCGTAACTCCCAAATTGATTGTTTGTTGTTGGATCGTAAAACAAATTAGTGTTCGTACTATCCACAACTTTTACAACGACATGGTCAAATACTTTTGGTGATGGTAAAAACTGGTGAAGTGATTCACCATAAATTGTATTAATCAATACAGGATAAGCCTTAATACCCATACTGCGTAGCATGGTAACCATGAGCCAACTTTTATCTTTGCAATCTCCAAAACGTCGTTCGAGCACTTTGTTTGGTGAAAAAGGTTTGTATGCGCCAATGCCAGATTCTAAGCCTAGGTACCTAATTTCATCTTGCACAAATTTGAGTGTAGCCGAAATACGTTGGCCTTCATATTCAGAGCTATTTTTTATTTGCTCAATTTTCGCTTGAAGCGATTTTGATGGTTTTACATTATCTTGATATATATTCAACGCCCAATCTACAACAGCATCCCAAGTTTCAAAATCGCTAACAAATACGTTTTGGTATGGCAAATACCAACTGGGGGTATTCTCTTCAAACGTTGGGGGTTTTGTTAAGGTTGTGGTCCAATTATAAGTTGTATAACCGTTCTTATGTGCTATTTTGGGCTCAATATCCGAATTTAGTGTCTTGTATACTAGTTTCTTATTAGATATTAGATAATAATTAATTTTGCCTACGGGCTGAAAATTGTTTAGTGTTGTACCTCCAGAAAAATGATTACCATGTATGGGGTTAAAACCTTTAACGGTGTAGCTTATATCTACAATATCACCATTACGAATATCGGTTAAATTAGCTATGGCATTAAGGCTACCGTTGTAAATATAACTTTCTGCATTAGACTCTTGCCTTATGTTTTGAAAATCATTAATATTAAGTTTATTAATGATTTTTCCATTTCGTAATACCGTTATGTTATGTAAGAACAACTGCTGGTATGTAGGATCATAATTAATAGATATTGACGAGCCATCTTGCACACCAACGTTATCTGTTATTTTACGTACTACACGGATATACCGTTCTTTTTTGGGAATATGGATTTGCTCATCATCAAGTAATGTAAGTAACCCGTATGAAATCTCGTTTAAGTCAATATCTGGATTTTTATCATAAGATTGATTCAAGACCCATTGTGGTGTGTTACTAACTTTTATTTGAGCGTAACAAATACTAAAACTAAAAAGAAAAATGACAGTAAAAAAGTAGTGGTTAATGGTTTTAAAGGTCATGCACATTGATTAGAAAACAAATAAACTAAAAATATTTCGTAAATCAGGGCAACATAGCGTATATAATTTAAAATGAAAGGTTTATTGAATGGCTGTTGACATTATATAACTTCAGTTAGGCACCATAAAATTTAGACTTTTTGTTTTAATATTCAATGAAATCCATTTTTCAAGGGGCAAAAGGGTAGAGACCAAATGTAAATATGGTATAGTTATCAATTATTTTACAATTTTGCTAAAGCTTCCAATTTTTCAAATACTAAAACCTTATACATAGCACTCACAGGAACTTCATTATTTTCAATTTGCAAATAGGTTCTAGTTGCCTTTGTCACCCTGTCTAAATTGGCAATGTAAGATTTATGTGTACGTTGGAAATTTTTAGATAATAATGTTGAGATATTGATAAGCGTTTCGGTAATCAGGTACATTCTAGAATCTGTAAAGATTTTTAAATAATTCCCAAAACTTTGGATATACAGAATGGATTTAAATGAAATGTTAACGGGCAAACCATCATGTTTTATTTGAAGTTCTTCATTTTTAGTATGTGCTTTAGATTCTGTTATTTTTGAAGTTGGGACTTTGTTTATTGCTTTTAAAAAACGTTCAATTTTTATTGGTTTTAATAAATAATCTACCACACCATAGTCATAACTTTCTAATGCATATTCAGAATAAGCCGTTGTTAAAATAACTTTAGGTGGATTCAGCATAGAACGTAAAATTTCCATACCATTAAGCTCTGGCATTTCTATATCCAAAAAAATAAGGTCAAGGTCATTTTGCTGAGCAAAATTGATAAATTCAAGCGGATTCCCAGTACTTAATACTATTTCAAAATTATCAATTTTAGAACAGTAATCTTCTAATACTTTACGAGCCAGTATTTCATCATCTATGATACCAATTTTAATCATTACCTGTGTTTTGTTATTGAATCTTTTAAATCAATAGATAAATTTACACGATATTTTTCTTCCAGATCATCAATTTCCAATAAATGAGAATTAGGATATAACAGATTTAAGCGTCTTTTCACATTCTCAAGCCCCATTCCTGTTCTTTTAGATTCAGAAATTACTGAAGGTTTTGAGTTGATCACAGAAAAACGAAGGGTGCTGTTTTTAATGGAAACAGAAATGTCTATAGCACTCTGTTCATTAGTACTTTGAGCACCATGCTTAACAGCATTTTCAACGAATGGAATTAGCAACATTGGAGCAATTTTTAAGTTCAACAAATCGCCTTCAATAAAAAACTCAACATGACAACGTTTACTCAGTCTTTTTTCTTCGAGCAATACATAGTTCTCTATAAATTCAAGTTCTTCTTTTAATAAAACTGTGTCTTTTTTAGAACTCTCTAATTGATACCTCATTAATTCTGACAACTGCATAACAAGATCTGGCGTTTCAGGAGATTGCTGTCTAGAAAGGGCATAAATACTATTTAAGGAATTAAATAAAAAATGAGGATTCACCTGGGCTTTTAAATAATTAAGTTCCATGCCTTTCTGCAGCTTTTCTTTTTCGTCATTGTCTCTACGAAAAATCACATTTCTTCGTAAAAAGAAAGCAGCCATACCAGTTCCAGTTGTATAGATAAGAAAAAAGAACATTTTAGAAACACCATACCAACCAGATACATGATGCCACTTCAAATAAGAACCAAGAAATATGCTTCCAATAAGAAGTGTACCGAATAAAAAATATCTCTTCTTATCAAAGAGATAAGGAATAAAGACAAAGTGGTTTATCCAAATGACAACCATAATAATAACGGCATAATTAAGCCCATGTGTATAAATAGGAAAATTTGTGTCAAGCTTATCTTTTATTAACCACATACTCAGTATTTCAAGCATAGCAACCAATAGAAAGGCGCCTGCATTAATTAGTATGGTATCGGTTAAAGACTTTTTAAACATCAACGTTGTTATGAGTGCTATTAAAAGTGTATAAAGATACTATCTATAAATACAGATTTCCATAATTTCTTTACAAAAGCAGTATATCAATGACGAAATGGTGTTGTCATTTAACTGTTCAATACATCCTGTTTATGATTTTAAACATGGATTATACGATACTTTTATCCTATAGTTGTCATTCATAGCAAAACTCATACAAAAACAAATTAACATGAAAACTCTAATAATTAAAAGCGCAATATTGGTATTGGTAATAGTTTTAAGTGCTTGTAACAATGAGACATCAGAAATAAAAGAGAATGTTACTTCAACTGATGAGCATCTATACTTTGGGTATAAGCTACCAGGGCTAACGCCTGAAGTTTTTATTCCTAAAAAAAGTGCTTCTCAAGATTGGACATTAGGTAATGCAGACGCTTTAGATATACAGGAGTTTTACTTTACCTATACGGGAAATAATCCCTTTGAGCCAGCTGTTGTAGTTTATAAACAAGGCGGTAACTCCTATAAAACCAATAAATACTCATTTCGCCATAGAGGCTCTAAAAATAACAACATATTATATTCAAGACACAACTATATTGAGCGTACGGTTTCGGGTTGGTCAAAAATGAAAAGTCTGGGCGCCATGTTTGACAGAGACGATTGGGGTATTATGGTCTTGTCGGTTTCTGATAAAGGGACGATCGTTTTTGATGATTATAAAAATAATGATGTTATACGTATGTCAAGGATTGTAGACGGTAAGCGGGAAGCACCAAAACTACTTGGCAAGCAGATTAACTCGGGTAAATGGACAGCGCATCCCTTTATAGCACCAGATGAATCCTTTTTAATATGGGGTAGCGAACGAGAAGATGGCTATGGTAGATCTGATAATTATATCAGTTTTAAACAGCAGGATGGTTCATGGGGACCCGCTGTAAATATGGGAGATAAGATAAACTCAGAATTGGTAGAAAATGGTGCCTTTTTAACACCAGATGGAAAATACCTGCTTTTTTCAAGGTCTGAAGAAAAAGTAAGGGAAGACGGAAGTATCTATTGGGAGTCAACAAAGTATTGGGTTGACGCTAAAATCATTGAAGCGCTAAGATCTAAAAAATAATCTACTGCCATTTAAGTAATGAAAATCATGAAAAACAAAACAATATTATTACTTCTAATATTACTTATACTAACAAATAGTGGCTTTACGCAGCAAACTAATAGCGTTGCACCAGAGGCTACAATAGCAGAATCCAGGCTTTCATTCTGGGAGATACCGTATCTTAAAAAAGCTTTTATAAATGCAGTACCCGCAGATAGAAATGATGGTGTTCCTGTAGGCGAATTAGGTGTTGACGGAGGTAATAAAGCTATGATGCTTAAGCTGGCACAAGAGATTGCAGACAATAAACATGATCCTTTTGATAGCTTTCTTATTGCTTACAAAGGCAAGTTGCTTTTTGAATCTTATTATAGAAGAGGCCGTATCAATCTACCTCATTTTCAAGCGTCAGCAACTAAAGCTTATACCTGTTTAGCACTTGGTCGTGCTATCCAGTTGGGATATTTGACCATGACCGATTTAGACAAGCCATTAGTTAGTTTTCTTAAAGACATAGACACAACAAATTTGGTTGATGGTGCAGAAAAGATAACGTTACACAAGGCAATGACAATGTGTTCTGGCATTCGTATCAGTAAAGAACAGCGAGAAGCATTTAAGAAAACTCCAGCTCAATTAAAAAGTCAAAAACAAGTTCAAACCTTTCTTGAACATAGTGCACCTATTACAACAGCATCTCAAAGCTTTTTATATCAAGACGACCCAAGGTTAGTCATGCAGGTTATTGAAGCCCTTGTGCCTGAAACCGCCAAAGATTTTATCAAAAAAGAACTTCTTGATAAAATGGACATATCAACTTATGGTTGGGAAACCGATGTTAACGGTCTACCAAGGTCGGGAAGTCGATCTAGTATGACATCGCGTGATATGGTCAAATGGGGCATCTTAACTGCCAACAAAGGTAAATGGAATGGAGAACAACTTGTTCCAGAAGCCTTTATCAACAAAGCAACTAGCAGGATGCTCTATACTGGCGATGATGACGTTTACGGTGGTGGTACAGATGTCTCAAATCAAGGATACGGTTATTACTGGTGGAGTGCTGATTTAAAATATGGTGATAAAAGCTACTTCTGCGTATCTGCACAAGGGGGTGGTGGCCAATATATCATTCTAATTGAAGAACTTGATTTAATGGTTGTGGTTACTTCTCATGAAAACAATAACAGCACCTTGCAAATGGTTGCAGAACGCGTCTTACCAGCTTTTATTAAGTAATATTAAAATCTAAATAATGAAAATCATCTGTTTTGCCTTTATACTTGTGATATCATTCAGTCATGTTTTTGCCCAAAAAAGTAATAGAAACCATACTAAGAAATCACATTTAGAGCTGCCTCATATAGAAGTGATTCCTGTAACGGAAACCAGGACAGGTAGACAGTATGATCTTTATGTGAAACTTCCAGAAGGCTATTCAGAAAATGATCATATTGAGTATCCTGTGATTTATTTTACAGATGCCATGTGGCATGTAGAACTATTATCGGGTATTACGGCATATATAATGGAAAAAGCCATTTTGGTTGGTGTTTCCTGGCAAAAGGATATTGATAAAGACTTAAAAAAGGAAGTAGGAGTACACGTGAGCAGATATCGAGATTACTCTATTCGAAAATCAAATGATAAAGAACGTCAAGCCAGGTATCAATTTGGAGCAGCCAATAACCATTTGAATTTTATTAGAAATGATGTCATTACATATGTAGAAAACAATTACCGAACCGAGGCTGATAATCGTACTTATTTTGGATATTCCATGGGAGGTGAACTAGGAGCATATATATTATTAACCCAACCTGATACTTTTAGAAACTATATTCTGGGTAGCCCTTCGCTTCATAATGATATTCAGTTGCTTTCTGAGTTTAAGTTTAAACATAAAAGGCTAAATGCCAATGTGTTTATTTCATATGGTGCCTTAGAGAAAAAATTGGGTAAAAGTGCAAAAACGTTTATTGGTATGCTTAAATCCAGAAATGACACAAGTTTGTTTTTAAAGCATATAGTTATTGAAGGGAGTCATCAAACGGCCTTTCCTATAACTTGTGTACAAGGTATACATTGGTTATCAGACTTGATAAAATGACTTTGAATTTTGAACTGACTTAATTCTCCTTAAAAGCTTCTTTAATAAAAAATTTATGGTGTCATGTTTTCATGACTTATATCATGAAAACATGAACAACGATTGTTTAATTTTAAATAGTATAAAAGTTAAACTTTAGTTATGAAAAATTCAAATCAATCATGCGGTCTAATTATTTGTTATAATTTATTTATTCTTGGTTTTTTATTTTTATTCACGGCCTGTAATAATGGTCCCTCAAAAGATAAAACAAGTAAAACGGAAACAAATATTATTGAAAAAGTTGAAGAGACTTATTGGAATGTTAAAGCCATTGATCCCAATGGACAAAGCTTAGATATAAAAGTCTTTGATAATACAGGAAAACCTTTCGATGTAAAAGCCATTCAAAACTCTAATCAAGACAAGCTATTAGATGTAAAAGCTATGGTAAATGGAGAGAAATTACCAGTTAAGATTTTAGTTAGTAAAAATCAATTTACTCCTGTTGTGGCTATTACTAATAACGGTAGTGCTTACAAACTTCAAGCAATAACTCCAGAAGGCGAAAAAATACAGGTCATAGGCGTCGTTAGATTTGGGAATATTGTCATTATGAAGGCTATTACCAAAAAAGGGAAGTTTTATGGCGTGAAAGCTATTTCGCCCACTGGAAAACTTAATGATATTAAAGGTGTAAAAATCAATCCACAAGATAGAGAAATGACTTCAAAGGGTCATAACATCTATGCGCATGTTAAAGCTATGCATCCATCTGCTAATGAAGATGATTTTGAATTACCGAAGAAAAATATAGCAAAAGGCATTTATGAAAGTGATTTTGAAAGAATTACCTGGAATATTAAAGCGGTAACAACCGAAGGTAAAAATCTGGATGTAAAAGCTTTTGATGCCGAAGGCCATGCATTTGATGTAAAAGCAACACAAGACTCAAAACAACATAGTTTTATGAATATAAGGGCTTTTGTTGAAGGGGCAGAATTACCAGTTAAAATATTGCAAAATACAGACGAATATGCACCTATTAAGGCTATTGGAACAGACGGTACTATTTATGATATCAAAGCCTTAACAGATGATCATGTAAAACTAGATGTAAAAGGCGTTAGTCGTTCAGGCAATATTATTGATGTTAAAGCCATAAATGAAAAAGGCGATTTTTATGGCGTGAAAGCGTTTGCTCCAGATGGAAAACTTAATGCCGTAAAAGGTATTAAGATTTTTGAAAGAGAAGTAGAAATGAGAATAAAAGGTAATCCGGTATATGCGCATTTAAAAGCTATAAGTCAATAATTAGGAGTGAAGTGAGTGGGCATGTGTATGGAATGGAATAATATTACCGAACACATTAATTAGTGTCCTCTAATTTTTTAATATTCAATCAAATATGCTAAATAGCACCAATAGTATGATTATTAAAGCAAATAGACATGTCTACAATTACATTACTAACTCGTAATTGACCATAAGCGAGTTATTTAAGGGAGTCATCAAACGGCCTTTCCTATGACTTGTGTACAAAGTATACATTGGTTATCTGGCCTGATAAAATGATTTTGGAATTTTAGAACTAACTTGATTTGCTTCCATAGTTTTACAAATTCACACCCAGTTCAAACCCAAACCCAAGATTATCCCTAAAAACTTTTGAGGATTGTATCGTTTCAAATACGTTCACTCCTAAAACCAGTCCAAATGCTTTCCAGGGAATTATTTTAATCCCTTGATTGCTACTTAATCCAATCAAAAAGCTTTTTGATGTTGTTCCGTTTAAGTCTTTTAGAACTTCAATACCAATAGGTGCATTCAATCCTAATTCAAAATAAATACCAGGGCTTAGTTTGATTAACCCATTAAAACCAGGAGCGATATTAAAAGTTTCTAAAGATTTATAGCCTCTACGTTTAACTACTTCTGTTTTAGCGCTATTTTGTCCAAAAGACACTTCAAAAGGCAGAATAAAATCGGTATCGTTATCATCAAAACCAATATAACTTACTTTCCAGCCATCATAATTTTTACTAAACGTCTTCTTAAAGTTAAAGGTGTCAAACCAATTATCGGTATCACTATCTTCTTGAGAAAAACTTAATAAAGTACTCATAATCAGTATTATTAAAAGATATGTGTGTCTCATGAGGTTAACGACTTCGTTTATATACTACTTCTATAGCTCTTAGTTCTCTAACATCATATTTAAGAACAAGCGTTTTTGTATCTACAGAAATAATATAAGCTCTTAAAACCCCTTTGGCGTTGTCCTTAAATTCTATATAATGATCTTTTGAATTTAATGTATACTGTCCCTTTTCAATATTACCTTCGCTTTTAGAAATAAAGGTCATATTGTTATTAAACTGTATAAAATCCTCTTTTTCTTTTTTTTCAGGAGAGTACGTTTTGTTTTCAATATGATAAGCATGTAAATACCATTTGTGAGATAACAGCTCATTTTTTATTTCTTGTGCACAACCACTGGCAGAGAATAGCATGGTCATAATTACCGTGGATATCAGTGTTACTTGTATATGTTTCATTGTAATAATTTTACGTTTTTGTGACATACCTGATAAACATAGACATTGGTCCCTTTTTGTATTTTTTGCCCCATAAAACTGAGAATACCATACAGATGGAACAATAGATAAGCGCTAAGATAACAGCATGCCATTGCGTTAGGTTATTTTCACCAAAAATGATAATACATATTATTAGCCCTATTACTACATGACTTATATAGTGTGTAAATGCCATTTGTCCTGTTTTTACAAAAAAGTTGCATATAGACGTATGTTTTAATTTGTCAGTACCCCAAATGCAAAGGGTAATTATCATGAATGCCCAACTAATACCAGAAATCATGAATAAAGGCAAAGGCGGCATTGGTTCTGTACCAAAAAGCGACAGTGCTTCACCAGAAGTTAAATGGATAAAGTTTTGAGACGCTTCAACAAGGCGTTTAGAGACCATTTGTATCAACACAAAAACGGTGGTTGATACGCCTAAAATGGTATTTCTAATGTATTTAGAATGCATGTTTTGTCTTCCTAGCCATATGCCAACCAGAATAAATGCGACCCAAGGTACTACAGGGTTAAAACCATTAATGAAAAAGTTTCTCATAAAGCCATTTAAACTCCATAAATCGGTGTACTCTACATTGAGCCAATTCCACCCTTTTTCATAGTCAACAAATTCTAGTATAAACGGATATGAAAAAATCAACAACAAAATACCTATCCATAAATACACAGATTGTCTGGTCATCGCTATAGCACCAATTAGAATATAGCATCCGTAAGAATGCAGTATATCTGCGGGCCACACTAAAGTAAACATCAGTCCAAATACAAACAGGAATGCTGCACGTTTAAATAACAGCACCTGTTTTTCTTTTAACCTTATTTTGTCATTAAAGAGCAGGTTATTTTTAATCATTAACGAGATACCTGCCCCTGCAATAACGACAAACAGAGCGGCTCCTTTACCTTGTATCATGTTTAACAAGCTTGCCAAAATACTTTCAGTATTATTAGTATTGGCCAGTACCAAATTAAAATGGACAATAATCATTATAAACACGGCCAGGGCTCTGGCTACATCGTAGCCTTGTATTCGCTGTTTATGTTGTGTCATTTGTGTAATTATTTGAGAATTATTCATTAATAATGGGGTAATAGGAAGTCCGCTCTCTACTTCCAAGAGTAACTAATCTTAAAAACTATATGAAAGTGCTAATTGTAAGGCTCTGTTTTTTGCATCTCCCGTAAGTTTGGTGATATCACGTAGCCCTAAAGAATAGCGTGCGCCAATTTCTAAATTATCAGAAATATGGTAAGCGATACCAAAAGCCCCACCATAATCTAATTTTCTAAAATTAGACTTATTAATGCCCTTGGTAGACAATAAATAACCAATATAAGGCCCTACTTCCAGGCCAAATTTTTCAACTGGATATACCCTTACAAGAGCAGGAAGCACTTGAATGTAGTTAAGTTTTAATGTTGTTTTTTCAGCGGTATTTTTCTTTGAACGCCCACCTAAAGAGCTATAGACTAATTCAGAGCGAATGGCTATGGTTTCAGATGCTTTAAATTGCGTGAATAAACCAAAAGCAGGTCCTGTTTTTGCGCGTTCTCCTGAGGTTTTAATGGTACTACGATTGGCACCCACTTTTACACCAAACTTAAATAAGTCGTTACTTTGTGCGTTAGACGCATAGGCTAATGCTATCATTAAGATAGCTGTAAAAATTGTTCTAATTGAAATAATCATAATCTTTCACTTTTAACTGTTATACATTTTAATTGATACCCCAAAAGTATTTCCAGGCTAACAATTAAAAGATGTTCCCTATAATTACAGACAAAAAATAGTATCCTGATTTATAGGGAAACCATTTTTAAGATTACAACTATTTTATTTTTAGGCGATTGTGTGTTATTGTGGTTTATACGCTTTTTTAAATTCCGTAGGTGTCATATAGGTGTTTTTTCTAAAAGCGGTATAAAAAGCAGCTTTACTATTAAACCCCACATCTAGGGCAATAGCAAAAATTGTATTGGGTTTTGGTTCCAGAAGCATGGGTTTTGCAGCTTCAATGCGGTATTTATTTATAAAATCTGAAAACCCCATGTTTGCATTTTGATTAATGGCTTGTGAAATATGATGTACAGACTTATCTAATGTATGAGCCAGGGTATTTAGTTTAATATCATAATCCAGATATAGTTTTTTAGAAACAACTAGTGTTTCAATTTGCTTGAATAACTCAGAAGAATCGGTTAAAGAAGACTTAGCGTACTTTTTCCTGGTTTTTTCAGGTAAATCTTCAAAAGCACCAGTAAAAGCAAATACAGGAAAATGCATGATAGAATAGGCTAGTACAAAGAAAAACACTGCAAATAATAGTGTTTCGGTTTTGGCATAGAACTCTAAAGTATCTAGCGTTTCGGTATTTATAACTGTGTTAAATCCGCTCGCTATTTGAATACCAATACATAAAATAATGAGCAACTTTACCCATTTATAATTAAGCTTTTGAGAAGCATTTAAATCTAAATAAACAGGGGTGTTTTTCAGTTTTATATATCCAAGCACTAATAACAGAATATTGATTGTCGTGGCTAGAATGTATTCCATTTCAATCCAGAACCAGATACCTAATGTATTGCCGGTAGCCATTAAATCGGTGACGGTGTTGTATTCTAAAATAGGGAGGAAGAGCCCCCATCTAAGCATGGTATAACCAACAAGCATCAAGAGACATTTTTTAAGGTTAAATTCATTTTTGGTAAATAACAAAATGAAATAGTAGAATAGGGGACCAGTAAGATGATACAATAAATAAGCTCCACCAGAAAGTATACTATTAATATCAACTTTTAGTAGTAAATAATAATCAAAAGCCGTGTAAGCATATAGAAATACCAAAACACCAAGTACATACCTGATCCTCTTATCGTTTCCTAAACCTGATGTTCTGGAAATTATAAATATGCCTAGAAAGAGCCCGAGAATGGAACTCAATAGTGGCGATATATCTAAAATACTCATGTGATAAAAATAAGATTTACTATTGATATTTTTTACACAGCATAATTATAAAAACCCGATAAAACAAGACGCCTTTTTTACAAAAACTATGTCTTGATTTATAGGGAAAGACCATTTAAGAGTATAGTGGTAGTAGTTTTGCTCAGAAAACATTGAAAGGACCATGAGTTTTGCAAAATTGATTTCGTTATTTGAAGAAGCACAAATAATGACCTTTATCGGCTATTTTTTCCTGTTTAATCTTGGTATCATTATCCTGGAAATACTTGTTGATGTATTTACTTTAAAGAAAAGACGTTGGAAAGATACTATTGCCAACATTTCCATTTTTATCATAAACCAATTGCTTGAAAAAACAATAATAGGTACCATTGGAGTGGTATGCTTGGTACCTGTTTCATGGTTGTCGTTTTTTGAAATCCCGTTACATATTTATACATGGATATTAGCCTTTTTTGTGGCTGACTTTACCTATTACTGGATGCATCGTTTAGAGCATGAACACCGCATATTATGGGCAAGCCATAGTGTACACCATTCATCTGAAGATTATAACCTGACCATTTCGCTTAGATTAAGTATTGTTGAAGGTTTATTTGAATGGTTGTTTTTAATACCAATGGTATTAGTTGGTTTTTCACCTTTTCAAGCTATTGTAGGCTTGGTGTTAGTAGCACAATTTCAAACATGGATTCATACAGAACGTATTGGTAAACTGGGTTGGTTAGATGGCATTTTTAACACACCTTCTATACATAGAGTACATCATGGTTCCAACAACAAATATTTAGATAAAAACTATGGAGGATTTTTAATTATCTGGGATAGACTTTTTGGCACCTATCAAAAGGAGGAAGAACCCGTAGTTTATGGTTTAACCAAAAACATAAATACCAATAATCCTATTAAAATTAACTTTATTGAATACAAACATATCCTGGAGGATGTGAAACGCTGTAAAACCTTAAAAGATAAACTTAGAATTGTGTTTGGTAGTTTAATTTGGAAGCCGTAGTTACTACAGTTTTTTATTCACTAACCTTTAATCGACGTGCTCTAATACTTGTGCCATTACCATCGCCAGACCATGACCCCCAAACAGCAAACAGATTGCCATCTGGTGCCGCAGCAATGGCAGGAAAGACTTGATAGCTGTCTCTATTGCTATTGACTGTAAAGACATCTCCAATGAATTTACCCGTGTCTAGCAAACGTCGTCCATATATATCATCGCTACTATCATTAGATGATGCATCGGCTTGCCAAACTACAGCATATCCACCTCGGTGGTCTCTGGTAACGCCTAGATTTTGATCTCCGCTGGAATTTTGGCTCAATATAATTTCATCGGTTAAAGCGTTACCGTTGTTATTGTACATACGTGCCGTGATATCGGTAACCAAAGTTTGAACGCTGTTGCATTTATCGGGGTCTTCAAGGTGTTCCCAAACAATTACAAAACTGCCATCTGCTTGTGCGGCTATATCTGGATTTTTCTGATCGCAGATTTCACGTGTGTTCACCTGCTCTTCCATGGTCATTAATGCGGAGCCTTCACTATCAAAGCGTTTAAAAACAATGGCAAGTCTTTCATTATCAATATTCAGACTTTCCCAGACCACGATAAAACCACTAGGTACGGCTGCTATTCTGGCTGTATTTTGCCATCCGTTTATAACCGTATTCACTCTAAATTCGCCATTACCTATATCATTAAAAGCAGCATCGTAAACTCGGGCGTAGATTTCACCCGCTTTTCCATCCTGATCTGAACTCTGCCAAATAATCATCAAATTCCCGTTGCTATGATAAGCGGCATAAGCAAGGTCTTGGTTAGAGTTTGTTTCTTCATTAACTCTAAATTCGGTACCCACTTTATTACCAGCGCTATTATAACGTTGGGCATACACCCCAAAACCACTACCATCTTGGTCTTTACTGCGCCAGAGAATGATATGCGAACCGTCATCTGCCACGGCAACGGTGGGCTGACTTTGGGTAGATTTGGTTTCTGTATTTACCACAAATTCATTGCCCCATTTAGAGCCATCTAAATTATAGCGCTGCGCTGCTACTGTATGGCCATCGCCATCCAATCCTTCGCTTTCCCAAACCACTATGGCCTTACCATCTGGAGTAACAGCGACTTTGGGATAGTTCTGATTATTATCTTTATAGGTATTCACTTGAAAATCGTTAGCAAGAAAAGTGTACGTGTTACTACTTTCTTCACCATTTCCATTGGTATCGTCTTCTTCAATGATCTCACTATCATCATTAGACATCTCCTCAGTAGTGTCTTTAGAGCAGGAAGTAAACATAAAAACAAGGCAAAACATAACTAAGGCTAATCGTTTCATAGGTGTTTCATCTAATAGATTTAGTGTCGCTAAATTCTATAAATAGTGTTTATAGTTATGTGTCGTTCGTCGAAAAATCGACGAATGGACTGAAATTTTTGTAGTTCATCGAGGAGGTGAAGCATAAATCTCTGTACTATTCCCTATTTAGTTGTTAATTATTCATTTTTATCTGCTATAAATATTACTAGCTGTCCAAATAAGACGTCATTTTTTTTAATAATTCAGAAAGTAGCTGTCGTTCTTTTTCATTAAGCATCCCAACAGAAGTATCAGCTTCTTTAAATCTAACTTCTATGGCTTTATCTATCACTGTAATGCCTTTCTTGGTTAAACCAGCACGTTTTATACGTCCGTCCAGAGGGTCTGGAGAACGATAAATCAATTCCAGTTTTAGTAATCTATCTAACAGGGCAGTCATGGCACCTGAGGTAATTAAAACCGATTGCATTAATTGTTTAGGGGTGAGCTCATAAGGTGTCCCAGAGCGTCTTAAAGTGGCTAGTACATCTAGGTCTGTGTAATAAATATTATTAGAACTTAAGGCGGCATTGGCACTTTTTTCCAGGATTTTGCCAAGTTTTAAAATGCGACCAATTATTAACATGGCAGACGCATCTAAATCTGGTCTTTCTTTTTTCCAATCACTCACCAGACTGTCTAGTAAATCTTTATTGTTTTCGCTCATAATAACATTTATATGTAAAACAATAATACAAAATTTATCTTGATATAAAGATATTTTTGTATTATTGCTATAAATATCTTTATATCAAGATAGTTAAGAAATCATCATGAAAACAAAAAAAACTTTAATTATTGCATTGCGATTACTAATAGTATCATTAGGCTTAATGTTGCATAGTAATTGTGTAGCCCAAAAAGGCGTAGCACCCATTCAGAATAATGCTAAAGCATCTAAAGCACTAGTTATAGATCTGATAGAAGCTTATATGGAATTACCCAGCACACCTCCAGGAATGTCTGTAGCTATTGGTGTAAATGACAGTATAGCGTTTGCCGAAGGTTTTGGTTTTTCTAATGTTGAAAACAAAGAAAAAGTCACTATAAAAACCCAATTTAGAGCGGCTTCAGTATCTAAAATTATTACAGCTACCGTCTTGGCTAAATTAATAGAAGCCAAACAACTTAGTCTTAATGATCATGTACATAAATACATTCCTGCATACGCACAAAAAGCGGATCCTGTAACTATAAAACAATTATCTGGACATGTATCAGGCGTACCCCATTACTCTTATCAAGATAAGCGCGAAAAACGTTACTATGGTAGTGTTGAAGATGCTATGCATGTGTTTTCCCATATACCTCTTTTGCATGAACCGGGAACTCAGTATAAATACAGTACGCATGGGTATACATTACTATCGCGTGTCCTGGAAAAAGCGTCAAATAAAAACTTTCTTGAGTTACTTAATGAAACTATATGCATCCCATTAGCTATGAATGGCACAGGTCCGCATATGATTAGTAGTCCTTCTACAGATATGACACAACTTTATGGTTTTCAAAAAAATATAGGTTATGTAAAAATTACGTCTCCAGAAGACCCAAGTTATAAGTGGGCAGGAGGGGGGCTGATGTCTACACCATCAGATCTGGTTACAATGGCAAATGGCTATATAAATGGATTTATAAAAAAAGATATCGTAGATACGATGTTTAGCACACAAACCTTAAACTCAGGAAAAGCAACAGGTGTCGGCGTTGGATGGCGACAAAATTGGGATATAGATAATCGAGAAGTATATGAACATGCGGGTTCCATGGAAGGCACGCGTACTGTGATCAGCCTTTTCCCAAAAGATAAGCTTTCCATTGCCATCATGTTTAATGCTTATGGCGTTTGGCGCATAGAAGAAACGGCTCATATGCTGGCATTTCCTTTTTTAACGCAATCATCACCTAAGCCTCAGCCCAAAGGTGGTGTCAAACTAGATGTCACTGTACATAGAGACGGAACCTCGGTTTTAAAGAAAGGTGAGCTTATATTAGATGGTGACAATAATCGGCTTGTTTTAGATACCGGCACTGAAGAGGAGGTAAGCTACCAACTTAAATATATGCAAAGAGATAATATATATGCTTTATTGCATCCTCATGGTATACTATACACAGAGCTATCATTTAATAATGATACTGTTACAGGAAAAACCATGTATTATGGGAGCCCCAATATTAGTAAACCCTCTGAAAAACAGCCTTTATTTGTATTTAAAGGCCATTTAAAACAATAAATTGAAGCGTATGAAAACCTGGTATGACATAAATAATATAGATGTGATTGACTCTCCTTCCATAGTGCTTTATAAAGATCGTTTAGAATACAATCTTAATAAAATGATTGCTATGGTAAAGGGGCATACCGCTTTATTGATGCCACACGTAAAGACTCATAAAATGCCAGAGGTCATAAAACTAATGGTTGATTTGGGAATCAAAAAATTTAAGGCCTCGACCATAGCAGAAGCCGAAATAGCCGCCAAATCTGGCGCAGAAACAGTTTTAATAGCGCATCAATTGGTTGGACCAAAACTAAAACGGTTTTGTGCTTTGGCCAAACACATTCCTGAAACCTCTTTTTTTACAATAATTGATAATAGTGTTTCACTTGAAAAACTTAACGCGGCAGCTAAACAGTCTCAACTTAAAATAGGTTTCTTTATTGATATCAATAGCGGTATGAATCGTTCTGGAATCACATTAGGTCCTGATTTAGATCACATGATTAAAGAAATCCCTAAGTATAATGCACTTAACTTTAAAGGGTTGCATGTGTATGATGGGCATTTAAGAGACAAAGATTTTGAAGACAGACAAAGTAAAATTGAAAGTGAATTAAAGCCCATAAAAGCGTTATTTAACACACTTAAAAAACAGAATTCGGATATCAACTTAATATGTGGAGGTACTCCATCATTTACATCTCATTTGCTTAGTGAAGATAAGATGTTGAGCCCCGGGACTTGTGTACTTTGGGATTGGGGATATAGCGAAAAATTAATTGAACAAGAATTTAAATACGCTGCGTTACTGGTTTGTAGAGTGATTTCTAAACCTAAAGAGGGTATCGTCACCATTGATCTTGGACATAAATCTGTAAGCTCTGAAAACCCGATTCACCAACGCGTTAAATTTTTAAATCTGGATAATTATCAACTCATGTCCCAAAGTGAGGAGCATGGTGTTTTAAAGGTTAAAAACTGGGAGCATATAAAAGTAGGTGATGTCTTTTATGGGCTTCCGTATCATATATGTCCAACCATCAACTTACATGATGAGGTTTCAGTAATTTTAGATAATAAGTTGATAGATACCTGGGAAATTACAGGAAGAAAACGTAAGCTAAGTTTTTAAGTTTATTGTGTTTTAGAAATGTATATTTTTCATATGTTCTTATAATTTTATGATAATAGAATTCCAGATTTAAAAGTTTATAAAGCAATTTTATATAATGTCTGATTATGAATTACTATTTTGTATCATAATGTTCTGCGTTATGTAACTTGAGCTTTGGATAAAAGCGAAAGTTGTTACTATAGTTTCTGAAAAAATTTTATTTCAAAGGTTTTTTACGATATTAATGGAACACTTATTATGCGACGACGTAGGAGGGAAGCTTAATGTGTGTGGAATGGTAATTGAAATATTTTTCTTATATTTATATATCAATCACTTGATTATTAGTGATTAACACTTCCCTTTCAGAAAATAATAGCACAGGTTTTTTTTTAATTACCCAATGTTGGGTATGTTTTAGTTTTAACTAATTCGATAGTATTGTTTGACAGTACGGAAAACTCTTAAAATAATTAATATCAACAAGTTTTTAAAACTTTATAGGATTTAATTAGACAGGGCTATAAAACCAGTATACGGTATACGATTAATCAAAGTTAAAATAAAGAAAATGAATTATCAAAGAAAAGGATTGTTTTTATTATTAGCATTTATATTTTGTTCTTATTGTTTTTTAGGATGCAAAAATGAAACAGAACAAAATCAGGAAGAACCGCTTTTATTTAAAGGAAAAAGTAAAAGTACATCCCAATTACCATTATCAATTTATTTAGGGAAGGATTCAATAGGTAGCTATAAATTCCCTTATGAAGTAGATACTATGAAGACCAGACAATGGGCTTTTGTGAAAGAGAAAGGTGCTATGCTTGCAATTCTTGAAGATTCAATCAATCTAAATACAGATGAAGGTCTTGATAGACTTGAAAATATAATAGGTTATCAAGAGATAGATTTCAATCCTAAAATGTTAAATAATCATGATTCTTTTAGTGCAGAACTATTTGGAGATACTATAAAGTTTAATGTCGATAGTTCTGAAATATTAGATATAAACAATGAGCTTTGGTCAGGTCAAATTCAAGACAAGAATAACTCTTCATTTATTATTTATCAAACTGATTCAATATTTAGTGCTTCATTTTACTTTAACGAAACCAAGTATGAATTAAGGTCGGAGAATGAAAACTATTTTATTGAAAGAATTGATCAAGAAAGATTTTACGATGAAGAAGAACCCCTGTATGAATTTGATTTTGATAATGAAGATGATGTTTTAGAAGATGAGATTATTATGAAAGATACAAATGAATTTATTGACGTTCTGGTTTGTTATACTAAAACTGCTAGTGATCAATCAGGTGGAAAACTTAATATTTATAATCATATTAATCGAGCAGTAATTGAAACTAATCTATCCTATAAGAATAGCAAAGTTTCTACTCGATTAAGATTGGTCGATACAATGAAATTAAATTATAAGGAAACGGGTATTTCAAAAAATGATGTCACATGGATTCAACAAAATAAAAAGGTTAGAGATAGGAGAAATAAAGTTAAAGCGGATTTAGTAGTGTTTATGGTTGAAAATTTGAATGGAAGCTGTGGTAGAGCTTATGCGATACAAAAAAGTTTATCCACAAAATTTGCGCCTTATGCATATTGTGTAGTTAAAAAGAGTTGTGCTACAGGTTATTACTCATTTGGACATGAAGTTGGCCACCTTATGGGAGGGAGGCATGATTGTAAAAATGACAGTAATCTAACACCTTTTGAGTTTAATCATGGATTTGAGTATTGCAAGATTACAAATTCATGGAGAACAATTATGAGTTATTCTAATTGTAGGAGTAAAAGATTACCGTACTGGTCAAATCCAAATGTAAAGTATAATGGAGTATCAATGGGTGAAATTAATGGAAATACTTCATGTAAAAGTAATAACTCAGAATTATTAAATAAAGCATCTTTAACAGTAGCAAATTTTAGAATACGACAATCTCCAATTAAATAAATAATTAACTTGATATTATGAAAAACACCTTATTCTTAGTACTTATATGTGCATACCTAACTAGTTGTGCACCTTTAAAATCATTCAAAGTTTCTGATTCACAATATTCAGAACTAATCAAAACAATTAACAGGGGGCTAACTTTATCAAAAAGTAAAATTGATCAATCTGGTTATAAACTTAAATCTGGTTCTATAAAGATTTATATAGCAAATAATATTACGGGAGAAGCTGGAGTTGCTTTCTGGATAATTGAAGGAGGCTATAAAACGGTCAATGAAAAGGCATCATCAATCACCTATAACTTTACTGAAATATCTGATGCAGTAACATATATCAAATCTATAACTAAATGTTGTTTTAATATTGAATCATCCACTGGACAATCCAATACTAAAAGTGTACTATAATGTTCTGCGTTATGTAACTTTGCTTTGGTAAAAGAGAGGTATTTAACACTACTTTTTTTAATTTTTTTCTTCTAAAAACTTTCTCTACAACGACGATAGGAGGGAAGTGGAATGGGTACGTTATTCAAAATATACGATTCATAGATTTATATCTCAAACTGAAAACCCATATCAACACCAAACGCACCATTTAATGAATTGAAGTTTTTATTTTGAAAAGTATAAATTGTACCACCAAAGAAAAATCTAAAATCTACAAACCTTGTTACAACAAGTCTTGTTCTTGCACCAACTTCTGGGGCTAATCCAAACATAGATTGGGTATAAATATCAGGGTCATTACTTATAGGTTTATATTTAAACGAATTAAAATTCAAACCTGTATATAAATTAATAAATCTTGATTGAGCATACCAATGAAAAAGGATATAACCCCCAAAACTCTCTGGATACGAAAATTCATAATTATTATACTCAAACTTTGGTGATTTCTTGAGAGGGATGGTTAATCCAATTTCAATCTTATTACTTATATAATACCCCAATTTTAATTTGGGTATTGAAATACCACCTCTTATAGTATCGTCAGGGGTTTCTAAAAATGAAATAATATTGTTTGGGACATTATATGTTCCCATAAGAAATTTAACTGATATTCCATTTCTAACATAAGTACGGTGTTTTAAAACTGTAGGCTTACTGAGTAAACTATCTTTATGCACATTATACAAATAAAGTTCATTAGAACTGTTGCTTTTAAAAAAATTCAAGGATGACGAATAATATCTTTGTTCAAAAGGATGTTCTCTTAGCAGTATTTTATGAACTTTTACCTTTAACGTGTCTATACTACTTTTTAAATGAGAAGATAACAGTTTACTTCCTAAATACTTATCCGACACTAAAATATTAGGTGTTTCAGATTCAGAAGAACTTATGTTTTCTAAGTTAAAACGGTGCATAAAATTTAAATTGTTTGCTCTCCAATCTCGTTTCTTTGTTACAGTAAAAAAAATAGAATCACTGACTTTAACTTGTTTCGGCTGTTCCTTTGTTATCAATACAAATTTAATTTCATCGGAATGATTAACTCCATCACTTACTTGAAACCCAATTCTAAATGGCCCATTTTTATTTATACAAATATCTTGTATCGCAATGCTGTCTTTTATGTTTATCTTATTAAAAGTTTGATATTTTTCATCAGGATTTGGAATATTTCTCCAAGAATAAAATATATTTTTAGAATCATAATCTCCAGAATTAGATGCATCTAATTTAAGTTTAGTTCCTTTTGAAATATAAATAGTGTCTCCTGTTTTAATTTTCTTCTGAAAAATTTCAACATCTGCGATAGGCAGACGGTTAGTTCCTTTAAAAAGTCTCTGTATAGCATTTTTAATATCTGCCAAATATTCTGATTTCTTGGGGTTTATAAAGAAGTTTTCAACTGCTATTATATTATTAATTAATACTCTTTTTAGATAATTTTTGTGCCCTTTATGATCTGATTTTAGAGTTCTAAATAATTGAAACTGAAACTCTATTAATTCTCCTAAATTATTTGTCTTAACAGTAAGGAAATAATCATATTTAGTGAGTTTTATAATAATTTCATCTTGAAATTCTATGTCTGCATTACTTAATGGTTTGTTACTAATTAAATCTGGTGCATTTTCTTGCTCCCACATTATTCTAGAAATTTTTGACCTAATTACTGTGTCTTCATCATAATTGTTTAATGAATAAACTTCTTTAAAATATGGTTTATCAAGAGTTGTGTTTTTTAACTCCTTTATAGTCGTTTCAATAAAAGGTCTTAAAAAACCTGGCTCATTAGAAAAAACAAGGATAGACTTACTTTCGTCAATAGTTTGAGCGAAAGAAGAAAATGTTATAAATATAAAAAGTAGGTATAGTATTAATTTATGCATGTATGTATCTTTTCTAAAATAAGATTAGTATTATTTTTTATAATATTTTCTATTTCCTTTTTTATATCATTTTTAATGATAGATTTTGGGCTTGGACCAAATGAAGGTATTATAAATTCACTAAAAGTTAAAATACAATCATTTACTCTTATTTGTAATTCTCCTTTTAGGCTTTTATGCATTTCATTTGTATCTTTTCCATATTTAAAAATATTACCAGTACTTGAAAAAATAATTTTATTATTTGAGGCATTATTTATTTGTATAATCCCATTTTTTTTTAGTCTCTCTTTTAATTCTTGACTATTTATACCAACTAATGAATAACTGTTATTAATTTCTTTTTCTCTTTCAATGAAAATATTAGTAGTTGAAGAGTCTGTATTGTTGTTAGTAGTAGATAAATCAATAGTCGTTGAAGAAGAGTTTGCGTTGTTAGTAGTTGTTGATGAGTCGACGTTATTTGTTTGACTTATTTTATCATTGGAAAAATGACTAATTATAGCTAATAGACTAGCTACCGCACCTATGAAAAGTGCTATGTTTTTTAAAATTTTACTATTCTTTTTTAACCAATTGTAAAGAATATTTATTTTTCCTTTCATTTAAGATAAGATTGAGCGAAATTAAATATATGACTAAATTAATCAAAAGTGGTTGAGATCTCATAAAATTTAGGACAAATTGTGTATGGAATCAGATTATTTATTTGAAGGACTAAAACCTAAGACTTAGAATCTTTCGTAGGAATTAACAACTCCCTTATATCCACGTCCAAAATTTCAGCAATACGCTTTAAATCCTTTAAATGCGGTTGTGATTTATTATTACACATGGAAGTAACTGTATTAGAGTTTCTATCTAATTTAGCGGCCAATTCTTTTTGGTTCATTCCTTTTAACTTAATTTACGCTCATTCATAAAAGCAAAACCCAGTCTTATTGAATGAATATTTTCTTTTTGGGATTATAGTTTTTAGAATTAACCATAAAAACCCTTTTCTTTTAGCTCTAGCTACTAAATCATCTAAATCCATTTTCAAGTCATTCTTCATTTTTTAGTATGCCATAGGAGTTAACCACAATACTTTGTTAAATAGCGTATATGTAAAATTTTGCTTCATAAAATTTTGGACAAAACAATAAGTTAGTGGAGCGACCATATTTTTTAAAGTAATTGATTACTAACATATTGAAAATTCTTTTACTAAATGTAATGAGCCAATTAAATGGCATAAATTTTTATAAAGGCCCATAAACATAAAATTTATGAGCCTTTAAACGTCGTATGAAAAAACGTAACCAAACTATTTTGACTATCCGTTAGATTTTATATTTTGATTACCTAACTTATAGGAAATACTTAGACTTGCTCTTCTACTATCCCAATTACCATGACCTCTAGAATACAATCCATTGAAGTCAGAGTAACCACTCCATCCACTTTGGTAAAAAATATCAGAGACACTTAGCTTTACATTCATTCTTTCTTTTAAAAACTTTCGTTGCAAACCTAAATTCAAGCTATATGTTGGTTCGTATAAAAACACGCCTTCCCAAATACCGGGTCCATTAAAATATCCCGATATTTCACCTGAAATTTCATGGGGCAGTTTTAAAGTATTTTGATAGTAAATATTATAGGAAAAGCTTTCTATATCAACACTAATACCATCCCCATAATCCGCTTGATTCCGAGAGTGACCTCCATTTAAATTAAAGTAAGCGTCCCACCAGTTGTTTATAGTAATGTGAGTATTAAAGTTAATATTGAGCACTTTTTGCTTACCTAGATTTTGCCAAGAGTACACTTTTATTCTTGGATCAATATCATCTGGACCAATGAACTGTACAATTCGGTTTTTGGTTTCACTGTATGCTAATTTTAGGTTGTATTTGTAGTTGTATGTGTAACCGATTTCTATATTATTAACAACCTCTGGACGTAAGCTTGGATTCCCATTTTGAAAAGACAATTGACTTAACTGAAAATTAAAAGGATTTAATACTTTATAATCTGGACGGTTAATTCGGCGACCGAAATTAAAGGCAATCAAATTTTGAGAGTTGGCTTGCCAGGTTAATCCCATACTTGGAAACCAATCTAAATAGTTTAAATCTACAGTGGGTTCCTCTAAATCTTGAGAAAAAACTTGTAAAACTCCTTTTGCCTCAGTTTTTTCAGCTCGTAATCCCAAGGAAACGTTTAATTGTGAGCCTAAAGGTCTTGTAAAATTAAGGTAACCTGCATATACATTTTCTTTATAATTGAATTGGTTAGATTGACGATTGTTTTGTGTAAATACTCCATCAATTTCATCAAAAAACAGAAAGGAATTATCTGAATTTACGAGATTTAATTTAGTTCCTACGCTAATTTGCCCCCCAAAAATACTATCCTTAGTGTCTAAGGTGAGCGTATAAATTTCAATATCAGTTGGTGTATCAAATTGGTTGATTAATTCTGATAATAATTCACCGTTTTGATTATAATACTTATTAGGTAGAAACCGAATACTTTCATTTTTATAACGGCCATAATCTAAATCTAAATTTAAGCTACGCCCTTTTTTATTGTTAAATCCATAACTAATGCTATAAGACTGTTGCTGTATTTTTTTTTTAGTATGGCTATCAGCAATCAAAGTGCTATCCAATTCATTTGTTGTGGCGTTATAAATTTCAATGGTGTTTAATACGTTTTCGTCATTATTACTAATTTGCCCATTTACTAAAAAACCTAACAAATGTTTGTTTGATAAAAAGATGTCTGAGCCAAACCTATAGTCGTAACCTTTATTTTCTTTGTTATGTTGAACGACTTCGTTTAAGTTTAAATTGTTTTGGAAACTATTAAAATATTCATTGCCAAAAGATTGTCGATTAAACCCTCCAAAAGTTCCAAAAGCATTCACTTTTTTATTTCTATAATTTCCATTAACACTTAAATTTGTTTGTGGATATCTGCCTGGACTAAAACCACTATTAACAGTAGCATTGGTGCCTAGTTTTTTGTCCTTTTTAATGCGAATATCAATAATGCCTGCGTTTCCCTCTGCTTCGTATTGTGCACTGGGGTTCGTAATAATTTCTATGCGGTCAATTTGTTCAGAAGTTAGGTTTTGTAAATAGTTACTTAAATCTTGTCCTTTTAATGGAAGTCGTTTACCATTAACATACACAAGTACTCCAGATCTTCCTAAAACATTAATATTGTTATTGTTGTCAACCGTAATTCCAGGCGCTTTTCTTAGTAAGTTAATAGCATCTGACCCCACGCTGTTAATTGTCTTTTCTACATTAAAAATGGTTCGGTCTGGCTTAGTTTCCACCATTGGTTTACTACCCATAACAATGGTTTCTTGAAGTGTTATAGCCGCGTTTTTAATTGTTAACAGACCTAAATCTATGTGCTCTTGAGCAGATAACTGAATGTTTTCTTTTTTAAAATCAGAGAAACCAAGATAGGATGCTATTAAATAGTATGATCCTTGAGCTACATCTTTCAATTGAAAAATTCCATTTTCGTCGCTGATTACACCTTTTACTATGCTACTATCTTTGGTTTTATATAAAGCAACGTTGGCAAAAACTATCGCTTGTTTTGACTCATCCAATAACTGCCCTTTTATAGAAGAAGATTGACCTGCTAATTGAAAGGAACAAGCTATTAATAATGTAACAAACAAAATAAATTTCATAAAATCTTGATGTTTAAGTATTTGATTGTTTCAAAGCAAAAATAGTTTATATTTGACCCTGTAGAATGGGGTAGAATTAATAAATTGTATGGGTCAGTTTTCATTGTTTAATACTATAAAAATAGATAGGGAAAGGAGTACCCCTGTTTATTTACAGCTAACAAATGCCATAATAAAGGAAATACAATCTGGTAGATTGCGACCAGGAACTAAAATGATGGGCATAAAGTCATTGGCTACTTTGTTAGATGTTAATAAAAATACCATTGAAAAGGTTTATATAGAGCTAGAATTACAGCAATGGATAAAAAGTGTTCCAAGAAAAGGAACTTTTGTTTCTGAAAAATTACCTGAATTCCAACCCAAAAATTGGAATAACCAACCAGAAACAAAAGTTAAAAAAGGGATTAAAATCAATCCAATAAATTCATCTCCATCACGCATCACAAAAAATGATAAGGTATTAATTTTCGATGGAGGATTACCAGATCCTAGAGTTATAGATAATCAAGCTATTGGGAGAGCTCATAGGAATATTTTTAAATCAGACCGCTATTTAAACTTGTTTTCATACACAAGTGCTTATGGTGATGAAGTGCTCCGTAAAGAATTGGTAAAATATTTAAACGATACACGTGGAATACCTTGTAATGAAGAAAACATATTAATTACCAGAGGAAGTCAAATGGCGATATTTTTAAGTATGAAAATCTTACTTAAAAAAAATGAAGCAGCTATTGTTGGTATGCCAGGTTACTTTGGAACCAATGATGTTTTAGAATATATAGGCGCTAAAGTATTCAATGTTTCTGTTGATGAAGATGGATTGGTTGTAGATGAAATAGAAGAGATATGTAAAAAAAATAAGATTAAAGTTGTATATGTAACTCCTCATCACCATCATCCAACCACAGTAAGTTTAAGTCCAGCTAGAAGAATGAATTTGTTAAGGTTGGCAGAGACTTATGGGTTTCATATTATTGAAGATGATTACGAATACGATTTTCACTATAGTAATGCCCCTATACTTCCATTATCTAGTTTAGATGGTCTTACAAATACAATTTACACAGGGTCATTTTCTAAAACTATTAGCCCTGGATTAAGAATAGGTTATTTACTGGCAGATGAAAAAATAATTGAGAAAGCTGTTGAAATACGAAAAGCGATTGATTGTCAAGGAAATCCGATAATGGAAAGAGCCATGGGTGTTTTGTTGCAGCAAGGAGAGATAGATAGAATGATTAGAAGATCGCGCAATATTTATATGCAACGTAGAGATTATTTTTGTGAGGCACTAAACACTCATTTTCCAAACGATATTGTATTTAAAGTACCAGAAGGAGGATTAGCAGTTTGGGCTAAATTTGATTCATCTATAGACTTAATGGAAGTATACAAAAAAGCCTTAGACAAAAACCTCAATTTAATTTTAGCTCCTTATTTTGGAGCATCACTTAATGCAACCCGTTTAGGCTTTGCATCTCTTACTTTTTCTGAAATAGATAAGTATATGGGGATTTTGAAGAAAGTAATATAAACTTAGTAATCTACTTCCGAACATTTTTTAATTCTTATCGAAATCTATCGAATACGCGATTTTTAATATAGCGCAAAAAGGTTAGCTTTTATTTTGGCGTTTTGGCTATGCGGTTGGAAATTGTGTTTAGAAATAAACGCCATAAGCGTTTAATTTATAAAAAGCAATCGAGCGCATAGGTAGCGGCAATTTTACATAATATGGAATTATAGCTACATAGTAACACACATCAAATCTATAACTAAACATTGTTTTAATATTGAATCATCCACTGGATAATCCAATATTAAAAGTGTACTATAATGTTCTGCGTTATGTAACTTTGCTTTGGTAAAAGCGAAGTTCTTATCTAAAATCTTCTTTGATTTTTTTCTTCTCAAATGTTTCTTTAAAAAATGTAATGGAATACGCTTTGCCCGAAGCGACGATAGGAGTGAAGCGGGAATGTGTATGGAATGGGAATATTTATCGAATACATAAATTCGCACTCTCCATTTTTGTAATATTCAATTAAATACATTAAATTGCATCAATAGTATGATTATTAAAACATGTATTTATGTCAACAATTAGAAAAACAATAACATTTACTGAAAAACAGGATAAGTGGATAAAGTCACGAATTACAATAGGAGAATTTACTAATGATAGTGAATATCTTCGTGATTTAGTAAGACGTGATCAAGCAAAAAATGCCAAATTTTCAGCACTCAAAGCAGCTATAACTGAAGGCATGGAAAGTGGTGTTAGTGATAAATCCGTTCCAGATATCATGAAGGAAGTTGAAGACCGTATGCGGGCAGATGGGCGTTTATAAAGTATCAA
The DNA here is from genome assembly GCF_012910715.1 of Flavivirga algicola. Taxonomy (GTDB): domain Bacteria; phylum Bacteroidota; class Bacteroidia; order Flavobacteriales; family Flavobacteriaceae; genus Flavivirga; species Flavivirga algicola. The sequence continues at coordinate 238,175 of NZ_JABBHF010000006.1, forward strand.
GAAGCGCCGAAATTGATCTTGCCAAAATGTATGAGTACGGCATTGAAACATTTGGATTAAAACAAGCCCAAACATATTTATCAGGAATGCATACACTATTTCAAATTTTAGCTGACAATAGTACTTTAGGACGTGATGCATCTGAATTCATTCTGTCATTAAAAAGATTTTCGTATAAATCTCACACCATTTTTTATTTATCTACAGATATTGATATTTTAATTGTTCGTGTATTAAGTCAAAGTATGGATTATGAAAATAATCTATAAATTATAACTTTCCTTAAACCTTTTACAATAAAATTCATAAAACAAAAGTTTACAAAGCAATTTTATATAATGTCTGATTATAATATTGAAGATGAATTATAATTAATATTATGTAAAATAAAATATTTTATACCCCATGCTATTCCATAAATATCACAATTATCATAAACTCCTAACAAAAATTTTGGTTCATACCCTTTTCTAGTGATATCATAACTTCATTTACCAGATTGGTTCTATCATTTAAAAACCTTTGATAAAACTCAGGAATAACAACGGTAGAATCATCAAAGTTCGCTCCCCAAACCAACATTTCCAATAAAATTGGAACTAAAGAAATTCCAGTCTTGGTAAGTCCATATTGCTTTCTTGTTTTTAGTTTTTCGTATTTTTTACTAATGATAATTCCCTTTTCTTCTAACATTTTTAGTCTGTCCGATAATACATTTGTGGCCATGCCTTCTCCTGAATCTAAAAACTCATTGTAAAACTGATATCCCTTAAATGATAAGTCTCTCATAATCAGTAAAGTCCATTTATCACCAAAAATGTCCAGTGTCCTACTTATTGGGCAATCCGATCTCTTTTCTATTTTTCGCATCTTATTTACTTGTTTTTTGCAAGTATTGTAATATATTTGTATTGCTTGTTTTTTACAAGTAAACAAATTTAATCATTTAGAATAAAATATTATGAATAACACAAACAAATCTTTAGAAGTCGTTCAAGCATTTTTTAATGCGATTAATATGGCAGATATGAAAAAAGCTGCTAGTTATATGGCAGATAACCATCAATATATAGGGCCTATGTTTTCAACTACCAATCCAAAAGATTATTTTGAAGCCTTAAGCAAATTTGAGATGGAATTTGCAGTAGAAACACAGGATTTAATTGGTTATGAAAGTTCGGTAACTCATGTGTCGACTCTAAAGGTATTGTCTCCAGTCCAGGCCAGTATCCCCTGTTGTGAGGTTTTTGATCTTAAAAACGGTAAAATAGCGCGTCAACGTTTCTTTTTTGATACCGCATTGTTTCCTAAACCATAAAATTATTAGTAAATTAGTAAAAAGGTACTATATAAGGCTTTTGCTTTGCTATGTTAAATTTGGTCTAAATTATAAGTTCTCCTTTTATTATACGACAGATACTAGTATATTTGTTCGCCTTAAATTTACATGAGTACATGAAATCTAAACCGAAGTCTAAGACTGATAAAAATCGTTTACACTTACTGCATCAGTATTATAGCTATACTGGATTTTACAGTTTTGTTTGGGATGCTATTAAAAAAGCATTACCTGTAATTCTGCTTCTTATTGTTGGAATTTATGTTTTAAATCACTTTTTTAATATTAATGATGCCTTGGTCCGTATGACCGAAACATTACCAGCTTATGGTGTATTGGCTTTCTTCTTTGTATCCGAAACGCTTTTAGGGATCATACCTCCAGAGGTTTTTATTGCCTGGTCTGGTAAAATGCCGAGTCCTTGGTTGTATCTTAGCTTTTTGGCTTTTCTATCGTATTCTGGTGGGCTTATTTCATACTGGCTAGGTGTTTTTATTACTAAAATTCCGAGTGTCCATAACTATTTGGAGGTTAAAATGGCCAAGCAGCTTAAGAATTCCAAAAAATGGGGCGGTTTTCTTATTATAGTAGGTGCTCTTTTGCCACTCCCCTTTTCAATGTCTTGCATAGCCGCTGGAATTATACACTTTCCGTTTAAAAGTGTGGTTCTTTATGGATCCTTGAGACTATTACGTTTTGCGATCTACGGACTTATTATTTTTAACGTTTTATAAAAGTATTTAAAACCTAGGCTTTTAGCCTTTGGCATTGTATTTTTGTGCTTAAAAAAATATTTATGTTGTCATTTATCAATATATTTCGACTGGTCGCTTTTTTAGAAGGCGTTTCCTATATTCTTTTACTCTTTATTGCCACGCCCATTAAGTATATCTCAGGCGATCCACAATATGTAAAAATGTTGGGTATGCCGCATGGTCTTTTGTTTATGGGCTATGTTATTCTGGCTTTTATGTATAAAAAAGAAACGGATTGGACTAAAAATCAGTTTTTAATTATACTAGTAGCCTCTGTAATACCTTTTGGTACCTTTTATGTCGACCATAAATATTTAAAACGCCTCACCTAATGCAAGAAACCAAAGTTATAGATAGTATACAATCAAGAACAGTACAAGCCGAAACTCTAGATGCGATACAATCTGGTGACAGTTACCGTCATATAATTCTTGAATATCTTACAAAACAGGGCGTCTCAGAAAATACGGCAGAATACCTCAATATGTTTGGACTCCTCCTCATATTGCTTATTGCCATGTTTCTTCTTTATTTTGTAATTCGAAAGATTCTGGTAAAAGCCTTTAGCCAGTTTGCTTCGGCATCAAAAACAAATTTTGATGATTTGCTGGTCACCAATAAGGTGCCTCGCAATATTGCACATATCATTCCATTGTTGGTTGCTATGGAATTCACGCCTATTATTTTTAAGGATTTTCCAAATTTTGATGGGGTAATTGAAAAAGGACTTCAAGTATTTGCTATTGTGTTAACACTTTGGATAGTAAGGAGTTTTTTAAATACTTTAAAGGATTACTTTAAGACATTGCCTCGTCTAAAGGATAAACCTATAGATAGTTATATTCAGGTGTTTATGATTTTTGCTTGGGTGGCTGGTTTCATGTCGGCCATTGCCATCATTACCGACACCCCCTTTATCAAGTTCTTAACGGCTCTTGGTGCAGCTTCCGCCGTAATTATACTGGTCTTTAAGGATACCATTTTAGGTTTTGTGGCTAGTATTCAGGTATCCATTAACGATATGGTGCGTATTGGCGATTGGATTACGTTTGAAAAGTATGGTGCCGATGGTGATGTGACCGAAATCAACTTAGCCACGGTCAAAGTCCAGAACTTTGATAAAACCATAACCACCATTCCGACTTATGCATTGATTTCCGATTCCTTTAAAAATTGGCGCGGCATGGTAAATTCCGATGGTCGACGTATTAAACGTTCTATATCGATTAAATTGGACAGTGTGCACTATCTTACTAAAGAACAATTGGAAACGTTAAGTGGTATTCAGATTATAAACCCTTATTTAAAACAGCGTCAGGCAGATATTGATACCTATAATAGCGAGTATAACATTGATAAAACCATGCTATTAAATGGTCGAAACCTTACCAATTTAGGGGTTTTTAGAAAATATGCCCAAACCTATATTGAGAAACATTCTGCGATTAATAAGGAGATGACCATTATGGTACGTCAGTTAGCCCCTACCGCTCAAGGAATCCCTATTGAAATCTATGCTTTTAGTAACGATAAACGTTGGGCCAATTATGAATATATTATGGCCGATATATTTGATCATTTAATAGCAGCGCTCCCTTACTTTAACCTGGAGCTATTTGAGCTTCCTAGTGGCTCAAGTTTCACTTTGAAACCATAAAAAGAAGTGTGCTTTTCAGAGTATTCTTTTCGTTATATTTTATGTTAAAAAAACATGTTATAGAATGTTTTATTGGTTTCTTCTAGTATTTTAATAATATATATATTTGCATTTTTTCCTCAAAGTAAGTAATTTATAATGCTATTTAACTTAAAAATACAATATATAATTATGAGATTTTTGTGCTTTATAATTGTACTGTTTTCGTTATGCTTTCAAGCAAAAGCCCAAAATGTGGATTTTGTTTTTACTAAAGAATTAAACAATCAAATTGTATTAAAAGAAGGCCAGTCTCCATACGTTTTTGAAATATTATCAGAGAAACATACGACTACAATTAAAAAGCCTGAAACGATTCGTATGACTAAGTTTTATAAGAGGACTTTAGCATTTGCCAAAAAGGCTCAAAGTGATAGTGCCAAAATTGCTAAACTTAAAAAAGAATCGAGATATACTCCTGAGATTGCAAAAGAACTTGATGAGACAGATGTGAACGATCGATTAAGAATTGCCAGAAGGAGTTTAAAGTCTGTTAAAAAATATGAAACCGTACCAAGTGAAATCATCGTTAAAAAATATGATGAATTAAAAATAAGAAGAAGTATTTTTAAACCGCAAAATGTTATAGTTGGTGAGTTTAAATATTTAGGTTCGTATCATGTTACTAAAGCGATAGATGGCTATAACGAAAGAAGTTTAATTTCCGTTGCTGAAGCGAAAAAAAATAAGTTGACGAAAGATCATTTTCTTTTTGGTGATGTTTTTGAAGTCATTCAAAATGTTCAAACTGAAGTTATATACATGGTTTACCCAGATTTTTTAGAAAAGTATCCAGTTAAAAACTAAAAGCAATAACATACTTTAACAAGATCCTCTCTTTTTTATAACTTTTTAAGTATTAATTACATATCCATTAACGGAATTTAGTATCCTCTCAAAGTAGTTTTACAACTTCAATTAAAAACAAACAGTATATGAAGTTACAACTACAATTATTAATTCCGCTAATACTTTCCTTGATTAAAGGGTACTCACAAAGTATAGAAGACACAAAAAACACAAGTTTAGCTAACCAAACATTTTTAGAAAGAACCGAGTTTAAAATTGCTTATTCGGGTAGTATATTTTGGAATAATGGTTTAAATTTTGGTACGGAATACCTTTTAAAAGAAACTATAAAAGTAAAGAATAGACGAGGCTCACAAAGAACAAACTCGCATCAATTCCTTTTAAATGGCAATTTAGGGTTTACAACAAACTTTGCTACTTCAACAGATACAGGTGTTTTTACAAATTATGGAATTACCTGGAGGAGAACCAATAAAAAAGGCAAGCAATTTAGTATAGAGTTTAACCCGTTAGGATATTATCGATCTTTTTTACCAGAAACTTATAAAGTTAGTGGAGACAATGTTAAGAAAGTATTCCTTCCTGGCAGAGGGTATTATGCACCATCTATTTCTGTTGGCATTGGAAAACAACGAAAAAATAAAAAAATAACAAGACGATATTTTAATATCAATTTCATGTTACGGACTCCTTATAATGCAGGAGCCCTACCCTCTTTTAATTTTCAGTATGGATACCGTTTTAATTTTAAAAAGAAAAAGAAAAATGAAAAGATTGATTAATAAATATACTTTACTATTAGTAAGTGTTCTTGCTACACTTATTTCATGTTCAGATGATGAAAATCTAGAAAACTTAAACAACACATTATTTGTGCGTCATAAAAATGCAGACATGCCTGCATACATTCATGGTAATGCTTCAGAGAAAGTATTTCTCATCATACTTCATGGAGGCCCTGGTGGTTATGGATTAAGTTACAGAGGTTCAACTATTAAAAACAAAATTGAAAAAGAATATGCAGTAGTCTATTTTGACCAAAGAGGTTCAGGAATGGCTCAAGGAAGTTATTCAAAAGATGGCATAAATGTAGATATCATGGCTGAAGATGTTTTAGCGCTCTCTAAAGTGATTAAACATAAATACGGGAACGATTCTAAGTTATTTTTAATGGGACACAGCTGGGGAGGTACTCTGGGGCCAGCTACATTATTAAAAGACCAAAGCCCTTTTTTAGGGTGGATAGATGTAGATGGTAGCCATAATGTTAAAGGCTTGTATCAAGAATACATTTCAAATTTTAAAAGAGTGGCTGCTGAACAAATAGGTATTGGGAATGATATTGAGTATTGGAGTAAAGTTATAGATTTCGTTAATGGTTTAGACTCTGAGTACAATGATATTAATGACATGTATGATTTAAACAACGAAGCTTTTTTTGCTGAAGAAAAACTTGAAGAATCAGGGATTATTAATACGGAAGGAAGTCAAGATAATAATGTTATTTTTAAATATACTCCTTTAACACTGATTTGGAATGTATTAAACACACAATCCATACTAGATGAGAATCTTTTCAGAAATGTAACCTATACCGATAGACTTTCGGAAATTACGATTCCATCTTTAGTTATATGGGGTAAGCACGATATGGTAGTTCCTTTAGGATTTGCCCAGGAAGCTTACGATAATTTAGGTTCCAGCAAAAAAGAACTGGTGATTTTTGAAAAATCCGGACACTCTCCTATGTTTAGTGAGCCTGATTTATTTGCTGATAAAGTCATTGAGTTTATTAACGAGAATAAATAATTTAAAACGAACTGAACTCATCATGAAAAAAGCCCTATCAAAATATTGATAGGGCTTTTAAAATAGTTAGTTATTATATAGAATGTTAAATGTTCTTTGCTAACCAGTCTCCTACTTCATTAGTTCCGTAAGCTTTTCCGCCATCGGATAAATCTTCAGTAACAATACCTTCGTTTAAAGCTTTGTTAACTACGTCTCTAATGGCTTTACCTTCATCTGCTAAACCAAAGTTTTCAAACATCATAGCGGCAGATAACACCGTAGCCATTGGGTTTGCTATATTTTTTCCAGCTGCTTGTGGATAAGACCCATGAATAGGCTCAAATAAACCGATGTTAGATCCTAAAGATGCCGAAGGCATAAGACCCATAGATCCTGAAATAACAGAAGCCTCATCTGTTAAAATGTCTCCAAATAAGTTCTCGGTGATCAATACATCATAGCTGTTAGGCCATTGTACCAATCGCATAGCTACGGCATCAACAAATTCATAACTTACCTCTACCTCTGGATAATCTTTTTCCATGGCTTGAACGGTTTCTCTCCATAAGCGAGATGTTTCTAAAACATTAGCCTTATCAACACAACATAATTTTTTAGAACGTGTCATGGCCAGTTCAAACCCTTTTTTAGCCAATCGCTGTACTTCCTCTCTCGTGTAAACACAGTTGTCGTAGGCAGTTTCCCTGTCATCTCTTCTCCCCTTTTCTCCAAAATAAATACCACCGGTTAATTCGCGTAGAAACACAAGGTCTGTGCCTTCAATACGCTCTTTTTTTAATGGTGATTTGTCTAATAATGATGGAAAAGTAAAAGTCGGTCTTACATTAGCAAATAAGCCTAATTTTTTACGCATTTTTAATAAGCCTTGTTCAGGGCGAACCTTTGCAGATGGATCATTATCGAAACGCGGATGGCCGATAGCACCAAATAAAACCGCATCAGAAGCCACACAAATATCATGTGTTTCGTCTGGATAAGGTTCTCCAACTGCATCGATAGCTGCAGCACCTGTTAATGCTGGTTTCCAAGTTATTTCATGTCCAAATTTTTCAGCAACAGCATCACTTACCTTGACGGCTTGATCTATTACTTCTGGTCCTATACCGTCTCCGGCTAAAAGCGCAATATTAAATTTCATTTATTTTGTTTTATTGTAATCTTAATTAATTATAATGTTTAGCATTTTTTCGGTTGCTTTTATAGCAGATACCGTTTGATCTGAGTCGAGACCACGTGTTTTAAACTCTTTATCAGTATTTTTCCAGGTAATAATGGTTTCGCATAAAGCGTCAGAATGACTCCCTGGAGGGATTCTTACAGCATAATCTATTAACCCAGGCAATACCATGTCTTTCCTTTTGAAGATCGCCCTTATAGCATTCATAAAAGCATCAAATTGACCATCACCCTGGGCGTTTTCTTCAAATGTTTCATTGTTAATGGTAATAGAAACCGTTGTAGAAGGTTTTAGTCCTTTGGAATGTGTTAATACATATGAGTTCACTTTTACTTTTTCCTCATAAGTATAGTCTAAAACATCTGAAATAATATATGGTAAATCTTCTTTGGTAACGACTTGTTTTTTATCACCTAACTCAATAATGCGTTGTGTGACCTGTCGCAAATCATCATCATCAAGTTGAAGTCCTAATTCCTGTAAATTCTTTTGAATATTAGCTTTTCCAGAAGATTTCCCTAAGGCATACTTACGGGTTCTTCCAAAGCGTTCAGGTGATAAATCGCTAAAGTATAGGTTCTTTTTATTGTCACCATCTGCATGTATTCCAGCGGTTTGTGTAAAAACATTGGCGCCAATAACTGGTTTGTTAGCTGGAATCATAACCCCAGAAAATGTTTCAACCAGCTTGCTAACGGTATATAAGACTTTTTCGTTTACACCCGTTTCTATCTCGGGCATGAAATCATTAATAACAGCAATTGTACTGGCCATAGGCGCATTACCAGCACGTTCTCCCATACCATTTACGGTTAAATGAAGTCCATCTGCGCCTGCTTTGAGGGCTTCCATGACATTGGCCACGCCTAAATCGTAATCATTATGCGCATGAAAATCAAAATGTAGGCTCGGATACTTGTCCTTAATCTCTTCTACAAAATCGTAAGACTCTTTTGGTGTAATAATACCTAGAGTATCTGGAAGCATGATACGCTTTACCGGCTGCGTAGATAAGAACCCTAAAAACTCGAAAACATAGGCTTTCGAATTGCGCATACCGTTGCTCCAATCTTCTAGATAGATATTGGTTTCAATGCCTTTCTCTTGGGCTAAGGAAATTGTTTCTGATATTTCTTTAAAATGCTGATTAGAAGTCTTTTTAAGCTGGTGAGTTAAATGATTTAATGAACCTTTGGTTAATAAATTTTGAACCTTGGCACCTGCTTCAATCATCCAATCTATCGAAATTCCTTTGTCAACAAAAGTAAGGACTTCAACCGTATGCAAATAACTATTTTCTTTGGCCCAGCTAGTGACGTCTTTCACCGCTTGAAGTTCGCCTTCAGAAACTCGGGCTGAAGCTATTTCTATACGATCAACTTTTAACTCTTCTAATAAAAGTTTGGCTATGGTTAGTTTCTCTGAAGCAGAAAACGACACGCTCGAGGTTTGCTCACCATCGCGCAATGTCGTATCCATTATTTCTATTCTCTTCATTGCCATTTATAGCATCAAACCATTTGCAAATGTTTCTATTTCGCCTTTCATGTTTTGTAGATAATCAATATCATCAAAACCATTCAGCATATTTTCTTTTTTGTAACTATTAATATCAAAAGACTCTTGAGCTCCCGTAGATTTAATAGTAATGGTTTGCTCGGGTAAATTCACTTCTATTTCTGTATTGGCGTCTTCGTATATCGCATTGAAGATTTGTTCTGAGAACTCAGGACTCACTTGTACTGGTAAAACACCTATATTTAAGCAGTTGTTTTTAAAAATATCTGCAAAAAAACTAGATACAACACAACGAAATCCATAATCGTAAACCGCCCAAGCAGCGTGTTCTCTAGAAGAACCAGAACCAAAATTCTTTCCTCCTACTAAAATCTTACCACTGTAAATAGGATTGTTTAATACAAAATCTTCTTTTGGCGTATCGTCCCCATTGTATCTCCAATCTCTAAATAAATTATCTCCAAACCCTTTACGTTCTGTTGCTTTTAAGAATCTAGCTGGTATAATTTGATCGGTATCAACATTTTCTAACGGTAATGGAACTGCTGTACTTGTTAGTATATTAAATTTATCGTAAGCCATTTTTTTAGTATTCTATTGCCAGTGTTCAGTTGGCAGTTTTATAATTATTTTTATTAGAGGATTATAATAAGTCCCTTGGATCGGTTACTACGCCTGTAACTGCTGCTGCTGCTGCAACTAAAGGACTAGCAAGTAATGTTCTGGATCCAGGACCCTGACGTCCTTCAAAGTTTCTATTAGACGTACTTACTGCATATTTTCCAGCAGGAATTTTATCATCGTTCATTGCCAAACAAGCAGAACAACCTGGTTGTCTTAATACAAAACCAGCTTCTGTTATAATATCTAAAAGGCCTTCCTCTTTAATTTTATCTTCTACTTCATGAGAACCAGGAACCAACCAAGCAGTAACATGGTCTGCTTTTTGTTTTCCTTTTACAATAGAAGCAAAAGCTCTAAAATCTTCAATTCTACCATTTGTACAACTTCCCAAGAATACATAATCAATCTTTTTACCAAGCATGGAGTCATTTTCTGCATACCCCATATAGTCTAAAGACTTTTTGTAAGTAGCCACACCGCCTTCAACAGTATCGGCATCAGGAATGTTGTTAGAAATACCAATGCCCATACCTGGGTTGGTGCCATAGGTAATCATAGGTTCTATATCACTAGCCGAGAACGTTAGTTCCTTATCGAAAGTTGCATCTGCTTCAGTCTTTAAAGTTTTCCAATGTGCTACAGCAGTATCCCAAGCGTCTCCTTTTGGAGATAATGGTTTGTCTTTTAAATAGTCAAAAGTCGTTTCATCAGGTGCTATCATACCACCACGAGCCCCCATCTCAATAGACAAGTTACAAACGGTCATACGGCCTTCCATAGTCATGTTTTCAAAAACATCACCAGCATATTCTACAAAGTATCCTGTAGCTCCAGATGTTGTTAATTTTGAAATGATATATAATGCCACATCTTTTGGCGTCACCCCTTTTCCTAATTGCCCATTTACGTTAATGCGCATTTTTTTAGGTTTTGGCTGCATAATACATTGTGTAGACAGTACCATTTCTACTTCTGAGGTTCCAATACCAAAGGCAATGGCACCAAAAGCACCATGTGTTGATGTATGCGAATCACCACAAACGATTGTTGCTCCAGGAAACGTAATACCGTTTTCGGGGCCTACAACGTGCACAATTCCATTTTTTTTATGACCAAGACCCCAGTGACTAATACCATATTCGTTGGAATTATCTTCTAAAGCTTTTAATTGATTTGCCGATAAAGGATCTTCAACTGGTAAATGTTGATTAATGGTCGGTGTATTATGATCGGCAGTAGCGAATGTACGCTCAGGATATAGAACGCTTAGACCTCTGTTTTTCAAGCCTAAAAAAGCTACTGGACTTGTTACTTCATGTATAAAATGACGATCTATAAAGAATACGTCTGGTCCACCTTCAATCTTTCTAACAACATGCGAATCCCACACTTTGTCAAACAATGTTTTACTCATAAATATCTTAAATTTTGTATTAAAACTCCTCAATGTCAAAGAAAATCCAGCATGAGAAGCTATAAGTGCCTACAAATTTATGTTTTATTGCAGATATTTAAAACTTTAAGAGGCTTTGCTATAAAATTTTTATAAAATTGCTAATGGATATTGTCTTTATTGAATTTAATGCAATAGAACAATGAAATTGATTACAATTTTTAAAACAAAGTATTAAAGCAATGTTTGTTGTTTACTTTCATTAGGAACTGTTAAGGCATACCCCAATTCACTATTTAGTTTTTTTATGAAATAAGCAGATAATAAAGGAGACTCTTTTTCTATGTTTTGGTGAATAAAAAAATCAATCTCTTTAATTCCAGAATCTTTCCAAAATTTTAATCGTTTTACCCAATCATCCAAACGGGAATAATCTGTTTGATGATTAGCCCCTACGTATCTTATAAAAGCTGTAGCATTGGTTAAACGCATGTGCATTAAATCACGTCTACCAGCTGTGTCTACAATAACATTGGATATGTTATTTGCTTCCAATAGTTCATATAATTCTTGAGACACAGTAGGATCGTTATACCAGTTTGTATGTCTAAATTCAATAGCTAATGGGATGTCCTTTGGCCAATTTTCAACAAAAGAAATAACTCTGTTAAAATCTTTAGGAGCAAAATTGCTATGCATTTGTAAAAAAACAGTACCCAGTTTTTCTTTTAAATTTGAAGCGTTGTACAAGTAATCTTCAACAATTGCTTGAGTGTCTTGTAAACGTTTCCAATGACTTATTTCCTGATTTAGCTTAGGGAAAAATTTAAATCCAGAAGGCGCTTTGTTATACCAAGTAGTAAATTGTTCGGCTGGAAAGATTCTATAAAAGGTGGCGTTTAATTCAATAGCATTGAATTGTCTCGAATAATATACCAACTCGTCTTTAGTCCCTCTAGGATAAAACCCTTTGAGATCTGCCCGATTCCATTTGGCGCAACCTACATAAATTTCAGGGATATTATCATCTTTTACACTGTTTAATACATTGTAGGTTTCTAAATGATCTTTAGGTAAAGTGAAATCTATTTGTTCAGGGTTATTAACACTTCCAAATTTCATATGCTATACTTGTTTCTTCAAAAATAAATATTTTGAAAGTATTTTTTATGTATTGTGCTACGGAAGTAACTTCATTTTTTTTGAATAACAAAAATTTAACACTGCTGTTTGAAAATATTTTATATATTTGGAACGAACATTTCAAATAAAAATGCCAAAAGTAGAAACATTTGATAAAGAGCTGGTCTTAAAAAAGGCCACCAATGTCTTTAATGACAAGGGGTTTAATGCAACCTCTATGCAGGATTTGGTCGATGCAACGGCTCTTAACAGATCCAGTATATATAATTCTTTTGGAAACAAGTTAGATTTGTTTTTGGAGTGTTTAAAATCATATCAAGGTGTTTATACTATAAAAATTTCTGAAACATTACATAAGGGACAAAACCCATTACATGCTATAGAGCTTCTTTTTAAATTTTATATAAATGAAATCGTTGAGGATAAAGATAACATGGGATGCTTAATTACTAATTGTACTTCAGAAATGGCCAATCAGGATAAATCTATTGATAAGTTTTTAAATGACAATCAACGTTCTTTTATTGCTTTATTAGAAGAATTAGTTCGAAAAGGACAAAAAGAATCCATCATTAACCTTAACAAAACGGCTAATGAATATGCCTGGTATTTATTTACATCCATACTGGGTTTTAGAACTATTGGTATTATGATATCTGATAAGAAAGAATTGAAAAGTATTGCAAAAACTATAACACAAACATTAATTTAATTTTTTTTAACCTTATTTGGAACGATTGTTTCAAATAAAAATATGTGAATCACATGAGTAAATTGAAAAACAAAGTCGCCGTTATAACTGGTGCAAACAGTGGAATTGGATTAGCTACGGCTAAATTATTTTTAAAAGAAGGCGCTAAGGTTGTTATTTCGGGAAGGCGTCAAGAAGCATTAGATGAAGTAGCTGAAACTTTAGAAGGAGAATTTATTACTGTTTTGGCAGACGCTTCAAAACCAGAAGACAATGCGAAACTAATAAAAAAAGCAACCGATGCATTTGGCAATATTGATGTATTATTTTTAAATGCTGGAGTGGCTCCAATTTCCCCAATCGAAGCGATTGACGAAAACCATTATAATGCTGTTTTCGAAACCAATGTTAAAGGGCCTATTTTAGCAACTAAGGAGGCTCTGCCCCATTTAAATGACGGAGGTTCTATTTTATTTACAAGTTCCATTGTAAATCAAAAAGCATTTGATGGTTTTGGTGTATATTCTGCAAGCAAAGGTGCATTACGTGCTTTTTCAAAAGTATTAACCTCTGAGGTGAAATCGCGGGGCATACGTGTAAATACGATTGCACCCGGCCCCATAGAAACGCCTATTTTTGGAAAAATGGGCTTGCCAGAGGAAGTACTTGAGGAAACCGGGAAAGGTTTTGCTGCCATGGTGCCGCTAGGACGTTTTGGAGCTGCTGAAGAGATCGCCAAAACTGCTTTATTTCTAGCTTCAGATGATGCCTCTTATATTAATGGTGTTGAGTTAGAGGTTGATGGAGGTTTGAGCCAGATTTAGGATTCCAAAAGAAATTTCGAAATAGTATCAAGCATCATATTATTGGTTAAAAGGCTGAAAATGAATATTTTCAGCCTTTTTGTTAATAACCTCGTTAACAATTATAGGCTTCCCTATTATTTTCAGGTTTTAATAATCAATATTTTTATAAAAACCAAGATCATGAACACAAGACAATTTAAGCTGAAAAGTATTCGTCCAGAAGTTCCTTCTGCTACCATTAATGATGCTATGAGTAGTGATGAGCGGTTTCAAAATTTAGTTTTAAGACCTATTGCCAAGCTCCAAGGTGACCTTTTAATTGCTGTTTTTAAAAACTATATTGTTAAGCATAAATCGGTTTTTTATGATTTGTCCATAGAAAAACGACTGATCTATATTGAGAATGCGATTCAAAAAGACATGAAGTTTAGAAATTCTTTAAAAGGTATGATTATTGGACAGTTTACAGTTGAAGAATATCAATTGTACATACAAAACTCATCAGCTCTAAATAAGCGAATGATGCGTATTGTTAAAGAGCGATTACGCAATAATATTCAACTTTTTGAAAAACCAGAATTGCTTACTGCTGTTTAAATAAAACAACGTGGGTTTCTATGTTAAACATAATAACCTAGTATTTAAAGGTGTTAGATTTATATTAAAGAAACACCATTTAAATCGGTCGTTAGGACATCACTCATATAATCAAAATATGGTCTAATGGTTTTAAATGATTCGTTGACTTCACTTATAAAGTTCGCATCCAAAACCTCTTTGTCCGTATATTTCTTAGTAAATATATATTGTTTCTTTTTTATAAGATCTATGGCTTTATGGTCTTTACTAAAGCCTTTTGGGGCTGTTTTTACCTCGTCTCCAACAAAGGTGTCTCCCCATACGCTGTTAAACTTTTTATTTGCTAAGATTTCACGAATTTCACTATCATCCATTTCAAACTCTTTTCTAATTCGTAATAAATCGGCGGGTGCTGGCTCCCAAAAACCTGTTGCAATAAAACTTTCATTGTTTGGCTGGATATGAAGGTAATAGCCTCCTCTTAATTTTGGTTTCGTTCTGTGAAACGAGCCGCCAAAATGTGTTTTATAAGGATCCTTATTTTTAGAAAAGCGTACATCTCTATAAATTCTGAACATTTTTACCTTATCAACTTCATCATGCGTATTAAGCGTATCGAAAATGGTATTATATACTTGTTTAACTTCGGCTTCAACAGCTTTAAATGCTTTCTTCCGTTCGTTAAACCAATCTCTATTATTGTTCTTTTCTAACTTTTTAAAAAAATCTAGTGCTTCTTTTGGAACCTGTACTCCCATGTTTGTTCGTTTTTTTGAAATTGATAAATTATAGTTTGAATACGTTCAATAGTCTTAATAATGTGAGGTAAATTACAAAAATCACTTTATTATTCAAACTCAATGTCATTAAGAATGAGCCCAGATGCTGGGGCAATGTACTCCATTCTTACTTGGCTATCGGACATAAGGCTCGTTTTTATATCTTCCAAGGTTAATTTGCCTTTTCCTAAATCGATTAGTGTGCCCATCATCAATCTTATTTGATTTCGCATAAATCCTTTTCCTTTAACTCTTAATAGATAGGTGTTCTTTGGAAAGTAATTAGCCGAATAAATGGTGTTTTCTACCAATTCGCA
The DNA here is from genome assembly GCF_012910715.1 of Flavivirga algicola. Lineage (GTDB taxonomy): Bacteria > Bacteroidota > Bacteroidia > Flavobacteriales > Flavobacteriaceae > Flavivirga > Flavivirga algicola. The sequence goes on from NZ_JABBHF010000006.1 coordinate 253,614, forward strand.
ACGTAAAATTTCTCGATTGTAAATACCATGTTCACTAGGTTTATAGCAGTAAGATTTAAAATAGTGTTGACCTTCAAAAAGTTTGGCACCCTGTTTCATGATGTCAATATCTAAATCATCAAGAATGGTGGTCATAATGGGCGCGCAGAACGGATGACACTTTTCTCCACAAGTAAATAAATATAGGTATTCTTTAATTTTGGAGTGGTTTATAATATTAAATTCCGCATCAACTTCACGTATGCTGGTAGCTCTAATGTCCTGAGGAAGGTTATAATTAAAGAGTTCTAAAAAAGCTTGTTTGTCTTCAATAGGTTCGAATAGAAACAATTCGAAAGCTGCATTTTCTGCAGAAACCATAGCATCAGTCCGACCAGAGCTTAAACTTTTAAAACGTTTTCCTTCCAGAATAAAATTTAGAGTTCTGTCTACCATCAAGTGAAGTGTTTTTACATTGGGCTGCTTTTGCCAACCATGAAAACGATACCCTAAATATTGAATAGTAAAAACATAAAAATACTTCTTCATTTGTCTTAAAATAGGCATGTAAAATAGGTTATTTTCTTAATTAATACCAGCTAAAAAATTGAAATTTATGCCTTAATGCTACATGACTTTTAAGTTGTTTATTCACAGTTGTTTATGTGTTTTTCGAGTAAAAAAAAGTTTACAAATAATTAATAATTAATTAAGATTTGGGACATATGTTTTAGTTATAAGTACATGCGTTTCCTTCTTTACTTCATTAATTAGCAATATTTGTCACTTAAACTTTAACTAATATAAAATATGAAAATCAAATTACTTGAAAAGATGCTATTTAAAAGATGGCAATTCAAGGCTTTTCTAATGACGTTTGTTTGCTGCTTAGGCAGTGTAGGTGCAATTCATGCACAATCTACAACTATTAAGGGGCAAGTAACTGGTGATGGACAGCCTCTAGCTGGAGCTACGGTCATAGTAGTAGGAACTACAACAGGTACTGTATCTGACTTTGACGGAAACTATGAAATTAAAGCAAACCCTGGTAGTAAGATACAGGTTAGTTACTTGGGATACATAGACAAAACCGTTTCTGTAGGTAGTGCAACTACAATTAATGTAGATTTAAAAGAGGACCTTTCCACATTAGAAGAAGTCGTTGTTGTTGGGTACGGTACACAGAAAAAGAAAGAATTAACAGGAGCAGTAGCCAGAGTAAAGTCTGACGATATTGTTAATACAGCTACTTCAGATTTAGGTTCTGCACTCCAAGGGCAAATAGCGGGTGTGACCGTTTCTGCTAGTTCTGGAGCCCCAGGTGATGAGGCTAATGTACAAATTCGTGGTCTAACATCTGTTTTTGGAGATAATAGACCTTTATATGTCGTTGACGGTATTCCTTTTGAAGGGGATCCAAGAATTAGTATCGAAGAGATTGAAAGTGTAGATGTATTAAAAGATGCTGCATCTGCTGCGGTTTATGGTACTAGGGGTGCTGCAGGGGTAATTATAATAACGACCAAAAAAGGTAAAGAAGGTCAAATGAAAGTGAGCGCTAACGGTTATTATGGTATACAAAGCATTACTTCTGGTATTCCTACTTTAGGGCTTGAGGACAAGGTTTATCAATTATTTTTAACGGGTAATGCTCAAAACAATTCTGTTTTCGGAAATACCTGGACTATTATAGAGCGTGCGCCTCATTTGTTATCAAATAATACAAGCTTAAAACCTCTTATTGAAAATGATAATGCACCTATTCAAAACTATAGCTTAAATGTTTCGGGTGGAAAAGATGGATTGACCTATAATGTTACAGCTAATTTCTTTGATCAAGAAGGTGTCATCATAAAATCTGGTCTAGAAAGATTTAATGTAAGATCTAACACCTTTTATAGTAAAGGGAAATGGGATATTCAATCTGCTATATCATTTCGAATGGAGGAACGTGAATACGCACCTTGGGGCTTAACCAAAGAAGTTATTAGTTATGCTGCTTATCAACCAGAGTTGCAAATTGATAATACGCAAAACGATGATGCTGGTGATGGTTCACAAGCGCAAAATCTATCATATTTAGGGACTCGGTTAATTCAACGTGACAATTCTGAAAATCACTATTTTGATGGTGCTTTAAGCTTGACATATAATTTTAATGATGATTTAAAATTAACGACCAGAGCATCTGTTAGTAGAGATAATGGCACAAGAATCACTATCAATCCTAAATTTAGGGCTTACGATTGGGAAGGCAATGAACTTACCACAGATAGATCAAGAATTTACAATGAGAGTACACTTGCTAAAAAAAATACTTGGGAAAATATTCTTAATTTTAAGAAGAGTTTTGGCAACCATAACTTTCAATTAACAGCAACCTATTCTGCAGAGAAATATTCGTATTCTCAATTTTTTGCTTCAAAGTTTGATATTGCAGATAATAATATAACAGTAATAAATGGTGCTACTGCCGATCCAAATGCAGGTTCGGGAACCAATAGATGGACACAAGACAGAGTGAATACTTTAATTGGTATGTTTGGTAGAATACAATATAATTATAAAGGTAAATACCTATTTAGTGCTGGTGTGAGACGAGATGGGTCTTCAAAATTTGAAAAAGAACCTTGGGGTATTTTTCCTTCTTTCTCCGCAGGATGGAATGTGTCTGATGAAAATTTTTGGGAGCCTATAAAATCTGTAGTGTCTTCATTTAAAATTAGAGCGAGTCATGGTACTACGGGTAATCAAGGTATACAAGATTATGCGTTCGGACCTGTTATTATTTTAGAAAATGATTATGTATTTGGAGCTGGTGCCAACCAAAACTTAGTATTAGGTGCTACCCAACAATCTTTTGCCAACGAAAATGTTAGATGGGAAACGTCTGTTTCTACAAACTTTGGGTATGATTTAGGTTTTTTCAATAACCAACTTACTTTTACTTCTGAAATTTACAGAACTGATAAAAAAGACATGTTATTTCCTGTGAGGCTTCCTCCTACAGTTGGAGGTGGAAATGGTGCTAATTCTGAGGTTGTACTTAACGTTGGAGATATGGTGAATCAGGGTGTGGAACTTACTGCTAATTACCGTAATAAAGGAAAATTTTCTTGGAATGCTGGTTTAACGTTTACCAAGAACGAAAATATGATCACCAGAATGAGTGAAACCAATAAAGAATTCTACTTTGGTGATAGTACTATTTCTGGTACAGATAACGATAGTGATCAGGTATCTATAGTAAAAGAAGGCTTAGAAGCAGGTGCTTTTATGCTAATTAAAACAGATGGTGTTATACAAACTGATGAGGAACTTGCCGACTACTTATTGGAGTTTCCTACGAGCCAAGCAAAATTAGGTGATTTAAGAATGGTAGATGCCTTAACTGTCGATACCGATGGTGATGGTGTGCCAGATGCAGGAGATGGTATCATTAATCTAGAAGATAGACAATATTCTGGAAGTGGAGCACCTGAATTTGAAATGGGTTTTAACTTCTCATCATCATTTAAAAACTTTGATTTCTCTATGCAATGGTATGGTGCCTTTGGAGGGGAAATCATGAATGGTAATAAAGCTTATGCTTATCAGGTTGGTAACCACCAGGATTTAATTTATGGGTGGACACCACAAAACCCAACTTCGCAAATACCTATATACAGAGGATCTCAAACACATGACAACGTAAGAGGTAGAACCGATTACTGGTTAGAAGATGGCACTTTTGTTAGATTACGTAACATCACACTAGGTTATAGTATTCCTAGAAGTAAATTAGAAAAATTTGGATTGTCTAAGTTACGATTCTATGTAACAGGACAAAATATTTTGACCCTTACCGAATATGATGGATTCGATCCAGAGGTAGGTAATAACGGTTTAAGTACCAGAGGTATAGATAAAGGGACTTATCCGGTAAGTTCTCAAGTAAGAGCTGGTTTACAATTTGAATTCTAAACTAAAAAAATGATTATGAAAAAAGTATTAAATATAAAAATAGTCCTGATTCTGGCATTTTGCTCAATCATAACAGGATGTAAAGATGACTTTCTTGATGAAGATAACCCTAATGCCATATCGACCAATACATTTTGGGATGATATACATGACTTAAGATTAGGTATTGTTGGAGCATATAAAGGGATGGCTGCCCCTCACAATTACCATTTAGTAAATGAATTATCAAGATCAGATTTAGCTTGGTCTAGTGGTTGGCAAAGACCAAACAACAATAACGAGTATTATTTACAGACCTTTAATGAAGCATCTAGTGCTATTAACCAAAAATGGGGTGCTTTATATACAACTGTTTTTAGAGCTAATCAGGTTATTGAAGCTTCAGAACGGTTAGCTGGAACTTATGGGAATGATGATCTTGAAGAAGAAAACAGCCTTATTTTGGCTCAAGCCAGATTTATTAGAGGTTATGCCTATTTTAACCTCCATAATTCATTCAATGGTGGTTCTGTTCCTATTTGGGATATTGTTGCTGGTGGCGATAATGGATACTATAGACCAGCTAATACAGCTGATGAAGTAAGACAGTTTTATCTAGCAGATTTGCAATATGCCTCAGAAAATTTACCTACAACCTGGGATGATAAAGAAAAAGGGAAAGTAACAGCAGGAGCTGCTGTGGCTGTTATGGGACAGTCGCATTTATACGCTGGAAATTATGCCGAAGCTGCTGTCCATTTTAAACGTGTTATAGACGAATTTGGATATAGTTTAACTCCAAATATAGGAAGTAACTTTACAACACTGGACGAACTCAATGAAGAGTCTATTTTAGAGTTGGTTTATTCTATAGATTATAAAAATGAGCTAAACCCTTGGGATATTAGAGATACTGCTTCCACAAGTGGTTATGATAGACAATTTACAGGAGCTCCTGGTCAATGGTTTGGCGCAGTAGCAGCTAATTGGTTGATTTTAGAATATAGAAATGATCCCTTAGACTTTTCTGATCCTAGAAATATAGTTACGGAAGAAGATGGTACCCAAAGATTTAGAAGATTTAGTTTAAGAACTTCTTGGTCTGTAGCTTTGGTTGACGACGAGGATATGGAATATTACGGATTTCCTAAAACGGGTCAGGCTGCTAATTTTAACGTTAAGATGACATGCTTTTGGAGAAAGCATACCAATTGGGATTTAGGTTTTGAGAAAGAAGCAGATATCACTCCTGGAAAAGTACGTTCTGGTATTAACCAAAGATTAATTCGTTTAGCAGAAGTTTACTTACAATATGCTGAATGTATGGTGCAAACTGGAGACGTAGATGAAGCACTATTATATATAAATAAAGTAAGACGTAGATCTGGAGTTAGATTATTAGGACCTATAGGATCTGGAGAATATCCATTAAATGATCATGATAACGAGGTCTATGATGCGAACAGATTAATGGATCATTTAATGTATGTAGAGTATCCACTTGAGTTATCTGCAGAAGGTGACGGTGGAAATAGAAATATAGACCTTAGAAGATGGGGCATTAAAAAGCAGCGTTTTGAAGAATTAGCTACTAAAAGGTATGCGGCAGATCATTATGAAGTCGAAAAAGAAGATGGTACAACAGCGTGGAGATGGGCCTCGATTGTGAAAGAGTTGGATACATCAGATCCAGAAGTAGATCTTGATTGGAATGAGTTTCAAGAAGCAGCAATAAACTATAATGAAGCGAACCATGCTTATTGGCCAATACCAAATAGTGAAACAATAGCTAATCCAAACTTATATAATTAAAAAAAAGATTATGAAAAATATATATTTAATAACTATCATGCTGGTTCTAGCCTTCTTTGGGTGTCAGGATGATAGTTACGATGCACCGAATGAGTTTTCAGACACTGGGTTCTATACGAGCCAAGGGCAAAAGCCTTTAGAAATAAATATTTTTGAATATATATCCTTTACTAATTTATCACGAGGGTATATCGACCATAAATGGACCATTGACGAAGGGAACTTTTTCCTGAAAGGTCCCTTTAAAAGTAGAGATTCTTCAGAGATATTTGAACAGAAAATCATCAATCCTGGAGACACAACATCAACAGATAAAACAATACATGTATACTTTAAAGAATCTGGACAACAAAAAGTCAGACTATATAATGTATTTGATGAATATGTAGAGTTTAGAGGATTTAGAGATGGAAGTCCATATACGTTAGCCGCTGAAGAAAGAGAAGGAAACTGGGTTATCGATACAACATTTAGTGTAAAGGTTTACGATACCATTATTCCCGAAATTCAGATTAAACAAAACGATATAGTAATAGAGCATGAAAGTAACGACACTATTTATGTTGAAGCTGGAGACTTTCTTGAGTTTACAGATATAACGACCATTGGAGAGCCGACTGACAGATGGTGGTTTATTAGAAATGATCTAGATGAAGGTGTTGAACACCAACCAGATGATGTTATTGCTTCTAGTAGTGATGAAGTAGCGCAAATTATATTTAAGAGATTAGGAAAATTTGAAGCTGGTGTTAATGTATCGAGACAAGGACAGAATATCCCAGGAGATTTTGATCAATATCTAGTTCCAAGGCCTATAAAGGTTATACCTTCTAGCAAACCGTTTGAGCTTACTGGAGATATTGTTGAATTAGAAGATGAAACGATTAGTGTGCCTTTTAATGGTGAGTTTGCTCCATTTATAAATAAAGAATCGTTCTTCGAAGTTGAAGTTAATGGTACTGTTTTCCCAGTTGCATCGGTTACGATTAATGAAGACGATGCGACTTTCTTAGACATTGTATTAGCCGATCCCATTTATAGACCAGATGTAATCACAGTGACACTTTTATCAGGAAGTGGTATAGAATCGACAGATACACGTACTCCGGTTGCTTTTGCAGATGCACCTGTAATCATGCATGATGTAAACTTATTAGGTGATGTTTTTGGCAGTTTTGAAGACTTTGGCGCGCCATGGCAACCGTTCGCTCCTGCTTGGGGAGCTAATGAAGGTGGCTTAGAATGGACCGATGAAAGAGCTTATCATGGTGATTATAGTATGAAAATGTCTATGGTAAATGGAGAAAGATGTGCTGCTGAAGTGTATCTTGACGATCCAATAATTTTTGAAGCTGGTGTAACCTATGAAGTAAAATATTGGATGTATGTTGAATCTAGAGATGTCCTTCCTAACGAGATTGGTTTATGGTTCTTAAACGAATGGCGTCAGTTCTGGAATAGTCCAGACAAGCCTGCAGGACAGTGGCTAGAACAAAGCTTTGAAGTAACCAATGCACAACCATTGGCAAGATTATATTTTAGAATTTTGGGTGGGGGTCAAAATTATGTAGCCTATTTTGACAACTTTTACATTGTTAAAAAAGAAGTAAGACCATAATCTAAATAGTACGATTTAAAATAAAAGCCTATTTGAAAATTTCAAATAGGCTTTTTGCATTTATAGCCCTGCCTTGAATTAAGTTGGTATAAAAAATGACCTATTACTTTATTGTTACGCTTACAGAGTTTCAATATTAATATAGAAAAAACACATTTTATTAACTGTTTGAAAAAAGTCATAACTTGTATAGCTCAATGACTAACTAAAAACTAATCATTATGACAGAAACATCAACAATAAAACCACCTGTTTGGTTTTGGGTAGTAAGCGTAATAGCGCTTATATGGAACGGACTTGGAGTCGACGGCTATTTAGGACAAGCCTATAATACGGAAAGATACCGTAACGCTTTTTCTGCCGAAGAGCTTGAAATAGCAACGAATGCCCCTTCATGGATCACTGCGGTATTTGCTATTGCAGTTTTTATTGGAGCTATTGGGCTTTTATTAAGAAAAAAATGGGCGACAATCTTTTGGGGAATTTCATTAATTGCTGTTATTCTTCAAATGGGATATGCTTTTATTAATGGAAAGGTTATAAATTTATGGATGACTATAATGATAATTGTATTTGCATTCATTTTTCTTTGGTTTTCCAGAAAATCTCGAACAAAAGGTTGGATTTCATGACATACTGAGCCAACAGACTAAAAATATAAAGAGGGTGTCTAAAAAATGTCATCTGAATGAAATGAAGAATCTATCATAATTTTAATGCTATGATTTTCAAATCAATAAGATTCTTCGCTCCGCTCTGAATGACAAAATAAATTACTTTTTAGACACCCTCTTTCAATTATGGTTTAATTATTGAAGCCATTACTTAGCTCCGTAAGCATCATAAGCAGCTAATTGTTTTGAAGTTAATAAGCTCTTTATAGCGTCTAATGTTTCACCGCGTTTAGCTCGTAATTCTTTTTTGTATGTGTCTTTCTTTTTCTTTGATTTAGATGTTTCTGCTTGAAAAAGAACAAGTGCTTTGTAGAGTTCTTTAGCTTGAGCTTCTTGTGTTTTTGAAAGTTTCAAACTTTTATCCTTTCCTGTTAGCATAACATTATCCTGTTGAATTAAGTCATTTACCTTAGCATCAACATCACTTTGAGCAAATACGGCTGATGACGTTATCACAAAAAATAATAAAGACAGGATGGTTTTTTGTAGATTCATGGGTACAATAATTTAAATTATATAGTGTAAATATAATGAAATTTAATTATTTGTGTCTTCCTTTTAGTTCTTCCTCAATGTCTTTTAAACTGAATCCTTTTGCTTTTAGTAGCATTAAATAGTGAAATAAGAGATCTGCCGATTCATATAAAAACAGCTCATCATTGCTGTCCATAGCTTCAATAACCGCCTCTACAGCCTCCTCTCCTACTTTTTGAGCTATTTTATTGATGCCTTTGTCAAATAAACTAGCTACATATGATTTCTTGGTGTCCTTATTTGAAACACGTTCTTCAATAACATCTTCTAAAGTTGAGAAAAAACCATAAGACGGCTCATTTTCGGTTTTCCAGCAGGTATCTGTCCCAGTGTGGCATGTAGGGCCAACGGGATTCACCTGAATTAAGAGCGTATCGTTGTCACAATCATTTTTTATATCAATCAGGTTTAAAAAATTGCCACTCTCTTCGCCTTTAGTCCATAACCGCTGTTTGCTTCTGCTAAAAAAAGTTACCTGTTTGGTTTCAATTGTTTTTTGATAAGCTTCTTCGTTCATATACCCCAGCATCAGCACATTTTTTGTGGTAGCATCTTGTATGATTGCTGGAACTAATCCGTTATTATCGTATTTAATAGTCATAATTTTTTCATTCCCACTTTTTCGCCTTAGTAAAGATAAACGACGGTAGGAATCTTTTTATTTTTAGTTTAATTATAATGGATTCCTGCTTTCGCAGGAATGACAAAACACTATTTACAAGCGTACTTCTATATGATTCTTTTTTAACTCTTTCTTTAAGTCTGGAATAGGAATTTCACCAAAATGAAACACACTAGCTGCCAGAGCAGCATCAGACTTTCCTTTTTTAAAGGTATCTATAAAATGCTGCACATTTCCGGCACCTCCTGATGCAATGATTGGAATGTTTAATTCTTCAGACAACCTTGCTAAAGCCTCATTCGCAAAACCATTTTTTGTACCGTCATGGTTCATGGATGTGAACAGAATTTCCCCGGCACCGCGCATTTCAACTTCTTTTGCCCATTCAAACAAATCAATGTCGGTTGGGATACTGCCACCAGCCAAATGTACTTTCCACTCACCATCTACTTGCTTTGCATCAATAGCAACAACCACGCATTGACTTCCAAATTTATCGGATAGCTCATTAACCAATTCAGGTCTTTTAACAGCCGATGAATTTATTGATACTTTGTCTGCACCACATTGCAATAAGGCATCTACATCTTCAACAGAAGAAATTCCACCACCAACCGTAAATGGAATGTTTACTTGTTCTGCTACATGTAATACCATATCTAATGTGGTAGCTCGCCCTTCAAGCGTTGCAGAAATATCGAGAAAGACCAACTCGTCTGCTCCAATATCTGCATATTGTTTAGCCAATTCTACAGGGTCGCCAGCATCGCGTAAATCAACAAAATTAACACCTTTAACGGTTCGTCCATTTTTAATATCCAAACAGGGTATGATTCTTTTTGTCAACATGTACTATATAAATTTTTCTAATTCAAAGAGACTTATTCTGTTTTCATAAATAGCTTTTCCTATAATGACACCCTCACAGCCAATTTCCTTTAAAATGGGTAGTTCATCAATAGATGAAATACCACCAGATGCTATTAATCTAATGGATTGATCATTACTACTATTTGTACATTCTGAAATAATTTGTTTATACAATTCAATCGATGGCCCTTCAAGCATACCGTCTTTTGAAATATCTGTACAAATAACATATTTAATGCTTTTCTTTTGATACGATTTAATAAACGGAATAACATCTTCCTTACTTTGTTCCATCCAACCACTAATGGATATTTTCCCCTGGTCGCTATCGGCTCCTAAGATAATTTTTTCGGCACCATATTTATTAATCCAACCCTCAAATGTTTCAGCGTCTTTAACGGCAATGCTTCCTCCGGTAATTTGCTTTGCTCCAGAATTAAAAGCAATATGTAAATCTTCGTTTGTTTTCAAACCGCCTCCGAAATCTATTTTGAGACTCGTTTTAGAGGCTATTTGCTCTAGTATTTTATAGTTTACTATATGTTTAGCCTTTGCACCATCTAAATCAACCAAATGCAAGTATTCGATGCCTGAACCTTCAAACATCTTGGCAACCTCCAAAGGGTTTTCATTGTATACTTTTTTGGTGTCGTAATCTCCTTTGGTTAATCGAACACATTTTCCGTCTATGATATCTATGGCTGGTATTATTCTCATAATTAAATGATTTTAAATCATTAATAATATATATTTGAATTATATGAATTTAATCAAAAATTTAGCGTTTCGCTTTATTATCTCAATCTCAGTAGCCCAAACAATAGCAAAACAGTTTCATGAGCTCTATGATTTTTTATTAATTTCTATTTCGATTCTTTTGTTTGTATTGTTAACGCATCTATCGAAGAAATTTTAGTTACAATTTTAAAAAATTCTCTAATATTTTAGCACCAGCTAAGCTACTCTTTTCTGGGTGAAATTGTACACCATAAAAATTATTATGTTGCAATGCCGAAGCATAATTAATACCATAATCGGTTTTAGCAATCGTTTCATCACAGTGTTCAGCATAATAGCTGTGTACTAAATACATATATTCATTTTCTTTAATCCCGGAAAACAGATCAGATTTTAAATCTTTAATAACATTCCATCCCATTTGTGGCACTTTTACACCGTTATTAAAGCGTTTCACTTTGGTTCTAAATATACCAAGTCCTTTAGTATTTCCTTCTTCTGTCGATTCACATAATAGTTGCATACCCAGGCAAATCCCTAAAACTGGTTGTTTTAATTTGGGAATAAGCTTATCTAATCCGCTGTTTTGAAGCATAATCATAGCTGAACTAGCCTCACCAACACCAGGAAAAATAATTTTGTCTGCAGCCAATATTTCTTCTGGATTGTTTGATAAAACAGCATCAATTCCTAAGCGTTTAAAAGCAAATTGAATACTTTTAATGTTTCCTGCACCGTAATTAATAATTACTAATTTCACTTGATTTTTGGTTTATAATATTTGAGTTACGATAATTTTATAACATGCCTTTTGTGCTTGGTAAAATCATTTTGTCGACATCACGCTTTACTGCCATTTTTATAGCTTTAGCAAAGACCTTAAAAATAGCCTCTATTTTATGGTGTTCGTTTTGCCCTTCTGCTTTTATGTTTAAATTACATTTAGCACCATCGGTAAACGATTTAAAGAAATGATAAAACATTTCTGTTGGCATTTTTCCTATCATTTCACGTTTAAAATCTGCTTCCCACACTAACCAGTTTCTTCCTCCAAAATCGATGGCTGCCTGTGCATAACAATCGTCCATGGGTAAACAAAAACCATAGCGTTCTATCCCTAATTTATTTCCAAGAGCTGTATTAAAAACTTCGCCTAAAGCGATAGCGGTGTCTTCGATCGTATGATGCTCGTCAACCTCTAAATCGCCATCCACATTTATAGTAAGATCGATTTGTCCGTGACGGGCTATTTGATCTAACATATGATCAAAAAAGGCCAGGCCAGTATCAATATCGCTTTTTCCTGTTCCATCCAGATTTACTTGAATGGCAATCTTGGTTTCATTAGTGTTCCTAACAATTTCTCCAGTACGTGCACTGGTTTTTAAAAAGGTATAGATTTTTTCCCAATCGTTGCTTTCTAAAGCTATAAAAGTGTCTAGTTGATCTCTTTTTACAGTGATTTCATCTGTTCCTAGGTGTGTCTCATCATTTATAAAAATGCCTTTAGCGCCTAAGTTTTTTGCCAATTCGATATCTGTTAGCCTATCTCCTATCACAAATGAATTTTCTAAGTCGTAATCATCAGAAAAATATTGTGTTAGTAGTCCTGTATTGGGCTTTCTTGTGGGGGCGTTGTCTTTTGCAAAAGTTCTGTCTATAAATTGCTCCTTAAAGACAATCCCCTGATCTTCAAAGCATTTAACGATGAAGTTATGAATAGGCCAAAAATCACTTTCAGGAAAGGCATCAGTTCCTAATCCATCCTGATTGGTTACCATAACTATTTCATAATCTAGTTCTTTAGCTATTTTACCAAGGTATCGAAATACTTTAGGGTAAAATTCTAATTTTTCAAGCGAATCGATTTGCTCATCAGCGGGTTCTCTGATAATGGTTCCGTCTCTATCAATAAAAAGAACTTTTTGCATTATATTGATTTTAAAGTGTTTATTAATATTTTATTTTCTTCGGGAGTTCCAACAGTTAATCGTACACAATTTTCACAACCTGGCTGTGTGGTCCTGTTTCTTATAACAATGCCTTTGTTTATAAGTTGATCATAGCGTTTTGCGGCATCATCAACCTTAACTAACACAAAGTTGGCATCGGAAGGGTATATTTTTGAAATAAAACTCACTGATTCTAATTCTGAAATTAGATTGGTGCGTTCTTTTAAAATATTATGGATCTGGCTTTTAGCCAAACCTTTTATGCTTAATTGTTGAATGGCTTTTTGTTGCGTTAATTCATTAACATTGTATGGCGGTTTTATACTATTCAAAACAGAAATGATCTTAGCTGATGCATAGCACATACCTAACCTTATACCCGCCATTCCATAAGCTTTGGAAAGCGTTTGAGTGACTATCAGATTAGGGAACTCCTCCAGCCTATCAATCCAGCTAGTTTCTTCTGAAAAATCAATATAAGCTTCATCAATGGCTACAATTCCGTTAAACTTATTTAATAATTTTTCAATAGATTGGCTTGAAAAACTGTTACCAGTTGGGTTGTTAGGTGAGCATAAAAAAAGTATTTTGCTATGATCGTCTACAGCATCTAAGATTGCTTCAACTTGCGGCTGAAAACTGTTGGATAATTGTACCTTTTTTATTCCAATAGCATTAATATTGGCTAATACGCTATACATGCCATAGGTTGGTGGCAATATGATAATATTATCTTTATTAGGTTCGCAAAAGGCTCTAAAAATTAGATCCAGTACTTCGTCGCTACCATTTCCCAGAAGGATATTTTTTGTATCAATGTTCTTAATTTCAGAGAGTATCTGTTTTAGGCTACCTTGTTGTGGGTCTGGATAGCGGTTTACACCATTTTCGAATGGATTTTCATTAGCATCCAAAAATACCATAGCATCACTATTACCTTGAAATTCATCTCTTGCTGATGAATAAGGTTTTAGAGCCTTGATGGTTGGTCTAATGAGGTTCTCTATATTGAATTTTGTTGTTTTCATTTTAATTTTGGAGACTAATTTTATGAGATTTCCGTCTTTGTGGAAATGAGATCTTCCAATCGAATAGTTACAGCATTTTTATGAGCCTGCAAGCCTTCTGCGTCTGCCATTAACTCTATGGTTTCTCCAATGTTTAACAGGCCTTCTTTTGATATTTTTTGAAAGGTCATACTTTTTAAGAAACTATCGAGGTTTACCCCAGAATAGGCTTTGGAAAATCCATTAGTTGGTAAAGTATGATTGGTCCCAGAAGCATAGTCGCCAGCGCTTTCTGGGGTATAGTTTCCTATAAAGATGGAGCCTGCATTGGCTATGCCATCGATATAAAAATCTTCATTTTCAGTACAGATAATAAAGTGTTCTGGACCATACTCATTGATTAGATCAAGTGCCAATTGATCATTCTCAACATAAATAAGTTTAGAATTAGCAATTGCTTTCTCTGCAATTGCTTGTCTTGGTAATTCTTTAATCTGTTTTTCAATTTCTTTTGAAACGGAGTCTATCAAACTTTTAGATGTAGAGACTAAAATCACCTGGCTGTCTTCTCCGTGTTCTGCCTGACTTAACAAATCTGAAGCAATATAAGATGCCTTGGCATTATCATCAGCAACAACTAATAACTCACTTGGCCCTGCCGGCATATCAATGGCAACTCCAAATTTTGTAGCAAGCTGCTTGGCAACGGTAACAAATTGATTGCCAGGTCCGAAAATTTTATAAACTTGAGGTATGGTTTCTGTTCCAAATGTTAACCCAGCAATTGCCTGTATGCCTCCTACTTTAAAAATTTTTGTAACACCACAAAGTTGTGCAGCAAAAAGAATTTCTGGAGCCAGTTCGCCTTTTTCATTTGGAGGTGAGCATAATACAATCTCTTTACAATCTGCAATTTGAGCAGGAATAGCCAGCATTAAAACGGTAGAAAACAAAGGTGCTGTGCCTCCCGGAATATACAAACCTACTTTTTCAATAGGGCGTTTTTCCTGCCAGCATTGTACACCATTTGTAGTATCAATAGTTATTCTAGATGTTTTTTGTGCAGCATGAAAGGCTTCTATGTTTTGTTTTGCCTTTTTTATGGCTTCTTGAAGCTTTTCAGGAACCCTTTTTATGGCTTCTTGAATGGCTTCTTCAGAAACTATATTTGATTGTAAATCAACACCATCAAAACGGGTTGTGTATTTATTTATAGCCGTATCTCCATTTTTAATGACATCATTGAAAATAGCACTTACAATATCTTCAATATCATTAACCGTTTGGGTTGGTCGCTTTAAAATTTGTGACCAGCTTTCTTTATTTGGTTTATTTATAATTTGCATATCGTATCAATTTAATAAGATACTGAAACATACTTGACTTATTTCGACTGTGTTTAATACGAGTCGTTTTGCACAAGGTTCAGTATTAAAGCACCATTTTTTCAATTGGACAAACTAAAATACCTTGTGCGCCATTTGCTTTTAATTCATCAATAACATCCCAAAATTCATTCTTACTTATAACCGAATGTACAGAACTCCATCCTTCTTGTGCCAGCGGTAAGACGGTTGGACTTTTCATGCCAGGCAGTACATTGATAATATCTTGGATTTTATCATTAGGAGCATTTAGTAAAATATACTTTGACTGACGCCCTTTTAATACGGACTGAATTCTAAATTGAATCTTATCAAGAATCACTTGCTTATTATCACTAAGAAGTGGTGAAACGGCCAATACAGCTTCCGATTTTAAAATCATTTCAACCTCTTTTAGATTGTTCTTAAACAAGGTGCTTCCGCTGGAGACAATATCACATATAGCATCTGCTAATCCAATATTTGGTGCAATTTCTACCGATCCGTTAATGATATGTAGATTGGCGGTTATATTATTTGCTTTTAGATACGCATTGACAGTATTTGGGTAAGATGTTGCAATACGCTTACCTTCTAAGTCTTGTATCCCTTTATAATCAACCGATTTTGGTACAGCAATACAAACTCTACAGGTTGAGAATCCTAATTTTTCAGCAACTCTAATATCATTGCCTTTTTCAATGAGAACATTTTCACCAATAATAGCAGCATCAACGACCCCGTCCTTTAGATATTGTGGAATATCTCCGTTTCTTAGATAAAAAACTTCTACTGGAAAGTTTCTGGCCGATGCTTTTAATTGATCTTTCCCATTATCAATAGAAATACCGATGTCTTTTAAAATTTTCATCGAGTCCTCATTTAAACGTCCCGACTTTTGTACTGCAATCCTTAATTTACTCATTTTGTTGTTTTTATGAGTTTGAAACAATCAATTTGGAATTAAAATTAAAAAACCCGCTTGATTGTCTCAAACGGGTTTAAAAAATATGTTGATTTTATTCAATACATTTTCATTTCGCTTGAGAGCAAATATGAAAATGATGATGTAATTGAATAAAGTTCATGTCTTATTTTGTTTCTGCAAATATCTATAATTTATATTTATAATTCCAAATTATAGTAACAATTTTTAGCTCAATTATATTTTATATGTTTTTAGTTAAAAAAAATCAATAATATTTAAAATAATGACTCAAATACTGATTTTTTTAATTCAAACTTTTATTGATTTCCTAGTATAATTGGCATCCCAGAGTCTCCAGAACCAATAACTACAACTTTGCTATTTGGTGATTCCGATAATTTAATAGTTGCTTCAATACCTTTATCCTGAAGAATTTTATCTGTTAAAGAAGCACTTAAAATTTTATTCGCATCAGCTTTACCCTGTGCTTCAATAATTACTTTTTCTGCTTCTTTTGCAGCGGTAACCAATCTAAATTCATATTCTAAGGACTCTTGCTCTTGCCTCAATTTACGTTCAATAGCTTCTTTGATGGTATTAGGCAATGTAACATCTCTCACCAAAACTTCATTTAACTGCACATATTGCTTATCGAGAATCTTTTTTGTTTCAGTAAAAATTTCATCTTGGATGGCGTCACGTTTACTAGAATATAATTGCTCTGGTGTATATCGTCCCACTACACTACGAGCTGCACTACGGATAGCAGGTTGGATAACACGTTGTAAATAGTTTTCGCCCAATGATTGGTGTAAGTTTCCTAAATCCTTATAAATAGGTTCATACCATGCTGAGGCATCGATTTGAATTTCCAATCCGTTAGATGAAAGTACTTTCATTTTTTCGAAAAGCTCTTGTTGACGTACCTCATAGATAATAACTTTATTCCAAGGCGCTACGATATGAAAACCTTCGCCTAACGGTGGTTCATCTGTAACAACACCATTGTCGAATGTTTTATAAAGAACTCCTGCCTCACCAGAACCTATGGTTACGGCCGATTTAGCTAATACTACAACAAGTATAATTGCAACAATAATTACTGGTAATGCAATTTTTGGTAATTTTTCCATTATTTATTTTAGTTTAAATTAATCCGTTATATTTTCTAATAAACCACTCTAAGCCTAAGCTCAAAGCGATGATTACAAGTAGATATTTCCAATCTATCAAAGGTATGATATTTTTATTGCTTTTTTGAATGGATGCAAAGCGATTATCGTTTAATAAATCGCTGGTTAAATCTTCTGTATGGTCAATAAAATAACTTTTACCTTTACTGTTAGTAGCTAACTGTTGTAACTTTGTTACATGGGCGTTTAAAAATTGTTGCTCAACATTGTACTCTAAAATCTGAAAACTCCCAGATCTAGCAATGTTTTCGTTAGTGGCTCTTACTGTAAAGTTATATTCGGAAGGCGGTAAATTACTTAAATCTACTTGAAAATTATTGTTTTTGAGAATAAACGGAAATGTTTTCTTTTCTTTAGAAATGTTATCTGTTACAGAAATATTAAGTGTTTCCCTGGCATCGAAAGCATAATTTTTGTCGAAAAACTCAGCTTTAATTATAATACTGCCACTACCATTATAGAAAGATTCGTAATCTACATTCAATCGGTCTTTTCTTTTGTTTGAAGCTAAATATTGAACCAGTTTTCCAATGAAGTCATCAAATAGGTTGAAAGCATTATTGTTTATATAGCTTTGTGCCCGCCATTGCCAAATATTTTCACCAAACAATACCCCTTCCCGCCTACCATTTGTTTCATAAGTCACTAAAAGTGGCTCGTTAGTTGAAATTCCATTAATACTTTTATTTAAAACGGCTTCAAATGGTATTTTGAAAGACACTTGTCCGTAATTTGAATTTAGAGGTGGGAATGATTCAAAGTTAATATCATCAACTATAAAAGGTGAAAAATTGGGATTTAATTCTGCTTGATAACTTTCGGTTTGGTTGGTTATTTCACTTGAAAACCCAGATTTAATATTGTTTAAAAAATTTAAATCGGTTTTAGTCCCTATAATTGTAAAATGGTTCTTGTTTTCTTTTTCTAGAACCTCAAACAAATTCTTAAACTTATAGTTTGGTTGATTTATTATAAATAATTGAAAATCATTTATTTGATTTGATGCTTCTTTTAAAGACAGGAATTCTACTGAGCGCTGCTCGTTACTTTCAATACTTCTTTTGAGAACTCCAAGATCTGGATGAGAAAAACCACTTATTATTGCGATTTTTGTTTTCTGATCAATGACTTCTACTGCAAAGTTTTTGGAATTATTTACCTTGTTTTTTTCATTGTCAATAGGCACAATAGTAGCTTTGTAACTGCTAACACCAACACTATTTGCTGGCAATGTAAAATTAACAACCCTGGAATTATTTTCTTTTGAAAAACGGATCGATTCAGAATAAACAGTAGTATGCCCCCTTGTTACTACAAAGCGAGAATTTATGGTATTATTTCCATTGTAGACTAAAATAGTTTCGACAGGGAATCTGTTTTTTAGATAGGCATACCTATTTACGTTTAATTGTTGGATTTTCAGGTCGGTATATGTAACCGTATCTCCTACTATTACAGGGAAAATATTTTGTTTGTAGACTGATGTTGCAAATTGATAATCGTTACCATAGGTTTGATTACCATCTGAAATTATTAATGTGGGTGCTGTAGTTTGTCTATATATTTGAGATAATTGTTTGAAAGCATTATTGACATTTGTTTGATTTTCTGAAAAAGTAATGGAATCATCAGATACCTTAAATACTTCTCCAAATGTATATAGATTTATATTGAATTTATCATTTAAATTATCATCATTGGATAACTTCTCAACTAAATTAAGAACTTGTGTCTCTTGATTAAGATGTGATATGGAACTTGAGTTGTCTATGGCGATAACCAAATTTGGTTTTTCAACAGAAAGCTTAATTTGCTCAAACTTAGGATTTATTAACAGTAAAAGGATAGAAAAAATACTAAGAGACCTTAAGAAAACGAAAAGCATGTTCAACTTAGACATGCTTTTCTTCTTGTTGTAATACTGAAAAACAGCTAAAAAAACAGCTATTAACCCAGCAATTATAATATAAATAATAGTTTCTGTTTTCATTTACGATAAACCAGTCTTTGATTGACGATTTTTTAAATTACAAAATCGCGGTTCGTAAATTACGTTAGCATACCGCCATCAACATTTAGTGTTTGTCCTGTTACGTAGGCACTCATATCACTAGCTAAAAACACACAAGCATTTGCAATGTCTTCTGGAGTACCACCACGCTTTAAAGGAATTCCAGCACGCCATCCTTTTACAATTTCCTCATCGAGCTTTGCGGTCATTTCTGTTTCAATAAATCCGGGAGCTACCACATTACTTCTTATGTTTCTTGATCCCAACTCTAAGGCTACCGATTTAGAAAATCCAATAATACCAGCTTTTGAGGCTGCATAATTGGTTTGCCCTGCATTACCTTTAACACCTACTACCGAACTCATGTTTATAATAGAGCCCTTGCGTTGCTTCAACATGGTACGTTGTACAGCTTTAGTCATATTAAAAACAGACTTTAGGTTTACTTCTATAACAGTGTCGAAATCTTCCTCACTAATACGCATTAATAAATTGTCTTTTGTAATACCTGCATTATTTACCAGAATGTCGATACTTCCAAATTCAGAAACAACTTCGCTAGCCAGTTTTTGAGCTTCATCAAAACTTGCAGCATTACTTTGATATCCTTTTGCTTTTATCCCCAGGCCATTTAATTCTGTTTCTAATGCATTTGCTGCTTCTACAGAAGAGCTATATGTAAATGCAACATTGGCACCTTGTTCAGCAAATACTTGAGCAATACCTTTACCAATTCCACGACTTGCCCCAGTCACTATGGCTGTTTTTCCTTGTAATAATTTCATTTAGATATTTTTAATTTGATACAAAAAACACAATTATACATATCGCGTATTTCGTTCTTGAAGTTCATTAATAAATTCGATATTCAAATATAGGAAATACAATGTTGTATTATATTAAAAAATGATATAAAATCACATCATACTTTTACGCAACCTTTATCTATTCAATGCATCCATTAATTAAATTAGACGGTAAACATTAAACCCAAACACTATGAAACACACTTTTCTTTTTTTATTACTATCAATGTCATTTTTAGGATGTAAAACGGATGATGATAATCCTTCCTCTAAAATATGCTCGGAAGACCCGCTTGAAAATATTGAATGGCTGAAAGAATTGGTAAATAGCTCTTATGCTAATGGCTTAGAAATTGTTCAATATTACTATAAACAAGAAGCCGTTTTTTCAATAAACAACTGCTTAAATTGCGCAGATAACCTTGTTAGTGTTTATGATTGTAAAAAAAATAAGGTTTGTGAGTTTGGAGGGATTGCAGGAGTAAATACTTGTCCAAATTTCACTAATGAAGCTATCGTTGATAAAATATTATTTACTGATAGGAATTGCGAAAAAGGAACCTTAATTAGCTCTAAACTTTATGAGGAAACCAAGGCCTCACCTATAGCATCTGCAGAAATTAATGGTAATTGCTTAGACATTACGTTTAGTATACTTTCTACTCAAGATAGAATAGAAGATGTTAAATTGATAGATTCTGGAGAAGTGCTGGAAAGTATACCTGTACAAAGGCGTATAAAATTCAGTATTAAAGAAAACTTAACAAAGCCAACTTCTATTTCTGCGACAACTTCTTTTGATGTTTCCAATCTTGCAGAGTTAGGTGAAACGATTATATTGAATATTGATGGATTTGGTACTTCAATTAAATATACCAGAGCTCCTTAGAGAGGAATAAAATATCATTTTTTGATTGAAGCAAAAAAGTTCAAATCAGCTCATAAATTAAAATCTGCCAACTTAATAAAGTCGGCAGATTTTTTATATGGTTCCTTATTTTAATAATCAAGCATTAATTGTTGGGTATAAACTTAATGTCTACCATTCCTAAATAGGCTGTGTTTCCAAAATTAACTGGCAATGTTTGGTTTTGTCCAAAGTATGACCCATAACCTGTAATAAGAATATTATCGATTTCTGCTGGAAATATGACATTACCCCCATCATTAAACGAATAATAATCATTTGTATTCACGGACACAAAGTAGGATGTTCCAGATTCTATGTTTATAGGATCGATATCTTCAAATGACAACAGTCCAGAACTTGACGTCACATTAATCGTTTTTAAAATTTCTTCGGTATCAACATTCCATAAGGTTATTCTATAAGTATCATTCTCTGGAACCCGAACCCCTAATGCTGTAATTTTCCCATTTTTAAATGGTTTGAATTTATACCCAAGCTCAAAAGTATTTGGACTATTTACCTTGGTGTTATTCAATTCCATGATACCATTTTCTATTAATGTTTTCATTGGATATTCAGGAGTACTTTCAATAATTTCTACGCTATCATCATTTTTAGAACAACTAACAAAGTTTAACCCTAAAATTAATAAGCCTAATGCTATTTTTTTTGCTTTCATGATTTCTATTTTTTTAGCTTTATACGAGTATATCAATCAAGTCTTGTTTTTGTTACCCATTTTTTAGAAATTATTATTGCAAAAAAAATCCGTTAACATTAATGTTAACGGATTTATATATTTAAAAAGTGCTGGGGTTTATCCCAATACTTCAGCTACTTTCTTTCCGATTTCGGCTGGTGAGTCTACCACATGAATTCCACAGGCTCTCATAATTTTCTTTTTAGCCTGAGCAGTATCGTCACTTCCTCCAACAATAGCACCGGCATGACCCATAGTACGGCCTGCAGGAGCTGTTTCTCCAGCTATAAAACCTACAACAGGTTTTTTACTTCCGCTTTCTTTATACCAATTAGCAGCATCTGCTTCTAATTGGCCTCCTATTTCCCCAATCATCACTACAGCTTCAGTTTCAGGATCGTTAATTAATAATTGAACAGCATCTTTAGTTGTTGTTCCTATAATTGGATCACCACCAATACCAATAGCTGTAGTAATACCTAATCCTTGTTTTACAACTTGGTCTGCAGCTTCATAGGTTAGTGTTCCTGATTTAGAGACAATACCTACGTTTCCTTTTTTGAAAACAAAACCAGGCATGATTCCAACTTTAGCTTCCTCAGGTGTAATGACTCCTGGACAGTTAGGACCAATTAATAGACAGTCTTTGTTTTTTATATAACTGGAGGCTTTGATCATATCTGCAACAGGAATACCTTCTGTTATTGTAATAATAACTTTAATACCTGCATCAGCAGCTTCCATAATGGCATCAGCAGCAAAAGCAGGTGGTACAAAAATAATGGTTGTATCTGCCCCTACTTCTTTGACAGCATCTAAAACAGTATTAAAAACAGGCTTGTCTAAATGTGTTTGTCCGCCTTTTCCAGGGGTTACACCACCAACAACATTGGTTCCGTATTCAATCATTTGACCAGCATGAAAAGTTCCTTCACTACCTGTAAATCCTTGAACGATAATTTTTGAATCTCTATTTACTAAAACACTCATAAGTGATTATTTGTCTTTTATTAATTTAATTGAGCAAATGTAATTTTTTGTATTAAAATTTTAAAGCAAAAACGTACTTTTTATTTTAAGAAAAATCCATGCTCTATTTTTTGTCTTGTTCCTTTAACATTTCAAGTATTTCAGGAATCTTTTTTATGGATGCAATCTCCTTATATTTTGAGCGGAAATCATCTGCTGGAATTCCAAAATAACTTTTACCGCCTTCTAACGATTTGCTAACTCCTGCTTTTGCAGATATTACAGCTTTCTTCCCAATAGTTATACCACTAGTAATCCCGACTTGTCCCCAAATAGTCACTTCATCTTCAATGACCACGCAGCCAGCAATGCCTACTTGAGATGCAATCAAGCATTTTTTTCCAATAACGGTATCATGTCCTATTTGTACCAAATTGTCAATTTTTGTTCCCGCTTTAATTGTTGTATCTGCAGTGACACCTCTATCTATAGTGCATCCTGCTCCAATATCTACATGGTCTTCTAGAACAACACGACCGCCAGATTTTAATCGATCATAACCTTCAGGTCTATTTTTATAATAAAAAGCATTGCTTCCCAGAACAGATCCTGAATGAATGGTAACATGGTTACCAATAATTGCATCATCATAAATACTTACATTCGAGTGAATGACACAATTATCTCCAATGACGACATTATGGCCAATAAAACTATTTGGTTGAATAACTGTATTTTTACCAATAACTGCTGTACTTGATATTTGGCTATTAGCAGATTGAAATGGCTTAAAATGGTCTGTGAGTTTATTGAAATCTCTAAAAGGGTCGTCACTAATTAAAAGTGCTTTTCCCTTGGGACAAGAGACTTCTTTATTAATTAGTATAATGGTTGCTGCAGAATTGAGGGCTTTGTCATAATATTTTGGGTGATCGACAAAGACTATGTCTCCAGGTTCTACCACATGAATTTCATTCATTCCCAAAATAGAGAAATCTGCATCACCTACATAAGTGCAATCAATTAATTGGGCAATGTCTTTTAAGGTATAGGGTTTAGGAAATTTCATTTATAAATTATTCCTTAACACGTTCTTTGTAAGTTCCCTTTTCGGTTTCAATTTTTATCTTATCTCCTTCATTAATAAACAAAGGCACATTAACCGTTGCTCCAGTTTCAACGGTAGCAGGTTTTGTCGCATTAGTTGCAGTATTCCCTTTTACACCTGGCTCGGTTGCAGTGACTTCTAAGATTACACTAGCAGGCATGTCAACAGAAAGAGGCATGCCATCTTCAGAGTTAATGAGAACGGTTACAACTTCTCCTTCTTTCATTAAACCTGGATTGTCCAAAGTGTTTTTTTGAAGTTCTATTTGAGAATAATCTTCGGTATTCATAAAATGGAATGTCTCGCCTTCATTGTATAAATATTGAAATTTATGAGTCTCAACACGAACGTCATCTAATTTATGCCCTGCTGAAAAGGTATTGTCAATTACTTTTCCTGTAGTAACACTCTTTAATTTTGTTCTCACAAATGCAGGTCCTTTTCCAGGTTTTACGTGTAAAAATTCAATAATTTTGAAAATATCGTGATTGTATCTAATACATAACCCATTCCTAATGTCACTTGTAGTTGCCATAAATTCTTTTTTTGTATAATCGTTAGTTTAGCTTTAGTTAATTTGATTTGAAATACCCTTTCATAATACCACGATGCGAATTTTTAATAAACTGAAGGATTTCATCACGCTCTGGTGTGGCTTCCATTTCTGCTTCAATAATTTCTGAAGCTTGAGTATTATTATAATTCTTTTGATATAGTATCCTGAAAATATTCTGTATTTCTCTTATTTTTTCTGTTGAAAACCCACGTCTTCTCAGACCTACCGAATTTATACCAACATACGACAAAGGTTCTCGAGCCGCTTTTACATAAGGAGGCACATCTTTTCTAACTAAAGATCCACCAGTAACAAAAGCGTGATTCCCCACAGATACAAATTGATGTACGGCGGTCATTCCTGCTAAAACAACGTAGTCTCCTATGGTTATATGCCCTGCTAATGTGCTATTATTTGAGAAAATACAATTATTCCCAACAATACAATCGTGTGCAATATGACAATAAGCCATTATAAGACAGTTATCACCAATAACGGTTTTCATTCTATCTGCTGTACCTCTGTTGATGGTGACACATTCTCTAATGGTAACATTATCTCCAATTTCTACAGTGGTATCCTCGTCATTATATTTTAAATCCTGAGGAACGGCCGAAATAACCGAGCCAGGAAAAATATTGCAATTTTTACCTATACGGGCACCTTCCATGATGGTTACATTACTGCCTATCCAGGTTCCTTCGCCTATTTTTACATTATTGTTAATAGTTGTGAATGGTTCTATTACTACATTTTTAGCAATTTTGGCACCAGGGTGAACGTATGCTAGTGGTTGGTTCATGTTTATTTTACTTTAGAGATTTGAGCCATTAGTTCTGCTTCTGCACAAAGTTTACCATTGGCATAGGCATAACCTTGCATGTGGCATATACCACGACGAATAGGCGTAATTAACGAACATTTAAATATTAAAGTATCTCCAGGCATTACTTTTTGCTTAAACTTAACATTATCCATTTTCATAAAAAAGGTCAAATAGTTTTCTGGATCTGGCACAGTGTTAAGTACTAAAATACCTCCAGTTTGCGCCATAGCCTCTACAATGAGGACACCTGGCATTACAGGTGCTCCAGGAAAATGGCCAGCGAAGAACTGCTCGTTCATAGTCACATTTTTTGTAGCAGTAACATAGTTATCCGTTAACTCATACACTTTATCGATTAACAAAAATGGTTGTCTGTGAGGAAGCATGGCCATGATTTGAATAATATCCATTAAAGGAGGTTGGTTCAAATCAATATTAGGTACGTTATTTCTACGTTCATTTTTTATGATCTTAGCTAATTTTTTAGCAAACTGAGTGTTTACAAAATGTCCAGGCTTATTGGCTATGACCTTTCCTCGAATTCTTGTCCCTATAAGTGCTAAATCTCCTAAAACATCCAGTAGTTTATGTCTTGCTGCTTCATTTGGGTGATGTAAAGTTAAATTATCTAAAATACCATTTGGTTTTACAGCTATAGAATCCTTTTTAAAGGCTGCCCTTAGCTTTTCCATGGTTTCAGGAGATAGTGCTTTATCAACATATACAATAGCATTATTTAAATCACCTCCTTTTATTAATCCATGCTCTAAAAGCATCTCGATTTCATGTAGAAAACTGAATGTTCGCGAATTTGAAATGTCCTTTTTAAAATTTGAAATTTTATTAAGGGTAGCGTTTTGTGTACCTAGAACTTTAGTGCCAAAGTCTACCATGGTTGTTATTTGGTATTCTTTAGCTGGCATCACTAAAATTTCACTTCCAGATTCTTCGTCCGTATATGAAACAATATCCGTGATAACAAACTCCTCCCTAAAGGCATCGAGTTCTACAATACCTGCTTTTTCAATGGCATCAACAAAAAACTTAGAGGATCCATCCATAATTGGCGGCTCCGAGGCATTTAATTCTATAATAGCATTGTCAATATCTAAACCTACCAATGCAGCAAGTACATGTTCTGAGGTTTGAATAGCTACACCATTTTTTTCTAAACAGGTCCCCCTTTGTGTGTTAGTCACATAATTAGCATCTGCTTCAATTACAGGTTCTCCTTCTAAATCAACTCGTTTAAAAGCTAATCCAGCATTCGCGTTTGCAGGCTTGAAAGTAAGCGTAACATCTTTACCTGTATGTAAACCAACACCTGTTAAAGAAATCTCATCTTTAATGGTCTTTTGTTTTATTTCAGTATTAACTATTCCCATTTATTTTTTCTAAATCATTAATATTTTTTACAATCTTCGGTAAGTTTTTAAAATGCACATAAGATTTGTTGTAATCTTTAATTGGAAGTGCTGGAGACCCTTGCAACACTTCATCGTCCTTTACATTTCTTGCAATTCCAGATTGTGCTTGGATTTTAACATTATTACCTATGGTAATATGACCAGCGATACCAACCTGACCTCCAATCATACAATTTTCACCAACCTTGGTAGAACCAGCTATACCTGTTTGGGCTGCTATAACAGTGTTTTTCCCAATTTCTACATTGTGGGCTATTTGAATTTGATTGTCTAATTTAACGCCTTTTCTTATGACTGTAGATCCCATGGTAGCTCTATCAATGGTGGTACCAGCTCCTATATCGACATGATCTTCTAAAACAACATTCCCTATTTGAGGAATCTTTTTATAACTACCATCTTGATTCGGTGCAAAACCAAAACCATCAGCCCCAATAATCACCCCTGAATTTATCACACAGGAATCTCCTATTATGGTATCTGAATAAATTTTAGCGCCAGAAAAAACAATGGAATTCTCTCCAATAACAACATTATCTCCTATATGTACATTTGGAAATATTTTAACATTGTTACCTATATTAACATTGTCGCCTAAATATGAAAATGCTCCTAAATAAAGATTATCACCATATTTTGCAGAATCTGATATAAATGAAGGCTGCTCAATACCTGTTTTATTAAGCTTGACCATATTATAATACTCAAGCAACTTGGTAAAAGCCGCGTAAGCATCTTCAACTTTGATTAACGTTGTGTCGATTTCGTTCTCTGGAACAAAGCTTTTGTTGACTATGGCCACCGAAGCCTTTGTAGAATATATGTACTGCGTATATTTCGGATTAGATAAAAATGTTAAAGAACCTTGAGTACCTTCTTCAATTTTAGATAATTTTGAAACTTCCACGTTTGGATTACCAACAATATCTCCTTCTAATATTCCTGCTATTTGTTGTGCTGTAAATTTCACACTAAAAAGTTTGTAGTTTTTTGTTTGATTGACGCAAAAATAGGAAAAATGTGCTAAAGTTCTTCATGGGCAGAAGCTTATTGTTTTCTTAAGGAGCTGTAACATTTTAATAGTCATATTCTTGTATATAAAAAAAGACTGTTATAATGTTTCTTTTGGATAACAGATATAATATTTAGTTACTGGTTTTGATAGCGCTTTTAGATTGAGTTGGTCTGATGCCTTAACGATATCTTCAATTTTACCAGACTTATGTAAAATATTTATGCCTTGGTGTTTTAATTGATACGCCTGATTAGAAATTTCTCCTGTAAACACAAAATATTTAGCTTCTTCTTCGCTCATATTATATGTATTGATTAAACTCTGTATGTGTTTTTCAAGGTTTTTCTTTTTAATGATTTTGTTCTTTAATTTGATCTTCAACAAATCTCTGTTGATTATCATTTTACTTAAATTACTGAGTACAAAGTCATCATGATATTGCCAGTGTTTCATGGCCGAAATAATATCAAAATCATCTAGTTGAGAAAAAATATCAAGAGTGTCTGCATCAAAGTTATCAAGCGCTATTTTATTCTCTAAAAAGAATAATAGAGCCTTGCTAGCCGCTAACGTCACACCATTATTATATAACTCTTTGGCGCGTTTTAAAACCCTAATTAATAATTGTTCTGCAACTAACCCTGTTTTATGTAAATAAACCTGCCAATACATGAGGCGTCTTGCAACAATAAATTTTTCAACACTATAGATGCCTTTTTCTTCAACGACTAGTTCATCGTTTATAACATTAAGCATGGTGATTAGCCGTTCACTATTAATGTTGCCTTCCGCAACACCTGTATAAAAACTGTCCCTCTTTAAATAATCGGCTCTATCCATATCCAGTTGTCCTGAAATGAGCTGGCACATAAACTTTCTATGATACTCTCCTTTGAAAATTTGGATGGCAAGCGTTAAACTTCCGTTAAATTCTTCATTTAATTGCTCCATAAAAAGCAACGAAATATCTTCATGCGATACATCATTAACGATACTGTGTTCCATAGCATGAGAGAATGGACCATGGCCAATATCGTGCAATAAAATAGCAGCATAAAGTCCCTTTTCTTCTTCTTCAGATATTGTAACCTCTTTAAAACGAAGGACATTAACAGCTTGCTGCATTAAGTGAACACAACCTATGGCATGATGAAATCTGGTATGATGTGCGCCAGGATAAACCAAATAAGACATGCCCATTTGGGTAATTCTGCGTAAGCGCTGAAAGTATCTATGCTGAATTAAATCGAAAATAAGCGAATTTGGAATAGTAATAAATCCGTAAATTGGGTCGTTTAATATTTTAAGTTTGTTCAAACTTGAAAAAAGTTAATGTTTAGTAGACACAAATATAATTGAAGTGATTTAAACTTTTTTGATTGAAGCGAAAAATAGCAATTTTATTCCCAAATGAGGATTTTTTTGAACTGCATAGCATTGTTACGGAGTAATAAAAAAGCAAAATGTGGAGATAAAAGAGAATTTTGCAGCCAATTATTAAATTACTTCATTAGATGAGTTCTATATTAAAGACATTATTAAAAAAAATTAACAATAAAAATGATTACTAAAAACATTTGAATGAATACAATACAAATACTTTGGGTAGATGATGAAATTGATTTACTAAAACCTCACATTCTATTTTTAGAACAACGCAATTATAAAGTAACAACCTGTATGAGTGGTACTGAAGCTATTGATGCCATTGATGAAAAAAGTTTTGATATCGTATTTTTAGATGAAAATATGCCTGGACTTACTGGTCTTGAAACTCTAAATGAAATTAAGGAAAAACAAGACAACCTTCCTGTTGTTATGATTACAAAAAGTGAAGAAGAATACATTATGGAAGAAGCAATTGGTAACAAAATAGCCGATTATCTTATCAAGCCTGTAAATCCTAATCAAATTTTACTGAGTTTAAAGAAGAATTTGGACCATTCTCGATTGGTATCCGAAAAAATGACTTCAAACTATCAGCAAGAGTTTAGAAAAATTGCGATGGATTTGTCTATGGTTAATTCATATGAAGAATGGGTAAACTTGTACCAAAAACTTATCTATTGGGAAATTCAACTGGAAGATATTGAAGATGCAGGTATGTTTGAAATTTTGGAATCTCAAAAAAATGAGGCCAATATCCAATTCGGCAAGTTTATAGAAAAGAATTATGCCAGTTGGTTTAAGCCAAATACGGAGTCGCCAATTATGTCCCACATGCTCTTTAAGGAAAAAATAACCCCGGAGATTAGTAAAGAGCAACCAACAGTTTTAATTGTTATTGATAATTTACGTTATGACCAATGGAAAGTTTTTGAACCTGTTATTAATAACTATTACAAAAAAACTAAGGAAGAAGCCTTTTTTAGCATTCTACCCACAGCAACTCAATATGCCCGAAATGCCATTTTTTCTGGGTTAATGCCTAGTGAAATGGAAAAATTATTCCCAGAATATTGGAAAAACGATACTGATGATGGTGGTAAAAATATGCACGAAGCGGAATTTTTGGATGCTCAAATCAAGCGATTGGGATTGACGCATTTAAATTATGATTATCATAAAATAACGAACCTTAAAAACGGTAAAAAACTAGCCGATAATTTCAAATCGCTTAAGAATAATGATTTAACTGTTATTGTATATAATTTTGTTGATATGCTATCGCATGCCAAAACAGAAATGGAAGTTGTTAAAGAATTGGCCTCAAACGATAAGGCCTACCGTTCGTTAACCTTAAGTTGGTTTAAAAATTCGCCACTTCTGGAAATGATACAGCAAGCACAATATTTAGGGTTCAAACTTATTTTAACCACAGATCATGGTACTATTAATGTTAAGAATCCATCAAAAGTCATTGGAGATAGAGATACTAGCTTAAATCTTCGTTATAAAACAGGAAGGAGTCTAACCTATGAAGACAAAGATGTATTGGTCTTTAAAAACCCGAAAGAAGCGCACTTACCATCAATAAATATGAGTAGTTCTTATATCTTTGCAAAAAGTGATTTGTTTTTTGCTTACCCGAATAATTACAACCACTATGTGAGTTATTTTAGAAATACGTATCAGCATGGAGGTGTTTCTCTTGAAGAAATGATTATTCCATTTGTCGTATTTAATCCAAAATAATCCACTAAAAGCAAAAAACGCCGACAAAACGCGTTTTTTTGTTGTTTTTTTGACATTTTATACTTATAATTGTATGTAAAATATGGTGAAATTAGAAATTAGTTACAAACTAAATGATGTTGAGGATGTTGCAAAACAACTCATTGAAAATGTAGAAACAAAAACATTATTATTTTATGGCGATATGGGCGTTGGTAAAACGACGTTAATAAAAGCCATAACTAAAGTTTTGGGCAGTGATGATGGCGTGAGTAGTCCAACATTCTCTATTGTAAACGAGTATCAATTACTAAATGATAAAATTTATCATTTTGATTTATATAGAATAAATGATTTGGAAGAAGCTTATAATTTTGGAATAGAAGATTATATAGATTCCGAACATTGGAAATTAATAGAGTGGCCAGAAAAAATTAAACCGATTTTAGATGATCATTTCGATAGAATAGATTTAGAATTATATGCTGGTAATAGGATTTTAAAACTAAATAATAAAGCGATTTACTAACAAAACAATTAGCTTATATACGAATAAATAACATAAAAAACACTCCAAACTTTGAAGTTTTACGGGAAAACCACAATAGAAATTTTAAAAAAGCTTGTTTTTAACATTTTTTTAACATTTCGCCAAATACTTCAAAATAGGCTTTAGTTACATTTGGGTATATTAATTAATAAATCCCTATTAAAATGAAAACTAAGAAGTACTTAATTGCAATCGCAATTCTCGGAGGAATGTTGTTTATGGCTCAAGCTGCTGATGCTTTTAACCAAGATGGACAACAAACAGCAAAAATCGAAAAGAAACTATGCACTCCTCCGCCACAAAGGTAAAATTAACTTAATAGGAGGTAGTGTAATAGCGACAATTATAGCTATTACCCCCTATCTTTTTTATTTACATGAAAGTGTGCCTGAAACGAAAGTTTGGCACACTTTTTTGTTTACTTATAACAGTCATTTATATGAGAATGCAAATTCAGCTATGTGGGTTTTAACGGGAAAGTTGATACCTTTATTTTTATTATTCATATGGTTTTTTACAAATAAACATTGGTGGTATCATACTTTATTAGTACCAATAGCAATGTATTTATATCAAATTTTTGGACTTTTTAATGCTGAGCAATCTTACCTTGATGAGTTTCAACTAGTTTATATGATACCTGTAATGGCGATTATTATACCATCGATTTACTTAATTAGGGCCCGTATTTTCAACAGGATTAATGAAGCCAATAAAACTTTAGAAGAATTAGAAGAGGAGTTTAAAATATCACCTAAAAACTTCTGGGCTAAAGTAAAAGAATATTTTTAATCACTATTTTTTAACCTATCTCTTTCTTGTAAATCAATTTCTTTTTTATTGGTATTTAATTTAAAATTTCCAAGCTTGTAATTAAATCCAAATGTGAACAATCTATTCTCTATTCTGGAATTTAAAAAGACATCCTGATTTAAATATTTGGTCGTTTGGGTGAAATTTTGCGTATTAAAAATATCTGTGATTCCTAGACTTAAGGATGCCTTGTTTTTCCAAAAGGTTTTTCTTAAATTAATATCTAATCCAGATCGATTGCTTGTTATAGAAGGTCCATTTGCTATAGGCGAAATATATAAAAAGGAAAGATTCGCTGTTAAACTTTTATCTTTTAAAAAAGAAAAATAATTGATTATTTGTCCATAGACAGTCCATTTGTCTTTCTTCTCTATTTCATTGTTGCTTTCTAGGGCAAAAAACTGATTTTCGTAATAGAACAAAGATGACAAAACATATAGGTTCCAATGAGTCGTTAATTTTGTGTAGGTTGTAAAGTCTAATCCATAAGAAATACTTCTGTCAATATTGGTATTAATATACTTTAAGACATTAGTATCATTGTCCTGAAATACAATTTCTAGGGTGGGATTATTTTCATTACGATAATAAAGTTCAAACGTATAGATGCCATTGAATGTGTAGCCTAAAGTAAAAACATCGTCTATTTGAGGCATTAGGTTTGGATCACCAGTTATATAGGCATTATCATTTAAAAAATACTTGAAAGGGTTTAATTGGCTATACCTTGGTCTATAAATACGTTTATTGTAATTAAAATAAAGCTCGTTGTTTTCATTTAACCTATATAATAGATAAAGAGAAGGAAACAATTTTAAATAATCATTATCACTACTTTGATTGGTTGATAATGACCGCCCTTTAATATCTGTATATTCCCCTCTTAATCCAGATTTAAAACTCCAATGATCCCAATCTTTAGAAAAGCTTATATAAGCAGCGTAATTCGTTTCGTTGTATAAAAAAGTGTCAGAATTTTGTAAATCTTCTTCTTTTATATCATTTACAAAGCGAAACTGGTTTAAAATACTCTCAGAGTTAATATTAGAAAGCTTACCTCCTGCTTCAAACTGTGCTGAGCTGCTTATTGGTAATTCGTAATCTAACTGACCCGTATACAATTTAATCATCTGGCTCGAAAATGTTTGAAATCTGTTACTACGTATCAAGCTGTTATCTGGAAAAAGATAGTCGGTATCTACATTTTGGAAACTCGAAAAATCATAATTGGTATGGTGCGCACTTATAGAGAGCTTCTCTCCTACTTTCTTAAATCTATGGATGTAATCCAAAGTAAAAGCAAAATTGAAGGTTTCATCTCTTAGTTTATTTTCTGTTATGAATGTGGAATCTAAAATCATGGGGTTTCCAAAGACTTCAGTAATAGAATTCACATCCGTTTTTGTATTATTTCTTGGTGAAACAAGCATATTAGAAGAAAACCCAATACTGTTATTCTTGTTCAATTCATAATCGATATTGGCATTTATATTATGATTGGCATTATTTCGAATTCTTTTATAATCTGTTTCCCAACTTGAAGTATTTTGGCCACTACTATTTATAAAGTTTATGGATTCGTTATTATTCCTAAAATCTTTTCTGGGGTTAGCACTGTAGTTTACATAAGTGTTAAGCTTCTTTGTTTTAAAAAAATGACTGGTACCCAAGGTATATTTAGGAAATTCAGACCCTTGTCTGTAATTCCCAAAAACACTTCCATGATAGCCAGCAATAATATTTTTACTGGTTATAATATTAAGTACTGCGCCTCCTTCTGCTTCATATTTTGCTGGTGGATTTGTAATCACCTCGATAGACTTTACATTATTGGCAGATGTTCCCTCCAACAGTTGCTGTACTTCACTGGAAGACAAATGTACGCGCCGATCATTTATATATACAGTAGGTGTCGATTGTTTTATAGTGATAGTGCCATCATGCACCAAAACACCTGGTGTATGTTTTAAAACATCTAAAATATTATCGTTTGATAACGTAGAATTTTCAACATTAAAAACCAAACGATCTACCATGCGTTTAACTGTTGGCCTTTTTGCTACCACAGTGACGCCATTAAGTGTTTCTAAATTCTCATTAAGTGTAATTGTATTGAATTTAATATGTCTATCAAGTTCAACCCTGGTCGAATAAGCTTTAAAACCTAGAAAACTTACCTTTAATATATAACTACCAGTCTTTAAATTTTCTATTATAAAATAGCCATTTTCGTCTGTAGAAGTTCCATTAGCCATTTCAGTCCCTCCTATGCTAGTGATTAACACATTGGCATAGGCTATTGGGGCGCTCTTATTATCTTTTACATAACCACTTAACCTATATTCTTGAGAAAAAGATGCGAGAGAAAATAGCAGAAAAAAAAGATAAAATAAATTTTTAATCATATATTTATTTGTAGTGCAAACTTATAAATAATTAATTTAAAACATTTTAAGGAAAAATCATAGCAATCATCATTTTTTTCTTACATTCCCACCAAATCTATATGTTAATATCTAGTAGCTTTTAAAAAACTAAAATAATTATTTTGAGTTTTTATTAACAATAGAAAATTTATTTGTAATTTGATTTTTTATTAATTTATTAACCATGTCTAAACCACTCTCGCCTTTTACTAAGCAACAACTTTTACCACAGGAAGAAACTCTGGAGTTACTTAAAAGCAAAGGAGAGCTATTTATAGGAATTCCCAAAGAGACAGCTTTTCAAGAAAGACGCGTGTGTTTAACACCAGATGCGGTATTTGCTTTGGTTAGTAACGGTCATAAAGTATTATTAGAATCTGGTGCAGGAAACGGTGCTAGTTTTAGTGATAAAGATTATAGTGAAGCTGGTGCTGAAATTACTAAAGATACAGCTAAAGTATATGCGTGTCCTATGATTCTTAAAGTAGAACCACCTAGTATTGAGCAAATCAAACTTATCAATCCGCAAACTATATTGATATCAGCACTGCAGCTAAAAACCCAATCAAAAAAATATTTTGAAGCACTGGCATCAAAACGAATCACAGCGTTAGCTTTTGAGTTTATCCGAGATGAAGATGGTGCTTACCCAGCTGTTAGATCACTAAGTGAAATTGCTGGTACGGCGTCTGTGTTGATAGCATCAGAATTATTATCGGACACTAAGGACGGTAATGGGCTTATGTTTGGAAACATTAGTGGAGTACCACCTATAGAAGTTGTTATTTTAGGTGCCGGTACCGTTGGAGAGTTTGCCGCTAGAAGCTCAATTGGACTTGGAGCAAATGTAAAAGTCTTTGATAATTCTATTACAAAACTAAGGCGCATACAAACGAATTTGGGCAGACCCTTTTTTACATCTACCATTACACCAAAAAGTTTGACAAAAGCCTTAAAGCGCTGTAATGTAGTGATAGGAGCTGTTAGAGGGACCAATAGAGCGCCTGTAATTGTTTCTGAGGATATGGTACGATCTATGAAAAAAGGAGCTATTGTTATTGATGTTAGTATCGATATGGGAGGTTGTATTGAAACCAGTGAGGTTACAACACACAAAAAACCTACATTTATTAAACATGATGTTATACATTATTGTGTTCCCAATATTCTAGCAAGATATTCGCGTACGGCATCTGTTTCTATCAGTAATTTTTTCACCCCTTATTTATTAAAAATAGCCGAAGAAGGCGGCATAGAAAATTCTTTGAGATTTGATAGAGGTTTGAAAAATGGATTGTATTTTTACCACGGAATTTTAACTAGTAAATCTGTAGGTGATTGGTTCGATTTAGATTTTAGTGATGTTAATTTGCTTATCTTCTAATGGATTACAACTCTGATTTATTTCTCTAAACACATTAAATGAAACTTATACAGCGCGTTGGTTATTATCTGGGCGGATTTTCTATCGGATTAATAATTTTAGCCTTCTTTTTAAATGGTAAAAAAACCTCATGCAGTTATGGCCCAGATGCTCGCGTCTTAAAGAACATTCGCTTAAAGAAAATCATTTATAATACGCATACTCAATCTAGTTTAGAGCATCATAATTTAGATACAGTCGCTATAAATTATGTTTTAAGAAAAGGAAGTATTAATTTTTCTGAAAGCAATGCAAGGCAAAAACCATGTGGTATATATGCTGTTGAAGGACAATTTGAAAAAAGA
This sequence comes from Flavivirga algicola, assembly GCF_012910715.1. GTDB lineage: Bacteria > Bacteroidota > Bacteroidia > Flavobacteriales > Flavobacteriaceae > Flavivirga > Flavivirga algicola. Next base: position 289,806 of record NZ_JABBHF010000006.1, read on the forward strand.
GAGATTGCTTTTACTGTTGAAAATTGCGATAGTATAGCTACTATCTCTAATTTAAAAATAGAATAGATAACATGCTTAAACGAAGTTTTGATGTTGTTTTTTCTATAATAGGTCTATGTGTTCTATCCCCTATTTTAATATTAATTGCTATTTTAATTAAAACAGATTCAAAAGGCCCCGTTCTATTTGTTCAAGGTCGCGTTGGTAAAAGCAATATAGATTTTAATATTTATAAGTTTCGTACCATGCGCGTACAATCCCAAAAGAAGGGGCTGCTTACATTAGGTAATAATGATTCGAGAATAACTAAGATAGGGTATTTTTTAAGACGCTATAAAATTGATGAATTCCCGCAGCTTATAAATATTCTAAAGGGAGATATGAGCTTTGTAGGACCTCGACCAGAATTACGTTATTATGTAAATTTTTACAATGAAGATGATATGCAGATATTTGCTGTGAGGCCTGGTATTACGGGATTAGCATCCTTAAAATACAGAAATGAAGTAGAACTGCTAAAAGCTGCCGAAAACCCTGAAGATTTTTTTATTAATACGATTATTCCAGATAAATTAAAATATAACAAGGAATATATTAGAAAGCGAAATTTCTTCTTTGACCTAAAGCTTATAGGTATTACCATAATTAAAGTTATTACCAAATAGTTTAGTTAAGCATACCTCTTTTTGTACGCTATTTGGCTCAAAGCATTATTATTCATACTTTGCATATGTAATTCACCCTACAAAATATACGTCTAAGCGAAGTTAAAGTCTGAAATGAATAAGCCCACTTCTAATTACATAGATCAATTACTAATTGATTCTGGATTGTTTCCTACTAAAAAAACACAAAAAAAAAGAGATCTTTTTGACTTTGGCGATGAAATCATTTTGATAACAGGAGCGGCTGGATCTGTTGGTAGTGGCCTTACTAAACACTTGATAACATGTAGCTATAAAAAACTTATCCTTGTTGATGTAGCGGAATCTCCCCTTTATGATCTTATAAAAGATTTAGAATTTGAGGACACAAATAACATTGATTATCGCTTGCTAAACATCACAGAGGAACAATCATTACAAGATCTTTTTGAAATGTATAAACCTACACTGGTTTTTCATACGGCTGCTTACAAGCATGTACCCTTAATGGAAGAAAACGCCTATGAAGCTATTAAACTCAATATCTTAGGAACAAAATCATTAGCAGATTTATCCATAGTACATAATGTTAAAAAATTCATCTTTATTTCTACAGATAAGGCCGTAAACCCTATTAGCGTTATGGGAATGTCTAAGTATATAGCAGAAAACTACCTGAATGGTTTGTCAATCAAATCAAAAACACGATTTATTACGACTCGGTTTGGAAATATTTTGGGTTCGAATGGGTCGGTTTTACCACTCTTTAAGAGACAAATAGAGTCTGGAATGCCGCTTACAGTTACAAGCGGTAGTATATCACGTTATTTTATTAGCAAAAGTAAAGCTTGTACTTTAATACTGCAGATTGCGGCTTTTAATTATGAAGAGGGAAATACGTTTACTTTTAATATGGGAGATCCAATTAAAATAATTGACTTAGCAAAAAGGTTGGTAGTTTTTTACGGTAATAACGTAGCTGAAAAAGCTGAAATAAAAATCACGGGATTGCGTCCTGGAGAAAAACTACACGAAAATATCATTTCAGAGCACGAAATATTAATACCAACTCAATATGAAAATATTTTGTTAGTCAAACCTAAAGATGGTTTTGGCACTAAAACCATTGACTTTACTGAATTAACAGATGTTAAACCCAGCATGTCTAATTTTGAAATTAAATCTATTTTAGAAAAACATATTTAAATTATAGTGCTTTTCGACGTTTCTTTTCCTTGGTTAAAAGTGTTAGCTCCCTGCCCGTTTGTCCAGCAACAGAGGTATTTTCTTCAGCCCTCCTAATTAAGTAGGGCATTACGTCTTTTACAGGTCCAAAGGGTATATATTTAGCAACATTATAGCCTTTGCTAGCTAAATTAAAACTGATATGATCACTCATTCCATATAGCTGACCAAACCAAACACGGTTATCATTGTTTTTTAGGTTTTTACTGGCCATTAATTCCATGAGCAGATATGAGCTTTTCTCATTGTGAGTGCCAGCAAATAAAGAGATGCAATCTAAGTTATCTATTATATATTTTAAACCCTCGTCAAAATTCTTGTCTGTCGCAGATTTACTAACACAAATAGGAGATCTATACCCTTTTTCTTTAGCCCGATCGTTTTCCTTTTCCATATAGGCTCCTCGAACCAATTTGTAACCAAGATAATATTTGCCTTCTTTGGCTTTTTGATGTTCATTTTTTAAAAACTCTAGTCGATCATGTCTGTACATTTGCAACGTATTGTATACAATAGGTTTTTCTGTGTTGTACCTTTGCATCATGGTTGTTACTAATGCATCGGCAGCATTTTGCATCCAGCTTTCTTCAGAGTCAATTAAAATGGCTATATCATTTTCTTTGGCCTTCTTACAAACAACATCAAATCTATCTGTAATATGAGCCCATTCCCTTTGTTCACTTTGGGTTAACACCTCACCTTTTCCAACTTTTTCATATAAATCTAATCTGCCAAAGCCTGTAGGTTTGAAAACGGCTATTGGAATCGCATCAATATTTTTAGCAAAATCAATAATCTTGAGAATCGTAGCCATAGAGGCATCAAATTCCTTTTCACTTTCTTTGCCTTCTACAGAATAATCTAAAACTGAACTCACACCACTTGCAAACATTTTATCAATAACAGGCAGGCAATCTTCTTCATTTACTCCACCACAAAAATGATCGAATACCGTGGAACGAATAAGACCTTCAATTGGCAAATTCGCTTTAATAGCAAAGTTTGTAGCAGCCGTACCTATCTTTACCAAAGGCTCGATAGATATCATTTTAAATAAAAAATAAGCGCGCTCTAATTCAGAATCATTCTTTAGCGAGAATGCAACTTCTGTATTGTCAAATAATTGATGAGAACCCATATGTAAAAAAATTTTCCCAAAGATAATTATATCTATGCTACCATTTTATATAAAATCTCCTTAATTTCGCAGCCTCAAAGAATGATAATTATTTTATGGATTCCATTACTACAACCGATTGTACAATTCATTTCAACGATGCTTGTTATAAGCCTTTAAACAAACACATTAAAGAGAAAAATTTTTCTAAAATTTTTGTTTTGGTTGATGAGAATACCCATCAACATTGCTTGCCTTACTTTTTGGAAAAGTTGGAAACAAATAGTGTTGTTGAAATTATTGAAATTGAATCTGGTGAAATCAATAAAACAATAGATACTTGTGTTGGTGTTTGGAATACACTTTCTGATTTAGATGCAGACCGAAAAAGTCTGCTCATAAACATTGGAGGGGGGGTTATCACAGATTTGGGTGGCTTTGTTGCCTGCACTTTTAAGAGAGGTATTGCTTATATTAATGTGCCTACTACCCTGCTGTCTATGGTTGATGCATCTGTAGGAGGAAAAACAGGAGTTGATTTAGGACATTTGAAAAACCAAATAGGAGTTATTAGTAACCCAGATTTAGTATTAATTGATACGACATACTTAAACACTTTACCACAAAACCAAATGCGTTCTGGTTTAGCAGAAATGTTAAAGCACGGCTTGATTAGTGATGAAGTTTACTGGAATAAATTTAAGGATTTATCTAAATTAACTTTAAATGATCTAGACACTTTAATTTACGAATCGGTACTAATTAAGAAGCATGTTGTTGAAAATGATCCGTTTGAAGATAATTTGAGAAAAACCTTAAATTTTGGTCATACGCTCGGTCATGCTATAGAATCCTATTTTTTGAGCAATCCTGATAAAACAACATTATTGCACGGAGAGGCCATTATAGTTGGTATGGTTTTAGCCTGTTATATTTCTACCGAATTGGTGGGGTTCCCTAAGCAAACAACAATAGACATTAAAAACTTATTTGTCAATTATTATGGTAAAGTAGAAATTAGCGAAGACGAATATCCTACCATTATTGAATTACTTAAATATGACAAAAAGAACAATCATGGCAACATTAATTTTGTGCTTTTAGAATCTATAGGCAAGCCAAAAATAGATTGCTTGGTTGATGACAAAATAATAGTAAACGCTTTTCGTTTTTATGCTAATTAATAATACAATTGGCATAATATATTTTGTAACTTTATAAATGCTTCGTTTTTTTTCTAAGAAATTATTTTTAAAAGATTTATTGGAAGATTTTGTGGATATTCATAATCACATTCTTCCTGGTATAGATGATGGAGCTAAGACCATTGAAGATGCTTTAAGCTTATTAAAGAAAATGAACGAGTTAGGCATAAAGCAGTATATCCCCACACCTCATATTATGCAGGATTTTTATCCTAATACAGACGCTACAATAGGAGATGCTTTTCAAGCTTTATTAGGTGCGTTAGATTCAAATTTACTGGAAAGTATTACATTAAATCCAGCAGCAGAGTATATGCTTGATAATCATTTTGAAAGTTTATTAGAGAATGGAAATTTATTTACTTTAAAAAAAAATTATGTGCTTATTGAAATGTCTTATTTTCAAGCACCAATAAATTTAGAAGACATTATTTTTAAAATTAAAACACAGGGATATATGCCTATATTGGCACATCCTGAGCGTTATTCGTTTTATCATAATAATCTAGATTACTATAAAAGATTAAAACAACTGGGATGTAGCTTTCAACTGAATCTATTATCGTTAAGTGACCATTACGGTAAAAATGTTGAAAAAACTGCTAATTATTTAATGGAAGAACAGCTTATTGATTTTGCCGGTACCGATGTTCACAATGAAAAGCATGTAGAGAAATTATCAAATTTGATATTACATAGAAAAATAAATACCCTCTTAAATGGTATCATAGAAAATACGAACCAAACATTTTCGGTGATTTAAACTTTTCTTTTAAAGAAACCTTTCTTTTTGGGAGCTCCGTAATAACCATACTTTGCGCCATAACCAAAATTAGATTGTTTTACATCATTCACAACAAGCATCATACCATTAAGCTTATTACCAGCATGGAGTTCTTTGGCGAAATTCAATATACGTTTTTCGGTGTAATCAGCTCTTGTCAAATAAATGGTATGTCCAGCATATTCACTTATTAATAAGGTATCTGTAACAAGCATGGATGGTGCTGTATCTACGATAACGCAATCGTACTGATTAGACACAGAATCAAAGAGGTTCTTAATACGATCATTCATCAAAAGTTCTGCTGGGTTAGGCGGTACTTTTCCTGAAAGTAAAATATCAATGTTTATACCATTAATATCGTAAGCATTAATAGCTTCTCCTACTATTATCGATTTATCAACTAAAAATTCTGTAAGACCAACTTTTGAATGAACTTTATCTTTTTCATTATTAATGGCAGAATAAATTTGTGGATTCCTTATATCTGCTCCAAGGAGTAAAACTCTCTTACCAGTGTTTGCTAGTGTAAGTGCCATATTCAAGCTAAAAAAAGACTTACCTTCTCCATTAATTGTTGATGTTACAAAAATAACATTATCGTAATCTTTAGTACCCCTACCTCTTTTTACATAATCGAAATTAGTCCTTATTATTCTGAATGACTCAGATAAAATAGATCGATCATTGCGTTCTATCAAAGTACTATCGCTTTTCTTTACTCTAGGAACCTCACCTAGAACCGTTATATTCCTAATTTCTTTTTCTAAATCCTCTTTATTATGGATTTTTGTATCTAATAAACTCTTAGTGTAAATAATAGAAAAAGGAATAATGAGACCCAAAAATAATGCTGCTATATAAGCCATTCGCTTATTAGGCGACACCGGGCCTCCATAACTATTGTAAGCTTCATCAATTATTTTCGCACTGGGAGAAGTTGCTGTTAAAGATATAGTAGCCTCTTCTCTTTTCTCTAATAGATATAAATATAGAGATTCTTTGATGCCTTGTTTCCTTTCTATTGACCGTAACCTACGTTCTTGCCCTGGTACTGAGTATATTTTAGAATTAATCCTTTTGGATTGATTTTCAAGACTTCCTATCTGAATTCTAAGTGATTTACTTGAATTATTAATACTCTGCTGAAGGTTTTGTCTAATACCTCCTAATGTTTGATCTAATTCCTTAACTATAGGGTTCTGCTCTCCAGCACTTTTTAAGAGTGTTCTTCTTCTTTCAAGGAGTTGATTATATCTCGATGAAAGTTCAGTAATTGCTTGATCTCCTAAGCCTAAATTAGATGGAATAGCATCATATTTTCCAGAAGAATCTCCTAAAGACTCTTTCATATAGTTTAATTGGTTTAATTGCATTCTGCTAGCATCTAATTGTTGCTCATTTAATGCACTAGAATTTAAAAATTGACCAGCTTCAGAAGCGACATCGGTTACCTTATTCCCTGTTTTAAATCTTACAATACTATCATCAACATTCACTAAGTCTGAAGCTATCAATTCAACACGCTCATTAATAAAATTGGCAGTGTTTTTAGATATTTCATTTTTTTTCTGGATAGTAGAAATATTATACTCATCAATCAAAGTGTTTACTATATCTTTTGCTTTTTGTATAACTGGATCAGTAATACTAACCTCAATGACTTTTGACGACATTCCTGTAGGGTAAATTGAAATCCTATTTTTAAGAGACTCTGCCAATGATTCCAAAGGTGTTATCCTTACTCTAATATTATTTCCTATATAACCTTTTAATTTTTCACTTTTTGGGGTAATTATCATCCCTCCAAAAAACGTAGGGATTGTTTCTCCAAAAGTGTATTTCTTAGGAGGATCTTCTTCATTAATTCTAAAATTGAAATCGGTAGAAGAAAGAATTTCAGTATAAAAACCAAACCCTGTATTATTGATAACTGAATCGGCTTCAATAAAGTTTATAACTATTGGAGAGTTTTTATAAAGCTCAGATTCATTAACTCTTCCTTTAACAAAATAATTAATATTTAAATGTAATCTTTTGACAATATTCCTTAAAAAACTCCTGGATTTAATAACTTGTATCTCATCCTCAACCATGGCACCTTCTTTCTCAGAAAACAAAGACAAGTCTTTTAAAGCACTTGCAGAATCATCTTTGTCGTCTAAAAGCATTATTTTTGCCACTGCAAGATACTGAGGTGTAGTATACCTTAAATTTACATAAGCAATGCTTAAGCATATTATACAACTTAACGCAAACCATTTCCACTGCTTGAGGTAAACAGAAAGTATTTTCTTCAAATCAAATTTAAAATTTTCAGAATTATTATCAGATAAGTTTCTGTTGTCAATTAAAGCCATTTTAAATTTTCTTTCTAGTTTCTAGTAATCAATAAAAGTGTTGTTGTTATAAGAAATGATGTAATTGAAATTATTGTACCAATTCTTGCATCACCAGAGGCACCGCTTATTGCCGATTTATTAGGCTCTACGTAAACATAATCATTTTGTGTTAAATAATAAACAGGTGAATTAAAAACTTCTTTGTTTGTTAAGTCAATTCTAGTATACGTTTTTGTACCATTAAAATCTCTGACAACTAATACATTATCTCTCCTTCCCTTTATGGTTAAATCTCCAGCCATACCAAGTGCTTCAAGAATAGATATTCTTTCTCCAGAAACAGGATAAACACCAGGGTTGTTAACTTCTCCAGCTACGGTAACCCTAAAATTGAGAACTCTAAAAATGATTACTGGATCTTTTAGTAGGTCGCCTTCGGCGAATTTTTTCTTAAAAAGTGCTTTGGCTTCTTCAACGGTAAGGCCTAACAATTTTATTTTACCCAAAACGGGATAATCAATATTACCTTCTACATCAATAAGGTAGTCTATAAGTTCTCCTTGAGCACCAGCAGACCTAATTAAATTATAGGGTTGTGTAACTGTTTGGTCTAAAGTGGAAACATAAATACTCACAACATCTCCCACTTTTAGTTTAGCAGTGAAAGTGTCTGTATCTACAACAGTTTCAAAACTCTTGGCATTCTGAAAGTAAACGATATCCTGTTTTGATGTACATGAAGTAAAAAGCATACCAATTATTATGGCAGCAATTAGTATCTTACTTCGTATAAGTGGTTTATCCATTTTTATCATTATTTGGGGAAAATAATAAAATTAAAATTGATTCTTAAAGGTTTCCGTAATTTTTATCGGCTCTTTCTTCAGAGATTCCTTTAACTTTTTTATAAATCTGAACTCTTTTGTCAAAGCGTTCGTAATCAGAATTATTAGATTTATATTCTGGAATTAATCGTTTCATTTTCATAACAATATTGTTATTTTGGAAACGATTTGTTATACATAGCTCTTCTATTTGGGCTTTAACTTTATCGTAATCTAATTCCCTGGTCTTACTAATCATTATCTTTTTATGGTATGTAGACAATGTGTTTTCACCATTAGCCAATAACTCTTCATACAGCTTTTCTCCTGGACGTAATCCAGTAATCTTAATATCAATATCCTCTGGGAATCTTAGGCCAGAAAGTTTTATCATATTTTTGGCAAGATCATATATCTTAACAGACTCACCCATATCAAATATAAAAATCTCTCCTCCTTTACCCATAGTTCCTGCCTCAAGGACTAATTGAGAGGCTTCTGGGATGGTCATAAAATATCTAGTGATTTCTTTATGTGTCAAAGTAAGAGGTCCATCATTTTCAATCTGTTTTTTAAACAATGGAATTACAGAACCATTAGACCCTAATACATTACCAAATCTTGTTGTAATGAATTTTGTTTTACTTTCTTTTTGAAGACAGCTAATATACATCTCTGCCATTCTTTTAGTGGCCCCCATGACACTTGTTGGGTTAACCGCTTTATCTGTAGATACAAAAACAAATTTCTTTACATTATATCGAGATGCCGTATCTGCCAGAAGCTTCGTTCCATTAACATTAATTTTTATAGCTTCATAAGGCGATTTCTCCATTAATGGTACGTGCTTATAAGCAGCAGCATGAAATACCATAGTAGGCTTATGGTTTTGGAAAATAGTATCTATTCTTAAACCATCACGAATATCGGCTACTATAGCTGTAAAATTATGTTTTCCGTTTTGTTTTAAATCTTGTTGTACATCATAAAGAGCAGATTCGGCTTGGTCTACAAGAATTAATTCCTTTACATCAAAATTAGAAAGTTGTTTAACCAATTCACTACCGATAGATCCAGCAGCTCCAGTAACAATAACAGTTTCTCCTCTAAATTCATTTAGTAAATTAGGATTGTTTATTTCAATAGGAGGTCTTCCTAATAAATCTTCAATTTGCACTTGTTTAATTTGCTTAACGTTTAACTCTCCATTAATCCAACTTTCAATAGGCGGCACTTTAGTAATCTTTATATCTAGATTTACAAAGTCAATTAAGTTTTCCTTTTCTAAATTTTTTGAAGCAATAATTAATTCGTCTATTTGATTGGCTTCAATATAAGCATTAGTGATTTTTTCTTTTGAAAAAATAGAAATACCGTTTATCGATTTACCTTTTTTTCTTGAATTGTCGTCAATAAAGCCAACGACTTGAAATTTTGTACTAACATTACTTATTAAAGCATTATAAGTAACAATTCCTGAATCGCCAGCACCATAAATTAAAACGCGTTTCGAAGACATTAACTTGCACTTCAAGTATTTATATGTCATTTTAAAAAGCAACCTACTAGCACTAAGTATCACAAAACTCAATAAGGCATGCATGGTTACAATTGATAATGGTATTGTGAATCCTGGAAATACTTCAAATATCCTGTTTACTAGAACTGCTACAATACACGTTAATGACATAACAGTAACAGATTTAAATAAGTTTACAACATCTGTAAAACCAGTATGTCTAATAACACTTTTAAAGGACCCTATTAATAAAAAGCTAAAGGTCGCTACCGTAGCTAAAAAGGGTAATTGGATTAAAAACTGTTTTAAGTCAAAATTTAATGTAAAATTAAACCTAATTAAATATGCAATAAAAAACGTTGACAAGACTATTGCCAAATCAATTGCTAGCACGAGCCATTTCGAAGCATATTTCTGAGAGAAATAGGTAAAGTAATTATTTATCATAAGTTGGGGGTTTTTAAAATTTTATTTAGCACTCTATCTAAATCGTTTTGACTTAAATTAGATCCACTTGGTAAACAAAGACCTTTATCAAAAAGATCTTCAGAAACTCCATTTGTAAAATGAAGATAATCTTTAAAGACAGGTTGCATGTGCATTGGTTTCCACAATGGTCTTGATTCAATATCATCCTCCTGTAACGTAAGTCTTATTTGTTCACGAGTCTCGAAAGAATCTGTTTTTATGCAAGTAATCCATCTGTTTGAAAAGAACCCTTGAGGTTCTTCTAAAAACTCGATAGTATTAAATTGTGACAAATTTGCCTTATAGAAATTGAAATTTTTCCTTCTAGCTTCAACTCTATCATCAATCACTTCCATTTGTCCTCTACCAATTCCTGCTAAAACATTACTCATTCTGTAATTATAACCAATAGATGAATGTTCATAATGAGGCGCATTATCTCTTGCTTGTGTGGATAAAAAAACTGCTTTTTCTTTTAGACTTTGCGTATTGGTAATTAAAGCACCACCACCCGAGGTTGTTATTATTTTATTGCCATTAAATGATAATATACTAATATCAGAAAGTGTTGCACATTTTTGTTCAAAATAAGTACTACCCAAAGCTTCTGCACTATCCTCTATTACTGGTATCTCATATTTTTTAGCAATTGCATTAATTTCATTTGCCTTATAAGGCATTCCATATAAATGTACTGCTATTATCGCTTTAGGTTTTTTATATTTTTCTATTCTATCTTTAATAGCTATTTCTAATAACTCTGGCGACATGTTCCATGTGTCTGGTTCACTATCTATAAAAATAGGTGTAGCGCCTTGATATAGTATAGGATTTGCAGAAGCAGAAAAAGTGAAACTTTGACATAAAACTTCATCGCCTTTAGATACATTAAGTAATTCAAGTGCTAAATGGATAGCAGCTGTACCAGAGCTTAACGCAGCAACATGTTTATTTTCACCTAAATAATCCCTTAAATCATTTTCAAACCCATCAACATGTGGTCCTAATGGTGCAATCCAATTCGTATCAAAAGCCTCTGCTACAAATTTCTGCTCCGAACCTCCCATGTGAGGAGATGATAAATATATTTTAGTCTTGGTCAACATTTATACGTTTTATAATTTCAGTTTATTGCATAAGATATCCGTACAGCTTTTTACAACTGTACAATTTATTACATATACTATTTCTGAATGATTTCCCTCTTTATCCATAAAACAAAATTAATTCCTATTATTAGCTTAAATTAATATTTAGTATTAAGTGATTTTTAAAATATTTGTTGTATTAATCTATTTTTAATTTTACAGATTAATGATTGAGAGATTTTGGAAATATTTTATTTTTATCATTTAAATACAATTAAATTAATTTGCTATTAATCAATTCAATTTGTGTTTTACGGCGTAAATTTAGTAATTGTTTTGAAGCAATGTGACTAGAATTAATTTAATTCGCTAAAAGAGTAATTAAAATCGGTTAAATACATCTATGTTTTTAATTGAAAGTAAAAGTATGCATGTTGTCGATTCTATAATTTCAATTTTTAGTCTGTGGTGTTTTACTTAAACCTAGTGTTTTTGTAGGTTTTTTAATACATTTAAAGACAGTGATCAAAAATACATTCTTGAAGAAGATAAATGTCGGTTTTTAGATAAAGGTTTGTTTGGTCGTTTATTTTTACACATAGATGAATTTCATCGGGAAAAATGGGTATTGATATAATTAGTTAACCCGTTCCGTTTATTTTTTTAATATTTGCCTCGAATAAATAAATCCTAAATCTAAATGACCGAACAACAACTAAAAACTTTATTAGGAAAAACAGTACTTATTACTGGTGGTGCGGGTTTTATTGGCTCTAACCTATGTGAAGTTTTATTAGACCACAATATAAAGGTAGTTTGCTTAGATAATTTCTCGACAGGAAAACGAACCAATATAGATCCTTTTTTAAGTAACGATAATTTTAAATTAATTGAAGGGGATATTAGAAACCTTGATGATTGCCATAATGCATGTACAAACGTAGACTATGTATTACATCAAGCTGCCTTAGGGTCTGTGCCAAGATCTATAAATGATCCCATTACAACAAACGACGTCAACGTTTCTGGTTTTTTAAACATGTTGGTAGCTGCTAGAGACGCCAAAGTGAAACGTTTTGTATACGCTGCCAGCTCTTCAACTTATGGAGATCATGAGGCATTGCCTAAGATTGAAGATACTATTGGGAAACCATTATCTCCTTACGCCATCACTAAATACGTAAATGAATTATATGCAGAAATCTTTTTTAGCACATATAAATTAGATACTGTCGGGTTACGTTATTTTAATGTCTTTGGGAAAAGACAGGACCCAAATGGTGCATATGCTGCTGTAATCCCGAAGTTTGTTCAACAATATATAAATCACGAATCACCTATTATTAATGGAGATGGAAGTTATTCAAGAGACTTTACTTTTATTGATAATGTGGTTCAAATGAATATCAATGCATTGACTGTTGATAATAAAGATGCATTAAATACTGTGTACAATGTCGCATACGGAGAGCGAACGACTTTAATTGAGTTAGCGACTTTACTAAAAGAATATTTATCTGAATTTGATAGCGTTATAGGTAATATTGAAATAAAACACAGAGATAATAGAATTGGAGATATCCCTCACTCTTTAGCTTCTATTGATAAAGCAAAACAATTATTAAATTACGACCCAAAATACAATATTAACAGTGGTTTAAAAGAAGCTGTAAAGTGGTATTGGGAGAATTTAAAATAAAGTTATATTATCAAAATAAAAAATGAAGGATATTAAAATTGCCGTTATTGGATTGGGCTATGTTGGCCTGCCATTGGCTAGACTTTTTGCAACTAAATATAATGTTGTAGGCTTTGATATTAATCAAGGTAGAATTAATGAATTGTCTGAAGGAAATGATTCGACTCTTGAAGTAGATTCCGATACTTTAAAATCAGTTTTAAAAAACAATGCAGTCGATGGCATAGGTTTGTATTGTAGTGCTTCACTTGAAGATATAAAAGATTGCAACTATTATGTAATTACGGTTCCTACCCCTATTGATAAGAACAATAGACCAGATTTAACACCTCTTTATAAGTCTAGTGAAACCGTTGCTAAAGTTTTAAAGAAAGGAGATATCGTTATTTACGAATCTACAGTATATCCTGGTGTAACAGAAGATGAATGTGTACCAGTTCTTGAAAAAATTAGCGGACTTGCATTTAATAAAGATTTTTATGTAGGCTATTCGCCAGAAAGAATAAACCCCGGTGACAAACTTCATACGGTTGAGAAAATACTTAAAGTAACGGCTGGTTCTACTCCAGAAATTGGTAAAAAAGTGGACGCTTTATATGCTAGTGTTATTACAGCTGGGACTCATTTAGCGCCTACTATTAAAGTAGCTGAAGCGGCTAAAGTAATTGAAAATTCACAACGTGATATAAATATTGCTTTTGTTAATGAATTGGCTAAGATTTTCAATTTAATGGATATTGATACACATTCTGTCCTCAAAGCAGCTGGTACTAAATGGAACTTTTTACCATTTAAACCTGGATTAGTTGGCGGACATTGTATAGGTGTAGATCCATATTACTTAGCACAAAAAGCCCAAGAGGTTGGATATCATCCAGAAATTATATTGGCAGGACGTCGCGTAAATGATAGTATGGGACAATATGTAGCTTCTGAAGTTATTAAATTAATGGTAAAGAATGATATTCGCATTAAAGATGCTAAGATATTAGTTCTTGGCATTACATTCAAGGAAAACTGTCCAGATGTTAGAAATACTAAAGCTGTTGATGTTATTAATCAATTAAAAAGTTATGGTACAAATATTACTGTTTATGACCCTTGGGCAGAACCAGAAGAGGTTGAGAATGAATATAATTTGCAAACTACAAAAGTACTGTCTAACAATAAATTTGATGCTGTAGTTTTAACAGTAGCTCATGACGAATTCCTAAATAATGATTTTAGTGATATATTAAATACTAATGGCGTGTTATATGATGTAAAAGGTGTCTTAAAAGATACTAACGTTAATGGAAGGCTTTAATGTAAAATACTAGCTTAAAAAAATATTTAGCCTAATTAAAAATTAACACTTTTAGCATTTTTTGTTTGAATTGAAAAAAGTTAAAACCTTTAAAATTGATGTTTATGAAAATTTTAATAACAGGAGGAGCAGGTTTTATTGGCTCTCACGTAGTGCGATTGTTTGCTACTAAATATCCGAATTATCAAATATATAATTTAGATGCTCTGACGTATGCAGGAAATTTAGAGAATTTAAAAGATTTAGAGTCTTTAAATAATTATACTTTTATAAAAGGAGATATTACAAATGAAGATTTTATAAAACAAATTTTCAAAAAATATAAATTTGAGGCAATTATTCATTTGGCAGCGGAATCTCATGTAGATAGATCTATAACTGACCCTTTAGCATTTGCAAAAACAAATATTTTGGGTACTATGATTTTACTGAATGCATTTAAGAATTTGTGGAAAGATAACTGGAATGATAAACTATTTTACCATATAAGTACAGATGAAGTTTATGGAACTTTAGGAACTGATGGTCTTTTTAAAGAGTCTACGCCTTATGCTCCTAATTCACCTTATTCAGCTTCAAAAGCAAGTTCAGACCATTTTGTGAGAGCATATGGAGAAACTTACAATTTACCTTACGTGATTTCTAATTGTTCAAACAATTATGGTCCCAATCAATTTCCTGAAAAACTTATTCCTTTATTTATAAATAACATTATAAATAACAAAGTTTTACCTGTTTATGGAGATGGGAATTATACAAGGGATTGGTTATATGTTAAAGATCATGCAATAGCAATCGATTTAATCTTTCATAAAGGAAAAAATGCCGAAACTTATAATATTGGAGGATTTAATGAATGGAAAAACTTGGATTTGGTGAAGCTACTTTGTGATGTTATGGATGAGAAATTAGACAGAAAGCTTGGTAGTTCTCAGGAGTTAATAACATTTATAAAAGATAGACCTGGTCATGATTTAAGGTATGCTATCGATGCGTCAAAAATCAACAACAACTTGGGTTGGAGTCCCTCAGTAACCTTTGAGCAAGGCTTGTTAAAAACTGTAGATTGGTATTTAGAAAACTCAGAATGGTTACAAAATGTTACTTCTGGAAATTACCAATCCTATTATGATAAAATGTATTTACAGAATTAGTGACAATACTAAAAACAATAAAATATGAAAGGAATTATTTTAGCAGGAGGATCAGGAACAAGATTGTATCCTTTAACTATATCTGTTAGTAAACAACTATTACCTGTTTATGATAAACCAATGATATATTATCCACTATCCGTTTTAATGATTGCTGGAATAAGAGAAGTGCTCTTAATTACGACTCCTCATGATCAAGAAGCATTTAAAAAACTTTTAGGTGATGGTTCCCAAGTAGGGTGTCGTTTTGAGTATGCAGTACAACCAGAACCAAATGGACTGGCCGAAGCTTTTATCATTGGAGAAAAATTTATAGGAGATAGTAAAGTAGCTCTTGTGCTTGGTGATAACATTTTTTATGGGAATGGCTTTGGAAAACTGTTAAGAAGTAAAACTAATATAAAAGGAGCTTCAATATTTGCTTATCCCGTAAATGATCCAGAGCGTTATGGTGTGGTCGAATTTGATAAAAAAGAGAAAGCTATTAGTATAGAAGAAAAACCAAAACATCCAAAATCTTCATATGCAGTACCTGGTTTATACTTTTATGACAACAGAGTGGTAGAATTTGCAAAAAAAGTAAAGCCTTCTCAAAGAGGAGAAAAAGAAATTACCACGTTGAATCAAATGTATTTGGACCTTAACGAATTAGAGGTTGGAATCATGACCAGAGGTATGGCATGGCTAGATACGGGTACAGTAGATGCTATGGATAGCGCTACTGAATTTGTGAGAGTTATGGAAAAACGAACAGATAAGAAGGTTGCTTGCATAGAAGAAATAGCTTACTTGCACGGATATATTAATGAAGAACAAGCTTTGGAAGTATCAAAAAAATATGGAAAAAGTGGTTATGGAAGTTATATTCAAAAAATAGTAAATTCATAATGGATCTAATCAAACAAATTGATTTGCCAAAAATCTTAGATAAACGTGGCAATTTAAGCTTTTTTGAAAGTAATAATCAAATTCCATTTGATATAAAAAGGACTTATTGGATTTATGATGTGCCAGGTGGAGAAATTAGGGGAAGTCATGCTTTTAAGAAATCTACGGAATTTATCATAGCACTTTCAGGTAGCTTTGATGTTATACTTAATGATGGAGTTGAAGAAAAAAAATATAGCTTAAATAGATCTTATTATGGACTTTATGTTCCAAACTTATTATGGAGAAGGCTTGAAAATTTTTCAACGAACTCTCTAGCTCTTATTGTATCTTCTATGGAGTATAATGAAAAAGACTATATAAGAGATTTTGATAATTTTAAAATCATTAGAGATGAAGCTAAAAAATAATACAGTTTATGATTGTTCTGTGATAGATGTTTCCAAAATTCATAATAATGCAGGAAATATAACAGTCATAGAAAATGGACATAATATCCCTTTTAATGTTAATCGCATATATTATTTATATGATGTCCCGAGTGGAGAAGCAAGAGGAGGGCATGCACATTATGAACTGGAACAATTTATCGTAGCTGCTAGTGGAAGTTTTGATGTTATTCTAGATGATGGATTAAATAGAAAAAGAGTATCTCTTAATAGACCTAATTTAGCGCTTCATGTAGTACCAGGTTTATGGAGAGAACTAGATAATTTTTCCTCTGGATCTATTTGTATGGTATTGGCATCACATGCTTATGATGAAAATGATTATATAAGAGATTACAGTAAATTTTTAAAATATCGAAATTAGAAATGATTTATTGGAAAGGTCAAATAATTAATCCGGAAAATTTTAGAGTTCCTTCATTTTATATAAGTCCATTTAATGTTAAAGAATTGTCTAAAATGGACAAGATTAAATCCATTCCTGTAGATAATAATGATATGGTTGCCAAACTTAATTCGAGGTTTGGCAATAATCATGAGTTTTTAATGAACGGTAAAGAAGCTATATACAAAGCGCTATCTTTCTACAACTTAAACAGAAACGATGAAGTCTATATCGTAACAAGTACAGGCAATAAATATGTAAGTAGTTGTGTCACAAATGAAATTGAGAAGTATTGTAATTGGTCAAGAAATCTAAGTGATAAAACTAAATTAATATTTGTTATTCATGAATTTGGAGTCGTTTATGAGCAGATGGATGAACTAAGAGAAATAAATTTGCCAATTGTAGAAGATTTAGCAATGTCTCTTTTTTCCAATGATATTGATAATAAAGCTGGAACATATGGAGATTTTACTGTTTATAGTTTGCCTAAGTTCTTCCCCATACAATTTGGTGGTGTTTTAAGATACAATAACCCCGAATTTAGTGATGAGCTAAGCAGAAACGATTTGCCTTTTCAAATTGATTTAAAAAAGACATCCTATTTTTATTTAAAAAAGGAAAAAAAAATAATCAAAAAAAGATTAGCAAATTATAATTATTATGCTTTAAAATTAAATGAAATTGGATTAGAAACTAGGTTTGCTTTAAACCTAAAAGAGACACCTTCTGTTTATATGTTTACTACAGATTCTTTGAATTTGGATAAACTTAAAATTTTTATGCAGAAAAATGGTGTTGAATGTAGTGTTTTCTATGGAGAGAATGCCTTTTACATTCCTGTACATCAAAATTTAAAGAAAGTTGACTTAGATTTTATTATTAATCTTATTAAATATTTTACAATTGAAAACCAGTAATATTACATTAGGAAAAGATGTTATTGTAGACAGTACAACTTCGATCAATAATGTTACGATTCAAAATAATGTAAAAATTGCAAAACATTGCAGTATTTACGGTTCAGAATCAAATATTTTAGAAATAGGAAGTGAAACCTATATTGGAATGTTTTCAATAATTAATGGTTTCTCTGAAAAAGTGACTATTGGAAATAATGTTTCTATAGCACAAAATGTAAATATAATGAGTGATTCAGGTCCAAATGCTAGCTCGGAAATGCAAAAATATTTCCCTTTGATAAAAGGAAAAGTAGTAATTGGAGATCATTGTTGGATTGGAGCTAATGTAGTTATTATGCCAAATGTTATTCTTTCAGAATTTTGTGTGGTTGCGGCTAATAGCTTTGTTAATTCTAGTTTCCCCCCCTATTCTGTTATTGGAGGAAACCCTGCTAAATTAATTAAAACTATAACTAAATAGTTAAAAAAATATAAGAAATGGAAATTAAAAAATACGATAGCACTCAAAAAACAGTTTGGGATGACTTTATTCCAAAAAGCAAAAATGGAGTTTTTCTCTTTTATCGTGAATATTTAGATTATCATAAAGAACGGTTCACAGATCATTCTTTAATTATTTTAAAAAAAAACAAAGTAATTGCATTATTTCCCGCAAATGAAAACGAAAATAAAATATTTTCTCACGGAGGTTTGACTTTTGGCTCTTTAATAATGGGACATGATACAAGGGCTGTGGAAGTATTGGATATATTTTTAAAAATTAAAGAATATTATAAAAAATTAAATTTTACAGACATAATCTATAAAGTAGTACCTTCTATTTTTCATAAATATCCCTCAGAAGAAGATTTATATGCCTTATTTAGAATGGATGCAAAACTTATTAGAAGGGATATTTCTTCTGTCATAAAAATAAATAATAAAATTCGTTTTTCAGAAAGTAAAAGACAGGCTGTAGCAAAATGCATGAAAAACGAGATCGTTTTTTCTGAAAACAACGATTTTGGAGAATATTGGGATTTGTTAACCAATGTTCTGGCAAAGTTTGGTATAAAACCTGTTCATACGCTAGAAGAAATTAATAATTTAAAAAAATCATTTCCTGATAAAATAAAATTATTTGAAGCAAGAAAAGATAACGTTTTATTAGCAGGAATAGTAATTTATGATTTTGATAATGTTGTGCATACACAATATATGGCTAACTCTCAAGAAGGTAGGAAAATTGGGGCATTAGATTTTATAAATAATTGTTTAATAAATGAAGTTTATAGTGATAGGGAGTTTTATAGTTTTGGTATTTCTACAAGTGATCAAGGCAGATCTTTGAATGAGGGACTAATTCAACAGAAAGAAATGATGGGAAGCAGAGGCGTTGCAATAGATTTTTATAATATTAGTTTGTAAATAAATATTTAATAAAAAATGGTTAAATTTCTTGATCTTCAGAAAATAAATGCACAATATGAACAGGAGCTTAAAGAGGCTGCTAACAGAGTTATCGATTCTGGTTGGTATTTGTTGGGAAATGAATTAGAATCTTTTGAAACCAATTATGCTAAGTTTTGTCAAACAAAGCATGCTATTGGGGTTGCTAATGGGCTTGATGCCTTAAGGCTTGTTTTTAAAGCTTATATCGAATTAGGAATCATGCAAGTTGGAGACGAGGTTATTGTTCCTGCCAATACATATATTGCATCTATATTAGCCATTACTGACAATCATTTGGTTCCAGTTTTTGTTGAGCCTAATATTGATACTTATAATTTAGATTCCAGTAAAATTGAACATGCAATTACACCTAAAACAAAAGCTGTTTTGACAGTGCATCTTTATGGACAGAATTCCATTGATGATAATATGTTAGATGTTTGTAAAAAATATGATCTGAAGTTAGTTGAAGATAGCGCTCAATCACATGGTGCCTTATGGAAAGGAAAGGTTATGGGAAGTATTGGGGATGCTACAGGCCATAGTTTTTATCCCGGTAAAAACCTAGGAGCTTTAGGTGATGCCGGAGCAGTTACTACAAATGATGATGAATTAGCTCAGGTTATTCGTACTTTAGCTAATTATGGGTCTTCTAAGAAGTATGAGAATGTATATCGTGGCCTTAATTCAAGATTAGACGAAATACAAGCAGCTTTTTTAAATGTGAAATTAAAGTATATCCATATAGATATAACAGGTAGAAGGCGCGTTGCTAACTATTATTTGCAACATATTAATAATCCTGAAATCATATTACCCAAAGTTTTAAGCCAAGACGGCCATGTGTGGCATTTATTCGTAATAAGGACTTCAAAAAGAGAAAAATTACAAAAATATCTAAACGAAAATGGTGTACAAACACTAATTCATTATCCTATTCCACCACATAAACAACAAGCTTATATAGAATTTAATCATTTAAGCTTACCAACGACAGAAAAAATACATGAAGATGTTTTGAGTTTGCCCATAAGTGCAGTATTGAGTGAATCTGAATTAGAAAAAATAACCAAAACGATTAACCTGTACTCTACTGATAATTAATGAAAAGATTTCTTAACATCATAAAAAAAATAGTACTAAGCCTTCCTTTATTGGTAGTCAATAGATTGATTTGCAATATTAGATCGTATTATTACACTCGAAAAATAGATAGTGGTGGCGGAAACATAATCATAACCGAACCCTTTTTAAAATTCTCATTAAGAAAACGAAAAACATCTCAACTATTCATTAAAGGAACTTTACGAATTACATCACATATAGGAGGAAACTCAAAGACGGTAATTTCTCTTGGAAATAACTCGATATTGAAAATTAATAATGATTTCTCAATAGGTAATGGGGTAAGAGTAATGTTAAATGCAAATTCTACTCTTATTATAGGTGGGAAAAATAAAGAAAGTGACTCTGGAATTACATGCGACACCCTAATTATGGTTAATAAAAAAATTAGTATTGGTGAAGATTTTATATGTGCATGGGGTAATTTCATTAGTGATTCAGATTGGCACTCAATTGAAGGGCAAAACCATCAAAAAGATGTGATCATAGGCAGTCATACATGGATTGCTAATAATTGTAACATTTTAAAAGGAACTGTAATAGGTAACAATACTATTGTTGCCAGTAATACTAAAATTGTAAATAAAACTTTTCCAAATGATGTATTAATTGCTGGAATTCCACCAAAAATAATAAAACAGGAGATAAATTGGTCAAGAGATATATAAACTATTTTTAAAAATTAAGATGAACGAAGATAAAAAGTCTTACCGTGATATAATAAAGGCTACTTCTCTATTTGGTGGTGTCCAGGTTTTTAATATAATCATTGCCATAGTTCGATCAAAAATAATAGCTGTTTTATTAGGTCCTGCAGGAATGGGAATTGCAGGATTGCTTGGCTCTTCTTTAGGTTTAATATCCTCTTTAACAAATTTTGGATTAGGAACGAGTGCTGTTCGAGATATAGCTGCAGCTTATGAAACAGGTGATCAAAATAGAATTAGCAAAGTAATCAGTATTTTTAGGCGTTTAGTTTGGTTAACGGGACTCCTAGGTGCTTTTGTTACATTAATTTTTTCTAAAGCATTAAGTAATTTAACCTTTGGAAATACTGAATACACAGTGGCATTTATCTGGTTATCTTGTACACTCCTGTTTAATCAATTAGCTAGTGGTCAAGGCGTGTTGCTACAAGGCACTCGAAAGTTAAAATATTTAGCCAAAGCTAATATGGTTGGGTCTTTTGTTGGATTATTCGTAACCGTCCCTTTATATTATTATTACGGAATTGATGGCATTGTTCCCGCAATGATAATGGCTTCCATATTCTCATTAATAATTACCTGGTATTTTTCAAGAAAAGTCACTATAGAAAAAGTTAAAGTAACTCGAAAAGAAACTATTTACGAAAGCAAGGGCATGTTGAAAATGGGATTTATGTTAAGTTTAAGTGGGTTAATAGGCGTGGCTGCTTCTTATATAGTTCGCATCTATATTAGCAATATAGGAGGGGTTGATGATGTAGGTTTATATAATGCAGGTTTTACCATTATAGGAACTTATGTTGGGCTGATTTTCTCTGCTATGGCTACAGATTATTACCCAAGGCTTTCAGGAGTTGCTAAGGACAATAGAAAAGCGGCGTTGTTAATTAATCAGCAAGCAGAGGTTGGTATATTAATTTTAGCTCCGATTTTAACCATATTTCTAATATTTATAAATTGGGTAATTATAATCTTATATTCAACAAAATTTATTGAGGTAAGTGGCATGATACATTGGGCAGCATTAGGCATGTATTTTAAAGCAGCCAGCTGGTCAATTGGATTTATACTATTAGCAAAAAGCGCTTCAACTGTATTTTTTTGGAGCGAACTTATAGCGAATGTTTACATCATAATTTTTAATCTTATTGGGTATAAATATTTAGGCCTAAATGGTTTAGGGATTTCCTTTTTGATAAGTTATATATTCTCATTAATACAAATATATTTTATAGCTAATTATAAATATAATTTCACATTTAATTTAGTTTTTTATAAAATATTTAGCTTTCAGTTAATACTAGGGATTATTAGTTTTTTAATAATCAAATTCATTCCTACTCCTTGGGCATATATAATGGGGTTACCTTTTATTTTTGTTTCTTGTTGGTACTCATTCAAGGAATTAGATAACCGATTGAATCTAAAAGAAATTATTTCAAAATTTAGAAAAAAGTAATTCAAAAAGATATGATAGAAATACACTCTGAAGATACTGTAAATGATTTAAAACCAATGGTATCAATTATTGTTATTACTTATAACTCATCAAAGTACCTTTTGGATACCTTAATGAGTGCAAAAAATCAAAGTTATCATAATATTGAATTAATTATATCGGATGATGGTTCAACAGATGATACCAAAAATATTTGTGAAGAATGGCTTCAAAATAACAAAGATAGGTTCATAGGAACAGAATTAATTACCGTACAAAAAAATACGGGCATTCCAGCTAATTTAAATAGAGGGTTAAAAAAGGCAAAAGGTGAATGGCTAAAGTTCATTGCGGGAGATGATATTTTAGACATAAATTGTGTGAAATCTTATATGGATTTTGTAAATAAAGATCAGCTAAAGCCTTCATTTTTATTTAGTAACCTAGTTTTTTTTCAAAATTCTATAGATAATATTGTAAGAGTAGATCAAATTGATAAATTAATTACAAAAAAACAGAAGCATCAATTTTTAGATTATTTATGTGACAGGCCTACTATTACGCCATCTGGATTTATTTCTAAAGAAATATTGGTATCGCTAGGTGGGTATAACGAGAAATATAGGTTACTTGAAGATGTTCCCTTATTTATAAAAGCTTTAAGAAAGGGGATTCCATTTAATTTATTAAATGAAAACTTGGTTTACTATCGAATTTCTGAAGTATCCATTTCAAATGATAGTGAAAACAGTAATTCTGTTTCTAAATTGTTTCTGCAATCAATTCAACAATACTATAATTTTGAAATCTATCCAGAATTATTAAAAAGGTTTTTAATACTAAATTATTTAAAGGCAAAAGTAAAATTTAGATTTGCTTCTACTGGAAAATACCCTAACAATATTGTAACGAAGGTTATGTATAAATTAATAATAAAACTTGCATTATTTGAAAAGAAAACACGTCTTTTTTTCAAATAAAATAATATATAGATTATGAAAATAAAAACAATAACTTGCCATGAGGTTTATAATTATGGTGCTAGCTTACAAGAATATGCACTAATTAATTACCTTGAATTATTGGGGCATGAAACTGAAGCTATTCATTACAAGCCAAACTATTTAAGTAACCATTTAAATATATGGCGTGTACCAAATGCTTCTCTTAAAATTCCTATAATAAAACATCTATATTTATTAGCGAAATTACCGTCTAGGATTGGTGAATTGAAAAAGAAAAAAGCTTTTGACATTTTTTCAGAAAAATATATCAAAACAGGTGATGTTTTGTATAAATCAAATGAAGAACTAAAAGAAAATATACCGTCTGCTGATGTATATATTTGTGGTAGTGATCAAATATGGAATTCTTTTTTTCAGAACGGTAAAGATCCAGCATTTTATTTAGATTTTGCTCCTAACGATAAACTAAAAATTTCCTATGCTGCTAGTTTTGCAATTGATGAAATAAAAGAAAGTTTAAAACCTTTTGTTAAAGAAAAAATAGAACGTTTAAATTCTGTTTCTGTTAGAGAAACTTCAGGTGTGGATATTTTAGAACAGCTTGAAATAAATGCAACACAAGTCTTAGACCCAGTGTTTTTATTCAACAAAGAATATTGGAATGATAAATTTGTCTTTCCTATAAATGAAAAATTCATATTAATTTATGATTTTGACAGTAATTCTCTTATACAAAAACTAGCTTTAAAACTAGCAAAAGAAAACGGACTCAAAATTTTTGCAGTAAATAAGAATATAAAATATGCTGACACTAATTTTTGGCAAAAGGGTCCAGAACATTTCTTATCCTTAGTAGCAAATGCCGAACTCATTATTTCTAATTCATTTCATGCTGTTGCCTTTTCTTTAATCTTTAACAAACAGTTTTTAGTGGTTAATAGAAAAGAAAAAATTAATACTAGAATGAGAGATTTACTAGCATTATTTGGTATTTCTAATTTATTACTAAATGATGATAGCGATATAAAAAAACAAACTATAAAACCTATTAATTCTTATGACTTTATTAATAATAAGATGTATGAAGCAATAGATAAGTCTAAACGGTTTTTAAAAGAAGCTATAAGTAGCTAAAACATGAAAAAGATAGTTTTTGTTATAGAATCTTTACACCACGGAGGAGCTGAAAAAAGCTTGGTAACTCTCTTGGACTTTTTAGATTATAATAGCTTTGCTGTAAAACTCTTATTGTTTAGAAAAGGAGGAGAATTTGAAAAATTTGTTCCGAAAGAAGTTAGCATTACATATATAAACCCGTTTGAAGGAATTAATAAAGTTTCCCTTTTATTTTTAAGAGCTCGTTTTTTGATAAATAAAAAATTAAATAAGAACAAACGATACCATAATGCTCAGCTATTTTGGAAAACATTTGGCAATTCTATTCGAGCAAATAAAATTACTTGTGATACTGCTATCGCTTACAATCAAGGGTTTGCTACATATTATGTTGCAGAAAAAATCTTAGCTCAAAAAAAATACTCCTGGTTGAATACAGATTACATTAAAGCAGGCTACCAAGCATCATTTGATTATAATAAATATACCCAATTTAAAAAAATAATTTGCGTTTCTCAAGAAAATGAATTAGCATTTATAAAAGCTAATAAATTAAATAATAAGGTTTTACCAACAGAAATCATAAAAGACATTACTGATGATTTAGACATTAAAAACAAATGTTTTGAAAAAACTGAATTTGATTTAAAAAAAGATGAATTCAAAATATTGACAGTAGGTCGTTTAGCAAAAGCAAAAGGTTTTGAATTAGCTATCAAAGCTTGCAAAATTCTAAAAGATAAAGGAATTGAACACAAATGGTATGTCATAGGTGAAGGTTCAGAGCGCGAGAACCTGGAAAGAATCATATTAGAAGAAAACTTAGAAGATACTTTTATATTATTGGGGTATAAAGAGAACCCTTATCCATATATAAACACCTGTAACATATACGTGCAAACATCTTTGTTTGAGGGATTAGGACTAACCGTAATTGAAGCTGCCATTTTACAAAAACCAATCGTAACGACTAATTTTCCAACAGCACCATCCTTAATAACTCATAACGAAACTGGACTTATTTGCGAAATGGATGCAAATGATATTGCTCATAATATTTTGGTATATATTGAAAATAGAGAATTTAAAAATAAGATTATAAATAACTTATCGAAATTGAAAAATGATGATAAAGAGAAATCATTAGCAAAATTCAATAAATTAATTTAAATAAAACCTTATTAAATATTACTAAAATGAAACTTCTATATATTACAAATGGTGTTGATGGGCCTGGAGGTTTAGAACGTGTTTTATCAATAAAAGCAAGTTATTTAGCAGATGTTTTAGGGTATGACCTAGACATCATTACGCTTAACCAATTAAGTTCTTCATTATTCTATAATTTTAGTGATAAAATAAAGTTTCATAATATAAAAGCCAGTGGAGGTGTTTTTAAATATATTAAAAGCTATATAAATGGTATACGAAATAAAGTAAAGGAAATAAACCCCGATATTATTTTAGTATGTGATGACGGTTTAAAAGGCTTTTTTTTACCACTATTAATCGGTAAATCCTCAATTATGATATATGAAAGGCACGCTTCTAAAAATATCATAAAAAAAACTGACACACCAAATATTCTTCAGAAGCTAAAATTTAAAGCCTTTAATTTATTGATGCATAAAGGAGCTAAAGCATTTAATGCCTTTATTGTTTTGACAAATGACAATTTAAATGAATGGCCTCTTAATAATTTACATGTTATTGCTAATCCTCTTTCATTTTACCCAGAAGAAAGAGCGCTTCTAACCAAAAGAACGGTTATTAGCGTTGGCAATCATGGGTTTCAAAAAGGTTATGATAGGTTATTAGAAAGTTGGAAACTAGTGGTAGGTAAATATCCAAACTGGAATTTGGAAATATATGGAAAAATAGATGCTCAAAAAAAACATATTAAATTAGCTGATGATTTAGGAATTAAAAAAAATGTTTCTTTTTTCAATCCAGTTAAAAATATTCAAGATAAATATAAAGAAGCTTCAATATATGCTATGTCTTCTAGGTCTGAAGGTTTTGGTATGGTATTAATAGAAGCTATGGCTTTTGGACTTCCATGTGTTGCTTATAATTGCCCATGTGGTCCAAAGGATATCATTACAGAAAATAAAGATGGTTTTTTAATAGAAAATGGAGATATTAATGAGTTTGCTAATAAATTAGTTCTATTAATAAAAGAGCAAGAATTGCGCTCTAAAATGGGATTAAATGCAAGAAGCACAGCAAAAAAGTATTTAGCTGAAAATATTATGTTACAGTGGGATGAGTTATTTAAAAATCTAAAAAATCAAAATGCTTTATGAAAAATATCCTTTTAATTATGCCTTATGGTAGTGTTGGTGGGATGGAGAGGTTAGCATTGTCTTTTCATAATCACTACAAAAAAAAAGGGTATAATGTTAAAGCTATTAAGTTTATAAAATTACAGTCTGATATTATAAATTTTGGAGAGGACGAACTATATTTTAAAGATAAAGATTTTTATCAGATGTCAGCTTCAGAGCGTTTTAAATTTTATTTAACCGCTCCTAAGCTTTTACGTAAAATTATAAAAAAAGAAAAAATAACCCACTCCATTGCTTTTGGGGATATGGCAAATTTCTTTAGTTCATTAACATTTACTAAAGAATTCAAAATTGCTAGTATTCATGCCTTAAAGAGTGTTGAGTTCTCTAATAAATCATTCTTTAATTCCATCTTTAAATTAAGTTATAAAACTTCCTATTACTTTATTAACAAGGTCGTTTGTATAAGTAAAGATATCAAACAGGATTTAATAAGTAAATGTGGTTTTAAGTTTGTTAATAAGCTAAATGTTATATATAACCCTCATGATTTAATAGAAATAAATAGGCTATCAAAACAACAAATAGAAGATTCTAAAGAATTAGAGCTTTTTTCTCAAACTGAAAACCTCATTCTCTTTTTGGGTCGATTATCAATTCAAAAATCTCCTTGGCATCTCATCAAAGCCTTTTCATTAGTCTTACCTGAAAACCCAAATTCCAAACTTGTTTTTATAGGAGATGGAGATAATGAAGTCCGAGAGCATTTAAATAAACTAATTGACGAACTTGATATTGCTAAAAACGTCGTGTTTTTAGGTAGAAAAAGCAACCCCTACAACTACTTGTCTAAAGCTAAATTATTAGCGCTTTCTTCTCATTATGAAGGAACGCCCAATGTTATTGTAGAGTCCATATGCGTTGAAACTCCAATAGTTTCTTCTTTTTGTACCAAAGGTATTACAGAGCTTATGGGAACTTCTGACATCACAGAAGTAAATGATAACATTGAAACAGAAAGCGGTATTGTAACGCCTAATCTTTTTTTTGGTAAATTAGGCATTCCTAGTAACAATGAATTTATTGAAGAAGAAATAAAGTTTGCTAAGGCTATAAAATCTGTAATGAAATCTAATAAACATCAAAATGTATTGAAAAAAAATAAGGATATTTTACTTGCCAAATTTGATATAGATACTGTAACAAAAGAATACTTGAAAAAGTAAAATATATTAATATATAACCAACATGATAAATTTTATACCCTTAGAATATTATTATCCTATTTATATTAATTTAATGTTGCTTTTCGTTGTATTTACAATTTTTCATGCCTTACTCTTAGGTTTAGATGATACAAAGAACGTCAAGTATTTAAGCTTTACAGGTAATTTAATTTTTCTGTTTTTAGTTGTTTATATGGGGCTAAGACCAATAAGTGGGATGTATTTCGTTGACATGGCTACCTATGCAAGGCATTATTATAACTATGCATACGGCTCACCTATTCTCTCAAATCATGATTTAGGGTTTCATATTTTTATGAAGTTTTGCTCTGGATGGATGCCTATTCATTTATTCTTTCTGGTTTGTGCACTTCTTTATATTTATCCCATGTATTATATTTCGAAAAAGTTTTTTGGAAAATATTGGTTCTATTCTTTCTTACTGTTTGTTGTTTCATTTTCATTTTGGACGTATGGCGTAAACGGAATTAGAAATGGAATAGCTACTTCTATCTTTTTACTTGCTTTTTCTGTTAAGAATAAAAAAGTTTTGATGGCTTTGTTAATGCTTTTAGCTTGCTCTTTTCATAAAACGCTTTTACTGCCTACATTGGCCTACATATTAACTATGTTTTACAACAACCCAAAAACGTACTTAAAAATTTGGCTTATTGCCATTCCTTTGTCCTTATTTCTTGGGTTTGTATGGATTTCTCTTTTTACAAAACTTGGGTTTGGTGATGATAGGTTAGGTGGCTATTTAACTGGAGAAAAAGACGCGAAATTTGAAAATGTGGGATTTAGATGGGACTTTTTAATTTATAGCAGCTCTGCTGTTTTTGCGGGGTGGTATTTTATATTCAAAAAGAAATTTGCAGACCAAAACTATTATAGGCTTTTTAATATCTATTTAATTTGCAATGCTTTTTGGATTTTAGTTATAAGAGCTAATTTTTCGAATCGATTTGCTTATATTTCATGGTTCATGATGTCTATTATTGTTGTTTATCCTTATTTAAAATCTC
Organism: Flavivirga algicola; assembly: GCF_012910715.1. Classification (GTDB taxonomy): domain Bacteria; phylum Bacteroidota; class Bacteroidia; order Flavobacteriales; family Flavobacteriaceae; genus Flavivirga; species Flavivirga algicola. The sequence continues at coordinate 319,167 of NZ_JABBHF010000006.1, forward strand.
GATTTTTTGAAAATCAAAACTTAGCTTTAAGTAAAGTTATATTTCTTTATTTTGCTTTTACATACTTTATGACATACGTATATTATGCTTAAATTCTTTTAAATGAAAAAAATAACTGTTTTTACACCAACTTTCAATAGGGCGTATTGCCTCCCTCAATGCTATAATAGTTTGATAAAGCAGACGAATCAGGATTTTTTATGGTTAATTATTGATGATGGCTCTACAGATGGTACTAAAGAACTTGTTGAGAATTGGATTAACGAAGAAAAAATATCTATTCAGTACCATTACCAAGAAAACCAAGGTATGCATGGTGCGCACAATTCTGCATACAGTTTAATAAGTACAGATCTTAACGTTTGTATTGACTCTGATGATTTCATGCCAGATAATGCCATAGAAAGAATACTCACATTATGGGAAAAACATGGCAGTGAAAGATATGCTGGTATTATAGGTCTAGATATTGATAGACAAGGAAATATAATAGGAACTCCGTTTCCTGAAAACTTGAAAGAATGTAAATATTATCAGTTAAAAAGTAAATATAACGTTGTTGGCGACAAAAAGTTTGTTTATCGTACTGAAGTAATAAAAAAATATCCTGACTACCCTATTTTTGAAGGAGAACGTTTTGTTCCTCTTGGATATAAATATATGTTAATTGATCAAGATTATTGGTTATTATGCTTTAATGAAGTTTTTTGCGATGTTGAATATATGGAAGATGGTTCAAGTTTAAATATTTTTAACCAATATAAAAAACATCCTAGAGGGTTTGCACATGAACGTAAACAACGTATGAAGTACTCGTATACCTTAAAAGAAAAATTTAAAAATGCCATTCACTATGTATCAAGTAGTATTATGGTTAATAATTGGAAGTTTATTAGTGATTCTCCAAAAAAGGTACTAACAATTATTGCTATACCTTTTGGAATCGTTTTATATTTCTATATTATGAAAACAACAAAAAAGGGTGTTATGAAAAAAAACAAAGAATAGATGTATAATGGCTAGTAGCGGTAGAGAAAAATTTAAAAAAATCAATCTTATTATTAAATTCCTAGTGATTATTAACAAGGTTGTGCCTAAGTTTATAAATAAAAGATTATTTATTTACTCCCGAAATATATCGGGCAGAATTGGTATGCTAATTAGATTTGTGATGTTCAAAAATTTATCACTATCATGCGGTGATAATGTTTCCATACATGAAGGTGTTTTTTTAAAAGGTTTAGAGATGATGGAGATTGGTGCTAATGTAAGTATACATTCTATGTGTTATATAGACGGTACTGGCGGTTTAAAGATAGGAGATAATGTGTCTATAGCACACTCAAGTACAATTATGACAACTGGTCATACTTATAATGATACATCTATTCCAATTAAATATAATAATGCTACTACAGATCCTGTATTATTGGAAGACGATATATGGGTTGGAGCTGGGTGTAGAATTTTAAGTGGGGTGGCCATAGGAACTCGAAGCATAATTGCTGCCGGAGCTGTTGTAAATAAAAATGTCGAGTCAAATAGTATTGTAGGTGGTATACCTGCAAAAATTATAAAAAAAATATAGTTTTTTTGTAAGTTATATCTAAAAGCATACTTTATAACCGACTTGTTTGTAGGTAATTACAACTTGTTCTTGGTGAGATACTACCTTAATTTAACCTCATATCTATTCAATACATCTCAACTTATCAATAAAAAATGTTTTATAATCTATATCTATAAAATTAAGAGTCCCTTCTGTACCTTTTAACAATATAGATTTAATAGGTGCATTTTTTAAATGTATAATTTGTGATTTAGAAAGATTTCCCCTGAACAAAAATTCACCACATTCCATGTTCCATGTATGATAAAATGTGATTGTTTTATTATTTTCAAGCTTAACCCTCACAGAAGATCTATTATTCGAGAAATAACTAACACAGCCCAAATCTTTAGGAGAATTAAAAAATATACTTACCTGGTTTCCATACTTATATAATTCTATGGTTAAGTCTTTACTTATCGTATAAGGATCTGTTCGAATATGATTTTTTTTACTAAACTCATCATAACTATTTATAGTATAATGACAGGTGTTTCGAAATTTCTCCCTTTCTGAATCGATACTTTCTTTTATTTCGCCATTTCGATTTATCTCTCTTGTTGATTTTTCTTTTTCTTTTGTTTTTATGATTGAATCCTGGATTCTTAGTTTCTCTTTTAATTCAGCCTCGCGTTTTTCCGCCTGCTTTAACAAATTTTGTAAATGTTTAGCTGCTGCTTCCTTAGCTTGATTAATTGAGTCCTGAACGCGTTGTCTTTCTTTTGATTCGACCTCTTGCCTTTTAGCTTCCATCAATAACTCCTGTTGCCGTTTGGCCGCTTCCTCTGCTTTTACAATGGAGTCCTGAATTCGTTGTCTTTCTTTTAGCTCGGCTTCTCGCCTTTTGGCTTCCATCAATAAGTCCTGTTGACGTTTGGCCGCTGCCTCTGCCTTTACAATGGAGTCCTGAATCCGTTGTTTCTCCTTTAACTCGGCCTTTCGCCTTTTAGCTTCCATCAATAACTCTTGTTGGCGCTTGGCCGCTTCCTCTGCTTTTACGATGGAGTCCTGAATTCGTTGTCTTTCCTTTAGCTCGGCTTCTAACAATAATTCTTGTTGGAGCCTGGCTACTGCCTCTGCTTTTGCGATGGAATCCTGAATCCGCTGTTTCTCCTTTAGTTCGGCCTTTCGCCTTTTAGCTTCCATCAATAACTCTTGTTGGCGCTTGGCCACTTCCTCTGCTTTTACGATGGAATCCTGAATTCGTTGTTTTTCTTTTTGCTCGGCTTCTCGCCTTTTGGCTTCCATCAATAACTCTTGTTGGCGCTTGGCCACTTCCTCTGCTTTTACGATGGAATCCTGAATTCGTTGCTTTTCCTTTAACTCGGCTTCTCGCTTGGCCTCTAACAATAATTCTTGTTGACGTTTGGCTGCTGCCTCTGCTTTTACTATAGAATCTTGAATTCGTTGCTTTTCCTTTAGCTCGGCTTCTCGCTTGGCCTCTAACAATAATTCTTGTTGGCGTTTGGCCACTTCCTCTGCTTTTGCGATGGAATCCTGAATCCGCTGTTTCTCCTTTAGTTCGGCCTTTCGCCTTTTAGCTTCCATCAATAACTCCTGTTGGCGCCTGGCTACTGCCTCTGCTTTTAAAATGGAATCCTGAATTCGTTGTTTTTCTTTTAGCTCGGCTTCACGCCTTTTGGCTTCCATCAATAACTCTTGTTGGCGCTTGGCCACTTCCTCTGCTTTTACGATGGAATCCTGAATTCGTTGCTTTTCCTTTAGCTCAGCTTCTCGCTTGGCTTCCATCAATAATTCTTGTTGACGTTTGGCCACTGCCTCTGCTTTTACAATGGAGTCCTGAATTCGTTGTTTCTCCTTTAGTTCGGCCTTTCTCCTTTTAGCTTCCATCAATAACTCCTGTTGGCGCCTGGCTACTGCCTCTGCTTTTACGATGGAATCCTGAATTCGTTGTTTCTCCTTTAGTTCGGCCTTTTGCCTTTTGGCTTCCATCAATAACTCCTGTTGGCGCCTGGCTGCTTCCTTTACTTTATTGATCGAATCCTGAATCCGCTGTTTCTCCTTTAGTTCTGCTTCACGTTTTTTGCTTTCCTCGGCTTTCTTAATTGAATCCTGAATTTGAACAAATCTAAGTTTCCGTTCCTTAATTTCTGCGATTGAATCCAACTTTCTTTGCTCTTTTTCTTCTCTTTTTCTTATAATCCCCTCAATTCTTTTCTGCCTTTTTTCCTTCTCTTCAATGGCTTTTAGTCGTTCTTTTTCTTCATTAGCAAAATATAGATCCATCATTTCTTCATTAACTTCTAAAAAATCAGAATCCACATAACCGACCCATTCTTTATATATTATTTTATAGATATTCTTCCCCAAATAACTGGTAACTATACATCTGTCATTTTCTTTAAATTGAGCTACTGGCTGAGAAAGGTCATCAAAGTTTTTATATACACTTCCATCCTCAAGAAATATTGTAGGGATAGATACTTCTTGTGAAAAGATATTATTTGAAACTATAAAACAAATAACCAGAAAGAAAAACTTCATATTATCAATTGTAGAACGTGTAAATATAACAACCTATTAAACCAATAACTAAATAAACGATATCAATTTTTTAAAAGGTTTCAACAACGTTTATCATTAATTTTGTGTATCGTCAAATTTTATTTTACTAATGAATAATCTCAAATATTGAGCCGCAAACTTATTTCTTTTTACTAAATTTAGTACGAATACAATTACAATGGTTAAAAAAGCCTATAAATATCAAAAATGTGTCGACAAAACATTAGATATTTTAATTACTCCATTATTTATACATAAATAACATATAAAAATTATGATACCACTTAACGATTTACTGCTATTTGCATTAGCATCATTGATTATGGTGCTTTCACCAGGCCCAAATATGATTTATCTGATCTCTAGATCATTATCTCAAGGAAAAAAAGCAGGTATTATATCTCTTTTTGGCGTAATGTGCGGATTTTTATTCCATATCCTAATGGTCTCTTTTGGGTTAACGGCTATATTCTTTGCTGTTCCCTATGCCTTCGTAGTTGTTAAATTTTTAGGTGTTGGTTACTTATTATATCTGGCATATAACACTGTTAAATCTGGAAACAAAATTTTTGATGCCAACCAGAATCTAAAATCCGATAAACCGCTTAAACTTTTTAATATTGGATTGTTAACCAATGTACTAAATCCAAAAATGGCCGTTTTTTATCTTTCTTTTTTTCCTCAGTTTATAAAACCAGAATACGGTTCTATTTTAAGTCAAAGTTTTCAATTGGGTATTCTACAAATACTAATTAGTTTCTCAATTAATTTTTTAATTGTAATATCAGCTGCTAAAATGGCTAGCTGGTTTTCAAAAAAACCAATTTGGTTAAGAATTCAAAAATGGTTTATGGCTTCTGTATTAACTGGCCTTGCCATTAAAATGGCTTTTGCTAAAGCGAAGTAATATTATTATATATAAATATGGATTAATGGTTGTTATCTATTCTAAAAAAACAATGAAAAAAACGAAGCACATATAAAACCTGTAATTGCCAATAACGTTGTCATTATAGTCCAACTTCTAAAGGTTTGTTTTTCTGAAAGGCCCAAATACTTACCAACCAACCAAAATCCACTATCATTAACATGTGACAGAATACTGGCTCCTGATGCCACAGCAATTACCAGCAGTGCTTTTTGAGGATCGGAAATAGACTCGCCTAAAAGTGGCGCTGTAAGGCCTGCCGCTGTAATCATGGCCACGGTTGCTGATCCTTGTAAAACACGAATTACTGCCGCCGATAAAAACGAAAATAACAGAATACTAACCCCTTCATTTGCAAAATAACTGGCCAACATCTCTCCAGTCCCTGTATTTACAAGCATTTGTTTAAAAACACCTCCAGCTCCTGTTAGTAAAATTATAATCCCTGCTGGCGCCATAGATTGGGTGCTAATGTTTAATAATTGTTCTTTAGAAAACCCTCTTCGAGTTCCCAATAAATACCAGACCAAGAGATTCGCTATGATTAAGGCTGAAAACGGATGCCCAATCATACTTATCCATTGTAGTATATTTTTTGGAAGACTCTGTGCTCCAAAAAATGGACTGTTTAATACTGTATTTAAAACAATTAGGAAAATAGGAATGGTAATAATACCAATTATGGTTCCCACTGGTGGTACTTTTTTATGAGCTACTATTTCTGTATCCAGCTGTGGAGCTGATACGTGAATTTTATTTGCTATAAACCTGCCAAAAACAGGACCACATATTACAGCAGTTGGAATTCCCACTAGAAACCCAAAAAAGATAACCCATCCCAAATCTGCTTTTAAAATATCAGCTACAGCCACTGGACCAGGGGTTGGAGGAATAAACGAATGTGTAATGGCCAATCCTGCCAACAAAGGAATACCATACAGCAATAAAGATTTACCTGTTTTTCTTTGCAGTGCATATATCATAGGAACCAAAATGATAAAAGCAACATCAAAAAACACTGGAATAGCTACAATAAAGCCTGTTAACATCAATGCCCATGAAGATCGTTTTTCTCCAAACTTATCCAATAAATATGCGGCTAAAGATTCGGCACCCCCTGAATGCTCTAAAATAGCACCAAATATAGCTCCTAATCCCACCACCATGGCGACAAACCCAAGCGTACTCGCCATACCTTCCTGCATGGTTTTAATAATTATTAAGGGAGCCATTCCAGATAAAATACCCACAAGAATACTGGCAATTAATAGTGCAATAAAGGCTTGAATCTTAAAACGCAGTATCAATACCAATAATACTACGACTCCCAATAATACAGAAGTTAAAAGAGAGTAATCTATCATAATTAATACCAATTAGTATGAAAAAATTGATCTTCTTGAGCGTCGACTTTTTGATAAGTATGTGCCCCAAAATAATCACGTTGTGCCTGTATTAAGTTGGCTGGTAAGTTTTCGGTTGTTATAGCAATCCAATGATTATATGCCGACCAGAATGCATCAAAGGGGACTCTATGGAACAAACTATAAGCAATATTCATTCTTATTTCCTTTTCCGTTGCAACCAATAACTCAAAGATATCTGGGTTATCTAAATAACTTTCATACTTTTTAAATACTTCTACAGATTGCTCCATAAATTTAGAACGAATAATACAGCCATTAGTCCAAATACGAGCAATTTCCGATATGTTTAAATGCCAATTATATGTTTTAGATGCGGATCTCATCAATTCAAATCCTTGATAGTGATTTATAATTCTAGCAAATCGATATGCTTCTTTTAAACTATTAACATTGATTGGGTCTACAGCTTTTAAATCTTTTTCAATAAGTTTTGATAATTGTTTTCTTTTTTCCTTGAAGGAGGATATATAACGTGCAAAAACAGCTGAAGACATCATAGTATTTACTGTTCCTAAATCGAAAGCCGCTTTTGTAGACCAAGAACCAGTTCCCTTGTTACCAGCTTTATCCAGAATAGTATCCAACACATACTTTCCGTTTTCTTTTGTCTTAAGAATATGAATCGTTATTTCTAATAGGTAACTGGATAAATCTGTGGTATGCCAATCCGATAAAATTGCAGCTATCTCTTCATTATCTTTAGTCATAGCTAGTAAGGCATAAATTTCTGCCAATAATTGCATTTCTGCATATTCAATCCCATTGTGGACCATTTTCACAAAATGCCCTGCCCCTTCAGCGCCTACATGTATGCAGCAAGTATTGCCATTTTTATCTTTCGCAGCGATTGCTTCTAAAACAGGCGCTACTATTTCGTAACTCGCTTTATCACCGCCAGGCATTATAGACGGTCCTTTTCTTGCGCCTTCTTCTCCCCCCGAAACACCACATCCTATAAAATGGATTTGTTTATCTTTTAAATATTTAAATCTTTTATTTGTATCTAAATAATGGGAATTACCGCCATCGATCAAAATATCACCTTCGGACAACAAGGGGACCAACGTTTCTATCAAAGAATCAATAGCATAGCCAGCCTTTATCATGATGAGTATTTTTCTTGGGCGTTCCAGAGAATTGACAAATGCTTTTAGTTCGGTAAAGCCTTTTACTTGCTTACCTTCATCCACTTTACTCAAAAAATCCGTAACCTTATGTTCTTCTTCTGGAGCTATTCGGTTATACACAGATACTGCATACCCTTTTTCTGCAATATTGAGACTTAAGCTACTGCCCATAACGCCTAAACCTATAACTCCAAAAAATGATTGGTTCATGTTTTTTAATTTTGAAATAATATTATCCGTAATTTTTTCAGGCGATTCAGAAATGTCCATATGTATCCCATAGTCTGGCGCTTCTAGGTCATTAAATTGCGAGGCCAGCAAATCGGTAGCCATAAAATGTTCGCTTCTTTTTTCAATCCTATCCTTGATTAAATCCTGACTGCCTGATAAATGCACCCATACAACATTACTAAATTTCGAAGTCAGTAATGTTCTATAAGTTTCTTTTAAAGCAGAGCAAGCTAAAATAGCCCCATTACCTCCTGCCCATATTTCGATATTTTTTGCAAGAGTAAGCAACCAAGGTAATCTATCTTCATCATTTAAAGATATTCCTTTTGCCATTTTATCAATATTGGATTTTGGATGAAAATCGTCACCATCAAAAAAAGGTATGCTTACTTTTTGAGACAATAACTTGCCTATTGTTGTTTTTCCACATCCACTAACTCCTAAAAGTATAATAATCATTGGTGTTATTTTTTAAGATAGAAAGTACCTTTTAATCCAGATGCGGCATTAGAACCAACCCAAATATTAAAATCGCCTTCTTCTGCAGCATGGATTCCTTTATGATTTGTAAATTCTAGTTGTTCGGCCAAAATTTTAAAGGTCACTTCTTTAGTTTCACCAATATTTAAATCTACATGTTGAAATCCTTTTAATTCCCTAACAGGTCGTGTAATACTACCTACAACATCTTGAGTATAAAGCTGTACAACTTCTTTACCTGCCCGTTCTCCTATATTGGTTATAGAAGTTTTTATAATTAAGGTTTCAGCAAAACCAATGGTATCTTTAGATATTTGTAAATCATCATACTTAAAATCTGTATACCCCAAGCCAAAACCGAATGGAAAATGCGGTGTGTAACCAATATCTAAATAATGAGAGTCATTTCCTAAAGAGCTTTGCCAAGCGCCAACAGGAATATCGTACATGGCCACATAATCTTCTTTATTTGCTGGTCTTCCCGTACTTTTATGATTATAAAAATAGGGCAATTGTCCAGCTTCTTTTGGCCAAGAAACGGGTAGCCTTCCTTCTGGCTCTCTTACCCCATAAATAATTTCCCGTAACGCCATTCCCCCCATAGTACCAGGATGCCAGGATATTAAAACGGCATCTACATCATCTATAATATTTGTAATGGTAATTGGTCTTCCTGCCATAATAACTAAAACAATTGGTTTCCCTGTTTTATGTAATATTTTAATTAAATCTTCTTGTGCACCAGGTAAATCTATAGTAGCTCTGCTATGTGCTTCACCAGATAAAATAGCTTCTTCTCCTCCAACAAACACAATAATATCTGAATCCTTAACAGCATTAACAGCTTTTTGAAACTGTTCTTTAGACTGGTCTCTACTATGTGTTAATGCTGAAACGTATTTAAAATTAACATCTGCCTCTTTAAAAGCTTTTAAAGGCGTTATGGTATGTTCTTTTTCACCATCGAATGTCCAGGTTCCCATTTGATCTAATGGCGCATCTGCCAAGGGGCCTATAAGCGCTACTTTTGTATCACTTGACAAAGGTAATATCTGCTTATTTTTTAGCAGTACCGAGCCCTTAATAGCTGCTTCTTTCGCTTCTGCTAAGTGCGCTTCTTTATAAAAGTTTGCTTCATTAGCTTTATCTCGATACGGTGTTTCAAATAAACCTAATCTCAATTTTATTCTTAATATATTCTTCACAAATTCGTCTAATTGACGCTCTGTGACCTTACCTTCTTTGATCAAATCTTTTAAATGATGTTCATATGCTTTGCTGGTCATTTCCATGTCCATTCCTGCATTAGCTGCCAATTCCCCTGCTTGTTTTTCATCCTTTGCATAACCATGGGCTATCATTTCTACTACAGAATCCCAGTCACTTACCACAAAACCATCAAACTTTAATTCGTCCCTTAAAACGTCCTTCAATAAAAATTCGTTTCCTGTTGCTGGAATACCATTTATTTCATTGAAGGAGGTCATTACGGTTGCTGCTCCTGCACCTAAAGCGGATTCAAAAGGTGGTAAATATACATTACGCATTAAAGGTTCTGGAATTATGGTGGTATTATAATCCCTTCCCCCCATAACAGCACCATACCCGATATAATGTTTAGCACAAGCCGCAATACTTGTTGGGCTGTTTAAAGAATCACCCTGAAAGCCCTGAATATAGGCTTTTCCTAAAACGGAAGCCAAATAGGGGTCTTCACCAGGAGATTCTGCAATCCTACCCCAGCGGCTATCTCTGGCAATATCTAGCATTGGAGCAAAAGTCCAACGAATTCCAACCGAACTAGCTTCTATGGCTGCTATACGAGATGATGATTTTGCAATATCTGTATCCCAAGAAGCTGCTAAGCCAATGGGAATTGGAAATATCGTCTTAAAACCATGAATAACATCACGCCCAAAAATTAAGGGGATTTTATTCGGACTTTCTTCTACGGCTATTTTTTGAAGTTCATCTACAAACTCAACTTTCATAACGTTTAATAAAGCTCCTACTTTACCCTGTCTTACATCCTCCTTTAGTTCTTCTGATAAGGTTTTAGCTCTACTAGATGTTCCTCTTAAATTAGTCTGCCCTATTTTATCATCTATGGACATTGTGGCCAATACACTATCTATAAATTTCTCTTCAATAGTATGCTTCGTTATAGAAACTTTACTTTGAGAACAACTCATTAATGTGACGGCTATAATTATTAAATAATATTTCATTAAACTAGTTTTTAAACATTTAAGCTTTTCAAACGTCATGATGTCATGATGGTTGCAATGACTCTTCTTGTTCCTTAAATGTTCTTATTATTTGATTTCAAATTTTATTTTCTTGGAAATATTATTGGAGGCATTTCCTATATATGCGGTATAATTTCCTTTTTCCAGATTCCAATCTTTAATAGCTTCATCATAAAAGGCTAGATCGTTTACATTAATTGTTATTTGGACTGGCTCTGACAGTCCTCTCTTAACAACAATTTTCTTAAACCCCTTTAGTTCTTTAAGCGCTCTTTTTACTTTAGATTTTGACTTTCCAACATAAACCTGAACCACTTCTGCACCATCTACAATTCCTGTATTTGAAACGGTTCCTGAAATGGTTATTTGTTCTCCTTTTGTATACGTTTTTTTGTTAAGCTTAAAGTCTGATAATTCGAAAGATGTATAAGACATCCCTTCACCAAAGGCAAATAATGGTTTGATTTTTTTTGTGTCGTGCCAGCGGTATCCAACCAAAATATCTTCTTTATAAAATTGATTTATACTATCGCCAGGATAAGACAGCTCTCCAAAATAATGTGCTGCATTATCTTTTAATTTTATTGGAAAGGAAAACGGTAATTTTCCCGAGGGGTTAACATCGCCACTAATTACATCAGCCAAAGCATCTCCTGCTATACTACCCAGGTACCAGCCTTGAATGAGTCCATTGATTTTATCTAACCATGGCATTTCTACCGCATTTCCTGTTATTAGCACCACGCCAATATTTTTGTTAACTGCCATAATATCATTTAGTAAATCATCTTGCCCAAAAGGCAGTTCGAATTGTTTTCTATCCGCACCTTCACAATCTTGAAGATGACTTTTACTTAGCCCGCCAATAAACAAGACGACATCTGCTTTTTTAGCAATTTCAATGGCTTCAACCTTAAGAGAATCTGCATCGTATGGTGATGGAAGTATTTGATCGTATACGGATGGCCCCGAAGCAAATCCCATAGCATGTACAATCTGGGCATTTTTATATCGTTTTTTTATGCCCTCTAATGGTGAAATTTCAAATTGTGGCTTTAACTCAGATGAACCGCCTCCTGCTGTCATTGAACGTTTTGCGTTTTCTCCTATTACTGCAATGGTCAGTCCTTCGCGATCTTCTATAGGAAAGAAATTTTCCTTGTTTTTTAACAAGACTATACCTTCAGTCGCTACTTTGCGTGCCACATGGTGATGCTCTACATTATTCATTTTACCCAAAGGGCGATTCGAATTCATATTCGTTCTAAGCATTAATCTTAAAATGCGTCTTGCTTTGTCATTAACAATGGCTTCATCAACTTCTCCTTTTTTAAGTAGTTTCAAAAAAGGTGATGCCAAATAATAATGCTCATAATGATTGAGTGTTGTAGTTCCCAGTCCGTCAGTCCCAGTTCCCATTTCCATATCTAAACCAAACATAGCAGCTTCATAAGTATTATGGGCCCCTCCCCAATCACTTATAACAACACCATCAAAACCCCAATCTGTTTTTAAAATTTTGTTTAAGAGCAATTCGTTATGGCAGCAATATTGGCCTCTAAATTTGTTATAGGCTCCCATCATGGCCCAAGCCCCACCTTCAATAACTGATGCTTTGAAAGCTGGTAAATAAATCTCATATAGTGCCCTATCGCTTACCTCAACATTAATATGGTCTCTCCAAAGTTCCTGGTTATTCAATGCAAAGTGCTTTACACAAGCAGCTACACCATTTTCTTGTACACCTTTCACATAAGGAACTACTAACTTAGAAGCCAAATAGGGGTCTTCACCCATGTATTCAAAGTTTCTTCCATTTAATGGTGTTCTGTAAATATTAACACCTGGTCCTAAAAGCACATCCTTTTTTCTGTATCGCGCTTCTTCTCCAACACTAATACCATAAGATTTAGCCAAGTCTGGATTAAATGTAGACGCCAGACAGGTTAATGCAGGAAAAGCCGTAATGGAATCATTGCTCCATTCTGCATATCCCCAGTTGTCCCAATTTATTTCTGCCCTTACACCATGAGGACCATCAGACATCCATACTTCGGGGATGCCAAGACGTGGAACGCCTGGTGTACTAAACTTAGACTGCGCATGACACATAGCTACTTTTTCTTCCAGGGTCAACAAAGAAAGTATGCTATCTATCTTTTCTTCTACTATTCGATCTTTCTGTGCATTCACTATACTACTCATAAATACTATAAAAACTAAAAAAAAGGGGGTTATATAAAATTGCTTTATCATAATTTTTCTCGAGATAAATTGGTTTTTCGTTTTTTTGAAAAAAGCCAGGGTATTAATTCGGCTTCGTTAAATGCTTTCTTAAATGATTCGCCATGACCTGTATTTTTATATTCTGTATATCTTACATCGGAATGACTTTCTGACAATAATTTAAACATTGTCCTTGATCCTGCTACAGGGTTCCATTTATCTATATCTCCATGAAATATCCAAAATGGAATATGCTTTATTTTTTCTAGTTGGTTTGGGTCTGAATAACCGGCCATAGGAACAGCACCTGCAAACAAATGTGGTTTTCTTGCCGTGAATTCCCAAGTTCCAAAACCACCCATAGATAAACCTATAATATAAACCCTATCTGGGTCTATATTTTTATCTTTAATTATCTGCTCTATCAACTCTAGTGCTGCTTCTCCTGATTCTGAAGGTTGTTGGCCCATGGTATAAGTACCGTTATCTCCTAACCCTTTAAAAGGTGTTTCTGGTGAATTACCAACCCATTTTGCCCACTCTTCATTTTTAGTTTTATCAGAGCATTGCGGTACTAAAATGTAGCAAGGATATTTTAATTGCATTTTTGTTGTTAATAATGAATTTGAACCTATAATTATTCCTGCTTCATGATATATTTGAGCACTATTGTCAATGCCTCTATCTCCTCTTCCGTGCAAAAAAACCACCAAAGGTATTTTTTCTTTTTTCTTATCAATTGGGCTAAACAAACGATAAGGCATTTGCATACCATTTGACGATGGAAAAAAATGTTTTACCATTAAAGAGTCAATAACTTGTGAATCCATTTTTAAAGTTTCTCCTTGAGCATTAAAGCTTAAGCAACTTGAAAAAATAAATAGGACAAATGATATGGATAATTTTAACATCTTTACTGATTCTAAAACGTTGAAACCTCCCTTAACTTAAGTTAAGGGCAGTCAACGCAAAAACTAAACAAAATCAAAATTTCTGTTATAAAAACTCTTTATTATTAAGACCCATAAAAAAGAAAAACGGGTAGCATTAAAATGATGAATATACTTTCAAAAAAAGAAGAAAAGCTATTTGTAATAACTAGATTGTAAGTAGCGGGACAAAAAACACATATTAAACAACACAAAATCAATACATTGTATAAAATTCATATATAAAAGACTATTCATCAATAGTATTTTAATTTGATCATTGACTTGTATAAACTCCTATTAAATGGGTTCTTACCTGTACTGGTTTTAATGTATCTATAGCTGTTTCTATTTTCATTACTTTTGAAGACACTAAAGGCATATGACAATGTATACAATTGTTATTGGAAGTCTTTTGAACTTCTTCAGGTACACGGCATACCACATGTGCTTCTTTTTTATTATGACAGCTTTGGCACTTTTTATTGAATGACATGTGATTATCTCTCTGGTTTTCGTGTGGATTGTGACATGTTGTACAGTCCATAACATCACTTTTCTTAAAACATTCACTTGCAGAAAGTAGCCCATACTGATTACCATGAACATCCAATTTATCCAGATCTTCCTCAGTATAGTCGGGAGTAGAAAACTGGTTTAAAGTATCTCCAACAACAAAAGAAAAAGGGCTTTTGTTACCTCGCATTCTCAATCCTGAATGACACAAAGCACAGGCGTCTAAATTTTGTTGTCTTGTTAAACTGCTATGTTTCACTATGTGCATAGCAACAGTATCCTTAGGATTCTTTCTATGGAAATTCACATGATTAAGTGCTGGGCCATGGCAGCGTTCACAATCTATACCATAGACCATTTGGGTTTTCTTGTAGCTATTACGCTTATAAAACCTTTTAGTACTTTTGGCATAGGTTAAATGACACTCAAGACATCTTTCAAAGATAGGTCTATCGGAAGCCAATTTGTCGGATGGATAGCCAGGGCTGTTCACCCAGCTATTATTTGGAGTAAAGTAAGAGACCTGTAATTGATATAAAGAACTATCTCGCCATTTTAAATAAGACTGTCCTTTGGTTCCAGACCCTATAACAACGTCAAAACGAGAAGAACTAACGGGTGTATTATTCGGTTTTAAAAAGATATCTTGATATAAAGCTCCCTTCTTAATGTTCATCCTAAACCCTATAGAATCATTTAAATCAAAAACATTTTCAGGAGCTTTAAAACTCCCTTTAACAGTTTTTATATTAGCGCTTGCAGATGACTTAAAATGGGCTGTTTCTATATGGGTTTTGTATATATCTAAATGACATGCTGCGCAAGCTTTAGACCCAACAAATCCATTTCCTTTACTATGCATCGCTATAGGTTCAATAGGGGAATAAGTATCTGTAAAGGATGGTTTAAGGAGGAATTTGAATACTAAAAAACACATAACCAGTAACAATATAAAAATCCATACTTGTACTTGTTTTTTCATATAACAGGTTTAATTTATTTTTATGAATTGGGGATAATCGTTATTTTTTACAGCGATAATATATACATTACCACTAATTTTAATTGAGGCAAGATCTTTTACATCGCCTCTAATGGATAAACCACATTTATTATTAGGAACCGGTAGAAAATTACCATGACCGTCTCCTTTTAAATAACTACCGATGCTAGAATCATTTCTTGGGGTTTCTATTTCTGAAGTATATAGATTACCAGCAACTAAAATATCTTTAACCCCGTTACGATCTATATCTTCTGAAATTATTCTATTTACTGACGAAAACTGAGCTTCATTAGGCAATGGGGTTAATTTAAATTTGCCTGTTCCTAAATTTTCAATATAGCTACTTGCAAACGTTTGTGCTTTATAGTGTATTTCTGCATTACCCAGTTTTTCTTTTCCATATACTTCTGTAACATCGGCTATCGCGAACGAATTATAGTTTTCAAACTTTTTGCTCAATGATGGTATTTGTTGCGAAGAACATGACTTACCACGTACTGGAAACAACTTGCCAAAATTATAATAGCTTAAAACGATATCTTTTCTTTTGTTGTCATCAAAATCATCGGCAAACACTTCAAAAGGCTCTTCAACTGTGGCTTTGTATTTATAATTTAGTCCAAGGTTACCCACTACATAATCCATATCCCCATCATTATCAAAATCATCTTGGGCAATACTGGACCACCAACCATTCGTATTTTCTAAACCTACCGTTTCTGTTACATTCTTAAACTTACCATTTATATTACTGTAAAATAAAACAGATGTCCACTCGCCTACTATTATTAAATCCAAGGTGCCATTTGTATCAAAATCGGTCCAAATTGCATCTGTAATCATTCCTAGCGTTTCAAAGTCAGGTGCTAAACGGTCCGTCACGTCTATAAAAACACCATTATTGTTATTTAAAATATAACTTTTCGTAGGCCATGGATATTGACCAGCAATTAATCGACCACCCACGAATAAATCTAAATCTCCGTCACCGTCATAATCTCCTGCCTTTACCCTAGAACCACTGGTTACAATGTCTGGTAAATTGTTTTCTCCTTTAGTAAATTTACCATTGCCATTATTAATATATAAACGGTCTTGAAAACGTGATAGATCTTCATTTTTTTCATTACCACCACTAACAACGTATAAATCCTGGTCTCCATCGGCATCGGCATCAAAAAACAAGGCCCCCATATCTTCTTTATCCTTATCAACTTCCCATATGTTATTATTTGTTTTATCAAATTTACCCTTGGTATTTTGAATATAAAGGGCGCCTGCTTGTTGAGATGCTCCCCCTATGTAAAAATCTTCTAAACCATCTCCATTTACATCAGCTACAGCAACTCCCGAACCCAACATAGAAGTTTTATGAGGAAGAAGCGGTTCTAAATAATAATCATTATAATAATTTTCGGTATGTTTAAAATCTACATCTAACGAATCTAAATCTATAGTTTTAAAAATTGTTATCTTTTCAAAATGTGCTTTATCTTTTTTAATTGCTGATGAAAAATCTATGATTAAATTTTGATTTGCTTTGACATTTTTTATTTCAGAAACACTTCCATTAGGCCAAACAACCTCAACCTTATCTATGCTTTCAGTCTTTCCTAATCCAAAATGTAAACGAGGCGTTACAGAAGATTGAAACCCTCTGGATAAAGTAAGTTCATTGTATTGTTCTAGTGTATCAGATGAAATATAAACTTTTGCTCCAAGGCCATTTTTATTTTTTTCAGGACCTTTTAAAGTTACTTGTAAGTAGTTATGATTATCCAGATTATTGTTTCTATAAATCGAAGCCCTTTGGTCAATATTGTTTATAATAAAATCCAGATCACCATCATTATCTAAATCTGCATAAACAGCACCATTGGAAAAGGTTTTCTCTTCCCAACCCCACTCCGTGACCATATTTTTAAATGTATAGTCTTTAACATTTTTATAAACATAGTTTGATACTTTTTCGGATGGGATTTTTTGTATTTCTTCTGCTGATAATTTTACGCCTCCAAAATGATTTCTGGACTTTAGCTTGTTAAAATAATCCCTGTTATTAATATCCCTACGGGTTCCATTAGAAATGGTTAAATCTTTCCAGCCATCATTATCTAAATCTGCAAAAAGAATAGACCAACTCCAATCTGTGGTCGCTATACCTGCCAATCTTGAAATTTCGCTAAAAACAGGGTTACCATGCACATCTACACCTCTATTAAGCTGAAGGCAATTTTGCATATACTGATAATTCAGTCCTGCTTTTACCATTTTTGTAAATCCTATAGGGTTCATACTTGCCATATTTTCTTTTGACCTTCTATTATCTTCAGGAGTCATATCTACCTGAGCAATATCGAGAAGTTTGTCATTGTTAAAATCGGCTATATCTGCTCCCATACCATATTGTGCCGTGTGATTTACGGTACTTCCTGCTGTTTCCGTGAAGGTTCCATTCTTATTATTTATGTATAAGTAATCTGCAGAATCAAAATCATTGGAAACATAAATATCTTTCCAGCCATCGTTATTAAAATCGGCAACTGTTGCACTTAAAGACAAACCAAAATTCAAGATACCAGATTCGATGGTGACATCGGTAAAGGAACCATTTCCATTATTTCGGAATAAAATATCTGATTCTTCTATTTTTGGGTGATTGGCTTTCCGCTTATATAATGCTACTGGGCTCTTGAAAGGCGTTGGTGGATAGTTTGCTAAATATAGATCTAAATCACCATCATTATCATAATCAAAAAAGGTACTTTGAGTGGTATGCCCATTATGATCTATACCAAATGCTTCAGATTTTTCTGTAAATGTAGCATCACCATTGTTAATATATAGGAGATTTTTTCTATTGTTTTCTTTTCCCGATACACTTACATAAATGTCTAAATAGCCATCATTATTTATATCTACCATGGTTGTTCCTGTAACCCATCTATCATCTCCTGCTACATTAGCCTTATCGGTAATATCTTCAAACTTAAACCCGCCTTTGTTTAGGTAAAGCGTATTGGATTTCATATTGGCTGTAAAAAACAAATCTACCAAGCCATCATTATTGATATCGCCTGCCGATACGCCTCCTCCCATGTACATATAGGGATAATTAAAATAATTTAGACTATCGGTTTCAACAATATCATTTGAAAATAGGATACCTGTTTCATTTGATGAAAGGAGACTAAACTGTTTTTTATCTTGTTTTTTACAAGACAAGAATAGAAATAAAAAAAAGAAACTGATATAAATAATTTTCATTTTATAAATTTAGGAAAAAAGAGGCCTTGAACATTATTCAAAGCCTCAAATTAAACTAACTCAATATGAATTTCTAGCAATAATTAATAATCGTTTTGTACAAGATTAGGGTTTGCACTTATTTGAGAACTTGGAATTGGATATATCTCCCTTCCAGGAGGCACATCGATACCATAATTATCTTTGATAAATTTAGTAGCTTCTCCAGATCGTCTAATAATGCCCCATGTAGAGAATTCTCCAGCCAATTCAAGTCTGTATTCTTGTAAGAGTGCATCCATGGTAATCGTTTTTGCAGGAGCACTACCTCCCCAAGCTCTATTTCTTACTCTATCAAAAGCGGCTTGGGCTTTAGCTGTTTGACCGTCTTTTAAAGCCGCTTCTGCCAAACTTAGCAATGCACCTCCATAACGCATCCAAATATGACCTTGTCCTCCAAAAAGAACCGATCTTCCCCAACCATCAATATTAGGGTCTCTCCATGACTTAATAGCCCAGTATCCCGATCTCGTTTCTGGAGATCCGCCTGTCCATGGTTCTGCAACCGTTCCTGCTGTATTAATATCTACACCATCGTAATCTATGATATCAATCAACGGATCTGGGTGTTCTTCTCCAGGTCCTATAACCGTTGCTGCTCTTCTGGTATCTCCAGGCTCAAAAGCATCGTATAATTCTTTTGTTGGAATACCTGTAAATCCACCACCTCCAGTAATATCAGTAGGCATGGCAAATAATTGAAGAATATTTACTTCATCATTTCTAGACCAGGCCAAATCACCATTCGCCGCCCATTGAATTTCGAATATAGATTCCTTACCATTAGGATTAGCCACTGCATGAATATCAAGGAAGTTTTCTTCTAAATCAAGTACAGGACTATCCTCTAGGGCTTCATAAGCAGTCACTGCTTCTCCATACTGTTTTAACCACATATGCGCATTTCCTAAAACAGTATAAGCTGTTGCTTTAGAGACTCTTCCTTTTTCGGTATCGTACGTCCAAGGCAATCTAGCCACCGCATCGGTTGCGTCAATTACAATTTGTTGGAAAACGGCATCTTGGGTATCTCTAGCTTTAAAAGGATCGTCGGTAGAACTAAGCATCAATGGCACACCACCGTAAACTTCAGCCAAGTATTGGTAAGAAATGCATCTTAGTACCAATACCTCACCAATTAAACGACTTCCTAAATCTGCACTAATAGTCCCATTCTCTACAGCAATTAATAAATTTTCGAGTGCAATATTTGCCCTCCCTATTTGTCTATAATGATTTGGCCAAATCTTAGTAGAAACATCACTAGATGATGGATCAGGGTTCCAATTCAAGTATGAGCTCGTTGCTGGGTTTTCATTATTCAAAAAATCCAAGGTTGTACTATTAGCCCATCTATGAATACCTTTAACGTTGTATTCGTTAGGTACTCCAGGATCTCCTTGAGAATCATTTTGGAATGCATCATAAACACCAGTAACAGCAGCTAATGCCGTAGCATCTGAACCAAAAACAACCTCACTTGTTAAATCTTGGTTATTGGTATCAATCAAAAAATTCTCGGAGCAGCTCACCAATGTGACAAGAACGATGGTACCTAAAACCCCGATTCCTTTTAGTATATTTATTTTTATTTTCATAACAAATTATTTAAAATTTTAAATTAAGTCCCAAAGTGAATGTTTTAGATACTGGGTAAGCACCTGCATCAATACCTCTTGTGGTTACACTACTATTTCCATTAACATCAGCATTTTGACCAATTTCAGGATCGGATCCAGTGTAATCGGTTATTGTAAAGACATTTTGAGCACTCATGTAGATTCTTAAATTACTTAATCCAAGTTTCTCGCTTGTAACTGAAGGTAAACTATAACCCACGCTCAGGTTTCTTAATCTGAAATACGAACCATCTTCAACAAAATAACTTGATGCTCTGTTATTTTGAATATTTCCGTCATCTATAAGTGCTCTTGAATATGTATTGGTAGAGCCTTCGCCATTCCAACGATTGTTAAAATAGTCAACACTTACGTTAGAGAAAGAAGCAGAATTCCCATAGCCAGAAGGGCTTTCTAATTCTCTCTTCACCAGATTCATGATTTCATTTCCAAATGATCCATAAAAGTTAAACCCTATATCAAAATTTTTGTAGTTAAATGTTAGGTTTAAACTGCCATAGAAATCGGGAACTGGACTACCAATAGTCGTTCTATCTTCACCATTAATTTCACCATCACCGTTAAGGTCTTTAAACTTACGATCTCCTGGCGATGTATTAACGTTTTGTGTAGGTGACGCATCAATTTCTGCTTGATTTTGAAAAATCCCATCAGCGACAAAGCCATAAAAAGATCCTACTTCACCTCCTTCTTGAGATCTTGTAATGTCAAACCAGAACCCATCTTCGTTAAAACTCTGTAAAAATTCGTTACTAAACACTACTTCTTTAGAGAGGTTATCAATCTCTGTAATTTCATTATCTATAAAAGTAAGATTGGCATTAATATCAAATGTGAAATCGCCTCTGTCTTTTCTATATCCTAGTAAAAACTCGAAACCTTTATTAACCACGGTACCTCCATTTTGTGGCTGAATAGAAAACCCTGTTTGCGCTGGTACAGTTTGTTGGAATAAGAAATTTCCTGATTCTCTATTAAAGTAATCTGCTGTAAAATAGAGGCGTCCATCTAGCAACTCTCCTTCAAAACCAATATTAGTTTGTGTTTGTGTTTCCCAACCTAAGTCGGAATTAGCTAATACTAGAGGCGCTAAACCTAAAGAACTACTAGTGGTGCCATCAAAACTATAGTTGGTATCATTTGTCCCAGCTTGTCCCGTATAAAAGAAAAGGTAGCCAAAAGGATCTATACCATCAAAGTTTCCTGTTTCTCCCCAACTAGCTCTGAATTTTAATACATTAAATACGCTATCATCCATAAAATCCTCTTCGTCAATATTCCATCCTACAGCAAAAGAAGGGAAAACACTCCACAAATTATTTCGACTAAATACGTCACCTACACCATCTCTTCTTATGGTTCCTGTTAAATAGTACTTACTATCATAGCTATAGTTTAATCTAGCAAAAGTACTTGCCAGGGTTCTTCTATCAGACGAACCAAAAGCATTTTGAATATCATTTGCAGCACTAATGCTTCTTATTTTATTATCTAAAAATCCAACTCCTTTTGCTCCAGTGAATTTTCTAAACCTTCTTTGTGCCGAAACACCAGCTAATACATCTATTTTATGCTTCTCTGCAAAAATTTTGTTGTACTTCAAAATATATTCTGCCAACCACTCATTGCTTGTAGATTGATTAGTGTCGTAAATAGCATCATTTCTAAGGTCTACATTACCACTACTGCGGTAATATTGTGGTTGGAAAAATTCACTCGCGAAATTGTCAACTCTTGTTCCTATTTTTAATTGTGTGGACAACCCTCCATATATATCCCATTCTGCATCGATATTAGCCAAAATAGTATTACTTACATTATCTGGATCATTCTCTAAGGCTCTAGCTACCCAATTTCTACCATCACGAAAAGCTTCTCCTGTTACATCTGGAAATGCTCCAAAATTACCATTGGCATCTATAGGTAAATCTGTGGGGTTGCTCCCTCCATTAAGATTAGCTTCTCCAACCGGCGCCAAATGCGGTATGGTAGAATACAAATTTAATAATGCACCACGACCAGTCCCTAATGGTTGAAAACTTTGAGACGTTATATATTTTACATTCGTTTTTACACGAATTTTATCCGTAACGTCAAAATTAGCATTTAACCCCAGATCATATCTTTTATATTCAGAACCAAGGAGCGTACCTTCTTCATCAAAGATACCTGCTGTAAAAGCCAATCTGGATTTTTCACCACCACCTCTTATACTTAACGTAGTACTTTTTGTGATTGCTGAATCAAATATTTCATCTTGCCAATCTATATTTCTTAGTGAACTTGGGTTACTCCAGCCTGCATAGGGTACAGCAACACCAGCTACATCACTATCTGAACTACTACTAAGTTCTGTAGCTAAACTGGCAAATTGATTTACATCTAACACATCGACACGCTTAGGCTGGGTACGGAATCCTAAAAAGGAATTTAATTCTACTTGTACTTTTCCTTTAGTTCCTTGCTTTGTTTGGATAATAACCACCCCATTACTTGCACGTACACCGTAAAGCGCTGTGGCAGAGGCATCTTTTAATACCGATAAAGATTGAATCGTATTGGGGTTTATAAAAGAAATGTCACGTGTTGGAAACCCGTCAACAATATAGAGAGGTGTCGTACTACCAAAAGAACCAACTCCACGAATATTAACAGAAACTGAAGCTCCTGGCGCACCCGAGTTGGATGTAACTTGCACCCCCGCAGTTTTTCCTTGTAATGCTTGATCTACTGTTGTTGCTGGAAATGTATTTAATTCTTCAGCCCCAATAACAGACACTGCTCCTGTTAAATCCTTTTTACTACTTGTACCATAGGCCACCACAACAACTTCGCTTAAAGACTGTGTATCTTCAACAAGATTAATGTCTACTACAGATCTGCCATTAACAGGGACTTCTTGAGAAATAAAGCCTACATAGCTCACCACCAATATATCATCAGCGGCTACATTAGAGATTGTATATTTACCATCAAAGTCTGTTTGACTACCATTTGTGCTACCTTTTACAATAACGTTTGCCCCAGGTAAAGGAGCTCCATTAATATCCTTTACAGTTCCTGAAACTGATTTTTGAATATTTGTTTTTTCAAAAACGTTTTCAGTTTTCACCTTCTCTATATTCAAAATAACATTTGTATTGTTTGAATATGCATTCGTTTGAATCGATAAAAATGAAATTATCAATAAAAGTAAACTTACTTTCATATTTAAGTTAATTTTGAGTGAATTGAGCCACAATAGCCCAAAACTTTTACAGTTTTTCATATCTTTGAAATGTTTTAATAATTAGCTAATCATTTAGTTGATTATTCTATATCGAGGAGTATTACCGTACTTCTCGATTTTTTTGTTTTTGGTTTGCTTGTAATTTTATTTCATTTGAGCATATTTTAGGTTTTAAGTTTATTAGTTTATGTTTAGTTCTTCTATTTCAACTTTTGTTTTACTTGATTCCATGCATATTGTGTATCTAAATCAATGACTTCTAAAAAACATATCCCTTTGGTTTTTAATATTTTGAGACGATAAAACATAGATTCATTTATTTGTGATTCGTCCAACCAATTTTTAAAATGAACCGCTTCTTCGCTAGTTAAATTATATTCTAGTTTCTTTACTATCAGTTTTACTATGTCCATTAGATGACGTTACAAAAGCTATTTACAATTAAGACCCTAAAAAATATAAAAAGGGTAGCACCAAAATGAAAAAACAATAATAATAAGCCTAAAAAAATACGATAAAACCATTTTTTATACTAAAAATATGTGTTTTGTAATCTAAACCGCAAAATTTTAAATGATTTTTTCAAATGAAACTTTATCGTATTTATGGATATCCCCAATGTATCGGCTGCACTTTGATATTTAGCACCTTCCAATACGCATAATTCAAAAACCCTTTTACTTTGTTCTGGTAATATTCCCAATGCTTCTTTTATTTTAGCTTTATTTTCAATATCAATTAAAAGTTCTTCGTGAGAAGGTGATAATGTTGCCAAATTATAATCTTTAATTTTTTCTGTTTTTTTTGTTCGTTGTATCCTTTTCAAACTTGTATTACGAATTGCCACGCTTATATAGCTTTTTAAGTCTAAAATTTCTGTATTTCTACTTCTATTCAAAACTTTTACAAAAACATCTTGGACCATATCCTCTGCTTCAGACATATCTTCCATATAGCTAAAGGAAAGCAAGCACCATTCCCTATAATGTTTTATAAACATAGCCTCTATTTGAGATTGCATTCCTATTTTTAAAATGTTGTTTAACATAATTAATACTGTTCGCTTAGTACAAAGACCGTAAGATGACTTACTACTTCGACTATAAATTAATTTTCTGTTTTTTTTACCAAGCACACCCAATCTTGTTGGCTAGAAGTACCTTTTATAGATACTGGAGCTCCTAATTCTGATATGTGTCCACCTTGAATTCTTCCTTTTGAGCCTTTTTGTAATGCGCCCCCTTTTAAGGGATTATACCATGTAATATCAAACACGCCTTCTACATTTTTAAGATTGATAGTAGGTTTTTCTAATTCAGGTAAATAAATGGCATATACTTCTCCTTTTTTGCGCAGACAATATGCCCTTGGGGTATTAATTAATGAATGTTCTGGCATCATCTCCCAAAAGGGTAAGTGGTTTCGAAAAAATGTTGTAGCGTGATTTGTTAGCTCCCAAAGCCTGTCTCTTTCTCTCCAGTCTTCAGAATTAAGATCATTATGCGGATGCTTGGCACCAAAATACCATTCTACCCCTGCGGCTCCAGATAATAAGGTTCCCCAAAGTGCGTATCTCCTTAAGGTGTCATGATTAGGATCTTCACTATCTGGTAAAGCCGCTGTATGCCATAACCCTATTTCATCCATAGTGATTAACCAATCATGTCCTGTCTTTTTTGCTTTTTCTCGCCATGTTTTAACTACTTCTGGAGCCAATTCTCTCTTATCTTGCTGAAGCGATAAACCATCCAAATGTTTAAACCCTAAAATAGAGTCTAAAATTTTGCTCCTTAACGGATCATGGGAATGTGTGTGTAAAAGCACAGGATGATTATAAGGATCATTTTCTTTCAAAAACTTAGACATATCTTTTCTCTGACGATCATTTTGCCCTACGGGTGACCATGAAGCTGGACCATTTTCTTCACCCAAATTCCAATTAAGTGCTAAATGATGACCAAAACGTGCTATCAACTCTCTAAAATACAATTGTCGCATAGCACCTGTATTACCATGATCGAGCATGGTTTCATTTTCTGTTTCTTGTACAACTAAATGGAGTAAAATCCCTTTAGCTTGCATATGCTGAAAAAGAATTTCCCACTGTTCCAATTTACTGATATCGAAACGAGAAAAATCATCTGGATTCACATAAGGCCACACGTCCTTACCATCTCCTAAAATGTTCATCGTTAAAAAGTATGACGAATTTACACCTTTCGATGCCAGATAATTAATAGCGCCTATAAGAGATTTCCCTTTGCCATTTTTCCAACTTGGATCTCCAAGCTTCCAGTCTTTTAGGTGTGCCGTATACTGGTGTATTTCATTATTGGTACTTGCCTCTCCTTCTCGGTTAGAAGCCTGCATTCTATACGTATCATCAAAATCCACATAGCCAAGTAAGTTTTCCGGACTATTGGTTCCTCCTTTTATCCAGAACTTTTCTGTACCTTGAAATTTATAATAACCCTCAGATGCAACTAACCTACCGTTAGCCCTAAAGTCAGGAGCTTCTTTATCTGAACCTTTCACTATAAACTCCCCAGTTTTATTTGATATTTCTACTGGCGTTCCTTTTGTAAAATCCTTTTCTAAAGCTATGCTATCTTGATGATGTAATACTGCTGTATAGCTCCATGTTCCCAAATGGTCTGGAGTGAATCTCACTTTCCAAATATTACCTTTATTTGCTCCAGTTTCTGAGGCATTCCCATCGGCTGCATAAAAACCTCTAACTGCATACTTGGTCTTTTCATGTTTAAAATCAACACTTAAGCGATAATTTAAAAAAGGATTATCGGCATCTAGCTCTGAAGTTTCTGGCCCTTTAAAAGATAATGTTATAGTATGCCATTGCTTATAAACCAAAGGAGGACTTGTTTTTGCATTAAATATGATGGATGGACTAATTTGTTGGTCTCTTTGAAATACAGTTAGACCGAAAAGCATTAAAAAACTGCTTGTATGTAAAAAAAGATGTTTCATTTTTTAGTTACTTCCTGAGATAATTTTGATGAGATCCTTATTTTCTTTACCATCATAGTATAACAATCCAAAATTGTCACTCTTATAATTCCAATTTGCATACCCAATTCCTGTTTGTTCGAAAAGTTGAATCATATCTTGATACCATACATCAGTCTCTTTATCCGGTGCATTGGAAATAATGCCAAACTCCCCACAGTATAATGGCAATCCCAAATTTTTAGCCTTTTGGATAGGTTTCTGCCACATTTCGAACAAAATATCTTTGTTAAATTCCTTACCTACCCATTCGTCTACTTCTGTTTTGATATTCTCAGGAAGTATTTCAAATTCTTGCTGAGTTAAAATAATACCTGGATAATGCACTGGTCCATTATATGCTTTTAAGCTTGTCCATTTTGCTGCGTAATGAGTTAAGAGAAAAGGCTTATAAAAGTGAAAGCTCAAAAGGATATTTTTATCATTTTCTGGCACTTTCAACGCATCAAAAGTTTCAACAGACTGCCACATATTTGAACCAATTACAATAGTGCGTTCCTTTTCTAACTCGCGAATTGCATTAAAAGCTCTGGTTAGTAAACTATTCCAGGATTCATGATTATCTGCTACGGCCTCATTCATTAGTTCGTAGGCTACTAAACTATTTGGAAATTTTTTAAGTGATTTTGAAAGATCCCTCCATAGATCAAAAAATTTCTCTTGCTCTTCTGGATCTGTCCATAAGGGTTTTTCTGTGGCATTAAAATGATGCGATCTTAAAATATGCAAATCAATAATAATTCTAAGGTTACTTTCTGCACACCATTCAACAGCATTTTCCATTAGTTTAAATGCTGCGTCATATCGGTTTCCTTTTTCGTCCCACATTTGTTCTTCATCAATTGGCAAACGAATATGGTCAAATCCCATACTGGCAATTTTTTTTACATCTGATTTTGTAAAGAATTGTTCTCGTTCTATGCCTCTACGGTCACTTTGAGACAACCAATGTGCTATATTAGTTCCTCTTTTAACTTCAAAGTTTTCAGAAGTAACCGATTTTTGTAAACACCCAACAAAAATGCCAAGTAAAATGAGTAGTCCTAATAAGACTACTTTATTACATACTATTTTAATTCTTAACCGCATTTGTTTACTTTAAAGGTTAAATATTGATAAATACCATGACCAACAAAAACATTAAAAACCCAATTAGCAGGATTTCGAATATTAGTTTTTTGTTTATTTTTTTCCAGTTCATATACTATTGATAATACTCAAACTTAACATTTCATTAAGAGTATTAGTGCTACATAAAATGCATCATATGAAAGAATTGTTGCGTTTAATTCAGCTTATCCCCATATGCAACATTTGTATTATTTCATGCAACATTTGTACGTTTAAGCTTTACGATTATAGTAAACATCAATGTTTACATTTTTTTTAATGAGAAAAATGAATGGTAGTTATTACTTTTATATAGCACCCAGGTTATAAGGTTTGAGAAAAAGGCAAATGGAAAGAAATTATCGAATATGTGTTGTTATTTTACCTTTATTTCTGTTGGTAAAATTCCAAAATGAGCTTTAAAACATTTAGAAAAATATGAAGGAGAAGCAAATCCGACACTATAACATGCTTCACTTATGCTCGAACTGCCTTTTTCAAGAATTTGTTTAGAGCGTTCCAACCTTATTCTTCTTACAAATTCATTGATGGTTTGTCCAGTTAACGCTTTAACCTTTCTATAAAGTTGGCTTCTACTTAAATTTAAATGCGCAGCTAATTCTTCTACGCCTAAACTTGAATCGCCAATGTTATCATTAATATAGTTAAGCAATTTTTGTATAAACTCTTTATCAATTGAAGTGGTATTGGCATTATCTTCTGCCCCACTAATGGCACTAAAGTATTTATCAAAAATAAGTTGCCTGCTTTTTATTAGCTGGGTTAAGCGAAGCTTTAAAAGTTTAAGGTCAAAAGGTTTTACCATGTAGGCATCTGCACCATTTTCTATACCTTCAATTCTATTTTCAATAGTTGCTTTTGCTGTAAGCATCAACAAAGGAATATGACTTGTAGAAGAGTCTGTTTTAATAATTTTGCAAAACTCAAAACCATCCATTTCAGGCATAATAACATCTGTAATTATAACATCTGGAAACGACTCTCTTGCTATTTTAATACCTTCTTTACCATTGTTTGCCAATAAAACTTTGTATTGATCACTCAGTTCTAACTTTAAATAATCTCTTAACTCTACATTATCTTCAACAACTAGTACGGTATCTGTTTTATGAAACTGAATATCTGTATCAGATTGTTCATCGATTTCAACAGTTGGCATCGTTAAAAAATCTTCCTTCTTGTCATGCCAAGCACTTTCACTTGAAATAATCTCTTTTTCAGAAAAATGCGTATTACCAGATGCTAACAGTATTTTAAAAGTGGTACCTTCTCCAACCTGACTTTTAACATCGATAACCCCCTTATGTAACTTTACAAAATTCTGAACGACTTCTAATCCTATTCCCGTTCCTCCAAAATAAGTTTTATTTTGTCCTTCCACTTGATAAAAACGCTCAAATATTTTTGATACTTGATCTTCATTTAACCCTGGACCTGTATCAGAAATTACTATTTCAATTGCATCTACGGGTTTAGAATTATCAATTAATGGTAATACATGCAATTGGTCTGTTGACAAAAGTTCAATGGTAATAGTGCCGCCATCTGGAGTGACTTTAATAGCATTTGATAGTAAATTAAAAATGATCTTTTCAAGCATTTTTGTATCTGCCCATACCATAATATCAGGCATATCTGCACTAACATTTAATAAAATATTTTTTCTAAAAGCTTCTTCTTGAAAATAGCTTACTATATTTTCTGAAAATTTTATTAGATTTATCTTTTCTGCCCTCACGTTCATTTTTCTTAACTCGAGCTTTCTTAAATCCATTAACTCGTTTATCAACCTATAAAGCCTATCTGTATTTTTATAAATTATAGCATGTTTATTCTTAACCTTTTGAGGTAAATCTAGCTCTGTATTGTTAAGTATATCCTTAAGCGGGTTTAGAATTAAAGTGAGCGGAGTTCTGAATTCATGGGAAATATTTGTGAAAAACTGAATTTTCTTCTTGTTCAGTTCATCTTTTTGAACTTGTTGCAAACGTTCGTTCCTAATTAATTCTTTTTCTTTAATTCTACTTTGGGTGAGTTGATTTAGTAGAAAAATTCCAAAAAGAAATAATAACAAATATGAGAAAATAGCCCAATTTGTTCGCCACCAAGGTGGTAAGACTTCTATTTTCAATTTTAAGGGATTTTCATTCCAAACCCCATCATTATTAGCTGCTTTTAACTTAAATATATAACTTCCTGCATCTAAATTCGTGTATGTTGCGCTTCTTTTTTGACCAACATAGTTCCAAGTCGTTTCGTAACCTTCTAAATAATATGCATAATTGTTTTTTTCTGGTCGGGTATAATTAATCCCTGAATATTCGATAGTAAAAACAGACTGTTTATGTGTTAAACAAATACTATCTGTTTCTGAAATCACTTTATTTAACGGAGATTTCTCTATTTTTGGAATCACTTTTTCGTTGAATAGCTTGAAATCGGTAAGATATAGAGACGGCGGACTGGTATTAATTTTTATTTGCTCTGGATTAAAGTAATCTACGCCTTTAAAATTCCCAAAATACAGCAAGCCATCGGTACCTTTTAATACAGAACCAAAATTAAAATCGTTGGACAACAAACCATCATTAGTTGTATAGTTTGTAAAATCAAAATCCTGCAAATCGATTTTAGTTAATCCAGAATTTCCACTTATCCACAAATCACCATTATCTGCTTCAATTATTGCCGACACATTCTCTTCGTTAAAGCCCGTAAATTTGTTATACCAAATGAATTCATCTTTTATTTTATCATATTTACAGATACCAGCACCTCGGGTACCAATCCAAATATTATCATTGGAATCTTCATAAATTGAAAGAATGTGATTAGCATCTGAAGAATTCTTATACAGCTCTGTCATTTTTTTACCTAATGCAGAAATCTCAAATGTCCCTTTATTATTTAATTTATCAACTCTAAACAGGCCATTTGTTGTTCCTATCCAAATCGCATCTTTCGAATCGACTAATACTTTTCTAATATTCCTTCTATTAAGACCGCTTTTTACAAAAGCATCTGAGTCGTATTTTTTAAATCTTTTAATTTTTGGATTATAAGAATGAAGCCCTTGACCAAAGGTGCCAATCCAAATGATTCCGCTAGAATCCTCCGAAAAACTAACAATAGTATTAGATTTTAAGCCTCCTAAAGTGTTTTCTATATTATAATTAACAAATTTATTTTCTCCTTTTTTCAAAAGAAAAATACCACTGTCCCAACTACCTGCCCAAATATTTCCCTGAGAATCAATAAATAACGTTTTAATATAATTTGAAGTCAATCCAGAATAGATTGATTTATCGTTACTACTTACATGTTTAATTAGTGATGTTTTTGGATTATAAATATCGATACCACCACCATCTGTTGCTATCCATATTATTTTAGAGCGGTCTTCTACCATTCCCATAACCGAACTTACCCTTAATGAATTATCATTGGTAGGCAGACTTTTAATATTCAAAAATTTATCATAGAGTTTATCACTAACGGCTACACCACTATTAAAATACCCCATCCAAATCCGATTGTTCTTATCTAAAAATAATGACCAAATTGAGTTATGTAGAATACTGTTTTCTTCTGTTTTACTTGAAACATAGTTTTTAATAACATCTCCATTACCTTTAATATGAAAAAGACCATCGTTTTCTGTTCCAACTATCAAAGTATTATCCGATAGTTCTATAATATCCATTATTTTTTTAGTCGAAAACTTTAGTTCTTTAACCTCAATAACATTACTGTTTATATCATCACTTAAAATACACTTTGAAAGACCTTTATTAATTTGGGAACCAACCCAAAGGTTATTTTTAGAATCTATAAATAGTTCTATATCGGTATCAATAGATTTTTTATCCTTTAAAAACAGTCTGGTATGAATGAGTTTATTGTTAGCTAAATCAATCTCTTTGAGCCCAAAATTTGTTCCTACAAATGTTTTGCCTTGTTTAGAATGCTGTATACTGTTAATATAAAGTTGCGAACCATTTTCTGAAGTTGAGTTTAAAACTTTTTCAATACTAAATGTACTTAGGTTTAACTTAAATAAGCCCAAACCATGCGTCCCGATTAATAAATTATTTGACGAGTCTTCTTCTAACGACAGAATAAATTCACGGTTAAGATTAGCTGCATCCAGAGTAATTCTCTTAAACCGATCTAATGCCCTATCATAAAGATTTAAACCATTTTCTGTACCTATCCAAAGTCTATTTTTTGTATCTAGATAAGAACATTCTATTCTACTACTGCTCAATGATGTGGTATCTTGCAACCTGTGTTTATAGACGGTATAATCTATGCCATCAAATTTATATAGTCCAGTACCACTGGTTCCAATCCATATGAAACCATAATGATCTTGAATAATATTTGAAATCCCAGTTTTTGCAATACCTTCTTTTATATTAACAAAATGAAATTCTTCTTGTGACTCCTGGGACCAAATAGATATTGGCAGTAGTAATATATAATAAACAAAAAAATAAAATATATTTTTCATGAAAGCATAACACTTTTGACTATGTTAAATTACAATTTTTAGATTTCATAACCATGTTATCTATTTTATTTCATTAAAACAAAACCCCAACAACTGTTTCGTCACGGGGTTTTGTTTTCAACTTATTCACATTAACAACAAACTTAAAAATAGTTTTCTTTGCAAAATTTACCATCCTTTATTTTCAAGGGCTTCTAAAACCACAACTTCATCCATCTCAGCATCCATAGTTCCTGCAACAGCAATACCTCCAATCAATTCATTTTTATACCATATGGGATATCCTCCTTTTAATGGTACGTAAGCATTAGATAAAGCCCCATCAAGCACTAACATGGGCGTTCTGCCCTCCATTATTACGCTTTCAATATCTTTTGATGGTCTCATAAACGCTACGCAAGTAGCTGCTTTCCCAATAGCTATTTTAGAGGCACCACTCATAGTGTTTTCTAAACTTTCTAATAGCATTGGATGACCACCTTTGTCTACAATAGCTATGGCGCCAGAAACCTTGTGTTTATCGGCAGACTTTACCGCTGCACTCATTAGTGATTTTGCATCACTATATGTCATTTTAAATACTGATTTTGGCATCTTTTATAGTCTATAAATTTCTTTGCGTACTAATTTCATAAGATCCATATGTTTTTCTTCATGCATCAAACGCCTATATTTATCGCGATCTAAATTTTCAACGATATTCCAAATAGCTTTGTTCATTTCAGCATGCTCTGTAAAAAAACCTACCATATCAAAAATTCGTGGCGATGCATCTGCCGTAAAGTATTTATCATAACCAAATTCTTTTGCATAAAAGAAAAACTCTACAGTATGCAAAAAGTTTCTGGAACCGCCTATCAGATCCCAATCGAATTGCCAATCATTATCATTGGTATGTAAATAATAATCAACATTAGACTGCTCGCACATAGCCAATACTTGTGCTGGATTTTCCTTGGCTAATAATGAATGCCCAAAATCTATAGTAACTCCAGTTGCAGTATTCTGAACTTCTTTTAAGAACACTATAGTTTTTGCACAGCTATCTAAATTACAGTTTACACGTGTTTCATTGATTTTATATTCTATAAACAAAGGCATTTCTGGTTTATAATCTGCTGCTTCTGCTACGGCGTCAATCATATATTTCCAAGCCTTTTGATAATCTACTTGAAAAAGATTATCGAACCCATCTGATAACGGACAACAGGTTACCAAAGGTGCTCCAACTGCAATGGCATAATCTTTGGCATCTTTAATTAGTTGCACAGCTTCTTGCCTAATCGTGTCTATGGGTCTGGATAAAGCTCCTGGCACCCATTTTGTTTCTTTTTTAATATTGGCGTTGACAGCTGCAAATTCCAGACCCATTTCCTGCATTAATGCCTTGGTTGCAGAGGCTTCTTCTGTTTCATAGGGAAATACAATTTCAACACCTGTCACCCCATTTATTTTTTTTACTATTTCTAGACGTTTTCTAAGTCCAGTAGGTTTTTGATATTCGGAAAATCGATCTTGGGTTTTGCTCAAAAAAGCAGTTATAATACTTTGTTTCATTTTATTTTTTTGAATTTTTATTTAATCATTTCTATTCTGTATCTGCTGGCGCTTCTTCTATAACAGTCTCTCGTACAATATTAGAATCTGTAAATTGATCCATTAAATCTGTAACTGTTGTAGAAAAGGAATACATAACAGCACCTTTTTCTCCCGCTTGAAACCAATGTTTTGTACCAGCTGGTAATTCCAGTTGGTCTCCTGGTTTCATAACAACTTCATTACGCATGGTATAACATGCTTCTTTACCTTCTACTATAAAGCCTTCCTTCATGTTATCTTTTCCTGGTATATAAAAATATAAGTCACCACTAATAGCTCTTATAACTTCTTCTTTGCCTGGATCATTTCCCACTGTAGGATGCCAATGTTCAGGTTCTGTCTGGTAAGGCAAGAGCACTAATATTTTACCTGCAATTCTATTGGTTTGAAACATCGTTAATATTTGAATTCCCTCTTTTTTAAGGTTACTTAAGCCAAAATCGGCAGCTGTTATCTTTTTTTTATCTTCAGGTGTTAACAATAATCCCGCTGCCTCAATCATCTCGATAGATTTTTCACAGACTTCTTTAAATTCTTCAAACTTTATCATGATCTATATTTTAATTATGTCAATTGTAATGGTTTCTGAGGCTTTACGATCAACCACATGGGTATGGCCAATAGGTTTAATCCTGCAGCTAAAAAGAAAAATGGCGTATTAGAACCTGTAAATGCAATCATATAAGGGAATGCTAAAGCTGTAAAAAAAGATCCTAGGTTACCAGCCATATTCATAGTACCGCTTACTGTTCCCGAATGTTCTTTCCCTATATCCAAACAAGCCGACCATGAAGGACTTAAAGTCATATCTGCTCCAAAAACAGCCAGGGATATAAAAATAACTGCACCAGTCACTTCTTTCATATAAATACTGGCAATAATACCTATAGCTGCCAATGAAAAACCAATAATAGCTGGTAATTTTCTAGATAGCCCTAATTTTCCTTTTCTATATATAATATCGACCAACCAGCCCGAGACCCAGTTTCCCAAAGCACCAAAAATTAACGGCGCTGATGAGTAAAAACCCGCCTCAACCATATCTAAGCCATACTTAGTTTTAAGATGGGGAAATAACCATGTTAAACAGAAAAAGAAAGTAAAATTACTGCTAAAGTACTGTCCCATCATGAGCCACATAGCTTTTGATTTGAATAATTTTTTAAATGATATGGCTTGTTTATCAGTATTTTTGGTCTGAATGTTCTCTTTGATTATTTTTAATTCATTTTCCCTAACCGAAACATGATCTTCAGGTAAATCACGATACCACCAATACCATATTACTGCCCATAAAACACCTATAACTCCGAGAATAACAAAACTCATTCTCCAACTGGTAAAATCTATCAACCAAGCTACAATTGGAAGCGCTATAGCTGCACCTATTCTACCTCCCGAAAAGTTTATACCATGTACCAAACCTCTTTCTTTAACAGGAATCCAATTAAAAACGGCGCGAGCCATACTCGGAAAGGCTCCCGCTTCTCCAACACCAAAAAGAAACCGGACTATAATTAAAGCCGCAAAATTATAAACGGCTCCTGTTAAAGCTGTAAAGATTGACCAAAGACTAACCACCGCAGTAAGTACTTTTCTTGCTCCGAATTTATCAGCCAAATACCCCGAAGGTGTTTGAAATAAAGCGTAACCCAAAGCAAATATTGAGAGTACCCATCCCATTTGTTTATCAGACAGACCAAGGTCATTAGCCACTGGATCTTTTGCTACTGAAATCAAAATACGATCAAATAGAACGATCATAGCCAAAATAAAAGTGCCTAACACCATGCGGTATCTCACTGGAAAAAAATGACTTTTTCTACGCATTTATTTTTTTTAAAATTAATTGTTTTGTTTTATCTAAATGCTCTTTAGCTAAAGATTCAGCAAGATCAGCATCTCTTTTTTCTATGGCTTCAATAATCGCTAGATGTTCTGGAAGCGTTTCATCGGGTAATCTTAACAAGCCTATTAAATCCATGCATACTAATAAGTTTCCTTGTTGAAAAAGCCTGTGCAAAAAACCATTTCCACTTCCCTTCATAATCATATTATGAAATTTTGCATCGGCTTGCTGGTAAGCATCAATGTCTACATCACCGTCTAAAAAAGGCGAGAACAAATCTTTAAGTTCGTTTATCTCTCCAGGTCTGGCGTGATTTGTAAATAACCTGACTGCCGTACCTTCCAATGCCATTCTACAATCGAATATTTCAACAATCTCTATATCTGAAAATTCTTTTACGATAACACCTTTTCTGGGAATCGCTACTATTAAACCTTCCCCTTCAAGCATTTGTAAAGCCGATCTTAAAGGGGTCCTGCTTATACCTAAATGTTCAGCAAGTCTATCCTGAACTATTTTTTGTCCAGGGGCTAACTCTCTAGACATAATCATGGCCCGAACTTTATTATATGCTTGAGCACTTAACTCATTATTGAAAATTTTATCCATGTACATCATATTTCGTATACAAAATTAAATTTTCGTATACGGTATACAATATTAGCAAAAATATTTCTATTAAAAAAATGGCCGATTATATAAAAACTATTATTCCATGTCTACTAGGTAAATTAAATAGACAAAAAAGTTAATATGGAACATTTTATTATAAGTAAATGAACATTTTAACCGCTTCGGTTATGCCTTAAAGGCATAATTTTATAAGTTGAATAGAAATGTTTTATAAAATCAAAATGTACCCCTATTCTATCTTAATGTGATAACTACTTAAAAAATGAAAGAAAAATATATTTATAAGCATTTAGGTATAGTCCTATTATTCATACTATTCAATTTTAAGATATCTGCACAAGCTGATATTTACATTGCTGTTAACGGTAATGACTCAAACAGCGGTGATATCAATCAACCACTAAAAACCTTAATTGCAGCAAGAGATAAAGCTAGGTCTACTGGAGCCAAAACTATTTGGATTAGAGAAGGCCGATACTATTACGACCAAACTATAAACTTGAATGCATCTGATAATGGTTTGAAAATAAGTGGATATCAAGATGAAAAAGTGATTTTTGATGGAGGAATAACCATTAACCCAAACAAGTTCTCTAAAGTTACTACCAATTTAGATGGTCGCATTAAAACAGAAGTAGTAAATAAAGTTTATTCCACAACTATTACAGATAGTGATCTCTCCAATTTGTTAAATCTAAGGTTTATGAACATTTCCATAGATGATGAAATGATAAGGCTTTCGAGATTTCCGAATGAAGGACTTGCTCTCATAGATAAAAACAATACTTTAGAATTAAGTGAAACTCCGGGTGCGACAGGAACAGCAAGTAATCCAAAAGGAGCTGGTTTTAAGTTAGACAATCACTTTTCTTTTAACAGCGATGCCTGGGAAGCTGAAATTATTCGTAATGGTAAAATTGATTTCTGGGGAAATATTTCTGCGGACTGGGTTAGAGAAAAGATTAATCCATTGGCAACAGTCAAATTTAACGGAGATCATATTAGAGGTATTCATGGTACCAGATATGGAATAGACAGTCATCATTCGCCTCCCCGTGTCCATTTTACTAATATTTTATACGAACTGGATATGCCTGGAGAGTGGTACTTTGATGATATTGATAATATCCTTTATATATACCCATACAAAAATATAACCCCTCAAAATACAATCAGTGTTTGGGGTGGCTCCATGTTAGTTACAATGAGCGGTGTAGAAGACATCACTATTGAACGCATGACCATACAACACCTAGCAAAAGGCTCTGGAGGTGATGGCGCTATTAATGTGAGAGATAATAGTAGTAACGTTCATATTAACGGCATCACATTTCGTTACATCGCAGATCCATTAACTGCTGTAAACATTTTTAACGGAACAAACAACTCGGTACAAAGTTGTGACTTTTTTGATGTTAGTGGAGGCGGGAGATTATATGGAGGTAGCTATAACAATAATTCGATAGATAAAGCGAATAACTCTTGGGAAAACTGTCATTTTACACAAATTTACTCAAAGGACTACTTAGGAAAAGTAGTTGGGATTACTGGTGCTGGAAATGTATTTAGAAACAATTTGGCTCATAATATTAACGGACAGCCTTTCACATATTCTGGTGTAGAACATCTCATCGAAAAAAACGAAGTTTTTAATGCACAAATAGAAGAAGGAGATGGTGGTTTCTTCTACACAGCCCATGAATTAGGTGGGTTTGGATCTATATTCAGACACAATTTCTTGCATCATAACATGCATATAAAAGGTGTTGTATTAAAAGGCGGTGTTCATTCAGATGGCGGTGATGCTGGAGAGATTATTACTGAAAATGTGTTTTATAGAATGGGAGCTGGAACGAAAAACTCCTGGGCAGGCGGTGGAAAAAACCAAAGAAACATCTACATTAGTTGTAACTTAGGCGCATGGGATACACCTAGAGACATTACAGATCCTCGTTTTTCTGACCAATATAATATTTATATGGATCGAATGGAAGATGACCCACTAAACCCAAATGCCACCCGAAATGTTTTTGGGGCTATGTTACAAAAAATTGGGATTCCAAATTGGCAAAACGGTATTACCAGAAACAATTGGAGAAGCCGAATAGACCCCTGGTGGGAAAATAGATACCCATCTATGACAGTCATGTTTGATGCGTATTTTTTACACAAAAGAATGGGAACTTATGGTTATGATTTTACTGATAATTTTTTCTATGAAACTGAAGATCGTGATATCGTAACCAATGCTGCTCCAAATGTTAGTAATAATCAGCAGATTGCAATGAACGCTTTTACTGATTTTTCCACACTTGATTTTAGCTATTCTGGATCACAACCAAACGATGCTCCTAATATTCCTTTTAATGATATCGGATTATATTTAGATACATACCGTTGTGCTGTTCCTGACAAAGCCGCCTATCGTAAAGATGTAAAAGATTACTTTGCAAACAGAAAAATAAGAGGCGAATCTTTTACTTCAGCTACTTTTAAAGATTATTTTTATAACACAGGTAAAGTTGTTTTAGCAACTGTCCCTTGTACGGGTGCCATCGTAGAGACAGGTGACGACAGCTACACGGTCAAGGCTACAGGCGAGACCTGTCTTGACAAGGGCAACGGCCAGATAAGGATCCAGGCAAAGGGTTCCGGGAGCTATGTTGCCAACCTTGATGGCGGTTCCGATATCAACTTTACCAGCGACTGGCTCATAGAGAACCTGGCCGCGGGCCCCTACGAGCTGTGCATCACCAATACGGCCAGCGGTTCCATCCAGTGCTACGGTCTGGAGATAGAGGCGGGTACCTCGGTAACGGGCAAGACGACCTCGGGCTCTGGCAAGGTGGCCGTGAACATCTCCGAGGGCACGGCGCCCTTCGATGTCTACGTGAACAGCGCAAAGGTCCTGCGGACATCCTCGCCCGCCTTCTCCGTTGATGCCTCCTATGGCGACGTGGTGGAGGTAAAAACAAGTGTGGCCTGCGAGGGCGTGCTCAGCAA
Source organism: Flavivirga algicola (assembly GCF_012910715.1). GTDB lineage: Bacteria > Bacteroidota > Bacteroidia > Flavobacteriales > Flavobacteriaceae > Flavivirga > Flavivirga algicola. Next base: position 358,351 of record NZ_JABBHF010000006.1, read on the forward strand.
GACCATGAACGGTATTGTTTCTGTGTCCCCCAACCCGACAGAGGGAGGGCTCTCCATAGCGCTGCCCGCACCACTCAAAAATGTTACGGTGTCCGTCTACAACGTTTATTCCCAGCTGGTCTCCTCGGGAAGCTATCCCGTGAGCGACGGCCGAGTGGGACTGGAGATAAACGGCGCGCCTGCTGGTATCTATTTTGCCTCCATAGAGATGGGGGACGGCAGACCAAAGGTTTTAAAAATAATCAAGAAATGATGAAAAAGACAACAAAAAGAAGAACAACCATGAAAAAGTATTTGTTTATTACGATGATCGGAATTTTAGTAACGGCCTGCGGCGGCGGCAGTGATGCCCCTGGGCCAGGCCCAGACCCAGGACCAGACCCGGGACCGACAGGCAACAATGCGCCAACGGTACCCGTGCTGTCGGCCCCCGAGAACAACCTGCTGTGCATAGACAACAACCTTGAGTTCAGCTGGTCGGCCTCGAGCGATGCGGAGGAGGATGCCATAAAGTATACCATTGAGGTGTCCCTGGATGCCGCCTTCACACAGATAACACACAGCGTCAACAACATAACCGCTACCAGCAGGACCATCCTTCTGGACAGGGACCAGGCCTATTACTGGCGGGTGAGGGCGAGCGACAGCAAGAATGCCTCGAGCGACTTTTCGTCGGCATTCCAGCTCTACACGGAAGGCTTTGGGGAGGAGAACCACCTGCCCTTCGCCCCTTCGCTGCAGAAGCCAGAAATGGACGGGACCGTACAGGGGACCTCGGCGTCACTGATGTGGGGTGCAACGGACGTGGACGGCGACAGCCTGACCTTCGATATCTATCTGGACACCGACCCGTCACCGACCACCAAGGTGGTGGCAGACCACCCGAGCAAGGATTATGTGGCCTCCTCACTGGCGGCCGCGACCACTTACTACTGGAAGGTCGTTGCAAAGGATGGCAAGGGGGGCATAACCATTGGACAGGTATGGAGCTTCACAACAAATTAGTATGAATC
>NZ_JABBHF010000007.1:5000-337521 GCF_012910715.1 Flavivirga algicola
TGGTGGGTAGTTTGACTGGGGTGGTCGCCTCCAAAAGAGTAACGGAGGCTTCTAAAGGTACCCTCAGCACGCTTGGTAACCGTGCGCAGAGTGCAATGGCATAAGGGTGCTTGACTGAGAGACCTACAAGTCGATCAGGTTGGAAACAAGAGCATAGTGATCCGGTGGTTCCGCATGGAAGGGCCATCGCTCAAAGGATAAAAGGTACGCCGGGGATAACAGGCTGATCTCCCCCAAGAGCTCACATCGACGGGGGGGTTTGGCACCTCGATGTCGGCTCGTCACATCCTGGGGCTGGAGAAGGTCCCAAGGGTTGGGCTGTTCGCCCATTAAAGTGGCACGCGAGCTGGGTTCAGAACGTCGTGAGACAGTTCGGTCTCTATCTACAGTGGGCGTTAGAAATTTGAGTGGATCTGACTCTAGTACGAGAGGACCGAGTTGGACAAACCTCTGGTGTACCAGTTGTTCCGCCAGGAGCACTGCTGGGTAGCTACGTTTGGAAGGGATAAGCGCTGAAAGCATATAAGCGCGAAACCCACCACAAGATGAGATTTCTTTAAAGGGTCGTGGGAGATTACCACGTCGATAGGCTACAGGTGTAAAGGCAGCAATGTCACAGCCGAGTAGTACTAATAACCCATAGGCTTATTGTACGCCTGTTTTTTTATAGGTTCAACCATTGTTATGCTTCATGTGCTTCATCCACGGATGTTTTTTCAATATGTCACGATATATGTCTTTCCGATACGGAAAGAGGCCCCGCACGGGTTGCGGGACAAAGATTTAAGGTGGTTATAGCGATGGGGCTCACCTCTTACCATTCCGAACAGAGAAGTTAAGCCCATTAGCGCCGATGGTACTGCATTGTAGTGGGAGAGTAGGTCGTTGCCTTTTTTGGAAGCCCTTCATGGAAACATGAAGGGCTTTTTGTTTTTTTAAATAATCAACATATAAACGATACACAACTAAATAAAGGCTAAACTTTGTATAAGGATTCGTTTGTTATTCAGAATCAAAGACAAGAATTATTTTCTTCAGGCATCCCCGAATTATTTAACTACTTTATTATAATACATGTAATGGGTTTCTTATCTTTAATACGTTTTTATAATAAACAGAATGACAGAAAATAAGGAACTAGATTTAGCTTGGGACTTTGTTAATAATACCGATAGAAATGTATTTTTAACAGGGAAAGCTGGTACTGGAAAGACCACTTTTTTGCACAAGCTAAAAATGAAATCTTTGAAACGTATGGTTGTCGTAGCACCTACAGGTGTTGCCGCGATCAATGCAAAAGGGGTTACTATACATTCATTTTTTCAAATGCCATTTGGTCCACTCTTACCAGATACAGATTTGAATAATTCGGCTTCTGGGTTTAATCGAAAGTTTAGCAAAACCAAAATAAATATTATTAAGTCTTTGGATTTATTGGTCATCGATGAGATTAGTATGGTGCGTGCCGATTTATTAGATGGTATAGATAAAGTCTTAAGGCGTTTTAAAAACAGAGATAAGGTCTTTGGAGGTGTTCAATTATTAATGATTGGCGACTTACAGCAGTTATCCCCTATTATAAAGGAAGACGAATGGGAATTACTTAAAGCTCATTATAAAAATGGTTTCTTTTTTAGTAGCCAAGCGTATATGCAATGCCAGGCCATTACCATTGAATTAAGTCATATTTACAGACAGGATAACCCGAAGTTTATAAGTATTCTGAATGAAATTCGAACGAATACACTAACCAAAAGCTCGGCAGACGAATTAAACAAACGCTATCAACCCAATTTTGTGCCAGATGAAAAAGAAGGCTATATCTCTTTAACAACACATAATAAGAAAGCAGAACAAACTAATTATAGAGAACTGGAAAAGCTAAATACAAAAACCTATACTTATAGAGCCAGTATAGAAGGTAAGTTTCCAGAATATGCCTATCCAAATAAAGAAGAACTGATTTTAAAAGTTGGGGCTCAGGTCATGTTTATTAAAAATGACAGCTCACCCGAAAAACGTTATTTCAATGGAAAAATAGGGAAAGTGATTCATCTGGATAAGGATGAAGCTATTGTGCATTGTCAGGAGGATGATTTTAATATAGTTACCACACCCGAAATCTGGGAAAATATCAATTATACAGTAGATACAGAAACCAAAGCTATCACCGAAAATAAAATTGGATCCTACACACAGATGCCATTACGGCTCGCATGGTCTATTACCATACATAAAAGTCAGGGACTAACCTTTGAAAAAGCGATTATCGATGCGCAAGGGGCTTTTGCTCACGGGCAAACCTATGTAGCATTGAGCAGATGTAAATCTTTAGAAGGTTTGGTGTTGAATAGTAAAATAAGTTCCAGTCATATCATTAGCGATAGTAATGTGTTGTCTTTTAATAAAATGACCGAAGAGAATCAGCCCGATCAACACGTTTTGCAAGTTTCAAAGTCAGAATTTCAGTTGAATTTAATAGAGGAGTTATTCAATTTCTATAAATTCCTCCATCCCATAGGGCGTTTGCTGGATATTTATTATAAAAACAAAACTATTATAGAAGGACAAGTAGAAGAACCTTTAAATACAATGAAAACCTGTGTTACAGAGCTGTTGAAAGTCGCCAATGCATTTAAAGCACAATTAATTACCTTAGTAGAAGTTTCTAAAACGCCAGAATCGAGTGAAGCACTTCAGGAACGTTTTATAAAAGCAATTGACTATTTTGGTGCCCAGACAAAGCAACATATAAGTCCTTCAGTTAAAGCCTTTGGTTTTACAACAGATAACAAAGCAATTGAAAAAGACCTCCTTAAACAGTTTGATACATTAGAAGTATTATTAGCGACTAAACTGCTTTATTTTGGAGGCATGACGGCGGGTTTTAATGTTACCACCTTTTTAGAACTACGCGCTAAATCTGTTTTTCTGGCCAAGGAGAAACCAAAAAAGCCTAGAAAAACAGTGATAGATGGCACTACAAATATGGAGCTATTTGAGTTATTGAGAGAGTTGAGAAATAATATAGCACAGCAAGAAGATTTAATACACTATCAAGTGTTTACACAAAAGGCATTGTACGATATGTGCGAAACCCTACCGACCAATAAGCAAGAGTTATTGCAGGTAAATGGGATGGGCAAGGTGCGGGTAGAAAAATACGGAATAGCTATTTTAGAGGTGATTAGAGCTTACTGTGATGAACATAATATAGAGACTTCTAGTACTAGTGAGATTGACTTTTATGAAAAGCCCAAGCCAAAGCGTAAAAAAGGCGATACCAAAAAGGTTTCCCTGGACTTGTTTAAAGCTGGGAAATCTCCAGATGCGATTGCATTGGAGCGTGATTTAAATGTCAATACTATTATGGGGCATTTAGCTAGTTTTATACCTTCTGGCGACGTAAAAATAACTGATTTAATTTCTGAAGTACACTATAAAGAACTAAAAACTATCATTCCAAAAACAAAATTTGAAAACCTCTCAGACCTCAAACACCAGATAGATGCTAAATACAGCTATGGAGAATTACGTTTGGTGCTTGATGATTTGTCTAAATAGTTTTTAAGCAATGTTATAATGTTCTGTGTGACCTTAGTCCTGAACTCAATTTGGATTAACTTTCCTTTGATGAAAAGTAATTGAGATATAGTTTTGATTAGATGATAATAGAAACGAAGAAGGAACATCCATTGCGATATACATATCTATTTTGAGGTAGGAGGTATGGTTACGGCTAAGAAAACGATAGCAAGCTTAAGCTATGCTATAAGAGGGTATCTACTCAAATTTTATCAGAAAAATTATACTTTAAAACAGTACTAGTTATAATAATTCTATTAAATTTACTGCTTAAAAATTGCAATGCACAAAAAGTTAGTCAAAGTATTTTTTTTAGGACTATTCGTTATTTGCACGAGTTGTTTCGAAATTATAGAAGAAGTTAGTTTTAATAAAGATGGTTCGGGACATGTTACACTAACCATGAATTTAAGCCAGAGTAAAACTAAGCTAAATTCTATAATGTTGCTTGATAGTGTTAACAACTACAAGGTGCCTTCCAAAACAGAAATTAAAAATAAAATTGCTCAAATAATTCGGAAAGTAAAGCAAATTGAAGGTATTTCGAACGTTCAAAATACGTCCAATTTTAATGAATATATTTTTACAGTTTCCTGCGATTTTACGAATGTTGAAGTCTTAAATATGGTGATTTCTAGTTTTAGTTCAAAAAAAGATGCCGCGATTATAAAACAACAACAACATTTTAGCTTCAATAAATCTCAAAATACGTTTAGCAGAAACTACCATTATGACCTTTCACGAGCATTTAAAAAAACGAATCTAGAAGACCGTAAAGTTTTCGAAACGGCAACAATGACTACTATTTATCGTTTTGAAACTCCAATTGCTTCATCAAAAAACCCGACTGCTAAAATATCAGGAAGTAAAAAGGCCATCATGTTACGAGTACATGCGCAAGACCTTATTAAAAACAAAAATTCAATTAAAAACCAAATAAAACTTCAGAAGTAAATACCATGAAAAAAATCCTACTTTTTATAGCTGTTTTTGTGTCATACACAAACATAGCACAAAATATTGAAAGTAAAATACCAAATAGTACTGAGGCTATCATTTCTATAAACGGTGATCGTCTTATAGAGTTGGTCTCCATTGCAGAGTTTGACGACTATAATTTTGCTAAAAAAATGTTTAATGAGTTAAATAGAAAGAATGATTCTACATTTACTGTATCAAGTGTTAAAGATCTTGGGTTCGATATAGACTCGAAAGCATTTTACTTTCACAAGCGAACAGATAGTATAAGTTATCATAATTTCATGGTTAAATTAACCGATAGAAATAAGTTTGAAAACTTACTACCTAAGAAGAAAAGAGAAAGCATTATTTCAGAAGGAGGCATGCATATAAAGGCAAGTAATGGTGCTATAGCAGTGTGGAATGATCATTTACTTTTATTTACTGGATATGAAAAACAGCGTAGTTATTTTAAAGAAAATGAAGAACGCTTGATGGCCAAACCAGAAAACCAGGAGCTTTCATATTATAAAGTAAAGAAAAGAATGACTTCCCAGTGGGCAAAAACATATGCTCTAGATATTTTTAGAGGAAATGGAGAAGCTTCTATTTTAAACAATAAAAACTATAGAGCAAACAAGGATGAAAACGCTGTAGCATCTGTTTGGGTTCGAAACTATGGTCATTTGCTTAATGGCGCCATGTCGGCTGGTATGAGTGGTATGGGAAGAAAAGGGGGGATGCCATTTTTTAAAGGATTTGAACCTACATCTGATTTGTATGGTTTTAAAAGTGTTGTTGCTAATTTATATATAGACGAAGACGCTATTAAGCTGACCACCGAAATGGAAGTGAATTCCGATTGGCAAAAGATAATTAAAAATATCTATAACTCTAAAATGAATCATAGTTTTTATGATTATTTTAATCAGAATGAGGCTTTGGCTTATATGAGTTTTTCTATGGATATACAGGCACTTTTGGAAGAGTATCCAGCTTTAATGACGCGCATATATGGTGGGATTACTCCAAAATATAAAGAAGAAATGGATCTGACCGGTGCCTTTTTTTCTCTTTTAATAGATGAAGAAGCCATTGGCGAATTAATGACTGGTGATGTGTTATTTGTGTTGAACGATTTTGGAGAGAAAGAAGTAACATATACATCGTACGAATTTGACGAGGATTATAAAAGAAAAGAGCTAACAAAGACAAAAAATGAAGTCGTGCCAGATTTTACGATTATGATTGGTTCTAAAAAAGAGAAATTGTTAAATAAAGTGGTTCGTTTAGGTGTTAAGCATGGCCTTTTTGAAAATACAGGAGGGTATTATAAAATGAATTTGCCTGATATGAAAACGCCTGTTGATTTATATGCTGTAGTAAAAAATGATATTTTGTTTTTCACTACTTCAGAGGAAAGAATTTCAAATATTGTAAATAACCGTTTTGTTAAGGATTTGGGAAAGCATAAAAAACTAATAAAAAATAATAACACCATCTTTTATATAAATGGCCAGGAACTGATGTCTAGAATGCCCTTTTCAGAATTAAATAGTAAAGCACGTAGATATTTTAATTACACGAAAGATAATTTTAAAGATGCTTATTTTAAAGGATCTAAGGTGAAAGGCAATAAAGTGCATTCAGAAATAAAAATCAATACGTCCAGTTCTCAAGGAAATTCGTTAAAAGCATTTTTAAATTTTATTGAGGTCCTGGCTAAGTAAAGATAGATGAAAAAAAAGCTCGCCTATCTTTTCGTAGCTATTATTATTGTGGTTTTGGTACTGTATCTTTTTAGATATAAGCGCTCTTTAATAGTCGAAAATAAGATACCCATTACGGCTACCGAAATCGTGCATATCGATCTTCGTCAAATAGAACATCATTTGTTGGTTGATGCTATCAAGAACCCGTTTAAATACATCAGTTTTAAAACTGAAAAAAAGAAAGAACGTCTATCGTTTAACGAAGCTATTTCTGTTCCAAGAAACCTGTTGTTTTTTACCAATACCTCTAGTTTTAAAGGAGCTTGGTTTAGTAATATTATAGAACTTAAAAATAATGCTAAACTTAGAAGTTATTTATTACAAGAGGGATTTGAAGAATCAATAGATGAGACGTTGGAATTGTATCGTAAGGATAAAATGATCCTAGCAGTATCTGGTGAGAACCTGTTAATTGTATATAAAAAACAGAAGCAAATACCTGTAAGAACAGTGATTCAATCTATTTTCAATGAAACGAGTTTCTATAAAAAAGACACAGATTTGCTCAAATCCATTTCAAATTCAAAAAGCGATATGGCCTATACTAATTTGAATGCTGATTTTTTAGATGCAAATTTTAAAAATGGATGCTTTGAAATTAAAGGAAAGCTACATTCTAATCTATTTATAGCCGATGCCTATGCTGAAAACCCCAAACACTCGATAGGGTTTCTTTCAACTAGAATTAATAAAGATCATCAGGTATTTAAATCTCTTATATCTGATAAAAACAAGACAAAGTTTCGTGAATTTGCAAAGCTATCGATTGACTCTATCATAGATCATTGGAACGGAAGTGCGGTAATTAATCTAAAAGCAGTTCATAAAGAAATTGATACAATTGTTACTTACGAGTATGACGACGATTTTAATAAAATAGAAAAAAAATCGGTTCAAGAACTCAATATACCCCATGCCGTTATTTCATTAGGAAGTGATGCGAAACTGTATGAGTATTTTTATAGAGGCAAAGCGATTCAAATCATTGACAATGACACCCTTTTTGCAGGGATGCCTTTATATAAAATGTATGTGAGAAGACATGAAAACAACCTAAATATTTTTACTCAAAAACAGTTTGAAAGTAGTTTTATAAAAGAAAAAAAATACAAATTAAATACTTATATAGATATAAGTAAGTATTTAGATACCCCGCTCGAGTTTTCTTTAATGCCAAATAAAAAGGACTACTTTCAATTATTAAAAGATGTCTCTGCTAAACTGACATTAAGTGATGAGCTATTGATACAGGTGAGATTAAAGGAGAACAATCGTAATTTTCTTAGTCAATTTTTAAAACCTTGACGATCTTCTCTTTTTGCTAAAAAGATTAGAAGGACGAGGTTTAAAATGTTTGTGGAATGGATTTGGATTTGGTCTGCAAAGTTTAAATGTCAATTTATGATCTATTAAAGCCAGTAGGTTAGTATTATATAAGTTTTGGGTATCCCAAAGGTTAATAGTTCAATTTAAGAAGGTTTTACAGGTTGTTCACTTCATATTAATGTTTTCTCATTTCGAAGTATAATTAATTATATAAGGTTCTTCTTTATACTTCGAGTATAATATTTGGCTTGTTTTATTTCAAAGCATCCCCATAAACTTTTAAACAGCGTTCTCGTGCCAATTTATGGTTTACTAAAGGAGGCGGGTAACTAAGCTCTTGAAATTCGGGTACCCATTTTTGGATATAAATCAGGTCTTTGTCAAATTTTTGAGCTTGTGAAGTTGGGTTAAAGATTCTAAAATAAGGAGCAGCGTCTGTACCACAACCAGCTACCCATTGCCAATTACCAATATTACTAGACATATCGTAATCCAATAGTTTTTTTGCGAAGTAGGCTTCTCCCCAACGCCAATCTATTAATAAATGTTTGCACAAAAAACTGGCAACCACCATGCGCACACGATTATGCATGTTGCCCGTGGCATTTAATTCGCGCATACCAGCATCAACAAGCGGATAACCTGTTTCTCCTTTGCACCATAGATAAAATTCCTGCTCGTCATTACGCCAAATAATTCTATCGTATTTCAGTTTAAAAGCTTTTGTTGCCGTATGCGGATAATGCCATAAGATCTGCATAAAAAACTCACGCCAAATCAGTTCTTTTAAAAAAGTATTATTGGATTGTTTGTAGGCTAATAAAACAATTTCACGAATGCTCACAATACCAAAACGTAACTGAATTCCAAGCTTTGAGCTCCCGTTCTGAGCAGGAAAGTCGCGCTTGCTTTCATAGGTGTTTATAAAAGTTGAGCTGAGCTTATAGCCTTCTGTCTTTATTGAAGCAGCTTTAAATCCTATATCTTGAAGCGATAAAAAAGGCAGATTCTTACTTTTTACAAAGTTTTCCAAATGTTTTTCAGAAGGAAACCTTTGAATGCCTTCTTTTTTTAAGACTTCCAGCCATTTTTTTGAATATGGTGTATATACTTTATACGGAGAACCATCTTGCTTAACGATATCGTTTCGTTCAAAAATAACCTGATCTTTAAAGCTCTTAAAAGTAATGTTTTTAGAAGTTAAAAGTGTTTCGATTTGTTGATCACGTTGTAGGGCATAGGGTTCGTAATCCCGGTTTGTATAAACCGATGTTATGTGGTTTTCTGAAATCAACCGCTTAAAAATGGTTTCTGGCTTTCCAAAATAAATAGCTAAGGAGCTTCCAAATGCTTTTAGTTTGGTATTGATTTTTTCTAATTGCTCATGAATAAATGTTACTCGTGCATCATCATGGTCTAGTTTATCAAGAATATCTGAATCAAAAATAAAAATAGGTAACACAGGAGGACCAGATATTAATGCTTTGTATAAACCAGCATTATCATGAGCTCTTAAGTCTCTTCTAAACCAAAAAACAGTCACCCTTTGCTTTGTCATTTAAAAAGATTTTAAGGTTAGTTGATTAGGAGTGGTCTTTAGTTTTCCAAAAAGCTCCGTTAGTTTTTTTTCTCTGTAACTAAAAATTTGTTTGAGCTGTTTTTTTACGATGATGGGATGTACCCATTGTCCTAAAAGACCAAAAGGAATCTTATAGTCAATAATATCTTCCATCTCTACACCACCGTTAATGTCTTTTATAAAATGTTTGTGATGCCATAAGGCATAGGGACCGAAACGCTGCTCGTCAACAAAATATTCCCCTTCTTTAACATGGGTGATTTCCGTAACCCATTTCGTAGTGTATCCAGAAAAAGGCGATACTTTATATTGTATAATTTGTCCTGGAAACATAGGTCGATCTGCTCCAGATAGAATATGAAACCCCATGTGATCTGGTGTAATGACTTTAAGGTTCGCTGGATTAGATAGGAATTTCCAGGCTTTTTGCCTTGAAATAGGAAATGCTTGTTTGGAATGCAATTGATAGAGTTTCATAAGCTAGTTTGGTTTAGAGGCTAATTTCTCAATGTGTTTATATACCTTGTCAGCTTCGACATATTTTTCATCACTCAATTTTCTATTAACAGTAGATAATTTATAAGCTTCGCTTAGTAGCTTTCTATGTGAAGCATGAAGTTTTTCGAGCGACGACTTTTTTTTGAAGAAATTAAACATATGGTTTCTTTTTTAATTGTAAATAAGAATGTAAAGGTTTAAGGATGTTGCGATATAAAGCCAAACAACATAAGGTACGATAAATAAACTTTTAAATTTGATAACCTTATAAAATGCTATTAAAAAGTAGGAGACTAGTAAGGTTAATAATATTAAATTTATGAACCCTAAAGTGATTAAATGCTGATTGAAAAACACATAATTCCAACTAATATTTAATAAAAATTGTATAGCAAACAGTAATATTATTTTGTTGGATTTTAATTTATCATATAATAATGACATATAAAAAGAAAAACAGATCATAATAGTAGTCCATGCGGCTCCAAATACCCATCCTGGTGGTGACCATGGTGCTTTGTTCAGATCCATATACCATGCTGTAATTGGTCCGTTTTGCATGAGCAAACTGCCAATACCCAATGCTCCGAAATTAATAAGAAGGAATATGAAGAATAAAACTGTTTTTTTCATTTTTAAAGGTTTTAATACTTACAATTAGGCTGCAATTTTATTAATCATGCCATTAAAAATAAGACCGTGAAAGGGTAAAACTGCATACCAGTATAAGCGTCCCCAAAGTCCTTTTGGTCTAAAAGTAGCTTTTTGCATAAGCGTATTATTAATAATTTTAAATTCTAACCATGCTTCTCCGGGTAGGCGCATTTCGGCAAATAGCAAAAGGCGCTTTTCATCATTGTTGGCATAAAGCACACGCCAAAAATCAAGGGCATCTCCAGTCTGCAATTCACTAGGATGCCTTCGGCCACGTCTTAAACCAATGCCGCCTACAGCTTTATCTAACAAGCCTCTTATCTTCCAAAGTATGGTGCCATAATACCAGCCATTGTGCCCACCAATGGCCCAAATACGCTTCATAGTTTGTGTTTCATTTTTAACGGTTCTTTTTTTGATATCCTTAAAACAACCAAATTGAGGAACTTCAATATATTGAGAGAGTCTGTTGCTAAAGCGTCCGCTTACTAAAGAGTCTTTCCAGCTGGACATAATACAGTTTTGTTCTATTTTCATGAAGGCTTTTTTTACAGCCTGTTTATAATCTATAGGTTTTATATTTAGTAATCGATTAATATCGCTAGGTCTGCCAATAACTTCAACTTTCATGCTATCTACTAAAGATGTAGCCAATTTATACGAAGTTGCTGTTATAAAGAATAGCCAATAGGATGACAGTTTTGGTGTCATTACCGGAACTGTTAAAATGTGCCTTTTTAATTTTCTAACACGTGCAAATTGCAGCATCATTTGTTTGTAAGATAAGATATTCGGTCCAACAATATCATAAGATTTATTCATAACTTCGGGACGATAGATGGCCTTTGATAAAAAAGAAAGTACATCTCGTATTGCGATAGGCTGACATTTAGTGTTTACCCATTTGGGAGTGATCATTATAGGTAGTTTTTCAACTAAATCCCGTATAATTTCAAAAGAGGCACTACCACTGCCAACTATAATTCCTGCTCTAAAAGTCGTAAGAGCATATTTTGATGATTGCAATAATTGCTCTACATTATATCTGGATTGCAAGTGCTTAGATAACTGGTTGCCGTTAACAATACCACTTAAATAGATGACCTGCTTTGCTCTGGTGTGTTCCAGACATTTTCTAAAATTTAAAGCACATTGCTTTTCTAAGGATTCAAATTTTTCAACACTGGTAGACATCGAGTGTATTAAATAATAGCTCAAATCGATATCTTTTGGAATGTTCTTTAAGCTTTCTTCTTTAAGGAAATCGACTTCGATTACAGAAACGTTCGTGTGATTTTTGAGTGTTTGTGGCACTCGATTTGTGTCTCGTACACAGCATATTAATTCATGGCCTAGTTCTAACAATATAGGAATGAGTCGTTTGCCTATGTAGCCTGTTGTGCCTGTTACTAATATTTTCATGTCATGACTATTTATATTACAAATATAATAATAAATATTATTTTGTTTAATATATTTGTTTAAATGTTAAACAAAATAGACGAATAAGCATTTTGAATAGATGATTAACGTAAAATTTTCTGTATTGAAAAAAGGCGCATTTCATTTTAAGGAAAGATCATCGAACAGGTTGCTAATTCTTAATTGGGAGCAAAAAAGAGAAATGTTTTGGATTAGAAATTAATGCAATAATATTTAAATAAAACATTGTAAATCTTGATGTCATGTTATGTAAATAAGTAAAAATTATATTATAATAAACTTAAATAATAGTATTACTATTGTTTTTTGATAGTAATACTATTATATTTGTCATAGTTAATCATATGAATACAATACCCGTACATATAAACATTAATCCTGAGCTTTATAAAAAGAATCCAGAATCTTCAGATCTTGGTAAGCGTATCATTACTAAAAGCATAGAAATGATTCATGAGATAGGGTTTGAAGATTTTACTTTCAAAAAATTGGGTGTTGAGATTACATCTAACGAAAGTTCCATCTACCGTTATTTTGAAAGCAAGCATATGCTTCTGGTTTATCTTATAAATTGGTATTGGAGTTGGTTGGAATATAGGCTGGCATATAAAATTCAAAATATAAAATCGCCTAAAGAAAAGTTGGAAATTGCCGTAGATTTACTTGTGCAGGAGGTGATAAACGATAATGATTTTTCGAGTATAAATGAAGTGTTGTTACACAAAATAATAGTCGATGAGTCGTCTAAGGCGTATCACACTAAATCGGTCGATACCGAAAATGAAAAAGGATTCTTTAAGTGCTACAAACGTGTCGTAGGACGTGTGAGCGAATTGGTTCTTGAATATAACCCTGATTTTGAGTTTCCGCATATGCTGATTTCCACAGTGATAGAAGGTGCGCATCAACAACGCTATTTTTCACAGCACCTGCCATCGTTAACAGATTTTGAAAAGGGAAAGAATAATATAGTCAGGTTTTACACAAATTTAGTGTTTAAAGCATTGAATATTTCATGAGTTTTAGGTTTCAAACATATAAACCCTTTTATATTCTAATAGCCATAGTTATGTCGTTATATTTTGTAACACAATATAACGTTCAAAATTATTTAATTGAATCAAATAAAGAGATTGTTTCCCTGAAAAAAGAAACTTCAGAAGATTCAGAAAAAAAAGATAAAATTGAGGAGCTAAATGAAGACTCTAAAAAAATCCATACACAAGTAGTGTATCATACATTATCTTTAAAAGTAGATGAAGATTTTACCTTTTATGTTGAAAAACATAGTCTGGTAATAAATTTTGATGTTCTAATTCCGCCCCCTGAACAGGTCTGATTTTCTTCTCATACATATGCCGCATTAGTCTAATTTCTATGCGGTACCTCAATTACAGTAAACATTATAACCAATTAAAAAACAGTATTAAAGGTCATTGCTATTTAATATAACTTATTTCTATGGAACAAAAACAATTAACACCTTGGAGACGATTTATAGGCTTATTGCAGCTGGATAGAAAAGATATTAGACAAATCTTTTATTATGCCATTTTTGCGGGTATAGTCGCTTTATCCTTGCCGTTGGGCATACAAGCGATAATCAATTTTATTCAAGGAGCCCAAGTATCTACCTCATGGATTATATTAGTGATTTTGGTAACGATAGGTGTAGCTTTTCAAGGTGTCCTACAATTAATGCAAATTAGGATTCTTGAAAATATTCAACAAAAGATTTTTACAAGATCTTCTTTTGAGTTCGCGTACAGATTCCCAAAAATAAAGATGAACGAGCTACGAAATTTTTATCCGCCCGAGTTAGCAAATAGATTTTTTGATACCCTGACGGTTCAAAAAGGATTATCAAAGATTTTAATTGATTTTCCTGCAGCCTTATTACAAATAATATTTGGGTTGTTACTACTGTCATTTTATCATCCTTTCTTTATCATATATGGCATATTGCTTATAGCTTTGGTTTACGTCCTTTTTAAATCTACAGCTCGAAAAGGACTTGAAACGAGCCTTATGGAGTCGAAGAACAAATATAAAGTAGCGCATTGGATACAAGAGGTGGCACGGTCTTTAATTAGTTTTAAACTATCTGGAAATAGTCAATTGGCTATGGATAGAAATGACGATTTAACGGCCAAATATCTTTCGGCAAGAGAAAGCCATTTCAGAATATTGCTCAAGCAATTTATTCAAATGATTGGATTTAAAGTGCTGGTAACTTCAGGTTTATTGCTTATAGGCGGATTACTGGTGCTAAATCAACAGATGAATATTGGTCAGTTTGTTGCGGCCGAGATTATTATTCTGCTTTTAATCAGTTCTGTCGAAAAGGTAATCACAGGATTGGAATCTTTTTACGATGTGCTAACTTCATTAGAAAAGATAGGTCAGATAGTAGATAAAAAGCTAGAACCGCAGGGGGGGATAGATCCTTTTGAAAATAAAAGTAGTATGACTTTGGAATTGGATGACCTAAAGTATAATTCTCCTGAAGGACAAGAGATACTTAAAGGTATTAATTTTACACTCTCATCAGGAGATAGAATTCACTTAGAAGGGGCTTCGGGAGCTGGTAAAACAACCTTGCTTAAGGTAATTTCAGGTCTGGTGGAACCAACAAGTGGCGATTTGTATATAAATGATGTGTCATTAGAAGCAGTATGGCCTAATCGATATAGAGCTAATGTGGGACAAGTGCTGCCAGATCAAACACCTTTTGAAGGAACCATACTCGAAAATATAACATTAGGCACTAACAATATAGTGCAGGAACGATTGCATGAAGTGCTAAAAAGTGTAGGCTTGTTGGATTTTATTAAGAAACAACCCAAAGGGTTAATGACCATGATACATCCGGAAGGGCAACAAATTCCGTATACGATTTCCAAGCGTATTGTATTGGCAAGAGCTATTATTCAAAATCCTAAATTGTTAATACTCAAAGACCCTTTAGAACACTTTGAAGAAAAAGAAGCTAATCGAATAATCGATTATTTGCTTTCTCCAAAACAGAGCTGGGCACTTATTATTTCTAGTAGTAACCCGGTATGGAAGGAAAAATGTCATAGAAGTATGAAGTTAGAAAAAGGTGTATTAATTAATAAAAATAATACGGATGCTTAATATATCTCATAATCAAATAAATAAAAAAGTAACCTTAGAGGGTTATCAATCCTATAAAAAAGTCTTTCAAAGAAGACATTATAAAATGTTCAATAGGTTTTTAGGAGCATTTTCAATTATTGGAATTATTATCTTGTTTTTACCCTGGACACAGAATGTTACCGCAGATGGATACGTAACAACATTAACTCCAGATCAAAGACCTCAAACAATACAATCGCCCATACCTGGAAGGATTGAGCAGTGGTATGTAAAAGAAGGGGATTTTGTTAGTAAGGGAGATACGATACTTCGTATTTCGGAGATAAAAACTGAGTATCAAGATCCAAAGTTAGTGGAGCGTACCAGGCTTCAACGGGATGCAAAAAGTAATTCTGTACAATCATATAAAAACAAGATCGAAGCACTTAAAAATCAAATAGGAGCTATATCCAGAGAAAGAAGTTTAAAACTTGAACAAGCTGAAAATAAGTTAAAACAATCTTATTTAAAGGTAAAAAGTGATAGCATAGATTTGGAAGCTGCGAAAACAAATTATAAGATTGCTAATACGCAATTAGAACGCGTTGTTACACTTCATAGTGAGGGGTTAAAGCCTATGACAGCTGTTGAAGAGAAGCGGTTAAAAAAGCAAGAAGCTCAGGCAAAGTTGATTTCTCAGGAGAATAAGTTGATGTCAAGTAAAAATGATGTGATCAACGCAAGAATAGAAATTAATAGAGTAACGGCTGCATATGCAGATAAGCTAGCTAAGACTGATAGTGAAAAATTTACAGCACAATCAAACCAGTTTGAGGCAGAAGCCCAGACATCGAAGTTAGAAAACCAGACCTCTAATTATGAGCTTAGAAATGCACTTTATTATATCACGGCACCACAAGATGGTTATGTGAATAAAGCATTACGAGCTGGTATTGGCGAAACGTTTAAGGAAGGCGAATCTTTGGTAGGTATTATGCCTGCTAATTATGATTTGGCAGTAGAAACCTTTGTAGAACCTATAGATTTACCATTAATACATAGGGGAGAGCGTGTGAGAATTCAATTTGACGGATGGCCAGCTATTTTCTTCAGTGGATGGCCAAATGCATCATTTGGAACATTTGGAGGGCGAGTAGTAGCTGTAGAGACATTTATTAGTGATAATGGAAAATTTAGAGTACTTATTGCGCCAGATACTAACGAAAATGAATGGCCTCAAAATGTACGTGTTGGTTCTGGCGCCTATACGATTGCTTTATTAGAAAACGTACCAATCTGGTTTGAAGTATGGCGAAAGTTAAATGGATTCCCACCTAATTATTATAAACCTGATCAAAATAAGGTAAAGCAAAAAAAATCAAAAAAATAAGGACATGAAAATTTTCTTTAACAGTTGTATCTATTTTTTTAGTCTTTTTATAGTAGCTCAAGGTACTTTAACAGACTCCTTATCTTTTCAGGAATATATGGGTTATGTAAAACAGCATCATCCTTTGGTGAAGCAGGCTAATTTAACTTTAAATATTGGAGAGGCTAACCTTTTAAGGTCTAGAGGCGGGTTTGATCCAAAAATAGAAGTCGATTTCAATCGAAAAAAGTTCAAGAACACAGAGTATTATAATGAACTGAATACTACTTTTAAAATACCTACCTGGTATGGTGTTGAGTTTAAGGCTAATTTTGAGCAAAATTCAGGAGATTTTTTGAACCCGGATTTATCTGTGCCTGATGATGGTTTGTATAGTGCAGGCGTTTCGGTGTCTCTTGCCCAAGGATTACTAATTAATGACAGAATGGCTTCACTTAAAAAAGCACGATTTTTTAGAGAGCAATCGAAAGCAGATAGGGATTTGTTGGTTAATAATGTATTATTTGAGGCAGGAATGGCCTATACAGAATGGCTGGAGGCAGCTAATGAAGAACGTATATTTTCAAATTTTTTAACAAATACCAATATTCGTTTTTTGGCTGTGAAACGAAGTGTGGAAACAGGTCAGGCCGCATCCATAGATTCGGTAGAAGCAAAAATAGCTTTGCAAAATAGACAGTTGAGTTTTGAAGCAGCTAAACTTAAACGTATAAAAGCAGCTTTAAAAGCAAGTAATTACTTGTGGATTGAAGGGGTGCCTGTTGAGATTGAAGAAAACATTTTCCCTATTAGGCCTTCTGCAGATGATTTAAATATGACATTAATGATACAGCAAAACCGAATAGATTCATTGCTCTTAGAACAACATCCAAAATTAAGATCGTTAGATAATAAGATTGGAGCATTGAAAGTAGATAGGAATTTAAAAATGAATAAACTATTGCCAAAACTTGATCTGCAGTATAATTTTTTATCTGAAGATTATGAGTCGTTGGGAAATTTTAACACGTCTAACTATAAGGCCTTTGTAAACTTTAGTGTACCTCTTTTTCTGCGCAAAGAACGTGGTGATTTAAAGCTTGCCAAATTAAAACTGCAAGATGTTGATTATGAAAGGGCATCACAGGTGCTTACCATCAAAAATAAAATTAATGCTATTAATAGTGAGATAACATCTTTGGATAAACAGCAAGTTATTGTAAATAATGTTGTTGCTAATTACAAAACTTTGCTAAAGGGTGAAGAACGTAAATTCTTTTTGGGAGAGAGTTCTTTGTTTCTTATCAATTCACGAGAACGTAGTTTGATAGATGCTCAATTAAAAGAAAACAACATTGTGATAAAACGACTTGAATCCAGTATTCGATTTTTCAATACACTTGGGATAAGTCCTTTGGTACCTGTTAACTAAATGTTCTTTTCTTCCCTTGTGTATATGGACTGTTCGATAAAAATATTGCTCAAAATAAATTACTAAAAAATGTATTTATAAATTTCTGATCTCAAAAGTTATATATGGTTTTAATAAATCCAATTATTAATAAACATCGTGATAATTATCAGAAACTTTACCTATATTGTGGAATTAAAGTTAATTTCACACATATTTTTTAGTATATTTTAATATTATGATAAAGAATCATTATATATTCTTGTTCATATGTATGTCTAATTTGTTAGTTGGTCAAGCTATACATAAGACGTCAAATGATTTAAAATTCGAACACTTTTCTTCTAAAGAAGGGCTGTCTCAAAGATCGGTAACATCCATTTTTCAAGACAAAAAAGGATATTTGTGGTTTGGAACCAGGGATGGATTAAATAAGTTTGATGGAAAAAGCTTTGTTCAATATAGACATAATTCACAAGATTCTACAAGTTTAAGTTATAGCTGGATTAGTTCGATCTATGAAGATACTATGGGGAATTTGTGGGTAGGAACCAAACAAGGGCTGAATAAGTATAACCCCATTGGAGATAATTTTATAAGATATAAGTATTCACTAAATGAAAATACAATCTCAGATAACGAAATTTGGGATATTACACAGTTAGATGATGATTTTATTTGGGTTGCTACAAACGATGGAATTAATAAAATAGAAATAAAAACAAACAAAATATCTTATTTAAAGCATGAAAGTAATAATGTAAATTCCATTTCAGATAATAGAGTTAGAAGTTTTTTTTCTTCAGAAGAAAATGAATTTTGGATTTGCAATATTGAAAGTGTAGACGTTTATAATGCTCAGAATAAAAGTTTCAGACAATATGATTATCCTAAAGGAACCATAACAAATGCACATGTAAACAATTCGCCATCCATATTTATAGATAGCAACCAGAATGTTTGGTTGGGATACGAAGGGGGGCTTGCAATTTTAGATAAAGCTTCCAATGCTTTTGTGAACTATCATTTAAACGCATCAAGAATCATTGATAAACCTGTGAGGAGTATAAGTGAGGACAATTTTGGAAATATCTGGATAGGAAGTTATAACGGACTTTATATACTTAACCGTAAAGCAGGAACTCTTAAACACTATGTGCATGACGAAAACAATGATAAGAGTTTAAGTCAAAACTCAATATATAAAATTTTAATAGACTCCAATGGAGGCGTGTGGATTGGTACCTGGGCTGGGGGTATAAACTTTTTTGATAAAGACCATGATAATTTCAAAAGTGTTTCTTCAAGTCTAAACAATAAAGGTTTAAATTATAAGGTAATTAGCTCTATAGTAGAAGGTACGGATAAAAAAATATGGATTGGTACAGAGGGAGGAGGTATTAATTTGTATGATAAAAGAACGGGAAAAGTAGAATATTTTATGAGCGATCCCGCAAATCGTTTTAGTTTAAGTTCAAATAACATTAAGCATATATCCAAAGGCTCTAACGATAATTTATGGATTGGTACGCATGATGGAGGGGTTAATTATGTCAATCCTAATTTAAGGCCTTTAAAGTTTTATAACCTTGAAGATAAATCGCCTAAAGGGATTAATCTTAAAGATTATAAAATTACTACTATGATGGAGGATAGTAATAAAAATTTATGGATTGGAACGTTGACGGCAGGTGTTATTTTTTACAATTCGAAGGAAGCTTCATTAACTAGGTTTAAAAGTCCAATTAAATCTGTAATATTCATTAAACAATCCGATAACCCAAATGTGCTACTTTTTGGAGGGGCTGGAGGTATTGGTAACATTGATATTAACTCAAAAATTATAAAACTAGTTGATTTTAATAATACGAAAAGTGAATATGGATTTCCTATACAGGCAAATTGTATATATAAAGATGAAAATGATAATTATTGGATAGGGACAGAAGGCAAGGGGCTTTATAGATACAGTCTTAAATTAAACAAATCGGAACATTTTGGAACTAATGAAGGGCTTCCAAGCGAAATAATATATGGTATTTTGCCAGATAAAAATGATAATTTATGGATTAGTACCAATAATGGGCTTAGTAAGTTTGATGTTAAAAAATTGGCTTTTAGGAATTTTTATGTGTCCGAAGGGCTTCAGAGCAACGAGTTCAATTATGGAGCATTTCTTAAAACATCTTCTGGTGAATTAATGTTTGGGGGGGTAAATGGGTTAAATTATTTTAACCCTAATAATATAATCGACGAAGATTTTATTCCTAACTTGGATATATATTCAGTTAGTGTTAGAAACAAACCTTTCTTAAGAATTACCGATTCAATAAAAGAAATAAAATTAAAGTACGATCAAAATGATTTTAAATTTGATTTTGTTGCTATTAACTTTTCTAATCCAGATAGTAATAATTATGCTTACATGCTTGAAGGCTTTGATGCTGATTGGAACTTTATCGGAAATAATACAAGTGCAAACTATACCAATTTAAGTCATGGAACTTATGTTTTTAAAGTTAAAAATTCCATAGACCCTAATTCATGGAGTGAACCAAATGAGATAAAGGTAATCATATTGCCAGCACCTTGGAAAACATGGTGGGCGTACCTTATATACTTGTCTTTGGGAGCATTACTATTTTATTTTATAAGAAAGTTGATTAAAGCTAGAATTATTGCTAGAAATGAACTTAAAAGGGAAAGACTTGAAAAAGAACAAATTGAAGAGGTGAACAAATTAAAGCTCCAACTTTTTACAGAGATATCACATGAGTTTAGAACACCGCTTACACTCATTTTGGGGCCTGTTGAACAATTGTTGAAATCGAATATTGAAGAAGAAAATCCAGAATACAAAAGAAAATTAGATACCATTAAAATAAATACAAATGTTTTGTTGCAACTTACTAGCGAGCTGTTAGACTTTAGAAAAAGCGAATCTGGTAAAGCTAGGCTATTTGCATCAAAAAATAATATTGTTCCTTTTATTCAACAAACAAAGCTTTCATTTGATGAATTGGCACAGCAAAAAAATATTGATTTTCAATTTATCTCAGAAAAGGATACTATTAAAGTATGGTTTGATGATTCCAAATTAAGGAAAATACTATTTAATTTACTGTCTAACGCATTTAAATACTCAAGTGAGAATCAGAAAATTATAGTTCGTACTTCGGTAACATCAAAAAAACATAGTCTCGATTCAAATAAAGCCGTTAAAATCGATATTATTAATTTCGATAATGTGATTCCAAAAGAAAAAATCAATTTGATTTTCGATAGGTTTTATAGATTAGATCATAAAAACCTATATACGGGTAGTGGCTTGGGGCTATCACTTACAAAGAGACTTGTAGAGCTGCACAAAGGTGAAATTGTAGTGAAAAGTTCTAAAAAGGATGGCACTTGTTTTAGTGTTTATTTGCCATTGGGCAAAGGGCACCTTTTGAAAAACGAACGGTTAGAATCCACAGATATCAATGAAGAAATGCAAATTGTTAGTGGGGCTCCTTTTGTAAAGCAAGAACTACTCAAAATATCACTAGAGTCAGAAACTAACATAGAGCCAATTGACAAATCCCGTGAAACGATTTTGATAGTTGAAGACAATACCGAAGTTAGAAGTTATATTAAAAGTATTTTTTCTAAAAACTATAACATATTTGAAGCAGCAAATGGGCAAGAAGCCATTGAAATGGCTCAAAAAGAAGAGGTTGATGTTATTGTTAGTGATGTTATGATGCCAATTATGGACGGTTTCGAATTATGCCATAAAGTAAAGTCCGAAATTATAACTAGTCATATTCCAGTTGTATTGCTTACTGCTAAGACTTCAGACCAATACAAAAAAACAGGTTATAAAATTGGAGCAGATATATATATAACAAAACCATTCGATGTAGATGTTTTAAAGCTCAGAATATTTAATTTATTAGAAAATAGAAAGAATATTATTTCTAAATTTAAGAAAGATATTATTTTAGAACCTGAGGCACTAAATATTACTTCAGAAGATGAGAAGTTTTTGCAAAAAGCGATAAAAATAGTAGAGAATAACATTACAAATCCAGATTTTAATGTATCTGTATTTACAAGTTTAATGGGAATGAGTCGACCAGTATTGTATAGAAAGCTTAAAGCTTTGGTAGATCAATCTGTTTCAGAATTCATAAGAGGTATTCGGTTAAAAATAGCAAAACAAATGTTGATTGAAACTAAAATGAATGTTTCTCAAATAGCTTATGAAGTTGGGTTTAATGATCTTAAATATTTTAGAAAATGTTTCAAAGAACTTTTTAATGAAACACCTACAGTTACTAGAAATAGGCACCTTGAAAAAACAATAGAGCCTTAAAAACTGTTGTTTTATTATTTAAAAATACTAATAATCTATATTCTTAAATAAGTTTAAGAAATCTTCAAAAGGTATTTTACTTTAAATAGCAAATTAAAAGAGCGCGCTTGCATGATACGTTTTGTTCAGTGTCTTGAACAATAAGTACATGCTAAAAGAACGGAATTACTCCCTTTATTTGTGAAATTTGAGATAAATTTATACTATAATTAGAATCCAATAATTCTGATGTAAAACCGCCTTAAGGTTTGTTTGTACTTAGTTTTAAAGTGAATAGTAGTTAGTTTATATTTGAGTTAGTTTAGTTGAAAAGTGGTGTGTTGTATAACACACCACTTTTTTTTGAAATAGCATGTAGCTTCAAAAGTGTATGAACGATTTCCCCCTTCTTTTTTTTCTGATATTCCCCTAAGACGAATAGAGCCGTGCTGTAGCTTTACCATATTATTAACAAACTAAAATTTAAAAATGAAAAAAAGAATTACTAAATCGACTAGATGGTATTGTTTTGTTGCAATACTCTATCTATTTTGTACCCATGTCGTATTGGCCCAAGAGCAAAGTGTTTCTGGTAGTGTTTTAGATGAAAACAATGTCGGAATACCTGGGGTGAATATTATAGTAGAAGGAACAAATAAAGGAGCAGTATCAGATTTTGACGGAAAATTTAAAATAAATGCTTCCTCAGGAAATACATTGGTCTTTTCATATTTGGGATATAAGACACAAAGAGTCGTACTGGGTAATAGTACAACGATTACGGTAACCTTGATTGCCGATGTAGAACAATTAGATGAGTTAGTAGTTATAGGGTATGGTGCCCGAAAAAAATCTGATTTAACAGGATCTGTATCAACAGTGAAAGGAGAATCATTAACAGTGGCCCCAATGGCTAATCTCTCGGCAGGGCTTTCAGGTAAATTAACAGGTGTTGTTACTTCTCAGCAAACAGGATTACCTGGTTTCGATAATACAACAATTAGAGTAAGAGGTACCAGTACATTAAATAATAATGGCGCTCTTATTATTGTTGATGGTGTAGAAAGACCTTTAGGAAGAATTAATCCTAATGAAATTGAAAGTATTACTGTGTTAAAGGATGCAGCATCAGCAGCTATATATGGTGCAAGAGCTGCGAATGGTGTTATTTTAGTAACAACAAAAAGAGGAGGAGATCGTAAAGCAACCTTTAACTTTTCAACGAGTTATGGGATACAAACGATATTGAATTCTCCACAAATGATGAATTCTTTACAGTTTGCTACGCATTTTAATGAGGCTCAGTTGAACTCTAACCCTAATTTAGATCCATCAGGTTTAAGGTTTTCGCCTCAGGATATTGAGGATATAAGAAATGGGTTAACACCTGATACAAATTGGTATGATGAGGTTATTCAAAATAACGCCCCTATATTACAACACAACCTAACAATTGATGGTGGAAATGAAAAAACAGGCTATTTTCTGTCTTTTGGACATTTAGATCAAGAAGGACTGTATAAAAGTTCTGGTTTTAAATCATATAGTATTCGTTCAAACATTGATACAAAAATTGGAGAAAACTTAACTATTGGTTTAGATTTAACTGGTAGATTAGAAGAAACAACCAATAGTGCTTTTGCTGGTTTGAATGATGATCCAGATAGGACAAGTTTTGCTACATGGGCCATATTTGCAGCTGTTGGTAATGGTATCCCAACATTTGCCCCTTATGTTGATGGTGACGGAGACGGTGAAGTTGATGACCTAGGTTTTGATGGAAAAATTGATTCTGCAATAGGTCGAGCAAATCATTCAGGAAGATATGTAAGAAGGAATAATGTATTTCAAAGCGCACTAAACCTTAAGTATGAGTTTCCTTGGTTAGAAGGACTTTTTGCAAAGGCAAGATATTCTTATGATGCATCTTTCAACAACAGAAGAGCCTTTAAAACACCATTTACATATTACCAACCAGTGAGTGCAGGTTTCAGTGTTGCAGAAAGTGCGCCATCTCCATCGTTAACCGAAAATAGAGGAACCTGGAATCAAAGGACAGCTCAATTTAGTTTAGGTTATGATAAAGAATTTGGAAAAAATAAAATTGGTGCATTATTTTTATATGAGCAGGTGGAAATAACATCGAGTAACCTAGGAGCATTTAGAGATGGGTTCTTGGGGACAACGATTGATCAATTCATCGCAGGTTCTGAAGAGAATGCATCGAATAGCGGATCGGCAAGGGAGCAAGCTAGAATAGGTTATGTTGGTAGAGTGAACTATGATAGAGCAGGTAAGTACTTGTTACAGGCTAATTTTAGATATGATGGTTCGCACCGATTTGCTAAATCTGATCGATTTGGTTTCTTTCCAGCTGTTAGTGCTGGATGGAGAATTTCTAGAGAAGATTTTTTCCCTCAGGATGGCGTAGTTAGTAACTTAAAATTAAGAGCTTCATGGGGTAAATTTGGAAATGATAGGATTAACGATTTTCAATTCCTATCTCTATATAGTATAGAACCGTCTGTTTCTGCAGTAGGAGGTACTACCCGAACGGGTATAAGTGAGTCGGTGCTTCAAAACCCATTTATAACATGGGAAGAAGCCATAGGGACTAATATTGGATTTGAATTAGGTCTTTTAAATAATAAAATAGGTGTAGAGTTTGATTACTTTACTAAAGACACAAAGGATATTTTAATTGATGCTGGAGGTGACACGCCAGATACTTTTGCTGGAATTTTACCAGATGAAAATATTGGTGAAACTAAAAACAATGGTATAGAAGCTGAAGTTAGATATTCTGATAATTTTGGGGATTTTAGCTTAACTACATCTGCTAATATTACTTACTCAACTAGTGAAGTTGTTAATATAGCTGAAGCCGAAAATGTTAACGAATGGTACAAGCTTACTGGGCAACCAATAGGAGTAGAACGTGGTTTGGTTTCGCTTGGCTTATTCCAATCTAGAGAAGAATTGGACAATTCTCCAAGACAAGACCAAGATGAAGTGAATCCAAATTCGACGCTTTTCCCAGGAGACATAAAATATAAAGATATTAATGAAGATGGTGTTATTGATGGGGATGACAGAACGATTATTGGTAAAAGTGATCTTCCTGAAGTCGTATTTGGTTTCAATTTAAATATGCAATACAAAGGGTTTGGGCTTGTAGCTAATTTTCAAGGAGCAACAGGTTTTACTAGATACATTGAGTATGTGCCTTTTTCAGTAGAATCTAATTCCAGAGCAGCACTGGTCGATTCTTGGAGACCTGGTAATGAAGGTGCAAGATTTCCACGGTTAACCGTTGGAGGCACAGCTAATAATAGTTTAAGGTCTAGCTTTTGGTTAAATGATGTGACATATTTTAGACTAAGAAATGTACAGTTGTCTTATACGTTACCAGATACAGCACTAAAATCTGTAGGAATTGATAGTGTTAGACTTCATTTATCGAGTACAAACCTATTTACTTTAACCAATGTAAAAGATGTAGATCCTGAAGGTCCTTCAACGGAAAGACCATATTATCCGCAAATGAAGTCTACTACATTTGGTGTTAACATAACCTTTTAAAATAAACAATAATGAGAAAGATAAACATATTAATATTCGTTTTTTGCCTATTATTTTCAATGGTAGGTTGTCATGACGATCTTGATGTAGAAAATAAATCTGGGATTAGCTCTGATGCTGTTTTTTCAGATGAAGGATTGGTAGAAGCATTCCTTTATACGCTCTATTCATATACAGGAGTAGATTATATGAGAGGAATTGGTTCAATAGGAAGTGATGGACCTTCTAATCGCCTTTACAATAACACTTTTCAGATGGCATCTATTACAGATGAAGCCAGGGCAAAAAGTGGTTGGGTAGGCGCGAATAGAAATGTTGCGCCAGGGAATATATCTCCAACAGATAATAGAGGCTTAGAACCTAATTTTTGGAGAAATTGCTATAGAGGTATAAGAGAGTGTAGTACCATGATAGAAGGACTAAAGGATTCAAGTTTAGAAGAATCATTCGTAAGTCAAATGAGTGCAGAGGCCAGATGGTTAAGAGCGATGCTTTATTTCGAATTGGTGAGACGATATGGTGGAGTCCCTTTAATTACAGCGCCGCAAGGAATAGATGACGATTTATTAGTATCTCGTAATACCGCAGACGAGGTTTACGATTTTATTTTTTCGGAGTTAGAAGCTGCTGCCAACGATTTGCCGTCTGTTAATGATGGTGCTTCAAGAGATAGAGCTAATAAAGAGGGAGCTTGGGCTCTAAATGGAAGAGCTATGTTATATGCGGAAAGATGGGCACAATCTGCCATGCTTTCTAAAAGAGTTATAGATGCAGGTATGGAATTATCTCCAGATTATAATGCATTGTTTAGATCGTATGGAGATGATCCAGAGATACTTTTCGAAGTACGTGTTGAGGTAGGAACCTTTGCGCATGGAGCAGATAAATGGAACTGGCCACTGGGATATAGAAGTGAAGCGGGAGGTCAAACTAACCCAACACAAGAGTTTGTAGATTCTTATGAAACTACTGATGGATTGCCTATTACCGATCCACTATCTATTTACGATCCTAATGATCCATATGCAAATAGAGACCCTAGATTTGCTGCTTCAATAGGTTTTCACGGTAATCCATTTGGTTTAACACCAAAAACGGGTATCGATAGATTGGATATCGAATTTATTATTGGTAGAGATGGATTGAGGAATCCAAACGATGGTAACGATACACAGACGGGTTATTATCTTAAAAAATTCATGGATCCGTCATTAGGGCTAGATCCAGATAGAGGTGCCAGTAAAACCTCTTTCAAACACATAAGATTTGGAGAGGTCCTGCTAAACTATGCCGAAGCTAAAAATGAAGATTCGGGTCCAGACCAAAGTGTACATGACGCAATTAATGAAATTAGAAGCAGGCCAAGTGTGAATATGCCAGATATCCCGGCTGGTTTGGATAAAGATGAAATGCGAGAAAGAATTCGTCAAGAAAGAAAAATTGAGTTGGCTTTTGAAACACATCGTTGGTACGATTTGATTAGATGGAGAATAGCTGAAGATGTGTTAAATGGTAAACAATTTCATGGTATGAAAATAACTAGAACAACACCAGTTCCAGATCCATATGAGGCTGAGTATGATCCTGCAAATTTAGTTTACGATCCTACATTTGTTGTAAGCACTACAGTACCTCAGGTGTTTTTACCACATTTTTATTTGATGCCTATTCCGCAATCAGAAATAGACAAAAATATAAATTTAAGACAAAACCCAGGATACTAAACCATCTTAAAGGCACATAATACTTTCATAAGATATTATGTGCCTTTTATTACTAAAATATTTTTTTAATTAAAATCGACTAGAGAGAGCTTATTGGCTATGTTGTAAAAACTAACGCACTCTATAAATAAGCATAATGACTCTATTGAAAAACTTCTATTAAAATTTGATATGAAATTTAAACAATTAAACCCCTCTTTTTATATATTATTAATCTGTATTGTAATAGTTGGGTGTATACAATCAGGAAAAGCAAACCAAACAGAAAAGAAGTTTCAAAAGGAGAAAGGTTTTACAATAGAAGGCCAAATCTTAGCTGCTGAAGAAAACTATAAACTTTTGGTTAATAGTGCAAGACAGGCAAATAATATTCCGAGAACTCTAGAAGACAATGCAATTAAATGGATAAATAATGGTTTTGATTGGACAGAAGGATTTTTCCCAGGCTCACTTTGGTATATGTATGAGTTAACCAATAATGATAAATGGAAAAAAGAAGCTATATATTTTCAAGAGTTGAATTTTGATGATCGTTTTGCTTCTAGTCACGATTTAGGTTTTGTTTTTCAGTGTTCATATGGTAATTCATTTCGATTAACAAAAGCAAAACAAAATAAACGAGCCCTAATTGATGCATCAAACGCTTTAATTGATCGTTTTAGTGAAGCCGTTGGTTGTATTAAATCATGGGATGTGGATAGTGGATGGCAAAAACAAAGAGATTGGCAATATCCTGTTATAATTGATAATATGATGAACCTAGAACTATTGTTCGAAACCTCTCTATTAACGGGGGAGGACAAATACAAAAACATAGCTATTTCGCATGCCAATATGACATTAAAGAATCATTTTAGAGAGAATAACAGTTCGTATCATGTAGTAGATTATGATTCTATTTCTGGGAAGATAAGATCAAAACAAACGGCTCAAGGTTATGCTCATAACTCCTCTTGGGCTAGAGGTCAGGCTTGGGGGCTTTATGGGTTTACGGTTAGTTATCGTTATACTAAGAATCCTGAATATCTCACACAAGCTAAAAAAATTGCAGATTATATTTTAAGTAATCCCACGATTTCAAAAGAAAATATTCCTTATTGGGATTATAATGCTCCTAATATACCAAACGAGCCAAAAGATGTTTCGGCAGCAGCAATTGTAGCATCAGCTTTAATTGAATTAAGTCAATATTCCGATAAGAAATACCTTGATAAAGCCAAAGATATCATTGAGACATTGTCGACAGATACGTATTTTGTGGAATCAGGTACCAATGGAAACTTTTTACTTAAGCATAGCGTAGGCAGTATACCGCATGGAGCAGAGATTGATGTTCCTTTAAATTATGCTGATTATTATTACTTGGAATCTTTAGTAAGACTAAGGAAATTATAAAAATATTTTTATAACTATCTTTGATAGTAAGTAGTGTCATCATGTATTTTTGAAAACTGACCATGTTGAAATGTCACGTATTTTTAATGATCTTTCAAATATAGGTTGTTGTCGAGAACATGGTATTTCTCAAAAAATAATCAAAGTGATTAAAGCTTCAAAATATGATATACTAATTTAATGCGCAAGAGGACTTTTTTATAAAACAGAGGGATTAAGAAATTCGGTTATGGAAATAATGTATAACACATGGTCATGTATATTTAATAATGATTGTGCATGTTTTTGATTTTTCAAATTGACTGAAACTTTAGTACTATAGTGGGTATAAAAGAAATGTTGTTTGGATTCATAATGAAACTATTTGCTTCTTACCAGTATCGCCCCAAAATTGATCTATAGGTACTACAAAGGATTAAAAATATGAGGTAATTTTGAAGTAGATACGGAATGGTTTGATGGGGAATTAAAAATAAATTTTAATAAAATCGCTTATTAGATGGATGTGCTGTATGCGTGCAGAATAAACTTTACAAATTAATAGAGGCAAATCATTGATGGAGTATGATAATTTTAATGCATACAAACAAAGTCCTCAAACCTAAACTTTTGGGGATTTTTAGGTTGGAACAAAGTCAATTATAATTTAGACAAGGCCAAATAAACCAATCAAAGTTAGTTTGAAGATTAAATAGTTGAGATAAACTTGTAATTTTAATGAAATTTAGATATAAATCGTCAATGATATCAAGAATTAAAATAAGTGCGGCTATTATTATTTTTGTATTAGTTTCATCTTGTAAAGCGCAAGAAAAAGCTCAAATTTGGCAGTCCTATGTGACTCAAAAATCTACTGGGAAACCAACATCTATAATTGATTATTCTTATGCAGGGTATGCTTTTGGAGAAGTAGGTATACCCAATAGTTCTGTATTAAATTATCCAATTTTTGATGTGACGACTTTTGGAGCGATAGCTAATGACACTATTGCTGACGATTTTGCAATTGCTAAAGCTATAAATGCTGCCGAAAAAAAAGGCAAGGGAGTCGTTTTCTTTCCTAAAGGACGATTTGTTGTCAATAAAGGAGAACACACCAAGGGGTTTGAGATAAACAGTTCAAATATAATTTTAAAAGGCGCTGGAGCTGGTCTGGATGGAACCGAGATTTTTATGCAAGACTATATGAGGCATGACAAATCTCTGTTCAAATGGACATCCCCTCACATGTTTACTTTTAAACCTAAAAACTTAAATGTTGATACGTTTTGTTCAACAAATATAGATAGCAGGCCTTACCCATACGTATCAAAAATAGTAGAAGACTCTAAATTAGGTTCTAAAACTATATATGTTGAAGATGCAAAACGATTTGCAGGCCAGTCACATATTATTTTGGTGATGCCTTACAATAAAGAATCCATAATCGATTTTATGGGGACATTACAAACAAGGCCACAATGGGAGAGAATCAACAGCAAAGGCATAGCGGCAAACGAAATACATAAAATAGCATCGATAAAAGAAAACACGATAACTTTAGAAAAACCTTTATTAACTGATATAAAAAAGAAATATGGATGGTATGTAGCACCTCACGAAGTTATTGAAGCGTGTGGTTTTGAGGATATCCATTTCATTGGCAATTTTCAAGAAAGTTTTGTACATCACAAAAATAAAATCCATGATGGGGGGTGGAAAGGCGTAAAAATGGCGCACGTATCTAATGGTTGGGTAAGAAGATGTGTATTTTCAAACGTTAATAGTGCCGTGGGTATAGTGGGCAGTATAACATCTTCCGTTATAATGAATGTTTTAAACGGCAAGCAAGGTCACGGATCTGTAGAAATGACCTTTGGTACAAGAAACTTTGTTGGTTTGTGGAAAGACGATACAGATAAAGGACAATGGCATGGTATAGACGCCTCTCATCTTGCAGCAGGAAATGTGGCATGGCGTATATATGCTCAAAAAGGAAGAGGATTCGATCTGCACTCGGGAAGCACCAGGCAGACACTTTATGACTGTTACGAAGGCTATAATATGAGTGGAAATGGCGGAAACTATAAAATGGAACCTCACCATTTAAATGGGTTTACATTATGGAATTTTAAGCAGTATGGACCAGCAGTTGCAAATTATAATTATTGGTCGTTACAACCGCGAAAAGATAACCCTCAAAGTCCTTATTGGGGATTTGCAATTTCAAACCCCTATATTGTAGGCTTTCATGGTGCTAATACAACATTTAACGAGGCCAGTTTAGGTTACGTTGAGAGTATAGGGAAAAAAGTGTTGCCAGAATCATTATATGAGGCGCAACTAACTTATAGGATGGGCGAACGGCCAGATTGGATTGATACAGTATTAGAAACTTGGGAAAAATGGTATAAAGAAGTTGTTAAAAAATAAACGCTTATGAAAATCTCTCTCATTTTAAAATTTGTTTTAGGATTAATTGTAACGAATCAGGTCGTTGCGCAAACATTTCATCGATCAGAAGTTAATGCTGGCTTGGGAATACTATCAGAAAACAATGGTGTTGCCGTAGCAGATTACGATGGAGATCATGATCTGGATTTATTCGTTGTGGCCAAAGCAAAAGATAATAACAGTAAAGAGATAAGTAAAAGCAGGTTGTTTAGAAATAAGGGTAACGGCCAGTTTGAAGATGTTACCGAAATTTCGGGATTGGTTAACTTGTTTCCTTTCAGCGAAACGGCAGATTTATTTTCAGGTCTCGATGGCATAAAATATGGTGCTTCGTGGGGAGATTATGATAATGATGGATTCCCGGATATATTTTTTACCCATTCATTTAAAATTCAACTATTCCATAACCAAGGAGATGGAACATTCGTTGAAAGAACTGTTGAGGCTGGTTTCGAAAAATATAATGCATGTAGAAATACAAGCGCAACATGGTTCGATGTTAATAATGACGGATTTTTAGATATATACATTTCAGATTGGGGGGCGTGTACTAACAACAGCTTTTATATTAATAATGGAGATGGCACGTTTGAAAACGTAACAGACCAATTTGGAGATGATAATACCAAATTGTCCTATATGAGTGTGCCTTTTGATTTTAACGATGATGGGTGGATGGATTTATATGTTGCAAATGACAAGAACGACCCCAATGAGCTTTTTATAAATAGTATAGGTACAAGTTTTGAGGAAAGAGCAAGTGATTATAGAGTTAATAATTTTGGTGATGATATGGGGATTTCAGTTAATGACTATAACAACGATGGCCTTTTTGACTTTTTTGTAACCAATATTGGAGAAAATATATTACTAACCAACCAAGGCAATAGCACGTTTATAGACGTAGCCATTGGAGAAAATATAAGTAGCACAGGATGGGCGTGGGATGTAAATTTTGCCGATTTTGATTTAGATGGCGATGAAGACCTATTTGTAGTAAACGGTTTTAGTGCAACCGAATACAACGCATATTTTAAAAATTTATTGGTAGAAGGAGGCACGGGCTTTTCAGATATTACAGAACAAGTAAACCTAAAAGATCTAACAAAAAGTGTAGGATCGACGCCATTTGACTATGATAACGATGGTGATTTGGATCTATTTATAACCAATACCGATAGAGAGTCTTTCTTCTATGAAAATGATATTATTAACGGGGAGCCTTCAGCCAGCTCCCATTGGTTCAAAGTAGTATTGCAAGGTACTACATCAAATAGAAATGCCATAGGTACCAGGCTTACAATTACCACAAACCAAGGTACATTGCATAGGTATTATACAGGTCTTGGGTTTTTGTCACAAAGTCTATTGCCCGTTCATTTTGGACTAGGAGAAGCTACTTCAATCTTAGAATTAAGGATTCAATGGCCTTCTGGCCTTATAGAAACCCATGAAAATTTAAATGTAGACACATATATTCTAGCAGAAGAAGGAAATGGCTATACGGTTCTTGACCTTCCGGATGTAAACAAGACTAGAGGCTGTACAGACCCCAATTCATGTAATTACAACCCAGAAGCCGTTATTAACGACGGCAGTTGCACCTATCTGGAATCTAAGGTAATTTCAGGTAAATCAAACGTAAATAGCTTAAGTGTCGAAATGTATTCTTATCCAGATACAATAGATTCAGAACTAAATTGGTCGGTTACAGGAGGAGAAATTATTGAAGAACAGGCAAATTCAATTACAGTTAAGTGGGGTATTGGACCTTTGGGAGAAGTTTCGGTTATTGAGTCGAATTCGGAATGCTCATCACAAACCATTGGACTTAATGTCGGTTTTTCATTATCTCAGAACCATTCAATAGCAAGAATTTGGAACGAAGCTTTACTACAGGCTATTAGAAACGATTATGCGCGACCTACTGTGCATGCTAGAAATCTTTTTCATGCCAGTGTAGCAATGTACGACTCCTGGGCAATTTATAATCAAAAGGCCAAACCCTATTTGATTGGAAATCAAGTACACGGTTTTAATAGTGTGTTTGATGGTTTTGAGACAGGTGAAAATATTGAAGAAAATAGAAATAAAACGATAAGTTATGCCATGTATCGTTTATTGAACCATAGGTTTAAAAACTCTCCCAATAAGGAAGAAACCTATGAAATATTTGATTCGATAATGAACAATCTAGGATTTGATGTTAACGATGCCTCGATAGATTATTCTAATGGAAGTCCTTCAGCTTTGGGAAACTTTATAGCACAAACAATCATAGATTATGGTCTGGTTGACGGATCAAGGGAAACAAGACGTTACGATAATTCGTTTTATTTGCCAATTAATGCGCCTCTGGCTCCAATTGTTCCAGGAAATAATAACATTACAGACCCTAACAGATGGCAACCGCTAAGTTTGGAGCAATTTATAGACCAAAGCGGAAATTTGGTTAATGCTACAACACCCGATTTTTTGAGTCCAGAATGGGGAACTGTTAATCCTTTTTCATTACAAGAGGGCGATAAGAAGATTTTTTCCCGAGATGGAGATGATTATAGCATTTACCATAATCCCGATGCACCTCCACAACTAAATGAGGTATCTAATGATGCTTCAAGTAATGCTTATAAATGGGGTTTTTCTTTAGTATCTATTTGGGGAGCGCATTTAGATCCATTGGATAATGTAATTTGGGATATCTCCCCAAAATCAATTGGTAACATAGATGTAAATAGCTTCCCGTCTAATTATGTAGAATACCCCAATTTTTATGATGAAATAGAAGGAGGTGATATTTCAATAGGACATTCTGTAAATCCGCATACAGGAGCTCCTTACCAAGAACAACTAGTACCCAGAGGAGATTATGCAAGGGTTTTAGCCGAGTTTTGGGCAGACGGACCCGATTCTGAAACACCCCCAGGACATTGGTTTACTTTGCTAAATTATGTAAGTGATCATAGTTTGTTTACAAAAAAACTGAATGGAAAGGGAGATATTTTAGATGCACTGGAGTGGGATGTGAAATCATATTTTATAATGGGAGGCACCATGCATGATGCAGCTATCGCGGCCTGGGGTATAAAAGGATGGTATGATTATGTAAGACCCATTTCAGCTATACGTTATATGGCTGAATTAGGGCAGAGTAGTGATTCTGAGCAAGATAATTATAACGTAGCGGGAATCCCTTTAAAAGAAGGCTATATAGAGGTTGTGGAAGAAAATGACCCCCTAGTAGGGAATAACTCTGAACATCTTGGAAAAATAAAATTATATACATGGAGAGGTCACGATTATATAGGTAACCCGGAATCCGATAATGCAGGTGTTGGTTGGATTTTAGCCGAAAACTGGTGGCCTTATCAACGACCAAGCTTTATTACACCTCCATTTGCTGGATTTGTATCTGGGCATTCCACATATTCCAGAGCTGCAGCAGAGGTTATGACCCTATTAACGGGTGATGCATTTTTTCCTGGAGGTTATGGCGAGTTTATTGCAAGGAAAAATGAGTTTTTGGTCTTTGAAGAAGGCCCGAGTGTCGATGTTAAATTGCAGTGGGCAACTTATAGAGATGCGTCAGACCAATGTAGCTTATCAAGAATTTGGGGAGGCATCCACCCGCCAGCAGACGATATTCCTGGAAGGCTTATTGGAGAACAAATTGGAGTCGATGCCTATGAGTTTGGTGTACGGTATTTTGAAGGCAAAACCAATGGAAAAGAAGAAGGGGCAGATTATATAATGTATCCAAACCCCACGAATAAAAACACATTGTATGTTGCCAATACAAAAGTATCAGATGTTTTTCAGGTGTTTGATTTGAAAGGAAGTTCAATTTCAATAGAAAGTATATATCATGATGATAACACAAAAAATACCAGACTCACTTTTTCTAATGTTTTAGTAAATGGTGTTTATCTATTAAGAATCAATAATGATGCTAAGCTCTTTGTTAAAAGATAGCTCATTAATTTAATAAATAAGTATGCGTTTAAGATTATCTATATTAATTTTAGTTGTTTCATGCTCAATATGGAACTGTAAATCACAAGAAACCACTTTATGGGAAAACTTTAAACAAGCAAAAAAGGATCATTCCGAACCCACACTACCCGATTTCTCTTATGCAGGTTATAAACATAGTGAGGTAGAAATTCCTCATGTGGATTATAAAATATTCGACGTTACCAATTATGGAGCTAAGCCTAATGATGAGGTTTCAGACAAAAATGCAATTAAAAAAGCAATAAAGGCAGCAACAAAAAATGGCAATGGCATAATCTATTTCCCAAAAGGAAAATATGATATCAATACTAGTGACGATGACCAAAGTATTATAGCAATTGCATCATCAAATATAGTATTTAGGGGAGAAGACCAAAAAAATACAATTTTATTTTTTAATCAAGATTTACCACCTGCCAACCCAAAAAAGTTATGGACTTGTCCTTATGCAATTCAAGCCAAAAGTTTAAGAGAAAATTCTTTTTTGTCCAAGGTTATTTCAAATTCTAGAAGAGAATCTCATAAAATAAAACTGAGTGATGCATCTAAGATTAAAAAAGGGGATTGGGTTATTTTAAAAGTTTTAAACAATGATAAGGAATTGGTGCATTACGATTTGGGTGGATTAGAGCCAGAAAAAGGATGGACTTCCATTTTAGAAAAGGGTGTTAGGGTAAATGAGTATCACCAAATAGCCTCTGTTAATGGAGATACTATTGAAACGGTTGCCCCAATACATTATGATATCAAGGCAAGGCATAATTGGGAAGTACATAGTTTTGCACATATAGACCATGTGGGGTTTGAGAATTTAACATTTGAAGGAAACTGGATAAAAAAGTTCGTGCATCATAGGTCTGCTCAGGATGATGGCGGGTGGAGTATTTTAAAAATTACCAGAGCTGTTAATTCTTGGATTAGAAATTGTACATTCAAGAATATCAGTAACGCCGCAAGT
Source organism: Flavivirga algicola (assembly GCF_012910715.1). Lineage (GTDB taxonomy): Bacteria > Bacteroidota > Bacteroidia > Flavobacteriales > Flavobacteriaceae > Flavivirga > Flavivirga algicola. Next base: position 41,139 of record NZ_JABBHF010000007.1, read on the forward strand.
TTTTCTCAATCAGCGAATTCCACAGCTCTAAGCATTACTATAGAAGGGAACTTTGGTCATAGCTCTGTACACGCATCACGTTCAACTAATATTTTAATTGCGAATTGTACAGATAAATCAGGAATGCATCATGCTTTTGGAGTCGATGGTTTTACATCGGGAACTGTAATATGGCGATCTAACTATCCTGCGCACACATCATTTGAGTCTCACGCATCACAACCTCGTTATACGCTTTTCGATAAAGTAGAAGGAGGCTTTTTTCAAGGTAGAGCGGGAGGGGCTAGATTTAATTTGCCTAATCATGGTAGGTATCTAGTTCTCTGGAATTTTAATGAAATAGACAAATCAGAAGAAAATTTTCGATTTGTGGCAACAGATACGTGGTTCTGGCGAATTTCGCCTCCGATTATTGTAGGGTTTCACGGCGCAGGAACCACATTTAAAAAAGACGAGGTTCAAATTTTAGAAAGCCTTGGAGCCCCGGTTGCCCCAGAATCTTTGTTCGAGGCACAATTAGAATTAAGGCTTGGAAGTCTTCCCAAATGGATAATGAATATAAAAAAGAAGTAAAAATGGGGCGCAAAACAAGGATTTTAATTATTTTAAGTTTATTCTTTTTTAATTGTCAGGAGAAAATAACGAAACTTACTAAAGACGAAAAGAAACCCAATGTTTTAATTATATTCCCAGACCAACTCAGAAGATACAGTGCGGGATTTTGGGCAGAGCCTCCTTACAAACAGCATGTTATAGGTAAACCAGATCCTGTAATAACACCAAATATAGACAAGTTGGCTAAAAATGGTGTGGTTTTTACACAAGCAGTTAGTAACTACCCACTTTGTAGCCCCTATCGAGGTATGTTGATGTCGGGTATGTACCCAGAACAAAATGGCATTTGGAACAATTGTAAAGTAGGAAGAACCCATAGTTTGAAGGATAATATAGCAACCATTCCCGATTTGTTTTTAAATGCTGGATATAATACTTCTTATATCGGTAAATGCCATTGGTTAAAAAATGATCCGCTATTTGATGAAGATGGAACTTATGTAGGTTCTGTAGAAGCTCCTGGAGGCTATCGTATAAATAAGTACGATACATATATACCACCAGGAAAAACGCGTCATGGGATTGAATACTTTTATCAGGCAATTAAGGATCAACATTTCAATCCACATATTTATTCTAATGATTCAGAAGCTATCGGGGGTAAAAAGGATGGCGAGTTACATTTACCAAAAACATTTTCACCAAAAAATGAATCACAAATCATAATTGACTATTTAAGAAATACAAGAAGTCAAAGGGATAAAAACAAACCTTTTTGTATGATATGGTCTATGAACCCGCCCCACAACCCATGGGATGACAAAAATACAGATATGGCCACTTTAAGAAAGCATTATGATATAGATAAATTTCCTGAGATCAATGATAGCTTATTGGTTCGAGAAAATGCCGATAAAGAAGTGGCAACTTATGTAAGGCATTATTTTGCAAATATAACAAGTTCCGATTACTATATTGGTTTGGTTTTAGATGAATTGGAAAAGTTAGGTGAATTGAATAATACGATAGTGATTTTTAGTTCAGATCATGGGGAAATGCTCGGGAGTCATGGTAAAAAAGGTAAAAATGAGATAGAATTAGAATCTACCGCAATTCCATTTATTATACACTGGCCTAAAGGATTAAAACACGGAGTTAACGATCTGCTTTTAAGTGTACCCGATGTATTGCCAACAACTATGGGATTAGCTGGTATAGGAAATCAAATACCTAAAGAAATTGAAGGTACTAATTTCTCATCCCTACTTCTTAATGAAAAAAATAACAATGTACAGAAACCTAAAGCGGTTCTATTGATGTTGGGGAATTCAAGAGGTGTTCTAACTAATAGATACTCATTGTGTTTAAAAGAAAATAAAAAGCAATGGGATGTACAAGGTGCTACGAGCATTGAAGAGGCCTTTTTATATGATAACCAGGTTGATCCTTATCAGTTAAATAAAATAGATATCGAAGAAAAACCCGAAATTTCAAAAGATTTATTATTAGAGCTGGCTAAACTTCTTAAAAAAACAAACGATCCCTGGTATCAGGATAAAAGATACAGTAGTATTATTCCATATACAGAAATTTAAAATAACGCGAATTACTTAACTTTAAGTTTATACAAGATTTACTTCGCTTTAGATAAAGTACATAACTAATTTTTAACTATAGGTAAGATTATTCAAAGATGATGGGCTTGATATATAATCTCATATTTTGAGAAATAAAAATGTATTTTCTTTCTATGTCCCAATATAAAAGATGAGTGTTTCTTTCAGAAAAAGCTCTGAACTAAATATTAACCATAAAGAGATATTTCTACCCTTAAGACACGTCTTAAATTCCAATATTTGTTTTTACATTAAGTTTTTCTAAAACTCATTTACAGCTAGCTGAAAAATTACTGAGGAAGTTTAGGGTTTGTAATGGCTTAAGGATAAAAGAAGTGTAACATTGACATTTAAGTAATGGTAATCCCCTTTTTGGCAAGTTCATGATTATCCAACGATAAAATATCCAGTATTAAAGGTTTCGAAAAAGTATGAATTGCCAGGTTTTACAGAATTTCATGTGTTGAAGAAATAATACTTAAAAGAAATATTTATAAATGAGGACAGTTATTTTTACATTTTTAATGCTAGTTGTATGGGCAGGACATGCGCAAAAAGAAAATAACGTATTAAGTTGGGAAGTACTTTCTCAACATGAGGTTCCTGAGTGGTTTAAAGATGCTAAGTTTGGTATTTATGCACATTTAGGTGTTTATTGCGTACCAGCATTCGAAGGAGAGTGGTATCCACGTTTAATGTATCAAAAAGATCATAAAGTACAAAAGCATCATATAAAAACTTACGGTTCATTAGGTAAGTTTAATTATCACGATTTTATTCCTAAATTCAAACTTAAGAATTGGGATCCAAAAGAATGGGCCGATTTGTATAAACGAGCAGGAGCAAAATTTGCAGGGCCCGTAGCAGAACACCATGACGGTTTTTCCATGTGGGCTAGTAAGGTTAACCGTTGGAATGCTAAAAAAATGGGGCCAAAAAGAGATGTTGTTGGTGAATTAGTAAAAGAGATACGTAAAAACGATATGAAAGTGATTACGTCGTTTCACCATGGGTTCAATATTTCAGGTTATTATAATACAGTAGAAGGTACAGCAACTGCAAACCCGAAATATGCAGATTTATATGGAAAATTATCTCCAGAGAAGAGTTATGAACGTTGGTTCAAAAAATTAAAAGAAGTTATTGATAACTATCAACCAGATCAGATTTGGTTTGATTGGGGGTTACGTGACATCCCAATGGAATATCGTCAAAAATTTGCCTCTTACTATTATTCAAAAGAAAACGAATGGAATAAAAAGGTTATTATTACCAGAAAGCTTGACCAATTACCTTTAGGTGTTGGAGTACATGACTACGAGGGGGGGAGTGCCAGAGATTTATCACCAAGGCTTTGGCAAACCGATCAATCAACGGGAGGGCATTATTGGAGTTGGAGAGCAGGTATGAAAACACGTTCCCCACGTTGGCTGTTACGAGAGCTTATTAGTGTAGTAAGCAAAAATGGTGTTATGTTGCTTAATGTTTGTCCAGCTGCAGATGGTTCCATTCCAGCAGGTCAAAAGGAAATGCTTTATGAAGTAGGGGACTGGCTAAAAATAAATGGCGAAGCTATTTATGGTACACGACCATGGCGCGTTTCTGGAGAAGGTCCTAATATGTATGGTAAAAAAGGATACTATATGGAGTATAATTCTGCGCTTCAAACAAGCCCGATTAATGTACGCTATACCCAAAAAGACAATAACCTGTATGCGATATGTTTCGATTGGCCAGGAAAAGGATTTTCGTTCGATAAAATACAGGTAAATAAGATCACAGATAAATCTAAAGTAACTTTAATTGGTCATGGAGAAGTAGACTATGAGGTGGTAGATAAAAAGCTTAAAATCAAAAAAATGGGGATTTCTCAAAAAGAAATGCCGTTTAAGCATGCTTACGTACTAAAAATAGAAGGTTTTGATCTAGAGGCAGATCCATTTTCAAAACTAGAAGTCATCCGCTTAAATGCCGATAATGCTACAACTACGGGGCATATTGTAAAACGAATTGGAGGTGTGTCTAATGCTAAAGTTCAAAGAAACGGGCTTCAAAATTGGCATAACCCTTGGGATAAAGTGTATTGGCTTGTTAATGTGAAGACTCCTGGTGAATATAAAGTACGTGGTGAATTTGCAACGCGTTTTAAGCCAGCTCGAATGGTGTTGAAAAGTCAAGATGATGAGCTTAAGTTTGAGACTGTGCCCAAAACTAAATATGGGGTTAGTGTCGTTAAGGACTATGGTTCCATATCTTTTTCTAAAACGGGCTTATATCAAATAGAGTTAAAAGCGCAAGATTACGATAATTTTCCAGGAATCCAGAGGTTTTGGCAAATTGAATTAGCTCCTTTAGAGTGAGTTTTCAGATATAGAAAAGTAATGTAAATGGCTTCAAATAGGAATAAAACTAGATCGTTGAGGGCAACTAATGTATTGTTGGTCGTATTATTTATGTTGACTAATTCCGTTTTTTCACAAGAAAAGATTGAGGCCATTGGCAAATATGATATTTGGAATCTTCCAGATTTGCAGGTATATCCTGGTATTTACAAACCCAATTGGGAATCACTAAAAAAATATGAAGTACCCGATTGGTTTAGGGAGGCTAAACTGGGTATTTGGTCGCATTGGAATCCGCAATCGGTTCCAGAAGCAGGAGGGTGGTATGCGCGTTGGATGTATATAGAAGGAGATAGGCGTTATAAACACTGTATTGAAAATTACGGACACCCTTCAGAATTTGGTTATAAGGATATATGTGCCATGTGGACGTGTGACCAATGGAATCCCGATGCATTTTTAAAAATGGCAGTGGATGCTGGCGGGAAATATTTTGTTGCTTTAGCCAACCATCATGATAATTATGATAGTTGGAATTCAACTTATCAACCATGGAATTCGGTAAATATTGGTCCCAAAAAAGATATAATTGCTATTTGGAAAGCTGCTGCCGAGAAGCATGGTCTACCTTTTGGTGTGTCTGTACATGCATCGCCAGCAAGAACATGGGGGCAATTTATGCCTCACTATTTTGGAAGAGACAAGAAAGGGAAATATAAAGAAATACCTTATGATGCTGCTACTGTAACTTTTGAAGATGGAAAAGGAACCCTTTGGGAAGGTCTTGATCCTAAAGATTTGTATGGGTTTCCTCATGATAAAGAATTAGATGCGAACCAATCTCCTTTTGCCAATCAGTTTATGTGGCGTGTAGACGATTTGCTTAAATATAATCCCGATTTACTCTATTTTGATGAAAGTGTCGGGGTAAATGGTTGGGTCGATTTAGGTGTAAAAATGGGTTTTGGGCATTTAGCACCACAAATAGCGGCTAATTACTATAATAAGAGTATGGCGATGAATAATGGTAAGCAAATTGCTGTTTTAAATATGAAAGCAGTTGGAGGCAAAGCCAATAGTTTATATACCATAGAAGAAGCCGAAATTGTGGCTAATTCGTTGGTAAAAGATAGTGAGAAAAAAATCGAAGGCCAGATAGAACCCTATCCTTTCCAAACAGACGATGCTATCGGGCCTTGGTTTATTAATAAAGAAAGACTGAGGTATAAAGATGCAAAGTGGGTCATTCACACACTTATAAATAATGTAAGCAAAAATGGTAATTTGTTATTATCAATTCCACAACGAGCCCAGGGCAATGTCGATCCCGAGGCCATTAAAATTTGTAAAAATATAGGCGAATGGATGCGTATAAATGGTGAAGGAATTTATGGTAGTAGACCTTTTGAAGTGTTTAAAAGTAATGTTGGAAACTACTACTTTACAAGAAAAGGAGGGTACATATATATGTTTTGTTTGGAATGGCCAGAATCGAAAAACATAGAGATTCCAGAGTTAAAACAAGGAGGCGCCACTATAGGAAATATTACAAAAATTGAACTATTGGGAACTAGAAATGAGATTAGTTTTAAACAAAACGAGGAAATTCTAAATATTCAACTTCCTAAGAATAGACCAAATGAAATTGCAGCTGTATTTAAAATAAGACAGGATAAAATATGGGTTAATGATGATGATCCTGGAATGTATTATTATGGTTGGGTTCATAAAGTAAACCGAAATAAAAAAGAGTTTAATAACGATATACATGAATCTTATATAAGAGGTGAACGATTTAGCTGCTCGTTTGAAGGAACAAGTGTCGATTTAATAGCCAATACGTCTCCAGATATGGGAAAATTGATTGTTTTAATTGACAGACAATTATATGATACTGTGGATTTAAGCAAGCAAGCAAGTTGTGGCGTACAGCAAATTGTATTTTCTTCAGAGAAATTACCTTTTGGAAAACATAAAATAGAAGTTATAAATGCAACTAATAAACTAGTTGCTATAGACGCTTTAATAATTAAATAAATATTCTAAACACAATTAAATGAAAAAAACAAACACTCTTTTATTTACTGTTCTAATGGCAGTCTTAATGTCTAATATAATATACTCTCAAGACATTAAATTAGCCAAACCATCTATAAAACAGATTAGGTTTGCCGATTGGGAAGTTGGGGCGTTTATCCATTTTGGTTTAAATGTGTTTACGGATATGGAGCATGGAGATGGTCAGTTTCCACCGTCCATGTTTAATCCAACCAATTTAGATGCAGAACAATGGGTATTAACAGCAAAAGCTATGGGAGCCAAATATGCTTGCCTAACCGTAAGACATGAAGGTGGATTTTGTCTATGGCCTTCAAAAACTACAGATTATACCATTGCTAACAGTCCATACAAAAATGGTAAAGGAGATATTGCCAGAGAGTTTGTAGATGCTTGTAGAAAACATGGTATTGTTCCTGCCTTTTATCATACAGCGGCCTTTGATGCGAATGCCACATTAGGAAAATATGAGGGTGATTTAGAGTTACCTTTAAAATGGAGTTCTACTTGGAGCAAAGCCATGGGAGAAGCCCATAAAAAAGATCCAGGCCTAAGAGGTCGGTTAAAGAAAAAACAGGTGGAGCAAATGCGTGAGCTGCTCACTAATTACGGCCCCATTGGTTTCATGTGGTCCGACCATTGGAATGCGAAAGACCCCAATGGTGTTTGGAGGGCGGTTACAGATTTAGCTGAAGAACTTCAGCCAGATATGGTGTTTATGGGACCAGATTCTTGGGTGCCTGGTAATGAAACAGGGCATGTAGTCTACCCAATGTGGAATGCTGTAAATACAATAGATGGAACTAAATATTCACGACCATCAGCCAACGACAGTGATGTAACGACAAAAAATAGTTATGGGTTGTTAGAAGGCGAAGTTCGTACAGGACATCCTCTAGGTAAATTTTGGCGGGTTAGAGAATGTACAACCAATACAGGGTTTAATTATGGTGGTTGGTTTTGGCACCCAGATTCTGTAAAAAGAACCGCTCCAAAAAAACACTGGGAGCATTTAGATTTATATTACAGGACAGTAGGTTTAGGTGCTAATGTGATTATTAATTTACCACCAGATAATAGAGGACTGGTTCCGGATGATATCGCTAAAGCAGCAAAAAAGTTTGGAGATGCTATCAACGAACGATTTTCTAAACCTATAGCCGAATTAGAAACGGTGACATCTGGAGACATTGTAGAACTATCATGGAAAAAGCCGAAAAAAATAAATACCATAGTAACTATGGAAAATATTGCTAATGGACAAAAAGTGGTGAGATATTTACTAGAAGCCTATGTTGATGGCAAGTGGCAAAAACTAGAACCAAGAAACAGAGTGATGGGCTTTAAACCCTATAATAATAATCCAGGATACGAAACGATAGGTCATAAAAAAATAGATAGGGTAAAAGCTGTAGTTACTAACCGTATTCGTTTTAAATGTTTAGAATCGGTTGCACAGCCAGTGGAAATTAGAAGTTTTGCCGTTTATAATTGTGACCCTATTACAAGAGATTTCGATTCTGGTTACCCCTACATAAGTGGTGTAGAAACCATCTATGAATCGGCACATGGTGGCGTGAGAAGAGATAAAAACTACAAAGGCGATAAAATTTTTATTAATGGAAAACATTTTAAACAAGGTTTAATGGTTTGTCCTGTCGGTAAAGAGAAGAAAGGCGTTGTAGAGTATGATTTAACAGAATATCCAAACGCTAGAGGCTTAAAAGCATCTATAGGGATTGAGGATATGATTGGCGATAACGGCTCAGTTGTTTTTATTGTAGAAGGCTATAAAAAAGGTGAGTGGATTGAGTTATACAAGAGTAAGAAACTCACAGGAAAAGATGATGCTGTAGAGATAGACATTAAGTTTCCATCTAATCTAAGAGAACTTCGCTTAACAACGACCGATGGTGGGGATAATGCAAATTCAGATCACTCTGTTTGGGCCAATGCAGTATTTACAAAATAATGATTTAAAAAACGCTTTCTTTATGAATAGATATAAAAATTTTTCACTAATAATCGTTTTTGCATTTTTATATTTTTCTTGCAAAAACAATGAAAAAAAAGAAGCTGAGGTTCAAAATCAATCTTCAATATTGGTCAAGCCAAGTAAAAAGCAAATCGAATTTGCAGATTGGGAAGTTGGTGCCTTTTTCCATTTTGGCTTAAATGTATTTACAGGACAAGAACATGGCGATGGAAAAGAACCACCTTCAAAATTTAATCCAACAGCATTAGATGCAGAACAATGGGTGTTAACAGCCAAATCCATGGGGGCTAAGTACGGTTGTTTAACAGTAAGACACGAAGGAGGCTTTTGCTTATGGCCCTCTAAAACTACAGATTATACCATTGCTAATAGTCCTTATAAAGATGGCAAGGGAGATATCGCTAAAGAATTTGTGGATGCTTGTAGAAAACATGGCTTAAAAGTAGGATTTTATCATACCTCAAGTCATGACACATACGAAGCGCTTAGCTGGTATGACGGCAAAATAGGTTGGGGACCAGACAGGGACTCTCTAGTAGAAATAGCATTTCGAGATAAAAAAAGGAAAGAAAAGTACCAACAAGTGCAACTGGGACAAATGCGAGAGCTTTTAACCAATTATGGACAAATAGATTTTATGTGGTCCGATCATTGGGGAGCACCTGGAAGTGAACATATTTGGAACCCTATGACAGATCTGGTTGCAGAGCTTCAACCTAATATGGTATTTATGGGACCAGAAACTTGGGTGCCAGGCAACGAATCTGGGCTTGTTGTATACCCCATGTGGAATGCTGTAAATACAGTAGATGGTACTAAATATACCCGTCCTGCACCTAATTCAAATGATAGTTCCGTTGAAAATGACTATGGTTTGCTTGAAAATGAGGTAAGAACAGGACACCCGTTAGGCAAGTATTGGCGCGTAAGAGAGTGTACGACCCATTGGGCATTTCATAGAGGTGGTTGGTTTTGGCATCCTGAAGTCACATTGCCATTACCATTATCTAAACATGTGGATTTATATTATAGAACCGTTGGATTGGGAGCTAATACCATCATAAACTTACCACCAGATCATAGAGGATTGGTACCAGATACTATTGTAGTTGCAGCTAAAAGGTTTGGTGATGAAATTAAAAGGCGTTTTTCTAACCCAGTAGCCGAACTAAAAGATATTAAAAAAGGCAATATTGTTGAGCTTAGTTGGGGAGTACCAAAAGAAATCAATACAGTTGTTCTAATGGAAAACATAGCTAATGGACAACGTGTGGCAAAATACATTTTAGAAGCTTTTGTGGATGGTATATGGCAAGAGCTGAAACCTATCAATCATTTTCCAATAGCTAAGAAACCTTATAATAACAATCCAGGTTATGAGACTATTGGTCATAAAAAAATTGACCGTGTTATACCAGTAATAACCAGTAAAATTAGGTTCAAATGTTTAAAATCTGTTGAAGGAATAGCTGAAATACGTAAAATACAGGTTTTCAACTTTGAGCCTTATGATAAGTTAAAATGATTCTTGAACTTAATTAAAAGAAATGTCAAAATATAAAATAATGAACAGAAAAATAATATTAGTATTTATAAGTCTAATTACAGTTTCAAATGGGTTTTCTCAGAAAAATCATATGGATGTTGAAATTAAAATTGATAAGCTCATTGCTAAAATGACCTTAGAGGAAAAAGTTCATCAATTAGCAACCCAATACCCAAATGCTAATATGAGGTTGGGGATACCCAATATAAGCGCAAATGAGTGCTTGCATGGTATCAAGATGAATCATGCCACCGTATTTCCTCAAGCCATTGCTATGGCAAGTACCTGGGATTTGGATTTAATAGAACGCATGGGACATACCGTTGCAAAAGAGTCTCGTGCTTTTGGAATTCATCAATGTTATACACCCATGTTGGCCGTAGTGCGTGATATTCGTTGGGGTAGAACCGAGGAGAGTTATGGAGAAGACCCTTATTTAGTAGGTAAAATAGGAAGCTCTTATATTAAAGGACTTCAAGGTATGGGAGATAAACGTTTTGATAAAGACCATATTTTGGCAACAGCAAAGCATTTTGTAGCAGATGGGGAACCGATGGCAGGAGATAATGGTGCCGCCCATGACATATCAGACTATACATTACATAATGTGCATTTATATCCGTTTCGTTTGGCAATAAAAGAAGCTAAGGTAGGTGCAATTATGCCCGCGCATCATTTGCTAAATGGGATACCATGTCATGCAAATAGTGACATCCTTAATGATATTTTACGTAAAAAATGGGGTTGGGACGGATTAATTGTTTCAGATAACGGCGATTTACGCTCTTTAAAGCGCGTGTTTAATTACGTTCCAGATTGGAACCATGCCGCCAATGCAGGGTTAAAAGTTGGTATTCATCAAGAGCTGGCTTTATTTCAGGGATGGAATGAACATCGCATGTATGGAGATAACTTAATTGAGGCGGTTAACAAAGGAATTGTCTCAGAAAGTTTATTGAATAATGCGGTAGCGCATGTTCTAAAAACCAAATTTGAGTTGGGTCTTTTTGATGCCGATGTGACTTTAGACGACCGATTTGATGTTATAAAACATCCTGACAATGGTGAACCAGAAAAAGTATCGCAACATGATGCCGAAATGTTTAAAAAAGCATTGTACGTAGGACTTGCAAAAGACAATTGGAAAGATATCGTTTCTAATCAAAAACACAATGATTTGGCTTTAGAAGTCGCTCATAAAGGCATCGTGCTTTTGAAAAACGAAGGTAATTTACTTCCGTTGTCGAAAAAGAAAAACAAAAAAATAGCCGTAGTAGGGCCCAATGGAAGTGCTATGCGTTTAGGCGGCTATTCACCAGATATCCCTAAATATTATATCTCCATTGTAGATGGCCTAAAGGCGTATGTAGGTGATGATACAGACGTATCATTTGCAGAAGGCTGTAATTTTACGCCTTCCATAGAAAATATCCCAGAGGCTGTAGCGTTAGCAGAAAGTTCAGATATTACTATTGTGGCTATTGGAGGATCTGAAGAAACATGTCGTGAAAATCAAGACCGCGATGAATTAGGGTTGCCAGGCCCACAACAAAAACTAGTTGAAGCTATTCATGCTACTGGTAAGCCATATGTAGTGGTTCTTTTAAATGGGCGTCCGCTTTCAATTGAATGGATTGCAGAACATTCTAAAGCCATTGTTGAAGGCTGGTATTTAGGTCAAGAAACAGGGAAAGCCATAGTCAATGTGCTTTTTGGAGAAGTAAACCCTAGCGGGAAATTACCAATTTCGTTTCCACGAAATGTCGGGCAAGTACCTTTGTTTTATAATAAGTTACAAACAGGACGACCAAGAGATATTTACAATTCGAATCCAGAACCATTATTTTCATTTGGATACGGATTGAGTTATACAACTTTTGAAATAGGAGAACCCAAACTAGAAAAAAGTACCATTTCTATAGATGGAAATACTACTGTATCGGTATCTGTTAAAAACACGGGTCATTATGAAGGAGAAGAGGTTGTGCAATTATACATTCACGATTTAATCTCAAAACGAGCTAGGCCAGCGAAGGAATTGCGAAATTTTAAACGTGTTAATTTAAAACCAGGGGAGACAAAAATAGTTGAGCTTAGTATAGGAAAACAACAATTGGAATATTGGAATGAAGGAAAATGGATAGTTGAACCAGGAACTTTTAAAGTTATGGTAGGAGCAGGAATAGAAAATCTAAAAGCAACCAATTTAGTTGTAAAATAATTAAATGATAATAAAAGTGATTTTATGGGATATAACAACCTAAACAAACAATTTCTAAAAACAGCTAGTTTAGTAACTTTTTGGGTGTTTTTTATCAATATAATGTCTTTTGGACAATCTCAAGACAGTATTCCATTTGAGCCTAACATTGTTTTTGGTGGGCAGTTTAAAGACCTAATTCTTCCAATGCCAATAATAAATGGTCTTGAAACCGAAGGAATATGGGGGAATGAAAATGTTATTCCCCGTGATAAGGATAACGGAATTGAAGATAATGAATGGTGTTATTGGGGGGGAAATCCCATACTTGGTAATGATGGTAAATATCACATTGCAATATGCAGATGGCCAGAAAATAAAGGTCACCATGGTTGGTTTAATTCTGAAGTAGCACATTGTGTTTCTGATACTCCAATAGGGCCATACAAAATTACAGGTACAATTGTTGAAAAAGGTCATAATCCTGAAGTTATAAAAATGCCTGATGGTAGTTTTGTTTTACATACTTTAGGTTCAAAGGTTTTTAAAGCTAATCATATGAAAGGCCCATGGGAACGAATAGGTTCGATGAAACTAGATGCAAGAGGTTTTAGACCAGATGATAAGTTTGGTTCAAACCTGACTTCAGAATATCGCCCTGATGGAAGCATTATAGTCATGAAAAAAGATGGCGATATAACAATATCGCGAAAAGGAATTCTTGGCCCATACAAAATGATGTCCATAAATAATTATACCCGAACAACAGGTTACCCAGAAGATCCTGTGATTTGGAGAAGCAGGCATCAATATCATGCGATCTACAACCATGCCCAAGATCGTAAAAGCGGTTATATGCGTTCTATTAATGGTATTCATTGGAAGAATGAAGCAGGGTTGCCTTATGATGCTTCCACTACTTTTTATACAGATGGCACAAAAAATACGTGGTACAAGTTTGAAAGACCAAAAGTTCTCCAAGATTCTTTAGGTAGAGCATCACATTTATCTTTAGCCATAATGGATGTGGCTAAAAGCAAGGATAAAGGAGACGATAATCATAGCTCTAAAAACATGATTATGCCTCTTGTGCTGGAAAAACTTATTACCATATTAAATGATGAACCTATAACACCGAAAACAAAAAAAATCACACTTAAAATTAAGGCAGAGCATGGATTTAATCCCCAGAAAGATTTGGATATAAAATCACTTCGTTTTGGGTCTGACCAACTTGTAAATTATGGGGGAGGATGTAAAGCAGCGAGTACAAAAAATAGCGGTAAAGATTTAATCATCATCTTTAAAGGGCAAAATGGAATTAACCATCGGGACTTTGATTTTAAGTTAATAGGGCAAACTAAAAAAGGAGACCTTATTTATGGTTATGCGCTTCTCCCCGGGAGATCGATAGAAGAGGAAGCGCTTATAGTACTGCCAATTAAAATAAATGATGTAAACGGTAGTAAAGTACTTGAGAGTGAAATTGAAAACGGTGGACTTTCGAAATCAAAAAACTTTAAGGCTGAAATTCGAGAATATAGCAGAACAGGGCTTCGAATATTAAAAACAATTGACTTTGCTTCATTACTACCTTACGAAAGTACTAAGATAAGTATTCCTCTAGAGGATTCAGATACAGGTAATCGTGAATATGAGATAGTTATTCTTGGTGATAGGCATTACGATGAACTTTGGCAAAAGCTTGATGAAACTAACAGTTCGGTAGAATTTATAGGCAATTGGCAAAAACGAAAAAAAGAGGAAAAATCTTGTTTTATGGGGAGTGAGATGGTGAGTACAACTATTGGAGATTCTGTAGAATTTACATTCACAGGAACAAGAGCAAAAGTATATGGAAAATTGGGACAAAGAAAGGGTCCACATGAAATAGGGGCTTATGATGTGTACATCGACGGTGAATTCGTTGAAAAAATAAGATGTGGTTGGAGGCCGATATCGCAATCTCCAATCTATCAAACTAATGTGCTAAATATGGGAAAACACTCCTTGAAATTGGTTAAATCAAAGTCTGAATATATGGGAGAGGTTACAATAGATGCATTTGCTTATGAGACCGTTCCCTATAAGAAGAGAAAAGATTGAATTCCAAATGGGAATTAGAGAAATACTTTATTTATAAAAGTTGGTTAGGAACATTTTAATAAATATAAGGTGACTTAAAATTAATATTAGAAATTAATCTATGAAGTTTATAAAACAAATATTAACAGTTGTAATATGCTCTACACTCTCAGTAGGTTGTAAAGAAGAGTCACCTCAAATTTTGAGTCCAAATGGTGATTTGAAATTGCATTTTAGTATATCTAAAAACGCTCTGTTAATTACACAGCTCTTCAAAGGTGATACCATCATTAAAAAATCCCCTTTAGGCTTGACCATAAATGGCTCAGATATTCTAAGAGATTTCGAATTAAAAAAAATAGAAAAACAAAATTTTAAAGAAACTTGGAAACCAGTAATTGGTAAGGCTAAACAAGTAGAAAATAATTATAATGAGTTAACCTTTCATGGTATTAGTAATGGCAAAAATAACATTGAATTTAATGTCGTTTTAAGATGTTATAATGATGGTTTTGCATATCGTTATAATATTCCAAAACAAGACGGAAAAGATTCAATTCAAATTAATAGTGAATCAACGAAATTAGCCTTTAATTCAGATTTTACTTTTTGGGGGTATAATGGAGAACACCACAATATTGGACCATTAATTTGGTCTAAAAGTAAGGACAGTACTTATAGAATACCATTAGTAACCAAACAAAATAATAATACTTATGTTGGTATTCATGAAGCTGAGATTATAAGATATGCGCCTTTTGAAATTAAAAAGAATACTGGTGGAGATAATTCGGTAGGTATTAAAGTAAAAGAAACTAAAGATGAACTTCCCATAAAAACGTCTTGGAGAACTTTTATTATTGGTGAAAACCCTGGAGATTTAGTAAATTCTAACTTGCTGGTGAACCTTAATGAACCTTGTAAAATTGAAGATATATCATGGATTAAACCAGGTCGTGCAGTTTGGGATTGGCGAGTTTGGGGATATAAATCCAATGATGGTTTTGAATATGGGCTAAATACAAAATCTCATTTCAGGTTTATTGATTTTGCTGCAGAAAATAATATTCAATATTTATTGATAGATGCTGATTGGTATGGACCAGAGTTTGAACAAAATTCAGACCCAACTAAAGCCAGAGAGGGCATTAATATTGAAAATTGCATGGCGTATGCAAAAAGTAAGGGGATTGGAGTCATATTATATCTTAATGATGTTGGAGCCAAAAAGTTTGGTTTAGAGCGTGTTTTAAAACAATTTTCAGATTGGGGAGCATCGGGTGTTAAATATGGTTTCATGAGAGGTTCTATAGAAAAAAAAGTGCGTCATACCAGAAGCGTTGTTGAATTATGTGCCAAATATAAATTAATGGTAAATTTTCATGATGGGCCTATACCTCCTAGTGGTGATGATAGAACATGGCCAAATTTAATTACAAAAGAATTTTGTCATTCTCAGGCAGATGCATTACGTTCTTATTATCCAGAAACTATCGTTACTACAACTTTTGTGAACATGATGGCTGGGGCTATTGATAACTGTGACGGATGGTTCGATTTTGATAACAGTATAGAAAGGGTAAGGGTGTTTCAAGAAATACCTGGTACAGTAGCTGCTGAAGTTGCTAAATTGATTGTAGTTTATACAGGAATGAATATTATGCCAGACGCTCCAGAAGAATATTTAAAGAAAAACGATTTATTTGATTGCATAAGAAAAATGCCTGCACAATTTGATAGTTTTAAGGTTGTTGATGGCGAAATTGGAGCATATATAGTAGCCGCAAGACAAGCTGGTGAAAATTGGTTTGTTGGGGCACTTACCAATAGGGAGAGTAGAGAATTAAATATTGAATTAAGCTTTCTTTCAGAAAATGAAAATTATAATGTTACCATTTATGAAGATGCTGAAACCACGCATTTTTTAGATGAGAGAGAAAGTTATAAGATAAGGAAAGAAGTCGTGAAAAAAGGGGATAACATAAAATTAAAGTTAGCTAAGGGAGGAGGAGCTTCGCTTCATCTAGAAAAAATATGAAATGAGATTAGTACCAAAAAACGTTAGAATTAAGAATATGAAAAATACTTTATTAATAGGGGTACTTGTAGCCGCTTTGTTTGTGTCTTGCGCCAAACAAAAAGAGACACAAGATATTGAAAAAAAGTCTATTCAGAGTTTTGAACCAACAATCGAATCTCTTCAAAACTATGAATGTCCCGAATGGTTCAGAGATGCAAAATTTGGAATCTACATGCATTGGGGAGCATACTCTGTTGCTGAACAAGGGGAGTGGTATGCCAGAAGGTTATATGTAGAAGATAGACCAGAGTATAAACACCACCTTGAAACGTACGGGCATCCTTCCAAATTTGGGTACAAAGATTTTATCCCTATGTGGAAGGCCGAAAATTTTAACCCAGATGAATTAGTTGCCCTGTTCAAAAGAGCAGGCGCTAAATATTTTACCCCCTGTGCCGTACATCACGATAATTTCGACTTATGGAATTCTAAGCACCACAAATGGAATGCTGTAAATATGGGTCCCAAAAAAGATTTAATAGGGATGTGGCGAGAAGCGACCTTAAAAGCAGGATTGCGCTTTGGCGTTACCACGCATTTATCAAGAAGTTACAGCTGGTTAAATACAGCTAATGGTGCTGATTCTGAAGGTCCAATGAAAGGTGTGCCTTATGATGGTGCTCAAGGCGAAGGCGAAGGACTTTATCCGCCTAAGCATGATGATACACACACCAGGGCACCATTTAATGCGCCAAA
Organism: Flavivirga algicola; assembly: GCF_012910715.1. Classification (GTDB taxonomy): domain Bacteria; phylum Bacteroidota; class Bacteroidia; order Flavobacteriales; family Flavobacteriaceae; genus Flavivirga; species Flavivirga algicola. Next base: position 58,313 of record NZ_JABBHF010000007.1, read on the forward strand.
AGAATGGCGGGATTTGTGGGCCAATAGACTTAAGGATTTAATAGATAACTACCATCCAGATTTGCTTTATTTTGATTGTGCTGTTCCTTTTAGGGGAGACGATGGAGGGAAAACAGGCATGGACGTTATTAGCCATTTATACAACCACAGTATAAAAAATCATAATGGTACAAATGAAGCCGTAATGACTATTAAGGACCGTCCGTGGCAAGGCTTGTATGCCGATGGTATGGCCACTCTCGATTTTGAACGCGGAAAAGCGAGCCATATATTGAGCGAACCCTGGCAAACAGACGATTCAATGGGGCCTTGGGGATACAATGTAAACAGACCATACACTACAAGTGCAACCCTAATTGATAAGTTAATAGACATTGTAAGTAAAAATGGCAACATGTTACTTAACGTGCCTATAAAAGCAGATGGCACGTTAGATGAAACCGCCACGTCTATTTTGGAAGATATGGGTAAATGGCTGGCTGTAAATGGAGAGGGAATTTATGGAACAAGACCTTGGTATACGTTTGGAGAAGGACCAACACACCACATGCCACATTTTACAAAAAAATCACCCTATGGCAAAAAGGACATTCGATTTACAGTTAAAGATAATTACCTGTATGCCTTTGTTTTGGATTGGCCTGGCGATAATACCGAAATACTTATTGAAAAGATAACAAAATTAAATACCAGGGTTGGAGAAATTAAATCTATAGAATTGTTGGGATATGATGGTGAAATTAAATGGAAAGCTGGCCCTGATGGCTTGGTAATAAATACACCAGACCAAAAACCAAATGACTTTGCTTATACATTTAAAATAGAATTGAAGGAGTAATAATAAGTCTGAGTTAAGAATAAACACTCCCGCGTTAGTAATAAATTTAAACTATAGAGAAATGAAAATTAAAGACCTAGTTTCAATAATCTTAAGAATTATTGGGTTGGTTGCATTTTGGAAATCAATCCAAACTTTTGGTTCAATGTTAAGTGGTGTTGGAGTATTGACTTCAATGTTTTCAAATAATCATCATGTGAATAATTCATTTATGATTGTTATAGGGACGGCTATGGTTTTGAATTTTATATTACCCTTAACTGTTGCTATTATATTCATATTTCGGACTGAAAGAGTGTTGTCAATAATTAAGATTAAAGAGCAAGACCAGATCGATTTAAATCTTGACAAACATTTACTTTATCATCTGGTAATAATTGTATTTGGGTTTATGATTATTATGCATGGATCTGGAAATTTTCTTGAGTTTAATTTCAAGACTGATACCAAAACAGAATATACTACAAAAAACATTTCGAATAAAAATCAATCGCCGAATATTTCAAAAGAGGAAAAGGTTTTTGTGACAAACTCAAAGAGTAAGAATATGAACTATTTTGCTTTGATTGAGATTGTTTTTGGAGTTGTTTTATTGACTAAAGCTACTGATATATCTAAGAAAATCGAGAATAATTTTACTTCAAAAAGAACTGATTAATTAATAATTAAAACTATAAGAACAGGTATAAGTAATGGTGGTAATATATTCAAAATCATATAATTTACCTTCAGTTCATTAAAAATATGCATTTACATTTAAAAATAGTGATATGGATTGTGGTTGGAATTACAGGATGTAGTTATATATCGGCTCAAAATAATCCCCTAAACATGAATGCACTATACACTGCCGACCCTACTGCCCGAAATTGGGGAGATAATAAGATATGGCTTTATACGTCACACGATGTACCCTGTATGGCCAGCTATTCTGCCATGAACGATTGGCATGTTTTTTCTTCTAAAGATGGCATAAGTTGGAAAGATTACGGTCCTGTACTGTCACTAGATAAATTAAACCAACAAGGATGGAAAGTATATAATGCCTGGGCTCCGGATTGTGTAAAAAAAGATGGTCGCTATTATTTTTATTTCCCTGTTAAAGGTATGGAGGACAAGGTATGGAAAATAGGCGTCGCAAGAAGTAAAAAGCCTTTTGGCCCATTTGAAAAACCAGTATTGGTAGTCGCAAATTGGGGAATAGACCCTAATGTATTTGTGGACGATGATGGCAAAGCTTATCTGTATTGCCAATATAAAATGGGAGAACTCAATAACGATATGGTCACCGTTAAAGAGGAGACTGTTGTAGAGTTGAAAGATGTAGCCCATATTCCTTATAGCCACTATGAGGGACCTTTTGTATTCAAGCGGAAAAATAAGTATTATTATATATGTTCATCCGAAGGTTACAAACGGTTAATTTATTATATGAGCGACCGTCCCCTGGGACCATGGGAATATAAAGGTACGCTAATGGCGCCAGATGAAAGACCAGCGGAAAATAATCATGCTTCGGTCGTTAAATTTAAAGATAAATGGATGTTATTTTATCATAGAAAAGAATGTAACAAAGCCCGAAAAATATGTGCAGATTATATGGCTTTTAATGAAGATGGGAGTATTAAAGAAGTTATAAGAACGGATAAAGGAATCAAATTTTAGTAGAGAAAACCCATAGAATTTTTGCCTTAAGGATAGTTCATTTTAAAAAATAGTTATTTAAAAAGTTAAAATCCGAAGTAAATGTTAGAGAGTCTTTGTTGTAATCTTTTTTTATGCAATGATCTGTTTAATAGATTCTTAAAAATAAAACGTTGAAAAAATATTACTGTGTTGAATGTTTATAACACTATATTGACCAAATTAACATCCTAATCTAATTACCATAGTCGTTATTTTAGCTATTAGTTAATTAATAAATTTAATAGCATTTAATCCCTTAGAGAAGTTCTCTTCAAATAATTTAAAAATAGAATGTACAAAAAAAGTATCGTATTGATATTTGCGTTGTTTGTAATATCAAGCTGTTTTGCTAGTAAAACAAAATACTGGTATGTTTCCACAGGTAAGCAAACCACTGGAGTAGGGTCAAAAGAAAAACCGTTTGCATCCTTGGAAGAAGTGCGTAATGCCATTCGTGAATATCGAAAAACACATTTAGAAAAAGAAAGCCATATAGTCATTATAGATGATGGCCATTATCACTTATCATCAACCTTTGTTCTCGAAGAAGAAGACGGAGGTGTAGAAGGGTATCCTGTAATTTATCGAGCTAAAAATAAAGGAAAAGTGTATGTTTCAACAGCGCCAGAACTATCCTCAAAAATATTTAGAAAAGCGACAGATAAAGAAGTGTCGAGATTGCATCCAAAGGCAATAGGACATGTTCTTGTTGCGGACTTAAGTACCGATTTGGTTAACCAATTTGGTAATGGACAAGGTGATTATGGTGCTTTAGCATGGAATGAGCACATGCTACAGTTGGCACAATGGCCAAATAGAGGGTATAACCTTTTAGATAAGGTTGTAGATATAGGTCCAACACTTCGTTGGTTAAAAACATCAGAGAAAGAAGCGCCATATAGTTATGAAAAACCTACAGGGGGAAAATTTACTATAAAGGAAAAAACAGATTTCTCTCTATGGAAGGCTGAATTGGAGCGTACATTAGATATTCGTCAAGATGGTTACTTAAGTATCGATTGGGCAAAAGACCCCAATCAATTGGCAAGAGTTTCCGAAAAAGGAGAAATTCAATTACTGGACGCCACGCGCTATGGCATTGGAGGTGTAAAATATACAGGAGGTTACTCTAAAGATAATCCAAAGCCTAAGTTTTTAAGAAATAGAAGATTGGTGTTTTTAAACGTACTGTGTGAACTGGATATGCCAGGGGAATGGTATGTAGATCGTTTAGAAAACAAATTGTATTTGTGGCCAATAGATAATAAGGGTTTTGAAAATGCAACAATAGCCATACCTAGTGGACCAAACATGGTAGAATTAAAAAACACAAATTATATAAAAATTGAAGGAGTTGTTTTTGAAAATGGAGGTAAAAAAGTGTTAGACATAAACGGTGGTAGCCATAATGAAATTGCAGGATGCACTTTTAGGAATTTACAAGGTATGGCAGCCACAGTAAATGGTACAAATAACGGATTTCGAAGTTGTGATTTTTATAATATGGATACATGCTTAAGTATCACAGGAGGCGATTTTAAAACACTTAAAAAGTGTAATAACTATGTGATTAATTGCGATTTTCATGATTTTAAATCCATGGGGTATGGAGCCATTAGTCTTGTTGGATGCGGTATGACTTTCGAAAACAATATTGTACATCAAATAAGTTCTGGTATTTGGTATTCTGGTTTTTATATAGAATTTAGAAACAATGAATTTTTTGATGTAGGTTGGGGTATGGGTGACTGGAATATATTATACCAGGGCGCAAATATTTGGTGTAATGGTAACGTTATAGAGAACAACTTCTTTCACAATATGTTTGGGCATCCAGGCATTGCACACCCTATTATAGCTATAAGAAATGATGATGGTGGCTCTGGTACAACCTATAGAAGTAACATTTTTTATAAAACAGGTAAAGGTAGTATCGTAACTATGGGGCCTAGTTGTCATATAAAAGATAATATAGCTATTGACTGTGGTACCATTTGGAGAACAAACAAAAGACCAATTACACCTGAAGCTATTGAAAAAGAATACGAAGAAATTAGAGTGAATTTTGAGAGTGGCAAGTTCCCTAGAGGCAATAAAGAAGATAGAATTTATAATGCAGAACAAGCCATAGGAAAAGAGGCCTGGAATAAGGAACCGTTTAGAAGTGCCTTTCCCGATTTTGCAAAATACATGAAAGAAAATCCATTTGCGCAAAGTTATAGCTCTATTACAAATTCCTATAGTGACCAAGTAGATGAAAGCTATCCATATAATGTTTTTTACATCCATGGATCCTTTCAACTTACCGAAAGTGACGGAGGTATTCACCATAAAAAGAAAATGGAGGTTGCCTTTCCTAAGAGTTTTAAGTATAATGCACCGCGTAAAATATCTAAAACAGATTTTGTAGATTTTAAATCTCTTGATTTTACCTTAAAACCTGAATTTGAAACGTTTTCAGGTTTCAAAGCCTGTGACATGAGTAAAATAGGACTGTATAAAGATACATACAGAACCAATCCGCCAAACGCTAAGACATATAGAAGTGCCTTGTATGAAAAAAACAAGTTCCGCTTATCTGAAGCTACGGGGCTTAGCTATCCTAAAGATGCCTACAAGTTGTACCCAATTCAAAGCTGGATGGAAGAAGAACCAATCGAACAAACAATATATCCATATTTAAGTGGCATAGATGATATAGGCTGGGTTGCAGATAAGGGCCCTCGAAGAGATAGTAATTACAGAGGAGGTACTTTAACCATTGCAGGCAAAAAATATGATTACGGTATAACGTTGAAGCCTAATAAAGATAAAGGACAAAGTGAAATTGTTTTCGATTTATCAGATTTTCCAAAAATTAAAGGGCTAAAATCAACTATAGGTGCAGATGATAATTATGGAAAAGGAAGTTGTACGTTTATTATTATGGCTAAAAAAGGTAAGAAATGGAAAGAACTGTATAAAAGCGAAGAAATTTCTAAAGGCAAGGCAGGAAAAGATATAGAAGTAGCATTGAAGGGCTACAATTCTATAAAATTAATTGCAAAAGGGAAGGCTGTAGCAGTATGGGCAAATGCGATGTTTACAGAATAAAAACCGTATTGATTAATAGTATAATAAGTATAAAAGTATAAACAGATGAAAGTAATAAATATGCTCACAAAATTAAACACCATAATTATCTTATTGATAGCAAGTTTTTCATGTCAATCTCAGGTGTTAGAGATGTCTGTTTTAGACCACGGAGCAGTAAACGATGGTGAAACCCTAACTACAAAAGCCATACAAAATACAATTGATAAAGTAAGTGAGAAAGGTGGAGGGGTGGTAAAAGTGCCAAAAGGCGTTTATTTATGTGGTACCATTCTTTTAAAAGATAATGTAACACTTCATTTGGAAAAGGGCGCAGAAATTATAGGCAGTTACTATTTGAAAGATTATTATAATATAGACCCGTTTACAGATGCGGTTGGTCAAAAAAGAGGGAATTGCTTAGTAGGAGCGAAAGATGCCAAAAATATTGCCATCACAGGTAAAGGTGTTATAAATGGAAGGGGTGAGTATATGATTTTTGGAAAGGGTGAACGAAGTAAGAGACCCTTTCTGGTGAGAATTGTTGGCTGTACTAATGTTGAAATAAGAGATGTTGTGGTGCGCAATTCTGCTGCTTGGACCATACATTTATTTCAATCAAAAAAAGTAAACATTGATGGGATACGCCTTCTGTCGCAGTCAGAACAAAATGGAGACGGTATTGATATCGATTCTTCCCAAGATGTAGTCATTACGAATTGTGATATTAATGCGCACGATGATGCTATTTGCTTTAAAACGACCAGTCCAGTCCCAACTAAAAACTGTAAAGTCTCAAATTGTTTGTTATCCAGTAGCTGGGGAGCCATTAAATTTGGAACAGAGTCTATGGGGAATTTTGAAAATATAGAAGTATCCGATTGTTATATCTACGATACCAAAGGCGGTGGTGTAAAAATATTAAGTGCAGATGGTGCTAATATTAAAAACCTAAACATTCACGATTTAGAAATGAATGATGTAGAAATGCCAATTTTTATCCGTTTGGGGAGCAGGCTTCGTACATATCGAGACGCAGAAAAACAAGCTGTAGGCTCTATGAACGGTATCAAAATCAGTAACATTAAAATTCATGGAAAGAGATATAAGGAATGGCGCATGGCTCCTGCTTCTACAATTTTTATAACAGGCATACCAGAGGCAAAGATTAAAAATGTACGTATTGAGAACATTGATGCAAAAATGTATTTTGCAGGTACGGCAGATGTGGTTGATAAGGTTGTCCCTGAAAATGAAAGGAAATATCCAGAGTATTTAAAGTTTGGCGTGTTACCTGCATATGGTGCTTATATTCGTCATACCGAGAATATTCAAATCAAGAATTTCAAAATAAATACCGTAGAACAAGAACAGAGACATCTTATAAAAATAGATGGTGTTAAGGGATTCAAATTAGATGGTATATATACCGAAAAGGATGAAGGCGCAGTTACGCCAATAGCAATCGCTAATTCTTCAGATACCGTTATTAAAAATGTAAATATTAGTGGAAGTACCTCCGATAATCATATTCAGTATGATAAATAATTTACAGAATGGGTTAAACACTTTTAAATAATAATGAGCAAAATTAAAGAACGATTAGGAATGAAAAATTTCAAAGCCATAATCATAGGCTTGGTAACACTATGCTGTATAACCATTCCAAATAAAGGCATCGCACAGAAAAAGCGGAAAAAGAAGAATGTATTGGTAATTTATACGGATGACCATAGATATACAGGTGTGCATGTGTTAGGAAATCAGCAGATAAAAACGCCACACATAGACCGTTTAGCTAAAGAGGGTATTCGATTTAACAAAACATATTTAATGGGAGCTATCACTGGAGCCACGTGTGTTCCCAGTCGTGCCATGTTACTTACGGGTAGAAATATGTTTAGTTTAAAAGGAGAAGGAAGGCATATTCCCAAAGTCCATACAACCATGGGAGAGACTTTTCAAAAGGCAGGATACAATACGCATATCGTGGGCAAGTGGCATCAGGATATAGCGTCTTTAAGTAGGTCTTTTGATTCAGGATCTACGGTTATGAGTTTAGGTGTTTATCTTCAAGACCATTTTAGAATGCCTATGTGGGACTGGGACAAAACAGGAGAATTTCCTAAAGATAAAGCCTACCTTTTGGAGTATGATGACAAGGGAGAGGTAATAAAAAGAGATATTAATAAGCAGGATAAAAGAGGGCAAATAGGAAATGAAAAATTAGCACCACATTCTTCTGAAGTTTTTGCAAATAGTGCGAGTAAGTTTATAAGGCAGTATAGAAGTAAGAATCCATTTTTTATGTACTTAGCCTTTCATGCACCACACGATCCACGACAGGCACCACAAAAGTATAAAGATATGTATCCCGTTAAAGATGTTGAGCTGCCTCCTTCTTATATGCCTCAACATCCTTTTGATAATGGACACCTTTATATAAGAGATGAGCGTTTGGCAACTTTTCCTAGAACCAAAACGGTCGCACAAGAACAATTAGCATCCTATTATGCGATAATAACCCATTTAGATGATCAAATAGGTAAGGTTGTTCAAGCTTTGAAAGATAGTGGGCAATATGAAGATACAATAATAGTATTGGCAGGTGATAGTGGTTTGGCAGTAGGCAATCATGGATTAATGGGCAAACAAAATTTGTATGATGAAGATGGTATCCATATCCCTTTTATTATATCGGGAGGTATAAAAGAAAAAGGAAAAGAAGTGAATACCTATGCCTATATACATGATATTTTTCCAACAATTTGTGATTTGGCACAAATAAAAATGCCAGAATCGGTTTTAGGTAAAAGTTTAAAGCCAGTAATTATAGGGGAAGCGAAAGCCATTCGGGACTATACTTACCATGCTTATAGGCAACATCAACGTGCTTATAGAAAAGGAGATTTTAAATTAATTGAATTTGTAAAAGCTCCTGAATATAATTCAAAGAAAAAAACAGAACAGCTAACAGGTTCCAAAGTGACTTTACTCTTTAATATTACCGAAGACCCTTGGGAGACACAAAATCTGGCATTTTTCCCTAAATATAAGAAAGTTGTTGCAGCAATGAAAAGGGAGATGAGGGAAAAAGCCGTTCAACTAGGTGATAAAAAAGAAAATCTACAAGATTTATACATCCCTAGATTGAGTTTAAAATATGATTTCTGGGATTATTATTAGCATATAAGCATTAAGTAGAGGCACCTATTTAGAAATATTGGAATGATTATATCTTGTATAGTTGATATCTCATAATAATAAAAACTTTATTATAAGTTTTCATACCTCTCTTATTCTGTATAAACCTTTATATACAAACACATTTGAAAGATATATTAAAAAAGGTAACATTATGTAGCTTAATATCCATTTTTATTTTGACTCTTTTTAGTTGCGAGAAAGTTGTGAAGAATAATAAACCAAAACATGTTGTTTTTATCATGGTGGATGATTTACGTCCAGAATTAAACTGCTTTGGCAAAACACAAATAGTTTCTCCAAATATAGATGCATTGGCTAAGGATGGTGTTATTTTTAGTAATGCTTATTGCAATGTTCCTGTATGTGGCGCTTCGAGAGCAAGTATATTAACGGGGTTATATCCTACTAAAAAACGTTTTACCAATTATGGGTCAAGAGTAGATAAAGATGCTCCAAAAATAACCACCTTGCCCGAACATTTTAAAAATAATGGCTATCTAACTTTAGCTATTGGTAAGATTTTTCATCATCCAGATGATGCACTTCAGAGTTGGTCAAAAACACCTTACAGACCTGATTATCCTAATAGCATAAAACAGCAGGAATTATGGAGAGATTACCAATCGCTTGAAAATAGTTGGACAAAGAAAGAAAAATTACCATTAGGAGCTGCAGGGCCTGCATGGGAAGCTGCAGATGTTCCAGATTCTGTATATTATGATGGAAAAACGACCAAATTAGCATTAGAAGCATTAGAAAAGTTATCAAAATCTGAGCAACCCTTTTTTTTGGGAATAGGTTTTATTAGGCCGCATCTTCCTTTTAATTCTCCAAGGAAATATTGGGATCTCTATAATGAAGATGAGATCACTTTAGCTAAAAATCCGCATATGCCTTTTAATTCACCTAAATTTGCTTGGTTTAATTACAGAGAGCTAAGAGGGTATACAAATATTGCTAAAGACACTTTGCCTATTAAAGCTGAACAAGCAAAAAAACTTCGTCATGGATATTATGCAAGCGTTAGTTTTATTGATGCCCAAATAGGTCGGGTAATTAAAAAACTGAAAAAATTAAATCTATACGAAAACACAACAATAGTGGTATTGGGGGATCATGGTTGGAGTCTGGGAGAGCACTCTTTATGGTGTAAACACTCTTGTTTTAATAATGCTTTGCGTACCCCTCTTATTGTTAAAACGCCTAAGTCTCAAAAAGGAATAAAAACTGAATCCTTAATTAGTTTTGTGGATATATATCCAACACTTTGCGAGCTTAATAACATTGAAAAACCCTTACATATAGATGGTAAAAGTTTTGAGGAAACCCTAATAAATCCAAATATAGAAATAAACGATTATGTTTTTTCCAGATGGGGAAGGGGAGAAACCATTAAATCGCATAAATTTAGTTATACACAATATTTTGATAGGGAAGGAAACCTAAAATCGCATATGCTATATAATCATGAAATTGATCACGAGGAAAATATAAATATAGCTGATAGAACAGAGAATAGGGAACAATTAGAAGAATTATCTAAAGCATTAAATAGGCACCTTTTAAGCAGGGAATAAAGGTCAAATAAAAAGTTTTGTATTAGTCCAAAATCCACTCTGGTAATGTTAATGAGATACTTGGGAATAAAGTAACCAAAGCTAGTACTATAAAGCTAACGATTAAAAATGGGAATCCTGCCTTGCTCACCTTGGCAATGGATACTTTTCCGATACTTGAAGAAATAAACAAGCAAACCCCTACAGGAGGCGTGGTTAAACCAATAATGAGATTTAACACGGCAATCACAGCAAAATGAATAGGGTCTATATCTACAGAAATAGCTAGTTTAAGCAAAATAGGAAAGAGAATTAATAATGCGGCAATCGTTTCCATGAACGTTCCCACAAAAATGAGGAGAATGTTTATCATGAGCAATACCATATACTTGTTTGTGGAAATTCCCAGAATTTCAGAAGAGATTAATTGTGGAACCTGTTCAGTGATTAAAATCCATCCAAATAAATTGGCAAAACCAACCAATAGCATAAGAGATGCTGAGGTTTTCATGGAATCTAAAACTATAATTTGAACTTTTTTAAAGCTTAGTTTTTTATAAACAAAAGCACCAATTAACAACGCATAAATCACGGCAATGATGGAGGCCTCGGTCGGAGTAAAAACTCCTCCAATAATTCCAAAAAGAATAATGAAGGTCATTAACAAAGACCAAAACGTATCCTTAAAGCTATATAATACTTGTCTTAAACTACTTTTTGGATGCTTGGGATATTTCTTTTTCTTCGATATAAAGTAAGCAGTTGCCATTAAGCCTCCTCCTAATAATAGACCAGGAAGTGCGCCAGCAAGAAATAGTCTTCCAACCGATAATCCACTTAGCGTTGCTGCAATAATCATAGGAATACTAGGTGGGATTATTGGCCCCATAGTAGATGATGCAGCGGTTACTGCACACGAGAAATCGGCATCATAACCTTCCTTTTTCATGGCAGGAATCATAATGGAACCCATACTGGCTGTATCTGAGACAGCAGTTCCTGAAATACCTGCAAATAACATAGATGCTCCTATATTTACCAGAGATAATCCCCCTGTAATATGCCCCATTAAATGGTTGCAAAAATTAACGATCTTTTCTGTAAGTCCACCATAATTCATTAGGTTTCCCGCCATGATAAACCCAGGAATACTCAACAATACAAAGACATCGATTCCTGAATAAAGTTTCATAGGAATAACCACTATGGGAATACCATTTAAAACAATATAAACCAAGCATGATAGCCCTAATGAAAATGCAATAGGGAAACGTAGTACTAAACACACTACAAAAACAATAAATAAGACTAATATCATGATTGTGGTTTTTTAAGTTGTTTTAATAGTTTAAGGCCTATAAAATAGCACATGGCAATTCCTAAAATAAGCATGCTGGAAAATACAATGCCCATTTTAATACCCATGCTTGGTGAGTGTTCGGTGAAGCCCATAACGACAAATTCAAAAGCACCAATGGTAAGTATTAAAAAAAGTAAAAAGACAGTGATTAAAATTAATAGTTGAACTCTTTTTTGCCAGCGTTTTTTTAGCATATTAAAAAATACATCTAAATGAATGTAGTAATTTGATTTTAAAGCTAAAGCCGATGCAAAAGCTACCGAAAAGATAAAGAACAAACGGGATACTTCTTCGGTCCATGATGGAGCTTGCTCTAAAAAAAAACGAGCAAATATTTGTAATAATACCGACCCAATTAACAGAAAAACACTCCAAATAGTGCCAATTTTCAAAAACTTTTCAATGTATTTTTTCACACGTTTAAATTTTAAGTAATTTATGAATGTTCGTTTCCTTAATCTAAGTCTTTTAATTCGCGATAAACAGCTTGCATATCTTTAGATAAGCTATTATAAATGGCTTTTTCGCTTTTTTTAATAAAGGCTTCTTTATCTACATTAATAAATTCCATGCCTTTAGATTTTAATTCAGCTTTAATTTTTGATTCGTTTTCTAAAAATAATTTATGCTCATAATCTTGCATGTCTTTTGCTGCTTCCAGCAAAATAACTTTTAAATCCTCAGGTAATTTTTGAAATTGTTTTTCACCAATTACCGGGTATCCAAAACCTAAAACATGTCCCGTTAAGTTAACATATTTTTGAACCTCATAAAACCCAGCATTTTTAATAAAAGCAAAAGGATTTTCTTGTGCTTCAATAGTACCCTGTTGCAATGAAGTAAATACTTCAGAAAATGCCATAGGTGTTGGTTTGGCACCTAAAGATTCCCAAGTAGTAACAAACGAAGGGACATTAGGGACTCTCACGATTAAACCTTGTAAATCATCTGGGTGCTTAATTGGTTTATTTGAGGTAAGATGCCTTGCACCTCTTTGAAAATAACCTAAAGGTCTCAACCCAGTGATGTTTATCATTTGGTCTTCCATGCGTTTTCCAACAGGCCCTTTTATAAAATTCTGAACCTCAGTTGTGTCTTTAAAAAAGAAAGGGAGTTCACAAAAGACGGCAGTTTCAAACCAATTGTTAAGTAGAGAACTTGTTACGGTCATGTCGATGACTTCGGCTTGAATAAGCCTTATGGCTTCAATTTCTTTGGCTAATTGCTCGGAAGGGTATACCTGAAGCTTCATTCTGCCATTTGAACGTTCTTCTAAAATTTTACTGAAATAATCAAAACCTTTAAAAACCGTGTGGTCCTCATTGACCAAAAGACTGGCACGAAATAAATAAGTGTCTTGGTTTTTCTTTTTGCAATTGGTGAGTATTAAGAAACATAAAATGAAAACAAAAAGGCGTATAACATATAGTTTTCTAATTTTTCTCTTTTCGTTTATACTCATATCTCTACAAATTAATTAATGAGCTGTAGCTGCGTTTTAGCTTTTAAAAAGAAGACAAGTAATCAAGCTTCTCATTGTTTCTTTGCTCTTTAGCGGCATTGAAGATATAACATTTTTTCTATTCTTAAAATATCTAAATATTTTACTACGATTAAAATTGTGATTAATTAATATTTTTGAAGAAATACCTTAAGAGAAATATTAGAAATAAACGAAACCCTTGTAATATTATTTTTTTAATGATGGTTTAAGAGTTAAAACTAATTAAAAGAAAGCTTATGGTTTTTAGTTGTAGGACCTCTAATAGCTTATAATTTTATACTTCTATATAGCTGTAAGTATTTGTATACGTATTTTGTATATGTAGCTGTGTGCTTCTTTATGTTCTTAGGTGTTAAAGAGCATATTTAAGACTTGAGTGTTATGAATTGTAAAATAATTTATAAAAAATATCATACGCCATTTCATTATAAGCGAATATTAAGTTTACATATAAATCTGAGTCTATATTAGTGATTTGATAACCAAGAAAAGTAATTTTTATTTGCTCTAATAATTTAATTTCAGGCAATAGCTTTTTAGTTAAAAAAACAACTTAAAAGATATATTAGGAGTAAACCCTAATGAAAAACGTTGAATGACTTGCTCCAATATTACTTCTAATTCTTCTGGTGTGGTTCCTGTAGTTCCAGGAATTGCAATACCACCATCATTTAAAGGTTTGCGCTCCGCTTTATAAATTAAATCTAAAGGTTTTACTCTATTGTAAATATTTAAAAAAGACATCCCAACTTGCCCTTTTAAGGCTTTTGCTTTAGTATTGATATTAAAATCGTGTATTATGGAAGCATCTAAACGGTGAAAATCAGGTAATCTCCTACTATTTACTGAACCAAAATTAACAACTCCAGCTGGTTCTCCATCGGCATCAATTTTTACTTCGTAGCTATTAACTGGTGTAACAGGTTTACCAGATCTGTATTGCCAGCCTAATGAAAACTGCCATTTTTTTAGTTGCAACGTATTAGAAACTCTAAAGTGGTGCGTAATATCGTTGTTGCCTGGAAAACTTTCGGGTGTATCTTTTAGGTTAGGGAATTTAAATGAAATATCATTGAAAGTATAACCTGCCCATACTTTGTAGTTGTTGAACTTGTATTTTAATAATATGTCTAGTCCCTTAATGGTACTTTTTCCTTTTTCTAAATTTTCTAAAGGATTGCTAAAACCATTGGTAAAGGTTGTTAAACCATCAAGTTCTTTGTAATACGCATCAACATCAATATTTAATTTATTATGATGATATAATAGCCCCCCTGATACCTGATTACTACTTAAAAGTGGGAACTGTTCATTATCAGATAAACGCCATAATTGATTTTCTAATCGTAGTTCGGTATGATTAAATTCAACCAACTGAGAAATGGGTTGATTTCTTCTTTCTATGGCAGTTTTAAATCTTAATTGATTATTTATCTGATATTCAAAATTAACACGAGGTTCTATTAAAAATTCGTCAAGAGCATTGTAATGCACCAACCTAAGCCCTCCACTTATCAAACTTTTGTTTTTAAAGTTAAATGTGTATTCTCCAAATAAAGCATTTTTCAAGTTATTATTATCTTGATTTGAGCTTTCTAATTCTGCATCAAAAGGACTTTCTTTACTAATTAGTATATCTAAATCTGTATAGGATAATTGATAGCCAATTTTAAGTTCTTGAGATTCTTTTATTTTTCTTGTAGATAAAAAATTTAAGCCAACATCTATAATATCATTTTTACGAATATTAATTTCTGATAAATCCCCAATACCATCTCCAGTTTCATCTTTAATCTCATTATTTTGATAAAACGAATTATACTCAGAGTAATAAGCCGTTAGTTTTTCATGTTGTCTTTCATTAGAAGCATGTTTCCAGTTAAAACTTACCCCTTTATTTTGAGTTATTAGCGAATCTAAAATCAACTCATTTCCTCCTGTAAAATTAAAGTCCAAGCGATTTCTAGTGTACAAACCACTTACCGATAGGGTATTTTTATTGTTTGGCTTATAAATTAATTTTGAATTAAAATCTGCAAAAGAAAAATCGTTATCACTTGTTTCAGGACTAAAATCATCATCTGTTTCTAATACCAAAGTATTTCCATTTATATCTTTTGCAACACCAAAATTGGTAAAGATTTTATCTTCGTAGCTATTATAAGTTGGTGTTTTAACAAGATCTGAATAAGATCTTCTGGCAAAAGCATACATGGCTACTTTTTTAGAAAAAGGGGCTTTTACGTATACGTTGGTAGAAATTCCATCAATTTCAACGCCGCCTTCAGTTTTCTCTGGAATATTATCCCCACTGGTAATATCTATAATTCCCGAAATTCTATCTCCATAAACAGGACTTGTGCCAGACTTAAAAATGGTGGCTTTTTGTGTTGAAAATGGATTAAACAATGAAAACGTACCATAAAAATAGCCTGTATTATATAACTTAATATTATCATATAAAATTAAGTTTTGATCTGGAGAACCGCCTCTAATTTGAATACCTGTAGCAGACTCATCTAAACTTGTAATACCTGGTATTAGTTGGATACTTTGCGCAATATCTGTTGACACTAAACCTGGAAGGATTCCCAATCTTTTTGTATTAACCTCTATTGAGCCATCTTTATTTCTATCAATACCAGTAGTTATATATCCAGTAATTACAACTTCATCTAAAGACTGATTTTTAACAAAACCTTTATCTGGTGTAATTATAATTTGATTTTCAGATACTTTCTGAAATTTTAACCCTGTTTGTTCTTCCAGAAACGTTAAAAGTTCCTCTAATAAAACATTAGTGAGCTGCAATGTTATCTTTTTGTCTTCTGTAATAGCGTTTGCAAAAGAAAAAGTGACATTATAATTTGTTTCAATATCTTTTATAACAGAAATTAATGGTGTCTCGGCGTAGTTAAAATTTAGTTTTTGTTGCGCATTAGCTACACTTACAGTAAATAAAGACCATAATAAGAAACTATAAAAGTATTTCATGTTTTATTCAGATAGAATAATAAGATTATTTTTTGATCCTTTTTGATAAGTTATGCCCATAGGAGACAATGTTGTTTGTAGGGCATTCTTTAAATTATCATGTCTAAAACTACCTGAAAATATACGACTTGTATCTATATTATTTAACTGAAATGTAATAGGGTATATTTGCTGTAATTCTTCTAAAACATCCATTAATGGTTGGTTCTTAAATTTAGAAATACCTTGTTTCCAATCTGGTGTTTCTTCATTAAAATCAATTTTCTTCACCTTATTCTCTTCTATTAATACTTTCATTCCCTTAGTTAAAATAGAAGGTTCAGAGCTGAAATTATTATTTATAAAACTTACCTTCCCTTCATAACACTTAAGCTCAAAATAAGACCTATCTTTAATATTAAATTCGGTGCCTAAAACTTCCACTTTTCCTTTTGATGTACTTACAACAAAATCATCCCCTTTTTTAACCACAAAATAGGCTTCTCCAGTAAAGTCTACCTCTCTATTATTTTCCCAAAAGAAACGTTTATGAGATAATTTAGAATTAGCATTTAAATCTATTATAGACCCATCTGCTAAAGTAACGCTCATTGTTTCGCCGATACCAGTGGTATATGTTTTTGAAGAATTTAAAAAGACACCTAAGCCAATTAAAACAGCTGCCGCCGCGGCAACAGAGTACCACAGACGAAAAACTTTAGTTTTATTCCTCTTAGTATTAATTTTCTGTTTAACCTTTTCTAAAGCAGTATCAGTATTTATATCAGGACCTTTCAATAATTGAGATTCTCTATTAATAATACTTAATTGCTTGTAGGTATCTGTTTTTTCAAAGCCAATACGCTCTTCTTTGGTAAGCGTTCCCGCTATCCATCTTGCTAAAAAAGTATCGTCTGCATCGTAATTTTCAATCATAAACCTTTTGTCTTATTAACTAGACACTTAAAACTGTAAATACCCTATTATATTTTAATATCTTTTCCTAAAACCTCTCGTAGCTCTTTTAATGCTTTACTCATCCTACGTTCTATGGCTTTTACCGTAAGTCCTGTTATTTCTGCTATTTCTCTATATGTTTTTTGTTCAACTCTACTTAATAAAAAGACTTCTCGTTCTTTTACGGACAATTCATTGATAGCATCTTTTAGCTTTGTTCTGAATTCATTTACTTCAATTAAAAAATCAGGACTTTCGTAATCTGTATTAGCAATAACATCCTGTTGATGCCTTAAAACTACTTTTTGATGTTTTATCTCGTTTAAGAATGAATTGTTGCAGGCTCTATAGATATAAGATTTAGCTTTAGAAAATGAAATAGTAGCACATAATTGCCAAAGTTTTACAAATATATTTTGAACAATATCTTCGGCCTGTTGCAAATCACCACACTTGTAATAGATGTATTTGGTAACCTGTTCATAATACTTATGAAACAATTCATTGTAATTTTTTTCTTCACAAACAGAAGGTTCTTGGGGCATTTCTTAGGCTATTAATGGTGCAAAAGTATAAAAACTTTAAAAAAATAGGGTGTTTTGTTTTTAAGGTGTCTTAAATACACATAATATATACACTCTCTAAATGAAAAAAATAATTTTTATAGTTATCCTTCTTTTTACAAGCTTAAGTTTTTCTCAAGAGTGGGAAACTAATCTTAACAAAGCAAAATCTTTAGCCAAAGAAAAAAATCAAAATATCGTTTTGGTATTTTCTGGATCCGATTGGTGTGCACCATGTATTAAATTAGAAAGAGAAGTGTTTGATACCAATACTTTTAAAGCTTATTCAAAAGACAATTTTGTGATGCTAAAGGCAGATTTTCCTAGAAGAAAAAAGAATGCCCTACCAAAAACACAAGAAACTCATAATAAACAATTAGCAGAACGATATAATTCTAAAGGGTATTTCCCTCTAGTTGTAGTTTTAAATGAAAAAGGCAATGTCTTAAAAGAATTAGGATATGTAAAAACGACTCCTCAAGGTTTTATTGATTTAATAAATAACTAATCTGTATGATGCTAAGAAAGTTCATATTATACGTATTCTTTTTGAGTGTACAAGGGATTCACTCTCAAGAAACATGTAAGCGTACATTGCTGCTAATGGGGAGTCGGTTTGACATTACTGTAGTTGCCGCCAATCAAGAAAAAGCGAATAACTACATTGATATTGCTATAACAGAAATTACAAGAATTGAAAAGCTAATTTCTTCATGGGATCCCAATTCTCAAACCTCACTAATTAACAAAAATGCTGGTATACGAGCTATGAAGGTTGATTTAGAATTATTTCAACTTATAGAAAGAGCCATTCACATTTCTAAACTTACCGATGGCGCTTTTGATATTAGTTACGCCTCTATGGATCGTATTTGGAAATTTGATGGTAGTATGACCAAAATACCTTCTAAAACAGATATAAAGAATTCTGTTTCAAAGGTTGGATATCAAAACATCATTTTAGATAAAGACAAACAAACCATTTTTTTAAAATACAAAGGCATGAAAATTGGCTTTGGTGGCATTGGTAAAGGCTATGCTGCAGATAAAGCTAAAAGTGTTCTTAAGACTAAAGGTGTTGTTGCTGGAATTATTAATGCTTCTGGAGATTTAAACGCTTGGGGTAAACAAACCAATGGAGATTATTGGAGTGTTGCCATTAAAAACCCATTAAATAAAAATAAGGTTTTTGCTTTATTACCCATTTATGAAAACGCGGTGGTTACCTCTGGAAATTACGAAAAAAGAGTAACACTTAACGGTAAGACATTCTCTCATATTATAGACCCCAGAACGGGCTACCCTAGTAGCGGATTAGTGAGTGCAAGTGTCTTTGCTTCTAGTGCAGAATTAGCTGACGCTTTAGCGACATCCATTTTTGTAATGGGGAAAGATGTGGGTTTAGATTTTATAAATCAATTAAAGGCTATAGACTGCATTTTAGTTGATGATGAAGGTAAAGTATACTATTCCAACAATGTTAAAACAGAAGAAAATAAAACACAATAGATGAAAAAGTTAATAATTGTATTGATGACAATAGCAAGTTTAAGCGCCTGTGTAGCTGTTAAAGAATATGAAAAAGTAAATATTAATGATCCCGATATGAAACTATCGTCAATGACTATTGATCGGTTTGAAACCAATTTTCAAGTATATCGAGAAGCGGCCTCTGGAGCTAACGGTGGAAAAACCGGTGGCGGTTGCGGCTGTAATTAAGTGAAACCCATTTTTTGTGAACATAGAGAGACAAAAAATGATGGTTGAACTTATCCTGAGCACAGTCGAAGGATCTTTTAAAAACAATGTCCCTAAATACAAACCCGCTTTACAGTGAGTTTTTAAACAATAATGCATTTACATGAAATTTACCTTATCCCTAATATTATTCTTGTTTTATACTTCTTTTGTTTTTTCTCAAACTAAACAAAAAGATTCAATTAGCTCATATAAGAAAAGAGTTTTAGAAACTACAGAAATAGATTTCCTAATGAGTTATTATCAACAAGAGGGAAATCATGCTTCTGTAGCTGGCGGCATAGGAAATGAGGATCTTACCGATATTACGCCAACATTTGTAGTTGCCATCCCTTTAAATGCTGATGATGTATTAACTATAGATGCTGGTATTTCAACTTATACCTCGGCATCCTCCAGTAATCTTGACCCTTTTGATGCTAGCGGTGCTTCTAATGGTAATGGATATGATGACGATGATGATAAAACTGTCGTTAAGAAACAATCATCAGCTTCAAATGTTACAGGAAGTCCATGGGTAGCTTCTTCAGGGGCTTCAAGTCAAGATACTTGGGGAGGTATAAATGCTAGTTATAGTCATAGCTCTAATGATAGAAATACAATTTGGTCGGCAAATGCTGCCTTTGCTACAGAATATGACTATGCTTCTTTTGGTTTTGGAGCAGGGTTCACCAAACTGTTCAATGAAAAAAATACAGAAATAAGCTTAAAAGCTCAGGTATATTTAGACACCTGGAACCCCAAGTACCCTACAGAATTGGATTCTTATTTGGAAGCTGGACAAAACTTAAATAATGGTTTCTTCAATGGTATTGATATCTTAGACCAAAGCGGTAATGCTATTGATAAAAACTCAGCTACTGCTTGGTCGCCATTCAATACCACACTCATACAAGATAGATCAAGAAATTCTTTTACGTTATCACTTAGTTTTTCTCAAATTTTAAGCAAAAATGCTCAATTCTCAATATTTTTAGATTTAGTACAACAGAAAGGCTGGTTAGCCAACCCCATGCAACGTGTATATTTCCAAGATCGTGCCAATTATTACATTGGTAACGCAACTAGTATTCCAAACTATGCCTCTCCTACAAATAGAGATGTATTTCACTTAGCTGATGATATTGAGCGTTTACCCAATTCAAGGTTTAAAATTCCAATTGGAGCCAGATTCAATTACTATATTAATGAAACTGTTTCACTAAGAGCATACTATCGTTATTACTTTGATGATTGGGGCATTAATTCGCATACAGCAAGTATAGAGTTACCTGTGAAATTAGCTCAGGGTAAATTTGCTATATACCCAACGTATCGTTATTATAACCAAACTGCAGCAGATTATTTTGCGACCTATGAATCGCATTTATCAACTTCAGAATTTTATACATCAGATTACGATTTATCTGAATTTAATAGCAATCAATATGGCTTAGGACTGAGGTATACAGATATATTCACAAAGTTTAAAATTTTCAATTGTGGCCTTAAGTCATTTGATATCAAGTATAGCATCTACAATAGAAGTGATGGGCTAAAAGCAGGCATTCTATCTACAGGCTTTAAATTTATTTTAGATTAAAATAGGGTAAATGTTATCTGAGGTGTATTAATTATATAAACCAAAATCTAACATGCTTAGCTTACACATGAATATAAAACTTATTTACAGAAAAACGACCAAGAATATCTATAGGTTTTACAGCTTAATTATCCCCTTAGTTGTTCTACTATCTTTAGTACAAATTATACTAATTACATTTTATATATATAAATAGTTTCAAATTTCTAAATACTTATGCACACATAAAATAAAACGGAATTCAAACCAAAACCCTAACCTTATATCGTTAACGCCCTATGGAAACAATAACCAACACCATTAATGGCCAGATAGAGTCTCTCATAAATTCCAAAATTTTAACCCAACAGGATTGGAGAAACTTTAAAAACCAATTTACAAAGTTATACCCCAAGTTTTTCATTACACTAAAAATAAAAGGTCTACATCTTACAAACTCAGAAGAACGTTTATTAGCACTAGAGTTTCTAAACCTAAATACTTTTGAAATTGCTGATAAACTAGGAATTTCTAATAGAAGTGTCATAGTAAGCCGCCATAGATTAAGAAAAAAAACAGGCGCTCCTAAAGGTCTGCCAATATTAGAATTTTTAGATAAAAAATAGTCTAAAAGACTTCCAAATTGAACATTTAAAACTCAGATTGTATACTTTTTTGTATACCTGAATTTTATAAAAAAATCGATTAAACGTTATTTTTTTGTGACGAAATGCATTTTTGCTATTTAAAATATAATTTATAGGCTACTCCACAGCCTAGTTACCATTAACAAATAAAAACTCTTAAAACCCAAAATTATGAAACAAATCTACGTTAAAAGAACATATGCAATTTTGAAATCAATGTTTCTTCTTGCTATTATGTTATTAGTCCTTCAATTTAAAACATACGCGCAATGTGGCCCTGGTGAAGATACTGAACCTCCGGTTTTTGCAACTAATTCTGGAGATGGAACTTTGTCTAATCCTTTTGTTAACTTATTACCTAGTACAGTAGGTAGTGTACCTAGTGGCAGGTATTATTTTAAATTTAATGGTAGTACATTTCAAGGAGAACTAGATAATGATACCGATGGAGGCGGCTGGTTAATGATTTTAAATTACGTCCATATTGCTGGAAATAACTCAAATTTACAAGCTCGAAATACAGATTTACCATTGCTAGGATCATCAACTTTGGGTGATAATGAAGCAGGAACATCTAATTGGGGACATTTTGGAAATCAATTGGCTACCGATATTGATTTTGCAGAAATGCGTTTTTATTCAACAACGTCTGGTCATAATAGAATTATTGATTTTAAAACAGATTATATAAATGCTTTAAACTATGTAAAAAGTGGAACAGGATCTTTTGCTGGTTTAAATAATAATGCTACAACTTTGGCAGGACATACAGCTAATATTCCTGTAACAGCCAGTTTAAACGGTTTCTTTGCAGATCAAGGTGATTTTGCATTAACCAACTTCCCTTTTTATGTTGGAGGTCTTAATCATTGGGGAATTCGTGGACTAGGTAATCGTTGGGAAGTTGATGATTTTTCAACAAATTCTTACAATACCATCCACCGTGTTTGGGTTCGTGGAGATTTATCTCCAGTTACTTCTACAGAAATTACCGCTACACTAGATGATAATGGAAATGTTACTATTGCCCCTTCTGATTTTGGAATTATGGCAACCGATAATTGTTCTAATGTAACATTAAGTTTAAGTCAAACAGATTTTGATTGTAGTCATGTTGGAAGTAATACGATTCAATTAACAGCAACAGATGCTTCAAACAACCCTATAAGTATGAATGTTGCAGTTATAGTTGCCGAAAATCCACCAGTGATCACTGTAAACCCTCCTGTACCAGCTACATTTGAGTTAGATGCGGTTAACGGTACATTTACTTTGGCATTAGCAGACCTACAAGCTACAGCAACCGATGATTGTGGGCTACAGAGCTTAACACTTAGCCAAACAGATTTTGATTGTAGCCATATTGGTCTAAACACTGTAACATTAACAGCTACAGATGCTAATGGACATACAAGTACCACCAATGTAGATATTACAATTGCAGATAATACACTGCCAACAGTGCAATGTGTCGCTCCTTTTACAATACTATTAGATACAACTGGTAATGCAAGTATAACAGTTACAGATATTAGTGATGGCTTTTCAGATAATTGTACATCACCTATGGCATCTATAGATATATCTAATTTTGACTGTAGTAACATTGGAGACAATACAGTTACTTTAAGTGTTACAGATACAGCTGGTAATGTTTCTACTTGTTCAACCGTGGTTACTGTAGATGTTGACGCTACAACTTGCCCATCAGATATCATTATAAATAACGCCCCTGGTCAATGTGGCGCTGTGGTTAGCTATCCTGGTTGTAATAACTTAATAGAAGGTTTGCCTAGTGGCAGTTTATTCCCTATAGGTACAACGTTAAATGTTTTTGAATTAACAGACAATAGTGGTGCTACTGTACGATGCAGCTTTTCCGTAACAGTAAATGATAATGAATCACCAATGTTTTCTACAAAAAACACCACTGTAAACTTAGACTCAAATGGTTCTGCTACTATTCAGCCAGAAGATTTAATTACTAAAGCCTTTACTTATGGTATAGATACATCAGGAACATTTGATCCTGTTGATATTTCTGCCACAGGAATAGAGGTTACTTTAAGTGATGATGAAGTAAGTAGCGCGTTACCTATTGGATTCAACTTCACTTTCTATGGTAATGATTATACAGAATTTTATATATCATCTAATGGATTTATAACATTTTCAGATGAAGGAGAAGATGGTTGCTGTAATGGAGAATCGCTTCCTAATTCTGGTGCGCCAAGCAATTTAATAGCTTTTGACTGGACTGATATTAACATTGAAGATGGTGGTACAGTACGTTATGAAACAAGAGGAACAGCACCAAATAGAGTAGTTATTATAGATTTTGATAATGTAGCATATTATGACACATCGCCAGATGCAACAACAAGTCAGGTAAAACTTTTTGAAAGCACTAATATTATTGAAATTCATGGAACAAGTACAAAAGATGCAGGCAATGATAAAACACAAGGTGTAGAGAATATAGATGGTACAGCTGCGGTAGTTGTTCCTGGGCGTAATGAATCTGTATGGTCAACAACCAATGATTATGTGGCTTTTATTCCTCAAGACATTGTAGAAAACTGTTCTGTAGATACTATAACAGCTACCCAAACAACTTTTAATTGTAGTGATTTAGGGGATGTACCAGTTACTATTACTGTAACAGACATTAATGGCAATGCCACACAGCAACCTTTAACAATAACAGTTGCCGACGTTACAGCTCCAGGAATAAACTGTCCAACAAGTCCATTAATTGTTGGCGTAGATGGTAGCGGTTTCTTTACTTTGCCAGATTATGCTTCTGCAACAGACAGTTGCGACTCGAATCCTTTGGTAAGCCAAAATATAACCTCAGGAACCCAATATGTAAATGGAGATAGCATAGACTTAACAATAACGGCTACTGATGCTTCAGGAAATACAGATACTTGTATGTTCACTATTACTGTAGACGCTTCTTTAAGTCTTAATGATGTTAACCTGGATGCATTAAGAATATATCCAAATCCAGCAACTGATACAGTTACTATAGCTAATAATGGAGCTAAGCTTGATAAATTAGAAGTGCTTAATTTAAATGGACAATTATTAATTTCAGAAACGAATAATTTAAAACAAATCGATATCAGTCAGCTTAATACAGGAGTATATTTTGTTAAGTTGCATACAGAATATGGAAGTAAAGTAATGAAACTAATTAAGGAGTGAACCCCCTGAATAGAATATTACGATTTGGTTTTATAAATAGGTTAGTTTATAGCTAAATTGTAATAAAAACAAAAAATCCCGTAAACTAATGTTTCGGGATTTTTTTGTGGTACCTCCAGGAATCGAACCAGGGACACAAGGATTTTCAGTCCTTTGCTCTACCAACTGAGCTAAGGTACCTCGCTAAAGCGGATGCAAATATATATTCATTTTTATAATTACCCAAAGAAAATTATAAAAAATCGCATCCAATAATTTTAGATGTCTGATTAGACATAATATAAAGTTAAATAAAAATATTTATTATACCTCATTTTGTAAATTTACACTTTTAAAAGATTTATGAATTTAATAATAGACGTTGGTAATTCTTATGTGAAACTTGCTGTTTTTAAATTGGGGGCGCTAAAGTATAAAGAAACTATAACCTTAGATTCTGTAATGAAAAGCATAAATCTTTTAAAAGGCAAATACCCTTCAATAAAAAAAGCAATTATTTCTTCGGTAGGAAAGCTAAACAATGAAGATGTTAAAAGGATTAGTGAAGATTTTTACGTTATGATCTTGGATTCTAATGTGAAATTACCGTTTAAAAACTTTTATACTACACCAAATACCTTAGGGGTAGATAGAATAGCATTAGTCTGTGCTTCTGTTGAACAGTTTTCAAATAATAATGTACTCATAATAGATGCAGGAACTTGCATTACTTACGATTTTATAACTATGGCTAATGAATATATGGGAGGCGCCATTTCTCCAGGCCTACGAATGCGTTATAAATCATTAAATAATTTAACGGCAAATTTACCGTTATTAGAGTCAGAAATACCAAAAAGTATCATTGGAGATTCAACAAAAGCATCTATTCACTCGGGGGTTGTACACGGTATTTTAAAAGAAATAGATGGTGTTATTGAAGAATATAATCGAAAATACTCAGATTTAACAGTAATTTTAACAGGAGGTGACGCTAATTTTTTGTCAAAACAATTAAAAAGTAGCATATTTGCCAATTCTAATTTTCTTTTAGAGGGATTGAACTATATTTTACAATTTAACTCAAACGAATGATAAAAAAACTTGTATTAGTTTTTATTGCAGCTTTTGCAATTCACAGTTACGGTCAAGAAGGAACGGCTTCTCCTTATTCTTTTTATGGCATTGGAAGTCTTAAATTTAAAGGTACCGTAGAAAATAGGAGTATGGGAGGATTAAGTATTTATAGCGATAGTATCCACATTAATTTGCGAAATCCAGCCTCTTATGCTGGGAAAAATATGGCAACTTTTAATAATGAAAGTAGACCCATAAAATTTACAGTAGGAGGAAGTCACTCCAGTATCAATTTAAAAAGTGATTCTGAAACAGATAAAACATCCTCGTCTACTTTTGATTACTTAGCTTTAGCTGTGCCAGTAGGTAGGTTTGGTCTTGGCTTTGGTTTAATGCCGTACACATCGGTTGGATACAAATTGGAGTCTTTAAACAATGCTGGAAATATAGAGAATAGATTTAGAGGGCAAGGAGGCCTTAACAAAGCGTTTCTTGGTCTAGGATATCAAATTATGGATGGATTAAGTGTCGGTATTGATGCTCAATATAATTTTGGAAACATTCAGAATAGTACCGTTGAATTTTTGTACGATAGCGATGGGGTACCACTCCAATTACAGTCACGTGAAAATAACAGATCGGATTTAAGTGGTATAAACTTTAATTTTGGACTGTCATACAAAAAGATGATAACAGATAATTTAGAACTTTCTTCGGGCATAACGTATACGCCTGAGAGTAATTTAGTGTCTAAAAACCTGAGGTCGTTTTCTACAATAAGAACATCATCAACAACAGAGCAAGAAATTGTCATTAATACTATAGAAACCGATTTAGAGGCGCTTGGTTTGTTGGAAACCGATTTAATTTTACCATCAAGGTTTTCTATAGGGGCTGGAGTAGGGAAACCAAGGAAATGGTTTGTTGGAGCCGAATATGTTTCTCAAAAAACAAGTAACTTTTCTAACGAATTATATACAAGTACTAGTACTCTTACAACATTTGAGGATGCTTCAACTTTTTCTTTAGGAGGATTTTATATTCCACAATATAATTCTTATACTAGCTTTTTTAAACGAGCTGTTTATCGGGCAGGATTACGTTACGAAAAAACGGGGTTAAATATAAATAACGAATCGATTAATGAGTTTGGCATGTCTTTTGGAGTAGGGTTACCAGTAGGGAATCTTTTATCTAATGTAAATTTAGGTTTTGAAGTTGGTAAACGAGGAACAACTAACAGTGATTTGATTCAAGAGAATTTTTTTAATTTTCGAATAAGTTTATCTTTAAACGATAGATGGTTTCAAAAAAGAAAGTATGACTAATAGCATAAAATTATAATTATGAAAACAAAAATTACATTATTAACTTTATTATTTATTGGCTTAAATATAAGTTTTGCACAACAAGATGAGGAGTGTATGACTAAGCTTTCTATTTTCCATGAGTATGTGAAAGCTAAAAATTATGATGCAGCTTATGAACCATGGATGGCAGTAAGAAATAAGTGTCCAAAATTTAATAATGCAATCTATATTGATGGTGAGAAAATTTTAAATCATAAAATAAAGAAAGCAACTGTTGCTACAGATAAAGTAAATTATATCAATGACTTATTAAAGCTTTGGGAGCAGAGAGCCATGTATTTTGCAAGCAAAACCAAAAAAGGAGAATATGCAGCAAAAGCATGCCAATTGATGTATGATAACAGAAAAGTATTAAATAAAACAAAGGAAGAACTTTATGAGTGTTATGATGCTGCTTATAAACTAGATAAGGCTACTTTTACAAACCCAAAAAGCTTATACACTTATTTTTCTTTAATGGTAGATTTATACGATGCTAAAAAGAAACCAGCAAAAGATTTATTTAACAAGTATGATGATGTTGTAGAGAAAGTTGAAGAAGAGGTTAAGAACTACTCAGAAAAATTGAATAAGCTTATCGAGAAAGAAGATGCAGGCACTGCATTAACTAAAAAAGAAGGTAAATTTAAAAAGTTCTATGAGAGTTATTTAAAAGCTTATGATCAAATTTCTGGAAGTATTGACCAGAAACTAGGGGATAGAGCGAATTGCGAAAATTTAATTCCTTTATATAAGAAAGATTTTGAAGCTCATAAAAATGATGCAGTTTGGTTACAAAGAGCAGCTGGGAAAATGTCTGAGAAAGATTGTACGGATGACCCATTATTCTTCGACTTAGTCAATGCATACCATAAGTTAAGTCCATCAGCAAATTCTGCTTATTATTTAGGAATATTAAAAGACAAACAAAAGAAATCTAACGAGGCTATTAAGTTCTATGAGCAAGCAATTAGCTTAGAAACAGATAAATTTAAAAAAGCAAAACTTTATAATAGAATTGCTTTAAAGCTGAAAGCAAAACACAGATATGGTAAGGCTAGAAATTATTTCAGACAAGCATTAAAGTTAAACCCATCGAATGGGCGTCCTTACCTATCTATAGCTGCAATGTATGCTGCTAGTGCAAATAACTGTGGCGATTCTAATTTTAACAAAAGAGCTGTATATTGGTTGGCTGCAAAAGAGGCAAGAAAAGCTGCTCGTGTAGACCCTACGCAAAAGAAAAACTCAGCTAAATCGGTAGCCAATTATGAGGCCAAAGCACCACAAAAATCTGAAATATTTAGCTCAGGAAGATCTGGTGAGGTTATAAAAATTGGTTGTTGGATTGGAGCTTCAGTTACAGTGCCAAAGATTTAATGAACAAAAAAAACAAATACAATATATTCATAGTCACAGTAATAATTACTGTGACTATGTTTTTTTCATGCAGTGACAACTTTAAACAGGTTCAAAAAATTGGCGTTTCAGAAAATGAACCTATTGGAATTGCAGAGCACATAAATTTAAAATATACAGACTCAGGCCGTGTTACGGCTAATCTTTTAAGCGCTAAAATGCTCGATTATTCGAATAGGGATTTCCCCTTTAACGAGTTTACAGGAGGTATCACACTGTATGTGTATGATGAAGAAAATAGAAAAAGTACTATAGTTTCAGATTATGCTATTGTATATAATAACACAGACCTTATAGACTTACAAGGCAATGTGATTATTACAACACACGATGGTAATGTGTTAAAGACAGAACAGTTGTATTACGACCAAAAAAAGGAATGGCTGTTTACAAATGTCCCAGTTACATTTACCACCAAACAAGATGTTATTAAGGGTAATGGTTTCGACTCTAATCAGAAATTTACAAATGCTGAAGTACTTGAGGTAACAGGCATTATTTCACTTGACGAATAACCAATTCTTTCCAGATTTCTTTCCCGATTTTACTATCTTTGTTTTAATTAACGATTCATATATCTATGAAATATTCTAAGATTTTTCAATATGCCTATTTGGTTTTTGCAGCCCTATTTTTATATGATGCCATAGCAAAGTATTTAAACGCAAGCGAAATTGCTTATCCATCCATATTACTGGCTGCCTTAGCTATTTTTATGTTTTTCTTTAGGAGAAAGTTTAGCAAAAAGTTTGAAAATAAAGAGAATTCAAACTAAATGAGTATTTATGCCATTATAATAATTACATCATTAATACTTTCTGCCTTTTTCTCAGGTATGGAGATTGCATATGTGTCTTCAAATAAAATTCATATTGAAATTGAAAAAAAGCAGGAAGGTATCTTTGCCAAAGTTTTAAGAAAACTAACTGCTAAACCTTCAAAGTTTATAGCAACCATGCTAATAGGCAATAATATAGCATTGGTTGTTTACGGTTTTTTTATGGGAGACATGTTAGTGAAATGGTTTCAAACCATACTGCCAACATCGTATAGCTTTTTAAATTACATGCTTACCGAGTTAAGCTTATTCTCCCAAACTGTAATATCTACATTTATTATCTTAATAACTGCAGAATTTTTGCCCAAGGTATTTTTCCAAATCTATTCAAATACATTAATTAAAATCTTGGCAATTCCAGCCTATGCATTTTATGTCTTATTTACTTTTATTTCCGATTTTGTTATTTGGATATCCGATTTTGTGCTTAAACGCTTTTTTAAAACAAAAGGCGATCAGATACAATTAGCATTTACAAAAGTAGAACTTGGCAATTATATAAGCGAACAAATGGAATCTGTTGAAGCGCATGAAGAGGTTGATACAGAAATCCAGATTTTTCAGAATGCCCTTGAGTTTTCTGAAGTAAAAGCAAGAGAAGTTATGGTGCCCCGTACAGAAATTATAGCTGTGGAAATTAACGACTCTATTAAATCACTTAATACATTGTTTACAGAAAGTGGATGTACTAAAGTATTGGTCTATAAAGAAACTATGGACGATATTTTGGGGTATGTGCACTCTTTCGAATTATTTAAAAAACCAAAGAGCATTAAATCTATGATGCTACCTGTTGAGTTTGTGCCAGAAACCGTGCTGATAAAAGATGTATTGGGTGTGCTTACAAAAAAGCGTAGGAGTATGGCGGTTGTTTTAGACGAATATGGAGGAACCTCGGGTATTATGACCGTTGAAGATATTGTTGAAGAACTGTTTGGAGAAATTGAAGATGAACACGATACCGTAGATTTAATTGAAGAAGTTGTCAATGAGTCCACATATAAGTTTTCGGCACGTTTAGAGGTTGACTATATTAATGAAACATATAAAATAAACTTACCTGAGAGTGAGAATTATGAAACGCTAGGAGGGCTCATAGTCAATCATACCGAGGAGATTCCTGCCCAAAATGATATTGTTAAAATTGACACGTTTCAGTTTACAATTTTAGAAGTATCAAATACTAAAATTGATATGGTAGAACTTAAACATTTGGAGGAGGATTGATTTGATTAGAACTGCTCAAAGCTTTTAATAGGAGTTCCATATATATGGCATTCCTCTTAAAGCAGGAATCTTGAAACTTAATACAATTAATGCACCTTTCTACTTTTATTATTAAATAGAAAATGGTATTTTCGCGCACGATATTTTGTCAATTATTGTTAAATTGACAACCAACTTAACAAGTTAGATCCTTGAAACGGATTTTAAAAATTTAAATTACAAATGGCAGTTTTAAATAAGATTAGACAACGTTCACTATTTTTAATATTAATAATAGCAATGGCGTTATTTTCTTTTGTATTAGCAGATTTATTTAAAAACAGTGATGCACTTACTTCAAAATCACAAAATATAGTTGCTACTATAAACGGAAAAGATATTACGCGTGAAGACTTTATGCTAAAAGTGGAGGCGGCGCAAAGGCAGGCTGGTCCTAATGCGACTAATACACAGGTAATGAATAGTGTATGGGAGCAAGAGGTTAGACAAGCGGTCATGCAAACACAATACGATGAATTGGGAATTTCTGTCGAAAAAGACCAAATGCGTGATTTGCTTAAAACATCATTGGCAACAAGTCCAGAGTTTTTGAACGAAGCGGGGCTTTTTGATGAGAATAAATTAAACGAATACATTGCTAATTTAAAAGAAACTTCAAAGGAAGGATATGCTGGTTGGGTTAACTACGAAAAATCTGTTGCAGCAAGAGGTTTGCAGCAAAATTATTTCAACTTGGTTAAAGCAGGTTTAACAGGAACTTTAGCAGAAGGTGAATTAGAGCATAAATTAGAAGGCAATAAAGTAGATATTAAATTTGTTCAAGTATCTTATGCATCGATTCAAGATAGTATAGTTACGGTTTCTAAATCTGAAATATCAGACTATATCAATAAAAACAAGAAAGAATACGAAGTAGAGGCATCTAGAGATATTAAATTTGTACAGTTTAATGAAGTCGCATCTGTTGAAGATGAAAATGCGATTAAAGCAGACCTTAATGTTTTCTTGAATGGGAGGTTTGTTGATGAGACTGGGAGAAAAGATACCATTGTTGCTTTTTCAAAAGTTAAGGATAATGAAGATTATATTAATGTAAATTCAGATATTAAATTCGACAATCGTTTTGTGTTTAAATCAGGTTTGCCAACGGTAGTTGCTGATACGCTTTATAAGCTTGACGAAGGTGGTGTTTATGGTCCATATAAAGATAATGGCTATTTTAAGCTTTCTAAGGTAGTTGCTGTTAAACAAATTCCAGATTCAGTAAAAGTAAGACACATTTTAATTCCTTTTACAGGGTCTCGAAGTGCAACTCCAGAGGTGACACAAACTGAAGCCGAAGCAAAAGTGACTGCAGATAGTTTGTTAGCGGTTATTAAGTCTGACCGTTCTAAATTTCCAGAATTGGTAAAAGAGTTTTCTACAGATAAAGGAAGCTTAGAAAAAGAAGGTCGTTACGATTGGCATCCATACAATACGATGGTACCAGAGTTTAATGATTTTGAATTTGAAGGAAAAACAGGAGATTTAGGTGTTGTTAAAACAGTCTTTGGATTCCATGTCATTGAGATTGAAGGGCAGACAGATAAAGTAAAAGCAGTGCAAGTAGGTACTATAGCTAGAAAGATTGAACCATCTGAAGCGACTACAGCAAAAGTATTTAGAGATGCTTCTAACTTTGAAATTAAAGCAGGAGAAGGCGATTTTGAGGCTTTAGCAAAAGAAGGAAGTTATGCAGTACGTCCAGTCAATGGGATTAAAGTTTTAGATGAAAATATACCTGGTATTGGAAATCAAAGACCAATTGTACGTTGGGCTTTTGAAGAAGATGCAGAAGTTGGAGCTGTTAAACGCTTTAATATTCCTAATGGTTATGTGATTGCACAGTTAGTAGCGCAGCACAAAGCAGGTTTAATGTCTGTAGAAGATGCTACTGCAAAAGTATTGCCTCTAATTAGAAAAGAGAAGAAAGCTAAAATGATAAGAGACAGAGTGTCTGCTAAAACACTTGAGGATTTAGCAGCTGCCGAAAATACAACGGTAAGATCTGCATCTGCAATAAATATGAAGAGTCCAACGATTTCTGGGGCGGGAAGAGAACCTATAGTTGTGGGAGCTGCTTTTGGATTAAAAGAAGGAGAAACTTCAAAATTAATTGATGGTGAAAATGGTGTTTACATGATTCAAGTTACTAAGGCAACACCAGCAGTAAAACTTGATAATTATCAAGCCGCAGCGAATAGAGTAGAGCAGCAAAAAATAAATATTGTGAACTCTAAACTATATAACGCTTTAAAAGAAGCTGCAGAGATTGAAGATAATAGAGCTAAAACTCAGGTTCAGTAAGCAGAACTAAAAGAAATAAAATTTAAAAAGGTCTCGTTTTTACGGGGCCTTTTTCGTTTTATAATAACACCATATCGGTATAACGGATGACAGTTTTATACCCCTTTTGATTGAAATAAGGCATTGGGTTTTCTTTAGAAGCCACCAAGATAAAATCGCCTCCCCAAGCGCCTAGGCTTTTAATGCTACCCTTAAAATCATTAAATAAAAGTGTTTTAATGGTTCGCTGTTTAGTTAGTTTAGAAATAATATCTTCATGTTGTGTTATTAGCGACTCAAAGTCTTCTAAAGAATTAGAAGCTATTATTTGAGAAGAGATCGTATTGATGTCCTTAATATAGGAGTGTAAATTACCTTTATTGGCATTGTAATGTTTAATCCCGTCTCGACTATTCTGTTTTTTATTTAAGTAAACAAAATATAAATGACCTTTAAATGAAGGGTTGAAATCTATAGGTTTAACTAATGGCTGGCTGTTTTCTAATTGATACGTAATGGGCGTGTTGTGTTGCGCACAGGCAATATCATAACCACTACCTCCAAAGGTCATTTTTAGTAATTTATAAGCATCAACAGAAGCCCATTGAGCTATATTATTTATTAATGTGGAAGAAGTGCCCAATCCCCAATGTCTGGGGAAATCTAATTTGGTGTTTATTTTATAACCTCTGTCTTCATTTAGAAAATCTGAATTAAGCTGTTTTGCGGCATTCAAGATTTGAATAAGCCTTTCCGAAACAGTATTGTCATTTTTAACAGCAAGAGAAATTCCATTATTAGTGATGTTAAAAATTGTTTCAAACCAAATGGCTCCATTTTCATCTAAGCTTTTCCAAGAAATAACAGGCTTGTCAATTGGCTCTATATCTAAAGATTGCCCATATTTTGTAGGAACAGCTAATGATAGGGCACCATCAAGAACAGCATATTCTCCTGTGAGTAAAAGTTTTCCGTTACTGTAACTTCGACTACGCTCAGTTACCAATTGGCTTTGTTTGTTTTTAGTATCGTTTTCGATGGCTGAGCGTAGTCGAAGCCACTCTTTATAATGGCTGTCATTCATACACTCTGCATATTTTTTTAATTCATTAAAATTTCCTTTTATTAAAGCTAGTTTTTTCTTTCTGCTCCAACCTTGAATTTGCTTTTCTTTATAGAAAGCATCATCTATTCTTAGAAATTCTTGAACATATACTAGCTTTACTGGAAGTCTTTTTTTTGTATGATTTGCACCGCTACCATTTTGGTGTTCATCTAATCTTTTATCCAAATTTATTGTGCTACCTGTATAAAAAGTACCATCAGAACATTCTAATATATATACAAAACCCTTGGGCATAATATTTATCTTGTTATAACTGTAATTATGTTAACCTTTCACTCTTAACTTATTAATAGCCTCAACAACGGCACTATGTGTTACCGTATTTGTTTTAAAATGCTCAGTAATTACCTGTTTTTCCTCGTTACTGGCTTCAAACTGATTAAGGATATTCATTAAATGCATTTTCATATGCCCCTGTTGAATACCTGTAGTTGTAAGCGAGCGAAGTGCTGCAAAATTTTGAGCTAAGCCTGCTACCGCCACAATTTGCATAAGTTCTTTAGCAGATGGTTTGTGTAATAATTCTAAAGCTAATTTAACTAAAGGGTGTAAGCCTGTAAGTCCCCCAACAGTACCTAAAGCCAAAGGAATTTCTATCCAAAAGGAAAACAGGCCGTTTTCAACTTTGGCATGCGTTAAACTGCTGTATTTTCCATGTCTTGATGCATATGCGTGTACACCAGCTTCAACGGCTCTAAAATCGTTCCCTGTTGCTAAAACAACGGCATCAATACCATTCATAATACCTTTGTTATGCGTCACGGCACGATAAGGTTCTACTTCAGCAATATTGACAGCTTGAATAAACTTATCGGCAAAAGCTTCCCCAGAAACCGAGTCATTTTCACTTAAATCTTCTACTTTGCAACTCACCTCTGCTCGTACTAAACAATCAGGGACATAATTGGATAATATACTCATCACGATGTCTATCTGCTTTTCTTCGGTAGAAAAAGCACCAAACATTAAAGCTTCACTCTTAAAAGTTTTAGCAAACTGCTCTAAACAAGAATTTATAAAATTAGCTCCCATGGCATCTAGCGTTTCAAAAGAAGCATGGAGCTGATAATAATTGCCTATGTCGTTTGTTTTATTACGTAGCTCAATGTCTATAATGCCCCCACCGCGCTTTTCCATGTTTGCGGTAATCACTTTAGAATCCTGAATGAGTTTCGGCTTTACGTCTCTAAAAAATCGTTTTAATTTTTCAAAATCACCTTTATAAATAAAGTGAACCTGGCCAATTTTAGTCGTAGAAATGATGCGCGTTTTAAATCCGCCACGCTCTAACCAAAATTTTGCTGCTTTACTGGCAGCAGCAACTACCGAACTTTCTTCAATAGCCATAGGGATGGTGTACAACTTATCGTTGATTAAAAAATTAGGTGCAACACCAAGTGGTAAATAATAGTTGGTTATCGTATTTTCAATAAATTCGTCGTGAAGCTGTTGTAGTTTTTCGTCGGTATTCCAATATTGTTTTAAAACACGTTTGGCATCTTCTGTATTAGAGAAATAAGTTTCAACAATCCAATCAATTTTTTTAGATTTAGATAGCTTAGAAAAACCAGCAATAGATTTACTCATAAAATGTTAATTTACAATACAAAGATACTACTCTTGGTATGAATATTGAACGCTTGAATTCAAGTGAGGTCATTTAAGTGTTAATAATGACGGTTTTTTGCAGAATTTTTAGTAAACTTGACATCCTTTTATGAAATAAACACTTTTTTTAATGAAATACCTAAAATTGTCTTTTTGCATTTGTTTTTTTACAACAATTTTTATAGCAGCTCAGACAAAAGAAATTACTCTAAAATCCATTTGGAATGGTTCTTTTAGAACAGAAAGAATGGATGTGTTGCATTCTATGGCTAACGGACAACAATATTCTGTTTTAAACTTCGACAGGTACTCACGAACAACAACTATTGATATTTATGATTATAAAACTTTGACAAAAGTTAAAACCTTAGTGAATTCGAAATCACTGGAGGGCATACAATACTTTACCGATTATGCCTTTAGTGAGGATGAAAATAAAGTGATTTTGGCAACCAATGAATCCTCAATTTTTCGCCGTTCTACTTTAGGAAACTATTATGTTTACAATGTTAATGATGCATCTTTAACTTTAATTGACGAAGATAAAATTCAAGAACCAACTTTTTCGCCGGATGGAAATAAAATCGCTTTTGCTAAGCGTAATAATTTATACGTAAAAGATCTGTTGCTGGATACGACGACTCAAATAACTTTCGATGGGGAAAAGAATACTATAATCAATGGAATAACAGATTGGGTTTACGAAGAAGAATTTGCATTTGTTCGTGCTTTCGAGTGGAATACTACAAGCGATAAACTAGCATTTATACGATTTGATGAAACGAAGGTGCCAGAATTCTCAATGGATGTTTATGGTGAAGGCCTTTATCAGACACAACAAGTATTTAAGTACCCAAAAGCAGGAGAAGCTAACTCCTTAGTCTCATTGCACATCCATAATTTGAGTACTAAAGCAACAAAAGAGGTTAAAGTAGATAAAACGTATAATGATTTTTATATTCCGCGTATTGAATGGACCAACGATTCGGATATTTTGAGTGCACATTATATGAACAGGCACCAAAACGAATTGGATTTATGGATGATAAATGCTAAGAATAATACAGCAAATTTAGTATTAGCCGAAAAAGATGCTGCTTATATTGATGTTACAGATAACCTAACCTTTTTAAAGGATAACAGTTTTATCTGGACGAGTGAGAAAGATGGATTTAATCATATATATCATTATGATAAAAATGGAAAACTTATAAATCAGATAACCAAAGGAAATTGGGAGATTACCGACTATTATGGATATGATGAAAAAACGAATAGAATTTTTTATCAATCCGTTGAAAATGGTTCCATAAATAGAGACGTATACTCGATTAAACTAAATGGACGTAATAAAACAAGATTAACAAAAAGTAAGGGTACCAACAAAGCTGCTTTCAGTGCCGATTTCTCCTATTTCATCAATACTTTTTCAAGTGCTTCTACACCGCCAGAATATACTTTAAATAGTGCAGCTTCAGGAAATTTAATAAAAAGTATAAAAGATAATGATGTCTTGTCGCAAAAGCTTTTAGACTATAAAACATCAAAGAAGGAATTCAGTACCATTCAAATAAATGGAAATGATCTTAATATGTGGATGATAAAACCAGCCAATTTTGATGCCTCAAAGCAATATCCGTTATTTATGACCCAATATTCTGGACCAGGCTCGCAATCTGTTTCAAATAAATGGCATAGTGCGAACGATTATTGGTATCAGCATTTGGCACAACAAGGCTATATAGTTGCATGTGTCGATGGGCGGGGGACTGGCTTAAAAGGTGCTGCGTTTAAAAAAGTGACTCAAAACGAATTGGGAAAGTATGAAGTAGAGGATCAAATCGCAGCAGCAAAACAATTGGGTGAACGCCCGTATATTGATGCATCCAGAATAGGTATTTGGGGATGGAGTTATGGTGGGTTTATGAGTAGTAATTGCTTGTTTAAAGGAAATGATGTATTTAAAATGGCTATTGCAGTGGCTCCAGTTAGTAGTTGGCGTTTTTACGATACCATTTATACAGAACGCTATATGACAACACCTCAGGAAAATGCTGGTGGTTATGATGATAATTCACCTATAAATCATGTCGATAAATTAAAAGGAGATTTTTTACTGGTACATGGGTCTGGTGATGATAATGTACATTTACAAAACACCATGCGCCTGGCAGAAGCATTGATTCAGGCAGATAAGCAATTCGATTGGGCAGTATACCCAGATAAGAATCATGGAATTTATGGAGGAAATACCAGATTGCATCTGTATAAAAAAATGACAAATTTTATCAATGATAAGCTTGGTGATAAAATAAAAAAGCAAAAAGAAGAGGAAATAGAAAAAATAAAAATTAAAGGATAAATTAACTAATTGTAAATTATGGCGGCTACTGTAATAAAACCACATCAAAAAGAGCTATTTGGACAACCAATAGGCTTGTATATTTTATTTTTAACTGAAATGTGGGAACGTTTTTCCTATTATGGAATGCGAGCCTTATTGGTATTATATATGACCACCCAAACGATTGGAGATGATAGAGGTGCAGGTTTAGGTTGGACAGATAAAGAAGCTCTGGCTTTATATGGTTGGTATACGATGTTGGTTTACGTTATGTCAATTCCAGGAGGTATGATAGCAGATAAATTGATTGGTCAAAAAAAAGCAGTACTAATCGGAGCTATTATTTTATGCTTAGGACATGGTGTTTTAGTACTTACAGATATTTGGGCTTTCTATACAGGGTTAGGGTTAGTTATTTTGGGAGTAGGTTTGTTAAAACCAAATATTTCAACTATGGTTGGAGGATTATACAAAGAAGGTGATATAAGAAGAGATAAGGGATTTAGCATTTTTTATATTGGAATTAATCTAGGTTCCTTATTAGCTACTATGACTGTTGGTTTAGTGGTTGCACAATGGGGATGGCATGCAGGTTTTGGACTTGCTGGTATTGTTATGGTTTTAGGGTTGATAAATTATTTAATTGGACAAAAGTATCTAACAGAAGTAGGAAATTTTATTTCAACTAAAAATGATGAAAATGAAGTCTCTTATGGAAAACTATATTCTAAGTTATTCAGTTCACCAAAACAGTTATTGTTTGCAGGAATTCTTTTAGCTGCTTCTATTGTTGGATGGTACACAATGGATTGGGGATATGGTTTGTTGTTTTTATTCTTAACTGCAATAGCATCATTATTAATGATGATCTATAAGGAGTTAGATACTCAAATTTTTAAAGATCGTTTTATGGTACTACTGTTATCATTTATAATGGTAATCATATTTTGGGGAGCTTTCGAACAAGCAGGCGGATTAATGAATTTGTATACAGATACTAAGACAGATAGGATGTTGTTTGGTTGGGAAGTACCTACAGTAATGTTTCAAAGTTTGAATGCAGGTTTTATAATATTATTTGCGACATTGATAGCTAGTATATGGGCAAAACGTAAATTAAAAGGTAAAGAGGCTTCATCATTATTTAAAATGGCATTGGGTATTATAATTATGGGTTTTGGTTTTTTGTTTATGGTATTTGCGGCTATGGAATTTGATAAGTCAGGAACCTCTAGCATGATATGGTTAGTATTGGCCTATCTTTTTCACACAATTGGAGAACTTTGTATTTCTCCAGTTGCGCTCTCGTTTATCACAAAATTAGCCCCCGTAAAATACGCTTCTTTGATGATGGGAGTCTATTTTGCTGCTACTGGTTTAGGTAATAAAGTAGCGGGAATTGTTGGTGAGTCGGCTTCAGAGTTTGGAGAACTTACTATATTTTCAGGAATAGTGATTTTTACAGTGATTATAGGGCTTCTTTTTATTATGATTTTAAAACCTTTAAAAAGGCTAACGCACGGTGTTGAAGAAAGTGAAAGGATTTTAAAAAATGAAGAAGCAGAAGGTTTTGAATTAGCAGATAATTAAAATATAAGATTATGAATGAAAACTCAACCGACCAATTTTTTAAGAGTACTGTATTAGGGCATCCGTCTGGGCTATTTGTATTGTTTTTTACCGAGATGTGGGAGCGTTTTTCCTATTATGGTATGCGAGCATTACTAGTACTTTTTTTAACAGCTTCATTATTAGATGAAGGTTGGGGGTGGCCCCGTGAACATGCCATGGCTTTGTTTGGCTCTTATGTAGGTTTAGTGTATCTCTCTACTATGATGGGTGGATATTTTGCTGATAAAGTTATAGGGTTCCGTTGGGCAGTTGTTGTTGGAGCCTTGTTAATGACTCTAGGACATGCATCTATGGCAGTTGAAACACAATGGTCTATATATTTAGGACTTGGACTCTTGGTTATTGGTAATGGTTTTTTTAAGCCAAATATGACCTCTATTGTTTCAGAAATGTATAAAGACAGACCCGAAAAAAAGGATGGCGCTTATACTATTTTTTACATGGGAGTTAATGCAGGAGCATTTTTAGGCATTTTACTATGTGGGTATTTGGGCGAAAAAGTGGGTTGGAGTCTTGGCTTTGGACTGGCTGGGATTTTTATGTTTTTTGGGTTAATTCAGTTTTGGTTAGCACAAAATATTTTTGGTAATATAGGATTGAAGCCTAAAAAAGATGATGCAAATTCAATAGAAGCTTTAGATAATGATAAGCGCGTTCCTTTTACTACTTGGCAACTTGGATTAATATTATTAATGGTTACTTTAGGCTTATTATGGATCATTAATGCGCCTGCAACTACAATTTCTAAGGGTAAATTTAATATCTTTTCTTTTCTGGGAGAAAATGGCAATAATACAGCCATTTTAATAGCTTTGGTACTGTTTATTATATTGTTGGTTTATAGATTTACGCAGTATTCTAAAATTACAAGAGATAAATTGATAGCTGTTACCTTTTTTGCGCTCTTATCTGTGTTCTTTTGGGCTATTTTTGAACAGTCACCAGGAACACTTACAATATTTGCTAAAGATTATACAGATAGAACATTAGATGGTACTTCTGCAAATATTTTTAGAATTGTAAATGCAGCGATGACTCTTATTCCACTTGGAATTATTACTTGGGTTTTATATTTGCTGTTTAAGCAAACTTTTGGAAAATATAAATGGTCAAACATAACTTTAAGTTTAAGTTTTTTAATAGTTTGGTCAATAGCTATCTGGATGCTTTTAGATCAATTAAAAGATGATAATTTAGAAGTGCCAGCTTCATGGTTTAGTGTTTTAAATTCCTTGTTTATTATAACTTTAGCTCCGTTGTTCTCTAAATGGTGGGAAAGTCAATACAATCCTTCAGCCAATATGAAGTATGGAATAGGTATGTTGTTATTAGGTTTAGGTATGGCTTGTGTGGCCTTTGGAGCTATGGGGATAGAACCTGGAGCAAAAACAGCTTCAGTGAGTATGATATGGTTAATTCTGGTTTACTTATTTCATACTATGGGAGAACTATGTATATCGCCAGTAGGGTTGTCTTATGTGAGTAAGTTAGTGCCAGCTCGAATGATAGCCTTCATGTTTGGAGTATGGTATTTGGCTATTGCCATTGGAATGAAGGGGGCTGGAGTATTTGGAGAGAACGTTGATAAGATAGCTAACGAAAACGGAATTAGTTACTTTTTCTGGATTTTAACAATCGTTTCTTTAGTTGCAGCTTTCTTTTCTATTGTAATGACTCCCATCATAAAAAAGCTCATGCACGGTGTCCGTTAATCGAAAAACTACATGAAATAATATTCAAAATGCTCCAGATTTGGGGCATTTTTTGTAAGTTCGGTATAGGTTTTGCAACAAACATGAATATGAAGAAAACAATTTATATACTTTTAATAAGCATTTTTACAACTGTATTTGCCAGTGCTCAGGAGTTAACTTGGCATACCGATATGGGAAAAGCATCAGAATTTGCTATAAAAGAAAAAAAGCCCCTGCTCATGTTTTTTACGGGATCAGATTGGTGCGGTTGGTGCATACGTTTACAAAAAGAAGTATTCCAAACGAATGAATTTAAAAAATGGGCTAATGAAAATGTCGTTCTTGTAGAATTGGATTTTCCGAAAAGAGTGCCACAAGATGATAATATCAAAGCTCAGAACCGTCAACTACAAAGTATGTTTAAAGTAAGAGGATATCCTACAATTTGGTTTGTTAATCCAGAAATGAATTCCGAAAAACAAATAAATTTAACCAGTCTGGGAAAAACAGGCTATGTGTCGGGAGGACCAGCTAAATGGATAGATCAGGCAACATCAATGTTGTAGAAAAAGCAATAAAATTTGAACAGATGAAAAAGGGATTACTATTATTGGCTGTTTTTACAACAGTTTTAACAAATGCTCAAAAAATTAATTGGGTGACTTTTGAAGAAGCAGTAGCGCTTCAAAAAGAAACACCTAAAAAAATTATGATAGATGTTTACACGAATTGGTGCGGGCCATGTAAGCTTCTAGACAAAAGGACATTTCATAATAAAGACGTCGTTGAATATGTGAACGAAAACTATTATGCTGTAAAATTTAATGCTGAAGGTGATGAGAAAATCAATTATAAAGGAAAAACATTTTCAAACCCTAATTATAATCCTGCAAAAGTGAATACACGTAATTCTGCACATGAGTTGTCTCGTTATTTTCAAATACAGGCGTATCCAACCATTGTTTTTTTAGATGAAAAAGGCGATGTGATAGCCCCAATAAAAGGCTTTCAAACACCACCGCAATTAGAACTGTATTTAAAAATGTTTTATAAAGACGATCATAAAGCCATAGATACTCAAGAAAAGTTTAATGTTTACTATAAAGCTTTTAAACCTGAATTTAAGAGTTGAAGAATGAAATTTAAAAGTTTCATTTAAAATTGTTATTCCAGAGAGGTCTGGAATCTTTATCAAAAAAACTAATATCGAATAATAAAAGCGCCTTTTTTGCCTGTTTGATGAAAGGGGGTTCCTCTTTTTTTACAAATAGTTTCCCAGTATCTTATATAAGATTTGTAGTTACTTCCGTCTGCAATAATGTATTTAGGATTTATTGAATCAATTAACCTATCCAGGTTTATTTTTGGGGATTGCCTTAGCAATATATAATCAGGTTCAAATAATTTTATATTGTAAACCCCCAAGCTATCAATAACCAAAAGCTTTTTCTTATTAAGAAGATAAAGGTGCTGTAATGAATCTGTTTCAATAATATCAATATGGTTACCGATAGCATAGTTTTTAATAATGTTATTTGTTTTAGATAGACTATCAAAATCTTGAGCCACCCCCATTTTATTATACAGGGTATTTGCAATAAGGCTATGTCTGTTTTTATGAAAAACAATAAACTCATTTGTAGGTTTATTGTAATTCGTGTAAATAGCAGCACCTTGAAAGATTGCCACAGCAATGAGCAAATATTTTAGACGATAGTAATGCCATTTTTTAAGAAGCTTTATTAAGCAAATAATAACAAGATATGAGGCTAAAACATATAAAAAGCTAAAAGCAATATCTTTAAATAAAAATGATTCTTGTCTTGAAACCCAATTAATAAAACGATTCATGAAGCCAATAATATAACCGTAAGTGTCTGCTATAAACTGAGGAAGTATATTTAAAACAGCTAATAGCATAACAAGTATCCCGAAACCTAAAATAAACCCCAAAAAGGGAACGATTACCAGATTAGATATAAAAAACAAACTTGGAAATTGATGAAAATAATAAAGGCTTATAGGTATGATTCCTAATTGAGCAGAAAGTGTAACTGTAAATGTATGCCAATAAAAATCGACGATTTTGTATTTTGGTTTCCATCGTTTGTATATAAGCGGGTCTACAATAACAATAGAAAAAACAGCCAAATAGCTTAACTGAAAACCAATATCGAACAAAAGCAGGGGTTTAAAAAGCAATATTATAAACATAGATATTGCCAGCGTGTTATATATATTAGTCGGTCTTTTTAGATTTATGGCTACAGCTACAATGCTAAACATGGTAACAGCTCTGGTCACAGATGCCGATAACCCAGCAATAAGTGCAAAACACCATAAAAAAACAACCAATAATACCGTTTTTACTAGCTTTCCATATTTAAAGCTTTCCATGGGTT
The DNA here is from genome assembly GCF_012910715.1 of Flavivirga algicola. Taxonomy (GTDB): domain Bacteria; phylum Bacteroidota; class Bacteroidia; order Flavobacteriales; family Flavobacteriaceae; genus Flavivirga; species Flavivirga algicola. The sequence continues at coordinate 102,225 of NZ_JABBHF010000007.1, forward strand.
TGAGGGCCAAGCTTAAAATGATTAAAAGAATACCCACATGTAAACCAGACACGGCTAGAATATGTACCGCCCCAGCGTTTATATAGCTTTTATATACAGAATCGCTGATGTCTTGCCGTTGTCCCAATAATAAAGCATTGATTATCGCAAGTTCATCAGAATTAAAATGATATAGTTTTAATTTTGAGTTGATATATTCTCGAATGTTGTTAGCAAGACCTGAGAGAGAATGTGTATTCGAATTTACTTTAAAAAGAGATCGATTAGAAGCAAATAACTGATGATAAATATATTTTTTCTCTAAGTAAGCTTTATAATCGAACTGATGTGGGTTTGACGGAAGGGCTAAATTGCTAAAAACTGTTTTGCTTACAATGATATCGTCAACTTTTAAAAAGGTTGTTACTGAATCTTTTTTAATATTTAAAAGCGACTTTCCCTTTACGTTGCGTCCATCAATATCTAATAGATCTATGATGTATTTGTCATGAAATTTTCCAGGCTTTAAAACGTCTCTAATTTTAAATGTAATCCTTTTTAAGGAATCATTTTTTATTGAAACTTGATTCGTATAATGATTAGAAAAATTTTTTTCATTATGAAGGTTAACCGTTAGTAAACCAATACTAATCATTGCTAAAAAGGAAGAAACACCAAACCAACTGGTTTTTATAAATTGGTTTTTGGCAACAAAATATAATACTAATAAAATTGCAAAAAAGGAGACCATTATACATAAAGATGCATTCAATGGAATGTTAAACAAATAACCAAGAAATATACCTAAGACGAGGCAAACCGTTAATTTGATTATTGTAAAGTTAAGCAATTGCATAAATTTGCAATATACGAAATAACTTACAATATTCTACGCGCTTGAATGAATGCTGATTTCCAATATTTTTCAGAAAGTTTAGAAACAATAACGCCTCTACTGCTCGTGGCATGAATAAAGGCAATGTCTCCAGATTTAGATTTTATAACCAAACCAACATGATTGATGTTATTGCGCCTGCTTTTACCCGTTTTAAAGAAAAGCAAATCACCTTCTTGAGCTTTTTTTAATGAAATTTCATGTCCCTTTTTTGCTATATCTCTAGATATTCTTGGTAAAAAAATATCATGCGCTCTAAAAGATTCAAAAACTAATCCAGAGCAATCCATTCCAGATTTTGTTGTACCTCCCCATTTATAGCGAACACCTTTAAATTGTTTAGCATAATTAACAATGTTGTCGGCTTTAGATGTTTTTTTGGGGGTAGCAGTTGTTTTCGTTTTATGAGTATCGGTTTTTTTTCTGCTAATTACTGTTGTAGGAGCTTGTTTTTTGCTTTTAGTTCTCTTCGAAGATTTACAGCTGGCTAAACTTATAAATATTAAAAGAATTATGATTGCTCTATGCATAAATTAAAATAAAGTAGGTTTGGGTTACTAAGTGTAAATTTATGATAAAATAAGATACAAATACTTTTTATTTTAGAGAAGAGATTTTATCAAATTTGGCTTTGCTATCTTTTTTAGTTGATTTTCAATGAATAAAAAATCGATTCGTCTTATCGAAAAATAATCTTAACGTACTATTTTTTGTAGAATTTTTATAATTAGATACTTTACCTTTAATATATGGTTGAGGGGGGCAGAATAATTCCAATGTACAGAAAACTTTATTTTATTAGTACCTCAGTTCTTTAGTTAGTTAAAACAGAAGTCTTAGTTCTTGGTTCTAACAGCGGAGTGGTCTTAAGTCTTAAGCCCTTCATAAATAAGCTTGGCCGTTTTTTCACTAGCACCCTTACCTCCTAAAGCCTGTTCGAGTTCATAATATTCTAAAAATAATTTATGACGTATATCAGGATTTAAAATTTTGTCCAGTTCTTGCTGAAGCCTCTTTTTATTAAAATCATTTTGAATAAGTTCTGTAACAACTTCTTTGTCCATTACTAAATTCACTAAAGAAATAAATTTTAAAGTGATAATTCTTTTAGCAATTTGGTAGGATAGGGCACTGCCTTTATAACAAACCACTTGAGGTACTTTAAACAAAGCAGTTTCTAAAGTCGCTGTTCCAGATGTGACTAAAGCAGATGTTGATACACTTAATAAATCATACGTTTTGTTGGAAATAAATTTAACATCGTGAGATTTTATAAACGTTTCATAAAAACTGTAATCTTGGCTAGGGGCACCTGCAATAACAAATTGAAAATTGGGATAGTTCTCAACCAGGCTTAGCATCACCGATAGCATTTTAGTTATTTCTTGTTTTCTGCTTCCTGGTAATAAGGCAATAATTGGTTCGTTGGATAGGTTGTGTGTTTCTCTAAATTTAAATTCATCAACCTGTTTACGGTTAGCAATGGCATCGATTAACGGATGTCCTACAAAAGTAACGTCATAATCATGTTTTTTGTAAAATGGTTTTACAAAAGGAAGTATAACATACATGGCATCAATATCACGTTTTATGGCTTTTACTCTACGAGCTCTTGATGCCCAAACTTGAGGTGAAATATAATAATTGGTTTTAAAGTCGTTTTCTTTTGCCCATTTGGCTATACGTAAATTAAAGCCAGAATTGTCAATAAAAATAACAACATCGGGGTTAAAAGCTTTAATATCGCTTTTACAAAATGAAATGAGTTTGAAAATTTTAGCGAGGTTCATAATAATTTCGGTAAACCCCATAAAAGCTCTTTCTTTATAGTGCTTTACTAAAGTACCTCCTGTAGCTTGCATAAGATCACCGCCCCAAAACCTAATATCGGCATTAACATCTTCTTTTAGTAATGCTTTCATAAGGTTAGAACCATGTAGGTCGCCAGATGCTTCTCCTGCTAAAATGTAATATTTCATTTTTCTATTGTTAGGTCGAGCGCAGTCGAGCCCTTATACTTAAAATTTGATTTTACCTCTTGTAAATTGCATTTTTTGTCTTCAAATAAAAAAAACAAGAAGAGCTCAATAGTTAAAAAAGTTTAAAAACGAATGTGAAAACAGCAATAAAAACCGTAATCAATAAAACGCCCCTTGCTCTGTAATCTTGCTTTTTTCTTATAAAAATAAAAAAAGCTATTAGATTTAAAATGGCACCTAAGCTTATTAATTTTCCTAAAAAACCTTCATTGGCTGCAGCTTTAATAACTTTTATAAAATCATCTCCTTGTCCCAGAAAAGTTGCTGAAAAAAACAAGCCAATAGCGTTAGCTATTAAACCAACAAATATGCCTATAAAAATATCTTTTTTAATCATTTAAATTCCAGGTATTTAAATCTTTAATATATTGATGTGCGGTTAGGTCAAATTGGATAGGCACCACAGAGATATAGCCTTGTTCTAGAGCCCATTCGTCGGTATCTTTGCCTCCATCTAAATTAACAAATTTTCCAGAAAGCCAATAATAATCCTTTCCTTGCGGATTTTTGCGCTTGTCAAATTCTTCAACCCAATTCGCTTTAGCTTGTCTGCAAATTCTAATACCTTTTATATCCTCTTTCAAAATATTAGGAATATTGACATTCAGTACAATACCATTTGGTAATCTATTATTTAAAACCTGTTTGGCAATTGTTTGTACATAGCTTTTTGACGCCTCAAAATTAGCATTCCAGGTATAATCAAGTAATGAAAAGCCAACAGCTGGAATGCCTTCAATACCTGCTTCGATTGCAGCACTCATTGTACCGGAATAAATGACGTTTATGGATGAATTTGAACCGTGATTAATGCCAGAAACACAAAGGTCTGGTTTTCGATCTAATAATTCTCTAATGGCAAGCTTTACACAGTCGGCAGGTGTTCCAGAGCAACTATACTCAATTTGCGGGCCGTCGTCTAAATAAACACGTTCAGCGTAAAGTGTAGAGTCTAAAGTAATGGCATGTCCCATGCCACTTTGCGGACTGTCTGGCGCAACAACTACAACGTCACCAATGCGATTCATTATAGAAATTAATGTTCTAATGCCAGGAGCATTAATACCGTCGTCGTTTGTTACTAATATGAGTGGTTTTTCTGTCATTAAGCTCTTCTATGGCATCGCTAAAATACACAATTTCGTCAGTAAACGGTTAATTTCTTTAGTTTAACAAAAAATTAGTTGCAATTGATTATATTGGCATGGTTTTTTCCTTATTTTAGTGAAAAAATATGTTTTGCTTTTTTAAGTAATTAAATATTAATACATGAGAAAAATTATGAAAAGGAATTATAAAGTTTTATCACTTTTATTGCTGTTAGCGTTTGGGTCATGCAGTTTTACAACAAAGAAGTTTAGTAATCCAGATAAAGATAAATTACTGGTACAAATTATAACATTTGTTTTAGAGCAAGGTCATTTTGATCCTATTGCTATGAATGACGAATTTTCTTCCGAATTATTTTCAGATTATATTGAAGTTTTAGACCCTGTGAAACGCTATTTTTACGAGTCTGATTATAGAGATTTTGAAAAGTATAAGTACTTTCTTGATAATCAGCTTAAAGCGACAGAAATCACATTTTTTAATGTCGTACATGAGCGTATGTTAAAGCGTATAGAGGAAGCAAAAAAGATTTATAAGGAAGTTTTGTCAGAACCTTTTGACTACACAATTGATGAGGTGTTCGATACAAATAATGATAATAGAGAGTTTGTAAGAAGCAGAAAAGAAATGAAAGAACGCTGGAGAAAGCAACTTAAATTTTCTACACTTTCTAATTATGATGATATCATAGAGCAAGAAAAAGACGCCAAGGAAAAAGATCCGTCTTATGTCATGAAAACGGAAGCTCAAATTGAGAAAGAAGCCCGTGAAGCGACGCTTAGTTCAATTGATATCTATTTTAATGATAATATTGATGACTTACAACGTGAAGATTGGTTTGCCATTTATGTTAATACGATTGTAGAGGAGTTCGATCCTCATACTTATTATTTGGCACCGAGAGGAAAAGAAGATTTTGACCAACGTATGTCTGGGAAATTAGAAGGTATTGGAGCTAGGTTGCAAAAAAGAATGGACTACATAAAAATTGTAGAACTTATTTCGGGAGGACCAGCTTGGAGAAGTGGAAAACTTGAAGTCGAAGATGTTATTTTAAAGGTAAAGCAAGAAGATGAAGAATTTCCTGTGAATATAGTCGGGATGCGTATAAACGATGCCATAAAATATATTAAAGGCCCTAAAGGGACTAAAGTGACATTAACCATAAAGAAAGTTGATGGTACAATTAAAGATATAGTAATTACTAGAGATGTTGTAGAACTTGTGGAAACCTTTGCTAAATCTTCGATAGTAAATAAAGGGGATAAAAAGTTTGGAGTGATTAATCTACCTGCTTTTTATGTGGATTTTAAAGATTATAAAAATGTAAATGCAGCTAAAGATGTAAAAAAGGAGATTGAACGATTAAAATCTGAAGGCATGGAAGGGCTGGTTTTAGATCTGCGTAACAATGGTGGTGGTTCTTTGCCAGCAGTTGTGGATATGGCTGGGTTGTTTATAAAAGAAGGTCCCATAGTTCAAGTGCGCTCTACTGGTGAAGCTAAAGAAGTTTTAAAAGATATGGATAAATCCATAGCATGGGATGGTCCTTTGGTTATTTTGGTTAATGAAATATCGGCATCGGCTTCCGAAATTATGGCAGCTGCTATGCAAGATTATAAACGTGCCATAATTATAGGTAGTAAGCAAACTTACGGAAAAGGAACAGTTCAAAATGTTATTAATTTAAATAACATGTTAAGAAACAATATGAGCGGTGATTTAGGGGCTTTAGCTTTAACAACCCAAAAGTATTATAGAATTAATGGCGGATCAGTACAGTTAGAAGGCGTTAAAAGTGACGTAAAAGTACCAGGGCGCTTCAGTTTTATTGATGTTGGAGAGAAGGATAAAGACAACCCATTACCGTGGGATGAAATTGATGCTGCAGAATATACGCCTTGGGAATATTATTTTGATTATAATGAAACCGTAAGAAAGAGTAAAGAACGTATGGTAAACAATGAGCAGTTAAAGCTTATTGAAGAAAATGCTAAATGGGTAAAAAGTAAAATTGACGAAACAGTATTTTCATTAAACTATAAAACATATAAGGCAAAATTGGACTTAAATGAAGAAGAGTCTAAAAAATTTGATGCGATCTCTAAATATCAAACAAATTTAACGTTTCAATCTCATGGTTATGAAAAATCACTTTTTGAAAATGATACTACAGACTTAAGAGAAAAGCGTGAACGTTGGCACAAGATTTTAAGTCAAGATGTTTATATAGAAGAAGCACTTAATGTATTGGAAGATTTAAAAATATCATACCCTATTAAAAAAGTAGCATCTACGGTAAGAAAATAAAGTTTATTTATGAGTCATAAATCAAACTCATTAAAACGGTTAGCGCTCCAAAAATTTAAAAAGAACTTTTGGGGCGTTTTTAGTTTTGGTTTTATTGTATTAGTTGGTTTAGTGGCGATCTTTGCTTATGTTTTTGCGCCGGATAATTCACAGTATGCTAACCAAATGCATTTGTCAATTCATTCTAAGCAGCCTGGTTTTAAGGTGGATATGTTGACGATTCCTTCACAGTTAAAAAACCATCAAAGTTGGTTGAATAAGGTTTTCTTTGGGAAGAAAAATACAGATACAGAAATACCTATTTCAAAATATTCGGTGGAGAAAGCCATGCTTATGTATAAGGAGTATGCATCTGATGGATTGGAAGGGGTTGAAAAAACAATACCGTTAAGTACTTTTCCAAACAATCAGGTAAATGATTATATAAAAGAAAGGTATTTTCTTTTCGGGACAGATAAATACGGAAGAGATTTATTAAGTAGAGTTTTGGTAGGAGCTAGGATATCATTCTTTATAGGATTTGTAGCTGTCTTTATTTCATTGTTCATCGGTATTTTTATGGGCAGTATTTCAGGATATTTTGGAGGTAAGATAGACGCTGTTGTTATGTGGATTATTAATGTGACATGGTCTATTCCAACGTTATTGCTTGTTATTGCTATTACCCTAGCATTGGGGAAAGGTTTTTGGCAGGTGTTTATAGCAGTGGGGCTTACCATGTGGGTAGAGGTAGCTAGGGTGGTACGCGGACAAATAATAAGTACTAAAGAAATGCAGTACGTGACTGCGGCAAGGGCTTTGGGGTTTAATGATATTAGAATTATAACCAGACATATTTTACCTAATATTATGGCGCCAGTGATAGTTATTTCGGCTGCTAATTTTGCAGGTGCTATTTTAATAGAAAGTGGCCTGAGCTTTTTAGGTATTGGAGCGCAACCACCCATGGCAAGTTGGGGGGCAATGATTAAAGATCATTATAATTATATTATATTAGGGAAACCTTATTTGGCCATTATACCTGGGCTTTGTATTATGAGTTTGGTTATGGCGTTCATGCTTACAGGCAATGCATTGCGTGATGCTTTAGATGTGAAGAGCTAATTTTAATAGTTGCGCTTCATTGATTTTATTGTAGAATACTTCTTTTTTTAACAGACGAATGCATATATAAGGAATTTATTCAGTTGGTACTATAACAGAAGAAAGAGGGGGCTAATAAGTGAGTACAATGTCACATTGAGCCTGTCGAAATGTTTTTATATAACTGATATTCAATATCGGTTTCGACAAGCTCAACCTGACAAATCAAATTATAAAGACTTTTTAGATGTCCTCTTTTTTTGTCTTGGAATATACCATGTGTTTATTGGACAATCAATTTCAATACGACCGATTCTTGTAAGTTAGAGCCATGAATTCTAAAAAGATATAAACCCTTGGATTTAAATGGATTGGCATCAAAATACATTTTATCCGATTTAATTTTGCGAGTTGTTATTATTGTACCCTTAATATCATAAACACTTACCGAGCTGTTATCATTAACATCGGTTAAATCTAAATTTAGCTTTCCATTTTTTAATGGATTGGGGTACATTAAAATTTTGCTTTTTCTTGTGTGAGAAGTGTTCTTGGCAACGAACCTACTGGTTAGGGAGTTGTTTACATTAAATGTAGTGTTTTTTGAATCTAACTTGTCATTGTAAGAGCCTCCCACAGGGCGAATCATGACTTCTAGCCTATAATTATTTCCTGTAGCCCAGTTTGTTGGTTGGTTAACCGATAGGGTAACGGTGCCAGATCCATTTGAAACAGTCTGTTTTGCATTTTTCAACCAAGTTCCTGTAGGGCTATTTACAATAGCGACTAGTTCATTTTGACCTATCGATGTGTAATTGATAGTTACATTGACGTTTTCTCCTTGTGTTACATTCGCAGGGGCGCTAACTATAGTTACACTGTTAGTATTGGTATTTATTACATTGAAATTAGTAGTTTTTAAATCAAGCTGGTCATTATAAGAGCCGCCTACGGGACGAATCATGATCTCGAGTTTGTAGTTGTTACCAGCAGTCCAATTGGTAGCTTGCCCAACATTAAGAGTAACAGAGCCAGATCCATCAGAAACAGATTGCTTAGCATTGCTTAACCAGGTTCCTGTGGGGCTGTTTACAATGGCGACAACTTCATTTTGACCTGCTGAGGTGTAATTAACAGTAACACTAAGATCCTCGTCTGGAGCTATACTAGCAGGGGAATTGGTTATAGTTACACTATTAGATATGGTGTTAACAACATTAAAGTTTGTGGTTTTAGAATCAAGCTGGTCATTATAAGTACCGCCTACAGGACGAATCATGACCTCAAGTTTGTAGTTGTTACCAGTAGTCCAATTGGTAGCTTGTCCAACATTAAGAGTAACAGAGCCTGTTCCTCCAGAAACAGTTTGCTTAGCATTGCTTAACCAGGTTCCTGTGGGACTATTTACAATGGCGACAACTTCATTTTGACCTGCTGATGTGTAATTAACAGTAACACTAAGATCCTCGCCTGGAGCTACACTAGTAGGAGAATTGGTTATTGAGATGGAATTGTTGTTTGGAAGTGTATTAGGATCATATAAATTGTAGTATACGTCATTTAAGATGCTCAGATCATCTGTTTTAGGATTGTTTTTATATGCATTCGAATTTGTGTACCAAACGGTATTATTTCTGAATGTAGTTGATGGTCTGTCAATTTTTCTATTCGGGTGAAAAGAAAACCCTTGACGGTAGCTATTTGCATCATCAGCATAGAAAACATGATTGTTAATCCAGGCGTTATTTTGAGTGGGCGGTTCATTAGGTCTTGCGTTTTCACTTCCGTTTTCTTGGAAACCACCATCTCCGTTACGAATATGTATTCCAATATTGCTGTCGGTGATACAATTTTTTGCGGCGATTTCGGTCCAATATTGCCAGCGACTCCCTGCATCGAACGCGACATTTTTTATGCACTTAATCCCGTTTACATAGGCATCCATATCAACACCGTCGACATCGCATTTAACCATCAGGTTGTTTTTTATTAAAGTGTTGTTGGATGCTTTCAAATGAATGGCTCTTCTGGCACAGTCGTAAATATAGTTAGCCTCGAGCCTTGAGTTTTGTCCATAAGTATTATTTATAAAAAGCACATTTCGACAAGTAATAAAATTGATGCCCTCTATAACTAAGTTCGATACCCATTTAGAATAAATCCCTGCGACTCTTTTATTGCCGTTTATTTTGCTTCTTTTGGTACCGAAGATTTTTACATTAGTTTTGTTGTTCCCATTCGATCCTTTAATTTCAAATACACCCCGAAGAACATCACTTACCGAATATTCATCAGGAATGGTTCCAGGCAATACGGGCCCCGTGTAGTTAATTGTACCGTCTACCCATACTGTAGTGTTCGATCCAACCTTTATTAATTTGTTTCCCGCATTCAAATTAATAGTACCTCTGAAAATAAATGTACCTCCATTTCCAGCAATAGCATTTCGTTGACTTTCTAGGTTAGAAGCGTTTACAACGGTGCCAGAGCCTGAATATGTTGCAGGCCTGTTGGCTAAGGCTGTTGCGGTTTCTTTCATAGCATCGGTTTGTGCTATATTGCTAGCAAAATTGCCTTGGGTTAGCCTGGTGTTTACTACCGAACTTGGCAAACCTGCATCAAAAAGTTTATTACGAATATCGGTGACGTTACCTGTGCCTGCTGGAGCAGTACCTTGGTATACCTGGCCTGTATTGTTGGCATTAACAAGGGTGTACTGGGCGGACACAGTTTGGGAGCTTATTATTATCATTGATAATAATAGAAAATTCAAACCAAGAGTGCTTGGCTTTTTTGCTAATTTGTAAATAGTTTTTACCATAAAAATTATTGTTAAGTTAAAATTGGGATAAGATTTTTATTTAAAACAAAAAAATGTTTTTTCCTACAATTAAAAATAATATAAACTTACATGTTGTTTGTGGTACATTTTTAATAAATCGTACCACAAATGGGTTTTATATTGCAATTTTGTTAAAGAAAGAAGCGGTTTGTCGATTAAAAGAAGAATAAGTTTTTTGAATGAAAAATTTTTCGATGAAATGCTGGTGCTGTTCGTAAAGAAAATTACAAGTCTATTTGGTGTAATTGATTCCGAGCGTTATAGACTATGGAGAAGTTAATTGAATATTTTCATTAAGACTATTGATATACTCTAGTAAATTCTCTTTTCCTATGCTTTTAGATGAAGAGGTGATAAAGCAATTAGGAGTTTCTTCCCAAGTCTCTAGAAGTACATTTTTATAAATTTCCACGTGATTTTCAATAGCCTTTGGTTTTAACTTGTCTGCTTTCGTGAAAATAATAGAAAATGGGATGCCATTTTCGCCCAACCACTGCATAAACTCCAAATCGATAGGTTGTGGCTTGTGTCTAATATCCACCAAAACAAATGCAGTAACGAGCTGTTCTCGAAATGCAAAGTATTGTGTAATAAATTTTTGAAATACTTTTTTAGCACTTTTAGAAACACGAGCATAACCATAACCAGGTAAGTCTACCAAGTGCCAATTTTTGTTGATTAAAAAATGATTTATTAGCTGTGTTTTTCCAGGTCTGCCAGATGTTTTTGCTAGGCTTTTTCGGCTAGTCAGCATATTTATAAGTGATGATTTGCCAACATTACTTCTGCCAATAAAAGCATATTCAGGCAACATACTTTTGGGGCATTGGGCAACATCGGAATTACTCACTACGAACTCGGCAGATTTAATCTTCATTTTATTATTATTCCCTCGAAGCCAGGAATCTTTATTAATCGAATATTATTTTTATGTAAACCTTAAAGCGCTCGTTTATTCAGCCATCCTTGAAGGATTTTGTTAAATTCATCAGGGTGTTCCATCATGGCGGCATGTCCACATTTGTCTATCCAAAACAGATCCGAATCTGGCAAAAGTTCGTTAAACTCTTCAGCAACATCTGGTGGTGTCACTGTATCATTTTTACCCCAAATAATACAAGTTGGTATTTTCATATTAGGTAAATCTTTGGCCATATTGTGTCTTATTGCACTCTTGGCAATGGCCAGTGTTTTTATAAGCTTATTACGATCGTTTACGGTCTCGTAAACTTCATCGACAATCTCTTTAGTGGCAACTTCAGGATCATAAAAAACATCTTGTGCTTTCTTTTTTATAACTTCATAATCGCTGCGTTTGGTGTAGCCACCGCCCATGGCACTTTCATAAAGCCCTGAACTGCCTGTTATAACAAGCGCTTTTACTTTTTCGGGATAGAGTTTGGTGTGGTATAAACCGATGTGTCCTCCTAGGGAATTTCCTAGTAAAATAACTTCGTCGAAACCTTTAAATTCAATAAAATCATGTAAGTATTTAGCGAAACTCTTCACATTGGTTTTAAGCAATGACATGCTGTATACTGGTAATTCCGGAATGATAATTTTATAGCCATTGGTGCTGAAAAAATCAGAGACAGCATTAAAATTGCTAAGCCCACCCATAAGGCCATGTAATATCACTATAGGTGTACCTTCTCCAGCTTCAAAGTAACTATATTCTTTTTCCTTTTTTAAACGATACATCATTATTAGTTGGTCATTGCATTAAGAACAAATATAGTTAATTCATTCATATTTTAACCATTTAAATTGTTTGGCAAAAATAAAACTTTCTTACAGGAATGTTGATAAAAAATATGTTATTAAATTTTTGTTTCCAACATGTTGATAGTAAGCTATAAGCATGTTTTTTAGCGATTGAAATCGTGTTTAAGCTCCATTTAATCGAAAAATTATCAACAAAGTGGTATAAAGTGGTAAAATGTGGTATATTTTTCAATATATTTGAAACTTAAACGTTAGAATTTCAATAAACCGTTTTGGACTTAATAACAGGAACATACGATTGCAAAGTAGATGCAAAGGGTAGGTTAATGATGCCAGCTTCCTTAAAAAAACAGCTGTCTTCTATTTTATCCGATGGTTTTGTGTTGCGTCGTTCTGTGTTTCAAAAGTGTTTGGAGTTGTATCCAATGGGTGAGTGGCAAATTTTAATGCAGAAGATGAATAAGCTTAATAAGTTTAAAAAGAAGAACAATGATTTTATTCGCAGGTTCACGGCGGGAGCAAAGATCGTAGATGTCGATGTTAATGGGCGTTTGCTAATACCAAAGGACTTGACGGTATTTGCCGATATTTCGAAAAATATAGTGGTAGCCTCGGCTATAAATATTATCGAAATATGGGATAAGGATTTATATGAACAGGCCATTGATGATGCGTCTGTTGATTTTGCAGATTTAGCTGAAGAGGTAATGGGACAAGACGATGAAGACCATGGAATATCATAACCCTGTATTGTTAAAAGAGACTGTTGATGGTCTGGACGTCAAAGCTGATGGGGTCTATGTGGATGTAACGTTTGGTGGCGGAGGCCATAGTAAGGAAATATTAAGAAGGCTTGGTGAGCGCGGGAGGTTGTTTGCTTTTGATCAAGATGAGGATGCTCTTGAAAATGCTCTTGACGACCCTAGGTTTACATTGATTCATGAAAACTTTAGGTACTTGAAGCGCTTTTTGCGATTTCATGGTGTTAAACAAGTTGATGGGGTTTTGGCGGATTTCGGCGTGTCATCTCATCAATTTGATGTTGCTGAGCGTGGATTTTCTACGCGCTTTGAAGCAGATCTGGATATGCGAATGAATCAGCAAAATGAACTGTCTGCTTTTCATGTTGTGAATGAATATGAAGAAGAGCAATTGAAGCAGGTGTTTTTGCAATATGGTGAATTGCGTGCGGCACCTGCTATGGCAAGATTGGTAGTAGAGCATAGGAAAATAGAGCCTATCATAACAAGCGAGCAGTTAAAAGGTGTGCTGAGGAAGTTTTTGCCACCACGACATGAAAACAAAGTATTGGCACAGATTTATCAGGCCATTCGGATAGAGGTGAATCAGGAAATCGAGGTGTTAAAAGAGTTTTTGGAGCAGACACCAGACATTTTGTTTAAAGGCGGTCGATTGAGTTTTATATCCTATCATTCTCTTGAAGATAGGTTGGTGAAGCGTTTTATTAGAAATGGGATGTTTGAAGGGGAGCCAGAGCGCGATATGTTTGGGAATTTTGAAGTGCCATTGAAAAAAGTAAATGGCTTGATTGTGCCTTCTAAAGAGGAAATTGATGCAAATAGTAGGGCTAGAAGTGCTAAGTTGCGAATAGCTGAAAAGCTTTAAAAGTCTAATAAGAATAATTAAGATATCTCAAAGAGAGAGAAGAATGAAAAAAAGCATCTATAACATATTAAAAGGGACTTTTTTAGTTAGTGATGACTCTTTTAAAAATTGGAGGTTTATCATTTTTGTTTCTGTTTTGGCGATTATAATGATAGCAAGTTCGCATAGTGCGGATAAAAAAGTATACGAAATTGCCCGATTGAAAAATGAAGTTAAAGAAATGCGCTCAGCATTTGTGGATGGGCGTTCTCGGCTCATGAGACTTAAAATGGAGTCGGCGGTTATTGGTAAAATGAAAGGAAAAGGTTTATCGCCCTCGGTGATACCTCCTAAGAAAATAAAGGTTAAATCTCAAAAATAAAGTAAGCCCTTGGCAGTAAACGAAAAAGGCATATTAAACCGATTGTATTTTATAGCAGGATGTATGTTCGTCTTCGGGCTTGCTGTGATGTTTAAATTGTTGAGCATTCAATTTTTGCAAGGAGATAAATATCGGGCTTTGGTTGATAAGAGGGATATTCAGGATATCACTATACCTGCTAATAGGGGTAATGTGTATGCTGATGATGGAAGTTTGCTGGCAACCTCAATTCCTAAATATAATATTGCTATAGATGCGGTAACGTCTCAGCAAAAAACCTTTGAAGAATTTATAAAACCATTATGTGATTCACTTTCCGGGTATTTGGGCAGGTCTTCAAGCTATTATGAAAAAGAAATAAGAAAAGCGCGATCAAATAAGAATCAATATTATTTATTGGTTAAAAATATTAATTACACAGATTATGTTCGGTTTAGAAATTTTCCACTATTAAAACGCGGGGCTATTTCAGGTGGATTGATTGTAGAGCAAACAACAAAGCGAGAGTTTCCTATGGGGAGCATCGCAAGGCGAACTATTGGTTATGAGCGTTTTGATGATCAAGGAAATGTAACCAGGCCTGGAATTGATGGTGCTTTTGGGGTGAAATATTTAAGAGGAACAGATGGTAAGCGCTTAAAGCAGAAAATTGGAAAGAATAAATGGAAACCACTTACAGACTTTAATCAAATAGAGCCAAAAGATGGCTATGATGTGTATACGACGATTGATGTTAATATTCAGGACATCGCGCACCATGCCCTTTTAGAGCAGTTGGATAAGTATAAGGCGGATCATGGTTGTGTGGTTGTTATGGAAACTAAAACAGGAGAGGTGAAGGCGATCTCTAATTTAGGTAGAAACAGTAAAGGCTTGTATTATGAACGATTAAATTATGCGGTTGGGGAAAGTCATGAATCAGGTTCTACTTTTAAGTTAATGGCTATAACTGCTGCTTTAGAAGATAAAGTTGTGGATACCAGTGATGTGGTAGATACAGAAAAAGGGGTGCTTACTTTTTATGGCAAAAAAGTGCGTGATTCCAGGTATGGTGGTTATGGGAAAATATCTGTTTCAGAGGCTTTTGAAGTCTCGTCAAATACAGGAATAGTCAAGGCAATAGATCGGGCTTATAAGAAGAAGCCGAGTATGTTTGTTGATAGATTGTATGATATGAGCTTAAATCAAAAATTGGATATTCCAATTATTGGAGAACCAAGTCCTATAATTCCAGATCCTAGAATAAAAAATGGACGCTGGAGCGGTATTGCATTGCAATGGATGGCTTACGGTTATGGGGTATCGTTCACGCCATTACAAACATTAACATTTTATAATGCTATAGCAAATGGGGGTGAAATGGTAAAACCTCAATTTTTAAAAGAAGTTAAAGAGTTTGATAAAGTAATAGTGCCTTATAAAAAAGAAGTGATTAATGAGCAAATATGTTCTAAGGAAACTATTGCTAAAGTCCGTCAATTATTAAAAAATGTTGTAGAGAAAAAACATGGAACTGGAAATAAGTTGTATTCTAAAAATTTCTCTATGGCAGGGAAAACAGGTACTTGTCAAAAAGATTATAGAGATAAGAAAAAGTTGAATTATATATCGTCGTTTGCAGGTTATTTCCCAGCAGATAATCCTAAATATTCATGCATTGTGGTTATTCACGAACCAGATAGGGAAGTAGGGTATTATGGAGCCGATGTATCTGGTCCTGTTTTTAAAAAAATAGCTCAAAAAATATTTATAGAAACACCGTTAACCAATCAGATTAATTCGCTTGAAGTAAAAAATCCATCGGCAGAAAAAGAATATGTTGCTTATTATCAAACGGCAAGAACTTATAAAACAATAATGCCTAGTGTTATTGGTTTGCCAGCAATGGATGCGCTGGCACTTTTGGAGAACATGGATGTGGATGTAAAAGTAAAACTTGAAGGAAGAGGTGTTGTAAAAGCACAATCTGTAAGTAAAAATGAGAAATTAAAAAATAATCAAACGATAGTTTTAAAAGCTTCATGATTGCACTAAAAGACATATTATATAAGGTAACAATCAATGCTGTGGTTGGTAGTACGGGTATTGATATTAGGGCTATCGATTTTGATTCTCGAAAAATTAACAAAGGTGATTTGTTTGTCGCCATTCGCGGAAATGTTGTAGATGGACATCACTTTATTGATACGGCTATAAAAAATGGTGCTATAGGAATTATATGTGAAGTATTACCAGAAAACTTGGTAGATGGAGTGACTTATGTAGAGGTGGGGAACTCCAGTAAAGCTTTAGCTATAATGGGATCCAATTATTATGGTACGCCATCCGAAAACTTGAAACTAGTAGGTGTTACGGGAACTAATGGGAAAACAACCATAGCAAGTTTGTTGTATCAATTATTTAAAAAAGCAGGTTACAAAGTTGGGTTGTTGTCGACAGTTAAAATAATGGTTGATGATACAGAGTATAAGGCAACACATACTACGCCAGATTCATTAACTATCAATAAGTATTTAAGGGAGATGAATATTGAAGGGGTTGAATTTTGCTTTATGGAGGTGAGTTCTCATGGGATTCATCAATATAGAACAGAAGGACTGCTGTTTGAAGGGGGCATATTCACTAATTTATCTCATGACCATTTAGATTATCATAAAACATTTGCGGAATATAGAGATGTTAAGAAGATGTTTTTTGACGGGCTTTCAGAAAAAGCCTTCGCGTTGGTAAATGTAGACGATAAAAACGGACTTGTTATGTTGCAAAATACCAAGGCTCGAAAATTTACTTATGCTTTAAAGGGTTATGCCGATTATAAAGCTCAAATTCTGGAAAACCAATTTAGTGGACTTTTGCTTAAAATAAATGATAGCGAAGTATGGGCACGACTTATAGGGGGGGTTAATGCTTATAATATTTTGGCTATTTATGCCACTGCAGAATTGTTGGGGCTTGAAAGGGTTGAAATATTGCGCTTAATAAGTGAATTGGATAATGTAAGTGGGAGGTTTCAGTATTTGATTTCTGATGAGAAAATTACAGCGATAATAGATTATGCGCATACGCCCGATGCATTGAAAAATGTATTGGAAACCATTAATAGTATTCGAACTAAAAATGAAGAACTCATAACAGTTGTTGGCTGTGGAGGAGATAGAGATAAAACCAAACGACCCAAAATGGGACATATAGCCTCGGCTTTAAGTACGAAGGTTATTTTTACAAGTGATAATCCGCGAAGTGAGGTTCCAGAAGATATTCTTAATGATATTGAAAAAGGTGTCGCCCCTCAGAATTACAAAAAAACATTAACCATAGTTGATAGAAAGCAGGCAATAAAAACAGCTTGTCAGTTAGCACAACCCAACGATATTATTTTAATAGCAGGGAAGGGGCACGAAACATATCAAGAAATTAAAGGTGAACGCTTTGATTTTGATGATTATAAAATGGTACAAGAATTTTTAAAGCAAATACAAAAATAGCATGTTGTATTACCTATTTGATTATTTAGAAAAACAGTTTCAATTCCCTGGAGCTACACTTTTTGGTTTTTTAACCTTTAGGGCGGCTTTGGCAATGATTCTGTCGCTGCTTATTTCAACCATATATGGAAAACGAATTATACGTTTTTTGCAAAAACAACAAGTAGGTGAAACCATAAGGGACTTAGGGCTGGAGGGGCAACAGGAGAAAGCAGGAACCCCAACCATGGGAGGTATTATTATTATTCTGGCAACGTTAATTCCTGTGTTATTGCTATCTAAACTAGAAAATATTTACATCATTTTACTAATTGTAACAACGCTCTGGATGGGTGTTATTGGATTTATCGATGATTATATTAAAAAGTTTAAAAATGATAAAGAAGGACTTAAGGGGCGATTTAAGATTCTCGGACAAGTGGGGCTTGGTATTATAGTTGGTGCGACTTTCTTCTTTCATTCAGATGTTACTATAAAGGAAAAACTTCCCATTGAAGTGCAGCGGGAAATGTTGGCTGAAGATGCGGATATAGCGCCATCAAAACTTTTTAAGGAAGAAGCAAAGTCGACCAAAACGACCATTCCCTTTGTGAAAGGAAATGAGTTTGATTATGCTAAGCTTGTTACGTGGATAAGTCCAGATTTAGATAAGTATGCTTGGATTATATTTATTCTAATCAGCATTATTATTATAACTGCTGTTTCAAACGGCGCAAACCTTACGGACGGTATTGATGGGTTAGCAGCCGGGACATCGGCAATAATAGTGCTTACATTAGGGATATTCGCATGGGTGTCTGGTAATATTATTTTTTCAGACTATCTCAATATTATGTATATCCCAAGAGTGGAGGAGATAACCATTTATATTGCTGCTTTTGTAGGGGCATTAATTGGTTTCTTATGGTACAACACATTTCCAGCTCAAGTTTTTATGGGAGATACAGGAAGCTTAACCATTGGGGGTATAATTGCTGTGATAGCTATTGCTGTTCGTAAAGAGTGGCTAATTCCAGTGTTGTGTGGTATTTTTTTAGCGGAAAATTTATCGGTAATCATGCAGGTAAGCTGGTTTAAGTATACGAAGAAAAAATATGGGGAAGGGCGTCGCATTTTTAAAATGTCACCATTGCATCATCACTATCAAAAATCAGGATATCATGAAAGTAAGATTGTAACCCGATTTTGGATTGTAGGTATTCTATTAGCGATTCTTTCAATAGTCACATTGAAAATTAGATAGTCAGAATTACGAATTACGATTTTGGATTTAAGAATATATGAAGGAAGTTTTAAAAAAAAGAACAAAAAAATTTGCATCAGATTGCTGGCATTTATGTACAAAATTTCCTGTTTCAAGAGAGTTCAATGCATACTGTAACCAATTAATAAGATGTTCAAGTTCAGTTGGGGCTAATTATAGAGCGGCGTGTAGGGCAAAGTCCGATGCGGATTTTATAAATAAGCTAAAGATTGTTGAAGAAGAAGCTGATGAGAGTATGTACTTTTTGGAATTGCTTATAGAGGTTGGTGGCAAGGAGCATAATGAAATAAGAAGATTGTTGGCCGAAGCAAACGAATTATTATCTATAACAGTTGCTTCAATTAGAACTATGAGAAACCGTAAATCGTAATTCTAAAATCGTAAATGAAAAAGTTAGTCATATTAGGAGGTGGAGAAAGTGGTGTTGGTACCGCGCTTTTGGGAAAAGAAAAGGGGTATGATGTTTTTGTTTCAGATAAAGGAAAAATTAAAGAAATATATAAAGAAGTTCTTATAAATAATGAGATTGAATGGGAAGATGAAAACCATTCGGAAGAAAAAATCCTGAATGCAGATGTTGTAATGAAAAGCCCTGGGATTCCAGATAAAGTGCCTTTGGTGAAACAGATTCGTGATAAGGGAATATTAGTAGTATCAGAAATTGAATTTGCATCGAAGTTTACGCAGGCTAGTATTGTTGGGATTACAGGGAGTAATGGTAAAACAACAACGGCTTCTTTGACGCATCATATTCTAAAACAAGTATTAAATGTGGGGCTAGCGGGTAATATAGGTGACAGTTTTGCTAAACAGGTTTTAGAGGAAGGCTACGATAATTATGTGTTGGAGATTAGCAGTTTTCAATTAGATGATATTGTCGATTTTAAACCGCATATAGCAGTAATTACAAACATTACACCTGATCATTTAGATAGGTATGACTATCAATTTGAGAAGTATATCGCTTCAAAATTTAGAATAGCTATGAATCAAACTAAAGCGGATTATTTGATTTATGATGCCGATGATGAAGTGATAGTCGAGCATTTAAAAAAACATCCAGTTCAGTCAACATTATTGCCATTTTCATTGACAAAGCAAATAGAGAATGGTGCGTATTTAAAAGATGATAATATAAATATAACAATTAATAACAACCAAATAATTATGCCAACAACAAATATAAAATTAGAAGGAAAACACAACACAAAAAATGCTATGGCTGCCTCGACAGTCTCGCATTTGTTGAAAATTAGAAAACAGACCATAAGGGAGAGTTTGGAAAACTTCCAGGGTGTTGAACACCGTTTGGAGCATGTTTTAAAAATTAATAAAGTACAGTATATAAACGATTCTAAAGCAACTAACGTAAATGCTACATATTATGCTTTGGAAAGTATGGATGCACCTACGGTTTGGATTGTTGGAGGGGAAGATAAAGGCAATAACTATGAGGAGTTGTTTCCTTTTGTAAATGAAAAAGTGAAGGCTATTATTTGTTTGGGCGCAGATAATGAGAAATTGATGCAAACGTTTGGGGGCATGGTCGATGTTATTGTTGAAACACAATTTATGAGCGAGGCGGTAAAAATTGCGTATAAAATTTCTGAAGCAGGAGATAATGTTTTATTGTCGCCAGCATGTGCAAGTTTTGATCTGTTTCAAAATTATGAAGATAGAGGGCGTCAATTTAAAAGCGCAGTAAGAAATTTATAAAAATCAGGAATTATCCTGTTTATCGCACTGAGCGTAGTCGAAGTGAGATTAAGGAGGTGGTAGGGATTAAAAGTATAATAATAACTTTCATTAGGAAAGATGTCTGGGAGGACAGATGGGATGCAAACAGTATTTAAAAACATAAAGGGAGATCGGTTAATTTGGGCTATTGTAGCGTTGTTGGCTATAGCCTCATTTTTGCCTGTTTACAGTGCTGCTAGTGATCTGGCATATGTTAAGCACAACGGTAATACGTTTATTTCGTTTGTAAAACATTTTATGCATTTGTTTTTAGGGTTCGTTATTATGTATGGAGTACATAAAATCCCGTATAGATATTTTAAAGGGTTGTCTTTGGTGATGATTCCAATAGTTTTGGTGTTGTTGGTTATTACGATGTTGCAAGGAACAGTTATGGGAGGGGCAAGTGCTAGTAGATGGATTAAAATACCTATTGTGGGCATGTCTTTTCAAACATCGACTTTTGCTTCGGTGGTGCTGATGGTTTATGTGGCGCGATATATGTCGAAAATTAAAGATATTAATATAAGCTTAAGGAAATCTATTCTTCCGCTTTGGATGCCTGTTTTTATGGTGTTGGCCTTAATTTTGCCTTCAAATTTTTCAACAGCAGCCATTATATTTTTAATGGTGTTGTTTCTGGTGTTTTTAGGAGGGTATCCTGTGCGCTATTTAGGGGTTATACTAGGTTCGGGCCTGTTGGCATTGGTGTTTTTTGTCATGTTTGCAAAATTAACAACCGGACCATTGCATGTTAAAGTGACCACTTGGGAAAACAGAATTAAGAACTATTCAAATAATGAAGATACGGATGCAGATTATCAAATAGAAAAAGCAAAAATTGCTATAGCATCTGGTAAGGTTTTCGGTGTCGGTCCAGGTAAAAGTATTCAAAAACATGCCTTGCCGCAATCGTCATCAGATTTCATTTTTGCAATTATTATAGAAGAATATGGCTTAATAGGGGGTTTTACAATTATAATCCTTTATATGTGGTTGTTGTTTAGGATTGTTATTGTATCTCAAAAATCTGATACCATATTCGGTAAACTCTTAGTATTGGGTGTTGGCTTGCCTATTGTGTTTCAAGCGTTAATTAATATGGCTGTAGCTGTCGAGTTGTTTCCTGTAACGGGACAAACATTGCCTTTGGTGAGTAGTGGAGGGACATCTATATGGATGACGTGTTTGGCGATAGGAATTATTTTAAGCGTGAGCGCGAAACGAGAAGAAATAAAAGAACAGGAAATTAAGGAGGATAATCCGTTGGAAATTTTAAGTGAAACTATTTAAGAGCTAGTGGCGAAAAAAGAAACATACAAAATCATATTATCTGGAGGAGGTACTGGAGGGCATATTTATCCTGCTATAGCTATAGCAAATGAGTTAAAATCTCGTTTTCCTGATGCGAAGTTTCTGTTTGTGGGAGCTAATGATAGAATGGAAATGGAGAAAGTGCCACAAGCTGGGTATGATATTAAAGGGCTTTGGATTTCTGGAATTCAGCGTAAACTAAGTTTAAAAAACCTAGCATTTCCTTTTAAGCTTATAAGTAGTTTATGGAATGCGCAAAAGATCGTAAAATCGTTTAAGCCAGATATCGCTATTGGAACGGGAGGATTCGCTAGTGGGCCTTTGTTGTATGTAGCAGCACTAAATAGGGTTCCCAGTTTAATACAGGAGCAGAATTCGTATCCTGGAATTACGAATAAGTTACTGTCAAAAAAGGCAGAAAGAATATGTGTAGCTTATGATGGATTGGAGCGTTTTTTTCCGAAAGAAAAAATTATAAAAACAGGTAACCCTGTACGTCGGGATTTGCTAAATGTAGATAGTAAAGCGGTTGAGGCTAAAGAGTTTTTCAACTTGAAACATGGAAAATATACGCTCTTAATTTTGGGGGGTAGTTTGGGGGCTAGAAGGATAAACGAATTGATAGAGAATAAACTGGATTTTTTAAATACGCTAAATGTGCAGGTTATATGGCAATGTGGAAAGTTGTATTATCAGCAGTATAAAATTTATAATAATACAAAGCATGTGCAGGTATTTGAATTTTTAAACCGTATGGATTATGCTTATGCTGCAGCTGATATGGTTATTTCAAGAGCTGGAGCTAGTTCGGTTTCAGAGTTGTGTATTGTAGGTAAGCCAGTCGTTTTTATCCCATCCCCAAATGTAGCTGAAGACCATCAGACAAAAAATGCTATGGCAATGGTAAATAATGATGCAGCCATGATAATAAAAGAAGCAGATTTGGATGTGGATTTTGAAAACAAGTTTTCACAACTCGTGGCATCACATGAAAAACAAAAAGAATTAGGTGTCAATATAAAAAAAATGGCATTGGAAAATGCTACATCTCAGATAGCAGACGAAGTAGAAAAGCTTCTGGCAAATGATAATATAAATTGATCTCTGTCAATGCAGAAATGACGAAAATGAACTTAAATAACATACATAACATCTATTTTGTTGGCATAGGGGGCGTCGGGATGAGTGCTTTGGCGCGTTATTTTCATGCCAATAATAAATGTGTGGCAGGCTACGATAAAACTCAAACCGACATAACGAATGGTTTGCTGGTTTTAGGTATAGAGGTTCATTTTGAAGATTCGGTAGATAATATTCCAGCTTCTTTTTTAGATGTCGAAAAAACACTTGTTGTTTATACGCCAGCGATTCCTAATAGTCATTCGGAATTGACATATTTTAACACGAATGCCTATAAGGTTTTAAAACGTTCGCAAATTCTGGGACTGATAACAGAAAATACATTTTGCTTAGCTGTAGCGGGAACTCATGGAAAAACGACAACGACGAGTATTTTGGGGCATTTAATGAATAAATGTGATGTGCCTTTAACAGCTTTTTTAGGAGGAATTAGTGAGAACTATAACTCCAATTTAATATTGAATGGCACAGAGGTTTCGGTTGTGGAGGCAGATGAGTTCGATCGTTCCTTTCTAACATTGTCTCCAGATATGGCATGTATTACATCTATGGATGCAGATCATTTAGATATTTATGGAGATGCTTCAGAATTAAAAAAAACATTTGAAGATTTTTCAAAAAGATTAAAACCTAATGGGAAATTGTTTGTTAGAAATGGTTTGCCGCTAGAAGGTGTTACGTATGGTATAGAAGATAATTCGGATTATGCGATTCAAAATATAAAAGTAGAAAATGGTACTTATGTTTTTGATGTGAAAACTCCAAAAACAGTACTTGAGGATTTACGATTTAATTTACCGGGCAGACATAATTTATTGAATGCTTTAATAGCTATGGCTATGGCTTTGGAGTATGGCTGTTCTAGTAAGCAGCTTATAGAGGCGTTAGAATCTTTTAAAGGTGTTAAACGTCGATTTACCTATCATATAAAAACTGAAAATCTTGTTTTTATTGATGATTATGCCCATCATCCTGAAGAGATTAATGCAGTACATCAGGCAGTTAGGGAAATGTACCCAGATGAAAAAGTATTGGCCATTTTTCAACCGCATTTGTACAGTCGGACACGTGATTTCATAGAAGGTTTTGCAGAAAGTTTATCCCAGTTTGATGAATTGCTGTTATTGGATATTTATCCAGCCAGAGAGCTGCCTATAGAAGGTGTGACTTCAGCTTGGTTGCTAAGTAAAATAAATAATGAAAATAAGCAGTTGGTAAACAAAAAAGAGTTGTTGCCAGCGATACATAATAGTGCTGCTAAAATTATATTAACCATTGGGGCAGGCGATATAGGAGAACAAGTAAAACGTATTAAAAAAGAATTCAATATTGCGAGTTAATTGGAATTACATAAAGATGTTTGTCTTATTGGTACTAGTGGCTTTTTTGTTTGCTTTTGCATCACAAAAAAATGCGCAGAGAAAAGTATCAAGCCCTCATGTGAGGTTTATTGGAGAGAATAATCTGTTTGTATCAAACGAAACTGTTAGTAAATTGTTAATACAAAAATATGGAGGTGTTAAAAATGTACCTAAAGAAACTTTAGATTTGAATGAGCTAGAAAATGCCCTAAAATCTAACCCAATGATAAAAACAGCAGAAGTGTATGTTGCTGTAAATGGTACACTTAATGCTGAAATTGAACAAAAGGTACCTATAGCACGAGTGAGTACAAACGCGTCTTATTATATTGATGATGAAGGTTCTTATATGCCATTATCTACTAATTATTCAGCTAGAGTACCATTAGTTACTGGTTATGTAGAAAAAAATAATTTAAAAAACATTCATAAAGTTGCCAGTAAAATTACTCGTGATGAGTTTTTAAAAAAGAATGTTATAGAAATTCATCAAAGTATCGATAAGGTTGTTTACTTAAAATTAAGACAATGCAACTTTATAGTGCAATTAGGTGACGTGAATTTTTTAAATAAAAAGATCAATAATTTAAAAGCGTTTTATCAAAAAAACCTAAAAGAAAAAACACTTAATAATTACAGTAAAGTCAATTTGCAGTTTGACAACCAAGTAGTGTGTACCAAAATATAAGGCATGGAGTATAATTTAGCAGTAGGATTAGACATAGGAACCACAAAGATTGTGGCAATGATTGGTCGTAAAAATGAATACGGTAAAGTTGAAATTTTAGGAATAGGTAAATCTAAAAGTTTAGGGGTACATCGCGGTGTTGTAAATAATATTACCCAAACGATACAATCCATACAACAAGCCGTTCAAGAAGCAGAAGTTTCCTCTGAAATGAAAATTGAAGGTGTTACTGTTGGTATTGCTGGGCAACACATAAGAAGCTTACAGCACAGTGATTATATAACAAGACCTAATTCAGAAAATGTTATCGATGATGAAGATATCGATAGATTGATAAATCAAGTACATAAACTCGTCATGCTACCAGGAGAGGAAATTATCCATGTATTGCCTCAGGAGTATAAAGTAGATGGTCAAGCAGAAATTAAGGAGCCAATAGGTATGTATGGTGGGCGTTTGGAGGCTAATTTTCATGTGGTTGTTGGTCAGGTATCTTCTATAAGAAATATAGGACGCTGTGTGCAAAGTGCTGGTTTAAATTTAGAAGGTATTACGTTGGAGCCGCTAGCCTCAGCAAATGCAGTTCTAAGTCAAGAAGAAAAAGAAGCTGGTGTGGCACTTATTGATATCGGTGGGGGTACCACAGATTTAGCCATTTTTAGAGATGGTATTATCCGCCATACAGCAGTGATTCCTTTTGGAGGAAATGTGATTACTGAAGATATAAAGGAAGGCTGTTCTATTATTGAAAAACAGGCTGAGTTGTTAAAGATAAAATTTGGTTCTGCATGGCCAGGAGAAAATAAAGATAACGAAATAGTGTCTATACCAGGTTTGAGAGGAAGAGAACCCAAAGAGATTACATTAAAAAACCTGTCAAAAATAATTCATGCACGTGTTGTTGAGATTGTTGAACAGGTGTATGTCGAAATTAAAAATTACGGACACGAAGAACAGAAGAAAAAATTAATTGCCGGTATTGTATTAACAGGTGGTGGTAGTCAGTTAAAACATTTAAAACAATTGGTAGAGTATATAACAGGTATGGACACTAGAATAGGGTATCCAAATGAGCATTTGGCAGGTGATAGTGATGGTGATATTACGAGTCCATTGTATGCTACGGCCGTAGGATTGGTTTTAGATGGTTTGAAACGCCAGGAAAGAAAGAAGTTGGAACAACAAAATGAAATTGAGGTAAAAGCTGAAGAAGAAAAACCAGCTGAAGAAATTAAAGAACAACCAGTAAAGGAACGCCGTTCTTTTCTAGATAAGCTAACCGATCGTGTTAAAGATTTTTTAGATAACGCAGAGTAAGAAACCTAATAAAATTGTCTGATAGATAATTTTAAAGAAGCAGCCTAATGGCATAGAGATAATAATATTCATTGAATTAAAAATAAAGTATAAAACCTCAGTAAAATAGAATTTATGAGCAGCAAAGAAGAATTCGAAAGCATTGCATTTGACCTTCCTAAAAACCAGTCAAATGTTATTAAAGTTATTGGTGTTGGAGGAGGAGGCAGCAATGCCATTAATCACATGTTCCAACAAGGTATTAAAGGTGTTGATTTTTACATATGTAATACCGATGCACAAGCACTTCAAAACAGTGGTGTGCCTAACAAAATCCAATTAGGGGTTAATTTAACCGAAGGGTTAGGTGCAGGAGCAAATCCAGATATAGGAGAGCAATCAGCCGTTGAAAGTTTTGATGAAATTTCACGAATGTTAGACTCTAATACCAAAATGGTATTTATCACCGCTGGTATGGGTGGTGGAACAGGAACTGGGGCTGCTCCTATTATTGCTAAAATGGCTAGAGAATTAGACATTTTAACAGTAGGTATTGTAACCATGCCATTTCAATTTGAAGGGAGAATGCGTATCGAACAGTCTCAAAAAGGAATTGAGAAATTAAGAGATGTTGTAGATTCGTTAATTGTAATAAATAATAATAAACTTCGTGAGGTTTATGGAAATCTTGGTTTTAAAGCAGGATTCTCTAAAGCAGACGAAGTGCTATCAACTGCTGCTCGTGGTATAGCCGAAGTTATTACACACCATTACACACAAAACATCGATTTACGAGATGCTAAAACAGTATTAAGTAACAGTGGAACTGCTATTATGGGATCTGCTTTGGCTTCAGGACAAAATCGTGCTCAGGATGCTATCCGTAAAGCTTTAGACTCCCCATTATTAAACGATAATAAAATTACAGGCGCAAAGAATGTGCTGTTGTTAATTGTTTCAGGTTCTCAAGAAATTACTATTGATGAGATTGGAGAAATTAATGATCATATTCAGACCGAAGCAGGCCATGGCGCCAATATTATTATGGGGGTTGGTGAAGATGAAGCATTGGAAGAGTCTATTGCAGTTACTATTATTGCTACAGGGTTTAACCTAGAACAACAAGACGAAATTTCTAATACAGAAACTAAAAAAGTAGTGCATTCACTTAGTGAAGACCAAGACTTAAACCCCAAAGAAAAAGATCCGGTAATTATTGCTCCAACAATAGAACTGGAAGAAAAAAAAGAAGCGCCTATAGTGCGTCATACCTTGGATTTGGAAGCGGAAGAAGAAGGACTTAGTAATTTAGAAAAGAGTTTTATTAATAAACAAAAACTTGCTAAACCAACTAAAGATATAGATTTAATACCAACCTCAGAACTTATAAAAAATATTGATGTAGTATATGATGAGGTAAAGGCAGATTTTGAAGAAGAGGAAGATTTTATTATCAAACCAGTTACAAGAATGTCTGACGATGTTGAAGATATTACCGATGTAGAAATTATTTCAGATTATATTGAAGAAGAGCAACAAATTACTTTAACTTTTGATTTGCCACTTTCATCAAATGATGTTGACAAAGAGGAGACTGAAGAGAAGGAAGATGTTATTTCACATCAATTAATGGCGGATGAGGATATTAAAGAAATACCAGTTAATGATTATGTTGAGCTTATAACGGTAACAGAAACTAATGAAGAGGGTGATGTTCGTTATGCATTGGATGATTATGTTGAGGTAGAATCTTCAATGAATAAAAAGCAACCAGTATCTAATGAAGCTGTAGAAGAAATAGATAATGATATTGTGTTTGAAAAAAAGACCTCTCAGGAGCCTACTCCAAAAGAAGAAGCCGAAGAAAAAGTAGATCCGATGAATACGCCTATTTCTGAGCTGCTTAAAGAACGTGCAGAAGAGCGTAGACGAAAAATGAAGGATTTTAATTATAAATTCAACAATGCAAAAATAGATGATATAGAAAAGGTGCCAGCTTATAAACGTCAAGGTGTAAACTTAGATGAGGCTAAGCATTCTTCGGAAACAGATATGTCTAGAACCAGTATTGGGTTGGATGATAATGATGATATTCAATTAAGAAGCAATAATTCGTTTTTACACGATAATGTAGATTAATAGTACACTGGCCTTACTTTGTTATGAACCCGAAAAGTGTCCCTCAACTTTTCGGGTTTTTATTTATTAAAATTTTGTCATTCCCTTCAAGGAGGGAATCTTTTTTTCTTATTATCTTCGCGTTTAAATTAGAATTACAATGAGTTTACAAAAAGATGTTATGTCTGCTTTAAAAGAAGCAATGAAAGCTAAAGATCAAACAGCTTTAACGGCTTTGCGAGCTGTGAAATCTGCTATTTTGTTAGCGCAAACAGAAAGTGGTGCTAAAGAAGATTTAACAGAAGAACAAGAACTTAAAATACTCCAAAAACAAGTAAAACAACGTAAGGATAGTGCAGCTGTTTATATAGAGCAAGGACGAGAAGACTTGGCTGCACCAGAATTGGCAGAAGCCGATGTTATTGCGCAATTTTTGCCAGAAGCCTTAACCGAAGAGGAAATTGAAAAAGTGGTTGTTATGACTATTGATAAAATAGGAGCTGAAGGTATGAAAGATATGGGTAAAGTTATGGGGATTGTTAGTAAAGAGTTGGCTGGACAAGCAGATGGAAAAACGATTTCTAATATAGTGAGACATAAGTTATCATAAATTAACAGGACCAATTATGATGACTAATTTGTCATTCCGAACGAAGTATGAGGAGGAATCTCATAATCATAAGATTTCTCAAGTTTATCTTGAGTACACTTCGATTCCTCTCAGCATAAACTAAAGTCAAATGTTTCATGCTTTGCTTTGTCGAAATGACAACTAATAAAAAAATTAAAAGATCCCTGCCTACGCAGGGATGTAAGGCTGCGTAGTTCAACTGGATAGAATATCAGATTTCGGCTCTGAGGGTTGGGGGTTCGAATCCCTCCGCGGTCACTAGAATACATTCAATTAAATTCGTTACCCCGTAGTTTGTAGGAACTACGGGGTTTTTGTTTTCAGTTGATTTCGAAACAATTCGTTTAATGTCATTTTTTTGTTCCACCAATATTTCACTAAAAATCATATGTTTCACCAAAAGAAAAAACTATGGGTACAACACTAAAATTTTACATTAATGAAAACAAAAAAAGTATTATCGACAGTCGTTACCCAATGTACCTCAGAATTGTACATGAAAGAAAAAAATCTGAAGGCAGAATTAGAGCGACACCGATAAGTGAACATGATATTCGAGACCATTTATTAAGTAGAAATAAATTGTAGATTATAATAACCATACAAGCTACCAATGATTTCTACACCAACCACATAATCCCCAGTGTTGATAAAGCACCTGGAATCAAAAGGAACTATATGATAATCCATTAATCATTTTAGTAGCTTTTTAAAGTACAGTGGACTGGAGTATTTAAATATTAGAGATTTTAAGAGAATGCATGCGTCCCAATTTGTAGATTATTTAAAAACCCCGTATCAGAATTAAATAAAATTGGATTAAATGGGCAATCCGTGAATAGTATAGTTAAGAATATAAAAACCAGTCTTCAATAAATTACTATTAGAAGAAAAAATAATGATCAATCCGTTTTTAGGAGTTAAAACCCCATTTAAACGTACAGAAAAACCTAGGTTAAGTAATAAGCAGTTTAAAAAGATAGTCAAACTTGATTTGGAAGAGAGTCCAACTTTGGAAGTGTATCGTGATATATTTTTGTTTCTGTGTTATACTGGATTTAGTTATTGTGATACATTGGATATTAGGTATAACGATATAACTTCGGGATTTTTAAAAATTCATAGAAAAAGTCTAAAGTACGTACAAATTGGATTAGATACCGAATATACTATCGTTAGAAAAGCTAATACTTATAATGAGGTCATTCGATTAGAAACTCAATCAAGAATCCCAATCCAGTGTCCCCAAAACGAGATAATACCTATTTCGTAGCATTAAGTTTAGGTTTGGTAATCCCGTTTATCTTTTTTTGCGTTTTATTTTTCTTAGATTTAAAGTCAATGTTAAGGATGATATTGTATCTCAAAACCCCAAAAGACCTGTTAATGAAGAGATATCATACGTTAAAGATAATAAACTTATAACCAGTATCGTAGATAGGTCGGTTTTATCTGAAGTATTTAGAGTACAAAGAACTAATATAGATCATCACCTTAGAGACGAGTCGTCTGATACTTTAGAAACAGGGAAAGTTATTTATGTAATAACATCAACAATAAAAGGAGAAGGAAAACATATACCGCTACAAATTTAGCCTTGTCTTACTTGGGATTAAACAAAAAGGTTATACTTATTGAGGCAGATTTTAGAAACCCTCAAATTCATTTTTGTTTTAATTTTTCAAGAGCAAAAAAGGATTGTCTTGTTTTTTGAATGAAGAAGAGGTTGATTATAAAGATTTGATAATGGATTATAAATGGTTCAAAATTAGAGATTTTATTGTCTGGTAACTTACAGCCTAATCCTGCGAAACTAATTTCAAATGGTAGGTTTGAACTGTTATTAAGCAAATTAAAAAGAGAGTATGATTGTATTATAGTAGATACAGCACCAACCATTTAGTTACAGATATGGTGTTAATTGCTTCATTTTCAGACACGACACTATACATTGTTCGTTCGCGTTTTACGGATAAAAAATTATTAAATTTCTCTAATAAGCTGGTAAATACCAGTTACCGTTATAAACGTTTTAGAGCCAAACAGAAGGTATGGCTACAATTATGATTATGGTAGTAATAATGTCAAGAGGTCATTGTTGGCCAAATACTTCACTAAATAAGTGTTGATAAAATAAAAGAATAACCTTTTTCTTTTATCTCTTTTTTCATCAATTAAGTTGATTTTTTGTAGCTTAAAAGCCTCTTTTAAGTAATCTTTTTTTTATTAAAAAATGCATTTTGTCGTATTTTATTTGCGTTTAATCGATAAAAAATGTAAAATTGCACATAATTGTAAGAAAGTACAATTTAAATTGTATAAAAATACTCATTATATACAGATGAAAAATAACCAACTTACCCAAAAAGGCAATAGTTTTAAGTTATTGATTTTTATAACTTTTCTATGTTCCATTAATTTCATAAATGGACAATCATGCACTATTAATGCAGGTTTAAACCAAACCATATGTGCAAATGATGTATTTCAATTAGATGGGAATACACCAGACACTTATATGGTTGCTCCATCCTGGAAACAAATTTCGGGACCTTCGGTAATCATAAGTGACCCGACTATTGATGATCCTATTATTACAGGAGCCATTCCTGGTAATTCATATGAGTTTGAACTTAGTGCCACTTGTTTTAATGGTGATGAACCTGTTCAAACAGTCATTATAACAGTACAGCCCATAACGATTGCAGATGCGGGTTTTGACGTAACATCATGTCCGGATAGTAGCGGCTCTATAGTAATAAATGGAAACACACCAATAAATTCGGGAGAAACTGGGCAATGGACCATAGAAGGCAGTAACAATGCAGGTGTTGTTATAAATCAACCCAACTCTGCGACGTCTACAATTAATCTACCTGAGACCAGTGCAGGAACTACTACATTACGTTGGACGATTACGGGACTTGATTATGCGCCAAGTCAATTCTGTGAATCGTTTGATGAGGTAATAATAACAAATTATGGAGGGACGTCTCCAGTTGATGCAGGATCAGATCAAACACTCAATAGCTGTTATACTGTAAGCCGTTCTACAAATTTAAATGCAAGTTTTGGAGGAAACGGTTTAAGCGGACAGCAAGGTACATGGTCGTTTGTAAGTGGGCCATCAACCCCAACTTTTGGAAATGTTAATAGTAATACATCATCAGTCAGTAATTTAATTGAAGGCGTTTATGTGTTTAGATGGGATGTTGTTGGTTCATGTGTTTCAGGAAGTGATACGGTAACTATTACGGTGGCACCAGCAACTCAGGACGTTACTGTAGCATTTATATCAAATGATAACCAGCGTTTTTGTGATCCGTCGATTACGCAAACAACGCTAGTGGGATCAGTACCAGATTTCACCAATGAAACAGTACTTTGGGAACAAATTGACCCTGGAACAGGAAACGTTATAACTCCTCCAACAGTTACTATTGTCGCCCCAACCAACAGTACTACACAGGTAACAGGATTAAGTTCTCCAACGGCTTACAGATTTAGATATACTATTGAAAATACAGTCACTGGTTGTACAACCAGTGATATTGTAAATGTAAGATATAACGTGAATCCCGTTAGTATTATTGTGAATTCGGGTAACGATATAACAGGTACCTGTGGAGATACTTCCATTCCTGTTCCCTATACGTCAACCAGTGGTAACAGAACAGAATACAGTATTATAAGTGGTCCTTCAGCTTCAGTTTTAACTTTTCCAACCTCCTATGTTAATTTAGGAGGCAGTAATAATGGAACAGCAAACATCAATAGTTTTGATGTCGCTGGGATATATACTGTGAATTTTAGGCGAAGAAGGTTAGGTAATCTTTTATTGAGTTGTGATGAGGCTAATGATGCTATCAATATCTACATATCTACGGCACCAGCGGGAGCAAATGCAGGTTCAGACCAGACTTTTACATGTGGTCAGGTCAATGGAAATTTGGCAGGTAGCGCTGTGGGTTTAGGAGAAACATCTATATGGTCTTTAGTTAGTGGGCCGGATGGCATGACAAATAGTATTATTGGCGATCGATATGCACAAAATTCATCACTTACAGGTTTGATACCAGGAGTTTATGAGTTTAGTTATACCGTATCGGCCGGGCCGGATTGTCCAATTTCAACCGACATCACAGAGGTAACGGTGACACCGGTAAGTAATTTACCTATAGATGCAGGTGTTAATCAGTTAGTTTGTTTCAATGCGCCTGTACAATTAGCAGCCGACTCGCTTTTAGACAGTCAAATAGGAACCTGGTCAGCATCAGATCCAGGAATAACATTTTCAGATGTTAACGATCCCAATGCGATTGCAGAAGGGTTTACAACACCTGATGCCACAGTTGGTAATGGCAATGCCTATACCTTAACATGGACGGTTGATGAACGGACCGGGTTCCCGGATTGTGGCGCAGCAGAAGTAGATACAGTCATTATAGAAACGTTGTTGGATGGATCGCCTACTACAGCAGATGCTGGAGCAGATCTTTGTTTTGCCACAGGTACCAGTACAATTCCCAATTTAGCAGCTAATGCCCTTGGAGCAGGAGAAGAAGGCACCTGGACCCAGTTATCAGGACCAAATACAGCAAGTTTTACTAATCCGAATAGTCCAACATCAGAAGTTACAGGACTTATTGATGGGCAATACGTGTTTACATGGACCATTTCATATACAGCTCCTGCACCAAATGCATGTCCGCCTACTTCAGATGATGTAGAAGTTGTAGTTGCAGATACGGCAACAACAATTAGTGCCGGTACAAATCAAACATTATGTTTAGCGCCTGGATTATTATCTTTTACAATGAATGCCGATGACCCTGCACCATTTGGAGGCGTGGGAACCTGGAATTTAGTTTCGGGCTTAACAGGTTTCACAGTGGACGATATAAATAGTCCAACAGCTACCTTTAGTAACCTACTGGATGGTTCTTATGTTTTCGAATGGATAATTTCTTATGGTAACTGTACAACGTCTAATACGTCCGATCAGGTGACCATTGAAGTCGGTATTCCGCCTACACCGGCAGTGATTCAGGGAGTTAACCCACAAACAATTTGTGCCGCAACGAATACAACAATTACAGCCGATCCTTTAATAAATCTGGGTATAGAAACTGGAACCTGGACGGTAGTTTCAGGGCCTAATACGCCAACAATAAATGATCCGAGTAGTAACTCAATAAATGTTACGGGTTTAATTACAGGAACTTATGTGTTTAGGTGGACAACCGTAAGTGGTTCTCCGCTTTGTCCAACATCAGCAGCAGATATTAATGTAGATGTTTTTGCACCGTCATCAGCTGGTTCAGATCAACAACTTTGCGAAGTAAATAGTGTTTTTTTGGAAGCTACCGAAGGAACTACAGGAACCTGGAGTATTGTTTCTGTTGATGGCGATACGACCCCAGGTGTGATAGCACCATATACACCAACCCAATCACCCAGTAACGGTAACACAGCGAATGCTCCGGTAGATCCAGGCTCTGTATATGTATTTGAGTTTACAACAGATTACCCGACTCTGGCATGTAATAATAGCGATCAAGTGACCATAACTGTGAGTAGTGGTCCTAGTGAAGATGCATTGGCGGGGCCGGATCAGGAAATTTGTATGGACGATCCCACTACAGGAGCGAATACCACGGTGTCTTTAACCTCAGGTAATGCAAGTATTCCTGTAGATGTAACCTCAGAATGGCGATTGCTGTCCCAGCCAGGAGGTGCTACAGTAGGTTTTACAACACCTAATAATAGTACCACAACCGATGTTACTGGTTTAACAGTGCCTGGCGTATATATTATAGAATTAAATTTTCAATCAAACTCCTGTATTGATAATGCAGATATCGTTAGAATAGAAGTGTTTCAAGCACCGACTCCAATTAATGCAGGGCCAGATCAAACCAATGCCTGCCAATTAGATTTCCTTACGGCAGCAACACCGCCTACCGTAGGCATAGGAACCTGGACGATAACAAGTCATCCGGTAGGTTCTTCTAATACAGCAACAATTGACAATCCAAATAACCCAGCTACGAGTCTATCAGATATAGAATTAGGAACCTATGAATTAACCTGGACGGTATCCAATGGCCCTTTTGCTTCAGGACCATGTTCCCCGCAAATGGATACAGTAGAAATAACATTTACAGATAATCCACCGTCACAAGCCATGGCTGGTCCCGATCAGGATTTATGTGATGAAACAGAAACATTTTTAAGTGCAACACCTTTGAGTTCCGGAACAGGAACCTGGTCACAAACAGGAGGTAACCTGGCAACAATTGCAGCAGCCAATAATCCGAATAGTTTAGTATTAGGACTTTCTGCTGGTATATATGAATTTACATGGACTGCCACTGGAGGGGGATGTACATCCGACGATGTCGTACAAATCATCATTCATGCAGATCCTGTAAGTGCAGAAGCTGGGGCCAATCAATCATTACCTGAATTCTCTTCTGTGACTTTAGGCGCAACATCACCACCAGTAGGATCAGGAGTTTGGATACAGCTTTCCGGGCCAACCTCTGTTGGTTTTGTTAACGATACAGACCCAGGAACAGCAGTAACAGGTACTACTGTTGGTACCTATGTTTTTGAATGGACTGTTAGTAGCGGAAATTGTAATATGGCCGCAGATCAGGTTACAGTGACGATAAATCCTATATCCGATCTGGAACTAACAAAAAGTGTATTATCTTCCAGTGTTAACGCAGGAGATGTGGTAACATTTACAGTCGCTATTTTTAATAATGATGCAAGTGCTACTAATTCTGATGCTACAGGTGTTACCGTCGAAGACGTCTTACCCTTAGGATATTCTTTAGTTCCAGGAACGGTATCAAATGGAGGTTCTTTTGACCTGGGGACACAAACTATAACGTGGTCTAACCTGTCCATTGTGAGCGGAACAACACTGAACTTAACATTTGATGCTACGGTTAATGGAACAGGTTCTTATGTAAATACTGCTCAAATTACAGCAAGTGACAATTTAGACCCGGATAGTGATCCTAGCACAGATAGTTCAGTAGATGAAGATGGTGATTTAGACGGTGACGATGATGACGAAGACACCGCATCCGTAACTATACAATCCTCGGATTTGTCTATTCAAAAAGTAGCTAACGTCACTAATGTTAGTATAGGCGATACGGTTATCTTTACATTAACTGTAACAAATTCGGGAGCAGATACCGCCACCAATGTTAGTGTTTCAGATCAATTACCTGTAGGTTTTACCTATCAAAGTGATGACTCAGGCGGTAGCTATAGCTCGGGGACAGGCG
Organism: Flavivirga algicola; assembly: GCF_012910715.1. Taxonomy (GTDB): domain Bacteria; phylum Bacteroidota; class Bacteroidia; order Flavobacteriales; family Flavobacteriaceae; genus Flavivirga; species Flavivirga algicola. The sequence continues at coordinate 138,536 of NZ_JABBHF010000007.1, forward strand.
TATGGAATGTCGGCAGTGTTACAACAGCAACACCTCGGGTATTAAACATTACAGCTACAGTGAATGCACCAACAGGAGCAGCTAATGAATATCTGAATATAACCGAAATAATAGCAAGCGATCAACACGATCCAGATAGCACACCCAATAATGATGATGGAGACCAAAGTGAAGATGACGAAGACAGTGCTCAGGTCACTCTAGAGTTAGCGGACCTTCAGTTAACGAAAACCGTATTACCAGTTTCTGGTTCTGTGGGAGATACAGTAACATTCTCTCTTTTATTGGAAAACTTTGGGCCTGGAGATGCTACAGGAATAGCTATTGAAGACTTATTGCCTACAGGATTCGAAGTCGTTCCGGGAACCATTTCCGATTCAGGTATTTACGTCGTAGGAAACAAATCTATTGTATGGAATGATCTTTCTTTAAATAATGGACTTTCCAGAACGCTGACTTTCGATGCTACTGTGAATACATCTGGAAATTATACCAATAGTGCACAAATAACAGCCAGTGACCTGGATGATCCCGATAGTGATCCAGCTACAGACGAAACTGTGGATGAAGATGGAGACTTGGATGGTGATGATGATGATGAAGATACAGTAACTTTTACAATATTACAATCCGACCTATCCTTGACCAAGGGCGTACAGAACGCCGTTACGGTCCTACCACCTAATATCGGTGATGTGATAACCTTTGAAGTCACGATAAGCAATGGCGGCCCAGACAATGCCACGGGCATATCGGTATCTGATATCGTCCCATCGAGCTATGGCAACATCACCAATATCAGTAATGGCGGGGCGTTGATAGGGAGCACTATAAACTGGGGTGGCCTATCCGTAAACAACGGAGGAAGCCTGACGTTGACCTACGATGTAGAAGTGCTGGCCCCAACAGGCGCGGGAAGTGAGTACTTAAATATTGCAGAGATCACTGGTAGTGACCAGTTCGATCCAGACAGTACCCCGAACAACGACGATGGCGACCAGAGCGAAGACGATGAGGCGAACTTTACAGTAACGCCCCAACAATCCGATTTAAGTATAGAAAAAGTAGTCAGCAATGAGACGCCAAATGTAGGCGGTACGGTAAGCTTTACGATCACAGTGACCAACTCAGGTCCATCAGATGCTACTGGGGTATCGGTAGCCGATGTGGTACCATCCGGATATAGTGGCATCACCAATATAAGCGTTGGCGGTAGTTTGGGCGGCAGCACGATTACGTGGACGGGCTTAAGCGTCAGCACGACAGTACCAGTGGTATTGAGCTTTGATGCTGTGGTAGATGCCCCAACAGGAACAGCAGGTGAGTATGTAAACCAGGCACGTATCACTGCGAGCGATCAGTACGATCCTGATAGTGACCCGAGTACTGATGAGACAACAGACGATCGAGGAGACGGTATTCCCGATGATGATGAAGACACGGCAAACGTTGTCCCACAATCTTCCGACCTAAGCATAGAAAAGACGATAAACGACACGACACCAGATGTAGGCGATACGGTCACATTTACCCTAACGGTCACCAATGCAGGTCCAGATGCAGCCACTGGCGTATCGATAGAAGATGCCTTACCAAACGGATATACCTTGGTTACGGTCAACGATGGTGGTACAGGCGCTGCAAACACAGCAAGCTGGACAGGGTTGAGTATAGCAGCGAACAACGGGTCTATAAGTGTCACTTACACAGCCACGGTAAACGCACCTGGAGCAGGTGTTGGTTATACGAACGTCGCACAGATCACAGCCAGCGATCAACACGATCCAGACAGTAGTCCGAATAATGACGATGGCGATCAAAGCGAAGATGACGAGGACAGCTTAACCATAGCACCCAATCAGGCAGATTTGTCACTTACAAAAATGGTTGTAGATAGCGATACTACCCCATTAATGGGCTCTGAAATTACATTTGAAATTAGAGTTTTTAATGATGGGCCTCAAAATGCTACGGGTGTTCAGGTAAGAGACCTTTTACCATCAGGATATGACTATGTATTATATAGTTCAACAGCTGGTATATATGATGAAACCACAGGAGTTTGGGATGTTGGTAATGTGATAGCAGGTGGTTCACAAACCCTATTAATAGATGTACTGGTAAATGAAACAGGAGATTACCTTAATATAACAGAAGTGATAGCCTCTGATGTGTTTGATATAGACTCAAATCCTAATAACGATGATGGTGATCAAAGCGAAGATGATGAAGCTAGTGCAGTAACAGCACCAGTACAGCCTATGGCCGACCTGTCATTAACAAAAATAGTAGTAGATGGTGATACCACACCACTAATTGGTACGGAAATTACATTCCAGATTACTGTGACAAATGATGGACCACAAGATGCTACTGGAGTAGAAATTACGGACCTTTTACCATCTGGGTACGACTTTGTATTATTCAGTTCTACAGAAGGATCATATAATGAAAACACTGGCGTATGGACCGTAGGTAATATAGCCAATAGTACCTCGGAGACTTTGTTAATAGATGCTCTGGTTAATCCGACAGGAGATTATTTAAATATTACTCAGATTACAGCTTCAGATGTTTTAGATATCGATTCAACACCAAATAATGATGATGGCGATCAAAGTGAAGATGACGAAGCTAATGCCATCGTAACACCAGTTGCATCGGCTGCCGATTTATCATTGACGAAACGTGTTGTAGATGGAGACGTTAATCCGGTAGTAGGTTCAGAAATTACATTCATCATTACAGTAACAAACGACGGACCAGAAGATGCTACAGGTGTGCAGGTGATCGATTTATTACCATCAGGATTCGACTTTGTATTATTTAGTTCTACTTCGGGAACATACGATGAAACAACTGGAATTTGGAACATAGGAAATATTGCCAATGGTGGTACTGAAACCCTTTTAATTGATGTTTTGGTAAATGGAACAGGCGATTACTTAAATGTTGCAGAAATAACAGCATCAGATATATTAGATCTGGATTCAACACCAAATAACGATGACGGTGACCAAAGCGAAGATGATGAAGCTAATGCCGCAGTGAATCCTGTAGATGCTGTTGCAGATTTATCGATACAAAAAACAGTAGTCGATAATGATATCATGCCTAATGTGGGTGATGAGATTACATTTAGAATTACAGTTAATAACGACGGACCCGATGCGGCTACAGGCGTGGAAGTGATCGACGTTTTACCACATGGGTTTGATTTTATTCTTTATAGTTCTACCTCGGGGACTTATGATGAATCTAGTGGATTGTGGACTGTTGGTACAGTACCAGCTAATGGGTCTCAAACATTATTTATCGATGTGTTGATTAATGACCCAACGGGAACTTCTGGAGAGTACTTTAATGTCGCTCAAATAACAGGAAGTGATGTTTTAGATCCAGATAGTACACCTAATAATGACGATGGTGACCAAAGTGAAGATGATGAAGATGGGATCTTAATCTTAGTAGAAACAGCAGACTTAAGTTTAAACAAATCTGTTAGTGATGCCAATGCGAATGTTGGAGATATTATAATATTTACACTACAAATAGATAATACAGGTGTAAGTGTAGCAACAGGTGTTGCCGTTGAAGATATACTTCCGATAGGTTATAGCAATATATCCAATATTAGCAATGGTGGAGTACTATCTGGTAACACGATTAATTGGACCAACTTAAGTATTCCTTTAACTGGTTTAACGCTTACTTATGAAGCAACCGTAAACATGCCAACGTTGCAAGACGATGAATATTTAAATATAGCTCAAATTACTGCCAGTGATCAGTTTGATCCTAATAGTACACCAAATAATGATGATGGAGACCAAAGTGAAGGTGATGAAAGTGCTGTTAGAATCAATACACCAACGGCAGATATTGCAGTATCAAAAGTGGTGAGTAATGCGAATCCAGCAATAGCCGAAACGATTGTATTCACTATTACAGCAGAAAATATAGGAAGTATGGATGCTACCTCTGTCGAGATTATGGATGCCTTACCGCAAGGTTATGGGTTTATTTCAGCATCAGCATCCTCCGGTACCTATAGCAATAATACGGGCATATGGAACATCCCTTTAATATCGGTTGGAACTACCGAAACATTGGAGATTACAGTTGAAGTTTTAGATATTAATGATTATGAAAACACAGCATCATTGGAGTTTTTAGATCAAATAGATTCTAATGAAAATAACGACACAAGTACCGTATCTATAATACCACAATGTTTAAGAATTTACAACGAGTTTTCACCAAATGGTAACGGTAAAAATGAGGTGTTCTACATAGACTGTATCGCTAATTATCCTAATAACAAACTTCAAATATTTAATAGATGGGGTAATCTGGTTTATTATAAAGAGGGGTATGAAAATAGTTTTGATGGTGTTTCGAACGGAAGAGCCGTGCTAAACAAAAATGAAAAACTACCAGTAGGTACATACTATTACATATTAGACTTAGGAGACGGTATGGAGCCTAGATCAGGGTGGTTATACATAGTCAGATAATTTAAAAATTAAAATAAGACTTTCTAGCAAACATAAAAGAATATAAGATGAGCTTTAAATTAAAAACAATAATGGGTTTTGTTTTAATGTTGAATTTGTTAAAAACACAAGCACAGCAGGACCCGCAGTATACAGACTATATGTTTAATACATTGACTGTAAATTCTGCTTATGCAGGTTCAAGAGGACATTTATCTATAACTGGGTTACATAGAACGCAATGGGTTGGTTTGGATGGTGCGCCAGAAACACAATCCTTTAGTATAGAATCTCCAGTAGGCAAAAATGTAGGACTCGGTTTTTCTGTAATAAATGATAGACTCGGGCCTTCTGATGAGTTTTATTTTGATACCAATTTTTCATACACAATCACACTTTATAATGAAAGTAAGTTTTCTTTTGGAATAAAAGGGGGAGGAAGGATGCTAAATGTAGATTGGTCGAGAGGTTCTTATCAGGAGCAAGAAGACGTTTTTCAACAGAATATAGAGAACAGGTTTTTACCAACGATCGGGGCTGGAGTGTTTTGGCACAATACGAATACCTATGTAGGGTTATCAGTTCCAAATTTTCTAACCAACGAGCATTATGATGGCGTACAAAATGCTGTAGCGGCAGAGCGTTTGCATTACTTCTTAATAGCTGGTAAAGTTTTCGATTTAAGCCCTACAATCAAGTTTAAACCTGCTTTTCTCGGAAAGTTTGTCGTAGGAGCTCCTATTATTGTAGATCTGTCAGCTAATTTCCTGTTTCGGGACGCGCTAAGGTTGGGAATTGCTTACCGCTGGGATGATTCTGTTAGCGGACTCATTGGGTTACAACTATCACCTAAATTAATGCTGGGTTATGCATACGATTACACGACAACCGATTTGCAGAGCTTCAACTCGGGAACTCATGAGATCATGTTGCGTTTTGAATTGAAATCAAAAGAAAAACAATTAAAATCACCACGTTTCTTCTAAAAATATTGAGACATATGAAAACTATAGTTACTATAATAATGTTTTGTGTAATAAGCTTTTCTTTTTCACAAAACGCCGTAAAAAAAGCAGACAGATTATTTGATACCATGTGGTATAAAGAGGCTGCAGTATTGTATGAGTTGGAGCTTAATAAGATAGAACGAAGAAATCAAGGAGGTGATGCCAATCATATCAGTCTTTTAAAGCGTGCTGGTGATGCTTATTTCTTCAATACTGATATGGATAATGCTTACAAATGGTATGATAAATTAGTATCAGGCTTTTACTCTGAAGTTGATGCCGAATATATATTCAGATATGCACATGCGTTAGAAGGTGTTGGGAAATATAGAGAAGCAAAACGTTGGATGAAGGAGTTTTCAAAAAGAACCCACAAAAAAGACAATAGGTCCCCTAAGTTGGATCAGAGAGGGTTAACTGTGGATGATATTTTAGATATTGCACCTAGGTTTACACTTAAAAATGTATCTGTTAATACAAAATACTCAGACTTTGGGCCTATGTATTACAAAGATCAGTTAATTTATGCTTCAGCGGTGGACACGTCATATTATCACACACGAATATACCATTGGAATGAGCAACCGTTTTTAAACATGTATGTAGGTGAGCTTAATGAAATGGAGTCTGACCTTAAACACATCGATCAGTTTTCAAAGCTAATAAACACAAGATATCATGAAGCCACTCTGGCCTTTTCACCAAATCAAAAGAAAGTATATTTCACAAGAAATAATTATAATGGAGATTTAAAAAGAGATAAAGAGGGTACAAATCATTTAAAACTTTATAGTGCAGAATTGTTAAAAGGTGAAGATAGTTTACATACATGGCAAAATATAAAAGAACTACCGTTTAATAGTGATGATTATTCGGTAGGCCATCCAGCTATTAGCAGTGATGGTAAATTACTATATTTTGTATCGGATATGCCAGGTTCAATAGGTGGTACGGATATTTTTGTAGTAGATATATTAGATGATAATAATAAGGATCTTACAGAATACTCAGGATATTCACAACCCCGAAATTTAGGAAAACATATTAACACGCCTGGTCGGGAAATGTTTCCATATATCACAGATAATGCTTTATATTTTGCATCAGATGGATATCTGGGTCTTGGAGGACTGGATGTTTATGAAAGTCGCATCGTAAATAATCATTTTAATGAACCTGAAAATCAGGGAGCTCCATTAAATAGTGAGTTGGACGATTTTGGGTTTATTGTTAATGAAGAAAAAAATAGAGGTTTTGTCTGTTCAAACAGGTTATCCGGAAAGGGAGACGACGATATTTATTCCTTTGTTAGATATCCAAAAGGAGAGGCCTCCTGTTATCAGGCTATTAAAGGCTATATTTCCCATAATATTACAGGAGAACGTATAGCAGGTGTTCATATGTTTTTATTTGATGAGAATGGAAGGGAATTGGAAAAGACAACCACTAACATTAATGGGGGCTATGCGTTTAATACTTCATTAGATTGCTCAACAAAATTTATGATTAAAACAGAAAAAACAGGATATGGTCCTAGGGAAAAAGACGTACTCACACTGTCCAAAAGTGGAGAAACAGTTGTTCCTTTAGGGCTTGAAACGTTAAGCCGTTTAATTGTCGAGGAAGCAGGTGTCTTAAAAATTAAGATAGGCATTATCTACTTTAATTTAGATAAATCTTATATTCGACATGATGCTTCTGTAGAATTGAATAAAATTGTATTGCTGATGATGCAATATCCAAATATGGTCATTAAAATAGAGTCTCATACAGATTCTAGAAATACTGATGCTTACAATTTAGACTTGTCAGATAGAAGAGCCAAATCTACGAGAGATTATATAATTAGTCAGGGAATAGAAGCCAGTCGCATTGAAAGTGCAAAGGGCTATGGTGAATCACAGTTAATTAACGATTGTAAAGATGATGTCAATTGTTCGGAAGAAGTACATCAAGAGAATAGAAGGTCTGAGTTCATTATTATTAAGATGTAATTAAACTGAAATTATTTGGATTTAATTATATTTGAAACGGTAATGAAAAATTAATGTTTTCCTATTTATCTAAACCACGTTTCAAAACATTCTGTATACCCTCTAAATGTTCGCTAAATTGCATCATTTGAGCAAGAACTTGAGCCATTTCATTTTGATTTCCAAAACCTTTAAGTTTATTGTTTTTGGCAAAAGTGTCTTTAATAGTCTGCCAGCGTTCAATTTCTGTAGCCTCTAAAGTTTTAGTTAGTTCTTTGTATTTTAATAAATTAGCCTCAGCAGCACTTGTAAGTGTTTGCGATTCATTTTCGTAATGAGACAATAAAAGGGTTTCTAGCTCTTTATTATTCATAATGGGTACTACTTTAGCGACTAATTTACTCATATCCCGATAAGACCCCTGTAGTTTAAAGGAAGGCTCGGTGCGGTAATTGTCATCCATGGCTGCCGATTTGATATAGGTTTCATTGACCTTTAATACGGTATCGCGAATGGTAACAACTTTATCTAATACTGCTAAATAATCCTGAATTTCTTGTTTTGTGTGATTACCCTTAAGTGCTAAATTGTCACGATTTCCAGATTCTACAACGTCTATTAACTGATAGATATCTTCAAAATATTTACTGCTTAATTGATGGAGAATAGGGTTGGAGGTTAGTGCGTTTTCAATTAGACTAAGTTTAAATAAATCTGCAGTATCACCAATAATATCTCCTAAATTATAAATATCTGCACGATTAGCCAACATATCTGGTATTTGAAATTTTTCTCCACTTTCTGTATAGGGGTTACCAGCCATTATAACACAAAACTTCTTACTGCGTAAATCGTAAGTTTTTGGCTTGCCATGATATACCCCTTCAATTTTACGAGTACCATCGGCCAATGATATGAATTTTTGTAAAAACTCTGGATTACAATGCTGTATATCATCTAAATAGAGCATAACATTATTACCCATTTCAAAAGCCAAATTAAGCTTGTTCAGTTCTTCACGTGCTGCGGAGTTATTTGCGGTTAAAGGATCTACAGAGGTAACTTCATGGCCTATAGCAGGGCCATTTATTTTCATAAATATAAGCCCTAAACGATTTGCCATATACTCCATCAAAGTCGTTTTTCCATAACCAGGAGGTGATATGAGTAATAACATTCCCATACGATCGGTACGTTTGTTATCTCCTACACTTCCTAATTGTTTGGATAAATTATCACCAAATAAGGGCAAATACACTTGATCTATAAGTTTGTTTCTTACAAAAGAGGAAAGTACTCTTGGTTTAAATTCCTCTAGTTTTAAATTTTCTTTTAATGTTTCAGTAACAGTATGCTTTGCTTCTCGATATGCATCGAATGCTGGTACTTCTATCGATGTGAAGTGTTGTAATTGACTTATGAAATGATGATAATTAAATTGAAAACGACCTTGGTTAATGGTAGGGTGACTGCCTTTCAAATTTTCAATAAGAAATGAAGGACTTATTTGAATGGTTTCTGGGCTTGTCTCTCTTTTGTATAATATAATGGCAACAACTTCATAAGCATACTTTATATATTCGGGGGCTTGTAATTTTATAAAAGAACTTACCCATTGCATAACTAATTGTACGGTATCGGTAATTGTATATTTATCGTCTAAAGCAATTTCAAGAGATGTTTTAAAGGTAGAAACGGCATTTTTATTTTCTAAGGACTTTGAAAAGCTCTCATATAGTTCCTGGGCTGTTTTACTTACACAAAAGGTGTTGTTGCTTTGTAATTCATCAAATAAGTAGGAGGCTGTTTCAAACTCAAGTGTATTGTTGCGTTCTTCATAATCTTTAGAAATGATGCTATGAAGTGTAGATGCGCTTAATTCATGGCTTAGTGCCTCTATAACAATTTGATATTCTTTACTACTAGGAAAAGTAGCTAAAACCCCTCCTGAGGCTTTTATTTTTTGGTTCCACGATTTTTTGCTATCGATATCTAGAGTATTCCAAAAGAACTGTCCGTAGGCTCTAACCATAGCTTCATAACGAAGTAGACCTAAATCTTGATGTTTACTAATTAAAATTTTTAAAATTTTGGTTGCATCTTCATCATGAACACCTTTAATATAGCCTTCGGAATAGTTTTTACTGCTTTCGGTTTTTACAAGTTGAAACAATTCCGTTTCGTTAAGTTTGTCTATGTTTGGATACGAATTTGTGAAAATCTTATAAGCCAAATAAGACGATCTATATATGTTTTGGTTTTCTGATATTAATTCTTGATTCCAATATTTTTGAGATGTAATTAATGTGTCGTCTTCAATAGTTTGATAAAAATCGGTACCTGTAAGGTGGTATTTTAAAGTATCGTCTTTATAAACTATGGTTAGGTCTAAGGGCTGTTTGTTAACTCCAAATTTGTGTTTCCCTAGTTTGATAATATTTTCACCATCTTCATATAAATCTTGGGTATCTTTTAGTTTTCTAATAGCATCCTCTTTGGCTACTTTAATCCCTGTTTCAATGGATTCGGCTTTTCCAGCATCATCTAAATCTTTAAGATTGGTTATGATATCGCGAAGTTTATTAATCATTAGGTCTGAAGCAAAATACCCATTTATTTCAACCGTAGATTTAAAACTTAAGGCTTTTTTTGTGACCCCTTTTAAAATACGATTAGCAGCTGTCTCTAGGGTTATGGCTTTTTTATTTCTGGCTTCAATAAGACTGTTTTTTCTAGCTTCAAAAGCATTGTATACTTCTTCTCTTTTTTCAATGATTTGAGAAATAAAGTCTTCGAAATTTGCAAATCTGCCTTCTAAATCTTCTAATTGAACAGACACTTTGTTTAACAGCTCGTCTGTTTTTTCTGGAGTAGTAGCAATATCTAAGTAATTAATAATGCTTTGATCTATCAACTTTAGTTGTGCAGTAAATTCGGCTGAGGCTTCTTTTTCACCTAAAGCTTTCAATTTGTTTTTTAATCCTGCTTTAAGTTGGTTAATAGTAGCAAAGATTAGTGAAATATTATCAATGATTTGTGTGGAATGTGAGGCATCTTCTATTTCTAGGTTAGATACAATATCAATGAGCATTTCCAAATCAGTAGCTATTTGGTTGACCTCTTCTTCTAATTTTTTTGCATCGATAACTTTTTTAATGTCCTCTAAAGCGATTTCTTTTTCTGCTACACGCTTGTGGTAGGGTATAAGAGCCTTGTCGTTTAGTAGAAATTGAACACAACGTTGGGAAATTTTATCATTTTGAACTACAATATCTTCTTCTAGAGTCTTTATAAATGTAGTGTTTACATAGCGAATATCGTTTAAGCCAATAACTTCACCTCTAAGTGTTCTTAATTGTGATAGTACGGAGACGAAATCTTCTATAGATTTGAATGTACTGCTTTTAATTTTTCCAAAAATACCATCTGCTTTAGCCTGTATGTCTTGGGTAATATCTGCTGCGGTTTTACGAAGCTGTACTACTTTTTCAAATTCATCAACAGCAGCGTTGGCAGCAGCATTTAATTCTTTTAAAGGTTCGTTAATAAGAAAGGTCTCTGGCTCTGTAATCCAATAATAGCTATTTAAAATATCATTAGAGAATTTACTAATGTCTGTATACAAACCGTCATAACTATCTTCTTTATTTAGAAGGGTTATCAAAGCTTGGCATTCGGCCATAGCCTTAACAATGTCTTTGTTTCCTATTTTATATAATAGGGTATCGGTATGCTCAGAAGGAATAACATCTCCTTTAATAAACGGCGTTTGCCATATTTGAATTACATGGTGTTTGGTCTGCTCGTCTTCGGTTTTAAAGTAGCAAAGTTCGCCACCATTTAGAATGGTGTAACCATTACAGATGATGGGCGTTTTTACCTGTTGTTCTATAACATTGTAAGACATCAATACATATAGACCTTTCTGGCTTTCATAAAACACATAAAGGAAATCTTCACCATTAGGAGAGCTTACCTTCTTTTTAAACTTAACGTTGGAAATACCATTATCGAACAACTTAAAATCTCCGGACTGCAAATAATAGCCATCAGCAAAAATAATACCTTGGTCGTCTGGTAGTAACACGCATGCATCTGCAATACTTTCTATCTTTTTTACTTCTTGTATTTTATGATTGTATACAAAATATCTTGGTTCTTCTTGAAACGGCTTAATTTCTAAGGCAATTAAATTACCAAGGTCTGCATATTTATATTGGCCGTCGTCTAAGGTTTGGTCTGGGTGTGTTACGGGCTCGTCATAAATACCTTTACCATCATCTGTGTTATCTTCTATTTTGATGGTTAAATCGCCTCCAACTGTTTCTACAAATATTTTGTCTAATATTGATATGTGTGGATGCGTGCCATATACATGATTCTCTCGTGTTGGTTCTACCCAATTAAATTCATGCTGATTTGGGAATTTAAACTCATGTTCACTTCGGTTATCGATATACTCAAGTGTACCGTCATTAATTAACCATTTAAATGTTTTTATATCTGTGATGCTTTCACTTAACTGAAATACCATATGCAGATAATTTCCAACGATGGCAAATTTTGTAAAAACTGTATTTCTATAATATTTATAGAGATTGGTAAAATCATTTATAAAAGTATTGTCTTCTAACAGGTCTAAGGGTTGAATACTAAAGCGATCGTTGTCATAAATATAAATACTAAACACGTCGGCAAGTGTTATGTCGGTACGAAGCCCAAAGTGTACATTATAACCAAATAAACAAATATCTCCTATGGTAACAATATCTCTTGCAATACAATTGTTTTCGGTATTAATGCGATTATTGGCAATCAGTTTAGTTTCAACATTACCAAAAACGTTTTTACGAGCATCATTTAATTGAGATAACCTTGAAAGAAGTTCGCTTTTTTGTTTTTGTAAGCGCCCTTGAATAATCTCATAAGTGCCTCCGTCTAGTTGTATATTATTGTCTGTATTGGTTTGTTCCATAGTTTTTACTTTAATTGTAGCTCTATTTGTTAAGAATTACTCTTAAAATTTCTTTGTTTTGGCAGGAAGCTGATATCAAGTTTAAAATCATTTTTTAGTCCTAAAAAGCTTTTCTAAAGGTGTTAAGTTTTTATCAGAAGACTGTTTTCTGCTTCTTGTATTAGGTATTATTTCTACAATAGCTGAATTCCAAATTCTATTTGTGAAAAAACCTTTAGAAAGACGATATTTTATAGAGTCACCTTCATAGGATGTCTTATAGGTATCGTAATTGCCTCTAATGATTATTTCGTCATCTGATTTATCTTTAATAAAAAACAAAAAACCATTCGGATCATATTCATTTACAGGAAAAACAATATTATGTCCTGAACGATTATTTCCTGAATAAGTTATTTTATCTACATATTTTTTTCCAATAATGATTCCACGATGATACTCGTTCTTTAAAAAAGAGCTATCGGCTAAGTAGAATAATATTGTAGCTGTAATTAATATTAAAATGATTTTTGTTTTCGACACGAAATACTTGAAGCTTCAAAAATTAAATTTCTTAGATATATCGTAGTCAAAACATACGTTTTTATAAGTTTTGACTACGATTTAGTTTGATATGGGGCTACCCTAACTTCTTATCAGATAAGCCAAGTCCTTTAGCAAGGTTTGCTAGGTTATTGAATAAAGTTTCTTCATTGGTATCTGCGGTTTTAGATTTTAAATCCACTAGAAGATTAGCAACGGTTAGGTTTTTGATGTCTTCTGAAGAGATACCGTATTTAGTAGCAAAATCTTTTATTTTATCTAAAAGATTTCCCTTAACGTCTTCGCTCCCTAAAATAGCATCTTTAACCTGTGTAATATTATCTGAATGATTTACTAAGCGATCTATACCTTTAGACTTTGTAATTTGTCCGATAATTTGATCGAAGAACATCGTTTCTCCACCAACAATATCAATATTTGCAGCTTTAAGAGCCGCACCAATCACATCAGCTTGTGCATCTGCAATTTCTTTTTGGATGTTAATTTCGGCTAAATCTACTTGTAATTCCTTGTCTAAACGTAATTTAAACTCTTCATGCTCTTTACCAACACCATCTAATTTTTTCATGGCGTTTGCTTTTTCTTCAATACCAGCAGCTTCGGCCAGGGCTTGTTCTTTTATTACTTCGGCTTGGGCGACACCTTCTTCTTTTACGGCTTCTGCTTTAGCTAAAATACCAGCAGCTTCCGCTTTGGCTTTTTCTTCAATAATAGATGCTTCTACCAGACCTTGACGTTCATTAGCGTCAGCTTTTGCATGCATCACTTGTGCTTCAGACATACCAATAGTTGCTTCTTCTTTAGCTTTGGCTTCGGCTAGTGTTTTTCTAGCTTGAGCTTCTTTTTCGCTGGCTTGTTTCTTCGCCTCTGCTTCAATATTAATTTCTTCTGCTTTTTGTTTTGCAGCTTCTTTTTCAGCTTCGGCAGCTTTTATTGTTTTAATTAATTCTTCTTGTGCATTCGCTTCTGCGATTGTAATTTTTACTTGTTTTTCTCTATCGGCAGTTTTGAAAGCTTCAATATCTTTCATACTCTCTCGCTCTTCTACGACCCCTTTTTCTAACATCACTCTATCTCGAATAACGTCTTGAATATTTTTCTTTTCAACCTCTACAACTTTTTCTTTTTCAATTTGAGCCAGAGTGACAATACGTTCTCTTTCTGTAGCTTCCAGCATTCTATCTTTTTCTACGCGTTCTGTTTCTACCACATCGGTGCGCTGTTTGTTTTTAGCGGCTACAATTATTTGACGCGCCATGTTCTCTTCGGCTACTTTTACTTTTTCTTCTGTGGAAATTCTGGCGCTTTCAGATTTTAAACGTTCTTCTTCGGCAACTTTCAAGGTTTCAGCATTTTCTCGAGCCTTTATATTGGCAATTTCTCTTTTTTGTTGTTCTTCTTTTTCTGCTAATTGTTTGTCCAGCTCCAGTATGGCTTCACGAGCTTCTACATCTTGTTTGCGAATTACTTTCTCCTCATCACGTTTAATAAGGTTCGCTTTCATGTTTTGTTCTGCAGTGAGTTCTGTAATTTTTTTAATACCCTCGGCATCAAGAATGTTATCAGACTTTAAAAAACCAACAGGTGTTTGTTCTAGGTAATCGATAGCACAATCTTCTAAGGTATAACCGTTGAGGTCGGTACCAATAATATCTACAATTTCATCACGAAACTCTCTACGTGCTTCATATAATTCAACAAACTGGAATTTTTTACCTACTGTTTTTAAAGCTTCAGAGAATTTAGCCTCAAAGAGTTCTTCTAAAGTCGAAATATCTGAGGCTCTTTCGCAACCTACCGTTTGTGCTACTTTTTTAATAAAATCTACTTCGTTATTTACTCTTACAAAAAATGCAACCTTAATATCGGCACGCATATTATCTTTACATAATAAGCCATTATCTCCAATACGCTCAATTTGGATTTTCTTTACCGAAATATCCATGATTTCCACTTTATGAAATACAGGCACCACATATAAACCCTTATCTGTTGCTACTTTTGTACCCTTAAAGCCTGTTCTTACCAAAGCTTCTCCCTGAGGAACTTTTTTATAGAATAAGGCAATAATTGCAAAATAAATTATAATTAAGAAAAGAATAAGTCCAATGCCTATTCCAATAAATTGTGTGATGTGTTCCATAAGTTAATATTTGATTTTTAAATTGATTTAAAATTATTATATATATTTTGTTAATTGACTTTGTTTGATTTAAACAGGCTTTGTCTCATCATCTTCGTAGGGAAACACCCAATAAAAATTTTTATCTTCAGACTGCCTAACAATGACAATGTTTTGTCGGTAGCTAATTGTTTTACCATCAAAAGATTTTGCATATATAGACATAGGGTTTCCATCTGCCACCACTTCTGCGGCTCCCATTTTTTCTCCAGAAATTTTTGATAACATAATACCTTTTCTGCCCGTTAAATTTATAGGCAAATCACCGTCTTTATTTAAGTTTTTAAAAAAGCTTTTAAAAGGAGTCGTAATAATTTTAGTTAGAATTAAGGAAGGCAATATGCCTGCTAATAATAATGTATACCCAAAACTAGTATTGTAGGATCCCGTAATGCTTGTAGAAATGACAGTGCATAGCCACCATATAAAAACCCAACAGGTAAATGTGAACATAAATGGTAGGCCTACAAAATTAAAGTAGATTAATACCATTTGCCACCATTCCAATTTTTTTCTTTGGTCTCTAACAATATCTTCTTTATTGATTTCAACATTAGCAATATCGGGAAGGTTTGTAATGCTACCTAGATTGGTATTTACATCGACATCCACATCTGCATCAATATCTACATCGATGTCTACATCTACATCAAAATCAATTCCAGAAATCATGGTGAATAGCCAATAGATGATAAGTAATATAACAAGGAGGCTTAAAACAATATTTACAGAAGAAAAAGCAATTTCAATAATCGAGTTCAATAGATTTTGGTTTTTAGGCGAGTAGGTTTATGCTAATCAATTACTCACAAACAATATTAGGTAATTTTTTTATATTTTTAGTTAGTAAATTATTATTTGGTTTTTACTTTACCGTAGCTATAATTCTATTTATATGTAACCAAATAATTATAAATGTTACAATAAACTTTAAATTTATTGATTTATAGATAATATTTGTATCCATGGTTATACTTGAACCAGGTATGTTGCTGTTTGAACTAAAAATAAAGCAAAAAGAAGACGTCTAATAAAATATTTAGAAAGCCAATAATTTGCTGGATAAAAGAAACTTTTTTAGCTATAAATAATTATTAAATTTATGTTAACGCATTTTGTGCTTTAGAGAGAAAAACTACTTTTGTTTTTTTTAGCTTATAAAAAAATACATTGGGGGGTCAAATCTTTTTATAGTCTCTTAAATTATTGGTAAAGTAAAACTAACTAAAACTTGATATAATCTGTAGGTGTTGAGTTTTGGAAATGTTTTATAGTAATTACAGGTCAAGTATCTGTTCTTTCTGGCTTCTTGAATAATTTGTGGTTCTATTATTATATATTTAGACTTTACCATATTATTCAATCAAAACCAAACAATTTAAATGAGTGTAAGATCAATCAAATTAGAAACCAAAAAGCGGTATAATATTCTTGTAATGATATTTATTACTGTTGTAATAAATTATTTAGATAGAACCAATATATCCGTTGCGGCTTTTGCACTCCGAAAAGATTTAGGAATAGATACGGTTCAAATGGGCTATGTGTTTTCTGCCTTTGGTATATTTTATGCCAGTCTTCAAATTCCTGGAGGTATTGTTGCGGATAAAATTAAATCTCGAATACTTTACGCATTTATTTTAGTGTTTTGGTCAGTTGCCACTTTGTTACAGGGTTTAGTAAACTCTTTTGGAGCTTTGTTAGGTTTAAGAGCTAGTATTGGTATTTTTGAAGCGCCTTCGTATCCTATTAACAATTTAGTGGTGAGCAGATGGTTTCCAGAAAGGGAAAGGGCTTCGGCTATAGCAGTGTATACATCTGGTCAGTTTTTAGGTTTAGCTTTTTTAATACCGTTATTAACCCTTATTCAAGATGCGGTAGGTTGGCGCGGGTTATTTATAATCTCTGGAATTATAGGGATTGTTTGGGCAGCGATTTGGTATATATTTTACAGAGATCCGAGGGATCATAAAAGTGTTAGTGAATCTGAATTGGAATATATTGAAAAAGGAGGAGGTTTAGTTGGAGCTAAAAATAAAGATGAAGTTAAGAAAAAATTTGAATGGTCAGATTTTATACAAGCGTTTATTTATAGAAAGCTATGGGGTATTTATATAGGCCAGTTTTGTTTAGGAGCAATTACCATGTTCTTTTTAACTTGGTTCCCAACTTATTTAGTAGAGTTTAGAGGATTCGATTTTGTAAAATCAGGGTTTTATGCTTCGGTACCTTATTTAGCAGCATTTTGTGGGATTTTATTATCTGGTTTTACATCCGATTTTTTAATTAAAAAAGGGTATTCAGCCGAAATCTCTAGAAAATTACCCATTCTTGTTGGGATGCTATTGTCAACGTGTATTATTGGGGCTAACTATACTAATGACACGTTTTTTGTAATATTCTTCTTGGCGCTTGCTGGTTTTGGAATGGGATTAGCTAGTATTGCTTGGGTATTTGTATCTTTAATAGCTCCTAAAGATAATTTAGGCTTAGTAGGAGGTGCCTTTAACTTTATTGGTGGGCTATCTAGTATAGTTGTACCAACTGTTATTGGATATTTGGTGCAAGATGGAGATTTTAGCCCAGCACTACTATTTATTGCAGCTATTGCTTTCTTGGGCTTTTTCTCATACATATTTTTAGTTGGGAAAGTAGAGCGTATTGTTCCAAAGGAGTAATATTAAAACTTTTATTGTAAATGAAAATTACGGCAGTTAAACCGTATCCAATAAATATTGGTACAGGAAGTCAGTTAGTTGTTAAGGTAGAAACCGATTCTGGTATTTACGGTTGGGGAGCCTCTGGTTTGTCTGGTAGAGAGTATGCTGTTATAGGTGCACTCAAGCATTATGCACCCTTAATTATTGGAAAAGATCCTATGCAGATTGGGGCCATATGGCAGGATTTGTACAGAGGGCAATACTTTGAAGGAGGACGTGTTTTAACAGCAGCTATATCTGCTATAGATATTGCACTTTATGATATAAAAGGAAAGACCCTGAAGGTGCCTGTTTATGAATTGTTAGGAGGTAAACAACGTGATTTTGTTACATGCTTTGCTTCAATTCGCTTTTCAACTTTGGAGGAGCTGATAAATCAATCTAAAAGATTGGTAAATGAAGGGTGGGATATGCTAAGACTTGCTCCAGCTGAATTTGAAGAGCAAGAAGACACGTCTCGTTTTGAACCAAGAGAATCTATAGCCATAATTGCCGAGTGGATGCTTGCACTAAGAAAAGAAATCGGTAATAAAATCACTATAGGGATTGATTATCACTCAAGGTTAAGTTTGGCTGAGACCTATTCGTTTATGAAACGTATGCCAGAAGGAACCTTAGATTTTATAGAAGAGCCTATTCGTGATGAAACCCCAGGCGCCTATGAAGCCTTGCGGAAAATGATAGATATTCCTTTTGCAATAGGAGAAGAATTTTCAAGCAAATGGCAATTTTTACCATTTATAGAACGAAATATTGCTCAGTACGCCCGTGTAGATGTATGCAATGTAGGGGGAATTACGGAAGCCATGAAGGTAGCTTCAATGGCTGAAGCTCATTATATAGATTTAATGCCGCATAACCCTCTAGGACCAATTTGTACAGCCGCTACAATTCACTTAGCAGCAGCCAGT
The DNA here is from genome assembly GCF_012910715.1 of Flavivirga algicola. Classification (GTDB taxonomy): domain Bacteria; phylum Bacteroidota; class Bacteroidia; order Flavobacteriales; family Flavobacteriaceae; genus Flavivirga; species Flavivirga algicola. Next base: position 157,343 of record NZ_JABBHF010000007.1, read on the forward strand.
CCTAATTTTAGTTGGTTGGAAGAGTTAAATACCGGAGCTCATGGCTCAACAAACGATTCAAAATTTTATCCAGTACAACCAAAATTGCAAGGGGCAAGGTATCCAGTTTTAGACACACCTGGTCTTGGTGTTGAAGTAAATGAAGCGTTAGCTCAAGAAAGTAAATTTATTCCAGTCGAAATTCCAAGGTTGAGAAAAACCGATGGCTCTTTTACTAATTGGTAAGCTTTATTGAATTATCTTTTGGTTTAATAGAAGCATTTTATAAGGTAATTGTATTTGAAACCAAATAAATGTAAGTGTTGAGGAAAGTTTATGTATTGTAAGTTAATTGTTTGTTTATCAAATAATCAACTCTTTAAAACAACTTTCCCAGTCCAAGTTTTGTTATCTAGTTTAATTTGATAAATATAGAGGCCAGCAGGGAAGTGGTACCCGTTTTGATTTTTACCATACCATCTTTCTGCCCATTCGCCTTCTGGAATGTTTTCTCTGTAAAGATTCCATACTTGAAGTCCAGAAATAGAGTAAATATTAATTTCTAATGATGTCTGGGAAATAGTATTTATTTTAAATTCAGTAAAAAATGAAAAAGGATTAGGAATACAAGAGAGACTAATTTCTTCAGATAGAGGTTCGGGGTTTTCTTCATTGTTTTCTTCTTCATTTTCAGTTTCTTCAAAAGTTTTCCCTTCGGTCATTCCCGAACCTTCAACAATATTAATTTTTTGATTCTTGTCGATATTGTAAATGATTTCCTTTGAACTATTAGGCCATTTAACGATAAGACTGTCTATTTTTTTAACTTCCCCAAGTCCAAAATGTATGGGTTTAATACTTTGCCCCATAATAGCAGCGCCATGATTGAGCCTATGGACAGCTTTGCCTTCTGAAAAAGCCGATAAAGTTGCACCAAATGCATCTCTGTTTACCGTGGTCCCTTGCAGATTTACTTGAAGCCATGAATTGGGATTCGCAACTATATTTTCATATAAGTAAGGAGCGCTATTGGTGTTGCTTACCAGAATATCGAGATCACCATCATTGTCAAAATCAAAAACTTCAGCCCCCATACCATTAGCAATACCATCTGCTTCAGATTCATTTGACCATTCTTCAAAACTATTGCTGCCTTCACTTCGTAAATTTTTAAAGAATACGTTTTTATAGCGCAAGTCATTGTCTCCATTAACAACGTATATATCCTGATCTCCGTCATTATCGGCATCAAAAAGTCGTGTACCCCAGCCAAAATGACCATTTCCTACTTTTTCAACTTCTGTTTTATTTTCAAATGGAGCTCCAGGAGTTCCCATAAAAAGTGGGTTGCTTTTGCCTTCAGCAATGTTAGTAACATAGATGTCAAAATACCCATCGTTATTATAATCGCCAATATCTGAACCCATGCCACATCCTAGATTAGTTAAATTATAGGCTACTGTAGACTCAACAAACGATTTTCCTTCTTGGCTCAAGTAAAATTTGCTTAAACCAAAATCGTTTACAACGTAGATGTCTATCCAGCCATCATAGTTTACATCAATTGGGAGGCAAGACCATGTTCTGTTGCCATCGTCAAGATTAAGTGCGCCTTCAATCTCTGTAAATGTGCCATCATTATTGTTGGTAAATAATCTATTGGCAGCGTCTAGATATTGCAAGTACAGGTCCAGGTCACCATCGTTATCATAATCCCACCATAACCCTCCAGTGTTACTGCAATTATCCTTACAGGAAGTTATATTGGCTTGTACACTAACATCTGTAAATGTACCATTACCCGTGTTTTTATATAGTTGCGTACCATTTTGGTGAGCGAGCAATAAGTCTGGATAGCCATCATTGTTGTAGTCTCCCCAAGCAGCACCAAGTTTTAAGTCTAATTTATTAGCTTTAGAATGTTGATTTGCGAATCCAGCATCTTCTGTTACATCTTCAAATCGTCCCCCCCTATTGTTTAAAAGTCGACTCCAGGTATTTGGATTGTTTTTATCGAAGGAGTTATACGCTACAATAAAAACATCTAAATCGCCATCCAAATCGTAGTCTGCAACAGCATTTCCATAATTTACTTCCATTTCGGAAAAAATGGAAATATTCTTTTCAAAAAATCTCTGAGCCTCTACAGTTGTAACGCTAAATATTAAAAAAAGTACTAGTAATTTAGAAGTATGCAAAACGTATATTTTAGTCTCATTAAATTTAAAATATACATAGGATTAAAAAGAGTAATCCCAAATCAAATAGAAGTAAATTTTAGTTTATGCCAAGAGTAATGAGAACAGTGCTAATATTTGAAGACCTGTAAACTGTCATTATTGTTGCCAACTAAAATAGCTTGAGCATTTTTAATTTTAATCTTTGCCATAGATTTTGCATTATGGGGCACGTAAAACCCGCTTTCTGTTACAGGAATGCTATTAAACTTACCTTTACCATTTCCTTTTAAATATAAACCTATTCCAGCATCATTTCTAGGTGTTTCTATTTCAGATCCATATAAATTTCCTGATATGACTATATCTTTATTACCATCATCATCAAAATCGTCAACAATAATATTGTTAATACTTGATATTTGTGCTAATTGAGGTAATTTATGTAACTTGAAATCTTCTCCTTCAATATTTTTAACATAATATGAGGCAAAGTCGTGTGCTCTGAAGTGTAATGCATTATCTAGATTATCACCATAGATATCTTTTAAATTAGAGTTTCCAAAGGATTCGAAATTTGGAAATTTCTTTTCCAAAGAAGGAATTTGTTCTAGAGAGCAAGATCTGCCACGTACAGGGTACACCTGTCCGTGATCATAATAACTTAAAACAATGTCATTAGAACCATTTTTATCAAAATCATAACTATGAACTTGAAACGGATGATCTTCTGAGGCTTTATACTTGTAGTTAAGTCCTAAGTTACCAACAATAAGATCGTTGTATCCGTCTTTATCCATATCAGCACTAGTCACTTGAAAGTACCACCCTTCGGTGTTTTTGAGCCCTTCAAATTCTTTTCTTGCAAAAGAACCATTTTTGTTTACGAAAACTATAATAGGCATCCATTCTCCTGTAACAACCAAATCTAAAAAAGAGTCATTGTTAATATCGGTCCATGTTGCAGATGTTGTTAATCCTAGTTTGTTCAAGCCAGGTATCACGGTATTAGTTACATCTACAAAAGAGCCATTTCTATTTTCAAGTAACTTGCTATTTGTTGGGTGTGGGTATTTTTGAGGCGTAAGTCTTCCTCCTATGAAAAGGTCGAGGTCGCCATCATTATCATAATCAGCTTGTTCAACCACTGAACTGCTAATATAGTATTTTGGGACTCTAGTTTTGTCTTTCTTAAAGGAGCCCATACCATTATTTATATATAATCTATCTTGAAAAAGTCTATGGTTTTCAGGGAATTCATTACCGCCACTAGCTACAAATAAATCTAGATCACCGTCATTATCAACATCTATAAAAGTGCTTCCAGCATCTTCGGCGTCTTTATCCTGGATCCAGGCACCATCCTTTTTTTCTGAAAAAGTACCATCTTCTTTTTGTAGAAATAACACACCTGGATTACCCGCTGATCCGCCAATAAAAAAATCTTCTAGACTGTCATTGTTAACATCGCCAACAGAAAGATAAGGGCCAAATTGAGACATTTTATGAGGTAATAAAACTTCTCTTAAATAATCATTATAGGCATTCTCTTTGTGCTTGTACAGGAGTTTAGTATCTTGAATAATATCTTTAAAAACAAGGTCAGTCTTTTTTTGCTTTGAAATAAGTTGGTTTACTGTGATATTTTTAGGCGAAACCTGAATTGTTTGCTTGCCTTTAACATTTTCCAGTAATGTTGTTTCTCCGTTAGGCCATTTAATTTCAACTTTTTCTACCTGATTGGCATCGCCAATTCCGAAATGTGCAATGTCTTCACTTTTAGACATGTAGCCTCTGTTGTTAGAAAGCTCTACGATCTGCCATAGAGAATCGTTTTTATATAAGCTCACTCTTGTTCCATATATATTTGAGTTGTTTTTGATGCTTAATTTAAATCTAATATAATTTCCTATGTTTCTTTCTGTAGTATTATTTCTGTATATAAATGCTTCTTCATCTACATTGTTAATCACAATATCTAGATCGCCATCTAAATCTAAATCGGCATAGCAAGCACCATTTGACAATGTCGGTAAATCAAAACCCCAGTCTTCAATTTTGTTCTCAAATGTTAAATCCCCTCTGTTTTTATAGATGTAATTATTTAGCTTATCTTCTGGTGCCATTTGTGCTAGGGCCAAAACATTTACGACATCTTGAAACCTTTTGTTTTGTTTTTTTGCTTCAATTTCAATGCTATCTAAAATGATTTCGTATTTGTTATTTACATCACTGTAGCGCATATTTCTTTTAATACCATTAGTAACAAAAATATCTTTGAGGCCATCATTGTCAAAATCTGCGATTAGTGGCCCCCAGCTCCAATCTGTATTTGAAACCCCAGCAATTTGCGCAAGATCACTAAAGGTACTGTTGCCATTATTTCTCTGTAATGTATTAAACATATATTGGTAGTGCCAACCTCTATCTACGATGGCCCAGAAATCTTCAGGCCTCATACCTCCCATGTTTGTTTTTATACGCTTGTGGTCTTCGGCTACCATATCAACGACCATCATATCTAGATGACCATCATTATCAAAATCGGCTATATCACTTCCCATGCTAAAATTAGAAATATGCTTAAAGGATTTATTCGTGGTATTGCTAAAAGTCCTATTGCCATTATTTACATATAAATAATCAGGTTTATCATAATCGTTGGTAATGTATATATCGGGCCAGCTATCATTATTAATATCTCCAACACTAGCAGATAATCCATGGGCTAAATTTTTTGTACCAGCCATATGTGATACTTCTGAAAAGCCTTTGTTTGACCCAAGGTTTAAAAAAAGTTTATCACTGTAACGTGGATTTGCATATTTTAAAGGTGTTTGTCCACTAGACCTGTTTCCGTATCCAGGAGGTTGGTTGACCAGATATAAATCTACCCAGCCATCTTTGTTGAAATCAAAAAAATTAGCTTGAATTGAATGCCCAGGGTCGTTGATACGATAAGCTTGAGCGCTTTCTGTAAAACTTAAATCCCCATTATTTATATAAAGTAGATTATTGCTGCTGCCTCTTTTTTTGAGACTAGCATTTTTACAAACATAAATATCTAGGTACCCATCTGCATTTACATCGGCAAAGGTCACGCCAGTAGACCAAGAATTAATGGTATTTATTCCAGATTTTAAAGAAATGTCTTCGAAAGTTAAATTCCCTTTGTTTAGGTATAATTTGTCTTTAACTTGATTTCCTGAAAAATAAATATCAGGTAAACCATCATTATTAATATCTCCAATAGCAACGCCAGCCCCATTCACAAAACCTTCATTAATAAGGTGGTTCTCGTCTTTTGTTTCGGTAAGTGTGTTTGAAAATGTAATTCCTGTGTGATTTGAGCTAATTAAACTAAAATGTTTATCCGATGCCCTCAAAATAGGTGGGTGATTTTTAGTACAAGAATTTATACTTAACCCAATCAAAAATATAATACCGTAACTTTTTTTCAACATGAAGAATAAGATGTTTTTCTTAAAAATATATTAGAGATCCATTATCAAAATATGTAGGAGTTTAAGAGCGATATTTAGAAATATTTAAAATACCTCTCTAAAAAAGACCAAGTTAATAATTATTTGCTCATCTATTGATAAATATGGAATCTTAAGTGGCTTTTGATTGATTTTTACTCTTTGTTGAATTCCGTTTACTCACCTGCAAGTATGCTTAAGATGTAATTTGCATACCTGTTTAAGACGTGTGGTATGTGTCATATATATAATAGGACTGACGATACTGCAAATACAGGTCTTAAGAAAACTAATTTATTAACTAAACTAAACTTAAAATTATGAGGAAAATTTATTTTTTCAAATGCTTATTCGACAGATTTAGGTTGTTGGGCAAAAAGAAAGGACTGTTATTGCTCTCTCTTTTCAGTGCTTTTTTGTTACAAGCGCAAACGACTAATGTCTCGGGGGTGATTACAGATGAGTCTAATCAGCCTTTAATAGGCGCCAATGTCTTGGTAAAAGGAACCAGTAGAGGGGCGTATACAGATTTTGACGGTAAGTATACAATTGATGTAAACGCTGGAGAGGTTCTTGTATTCTCTTACACAGGATTTGAAACTAAAGAAGTTACAGTTGGTGCTAGTTCTACAATTGATGTCATCTTAGCTGAAGATGCCGCGTCTTTAGATGAGGTTATTTTAATTGGGTATGGTACTAGAAAAAAAGCTGATGTAGTGAGTGCTGTAAGTACGGTAGACAGGGACTTCTTGGAACAACAACCTTCTTCAGATGCCACGAGAGCATTACAAGGTAGTGCTTCGGGTGTGACGGTTGTTGCTTCTGCACGGCCAGGGCAACAAGCCCAAGTTAGAATTCGTGGTCTGGGAAGTATTAATGGAAATTCACCACTGTTTATTGTAGATGGTGTCACTGGGGGAGCTGTTCCACCACCGGATCAAATCGAATCTATTCAAGTGTTAAAAGATGCGTCTTCTACAGCTATTTATGGAGCTAGAGGTGCAAGTGGTGTGATTTTGATTACAACTAAAACAGGAAGAAAAGGTCAGGCAGCTAAAATTCAATTTAATGTTAGAACTGGTATTGGTAGAAATAATGCGAAATATGATTTAGTTACCGATCCTAATTTAATTGGGCAAATGCTCTGGTTAGAGCAAACAAATGATGGTATTACGCCTAGTCATCCACACTTTCAATTTGACCCAAATGACATTATGGGTACGAGGGTGAATGATTATTTATTCCCTAATGGAGCCTCTATTGGAGATCCTTCAACAGATCCTTCTTTATATGAAGAGCGAAACTACCCTATCACGTTAACTAATCAAAATGGTACAGATTGGCTAGATGAGTTGTATAGGTCTGCACTATTACAGGATTATAATTTAGGTATAACTGGTGGGTCAGAAAAAACAGCTTATTCGATAAATGCAAGTTTTTTCAATGAAGAAGGTGTTTTTAAATATAATGGGTTTAAACGATATGCTTTTAGATCTAATATTGATTCAGAACTTACAGATTGGTTAACAGTTGGCCAAAGATTAGGAGCTACATTAAGTGAAAGTAGTGGTAATACAGTAGGTTTTAACGCTATAGCAGAAACAAGTCCGCTAATTCCAGTATTTGATATCGCTGGAAATTGGGCTGGTGGTATTGTTGGAGGTAACCTGAATGATGGTCCGAACCCGTTAGGTAATAACTTCCGTGAGCGCAAAGATTTGAGAAAAACTTTAAACGTGCAGGGTAATTTCTACATTGAAATTAGTCCTTTAAAAGATTTAAAAATTAAATCTTTATTTGGTTATAATATGAATTGGTTTAGTGGTAAAGATCCTAGATTTGGAGATCCAGAAAATACCAATGGTTCTTTTACCAATACATTAAATGAAACCAGAAATAATAGTTTAACGTGGAACTTTACAAATACAATAAACTATACGAAGACATTTTCAGACCTTCACAACTTAGATGTTTTAGTGGGTATGGAGTCTACCAAAATGGATTTTGATATTATAACAGCAGGACGAGCAGGTTTTATTTCAACAAATGATGATTTTTATTTTTTAAGCTCAGGAGCTGATGCCATAACTAATGGCTCGATAGTAAATAATTCCAGTCCTTTTACTTGGTCGTTATTCTCATTATTCTCTCGAGTATTTTATTCTTATGATGATAAGTATATCTTAGAAGGTACTATTCGTCGTGACGGTTCATCAAGATTTGGTGCCAACAACCGTTACGGATATTTCCCAGCAGCCTCAGCAGGATGGGTAATCTCTAAGGAGAATTTTATGGAAGGTTCTAGCAATTGGTTAAATCAATTAAAGTTAAGAGCTGGATGGGGATTGTCAGGTAATGATCAAATAGGTAACTATAATGGATTTACAACCTTTGGTTCAGGCTTAGGTAATTCGTACTACGGTATAGGTGGTGGTGATAACACCATTTCTCTTGGATACCAATCTACAGCATATGGCAACCCAGATGCAAAATGGGAAACTACAGAATCAATCAACTTTGGTCTTGATGCATCTATTAGAGGAGGTTTATTTGTAAGTGTTGATTTTTGGAAAAAAACAACAGAAGATATGTTGTTTAGAACGACTATCCCTGCTATTGAAGGACAGGCTACGGCACCATTCGTAAATGTTGGAACCATGGACAATACTGGACTTGATATAGAAATAAACTATAATAAAAGTGTAAATGAAGATTTTAGTTATAATATTGGAGTTAATTTAACGACTTACACAAATGAAGTTACAAAATTGTCTGCAGAAGAAGGGGATGCACTTATAGGAAGAAGTGAAAGAGGCCAAACATATACAAGAGCAGAAAGTGGTAGAGCTTTTCCAGAATTTTATGGTTATATAGTAGATGGTATTTTCCAAACACAAGCAGAAGCTGACGGACATCCTGCAAATGGAAATTATAACGAACCTGGTAATCTTAAGATTAGAGATGTTGATGGCGATGGAGAAATTACACCAGATGATCGTACTTGGATTGGTAATCCGCACCCAGATTTTACGGCAGGTTTAAACATTGGGGCGAAATATAAAAATTTCGATTTAACTTCAATCTGGTATGCTAGTGTAGGTAACGATATACTTAACTACTACAATCGTTTTACGCGTTATGGTCTTTTTCAAGGGCCTAAGGCTGCAGACCGTTTATTCCGTTCATGGGGAAGCCCATATTTAGCGAATAATGCTGATGCAGTATTGCCTAAGGCCTCTAGTACAACAAGTTTTGAGCAAAACACTAATTCTGATATGATAGAGGATGGTTCATTCTTAAGACTAAAGTCTATTCAGTTAGGTTATAATGTGCCTTCTAAAGTATTGGATAAATTTGGTTTATCTAACATGAGATTATATGTTATGGGAACAAACTTAATTACTTTATTTGATACCTATTCTGGATTAGATGTAGAGGTATCGCCTACTACTGAAATAAATAGAGGTTTTGATTTTGGAACATGGCCACAACCGAAACAATTTATATTTGGAGTGAATATTGGTATATAAAATAAAAAAATAGAAAATGAAAAAATTTAAAATAACAATCAGTCTATTAGTAATTCTAGGAATTGCTTTTAGTTCTTGTAAAGAAGACTTTTTAGAAGAGTTTCCAAAAGGCGTGGTAACAATCGATACGCTTTCTGATGAAGACGGTGCAGACCTTCTCTTAATAGGGGCTTATTCTTTAATTGATGGTTTTTCAGCTGGAGGACCTGGTGGAGCTGGTGAAGCATCTGCAACCAATTGGGTTTGGGGAGATGTACCATCTGATGATATGCACCGTGGAGACCAAACAGGTGGATGGAGTGCTATTAACTTGATTGAACGATTTGAAGTAGATCCTACCAACCCATGGGTTGGCGGATTATGGGCCGCAAACTATGATGGTGTTTCTAGAGCCAATGATGTTATAAGAGTTATAAGAAACGCGGGAGATGCTATTTCTGCAGACAGAGCTACGCAATTAGAGGCCGAAGCGAGATGGTTACGTGCATGGTTCCATTTCCAATTAAGAACTAAAATTGAAAGAATACCATATATTACAGAAGATGTAACTGCTAGTGAAGTTCCTAATGATAGAGAAGTTTGGGATGATATTGAAGCAGATTTACAATGGGGTATTGATAATAATATGGCAGAAACACCTTCAGATGTAGGTAGAGCTTCACGCTGGGCTGCTAAGGCTTTAAAAGCTAGAGCACACATGTTCCAAAATGAATTTGCTCAAGCGAAGCCTATATTGGACGACATATTGAATAATGGACCATTCGTTTTAATGGATCATTTTTATGACAATCATGACGAAGAAAAACAAAACAACGCTGAGAGTATCTTTGAAGTACAATATACTGTAAATGATGGTGCTGCTGGAGGTGAGAATGCAGGTTCAGATCACAGAACATTATTCCCAAGGGGATCAGATGTTGGGTTATGCTGTGCTTATAGTGCACCTAGTTTCGATTTATTTAATGCTTTTAAAGTAGATGCGAACGGGTTACCATTATTAGACACTTTTCAAGATGATTTATTGTTAGAAGATTATGGCTTATTAGATACCCAAGCTTTCACACCAACAGATGTTGATCTTGACCCTAGAGTTGATTGGACTATAGGTAGACGTGGTATTCCATTTTTAGATTGGGGACCAATGAGTGGTGGTGATTGGATGCTTGATCAAGCTGGTATGGGACCATTTATGAACAAAAAAATCATGTTTTACAAAAGAAATTTCAGAACTATTTCTATTTCAACTCCAACTTGGTCTGCAGGTTTAAATGGTAATAACTGGAGATTGTTTAGATTGAGCCATATTATTTTATGGAGAGCTGAAGTTGCTGTTGAAGAAAATGATCTAGGCACAGCCATGACACTTGTTAATAGAATACGTGAAAGAGCACAAGACGATATTGTAATGGGTAGAGTAAGTAACACTACTTTTGGTGCTGGTGATCCAATAGTAATTGATGAAAATCAACCTGCTGCAAATTATAATCTTGGATTGTATACATCGTTTCCAGATCAAGATTATGCTAGAAAAGCAGTGCGTCATGAAACACGTTTAGAGTTTGCATTAGAAGGCATGCGTTTTCAGGATTTAGTACGTTGGGGAATCGATGGAGAAACTATAGGGGCATATTTACAGTCAGAATTATCAAATGGTAAGTTGCCTTGGATTCAAGGAGCGAGTTATGCTGCTGGAAAAAATGATCATTTCCCAATTCCTCAATCACAAATTGATTTACAGCCAGAAGTCTTAACACAAGACCCACAATATTAGTATTAGTTTGTTGAATTAGTCACAATTATTTTTAATTGTTTAGTTGTAAACGGCGATTATTCTACTACAATAGATAATTGCCGTTTTACTTTCATATTTAAACAAATTAAAGAGTTATATTGAAAATGACTTCTCTATAAAATATATACAAGCGATTAGTTTAAGTAAAGTTAATTTTTTAACTTGTATTATGTCTTATTGTTGATTTATAGGCGATTGAATCGTTAGTTGCTCTTTTGAAAGCTAAATTAATTTACCATAATTATGGATGAAAATAATTTTTTAGTGTCCCCAATTAGGAAGTATTTATTGTTAATACTAATCGTTTTTGGTGTTAGTAGTACTAGGGTATTTCATGCGCAAAATATAGATTTAAAGTTTGAACACTTTATTGATGAGAAGGGATTTACTCAAAACTCCGTAATGAAGGTTATTCAAGATCTAGATGGTTATATTTGGATAGGGACACTTAATGGTTTGTATAAGTATGATGGACAGCGATTTACGGTTTTTAGACATCAGTTTAATAATCCAAATAGTTTGGTAAGTAACTCGGTATATGAGTTAGAACTTGATGTTGAAGGTAATATACTAATAGGTACAGGTAAGGGGGTAAGTAAATATCATAGGCTTACCCAAACTTTTTCAACATATCCAATAATTTTACAAAATGCAAGAATTACGGCTATTTACCCAGAATTAAACGGGGGATTATGGGTAGGAACATTACACTCTGGTTTATATTATTTTGATAGCGCAGATCTTGAAGGGAATAACCCTGTAAATTATATACATAAGCCTAATCTTGAAACGAGTATAACGAGCAATCAAATACACTCAATTGTTAAGGACAAATCAGGTAATTTATGGGTAGGAACCTTAAAAGGTTTGAATAAAGTCGTTTTTAAAAATGGGATTGCTGAGTTTCTTCATTTTGAAAAAATGAAGGAAAGTATCAAATTGCTATTTGTAGATAAAAAAGGAACGCTCTGGGCATCAAAAGTAGGGCATAAACTAATAAAAATTGCTGACCCAGGAAATTTTACATCAACGAAGCAAAAAAACTTTGAAGAATATAGGATTGATACAGCCAAATCCGATACCGATGAATCTGGAGGTTTGCTTACCATGTTTGAAGGAAAAGACGGAAGCCTATTATTTGGGATCCATGGTTTTGGTCTTTATGTTTTTGATACAAAAACATGTAAGTACAGTGCTTATGTCCATGACCCTTCAAAACCAGAAAGTATAAGTAGTAACAATATAGAGTCCATACTAATCGATAATACAAATGTACTTTGGGTGGGCACAGAAGAAGGTGGGTTGAATAAATGTGATTTAAAACAAAAAGAGTTTCTCTTTTTTAATGAAAAGGTGCTTTCTGAGAATTCTTTGAGTAACTCCTCTGTTAATGTCATCGCTAAAGAAAATAATAATAGTTTCTGGGTAGGAACGCAAGATGGGTTAAACAAAGTAACCTTTAAAAATGATAATTATGAAGCCCCAACGTTTAAGCATTTTTATTTTAATGATGATGGCTCCAAGTCAAGTCAAAGAGCGCAAGAACATGTATGGTCTATTTTAAAAGACAATGACGCAGATTATTGGGTAGGTACTACAGATGGTATCGTCCATATGCGTCAAGATTATAAATCTGAAAAGATTTCCTCAAATCTAACCGAGCTTGATATGTTAGAGGTTTTTTCTTCTTTACAGGACAGGAATGGCGTTTTGTGGTTTGGATCATTGATAGATGGATTGGTAAAATGGACTAAGACTAAAAAAGACAATGGTAATGAGTTTGACTTTTCAAATCGCGTACATTATTTACCAGATAGTAACGATAAATATAGTATTAGTGCGAAAGAAGTTAGCTGTCTTTATGAAGATAAAAATGGGAATATATGGGTAGGAACATTACAAGGCGGTTTAAATTTAATTGTGCCAAGTGCAGATAACCAACATGATCAATTTGTATCCTATCAACATGATCCAGATAACCCTAGCACACTAAGTCATAATTCGGTTTTTTCAATACTTGAAGATAGAGAAGGTAATTTTTGGATAGGTACATTTGGAGGCGGTTTAAATAAAATGACTTTGCCTTCTAAAGGTAATACAGATCCTGTTTTTAAACATTTTACTGAAGATGATGGCTTGGCGAACAATGCTGTATATGGCATTTTAGAAGACAATAATGGAAATTTGTGGATAAGCACAGATAATGGGATTTCTCATTTTAATCCTAAGACAGAGACCTTTCAAAATTTTAGTAAAGATGATGGGTTACAAAGTAATAATTTTAGGATGAATGCTTACTATAAAAACAAAGACGGCTATTTGTTTTTTGGAGGCTTAAGAGGATTGAATATTTTTAACCCTAATCATTTAAAAGAAAACGATATTCCTGCTCCTGTAAAATTAACAGGTTTTAAAATAAAGAATGAAGACATAAATATAGGCGAAAAATATAATGGTAGAGTTTTATTTGATAAAACCATATCGTTAATTTCTAAACCTATAGATTTAAAATATCACGAAAATACATTAACCTTTGAATTTGCGGCATTACATTATGCAGCCCCAGAGAAAAACAGATTTAAATTTAAACTGGAAGGATTTGATAAGGATTGGGTTGATTCTAAAAAATTACCCTTTGCACATTATACAAACCTATCGCCTGGTAATTATACCTTCAAAGTCAAGGCGTCTAATAATGATGGACTATGGAACGAAGATTCTGCAAATATAAAATTGAGTATACATCCTCCTTTTTGGTTAACTTGGTGGGCTTATTTGGTATATGGTTTTATAATTTTAAGTGTTTTATGGGGGGTTCAATCGTATCTTAATTTACGTTCTCAACAACGAGCTTCGCTTCAAGTACAGAAAGAAATTGAAGAGGTGAATAAATTAAAACTTCAATTTTTTACTAATATATCTCATGAATTTAAAACACCTATAACACTTATACTTAATCCTATAGAAGAGCTTTTGGAATCTGTTGGAGATAGTTTGTCAATACAATCAAAATTAAAAGTAGTACAACGGAATGCGAATTCGTTATTAAGATTGGTACACCAACTTATGGAATTTAGAAAGATAGAAGTAGGGGAAACAAAGTTGGGAACTACAAAGGCGAATATTATAAACTTTATTAGGGAAATTACATTTTCATTTAGGGCATCAGCAAAGAAAAATGAAATCAACCTTTCCTTTGAAAGTGAATTATATTCAGCCGACGCTTGGTTTGATTGGGATAAATTGGAAAAAATTCTTAATAATTTAATATATAATGCCATAAAATTTACGCCATCAGGCGGACAGATTACGGTTAGGGTAAGTAAACCTGAAGATAATGATGAGCTTTATATCGCTGATAGAGATATAAAAACGCAATATCTACAAATAGAGGTCAAGGATAATGGCGACGGTATAGATAAAAACCAATTGCCTTATGTTTTTCAGCGTTTTTATCAAGTCAATAAGCCTAAAAGTAAAAGAGGGGCTGCTAATAAGGGGTCTGGTATAGGTTTAGCAATAACTAAAGATTTGGTTGATTTACATCATGGTGTGATAGAGGTAGAATCTGAAAAAGGAGAAGGGACCTGTTTTATGATAAAATTACCCTTAGGCAATGCTCATTTACTCCCAGAAGAAATGATTGAGATGACAGTTCCAGACCCTTTAAGTGAACAGGATATGGATTCAGATTATGTAAATGAAGATGAAGAGTTGGATAAAGACCAACAAGAAAGTGCGTTTAAGAATAGTATATTGATAGTTGATGATAATGAAGAAATAAGAGAATTGGTAAAAGAAGGGTTTATTAAAGGATATAATATATTTGAAGCAGAAAACGGCAAAGAAGCTTTAAATATAGCTTTAAAAGAAATGCCAGATATCATTATTAGTGATGTATTGATGCCAGAGATGGATGGTGTTGAATTTTGTCATAGTCTTAAAACAAATATTCGAACAAGCCATATTCCTATCATTTTACTCACAGCTTTAAACTCTGTGGAACATCGTATAAAAGGTTTAGAGTCTGGAGCAGATGCGTATATTCCAAAGCCTTTTAAAATGAAATTATTATCTGTACGCGTTGAAAAACTAATAGCTTCTAGAGATTTAATGCGCAAACGCTTTCAAACAGAGAAAGAACTAACCCCGGAAAAAATTACGTTGAATTCTATCGATGAAGAATTCCTCAAAAAGATAATGGATTTTATGGAAGCTAATATGGGTAGGGAATCCTATTGGGTTGACGAATTGGCATCAGATATGAATACAAGTCGTTCAACCTTTTTTAGAAAACTGAAGAAATTAACAGGTCAAGCTCCAAATGATTTTATGAGAATGATACGCTTAAAACGAGCTGTACAGTTATTAGAGCAGAATGAATTAACAATATCGCAGGTTAGCTACATGGTTGGTTTTAATGATCCGAACTATTTCGGTAAGTGTTTCAGAAAATTTTATGGAGATACACCTTCAAATTATATAAAAGAAAAACTTCAGTACAAAAAGTAAATTACTGAAGGTTTTAATTAAATTTACTCGCATAATAATTGATATCCTATGAATCTTAAGAATATTTTGAATAAAGCAATATGAGTTGGTATTGCTACATTTTTTATGGAATATATGATTTTATGGGGCTTTATTTCTATGCGTTAATAATTGAAAAAAAAGACATACAGTCGTTAAAGAATAAAATTTAAATTGTGAAAATAACAGATATCAAAACATATCCAATTAATATTGGTACAACTGGTATTCAATTGGTTGTAAAAGTAGAAACAGATTCAGGTATTTATGGTTGGGGAGCTTCGGGACTTTCTGGTAGAGAACTGGCAGTAGTAGGTTTAATAAAACATTTCAAAACATTTTTAATAGGAAAAGACCCAAGGCAAATTGGTGCTATATGGCAAGAGCTATATCGTGGACAATATTTTGAGGGTGGGCGTGTTTTTACTGCCGCCATATCTGCTATCGATATTGCTTTGTATGATATTAAAGGAAAAGTACTAGGCGTGCCCGTTTATGAATTGCTAGGAGGTAAACAGAGAGATTATGTAGAATGTTTTGCTTCCGTGCGTTTTGCTACTAAAGAAGAGTTGTTAGACTATTCTAAAACTTGTGTAAAAGAGGGCTGGACCGTTTTAAGATTAGCTCCAGCCGAATTTGAATCGCAAGAAGACACGGGGAGGTTTGAACCTAGAGAATCTATTGCCAAATTATCTAAATGGGTTACCGAACTTAGAAAAGAAGTGGGCCCAGATATTACTATTGGTATTGATTACCATACCAGGCTTACAGTAGCCCAAACGTATTCTTTTATGAAACGTATGCCTCCAGGAACTATAGATTTTATAGAAGAACCTATTCGCGATGAAAACCCAGAAGCATACCAGAATTTGCGCAATATGATAGATGTGCCCTTTGCGATAGGAGAAGAGTTTTCCAGCAAATGGCAATTTATGCCCTTTATAGAAAAAAATATAACACAATTTGCCCGTATAGATGTATGTAATGTGGGCGGTATTACTGAAGCTATGAAAGTTGCGGGCATGGCAGAAGCTCATTATATAGATTTGATGCCACATAATCCATTAGGGCCTATTTGTACAGCTGCGACCATTCATATAGCTGCTGCTTGTCCTAATTTTAGTTATTTGGAAGAAGTTAATACGCCTGCACAGTATATGGGAACCAATGCCCCCGAATTTTACCCTGTACAGCCTCAGCTGGAAGGTACAAGATATACTGTTACAGATGCACCAGGCTTAGGCGTTGAGTTTAACGAAGCATTAGCGATGGAGAGAGCGTTTGTTCCAGTAGACATTCCGAGATTAAGAAGAAATGATGGATCATTAACAAATTGGTAAGTAGTTATGGGTTTTACAACTTTTGGAGAAATTATGTTACGGTTAACCCCAAGCGAACACGCTGGGAAAATAAATTCAGCACAAAACTTTGGAGTGCATTACGCTGGCTCAGAATCTAATGTAGCAAGCTCGTTGGCAATTTTAAAGAATCAAGTACAATTTGTAACAAAACTACCTTTAAATGCCGTAGGAGATGGTGCTATGAGATCCTTACAAAGTTTTGGTATTTCAACAGGAAACATTGCTAGGGGAGGTCATAGGATAGGAACTTATTTTATAGAAATAGGATCTTCTATAAGACCTTCTAGTGTTGTTTACGATCGTGCGCATTCGGCTATCAGTGAGATGACGTTTGGAGAATTAGATTGGGAAACGATTTTAAAAGGTCAAAAATGGTTATTCATTTCGGGAATTACACCAGCACTATCTAAGTCATGTGCAGAAGCGACCTTACTTGTGGCAAAAACAGCCAGAAAAATGGGAGTTAAAGTAAGTTTTGATATGAATTTTAGAAGAACCCTTTGGAAAGATAAGAAGGACGCTAGAAGTATATTCGATGCCATATTGGAAAATACGGACCTGCTTTTTGGAAATACAGGCGTTCTAAAAGATGTGTACGATATGGAAGTTAGTGGGGCCAACCCTATAGATCAAACGATTAGTGCCATAGAAAAAGCTAAAAGTACTTTTGGTTTAGAACAACTGGCTTTTACGGTAAGAGAGCACCATTCAGCTAGCGAAAATAAATTATCTGGGGTGGCACTTTTAAACGATAAAACAACTATTTCCAATAGCTATAATGTTGAAATTATAGATCGTTTTGGAACAGGTGATGCTTTTGCTGCAGGTTTTTTACACGGTTTAGGTCAGGAATGGGGTCTGGATAAAACCTTGGGTTTTGCTACGGCAGCTTTTGCATTAAAACACACAATAAGAGGAGATCAACATACAAGTACGGAAGAAGAAATTCTTTCAATTTTTAAAGGTAACATATCAGGACACGTATTACGATGAATAGAAAAGAAATAGTAAATAGTATTAAAGCAGAAAAATTAGTTGTTATTATTAGATTAAAACAACAAGAACATATACCAGAAGTTGTAAAAGCTTTGGTAACTGGAGGTGTAAAGGTATTAGAGATTACTTCCAATACTCCAGGATATTTAGAGGAAATAAAACGCGTGCGTGACACCTATCCCAATATTCTTGTAGGAGCAGGAACCGTTATAAATAAAACCTTGGCGACCGAAGCTATAAATGCTGGTGCCCAATTTTTGGTAACACCCAATACTAATATCGATGTCATTTCGGTGGCACATGAAAATGAAGTGCCCGTATTAATGGGAGCAGTTACACCAACAGAAATATGCAATGCCGTTGAAGGAAAGGCGGATGTTGTGAAGCTTTTTCCTAGCGCGGCTATGGGGATCGACTATTTTAAAGCGGTAAAAGGCCCATTAGATACAGTGCCTTTCTTTGCTGTTGGGGGGATAGCAGTTGAAAATCTTCAAGAGTGGAAAGATGCTGGCACGGCAGGTTTTGGCTTGGGAGGAAATCTAGTAAAACCAATACAAAGTCGACAAGATTTTGACGGTATAGTTGCACTAGCAGAGCGTGTTTTGAAAATAATTCATTCGTGAAGGACGCATTAAAAATAGAAAAAATAGAGTTTTTTAAGGTGCCGCCAAGATGGCTATTCCTTAAAATTACAACACAGGAAGGCATTGTTGGTTGGGGGGAACCTGTAGTTGAAGGAAAAGCAGATACTGTATGGGCATGCGTTAAGGAACTCGAAAAATATCTTATTGGAAAGTCTGCTAATCATATTGAAGATATTTGGCAAATTCTGTATAGAGGTGGGTTTTATAGGGGTGGTCCTATTTTAATGAGTGCTATTTCTGGTATAGATCAAGCCTTATGGGATATTAAAGGTAAATCATTGGGCGTGCCTGTACATGAGCTCTTAGGGGGCGCTGTACGTCACAAAATGAAAATGTATTGTTGGATTGGTGGAGACCACCCGGATGTTGTATTAGAACAGGCCCACGAAAAAGTAAAGGCAGGCTATGAAGCGGTAAAAATGAATGCTACCGGAGGCATGGACTGGATAGCTTCTATAAAAGATGTAAAAAAAGTAGCCCATAATATTAAATTACTACGTGAAGAATTTGGAACGGATTTAGATATTGGTTTAGATTTTCATGGCAGAATACATAAAGGCATGGTGAAACGCCTAATTGATGAATTGACACCCTATGATCCTTTATTTATTGAAGAACCCGTACTTAGCGAAAATAATGAAGCACTAAAACATATTTATGGATATACCAACATTCCTATAGCGACAGGAGAACGTATGTTTTCAAGATGGGACTTTAAACCACTACTAGAACAGGGAACAGTCGATATTATCCAACCAGACTTAAGTCATGCAGGGGGTATTTCAGAAGTCCGTAGAATAGCTGCCATGGCAGAAGCTTATGATGTGTCTTTGGCACCTCATTGCCCTTTGGGGCCAATTTCTTTAGCTTCAGCATTGCAAGTTGATTTCGTTTCTTCAAATGCTGTTATTCAAGAAAGTAGTATCGGCATTCATTATAATCAAGGGTTCGATTTGCTAGATTATGTTTCAAACCCTGAAGTATTTGAAGTAAAAGATGGTTATATAGAACTTTTTCAAAGACCAGGTCTAGGGGTAGAGATAAACGAAGAAAAATTAAAAGAAGGTGTGAAAATAGGCCATGACTGGTCGAATCCTATTTGGCGTGGTAAGGACGGGAATTTTAACGAATGGTAAATTTTATAATATTATAATGAAACAGATTTTAAGCCTATTGATTGTAGCAACCTTCTTTTTAGCATCTTGTAAAAAAGAAAAGAAAAGCGATATTGTAAAAGAGGAGCATACAAAAGAAATAACAAAGAGTAAAGAAACATTAAAAGCAGAATCTACCCATTGGACACCAAGAACCAAGGAAGAAATGGTGTCGATGTTTAAAATTGAGATCTTTGATAACGAAGCTTTAAATGTTATAGATCCTAATTCAAAAATCGAAATTCTAGCTAGCGGATTTACTTGGACTGAAGGTCCTGTTTGGATTAAAGATGGTAATTATTTGTTGTTTTCAGATATTCCGAATAATAAGGTTTACAAATTAAATGCTCAAAGAGATACGATTACTTATTTGCATCCGTCGGGGATTTCTGTAGATAATTTTACAGGTTCAGAATCAGGTTCTAACGGCTTATTAGTTGATGGGGAAGGAGCATTGGTGTTGATGCAGCAGGGCAGTAGGATGGTAGGTAAAATGAAAGCACCTCTATCTAATCCTAAACCAGAATATGAATCTTTGGTTAATAACTATAAAGGAAAGAAACTTAATAGTCCAAACGATGGAGCTTTTGATAAAACTGGAAATCTTTATTTTACTGATCCACCATATGGATTGCCTTTAAATTTGGAAGATCCTACTAAAGAATTAGATTTTCAAGGTGTTTATTGTTTGCTTACTACAGGCGAATTATTGTTGTTGGATGCTACTTTAAAATATCCTAACGGTCTTTGTGTTTCACCCGATAATTCTAAGCTTTATGTTGCTGTTTCCAATATAGAAAATGCTGCTTGGTATGTGTATGATATTGTTGAGCCAGGTAAAGTAGCCAATAAAAAAGTGTTCTATGATGCTAATCATTTTTTACAAAAAGAAGGGTATCAAGGGCTGCCCGATGGTCTTAAAATAGCAAAGAATAATTACATGTTTGCAACAGGGCCAAAAGGCGTTTTAATCTTTAACTTAAAAGGGAAACTCTTGGCTAGAATCCATACGGGGCAGCTAACAGCTAATTGTGCTCTGGGAAAAGAGGAGAAGACCTTATATATGACTGCACATAATTTTATTTTATCTGTCAACTTAAAGTAGTTTTTAAATATAATAAGCGTATTTTGCTACGTAACTATACTTTTTATTAATTATTTTATATGAATAATTAGTAGGAAGTATATATTATAATTTAATTAAAAGCGTTAAGCAGTATATGTTTCTAATTCTAGTTGTACAACAATACACTTTGGGTAGTAAAATAATTCTTGGTGTTTTCTTTGTTGCCATGGCATATATATTTTTAAACTATGGTTTAAAAATGATAGAAATGGGCTATGTGCTTAAAAATAAACGACCACTTTACAACCACTTTTATTTTCGTTTAAGACGCTTAAACAAAAAACAGAAGACCATTTTAACAAACCAGTTTTCTTTTTATAAGAGACTTACCTCCAAAGAAAAAAAATACTTTGAGCACCGTGTAGCATCCTTTATAAAGGATAAAGATTTTATAGGTAGGGATATTGTAATTAGTGACGAAATAAAAGTATTGATAGCTTCAACTGCTGTGATGCTAACTTTTGGTTTTCGTGATTTTTATATCGGAATTATTTCAAAGATTGTGATATACCCGAGTAATTTTTATTCTAATACAAATAAAGCATATCACAAAGGAGAATTCAATCCCAGGTTAAAAGCCTTGGTGTTGTCTTGGGAAGATTTTGTACAAGGTTTTGATGATGGAAACGATAATTTAAATTTAGGGATACATGAGCTTACGCATGCCATTCATATTAATAGTATGAAAGAACGTGATGTAAGTTCAATTATTTTTAGTGATACTTTTAAGGAACTATCCACCTTATTCTCTGAAAATAAATTATTAAGAGAAGAATTAAAAGCATCTGATTACTTTAGAAACTATGCTTTTACAAATCAGTTTGAATTTTTAGCAGTTGCTATTGAGAATTTTATTGAAACACCTCAAGAATTCAGATCTCAGTTTCCCGAAATCTATAATAAAATAAGGCAAATGCTTAACTTTAGAGTTAAGGGATACTAACCAGGGTTTCTTATTTCTTCTTTTAAATACAATACTTTAATTCTGCTGAGGAGGCTTTATTTATTTAATTTCAATGGGTTCTTTATATTTTGCTATGTTGCTTTCTAGAGACATGATTTTTATCATACTTTATTTTTTTTTTCATACTTAATTTTAAAATAGAAATTAAAACCTATTTAAGATGAAAAGAAGAACTCCAGTTTCAGAAATAATGAGCAGTGATATTATAACTTTAAGTAAATCAGATAATTTAGAAAAAGCAGAAAAGCTTTTTAAAAAACATAATATCAGGCACATTCCAGTAGTTAACGGCGAATCTATAATTGGGATGCTAAGTTACACCGATTTACTAAGAATTAGTTTCGCAGATGCTACAGAAGATGAAGGCAACGTTGACACCATAGTTTATAATATGTTTACAATCGAACAGGTTATGACAAAAAAACTAGTTAGTGTTTCTAGCGATACAACGATTAAGGAAGTAGCAGAGATTTTAGCTAAAAATGAATTTCATGCACTACCAATTGTGGATAAGTCTCTTTTAGTAGGTATTGTAACAACTACAGATTTAATAAACTATTTGCTTGAGCAATATTAGGAATTGGCTAGTGCTTTTAAACCTTTTACAGTTTCTGTTTGATTATTGCTTTTAAACACATAGCTTCCGGCAACTAGTACATCAGCACCAACATCAACAAGTGCTTTGGCATTTTTATTAGTAACACCGCCGTCAATCTCTATAATAGTTGAAGCGCCTTTACGAGTAATTAATTCTTTTAATTGAGAGACCTTGTTATAAGTGTTTTCGATAAAACTTTGTCCACCAAAGCCAGGATTCACACTCATAATACAAACTAAATCAATATCGTTTATAGTATCTTCTAAAACATTTACATTGGTGTGAGGGTTTAATGCTACACCAGCTTTCATACCTTCAGATTTTATAGCTTGTAGGGTTCTGTGCAAATGTGTACAGGCTTCATAATGCACCGTAAGCACATCGCTACCTAAATCTGCAAAAGTTTTAATGTATCTATCTGGGTCTACAATCATTAAATGAACATCAATGGTTTTTTTAGCATGTTTGGCAATGGCCTGTAAAACAGGCATTCCAAAAGAAATATTAGGCACAAATACACCATCCATAATATCAATGTGAAACCAATCAGCCTCACTGGTATTAACCATTTCTATATCACGTTGAAGGTTTGCAAAATCTGCTGCCAGAATTGATGGAGCAATTAGTTTAGAAGTCATTGAATGTTTTGTTTATTTGGCAAAAATAACTGTTTTGCTCAATGTTTAGCTATTTTTTGTGCAATAAAATTTTCAACCATATTAACTACTTTATTAGCTAACGTATTATCGGCCTTTCTTAACCATTCAAGATATTCATAAAGTCTATTTAGTTCGTTGTTATCATTGATTATAGTGAACCCAAAATTGTAGTCTTCGAAAATGCGTTGTTGGATATCAATATTTATGACTTTAAAAATATTCCTGTGTCTGGTATCTAGGCTAATTCTTTTAAAGGTGGCATCAACACTTTTTTGATCGCCTTCAAGCACTTGAAGAAAATTAGCATTAGAGTAAATCAATATCCCTGTTATATTATACTTAGAATTATTTTTTTTCGCTTTTGAATATAAAACTTTGAGAGAATTTAGTGATTCTTCCTGACAAGAATCACTAATATAACATATTGTTTTTAACATTAGGAAAAAGGTTGTTTTTTCTAAAATACAAAAAATAATATAATGGGATAATTGAAGGGTAGCAATTTATATTAAAATAAGTCTTTAAAATAAAAAATGCTTTTATAAGAAAGGATAAAAATGAACCCCCGGTAATCAGCCGGGGGTTCTTTCATCAATCAAAAAACGAACAGTTATGTGTAACTGTTTGTTACGGTAATTTAGTCGTAAAAAAATTACGAACCTAAATATGTTTTTAAAATATCACTTAGACTACGCTCAGTGACCATTTTTTAGGGCTCAAACTAATCTTGGTAGCTGAGCGAAGCCGAAGCTAACCTAAATATGTTTTTAATATTTTGCTTCTAGAAGTATGTTTTAGTCTTCTAATCGCTTTTTCTTTAATTTGTCTCACACGTTCACGCGTTAAGTCGAATGTTTCTCCAATTTCTTCTAAAGTCATAGGGTGTTGGTTTCCTAGACCAAAGTATAAACGAATAACATCAGCTTCACGTGGTGTTAAAGTTTCTAAAGCACGTTCAATCTCAGTACGTAAAGATTCATGCAATAACTCTCTGTCTGGATTTGGTGATTCGCCACTGTTAAGTACATCGTATAAGTTAGAATCTTCTCCTTCAACTAAAGGGGCATCCATGCTCACATGGCGACCTGAGTTTTTCATAGACTCTTTAACGTCGTTAATAGTCATGTCCAATTCTTTGGCAATTTCCTCAGCACTTGGTGGACGTTCATGGCTTTGCTCAAGAAAAGCAAACGTTTTATTAATTTTATTAATAGAACCAATTTTGTTTAATGGTAAACGTACAATACGAGATTGTTCAGCCAAAGCTTGTAATATTGATTGACGAATCCACCAAACGGCATATGATATAAATTTAAAACCACGTGTTTCATCAAAGCGCTGTGCGGCTTTAATTAAACCTAAATTACCTTCATTGATTAAATCTGGTAATGTTAGACCTTGGTTTTGGTATTGTTTTGCCACCGAAACTACGAAACGTAAATTAGCTTTTGTTAATTTCTCTAAAGCTATTTGATCACCAGCTTTAATGCGTTGCGCTAATTCTACTTCCTCGTCAGCTGTAATTAAATCAACCTTTCCAATTTCCTGTAAATATTTGTCTAACGATGCAGTCTCCCTATTGGTAACCTGCTTCGTAATTTTAAGTTGTCTCATCTAAAATTCTCCTGTGATTTTTTATTGAATATTTTGGGCATTCAGTGGTTATACGTATATAAGTCGCATAATGTTACAAAAAGTTTCAAATTATTTTTGTGTTCTTTTATTTAGACCCAAAATTTTAAAGAAAGTCACATACCTATATAAATGTTCACTGTTCACATAAGTATTTAGGAATATATATTCTTTACTCAAAATCTAAAAGTTCTGTAGCTTCAATTAAATTGTGAAGTGCATCAATTTTCGAATAGATTTTATTAAAAAAAGTATTCCGTTCTTTTTCCCCAGCAGTATTTAATAATTTTGAGTTCTGTAACTGTTTGTTTAAGAAAATATCAGCTTCATTACAGGTGTGTTTATCTGCCGTTTTGTAGTAAGATAATAAAGTAAAAGGGACATAAAGCATTTTTGATTCTGGGGTACTTACCAAAACATTATTATTCATTAAATGCAACTCATTATAGAAGAGTTTAAATTCAAGGTTTTTATCAATGAGTTTAATAGCAATATCTTTTATTAATTGTTTTAATAGCTTACAAAATTGCAAGG
This sequence comes from Flavivirga algicola, assembly GCF_012910715.1. Taxonomy (GTDB): domain Bacteria; phylum Bacteroidota; class Bacteroidia; order Flavobacteriales; family Flavobacteriaceae; genus Flavivirga; species Flavivirga algicola. The sequence goes on from NZ_JABBHF010000007.1 coordinate 182,501, forward strand.
CTGTTTCTGTTTTTACTTGTCCAGCTTGGTAGTAAAAATGAATTTGCTTTAGTGTGCTATTAACCGAAGTAATATCCCAAATCTCAATGGTATTCAAATTATAATAAAGACTGCCCAATCTTTTTCCAGCTTCAATTAATGCTGGGTTAGCAGCAAAATTCTCAAAGCTTTTGGTAGCCAATTCTGGGTTTAATAGTTTAAGCCAAACATAATATTTAAACTGACTTAGTTTATCGCCATTTAAATTATAAAATAAGGGGATGTCTTTTGCCGAATATAAAATACGACTCTCTTTTTGCTTTAGTAAAGGATAAAGAGAGTTATAAGAGTCATCAAAGTACAATTTAAGTTCTGCTTCTGTTTCAATATGTTTTGTCTTTTCGATGGCAACAAACTCTGTATTTGTTGTTTCAAATAGTCTATCTAAGGATATATTGTAATACTTTGCCAACACAATAGTTTCTTCAATAGAAAATTTACTTTTTAAACTTACCCGTCTATGTGCAGCATCGTAGCTAATATCTAAAGCTGTAGATATAGCCTCAATAGTTGATGTATTTTTAGGTAGTTCTTGTTTTAAATATTGAAGAAAAGCCGTTTGATACATGTTCAAATGTATCATTTTTTTTGTGATAATCACAAAATATAATATTAATTGTTGCATTTTAAGCCAGTTAACATGTGATTATAGCAATAATTTTGACTAGAATTCAAAAACTAAAATCATGAAAAAAGAACTTATTATTATAACTGTTCTAATATGCGGCCTTAAACTGTCTGCACAAACCGATACACTTTCTGTTACCAATAGTAAAGATTATTATGATGCTTTTGATGGTTACTTAAATAAGATAACTTTCAACTTTGGAATAGGGGCTTTTGTACCCAAAGGCAACCTGAAAACATATTTTGGAGATGCTCCTTTATTTGAGATCAGTGTTAGTTTTCCGCTTAAAAAGGCGAAATCATTAGAAGCTGTTTTTCAAATTATTATTCCTGACCAGCAAGAGGATTTTTTGTTTTTAAGAACTATAGATACTATTAATGTTAAGAGTACATCGATGTTTAATGGGTTTATAAGATTTAAAAAGTCAGTTCAGAATTCCAGAAAATCCAAGGTCAATCTGGGACTGGGTATAGGCGTATCAACCATAACAACCAATGCCAGAAATCCATTTTATAATGGTAGGAAAGATGAAAGCAAGTATGAGTTTATTTCGTCTCTCTTGTTGATTCCTGGGCTAGCATGGTCTTATACGTTTTCAGAACATGCAAAATTTACCTTAGGCTTAGACTTGCAATACTCACCGTATAAGATAGAAGGAGCTCTACGTGAGGATATTGGACAAATAGCTTTAATTCCAAAGATTAGTTATAGATTTTAAATTGAAAGAGGCTATATTGTTAAGTAAAATAAAGGCTAAATAAAAAGTATTTACATTTCGGTTTTTTCCAAGTAACCCATATAAAAAGAGTTCTTAATAATAAGGAAAATAGACAAAACGCAAAAGTTGCTTTTTAAATAGCCTTTCTCTAACTAACTAATTTAAATCTAGCTTTTAATTATTTTCTTTCTGATAAACCACGTGTTAACCATCCCCTTTTATTAGCGGTTGCGATCGCATAAGGTGTAATCCAAAATAAACCGAAAGTGTATAAAATACTGTATGTATAAGCCCAAAAAGACTCTTTGGTTTCATACCTGTTTGCGTAGAAAATGACAGGAAACGTTGATAGTATAAGGATGCTTAAAAATGTGGAACTCACGAATAAAATAGGATGGGTACACACAAAAAATAACATGAATATCAAAAATGGATAGGTCATTATTATTTCGAGTGATTGGCTTAAAAATAAAAGACGCGTACCTGTTTTGGAGCCTTCTTTGAAATTTTTAAAAACATATTTAGACATTTCAATATTTTCACGAACATTGCTTCTTCCCCATCTAATGAACATTTTGTACAAACCACGATATTTTTCAGGTACATTGGTATATGCATAGGCGTTTCTTTGGAACAAAACACTGTAGCCCTGTTTTAAAATCATGTTTGTCATAGCTCTATCTTCACCAATGTCTGAAGGTTGCCCCATAAAAGTTTGGTTAATCCATTCTTCAAGGCAGGCAAAAACAGCGTCACTTCTATATGCGGCCAAGGCTCCTGGAGTACACAACACAGAATTTAGACTGCTTTCTGCAGAACGTACAAATTCAAAACTCAAAACAAAGCTCACATCCAACATTTTTGGCAGCAAGGCTTTTTCCTTATTCAATACACGAATATTTCCTGCAACGGCACCACATTTTTCATTGGTAACAAATGGGCTAACAAGGTTTCTCAATGTATCTGGTTTCACGATGGAATCGCTATCTACTGTTACAAAAATATCTCCTGAGCCTTTATTAAATCCTCTATAAAGAGCATGACGTTTTCCCATATTTTTAGGTTGTTGGTAAATTTCCAGGCGATCACCTAATTGCTTTTTTGCATCTAGCATCCAATCCCAGGTATCATCTAAACTACCATCGTCAATGGCCAATAATTGTAATTTCTCTTTGGGGTAATTACTCTCTGTTAAACTCATCAAAGTATCCCAAACTTGTTTGCCCTCGTTATAGGCAGGTACAATTACAGTGCAAGTTGGTAATTCATCATTTGTAGCAGATGCGATGGGTTTGTATTTAAAATAACGATATAAAGTATAAATGAAAAAGCTCCCTTTAAACAATAGCAGGGCACCAGACACGATCATGAATAAAAACCCTAATGTAGAACTCATGCGATCAGTATTAAATTGGATAAAATCTTGTCTTAAAACAAACCCTAAATAAACGGCGTCGATCATAAGCAAAAAGGTACAGGTTAGCACTAGAATCCCCCAAATGTCTGATGTTTTTATTGGTGCTACATATTTATTCGTAAGCATGGATTTAGAAATATTAAACATGCTATTTTTTGACGTTTTTAATAGTTTAGAAACTAGCTTTTGGATTTTCATAAATCTGTTTTCGGCATTAGGTTTCTTACTTTTACGTAACAAAAATGATTTCAGATTTTTTTTAATATTTATTTATGAAAATAATTGGAATTGTTACTTGATATTTTGCGGTCTATTAAAATTTTATTGAAGAGGAAGTCTTTTATGCTTATGGTATAATATAAAAACCTCAATTAGTCATGACTAATTGAGGTTTTAAACTCTGAAAATTTATTAAAAGATTAAACTTAATCTTCTTTTTTGTTTTCTCTAGGTTTTCTATCGTCACGACGGTTATCACGTCCACGATTGTCTTTACCTCTATTATTTCTGTTATCACGACCGTTATTATCTCTAGGTGGTCTTGCTACATAGCCTTCTGGTTTTGGTAAAATAGCTTTACGAGATACTTTTTCCTTACGAGTTCTGGAGTCAATTCCAAAATACTTCACATCAAAAACGTCTCCCATATTTACAACGTCAGATACATTTTCTGTACGTTCCCAAGCTAATTCACTTACGTGCAACAATACTTCATTTCCAGGAGCGTCCATGTATTCTACAACCGCACCAAAATCAAGCATTTTAATAACCTTTACTTCATAAACACTGCCAACTTCAGGCTTAAACATCAAAGCATCTATTTTTGCTAGAACAGTATCGATACCTTCTTGTCCTGTTCCTAAAATTTCAACAATACCTTCTTCGGTAACTGGATCTTCGTTTATAACAATCGTTGTATTGGTTTCTTTTTGTAATTCTTGAATTACTTTTCCACCAGGCCCAATTAAAGCACCAATAAATTCATTAGGAATAGTACGAGTCACCATTTTAGGAGCATGAGACTTCACATCATCATTAGGTGCAGAAATCGTATCGGTTAATTTAGTTAAGATATGTAAACGACCGTCACGAGCTTGTTTTAAAGCATTGACAAGAATTTCGTAAGATAACCCTTTTACTTTAATATCCATTTGACAAGCCGTAATACCATCAGCAGTACCAGTTACTTTAAAATCCATATCACCTAAATGATCTTCATCACCTAAGATATCAGATAGTACAGCATATTTTCCAGAATCTGCATCAGAAATTAATCCCATGGCAATACCAGAAACAGGTTTTTTAAGTTGTACACCAGCATCCATCATAGCCATAGTACCAGAACATACTGTTGCCATAGATGACGACCCGTTAGATTCTAATACTTCACTTACAACACGAACAGTATAAGGGCAATCCTCTGGAACCATACCTTTTAAAGCACGTTGTGCCAGATTACCATGTCCTACTTCACGACGAGAGGTTCCACGAATCGGTCTAGCTTCTCCAGTTGAGAAAGGTGGGAAGTTGTAATGTAAATAGAAACGTTCTTCACCTTCGAAGGATGGCATGTCTATTTGATTAGCTTCTCTAGATGTTCCTAAAGTAACTGTGGCTAATGCCTGAGTTTCTCCACGGGTAAAGATAGCAGAACCGTGTGTTGATGGTAAATAATCTACCTCACACCAAATAGGTCTGATATCTGTTGTTTTACGTCCGTCTAAACGTAAACCTTCATTAAGAGTTAAATCACGAACTGCAGCTTTTTCAGCTTTGCTGTAATATTTCGAAATTAAGTCACCGAAATCTTCAACTTCTTCTTCAGAAAAAGTGGCAATAATTTCTTCTTTGATTTCTGCAAACGCAGCACCTCTTTCATGCTTAGAAGAGCCTGCCTTAGCTACAGCGTATACTTTGTCGTACGCCATGTCGTGAATTTTTTGAGCTAATTCTTCGTCTTCACGTTCTGGCTCGTATTCACGAGTTTCTTTTTTGCCAAATGCTTCGGCAAGTTTAATTTGAGCAGCACATTGTACTTTAATAGCTTCGTGAGCAAACTTAATGGCTTCGGTCATTTCTTCTTCAGAAATCTCATCCATTTCACCTTCTACCATCATAACAGAATCAGCAGAAGCACCAATAACCATATCGATATCAGATTCTTCTAACTGCGTTAAGGATGGATTGATTATAAATTCACCATTAATACGACCAACTCTTACCTCAGAAATTGGACATTCAAATGGAAAATCGGATAGTTGAATAGCAGCAGAAGCAGCTAATCCAGCCATAGCATCTGGCATCACGTCTTCATCATGAGACATTAATTGGATCATCACTTGTGTTTCACTATGATAATCTTTTGGGAATAATGGGCGTAAAACGCGGTCTACAAGACGCATGGTTAATACTTCACCATCACTAGGTCTTGCTTCTCTTTTAAAGAAGCCTCCTGGATATCGTCCAGCTGCAGCAAATTTTTCTCTATAATCAACTGTTAATGGTAAGAAATCAACATCTGCTTGTTTGTAATTGGAAACAACGGTACACAAAAGCATACATTTTCCAGATTGTACTACAACGCTACCATGCGCTTGTTTTGCTAATTTTCCAGTTTCGATAGAAATTTCTCTACCGTCACCTAGGTCTATGACCTCTCTAAAAACTTTTGGAATCATAAATTTTTTTAATTCTAATTAAACAATGGTCGTTGTGTTGTTGTAGTGTTGTGTGTGACCAATGAAAAACTATATATCCCGAACTTGTTTCAGGATCTGCTTAATCATAAATTACGTTAATTATACTCTTACGCTCGAGTTGTATTATTATTGTATCGACCAATTTTAGGGTGATACAAAAACAAAAAAGAGGCCGATTAGCCTCTTTTAATTATTTTCTTAATCCTAATTCTTTTACTATGGCACGATATCTTAAGATATCTTTCTTAGTTAAGTAATCTAGTAAAGCGCGACGCTTTCCTACTAGTTTTACTAATGAACGCTCAGTATTGAAATCTTTACGATTGTTTTTTAAGTGTTCTGTTAAGTGATTAATTCTGTAAGTAAACAATGCAATTTGTCCTTCTGCAGAACCTGTGTCTTTTGCACTTTTACCATGTTTTTTAAAGATGGCTTCTTTTTCTTTTTGATCTAAATACATGCTAATATTATTGTAAATAATTGTTATGTAAACGAAAGTTTCTCTTTCGAGCGGCAAATATAGTAATTTTTAATGATTTGCAAGAGCAATATCTTGTAAAGAAAGAAAACGGCAATTTAAACTAGGTTTATCATTTAAATGGGATATGGTGAAAATCCTAAAAGCCCATCAAAGAAATGTATTGATGGGCTTTAGGACTAACAAACTAAATTAAACTAAATCAAAAAAAATGAATCAATTTTCTACTTTTATTGTTACTATACTTTCAATTTTTAGCTTTTTATCATATAATCTGGCATTCGTTAAAAAAGATTTGGCTTCTTGCTTGGAATCAATAAGTTCAGCGATTCTGCCATTATCATATTCGCAAGCATCATTTATGTTTCCCTCTGTACGAGACAGTCTTTGTATTTTGTGAAAGTTTATCTTAACATCTAATATGTTATTTATAATATCTGTTGCTTCAGATGATGTAAAACAGCCATCTATAAGCTTGATTTTTTGCTCTAATTTAGAATCAATCGATGTTTTTAAAACGGTTTCCATAATGTGGTTTTTAAAATTAATATTGCGTTTATTTTAATTAAAATTTTGAATAATATATAAGTATAATGGCATGCCCAGCGTTATATTGAATGGGAATGTAATAGCCAGCGCCATAGGGATATATAAACTAGGACTGGCTTTAGGTACTGCTATTTTCATAGCGGCTGGTACGGCAATGTATGAAGCGCTGGCAGCAAGAATTGTAAATAATAACCTGTTACCAGTATGAGAAATAAAAGCACCGCTGGCAACAGCAACCAATGCACCATTTATAATGGGTATTATAATGGCGAATACTAGGGCAAACGAACCTTTTTTTATAAACTCCGAGAGTTTTTTTCCACTGGTAATCCCCATGTCCAACAAAAAGACTGCTAGAAATCCTTTGAAAATATCTGTAGTAAATGGCTTTATGCCCTCTGCCTGGGCATCACTGGCTAGAAATCCAATGGTTAAACTTCCTATTATTAGTAGTACGCTCCCATTAAATAGGGCATGGCGTAATGCCGTTTTAATAGGGATATCTGACTTTCGTTTGCTACCTTTAAAGATCATAATTAATAAAAGGCCTACCATGATGGAAGGAGCTTCCATAAGGGCCATTACGGCAACCATGTGACCGCTAAAGGGAATCTGTTCTATTTCTAAAAATGCAATGGCGGTAACAAAGGTTACAGCACTAACAGAGCCGTAAGATGCGGCTATGGCACCTGCATTTTCGATACTGAACTTCTTTCTAAGTATAAAGTACGTGTAAATTGGAACAGCTATGGCTAAAAAAATACCAAATAATAAAGCCCAAACAATTTCCATATTAAATACACTATGCGATAGTTCTTGGCCTCCTTTAAAACCTATTGCCAATAATAAATAAAGAGATATAAATTTCGACGAATTCTCTGGTATTTTAAGGTCGCTTTTCAATTGAACCGCAATAACACCAAGAAAGAAAAAGAGTAATGCAGGATTGGTAAGATTATCAAATAGTAAATGTAAATCCATAAAGAAGCTAGTTTTTAATAATTATTTAACCAATGTGTTTATTTTGTGTACTCCATATAACCATTCCAATTATAAAACCGCATAGTAGCAGTTCTTCTAGGAGAAGATTATTGCTTCTTATCGACAGTGAAACCGTGGTTAGATAAATTGATGTAATAACGATACCATTGAGAGTGGTGGGTTTTTGATGTGATTTTTTTGTACTGTTTAATAGCTTTTCTTTCATTATTTTCATATTTGATGCAAAGTTTAATTATTTTATTCATATATTTTTATTTATATTTATTATATAATATATAAAATATTTTTATGAATTATACATTGCATCAATTAGAGGTTTTTCTTAAAATAACAGAATTACAGAGTGTTACTAGGGCTTCCGAAGCATTGTATCTTACACAGCCAGCGGTTTCAATACAATTAAAAAAGTTCCAAGAGCAATTTAAAATTCCTTTGTTTGAAGTTGTTGGCAGAAGAATATACATCACTGAATTTGGTGAAGAAGTAGCACAGGCTGCTAAAAAAATAATGGAAGAAGTAAAGGCTATAGATTATAAGGCTTTATCATTTCAAGGCGAACTTGCTGGTAAGTTAAAAATAGCCATTGTATCTACTGCTAAGTATGTAATGCCTTATTTTATATCAGATTTTATTAATGAAAATAGAGGTGTCGATTTAATTATGGATGTAACTAACAAGGCTAATGTTGTTAGGGCTTTAGAAAATAATGAAGTTGATTTTGCTATGGTTTCAACAATACCTAAGAAACTTAAAATTAATAGAATTGAACTCATGAAAAATGAGTTGTTTATGGTGGGGAGAAAAGATTATAAGCATAAAGGAAAATATTTGTCTAAAACTGAGTTTCAAAAACTGCCACTTATTTACAGAGAACAAGGGTCTGCTACGCGTTTAGCTATGGAAAAGTTTATAGACTCTATGAAGATATCTACTTATAAAAAAATGGAATTAACCTCAAATGAAGCATTAAAACAGGCCGTTATTTCTGGTTTAGGATATTCTATCATGCCCTTAATTGGTATAAAAAATGCTATAAGTAATGAAGAGTTACAAATTATACCAGTAAAAGGACTTCCTATTACCACAAATTGGAATTTGGTTTGGTTGAGCTCTAAGAATATGACCAGTATTTCAAAAAAATTGATAGAACATATTAATGAAAATAAACAGTTGTTAATAGATAAGCATTTTGGTTGGTTGGATAAATATTAAATTTCTTTAAATAGCATAAAAAAGCCTTATCAAAATTAATTTTGATAAGGCTTTTGTTATTATAAAATAACGAAACACTTTTTACACTCTTAAAGGCTGATTGGTTATTAAATCAAGGTATTTATTTACCTTGTTTTTCAACTCATTTCTTACTGTAATAAAATCTAAGAAGCCATGTTCTAATAAAAATTCAGATGTTTGAAAGCCCTCTGGTAGTTCTTTTCCTGTAGTGTCTCTTACAATCCGTGGGCCTGCAAAGCCAATTAAAGCTCCTGGCTCGCTAATATTAATATCGCCTAGCATAGCAAATGATGCCGTTGTACCACCAGTAGTTGGATCTGTACACAATGAAATATAAGGGATTTTAGCGTCTGCCAATTGGGCTAATTTTACAGACGTTTTAGCTAATTGCATTAGGGATAATGCAGCTTCCATCATTCTTGCTCCTCCAGATTTTGATATCACCATTAAAGGAATTTTTTTCTTTAATGCATAATCTGCTGCACGTGCAATTTTCTCTCCTACAACGCTTCCCATAGAACCTCCAATAAACGCAAAATCCATACAAGCTACTACTAAGTCTTTTCCTTTGGATTTTCCTATAGCTGTACGAACAGCATCTTTTAAATTGGTTTTGTCTTGAGCATCTTTTAAACGTTCTGGATACTTTTTTGTGTCAACAAATTTAAGAGGATCCTTAGATTCTAAACTAGCATCTAATTCTTTAAATTTATTGTCATCGAATAATATTTCGAAATATTCTTTACTTCCTATGCGAACATGATAACCGTCTTCTGGGCTTACATAGAAATTTTTCTCTAATTCTTCTGCATCAACAACTTTACCTGTAGGTGATTTATACCAAAGCCCTTTAGGAGTATCTTTTTTCTCCTCGGTTGTTGTTGTGATTCCTTTTGTTTTTCTTTTAAACCAAGACATAATGATTTACTGTTTAACATCCCCATGTAAAAAGGGAATCTTTTTAAAATTTAGTTAGCACTTAGATATTCCTGCTTTTTCTGGAATAACATTCACTTTTAAGGCTAGATTAAAGCCTGACTACAAAATTAAGTCTTTTTTTAATTTTGTGGTAACACCCTAATGATTTTATTAATTCAATAATTGTAACTGGTTGTTTTGCAGGGGTGTAAATGTAAAAAGACTCTGTGTTATACAGAGTCTTTGATATATTTTTGTAGTAAATTCACCTAAAATTATAAGGTGTTTACATTGTTTAAATCTTCAAAAGCCTTTTTTAAACGTTCTACAAAAGTAAGCTCACCTTTACGTAACCATACACGTGGGTCATAGAATTTTTTATTTGGAACGTCATCTCCATCAGGGTTTCCTATCTGTGCTTTTAAATACTCAGATTTTTCGCCCATATAGTCGCGAATACCACTCATAAATGCGTATTGTAAATCGGTATCGATGTTCATTTTTATAACACCGTAGCTAATACCTTCGCGAATTTCTTCTACTGTTGAACCAGAACCGCCGTGGAAAACAAAATCAATGTGGTTTGCTTCAACACCATATTTTTCAGAAATATATTCTTGAGAATTTTTTAAGATTTTTGGAGTTAATTTTACGTTTCCAGGTTTGTAAACTCCATGAACGTTACCAAATGCTGCTGCAATAGTAAATCTAGGACTTACTTTGCTAAGTTCTTCGTAAGCGTATGCAACTTCTTCTGGTTGCGTATATAATTTAGAGTCATCGACATCTGTATTATCTACACCATCTTCTTCACCACCTGTAATTCCAAGTTCTATCTCGAGTGTCATGTCCATTTTACTCATGCGCTCTAAATAGGTTTTGCATATTTCAATATTTTCTTCAATTGGTTCTTCTGAAAGGTCAATCATGTGCGAACTGAAAAGTGATTTTCCTGTTTCTGCAAAATGTTTTTCACTGGCATCTAATAAACCATCAATCCAAGGTAATAGTTTTTTTGCACAGTGGTCTGTATGTAAAATTACTGGTACACCATAGGCTTCAGATAATGTATGCACGTGTTTAGCACCTGCAACGGCACCAGCAATGGCTGCTTTTTGTCCGTCATTACTTAAACCTTTACCTGCATTAAATTGTGCGCCTCCATTTGAAAACTGGATAATTACAGGGGCATTTAAATCTCTGGCAGTTTCTAATACACCATTGATGGTATCTGAACCTATAACGTTAACTGCTGGTAATGCATAATTGTTAGCTTTAGCATGATTGAAAATAGCTTGAACTTCATCACCTGTTGCTACACCTGGTTTTATATTGTGTCCCATTGTATTGTTTTAATTGATTTATAATTTTGACTGACCAAAAGTAATGATTTTTATAGATTCTATGTCAATGATTTAAATTGAAAATACAATTTGAAAGCTAAAACGTTGTAGTTTAGAAGCAAGCTGGCGTGTTACTGATTTAATGACAATTCATTTAAAAGGGATAGTTTATACCTATGTTATAAGTAGCATTTGAGAAGTTATAATCGTTAAACCATCGATTTTGATCTCTATAAAAAGGATCATAAGTTTTAAAACCTATGTCAAAACGAAATACAAAAAAACTAAAATCATAACGAAGGCCAAAGCCAGAGCCTACGGCTATATCTTTTAACGAATTAAAGTTTGTAAATGTGGCACTAGCGTCTTCTACGTTATCTAATACATTCCAAATATTTCCAGCATCAACAAAGATAGCCCCATTTAAATCTTCGAATATATTGAAGCGTTGCTCAGCATTCAAGGCTATTTTTAAGTTGGCTTCATTAAACTCATTGATGGTTTCAGAGCTACCTGGGCCTAAACCGTAAGCTGTCCATGCACGATTATCGTTGGGGCCACCTGCAAAGAAACTTTTTGAAAATGGTATACTGGTAGAGTTTCCGTAAGGAATGGCAATGCCTAAAAAACTTCTTATGGCCAATACATTCTTTTTTCCTAAATCCCAATGTTTTGTATAATCGAATTCTGTTTTTACATACTGTGAATAGGCAACATCAAAAATTTCGTAACGATCATCACTATTTTTCTTTAAGCCCAATAGTTTTGAAGTATTTGCAAGTAAATTGCCTGCTAGTTCTAGTTTGAAACGAAAGATTGAAAAGTCGTCATCAAACAAGTTGGTACGTTCGTCGTTAACAAAGCTAAAGCTGGAAGAAAGTATAAGGTTGTCTTCTGTTAATCGCTCTTTACGTTCATCAATACTATTTATTGTTGCTAATTGACTATCGGATATCTCACTAGGAGTTTGTGGGTTCAAGGCGTAATTTAAAAAAGCATCTGTTTGGCTAGGAATGCTTAAATCTGTATTTGAATCTATATAATTAACATCTTTTGCAATTTGATTTAGAGACTCATAAGAATTTTGATAGATTCCAAAATAATTATTTACATTAAGATTTCTAACGTATTGGGCATTAAATAAATCGAGTCTGTTGCTTACTTTTTTATTTGGATACCAGTTATAATTAAACGTACCACTAAAAGTTTGTTTGTCTAATCCTATGTTTGTCTGACTGGTTGCTGAAAGGCTCATTCGTGTAGAAGGAGACATGTACTTAGGAATGATACTCTCAGTATTGAAAGGTGAAAATAGCCTGGGGATGGTTAGTTTGAAATCGATACCTATTTCGTTAATATCAAAAAATGGGTCTTCAAGATTGTTTTTATCTTTTGAAGCGCCTATAGATCCAATAGCCGAGACTTCAAGAGTTTCTGCTCCTCTAAAAATATTTCTGATTAATAGACTCGGATTTAATGAAAACCCAACGGTTTGAATATTGCTCTGCGAAGCATCGGCACTAAAGCCTAAGCTGAACTTTTTTAAAGGTGTTAACCTAATGGTATCTGTTAGTGTATTGTCGGGATTCTCTATATATTCAATATTTGGGTATTTAAAGGTGCGTAATTCATTTAAATGCCTGTAAGTGCGCGTTCTATCGAGATCTCTAAAAACAGCGCCTGGGTTTATAAATATAGCGTCTGTGAGTGCTTCTGGTCTGTAGCGTATTTTATCGTAGCTATAGAGTTTGTAACCATTGTAAGTAATGGAATCTTGAAATGGTTTTCCCCTATTTTCAAATATGTAATCTGTTATAATGTTTACATCTTTAATTTTGAATATTTCAAAAGGTTCCCTTCTAATGGAATCTTGTGTTCTAATGGCCCTATCTTGAATTTGAATCCCGACATTTACCTTCTTATTAGTGCCAACGGTATCTATTTCGAAAGTGATGTAATCTTGATCAAAGTGAAATATCCCCGAGTTGCGTAATTCATTAGAAATCCTATCGCGTTCTTGTTCAAAATTAGTAGTCTTATATTGTTCGTTTGGTTTTATTAAAGCGTTCCGTTTAATATTTTGATATAAAGAATCTATGATGGGAGATTTTACTTTTTCTGAAATAGAATCTATTATAAAAGGAGTTCCTGTTTTTACTTCATACTTAACGCTTGCTCTTTTGTCCGCATTCTTTTTTATGTCATAAGCCGTTTTAACATCAAACCAACCATTGTTTATGTAGTAATCTTGAAGGCGTTTTACAGATTTTTTTGTTTTCTCTTCGTTTAAAATTACTGGAACTTCCCCGGTTTTACGCAGCCAATTATTAAATCCTACAGAAGAATTTTTTAATCGATATAATTGTTTTTTTGATAATTTTTTGGTTAATCGAGCTCTACGTTTGGGATTTTCATCCAACCATTCTTCAAATAGTGAATCCCTATTGTTACGAGCTAAATTATAAATGTGTAAACGTAACGGGATACCCGCAATTTTCCTGTTGGGTTTTTGGTATAATAAATTGTTTATGGTTTCTGTATTGTCTTTTTTGTCATTTACTAATACCGTGGTATTGGTAAGTAAATGTTCATTTTCGGCAACTCTTTTTGTACTATCACAGGATAAAACGTATCCTGTCAATACTAAGAAGATTAATATTTTCGAGAGCTGTTTTTTCAAATGAAATTAATTCAAATTATAATTTTTACGAATGGACTTCAATTAAAGAAATGTAATTCTGTCTATTTTGGACTCAAAAGTACATTTTTTCAGGTGTTTATTTTTATTTTTTTTCAAAGGGTGCATGTAAGACCAGAAAAATTTTAGTATTAGATATTTGCTTTGAAAAAAATATTTAAAAGATTTTAGTCTGAAACAACCGTATTTTTCATTTCTTTATAAAATAAAATATCACGTTAACTTAGATTACATGCTCTCTAAAAGCCATATAAAATTAATAACGAGTTTAAAACAGAAAAAATATAGACTGCAACATGGCTTTTTTGTTGTTGAGGGTGTTAAAACAATAAAAGAGTTGTTACAATCTAAATTAATACTTCATGCTTTATATACAACAGAATCTTTCAATATTGATGCCAAAAATGAAATTTTAATTACCGAAGTGGAATTAAAGCGCATAAGTTTTTTAACGACACCTAATAAGGCACTTGCTATTTTTAAAATTCCTGAAGCGAAATCGATTGGAGAAAATGGACTTATTTTAGCATTAGATGCCGTTAGAGACCCTGGAAACTTAGGAACGATTATTAGACTTTGTGATTGGTTTGGTGTTAAAGATTTGGTTTGTAGCAAGGAAACGGTAGATTGTTTTAACCCGAAAGTTATACAGGCTACAATGGGGTCTATTACCAGAGTAAATATTAGTTATGTGGATTTAGAGCGGTTTTTAAACGAAACAGGCTTACCAATTTATGGGGCTTTTATGGATGGAGAAACAGTTTACGATATACAATTGCCAGAAAAAGGGATTTTGGTAATGGGAAATGAAGCTAATGGTGTTTCTAAAGAAGTAGAAGCATTTATAAATACAAAAGTCTCCATTCCCAGATTTGGTGATTTACAAGCTACAGAAAGTTTAAATGTAGCTACTGCAACGGCTATTTTATTGAATGAATTTAGAAGGGTGAACTTTTAGTGTTCGATTGGCAGTGTTCCAATAGTCATTAAGATTGGTTTTTTTCTAAATAATTATTGATTATGTGATCATCCCATACTTGTGCTTCAATATACCTATCATATTTCAAATTCTCTTGAGATGACCATTTGTCTTTAGAGGGAATTCCGTATTGATTCAATAACTTTTGAATTTCATCTAACAAATATATTTGACCATTACAAGCTTTTCTATATTTAGCAAGTTTAGGCTCGTCGTAAAACTGAAATGATACCATGCTATCTGGGTAGGTGAAACTTATTTGTTCTGGTTTTATATTTGTCAAAGGAATCTTGACAACACCTGGGTTCGCATAGCAAGATTGCATCCATTCACATTTGCCCAAAGTAAAATAAGATGGACTGCTACTTTTTGGTTTCCCTCCTTTAGCAATAAACCCTTCTCTTAGCCTTTTTTCTAAAGCAAATCTTAATTCGACATAATTAGAAGGTCTTTTACTGTTAAAACCAACAGATATGTTGTTTTGAATTTTTTTAGCCTCTTCAAGTTTGTTTTGAGTAATGTTGAGAAATGGGCCTTGTTCAATTTCGTAGTAGTGATACAAAAACTCAGGTATATCCATTAAGTATTTGATTGAAGTTTGGTTTAAACTATTGAAAGGTAAAATTAACAAATACGCCTCTGGTTTTCATGCCAGCAATGTTACTGGTCCAGGGACTATTGGGGTCTTTATCTCTAACAAGTTCATCGCCTATTCCAAAAAGTCCACGAATAGAAGGTGTGAATTTAAAGTTATATAAGTATAAATCTATCCCAAATCCAAGTTCATAAAACAATGAATTCTTTTTGGTTCTAAATTGTCCATTTTTATTGTCTTCAGGGTTGTTTTCATTACTAGATAAGTTCAAGGCCGTAGAAAATCCACCTACAATAAAAGGTTTAAAATTATTCACGCGTTTGGTTGAAATCTTTACCAATAAGGGTAAATGTATGTAGGTTGATTTAACTTCCCTGATTAAATCTGAATTATTAAACGTTGTACCAGCAAAATACGTTTGACTATAATATAACTCCCGCGTTGTAATTAATAAGCCTGGTTCTAAGCGTAAATCAATAAAGCTATTGATGCGTAAATTTCCAATTAGACCAACACTGAAACCCGGGCTTTTTTTTACGTAGATATCTCGCAAATCTTCTTCATAATCAAAATTAAAATCGTAGCTATTAATCCCTAAAAAGTATCCCCAGCGTAATAATTTGTTATCTGTGGATCCTCTTCCTTGATTGGCATCATAAGTCACTTTTTCTTTGCTAAAAAGCTGCGCACTAGATGCTTGTACGATAAATAAAAATGATAGTAATGCAAAAAATCGCTTCATATTTATTACTTAGATGATTTGTAAATTGTTGCCACACCAAAAGTTTGTGGAAAATCTTCAACATTAATAAACCCAATTTTACGCAAAATATTGTTTAAAGCTTCTCCATAAGGAAAAACCGAGGCAGATTCGCACAAATATTTGTAAGCACTTCTGTCTTTTGAAAATAGTTTTCCAATAAGCGGTAAAATGTGTTTAGTGTAAAACTTGTAGCCCTGTTTGTATGGTGTTTTTGAAGGGATAGATGTTTCCAATATTACAAAAGTTCCTTTTGGTTTTAATACCCTAAAGATTTCTTTTAAACCATTTTCTAGAGTTTCAAAATTCCTCACACCAAAGGCCACGGTAATGGCATCAAACGAGTTGTCCTCAAAAGGCATATTTTCGCTATCACCCAAAACCATTTCTATTTTAGATTCTAAAGCTTTTTTCTTAATTTTTTCTTTACCAATTTCCAACATGCCGCTACTAATATCTAAACCTATAATTTTAGAAGCATTAGTTTCGGCTAGATTAATGGCTAAATCTCCAGTTCCTGTAGCAATATCCAAAATAGTCTCGGGAGTACTTTCTTTAACAAGCTTCACCACTTTTTTTCGCCATTTAATATCTATTCCAAAAGAAATAACACGGTTTAAACCGTCGTAATCTTCAGAAATAGTATCAAACATTTTAGTGACTTGCTCTTTTTTGCCTAAATCACTGTTTTTGTAGGGTTTAATTTTTGACAATGCTGTAATTTTTTGGCAAACCTACATAATTTATTTTTACTTTAATTATTAATTTAAGGCAAAATAAACCGAAGTGGTTTAAACAACTTCTTTGTATAGGTAATCTAGGTCAAAATTATTAAAATAAATACTATTTGAGAAAATATAAACTTTGAAAAAGTATACATTAAATAAGGTGACAAACATTATATTTATAATATCTCATGTAGCAATATGTATTTTATAGTATATTTGTTGCACTTTTTATGATAATCGAATAATGAAAATAATCATTGCTGGAGCTGGTGAAGTTGGATTTCATTTAGCAAAGTTATTGTCTTACGAGTCTCAAGAAATAACATTAATAGATATAGATAAAGAAAGTTTGGCTTACGCCGATGCCCATTTAGATATTAAAGTTATTAAAGGAGATACCACTTCAATTTCCATTTTAAAAGAAGCCCGAGTAAATAATTGTGACTTGTTCATTGCTGTTACGGCTATTGAAACAACAAATATCACGGTATGTGTATTGGCAAAACAATTAGGGGCTAAGCGTACTATTGCAAGGATTTCCAATACCGAATTTATAAACTATAAAGATGAGGTTGGTTTTACTAAATTTGGTATTGATGAATTAATTTCCCCAGAAGCCTTAGCTGCAGCCGAGATTAAATTATCATTAAAGCAATCCTCTTTTAATGATACGTACGAGTTTGAAGGTGGAGCACTTACCATGGTTGGTTTAACATTGTCCAGATCGGCTTCATTTGTTGGTAAAACAGTTAAAGAGGCTGCAAAGATATTTCCTGAAATACACTTTGTCCCAATAGCCATTCAACGTTTTGGTACGCAATATACAATCATTCCAAGAGGTAACACAGAATTTAAGAGAGGAGATAATGTCGTATTTGTAACTTCTGAAGGAGGTGCTGAAGAGCTCTGTAGACTCACAGGAAAATCGAACAGTGACATAAAGAATGTCATGATTTTAGGGGGCAGTCAAATTGGTTATAAGTCTGCAAGAGATTTGAGTGATAAAGGGTTTAACGTAAAACTTTTTGAAGAGAATAAAGAACGTGCGTTTGAAATAGCAGATGATTTACCGAACGTCCTAGTGATTCACAGTGATGGACGTAATGTTGATTTGCTTGATGAAGAGAATATTAGTGATATGGATGCTTTTATAGCTGTGGCAGGTAATTCTGAAACAAATATCATGTCTTGTTTAGTAGCCAAATCCAAAGGGGTTAAGAAAACTGTGGCTTTGGTAGAAAACATGGATTATTTCGAATTATCGCATTCGGTTGGTATTGAGACATTGATAAACAAAAAGTTACTGGCAGCAAATAATATCTTTAGATACATAAGAAAAGGAGAGGTCGTGGCCATGACTAAACTCAGTAATATGAATGCTGAATTGTTAGAGTTTGAAGTAAAACCGACTTCTGCCATTTGTAATAAGTATATTAAGGATGTTGATTTTCCAAGGTCTGCCATCATTGGAGGGGTTATTAGAAACGGCCTGGGTGTTATTGCTCTAGGAGATTTTAAAATTAGAGAAGGTGATCGCGTTGTGGTTTGTAGTTTGTTAAAATCAATAAAAGGTGTTGAAAAATTATTTCGTTAAGATGCATTTAAAGGATGAAGTTAAATTATAAAATAATTTTTCATTTCTTAGGTTTGCTACTGTTATTTAATGGCGGTTTTATGCTTGTGTCTGCCCTTGTGAGTTTTCTTTACGAGGATGGCGTTACATTCCAATTATTCTTATCTGGGATATTTACATTAATTGCTGGCCTTTTAGCCATGGTGTTTACAAGACATCATAAAAAAGAGATGAATAAACGCGAAGGGTATATTGTTGTTTCTTTTGGTTGGGTTATTATGGCACTTTCTGGCACCTTGCCCTATGTGCTAACGCAAAGTATTCCAAGCTTTACAAATGCTTTTTTTGAAACCATGTCTGGCTTTACAACTACAGGAGCTTCTATTTTAAATGATATTGAAGCTGTGCCTAAAGGTGTTTTGTTTTGGCGCAGTTTAACGCATTGGATAGGGGGTATGGGAATTATCGTTTTAGCGATTGCTATATTGCCTTTATTAGGAATTGGAGGTATGCAGCTTTTTGCTGCCGAAGCCCCAGGCCCTAGTGCCGATAAATTACACCCTAGAATTACTGATACCGCAAAACGTTTATGGCTTATTTATTTTGGATATACTGCGGCAGAAACCTTATTGCTTAGTGTAGCAGGTATGTCGTTTTTCGATGCTATAAACCATTCATTATGTACATTGTCTACAGGCGGTTTTTCGACTAAAAATGCCAGTGTGGCTTATTGGAATGGAGAACCCATTATTCAATACATTATTATATTATTTATGTTTTTGGCGGGTACTAACTTTGTTTTAAGCTATTTTGCTTTTAAAGGGAAAGTTCAAAAAATAATTAATGACGAAGAGTTTAAATTGTACTTCAAATTCATAGGAGTTTTTACATTAATTGCT
The DNA here is from genome assembly GCF_012910715.1 of Flavivirga algicola. Classification (GTDB taxonomy): domain Bacteria; phylum Bacteroidota; class Bacteroidia; order Flavobacteriales; family Flavobacteriaceae; genus Flavivirga; species Flavivirga algicola. The sequence goes on from NZ_JABBHF010000007.1 coordinate 201,757, forward strand.
GCGGTTATTATATATTTTAGGGCAGATATTTCTGCATCTTCTATTGTACACCCAATGGTTTGGGGAGAAGCTGAAAGTGCATTCAGGCATTCGCTATTTCAAGTATTGGCCATTATAACTACTACAGGTTTTGTGACAGCCGATTATACGATGTGGACACCTTTTTTAATGGTTTTCTTTTTTGGCCTTATGTTTTTGGGAGGATCTGCAGGAAGTACTTCGGGAGGGGTCAAAGTGGTACGTCATTTAATATTGATAAAAAATGGGTTTCTGGAATTTAAACGAACGTTGCATCCCAATGCTATTTTACCTGTTCGCTATAACAAAAGGGCTATTTCTGGAGATATTGTATTTAATATCCTGGGATTTTTTATTCTTTATATGCTGTCTTTCATTATCGGAGCCTTAGGATTTTCAATGTTTGAAATAGACTTTAAGTCGGCTATAGGTTTGGCTGCTTCCAGTTTGGGGAATGTAGGACCGGCACTTGGTGAGTTTGGTCCTGCAAATAATTATTCGGCTTTACCTCCTTTGGCGCAATGGTGGGCCTCTTTTTTAATGCTTATAGGCCGTTTGGAGCTCTTTACGGTACTTATTTTATTTACGCCTTTCTTTTGGCGTAATAGATAATGTAAAGATCTTTTTGTTAGATAAAACCTAGCTTTTTTGCTTCTTTTACTAGATTGAAGTTCTCTTTGTTTTTAGTGTCTAACAGGGTTTTTAATTTCGTTTTTCTTACTTCAATCGCTCTGGTAGATAATGGTATATAATTTGAAAGATCCTTGGTTTTTTCTCCCATCGAGAGGTGATATAATATTTGCCTGTCAAAATCATCGATCGTTATTCTATTGGCATATGTTTTACGAGTATAGCCTTCAATGGTTTTGCTGTAATATGTTTTTCCTTTTAAAGTGTCTATAATGGCATTTTTTAAATCAATGCCATCAATATCAGATTTAATCATAAACCCTTCAGGATGAATTTCATTAATAATATTCTGAATTCTGGTTTGATCTGTAATAGATGTTAAAACCAGTATTTTTGTATCGGGCGACTCTTTTCTTATCAAAAGTCCCAGGTCTTCACCACAAATAAAACGTTCGTTTCTTGAAATAGGGAGTTGAAGATCCAACAGTACAATTTGTGTTTTAATTCGTTGAATCTTGTATATGGCCTCATCACAATTTTTAGCAAAGGTTATATTAAAGGAAACATTTACTATTTCATTTAGTATGTTTTTATAAGCATTTGCTATAATAGCAGAATCTTCAATAATAAGTAGGTTAATGCTTATTTTGTTCATGCTGAGGGAATTATTTTTTAGTTCGACCTTCAAAAATATAGATTGTTTTTTGTAGTCAGCTTTAAAATAATCAAAATATGTGGAAAAACCGCAATAAATTATTAAATAAAAAGTATTCATTTGTACTTTGCTTATTAATGGGCAATAGGGGCTATTGTATTGACTTCCATTCTTTAAGCAAAAGGTTGTTATGCGAGCCACTGATTACTCAGTGGCTTTTTTTATAGTATAGCTGTTAAGAAAAAATACAATTGTTGATATGTCCATAAATGTTCATGATTAACCCTCGGTAATTCATGAATATAATAGTTTGTAAATAAGGTGATGTAACAATTTTAAAGTTTAAGCGTCGTCTTTATATAAACCAATAAAAATATACGAATCATGGAATTATTATTAACAGATCAAGACTTAGAGCCATTACCTGAATCCAATTCATTTTTAGAGCATACCAAACCACAAGGCATATTAAATTCTAACTATAAGAAATTAGTAAAAAGGAATTTAAATAATATCACTTCACAATCTCTTTTTGGAGTTAAACAACGTTTAAAAAATAGCCGATACAGATTTGCTTCAGGAGCAGAAACTATTTTGAAAGTATCTGCTTTTACTACTATTATTATTGCGATTTTTTCCTAGGCGACGATACTTTTTATAAAAGTTGTAACATTTTCGTAAAAAATACTAGATATATATAAAGCAGCTTTTTTACGATTGTTAACTGATGATCTTTTGAGCTAACCTCAAAATTATCTTTTATATTTTTTTGAATTGAATTTCGATGAACTTTTTTATCGGGCAGTCAATTTATTTTTACAACTTTAAATGTGTTGAATATATTTCAATACAATATCAACTTAAAAATTTAGAAAACTATGGGCGGAGAGGGATCGATGATGGCTGCTATTAATTCTTTAAAAAGCAATAGGAGTCTTATGTCTAAAAGAAAGGAAAAAGGCACTTTAGGCGGGAGTTATGCTAATGTTAAATTAGCAGAATTTCCTGAAGCAACCCCAGAACAGCTAAAGGAAATTAAAGAAAAGCTTCGTAAAGAAAACCAAAAAGATAGAACAAAACAGATTCTACTGTTTGGAGCATTGTGTATTATTTTAATTTCGACAATCTATTATTTTATTTAACGCATAAAAAAGAGGTCTAAAAAGTAATTTATTTTGTCATTCAGAGCGGAGCGAAGAATCTTATTAATGTGTAACCATAACATTAAAATTATGAGAGATGCTTCATTTCATTCTAAATGACACTTTTTAGACCTCTTCTAAATTATTGATTTGTTTTTTTTTTAGCTTACAGCTTCTTTTATTCGCTTAATGGCTTCAATAATTTGTTCTTGAGATGCCGCATAAGAAATACGAATACAATTCGGATTACCAAAAGCATCACCTGTTACGGTTGCAACTAGAGCTTCTTCCAATAAATACAAAGAAAAATCTGTGGCGTTGTTTATGGTTTTGCCTCGTAATGTTTTTCCGAAGTAAAAAGAGACATCTGGGAAAACATAAAAAGCACCTTCTGGAGTATTAGAGTTAAACCCTTCGATATCGCTTAGTAGATCAAGTATTAAATCACGACGAACTTTAAATTCGTCAATCATATATTGTACTTTACTAGGAGCAGCATTAAGCGCTGTGATAACTGCTTGCTGGGCAATACAATTGGCACCACTTGTAATTTGACCCTGTAATTTATTGCATGCACGAGCGATCTTTTCTGGAGCACCAATAAAACCAATACGCCATCCCGTCATAGCAAATGCTTTAGAAACACCGTTAACGGTAATAGTACGGTCGTACATATCATCAAATTCAGCCATGCTAGCATGACCTTCTCCGTAGTTTATATGCTCATATATTTCATCAGAAACGACATATATGTTTGGGTATTTAACCAATACATCGGCAAGCGCTCTTAATTCATCTTTGCTGTATACAGATCCACTTGGGTTACAAGGTGAGCTAAACCACATCATTTTAGTGTTAGGCGTAATAGCTGCTTCAAGTTGCTCTGGTGTCATTTTGAAATCGGTGTCAATAGATGTTTTAACTTCTACAGGAACCCCATCATTCAATTTAACAATATCAGAATAGCTTACCCAGTATGGGCAAGGTAAAATAACTTCATCCCCTTTATTAAGCATGACTCCAGCTATATTTGCCAAACATTGCTTGGCACCTGTTGAAACAACAATTTGAGGAAGGGTATATGTTAAGTTGTTATCGCGTTTAAATTTAGTAATAACGGCTTGTTTTAATTCAACATATCCGTCAACTGGAGAGTATGAATTGTAATTGTCGTTTATAGCTTGAATGGCGGCGTCTTTAATAAAATCGGGTGTATTAAAGTCTGGTTCGCCAAGGCTTAAACCAATAATGTCTTTTCCTTCTCCTCTAAGTTCTCTTGCTTTTGCTGCCATTGCTAAAGTGGCAGACGTAGACATGTTTAAAATTCTATCTGATAATAAGTTCATTTTTTTATATGTTGTATTGAAGTAAAAATGTGAATTTTAGGCTAAACTAGGTTTTTTTCCTAATACTTTAAGTTGGTTATAGTGTTCGTATATGGCTTCCCAAATAGTCTCATATTCATTATATGGCAGGCTAAACTCTTTAGCAGTTTGTTTAACGATTTTAGCTATTCTGTTATAGTGGATATGGCTAATTTGAGCAAATAAATGATGCTCAACTTGTCGGTTTAACCCACCCGTATAAAATTCAACTAACCAGCTTTTAGGTGAAAAATTAGATGTTGTAAACAATTGATGGATTGCCCAGGTATTTTTCATATTACCATTTTCATCAGGTAAAGGCATTTCTGTATTGGGCATAACATGAGCTAGTTGAAAAATAACGCTTAAAATAATCCCGGCAGTGTAGTGCATAATGAAGAACCCTATTAAAACTTGCCACCAAGTGAAGCCTAAGGCTAATGGTAAAACAACCCAGATGGCATAATATATAATTTTACCAATAATTAGCTTGGTCCACTGTGTTGCAGGGTTAGGAAACTTACCATAAGACAACTTTCTTTTTAAGTACACAAATGTTTGTTTGAAATCCGTTGTAACTGCCCAGTTTACGGTTAACAAACCATATAAAAAGAATGCATAATACTTTTGGTATTTATGAATTTTAAGCCATTTGGTGTGTTTTGAAAAACGTATAATTCTACCAGCGTCAATGTCTTCATCATGCCCCTGGATATTCGTATACGTGTGATGCAAAACATTATGTTGCACTTTCCAGTTATAATCATTTCCAGCTAAAATGTAAATGCTGCTTCCCATTAATTTATTAACCCATTTTTTACTTGAAAAAGAACCGTGATTAGCATCATGCATGACGTTCATGCCAACACCAGCCATACCAACACCTACAATCATCATAAAAACAACTTGAGTCCAAGCGGGCAAATCAACTGTAAAGATTAATACAACTGGTACGATAAGTAATGAAAACATGACTACCGCTTTGGTGTATAATTTCCAATTTCCTGTACGTTTTATGTTGTTGTCTTTAAAATAATCGTTAACACGCTTGTTCAGCGTTTTAAAAAATTTTGCAGAATCATTTCTTGAAAAAGTTAATGCTTTTTTACTCATGCTATTAATTTAAAATATAAGAAGGAATAAATTCCGATTGTTATATACCGAGCAAAGATAAGTATAAACGAACTTAAGTAATAACGTTTTTTTGTAAAAATATGCATGGAAAAAGTATATTTTTGTTGAAAATTTAACACCTATGGAGCTTGTTTTAAAATATTTCCCGGAGCTAACCGAAGATCAAATTTCAAAGTTTGAAAAGTTGGAAACACTTTACCAAGATTGGAATTTAAAGATTAATGTCGTGTCCCGTAAAGATATTGATGAGCTTTATTTACGTCATGTGCTACACTCTTTGGCTATCGCCAAGGTTTTAAAGTTTAAAACGGGAAGTAAAATCCTTGATGTTGGCACTGGCGGAGGTTTTCCAGGTGTTCCTTTGGCTATTTTGTTCCCTGAATGTTCCTTTCATTTGGTAGATAGTATTGCCAAAAAATTAAAGGTTGTCAATGAGGTGGTAGAAGGTTTAGGGTTAACCAATATAAAAACAACACATAGTCGTGTAGAGGATATTAAAGATACTTACGATTTTATTGTAAGTCGTGCTGTGGCTGCTATGCCGACTTTTGTGCATTGGGTAAAAGGGCGTGTTGCTAAGCAACAAAGACATGGCCTTAAAAATGGTATTTTGTACTTAAAAGGCGGGGATTTAAGTGAAGAACTTAAAGACTATAAAACAGCTGAAATATATAACTTAAGCGATTTTTATACTGAAGATTTTTTTGAAACTAAAAAAGTGGTCCACCTACCGCAAAAATTTAAGGGGTAGCCATGTATTACAATTTTAATAGAAGCTGTATATTATTATTAAAATAGTAGTATTGATTTTGAAACCAGTAGGTGTTGGCAAACGAATCTACCGTTACTATTTTTTTTTCTGGAGATAATATAGACTTTGCTTTCTGTAAATTCAGTTTGGCATTAGTGGTGTCACCTATTTTGTAATAGGTTAATGCGAGGCCGATAAGAGCATCAAAGTCTGTAGAATCAAACTTTAAAGCAGTAGAGAAGTCAGAAATAGCATTATTGTACTTTCCTAATAACAAATAGGAGGCTCCTCTATAAAAGTAAGCAAACGTGTTGTTTCTATTAATTCTTAATGCCGTTGATAAATCAATATTAGCTTTTTGGTAGTGATTAATGTCCATATAAAACACTCCTCTGTTGTAAAAATTATGTGCATTTGGTTCTGCTATTATGGCAAAAGAATAATCTTTTAATGCTCTTTTTGGCATGTTAAGAGCTTTGTATGCAGCAGCTCTTATTGTATATGTTTTTGATTGGTTTGGGGCTTTCTTTATAACTTTACTAAAATCTTTCACAGCATCTTCATATTCGCCCAAATCGTACTTTACACACCCAAGGCTGAACAAGGCGTCAATAAAAGTAGAGTCTATTTCGAAGGCTTTACCGTAGTCGTTTTTTGCTCCCACAAAATCTTTTAAACTATATCTGGAGTTTCCTCTATTATAATAAGTATCCGCATCAGGGTTCAAAACGATTATTTTTGAATAATCAACGATGGCGCCATGATAATCTCCTATATCGTTTTTTGCAATCCCGCGATAAAAATAAGCATCAAGATTTTTAGAATCTAGCTCTAAAGCTTTGGTGAAAAGATTAATCTTTTCATTTAAGTTGGTTTCTCTTATTGCTTTCCTGAAAAACTTATTGGATTGTGCAAAAGTTAATATAGGCAATGCTATTAACGCAGTTATAATAATTCTTTTCATGCTATAAGCAAGTCTTTTAGGGTATGATTCTAAACAATAAAGTTAGTAATATTTTATATATAACGTTAGGTTTTGTTTTTTAAGTATTAATAATTGAGTAAGTGACAAGGTTATAACAGGGTAGATTGTATTGTGCTGCCTCAATAAATAGAAATCTTAATTTTTAGCGAATAATAAATCTTGTTTCTTTTTTTGCAGATAGTTTTTTTCAAATTTATTGTTAACTATATTTATAGCATAATCTATATGTTTTATGGCTTCTGGAAGGTTGTTTGTAGCGTAATAATAATCAGACAAAGTTCCATAATACAAATAGGCTCTTTGTACAAAAGTCTCTGGTTCAATTTGGTCAAGGTACTTTTTAGACGTTTTGTAATCTTTGTTTTGTAAGCAAACAACAGCCATGGTTAGCAAGTGAATTGGCATAGGTTGAATGTTGTAAAGACACTCATACCAATGGAGTATTTTGTTCCAGTTTGTATCTTCAAAACGGGTTGCGCGTAAATGTTCGGCAGCAATAGCAGCTTCATAATGGTAACAAGAAAATGTAGCTGTGCTAACAGCCTTGTTCATCATGGCGTTCCCTAATTTTATTAGCGGAAAGTGCCATTGGCTTCTATCCTGATTTTTTAGGTCTAAAAGCTCGTTTTCGGCATTGGTTTTTGTTTCGATACGCGCCGAATGAAAACACATTAAAGCAAACAAGGCATAAACCTCTGGTGTTCGGGTGTGCTTATTTTTTAAGAGCATTTTACATAAGCGCATGGCTTCTCCACATAATTCTTTTCGAATTAGGGTCTCTTCTTTATTAGAGTGAAACCCTTCATTGAAAATAAGGTATAGCACTTCCATAACACTTTCTAATCGCTGAGGCAGTAATGTGCCTTGTGGGATTTGGAATTTTAATTGAGATTTTCGTATGGCTTTACGAGCGCGGGTCAGTCTCTTTTTTATACTATCTTCTTTAGTTAATAAGGCAGAGGATATTTCTTTAATACTAAATCCTGAAACTGTTTTCAATGCAAATGAAATACGGTCTCTGGGATCAAGTTTTGGATGGCAAGCTGTGAAGATCATTCGAAGTTGTGAATCTTCAATTTCAGTGTCTAAGAAGAGTTCGTTTATGGCAATGGTATTGGTGCCATGAACAATACGGGGAAGGTGTTTTTTTTCAGTATTTAATTTCCTGAAAATATCTAAAACTCTATTTTTAGCAGCTTGGGTTAGCCAGGCTTCAGGATTGTCTGGTTGTTTGGTACGCCAAGAAATACTTGCTTTTATAAAAGTATCCTGAACGGCATCTTCAATGATTTCGAGATGAGAAAGCCCAAAGATTCGAGTTAAAACAGAGACCATTTTTCCACTATGATAACGGAATAAATGGTCTATGAGTTTTTTTTCCATTAGCGGTCAAATACCATAATTTCACGAATCTCTACAGTGCCACCTAGATCGTAATCGGGATAATCTTCAGCAATTTTTTGAACCGCATCAAAATCGGTAGATTCTACCAGGTAGTAGCCACCAACAATTTCTTTAACTTCTGCGGATGTTAGATCTGTGACCGTTCTATTTTTACCAACCACACGGCGAATAGCAGGTGTTAAGGCATTGCCTCCACGAACAACCCCTGCTTTTTCCATTTTGTCATTCCATGCAAACCATTTTCCCATCCTGTTTTGAAGTTCTTCTGGAGATAAACCAAGATCTGTGTAATCTGCTCCGATGAAAATCATCATAAATTCTTTCATAATTATAATGTTTTTATTGTTTATATAGTTAAGACGTTTATTAAATTAAAAAAGGGGACACTATTTTCAAATTTAACAGGTTTTTTTCATCTATATACCATTACTTTTAGAAATGCCAAGTGCCAATCCTCTTAATTCGGCTAAACCTTTTAACCTGCCAATAGCAGAATAACCTGGGTAGCTAATATTGGTGTTTACATCATCAAGCATTTGGTGTCCATGATCTGGTCGCATGGGTAGCGTTTTATTTAGCTCCTTTTCAATTTTTAAAACAGTCTTTACAATCTCATACATATCTGAGGAGCCATCTAAGTGATTATCTTCAAAAAAACTACCATCGTTTTCGCGTTTTACATTGCGTAAATGAAGAAAATGAATACGATCTTTAAATTTTTCGATCATCTTTGGGAGGTCATTATCGGGGTTTGCACCTAAAGAGCCTGTACAAAAAGTGATCCCGTTAGAAGGGCTGTCTATAAAGTTTACCAGATCTTCCAGATCTTTTTCAGATTTTATAATCCTTGGAAGCCCCATAATATCCATGGGCGGGTCGTCTGGATGAATGGCCATTTTTATACCGAGTTCTTCAGCAATGGGAATAATTTCATTTAGAAAATAAGAAAGATTCGATTTCAAATCTTCATGAGATACGTCTTTATATTGAGCAATCATTTCCTTAAAAACAGGAATGGTTAAGTCGTCTACCGTACCAGGTAATCCTTTTAAAATATTGTCTTCTAATTTCTGCTTGTCTTCATCAGACATTTTTGAATATCGAATATCGGCCTTTTCCAATATATCTGGTGTATAGGCGTTTTTAATAGTGTCTCGCTGTATGATATATTTTTCAAAAATAGCCATGTCTACCTTATCGAATCGTAAAGCGGTTTTACCATTGTCTAGTTTCCAAAAAAGGTGCGTGCGCGTCCAATCTAATACAGGCATAAAATTATAACACACATTTTTAATACCGCATTGCGCCACATTTTTTAAGCTTTGTTTATAGTTTTCAATACGATATTGATAATCACCACGACGTAATTTAATATTTTCATGAATGGGAATACTTTCGATAAAAGACCATGTTAAGCCAGCTGCTTCAATGCTGTTCTTGACTTTTTGTATCTCACTGGTGTTCCAAACCTCGCCATTTGCGATATGGTGTAAAGCCGTTACTATGCCTGTAGCCCCCGTTTGTTTAATGTCCGATAGTGTTACAGGATCGTTTGCCCCAAACCATCTAAATGTTTCTTGCATTTTATATTATTAAGAGAAAGATAGGTTTTCAAATTTAGTAAATTCCTAATAAGACGGGAACTTTATGTTTAAATTTAGTGTGATTGATGTGGGTAAGTATTTAAATTGTTTAGATATGGTGAAAAAAATGATTAATGGATTAGAGTAAAAATAACTTTATAAGGTATTTATTATGTTGTATTCTGATTAATATTTGGTTAGATATTACATTCTAAAATTATTGCTATAACAATTCATTCATTGTATCTTTTTATATAGTTTTGAATTAATAAAATAGATAATGAATATTAAATTTATTGACTTCTTTATTCTTATTGGGGTTGTGCAGGGGTTGTTTTTTGCAATGGCTATTTTATTTTCTAAGTTCTTTAAAAGTAAAACCAATTTATATTTAGGAATTGGAATCTTAAATGGTGTTTTTATAAATATTCAGTACTGTTTGCTAAAATATGGATGGTATGACAACAATCCCAATTATAGAATATTTGAAGATATAGAGTTTGTTCTGCTTTTTCCGATATGTTTGTACGTTTATTATCTGAAATTCTTGAATCCGCAACTAAAGCTAACCGAAAAATATTTATTCTTAGCGCTTCCTTTCGTTATTTCATTATTATTAAACTTATACATTGGCGGTCACTATTACTTTGATTTGTACGTTATATCTAACAAACAATGGATTCCCTATTTCTATAAAATTGAATATTATTTTTCTATCATTTTAAATTTGATTTTTTTAATAGTGGAATATAAAATGCTTTTTAGAAAGAATAGTGATGATGATTATAATGTTGATTATGATCTAAAATGGATTAGAATGTTTTATGTACTTCATCTATCGATTGTGGTTGTCTGGATAATTTTAGAGGTTATTGATTATTTTTATGGTGATATGGCATTTGTTTTATGGTTATTTTTAAATTTTATTTTTTATTGGGTTGGTTATACTGGGGTTTACAAATTTAGATTGGCTAGGAACAGATATGAAATAAGAAAGATTGTAAATAAAGAAAAGAAAGTGACTAATGAAAAATTGAGCAAGTCAAATGAAAATCCATATTTTCAAAAAATGATATCTCTTTTTGAAGATGATAAACTATTTAGAGATTCTAAGTTGAGTAGAAATGATATTGCTGAAAGGCTTGGAATAAGTGTTGGTTATTTTTCTCAAATGATTAATACTGTTTCTGAAAAAAATCTTTCTGATTATTTAAATTTTTATAGAGTGGAAGAAGTTAAAAATATGCTGTTAAACGACGATTTTCAAAATTATAATCTTTTAGCTATTGGTCTTGAAGCAGGTTTTAATTCGAAATCGGCATTTTACATTGGGTTTAAAAAAGAAACAGGTTATACGCCTTCTGAATATAAAAAACAACATCAAAATAGGTAGTCTAAATTTGTCCATAATTGTTTACTTCTAACAATTATAAACCATCATTTTGTTTTACTAAATTAAGTTTGCCAAAAATTTAATATTAATGACTTTTTTGGGTCTAAAAAAAACAAAATGAATAAGAATTTATTATTAATACTAATTACTTTTAGTCTTGCATCTTCATGTAGTAAGGGTGGTAATATTATTAAAAAAATTAATGAAACATTTATTGTCGGAAAATGGAGATTAACTAGTGTAACTGAAAATGGATCGAATGTTAATTTAAATGATTGTGAACGATTAAAAACATTTGAGTTTAACACTGATAAAGAGGTTGTCATAAAAATATATGATTTTAATTTGAATGCTGAATGTGAGATAAGCTCCGACGATACATATGATTATTCAATTGATGATAATTCAATTACTATACAGGGCATAGGTGATGCTGAAATTTCTACTCTAAAAGATGAAACTTTAATTCTTCAATCGGTTGAAGCTTCAAACATTATTATTAAAACATTTGAAAAACAATGATTTTGAAATAATTTTGACTAAAGGAAGATAATAATTCTAGGGAGCGATAATGGTTAAGTTATCGCTCTTTTGTTTCGATAGAAACTTGTGTACAAAAGTGTAATATAAAATCATTTCAATATTTTATATCTAAATGTTAAACGAAGTACAATAATTTTTCCGATAAACTCAAAGATTTCATTTACAAAAGTTTATAAAATAGAAAAGAGACCTTCTAAATTTTTAGAAAGTCTCTTTTGTATAAGTTTCTATATGATGGGATTCCTGCTTTACTGAAGCAAGTTCAGCACATGCTGCAGGAATTATTCTCCTAAAAACGGATAACGGTAATCTGTAGGTGTTACAAAGGTTTCTTTTATCATTCTAGGCGATACCCATCGTAATAAGTTTTGTGCACTTCCAGCTTTGTCGTTAGTTCCAGAAGCTCTGGCACCGCCAAAAGGTTGTTGTCCAACGACGGCCCCTGTTGGTTTGTCATTAATATAGAAATTCCCAGCAGCATTTTGTAAAGCTTCGGTAGCCTGCGTTACGGCATATCTATCTTTGGAAATTATAGCACCGGTTAAAGCATATTCACTGGTTTCATCAACTAATTTTAAAGTTTCAGCGTAAGCATCGTCTTCGTAAACATAAATCGTGATAACAGGGCCAAATAACTCGGTACACATGGTTGTGTATTTTGGGTCTGTCGTGACAAGCACCGTTGGTTCAATAAAATACCCTTTGCTTTTGTCGTAGTTTCCACCTGCAATAATTTCGACGTTACTATCCGTTTTAGCCTGATCTATATATTTGGCTAGCTTGTCAAAGGAGCCTTCATGAATGACTGCTGTAATAAAATTACTCATGTCTTCTGGAGACCCCATTTTAAAGGATTTTATATCTTCTAAAACTAAACTTTTTACTTCGCTCCATAAACTTTTGGGAATGTAAGCTCTTGAAGCGGCGCTACATTTTTGTCCCTGAAATTCAAAAGCACCACGAGTAATAGCTGTAGCTACTTGTTTCGGATTTGCCGATTTATGCGCAACAATAAAGTCTTTGCCACCAGTTTCTCCAACAATTCTTGGGTACGTTTTATAATTGTGTATGTTATTGCCTATTTGTTTCCAAAGTTCTTTAAAAATAAAGGTAGAGCCCGTAAAGTGTAGGCCCGAGAAGTCCGGACTAGCCAAAACGGTATTCGTAATCATGACTGGGTCTCCAAAAACAACATTGATAACGCCCGGAGGGACACCAGCTTCTTCGAAAACATCCATAATTACTTTTGCAGAGTACACCTGGCTGTCACTAGGTTTCCAAACAACAACATTACCCATTAATGCCATACACGCAGGTAGATTTCCAGCAATGGCAGTAAAATTAAAAGGTGTTACGGCATAGGTAAATCCTTCAAGAGGTCTGTATTCAATCCTATTCCAGGCATCACTGGTGCTTTCTGGTTGCTCCATGTATATGTCTGTCATAAACTGTACATTAAAGCGTAAGAAATCTATAAATTCACAAGCAGCATCAATTTCAGCTTGATGAATGGTTTTAGATTGAGCTATCATGGTTGCAGCATTTATTTTTGCTCTGTAAGGGCCAGCAATGAGCTCGGCAGCCTTTAAGAAAATACCAGCACGTTGTTCCCAAGGTATTTGAGACCAATTCTTTCTTGCCTCTAAGGCGGTCGAAATAGCTTCGTCTATATGTGATTTCTCGGCTAAGTGGTAGGTTCCAACAATATGTTTATGATCGTGTGGAGGCGACATCGTTCGTGTATTGCCAGTTTCTATGTCTTTTCCGTTTATATATAATGGAACGTCAATTTTACTATGAAACATTTCTTTATATGCTTTTAGTACTGCTTCTCGTTCTGGAGACCCAGGGGCATAACTTTTAACAGGTTCGTTAACGGCTATAGGTACATTAAAAAAGCCTTTTCCCATGATTTTTGCGGTTTTCGTTATTGAATTTTCATTAAATAAGGTGCAAATTTACGAATTATTTAATGACTTCAATAACTAACAATGTTTAAAAACAAGTTAAAATTTATTTATTTTTTGTAAGTTGCCTCACCGTATTTAGACTACAAGTTTTATGTGTACAGTAACAATTATTCCAAAGGCTAATAATGGGTTTGTTTTAACTTCCAATAGGGATGAAGCACCAGAAAGAATATCCATTTCGCCAGATTTTTATATAATTAATGGTGTGAAAACGTTATTTCCTAAAGATCAGGTGTCTGGAGGTACATGGGTCGGTTTGAGTGAAAAAAACAGAGTGATTTGCGTTCTAAACGGTGGATTTAAATTACACGAACGCAAATTAAGTTATAGGAAGAGTAGAGGGGTAGTTGCTAAAGATTTTATGATTGCTGATGATATAGAAATTACCATTGAAGCTTATAATTTTTTAGATATAGAGCCATTTACTATTATTGTTATAGATTGGAATACTGATTTGAAATTTTATGAATTGGTTTGGGATGGAGAAAACAAATATTTTAGACAATTGCCAAACGAACCAAAAATCTGGTCTTCTTCAACTTTGTATTCTGAAGCCATGAAAAAAGAAAGGTTGAGTTGGTTTGAGTCTTTTAAAAATGAAAATGAATTAAATGAAGCGTCCCTATTAGAATTTCATAAAACAGCGGGGAGAGGAAATGAAGATTTTGGTGTTATAATAGACCGTGGTTTTGTTAAAACGACCAGTATTACGCAAGTAACAAAAAAAATGGATTCTGCTGAAATGCACTACGAAAACCTTCAAGATAAAATAACTACAACTAAAACCTTCAATCTTCCTCAAGTTGTAAATGAATAATACGGGTATTATTTTAACATTGGCGTATCCAGATACTATCGTTATGGTGTCTGAAGAATGGTTTTCTCCTTATTTAAGATTTCTGGGTGTTGGTAAAAAGAACTATTTACGGGCTGGCCATGCTGCCTTGGTGCTCATTGATAAAAGTACAGGGGTTTTAGAATATCATGATTTTGGACGTTACATTACATCTGAGCCCAATGGAAGGGTACGTGGAAGCGATACTGATAATGAATTGGATTTTCCAATAACAGCAGTGATTGAAAACGATTCCATTAAAAACTTAAATGCTATTTTAGAGTTTTTAGGAACCCACCCTAAATTAACCCATGGTGATGGAAAACTGGTAGCTTCTGTTTGTAATGCGGTCGATTACAAAAAGGCACGAACACATATTACCGCCATGCAAAAGCGTGAGTTTATCTATTATGCAGCGTTTAAAAAAGAAGCCTGCAATTGCGCGCGTTTTGTGACGGATACTTTAATAGCATCAGTCACTGATTTAAACATTAAAAAGAAGCTGAAAAACTCTAAGTGGTTTACGCCCAGTACTGTTGGCAATGTGCTTTTGGCAGATACGGAAAATCATGCTTTTGAAGTTTCTGGGACAGGTGTTATTTCAGAATTCAAAGGTTCTCAAAAAAGTGAAAATATTCGTTGCTTTTTAGATAAATTAAAAGGTCATAAACCATCTTTTGTAGGCACTTTAGAACCCCGAATTGTTGATGGTTTACATGAAAAAGCGCAATGGCTCTCTGGTATTGCTGCTGGTGCTTGGTTTGAGTTGCACAATACCGAAAATAAATTAGAATATCGTTTTAGGCGCATTTCTCCATACGGAAACGTGGATTGTGATGCTGTATTTGCAGTTAATGATGCTACATTTGATTATAACTTGACTTTTGAATTTGTACATTATTCTAACTGTAATTTTTTTCATGTGAAGCAGCATGGGCAGGTCTTTAAATTTGAGAGGCTTAAAAGTGGGGTTGGTTAAAATTGTTATTTAGATATGTCTTGTACTAATCTTTGAGTTATACCATTTTTCTCTGTTAAAACCCATATTAATTCATAAGCCCCTGACCCATCACCATGTTGCTGCTTTATAAAATATGAATCTTTATTTTTATAAACTTTTATGTTTTCGTTGCATTCATATAAATCGTTATATAAAACTTTGTGAATATTAATTCTTGTGTTATTTACAATTAAATTGGCTTTTTTGATTTCTCTTTTTGGGTAATTTCCATCTGTTCCCCAAATTTTCCTGCCATCAATTTTATTAACCAAATACCCATTGCCATCATCAATATGGTTTGTTCTATTAAAACCTTTAAACTCATAGTGTAGCTGTACCTCTTTTTGGTGACTGTTTTTTAAATACTCTATTGGTAGCAATCTGGATTTATGGATATAGCCTTTAAGATACATGTCCTCTGAATAATCTACACAAAACTTATCTTTTGGGATAAAAACTTGAATCCAATTTTTTTTCTCTTCGTAGTCATCGTAATTATACCAAAAAGCTTCATTCTCTTTCAGTTTATAAATTATTTTGGTGTCTTTTAGGCTGGATTTTCGAACGTTAGTATATCCATCTTTGTCTTTTATTATGGCAATTTGAGAATAAGAACATGTGAAAATTAAACCAATTAAAAAAGTTGAAATTTTTTTCATGGGAATTAGATCTAGGTTAAGCTAATGAATAATAAATATGAAATTAACAAGGAAGAAATTTTAGCGTAAAGTTAGTGTATGTCTTGTAGATATATTTCCCTGTATTCAGTGAAAATTTTAGCGATTAATTTATCGCAAAAGGTGCGCTCAGCTTAAAAGTAGGTATGGTGACTTTAAACTTCTTCGTAGTCGTAAAGTTTATCATACTATAATGTCCTTGCATAGCACCAAAAGGAGAGGTTAATAGACACCCAGAAGTATATGTATGGGATTCCCCGGGTTTTAACACGGGCTTTTTGCCAATAACACCTTCACCTGATACTATTTCAACATTGTTCAAAGCATCTAAAATCTCCCAATGGCGGGCATTGAGCTGTACAGAATCTTTACTTTGATTTTCAATAGTAATGGTATATCCAAAGGCATATTGCATTTTATAATTTTTATAAAATGAGCCTTCATAGGTGGTTACCACCGATATTTTTATGCCTCTTGTTATTTGTTGAACCATGTTGACTACTAGTACAAAGTATTTGTTGGGTGCTAAAATAGTAAATATTAAGTGGTTAGTGGTAATTTTTAACGTCTTAGGTAAAAAAACTAGTTAAAAAGCACAATTATTAGTTTGAGATGTTAATTGAGCTTCCTTCTCCAATACCAATAATTTTATCATATCTAGCACCTAAGTCCCTATAATACACAATAACTTTATAATTATTTTCAGTTTGATAGAAGTTACCACTAATAGCACCTTCATCAATACTTTTGTCATTATCGACAACAATATATTTATAATTATAAAAACCTTGTTTTAATAACATGGAGTTTGTGTATACGTTGAGTGATTCGTTAAAAACCATTTTAGTGCTTTCGTCGATAACATAATTGTTAAAATTACCATAAACATGAATATTCTTGTTTTTCAAAGATGCTACAGGGAGTAACGAAAAATGCATCCAGACGTAATCAGACTCTATACTTGGGTTTTCTGCATCAATGTTAAGAATAACATAATTACCATTAATATCTGGGTTGTAGGTATATGGTCTGCTGGCTCTCTCGAAATTAGTATATAGATAATTATGGTATAAATCTTTTAAATCGATGCTTTGTACACCCGTATTTGCAGCTCTAACATCTTTGTTTTCAAAAAATAAATACTCATTACCACCCCAAAAACTGGTTTCTGTATCATATTTATAAATCAACTGGTTGCCAATGGTGAATTGCGGTTTTATATTCGAAATAGCTGTGTTAAGATTGTTATTTTGAACAATGACAGCTTTTACTGCTTGTTTTGGGTTGTTAA
Organism: Flavivirga algicola; assembly: GCF_012910715.1. Lineage (GTDB taxonomy): Bacteria > Bacteroidota > Bacteroidia > Flavobacteriales > Flavobacteriaceae > Flavivirga > Flavivirga algicola. Next base: position 219,132 of record NZ_JABBHF010000007.1, read on the forward strand.
ATTGCATGGTTTTAGAATCGATAACAATTTCTACACGCTGCTTTTCTTCAATAAATTGAATATCACGAGAACGTTTAACACGAACACCAACATTAGTTGTATTTTCATAGATCATGAATTTTCTTGAAAAAACAAGGGTGTCATCACTATTAAAAACAGAAAGCATATAATTTCCCGAGACTTTTAAACGTCTAGTTTGTGCGTTGGGAATAGTGAGCATATAATGTGAGTAAATTTGATATGTGTTAAATGAGTTTTCGTAATTCCTGATGCGCTGGTTATCAAAACCATCCATGTATTCAGATTTCATCAATACTGATGGCGTCCAGTCGGAGTTAAAGTGTTCAATCTTATAATAATAATCATCTTCATCACCATTTAAAGCATCGAATTCCAGAACGACATATTCACCAAGTTTTAAAATTGGCAATTGTGTTTCGGGAGTATTGCCTTTAAAATTGATTGTTTTAATATAATCTGGAGGGGGCATTTCTTCTACTTGACAAAAAGTCAAGTGAGCGATTAAAAGTATGGGTAAAAAAGAGAAAAGTTTAAAAGGCATTGTAGGACAATTTTTGTAAATATACACAAATTTAATGCCTAAAACTGAACTTATTAAAAAGGTGATAAAATTCTATTCGATTTATTATGAAAACTGTATTTTAAATTCGTATTTTTGCACCGATTTTTAGACAACTAATTACAATAAAAAAATATGTCAAACGACATTCGCATTAAAAAAGGTCTAGACATTAAACTTAAGGGTGAAGCTGAAAAAACCTCTGAAAAGGCTATAGTAAGCAACTTTTATACTTTAAGACCTGAAGACTTCCACGGCGTTATCCCTAAATTAATTTCTAAAGTTGGAACAAAAATAAAAGCAGGAGAGACTGTTTTTTTCGACAAATCTAATGAAGCTGTCAAGTTCGTTTCGCCAGTTTCTGGTGAAGTTTTAGAAATTTCTCGTGGTGAAAAACGCAAAATTTTAGCAATTAAAATTCAAGCAGACAAAGAACAAGCTTATCTGGATCATGGTAAGTTTGATGTGGATACTGCTAATTCTGAAGCTATTAAATCACATTTGCTGGCAACAGGTTGTTGGCCGTTTGTAAAACAGCGTCCATATGATGTGATTGCCAATCCAGATAAAGCGCCAAAAGCTATTTTTATATCGGGATATGCTAGTGCTCCTTTAGCAGCGGATTTGGATTTTACATTGCAAGGAAAAGAAGCCGAATTACAAGCTGCAGTTACAGCTTTAGGAAAGCTTACAGAGGGTAAAGTACATGTCTCTGTTGGGAAAAATGGAAATTCACCGTTAGCAGGTTTAACAGGTGTTAGCTTGCATAAGGTTTCAGGCCCACATCCATCAGGAAATGTAGGAACTCAAATAAATAAAATAGATCCAATAAATAAAGGAGAGATTGTTTGGACTGTTAATCCGCAAGACTTAGTTATTATAGGTGAATTGTTGTTAACAGGAAAATTTAATGCAGAACGCATTGTAGCACTCGTTGGTTCTTCGGTTGAAAAGCCACGGTATTTTGTTACCAAGATAGGAAGCGAAGTAGCTACTATGATTTATGATAAAGGTATTGTCAAAGATTCTAACGATCGTATCATTTCAGGTAATGTTTTAAGTGGAAAACAAGTAAAACCAGATGGGCATTTAGATTATTTTAGTAATGTAATTTCTATAATTCCAGAAGGTGATGATTATGAGTTTTTTGGATGGAACAAGCCTGTTTTTAATAAAATATCGACATCAAGAGCGCTGACATTTTCTTGGTTAAACCCTAAAAAAGCATATAGTTTAAATACAAACACCAATGGTGAACACCGCGCTTTTGTAACAACGGGAACTTATGAAGAAGTGTTTCCTTTAGATATATATCCAATGCAGATATTAAAAGCATGTATGTATAAGGATTTAGATGAAATGGAAGCTTTAGGAATGTATGAAGTGGCTCCTGAAGATTTTGCATTAACAGAATTTGTTTGTGTGTCTAAGCAACCACATCAAAAAATTATAAGAGAAGGTTTAGACTTAATGCTTAAAGAGATCGGATAATGGGTTTAAAAGAAAAATTACATAATTTTAAAGTAAAAAACAAAGACAAGAAGTGGTTGCCTGCATTTTCTGCAATCCATACGTTTTTATACTTACCAAATGAGACCACACACAATGGGACTCATATAAAAGCAGCTGATGATTTAAAGCGTACTATGAATACGGTTATCATGGCTATGATACCGTGCTTAATTTTCGGAATGTTTAATGCGGGGTATCAACATAATTTGCAAGTTGGAGAAGCACAAGCAGTAGCAGGGAGCTTCTTTAGTTCTGAGTTTTGGACCATGGCTAACTTTATGATTGGTTTCTGGAAAATATTACCGCTAGTTATTGTGTCTTACGGTGTTGGTTTGGGGATTGAATTCATATTTGCCATTATTAAAGGGCACGAAGTAGAAGAAGGCTACTTGGTAACAGGTATGTTGGTCCCACTTATCGTACCAGTCGATATACCACTTTGGATGCTGGCTGTAGCGGTTGTGTTCGGTGTCGTTATTGGTAAAGAAGTTTTTGGAGGTACAGGGATGAATATTCTTAATCCTGCCTTAACCATTCGTGCTTTTCTGTTCTTTGCATATCCAACATGGATGTCTGGAGACAAGGTTTGGGTTGAAGGAGCCGTTGAGAGAACAAATGAAATTTTAGCAGGTGCAAATTTAGATGCTATTTCTGGAGAAACTATATTAGGTAGTTTGGCACAAGGAAAAGAAGCAGGCTATGGAGTTATGGATATGTTCTTAGGGTTTATTCCTGGTTCTGTTGGAGAAACATCAACTTTATTAATATTATTAGGAGGTTTATTCTTGATCTTTGCTAAAATTGGAAGCTGGAGAATCATGTTATCTTCTGCTCTTGGAGCTATTGTTATGGGATTAATCTTTAATCAAGTAGTTGATTCTGGTTGGATTACAGAAAGTAGTAAATTTTACGGATTAATGAGTACAACTTGGTGGCATCACTTACTTATAGGAGGTTTTGCTTTTGGTACTGTATTTATGGCGACAGATCCTGTTACAGCATCACAAACCAACAAAGGAAAATGGATTTATGGATTCTTAATAGGATTTATTTCTATTTTAATTCGTGTATTCAATCCAGCATATCCAGAAGGTGTTATGTTAGCCATTCTATTAATGAATGTGTTTGCACCTACAATTGACCATTACGTGGTTCAAGGCAATGTAAAACAAAGAATGAAACGTTTAAAAGCAAAAACAGCTTAGTTATGAGTAAAAAAACGGATTCAAATATATATACAATACTTTTTGCCATAGCCATGGTAATAATCGTTGGAGGCTTATTAGCGTTTACAGCTTCTGCCTTAAGACCTAGAATTGATAATAACGAACGATTGGAAAAGCAGCAAAACATTTTGTATGCTATGGGCGTTAATGCAAACGACGAAAGCAGTGCCATATTCGTTTCTACTGATGAAGCACCAGAATTGTTTTCAAAATACATTACCAAGCAATTAGTGATACAAGGTGATGATGTAACTGAAGATCCTGAAGCATATTTAATTGATGTAAAAAAGGAACAATCTAGTGCAAAAGCAGGAAACAAAAGAAGATTGCCTTTGTTTGTTGGTAATAAAGATGGTAAGACATTTTATATAGCGCCTATTAGAGGTAAAGGACTTTGGGATGCTATTTGGGCATATGTTGCTATGGATGCTAATATGGTTGTACAAGGAGCTTATTTTGACCACAAAGGAGAAACAGCTGGATTAGGTGCCAATATTAAGCAACGTTATTTTATGGACGATTTTATAGGTGAAAACCTAATGAGCAATGGAAGTTTTAAAGGAATTACGGTTGCCAAAGGAAATAATGATCCAAAGAATTTAGAGAAAAATGATAACGAGGTAGATGCAATTGCTGGAGCCACTATTACAGGTGATGGAGTTTCGGCAATGATTAAGTCTGAATTAAGACAATATGTATCTTATTTTAAAACATTAAAATAATTATGGGACTTTTATCAAAAAAAGACGCAGCATTAATTAAAGATCCATTAGCAGATAATAACCCTATTACCATTCAAGTATTAGGAATATGTTCGGCTTTAGCTATTACTGCCGAATTAGAAGCAGCAATTGTAATGTCGATTTCTGTATTGTTTGTATTAGGAATAGGAAACGTGGTTATTTCTTTAATGAGAAATATTATTCCGTCAAAAATTAGAATTATTGTTCAGCTAATTGTAGTTGCCGCTTTAGTAATTATTGTTGATCAAGTATTAAAAGCATTTGCATACGAATTGAGTAAAACACTTTCTGTTTTCGTTGGATTGATTATTACAAACTGTATAATCATGGGGCGTTTTGAAGCATTCGCATTAGGAAATGGGCCTTGGCGTTCATTCCTAGATGGTATAGGGAATTCTTTAGGATATGGTGTTATTTTAATTATAGTAGCCTTTTTTAGAGAATTGCTTGGAGCAGGAACTTTATTAGGATTTAAAGTTTTAGGAGACCCTATCGAGAAAACAGGTGTTTACGCATTTGGTTATGAAAATAACGGATTTATGTTATTAGCACCCATGGCATTAATTGTAGTTGGTATCATCATTTGGGTACAACGCAGTAGAAATGAAGCATTAATAGAAGATTAAAATAGTTTACAGTAAATCAGTCTACAATTGGCAATGAATGCTAATATTGAAGACTGCTAACTGAATACTGAACACTAAATAAAATATATGGAACATATAGAATTATTTTTCAAATCAATATTTATAGACAATATGGTATTTGCCACGTTCTTAGGGATGTGTTCTTACCTTGCGGTTTCTAAAAAGGTTAGTACAGCCGTTGGTCTTGGAGCAGCAGTAATATTTGTATTAGCAATTACGGTACCTTTAAACTGGTTATTGGATCAGTATCTTTTACAACCTGGAGCATTAGCTTGGTTAGGAGCTGAATATGCAGATTACGATTTAAGCTTTTTATCATTTATCATGTTTATTGCAACCATTGCAACCATGGTACAATTGGTAGAAATTGTAGTAGAGAAGTTTTCGCCATCATTATATAACTCACTTGGTATCTTTTTACCACTAATTGCTGTAAACTGTGCTATTTTAGGAGGATCTTTATTTATGCAATCTCGTGAGATTCCAACTTTAGGACTGGCAACGACCTATGGTATTGGTTCTGGAATTGGTTGGTTTTTAGCAATTTTAGCGATTGCAGCCATTCGCGAAAAAATCAGATACTCGAATGTACCACCAGCATTAAGAGGCTTAGGGATTACATTTATTATAACAGGTTTAATGGCTATTGGTTTTATGAGTTTTGGAGGTATGTTAACAGGAGGCGATGAAGGTGGTGCTAAAGAAGAAAAAACAGCTTCTGTTGAAAAGAATAAAGAATCAGAATCAAAAGAAAATATTGCGTTAAGCGAAGTAAAAGCATCTAGAGAAGATTCAGGAAAAGATAAAGCGGTTACTCAGCGTAGCCAAAGTATAGCTAACAACATAAAAGTAAATAAGTAATATGATATTAGCAGCAGGGACATTAGGAACCATAATAGCTACAGTAACAGCATTTTTAATTATTACGTTGTTGTTGGTCGCTTTACTATTATTTGTAAAACAAAAATTATCACCGTCTGGACCAGTAAAAATTACGATTAATGGTGAGCGTGAGGTTGAAGTAGCTTCTGGAGATAGTTTGTTAACAACATTAGGATCTCAAAAAATATTTTTACCATCAGCTTGTGGTGGAGGTGGAACATGTATTCAATGTGAGTGTCATGTATTAGAAGGCGGAGGAGAAGCCCTTCCAACTGAAACCCCACATTTTACACGTAAAGAATTACAACACGGAGCGCGTTTAGCTTGTCAGGTTAAAGTGAAGCAGGACATGAATATTACCATTCCAGAAGAAGTGTTTGGTATTAAAAAGTGGGAAGCAACGGTAGTGCGTAACTATAATGTAGCCTCTTTCATTAAAGAGTTTGTTGTAGAAATTCCAGAAGATATGGGGTATAAAGCAGGCGGGTATATTCAAATTGAAATACCTGAATGTGAAATTAAATATTCAGATATTGATATTACAGCCCATCCTGAAGAGCATGAAACACCAGATAAGTTTAAGGCAGAGTGGGACAAGTTTGGTCTTTGGCCATTAGTGATGAAGAATTCTGAAACTGTAGAAAGAGCTTACTCTATGGCTTCTTTCCCAGCTGAAGGACGTGAGATTATGTTGAATGTACGTATTGCTACCCCGCCATGGGATCGTGCTAAGAACGGATGGATGGATGTTAATCCAGGAGTAGCATCATCTTATATATTTGCTCAGAAGCCAGGTGATAAAGTAACTATTTCAGGACCTTACGGTGAGTTCTTTATTAATGAGTCTGAAAGTGAAATGCTTTACGTAGGTGGTGGAGCAGGGATGGCGCCAATGCGTTCACATTTATATCACTTATTTAAAACATTAAAAACAGGAAGAAAAGTAACCTATTGGTATGGTGGACGATCTAAACGTGAGTTGTTCTATTTAGAACATTTCTATGAGTTAGAAAAAGAGTTCCCTAACTTTAGATTTTTCTTAGCTTTATCTGAACCTTTACCAGAAGATAATTGGAAAGTAAAAGAAAATATTGACGCACCTGGTGATGGCTTTGTTGGGTTTATTCACAACTGTGTAATCGATAACTATTTAAGCCTACATGAAGCACCAGAAGATATCGAATTGTATTTTTGTGGACCACCGTTAATGAATAAAGCGGTTCAAAAAATGGGCGAAGATTTTGGTATTCCAGATGAGCACATTAGATTTGATGACTTTGGAGGTTAGACAAATAATCGTTAGTCGTTTTTCAGCACAGATTTAAGTTGAAATGCGTATAATACGAAACCTGATAATAAAACAAAACCCAACAGAGTAATGTTGGGTTTTGTTATTTTAAATGTTAGTGTAAGAGAGATTCACTAATTATAAAATTCTAGCTCATATTTAGGCTTTTCATTTTCAAATTCAAATAGTTTAGTATAATCCATAACATTAGGAACATTATCTAAATAACATAAAAACTTTACAACCTCATTCAAACCATTAAATAAAACATCTTTATCAGTAGGGTTTTCGGGCTTATCATTTTTATGATGAAGCGGTAAGCTATAACCACAGGTTTTTAAAAAAATATTTTCGATTTTTAGCAATTCCAGTGGTCTGTAACCATTAAATCTTCTACCTAGAGTTTCATGCACTTTACCTATGTAATTCAGTTCTAATGTACCATGTCTGTCTGAAAGGTGTTTCCAACTGTCCGTATTATCTAAAATATTTCCAACGGCACATTGTTTACAGCATTCAGGATTTAATTCATTATTATGAAATGCAGTATATAACTTTGTCAAGGCTTGTTCTAAACGCTTAGTAGTTTTCATGATAAATAAAGTAAAATTAACATAAACCAATTGATAAGAAGAAATGGTTTTGCTGCTTTTTAATCAAATTAATCAGTAGAACTATTTCTATAATCTATTACTAGACTTAAAGTTACATAATTTTTATTTATTGTTTTACTATTTTTAATATTTCATTAGTCTCACCAGTTTTTATTTTAACGAAATATATACCAGATGATAATTTGGATATATTTACCTTAATTTGGTTATTAATAATAAATGCATCCTTGTTATATACTAATGTGCCAAATATATTATATATAGACATTTCTGTGGCAGTATTATCCATTGAAGCAATGTTTATATGTAACGTAGTATTAACAGGATTAGGGAAGACTGTTAGACTGTTCCCAACTAATATTAGTTTTTCAAATTTTCCTTGACACTCTTTTTCTGTTTTTACTTCTATAGTATTAGTGCCGTTAGAAAGGGGTAATTGTATTTTATTATCGCTTGTTTTTATAGTTTCTTTATTTAATGTAATGATATATTCTGAAGCTCCAGACATAGTTAAGTCCACTTGTTTTGAAGTTTTGTCAACTTTAGATGTTACATCGATGTTTTCGGGCTCAGAGATGGTCAAATCAAATTCATATTTAAAATCAGTAATTCCTTCTAACGTGATTACTACCTTATAGGTTCCAGCTTTTAGATCTTCAACTTGAAAGGATTTAGAGAATGTATTTTGTTCATTATAGTCTGTCGAAGTAATAGCAATCTCATAATTTTGTTGGCGCAGAGCTTCTATAATAATTTTTCCGTTTTCAGATCCTGGACAAGTTGCGCCTAGTGTCTGAATTTTGAAATTGTTTGTTGGGATATTCTCTGGATCTACGATACGTATATTCTCTGAAAAATTGAATACTTGCATGGCAACCGACGAAACATGTCCACCTGCATCACTAAAGTTAATAGTTATGCTATTATTCTCTTGAATTAAATCGTATGATACGGGAATTTCTAAAACTCCAAAAAAACGATCTCTATTATTTTGATCGTAACCCCTCCAGTCTTCAGGAATTTCAACAGCAGTACCGTTGACTTCCACCAAGGGTTTTAAAGATTTGCCATGGTCGCGCCCTACACCTAAGCGCAAGATTGCTTCTCCATGGGTGCCAGTTTTTGATACATTATTTATTAAGAATGTTTGCGTTTCATTTGCATTGATAGGTTTATAATATGAAGAGGCATAGTATTTTTGTTCAATATTTTCTTCTGTTTGCGCTATTGTATTATCGAAAGTGTATTCTAATATAACAGTAGCTTGCTTTGGTAATAAAACTTCAGATTGAATATCTGTAAATGTTTCTTCTTCTAATTTGGTAGCATTATTTTCTAAATATACTTTACGAACAACTACTTGTTGGACATCATTGCCATTTATACCATTCATTAATAAACTAATGGTTCTATCTTCAAATTCCAGGCTATTAATTATAACATAAGCTTTATTGCCATCTACGTAGGCATCTGCCTGAATATCTTGGTCTGACGCTTTGGTATCTGCACGGGTGCCGTTTACATTTTTCCATAAATCGTACCAAATAACAGTATCTGCATATTCCCATTCGTCGCCAGTTTGCCCTTCAACTTCCCATTTTTGACGTAGTAGACGCGGACCATATACTTGGTCGGGGGCATTTTCTGGAGGACTCCACCAGCTAGCTTTGTGTAACAGGAAGGGCATCGCGACTAATATTTCTTGTTGACGTTCTAATAGCTGCATTTGCATGGATGAAAAAGAACGTACGTTTGCCCAATCCAACTCACGCGAGTAAGGACCTGCTGTGCCTGGATAAAAAGCCCCATATTCTGAGATGTTTAATGGCTTTACTTCCCCAAATTTTATGAAACTGTAAGCAGAAATCATATCTAAAATAGCTTCAACATTACTACCGCTACGATATTGTGGATTTCCATTATCGTTATTTCCTAAAAAGTCATATAAATGTACTGAGAAAAAATCCATGTTTTCACCCGCGATATCCATGAATAATTTCCAATTGTTTTTCCATAAATTAAAATCCCCAGCTTCAAATGATGGGTGAGCTGCGGTATAGCCACCAACTAATGTTTCTGGGCTTAATTCATGAATACGTTTAGCCACGACATTATGTAATTCTGAGATTTTTGCACGAGTTGTTGGTATATCATCGGCGTGAACAAAAGGTTCATTCATTACTTCGACCATCGAGGGTTTGGGTTGACCTGTTGTTCCTCCTGTTCCATATCTTAACAATAAAGATTGCGCATAATATTCTGCTAAAGGTTCAAAATCATCAAGCGCTGGTGTATACGTTTGGGAGTTATTCGTAGTAGGATCAATAACCCTATTTCCAGTAGGATATAAAATAGGTTGCCCACCAATCATCACATTCTGAGCGCGAAATTCTAGTTCATGCATCGATGTACCGTTGGCATAATTTTGTTTTTGCTTGTCGCCTTCAATTTGCATTTGAGTAATACTGGGCCAACCTGGCTTTGCAGGATCTTCACCTGTTTGGCTGTAAAACCATGGTAGTGATCCATTATCACGTCCTAAGTATACATCAAAGTCATTTAAAAATTGTTTTCGTTGGGCATCAGAATCCCAATCTCTGTCACCTAGAGTAGAGTGTACTGTTATAAATTTACTTCTTTCAAATTCAGAAACGTTACCCGATTGGTGCTTTACATTCAAGTTTATATCTACTGTAACAGTTTGTGCTTTTAATGAGCCTATAAAGGCAACAATAAAAATTAAATTAAGGATATGTCTCATGTTTTATATTTAGACTGTAAATCTAATTATAGTCTGTCTGCGATTGGAATACAAATTCATTTAAAACTATAACATATGTTTAATGATTAAATAAATTGTAATTGAAAATTCTATTCGAAAGTTTAGAGATAAAATAAGAAGCAGTATCTCCTATGATATATGATGAAGCTATAAATGCTAAAGGAAAGAAATTATATTTATTGTTTTAAGGGAAATACGCCAACAAAAAATAAACAATTTATGAATTATAAACTTGTCCAGTTTAACTAACGATGCTCATCCTAAAAATAGGAAGAGAAGTAAGAGTTTTATAAAAGAAATATAAAACCCAAAAAACTTTACTAGAGAATGAGTAAAGCTTTTTGGGTTTGGCTATTAAATTTTTATTTAGAACCTAATAAAAAGTAAAAATTAGGTTCAACACAAATAATATTATTAATCTTCTAAATCAGATTTGTTATAAACCCAACCAGGTAATGCAGAACTGTCAAAATTAGGTTTTCTTACAGTGTTTACATTTTCAAAACAAGAAGCATATACTAATTCTTTTACACTTAGTATGTTGTATACTTTGTCATGTTGTTCCTTTGTGAAAGTTCCAAATACAAGTTCTGGATCAACTGATTTATATGCACCATCTTCTAACATAAATGCAAACATAGTTTTTACATCACTTTCGTAAAAATCTGTGTTTTTATCGTAGTCAGCTTCATTTTCAATATAGCTTTTTCCTGCTACTAAAAGATATTCATTTCCTGAGTTTACGTTTTTAACGCTAACAGTACCTCTAAATAAAAGATGGTAGTCTTCGTTATATAAACCTGGTTTACCTTTTAAATTGTATTTGTTTGCACTATAAACTTTTTCAAAGTATGGTGTACTTAAACGTTTTATTTGGCTAGAATGAATATGCTTCATAAATTCTTCTTTCGATTTGAAATAAGAAGGTAAGTTTTCAGCACAGTATCCAGGATACCATTTAGGAGTGTATTCATCATGTAATAATTGATGACTTCCTTTTTTAAAGATTACTGGACGTTCGTAAACTCTTGGATTATAAAATTTATAATTTCCAATTTTAAACAATTCACATCCATCAGTGTTGGCATTTTCTTTTACACTTGTTTTACACGAAACAATAAAACAAAAAAGAGCAAGAGTTTTTAGTATTGTTTTATTCATAATTAAAAGTATTGTTGTAAAACTAAAAATTGTTTATTTCGAGCTTTACATGGTTAAAATCATTAAAAGAATGAACTTACATTCATTCTGAATTTGGGTTTGTTAGTGTGTTATTATTTTTTTGGTTAATTTAATAACGCGGTAAATATAATTTTTTTTCTAAACAAAGCGGATTAAAGGCATATATAATCGATGAAATGCATATTTTGTGTTGTAAAATCTTATTTTTTACTAAAATACATATGTTTAATCTTACGTAAAAGATGTTGATTCATCTTAGTTTTCTAGAAGTTAAAGATTAGTGAATCTAAAATATTGTACATAAACAACTAATTTATTGTTTCTAAATTTAAAAATTTTTAAATCTGATGTTAGTTGATTATTTAATATTAATTTTGCCTTATGAGTAAACCGCTTACTGAACAAGAATTACATAATTTAGCGATGAACTATGTTGGTAAAGATTTGGAACAACGTGGTTTTGAATTTATAGCTGTAAATAGTAAACTTAAAAAACATCCTCAGTTTGTTTGTATCGATAAAAACAAACAATATTATTTTGTGATCGTAAGAGCTGTTATATTACCAGATAACCCTAATAATTATGATGTTGTTTGGATGGAATCATTTAAAAAGCATGCCCGCGATAAAAATGCTAAGGTATTATATGCTGGTGTTGGATTAGGTAACATAAATGATGAAAAAGGCCCTATTTTTTTAAATGAGGAATATCTTCTAGAGTATAACGGGATACAGGTTTTAGAAACGAATTTTAACTAAATGAAGCAGGTTACAACTATATTACTAGTCGTTTTATTATTAATTTCTTGTAAGAAGGAATTAAAAAATACTAAACTATCAGGAAGTGTTTTTGGAACATTTTATGAAGTAACTTATAACTCGAATATAGATTACGAGAGGCAATTCGATAGTTTGTTTTACGTGATTAACAAATCCATGTCTACTTATCAAGCAAATTCGGATATTTCCAAATTGAACAGAAATGAAAAGGTTAAAATAGACGACCATTTTGTAAAAGTATACGAAGCTTCAAAAATAATTTATGAAGAAACAGAAGGCGCTTTCGACCCCACTATTGGCGCTGTTGTAAATGCCTGGGATTTTGGCCCTGAAGGTAAAATTGAAAACTTAGATAGTTTGAAAATTGATAGTTTAATGTTTACGGTCGGTTTTAGTAAGGTTATTAGAACCGATAATACGATTACCAAACCTGAAAGTGCTTTTTTAGATTTTAATGCGATAGCGAAAGGTTATGCAGTAGATGTCATTGCAACATTCTTAGATGATAAAAATATTAAAAACTATCTCGTTAATATAGGAGGCGAACTTCATGCCAAAGGGATTAATGTTGAGAAAAACACTGGTTGGACAGTAGGTGTTGAAAACCCTAATTTTGATGGTACCCAGTCCCTTTCCAGAACGCTTATTTTAACTAATGAAGCCATGGCCACTTCTGGAACGTACAGGAAATTTAAAATAGATGAAAGTGGCAATAGGTACGCTCATATTATTGATACAAAAACGGGGTATCCTAGTAAAACAAATTTGCTAAGCATTTCTGTAATAGCAAAAGATTGTATGACTGCTGATGCTTATGCAACTGCATTCAAATCTATGGGAATTGAAAAAGTGAAAACTTTTTTAAAATCACATCCAGAACTTAAAGTATTTCTGATTTTTGAGAATGATAAAAAGGAGTTGGAAACTTTGGCTTTGAATGGGTTTCCAGAGAATTAGAAATAGGATTTATTAGTAACACCAAATCGTTCTTCAAACTTCTTATAAAAATAGGTGGAGTTAGACATCCCTACAGCATGAGTCAGTTGGTTTTTTAATATAAATGGATCTTCTTCTAGTAACTGTTTCGCTTTTTGTAATCGTGCTTCCATTATAATTTGATTAGGTGATTGTCCAAACACAAGTTTTGTTTTACGGTTTAAAGAACTTTTAGAGGTATTTAATAAATCTGCTAAATAATCTACTCCAAAAGTTTTATCATGTAAATTTTCATTAATAATACTAGTTAGTTGTTTTATGAATGCATTCGATTTTTTCTGAAAGATTTCTTCTTCAGAAGTTTGTGTCAATTCTGTCTCTTTAATAATTTTATAAGAATCCAAATATTTCTTTACAGAAAACAGTAGTTCTTCTTCTAAAAAAGGCTTGGTTAAATAGCCATCAATACCTAAGCGTAACATACTTAGTTTCCCTTGATCGTCCGATCTTGCTGTGATAACAATAACAGGCGTTTTAGAGGCTCTTTTTTTTAATTGATTAACCAACTCTAAGCCATCCATTATAGGCATCATATAATCGGTTAATATGAGATCTACTTGGTGTTTATTAATAATTTTTATAGCTTCTTTACCATGTTCAGCTTCTAAAAGATCATAATCAGTCAAAAGACTCTTAATATATTTCCTCATTTGCGAATGGTCATCTACAATAAGTATTACGGGTTTTTGTTTGTTTATTATTGAAGGTTCAATTGACTTGTAATTTTCATTAAAAACATTATTTGAAATCTCAGATGTGGCTTCGTTAGGAATTGTAATACTAAAAACGGTTGCTATGTTTGGAGTGCTAGTTACATCAATATTAAAACCATGTTCTTCAATAATACTTTTTGTGAAAGCCAAACCAACGCCAGTGCCTTGACTTTTAGTGATATGGTTTTTATGTTGGTAAAAACGATCGAATACTTTATTTAAATGTGTTTTGGGAATACCAATGCCATTATCTTGGACTCTTATAGTAACAACACCATTTACATCACTATTAGTAAATAATTGTACGCTGCCATTTATTGAAGTGAATTTTAAGGCGTTGTTAAGTAAATTATTAAGGCCTCTAGACATTAATTTATAATCAATGTCAATAAATAAATCAGGACATTTTAGTTCTAATGTAAAATGAATATCTTTTTTTTCGAAAGCACCTTTAAAGTTTGAATAATGCTTTTTTAAAAATGTATATAGCGAAACAGGTTTAGTGTTAAGTATTAACTTATTGGCATCTAACTTGCTTAAATCCATAATGTTATCAACAATGGCTTGTATTTGTAGTAACTGATCGTTGACAATGTTGAGTTTTTCCGTATTTTCTTTTTTAGGCAAATTAAAGTTAATTTTTGAAGCATAGGCCTTAATTAAAGTTAATGGTGTTCTAATTTCATGAGATAAATTGACAAAAAAATGAGATTTAAATTCGTTGAGTTCTTTAAGTTCTTCTTGTTGTTTTTCAAGTATAATTTTATCATTTAGCACTTTGTCTTTTTCAATTTCAAGAAGCATTTCGTTTTTCTCATTCAAACGTTTAAAGTAATGGAATAAATAAAATGAAGCAAAAAACAAAGACGTTACTACAGGGTCTTTTAGCATTAATAATAGTCTGTAAACACTCATTTTTTCTATTTTCCCATTAAACATAATATTTATACTTTTTAGCATTTGAATATCTACAGCAGAAGTGGCATTTTGAATACCGTTAATCAAATCATTCAAATTAAAAGTAACCATACATATAGCTAACATGATGTATGAAGGGATATTACTTTTATATAAACTCATTACTATTAATGGTAAAAGCAAAAAATAGCAAACTGTATATTGGCTAAATGTAACAACAAAAGATAGGGTATAAAATGTGCTATAGGCTAAAAGAATAAAAATAATCTTTCCTATAGAAGAATAACCTTTTTTGTTTAGAAATAAAATAGAGGAAAGTATCGCAATACAAATACAGTGAATTAAAATATCTATATTTTTTCCTTCAGGCTCTATCCAAAAGTCTAGTGCTATAAAAAGTGAGCTAATATGAAACCATATTATTACAAAAATGTTAAGTAAGCGTATTTTTTTTTGTTCATTTTTATTAGCACAATTGTCTAGGCCAATGTCTGTAAAAGAAGCATACCAGCTTTTTAGTTTTTTCATTGTATTAGCTTCACTATTTAGGGTAATTTAATTCAAATTAATAATAGTTTTATAAAGATTAAAATTTCACCAATACTTGAGTTCCTATAAAACGCGGTAATCCTGCAACAAAAGTAGGTATTTGAAAAGCTGAAGCCGTATTGCCGCCATCTATAATATATTTTTTGTTAAATAAGTTTGTTGCAAAAAAGTTTAGTTCGTATTTCTTAGAAAAAATAAAACCAGCCTTAATGTTTAATAGTCCGTAACCGCTTTGCGAAATTTCAGATTTATTATCAGGCTCAAAAAAAACTTTTGATTGATAACTGTAATTTGGTCGTATATAATAATCTAGATTATCAATAAGTGCTTGTTGGAAGTTAATTCCTAGAGAATAAGTGTGTTTGGGGGTTAGTATAAACTTATTCCCAGCATATTGCTGTGGGTAGCCATTTTTGTCATTGTCATCAATAAAAGCATCTATGTAGGCATAATTCGCAAAAAAATGCGTTTTCTTGCCCCAGAAATATGACACTGAGGTTTCAATACCTATAGATGTCGCACGTCCACTATCTTCGGGAGTAGTTTTTAAATTACCATCTTCGCTTAATTGTGTTACAGGCGTCCTAAAATTGTTGTATTTGTAATGATACAAACTAGCATCTATTTGGAGCTTATTGGTAAACCAAAGTGTTTTTACGCCGGCTTCATAAGACCATACGGTTTCATCTGATAATTCATTTACTCCTTTATCAGTAATCAATAAAGCGTGAGGCCTACGGCCACGCGACATGATTCCAAAAATAGTGATGTTATTATTGAGTTCATAAGTTGCACCCAATTCTCCTACTGCCGAAATATAATTTTTATGAGTGCTCATAAAACCATTAGTCGGAACAAATAAGTTATTAGGACTGGCGTTATCGGGTAGTAAACTTCCTAAGATAGCAGGTTTTTTAGCTTCAAAAATTTCTACTCCCGAATTAAAATTTTCCCAAGTGGCCCGTAATCCAAAGTTCAATGTGAGCTTTGGAGCTAGTCTATAAAATAAATCACCAAAAAGATCTCCAGAATTATTACGTGCGCGATTAAAACTCGTTTCAGAATTAAAATCATTCAATGAATTAAAAGATCCCGGGCCTAATAAAAAAAATAAAGGATTATCTGGAGTTATGAATGTTGGAATCCCATTAACAGTTAGTTGACTTGGGTTTGTAAAAAGGATAGCAGCACTTTTCTCATTAGTTTCCAAAGTGAGTTGCTGTTGTCCATTTTCATGAAAATAATTTGCCCCTATAGAAGCCTTTACTTTTTGATTAACATAATTGAACCTAATCCCCGTATTTATTTGTTCTTGTTCTACTTCGGTTCTAAAAAATAATGTTGGAGCAGCCGTTCCATCAATATCGGAAGCTTCGTTAACATCAAATTTTCGATAAGATAGGTTCATTTCCACATCCCAATTGGGGTTTATATTATAATTTGCTAATCCCGTTATACCCAAAATGGTTCTTTTTACACCTAAGTTAGTGCCCCGATCTAAATCAGCAAATGTATGTGCTTGAGTATCTCCATCCATAGGAGCTAAAACGCCACTTTTATACCCAATTCCAGAAGGTGTATCATTTTGCCAATTAATACTAAAATCTATATGCGAGTTGTCTTTTCTTAAAGGGAAACGAAGTGAACTTCGTAAAGCTAATGTCTCTGTGCCATTAAGCTGCCCGCCAGATAAATTTTCTACGTATCCGTCTCTTTTAGTGTATATTCCTGATACACGCGCAAATATTTTATCTTTTAATAATATTGTATTGGCATAACCATCTAAAGTGACTAAATTGTAGTTTCCTGTGCCTAGTTTTAACGTACCTGAATGCTCGTTTTTTGCTTTATTCGAAGTAATATTCACCGCGCCTATTTGGACTGCTCGATTAAAAAGTGATACCTGAGGGCCTTTAAAAACACCTATGCTTTCAACATCAAACAATGCTACTGAAGCACCACTGAAACTACTTATAGGAACTTGATCTTGAAAAATTGAAACGCGTGAAGGGATTCTAGAATCGGCACTTTCGTTTCCAATACCACGAATAACAATATTGGAATTGTTAGGGCTAATGGTTTGCGATTGTAATCCAGGCACAAAAACAGAAATTTGGTCGTATTGTATAAGGTCGAATGCTTTTAAAAATTCACCAGATTGCAAACTCATAGCGCTAGACTTATAATTAGTTAAACTAGTACTGGCAATAAGCAAAACCTCATTTAATTTGTTAGCTTTTTTTTTCAATTTAATTTGTAAGTTTTCTTTTGTCTTTTTTAAAAGAAGCTCTATGTTTTGAGTTATATAATCTGGTGCATTGATATTAATGGTATAATGCCCTTCTTCTAAATTATTAAAAATAAAAGTGCCTCTATGGTTTGTTTTTACTGTTTTATTAGTAGGTAAAAGTGTCACATTTACATTCCTAATAGGTGTATTGGTTTCGTTAAAAAGGATTCCAATAATACTTTTTGATTGTGCCTGACTTGTTACTGAAATAATAAATAAAATGAGGACTAAGTAATTTCTCTTCATGTAAATTAAAAACAATTGCTATGATTTTGTGAATAAAGTAAGATTGGAATATCCATGAAATTTTGCCAAAAGTAAATATTAAAAAATATAAAGAATCAAAAATGACTCAAATCGTCAATTTTTGATTCAAATGGTTGTTGGCTTGACTTAAATGGTATTATTTATGGCGCAAATAGAGGTTTTATTACATATAGATTTGTACCACAATCTTAAAATTTAACCTAATTATGAAAAGAACATTACTTTGTTTATTAATAATTGTATTAGTAACATTTGGAACTACAAACGCTCAAAACCATGTATGGGCAACAACATTAGACGAAGACTCAGGAAAGTCTATAAAAATTGATGCATTAAATAATGTATACACTATTGGAATAACTCAAGCGGGACCAGGAACAGATAGAGGTGTTTTTATAAGAAAGCAAGATGCTAATGGTCTACAGCTTTGGATAAAATACATAAATGGTACTGGTGATGATCAACCATTAGCTTTAGCACTAGATAATAATGCCAATGTATTAGTTACTGGCTACTTCAATTTTCAAGTAGATTTTGACCCAGGCTCAGGTGTATTTAATATGTCGGCATCCGCAAGAAATCAAAATGCCTTTATTTTAAAATTGGATACCCATGGAGATTTTATTTGGGCAAGACAGATCAATGGTCCATCAGGAGATTTTGGAAGAGGAATAACAGCCGATGGGGCAGGAAATGTTTACACCACAGGCTTCTTTAAAGGTACAGTAGATTTCGATCCAGGTGCTGGTACAACAAACTTAACGGCTAATGGAACAAATCCCAATACATCAGATATTTTTATTCAGAAATTAAATGCAGCAGGAGATTTTGTTTGGGCTGTGAACATGGGAGCAGGAAATAATGATGAAGGTATGGCTATAAAAACAGATACATCGGGTAATGTATATACTACTGGGTATTTTGATGGAACAGTCGATTTTAATCCAGATCCAGATCCAACTACAGGGGTATATAATTTAAGTGCTGGAAGTAGTAGAAATGCATTTATTCAAAAATTAGACAGCTCTGGTAATTTTATCTGGGCAAAGGCTTTTTTAAGCTCATCTGGACAGGTTTATACTTTAGCCATGGATGTAGATGGATCAGAGAATGTATATACCACAGGTTACTTTAAATCCACGGTAGATTTTAATCCAGGAACAGGAACATTCAATATGTCTTCATTTGGAGGAGGAAATGATATTTTTGTTACAAAATTGGACGCTGCTGGAGATTTTGTATGGGCAAAACATATGGGTAGAGCTGGTAGTGATGTAGGTAGAGGTATTGCTGTAGATAATTCGGGTAATGTTTATACAACAGGTAGTTTTGGAGACACATGCGATTTCGATCCAGGTGCAGGTACGGAAAATTTAACTCCAGCTGGAAGTTTGGATATTTTTATTCAAAAATTAGATGCAATAGGAGATTACGAATGGGCAATAAGAGTTGGAGAGGTTTTAAATGATGTACCATTAGCTATCGAAGTAAAGGGGAATAATATTTATACCACAGGTTATTATGAAGGTACTGTAGATTTCGACCCAAGCACAGGAGTTGCAAACTTATCTTCTATGACTTCTCGCGACGCTTTTACTCATAAATTGGAGATTGTAAATTGTACAGTCAATATTCCAGATGCAAATTTTAAAAGCTACTTAGTAGGTGATACAGCCATAAACACCAATGGAGATACAGAAATACAGTGTAGTGAAGCGAATGCTTATACAGGATGGATTTCGGTTGCGAATAGAAATATTTCAGATTTAACTGGTATAGAGTCTTTTGTTAATATTACCAAGTTGTTTTGTAATGGTAACTCATTAACAAGTCTAAATTTAACATTAAATCCCTTATTAGATCAAATGAATGCCAATGATAATAATTTAGTTGAATTAAATATTTCCAGCGGCGGTAATACTAATATGGGATCGGGCTGGTTTAGTGCGGGTAACAATCCTAATCTTACATGTATTCAAGTAGATAATGTAGCATATAGTAATACGAATTGGATGTCTGGCATTGATGCTCAAACCAGTTTTAATACCAACTGTCCGCTTCCTTGTACAGTCAATATTCCAGATGCAAACTTTAAAAGCTATTTAGTAGGCAACACTTCAATAAATACCAATGGTGATTCGGAAATACAGTGCAGTGAAGCCAGTGCTTTTACGGGAAGAATAAATTGTTCTAGTCGATCTATTTCCGATTTAACAGGAATAGAGGCTTTTACCGCTTTAACAGAATTAATATGTAATGACAATCAATTAACGGCTTTAGATATTTCTGCTAATACAGCTCTTACAGAGGTATGGTGTTATAACAATCAAATTGCATCTTTAGATATTTCTTCAAATACAGCACTAGGCACATTATTTACACAAAACAATGCGCTTACAACTATAAATACGAATGGAGCTTCGAGTTTGTTTAACTTAGATTGTAGTAAGAATCAATTAACAAGTTTGGATGTGTCAAACAATGCGGCATTACAATTTTTACGCTGTTTTGAAAATCAATTAACAAGTTTAGATGTGTCATTGAATCCCACATTGGTTACGTTAAATTGTGCTGATAATCAATTAACATCATTAAATGTAGCAAACGGCAATAATAATAATATGACGGGACCGAATCGATTTAATGCTCATATTAATCCAAACTTGACTTGTGTTACTATAGACAATGGTTTTACAGTTCCTTCCACTTGGGCTGCAGGTAGTCAAACCAATTTTAGTACAAGTTGTACTTTGGGCTTGGATGACTATGTACTAGAAAACATTACCATGTATCCTAACCCAGTAACAAGTATTTTAATAGTGCAGTTAGAAGAAGGTTTAGAAAGAATAGAAGTGTATACTGTGCGAGGGCAAAAGGTAATGGAGAACCATAAAAAGCAAGTGGACGTATCAAACCTTTCAACAGGACTATATCTGCTAAAAATATATACGAACTCGGGTAAAGTAGGTGTAAAACGCTTTATAAAAAATTAAATCCCAATGATTAAATAGCAGGTCGGGTGAGCCTTATGGCGAGCTCGGCTTTTAATTTACTAATCTAAAAATTTAACCCATTATATTATGAAAACAAAATTATTACTATTATTTGTATTACTAGGGCTGGGAGGAATTGCTCAAAATGAAATTAAGCATCAAACCGAACAACTAGACCTGATTAATAAGGGAGAATATATCGCTTATTTTACGAAACAAAATGGATCGAGTGAATATGAAGGCGGGCTGGATAAGCTCATATATAAATTAACGAAATTACAAGATTATAGAATTCAACCTGGAGCACATAAAGAAGTTTATATGGTCTTTGCAGGCAGTGCAGATCACCCTGAGAGACATAAAGAAACTATGTTTTTACCAGATAATGAAGCGTTTCCCATAACCTATGTTCAAAAGGTATTTGAAGGCAATAAGGACATGCAGGATGAAATAGGATTTGCCCCTCGAATTAATCGTCTAACGGATGGAAACCGTCTTGTTTTTCTCGAAGGTAAGATTTACGCCATAAAAGATTGGAAAGACAAAGATAATTATAAACTGGTTTCCGTTTTAGAGCATCAAACAAAAAAGATGGGCGGTTTAAAAAAGATGAAAGAAGTCATGCGTTCTCCTAAAAAAATGAAAGCGATGCAGCCGCATGAAACTCTTCAGAAATATTTAGATAACGCATTTGAAAAACAACAGACGGTATATGACCAATGGATGAAAAAACCACAAAACGCGGCTATTGTTGAAAATACCGAAAGCATACGAAAATTAACAATTGATGCTATTAATAAGCAAAGAGCAGATTGGAGAAACTCAGATGAATACAGACGTATTAAAGAGCGCAACCAGAGTTTTGCTCAAAGCGATCTTGAAAATCGAGTTACCATAAGAAACAATTCAGGAAAAGATATCTACATCTATGCCGAAGGGTCAAGCAACGGATCTCGTGTTTCAATTAGTGGAAATGGCACATTTAGTTGTAAAAAAAATCAATACTATAGTTTTAACGGTAATTCGTCTGCGGCTAATGCGACAAAAATTGCCAGTGCTAATCAAAGTTGTGGTCAGACCATAACAGTGAATTAGAACATTTCACAAGGTTAAACATGTTAAAGCAAGAACTGAGGAGTTTATTGTATTTAATTATTGAGATAGCTCCTGGAAGAAAAACTTCTGGGAGTACTCAAAACCTAGATTAGTTTGAATAACTCAATTAAAATTATGTTTATAAAAATGAAGCAAATTATTTTAGTATGGTTGGTTTGTAGTAGTAGTGTTGGCTTCTCACAAGAAAAGTTGCCAGATCAAAGTATAAATGGAACTTATCACTTATTATTTGCTGAGCAGGGTAGCGAAACTAAAACAAAGTTATTCCAATTTGGTGAGAATAATGGAGTAAAATTATTGGCTATAGCGGCCTGTGAAAAATGTATTCCAGCAATTTATACCTATCAACCAGAGGCCAGTAAAAAACTTGGTGTACGTGTATTTCTTAATAATTTGGGATTGTACGTTATTGGTTATGATGAAGAAAGCTTTATAATTGTATTGGTCAAAAATAAGCTTGGTAACGGTGTATGGAACGATTTTTCATTTAGTAACTTCTACAGTAAAAATAAGGGGCTAGTCAAAAGTATGACTAAGGAAAAAATAAAAGCTTATGCTATTAGTCTTTCAAAAAAGTGAAAAAGCTTATTTTATTCTAAAGTTTATCTTTATCTGGGCTTAAATTACTGCCAAAAATTAACAAGTAATAAAAACCAGCCCATCACCAAAAGTAAACCACCTAGAGGAGTTATAGGTCCTAGAAACCGAAGTTTCTTTCCTTTGGCACTGGATAAAATCAATCCGTAAATACTAAAAGAAAATAAAAGAATCCCTATCGTGAAACACCAATAAATAGAAGATGTTATAGTGTTGGAATTAAATCCTAGGATAAGCAAAACAATAGCATGATACATTTGATATTTCACCCCTGTTTCAAAACTCTTTAGTTGTTCATCTGATAGAACTTTCTTAAGCAAATGGGCACCGAAAGCACCAAAAATAACAGATAGCATACCAAATACAGAAGCCGTAGTAATAACAATTTGTTGCGTCATAAGTACTAATTTTTAAAAACCACTGGAATGATTTCACCAGGTGCTAAGCAATATTTTTTTACGTCAGCTTCAGAAAGTGTTGAGGTATAATCAACTTCTTCAACCTTAAAACCAATACTGCGGAGTTTATCAAAATAGTCGCGACCGTATACACGTACGTGATCATACTGCCCAAATATTTTTGCACGCTCTTTTTTATCTGTAATAGTGTTATCCTCAAATGTTTTTTCTCTTGCTAAGTCTTGCGGAATTTGAAAAATACCCATGCCGCCAACTTTTAAAACTCGATACAGTTCTTGCATGGCTTTTGTATCGTCTGGAATATGTTCTAAAACATGATTACAAAAAATAATATCGAATTCATCATTTTTAAATGGCAAGCTACAAATATCGGCTTTTACATCTGCCAAAGGAGAATTTAAATCGGTTGTTACATAATCAAGATTTTTCATCTTTCTAAAGCGTTTACAAAATGCCTGTTCTGGAGCGAAGTGTAGCACTTTTTTTGTGGCTGTAAAGAAATCAGTTTCGTTTTGTAAGTATAGCCATAGTAACCGATGACGTTCTAAAGATAATGTAGAAGGGGATAGTACATTATTGCGTTGTTTACCATAACCATAAGGTAAAAAGCTTTTGAACCCCTTGTTGTCTATAGGGTCGGTATATGTATTACCTTTTAAAAAGAATGCTAAAACAGGACGGATAATATAGCTTAACCTGATGAGTAAAGGTCTTGGGATAGTGTTTAATATAATTTTGAAGGCTTTTTTCAAGATATTTCACTGAATTTTTTTGACACGAATTTCACGAATTTTCACGAATGATTATAGTACAATTCTTTTATATTTTAAGCTGTCTTCTCCAAAATTAATAAGAATACCGAGTTTCAGTTTTGAAACAGCCAGATAATTTAATGTTTGTTTTACGTTAGCGGGGGAGAGGCACCCAATAGCTTTTATTTCTAAGACAATTTTATCGAAAATAATGAAATCTGCTTTGTATTTGTGCGGTAAGATGTTGCCTTTATAATTTATATCGAATTTTTTTTCTCTTGAATAATCTATTCCATTGTCTATAAATTCAATTTCTAATGCATCAGCATAAACAACCTCATTAAAACCTTTTCCTAATTGATTATGCACTTCCATACAAATGCCAATTATTTTATAGGCTTCATCTTTATGGATAATTTGAGTCATTAAAATATTGGATTATTAAGTATAGGATAAGATTCGTGAAAATTCGTGAAATTAGTGTCAAAAAACTAAATTACTAAAGCCTTCTGACGGAACTCATCCTCTTCCTTACTCTCAATACCTAAGGCTTCATGTACATAAGCAAACGTAGATAGTATTTCGGGTTTTCCGTCTACAAGTGCCACGTCATGTTCAAAATGCACACTAGGTTTCCCATCTTGCGTAACAATAGTCCAACCGTCTTTTAATTGTCTTACTTTATGAGTGCCTCCATTTATCATAGGCTCTATGGCTACTACCATACCCTCAACAAATTTTTTACCACGACCTCTACGACCATAATTTGGCATTTCTGGATCTTCATGCATCTTTCTGCCTAATCCATGACCAACCAATTCTCTAACGACACCATAACCGTGGCTTTCGCAATGTTTTTGTATAGCATAACCAACATCGCCCACGCGATTATTTGCTTTGAATTCTCTAATACCAATATAAAGCGATTCTTTGGTTACCTGTATAAGCTTTTTTGTTTCAGGATCTACATCACCAATTTCAAAAGTATACGCATGATCTCCGTAAAACTCGTTCATTAACGCGCCACAGTCAATAGAGACAATATCACCATTTTTTAAAGGGGTATTTGTAGGTAAACCATGCACCACAGCTTCGTTTACGCTACAAAGCAAAGTTGATGGGCAGTCGTATAACCCTAAAAAACCTGGTAAAGCACCTTGATCTCTTATAAATTCTTCAGCAAGTTTATCAAGCTGCATAGTGGTAACGCCTTCCTTAACTTCTTTGGCAAGCATGCCAAGCGTTTTGGAAACTATCAATGCACTTTTGCGCATCAATTCAATTTCTTCTTTTGTTTTTACTACAATCATGTCTAAAAAAATAATGGCAAAGATACTTAAAATTAAGTATTAATATTTTTTTGCTAATATGACTTTTGACATTTTTTAAAAGGCTGTAAATGAATAAATTTATATACTAAAATGAAATAAAATGTATAAAGTTGTTAGTGCTGAAGAGGCTGTTAAGGTGATTAAAAGCAACCATCGGGTTTATATTCAGGCAGCCGCGGCAGCTCCACAGTTATTAATGAATGCCATGACAGAGCGGCACGAGGAATTAAGAAATGTTGAGGTTTGCCATTTACATGTTGAAGGAAAGGCAGGTTATGCCAATCCTGAGCTTAGCGACAGCTTTCATGTTAACTCATTTTTTATAGGAGATAATGTACGTCATACATTAACCTCTGGTAACGGCTCTTACACACCCGTTTTTCTAAGTGAGCTGCCATTATTGTTTAAGCGGAATATTTTACCATTAGACGTTGCATTAATTCATGTGTCTGTTCCAGATAAGCATGGCTATTGTTCATTAGGGGTTTCGGTAGAAGCTACCTTGGCAGCCATAGATAACGCCAAAATTGTTATTGCCCAGATAAACGAACAAATGCCAAGAACACATGGAGATGGTATTATCCATAGCACAGAAATAGATTTATTTGTTGAATGTAATGTTCCCATACCTGCTCATGCTTATGGAAACCCATCGGTTATTGAAAATAAAATAGGTGACTATGTTGCAAGTTTAATTGAAGACAAGAGCACTTTACAAATGGGAATAGGCACTATTCCCAATGCGGTATTATCTCGTTTAACTAACCATAAGGATTTAGGTTTACATACTGAAATGTTTTCTGATGGGGTTATTGATCTTATTATGAATGACGTGATTAATGGAAATTTTAAAGGGGTAAATCCAGGGCGAGCGCTAGCTACATTTTTAATAGGGTCTAAACGGTTGTATGATTATGTTGATGATAATCCGTTTGTAGAAATGCGTGCTTCAGATTATGTAAATGATGTGTCTATTATTAAACAAAACCCTAGAATGGTAGCTATTAACTCTGCTATTGAGGTAGATTTAACAGGACAAGTATGTGCTGACTCTATTGGAGCTAAAATGTATTCTGGTGTAGGTGGGCAAATGGATTATATTAGAGGCGCATCATTAAGCCATGAAGGGAAAGCTATTATAGCCTTGCCCTCGATTACAAAGAAAGGTATTAGTAGAATAGTTCCGTCTTTAAAACCAGGGGCTGGCGTGGTTACAACAAGAGCACATGTGCATCATGTTGTTACCGAATATGGCATAGCTAATTTATATGGTAAAACAATAAAAGAACGCGTTAAAGCTTTGGTGGATATTGCTCACCCAGACCATAGAGCGTCAATCGATAAAACGTATTATCAATTAATTTAATAACACACTATTTAAGAAAACTAAGAAAGCCCTTTTTTTTGGGAATTTCAGGAGGTTTTGTGTTTGTGAGTATTTGGTATATTTCTCCCCAGCCTAAAAAACCGCCTATATTTCTATCGTCAATAAATAAATCGGCATTAATCTTTCTGCTTACATCATTGGTATACTCTTCTTCTGGGAAACTATTATTTACAGCATAGAAATGGATACCATGATCTTCACAAAATTTAACGGCTTGATTTAATCGTTCACCAGATCTGTAAGTCCACAAAATAAGTCGGTGCCCATCGTCTTGTAGCTTTTTTAAAGTTTCAAAAGCAAATAGGATGGGCTTCCCTATTTTAGGATATGCGTCTTCAACAATAGTTCCATCAAAATCTATTGCAATAACGAGTTGGTTGTTAAAATTCATTTTAAGCTATAAACTTGGGTTTACAACAAAAGTACAACAATTTATTTTTTGTTTATTTATACCAGAGCATGTTGCGTCATAGATTCTGGCTGTTCAACCCCCATTAGCTTTAAAATAGTAGGTGCCATATCGCCTAAAATACCATCTTCAATAGTCTTTAATTCCTTATCGATTAAAATAACAGGAACAGGGTTTGTAGTATGTGCTGTATTTGGTGAACCGTCAGGGTTTATCATGGTTTCACAATTTCCATGATCGGCTATAAGCAATGTAGAATAACCATTTTCTAAAGCTGTTGTGATAACATCTTCGACACATTTATCTACTGCTTCACAAGCTTTTATGGCAGCTTCCATAACTCCTGTATGTCCTACCATATCACCATTAGCAAAGTTTAAACAAACAAAATCAACCTCACCTTTTTCAAGCTCAGGAATCAAAGCATCACGTAGTTCATAAGCACTCATTTCAGGTTTCAAGTCGTATGTAGCTACTTTTGGAGAGTTTCTTAAAATACGTGTTTCTCCATTAAAAGGTTCTTCGCGTCCCCCCGAGAAAAAGAATGTTACATGCGGATATTTTTCTGTTTCAGCGATACGAATTTGCTTTTTGTTATTTTTTTCTAAAACTTCACCTAGTGTTTCAGATAAATTCTCTTTATTGAATATAACATTTACATTTTTATATGTTTCATCATAATTTGTAAGTGTTACATAATGCAAATTCAATTTGTGCATGTTTTGTTCATGAAAATCGGTTTGCGATAAAGCTTCAGTTAGTTCCCTTCCACGATCTGTTCTAAAGTTAAAAAAGATAACGACGTCACCCTCCTTGATTTTAGTTTGAGGGTTACCAGCTTCATCAACCATAATTATTGGTTTGATAAACTCATCGGTAATATCATTATTATAGCTTTTTTGAACAGTCTCTGTAACATTAGTAGATTTTTCCCCATGACCATTAACCATAGCATCATAAGCTAATTTTACACGCTCCCAACGCTTGTCTCTATCCATAGCATAGTAACGGCCAGTAACAGTTGCTAATTTGCTATTTGTTTTCTCTAAATGACTTTCCAGTTCGGTAAGAAAACCATAACCCGATTTTGGATCTACATCACGGCCATCTGTAAATGCATGGACAAAGGTTTGGGTTAAGCCAAAATCGTTAGCAGCTTCCAATAGTTCAAATAAATGATTAATATGAGAATGCACTCCACCATCACTTAATAACCCTAAAAAATGAACATCTTTATTATTGGTTTTGGCGTAATTAAATGCGTCTACCAATACTTTTTCGTTATTTAATGTTTTGTTTTTAACAGCCAAGTTAACTTTTACCAAATCCTGGTAAACAATACGTCCTGCACCAAGATTCATATGTCCCACTTCACTATTTCCCATTTGGCCTTCTGGTAAACCAACGTGTAAACCATCAGTTCTTAAGGTAGCAAACGGGTATTTTTTGTAAAGTGAATCTATATAAGATGTATTTGCATGATCGATAGCAGAAACTTTAGGGTCTGGGGAATTCCCCCAGCCATCAAGTATCATTAAGATAACTTTCTTGTTCATTTTTGTTAAAATTTTAATAAGAAGCAAAGATAAAGAAGTTAAATAAAAGAATACACAAATAACCTTTCAAATACTAGAGTTTTCAGGGCTTTTTCGAGGTTTATAAAAAAAGAATCATTCAGTTAATTATTTGTGAAAAAAAAGTTAAAAATGTGTTATTTATTGTTTTTTGTGTAACAGTTTAAAATTAATATCGTCTCTTTAATATATCAAAAAACGAAAAATCATAAATCAAATTAAATCTTTCATCATGAAAAAATCAGTCATTATTACCGCCATTGCATTGTGTTTCTCTCTGGTAACTGTCAATGCTAAAACTGCTACAGAAAACATTAATATGACGCCTGTTGAGTTTGAATTTAAAGTGAACTCATTTTGTGTTTCAATTGCTAAAGGAGATTTAGAAACTGTTAAGAAACTTATTGACAGAGGAGCAGATGTAAATGAAATGTCTAATGGAATGACCCCAATCATGTATGCTGCCAAATTTAACAGAACAGATATTTTAAAACTTTTAATAGCTAAAGGAGCTAACTTAAAAGCAAAATCTGCTAAAAAAATGACAGCACTGAAATATGCTGAATTGCACGGAGCCACAGACGCTGCTGCAATTATAAAAGATGCGTTAGCGAAAGTAAAAGCAAAAAGGAAAAAATAATTATAGAATAAATAGTTATTTTGAGTTAGTCACTCTTAAAAAGCCTTGATTTTCAAGGCTTTTTTGTTTTATTGATTTCTGTATTTTTCTATAGCCTCTTGAATTTTTTCAATTCTGTTATCGGGGTCTGGATGTGTACTTTGGAATTCTGGAACACGATTAGGACCAGCAGCGGCTTTTAAAATTTCCATAACACCAATCATTTCTTCAGGATTATAACCAGCCTTAATCATAAAAAGCACACCAAGCTCATCACTTTCCAATTCATCATCCCTTCCATTGGTGAGCAACGTGTTTCGACCAATACCACTTACTAAGCCACCCATATCAGCTCCAACCGAGCCTGCTGTTGCCAAACCTTGCCAATATTCACTTTCTGCTATTCTTTCTGCGCTATGACGGCCTAGAACATGACCAATTTCATGACCTAAAACTCCAGCTAATTGGTCTTCGTTTTTTAGTTTAGAAAATAAAGCATGGGTTATAAATACTTGTCCTCCAGGTAATGCAAAAGCATTAATAGTGTTTGGGTCTGCTAATAAATGAAATTCGTATTGATAAGGCGTTTCTTTGGCGATGCTGTTATTAACCAATTTATTGCCAACGTTATCAACCATAGCCTGATATTGATTATTGGGATGTAGACCACCATGTTGTTGCTTCATTTGAGGCGCGCTTTGTAAGCCAATAGCAATTTCCTTATCTGGCGTCATAGATATAGTTTGTGTCCTCCCTGTATATGGATTCACTTCTCGTTGACTACACCTTTTAATAACAAAGAACAAGGCAATGGCTGCACCTATTAGTAAACGGACTTTAAGATTTTTTCCTCTCATCTTTTTAAGTTTATTGCAATTAAAAATATAAAATTTTTAAGCACTAAGTCAACTCATTTAAAAATTATTATAAGTCTAAGTATAAAATCAACTAGTTATTAGACACTAAACTTTATTAAAAGTCACTGGAGTAATTATAGAAATAAAATTAATTTTGAGCATTCATTTATAAAAAACTATTAGATGGCTTTCATGTTTAAAATTATAGAAAAAGAAAATATAAATACTGTGATTCCTTTAGTACAAAAACTAAATAACAATAAAATTTCTTATGAAGTTTTAGAACAGCGTTTTTCCGAAATGGTTACTCAAA
Source organism: Flavivirga algicola (assembly GCF_012910715.1). Classification (GTDB taxonomy): domain Bacteria; phylum Bacteroidota; class Bacteroidia; order Flavobacteriales; family Flavobacteriaceae; genus Flavivirga; species Flavivirga algicola. The sequence continues at coordinate 249,468 of NZ_JABBHF010000007.1, forward strand.
ATTATGAATGTGCAGTAATATATAATGGTGATAAGTTAATAGGTGTTACGGGTTTATGGTTTTGTACCAGACACTATTCAGGAAGAAGTGTAGAGCCAGATCATGTTTATATTGATGATGGCTATAGAGGTATGGGGTTAGGAAAACAGTTTTTTGAATGGATTTATAATTATATTAAAGCAAAGGGATATGAGGCTGTAGAATTGAATACCTATGTAACTAATGCTCCGTCACATAAGTTTTATTTTAATGAAGGTTTTAAAATTTTAGGATATCATTTTTTAAAAAAGATATAACTTTTTCTTGCAAATAAGTTAACAGTTTGTATATATTTGCACCATAAAACGCGGGAGTAGCTCAGTTGGTAGAGCGTCAGCCTTCCAAGCTGAATGTCGCCAGTTCGAACCTGGTCTCCCGCTCTAAAAGCTTCATATAAATATGAGGCTTTTTTTATGCCTAATATTTTATCGATGTTATTACCCTAAGGTGAGAAGTTTATCTTGAGCGTAGTCGAAAGGAACCTGGTCTCCCGCTCTAAAAGCTTCATATAAATACGAGGCTTTTTTTATACCTAATATTTCATCGATGTTATTACCCTAAGGTGAGAAGTTTATCTTGAGCGTAGTCGAAAGGAACTTGGTCTACTGTCCTTTTATTTCAAATGGCTTAGATCTGTTCCAGAATCTACTTCATAGGGAAGTTTGTTGTATTCAAAAACACGTGCAGTTAAAGCTCCCTTCAATATAATAGAATTATTGTTTACTTCTAGCCAGCTCCCTTCCCGTAAGCCGATAACGGGTTGAGTATTAAAATTATGAAATTCTTTTATTCTGGTTTCTCGGGTTTCACCCATATGCTTACTGTTTTTATCTGGGTCTAAATAATGTGGGTTAATATTAAAAGGAACAAAACCTAAGGCTTTAAAACTGGGAGGGTACACGATAGGCATATCGTTAGTTGTTTTTATAGTTAGCCCACAAATATTACTGCCAGCACTAGTTCCTAAATATGGTGTTCCTTTTTTTATGGCTGATTGCAAGGGGACTATTAAATCGTTTTTGTAAAGCTGGTTGGTTAAAACAAATGTATTGCCACCTCCAATAAAAATAGCCTTGGCTTTTTTAACAGCTTCTACAGGGTTTTTATAGGTGTGGATACCAGTCACATTTTTATTGATTTTATAAAAGGCAACACGTACTGTTCTAGTATAGTCATCGTGGGATATACCACTTGGTCTGGCATAAGGAATAAACAATATCTCTTCAATCCCTTTAAAAAAAGTAGATAGATTATCTAAAATATAATCTAAATAACCACTTCCGTGAATTGTTGAAGTACTCGCAATTATTATATTTTTCATAATAAACATTTTCAAAGTAAAACTAACCATTATACAATTAATATTAATATTATGTATAAGAAATTTTTATGGGTTTAGGTATTGAAAAGTCTAATAAAAATGTTATTTTAATAAAAAAAATAATATGAAAAAAACCATTTTCTTTTTTGCGCTACTATCCACAATACACGTTTTGTCTCAAAACATTAAACGTGTAAAGGTTAACGGAAAAATAATAGTTGAAAGCAGTGATATTTCTGGTATAACCATTTTTAATGTGTCATCAAACAAAGGAACTGTTACTAATGAAAATGGAGAATTTAAATTGAAGGTCGGTTTAGATGATTTAATTGAGGTGAGCGCATTGCAATATCAAAATCTTAATTTTAAAATTAATGAAGCTATTATGCAGTCTAAAACAATGAAGCTTTTTTTAATTGAAGAAGTTTATAAGTTGGAAGAGATTGTTGTGTCGACAAAAGGATTGTCGGGAAATTTAAAAACAGATATAGAAAATACCGATATTTTTAGACCTAAATTAGATGCACTGTATTTCGGAATTAAACATAGTGATGATTTCAATTTTAAGGATGATTACAAGTCTAAGGCCAAGAACATCACATTGAATTCCGAGAATCAAACCATGATTAACGGACTTAATATAGTAAATGTAGTTGATCAATTATTACTGCCGTTGTTTAGATCTGAAGTTACTGATAAAAAGAAATCTGGTATTCCAGATGTCCCTGTTGAATCAATAAAGTATTATTTTGGATCGGAGTTCTTAACTGATAATTTTAATATCCCAAGCCATCGCGTGGAAGAGTTTATAAGGTTTGTTGAAAGTAAAGACTTTGATTTTTCACTACTCAACTATGGAAAAGAAATGGAATTTCTTGAATTATTGAATAAAAAAAGCGTTGACTTTTTAAGCTTGAATGAGAAAAAACAGTAAGTTCAATAACACTTTTTAAGTTTTAAGTATGTTTTAACAAAAGTTTAAAATGGTTTTTCAATTTATTTAAGATTTGAAAGGCGTTCTTTATACTTAAATTTGACCAACTTGAAACGTGTATTAACTGCTTTTGTATTCCTTTTTTTATCACTTTGCGTAGACGGACAGTCAATTAGCAGGGTAAAAGTAAAAGGGATTATTCTTTCCTCTAGTAATGATGTTGAAGCAGTAACAATTTTCAATACGTCATCTAATAAAGGTGCGATCACTAATGAAAAGGGCGAATTCGTTATTAAAGTGACGTTGCGCGATGTCATTGAAATTTCAGCTTTACAATTTCAAACCGTTTCAGTTACTATAGATGAAGACGTTGTTAAAACAAAGCAGTTAAAAATACAATTGGTAGAGCAAGTTAACCAATTAGATGCAGTAACGCTTTCGTCTGGTCTTACAGGTAATATATTAACAGATGTCGCAAATGTAAAAACTGTTGACCCTATACGTATCGATATGGGGAATATGGATGCCGTTTTTGAATATAACGATGTCAAAGCATTTGATAACGATGTTGTTGAAAATCATTTAAAATCTGTAATTAATCCTGAAGCACGTAATTATCTTCCTGATGCTGTAAAAATTATTGAATTATTATTTAAAAGAGACCTATCTATTAAAATAGATCGACCTAAAGGACAAGTAAAAGATAGGGCAGAAGTAAAAAAGTTATTAGACGTTTATAGTCGCAAGTATATAAGCAAAACTTTTAGTATCCCATTAGCACATGTTGTTACCTTTGTTGCTTTTGCGGAAGAAAGGGGGATAGCTCCAGAGCTATTTAAGCGTGAAAATGAAATGCGGCTTATTGAGTTTTTAATAAAACAGAGTGAATCGTTTTTAAAACTTCAAGATGTTAAAAATTAAGGGTTTTATAGTAATATTTGTTTTGTTTCCTTTTCAAACAATTTTATCTCAATCTGTTGAAATATTTGGAAAGGTTCAAAGTAATTCTGGAATAGAGAATATTCATGTCATTAACAAAACAGCTCAGGTTTTTACCATAACAAATAAAACAGGCGAGTTTAGAATTAATGTTGCTTTAAATGATTCTTTGGTATTTTCATCTGTCCAACATCAATTTAAGGAAGTTGTTATTTCGAGTAATATTATTTCAACTAAAATACTTCTGGTAAAATTAGATGAACAAATTAACGAACTAGATGAAGTTGTTGTGGGGAAGGTCCTAACAGGAGATTTACTTAAAGATATAGCTAATGTAGAAGGTGATCCTCCTATTAATTTTTATGACGTAGGCATACCAGGTTATACAGGTAGAATAGCTACACAAAGTGAACGGCGTTTAAGCGAAGCGGGTGTGTTTAAACCGCAAATGTTATTAGGGCTGTTGGGAGGAGGTGTGCCTTTAAACCCTATATTAAATGGTATTTCGGGGCGAACAAAAATGTTAAAAAACCGCGTCATGATTGAAAGAAAAGAATCGTTGATAAACACCATAAAAACGAGATTGTCAAAAGATTTTTTTGCTTCAAACCCATTGGATGAAGACTTAAGAATGGATTTTTTCTATTTCTGTGCTGATGATGAAAATTTTATCAAGTATTGCAAAAACGAAACCGATTTTAAAATACTAATTTTTTTAAGGCATAAGTACAAACAGTATACTGAAAATTTAGAGATTGCAAACGACTAATCTCCTTTTGGAATACTTTTTGAAACATGATTTAATAACAATTAGGGACAAACTCATGGTGCTAAAATAATTACCTTAGCAAAAAATATTTAGATGAAATTTATTAAAACATTTTTATTTTTTTTAGTAATTCCGCTATTTGCATTTACAAGCCTGCATAAGTATTATGTCAGTGTTACTCAAATTAATTTTATAGAAGAGAAGCAATCGGTACAAATAACGACAAGGATTTTTATTGACGATTTTGAAAATTTATTACGTCATCGCTATGATGAATCTATTACATTGGCCATAGAAGATGAACCAAAAACTATAGATAACTACATTGATAGTTATTTAAAGGAAAGCATAAAAGTCAAGATTAACAATGAAGAAGCCCATCTTAATTTTATAGGAAAAAAATACGATCAGGATATTATGCGCTGCTATTTAGAAATAGAAGGTATTCACAGCATTGAATCTTTTGAAATTACCAATAAAGTATTATTCGATTTATTCAAAGAGCAACAAAATATAGTAAAGACAAAAATTTACTCCAAACAAAAAAGTTTCATACATATTCCAGAAAAGGACAATACATTGTTAAAGTTTAATTAAAAGTAAGTTAAAACTGAGTTAAAACGTTTTAGAATTCATTATTTTCGAATGTTTTTTGTGATAAAAAATCAATAATTATTGCTTAATCACTAAATTCATTAAACAAAATATAAAAATTGACAATGAAAAAACTCAAGTACTATTTCCTTTCTTTGGCTTTTGTTTCGACCAGTATTTTTGCACAAGAACAAGAAAAGGCAAAACCCCAAGGTCACACAGACCAGAACAAATTTAGGCAAATGAAAGATGTGTTGCCTACACCAAACGACACCAGAACAGCTTCTGGTGCACCTGGTCACCAATACACACAACAAAAAGTCGATTATATAATGGATATTCGTTTAGATGAATCTAAAAATCAGATTTATGGAAACGAAAAAATAACATATCATAACAATTCCAAAGATTATTTGGAGTATTTATGGGTGCAGCTTGACCAAAATATGAGAGCTAAAGATTCCAAAACCCCAGATATCGCAACGGAATCTTTTGATAGTCCTCTAAATGGCCCAAAAAGCTTTACGAAAGCAAATTTAAAGAAGCCTTTTGATGGTGGTTTTAATATCGATTATGTAAAAAATGCTGATGGTACAGATTTGCCTTTTATGATAAATCAAACCATGATGCGAATTAATTTGTCTAAACCATTAGCTCCGGGAGGCGTGTTTAAGTTTCAAATTAAGTGGTGGTATAATGTCAATAATCATATTCTTGATGGTGGGCGGTCTGGTTACGAGGCATTTCCAGATGGAAACAGTACCTATGTCATTGCGCAGTTCTATCCCAGACTCTGTGTTTACGATAATGTTGAAGGCTGGCAAAATATGCAATTTTGGGGACGTAGTGAATTTGCTCTGGAATTTGGGGATTTTGATGTTAAACTAACAGTACCAGCAGATCATAAATTAGAAGCAACTGGAGTATTACAAAATGAAAAAGATGTATTAACAAAAGAACAACTTAAACGTTTTGAGTTGGCTAAAAAATCATTCAAGGATCCAGTATTTATTGTCACACAAGAAGAAGCTGAAAAAGCAGAAAAAGAAAGAAGTTCAAAAACGAAAACATGGCATTTTAAGGCCAAAAATGTCAGGGATTTTGCTTTTGCTACTTCTAGGAAGTTTTTATGGGATGCCATGGCGGTAGATATCAATGGAAAAACTGTCATGGCAATTTCGTTGTACTCAAAAGAGGGAAATCCACTTTGGGAAGAACATTCAACAAGAGTTGTGGCAAATACATTAGAAGAATATTCTAAACTTACTTTTGATTATCCTTATAATAAGGCGGTCTCTGTACATGCACAGATGGGAATGGAATATCCTATGATTTGTTTTAACTATGGAAGGCCAAATCCTGATGGAACTTATTCAGAGCGGCTTAAAAGAGGTATGATAGGTGTGATCACCCATGAAGTCGGTCATAACTTTTTTCCAATGATCGTTAATAGTGATGAACGTCAATGGACATGGATGGATGAAGGATTAAACTCATTTGTGGAAACATTGGCAGAATTAGATTATGATCCTAATTTCATAACAGGTAATTTACCTAAAGATATGGTGCCGTATATGGGAGGAGACCAGAGCTATATTTCTCCAATTATGTCCCAAGGAGATTATGTACATCAATTTGGACCTAATGCTTATGCGAAACCAGCAGCAGGACTATATATGTTAAGGCATACTATTATGGGACCAGAATTATTTGATTATGCTTTTAGGACATACTCAAAAAGATGGATGTTTAAACACCCAACACCAGCAGATTTTTTTAGAAGCATGGAAGATGCCTCTGCCATGGATTTGGATTGGTTTTGGAGAGGATGGTTTTATACTACAGACTATACCGATATTGGCGTTAAACAGGTTAAGAGTTACTATTTAACTGATAAGCCAACTGAAAAAGCGAAGGAAGTTGCTAAACTAAATAATTTTAATCTAGATGATTATAAAGGCAAGCTGATTTATTATGCAGAAGCCAAAGAAGGAGTCATTCCACAGGATGCCAAGAACCCTTCAGATTTTGATGTTTTAAATGAGCATTTAAATAGTTTAGATGATGAAGAAAAATCGCGGTTAGGTGATGCACCAAAATATTTTTATGAAGTAACTTTTGAAAAACCAGGTGGGTTGGTAATGCCTATAATTTTGGAATTAACTTATGAAGATGGCACAAAAGAGAGAAAAACATTCCCAGCACAAATATGGAGGTATAATGAAAATGAAGTAAAAAAAGTTTTTAAAACCCAAAAAGCGATTACTAATTTGGAAATAGATCCTGATTTAGAGACTGCCGATGTGGATACATCAAACAATTCATGGCCCAAAAAAGTACAGCAAAGTGATTTTGACCAATTTAAAGAAAAGGTTAAAGGATAAAAATATTTGAATTAAAAGCCGATTTTTATAATCGGCTTTTTTTATTCTAACAAAACACTCACTATATTTGCGTTGTGATACAACAAGCTACATTTTTATTTATTAGTGGTGCAGAAATAGCATTTATACTATTTATTGTTATCATGGTTTTTGGTGCAGATAAGTTACCAGAAATTGCTCGCGGTTTAGGTAAAGGCATGCGTACCCTTAAAGACGCTACAAACGATATTAAGCATGAAATTACCAAAACAGCCGAAAAAAATGGAATCGATACGAGCATTACAGACGACGTTAAAAAAGAGCTCAACAAAGTTAAAGATGACTTAGAGGATTTTACGGGTTCTGTAAAACGTAAATTCTAATCTTTATGTAAGTTTTACCTTTACTATATACCTGTTAACGTTTAAATTAGGGTTTTCAACGAGTATTTTCATTTTCTCGCGTATTGAAAAATATATTGCGAATCCAAATCTATAATCCTAACAAAATGAAAACAATCCTACTTGTATGTTTTCTGTGCATTGTAAACTTGTCTTATTCTCAAGACGATAAGCACACAATCTTCCAAATAGATAGTTTAAATTCTGAAGCTTTACAGTTTTATGACAATAATGAGATTGTAAATGCATTAGCTTCAATTAACCAGTCCAAAAGGTTATCGGTATCTATTAATGATGTTTATGGGAGTGCTTTGGCTAATTTCATTCAAGGTCAAATTTATACATCCATAGAAGAATATGATGCAGCCGAGAGCAGATTTATTACCACACTTAAATCTTCCATAGAAATTGACGATAATTATTTAATAGCAAAATCATATTTAAACTTAGGGAAATTATACAAAAAGGAGAAATCGTTTAATCTGGTACGTTCTTATTTTGAGAATGCATTAAAACATGCATCTACAGGTGATGTTAAGGATCATAATAACCTTGACAAGCAACTAAATGTTTTGTTTGATATTCAAATTAATTTATGCCAATTATATCTGGAGAATAACCTAACCGAAAAGGCATTAATTTATCTTTTACGAGCAGAGGAAAATTTGAATAGCTATAAGGCAGATTCAAATGCTTATGCATATTTCAAGTATACACAAGGTTTATATTTTATTAAAAAAGAATTGTATACTAATGCCAATAAAAAGTTCAATGAAGCTTTAGCTTTTTTAGAACAAAATAATAGTGGTAACAGACAAAATTATAATTTACTTTTACTTAATATCTATAAAAAGCTAGCCTTGTCTTTAGATAAACAAGATTTAGACAAACAGGCCTACAATGCCCTATTGAAATATAATAATTATTTGTATAAATTTATCAATGAGGCGCAATTTGAACGAAAGTCAATTGCTGGATCTAAATACCTTATTGAAGATTATAAAAAAGATGCTCAAATAGCGAATACGGAACGTATACAACAAGTTGAAATTACCAATAAAGTAAAAAACTTAAACATTATTATAACGGTAGCACTATTCCTGTTTTTGGTGTCGTTAATTACAGTTTATAGAAGTTATATTTCTAAAAGAAAATTAACCAATATTTTAAAAGACCAGAATGAACAATTAGAAATTGCTCGAAATGAAGCAGTGAAATCATCAGAGTTGAAATCGAAATTTATTTCTAATGTAACCCACGAGTTAAGAACACCTCTTTATGGTGTTGTTGGTATTACCTCATTGCTTCTTGAAAATAATGATTTAAGCGAAAATGATACGAAGCTTATAAATTCACTTAAATATTCAGGAGATTATTTGTTAAATCTTATTAATGATATTTTACAAGTAAGCAAAATTGAATCCCAAAAAATAGAGCTGAAGAACACTTCGGTTAATTTAAAATCATTAATAAAGAATATTGTAGATTCTTTTGATTTCAGATTAAAAGAAACCAATAATAAAATCAATGTATTAATTGATAAACAACTTCCGCAATACATAAAATGCGATAAAGTAAGACTGTCTCAAATTCTAATTAATTTAATAGGAAACAGTATAAAATTTACAGCAAATGGATGTATTAATCTTCGCGTGATCATGTTAGATACCAATACAAACGAAGTTAAAATACGTTTTGAAATTGAAGATGATGGTTGTGGTATACCAAAACATAAATTTGATACTGTTTTTGACAACTTTTCTCAATTAGATGAAAATAATAACATTAACTATCAAGGCACAGGTTTGGGGCTTTCAATAACCAAAAATTTGGTAGAACTATTTAACAGTAAAATTGAACTTGCAAGTGAAGTAGGGGTTGGAACAACTTTTAGTTTTAATATCACTTTTGAAATAGACGTCGATAAAGTAGAAAAGAATGAGCAGGAATTCAAAAATAAAGTCGGAATAAAAACTTTCAATAATAAATACAAGATTTTAGTAGTAGAAGACAATAAGATAAATCAGGTTGTTACACAAAATTTACTTAAGAAAGCGAATTACGAATCTGTTGTGGTTAATAACGGTTTGGAGGCATTAAATATAGCTAAGATCAATGATTTTGATCTTATTTTAATGGATATTAACATGCCAGTGATGAACGGTAAAGAGGCAACGCGTCTTATTAGGGAATTCGATACTAATATTCCTATAATAGCCTTAACGGCATCCGATGTCGATAGTATAAAAAAGGACTGTGATGATAATGGTATTGGTTTTAATGATATTATTTATAAGCCTTTTGATACGTATGAATTTTATCAAGTTATAGAAACAAACATTCAATTAAGTAAATCGTGCAAGCTACCCGATAATGATAACCCTGTAAAATCTCTTTTGGCAGTATAAAGTACCGCTATTTGCATATATCATAAACTTCTTTTCATCCAGTGTTTATAAAACCTAGCATAAATTAAAAGAATAGCCATTTTTTGACTTAAATGGCTATTTGGTTTTTAATAAAATGTAGTTTGTAAAAACTATATGCAGTTCGTCAGAAATTAGTTTCAGTAACCAAACTTTAAAAGTTTCTTTGAGGTATTAATAGTTAAATTTAAACCATGAAGAAAATTATATTACTGACCCTTATTTTATTATGCATTCCCGTAATAGTACTAAGAGATTCTTATAACAAAAAAAATAATTACTCCAATTTGCCAAAGGATGAAAAGTGGGAGTATGTTAAGGAAAGAATTTTACCAAAAAATAAATTATTTTTTAATGGAGAATTAAGGATTCATAAGTTTAGTGGTCCTATTTTATATAAACTATATAATGCTACATCTGAAGATAGTTTGGCGTTAGAAAACCTTATAGAAGAACTTAAGCCATTATTGCCCAATAAAGAGATAAATTATTTTAAGCGTTATACAGGTATGTCACTTGGTGACCCTTTTTTAATAAATGAAAAAGATAGCATAGATATAAATGGTTACAATTTTGAACATTTAAAGAAATATACTATTAGACTATTTTTTGGATCAAAAAATCCCTCAATGAGAATAGATTCATCTCGGTCTAATTTCATTCATGAAAAACCAGGTTTTAGTCATATAACTTATGGGAAAAATATTGAGAGTGGAGTAGCATTTTCGGAAAATCATTATTCATTTGATGAAACCATGTCGATAGAGGAACGTCAAAAAATGTTGGAGCCCTTTTTCATTAGAACAATAGCATGTGCAAGTTTTTTTGAGTTAAAGTCAAAAAAAATAGTCAACTCCCAAAAGTCTATACTAAACGACAAAGAAACTGTTTTTATAGATTATGAATTTAGTGACTTAGATAAATTCTTATTACAAAAATTATATTCACCTACTTTATTGGAAGAGATTAAAGCATACATGAATAATGCTTATCCTTGGAAGTATACTAGTAATTATTTTGATAAGGATAAAACTAGAATAATTGCAATTTGGATTTGTTCTATACTGGCTGTTACTTTATTTTCGCTAAGTTTTGGTATTTTTTATAGAAAAAAATATAAGTACCTCTATCTTAGTTATTTCGCACCCATTTTAATGGGGGTTACGTGTTTGTTTAATGTACTTTACGTTTATGGGTATATTATAGAACCGGCTCTTTTAACAGATGTAACGATATATGTCGTATTAAGTATTATTTTGATAACAATTGCTTCAATGGCAGCATTTTGTTTAATGCTTTTTGATAAATATGTTATTAAAGATAGTATGCCTTTTACCTTGCAACTTATTTTAAAAATGTGTTTTACATTTCTCATTTTTATAATACCTGTTGTTATTGTTTTTATTGCAGAAAATAAGTATGGTAATTGGTTCATGAGAATTAATCCGTTTATAGCTGCCAGTTTTGTTTTTACTTTAATTAGAGGTGTTTTATTGTATTTAGATTATTTTTCAGATTCTTTAATAAAGCAAAAAGACGTCGAATTAAGTAAATTAAAAGAAGTTAACGCTCAAGCGGAAGTAAAACTTCTGCAGTCGCAAATTAATCCACATTTTTTATATAATTCGTTAAATTCTATTGCTACTTTAGCATCTACAGATACTGCTAAGACAGAAAAAATGGCATTATCCTTATCCGATTTGTTTAAATATACCATCAATAGAAAAGGAAAAAAGGAAAGCTCCATTAGTGATGAGGTACAGATGGTCAAGAACTATTTAGAAGTTGAGCAAATTCGTTTTGGTGATCGCTTAAATTTTGATATCGAAGTAGATAGGGGTCTGGAGCGTATAAAAATACCAATGTTTCTTATTCAGCCTTTAATAGAAAATGCTGTAAAACATGGCATCTCTAAAATCGAAGAAGAGGGTGTAATAAAATTGATAATTTCTAAAAGTCGGTCTGGTGTCGCGATTACAGTTATAGATAATGGTCCACAATTTCCTGATGGATTAGTCAGTGGTCATGGTTTGCAAACTGTTTACGATTTATTAAGGCTAAGTTATGGTGATAATGCATTGCTAAGTTGGGAAAATACGCCAGAAAAAAGAATTATGATTACTATTAATAACATTGCTTAACATGCAGAAACCATATACAACATTAATTATTGATGATGAGCCTTTAGCAAGAGAACGTTTAAATAAATTACTCATTAATTTTCCTGAGACTATCAACATCATAGGTTCTGCAAAAAACGGTACAGATGCAAAACAAAAGATTAAAGCGTTAAGCCCAGATTTAATATTTCTGGATATTGAAATGCCAGGACTTACAGGTTTTCAGTTAATAGAAAGTCTGGAAACCATACCGCTAATTGTTTTTTGTACGGCTTACGATACATATTCATTAAAGGCTTTTGAAACGAATAGTATCGATTATTTAGTGAAACCTGTAAGATTAGAACGTTTAGAGAAAACGATGGGTAAATTGAAACAGTTTAATACAAGAAGTACTTCACAAGACATTTTAGATGTTATAAAGAACATAACTGTAGCTAAAGAAGAAAGGAAGATGACATCTATTGCTGTTAAAAAGGGAGATAAATTAATATTTTTAAAATTAGACGATATATTTTATTTTGAAGCTAGTGATAAATATGTAACCATAAATACAGATAAAGAGGGCTTTATAACAGAAAAGTCGTTATCCCAATTAGAATCCAGATTACCAGATTATTTTTTAAGAGTACATAGGAGCTTTATTGTTAACATTAACTGTGTTAAAGAGATTCAAAAGTATTTTAATAGTAAATATGTTATAAGTCTCAATAATAAAAAACGAACAAATATAACGACAGGAAGAAGCTATAAAGAAAAAATAAAAGAGTGGATCGATATGTAACTTTTATTACAAGTAATATACTAACTTTAGCGAGGTGTAGAATTTGTGATTTTTATGGAATTAAGGATAAAAAAATATATCATTATTAAAACATAGTCGTATGAAAAAAATAAGCATAATTATAATTTTTACTTTGGTACTAGTTTCTTGTCATGTTAGAGTTGAATCTGTTAGGGAGACCTATACTAATGATGCTAGCTTAAGCGAAGAAATTAAGGATCGACGATCGCTTACACAAATCGCTTATCACGGTAAAGATATAGAGGAGAGGAGATCGGCAGTAAGCAAATTGGAGAACCAAAGTTCACTTGCGCATGTCGCTTATCATGATAAAGATGCCGAGATAAGGAAATTGGCAGTTGGTAAGTTGGTCAATCAAAGTTCGCTTGCACACGTGGCGTATCATGACAAAAATATGGAGGTAAGAAAATTGGCTATAAGTAAGCTGGCCAATCAAAGTTCACTTGCTCATGTCGCTTATCATGATAAAGATGTCCAGATAAGGGAAATAGCAGTTAATAGGTTAGCCAATCAAAGTTCGCTTGCACACGTGGCATATCATGACAGAGATGCACAGATAAGGAAATTAGCGGTTGGTAGGTTGACTAATCAAAGCTCGCTTGCTCATGTCGCTTATCATGATAAGGATATCCAAGTAAGGAAACTCGCTGTTGGTAAATTAACAAATCGAAATTCTCTTTTACATGTGGTTAATCACGATAAAGATATGCAAGTAAGGGCATTAGCCAAAAAAGTGTTGGAGCAGGTTTTGTATTAATCTTTTGGTGGTTCTATTTAGGAAATAAAATATCTAAGTAAAAAGGTATTTGTTTACCTCATTTTACCTTTCTGCTTATAGTCAATCCGTCCCTAATAGGTAAGACAACGGTTTCAACTCGATCATCATTTTTTAGAAGGATATTATATTCTAAAAGTGCTTTAGTGGCCATATCATCAGGTTTTAGGTCTTCAAGTATTTTACCGCTCCAAAGAACATTGTCTGATAAGATAATACCTCCAGGGTTTAGTTTGTCAATAACTATATTAAAATAACTGGGATAGTTTTCTTTATCGGCATCAATGAACACCAAATCGAAAATTGTATTTAGGGTTGGAATGATTTCTAGGGCATCACCAATATGCTGAAAAATTTGATTACCATGATCTGATTTGTTGAAATATTTTCGTTGGAAGTCCGCTAATTCTTCATTGATATCTATGGTATGTAATGCTCCAGAAGCTTGCATGCCTTCAGCTAAACATAAAGCAGAATATCCTGTGTAAGTACCTATTTCTAAGATGTTCTTTGGATTTACTAGCTTAGATATTATGCTTAGAACACGACCTTGGTAATGCCCGCTAAGCATGCGTGGCTGTAATATTTTTTGATAGGTTTCTCTACCAAGTTGCTGTAATAATTCAGGTTCATTTTCAGAATGTTTTACAACGTAGTCATCTAATTCTTCAGGTATAAAATGCATGGATATTGGTTAATGAATGCCAGATCGGATATTTTGATAACTGGCGAAATTAGTATTACAAATATACCAACAATAGATGTTTAAGACATTTTAATTAGCTAAAATTCGATTTACTAATTTTTGTTTCTCAGTTTCATCGTTACCAAATAACCAGCGTAATACATTGTCTTCCCATATATCCTCGTATTGTTTTTTGTCGATAATATTTTTATTGATGGCCAGATCCAATAATTTCCCAGGGTAAGAAGATTGGGCATCGCTTTCCATTTCACCAAGAGGGTAGGGGTCGTCTAATCCCATAATAACTTGATTGCTGCCTTGCCGGTCTATCATAAGTTTTAGCGAATCGGTATCGTGAACCAAGGTGTCAAAATAAATATTTGGATGACCGACGGCTTTTCTTGGGTGGTGTTTTCCTTTAAATAAATCGGGTCTGCCATCAAACCCTTGAATACGTCTTCCTAAATTCATTTGGGCCAGTTGTCCACCATGCGCAAAACAGGTTCTTATATTAGGAAAACGTTCTTGCATGCCATTCAAAGTATAAAAATGATAAGCGTCTCCGCACTGCGCAAGCATCCATATTAAATGGAACCGCCATGAAGAATTTTCTAGATTTATCATTTTGTCTCCATCATAAGGATGTATTTCAATAGCTAATTTATATGTGTCAGCCAATTCAAAGATAGCATCGTTTTCTTGGTCGAAAACAGATCGCCATTGTCCAATAGAATCCATGAAATGTGTTGGTAAACATAATACTTTCATATCTAATTGTTCCACACAGCGTTCGATTTCATATAGAGCACCATGAATAAAGCCAGGGTGTACTACAAAACCACAAGTGAATTTTTTGGGGTGGTCATGCTGTATTTTAGCATTAAAATCATTTTGAAACCGGAGTGCTTTTTTCATTTCTTCTAAGCGTAGTCCGTTACCATAAAGTTGTGATAAGTTTAAAACAACAGCATGGTCTAATTTGTTACGTTCCATCCATTCTAATTTTTCATGTAAGAAAAAACTAGAATCTGTTACAGGTCTTCTCCAGCCTTTTTGAAGCATGTATTTACGTTCGTCATCCACCCAGAAAATTTCTTTTTCTTTCATGAATTGGGGAATTTCCTCAGGGTAAGGAAGTAAATGCGAATGCCCGTTGATGCGGAGTTTACGTGCCATATTTTTTATTTAAATTTTTTTAGGGGCCTCCATTTTTGTGTCACATTTTTTGCAAGTGCATTTTTCCTCGCTAGAGTAGTACTTGTCAAAAATCTTGGGCATATCTGTTTCTATATTATCAAGCTTGAATTTCTTTCTATACAATAAATTATTGCAGTTTTCACAATACCATTCTAAAGCATCTTTCATTTTTTTAGAGCGAGGATATTCAATAACCAATCCAACTGTATTAGCAATACGTTGTGGCGAATGCGGTACTTTTGGAGGCAATAGGTAAATATCACCTTCTTTTATATGTACATCCTCTGGCTGTCCATTATTTATAATTTTTAAGACCATATCACCTTCTACCTGATAGAAAAATTCTGGAGTTTCATTATAATGATAGTCTTTTCTATTATTGGGACCGCCAACAACCATCACAATAAAATCACCATCCTTCCAAACACATTTGTTCCCAACAGGTGGTTTTAAAAGATGCCTATTTTCTTCTATCCAAGCTTTAAAATTTAAGGGAGAAACTAGTTTACTCATGTTTTTGTATTTTTTGGTGAACACTTCTAATTTTAGGGTTTTACTTGTTATAAAGTTACAAACTTTTTGTCCTTCCACCATCAACAGGGAGGTTTATTCCATTAACATAACTTGCAGCCTCACTTGCCAAAAAAGTAACCACATTTGCAGTCTCTTCAGGTTTGGCAAAACGTTTTGCGGGTGTATGGTTTTTCATAATTTTAGTCATTTCTTCAACTGAAATATCTGTTCCTTTTGCTTTAATGGTGATAATTTCTGTTAAGCGTTCAGTATCGGTAAATCCAGGTAACACATTATTTACGGTAATACCAAAAGCCGCTACCTCGTTTGATAGCGTTTTGCTCCAATTACCTACAGCACCTCTAATGGTATTACTAACACCAAGGCCAGGAATAGGCTCCTTTACTGATGTTGAAATAATATTGATAATCCTTCCAAAACCTTCATCTTTCATAAATGGAATTGTAGCTTGAGCTAACACATGATTACATTTAAGGTGTTGTACAAAAGCATTTTCAAACTCATCTAAACTAGCTGTTAAAATGTTCCCGCTCCTTGGTCCGCCAGTATTATTAACTAGAATATGAAACCCATGATTACTATTAATAAATTTGATAACCTGTTCTTGTAAATCCCTGGGATTCGAAAAATCTGCTACAATAAGGCTATGGTTTCCGTGTTCGGGTAATTCATTTAAAACAGCCTTGAGTTTTTCCCGGTTTCTGGCTACTAAAGTTACGTTAACACCTTCTTGTGCTAATGCAATAGCAGTTGCTTTACCAATGCCTTGCGTGCTTCCACAAACCAGAGCATTTTTATTGTTTAAGTTTAGATTCATATTATTCGTATATTATTTTAGCACGTGGGCTTAATTTTTCCATTAATTTTTCAGGGCTCTTTACGGTGTTAAACCCAAATTTTTCGTATAACTTATGTGCGTCTTTTGTTGCTAACATCCACTTGTCTATACTTTTCAGTTCGGGGTAGTTTAAAATCTTATCTATTAACAGTTTTGAGTATCCTTTACCTTGGTGCGACTCAATAACAAAAACATCTAAAAGATATGCGAAAAAGACCTTATCGGTCATGACCCTAGCATAAGCGATTTGGTTTCCATTGAGAAAGAGGCCAAAGTTGATGGTGTTTTCCATAGCTGTTTTCTGCTCTTTCAAGGTTCTTGATGTTCCCCAATAAGAGTTTTTAACAAATGAATAGATAAGATTTAAATCCATATCATTGGTTTCGGATGAAAAATAAATATTGTTTTCTAAAGCTACCATGCCGTCATAGAATTAATATTTTATACACACATTTTTGGCTTCAGTGAAAAAACGTAATGCTTCAAAACCCCCTTCACGACCTACACCAGAAGCTTTAATCCCGCCAAAGGGTGTTCTTAAGTCACGTAGCATCCAAGTATTAACCCAAACGATGCCAGATTGTAATTGGTTGCTCATACTCATAGTGCGTTTTAAGCTATTTGTCCACAATGTTGCCGATAATCCATATTTAACCTTATTGGCCATTTGTAATACGTCATCTTCTGTATTAAAGGGCATGATCGTTACAATAGGGCCAAAAATTTCTTCCTGATTGACTCTACATGCATCTGTTGTCACTTCAATAACTGTAGGTTCTAAATAGTACCCGTCTTGGTGACCAGTAACGGTAACTTTATTTCCTCCACAAAGAATGGTTCCGTTTTCCTCTTTAGCAATGCCAATATATTGCATGACTTTCTCAAGATGCGATTTAGAAACCAAAGCGCCAATGTCTGTATCTTTTTTTGAAGGATGTCCCACCTTGAGCTGTTTCGTTTTTTCAACAAAATCAGTTTTGAATTTTTCATAAATGCTTGCCTCTACAAAAATACGGCTACCACATAAACAAATTTGACCTTGGTTGGCAAAGGATGAACGAACAGTTGTTTCTAGCATATCATTATAATTGCAATCCGCAAAGATGATATTAGGGTTTTTGCCACCGAGTTCTAATGATAATTTTTTAAACATTGGTGCTGCTACCTTGGCAATATGAGCTCCTGTTTCGGTACCTCCCGTAAATGAAATCGCTTTAATATCTGGGTGTTCTATAATAGCTTGTCCAGTCGTACTGCCTAATCCGTGAATAATGTTTAAAACGCCTTTTGGCAGTCCTGCTTCTGAGCAAATCTCTCCAAATAAATAAGCAGTCATGGGTGTTACTTCGCTTGGCTTAGCAATAACACAATTTCCTGCTGCAATGGCTGGAGCAATTTTCCAGGTGAAGAGGTAGAGCGGTAGGTTCCAGGGAGATATACAACCAACAACTCCTATAGGTTGACGCAGTGTATAATTTATAGCATCATGGCCAATACTTTCATGGCTTTCACTTGCAAATTGTGTAATGGCGTTTCCAAAAAAACGAAAATTACTTGCGGCTCTGGGAATATCAACAGCTTTTGCTAGGCTTATAGGTTTGCCAGTGTCTTTACTTTCGACTTCTGCAAAGCGTTGTAAATGAACTTCTAGTAATTCTGAGATTCTGATTAAAATTCTGCTCCGTTCTTCTAAAGTGGTTTGCGACCAGCTTGGAAAAGCTGATTTAGCGGCAATGTACGCATTTTCTACATCTGCTTTTGAAGAGTTAGGGGTTTGCCCATACACTTTACCGTCAGCAGGGCAATAGTTGTCTATCCAATTGTTTGATGATGGATTTAGAAATTGACCGTTTATGTAGTTTTTTATTTGCTTCATTTTTGTCATTCCTGCGTAGGCAGGAATCTAATCTTTTAGTTCTGTTTTTTTACTATATTTTTCTCAATGCCATTTATAAACAATTAAATTTCATTCTATTTCTTTAGTGGTTTATAAGCCATTACCTTAATCTCCACAACCAAATCTGGATGTGGTAATTGATGGACTGCGACAGTGGTTCGTGTTGGTCCGGTTTTTGCATCAAAGAACTCGGCATATGCTTTGTTATAGCTAGCAAAATCATTCATGTTTACTAAAAAAGATGTGACATCAACAATATCTTTTAAAGTAGCACCTTCTTTAGCTAAATTCTTTTCTATATTCTTTATAACCTCGCGAGTTTGTACTTCAATGTTTAAGCGTTTGGAGCCCATCTCGTCAATAATATCAACGCCTGCTATAGTGTTATCTGGTCTACGGGAACTGGTCCCCGATACAAATATAAAATCGCCAACACGTTTGGTATGTGGGTAAGCACCTCGTGGTGTAACTTGTTTCTTTTCACTCATAGTTATTGTTTTAATCCTGCGATTCTATCATCTTCAAGAATATTATTGGTTTCTTGCTGGACGCTTTTTAAGATGACCTTTAATTCCTCTTTTGTCATATCTGATGTTGGGATACTTTTATCTGCTATCATGTTTAAAATAGCTTTATCTTGTGCTCGCCCTCTTGTCATCGCTTCATGATAACCAATGTTTTCATGAAAGGTAACCAAAGAATATTTTGATGAATATGCGTTAGGAAAATTTTGTTCCAAAGCCATTTCTAATTTACGTTTTTCCTGAAATATAGGGTTGGCAACATGGTCTTTCATTTCATGAAAGTTATCTATAGCTAAGTCAGCAATGGCATCAGTGTCTTTTTTACGAGTTGCCTCATAGGCCTTAAATACAGCTTCCCAGTTTCCTGAATTCTGATCTAAAATAGCGTCAAATTCAACAACATCTTCAAAAGAAGCATTCATGCCTTGACCGTAAAATGGAACAATAGCATGCGCAGAATCTCCCATTAATAAGGTATTGCCCTTATAATGCCAAGGCGAGCATTTTACAGTTCCTAGTGGTGCTGTTGGGTTTTTAAAGAAATCTTCAATAAGATTTGGCATTAGGCTTAAAGCATCAGGAAACTCTTTTTGAAAGAATTCTGAAACAATTTCTGGAGTTGTTAAATTATTGAAATTATACACACCTTCATCATAACTTAAAAATAGCGTCACTGTAAAACTACCATCTAAATTTGGAAGGGCAATAAGCATGAAAGAACCACGAGGCCATATGTGCAATGCGTTTTTATAAGTTTTATAATCACCTGTTTTAGTTGGTAGAATACTTAATTCTTTGTAACCATGTGTTAAATAGTCTTGGGAAAAACTGAACAAGAATTTTTTTGCTAAATAATAACTCTTGCGCATTGCAGATCCTGCACCATCTGTAGCGATAATAACATCTGCATCTTCAACAAATTCCGATTTCGTTTCATAATCTTTAAACAGGGCTGTTGTCTTTTTAAAATTGACCGATTTACATTTTTTATTAAAATAAATAGACACATTTTCATGCTTTTCGGCTTCATCCAAAAGTAAGGCATTCAACCCGCCACGGGACACCGAGTTGATGTACTCATGATCGCGTCCGCTATAATTTGATAAAAAAGTATGACCTTCTTTATCATGAATCATACGACCATTCATAGGAATGCAAAGTGCCTTTACTTTCTCTTCTATACCAACAAGCTTCATGGCCTTGTTACCACGGTCTGAAAATGCTAAGTTTATAGAACGACCAGCACTAATATCTACTTTGCGCAAGTCTGGACGCATCTCATAAACCGAAACATTATAACCTCTTTGTCCCAAACGTAAAGCCAAGAGCGATCCACAAAGTCCAGCACCTATAATGAGTATGTTTTGTTGTTTTTTCATGTTAATCGTCCTGAACCTGTTTCAGGACTTCATTTTAATTTAAAATCAATTTAATATGCTTTTTAACTTATCAACCATATGATAAACATCTTGAAATGAATTATAAAGCGGTGTGGGAGCACAACGAATAACATCAGGTTCTCTCCAATCACTTATAACGCCAACTTCGGTTAATTTATCATGCAGTGTTTTATCGGCATTTAAAACCTGAATGGAGAGTTGACAACCACGTTCTTCAGGGTTGGCTGGTGTAATTATTTTAATAGTGCCTTCTCCTAATTGCTTTAACAAAAATTCAAAATAACCTGTTAGTCTTTTAGATTTGTCGATCAACTTTTTTATGCCTATTTCATTAAAAATGTCCAAAGATGCTTTAATGGCAGCCATAGATAGTATTGGCGGATTACTAAGTTGCCAACCTTCAGCACCAGGAAGTACATCGAATTCCTGACGCATATTAAAACGTGTTTGTTTGTTATGGCTCCACCAACCTGTAAAACGATTTAAATCTTTGTTGTATGCATGCCTTTCATGAACAAAACAGCCAGCCAGACTTCCAGGGCCTGAATTTAAATATTTATAGGTACACCATACGGCAAAGTCTGCTCCAGAATCGTGTAAATTAAGAGCTACATTACCAGCGCCATGGGCGCAATCAAATCCAACCATGCATTGGTATTTATGCCCCAGGCTTGTGATGCGCTTTAGATCGAAATATTGACCTGTGTAGTAGTTCACACCGCCAATCATTATTAATGAGACTTCGCTACCATGTTTTTCGAGAATATCTTCCAAATCTTCATAACGTAATAATTCTTCATCTTTTCTAGGTTTCCAAAGGATTAAACCTTCTTTGTCATCAAAACCATGATGCCGTAATTGAGATTCTACAGCATATTTATCTGAAGGAAAGGCATCACTTTCTATAATTATTTTGTAACGTGTTTTTGTTGGCTTATAAAATGATACCATCATAAAATGCAAATTACCAGTTAATGTGTTCATGGTAACAACTTCAATAGGTTTTGCACCAACAACATTTGCCATGCTTTCGGCTAAAAACTCATGATAAGGTAGCCAAGGGTTTTTTGCCTCGGTATGCCCTTCTACTCCCAAATTAGCCCAATCTTCCAATTCTTGATTTATGTATGTTTTTGTTTGCTTTGGTTGAAGCCCAAGGGAATTTCCTGTCATATAAATCAATTCATTTCCTTTTTTGTCTTTAGGAATATGAAATCGATTACGGTAATTAGAAAGTTCATCTAATACATCTTGTTGCTTTGCGTAATCTAAGGTTGCTTTATACATGTTAAAGCCAATGGTTTAATGTTAAAATTTATGATTATGCTGATGAAAAGATTGTTTTTTTACAAAAAAATCCAAAATCGTTTCATTATACGAAACACTGTTTCAAAATTAATACTTATTTTTGAATAACAAAAATTATTCTACCTCTCAAAATAAAAGAAAATTTGATTATAAAGCTTGTATGGAAGATGTTAATAAAGATTTAAATTTATCAGTTATCAAAGCTTTTAGGCTTTTAGATACTTATTTAAATGATAAACAAGAATGGGGTGTCCGCGAATTGGCAAAAAAGACAGGTTATAACAAAACAACTACCTACCGTTTACTAAGTACATTAGAGTATTTAGATGTTGTGCAAAAGAATGATAACGATAAGTATATTTTAGGACTAAAATTATTTGAATTAGGGAATTTGGTTTCTATACACAAATCATTAAGGAGTTATTCTCGAATTCCTTTGGAGAATATTGCTAAAGAAATTAAAGAAACAGTGCATTTAGGAGTCTTAAGAAACGATCAGGTATTATATTTGAACAAGGCAGAAAGCCCATTAGGTTTGAAGGTTAGTACGCAAATAGGATCATATCAGGAGGCTTATTGTACGGCCTTAGGAAAAATACTTCTAGCTTTTTCGTCCACAAATCAAATTTCAGATTATTTAAAAAATGTCAAACTAAAAGCGCGTACTTCAAATACTATAACCAATTCTGAGGATTTATTGCTTGAACTTAAAAAGGTAAAAGAAAAGGTATATGCATTAGATATGGAAGAGCTTGAATTAGGACTTATTTGTATTGCTATACCTGTGTTTAACAAAAAGAAAGAAGTTATTGCCAGCATTAGTGTTTCTGGACCGTCTAGTAGATTTAAACCAGAAAATATAACGTCTTATTTGTCTATTATAAAGAAAGGAGCTTTGGAAATAGAGGAGCATATATCCGATTATAATTAAGCCCTATGCATAATCATTTTTTGTACCTTTAGTGAAAACTACATATTATGGGCAAGATCAAAGAATACTCAAACGGGGAAACTACGGTTGTTTGGGAAGCTGAAAAATGCATTCATTCGGCAATTTGTGCTAAAGGTTTACCAGAAGTTTTCCAGCCAAAAGTACGACCGTGGGTTAAAATAGATGCGGCATCAACAGATGCTATTGTAAATCAAGTCAAACAATGTCCTTCTGGGGCATTACGTTATTATATGAATGCCGAGGGAGATAAAACAGCAGAAGCATTAGAAACCAAAGTTGAGGTTCTAGAAAATGGACCGCTTTTGGTTTACGGGACACTAAAGGTCACTTATAAAGATGGTACAGAAGAAACAAAAAATAAAACAACCGCGTTTTGTAGGTGCGGAGCTTCGGCAAACAAACCTTTTTGTGATGGTACACATGTAACTAATAAATTTAAAGGCTAAAAAGAAGCATAAATAAAAGAAAAGCGCTTCAATTTCTAATAATTGAAGCGCTTTTGATATATATAGACGCAAATGCGGAAAGTTCTATTTATACTTTATATACGATTTAAGTCGAAGACTGGATCTTTTCATTACACAAAATCTAAAAAATATTTGAAAATTTGCTGTAAAATAAGATGACTAGTGAGTAAAGTCGATTTTTATATTAGTGAAATTAAGGTTCCAATTAGTGCCTGCTTTTTTGTGATCTAAAGCAATCTTAATACCTCCGAAATCTTGATAATTTTCAAAAGTTGTGATCATGGACGGTTCGTTGGTGTTTCCTTTTCTAAAAATCCATTCTTTAATTAAGAAGTCATTTCCGTAAAAAATATCGTAAGCGTCTCCAGGTGTATAACCACCTTCACTAGAATAAGTCAAGGTTATTTTGTTCATTTCGGTTTTACTAATTGGGGCAATTTCTTTTACTGGCTCCGAAATGCTCAGTCCTTCATCCCAAATTAATTGAAATGGTACTAACAACCAGTATTTATCATTTATAAAATTACCATCTAGCTTTGTTTTTGTTGAATCGATTTTACTTCTATTGTATAAAACTATGGAGTCGCCTCCTGTTGAAAAATTAACCTCATTTATTTTGGGTTTCCAGGCCCAAATTCTTTCAAAATGACTACTGTCTTTGTCTACATTAAAAGTGAAATTAATTTTATCGACGTGTTTCCAGTTTTTGTAACCGTGGGCATTTGCTATTTTTTCGGCTATGGTAAGAGGCTTTATCTCTAATATTTTTTCTTCCTTTTGTTTGCATGAAAGGCTTAGCAAGAGAAGAAACATGATAAGGGTGAACTTTTTCATAATAGAAATTTTTGGTAAAGATATTGAACATTCCATAAGAAGTTTTATCTTGATGAATTAAATTTTTATAATGGATAATAATGATATCTATTTTAATACCAATAAGGCTACCTGGAATGATAAAGTAAGGGTGCATGCTCAAAGTGACATGTATCATTTAGATGATTTTAAAAAAGGGAAATCTTCTTTAAAGCCTTATGAATTAGAAGCTTTGGGAGGTGTAAAAGGGAAATCACTTTTACACTTACAATGTCATTTTGGTCAGGATACGTTGAGTTGGAGTAGGTTAGGAGCTAAATGTACTGGTGTCGATTTAAGTGATGAAGGTATTAAGCTGGCAAAAAGCCTAAACAAGGAATTGAATTTAGATGCTGAATTTGTTTGCTGCAATGTTTTAAATACTTCCGATTTTATAAAGGAAACATTTGATATCGTTTTTACAAGTTATGGTGTGATTGGTTGGTTGCCTGATTTAAAACCCTGGGGACAAATGATCGCTGAACGTTTAAAAAAAGGAGGTACATTTTTTATGGCAGAATTTCACCCTATTGTTTGGATGTTCGATTATTTAGAGGGGAAGCCTGTTATGAAATACGGATATATGCAGGCCGATGTGATTTATGAAGAATATGAAGGTACATATGCCAACCAGGGAGCAAAGATGGTGAGTAAAGAATATGGTTGGAATCATGGTTTGGGCGAAGTGGTTTCTGCTTTAACGGAAGCTGGTTTACGTATTGAATATTTAAAGGAGTATGACGAAAGTCCTTATAATGTCTTACCGGATTTGGAGAAAACGGAGTCTGGAATGTATGCGACCAAAGACAAATTCTATCCTTTGATTTTTACATTAAAAGCGACCAAATTGTAGATTTTAAGTGGTTTTTTAAATGAAGGAAGGTGTTTGCTTAGTGAAAAAGACTATTACAGTATTTAAATAGAAATTAAAGAATTAAAGTTATTATCTAACCCTTTTAAGGATAGTTTTTTGTTAATTTTATATCCTCTAAAAATAGGAGATTTATTTTGCTTGAGAGATCCATTTATTGTTGTTAAATAATTCAGAATTTTGAGCAGGTGACAATAATTCTGTTTGTTATAATTAAGTTCATATTCATCAATACCCAAAGAGATTGACTTAATATCTCCAGATATCAAGTCAAATTTTTCTTGAATATTGTTAGTCAATTTATACTCAGGATTTTGATGTTTTTTTTCCTTTAATAATATAGCAATACCACCAATTAAATTATAAGCTAATGCGAAATATGCAAATCCGTAGGAGCGTTTTCTAATTTTAAATTTCCCTTTCTTTTCTTTGAAATCATGTTTTTCGTAGAATCCACTTTTACTTAATACGGCCCATTGACTAATTATTGAATATGACCATTCAATAAAATCGTCAAAATTCATATTTCTAAATATTGCATAAATATGGTATGAACTTTCTAAAATAGTAAGGTCATTCAGTGAAATGGTACTTTTAGGTTCGATATGATAAAAGGTAATATCTTTTAAAAGCATTGCGGTTTCTTCTGCATTACAAGATTTTAAATAAAGTAGGAAATCATCTGATTTGATAAGGATTTTATCATGTGGTTCTAATTGTTTTCCTCGTTTATCTAATGCGTAAGCAGGTGCCCATAAAGGATTTTCCATTCCATCAAAATCGACCAAAGCCCATATATTTGAATTTTTCACGCTCTCAGTAAGTGTAACCAACCTTATAATTGAGCCTTTTGGTCCAAATCGTTTAAACTGAACTCTTGCACCTACAAAAAAAATAGATGACCTTACATCAGGCTGAGAAATTCGTCTCCTAACTGATTGGGATTGACTTTTAAATTGACTAGAGAACCAAAAAATAGACAAATTAAATTGAATTGCTTTTTCGATGAATTCACCCAAATTGGAATATGTTCTTATTGATTCATATTCTTGACCAGCCCAACAGCTTACTAACTTTGCCTGATTGATGTTCTTGTCTCCTTTTCTAATAGTAAAAGATGTTGTAGCGGTTGGGTCAATAAATTCTACTGGTAAGAAAGATATTTCAGAACTAAAATTGTAATCTATAGTATCCGAAACAAAAGTTCCTACTTTGTCAAGTGACGGTATCTTAATCCCAATTTCTAGATGACTATCTTCTGTAAAGAAAGCCTTGAACTCACACCCATTCATAACAGAATAGAAGTCAAGTAGCGACTCAGGTAAAACGCCTTTATTGATATCTATGTCATTTTTTGATAAAGGTTCATTCACTTGATAATCAAGAATGGTTAAATCTTTTCTTTCATTAAGAGAAATTAGTAAGTCCTTTAAGTCTTTTGTGGCTTCAATTGTGCTCATCCTAATTAATTATATTGCAATTGTAGGGTTCCGTTTCAATTAATTTCATCTATTTTAAATAAGCTGCAATTAATTACTTTTTGTAATCAATTTTCAATCAATCTATATCACAAATCAACCAATTTCATCCTACAATCTGTTTTGCCAAATAGCAAAATGTCACAAATGAGTCAACCAACGTCACAAATTGGTCATTATCACATTTTACACTTGTTTTAGAGCAAAAACTTACTTTGGATTTTTATTTTTGGAGCGTATATTAAAAATTTCTCAAACTCTCTATATGTTGAAAAAAATACTTAATCTACTAACAACTTATTTCACGCTTGGTGCAGATGAAAATACCAGCATAAATGATTTAAAAAAAATCACTTTGTTACATATTTTTTGTAATACCTGGCATTTATTTACCATACTTACTTTTATAGGGGATTTTTATAATAATCAACTGTTGCTGATGAGTTATGCTGTTATGTTATCTTTTGTTATTAGTGTACAGGTTCTGCTCTATCTAAAAAAACTTTTAGCCGCTAGTCTTTTGTTTATTTTTAACCTGTCTGTTACTGCCTTCATTTTTTCTAATTATTTATATGTAGGAGAGCTTTTGGAATATTATTTTTTGTTGCCTCCAGCAATAGCGCTCATTTATATTGATAATCGAAAATTGAATATTGCCATATTGGTTATTTGTTTATTAGGCTTATATGTCCCCAATTTATATTTCGATCATTATCCACATTCTGTTCTAAACAATAAAAACCCACCTTTTTTGTTTTTCAGCATTTTTATAGTGATTAGTTATTTTAAAAACCTCAATATCCGCAATGAGAAAATACTGAAAGCTAAAACGGAACAATTGGAGGAGTTGGATAAGTTTAAATCACAATTTTTTACCAATATCTCTCATGAAATACGCACACCATTGGCTTTGATTAATGGGCATATTTCTGATCTGGATCTAGTTCCCAATTCTCCTAGAACGCAAGAAATTCAGCAAAACGTAAAAAAACAGATTCATAAGATTACCGATATGGTAGATAGTGTGTTGGATTTAGCCAAAATACAATCTTCTAACTTTAGCTTACAGTTAAAACTTACCAATGTCTCCAATCTAATTAGAAAACAATACATGTATTTTGAGCCTTTGTTCAGTCAGAAAAATATTGCTTTCCATATTTCTGATAATACAACAGATTATTATTCTTTTATAGATACCGTATTTTTTGAAAAAGCAATGAATAATCTTATTATAAATGCTTTAAAATATACGCATGAAGGGAAAGTTGCTATTGATAGCTATGAGGAAAACGGACAATTGGTTCTTAAAATTTCAGATACAGGTATTGGTATAGCTAACAGCGAGTTTGAGAGTATTTTTAATAGGTTTTACCAAATTAATAACGACATTAATAAATCTGGCGGTAGTGGTGTTGGTTTGGCTTTTTGTAAAGAAATTATTGAGCTGCATCAGGGCAAGATTTCTCTGAAAAGTGAACTGAACAAAGGGAGTATATTTACCATTGTTTTGCCATTGGAAAAAAGTTTACCCAATGTTATTGTACAGGATAAGGTTTCGATTAAAAAAGCAGAAAAAACCAAAGTAACAGAAAACGTGCTTGTCAATAATTCTAGATATCGTTTTTTAATTGTTGATGATAATTATGATATGCGAAAATACTTGATATCCATTTTAGAGAATCATTTTTGTTTAGAAGCTTCAAATGGTTTAGAAGCACTAGAAATTATTGCTCAAAATACTATAGATTTTATTATTACAGACTATATGATGCCAAAATTAAACGGCTATGACTTGGTTTCTGAACTAAACCGAAACAACAGTCATATACCTGTTATTATGCTAACAGCAAAAACCAACATGGATGCCAAATTAGATGTTTTAAAATTGGGCATTGACGACTATATTACAAAGCCTTTTGATAAAGGAGAATTGTTAACACGTATTGATAACTGTATTAAAAACTATGCTTCCAGAAGTTTATATAATAAAGAGCACGATATTAACGTAGAGGATTTAAAAAAGGATTTATTTATTGACCAACTAAAGGAATATATTATGGAAAATTCAAACAGCACGTTTTTAAACCAAGATATGATTGCTCTTGAATTTAATATTTCCAAAAGCTCTTTTTACAGAAAAATCAAAAGCAATACAGGGTTGAGTCCTAATAATTTTATACGCGAAATAAAACTTCAAAAAGCAAGAGGGATTTTGCAGAATAATCAGAACATTTCACTTAAGGAACTTTCTTTTGAAGTTGGGTTTAACCATATTAGTTATTTTTCTAAGATATATGAAAGGCGTTTCGGTGTAAAGCCTTTGAATGATAGGTGATTAATGGGGGGTGTCTGTTTATTGGTTAGACTAAAACGAGGTAATTTAAAAATATTTACAAACTTTGTTTGGGCTAAAAAGGCTCAATGATTGTCTTTCAATAGTTCTGGAAATTTAGCTTTAAACCTATTTAATCTGGGAATAGACACATTTCTTATATAGCTATTATTGGGATGGAGCCTTTCATAATTTTGATGATAATCTTCTGCAACCCAGAATTTTCGGAATGGATAGACTTCGGCAGCAATTTTAACACCTAGTTTTTTTGTTAAAGCTTCTTTTTTCTTTAAAATAATTTGTTTTTGAGCATCGTCTTGATAAAAAATAATAGAACGGTATTGAGATCCTCTGTCATTGCCTTGTCCGTTTACTTGCGTGACATTTTGAGATCCAAAATACACGTCTACTAAAGTTTCAAAGCTTACAATTTTCGGATCGTAAATAATTTCTACAGCTTCGGCATGGCCTGTTCTCCCTGTATTACTTGCTGCGTAGGTTGGGTTCTCTGTGTGGCCACCAGAATATCCAGAAATAGATTCTTCAACACCTTTTACGCTTTCGTAAATGGCTTCTACGCACCAAAAACAACCACTGGCAAAATAGGCCCTGGCCTTTCCATCTTTTAAAGGAACTTTAATGGGCTTAGCGTTGATAACCGCTTGCTGTTTTGAATTGACTTGCGCTGTGTTTTGACAACTAAACAAAATGGCTAAGATGAATAAAGGCAGTATCTTTTTCATGGCTTTGATTTTTTTTATAATAGACGAATAAAAATACGAAACCTTAAAAATAAGGAGGGAAAAGTTTATGTAATAAAAAAGCCTTCATTGGTGAAGGCTTTAAAATGTATTTCGGATAATGGATTATAGTTTTGCAAACATTTTTTCCATTTTTATTTTTTGTTCTTCAGCTAATACTGCATCTACTAGAATTCTACCACTATGTTCATCTGTAATTACTTTTTTACGAGAGGCAATTTCAACTTGTATTTGTGGAGGAATAGTAAAGAAAGATCCGCCAGAAGCACCTCTTTCAATTGGCACAACCGCTAAACCGTTTTTTACATTTTGACGAATTCTATTGTAAGCAGCTACTAATCGTTCTTCAATTTGAGTTTTGTAAGCTTCAGATTTTTCAATTAAGGCTTGTTCTTCTTTTTCAGTTTCGGCTAAAATGGCATCTAATTCACCTTTTTTGTGTTTTAAATGCGTTTCACGCTCTTTTAAACGCTCTTTTGTTTCAGAAATAACTTCTTTTTTCTGCTCTATTTGAGCTTTGAATTCTTTAATATGCTTTTCAGCCAATTGAATTTCTAATTCTTGAAATTCAACTTCTTTTGTTAAAGAATTGTATTCTCTGTTATTTCTAACATTTTTTTGTTGTTCACTGTACTTTTTTATTAAAGCTTTAGATTCCTCAATAAGGTTTTTCTTTGAAGCTATATCATTGTCTATAACTTCTAAACTTGCAACAAGTTTTTCTAATCTTATGTTTAATCCAGCAACTTCATCTTCTAAATCACGAACTTCTAAAGGAAGTTCTCCACGGACATTTCTGATTTCATCTATGCGAGAATCGATTAGTTGTAAATCGTATAAAGCTCTTAAGCGCTCTTCTACAGTTACTTCTTTCTTTTTAGCCATACTTTAAAAATACTTAACAGGATTGGTATTTGTCTTTGATAAAATGATTGCAAAATTAGTGATTTTTTTTGTAAGATAAGCTACTAAAAGATTTTTTGTGAATTGTTCGCTTTCATAATGTCCAATATCTGCTAAAAGAATACGGTTTTCTGCTGTAAAAAAATCATGATATTTTAAATCTGCAGTTATAAAAGCATTAGCTCCAGACGCTTTAGCAGCTTCAATGGCAAAACTACCAGATCCTCCTAAAACAGCGACCTTTTTTAATGGTTTGTTTAAAAACGATGAATGTCTAATACATCCTGTATTCATTTTAGATTTTAGATGATTTAAGAAGTCAGGCGCATCCATAGGCTCATTTAGTTCACCAATCATGCCCATACCTATGTGTTGGTTTTTATTTTCAAGCGTCGTAATTTCATAAGCAACTTCTTCATAGCTATGCGAATCAAAAAGGGTTTTAATAACTTTCGATTCTAAATGTTTAGAATAGGTAACCGTAACCTTAGTTTCTATTTCGGTATGGGTGTGGCCTTTTTTTCCTTTAGTAGGGTTGGAGTTTTCGCCACCATTAAAAGTACCATAGCCTTCTACATTAAAGCTACAGTTATTATAATTACCTATACTTCCTGCTCCTACATTAAATAAGGCAGTTCGTAATTGTTCGGCTTCATCTTTTGGAACATAAGTCGTTAGTTTTTTTATAGTTTCAGATTGTGGAATTAAGATACGTTTATTAGTAAGCTCTAATTGATTGCAAATCATATCATTTACACCTTGCATGGCATTATCTAAAGCCGTATGCATGCTGTAAATGGCTATGTCATGCTTAATAGCCTTTATAACTACGCGTTCCACATAGTTCTTGCCTGTAAGTTTTTTTAAACCCTTAAAAATAATGGGATGAAAACTAACTATAAGGTTGCAGTTTTTTTTTATAGCTTCATCTACAACAGTTTCAAGTGTATCTAAAGTAACAAGAACACCCGTTAGTTTTTCATTTTTATTACCAACTAAAAGCCCAACATTGTCAAAATCTTCTGCATAAGCTAGTGGTGACAATTCTTCTAAGTGGTTAATAACGTCTTGAACAATCATAGTATTTGTGTTTAAATTCAAAGATAAAATAATTACATTCGTTGTGATGATTTTTTTGCGTTACATTTTATTTCCCGTTGTCCCTATTTATTATTTAATAACATGGTTAAGGAACAAGTTATATGATATTGGAATTAAAAAATCCATGTCTCATAACCTGCCCGTAATTTGTGTTGGTAATTTGAGTGTTGGTGGCACTGGCAAGACTCCTATGATTGAGTATCTCATTAACCTTTTAAAAGACGATTACCTTGTGGCTACTTTAAGTAGGGGCTATAAACGTAAAACAAAAGGATTTCAATTAGCAAATAAAGGGACTACAGTAGAATCGATAGGAGATGAGCCTTTTCAGTTTTACAATAAGTTTAAAAAAGAAATACTTGTAGCTGTTGACACCAATAGAAATAATGGTATTGAACAATTGCAATCAAATGATAATCCGCCCGAAATTATTTTACTTGATGATGCTTTCCAGCATAGAAAGGTAGAAGCAGGGTTTAATATTTTGCTTACGACCTATGGTAATCCGTATTTTGAAGATATTGTTTTGCCCACTGGTAATTTACGGGAACCTAGAAATGGTGCTAAACGCGCTAATATTATTGTTGTTACCAAATGCCCAAAGGATTTAAGTGATAGTGAAAGAAGTAATCTGTTACGCCAAATAGACCCACAAGTGAATCAACATGTGTTCTTTAGCTCAATTAGTTATTCGAATCGGGTTATTTCCAGTGATATGACTAGAAGTATTAAAGATTTACAGAATTTTACTTTAGTCACTGGTATCGCCAATGCATCACCCTTGGTTTGTTTTTTAAATGAGAACGGGTTAACGTTTGAACATTTAAATTTTAAAGACCATCATGAATTTTCAAAAGAAGACATCCTAGAGTTGAATAAAAGAGAATCGATTATAACTACCGAAAAGGATTTTATGCGTTTAAAACAACATGAATCTTTGAGGAAAAAACTCTTCTATTTACCAATTAGCGTTGTAATTAATGATGAAGCAAAAATAAATGAATTGATAAAAGATTTTATAAAAACTAAGCTGTAGCAGGTTTATCTTTGTTGGTAGCTAAGGCGTTGTAAAGTTTTTTCTCGAATTCTTCTTGTTTAAATGGCTTAGGAATAATATCTGTAAAACCAGCTTCGTCAAATTCATGCATTTTATCTTCAATAGTAACTGCGGTTAAAGCAAAAATGGTTAGTTCCTTATCAAAAGCTCGGACTCTTTTGGTCGCTTCCATACCACTAATACCAGGCATATGAATATCCATTAAAATAATATCATATTTGTTGGCCTTAATCATTTCAACAGCTTCTTCACCGTTATCAACAATATCACATTTAAGTTTCATTTTAGTAAGAATCTTTTTGGTGATCATCTGATTGATTTTATTGTCTTCAACAACCAAAATCTTAACATTGGTTAGATCTAGTGTACTGGCATCGCCATCAAAATAGGTAGCTTTATTGTCTTTTGCTTCTTCTACCGATGTGTATTCAAGGGGTATTTCGAAGTAGAACGTGGTACCTTTGTCCAGCTCACTTTTCACATAGATTTTTCCTTTTAAAATATCAATGAGCCCTTTTACAATTGATAATCCTAAACCAGTACCACCATATTTGCGATTTATTTGAATAGAACCCTGTGAAAAGCTCTCAAACATATTGTCCTGCTTTTCTTGACTGATACCTATACCATTATCCTCAACTTCAAAGCGCAAGGTGTAAGTGTTATCTTTTATGTCTATTTTGTATACT
This sequence comes from Flavivirga algicola, assembly GCF_012910715.1. Taxonomy (GTDB): domain Bacteria; phylum Bacteroidota; class Bacteroidia; order Flavobacteriales; family Flavobacteriaceae; genus Flavivirga; species Flavivirga algicola. Next base: position 282,800 of record NZ_JABBHF010000007.1, read on the forward strand.
CTAATCCAGATATCACCATCTTTGGTAAACTTAATGGAGTTGCCAATTAAATTAATGAGGATTTGAGATATTTTTAGTTGGTCGGCAATAAAATTCTCTGGTAGATCGGCATCGTACTCAGAATGAATTTTAACATTGTTGTCAAGAGCAGAATTATTGAGGGCTAAAACAATATTTTGTATTTTCTTTTTTAAGTTAAACGATTCAGGTTCAATATCGACTTTATTTGCTTCAATTTTATTTATTTGAAGTATATCGTTAATAAAGGTTAAAAGGTAATCGCCAGAAAATTTTAAAGACTTTAAATGCTGAACTTGTTCTGGTTTTGGGTTTTCGTCCAGTAGCATATTACTTAATCCAGTTACAGCGTAAAGAGGTGTACGTAGCTCATGTGTTACCGTAGATAGGAAATTAGCTTTGGTTTTTGATGCCAATTCTGCTTTTTCTTTTGCAATAATAAGTTCTCCATTTTTTTTATGAAGCATATTATTGGTTTTAAGTCTTATGTTATTGTTTTTGTAAAGTGATAAAGTTAAAAGCGATAAAATAGTGATTAAGGCGACACTTAAAATAGAAATTAAAGTTCCTAAGTTTTTATCATCTTCAGCTTTTTCCAATTGTTCTTCTATTTCAATATTTTTTTCATTAGCCTCGTTTAACAGGTATTGTGTTTCTTGGTCTTTTGAATAATTTAATCGTGTTAGATTCCTTATGGAATCAGAAAGCCTTGAATGTTCCTTTAAATATTCTCTGGAAATTTTGAAATCTTCGGTATCAAAATAGATATCACTAATAACCGAATAGGCTTCATTAAGTATGCTTATAAAATCATTTTGTTTAGCAATCTCTATCCCTTCAATAGTAGAAGCTAAGGCTTTTTCATTATCATTTAAATTATTATATATAATCCCATGATTGATTAGGGCTTCACTTAGAATTTTTTTGTAATCACCCTTTTTTGCTTGCGCCAAAGTTTGCTCAATAATGTCTCTCGCTTTTCTGTAATTATTAAGAAACATATAAGTTTTGCCTTCAGATAAAAGCACTTCAGCTAAATTTTCATTTAAATCTTCTTCTTGAAATTTTGATTTTGCTGCTCTATAAGAGTCTAAAGCTTGATGATAGTCTTTTTTTGTTAAATAAACATCTCCAAAAATCTTATAAGATTTCCCTAGGTTTTTGTTGTCATTAATGATTCTTTGTACTTCAATGGCCTTATTAAGTGACTTTATGGCATTATCTTCTTCTTCAATGATGAGTTGAAGCTTTCCTTTAATAGCATAAATAATCCCAATACTTTTTTTGTTATCCGAATTTTCAGCCAATTTCAGGGCCTCATCTAAGTTTTTTTGAACATCGTAATAATTGTATTTCTCCAATTCTACTAGAGCTTGCTCAATACGGTAGTTGATGTTGTTTTGTCTAATTTCAGGATCATCATCAATGGTTTTTTGAGATGAAACACACAGACTGAATAACATGGCTAGGATGTATATGTAGTTCTTAACTTGGGACATTTTATTCAATATTACCAGCAAATATAATTATTTTATCGATAAAATACACTTTTTTTCCGACAAATTGCATATTAGATCAATGATTCGTTTAGAATAACCACTCTCATTATCGTACCACCCAATGATCTTTACCATATTTCCAATTACAGATGTCATACCTGAGTCAAAAATACAAGAATGGGTGTTTCCCACTATGTCAATAGAAACGATAGGATCTGCAGTATATTCTAAAATACCTTTATAATGATTTTCGGAAGCTTCTTTAAAAGCACTATTTACATCGTTTATAGAGACATTCTTTTTTACATTAAAAGTGATATCGGTTAAAGAGCCATTTATTACGGGAACTCTTATACCACAGCCTCCTATAACGTCTGAGAGATCCGGGAATATTTTAGTCAGCGCTTTTGCAGCTCCTGTTGTAGTAGGTACAATGGATTGACTGGCCGCTCTTGAGCGACGTAGATCACGGTGCGGTTGGTCATGTAAGCTTTGATCGGTCGTATAAGAATGCACTGTAGTAATGTAAGCTTGATTGATACCACAAAGTTTATTAACAACATCAATCATAGGAGCAGCATTATTGGTTGTGCATGATGCATTGGATATAATAGTTTCAGAACCATCTATAATGCTATCATTAACGCCCAGAACAATAGTTTTAATAGCATCTTCTGAAGGTGGAACACTTAATACAACATGTCTTGCCCCATTATCTATATGATTATGCAGTTCTGAAGCTGTTTTGAACTTTCCAGTGGCTTCAATAACAAAATCTACATTATATGGTTTCCAATTAATAGTTTTAGGGTGACTGCAATTTAGTAAGGGGATTTTTTCGTAATCAACAATAATGTTATTGCCATTATAGGATATATTACCTTTAAACATCCCATGAACACTATCGTACTTAAGAAGGTGGCTTAACGTTTTGGCATTGGCTAAATCGTTAATAGCAACAACTTTTATGTTTTTATAATCTTGAATTAATCTAAAAACACGTCTGCCTATTCTCCCAAAACCATTGATCGCAACAGTAATCATATTAATCGATGTGTTTTTGTGCTCGGTAAGATGATCTTACTAAAGCACTACTTTCAACATGGCGGAAACCTAGTTCAAGACCAATCTCTTCGTATTCTTTAAATTGATCAGGATTTATAAATTGTTTAACAGGTAAGTGCTTTTTGCTTGGTTGAAGATATTGGCCAATAGTCACTACATCAACATCATGAGCTTTTAAATCGTGAAGTGTTTCGATAACTTCTTCCCTGGTTTCACCTAAACCAAGCATAATACCAGACTTTGTACGCCTTTGACCTTGTTGTTTTAAATATTTTAAAACCCCCATGCTTCTATCGTATTGGGCTTGTATACGAACTTCTCTAGTTAGGCGTCTTACCGTTTCAATATTATGAGATACGACTTCTGGAGCTACATCAATAATTCGATCCATATGCTGCTCTATGCCTTGAAAATCCGGAATTAGAGTTTCAAGCGTCGTTTCTGGGTTCATCCTACGCACTGCTTTAACAGTTTCAGACCACATAATGCTTCCCATATCTTTCAAATCATCTCTGTCAACACTTGTTAAAACAGCATGTTTGATTTTCATGATTTTTATGGAGCGTGCTACTTTTTCGGGCTCATCCCAATCTACGGTTTCTGGTCTTCCAGTTTTTACACCACAAAAACCACAGGAACGCGTGCAAACATTTCCTAATATCATAAACGTTGCGGTACCTTCTCCCCAGCATTCACCCATATTTGGGCAACTTCCAGAAGTACAAATCGTATTTAATTTATATTTATCTACCAAACCTCTAAGCTCGGTATACTTTTTACCTGTAGGAAGCTTAACACGGAGCCATTTTGGCTTTGCTTGTCGTTCTGGTAATATATTTGAAGCAGTTTCTGAATTCATATATTAAAAATAAAGCGCAAAGATACAAATAATGCTTTTAAAAGCACCCTATAAAGTAGTGAGGTACCAGATGCTGAATCCTATTAAAAAAGCAATTCCTAACCAGCTTAAAACATGAAGTTGCTTTGAGGGTTGCCAGTCTTTAGGTGTGTGTTTGCTTGAAATTAAACGATAATTAATAATAGCATAAAAAGGTGCTGTTATGAAGGATAAAATGGTTGCCACTTTTATAAGAAAACTCATTTTTGAAGCAAAAAAGAAAAAGATACCAATGGTTCCAATAGCTAATAAAGATATCCATAACGTGTAGTTGAGTTTTGAAGATGTACTAAAGAGTAACTGAGTAGTTTTGGCCATGGACCTAGGCGATGCATCTAATGTGGTTAATGTTGTACTAAACATGGTTGTAAAAGCTGCGATACCAATAATTATGTAAGCCCAATCCCCCAGGTTACTCGTATACATTTCAATTAGCTGATTGGCAAATACGCCTGCTTTACCACTGAAAGTTTCGCCGTTATTAAACATAACCAATGCGCCTAATAAAAGGAAACCAATACCTAAAATAATAGTGCTTATATAACCAACATTAAAATCGAATAAGGCCGATTTAGGATTGTATTGTTTTGCATCTTTCTTTTTTTCAATACACCAAAGCGATTGCCATACGGAAATGTCTAATGGTGCTGGCATCCAACCCATAAATGCTATTAAAAAAGCTATTTCTAAAGTATTGCTTGGTAATGTTTGAGTAAAAGATAATACCTCGGTATTATTAGATAAAGCCATACTTACGGCCACTATCGTACTAATAGTTAATGTGATAATAATAACCTTCATCAACTTATCTAATAGTTTATACTTGCCAACCAATAGTAATAATAAACAAAGGCATGTAATAATTACAGTCCAAATCTCAGTGCTGTTTATAGCTCTGTTTCCAATTTCAAAAGTTGGAAAATGACCAAAAAGAGTTGAAGCTAAACCTGCAGTTACTATGGTTACTGCGGTTTGTATAGTAAACATAGTTACTAAGTTTAATATGTAATAAGTTGCTAAAACACCTTTTCCTAATTTATTATAGCCATCTAGTAAACTTTCACCAGTAGCGGTAGCATATCGTGGGGCAAATTGAAAAAAAGGGTATTTAAATATATTTACCAAGAGTAAGGCCCAAAGTAACCCTAAACCAAAATCGGCACCAGCTCTGGTAGATTGTACCAAGTGAGATACACCAATAGCTGCGCCAGCAAACAATAAACCGGGCCCTAAATTTTTAAGTTTGGTAATCATCTATTTTTTCGAATAATTTCTGCAAGTAATTTTTTTGCACGCAGTAACTTAACCTTGACGTTGTTTATAGGTTCGTCCAGTTCTTTAGAAATTTCCTTATAGCTTAATTCTTGAAAATAACGCAAATTTATAACTTCTTGATAATGTGGTTTTAATTTTTTAATATCTCGTAGCAATTTTGCCAAATGTTGTTCGGTTATTAGTTTGTCTTCAGGTGAAGGCGATTCGTCTAAAACTTGAAAAACATCGCCATCATTTTTAGAAATGACTTGGGCAATAGAGTTTTTTTCTTTCCTAAGTAAATCAATATGGATATTTTTGGAGATTGTAATCAGCCAGGTTTTAAACTTGAAATCATCATCAAAAGTTTCAATTTTATCAAATGCTTTGGAGAAAGTTTGAATGGTAATATCCTCTGCATCGTTTTCATTTTGAATACGTTTTAATTGAAACCCATATACATCATCCCAAAAGAGATCTAATAAGTAGTTAAAAGCCTTTTGGTCGTTTTCTTTAGCTCGTTTAATGGCTTCGCTTATTTCCAATAATTAGGTTTTGATATAAGATTAGTTATAAAGATAGTTAATTGCATAATAATTAAAAAAACTTCTAAGAAAGGTAATAATACTAGCAGATCATTTTCTTTTAACTTCTTAGAAGGTTTTCCAAATATAACATATTGTATGATAATTCTGAATAAAAATAGTGCCAAAACTATTAACCAATGATGCATTGTTATAAATAAAGTAATTGCAAAAGCCCAAAATAATAATTGTGAACTGTAAATTAGGGTTAGCAAAATTTTATGCTTTAATTTATAGTGTTTTGCTGTTGAAACATGACGTCTTTTTTGTTTGAACCAAGCTTTGAAAGTAGTTTTTGGAACAGACTCTGTAAAACCGTTTTTTGAAAAGCAGATGGCTGTATTTTTTTGGTTTGCTACTTGATTAACAAATAAATCATCATCACCAGAACGTAGTTTTATATGATTAATGAAGCCATTATTTTTAAAAAATGTCGTTTTTGTATAGGCTAAATTTCTACCAACTCCCATATATGGGATTCCTAACTTTGCAAAAGAAAAGTACTGCATCGCTGTTACTAATGTTTCGAAACGAATGAGTTTATTTAATAAGGAGTTTTTAATTTTTGAATAGCCACTATAACCCAAAACAAGTTGTTTTCCTTTAGTAAAATGGCTGCTCATGTTCCTAATCCAGTATTTAGAAACAGGTTTACAGTCGGCATCAGTGAATAAAAGGAATTCATTCTTTGAAGCTTTAATACCAAGTGTTAATGCATATTTTTTATTTCCCCAAAATGCTTCGGTATTTTTAACATTTACAATTTTAATGTTTTCGTGCTGATTTGCAAATTGTTCCATAACTTCCAATGTTTTATCATTAGAAGCATCGTTAATTAAAACAATTTCAAAATTTGGATAATCTTGCTTAATTACCGAAGGCAAAAAGTTTTGTAAATTCTCAGCCTCATTTTTAGCGCAGATAATAACCGAAACGTCCATGTTTTTACGAGATTTCTTTTCTTGTTTAAGAAAAGTAAATCTTGTAAAGAAAAAAATATAAAAGATTGCTTGAATAATAACTACAGCAATAAATGCGTAGAAAATAAAATCAAGAAATATCATAAACGATTATGAATGTTGAGGTTCGTTACAATCGCTAAATTGATCTGGAGTTTTTCCACAAAATCCACAAGCTTCTCCGTCTTTATTGAGCATTGGGTTTTGGCTAGCACAAGTACCAGCAAATTTGCCATCTTTTTTTGACCAAATTTTAATAGCAATTCCAGCAATTCCTAACCCTAGTAAAACGATAGTTATTAAAAGAAGTTTCATGTGATAATATTTATTGTTTATCAGAAAATCATACAGAGAACTTAAATAGCCCTGTTATCAAATTAAAAGGGCTTTATAAAAGATATTTCACTATGATTTACTTTTCCACAAAGATAATGCTTTTCATTAAAAATGATGCCGAATAATGGTAGGGAAATACGATAGAATGAGTGACGTACTATATTGTTTCGTGTCTAATAAAAATACTAACTAATTAAATTCATATTTATGAAAAAATTATTTGCAGAGTTTTTTGGAACATTTTGGCTGGTTTTTGGAGGTTGTGGCAGTGCTGTTTTTGCAGCAGGTTATCCAGAATTAGGAATCGGTTTTGTTGGTGTAGCACTAGCATTTGGGCTTACTGTGTTAACTATGGCTTATGCTGTTGGACACATTTCTGGCGGACATTTTAACCCAGCAGTATCTCTAGGTTTATGGGCAGGAGGGAAGTTTGACGCGAAAAATTTATTAGGCTATATTTTGGCTCAGTTAACTGGAGCTTTAGTAGCGGCAGGTGCTTTGTATTTAATTGTAACAAATAAAGCTGATTTTGTCACTGTTGGTGGTTTTGCAGCTAATGGTTATGGTGATTTATCACCAGACGGTTACACCATGACAGCTGCATTAATAGCAGAGTTTTTACTAACAGCTTTTTTCTTGTTAATCATTTTAGGAAGTACTCATGCAAAGGCTCCAAAAGGATTTGCACCTATAGCTATTGGTTTGGGGTTAACTTTAATACATTTAATAAGTATTCCAATAACAAATACATCGGTTAATCCAGCGCGTTCTACCAGTCAGGCATTATTTGCCGAAGGCCATTTTACATCACAGCTTTGGTTATTTTGGCTTGCTCCAATTGCAGGTGCGATAGTTGCAGGTTTTGTGCATAAGGCATTATTTGATAAAGAATAATTAAGAAATTAGACAAAAGTGATTTGATATTTCTAGTATTCAAGAAAGCCTCGTTTTTATATTAAAAACGAGGCTTTCGACTTATTAATTATGATGTATTGTTTATTTTATTGTAAGCTAATTTCTGCTACTTTATTTTCTATAGAAGCAATAGTGTTTCCACCTTTTGGTTCTATGGTAATATTTAAAGCAAGTGCATCTTCAGCATAAGGAATAGACATAAGCTGTCTGTCTGCTTCATTCAATATTCCTAAGCTTACCATTTGTCCTTGCAAATCAGCCCATATTTGGTAGCATTGCTCTTCAGGTAATTTAGGTAATGAAACAACATCAATCATCGATGTTTTTTCTTTCGGATTAATGTAAGCAACTGTTTTTAAATCCTTAGCTCGCTCGTTTCCTTTGATGATGTATTTTTCAGTCTCAGGATTGTTAAGCTTTAACAACTGCCTCATGACATTATCAAGCATTAGATTGTTTTTTTCAATATCATTTCGTAAATCAAAAATTTCATCAACGACTATCTGGTTTTCTTGAGATAGCTTTTGTTTTTGGGAATAGAAATGATAAGAAGTACCAGCAAAAATTAAAGCAGCAATACTAGCAGCTATGCTGAATTTATACCACGATTTGTATTTTTTTCGTGCGTTTAAATCAACAACTGGAGCTTCATCAAGTTCATCTAAAATATTATTTAAGATGCTTTTAGGGGCTTCAACGGCATTGCTTTTGGCAACAATTTCTAAATTGTACTGCAATGTGTTGTAGGCGTTCTGTACTTCTGGATATTTTGAAATATAAGATTCAACCATTTCTGTTTCTGCAGAAGTAGTTTCACCTAATAGATATTTTTCTAAAAGGCCAGAACTTAAAAAAGTAGTTATTTTCTCATTCATGACTTTGTTTAGTTAAGGATTATAAATTTTTTTCAATTCTCGTAATCCAATTTTTAATCTTGACTTTATGGTTCCCAGCGGAATTTCTAATTCATCACTGGCTTCTTGTTGTGTCATGCCCTCAAAAAAGAGCGCATTGATCACTATTTGATATTTTTCATCAAGCCTTTTTAGATGGGTTTTTATATCTAAAACATCTTGATTTAATTCATTTGATTTTATCTTATATACGGACGAAGTCTCTATTTGGACTTCTTTGCCACTTTTGTTCTTTAACGATCTAACTTTATCGATAGCCGTATTATAGGCAATTCGATACAGCCAAGTAAATAATTTTGCTTTGTTGGGATCGTATTTTTTAGAGTATCTCCATATTTTTACGAAGCTTTCTTGAAGCACGTCTTGTGCAATATCATCATCGGTTATTATTTTTTTAATAACACCAAACAGTGAATCTGAGTAGCTTTCATAAAGTAGGGTAATGGCTTTTTTGTCGCCATTTTTTAGGAAGTGAATTATTTCTTTTTCTGTGGATGAAATCAAAGCAAATTTGGTTTTAACGAAAAATCGATATGGTCGTAATTATGCCAAAGTTAGAAATTTCTTTTAGATTACAATATATTTACTTCGGCTTCAATAGAAATATCAAAAATCCGTTTGACTGTTTTTTGTATTAATTTTGAAAGATTTAAGATGTCAGAACCTTTAGCATTACCATAATTGACAAGCACTAGAGCTTGATTTTTATGCACGCCATATTTGCCAAACTGCTTGCCTTTAAATCCAGCTTTTTCGATAAGCCAACCTGCAGGGACTTTCACTAGGTCTTTAGAAACAGGATAGCTCGGAATATCAGAAAAATTCTTCGATAAAATGTCGAAATTAGATTTTGAGATTACTGGGTTTTTGAAAAAACTGCCACTATTTCCTATTTCTTCTGGGTTGGGTAGCTTACTTTCTCTAATTGCTATAACAGCTTTCGATACATCTTGAATTGTTGGTTGACTAACCTGCATGGTTTCAAGTTGAGATGTAATGGCCCCATAGCTAACGTGAAGTTTATGATTTTTTTTGCTAAGAAGAAATGTAACACTTGTTATAATATATTTCCCTTTAGCACCTTGCTTGAAAATAGAGTTTCTGTAATCAAAATTACAATCGGTTTTTGTAAATGTTTTTACAGTTTGTGTTTCTAATGATATGGCTTCGCATGACACAAAAGTGTCTTTTAATTCAACACCATATGCTCCGATATTTTGAATAGGTGCTGTGCCTACATTACCTGGGATTAATGATAAGTTTTCAATACCTCCAAAATCATTATTGATACACCAGATTACGAATTCGTGCCAATTTTCACCTGCACTAGCTTTAATAGTAACAAAATTATCGTCTTCGGAGACGATTTTAATACCTTTTATATTAATATGTATAACAAGACCTTCAAAATTTTTTGTGAGTAACATATTGCTGCCACCACCCAAAATAAGCTTATTGGAATGGTTTTTAAGAGCTAAAACTTGTTTTAATTCATCTGTACTGGAAACAGAAATGAAAAAATTTGCAGTAACATCAATACCAAAAGTATTGTATGGTTTTAAGGATATGTTTTGTTCTATACGCACGAATCGTTGTAAGCTTTTAAAGCCTTTTTTAAAATATTAACTGCTTTAACCAAACTTTCTTTTTTTAATACGTAAGCAATCCGTACTTGGTTTAGACCAACCTCAGAAGTAGAGTAAAAACCGCCAGCTGGAGCAACCATTATGGTTTCGCCGTCAACATCAAAATGTTCTAAAATCCATTGAGCAAAATCATCAGAATTGTTTATTGGAAGTTCGGCTATACAATAAAAAGCGCCTTTAGGTTTTGCCACTTTAACACCCTCTATTTTTTGCAGTTCTACTATTAAAGTATTTCTTCTGGAGACATATTCTTCAATAACATCATCAAAATAACTTTGTGGTGTTTCCAAGGCAGCTTCACTCGCTATTTGCGCTAGTGTTGGCGGGCTTAAACGTGCTTGAGCAAATTTTAAAACGGTTTGTATTACTGTTTTGTTTTTTGATATAAGGCATCCTACTCTAGCTCCGCACATACTGTATCTTTTAGAAACAGAATCTATAATAATTGCATGATTTTCAAGTCCAGTTTCTTGCATGATAGAATAGTGTACATGATCATCATACACGAATTCCCGGTAGACTTCATCAGCAACTAAAAATAAATCATGTTTTTTAACAATTGCAGCTAGCTTTTGTATTTCTTCTTTAGAATATAAATAACCTGTGGGGTTATTTGGGTTGCAAATTAAAATGGCCTTTGTTTTTGGGGTAATCAACTTTTCAAACGCATCAATAGAAGGTAAAGCAAAATCGTTTTCAATTTTGGAAATTACAGGGACAATTTCAACTCCAGATGCAGTTGAAAAACCAGTGTAGTTAGCATAAAATGGTTCTGGGACAATAACTTCATCACCCACGTCCATAATGCTTCCAAAAGTAAAAAGAAGTGCTTCGCTACCACCAGTAGTAACTACAATATCATCATAGGAAATATCAATGTTATGCTTGGCATAGTATGATGCGATTTTTTGTCTATATACTTCTGATCCTTCCGATCTTGAATATGCCAATACATCTATATTGCTTTCTTTTACTGCTTGTAAGGCAATTTTAGGCGTTTTAATATCAGGTTGTCCAATATTTAAGTAATAAATACGCTTTCCTTTTTTTTCAGCCTCTTCGGCGTAAGGAACTAACTTGCGTATTGGAGAAGCAGGCATTTGCTGCCCTTTTTTAGATATTGATGGCATTGACGATAAATTAATCCTGCAAAGTTGAGAAAATTATCTTAAAGTTTTTTTAAAAAACAGCACTAAATAAGTAAGTTGATATAAAAGATTCGTAATTTCATTATATGAAAATTGTATTTCTCTCAATAAACAAGCTATTATGCCTTGTTTTAGTTTTTTTTTGTTTTAGTGGCCTTGGTTTCTCTCAGGGTAAGTTTATTATAGAAAATAAAAAGCAGACAGATAAGGTTAAATTTAAACTAATAAATAATTTAATTATCATTCCAGTTGAAGTTAATGGTGTTAAACTATCGTTTTTATTGGATACAGGAGTGAGCAAACCTATTATTTTTAATTTTTTAAATGTATCGGATACGCTAAAAATAAAAGAAACAGAGACCATTTTTTTAAAAGGTTTAGGGGAAGGAGAATCTGTAGAAACTTTAAGATCTAGGAATAATGTTTTTAAAATAGGAGATGCTATTAAGCTAAATCAAGACCTGTATGCGGTATATAATTCCAATCTCAATTTTGCTCCCAGGTTAGGGTTTCCCGTTCATGGGATTATTGGCTTTGATTTGTTTAAGGATTTAGTGGTTGAAATAAACTATTCGAAAAAAATTTTAAAATTAACAACACCAGAAAAATATACGTACAAGAAATGTAAAAAATGTGAAAGGCTAAATTTAGAGTTTTATAATAATAAACCATATATAAATGCAGATGTAGCTATAAATAGAGTCATAACTCCTGTAAAATTATTAATAGACTCTGGGGGTAGTGACGCCTTATGGCTGTTTGAAGATAACTCTTTAGGAATTAAATCCAATAACAAATACTTTTATGATTTTCTTGGTCATGGCTTGAGTGGAAGTGTATATGGGAAGCGTTCTAAAGCCAGAAGCTTTTTCTTAAGAAGTTTTGAACTTAATAATGTTAATGTTTCGTATCCAGATTCAACGTATATATTGCATGCAAGAAAACTCAAGGGGCGTAATGGTAGCTTGTCTGGTAATATTTTAAAACGATTTAATATTGTTTTTGATTATCGGAGGGCAAAAATTACCCTAACTAAGAATCATTATTTTAACGAAAAATTTCAGTATAATAAAAGTGGTATAGAATTGGCTCACAATGGACTTAGATTAGTACAGGAACGAGATAATTTCATTGGAAATGATAATTATGGAAACTCTCAAGAGCAAAGTGGTACGAGAATTATGATAAACCCTCAATATAAATTATCGTTAAAGCCAGCTTATACTATAGTAGAATTAAGGGAAGGTTCTCCTGCGGAAAAAGCTGGTTTGTTAAAAGGAGATGTGATTTTGAGTATAAATAATAAGAGTACGTATCATTTTAAGCTGCAAGAGTTGATTATAATGTTTTATGGCGATTCGGGCAAACGTATCAAGTTAAAAGTTGAAAGAGGTGATAAGATTTTAACTTTTGAGTTTCGTCTAGAAAACCTTTTTCAATAAAAAAGCCTAAACTAATTAATTTAAGTTTAGGCTATTTATTTTTTATTAGTTGAGCATTTTACTGCTGTACAATACTTTTGTCTTTCTTTTCTAAAACATTCTTTTTGCTTGGGTCTACTACTAAACCTTTTATTTTTAAAGCCACAGTAGGTGTTTCTGCATTCGATATAACAGTTATTGTTTTTCTAATAGGATTTACTCTATTTGTGTCATATTTAACCTCAATTTCTCCAGTTTTTCCTGGTAAAATAGGGTCTTTTGGTTTTTTAGGAATCGTACAGCCACAACTAGATGAAACTTTGGAAATTATAAGCGGCGCATCTCCTGTGTTTGTGAATTTAAAAACGCGCACCCCATTCGATCCTTTGTCAATAGTTCCATAATCGATAGTCTCAGACTCAAATTTTATTTTTGCTACTTTGTCTTGAGCATTTACAGATAAACTTATTAATCCGATAAATAAAATTGTAATTAATTGTTTCATTTGTCTATTTTTTATTGTTTTTATCAGGTCAAATACTGAGCATTTCTAACATTATTTTAGCTTTAAAATGCTCATTTTTATTAATTCTAATTTCATGTCAAACATACTTACTTTTTCTACAATCTACAAAAATATTAGACATAATGCAGGCATGTTAAGATATTCAACTGGGTTAAAAGTACGTACAACTTTTTCGAAATAGGTTTATATTTTGTTAAAATATTCAATAATCATTATTTTACAATTGTCACGATACATTTTACCTGTTAAAATTCATTTTTATACTACCAGAGCTGCTTGTAAGCAGATAAGGTGTCATTTCTCACACTAAAATTTCATTTATCAGTGAAATAATGGTTAAGCACATTTCACAGAAAAAGAAATATAAGTACTTTTGCACATCAATGTTCAAAAACTATTCCAAAGTATGCAAATACCTTCAAAATATGAGGCTAACCAGGTAGAAAGTAAGTGGTATGATTACTGGATGAAACATAATTATTTTCATTCAGAACCAGATGAAAGAGAACCATACACTATAGTAATTCCTCCGCCAAACGTAACGGGAGTTTTACATATGGGACATATGCTTAATAACACCATTCAAGATGTATTGATTCGCCGAGCACGTTTACAAGGAAAAAATGCTTGTTGGGTACCTGGTACAGATCATGCATCTATTGCTACAGAGGCAAAAGTGGTTGCAAAATTAAAAGAACAAGGTGTTGATAAAAATGATTTGTCTCGCGAGGAATTTTTAAAACATGCTTGGGAGTGGACACATGAATATGGAGGTGTTATTTTAGAGCAACTTAAAAAACTAGGCTGTTCTTGTGATTGGGAACGGACCAAATTTACCATGGATGATGATATGAGTGAAGCTGTCATCAAGGTATTTGTAGATTTGTATAATAAAGGCTTGATTTATCGTGGCTACCGTATGGTAAACTGGGATCCTGAAGCAAAAACGACTTTGTCTGATGAAGAAGTTATTCATGAAGAGCGTCAAGGGAATTTATATTATCTTCAATATAAAATTGAAGGTAGCGATGATGCTTTAACCATAGCAACAACACGACCTGAAACTATTTTTGGAGATACAGCAATTTGTATCAATCCTAATGATGAAAGGTTTCAACACTTACGTGGAAAAAAAGCCATTGTGCCTATATGTAATCGTGTAATTCCTATTATTGAAGATGAGTATGTAGATGTTGAGTTTGGTACTGGTTGTCTTAAAGTAACCCCGGCGCACGATGAAAATGACAAGAATTTAGGCGACAAGCATAAGCTAGAGGTTATCGATATTTTTAATGAAGATGCTTCATTAAATAGTTACGGACTTCATTTTGAAGGCCAAGACCGTTTTGTAGCTAGAAAAGCTGTTGCTAAAGAATTAGAAGAAACGGGTGTTTTAGTAAAAACGGAAACTCATATTAATAAAGTGGGAACCTCCGAAAGAACAAAAGCCGTTATAGAGCCACGTTTAAGCGATCAGTGGTTTCTAAAAATGGAAGATTTAGCAAAACCAGCAATTAAGGCAGTTTTAGGTGAAGATTCTGAAATTAATTTATTTCCTAAAAAGTTTGAAAATACCTATCGTCATTGGATGGAGAATATTCGCGATTGGAATATTTCACGTCAATTACTTTGGGGGCAGCAAATTCCAGCTTATTACTATGGTGAAAGGAAAGAAGATTTTGTTGTAGCAGAAACTATAGAGGATGCGTTAGAATTAGCTAAGAAGAAGGCTTCAAACTCCGAACTTCAGGCTTCAGACTTAAAACAGGATACAGATGCTCTGGATACATGGTTTAGCTCATGGTTATGGCCGATAAGTGTTTTTGATGGTATAAGAAACCCCGAAAATAAAGACATTAAATACTACTATCCTACAAATGACCTTGTAACAGGACCAGATATTTTATTCTTTTGGGTAGCGCGTATGATAGTTTCAGGCTACGAATATAAAGGTGAAAAACCATTTAATAATGTGTATTTAACGGGCTTGGTCCGCGATAAGCAACGCCGAAAAATGTCCAAACAGCTTGGTAATTCACCAGATGCTTTAAAACTTATTGAAACTTATGGTGCCGGCGGTGTACGTGTTGGATTGTTGTTGAGTTCTGCAGCAGGAAACGACCTGATGTTTGATGAAGCATTATGCCAACAAGGAAAAGGTTTTGGAAATAAAATTTGGAATGCTTATCGTTTAGTTGATGGGTGGCAAGTTGATGAAAGCATCCAGCAACCTGAATCAAGTAAAATAGCGATAGATTGGTATGAATCTAAATTTCAGAAAGTTTTAATTGAGATTGAAGACCATTTTAGTAAATATAGATTGAGTGATGCGTTAATGGCTATTTATAAGCTTATTTTTGATGATTTCTGCGGATGGTTTTTGGAAATGATCAAACCTGGATACCAACAGCCAATAGATGCTAAAACTTTAAAACGTGTTATTGCCATTTTTGAAGATAATTTAAAAATAGTACATCCTTTTATGCCATTTTTAACCGAAGATATCTGGCATTATATAGCTAAAAGAACTCCAGAAGAAGCTTTAATTGTTGCAAAATGGCCAGAGTCTAAGCCTGTGAACGAAGCTTTAATTAACGAATTTGAATTCGCTTCGGAAGTTATTTCGGGGATTAGAAATATTAGGAAGCAAAAAAATATAGCTTTTAAGGATGCTATTGAATTTTCGGTGATTAACAATGAAAAGGCTAATAAAGTATTCGATAGTATTATTTCTAAATTAGGCAATTTAGAGGCTATCGATTATGTTTCTGATGCTGTAGATGGAGCTTTAACCTTTAGAGTAAAATCTAATGAGTATTTTATACCAATGGCAGGTAGTATTGATGTGGAAGCTGAGATTAAAAAATTAACAGAAGAGTTAAATTATACTGAAGGCTTTTTAAAATCTGTACAAAAGAAACTTGCTAACGAACGTTTTGTAACTGGTGCGCCAGAACAGGTAGTGGCTAGTGAGAAGAAAAAAGAGGCAGATGCTTTGGCAAAAATAGAAACCCTTAAAGCCAGCTTGGCTAGTTTGGGGTAGTTTTCAGTGTTCAGTAGGCAGTGTTATTGAGAGCGATCCGTACTAAGGCGTAGCCGAAGTAAGCGAAGCATGCCTATTTTACATGTGTTCAGATTAATCAGTCGTAATTTCTTCTGAAGGCAGGAGGACTCTATCTATTTGAAAGGTTAATACTAGTGTTAATATCAGTTTGTGGTATAGCTTATGCTATCTCCAATAGAAATATTCCAGGTATCGACTAACCCTGCGTTAATTTCCAGTACATATTTTGCAGGAAATTTAGAAGGTAATGAGCTTTCATCAAATGGTTTGGCATTTTTTTGAAAGCTTACAATATTTTTATCACCTCCTATATAAATCAAATCTAAAGGGAATTTGGTATTTTTCATATAAAAGAAACGCGCTTTTATATCATCAAATACGAACAGCATTCCTTGATTAGTATCCATTGAATTTCTGTACATAAGCCCTGTTTGAATATCAAAATCTGTATCGGCTATTTCAATATCAAGTTTTACTTGCGTAGAGTCGACGGACTTAAATATTGTAAGGGCTCCTTCTTTTTTAAAAGTCACTTCGGTTTGTTTAATAACTTTTTTGTTTTCTTTACATGATGCCAAGTTTAAAAGGATACCGCTCGAAATTATAAAGACCAATATAGAGAAACGTTTAAAAAACATTTTATTTAACAGTTGTTTTGGGTTTGTAAACAAACATAAAATATAAACCAATGAGAATAAATGGAATACTAAGCCATTGCCCTGTATTTAGATTGGCCCAATTAATGTATTCGTCACCTTGCGGTTCTTTTGTGAACTCTACAAAGAAACGGATGGTCCATAATAAGACTAAAAATAATCCAAACAAAAAGCCTGTTTGCTCGCTTTTTTTAGTTTTGGAGTAGAAATACCATAAAAGTATAAATACAACTATGTAGCATAAAGATTCGTATAATTGCGCAGGGTGTCTGTATGGTACTTTTTCTAATAATTCTGAAAATTGAGGATTATCTGCTACGGCATTATAGGCCTGTTGCACATCTTTAATTCCAGTAAGTTGTGTGATCTGACTTTTGTGGTATTGATCTTGAATAAAACGCACGCCTAAACTAGATTCTGTAACTTTTCCGATAATTTCGGAGTTGATAAAATTCCCAATTCTTATAAAGACAGCACCTGAAGCAACCGTTATAACAACACGATCTAAAATCCATAATAGTGATTTGTATTTATATTTTTTACGATATAAATACATGCCTATAATAACACCAATGGCAGCACCATGACTTGCTAATCCTTGAAAGCCCGTAAATTCAAAACCTCCTTTGAACTTGAATGGGAGAAAAATGCTAAAAAAGTCTTGGGAAATTAGTTCCGATTGATAAAATAAAACATGCCCTAAGCGTGCTCCTAGCATGGTTGCCAATACTGTATAAATAAATAAAGGGTCTAAATAGTCTAAAGAAATTTTTTCTTTAGTAAAAATACGTTTCATAATGTACCAACCTAGTATAAAGGCAATAACCCACATAAGGCTATAGAAGTGCAATTTGAAATTTCCAACAATGTCAATGCCAGTTACAGGATTCCAATCAAATTTTAGTGCATGCATACGTTTTGTTTTTTACTTTAAAAGTTCTAGGACTTCAACCTCAAAAATGATATTAGATTTTCCTGGAATACCTCTAGTGCCAGCTTCTCCGTAAGCTAAATGATATGGGATAAACAAAGTGGCCTTATCTCCAACACTTAATTGTCGTAACCCTTCTTTAAAACCTGGGATCATACTGGCATTTGGACCAATATCGGCAGTAATAGGTTGATATCCATTAGCAGCTTTGCGTTTTTCATTTACAGCATCTAAAGCTTCGGCAATTTCTAGTTTACTGGTTTGAAGCAACTTTCCACTTTCAAAATATACGGCATAATGCGTGAGTACTGTAGCATTTTCTGTTAATTTTTCTCCAGTTCCTTTTTCGGTAACGAAAAATTGCAGTCCAGAAGATAGGGTTGTGGCCTTGGCTTGTTGCTCATCGAACTTCTCTTTAGTTGCTTTTAGTATGGCTTCTTTTTTAGCCTTTCTTTCCTTTTCTTTGCGTTCTGCCTCAGCGAAATGATTATTAAATATGTTAGGAGCGTCAAAAGATTTAGCGACTTTTCCTTTTCTAATAATATTCAATTCTTTAATAATAACATCTTCAATGGGTCTGTCACCAGCTGCAGTTTTTACATTAGAAATACTATCTTGAATCTCTAAACCAATAACCAATTCACCAAAAATATTATAGCCGTTATCTAAATGCGGTTTTGGTACTTCGGTGATAAAAAATTGACTGCCATTTGTGTTGCGTCCAGAGTTTGCCATAGATAAAATACCAGGTTTGTCATGTTTTAAATCTGGATGAAACTCATCCATAAACTTATAACCAGGACTCCCAGAACCAGTTCCGGTAGGATCCCCTCCTTGAATCATGAATTGATCAATAACCCGATGAAAAATAAGTCCGTTATAAAATTTTTTTCCTTTATAGATACTATCTACCATGGTATTGGTGCCTTCAGCTAACGATACAAAATTAGCAACAGTTACAGGTGCTTTTTCATGTTCTAATTTTGCTACCATAACGCCTTCAGTGGTGATAAACTCAGCATATAATCCATCTTCAAGATCTGGATATTGTGCCTTGCATGAAGCTAAAAATATTGAAAAAGTAATTAATGAAATTTTGATTGCGTTTTTTAAAAGAGTCATTTTAATTAGTTTGATTTTGGGTAATAGAGTTTACTGTAACTTCACAAATTATAGGAGTATTGCTGCCTATTTTATTTTCATCTCCATAGTAACCGTATGCTTTTTGCGATGGGAAAATAAAGGTCACGGTTTCGCCAGTTTTCATGAGTTTTAAACCCTCACGTAAACCAGTAAAGAGTTCTTGCTTATCCATCGTATAGGTTTGAGTTTTGAGATCTTCTTTAGAATATATTAGGTTGCCACTTAATGATTTTACATTATAATCATAGTTTATAATATCTCCAAAAAAAGGCGTTTTTAAAGAATCTATTTCTATTTTATTGTTGTAGTAATACCAGAAGCCACTTTCTGAAGCGATATAGTTATTGTCTTGCTTCTCCATAAGTTTCTCTATAGTAACTTGTTCTTGAGCAATAAGTTTTTTGTTGCGTTCTACAGAAGCATCTATGAAGGAACCTGTTTTTACTGAAATGGGGCGTCGTGCTTCGGGTGTTTTGCAATTTATAGCCAGTAAAACAATGGCCAATGTTAGTAATTTATTCATTATTTAGGGCTTTATTATAACTAGGCAATATACTAATAAATTTAGCAACTGTATCTTCTAATGATAAATGACTTTTTCCACCAGCAGCATTGGTATGGCCACCACCATTAAAATGTGCTCTGGATAATTCATTAACTGAGAAATTACCCTTTGAGCGTAAAGAAATCTTTATAATACCTTCTTGTTTATCTTCAATAAAAATAGCAGCCAGTATCGTGTTTTTTAAAGATAAAGCATAATTTACAACCCCTTCTGTATCTCCTTTTTTATAATCATATTTATGTAATTCTTCTTGAGAAAGTGTTATGTATGCTGTTCTTAGTTCTGGAATAACTTTTAAATTGCTTAGTGCGCACCCTAGAAGCTGCAAGCGGTTATAGCTATTAGTATCATAAACATTATTATGAATTTCTGTATTATTAGCTCCTTTTTCAATGAGTTGGGCTATTATTCGATGAGTTGTGCTAGTCGTAGATAAAAACCTAAATGAGCCTGTATCAGTCATAATGCCAACATACAAACAAGTTGAGATATTAGTGTCTATTAGATTGGTATCGCCTAGCATATCAATAAAATGATACACCATTTCACAAGTAGAACTCATGCTAACGTCGCTAAACATATATGTAGCATAATCATCAGGTGCTTGATGATGGTCAATCATAATTTTTAAGGCGCTACTTTCTGCAAGTACAGTTTCCATATCACCAGTTCTATGAAATGCGTTAAAATCTAGGGTAAATAAAATATCGGCAGCTTCAATGAGAGCATCACATGTTTCATTTTGGGAATCATATTTTAATATGGTGTCATTTCCTGGAATCCACTTTAAGAAAGTAGGGTAGTCATTAGGAACTAAAACATTTACTTGGTGGTTGCTCTTTGTAAGATAATGATACAAGCCGAGCGTTGAGCCAATAGCATCTCCATCTGGGTTTTTATGTGGTACAATTACAATCTTTTTTTTAGAAGATAATAGTTGTTTTATACTCAATATATCTTGTTTGTTCATAGTTGACGAAGATACAACTTTTTAAAATTGGATAAACTTGTTTTTAATTAGAAATGCATTACTTTTGCAGCAAAATTAAAACAATAAAATGGCAACAAATAGAACATTTACAATGCTTAAGCCAGATGCTGTTGAAAAAGGGCACATTGGCGCAATATTAGAAAAAATTTCAGCTTCAGGATTTAGAATCGTAGCAATGAAATTAACGCAAATGACAAAGGCAGACGCTGAAGCATTTTATGCAATCCACAATGAGCGTCCATTTTTTGCAGACTTAGTTGAATATATGACGCGTGGTCCTATTGTTGCGGCTATTTTAGAAAAAGACAATGCTGTTGAAGATTTTAGAACATTAATAGGAGCAACGAATCCTGCAGATGCAGCCGAAGGAACGATTCGTAAATTATATGCAGCCTCTATTGGAGAAAATGCTGTACATGGTAGTGATAGTGATGATAATGCAGCTATAGAAGGGGCTTTTCATTTTTCTGGAAGAGAGATGTTTTAAATCATTAAAAAACCATAAATAAAAAGAAGCCCGTAACATTGTTGCGGGTTTTTTGTTTAAAAATAGATAACAACTACTTTTTTACAGCTTCCTCAACGATATTTCCTTTTTCTCGAACGACCATTTTAGTAACTTTTCCCGAACTATTTTTAATAAATTCGAAAGTTAAAGGGCGTTCTTTACTAAAAAATAGTGATTCAGACTGAGGGTAAGCCGTCGCTAACATTTTACCTGCTTTAATTTGAAGCATGCTCTTCTTTCTGGTAATCGTTATAGTTTCTTTATTTGATGCTAGATATTTACCGATTAAAGAATCGAGCAATTCATAAGTTAATGAAATTTCTTTTTTATCAGTGTTTTGTGGTGGTGCTTTATGGTTATAGCTCAAAACACGTGTCATTTTCCATAAACCATCTTTTAATTGCCATATATGTGTAAATTTGGCAACTCCATCTAAGCATTCTGGTTTGTTGTTTTCAGTGATGTAGAATAGGTGGTTGCCAGATATAATACCACCATAATTATTTATTGGGTATATTTTTATACTGCTTTGAACTGCTTCTCGCCTTAATTTCCAATTATTTTTTGAACTGCATAAGTTCTTCTCCGATATTTTTAAAAATGCTTCGGCTCCTTTTGTTAATCCATTTTTATCATGATAAAATTCTAAATCATCCGACACATATTTTTTTAATATGTTTAAATTACACGAATTAAAACCTTTCCAGAAGATGCTATCATGATATGAGATAATAGCCTGCAGCTCTTTGTTGGTATTGTTCTGGTTTTGTGAATTTGAAATAGTTGTTGCTAATAGAAATACGACAAGCAGAAGTATTGTTGTTTTGATTTTTGTCATTTTGATTGATTAATGTTTATGTTAGACGATTTAATAGGTTAATTGGTTACATCAAATGAAAAATCCCATAAAATGTTATGGGATTTTGTATTAAAAAGTATTTGTTTAGAGGGTGAATGCAAAATTAATTCCACAAAAAAAAGTCTATCAAATACATGATAGACTTTTAATTGTAATTGTTAAAGTATATGTGTTAGACTACTTTTACGTTTACGGCGTTTAATCCTTTTCTACCTTCTTGTAGATCGAATTCTACTGTGTCACCTTCACGAATTTCATCGATAAGTCCTGAAATGTGTACGAAGTGTTCTTTGTTGTTGTCTTCTTCAATGATGAATCCAAAACCTTTAGAGTCATTGAAAAATTTTACGGTACCTTTACTCATGTTATGTTTTATAAAAAATTAAGTCACAAATATAAGACAAATAATAATAGCATTTCTGTTTTGTACAAAAATTTTGTATAAAATCTGTTTTTGTAATTATCGGATTACCAGTTTTTTAATGATTTCTTTGCCTAGTTCTTCATTAAGCATATTGATTATTTTTTTTTTGCCATAACTCAGCTCTTCCCTTAGTACACTGGAAGTTAGCTGTACATAAAGCGTGTCACGCTCTAAGTTTACCGATGCCGTATAATTGTTCACACCATTACCCATTAGGTTTGCCCAAGCGTCTGCTACGTTAACTTTGTTTAAACCTTTTTCTAACTTGTTGGTTTCTACAAATTCTTTTAATGCATCTTGTATGCTAATATGTTCGTTGTGTCGTTTTGCCATTGGGTTTGGTGCTATTTTGTTAAGTTATTAGAAATTTAAAGATTAAAACTAAATAGATTTTTTACATGTTTTTGTTTTTGATACCAGTCATTATATACTAATTCTAGAGTTTTTATTTTAAAACTTCCAAAATTATGGTCTTTATGGTTCTCAATTAGATTTAAAAAATCTGATTTTTTACTTAAGTTTTCTGTAAAACGAACCACGGTAGCATGTGCCGTTTGTATAGCGTAGCGTTTGTCAATACTTTGTTCTAAGGTACTGTTTTTAAAGTTATCCCTCAATTTATTTCTTATTTTATTTAATGATTCATTGTTCATAAAACCCTGAATCATAACGCATGAAGGGGATGCTGTTATTCCTTTAAATTTAATTTCAATATTCGAATCATCAATTAAACTATCATTGATGTGTTTAATATACTCAGGTAATTCAATGTCCTTTAACATAAAACCATCGTAACACGATATTATAGACATAACAGTTATATGAATATCGGAATTGGCATAATAATACTGATTGGGTTCTATAGTTTTAAGTTTACTAAGAAATTTTTGGATTTCATTTTTAACTTTTTTTGAAGGTCTGGCTAAAAGTGTAATACCAAATCTATTGTCTAAAGGCGAATGAATTAAATCATCAATTTGATAGTCATCGTTAGAAATTTTTTGGATGGATTCCTCGTATAGATTTTTATAGTGTGCTTCTAAATTCATTAAATTTTATTAAAACTTATAGTTTAAAAATCTCATAAGATTGGTGTACTTGTTTCACTGCAGCTTCGGTACGTTCTGCATGGGTATCACTTATAAATAACTGCCCGAAATTTTCATCATCGACCAATTTAATGATTTGAGCTACACGATTCTCATCTAATTTATCAAAAATATCATCAAGTAATAAAATAGGATTTACGCCACTTTGCGCTTTAATAAAGTCGAATTGGGCTAATTTTAAAGCAATTAAGAATGATTTTTGCTGACCCTGGCTACCAAACTTTTTAATAGGATGTTCTTCAATATTAAAATGTAAATCATCTTTATGAATACCAACACTTGTGTATTGCAGAGCTTTATCTTTATTGATAATATTTTTTAAAAGGGTATTTAAATCGGTTTCAAATAAATCACTATGATACTTCAAATCAACTATTTCCTTGCCATTGCTAATAGCTTCATAACGAGATTTGAAAATGGGGATAAATTCTTTTAAAAAAGCATCTCGTTTTTCAAATATACGCGTTCCAAAGTCTGTTAATTGATCGTTATAAACCTCTAAAGTATCATTATTAAAGGTGTGGTTTAAAGCAAAATACTTTAACAAGGCATTACGTTGAGCCAGTATTTTATTGTAATTAATTAAATCGTTTAAATAGGTTTTATCGCTTTGAGAAATAACGCTATCTATAAACTTTCTCCGAGTATCGCTACCTTCAATGATTAAATTTCTATCAGCAGGTGAAATAATTACAAGGGGTAAAAAACCGATGTGCTCACTAAATTTTTCATAAACCTTAGCATTGCGCTTAATAACTTTTTTTTTGCCTCGTTTTAAACTAATAATTATTTTTTCGGTTTTAGCCTCTTTTTCATAATCGCCATTGATGACAAAAAAGTCTTCATCATGCTTTATGTTTTGAGTTGCTACTGGGTTAAAATAGCTTTTTCCAAAAGATAAATGATAAATGGCGTCCAGTACATTGGTTTTTCCAATGCCATTATTTCCAACAATACAATTTATTTTATCATTGAAAGTAAACGATTTACTATCAAAGTTTTTGTAATTAAGTAATGAAAGTGATTTTAAAATCATAAAAAAAGCGACTTAAAGGCTATTTAGTTGCTAAACTCTTTAAAAAGAAGTGCAAATTATTGAAAAATATCAAATAAATACCCTTTTAGTTATGAAGAAAAATTATATTTTTGCGGCGCATAAATATAGATAGAATACATGGCGACTTATAATAAAAGAGGATATAAACCTAAAAATAAAGTAGAGAAAGAACAAAACATAGAAGTAGACTCTACAACGGCAGAAGTTTTTAATACCCTTGACGAAACGGCTTCTAAAACAGAAGCATTTGTAGCGAAGAACCAAAAATATATTTATATAGTAATAGGGCTTGTTGCTGTTATTGTTTTAGGGTCTTTAGGATATAAGGAATTTATAGCAAAGCCTAAACAAATATCTGCAATGAACGATATGTTTCAGGCTCAAAAATATTTTGATCAGGCTGTTACTGGAGTGGAAAAAGACTCCTTGTATAATTTGGCCTTAAATGGAGGAGAAGGGAAATTTGGAATGCTGGATATTATTGAAGAGTACAGTGGAACACCTTCTGCTAATCTAGCAAGTTATTATGCTGGTACTGCCTATTTAAGATTGAAAGATTATAAAAAGGCCGTTGAGCATTTAGAGAATTTTAAAAGTGATGATGAAATATTAGCACCTATAGCAAAAGGTAATATAGGTGACGCTTTTGTACAATTAAACCAGCAAGAAGAAGCTCTAGGATTTTATGAAGAAGCGGCCGAAATGCGCAATAACGAATATACAACACCTATGTATTTGTTTAAAGCAGGTGCTATTGCCTTAGATTTAGGAAAAGCAGATAAGGCTCTGGGGTATTTTGAGAGAATTAAAGAAGACTTCCCTAGTTCAAATGAAGCTTCTAAAGTGGATGTGTTTATAGGTAAAGCGCAAGTATTGGCTGGCAAATAGATAATATGGCTACGGAAAATAAAAACTTATCCGATTACGATAAAACAACAATCCCAAACGCGAGTAAATTTCGGTTTGGGATTGTTGTTTCAGAATGGAATGATACCATTACAGAGGGACTCTATGACGGTGCTTATAATACTTTGGTAGAAAATGGCGTACAGCCAAATAACATTATTAGATGGAACGTTCCAGGTAGTTATGAGCTTATCTATGGCTGTAAAAAAATGCAAGAGCAGATGGTCAATGCTGTTATTGCAGTAGGAAGTGTTATACAGGGAGAAACGAAACATTTCGATTTTGTTTGTGAAGCTGTATCTCAAGGAATAAAAGATTTAAATGTTACTCGAGAAACGCCCGTAATATTTTGTGTGCTTACAGATAATAATATGCAACAAGCCGTAGAGCGTTCTGGCGGTAAGCATGGTAATAAAGGAACTGAAGCTGCTGTTGCTGCTATTAAGATGGCCGAATTGCGTGAAAATAGTTAGTTTGGTGGTTGCTAATCAGTGATTGGTTGAGTTTTTTACTTCTAATTTCAAACTCCAAGCATCTTGCTTTGTTAGACTCTGTTAACAATTTTTGACATTCCAACAGCTGTTTTCTGTCTATTTTTAAGTATTTTTGAACAAAGCGTTTTATAGATTTTGTTTAAGCAACGTAAAAATAGAACTTTTAAATATGAGCCTAGATTTTCTAAGGAAAATCAAACAGGCTCAAATCCAAAAGAAGATTTTGATTCTGAAGACTTTGTTTCAAAATGGAAGCGACAAAGAGGAAACAATGTACGAGTTAAAGGAGCCCTGCCTGTGAAAACATTAATTTTAGTTTTGGTATTATTATTGCTTTGTATGTATGTATTAGAGAAAAAATACATGTAACCTTAAAGCTTAAAAACTATGGGAATTTTAAAAATACGGAAAAACAAAAAGTTTAGTTATACACCACGTTATTTTGATGATAAAGGTCAAGGCAACCCTTTTGAAATTAAACACAAATTTGACGAATACAGGACAACTGTAGGTAGTAATAAGGGCTTAAAAACAAAGTTTAATAATGCTTTAGACGATTTTAAAAATAATCCAGATAAAGAGGTTAACAGACGTGTTTTAATAATAGTTGGAATCCTTGTTTTAATATTTCTTTTTATCATCGATTTCGATTTATCTATATTCTTTTCTAAGTAATACATGGCAGACATCATCCAGCTTTTACCCGATCATGTCGCTAATCAAATAGCGGCAGGAGAAGTTGTACAACGCCCAGCATCGGTTGTAAAAGAGTTGCTTGAAAACGCTATTGATGCGGGAGCGACAACGATTAAACTTATTGTAAAAGACGCTGGAAAAACATTGGTTCAAGTTATCGATGACGGTAAGGGGATGAGTGTCACCGATGCCCGTTTGAGTTTTGAACGTCATGCGACTTCTAAAATTAGGACTGCAGATGATTTATTCCAATTGCATACCAAAGGATTTCGTGGAGAAGCTTTAGCAAGTATAGCGGCAATTGCTCATGTAGAGCTAAAAACGAAGCAAGAGCAAGATGATGTCGGTACGGCCATTGTGATTGAAGGTAGCAATGTGGTATCGCAAGACGTTGTAGTTACACCAAAAGGAACGTCTATTTCTGTCAAAAATCTTTTTTTTAATATTCCTGCGCGACGTAATTTTTTAAAATCGAATACGGTTGAATTACGTCATGTTATTGATGAGTTTCAGCGTGTGGCATTGGCGCATTCTAATATTAGTTTTGCTTTGTACAACAACGGAAGTGAGTCTTTTAATTTACCAATAAGTAACTATAGGCAACGTATTGTAAATATTTTTGGAAACAAAACCAATGAAAAGTTGGTGCCCGTTGAAGAGGATACCGAGGTTCTTAAAATTTCAGGATTTGTTGGTAAGCCCGAATTTGCTAAGAAAACAAGGGGTGAACAATACTTTTTTGTAAATAATCGCTTTATTAAAAGTGCTTATTTAAATCATGCGATAACTTCTGCATTCGACGGGTTATTAAAAAGTGGAACGCACCCAAGTTATTTTTTAAACTTGGAGGTAGACCCACAAACAATAGATATTAATATACACCCCACTAAGACAGAAATTAAGTTTGATGATGAGCATACGCTGTATGCTTTGTTGCGTTCTGCAGTTAAGCATAGCCTGGGACAATTTAATATTGCGCCTGTTTTAGATTTTGAGCGTGATCCAAACCTTGATACGCCGTATGCGTATAAAAATAAAAACACAGATGTACCAAAAGTAGAAGTAGATCGAACTTTTAATCCTTTTCAGGAAGAAAAACAATCTAAGGCTACGATGACAACATCTTATAAAAAAGAGCCTGCTGCTAATTGGGAAGGCTTGTATGTTGGATTAGAGTCTAAAGGCACTAAGACAGATCAGGATTTTAGTGAAGTGTATTTTGAAAGTGAAGAGTCTACACCTTCAATTTTTGATGAAGAAAAGCAGATAGACACTGTAAATACAACGTATCAGCTTCATAATAAATACATTGTTAGCACTATTAAATCTGGGATGTTGGTTATCGATCAGCACCGTGCACACCAACGAATTTTATATGAAGAGCTTCTTAAAAATATGACTATTAAAGAAGCGGTAAGTCAGCAGTTATTGTTCCCACTTCAATTGCATTTTTCAACACAAGAAATCACTATTGTTAAGCAATTAAAAGACGATTTAGAAAATACAGGGTTTGTGTTTTCAAACTTTGATGATGAATCTCTTGAAATTACGGGAGTTCCAATATCGGTTCCAGAGAGTGAGGTATCTATTATTTTAGAACAATTAATTAGCGATGTAGAAAATGAAGTGCCAGATAGTCATTTTAGTGCTACGGATTTATTAGCAAAATCAATGGCTAAAAGTTTAGCTATAAAAACAGGGCAATCCTTACAAAAGGACGAACAGGAACATTTAGTAAATAAGCTGTTTGCTTGTAAAGAACCAAATATTACACCAACTAACAGGTCAACATTCATTACATTAAGTGTAGACGAGTTAGATAAAAAATTTATATAGAATTATGATGAGGATTTCAGAAACCGTTAAACATTTAATTATTATTAATGTGATTATGTTTATTGGTAGCATGTTTATTGGGGAGGGCATGTTGTTTAAAGAGTGGTTTTCAATGTATTTCCCAAAAAATGAATTATTCCAGCCCTGGCAAATACTCACACATATGTTCATGCATGGAGGAGGGATGCATATTTTTTTCAATATGTTTGCACTTTGGATGTTTGGTACACCTGTTGAGCAGGTTTTAGGTTCTAAACGATTCTTATTTGTCTATTTCTCCGCAGGATTAGGAGCTGTAGGACTGCAGATATTATATTCCTATTTTATATATCAGAGTGATTTATCTATATTGGTTAATGCAGGTTTCGATACCACTCAAATACTTGAGACTTTAAATTCGGGTTTTGGAATGAGGGATACGCGCTGGGACACTTTTCTTCCTGGAGATAAACTTAAAAACTTTTTGGAGGCTTTTCATGTGCCAATGGTAGGTGCTTCGGGATGTATTATGGGAATTATGGCAGCATTTGCTATGATGAATCCCAATGCTGAACTTATGATGTTATTCTTACCAATACCTATTAAAGCGAAGTATTTTATCCCAGGTATCATTATCTTGGATCTAATTTCGGGTTTAACAGGGCAGTCCTTTTTTAGCCCGAGTAATACAGCATACATGGCGCATGTTGGAGGTGCGGTTGTAGGCTTTCTAATTATGTGGTATTGGAAAAAAACACAGTTTAATAGAAATCGTTGGAACTAATGACTTCGCTTTCTCAAGACATAAAAGATAAATTGTCCAGACTTAATGTTCTGGAAAAGGTTATAGTTATAAACTTGATTGTTTTTGTGCTTGGATTACTTTTAAAGTCTAATATAGGCTGGCTTGAATTACCAAGTGATTTGTCGGATTTTATAGTGCAACCATGGGCTATTATAACCTATGCTTTTTTACATTACGATTTTTGGCATTTTTTCTTTAACATGCTGTGGTTATATTTTATTGGGCGTATGTTTTTAAACCTATTCAGTCCTAAAATGGCACTAAATATTTATTTTTTAGGGGCCATGGCAGGCGGCTTGTTGTATATGCTATGTTATATCATGTTTCCTAATGTGTTTCAAGCAAACTCCCGATTATTAGGGGCTTCGGCTGCGGTTAGGGCCTTGTTAATATTTCTTTGTGCCTATATGCCAAATCAGGAACTGCGTTTTTTTACATTTAATTTGAAATTATGGTATGTAGGTGTTGCTATTGTAATAATTGATGTTATTGGTGTGTTTTCTGGAATCAATAATCCAGTGGGTAATTCTGGTGGTAATCTGGCACATTTAGGAGGTGTGCTGTTAGGTTATTTTTATGCAAAACAATTAACGAAAGGGCAAGATATAGGTAGAGGTTTTGAGAGTATTATGGACGCTGTTTTTAATATGTTTAAGCGAACAAAAAAAGGCCCATTGAAAACAGTGCATAGAAACAAATCAAAAATTGGGGGGTATACTAAAGCCGATTTTAAGGAGTTTAATAATCAGAAGAAAATAGATGTTATTCTAGATAAAATTAGTAAGAGTGGTTATGATAGTCTAACTGCCGAAGAAAAGGAGTTTTTGTTTAGAGCAGGAAAGTAATTCTATTGGAGGGTATAGAATAAAATTATACATCTTATAATCATGTATTTTAGAGAAGAAATTTGTTATTTTAACGAATAAATTCTTACAAATTAATGTTTGCTATTTATCTTCTCAATAATTATTAAGGACTTCATCTTTTGAAGTTGTAATATTTTAGAGGGGTTCAATTGATTGGCTTAATCCAGAATGAAATTGATTTATTGGATATTCTACATTCTCTAGCAGAAGTTGTAAAACCAATAGAAAAATTTAAATGGTATTTATGTATGAATAAATGGATATAGCCTTTGAATGGTAATATGAAAAAATTAAGTTTTATAAATAAAATTATCTATTATATAAATGTTATAGTGGCAATTTTGCTATTATTGTCATTTGCTTTACCATTTTTACCCCCAAAAACATTTTCTATCTTATCAGTACTTAATTTGGGTGTTTCCTTTTTAATTCTGGTTAACGTATTGTTCTTTTTATATTGGTTGGTGAAGCTTAAAAAACAATTAATGTTATCATTGTTTGTACTTTTTATTGGATACATCTCTTTTGGTTCTCTATATAAGTTTTCATCTTCAAAAAAGATAGAAAGCCCTAATAATATAAAGGTTATGAATTATAATGTTAGATTATTTAATCTTTATAATTGGATTACTGAAAAGCATGTTGAAAACAAAATTGTTGACTTTATTAAGGCAGAAGCTCCTGAAATTTTGAGTATTCAGGAATATCATCCTCATGAGAATATTGATCTTTCTTTTTTTAAGTATAAATATGAAAAGCTTTCTGGGAATAAGACAAAATATGGTCAGGCCATTTTTTCGCAATTCCCGATTGTAAATTCTGGATCTATTGAGTTTCCAGACACAGGCAACAATGCTATTTTTGCCGATATTTTAAAAGGGAGTGATACGGTTAGGGTTTATAATATTCATTTGGAGTCGTTACGTATCAATACCAATGTAGAGACTCTTAAGAATGAAGATTCCGAGCGTCTTTTTAAGCGTATTGGAGAGACGTTTAAGATGCAACAGTTTCAAACAGAGCTATTTTTAATGCATAAAAAACAGTGTACTTATAAAATGATTATTTGTGGTGACTTTAATAATACGGCATTTTCTTATGTATATAGTAAAATTAAAGGTGATTTAAACGATACGTTCAAAGAAGCAGGAAACGGATTTGGGCGTACTTACAATTTTAAATTTTTTCCAGTGCGTATCGATTTTATTTTTGCGGAAGAATCCTTTTCTGTAAATGGTTTTAAAGCTTATAATGAGTGCTATTCTGATCATTATCCCATTATGGCTACGCTTGGTTTGAAGTAGCTGTTTAAGGAACAGTAGTCAGTAAATAGTGTTCAGTATACAGTAATCATTCATTATAGTTTATGAATCAAGGGTAAGTTTACATGAACGAACAATCTACAAGGTCTGATACAATATGTATAACCAATCCCAGACCAATTAAACGTGTTTTTTTAGGGAGCAAAAGCATAAAGTATACAGCCATAGCATAATAAGAATGAAGTGGATGAAAATTAATGCTACATCTGTTGGGATTGAAAATGGGATTTGCTAGTAAGTGGTCTAAATCGATCCACATACCAGAAAACATGATTAAAAATGCTAATTTCCAGTTGGTTTTATACCAGATTAAGGCCACTACTAACGGGATTAGGATATGGCACCCATAATGAACAATGGTTTGTAACATTAAGGAGTTATTAGGGTTTGAGATTCTAAATAATTTAAAGCATTGGGGCCTTCATTAAAAAGCAGGTCTAAAATGCTTAGATTGGGTATAAAACCATGCTTGTTACCAAATACCTGTGTATAAGTATCAAATTGATAGACTTGTTCTTTCTTGGCATTTACTAGATATCTAAAATCTGTTTTGTTTTGAATTGATTTTTGATAAGTTTCAGATTTTAAAGTATGTAATTCCAATTGTAAACAATTACAAATAACTTCGATACATTTTAGGTTATAATCTAAAATATAATCTGCTTTTGTATTGAATAAAGGGAGAAGTTCATCTTCATAATATTCAAAAAAAGGGGATGTCCTGTAGGCTGAAAGTAACGATTTCCAATGGAGGCTTTGCCATTTTTCTTCGTTAAATATTTTCACATCACGGTATTTTTGACGATTCTTTTGCGAATGTATTACAGGAATGTTTAAAGCAAGTTTGCCATTGGCTCCATAAATATAGCAGCGGTTTCTATAAGTTTGCTTTAAAAAGTTATCGTTGATCTCGTACATGACTTCTTTTGCTTTTGCCATGGCAACAAAATGTGCGATGTTGGGGAAGTAAGTCGGATGTATTATAATGCTCATTACTGTTATTCCTACAAAGGCAGGAATCTCATTAATTAAAATGTTATTTTGTTTATGTGGATTTCTGCTTTTGCAGAAATGACAAATTTAACTATTAGCTTTTTTGCGTTTTTTCCATTTATTAAATCCAATCCACCCAAATAATAAAACAAGAAATGGGATAAAATAAGAGCTGGCCTTACCGCTGCCACTCACCGTTGTAAAGAAACGCTCCCAACGTGGGTTTTTTATACCATCCCAACTCATCCAAATAAAGACAGGTTTACCAACAACATGGTCAAAAGGTACAAAGCCCCAAGCACGGGCATCAATAGAGTTATGACGGTTGTCACCCATCATCCAATAATAATTTTGTTTGAAGGTATATGTATTTGCAACTTCACCATTGATTAAAATCTGATTTCCTTTTACTTCTAACGAGTTGCCCTCGTATTCGGTAATGACACGCTTATACAATGGCAAAACCTCTAGATTTATATCAATCGTTTTTCCTTCTTCTGGTATGTATAAAGGTCCAAAGAAATCAACATTCCAGTTATAGTTAGGATCATGTGGAAAAATATTGGGATCTCTTACACCTTTTTTCTTCTTAATAGGTGTTATACTGGCAACATTAGGATGGTTTTTAAACTTTGCCAAGGCTTCATCTGAAATCGCCGAAAAGTAGTAAGTGTTATTAGTATTTGGTATAATTCCAAAACCATCCGTAATATCGTAACGTTCTTTGAGGTATTTTGGACTAAATTGATTGGTTTTTGGTTGTACGTGGTAGCTAAACTGCAAATGAGCTCTGTCTGGCAATACATTTTGTTTTCCATTTATATACACATAACCATTGCGAACCTCTAATGAATCTCCAGCAACGGCAACACAGCGTTTTACTAAATTGGTTTTTTTGTCAATAGGTTTGTAATAGTTTCTATCTGGATGAAAATCGTTCATATCCAGTAAAGTATCGGCAGGCTGGTTAAAAACGACGATTTCATTCCTGTCTATTTTTTCAAATCCAGGAAGTCTTAAATAGGGTAATTGAAATTTGTTGATCCAAGAGGTTTTTCTTTCTTCAAAATTGTCATTAAATAAGTATGATTTATTCCCTAATTTAGGAATGGTATCATGTACCATAGGAGCAGCAACAGTCGTCATGGGTATCCTGGCACCATAATGAAACTTGCTTACAAAAAGGAAATCGCCAACTAATAAAGACTTTTCTAACGATGATGACGGTATGGTAAAAGGTTGTATAAAATAGGTATGAACAATAGTAGCAGCAACGATTGCAAATAAGATAGAACTTACCCAATCACCTCCAGATGTTTTTGGCTGCAAGCTTCTATTTTCAACATAGCTAAGATCTGCCATGTAGTTTAAGTAGTAATTGTAGAAACCTAGTGTAATTACTGCTAAAAAAGTATCTAAAGGTTTGTTTTTGCCAAAACTTCTGGCAGTTTCAACCCAAACAACAGGAAACATGATAAGGTTTACTATGGGCAAAAATAATAAGATAACCCACCACCAAGGGCGATTTATAATTTTCATTAAAACAACACCATTATAAACAGGTACAAAAGCTTCCCATGCCTGTTTACCAGCTTTTACATAAAGCTTCCAGGTACCCAAGCCATGAATTACTTGAATAATCAATATGAATATAAACCATTGCAAAAGTGTCATAATCTTAAAATTTTAGTTTTTTGTTAGTAGCCAAATTTATTAATGCTGTTACAGATTTATTTGGCATTAACCAATATTTAACACATCATTCATTGTAAACACACCTGTTTTTCCTGCTATCCATTCTGCTGCAATGACTGCACCTAATGCAAAACCTTGTCTTGTATGCGCTATATGTTCTATGGTAATGGTATCTACTTCGCTTTCGTAATTAACGGTGTGCGTTCCAGGGACATCCTCAATACGTTTTGCGACTATTGGGATGGTAGTTTCATCGTTTTCATCTAATTTCCAGTTATCATAACTAGCGTGCTGTGAAATAATATCGTTAGCTAAAGAAATGGCTGTACCACTCGGTGCATCTAGTTTTTGTGTATGGTGAATTTCTTCCATACTAACATTGTATTGTTTAAGCGTGCTCATCATTTTTGCAAGCGTTTTATTAAGCTCGAAAAAAATGTTAACACCCAAACTATAATTAGATGCATAAATAAATGCACCATTTTTCTCATTACATAAAGCAACGGCCTTATCGTAATTGTCTAACCAACCTGTTGTTCCAGATACAACAGGTACTTGATTGTTTAAACAGTTAGATATATTATTAAAAGCTACAGATGGAATACTGAAATCTATGGCTACATCTGCTTTTGTAATGTCATAGTCCGTGTCATCCTTATCGATAGCCAATACAATATTATGTCCTCTTTTAATGGCGATTTGCTCGATGGTTTTTCCCATTTTTCCGTATCCAAGTAAAGCTATATTCATCTAAAATTTAAAATTTAAAGTTAATCCGAGATTGCTGGAAGCATCAAGCTCATTAAATTTGTAATGCGGTGCCAGTGATAAATTTTCGTCTACGTTATACTGCAATAAATGAGCATCAACATTCGCATCGATTATATTTAATGCATAAAGTCCAAATGTTACCAGAAGCGCAATTTCCTTATTTTTTCTGAAAAATTTTTGTCCGCGCTCCAAACCTTCTGTTGTAACTCTTGGTGTCAATAATTGATTGCCATTCGCATCTTTATAAAATTCATCGTCTGTAAAACCAGCTAATCTTCTTTTGTAAGCATCTCTATATCTATTGTATTCTTTATTATTTGTCAGGTAAAAATAAACTCCTGTACCAATAGCACCATAAACTATTGGGATTTTCCAATATTTTTTATTGTAGGCTTGTCCCAAACCAGGTAATATGGCAGAATAGAATGCTGCTTTGGCTGGAGATAAGGGATTAATAGGATCTCTAATTTCTATAATAGAGTCTATAACGACTTCTTTTGGAAGTTTTTTTCTTTTCTTTTCTTTTTCTTGTGCTGGGGTTGAAAAACAAAATAAAAAAGCAAAGATACTTGCTATTAGATATTTATTTGGCACCGTCAATTAATTTTTTAATACGATTAAAGTCTTCTTCTGAATGGAAGGGAATTGTGATTTTTCCTTTCCCGTTTTTAGAAACTTTAACGTCAATTTTATGTCCAAAGTATTCAGAAAATGTTGTTATACCTTTTTTGATATACTTTGGCATGTCTTCGGTATCATTTTTTTTAGGTGCAACTTTAACTTCTTGAGTGTCATTAAAAGCACGGACCAAATTTTCGGTTTCTCTAACGGAAAGTTTATTGGAGAGTATTTTTTGATAAATATCCAACTGTATATTTGTGTCTTCAATATTGATGATGGCACGTCCATGCCCCATAGAGATAAACCCATCTCGCATTCCCGTTTGAATGATTGGGTCTAGTTTTAATAAACGTAAGTAATTGGCAATAGTAGAACGTTTTTTTCCAACACGTTCACTCATTTGCTCTTGTGTTAAATTGATTTCATCAATTAAACGTTGGTATGATAAGGCGATTTCAATAGGATCTAAATCTTGACGTTGAATATTCTCAACCAACGCCATTTCCAGCGATTCTTGGTCGTTAGCAATTCTAATATATGCCGGAATGGTTTCTAAGCCTATTAATTTTGAGGCTCTAAAACGACGCTCTCCAGAAACTAACTGGTAGTTATTAAACTCTAATTTTCTAACAGTGATAGGCTGAATAATCCCTAATTCCTTAATAGACGATGCTAATTCGCGTAATGATTCTTCACTGAAATTAGTACGTGGTTGAAAAGGGTTAACCTCAATAGATTCAATATCTAATTCAACTATATTCCCAATAACTTTATCGGCATTTTTATCCTGTACTGATTGGATATCGTTTTCAGGATCTTTTAATAATGCAGATAAACCTCTACCTAAAGCTTGTTTTTTTGTTGCCTTAGCCATAATATTTAGGAATTTTTATTGATGATTTCTTTTGCCAAACTTAAGTAATTGTTAGCACCTTTACTAGTGGCATCATAATTAATTATACTTTCTCCATAACTAGGTGCTTCACTTAAGCGTACATTACGTTGTATGATGGTTTGAAACACCATATTGTTGAAATGTTTTTGTACTTCTTCTACAACCTGATTAGACAATCTTAATCGCGCATCGTACATAGTAAGTAGCAGGCCTTCTATATCTAGTTCTGGATTATGAATTTTTTGAACACTTTTTATGGTGTTTAATAATTTTCCTAATCCTTCTAATGCAAAGTATTCACATTGTATTGGTATAACAACCGCATCTGCGGCCGTTAAAGCATTTAATGTTAGTAAACCTAATGACGGAGCACAATCGATTAAAATATAATCGTAATCATTCTGAATATCTGCCAAAGCCTTTTTTAACATGTATTCACGGGAATCTTTATCAACAAGTTCTATTTCAATAGCAACCAGATCTATATGAGCAGGAATAATATCCAGATTTGGTGATTCCGTTTTCATAATGGTTTCTCTAACTAAATTAGAGTGTTCTAAAAGTTGATAAGTTCCTATTTCGATAGTTTCTATATCTATTCCAATTCCAGAAGTTGCGTTTGCCTGAGGGTCAGCATCAATAAGTAGTACTTTTTTTTCCAAAACGCCAAGTGACGCTGCTAAATTTATTGATGTTGTTGTTTTTCCAACACCTCCTTTTTGATTAGCAATTGCAATAATTTTACCCATGAAATGATTCGGTTTTGTTATATTTTTATAAGCTTTTTTGTATAAGAAAATATGAGCGAAAGGTAATGATTTTTGATAAAAAAAACGGTATTAATTCATTTTTAATACGAACTATTGCACCTTATTTATTTTAAATGTTGTGAGTTTATAATCAACAATTTTTTCGTTTTCAAAATATAAATATAAATAGTTTTTTTTAGTGATACTAAATGAAGAACTCATTCTGTACATCCAAATATTAGAATGCATATCGTTATAAGAGAAACCTAATAAATTATTTATCTCAACTTTTCTTAAACCAATTAAGTGATTATAATCCCCTTCTTTTTTGCCTGTTTTGGAATTTACATGCGTCTTAATGATACGATCTACATCTTCTGTATTATGTTTTAATATTTTAGATAAATTGTTTTCATTTTCCGAATTTTTAGCTATCTCTTCATTATTATTGATTAATTCTGCTCCTAAATTTAAATAATTTTCGGCACCGATGCTATCGGGACTATATTTTATAACACTTAAACCATAGCTAGGAGATTCCCTTAGTTTAACATTTCGTCGTATTACGGTATCAAAAACCATAGGGCCAAAATGTTTGACTAATTCGGTTTGTAATTGACTTGATAAACTGGTTCTAGAATCGAACATAGTGATTAATAGCCCCTCAATATCGATATTTGAATTGGATGATTTTTTTATGCTTTTTATAGTTATTAATAGTTTGTTTAAGCCTTCTAGAGCATAAAATTCACATTGTACTGGTATAATTACCGAATGGCATGCCGTTAATGCACTAAGTGTTAATAGTCCGAACGATGGCGAGCAGTCAATAAGGATGTACTCATAATTTTCTGTAAGTTTAGAGAGTGCATTTTTTAGTACAAATAAATCAATGATTTTCGATTTATTTATTTCTACAGAGGCTAGCCGTATGTTAGATGGTATAAAATCAAAATGAGTAAAGTTAGGTTTTACAATATTCTTTTTTGCATTAAATGTACTGTGAAAAAAATCCAAACTACTGTGTTTTACGTCCGAGGGAATAAGACCAATACCCGAAGTGGAATTGGCTTGGGGGTCTAAGTCTATTAAAAGCACTTTTTTTTCGAGAAGCCCCAGTGCATCTGCCAGATTTATAGATGTAGTCGTTTTGCCAACGCCACCTTTTTGGTTAGCGATTGCTATAATTTTTTTCATTGGTTTTTATGATAGGGGATAATAAAAGTACAACTATTTTGAGTATTATAAACAGAATTTACTTATAATTTACTTAAAATAGATGTATTGGCTTACAGAGTTTCTTTGGTCGAAACTTTAATACTTTGCGGGTTTTAATCTATTAAAATCTCCAGGATTTTAATGGCAGCATCACTAATTTTGGTTCCAGGACCAAACACGGCTATAGCGCCAGCATCGAATAAGTATTGATAATCCTGTTTTGGTATTACGCCACCTACAATAACCATAATATC
Source organism: Flavivirga algicola (assembly GCF_012910715.1). Taxonomy (GTDB): domain Bacteria; phylum Bacteroidota; class Bacteroidia; order Flavobacteriales; family Flavobacteriaceae; genus Flavivirga; species Flavivirga algicola. The sequence continues at coordinate 321,390 of NZ_JABBHF010000007.1, forward strand.
ATCGCGTCCATAGGACTTTAAAGCTTCAATAACTTGCGGTACTAAGGTTTTGTGGCCAGCTGCTAATGAAGATACGCCTAAAATATGTACATCGTTTTCAACAGCTTGTTTTGCAGCTTCTTGAGGTGTTTGAAATAGCGGACCAATATCAACATCAAAACCAACATCTGCATATCCTGTAGCTACGACTTTAGCACCACGATCATGACCGTCCTGTCCCATTTTTGCAATCATAATACGTGGTCTTCTACCATCTTGTTCGGCAAAAACATCGGCTAATTGTTGCGCTTTTTTGAAAGATTCGTCGTCTTTTACTTCTTTACTATACACACCAGAAAATGATTTTATTTCCGCTTTGTAGCGTCCAAATTCCGCTTCTAAAGCATTGCTTATCTCTCCAAGGGTAGCACGTTCTCGAGCCGCTTCTACTGCTAAAGCTAATAAATTTAAATCCTCACGAATGTGGAGGGCTTTTGAATTTGATTCATTCGAATTTAAGGAAAATTTAGCAGCTTCGGTTAATTTTAATAATGCCGACTTAACTTTTTCGGAATTTCGTTCAGATTTAACTTGATTTAAACGTTCCATTTGCTGGGTTCTAACCGTTTGGTTATCGACTTCAAGTGTAGAGATCGCTTCTTCCTCTTCGAGTCTGTATTTGTTAACGCCAACAATAATATCCTGACCTGAATCTATACGTGCTTGTTTTTTAGCTGCGGCTTCTTCAATTCGAATTTTGGGGATACCAGCTTCTATAGCTTTTGTCATACCACCTAAGGCTTCGACTTCTTCTATCAAAGACCAGGCTTTTTGGGCGATGTCATGAGTTAGTTTTTCAACATAATAACTTCCGGCCCATGGATCTACAGTTTTGGTGATTTTTGTTTCTTCTTGTAAGTATATTTGGGTATTTCTGGCTATGCGTGCCGAAAAATCGGTTGGTAGAGCGATGGCCTCATCCAAGGCATTTGTATGTAAACTTTGGGTGCCACCAAAGGCAGCAGCGGCGGCTTCTATAGTTGTTCTTGCTACATTGTTAAAAGGATCTTGTTCTGTTAAACTCCAACCACTGGTTTGACAGTGGGTGCGTAAGGCTAAGGATTTTGGGTTTTTAGGATTAAATTGTTTTACCAATTTAGCCCAAAGCATACGTGCCGCACGCATTTTTGCAATTTCCATAAAATGGTTCATACCTATAGCCCAAAAGAAGGATAAGCGAGGTGCAAAAGTATCTATATCCATACCAGCAGCTAATCCTTTTCTAATATATTCCAGACCATCGGCTAGGGTATAGGCCAATTCAATATCACAGGTTGCTCCAGCTTCTTGCATGTGGTATCCAGAGATACTTATACTATTAAACTTAGGCATGTTTTTACTGGTGTATTCAAAAATATCTGAAATAATTTTCATGGAAGGTGTGGGCGGGTAGATATATGTATTGCGCACCATGAACTCTTTTAAAATATCATTTTGAATGGTGCCTGCAAGTTGCTCGGGTTTTACACCTTGTTCTTCGGCTGCCACAATATAAAATGCCATGATTGGTAATACGGCACCATTCATGGTCATGGAAACCGACATTTTATCCAATGGAATCTGATCGAACAGGGTTTTCATGTCTTCAACCGAATCGATAGCAACACCAGCTTTTCCAACATCTCCAACCACACGTTCATGGTCACTATCATAGCCTCTATGGGTTGCTAAATCGAAAGCAACAGAAAGTCCTTTTTGTCCCGCAGCTAAGTTGCGTCTGTAAAAGGCATTGCTTTCTTCTGCAGTACTAAAACCAGCATATTGTCTAATGGTCCAAGGTCTTCTAACATACATAGTGCTGTAAGGTCCTCGTAAGTTTGGTGCGATTCCAGCAACAAATCTAAGGTGCTCAAGGTCCTCAATATCATCTTTTGAATAAGATGATTTAACGGTTATGCCTTCAGCTGTTGAAAAAACCTTTGAATTTTCAACTTTTGCTTTTTTTTGCTTTCTATTTATGGTGATATGTTGAAGATCCTTTCTCAATATTATTCAGGTTTCTTATTAAAATCTACTTTAGGCTCAGGTCTATCTAAATTAATTTTAGAGAGATCGATATCAAAAAATTTTGAATAATAAAAATCAAAGGCAATATAGGAAGCTAAATACTTGTCTTTTAAAGCATCTCTATATCTAGAATTAAGTGGTGGACCAATTAACTTGGGGCTTAAATCGTTAATTGATAGCAGTGAGTTAAATGTTGTTTTTAAACTATTGTCTTTTATGTTATTTATAACACATTTGATTAGCGGACTGTCATAGTTTAAATGACTTTTTGTGTTCTCTGGATCCCATAACTTATTGTCTTGTTTTAAAGCTTCGAAAACTTTTATAGAATGCTCTGAAATAATATCTTCATACGCTAACCTTCCAAAATTAGCATTTCTTATAAATTGTGCATAAGCATTTACCAGTGTGCTTTTAAAGTTTTTCTTTTTGTAATAATTAAAAATATCATCTTCAAAAGAGTACATAGCTTCTTGATAAAGATTGTCATCTAAATCATTACAGGTAATAACAGTTGGTTTATTGCCGTACTTGTATGTTATTTGTACAGCTTCATTTTTGCAATTAAATAAAATAAGTGTTAACGCAATTACAATAATTTTTAAAATAGATTTCATTTTAAGATTCATTTTTTAGTCGTTCTTGTTCTATTTGTTCTGCTAATCGTTTTTCAATTATAGGTGCGATCCATGTTTTTCTTTTGTTTGTTTTTACAAAAGGGTAAAGTTCTAACGCCTGTTTCATTTTATCTTCTGTATTTGGGTGTTTATTGGTACCCAATAGTATTTCTTCTTTTGCATGAAACTGAGTTTCTTCTTTGACGAGGCTTTCTTTGATTTTTCGTTGAATGGTGCCATCTTTTAACTGTTTTAAAAAGCCCCCGTTTTTTTCTATATTTTTAAATAAGTTTAAAGCTTTTTCGGTTAGTTGATTTGTTAAAGATTCTATATAATAAGCGCCATCGGATGGATTTTTAACCATATCAAAATAGCTTTCGTGTTTTAAAACCAATAGTTGATTTCTGGCAATACGCTCACCAAATTCATTGTTCTTATGATAAATAGCATCATATGGTAAATTGTAAATGCTATTGGCACCACCAAGAATGGCACTCATACATTCGGTAGTTGTGCGTAACATATTGGTATTATAGTCGTATAGTGTTTTGTTGCGTTTAGTTGGGGTTGCTTGTATGAAACAATTGGGGTTTACGTTATATGCTGTAGCTAGGATATCCCAAAGAATTCGTAATGCACGTAATTTTGCAATTTCAAAAAAGTAGTTGGTCCCAACAGATACGTTAAAGGTTACCTTTAGAGTAGGGAAGATTTCCTTGTTGTTCTCAAAATAATTTAAATATTCGTTGGCATGTGCTAAAGCATATGCTAATTGCTGTAGAATGGTAGCTCCTGCATTTTGGTATAGGGAAACATCAATTGAAAATGATTTGGTATGTGTTACTATGGTCTTGAACTTAGAAAAATCATCTTTTAAATTCTGATACCAATTACCACTTCTTGCTAGATTACCTATAATGTCTGTATGGATATGAATCCCTGTATTAAAGGGAATCGTTGCTAATTGTTTTATAAATGTTTCAGAAAGATACTGTAACTCAAAATAGAGTGGCGTAATTTCAGGATTAATGTTTTTTATTAATTCATTAATTGAAATAGTTTCTGAAGAAATAATAAATTTAATGCTTTCAGCGCCCCTTTCAATAGCACCGAAGGCCTTTTTATTAGATTTTTCAGCATCAGCAACAAAAATAGATTGACAAATTTTCCATGTTGATGCTTCTACATTTGAAGCTTCGGGTTGGTCTTTTAAATCATCTGCATGATAAAATGGTTTTACCAAAATATCTTCATTGGTTTTCCAAACAAGGGTGTCATTATAGTCAGCTCCTTTTAAATCGAACTGTATTTTTTGTTTCCATTGTTTAGCTGAAACCGTATCAAATTCACTGAACAAACGATTACTCATTCTTTTTAGTCTTTAAACTGTCTTCGTATTCGATAATATAGATTTCTTCATTATCGCGCTTCATATAGTATGCTTCGCGCGCAAATTTTTCTAAACCATCTGGGGTGCTGAGTTTTTTTATTGCTTTATTATCTTTTTCTATTTCTTTTTTATAGTATTCTTTTTCGTTTTCTAAAGCGTCTATATCTGTATTTAATTCATGGTGTATTATCCACGAGTTGGCATCAAAAAATAGCATCCAGACTATGAAGGTCAGCAAAATTAGGGTAAACCAATTTTTAAAAGGTTTAAAGAATTTGTGCTTAAAAAATGCCATTTATAGTTTTTCGTTTATAATGGTTTTAACTATATCGATAGCTACAGTATTATATTTGTTATTAGGTATAATAATGTCTGCGTACTCTTTCATGGGTTCAATAAATTGATCATGCATAGGTTTTAACGTTGTTTGGTATCGTGTTAAAACTTCATCCAGGTCTCTGCCACGCTCAGAAATATCTCGTTTTAGACGTCTTATTAGACGTTCATCCGTATCTGCATGTACGAATATTTTAATATCGAACATTTTCCTTAGATCTGGATTTGTTAAAATTAAAATACCTTCAACAATCATAACCTTTCTTGGGTGTGTTAAAATAGTATCACCAGTTCTATTATGCTTAACGAACGAATACACAGGTTGGTGTATTGGCTTATTACTTTTAAGTATTTTTAAATGATCTGCTAAAAGACCAAAATCGATAGAACGTGGATGGTCAAAATTAATTTTTACCCGCTCTTCATAGGATAAATGCGTGGTGTCTTTATAATAGGAATCCTGAGAAATCACACCAACCTCACCTTCGGGTAGCTCATTTAATATCTGATTTACAACTGTTGTTTTACCACAGCCAGTACCACCTGCGATTCCAATTATAAGCATTATTAATTTAGTTTAGTTAGTCTTTACAAAGTTAACTAAATGTAAAGTTATTTAAATATGAAAACAGCTTATTTTTTAATTTTAGAAACCTCTTCTTCGGTAACTATCTTATTATTTTTATTTCCCCAACTGTTTGTAATATAGTTCATAACATCTGCAACTTCGTCATCACTTAAACCCATTGGGGCCATAAAGCCATTATATGTCTTTCCATTAACAACAATTTCTCCTTTTTGCCCATATTTAATGCCTCTAATGCTGGCTTCTCGATTTTTTTTAAGGTAATCTGAATTAGCAAGAGGCGGATATACTTTTTCGACGCCTTTGCCAGTAGGTAAGTGACAGGATACACAAAAATCGGTATAAATTTCATGCCCTCTTTTTATGCTCTCCTTTAAAGGGTCTGTTTGTGGTTCATTATTTTGATTTGTGTTAAAAAAGATGACTGTAACTAGTGTAACTAAACTTACTATAATTAATTTCATGTATTGCTGATTTTTTTGTGATGGATATACTTAATAATTTAATTTTCTGGGACGATCTTTACTATACCTTTGCCTTCTACGGCTACATAAATATAGCCATCTGGAGCTTCTATTACATTTCTAACACGGCCTATGTCTTCGAACAGTTTTTCGCGTTTTACAACTTTATTATTTTCTAAAACAAGCCTTTCAAGATATTCAAACTTTAAGGAGCCTACTAGAGTGCTTCCTTTCCAATCTGGATATTTATCTGAAGAAATAAAGGTCATACCGCTTGGAGCTATGGAAGGTACCCAATAAAATAGAGGTTGTTCCATGCCTTCTTTTTCTGTAATATCTGTAAATGCTGTACCATCATAGTTGATGCCATATGAAATAACTGGCCATCCAAAGTTTTTTCCTTTCTGCACGATATTAATTTCGTCGCCACCTTGAGGTCCATGCTCATTAATCCAAATCTCACCCGTAGATGGGTTTTTTGTCATACCTTGAGGGTTTCTATGTCCATAACTGTAAATAGCCGTTTTTGCATTGGCAGTATTTATAAAAGGGTTGTCTTTCGGGATGCTTCCATCATCATTTAATCTGTAAATTTTACCACAATCTCGAGTAATGTCTTGAGGGTTGACATCTCTATTGGCGCGATCTCCTACAGAAAAATACAAGTACCCCTCATTATCAAATTCAATGCGAGATCCCCAATGGCGACCGCCTTTTGTATTTGGTTCAGCTTTATAAAGTACTTTTTTATCAACTAAAGTATTATTATCTAGTTTCGCTCTTAAAATAGCAGTATTACCGCCATTACCTTCGCCTTCGGGTGATGCGTATGATATGTAGATCCATCCATTGTTTTCGTAATCAGGGTGCAATTTTATATCCATTAAGCCCCCTTGGCCACGAAGGTATATTTCTGGTACACCTTCAATGTTTGTTTTAGTGCCGTTTTTAAAATGGATAAGCTCGCCAGTTTTTTCAGTAATAAGCATGCTTCCATCTTGTAAAAAGGCCATGCCCCATGGAATATTTAAGTCTGAAACTACTGCTACAGTTGTATATTTATTAGTAGTGGAGGTTTCAGCTTTTACTTCAGATTCTGTTTGTTGTGCACATGACATGCATGACATGAAGATTATTGATAAAATTGAAAAAATAGTTCTCATAATTTTTTATTTATACTTTAAAATACATAATTTATATTCATTCCTGTATAATAATTTAAAGGGTTTCCAGGATAATAATACCTAGGAGCATTACCATTAAATCCAGATGCATTTATCAAGATTTGTGATGCATAGGTTTCATCAAAGATATTATTTATCCCTAAGAAAAGATTAAAGTTTAGCTTTTTATTAAAGGATGTTTTATATCCGATTTTAAAATTTGTTAAACTGTAACTGTCTGAGTATAGGTTATTACTGTCGGTAATGGGCATGTCTCCTACATATTGAAAATTAATATTTCCGTAAATTCCGAAAGATGATTCTATATTAATTCCTGTGTTAAAAATATCTGAAGGAACTCCAGTGAGATCATTGCCAGAAAAATTATTTTCGCCATCAATAAATTCTTTGAATTTAAAATTATTGAACGTGTAGTTTACAAAGGTATTTATACTTAATATTTCTTTTTGTAACCATTGGTAATTCAATGAGAGTTCTAAGCCGTCATGTTTTGTACTCCCTGCGTTTATACCAATAAATTCATCTTGAGCAGTTCTTCGAGACACTAAAAGATTTTTAATAGATAAGCGGTAAAGAGTTAAATTAAATTGTAAACGATTATTTATAAAAGTACCTCGCGTGCCTATTTCAAAATTCCATCCTGTTTCAGGTTTTAGATTGGTGTTTAGTTGTCCATCGGGTAATAATGTTTCGTCTAATGAAATAGGAGAGAAACCATGGCTAATATTTGAATAGATACCAATATTTTTAGAAATTTGATTGGATATACCAAATTTTGGAGATATAATATTCTTGAATTTAAAACTCCCAGATTGGTCTAGGTTGTTTGCCGAAATAGGAAACTTGTCTTTTAAATTATATGATGTTTGATTTAAATTTAGGCCCGTGGATAGTATCGTATTTCTTGAAAGCTTATAGGTGGTTTCAAAAAACGCATTGTAATAGCTTCTTCGTTCTTTAAAGTTTGATAACTGATTACCTTCAACACTTCCAGTACCATTGGGGAAATTTCTGTATAAATTTTCGAATGTTTCAGATTTATAAGTGTCTTTAAAAAGTTCACCACCAAGTGTCCAATTAAACGTTTTATTGAAAAGTTTAGAGTTTCCTAAAATCCGACTTCTTATGCCCATTGCCAAGGTGTTTTCTTTTAAGATATTAAAAGGTCGCGGTTCGTAGGCATCATGAAAAGAAGTAAAAATACTAGTTATTTGCTTAATATGATTGTTATACTGGTAATTCCATGACAGACCAAAAATTGCACGTTTAGAATTTTCAAAACCTTGAGATTGTTTCCATGTAAATGCTGCAGATTTAGGACTGTTTAAAAAGGTTTCTTCGTTAATGGAACTAGGGATAAAAGCTTTTAGATCAACGTAACTGGCTAAAAAAGATAGTTCGTTTTTTTTATTTAAATAATGACTGGAATTTATAGAGAAAGTTTGTCTGTTGTATTTGTTGTTTTCGCGATATCCGTCGCTATGAGTATAGCTTTGAGTAGCTCTAAAGCTATGAGTTGCGTTACCATGGTTAATATTTATAGTACCTTTTGATAATCCAAAAGAACCTACAGAGATTCCTGTATTTATAGCCGATTGATTTAAAAACGCATTTTTGGGTGTTATATGTACAGTTCCACCAAGGCCAGCACCATAAATGCTAGAAGCCGCACCTTTAACAATTTCAAAACGTGAGATGGTATTTAATTCAAAATCTTCAATAGTAGTTTCTCCGCTACCTGTTGTTAGTGGAATATCTTTAAAGTAAGCTCTAATTTTAGCCGTGCCAAATAGGTTTCTGGAGCCGATCCCTCTAATTGTTATTCGGTTGGTATTAAGCGCCCCACTTTGCATAAAAACCCCAGGTGTTCTGTTTAAAACGGATGCTATGTTAATATCATTGCCTAGTTCAATAGCTTTTAAAGGAACAATATTGATTGATGTTACGGCTTCTTTTAGTTTTTTTGGAATATGGTTTGAGTTAATAATGACTTCATTTAGCTCAGATGGGTTCATCATTAGTTGAATAATATAATATGAGTCATGTTTTAAATCAAGAATTTTTTCAAGGTAACCTTCTTTTTTAAAAGAATAGGTACTGGCTTCAGAGATTTCAAAGGTTCCGTTTAAATTAGAAACAACAGAAGTTGGGTTATTTAGATTTGTTATTTGTACGTTTGATAGTATGATACCATTATCCTTATCTATAATTTTTCCTTTAATTTTTGATTGCCCTAAAGCATTAAGAGTAAATCCAATAATAAGAAAAATAGTAATTCTTTTTTTTATAAAATGCACAAGCTAATCGTTTGTATTTAGGTTTGCTAAAATATAGTTTTTTTGATAATATATTTTTGTGATATTTAGGAGTAAATATTTTTATATAAAAAATGGTGAAATGAATAAAAAGACTATATTTGCAGTCTTAAAATGATAACCTATTCGGGGTGTAGCGTAGCCCGGTTATCGCGCCGCGTTTGGGACGCGGAGGTCGCAGGTTCGAATCCTGCCACCCCGACTTAATTAATATCAACACAAATTAAAGCCTTGTTAGTCGTTTGATTAACAGGCTTTTTTGTTTTTTTTGCATTTCAAAATGCCTACACATAGAAGAGAAACGTTTGTAAAAAGTCGTTTTGATGATCTTTCTGTAAAAGAAATAGCAAAAGAAATGAATATTAGCTCAAAAACTGTCGAAAATCAAATCACTTTTGCTCTAAAATTTATTAAGGCTAATTGGGAATTCGATAAAGCTAGAACTAGCATTTATTTGGCATAATATTTTGTTTAATATAATCCATAATTAAATAAAAAAGTTAAAGCTATCGTCTTAATCTACTATACTACTTAAAAAACGTAAAAATTTTTTATTAATCCGATTTTTTGCCTACTACCTCTGTTAATGAACAAAATAGGGTACTATTAAGAACAATTTTGAGGCTATAAAAGAGAAAAAAGTTTTCCAACTTTGTAAATGCTATTATCACATAAATCAAGTTTAGTTTGATATTCACTTTTGTTAATCCATGATGCCATTGTGGTTTATCATTAATAAGTTACATGTGATAAAAAAAATTTTTGAGTTAGTCATGAATAAATTTTGAGTTAGTCATATTTATTTAGTTTAGTTGCCTCTATCCAATTAATTATTGGATAGAGGTTTTTGTTGAAACAATTTAATCGCTTTATAGTTTTAAAGGGCAATTTTGAACGAATTATAAGAGAAAAGGAAATATTTGTATCCATAACCCTAGATTATAGACATTATATTTGAAATTATATTACTAATCACTTTTGTCTATGTTTAATAAATTGAGATGATAATCAATTTATCTAATATAATTCTATGCTAGTTTGTTGTTTAGATTTATTTGGCCAGAAATTAATATTATGACTAGAAAAACAATGAAGACCGAGAGGTGATATATTTTATAACTTAATTTAGAAATCTATTTATAATTAATTTTTTTACTACTAAAATGCACAAAACTTATTTGAATTTCAAAAATAGAAATGTATACAGTTTAATTCTTTTAATGTTATTTTCAATAATAACCATTTCTTGTTCAGAGAAGAAAAAGAGTGTTGAGGTTAAAAGTCCTGATGGACACTTTAATTTACTCTTTAATATTGACGAAAAACTGGGGACATCGTATAGCGTAAAATATAAAGGACATCAGATTATTGAGCCATCTGGTTTAGGGATTGGAGCTATTGATACAACACAACACATTGAAATAGATTATGTAAAAACAACTAAGGTTGATAGCAGTTGGATACCAGTTTATGGTGAGAAGAATCAATATCAAGATACATATCAAGAATCATTTATAGCCCTAAAAGGAGATGATATTAAATTTAATCTTAGAATCAGAGCTTATAATGAAGGTGTTGCATTTCGGTATGAATTCCCAAAGCATAGAGGTAAAATAGAGGAAGAGAAAACAGAGTTTTCATTACCGTTAAATGCCGATGTGTGGGCTTCAAGGATGGCTCAAAAGGAAATCAAAAAAAGCAAAGTATCAGAAATAGATACCATAGTTGAAAGACCTCTTTTAATTCAACTTAATGATTCGTTATTCGCTGCCATTGGAGAAGCTGGCTTAGTGGATTATTCCCGAATGAAATTTATGTCAAAACCTGGATACCCAGGAACATTAGTTTCAAAATTAGATAGTTTGGTTCAACTTAGCGATTCTGTAGATAAATCGCCTTGGCGTTTTATAATGGCAGGGGAGCGTCCAGCAGAAATATTAGAAAATAATTATTTGATTCTTAATTTAAATGAACCTAATAAAATAGAAAATACATCTTGGATTAAGCCAGGAAAAATTATTAGAGAATCAACACTTACAACCCAGGGAGGTATGGCCTGTGTGGATTTTGCTGAAAAGCATCATTTGCAGTTTATTGAATTCGATGCAGGATGGTATGGTAATGAATATGATGAAGCGTCTGATGCTACTACTGTAACTATTGATCCGAATCGATCCAATGGACCATTAGATTTAAAAGCAGTAATTCAATATGCTAAGAGTAAAAATATTGGTGTCGTTTTATATGTGAATAGAAGATCTATGGAGAAACAGTTAGATGATGTGCTTCCTCTGTTAAGTTCTTGGGGTGTTACGGGGCTTAAGTACGGTTTTGTTAATGTGGGCTCGCAAGAATGGACAAGTTGGTTACATGATGCTGTTAGAAAAGCAGCAGACCATAAATTAATGGTCGACATTCACGATGAGTACCGTCCGACTGGTTACTCAAGAACATATCCAAACCTAATGACTCAAGAAGGTATCAGGGGTGATGAAGAATCTCCAAAAAATTCCATGGTATTAAATACTTTGTTTACAAGAATGATAGCAGGAGCAGGCGATCAGACAAATTGTTATTTTGCCCCTCGAGTTACAGAAATAATGGGATCCCATACATCTCAATTAGCAAAAGCAGTTTGTATTTACAGTCCTTGGCAATTTTTGTATTGGTATGATAGACCAGAAGGCTCCGATGCCGATGGACCTGGAGCTGGAGATACAAAAACTTTTATTCAAGAAGTGCCAGAACTAGCATTTTACGACGCATTACCTACGGTTTGGGATGATACTAAGATAATTGATGGATTTCCTGGTGAATATGGTATTGTAGCAAGACGTAGTGGGGATGATTGGTTTGTAGGAGCTTTAACAGGGGTTAAAGGCCGTCAATTGAATATCTCGTTGGATTTTCTGGATAAAAATAAAAATTATGAAGCCACAATTTATTCAGATGATGAAAATAGTACATCCATCACCAAAGTAAATATTGAAACGAGAAAAGTTAATTCTAATGATACCATAAATCATCAGTTGTTGAAAGAAAATGGACTTGCCATGCATATTCGATCTTTATAAACTATAGGTCAATCTAATCAATCTTTAACAAAAAATGTATTACATAACAGTGATGCATTTTTTGTTATAGGAAGTTTTTAAATATTTTTGATTCCTAAATAATCTTCAAATTGTGCTAAACACTTCTATCTAAATAATCTTTTTTTTTTAATATAAAAGCAAATAGAGATATTTTTTGTAAGTATATACATCAATATTGGCAAATTGAACAATTTGTCCTCCCAATATGAAAGTTATATAAGGGGTTAAGTTCCTCTATTCAATTTAGTTTTGTTAGTATAGTTACATCAACTATTCTAAATTATTACTAAGGTATTTAACCCAAATTGATTTTATATAGCGTAATAGTTGGGAAAAACATAATCTACAACTATTCAAAAAAGTATGAATAAAAGAAAAAAAATACGATCGTATACCCTGTTTTTATTATTTATGTTTTGTGTGAACATAGGCGTTACTGCTCAAGATCTATATGTTGCTACCAATGGTAATGACAGCAACGATGGGTCGATCAATAATCCGTTAGCTACTTTAATAGGGGCAAGGGACAAAGCGAGAAGCACGGGAGCTAAAAATATATTTATTAGAGGGGGGCGTTACTATTTTGATACAACATGCGAGCTGGGTTCTCAGGATAATGGAATTTCTTTCAGTGGCTTTCAAGATGAAAAAGTAATCTTCGATGGCAGCAAATTTATAAATCCAGAACAGTTTCAGATTGTAACCGAAGATAATTTATTGGCTAAATTACATAATAATGCTAAGGGTAAAGTTTTCTCAAGAGTGATTACGGATACCGAATTACAGACCCTTTTGGATCAGCCCAGTGCCCAGATTTCAATAAATGATAAAATGGGTACAGTTGCTAGGTTTCCCAATATAGGATTTGCGCATATAAATATTGGAACTGTTACTGGGGAGACCGTTAATGAATCTGGAACTGAAAGCACTCCAAAAGGTCCAGAATTTAAACTTATGGAGACCATAGATGCTTCAAAGTGGGGTGCAGAATTGGGACGGCTGAAAAAAATGAAAACCAGAGGTTACATTTCTGCAGAATGGTATAAGGAAGATAATATAGTCCATGCCATAAATACATCTGGTGATATAAAGTTAAGAAACGGATCTAGATATGGAGTAGCCGATGAAGAGGTAAGTCGTTTGTTTTTTTATCACCTTTTATGCGAACTTGATGAGCCAGGAGAATGGTATTACGATCCTACAGACTCTCGGTTATATATATGGCCTATGGAAACAATTAATGACAACACGTCAATAGGTGTCTGGGCTGGGCCACAGCTTTTTGAAATAAATGATGGTCAGGATATCGAGATAAAAAAAATGACGATTCAGAATATTGGATCTGGAAATAATGGACAAGGAGCCGTCAATGTTAAAGGGACCAGTCAGAATATATTGGTAGCTGGTATTACATTTAGATTTATAGCAGCTCCACTTACATCGGTAAATTTCTGGCATGATGTAAAGAACAGTAAGGTACAGAGTTGCGATTTTTACGATGTGCCTAACAATAGTAGATTGTATGGGGGTAAAATAACATCTACATCCGTTGAATATGGTAATAATATTATGGAAAACTGCCACTTTACCCAGATTTATTCAAAGGATTTTTATGGGAAGGCATGTGGTATTTCTGGGGCAGGAAATATATTTAGAAACAATTTGATTCATAATACAAACGGACAACCAGTAACGCATCATGGTGTAGACCACATTATAGAACTTAATGAAGCTTTTAATGTAGGTGTTGAAGAAGGTGATGGAGGCGCTATATATACAGGAGCTAATTTATGGTCTCATGGAAATGTGATTCGACATAATTTTATTCATCATATTATGAGTATACCTGGTTTTTTTGGTAGAATGGGAGTCTATGTTGATGATAGAGATGGAGGCGATGATGTTAAAGAAAATGTGTTTTATAAAGGAGGCATGTATAGTGTTTTAATAAATGCTGGTAATGGAAATTGGGTACGTAATAACGTTATCTTAAATGGCTGGGTCGCCATACGCTCCAATAGCGGGGGAACTGCTGAGAAATATGCAGAAATGATGCAATTTTTAACTACAAACCCAACTTCTAATGATAAAAGAAACTATATAGGTAGAATGTTGGAGGATGTTGGTATTTCTGGATGGCAAAATGGATTGAATGAAACGAATTGGATTGATCGTATAGAACCTTTTTGGACAGATAGATATCCTTTGTTTCGTCCATCTATGCAGGCCATATTTGATAATAAATTGGCAAAACCATATGAAACGCGTTTTCATGATAATATGATCCATGGTAGTACGTCTGGTAGAAACTTTGAGCTGCCTCCAGAAGTTGATGTACAGGGAACAATTGATATTAATGAATCTTTGTTTGTTAATGCCGCAAATTTGAATTTAAAATTTAAAGAGCCAAGGCCAAGCTATGCTCCAGATATTCCGTTCGATAATATCGGATTGTATCTGGATGAATATAGATGTGCTATACCAGACAAAAATGAGTATCGTCAAAAGGTAAAGCAAAGGTTTGATGGACAACCATGCCATAGTAGCTCATCAGTATATAATGTAAATACAATCAATAGTATTTTATATTACAATTCTGGGGCAGAAATTTATAAATCAGTCCCCTGTACGGGTGCCATCGTAGAGACAGGCGACGACAGCTACACTGTCAAGGCCACGGGGGAGACCTGTCTTGGCAAGGGCAACGGCCAGATAAGTATCCAGGCAAGGAATTCTGGGAGCTATGTTGCCAACCTTGATGGCGGTTCCGATATCAACTTTACCAGCGAATGGCTCATAGAGAACCTGGCCGCGGGCCCCTACGAGCTGTGCATCACCAATACGGCCAGCGGTTCCATCCAGTGCTACGGTCTGGATATAGAGGCGGGTACCTCGGTAACGGGCAAGACGACCTCGGGCTCTGGCAAGGTGGCCGTGAACATCTCCGAGGGCACGGCGCCCTTCGATGTCTACGTGAACAGCGCAAAGGTCCTGCGGACATCCTCGCCCGCCTTCTCCGTTGATGCCTCCTATGGCGACGTGGTGGAGGTAAAAACAAGTGTGGCCTGCGAGGGCGTGCTCAGCAAGACCATGAACGGTATTGTTTCTGTGTCCCCCAACCCGACAGAGGGAGGGCTCTCCATAGCGCTGCCCGCACCACTCAAAAATGTTACGGTGTCCGTCTACAACGTTTATTCCCAGCTGGTCTCCTCGGGAAGCTATCCCGTGAGCGACGGCCGAGTGGGACTGGAGATAAACGGCGCGCCTGCTGGTATCTATTTTGCCTCCATAGAGATGGGGGACGGCAGACCAAAGGTTTTAAAAATAATCAAGAAATGATGAAAAAGACAACAAAAAGAAGAACAACCATGAAAAAGTATTTGTTTATTACGATGATCGGAATTTTAGTAACGGCCTGCGGCGGCGGCAGTGATGCCCCTGGGCCAGGCCCAGACCCAGGACCAGACCCGGGACCGACAGGCAACAATGCGCCAACGGTACCCGTGCTGTCGGCCCCCGAGAACAACCTGCTGTGCATAGACAACAACCTTGAGTTCAGCTGGTCGGCCTCGAGCGATGCGGAGGAGGATGCCATAAAGTATACCATTGAGGTGTCCCTGGATGCCGCCTTCACACAGATAACACACAGCGTCAACAACATAACCGCTACCAGCAGGACCATCCTTCTGGACAGGGACCAGGCCTATTACTGGCGGGTGAGGGCGAGCGACAGCAAGAATGCCTCGAGCGACTTTTCGTCGGCATTCCAGCTCTACACGGAAGGCTTTGGGGAGGAGAACCACCTGCCCTTCGCCCCTTCGCTGCAGAAGCCAGAAATGGACGGGACCGTACAGGGGACCTCGGCGTCACTGATGTGGGGTGCAACGGACGTGGACGGCGACAGCCTGACCTTCGATATCTATCTGGACACCGACCCGTCACCGACCACCAAGGTGGTGGCAGACCACCCGAGCAAGGATTATGTGGCCTCCTCACTGGCGGCCGCGACCACTTACTACTGGAAGGTCGTTGCAAAGGATGGCAAGGGGGGCATAACCATTGGACAGGTATGGAGCTTCACAACAAATTAGTATGAATC
>NZ_JABBHF010000008.1 GCF_012910715.1 Flavivirga algicola
AAAAAAAACTATTTGCAAAATTACCTGATAAAAAATGGACATTTGATAATATGGGGCCTTTTGTTGTACCCGAAAAAGGGATGAAAATAGAATTAAGTCCAGAAACGTTTTCATTATACGAACGGGCAATAAATAGTTCCGAAAATTCCAAAATTAAGGAGATTAACGGGGTGTATTATATAAATAATAAAAAATCAACGAGTTATACCTTTAACCAGGATTATTATTTTATGATGGGAGACAACAGAAAAAGTAGCGAAGATTCCCGCAGGTGGGGTTTTGTACCAGAGTCAAATATTATAGGCAAGGTACAATGTGTTTTATTTTCAAATTATCAAGACAGGTTTAGGTGGGACCGTTTATTTAAAAGTGTCAATTGATTAAATTAACGTTATAAAAAGCATAGTAAATAATAATTTTATACAAATGGTTATATGAACTTTAAGCTTTCTACATTCTCTACGCTTATTGCGTTCATATGTCTATCCATTGTTGGAGCCTGTCTTATTCCCCTAATTAGTGTACAATTGGCTCCAACTAAAACCTTGCCGTCAATACATGTAAATTACAGTTGGAGAGATGCTTCTGCCAAAGTTATCGAGCAGGAAGTGACCTCAAAACTGGAAGGTGTTTTTAATACGGTTAAAGGTATCAAGAATATTAGTTCTACATCTGATAAGGGTAGGGGTAATATTTCTTTAAAGTTCAAAAACCATATTAATATGGATGCGGTTCGGTTCGAATTGGCAAATTTGATTCGTCAATCTTATACCGAATTCCCTGAAGGTGTTAGTTATCCAAACTTGTCATTAAGTGCTGCTAATGAAAATAAATCGCCTATACTGTCCTATAGTGTGCATGCTAATGAAAGCCCATATTTTATCAAGAAATATGCCGAGAAGTATATCTTACCAAAATTATCGATGATTAAAGGTGTTAACCGGGTGAATCTTCATGGAGCAGCTCCTTTTGAATGGGTTGTAGAATATAATTCCAAAGTACTTTTACAATTAAAGCTCTCCGTAAATGATATTCAACAGGCTATTGGTAGCTATTTGAATAAAAAAGAATTAGGACATGGTATTTTTAAGACGAATGGTGATAGTCATCATAAAATATCAATCAGTTTATCTTATAAACCAGAAACAGAAATTAACTGGAATAGAATACCAGTAAAAAAAATTGGGAATAGGATTGTTCATTTAGAAAATATAGCAAAGATTAAATATAAAGAAGCCGATGTAAATAGCTATTATAGGATAAATGGATTAAATACCATTAATATGACCATATATGCCGAACAAAATGTTAATACCATTGATTTGGCAAATACAGTTAAAGCTAAAGTTATTGCTTTGAATGGTGAATTAGATAGTGGTTACAGTATAAAACTTACTCAGGATACCACAGAATATGTTGTTGAAGAGTTACAGAAAATACAAAAAAGAACCCTGTTTTCTTTTCTGATTTTACTCATACTTATTTTAATAATTAATAGAAGTTTTAAGTATTTAACCATTTTGTTTTTAAGTATCATTACTAATTTACTAATAGCGGTTATTTTTTATTATCTGTTTAACGTAGAATTACAGTTATACTCATTTGCGGGTATTACCATTTCTTTTGGGATTATTATAGATAATAGTATTATTATGATAGACCATATAAGAAATAAAGGGAATAAGAAAGCCTTTTTAGCCATTTTAGCTGCCACGCTTACGACCATTGGAGCGTTGATGATTATTTTTTTATTAAAGGAAACGCAACGCGCCGACTTATTGGATTTTGCTTTGGTTATTGCTATTAATATTGGTGTTTCTTTATTGGTGTCGCTATATTTTGTACCCGCTTTGTTAGATAAAATGAGTTTATCTAAAAAACGAATGCGCTTTTCTAGAAAACGAAAAAAACGTATTGTAAAATTTACAAATTGGTATAGTCAAGTTCTTTTTTTTATGAAAAAGCCACGTTTAAAATGGGTATTTGTGGTTGTTTTCGTTTTAGGTTTTGGAATCCCTTTTCATTTATTGCCAAAAGAAATTGAAAATGAAGATTTTTTTGCTAACATATACAATAAAAGTATAGGTACTGAATGGTTTGCAAATGAAGTTAGACCCACTTTAGAAAAAATAATAGGAGGTGCTTTAAGATTATTTACTGAAGATGTTTTTGAAAGTTCCTTTTATTCTGAGCCAGAAAGAACATCATTAAGGGTAACAGGCCAGATGCCAGATGGTTGCACCATACAACAACTTAATGAGGCCATAACTAATATGGAGGCTTATCTTAGTAAATTTGATGAAATTGAACTTTTTGAAACCAGAATCTCCAGTTACAGAAACTCAAATATTTCGATTTATTTTAAGGAAGAGTATGAATTTGGCGGGTTCCCTTATACGTTAAAAAGCTTATTAGAATCTAAAGTGGTTAGTTTGGGAGGCTTAGATTGGACGGTGAGCGGTGTTGGTAGAGGGTTTTCCAATGCTCTGGGATCTGGTTCAAAAAGCAACAGAATTGTATTAGAAGGCTATAATTATGACAGATTATATCGTTATGCCGAACAATTAAAACAACAACTCATTGACAGTACAGGTTCCAGGGTAAAGGATGTAGAAATAACTAGCGGTAGATGGAGAGATCATGCACTTTACGAATATTATTTAGATTTTGATGACAATAAGTTGGCCCTTGCCAATGTTTCACAAACGCAATTGTATGGATACCTAAAAAATCAAGTATATTCAGGTAAATTACCTTCTATTATTCAGAACCATGAATTACAAAGAGTAAAATTGATATCGGATAAATACCAAAAATTTAATGTTTGGGACTTAAAAAATACGCCCATTTCAATTCAGAATAAACAATACAAGCTGGATCAGTTAGCTTCCATTGAAAAAAGAAAAACAGGAAATACTATTAAAAAAAATAATCAACAATACAGTTTAACAGTGGCATATGATTTTCTTGGAACGCCGCTTTTAGCCCAAAGAGTAAGAAAGAAAAATATAGAAAGTTTCGAGCCAGAATTACCCTTAGGCTATAAAATTTTTGAGCAAAAATATAATAGATGGAACAAAAAGGATAAAACACAATATTACTATTTGTTTATAGTCATTTTAATCATCTTTTTTATCTGCGCCATTCTCCTTGAATCTTTAAAACAACCCTTTGCCATAATAAGTATGATCCCCATTTCTTTTATAGGCGTATTTTTAACCTTTTACCTCTTCGATTTCAATTTTGATCAAGGTGGTTATGCGTCTTTTATTTTATTGTGCGGTATTAGTGTTAATTCGGCACTGTACATTATCAATGACTTCAATAATTTAAAAGTTCAATACCCCAATAGAGATACTAGGTTGCTCTATTTTAAAGCCTTTAATTATAAAATAATACCCGTTATTCTTACCATAGTATCGACCATTGTTGGATTAATCCCTTTTGTTTGGAGCGGACAAAATGAAGCGTTTTGGTTTTCGTTTGCGGTAGGATCCATAGGAGGATTGTTATTTTCTTTAATAGGCATCTTTTTTTATTTACCGCTGTTTGTTTTGAAAAGAAAGACGCTTAAACTTCTCTAAATAAAGAACTCGATAAGTACTATGCTCTTTAACTCCATCGATTTTGCAATATTTTTACCAATAGTTTTTATATTATACTGGTTTGTGTTCAATAAAAACCTTAAGCTTCAAAACGTATTTGTAGTTATAGCTAGCTATTTTTTTTATGGATGTTGGGATTGGCGATTTCTTTTTCTTATACTTTTTAGTACTGTTATTGATTATTCGGTTGGATTCCAACTCGCAAAAGAAGCACATAAAACAAAAAGGAAAATTTTGCTTTGGATTAGCATTGTAGTAAATCTGGGATTACTCGGTGTATTTAAATATTATAATTTCTTTATTGATAATTTTACAACGATGTTTTCCTTCTTTAATATGAGAATAGAAGCTAGTTCTTTAAATATCGTATTACCAGTTGGTATTAGTTTTTATACATTTCAAACATTGAGTTACACCATTGATGTTTATAAAAGAAAAATGGAGCCAACAAAGGATTTTATTTCCTTTTCAGCATTTGTTAGCTTTTTCCCTCAGTTAGTTGCAGGTCCCATTGAAAAAGCTTCAAATTTACTACCACAATTTTATAAAAAGAGAACATTCGATTATAGCAAAGCGGTAGATGGGCTCCGACAAATACTTTGGGGCTTAATAAAAAAAGTGGTCATTGCCGATAATTGTGCCCGCTATGTGAACGAGATCTTTCTTCATTCAGATTATTATTCGGGTAGTACGTTGCTTTTGGGGGCTCTGTTATTTGCGTTTCAAATTTATGGGGATTTTTCAGGATACTCAGATATAGCAATAGGAACCTCCAGACTTTTTGGATTCCATTTAAAGAAAAATTTTGCCTTTCCATATTTTTCCAGAGATATTGCCGAGTTTTGGAGACGTTGGCACATATCGTTATCGACATGGTTTAAGGATTATCTTTATATACCATTGGGAGGTAGCCGAGGGAGTGTGTGGTCAAAAATTAGAAACGTATTTATAATATTTATAGTGAGCGGGTTTTGGCATGGTGCCAATTGGACTTTTATTGTTTGGGGCGTATTAAATGCTATTTACTTTTTACCCTTATTATTAACTCACGAAAATAGGGTAAATACAAACGTTGTGGCCGAAGGAAAAAGCTATCCATCTGTAAACGAGTTTTTAAACATCTTAAAAACATTTGGGCTAACGCTTTTAGGTTGGGTCTTTTTTAGAGCAGATAATGTTCAACATGCGCTACACTATATGGCAAGGATTACGTCTCTTTCCTTATTTACCGTACCTAAATTTTTAAAAATGGGGGGCGTTTATACCACACTAATGCTTATAATGATTTTTATTTTAATAGAATGGAAAGGAAGAGAACAACAATATGCTATTGCTGAGTTTAGATTCAAACAAGCAAAATACATGAGGTGGGTTTTTTATTTATTTCTTGGGTTTATACTCTTCTACTATGGAGATTTTAACAAAACCGAATTTATATACTTTGCATTTTAAATAAAGGGTATGAAGCGTTTTCTATTTCAATTGGTCAAGTATCTAATAATTTTAATGATCCTTATTTGTGTCCCTATTTCAGTGACGTCAACACTTGTTAAAAATAAGGGCTTTTTAAATAGTGAAACAGAAAGTAATCTTTTGTTTTTAAAAGAAAAAAATGAGTACGATATCGCTTTTTTAGGCATATCTCAGGCCAGAAATTTTTCAAGACATGGTAATCATGATCGGGTAGAAGGAATACTAAATAAAAAAATAGTCAATTTAGGACAAGGAGGAGCTGTTTGTGGTATTAATGAACAGTTGTTTTATCTGGATTACTTCTACTCAAAAAAGAATACAGTAAAACAGCTTTATTATATCTTACCACCTCAGTTGATGTTTTCAGATACACATCCGTTTGCAACAAATACTTTTGATATTGAGCCTTTTGATATGTCTTTTTTGACACGATATATATTTTTCGATTCCGAAAATAAATATGGACGTATTCATTCATACTTAAGGAGCAAATTAGAGAAAAAGTGGTTGTATTATGCCCCGGAAACAAAGAAAAAACAAACTCAAGTTGTAGAAGAAATAGATTATTTATCGGCTAAAAAAAAGACATTGGTTGACGATACCTGGAGTTCAAGACCAGATTCAGACCGATTTAAAAAAAGTAAGCAAGTTCTAATGAAAACTATAGATTTGGCTTTATCTCATAAAACCGAAATTATATTCATTATACCACCAAATTTATTAGGAACTAAACGAGGTCTTACCAAGGTTTATGAATTCCTAAAAACAATGGAAAATATCAAAGGCATAAAGGTTTACGACTTTTCACAATCTGTATTGAATCCAGAATATTACTACGATTACCACCACCTAAATTCAGATGGCGTCATTTATTTTACTGAAAATTATTTGAAAAACATAAGGATAAAATAAATGCTAGACGAATATTATAACCTCATGAGGGTGTCTAAAAATCTTTATAATTTGATTTGTCAGGTTGAGCACTTCGACTACGCTCAGTGTGCAACCTGTCGAAACCAATATTGATTATCAGTATTTTAAAAATATTTCGACAAGCTCAATATGACATAGAACATACTTTTTAGACATCCTCTTTTCAATATTCTGTAAAACAGATTGTTGTCTGGCTCCTTTTACAGCTCTTCAATTTTTTAATCCAATGGTAGGAAATTTTTATCGTTGGCTGTTATATATTTAATTATGAACTCATCTTGACTTTTTAAGAAATAGGAAAAGTCAAGATGAGTTCTATATAAAAAAACAATCGCCTTTATTTATTTAAAATTAGCTTAAAAACCTTAACCTACAATGAGAAAATTATCTTACTTATTATTGCTGCTTTTTTCAAATTCATTAATAGCCCAAGACCATTCGGTCTATTTTATTGGACATAGTTTAATCGCTCACACGATTCCACAAATGATCGATGAACTTGCTAATGACGATGCGGAAACTACTTATAATTTTGCGAAACAAATAATCAATGGCTCCCCTTTGTCGAATCAATGGGAAAACCCCGAAAGAGGAGAGGGAGATTGGGATTATAGTATAGATCTACCTACAGGTAATTATGACCGTTTGATTGTCACGGAAGCAGTACCTTTGCAAAATCACTTAACTTGGTCGAACACCTACGAGATAGTCGATAATTTCAATAACTTTTTTCACCAGCATAGTCCTAATGGTCAAATGTATATCTACGAAACATGGCATTGTATTAATAGTGGCCCTGGTTTAGTTGGGTGTTCTTATGATAATGATGACCATCTTCCATGGAGACAACGTTTAGATGACGATTTGGTGAAATGGGAAGGCATTGCAGATTATACAAATGCATTAAACCCAGACAAAGAAGTCTTAATTATACCAGGAGGTCAAGCCATGGGGAGGCTTTATGATGCCATTGAGAATAATACCTTGAGTGGTGTTAATTCCATTGAACATTTTTATAGTGATGATATTCATCTTAATGAGATAGGCAGTTATTTTATTGCTTGTGTCATGTATGCAACTATATATAAGAAATCACCAGAAGGCTTAACTGTAAATACAAATAATGTTTGGGGGATTCCATATGATTCTCCTGGCGACACATTGGGAAGACAATTGCAAGAAATAGCATGGGCAACCGTTAGTGGCTATGATAGAAGCGGTGTTAGTAATACAACACTTAGTGTTGTTGATGCTGACGCATCAAACATTAAAGTTTATTCAACGCCTTCCAGCCTTGTCATTAAAAATATTGAAACTACAGGAGATGTGGCATTATATGATATTGGCGGACGTATGATAAATAAACTTAAGATCAATAAATTTAAAGAAGATCTTTCAATTCCAATTAATGGTTTAAAAGGTATTTATTTAGTGTCGGTTATAAGCTCTAATGGTTCAAAAGTTAACAAAAAAGTAGTAATATAAATGCTTTGTAAATTAGCATTAAAAAAAGTTGCCAAGTTGGTTTTTTTTAAAACCGACTTGGTGTTTTATATAAGTTTTATAGGGATCATTTGCCTTATTGTTGTCAATTATTTGATAGTATTTAACTTTATTTTTTAATTTATTCAGTTTAGGATTGCAACTCTGGGAGCTTTTCATTTAGCAGTTTTAAATTTTCATTCTCTTTTTTCTTGTCCAAATCATTGTTAAAAACTCCCCTTAAATAACATAAAACTAATTCTGAAATAACTATTTTAATTTTGTAAATTTGCCTGCGTTTATAAGCGCAACATGACACAAAGCACAAAATACATTTTTGTAACCGGAGGGGTTACATCGTCTTTAGGAAAAGGCATCATAGCAGCATCACTGGCTAAATTATTACAAGCTCAAGGGTATCGGGTTACTATTCAAAAATTAGATCCATATATTAATGTAGACCCAGGAACACTGAATCCATACGAACATGGTGAGTGTTATGTTACAGAAGATGGAGCAGAAACCGATCTGGATTTAGGACATTATGAGCGTTTTTTAAATGTACCTACTAGTCAGGCCAATAATGTAACTACAGGACGCATTTACCAAAGTGTCATCCAAAAAGAACGACGTGGTGAGTTTTTAGGGAAAACGGTACAGGTCGTTCCGCATATTACCGATGAAATAAAACGTCGCGTACAACTTTTAGGAAAATCGGGTGATTATGATATTGTGATTACCGAAATAGGTGGTACTGTTGGAGATATAGAATCCTTACCATATATAGAAGCCGTACGTCAGTTACGATGGGATTTAGGAGAAGATAACGGTATTGTAATTCATTTAACCCTCGTACCGTTTTTATCTGCAGCAGGAGAGTTAAAAACGAAACCAACACAACATAGTGTTAAAACACTTATGGAGAGTGGGGTGCAGGCCGATATATTGGTTTGTAGAACAGAACACGATCTACCAAAAGATTTGCGTCGCAAACTCGCCCTATTCTGCAATGTTAAAGAAGAAGCTGTCATTCAATCTATTGATGCATCAACGATATATGATGTCCCCAATTTGATGCTGGAAGAAGGTTTAGATAAAGTCGTTTTAAAACAATTAAATTTAGAAAGTTCTGCACCCGATATTGATAGATGGAATAGCTTTGTGCACCGTCATAAAAATCCAAAAACGGAAGTTGTTATTGGACTCATTGGAAAGTATGTAGAACTGCAAGATTCATATAAATCTATTTTGGAGGCCTTTATTCATGCAGGAGCAGAGAATGAGGTGAAAGTTAAAATAGAATCCATCCATTCAGAATATTTGAATAACGATAATATCAAACTTAAACTAGGACATCTGGATGGTGTTTTAGTAGCACCAGGTTTTGGAGAGCGCGGCATAGAAGGAAAAATTACAGCCGTTAAGTTTGTTAGAGAAAATAATATCCCTTTTTTAGGAATTTGTTTGGGGATGCAAATGGCAGTCATCGAATTTGCAAGAAATGTTTTAGGTATGGCTGATGCAAACTCAACAGAAATGGACATCACTTCCAAAAATCCAGTAATTGATTTGATGGAAGAACAAAAAAGCATAACAGACAAAGGGGGAACGATGCGTTTAGGAGCTTGGTCATGCGAACTAAAGCAAGGAAGCATCGTGCATGATACATATAAGAGTGATATTATTAAGGAGCGTCATAGACATCGTTACGAATTTAATAGTAACTATAAGGAACAAATGGAAGCTGCAGGTTTGCTGGCAACAGGTTTAAATCCAGATACAGGCTTAGTAGAGATTGTTGAAATTCCTGAACATCCTTGGTTTGTAGGTGTGCAATACCATCCAGAATATAAAAGTACGGTTGCTAATCCACATCCATTGTTTGTGGCTTTTGTAAAGGCAGCTTTAAATCATAAAAAAGATCAAAAGGGTGTCAGTATGGCACAAAGTTAAAATTGGAGAGCTTATTGATTAGCTATTTGTCGTTCCCACAAAGCAGGGAACCTCATTAAACTTAAACTAGTAGTATGGTCATTTGAGTAAAGCAAAATATCTAACAAAGAGGTTTTATAGTGCTTTCAGAATGACAGAAATTAAAATATGGAAGAAAAAAAATTAGATATTAATTCGGTCATAGGGTTTATACTCATTTTCGGAATATTAATGTATATGCTTTGGCAAAATCAGCCAACGCCAGAAGAACTGGAAGCTCAAGAAAAAGCTAAGCAGGAACAAATAAAAGCAGAGAAAAAAGCTTCAGAACCAAACCAGGCAAAAATAACGACTGCTGAAGATTATACAGCTGGTGCTACTTCAGATTCCCTTCAATTAGTTAATCTAAAGAATAAACTTGGTGTTTTAGCATATTCGGAAACTTTAGCTTCAGAAAACAATGAAACACTGGTTGAAACCGATTTATTTGCCTTAAAGTTTAATAATAGAGGCGGGTATTTATCAGAAGTCAGGTTAAAGGAGTTTGTAGATTTTAATGACGAACCAATCTATATTGTAAAAGATAATAATGCTTCTTTTAATATTAATTTTGGAACTACCGAAAGCCGTATAGTTAATACAAGAGATAGATATTTTGTACCTACTGTAACTAAAAATGGTGACAATACCATTGTTTCTATGAAACTAAAAGTATCGGAAAGTAAGTTTTTGGAATATCGTTACGAGTTAAAAAATAACGACTATATGATTGATTTCACGGTTCGTTCTCAAGGATTTAGTGATGTGATTAACAGTTCGCAAGCAGTTAATTTAGATTGGAATCTTAAAACGTATCGTCATGCAAAAAGTATTTCTTATGAGAATAGATATACCGAAGTGGTTTTTGAATACGAAGACGGTAAGGATGACTATTTAGGGCAGCAAGAGCAGACAGAAGATACCGCAGAGGATGTTAGTTATGTAGCGTTTAAACAACACTTTTTTACATCTGTTTTATTAGCAGATGCTCCATTTAAAACAGGAGCTTTCGAATCTAGAAACCTAGTTCAGGATGAAGAAGTAGATACTGTTTATACGAAGGCATTTGTAGCAAAACTGCCTTTGGAATTGGCTGGTGGTGAGATTAATAAAACAATGGATTGGTATTACGGTCCAAGCGATTATAAAATATTAAATGCATATGATAGAAATTTAGACGAGATTGTACCACTTGGTTGGGGTATTTTCGGCTGGATTAATAAATATGTCTTTATTCCCTTATTTGGTTTCTTAGGAGGGTTTTTACCTTACGGAATTGCCATTATTGTTATGACGATCTTAATCAAATTATTACTGTCTTTTGTACAGTATAAACAATTTTTATCGCAGGCAAAAATGAAAATTCTGAAACCAGAATTAGATGCCATCCGCGAGAAGTACAAAGACAATAAAATGAAAGCGCAACAAGAAACCATGGCTTTGCAAACTAAAGCAGGAGCTAGCCCGTTAAGTGGTTGTTTGCCAGCCTTGGTACAATTGCCGGTATTTTATGCGTTATTCCAGTTTTTCCCTTCGGCGTTCGATTTAAGACAGAAAAGCTTTTTATGGGTTGAGGATTTATCATCTTATGATACGGTAGCAAACCTTCCTTTCAGTATTCCTTTTTATGGGGATCATGTAAGTTTGTTTCCATTATTGGCATCTATTGCAATTTTCTTCTACATGCGTTTAACCACAGGGCAACAGGTTAACACGCAGCCACAACAAGAAGGTATGCCAGATATGGGGAAAATGATGAAGTATATGATGTACTTTTCACCAATCATGATGTTGTTTTTCTTTAACAACTATGCCTCAGGTTTAAGTTTGTATTACTTTATTTCTAACTTGATTAGTATTGGTATTATTTTAGTGATCAAAAATTATATCCTTGATGAAGATAAGATTCATGCTCAGATTCAAGAGAATAAAAAGAAACCTAAAAAGCAAAGCAAATTCCAGGCACGTATGCAGGAAATGATGGAGCAGGCAGAAAAACAAAAACAGGCACAGCAAAAGAAGAAAAGATAAATATAATTTCTGATAAGAAGACTTTTACCAAAGAAGTTGCCATGTTTTGTTAAATATGGCAACTTTTTTGTTATACAATTTGAAAATAATATTTTCGTTTAATTAGTGTTGTTCTAAAAAAATGAACTCTCAAAAAAGACAGTCTAAAATGAAAAAGGTAATATTTACACTGCTTGCTATATTAATTTATGGTTCAAGTTTCTCTCAAAGTGTTAATCAATTTGATGAAAACGGAAAGCGTCATGGTATTTGGAAAAAAACATTTAAGAATACCAATGTTCTTAGGTATGAAGGTGAATTTTCGCATGGAAAGGAGATAGGAGTTTTTAAGTTTTATAAAAATATTAGAAAGAAACCCGTTTTAACGGCTACAAGAACTTTCAATGAAAATGATAATAAAACCTATGTTAAGTTTTTTACATCTAGAGGAAAGCTTATTAGTGAAGGAACAATGGATGGGAAGCTATATGTTGGAACATGGAAATATTATCAGAAAAACTCCGATAAACTATTAACTTTAGAGCACTATAATAATAAAGGAAATTTACATGGTGAGCGCTTTGTCTATTATCCTGATGGACAAGTAGCAGAAAAACAAAATTATATTGATGGAAAATTAGATGGTGCTTCAACCTGGTATTCTGTTAAAGATGTTGTTTTAAAATCTTTTATTTATGTTAATGGGGAGCTTCATGGTGATTCAAAGTTTTATAACCCAAAAGGCGAGTTGATTACAGAAGGAAGATATAAGCATGGAAAAAAACATGGTATTTGGAAATACTATGAAAATGGAAAATTAGTGAATCAGAAAGACTTTTCAACACAAGGAAAATACAAAAAGGAAAAATAAAAAAAGCTCCTTTTTTAAAAGGAGCTTCCTTTTTCATAGACAATTTTAATCCACGATTAACAATGTCTACAATCAACAAATCAAACTAATTTGTCAAATCTGGAATGGCTACTTTATTTATAACATGTATCACGCCGTTACCAGCTTGAACATCAACAGCTATTATTCCAATATCTGAATTTCCAGAGCCATCAGTTAAATCTGCGATATTATTTCCAGTACCAGGTAAAGTTATAGTAAGATCATCACCTTCCAAGCTTGGAGCCATAGTATTTCCTGGATTGTTTAAATCACCAGAAGTCACGTTCATGCCACCAATTACATGATGTAACAAGACTTGAGTTAATGTGGCTTCTTCAGGAACGGTTATTGCTGCAAAAGCATCGTTTGTTGGAGCAAATACTGTAAAGGGAGCAGGGGCTGTTCCATTTGCTGTAGAAAGCGTGGCAACAAAATCTGTAGCAGGTGTTAACGTCGTTAAAGCATCTACTAAAGTAGAAAAGGTAGGGTCGGCTGTAGCAAAAGTGACAACGGTTGGTATATCTATTATGGCATCTACAGCATGTATAACGCCATTAGATGCAATAATATCTGGTATAGCTACTGTAGACATACCATTAAGTGTTACACCGTTATCTGTATTGATATACAAACTTAAATTATTTGAAGTGGCTCCGAAAGTTGCAGCCGTTTTTACATAGCTATTGGTCAAGCCAGAAGATGTAGCTGTAGCACCTGCGACAACATGATTAGATAAAATATCATTTAAATCGTTTGTATTTGGGTTTGTAAATGCTGTAAACGCATCATTAGTTGGTGCAAAAACAGTAAAATCACCTGGTGTAGATAATAAATCTGTAAAGGTGGTATTGCCCCCAGTTGTTAAAGCATCTACCAAACTTGTTAGATTTGGATTAGCAATAGCATGATCGACAATGTTGGGTAATCCAATTACAGCATCAACAATATGAATAACTCCGTTAGTAGCTTCGATATTTGGTGTGTCAACTGTCGAAATGCCATTAAAGGTCACGCCACTTGAAGTATCGAAGAAGATACTCATTTTATTGTCGCCTGCACCAGTAGCTTCAGTAGAAGCATAACCAGAACCTAAACCAACGAGGTCAGTCGACATTAATGTAGACCCAGAAATAACATGATTTAATAGCACTTGAGCTAATACATCTGTTGGAACATCTCCTAAAGTAGCAAAATTATTTTCAGATAAGAATGCAGTAAAAGCAGCATTGTTAGGAGCTAATACAGTAAATGGTCCAGCACCACTTAATACATTAACTAAATCACCATCAGCTGCTTGTAGTGCAGCAACTAGGTCACTTAATTCGGGAGTGTCAAGTGCAACGCCAACAATATTTTTTGGTAATTGAGGTAAGACAACTTTATTGATAACATGTATAACACCATTAGCAGCTTGTACATCTGTAACGGTAATATTGCTAACTCTGCCATTTACATCGGTAAGTGTTGCGCCTCCAGTTACGTTGGCTGTGATCTCTCCACCTAAGGTAGTTACAGGCATATTATCTGTTAAAGCAGAAGCTAATACATTAGCTCCAGCTACAGCATGTAGGTCTAAAGTAGCTTTTAGTGTTGGTTCGTCGATGTCGTTTAGAGATGCTACTCCAAGTTCCGTTAATAAATCCCCAAAAGCATCATTTGTTGGAGCAAATACTGTAAAAGGAGCAGGGGCTGTCCCATTAGGCGTAGATAATGTAGTAACATAATCGAATGTTAAATCATTTCTTGTTAACGCCGCAACCAAAGTAGAGAATGTGTCATCAGCAAGTGCAAAATCGACTACAGTAGGCAAGTCTATTACTTTGTCAACGATATGCACCACGCCGTTAGAGGCTTGTAAGTTAGGTGTAGAAACATCGGAAATACCATTTAATTTTACACCAGAAGATGTATCTATGTAAATACTCAACTTGTTACTGGTACTACTTTCTGTAGCTAATGTGCTATTATAACCAGTGCTAAGGCTAGAAGAATTAAACTCCCCCTCTATAACATGGTTTAATAATACTTGAGTGAGTACATCTACAGGGACATCATTTAAAGAAGCAAACCCTTTATCGGATAAAAACGTTTCGAATGCAGCATTGCTGGGTGCAAAAACGGTATAAGTACCAGATTGCAAAGTTGTAGCTAAGTTTGCGCGTTGTAGTGCGGCTACCAGATTTGATAAATTAGAATCTGTTAATGCTAATTCAACAATGTTTAGTGTTCCAACCACAGGAGTAGTGTTATCATCATCATTGCTACATGCTACAATGAGTAACATTGCAATCAATATGAGTGGCAATTTTTTTAAAGCATTTAATGGTTTCATAATATTTATAGTTTTATTTTGTTTAACAAACATATAAAATAATTAAACAAAAATCCAAATTTTGTTTAATATTTTTTGAAATAAGATAAACAAAAATGTTTTAATAAGTGATTTATGAAACCGTATTTCGATAATCATTTTCTGTAAATATGCGTATCTTTGCAGCCTAATTTATTTAAAATGAAACGAGTCATTATTGGACTTTCAGGAGGTGTAGATTCTAGTGTAGCTGCTTATTTATTAAAGGAGCAGGGGTACGAGGTTATTGGCTTATTTATGAAAAACTGGCACGATGATTCGGTGACAATATCCAATGAATGTCCTTGGTTAGATGACAGTAATGATGCCATATTAGTAGCCGAAAAATTAGGAATACCTTTTCAAACGGTTGATTTAAGCGAGCAGTATAAAGAGCGTATAGTTGACTACATGTTTAATGAATACGAAAAAGGTAGAACACCAAACCCAGATGTACTTTGCAATAGAGAGATTAAGTTTGATGTTTTTATGAAGATTGCTTTAGAGCTTGGAGCAGATTATGTAGCTACAGGTCATTATTGTAGGAAAGGGACTATTCAAAAAGAAGGTAAAGCGATCTACCAATTACTTGCAGGCGTTGACGATAATAAAGACCAGTCTTATTTTTTATGTCAGTTATCCCAAGATCAATTGGCAAAATCATTATTTCCTATAGGGGAATTGACAAAACCTGAAGTACGTGAAATAGCTACTAAGTTGGATTTGGTGACTGCCGAAAAGAAAGATTCTCAAGGTTTGTGCTTTATTGGTAAAGTGAAATTACCAGATTTTCTTCAGCAACAATTAAAACCCAAAGAGGGTGTTATAGTTGAAATACCAAAAGAGCAAGATGTTTTTGCTCATGCCGAAACCGAATTTAATTCTAAAGAAGAGAAATTAAAATATTTATCTCGTAAAATTGACTATAAAGTTGATTATGGTAAAATAGTAGGTAAACATCAAGGTGCCCATTACTTTACCAAAGGTCAGCGAAAAGGCCTGGCCGTTGGAGGTACGGTAGAACCTTTGTTTGTTATTGATACCGATGTAGATGAAAATGTTATTTACACAGGACAGGGTAAAGAACACCCAGGTTTATTAAAAAAAGCCTTGTTTGTAACAGATGATGAATTGCATTGGATTAGGGAAGATTTAGAGTTAGAACTGGATGCAACTATGGAAGTCATGGCTAGAATCCGATACCGACAGCCATTGCAAAAAGCAAGACTATATAAAGTAGAAGGAGGCTTGTATGTCGAATTTGAAACGTTTCAATCTGCAATAACCGAAGGGCAGTTTGTAGCATGGTATTTAAAAGATGAGCTTGTAGGTTCTGGAGTTATTTCCTAATAAATAAAATGATATGAATAACAAAATTACCGAATTATTTAATATTGAGTATCCTATTGTTCAAGCGGGTATGATTTGGAATAGTGGTTGGCGTTTAGCGTCGGCAGCAAGTAATTCTGGTATTTTAGGCCTCATAGGGGCAGGTTCTATGTATCCTGATGTTTTAAGAGAGCATATCCAAAAATGCAAAAAGGCTACTAATAAGCCTTTTGGTGTTAATGTTCCTATGCTATATCCTAATATCGAAGACATCATGGATATTATTGTGGAAGAAGGTGTGAAGATCGTATTTACTTCAGCTGGAAATCCGAAAATATGGACGTCTTGGTTACAAGAACGTGGCATTACTGTAGTACATGTTGTTAGTAGTGTGAAGTTTGCTTTAAAAGCACAAGAAGCAGGCGTAGATGCCATAGTTGCTGAAGGCTTTGAAGCTGGTGGGCATAATGGTAGAGACGAAACAACAACGTTAACCCTTATTCCTATGGTTAAAGAGCAAATCCAAATTCCGTTAATTGCGGCAGGTGGTATCTCTACAGGAAAAGCGATGTTAGCAACCATGATTTTGGGAGCAGATGGGGTTCAGGTTGGTAGTCGATTTGTTGCAAGTATAGAAAGCTCAGCACATGATGCATTTAAAAAAGTAGTGGTTGATGCTAAGGAAGGAGATACCCAATTAACACTAAAAGAATTGGCCCCTGTGCGTTTGGTCAAAAATAAATTCTATGAAGATATTCAGGAACTCTATAAGTCATCACCATCTATAGAACAATTAAAAACATTACTAGGAAGAGCTCGTGCCAAACGTGGTATGTTTGAAGGAGATTTAGATGAAGGGGAACTGGAAATAGGTCAAATTGCTGGGTTAATTCATGATATCAAACCTGTTTCTCAAATTATTACTGATATCTTAGAGGAGTTTGAAGTGGCTAAGGAGAAGATTTCTAGTTTATAAAGACTTATTTTTTAGGTAATGCACTCACTGAGATTTTATATAGCCTACTCAGTCCGTTATCATATTTATTAAACTCTTTTAATAGTTCATTGATTGATAGTGGAGTCTCAAAATCTATTTGCGTATTATCTTGTTTGCTCGTAAAGTATAAAGTATTAGTTTGGCTATCTACAAAAGGGCAATAATCCATTTTTTTCGTATTAATAGCTTTTCCTAAATTTTTAGCTTTTGACCATCCATCATGTGTGCGATAACTAATATACAAATCACCACTGCCATAGCCTCCTTGTTTATTATAACAGCCATAGATTAAATAAGATTCGTCTGGAGCGATAAAAGCATTGTATTCATATCCAGTAGAATTTATGCTATCTGGCAACATTTCAGGTTCAGAATAAGAGTTATTAATAAATGTACTCACATATATATCATCTTTACGTTTTAAATTAGGATTATCTCTGGTGAAATAAAAATTACCATTGTTGGCTATCGAAGGATAAAATTCGCCATGCTCTGTATTAATTGGGCTTCCCATATTTATGGGCTGCGACCAATCACCACTAAGAGAGGCGCGTTCTGCATACCATATGTCAAAGTCTTTTGGGGTGTTTGATGCAACATCCAAAGGCCTTGTAGAAACAAAATAGATTTTTAAACCATCCTTAGAGAAAAAAGGCTCTAGGTCAAAAAACTGACCAGAAAACGAGGCAACTTGTGGAGTGCCCCATTCCTTTCCCTTCTTTTTTATGGTGATGATAGCAGATAGATTCCCCATAATGCTCTGTCCAGAAAACATAATTTCATCACCATTAGGAGAAATAGCCACATCACGAACATTAGGAAATTGTTTTACAATTTCAGGTATAAAAGGCTTGGTTGGTTGTTGTGAAAAGCCTAAAAAAGCATGAGTGATAAAAATAAATAGATAGAAGTACTTCATAACAAATGTATTTATTACAAGATACTAAAGTGGATATTTAAAATTCTAAAAGGAATGTTAATCTTAATCTTAATAAGTAAGAAAGGAGGAATTTAAATCCCTCCTTAATTAAACGCTGAAACTTATAAGCTTTGATACTTCTAATCCCTTTAAAATAAAAAGCTAAATGTTTCCTAAAGTGCTGTTGTTTATTTAGTTTGCATTTTTACAGCTTCACGAATGTATGAAAATACTACAATAAATCAATTTAAAAGTTGTACAGACTTATCAACAACTGTTAACATTTGTTAATTTTTAACAAAAATTAAAAGAAGATTACAAAATTCTTAAAAATATAAGGCTAAAGACTATTTTTGTCTAATGCAATTTAAACACTATACCAAAGAATTTAGCTATAATTGGAAATTAGCTGCACCAGTAATGCTTGGTATGTTAGGACATACCTTTGTGAGTTTTGTTGATAATATTATGGTAGGCCAGCTGGGAACAGCCGAATTGGCAGCAGTATCTTTGGGTAATAGTTTTATGTTTATAGCCATGTCCTTAGGCATTGGTTTTTCTACAGCCATAACACCTCTAATAGCAGAGGCAGATGCAGCAAAAGACTTTACAAAAGGAAAATCCTCTTTTAAGCACGGCTTGTTTCTATGTACTGTTTTAGGGGTTTTACTCTTCTTGATGGTATTTTTTGCAAAACCCCTAATGTATTTAATGAAGCAACCCGCTGAGGTTGTAGAATTGGCAATTCCCTATCTAGATTTAGTTGCCTTTTCTTTAATCCCTTTAATTATTTTTCAAGGTTTTAAACAATTTAGTGATGGGTTGTCCATGACCAAATATCCAATGTATTCAACATTATTGGCAAATATTATAAATATCATTTTAAACTATGTATTGATTTTTGGAAAACTAGGTTTTCCAGAACTTGGCATTGTAGGAGCAGCTTACGGAACTTTGGTGTCACGTATTATTATGGTTTGGTATTTATGGTTCTTACTTAAGGGAAAAGAGAAATCCAAAGCCTTTGTAACAAATATTAAGTTTTTTGTTTTAAATAAATTAATGCTTAAAAAAATTATCAATTTAGGTGCGCCAAGTGCCATGCAGATGTTTTTTGAAGTGGCTATTTTTACAGCAGCCATATGGTTAAGTGGATTATTAGGTAAAAATCCGCAAGCTGCCAACCAGATCGCACTTAATTTATCGTCTATGACATTTATGGTAGCTATGGGGCTAAGTGTAGCTTCTATGATTCGTGTTGGTAATCAAAAAGGGCTTAAAGCATATTATGAACTGCGCCGTATTGCATTTTCATTATTTTTAATGGGAACTATGTTTGCAATCGGCTTCGCATTGTTGTTCTTTATATTTCATAATCAACTACCAAAGTTATATGTAGATTTTGATGATGCCAAGAATTTACTTGATAATACCGAAGTAGTAAGTATCGCATCTAAGCTGCTAATAGCAGCAGCCATTTTTCAAATAAGTGATAGCATTCAAGTATTGGTTTTAGGGGCTTTACGTGGTTTACAAGATGTTAAAATACCTACTATTATTACATTTGTATCGTATTGGTTGGTTGGTTTTCCTGTGAGTTGGTTTTTAGGAAAGGAAACTGTATATGGTAGTTTTGGTATTTGGTTAGGGTTATTGGCAGGTTTATCAACCGCAGCTATTTTATTGTATATTCGATTTAATTATTTGACTAAGAAATTAATTGCCAGGAGTATTTTGAAAAACTGATATGAAATTATTAAAAACTATAGATAAAGTATTAGCAGCTTTTGGAAATATAAAGGCCATGGAGCGTACACATGTAGATACTTACACAGAAGATTTAATAGCTAAAATAAAAGGGGTAAAGATTGCAGAATCAGAATATGGGCAACTTTTTGTCTCATTTCAAAGTTTGGCTAATTATGAATTTCTTAATGCTACAATTTTAAGCGGGACTAATATAAAAACATTTAATGGAAGTAGCCTTATATTTGCTGAAGATGGAAAAGAAACAATATTTCTCTCTGATACTAAAGAAATAGAATCTGACTATTCTAACATTTCAAATAGATGGTTAACAAAAATTAGTTTTGTAATTAATGATAATGATAAAAAAATGATGTTAGAACAACGGTTCGACAAGGTATTTCTTAATTACAAGAAGAAGTCTTTACCAATGCAAAAAAGTAATTAATATTTCAACAATTTTTAAACTCAAAAAATGACACTCCCAAAATTTATATTAGGCGATAATACAGAATACCCTAATGCCATTTTTGTAATTCATACCGAATTTCCCAGATTTATTATTAATCTTGAAGATGATGAAGTAGAATGGTTTGAGGACTTTGATGCTGAAGATCAAAAAGAGTTAAAAAGTGAAACTGAAAATGCTATAAAGCTTGCTACAGAGTTTTACGATAGTGAAATAACAAAATATGAAGATTAGCATATAACTATGATTGAAAAACTTTTAGAGTACGATACCGAATTATTTTTGTATTTGAATAACCTAGGTTCAACACCTTGGGATAACTTATGGTTGATAATAACAAACAAACTTACGTTTATTCCATTGTATGCTATTTTGTTATTCATGCTTTATAAAAAATATGGGCTAAAGTCATTACTGGTTTTCGTAGTGGTAGTTGCCTTAATGATCACCTTTACAGATCAGATCACTAACGTATTCAAGCGAGGATTTCAGCGCCCCAGACCATGTGGGGAAGCTAATCTAATTGATCAAATGAGATTCATAGCTGTTCGTTGCGGTAAATATGGCTTCTTTTCTGGGCATTCATCAAACTCAATGGCAGCTGCTGTTTTTGCAGGTTTAATGTTAAGGAAATTTCATAGAAACCTCATTTTTATTTTACTATTTTGGAGTGCCGTGGTAGCATATAGTAGAATTTATGTTGGTGTACATTACCCGTTAGATATTGTATGTGGATTGACATTTGGTGCCATTTCAGGGTTTCTATTTTATAAATTGGCTAAATACCTTTTAAAACGATTTATTGCTTCTTAACGACTAGATTTAATAAATAATTGAATATCCATTTTGTATGACAAATAGATTCTTTATGTCATCCGAATGCATGTGAACCTATCTGTTGCCTAGATAGATAATCTCATAATACTGATTTCAATAGTTTAAACACGAGGTTTGGAACAGGTTCAGATGGACAAAATTTGATTATGACAAATTGCAGATAGTTAGTATAAATAATTATAAAATCTTAATACATTTTTAATTAAAGAAAATTTTTTCCTGATTTTCAGTTAATTCACCATGTCATTTTAATTGCTCACCAAGAATAAGATGGTGTTCACCATATTAATTTTATAAGCCTTTTCGATGGGAATATCTTTGTCTAATTAAAAAAATGTCCCATCAAGAAAGAAGAAAAATGAAAAATTTATTTAAAACAAGCATATTTTTATTGATTAGTTTATTTATTGGGTGTAGTTCAGATGATAGTAAACCATCCGATGACAATGGTTCTGAAGTAGATTTAACAGCTGCAAGATTAGATGATTTTCAATTGTCTGGAGTTTCTTATACCAATATTAGTTTAACACAGCCAGAAATTGTTGGTGGTGAAGAAAAAACACCAGGTACAATTATTATTACTGTTCCAGCTGCAACAGACCACCTTAATTTAAGTTTGGCTTCTGTTAATTTTAACGAATCTAAATTCGAAATATCCCCAGCAGTGGGTTCTGTACAGTCTTTTGAAGTGGGTAGCGCTATTGCTTATACCATTACTTCTAAAGATAACTCAGAAAAAAGCATAAGTTATTTGGTTTCGGTAGTAAAAGAAGAACCAGCAGCGGAAACACTAAAAATAACAGGGTTTAAATTCGAAAAAAGCAAAAATTCAGAACTGCCATCAGATATAATGGCTACTAAAATAGTAGAATACCCAGGGACTAACTGGAATGCCATTTTTATCCTTGTGCCAAATGAAACAAACTTGACTAACTTAATTCCAACTATAGAATACAAAGGGACCTCTTTAGAATATAAACAAGGAAACACAGGTTTGGCGGCTTTTGCACCATATCCAGAAACAGATTTAACCGTTGATTTTACAAGTAACCATGATTTGAGAAGTACAGATAGAAACGAATTCCTTTTATCTGTTATAGGTTCAGAATCAACAAAGAACTACCGTGTTATTGTTGATGTTCAAAACCCCATTGAGTTACAAAGTAATTCGGCATCAATAGGAGATTTAACAGAAGGAGGAGGAACTCAAATATATTCATTAAGATGGACCAATAAAGGAAATCACCCAATAGAAAGAAATCTTAAAGCCAGTGGCTACATAGATAATACCTCTAATAAAATTGGAAATATATTTGAAGCTTATTTAGAGGTGTCAGATCCTTTACAAGGCGCATATATTAAGCCAGGAGAAGAAGGTCTTGTGATTTTAAAAGTTAATACTGATGGTGCTGCAATTGGAGACTATGATATTAATGTTACCTTTTCTCCAAGATATGATGTAAATCGGGCAAAGATTAATGACATACGTGATGATTTAAATCCAATAGAAGATATTTTCTCACCAATAATATTAAACACTAGGTCTACAATTAAGAGCGAATAATAGTATCTATCCAATACAATATTAGTACTTTTTTATAGTTTTGAGGTTAGCTAAATCTAAAATGAATTTATGGTAATTAACAATAAAAAAGTACTAATTGTTGAAGATGAATTTTCTATTGCATTGGATATTGAAACCAGTTTAAAAAAAGTAGGATATGATATTGTAGGTATTGCAAGTAGTTATAATGAAGCCATGAAGTATGCAGAAGAAGCTACACTAGATATTGTTATTATGGATATTAATATTTCTGGAGAAAAAAATGGTATAGTAACAGCTAAGGATATTTATGACAAATATAAAATTCCGATCGTTTTCTTAACGGCTTATGGTGATGATGACACGTTTAAAAAAGCCTTAGAGTCTAGACCGTTTGCGTTTTTGTTAAAACCCTTTAATACTAAAGAATTGTCCTTTGCTGTACAAATAGCGCTACAAAAACATCTTGAAAACAATACTCCAAAAACTACGATACCTGGTGCTAAACTATCTGAAATCATTTTTATCAAGGATAAATCGCAGTTTATAAGTGTTAAGATAAATAAAATTTTATGGGTAGAGGCTATGGATAACTATACTCAAATTATCACCAAGGACAAAAAGATTTTAGCCAATATGTTTTTAAAGGAATTCTATGAAAAAGTACCACAAGATAAGTTTTTAAGAATTCACAGATCCTATATGGTAGCTCTCGATAAAATTGATAAAATAGAAAATAGATTTATTTTTATTAATGGACATAAAATTCCTATAAGTAAGGCATATAGAAGCCAATTAATAGAACGATTAGATATCTTATAATATGGAGCAAACTTTACTCTTTTTAAAACAGTTTTTTTATCTCTGCTTTTTCTCTTTTTATGTTTCATTAACTGCGCAAACAGATAGTTTAGAGCAAAAATTAATTAAAGCTTCTAAGGAAGAAAAGATAGAACTCTATAAGCAGTTGGCTAACAAATATGAAAAAATTAAGATAGATAAAGCCATAGATTATGCCGAGCAGGGACTAGAATTGCTAAAGGGTGTAAATAATAAAAACACGGGTTTTTTCTATATGAGGCTTGGGTACTTATATAATGATAAATCCGAACATATAAAAGCGTTATTTTATTATAAGAAAGCATTAGAAGTATCAGAAGAGTTAGATTATGAATTGGGAATAGGCAAATGCTATCAAAATATTGGGGTTACTCATGTGAAAATGGGAAATTATGATCAGGCCCTTGATTACGATCTAAAAGCACTAAAGATTTACGAAAAACATAATAAAGAAAACCTTGTTGCTGGAATAGTTGGTAACATTGGCTCGCTCTATTCGTGCCGATTAAAAGATAATGAGAATGGCCTATTATATTATAATAGAGCATTGGAAATATCTGAAAAATCTGGAAATGATGAGTTTAGAGTTTATATTTTAGTAGCTGTTGCTGAGTTGTATGTGAGGCAAAAAGATATAGTAAAGGCTAAAAGTACATTAAAAAAAGCCATAGATATTGCAGAAGAAGTTAATTATCCAAAAGTTATAATATCTGCATTAGCTAATCTATCTCAAATAAGTATAGAAGAAGAAGATTTTAAACAGGCCCTGATGTATTCTAAAAGAGCGTTGCAAATACGTTTAGAGTCTGGATATACAGAAGATGATACATCAACATATTTAACTCTTGCAGAGATTTATGAAAAACTTAAAAATACTAAGAAGGCAAAGGTATATTATAATCAGGCACTCACGGCTGCTCTAAAATCAGAGGCTTTACCACAGCTATCGAAAGTATATGAAGCGCTCCATAAGTATTCCGATAGAAGAAAAAACCATAAAAAAAGTTATGAGTATATATTAAAATATAATGAAGCTAAAGATTCATTATTTACTATAGAAAAAGATAAACAATTAAAGGAAATACAAGCAAAATTTGATTTAGAAAACAAGGAAAAAGAGATTCTGTTTTTAACTAAAGAAAACGAAATTAAGGTATTGGAAAATAAAAACCAAAGTACCACCAAAAACGTATTAATAATTGGGGTATTGGCGTTAACTATTACCCTTTTAACAGTATTCTATGCCTATAGAAATAAACAGGCAAGCAATAAAATTCTGGCAGAAAAGAACAAGGTTATATCCCAAACCTTAGAAGATCGTGAAATACTATTAAAAGAAGTACACCATAGAGTTAAAAATAATTTACAGATTGTATCAAGTTTATTAAGACTTCAGTATAAGTTTGGGAATCATAAAAGTTCTTCTGAAGTTTTACATGAAATTCAAGATAAAATACAAGCGATGTCTATTATACATGAAAGATTATATAAGTCCAATAATCTATCATCAATTAATTTGAAAGCGTATCTCGATAATTTGTTAAGCTATTTTAATACGAGCTACGATCTTCCAGAGCAAAATATAACTATAACTACAGATATCGATAATATAGATCTTGGGATGGATCGTTTGGTGCCTTGTGGCTTAATAGTCAATGAAATAATAGCAAACAGTATTAAATATGCATTTCAGGATGAAGCTAGCGGTCAAATTAATATAAAGGCATCAAAAAACAAGGATAAGTGTGTTCTCACAATAGAAGATACAGGAGTGGGATTTCCTGAGGGCTTTGAATCAAAAAGTAGTCAGTCTTTAGGGATGCAGCTTATACAGGGACTAACAAAACAAATTAAAGGTACCGTAGACATTATTTCAAATCCTGGAGCATGTTATACCATTACATTTAGTATGGCTCAATAATAATACTATTAAAAAGCATATTAAACCCACCAGCTATTTTAGTACGTTTACCATAAAAACAATTAGATTCACCATTTTTATTTATTAATACCATAACGATGGTATAAGTTTGTCCTAAAAAATAAATAAAAAGATTCATGAGAAGAATTATTAAATTACAAAGCATAGGAATTATATCATTAATGATGCTGCTTATAATAAGTTGTGATTCTAGTGATGAAAACACTAGTAGCAACCAAGAGGTTAATATAGAAGAAGCTAAACTTTCGGATTTTCCTTTATTTGCAATACAACATACGGCAATAGAGATTATTGACCCAGAGATTGAAGGTAATAAAGAAGTTGCTTATGGAGAAATAAAAATTACTGTACCAAGTTCGGTATCTCTAGATAATATAGCAGCATCCATTACATCCGAAGAACTTAATTTAAGCAAGTTTAGTATATCACCAGGAAATGATGCGGCATTATCTTTTGAAGACGGAAAAGCACATGTATATACCATTAGCTTGACTACAGGAAGCAAAGAAGCAATATTACATTACAATGTAAGTATCGTCAAGGAATTACCACCTGTTCCCGAGACTTTAAAACTAACAGGTTTTACGTTTGAAAAAAGTAAAAACCCAGATTTGCCCAATGATATTATAATTTCTAAAAGAGCAGATGTTAATGTAGGGTACGAAAGAATTTATCTTTTAGTGCCAGTAGGAACTGATTTTACCAATCTAGTGCCGACTGTTTCTTATGAAGGATCAAATTTGTATTATAGCCAAGATGCCTCTATGTCACCCATAGATATGGATGTGAAATTTCCAGAAGGAGACGTTAGTTTTGATTTTAAATACCCTAAGAGGTTCTTTTTGGTAATTAAGGATGAAGATAATGATAAGACGCAACTGATTGATGTCGTTGTAGATGTTACTAATCCAGTTAGAATAGAAACAGCATCGGTTACGACTCCAGACGTCACAGAAGGAACAACTGGAAATTTTACAGCCCTAACAAAATGGGTCAATCAGGGGAATCATAAAATCAATTTTCAAAAAGCAACAACTTATGAAGATATCAGTCCTGTTATTACACCTCCTGCAAATGTAATTACTGTAAATAGAACACTTCCTGGCGGCGGGTTACTACCAGGGGAAAGTGCTGATGTTAATGTACAAGTATCCCAATATTTTCCAGAAGGAACCTATAAAACCACAGCTGTTTTCTATACCAAAATATTTCAAGATAATGGTAGTGATGATCTATTTGAATCAGCAAAAGTCATGGTAACATCAAAAATTATTAAATAATACAGTACCATTCGTTAAATGATTTTACATTAAGAATTAGTAGCAAATTTATTTCCTCAAGCCTGAATAACGGTATCATTTTCAGGCTTTTTTTGTTTAAGAAATTGAATTAATAATAAATTTAGTGAGTTAGTCCAATCCTAATAAATAATCGGCAGCAGCAAAAGGTGTTGTTTGATTAGCTTCTATAAGCTGCAATTGATTTTCGAGTTCTTTTTTAATTTTGGAACGATTAAAAAAGTCAAATTTCAATTGTTCCTCTATGGTTTGTATGAGCCAAAATTTATTTTGCTCGTTTCGTTTTGTATAAAAATGGTTGTTTTTAGTAGTCATGGCGATAAAATCTAAAATAAATTTCCAAATGGTGTCAATGCCTTCATTTTTAAGGGCGCTACAGACAATTACTTTAGGTTGCCACTTTGAGGGTTTTTCAG
This sequence comes from Flavivirga algicola, assembly GCF_012910715.1. GTDB lineage: Bacteria > Bacteroidota > Bacteroidia > Flavobacteriales > Flavobacteriaceae > Flavivirga > Flavivirga algicola. The sequence goes on from NZ_JABBHF010000008.1 coordinate 27,053, forward strand.
GGTAGAGGTGAAGGGCTCTGTTAAATTCTACTTTTGCAAGTTTTGCCCGCTTTAAATTATCTCCATCAGCTTTGTTAATGGCAATAGCATCTGCCATTTCTATAATACCTCGTTTTATTCCTTGTAACTCGTCACCAGCGCCAGCCAATTTTAATAATAAAAAGAAATCGACCATGCTATGAACTGTTGTTTCGCTTTGACCAACACCAACGGTTTCAATAATAATAACATCAAAACCAGCAGCTTCACACAAAATAATAGCCTCTCTGGTTTTTCTGGCAACACCCCCTAATGAGTCTCCCGAAGCAGATGGACGAATAAAAGCATTGTTATCTCTTACCAGATCTTCCATTCTAGTCTTATCACCCAAAATACTGCCTTTAGTAAGTGAGCTGCTAGGGTCTATAGCTAATACAGCAATACGTTTTCCTTTTGAAGTAATATGCTTGCCAAAGGCCTCTATAAAAGTACTTTTTCCAACACCTGGTACCCCCGTAATACCTATACGAACAGAATTGTTTGCATGCGGTAAACATGCTTTTATTATAGTATTCGCTTTTTTTAAGTGCATTGGGTTTTTACTTTCAACTAAAGTAATTGCTCTGCTTAAGGCCGTAATATCCTTTTTTAAAATGGAGGACACTAGAACATCTGTATTAATTTTGGCCCGTCTTTTCTCCTTAATGGTTTTTATAGTAGATTGATTGGTAATTTCAGAAATAGAAACACCTTTTTTTTCTTCAAGTGCAGATTTTTTTTCTTTTGCCACGAATAACCAAATGTTTGTCTAATTTACTATTTTATTAGTGAAATTCAATTTTAACGAGGCTTAGGTTAAATAAGATTGTCTAAAAATAACTTAGATATCTGGTTCTTGATGCTTACTTGAGTGGTAAAGAAACCTTCACATCATCCCACGCCATGGTTAAAAATAAATTGTCTGTAGAATTATCGAAAGCAATTGTAAATTGTTCTACTGTAGATGATAATTTCTGTACAGGAACTTCAATATTTAAAACATCATAATTAGGATCCCACATCGGTTTCATATCAGAATTCACACCCCAAGGATATTGTTTAGAATTAAATATAACGGTCCAGGTTGTATCCTTTGGTACGGTCCAAAGCGTATATTTTCCTATAGGCAAAGGCATACCTTGTACGTCAAGAGTTTGGTTGGTTTCAAAAGTAGTAGCTTCATTGGCCCCAGTACGCCATACTTGATTAAAAGGTACTAAAGCGCCAAAAATAGCTCTATTTTTTTTGGAAGGTCTATTGTAAAACACTTCAAGCTTTAAATCATTCAGTTTAAATTCTACAGTATCTTTAGGACTTAGGCGTTGCGAAAAAATATTTTCAACAAAAAAGGAATATAGAAATAACCCCAAGGCAATTACGGACAAAAGAATTAATATACGCTTTAAGAAGGTGTTCATATAGAGAATTTTAAAGGGTATAAATATACTTTAAAAAGTGATGATTATTAATAATGTTAACGCAGATTTTTTTAATTTTCTTATTTAAGACGAGAAAAAATATTCTTTTTTGTCACACAACATTTTTTTTATCGTCTTTTAAACGAACTAACTTATTACCAAAAGTAGAATTAGCATGTTTCAAGTTGACATTATTGAACAATGTAAACAGAACAATCGGAAAGCACAATTACAGTTATACAACCAGTACTGTGATGGGATGTATATTGTTGCCAAACGGTTTTTAAAAGATGCTACTGAAGCGGAGGATGTAGTGCAGGAAGCCTTTTTGAAGGCTTTTGTTAAGCTAGACCAATATAAAGCTGAAGTTACTTTTGGTGCTTGGTTAAAACGTATTGTTATTAATAAAAGTATCGACCTCTTAAAATCTAAAAAACAAGAACTTGTTGCGTTAGAAGAGGTGCACCTAAAAGTGGTTGATACAACTTATGATGACAAATGGTTCGTAGGCGACGCAATTACATTAAATGATGTAAAGACAGCTATTAATAAATTACCTGATAAATATCAATATGTTGTGATGCTTTATTTAATTGAAGGATATGACCATCAGGAAATCTCAGAGATTTTAAATATTTCTGAAGTGGCGTCAAGAACACAATTATCGAGAGGTAAAAGTAAATTACAAGAACTGTTAACACTTAAAAAAGATGGCACGAGATATTAGAGAGCTGTTTAAAGATGATAAAATAACGCATGAAAAAATGCCAGAAAATCATCAAGAAAGATTTCTTAAAAAGTTAAATGAAGAAATACCAACAGTACGCAACACTAAATTTAATTGGATGCATATAGCAGCAAGTATCGTATTGTTTTTAGGCTTGGGTTTTGGGGCTTTTAAGTTTTTCCAATCTCCAGTAGATAAACCAGCAGATGTAGAAGTCGTGGCTACAGAAACAGTTAATACAAAATCGCTTGGGGACATTTCTCCTGGTCTTAAAAAAGTTGAAGATTATTATTTGGCAAGTATTAATTTAGAATTATCTAAAATAAAATATACTCCGGAAACCAAAGACCTTTTCGATGGGTATTTGCTGCAATTAGATGAACTCGATAAAGAATACAAGCGTTTATCGACAGAGTTAACTGAGTCGGGACCAAGCGAGTTAACAGTAAATGCGCTAATTGATAATTTGAAGTTTCGTTTAAACCTTTTGTACCGTTTAAGAGATCAATTAAAGGCATTAAATACCTCAGATAGTATTACCAAAGAGGTAGGATAATCAATCTAAAAATCAAAAAATGAACAAGATAATTATAAAAATCAAATTATTTGCTTTAGGCTTTCTTATTACTGGGGGGCTTATAGCACAACAAAAGTTGACCAAAATATCGCAATCTATTGGAGTAGATGAAGATGTTACTATCGATTTAAATACAAGTCATTGCAATATTGTATTTGACACATGGAATAAAGATACCATTGAAATAGAGGCTTATATTGAATCTGATGATTTAAGCAAAGAAGCATTAGAGAATGCCTTGAAAAACTGGAATGTTGATGTGGATGCATCAAATAGACAAGTAGCAATTACAGCCAAAGCCAGAGTAAACTCCTGGGTTTATCGCTCAGGAAGTCATGACGATGAGGCTGTTCATGCAATACTAGAAGAGTTAAAGTTTGAATTGGCAGAATTACCAGAAATTCCCGAAATACCAGAACTTCCTGAGATACCAGCGCTTCCTGAAATGCCTGTAATGCCAGTGCTTCCTCCATTACCTGAATTACCAGAAGGACTTAATGAGGTTCAGTTCGATTACAAAGCCTATAAAAAGGATGGAGAGAAGTATTTGGAAGAATATACACAAAAGTTTGAGTCTAAATTTGGAAAAGAATACGCTAAGAAAATGGAGGAGTGGGGTGATAAATTTGGAAAAGAATGGAAAGAGAAGTATGGTAAGGAAATGAAAGCATGGGCGGAAAAATTTGATGAAGAATGGCAAGAAGAATATGGTGAGCGTATGCAAGAATGGGGTGAGCGTTTTGCTGAAAGAATGGAAAGAAAGGCAGAAGCACAGGAAGAAAGAGCAAGGGCACAACAAGAAAGAGCGCGAGCACAGCAAGAGAGAAATAGGGCGAAACAAGAAAGAATACGAGAAAAAATAGTTGAAAGGCACGAAAGGCATGCAGAAGAACGAGAAAAGTTAGTAAAAAACAGAAAAGTTTTAATTGAAAGGTTGGTTAATAGAGAATCTAGCTCTAAAGTAAAAAAGACTATTAAAATAAAAATGCCTAAAAAAGCTAAGCTAAAGGTTAATGTAAGGCATGGCGAAATAGAGTTTGCTGCTAATGTTGATGACTTAAAAGCAGACTTGTCTCATACAAAATTCACGGCATATAGCATTAATGGAAGTTCTACTTCCGTTAATGCTTCATATTCGCCTATTTATGTGAATTATTGGAATTTGGGAGAATTAAACCTTAGTTATTCAGAAGATGTTGAATTAGTTCATGTAAAACAAATGGTTTTAAATTCGAACTCATCCAATACCACTATAAAACATTTATTAGGAAGTGCTATTATAGATGGAAATATAGGGGACTTAAAGATTTTAGATATCGATGATGCCTTTTCCAACTTAAATATTATTATCCAAAACAGTAATGCGGTTATAGCTCTTCCTAAAGTAAATTTTAATTTACAGTATAAAGGCAATCGTTCGCACGTAAGCCACCCCAAAAAAGGACTTAATCATAATACTTCTAACTTCTCCACGGGTAGTTTGGCAAGCGGAAAAAGTATTCTTGTAAATGCTAAATATAGCCATGTCACTATGCAGTAATTTTACCTTACAGTTTGCTGTTTTCAACGTTTTTTATTACTTATTTTCCAAAAATTAAATTTTCTTCGGAGAGTAAATCCAAGTTTTTTATATAATTGTATAGGTCCCAGATTGGTTTGGTCTACATGTAAAAAGGGAATCTTATTTTGCTTAAATATACCTTCTACAGTGTGCGCTATGAGTTGTTTTGCATAGCCTCTACCTGTATAATTGGGGTGTGTTATTACAGCGCTTATTTCGATAAATTTATTAGTTTGCATCCGTTCGCCAGTTACAGCCACAAGCTTATTATCTTTATATATCCCATAATAATGCCCTAACTCATTTGTTTTTGGTTTGAAGTATTCAGGGTATACTAGCTTCACCAAGTCTATGAGGTCACTGTAATGTGCTTCTGTTAACCTGATGATAGTTTCGGTAATGGGAAAATTTATTTTATGATATATAATCATTTGTAAACCTACATATTTTATAGGTTCCTTAAAGCCTATTGGTATTTGGGGTTTATCACCAACAATAAAAAAATCATCAATTAATTGGGCATATTTTTCTATAGCAATGCTAGTGTCTGCATTATTTATAAAAGCACCAAAAGGGCCATAATCTGGATGAAAAAATTTCACATAACCATAATCTATTGCCTTATCGGAATGGCAATCGGTTAAAGAGAACCAAACAGGATTATCTAGAGCATCTTCAGGTATTACCATTGCTAAGATATTTTTTGATTTATTTGATTAATAATAACTTCTTTTGGTGTCATGAAATCAAACCATAAGGTTTCATCATTTTTTTTAAACCAGGTGAGTTGGCGTTTGGCAAAACGACGTGTGTTCTTTTTTATTTCAGAAACAGCGAAATCGAGTGTCCATTCGGCATTTAAATAATTAAATAACTCTTTGTAACCAACAGTATTTAAGGCGTTTAATTTTTTAAAAGATATTAAGCTTTTAACTTCATCTAGTAAACCTTCCTGCATCATAATATCTACCCGTTTGTTAATGCGATCGTATATGGTCGACCTTTCTGCAGTGAGTCCAACGGTAATCGTTTTAAAAGGGCGTTTTAATTTTCCCTTTTTTAAAAAAGATGAATAGGGCTTGCCAGTGCCAATACAAATTTCTAAAGCACGAATGACGCGGTGCGGATTATCAATAGCAATCGAATTGTAAGCCACAGTGTCGAGCTGCATTAATTGCTCTTGTAAATGCGACAACCCTTTAGTTGCTAAATCCTTGTTAAGTGATTCACGGATATGACTTGCGACTTCAGGGAAATCATCCAATCCTTTAGTGACCGCATCAACATACAATCCAGAACCACCAACCATAATAACAGTATCATGCGTTTTAAAAAGTGTATTTAAAACATGTATGGCATCCTTTTCAAAAGCGCCAACGTTATAGGTGTCGGTTATAGATTTATGATGGATAAAATGATGTTTGGCTGCGGCTAATTCTTCTGGTGTTGGAGCAGCAGTTCCTATTTGCATTTCTTTAAAAAACTGCCGAGAATCTGTCGACAGAATTTCGGTATTAAAATGATTAGCTAATTTTATACTTAAAGCTGTCTTGCCTATGGCAGTTGGCCCAACTATGGAAATAAGTGTTTTATTCATCATGTAAATTATGCCCACATTTATAGCAAAACTTAGCACCATCTTTATGTTTTTCTGCCATACAGTTAGCACAAGACCGAGAGTTTAAAGGCACGCTTTTATCTAGTTCTTTATCTGCTTTATTTTGTGTAGCATACTCTGCGGACACAATCCCTGTTGGCACGGCTATGATACCATATCCCAATATCATAACGATTGACGCTATAAATTGTCCAAGTGGAGTTATAGGCGAAATATCACCATATCCAACAGTAGTAAGCGTAACAATACACCAATAAACACTGGTAGGAATACTTGTAAAACCAGCTTGATCGCCTTCAACCAGATACATAATAGTACCTAGAATGATAGAAATTATAATAACAGTAAATAAAAAGACAGATATTTTTACGCGACTTGCTTTTAAGGCTTTCAACAATGTGTTAGATGCGCCTAAATAGCGAGCTAATTTTAATATCCTAAATACCCGTAACAATCGTAAAGCACGTAAAGCAGCTAAGGCATGTACACCACCAAAAATTAGTGATATGTATTTTGGAATGGTAGCCAGTAAATCAACGATACCATAAAAACTGGTAACATACTTATACGGCTTTTTTACAGTAACCATTCTAGCTATGTACTCTATGCTAAAAAGTATGGTGATAACCCATTCGGATATGTTGAGAAAATTATGATATTTGGTATCGAAAGCTTTAACGCTCTCTAGCATGACCAAGATAATACTTGCAATAATGGTTACAAGTAAAATAATATCAAATAATTTTCCAGCAGGTGTATCAGCTTCATATATAATATCATGAAGTTTTGTTTTCCAATGCCTTTTTTTGGGTTTATCCATGTATTCAAAAGTAAGAAAGATAGATTACTTTTTCTTTAAAAGTATCAGCGAATTCGTTTGGATATCTATAATTTTACTCATGAACTCTTTTAAGGAAGCATAATACTCTGGCCCGTAAATAGCTTTTTTAAAGTCTATTTTTAGCATAACCCCAATAGAATTACCAATAACTTTAGTAGAGAAAGTAATTTTACCAGAATGGTTTGGTAAGGCGATGGTTTTTTCTTCAGGATGTTCTGCTATGATATATTTACTATCATCGAAACGAAGATTGAATAGATAAAAATAAGTGTCTTTATAACCAAAATCGATGGGATATGTTCTTTCTTGAAGCCTGAAAGGGTTTTCATTAAAAAAAACAACAAAAAAAGGATTTAGATAAATGTTATCACCAGTATCTTCATAGTTATAGTCTATACGGTAAGTTTCTTTGAAGTCTGAACTGGTTATTCCATCGCTTGTTACTTTAAATTCAGAAATATCTAAATAAGGAAACCTGTTTTCTAGAGTTTGAATATAGGCTCCAGGGTTAGGGTAGTATTTTTTTTTATAATTTAAAGCGTGGTATCCCGTTCGTTTTGAAGTTATATTTCCAGAGATGTTTTCATTTTCATCAAGATGCATTTCTGCTTTGTAAAGAACATTTGAAGGCTTACTTGGCTTTATATCTACCCACTCGCTGCCATTTTTGAAATCCATAAGCCTGCCATAATGGTTTAAACACCTAAAAGGAATGTCTCCAAAGGCCAAGTAGTTATCTGTAGCATCTAAATAGTAGATAGTATCTTCTATGGTGACTTGATTGATAAGGTAGTTAAATTCAGAAATAACTGGAAAAATTTTTGTGGCAAACCCATTTCCTCTGGTTGATATTAATACAGGTTTTACATTAATATTAGCTTCTTTTAACAAATTATGAAGTAAAATATTTATGGATGACACATTTCCTGATTTGTTTTTAATTAAATTTTTAACCGAAACATCTTTGAATATTTTATAATCTCCGTTCCAGGTATAGCTTTCTTGAACATACTTGTAAATAGCTTTTGCCTTTTTTAATAAACCCTTTTCGTTGATAATTTCGGGAGTTAACAAATCTTCTAAATCTATAGACTTATTTAATTGTTTTCCAATATCTTTATCTGTTTTAAATTCTCTATCTACAGTTTTCCATGTTTTTGCATAATTGTATTCTCTACCATCAAAAGCCTTCAGTGTTTGTAGCTCATACTCAACTCTTGCCAAATAATTGCTTTTAGAAGTCATATAATCTTCTTCTATAAAAGCAGGGATATCCTTCATGGCATAAACACTATTCCCGCAATCTGCATGGCCGCCTCTATAACCTTCTAAGCATTTCTTCTCAATTTCTGTTGTATTTGTTGTTAATTTTTGGCCACCTATTAATTTAATATTATAGTGCCAATTCCCTGGAATACTTGTTCTATATTCGTTATATAAAGTTGGTACATCACTTTGAAAATCCCACCCTTTGTAATTAAATTTGAAAGGGGAAGTAAGTTTGTAACTATAAGTTATTACAGAGCCTTCTTTAATATTGGGCAACGTAAATTTTACAAAGGTGTGGTTTTCGTCGTATTCCTCTCTAAAAATATCCTTTTCAAGTAATTGGGTTTTAGTAACATTTCCGTCAACTAGGTTATAAGTCGTTGCAACAATGTCATCTACTTTTTCCCTTTTATCGCTGGTTTTATACAAATGGATGGAAATAGTAGCTTTATTAAAGCCTTCCTTGTTTAATATTTTTATTTTTTGTTTTACTTCGGTTATCAAGTCATAATCAGCTCTATCTACAAAGCTATTTCCGTATTTGTAAATGATTATGGCGTTAGCAGTGGAATCTTTTTTAAACGTGTTTGTTTCTATATCTGCTAAGGTGACCCTGTAAGATTCAGAGTTAAAATTAGATTGAGAAAAAAGAGTTAGATTGGAGATTAATAAAAAAAAGAGTAAAGTTTGTTTCATGCTTAGTCTAATATAATTTGTTTCACCTTTTTATTTTTACGAAGATAGCTTTGAATGATGTGTTGTGTATCCCGATTATTATTCATTGGTGTAATAATGGATTCTAAAACTTCGATGTTATTTATTTGATAATTAAGATTGAAGAACCCTAGGCCTTTAAATACACCATTCTCAATTAATATAGCACTACGTTCATCAACATCCCGCCCTTTGTCAATAATAACCATATTTTTATTGGAATAGCTGTTTTTGGATAATAATAACTCGACTCTTTTGTTATAAGACTCAGTAGATTCTTTTTGTATACAAGCACCTTCGCAGGTTTTTATATCGTAATTGAAACAGCTGGATTTGGTTTTGTAAATTCCTGTTAATTTTTGGCATAGCTTATATTCTTCAATAGCCTTAATTATAAAACTCTTGCCACTTTGTCTATTGGTAAAAGTGGTTACTGGCTTTTTTCGTGCGTCTGCAATATCAATTTTTAAATTAATATAATCGTTTTCATCTTTAAAACTGTATAAAGCATGTGTGAAGCTTGTTCTGCGCAATGCTCTGTTAAAAATTGGTTTTACACGTTTTATTTCTTCACTTTCTTTTAAAAGAGCAACGAGTTCACTCCCTGTAGCCTCGTAGGTTACAGCAGTAACTTGAGCTTGTATTTTTTTTGATTTTTGATTGGTACTCGTAAAATGCTGGTTGATACGTTTTTTTATATTATTGCTTTTTCCAATGTAAATAATATCTCCATCGGCTTTATGAATATAATAAACCCCGGTTATGGCTGGTAATTCATTGATAATATCTATATGCCTTGGCTCTAATTGATGTTTTGGATTTGCTCTTACCGATTCTTGAATAATACTTTTAGTAGTGTCTTTATCTAAAAGTATTTTAAACAATTTTACTGTGGCTAAAGCATCGCCAGAAGCCCGATGTCTATCTGTAACGGGAATACCGAGCGATCTAACCAATTTACCTAAACTATAGGAAGGTTGATCTGGAATTAGGTTTTTTGATAGTTCAACCGTACAAAGTGATTTTCTTTCAAAATCAAACCCCAAGCGGCTAAATTCTGTTTTTAAAATACGATAATCGAACTGTGCATTGTGAGCTACTAAAATACAATCGTCTGTAATCTCGACAATACGTTTGGCAACCTCATAAAATTTTGGCGCATTACGCAACATGCTGCTATTAATACCAGTTAAGTTTACTACAAAAGGTTGTATTTCGCGTTCTGGGTTAACCAAGCTTATAAATTGATCAACTACTTGATGTCCATCATATTTATAGATTGCAATTTCTGTAATGCCCTCTTCGTTATACTTACCTCCAGTAGTTTCTATGTCTAGTATTGCGTACAAAAAATGTTTCTGCGTTTATTTGTTTTTTTGTTAGTGTGACTGCGTGTTTTTTTAAGTTTAGACAATCTATCATATTGTAGTATTGCCTGTTTCTTAAAGTGCTTATTGATAACTTCTTGCCCCAAATATACTACTTCCAACTCTAACCATGGTACTACCGCATTTAATAGCTAATAGATAATCACCACTCATCCCCATACTTACCGTGTTTAATTGATGGTTATGGGTATTTATTTGCTTTAAATTTTCAAAAGTATCTTTTAAATAATTGAATTCTTTCTTTACTTGATTTTCATCTTCGGTAAATGTTGCCATTCCCATGAGTCCAACAACCTTAATATTTTTTAATTCTGAAAAGGTATCCGATTTTATAATCTCTGATGCTTCTTCTGGTGTCATTCCAAATTTAGAGTCTTCTGAAGCTATCTTTATCTGGAGTAAACAATCTATAACCCTTTCATGTTTTATGGCTTGTTTGTTTATTTCTTTTAAAAGCTTAAAGTTATCTACGCCATGAATTAAACGCACAAAGGGGGCCATATATTTTACCTTATTACTTTGAACATGTCCAATCATGTGCCATTCAACGTCTTTAGGCATATCATGGTGTTTGTCTACCATTTCTTGGATTTTATTTTCTCCAAAAACACGTTGTCCGGCATTATAGGCTTCCATTAAATCGCTTACGGGCTTTGTTTTGGAAACGGCAACTAATGTTACATGTTCTGGTAATGCCGATTTTATATTATTAAGATTTTGTTTTATACTCATTATTAAATAATATTAGTCCCAAATTAAAGGCCTGTCTATACCAATAGTTCGCAAATAAGATAACATTTGCCCTGTATGCACAGATTCGTGGTATGCTATGCGGTTAAGGTAATCTCCAAGTATTTTACTTTGTCCAACCTCACTGCGTTCAATTCTTATTTGCTCTAGATCCTGTGTGTTAAAACTTTTAATCATATTAGTAAAATCCTCTCTATAAGTTTCAGCAAATTTAAGTTCTGCATCTATACTTTTATAAGGTAGGTTTTCCCAAGGGGATTTGTAGGCTCCTAAATTACCTCTTTTCTCAATTATTTTATGAAATAAGTGCTCGCCTTCTAGCACGTGTCTTATCATTTCTATAATACTAAAAGCTTGTTCATCAGGCTTCCAATGTAGGTGTTCTTTAGGAATACCTTGCCAAAGTTTTAGACTACGTTTTCTAATTTCGGAAAAGTTCAATAAAATAATTTCAGTTGGGTTCATATAAACTTTTTTATAGGTTCATTTAATGGAAGATCAAATGCCTAATAATGAATCAAAATTCATAAATTGTGACACCGCTTCGTAATTTCGGTTCAATAAAAGTGCTTTTTGGAGGCATGGTTAAGTGATTGTTGGCAATGGCCTTCATTTCTTCAACAGTAATAGGGACCAAGCCAAAACCTATTTCAAATTCACCACTATCGACTTTATTCTTTATAGTTACCAGATCGTTTTTTCCATGTGAATAAGCGATTCGCTTGTCGTTACGTAAATTCTTAACCCCTAAAATAGGCTCTAAAATGGTTTTATAAAGAATCTGCGTATCTAAAGCATCAAGAGCATTCTTGAATGTATAATTACTTTTTCTTAGATATAGTGAATAGAACTCGCCATCAAGATACATACTAAAATGATGTTTGCCAGTTGGTCTGTATAATTCACTGCCTCTATTTTCAATACGATACATGGTATCCAATTTAATTAAAAAGGCTTCTTTGCTTAGTCCATTTAAATCTTTAACCAGTCTGTTGAATTCATGAATTCTTAAGTTCGATTCAGGAATTAAATAGGTCATAAAGTAATTGTACGGTTCATTTCCAGTATGTTTATCGTTTTCAGATTTTAAATCTTTAGCCAGCAAATACGAAGAAGCAGACCTATGGTGTCCATCTGCAATGTATATTGTATCAATTTTTTCGAATTCGTTACTTATAAGGTCTATTGATTTAGCATCGTCAAGTTTCCATAAATAATGTGTATCTCTGTAGGTGGTCGTAAACTCAAACTCGGCTCTATCTTTTTGTGTTTCGGAAATAATGTTACCAATAATGGTATTATCTGGATAAGTTAAAAGAACAGGCTCTGCATTAAAACGAACTGTTTTTAAATAATCTTTAAAGACGTTTTCTCTATACTCAATGGTGTCTTCGTGCTTTTTGATTACATCATTTTCATAATCTTCCGAGCTAGCTGCTGCAATGATTCCTGAAAAAATGTGTCCTTCTCTGTTTACAATTTTATATATATAGTAACTAGGTGCTTTATCTTGAATAAAAATAGCATCTTCCTTAAATTCTAAATAGCGATTTCTAACTAAAGCATAGCGTTCTTTTCCAGAAATATGTTTGTGATACTTATATCCAGGGTTTATAATATGTAAAAATGAAAACGGATTGTAGCCCATTCTGGATTCACGTTCTGCTAAGGTGTATGTTTGATAGGAGCGCGCAGCAACTAAACTAACTTTATCTCGCGTTGGTCTTACTGCTTTAAATGGGATTATTTTTGTCATGTTTTAGTGTTTAGTAATCAGTTCGCAGTGTTCAGTAATCAGTTGGTAGTGATCAGTGAGCACCAAACGCTAAATACCGAACATCGAACTGAATACTGCCAATTCATCATTTGGAGCCGAATTTTCAAGGATTTAGTATCATATAGTTAATTAATATTTCAACTTCATTACTTTCTACCCATCAGATTAGAGAAAGTTTCTTTTTGAAATATAGCCACAATGTAAAGAAAACTCTAACCACGTTTGTATTTCTGAATTTTCAGCATCACAGTCGGTTAACTTGCTAACAAAATGTTTAGGATATAACCTTTTACGATAAGCCTCAGATATATTTGCACAAACACTTCTGGAAGATCTCCTAACCTGATCTGTAAGCGAATATGTTTCTTCTTTTGGAAAGTGTTTTGATAAATGAAAAATTTTCATAGCTAAATCGAATGCCTTTCTATAAGCCAATAAATCTTGAAACTTCATTACTTAAATTTTAATTTAGAGATTATGCTACCAACTGAACACTGATTACTGAACACTGCGAACTGATTACCAATCACTATTTCATAAACTGTTTCGCAACATGCTCAGCCTTTCTGCTTTTCGTATAATCATAAAAACCTTCACCAGATTTCACTCCTAATTTACCTGCTCTAACCATATTTACTAATAATGGGCAAGGGGCGTATTTAGGGTTTTTAAATCCATCGTACATCACATGGAGTATAGATAGGCATACATCTAGACCGATAAAGTCAGCTAATTGTAATGGTCCCATGGGGTGTGCCATACCTAATTTCATAACCGTATCAATTTCATTAACACCAGCAACGTTATTGTAAAGCGTTTCTATAGATTCGTTAATCATAGGCATTAAAATACGATTGGCTACAAAACCAGGGTAGTCGTTAACTTCAACAGGAATTTTACCTAAAGTTTTAGACATATCCATGATGCTTTTAGTGACCTTGTCACTTGTATTATAACCACGTATAATTTCAACTAATTTCATAATAGGCACTGGATTCATAAAATGCATGCCTATTACTTTATCGGGTCTTGAGGTTATTGCTGCTATTTGTGTAATAGATATGGAAGAGGTATTTGTAGCTAAAATGGTTTCCTTAGAACAGATTTCATCTAATTTTTTGAAGATATCAAGTTTTAAATCCACATTTTCTGTAGCAGCTTCTACAACTAAGTCTACAGATGTAACACCTTCATAAATATTGGTAAACGTAGTGATATTGGATAGGGTTTGGGCTTTATCGGTTTCAGAGATTTTTTCTTTAGCTACCATTCTATCCAGGTTTTTAGAAATGGTTGTCATGCCTTTTTCTAGTGAAGCTTCACTTATGTCTATAAGTTTTACAGTAAAGCCACTTTGAGCAAAAGTATGAGCGATACCATTACCCATAGTACCTGCCCCGATAACTGCAATGTTTTTCATCTAAATATTTTTAAAAACAATTTATTATTTGAGTCGCTACTCTTAGTGCTTCTGTACCGTCGTGAAGCGTTACAATAGGGGAAGTGTTATTGTTTATTGCGTCTGCAAATGTTTCTAATTCATCGAGAATGGCGTTATTTTCCGATATATTTGGATTATCAAAATAAATCTGTTTTTTTACACCTTCGGCATTTTGTAGGATCATATCGAAGTCTCCAGGATTTTCAGGGGCATCCTTCATTTTTACGACTTCACATTTTTTTTCTAAGAAATCTACAGAAATGTAAGCATCTTTTTGAAAGAAACGGGCTTTACGCATTTTTTTCAACGATATTCTACTTGCCGTAAGATTCGCCACACAGCCATTTTCAAATTCAATTCGAGCGTTTGCTATGTCTGGTGTCTCACTGATTACAGAAACTCCGCTTGCCGAGACATTTTTAACTTTAGAATCTACAAGACTTAAAATAATATCGATATCATGAATCATTAAATCTAATACCACAGGAACATCGGTTCCTCTCGGGTTAAATTCTGCTAAACGATGTGATTCAATAAACATGGGCGATTTAATATCATCTTTTACGGCTGTAAAAGCGGGATTAAAACGCTCTACGTGTCCTACCTGACCTCTAAGATTATGCTCTGCTAGCAGTTCTCTAATGTGTTCTGCCTCTTCTACTGTATTTGTTATTGGTTTTTCAATGAAGATATGCCTGCCTTTTGCAATGGCTTGTTTCGCACAGTCGTAATGCGAAAGTGTTGGTGTTACAATATCTACGACATCAACAGCATCAATAAGAGCTTCTATGGAACTAAAAAACTTATAACCGAATTCTTTTTCTACATTATTACCATTAATTTCATCGGCATCATAAAAACCTACGAGATTATATTTTTTTGATTGATTAAGGAGTCTTAAATGAATTTTTCCCAAGTGACCAGCACCTAGCACACCAACTTTAAGCATATATTTTACGTTTTCCACAAAAATAAGATATTTACAACATGAATTTGATTATTTATAGCTAATTTTTTGCTTATTTCATGTGAAAATAAATTTTGCCTATTTTGTTTTCATCTTTCAAATGTTTAACTAATTTTAGCATTACTAAAGCTCCCTAACATTGAAAGATACTTTTAAGCACAAAGGCTTACGCCAACAATTGGTTAATGTTTTAAAGACCAAAGGAATAACAGATGTAAATGTTTTACATGCTATAAGCAAAATTCCCAGACATTTATTTATGGATTCTGGTTTTTTAGACCATGCCTATCAAGATAAAGCCTTTCCTATTGCAGCAGACCAAACGATTTCTCAACCCTATACCGTAGCATTTCAAAGTGAACTATTACAAGTAGAAAAAGGAGATAAAGTTTTGGAAATTGGTACAGGAAGTGGTTATCAAACTGCTGTTTTATGTGAATTAGGTGCTAAGGTTTACAGTATTGAACGTCAGCAAGAATTATTTAAAAAGACGAGCAAGTTTTTGCCCAAGTTAGGCTATCGTGCCAAAAAACTTATTTTTGGTGATGGCTACAAGGGGTTGGTCGATGAAGCACCGTTTGATAGTGTTATTGTTACCGCTGGGGCTCCCTTTGTCCCAAAACCTTTGTTGGGTCAGCTGAAAATAGGGGGTAGGTTGGTCATTCCCGTTGGGGATAACGTGCAGATTATGACACTTTTTATTAGAAAGGGACCTAAAGAGTTTGAGAAAGAAGAATTTGGCGAATTTCGTTTTGTGCCTTTATTGGAGGATAAGAATTAATGAACAGCAAAATAATTTTCTAAAACATTTTGAGCCTGTACCAAATGCCTTTCGTTATGGTAGATAACAACTCTAAAAGTATCTCCTAGTTTAAGCTTGAATAGTTTGGAGATACTAATGGCAGTTTTTGTTTTATTAAGGCTTACATGTCTTGCTTTATCCAAGAGTTTGAGCATTTTTTCCTGCTGTACTAAAAAGCGCTCTAAAGCTCTTTTGTCTAAATCACTACCAATGGGATTTTTGTCTTTAAAGGTTTTCATTTTGTTTAGCTTTTCTTTTGGCAGCATACTTTTAGCGAAATAATTACCCAAAAACCCTGTTTTAAAATAGGTTTCGGGCTTAGATTGGCTTTTAGTAATCTGCTGTTCTATTTCTGGCAGGTAGTAGTCTCCGTATAGATTTAGATGAGCAATGCATTCTAAGGCGCTCCAAATGTCTTTATTTTCTTTCCAGTTAAGTGCATCAATTGTTTTTTGGTTCCATGTGGTTACCTGATTGATGTTTAGTCTTGTTTTTTCTATGAGTTCTGCAATTAATGCTTCTGATGTCACCTTCATAATATTTTTTTACAAAGGTTCAAATTAAGCTTCATATAAATATTGATTCAAATTAAGATTTTTTAATTCTTGAAAGTGTTTCAGGAGTCATTCTTAGATACGAAGCGATATATTTATTGGGTATTTCTTGAAAAAGCTGCGGGCTCCGTTTTAAAACTCTGTTATATCTCTCAACAGGTGATGTTGTTAAAATATCGCGCTCTCTTTCCATTTGTTGAAGTGCAAAGTTTTCCAAAATAAGCTGCCATATTTTGGTGTTTTCGGAAGATTCTGATATAAAATCCACATAAGCTTTTTTATCTAAAACTTTTAAGGAGGTATGCTTTAAAGCTTGAATATATAAATCGGAAGGCTTTTCACTTAAAAAAGAGTCCAATGCAGCAATTAAATTGTTTTGATAGCCAAATCGGATGGTATGTTCTTCAAATTCATCCAAAACAAAAATTCTTACAGCTCCTGTTTCTAACAAGTATAAATTGGTATCGATACTACCTTTTACTTTTAGGTATTCATTCCGTTTTAACTCCAATGTTTTTTGCCATAAGTTTTGACCGTTCAATTTTTCTATTAGGGCTGTGATGGGGTTCATTTTTTTAATAATCTTTATAGATAATATTTTATTCTCCCAAAGCCCTATTAAAAGTATGGACACCACCAACAACAGGTAAGGTCAAATGTGTTCCATCCAAATCAACCGTCAACATGGTTCCTGCTTCTGGATGTAAGGTAAACTCTTTATCACTTGAAAAAATCATCAACCCTATTTGCTGACCAGCTTTAATGATTTGGTCATCGGGCATTAATTCAAAAGAAACCTCATAAAACTTTCCAGGTTTTAAAGGTTTGCTTTGGGTTAACGATTTATAATTTTGAGGATCTGCCCAACCACGGGTAATGATATTATCTGTAATAACGGCATTATCTTGTTTATTCCATGGTAAGGATACCAACCAAACGGATAGATTGGCTGCAGACTTGCTACTTGCTAATTTAATAGTGACTTTGGGGACCCCCGAAATATGAATATCCTTTTTTAATTTAGGGGTCACATAGAGTAAACGATGTTCTAAGATTTCGGCTGTTGCCAAATCTTTGCCAGAAAATGAATAGTCATCAATTAAAATCTCTTTGCCTTGTTTTTTTACTTTAGAAGTAAGCAACCCACCGGTTTTAGATGCTTCAGAAGTTAAATATAATGTTACGTTGGAAGCATCTGGGTTTGGGTAATCTTTGTAGGATGTTGGTTCGGACATGTTGTCGTCTTCACGAACAATCCAGGCTTTAGCATCATTTTCTACACCGTTTTTAATACCGTGTAAATATCGGGTGAACCAGCGATTCATAATTTTAATGGGAGGTGGTCCGCCATGTCCTTTTTGGTGATAA
This sequence comes from Flavivirga algicola, assembly GCF_012910715.1. Lineage (GTDB taxonomy): Bacteria > Bacteroidota > Bacteroidia > Flavobacteriales > Flavobacteriaceae > Flavivirga > Flavivirga algicola. Next base: position 44,843 of record NZ_JABBHF010000008.1, read on the forward strand.
TATATTTGAGCTGGGATGCCTAATGCTTTCGCCTTTGCATATAAATTGTAACTGTGCTCTGTCATCACATTCCAATCATTAAACCCATGAGACATTAATAAGGCTGCTTTCATGTTATCTGCATGGTCTATATAATTACGTTTTGCCCAGAAATTATTGTAGTCTCCTGTAATTCTATCCATGCCATTTTTCATTTCGGTATCTCTAACAGTTTTATTGTTATAGGGGCGATTGGCTTCTGCTCCACTATGAATAAAATCGTAAAGTACATCCACATCTTCTCCGAGATAACCACCAGGCGATCTTACCAATCCGTTGGATCTATAATAGTTATAAAAAGAGGTGACAGGTGCAATAGGAATGATAGCTTCCAAGCCTTCAACGCCTGTCGTAGCTGCTGCCACGGGAAGCGTACCGTTATAAGATGTGCCAGTCATACCCACTTTCCCTGTAGACCAATAAGCCGTAACAGTTTCGGTACCATCAATGGTTTTATAGCCTTTTACACGACCACATAACCAATCAATGACAGCTTTTGGGGCCAATGACTCATTCTCACCTCCTACGGTAGGAGCCCCTTGTGAGAGTCCAGTACCAGGCGAAGATGAGTGTACAACAATATAACCTCTTGGAACCCATTTTTTTATATGGGAATTAGATATAATAGGGCGTTTGCCTACTCGTGTTACTTCAGGATGCACACGCTCTTTTGGAGTCTCACCTAGTTCATGTTTAACATCCCAAAATAGCCCATTAACATTTGGAGCAACGCCTGCGAAGTAAGGGCTTGAAATATAAATGACGGGGAGTTTTAAGCCTTCACTTTCGGTTTGCTGCGGTCTTGTTACTGCTACGTGCATGCGATCCAATTTACCATCACCATCCGTATCAAAGGTTGTTTCTACCCATAAGTCTTGTCTAATCCATTGGCTGGGATCGTTAAAAGCCTCTACAATTTGGGCTTCGCCATTTTTAAAGTATGGTACGGCCTTATTAGTTTCTTGTCCGATACTTAAAAAGATACTGGTAACAAATAAGATGCTAGTTAACACTATAGGCTTTAATCTAAGAGAGTTGCACATGTTTTTGTATTGTTGATTTTATTGTTTGGGAAGATATTTCTCTGGAATAGGGTTTTTTGGGGTTTCTTGAGTCCAGTAAATATTGATAACCCACCAACGTTTGCCATCATTTAAAAGTTGAATACTGTTGATGCCTCTCATAAATGGTTTTTCGTCTGATTCACTTTTAAAGGATTCGTAGGTACTAAATACTTGGGAGATATTACCAAAAGTATCTATTTCTCTATGGATTTCTTTTTCAAAAAAACCATTTTCAACCAGCCATTTACCAGAGCTTTTAATATAATCATCAGGTGACATATAACGTGTTTTGTAGGCGCCTTCCTTATTTTTTCCAGATGGGATTAATTTCGCATCGGGCTTAAATAAAAATTTGAACAGTTCCCAATCTCGTTTAACACCTTTTTCTCCCGAAATAACAGCATATAACGTCTCGATTGTACTATCCAATGTCTGTACTTTTTCTAAATGGTTTTTTGCTTTTTCTTGCGATTGTACAGATAGTGTTACGATGCACAATAGTATAATCGATATCGTTTTTTTCATCTTGAAATGTGATAAATAAATTAGATCAACAAAATAAAGCTTTTGTTGGTCTTGAAACGTTAATGCTTTCTTAAATTTAAGACAATTCTATAGATATAGCCACCGAAAAGCTTGCGGGTAGAAACGAAAACAAAGATTATTTGAAATTTTTCTTTATTCTGTCTAAATCACGTTTATTATCACGGTCTTTAATAGTTTCCCGTTTATCATACAGTTTTTTACCTTTTGCTAAAGCAATGTCCATTTTTGCATAGCCCTTATCATTAATAAATAATCGTAAAGGAATAATGGTAAGCCCTTTATTTTGAACCTCTTTTAATAGCTTTTTAAGTTCTCTTTTGTTTAGTAAAAGCTTTCTTTCTGCTTTAGGGCGATGATTGTAATAGTTGCCAAAAGCATATTCTTCAATAGTCATATTGATAACAAAAAGCTCTCCTAGCTCGTTAAATTCACAGAAACTTTCAGCAATAGACGCTCTGCTGCTTCGTATCGATTTAATTTCTGTTCCTGTTAGTACAATGCCCGCTGTGTACTTATCCAATATTTCATATTGAAAGCGTGCTTTTTTGTTCTGTATGTTAACGTTTTTTTGCATGGAGCACAAAACTACATAATTTTATGAAGTTATTGACTTGCCATACTACTGAAATAGCAATTTATGAGTTAAAGAATTATTAATTGATTATACATTTAAGTAAATAAAATTACTTTAGCAGGTAGAATTTGATTGAGTTTATGAAAAAAGCAATTTTATTAGTTTTATTTTTTCTGATTTTAATGTCTTGCAGAAGTGTTAAAAACCATAACGAACAAATAACAAAATTGCATGGTGTAGCAGACATACACGAAGATATAGACAAGGCATATAGTCAATTAAAAAGACATCACCCCAAATTATACCAATATACCTCTAAGGAAGTATTAGATTTTAAATTCGATAGTTTAAAAAGGTCTATCGACACGCCAATGGATTCCAGAGCCTTTTATAAAAGATTGGCACCAGTAGTAGCACAGGTTAAGCAAGGTCATATTTCTTTAGGTTCTGCAAATAAATGGTATACCAAAAAAGAACGTAAACAATTGCTAAAACGTAAGCTTGAATTTTATGCCCTGGATTTTGAGTATCTGGACAATAAGCTTTGGGTGAAAAATACGAGAGGAAAGGATTCTACATTAGTAGGATGTGAAATGCTAAAGATTAATGATGATTTGGTTTCAGATTTAATTACTGTATATAAAACACGTTTTGCCTCCGATGGTTACAATAATACTTTGCATGATAGATACGTTGGACGGCATTTTTCTAGTTTTTATTATAAAGATAAAGGGTATGTCGACAGCCTAAAGGTCGCTTTTAAAAATAAGGACTCGTTGTTTATCAAGACGTTTAAACGCATCCAAAAGAAAGAGACATCTAAAAAACAAGACTCTACCAAAATAAAAAAACGCATCAAGCGAACATCAAAAGAAAAAAAAGCAAGTCGTTTGGCTTTTAAAAAGAAGCGTAAGTTTAATCGAAGACATGGTTATATAAAAAAGAACAAAGAATATACACGGAATTTTTGTTTTGTTGGTACTGATAAGAGTATTGCTTATATGAAATTAAGAAGCTTTACCAATGGAAATTATAAGCGGTTTTATAAGGGAAGTTTTGCAAAACTAGATTCTGCTAAAACAAAAAACCTAATCTTGGATTTAAGGGATAATGGTGGTGGCAGAATTGCCGAAATAGATTATTTATACTCGTATTTGGCAACTAAAAAATATAAGTTTATTGAAGATAGTGAGGTAAATAGCCGCATACCGTTCTTAAAATTTTTAATGAGTAACACGACACCCAATACCATTAAAGTATTGTCAGGTATTGTTTCTCCTATAATCGTTGTTCAGAACCTAATGAGAACGAGAAAACGGAATGGAAAGTTGTATTATAGGTTCAGACAAACCAAAATTAAAGCCCCTAAACCCCTGCACTTTACAGGTAATATTTATGTTTTGATTAATGGGAATTCATTTTCGGCCTCTTCTTTAATATCAACACATTTAAAAGCAACTAAAAGAGCCATTTTTGTAGGGGAAGAAACAGGAGGTGCATATAATGGTACTGTGGCGGGTATTTATAAAATGTACGAATTGCCAAATACCAAGCTTAAAATAAGGATGGGGATGATGCAAATTGAAGCACCACAAAAACAGTACCCAGATGGCTATGGTGTAATGCCAGATATTGAAATATTGCCCACAATTATTGATAGAAATTTAAAAAAAGACCCTGAGTTTGATTGGGTTCTAAAAGATATCAAAAGTAGACGATAAGAGTGGCATTTTTTATTGCCTTCCCGTAAAACATTCGTATTTTTACGTTCGATTTAAAAATAAAAACATCAAATATATTTTATGAATTCATACGATGTAGCCGTAATAGGTTCAGGACCTGGTGGATATGTAGCAGCAATACGTTGTGCGCAATTAGGAATGAAAACTGCCATTATAGAAAAATACTCTACGTTGGGGGGAACCTGCTTAAACGTAGGTTGTATACCAAGTAAAGCACTTTTAGATTCTTCGCACCATTATGAAGATGCTGTAAAACATTTTGAAGAACACGGTATAGAAATACCAGGTGATGTTAAGGTGAATTTAGAAAAAATGATTGCTCGTAAACAAGCTGTTGTTGATCAGACCACTGGCGGTATTGATTTCTTGATGAAGAAAAATAATATAGATGTTTATCGAGGTATGGGAAGTTTTAAAGATGCAACTCATATCGCAATTTCTGGAGAAGAAGCTACAGAAATTGAAGCAAAAAACACGATCATCGCAACAGGAAGTAAACCTTCAAATCTTCCTTTTATAAATATTGATAAAGAGCGAATTATAACATCTACAGAAGCTTTAAAACTTAAAGAAATACCCAAACATTTAATTGTGATTGGTGGTGGTGTTATAGGCTTGGAACTTGGACAGGTTTATAAAAGATTAGGGGCTGAAGTTTCTGTTGTAGAGTTTATGGACCGTATTATCCCAACCATGGATGCTGGTCTATCCAAAGAACTTAACAAAGTTTTAAAGAAACAGAAGTTTAAGATCAATGCTTCCCATAAAGTGAAATCTGTTGAGCGTGTAGGAGATGAGGTTATTGTGAAAGCAGATAATAAAAAAGGTGAAGAAGTTGAGTTTAAAGGTGATTATTGTTTGGTTTCTGTAGGGCGTCGCCCTTATACGGATGGCTTAAATGCAGAGGCTGCTGGTGTAAAACTAAATGAAAGAGGGCAGGTAGAAGTCAATGAGCATTTACAGACCAGTGCCGCTAATATTTATGCTATTGGTGATGTGGTAAAAGGTGCAATGTTGGCACATAAAGCAGAAGAAGAAGGGGTATTTGTAGCTGAAACGTTGGCGGGACAAAAACCACATATTGATTATAATTTGATACCAGGTGTGGTTTATACATGGCCAGAAGTTGCTGCAGTTGGTAAAACCGAGGAGCAACTAAAAGAAGCAGGTGTAGCCTATAAATCGGGACAATTTCCAATGCGTGCTTTAGGTAGAAGTAGAGCGAGCATGGATTTAGATGGATTTGTGAAAATTCTTGCAGATAAAACAACCGATGAAATTTTAGGAGTTCATATGGTAGGTGCACGTGCAGCAGATATGATAGCTGAAGCCGTTGTAGCTATGGAATACAGAGCATCAGCCGAAGATGTATCGCGTATGTCTCATGCACACCCTACATTTACAGAAGCTATTAAAGAAGCCGCTTTGGCAGCTACTGAAGATAGACCGTTACATATATAAGTCACTAAAATATATTAGAATAAAAGAAAAGCGAACCTGTCGAGTTCGCTTTTTTTATTATTATTTTTGGAATATGCAGAACATTCCTATTCATACAAATATTATTGGCTTAATCATTTTTGTAGGGATCTGCTTTGGGTTTTTTATATCTTATTTCTTGATTAAGAAATCGATACCTAATAAATCTCCAAATCTGTACATGGGGATGCTAATTTTAGTATTATCGTTTATCATGTTGGAAGGTTGGCTTAACTATACCAGCTATATTTTTAAGGTATTGTGGCTTACCAATTTTTCAGAGCCCTTAAATTTTGTGATTGCCCCGCTTATTTATTTGTTTATGACATCCCAATTAGGTGATAAAAGAAGTAGAAAAGATGGGCTTCACTTTATTCCCTTTGCGCTATGGTTTGTTTATTGTTTATGCTTCTACTTGCAGGAAGATATATTTAAATACAATGACAATATACATGTTATGAATTTAAATATCCCCGAGCTTAAAATTACTGAAGCCTATACTGGAGATCCTTTGGGGGTTCGTAACTATGTTAATTTAGGGACTATCATTCATATTCTAGCTTATGTGGCAGTAGTAGCTCACAGGTTGCTTCAATCTGCTAAAAAAAGAGGTGTAACCATTTTTAAAACCACAGATAAAACGTTAAAATCGCTTAGAAATTCGTTTTATCATTTTTTGATAATTACCGTTATTTTAATTTTTGTTAAGATTACTTTCGAAAGTGATGTTGGCGACTACCTAATCTTTTTATATATCTGTTTTATGGTCTTTTTGACGACTTTTCAAATTATGAATAGATCATCATATTACACAGAAGTATCCTCATTCTTAGAAGGTCCTGTTCTGAAATATAAAAAATCGTCATTGCTGGAAGATCAAAAAGATATGATATTGAACAAGATCATTGTCCAAATGAAACAAGAGAAGTTTTATGTTAGTAGTTCGGCTTCTCTTTCAGGTTTATCTAAAGCAATAAATGAAACTTCACATCATGTATCTCAAGTTATTAATGAGCGATTAAACCAATCATTTTTCGAACTGTTGGCAACTCATAGAATAAATGAAGCTAAAGCTATTTTAAAAACAGATTTAGGAAAAAAACTAACGATTGAAGAAGTCGCCGAAAGAGTAGGATATAACTCCAAATCGGCATTCAATTCAGCATTTAAAAAAATAACGTCACTAACGCCTTCTCAGTATAGAGATTCTTAACTGTCTGGCTATTAATGTTTATTTGTGTGTCCCTATAAACTAGTACACCTCGCTTATAGGCTAATTCGTAAAACTATTGCAACTGCCAGTACTTTTGAAGCAAATCAAAAAACGAACAGTTATGAATGCGCATCAAGAAACAAAAAGGCAAAGACAATATTTTATCGATTGGTTAAGAATAGGACTTATAATAAGCGTATTCTTTTTTCATGTAGGTATGATTTTTAGACCCGAACAATGGCATGTTAATAGTGATGAATCATTCGAATTCTTAGACCCTATTATGTGGTGGTTGCATTTGTGGAGAATGCCATTATTGTTTTTAGTATCAGGAGTCGGGACCTTTTATGCCATTGGTCATAGAACCAGCTGGCAATATGTGAAAGAACGTCTTAGAAGACTTTATATTCCATTCACATTTGGGTTCTTTACATTGGTACCATTAATGATATATGTTGAGCGGATTGATAATTACGGCTCTCTTTTAGATTTTATTCCCCATATGTTTGATGGTGGCCCATATCCAGTAGGTAATATTTCATGGCACCACTTATGGTTTATCCTTTATTTATTAATCATTTCTTTATTAATAGCACCATTTTTAAATTATACGAAAAGCGCACATTATAATTTAATACGAGGAAAACTAATAACTACGGCTTCTAGACAAATGGGATTAAATTGGTTGCTTCCAATTATTATAGTATCTCAATTAATTTTAAGACAATACTTTCCTAAAAGCACACATGCTTTGTATAATGATTGGGCGTATTTTGTTTACTATTTATTATTTTTTATGAGTGGCTTTATATTGTTTACAAATTATAAAGTAATTGATGCATTAGTTAAAGACAGAAGATTATACCTTTATCAAACAATTGTTTTTACAATATTGCTATTTTCATTACCTTATATTTTAGGAAAGCCCTCAATAATTCAGGATTATTCCCGTGGAATTATAGAGATGATCATTTCATTATCCTGCGGATTAACAGCAATTGGTTATTTTAAGAAATATTTTAATAAAGACCATAAATACAGAAAACTACTTAATGAGGCTATTTATCCGTTTTATTTGTTACATCAACCTGTTTTAATTTTTATTGGTTATGGAGTCCTCCAAATGGAAATTTCATATATTTTTCAAGCTATATTGATAATAGTACTCTCGTTGGTTTCAATAATTGGCTTCTATTGGCTTATTATAAGACAATTTAATATTTTAAGAGTTGTATTTGGGATGAAAATAAAATCCAAAAAAGAAACTTTAAAGGAGGATCAAGTTCGTAAATCGCTAGCTTTTGATAAATAAGTTTTAAAAATTCTGATAAAATGAAATTATTTAGAAACATTAGATAAACCTAATGATGATAGAACTTTAATTGATGAACAAAGAGAGTCCAACATAGGTTATATGTGACTGAAAAGATAAAGTTTATATTGAGGCAATAAACGAACAAGATTGATAATATTGCGAGTTAAATAGGCAATGAACTAAGATATTAAATTAATTAAAAATCACTTTGTATAATTGTATGGATTTCCTTTTACCACGAAGTAATAAGTTTTCAACTTTTATACACGAAAACCGACCATCCTTTTTTAATTTTTTTGCAAGTTCTTCAGAAATTAGAGTTTTAGAATTAAGGTTGTTGCACTCAGCCTGAATTCGAGCAGAAGTATTTAAAATGTCACCTGTATAAATAAGTTCCTTTTTAATGATGCCAATTTCTCCAGTGGTTACTGCGCCTATATGGTAACCAGCTTTAAATTCTGGCACTAAACCAAATTGCTTAATATATTTCTCCTTTTTCTTATCTATCATTTCAAAAATCTTTCTGAAACAATGAATACAGTTATTCTTATATAATCCAGGTTTTTCTTTCCAAGTCACCACAATTTCGTCCCCAACATATTGATATACTTCGCCAGAAGTCTCTAAAATAGCCTTGGTCATATCTGCATAGTAGGTTTGTAGTAGTTCAAAATATTTTTTATGTCCTAGAGATTCAGCTATAGTTGTAGACGATTTCATATCCAGAAACATAAAAACACGTGTTTCTTGTTTCGGTTTATGGTATTTTCCAAGATAGTTAGATAATACGTTTTTACCAATATAATCCTTAATTTCAGAATAAAACAGGGCAATATCTAAAATAATCCCTGTATATATAACGGTACTCCAAAAGGAGAACTTTTTTATAAACACCAATACGCTATCAATTACTATAGGGTCAAATAAAGAGGCTTTATATAAATAAGTATTATTTATAAATGTTAAGGAGATAAGGAAGACAACGATAAAAAAAAGATAAAAGATACTTTTAAATGTAAGTTTAGTCCAAAAAGACTTTTTGTTAAATTTTTTTTTAAACCAAAAAATTTCTATAATTCCTTGCGAGAATCCCATTAATAAGCAACCAAGGCTTATCATGGTTAAAGAAGTTGATAGGCTGTATTTATTTCCTGTGGCTGGATATATAGTAGTTCTACCTAAAATTCCATATTCAAGCATGATATAAACTAAACCAAAAAACAACCAAATAATTCCAAAAGAAAGAATCTGTCTAAAATAATATTTGTATAACGGGTGAAATTGCATTAAGTAAATATAGATAAATCATAATGATTTTATTTTTAAGCATCTATATCATTTACATAAACACATTTTGAATTTAGATGCTTTTATTCAATGATACGCTAATAAAGAAAAGAATATTACGTTATTTTGTTTAAATATTAAACCAAATGTTCTAATTACCGGTGTTTTTTATAATAGGAATATGTATCGCTATTTTTCTTTCACTTCTTTTATTGATTAAAAAGAATAAATCGCGCGCAGATAAAATTCTGGTATTATGGCTCATACTAATTTCGATTAACCAAATATTTAATTATTTAAATATTACGGAAATTACTTTTCAGTACCCAAACTGGTTAGGTGTAGATTTTGGGATGCCTGTAATGATTGGTGTCTTTTTGTATTTCTATGTAAGAGAGATTACAGGAAAACCGTTGAATAGTATTCCGAAAATAATCTTACACCTTTTGCCAACTCTTTTGGTTTACATTTTGGCCATACCATTTTATAAATTAACAGGACCGGAGAAAATATATGTCTATAAGAATGAAGGCATAGGTTATGAGTGGTATGTTATTATGAATAATTTGGTTATAGCCATATCGGGATTAATATATGCGGTATGGTCTATAATTCTAATAAAAAAATATCAAATAAGAATTCAAGATAGTTTTTCCAATACAGATAAGAAAGAACTGCAATGGCTTCGGTTGCTTTCTTTCGGGTTTGCTATTATTTGGTTGTCTTCTGCCTTTTTCGAGAATAACATTATTTTTTCGGTTGTTGTTGTTTTTGTTTTAAGTATAGCTGTTTTTGGTATCAATCAATTGAATATTTTTAATTCAAATTTTGAACTGGAAGGAACTAGGATAAAAGATGCTGTAATAGAGACCAAAAATACGAAAGAAGGAGAGCCTCTTTCAAGATCTAATGTGATATCTGAAAAATATGCGAAATCTGGCTTAAATGGAGCTATGGCTTCTGAAATTTATGCCAACTTAAACAAGATGATGAATGAAGCCGCGTCTTATAAGGACGAAAACCTAACTTTGGTTGAGCTGTCCAAAAGATTGGAGGTACATCCGAATCATTTATCGCAAGTAATCAATGAAAAAGAAGGAAAGAATTTTTATAATTATATAAATGCACTTCGAATTGAAGCGTTTATTGCATTGGCATCGCTTCCTGAAAATAAAAAATATACCATGATTTCTTTGGCTTATGATTGTGGTTTTAGTACAAAATCTACATTCAATAAGCATTTTAAATTACATACAGGTAAAACACCTACTGAGTTTTTTAATACTAGAAATACCTAAAGAATGATTTTCTTTTTCCCTGTATACACGCACCCTCTTTTTTTTAAACACTAATCTTTTTAATTATTTGATTTTTAGATTTTTACATGTGTTTCCCTATAGGCGCATACCTCTCTTTTTATAGCCCTTGTAAACTAAGCCTTTTTATATTCTTATCTGTTACATCTTTGCCGAAGATTTTAATGTATGAAATATTATAGAGTGAAAAAAACACTCCAACGAAAGTCCATATAGACAATCATACCAAATAGATTAGAATATTTTAAATATAATTATGAAATCTATAGTTTTTAAAAGTGCTACAGAAATAACAAAACTTATAAGAGATAGAAAAGTCTCATGTGTGGAAGTAGTAAAGCAGTTTTTAGATCATATTGAAAAGTATAATAAAACCATTCATGCCGTAACCGATATTAAAGATTATAATGATATTGTTTTAGAGGCCAAAACCAAAGATGTTTTATTAAGTAATGGCAAAGTTTTAGGGCCCCTGCATGGGCTACCAATCACAGTTAAAGATACTTTTAATGTAATGGGTTTGGTTACTTCAAACGGAAGCCCTAAGCTGAAAAGAAACATAGCAGTTAGTGATGCAGAGCTGATAAAAAGATTAAAAAATGCAGGCGCTATTATTATAGGCAAAACAAATTTGGCATTGCATGCTCTTGACTGGCAATTAATAAACTCTAGGTTTGGACATACTAATAATCCTTACAATCTTAACTGCGTAGTTGGAGGGAGTTCGGGAGGTTCGGCTGCAGCAATAGCTTCAGGTTTCACAGCGTTAGAATTAGGAACAGATTCTGGGGGCTCTATTAGAGTACCAGCACACTTTTGCGGAGTTTGTGGTATACGAACAACAGAATCTGCTTTATCGAGCAAGGATAGTATGGAAACACCTAACATGCCACAGTTAGGGAGGCATTTAACAAGCCATGGGCCGTTGGCTAGGAACGTTGGTGATTTAATACTTGCCATGGAGGTATTATGGGAAAATGACCAACAATTTTTAGACAACCCTCCCATAGATTTTAAGCAGTTTAAATACGAAGAAGGTAAGTTAAAAATCGCTTACGCTCCAACACTAGATGGCTTGTATCTTGATGAAGCGTATAACGAGGTTTACATGTCATTTTTAGACAAGGTCCGTCGGTCAAGGCATGAATTAGTGCAATCTCAGCCTAGTTATAGTTCAAATACGCTCATTGATCTTTGGGGACGAATGACAGGATTTGATTTGGGAATCATTAAAAATGAGATGCTGCTAAGAGGTCTGACGTCTTATCTATCTATAAAATTTAAATACAAAGATACGCAATGGGCCAGGGGAGTACGTCAAGGCGTAAAAAGTTCTTGCAAAGATTATGTAGAAGCTTTACACTTAAAAGAAGCCATATCAGAATCTTTTACGAGGTTTTTTTGCAAATATGATGTGTGGCTGACCCCTGTTGCCATGGTACCCGCTTTCAAACATCAAAAAACAGGAGAGCCTTTCAAAATTGATGGACGCAAGGTGCCCTATACCAAAGCATTCATCCCATTTAATTTTCCATCAGCTATTCCTGGTCATCCCATAGTGGTTATTCCTATTGGTACAACCAAAGAGGGGTTGCCAGTAGGGATTCAAATCCATGGTCGGAAATGGCACGATTACAAGTTGCTACAAATAGCCAAAGAGCTAGAAATGCTAACTAACGGATTTAAAATTCCAGAAATGTTTAAACCATAAATTATTTATAAAACACAAAAATAATATCAATTCATGCAACCTTTTATTATTTAGAATGTCAATGGTAAGGAGTGACAAAAACATCAAAAAACAAATAATCAAAAAACGAACAGTTAATTATTAAAACCATGGAGTATAAACATGAAAATCTATCGCAAAAATCTTTTAATCGAACTTTCTGGGTTTGGACTGGCGTGCAAAGCCTAGCATTAAAAAGAAGGGATTAAATATTACTTAACAACAAATCATATAAAAAATTTAAAATCATTAATCAAAAAACGAATGAAAAATCTAATAATATTATTTATGTTATTTACCGCTGTTTTGTCAGCGCAAAATTATACCGTCAGTGGTATAGTAAAGGAGGCAAAAAATGGAGAAACAGCATTTGGAGCGTCTGTATTTTTAAAAGGAACTAGTGTTGGTTCCATTAGTAATGAGTATGGGTTCTTTTCTATTACGGCACCAAAAGGCAACTATACTCTGGTTGTTTCTTATATGGGATTCGAAAATATGAGCAAAGAAATAACTTTGGACCAAAATCAAAAAGTAAATTTTGAAATTAAAGAGCAGTCAACGCAATTACAAGAGGTTGTCGTTGTTGCAGAAGAAACCGAACGGGTAAGCCTTAAGAAACCAGAAATGAGTGTTTCCAAATTAAACATAAAAACAGTTAAACAAATGCCTGTGGTTTTAGGGGAGGTAGATATTATAAAGTCTTTACAAATGCTACCTGGAGTTACTAAAAATGGAGAAGGGACAGGAGGTTTTCATGTAAGGGGAGGTGCCGTAGACCAAAACTTGGTATTATTAGATGAGGCGATTATTTATAATACATCACATATGTTAGGCTTTTTTTCTGTGTTTAATGCAGATGCTATTAAAGACATTAAATTATATAAAGGGGGAATCCCTGCTCGTTTTGGAGGTAGAACGTCGTCTGTATTGGATGTGCGTCAAAAAGATGGAAACAGTAAAAACCTTGCTTTTACAGGAGGAATAGGGCTAATTTCAAGTAGACTAGCTGTTGAGGGACCTATGTATAAAGATAAAGGTTCTTTTCTAGTCGCAGGTAGAAGCTCTTATATTAATTTGTTTTTAGCTGCAGCAAACGAAAAGGATAGGCTTGGTTTTTATGACTTAAACCTTAAAACGAATTACAAGTTAAGTGAAAGCAATAAGCTGTATCTTTCGGGGTATTTTGGCAGGGACTCATTTAAGTTTGGTAAAAGTTTTAAAAGTAGTTATGGTAATGCCTCAGGAAATTTAAGATGGAACCATATTTTTAATGATCGTTTATTTTCAAACCTGTCCTTAATTTATAGTAAGTATGATTATGATTTAGAAATTATAGACGATGAATTTGATTGGATCTCATCAATTAATAATTATAATGTAAAATACGATCTTAAATACTATGCTAATGATAAGTTCAAATTAGATTTTGGAATTAGTGGCATTTATTATGATTTTGATCCAGGGCAAGTGCAACCTACTTCCCCTACATCTCCTATAAATCCTTTGGCATTGGATAGAAAAAAAGCCTTCGAAAGTGCCATATATGCAAATGCAGAGCATAAAGTAACAGATAATTTGACATTACAATATGGATTGAGGTATAGCGGTTTTAGCCGATTAGGAGGCCAGTCAATGGTAAACTACGCGAACAACCAACCTGTCGTATATAATAGCTTGCTGGGTATTTATGAGCGTGGTATAGAAGTAGGGGAGACTCCTTATAAAAAAGGAGAAACTATTAAAGCATATGGTAATTTAGAGCCAAGAGCTTCTTTGGCATACCAATTAAATGAAGTTTCTTCTATTAAAGCAGGTTATTCAAGGTCTGCTCAGTATATTCACTTATTGTCAAATACAACATCGGTAACGCCTTTGGATGTATGGACTGCCAGCGGAAAATATGTTAAACCACAAGTGTCCGATCAGTATGCGATTGGCTATTTCAGAAATTTTAACGATAAAAAATACTCACTGGAGATTGAAGGTTATTATAAAACAACCGATGATAGGATAGATTACATTGATGGATCATACCTAATTGGGCAAAATACTATAGAAACAGAAATTTTAAGTGGAGATGCCAGGGCTTATGGTTTAGAGCTTTTAGTACGTAAAAATGAAGGAAGATTTACGGGGTGGATTGCCTATACTTTATCTAAAGCAGAACAAAGAACCTTGGGAGGTACAGCTGGAGGCCCAGGAATTAATAATGGGAATTGGTATAACTCTTCTTTTGATAGAACGCATGATTTATCGATCACGGGTGCTTACGAGTTAAATGATAAATGGACTTTTGGAGGTAATTTCGTTTTTCAAACAGGAAGACCAGTAACATACCCTAATGGGCAATATCAATATGAAGGACAATCCATAGCTAGTTTTTCAGATAGAAACTCAGATAGATTACCAGCTTATCACAGGCTAGACCTTTCAGCAACCTATAGACCGAATAGAAAACCAAATAAGCGATGGAAGGGCGAATGGGTTTTTGGTATCTACAATGTTTATAGTAGAAAGAATGCTGCATCAATTTCTTTTGCTCAAAATGAAAGTTTAGGTATTAATGAAGCTACCAGAACAGCTATTTTCCCTATGGTGCCATCTGTAACATATAACTTTAAATTTTAATAAAATGAACCGCTTCATAATAAAGCTAAATATTTTGATTATAGGGTTATATGCTATGAATAAAAAAACAATAAAAAACGAACACATGAAAACATATTTTAAATTAGTAATACTTTTTTTGGCAATGACGTTGACATCATGTGATGATGTTATAAATGTAGATGTACAAACAGCACCTAGTAGATTGGTCATAGAGGCATCTATTGACTGGGAAAAAGGAACCACGGGGAGCGATCAAACTATAAAATTAAGTAAATCGACACCTTATTTTGATACAAATACTAATACAGCTGTTACAAATGCTTCTGTAAGAGTTGTTAACGATAATGACGGAACAGAGTTCATTTTTACACATCAAAACAATGGCGCGTATACCAATACAGGGTTTATTCCCGTAATAGGACAATCTTATACTTTAGAAGTGATTCATGAGGGAGAAACTTATACAGCAAATGAAACATTGACGCCAGTTGTAGATATAACGGAGGTTAATCAGTCTAAAGAAGAAGAAGATGAAGATTTATTGGAAGTAAACATTATTTTCACAGATCCAGAGGCTGAAGAGAATTATTATTTACTTAAGATTCAAAGACAAGGTGATTTATTGCCAGAACTTATAGATTTTGATGATGAATTTATTAATGGTAATAGAATTCCCATGTGGTATGAAAAGGAAGATGATGAAGACACGGATGAAGTAAATGAGTCGTTCCAACCAGGGGATGTCGTTGATATTTCGTTTTTTGGCATTTCTGAGGCCTATTCGAATTATATGCAAATTCTGATAGAACAATCTGAAGGAGCAGGTCTTTTTAGTTCTACACCAGTGCCTTTGAAGGGTAATTGTATTAATACAACAACCCCCGATAATTATGCCTTTGGTTATTTTAGGTTGACACAGGTTGTGAAAACAAGCTATACGTTCCAATAGTTCTTAATTATTGAATCAAAACAAAAAAGGTCTAAAAAAGTTAAGTTTAACTTTTTTAGACCTTTTTGATTTAATCTCATATTGATTGTTGATTAACAAGGTGTTATGTTACAATTCAAAATCTGCATGCTTCCAGCTTTCTTTAAAAAGTATAGTATAGCGTTCAGCATTTTCTTTATCATTCAATGTTTCATAAGCCACTTTTATACCGTGATAGGCCCATCCGTTTTTAGGTAAACGATCAAGATCTTCAAGATATAATTCAATGGCAAGTTTCTTTTGTCCGTTAAGTGTATAAATACGTCCTAAATGATGCCGAATAGAAAAAAACCAATCTGGTGGCTCATTATAGTTTAAGGCATCTTCCATTTTAACGGCATCTTTTAAGAGAACGATACTGGCTTTTAAATCACCTTCATGAGCCATAATTTCTGCCTTTAAAACTTTTTCAGCTATTTTGACTAAATCATAAACCGAGTTAATGTCCCATACCGTTACCTCATTCAGTGTTTCATCTTTTGCCAGAGCCTCAAGCTCTATTAGTTCAGCTTTAGCTTTGTTTATATCTCCTTTGCCTAAATATGCCATGCCCTCAGCATAATGCCTAATTGCTTTGGGGTATTTCAAATCATAGGTTTTCAATTTCATGTTTAGGATGGTATCCCATTTTTTAAATTTTACGGCTACATAATAAGGAATGGTATAGTAGTGCTGTAAAGTACCCCAGCCAGGCTGCTTCATAATTTCTGGGTGTACATGTTCTGATACTTTATTGGCACCAATCATGGCCCAATGGCTATTACCTTCTAAGGTTGCAGTAGCAGCCATAAAATGGTAATTATGAGGGTAGTAGGCGAGTGGGTAAGCCCCTTGTGCATGACAGGCGATAACATAAGCACTATCAGCTTCAACCGCAGCGATATTAGATAGTGTTCCTTTATGATATTCTCCAGTTCTTATGTAGGTATGCGATGGCATGTGCAACAGGTGTCCAGAACCAGGAACCAAACCGTCATCAAAAGCTTTTGCGGAAATGTTGGAACGTTCGGGAGTGGTAGAGGCCTCAACCGCATGAATATAAAAATGATGCGCTCCAGGATGCTTTGGGTTTTGAGCAATGAGCTTTTCTAAAAGAGTTACGATTTCTACAGTCCATGGCTTTTCCGTACCATCTTTTTCATTTAAGTCCCAAGGATGTAGATTCATAAGTGATTCGGCATATAAAGCACTAATTTCGGTATCTTCAGGATGTTGATCATACAAAACTTTCATGGCTTCAGAATATTTGGTATCTAATTCTGTTCTGTCTTCAGGAGGTTCGGGAGCATAGCGTAGTGCCATGGCATCTATGAATTTCCTTTCTTTTTCGGTTGCATTTTTAGATAATGCTTTTGCTTTTTGTATAGCCTCGTAAGCCCGTTCGTAATTATCATCTTCCATACCTGCGTTGTAATTGGGGCCTAATACATACGCGTATCCCCAATAAGCCATGGCACAATCGGGATCTAGTTTTGTAGCATAATAAAAAGAACGTGCGGCCTCGGCGTGGTTAAAACCGTAAGCCAGTGTCATACCCTGATTAAAATAACGCTGTACCAAAGCATTCTGAGTTGTAATTTTATAGTCTACCGCATCATAGCCCTTTAAAAGTGGTGCTATGTTATCTTTTTTATACCATTCGGCATCTGTAACCAGTGGTATACAGGTATACTTGGATGAGGTCGTGGTTTTGCTTATAAATTCTTTCGGTTGTTCATTGTTTTTTTTACAAGAAAAAAATAAATTTAGGGCCATGATTAGTAGTATACTTCTTTTCATGTGTTTGTATTTATTGATTTTTAAATGTCACCTGTAACCTTTAATGATGATTTTGTCATTTTCAGTTACATTTTGTAAAATTTTATTTCTTGATAAAATTGTTGTTTTACAAATTACTAAACTTTTTAAATGTCTATAATATAAAACTTACTTATTTTTGTTTTATTTAATGATTTATATTAATAATATTACATTTTTAAGATGTTGACCTTTAAAATGTTAATAACTATAATAGCGAAACGCTCCATTTGAAAACCCTCGAAGATATCAATAAACTGTCTGATGAAGATCTGGTAAAAGGCATTGTAAAAGACAATAATACATTGCTTTTTGAGATTTTATACGATAGGTATGCCATGTTGGTATATAATAAGTGTTTTGGTTTTGCTAAAGATCAAGATGAAGCTCAGGATTTAACCCAAGATGTCTTTTTAAAGCTTTTCGTTAAGCTGGGGAGTTTTAAGGGAAAGTCGAAGTTTTCAACATGGTTATATGCTTTCACGTACAACCATTGTGTAAATTATGTCACAAGAAATACTGCCAAAAAATTTGAAAAGCAATCTGTAGATTATAAAGATATTGAAAACCTTTCTGAAGACTATGACGATGATTATAGTTTTATTGATATGAAAGTGGATAAGCTAAAAATAGCTTTGGACCTAATTTCTCCCGATGAGAAAATGATTTTATTACTAAAATACCAAGATTTCCTTTCCATTAAGGATATTGAAAGTGTTTTAGGAATTGGTGAAAGTGCCGTTAAAATGAGAATTAAACGCGCCAAAGATAAGTTAGTAACAGTGTATAACGATAATCTTAAGTAATGGAAAATAATCCGTTTAAAGACATAAACAAGCCCCTTAAGGAAGTTCCAAAAGAGCTGAAATCTAAGGTTATGAGTGATATTGCCATGGCAAAATTGCTTATGGATCTTGCTGCATTGTTTTCTTATAATATAGGCGATCTTATAGAATCTGTGATGAAACAACGAAAGGACAAATAATAGCCAAACAAATATTTAGCCAAACTAAAAATAATTAAAATATGGAAAAAGTAACAGGATTAAAAGATAAAGCCATAGAGTCTTTAAGTAATATGTGGCCAGAGGTAACAAAAATACTTCTTAATTTGGTGGTCGTACTTTTTGTTTTGTTTATTGGGTGGCTAGTTACAAAACTAGTAGTCCGCATTATAAAGAAAGCTTTAAAACTTGCTAAAGCTAATAAATTAGACGATAAACTAAACGATATAGAAATTGTCGAAGGTAAAAAACTAAATTTCGATACCATAAAGATTATTTCAAATTTCGTGAAATGGGTCATGTACATCATGTTGATCATTATTGTGTCAGACATCATGAATTTAACGATAATCTCTAAGCAGATAAATAACCTTTTAGGTTACTTACCACAGCTATTTGCAGCATTGGTCATATTTACGGTTGGATTGGTTTTGGCAAATGTGATCAAAAAAGGTATCAAAAGTTTTTTCGAGTCCATGGATTTATCTGGGGCAAAGATTATAAGCCAGGTTGTATTCTTTATCATATTGGTTTTTGTTTCAATTACGGCATTAAACCAGGCTGGTGTTAATACCGAAATTATTACCAGCAATTTAACCATGATCTTAGCTGCTTTTTTGCTGGCATTCTCATTAGCATTTGGATTTGGAGCGCAAAAAGTGGTTGGGGACCTTTTAAAAGCGTTTTATGCGAGAAAAACTTACGAAATTGGACAGGTTATCGAATTTAACAATATTAAAGGGGAAGTTGAAACAATAGATAGTATAACTGTGACGTTAAAAACAGAGAAAGGAAAATTAGTTATTCCTATAAAAGATATTGTAGAGAGCCAAGTAAAGATTAAGGATTGACTTTAGTTAGGGTTAAAGTTTTGGTTGGTTACTTTTTTCCTTGTTTTTAGCAACTTTCTATAACTCCCCTTTTCATTTCTTTGGAAAGGGGCATCTTTTTTAAAAACTTTCTAAAACGCTTAATACTTCTTTTTTATAGCTTCTGCTAATTGGCAATGATTTATTGTTAATTACAATGTCTTCATTTGTAAAAGAGGTTATGTTATTTATGGATATGATATAAGATCTATGGATTCGAATAAACTTTTTAACAGGTAATTTAGCTTCAATAGCACTAATCGTTTCTCTGGTTACAACGGTCTTATCGGCTAAATGAATTTTGATATAGTCACTATAACTTTCAATGTAAATGATGGCATCAAAATTTATTTTAATCATACGTCTATCAGACCGAACAAACATAAAATCGTTGTTATTTGACTTTTCAAGGACCGCATTCTTTTGTTCGCTATATATTTCATAATAATTATTAATAGCCTTTAGTAAGCGGTCAAAAGAAATCGGTTTTAGTAAATAATCTACCGCTTGTAATTCAAAGCCTTCCACAGCATAATCCCGATATGCCGTTGTAAATATAATTTTGATGTTTTTGTTAATGGATTTGGCAAAGGAGATTCCAGATATTTCCGGCATGTTTATATCTAAAAAAACTAAATCTATACTGTGGTTTCTTATGTAACCAAATGCTTCAATGGCATTATGACAACTACCAATTATTTTTATGTTTGGTATGCTTTTTAGATGTGTTTCTATAACTTCCCTGGCGATAAGTTCATCATCAACAATGAGGCATGATATGTCTTGGTCCTGTAACAATTATTCTCCTGTGTTTAATGTTAGGTTTACTTTAAAAAAAGTGCTTTTATTAATAAGATTTAGTGTGTAATTATCTTTATATAATAAATCCAGTCGCTTTCGTATATTTTCTAATCCAATACCATTTTTATGAGGTTCAGATTGTTTATTCGTGTTTTCAATACTAAAATTGATAATTTTATCCTTACAAGTTAGATTTATTTTAATGGATAGCAAACCATTTTTAATAGCACCGTGTTTAAAGCTGTTTTCAATAAAAGGTAGCAATAGCATAGGAGCGACCTTAATATCTTCTGGGATATGCGCCGTTAAAAAAGTAATATCTAAAGTTTCATTAAAGCGCATTTTTTCTAATTCAATATAATCTTTTATATGATCAATATCGTCTGTTAGCAAAACAAAAGGTTTGTCAACTTTATAAAGTAGGTAGTCTAATAAGTTAGAGAGTTTTAAAATCATTTCTGGTGCTTCATCCGCTTTTTTTAATGCAAAACCATACATGGTATTTAGTGTGTTAAATAAAAAATGAGGGTGAATTTGCATCTTTAAGTAATTAAGTTGCTGCTCCTTAAGTTTAAGCTGCGTTTCTAAAATTTTATTTTCAAGTTTATTGGTTTGTGTAATATGTTTTAGGTTCAGTTTTAATAATTTAAATCCACTCACTAATATAACGACTAGATATACAGCTATAGCTACAAAAAGTAGATTTCTACTAATTGGTGCCATATCTGCATATTGGAAATGGGATAAGTAGATTAATCCGTAAAACACTGAAATAACTATTAAATAGGAAGAAATTATAATGGTATATACACTATACATACCAAACTGGAAATATTTTTTTGTTATAAGATAATCGGGGATGAGTTTATAAATAAAAACATAGGTGGTTGCTATAGTTATAGGCATTAAAAACAAGGAAAATGATAAGACGTAGCTAAAGTCAGTACTATCAAAACCAAAAAAATATGTATAGAATAAAAGAACTCCACACCAAAATGTGATATGGAGTAATAACTGCCCCGTTTTATTTAAAAAGAACTGTTTTGTTAGCATGTACCTGAATAATATTACAATAATACCATTTTTTTAAAGCTAATTCGGTTTTTGTAGATGGATAACCAATTTAGCGATGTTTTTAACAATTTGCTATTTTAATAGTTAAATTGGTTATCCATCGCATTTAAATTAATTGATTATAAAAACACTATAAGTTTGAGTCATGTTTAAAAAATGAATTAATAATGACTTCACAAATGAAAAAACTATTATCCTTTTTACTGTTGGTAACAACAATAGGCTTCTCCCAAAATAATACTTATAAACAATTGGATTCTTTATTAGAGTTATTATATGAAAATAATCAAGTAATGGGTAGTTTATCTATTCTACAAAAGGGAAAACCAGTTTATAATAAATCTGTAGGGTATCAGTACATCAATCAAAATGACAATAAATTAGCAACAATAGATACTAAATATAGAATAGGGTCTATAACAAAAACATTTACAGCAACATTGATTTTTCAGTTGGTAGATGAAGGGAAAATCAAATTAGAGGATAAGTTATCAAATTATTTTCCACAAGTTACAAATGCATCAAAAATCACTATTGCTAATTTATTAAATCATACCAGTGGTATATTTAATATCACTAATGATGAAAATTTCTATACCTGGATGCAAAAAGCTACAACTCAAGAAGAGATGCTGGCTAAAATTTTAAAACATGATGTTGTTTTTCAACCTGGAGAAAAGCATGAATATAGTAACACTAATTATGTATTGCTGGGGTATATTTTGGAAAGGATTGAAAACAAATCATATAAAACAATTTTAAAAGAAAGAATCGTAGAGAAGCTTCATTTAAAAAATACATATTATGGTAGTAGCATAGATATAAGTAAAAATGAGTGTTTGTCTTATTATAATGAAAACGATGCGATATGGCAGGAAGATAATCAAACACATATGAGTGTACCTGGAGGTGCGGGGGGTATTGTATCTAATCCTTCAGATATAGTTGTATTTATAAATGCATTATTTCACAATAAATTAATGTCCAAAGAAAGTTTTGAATTAATGACTACCATTGAAAACGAATATGGCAGTGGAATTTTTAGCATGGCAAAGAATGAATTAACCATTTATGGACATAATGGAGGTATTGATTCATTTAAGTCCATAACCATATATATTCCAAAACTTGAAACCGCAATAGCTTTAAATGTTAATGCATTAAATTATGATTTAATGTTTATCATGTTTAGTGCTGTTGATGCTGTAATAGGAAAAGATTTAATAATGCCGAATTTTAAAACTATTGAGTTAACAGAAGAAGAGATAAAACAATATGCGGGTGTTTATGAGTGTAAAGAAATGCCTTTTAATTTGGTATTTGAAGCGCATGGAAAAACATTAAAAGGTGGGCCGGAAGGCCAGGATTTAATAGCTCTATCAGCTAGACAGAAAATTGAGTTTACTACTTTGTTAGATTCAGGGGTTATTTTAAACTTCGATTTGAAATCGAAAACAGTAGTATTTAAAAACACAGGAAAATTACCAAAAGTATTCACTAAAAAACAATAAATTTATAAACTATGAAAACATTACATGTACTCAAAGCCCCTGGTTTCTTTTCAGAATTATCCAAAAGGTTTCACGAAGGCGGTCCGTTTTTTATGTCACTGATTTTAATTTGCCTTTTAGCAGCTGTAGTATTTTTAATATTTGGTGTTGTATATTTAAAAAAAGATCAAACGAAATCTAAAAAAATGACTGCTTTAGCATCCGATGCAAGCATATTAGGGCTGGTATTAGGGTTTTTAGGCTCCATTATAGGTCTTATTTCTGCCTTTGATAAGGTTGAAGCAGCAGATATGATGGTTGGAATGTCTACAGCCAGATTAGCAGGTGGATTAAAAATATCGTTTTTAACTACGGTATTTGGTAGCATTACATTTATTTTACCAAGAATAGGCATCATTATATTAAAAACATTTCAAAAGTCTTAAAGCCTTATTTTATAGTATTTACCCCCTTTTCTTTTATGAAAGGGGATTTTTTTTGTGAAAATATTTGCGTAACCAAATGGTTACTTTTATATTTGTAACCGATTAGTTACGTAATTATTATGAGAAGAGATGTTTTTCAGGCCATTGCCGATCCTGTTAGAAGAGATATTATACAGTTGCTTTCTAACGAAACATTAACCGTAAATACCATAGCGGAAAAATTTGAAGTGAGCCGCCCTGCGATCTCAAAACATTTAAAGATTTTAAAAGAGTGTGGTATTATAGAGATAAATAAAAAGGGGAGGGAACGGTTTTGTGAAATACAACCTCGAAACCTGATTCCTGCTTTTTTGTGGATAAAACAATATAATAAACTATGGGAGAATAGAATAGATGCTTTCGAAAATTACATTAATGAGATTCAAATAAAAAACAATAAAAATGAGTGATTTATCAAATAGAACTTTAACAATTGAAAAAACATTTAATGCTCCTGTACAGTTGGTTTGGGATGCCTGGACACAATCGGAACACATATTAAAATGGTGGGCTCCTAATGGAATGGATCTTAAAGTGATCGAACATGATTTTAAGGTCGGTGGAAAATGGAAATATACCATGCAAATGCCAGATGGAACTGAGTTTATTTCGGAAGGAGCTTATACAGAAATTGTGGAACTGGAAAAAATCGTGACTTCTGCAGATTTTAAACCTATGACAGAAAATGTAGAGCTACAAGCATATTTTGAAGCAGTTGGTGAGAAAACTAAATTTACTTTTAATGTGGTTCATGCGACTCCAGAATATTGCAAGCAACAAGAAGAAATGGGATTCTATAATGGATGGGGTTCTGCTTTTGAGAGATTGGTTAAGCACTTGGAGGTATTGGTAAAATAAACCATTAAGTGCTTTATAGGAATGAGAGCCCTTAAATAGGGCTTTTTTATTTTATTAAAAATTACACAATACAACCCCAAAAAACTAAACTTCTTAGTAAATAATTTAGCTTTGCGAGTCTCAATGTATCTTTATGTTTTATCGTTAGGTCATCTCTAATAAGACCATAGTATTGATATGGAATCAAGATGGAGGAGGCATAAAATGGAGCTCAAATTTGGTAATCATAGAAGCAAAGATTTGCAAAACGATTGGAACGAATACTGGGAGGGCAATTTTGTTTTCGAGGTTTTATCTGAACTAGAGAAAAATGAGAAGGAAAACATAAATTATGATGTGGAATTAAATATACTTCAAGATATGCTAATTGAAGAGTTGAATATTAACAATACATATTAAAAAACTTTGTAAAGCATTGTGGTGATAATGCCTTTGTTGCCATTCAAGATAACGGATAATAATTCTTTTTTTTCTTTTACTTTAAAATTAAATGGAGGTGCCAAAATATTTACACCACTTTGCTTTTTTAATCTAATACCTTGTCCAGAGATAATATCTTTATTGGGTATAAAGGGGCCTTCAGGTACATGTTCGGTTATAATAATATATTTAAAATCGGTTAGTTTTCTTAATATATTTTGTACTTCTGCATTAGATAAATGTTGCAGTACTTGTCTTAATATAGCACAATCTCCTGAAGGCAGATCATCTACTGCAATATCCAAACAATGAAATTCTAAATTATCTTCTTTAAATTTTACTTTGTTATATGCTATAAGATCCGTTACAATGTCTATAGCAATATACTTTTTGGTGTGCTTTACAAGTTCTTTCCCCACATTAAAATCGCCACAGCCTAAATCGCACATTACAACAGGATTTTTAAATGATGTTAGAAATGACGTTAAAACATCTATATACGGATTTACTATCTTGGAAGCATGTGAGCCTTCACCTGAATAAAAAGCAGATTGGTTATCGCCCCAAAGCTTCATGTCGTAAATCTGTTCCATGGCATCCTTGGTTGGCCAAGGCCTTTTTGTTTTTTGAGTTTCATTTTGTTCTTTCATAACTGGCTATAATTACACTGAAAACTGGGGTATAAAAAAGTATTTAATTCAGATGTTTGTTTATGAGGATTTTACAGAAAAGATGAAGGATTAGATGAAGACTATATAAATCAACAGATTAACTGATTCGAAATTAATAAAAAATAGTGGAATTTCGTATACTTAATTAAATAGGAAAACTAATTGATTAAAAAGAATAACAATTCGATAGTAAAATCAAGGAGTGAAGTCGCTTCTGTTTTCTTGTAATAAAAAACACGAATTAGAGGGAGTCAAAATCTTAAAAGAACTTTGTTTATTAATGGAAAACGATTTAAACAAAGGATTATAAGGGGATTTTTAATGTAGTCAATGTTAAAAATGTTGAGTTTGTACTTGCTCAAACCTTCAGAAATTTTGTTAAAATTTTCAGTTTGGTGTATATTTGTAAAGTTATCGAATAACCGATATGATCCCATATAGCAAGAGTGCTGGCGGTATTTTAAACCAAACTAGAGAACAAAATTATTATTATGAAAAAGGCTAAGATTTTAAGTTTATTACTTATCTGTTTAATAATCGGGAGCACTTCTTTATATGCACAAGACGGATTTCCATTTATTCTTCCTAAAGAAAAGCCCAATAGACCACTTAGTGCAGCCATGGAACGAAATTACACGAACTATATGGGGGCCAGGCCTGAGGATAATGAATTGTATTCCCAGTTTAAATATACAGAACTAAAGGGGTTTGATTATAATAATTATGACGGTACCATTACACGTCGCGACCCGTCGAAAGTTATTTTTACAAACGGAAAATATTATGTTTGGTATACCTATAGAAATACGCC
This sequence comes from Flavivirga algicola, assembly GCF_012910715.1. Lineage (GTDB taxonomy): Bacteria > Bacteroidota > Bacteroidia > Flavobacteriales > Flavobacteriaceae > Flavivirga > Flavivirga algicola. Next base: position 71,024 of record NZ_JABBHF010000008.1, read on the forward strand.
TGTAAAACCAGTAGGCATGCATAGAGCGAAAGAAGCCAATGATACCATTCCTTCTGCAGATTGGGATCTATCCGAAATCTGGTATGCAACCAGTACAGATGGATTTACATGGGAAGAACAAGGCGTTGCAGTACCACGTCCTCCAAAGCCAAATGTAGGCTGGCGCTCGGTGACTACCTGCGATATTTTGGTTTACAAAGGCAAATATTACCTGTATTATCAAGGTTTTATGGAAGCTAGCGGTTTAAAAGGAGATTATTGTCCTGTGGCAGTGTCTTATGCAGATTCACCAAATGGTCCTTGGATCCCATACGATAAAGTTGTGGTAGAAAATGGAAAAAAAGGAGAATGGGATCAATATACAATTCATGATCCGCACCCATTTGTTTACAAGGATAAAATTTATTTGTATTACAAGTCGGATTTTGATGGAAACCCAAATCTTGTTCGTATGACTGGTTTGGCCATTGCAGACAACCCGTTGGGACCGTTTAAAAAACATCCATTAAATCCTGTAATCAACTCGGGCCATGAAACCACTATGTTTCCATTTAAAGAGGGGATGGCTGCTCTGGTAATAAAAGATGGCAATGAACACTTTACCATACAATATGCAAAAGACGGGGTTAACTTTGAGATAGCCTCTATTGTAGAGTTAATGCCTACTGCATCGGGCCCTTATATTCCTGATGCTTTTTCAAACAATGGAGACGGAAGGGGGATTACCTGGGGACTTTCCCACCTTGCTCCCGCATACGGTTGGAATCCGTCTGTGAGTATTCTTATGCGATTTGATTGTGACTTGAGTCTTGATGTTCATGACCCAGAAATGAAACGCCATAAATATTACTATTTTAATCCCGAATTTTATTATTCACATGCTTTAAGTGAAAAACAACGCAAGCGTATTAAAGCCGAGAATAAAAAACAAATGAGAAAATAGTATCAGCTACATTGAACACACTGCTCACCGAAGACTGTTCACTTATACTTTATACATAACAACAAATTATTTCCTCTTATTCCGCTTATTATAGTTCTTATCACCCCTGGTTTTAGGCTTTTTGTACTTTTTGGCAATTTTAAATTTGTAGGAACCTCCAAGATTTTCCTTTTGGTTTTTGGCTTTCTTTTCATGAAAAGCTGATCCAGCGACATCTTCGCTTTTTCGCTTGATTGGATTGTTGCGTTCCTTTATTTGAGGGCGTTCCTCTTCAATTAATTCTGTTGAAACTTCAACAACTGTAGGCATTTCTAATAAAGGTATTTTCATGTTCATCAAAGCCTCAATACCTTCCATAGCCTCTTGTTCGGCCTCCGTGGAAAAAGCAATCGATTTTCCTTCGCGTTCAGCACGTCCAGTTCTACCTATACGATGCATATAGTTTTCAGGATATAGAGGGGTATCAAAATTGATAACATGTGAGACGTTATCAATATCCAAACCACGTGCCATCACATCGGTGGCAATTAAAATACGGTTTTCGCCATTTCGAAATTGTTCAATACTTCGCAGTCTGTAGTTCTGGGTCTTATTAGAGTGTATTACACATAGTTCATCATGAAATATGTCATCCAGCTTTTCAAACAAACGATCTGCCATACGTTTATAAGCGACAAATACTAAAACCCTATTAAACGTTTCGGTATCATTTAGCAAATATGTTAATAAATTGACTTTAGTATAAAAATTAGGAACATTATAACGTGTCTGCAAGATATTTTCAAGAGGTGTTCCCGAAACTGCAATAGAAACACGTTCAGGACTTTTAAAAAAATCACTAATCAACATATCGACATCTTGGGTCATGGTAGCCGAAAACATGATATTTTGTCTCCGTTCGGGCAGTATATCAAAAATATTGATCAATTGGTGCCTAAACCCTAAATCGAGCATGACATCTACTTCATCAATAACCAATTTTTGGATGGATTTAAGTTGCAAGACCCTACTTAAAGCCAAATCGTATAGCCTTCCAGGAGTGGCTACTAGAATATCTATACCTTGAGCTACAGCTTGTTTTTGAGTATTGATATTGGTACCGCCATAAACTCCTAATACCCGATTGTTAATGTATTTTGAAAGCTTTTCGATTTCATCAACAACCTGTACAACCAGTTCTCGCGTGGGCACTAAAATTAAAACACGCGGATTTTCTTGAGTAGAATATTTTAAGTTTTTAAGAATAGGTAGCATATAGGCAAACGTTTTACCCGTTCCAGTCTGTGCAATTCCTACCATATCCTTACCAGAGCTCACCACATTAAATGCTTGGGCTTGTATAGGCGTTGGTATTGTAAACCCCAAGTCCTCTAAAGCATTATAAAGTGGGGTGTTTAAATTTAAATCTTCAAAACTCAAAATAAAACTATTTAGCTGGCAAAGTTAAGCTTAATATTTATAAATGGCTATTGTGTATTTCAATGCTATAAGATGCTTTAAATGTTTGATGTGACATTAATGTTAAAATACTTTCTTTTTCCTTTAGGTTTTGGTTGGTAGTTTCGTTATCTGCAATACCGAGCCAGGGCTCAATACAAACATAATTACCATTAGGTTTTGCCCAAATACCTAAATAAGGAAAATCTTTGTAACTAACACTAAGTACAGCCCCGTGTGATTTGCTTTTTAAAGTTACTTTTTTAGATTTCAGATCTTTAAAAATTAGGGCATCTTCATTAAACAAATCATGACTTAATGCTAAACTATGGGAGTTGTTAAATACAGGCTTCGTCTTATTTGAAATAAGGCCATTTTCCATATTTATTAAATGGGTTATAGCATTTTCGGGATGTTCAAATTCCAAAGTGTAATTATCATAGTCTTCATTTTCAAACACAGGACATTTAAAAGCTGGATGCCCGCCTAAGGAAAAATACATGATATCATCACCATGGTTTTTAATAGTATGTATGATGTTAATTTTATTGTCTATGAGTTGATAGGTAATAAGAAACTCAAATTTAAAAGGGTATATTTTTAAAGAGTCTTCATCATAACTTAATTTAAAGGTCAAGGCATCCTGGCTTTTATCTTGCAATACTATTTGCTCATTATTTCTTATAAAACCATGTTTGGGTAATGTATATTTTTGATTGTTATAATAATAGATATTGTCTTTTAGAGCACCAATTACAGGAAATAGGTTAGGAGCAAAGCTTCCCCAAACCTTTGGATTGGCATCCCACATAAAGTTAATGTTATTTTTAACTGAAGTGATTTTGCATAATTCGGCTCCAGTATTTTTAATGGCTATTTTTAATTTATCGTTTTCCAAAGTGAACATAAAAGAGTAATATTTAGGGTAATCAAATTGTTTAGGCTACAAAACTTATAATTTTTTAAGGATTCTAACTAACTTTACACATTAAATTTTATTATTGAGGACAACACAAATTCACAGTTTAGATAATCCTAACCAATTTAAAAATCAATTACTGATTTGGAGTCAGCAATTTGATGACGTTGTTTGGTTAGATTCTAATGACTACGAACAAAAACATTCGAAATATGATGCTGTATTGGCAGTAGATGCGTTTACAAGTATTCAAACGAATTTTAATGGTAGTTTTGACATGCTTAAGGAATATCAAACCAATGTACAGGATTGGATTTTTGGATATTTAACGTATGACTTAAAAAATGATGTAGAAGATTTAAAATCTAGTAATTTTGATAGCTTACAGTTTCCCGATCTGTACTTTTTTCAGCCTAAAAAACTATTTTTATTCAAAGATGATCAGGTTGAAATTAAGTATTTAAATTGTGTAGATGATGAACTTGAAAATGATTTAAGCGATATCCAAAGTGGTAAGGTATGCCACCCTGAGCGAAGTCGAAGGGTCTCAAACGATATCAAAATAAAACTTCGCATACATAAAGACGAATATTTTGAAAAAGTGAATAAAATGCTGGCGCATATTCATCGTGGCGATATATATGAGGCTAATTTTTGTCAGGAGTTTTATGCGGAAAACACTAAAATTAATCCGATAGAAACCTATTTAAAACTTAACAGGATTTCTAAACCGCCTTTTGCTACTTTTCTAAAGTTTGGCGATAAGTATTTGTTGTCTGCATCTCCAGAACGCTATTTAAAAAAAGAAGGAAAAACGGTTATTTCCCAACCTATTAAGGGAACAGCAAAACGTTCGGATAATAGCTTGGAAGATGAGGTTCTAAAAATGGCATTGTCTCAAGATACCAAAGAACGCAGTGAGAATATCATGATTGTCGATTTGGTACGTAACGATTTATCCAAAACCGCTGTTAAAGGCAGTGTTAAAGTAGAAGAGTTGACCAAGGTATATACATTCGATCAAGTACACCAGATGATTTCTACAGTTGTTTCGACCATAGAGGAAAGTACACACCCGGTAGATATTATTAAGAGTACATTTCCGATGGGAAGCATGACTGGGGCGCCTAAAATTTCGGCGATGCGTATTATTGAAGATTTAGAAGAAACAAAACGCGGATTATATTCTGGATCTGTAGGGTATTTTTCTCCTACAGGAGATTTCGATTTCAATGTCGTTATTAGAAGTATTCTTTACAACGAAACTAAAGAATATGTATCCTATTCTGTAGGTGGTGCTATTACAGCAAAGAGTGATCCTTTAAAAGAATATGAAGAATGTTTGGTTAAAGCTAAAGCTATGCGAACAGTATTGGAGAGCTAATAAGTGGGGTGGTGGCGTTCGAGAAACAGTTTTTAGTTAGTTGTATCTGTATCTCCCTGGAGTCTTTACGCTTTAGTGAGATTTCATAAAGAGATAGAATGTACTTTGTAAGCAGTATTTGATGTAGTAAACAGTGTTAAGAAGTAGTAACCAACTAATCTTTTTTGCGTCTTAGCGTCTTAAGAGGTTAAAAAAGATAAACGTTAGAACTGTACCAAGGAAAAGATATCATTGAAAGTTTAAAATTGTAAGTTTGTATTATGAGAAAATTTGTAAGTGTTTTAATAGTCGTTTTATTGGTTTCTGGTTGTAAAAAAAATGTAAATGTTCCATTATCTTTCGATTATGGTTCGGTAAAAGATGGTGTTTACGATAACACTTTTTTTAAATTCAGGTTACCCGTAGACCCAGACTGGTATATGTTAAATACCGATGAAGCAGATCAAATTTATAAGACTGGTAATGACTTAGTTTCTGGAGATAATGAGTCTTTGAAAAAAACATTAGATGCATCCATGGTTAATATTGCTAAGTTGCTTAGCGTCTTTAGATCTCAACCAGGAACTACAATTGATTTCAATCCTTCAATATTGATTAATGCAGAAAATTTGAGAAGCTTTCCAAATGTAGACACACCTAAAAAATATATAATCCAGGCCAAAGAATTGATACGTCAATCAGGAATGGATATTGAGTATATAGAAGAGAAAGACAAAGTACGTATAGGCTCTCAGGATTTCGTATTCATGAGTGTGAAAAATAGTTATAACGGATTTGATATTCATCAAGATTACTTTGTGACCTTAAAAAATGGGTTTGCTGTGTCGTTCATTATGTCTTATACAAACCAAGAGGATAAAGAGGCATTATACACTATGTTTGATGAACTCAAAATTTAAAACATCACCGACTTTAAAAAACATATCGATCAAAATCTACCTTTCTTAAATGAAAGCAGACTTCTTATTGCCATTTCAGGAGGTATAGATAGTGTCGTTCTAACATATTTGTGCCATCAATTTAATTTAGATATAGCTTTAGCACATTGTAATTTTAACTTAAGAGGCAATGAAAGTGATACTGATGAAGATTTTGTATTACAATTAGCAGAAAATTTAGACTTAGAAATATTTATTGAAAGTTTTGATACCCAAAGGTATTCTGAAACAAATAAGCTATCAACTCAAATGGCAGCACGAGAGCTTCGTTATAATTGGTTTGAAGACTTGGCTGAACAATTGAAATTCGATTATATTTTAACAGCCCACCATGCAGATGATAACTTGGAAACTTTTTTGATTAATTTATCCCGAGGCACAGGTTTGGATGGTTTAAAAGGCATTCCAGAAATAAATAATAACATTGTAAGGCCGCTGCTACCATTTTCTAGGGACGCTATTGAAATATATGCAAAGGAGCATCGTCTTAAATGGCGAGATGATAGCAGCAATGCGTCAACCAAATATTTAAGAAATAAACTTAGGCATGATGTTATTCCTGTTTTAAAAGAAATTAATCCGCAACTACTTCAAAATTTTCAGAATACGCTTAAAAATTTAAACGACACTTCAGATATTGTTGAAGAACGTGTAGAGTCAGTGTTAAATAGTGCTATTGAAACGATTGATAAGCATCAAGTAGTATTTAAGATTTCAGAATTTAAAAAATTAAACAACCCCAAAGCTTATTTATTCGAGATATTTAAGGCGTATGGGTTTACAGAATGGCATGACATTCTTAATTTGTTGGATGCACAATCTGGAAAGCAGGTGCTGTCTGCAACACATCGTTTAATAAAAGATAGAGAGCATCTCTTGTTAAGCAGGATTGATTCAAAAACAGAAAGAAAAGTGATTACGGTTTTTGAAGCAGATAGACAAACAGAAATGGATTTGGGACTGTTATTTTTTGATGAAACTGATGCTATTTTAGAAAAAAATAACAATACCATTTATGTAGATAAGGCATTGTTAACATATCCACTAACCATTAGAAAATGGGAGGATGGCGATCTGTTTTATCCATTAGGAATGACTGGTAAAAAGAAATTGAGCAAGTATTTTAAAGACGAAAAACTTTCCTTATTGGATAAAGAACAAGTTAGATTATTATGTTCTGGCGAAGATATTGTTTGGATAATAGGTAAACGTGCAGATAATCGTTTTAAGATCAATGAACAAACAGAAGAGATTCTAAAAATTGAATTAAAATTTGAAACTACAAGGTAACATAGTCGATATTCAAAATAAACGCATTTTTAAAGGAGAAATCTCTTTTAAGGATGGAAAGGTTGTTTCTATTCAAGAAAAAGAACATAATATAAATCATTATATACTTCCTGGTTTTGTTGACGCCCATATACATATAGAAAGCTCTATGTTGGTACCTAGCGAGTTTGCTAGGTTGGCAGTTAAACATGGCATGGTTGCCACGGTTTCAGACCCTCACGAAATAGCCAATGTATTAGGTGTTGAAGGTGTTGAGTTTATGATAGCCAATGGAAAGCGTGTACCTTTCAAATTCAATTTTGGAGCACCATCCTGTGTACCAGCAACGATCTTTGAGTCTGCAGGAGCCGTTATAGATTCAGATGGTATTAAAGTGTTGTTAGAAAACCCAGATATCAAGTATTTAGCGGAAATGATGAATTATCCAGGCGTATTGTTTGATGATGATGAAGTCATGAAAAAGATAGCTTGGGCAAAACATTATAACAAACCTATTGATGGTCATGCCCCTGGCTTAAGAGGTGATGACGTTACCAAATATATTCAAGCTGGCATTTCAACAGATCATGAATGCTTTACCTATGAAGAAGCTTTAGAAAAGCTTGAAAAGGGTATGAAAATCCTGATTAGAGAGGGAAGTGCTGCCAAAAATTTTGATGCTTTAATAGATTTGCTTCCAGAACATTTTGAAAATATGATGTTTTGTAGTGATGATAAACATCCTGACGACCTACTTTTACATCATATTAATAATTTATGTGCCAGAGCTATAGCAAAAGGCATTGATATTTTTAAAGTATTGCAAGCCGCATGTATTAATCCAGTAAAGCATTATAACTTAGATGTTGGTTTGTTGAAAGAAAATGATTTTGCAGATTTTATTGTTGTAGAAGATCTCATCAATTTTAAAACGGTTCAAACCTATATAAATGGCGAATTGGTTTTCGATAAAGGAACATCTTTAATACGCCCCATTGCTTTTGAAAACCTAAATAATTTCAATTGCAATACAAAAGAAATAGCGGACTTTAGGTTTGAATCAACATCAAAAAAAATTCGTGTTATAGAAGCTTTAGAAGGGCAATTAGTGACAAATGAACGTATCGCCAGCGCTTCAGTTTTAAATGGTAACCTGATTTCTAATACTGAAAATGATATTCTAAAAATGGCAGTTGTTAACAGATATCAAAATCAAAAACCAGCCATTGCCTTTATTAAGAATTTTGGATTAAAAGAAGGCGCTATTGCATCTTCTGTTGGTCACGATTCCCACAATATTATTGTCGTTGGCGTTAGTGATGAAGCTATTTGTAAAGCTGTTAACCTGCTTATAAAACACAAAGGCGGTATTTGTGCGATTTCAAATCTCGAAGAAAGAATCGTGTCACTGCCAGTAGCAGGTATAATGAGCGATCAAGATGGTGAAACCATTGGAAAGCAATATGCCGAATTAGATGCGATGGCGAAAGAAATGGGGAGTAGTTTTTACGCTCCTTATATGACCTTGTCATTTATGGCTTTATTGGTGATTCCTTCGTTGAAACTAAGCGATAAAGGGTTGTTTAACGGAACCGATTTTAAATTTACTTCTCTAGAAGTTTAATTTTTTTAATGCCAAATTTTATATTCAGAACACTCAGCATATGCCAGTAATAGAGTCAAAGTATAAACCAGCTTTCTTTTTTAAAAATGGATTCATTTCAACGGTATATTCTGGTTTAGTTAGGCGTGTTAATTATATAGAACAAGAACGTGAACGCATGACGTTATTTGATGGCGATTTTATTGATCTGGACTGGAGTTTTTCGAAAAATAAAACAAGGAAACTTGTTGTTTTATTGCATGGATTGGAAGGGAACGGACAACGCCCATATATGACAGGGGCAGCGAAGCTTTTTAATAATAATAATATTGATGCAGTTTGTGTGAATTTTAGAGGTTGCAGTGGTGAAGATAATTTGAAATTTCGTAGTTACCATTCTGGGGCTACCGAAGATTTAGAAGCAGTTATTGCTCATGTTATTTCAGAAAAAAACTATTCGGAAATTTATTTAAAAGGCATCAGTTTAGGAGCTAATATGATTTTAAAATATTTAGGAGAACGAGACAGCGTGCCAGACCAAATAAAGGCAGCCATTACAGCATCGGTGCCTTGTTATTTGTTTGGTTCGGCTCAAGCTTTGCATACCTTTAAAAATAAACTGTACCATGATCGATTTTTAAAACATTTAACAAGCCGTTTAAAAACCAAGCAGCAGAATTTTAAAGCCGATTTAAGTACAGAAGAAATAAAATCTATAAAAACATTGTTCGACTTTGATAATATTTACACGTCTAAAGCACATGGTTTTGATGATGCTTTAGACTATTATGAAAAATGCAGTTGTTTGCAATTTCTCCCTAGCATAAAAGTTCCAACATTAATTATTAATGCTTTAAACGATTCATTTTTATCTCCAGAATGCTACCCAGTAAAGGAAGCCAAAAACAATTCCAATCTGTATTTAGAAATGCCCCAATATGGTGGTCATGTTGGGTTTGTAGACAAAAAGAATGTTTACTATAACGAAAAACGCGCTTTAGAGTTTATTAAAGAAATTTATTAATTTAAGTTTAACCAATCTTTTTTTATTGATCTTCCTCGAATGCAATGTGGTTAAGTTTATCAAAAATCTTCTAGATTTGTAGGTAAAAGGGAAATATGTCCAATCGGTTATGTTCAATTTTGTGCCTTATTGTAAATTAAAAGGAATAAGATATAATGCTTAAAACCTTAACTGGTAGAATTAACAAAGATTTAAAAGAAAGCCAAATTAATTGGAAAGTTGCTTTGTCATTTATACCAATTGCTTTTTTTACTTACTTATTTCACGAGTTTGGACATTGGGTAGTAGGTGAAATATTAGGGAATGATATGACGTTGAGTTTAAATAGTAGTAACGCTAGGACAGGGGTTCTCATAAAGGAAGCGCACAATCTTTATATAAGTATTGGAGGGCCTGCCTTTACAATTTTACAAGCACTAATATTTTTATTAATTACCAAACACAAAAAATCAGTTTATACTTACTCAGTTACTTTTTTTGCTGTATTTAGTCGTTTTTTCTCAATTGTATTAGGAGGGTTTAGTCAACAAGATGAGGCGAGAATATCTTTAATGTTGAATGTAAATAAATACCTAATAGCAACGATTGTACTTTCAATATTGCTTTTAATAATTTGGAAATGTAATCGTATTATGAAATTAAACTTTAAAGCAGTAGGGTATTTTATTACTCTAAGTACTTTGGTAATCTTATTGGTAATTGTGGTAATTAATTTGATTGATAAGTAAAAATAGAAACAACGAGGACACAACAAAGGTAATCGTTGCTTAAGGCTCTATATCAAGCAAAAGGAATTAAAATTCTTGTTTACCATTTTGATAGGGACATACAGTATTGCAGCAATCTGTACACACAAATATTAAAAAGAAACAAAATCGATATTAGCATGACAGAGGAAAACCGTTGCTATGGAAATGCTCTTGCAGAACGTGTAAATGGTATCCTTAAAGATGAATTTTATCTTGATTAAACCTTTACTGAAGTGACATACGCAAAAAGAGTTGCAAAAAATGCAATTAATTTATACAACGGAATAAGATTACATTTATCTTTAAACTTTAAAACGCCTAATATGGTATATAAATTAATTGCTTAAATTCAATTTTAACCTGTAGCCATATGTTAGGACGAGACAACGCACTCAAATCGGAAAAATTCACAAAAACAAATAGAAAAATATGTATTTAGCAATCGGACCAATCCAATTAATTTTAGTACTAATAGTTCCAGTTGGAATCTTCCTTTTAGGTTTTTTTCTTGGAAAAAAATCAGGATATATAAAAAGAGTAAAGGAAACCGAAAATCAAAACAAGCAAATAAATTAAATCGGATTTTTTCAGTAAGTTAAAGAAATTAAAAACTGAGCCCTGAATGAAAAAACGAACCGAATAAAAACAACGAAATGGCAACAATGACTATAATTCGTTACGGTTGAATTCCTAATCGGAATTCAATACCTATTAGCTATCTTTCGGCTATGGCGGAAAGAATCCTGCGGATTTTTCCGCAACGAAATCATAGTCCAACCGTTACCATTAATACTAAAAAACGAAATGCAGAAATTTTGGAAGATAAAAGATTCTAAATCTAACAAACTGATTTACATAAAAGATAAAACAATTTATAAAGGGAATCCTAAACAAGATGAATTAAATAAATTAAATTCTGAATCTTCAAACTTATCATTTTTAGAAAACCTTTTTAGCATTCCTTATTCTTATATAAAAAGGATTGAAAACCAGAACGGCAAGAATGAAATAAAAATATTTTATGGAAACGATTCAGAAGATGAATTAATTGTAAAAGATAAAAATGTAAAACAGGAAATTTTTGACTTTTTAAAAGCTGATTTACCTAATTTCAATTATTCTTCTAAACTTCCGAGCATATTGAATTACGGAAAAACACAATTCTTTGCATTATTGTTTATGACAGGAATATTTCTGTGGTCACTTTATCTAGCGATTCAAATTGAAAATGGAGCTGAATACGAAATTATTGGTAGTGGTCGAAGTATAACTGGAATTGTTCTGTTTATAGCTAACTTCGGAGTAATTAAAAATGTTATTGGATATATTATGATTTTATCAATAATAATTATTTCTGTGACTAAAAAATTAAAGTCAAGAAGTGAAATGGCAATATTAAAAAGATAAAGTACTTAAAGTAACTCAAAATGGAGCTATTAGATGGAAGTCTTATTATTGGGTGTGTTTAACTATAGCTTTAAAAGGAAAATACGTAAGGGGAGAAGATCTTGGCAATAGTATTTGGAAAGTATTTTTTAGGTTTCTTTAATGAAAGGGAGTTAAGAAATAAAGAATCAAATATAAGGTTAGAAACTAATTTAGTGTAAAGTTTAATCTTTAACTTGTGTAAACTATGTCCCTTAACGAATAATGGTACCTACAATACCTTAAGTAAAAAATGATATGAAACTTTTCAATTTTTTAAGACCAAAAACAAACACAAAGGAAGTTCATATAAGTAAAGAATCGGAGTCAGTACATTTTGAAGGCACAAAATATTTGATAGACAAAATAGAATTTAACTCAACGATGGAACTTATTGATGTATTGAATTTGATTAAAGATAATGAATCATTTTGTGGTATTGAATTAAATAGACCAGCGACGGATGATGAAATTGACCTTTTCGAAGCAAGTAAAGAAATAAAATTACCTAAGGATTTTAAGACTATATACAAGTTTAGTAATGGATTTGAAACTGACGAAGATTTATTCAGACTTATACCTTTAAATGAAATTATAGATAACGGAAAAGATGACTATTGCATAAATGACAATTCATTTCACTTTACTGAGTATATGATATATTCTGATATGTGGACTGTTGAAATTAATCCAAACGATATTGAAAATTATAGAATCTACAACAAAGCAGAAAATATTGTGTACTTAACAAACTCTCTTACTGAATTTTTATGCGTATTCTTAAATAAAGGAATTTATGAAGGACTTTATGAATGGAGGGAAAAGAAACAAATAGTCAGCAGCTAACAATGAATAAGAAAACATAGGGCCTTGAAGTTCAATCAAAAAACCTTGTTTATTTACAAAGTCGCCAAATATTAAATTTGGCATTTTCAACAAAAAAAATAAAAGCAAAATATTTATATTTGGCTTAGTACCATTCCTAAATGTATCGCTTATCATCTGCTATAGCTAATAGGTCGTTAAGTGGTTGGTAGAGCAAAAAAACTATGAGTGAACTTTTAATAAAATATTTTTCTCAATATGTTTCTCTTAACAAGGAGGAAATTAGAATTATCGAAGAGAACTGTTTAATTAAAAATTATAAAAAAGGAGCCATTTTATTAAAAGAGGGTGATTATGCTAAGGAAAGCTACCTTGTTTTAAAAGGATGTGTGCGTAGCTATTTTTTAATTGATGGAGAAGAAAAAAACACAGATTTTTTTTTAGAAAACGACCCAATTGTCCCTGTTAGCTATATTAAAAAACAACCTTCTAAATATTATATCGAATGTCTTGAGGATTGTTTGTTTTCGATAGGGAGAACTGAACGTACAGAGCGTTTTTTAAAAAAACACCCTCAATTTATTCCGATTTACAGAAAAATTAGTGATGATTTTACCACGAATCAGTTAATTTCAGCAAATAAATTTAGAAACCTATCGCCAGAAGAACATTATTTAGAGTTAAGAAAGTCTAAACCTCATTTATTTAAAAGAGTGCCTCAATACCATTTGGCAAGTTACCTAGGAATTAAACCCCAATCTTTAAGTAGAATACGTAAGCGACTTACACGCCAAAAATAAATACTAGATTTTTTTCATTATAACCTCAGAAGTTAACCGAGGTGAATGCATTGCGATTATGAGAAGAATATTTTTGTAGCTCATTAAAAATATGTTTTATATGAGAACAAAACTCTCTTTCTTATGGGTGTATGTATTAATGAATATAATCATTAAAGATATTCACGACCTATTCAGACCTGGTTTGCTTAAAGAAATGCAAAATGGTATAGTGAACGGCAACACAATCACTGAGGAACTTATGCTAATTGGGGGAATTTTACTTGAGCTTCCTATCTTAATGATTGTACTTTCTCAATTGCTACCCTATAAATCTAACAAGTGGCTAAATGTTTGTGCAGCTAACCTGTCTATCCTTATACTCTTTATGAATCCGCCCAATGATTTGGATGATGGCTTTTTTCTAATTATGACTACTGTAGGGCTCATAGCAATTACGGTTTTTGCTTTTAAGTATTATAAAACAACTTCTAATACTAACAAGTAAAGCCTAGTATGGAAAATTTAAGAAACAAAACAGCACTTATTACAGGGGCTACTAGTGGAATTGGATTAGCTTCAGCAAAAGCACTGGCAAAAATGGGAGCAGAATTATATTTAGTGGGTCGTAATGCTCAAAAAGGGAAAAAAATTGTACAAGAGATTAAATCAGAAACAGAAAACCAAAATGTTTATTTAATCATTGGAAACTTATCGTCATTAATGGACGTTAAGAAAATAGCTCAAACATTCTTAAATTATAACAAACCTTTGCACATCCTTTTAAATAACGCAGGTGTTTATAATACAACTAGAAAACTTACTATAGATGGATATGAAGAAATGTTTGCCGTCAACCACCTTTCCCACTTTTTATTAACCAATTTATTACTTGAGCGAATAAAATCTGGTAGTCCTGCACGAATTGTAAATGTTGCATCTGGAGCACATATGCTTGTAAAAGAAATTAATTTTGATGATTTAAGTTTTGAAAACGGTTTTAAGTCATTGAAAGTCTATAGTCATTCAAAATTAGCAAATATTCTTTTTACATATGAATTAGCAAGAATTTTGAAAAATAGTAATATAACTGTAAACTCTGTTGACCCAGGAGAAGTCGGTACTAATTTAGGTTCTCAAAATGGTTTGTTTGGCAAAATAATTTCACCAATTATGAAGCTGTTCCTACAAACACCGGAAAAAGGAGCCAAAACATCCATCTACATGTGTTCATCACAAGAAGTTGAAAGAATCTCAGGTAAAAATTTTAGACATTGTAAAGAGAAACAACCTAAACCTTGGGCAACAAATAATGAGGTGGCTAAAAAACTTTGGGATATTAGCGAAAGTTTGGTTCAAGAAATAATAGAACACCCTACAACAATGTAAAAGTAACCGCTTGTTCTCATCTACTTCTGAAAATCCTCACGGACTTTTCTGCGATTCATGACTTTTACTTATAGTTCCAAACCAGCGTAAAACATCATTGTTTTTTTTGCTTTAAATAGTTGTTTTATAGTTGTTTATATGATAAAAATCATTTTATAAACAAATTCTTTATAGTAAGTTGCTTTCAAAATATTCATACCATGAAAGCAATATTCTTATTTATCTGCTTCATACTGTTTTTTAGTTTCTCCTATGGGCAAGCAGATAATCAATCAGTAAAAGACATCAGTGTAGGTTTTGAACTAGATGCATTACCATATATAACTGGTGGGTATTATGGTTCGGTTTGGGTTGGTCACAATCATTTTAGATATCGAGCGGTAATTGCAAAAGTAGAAACACCAGACTTTATCATAAAGGATGGTTTTACAAACAATGAAATTAAGGCGTATGCGGCAATTGTAGATTACTTTTTTAAATCTGACCTTGAAGGTTGGTGGATAGGGACAGGCTTGGAGTATTGGGACAGTAAGATACAAACCGATGCCAAGCTAAATACTTCAGAATACAATAATACGGTATTTACCATTGGAGGTGGATATGTATGGAAATTTTACAAAAATTTTTATTTGAATCCGTGGTTGGCAGGACATTTAAGAATAGCTGGAGATAAAGATGTAATTGTTGATGGAAGTACCTTTGAAACCCAACTATTCACCCCCGAAATATCCTTAAAGATAGGTTGGCATTTTTAGCATTAGACTGTAAATTAATAGTGTTTACAAGAAAAATCTAATAAATAAGAATCACATTCTGTTGCGTAAAATCAATCTTTAGAATTTAAAAACCGAGTTGAATATCCAGTGGGACTTAATGTTTTAAAAAAGAAAAACACAACAAATAATGATACAGTATACGTCTCCAAATTTGTTATTAGATATAAAACTCTGAAGAATTTTTGATATCCTTTAAAACAAAAGTACTGTTTAGCACCCCAATATTTTCAATTTTTGAAAGTTTATATTTCACGAAATTGTGGTAATCTTCCAGTCCTTTGGTATTTATTTTTAAGATGAAGTCTACTTGACCAGCCATATGATAACATTCCTGAACTTCGTCTAAATTTTGAATCTGTTCTTCAAACTTTTCGATAAATGCTTCGCTATGGTAGCGCATAGACACTTGGCATATGGTAGTTACAGACCGTTCAATCAATTTTTTATCAAGTATGGCGACATATTTTTTTATAAAGCCTTGGTTTTCAAGTCTGCGTATGCGTTCGTAAACAGGTGAAGGAGTTAAATTTAAAATTTTAGCAATCTCTTTTGCTGTTTTTTTAGAGTCATTTTGTAAAATCCTAAGTATCGTAATATCCGTTTGGTCTAAATTCTCCATAAATATGTTAAATAAAAATTATTGCAAAAAGTGATTATTTGCTATGTGTATAGTAAATATAGCTGTTTTTTGTTTTAAATTAAGCTTTTATTGCTTAATTTATTTTAATATTTTATTTTAAAAGCTGTAATATTTAAATTTGATAGTAAATAATGCTTTTGGATATGAATACGATGGTTTTAATAATAGGTGCCAATGGTCAGGTAGGCAAAGTACTTACTAGAGTCTTGCAAGATAGGTATGGAAAGGAAAACGTTATTGCTTCAGATTTAAAAAAGGATGAAGCTTCAGATGGTATATTTGAAGTTGTAGATGCTACGGAGATTGATCGAATTAAAGAAGTTGTTATACAGTATGGAGTCACAGAAATATATCATTTAGCGGCAATTTTATCAGCTAAAGGAGAAGAGACCCCATTAAGAACGTGGGATATTAATGTAAAGACCTGGCTAAATGTTCTTGAGGTTGCTAGAATGTATAATCTGGAAAAAGTGTTCTATCCAAGCTCAATAGCGGTTTTTGGAAAAGGCGCCCCAAGAGATCATACACCTAATAATGCTTATTTAGATCCAACCACGGTGTATGGTATGAGCAAGGTAGACGGTGAAAATTGGGCGCAATATTACCATGTTAAATACGGTTTAGATGTTAGGTCCGTTCGTTATCCAGGGATTATAGGATATCAGTCATTACCTGGTGGTGGTACAACAGATTATGCTGTAGATATTTATCACAAGGCAGTTTTAAATAAAACATTTACTTGTTTTTTAAAAGAAGATACGGCTTTGCCTATGATTTTTATTGATGATGCCGTTAGGGCCACTATAGAGATTATGGAAGCGCCAATTAAAAACATTAAAGTGAGGACATCATATAATATAGCAGGTATAAGTCTTTCTCCAAGAGAAATTGCATCGGAAATTCGTGAGCTTTATCCTGATTTTAAAATTGATTATAAACCTGATTTTAGGCAAGATATTGCTAAAGAATGGCCAAGGTCTATAGACGACTCCGAGGCAAGAATGGATTGGGATTGGAAGCCTAAATACAATTTATGGTCCATCACAGAAACAATGATTCGTGAGTTGAAAGACCAATATGAAATGACACTTTGAACTGAAAAAAATATCAAAATAAATAAGGTTATGTACTCTAACATAAAGAATGATCTACAAAATGAACTAAAAGAGATTAAAGCTGCAGGGCTATATAAGTCTGAAAGAATTATTACGACACCTCAAGGCTCGGAAATAAGCACAACAGCATCCTCAGGTGTATTGAATTTTTGTGCTAATAACTATTTAGGATTGTCATCTCACCCAGACGTTATTGATGCTGGAAAAAAGGCTATTGACTCTCATGGTTATGGTTTATCTTCAGTACGTTTCATTTGTGGTACACAAGATATTCATAAAGAGTTGGAACAAAAAACAGCTGCGTTCTTGGGGATGGAAGACTGTATTTTATATGCAGCGGCCTTTGATGCTAATGGTGGGGTATTTGAGCCTATTTTAGGGGGAGAAGATGCTATTATTTCTGATGCTTTGAACCATGCATCTATAATAGATGGGATTCGTTTATGCAAAGCTAAGCGGTTTAGATATGCCCATAACGACATGAGAGACTTGGAAACACAATTAATTCAGGCAGAAGGAGCCCGTAGAAAATTGATAGTAACAGATGGTTCTTTTTCTATGGATGGAACTATTGCGCAACTTGATAAAATTTGCGATTTGGCCGATAAATATAACGCCCTGGTTATGATTGATGAATGTCATTCTACAGGCTTTATTGGAAAAACAGGTCGTGGGACACATGAATATCGCAATGTTATGGGGCGTGTAGATATTATAACTGGAACGTATGGTAAAGCTTTAGGAGGTGCCTCTGGTGGATTCACAGCAGCTAGAAAGGAAATAGTCGACTTGTTAAGACAACGTTCCAGACCTTATTTGTTTTCAAATACTGTGGCACCGTCTATTGTGGGAGCTTCTATCAGGGTTTTGGAGATATTAAGTACGTCTACACGGCTTCGTGATAAACTAGAAACCAATACCCAGTACTTTAGAAAAGAAATGACTGCGGCAGGTTTTGACATCGTCCCTGGAGATCATCCCATAGTACCAGTTATGCTGTATGAAGCCACATTGGCACAAGAATTTGCTTCAAAACTATTGGAAGAAGGCATTTATGTTATCGGTTTTTTCTATCCAGTAGTACCTAAAGGAAAAGCTAGAATACGTGTTCAGCTATCGGCTGGTCATGAACGTCATCATTTAGATAAAGCCATTCAGGCCTTCACTAAAATAGGTAAGGAACTTTGTGTGATTTAGCTTCTTAGGCCTGGGTTTGTTTCTGGATTGCTTCATTGATTAAGTAACTATTTTTAGTTTTTTAAGTTAAGATTACTATATTTAAACAAAATTTTAATCTAACCTAATCTACTAATTATGATCATTTTCGGAACTAGGGGCGTGCGTTCAACCAAAGCAACAGGAACATTTAATTGTCCGCAATGTGAAGCCAATAGAGGCTACAGGCACAGAAAAGTAACCCAGTTTTTTACTTTATATTTTATTCCGCTTATTCCTTTAGGTAACAAAGGAGAATATGTAGAATGCGACCATTGTAAAGGCACTTTTATCACAAAGGTTATAAATAATACAGCATCCGACGATCGAGAGGCGTTCATGGCTATGTATGAACAAGCCATACGTCATGTCATGGTTAAAATTATGTTGGCAGATGGTGTGATTGATAACAATGAAAAGGTTATGGTGCTAAAAATTATTAATAAATATGGACATAATGATATGACCTCTTTCCAATTAGATGATTACATAAAAGAAGTGCAGGCAGATTCCAGCGATATTTCAACCTATTTAAAAAATGTAGGGCCGTCTTTAAACGAACATGGTAAAGAGCTTTTAATTAAATGTGCTTTGGATGTAGCATATTCCGATGGACATTTTGATGAATCTGAAAGAAAAATGATTCTTGAAATGGGGGTTATCATGGAAATGTCTTCTGCACATATTAAAGGTATTATGGCCGAATTTGTGGAACAAATGAATTAAATCTTCCTCGAGATAAAAATCTAAAAACCAACCACCATCACCTACTCTTATGAAAAATTCTTTCAGAGAACGTTTAAACTATCGCGCTGAACGTTTTTTAAGTAAAGGAGGCGCATCTATATTTAAAAGTCTTTTAATTTTATTTATCGTTGTTTTTGTTGTTCTTACAGGGTTACGACTGTTACTTATAAACCTATTTCCTAGCTTGGATTATACAGGCAATATGTTTAGAGATATATGGGTGACGTTTCTGGAAATGACAGATCCTGGGAATATGAACCAGGATAATGATGCACCAACGTATCTCAAGATTTTAACGATTCTTTCTGGTTTAACAGGAGTTATTTTATTGTCTATGCTTATTGGTTTTATCACAACGGCATTAGACACCATGCTTTACGATTTTAGGAAAGGTAGGGGCAAGGTTATAGAAAGTAATCATACCATTATTTTAGGTTGGAATGAGCGCGTGGTCGATGTTATTAGGGAGCTTATTTTAGCGAATGAAAGTGAGCCCAAAGCCTCAGTTGTTATCTTATCCAGAGAAGATAAAGAGATTATGGATAATCTTATTACAAAACGTCTTCCAGATACCTTAACGACCGAAGTTATTACGACGCAAGGTGATTATGCCAACATTAATGAATTGAAACGTGTCAATTTAGAATCTGCACGTTCCATAATTATTCTGGCAAACTGTTCAGAGAGTGCTACTGTAGATAAAAAAGTGGCAAGTGATGTTCAATCGGTTAAATCCATATTAGCAATTACGGCATGTCAAGACGGTAAAAATGAACTGCCAATAATTGCCGAAATTTTTACTAAAGAGAAACGGGATATTATCAGCTTTTTTGAAGATAAAAATATCATTGCAATAGATAGTTGGGATATTATGGGGAAACTGCTTATCCAAACATCTTTAACGAGTGGATTAGATACAGTTTATAAGGAAATCTTATCATTTGATGGTTGTGAGATTTATTTTTATGAAGACGATTGGAATCATACCAATTTCTATGAATTGAGCTATCATATGAAAGATGGTATTCCTTTAGGCGTTTATTCTGAAGCAGATGGATTAGTATTACGCCCACCAGCCGATACAGTACTTAAAAATGGTGATACCGTAGTTATTTTGGCAGAAGATGATTCTACAATTGCCTTTGAAGGCAAACAACACTTTTTCCCAGATACCACTAAAAAAATTATTGACAAACGTCTAGAACAGAAAAAGAAACGCATTCTTATTTTAGGATGGCATAAGGTTGCAGAAGTCTTTATAGAAGAAGCCACGGACTATTTATTAGAAGGCTCAGATTTCGATATTATGTTTGATGCGCCAACTGAAGAATTACAAGGTATTATAAAAGATATCAATGCGGAATATGAAGGTTTTAATATCAACCTTCATGATTCTAATCCGTTAGATTTAGATAAGTTGCAGGCAATAAACCCAGAAAGTTACGATACCGTTGTTATTTTATCGCAGAGTATGGAAGAGCAGTCTGCAGATAAAATAGATTCCGATACACTTATCATTCTTCTGCTTTTAAGAAAAGTAGTGAGCAATGGCAATGGATTGCATATCATTACGCAGGTGTTAAACTCTGAAAATCAAGAAATCATAACGCAAACCAATGTCGATGATTTTATTATTAGTAACAAGCTAATCACCATGATTTTAGCACAATTAAGCGAAGAGTCATTAATGAAGAGTTTTTACGATGATATTTTCTCTGAAGATGGCAGCGAAATATATGTAAAACCAGCCACTTTGTACTTCGATACGTTCCCGCAAAACATAACCTTTGCAGATGCTATTTTCTGCGCCCATCAACGTGATGAAATTTGTTTGGGAATTAGAAAAGGAGACTTAAGTAAATCTTTAGACGATAATTTTGGTATAAGGCTTAACCCAGACAAAGGTATGGCTGTAGAGCTTACAGAAAATGATTTCTTGATTGTTTTAAGTGAGGATGAACTTTAGGACCTTGAAAATTAATATGATTATTTGTCATTCCTGCGAAAGGAGGAATTCACTTTATAACATCCCGTTTCAATTCAAATGATTCCTGCCTTCTCAGGAATAATAGTATAATTTATATATAAAAAGAATCATTTTTAGGTTTAACTAGTTTCAAAATCGATTAGTTGTAAGATTAAAAACCAGAAGCAAACCAATGCGATATGGTAGATAATAAACTCGATATTTCATTAATAACAGTAATATCGTAATGAACACCTTTTCCAATAGAGTACGCAACAAATAAGAGATATAAAAATAATAACAATCTGGCATGAAGTTTCTTGATGCCATTTTTTGCAAAAACAAATATAAAGAAGACGATTATAGTTGAAATTAGGAGTAGCACGCGTAATTGACCAATATTTTCAATCGTTTCGCTACTCATTTCAATAGGTCCATAAATAAGCGTAAATAAAAATAATGGAAGACCAAGTGCAAAGCAAACATCAAAGATATTACTTCCTAAAGCATTAGCGACAGCATCATCATAATTACCCTTCATAGCATCTTTGTAAGAGATGATAGTATCTGGTACACTAGTAGCAGCAGAGGCCAGGACTACAGAAACAAAGTAAATAGGCATACCGACAGCAGTCCCAAATTGCTCACAAGCTTCAACGAGCCAAAAGCAAGCGATACCAATAAAAAAAACAGAAAGTACTAATAAACCAAAGGCCTTTGCTTTATTGATTTTAGAGTCGCCCAAAATTACAGTCGATAAATCCCCTTTAAATAATGCAACAACCCTATTGCCGCCATCGGCTTCAGCTTCATAATCGTTTTCTATCTCACCAGGACCTTGACTTATTAACATATAAGCTACATAAATAAAATATAATACCATTAGAATAAGTCCGTGAATCCAATTTAAAGAAGAGCCTGTAATTACAAAAATGAGTGCCAATTCAGCAAGAATAAGTGCTATACCATCACGTAATATTACTTTTCTGGAGATTTCAATTTTAGAAGAAATACCTTTGCCTATAACGACTAAAATAACAACAGCAGGAATAATCATGGCATTAAAAACAGCGCTACCTGCTGTCGTACCAATACCACCAGAAAATCCATCTTTATCTTTTAACACGAACAAGAAGAAAAGTGTAGTAAACAATTCGGGTAAGCTACTTCCTATAGCATTGATCGTAGCTCCTTTAATACCTTCTTTCATATTTCTACCAAGGTAGTTTGATGCCATTTCAAAGCCATCACAAGCTCTCCAAATTATAATACAAGTAATTAAAATAAGTCCCAGGGAAGAAATTATAGCCATAAGTAGTTGTTGTATTTGGCAAATCTAAAAATTTAAATGAAGAAAATAAGCTCAAAAGATGATATTATATTTATACAAATTTCAAAAACAAAACGGATGTATTTGTATTTTTAAAAACTTATTGCATTGATAACTAATAGGTTTAACAATTGTCTTTATATAGTTAAATTTTAGAATGTCTTAAAACAATGTTAAAACAATAATGATAATTCATGCTAGCTTTTATATTTTTGTATTTTTAGAAAGAATACATTCAGTTTAATATTAATACTTCATATATGGCAACCTTTAATTTAAAAATTAACAATAAAAAACATACTGTAGAAGCAGATGCAGATACCCCTTTGTTGTGGGTTTTAAGAGATCACATAGATTTGGTAGGAACCAAATATGGTTGTGGAATTGGTCAGTGTGGAGCCTGCACAGTACATGTTGATGGCAACGCTATGAGGAGTTGTCTACTCCCGGTTTCACAGGCGGAAGATATGAGTATTACGACCATTGAAGGGCTTTCAGAAGACGGAAATCACCCTGTCCAACAAGCATGGAAAGAAATTGATGTTCCGCAATGTGGTTATTGCCAATCGGGACAAATTATGACAGCTTCAGCATTTTTGAATCAGAATTCGAATCCAACCAATTCGGAAATAAGAGATGCCATGCACGGAAATATATGTCGCTGTGCATCATACAACAGTATTGAAAAGGCCGTAAAAGTCGCGGCAGATAAAATAAGTTAAATCTCAATAAATAAGTAAAAAAATGAATCTTTCAAAACAACAAACATTTAGCAGAAGGTCATTCTTGAAAACTTCAGCATTAGCGAGTGGGGGAATGCTTATTAGTTTTAACTTGTTTACTGCTTGTAAGTCCGATGTAAAACCACCAGTAGATATTAGTCAGTTGAATTTTAACGATTTCAACGCCTTTATAAAAATTTCCGATGAAGGGAAAGTCACTATATTTTCGCCTAATCCAGAAATTGGTCAAGGCGTGAAAACATCGATGCCTATGCTTATTGCAGAAGAATTAGACGTGCCTTGGGAAGATGTTTATGTGCAACAAGCTGTTCTTGATACAGAAAACTACACACGACAGTTGGCTGGAGGGAGCCAATCTATAAGACTTGGGTGGGAACCTTTACGACAAACGGGTGCTACCGCCAAACAAATGCTGGTTAACGCAGCTGCTGCGAAATGGGGTATTTCACCTTCAGAATGTAAAGCATCTCAGGGTATCATTACCAATCCTAAAGGTGAAACACTTGGCTATGGGGATGTTGTAAAAGAAGCAGCACTGTTGGACGTTCCAGGAGAGGTTACATTAAAAGACCCTAAGGATTTTACGATTGTTGGTAAAAATACGAGCAATGTAGATATTGATAAGATTATTACAGGAAAGCCATTGTTTGGTTTAGATTATAAGGAGGAAGGCATGGTATACGCTTCAGTTTTAAGACCTCCAGCTTTCGGACAAATACTAGAATCTTTTGATGATACTGCGGCACGTGCACTTTCGGGAGTTATAGATGTGATTGTAATTGGAGAGAAAGCTAGAATACATTTAGAAGGCGAAAAGAAAAACTGGACAGCACAATTAAGTAAAAGTGATAAAGTAGTCGTGATTGCTAAAACCACTTGGGATGCCATAAAAGGAAAAAAAGCGATTAAAGCTGTATGGAAAAATGATTCTGAGCTAGAAAGTACAGAATCTCATGATAAAATATTATTGGATTTATTAAATGGTGAAAAGTTTGATACAAGACGAAAAGATGGCAATGTTAAAAAGGCTTTTGCAAACGCAGATAAAATCTTGGAGCGTGTATATGAGTCGCCATTTTTGCCCCATAATTGTATGGAGCCTATGAACTTCTTCGCCAATATAACTCCAGAAAAAGTTCATTTGGTTGGTCCAATTCAATCTCCCGAGGATGCTGCTAAAGTTGTATCGGACATGTTAGACAGAAAACTCGAAGATATCCATATAGAAATGACAAGAATAGGTGGCGGTTTTGGTAGGCGATTGTATGGCGATTTTATATATGAAACAGCCGAAATCGCAAACAAGATCAAGAAACCTGTGAAAATGGTATCAACAAGAGAAGATGACATGACTACAGGTATTTACAGACCAGCAATCAAATATAAAATAGCAGCCTCAATTAAAGATGGAAAATTGACAGGCTACCATTTAAAAGAAGCTGCCGTTAATATTAATATGTATGGATTAATCCCAAATTTCTTTCCTGCAGCGGCATTAGAGAATTATCAGGTAGATACTGCAAATTATAAAAGTAATATTACTACGGGAGCTTGGAGAGCACCATATACTAACTTTTTAGCAAGTGCTGAACAAAGTTTTTTTGATGAATTAGCTGAATTGTTGGAAGTTGATCGTGTACAAATGCATCTGGATTTATTGGAAAATGTAAAAAGTAATCCAGAACCTAATATAGAATATAGTCCAGAGCGTTTACAGGGTGTCATAAAGCTAGTAGTCGATAAATCTAATTGGGGAAAAACAGGCCCTGATGTTTATCAAGGGTTTTCGGTTTACTATTGTCATAACACACATGTTGCAGAAGTAGCAGATATTACTATGGAGAATGGAAACCCAGTAATTAAAAAGGTAACCTGTGCCGTAGATTGTGGTATCGTAGTTAATCCATTAGGCGCGTTAAATCAAGTAAGAGGTGGTATAATAGATGGTATAGGTCATAGTATGTATGGTGAGTTAACATTTAATAATGGAGTGCCTCAATCTAATAATTTCAATAGCTTTCAATTAATAAGAATGGGGCAGACGCCGCCAGAGATAGATGTTCATTTTGTTGAAAACGATATTGCTCCAACTGGTTTGGGAGAGCCGACATTGCCACCAGTAGGCGCTGCAGTTGCTAATGCTATTTATAAAGCTACAGGAAAAAGGCTAACCAAACAGCCGTATATAAATAATATGGATTTAGAAAAAGTGGTAGGGTAGTTTTCGTCTATGACACATGAATTTAAAGATATCGTAAACCAAGCAGGCATAGCTGCTAAAAAAGATATTAGATCGGTTTTGGCATCGGTTGTAGCGCTTGATGGTTCCTCTTATAGAAAGCCGGGCGTACGAATGCTTATTTTAGAAGACGGTAAAATGATCGGAGCTGTGAGTGGGGGCTGCGTAGAAAAGGAGATTTTATTACAGTCTGAATCTGTTTTTAAAACAGGAACATCTAAAATAATGACTTATGATGGTCGATATAGACTAGGATGCGAGGGTGTTTTATATATTTTAATAGAAATATTTGAACCAAACAGTGCGTTTAAAGAAGCTTTTTCTAATGCCCTAAAAGAAAGAAATTCATTTGAGATTCGGTCTTATTTCAGCAAAAAAGAAAGTCAAACTTCTGGAATAGGCTCTTGGGTTAAAATTAAAGATTCCCTTTTTTCATTACAAGGTAATCTGCAAAACCAAAAGGAACATAATGAGCTGTCACTTTTTAAGCAAAAAATGCCACCATGTTTTAAACTTGTAATAATAGGAGCAGAGCATGATGCGGTGCAATTGTGTAAGTATGCGGCTTTAACAGGATGGGAGGTTGCTGTTATTTCGAGACCATCGGAGTCTAAATCCATTGCAAATTTTCCAGGAGCAGCTAGTTTTCAAGCTGTTTCTGCAGAGCAAATGGAAACAATGTCTATTGATGACCAAACGGCTATTGTATTAATGACTCATAATTTTGCTAATGATCTCAGATACTTGGTACAGCTAAAAGATACCAATCCTGTATATATAGGCTTGTTGGGGCCATCAAAGCGAAGAGACGATTTGCTGTCTCAATTTATAGAATATTGCCCAGACGTAGCACATACCTTTTTAGATGTAATTCATGGTCCTGCGGGGATTAATATTGGTTCTGAAACGCCTCAGGAAATAGCGGTTTCAATAGTGTCGGAAATACTGTCCGTAGCGAGAAAACAAGAGCCCATATCATTGAGTAAAAAGACAGGGAAGATCCATTCTTAATAGTTTCAAAGTGTCTGAACATTCTTTAAATATTCCAATCGTTATTTTAGCTGCAGGAGCTTCAAAACGTATGGGGACAGCAAAGCAATTGCTCGCTTGGGGGAATACGACACTTTTAGGACATGCTATACAAACGGCATTAAAAACCAACTCTAATGATATTTTTGTGGTATTAGGAGCCAATTACCCAGCAATAAGTGATCAAATAAGTAAATTACCCGTTACCATTATCCAAAACAAAAATTGGGAATTAGGTTTGGGTAAGTCTATAGCCTGTGCCGCAAATCATATTTTAAATTTAAAACTAGAGTTTGATGCTGTGCTTATTTGTCTAGCAGATCAACCATTCATAGATGCAGATTTTCTAAATACTTTAACCCAAAATTTCACACCCAAAACCAATCAAATTATAGCAACTTCATATACCAATGGCGTTTCGGGGGTTCCAGTTATTTTTGATAAGATGTATTTGTCAGAATTATTAAAGTTAAAAGATGATAAAGGTGCTAAAATGCTTCTTAAAAAATATGCTTCCTTTGTAAAAATCTTTAAACCAAAATCAGAAAATATCGATTTGGATTATAAAGAGGATTATGAAAAATTTTATAAAAATGAATTTTAATTAGTATATCCGCATTATTTTTCAATCTCTGTATTTAAAAATTGATTAAAATCATTAGGAAGCCATTATCTTGTATCGTATTAGAATGACTGTTTTAAAAAAAACTTAATTTTACCAATGAATTGATTTAAACTTTTTTGATTGAAGCGAAAAACAGCAATTTTACTCCCAAATGAAGACTTTTTTGAATTGCATAGCATTGCTACGGAGTAATAAAAAGACAAAATGTGGGGATAAAAGAGAGTTTTGCAGCCAATTATAAAAAGTTTAAATCAATTCAAAAATAGAAAATTGAACATAGCATAATTTTATGAGTGCATCTCCAATAGATAAAGCCAATACACCAGAAGAATTTAAAAACTTAAAAGTCACGCAACCAGCTAAGAATAGTGGAGGTTTTAAGGCATTGAAATCGGCAGTTAATCATGCTTCAAAATACATAAAACCAGTTAACGCTCTAAAAATTTCAACTAAAATAAATCAAAAAGGAGGGTTTGATTGTCCAGGTTGTGCATGGCCAGATCCAGATGATGAACGCTCTTCTTTGGGTGAATATTGCGAAAATGGTATGAAAGCGATGTCGGAAGAGATGCAAAAGAAAACGATTGATCGTGTGTTTTTTGCAAGCCATTCGGTCGAAGAACTTGCTAGATTATCTGATTTTGAAATAGGTAAGTCTGGACGCCTTTCCGAACCTATGTTTTTGGCAGAAGGCGCAACACATTACCAGCCTATATCATGGGACGCGGCCTTTAAAAAAGTAGGAGACCATTTAAATGCTTTAGATAATCCAGACGAAGCGGTTTTTTATACATCGGGACGAACCACAAACGAAGCAGCCTTTTTGTATCAGTTGTTTGTTCGTGAATTTGGAACGGCCAATCTTCCAGACTGTTCTAATATGTGTCATGAAGCAAGTGGGAGTGCGCTTTCTGAGACCTTAGGTATAGGGAAAGGTTCTGTGACTTTAGATGATTTGTATAAGGCGGAATTGGTTATGGTTATAGGACAGAACCCAGGCACTAACCATCCAAGAATGCTTACGGCCTTGGAAAAATGTAAGAAGAATGGTGGAAAAATTATAGCCATTAATCCCTTGCCTGAAGCAGGACTCATTAAATTCACGAATCCGCAAAGTCCGATTAAATTATTAACGGGGGGGACGAAACTAACCGATGTGTTTGTGCCTATTACCATTAATGGCGATGTTGCTTTTATTAAGGCTATATTGATAAAATTATTAGAAAAAGAATCATTAGAAGGCAACGTATTCGATAAAGACTTTATTAACGAACATACACATGGCTATGATGCTTTCATTTCAGACTTAAAGCAATTCGATTTTGATGAATGTTTGGCATTATCGGGTGTTTCTAAGGCTACTTTCAATGATGTTTTTGATTTGGTTTTAAATAAGAAAAAGATTATTGTCTGTTGGGCTATGGGATTGACGCAGCATGAAAATGCGGTTGATAATATTAGAGAATTAGTTAATTTGTTATTATTAAAAGGGAGTATAGGAAAAGAAGGTGCTGGTACGTGTCCCGTTCGTGGACATTCTAACGTACAAGGGGATAGAACAGTTGGAATTTGGGAAGCTGCTCCACAGGCCTTTTTAGATAAAATTGAAAGTAAATACGGTTTTAAACCAACAGCAAAGCATGGGTATTCCGTAATTGATGCTATTAAAGCCATGAACGAGGAAAAAGCCAAAGTGTTTTTTGGATTAGGAGGTAACTTTATTTCTGCAGTTCCAGATACCAATTATTCGGCACAAGGATTGGCTAATTGTAATTTGACTGTGCACGTTAGTACCAAGTTAAATCGTTCGCATTTAGTTACAGGTAAAGAAGCCTTGATATTACCTTGTTTGGGCCGTGCAGAAAAAGATTATCAAAAGACAGGAATACAAACCCAAAGTGTAGAAAATTCTATGGGTGTCGTATCGTCTACCAAAGGCATTTTAGAGCCTTGCTCAGATAAATTATTAAGTGAAGTTGCTGTAGTCTGTAACATTGCACATGCGACTTTAAAAGAACGTTCTAAAATAGATTGGCTGCAATATAAAGATAATTATAATCTGGTTCGTAATGATATTCAGGAAGTTGTAGACGGATTTCAGGATTACAATAAAAGGCTTAAACAACCCTCTGGTTTTTATCTGCCTAACGGTGCAAGGGTAAGACGTTTTAAAACAAAGACTGGTAAGGCGAATTTTTCCTTAAATAAATTGCCAGAGTGGAAACTTAAAGATTCAGAATTGGTTATGATGACTATACGTAGTCATGATCAATTCAACACAACTATTTACGGTCTAAATGACAGATATCGAGGTGTTTTTAATGAAAGGCGCATCATTTTTATGAATCGAGAAGATATGAAAACAAGGAACCTAGAAGAGCATCAAGTTGTAGATTTAACTTCAGAATTCAATGGTAAAATTAGAAAAGCAAATAATTTTAAGGTGGTTGGTTACGATATTCCTAGAAACTGTTGTGCTACCTATTTCCCCGAAGCTAACGTATTAGTGCCTATAGATAGTTATGCTCATACAGCCAAAACACCTGCATCTAAAAGTATTGTTATTACAGTTGCGGCTCATGAATAGTATGTGTAATTCTAATACTGGTTTTTTGTCTTATAAATAATTATCTAGCTCGGAATTTGAGAAATCTTTAATAATTTGAAATCAGCGTACAATTCACCCCATTTATGTATTAAAAATTAAGTATAATTACTTAGTTTTGTGGTTTAAATACGTAAATATGAAAAAAGTCATTGTAATCGGTAATGGTATGGTAGGTTATAAATTTTGTGAAAAATTTGTAGCTCAAGAAAGTTCAAAAGATTTTAAAATCACCATTTTTGGAGAAGAACCTAGACCTGCATATGATCGTGTTCATTTAAGTGAATTCTTTGATAATCAAGATGCTAAGGCTTTAGAAATGGCGCCTAGATCATGGTATGAAGAACAAGGTATCGAATTGATTACAAATGAGCGTATTACAGATATTCACCGTTCATCAAAGAAAATCACTACTGCAAAAGATGTAAATTACAAATACGACTATTTAGTATTAGCCACAGGATCGGTTCCTTTTGTGCCAAATATCAAAGGGATTGAGAAAAAAGGTGTTTTTGTTTATAGAACCATTGAAGATTTAGAGGCGATGCTTGCTTATGCAGAAGCTATTCAAAAAGGAAGAACGGGGACTGTAAAAGCAGCCGTTTTAGGTGGTGGACTTTTAGGATTAGAAGCAGCGAAAGCGGTTATGGATATGGGGCTAGAGCCACATGTCGTAGAATTTGCCCCTAAATTAATGCCTAGACAATTAGATAGACGATCTAGTAATGTATTACAAGAAAAGATAGAGTCCATAGGAATCAATGTACACCTCTCTAAAGCTACAAATAAGATTTTAGGAGACGATGCCATTACGGGTATGGAATTTGGGGAGTACGATAAGATAGATGTTGAAATGTTAGTGATTTCAGCAGGAATCAGACCTCGTGACGAACTGGGCAAAACATGTGATCTTGAAATGGGAACGCGAGGCGGTATTGTGGTAAATAACAAAATGCAAACTTCAGACCCAGAGATTTATGCTATTGGAGAAGTCGCTCTTTACAATAATATGATTTATGGATTGGTAGCCCCAGGTTATGATATGGCAGAGGTTGCTGTGAACCAAATTTTAGGGAATGCCGATATAACTATGGCTGAAGATATCGATATGTCAACTAAATTGAAATTGATAGGCGTTGATGTGGCGAGTTACGGAGAACCTTTTATGCCAGTAGAAAAAGGGTATTCTATCGTTTTTGAAAATAAAACGAAAAACTTATATAAGCGTATTAATGTTAGTCATGATGGCAAAAAATTATTAGGAGGTATTTTGGTTGGTGATGCGTCCGACTATAATATGCTCCACCAGATTTACTTGAATGGATTACCAATTCCAGAAGATGCAGAAGAATTGATCGTTGGTGCCAGAGGTGAAGGAGAAGGAGGATTTGGCAGCGTGATGGATATCCCTGATGCTGCACAAGTGTGTTCTTGCGAAAGTGTTACGAAAGGTGATATTTGTAGTTCTATTACAGAAGGAGAATGTAATAATTTAGGAGATGTTATTGCTAAAACCAAAGCGACAACGGGTTGTGGTGGTTGTAAGCCCATGGTTGTTGATTTGGTTAACGAGTCCCTTAAATCGCTAGGAAAAGAGGTTAAAGAAACCATTTGTGAGCACTTCGATTTTAACAGACAGGAACTTTACGACTTAATAAAAATAAATAAGGTAAAAGATTATCAGGGGGCTTTAAACTTATTTGGTGAAGGTCATGGTTGTGAAATTTGTAAGCCATTAATAGCTTCAATATTTGCAAGTATTACCATGGAAACACCTAACCGCCAGGTTGGTATTCAAGATACAAACGATCGCTTTTTGGCTAACATTCAAAGAAACGGAACTTACTCTGTAGTGCCAAGAATAGCAGGTGGGGAAATTACTCCAGATAAACTAATTGTTATTGGTCAGGTCGCTAAAAAATACGATTTATATACAAAAGTAACTGGAGGTCAGCGTATTGATTTATTTGGTGCGCAATTGCATCAACTGCCACTTATTTGGAAAGAACTTATTGATGCTGGGTTTGAAAGTGGTCATGCCTATGGTAAATCATTACGTACTGTAAAAAGTTGTGTAGGTTCTACCTGGTGCCGTTATGGTATGCACGAAAGTGTTACGTTTGCCATAGACATTGAAAACCGTTATAGAGGATTGCGTTCACCACATAAATTAAAAGGTGGGGTATCGGGTTGTATTCGAGAATGTGCTGAGGCAAGAGGAAAAGATTTTGGATTGATTGCTGTTGAAGGTGGATGGAATTTATACGTGTGTGGAAATGGTGGTGCGACTCCAAAACATGCTGTATTATTTGCAGAGCAATTAGATGATGCAACAGCTATTAAATACTTAGATAGATTTTTAATGTTCTATATACGCACGGCAGGTCCATTGGTAAGAACAGCGCCTTGGTTAGATAAGCTAGAAGGAGGTATTGAATACTTAAAACAGGTCGTTATTGAAGATTCCCTAGGGATTGCTGAAGAATTGGAACTGGAAATGCAAGGTTTGGTTAATAAGTATGAGTGTGAGTGGAAACAAGCGATTGAAAACCCAGAAATGATGAAGCGTTTTAAACATTTCGTTAACTCTGATGATACAGACGATAACTTGGTTTTTGTACCGATGCGTGATCAAAAAATGCCAAAAGCTTGGAATTAATATTAAAGAAGGGATAGGAATAGAGTGCCGTTACGAAGAAATACAATGTTGTAACCTTATAAATGGGAAAAAGCATTGATATTCATTCAGACTAAATAATTTGATTAAAATAATTTTTTATATAACATGCAAAACATATTAGAACAATACCAATCGGTTTCAGAAGATAGTGTAAGTACATGGTTTAGAGTTGGAGAAGTGTCCGATTTTCCAGAAAATAGTGGCGCCTGTATTAAATATAAAACGAAACAAATAGCGGTTTATAATTTTACGAGAACATCGAAATGGTATGCCACACAAAATTTATGCCCGCATAAAATGGAAATGGTGTTGTCGCTTGGTATGATAGGAGATAAAGATGATATTCCTAAAGTAGCCTGTCCGATGCATAAAAAGAATTTTTCCTTAGAAGATGGATCTAATCTTGCAGGAGAAGATTTAAAAATAGCAACCTACCCTGTTAAGATTGAAGACGGAAATGTGTATATTGGCTTTGCAGATTGATGAACTAATCTTAACTTTTCGCCCTAAAAGCAAAAGTTAACCATTGTTCAAAACAACTATTACACAAAATGAAGCCAACAAGATTTGAAACCACTATAGCATTAATAGATAAAAAAAACTCAGAAGACATAAATACATACCATGTGTTTGGCTTAGACTATCCAAAGGAGTTGTTGTACTCTCAACGTATGTCTCGAAAATTACTGCAGTTTAATCCAAATGCTTCTAGAGCTCTTCAAATAGCAGCACGTGCGCAGCACATTTGTCGATGGAAAATAGCTAGAGATGAATATCCTATGGACCGAGTAGGTTATTTAAAATGGCGAGAAACACTAAAGAAAATGCATGTAGAGTATACTTCCGAAATTCTTAAACAGGTAGGATACGATACTCAATTTATAGACAGGGTATCTTTATTGATAAACAAAAAACTCATCAAAAAAAACGAGGAATCTCAAATCTTAGAGGACACCGTATGTTTAGTTTTCTTAGATTATTATTTTGAAGAGTTTGCAGCTAAGCATGACGATGAAAAGGTTATCGATATTCTAAAAAAAACCTGGGTTAAAATGTCCGACAAGGGCCATGAAGCAGCCTTGCAACTTAACTTTTCAGATAAAAGTTTATCTTTAATAAAGCAGGCGATTGATTAATTCTTAATAACATGACTAAAAACGGTAATTCTTTAGATCAACGTACGTTTGATAAACTAAGCCGTTTGTATATTATTGCGTTAAGTGCCATCGCACTTTCAGTTGTTATTAGCCAAATTCTTATTAGAAAGCATTTAAATGCCCAACAGAATGATTCTACGGTTATTAATGTTGCCGGTAGACAGCGTATGCTAAGTCAGAAATTAACAAAAGAAGTGTTGTTGATTTCTATAGAAAATGACTTAAGAGAACGATTAAAATTAAAAAAAGCGTTTAAAAATACGTTTCAATTATGGGAGTCGTCACATTATGCACTACAAGAGGGAAGCGACAGCCTTGATTTACCAGGCAATAACAGTGAAGTTATTTTAGGCATGTTTAAGGATATTAGTGGATCGTTCAATGCTTTAAATAAAGCAGCTATTTCAATTGTAAAAAAGATTGAAAATGATTCAACAGTGTCAACTTCAACATTTACAGAAGAATTAAAGGTCATCCAGAAAAATGAAGGAGCGTTTTTATTGAAAATGGATCAAATTGTAAATCAATTTGATTTAGAAGCCGAAGAAAAAGTAGCGTGGTTGCGTAACTTAGAAATGGTGCTAATGGCCATAACTCTATTGCTATTACTTGGCGAGTTCCTCCTCATTTTCTGGCCAGCGGCTAAAACCGTAAAAAATAGCCTTTCCGAATTATTGGAAGCAGAGAAGCGAGCTAAAAAAATGGCTTTTGATGCTGATGTATTAAGTGAAGCTAAGGAAAAATCAATAAAAGAATTACGTGCCTTGAGCCATGCTATGGACGAAACCTTATTATTTGCTCGTATTACTCCCGATGGGATTGTTACGCATATGGGTAATAAATTTTCTCGCTTATTTAAGTTTAGCAAATTCAATACCAATGCGATTTTTTCTGAAGTGTTGTCGATTCATGAAAATGAACAAACTATCATAGATGATATCGTTTCAAAACATAAGAAAACTGGGTGGCAAGGAGAGGTTAAAGCTACAACAAAAGAAAATGTCGAAGTGTGGCTGGAAATGTCAATTATCCCTTTTAGTCCTACCGACGATAAATCGGAATTATTAATTATAGCTTCAGAAATAACTTCAAAAAAAGCAGGTCAAATTGAAATAGAACGGTTGACTAAAGCCAGTTTTGAAGAGAAAATGAATCAACAAAAAACCATTTCCAGTAAGATTATTGAAAATCAGGAAAAGGAACAAAATCGTATCGCAAAGGATGTACACGATGGTATAGGACAAATGCTCACAGGGCTAAAATATAATCTGGAAAGTATAGATATAAGTGATATTGATAAAACAGCAGTAAAGATTGAGCATTTAAAAGAACTAACGTCCAATATTATTAAAGGTGTAAGGACAGCGACGTTTAATTTAACGCCGCCAGAGTTAGCCGATTATGGTATAGTACCTGCTATAACAAAGCTTACGCAAGAACTTTCAAAGCTTACAGGAAAAGATATTGTACTTTATAATAAAACAGACTTTGCCGAGCGATTGGATTCTCTTGCAGAAATTAATATTTATAGAATTGTACAAGAAGCTATAAATAATGCTATCAAATATGCAGACTCTACACACATTTTAGTGTCGTTATCACATAGTAAAAATATTTTGAGTATTGTGGTTGATGATGATGGCAAAGGTTTCGACCCTAAAAAGGTTAAAAATATAAAAACAGGAGAAGGCGGCATGGGAATGACCTTTATGAAGGAGCGTATAAAATATATTAATGGTCGATTATTTCTTAATTCTGAAAAAAATAAAGGAACAAGGGTTACCTTGAATATCCCGTTGTCCTAGTTTGAAATTATTTAAATATGAAAAAAAAATTAATAAGTTCTGGTTCTACTTTTGAAGCCAATATTGGTTATTCCAGAGCTGTAGTACAAGACAACTGGGTATTTGTATCTGGAACAACAGGTTATAATTATGAAACTATGACCATTAGTAACGATGTAGTTGAACAAACCGAACAATGTCTGATTAATATAAAAAATACACTAGAGCAGGCAGATGCAAGTTTATTAGATGTAGTAAGAGTGACTTATATTTTACCAGATGCCAATGTATTTGAATCTTGTTGGCCTGTATTAAGAAAATACTTTGGAGAGATTAAACCAGCTGCGACCATGTTTTCGGCAGCACTGGCAGATAAAAAGATGAAAATTGAAATTCAAGTAACTGCTTTAAAATCAGAAAATAAGTAGTATTACTTAAAATTGTTATTTTTGTTCTTGAATTCAAGCATATAGGATATGATCAACGTAGTTTTAGCAGATGACCATGAGTTAGTAAGGGACGGTATAAAAGCACTTTTAGAAGACCAACAGGATATAGTAGTCATAGACGAAGCATCCAATGGTAAGGAAGCTTTAGACGTTTTAGAGCGTACCAATCCAGATTTGTTAATTGTAGATATCAGAATGCCAGAACTTAATGGTATTGAGGTGGTTACAGAGGTTTCCAAAAAACATAAAAATGTAAAGACTTTGGTATTGTCTATGCACGATTCAGAAGAATATGTCGTTCAAGCTATTCAAGCAGGAGCCGATGGTTATTTGCTAAAAGGAGCCAGTAAAGATGAGTTTTTAAAAGCTTTGACCAAAGTAGCATCTGGCGGTAAGTATTTTACAGGCGATGTATCTGCAATCATTATGAACAATTTTGTGAATGGAAATGTTGCAACTGCTCCGAAGAAAGAACCTGTAGCAGATCCGTTCAACCTTACCAAAAGAGAAAAACAAATACTTAGTTTAGTATTGCAGCTTAAAAACAATAAAGTAATTGCTGAAGAATTACAGATTAGTAAACGCACCGCCGAAGTACATCGTTTTAATTTAATGAAAAAACTAGATGTGAAAAATATTATGGAATTAAGTAATAAGGCTAAGGAGTATCAACTTATTTAATTTTTAAATCAAAAAACTGGTTTTTTAGTTTGCTGTTTAAATTTCGACGTTAGGAGAAATCACATTTTAACAGCTCAAATATAAATGATGTAGTTGTTGACACATGCACACGTTCGATATGATGTTTGATAGATCTTTTCGGTATCTGTCTGAAGGATAGCTCGTTTCAAGAAGTGTCATTTTTATACTACGTATTTTTTTGGATTTTAGCCTATAGATTCCAAAAAACAGAATCAAACAAAATCATAAAAATCTTATAAATTTCACCTTCTATTTTATCAAATCCTTAAAATCAATAATACTTAATTATTAATCTGATATTTATTTAAAATTACGTATTTAAGTGTTTTTAAATTAAGTAAAAATACTTAGTTTTGTGTTAAATTAAAATACGTAATCATGGTTAATACACAAGCTCAAAAAGCAACAAAATTAGCACTTTTCAATTTTAAAGATGTATCTATACGTACATTCTGGATTACTGCCGTATCATTCTTTATGTGTTTCTTCTCATGGTTTGGTATCGTGCCTTTTATGCCAGATGTAGTTAAGGATTTGGGGCTGACTCCAGATCAAAAATGGAATTCTATTATTTTGGCCGTTTCAGGAACGGTGTTTGCACGTTTGCTTATTGGTAAATTATGCGATAAGTATGGGCCAAGGTTATGCTATACTTTTCTATTAATTCTAGGGGCTATTCCAGTAATTTTACTTGGATTGGTACAAACTCCACTTCAGTTTTTAATATGTCGTTTATTCATTGGTTTTATAGGAGCATCATTTGTAATAACACAAGTACATACGTCTTTAATGTTTGCACCTAATGTTGTTGGTACTGCCAATGCCACATCTGCTGGTTGGGGTAATCTTGGAGGTGGTGCTAATCGTTTGGGAATGCCTTTAATAGCTGCCGCGGTAGTAAGTTTTGGAGTTGCAGAAGCAGAAGCCTGGAGGTATTCTATGGTTATTGCAGGTGTCATCTGTTTTTTAATGGGTATTGTATATTACTTTTTTACACAAGATACTCCTCAAGGGAATTTTAAAGATTTAAAGGCTTCAGGAGTAAAAATAGAAAAGAAAAAAGATGAAGTTGGTTTTCTGGCCGTATTAAAAGATTATAGAATTTGGATTCTATTTATTGTATATGCAGCTAGTTTTGGTATCGAACTCACGGTTTATGGTACTATGGATGATTACCTTCAAAATACCTTTCAGTTAGAAAGACTTACGGCTGGTAATGTAGTTTTGTCATTTGCATTAATGAACATCTTTGCACGTACTCTAGGTGGATTTTTTGGCGATAAATTTGGAAAGCTAAAAGGGTTGAGAGGCCGTGTATTATTCCTTTCGTTCATATTAACACTTCAAGGTATCATGCTTGTAACTTTTTCATTAACAACAAGTATTATTGTTGGTATTGTATTTCTTATATTGTTTAGTTTGTCAGTTCAAATGGCAGAAGGAGCTACGTTTTCTGTAGTGCCTTTCATTAATAAAAAAGCAATAGGTTCGGTATCTGGTATAGTGGGAGCTGGTGGAAATGTTGGCGCATTTTTAGCTGCCTTTTTACTAAAGTCCAAATCTGCCTTAGCAGAAAAAACAGCTATAGCTGCTAGTCAAGGCTTGGGAGAAGAAGCCATAAAAACAGCACAGTCGGCAGCATCATCAGCAGCTGTTTCTCAAGGCTATTTTATGATTGGTTTAGTGGTTATTATAACTGGTATTATCGCGTTGGCCATTAAATTTTCTCAGGCAGATGAAAAAGAAAATACAACGAAAGTAACTATAGATAGTGATTCCGAACTACAAGGGTTGAAAACTATAAAAGTTAAAAGCTGAAAATTTTCCTCGAAGCTTGCTTCGGGGTTTTCTTTGTGACTGTTATTCCTGCTAACAACGCTGGCCTGTTTCTTCAGTAAAGCAGGAATAACAAATCAAAGATTTTAAGGAATTAAATTCTGTATTTAGTATGCCAATTTTTATCAATTTAATGATTTAAAAAGGCTTTTTTAAGGTATTGCCAATAATTATTGCAGGCCTTGTTTTGAATAAAAATAATCCTTTAATTCGTATAAAACACAGTTGTAAATGGTTAAGAATGAAGTAAAAACAACATGCTCTTATTGTGGCGTAGGATGTGGTATCATTGTTAAAAAAGACATTAATAATAAAGTTTTTGTCGAAGGTGATAAGGAGCATCCTGTTAATAAAGGTATGCTTTGTTCTAAAGGCATGAATTTGCATTATGTGGTAAACGACATATCCGACAGGATTTTATATCCAGAAATGCGGTGGAGTAGATCGCATCCGCGTGAACGCGTAAGTTGGGACGATGCTTTAGGTAGAGCGAGTCGTGTTTTTAAATCAATTATAAAAAAATATGGACCCGATAGTGTCGGGTTTTATGTGTCAGGGCAAAGCCTTACCGAAGAATATTATATAGCGAATAAACTAACCAAGGGATTTTTAGGAACCAATAATATAGACACTAATTCACGCTTATGTATGAGTTCTGCCGTAGTTGGTTATAAAAAAACATTTGGAGAAGATAGTGTCCCTATTTCTTATGAAGATATAGAATTGGCAGATTGCTTTTTAATTACAGGGGCAAATCCAGCTTGGTGTCATCCAATCCTTTTTAGGCGCATAGAAAAGCGTAAAGAGGAAAATCCCAATGTTAAGATTATAGTTATTGATCCCCGTAAAACAGACTCTGCGAATTTTGCGGATTTACATCTCCAATTACTTCCAGGAACAGATGTTGTACTTTATAATGCTATAGGAAGGCGTTTGTTTGAACGTGGTTTGATTGATGAAAAATTTATAAAAAATCATACAGAGGGTTATGCGGCTTACAAAGACCTAATCTTTTCAACATCTATAAAACAAGCATCAAAGCTTTGTGGTGTACCGGAAAAGGATATTAAAAAAGCAGCAGATATTATAGGGCTTTCCAAAGGCTTTATTAGCATGTGGGCTATGGGGCTCAATCAAAGTGTTGTTGGAACCGATAAGAATGTATCATTATTAAACCTTTCACTTATAACAGGTCAGATAGGTAAGCCAGGTTCTGGTCCTTTTTCGCTTACAGGACAACCCAATGCGATGGGTGGGCGTGAAGTAGGAGGAATGGCCAATTTATTGGCTGTTCATAAAGATTTAATGAATGAGGAACATAGGCGTGAAGTCGCTCAGTTTTGGGGTGTTGATAAAATATCAGACAAACCAGGTTATACAGCTACAGAAATGTTCGATGCTCTAGAAAGTGGTAAACTAAAAGCGGTATGGATTGCTTGTACTAATCCTTTGGTGAGTTTGCCTAATACGCATCAAATTGAACGGGCTATGAAAAAAGCCAAATTTGTGGTTGTTCAGGATATTTCATATAAATCGGATACTGTAGATTATGCCGATTTAGTATTGCCAGCAGCAGGATGGTTGGAGAAAGAAGGCACGATGACGAATTCCGAAAGGCGTATTTCATACCTACCAAAAGAAATTGATGCACCAGGAGAAGCAAGACCAGATGTTGAAATTTTCTGTGACTTTGCACAACGTATGGGGTTCAGAGGGTTTAATTACAATAATGCCAGTGAGATATACGATGAGTATGCATCCATGACCAAAGGAACCAATATTGATGTATCGTTTCTAAATTATGATAGGTTAAAGAGCGAGGGTACATTCCAGTGGCCCGTGCCAGAGCATAGACACCAGGGAACCTCGAGGCTTTTTGAAGATAAAAAGTTTTATACACCCAATGGAAAAGCACAGTTTAATCTGCCAAGCACGATTAAAAATACTTCAGTACAGCCAAGCGAGGATTTTCCATTAATTTTAACGACTGGACGTATTCGGGATCAATGGCATACGATGACCAAAACAGGAAAAGTATCCAGATTAAAAACACATTATCCAACGCCAGTTTTAGAAATAAATCCAGTAGATGCTTATTTATGTAAATTAAAAGATGGTAGTATTGCTGAAATTAAAAGTGAAAATGGCGTTGTTAGAGTACGAGCTAAAATTACCGAAACCATAAAAAAAGGTGTGGTATTTTTACCGATGCACTGGGGTAAGCAACTTCAAAGTGATTTAAACAGAACGAACAATTTAACGAATACACATATAGATCCAACATCTAAAGAACCCGATTTTAAGTTTACCTGTGTTTCAGTTACAAAATATAAAAAACCTGTAGAAAAAATAGTTATTGTAGGAGCTGGAGCTGCGGCATTCAGGTTTGTACAAAATTACCGTGAGTTTAATGAAGTTGATGAAATTCATGTGTTTTCAAAAGAACCTAATTTATTCTATAATAGAGTATTATTGCCCGAATATGTAACAGAGGAATTAACTTGGGAGCAACTTCTTAAGATTAAAAAATTAGAGCTTGATAAGTTGAACATCCATGTGCATCCAGAAACGTCTATTTCTAATATAGATAAAGAAAATAAGGTTGTAACAGATAGTCATAACGAAAAACATACGTTTGATAAATTGATTTTAGCAACTGGTAGTCGTGCTTTTATTCCGAAGGGAGTTCAAATAGACCTGCCGGGGCGTTTTACTATGCGTAATAAAATTGATGCAGATAAGTTCAAAGCTTATCTAGATGCCACAAACTTGCCGCCAGAAGAGCAACACGTTGTAATAGTTGGAGGAGGGTTGTTAGGTTTAGAACTGGCTGCTGCCATGAAACATAAGAATGCTAAAATTACTATTGTACAGAGGGCATCACGTTTGATGGAGCGTCAGTTGGATAAAGTTTCCAGTAAATTATTGGCTCTAGATGTTCAAGAACGCGGTATTCAGATTTATTTTGATAATGAGGTAAGTACTGTTTTTGACGATGAAGATACGGGTGAATTAAATATTACCTTAAAGAGTGGAAAGCTTATTACGGCCAATGCTATAGTGTATGCTATAGGTACCATACCTAACGTAGAAATAGCAAGAGAAAATGGTATTGATTGCAGTCGAGGAGTAAAAGTAAACCAGCATTTACAATCCTCGCACCCAGATATCTTTGCTATTGGTGAAATTGCCGAATTTAATAATCAGTTGTTCGGAATTACGTCGGCAGCAGAAGAACAAGCGACTATACTGGCAAACTTTATTGCAGGAGATATTAGCTGCTCATATAATGGTTCTGTTTTGATGAATATTTTAAAGTTTAATGACTTAAACCTTTGTAGCATAGGCGACATTATTGTACCTGATAATGATGATAGCTATGAAGAAATAATTTTTACGGACATTAAAAAACGGTACTACAAAAAGTGTATTGTTAAAGATGATTTATTGATTGGAGCTGTTTTAATGGGAGATAAAAATGAATTTGCCGAGTTTAAAACCATGATTGAGAGTAAAATTGAAATGGCAGATAAGCGGAATACGCTACTTCGAGGGGCATCAAACGACACTCCCGTATTAGGTAAATTGATCTGCTCCTGTAGTCAGGTAGGTGCAGGCAA
Organism: Flavivirga algicola; assembly: GCF_012910715.1. Classification (GTDB taxonomy): domain Bacteria; phylum Bacteroidota; class Bacteroidia; order Flavobacteriales; family Flavobacteriaceae; genus Flavivirga; species Flavivirga algicola. The sequence continues at coordinate 112,966 of NZ_JABBHF010000008.1, forward strand.
TATAGAAGAAGCCATTGCCAAGGGCTGTACAGATTTTACAGAACTGTGTAACAAGACTGGTGCAGGCTTAGGTTGCGGAAGTTGTAAAACAGAAGTTAGAGAAATACTTCATAACGCAAAAGTATTAGCATAATGGAAGAACCATATAGATTAAGAATTAACGGGGGGGTTGTCTCACCAGGCGAGTTGAAATATATTTGCGAAGCCGCAGAAGGCTTAGGTTTGGATGCGATTTCTTTTGGTTCTCGACAAGACATTATATTTCCTGAAGAAATAGATAAAAGTAAGTTTAATAAATTTGATAAAATCCAATTTATCAAACCCAAGGCAGATGGTATAGAAAATATATCATCGTCTTATGTGTCTGCAGACATACTATCAAGTACCTCATGGCTTACCAGTGATAAGTATTTATATGTTATAGAGCAGTTTAAGCACAAACTAAGTTTAAGAGTGAATGTCACTGATCCCAAACAACGTTTGGTTCCGCTATTCACAGGTAATATAAATTTTATAGCATCAGGCCACGAAGATTATTGGTATTTATACGTTAGGCTTCCTGGTTGGGAAAAGACACGCATGTATCCAGCACTCATTTATAGCTGGGATATGGATAAAATAGAACTTGCTATAGAAAATGTTCTACAAGAAGAACCAGAAACCATTGAAACACTTTTTGAATTGGTAAGCGATGCGGTCGACACCAATAACAGGACGGTAGACAAGCCTTTAGAAGTTCCTTTTTACCCATTTCCGTATTATGAGGGGATGAACCGTATTGGGCCAGATAGTTATTGGTTAGGACTATATTGGAGAAATAATAGGTACGATTTGGCCTTTTTAAAAGCGATGTGTGATTTATGTGCAGAAAATAAAATTGGTAAAATTTCGATTACGCCATGGAAATCCTTTATTGTTAAGGGAATTCCATCTAAGTCAAAATTACAATGGGAAAAGCTTTTAGGTAAATTTGGTATTAACGTACGCCATTCTATGTTAGAGATGAATTGGCATGTCCCAGTAAACGATAAAGATGCCTTGAGTTTAAAAAAATATCTTGTTACTAATTTTGATCAAAACGATATTAGCACCTATGGATTGACCTTTGGTATTACGAGTTATGAGAGTGATACTTATAATTTCACTTCTATTGTTATAGAGAAAAATAAACAACCAGACGCTATAGGAGATTTTAAAATAAGAGATACCTATAACCTATTATATGCTAAAAATTTCGATCCCAATACACTAGAATACATCATGCATGTTCAAGATGTGGATAAAGTTGAGTTGCCAGGGCTTCTAATGGAATTAAGCCAGTTGTATTTTGAGCAACTTGGGACAGAACGCGAAGAGGAAAAAACCATAGAAGTGATCTCAGAGTATGTTGAAGAAGAAGTTTATCAATGTAAAGACTGTCTAACTGTTTATAATGAAGTTTATGGAGATGTCACACAAAATATAACACCAAATACATCTTTTGAAAGTCTCCCTGAAACCTATGAATGTTCCCTTTGTGAAGCACCAAAGAGTCGTTTTGAAAAGAAAGTGCTGGTAAAATAAGATTAAGCTTAACTAAGCTCAAGCTCTAAGCTCGAGGTTTATTCAAACCTCTGTCATACATAACAATGCTTCCTGCAACAGATACATTTAAGCTTAATTGCGATTTGAATTTGACAAGGAAATGACTTTTTTCAATGGCTTGGTTAGATAAGCCATGGTCTTCTGCTCCCAATAAATAGACACAACGTCTTGGATGATGAAAGTTTTCTAAATTTTCAGCTTTATCAGTTAATTCTACACCTACAATTCGAGCACCTTTTGGCAGGTTTTTAAAAAAATCGTCAAAATTCTCATAATGAAAATAAGGCATAGACTTTACGGCATTATGTGTATCGCAAGCTTGTTTGGCATACCTGTTTCCAATAGTAAAAATAAAACTGGCTCCAAGGTTTTGAGCCGATCTCCATAGTACACCAAGGTTTTCTGGTGTTTTTCCATTCTGGATACCTATGCCAAAGAATTCATTTTCGAAGTTGTCTATCATAAATTCAAAATTAACTATTCTTAAATATTTACTAAAAAAATTAAACCTTAAATTATTTGTAAGATTTGGTGTAAAACCATTCGTCGACACTTAATCGCAATTCACCTACACTTAAATTCAGCCTAGCGAAGGAAAATAGTTGTATGTTCCAATTACATTATTTTTACAGTTACTTAAACCTATGTGATGAAAAATAATTTAAAAGTGCTTCTTATTGAAGATGATATGATTGAAGTCATGAAATTTAACAGGGTTGTTACCTCTCTAGACCTTAAATGTAATACCGTTGAGGCAAATAATGGAGAAGAGGCTCTAAATATTTTAGAAAAAAAAGACGAATTACCTGACATAATTTTATTAGATTTAAACATGCCAAAAATTAATGGTATGGAATTTTTGTCCATTTTAAAAGAAGATAAAAGCTTGCAACATATTCCTGCAATCATATTAACAACATCTAATAATCGAAAAGATTTGCTGGAATGTTATAAACTAGGAATTGCAGGTTATATTTTAAAACCTTTAAAGTATGAAGACTATGTGACGAAAATAAAAAAGCTATTGGCATATTGGAGTATTAACGAATTAATAAAAACTTAAACGCATGAAAGGAATTGTTTTTACAGAGTTTTTAGATCTGGTAGAACATAAGTTTGGCCTGGAAATGGTCGACACTATTATTTCACAATCAGAATTGGAATCTGAAGGTATTTACACAGCTGTAGGGACTTATAAATTCTCTGAAATGCTGCAGCTTCTTAAAAATCTAAGCACTAATACCAATATTTCTATTGATGATTTGTTGCTCGTTTATGCAGAGCACTTCTTTAGTGTTTTAAAAGAGAGCTACCCAGATCTTATGTCAATGTATAAAGACCCCATAGATATGTTGGCATCTATTGAAAATCATATACATGTTGAAGTTAGAAAAATTTATCCAGATGCTGAATTACCGACTTTTGTAGTGGAAGAAAAAACAAATAATTCATTGATCATGGTTTATAAATCCAATAGAGCCATGCACCATTTTGGTTTAGGTTTAATGAATAAAACGTTTGAACATTTTAATTCTACAGCTTCAATCGTTTTGGAAAAAATTAAGGAAGATGGTACGGAAGTCAAGTTTATCATTAATAAAAATTAATGAGTCAAGATAACATTGACATACTTCAACGTGCTCTCAAAAGGGAAAAATCAGCTAGAAAAGCAGCAGAAAAGATACTGGAAGAAAAATCGTTAGAGCTATACAATACAGCTCAAAAATTAAAAGAAGCTAATGAAAAATTGGAATTGCTTCTCGAAGAAAAAACATCCCAGTTGCAAGGTGTTTTTGAAAATATTAATGATGCCTATTTAATAATGGATCTGGAAGGCAATGCCCTAAAAATGAATGATGCAGCCATCGACTTATTTGGATATGATATTAATAAAGAGAAATTAAATGTTATAGACCTTATCTATAAACCAGATGCCAATTATGCATTTAAGTCATTTAGGGAATTAAGAAAAAAAGGTGCATTTACAGATTACACGGCTAGAATTATTACCAAAGATAAAAGTATTAAATGGGTGCATATAAATGCTAGTGTTATATACGATAAGAAAAAATTACCTATTGCAGCTCAAGGTATTATAAGAGATATTACAGAAGCAAAACGAACTGCTTCGTTGATAGAAGACCAAAAAAGGAAGTTAGCTAAAAGTAATGATGAGCTACAAGAGTATGCACATATAGTATCTCATGATTTAAAATCACCATTAAGGAGTATTAATGCCTTGGTTAGCTGGATTAAAGAAGATAATGAAGGTAAATTAGATGCTGCTAGTCTGCAAAATTTCACACTTATAGAAACGACGTTAGAGAAAATGGAGCAGCTTATATCGGATGTGCTAAACTACTCGAGTATAGGTTCTGAAGAGAAAGAGAAAATAAATGTTGATTTAGAAATAGTGGTAAAGGATTTAGCTAAAATCCTTTATGTTCCAGGTCACGTTTCTATTAATATATTAGGTCCATTACCTAAGGTTAAAGGCTATAAAACAAAATTGCAGCAGTTATTCCAAAACCTGATAAGTAATGCCATTAAGTTTATAGATAAAGATAAAGGGTGTATCGATATCGAATATAAAGTATTAAAAAACTATTATCAGTTTTCTGTAAAAGATAATGGTATGGGAATAGATAAACAGTATCACAAAAAAATATTCAAAATTTTTCATACTCTAAATGAGAGTAAAAACTCTACAGGTATAGGGCTTTCAATTGTTAAAAAAATTGTTGATTTACATGATGGTGAAATTTGGTTGGAAAGTGAGCCTAAAGTGGGGACTACATTCTTTTTCACATTAAAAAAATAGCATGATGGAGCAACCAAATCTATCCTATATTTATAGTATGTCTGGAGGAGATAAGGACTTTGAAAAGAAGCTTATCAATATTATTAAAGCTGAATTTCCAGAAGAAAAAAAAACATATTATAAGAACATAAATTCTGATAATTTTAATAAAGCTTCAGAAAATGTACACAAACTTAAGCATAAAATTAGTATTTTAGGACTTGAAAAAAGTTATGAGATGGCTGTCGATTATGAAAATAATTTAAAAAAAGCCAGTACTGTGGGCAGAAAAGATTTTGATGCCATTTTACAGCTCATAACAGATTTCATAAATACCTTATAAACATTTTTTATGAACTGTATTATTATTGATGACGAAGCGACAGCCAGAGCCATTATCTCTCAGTTGTGTTCTAATATTTCAAGTTTAAATGTTCTTGAGGCATTTCCTAATGCCATTGAAGCTATTAAATATTTAAACCAAAATGATGTAGATCTTATTTTTCTCGATATTCATATGCCAGATTTTACAGGTTTTGACTTTATTCAAACACTTAAAAATCCACCTAAGATAGTTTTAACGACTTCGGATACTAATTTTGCCATTGAAGCATTTGAGTACGGTTGTATTGTAGATTATTTAGTAAAACCAATTACTTTACCACGTTTTGAAAAGGCGATTCAAAAAGCTGAATCTACCACATCTAAAATGGTCGAAAATACAACACCAATAGATGCTGTAGAAACAGCTTCAGGCAATGATTTATATATAAACATAGATAGGCGTTTAATAAAATTAGATATTCCCAGTATTTATCTTATTGAAGCTAAGGGAGATTATATCAATGTAAAAACAGAAGATAAAAATTATACGGTACATTCAACTTTAAAGAAGATTGAAGAAAAACTGCCAGACTCCTTATTCCTTAAAGTACATCGCTCATACGTTATCAATATAAAAAAAATCATTGATATTGAGGACAATAGTGTACTGATAAAAAAAGATGTGATTCCTGTAAGTAGATCTAATAGACCTGAGTTAATGAAACGCTTGAATTTACTTTAAGCTTAGGAATAATATTAAGCCAAAAGTGATTTTGGTACTAGATAAAATCACATAATTAGAGCCATATATTGGAATAATGAAATATTCCACTTAGTTCTATACGAGTCCCACATTCAATCTAAATATAATATCCCATCTAACTTAGTCAAAATCATTCATCCTTAGTATACACCCATTCACCTACACTTAATTTTCGTCTACCGAAAATAAAAATATATGCCCTTATAGTCATATAGCTTTGTGGTATTAAATATAAATATCATGAAAAAAATATTACTATTACTTGTGTTCGTTTACGTTAATGTATACACGCAAGATATTCCGTTTAACTGTGATTATAATGCCTATTTATTTCAGTATAATGATGTATATGCAATAGATTTAGCCTCTGGTAATTCATATACAGTCGCAACCGATGTAACCGAAGGATCTATTAATGCTGCAGCATATAATCCAGCAGATGGATTTATCTGGGGTTCGTTAAGCTATCCAGCAAAATCTATAGTGAGAATAGGGAAAGATTTTTCAACCCTGACATTTTATGTAGATGAATTGCCTTCAGGAAATAGATATGTTGGAGATGTTAGTGCTGAAGGGGTCTATTATTTAAAAGGAGGGGGTACAACTTACTATACCATAGATGTAAACCCAGATTCTGATAACTATGGAGGTTATATGGCAACAAATAATTTATCAAAAAGCTTAAGTATTCACGACTGGGCATTTAATGCTGTTGATAATAAATTATATACAGTAGAAAAGAAAACCAATATTTTATATCGTATAGATGCAGATAATGGCATCATAGAAAGTTTAGGCGAAGTCCCAATCTTATCTGGTTTAAATTATACATATGGTGCTGTTTATTTTGATGCATCTGGACGTTTTTACGTGTCAGCCAATCAAACGGGAACGATTTATGTTATCCAAAACGTACAGGATTTAGATAGTAGCAGCTCCATGGAATCTAACCTTTTCGCTTTCGGGCCTTCGAGCTCTCAAAATGATGGTGCCCGTTGTCCAACGGCTCCAGTACCACAAGAAGACTGTACCAATGGAATCGACGATGATGATGATGGCTTAATAGATTGTGAAGATCCGTCATGTTCTGGTTATGCCGCTTGCCCAGTTATAGAAGCGCCAACATCGAGTGGGAACTCTGGAGGCTTAGAAAGTAACAACAGGCTGTCTGAACAAATTAATAAACGAAACTTTAATAGAGCAAAGAATAATTATAAGTTCGATAAGGTGTCAGCAAAGCGATTTGTCAAATCAGCTAAGTATGGTAAAAAAACAGGGAAGAATGGCCTACAATTATCTGATCTTGTGCCATTGGAAGTTTTAAATGAAGACCGAGCAATAGAATCATCTCCATCAGATTTGTTAAATATTACAAATGCCACAGATGTTTATTCGGTAGATTACATGAAAGCTGGCGAAGCTGTAGCGTCTATACTTATTCTTAAAACTGACAAAGGTGTTTATGAGCATACTAAATACATTTGTGACAGATTATTAGGTGCTGAATTAATTTCTGTGTCTACTATAGAAATAAAAGAACAAAAATTTATAAAGGCACTCATCAAAAATATAGATGGTTCTTTAGAGTTTGTATTAAGCTTATCGGCAAAACCAATTAATAGTGGTGCTAATTTTGGCATTGAAAGTCATTGGAATTTAGATAAATATGAAGATAATGTGCCGTTTTATAACTTCCAAATATGGTCCAATTCTTTAGATGATCTATTGCAACTTGGAGAGGAAGTTGTAAGGTTATTAGATGTTCAAAAACCTGTGATCAGTTATAACAACTCAGCACCTCCAACGGTTTTTGTTAGAAAAGGTAAATACCATCATGGTAAACTCGATTTACAAATAGTTAATACCAATAGGAGTGAAGCCGTTGCTTTTGATGGTGGTTTAAGAACTACCGAGACGAAAACTGTAGAATATGTATCGTCTACTATCGATTTATATGGTAATTATATTACAGATGTAGAAGTGAATGCAGGAAACCTGTTTGATATTGGTTTTAGAATAGGTGATGGCATACAAACCCCAGATGACCTATTCATGTCTGATGGGCCTTGGGGATACGATGATGCAGCATCAAGTACCATGGTTACGGCTTATAATGTAAAACCTAATGAAGAAGCATTTGATGGAGATGAGTTTCCTATTGAACGTAATATAGAGTTGGTGGCCAATACTAAAGAATATATAGCAGCTTATAGAGCTTTAACCCCGAAGTTTAATCCTGTAGATCTATCAAATTATAATAGTTTTCAATTTAAAGCTAAAGGCACTGGGACTTTAATTATTAGACTGGTAAAAGAAAGCATAGCTAACTGGGAAGAACAGTATCAGACCAGCATAGCTTTAACCAATACATTACAAGACTATAGTGTGCCGTTTTCTGAATTTACATCCATAAATGGATATGATTTTGAAAAACATGACGTAACCTCTATCGTTTTTACCATGTTAGCTGAAACAGGAGAGGTTGAGACTAAAGAGATGACTTTGCAACAACTGCGTTTTTCAATAAGTAATACACTCTCGGTAGAATCATTGAATGGTGTTGAATCATATAAAGCATGGGCGTCTCCAAATCCTATGGGTTCAGGTACAACGATACATTTTACAAGTCAGAATTCAGAGCCAATAGAACTATTGCTCTACAACCAATTAGGTAGTTTGGTTAAAAAGACGATTTATAGAGCTGTTACTGGTAAAAATGAAATAAAATTAGGAAGAAAAGGCTTAATGTCTGGAATTTATTTCTGTAATGTAAAAAGTAAAACAACGACCTATAAAACAATAAAATTATTGGTAAAATAATTAATCACTACTCTAATTTCATTTAAAAGGTAAAAGGCACTATGTTTTTTACCTTTTTTTGTTTTTATATAGGAATTTAGTTTTGTCTTGATTGTAGTTGTTGGTAATTAATAAATAAGGTATTATTTTGCCATAGAATGGTATTTACGAAAGAAATAAAAGGGAACGAATTATATGTTTACGCCAATGGAAAATTAATTTATAAACGTTGGCTTGATACGGGGCAATCTTTTATTTTTGATAAACTAGCTTATAATAAATATACCTTGGTTTCAATTAAGGATCATAAAAAACAAGATTCCTAAACTTATTATCCATCTCAGAATTGCTTATGTCACAAGATAGAAATTCATTAATAGATTTTATTCTAAGTATTGTTCCAATTTCTCAGGAAGAGTCACAGTACATAGCGTATAGTTTTCATCCTATTAAAATAAAAAAAGGAGATTTTCTACTGCGAGAGGGGGCTATAAGTAATGATTATTTTTATTTAGAGAAAGGCCTTATGCGTACTTTTCTTTTTGATTTGGAAGGCAATGAAATAACCACCGATTTTTTTCTCGAAAACAATATTGTTTTAGAAGTCACGTCATTTTTTAATAGCGTTCGTTCTGAAGCTAATATTCAGGCAATAACAGATTGTATTGGATATAGGATTTCCTATGAGCAACTCAATACACTTTTTCATCAAAAACCAGCTTTTCGTGATTTTGGGCGCGCCATTTTAGTAAAAGAGTTTATAGCTTCCCAAAAACGAAATTATAGCATGATTAACAGAACGGCAGAGCAGCGCTATCAGGAATTATTAAAGACAAAGCCACAAATCTTAAAACATGCACATTTAAAATATATAGCTTCCTATTTAGGAATTACAGATAGTACACTAAGCCGGTTGAGAAGAAAAGTATAAATTTACATTTCTTGCCTTTTGTCAAGTAATTTGTGTCGATTTCTATAGAAGTTTGTGCTATAAAAATTATTTTATGGCAGAGATATCTATTTTAGTAACTGTAAGCTTCGTTTTTACCACATTGGTTACCCTATGGTTTTTTTACAAAGCTTCAAAGCATAGAAAAGCCCTTTTCGGTATTATTATTTGGATGGCCGTTTTAAGCATGCTAGGCTTTTCAGGATTTTATAGGAATACAGAAACGTTTCCACCAAGGTTTGCTTTTTTAATTGGACCAGGGATTCTTTTTGTTTTGCTCATTTTTTTAATCAAAAAGGACCATAAATTTTCTGATACGGTAAATTTAAAATGGCTGACCTTGCTACATGTTATTAGGATTCCTGTCGAAATTGTTCTCTTTTATGCATTTAGGGCAGGTTTGATACCAGAACTTATGACTTTTGAAGGCTATAATTTCGATATTCTTTCTGGGCTTTCGGCACCAGTCATATATTATTTGGTTTTTATTAAAAAAAAGATAGGTTATAAGGTACTTTTATTATGGAATATAATCTGTTTAGTTCTACTTTTAAATATTTTAACGATTGCAGTTTTAAGTGCTCAAACCCCTTTTCAAAAATTGGCGTTCGACCAACCAAATATTGGTGTAACGTATTTTCCGTTTGTATGGCTTCCAGCTGTGATTGTTCCTATGGTTTTATGGTCTCATTTGGTTGGAATAAGAACTTTGTATAAACATAAGCGCAGTTCTAATAAAATTGTGTGATTGAATTCTTAGGAGTTATAGTTTCATAAAAACAGGCTTATCAAACACATACCATTTAAATCTCATGCCAATTTCGGTGAACGTAAAACCAGCAGCTGTTGTTGAGGCAATATTACTTCGGGTACCATAAATATTTAATAAAGCACGTTCACTAAATTTATAACCCAATTTTCCTTGAGCACGATAGGTGCTTTGCTTGTTATTGTTTTCTATGAACTGGTAACCAGTTGCAGCCGTTAACTCATAAAACCATTCTTTAGGTCTTGCTATGGTTTCGTCTTTTATCAGGTTAATAAAAATTTCGGTTGCATGAAACCGTTCTGGACTAAAATAAATGTTTGGTAATTGGTTTTTAAAAGTGATGTATTGGTAGTTAAAACCAGCTTTTAAAGCTGGTTTTTTTAGTATATTATAATATAAAGAGGTAAACAATAGATTTCTAGTGTTATTATCGTTTTGAGAGGTGTAATAGTACTGTGTAAACCAGCCTAGATTAAAGTTGGTACTAACATTATAATTAGCATAAAAATGATTCATAACGATTTCACGATTCAATAAATCAGCATTAAAATTTTGGATCTCACGTTTGTAGCCTACATCCAAAATTTGCAATTTAAAAGGTTTGATATGAAACGATACATCGGTTAGTAATTGGGTGTAATCTTGCGTATTGGCTTTTGCGGAACTAATACCAGTTGTTCCTTTAAAAGTAATATTAGGTAGTAATTGATAGGCTAGTCCCAACAACATATTATTAGATGTTGCTTTGTTATCGGTTATCGAGTTACTTGTGGTTCTGTATTCATAATTGGCTAGCCATTTAAATTTTGTAGAGGTAGGAAATTCTAAATTTGTATTAAAAGTGTAGGCTTCGTTATCGCCATTATCAAAAGAATAAGCTCCTTTGGTTTCTAATAAAGGAGTAAAGTGCGTGTTTAGACTTTTAATAAACTGGGAGGCATCTTTTTGTTTTTTGTAAAAACGAAGGGTGTTATTGGCAGATTGATAGGCCTCTTCATATTGTCCTAAAGCCTTTAAAGCGTTTGCTTTTCCTAAGTTACCATCAAAAGACGCGCTATCATTTTTTAAAATGTTGTTATAGTCGACTAAACTCTTTTTAAAATCGCTCTTATAGATGTTCAACGTAGCTCTTAAAACTAGAACCCAATTGGAGTTGGAAGTGTTTTCTGTAAGTTTGCCTATTAAAACCTGAGCTAGTTTGTATTTTTTATTCCAAATTAAAGCTTGAATATAACGCTCTTGGGTTTGTTTTACAATAGAGGAGTCTTTTAAGTGTGGTATGGTATCATAAGCTTCTTTACTAAATTTTAAAGCAGTTTTATTTTTATGATTCAAATGACTTACCAAAGCAAGTCCATTTAATGAAATAGCTTTATTGGCTTTATCACGACCAATAACTTTATATGTGCTTTCAGCTTTATCATAAGCTTCCATAATTAGATAAAGATTGGCCAAGTTGATTAAGGTTTCTTTTTCGTTTTCAAAAAGAATCAGGTTTTCTTTTAAAAGTTTTTCAGCTTCCGTATAATTTTGTTGCTGTTGGTTTTGATAGGCATAACCTAAATATATATACTTTTTAGAGGTTAAAGCATTTTTATTGTTTGGTGATACTTCCAAAGCCTTATTAACATATAGTAAAGCATCATCGTATATTTTTAGATTGGATAAGGTATTGGCATAACCTAAAAGTGTTGGAAAACTTTGACCGTTTTCTCCGATAAGCATTTCATAATATGTTTTGGCTTTACCATAGCTTTTGTCCCATAGCAGCGATTCGGCGTAATTTAGTTTAATCTCAAAATTATTAGGATAGGCTTTTAATAAGTCAGAGAAAATAGAAAGTGCTTTTTTAGGATTTCCATTTAGACCTACAGCTCGCCCATAACACAGTTTAGCGGTTTTATTCTTAGGATGGTCATTTAAAACAGTTTTAAAATAAATTTCGGCTGCTTCGTATTTACCAGTTTCCAGATAAGTAAAGCCTTGTTGCATGTTTTGAGACATACTATGTATGCTAAAGAACAAGAATATTACGGCTGCATATGATTTAAAATTCATGAGCGATTTTTAGTACTTGCAAGTTAAGCAATAGATTTCAATCATTCACCTACAGCAAACTGCAACTCACCGAACTTGATCTATAATTTTAATAATTACGGAGCATCTTTACATCAGAAATCAAAATAATATTAATTAAAAATAGAAACTATGGCACTTAAAATTACAGAACAAAACGGAACATTTTTAATAGAAGGAACTATTAACACTACGACAGCAATGAATTTTCAAAATCATTTGGAAGCCATTTTAAATAGACGCAATATGCTTACTATAGATATTGAAAACGTAACAGAGATTGATGCTAGTGGTATGAAAGCACTAAGAGCACTTTACGGTAATGCTTTAATTTATAACAGACCATTTTACATTATTGGTACGGGCTGTAAGGAAATCTATGATGATTTTACATTTACAGATGCCGCATAATTGTTACTTAATATAAATCCAAATCTAGATATTATGAACTTCGAAATAATAAACAATAAAGGCGTTTTTGAAATACATGGTGATTTTACAAAAGCGCACACCAATCAGGTTGCCAATTATTTTAACAATCTGCTAGACAAGTATTATGAGATTGTTATTTGTCTTAAACAAGTTAAATGTATAGATGATAAGGCTTTGAATGTTATGAGGTTTATCGTAGCAAAGGCTAAAAGACGAAGTAAAATATTATTTGTTTTGGGAAAAGATAACAAACGTATTAACAAACAATTTAAAACTGCTAACCTCAATAATATTTTTAAAAATGATTACGATAGTAAATAATTTTAGGAAAAGAATCTCTCCAGAACAGTTATTTATGATAAGTGTTCTGGCTGTAAATGGCGGAAATTATTTGTATAATCTAATTCTTGGTCGTTTGTTGGGTCCCGCACAGTTTTCAGATGCAGCCGTTCTAATAACTTTTTTATTGGTATTGTCTTTCGTAGCAATGACATTTCAGTTGGTCACTGCAAAGTTTTCAGTGCTTTTTGAAGACCAATTATTTAAAAGTTTTATTTCAAAAATCTATAAAAATGCCTTAGCCATTGGTTTGGTCATGGGTGCATTGATTGTTAGTTTTTCCACTCAATTACAACAGCTATTCAATACCTCGTCTTCAAGTATGTTTGTAATATTTGGTTGTGGTGTACCATTATATTTTTTAATGAGTGTGAATAGGGGCGTATTTCAAGGAAAAAAAGCATTTAAGGCATTGTCTATAACCTATCAATTTGAAATGTTGAGTCGCTTACTATTCACTTTGGGATTGATTTTTTTATTTAACATACATTCTTCGGTAGTTATAGCTATTGGTATTTTAATCTCTTTTGTATTTGGTTTAATACCTTTTAAATTCAAGTCGATTCATTTTAAATCGAAATCATTAGTGCCTTTAGTAGAGGCAAAACAAGTGAGGCATTTTTTTATATTGACCGCGTTTTATGAACTCACTCAGATTATCATTAACAACAGCGATATCCTTTTAGTAAAACACTATTTTGAACCTTATGAAGCAGGTTTATATGCTTCCTTAGCTTTAATAGGGCGTATTGTTTATTTTATTGCTTGGATGTTTGTCATGTTGTTGTTGCCAACGGTAGTACAACTTAAAAAAGAAGGCAAGGAAACAGCGTCCATATTATTTAAATATATAGGCTATATAGCAACCATTTCAATAACTATTGTCTTAGTGTGTTTAAGCTTTCCCGAAACGATTATCAAGCTATTATTTGGCCAGAGTTATATAGCCATGGCACCGCTTTTGTGGAAATATGCCATTGCTACAAGTATGTTTGCCATTTCTAACATCTTCGCCTACTACTATTTGTCTTTAGATAAATACCTCCCTGTCATTATATCTGGTGTATTTGGAATGCTCCAAATGCTACTAGTCATCTTTTACCACAATAGTTTAGAACAGGTTGTATACATGCAGATTCTGGCTATGGTTTTATTGCTGATTATTCAGCTTGTATTCTTCAGATTAGACCATAAAAAAGCTTAAAATATGTGTCATATCTGCTTCTGATTGACAAAACAATTTCTTAGCTAAGATTATGCGATTTATTAATGCGTTCCATTCATGTCGGTATGAGATCGTTGAACGGAGTCGAAACAAGGTACGATTGTGACGTCACATCATATAAGGCCAAGCAATGTCCTAGCTAGGCTATGCCATTTCTCTTTACGTTCGAAATGACTCAAAACGATCTTTCTTCACTATATCTCAACTCCGCTTAGTGACCAACCAAGAATATCAAAACAGGCTAATCTAAAGCAAGTTACCATTCGTCTACAGTAAGTGTCAACCCATCTATGATGCTCACTTTTTGGGATTTAAAAGCTGCAATTTTACACTATAACTAAAAAAACAAATCATCATGAAATTAGCAATAGTAACAGCATATCCACCAAGTAAAGTCACTTTAAATGAATATGCATATCATTTAGTAAAACATTTTAGACAAAGAGAACGTATAACCGAACTGGTATTGTTAACAGATACTACAGAAGGTCAAAAAGATATTGAATTTACAGAAGCTGGATGTAAGATAACAATAAAAGAGTGTTGGACATTTAATAGTTATAAAAACATTTTCACCGTCATTAAAGCGATTAATGAAACTAAGCCTGATTCTGTATTGTTCAATTTACAGTTTATGAAATTTGGCGATAAAAAAATAGCTGCAGCATTGGGGTTAATGTTGCCATTGGTATGTAGATTAAAAAAAATTCCAACGATAGCCTTATTGCATAATATTTTAGAGGAAGTAGATCTAGACAGTGCTGGTTTTACATCTAATAAAACCATGCAAAAAATATATGGGTTTATAGGATCAACTTTAACTAAATTGATTCTACAAGCAGATGTTGTAGCGGTTACCATGCAAAAATATGTGGATGTTTTAGAAGCAAAGTATAACGCTAAAAATGTAAAGTTGATACCACATGGTACATTTGAAATCCTTGAAGAACCAAACTTCAATGTTCCTTTGAAGCCTTTTAAGGTGATGACTTTTGGAAAGTTTGGAACTTATAAAAAAGTAGAGAAATTAATCGAAGCTGTAGAGTGTATTAAAACACATTCAAATTTAAATTTAGAAGTCGTTATAGCAGGAACAGATAATCCAAATACACCAGGGTATTTAGAGTCCGTGAAAAAAGCTTATAGTCATGTAGAAGGATTAACTTTTACAGGTTATGTTGAAGAACAGGATGTACCTAAATTGTTCAAAGAAAGTGCGCTTGTGGTATTTCCTTATACCTCTACAACTGGAAGTTCTGGTGTTTTACATCAAGCAGGGAGTTATGGAAAAGCAGTAGTCATGCCAGATTTAGGAGATTTAGCTTTATTGGTCAAAGATGAAGGTTATAGAGGAGAGTTTTTCGAACCAACCAGTGTGAGTAGTTTAGCCTTAGCTATTCAAAAAATACTTGAAAACAATGCTTATCGAGTAGAACTGGAACGTGCAAATTATAGAGCAGCTACAGCTTATCCTATGTCTAGAATAACCAATATGTATATAAATGTATTTCAATCTATAATTCTGGAAAAGAAAAGAGAAATATTACGAAGAAAACAGGTTATTGCTTAGAGATATATTTAAAAGCGGGCTTAGTCTCTCCCTTTTGGTTTATAAATCCGAAATACGCTTGAGTTCGTTTATGCCAAGGAAGCCGTCCAACGACTTCCTTTGGTATTTTAGTAAAATCATAAAGTGTCCAGGACATGAACGATATCTCATTTTCATTAAAAATATGTTGTGCTTTTTTGTGATAAGCCGCTTGGTCACTTTCTGAATAGCCAAAAGGATTCCAAAGCCCCTTATAAGAAGATATTCCAAATTCTGTAATGACTAAAGGTTTCTCTGGGGTTTCCAGCTTTAAACTATCATATGTCTTTTCCAAATTATCAAGATCTTCATAATAATGAAACGTGATAAGGTCAAGCTTATCTTTTAGCATCGTAGCACTTTTAGCATTTGACCAACCAATGGTAACAGGGTGTTCTTCATCAACAGACTTTACTAAATCTATCATCTGGTCTAACCAAGCGACCACTTGTTGTCGTCCACGAGATTCAAAATCTAAATTAGGTTCGTTTTTTATATCCCATGCTAACAAAGCGTTATGGTCTTTTAAGGCGGTTACTATGGTTTCTGCATGGCGTTGGTTTAATGTCCAGTCTAATACCGAATAATCACCATAAAAATCAAATAAGGTTACAACCACTTTCAATTCTTGTGCTTCAGCAAGATCTAACACTTGGATAAGTTTCATGAGCTTTTCTGTATTTACACTAGCTTTCCCGAAACTGGCATAAGGCACAAAAATCCGAATACTATTGAGTCCAGTTTCTTTAATCAGTTTGAAGTCTTTTGAGATGATATCTGCGTTAAATGCATCACCAAACATATTCCAAGGCGTGGCTTGTGGGTAGTAATTAATGCCTTTTACGGCTATTTTGTCATGGGAGACGGTTGTGATATTTTCACTATAATTAGAAACCTCTTTTTTTATGATATGCCTGATGCGCCAATACCCATCTTCTAATAATAAAATAATTTTATAGGTTGATTTTTCTTTGGTTTCTAAAACGATATTTTCATTTTTATAAAGACGTTTATATTCAATAACATCTTTATCTGTAATGACAGCAAGTTGTCCATCTTCACTGAAAAACTCTAGGGTAGGGTGGTGTTCTAAAGTTGTTTCTTCGATAGTGATATTTTCTGAGACATTGTGTTCTATAATATTAAATATGTTTTCACGTGCACTTTCGGTATAATAATCATTAATACCATCGGTTTTATTGGTTTTGTAAGCGATGTGTTTTACGTACCAGGCATCTAAATAATTATTCTCGATAGTGTTTAGGGTTTGTTCATCCATAGGGCGGCCTTCATTATTTAAAGAAGCCCAAATTATTTTAGGCAGATACTGATCTGCTTTTTTTATTTCTGTATGTAGAATAGAACTTCTGTCTGCACCAGTATTTAGGTAACTGTATAAGCTACTAATTCCAAAAACTACAAAAGCAATAATAGCCACATAAGAAAGCATCAAAATAATACGTAGTATGTTCCTGTTAAGACCTGTCATAGTTTTATATTTCGATATGTTTTTTCAATACCAGCTGTTTCTATTTTAAAAGTATATGTGCTATCTGGGAAACTATCAAGATTTAAATTAAAAGTAGCATAGCCTGTAAATGAATCTTTATAAAATGTTTTGATTTTTATATTGTTTTGGAGGATATGTAGTTTTACTTCCAAACCATCTGGGATCATTTGTCCCATGAAACTTTTTAAGGGACCTACGGTTATGGCTTTGTTCCCTTCAGAAAAAGCAACTTTAAAATATGTAATAGACTGTTTGTATGTGACTGATATACTATCGCTTTCTGATATACCTTTCACAAAAGCTTTAACTTCCCAAATATCTTGATGATCAGGATGGATTATTTTGGCCGTAGCGATACCTTGAACTGTACTGCCAGAGGTTTTAAGTATATCATTTGACGCATTAGTAATAAAAAAATCAACATAGGTTCCGTCACTAACTATATTATCATACTTGTCTTTAATGATCGAGGTTGAAAAGGTTGTTATTTGATTGCCATCGGCATACTCGTGATTACGATTATAAGTTATAGTAAAATCTGTTGGAATAGTTGGTAATATATTAATATCGTATTCTTTTGAGTTTTTATTTAAACATTCCGAACTAATGAGCATTCTCCCTGTTTTGGTTTTGGAATATATGTTTTTATAACTGATACTATTTTTCATGTAGATGGTATCATGACTTTCGTTTGCTAAAAATTGATACATTACTGAAACTTGCGTGTTATCTTTTAAAGGGTTATCATGGATATCGGTGGGGATAACCACGAGCATTGTATAGTCTGTTTCACCTGTTTCAATACTGGGTGGACCTAAATAGGTTTCCATGGTTGCGACCTCTTGTTTTGGGTGGATATTTAATTTGCCGTACAGAGTACTACCTAATAATTTCCAGCTAATCATTCCTGTTTTATTACCGAGTGATTTTGGGAGCTGGTAGCTCAATGAGCTTCTATTAATAACGGGCTTAATGATTATAGAACCATAGCTGTTACTTAAATATAAGTCTGGTTTAGAATCACTGTTAGTAGAAAACTTTAAAGTAATATCATGACCTGCTTCAAATTCGGTTTGAGGTGTTAGTAATCTAAATGTATCATTAATTTTTAAAGATTTCATAGAAGCTGTGAATGATAACAATATCATTACAAGAACAAGCAGATGTACATATTTAAATCTCATTAATTTGGGTTTCCTATATAGTTGTTCATTTCAATTTTTATAAACTTATAATTTGGATGGTCAATAGATTGTAGTTTTGTATGCGTATGGTTTTTAATTCTATTTGGAACTATTTTATTTGAAATAGCCTCATTTGGTAAACCATTAACAAAGCAATTTTTCATATCATTGCTAATTAAGAGTATATCATTATTTTTTAAAAGCGAATATTCAAAAGCCTGTTGACGTTGTTGTCTAATGCCTACTTCCAAAAACAGATGATCTACCCAAATCATATTTTTGTTAGCATCGTAATAGGTAAATAATAATTGTGGGATGGTAATTTCTTCTAATCCAGAATTAAACAACTTTCCGTTAATCATGTCTGGAGAGATATCTAAATCACTTAAAGTTGCCTTTTTGTATAAATCTGAACCTGAAACATTACCAGCAACTTGCAAGTTGAATTTAGTAGGCTGTTCATGAAACTCCATGGGTGTGAATTCATCTGGATTAAAGGTTTTAGGAATAGAATCTTGGGTTTTAGACCAGGCTATGCCTTCAAAGTTAATTTTAAAAGAACTCACTTCCTTTGGCATTAATTTATGTTTTACATGATATTTGGCGTTAAAGGTGGCTAATTCTTTATTAGCGTCATTATACAACGTGCCTTTTAAAACTACATCGGCAGGAACATTATCGATATTCTGAACTTCACCAATTAATACATAACTGTTATCAAATTTTATCAATTTAGCTGAAAGTACCTCTAAAACTGGCTGTTTTAAAATATCTTCATGGTGGGTTTGTTGTGTGGTTATGCGCCTGCGACCTTGATTAAAATAGGTTGTGACATTATTCGAATATAACTGATCTGGGGGTAAATCTAAATCAATATCATCTGGTTGAATAAACCACTTACCATTTAATTTGATCAGCGATTTATGATCCGTTTTATTAATTTTCTCTAATGGAGTTATCCAATTTGTATGGACTTTAACGGTTGCTAGGCTATCCGTTTTATTCGTTATTATGGTCTCTATAGCATCTAATTTAGCGTAAGAGCTTAATAAACCGTCAGTCACCGAAATTTCTAGCATATATTGGGCAATTGGGGTATTGCTTTCTGGATTAATGAGACTGTGTGCTTTTTCAAATTCTTTAAAATCAAGTGCATCGTAGTAGGCTATAATAGCATTTTCAGGTGAATGGTGAGCATTATTTTTTATATAGAATTTATAGATACCAAAACAAACTGCCATGGCTAAAAAAAAGGACCAGATATGTGTTGTTTTAAGTAATCCTTTTGAAAACAGGCTGTAATCATTCTTAAAATTCAAGTATTCTGGCAGTGGCGTGACCTTTGTTTTTAATGCTCGAATCCATAGCGATTGAATATTCAACATAAACGCCATAATAACTGTTAAAAAAGGTATTACACCCCAAAGTATTTTTTGCCACGTAGCCACATCATCTTTTGGCAGAATGGAAGGCATAGGAGGGATATTTAACTTTTCCCATACCTCAATACCATTTTCTAACTGTCTTAAGCGTTGCCATCCACAGAAAAACAAAATAGGGTCGTAAAATTTATCATTAGAAAAAATGTATTTGAGATGGTACTTTTCTGGTGTTGTTAAGAATTGTTGTAGGGACCCGATACCTTCAAGACCTTTAAATTTAGAATTCTCTAAACGCTCTATAGGTCTTGTGGTAAGCTCTGGTAACCGCCTGGCAGAATGGTAATTACCGTCCACACTCATCGCGTTTGTTTGCGCAGATAACCATGCCATTTGATCACCAAAACCTAAAGTCATATATCGCCACTGGTCATGTTGGTCTTGATTAAGAAAATTGATGATAGGAAGCATTTTTATTTGCTGAGGTTGCGAGGGTCTAAAATACCCTAAGCTCATGGTAAAGATGGTCATGAATATAAATAGTCCTGCCAATATTCCGCCAACAATACGATGGTAAATGGCACCCAACCTTTTCTGAATTAAGGTTTTTAAATCACCTTCTGCAAAACGATATACAAACTCACCAAAAAGAGGCAAGGACATGATGGAAGCCCAAAGTGTAAATCGGTCTAGCGTTAAAATATTAAAAGCGGTATCTCCTAATATTAGTTTGGGGATAAGCGTTGTACCACCAGTTCCCAAAATAAATAATATGGTTATGGACAAGCCAAAGAATACATAGCGTTTGCTATAATATCTATAAAAAATATAAGGGAGTAGTATGAGTAAAATTCCCCAAGGAATTAAAAAGAAAACCAATCCAGAGGATGTGATTTCTAAAAAATTATCACGAGAACCATGTGGAATAGGCACTTGGGTAATAGGGTTGTTTTTAGAATTTATCCAATAGGGGAGTATGCACCCAATAATAATGATTAGAGAAAACATTCCAAAGCTTATAACCCGTTTAAAAAGCTTGAAGAAGCTATTTAAAAATACTTTTAATGTGATGGCTTTTATGGATTCGACCTGTTCTCTAGAAGCATCCATAATTACCATGCCTATTAAAGGAAAAATAAAGAATATCATCCCAAATATAGGTGTTACATGATGCGATGTTACAGTAACAGCTATTAACGATAAAGCGGTTAATAAATAACGGTACTTACCTGTCTTTATCCATAAGTAAATTTCTGGTAAAGCATGCATTAAAATGGAAACCCCCATAATACTTGGTAATTGTCCGAATAAATGTAAGGTCTCAACAAAAGAAGAAGATAGTACAGCAAGTATGGCAGCATAACCAGCTACGGTTTTATTTGAGGTCATTAATAAGGCAAATCGATAAACCCCAGTGATAAATAATATGATACTAATAATAGCTACCGTAAATAACCCCAATTTTAACCCACCTACAAAAGAAAAAGCCGCTATAGCCTGATGTACTAATGGCGGATAACTCATTACTGTAAAGCCTGTATACCACTTATAATTCCAAGGTTCAAACCAACTATTGGCATAGTGGTCTGCAAAAAACAAATGTATCAGCGCATCATAGGTGGTTTCTAATGTGAAGAATATGGACGTTCCATGAAATGCCAATCCCAAGAGTAAGGCAACAATTAAATATTTGTTAGTTTTTTTCTTCATTTAAACGTAAGCTGTTTTCTACGAAATAAAGATATGATAAAGTTTTGTATCGACGAGCGGTATTTATCGAAGTAAAGATTTCATTCATCTACACAAGGTTTCCAACCAACGAATTACACCCAAAAAAGGCGTTAATCGCGACTACTTTTGACTAAGAAATCAAAACAAATTTATCATGAAAACAGGAATTATTATACCGTGCTACAATGAAGAAAAAAGATTAAATGTGAATGCTTTTGTTGCATTTGTTAAATCACATGAAGCCTATCATTTATGTTTTGTAAATGATGGAAGTAAAGACAAAACATTACAGGTATTACAGGACATTCAAAAACAAGTCCAAACTAGAGTAAGCATTGTAGATGTGAAAAAGAATGCAGGTAAAGCAGCGGCAGTTAGATCTGGAGCCCGTTACTTGTTTAATAGACGAGATATAGATTATATTGGTTTTATTGATGCCGATTTATCCACCGACTTTAATGACTTTGAAAAGTTGGTAGATACTTTACATCATAATGATAATTTATCATTGGTTTATGGTTCAAGAGGAAAGGGAGAAGGGCAAATTGAAAGAAATTTGTTTAGAAATATATTTTCAAAAATGGTTAAAATGATTGTATTCTTAATTTTAGGCCTGCCAATTGAAGATACACAGTGTGGAGCAAAAGTGTTTAGACGTAATATTATTCCTGTGGCGTATAATCAGGCATTTTTAACCAGATGGTTATTTGATGTTGAAATCTTTTTAAGATTAAAAAAACATTTCGGTTCAAAAAATATTATGCATAGTATGCATGAACAACCCTTGGACAGATGGGTACATGTAGATGATTCTAAATTAGGAATGAAAGACGCTTTACAAATTCCTTATATGTTAATGAGTATTTGGTTTTCCTATACTATTTTGTCAGCTTTTACTTCCACGCTTGAGGCTAGCAAGGTCATAACAATAGATAATATCAATGTTATCAATAGTTCGAACATAGAAATAGCAGCGTAACTTTACCTTATATATTTTGTTTGATTTAAAGGCAGTACTCTATATGAGGCTGCTTTTTTTATCCTCCAATCGTAATCATGCTACGATTATTGTTATGTAATTTAGGTTCTTGTAATTTTTTTAAGGTATCCATGCCCCCACGGATTTTAAACTTGGCTCGTACTGCTTTTTGGATGATAGGTTCAATGGGGTTTCCAGAACGGAGCGTGGTTAATAAATCTGATTCTGTTGAAGAAAACAAACAGTTTTTTAGTTGTCCGTTGGCCGTTAACCTCAGTCTGTTACAAGAATCGCAAAACGGATTCGTAACAGAGCTAATAATAGCAAAGCTACCTTTATAACCTTTTATTTTGTAATTTTTCGAGGTGTCGTTAGGGGCATCTTGTAAGCGTTCAATTTGTGACTCAGAAAACGTATTGTTTACATAATCCATGACTTCTGCATAAGAAACCATTTTGCTCATATCCCATTTATTACCATCAAAAGGCATAAATTCAATAAAGCGAACAGAAATGGGTAGGTCTTTTGTGAAATTGATGAAGTCTATAATTTCATTGTCATTAAACCCTTTCATTAAAACAGCATTTACCTTAACGGTAAAGCCTTCTTTTACCAATAATAATATATTGTTGTAAACTTTTTTAAATTCATGTCTTCTGGTAATGTGTTTAAACTTCCCTTCGTCCAAAGAGTCTAGGCTCACATTAATTTTATTAACACGGTTTGTCTTTAAAACGGCAATAAACTTATCTATAATTACAGCGTTGGATGTGATGGATAATTCTACAGGAAGGGAAGCCAATTTTTCTAAAATAACAGGAATATCTTTTCTTACCAAAGGCTCTCCTCCAGTTAATCGAATTTTAGTAACACCATGATCTACAAAGGTTTTTGCAATGTCGTAAATCTCCTCATAAGTCATTAGATGACTTTTCGGAGACAGTTGCACGCCTTCTTCTGGCATACAGTAAGAACAGCGTAAATTACATCGTTCTGTTAACGAGATACGTAAATATGCATGGTCTCTACCGTGTGAATCTTGTAATATGGGGGTATCGCTATTCATCCTTAATTCTTTTCTTCATTAGTCGTGTCTTGCACCTTTTAATATTCTAAAAATATGCAGTATCGATGGAAATATAGCATCCATGGATTCTTTTGCGCCATTTGTAGAGCCTGGTAGAGCTAAGACCAACGTGTTGTCTATTGTTCCAGCAACACTTCTGGATAGCATGGAGAAAGGTGTTCTATCCTGTCCATAGTTACGAATAGCCTCTTCAATGCCTGGGATTCTTCTATCTAAAAGCGGTAAAAGCGCCTCTGGAGTAACATCTCTAACAGAGAGGCCTGTTCCGCCAGTGTAGATAATTAAATCGACACCTTGTTTTTGATAGTTTTTTGCTTTCTCTTGAATAATTTCTTTTTCATCAGGAATAATAATGTAATCATCAACTTTTACATCGCTATCTTCTAATTTTTGTATAATAGCTTTACCTGCTTTATCTTCTTTATGTCCTGCTGAAATGGTATCGGAACAAACAATAACAACCGCTTTTAAGTCCTTTCTAAAACGGTCTCTAAAATCGGATTTACCTCCTTTTTTATTGAGCAGTTTTATAGCATGAATCTCGATACCTTTATCAATAGGCTTAAGCATATCGTACATGTTCAATGCGACTACGCTTGCTCCATGCATAGCTTCAACTTCTACGCCCGTTTTATAAATAGTTTTAACCGTAAATAAAATCGTAATTTCCAGTCCGTTTATTTCATATTCAACCCCCGTAAATTCGATAGGTAAGGGGTGGCAGTCTGGAAGGATGTCTGGGGTGCGTTTTACGCCTAATAAACCTGCTGCTTTGCTCATAGAAAAAACATCTCCTTTCGGCACTGTTCTATTTTCTATAGCTGCAATGGTTTCTGGCTTGCTAACCTTGATAACAGCTTGAGCAACTGCAGTTCTTAATGTGGTATTTTTATGTGTAATGTCGACCATTTTATGTAGATTCGTTGAATTGTTTAATTGTTGAGTTGTGATTTTCGTAATGCATTAAGCTTGTTGGAAATTTTTTCAATTTCTGCTCTGATAGTTAAATAATTGTTTTCATCCATAAAATCTAATTCTTTTGAAATAATAATTTGGTTTAAAACTTCCATTAATGAGCTAAAGGCAATGGTAGTAAAATGAGCTTTGTCTTTGTTCGTACTTCTTGAAGTGCCTTCTGCTATATTTGATGCTATAGATACTGTTGCTCTTCTTAATTGGCTTGTTAATCCAAATTTTTCCTCAGAAGGGAACTTTTTAGTAGTTAAGTAAATTAATTTTACTAATTCTTTTGAGTCAATCCAAACACTTAGTTTCTCGAATGAAAATGTATACGCCATATTTATATTTTATTTATAATTAAGTAGTTACACGATTAAACAATTTAACCAATCTCATGTATTTACCTTCCATTGATGCGATTCGTCCTCAAAAATCTCTTTCCCAAATACGGGCACATCCGCTTTTATAGCTTCAACAATGAATTCTAGAGCCTCAAAAACGACTTTGCGCCTTGGAGAAGACACGAAAACGAACAAACATATTTCGCCAGCTTTCACGGTTCCCAGGCTATGATAAATGTGCATACAAGTCAGTTCAAATTTTTCAAAAGCAGCTTCTCGAATGTCATGGAATTTAGCATTTGCCATGTCTTCATAAGCCGTATATTCTATGGCAGATACCGTTTTGTCATCGATAATATCTGCTCGTACTTGTCCCAGAAAAATATTATGAGCACCAATACTCGTCTTGGTTTGATGTTTATATATGGATTCGCCAATAAATTCCGAAGAGATGGCGCCCTGTCTAAATACGTTTTTTATTTTTTTATCTTTCATCTGATAATGTTTTATACTGTTCTTTTAGATATGATTTTATGTCTGGAGCGCCTTCAATAATACTATAACAATTAGTAATATCAAGTGCTTCTAATAAAGAAACGGCTCTTTTACTTCGTATACCAGATTGGCAAAAAATAGCTTTTTTATTCTCTGGATTGATTTTTTCTAATTGAGATTCTAATGTGCTTAATGGAATGGATGTCACTTCCAAACTTTCAATTTTTGGTGTCTCATGAGTTTCACGAACATCTATAATTTGAATATTCCTTTGTTTAATAACATCTTTTATTGAAATAGAGCTGTCTTTCACTTCACATAGTTCTTCGACATGATAGGTATGAAAACTTTCTTTCTTGTTTAAAACGTTTTCAATTTCTGTCTCAGACTTATTGATGTTAAGCTTAATCGTTTGATTATTTAAGGCATGGTAACAAAGTAATGTCCCAGATAGTGTTTTACCAATATCTAATATGATTTTTATGACTTCATTGGCCTGCATAGTTCCAATAATACCAGGTAATACTCCTAGAACACCAATTTCAGAACAATTAGGAACAGCGCCTTTTTCTGGTGGTGTTGGAAATAAACAACGGTAACTGGGGCCATCATTATAATTAAATACAGAGACCTGACCTTCAAATTTGTAAATAGCTCCAAAAACCAATGGTTTGTTGGTTATTATTGATGCATCATTAACTAAGTAGCGTGTGGCAAAATTATCGGAGCCATCAACAATGATATCGTATTGATTAAAGAGGCCAATGGCATTTTTATGAGTGAGTTTTTCAGGGTACGCAATAATGGAAATACAATCATTTAAATCTTCCAAACGCCTTTTTGCTGCAATGGCCTTGTTTTCCCCTAAAGAAGATGTGCCAAATAGCACTTGACGCTGCAAATTTGATATATCTACCGAATCAAAATCTACGATACCAAGTGTGCCAATACCTGCAGCTGTGAGATATTGTAAGACAGGGCAACCCAGGCCACCAGCACCAATAACCAATACTTTAGCCTTAGAAATCTTGTCTTGACCTTCTTGTCCAATTTCAGATAGTATAATATGCCTGTTGTATCTATTTGTCATTATATTTCTAATTTTGTTTGCCATGTTAACGGTAGGAGACACCTCATAACAAAGAATAGTTTTTAAGATGATGAGATTTCTCCTTTATTTCGATTACACTCAGTACAAGCCGATTACATTGACTATCCGCCAGCAAAAGGCGGTAGAAGCGCAATCTCATTTCCAGAAACTTGAGTTTCTAAAGGCACTAATTCCTGATTTTGCGCCACCTTAAAATCTTTATCCTTTAATGGTACATACTTTTCATAGAGCTGTTCCATAAGCTCTGAAATCAAAGCACCTGAGAACTCTAAAGATTCCTCTCCTTTTTGAGTAATTTCAGCTATTTGACCAAAATATTTAATCGTTATGTGCATCTTTCAATTGTTTTAATTCTTCTTTTGTATTCACGTTCATGGTTGTACTATGATCATTAAAATGCAATGCAATATTTTTGACACGACATTGACCAACAGCCACACGTAAACGCCTTTCTCCTTTTTTCAATAGATTGCTAAATAGACTACAGCATTGTTGTTTATAAAGGGCTATTAAAGGCA
The DNA here is from genome assembly GCF_012910715.1 of Flavivirga algicola. GTDB lineage: Bacteria > Bacteroidota > Bacteroidia > Flavobacteriales > Flavobacteriaceae > Flavivirga > Flavivirga algicola. Next base: position 139,909 of record NZ_JABBHF010000008.1, read on the forward strand.
TCGTTTTACCATGGCTTTCTATTTGAACAATATCAAAGTCGTCATGAGCATTTATAATTAACTTTTCCAATACCTCTGTTTTAATTAGAGGAATATCGCAACTTAAAACTAAATTGTAATTTGTATTAGAGGCCTCAAGTCCTGAACAGATTCCAGCAACTGGCCCAGCGTCTTTTATAGTATCTGCGACTCTTTTATAGCCTAAGGCATCATAATCTGAATGATCAGATACTATGATGATTTCAGAGACCAATGGTTTTATGGCATCTATACTACATTGAACAAAAGACTTATCGTTTAATGTTAAAAAACCTTTATCCATCCCCATACGAGAGCTTTTACCTCCTGCCAGAATAATGCCTGTTATGTCTTTTTTCTCCATCATTTAAGTGAAAATTAATTTAACACTGGCAATCATTAAAACAAAGGCCAAAATGTATTGTAAGTTTTCGTTATTGATTTTTTTACTACCATAATAACCACCTAAAACACCCCCAATTAGTGCAATAGCGACCAATAAAAAGGACGCTTTTTCGAGTCGAACCCCGCTACTGAATTGTCCTATAAGCCCAGATGCTGAATTAACCCAAATAAATAGGGCAGAAACAGCAGCGGCCTCTTTCATTTTACCCCAATGCAATAACAAAATGACGGGGGTTAATATAATGCCACCACCAATACCAATAAGGCCAGAGAAAAAACCAATTATGCCGCCAATGATTAATCCTTGCCAAAGCGTTACTTGTTTTATGACTTGACTTTCTTTTCCGAAAACGTTTAGCATTTTTAGTATGGCAAAAATCAATAGAACGGCCAGTATCTTTTTATATATAGAAGCATCTACTTCAATCATACCACCTACAAAAGCTAAGGGGATAGAAGACAATGCAAACGAAAGGAATAGCTGTTTGTTAAAAAAACCTTCCTTATAATAATAGTAAAACGAAATTCCAGCGACAAATAGGTTTAACAATAGGGCAGTGGGTTTCATACTTTCAGGAGCAAAAGAAAACAATGCCATAAGCGCCAAATAACCACTGGCACCACCATGTCCCACACTAGAATAAAGAAAGGATACTACGGGGAGTATGATTAAAAAAATGTATATGTTTTCTGTTTGCAGCATTTTTTGAGTACTTAAAGTTTTAAGTTATAAGCATTTTAAAGTTTATTAGAGATGGAAGTAAAAAGAGCTAAAAGTGCTTTGGTTTCCTTATTCTACATTCGAGTTTTTTGCAAATTCTTTATTATCCATAATTTAGTTTTTATTATTATAGCTCACTTTAAGTATTTCAAATTTTAGGCATTTTAAGTATTTTTATAAAGCTTCAATTTTCTCCAGTTGCTTATCCAAAAAAGCCCAACAGTTTTTGTTTATCTCATCAAATGCTTTAATTAAAGATTTTCCATATTCAGTTAATTCGGCACCACCACCTCCTTTACCTCCAATACTATTGATTGTCACTGGTTTTTTAGCCGATTTATTTACCGAATCTAAAAGTTGCCACGCTTTTTTATAAGATATATTTAAAGATTTAGCTGCTTTAGATAGTGATCCCGTTTCTTGTATGGCTTTCAATAAGTGTACACGTCCTTCTCCTAGAAGCACATTGTTTTCAGATTCAATCCAGATTCTACTCTTAATTTTATAGCTCATATGCTCCCCAATTTAAAGATGTTTTCATTTTGCTTTTTATTAATAGAGGAAGGCGTTAATTGTAATATCGTATTTCGTAATTTAATTAATAAGGGGCTGGAATAGTGCGCCATTTTACCTATGGTCCAACTGGTTTTAACAACCTGATGTGCTTTGGGTAATCTTATTCTCTGAAATTCATTAAAAGCCTTATTCATTTCATATTTGCTAAGACACTCAGAAAGGATATAAGCATCCTCAATAGCTTGACAGGCACCCTGTCCCATATTTGGAGTTGTAGCATGTGCGGCATCTCCAATTAAGCAAACATTTTTTTTATGCCATACCTTTGTCGGTTTTAAATCTGAAATTTCAGCTTCATTGATATGCTGTATCGGGGTAGAAAGAATAATATCCTTAATAGTAGGATGGAATTTGTAAAATTCTTTTTTCACATTATTAAATACCAATTCATCTTTATTTTTTTTAAAAGATTTTAAGGCGTACCAATATACTTTGTCTTCTGAAATTTGCACAAAACCAAAACGTCCCTTTTCTCCCCAAGCTTCATTCAGTTCATTTTTAAATTTTGATGGCAAATTATAATCTGAGATACCCCTCCAGCAACTTTGATAGGCATGCCGAATACTATTTTTAGGAAACAACTGTTGCCTGATAACAGAGTTTATTCCATCTGCCCCAATAAGAGTAGAGGAATTATAATCTTTACCATTTTCAAAACGTAACGTAAATTCATTTCCATTTTTAATGACGTTTTTGAGCTTGTGGTTTAGAATGATCTCAGTCGATTTTAACTGGTCAATTAATATTTGTTGTAAAAGCCCCCTGTGGATTGCAATATTCTTTACTTTATATTTTTGTTCAAAATGGCTTAAATCAACTTTAGATAAAGGTTTAAGATTTGATGTAGTAATATTTAGTGATGAAATTAACTGTCCATTATTTTTAATGATATCATTTAGACCGAATTTTTTATAAACCTGCATGGCATTGTTAGCCAGAATAATACCAGCTCCAACAGGTTTTATTTCTTCGGCTTGCTCAAAAATTCTTGTTTTTAAACCTTTTTTTTCAAGCGCTATAGCCGTTGTTAAACCTCCTATGCCTGCTCCTATAATATCAATAACCATCTTTTTAAGTATTAGGTAATAAAATAATTTCGACCAGATCGTTCTTTTCTATTTTTGAAACGTTTTCGGGAACATGCACTAAAGCATTAGATAACGCAAATGTTTGCAGCATGGATGAATTTTGACCTTCCAAAATTTCAACTTCACCATCATTATATATCGCTTTTAAAAACTGGGGTCTATCACCTCTTTTTTCAAATACAGAAATAGATTTAGCTTTTATTCTAGGCAATTCAATCGTATCATTATCCATCATTTTCTGCAATGCGATGTACACATAAACATAAAAGCAGGACAATGCGGCGGCCGGGTTGCCTGGCAATGCAAATATGGCTGTGTCTTCTTTTTTTGCAAAAAATAAAGGCTTTCCAGGCTTTTGCTTGACCTTATAAAAAACTTCCTTTACTTGTAGTTCCTTAAGTGCTTTGCCAACAAAATCATAATCACCAACCGAGATACCGCCTGTTGCAATCACCAGATCGTTGTCTTTGATTACTGTTTCTAGTTTGTTTTTAGTTTGTGCATAATCATCTTCTATTTTGTGAATGGTCACATCGTAAAATTTAAGATTGTACAAAGCGTTTAAAAGCATTTTAGAGTTACTTTCGTATATCTTTCCATACGGTAACGGCATACCAGCCTCAATAAGCTCATTACCCGTAGTAATCAAGGCTATTGAAGGTTTTTTGTAAATATGTGCTTCCGTGATGCCTAATGATGTTAAGTAACCTATGGCAGCTGGTGTTAATTTGGTGCCTTTCTTTAAAGCTAATTCACCGATTTTAACCTGTTCCCCCATAGGACGAATATTATGATCTTTAGGAATATTACTTTCCATAGTTATTTTCGAACCATTCACAACAACTTTTTCTTGCATTATTACTGCATTGGCTGTTTCAGGAACTGGAGCACCCGTAAATATTCTAATGGCCTCTCCTGGTTTTAAAATAGGTTGATGATTGTCACCTGCTTTGACTTCATCAATTAATGTATATGATAAATCATTATGCAAAGACAAAGCATAGCCATCCATAGCCGATTGCCTAAAGGGTGGCATATTTATAGGGGAAATGATGTCCTTAGATAGATAATAGCTGCCGCATCGTTCTAAAGGTTTCACTGTTTCTCTGAAAAGTGGATCAATATTTTTTTCAACAGCATTTATAGCTTCTTTTATAGATATCATGTATTATAATCGTTATGTCTGTGCAAATATAACGATTCTGGTTTTTATTCAAATATGATTTTTGTTAGTTTTTTAACTGCGAAAACGCAGCTTATTTAGATTAGTTTTAAATTGTGACAGGCTCTTGTTCATATGACATTTGTCAGTTTTTATCTTTTTTAATTAGGATATTTTTATCCTGTTAAAAAACAAACGTATTTTATGCCTATAAAGAGTTACTTAGCGCACCCAGAAACAGGTCAAAAAGAAGTACTTATGAAAGCTTTGTCCAAGATTGACCATTGTGATGTTATTCCTGCTGAAAACAAAGAGTTGCTTATTGTAGTGACCGATACAGATAATAAAACTGACGACGAAAAAGTAAAAGAATCTATTGAAGCCATAGAGAGTTTAAAACTATTGGCCATGGTTTCTGGCTTTAATACACCAAAAAACAAATAAATATGCAAAATTCTTTAACTAGCAGAAGAAATTTTTTAAAAAAAATGGCAGCAGCGGCAGCTATGACGGCAGCAGCGTCGATGTTTCCAGGGATTATATTTGCTTCAGAACAGGATGCCAATCTACCAAAAGGAGCTAATCTAGATTGGAAAAAAGGACCTTGTCGTTTTTGTGGTGTAGGATGTGGTATCCTTGTGGGAGTAAATGAAGGCAAAGCAGTAGCTGTAAAGGGAGATCCTAATTCTTCAGTAAACAAAGGTTTGCTTTGTGTAAAAGGGTATCATCAAATCATGTGTACCCAGGCTAAAGATAGATTGACACATGCTTTGGTGAAAAAAAATGGAAGGTATGTTCAAACACCTATTAATGAAGCCTTAGATATTGTTGCCAATAAAATGAAAGAAACCATTGAAAAACATGGTAAAGACTCAGTGGCGATGTATACCTCTGGTCAGTCAACAATTCCTGAAGGTTATGTCGCTTCTAAATTAATGAAAGGAGCTATTGGAACTAATAATCTAGATTGCAATGCCCGCTTGTGTATGGCCAGTGCAGTAGCAGGGTTTTTAACTACTTTTGGTGCCGATGAACCTATGGGTTGCTATGAAGATATTGACCATGCAGATTACTTTATTACTTGGGGAAACAATATGGCTGAAATGCACCCTGTATTGTTCTCAAGAATGTTGGAACAAAAGAATAGAAGAGGAGCTAAAATCATAGATTTCGCTACCAGAACAACACGTTCAAGTACGGCATCCAATAAATCCATTTTATTTGAGCCTCAAACAGATTTGGCAGTTGCCAATGCTATATGTTATGAGATTATTAAAAATGGTTGGGTAAATAAATCCTTTGTAGAAAATCATGTGAATTTTAATAAAGGATTAACGAATATGGGGTATGGACTGGAGGATAAATTCAAATTTAAGGACAAACCGACTAAAATTGATTTTAAATCTTATAAAGAATTCTTAGAAGATTATACACCAGAGAAAGTAGCAAAATACTCTAAAGTATCAGTAAAAGACATCAAGTATTTAGCTGCTATTTATGGAGATCCTAATAAAAAAGTAGTTTCTTATTGGTGTATGGGAATGAACCAGCATACCCGAGGGACTTGGATGAACAATTTACTTTATAATATTCATTTATTGACTGGTAAGATCTCACAACCAGGAAACGGGCCATTTTCATTAACAGGTCAACCTTCTGCCTGTGGTACAGCCAGAGAGGTGGGGACTTTTACTCATAAACTACCAAAAGGCGTCGTTATGAATGAAAAACACCGTCGTTTGGCTGCTAAAATATGGAAAGTACCTTATGAAAGAATCCCGTCGAAGCCCACATACCATGCTACGGAGATGTTTAGAGCTGTAGATAGAGGTGATATTAAATTTATTTGGACACAAGTTACAAACCCACTCGTGTCGTTGCCAAAAACGAGCCGCTACCGTCCAGGTATGGAAAAAGAATCTTGTTTTGTTGTGGTTTCTGATGTATTTCCAACACCAACGTCTGATGTAGCAGATGTTATTTTACCAGCTTCTTGGCATATAGAGAAAAGCGGATTGTATGGAAACTCAGAGCGTAGAACACAACATTGGGATAAAATGGTGGAAGGGCCAGGAGAGACTACTCCCGATGCTTGGATGACCATTGAAATTGCCAAACGTATGGGCTATGGCGATTTATTCCCTTATAGTGAAGAAAATCATGTAGAAGAAATATATAATGAATATAGACAGTTCCATGAAGGAGCAAAACATGGAATGGCACCTTTGGAGGTACTTAAAAAAGAATCGGGTGCTATTTGGCCTTATGTAAATGGGAAATCTACGCAATGGCGTTTTAATGCCAAGTATGATCCAGCATGTAGCAATGGCAAAGACTTCGATTTTTACGGAAAACCAGATGGAAAAGCGGTTATTTGGCAGCGTCCTTACGAGCCAGCACCAGAAATTCCAGACGCAGAGTATCCATTTTGGTTAAATACAGGTCGTGTTATAGAACATTGGCATACAGGATCCATGACCCGAAGAATTCCAGTATTACATAAAGCTGTACCAGAAGCTTATGTGGAATTTCATCCAGACGATGCTAAGGGTTTAGGAATTCGAAATGGTGAAAAAATAAAAGTGAGCTCGCGAAGAGGATCCTGTGTATTACCAGCTTCGATAAATGAAAGAGGTTTACCTACCAGAGGACAGGTCTTTGTGCCTTTCTTTGATGAAAATATGCTAATTAACGATGTTACATTAGATGCTTTTTGTCCGATTTCTAAGGAACCGGACTATAAAAAATGTGCTGTTAAAGTTGAAAAAGCATAACAATGAGAAAAAGACTAGGTATCATATCGCTATTTGTAATTCTGTTTATAGCATTTATAGCTATTTGGAATTACAGCTATCAATTAGGGCTGGAAGAAGCCTATATTCCAATAGAGGCTAGTAGCAATGTTCATGCAATTCCTTCGGAATCAGGTGTTTTTAAACGCTCTCAGCATGCCTTGGATTATGAGGGTATGCCCGTTGATGGAAAGCATCAAAGATCATTAACAACATATTATAATAACAGAGCTTATCACGGAGCGCCTCCCAGTATTCCTCATTCCGTAGATGAACATCAAAACATGGGAGGACAAAGTTGTCTGAAATGTCATGAAAATGGTGGTTTTACTGAAAAGTTTCAAGCCTATGCACCTGTAACACCACATCCAGAATTGGTAAACTGTAAGCAATGTCACGTAGAGCAAAACACACAAACTTTGTTTAAAACAGGAGATTATGCCAGTGTAGTAGCTCCAGAAACAGGAGTTAATAACGCCTTATTGGGAAGTCCGCCAATGATTCCCCACCAAATTCAATTGCGGGAAAATTGTTTATCCTGTCATGCAGGACCTAGTGCACCTAAAGAAATTAGGGTATCGCACCCAGAACGGGTTAACTGTAGGCAATGTCATGTACCTAACAATAAAGAGATGACAGCGGTAGAAACATTTAAAAGAGCTGGTAATGAAGAATAATATAGATATTATGAGTAAAATAGTTTGTTTTTCTTTTTTCTTACTTGCATTCTTTTCTTGTAAGCATCATGAAAATGAATACCATAGCATAACCGATAAGATTGAGGCAGAAAGTAAAAACTATCATGGAACCTCTATATCGTCTGAAGCCTATATCGGTGATATAAAAACAATTGAAATTACCGAGGGCATGCATACCTTTTTAATTCCCGAGCGAAAAAGTCAAATAAAATCGTATGCCTGTACAGAATGCCATACGAAACCTCTAACTCAGATGCAGAGTAAAGATCTTAAAAAAGCACATTGGGATATTAAACTAGATCATGCAAATGCCAATACCATGAATTGTGTGACTTGTCATAATCCAGATAATACGGATGATTTAAAAAGTTTAACAGGAAAATCTATCGATTTTAATAATAGCCATAATCTGTGTAGCCAATGTCATACCAAGCAATTTGAAGATTGGAAAGGCGGCGCACATGGTAAACGTATTGGTGGATGGGCACCACCTAGGGCATCTATGACCTGTGTAAACTGCCATAACCCGCACAAGCCCCATTTTGAATCCAGGTGGCCAGCACGTTTTAATACCCAAAAGGTAAAAGAAAGAGAATAAACACCATTTAAAGGAATTAATAATATTTAGGTATGAGTGATAATAACAAAAAATGGTTTTCATTAAATCTTGCTAGAAAGGCTCATAAGTCTACTGGTTCTTGCAATTGTGGAAAGACTTCTGGAGGTTGTGGAACTTCGTCAAATTCCCATCATATGACTGATGATGAGTTTGCAGCCGCAGCTATAAACGCATCTATAGGAGAAGAAAGAACTAAAGATGGCTTCGAGCAAGTTTTTGATGTTAAGATGGACCGACGGACAGCTTTTAAAAAATTAACAGCTAGTTTGTTAATTGGAGCCGGCGCAGTGAGTACTTCTTGTAGTGTGATTAGTGGTGATGAAAGCAAGGAAAAGGCACAAATAGATTGGGAAGAACAGTTTAAAGGGAACTATAAATTGATGACCGATGAAGAGAAAGAAGCTACAGTAGATCGGTTGGTGCGTTCATACCAATTAAGAACGGGAAAAACCATAAGTATGTCCTCTAAAAATGCAGAAGAAGATGTATTGTTTGGTTATGCTTTTAATATATCTAAGTGCCAGGGATATATGGATTGTGTCAATGCTTGTGTTGAGGAAAACAATCAAGACAGGGATTCGCAAATGCAATATATAAGAATCCATGAAATGAAGGATGGTAAAGGTTTTAATTTCAATGAAGCCGATGATAATTACTACCACGAGGTGCCAGCTCAAGGGCATTTTTATATGGGAACACAGTGTTTTCATTGTGATAACCCGCCTTGTGTCGAAGTGTGTCCTGTACAAGCGACGTGGCGAGAAGATGATGGTTTAGTGGTTGTGGATTACGACTGGTGTGTAGGATGTAGATATTGCATGGCCGCTTGTCCTTATGACGGCAGACGCTTCAACTGGAGTAAGCCAGAAGTGCCAGAGGCAGAGATTAATCATAACCAACACTATTTAGGAAACCGCATGCGTAAGAAAGGCGTTATGGAAAAATGTACCTTTTGTGTACAGCGTTCTAGAGCAGGCAAAAACCCAGCATGTGTGGAAGCATGCCCTACAGGAGCACGTATTTTTGGCAACCTGTTGGACCCAAATAGTACTATTAGATGGGTGTTAGAAAATAAGAAAGTATTTAGATTGAAAGAAGACCTGGGAACAGAACCAAAGTTCTGGTATTTTATGGATTAATAACGATGCGTAATTATATTTAAATGAAACGATTAAAAGTTTTTGGAAGTTTAGTTAAGGATAGTTTGGACACAATTACACATGGTTCCAAAAAGTACCATATATGGATGGGCTTTTTAACATTTGTTATGTTAGCTGGTATGTATTGCTATTCCATTCAGTTGGAACATGGTCTAAGTGTTACAGGTATGACAGATAGGGTAAGTTGGGGCTTGTACATCTCTAATTTTACATTTTTAGTAGGAGTAGCCGCAGCAGCCGTTATGTTGGTCATGCCTACCTACGTTTTAAAGGATATAGATTTTAAACAAGCTGTACTTATAGGAGAAGGATTGGCAGTGGCTGCACTTATTATGTGCTTGGCTTTTGTAATTGCAGATATGGGAGGTCCTTCTGTTTTATGGCACATGATTCCTGGAATAGGCGTGTTTAATTTTCCAAACTCCATGCTAACGTGGGATGTATTGGTACTTAATGGTTATTTGTTTTTAAATATTACGATCCCTTTTTATATTTTGTTTAGACATTATCAAGGTAAAGAAGCCAAATCCAGTGTATATATTCCAGGGGCTATTCTGTCCGTATTTTGGGCTGTGGCTATTCATTTGGTAACAGCGTTTTTGTATCAGGGATTACAAGCACGTCCGTTTTGGAATAACGCATTGTTGGGGCCTCGTTTTTTAGCATCGGCATTTGCTGCTGGACCCGCATTGATTATTCTTGTTTTAGCTATTATTAGAAATTTTACCGAGTTTAAAATTCAGGATAAGACCATTAAAAAGATAGCTATGGTAGTTACGGTGGCTGCTCAAATAAATTTAATTATGCTTATATCTGAATTGTTTAAAGAGTTTTACGCCCCGACACACCACAGTGAAAGTGCCTATTATCTTTTTTTCGGACTAGATGGTAAAGATGCATTGTTGCCATGGATTTGGACGGCCATTCCTTTGAATGTTTTGGCTACAGTTTTATTGACTTTCCATAAACTTAGGAATAATTTTAAAGTCTTGTTCTTCTGTTGTTTTATATTATTTATAGCTATTTGGATTGAAAAAGGGTTTGGACTTATAGTGCCTGGTTTCATTCCAGGACCCTACGGGAAAATAGCAGAATACACACCCACTGGTATAGAAATAGGTGTAACACTAGGTATATGGGCACTTGGCGCCTTTGTATTTACAATATTGGCTAAAACTGCTATTGGGATAGAGTTAGGCAAATTAAAATATAAAAAGAAATCGTAAATTTAGAATGTTACATTTATGTAAATTCAAATTAAAAATATTATTAAATATGACTTATATCAGTTTATTTATTATTAAATTATGAGAGATTTACACACGGTTTAGAACGGCCTTGTTAATGCTTATAAATTTTATAGAGTATTCACATAAAGGTCCAGAAATGATCTTAATTTGATGCTTTAACCAAGATAGAAATTTAATAACGTGAATCTTAAAAAAAACATTTTACCAGATAAAAAATCGAGATGGAGAACCGTCGCGGTTTTTTTAATTGCAGTTATTACTGGATTGGGGCTTTTTATGGCTAAAGAAGCTGAAGTTGTATCTTATATGTCCGATAACCCCCAAGCCTGTGTAAACTGCCATGTTATGACACCCGTTTATAATAGTTGGATGCACAGTTCACACAGAGAATGGGCCAACTGTAACGACTGTCATGTTCCCCATAACAATACATTTAATAAGTATTACTTTAAGGCAAAGGATGGTTTGTTCCATGCCTCTGTATTTACTTTAAGAGCTGAACCAGAAGTCATGTTTATGCGAGAAGAGTCTCAAGAAGTTGTACAGAACAATTGTATTCGTTGCCATGTACAGCAAGTCACTCAAACCAAGTATGATGGTTGGATAGATGACCATGCAAAAAACAGAACGGAAAGAAAATGCTGGAGCTGCCATCAGGAAGTACCGCATGGTACAGTACATGGTATATCCACAATAAAAAATAATATAGCACCAATTCCAACAGACACAGAAGAAACAGTGATCCCAGATTGGTTAGAAAAACAAATAGCAGACAAATAATTATAACAAAAATGAAAAACAAAGTATTATTTATTGTTACCGCAATAGTGGTATTTCTATTGGGGTTGTTAGCATCAAGCATAGTTAACAGAAAAAATGAAGCGAAATACAAATATGTTCCGCAAGTTGAAATAAGCGAAAACGAGCCGCGAAATGAAGAGTGGGGTAAAAATTACCCAGCCGAATATCAATCGTTTTTGCAAACAGCAGAAACTGATTTTGCATCACAACAAGGCGGGTCTGCTATGAGAGATGTATTGCATGAAGATTCGCGTTTAGTCGTACTTTGGGCTGGCTATGGATTTTCAAAAGATTATAACCAGGGTAGAGGGCATCAATACGCCATTGAAGACTTGAGAAATACGTTGAGAACAGGTGGGCCAAAAGGAAAAGGAGATGGTCCAATGCCTGCTACATGTTGGACCTGTAAAAGTCCCGATGTACCTCGCTTAATGAATGAAAAAGGTATTGCCGAATTTTATTCAGGGAAATGGGCGGATAAAGGTGCTGAAGTTGTTAACCCTATTGGTTGTGCAGATTGTCACGATTCTAAAACCATGAAACTAACGATTTCTAGACCGGCATTGGTTGAAGCTTTTGAAGAAATGGGGAAAGATATTAATCAGGCTACCCATCAGGAAATGCGTTCGCTAGTTTGTGCTCAATGTCATGTGGAATACTATTTTGATAAAAAATTACCTGGTAAAGAAGGTGTTCCTTATTTAAAATTCCCTTGGAAAAATGGTATGTCTGTGGAAGCTATGGAAAAATATTATGATGATATAGAGTTTAAAGATTGGACACATAAACTAAGTCGTGCCCCTATGCTTAAAGCACAACATCCAGGTTATGAAACCTATTTAACAGGTGTGCATGCCGATAGAGGCGTATCCTGTGCAGATTGCCACATGCCTTATAAAAGTGAAGGTGGACAAAAATTTACAGATCACCACATACAATCTCCTTTAAATAATGTATCGAATGCCTGTCAGGTTTGCCATAGAGAAGATGCCGATAAATTAAAGCAGAATGTTTACGAGCGTCAACGTAAAGCGACAGAAAACAGATTAAAATTAGAAGATTTTATAGTAAGGGCCCATATAGAAGCTAAAAAAGCATGGGATTTAGGAGCCACGGAAGAACAAATGAAGGATATCTTAATGGATATTCGCCACGCACAATGGCGTTGGGATTATTCTGCAGCAGCACATGGAGCATCATTTCATTCGCCAGTTGAAACAGCGCGTGTTATGGGAAGTGCGTTTACGGTTATTCAGGAAGGTCGTTTAAAATTAGCACGTTTATTATCTGAATTAGGACACAATAAACCTGTTGAGATGCCAGATATTTCTACTAAAGAAAAGGCTCAAGCTTATATTGGTTTAGATGCTGAAAAAATGAAACAGGAAAAAGAAGCATTTAAAGAAAACCTGGTTCCAAAATGGTTAGAAGAAGCTAAAGCACGTGAAGCTAACTATGGTGCCAAAGAAGTATCAATGACTACCAACTAAAATTTTTATTTGTCATATCTATAGTTTTTTAAAAAGATAGCATTTGATGGATAAAACCGCAAATGCTATCTTTCTTCTTTTAAGACATACCCATGCAAAAATTATATAAACTCTTTTCATCCTCAAGTTTGGCACTGTTGCTACTATTAATTTTCGCAATTGCTATGGCAACTGCTACATTTGTTGAAAACGATTTTGGCACCGCTACTGCTTGGGCTATTATTTATGATGCCTGGTGGTTTGAAGTTGTTATGCTGGGATTGGTTATTTCTTTTGTAGCTAATATTTTTAAATATAAGTTGCTGCGCAAGGAGAAATGGGCGACTTTATTATTTCATGTGGCATTTATTGTTATCATATTAGGGGCAGCTATTACAAGATATGCTTCTTATGGTGGTATTATGAGAATTAGGGAGGGGGCTTCCTCTAATATCGTTATTTCTGATACTAATTTCTTAACCGCAACAATAACCGACGGAACCAATACAAAGACAATAAAAGAAAAACTCACATTCTCTCCCATAAGCGATAATGATTTTACAATAAAGACAAGTTTTAATGATAAACCTGTAATTATTTCATATAACAGTTTTATTGCTGATGCTATTCCTGAAGTCGTCAATGACGATGCTTTAGGTGAACCACTTTTAGAAATGGTTGTAACTGTTGGTAATGGCAGAAACACGGTCTATCTTAAAAAAGGCGAAATTGAAAAAATTGGAGAACATCAACATGAAATAGGGTTTAACTCCAATAAAAAAGGGATTATTAATATTATAGAAAAAGAAGGTGCTTTTAGTATTGAAGCACCACACGACCTGGACTTTTTTATTATGTCCTCACAGCAAGCAGGAAAAATTGTTAAGGATAGTTTACAGGCGATTACTTTAAGGACTTTATATAGAGATGGTGATATTTCTTTTGTGCCATTGGTTTATCATGAAAAAGGGAAATTTCAATTAAAAAATGCTTCAGATAAGCCCAAGGATAATGATAAGACCAAAGATGACGCCCTCATTGTAAATGTTTCTGTTGATGGAGAAGAACAACCCGCCAATATTTTATACAGAGAAGGCTTTTTGCCTACACATCATAATTTGGAAGTTAATGGTTTACAAGTCGTGTTATCTTATGGAGCTGGCGCTATAAAAACACCTTTTTCAATTCAGTTAAACGATTTTCAATTAGAAAGATACCCAGGATCTTCAAGTCCTTCTGCCTATGCCAGTGAAGTTACTATTCTAGATAAGGATAAAAAGACCCCATTTAGAATTTTTATGAATAATGTACTCGATTATGAGGGGTATCGTTTTTTTCAGGCTAGCTATGACACTGACGAAAAAGGCACCGTGCTTTCTGTAAATCATGATAGATTGGGGACTATAGTGACCTATTTAGGGTATTTGTTAATGATGCTTGGGATGTTTTTTACACTTTTTGGAAAAACATCGCGTTTTCAATTTATTAATAAAAAATTAAAACAGTTAAAGAAAAAAACTGTAGTAATAACGTGTTTACTTCTTTTAGGATTTACCAATGCCTTTGCGCAAACTTCAACAGACTCGTTAACAGCTGTTGTAGAAAAAGCGATTAAAAAACAAGAAATAGATAAAGGACATGCCGATTTTTTTGGGAGGCTTTTAGTTCAAGATTTAGACGGTCGTATAAAACCTATAAATACGCTGGCGTCAGAATTCCTTAGGAAAATCTCCAGAAAATCCAAGTTCTCATACCCTCTAGCTAATAAAAAAATAGAGTTGGATGCTAACCAAACCTTTTTGGCCATGCATATGTTGCCCCAAATATGGCAGCGTGTACCTATTATTAAGGTAGATTTTATGAAAACAGGTACTTTGTTTGATAGTATTCCCAAAGGAAAAAATAAGCTCATAGCTTTTACTAATTTATTAAATAAGGATGGCAACTACCTTTTAACCAATGAAGTAGAAGACGCTAATAAAAAGAAACCATCGGAGCGAAATGAATTTGATAAGGAAGTTTTAAAAATAGACGAACGCTTTAATATTCTCTACAATGTCTTTATAGGTAATTACTTGAAGATTTTCCCAAATAGGCATGATAAAAATAATACTTGGTTTAGTTATACACATCATTTTAAAGACTTTCCAGATGAAGATGCACAATTCGCAAAAACCATTATACCTGCCTATTTTAAAAATATAGCAACAAATAATTATGAAAGTGCTCATGAAAAACTCATGTATATCAAAAAATATCAAGAAGTTCTGGGGGCAGAAGTTATTCCAACACCAAAGCGGATTGAAGCAGAACTATGGTATAATAAGGCCAATATTAATTTTTGGTTGTTTCAAGTATTCTTTACACTGGGTTTTGTCTTATTGATCTTGGCTATCGTTAAAATGTTTTCAAAGAAAAAATGGATTGAGTTTTTAAATAATACGTTCATCATTTTAACATTGATTTCCTTTTTGTGCTTTACAGGAAACATTCTATTACGTTGGTATGTAGCGCAGCATGCTCCGTGGAGTAATGGTTATGAAATGCTCATTTTTGTAGCATGGGTATTGGTGTTATGTGGGTTGATTACATTTAGAAAATCGGATTTTTCACTTCCCTTATCGACTTTGTTTTCTGGTGCTTTATTGTTTGTAAGCTATTTAGATTGGTTAAGTCCAGAAATCACCAATTTAATGCCTGTATTAAAATCATATTGGTTAAAAATTCATGTAGCTACTATTGTAAGTAGTTATGCGCCTTTGGCATTGTCCGCTATTCTAGGGCTCATGGCTTTGTTATTATTGATTTTTAAAACACCAAAAACAAAAGATATTATAGAAATAAAAATTAAAGAACTTACTTATATTAACGAAATAGCCATGACAATTGGTCTGTTTGTATTGGCCGTAGGCACTTTTTTAGGTGGTATCTGGGCAAATGAATCCTGGGGACGCTATTGGGCATGGGATCCTAAAGAAACTTGGGCATTGATAAGTATTATTGTGTATGCTATCGTTTTACATTTGCGTTTTGTTCCTAAATTAAATAATATATATGTGCTTAATGTTGCCAGTATGTTTGCTTTTTGGTCTATTATAATGACTTCTTTTGGGGTGAATTATTACCTCTCTGGCTTGCATAGCTATGCAGCAGGTGACCCTTTGCCTATTCCTGTATTTGTTTATGTGTTGGCTATATTTATGATAGTTGTTGCTATTGTAGCTGCGGTTAGGAATAAAGGTAAGCAAGCTGTTTCTACAAAATGATACATTAGTAATAATTTCTTTTTGATTAAGAAATTTAGATGTAAGTAATGCTTTCAAATATGCTGTATTTGTCATTCCTGCGAAAGCAGGAATCCACTGTTTTACAGAATGCCCCATGTGTAAATAGTACAATAATGCTACCTTTTACTTTAACGAATAAACTGACAAAGGCTTTTAGGTTGGAAGAACAAGCGTTTTAGAAGTTATCTATTTGAATTCAAGCTAAGTAATGATTTAATATTTTTAATATTTATGTGTATTCCTACTTTTTCAGGAATAACAAAGTAATGATTATCAAATAATATAAGAGGGTAGATTAAAAATGAAATCAAAATCACATTTTTTATTTTACGAATATGTCATAAATCAATATTCAAAATTTCCATGTTGCAAATTTGAATGTTGATTTTTCGTTTTCTCTTAAAAGTGAATCCTTTAATTATGATAATACGTATTAATACTTATATTCGTGATATCATATGATATTAGAAATATCCTTTTAGAGTATGCAAGCACCCTTAAATAATATAACTGAGGTAAAACAAAAAGCAAAGTCATCGTTTGGTTTGGCTTGCAGTTCATGTGATAATTATAATTGCCTGATAAAAAGGAATTTATCAGCCCTTGAAAACCTTGATTTTATAGGAAAAAAGAATAATATCAAATGTAAAAAAGGGCAACAGTTTATTATAGAGGGCGCTCCTGTAAATGGTTTGTTTTTCATTTTAAAAGGGACGGTAAAAGTATTCAGAACAGGCATTAACGGTAGAGAACAAATTGTAAGATTTGCTAAAGAAGGTGAGATTATTGGTCACCGTGGTTTTGGAACCGAAGAATATTACTCTATTGGAGCTATTGCACTACAAGACACCATTTTGTGTTATTTTTCGAAAAATGACTTACAGGAAGTATTGCTTGCTAATCCTAAGTTCACTTACGATATGATGTTGTTTTATGCTAATGAACTTAATAGAAGCGAGAGCAAAGTAAAATCGATCTCTCAAATGGCCGTTCGCGAACGTGTTATCGATACCTTATTATATATCCACCGAAAATTTGGTGATTTAAAAGGCTTTTTAAATCTGCCATTAAGTAGACGCGAGTATGCCGATTACGCTGGTACTACGGAAGAGCAAGTAATTCGTACATTTTCTGCTCTTAAAAAAGAAAAACTCATTATTGCAAAAGGAAAGAAAATTGGCATTAATGATATACAACTGCTTAAAAAAGAAATTAGTGAGCATAATTACTTTTTAGATACTTAGTTGTTTTCTAAAGATGCTTAAACTTCACTGTTTAGACTTCTCTTAAAAAATACAAATAACATACATGTGTACATCTATTGTATGCATTTATATGGCGTATGTATTTTTAATTGATTAGTATTGATTTAATATACTTCCGTCCAGTTTTTATTACTCACTAAAGAGATTAATATTTGAATATTCATTAGTCATATATAGTTGAATCAGGATAAAATAGCATAGGAAGAGTAGACCTGACAGGTTTTTAAAACCTGTCAGGTCTCTTAAATTTCTAAAAAATACAAATACAAGCTATGTCAAATAATTATGATTTAGCTATAGCTCCTAAGTTTATCCATTTTTAAATAATTTACTGCGTTTTGATAGTTTTTAACATGTAGTAAAAGACCATTTTCAACTGTATTATTTCATAATTAATTAAGGAGCTACTATTTATTTTTGCCTCAAGTAAGTAGTAATACTTATTTTTTATAAAATACAAACCAAATACACAACATTTATGGAATCAAAAACGATCACCCTAGTTCAAGAATCATTTGAAAAGGTAAAACCTATAGCTCCAACTGCTGCAAAAATATTTTATGAGAAACTTTTTGATTTAGACCCCCAATTAAAACCATTATTTCCTAATAGTGACGATGCTATGAAAGAGCAAGGAAATAAATTAATGAGTATGCTTGGAGCTGCTGTTGCAGGTCTAAGTAATTTGGATAGCTTAATTCCAATTTTGAAGGACTTAGGGAAAAGACATGTAGAATATAAGGTAGAAGCTTTTCATTATGATACTGTGGGCGAGGCATTGTTAGGAACCCTTGAGGTTGGTTTAGGTGATGACTTTACTCCTGATGTGAAAGAAGCATGGACAACTGTATATGGAACTATGTCTAATGTCATGATTGATGCTGCTTATTAATAACTTAAAACGAAGGCATATGAAAACTATTTACAAAACCATATTATTATTTACATGTATTATTTTGGCATCTTGCGGAGGTGTTCCAGAAGAAAAATCTAAGGTAGCAAGTATTGAAAAAGCTTTTTCGGTAGAAGAGGTATTAGAAATGGTTGCCAAAGAGAATGATGTCACAAGAACATTATATACTAAAGCCATTGTAGGAAAGGGGAAAGCCCAGGGGATGAAGTTTGATGAAGACTGGAGAAAAGATGATGTAGAAGCAGGACCACTACCAGCATTGTTTCTTAGAGGCGTAGCAACAAGTATTAGAAAAAGCCCTGTGCCTTTAGGGTTGTATTTAGGTTCTGATTTTCCAGTCAATGCCGCTAACAAATTTGAAGGAAAGCAGGCCGATTTGTTCGAAGAAATAAAAAAGGATCAAAAACCTCAATTTTTCTATGATGAAGAGCAAAAATTGCATACGGCTATGTTTGCAGATTTAGCTAGTGCTGGAGCTTGCGTAAGCTGCCATAATAAGCACCCTCAAACAACAAAGTCCGATTGGAAATTGGGTGATGTTATGGGGGCAACAACATGGCAATACCCCAAAGATTCATTAACATATAAAGAAACTGTAGCCGTTTTAAATGCGTATGCCAAAGGAACTGTAGATATATATGTACAGTATTTAGATGAAATTAAAGCTTTTGAAGCAAGTGAAAAACCAGAAATAGGTGATAAATGGCCAGCAGAAGGGAACTATCTGCCAACAGCAGAAGTCTTTCTTGATAGCGTTAAGAAGTTATCTTCTTACGAAACCATGAAACATCTAGTAGCAACAAAATAAGTTAAATTTAGTTTTGATTATTCATTGCAGCTTTGCTCATTTCTAAGGCCTCAAAAAAGTTATGGGCAGGTTGCATTGTTTTCCTAAAAAAAGCTCGATAGTTTATGGTAATTAATAGCAAATCCACTTTAATCGGATTAGTTTTAGTAAGCGTTTTCTTCTTACAATTTCTTTTGAAATTAGAATGGCATTGGTTGTTTGAACTTCAGCAACAAGAAATGTATAAGCGCTGGTCTGGGTTAGTATTGGCCCTATTTATAGCCTTTCAATGGATTTTAACATTAACTCGTGTAATTAAGAGGTTTAAAAAACATGCCATGTCTATGCAGGCTATACACAAATGGTTGGGAGCTTTTAGTCCGCTGTTTTTTTATATGCATAGTATGTCTTTAGGTTATGGTTATTTGTTATTGCTATCTTATATATTCTTTTCAAACACCTTATTAGGGTATTTTAACCTAGATATCATAAAGAATAATAGCGATTTATTATTTAAAGGATGGATGATTACTCATGTTGCATTATCCATAATAGTTACAATAATGATGGTATTCCATATTACCATGGTGTTTTATTATAAATAGATAACATATGAAACTGCTAGTAAAAAATATAATTAAAGAAACTAATGATGCTGTAAGTGTATGTTTTAAGAATGGGAACTTGTTTAAAAAGTTAAAGTACAAACCAGGGCAATTTTTAACCATACATGTTCCCATTGATGAGGTGGTGCATAAAAGAGCTTATTCATTTAGTAGTAATCCTTATACCGATAAAGATTTAAAAATTACCATAAAACGTGTCGAGAAAGGTCTGGTGTCAAACTATGTTCATGATCATCTTCGCGTGGGAGAAAAGTTGGTAGTAGATAATCCAGCAGGTTCTTTTTATGTAGAACCTGTTAATGAACATAAAAAACAATATGTTTTATTTGCTGGAGGTAGTGGTATTACCCCCATGTTTTCTATTGTGAAATCTGTTTTAACAGAAGAAAAAGATTCGAATGTACTATTAATCTATGCTAATCAGAATGTCGAGTCTATTATTTTTCATGATGAAATTAAGGCATTGAAAAATGAGTACCCAGATACATTTTTTGTTGAGCATATCATTTCTTCAAACCTAACCGATAGTGATAATTACCATTCGGGTTTGGCAACACATAAATTATTAAATAAGATATTCTCAAGGCATCAATTGGCTTATGATGATCATACATATATGATTTGTGGACCTTTTGGTTATATGGAAAAGATTAAAGAAATCTTGAAAGATAATGGAGTATCCAGAGATAAAATAAAGATCGAAGTTTTTAAAAGTCCCAAGGTAAAAGTTTCAGGTAAAAATTTGTTAAGCGATGTTACTTTAAAGGTAGAAGGGGAGTCGCATGAAATAAAAGTAAGAGGAGATAAATCCATACTAGAACAAGCTATGTTTGAAAGTATTGTTATTCCATATTCGTGTAGAGCAGGTATGTGCTCTACCTGCAGAGCAAAATGTACTTCGGGAAAAGTAAAGATGACCGAAGGGCATCTATTATCAGAGAGCGATGTGGAAAACGGCGACATCCTTACGTGTATTAGTTATCCTGTAAGCGACAAAGTTGTAATTGAAATATAATTTAAAATATTATTAGGGGATGTTAAAGGTAAGTCCGTTACGCAAAAGACAATTTTTAGGTGGTATAATTGGTATTATTTTAGGTGGGGTCATATTTTATACTTTAACCTTAGAGACTACTGAAAAATATATATCAATTGGACCTATGAATACAGGGCATCAGGAACTCTCATGTTTTGCATGCCATGCAGATGCTAAGGGAAACCTATTGCAGCAAGTACAATCTAATGTTTCCCATGCTTTTGGAGCTAGGGAAGAAGGCGTCGATTTTGGTACTAAAGATGTTACTGTAGATAATTGCATGCAATGTCACGATAGACCAAACGACAGACACCCAACCCATCGATTTTCTGAACCGAGGTTTAAAGAAGCTGTAGAACAGATCGATGCTACGACCTGCATTACTTGTCATACAGAGCATCAGGAGGAACGTGTATCGGTAGCGTCAATTAATTATTGTGTGAACTGCCATCAAGATTTAGAAGTAGAAAATGATCCGCTTGATATATCGCATAAAAGCTTAATAGCTAAAGAAGAATGGTTCACCTGTATACAATGCCATGATTTTCATGGAAACCATAAATATGATGTTCCTGAAAAATTATCTGATACCATTCCCATGAAATCTATTCAGAATTATTTTAATGGTGGCAAAGACCCTTATGGTACCGCTAAAAAGTATACGGCTTTATCTCAAGAAGCTTGGTTAAAAACTTTAGGCGAATAAAAAGCCTTCTTTTACCATTTATATTATTAAATACACCATATAATTTTCTTGTTTTTCAATATTGCTGAATTATAAAAATAAACAGTAACGACACTTCGGTTCCACTCGGTGCAAGGACCAATAATAGATTCTATACTTTAAACTAGCGGAAAGTAGTTCGAATAATGTCTTTCGTATTTTATAGCAGAATAGGTATTAATTACCTTTTTATAATATGTTTTCTACGTATTTTATCCTTTTGAATAATAAATATTTGATGCTTGTAAGCATAAAACTATTGATTTTTTGTCAATTACTTAGAGCTTTTTCGGTCTGATTTTTATTTGTAATATTCTTAATATAAGGTTGTTATGTTGTTTTTATGTTTTTTGACAGGTTGAATTATGTGAAAAAAGATGATTGAACATGTGTATTTACATAAGGGGTAAGTGTTACTACTTATATATTTGCATAAAATAAGTATAAATACTTAGTTTAATTAAAACTTTAAATTATGAAATCTCTAATTAAAAAATCAACTTGGATTCTACCAATAGCAGTTTTGCTTTTTTCTTGTGGTAACAAGGAAAAAAAGCAAACCATCGCTGAAAATGTAACGCCAGAAAGCTCTAAAACAAAAACACTAAATATTGAAAAACCACAACTAACTTTTGGTTTTATCAAATTAACAGATATGGCACCTTTAGCCATAGCTAAAGAAAAAGGATTCTTTGAAGATGAAGGATTATTTGTTTCTGTTGAAGCTCAATCAAACTGGAAAAATGTATTAGATCGTGTAATTGATGGACAACTAGACGGTTCGCATATGCTGGCAGGACAGCCAATTGCTGCAGGTGCAGGATTTGGTCGTCAGGCAGATTTAGTAACACCATTTTCAATGGATTTAAATGGCAACGGTATCACAGTATCAAATGATGTGTGGTCTAAAATGAAACCAAACGTACCAAAAGACGCAGATGGTAAACCAGTACACCCTATTAAAGCAGACGCTTTAAAACCAGTAATAGATGAATACAAAAATAGCGGTAAAGCGTTTAAAATGGGTATGGTATTCCCAGTATCTACACACAATTACGAGATAAGATATTGGTTAGCTGCTGCGGGTATTCACCCAGGTATGTACACAGAAGATAATGTACAAGGACAAATTGATGCCGAAGTGTTATTATCGGTAACACCACCACCACAAATGCCAGCAACGCTTGAAGCAGGTACCATTTATGGATATTGTGTGGGAGAACCATGGAATCAGCAAGCTGTATTTAAAGGTATTGGTGTACCAGTTACTACTAACTATGATATCTGGAAAAACAACCCAGAGAAAGTATTTGTAATGACAAAGAAGTTTGTTGAGGAAAATCCAAATACTGCAATAGCTGTAACTAAAGCATTAATTAGAGCAGGTAAATGGTTGGATGATCCAGCAAACAGAAAAGAAGCTGTAAAAATATTAGCAATGTCTCAATACGTAGGAGCGCCAGAAGCTGTATTGGCAAACTCTATGACAGGAACATTTGAGTTTGAAAAAGGAGACAAGCGTGAGATGCCAGACTTTAATGTATTCTACAAATACAATGCAACATACCCATTCTATTCAGATGGTATCTGGTTCTTAACTCAGATGAGACGTTGGGGACAAATTCCAGAATCTAAACCTGCCGAATGGTACGCAGAAACTATTAAAGATATTTATAGACCAGATATCTGGAAAAGAGCAGCAGAATTTTTAGTTGAAGAGGGGAAAATTCCAGCAACCGATATACCTAATACAGATGGTTTTAAACCAGCTACAGCCGATTTTATAGATGGAACAACTTACGATGCCAAAGATCCAATTGCATACATCAATAGCTTTGAGATTGGAAACAAGGATAAGGCCGTACAATAACAAACAAGAAATTAAATAAAGAGTCATGAAGCAAAGTGTTAGTTTAAATACAGCAGGAAAAATAGCGAGATTTAATATATTTAGGTTTCTATTTCAAGGATCTATTGCTAAAGTAAAGCAAATGGATCCAAAGGTTGCACTTAAAAAAGTAGCAATTTCAATTGCCTCAATCCTTTTATTCTTAGGATTATGGCATATGGGAGCTAAAGCGCTTTATAATAAAGAAGCAGATTTTAAAATTAATAAAGCCTTAGAAGAGCGAGGACAGGCAGCAGCAGATTCTGAGGCCGCTTGTATTGCATCTGGAAATCCTGATTGTCAACCTAACACATTGCCTTCACCGGCTCAAGTATGGGCTTCATTTAATTCCTTGTTAAAAGATCATGGTATTATTAGTGCAGATAAAGCAGCATTTAAAGAAAAAACAGCCGCTTTAAATGCTCAAAGAGAAGCTGAAAATCTGGATCCTATTGTGTATACAGGTAGGCCATCTTTTGTAGATCAAATATGGAGAAGTCTAGGAACAGTGTTTGCTGGATTCTTATTAGCATTCTTTATAGCGGTTCCTTTAGGTATTTTTATAGGGTTAAGTCCTAATTTAAAAAGTGCATTTAACTGGTTTATTCAAGTATTTAAGCCAGTATCTCCGGTAGTATGGTACTTATTGGTTTTTATGATTGTAAAAACTGTACTTATAGGTTCTCCAGATGACAGTTCATTCACCATCTCATTTGTCAGTGTTGGTTTATGTTCTATGTGGGCAACGTTAGTAAATACAGCTATGGGTGTATCATCTGTGGATAATGATTATATCAATGTTGCTAAAGTGTTAAAACTGGGAACGTTTCAAAAGATATTCAAGGTGATATTACCATCATCTTTACCATTAATCTTTACTGGTTTAAAAATTACTTTATCTGTAGGATGGATGGTACTAATTGCTATTGAATTATTAGCACAAAGCCCTGGATTAGGAACTTTTGTTTGGGAGGAATTCCAAAATGGTGCGAATGATTCTAATGCAAAAATAATCGTTGCTATGTTTGTAATTGGTATCATAGGATTCTTGTTAGACAGAATCATGTTAGCTATTCAGAACTCAGTGTCTTTTGTTAAAACAGACGCCATATAAAAAGTGTTGAAATGTGTAACTGTTTAATCGTATAATCGAAAAACAGTTTAACGAATCGACAAATAAACATTTAAACAGAGATAATATGGCATATTTAGAATTAAATAACGTACATAAGACATATATAGAAGGTGAGGAAGAAATACTTTCTAATATTAATCTTTCTATTGAAGAAGGCGAATTCGTGGCTATCGTTGGGTTTACAGGAAGTGGAAAAACAACATTAGTAAATTTAATAAACGGATTATTAGAGCCTACAAGGGGAGAAGTATTATTTAAAGGAGAACCCGTAAAAGGGACTAGTCATGAAAGAGGGGTGATTTTTCAGAATTACTCATTATTACCATGGTTAACCGTTGAACAAAATGTGTTGATGGCTGTTAAGGAAGCGTTTCCAAAGAAAAGCAAAAAAGAGCTAACCGAAATGGTAGCTGAATATGTGGAGATGGTAAGCTTATCACATGCTATAAACAAACGTCCTAAAGAGTTATCTGGTGGTATGCGTCAGCGTGTAGCTGTGGCAAGAGCCCTTGCCATGAAGCCAGAAATGATCATTATGGATGAACCATTAGGAGCGTTAGATGCTTTAACAAGAGGAAACCTTCAAGATGAAATATTAAACATTTGGGGTAAAGATAAGCGCACCGCTTTATTAATCACCAATGATGTTGACGAAGGTATTTATATGGCAGACAGAATTATTCCTTTACGTCCAGGACCTAGAGCAACTTTAGGACCAGAATTCAAAATTGATATTGAAAGGCCAAGGGATAAAACTGAAATGAACGATAATGAAAATTACAAGCAAACGCGTAATGCTATTATTGAGTATCTAATGGATATAGGTAATGAAAGAAAATCTGAAGCTCAAGAAGAACTTGTATTACCAGATTTAGCACCTAAAGATTTTGTTAATCAATTTAAATAAGCGGTCAATATGAGTACAATAACAGCAAATAAAACAACAGATTTTGGGCATAACGGAATCTTCCCGTCAAATGAGGTGATGCTTGATTTAAAGAATTTAAAGAAAGTATACCCTACGCCAAAAGGGGACTATGTAGTACTTGAAGATTTAAACCTTCAAATTAAAAAAGAAGAGTTCGTTACCATTATAGGACATTCAGGTTGTGGAAAAACCACTATGTTATCTATGATTGCTGGATTAAACGAAATTTCTGGAGGTAATATTTCAGTATTAGGAAAATATATTAAAGGCCCTGGACCAGATAGAGGTGTCATTTTTCAAGCACCAAGTTTAATGCCTTGGATGACCTCACTGCAAAATGTATTATTAGGTGTAAACCAGGTATTCCCACACGCTACAAAAAACCAACGTAATGATATAGCAAAGTACTACCTACAAAAAGTAGGTTTAGAAAATGCATTTCATAAAAAGGCATCAGACTTATCACAAGGTATGCAGCAGCGTGTAGGTATAGCAAGAGCCTTTGCTATAAAACCTAAAGTATTATTACTTGATGAGCCTTTTGGAATGTTAGATTCATTAACAAGGGGTGAACTTCAGGATATTTTAATTGAAATTTGGAACAAAGAGAAAATTACTGCAGTAATGATTACACATGATGTAGATGAAGCTATTTTTTTAGCAGACCGTGTGGTGATGATGACTAGTGGACCTAAAGCAAAAATAGGAGACATTCTAAATATTGACTTTGAAAGACCAAGAACTCGTAAGTCTGTTTTAGAACATGATGATTATTATACATATAGAAAACATTTAATAGATTTTTTAGAGCATTAGTAATGGAAATAGCTCGTAAAATTATAGCAATATAAAGATTAGGTTATATGAGATTTATCATAAACTGAAAGTTGAGCCAACTTTATATTTGTAGGACAAAAAATTAACAACAAAGATTAAATCAACTCAAAAATAAAAACTAAAAACAAGAAAAGATGAAAAGACAATACGTGATTTTGGGACTATTGCTAGGGTGCTTACAATTTGCACAAGCTCAATTTACTTTAGATGGCGAATTTAGGCCACGTACAGAATACCGAAATGGTTTTGGAAACCTTATAGCCGACGATGCAGATGCAGGTTTTGGTATTTCAACTAGGGTACGTTTAAATGCTGGATATAAAACAGAAGCTTATAAAGTGTTTGTAAGCCTACAGGATGTTATGGTTTGGGGTGAAAACAGACAAATTTTACCTTATGACCAAAATAACTCATTTGCTGTTTTTCAAGCTTGGGCAGAAATTAATTTAGGAGAAGGATGGTCGACTAAATTAGGACGTCAGGTATTGTCTTACGACGATCAACGTATTCTTGGGGGCTTAGATTGGGCACAACAAGGACGTAATCATGATGCCGCTTTAATAAAATATAAAAAGGACAAATTTATATTAGACGTGGCATTGGCTTTTAATCAGGATTATTCACATCCAACAGGTTTTGTATCAACAGGAACAGGCTATAATACTACCGGTTTCTTTTCTTATAAAACGATGCAGTATGCTTATTTAAAGCAAGCTTGGGACAATTTTTCTGGAAGTTTACTATTAATGAACAATGGTTTTCAGGAATTTGATACCAACAATGATCCTGATGGCGTGAGTAACCTTCAAACTTTAGGAACACATTTAAATTATAAAGCAGGAAGCTTTGGATTGGCAGCTAATGCCTTTATACAAACAGGTAAAAGGCAAGGAGAAGTAGATGTAAAAGGTGCTTACCTTCTAGGTTTGGACCTGTCATACAAAGCATCAGATAAAGTTGGCTTAGGTGCAGGTTTAGAAATTATAAGCGGTAATGATGCAGATCCAGGAGAAACGGGCGCATTTTTCCCATTATACGGAACCAATCATAAATTTAACGGATTTATGGATTATTTCTATGTAGGTAACCATGCAAATTCAATTGGTTTATTTGATGTTCATGTGAGTGCGAACTTCAAATTAAATGATACTTCAAGCCTTATGGTAAAAGCTTTAAACTTTAGTGGAGAACAAGAATTAGCCAGCGGTGAAAAATCATTAGGAACAGAGATTGATTTGGTTTATAAAAAGAAATTTAAGGGCTTTGCTTTAGTTGCTGGATACTCTCATATGTTTGCAGCAGACGGTATGTATGAGTTAAAAGGTATTACAGAAGATGCAGCAGCAAGCACTCAAAACTGGGCTTGGGCCATGTTGGTGTTAAAGCCTAAGTTTTTAAACACAGCAAAGTAATTATTGTAAAAATATAATCTATTATAGATTTTTTGAGAATGACTAACTCAAAATAAAGAGGGTGTCTAAAAAGTCTTTGTAATTTGATTTGTCAGGTTGAGCCTGTCGAAACCAACATTGATTATCAGTATTTTAAAAATATTTCGACAAGCTCAATATGACATTGAACATACTTTTAGACACCCTCTTTTTAGATTAAAACAGCTTTAAAAACAAATACTATAACTTATAAATACCATTTTTAATAGCATATAATACAAGGCCTATTCTGTTTTTAACATTTAATTTTTGAAAAAGAGTATCTCTGTAGCCATCAATTGTTTTTGGGCTTAAAAACATTTTTTCGGCTATTTCCTTATAAGTCATTTCAGAGCAGGTGTGTATTATAAACTCTATTTCTCTGTCTTTAAGTTGAATTTTACTTGAATAATCATCACTTAGAGAGTTGATTAAAATATTAGAAACATCTTTAGTATGATAATAACCGTGCTTTATAGTTTCTATTAAGGCTAGTTCTAAGACATCTTTTTCAACATCTTTCAGCAAATAACCTTTTGCACCAGCCTTAAGCATTTTAATAATAGTGGTATCGTTTTCTTCGACAGAAAGTGCTATGACTTTAATTTTTGGATATTCGTTTTTTATGATTCCTGTGGTCTCTATACCATTTAAAATGGGCATATTAACATCCATGAGGATAATATCTGGAATATTACTTGGAGTTTTAAGTTTAGTAAGAAGTTCTTGACCATTTTTACAGGTATAAAGTACATTGAAATCTTCAAAAGAATTTACTAAACTCGCTATAGCCTGAGATAATAAAATATGGTCTTCAACAATGACTACTGTGTGTGCTTTCATGGTTAAAGTTTGTAGGTGATCGTTAATTTTGTGCCTATATTTGGTTCCGATAAAATTGTAGCATGAGCGTTTACCAGTTTTGCCCTATTCTTCATATTGGTTAAACCCAGGCCAGAATGTTCTTGTTTGTTCAGATCAAAGCCTAGTCCGTTGTCTTTTGCCGTTATGAGTAACATATCTTTTTGGTAGTTTAAAATAATGCTTAAATGTGTCGCTTTTGCATGCTTTATTGTGTTAGAAAAAAATTCTTGCAAAATCCTAAAGAACACAATTTCTGTTTTGCTATCTATTTTCCTTTCTTCACCTTTAATGGTAAGCTGAGATTCTATAAAGTTAAGTCTGTTAAACCGATTGACTTCACCTGATATAGCTTGTTCTAAAGACATGTTCTTTAAAGCATCTGGGCTTATTAATTTAGATAGATCTCTTAATTCCTTAAGGCACTTGTTTAAAGTTTCTTTGACGTCATCAACCGATGAGTTGTTTTGCAACTGTATTTTGGCCAAGGTTAATAACTGGCCTATGTTATCATGTAATTCCCAACTAATATTTCTAAAGGTTTCTTCTCTAATTTCGATTTGGGCTTTAGATATTTCCTGTTCAAAATGTTTCTTTTCAAACTCATTTTTTAAAAGTAAAGCATTCTTTCTTTTCTGAAAAAGAATAAAAAGAGAAATCATTGTAATTATTAAAATAAATAATACTACGGATGATATGATTAAAAATGATTGTATTTCTTTTTCGTCCATGTGAAACCTATTATGTAAGTACCATATAATACTAAGTTCAGAAAAAATAAAATAATCTTAAATACGGCATTACCAACCCAAACATTAAAATATTTTGATAATAATATAAAAGGTATCATGCCTATATTAAACAAGACTAAAGCTATAGTTATCCAGAAACTTAATTTATATTTTATTTTTAAAGTATAGTCCGAGTTAAATAGTTGATGCAGATGAAACCCAGCTAAAATTAGAACAAAAGAAGCACCTACAACAAAACTATATTTATGGAATTCGAGATTTAGGCCATTTAAACCATACAGAATCATAAATATAATGCTTAAAGCTAACGTTATTTTTTTATAGAATTTTTCTATTAAAATAGTGTGGTACCACCAGTAATAAAACAAAAAGCTAACGCCAGTATATCCATAATAAAGCCATGTGTTATCAAGTTTAAAATAGCCAGATAAAGGTCCAAAAATGCTATCTACAAAAAAAGTTACCCATAAAAAATGTAAAAAATAATGTTCAGATGAATTTACATACTTCTTATAATGAATTAATGCCACTACGGCAGCTATAAGCTCAAGCGCATTAATTGAATATGATAAGAAGTATGAATATGTACTGCCCATTTCACGTCATGTTTTATTATAAGTCTTTTGGAGGTCTTCCAGCATGTCCATAATTATAAGCTGGAATTTCTTGAATGTTATCGTTTATAATAACAGTAGAGTTTATAGGTAAAAAACTTGCTTTAGAACGTATTTTATTTCCAGTAGGTACCAGAAAAACAGTAGAGTAACCAGGATCTGGATATTTTTCATCTTTCGGATATGCCCCATTATAAATGCGAATACCCAAATTTTCGTAACCCAATGGTTTAGCCTCTTGTTCAATATAAGCAATATATTTTTTTAATTCCTCTAGGTCAAACCAGAACTCACGGCGATCTTCTTCTTCTAAATTTAAATACTTGTTAATAATAGCTCCTCTAGTCTTTATAAATTCATCTTCTAAACTATTGGCATATTTGTAATCAATAGTTTGTTTTGGTGCTTCAATTTTTTCTTTGCATGACTGAAAAAAGAATGTCACGATTGCTAAGAAAAATACTAACTTTTTAATTGATTTTGTTTTCATCGAGATTTTTAATTATACGGTTAGTTCCAAAAATACATATTAATATTTGAAATTTTTGATGCCTCTTAGGTGCAGGATAAAGTATTTGTTTTCTTAAGTGTCTTTTAATCAATTATTTGTGGCGATTTTTTGAATGGTTTTTGGGTATTTGTCTTATTAAAAAAAGGGGAAAACCCCCTTTATTAAAAAAAATACACCTGTAATTATTTAGAATAATCACCTGGCTGTTTTTCGGGCTTTTCTCTCTTGAGTTTATGTGGCTTTCAAGATACCTTTGGTACAATATTTTAAACTTAAATATTATGGAAACAATTAGTAGTATATTAACTACTACCAATACTATTGACGGCACTTGGGTTAATAATGATAAGGATACAAAAAGTACAACAAAAATCATTATTACTAATCGAGGGAAAAATGTTCAGGTATTAGGAGAAAATGATTCAAAAAGTTGTACATGGGGGACAAGGTCACTAACTCCAGAAACCAATAGTACAAATATGTATTGGGCTGTTTTCGATACTCGTAATGTAAAGTCTATATTCATATTTACTATTGATAACAATAAAATGGAAGTAAGATATGAGCAAGACTATAAGTCACCCTCTAGAGAAACAAAACGATTTGTTGAAAATTTTACCAGGCTTAACCTACATGTATGTGAGCCTGCAGTTTTATCGACGCCCATGGAAACTATGGAGCTATTAACGACTAAATTAGGAGATTTACCTGAACACAATTCTAACAGCAAGCCCATTATACTTAGCGAAGATGAAGTGGTCTGTCATGATTTTAACCCTTTACATTATTACTTACCTAGCACCTATCATTTAAGTTATAAAGAAGGCATAAGTTCAAGCTTTCAAAAATGGCTATTGAACGTATCAACATTTATAAGTACCATTTTTAATAAAGTTCGTAATACTGTTTCTATTCGTAGATTCATATCATTACCAGATGTGACTACCTGACACAGTAATGGGCGCTAATTAGAGTAAGCTCCCCAGTACTTGAGGTAAGGTTTGCGAAAGAAACTAAATTGCTTGGCATATTCTATTGTAGAACGGTTGTAAATTTTTTATGTTAAGTATTATAAGGCCCTGAAAAATATTTCAGGGTCTTTCCTTTTTAACTCATTTATAATTAATGATGTAAAGAATTAATAGTCAACCATTCTTGCTTTTTTTTAATTATTTCTCATTGTAATAGTTAAAAAATTACATAATAAGTAGGAAAAAAGTTTCTTTTTTGTTAATTTTGTAATCTTTTACGTGTAATTACTGCAATGACAACTAGTTACAGTTTTTGTTGACAAAGGGTTAAAATGAGAAATAGAATTCATGTTATTTTATTGAAAGTATATTTCTTAATCTTTTAAGTAGAACCATATAAATAACATATACGCTTGATGTTTATATCTATATTAAATAAGTTATTATGAGTTGTATAATAAGCTCTGTGCCTATAGTCAATAATTCAGAAAGTACACTCTTGAATAGATATATAAATATTGTAAAAAGAAACTCCAATATATTTATTCGTTATATAAAGTCTAAAGACAATTTTCGTTTTGTAACCTTCGAAACAATTTACGAAGTTGTAAATACTGGTGCCCACAGTAATATGTTGGAGCAGTTTAATGAAAATTTGCTAAAGAAACCTCCGTAGATAATAGAAGGATATACCATTTTTAGCCAATCAGCCCCAGCTCAGCGTTTGCGGTACCAATTTATTTTTATAGTTCATGATGTTTATTTATAGAAATATAAATCAATGGCTCAAAACAAATACTTTAAAAATAATGACCACTAAACAATTGAGAATTTGATTGGACATGTCACAGGTTATTTATTCCATAGGACTAAATAGAACTAATCTGTGCATAAATTTTAGCATAAACTTAACCCTACATTATAAAATGAAAAATAAAATTTTCCCTATTTGTATGTTGGTATTATTAGCCACATGCATCCAAGCGTTAGCACAACGCCCATTTTTTAACAAAAACAAAGATATTTTAATAGCTCAATTTGATAGTAAACCAGATCCAGATGATATTCATGCACAAGCAGCTTTAGGCTGTATGCTAGCACACCCAGATCTTGCAGGCGTAAACTATTTTGCGGTTGCAGGAGCCGTAGGCATTCAAGGCGGACAATTTATAGACTCAGACGCACTGTTTAACATGGCGTTTGGTAGCAATAATTGGACAGATGCAGATGCTAACTGGTCGGCATCGGTGACTAGAATAAAAAACAAAGTGATACCAGTTCTACAGAATGGTGGTAAGGTATGGGTTCAAGAAGCTGGTCAGTCCAATATAACAGCAGATTGGATTGCACAAGTATTACAAACTGTTTCGGCCAATACTGTGAAGAACAATGTGATTGTTGTTCAACATAGTAATTGGAATGAAGACAAAACAGCATCATCAGACCTTAGCTACGTAAAAAATAAAGCAAAGTATTTTGCCATTGATGACGGAAATGCTCCTTTTGGTGCTAATTGGGGTGATCGTGGACCATGGGAAACACCAGAATACAGATCTAGAGCAAGCACATGGATAGCTCAGGCAAAATCTTCAGTAAACCCAAAAGCAAAACAACTTTGGAGAGAAGCAGATAGAGTTATTGATGCTATGTGGCCAAATGGATACCCCCACGACTGGTCTCATATTCATTATGATGGTGTTGATTATTCAGATTGTGCCGAAAACTGGTGGATTTTCAATATTGGAGACAAAGCAAATAGTAACCCGAAATTTTGGAGCAGATATGTAATAAATACACCAAACACACCTGGTGATAATGTAACAGGCGTAACCATTTCGCCAACAGCTATAACTATAACTGAAAATCAGACATCAACCCTTACGGCAACAGTGCTTCCAGCTACAGCTAGTAACAAAAATGTATCTTGGAGTTCAAGTAACGAAGCAGTAGCAACTGTGAACTCTAGTGGTGTTGTAACTGGTGTTTCTCAAGGAACGGTAACCATTACGGTAACTACACAACAGGGCAGTTTTGAAGCATCTTCTTCTATAACCGTAACGGCTGGAAATGGAGATACTCAAACATTTAGTGCCATTAACGATGCTTATTTACAAGGAAACACACGCTTTAATACTGCCGACCTGAGAGTAGAATCTGGTAATAGGGTTTCTTACCTTATGTTTGATCTTAGTTCTGTTTCAGGTACTATTACTAGTGCCAAACTTAAGTTATCAACAAGTAATGATCCAGGAAATGGCACTATTAATGTAAATTTGGGTAATGGCAATGGTTGGACAGAAACCACATTATCTAATACAAATAAGCCTGGTTCTGGTACACAATTAGGTACATTAAATTCAACTTATGCACTAAATCAATCGTACACATGGACATTGGATCCAGCACAAATTAGAGGAGGAGATAAATTAAGTTTAATTGTAGTAGTTACAGGTGGCAATGATGTGTCCTTTGCTTCTGATGAAAATACAAATGCTTCTAAAAAGCCAGTATTAACAATTACTACTGCTAGTAACCCTTCGTCAATACAACCTGCTAGTGTAACTGTAAACCCTGCTTCTTTTTCGCTTCAAACAGAACAAACAAGAACTTTAACTGCTGTTGTACTTCCTGATAATGCAACAAACAAAAACGTTATTTGGAGTTCAAGTAATACAGCAGTAGCGACAGTGAGTAGTAATGGAATTGTAACTGCAGTCGCTAGAGGAAATGCAACAATTACTGCAACAACAGTTGAAGGAGGGTTCATAGAAACTAGTGCAGTTACTGTTGTTGGTTCTACAAATACAGATTGTGATAAGGTTTTTGAAGAAAAAAATGGGATTGTTGCAGTTGAAGCAGAAGATTTTGTGGGGCAATTAAAAATTAACGAAAGAGAATGGTTCACTATTGGTACAGGAGCAGCAACACCTACGCCAGACCCAGATGGTAACCATACGGGAGCTGCTAGTGGAGGGAAGTATATTGAGTTATTACCTGATACACGCGTAACACATAGTGATCCATTAATAAATGGTGTAAATTTTTCTAACACCCCAGGTGTAGCAGGCGTTATAAATTATAAAGTTAAATTTAATTCTCCTGGAAAATATTATGTTTGGGTACGAGCTTATTCTACTGGATCTGAAGATAACGGAGTCCATGTTGGAATTGATGGTACATGGCCCGAGTCTGGAAAAAAAATGCAATGGTGCAGTGGTAAAAATGCTTGGACATGGGAAAGTAAGCAACGTACAAATGCTAACCATTGTGGCGTAGAAAAACAAATTTTCTTAGATGTACCATCTGCGGGGATACATACTATTTCTTTTTCGATGCGAGAGGATGGTTTTGAAATGGATAAGTTTATTTTATCAAAAGCATATACAAAACCCTCAGGTAAAGGGGCTGCCCCTGTTGCGGTTACCTGTGGCGACAATGTGGAAGAGACAATTACACTTTCTCCAATTCATGATGCTTATCTACAAGGTTCTATGAACTTTAACAACACTATTATCAGAGTGGAATCTGGAAAAAGAGTGGGGTATCTTAAGTATGATTTAAGTAATATTTCAGGAACAATAACTAAAGCAGAACTGAAAATGACTTGTAACGGTGATTCTGGAAATGGTAATATTAATATAAACTTAGGTACTTCCAATAACTGGACAGAAACAACATTGTCTAATGCAAACAAACCAGCTTCGGGTGCGCTTTTAGGTAGTCTTAATAGAACATATAGTATTGGAACAAATTATACCTGGCCTCTTGACGAAAGTGCATTTAATGGAGGTGGGGATATAAGTTTGGTTGTTGTTTCTACAGGCGGTAATGACGTGGCTTTTGCTTCTAAAGAAAATAACGTTACTGAGCCTCAGCTAGTAATCACCTATACTACCCCTAGTATAAGAAAGGTGTCGGTTTCGAACAAGTTTTCATCAAACCAACCAACTGCTGAGCTTTTTCCTAATCCAATCTCAAAAGGAACATTTGAAATTAGTTTAAAAGACAGCAATAGTTCATCGAATATAAACATATATGATAGTACAGGACGACTGATTTATAAAACTGTCACTGATGAAAAACAGCTGACCCTTGACTCAAGCATTTTTGTATCAAGAGGACTTTATTTTGTTAATATTTTAAATGATAATAATAGTCAGACAATTAAAGCAATTGTTAAATAAAATCATTTAAGAACTGAAACTTCATAAAGTATATGATCATATGAAAAGTGTAAAATTTATACTAATACTATATGTATTTTTAATTGGAGCCACTGCGCTAGCGGATCCGCCACCTGCGCCTCCTGGGTACAAGTGGCAACTAACTGAGCTGTATTCAGATGAATTCAATGGTAATAGCCTCGATCTTAACAAATGGAGAAAAAAGCATCCCTTTTGGAACGGCAGGAAGCCAGCTTGGTTTAATCCTGATGCAGTTTCTGTGAGTGATGGGTATATGAAGATTACTAATGGTATTCTTAGTAACCCTTTTAATGGATACGACATCTATGGAGGGGCTGTGACTTCAGTGAATGAAAACACCAAGTTTGCTTATTACGAATGCAGATTAAAAGCTTCTTCGACCAGAATGTCAACTACATTTTGGCTAGAAAATAGAAAGGCGCCTTTACCAGGTGGTTGTGGAGGAGACACCTATAGCCAAGAATTGGATATTGTAGAAACCATTGGAGATGCTACAAACTTGCCTGTTTTTGCGACTCACCAAAAGTCCAATACGCACTTTAGGTGGAGAAATTGCAACGGTGGTAATGAGCAATTCTTTTCTAAAGGAACCACCACAGGACCTATAAAGGCTATAAACAGTTCTGGTCAAGAGGTAAATCAGCAGAGTGACGAAGGTTTTCATACTTATGGTGCATGGTGGCGTGATTCTAAAGAGGTGACTTTTTATCTTGATGACAAAGAAGGTGAAACGGTTCAATTTAGAACCGATAAAACCTCTACACCTTTTAATAGGGGTATGTTTATATGTATGGTGACCGAAACATACGATTGGGAACAGAAGCCTACCAATGCCTCATTAACCGATCCTAACAGAAATACATCTTACTACGACTGGGTAAGAGTTTGGACACTAGTGCCAGACGATGGTAGTCCAATTGCAGTGACAGGTATTTCGGTTTCTCCAGGGACAGTTTCATTGGATGTAAATCAAACAGAGTCTTTAACAGCTGTAGTATCTCCTTTTAATGCTACAAATAAGGCCGTAGTTTGGAATTCAGACAATACATCTGTGGCTACTGTAGATGCCAACGGTCTCATAACAGCAATTTCTGCTGGTAACACTACAATAACAGCAATTACTGATGAAGGCAGATTTACCGCTACAAGTATTGTTACAGTAAATACATCAAATACAACTCAAACAGTTACGCTTTCACCTATTCATGATGCATATACCCAAAATGGTATAAATAAGAACAATACCCTTATACGTGTTGAGAATACAGGTAGAGTGAGAATAGGGTATCTTCAGTATGATTTGGGTGGAATCAATGGTGTTATTTCATCGGCGCAATTGAAAATGACTTGTAATTCTGATGCAGGAAATGCAGCTTTGGCTATTTCAGTAGCACTAGGTAGCGGTAGTAATTGGGCCGAAGGCAATATATCCAGTGCTAATGCACCTTTACCAATAGGAACACTGGGTACTAAACAAGGTCCGTTTAGTCCAGGAACTATTTATACCTGGAACTTAAATGCTGGTTTATTGAACGGTGGTGATAAAGCAAGTATAATCATTACCGCTTCTGGTAGTAATGATGATGTCGCTTTTGCTGCTAAAGAGCATAATATCACCGAGCCACAGTTGATGATTACTTACAATTCGGCATCAACAAGCAAAGGGCTTAAAAAACAATCAGATATTTCTACATTAACGTCTTCTGAATTAAAAGTTTATCCTAATCCAATTGTTGGAAGTAGTTTTGTAGTTGATTTGAGTGGATATAAAAGTGATGTCCAAATCAGTATTTATGATATACATGGAAGACTTTTATACGAGCATGAATCCAGTCCTGAGAAACTGAGATTAAAATCAGATATTTTTCAAACAACAGGGCTTTATGTATTTAAAGTTAAAAGCCTTTCTTTAGGTGATACAAAATCACTACTAATAGCTGTAGAGTAAGCAACTGTTTTATACCACCACGTTTAACGTGGTGGTATTTTACAAATGGTTTTTTATGTTTCTTATATCTTTTCTGAAGTCAGGTTACCATTTTTTTACTTTAAAGTTTTTTTATTTATAGGTTAAGCAATCTTAATTTCTTATAAATCTATAATTCATTTTTCGGAGCGTTCTACGTGTTTGCAAAATCAGGAAAAACACCCTTTTTTTAAAGGGCTTTGCCTGAGGGCTTGAAGGTGTACTCTTTTTACATTTGTGGTAGCTCTCCCGCTCACTTTGATTAAAAGAACAAAAGTTAATTACAAATTTAATTTCTATTAACCTACATCAATGATAGAACCTACTTTAAAAGAGCTGGGCAGTCAAACACTAACGTGCATGCAGCTAAGTTCCAAGCAAGCTGAATTAGATATTTTACATATTGGAGAAATTTCAAATTGCCTCTATGCTTTTTTTGAGACAGAGGATACAACTTTAAACCCTGCAAACCTCGAGGCTTTTGGTAGCAATTTTGATATTGTATTAATAAATAGTGATTGCCAAATGCATAGCAATTGCCCCAGTACAGTTAATGATACCGAGCTTAAAGTAACTTATACAAAAACGCCACCATATATTAATAAGAGCTCAGGTTTTATTGATTCTTCACTTATTCCGATACTTTTAAAGTACCTCTTAAAAATAAAAAGCACCTTCCATGAACTAACTGGTGTTGATAGTAAAAATAATATAAACAGCTTCTTAAAGCAGGTGGATACTGTTATTGATGAGCATATAGACGACCACTCACTTAATATGGAGCGCCTGAGTTATTTGCTTGGTATGAGCAGAAGTACGTTTAGCAAACGGGTAAAAGAGTATACAGGACTTAAGCCAACCGAATATGTTAATGAATATAAGTTAGAAAAAAGCAAGCATTTTTTAATAATTACAAATTGGCAAGTGAGTAGAATATCAGATGTTTTGGGCTTTTCAACACAGCAATACTATTGTCGTTTATTCAAGAAAAAGGAAGGCATAAGCCCATCTCAATTTCGAATAAATAATAAAAACTCAATAGTGTAAAACATTAACTCAATAGTTCAAAGGAAAATAGAAAAAGAGAAATAATTTTATCCGAATATGAAACCACACCTCATTATAAAGCTAAATAAAATTAATCAAGTGCCCCAATTTAAGTATTGGGAAAACTTAATTGAAAACAAACAAGGGGTGAGTAAAAATTTTGTGCCTTCAATAGATCGTGTGGTGAGAGGTAAATATAACATTGACTTTTTTGTAAGCAATAATTATCAACCCAAAGAAGCCCAATGGTCAGAAGTAGAATTAAAGAATGATCTAAATAAGGTTTATAGACTCATATTATTGACCAATAACCCAGATATACCAGAAGGTCTTATAGAAGAAATTAAGATTTTACCAGAGGTTGCCTTTGTGAAAAAAGGACAGATAACAACAAGTAATATTCCTGATCAACAGTATTCAGATTCTCAAAGTTTAAGTTCCAAATACATAAAAAATGCCATTTATTTAAAAGAAGCGCATAAAATAACAATGGGACACCCCGATGTTAAAATTGCTGTTTTAGATACAGGCATAGAAACTGGCCATTCAGAATTTGATAACCAATTTAGGTTTGATAAAGATTTTGTGAATATTATTGATGGAGCCTCTCAGTTTGTAGGGGATTTTTTAGATATGGACGATGTCCCAGATGATCTTGTAGGTCATGGAACTCATGTTGCTGGTATCATAGCATCTAAAGGACGTAAAATGCCTATAGGTGTTTCTCCGAAATGCCAGATCATTCCTGTCAAAGTTTTAGGGGCATTGAAAGATAAAGGGCAGGTAGTAGGAGCAGGGTTGATAGACGATATCGATGCTGGTATTAAATATGCTGTCGATAAGGGAGCCGATGTCATTAATATGAGTTTAGGTATAAAACACCATGGAGGCGGATTGCCCCATGAAGATATTATTGCTTATGCTTTGGATAGTGGTGTTAGTGTGGTAGCAGCATCTGGTAATGATGGTAAAAAAGATAAATATTATCCAGGAGCACTCAAAGGCGTTATTGCCGTAGGCGCTTCAGATTATATTGGACATATAGCCCCGTTTTCTACGTTTGGAGGGCATGTTTCAGTAACGGCTCCAGGTGTAAATGTATACAGCACCTTTTTAAATAATGGCTATGCCATGTCTTCTGGTACATCACAAGCATCTCCCTTTGTGAGCGGTACCATAGCATTACTTAAATCGTATGCTATAGAGAAAGGTAAAACCATTAAAAATGAAGACATCATTTATATTTTAAAGCAAACATGCGATAAGTACTCAAATCGATATAAAGATGAAAAATCAGGATTCGGTAGAATTAACATACTCGATGCCTTAAAAATGTTACGATATAATTTATAAAAGTAAAATTATGATACAAAACGGAACCCTTAAAAGTATAATAAGTAGTAAGTCCATGGCGCCTACATATTATAAAAAGATTGACAGGACAAGTGATTTGCTTCGAACCGCATCTACTTCAACCAAATCTACATTTAGCTTGCTAACATCTAATTATTATATAGCGCCTTCATCGGTGACATTCGATAATATGGTTGAAGAAGCTATTTATGAATTAAATAATAGGGTTGTAAGAATGGCTCCGCCATCTAAGGTAGATGTTATTACGAAAAGCATTATAGAAAATAGTATTTCATACCCTAGTAATATTAAAAACGCTATTAAATCATATCTGGAAAAAGAGTCCTATACAGGCGTATTGGTTAAAGTAGCATCGCAACTTAATGCATCACGTCTGGATGCTTTTTCGCGGGCTATCCTATCTGAAGAAGGGATATTCTTCTACCTCGCGTACCGTGCTATTGTTGGTCACGAAGTAACCGATGAATCGGGTATTTCTACAAAGATGTTAGATGCATTAGGAATCGTGAAATCTTATATCAATGTAACACTTGTTAGCAAGGTAATTGCATCAGAAAACCTAAGTGTTACAAGCAAGGAAAAAACACATTTAGAAAAGTATTTCTCTAATAGAGAGATAAGTTATAGTTCTGGACAACCAGAAATAGCAATAACCGAATACATTGATAAAATTAAAAGCAGTGGTAGCCTTTATAGATTGGTTGTAGAGTTTATTAACAGTGATAAGGTAAACCTAAAGCGTGATGTTGATAAAGAAGCATTGGTTCATAAAATGGTTGAATACTTAGTAAGCATAGGTTATGTGCATAAAGAGGATGATGATAGTAATAATGATAGCGGAGGAGAAAATCCAGATAATCATATTGCAGATGACTTTGATGAAGCTATTAAAGGTATAGGTCCTAAAAATCAAAAGAAGTTTTTCGAAGCAGGAATCCTTCGTTTCTATCAATTGGCAAAACATAACAATGAAAGTCTTAAAAAGACTTTGAACGAGGAAGGAAGTGCTTTTGATTATACAAATATTATAGAGCAAGCTAAACTTATTTCAGAAAGTAAGTTTGAAGAACTAATCGAATTACAAAAGAAAATTAAATAAAAATAATATTATGAGTACAGATGCAATTTTATGGCATACGCTGAGCGAGGTTCTTGAAAGCTCTGGTAACGTAACAAGAGACCCGGTTAAGAATGTGTACTATGATGAAGTCAATGATTTTGATCATGTAAATTCCTTTCAGTTTTTAGATCCTCTTAATTTGCCTGGAGGCACTATAAATGTAGTAAATATACAGAACGCAGCATCTTTATATGCTATTATGATCCTAGGTGATGAGATGGGCATATTTAGGGTAGCTGATACCATTTTAAAATATGTTACCATGGGTAGAGTTGATGTTGAATCAACTACAACAGCCACCCGTTTGTACAACTATATGCAATTAAGGGACAATAGAACATCTTTTGAAGAGCGTTCCATGTGGTACAAGCAAGTATTTAATATAGGTAATGGTAATACAGTATCCGATATGGTTGTAAACGAAGGCTTCCTACCACTTTGGGAAACATATATGGGAGAAGTCATTAAGTATATTGACAAATATGAAGGCGCAGAAGATCCGTTGCGTGTTTCAAAATCGGGAATCCATCAGGTAGTCACAGATTTACAACATAACCTATCCAGGGCAGCAGCAGGTATGGTAAAAATATTTGTTCCAGAAATGTATGCACATTTGGAAGATGCCATAGGTATTATTAATGCCGAGGAATTAAGAGACCAGCTTGGACATGGTATATCTAGGGACTTATGGAACATTGTAGAAAGTGTTAGTGCAGAAGAGTTTAGCTATTACCCAAATACTTCAGCATTAAGGACTATTGCAGACTCAGCAAGAAATATCATTTTAGATATAGCTACATATAACCAGGTAACATTTAGTGAAGATCAATTTCAAGCTATGGTAAAGAATGTAGAAGCCTTTATTATAGCACAAAACCAATTACAAGGAGGTAGTACTGGAGACTATAACGAAGGAGACGATTATGAGGGTGATTTGGAAGAGCTTCAGGAAGCAGAAGATAATTGGGATTTCTAATCATTAAACCAGATTGTAAATTATGACAGATCCTAATAAAATAAAAGACCTGGCACGAACCCGTGCTAGAGAGATACTGACAAATAATGATACATTCAAGAATATGAATGTAGAGGATCAAAAGAAAATGTATGTCAGTGTTGTCGAAGATCAAATAGAGGCACTTAAAAATAATGGAGTGCCAGCTTCCAATGGACAATTGTCCAAAGCGAAAAAAGCTTCAGACCTAATTGACGATAAACGCCATGAGAAGGGGTTTGAAGATGGCGTTGATGCCTTTGAAGATCTTGTGGATTCTGTAGATTTTCCTTTATTCGTAAGGGATTTGATGAAATCTGTATTCGATGCCAATATCGAAGTGATGCAGGCGCAGACCCAAGATTATATCACTTTGATGAAGGCCGCAACATCAGAATTGTCAAAATTTATCAAAGCCATAGATGACACTGCAGCATTTGCTTATCTGGCAGAAAATAAGTCAGATGAGTTCGGAGTTATCATGGAAGAAGATGCAGATGGCAATGAAGTCATGCAACTTGGAAACCCCAATGGAGAAGCTGTTGATATAGGTGATAACCAAGTTAAAGCTCAAATTATGGATGCCAAGATTAAAATGGCACAGGAACAGCGAGCCATTTTAAGGGAAACCATACTTAAAGGGGTAACAAGATTGGTTGTTGAAAAAGGGGTTATTGAGGCCGAAGTGAATTTTGAGTTCCAGGGTAAACGTACTGGGGAGAAGAAAGACAAGGCTCTTGAAAAATCGTCATCATCAGAAGGGACATCGAAACGAGCAGGAACTGGGTTTTTATCTAAATTAGTTGCTAATGCAAATTATGGAAATACAAAAAGTAAGCAAACAACAAAATTTAGTGTGTCTTCTGCTAAAAGTACTTCAGAAGATGAACTTAAAGCTAAGTTGAGAGGTTTTGTAAAACTTGAGTTTAAGACTGATTATTTTAAGTTAGACAATTTTGCTCAAATGTATTCGGCACCATCAGAAGACGAAAAACAAGCAGCTTTACCAGCTGGATAATATTTATTAAAGAAATCTATGGCTCTGGCATATTTGAAGTATAACGGATATGAAGATGGACATTATATATTTTATGCCGATACAGGAACTGCCAAATTTTTTAGATATGTATTGGGTGAAAAAAGCATAAAACTGCGGGTAGGAGATAGAGATACCATA
This sequence comes from Flavivirga algicola, assembly GCF_012910715.1. Taxonomy (GTDB): domain Bacteria; phylum Bacteroidota; class Bacteroidia; order Flavobacteriales; family Flavobacteriaceae; genus Flavivirga; species Flavivirga algicola. Next base: position 183,116 of record NZ_JABBHF010000008.1, read on the forward strand.
AAAGTGCTTTCAGGAAATAAAAAAACGTCTAGTTTATATAAAGTAAATGAAACATTACATGGTTTAACGAGTCTTTTTCCACTAAGGATTCCAGAACATGAAATAACCGATCGTATAAAATATATACAATTATATAGTTTCAATGATGCTAAAAATAAAGCGCCAACTGTTTCAAATATTCTAAGGTTAATGCTGGTTAAAAGGCATAATTCTGAATTTGCAGGAGTCACTTTGACTTTAGAAACAAATAAAAAATCAATTGCAAAAGATTATAATACCATGCAGAATATTCAATTAAAAAATAAAGCATTAAGTTATCGTGAACCACCGTTAAGCAAGGTCATGTTTTGGAATGCTCTGGTTGGAGCACTGCCAAATTTATTGCAACAAGCAGCTCCCATTCTAGGAGGCTTATTAGGAAATTTAAATCTTGGCGGAACTAATAATGGTCAGCAAACTCAACAGTCTGCCGATATCACCAATAAAATAGTGGAAGTGTTACAGGCTATATCGAATATGAGTCAAAATGTGCAACAGTCTGGAACACAATCATTACAACATTTAAATTCGACCTATAATATAAAACCAGAAACACTTTTGGGTTTACAGCCTGTTCTAGAAAAAATTTTAACCCCAGAAGCTATCGAGGCGATTGGTGACGATTCACAAAAGTTATATATGGCAATTAAAGATGCTGTTCTATTAACAGAAGGAAGAGAGACATCCTTAAATGCTGTACCTATTTCGAAATCATCTTCAAAAAGCATAAAATCTGATTTTTCTAAAGCCAAAGTAGCCCCTGCTTTATTAGCTGCATTACCAGCTTTAATGCCCGTGATAGAAAAAGCTTTGAACCCAGAACTTATAGAAGCAGTAGGGAATCAACCCGTAAAATTATTTAAGGCCATTGGGGATGCTGTTTTAAAAATGGACGAACAAGAAATAAAACATTTAGAGGCTATTAATCCAGGTGTAGATTCTGCCGACGATATAAGTAAACTACTCCAAGGAATGAGTGTTTCCAGATCACTTTATCAAGAGGATATTATTACATACAATTTGGTAAAAGAGCTTAATCTCAATTGTATTGGTACAAAAACGGTGTTTTTCAAAAATAAGAACCGGGTATTGTATACCAAAAACAGACAGATTTTATTGCCATTTAGCATCACAACTAATAAAGGAGAGCGTCTCAACAAGAAGATACCGCGCTCAATAATCCAAATTCTTATTAAGGATCCTAAAACATCGAAATTGGTGTTTAGAAAAACCATAAAGTTGGTTGATATTGATATCTCCCAAGATATTCAAGAAGCTTTCATTACAACAAAAGAAAGTCAAGGAATTCCTTGTAATACCGAGTATAAATTGGAAATATCTTATATCTGGAAATCAAAATCAGGTAAAAATATTGGTGTGCTAAAAAATCAATATATACACTTTATTAAAGATGTTATTTACGATAGGATAGGAGATCGTATTGGAGATACGATACCATTTAACAATATAAGTGTCCATAGGAAATTTTGGCATAAAATATGGGCTGGAGGCTATTCTAATAGCCCAAGATGGGAAGTTGCTTTCGATATTCAATACATTTTAGCTTTAAGTACCAAGGAATCTGGTATTGCAAAAATGGAAACCAGAACATTGAAAATATCCGATAATATTGAAGAAAGCACACAACATCCTAAGCGCCGTCGTATTCATTCGCGACTTAAAAGTGGTTTTGAACTAAGCTTTAAGGCCATAAATAGCATACTGCAACTATTAAATCAAGAACAATTAGACGGAGAACTCCTTGGTGCATTAAAACATAGTGATGCAAAGAAATCATTTTCATTATCGGCAAGATACCGAGCCGAGATGAAAGGTCGTGAAGGAGATACATCAACACTTTGGTGCTATCCAGAGTTTGTGCTTCGCAAATTACATATGTACAAAGTTGAAATTACCAATGACTATGGACAAGTTATTTCTATGGCTCCTCAAGAGTATATTATTGCTATGCCCGAGGCCATTCATTTTATAGGAACTAAATCTGAACGTTAATTATGGAAAATAAAATACCTGATTTATCAAAAATGGCTTCCACAACTTTGGAAATGGATCCCATATTGATAGATGGACAAAAGATACTTTTTGACAAAAAAGTAACGCTAATGCCAGTAACATTAGAAGAAAAAGAAAATGGTTATGAGTGATTATATAGATGAAGATTTCATTGAGTTTAGTGGGTTCTTAGAGGAATTCACATCTATAGATCAATACATGGAGGCTAATTTTGAGCAACAAACTTTGGCGATGCAAGTTGAAAAAATTAGGACAGAAACCCCATGTCAATTAAATGTGGAAGTTGATGATAGTGGAACGGTTAAAATTGGGAGCATACCACCAATGTATTATGTAGAGACCTCTTTTATGCCTGTTTTTCATAACATAAAAATAAATTTCGAACTCGTAGAAAATAAATAAATGGCAACAGCAAACAGGTCTTGGAATCTTGAGTCGTTTTTAGATTCATTAATTGTTGAGCTTGATAAAGCAAGAGAAACACTTGCTATCAAAGCGATTAACAAGCCTTTGACCTATGCTGTTAAAGATGTTAATTTAGAAATGCAACTGTTCCCAAGTTTCGATGGTGATAATGTTAGCTTTATAACAGCTCAACCAGGACAGGAAGGGGCTTCTAAAATAGCCATTCAATTGGGGTCAATAACAGACCAACAGATTAGAAAAACGACAAAAGAGCCAACAACAACGCAAGATGTATCAATAGATCTCATCGATGAGATAGATACAGATACCAAGAATACACTTCGTAAGATAGGCGTGACATCTGTGAATGACTTGGATAAAATACAAAAGAAAAATGTCGATTTATTAAAGGCAAGTAACAAAAAAGTAGATTATGGTAAGTTGGCAAACCTTCTAAATAAAGCACGTCGTACAGAAAACCCACCTAGGGTTGGTCGTGTAAACTTTAATATAAGCAGAAGTGCTTCAACAATCGATGTAGAAGGTGATAACTTAATATTTGATAAGAAGTATAAGCCAGTTGCTGTTTTTAATGGTGAAATGGTAGATTTTACATCTGCCACCAAAAGCAACCTTAAGATTCAAATCGATTCAGATAAGGTTAAAGATAAAGATAATGAGCTTATCGTGATATCAGACCCATTTACACTGTTTAAAATGAAGTTAGATAATTAAAATTAATAATAAGCGATGAGAAAAAGATCATATAAGAGTTTTGTAATGAATTTTTCGGTTAATAAGGCTAAGAAAAAACATAGGTCGGTATCTAAAAATGATAACCGAGTTGTCCTAGAACCAAAAATGGAGTCTAAGAAAAAAGCGACTATTGTTGTATCACATTATGATGAAAACCAGTCTATATCGTTAAGCCTGCCTGAAAGTCTATGTTCCGATCATTCACCCAATGATGAAACCTATGGAAACCAAAATAATAATGGAACATCCATATCGCAGCAACCCAAACGATATGACAATATTGAAGATGCGATTATAGTAAGCGGTTCACAATCGGTTTCCAGCAACACAGAACCATATAGTGACGCGAATAATTATTTTATAGCAGCGCATGATGAATTGGAAGATGATGAAGATAAAAATAAGGCATTTTTGTTAGCTAAATCTGTAGACGTAAGTCCGCAAGAAACACAACAGGAGCAAGAAGTAAAGGGTGAAAATAATCCGCAAGAGGCACAAAACACAGAAAGTCAAGTTGAAGAAGTACAAAACCCGATTGAATTAGATAGAGAAGCCGATAAGAAATTTGAAGAAGATTTGCGGGCCATTTTAAGTCAAAAGACTACCAATGACAAGAAAAGAGAACAAAACGACCCTGCCGAGGCATCTAAGAACAAAGATAATGGGATTGTTGATGAATCGGATGAAGCATTTAAAAAAGAACTAAAAAACAGACATGCCATTTTTGACCAAATAGCACAAAGTATGAAAATGGCAGATGCTTATGATTTTGGAGCCATAGCAATGAATAAAAAACTAGATAGCTTAGAAGAAGAAACGAATGAAGATTTTACCCAGAAAATTGAAGAAGTTTTAAATAGAGAAGAAGAAAAAGAGAGACCTTCATATTCAGGGAAAAGAGAAGATGATAACAAGATACTTACCGAAGATTTCTTAGAAGACATAAATAAATTAAATGAACTTTCTTCCGAACAATCCGAAAATTCACAAGACTTTGCAGAAGATGCTATTATTTTAGAAGACACCACAGAACCTAAAAAAGAAGAAAGTATAAACGAGCCCAAATCTGATAGTTCGAATCAGCTCTAATTTTTAAATAAAAAGAATAATATACGTAATAACCTAATAAAATAAATATCATGAATAATAATAGATTTTTATTTCTGGAAGAAGAACTGAAGGGATTTTCAGAACATCCTGACAATAAGTTAATACAAAAGAAAAAACTTTCCACTCAAAAGAACCCGGCAGCAGGTGTTGCTGTAGCTGGTGCGGTTATTGCTGGCGCTGGTGTGGGATGGCAAATTTTTGAGTTTGCCTGGGCACAAACAGAGGGAGATATTAAAGTGAAATTAGCTAGAATGGAAGGGGCTAAACTTCCTAGCGACGATAAATCTTATCAAAACAAAGGCGTTTGGAAAAAGAAAACAGTAAGAATTTATGAAAAATATGGAAGCCGAATAGGTGATGAGATTTCGGCAAAATTCGATTTATCTTTTAAGTACAATGATTATGGTGTGGGCTATATAGACATTGATCATGTAGAATCCAATGATGCAATTGCTTTTGGATTAAATGTGGAAGCTAAACTTATGGCAGACCCTAATAATTATACATCTAATAATGGCGGGCAATCGATGTCCATGATAGAAGTAACATTTAATTATCGTTTTACACATTCGTGGGAAAATGATGTTATTAAGGTTAAACGTCTAAAACTATATGGTGATGGTACCGTAATTTAAACACTATGAGCAACCGATTCCATTCTTTATTTAACGTTCCAAAAGGAAGACCCCAATTTACATCAGCCTTTAATGTTGGTGTTAATAAAAAGAAACGCCCTAATAAGTTAAAGGCGCAAACCATGTTTATACCAACGCTGCCATCAGGAATTGTAAGCCATCTCCTTTCTAACCAGAGGAAGGATATCAAGAATTATAAAACAAGTACAAAAGGTGTCAATTTTATTAAAGAATGGGAAAGTTTTAGACCAAATGCTTATAACGATTCCGAAGGCTATTGTACCATTGGCTATGGACATTTAATAGCTAAGAAGAAATGTGAAAATATTACCATTCCCGAAGCTTTTAAAAATGGTATTTCTGTAGCAGAAGCCGATAGGCTTTTTAGACAACGGTTAGTAACTTTTGAGAATGCTGTAAAAAGAGATATCACAGTACATTTAAGCCAAAATGAATTTGACGCACTGGTAAGCCTGCTTTTTAATACAGGAGCAAACTTTCTTAACGTAGGTGGAGCAGGTAAAGGAGAAACAAAAATTAAGAAGCATATAAATGCTGGACGTTACCATGATGGTGCCGATGAAATGGCAGACGTTACCAACGGAGGTGTTGCTGGTTTGGTAAAAAGACGTCAAGCAGAGATTAATATGTTTAAAAACAATGTTTATGATGCAACGCATTAATAAAACATTATGGATTTTATTGCTGATTCTGACAACTAAGCAATTTTAGGTCTTTAAAAAATATTAATGAATTAAAATTTATAGAGCCATGTTAAGGTATTCGAATATTAGTCGGTTTTCGGGTGTTAAATCGCTTCGAAAAAAAACACAAAGGATAAGTAGAAAGCGTCATGTATCAACTTTGGGATTATCCACCCAAAATTGGACTAGTACATTTAATTATTTAGAACCTACTGTAGCTAAACCTAAAAACGCCTATAGCAGACCATATTCATACGAAGACGGGCGCGTTGTGTGGAGTGGTGCTACCCAGGAGCAGTTAACCTTTATGCAAACGGTATACGACATAAACTATACGCGTTATTCTCGTAGAGGAAATCCATACCCAGAGCTTACAAACAAAGAGTTGGGGCCAGTTTCGGGTAATTATAAACTCAGAAAAGAAGCGGCTTCAAAATTTAAGGAGCTGTTAGAAGCGGCTAGAGCAGCTATAGCGGCAAATAATGTGGATGTAAGCATTGGGATTAGTAGTGCTTATAGGTCACCTGGCCATCAGTTCGATTTATGGATGGACTATTTCCCAAATTATTATAATGAAACGCAATCGCACAGAGTATCTTTAGAAGGAGGTCAGCATGGTGATAAAGCGGCTCAATACTTAGCAAGATATGTTAGAGGTAGAATTTCTACCCCAGGTTTTAGTAATCATAACAATGGCCTTGCGGTTGATATTAAAAATACAGAGAATAGTGAGCGTATAAGAAACAAAACTCAGGCTGCTTGGATTGAAAAGTGGAAAGCAAGTTGGCTTTGGTCTTGGTTGGTAGAAAATGCCAATACCTATAATTTCTACCAAGAAACCGATATTAATGAACCCTGGCATTGGGTATATCGAGCTAATGGGAATGACGTATCATCCTCAAAAAGTTATGTTAACGCGTTTGAAAAAAAGGTCTTGAAACTAAGAGAACATGTGCCCAATGAAAAAGAATATGACGTTGTAGGTAAGATCTCTGGAAAAATATTAAGAGGTACTCCAGAGTTTGATACTCTGGTTAAAAACGAAAATGATAAGATTGTTTTCAAAGACGAAGAAGGTACAGGAGCAGATCATTATATGACGAGTAAGATGAGTCAGAAACTTGATAGGCTGGCAGATCTGGTTATTGAAGAATGGGGAGCGCCCATAAAACTTCGCGTTACAGAGGCTTGGGATGAAGATAATGAACATGCCTCAAACAGTATCCATTATGAAGGTCGTGGAGCCGATATAACGACTAGCGATCGAGATAGTAATAAATTGGGAAGATTAGCTGGTTTAGCCGTGTTAGCTGGTTTTGATTGGGTATTTTACGAAGATAATAGCCATGTGCATGTTTCAATGAAAAAATAAACAACGTTGTTAATTGCTTCTAGAAGTTTCTGAAATTTAACTATTAATAAATGACAGATTACCACTTGTCATTACTGCGAAAGCAGGAACCCTATTTTTAGAATAGATTCAATCTGGACTCTTTAAAAAACAAGTAAGATAATTTATTTTTTAAAAGTATTATTTTCTTACATTTAAGCAATAAATAAAATATATGCTTAAAAAAGTTTTTGGGAGTGCTGTTTTTGGTGTGGAAGCCACAACTATTACAGTGGAAGTTAATGTAGATTCAGGCATTGGGTATCATTTGGTCGGATTACCAGACAATGCCATAAAAGAGAGTAATTACCGCATCGCTGCTGCACTACAAAACAACGGTTATAAAATCCCTGGAAAGAAGATTACCATTAATATGGCACCTGCCGATTTACGAAAGGAGGGAAGTGCATACGATCTCACTTTGGCTATCGGAATTCTTACAGCCTCTAAACAAATACAAGCAGAAAATTTAGAGCGTTATCTCATTATGGGAGAACTTTCCCTAGATGGAAGTTTACAGCCTATAAAAGGGGCTTTGCCTATAGCTGTAAAGGCCAGGGAAGAAGGTTTTAAAGGTTTTATATTGCCTAGTCAAAACGCTAAAGAAGCTGCCATTGTAGACGGGTTGGAAGTTTATGGTGTTAATACGATTAAACAAGTCATTAATTTTTTTGATAAAGGGGAGTTGCTTGAGCAAACCATTATAAATACCCGTAAAGAATTTTATAAAAATTTAGAATTTCCTGAGTTTGATTTTTCCGATGTTAAGGGACAAGAAGGGATAAAACGTTGTATGGAAATTGCCGCTGCAGGCGGTCATAACATTATTTTAATTGGTCCGCCAGGCGCAGGAAAAACCATGCTGGCAAAACGTTTGCCCAGTATTTTACCTCCCATGACACTTTATGAGGCTTTGGAAACGACTAAAATACATTCAGTGGTTGGCCGCATTAAAGATTCAGGACTTATGGCGCAGCGTCCGTTTAGGAGTCCGCATCATACCATTAGTGATGTAGCCCTGGTTGGAGGTGGCGCATTTCCACAACCAGGGGAAATCTCTTTATCGCATAATGGTGTCCTGTTTTTAGATGAATTACCTGAATTTAAGCGTGGTGTTTTGGAAGTACTGCGTCAGCCATTAGAAGATCGGGAAGTCACTATTTCTAGGGCTAAATTTACGGTGACGTATCCATCATCATTTATGTTGGTTGCCAGTATGAACCCAAGTCCAGGAGGCTATTTTAACGATCCTGATGCGCCTGTAACATCCAGCCCAGCAGAAATGCAGCGGTATTTAAGCAAAATATCAGGGCCTTTATTAGATCGAATTGATATTCATATTGAAGTGACACCTGTGCCCTTTGAAAAGTTATCTGAAGATAGAAAAGGAGAAACCTCGGTTGACATTAGAAAGCGTGTAACAAAAGCGAGAGCCATACAAACCGATCGTTTTAAGGAATCGGATTTGGTACATTATAATGCACAGATGAATACAAAACAGATACGAAAATATTGCTTGCTGGACGAGGCCTCCAAAGAATTATTAAAAACAGCGATGGAACGGCTTAACCTGTCTGCTCGTGCCTACGATCGTATTTTAAAAGTATCGAGGACCATTGCCGATTTAGAAGGAACTGAGGCTGTTAATGGTTCGCATATTAGTGAGGCGATTCAATATCGAAGTTTGGATCGTGAGGGGTGGTTGGGGTAGAAATCGTGATCATCACAGTTATAAACTGGCTGTAACTAGGTAAATATTCATATTAAGATTTTATATTATTTGACAATATAACAGTAAACTCCCACCTCAAAAAAAACCATGAGTTCGCTAAAACTCATGATTTTCAAAACCAGATGTATTAAAGTATAGAAGATACTTTTTACGAAACTAGTGTTCTATAAAGAAATCATTAAACCTCCTTTTAACGTTTAAAAATTATATTTTACTATTATCATGAGTTCTTCAAGATTAGCCTGATCGGCATCAGAGACAGATAATGTAAATTGGGTATCTAAATCGATATCTGAATTTATTCCAGTGCACATTTCCAAATCGTCAACCCTTGATAGATTCGTAGCAACCGCATCCACGTTAACCGTAAAGTTTGCTGGATTGCCATTTACCTTGGCTATAAACATAACACTTTCAATGGCCGCAGTATTGACAGATTGCACCATATAAGGCAATCGGTTCTTATCAATCGTCAGGTTAACCGTTCCGTTTGTTTTTAGAAGCAGCCATTCATTAGGCAGATCATGAACCATGTTTAGTGCAACATGCAAGCCGTTCTGACCTAAATCCTGCTCCATAGCAGCCAATAAACCTTTAAGAGCATTGTTGGCAAGTGTTTTCAAACCAGAGCCTCCTTCACGGGCTGTATACTTCACATGGACCACAACATCGCTGATCGAGTTGTAATCGAATTGACGTATCTCAGTAGGTAATTCTAATCTCCAGCTACTAATGGCACCCGTGTTCTCGAAAGGTAAATAACGCTCATCTCTGAAATCTAATTCAAAGACACCACTGTCTTTTTGAGCGTCGCTGGTGGCGATGGATTGAATGGCTCCAACGTTGTAAATAAATCGTTCGTCATTACCAGGGTCTTCTACATACCCTGTAGCTGCTGCGTTATCTGGATTGGTGTTTTTTCTATACCTGTTATTTACCAGAGACAACTTGGCACTTATTGAAGTATGAGGACCTGCAACACAAGGAATACTAATGCTTACCGTTTTAAGCCTTCTAAAATAATGTCCGGAGTGATCCATGTCATAGAGGGCTTCGGGAATTTCGAAATCACAAATACCTGTGGTTCGCAATCGTATCAGGGCTAATGGATCAAGTTGTGCTATAGATACATGCTTAGTAATTTCATATTCTCGCCTGTTTTTGTCCAAATAACCTGTTTGCATCCGTTTAATATCATAGATGAGATTGTCTGCAGAACGCAAGCCTTTTTTCATACTGTCCCAGTAACCAAAAGAAATAAACGAATCATCATTACCCAATTCAAAACGATAGCAACGTTCGGCTTTCTTCGCATAATCATGAGCCAATTGGTACGATTTGAAATATACAGAACTAATTTGTCCTACCATCCAATCGTACAATTCTTTATTTGTGAACTTGTCTTGCATGAATGCTCTGGCCTTCTCGGAGTTTTCGATCTGCAATTCATGATTCTTATAATCGGCTTCGGCAATTTGTTTACGAATCTTCGCAACCACGATCTGTTGCTCTATCTGTTCGATTTCTTTTTGAGCCAAACGCTCCTGTAATTTCCAATCACTGTAACGTCTGTCGTATCCTCCCAATATGGAAGCTCTATTGGCTTCATAGGATGCAGCAGTAGAAAGCACTCCTAATACACTGGAAGCTGCAGTTGCGGAATGCGCCAGAAAGGAACCACCCCATTTTCCTGCAGCATGAGGACTGCCCCCAAATCCAGAGGCGCCTATGGCGAAATCTGGAATTAAAGCCATCACCGCAGCAGAGGCCTGAATAATCTGAGAAGCCATCTGGTAATCGTGAGATTCGCTAAGCTTATCCAAATGTAACTGCTCCTTGGAAATGATCTTCTCGATTGCAGCATAGTAACTGTTTCTTTCTTCGGCAGTCGCTTTGGCACGTTTTAATACCTCAATCTGCTCTTCGGCTTCCTTAATATGTATTTCCTTTGTTTCCAGAACTGAGTTGAGCACTTTTATCTCCAGTTCATTGCGTAGCAATGTCATGGCCTCTCCGTCCTTTTTCTCCAGGGCTTGCAATAAGGCAAGACCTAATCCGCGAACTTCAACAGCCAATTCTTGTGCTTTACGTGAGATGATGGTAAAACGATAGTAGGGTGTAGGCGCATTGAGTCCCGCCATTATAGACGAAATATCCAATCCAGAAGCAAAGGCTTTTACGAGCATTCCAGGGTCAATAGGAGGGGCGAAGAGTGCTAGTGTACGCTCGACGCCATCAATATTCTGGCAATGACGGATTTTGAATAGCCTGTCTGCCACGCGATCCCAATATTCGTTCATTTTTTCATTGTTAGGAATACAGAAATAAAGCATTGATAAAGTGACTGGAGGCGCTGGTAAATCATGGTCTCCTTCACTTAATGACAGAAGGTCGGGCAAAATATTCTCTAATTCGATAAGGGCATTGCCAAAACTATCCAGTTTGGCTTCAATCTGATTATAGGTCTCATAAGGTGGTTTTACCAGAGCTGGCACGATTCTGGGTTTTGGCCCCAATAACTTATCGGCCAAAATATACATTTGGGTCGCTTGCGCTACAGATTCCATAGTGTCTTGCCTGAATAGGTAATCGCCCCATTCAACAAGGTTGTCGATGTACTTCATAAGGACGGCTTTTTGGTAGGCTACGGGTCTAAAGCGTGCAATGGCATCTGGACGAAAAGGTTTTTCTCGCCACTCGTCGATGGCAAATTCGAGTTCATTGATGTTTGGGTTGGTCGTATCGGAAACTGCATACATCAAATTATCGATCCGCTGAGCCAGGTAATCGGCATCCTGATTGAAATAGAAAGGTTTGGTGACCCAATATTTCTGAACCCCATTGCCTGGTAAAGCGCCTGTTGGGTTGAATATGTAATGAAACCATGTTAGGGCTTCTTCAAAGCGCTGGTTTTGTGTAAGGCTCCCAGCGATGTGCAATGGCAATCTATAGAATAAATCCCAGTTATATGCACTGTAACTTCCGTCACTGGTGAAATCGATATCTTCAATAGGATAAGACGGAGTTATCGTGCCGTCTGCATTCTTCATCATGATCTCTGGTACTATTTGCTTATTGGGCAGGTAGTTATTCTCAAAACTGAAAGCACTTTGCTTAATCTGGGTTTCACGCTTCATCAACGCGGGGACACCATCTTTATTAAGGATGGTACGTAATGCGCAAACTAATGGATGATACAAGTTCTTAAATTGCTCGCCGTATACCAATCCTTCAGAATCCCTAAGATTCGTTAGCATGGCGTCAAAGTCATCATTACCAGTTTTACCAATTAGGAAGTTGAACATGAAATCCAAAGCCTCATATTTCGATATCTCTTTGAGAATATCTTGGAAATCTGGATCGGTAATGATCATATCCACAGCAGCTTGTGCATCAGCTGGTGGATTGGTATTGAACTCATGCGTTATTTTCTTTATCCAGTTCATGATATCCTCCAAGAGCTGGAACACATCTGATGCGGTACGCTTTTCTTCATCGGTGAGGGTATGGGTGTTTGCAGTACCTATTCCGTTTTGTACTTTTTTATAAAAGCCAGGAATTACAACATAGGCATGTTCACTATCTTCATCAAAATAAGGCAGCAATGTTCCTAATGGAATCTTGAGTCTATTACGATCTTTTACGCTCGTATGGTTACCCCATAGCAAGGAAATGAAGTATTGGAAAAGAAGTGATATCAGATCAATGACCGTAAATTGGTGCGGATACGTTATTCTGAATTTACCAGGTGTTTTATTCAATAAATTATAGAAGAAGAACATAGATACGCCGCTTCGTACTGCTAGTTCATCGGGCAATATGTCTATAATTTCATTGTATCGCTGTGATAATAGCTCTGCATCTTTAAAGTCTGGTAGGAAATCAGGGAATCCAATACCACCCTGAAATACGAGTTCGGGATACCCTTTACATCCAGTTATATTGAAGATTCCGTTTAATGTATGATGATCTACGCTGTCCCAATTGCTGCTAAAAATCATAATTTGATCGGTTGGCTGAGAGTAGATCATGTTATACTTCGTCATATCGAAATAGATTTCCTCAAATGTGTACGAGTCTGGAGTCAATATATAATCTTTGGACAGTTTTTTAGGTTTCCAATTATTATTACTATACTCGCTAATGGCCAATTGAATCTTCAGTTTTCGCTTAGGTTTGTCGTTGTCTACAACAGCGTTTGCTGTACTTTCAGGTATGGTAGACTGTGGGTTAGGGTCTGCCTCTTCGCTAGTTATAGGCCAGGCCAAAGTTAATCGGTCGTTCCTCATAAAGGCTAACAGGATGTCGCCTGAAATATCCAAATCTACTTTTTCCCAGGGTGTCCAATAGCGTTCTTTTTCAAATCTTCGGTAGTAATATTGTGCTGGATCTCCGCCTTTGGTTCGAGCAAACACGTGCATGTGCTTGGTCTTGGTATCGTACCAGGAGGCCATGACTTCCAAGAAGGCGATACCATCGAGTTTTTCGAGATACTTTTTTAAGGCATCCTCTGCTGTATCATTAGTGAGTTCATTTTGTTGTAATTCGTCAATAAACTCGGTTAACAGATAAGATTTATTGTCGGATAAGGTAACGTCATACCAGTTTTCTGGGTATAGGAACACTTTGCGATTGGCTTCCCAAACGCGATAATTCTTCATCCATTGCCATTGGTTCCAGTTCGGATCATTATCCACATCGGCAATGGCATCTGGTTCCAGCCCCATCAAGCAGCGCTGTACAAACAATTGTATACTGTTGTGTGCCAGAACGATTCGTGAAGATGGCATACAAGCCTCCATTTCGACATCAATAAGTAAATATTCGTAAAGATCGTTCTCATCCTTAATTTCTGAATTGGTTGCTAAAAGGTAAGCTACTAGTGCATTTCGTTTTGGACCGCGAACTGCATTCATGATTTCCTTAAGGGTGTTCAACCAAGTGCTTTCGTCGTAGCGGGATTTTAGCGTTGTGCGCAAATTGAGCACATCTGTAGCGGAAAGAGTTGGTTGTATGTAATTGACTATTTGAGCCACTGATGCGCTGAGTTTACGGATGTATTCGGCACATTCAAGTATACGCTTCCAGGTTATCATATCTCGATAATTGGCTGTATTAAATGCAGCGAACAAATGAGTGTCTATGGCGTCCAGGTCATCTTTTTCATAAGAAGTGAGAAGCGCCAGTGACTTCATAAGATCATCCTTTGTGGATACCGAAGCAGGAAGCAACATGTCCAGTACACTGAAAAAGGTAATGGGGTTTTCTGCATCCGAAGGATCGACAACAGGTCGGAACTCATTGCTATATGAAATAACCCTGATAAAGTTCAGGTATGTTGAGAAGGCAATGGTGGCATGAGCTGGATCAAATGGAATGCCATCTAACTCGAACCATCCCATATTCGCGTTGTTGGTGAAATACCATGCAACATTATCGTTGCTTAATGCAAGGGCATTGATCACATAAAGGGATTTGTGTAATAGACGTAAGCAGTCGAATTGTGCGGGATAGTTTACAGAACTAATTGCATTATTAAAATTGTCCAGAAGCAGATTGGCTACAAGTTCCGTTCCTGGGGCCGTTTGCTTGAGAATGGCATGGGATAATACGGTGTTTATTAAATCCTGTTCTGTTTTAAACGATGTTGCCAATGTCTCTTCCAGAGCTGTCCGTTTCGCAGTTAAGATTTGATAATCGGCAATAGCATCCAGCAGTGCTTTCACCAAGTCTTTTTGTTCTGCACTGATATCCATTCCCGCAGCAATGGCATCAAGGGCATCTATGGCTGCATCAATTTGAGTGCGGTTTATATCTTCGTTAAGTGTATCGTCAATAAAGGTTTTAGCTGCTGCTGCCGAAACCCAGTCCTTATCGAGAAACTTGAGTATTGTTTTTACATCGTCCTCACTTACATTCTCTAATGCAGATAATACGTTCATAAGTATTTCGGACTGTTCTTCTGCTGTTAAGTTGTCATCGTATTTAGATGCAAGGTCTGTGTGGATTACTCCGTATTCATTTTTTAGACTGGTAAGAATCTCTTCAATCTTATCATCATCAATGAATCGGTCGACTAGGTTAACAGCATCGTGTTCAAGTACGTATTTAACATCTGCAGCGTCAAGAGCAGAAAAGCTAAATGTATTGGCCGTTTCGATGAAGCTCAGTGCGTTTTCTGGAGAAGATTCGATGTTAATACCACTAAGATCAACTAAAATAGCAAAGTCTTCTGCTTTGTACTTCAACTTTTTCATCAATCGGGTAGCCAATAGAAGGTGACTAAGATTGGAAAAGGTTAAGTTGTCATTAGACAATAAGGGGAGTACAGACTCCAGGTCTTTTTGTTTTAACTGAAGGCAGGTCGCAATACTTTCTATATGGGCGGTTATCTGCTGTGAGCCATCTACATTTTCGGGTAATAAGACTTCATCAATAACACCATTCCTGGCTTTGTTCAAAAAGATTTGATGATAAAGAGGGGTGTCGTAGTCCTCACCATATACAGTATGTAGAATTTCACCGAAGCAACCTATGAGTTCCTCTAGCTTAATACCGGTTTTCTCAGACATCTCTTTTAATTGAGCTGCCTTTATAAGGCAGGCATCGTCCAGTGTTCCATTGCCCAGATTGGTCTGAGTAATGATGGCGTCCAGTACTTCAAAAGTCCAGCCTGTTTTCTTTTGGAGCCTTAAGAAACGATGTATTCGATCCAGTGCATCTAAATCAAGATTGGCAATTTCTTTCTTGGATGTATCACAACTTAAGTCATCATGGCTAATAAGCAGATTGTCATTAGGATCAATGAATTCAAGTTTTAACAATAGCCCTAGTTCTCTGTAGGATAGCTCAGTTCTATCCAGAAAGTGATCTATTTGTTTCAAATGGGCTACGACATTGCCAGGTGCGGATACATTCCAGTATTCCTGCTGTGCAGCATTGTTGTTAGGAGCTGGTGGACTGGATATGATAAGCCGTTCGGCTTCAGAGAGCCCCAATCGCTCTGCGGCAATAACCTCATTTGTTGGAACCATGGCAGCTTGAAATGCTTTCATAAGATCTGCACGGGCGATATCAAATCGATTCAGGTAGGCTTTGGCCTCGGTGTGATTTAAGTCAAAAGGTAAGGTAAAAGCAAACACACTGTTCAGAAGTTCGGTATAGGCGTTTAGATTTACATATTCAGGTGCAGCGTCTAATTCTTCAGCAGTACCAAAGGTTTGCCGTAGGCGGAAGACTTTATAATCGTTACCTCCCACATTTACTATTTTACATACCAGACCTTCATCACGCAAGTAATGTGGTAAGGAAGTTGCTGGAAGCAGTTCAGATTCCGTTTCATGAATAATGGCATTGGAAGTTACAGGAAACCCTTCAGCTTGAAGCGTTCCTAGAAGTGCATTTGATATCTGACCAACTAATGGATCGGCTCCAGAGGAAAGGTTTCCACTGAAATCTATTCCTGGGTCGGGTGCGATAGCCTCTTCGAGAAGCTCACATACCAGATCTATATATTTTACAGGGGTATTGGCATTGGAACAGTTGAGGTCAATCTCTCCAAGATCAGGTCTACGGTCGAATAATACGCTTTTTGCATTTCCTGCCACAACAGTTCTCTTATCAAGGAATTGTAAGATTTCAACCATATAGGCGGCAGGACTGTATACGGAGCGGCAGTGTTCACATTCACAGGTATCCACAACCTTGAAAAGTGATTTCAGGTTTGGGAAATCGGTACTTACAACTTCCAGCTTTTTAGACAAGGATTTGGTTTCGAACGAAGCGATGTCCATGACACTCATGTTGTCATAAAGATCACCTATCATCAACATGGCTGCCGTATGTCTCGTTTCAGCTCTTACATATATATCATTAGCTTCACTGGTGGTTAGTCCTGCCTTAGGGGCAATTTCATTAGTGAATTTTGCTTTGCCCAAGGCTACTATATTTTGTGCAGAATGTATTTTTTCTTTTCGAATTGCCAGGGTCTTGCTGTAATTAGGAGTTAGTTTGAAAATACGTTGAATGGATTTCAGCTCATTGCGAGCAGTTTCTTTAACCGCAATTTTTTTACGTTTTACAAAGAGATCGATATTGTCTTTGGTGAATTCAAATTCCTCATGTTTATTGAGGAATCGAAGAATCTTATCTTGTTCCTTAATTACGGGTTCTTTTTCTCGTTCCAGCTGGGCAGTAAAGGCCGTTGTAGGATATTCCTTTTCGAATTTTCGAACTAGTGTTGATGCATAGGTACTAATAGATTTCTTGGTGGCTTTTTTTGAATGTCCCTTGCTGAGTTCATTTACCCAATCGGCTTTGTTTAATTTTGCTAACCTACGAACATCTTTGGGAGTTTTAATCTTCCTTTCCTTTGCTATACGAGGAACAATGTCATTACCCATTCCCATTAATTTATTCAGTAAAAGTTGGGTTTTGCCTTGTTTTTCTTTTTCTTTCGATTTGAACGTACCTTGTACCTTATCAAAAAAACTGTTCAGATCGTTCTTGTTCTCAATAAAGAGTTTTTCTACTTCTTGTAGCTTGTCTTTTTTGAAGACTGAAGCTAGTAGTTCAATAATCTTCTTTGGGTGCTTATTTTGGTAGTAAGCTTCTGCTTCATCTTTATGTTTGTATAGAACTTCTAAGCTTTGTTTTAGGTTTTTTACGACCTTAGTAGAGACTAGCATATCCTTATTGGCCCTACGTATGTCGGCTCGTATGTTCTTAGACTCTGTAAGTGCTGCGTCGTATAGAAGAGGTTGGGCTTCTGTGGCAATACCTATGGAAAGTCGGGCACTAAAATGAGTTGCCAGCTTGTTATTGAGCAATGTATCCTTTTGTAGTAACCCGTAAAAGAAATCGGGCTCAATTTTAGAAATTTTGGAGAGTCTATGCGCTACGATCACATGTTCTATTTTTTCGGGAGCCACGTTGAGTTCTTTTGCTAGAAACGTAACATCACGATTCTCTTCATTCTCTGTGAGATCAGTGATGGCTACCTTATCTGCGAGAAAGGTTATCTCCTGTATCAGCCAGTCAAATTCTACCTGATCTGGTTTGACAGGCTCTTTGAGTGTAATATTGATCTCTTCGCTTCGGGAGGCGTTGAATCTCACCTCATCTATGGATGACTTATAGAGCTCTATGTTTTTCTTGGGTGTAAGTACCTTAACGGCGATATCGGCTGTTTTTTTGCCTCTCCCGCTAAGCTGACCGTGTGTCCATTTAAGTTCGTATTTACCAGCTCTGTCGGTTTGAACTTCCGAAAGAAGTTCCCATTTACGCATATCGATATCGTAGATTGCTACTTTTAGATTAGCTAAAGGCTTACCTTTTATATCGGTTACGATGCCTCGAACAGTATTGGTGATTTGATTTTTTGTTATCATGATTCTAAATTTTGAGGTGAGTTTATTTCCTATTTATGTTGCCCAGGCATCTGCCCATTTTTCTGTATAAAAATTACTATGATTTCCTGGGTCTACAATGGCACTAATGAGACTGGGAATACCTATGATGAGCAGATAAAGAGGGCCTAGTAAACGGCTCTGCCAGGTATGCCCGAATTCGTGCGGGTAATCTGAGAACCCGTGACCACCCAATACAACTGGGCCAAGGGACATACCTCCTGGATTTCCCATATAGGCGGGCATCTCAACAATCGCTCCCAGTCCCCATCTTGGCCTGACATCTGCACCGAGTAGCGTTAAAACAATTCCAGCCCCTAAGCCCAGGATACTCTGTGGTGCTCCCCAGGTGAAATCCCAAGCACCAAAGAGCCCTCCTGGATTAAGTATAGTGACAGCCAGTACCAGAACGACGAGATTGACTATGACATGGGCTAACCAGGCGAGAATAAACAGGAATCCGTATCCCACCTTGCCTGCATCCGAGGCATTACTGTATCCGTCCCACCAGGCTTGTATAATGGGTACATTACCTGATGGATCTGTATAAATGATAGGATTCGAAGCTCCGTAGGCATACAGATTTAGATTTTTTAAATTGGACATTCCGTCCCGACTTTCTGTGACTTCTTGTGGCTGCTGTTTTGAGTGGCTTCTTTGATGTTCATGTAGTTGCTTCATAGCTGCAGATGGATCACAGTCGTTTCCATAGCATATATCTGTAGATGTGTAGCTATTGGATGTGTCAACACCATCGCTTAGTGTATTTTGAGAATTTTTATTTTTTTTATTCTTATTATCTGTATTTGAATCCTTATCCGAATTTTGAGGTTCGGAGAGCAGAGGATCGCAAGACAACCACCTTCCTAACCAAGGGATGTAATATCTCGCACTGTGATATTCTAACCCAGTTTCTTCATCCCGTTCCATACCAGTATAGCGGTAACGCTTAGCTGCTGATCGTATGGCTGTGTTTTTAGCCTGATAGGCCGTAGTTCCATAGGGATGGTATTCTTCGTATGAAATGATGTTGGCTTTAAGAGTTCCATCTAACTCCATAGAGCAGGAACCAAGGTGATTGTGCAGTTGATAGCGGGTGAGTCGTCTTTCTGTTCCGTCGTCCACATTATTCCGAGTTTCTATGGTTGCGAATCGATGTCCTTGGTCGGAGAGATTAAGGCTCGTTCGTTCTAGTCCTCTGTGAGGGTTACTGTACTTTTTATACAGTTCGTATGCTCCCAAGTAGATCCGTTCTTCTTTTTTTGAAGGTATACCACCTTCAGCAGTTTGATTTTCGGTTATTTTGCGAATACGCTTACCGTTACCATCGTACTGATAATATGTGATGACAGGAATATTATCATGAGTACAGCGTTGGCGACTAGTAAGCATAACTTCTTCCTTGAAGTTCCATTTTATGGTCTCAAGATGCGGTAATGCTGTGAGGAAACCATGCTTTTCATGATGGGTGTATTTGGTATAAGTAGCTGGATTGCTATTATCTCCGATCTGAGTGCTTTTTAATCGATTATTGACTGTTTCGTATGTATAGGCCCTTGTCCAATTTCCGCCTTCAGCCCTATGTTTCATTTCCACGATGTTTCCAACAGGATCGTATTGATAGCGTCGGGTGTAGTTTCTCACTGCCATAGGATCTCCAGGGCTTAAAGCATGCATGAATGGCTTGTCGTTCCAATTATCGCAGCTGTTAAAAGAAAGCGCTGCATCATTTTCCCGACCTGTGGCCTCTATCAATCGGTACAGTGAATCGTAGATATAGGTAGAAATACCTGTAACTTTTTGGTTGTTGAAAAAATTTACTGGAACATTTTTATCCTCTATATGAGTAATGTTTCCAATGGGATCGTATGTATAGTACCAGTCTTGTAATGGGTCTCCATTAAGGCGTTTACTTTCTAGTCTTTTTAATCTGAATGTTTCCCGATCGTAGTAGAACCTGGTACTAACATTATTGCCATAAATGATCTTGTTTCTCTGCCCTTTTTCATTATAATCAATGGAAAGAATGTGAGGGGAAGCTATCTCTGATCCTAGCTGTAGTACACTTTGACCATTTAAAAGACCAGACCGATTATAGGAAGAAATTGTGGTGCTGCCATCGGGAGCCGTTTGTTGAGTCGTTCTGCCTATGGCATCGGTTTTTGTAACTGTTGTAAATCCGTTTGTAGGCTCTAGGTTTTTGCCCAGATTGGCTTGTGTCCAGTCTACTGTTTCTTTATATTTTGAAAATAGTTTTCGGGTAGTGAAGCGGGGTTGGCCCTTGAAATCATATTCTGGAGTGTCCAATAATCCAGCTGTATCGTAATGCTGAACAACCTTACCAAGTACATTTCTGGCCTGTAATTCGGTTTCATTACTGCGATCTTCTGTTAACAGGTTTTCACCATATATAATGCGATTAAAAATATTGTTTAGTAGGCTATCACCAGAGTTCCCTACAGTATTTATCACTTTACTGTAGGTTGGACGGCTCATAATATCGTAGAAATACTGGATTTCATGATCCCTTTCGTCCCAGGTACGAAGCGGATTATCCAGGATATTAGAAAGTAACCATCGCTGACCAGCATCCGCACATTTTTGGTATACCAAATTACCAAGCATATCATATTTATATTGTATTACGGAGTTACCGCGAGCATCGGTGACAGCTCTTAGGTTGCCTTCAACATCAAGCTCGATTTCTGTATAGTGTTGTTCCTCCATGCCATTGATGCTGTTCCTATAGTGGTCAATAGACAAGATAGGCCTGCCAAGTGTATCAAAACACATGCTATTTGGAGTATTGGCATGTATAGCGGCGCTGTCTGCGGCTTGTTTTTCCCTAATAGGGTTCTTGCCTTCTTTCAAGAGTTTAGCATCAATAAGGCGGTTGGTTCGATCGTGATACCATGGAGATTCGAGTATAGTATCCGCTGTATCGAAAACGGTTTGCTTCCAAGAATTAAACTCGACTTTCATGAATGTACCATCTGGCATTTCAGCTTTCTCCAATCGATCGAGCCCATCGTAGTAAAATATGGGTGTTACTCCAGTTTCTACTAATTCTTTAAAATCTTCATAGTGATGGGTAACAGAGAAATATGGTTCATATTGCTTTACCTCACTACCCTTATTGTTCTTAATAATCCGTCCATTCCCAATCCAGCGAAGTTGCTTGGGTTCTAGCATTGAAGTATCTACTTCGGTTACGGTTATAGTGTTGTCTGGATTCACAAGTACCTGTTTGGCCTTACCTGGTTCGGCCTGTGTTTTTTTCATTATAACTTCACCCATACCATTGGTATATTCGAAACTAATTTGAATTGGAGAATCGGATTGCTGTTTAAAATGCTGTTCGCGTTTGATTGTTGTTGTAACAATTGGGCTGCCAGAAAAGGAATAGGCATCAAGATTGTAGACAAACCGTGAAGAAGCGCAGTTCAGCAATTTCTTTCCTATTAGGGTTAGTTTTTCAGAATTTGAAGCTTCAAAGAAACTATTGGTTGAATTTAACTCGGCAGTATCCGTTGTTTCCGTAAGCCCAGTTAATTCGTCGGCTTCGTCTCCTTTGCCCATGAAGGCCATGGCTTTTACAAAACCTAGTTCATCACTAATAACTTCTGATAGGTTTCCATTATGATCTCTTACCTGTTGAGGTGTAAGTGTTCGGAAGTTAAAATTGCTGGCACTGGACGTATTCCCAAGGGCGTTTGTAGTACTTTGGATAAACAAAAAATAATCACCATAGTACGCGACTTGGGTTGTCGCACCGTAAGGATCTGTATATGAAATAGGGGCATAGAATCGATTCTTGGCATCAGTCTGGTTTTCTGATGCCAGTTTGAATTGTGTTATGCCAGACCGCACCCACCAGTTATCATCGCCTTCGCTATTTGTAAATTTGCCTTCACTCATTAATGCATTGTTGGCCTTGTCGTCGAAAATGTCTGTCAGTAATGCTGGAGTATAAGCTAGTTGATAGTTTTCGAACGAAAGTGCCAAAGATTCCAGTTCATGTAGTGGTAAAGGACCAGCAAGGTCGTTGCAGTAATAGATAGAACGGGTATGTTCTATTAGCCTTCTTCCCGCCTTATCGGAGGTGTGAGGATTGTTCATTTCATGATACGGAATAACACGTGATCTTTCATTGGTAAGTATATCTATGAAATCATTGATCGTGTAATAGGTATTGGTTTTCGAAACTCCTTGTAGCTCGAATGTTTTTTCTTCGGAAGGCAGTCGCAATCTATACGCTTCATCTCCAATCGCATCGTTTGTAAATATATTTTCGGTATATGTAAGCACTGTTTTTTCCTGCTGTAGCTGAGTTTTATAAGGAAGTGTGATTTCCGCCTTTTTTCGCGGATAAACAATCTTGGCAGATTCCAGAACATTGCCATATGTATCTGTTTTAATATTTAGTGTGTGTGTGATTCTGGGATCTTCAGGATTACGTTCGTAGGTGTAGATGATTTCTTCACTTTCCTTGACTGTAAAAACCGCATGTTTGTTGTGGCCTTTGGGTTGCAATAGCTCTATGATGTAATTCTGTGCTGTCACCGAAAAAGGGGTAAGTTCTTGTCTGCGAAACTTTACAGAGTTTATGGATTTATTGATGTCCTTAGTGAAAACTTCTGAGCGTAAACGAATTCCTTTACAGGCTCTTTGTGCTTCTTGTAATTCCTGCTTGGAAAGAAGGTTGAGTATTTCAGGATCAATCCCAGAGGTGGCGACTAATCTCGCATCGGGAAGAGGAGCTTCATGATGTGTTGTAGTAAAGCCTTCTCTTTCGAGGGCTTCATACCAATGGTCTTTTGCATACTGACTCAGTATCTTATCTCGTTGTAGAAATGCTCCTGTATGATTCCATGTTTTGGTAACTACAGGTTCTTGGTGAAGTGGCTCTTCTACAATATTTGAGGCATCGCCCCGTACCCAATGCTCAAAACTTTCGGTATCTAGTTGTTCTATCATTCCAAAACCTCTGAATTCTCTTTCTGCATGGTCGTAATATCCATGGTGGTATTTATATTCACTTACAAATTGATGTCCAGATATTTTATCTTTGATCAATGTCTTGGAGACACACTGTATAGGGAAATGCAGTTTAGTTACCCAGGGTTGCCCCGCTAGTTTGTCATCGAGATAAAACTTGGTTGATGGTGTATATTCCATGGATACTTCTTTCCCCATATTATTTACATATTTAGTGAGGATATAGGGTTTTTTGCCCTGCATTAAGTCTATGTATTTTAACGGTGCGTTTGCTTCTTTGGATAAAGAATTGGACCAAACGATGCACGCCACCCCATCACCTAAGAGATCGATTACGGAGATATTGGATTGGTCATGAACTTCGGGAAGGGATTCAATTTTAAAAGGTGCTGCACAAAGACTGTTTCCACTCATGTTTTTCCAACAAGTAAGCTGGTTTTTACCTAGGTAAACGATATCTGATGTGCCAGAGCCATCAATATCTGCCAATCGTAAAAAGGAAGGATTGAAACAATCTGGATTATCAAAGGTAGGGGCATTATCCAGGGTTACTTTCGATCCGAATTTTCCGTAACCTAGATTGGGCCAATAACAGACTTCACCGTTCCGTATGCGGACAATATCTGTCATTCCATCTCCAGTCATATCAGAGAAGTGAATGGTTTGTCTGGCATCTGCGAAAACCACGTGCGGACCTTCTTCTTCATCAAAAGGTTTAGCTGTTTTTCGAGCAGCCGAAAATCCATTTCTGCCTTCAGATGGATACCAGGTGAGTACATGATCTTCAGAAATGACAATTTCGGGTTTTCCATCTCCATCCAGATCCAATAATCGTGTGTTTTCATTTCCAAAATCTATATTGGGAATCGAGGTAAAGGAACGCATACCCTGCCATTCACTTTCTTCATCGAGTTCGAAATATCCAGGAGTATGACTGTCAAAGGAGGCAAATTGTTTTCTACCATCTCCATTGAGGTCAACAAGTTGCATGGATGAGCCCATTCCCGCCAAGGAAGGCATTGGGGATATCATTTTGGCTTGCTCAAAATTCCCACCGCCTAAGTTGCGTTTGTAGTACCAACTGTTTGCTTGTTCGGTCAATATACCAGACAGTCCTTCGCTGTACAGGTCTACGAACTGATATTTTCTGTATTCAGAATCTGTAGGCGTATGGATCATCGTATCGTCCGAAATGGTCTTTATCTCATCATGCCAATTGGGTTGCTGATATTCAAATTGCAGTGGTGGAAGTTCTTTGCTTGAGTAAGTTCCATCTGCTTTTTTTATATATCCCTTAGAACATATCTTTTCCAAAAATGCAAATGGGGAATCTGTATCGGTATTGTATACAAAATCAAGGCTTTTAACCAAGCCTTCGTATTCGTTTTCGTTTTTAAAGTGATGGAATAACAATACTCTTTTACAAAGTCGGGTGGTCCGTATTTCAAATCCTGCCTTGTAATTTGAAAAGGCATCCCATCTATAATCCCAGTTCTTCAAGGTTTCTGGGGATTCATCAGGACCTAAAGTACCATAGTCAAGGATGATGGAGAACAGATAATCACTTTTAGCAGGGCATGCATCATTAGGAAAGTAATATGGTGTTTTATTTCCATAAAGAACTTTCTCCAAATAGGTGTTGGTAAAGGTGATCTCGTTTTCCTTGTACCTGTTTCTATTGTGAAGCAAACCATGGTCGAAGCCAGTTTTATCCTCTTTCTTATATATATATTGTGAACAATTCCCAGTATCGTCAAATACAAATTCTGGGAGCCACTCAAATATTTTTGTTGGGTCTTCTGGATTTGAGATAATCGAATTATCAGTCCATCCAAATAAAGTAGTTACATTTTCGCCAGTAGTAACTTTCCATTTTATTCGTCCAGTCGATTTCTCTGTCCAGCGTTCGATTCGGTCGTAATTCCCCTCAATACGTGGGATGTAGTTACGGATAACAAATAATTTGTCTGATGAATTTTTTTCCTTAATGATATAGGCACCTTCATCGTCCGTCTTGAAGCTTCCATCATTTAATTTTCGGAATTCGGGAATGAGATCCTCGGTTCCTGAAAACAGGAAGGTATCCGAATCTATAGCGTCTAGATATTGAGGAAGTCCCTTGTCTGTCTTTCGTTTAATGGATGGCAGATCTAAGCTCCAACCTAATCCAAAAATACCATTGCCTGCTCCAGAGTTATATGATAGGTTTAATGATGGAGATACGCCTCTTGAAGGTGAAAGTGGCAGTGGCACTGAAAATGAAGCTGTACCATTTATGGCATTTACTGAGAATTTTTCATCTATACCACTTATAGCACCTCCTCCTTTTGGTAATGAAATGGAAGGGATTTCTATGGCGATAGACTTTGTTTTTCCTCCATTGGTTTTAAGTAGGTCTTTGTTTGTGTTGTTTCGGTCTTGATTTTGCATGGTTCGGCTTTAATATTGCGAGTTTTAATCTCTGATCATCTCTCAAATCATTAGCCGCTATAAGGTCATTTGCTTATAAGAAGAAAATGATTCCTTTTAGATTGCATTAAATAATAGCAACTAGTTACTATTCGTATAATCAAAAAATTAACACTACTAATTTCCCGAAATTTCAATAAGGTTATATTAGCAGAATCCTCCTTTTTTTAGGGGTTAAATCCCCTTTTTATGAGGGGTAAAAACCTTATTTATCTGAAATATTTAAAACTATTAATGACTGGTATATTAGTGAAGCTATTTGGGGTAAGGGCTTGGGTTTTGAGGGAGTGTTTGGGGTAAAATAATGGACTTTATATACATTTTTAAAAGAGAAACTATAATGAAGTTTTTCCGCTATTTCATAATTTATTTAATAATATACCACCTATTTTTTGTTTTTAGTTGTACTAATTTATAAAGCATTATAATTTATAATTACAAAAATAAAACTAATTGAATAGAGAATGTTAGCTAAAAACATAAAAGAATATGAGATTATTCGTGAAGCTATGGAGTCTAACCGCCATAGGTTAACCACACACTTGAGTTTTGCTATTGGGGGATCGGGAATCCTTTATATAGCCATGACAGCTCTTATGAACCCAGATAGTAATTCATTAAGTTTGGCTCTTATATGTATGTTTTCTGCAACAATAATTTCGTCTTTTTTCTACCTTGCGTTATACAAGTTTAATTCAATAAATAGATATGCTGGCTATTGTAAATTGATAAATCTTGAGATAGGTGCAAGTAAAATAGACAAAAATCGTAAAAAATCTATCGAAGATGTCATTACGTGGGAGGTGTGCGCAGGAAAATTAGAAAACGCAAAGGAACATTTGTCATTCCCTAAAGAACATTGGAAAGATGTCTTAAAATATAAAGGACTTAATATCGATAATATATGTAAAAATTTTAAAAAATATAACCTCCTTAAGCCTGAAGCAGATAAATGGGGTGTTTTAAAAGGCGTAGGTCTATTATTTAGCGTGTTTTTTAAGAAATATAAGTCTAAGAGTTGGGAATATCCTCTATATTCATCATATGTTTATTATATTCTTATTCTATTTTTCTTTGTTCTTTCATGTGCAAATTTATATACTTATTTAAAAATAAAATCTTGGGTAGGTGTATTACGAATAGAACTATTTCAAATAGCGTTGATAGGGGTGCTTGCTTTGGTTATTTTTATGGTCATTGTTAAATCCCTTGCAGAGTTGTACAAACTCATGTTAGGAAGTAAGACGGTTAGTGCATACTGCTGGAAATTCCTTCCTTTCAGAATAAGAATATTAAATAAGTTTAACATTAAACCACATTATTACAATACCGAAAAAGAAAATAAATGCTAAACCTATCATGAATTGATTGACAAAATATTATGATGTGAAATATTTATAGTTGAATAGACCTAGAGCAATAAAAATACTCTAGGCCTCTTTGTTTTTGATTATTTTTTGATCAAGAAAAAGCTATTTCTTAATAAACTTTGCAGAAATACTTTTTCCGTTTTTTTGTTTCGTTTTTACAAGATAAATTCCTGAAGCTAGTGTGCTTACATCAATAATGTTCGCTTTTTTACTTATTTTCACCTTTTTTACTTGATACCCCATCAAATTATAAATAATAGCTTCAGATGTACTATTACCAATTCCTTCAAGTGTGATTTTATTGAAAGCGGGATTCGGGTATAGAACAAAACTTTGATTTTCTGTATAATCTATATCTTCAATGCTACTTTCAGCGCTAGGAGATTTTCTGGAAGATTTTGCCGAACTTCCGCCAAAAAGCCAATGTTGATTAGCATTGTTGTTATTTGAAGCCCATAAATAAACGTTTTGAAGATTGGCACCACCATTACCGCCATCAATTGAGTATCCTGGAGCATTTCGCTTTTCTAAACGGAATTTTCCGCCTCCAAGATTAACTTTTTTCCAATGTTGATTTTGATTATTATTTGAGCAAGTCCATAATTTTACATTTTGACCATTTGCGCCTCCGTTACCACCATCTAAGCAAAAATTGGTATTCCTTTTCTTGTAAGAATAAAAACCATTGCCTCGGTTTATTTCTTCCCATTGCTGGTTGACATTATTGCTGTTTGTGGCCCATAAATAAACGTTTTGATTATTAGCACCGCCATTGTTGCCGTCTATTGAAAACCCAGTCGAATTTCCTTTTCGCATGGTGACTATATTGCTGCTACCACCTCCAGTATCATTTTCTAGTTTCCAAGTTTTAACCCAATCAATTCTCATGGTATTGATCGCATTGTTGTTTAAATCGGATCTTAAAGCAAGACCACCAAGCCAAGAAGCTTCATTTGTCCATAAATCAAAAATTAAATTTAAATTTCTTGTAAAATCTCTTGCAGAAACAACGCTGCCTGCTGGCTGTCCGTTTAAATAAAATTGAATATTTCTGGCATCTTTCCACCAAACACCTACAACATGAAATTGCTCATTCCATTTAACGCCTTTTCCAGGAGTGCCATTGGGAAGGTTTCTGTTATCAAAGTTGCCTTTGGCTCTTTTAACATCACCATTTATAACATGAAAGTATTGAGAATTCATTGTCCATGGAAAATCTGGCTGGCACCCACATGAAGGTTTGGAGTTATTTTCTATGATATCAATCTCATCTCTATTATTGATATCTCCGTTATTCATCCAAAATGTATTATAAGCTGAAATATGTGCTGTTTTAATTCTGGCTTCTGTATACATGGGGTATTTGATTTGGGCGTGCGACTGCACTCTGGAAGTCTTAAACCATCTGGTTCCACCCGTAAGGGTTGCCTTAATTCTTAGTTCTCCGTTTGTGAACTGTGCATTTTCGGCAGCCATTTGAACAGGTTCTCCGTAATTCCATAAAGGTTTGAACCACTTGCTTGAGGTCCATTCTCCGTTAACACCATCTGTTAATTGAGGAACTGCAACCCACTTTTTTCCAGCAGGAGGCGTTGGTTGGGCTATGACTGAAGTCAATACCATAATTGTTAGCAATAAGCTAAGTTTAGTTTTTTTCATAATAGTTTAATTTAAAGGTTAAGTGGTAGTAATTAATGTCTTTAACGACTTGTATAGATTTATTGCTAAATTATATAGTTTATCTTGTTTGAATCGATTTTTAAACTTGACAAAAACTAGATTATTTGTAGTTTTTTTAATTTTTTATTAATATTCTTAATCTTACATTTTTTATTTTATAGCGATGAAAACGTATTTTTAACGAGTTTTAGTCTTGGTTAAGGCTTCATTTGTCTAAACGTTTCGATGCATCTTTTATAGTTTTATTCTAAAACTACTTTTCAAAAGGTATCTGAATATGGAAAGAATGAAACTTTTGTAGGTATTTGGAAATGTATAACCAAAATCATAGAGTTTTAAATTAATCAATATAAGGAAGTATTTATGTACTGTTACAATATTTGAGAAGAGCACAGGAGAGTAACAATAAAAATAATATAAAGCTATAAGGATTTTAAATAAATAATTTTTAATGTGTTGTTTTATAGTGTTTTATGTTTTTTTTATTATCTTTAAATTCTCTTCCTTTTTAATAGCATAATATTAGACCTCTCACATTATACATTTTTAATTAGAATCATTTTCTAATTGTGGTGTGTCGCAGATGGCGATCATATTTTAACAAACATAAACTATTTAATTATGAAAAAATCAGTGTTATTTTTTATGATTGCAGCCATGTTGGTAGCTTGCAATCAAAAATCAAAGGAGGTTACTGGTACTCCTAATCTGGAACCAGAGGTAAAAGTAGTAGAGCCCACATGGCCAATGCCAGAAGATGCAGCCACTGTTAAACTTAGTAAAACAGAAATTTCCGAAAAAGGAGAGCTTATAGAGGGCAACGTGACTTTGAAAGGGTTGACACTTTTAAAGGATAGTATATTTACAGGCGATTTTAACGACGCTATTCCGCTTATTGTTACTGCTACAATAACCAATGATGATGTAGCAAAATTTAGAGATGGTCTTGGAAGTTATGAGCATCATGTAAATATTGATAATATTGGGGCAGATGGGATCTATTCTTTTCCAATTGAACTGATTGGCTATCAATCTGGCACCGTATCCATCGCGCTTTCTTGGAAATGGACGGTGGCAACAGAGGGGTGTTGTTCTATAGCCTTATTAGCTGTTTTAGCAGGGTGTAATAACAACGCAGCCTGTATTTGTACAACATTGGCAGCTATGGCAGCCCCAGGTTCCTGGTGTTGCAGCATTCATCCAAAGATGTTTAGGTACTATTGGAGTTTCTATGGATGTACAGGGCTATCTCCTTATTAAAGTGATAATAAAAACACAATAATATTTATATAAGTAGAACTAATGATACCCATTTTATAGCCAGTTTGTATATGAAAAAGGTCTAGAGTATTTGCATATCCTAGACCTTTTTTGATTTTTTGAAATAAGCTTTCTAATTACACGTATGTATGGTGGCAGTGTAACAAACAGTATTTACAGCATTCCCGCTTATGATTGTTTAATGGGGACAATTTCATTGTCCATATACGAAACGAGTAAGATTGGGAATACTAAAAATAAATAACTGATTTTTTCATAATTAAATAGTTTTTGGTTGTTAATTAATCTGTTGTATTTGGTTAGAAAATAAAACTTTTTTAACGCCACTGAAAAGCCTTGTTATAATTTATTTTAATTTGTAAGAACCCACCCACTTTTATTTTTTGTTGTATTTAAAACGTAAAACTATAGAAGTTATAAAAGAACCAATGAGAGAAATTAAAACCAACTGGACAAACGAAGAACTAAAAATTTACATATTAATTTATTGTGCCAATGCCAATTTTTCTGAATCGAAATTTGAAATAGACTTTATAAAATCGAAAATAGAAACAAGTAATTTTGAAAAAATCCATCAAGAATTTAAAGAGGATAATGATTATCAAAGTATTCAGAAAATTCAATTATCCATTAAAAATCAAGGATATACGAATGGTGATTTAGGTATCTTGTTCAAAGAAATAAAAGAACTTTTCTTAAGTGACAAAAAGTATGATGTTTTGGAAAAAAATCTAAATAGGGGATTGAGTCGTATTTTAAATAATTAAGATTATTAACTAAACCAGATTTTTTAATCTAAAAGCTTTAAAATATTCAGGTTATTCTTTGAATATACATACACACTAGTATACAGAATAGAAACTGCTTTGATTTCTAGGTTAAAAGTATTCAGAAGGGGCTTTCTGTTTAATATAAACCCTATAAAAAGCAGTTTCTATTCTGTATTCAAGTTATTTTCTAAGAGATAATTATCATAAATACAAAATGTATAAAAATTATCCAAATTTTAAGAATACATCCCTAAATTTACAGTATGCAAAAATATACCATACTACTCTTAATAGCATTAATCTTTAGTTGTTACAATTCAAAAGAAGAAAAACAAAAAAACACACTTATTTTAGCTTTAAACTCGCCCCCTAATGTTGCAGAAATGGATAGCATCCCAAAACTTGATTTAGAAGATGCTAATACTTTAGGAGAGCTGCCTCTTCATTGTATGAACATAGAGTATCCGAATAGATTATCCCAAACTTTAGGAAGCGATGATGATTTAAAACCACCAAGTGTATTACATCCTGCTTTTTATGGTTGTTTCGATTGGCATTCTGCAGTACACGGGCATTGGAGTTTAGTAAGTTTGCTAAAATCCTTTCCAGAAATGGATAAAGCAGAAATTA
This sequence comes from Flavivirga algicola, assembly GCF_012910715.1. GTDB lineage: Bacteria > Bacteroidota > Bacteroidia > Flavobacteriales > Flavobacteriaceae > Flavivirga > Flavivirga algicola. The sequence continues at coordinate 214,526 of NZ_JABBHF010000008.1, forward strand.
TTGAAAAAAAATTACTTCAAAATATATCAAAAGAGCATATAGAAACAGAAGTGGCTTATTTTTTTGGAGAGCACAACAAATCTTATGAACGGACTTATGGTTGGGCCTGGTTGCTTAAATTGGCCGAAGAAATACATACCTGGGAATCTCCTGTTGCGAGAGAGTTGGAAAACAATTTAGGCCCTTTAACCAATTTAATTGTCGAGAAATATATAGAATTTCTACCTAAATTAAATTATCCAATTCGCGTGGGAGAACACCCAAATACAGCCTTTGGGCTAAGCTTTGCATGGGATTATGCCAACACAGTAAATAATACAGAATTAAAAGATTTAATAGAGCAGCGTGCCAAGAACTTTTATTTAAAAGATGCGGACTGTCCGATATCATGGGAGCCAGGTGGCTATGATTTTTTATCACCATGTTTAGAAGAAGCCGCTTTAATGAAACGAGTGCTGACTACCGCCGAATTTAGAGTATGGTTAAACCTGTTTTTGCCACAATTAAGAGATAAAAATTTTGTGATTGAAACAGGAAAAGTATCAGATAGAAAAGACGGAAAACTGGTACATTTAGATGGTGTTAATTTTTCGCGGGCATGGAGCTTAAATAAGATAGCGGAAGGGTTGCCAGAATATATGCATCTTAAACAGATGGCAAATTACCATATAAATTATTCATTACCAAGTATTATAAACGATAGCTATGAAGGAGGTCATTGGTTAGGCAGTTTTGCTATTTACGCATTGAATTCTGTTTCAGAATGATTCATTAGAACAATTCTTAAGATTATCTTCTAAAAAAAACATAGCCTTGCAAGGGTGTTTTATAAACCCAAATAAAGTAATATATTTAGGTGTTATCATTAGTTTTCTAACCATCTGAAAAAGCTTTTCAAAAATATAGGCCCAGGACCATTGGTTGCAGCAGCATTTATAGGACCAGGTACCGTTACTGTTTGTACACTTGCAGGAGTAGGTTTTGGGTATTCACTGCTTTGGGTGATGTTGTTATCCATAGTAGCAGCTGTGGTGCTTCAGGAAATGTCAGCGCGTCTCGGCGTTATTTCTCAAAAAGGTTTATCGCAAATTATAAGAACGGAAATAAAGCATCCAATTTTAAAAACATTTACCATTGTGTTGGTCCTATCTGCTATCGTAATTGGTAATGCAGCGTACGAAGCGGGTAACATTACTGGCGGTGTTTTGGGATTACAAACCATTATTGGGCGTCCAAATATTGAAATTGATGGAGTTTCTATAAATATTTTGAGTGCAATTATTGGACTAATAGCCTTTGGTTTATTGTATAAGGGCAATTACAAACTACTTGAAAAGGTATTGATAGGATTGGTTATATTAATGAGCTTGTCATTTTTAGTAACAGCAATTATAACGAAACCAAGTATATCAGAAATTTTTAGGGGTGTTTTTATTCCAAAGGTTTCAAATGATGGTTTATTAACAGTTATCGGATTAATTGGAACTACAGTTGTACCATATAACTTGTTTTTGCATACATCTCTGGTAAAAGAGAAGTGGCAAAGAGAGAGCGATTTAAAATATGCGAGAAACGATACGGTTATAGCAATTGTTTTAGGTGGGCTAGTGTCTATGTGTATCATTATTTCGGGGGCTGCCATTCAATCCCAGGGTATAGATAGCGTATTGGGATTGGCAAAAGGACTCGAGCCTTTGTTCGGAAGTTTTGCAAAATATTTTTTGGCTATGGGACTGTTTGCGGCTGGTATTACCAGTGCGATTACAGCGCCTTTGGCTGCAGCCTATGTGGCGAGCGGTTGTTTAGGATGGCATTCAAATTTAAAATCTAAAAAGTTTAGAGCTGTCTGGATGTTTATTTTGTTTTTAGGGGTTTTGTTTTCTTCCTTAGCAATCAACCCTATAGATATTATTAAATTTGCTCAAGTGGCTAATGGTGTTTTACTACCTGTTATTGCTGGCTTTTTAATCTGGATCGTGAACAAACCCTCTGTTTTAGGAATCCATAAAAATAACATAAAACAAAATATCTTCGGGTTTATAATTCTAGGAATTAGTATCTTGCTATCTGTAGCAACACTCAACAAAGTTTTTCAGTTAAATATTTTTTAGTGATACCAAATGCTATTGATATTAATGTAGATGTAGGAGAAGGGATGGGTAATGAGTCACAACTCATGCCGTATATTTCTTCTTGTAATATTGCGTGCGGAGGACATGCGGGAGACCAAGACACCATGCGACAGGTTATTAGGCTAGCAAAAAAACATCATGTAAAGATTGGGGCACACCCATCGTTTCCTGATAAAGTAAACTTTGGACGAATACCTGTGGAAATGCCCTGCGCCGCTTTGTTTAAAAGTATTAAGGGGCAGGTTGATAATTTGTTGGATATTCTTCGAGAAGAGCATAGATCTTTACACCATATAAAACCACATGGGGCATTGTATAATTTAGCAGCTGTAGATGAAAAGGTTGCTAATATTATTATAGAGGTTGTGAAAACTATGGTGCTGCCAATTAAGCTTTATGTACCTTATAAATCTGTTATTGAGAAATTGGCCATAGCTCAAAATATTCCAATTATCTATGAGGCTTTTGCAGATAGAAACTATAATGAAGATTTAACTTTGGTTTCAAGAAAAGAAACCAATGCTTCTATACACGACGAAGATTATTTGTTTGCCCATATCTTAAGTATACTATCTAAACAAAAGGTTAAAACAATCACGGGTAAAATGTTAGATATCAAGGCGCAGACATTTTGTATTCACGGAGATAATCCCAATGCTATAAATTTGATTAAAAATTTAGGCATCCGTTTGAAAAATCATGGTATCCAAATAAGATGATTTATAAACTCACGTATAAACCTTTTGGGGAACGGTCTGTGTTAGTTGAATGGCCTGCAATTATTGATGAGAAAATCCTTTCGGATATTAATTTGTTTAAAGAGAAAATTAAAAATTTTTCAATTAAAGATATAGTTGAAGTAAAATCAGCATTTAATTCATTATTAATAATTTATAAAAATAAAATTATTTTATTTGAAAATGTTATAAATGAACTCGATCAATTATATTATCAAAAGGAACAGTATCTCAAATTAAGGCCAAAACAGTGGAAAATCCCTGTGTGTTATGATGCTATTTTTGCTATTGATTTAAACGAGATGGCTCTTGAGAAAAAGCTATCTAAGGAAGCTATTGTCAAGCTCCATTCTAAAGGAGTTTATACTGTTTATTTTATCGGTTTCTTACCTGGGTTTATGTACTTGGGCGGATTGGATAAAAGGCTTCATACGCCTCGCAAATCGACACCTAGACTAAAAATAACGAAAGGAGCTGTAGCCATAGGAGGAAATCAAACAGGAGTTTACCCTAGTGAGAGTCCTGGAGGCTGGAACATTATAGGTAATTCCCCAATAGAATTTTTTAACCCTAAGAACAGCATACCTTGCTTTGTAAATGCAGGTGATAAAATTGTTTTTAAACCGATTTCTATTAAAGAATATGAAGATATCAAGACACTGGTAAAGGCTGGCGTGTATCAATTAGAAAGTGAGGTGATTGATGGTTAAGGTTTTAAAAACAGGTTTGTATTCTACAATTCAAGATTTGGGACGTTATGGGTATCAGGATTATGGTGTGCCTTATTCGGGGGTTATGGATATATATTCGGCATCTATGGCTAATATATTGTTGGGTAATGATAAGCATGCTGCCGTTATTGAAATGACCATGACGGGACCAGCACTCGAATTTAGTTGCGATACCAGTATTTGTATATCAGGTGCAGATATGTCTCCCAAATTAAATGGTCTGCCAATAAAATTAAATAAACAAATTCCAATAAAAAGAGGCGATTTGGTGTCTTTTGGCAAGCTTATTTCTGGATTTAGGGCTTATTTAGCTGTTTTGGGAGGTTTTAAAACCGAAAAAATCATGAATAGCTATAGTATGTATTCTGGCATAACAAAGCAGGCTATACTGCTTAAAAACTGTAATTTGTCAATCGATGATTCGTTGAAAAGCCTTGAAAAAAAACATGCAGCGATTAAAATGGTCAATACACATTTTGATATTAAGAACATAGAGGTTTTTAAGGGGCCAGAATTTCAGAAACTTTCAAAAGAACAGCAAAGCTTATTGTTTTCACAAGATTTTACTATTTCTAAAGAAAACAATAGGATGGCTTATCAATTAGCAGAACCTTTAGAAAATAGTCTGGAACCTATTATAACATCATCTGTATTGCCAGGAACGGTGCAATTAACACCATCAGGAAAACTCATTGTTTTAATGAGAGATTGCCAAACTACAGGAGGTTACCCGCGAATTTTACAATTAAAAGAATCCGCTATTAATATAATGGCACAAAAATTTACAGGACATGTTATACATTTCGATCTAATTATAGGTTAAAAAGGTTGGCTGCCTTAAGGATGGTTGTAGCTGTTTGATGAATAAATATTGAAATGTTTTTATAAGTATCATGGTAAGTTATGGTTGGTTTTACGACTTACAATAAAAAAGTGTATGAATTTTTTTAAACAGATAGTGTTGGTTAGTTTTGTAATAACAATGTTTTTTAGCTGTAAGCAGGAAGATGCGCAATATATTATAGATAAGGCCATTGAAGTTTCGGGAGGTTCGCTTATAGATTCATCAAGTATCAACTTTAATTTTAGAGATAGGCACTATATAGCCAAGCGTCATAACGGCAGTTTTTCATATGGGAGGCTCACTGTTAGCTCTAAAGATTCCATTTTAGATATTTTAACCAATACCGGTTTTAAACGTCTTGTAAATAATACCCCTGTTAGCATACCAGATGGTATGGTTTTGAAATATGGTAGTTCTGTAAACTCGGTCCATTATTTTTCAATATTGCCATATGGCTTAAACGATTCTGCAGTAAATAAAAAGTATTTAGGAAAAGTTACTATTAAGAATAAACCATATCATAAGATTAAAATTACCTTTAACAAAGAAGGCGGCGGTGAAGATTTTGAAGATGAGTTTGTGTATTGGATTGATGTTGAAACTTTCAAAGTAGATTATTTGGCATATTCTTATGAGGAGGGGGATGACACGGGGTTACGCTTCCGGGAAGCTTATAATGAGCGTTATGTAAAGGGAATAAGGTTTGTAGATTATATTAATTTTAAACCCCTTGATAAGCATGCCTCTTTATTATTGTTGGATAGCTTGTATAGTATTAAGGGGTTAAAGGAATTGTCAAAAATTAAACTTGAAGAGGTAAAGGTTGAATAACAAATCGATGTTCTATAATTAAGCCAGTTCTAATGCAATGTCTATCATATCCTTAAAGGTTGTTTCGCGTTCTTTACTCGAGGTGCGCTCTCCTGTTACTAAAGAATCAGAAATAGTTAAAATGGTTAAGGCGTTTACCTGATGTTTAGCTGCAATAGTATATAGGCCTGCGGTTTCCATTTCTACACACAGCACTCCAAATTTTGACCACTTTTTATAAGATTCGAAGTTATCTTCATAAAACTCATCAGAAGTTAGAACATTTCCAGCTTTTAAGGGAATATGCTTTCTTTTAGCGGTTTCTATTGCTTTATGGAATAAATCAAAATTAGCAGTAGGGGCGTAGTCTGCACCACCAAAACGCAGTTCATTGGCACCAGAATTAGAAGAAGCAGACATAGCTAGTACAATATCTCTAATTTTTATATGTTCTTGGTAAGATCCTGCACTACCAACGCGAATTAAATTTTTAACATCATATTCGGTAATTAATTCATGAGCGTAAATAGAAATAGAAGGAACTCCCATGCCTGTACCCATTACTGAAACACGCTTTCCTTTGTAGTTTCCCGTGTAACCAAACATATTTCTTATTTTATTAAAACAAACGGGATTGTCAAAAAAAGTTTCTGCAATCCATTTAGCTCTCACAGGATCACCTGGAAGTAAAATGGTTTCGGCTATATCACCTTTTTTTGCTTCTATATGTATGCTCATTTTAGTAGTTGGAGTTTGAAGTAGTTCCTTTTATAATAGCGATTCCAGATGAGGTACCTAGGCGTTCAACACCTAAATTAATGTATTCCAATGCCGTTTCGTAATCTTTTATACCTCCAGAGGCTTTTATTTTTGTACAGTCTGAGCAAACACTTTTTATAAGCTTTACATCATTTAGTGTCGCCCCACCAATGCCAAACCCTGTTGATGTTTTTATGAAATCTGCACCACTTTGTATGGCCAATTCGCTAGCTTTAATAATTTCTAACTCTTCGAGATAGCATGTTTCTAAAATAACTTTCAAAACATTATTTGGGAGACATGTTTTAACAGCTTCTATATCTTTCCATACGACATCAAATTTTTTGCTCTTTAGCAAACCAATATTAATAACCATATCTATTTCATCTGCACCATCTTTTATGGCCAAAGTTGTTTCTGCTACCTTGGCTTTAGTACTCATGGCCCCTAACGGAAAACCTATAACGCTGCAAATTTTGATATCGCTATTTTTTAATTGTTCTTTAGCTAAAGGAACATAGCAGCTATTTACACAAACAGAAAAAAATTGGTGTTGTCTTGCTTCCTCACAGAGTTTAATGATTTCCTTTGTTGTAGCTGTGGCTTTTAGAAGTGTATGGTCTATATATTTATTTATCGGTTTCATAACTTGGTTAAAGTTAGTACTATTTTTATAATGATACATATGAGGCCAAAATGCGATTTTATTTATATACTAACTATGATTTTAATCAGTTTTTGGACTGACAAGGCGTAGTGTTTTGTTTAAAAAAGAAAAGGCTTTTAAAATATATATTTTAAAAGCCTTTTTATAGTTGTTGAAAGTAATATTGTTCTACACAGATTGTTTTATTTTAAAATCTGAAGAAGCAGTTATTCTACTAACACCAATATCAATAAACTTTTTAGCAGTTTCTGCATCTTTAATATTACCTGATGCACTTATTTTAAGCCCATCTTTAACCGTCTTCTTAATAATTTTCACGACGGTTAATGTAGCACCTCCTTTAGAAAAACCACTGGAAGTTTTTATAAAATCTGCATTAGCATCCAGTGAGATTTCACAGGCTTTTATGATTTCATTTTTATTTAATTCAGAAACTTCTAAAATAACTTTTAGAGTTTTTTTTCCTATGGCAAGTTTAACATCACTGATATCTTTAAAAACAGATACATAGTTTTTACTTTTAAGAAAACCGAGATTAATTACCATATCAATTTCATCTGCACCATCACTAATGGCTTGTTTTGCTTCATAGACTTTTGATGCTGTAGCAGTAGATCCAAGAGGAAATCCAATAACAGAACAAACTTTAACCTTTGTATTTTCTAATAATTGTTTTGCTAATGCTACATAAGAGCTACTAACACAAACAGAATAAAAGCCATTTCTTTTTGCAGCATGGCATAAATCAATAATGTTACGCTCAGTTGAGGTTGGGTTTAAAAGTGTATAATCAATATACTTGGAAACATCCATCGCTATAAGTAGTTTTAAAAGTTTATTAAGGGGATAAACTAGAATTATTTATGTTCATATATAGTTTAGGGGCCTATACAACTACAAATTTACATATTTATAATGATATAAAATTTACATAAAAGCATATTTTTATTAACATAACGCTACTTGATGGCTATTCGCTTATTTCTAAACCATTACATTATTGGGGTATTCTACGGGGTTTTTACAAGATCTGATTTTATTTGAATTAAACGCTCTTCAAATGTAAAAGCATTCATTGGATTATAGACATTTTTAAAAAGGAACATGAGATCTTCCGTATGTATTTCGCGTTTTTGTTTTAATAAATTAAAATGAACAAAACTACACCAAATAATAGCTTTTAAATGACTTTTATCTTCGTTATACATACGCATTTCTACTTTTAGCTCGCTATCAGTATAGTCTATTAATTGAGATTCTATAACGACCGTTTCCATTAAATAGGCAGGTTTTAGATAGGCAATCTGATTGCTGCTGGATACCCAACCTTTTCCGCTTAGTTTTGCTATTTTGAAAATATCAATATCATAATGCTCTATAAGTGCATCTTCACGATGATTCATAAAATAATTAATATAGCTCCCATTATTTAGGTGATTAAATGGATCGCAGTCTTGAAATCTAACTTTTGTTTTACTCTGTAAAATGTTTGGTAATTGACTCATATTAAATGTTATTTAATATACCAATCGGTATATTTTTGGTTAAAAAAATATTATATTCTTAATTCTTTTTCTATGATGCTATCTAACATATTCATGGTATCTAGTATATAAAAATTATCGTCCATAGTGTAAGTCATAAATATGGCTCCCTGTATCATCGTATCTATTCGTTTTGCAAACTTCATAGCATTTACTTCAGATGAGATTTCTCCAGCCTCTATACCATCTTCAATAATTGTTGCCACCTGGTCTTGGATTTTTTCTATAATATATCTTACCTTTTGAAGTAAAAGGGTGTTCTGATTATTGGCATCTACACCTATATTTAAAACGGGGCACCCGCCAAGTTGTTTACTGTAATCGTAGTAGTTTCTGTAGAAATCTGTTATAAGAAACAACTTCTCAATAGGGGAATCGCTGTTGGATAGATGATCTGCAATACGCTTCATCATGTTTTTAACGGTAAACATAAAGGCTGCTATAGCTAAGTCCTCTTTGTTTTTAAAATTACCATATATAGCACCTTTGGTTAATCCAGTGGCGTTGGTTACATCACTTAAACTTGTAGCAGCATAACCATTTTTGTTAAAAATAGGCGCTACTACTTCTAGGATATATTGAGATGTAAGTTCGGCTTTTGTTGTCATAACTTTGTAAATATAATAAAAATATACCAAACGGTATATTTTTATTATGGATTTTTTATCATAATTAATTAAAAATTAAGGCTTGGTAATAAATCCATTGACTTATTTTATAAATAAAAAAAAGAAACCACTCTAATTTAACTACTTTCATTGATTTTTTATATTTATACAATAGATGCAGTTAAATTAAAAAGGTTTCTCTTCTCAATGTTAAACAAAAAGTAACAGGTTATTTTCGCTTCAAAACATACATATTTGATTACGAGTTTTTCGCTTCTAATTTTTGATTTCTAAAAACAAGTTTTTCATCGAAGGCATCCAATAGTATGATACTATCTGTTGTAACTTTGCCTGATAATATTTCTTTGCTTAAGGCATTTAAGACTTCTTTTTGAATAACACGTTTTACTGGTCTGGCACCATATTCTGGATTATAGCCTTTTTCGGCTAAATAGGCTATAGCCTCTTGGGTCGCATCAAAAGTAATGTCTTGTTGACCTATCATTTTTGTAAGTGCTTTTAATTGTAGCTCGACAATAGCAGTTATATTTTCTTTACTTAAAGGCGTAAACATAATGATATCGTCTATTCTATTTAAAAACTCAGGACGCACACTTTGCTTCAGTAATCCTAAAACGTCAACTTTAGCAGATTCTATAGCGGTATCCATATCTTTAGTTGCTTCAAAACGTTCTTGTATGATATGGCTACCTATATTTGAGGTCATAATAATAATCGTATTTTTAAAATCTGCTACACGTCCTTTATTATCGGTTAAATGGCCCTCATCCAATACCTGCAATAAAATATTAAATGTGTCTGGGTGTGCTTTTTCAATTTCATCTAATAATACAACTGAATAAGGTTTACGTCTCACAGCTTCAGTTAGTTGACCTCCTTCATCGTATCCTACATATCCTGGAGGGGCTCCAACCAGCCTACTTACTGCATGACGTTCCTGATATTCACTCATATCAATACGAGTCATTGCATTCTCATCATCAAAAAGATATTCTGCTAAAGCTTTTGCTAACTCTGTTTTTCCTACACCAGTTGTTCCTAAAAAAAGAAAGGTACCAATTGGTTTTTTCGAATTTTGCAAACCTGCACGGCTCCTTCTAACGGCATCACTAACGGCAGTTATGGCTTCTTCTTGTCCCACTACGCGTTTATGTAGCTCATTTTCAAGCTTAAGTAACTTTTCTCGTTCGCTCTGAACCATTTTTGTTACTGGAATTCCTGTCCATTTAGCAACAACTTCGGCAATATCATCATAAGTCACTTCTTCTTTTATCAGTGAGTTTTCAGACTGTGCCTGCAATTGCTTTTGGAAAATCTCAAGTTGTTCTTGTGTGTCCTTAATTTTTCCATAACGTAACTCAGCTACTTTTCCGTAATCACCGTCGCGTTCTGCACGTTCTGCTTCCAGCTTGAAGTTTTCAATATCCTGTTTTGTATTTTGAATATTGTCAACGACTTCTTTTTCACTTTTCCATTTTGCATTGATTTCATTTCTGGCTTCTTTGATATTGGCTAAGTCGGATCTGAGTGATTTTAATTTAGACTCGTCCTTTTCACGTTTAATAGCTTCAATTTCAATCTCTAATTGCATGATCTTTCTGTCTAAAACATCCAGTTCTTCAGGTTTAGAGTTAATTTCCATTCGCAGTTTTGAAGCTGCTTCATCCATTAAGTCAATGGCTTTGTCTGGTAGAAAACGATTGGTAATGTAGCGTTCAGATAATTCAACAGCACCAATAATAGCTTCATCTTTTATACGAACCTTATGATGTGTTTCGTATTTTTCCTTAATACCTCGTAGTATAGAAATGGCACTTTCTGTATCTGGTTCGTCAACCATCACTTTCTGAAAACGTCGTTCTAAAGCCTTATCTTTTTCAAAATATTTTTGGTATTCATCTAAGGTTGTAGCACCTATAGCACGAAGTTCACCACGCGCCAAAGCAGGTTTTAGGATATTGGCTGCATCCATGGCACCTTGTCCGCCACCAGCCCCTACTAGCGTATGAATTTCATCTATAAATAAAACAATATCACCTTCACTTGTAGTCACTTCTTTAATGACAGCTTTTAGTCGTTCTTCAAACTCACCCTTATATTTAGCACCAGCAATCAGGGCTCCCATATCTAAAGCAAAAATTTGTTTGTCTTTAAGGTTTTCGGGGATATCACCATCAATAATTCTATGTGCCAGACCTTCTGCAATAGCTGTTTTACCAGTTCCTGGCTCACCAACAAGTATGGGGTTGTTTTTGGTTCTGCGAGATAGAATTTGAAGAATACGTCTTATTTCCTCGTCGCGACCAATAACAGGATCTAATTTTCCATCCTTAGCTAATTGATTTAAGTTTTTAGCGTATTTATTTAATGAATTATAGGTGTCTTCCTGGCTTTGTGACGTTACATTTTCGCCTTTACGCAATTCTTCAATAGTAGCTTTTAAACCTTTTTCATTAACCCCTTGGTCTTTTAGCATTTGTGCTATTTTACTATTTGATTTAAAAACAGCTAGAATAAGGTGTTCTATGGAAACGAAATCATCTTTCAATTTTTTAGCAATGATAGATGCTTCATTAAGACTTTTTCCAGCCTCACGAGATAGCATAAGTTCACTACCAGAAACTTTAGAGAAGCTTTCTAATTGCTTATCTAAAGCCTGTTTTAGTATAGAGATATTTACATTTAATTTTTTTAAAATAAATGGTAAAACATTTTCATCAACTTCTAAAATACCTTTAAAAAGATGTTCGTTTTCAATTTGTTGATGAGAAAAGCCTTGTGCAATATGCTGTGCTTGCTGTATGGCCTCTTGCGATTTTATTGTATAATTATTTAAGTTCATCAATATATTTTTTATCATTCCTACGAAAGAGGAAACCTTTATTGTTATTATTAATTTACATTTACACCTTCAATGAGTCAATAATCTTACCAACACAATTTAAGAGACAAAATGTCGTGTAAACCTGTTTAAATAGTGACTTTTAGTCAGTTTGTAAGATTCTGGGATAAGAACGACTTATTAGATGAAAAGTAAATTTGTACTTTTTTTAAATTATAAAAATTGCACTATAATGGGATTATTAAATAAACTATTTGGAGGTAGTACTGAAGCTAAGGAGGAGAAATCGATACCCTGGATTCCTTTAAATGAAATACCTCAATTAGATTTTATAGAAAAAAAATCAACAACCAAAACACAAGTTATTTTTAAACATTCTACGCGTTGTGGTATTAGTGGTATGGTAATAAGACAATTTGTTAGTGGTTATCAATTAACAGAGAAAGATTTAGATTTATATTATTTAGATTTACTTAACTATAGAGATGTTTCTAATGAAGTGGGATATAAGTTTCAAGTCATGCACGAGTCACCTCAGCTTATAGTTATAAAAAATGGGGTTGTGGTTGCGCATGCATCTCATGGTGCTATTAATGAAATTGATTTGAATAGGTTTGTTTAAAACTTATTGATAGTTTTGGTGATAGCATTATTGTATTTTGAGTAAGAGAATTCTAAATTCGCTTTTTGGTGGATGCAAGCATGGTTACAAACCATTTTTTTACTCAAAGTTTAATGATTTCAAATAATGTCATATTTATTCTTGCCTCTTTAGGGCTGTTTCAAGGAACTATTCTTTCTATTTATCTTCTAACACTTAAAACAGGTAATAGAAAATTAAATACTTATTTAGCAATTGTTTTATTTGGGTTAACGATTAGAATTGGTAAATCGGTATTTGGGTATTATACGTCATTAGAAGCTTGGCAAAGGAATATTGGCCTTTCGGGAATTTTTGTTGTTGGTCCTTTCTTGTGGTTTTATGGGATTGAACTATTAGAAAAACGCCATATTTTATATCGTTGGAATTACCTTCATTTATTACCCTTTTTACTTTTTATTTTATTGTTGGCAGTCATTCCAAGTACTGGAAAATATGAAGCTTATTGGAATTATGGTCTCGTCATTTTTCATCTGGCTATTTATCTGGTACTTTCTTGGATGGTTTTAAAAAGAAATACAGCAAAATCTTCTAAAAAGAAAGTGTACTGGTATCGAAATATACTTATTGGTGTGACTTTCGTTTGGGTATATTATTTGGGTAATTTTTTAAGTTTTAAACTGTATTATATATGGGGGCCTATATTTTATACGTTTCTTATCTATGCTTTTTCATATCTTTTTTTAAACCGCAACAGTTTCAATCTGGATAAATATGGGAGCTCAAACTTAGATAGTAATAGCTCAAAAGTACTGTTTGAAAAAATTCAGAAGCTTTTTGTAGATGAGCATATTTTTTTGATACCAAATGTTTCTTTAAAAATAGTTTCAGAAAAATTAGGTGTAAGTTCAAGAGAAGTTTCCCAAGCCATCAATGAAAATGAGCAACAGAATTTCTATGAGTTTGTTAATCGATTTCGAATTGAAAAAGCTAAGTACCTGTTGGCAGATTTAAAATATAAAGATGAAAAAATAGCTACAATAGCTTTTGATTCTGGTTTTGGTACTGTGACTGCATTTAACGTAGCGTTTAAGAAACATACAGAAATGACGCCTTCTGCATATAGAAAACAACACCTTTAAATTGGTTTTTTCGTTTAAAGAAACACGTTTCTTAAGGGGTTTTACAGTTTGAATATTGATTTTTGAGAGCGATAATCTAAACAATTTCAATATGATGAACAGAAAAACATTTATTAAACATTCACTTGGAGGACTTGCCTTGGCAAGTGTTACTCCTATATATGCAATGTCTCCAGACTTACAGGAACCTGAACCATTAGACATTAAACTGGTTAAAGAATTTGTAATAGCAGGACATAAAAATTTACCATTGGTTAAAGAGATGCTTGCAGCACACCCCAATTTAATTTATGCGCGTTATGATTGGGGAAATTCCGATTTTGAAGAAGCTATAGAAGGTGCTGGACACATAGGTAACAAGGAAATTGCTAATTATTTAATTTCTCAAGGTGCCAGAGTCAACTTATTTGTACTTACGATGCTCGGAAAAACAGATTTGGTAAAACCAACCTTAGATGCTTACCCCGAGTTAGTTTTTGCCAAAGGGCCTCATGGATTTACCTTATTGCATCATGCTAAAGTTGGAGAAGCAAAAGAATTATATGATTACTTAATAGCAAAAGGCTTAAAGGAAACACACATAAAAATTAAATAATCGAATGGTTTGTAAAAAAACAAAGTAAAGAGGCATCGTTTAAGAAGAAAAAAGACCAAACTCTGGATTGGTTAAAGCAGTTTCATTCATATTGTGTATGCAATAATTGTTTCTCTTAACAGCTAACCAAGGTGAATGATTAGAGGTATTACTTATAAATTAGTAACAAAGCATATAAATTAATAGTAAAAGATAGAAAAAGGAACATTATATCTAGTAAATAGAACAATCTTTATTCTATAATTGGTTTAATTATTTTCTAATATTGAAATAACAATATTAGACAAAAAATAATGCAAAGAATAATTCTATTACTGTTACTTATAACTTTTATTGGAGGCTCGGCCCATTCTCAGACTTCAAAACTCCCTAATAATTATAATGTTATTTGGAAGAGCCAAAGTAAAAACTCTTTTGAGTCCATGCCATTAGGAGGGGGGGATATTGGTCTTAACGTGTGGGTTGAAAATGATGAGTTACTTTTTTATGTTGGTCAATCCGGGACATTTGACGAGAACAATCAGATGCTAAAGCATGGACGTGTTCGGGTATCTTCTGAACCTAATTTGTTTAAGGACGGCGTTCGTTTTATCCAAGAGCTTAAATTGAATGAAGGGTATATCCTTATTAAGTCACAAAATGCAGAAGGACAAATAGAATTTAAACTTTGGGTGGATGTATTTAAGCCTGTAATACATATAGAGGCCGTAAGTGAAGAACCAGTAACTTTACATGCTCAATATGAATCTTGGCGACTTCAGGATGTTGAAATACCTTTAGGGCTACGCCATGCCTGTTTTAGTTATACAAGTTTTCCAGGTACTGTAATAACCTATAAAGATTCCATTAGTACTCAAAAAGGTTCAGTACAGTGGTTTCATCGAAATAAAGCTGATAAATTATTATATGATTTTATTGTAGAACAACAGGGTTTGAATGATGTCAAAAAACAAATTCCGAACACACAATTGGGTAGAACATTTGGAGGGACTCTATATGGAGAAGGTATGGTTTCTAATGGCACTGATACAGGGAAATATATATCAACCGACTATAAAGCATGGAAAATAAAGTCTGAAAAACCACAGAAGAAAAGCCATATTAAGCTAGCCTTAAATACAGGACAATATGGAAAGCTTGATGAATGGTATGCTGCTCTCAATAATACTATTAAAGAAGCGAGATTAGACAAGAAAGCATTTCAGAATACAGTAGATTGGTGGAAAAACTATTGGAACAAGAGCTATATACTTTTAAATCATGAGCAATCAAATCAAGAAGATACACTTTGGCAAGTTGGAAGAAATTATCAATTATTTCGTTATATGTTAGGTTGCAATGCCTATGGCGAATACCCTTCTAAATTTAATGGGAGTTTATTTACGGTAGACCCGGTTTTTACAAGAAAGAAATATGATTGGACTCCCGATTTTAGAGCTTGGGGAGGTGGAAGCTTTACAGCTCAGAATCAACGGTTGGTATATTGGCCTATGTTAAAATCGGGCGATTTCGATCTCATGATTCCACAATTTAAATATTATACCAGAGCTTTATCAGCAGCAGAAGCACGTACAAAAGTTTATTGGAACCATGAAGGGGCGTGTTTTACGGAGCAATTAGAGAATTTTGGACTTCCATTTGCGGGAGGTTGGGGTTTTGAGTCTGGTGCTAGAAAACGAAATATTGATACTGAGTTTGGAGTACAAACTAATAAACATGTTAGTTATCATTATGTTAATCAGTTAGAGTTTTCTTTAATGATGCTGGATTACTATGAGTTTACCAGGAAAGATATTTCAAGTTATCTCCCTTTTATAAAAAGTTCATTAGTATTCTTTGATCAACATTATCAATATAGATTTAATCAAAAAACGGGTGAAACACTTGATAAAAATGATAAGTTGGTCATTTTTCCATCTACAGCAGCCGAGATGTATAAAATAGCTAAAAATCCAAGCGATATTATAGCGGCTTTAACGACTATTTTAAATAGGATGGAGAAATTACCTAAAAAGTACGTATCCAAAGAGGAAAGGGCATACTACAAGGGTTATAAAAATAGAGTTCCTAAAATTCCTTTTGATACGAAAAAAGGAAATAAAGTTATAAAGCCTGCAGAAAGTTGGAAGCATGTAGCTAATAAAGAAATTCCAGAATTATACCCTGTTTTTCCATATGGTATTTACGGTGTTCATAAACCTGATGATATAGGAGTTGCAATTAATACTTTTAAGTATGGAGAATCGAACGAAAAAAGAAACTTTACGGAATGCTGGAGCCAGGTGGGGATATTTGCAGCTCGACTGGGCTTAGTAGAAGAGGCCGCTCATTTAGTGAAAGATAAATTAAAGGATGCGGATAACAGATTCCCAGCATTTTGGGGGCCAGGTCCCGATTGGATTCCCGATGTTGATCATGGAGGAGCAGGTATGATAAACTTACAAGAAATGCTTGTGCAAACTTATGGTGATTCAATCTTTTTGTTGCCCGCTTGGCCAAAAGATTGGGATGTAAAATTTAAATTGCATGCTCCAAACCAAACGTGTATAGAGGTGGAGCTAAAGGATGGTAAATTGGTTCAATTAAATGTATCTCCCAAAAAAGCAAAAAATAGAATTCGTATTCCAGATTGGGTAAACTAGTTATGAATATCCCTAAGAATATTTGTAAAATATAAATTGGGACTACTTAAAAAGGGTAGTGACCATAATTTGATTTGTCAGGTTGAGCCTGTCGAAACCGATATTGATTATTTATTAAGATAAAAATATTTTGACAGGCTCAATATGCCTTATACTTTCTAACAGCCTCTATGCTATGCTTTAAACCTTAACTCTATATGAGCTAATAATATCTTTTAATTTTAATTTCAGGTCTTCTCCAGTATCATAAACCATTTGTTCATTACTAGGGAAGGGGATTCTCCTGTTGTTTAGTATTTTTATGTCCTGAGACTCTAAAGCTCTTTTATCACCTCGAACTCTAGCAAAAAGGTTTTCAAAAATAAACTCACTATCAATAGTGAAGGTGTCTAGCAACTGTTTTGTTTTTATATCCAGATACACAACATCTGCAATAACTTGGGTTGATTTTATTTGAGTAAATTCGTTATAGCGTGCTTTTACCTTAACTATTTTATCAATCTTGATATCGTTCCCCAGACTATCTTTTACAACATTTCCTTTACCATCTAATTGATATTTCCAGCCATCAACAATTTCTTTTTCTCTTATAAATTCCCGTTCTTTAATATGCTCTGGCGAAACATTGATTTGTTTTAATTGTAATTGCATAGCATAGTCATAAGCTACTTGCTTGTTAGGTTGTGCATGATATACAGTCCAGAATTGGTTTAGCCCATAGGTGTCAAAGTTAAGCAGATCTTCTTCTAAACGTCGGGGAATAACCTGGTTGGTTCGATTTTGTATTGTCACGCTTACATAGGCAGTTCCTCGTTCATGAGCTTCTTTCATTAAATCCCTGGTCTGCTCATAATTAGGATTTATAGATTCTATATAGCTTAAAACATTATAAGCTTCTCTAATCTGCAATTTGTCCTCTAGCTCCAATAAATCTATCCCTTTTTCGTATAAATAGTCAGAAACATTCTCACGCGACTGTACAATGTTGTTACTATAGTCATTAAATTCAAAAGATACATTTTTACCGTTTACAGCCAATGGTAAAAGAGGTTTTATGGCTTCCTGACGTGCGTCTAAATCCATATAAATTTCATAAATATCCTTGTATAGCTCAGGATTTTTGTCTTTTTTTAAATGATCTATAGAACTTAAATCTCGTTCAGTTGCTTTATGGTAAGCATCTTGCAACATTAAAACATAATCGTATTTACGTTTTTTATTTTTATTGGTTTTCAGCTTGTTTAAAGCAGTTGTAATTGCCTGGTCGTAGTTACCAGTATTGACTGCAGCTTCCACTTGTTTTTTGCCGCCACAGGCTAAGAGTACAAAAAGACTTATGGTTAAAAGTAATATTTTTTTCATAGGGTTAAATATTTGGGTTACTTGGGGTAGAAGTCCAATAGTTATGCCAAAATATTAAAATTATAGACGAAACACTAATAAATACGATTAAATGTGTTATTTTGAGTATTTTTGTAAGTTTTATCTTCTAATTTAAAAAATTACTTGCTTTTTTTAGGGTTAAAAACAGGCAGTAATTTTGTAGAGACTTCACCGAAACCAATACGGGTGCCATCCTTTTCACAAAAACCTCTCATGATAACAGTATCGTGATCGTTAATAAACTTACGTTCTGTACCATCCTTCATTTTAAGTGGTTTTTCGCCTTTCCAGGTTAGTTCGAGCATAGAGCCATAGCTATCCTCGGTAGGACCAGAAATAGTACCGCTTCCCATCATGTCACCAGAATTTATAGGACAGCCATTAACGGTATGGTGCGTTAATTGTTGTGCCATATTCCAGTACATATATTTAAAATTCGATTTACTAACAACTGTTTCTTTGGCTCCTTTGGGTTGTATGGCTACTTCTAAATTAATATCAAAACTCTTTTTTCCTTTATATTGAAGGTAGTCTAGTTGTGGTTTTATGGGTTTAGGTCCCTCGACACGATAAGGTTCTAGAGCATCAAGTGTTACAATCCAAGGGGAGATAGAAGATGCAAAATTTTTAGCTAAGAAAGGTCCTAAAGGAACATATTCCCATTTTTGAATATCTCTGGCACTCCAATCATTAAATATAACGAGTCCAAAAATATATTCTTCGGCTTCTTCAATAGGAATAGATTCTCCTAAATCGTTAGCATCAGTCGTTATAAATGCCATTTCTAGCTCAAAATCGACCAATTTACTTGGTCCGAAAACAGGTGCTTTAGCATCTCCAGGCAATGTTTGGCCCTGCGGTCTGTAAACGGGAATCCCTGAAGGAATGATGGAAGAACTTCTACCGTGATAGCCAACGGGAATATGCAACCAATTTGGTAACAGGGCATTATCTGGATCTCTAAACATGGTTCCTACATTAGTAGCATGCTCTTTGCTTGAGTAAAAATCTGTATAATCTCCAATATGTACAGGTAATTGCATTTCAATTTCATCTAAGCGAAATAATACAATCTCTTTATGCTTTTTGTTGTTTTTAAGTGCTGTGTTTTCAGAGTCAAAAACCTCTGCAATTCTATTACGTACCAAACGCCATGTTTTTCTACCGTCAGCAATAAAATCGTTTAAAGTATCTTGAAGAAAAATATCTTCTGTTAAAGGAATGCCTTTAAAATAGCCTAATTGATGTAGAGCACCAAGGTCTATGGCCGTATCTCCAATACGTGTTCCTATGGTAATAATATCATCTCGAGTTAAAAAAACTCCGAAAGGAATATTCTGTATTGGAAAATCTGAATTTTTATCGACGTGCAACCACGACGTTCTATCTGGATTGTTAGCTGATAATGGCATAACTTAAAGTCTGTTTTAGTTTATTAAATTCTTATCAAACCTACACATTTTTTTTATTTTAAATGAAAAAATGAATAAAAATATAGATTTTATATAACCGTTAATAAAATGGTTAAAAACTTCATCTTAAATAACCCTTTTTTGATGCTATTAACTATTCTATTTCCTATTTTTGCCGAATATTTAACGATAATTTAATTTTATGCAACGCGACGAACAAATTTTTGAACTTATTCAAGCAGAAAAAGAACGCCAATTACATGGTATTGAGCTTATTGCATCAGAGAATTTTGTAAGTAACCAAGTTATGGAAGCTGCAGGCTCTGTGTTAACAAACAAATATGCTGAGGGCTATCCTGGTAAAAGATATTATGGCGGTTGTGAAGTTGTTGATGAAGTTGAGCAAATTGCTATTGATAGAGCGAAAGCCTTGTTTGGCGCCGCTTATGTAAATGTACAGCCGCACTCTGGTAGTCAGGCTAATACAGCAGTATACCATGCATGTTTAAAACCAGGAGATAAGATATTAGGTTTTGATTTATCTCACGGAGGGCATTTAACACATGGATCTCCAGTAAACTTTTCTGGTAAACTTTACAAGCCTGTATTTTATGGGGTAGAGCAGGAGACAGGTGTTTTAAATTATGATAAAATTCAGGAAATAGCGACTAAAGAGCAACCAAAATTAATTATAGCTGGTGCTTCTGCTTATTCTCGTGATATTGATTTTGAGCGTTTTAGAGTGATTGCTGATAGTGTTGGCGCAATTTTAATGGCTGATATTTCGCATCCTGCGGGATTAATAGCAAAAGGTATTTTAAATGACCCGTTACCACATTGCCATATTGTTACAACAACAACTCATAAGACTTTAAGAGGTCCAAGAGGTGGTATAATCATGATGGGACAGGATTTTGAAAACCCATTTGGAATTACGTTAAAGAATGGAAACTTGCGTAAAATGTCGTCGTTATTAGACTCTGCCGTTTTTCCTGGAAATCAGGGAGGGCCTTTAGAGCACATTATTGCAGCTAAAGCGATTGCTTTTGGAGAAGCGCTAACAGATGATTTTTTAAATTATCAATTACAGGTAAAGAACAATGCAGCAGCAATGGCTAAAGCTTTGGTCTCTAAAGGATATAATATTATTTCTGGAGGTACCGATAACCATTGTATGTTAATTGATTTGCGTAACAAAAACTTGTCTGGTAAAGATGCTGAGCAAGCTTTAGTTAAAGCAGATATTACGGTAAATAAAAACATGGTTCCTTTTGATGATAAATCACCATTTGTAACATCTGGAATTCGCTTAGGTGTTTCTGCTGTTACGACGCGTGGATTAAAGGAAGATGATATGGTGGCAATCGTAGAATTGGTCGATGAAGTTATTGCTAATTTCGAGGATGAGTCTGTTTTAGAAGCCATCAAGAATAAAGTAAATGCTATGATGAAAGATAAGCCTTTGTTTGTAGCGTAGTGTTATGCTGAATTTATTTCGCGCATCACATAAAATGTAATGAGAACCTGAAACGAGTTCAAATTGATAAAAATCCTGCTTTTATGCGGGGTTTTTTGTTTTTGGGCGTTTTAACACGCTTTTCGCTATATCTTTTTTCGTGCCTCAAAAAGGATGCCGCTGCAATCGTTAACGCAATATTTGCTACTATTGTTTTAAGAACATAAAACTGCGTATCTTATAAAAGTTTAATTGCTTGCTCTCTCATTTTTAATTTTTTTATATAAAACTGTTAGTCCAATTGTAGAAGATAATACGAGAAATAATCCATATTTTAAACTAATGCTATTATAATTCATACTAACATAAATATATAAAAGAACATATATTAAGATGACAATTAATTGCCCTATAATAAACTTGAGGTGTTTTTTTATAATTTTTAAGTGTGTCAATATCAAAATACCCCCAATTGAAATAGAACATATACTTACTAACCAATTGTGAATTCTTATTGTATGATAGTTGATAATTATACTTACGCTTCCATCCCAACCAGTTGTGGTTATAACTCTTCCATGTAATTGAGAAGATCCAGAATTAGCTTTAAAAGAAAACCAACCTAGGAAAGAGCTGATTATAACTATTAAAACGAATATTGTAGGCAAAATCAAATGTTTTTTATCTGTTTGGCTTTCTACAATCTCAATCTCTAACATGTCTAAATCTAAAGCGTCAGAAATCAACCTTAGCGTTTTAGCTCTTGGATTACTTTCATTATTTTCTATTCGTTGAATTGTTCTTAAATTAACATGAGCCAATTCTGCTAATTCTTCTTGAGATATTGCTTTTCTTTTTCTTGCCTCTTTAATTTTATTGCCAATTTCTGTCATAATTTAGAATTTATTTTTCGCTGTAAAAATATTCTAAAAACACCAATTATATAACGGTTTCCTTACGGCAATTTTACGACATCTACTGATTTTATAGCGGATTTTAGTTACTTTTTAATCGTTATAGAAAACTTGATAGTAAAATATTATTGAGAAGTACTAGTCCTCGTCAGGAAACGTAACATGTTGATAAGCTCCTAAGTCTGGGGAAGTTGACCTGTTCACATTTAGTATATCAAAAGGAACTTGTGTAGCAAAAACAGGAAGCCCTTGATTAATAGCAGCAGATTCCTCACCGATAATTAATTGATTTTGTGATGGATCTTTAAAATGAGGATCTTCGTTAAATATATTCCCTTCATAGTGATTGGTATCATTTAAATCATAATTCGGACCAGTAAAATTATTGCTATTGTCCTCAAAACGAATTAAACAATTTGTAAACTTAAAATTGAATACCACAGCAGCATCTTCAATTTCTTCAAGCTGAATTTCAGGATTATCATTTCCATAGATAATACAATTGTTAAAATTAGCTTCTGTTAAATCTGTGATCGTAGCATTATCGTCTTCGTCTATTACAAAATTGTTGAGTAATACGGAAGGGAGTTGCCTAAACCCATTATTCCAGTAGTTTGTAAGTGTACTGTGTGTAAAATTGTATCTACCACCGAAAGTTCCAGCAAAGGATACCAGCCCCGTGTTGTTAATAACAACATTTTCTCCAGCAATGGAAGTATTTCGACCAATAATACCATAATTACTAGAATTATAAATTTGTGAATTGGTTATGGTGAGTTTGTCAGAAACCGCATTGGGGTTACCGTCACATAAAATACCAACCGAGGCATTTTTAATAGTAGCATAATGTATCGAATTATTGATGCTACCATCCAATAACCAAATAGTTCCCCATTGTCCTGGAACATCAGAGAAGTTAGGTTCTAAACGGTCACCTTCAAATATAATTTCATTTTCTAATAGGTCTTGATCGTTGCTAAGTGAACCATTGACCTGTAATGATGCATTATTAGATACGATGATTCCTGAATTATTATGAAAATGAATTCTGGCACCAGCCTCTACAGTAAGGGTTTCTCCACTTGGCACGGTTGCAAATCCGTAAATAACATAAGGTTTTTCATTTGTAAAAGTAAGCTCTGTAGGCAATAATTCGCGACCCTGCAATTCGGTTTCGACCAATTCGCCAGCAATATTTAGTGTCAATGTTTCGATAACCTTGGTTGTATTATCTCGATTAGGATATATAAATACAGCGTCTTGTACTAAAGTGACCAGTTCTACCTTTTGAAGATTGGCATCGGTATCAAACTCAATTTGATCTTTGTAAAGAAAATTACCGTCGGGATTAGGAAAGTTATTAATATCGATAGTCGATTCAACAAAAATAAACAAGCTATCCTTGGCTAATATTTGTACATCTTCAAAAACCTTACCAGCCATACCGTCTACATTTAACCTATAATTGGAAGCTTCTCCCAAGGCTAATCTCAGTGAAGGTATAGAAATATCGTCATTACTTCGGTTGTAAACTTTTAAGTTGTAAGTACTAGAGCCAATATTTGTAAAAACGGTGTCTAGATAAACAGTGTCTTTTGAAAATTCAAGGTTTCCAGTACTTGGAGAAAATTCAAAATCTTTACGACAAGAGCTCCAAAGCATTAAAAAAGCTATAGTTAATATAAAATATAAGTAGCGTTTCATTAAAAGTAAAATTTTGATGGCTAAAAATATAACTTTTGAAGCTAGGATTTAGTATGATACTGCTTAATTTTAATTGAAATACTTCATATCATTTATTTTTTTTAGATTCTTCGAGTATTTTTAAAAATGTGTTGCTATAAGTTATCAAACTGTCCAGAAGTATAATTTCATTTTCGCTTTTGAGCAATTTTTTATTCAAACTTTTAGCTTCGCAATATTCAAAGAAAAGTTGTTGGTAGTCTTTGGGTATTTCTAAATCCTTATTAAGGAACTCATCGTTAAAGAGTTTATGGTTAGAAAATAAGGAGTCAAAAGCTTTATGTGATATAAGAACCACTGCATTCTTTTTTCTTTTTTTCTTTTTGAAAAGCTTACCAATTAATTGTGCTACTCTAACGAAGTCCAGACCATAATTAGAGTATGTGTCATATAAATGTGGGTTCGCTTTAGAGTCATTAACTATTTGTTCTTTTATCTGGGCTTTTTCATTCTCGGGGTTAAATTTATTTTTTTGTATGAGTACTTCATTGAGCCTGTTTATAATTTTCTTCAACTCTACCACCATAATACTATTAAAATGAGAGGTTTCAAGCTTTATGGTTTTTTTATTATAAAATAAGGAATGGAATGATAAGGTATCGTTTATAGATGCACTAATAGTAAAATGACCATCATCACCAGTGATTGTTTGGGCATTTTTGCTAAGGTTTACAACCTTGATACCTTTAACAGTAGCTTCATGATCATAAACTTTTCCAGTGATGTTTTGAGAAAACATCGAAAAAGGCAAAAGGATAAAAATGAAGTATTTCATTTTTTTGTAGCTAATAGTTTGTTTTCAAATAAAACCCTTTTTAATCATTGAAAGTAGTACATTAAGATTCTTTAACAGTCATTTTTGTTTATTATTAACATGTAATACCAAATAAATCAAAAAACCTGACGGATTTTAAAATCTCATCAGGCTTTTGTTAAAATTTGTATTTTCTAAGGAACGAATGTCTAAATCAGCTCACGAATCATTCTGGCTGCTATTTCTGCGGTAATATCACGCTGTGGCGATCCGAACATTTCATAGCCGACCATAAATTTCTTTACTGTAGCACTCCTTAATAGAGGCGGGTAGAAGCTCATGTGCCAATGCCAATGTTTATTTTCGTTTCCATCGGTTGGCGCTTGATGAATCCCACTAGAATAAGGGAACGATGTGTTAAATAACTTGTCATATGCTTTAGTCAATACCGAGATTGCTTCAGCATATTCAAAAGCTTCACTGCCGTTCAGTTCTAAAATATTTGATTGCTGTTTTTTAGGAACAATCATGGCTTCGAACGGCCAAACGGCCCAAAAAGGAATTAAAACGACAAACGAATCATTTTCGAAAATAATACGTTCCTTCTTTTCTAGTTCTTGAGCTAAATAATCACCTAAAAGGCTACGCTTATTTTTGTTATAATAGGCTAGCTGTTGTGTATTTTTCTTATCTACTTCATTAGGAAGTGTGGACTGACTCCAAATTTGTCCATGGGGGTGTGGATTGCTACAACCCATTACAGCACCTTTGTTTTCAAATATTTGAACGTAATTAATATTGGGGTTTTCAGATAACTCCTTATATTCTTTTTGCCATGCAAAAACAACTTTTTGAATGTCTTTAGCATCCATGTCTGCCAAACTTTTTGAGTGATCTGGACTAAAACAAACCACTTTGCATATCCCAGTTTCACTTTCAGCAACTAACAAGCCGTCTTCTAGTGAAAAAGATTTAGAATCTTTTTGCAGGGCTGCAAAATCGTTAGTGAAAATAAATACATCTTCATATTTTGGATTAACTTCTCCATTAATTCTGGTATTTCCTGCGCATAAATAGCAGGTTTCGTCGTAAGCGGGTCTAAGGTCATTAGAAACTGCTTCATTTTGACCCTGCCACGGACGTTTGGCACGATGTGGTGATACCAAAACCCATTCGCCAGTAAGTATATTTAAACGTTTATGTGAATAATCTTGTAAATCTGTATTTTTCATTTTAAATGAATTGTAATTTATTATTTTACTAGGTGAGTCCCTTCCGATAGTTTTATATAGTAAACAGAACAGTCTTTGTCAAATTTATTTTTATAGGCTATAGATGCAGCTTCTCCAAAAGCTTTCGCCTCATTTTTCGCTACCAGGTTAATGGTGCAGCCACCAAAGCCACCACCCATCATTCTAGCACCTAAAACATGCTCATTTGCTTTTGCCTGATCTACCAGGAAATCTAATTCTTCACAGCTCACTTTGTATTGATGTTGTAAGCCATCGTGCGATTGAAAAATTAATGCTCCTAATGTGTTTAAATCATTATCCTCAATAGCTTTTGAAGCTTTTTCAGCACGATTGTTTTCTTGAATAACATACAATGCTTTTTGATAATTTTCGGGTGTTACTTTATCTTTTATTGCTTCCAGATCTGCTTCTGTAGCATCTCTCAAAGCTTTAATTCCAAGTAATTCAGAGATACTTTCACAAGCAGAGCGTCTGTCATTATAAGCACTGTCAGATAAATTATGCTTAACATTTGTATTGATTAGCATAAGTTGATGGTCTTTAAAATCTATTTTATAGGGTTTAGATTCTACAGTTCTACAATCTAAAAGCAGGGCATTGTCCTCGATACCAAACATACTTGCATATTGATCCATAATACCGCATTTTACACCTACATAATTATGTTCTGCTTTTTGTGATATTAGAATCATTTCATGTTTGGTTAACCCTAAATCAAATAATTCATTTAAACCAAAAACCACACTGTTTTCTAATGCAGCAGAAGACGACATACCTGCTCCTCCAGGAATATCACCTTTAAATACAATATTAAAATTGCCTACCGTTTTGTTTCTATTTTGAATTTCGGCAACGACACCAAATACATAATTTTCCCAACTACCTTCAGCCAATGGCCTTAATTTATCCAACTCAAATTCTACACGACTATCTTTGTCTAAAGCATAGGCTGTAGATACATTGGTATCGCTTTTTTGTATTGCAGCGGCAATACCTTTGTCTACTGCAGCTGGGAATACAAACCCATCATTATAATCTGTATGTTCTCCAATAATATTGATTCGACCTGGAGAAAAAACAAGAATTGGTTCGGTTTTAAATGTATCGATAAATGTTTTCTTTACATCCTTGATTAGTATTTCACTCATTTTAGTATACGGTTTTATGTTGTTATTTTATTTTTAAGCTCCAGTTAATGTTATAGGTATTATTGGCATCTAAAACTTCTAAGCCAATATTATTGTTAAAACTGTCTGAAACACCTGTTGTAGGTTCAATAGCTATGGTGTTTGATTTAGGAGGCGTGTAGGCTTGAAGATAATTATTTTCAGCCGAAGACCCAATTATTAATTGATATTTAGGAGTGTTGAATGTAACTTCATTTGAATCTAAAACCCAGCAATCGTCTAACTGCTTGTCTTCAATATTGAAAGCCTCCTTTAATTCGAAATCTTCAATTCCCGTTGTAATATTCCTTTCTCCTAAAACTATTTTTTTAGTACTGTTGAAATTAAGTGAACTATTAAATAAATTGTCACTTAAAAAGTAAGGATGCCATCCTAAAGTAAAAGGAAATGCTTTTGAATCTGTATTTTTTACAGATACGTTTAAATTTAAGTTACTTAAAGTGAAAACATATTCTAACTGCATAGTATAAGTGTATGGAAATCCGATAGATAGATCAGTTTCATTATATTCTAACAGAATAGATGCAGTATCATGATTCGTTTTCTGATCTATTATTTGAAATGTTTTATTATAAACCAATCCATGTAATGCATTGTTTTCTTCTTTTTGATTTGTTTCAAATTGAAACTCGTTATCATTAAAAGTATAAGCACCATCTTTAATTCTGTTAGCGAAAGGGAATAAGATCGAAGAGGCATAGGTATTGGCATATGTTAATGGCGATAAATCCTTTATGATAGCATGGCCGTTTAATGTCAATTCTTGTAAGCTAGCTCCAGAATTAAGGTGAATTTTTCCATATACCTGACTTTCAGAATTTTCAATTTCTACAATATTTAGTTCTTTGTTATGATTAATTTTATACACTGTTTTTTGATTTTGTTTGTTATAATGAATTCCTGATAATTAACTTATTAGGGTTTTCTATTTTGATTTGTTCTTTGTTTAATATCATTTCCGCTAAACGTTGCCCCATCATATTAAAATCTGTTGAAATGGTAGTAATGCCACCTTCAACAATTTCTTTAAGTAGGGTGTCGTTGTATGAGATAACGCCAATATCTTTTACTAATGACAGGTTCTTGTTTTTCATTTTTTTTATGATTCGAAGTAAATTTTTATCATCTGGCATAATGTATAATTCGCCTTTTTCTAGAATTCTATTTGTTAACGAATTTATAACCTCAAAAGGCATTTCACTTTCTTTGCAAAATCTTTTAAAACCTTTTAACATCCCTTGAGGTTGCTTGCTTTTAGAAAAAATTAAAACTATTTTGTTGTATTTCTTGATTAGGTGTGATGCCTTGGTAAGGTTGTTAAAAATTACCTTTTCAAAATCCTGATAAATAGCAGAATATTCTAATAAGTCTTCATGTACTTGATCTAAAATATAGACCTTATCCTTTGGAAGCTTTTTTATGTCCTTATTTGTATTTGTCAAGTTTGCTGGCATAATCACATAATAATTATAGTCCCCAGCATTGTCATTGATTAATTTGCTAAAAAAGTTCTTGTTGAAATGATGAAAAAAAGTATCTACTTGAATGTTACCACCTAAATTTTCCAAAAAAGAATTATATAAATCCTCCTTAAAGGAATTCAATTCATCAAAAAGCAAGAATATCTTTTGCGTAACATTTACGTGCTCGCTAGCCACATAATACCCCTTTCCAACTACAGATTGAATAATGCCTCTGTTTTTTAGCTCGTTAAAAGCCATCAAAACAGTATCTCTTGAAAGCTTATGGGCATCTTTAATACTATTAATAGAAGGGATTTGGTCGCCTTTTTGTAAAGTACCACAAAGTATAGCATTCTCAATTGAATTGATGATTTGCTTATACTTTGGAATACCTATTTCTTTCTTTATTTGTATCATAATAAATGCTACAAATGTATCATTATTTTTTATAAAAACCTACTAGACCCTACTAGTTTGCTTTTTTATTTTTCAAAGTCCTATTTTTTTAAAAATTTAATTTTATATTTGAATCTTATATTTATAAACTAAATAATTATTTTATTATGACAGCAGGATTCGATATGTGGGACTATGTAGTCTTTATTGCTTATGCTATTTTAATTTTGGGCGTAGGATTGTGGGTATCTAGAGATAAAGATGGTCATCAAAAAAATGCCGAAGATTACTTTTTAGCGAGTAAATCTTTACCATGGTGGGCCATAGGTACATCATTAATTGCAGCAAATATTTCTGCAGAACAATTTATAGGAATGTCTGGTTCTGGATTTGCTTTGGGACTTGCAATTGCTTCTTATGAGTGGATGGCCGCTTTAACCCTAATTATTGTCGGTAAGTATTTCTTGCCTATTTTTATTGAGAAAGGGCTATATACGATTCCTGAATTTGTTGAAAAACGATTCTCTACGAACTTAAAAACAATACTTGCTGTATTTTGGTTGGCACTCTACATTTTTGTAAACCTGGCTTCAGTTTTATACTTAGGAGGTCTGGCTATTGAAACCATTATGGGGGTTGATATGATGTATGCTATTATTGGTTTGGCATTATTTGCAGCTGCCTATTCTTTATATGGTGGTTTATCTGCTGTGGCTTGGACAGATGTTATTCAAGTTGTGTTTTTAGTATTGGGTGGTTTAATCACGACATATTTAGCATTAAATACGGTATCTGGAGGAGAAGGTGTTTTGGCAGGTTTCTCAAAAGTTGTAGAAGCAGCTCCAGAAAAATTCCATATGATATTAGAAGAGACGAATGATAATTACGTTAATCTACCTGGTATATGGGTGTTAATTGGTGGCTTATGGGTCGCTAATATATACTACTGGGGGTTCAACCAATACATTATACAGAGAACTTTAGCTGCTAAATCTTTAAAAGAATCTCAAAAAGGAATTTTATTAGCTGCATTCTTAAAACTTGTTATTCCATTAGTAGTTGTAGTACCTGGTATTGCGGCTTACGTTATGGTAAACGATCCTTCTATTATGTCTAATTTAGGAGAAGCTGGAATGCTAAATGTACCTACAACAGAACAAGCCGATAAAGCCTACCCATGGTTATTACAGTTCTTGCCAACTGGACTTAAAGGTATTGCCTTTGCTGCTTTGGCCGCTGCTATTGTGTCTTCTTTAGCATCGATGCTAAATTCGACATCAACGATATTCACCATGGATATATACAAACAGTATATTAATAAAAATGCTGATGATAAAACAACTGTAAATGTTGGACGTATTTCTGCTGCTGTTGCTTTAGTAATTGCTGTAATAGTTGCACCGCTTTTAGGAGGTATCGATCAGGCATTCCAATTTATACAAGAATATACAGGTATTGTAAGTCCTGGTATTTTAGCAGTATTCCTTTTAGGTTTATTCTGGAAAAAAACGACGAACAATGCAGCTATTTGGGGCGCTATTTTATCGATTCCAATTGCATTGGCACTTAAATTTCTTCCAATTCCAGTATTTGAACCTTGGATGCACCAAATGGGAATAACCACTTTGTTGTCTATGTTGGTTATAGTAATATTAAGTAACATGCAAAACAAAGGAGCAGATGATCCTAAAGGAATTCCACTTAGCAAAGAATTATTTAAAACAACACCATTGTTTAATATTGGTTCGTTTGCAATCTTGATTATTCTAACGGTTTTATACGCCTTGTTTTGGTAATTGAGTCAATAAAAAATTCAATAAAAAAACACCATTTTAATGGTGTTTTTTTATTTCATATCAAATTAAATATAGTCCAAATGAATGAATGATTAAATCTAGGACTAAGGTTTTTAAAGCATTATAAATTATTGATGAAATTTATGAACATTTCTTTTGGTTAGATTTATAGTTAATTTTATATTTGCACACCAGAAAACAAAAATGTTTTCTTTTAGGGCTCTTAGCTCAGCTGGATAGAGCACCTCCCTTCTAAGGAGGCGGTCGAAGGTTCGAATCCTTCAGGGCTCACAAAAAGCTTCACTATATTAGTGAGGCTTTTTTGTTTCTAGGGAAAACCAATTAAAATTGTGTAAATTAAAATGTTTCAGGTAAGTAGCTCTTCAATTTGCCTTGCTACATCTCGTGGAATATTAAGATTTTCCAAGTCTTCTTTAACATAGGCATCTTCAATTTTAGCTCCATATTTTAAAAGCAACTTAACACATTCTAAATGCCCTCTAGAAATAGCATTACGTAATACAGGAATATTACCTGGAAAAATTATTTCATTTGGATTGCCTCCTGCTTCCAATAGGAGTTCAAGTGCTTCTGTATTATTGTAATATATAGCTCTGGCCAAAGCAGACCCTGAAAAAGGATGAGAATAATGTATATCGGCATTATTTTCTATCAAACATTTAACAATGTTTATAGCATTAAGAACAACAGCATCTATTAATAGAGAATTACCTGGTATTTCTATATCATCATTAGCACCTGCCATATAAGAATAAGATGTGGGGGCATTTATATCTAAACCATGTTCTAATAATAATTCAAAAAATTTAATATTATCTTTTTCAATTATCTTGCTGGCATATAGATCCCTTTGCGGTAAAATAATAGCACCGTTTTCTAATAAAAATTTTGTTACTCTATAATCTAAACAATCCAAAGCGCTATTTATTGGAGAAGGGCCTATTTTATTTTTAAAGTTTATTCTAGCGCCCGAATCTACAAGTAATTTAATCGTGGCTAAGCGTTCTCTTTTACTTTTTGTGTTTCTGATAACACAAGTTAACAAGTCTCTTTTAAATATAGAATCAATTTTATTAAGTTCTGCTCCTTGATCAATAAATGATTTAATCTTATCTAAATCACGAGGAGGGGGAGTACCAGTTGGTCCACTATAAATAATATATGAGAATAGTTCTTCTGTGATTTCTTTCATCTTTTTCTATGCTGTATAACGATTCTTCCTTTTCCTAATAGCCAATTGGCTAAAGATAAATATTAATAAGCATGTGATAAAACCAGGATAGAACTTATCACACGTTTTTATTAAATAGGACTTTAATCAATTTTTTATTACTTAATAATTCGATTTATCACTTCATTATTAAAAGATGGCTTGATTTCATCTTAATTATATTAACCCTAAAATATAATAGCAACTAGTTCAAGCCATCAACATCAAACATGTAGTCTTTTTTTAGAAATCTATATCATCTCCAGCTTTCGCTGTAGCGAATTCGGCATTATATTTTTCCATAAGCTCACCCATTTCTACAGCTAAACGCGTATCGGTAGCCATTTTTGGAGCCCAGTGTGCTCCCACAGAACTCCAATCGGTTACTGTAAGTCCGTATTCTTGTAAAATAGAGGAAGCATCTTTTCCTTGTGAAGCCCCCATATTTTGATGACACATAACTTTTATATAAAAGTCGAAGTCTTCCATAACTTTTTGTAAAGGACTATTACCATTTGGAGCACTTGATTCAGAACTCTGGTTGGTTTCTCCGTTTGCGAACTTTCCGATATTAGAATCCATAAATGCATCTCCATATACTTTAGATATAGCGAATGTGGTATCCTGAGACATTCTTGCATTCCATTCAGCTGACACCTCGTCCCAGATTGGTTTTTCGGTTCCAACGACTTTTAAGACGTCTTCCAAATCCATACCTCCAGCAATCTTGGCATTGGCGGCAGCCCAGGTTTCCATATCGATTCCTTTTATAGGATCTAATAGTCCGCCTTCTGTAGCAGCTTCTATATGGGCATTCATTTGAGCATCTAACTTTGCATTTATTTTCTTTAGCTCATTATCTGATGCATCATAAGCTTTAGTTTCTGCTTCTTTTAGTTTAATACTAGCTGAATCTACATGGTCTCTTATAGAAAATTGCTCATTACTTTTAAAACCATATTTCCTGGCAGTAGTTTCAAAATCCTCACTATTCTTGATTTCTTTTAATATGTCTTTGACTTTTTTATACTCGGTACCTAATTCTTCGGGAAACCCTAGTCTTAATAAACAAGCATTGAGTTTTCTTTCCACACCATTCGAAAATTCATTTAAATCTACCCAACCTCCCATGGTTTCATCCGGATTCTTTTTATAACATAGCCAAGGTTCTATATAACCAATTTTATCTTGATCTATATCTGGCCAGGTAAAATCTGCAGCTTCTTGATTGACATAATCATAGTTTTCAGAACCAATACCATTTTTAATTTGAATACCTAAAGCAATTGCTTTTTGTCCTTGTTCAGTTTTGTCGTGATCTGAAAATTCATGTGTTGTACTCATGGTGTTAAATTTTTAAGATTTATTTTTAAAATTGCGATAATATTTCTTGTTTCTTTTGCTTGTACTCTTGTTCATCTATGAATCCAGCATCAAACATTTTTTTGAGTTTTTCTAGTTTTTGCATGGGATCATCATTTTGTGCAGAGGATTGTGGAGGTGTACTTTGTTGCTGCGAAGCTTGTTGTTCTTGGTTTTGACCATTTTGATTATTCATCATATTCCCTAACATTTGTCCCATTCCTAATCCAGCTCCCATTTGCATACCTATATTTCCGCCACCTTCGTTTTTGGCCATATTTTTAAGGGCTTCTAATTGCTGATAGTCCTGGTAGCTTACTCCAAGTTCTTTCATGGCTTGAGCTTCTGCACTCATGTCGGCAATCCTCCCTATTCTCGTTTTGGTTTCTTCGTCAAAACTCGTGCCTTCTATTCTAAAGTCGAGGAGTTCAAATCCAAGTTCATCAAAAATTGATGTGCAAGATGTTTTAGAAAATGAAGCAATTTCATTACGATGTTTATCAATTTCGGTATAGCTGAAGGACGCATTGGCTAAAAAATCACTGATAGGTTGCGTAATTCTGGAAAGTATGACTTTTTGTATCTCCTTAACAGGGTAATAAGCATCACCTGCTATAACATTGGTAAAGAAATCTACAGGTTTAGTGATCCTAAATGAAAAATTACCATAAGCACCTAATCCTACTGGGAAATTATAAACTGGATCTTTATAGGTAATTGGAGAAGGGGTGCCCCAACGAATATTTTGCATGTCTGCTTTTCTGTAAAAGAAGATACCTACCTTATGAGCAGATTCAAACTTATACATAACGTTTTTAATTGTTGTCCAAAAAGGAATATTTTCGGTCTTAAGATCGTAAAGACCTTCCTCTTCAAAAACGCCTTCTACTTTGCCTTCATAAACAAAAAGACATCCTTGCCCAGGATTGATAATAAGTTTAGAAGCGTTTTTTATCTCGTCGCCGCTTTCGGTCCATTTTTCAAACAGTGTTTCTGGTTTTGGATCTTGCCATTCGATAACCGAACGGAATTGATTACTAAATGAGTTTGACATTTTTTCTTTTTTTAATTATCAATAATTGGTCTCTAAAGCTATTTTTGCTTCTAAGTCTTTTTCGTATCGGTCACTATAATCGGGTATGATTTCAATTCTTTTTTTCAAGTAGGCTTCTATATATTTTCGATACTGTGTGATCAACTGGTCTTTACTATTTACCTCTCGATCTTCCAGATAGTTTTGAAATTTAAGAAGCTCATATTGAAGATAGTGTTCGAGAGCGGCTTCTTCTCCGAGGGCATGAATAGCAAAGTGTTCTACGTTTCGAGCCTTAATTCCTGGTTCGAAAGTGTTTACAGTTTGACAATATTCACATGTGCTGTAATAGGATCTGAAAAAATTATCCTTTATAGGGAGTTTTGCTTGACATTGCGTGCAGCAAAAGTCGTCGGATAATGTGTTTTTTACTTTTTCAACTAACTTTTTTGCAGCATCAGCAAAAATTCTAACCTCGTATGATTTGAGTCTTTGTTCCAACTCAAATGTAACCTGGTATCCTTTGTCCCTTTCTTGAATATATTGATTTGAATTGAAACCTATTCCGGTATTTTCAAAGGCTTCTCCAACCTTTTCTTGCCAAGTGTCGTTTATTTTATAAATTAGATCACTCGCTTGTGAATAAATTCCCTGCCATGCATTGCTAAAAGTAATCGTTTCAAAATCTGTAGCTTCAAATAATAAAGGCAGCGCGGCTTCTGTTTTTTCTAATACTTCTTTAAACCGATCTTCAATTTTTTTAAGAAAATCGTTCCATCTGTTTTGAGTTTCACTGAAAGACATATTTGTAATGTTATATTTTAATAAAATTGGTTCCCACAGAAATCACAATATTGTAGATTTGTATCATCAGGTCTGGCTGCTCCACAACCACTGCATTTTTTGGTTTCGAGACCTGCATTCATTTCTTTATATTTTTGAGTAGAAGAGATAGCGTTGGCTAGTATATCATCTAAAATATTCTTTTCCTCTTTAGGTTTTTTGTTGTTGTTTTCTTCCATTTTAAGTAGTTGATTTGAAAAAATGTTTATATCTAGTACTAGTGGATTAAATACTTAATAGAATTAGTGCGATTCCCAGATCATAACCTTTCTTTTAAAAAGGTTGTGATTGATTTTCTAATAACGCAACTTATCTAAGTAAGAAATGAGTACTTATTCATTCAAAATTACATTACAAAGATGGGACAAAAGTATTGTGAGGAAAACACCTTTTCTGGTGAAAAAGCACACCCTGAAAACAGGGGGTAGTAGTGGCTTGTTAATGCAGATATGCAATTCTGAAAATATCTATAATTCTAAAAGGAGTTTTGAATTTGAACACGTTAGGGTAGGCTTAATTTAGAAAAAGACAATAGGATATTGAGGCATTGATAAGAAACTAAGAAAGAGTTTATAATAATATGGGGTTGTTTTTGCAGTTTTAAAGAAGAAGATAGCTTGTAACAAAAAACCAGAGAAGTTAATTCTCTGGCTTGAATTTATTAAAAATTTGTCAATCTTTTTTGTTAGGAAGACCATTTACGATTCATACTAATTTGTTGTGAAGCTCCATACCTGTCCAATGGTTATGCCCCCCTTGCCATCCTTTGCAACGACCTTCCAGTAGTAAGTGGTCGCGGCCGCCAGTGAGGAGGCCACATAATCCTTGCTCGGGTGGTCTGCCACCACCTTGGTGGTCGGTGACGGGTCGGTGTCCAGATAGATATCGAAGGTCAGGCTGTCGCCGTCCACGTCCGTTGCACCCCACATCAGTGACGCCGAGGTCCCCTGTACGGTCCCGTCCATTTCTGGCTTCTGCAGCGAAGGGGCGAAGGGCAGGTGGTTCTCCTCCCCAAAGCCTTCCGTGTAGAGCTGGAATGCCGACGAAAAGTCGCTCGAGGCATTCTTGCTGTCGCTCGCCCTCACCCGCCAGTAATAGGCCTGGTCCCTGTCCAGAAGGATGGTCCTGCTGGTAGCGGTTATGTTGTTGACGCTGTGTGTTATCTGTGTGAAGGCGGCATCCAGGGACACCTCAATGGTATACTTTATGGCATCCTCCTCCGCATCGCTCGAGGCCGACCAGCTGAACTCAAGGTTGTTGTCTATGCACAGCAGGTTGTTCTCGGGGGCCGACAGCACGGGTACCGTTGGCGCATTGTTGCCTGTCGGTCCCGGGTCTGGTCCTGGGTCTGGGCCTGGCCCAGGGGCATCACTGCCGCCGCCGCAGGCCGTTACTAAAATTCCGATCATCGTAATAAACAAATACTTTTTCATGGTTGTTCTTCTTTTTGTTGTCTTTTTCATCATTTCTTGATTATTTTTAAAACCTTTGGTCTGCCGTCCCCCATCTCTATGGAGGCAAAATAGATACCAGCAGGCGCGCCGTTTATCTCCAGTCCCACTCGGCCGTCGCTCACGGGATAGCTTCCCGAGGAGACCAGCTGGGAATAAACGTTGTAGACGGACACCGTAACATTTTTGAGTGGTGCGGGCAGCGCTATGGAGAGCCCTCCCTCTGTCGGGTTGGGGGACACAGAAACAATACCGTTCATGGTCTTGCTGAGCACGCCCTCGCAGGCCACACTTGTTTTTACCTCCACCACGTCGCCATAGGAGGCATCAACGGAGAAGGCGGGCGAGGATGTCCGCAGGACCTTTGCGCTGTTCACGTAGACATCGAAGGGCGCCGTGCCCTCGGAGATGTTCACGGCCACCTTGCCAGAGCCCGAGGTCGTCTTGCCCGTTACCGAGGTACCCGCCTCTAT
>NZ_JABBHF010000009.1 GCF_012910715.1 Flavivirga algicola
AGCTGGAACGCAGCCGCAGGTGCCACGGGATACAGGATCAGCATCGGGACATCTTCGGGAGGGACCGAAATAATAAACGACCAGGACGTAGGCAATGACACGACCCTAGACCCCGCCTCAGACCTGCCAGAAAACAGAACGGTATACGTGACCGTCACGCCGTACAATGCCGTAGGCGACGCCACGGGATGTGCACAGGAATCCTTCACCACGGAGACCCTCCCAACAGTGCCAGCGTGTACTATCTTAGCTGGTCCCTTAAATATGTCTAATAATGTAGCGGTAGACACTGATCTTAGTTGGAATTCTGTCGCCAATGCCACAGGCTACAGAATCAATGTGGGAACCTCTTCTGGCATCTCAGATATTTTAAATAATGAGGATATCGGTGATACCACGACCATAGATCTGCTATCGGATCTACCTGAAAATACAACAATATATGTAACCATAACACCTTACAACGCCGAAGGGGATGCTACGGGCTGCACCGAGGAATCATTTACTACCGAAGAAATAATAGAGCCTTTAGTAGAATCAAAATATGGTTTTTCACCTAATGGTGACGGAATCAATGATTTTTGGGAGATAAGAGGTATAGAAAATAGTCCGCAGAATACCGTAGACATCTATAACAGGTGGGGAGATTTAGTTTTTTCAATCTCAAATTACAATAATACTTCTAATGTATTTAGAGGTGAGGCAAACAACCTTAACAATATGGGAGCAAATACATTACCTAACGGAACCTATTTCTTTGATATCAAAATATCAGGAACCCATAACCTGAAAAAATTAAAAGGATTTTTAGTAATAAAGCGCTAATCTAATGACTAGAAAAAATAACTTTTCCGCTTATGCGGGAATCATCATACTACTTTTTATTTTAAAAACCAGCATTAGTGCTGGTCAGCAAACACCAACGTTTTCTGAATACAATTATAATCCATTTATTATAAATTCGGCATATGCTGGTCTGAGCCCGAGTGCCGAAATGTCTATTAGTAATTCTGGTCATTTTAATCAGTTTGAAGGAAGTCCAAAAACCTTCTCTCTTAGTGGCCACACCGCTTTAAATAGAGGGAAAATGGGTGTTGGCGCTGGCATTATTAGAGATGAAATTGGTGTAACAACCTCCACTAATTTTTTTGGAGCTTACTCTTATAAAATATTCTTCGATTTAGAAAATAATCGACCTTATTGGCAACATTATTATCCAGGCGTACTCTCCTTTGGTATTACCGCTGGTTTACAACAATATCAAGATAACCTATTAGAGCTGGGAATTACAAATGATCCTAATTTTTCTGAAAACATTAATGCTTCCATCCCTACATTGGGTTTTAGCTTCTTGTTTAATCATGCATCATTTTATGTTGGATTTTCAACTCCAAACATTTTGGGAGAATCTTTAGCTTCTGATGATAATTTAAATCTAGCGACTCCCTATTACGGTTATATTGGATATCGTTTTTTTAGTAACCGCTACCAAGAAGTGATGATAAAACCCAATTTACTTATAAAACATGAAGGCGGAGCACCATTGCAGGCCGATATAAACTTAGCTATAAGTTTTAAAAACAAGTTTGAAATAGGAACTGGATATAGGACAAAATCTTCACTAAATTTTTTGGCGGGAATTTATCTATTTAAAAATGCACGTTTTATATACAACTATAATGCTACAAATAACAATTCTCCATTAGGCAACACTCATGGTTTTGTTTTAAATTATAAGTTTGGAGATGGCTATAGAATAGATTAAAAAAACAGATCAAAATAAAAAATGAAAAAGGTGGACGAGTGTCCACCTTTTTGCCCCAAATCTACCATGAACTTAACCTACTTATGTTATGGTGGTTCAAATATATGTTCTTTGTAAAGATTGGTAAAATATTTTAGTTAAACTACTTATATATTGGCTTAAACGGTCTTCTAAAAATTATTATAAAATAAAAAGAGAAGAAAAAACGATTTTTAAAAAAAGGCTTAAAAAGAAACTAAATTGCATAAAAAAAGGCGAACAGTTGTTCACCTTTTTTTGCCCCAAATCTACCATGAACTTAACCTACTTATGTTATGGTGAGACCAAGGTATGTGTATTTTATATATTCTGATTATTTTTTAGACAAAAAGCACATTTTTTGGATTAAGTGTATTTTATCACAGATTAAGTGGAAAAATTTGATAATTCAATAATTAATAAGCGCGTTCATTATTGCCTTCATAAAAGTTAATAAACGCTCTATTTACAACTCTATTTCCTCCTACGGTTGGGTAATTACCTGTAAAGTACCAATCACCTAAATGGTCTGGGCATGCTTTATGTAAATTTTCTACAGACTGAAAGATAATCTTAACTTCTGCATCAATACTTTCATGACTTAATAATTCTGAAATTTTATCCGAAATTTCTTCATCAGTAAAAGGATCATAAATCTCTTTTACAAAATTCTGTACATGTTTATCATCTAAATCCGTTTGACTAATACACTTGTTATATACCTCTTCTACGATATGATATTTATTTGCATCCTTTAATAAATCTAAAGCCGCTCTAAATGCAACTAAACTTTCAAGGTTTGCCATATCTATACCGTAACAATCTGGATATCGAATTTGTGGCGCAGAAGAGACCACAATAATTTTTTTAGGATTTAGGCGGTCAAGCATTTTTAAAATACTCATTTTTAATGTTGTGCCCCGAACAATACTATCGTCAATAATAACTAAGTTATCCTCTGGTTTTATAACGCCATAAGTAACATCGTAAACGTGAGCTACTAAATCGTCACGGCTACTATCTTCTGTGATAAATGTTCTAAGCTTAACATCCTTGATAGCAATCTTTTCAATTCGTGCACGCTCTGATAAGATCTCCGTTACTTTTTCGGCAGACAGCGAACGTTGCCCATTTAAAATAGTACGGGTCTTCTTTTTATTTATATATGCTTCGGCAGTTTCTATCATTCCAAAAAACGAAGTTTCTGCTGTATTAGGTATGTACGAGAAGACCGTATTCTTAGTATCATTATCAATAGCATCAAGAACTTTTGGCATTAAGAGCTTACCAAGCATTTTACGTTCCTGATAAATCTCTGCATCACTTCCTCTAGAGAAATAAATACGTTCAAATGAACAAGATTTTCTTTCTAAGGGCTCTAATATTTGTTTAAAACGAACTTCACCAGATTTTTTAATAATGATAGCTTGTCCTGGGTCTAACTCTTTTACACTATCAAAGCTTACATTAAAAACCGTTTGAATAACGGGACGCTCTGATGCTACCACAACTATTTCATCATCTTTATAATAATACGCTGGACGAATACCTGCAGGATCTCTTAAAACAAAAGAATCTCCATGGCCTATAAGTCCTGCCATAGCATAACCGCCATCCCAGTTTTTTGCAGCACGTTTTAATATTTTACCTACCTTGAGTCGCTCTGCGATAAGAGGAGACGCCTCCCTTTTATTATAACCTTCCTTTTTGAGGTCTTTATAAATTTTGCTTACTGCATCATCTAAAAAGTGACCGATTTTCTCCATTATAGTTATGGTATCGGTATATTCTTTTGGATGCTGTCCCAACTGAATAAGGTTTGCAAAAAGTTCTTTAACATTTGTCATATTAAAGTTCCCTGCCATAATTAGATTTCTATGCATCCAATTATTTTGTCTTAAAAATGGGTGCACACTTTCTACGCTATTTTTTCCAAAAGTCCCATAGCGAACATGTCCTAATAATAACTCCCCTATATAAGGAATGTTGCGTTTTTGCAAAGCAACGTTGTTAGCATATTCAGGATGGGCCGTTAATTCATTATTTATTCTTTCGTTTATCTGACCAAAAATATCCTGAATAGGCTGTTGTGCCACAGAACGCACTCTACTAATATAACGTTCACCTGGTTTTGTATCTAACTTAATACTTGCAAAACCCGCACCATCTTGTCCACGATTGTGCTGTTTTTCCATCATAAGATACATCTTGTTTACACCATAAAATGCACTTCCGTATTTTTCTTTATAATATTCCAGTGGTTTTAAAAGTCTAATAACTGCTATTCCACATTCATGTTTTAAGACATCACTCATATACAATTTTTTTCGCTTTCACTTCGAACATGCTCAGTATGGCATGCGGAAATCATAACTATTAATAGATTCCTGTTTTCACAGGAAAGACAATTTTATTTTTAAGTAAAAACGCGCTCTATTTTTAGAGCGCGTTTTTACTATGTTAATTCTATTTCAAACTGCGTTAGTTCCTTGAACTGCAATAAGCGCTGATGCAC
This sequence comes from Flavivirga algicola, assembly GCF_012910715.1. Taxonomy (GTDB): domain Bacteria; phylum Bacteroidota; class Bacteroidia; order Flavobacteriales; family Flavobacteriaceae; genus Flavivirga; species Flavivirga algicola. Next base: position 4,299 of record NZ_JABBHF010000009.1, read on the forward strand.
CTCCTCGCTTGATAAATCCTCCATACGCTCGGTTCCAAATTTCTCTACACAAAACGACGCCAAGGTTGAGCCATAAATAACAGCATTTTTCATACTCTCAAAAGAGGTGTCCCCTATTTTTGCAAGGTACCCTACAAATCCTCCAGCAAAAGTATCTCCAGCACCTGTTGGATCGAAAACTTCCTCTAAAGGCAAAGCAGGAGCATAAAATACGCTATCATTATGAAATAATAAAGCGCCATGCTCTCCTTTTTTAATAACCACATATTTCGGCCCCATGTTATGAATCTTTCGAGCAGCAACAACCAAAGAATATTCCCCTGTTAATTGCCTGGCTTCTTCATCATTAATGGTAATGACATCTACGTTTTTAATCACATTCAGCAAATCTTCCAAAGCACAATCCATCCAAAAATTCATGGTATCTAAAACTACCAACTTAGGTTTTGCCGTCATTTGGTCTAAAACACTTTGTTGTACCAAAGGATGTAAATTTCCTAGCATCACAATTTCAGCATCACGATAATTCTCTGGAACTACAGGATTAAAATCTGCAAGCGTATTTAATTCTGTAACTAAAGTATCTCGCGAATTCATGTCATTATGGTAACGTCCGCTCCAAAAAAATGTTTTTCCTTCTTCAACAATTTCAATCCCTGAAATATCGATATTGTTATTTGACAATAAGTCTAAATATTCTTGCGAAAAGTCACCCCCAGCAATAGATACAATTGCCGATTCTACATTAAATTGTGAAGCAGATAAACCAATGTAAGTTGCGGCACCGCCTAGAATTTTATCGGTTTTACCGAAAGGCGTTTCAATAGCATCAAATGCTACTGTGCCAACTATTACTAATTTACTCATAAAAGAGACCTGATAATTTTCTGCAAAGATAAGTCTTTTAAATACTTATTCAAGAATATTTTTTGAATAAGTATAAGACCGTTTTATTGTAAGGTAATGTTTAAAAAAAACGTCATTTTCTACCAAAATCCGCAGGAATTTCCCCCCAAGCTTTAGTTTCCCATTTAACGATAACAGTTTTGTAGGTGTTCTTTTTTAACCAATCAACAGCTCTATCAATCAATTCGAAAAGTGCTTTGTTTTTATTATTTCTTTCTAATTTAGTGTTACAGTTTTTCTTTTTCACCCAGCTTATAGCTGTTCTAGAATCTGTATATAAAATACGGTCACTATGATTATTTTTTAGTAAAGCCAAACCATGTACAATAGCCAAAAACTCACCTATATTATTAGTACCTTCCTCAAAAGGGCCTTGAATAAAGAGTTGTTTCTTTGTTTTAGTATCCACCCCACGATATTCCATTTTCCCTGGGTTTCCACTCGAAGCAGCATCAACCGAAATAGAGTTATAATTAGGTTGTCCAATTTTTTTTAGTTGCTCTGTTGAGAGTTCACTTTTAAACTTTGAAGCTTTTCCTATATAATCTTTATAGTTTCCTTTTAAAGCTTCCTTTGCAGCTTTAAATGTTGTAAACGATTTATACTGTGCACCTTGAAAATCTTTTATTTGGGCTTTGCAGTCATTCCAAGATTCAAAAACACCAGTGTGATGTCCTTTCCAAACAGTGTAGTATTTCTTCTTTTTAGATGCCATTTTTATCATTCCAGAGAAACCAGGAACCTCATTAATTTAAGTGCTAATTATTTTCAATCAATAACTCCTCAACTACCTTGGGAAAATGTTCCATTTCTAATTCATGAATTTTCGCAGCAACATCTTCAGCTGTATCAGACATCTTAATATGACACTTCGCTTGGAAAATAATCGCCCCTTCGTCATAGTGCTCATTTACATAATGAATGGTAATACCTGTTTCAACTTCATTATTAGTAACAACTGCTTCATGCACATGCATACCATACATCCCTTTACCTCCATACTTTGGCAACAAGGCTGGATGTACATTAATCACTTTATTAGGAAAGGCTTCCAGAATAGATTCTGGGAATTTCCATAAAAACCCAGCTAGAACAATTAAATCTGGTTGGGATGCCTTTAAGATATTTAATACATCATCTGTTTTTGTAAACGCCATTCTATTAAAAGATAGTGCGCTCACCTTTAAATTTTTAGCGCGGTCTAAAACTTTGGCATGAGGATTGTTAGTGAGTATTTGAATAACAGACGCATTATCGCTGTTGTGAAAAAACTTAATTAAATTTTCAGCATTAGTACCACTTCCGGACGCAAAAATTACGATACGTTTCATCTGTTGATTTTATTTTAAAATTAATGTCTGATGTAATTTGTAAATCGAATTTACAACAATGTTCAGCAAAATTCTCAAGCTCATTTCATTTTACAGATTATAATGTTAAAATTATTCGGACAAAAAAAAGAATAATTATTAACAATTTGAAGGTAAAACATAAATACTTAAAACTAATTTTAGTAAATTACAAACACATTTTTATACTAAAGATGTGTTTTAAAAATAAAGTTTTTTATTTTTGCCAACTAATTAAAATTTAAAATTAAAATATTATGTCAGACATTGCATCAAGAGTAAAAGCGATTATCGTAGACAAATTGGGAGTTGATGAGAACGAAGTTGTAACAGAAGCAAGCTTCACAAACGATTTAGGAGCGGACTCATTAGATACTGTTGAATTAATAATGGAATTCGAAAAAGAATTTGATATTCAAATACCAGACGATCAAGCTGAAAACATTGCGACAGTTGGTCAAGCTATTTCTTATATAGAAGAAGCAAAATAAGCATTACACTTTATGGAGCTAAAGCGAGTTGTAGTCACAGGATTAGGGGCTTTAACACCTATAGGTAATACCAAAGATGAATTTTGGGAAGGACTTGTTAGTGGTAAAAGCGGTGCTGCGCCTATAACATATTATGACACCGAAAAGTTTAAGACCAAATTCGCTTGCGAGGTTAAAAACTTTAACGCCACCGATTTTCTAGATAGAAAAGAAGCTCGTAAGATGGATAAATTTGCGCAGTACGCAATGGTAGCTTCAGATGAAGCTATTGCTGATGCTAAATTAAATCTAGACGAGGTAAATAAGTTGCGCGTGGGTGTTATATGGGGGGCAGGAATTGGAGGTTTAGAAACTTTTCAGCAAGAAGTTTTAGGTTTTGCTGATGGTGACGGAACCCCAAGATTTAATCCTTTCTTTATTCCGAAAATGATCGCAGATATTGCCCCCGCAAATATATCCATAAAACATGGATTTATGGGGCCAAATTACACAACTGTTTCTGCATGTGCTTCTTCTGCAAACGCTATGTTTGATGCTTTAAACTCAATACGTTTAGGGTATTGTGACGTAGTTGTTACAGGAGGAAGTGAAGCTGCAGTTACTATTGCTGGAATGGGTGGTTTTAATGCCATGCATGCATTATCTACTAGAAACGAAAGTCCAGAAACAGCCTCAAGGCCATTTGATGGAACCAGAGATGGTTTTGTTTTAGGTGAAGGAGCTGGGGCTTTAATATTAGAAGAATATGAGCATGCAAAAGCAAGAGGAGCAAAAATATATGCTGAAGTTGCAGGAGGAGGATTGTCTTCTGATGCACATCATATGACAGCTCCACACCCAGAAGGTATAGGTGTTGTTGAGGTCATGAAAAATTGTTTAGAAAATGCCAACCTAAAACCAGAAGATATAGACCATATAAATACGCATGGTACTTCTACCCCTTTAGGTGATGTGGCAGAGCTTAAAGCTATTTCTAAGGTTTTTGGAGATCATGCAAAGCATATAAACATTAATTCAACAAAATCAATGACAGGGCATTTATTAGGTGCTGCTGGAGCTATTGAAGCTATTTCGGTTATATTGGCAATGGAGCATGGTATTGTGCCTCCAACAATTAACCATACTACAGTAGATGAGAAAATTGATCCTGAATTAAATTTAACCTTAAACAAAGCCCAAAAACGTGATGTAAAAGTAGCAATGAGCAATACATTTGGATTTGGTGGACACAACGCTTGTGTAGTATTCAAAAAAATAGATTAAATCCTGAATGGAATAAACCATAACGATAAATTAAATTTTACAGTAAAATGAAACATGGTTTATTATATCTGACATTAAAATAAATTATTAATTATCAGATGAAAAGCATTCGCAACATATTAAATTCCCGTTCTAAACGCAACGGGAATTTTTTTATGCAATTAACTAAAATTCTCGGATTTAAACCTAAACATATTAAATTCTATAAAACGGCGTTCACTCACCGATCCATGAATTTAAAAGATAGCAAAGGAAACGCTATTAATTACGAGCGCTTAGAATTTTTGGGAGATGCTACGTTAAGTGCCGTAATTGCATCCCACTTATATTTAGAAGTACCAAGTGGTGACGAAGGGTATTTAACTAAAATGCGCTCTAAAATTGTAAGTAGGGAACATTTAAACGAACTGGGAAAAGATTTAAATTTAATAGACCTCGTAGAAAGTAAAATTCCACCTGGACAGTTTGGAGACAATATTCATGGTAATATTTTTGAAGCCCTTATTGGTGCTATTTTTCTTGACAGAGGATACAAGTTTTGTGAAAAGTTTATATATAAACGTGTTATCATTCCCTATGTAGATATTGAAACCTTAGAAGGGAAAGTTATTAGTTATAAAAGCTTGCTCATTGAATGGTGTCAAAAAGAGAAGAAAACGTTTGGCTATAATGTTTATGAAGATACGGGTAACGATGATGTCCGCCATTTTTCGGTAAAATTATCTATAGATAAAAAAATTGTTGCAAAAGCACGTGCTACATCAAAGAAAAAAGCAGAAGAAAAAGCTTCAAAACGCGCTTTTTTTGCATTTCAAAGCAAGATGTCCAAAATGATTTAAATCATTTTAGATAAAAGGCTCCCAACTATAACGTTTTCGTTTACTTTCTTGATAAGATATAGCTTAAACGTATTCCAATTGACTGTTTTTAATATTATATTTACCGCGATTAATATAAGTTATGGCTGTACACAAACTTATTCTGGAGAATGTTTTTGAAGAAGATTTATATACTTTAATAGCGATTCATTGTACACTTGAAGACTATCGTTTAACGTATCTTTTGAATAAATATTTAGGAATAAGTCTTATTAGAAAGTCATTAGATTTAGATTATCAAAATGGAAAATCGACCTACTCAATTTTTGAATGGGAAGACGGCAAACAGCAAACCATTTGGAATTTAGTATCTAATATATGTAAAACAGAAACCTATAGACAAAGGAACAACGAATCATTATTTGATTCTGAAGAAAAAATAACGAGAACAACCTATTTAATACCAGAATATAAAACGGTGAATTATTTTTTAAAAATTGATAATGGAATTAATTTTAGTAAAGAGAAATATATTCTAAACAACGTATTAAAAGTACCTCAAATTGCCACAGCTTACAGTATCGATATCGATCAATTAAAATCTAAAGACAATTTAATTTTTAACTAATGTCAACAACGAAAAAAACCAAAATAGTAGCAACATTAGGACCTGCTACAAGTACCAAAGAAGTTTTAAAAGGAATGCTTGAAGAAGGCGTTAATGTATTTAGAATAAACTTTTCTCATGCTGATTACAGCGACGTTGAACAGCGTATTAAGATGATTCGAGAACTAAATGAAGAGTTTGGTTTCACAGCGGCTATTTTAGCAGATTTACAAGGTCCTAAGCTTCGTGTTGGTGTTATGAAAGAAGAAGTCGTAGTACACCCTGATGATGAAATCGTATTTGCAACTGGCGAACGATTTGAAGGAACAAAAGAACGTGTTTACATGACCTATGAAAGGTTTCCACAAGATGCGAAACCAGGGGAACGCATTCTTTTAGATGATGGAAAATTAATTTTTGAAGTGGTCTCAACCAACAAAAAAGACGAAGTTGTTGCTCGCGTTATTCAAGGAGGTCCACTTAAATCTAAAAAAGGAGTAAATCTTCCTAATACAAATATTTCACAACCTGCATTAACCGAAAAGGATATTGAAGATGCCATTTTTGCCATTAGCCAAAATGTAGATTGGATTGCTTTATCATTTGTGCGTCATGCAGAAGATTTAATGCAGTTACGTGATTTAATAAATAAACACAGTGATTATAAAATACCAATTATAGCTAAAATTGAAAAGCCAGAAGCTGTAGAAAATATTGATAAAATTGTAGCACACTGTGATGGCCTAATGGTAGCCCGTGGAGATTTAGGAGTAGAAGTTCCTGCTGAGGAAGTCCCTCTTATCCAAAAGCAATTGGTATTACGTGCTAAAAAAGCGAGAATTCCAGTAATTATAGCCACACAAATGATGGAGACTATGATTTCTAGTTTAACACCTACACGAGCTGAAGTAAACGACGTTGCAAATTCGGTTATGGATGGAGCAGATGCCGTTATGCTATCTGGTGAAACATCTGTTGGTAGTTACCCTGTACAGGTTATTAAGCAAATGTCTGACATACTTAAAAGTGTAGAAAACTCAAATTTAATTAAAGTACCACAATTACCACCTCATATTCGTACGAACCGCTATATAACAAAATCTATTTGTTATCATGCCGCTAATATGGCGAATGAAATTAATGCCAAGGCCATTTCAACATTAACAAATAGTGGGTATACAGCATTTCAAATTTCAGCATGGAGACCTTCATGCCATATTTTAGTCTTTACATCTAACAAGCGTATTTTAACACGTCTTAGCTTGCTTTGGGGTGTTCGTGCTTTTTACTATGATAAGTTTGTAAGTACAGATGAAACTATTGAAGATGTAAATACTATTGCCTGTAAAATGGGCTATTTAGAAGAAGGTGATATGCTTATTAGTTTAGCTGCCATGCCTATTAAAGATAGAGGGATGGTAAATACATTACGTGTCACTGAAATAGAGACATGTAATTTTTAAAATTTGCCCTATACCAATTTTTAGTTTATCCACTAAGATGCTATAAGTCGAATAAATAAGCTATAGAAAAATTAAAGAATCCTGTTGTGTGGAGATTGGGCTCGTTACCAATGGCAGAAGGGAAGTTTACATTGTACCCAAGTTCGAAATCAAAGGCATGTGTACTAAATTCTAACGGAATACTAATTTGTGTGTTGATTAAATCGAAAACTTCGTTTTCCAAATAATCTATAATACGCACACCGTTTTCAATATTTATTTGCGCCAACTCGAAGGTTTGTTTTGCAGCAATAATATTGAGTTCGGGTCTTAATGCTAAAGTACTTTTTTTAGTTTTAAATAATTTAATAGACGCATAACTCGAGGACGTAATTTGAAACGATTGATCATTTCCGAACAGATAAGTTCCAGAAAATTGCGTACCTATATTACGCTGTTTGTTTTTTATACCTGCACCAAAAGTTAAAGCATAAAGAAAAGGGTTGTTTACCCCATTAGAATAAAAATATCTTGACCCTGAGGTATAGAGCCTGAACAGCTTATTTTTACCCAGGCTCTTCGTATATCCTATGGTCGCAGCGGTATAATCCCATTTGGGGACAAATCCGTTATAATACACTCCAGACAAACCAAACATAAACCCTTTGGAGTGCATGTAAGTTACTTGTGGTCTTATATTATACTGATCAACGTCTATGTCTCTTCCAGAGAAATACGTATCGCTACTATAATCAACCGAGACATATAAAAACTTAAAATTATTAATATCCTGTATTAATTCGTTTAAAACACCTTCTTCTAATAAGCTATCAATAATCTCATCGACCTCTTTTTCTTTGTCAACAGTAGATTTTTCTTGTGAATATGTGAATAGTCCACTTGATAATACTATAAATGTCAAGAAGACTTTTTTCATACGTTTATGTTATGTTTTGGCTTTTACGAATCGTTTCGTTTCTCTCTTTTGCTTTATCTAAGCTTAAATATTTAGATGCTTTTATCTACCAAAATATGCGCTCGAACTTAAAAATATAAATATGGAAAAGTGGTTGAATGAATATCCAACCACTTTTTACTCTTAATCCAAGTTAATAGAGTTATTTATTAACCGCCACCATAAGGTTTTTTCTTTCTCTTTCTATCGCGCCTTATAGATTCCCTCAATTCATTTCTGTCTTCACCACTTCTGGTTCGTGATCGTGTTCGCAATTGTCGTCGTTGATCATGCGTAAATGTTGCTCTAAATCGTTCTTTAAGCCTATTCACTTTGGCTTTATTATCTTTTATCAGGTTTTTTTGAGCCTGGGTAAATGTTAACATCAGAGCATGCCGCCTTTCTGCTTTTGAAAGGTCAGAGTTTTCTAAAATGGCCAATTGTTCAACTGTAAGACTGGCTTTAAAGGCCTCTCGATTTGCTTTAATTAAAATACGTTGCTCCTGCATAAGCTTTTGCTGCTCTTTCGTTAGGTCGTTTTTATCAAAACCTTCCTGAGCCCCTAAACTTGTTGTACATATAAACATGGCAAGCATTAATAATTTAATTTTTGTTACAAATTTCATGTCTTTGTATTTGTTTCTAAAGAAACAAAGCTTAGCCACTAATTAGAAAAAATTAGTGCTTTCTTCTTTTTCTTTTCAGTTCTATTTCTGTTACCGCACCATCAGCATCTGTTAAGGTAGCCAAATTATCGCAGGTTCCATCTCCATAATCCAGGGTTGAGACCTCCCCATTTTTCGTATAGGTTTTAACACCTTGGGCAATATACTTACAAGCTGCTGGTTTAACTAGAGCTGTAGTGATTTCAACGGCTTTTGTATTCCCTTCAGCATCTGTGAACGTGTACGATCCAGTAATGGTTTTTTCATCGTCAATATGTATGTCTGTATCTCCTCCACTGGTAATTACCACTACACGTGTACCTACTTTGGTAATAGTACCTTCTTCCGTTTCTACCGAGATATCTACAGAACCACTCATTTGCGGATTACCATCACCATTTTCTGTAGTGTATTCGTGTGTTTTTGTTCCGTTTATGACATGCCCGTTTATAGTAAAATCACTAAAAGTAACTGTTCGGGTTTTATCAGTATCCGAAATGGATTTTACTACGGTTATTGTACCAGAAATAACATCACCATTTCTATCTACGCAATCATCTGGAAATGATACCGTAATGGTAACCGTTTCCCCTACAATTTCTTCTTCAAACTCTGTACATTCAGGAAAAAATCCAGAACGGTCTTTACAACGTTTTCCTGGAACGGTTTTTTCTGAATCTGATTTACCTGTAACATTAGATTCAAATTCCAAAGCACTTATGGCATATAAACTGTAAGCGTCTGCCACACTTTCTACCTCTTCAACAGATGCCTCAAGAGCTACTATTTCAGACGCACTACTGGTTTCTAAATTATCACTTACAGATTCGTTATCATTACAAGATATAAAAAATAAAGTAAGTGTTGCTATTGCTATAGCTGCCATAAATTTGTTCTTTTTCATAATAAAGGTTTTTAAGTTAATATTACAAGGCTTCATATGTTAATGCCTCTTCTAAAACATAATTATCTATAAATTCATCTACCTCATCTTCTTCTATAAAAAGTGATGTGATTAGAATATCATTTTCTATTGGTTCTATAATACTGGGGGCAAATTTATTGCCGTCCAATTCTTTTATAGTATCTAGTGCAACTGGATGATTTTCATCCAATTGTAAATTGCCATTAGATTTAGTGAACGTTATAGCAAGCAGTAATATAACAGATGCTGCTGCATACCAAGCAAAACGTCTTTTTAAGAAGAAAACTGGTTTTTCTTGTTTTGCCTCATCAGAAACCTTGGTTAAAATGTTCGCTTTAGATCTAGAAAAATAGTTTTCTGGAACATCTAACCCTAATGTCTCGGTATGCAGTTTATGTATATCCTTATCAAGCAATTTTTGATTATTTATTTGCTCTTTAGATGCTATTTTATCACTTTTTGAATCCATGTTATTTACTTAGACCTGTGTTTTTGTTAAAAGTTGAACAGAGAGCATATTTTTTTCAATATGACTTACTGTATTGTAGTAAGACGATTTTATAGTACTCACCTTTACACTTATAACCTCCTCTATTTCCCTAAAAGTTAAATCGTCAAAATATTTCATTTGAAATATTTCTCTTTCCCTCACTGGTAGTCCAGATAAAATACGTTGTAGTTTTAGTTGAGCCTCATTACTATCAAAAAAAACATCACCTACAAGGGTATTTAGATAGGCATTGTTAACATCATTAATAGATACGTTGTTTTGTTTATTATTTTTTTCTAAAAACCTAAGAGATTCATTATAGGCAATTCTATACATCCAAGTATGAAGCGAACTTTGTTGTTTAAAATTAGGTAAGCTTTTGTAAATTCTTAAAAATGTATTTTGAAGAACATCATCGGCATTTTCGTGAGTAATTACTAATTTACGGATATGCCAATACAACCGTTCCTGATAAAGGTCTAGCAGTTTTGCAAATGCTTTTTCTTTACCCTTTGCACTGGTTAGTTCTTTTACAAAATTAGCTTCGTTCGTCAAGGTTTGTTAATAAAGATCTGTCAATTAAAAAACAACACTGTTTTCATTTAGACCTTTAAAAACCTAAATAGTTTATTTCTCTTTAAAATATTATGAGACAAATGTTTTATGAAGTTTAACCTAAAACTCAAATTTTAACTGAACACTGACGCTTTTTTTTTCAGGTTTTTTTTTGATTTCGGTATTTAAATTCGACATTGAAATACCCAATAAACGAACCGAATTATTTAATTTTTCCTGATATAGCAAATCCTTGGCAGTTTCTAAAATGATACTCTTGTCACTCATAAAGTATGGTAATGTTTTACTTCTTGTTTGCAATGTAAAATCACTATACTTTATCTTCAGCGTAACTGTTTTGCCTGCTACATTACTTTTAGTCAAACGTCGTGAAACCTCCTCGGCAATATGGTCCAGTTTTTCAAGCATAAATACTTCACTAGATAAGTTTTCTCTAAACGTACGTTCGGCAGCCAACGATTTTCTTATTCTGTTAGGTCTCACTTCACTATTATGAATACCTCTGACGACATAGTAATAATAACATCCAGATTTTCCAAAATGCTTGTCTAAGTACTCTAACGATTTACTTTTTAAATCCAATCCCGTAAAAATCCCTTTTTGATACATTTTTTCGGCAGTGACCTTACCTACACCATAAAATTTTCTAATATCCAATTGTTCTAAAAACGCTATGACTTCCTCAGGGTTTATCGTTTTTTGTCCGTTAGGCTTATTATAATCGCTCGCTACCTTAGCAATAAACTTGTTAATGGAAATACCTGCCGAAGCTGTTAACCCTATCTCTTTAAAAATGCGTTCACGAATTTCTTCAGCAATTAAAGAGGCACTCGGGTTTCCTTTTTTGTTTTCGGTAACATCTAAATAAGCTTCATCTAGTGAAAGGGGTTCTACCAAATCGGTATAGTCATAAAAGATCCGTTTAATTTTTTTAGAAATTTCACTATACCTTTCAAAACGTGGCCTTACAAAAATTAAATCTGGACATAATTTAGAAGCTAAATTACCAGCCATAGCACTTTTTACACCAAATTTTCTGGCTTCATAGCTAGCAGCACTAATCACCCCTCGTTTTCCCCCACCACCAACAGCAATAGCCTTTCCTTCAAGCTCAGGATTATCCATTTGCTCTACAGAGGCATAAAATGCATCCATATCGACGTGTATTATTTTTCGTATTGGTAAATCGCCAAACATACTGTAAATTTATGAATTCCTAAGGAGGCAGGAATCTCAATTGATGAGATTTGAATAAAATTAATAAGATACCTCCTTTCGTAGGCATTGTTATGGTAGAAATAGAACGTAAATTTTTAGTAACATCTAACGTTTATAAAAACGAAGCTTTTAAGAGTACCAGAATTATTCAGGGTTTTTTAAATACGCACAAAGCGCGTACGGTGCGTGTTAGGCTGAAAGATGATTTTGGGTATTTAACCGTTAAAGGGCAATCATCTCAAGATGGGCTCTCACGATTTGAATGGGAAAAAGAAATTTCTAAAACCGAAGCCGAATCACTTTTAAATATTTGTGAATCAGGAGTTATTGATAAAATTCGTTATGAAGTAAAGGTTAAAAATCATATTTTTGAAATCGATGAGTTTTTTGGTATCAATGAAGGTTTAGTCATTGCAGAAGTTGAATTAGGTAATGAAGATGAAGCTTTTGAAAAGCCCTCTTGGTTAGGAGAAGAAGTTACTGGACATATAAAATATTACAATTCACAATTAAGTAAACAGCCTTATAAATCCTGGTCATAATTAAAAAAAACATAATCATGAAAAATTTAATCGTACTCATCTTTTTTACATGCCTTCTTTTTTCATGTAAAGAAAGCGTTAAAGCATCTGTCTCAGATATTAAAGAAAACACTACGGAAGTTACCGAAGAAAAGGCAGATTCTATAGTAGAAGCTATACAGGAGCCTATAAAAAAAACAACAAAGCAAATTAAAGAAGAACTTACCTTAAAAGGTTTTAAGGTTTTTGACTTTGTTGATGAAAAAACACAGGACACTATTTTAATGCAACAATATTTTATAGCGTTTTTAAAAAAAGGACCTATTAGAGGGCAAAATGAAGAAGAAACTGCTTTGTTACAAAAAGAACATTTAGCACATTTATATGAAATGTACGAGTTGGGCTATGCAGATATTTCGGGACCTTTTGGAGATGATGGAGACATTCGCGGAATTACTATTTACAATGTCCCAACATTAAAAATGGCTGATAGCTTGGCAAACGCCGACCCCATGGTAAAAGCAGGGCGTCTAGAAATTGAAATACACCCATGGTGGGCAGGTAAAGGATTTCCTTTACGATAGAATGGTAAGATTCTTAAAGTACCTATTTAAGGTTATTAATGTTATAATAATCATAGCATTGTTGACCATTCATTTTGTTTTAAAGGAAAGTAGTTACGAGGCTTCTTTATATTTTTACACCTTTCCTTTACCTATAATTATCTTTATTGTTTTAGTGCTTTCCATTTTTCTAAAAAAGAGGAAGTATCAGCTCATATTAGCAGGTGTTTTACTAATTATTTGGCTATGGCGAAGTTTTAGAATTCATATTGCAGATACCATTGAAGAAACAGACATTGAAGTGGTTTTTTGGAACGCAACCCACGAAAGGGATTTTGAAGAAGCCTTTGAGGTTAACGGAAGTATCCCAGATGTCCTTGCTCTAGTAGAACATGGTAAATTTCAGGTAAGCACGTTTCAACAAAAATACCCCAATTATAATTTTTATAGATCGATTAGAGGGATTAGTATCTTTTCAAAAACACCATTAAAAATTATAAATGAAACGACATCAAAATACAAATCCAACTTTATAAATTTCGAAACCCAAGGTATTAATTTTTATGTGTTTGATGTATCTGCAAGTATCGATGTGCCCCGTGAATGGGAATTAGGTTTTGTAAATGCTTTGATTCAAAAAACCGATAATACCGTGATTCTTGGAGACTTTAATGTTCCTTATGAATCGATGTACTTAGATACTATTAAAACGAATTTCAATCATGCTTTTTCAGAAAAAGGAAATGGCTTTAGAGAAACCTGGTTTTGGAATATGCCCCTATTGTCCTTAGACCATATCTGGGTTTCTAAAGATTTAGAAATTCTTAAAACAGTAAAGGTGGGGACCTTTAAATCGGATCATAGTATGGTGAAAACGTTTGTAAGAAATAATTAGTCTGAAATTGTAATTTTTCGTTTTGCCTCATTCCCAAACTCATCCACAACAGTAATTATATGTATTCCTTGCTTCGGTTTAATGGCCATATCATGAATATCTTTCGTGCTTCCTATAAAAGTGTCATCTATATACCAAAACAAAATGCTTTCTGGCTTAGAATGTGCCATTTTTAAAACAAGATCATTTGTCTTTCCATCAAAATCTTTTGGTAAAAAAATAGTATTATTTTCTTTTGGATAAATAAATTCCATAGAAACGGTCTGTGCGCCTAAGCAATCACTTCTAAACCTTGGCAGTGGTTTGTAAAATGGGTTTTTGGTTTTATAATAATATGCCATTAAAGGTGGTAAAACAAACCAGGATTTATGTGTGATATTGCTTAAATCTTCACAAGAGGTATTTACTTGAAACGATTCATTGCGATCAACATGAATTAATATGTGGTAAGGACATGGCTTTGTTTTTAAACCACTTATTTGCACCAACTTTTGCTCGACGGAATTACAATTTATAGAGGCTCTATGCCCACTTTGTTTGCAAATAGATACCTCCTTCATTTCGTCAAAAGGTTCAGAAAACCAATCACTATTTGGTAGTAGATCAAACACATCAAACAAAATAGGTGCTGCTGTTTGTACACCGACCAGCCCTGGCCTTCCTTCCCCATCAGCATTACCAACCCAAACCCCAACAACATAATCTTTAGTCGTACCAATAGCCCAGGCATCCCGAAATCCAAAACTAGTACCTGTTTTCCATGCAATTTGTTTGGAATCATCAAAAAACTCCCAGCTTTCATCACTTTCTGGTCTGTTGACTTCTTTTAAACTTTCATAAGTCAAATAAACAGATGCTGCATCAAAAAGTGTCTTGTCACCCATTTTGTCCCCAAAATCGATGTTATTGGAAGCTAAAAATGTTGGTTCGCAAAACTCATTTGTAAAATACTCACTTGAGGTCTCAGAAAAATGATTTAATGTTGAAGAGAGCGCTGCATAGCTTTTGCATAAATCCCAGAGGTTGCTTTCTGCACCTCCTAAAATAAGCGACAAGCCGTAATGGTTAGCATTATACTTTAAATCTTTTAATTGCAACTCTTTTAGGTAATGATAAAACCGATCTAAACCAAATTCTTTAAGCATTCTTACCGATGGAACATTTAATGAACGTGACAAGGCTCTACTTGCAGGAACGGCACCATCGTATGTTTTGTCATAATTTTCGGGGTTATAGCTTCCAAATTGCGTAGGTACATCAGCCACAAGTGTATTAGGTAACAAATCCCCAGCATCTAGCATAGCAGCATATAAAAAAGGCTTTAAAATACTGCCTGTACTTCTAGGTTTGTCGATAATGTCAACATCTTTTTGATGGTCTTTATCTGTTGGTGTATTACCTACATAAGTCAAAACTTTTCTGGTTTTTACTTCTAAAACCAATACCGCTGCATTATGAATTTCATTCTGTCTTAATTGATTGTAATGGCTTTTTACAATATAGTTTACACGTTGCTGAAGTTTAGCATCAATAGTTGTTTGTATTCGTTTTCCGTGGTTGGTCTTGGATATTTTTTGCAATAAATGAGGTGCTATTTGCGGTAAAGGATATGGCTTCTGCGGTAGCCTTTCAGCAATTGATAATTGATAGGTTAAAGAATCAATAATAGTGTTTTCTAAGAGTTTTTTTAAAAGACGGTCCCGTTTTTTTAATAGTCGTTCTTGATTTTTGCCTGGATAAATCAAACTAGGCGCATTGGGTAAAACAGCCAATGTGGCACTTTCTGCCCAAGATAATTGACTTGAGTTTCTATTAAAATAACGCCACGAGGCAGCATCTAACCCCACCACATTTCCTCCAAAAGGAGCATAGCTGCTATAATAGGCTAATATTTTATCTTTTGATTCCCGAAGTTCTAATCGGGTTGCCAAAATAATCTCTTTTAACTTTTCGAAATATGTTCTCGGCCGTCCCTTTCGAGATAGCCTAATAACTTGTTGCGTAATGGTACTTCCACCCCGCTTCACAGTACCTGATTTAAAGTTATCTCTTAATGCTTTAAAAATTGATATGGGATTAAATCCAGGGTGCTTATAAAAATATTCATCTTCAAATTGAATAATACAGGTTTTAAATTTTTCTGGAATACTGTCATTTTTCGGAAATCGCCATTGACCATCTTTAGCAATTTGAGCTCCCAACAATTCATGATCTGCACTGGTAATAACAGTGGCCGTTGAATCCTTAAAAAGTTGCCCTGGTAAACAGAAATAATATACAATCAATAACACAGCAAGTATCGCCGATTTAATTTTATGACGTTTTATGTAGGTTATTAATCGTATCACTTAAAATATATACTCAATGCGCATTTGGTTTAGATGTATTTTAAGATAAATTTAATTAATAATTGGTAAACGACGTTTTTATTTTGACTTTATTAGCCCATCTTTTCTGTAAAGAAAAAAAAGAGCGTTCCGAATTTAAAATTCGGAACGCTCTTTCCATTAAAAGTTAAGAGTTATTATTCCTGTACAGGTTTAAATATTCGTATCCAATCTACTTTTAATGTATGTTCTTCTGGCGAATTACTAATTTCTTCATCTGTTGGCATTCTTCCTTTATCAGCATTCCAATTTTGTACCTCGGCATTAATAATGATATCCATTTCTTTATTTAAACCTGTCCTATCAGCAGGATTTCCTGTTGGTGATGTATAATTTAATGGGTCTATACCATCTTTACCTCCTACAGTATCTAAATTATCCATAACTTTAATAAGTGTACCATTTAAATAATACTCCAGATAGGTTGGACTTTTCCAGTACACTCCAATACGAATCCAGTCATTAGACCAAAAAGGATACTCCCCCGTTGGATCTTTATACCATGTACTACTGTCTTTTGGTTGATAATCTTGAAATGGTGTTCTAATAAATACGTGGTGGCTTATATGTAGTCTTTCGCTAAACCAAGATTGTTCATTTCTGGGGTTTTGTGCACCATAAGCTTCTAAAATATCTATTTCTTGAGTATCATCAGGACTCAACATCCAAATATCTGAAGCAAAAAAGGCATTGGCAACTTTTACTCTAGCTTCAACAAAAACAGGGTACTTTACTCTTTTAGTTGATGTTATACATCCAAGACGAGTTGCTTTATCTGTTTTGTCTCCATTACCAGTATCATAAGTTTTCATTTCACCGGGCTCCCTAGTGGTCTTTAATCGTAAATTACCCCCAGAAACAGACGTGTTTTCATGCTTCCAAATAGTTGGCCCTGGTCCTTCCCAAGTATTGTGATAAAAGTTAGTCCATTTGTTTTCACCAAATTCAGTCAATTTGGATTCGCCTGGGTATTCATAATCAAAAGCATCAGAAATGTCTGCTTGAAATTCCCATTTCATTCCATCTCCGGGATTTGCGGGAACTTCTATTTTACTAAAGTCTGTTTCTTCTGTTGGTGTTTCTTCTTTCTCTTCTTCTTTAGGTATTTCTTCCTTTGGAGTTTCGGTTACAGGTGGTATTTCTTCAGAATTTCCACCGCAAGAAATAAAAAAAATAATGATATAAATATATATTAATGTCTTACTCATTTTAATATGGCATTAGTTTTAATAAATAAAGTTATACTTAATATTCGCAAATTTAATAGTGAGACAATATCTTGTTATAATAACTTCCTAGACAAAATATTGACAAGATTTGTTTTTTGTGATAATCAATACTTTTTGTATCAATTAATATAACGTATGGTTAAAATGGGAATAGACTATGTTTCTTAAGAAAAGAAGAAGTCTTTATGATTTGATTTGTCTGCTTGGGTCCTTAGGCTTCACCCAGACCCTTGCCGAAATCGACACTCACTATCTGTAATTTAAAATATTTCGACAGAGCCAGTGCCGAACGTAGCCGAAGTGCTCAATATGGCTTTGGATTTACTTTTCAAACCCCACTAAAAATGTAAGTTTTTTTATTAAGAAGAAATTATATAGGATGTTTAACCTTGTTCCAAGTCAATACTTGAACACCGCTTGAAAAATGAATTTTATGAGGCCTATTATTTATAAGGTGTTTAAACCGAGGATAATTAATCTCCAATTTATTGGTAACAATGTTTTGCATGGGCCACTCGATATGATGCACATCATATTCAATAATATGCCTTTTATAGTCCTGAAAAACCGCATAGCGTTCGGTAAGCCACAAATCTATTTCATCTTTTTGTACTGGCTTATTATCTAACTTATAAGAAACATGAAAACAATCATTAAAAACTGAGTTTTGAGACGAATAATCAGTTTCATTTCTATTCATTCTCGAAAAACGATAAGGGAACTTAGATAACATTTTTAAAAGAACACAAGAAGCTTTTTTACTGCCTTCCATACTTAAAAAATAAACACTCGGTTTGTTATTGTAAATAACATAAACACGAATATTGATTTCTTGGAAATCTGAAATGTATGGAATTTTGGGCACGTTTTTTATTCCAATATTATTCATATCAAATGCTACTAAACTCAGCCATGTTTTCCCGTTAATAATATCTAATTTAATACCCTTTGGTAGATAAGGCTCTATCAATTCAGGGTTTACTTCCCAGTGCAAAAAAATAGCTTTATTCCACTCTTGGTAATAGGTCCATTTTCGATTTGGATATTTAAAAGACCTATGTTTTTCGTGTTTTAAAATGTCTCGCGCGTGCATAGGAATTTAGTATAAATCTCTTTTGTTAAGTTATTATACAGTTAGTTAATAATCATTTTTTAGATAAAAATACTAATATAGCTATTTGAAAACTATATTTTGTTTGAACTCGACATTTAAGTATAAAATATTTTTGGCATTAATAGCCTTTATAGTTACAAAAGGATCTTATGCGCAATTAGGAGCCTGTTCCGGGAATTCTGGAGATCCAATATTTACCGAAGATTTTGGCACTGCACCAAGTGCAGTAACCCAACATGTATCCTTACCAGCACCTGGGTCTACTACATACGGTTTTTTAGGCAATCCACCAGCCATATTTGCAGATGGTTTATATACGGTATCTAACATGAACTATCAACAGTGGAATTGGTTTAATGAAGACGATCATACCCCAGGAGATTCCAATGGTAGAATGTTAGTCGTAAATGCGAGTTTTACTCGTGGGGAATTTTACAGATTGCCCGTTACTGGACTTTGCGAAAATACAACCTACACCTTTTCGTCTTGGGTTAAAAATTTAACCCCTAGAGATTTATTAGTTGGAGGCAGTACCCCAAACCCATGTAATGTGACATTTGAAATTTGGGATAGTACAGATACCACTTTACTTAGCTCTGCAGACACAGGTGATTTCTTTGGGGCTTTAAGTTCTGAAAATGGTGAATGGCTTGAATTTGCTTTTTCTTTTCTAACTAATGCCGGGGAGAATTCCGTCATATTAAAAATGGTAAATAATGGTATAGGCGGTTACGGTAACGACTTAGCTATAGATGATATTGTTTTTCAAAGTTGCGGAGACAGTATTATTGTTGAAGATTCTTCAAACAATAATAGTATCAACCTATGCAGTAGTCAAACACCTTATAGCACCACCTTAACTGCTGTTCCAGACCATACTGTTTTTAACTCGCATTTTTATCAATGGCAGGAGAGCACAGATGGAATTGTTTGGAACGACCTCCTAGGAGAAACAAGTCCAATGATATCTGTAACAGGAATTAACACCACAACCTATTATCGATCGAAAGTTGCCGAATCGGCCGTTAATGTCAATAATACATCATGTAACACGGTTTCTGATATTTTTGAAATTAATATTACTCCAGATCCTTCGCAACCTTTTACTGAATGCTGGCAAACCGCAACATTTAACGCAGCGACTTGCACATGGGATATTACGGGAATTCAAGACCCCATACCAACTGGGTTGGAATGTTGGGAAGCCGCAGTGTTTAATAACACCACTTGCTCTTGGGATGTTACAGGAACTCAAGACCCTTTACCAACTGGATTGGAATGTTGGGAAACTGCAACATTTAACAATGCCACTTGTTCCTGGGATATTACAGGAACTAGATCTGGACAAGTCTTTAATGAAGATGTTACTTTTTGTAATGGAGATAGTCCACCACCGTTAGAAACTAGCACAACTATCCCAAACCCTATATATTTATGGAGTACTGGGCAAACATTAAGTGCTATAACAATACCTTCCTCTGGGGTATATTCTGTTGAAATAAGTAGCTCGACCAATTGTATTTTTGAAACAAGGAACTTTAATGTTGTGGAAATTGAAGTACCCATTCTAGAAAGTGTTCAGTCTGATGGAAATGATATTATAATTACCACAGCTAACACTGGTGATTTTCTATATTCCTTAGATGGAAACATATTTCAATCAAGTAACATTTTTAAGGATATTCCTGGAGGCCGATATACAATAGCAATAAGAGGAAGGAATTGTAATGATATCGTGTTTACTTCTCACTTACATTTTTATATTCCTAAATTTTTCACACCTAATAATGATGGCTATCATGATAGATTTCATTTAGGGGGCATAGAATACTTTAACAGCTCTCAAGTATCTATTTTTGACCGATATGGTAAATTATTGAAAAATGCTGTAAATACACCTTTCTCATGGGATGGTACATTTAATAACGAATTGCTTCCTACAGGAGACTATTGGTATGTTATTATTGTAGATAACCAAAAATTCACAGGGCATTTTACTTTGAAAAGATGAGGTATGGAAAGTAAAACGTAAGTCATATTGAGCCTGTCGAAATATTTTTAACTTACTGATAGTCAATATCGGTTTCGACAAGCTCAACCTGACAAATCAAATTACAATGACTTTCCATACCTCATCTTTTCAAAAAAATTATTTCCTAACAGTCACCCATTTCCCTTTGGTTCTTACCAAATACTCATTATCGTACATGGCTTCTGCCTGAATGCCTGGTAGATAGTAAGTACCCAAATATGACGCATTTAGCATCACATTAAAGGTTTTGGTGTTCTGCCTGCCTTTCCGTTGTAAATCGAAATAGAAATTAACACGATCGTCTCTAATATCTGTAAACCTCGCTTGGCTTATTGTGGTATTTCCAAAATCTGTAAAACGAGTATTTACAATTTCCCAACCCGATGGAAAGATCTGCGTTAAGGCCACATCATTAACAGCTTCATTTTTAAGATTACTAACTTTTACAGTGGCTACAAAATCCTGGCCTTGTTGCAGTTCGGAGATATTAATTAAATTTCCTCTTAAATCTTTGTATTGAACCGAAACGCTCAATCCGCGTTGTTCAGCTAACTCTTGCCCCAAAGGTAATTTCCCAGAATTTAAAACACGTACATAAACAATATTGTCTTTATTATTAGTAAAAGATAAAGCGTTTTCTCCATCGATAACTTTTAATTCACGTTGTGCAATCGCACTTTTTGTATCTATGGTTTCTGTTTTTCCGTTTATGGTATAAGTGACATGAAGTGCTTTACCTCCGTTAGCATTTACCATTTTCGCAATAGCTAATAAACTATAAGCGGTGGTTTGTGTACTCATCCAACGGTTGCTTGATAAATCTTTGGCAATATATTGAGCCAGCTCACGTGTTTTCGAATCTTTAGTAAGCACCATGGTTTCTAAGGCCATAGCACGGTTTCTATCAACAGAACCATATGTATAATAATTATAGCGAACAGGTTTAAAATTAATATTAGCCGATTTCGAAATAGACTCGCTAGCTTCTTTTTGCCCAGCTAGCGCATAGGCTGCGGCCAATCGCCATTTGGCTTCATTCGATATTTCGCTAAACTCACGTAATCTGTTCATGGCTGCTAAGTCTGCTTGCCCCGCTAGAGCCAGTGTGTAAAGCCTATAAGCCTGAGCTAAATCGGAATTATAGGATCGATAACTAGGTCTCCAACTTCTGGCAGTCTCTTGCTGATATTTAATCCAATTACTCTTAAAAGTGAGCGGTAAAACAAAACCTTTCTTTTCGGCTTCAAGCATAAAATGACCTGCATAACTGGTACCCCAATCGTTAGTATCGTTCTCTCCCATCCAGTAACTTAAACCACCATTTGGTCTTTGAAAATGACCTAAACGTTTAATACCTTTTTCAATATTATCTTTGATTTTTTGCTTTTTATCATGTGTTAAATCGAAAATATCATTTAAAAACAACTGCGGAAATACGCTCGATGTTGTTTGCTCTACACAACCATGTGGATATCGAATCAAGTATTGTAATCTGCGTGAAAAATCCATTGGAGGCATGGTAGAAAATTCCAGAGTGACCGAATTAGTACCGTAAACTCCGAATGTTGAAAATGCTATCGACTCCGCCGCTTTGGCTTCTAAAGTTTGGTCTATAGGTTTTGATGTTATAGGATTTGGATTCATAACATCCAATTCTACTTTATAAGTTGATTTTTCGCCATTTCCAGAGGCAATGACCTCAACAGTATTAACCCCTTTAGCTTTACTAACATCCAATTCGAAATATGCCATTTGCTCGTCTGGTTTGGCAAAAGTGAGTGATTTCGATTTATCTCCAACTATAGAAATCCCGTTGCTAAGTTTCAAACTAATGTTTACGTTTTTAACCTTAGGTTCCATGGCAAAAACAGTTATAGGAAGGGTTACTTTTTCGCCCGGGCTTAATTTTCGCGGAAGCGATGCCAGTACCATCAATGGCTTTTTAACTTGAACCGATTTGTCTGTACTACCATAAGCTTCGGTTTTATTATTTCCGGCAACCACCATAATTCTTACAGCCCCAATATAGTTTGGCATTTTTATTTTATGGGTTTTACGACTGCCTGCTTCCAAAGTAAATGGCCCTAAATAAGTAACCACAGGTTTAAAACGGTTTGCTTTTTTATTTTTTCCTCCTGCGGCACTTCCATCACCCCCAATTGCAAATACCTGGTCGATGCTACCAGAATAGGCACCAATAACATCATCAAAAACATCCCAGGTTTTCACGCCCAGAGCTTCACGAGCATAAAAGGAACTCCATGCATTTGGTGTTTTAAATCGTGTTAAATCCAAAAGGCCTTCTTCAACCATAGCAATGGTATAGGTCATTGCTTTTTTATTTTTTTCTGAAACAGTCACCTCAAACTCTTGCTCTGGCCGCAAGGTTTCAGGCATTTTTAATACAGGCTCTAATTTCGTATTCGGGTCTTCAACCAAAATAGGAATTACCCCAAATAAACGAATTGGTAAATCGTTGGCCGAAATAGCATGCGGTTGTAACAATGAAATATTAATGAACACATTAGGAGCCATTTCTGACGTTACTGGAATATCAACAATCGTTTCTCCTGGCTTCGTTTTTATCCATTTATAATCCAACACTTCAGTCCCGTTTTCTATGCTTACCAAGGCACGACCTTCACTCCCCGACTGAAAAGTAACCTTCGCTGTTTCTCCAACATTGTACTTTTCTTTATCTGCCGAAAAAACAAGCATTTTTGCAGCACTTTTATCACCAGAAGATGAGTTTTGCCACCAGTTTTTATAAAAATAGGCGGTTCTTCCTGTAGCATGACCGCTTACAGGGTCTTTTATTCTTATAAGGTAACGACCGCGCTCATTGTCTGGAATGTTTATGTTCAATGTTGCTTTCCCTTTAGCATCGGTATTTATTTTAGAACTTAAATACGGTCTGTGATAGCTACTGGAAACATAACTTGATAAGTTATCGTAAGACGAGTTCCACCACCAGCGCCATTCAATTTTATAAACTTTAACTTCCAGATTATTTCGTTTTATAGGCTTTCCTTTGGCATCAACTACCACCAGATCAAAACTTTGATTTTCGTCTGTATAATAAGAGCCGTAAGCGTTGCCTTTTGGCGAACGTAAACCGACAAAAGACTCATAAGGCGCATATTTCTTTGTGAAAGCGTCTAATGAGAAATCACCTCCATTTTCGAATGCACGTACTAAAAACTGAACGTTTAACATGCCTGGAGCATTCTTACCAACGGCTATTTTATTCGTGATATTGGCCAGACCTTCCTCATTTACTTTCCCTTCAAAAACATTAATCTCTTCAGTATTAAATTGTCGTGTAGGGTCTTTAAAAACATAACCTTTATAATTTTTAAAACCAGAATATGAGCTACTGAATTTTGCTTTTATTTCTGCTTTTAAATTTTTTCCTGGCGCACCATGAAGCCATTTAACATCAAGGATGCCTTTTAAAGGTTCTGTACTAGTTAGAACGTCATTTTCAAAATCAACTTTAATTTTTAATCGGTTAGGCTTTACCGTTTCTATTTTTAAACCTTTGTGAAATTTAGCACCACCAACAGAGATTTTTGCATTGTAATTTCCTGTTTTATCCTCTGAAGATGTAGGAACTGTAAACTTGAAAAAGTTATTAACGTTATCTGTGCTAACTTCTTTAAAAACTAATTTGCCGTTAGGGTCGGTTATTTCCAGTTTAACAGGGTGCTGCTTTGGAAGACTATTGGCCACGTCATTTAACATAAATGTTAAGTGTAGTGTATCCCCTGGTCTCCAAACGCCTCGTTCACCATAAATATACCCTTTAAGTCCGCGTTGTAATCTATTCCCAGAAACATCAAACTTACTCAAGGATAGCGAATTACCATCATGAAGCTTTACATAACTTACATTGTTGCCCTTTGAAACAATAGCAAAAGACGCATGCTTTTCTGCATCAATAAGTACTAAACCTTCTTTGTCTGTAATGGCTTCTTCTAATTTTTGTTGCTGAAAATTATAAAGTGCCACATTAGCATTAGCTTCAGGGTTGGTGTTTAAGATATTAGTAACTGCAAAGTAATATGAGTTATTGGCACCTCTTTTTGCAATCACTCCCAAGTTTGAAGCTATTAAATTTTGAGATACAATGCGGCTTTCATTGTAGTAAGCATCATGACAAGGATTTTCTTGCTCACGCCAATTATACGAATAATTTCGGTATCTGTAGTTCAGGTTATTCCAATAGGCTTCTTCTCTTAATTCTTCATCTTCTGTGGTTTCTTCATTACTATAATCTTCTTCATAATATTCTTCTTCATAGTAGTCATCACCATTTTCAACATTATTCACATTAACAACTGCATCGCAATCATACAACGAATAGCTTTTATCAAAGCTGACTTCTATACGGTAAATAGCGCCTGGATCGGCTTTAAAGAACTTGGACAGATCTATACTATATGCCTTCCATTTTCCCGTATTTTCAGCCTCAGATACTAAGGGAATGGTTTGTTTTGCAATACGGCGCCCTACTTTTTTAATTTCATAACTATTATTACTGCTCATGTTATTATCTTGTAAAAACTGAAGAATATTATCTTCAAAAATTTTAATGACCCTAACATCTACTGCGCTTAGATTTACAGCTTCGAAATTAAATTTTAATTGCTCCGAATTTGGTAAAATAGTACCATTACTAATTAAACGCACCTGTGGTTTTAACGCTTCAAAAGCAATAGTTTCAGAAAAAGGTTTTTTGAGTTTTATACCATCAGTGTTTTTAATACCCTGAAAAACTTCAACTTGAATATTGCCTACCAATTTAGTACCTGGATATACTTTTAATACATTGCCATCAACCACATATTTTGGGTTTTTCACGTTTTGAAGCATCACTAAACCGTCAAAATTCTGCTGTTTTTTTAATGGGTCTGAAAAATTGATTAATAAATGCTGCTCTGGGGATTGAATAACATCCGTTTTTGTAATTGTAAAATTATTTATCCCTGGAATCACAACGTCATTCTCTCCTTCATTATCGGCGCCAATGGGCTTTCCATTCCAGGAAACAAGAATATTACTATCGTCTGTCAAACGATTAATACTATCTATTTTAAAATCGAAAATCTTATTTTTTTCATTGGCCTCGTCAAATACAATACTTAGGTCCTTTCCATTTTGTGAAGCCTTGACTAATTGCTTCGCATGATCTAGAGAAATAATATCTGCCGATTTTATAACCCCTTCTAAATACTGCCATTTTTTACTATATGATTGAAGATTGTTAGTGACTATATTAAAACTCGGCGTAATGGTTTTAAATTGAAACGTATATGTTTTAAAATCTTTAGGAATATCTTTATAAATATCATCAAGTTTAACCGTAACAGAGTATTCTGTAGCTGGTTGAAGCGGTTCATCTGGAGTAAACAATAAGGCATGTTTATTGGCTACCATTAATTTCCCTTGTACATGCGGACTTACCAAAACAATAGGTTCTGTAATTTCCTGACCCATTTCCCAACCTTCAACATCTTCTGCTAAATTTATTTCGATAGGACTCATCACAGAGGTTAAGCCTGAAGAAGTGTAACTAATATAATCTTTGAATTTAAATAGGTTATCCGTTTCAGTAACTTTCTTTTTACAAGATGTTGCCAATGCAATTAGAATCACAAAAGCAAATAGTTTTTTTGATAGCATAAAATGATGGTTTTAAATGAAAATGAGTTTAAAAAAGAAATGTAGGCAGTTTCTCGTTAAACTAATTACGTCCAAATTTTGTTCTTTAGATTTTGAGTTATAGTTAAATTGTTCTTAAAAGCTTAATCTTTATAAATACCGATTGATAGTTCACCTTTATCATTCATAGCCGCTCTATACATCCCCGCAGTATTAAATTCTGCGACCATATTCCCATTTTTATCAACGGCAACAACACCTCCAGTTCCTCCTAAATTTGTTAGCTTATTTTGTATGACTTCTTTAGCAGCTTCCTGAAGCGATAAACTTTTGTATGCCATAAGCGCAGAAATGTCGTGAGCCACCATCGCACGAATAAAATACTCGCCCCAGCCTGTGCTGGATATGGCACAAGTATTATTATTAGCATAGGTACCAGCACCTATAATAGGAGAATCTCCAATGCGCCCCCAGCGTTTATTGCTCATACCTCCCGTTGAAGTACCAGCTGCTAAATTTCCGTTTTTATCGAGTGCAGCACAACCAACCGTTCCAAATTTGGAATTTTTAATGTCTTCATCATAGAAGTAGGCCGTTTTATCGTCGTGATCTAATTCAAGCTTTTCAGATGCTTTTATTTTTTCGAGTGACTTATGGCGTTTTTCTGTGTAAAAATATTCAGGTTCCACAATTTGCAACCCTTGCTCTTTAGCAAAAGTGTTGGCGCCATTCCCAGATAACATAACATGAGGAGAATTATTCATAATTGCTCGAGCCAAATTTATAGGGTTTTTTACAATAGTTGTGCCCGCCGAGGCTCCTGCGTTTAAAGTTTTCCCGTCCATGATAGAAGCATCATGTTCATTGGTTCCAGCATTGGTAAAAACAGCGCCTTTGCCTGCATTAAATAATGGCGAATCTTCCATGACATTAATGGTTTTCTGTACGGCATCAAGACTAGATCCTCCATTTTTCAATATATTGTAACCAACTTTAATAGCCTCCTCTAATTTAACTTTATAAGCTGCCTCTTTATCTGGAGACATGTTTTCTCTTAAAATAGTACCCGCTCCTCCGTGAATGATTATCGAAAATTCTTGTTTTACTTCGTTTTGCTTCTCATGCTCAGTAGACAATTTTTGTTCCTTTTCGCAAGAAAGAAAGACCCATGTGATGACAAGCAAATAAGTAATTTTTTTCATGATCAGATTTAGCGGTTTTAAGAACAATAAAGTTAATGGTTTTATTATGAACTTAATCTTAACTTTTATGATTTGTTGAAAGTCATTATTTTATTCTCATATTTTTATTAGTTGCGATTACCCTTTATTGATTTATCATATGAAGCCCTAAGTATTTTGAACAATAAAGATAGTCTTTTCAAACTCTTTATTTTTTAAATCTTTTTTATGTATGCACAAGTAGAGATGCGCTCCGTTGTCACTAAAACCATATCCTTCACGGTTTTTCATTTCAAATGAGATTAGGTTAACGTAGTTTTCCGATTCCTTATAATCTTCTCCACAATACATTTCGCTCCACACTTCCGCGACAGTATGCTGTACAGAAATCGGGACGCCCAGTATTAAATTGTGACTGAACAAAGTGTGAAAATCATCCTTAGGAACTGGGGGAGCAAGGCCAATACTTTTAGCCATTTCTATTCGCATTGTAGTATTATAGGCTTCGTCGAACATAGTATTTGCAACCTCATCGATACCATCTGCATCATCTTCCGATAGTCCGTTCGATATATAATTAAATGGGTAACTCGGAAGCTGAAAACTACCCCTATAAGTTATGGTTCTTGGTGCCAATTGTTGTTCTGAAGGGATATCCTCAGGAATGTCTGCGAAAGAGAGGCTATCTATGCCAGGAAAATAATACACCTTAAAAGCATCTGGTATCTCATGTTCCCACATGATGTCATTAGTTACCGAGGCAAAACATAAAAGTATACCATGATCTGGCAACACATTATCAACGTCAAAGGGTTTTATCTCCTCAAAATTTAGCTGAAAGAAAAACGCCAGAGGGGCATTTTCCGATTTGGATTGCAAAGGCCAACTAAAGTTATCAGGTACTGCTGGACGCCCTCCAAACCTTGAACTCAAAAGATTCGGTTTGGATTCGCTTTCGTTTACTGAAAAAAGGATGTTAGGGATAATCGATTTTATCACGTCTTCCACGTTATCCCATTCATACCTTTTGACCTCTTCAATAATTCTCTTTTTGCTATTCATAAATATTTCTAAGTCAAGTTTCTATTAAAACGAATTTGTTAATCTATACTATATACCTGTATCGTTTTTAATTTTAGTAAACAAAAATAAATACATCACGTCGTTTTTGCACCCCTGTATTCCGTGAAATGCTCTAAATAATGAATATAAATAGGACTCTAGGGGAAGATATAGCTTCTCTTTTATTATAAGTCAAAAAAATATAATTAGGGTTAGATTTTTTGTTATGGATTTGGATTGGTTTAAAAAAGCAAATAAACCATAAAGCCAAATGAAACGTATATTTGAATACTCCAAATCAAATCATTCATGAAAAACTTTTTATTAAAAACTGGACTTACCTTAACATTTTTAACCATATTAACCTGTAACATAGGGTGTTCAAAAGATGATTCGGCTGTCGATACTGAAAAGGAAATGACCACTGATATAGCCAATGATATACTAAAATTAGTTAATGAACACAGACTTAGCATAGGAAAACAAATTTTAGAAACTAATGTTTTAGCCGAAGACTTAGCCGAAGAGCACAATATTTTCATGATTAGTCAAGGAAATATTGGCCATGAGAATTTTGATTCTCGAGCAAAGCAGCTGTTTGATGAAGAGAATGCTAAAAGTGTGGGTGAAAATGTAGCATTCAAACAGGTTTCTGCCCAACAAGTTATGACTGCTTGGCTAAATAGTGATGACCATCGTAAAAATATAGAAGGAAACTTTTCACATATTGGCGTTAGTGTTGTTAAAAGTAAATCTGGAACTTATTATTTCACTCAGCTTTTCTTTAAGAAATAAAATAAGTATCCATATAAATTTATTTTCACACCTCTTTTCTCCTATATATTTACTTACCAGAAAGGTTAGCTTTATTAAAATGCACTTTTCTCTTCTGCTATAAATCCAAATAATGAGCTCATTCCCACTTCTATCTAAAAGGCTTCTGTGTAGTTCAATAACTGGTATGGTTTTATAGCATCCATACTTTTTAGGTTTAGTCTAAATACCTTGAAACCATTCTTGATTATTTTTTGTAATAAAAATTAAGATTTAAAATAAACTTTATAAGTATCTTGCAAAAAATTAAATAATTCGCAAAAAATTGATATATATGAGCACAGTTTCTGCTGATTTCGGAATAAATGAGGCTTTAACACAGTTAGGTGTTAAAGATTTAAATGAAGGAAGTTCAACAGGCTCCAATAATTTCTCTCATGGAGATATTATTGAAAGTCATTCGCCTGTTGATGGACAATTAATTGGTAAAGTAAAAACAACTACAAAAGAAGATTACGACAAGGTAATGAATGCAGCAACTAAAGCATTCAAAACCTGGAGAACCATGCCTGCACCGCAGCGTGGTGAGATTGTACGTCAATTTGGTGAAAAATTAAGAGCAAAAAAAGAGGCTTTAGGAAAGCTCGTCTCTTATGAAATGGGCAAATCTTATCAGGAAGGACTGGGCGAAGTCCAGGAAATGATCGACATATGTGATTTTGCAGTGGGCTTGTCGCGTCAGCTTCATGGTTTAACCATGCATTCGGAACGTCCTGGGCACAGAATGTATGAGCAATATCACCCACTGGGCGTAGTAGGTATTATTTCGGCGTTTAATTTTCCTGTTGCTGTTTGGGCGTGGAACACAGCTCTGGCTTGGGTATGTGGCGATGTTTGCGTTTGGAAACCTTCTGAAAAAACACCTATGTGTGGTGTGGCTTGCCAGAACATTGCAGCCGAGGTTTTTAAAGAGAATAATCTGCCCGAAGGTATTTGCAATTTAATTAATGGCGATTATAAAGTAGGTGAATTTATGACCAAGGATGCTCGTATTCCATTAATTTCTGCAACGGGTTCTACCAGAATGGGTAAAATTGTAGCCCAAGAAGTGGCTGCACGTTTAGGCAAAAGTTTATTAGAACTTGGTGGTAACAACGCCATTATTGTAACACCAGATGCTGATATTAAAATGACCGTTATTGGGGCTGTTTTTGGAGCTGTTGGTACCGCTGGACAACGTTGCACCTCGACACGTCGCTTAATTATTCACGACAGTGTTTACGAACAGGTAAAAAATGCCATTGTAGATGCGTACAAACAGTTGCGTATTGGAAATCCGCTGGATGAAAACAATCATGTAGGTCCTTTAATCGATACAGACGCCGTAAAAATGTATGAAAACGCATTGGCTAAAGTTAAGGAAGAAGGCGGAAACATTATTGTTGAAGGCGGTGTACTTTCTGGCAAAGGTTACGAAAGTGGTTGTTATGTAAAACCAGCCATTGCTGAAGCACAACCTCACTTTGAAATTGTGCAGCATGAGACTTTTGCACCTGTTTTATATTTACTAAAATATTCAGGAACTGTAGAAAATGCTATTGATATTCAAAATCAAGTGGCTCAAGGCTTAAGCTCTGCTATTATGACCAATAATCTAAGGGAAGCCGAGCGCTTTTTGTCTGTTTCTGGCTCCGACTGTGGTATTGCCAATGTGAACATAGGAACTTCAGGTGCCGAAATTGGTGGTGCTTTTGGCGGTGAAAAAGAAACCGGAGGCGGCCGTGAATCTGGTTCCGATGCCTGGAAAGTATACATGAGACGTCAAACCAATACTATAAACTACACAACAGAACTACCTTTAGCACAAGGCATTAAGTTTGATTTGTAATAATAGTAATTTTTGTTGTTAATTTTACGCAACTATTTTCAGTATTTAGCATCCTTAATTTAAAAACAGATTTATGAAACATAAATGGATCTATTTATTGCTTTTGAGTTTTTTTATAAGTTGTCGGCCTCCAGAATTTGAAGGAAATATAAGACTATTAGTAAAAGGAAATCTTGTAGATGAAAATAATGATCCAATACCAGATACTAAGATAAGTATATATACAAGAAAACCAGATGGGTTATTTTCAGGTGATGGTAATACATTTCTATTGGGTACAGGTTATAGCAAGCAAAATGGGGCATTTTCAATAATAGCACTTTATGATCAAGATGACGATTTTGCAATTGAAGTAGATGGACAGAATAAGTTTTCAACTTATATATATGCCACGAATACAAAAAGTTTTTTTCCAGAAGATTTAACATTTAACCTGAAAACCCTTGAACTTAGAACAGTTTCAAAGGTTAATTACAATATTACAAAAACGAGCCCTTCTGCAACTGAATTTAGGTTTTCATTTAAATTTAACAATACAAATTGTTATGAGTTTTTTGACAAAGGAACCCAAGATGCAAACAAAACGGACTGTTTCGAAAAGATTAGTATTAATAGGTTTCTTAATGATGCAACACCTAATACTGACAATTCATTTTCCACTCTCTTAGGAACGACAGTTGAGTTTAAATATGTTATAGATGATGAACCAGAAGTGATAGAAACTTTTATTATTGACCGTGAAAACTATGATTTCAATTTCTCATATTAAAACTTCCTTTTTTTGTGCGCTTTTATTTGTAAGTCTTTTTTCTTTTGCTCAAGTTACCGAGACTTCAGAAAGTAAAAATAATTCGAAACAAGATTTTAAAGAGACAAAGCAGAAATTAGGTTTTGGTTCTATAAATTTTAATGTACCCATACCTTCTGGAGATAATTTTATTGGCCTTGGGACAAAAAGCAAAATAGGTTTCGATATCAAGGCACTGTTTTTTATTCATAAACAATTTTTTGTTTCTGGTAGTGTAGGCACCAACTATTTTAAAGTAATTGACCAGTCAATAATTGGAAACTATAATAAAACAGAAGCTCAACATCAATACCTAAGCATTGGCTATGAGGTGTTAGCACTTCCAAAAATGAGATTAGGTTTAAGCGTTTCTGTTTATGGTGAGTCATTTTATAGAAACACTCATTTTACAAATAATAGAAAAGCTTATCAAAGGGATAGTGGACGCGTTAGGAATTATAATATATATTTTGATTACATGCTTTCAGATGAATTTGCAGTATGCTTAAACTACAATTATCGGAATGATAAAATGAATATCAGAACGTCTCCCGATATTCAAAATATATTTGATAATGCAAGATTTCATTCTATCGGGTTGGGTGTTAAATTGTATTTCGGTAATGCTGATGTTATATCTGGTATTTAATGAATGCCTGTTTTAGTATCTAGCAAGTTTTTGGAAAAGACAACCAAAAGCAAAAGTTCCGTTAATTTGTTCAATATAAGGATAGTCTTAAATAACCGTTTTAACTTGAAATGTTTTTTTGTATCTTGAAGATTAAACCTTTCTAACCAATTCGAGTCAAAGTAACTACAAACCGCTCCTTATACTTTAAATTAAGTTAGATGAAAACGAAACATATTCAGCATTTGTATTGGCGTATTGGTTTTGGAATCTCACCACCCGAACTCAAAAAGCTTTCTAAACAAAGTAAAAAAGTTATAGTTGACAACCTTCTTAATGACTCAAAAAAAGTAACGCCCCTGAAATTAGACACTTCCGAACTTGATGACCTGTTAAGTGGTTCGTATGAAAAAACCAAAGAGAATATCAGGAAAGTTCGAACCATGAGCCGACAAAAAACCAAGGAATTGAATGTGGCTTGGGTAGAGAGGCTTACAAACCCTAAAGAATTGCTACGAGAAAAAATGACTTTGTTCTGGGCGAATCATTTTGTATGCAAAGACAATAATTATGTGTATAGTCAGCAGTTTCACAATACGTTACGCACCCATGCTTTAGGAAACTTTAGAGATTTTGTGATAGCTATCTCTAAAGAAGCAGCCATGACAAAGTACCTAAATACCAAGCAAAACCGCAAACGTAAGCCTAACGAGAATTTTGCACGAGAACTCATGGAATTATTCACATTGGGTGTTGGAAATTATACCGAAAACGATATCAAAGAAAGTGCCAGGGCTTTTACAGGTTATAGTCATAATTTACAAGGACGATTTGTTTTTAGAAAACGCCAGCATGACGAAGGCATCAAAACTTTTTTTGGTCAATCGGGAAATTTTAATGGGGATGATATTATTAACATAATTCTAAAAAACAGGCAATGCGCAAGATTCATCTGTGAAAAAATATATCGGTATTTTGTTAATGACATTATAGACAAAAACCATGTCAATGATATGACAGACGTATTTTACGCCGATTATGATATAGCGAACATCATACGTTATATGATGTTTTCAAGTTGGTTTTATGATGAAAAAAACATGGGTAACAAAATAAAATCCCCTATTGAATTTTTAGTAGGCATAAAAAATGTCGTTCCTGTAAATTTTAAAAAACAGAAGCAACTACTATATATTCAAAAATTATTAGGTCAAACATTGTTGAATCCACCAAATGTAGCTGGCTGGAAAGGTGGCAGAAACTGGATTGACAGCAATACCATAATTATGCGTTTAAAACTGCCATCGCTTATTTTGAATAACGCCTATATCTCCAAGGTTAAAGAAGGAACATCTAGCTCTGCTATGGAAACAAAAAAACAGTTCTTTAAAAAACATTATGGAAAGCACTTTAAAACAGAAAGTGATTGGAACTATTTCAACAATGCGTTTAAAAATGTAGATATAAACGATTTAAAAGATCATATTCTTGCTTGCAGTATAAACAAAACTGCAAACGAGTATTTAAAATCGTTAAGCAAAGTATCCAAACAGGAACATTGTGTGCAGCTCATGTCGTTACCAGAATATCAAATGTGTTAATTATGGACAGAAGAAAATTTTTAAAAAAATCATCTTTGGCAAGCAGTTTATTTTTTGTTCCAAGCTTTGTAAAAGCCTTTGAACAAGTAACCAGTATGAGCTTGGGTTATAAAAGGTTAGTCATTATTCAATTATCTGGCGGAAATGATGGTTTAAATACTGTCATTCCGTTTAGAAACGATTTATATTACAAAGAACGCCCCACTTTGGCAATTCCAAAAAGTGATATTATCAAACTCAATGATGACGTTGGATTACATACCAATCTAGCTCCTTTAAAACGTTTGTACGATGATGGACATTTATCAATTATTAACAATGTAGGATATCCAAACCCTGTTAGGTCTCATTTCAGATCCATGGATATTTGGCAAACGGCTACAGACTCAGATAAATATCTACAAAGCGGGTGGCTTGGGCGCTATTTGGATAACTATGGAAAACATCCTTACAGTGCTATTGAAATCGATGAAAGCTTGTCACTGGCCATGAAAGGGGAAACCACAAACGCCATTGCAACTCAAAACCCGAAAGTTTTTTATAACCTATCTAAAGATCCTTATTTTAAGAATATCTATAACCACCTGGATGACGCACACTTAAGCGAACATAATTTAGGCTACTTATATAAATCTATGATTGCTGCCGAGTCTTCTGCTAAATATATTTATGAAACCAGCAAAACAGTTTCACCCCATAAAGAATATCCAAATAATGCGTTTGGAAAACAGTTAAAAATAACCGCTCAATTTATCAACTCGGGTATGGGCACCAAAGTATTCTATGGATCATTAAGTGGTTTCGATACGCATGTAAACCAGTTAAATACTCAAAAACGTCTATTAAAAAATTATGCAGATGGTATCGCAACCTTTGTTCAGGATTTAAAGGAAAATAATACATTTAAAGACACTTTAATTTTAACTTTTTCGGAATTTGGGCGTCGTGTTAAACAAAACGCCAGTTTAGGCACAGATCACGGTACAGCAAATAATGTATTTATTATTGGAGAGCATTTAAAGAAACAAGGGCTTTACAATAATATGGCTAGTTTAAGTGATTTGGATGATAATGGGGACTTAAAATTTGAAATCGATTTTAGAACCATCTATGCGACCGTTTTAAACAAATGGCTGGAGGTGAATGATGAAAAAATCTTGAACAGATCGTTTAAGCAGTTGGATTTTATTTAATGTGTATTCAGCAAATGACATAACACTGAATTTCAATAGTTATATCAAAATAGATTCTTTTTAAATCATCTTTAATTTAAAGGGAAAGATAATCCAAAAGCAAAAGCTCCATTAAACTGTTCAACAGAAGGGTATGCATGATAAGCTAAGGCTAATTCAATATTATGATTACGGCCTACTGCTACTCCTAAAGAAAAGGGAATATGTATCAAGAATCCTTTTTTCTTTAAATCGACATTAGGTGTATATGTTACAAAAGAACCAACAGAAGCACCTACACCTATTTCAAAATAAGGTGCAAACCACGGAATTGGGGCAGCAACTCGGATTTTACTACCTAAAAAAAATGCATCGGTAGTTACTTCGTATTCAGTTAAGTCTTCATGTGTCGAACTACTAGGAGACGTTAAAATAAATCCAGCATAAGGTCTAACACCAAACCATTTTTTTGGACTAATAACATATTCTGCTTGAGCATAAAAACCAGAACCGTATATCTCTAAATCATCATAAGGCGCACTTGCTCCAAAGCCTATAGAGGCATGAATAAACTCCCCCTTTTGTGGCTGAGCGTTTGCAATGTTAGAAATAAATATTATAAAAATAGTAATAGTAAAAAAAATTACGGAAATAATATGTCATTTGAATTGGTTTAAGTTTATTGGTTTTGCATGTATATATCTATAAACAAAAAATGAGATTTAAATAGGTGGTATAAATTGTTTTTTATTTCATATAATACTTTTAAAATATCAGCTATTAATCTTTTATCTAGATTCACTTTTTCAAGAATCTCTACTGTCACATCTACATTCCTTTTTTGACTTATCAAATTTAATAATAAATTACCTTTCGTTAACGGTCACACACGAATAATTCAGTCCATTTTAAAAGCTCGGCTGCCATCAATTTAGGTTAATAATTAAAGGTTACATTATTTTAAGCGCAACCCATAATTTAAACAAATTACAGGCAAGGTCATTACTATCAAAATAAATAATAACAGTGGAAAATCTGAATCAATTACGTTTAATACAGAAAGTAAATTCATAACAACTAAAGAACAAATCACTCCTAATATGGAATATATAACACCTTTTTTTATTTAATTTTTCTTTAGTAATAAATTCATCAACTTTAATAAATCCGTTAATGGTTAAACCATAAATTATGCCTAAAGAAAGAAGCAAAAAGAAAACACCTAAAATCATATCGTCAATAAAAGGAAATTTTGTGCTTTTCAACGCCCACTGTATTAGATAATAATTAGAAGTTGAAATTAACACCTCAATTATTGTCCAAACAATATTTTTCTAATTTAATTTTTTAGTGTCCAAAGCATTTTGGGTTATATGTGAGTTTTCCTTTATAATACTAATGTAAGTTTTTAAAATTTGACAATAAAATCCTTCTTTGTAAAAGATTTATGGAAATCCTTTACTGCTTACTGTTATAAATAAGCTCAAATTTATTTGGTTGGGGTGCTAATAGGAGTAATAAATGTAGTTTATTTTATACAATCCTAACTGAGAGAAAACTGGTGTTTTGTTATGGGTAATCCGTAATTTTCAGTTATAGTAAGATGATTAAACACTTAAAAAAACAAGGATTTTACACATTGAATACATGTCTATATCTTTCAATTTTGGAGGGTATTGTTCTTTAAATAACGTTAGTTAAAGTGTATACGATAGACATAGACGTATATAAAAGATAATTATTTTGCCTTAAAAAAGCACAAAAAAACCTTGCCCCATACCGAATACTCGAAAGAAACAAGGTTATATCTAAAAAGATTAATAGCGCTGCAAAATTAGTGATTTTTATCGCCTATCAAAATTTGTACGTTAATTTATAGTTAAATAATTAACAAATGTTAATCAACTATATTTTACCTTTCTTAAAATACGCAAAGATTCCTTGTAAAGACTATATAACTCTTTACTATGTGTTTTTAAATGAGGCCTTGCTTCATTAAGCTTGTTTCTTGCTTCCTGAAAAGAATTAAGAAAACAAATAAGATATGTTCCAGGTAAATTTTTCAAATCCACTTCCTCCCTTTTTGTAAGCGTAAGCCCTTTTTTGAGTTTTTCTAAAATAGCATTATTGGCATTATAAATATGGTGTAATACCTTTTTGTCAAACTGAGGTGGTTGAAATAATAACTTTGTTTCAATACTGTAGCTTGCATTATTTTCAAAACGAATAATTGTTTCTTCTAATTGATAATATTTACTGGAGTTTTGGAGTCCAAGATTTACATATTCAATAATCTTAAAGCTTTCATCATTGAATGAGATGGAGACCTCATCCAAGGCAGAGAAAAATAGACGTACCTGCTCATTAATCAACTCAATATCAACCCTAGAAAAGAAAACCTCATCCTTTATAGCTTTTTTTTGACCCGCCCAGCATACTACAAAATACTCTTTAAAAACTTTGTACTGCGCATTAAAATCTTTACGGGTATTCATAAAGTCGAAAACCCCATCGAGCGTATGCTCTATATTGTTTTGTGCATTGTTCTCAATGGCTTCGACAATTTTAGAATTGACATCTTTTATTTCAATATCGAATACCTTGGGCATACTCATACTACCATCTCTAAAAAACACAGAGCCTCCGTAGTATTTCCAGATATTTTTTCGAAGGGATGTTATTTTTCCAGTAGGCCTAATGGTTACCAAACCAACCACTTTATGATCGGGAAGATGCGGAAACGGAATGTTTTCATATTGTACTATAGGTGGATTGCTCAAATAGGCATTGATAAGGTTCTGTATTTTACTATCATCAAAAAAATCAACACCAATAACATGGTTATCTTCATCTTCAACACCAATAACGATATAAGAATTGTTTTTAGGGTTGCTATTAGACAGGGCACAAATATGTTTTAAAAATTTAGCCTTCCCTTCTTTATGACTAATGTCTATTTTTCGCTTTTTATCATAAAAACTGTTCTCATCATTATGAGCTAATAGATGTTTTATAAGGAGGCGTTTATTAATCATAGTATCATTCCAAGTAAGACAAGGGTCTTAGTTTATTTCTTTAATTTCAGCAATAATTACTCCAAAACTACCATCTAATTGCCCCCATCTTTTAGAAGGTAAATAGGTTCTTGATACAAATCCGTCGAGATACAAAGCATTTTTACAACCTTTATTTTTGAAAAATTCCGCAAAATCATATAGCGTGATTAAACCTTTAGACATGGCAAATAAGAGGTTACCGTTTGGGAGTACACCAACACCGTTTCTTATATGTAAATGCTTTGAGTCCTTTTTAAATACAGGGTGAATTTTGTTATCGATAACCAACATGGGCCCCGACTGTGTTGCATAAACTATTTTTTTGTCAGGTCTAAAGTTTTCAGTTTTACATACAATCCCTTTGTTATCTTTTGTTATGTAAAAAACACCATTAGGTTGTAAATAAAAATTGCCATAATCCTTTTTTGAAGTATCCAACGGAATTTTGGTAATCCCATCTTCTATAAACAATCCTTGGGGCGAACCATCTTTCATATACATCCCTCCATTAGTAGCAAAAATTAATTCTTGATTTTTACTTTTAAGAAATGTTTTTAAGTTTTTATGATTCCCAATATTAATACCATGATCATTTTTCCAATAAAACTTAAGGGTTTGTTGTTTTAAATCGACAGTGTGGACAACAAACTTTGAGTCATTAGAAACTTGACCATATAACGATTCAACACAAAACCTAAAGATTACCAAGTAGCACAGGAGCAGGAATATCTTCTTCATCTAAAACTCTTTTTTTACAGTCACGCTATTGGCCTGAGCAGTTGGAAACACCAATAAATCTGCAATGTTTACATGAGGAGGTCTCGAAATGGCAAAATAAATAATCTCCGCAATGTCTTTGGCTTGTAAAGCTTTAAATCCCCTATAAACAGAATCGGCAATTTTATCGCCCTTAAAACGTACTTGTGAAAATTCGGTTTCTACTAAGCCTGGATTTACAGACCCTACCTTAATTCCAAATGGGTTTAAGTCTATACGCATCCCTTCTGTAATAGCCAAAACGGCATGTTTACTGGCACAGTACACATTTCCTTTGGGGTAAACCTCCTTACCTGCAGACGAGCCAATATTAATAATATGTCCAGATTGGCGGGCTGTCATTTGTGGAATAACCGCTTTACTTACATAAAGTAACCCTTTTACATTAATATCCATCATCGCATCCCAATCATCAAGGTTTCCTTCGTTGATAGGGTCTAAACCATGTGCATTACCTGCATTATTTATTAAAATATCAATGGTTTTAAATGCGTCTGGTAGTGATTCAATAGCCTCTAACGTTTTTGCTTTGTCGCGCACATCAAAATTTAAAGTATGAACATTGGTTAAACGTTCTAATGCTTTTTGGATCGTATCTAGACGCCTTAAACGCCTTCCACACAAAATTAAATTGATTCCTTGTTTTGCAAATTCGTAAGCAGTTGCTTCACCAATACCACTTGTAGCTCCTGTTATTAGGACAGTTTTTTTCATATATTATACAGGTTATATGCCTTTTTTAGCAATTCACGTATAAAAATACTTAAAACAGGTTTAATATTGTATTATTGTTTTTAAATTATCGTGAATCCCTAACCATAAGTTTGTTACTAATCACTGAGAATAGCCATTTTTAGTTGGGTTCAAGTTTATAAGCGGTAACAGTAACTTAACACATTAGATATTGCCATGAGAGTCATAAATAAAATAAAAATCTTCCTCCTTTCTCTGGTGTTTCTATGTTTTTTTGGATGCCATAATTCAGAGTCAAACAACACAAATTTACAAGCCCCAACAATTACCATCAAACTGGTGGATGAATCTGGAGACTTTGAAGAAGTAAATATTGAGGTTGTTGATGTTATGATTAAAATGGATAACAACCATGATAGCGAAAATGAATGGATCTCGCTTAATTCAAATCAAAAAATTATAAACTTACTGGATCTTACGGGTGGTGTTCACGAGGTTTTAGTAGATAAATTTCCTATCCCAACTGGGACCTTAAAACAAATAAGACTCGTGTTAGGAGACCATAACACCATTGTTGTTAAAAATAATTTGGATGTTGGAGAAACTCATGATTTAAAAACCCCAAGTGCCCAACAGTCTGGTTTGAAATTAAAAGTAGATACGGTAATAGAAGAAGGCTTTACTTATGATTTTGTTATAGATTTCGATGTTGATAAATCTGTTATCATTGCGGGAAAATCTGGAAATATTAACCTAAAGCCTGTTATGAGGGTAACCACCGCAGTAAGTTCTGGAATTATAGAAGGAACTGTATTACCATCAGACGAACCAGTTGTGGCATCTGTTATAAATACAAAAGAAACACCAGGAACTGAAGATGACGAGGTTATATCAGCTTATACAAATTATACAGGTGATTTTGCGCTTTGGGGAGTTCCTACCAGAACATACGAAGTTATATTGACACCCATAGATTCAAATTCTAAATACAAAGTAACAACTATTGCAGATGTAGAAGTAACCAATGGCGAAATTACAGTTATCGAGCCTGCTATAGAATTGGCTTTAAAAACAGGGACAATCACTGGCAAAATACTTAATAAAAATGTGGTGGTAACCGCCTCAACAATAATAGATAGTAACGTGATGAGAGCAGATACCAATACCGAAGGGGTTTTTCTTCTCGACAATGTGCCGATAGGCGTTTATAAAATCACATTAACACCTGCTAAAGGGTCTGGGCTTGCCATAATAGAATTAAATAATGAAGAAGTAAGAGAAGATGAAACTAACGATTTAGGAGCTATTACTTTACCCGATGCATAAAATACATTTTATTTTTAAATATTTAAGAGCAGTTTCTTTTGGAGCTGCTCTTTTACTTTAACCAATTATTAACTGGGCTGACAGAATATTTTAACCTATTCTTAACAGGTTTAGAAGAAAAATTTTAACAATTTGCAATGCTCAAATAAGCTTATTATATTCGGGCTTTAAAAAATTAAATGAAGATGCAAGAAACAGGTACAATTGATATTAAGACAATTAATGAGAAAATTGAAAAGGAAAGTGCTTTTGTTGATTTACTGATGTTAGAAATGAATAAAGTAATCGTAGGTCAAAAGCATATGGTCGAACGCTTACTTATCGGACTATTAGGTCGTGGGCATATTCTACTTGAAGGTGTTCCAGGGTTAGCAAAAACTTTAGCAATAAACACTTTAGCACAAGCGGTAGACGGAAGTTTTAGTAGAATACAATTCACTCCAGATTTACTCCCCGCAGATGTCACAGGAACCTTAATATATAATATGAAGGTTAATGATTTCTCAATAAAGAAAGGACCTATATTTGCTAATTTTGTTTTAGCAGATGAGATTAATAGGGCCCCGGCTAAAGTACAATCGGCCTTACTTGAAGCCATGCAGGAAAAGCAAGTTACCATTGGTGATGAAACCTTTGTATTAGACAAGCCATTTTTAGTTATGGCCACACAAAATCCCGTAGAGCAAGAAGGAACCTATCCGTTACCAGAAGCTCAGGTTGACCGTTTTATGTTAAAAACAGTTATTGACTATCCAAAGATTGATGAGGAACAAATGATTATGAGAGCAAACCTTAAAGGCGCTTGGGATAAGGTAAATCCTGTAGTTCCTGTTTCCCAAATAATAAAAGCTCAAGAGGTTGTTCGTGAAGTATACATGGATGAAAAAATAGAAAAATACATTCTGGACATCATATTCGCCACACGATATCCAGAAAAATATAAACTTGCAGATTTAAAGCCTCTCATTTCTTTTGGGGCATCCCCACGTGGAAGTATCAATTTAGCAACAGCTGCTAAATGTTATGCCTTTATTAAACGTCGAGGTTATGTTATTCCAGAAGACGTTCGTGCTGTTGTTTACGATGTATTAAGACATAGAATAGGCATTACCTACGAAGCTGAAGCTGAAAATGTAACTTCGGTAGACATTATCAACAAAATTGTAAACGAGATAGAAGTACCTTAATCAGAACTCCGTGTTCAGTCTACGGTTTGCAATTAAATTAATTGCGGCTGAATACTGGTTACTGCATACTGCATACTGAAAAAATGGATACTAAAGAATTACTAAAAAAAGTACGAAAAATAGAGATTAAGACACGTCGTTTGTCTGATCATATATTTGGAGGCGAATACCATTCGACCTTTAAAGGGCGTGGTATGACTTTTAGTGAAGTACGCCAATACCAATTTGGAGACGATGTTCGAAATATAGACTGGAATGTAACGGCACGCTATAATGAGCCTTTTGTAAAAGTTTTTGAAGAAGAGCGCGAGCTTACCATGATGCTCATGGTCGATATTTCTGGTTCTGAACTGTTTGGAACAGAACAACAGTTTAAAAACGAAGTAGTTACAGAAATAGCAGCAACATTAGCGTTTTCGGCAACCCAAAACAATGATAAAATTGGGCTTATCCTATTTTCTGATAATGTAGAACTTTATATTCCACCTAAAAAAGGACGTTCACACGTACTTCGCATTATTCGTGAGCTTATAGAGTTTAAACCCGAAAGTAAACAAACAAATTTGGCTGAAGCTTTGAAGTTTATGCAAAACGTGATGAAGAAAAAAGCTATTGTGTTTGTATTGTCTGATTTTATTGCAGACGATTATGATCAAACCATGAAAATTGTTTCTGGCAAACATGACGTTACGGGCATACGCGTTTATGATAAACACGAGGAAAATATACCCGACTTGGGCATGGTACAAATGGAAGATGAAGAAACCAGAGAACTCATGTTAGTGAATACCTCATCAAAAAAAGTGAGGCTTAACTATAGTAAATTCTATCATGAAAAAGTAGCCTATTATAAAGAGAGCTTTACAAAATCTGGAGCAGGGGCCATTGATTGTCGTGTTGATGAAAGCTACGTAAAAAAGCTTCTAGGATATTTTAAAAGAAGAGGATAATTATGTAATGTTTGGATTGTGTGCAGTCGAAACCTACTTTAAAATGAAGAAAATTTATTTAAATATTAAGGAATTAGGAATCAAGGGTCAAGAATCAAGGCGATCTTATCTTTTTGGTAAGCATATCTTGTTTTGCGTTTTTGTTCTCATCTCTCTCTTCTCTTTTGGTCAAGTTACTTCAGCCATCGATTCTACATCTATAAAAATAGGCGAGCAAATAACCTATCGTATTCAAGTTGAAACAGATACAACCAGTTTGGTCGTTTTTCCTGAAGGGCAAACATTTTCGCCTTTAGAAATGATCGAATCTTATGAAGTC
This sequence comes from Flavivirga algicola, assembly GCF_012910715.1. Classification (GTDB taxonomy): domain Bacteria; phylum Bacteroidota; class Bacteroidia; order Flavobacteriales; family Flavobacteriaceae; genus Flavivirga; species Flavivirga algicola. The sequence goes on from NZ_JABBHF010000009.1 coordinate 47,810, forward strand.
GATACCTTAAAAAAGAACGATAAATACAACCTTGTCAAAAAATATGGCTTAACACAATTTGATTCGGGAGCCTATACCATTCCAAGGCAAAAAATAATTATTGGAGATAAAACATTCTTTACCGATTCTCTAAAAGTTGAAGTTAACAATATCGTTGTAGACACTACAAAACAAGGACTTTACGGTATCAAACCTATAATTGAAGTAAAAAAGCCTTCTAGCAACTGGTGGAAATATGTTTTGCTTACGCTTTTAATCATTGGTATTATAGCATTTTTATTGTTTTGGTTTATTTGGAGAAAAAAGCCACTAACCGAGGAAGAAGAAATTGCATTGCTTCCTCCATATGACAGAGCCAAATTAGCACTTAAAAAATTAGACGAAAGCCACTATTTAGAACACTCCGAAATAAAAGAATACTATTCAGAATTAACAGGCATTATCAGAAAATATTTAGATGAGAAAGTATATGACCATTCTCTAGAAAGTACGACCGATGAGCTTGTTAGCAGGCTCCGGTTGCTTAAAGAAGGTAACCAAATTGATTTGAGCCCAGAGACCATTAAAAATATTGAAAGTATTTTAAAACGTGCCGATTTAGTGAAGTTTGCAAAGTCTGCACCAGATGTAGCATTGGCTGAATTGGATCGAAATACAATTGACAGCGAAATTGATCATGTCAAAGAAGTGTTACCAGAACCAACAGAGGAAGAGAAGCTTTTAGATGAAAAATATAGGGAAGAATTAGAACGTAAAAAGACACGAAAGAAAATTATTCTAACAATAGCAATTAGTTTGTTTTTGCTAATAGCCACCATTGTGGGCTTTTCAATAAAATATGGTTTTAATTATGTAAAGGATACTATTATAGGCCACGATAGCATCGAGCTTTTAGAGGGCGATTGGGTGTCAAGTGAATATGGCTTTCCTCCAATAACCATTTCAACACCAAAAGTCCTAAAAAGAATGGATGCTGGTATGCCAGAAGAATTGGCACAGCAGGTCGATATGACTATGTTTGGTTATGGCAGTTTAATTGACAAGTTTAATATTGTAGTTGCCACTTCCAGATATAAAAACTTAGGAGAAAATAAAATAGACATAAAGCAATCTATAGAAGGTAATTTTAAAACACTTGAAGCTGCTGGTGCTAAAAATATTGTCACAAAAAATGAAGAATTTGTTACACCTAATGGTGCCCAAGGACTAAAAGTTCATGGCACTTTAGATATGCCAGTAGCAAATTCTGAAAAATTTGAAAAAGGGAAGTACGTTATTTTAGCGTTTACATCAGAAAATGTAGTACAACAGGTGCTCCTTTTCTGGAAAGAAAGTGATATTTATGCCGATCAAATTGTTGAGCGAATTTTAAATTCAGTAGAACTTAAAAAAGCAGAGGAATAATGTTTGAGGGAATCGAATTTTTAAATAAAGGTTTTTTCTGGTTGTTATTAGCACTTCCATTAGCCATATTATGGTATATTTTTAAGCACAAAAAACAAACAGCCGAACTTAAAATATCAAGTTTAAAAGGTTTTAAACTTACTAACTCCTGGTTACCCAAGTTAAAGCACTTTTTATTTGCTTTACGCCTAATAGCATTGGGGTTACTAATTACGGCCTTAGCAAGACCTCAAACGGTAGATGTCTCTACAAAAACAAAAACCACTAGAGGTATAGACATCGTCATGGCCATAGATGTCTCGGCAAGTATGTTAGCAAAAGATTTATCTCCTAATAGACTAGAAGCCTTAAAAAAGGTAGCAGCTGAGTTTATTAAAGGCAGACCAAATGATAGAATCGGCTTGGTTGAATACGCTGGAGAAAGTTACACAAAAACACCCATAACCAGCGACAAAGCCATTGTAATCCGCTCTTTAAAAAGTATAAAATACAATAATATTATTGAGGGAGGAACAGCGATAGGGATGGGCTTGGCTACAGCGGTAAACCGTTTAAAGGATAGTAAAGCAAAAAGCAAAGTCATTATTTTACTAACAGATGGGGTTAATAACTCAGGATTTATAGACCCCAAAATTGCCAGCGAATTGGCAGTTGAATATGATATAAAGACCTACACTATCGGTTTAGGAACCAACGGCATGGCATTGTCTCCAGTTGGCATTTTATCTAATGGTGCATTTCAATATGGACGTATTCAGGTAGAGATTGACGAAGAATTATTGAAAGAAATTGCTGATGTTACCGGGGGTAAATATTTTAGAGCAACCAACAATAGAAAATTAGAAGAAATTTACGACGAAATTAATAAACTGGAAAAAACAGAAATAGAGGAATTTAAATTTTACAATTACGAGGAGAAGTATCGCTCGTTAGTATTATTTGCAGGGTTATTACTCCTAATAGAATTACTTTTGCGCTTTACAGTTTTTAGAAGTTTTGTTTAGTTCAATATCTGAGTTTAGAAAAAAATGTATCAATTAGAAGAGAAAATATGGTTTTGGGCATTGGGTATTATTCCAGTAATAATCCTATTCTTTTTGGTGCTTCAGTTTTGGAAATATAAAGCACAAAGCAAATTTGCCGATAAAAAATTACTCAAAAAATTAAGCCCCAACACGTCCCTTTTTAAATCAATTTTAAAAATAAGTGTTTTAAGCCTCGCTTTTGCTTGTTTAGCAATTGCCTTGGTAAACCCCAAAATAGGAACAAAACTAGAAACTGTTAAACGGGAAGGTGTCGATATTGTTTTTGCCGTTGATGTTTCAAAAAGTATGTTGGCTGAAGATATTGCTCCCAACAGATTGGAAAAATCGAAACAACTTGTTACACAAATTATTAATAATTTGGCAAGTGATCGTATTGGCATCATCGCCTATGCAGGAAAAGCATTTCCGCAATTGCCAATAACAACAGATTACGCATCGGCAAAAATGTTTTTGCAAAGTATGAATACCGATATGTTGTCTTCACAGGGAACCGCTATAAACGAAGCTATTAAACTGGCAAAAACATATTTTGATGATGAGGAGCAAACCAACCGCGTGCTCGTTATTATATCGGACGGCGAGGATCATAGTGAAGAAGCAGCAGCCATAGCAGAAGAAGCCAATGAAGAAGGTATCCGTATATTCACTATAGGTGTAGGTGATATAAAAGGTGGGCCTATTCCAGAAAAACGGAATGGGATTGTCCTGAATTACAAAAAAGATAACCAAGGTGAAACCGTAATTACACGTTTAAACGAAGAAACCCTAAAAGCGATTGCAGAAGAAGCCAATGGTGCTTATATAAATGGAAAAAACACAAACGATGTTGTAGAAAATATTCGCAGCATTTTAAATAGCATGGACAAAACAGAGTTTGAGGCCAAACAATTTGCCGATTTTAAGGACCAATTTCAATGGTTTTTAGGCTTTGGGATTTTCTTTTTGCTTTTAGATGTTTTCTTATTGGAACGAAAAACAGCTTGGTTAAAGAAATTAAATTTATTTAATGAAAATCTTTAACGAGAGTTTTAAAATAATTTGAATTAAAACTTTTATAAATTTTTTAACGAACAAAAATTTAAGGTTTTATATCTTAGAAATAAAAAATGAAACATATAATATTAATTCTATTAACGTGTATGATTTCCATATCTTTTGCTCAAGAAGATAAGGAACAACGGTTAGCTCTAAAAAAAGCTAATGGCTATGTTTATGAAGGAAATAGTTTAATAAACGAAGATGATTTTATTTCTGGCGAAATGGCATATAGACAAGCTATTTCTAAGCAGCCTAATACGGTGGCCGGAATTTACAATTTAGGAAATGCCTACTATAAAAAAGGTAATTACGAAGAAGCATTATACCGTCATGAACAAGCAGCAAAAGCAACTACTTCAAAATCGGAAAAACATAAAGCATATCATAATATTGGCAATATCTTAATGCAGAATAAAAAATGCAAAGAAGCAGTTGAAGCCTTTAAAAATGCTTTGAGAAATAATCCTACGGATGATGAAACACGTTATAATTTAGGCTTGGCAAAGATTTGTGCGGAAGAACAAAAAGATCAACAGGACGAAAATAAAGACGACAAGAACAAGGACGACAATAAAGAAGACCAGGACAAGAAAGAGAACGAAGACAAAAAAGACAAAGAAGGCGACGATAAAGAAGATAAAAAGGATAAAGGAGACGAGGATAAAAAAGAGGGAGACGATGAAAAGGACGATGAAGGAAAACCGAAAGACGAAAAGGAGGATAAAGGCAAAGGGGAAGACGACAAGAAGAAAGAACAACAAAAGCCTAAACCTCAGCCTGGACAAATGTCTCCTCAGCAAATAAAGAACTTATTAGAAGCCATGAACAATCAGGAACAAAAAGTTCAGGAAAAAATGAATGCCGTTAAAGAGAAAGGTGTAAAAATAAAAACAGAAAAAGATTGGTAAGCAAAAGAAATATGATTAGCGATTAATGGGAGTTCAAACTTCAAAAAACCGCCAATCGTTGATCGTTAATTGTTATGAGATTTATTAAAAACATATCAATATTATTATTTGTACTTACAACAAGTATGGTCACTGCTCAGGTAAAATTTGTAGCCAAAGCAAGTAAACAAAAACTGGGTATTAATGAGCGCTTACGTATAGATTTCGAAATGAATAAAGATGGAGATAATTTTAATCCTCCAAGTTTTTCAAATTTCACGGTAGTAGGTGGGCCAAATCAATCTGTAAGCAACTCATGGATTAATGGGGTAAGAACTTACAAGAAGACCTATAGTTATTTTTTAGCACCGAAAAAACGCGGTAATTTCACTATAAAACAAGCAAGCATTACCATTGATGGCGAAACTTATAAAACATTGCCCTTAAAAATTCAGGTCACGGCAGCAGTCGATAAGCCTAAAGACCCGAATGATGCCAATTATATAGCTTCGGAGAATATTCATTTAGTTGCAGAGGTTTCAAAAACCAATCCCTATTTAAATGAAGCCATTACAGTTGTTTATAAACTATACGTATCACCTACTATAGCCGTTGATAATTGGAATGAGATTGATACTCCGAGATATAACGACTTTTGGAGCCAAAATATAAATACGCAAGGACAAAAAGTACAAAATGGCACATACAATGGTAAAGATTATCGTTTTTTAATTTTACGAAAAGCCGTATTGTACCCCCAAAAAACAGGCAAACTAAATATAGAACCTTTAAGTCTAGATATTGCTTTACGAGTGCCCTCTAATAGACGAGATATTTTTGGAAGCCTTTTAATGACACGTGTTAACAAAACGGTTTCTGCAGGAAACAAAACCATTAATGTAAAACCTTTACCAGAGGTGGGGAAACCAGTAGATTTTGCTGGTGCTGTTGGCGATTTTAAACTAGATGTGATAGCTTCTAAAACAGTATTAGATGCTTCAGAATCATTTCAAATAAAAGTGGGTGTTAAAGGTAATGGAAACCTAAAACTTTTTAAATTACCCAAAATATCATTGCCAAGTTCTTTAGAAGTTTATGAGCCCGAACATAAAGAGCAGGTAAAAACAAACCTATCGGGAATGAGGGGTAGTATTTCAGATAGCTATACCGTGGTGCCTCAATACAAAGGTAAATATCCAATACCAAGCATTTCCTTTTCGTATTTCGATTTAAAAACAGAAACTTATAAACGATTATCATCAGAGGAAATCGTTATTGATGTTTTAAGTGGACCTACAAACAATGCCAACGAAACTTCTAATGGAAATATTGTAAACAATGCCAAGCAGCGTGTTGTTTTAAATAACGATCAATTTGCTTTTATTAAAACCAAGACAAATTTTATTAGTACCAAGGCTACTTATTTCTTTAAAACAAATTTATTTTGGAGCTTACTATTATTACCGTTTTTAGCAATCCCCTTGGCTATTGTTATTCGTAAGAAAAAAGCAAGTAGAGATGCCGATGTATACGGCAATAGAATTAGGAAAGCAGATAAATTGGCAAAAAAATATTTAAGCAACGCCAAAAAATCACTCGGCAAAAAAGAAGCTTTTTATATTGCTCTAGAAAAGGCATTACATAATTATTTAAAAGCGAGATTGCATATTGAAACGAACGATTTAAGTAAAGATAGAATTAATAACTTGCTAAAAGAAAAACAAGTTGATGAAGGAACAATAAAAGATTTTATTGCCATTGTAGAAAATTGTGAATTAGCGAGATATACACCAATAGATATTGTTACCATGCAGGAAGATTACGATAAAGCAGCAAAAACAATTTCTTTAATAGATAAACAGGCACGTTAAGATGAAAAAAGTTTTTTACGTATTATCGTTTTTGTTAAGCTTTACCGTTTTTTCTCAAAACCAAGCATTATTCGAAAAAGCCAATACATTATATAACGAAGGGAAATATGCTGAAGCCATAGATACTTATAATGTCATTTTAGACACTAAGAACCATTCTGCCGATCTGTACTTTAATCTAGCAAATGCGCATTATAAATTGAACAATATAGCTCCCAGTATTTACTTTTATGAAAAGGCGTTACAATTAGCTCCTAATGATGCTGACATTAAGAACAATTTGTCATTTGCTCAAAACATGACCATTGATGCTATTGATGTTATTCCCGAGGCAGGTTTCTCTAAACTCATAAAAAATATGACTAATACGATGAGTTTTGATAATTGGGCAAAAACAGCAATTGGTTTAGTATTTTGTTTTGTTATTTTATTTCTCGTTTATTATTTCGCTTTTTCAACCTTATACAAACGTTTAACATTTATGGGAAGCATCTTGTCATTAATTTTATTATGTATATCGCTTGCTTTCGCATTTCATAAATATAATATAGATAAAAAAGACAATCCAGCTATTGTTTTTGTACAAGAAAGCAAGGTGAGAAGTGACCCAAATTCCAAGAGTGAAGAATCCTTTAGATTACATGAAGGCACTAAGATACAAGTTTTAGAATCATATAATGATTGGAAAAAAATTAAGCTCTCTGATGGCAAAATGGGCTGGATAAATTCAGAAGATATTAAATTGTTGAACAATATTTAATCTTTCTTTAACAAAAAATAGTATATATTTGTTTTTCAAAATTTTCAATAGAATGTCTAAAAACATAATTTCTATTTGTTTTTCAATAATTTTTGTGGCGTTTTTAACGGCTCCCACAATTATTGCTTTTGCAGATGATTCTGTTGATATCTCTTTCTTTTTCGCTTCATCTGAAGAAGAAGAAAAAGGCAGTAAAAAAGATAAAGATGTCGAACTTCTATTTTTTAACCTCAACGTCAATGAAATAGATTTCGCTTCAAATGAAACAGAAGATGACTTAGAGTATTACTTTAAAAACAACTACCCTAAGCCTCATCTAAACCTTATCTCCCCCCCTCCAGAATTACATTTATAGTAATTCTAAATATTTTATTTATATATAGGCTTTTTAGCCATTATTTTCAACTTAACCGCTCTTTAATCTTTATTTAAGGAGTAAAAAACTTATTTTTTATGTTTAAAACAATTAAAAATGATTTACCGGCAAGTATTGTCGTTTTTTTCGTAGCATTACCGCTTTGTTTAGGTATTGCATTAGCAAGTGGGGCTCCTCTTTTTTCAGGATTAATAGCAGGAATTATAGGAGGTGTTGTTGTGGGTATTTTAAGTGGTTCCCAAATTGGGGTAAGCGGACCAGCAGCAGGGTTGGCAGCCATAGTATTAACATCTATTGGAGCACTTGGTGGCTTTGAAAACTTTTTAGTAGCAGTTGTACTAGGTGGTGTCATTCAAATATTATTCGGAATACTCAAGGCTGGTGTTATTGGTTATTACTTTCCATCCTCTGTAATTAAAGGCATGTTAACAGGTATTGGTATCATAATCATTCTTAAACAAATACCCTACTTTTTGGGATATGTTTCAGAAAAAGGTGAGGGTACTTTTGAACAGATTTTTAATTCATTTACCAGTATTAACTTGGGAAGTACTATCATTGCTGCTATCGGATTAGGAATCCTAATTCTCTGGAATAACGTGTTAAGCAAAAAAGGGAAGATTTTTCAGCTAATACAAGGCCCGTTAGTTGCAGTTATTGTTGGTATTGTTTTTTACTCAATTTTTGGAACTTCAGACACTTTAGCTATTCAAAAAGAAAGTTTAGTAAAAGTGCCTATTCCATCAGATGTATCTTCTTTTTTAGGGCAATTCACATTTCCTAATTTTGGCGTGATTACTCAAGGGGATGTATGGATTACGGCATTTACAATTGCACTAGTAGCAAGTTTAGAAACATTGTTGTGTGTTGAAGCTACAGATAAAATAGACCCTCTTAAAAGAGTAACTCCAACTAACAGGGAATTATTAGCTCAAGGAACAGGTAATATTCTTTCTGGTTTAATAGGAGGGCTACCAATTACACAAGTAATTGTTAGAAGTTCTGCAAATATTCAATCTGGAGGTAAATCAAAACTTTCGGCTATTATTCATGGATTCCTTTTAATTATTTCAGTAATCGCTATACCAAAATTATTAAACCTTATTCCATTATCTGTACTAGCAGCTGTTTTATTAATAGTGGGTTACAAATTAGCAAAACCAGCTTTGTTTAAAAAGATGTATGATTTAGGCTGGAAACAGTTTATTCCCTTTACAGTAACTGTTTTGGGTATTGTATTTATAGATTTGTTATACGGTATCGGATTAGGGCTAGGTGTTGGTATTATAGTAATATTATTAAAAAGCTATCAAAACTCGCACTTCCTTCATATTGAAGACAAAAGTAATGGTAAGCACAAAATTAAAATGTCTTTAGCAGAAGAAGTTACGTTCTTTAATAAAGGAGCTATTTTAAAAGAACTTGACAGCTTACCAAAAGATACTTATTTAGAGTTAGACCTTATTAAAACTAGGTACTTAGATAATGATATTATTGAGATATTAGACGACTTTGCATTTAAAGCAAAAGAACGAAATATCGATATAAAACTGGTTTCTAAAAGAGGAACTGTTGAAAACCCCAATAGTTTTGTAGAATTCTTTAAAACAAGACCAAAGTCTAAATTAAGTTTAAGTTAAAATAAAGGCCTTATGAAAAGCAATAAATATAAGCTATTAGTGCTTTCAGATTTAAAAGACAGCTCTGATAATATTATAAAAACTACTGCCAATCTAGCTAAAATGATTGGTGGTGATATTGACCTTTTACATGTAAGAAAACCTGTTGACATTGTTGAAAGTGACAACCAGTTATCTTCTATGCGTACCATTAATAGAGATTATATTGCTAGTAAAGATCATATTGAAAGTATTATAAAATCTATTGACAAAGCATTAAATATAAAATACAGTTTGATTTATGGTAATGTGAAGCAAGAAATAAAAGAGCATATACATAATACGAATCCAGACATTATAGTTTTAGGTAAAAAGCGATTTAATGCCTTAAAACTTACTGGTGATAGAATTACAAAGTTTGTTCTTAAAAAATACAAGGGTATTGTTCTTATTGCTTCCAATGACAGTGTTTTAGAGCCTAGCAAAAATTTATCCTTAGGAGTTTTTAATGATTTTGAACATTCAACCAATGAAAATTTAGCAAAAAGTTTAATGGCTTATACTCAAAAGCCTATAAAATCATTTAAAATTCAAAAAAATCCAGAAGTCACCAATCAAGATAAAAGTGATACTGCTTTAAATGATACAGTTGAATATATTTTTCAATCAAATGATAATGCCATTGATAGTCTATCTAATTATGTGTTAAAAAATAATATAGATTTATTATGTATTAACAGAGAAATAGAAGCTTCTAAAAAAAATAAGTTATCATCTTCCAATTTAACTAATATTATAAGGAAACTTAACGTATCGTTGTTACTAACCGATTAGTATTTGAGAATTACAGTTTATGAAATAAAAAGCTAGAAATTATTTTATATGAAAAAGAAACTATCTAGAGTTAATATGGTAGTATTAGTAATATTGCTAATGCTACCTGTATTGGCCCAAAGTCAAGACAGTAATTTTGGTAATTGGTTAATTTATATTGGTAGTAAAAAACTAAATAACAAATGGAATCTTCATCATGAGGTTCAATATCGAAATTATGATGCCATTGGAGATTTGGAGCAATTGCTTTTAAGAACGGGCTTGGGCTATACTTTTAATGAAGGCAAGAACAATGTATTACTGGGTTATGGCTATATTCTTTCTGAAAATTATGTAGGTGATACAAATAATAAAGTATCTGTTAATGAGCATAGAATTTTTCAGCAATTTGTTTCTAAACAAAATATTGGAAGTGTAGTTTTGAGTCACCGTTATAGGTTTGAACAACGCTTTGTTGAAGACGATTTTAAAATGAGATTTCGTTATTTTTTAGCTTTCAAGATCCCTTTTAAAACTAAGGAAAAAGGAAACAGTAAATTTTATTTATCGGCATACAATGAGATATTCTTAAATACCAAAAGTTCTGTTTTTGACAGGAATAGATCTTACGGAGGTTTAGGTTATACTATAAATAAAAATATAAGAGTTGAAGCTGGTTATATGAACCAGTTTTTTGAAACAACTGGCAGAGATCAATTTAACATAATAACATTTGTTAATTTTTAAGTCTTTTAAAAACCTAATAAATTATTTATTATCTTATTAGTTTCTTTTCAAAGTTAAACAGTAAATAAAATAATAAATTATCATGAAAAACTTTTTTTCAAATATAAAAGGAGATGCTTTTGGTGGCATTACTGCTGGTATTGTCGCATTGCCCTTAGCTTTAGCATTTGGGGTGTCTTCTGGCTTAGGTCCAAGCGCTGGACTTTATGGAGCCATTTTTATTAGTTTTTTCGCGGCTCTTTTTGGTGGAACAGACACCCAGATTTCTGGACCGACAGCACCAATGACAGCTGTAAGCATGGTAATTATTGCTAGTATTATTGCTGCTAACGACGGTGATGTAAATAAGGCTTTACCCCTTATACTAACTGTTTTCTTATTAGCAGGTCTTATGCAGATCGGTTTGGGGATACTAGGTCTGGGTAAATATATAAGATATATTCCTTATCCAGTAGTTTCTGGGTTTATGACTGCTATTGGAGTTATTATCTTAATTACACAAATATTACCTTCAATTGGTTATTATTCGAAGGAAGATTTAGAGTTTGTAAACGAATTTAAGCCACAAGCAGAAGAAATAATACTTGATAATATTTTGAAGGAAGAGGCCGGGGAGGGTATTTTAGTTTTAGAAGATTTTAGGGAGACCATTAACAGGGCAGAAAAAATTACCGACGAGGATATTTTAAAAGAAAGTAAAACTTTAGCTGGTAAAGAAGCTTCGGGTGTTTTAGGAACCCTTAAAGTATTGCCTAGAGCTTTACAACAAATAAATTGGTTAGAATTAATACTAGCTTTGGGAACTATTTTTATCATTTATGGATTTAAACGGATTACAAAAGTCATTCCAAGTACTCTGGTAGCTTTAATTGTTATGTCTGGAATAGCCATTGGTTTTGGTTTAAATTACAGACCCATTGAAGAAATCCCCAGTGGATTACCAATTCCAAACCTTGAAATATTCACTTCGTTCAAGTTAAGCAATCTTACCCCTTATATTTTTACTGCACTAACACTATCCTTATTAGGAGCTATTGATTCCTTGTTAACAAGTGTTGTGGCTGATAATATGACCAAAACCAAACATAAACCCAATAAAGAATTAGTTGGCCAAGGTATTGGTAATAGTATAGCTGCTGTTTTTGGAGGTATTCCAGGAGCTGGAGCCACCATTCGTACAGTAGTTAATATTACTTCAGGAGGTAAAACCAAATTATCTGGTATGATTGCTGGATTATTGCTTTTTATTATTCTTTTGGGGTTAGGTCCAATAGCGTCTAAAATTCCTGCAGCAGTACTTGCCGGTATTTTGGTTACCGTAGGTATTGGCGTAATGGATTACAAAGGCTTAAAAGCCATACCAAGTTTACCAAGAGATATAAAATTAGGGCCTTTTAAACTGAGTTCTGAAGTATTGGTTATGTTAGTAGTACTCATTCTTTCAACTTTTTGGAATTTAGTTTACGCTGTAGGTATTGGTTTAGTTATAGCCTCATTAATGTTTATGAAAAAAATCGGTGATTTAACTGCCGAACGTTCTGATGTAAAACCGCTTAAGGAAGAATCCTGGGCAGATGAAGTTGGGTTTCCAGATAGCTTAAAAGAAGAAGTTTTTATTAAGCATATTAAGGGTCCACTATTCTTTGGCTCGACAAGTGATTTCCAACAGTTGGCAGCTCAAATTCCTGATACCGCTGATATCGTTGTTTTAAGACTGGATAGAATGCAATATATGGATCAATCAGGATTATATGCTTTAGAAGATATGTTATTGGATTTAAGAAAGAAAGGGGTTGACTTCCTATTCGTAGATTTATTGAGGCAACCACGTTATATGATGGAGCGCATCGATATTATACCAGACTTCATCCCTGAAGAACATATATTTGAAACCTTTGATGAATGCATGGTATGGATAAAAGAAAATATAGAAGATAAGTATTAATTAAAATTTAATCAGTAAAATAATTATGAAAAACGAAGCAATTACAAAAGCAGTTCAAGATACATTAACACCTGCTAGTGTTTTACAAGATTTACTAGATGGAAACAAGCGGTTTATTGAAAATAACATGCAGGCTATCGATCATTCTGCATTGGTAAAACAAACAGTAGGGGGGCAATTTCCTAAAGCAGTCGTGTTATCCTGTATAGATTCTCGTGTACCAGTAGAAACTGTATTAGATCAAGCTATTGGTGATATTTTTGTAGCTCGAGTTGCTGGAAATTTTGAAAACATAGATATTTTAGGAAGCTTAGAATATTCTTGTAAAGTAGCAGGAAGTAAATTAATCTTAGTACTTGGCCATGAAAGTTGTGGTGCCGTAAAAGCTGCTTGCGATGGTGTCGAACTTGGTAATATTACAGATTTATTGGCAAACATCGAGCCAGCTGTAAGACAATCTGCCGATGAGGTTGAAGGTGAAGCCAATTCTTCAAATGCAGAATTTGTTGCAAAAACAGTAGAAAATAACGTAAAATTGACTATTGACAGAATTAAGGAAAGAAGCCCTATTTTAAAAGAGATGGAAGCTGCAGGTGAGATTCAAATTGTTGGTGGTGTGTATATGCTTTCAACGGGTAAGATAGAAATGCTTTAATAATTATAGCAAATAACAAAAAGAGTATGTCTAAGAAGTAATCTATTTGGTCATTCAGAGCGAAGCAAAGAATTTTTTATATTTATAAAAACATATATTATTATATTATTAGAGGTTCTTTATTCTTTATTACATTCAGAATGACACCTTTTTAGACAAGCTCTTTTTATGCTTCATTACTCATTTCTTCAGTAGAATCTTCTTCATCACTACCCATAATACTTGGTAAAATAGTTGGCACTAACGATTTTACAGGTTTGTAAAGTATAGATGTCTCTAAAGTTTCTTCATCAGTAAACGGGATTGCGCTATTCATTCTATCAAAAACAATTAAAATTACACTTAGGATCAAGGCAATTTTAAGACCTCCAAAAAGACCTCCAAGGAGTTTATTTATAATACCAAGAGCTGCAAAATTCGCTAATTTAGTCAGTGCTTTTCCTGCTAAAGTAATGGCCAAAACAATGATGACAAAAGTAATTGCAAAAGCAGTAATGTTGATAGAGTTCTCATTCCAATCTACTTTACTTTCTAAAAAATCACCAGCAAAATTGCTAAAATGTATGGCGCCATAAACACCTGCAATTAATGCAACTAGAGAGGCTACTTCAACAAAGAGCCCTTTCATAAAACCTCGAATAAGACCAAATAAAATAAAAGCAGCTAAAACAATGTCTATAATACCCATAGTTAATTAGAATTTAAACAAAGATAAAATAATAGTCACACTTAGGTTTATTAACTTTGCTACTTTGAATTTATTATGTCTAGAGACGAACAATTAAAAGAACGCTGGCAATTAGTAGTTAAGAAACTATCCGATCAATTTGCAGATGGAGAAACTTTAGATCTCGATGCTATTATTTATTTAATAGGCGTGCAAGAGCTTGGTCAACTAGATAGAAGTTTTAAAAAAGACCAAAAGCTAGACCTTATGCATATAGCTATCTGCAAATTGCTTACACCATACGGATATTACGAACTAGATTTTGTAGATAATGATGGGTGGCCGCATTATAAAACACTCGAAGCCCTACCACATTTAAAGGCTGGAGAACAAAGCATTTTAATGAAAGAAGCCATTGTAAATTATTTTTTAGAAACCGAATATATTGATTAGTTTTTTGGTGTTACTTTTTGAAAAAACAAAAAGTTAGACTTTTCATTATACCTTTTTACAAAAAAGTAAAAAGGATGCCATTCCAATCCTTAACACAAATCCCAATAAATTGATTAAATTTGCCATTCATTTTTGAAATGACACCATGATAGATAAGATAAAAGAACTCATTGAAGAAGCCGAAACCTTTAAAGCTCAAACAAAAGAAGAGGTAGAAGCGTTTCGTATAAAATATCTAGGTAAAAAAGGATTACTAAATGACTTTTTTGCTGAGTTTAAAAATGTAGCGAACGATCAGAAAAAAGAATTTGGTCAAACTATCAATAAGTTAAAAAAAACAGCCGAGAATAAAGTAAACGCCTTAAAAGAAGAGTTAGAAAGTAAAGAGGAAACAAAAGGCGTTTATGGTGATTTATCACGCCCTGGAGAACCTATTCAAATTGGTGCGCGTCATCCAATTTCGATTGTAAAGAATCAAATTATTGACATTTTTTCACGTATCGGTTTTAATGTTAGTGAAGGTCCTGAAATAGAAGATGATTGGCATAATTTCACAGCTTTAAACTTACCAGAGTATCATCCAGCACGTGACATGCAGGACACGTTTTTTATTCAAACTAACCCAGATATCTTACTACGAACCCATACCAGTTCTGTACAAGTACGCTATATGGAAAATAACAAACCTCCTATTCGTACTATTTCTCCAGGTCGGGTGTATCGAAATGAAGCCATCTCTGCTCGGTCACACTGTTTTTTCCATCAATTGGAGGGATTATATATAGATAAAGACGTGAGTTTTGCAGATTTAAAACAAACACTTCAACACTTTACTACCGAAATGTTTGGAAAATCTAAAATACGTCTCCGTCCGTCGTACTTCCCATTTACAGAACCAAGTGCAGAAATTGATGTATACTGGGGCTTAGAAACAGAAACCGATTATAAAATAACCAAAGGCACAGGTTGGTTAGAAATTGGAGGTTGTGGTATGGTAGACCCTAATGTTTTAGAAAACTGTAACATAGATCCAACCGAGTATTCAGGATTTGCATTTGGTGTTGGTATAGACCGTATAGCTATGTTATTACATCAAATAGGCGATATTCGTTTATTAAGTGAAAATGATGTAAGATTCCTAGAGCAGTTCAAGAGCGCTTTCTAGTTACACCCCTATACCCCATACGTTTTTTTAGCACTTTTTATCTGATCTTCTTCTGTAGTTTCAGGGTAAAGGATATATTTAGGAGCAATTATTTTTCTAACATTATCGATCGATATCTTGATAATGTTAGAAAATGGAAATTTTCCCTCTGTCATACCTAATATAATAGATTCCATAGTTGCATATTCTAAATCATTTTTAGATACGATCTCTGCCTTTCCATTAATTTTAAAACCTTTTTGCACAAAAACATCTATAAAGCTAACACATACATTATCGTTCTCTTTAATATTTTTAACCGATAACGGAGATGCTATGTTGGCAATAATAATAGCGTTTTCTGGATAGAAGGCAAATACTTCTTTAGGAGACACATTAGGGATGTTATCGGATGAAGATGTAGCCAGCCAACACAATACACTTTTATCAATATAAGCCTTTAAATCATTCATGAAATTCAGTTAAAAGGGTAATCGCTAAAATAACTATTTTATCAAAATGGCATTCTTTAAAAAACACTTATTTTTGTGCTTTTAAATAAATCACTAAAGTGAAAAAAGACATCCAAATTCCTAAAGTTGAAGGCGTTTATGTAGCTGTTGTAAACGAATACAATGATATTTATAAAACAAACGACTGGAATGCCTACATCATAAACGATAAAGACATAGATTTAGAGATGGTTCTTATTGTTACCAGTGGGTATTCTGAGGATAAACAAACATCAATATTTAGAAAAAAGTTAGACAAGCTCCCTAAAAAAAGCTATGCAAAAATAGAATTGATGCAAGAAGACCTGTTCGCTATCAATAATACTTTTAAAGTCTCTTTTTTTGAAGGTAATAACATGTTAGATAAAACCTATTTATTTAGGAAAAACACCATTAACCTAAAAGCTTTACAACCTGTCCCCTTAATGGATGTAAAAGGGGTTGTGGTGAAATAAACCCTTGCGTATTTAATTCCTTTTATTGAAACTGAATCTACCTATTCTTAAAACAAGGAAGGGTTTTTATTGAGCATTAATCCAATTTCTCAGTTAATTTTCTAAACACTTTTTTAGGATTTTTACCCTCGTATAAAATCTGATAAACAGCATTAATAATTGGAAGTTGTGTTTTTTTAGTATTTTTTAGATTAAGTAAATGAGCACTCTTTGTAGCATAATAACCCTCTGCTACCATATTCATTTCCATTTGAGCCGATTTTACGGTATACCCTTTGCCAATCATATTGCCAAACATACGATTCCTAGAAAAAATCGAATAACCAGTTACTAATAAATCACCTAGATAAGCCGAGTTATTAATGTTACGTTTCATTTTGTGCATTTTTTTAATAAAACGTTTCATTTCTCTAATAGAGTTGCTCATCAATACACTCTGAAAATTATCGCCATATCCCAAACCATGAGCGATTCCAGCAGCAATAGCATAAATATTTTTAAGCATTACGGCATATTCTACACCAATAATATCATCACTAATTTTAGTTTTTATATAATCACTAGATAATTTACTAGAGATAGCTTTGGCTTTTGCTGCATCCGAACAGGAAATAGTTAGATAAGATAAGCGCTCTAAAGCGACCTCTTCGGCATGACAAGGGCCTGCAATAACAGCAATATTATCATATGGGATTTTATGAAACTCATGAAAATGCTCGCCAACTAAAAGTCCAGACTCTGGCATAATCCCCTTTACAGCCGAAACAATTATTTTATTAGAAATATCAACATCAAGTTTTTCTAACTCATTATATATAAAAGCCGATGGAATTACAAAAATTAAAACATCGGCATAAGTTGCTATTTCATTAATATCATTACTGAGTTTTAGTTGCTCTAAATGAAACTCTACCGAGCTTAAATAATTTGGATTATGCTGCTCTTTTAATAAATGCTCTTTGGTATAAACACTTCGCATGTACCAACCAACTTCATTTAAATTTTCACAAAGCATTTTTACAATAGCAGTTGCCCAACTTCCTGCTCCAAAAACCGCATATTTCAAAGGTTTATCCATAAATAATAAATCATTTCTGTTCCAAAAATACACAAAATAATAATCATTGCTAGGGCAAGAAAAGATTAAGAAATTGTTTTTGGCACGTGTTTTGAAAACACTAAAGTATAAAACTTAAAAACGCTTGATTATGAGGACCGTAAAATTACTTTTAAGCTTTGCTTTAATCGCAACATTGTTTACATCTTGCTATACCGAAGTAAATATTGATGATGATGAACCTAGAATATCTATAAATCAATTATTAAGTTCATACGAGCTATGGTATGTTGATATTAATAGCACCAAAGGACCTGGCGAAACACCTTTTTTACAAAAAGCATTTACAATATCTTTTAGAAACGGTGTGATATATGCTAACAATAACATTGTAGGATTAGGTGATAATGGCGGCGGTTTTGGTATTGATGTTGGAGGATATGATGCATACGATATGATTTTAGACGTGTCTCATGATATTGACGGGTTTGATACTTTTGATGTTTTTCAAATAAACAGTAATACCATAGAGCTTTACAACCCCAATAACGACACCTCATATTTTCTTGAAGGTTACCAACGTAGCAATTTCGATTACGACTTCGTTTTCTATGATAACATTCATTATTTCTTACAAGAATATGAAGCCTGGGAAAAGACTTATACAAGTGAGTTTGGAGCTATAAACGAATTTGATAATGAAAACTATTTACAGTTTTTGGCTGGAGGTAACGATTCTACTTTTCAAAGTTCACAAGATGAAAACGATACCGCAGTCAACAACCTTATATGGGATTATACAGGAATATATGGTATTGGAGATGTTAGTGGAGATATGTATTTAAAAACTTTAACATTAGATTATGATTTCTTCAACAATGAACACTTCGAATTAAGCGTTATAAATGACGGAAAGATAGAGTTGTTTCACCCATCGTCTGAAACAGTTTATGAGTTTGAAGGCAGAGGGTACATTCAATACCTAAAAAATGGAGATACAAAAGGAAAAGTAAAAACTTCGGTTGATAAGAAACGTAAGTTTAGAAAAAATAAAGTAGATAACCCTAGAGAAAATACTAGGTTTAAATAATAAAAGAAATAAAGTGAGACCTTGATTTAATAGAATAAGGTTAATTCAATTAATTAGTTTCACTAAAATTTTGGTTGGTTATTTTTAGTTTAGAAACCGCTTAAAGAACTATTCTTTAGGCGGTTTCTTTTTTGCTAAACATAAAAAAATCACACAATTATGTGACCTTATATTTTTTTGGGTGTCTAAAAAGCATTAACCTTCAAAAAACATTGAACATATGGGATTATTCTCATTTATTAAAAATGCTGGTGCAAAAATATTCGGAATTGGCACAACAGATGCAGAAGATACTGCCAAAGCAACTGTAGAAGAACTTATTTTAGAAAAAGCAGCTGCAGAAAAACTTAAAAAAATAATTGTAGACTTAAAATTACAAGCAGAGAATTTAAATATTTTTATTGATGACGATATTGCTGTCGTTACTGGATTGGCTTATGATCAAGCTACTAAAGAAAAAATAATATTAGTTGTTGGAAACTCTGAAGGCATAGCACTTGTTGACGACCGAATGGAAGTAGTGTACAAAAAACCTGAAGCACAATTTCATACCGTTATTAATGGCGATACTTTAGGAAAAATAGCAAAGGAGTTTTATGGAGATGCCATGAAATATCCTGTTATTTTTGAAGCTAATAAGCCAATGCTAACAGATCCTGACAAAATTTACCCAGGACAATTATTACGAATCCCTATCCTTAACTAAAATCTATTTAATAGCATTTTATTTTGGGAAAAGCCAACTATTATTTAGTTGGCTTTTTTATAAGTTTTAAATAAAGAAATAGTGTAATCTAAAAGTTCTGTACTTCCACTTTTTCCATGACCAGGAACCACTATTTTTAAATCTGGTATTTCTTTTTTAATCTTTTCGACAGTATTAGACCATTCTAACGTATTAGCATCGCCCAGATAGCCTTTATTTGCTTTTACCGATTTTATTAAGCAACCTCCAAATAATGCATTTTCATTTGGAATATAGCCTACAATGTTATCTCTGGTATGCCCTTCACCAAAAAACTTAGTTAAAACAGAAGTTCTACCTACTTTGATTTCGGTTTTATTTTCGAAACCATACTTGGGTATCACTTTTTTACTGTCTTGCTTTACCAATTTAATGGTCGCATTACTAGCGTATGATTTTGTTCCATGATTATGGAATTGTTGTAATCCGCCTAAACAGTCTTCATGAAAGTGAGTAACTACTATGGCTATGATGTTCTTTTTTTGCTCTTTTTCAATCCAATGTATAAGCTCTTTTGAGACATCATTATTTATAGGCGTATCAAAAACAATCGCTTCATCGTCATTAAAATACACCATCCCATTACAAGCTACTTTTCCATAATCATTCGTTTCTAGATAAGAGATATGTACAAAAACACATTCGCTGAGTTGTTTGATTTTTAATGTTTCAGATTCATAATTATATGATAAATGCTTATTCGATTTACAACTGCAAAAAATAATAGACATACTTAATAAAAGCATTATTTTTTTCATGATTATTGGATTCTATTATTTATAAAAGTTCATCTCATCTAAATACTCCCAAACATGTTGAGGAAGCATGGGCTGAATATTTTTACCTGCTTTTATAGCATTACGGATAAAAGTGGAAGACAATTCCATAATTGGAGCATCGATATGATGTATTTTTTTATGGTTGTCAAATTGGGTTTCGATCTTATTTTTGGAAATACGCGGGTAGACATAAATATGATGATTCTCAAGAATTACCTCGTAATTTTTCCATTTGTGAAAGCCCTTTAAGTTATCCTCACCCATAATTAATGAAAAGGTATTACCTGGATATTTTTCTTGTAAATAAACAAGTGTATTTATGGTGTAATTAGGTTGTGGTAAATTAAATTCTATATCACTTGGTTTAAGCTTTGTATAGTCTTTAGTTGCTCGATACACCATTTCTAAACGCTGATAATTGTCTAGTAAAGTACGTTTCTTTTTAAATGGACTATGTGGTGTTACTACAAACCAGACCTGATCTAAGTCGCTATGTTCTGCCAAATGATTGGCAATAACCAAATGACCAATATGAATTGGATTAAAAGAACCAAAATACAAGCCAACTTTCATTCTAATGATTTTAAGAGTTTAGAAAACCACTCACCAATTTATGTGCATTTTCAAGCGCTTTATCTAAATCATCATTTACAACAATAACATCGAATAAAGGCGCTGTTGCTAATTCTGCCGAAGCTTTTGCAACACGCATATTTATTTTGTCCTCACTCTCAGTTTTGCGCTTTTTCAATCTAATTTTTAATTCATCTATACTAGGTGGTTTTACAAAAACCGCTAAAGTTTCCTCAGGGAATTTTCGTTTTATGCGCAAGCCTCCAGAAACATCAATATCGAAAATAACGTGCTTGCCCATGGCCCAAATGCGCTCTACCTCTGTTTTTAAAGTTCCATAAAAATTGTCGCGATATACTTCTTCCCATTCTAAAAATTCATCGTTTTTAATTTTGGACTTAAATTCTTCTGCTGACAGGAAATAATAATCTTTAGCATCTATTTCTTCGTTGCGTTTTTCTCTAGAAGTTGCCGATATAGAAAACTCCAAGTTTAAATCTTCGATACCCAATAGATGCTTTACAATGGTTGTTTTTCCAGAGCCAGAAGGTGCCGAAAACACGATGAGTTTTCCTTTATTTATATTGTTGTTTTGAGTAATCAATGGTAGCGTTATTTATAATTTAGATTTGATTGCATTTCGACTGTGCTTAGTGTGGTGTTTTCTTAAAAACACTAGTTAAAGCACATTTAATAATTGTTCCTTAATTTTTTCAAGCTCATCTTTCATTTGAACCACTAACTGTTGCATAGGGGCATAATTACTTTTAGAACCAATGGTATTTATTTCCCTGCCCATTTCCTGACCGATAAACCCAAGTTTTTTTCCGTTGGAGTCTTTGGAGTTTATACATTCTGTAAAGTAATCCAAATGGTTTTTTAAACGTACTTTTTCTTCTGTAATATCAAATTTTTCAATGTAATAAACCAACTCCTGCTCAAAGCGGTTTTCGTCATATTTTTCTTTTAAGTCTTCAACACCTTTGAGTAAACGTTCGCGAACGGCTTCAACGCGTTCAGGATCCATCGCTATAACCTGCTCAAGTATATTTTCAATGGCAATCACACGTTTATTAAAATCCTGCTCAAGTACTTTCCCTTCATCCAATCTATGATTGATCAAATCGTCTATAGCTGTATTAATTTGTACCTCGATAGCCTTCCATTCATCTTCGTCAATTTCCTCACGCACAGTATTTAAGGCTTCAGGAAAACGTACCGCCATTTTAAGAAGCTCAATAGCATCCCCATCAACAACATGTTTTAACTGTTCCATATATTGTTTAACAACAGGTGTATTTATTTGTGTCGAGGTATCTTCTGCAGTGGCTTCAACATAGATAGAAAAATCAACTTTTCCGCGTACTAATTTCGCAGCAAGAAGTTTTCGAATGGTTAATTCTTTTTCTCTATAAATCGAGGGCATCCTCGCATTTAAATCTAAATTTTTACTGTTAAGAGATTTTAGCTCTATTGTTATTTTTTTTGTGGGTAATTGCAATACAGATTTTCCATAACCTGTCATTGAATATATCATAACGCATGTATTAAGTCTTGCAAAGGTAATAAAACCTAAAGGATAGAAAATAGATTAGTTTCATATGACCACATATCTTTATTCCTAATGCCGTATTAGATAATCAGGTATAGTTATTTAATTGCTATCTCATTTATTAAACACTCCAGTTTCAATTTTGGCAATAGCTATCCAATACTTACATTAACTGTTAAAATATGTTTTATTTATTCGTTTTTTTGATCATATTTAATACAAAATCCATTTCAGGATCTTTGCCTGTTAGTTTGTCTGTAATAGACGGTCTTACATAATAGTCGGGAATGACACCATGATTTGTTTTTTCATGACTTACATTTAATTTAAAGAGCTCCATTGGAATTCGTATTCTAACTTTAGAATTTGGAAGCGTAAGTGTTACAGTAGTACCACTCACATTTTGGTTTGTGTTGCCACCTACCTCTTCGCCAATAAACATTGCTCGATCTGCATTTTTTAAAAATGATGCAAACTCACCTGTTGCAGAAAAAGAAAGACCGTTGGTTAAAACATATACTTTTTCTTTATAAACCGACTTTGAAGGCTGAACTTCTTTCATACCTGGTATTCCTTTTACTCTGTAAACATCTCCATTTCTTTTTAGTTTAAACAATGGGTACAAAAAGTTCATTTCAAATTTACTTTCATCGTACAGTTCCATATTAGGAACCTTATTGGTAATTGTGTACATATCTTTATAGAATGTAAACGGTTTATCCAGCAAGTGCGAAAGTAATTCAATAGTAGGCATTTCATCACCTCCCCCATTATACCTAAGATCAATAATAAGATGCTTGACGTTTGCTTCTTCAATTTTATCAAATGCTTTGTTAAAGAATCTTTTAAATTTCTGTTTAACCCTACGTGCATAATAAATGGAAAAAGTCCTTATTTCCATTGTAGCAATGTCATTATTTATCTTTAGTTTTAAAACAGGATTGTTTGTTTCCCCCCACCATTTTCCATCATCTTTATATCTTTTTAATTTATTTTCAGCAATCTCTTTAAGTGTTAGTCCTTTAACAGGGATGTCTAATAGTTCATTTTTGGGAGTAATAAACTTAGTTTTATATATGGGATATACATCTTTTAATTTAGAATACAGTTTATTAAACTCTAGAGTTGTAACCATTTCTGGAAAGGTTCTGTTGTCTCCATCTCTGGAGGATTTCACGGCTAATTCTTTAAAAATACTTGACGCATCTTCACCATTAATAGATTTAATGACACTTCCTTCTTTTATAGAAGGATTGGCAGAATTATTTTTAAGCACATAGAGAGAGCCCTTATCAAAATAGACATCAAACGGAAATAACGTAAAAGAATTATTTATGGCTTCTTCATAGGCCAAATGAGGCATGATATTAGTATGTCCATTTTTTATATGCTGTAAAAGAGGAACAATTTTTCTGTAAAACTCGATAGATGAGATAGGTTGATTTACTGATGCTTCAATGTCATCAAAAACCTGATCCATTTTTGCTTTACTTGTATATGTATATAATCCAGCTTGAACAGTTTCTAAATGACGTTTTAAAATTTGAAGGTCTTCTTTTATTTCCTTTACTGTTACTGTATATTTTTTTAAAAAGGCGCTTCCTGTTTGTTCTGCTTGAGAAAATGAATTTTCAGCTAATACCAAAAGCAAACAAAAAACACTCAGAATATTTTTCATAATCTATTTAAGGTAAGTTCGTTAATGTAAAGTAATGCGTTAAAGATGGGGTTCAATAAATGCCTCTATAAAAGTCTAAAACTTTAACACGTAATAAATATTCGTATTTCGCCCTACTTAAATTAAGCTTGGCATTGTCCATATTATTTTTGCTAACAATATAGTTTACTATGTTAGATACACCATTATTAAACCTAACTTCATTAACACGATAAGATTCTTCAAATGCTGCAACCTGTTCTAGTAAAACATGATACTTGTTATAAGCTGTTTCCATATTGTTATGCGCCTGTTGTATAGATTGCTTAAAAAGCAGTTTTGTGTTTTGAAGTTCTAATTGAGATTCTTCTAATTGAATTTTTTGAAGTTTCACATTGTTCTTAGCTCGAAACCCATTAAATAATGGCATTTGGACAGATATTCCAACAACCGTATTTAAGTTATTATCGAACTGATCCATATAGTCTATTTTTTTGCCTTCAAATTGTGTTTCATTTTTAAGTACAGGAAAATCTTGATTATTAATGGTAACAAAATCACCCGTTTCTATAATAGCAGTACCTGTTTCTGTAAATGTCTCTGCCAAACTGGAATAATTTGTGTTTAGCTGTCCAAAAACAGACACCTCTGGTAAATAATTCGCTCTAGCCACTTTTATACCTTTATTAGCGGCATCAATTCTTAATTGCCTCGATTTAAAAGTTGCCAAGTTTTGCAACGCATCATGATATACATCGTTTGCAGAAAGCTGATACTTTTCAGAATTGATCAAACCAGAAATATTATTAAATTGTTTTTGCGATGAACCCTCTATGTTTAGCAATCTTATAAAATCCAACACTGCCGACTTAAAATTATTCTCAGCATCAATAATAGCAACCTCATCTAAAGCATACTGCCCTTTCATATCTGTATAGTCGGCAGGATTCCCAACACCTTCTTTATAATTTGCTTCTAGCCTTTTTAATTGAACTTCTGTAGTTTTTAACCTAGCCTTTGAAAGCTCGAACGCATCTCGGCTATTTAATATTTGAATGTAGCCTATGGTTACATCTAAAATCAAATTTTGTTTAGCCCCTTCTTCTTCCATTTCTGCTGCCCTTAGGTTAAACTTACTTTGTTTAATGCTATTTAAAACCCTAAAGCCATTAAAAACGGTCATGTTTAAGTTAACGCCTAAATTAGAAAACGTTAGTTCCCTGTTAATATAGCTATTGGTAAAAGGGTCTATACTACGCCCATCATTAACACCTATATTGTAATTTGCATTTAGGTTAGGAAGCAATTCGTTTATCGATTGTTTATAATTAACCTTAGAGGATTTCTTTCTTAGTTCTGCACTTTTTAAATCCAAGTTATTTTCAATAGCCATTGTAATACACTCTTCTAAGGTAAAACTTGATGGCACGCTGTCCTGTCCGAACCCTAAACTTGAACATAATCCCCAAACACTTAATATTATTATTCTTTTAATCATAAGTATATTTCAAAATCAATTATTGACGATTAATCCATCTTTTAAATGTATGGTACGTGAACCGTAAGCCGCATTTTTTTCAGAATGCGTTACTTGAATGATAGTAACTCCCTCATCATTCAATTTTTTAAACAATTGCATAATTTCTTCACCTTGTGTTGAGTTTAGGTTACCCGTTGGTTCATCGGCCAAAATGAGTTTTGGGCTAGAAACCAAAGCTCTTGCTATGCCTACCAACTGTTGTTGACCGCCACTTAACTGCGATGGAAATAAATCCTTTTTACCTACAATATTAAAACGGTCTAACATATCGGCCACCATCGCTTTACGCTCTGAAGAACTGTGTTTTTTATACAATAAAGGGGTTTCTATGTTTTCATAGACTGTTAATTCATCAATTAAATGGTAAGCTTGAAATACAAATCCGATATACTCTTTATACAAATTTGCACGATGTTTTTCTTTTAAATCATGAACAGACTCATCAAGAAACGTGTATTCACCTTCATTAAAACCGTCTAACATCCCAATGACATTAAGCAATGTTGTTTTACCAGAACCCGATGGTCCCATAATGGATATAAATTCGCCTTCATTAACGGTAAAATCAATATCGTTCAATAAGAAAATGCGATTTCCTCCTGAGTTTACCCATTTAAAAATATTTTTAAGTTGTAGTATCATTTTTGTTTATTTTTTTTAATTTTTAACGCTTGGTTTTCATGACTTCATTAACTAGAACCTCTACATAAAACAGATCCTCTTTGTCAAGAGTCGATAAATTTGTAATGATATTAAGGAGCATATCGTATTCTACCTTAGTATCCTTTATTATTTTTAGTATATCATCATTATTATTCATTTTTTAATTTTTTAGTGTCTTATTGCAAGACATAATTATTTTATTCTGCTCTTAAGCTTTTTATAGGATTAGTAACAGCCACTTTTAAGGCCTGAAAACTTACAGTGAATAATGTAATTCCAATGGCTCCAATTCCTGAAATTGCAAAAACCCACCAGGATACTTCTGTTCGATACGTATAATTATTTAGCCATTTGGTAACGCCAAAATAAGCCAAAGGCGTTGCTACAATAATAGCAAGCATCACCAGTTTCACAAAGTCTTTAGACAATAATTGCCACAAACTAAATATGGAAGCACCTACTACTTTTCGAATGCCAATTTCTTTTGTACGTTGCTCTGCTATAAAGGATGCTAAACCAAAGAGTCCTAGACAACTGATAAAAATGGCAAAAATTGCGAATATGGTTGATAACTTTCTAATACGCTCTACGGCTTCAAATTTTTCAGCAAACGTATCATCAACAAATTGGTAATCAAAAGGTACATTAGGCACATGTTTAGATAATATCGCTTCTACAGACGACAAAGATGATGTAATGCTTCTTTCTGGATTTAATTTTAATTCTATCCAATTCGTATTAGGATAATTAATCATATACACCGTTTGCAATACAGGTTCAAAGGGAGATTTAGCCAAAATATCTTTAACCACCCCAATTACCTGATGCTCTCCATTATTCCATCTTATGGTTTTTCCAACAGGATCTTTTAACCCCATGTATTTTACAGCCGCTTCATTAAGGATAAATGCTGTAGAATCTGTAGCAAAAGTTCTTGAAAAATCTCGTCCCTGAACCAAATCCCAACCTACTGTTTTCCCATAATCATGAGACACACTATTAGTTGCTATACTAGTTATAAAATTAGGATCTTTATCTTTCCATTCAAATCCGCCATTAGTACTCCAAACATCTGTTAAAGGACTTGACGATTCGGCCATTTCTACAACGGCCCCACTGTTTATAAGCTCATTACGAATAACGTTATACTTACCATCAAAATTATTAGTTGTTTTTTCTATCATTATTAAACTATTCATATTATAACCTATAGGTCTATTTTTTGAATAGTCTACCTGTTTTTCTACAACAATAGTTCCTATAACCAATATAACAGATACTGTAAACTGAACGACTACTAGTGCTTTACGAAACGACGTTGTTGATTTACCTGTTTTAAAGGTTCCTTTTAGTACTTTAACCGGACGAAATGAAGATAAATATAACGCTGGATAACTCCCTGCCAGAATACTGGTAAGTGAAACAAAAACAACACTCACAACCCAAAATGTAACACTTTTAAAAGGAAACACTATTTGTTTATCTGCCAGTTGATTAAACCAGGGCATCGCTATAAATACCATAACAACAGCTACTGTAAATGCTACTAATACTACTAAAAACGATTCACTTAAGAACTGATTAATCAACTGATATTTTGATGACCCCACCGTTTTTCTAATACCAACTTCTTTAGCGCGTTTTTCTGATTGGGCTGTACTTAAATTCATGAAATTGATACAGGCTAAAAGCAATACAAATAGCCCTATGGTTCCAAATAGCCATACATACTGAATAAAACCTCCTGCATTAACGCCATTTTTCCAGTTTGAACGCAAATGCCAGTTTTTCATGGGGTGTAAAACCAATTCTGGTTGACTCTTTCTACCATATTCAGGTAAATTATTATATATGACATCTTTAATCCTTCCATTTACTGAAGTCATCGTTGAACCATCAGCAACCTGCACATATAATTGATAAGAATTATTATCCCAACGGTTGTTATCTTTCGCTGCTTTTACCCAGGGATATAACACTGAATATAACTCCCAGGGCACAATAAAATCAAGACCTTTTAATGTGGTATTATGAGCTATATCTCTATATACCCCTGTAACTAACACATTAAGTTCATTGTTAACTTTCATGGTTTTTCCCAAGGGGTTTTCGGTTCCAAAAAAGGCTTTAGAAACGGTTTCAGATAACACAATAGAATTTGGATTATTCAATCCATCCCAGTTGCCATAAATCATATCTAAAGAGAATATACTTAGTGCTCCAGATTCCATGAAACCACTTCGTAATGACAAATTTTTCTCCTCAAAAGAGAGGATATTGTCTCCATGAAATGAACTCATCACAACATGTTTGAAATCTTCACCATATTTTTCTCTTAATTCATTCCCCAAAGGATAAGGCATAGCATAACGAATTGCTTTTTTACCATTGCGAGTTCTCCACATCATCACCTGGGCTATATGGTCATAATTATCATGATTTTTATCAAAAGTTAATTCATCATAAACCCATAGACCTATCAGTAATACTATGGCCATACCTAGAGACAATCCTCCTATATTTATCAATGTATAACCCTTATTTTTAAAAAGGTTCCTTAAAGCTATTTTGAAATAATTTTTAATCATAATGTTTTGAGATTACTTTACTCTTCTCTTATAATAACTGCTGGGTTTAACTTTAAAACTTTTAACACATAGTACATGATATTACATACTGCCACCATGAGTATCAACAAAACAGCACTAACAAAAACTAAGCTTTGAATTTCTATTCTATATGCAAAATTGTTAAGCCAGTTCATTAAAAAACACCAAGTTAGCGGAATAGCAATAGTTGCCGCAATAATTATAAGCATTATGTAACCCTTAGACATCAGCATAAAAACCGCTTTGTTATCAGCTCCTAAAACGCGCCTTACAGCGATCGCTTTTAAATTCTCTACCGTAGTTAAAGAAACCATAGCTAGAAGTCCTAGGTTAGCTATCAAAATTGCCAATATGGTAAGGGCATTAAAAATATTTCCAAATTGCTTGTACTGATTATACTGTTTATTAAAAAAACTATCGGAAAAATGTGCCAAAAAGGGATCTTCTGGATACATAGTATGCCATTTAGATTCTATAAAATCCATTTGTGCTCTAAGATTCTGAGGACTCAGCTTAACTAAATAATGACCAAAAGCAAAAGGGTGTCTGTTTGAATAAAAAGTAGGTACAATTGGATCAGATAAGGATTTCATATGAAAATCTGCTACAACAGCTCTTATTTTCCACAAGCCTTCTTCTAAGAAAACCTCTTGACCTATAGCTTCTTCTGGATTTTCAAACCCCAACAACTCTAGAGCTTTTTCGTTAATAATGGTTTCGGTTTTTTGTTGTGTAGGATCTATTTCAAAGTTTTTTCCTGCCAAAATTTCTGCTTCATACAATGGAAAGAAATTTTCATCTATAAGACGTTCCTCCACTTCAGTTTGTATAGCTTCTCCACTACTTTTAAGCTTAACACTGTGGCGTAAAAGCTCTGCTGCTTCTCCTGGTATACTGTAACATGATGCTACTTCTTTTAATGCAGAATTTTGCAAAAGTTGTTGTCTGAGCACATTATACTTGTTATTTTTTATTGCTATTTCATCATAAGAACGCCACCCACCTGCATTTAAACTTGTAGGCGCCTGCAAAACGAGCACTTGATTGGTATTAATACCCAAATCATAGTTTTGCATAAAATCTACTTGTTGATATACCACGTAAGCGGCTATAGTAAGAAAGATTGATGCACAAAACTGCACTACTAAAAGTGCTTGTTTAATATAGGCATGGCTTGTTCTTCCTTTTACAATTTTTCCTTTTATAGCTGTATTAACATCTATTGAGGTTAATACAAATGCGGGGTAAAAACTAACAGCCAGTACACATATACCGAAGATTAAAATGCCCAAAAACCAAAACAATGGTTTAGAAAGTACTTTAAAGCTAAGTGAAATATTAAAATAGCTTTCTATAAATGACGTACTAATTAATACTATAATTACGGCAATTACTAATGCTGTAATATTTAATAAAAAAGCTTCAATAAAACATTGAATTTTTAATTGTAAACCAGAAGCTCCTAATGTTTTTCTTACTCCAGTATCTTTTGATCTACGCAACGAAAGTGTGGTGCTTAGGTTTATAAAATTGATGAAAACAATAATTAAAATAGCAATACCAACCCCCATTATGATATAAACCTGATTTAGGTTGCCGTTAGCTTCTAATTCATCATTATAATTAGAAGTCAAGTGAATATCCTCAATGGGCTGTAACCCAAATTCTATCTTTTTACCTTCACTTTTTTCAGGATTTACATGTAGAAGACTTAAGTTATTTAATGTCTTTTGAATATTATCTTTTGAACCCTGATCTGATACGGCTATATAATTCTGGCCAAAGTTCCAACGCCAGTCTCCTTCTTTTGGAATCCAGCCATAATGTACCCAAGTATCAAGTGTAGCTAAATATTCGTATTTAAAATGGGTATTTAACGGTGGGTCTTTTACAACTCCTGTTACCTTAAAAGGCATTCCTTCATTCACTTTCACCTCCTTACCTATGGGATCCTCGTTACCAAAAAGCACATGGGCTCTAGTTTCTGTAAGCACCATTTTTAAAGGTGCATCTAAAGCTGTATCTGGATTCCCTGAAATTAGTATCCCTTTAAAAACTTTCAGAAAATCTTTATCTACCCAATACACTTTTTGTTTAGCGTATTTCTTTTCGTCTGTTCTAACCAAACAAGGTTCAAAGTAAGCTCTTGTTGCATGTTCGATATTTGGTATTTCAACAGGAGCAATTTGTTCTAGTATTGAAGGGCCCTTAGTACCCTCAAATACCTTTTTATCATGTACATATCTCGTTGTAGTGACTCTATATACGTTTGCTCTATTTTTAATATGTTCTTCATATGAAAACTCAAAGGTTACATATCCTAAAACAAGAATGCATACTGCAAAACCTAATGCCAATCCCCCAATATTAATAGCAGTAAAGAACTTCTCTCTACCAAAAACCCTTAATGCAAACTTTAAATTATTCTTAAACATAGTATTTTTATTATAAAGTTAAAACCCTTCAATTCCATTACAGTTACTTTAGTTTCTATAAACCTTTTTCAATCGATTTGTCATTCCGCACTTGATGCGGAATCTAGTCTTGGTTCTTGGATTCCTGCCTTCGCAGGAATGACAGTCTTGCATTAAAGAAGAATGTCATTCTTTTGTTTAAAACTATGGGGTTCCAATCCATAGTGGGTTATTTTTTAAAATTTGGATACACAAATTTCAATCCGTCATAAATGGTTTTTAATAAAATGGTAATGTGTGTTTCATTTTCATAAGCTATACTTTTCCAATAGAGGTTATTAGGGGAATTTTCCTTTAAAACATTCTCTACAGCTTCAATTCCCATCCCCCTATATGGTCTACCTTCTCTACCACTTATAAATAGTTTCACATCTAAATTTAAAAGATCAGGTAATGTTTCTTTTGCCAGTTTAGTTACATATCTATCATCCCACCATAAAGATGGGTCTGCTGTTATGTAGGCACTAAATAGATTAGGCGCTTTTAACATACTGTAAATAGCGAATGTACCACCATGAGAGTGCCCAAAAAGTATGTTGTAATCTGATGTAGCATAGGTTTTATTAATATGAGACATTAATTCTTCTTTAATGAATTTGATATAATTATCTGCCCCTCCAGATAAAGGAGAACGCTTATCATGAGTTGGCAGTAAATCACGATCTCTCATCACTTCACCATCAACAAACTTGTTGTCTATTCCAACAATAATACATCTTGGTATTGCTTGCCAATCTGATGCAAGTCGGTGGGTTGGTGACACCACATTTACTACTGTTTCACCATCTAACACGTAAATAACATCATATTTTTTGTCTGATTTTGGATAATAATCTGCAGGTAAGACTACCCTGTATTTCCTGTATTCATTTAATGTGTTAGAAAAAATAGAGTCTTGTATTTCATATTTATTTTGTGCTACTACAGTATTAGACAGACATAATAAAGCGATAGTGAAAAAGGATAAAAGTTTTTTTAAATCTTGCATAATTGTTCTTTATATTGATACGTTTTGAATTTTATTCTGTTCTTAAACTTTTTATAGGGTTTGCAATGGCTGCTTTAATAGTTTGGTAACTCATAGTAACAAATGTTATTAACATAATACACACAATTGCTATAATAAAATACCACAATTTAATATCTGTTCTAAAAGCATATTCTCTCAACCATTGTTCTGTGATATACCAAGCAATTGGTGTAGCAATAACTCCAGCAATTAAAATGAGTTTAATAAAATCATAAGAGAATAAAGTTAGAATACTTCTTACACTGCTACCTAATACTTTTCTAACTCCAATTTCTTTAATACGTTGATTTACAAAAAATAAAATCAAACCGTAAACACCTAAACACCCAATTAGAATAGCTAAACCAGAAAACACTTTAGATAAATTTAAATAGCGTTGCTCCCTCTCATATTGCTCTGCTACATGCTCATCTAAAAAACGATATTCAAAAATATTTCCTTTAAAGGTCTCGGACCATTTTTCATTAATTAGGGATAATGTATTATTTATACCATTATGATTAATTTTTAAACCAATTTCGCCATAAGCAATTGTATTAGGAGCTATAAAAACAGGACTAATGGCTTTCGTGAAGTTTTCATCATGAAAATTTTTAACCACACCTACAATATTCGCTTTTATATTGCCTCCATTTAAATAAATTTGTTTGTTGAGCATATCCTCTGCAGATAACCCCAATTTTTCGCTCAATTTTTCGTTAACTAAAACCTCATCTATAATATCTCTTTTTATAAAATTTCTACCTGCTACTAATTCTATATTAAATGTTTTAATATAATCCTCGTCTCCTAATTTAGAAGATACATTAAACTCTTCATCTTCAGATCTGGTATGAAACTTTATATTGGTAGTCCAAATATTTTCGGATGCTCCAGGACTGCTTAAACAACCCGAAACATGCTCTACGCCTGATATTTGCTCTAAACGTCCTTTAAGACTATAAAATTTTTCATCATCAATACCCCTTGGAATAGTAACCATTACAATAGATTCTTTATCAAAACCTAAATCTGCATTAATAGAATAATCTATTTGCTTAGACATGATGATTGTTGAGGCAATTAATACAATTGAAACTGTAAATTGTATCACAACAAGTACTTTGCGTGTATTTGTACTCCCTCTTACATTATGACTAAGCTTTCCTTTTAAGGCCAAAACAGGAACTATTTTGCTTATTAATATACCTGGATAACTACCTGATAAAAATGACACTATGAATAGTATAAGTATAATAAAACCAGTAAACCTTATTGACCACAAACCCTCAAAAGTCAATTGAATTTCAAAAAGACTGTTAAAAGATGGTAAAAACAAATACGCAAATAACAACCCTACTATTAAAGCAAAAGAACTTATAATAAACGTTTCTGATAAAAATTGCCAAAAAAGGTCTCGTTTAAAACTACCTAGTACTTTCCTTATACCAATTTCTTTAGAACGATAAAAAGCTTGTGCAGTTGAAATATTAATAAAATTAATACTAGCTATTACTATTAAAAACATTCCTATAATTGCAAACGCCCATAGCAAAGTAGGATTTATACCTCCATAATCAGGGTTAAAATGCACATCAGACATTGGCTGTAGTTTATAAACATGTCTATTTTTACTACTTGCCCTGTGTTTTTTGGGTAATTCTAATAATGTTGTTTCTATTTTTGCTATACTTTGCTTAGGATACAATAACGCAAAGCATTGCAAATTATCTGTAATACCATTCCAATTTTCTCCTGCTGCAAACTCAAAAAAGTCGGTTAAGTTTTGAAATGAAACAAACAATTCTGATTTTAAAAAAGATGTTTTGGGAAGACTTTTTAATACCCCAGTAATTTTAATAGTTTTATCATTTTCTAAAACAAATGTTTTTCCAACAACATCAGTATCACCATACATTTTAACTGCCATTTCTTCTGTAACAATAGCTGTATTAGGAGCAGAAAGAGATACATTATTACTACCATTTAATAACGGAAAATTAAAAATTTTAAAAAAATCTTCTTCAACAAACGCTATATCTTGCTTTAATTTTTTCTCTGTTCCACTTGCGTTAAAATCTATAATAAACCCATCTTGCAATACAATTTTTGCTACTTTTTCTGCATAGCTATAATCTTCTTTAAAAATTTTAGCAAAAGCAGGAGGTACACTTGTACTATATTCTACGTCATTTCCTCTATGTTCTTCTGTAGTTATTCGATGAATACGATCAATTTCATTATGAAAATTATCAAAAGATAAGTTATAATTTAAAAATAGATAAATTAGAATACTACTACCAAAACCAATAGCCAACCCTAAAATATTAATAGCAGCGAACACCTTTCTTTTCACAATATTTCGCCATGCGATTTTAAAATAGTTTCGTATCATTTTATTCTGTTCTTAAACTTTTAATTGGATTGGCTATTGCTGATTTTACAGACTGGACCCCAACAGTTAAAAGGGTAATCATTAAAGTTGCAACCCCAGCTAGTAAAAACACCCACCATTTAATCTCTATTCTGTATTGAAAATCTTCCAGCCATTGTTGCATTAAATAATAGGCTAATGGTGTCGCTATTATAAAAGCAATCATAACCAATATGATATAGTCTTTCGTCATTAACTGTACTACCGTTTGAATACTGGCACCTAATACTTTTCTAATACCAATTTCTTTTTTCTTTTGCTCTGCAATAAAAGAAACCAGACCAAACAACCCTAGACAACTTATAAGAATAGCCAGAAATGTAAATAATGATGATATTTTACCCAAGCGCTGTTCTTCTTTAAACAATTTTGCCACTTCTTCATCTACAAATGTGTATACAAATGGTGTGTTTGGGTTTACAGATTTCCAGGCGTCTTCTAATTGAGTTAATAACGATTGTAAATCTGCCGATTCTGTTTTAGTAATTAACCAGTCTGGAGTATTATCATAAAGTATAACCATAGGATTAATGGTTTCTTTTAAGGATGCAAAAAGGTAGTCTTCTATAACACCTACTATTTCAAATTCATTAGGTTGTCCATTATTAATACCTACTATTTTTGAACTAACAGCACTTTCTAAAGGAATATTAAAAGCCTTTAATGTAGCTTCATTAACAATAACTTTACTTTGTATATTATCTCCTGCTTGTAAGCCCCTTCCACTAAGTATTTTTGTACCTACTG
The DNA here is from genome assembly GCF_012910715.1 of Flavivirga algicola. GTDB lineage: Bacteria > Bacteroidota > Bacteroidia > Flavobacteriales > Flavobacteriaceae > Flavivirga > Flavivirga algicola. Next base: position 83,131 of record NZ_JABBHF010000009.1, read on the forward strand.
TGTTAAAATAATTTTCTCTAGCACCATTAACATAAATAAGTGTTTGATTGGTTGGATCCTGACCTGGAAGATGAAATCCCATATCGTTTCTAACTGGCAATGACGGATAATTATTACTCCCAGAAACACCAGATACTCCTGGAATAGTTGATATTTTTTCTCTTAAGGGTTCAAATTTTGTGATTGCCTCGCTACTCCCTAAATTTATGGTTATAAGGTTCTCTTTATCAAACCCCATATCTATATTTTGAGCATATTTTAATTGTTGTGTAACTATAGTAACAGCTATAACGAGTGTTATTGAAACTACAAATTGAAATACCACCAACCCTTTACGAAGATTACCATTATTTGGCTGCAAATTAAAAACACCTTTAAGTACTTTTACTGGCTTTATGGCTGATAAAATAATTGCAGGGTATGCTCCTGCCATTAGCCCCGTAAAGATTCCTAGAACGATAAAGCATGCTAAGATTTTAATGTTGAAAATATGTGATAAGGCTAAATCTCCTTGTGTAATATCATTTATAAAAGGCAACAACAATATGACTATAGGAATACTTATGATAACAGCAAAAAGAGATAAGAGTAGTGATTCACTTAAAAACTGTCTAGCCAAAGACGCTTTACTTGCACCTATTACTTTGCGAACGCCTATTTCTTTGGCACGTTTACTAGTTCTGGCAGTACTTAGATTAATAAAATTAATACAGGCTACTAATAGAATGATCCCACCTAAAATGAGCATCACATAAAGGTTTTCAATATTCGATACCGTTTCAATTTGACTGCTAATACCCTTAGAATGTAAATGAATATCTTTTAAAGGTTGTAATAACAATGTTTTTTCAAAACCCATAGCTTCTATGTGTTTGGAACCTCTGTTATTTAAAAAAGCGGGTAATTTTTTTTCTAAGTTAGCTGCATTGGTGTCTTCCTTTAGTTTAATGTAACTGTACACAAAATTATGTGTCGCGAAATTTTGAGCATTAATCACAAAATTGCCTACGCCTTGTGATTGCATGCATATGATATAATTGGGATTTAGATGTGTTTTTCCATTATCTTCATTAAAAACACCTGTAACTGTATATTTTGCTTCAAAATCTCTATTGCCTATAAGAAGTGTTTTGTTTAAAGCATCTTCATTTTTAAAAAGCTTTTTGGCTAATTTAGAAGATAGCACAACGGTATTGGGAGCATTTAAAGCATTTTTATTTCCTTCAATTAATGGATAATCAAATAATTTAAAAAAAGTGGAATCCGCTACATATCCTCCTGACTCATAGTAAGATTCTTCATCTCCATCTACTCTTAGAAGTGATGCATTATCTTTTCCAAAATAAACGATACGACACACTTCAGATACTTCTGGAAAGTCTTCTTTCATTGCTGGGGCTATGGGTGGACTAGCGCAAGCCCAGTCTGAATTAATACTATTATTTTTTATTGTCTTGATTTTGGTTCTAAGCCTATAAATAGAATCTGCATTTTCATAATGCGTATCGTACCCAAACTGTGCTACAACATAAACCAGTATAGCTAAACAACTCACCATACCTATGGTAAGCCCTAATAAATTAATACTAGTTTGAAGCTTATCTTTAATAAGGTTACGCCATGCGATTTTAAAATAATTACGTATCATAATTTTAATTCTCTTTAGGATAGATTCTTAAGTTTTTAAATGTCCCTTCTGAATTATTTCCAACCCAAAACCCAATCCAACCTTGTTTTTGCGAACTTAGTTGATCTATACTCAAACAATGTGTTTCTGAATCATTTACATACACTTTTACGGAGGGGTACTCTACCACTAGTTTTACATGAAACCATTCATTAGGATTTAATGGAATATCTATAGCATTTTCATAAACTTTAGGAGCATCTTTTCTTAGTTTAAACCATGTAAATTGCGGATGGGATATGTACTGAATAGAATGCGCTTTCTTCTGGGGATTTTGAAAATTAAATGGCCTAAAGTAAACAGCATCATAAGTTTCGTTATCTATTCCATGAAATGCTACACCTATAAAACTTCGTCCTTTTAAATCTTTTCCTTTTATATCTAATTCAATTTGTCCATTTTTAAATACAGGTGACTTCAACCATAAAACACCATCTTTTGGGTCTCCACTAAGGTGAACTTCTCCATTATTAACGATAAGCGTTCTATTATGTAAATGCCATAATGTAGTATCATTACATTTTGTTAAATCTGGAATAATCCCTTCTTTTTGTGCAAATACAGATGTAAAACCTATTACAAAGACAATACCTAAAACACGTCTTTTAATAGTACTTTTTAATTTGATTTTAAAATAATTATGTGTCATGATTTTTTTAGATTGATGTCACTGAAACAAGTTCAGCATTAATTGATGATTTATTCGGTTCTTAAACTTTTAATAGGATTAACAATAGCCGCTTTTATACTCTGAAAACTTATAGTTAAAATTGAAACAAAAAGCGCTAAAACCACAGCTAATACAAACACACTCCACCCAATAGTAATACTATATTCAAAATCTTCTAACCACCTATTCATAGCATACCAGGCCAATGGTAATGCTATTACAATAGAGATCCCTACTAATTTTAAAAAGTCTACAGAAAGCTTGTAAGTGATTTGTCCCACACTGGCTCCTAACACTTTTCGAACACCTATTTCTTTGGCTCGTTTTTCAGCACTAAAAGCGGCCAACCCAAACAACCCAAGGCAAGCAATAAAAATGGATAGAATGGTAAAGGTTATAAAAATACGCCCTAAACGTTGTTCTGTATTATAGGTATTATTAAAAGAGTCTTCCATAAAATAATGATTAAACGATTGCCCATGTGCCGTAGTTTTCCAGATATTTTCAATACTAGCTACAGTTGTAGCATAATCGCCTCCATTTATTTTTACTGCCAAATCATTGGCATAACCTCCAATATGCATACTTAATGCGGCTATATCATTTCGTAATGTTTCAAAATGAAAATCTTTTACCACGCCAATAACTTTGAAAAACCTAGGGTTTTCTTCCCCTAGATCATATGTGAATCGTTTGCTTAAAGCTTCTTCTGCTGTAATTCCCAACACTTTTACAGCTGCTTCATTTATTATAATACTAAGCGAATCGCTACCATACTTTTTATTGAAATCTCTACCAGCCACCAACTCTAAATCTAGTGTTGACAAATAATCTACATCTACATCCCAACTCTGCATTTGTAATGCATTCTCCTGAGAGATAGCACCTTCTTCGTAAAAACTCCTATCTCTTCTGTAAGAAGGTATTGGTAAATAGCTACTTAAACTAGCCTGTTTTACACTTGCTAATTGTTTCACTTGTTGTTTAAATGCTTGTTGTTGACTACCTAATGTTCCAACATCCTGAACTACCAAAACCTGATCTTTTGCATAGCCCACATCTTTATTTTGAATGTATTGTAACTGTTGAAAAACCACCAACGTACTAATGATTAAAAACACCGAAATAGCGAATTGAAATACAACTAATGAACTTCTAATACCACCACCTTTATGGCTATTATTAGCACTTCCTTTAAGCACCTTTACAGGAATAAAGCGTGACATGAAAAACGCAGGGTATATTCCCGATAAAAGACCAAGCACTAATGTGCATATAACCAGAACTAACCAAAATAAAGGATTCCCATAAGGGATTTCCATGGTCTTATCAGCGAGTACATTAAAAAAAGGAAGTGCCAAAGCTGCAACTGCAATAGCCACTAATAATGCTATAAATGTTATTACACCCGATTCTGCTAAAAACTGACTTACCAAAGCAGATTTACCAGATCCCAATGTTTTTCTAATACCTACTTCTTTTGCACGTTTAAGAGAATGTGCTGTAGACAGGTTCATAAAATTAACACTTGCCAGAATAATAAGAAAGAGACCTATAAATGATAAAATATAAATATTCTGAATGCTTCCATTAGGACTCATTTCAGGGAACCTATTAGAATGCAAATGAATATCCTGTAACTTAATGGTACTGAAATTATAATAATTACCTGATGCTAAAAATTGCTCTTCCGTCATACCAGGCATGTAAGGCTGCGCAAAAGGAATAAAGTATTTCTTGAAAAATCCATCTAAAGCGGTTTGAACATCTTGAATATTAGCAGTAGGTAAAAGCTTTATAAATGTTGGGAAATTATTACTTCCCCAATTGTTCTCTTGTTCTTCCTGATTACCAGCCATTGCTAAAAACACACTATGATTTCGTAAAAGCGAGTTTTTTGGCAAATCTTCTATAACCCCTGTTACTACATAGGTATCACCATTATTTAAAATAAGGTTTTGTCCAACAGCGTCTTCTATTTTAAAATGTTTCTCGGCTGCTGTTCTAGTTAAAACCAATGTATTTGGTTCACTTAAAGCAGATGTTTTATCGCCATATAATAAGTCAATCCCAAACATATCAAAGAAACTCGGGTCTGTATAACTAACATCCTGTTCCTTTACATTTACAGCAGTTTCACTTTTCTTTATTAGCATATTGCCTCTATTACGAAAGCGTGTGACTAACTCTATTTGAGGTACATCATTTTCCAAAACTTCAGCTACGGGGCTGGAAACCTCGGCAAAATTGCTTATATCTCCCCCAAACTTGATATCCAGGTTAATACGATGTATACGGTCTGCATCAGGAAACATCGTATCATAATTCAATTCGTCATAGATATACAATGCAATTAATAAACTACCTGCCATACCTATAGTTAGTCCAAAGATGTTTAGAAATGTGAAAAACGGTTGTTTTTTAAGATTCCTAAAGGCGATTTTAAAATAGTTTCGTATCATGATTATTCGTTTTTTGTACTAAATTTATTTCAGTACCTATTGATGATTTTATTCCGTTCTTAAAACTTTAGCAGGATCAATAAGTGCAGATTTAATGGCATGGTAACTTATAGTCATTAATGCGATTGCAATGGCTACAACTCCTGCAATGGCAAATACAGTCCATGATATATCTATTCGATATTCATAATCATGTAACCATGTTTTCATTATGTAATAGGCAATAGGCACGGCAATAATTAATGCCACGATAACTAATACAATAAAGTTTTTGGTAAGTAATTTGAAGATTGTTTGAACTGAGGCTCCTAATACCTTACGAATACTCATCTCCCTATTACGTTGTTCCACCATATACGCCGAAAGCGCCAGCAGGCCAAGACACGCCACTAGAATCGCTAAAATGGCAAACGTGGTAAAAACGGCTTTTATCCTACTCACATTTTTATACATGTTAGCAAATGAAGCATCCATAAACTTATAACGAAATGCCATATCAGGGACAAACGCTTTCCATTTCTGGGCAATAGCAGCAAGAGTCGCAGATACATCTGTAGTATTTAATTTTACAGACATCACACTATTACTCATGTTGTTAACGAAACAAAGCGGTTTTATAGTTTGTTTCATGCCATCATAATTAAAATCTTCTACTATACCTACTATTTCCCAGGTTCTTCCGCCTTCCCTTGAAATATTTTTCCCTATAGGATTTTCCAGATGTAATGCTTTTACCAGAGCTTGGTTTATAATGATAGTTTCTCTATCTGCTTTATCTTTTTTGAAAAAGTTACGCCCTTCAAGTAGTTGTATTCCTAATGTTTCAATATAGTTCTCATCAATACTCCATAATTGCGCATATATGCTTTCATCAATACCAATCTTTTCTGTTTTCACAAAGTATTCTCCGCCTCTATTGGATCCTTTGAGAGGTAAAAAATCACTAATACTTGCATTTGCGACTCCAGGTATTGTTTTTAACTCATCTCTGAATGATTTTGTTTTAAAATTTAACACATTGGTACTGTATAGTTGCACTACTTGATCTTTTTCAAACCCTATTTTAGAATTCAAAATAAATTGTAATTGCTTGTTAACTATAAGCGTTCCTACAATTAAAACAATAGAAATGACGAATTGAAATACGACCAACCCTCCTCTTAATCCATTTGATTTATTTCCTATGCTAAGTCTTCCTTTAAGTACATTAACTGGATTAAATTTTGAGAGGTAAAATGAAGGATATAACCCTGCTAATATGCCAACTATAAGAGAAGTTAATAGGGTAGTAGCTATAAACATAACACTTGACCAAGGCATTACTAAATGGATGCCACACATGCTTCTAAATAGAGGCATACATAATGCAGATAACACAATACCTATGCTAAAGGCTATAAGTGAAATTAGTATAGATTCGGCCAAAAACTGACCTATAAGTTGCCTACGTGTTGACCCTACTACTTTTCTTAACCCAACTTCTTTAGCTCTATTAGCTGATTTTGCGGTAGATAAGTTTACAAAATTAATACTAGCGATTATAAGAATAAACAAAGCCACTATACCAAAAATCCAAATGGTCTTTATATCATTACTAAAATTTAATTGACTAAAAATATGTGAAGAGTATAAGTTAATATCGGTTAGGGGCTGCAATCCTATTTTCATGCGCTCTTCCAAATGAACCCAACTAGGAAACCCAGCCGCTTTGTATGCCGGCTTCAAATACCTCTTAATTAAGATAGTATTCATATTTTGCTCAAAAGCTTTTATATCTATATCTGGTTTGAGCAGTACATAGGTGAAATAGGCACAAAAACTCCAATCGTTTAGTGTCCCCTCACCAAACTCTACATCTTTTAACGTCATTAAAAAGTCGTAATTCATATGCGAGTTAGTGGCAAAGTCCTTCATGACACCACTAATCTTAAACGGGTCTTGATTATTACCATTTAAATACATGGAACGCCCAATTGGATTTTGATTTTTGAAGTATTTATTTGCTATTTTTTTTGAAATAACAATGGTTTTAGGGTTTGTTAATACCGTTTTAGCATCTCCATATACCATTTGAACATCCATAATATCAATTATAGATTGGTCTGCATAGGCAAAACCTTCTTCATAATGTTGTGTCGCCTCACCATCAAATCGTATGTCATTACTTCCTGCACCGTAAAATGATTGTACGGCCATTAGTCTTCCTGTGTTTTCCACTTCTTCAAAGTCGTTCAGTACCGTTGGTGCTGTGTTGGCAGAAAAAAAGATTCCTGTTCCATTTAAGCCACGAACTTTGGAATAATCGGTAGTCATCCTGTAAATATTCTCAGAGTTTGTTATGTGTTTATCATAACTACTCTCATGAAGAATGTATATCGCTATTAAAATACAGGCAGCGACACCAATACTCAATCCAAAAATATTGATAAACGAAAACCCCTTATTCTTTAAAAGGTTTCTCCACGCAATTTTAAAATAGTTTAGTATCATGATTTTTTTTTACGATTTTATTCAGACCTCAAAACTCCAGCGGGGTTGATAATTGCAGATTTAATGGCGTGATAACTAATGGTTACGAAAGCTATTGCTAATGCTATAATACCCGCAATAGCAAAAACAGACCAAGACATATCAATACTATATTCATAATCTTGTAACCAGTTTTGCATTAAGTAATAAGCAATGGGGGTTGCTACTACAAGCGCAATAACTATTAACGCTAAAAAGTTTTTAGTGAGTAATCTAAATATGGTTTCCATAGAAGCGCCAAGTACCTTACGAATACTCATCTCTTTACTACGTTGCTCAACCATATAAGCTGAAAGCGCCAATAAACCTAGACAAGCCACCAATATTGCTAAAATGGCAAATGCAGTGAACATAGTTTTAGTCCTATTCACATTATCATACATTTTAGAAAAAGAGGCATCCATAAACTCATAGCGAAACGCCATATTTGGAACAAATTCTTTCCACTTTGCTTCCATTGATGATAACACTGAAGATGCATTTTTTGCATTTATTTTTACTGAAGTGATAGATGGACTAATACCACTAAAAAAGCAAAGGGGGCTTACTGTAGTCTTCATAGTATCATAATTAAAATCTTCTACAACACCAATAATTTCCCAAAGCTGTCCGTATCTTGAAACGCGCTTACCAATAGGATCATTAAGTCTTAATTCCTTTTGCATGGCTTGGTTAATGATCACTGCTTGTTCATCTGAAGCTCTACCTGAAATAAAATTACGACCATCTACTAAGTTCATTCCCATGGTCTCTATATAATCTTCATCTATTACCCATGCTTGTCCAGGCACACTTTCATCTATGCCACTCTTTCCTTCATTTTCAAAGGTGTTTCCATTTCGTTTGGTACCTTCAATAGGTAAATAATCGCTAATAGTAACGTTGCTTACCCCTGGCAATTTCTTAAGCTCTTCTTTAAAGGTTTCAACTCTGCTATTCAGAATATTGGTGCTGTAAATTTGAACCACCTGATCTTTCTCAAATCCAACTTTAGAATTTAGAATAAAGTCCATCTGCTGATTTACTACAATGGTGCCAATCATTAAAATAATGGAAACAGTAAACTGAAATACTACCAAACTACTTCTAAGTCCTCCAGATTTACTACCAGAGCTTAATTTCCACTTAAGTACATTTATCGGGTTAAAGTTTGATAAGTAAAAAGAAGGGTATAACCCAGCAAGTGTTCCTACAATAATTGAGACAAACAGAATTGTAGGTAAGAAGCCCAAACTAGTCCATGGTAGGTTCAATTCGATACCAGAAATAGTTCTAAAAAGAGGCATGAATAAGGCAGATAATGCAATTCCTATTATAAAAGCAATGATGGAAATAAGAATAGACTCTGCTAAAAATTGCCCAATAAGTTGTGTTCTTGTAGAGCCCACCACCTTTCTAAGACCTACTTCTTTTGCTCTATTAGCAGATTTGGCAGTAGAAAGGTTTACAAAATTTATACTGGCTATAATTAAAATAAATAAAGCTATGATGCCAAATATCCATACAATCTTAGCATCGTTTCTGAAACTAGATTCAAAATCTATATGAGCTGAATATAAATTGATATCGATTAATGGCTGTAACTCCATTTTAAAGCGTTCGTCCATTTGTTCCCAACCTGCAAATCCAGCTGATTTAAATGCTGGTTTTATATAGTTTTCTATTAATGAGCTACTCATCTTTTTTTCAAAGGCAGCGACATCTGTATCTGGTTTTAAAACTAGGTAAGTAAAATAGTTGTTCTGAAACCAACGGGTTTGTTCTCCTTCACCAAACTCAACATCTGTTAAAGTGATTAAAAACTCATAATCTAAATGTGAGTTACTTGCAAAGTCTTTCATGACTCCTGTAATCTCAAAAGGGTCTTCTAAATTACCATTTAGGTACATAATACGTCCAACAGGGTTTTCCTTCTGAAAATATTTTGTAGCCATACGCTCAGAAATCACTATAGTTTTTGGTTTTTTTAATGCTGTAGCGGCATCACCATAAACCATTTTAACACCCATAATATCAATCATGGATTGATCTGCATACGTAAAGCCTTCTTCATGATATTGCATATCCTCACCATTAAAACGGATATCATTACTACCAGCTCCAGGGAATAACTGGTTAGCCATTAACCTCCCTGAGTTTTCAACTTCTTCAAAGTCATTTAAAACAGTACTAGCTGTATTAGCAGAGAAATGTATGCCTGCATCTATACGTCCATCTTCAACATACTGACCTATCACTCTATACACATTCTGTGAGTTAGGCACATCTTTGTCATAACTACTTTCATGAAGAATATATACAGTTATTAAAATACAGGCGGCTACACCTATACTTAATCCAAAAATATTGATAAACGAAAACCCCTTATTCTTTAAAAGGTTTCTCCACGCAATTTTAAAATAGTTTAGTATCATGATTTTTTTTACGATTTTATTCAGACCTCAAAACTTCAGCGGGGTTGATAATTGCAGATTTAATGGCATGATAACTAATGGTTACGAAAGCTATTGCTAATGCTATAATACCCGCAATAGCAAAAACAGACCAAGACATATCAATGCTATATTCATAATCTTGTAACCAATTTTGCATTAAGTAATAAGCAACAGGAATAGCTACAACCAATGCAATTACAATTAGTACTAAAAAGTTTTTAGTAAGTAGTTTAAATATGGTTTGCATTGAAGCCCCTAACACTTTACGAATGCTCATTTCTTTATTACGTTGCTCAACCATATAAGCCGAAAGCGCCAACAAACCTAAACAAGCAATTAAAATGGCTAAAATGGCAAATGTGGTAAATATGGATTTCATTCTACTTACGTTATCGTACATCTTTGCAAAGGAGGTATCCATAAATTCATAACGAAAAGCCATATTGGGAACAAAGGTTTTCCATTTAGATTCTATAGTAGTTAAAACTCCAGAGACATTTGTGGTATTAATTTTTACAGATGTTATTGAAGGGCTTATGGCATAGAAAAGAGCTAGAGGTTGCACAGCTTCTTTCATGGTATTGAAATTAAAATCTTCAACAACTCCAACTATTTCATAAAGGTTTCCAAATCTGTCAATTCTTTTCCCAACAGGTTCCTCTAATTTTAATTTTGCAACCATAGCTTGATTGATGATAACAGCTTGTTCGTCAGAAGCCCTGTTGGCTATAAAGTTTCGCCCGTCAACAAGTGTCATTCCTAATGTTTCTATATAGTCTTCATCAATGGCCCAAGCTTGACCTGATATAATTTCATCTGGATTATCACTACCTTCATTTTTAAAACTATTTCCATTTCGTTTGGTACCTTCAATAGGTAAATAATCACTTATGGAAGCATGGCTTATTCCTGGTAGTTGCTTAAGTTCTTCTTTAAAAGTTTCAACGTGCTCACCCATAACACCTGTACTATAAATTTGTAGGACTTGGTCTTTTTCAAAACCTATTTTTGAATTTAGAATAAAATTCATTTGCTGATTAACAATTAACGTCCCTACTATCAGCACAATAGAAATGGCAAATTGAAAAACCACGAGACTACCTCTTAACCCTCCTGATTTGCTTCCTGTACCTAATTTTCCTTTAAGTACATTAACTGGATTAAATTTTGAGAGGTAAAAAGAAGGATACAATCCAGCTAATGTCCCTACTACTAATGATGCCAATAAAATAGTGGGTATAAACCCATAACTAGCCCAAGGCATTGTTAAATCTATACCAGACATTTGTCTGAATAGTGGCATTAATAAAGCTGACAATGCAATACCTATAATAAATGCAATAAAAGAGATAATAATAGATTCTGCTAAAAATTGCCCAATGAGCTGAGTACGTGTAGAGCCTACCACTTTTCTTAGGCCGACCTCCTTAGCACGATTGGCTGATTTTGCTGTAGATAGGTTTACAAAATTAATGCTGGCTATAATTAAGATGAACAAAGCTACGATACCAAAAACCCAGATAATCTTAATGTCGTTACGAAAACTTGATTCATAATCAAACTGAGAAGAATGCAAATTAATATCGGTTAATGGTTGTAGAAACATTTTAAATTTATCACTGTCTACCTCATAGCCTCCAGCTTTATAGGCTGGCGTTAAATACCGTTCCATTAATGTTGTGTTCATCTTTTTTTCAAAAGTTGTAACACCTATTTCTGGTTTTAAAACCACATACGAGAAGTAATTATTTTGATACCATCTGGTTTGTTCTCCTTCACCAAACTCTACATCTTTTAAAGTGATTAAAAAATCATATTCTAAATGGGAATTGCTTTTAAAATCCGTCATCACTCCATTAATTTTGAATGGCCTATCATTATTTCCATTCAAATACATGGAACGCCCTATGGGATTTTGGTTTTTAAAATACTTATTAGCTATGGTTTCTGAAATCACAATGGTGTTAGGATTTGAAAGGGCAGTCTTGGCATCTCCATACACCATTTGAATATCCATAATATCTATTATAGATTGGTCGGCATAGGTAAAACCTTCTTCATAATGTTGGGTGTTTTCTCCATCAAAACGTATATTGTTACTGCCTGCACCCCAAAATAGTTCAGTAGCCATAAGCCTTCCTGTGTTTTGTACTTCTTCAAAATCCTGTAAAATTGTAGGAGCAGTGTTTGCAGAAAAATGAATTGTGGGTGTGATTTGATCGTCTATAATGAAATTACCCGTTATTCTATATATATTTTCTGAATTAGAAACATGTTTATCATAACTACTTTCATGTAGAATATAAATTGATATTAAAATACAGGCTGCAACACCAATACTTAATCCAAAAATGTTGATAAATGAAAACCCTTTGTTTTTTAAAAGGTTTCTCCATGCGATTTTGAAATAGTTACGTATCATAATACTATTCTTGTTTAAGTGAATGAACTGGATTAATTAAAGCAGCATTGATAGTTTTAATACTGATAGAAATTATTACAAGTAGAAAAACCAATATTACAGGTAGTGCTAGCATCCAGAGGCTTAATGATATCCTGCTAGCAAAATTATCAAGCCAGTTATTAGCTAAAAGATAGGCAATGGGCACCCCAATAAGCATAGAGATAAACACCGTTTTTACAAAGTTTTTTGATAGTAATACCAGAATATTAGAAACACTGGCCCCTATCACTTTTCGGATACCGATTTCTTTTTGTCTTTTTAACACTGTAAAAGAAGCTAAACCAAATAAACCAAGACAAGCTATTAGTATGGCAAATCCAGTCAATACATTAAATACAGATTGAAAACGTCTATCTGCTTTAAACTGTTTATCAAATTCCGTATCCATAAAAAAGTATGAAAACGGGGCTTCAGGAAAAACCGATTTATAAACCTTTGCTAATTGAGCTAGCTGCTTTTTCGGATTACTATTATGAAATTTTATACTAGCTAATCCATCAAAAGAGTTTGAAAATCTATGGATTATAGGAACAAACGGTGCTTTAGCCGACTCTTGATGGTAATCTTTAAGAACCCCTTTTATAGACCATTCGGCACCCCACATTTTTATTGTTTTCCCAATAACCGACTCATAATCTGTCACTCCCCAAAGTTTTAGTGCTTTTTCATTCACTATAACTTCCTGTTTGTTAGGAGTACTGGTTTTATCAAAATTCGTACCTGCCAGTAATTGCATATTCATTAGAGGAATGAAGTTTTTATCAATTGTAGTGATGTAAAAATTATGATTATGCTTTTCTGAAGATTCCGAGAGATTAATACCAGTTGTAGTACTCATCTCATTAGCCAATTCACCTGGTACAGCTTCAGATAAAGACACGTTTTTAATGTTTGAGTTTGCCAGTAGCTTTTGCTTAAATACACTATATTTTTCCGTAGAACCATTTTGCATAGGTGCCTCAACTACAATTGTATTTTCAGTTTCTACTCCCAATTCAATATTTCTTATAAAACTGAGTTGAGACTTAATAGTAAATACTAATATTAAAAGAACGATGGTTACTGTAAATTGAAATACAACCAAAGACTTTCTCAATAGCACCCCTTTAAAAGAATGCGTAAAGTTCCCTTTAAGAATAAGTGACGGTTTAAAAGATGACAATACTAAAGCTGGATATACACCAGAGAACAACACCCCAAAAACTAAAAATACTCCAAGAATTCCCCAGAAAACTATATCTGTAAACACATTAAAACCATCTGGTAATCCTGCTATTTCAACAAAATTGTCTTTAACAAAAAAGATAATGATCAATGCACAAACTCCAGCTAACAAGTTCATTAGAAAGGCTTCTACTAAAAATTGAAATCGCAACTGGCTTTTGGTGGATCCTACTACTTTTCTAACACCTACTTCTTTAGCTCTATCTAAGGCTTTTGAGGTGGTTAAATTAATATAGTTAACATAAGCACTAATAATGACTAAAAAAGCAACGCCTAATAAGAAAAATACAGCTGTAGCACTTCCATTTGGTTCTGGCTCAAAAGGCTTATTAGAATATAAGTGTATATCTTCTATTTTTTGACTAATTACACGATCGGTTTCTAACTTACCTTCACGTTTTAATTGCTTGTTAAATGCAACTAAGTTTTGTGTAAAATTTTCATAGGAAGCGTTGTCATTTAGTAAAGCATAGGTATAGGTATTATTTCCATCCCAGTTGTTTTCTGTTTCACCATAAAATGCTTGCATAATTGGGTCTTTAAGCAATGTTGTATAAGACATCAACATATCAAACTTTAAATGGGTATTGGAGGGGCTATCTGGAACCACACCAACGATGTCTAATAACAATTCCGTTCCTGCAGCTGGTAAGGCAATGGTTTCTCCAATTACATTTGTACGGTTAAAGTATTTTAGGGCAACAGACTCTGTTAAAACGGTTTGATTAGGTTCTTTAAAAAGGCCCTCTTCTTTCCCATGTATTAAAGGGTATGAAAAGAGGTTAAAGAAAGATGGGTCTGTGGCATACACTTTTTCTACTATAAACTGTTTGTTATTAACTTCTATGGTTATAGTAGGTTCTCCAATATGATAAGCTCTTGTAAAGTTTTTAATCTCGTTCATTTCAGCTTGTAACTTAGCTCCTAATGGCGGATTCGTTTCGCAATCTTGAGAACTAACTGTTTCACCATCCATAATATCATAAGTAAGTCTTACTATTCTATCAGCGTTTTCATGTGTGTTTTCATAACTTAATTCAAACCTTACATATTGAATAATTAATAAGGCTATTGCAAAACCAGTTGCCAACCCTAACAAATTAATAGCTGTAAAGCTTTTATCTTTTGAAAAACTTCGCCATGCGATTTTGAAATAGTTACGTATCATAATTGTTTGTTTTTTGATCCTGCGATGATTTATTCAGTTCTTAAGCTTTTTACCGGATTTGCCCTCGCCGCTTTTAAAGCATAAAAACTCATTGTAAAAATGGCTATTCCCAGAGCCATAGAGCCCGCCATTGCAAATACCCACCAATCAATTTTTATACTAAAAGCATATTCGTTAAGCCATTTTCTCATGGCATACCATGAAAATGGGGTCGCTACCAGAATTGCTATTCCTACTAACTTTATAAAATCTTTAGACAATAATGTGACAATACTACTTACTTCCGCTCCCAATACTTTTCTAACACCAATTTCCTTAGTTCTTTGCATAGCACTATACGTTGTAAGCCCCAATAGGCCTAAGCAAGCAATGAGAATTGCTAAAAATGAAAATATGGTAAACAGCTCTTTAAATTTAAAATCGGCTTCATATTGCGTATTAAAAGAGTCATCTAAAAAGCGATATAAAAAAGGCCGATGTGGTGCTAAAACAACCCATTTATCACGTATATCTGCAATAGTTTTCTGAAGATTTGAAGACTTTATTTGTAATGATAAATATTTACCTGCAGACTCTAAACGGAGAGCTAATGGAGCTACTTCATGATGAAGTGACACATAATTAAAATCTTTTACTACACCTATAACTGTGCCTTCTCTTCCCCACTGCTGAAAACGTTTGCCAATAATTTCTGATGGATTAGTATATCCTAAACTTCTCGTGGCAGCTTCGTTTACTACCATAGAGGAAATAGTATCTGCAGGAAAATCTCTGGAATAGGCTCTACCTGCTACCATTTCTATATTGTAATGCGGAATAAAATCGACGTCTACTTCATATAAAAAAGGGTCAAAAACCTGCATTGGTCCCTCTTTAGTTTCCATGCTGGTACCTGCAGCTGGAAAATGACCTCCTGGAACCGTTCTTGAAGATGCAACAGAATTAACCCCTGAAAGGCTTAAAAATTCACTTTTTATAGTTTCTAGATTAAGGAGCACTTCACGATCCCAATTGTAGTCTATTACCAGCTGTTGTTCTCTATCAAACCCTAAATTTTTATTCACCATATAATCTAATTGAGAATAGACTATTATGGTACAAGCTATTAAAGCTATAGACAAGCTAAATTGGAATACAACTAAGCCTTTTCTTAAATTCACACCACTTTTAGAAGTACTAAAAACACCTTTTAAAACGCTGGACGGATTAAAACCTGATAGCACAAAAGCAGGGTAAACACCAGCCAATACTCCTGCAATTAACGCTGTTCCAATATATAATGCGAGCGTATAGCTATTAAAAATTTCACTACTAACAAATTGTTTTCCTGTAATATCATTTATATAAGGCAGGCATAACATTGCTATACCAAGACCCAGGATTGCTGAAAGCAAGACTATGATTAATGACTCTCCTAAAAATTGATATATCAAGCCCTTTTTGTTTGCTCCAATCACTTTTCTTACACCAACTTCTTTTGCTCTTTCTAAAGATCTTGCTGTTGAAAGGTTCATAAAATTGATACTCGCAATTATTAGAATAAACAAACCGATAATAGCAAAAATGTATATGTTTGACAGGTTACCAGTGACACCTGGTTGTCTCGCCACTTTAGACTTTAGATATGCATCAGATAAAGGTTCAAAAGAAATATCGTAGTAGTGATCTTCACTTCTTTCTGGCCAGTTTCTTTTTATAAAATCAGGCATTTTAGCCTGGAATGCTTCTTGATTAAAGTTATCGGCCACCAGGAAATAGGTATAAAAATCTACATATCCCCAATAACCAAAAATATTTGGTCTGGTTTGATAAAATGAACTCATAGACATGAGCACATCAAAAGAAAAATGAGAATTCCCAGGTATATCTTTCATGACACCTGTTACTGTATATTTGCCATCTCTGGCTCTTCCTCCTTTTCCATCCAGAGTTTTTCCCATTGGGTCTTCATTGCCAAAATACTTTTTAGCTGTAGTTTCTGTCAATACTACAGAATAAGGTGCTTCTAAAGCTGTTTCTGGATTACCTGATAGTAAAGGCCACGTGAATACATCAAAAACAGTGGGGTCTACATAAAAACAGTCACCTTCTTGAAAAGAGTGTTGATTATAACTTAACAACACATCTGATCTTCCTGAAAACTGAACTTTTTCAATAACTTCAGGAAAATCATTTTTTAAAGCTGGACCCACTGGTGCATTACCCCATATCCATCTATCCTCTAAGTTATTTTCACTACTGTGATGTACAACTCTATATATGTTATTGCCTTTCTCATGGTAATTATCAAATGAAAGTTCATTTTTTATAAATAAAACTATGAGTAAAAAACAGGTCATTCCAATTGCTAAGCCTCCAATATTAATAAAGGAATATCCCTTGTTTTTCAACAGGTACCTCCAGGCAATTTTAAAATAGTTACGTATCATGATTTTATTGTTTGCTTATTTTATTCATATCTCAGAGCATCAATAGGGTTATTGGTAGCAGCAGCATAAACTTTTAATCCTATTGTAATACAGACAGAAGTGGTTAATACAAGTAATGCTATTAAAAATGAAAAAACTCCTATGGGTGCATGATACGGAAAAATAAAATTGAATATTAATCCATTTACTACCAGATACCCAAGACTCGCACCTATTACGAACGCAATGGCTGTTATAATTAATATTTCTCTACTTATCAAATACAGTAATCTGGAAATTGAAGCTCCCACAACTTTTCTTATACCAATTTCTTTTTTTCTGGAAATTACTTTCAGGGCTACCAGAGCATACAATCCAGATGTAGATAACAATATTGTTATGAAAGCCAGAAACAAAGCTACGTTTTTCAACCCTGCATTAATTCGCCTTTCTTTTTCAACCAGATCTTTTTGATAAAAACTTCTAAATGGTTTATTAGGAAATAATTTAAACCAGGTAGTTTTGAGAAATGCATGACCCGATTCAAGATTATCTTGCTGAAATTTAGCTACAAAATATTTAAATTGAGTATTATCGCCCTTTTTCAATATACAGGGAGGCACTTTAGCGTGTAAGCCATTTTGCTTATAGTCCTTTACTACACCTATTATGCGGTAATGTTTTTTATCCAGGACCACCTCCTTATTCAATGGATTATTGAGATGCAGATGTTTTATAAACGTTTCATTTACAATAATGGATTCAGCTTCTTTAACCTTGATATTTTCATCAAAATGTCTCCCATTTATCAGAGTTACCCCCATGGTTTCCAGATAATTTTTACCACCTATTGTTGATACTGTTACATTTAATTCTTCTTCGTCAACTTTAGCTACAGACGAATTAGCCCAGTCGCCAATATGGTTAAAAGATCCTGCATACTTTTCTAACTTTGAATATTTACCTGCTTCATGACTCAAAATATCAAACTCTCGCTTATCATCAATCTCAACTATAGCTAGTTCATCCATATTATATCCATAATCAACAGATTCTTGATACAAGGCATTTTTAGTCAAAAGAATTCCTATTACAAGTGCCAGACATGAAAACGTAAATTGCCCACCCAATAAAAACCTGGTGAATTTTCCAAAGGTTCCAAACTTTAACTTATCCTGAATTACGGTGAGCGCATTAAATGATGATAAATAATATGCTGGATAAATACCAGAAAGAATTGCTATAACAAATGGTAACCCAAATAAGAAACCTAATAATTTTACATTCTCTAGTAATGCTATTTTCAGATCTAATCCTGTGTATGAATTCACCATTGGCAACATACAATACACAGCAACTAAAGCTATGACAGATGCCAGAAAGCAGATGAGTATATTTTCAAATAGAAACTGAAAGATTAATTGTTTTTTTTCACTTCCAAATACTTTTCGTAAACCAATCTCTTTAAGTCGTTTTGTAGATAATGCTATAGAAATATTAATAAAATTGAAGCATGTGATTAGTAAAATAAGTAACGACATAATTGCTGGTACAAATACTATTACACCTCGCTGATTACTTGCCAGCATATTATTTCCATGAACATAGGAAGCAAAATCTACATCAGAGCTAAAAGCAACATCTTTAAAAGGCTGAAAATTGGCTTGTACAATGTCCCAATTATCCAGAGTATTCTTTTTACTATTTATAAATGGCTGTATCTGTTTTTTTAAAACAGACAACTCATTGCTGTTTTCCACCTTTACAAAAGCGGTTAATTTTCGAGAACTATTCCATTTTAAACTTTTATTTTCATTTGACAGGGATTCAAATGAAGTAACAATGTCAAATTGAAAACTAGAATTACCTGGCTGTTTATCCAATACCCCTACTACAGTATAAACAACATCTTTACCCAGATTATTTATTAATGTAATGTTTTCTCCAACCGGGTTTTTATCCTTAAAAATTTTCCTGGAGAATTCATTACCTAAAATAACGGTATTATAACCTAAATCTAGGTTATTTCCTTTTTCTAAAGGGAGCGTAAAAAATTCAAAAAATGTTTTATCTGTATAGTTAATCTGTTCTCTAAAGGTATTACCATCTTTCTTTACTAAAACCCCTTCTTTATATAATCTGGCATATTCCAGATTAGTATTTGAGTTGATTACAAAAGTCTCAAAAAGAGGCTCTGGTACCAAGCTCCATTGCTGTTTTTTACCATTAATTACTCTATTGGTATTTAATCTGTAAACAGCATCTGCTTTGGTATGATGGCTATCAAAAGAATCTGTGTAGTCATAATTTATATAAGACAAAATACAGCATGTCAATGCAAATGAAAAACTAATAAGACTAATAGCAACAAACGTTTTGTTCTTAGCTAAAATTCTCCATGCGATTTTAAAATAGTTGCGTATCATAGTTTCGTTTTTTGATACTGAAACAGGTTCAGTACAAATTGATGATGTTTTGACTTACTCTGTCCTTAAACTTTTCACTGGATTAGCAATTGCTACTTTTATCGTCTGGTAACTTATTGTTACAAGCGTTATAAGCATTACCAGAACAATAGCGATAACAAAATACCACCACTGTATTTTGGTTCTATAAGCATACCCTTGCAACCATTGTTCTGTTAAATACCATGCTACTGGTGTAGCTATAGCTCCAGCTATTAAGATAAGCTTGAGAAAATCTACAGAGAATAAGCTCAATATATGACCTACACTACTACCTAGAACTTTTCGAATACCAACCTCTTTAATACGTTGATTTGCAAAAAAGAGTATCAACCCATATATACCTAAACAACCTATTAAAATGGCTAAACCAGAAAATACTTTTGATAGAAAAAGATAGCGTTGTTCTGTTCTATACTGTTGATTAATTCGATCATCTAAAAATCGATATTCAAAAATATAATCTGGAAACGCCTGGATCCATTCCCTATCAATATCTGCCATAATACTTTTAGTATCTCTGTGACTTATTTTTAGCGATATTTCACTATACCATTCAGTATTAAGGGTAAATACCATGGCACTTATACCTCTTGTAAATTTTTCATTGTGAAAATCTTTAATTACCCCAACAATATTTCCAGTAACACCATTTACACTTAATTTTTTACCTAAAATTGCTTCTGAAGTCACTCCTATTTTTTCAACAAATTGCTCATTCACAATCATTTCATTAGAGTATTCTTTTTTGAAGAAGTTTCTCCCTGCAACAAAAGAGACATCATACAATTTTAAATAATCTTCATCTCCGGGCTTTAATGAAACTTGAAACTTTTCTGCTTCTGGCCTATTATCATAATTAACAGTAGAATACCAATTACTAGTAGCCGCACCAGGACTACTTAAACACATAGAGACCTCTTTAACTCCTGAAATGTTTTTTAAACGCCCCTTTAAACTTTGCTGTTGAACCTTATCAATAGTTTTGGGAAGACTTAACATGGCAACTTGGTCTTTATCAAATCCCAAATCGCTATTAACAGCATAATCAATTTGTTTAGAAACAACTATAGTAGCTACAATAAGAATTATGGATATTGAAAACTGTGCTACTACTAAAACTTTTCGTGTAGATATGCCTTTTGTGTTTTTTTGAAAAAACGATCCTTTTAAAGCTAACACTGGTAGAATACGGGACATTAAAATACCCGGATAGGAACCTGACAAAAAAGTAACCACTCCTAAGAGCAACAGTATCATACCAAAAAACTGAACGTTTAAAAGTGTTTTTAAAGATAGCTCAATGTTAAATAAAGTATTAAATGCTGGAAGAAAAATGGCCGCCATGAGTACCCCTAGCAAAATTGCCATTAAACTGATTAAAAAAGTCTCAACAATGAACTGCCAGAATAAATGTTGCTTAATGCTACCTAATACTTTACGGATACCTATTTCTCTGGAACGATACGAGGATAAAGCTGTAGAAATATTAATAAAATTTATAGCAGCTATTCCTATTAAAAACAGGCCTATAATTCCAAATAAAATGAGAAACTTAGCATCTACATCACCATAATCCTTCATAAAGTGGATATCATTTAAGGCATGTAATTTATAAATGTGTTTGGTTGTGGGGTCATTTGCCCTATATTTCTCTGGAAATTCTAAAAGAGCAGTTTCCAAGGTTTCTTTCTTTACGTCTGGTTTTAAAAGTGCAAAACAATTAAGACCTCCAGATATTCCATACCAGCTTTCACCAGCTTCAAAAGAGTTAAAACTATTAAGGTTTTCAAAAGCAACTAAAACACCTGTTTTTAAAAAAGTAGATTTAGGCAAATCTTTTAAAACCCCTACTATTTCTATAACTTTATCGTTATCAAGCTTAAAAACTTCTCCTGTAACATTCCGCCTTCCAAACATTTTCAACGCCTTTTTTTCGGTAATTACCGCTGTGTTGGGTTGCGAAAGAACAGGTTTGCCTCCGCTTATTGTAGGAAAACTAAAAATATCGAAAAATCCATCTTCAACAAATGCTACATTTTCTTTGTACTTCACCCTGCTAGTATTTTTAGTAATACTTAATACTAAATTTTCCTTCCAGACAATTTTGGCAACTTTTTCAGCATAATCATAATCATCCCTCAAGGTATTTGCCAAACCTGGTGGCACACTTGGTATATGATTTACAGTACCTCTTGTTTCTTCGGTATCTATTCTATAAATCCTATCTGCATTGGCATGAAATTTTTCAAAAGAAAAATGATAGTTTAAAAACAGATAAATTATAATACTGCTGCCGAAACCTATAGCAAGTCCCAGAATATTAATAGCAGTGAATACTTTTCTTTTTGTTAAGTTTCGCCACGCGATTTTAAAATAATTTCGTATCATAACTATTCGTTTTCATGTACTAACCTTTGTGCTGAATTTATCTTAGCATGGTTTCAGTATCTATTGATGAATTATTCTTCTTTAAGTGCTTCAACAGGGTTATTTGTCGCTGCTTTAAAACTTTGCCAGCTTACACTTGCAAGTGCTATAATTATTGCCAATAAACCTGCAAAACCATATACCCACCAACTTATGTTTGTTCTATAAGCAAAGTCTTCCAACCACCTATTTATAGTATACCAAGACACAGGTACTGCAATGATGTAGGCAACAATAACCCACTTTAAAAAATCTATATTTAGCAGTACCATAATCTGCCCCACTGTAGCACCACTTACTTTTCTAATTCCTATTTCTTTAACACGTTTTTTAATATTGAATAGAGCCATGCCGAGTAGACCTAAACAAGAAATTAAAAGTGCTAAACACGCAGAATAGGTTAAAATTTGATTAAACTTTTGGTCTCTGGCATACTGATCTGCAAAAGAGGCATCTGAAAAATTATAAATAAACTCCTCTTTAGGATAAAGCTTATTCCATATTTGAGTGACGTGCAACATGGTTTTATCTATATCTTTAGCATTCAACTGAAATGAATAGTAACCCACACTATGATCCCAATTTAAATTTTGAGTAAAAATGCTTGGTTTTATCGAATTGTGTAAGGATGCATGATGGTAATCTTCTACCACCCCTACTATGGTACAGTTTCTATTTCCTACAGTTATAACTTTACCCAGAGCATCTATAGCATTTGCTATTCCCATAACTGGTAACGCTGTTTCATTGATTAAAATGTCATCTGACACCCAGTCATTTTGAGCATTTAAATTTTTACCTGCTTTTAAATGAATTCCATAAGCTTTTATGTAGTTATCGTCAATGCTTATTTCACTAAAAGAAGCAGGAAATGGTTCAGCAACGCCTACTGGTCTTACTTGATTGTTTAAGCGGTTTGCCTTTTTTCCAGGAATGCTAGAACTTACCGAAAAGGCCTTTACACCGTTTAAAGCGACTAGTTCATTTCTAAAAGTTCTTAGTTTATTTGGAATGTCTGGATGCTGATTCATAGTCATTGGGGAAAAACTATATAAGGTTTGGTGTCCTTCAAACCCCAAATCAGACGCCATCATAAATTGCATTTGTTTGTAAATACCAACAGTACAAACAATTAATATAATGGTTATTGAAAACTGCATAGTTACCAATGCCTTTTGGCTTTTCCATTTTTGACTTATCTTTTGGCCTCCTATTTTTAACCCTGAAGCAAAACGGTTTTTTACTACTGATATAAAGGGAATAAGGGCAGCTACAATAGTTACCAACAAAACAATAGCTATTACAGATAAAAATATGTAAGGAGCTACTTTGGCAGACGGAAGCTCCGTAGCAATTAAAGCATAAGCCAAAGGCAATGCTAATAGTAGTGCAATGCCGTTAAAAACAAAGCTTTCAACCAATATCATTTGAAAAATCTGCCAGTAGGTAGATCCGTTAAATATGCGAATAGAATAATTTTTTAACTGTTCTATATTCGAAATAGTGTTCAGGTTTATAAAATTTATTACACAAACAAATAACACCACTGCTATAATGATATAAAGAAAAATGATTTGTTTTGCATTGCCATTTACAGATTGTTCGTGACTTAAGTTTGACTTTAAATGAATATCATGAATGGGTTGAAACTTAAATTTCATATGGCCATTTTTTAGCCTATAAGGTAGTGGTGCTTTACTGAGCAAACCTGCAACTTTAGACTCAACAATTTTTAGCTCAATCCCCTTTTTTAGTTTTATGTAAGAATAAGGTCGGTATTGTACTGGAGTACTCCATCGCCTTTGGCTATAAGGATCTGGTTTATGATATTCGTAATTAGGGTTTTCTAATAGAACCTGACGTGTATTATCAAAATTCTGCATGTAATAGAAAAGCGATTTATAGGCAGCCACAACATCTATTTTCATATGGCTATTACTTGGAATATCTTCAAAAACAGCATCTACAACAAATTTCCAACCTTCATTAACCGTAAGTTCTTTATTAATAGGGTTTTCATTTCCGAATAACTTTTTGGCGAACGACTGAGATATCACAACACCGTGAATATTTTCTAATAGTTTGGTGTTTTCAGATTTTATTATCTTTCTGTTAAAAACATCAAAAAATGTAGGATCTGTGTACACAAAATCTACATCTTGTATTTTTTGTTTTGAACCATTAAAAATGGTTACCACATCTTTCCCAAAATTACAATGGCTAACAACTTCCGATAATTCTAAATCTAATAATTCTGATGCACCTCCAAAGTTTTTTGCAGATAGTACTTCTTCACCATTGGCATACTTTACATCTAGAGCAACTCTATAAACATCTTTATAATCTGTCCAAAACTGGTCGTAACTATCTTCATATTGAATTTTTACAGCCAAAAATATAAAAACAGCAAACCCCACCACAAGTCCTAAAATTTTAGCTAGTGACAAAAACTTTCTGTTTACTATATTTCTAATGATAGATTTTAGAAAATGTGATTTCATTTACTTAGATATAATCTTTATGATTAAAAATTGTTTGCATCATATTTTAGCTTAAACCAAACTATTCTCTGCGACTTTTTGCCCGTCTAACATTCTGATAATACGATGTGTAAACTTCGCGTCATGCTCACTATGCGTTACCATAACGATAGTGGTTCCTTGAGAATTTAACTCCGTTAACAAGTCCATAACTTCGTTACCATTACTACTATCTAGATTTCCTGTAGGCTCATCGGCTAAGATTAACTTGGGGTTATTAACCACCGCTCTTGCTACAGCGACCCTTTGCTGCTGCCCTCCAGATAATTGTTGTGGAAAATGCTTGCGCCTGTGCATAATCTGCATTTTTTCTAAAACCTCTTCCACACGTCTCTTTCGTTCTGCTTTTTTAACTCCTGTATATATTAAAGGAAGTTCTACATTTTCAAATACTGAAAGTTGATCAATAAGATTAAAGCTTTGAAATACAAACCCAATGTTATGCTTACGAATGTTGGCACGCTTGCGCTCGTTATAATTTATAACCTCTTCACCATTAAAAATAAAACTACCGCCATCAGAATCGTCGAGCATACCTAAAATATTAAGCAATGTAGATTTTCCACATCCTGAAGGCCCCATAATGGCCACAAACTCGCCTTCTTTAACTTCAAAAGACAACTTGTTTAATGCAATAGTTTGAAGTTCTTCTGTTTTATAATATTTCTCTAAATCTGTAATTTTTATCATTTTGAATGTTTTATTTTTTAGTGTCATTATCAAGGTGTAAGACTCTGACTTCCTATATAATGATGATTTATTTATATGTTTGTTACTTTAATACTAATTCCTGTTTGTCTCCAAAATTATCATAACTGGATGTGATTACCTTATCTCCAGGAGACAAACCTTCTAACACTTCATAATATTGGGTATTTTTTGTTCCTAATTGAATGTCAACTTTATAAGCCAGAGTTCCATCTTCATTTAATTTAAAAATCCAGTTACCCCCTGTTTTTTGAAAAAACCCACCTTTAGGCACTAAAACGGCTTGCTTTTCCTGACTCAAAGCCAATCGAATTTGTAAGGACTGCCCCCGACGAATCCCTTCTACTTTCTCATCAAATAACATATCTACCTGAAATCTTCCGTTAGTTACCTGAGTAAAAACTTTTTTAATGGTTAATACATGTGTTTCGCCATTAAACTCAAAAGTTCCCTGTTGTCCTGTATAAATTCTTGAAATGTAATGCTCATCAATATCTACACGTACTTTAAAACCACTTAACACATCTATTTGCCCTAAACGCTCCCCTTTAGTTTTAGACTGACCTATTTCAACATCTAAAGAAGTTAATTGTCCATCTACAGGGGCTCTAACTACCAAATCCCCTACTTTTTTACGCATGAGCTCTAAAGCACTTTGTGTTCTTGCCAAGGAGTTCCTTTTCTGATTAGCTTCCTGTTTCGTAGATATAGAATCTTGTTTTAAAACTTCTCTTGCCAATTTCATGCGCTGTTTTTGGTACTTATAATTGTTTGCAGACTCCTGAAACTCCTGATTGCCTATCGCTTTTTCTGCCAATAGTTTTTTATTAAGTTGATAAACCCGATCTGCTTCTATAAATGCATTTTCTACATCGGTCATCCTATTTAATCTATTAATGGTATTCTGACTGGCTGCATTCTGAGAAATTTGCATTTGTGTCAATAAATTATAAACAGAGGTCTCTTGATTTACCAAACTCAATTCCAAATCGGTATTTGAAAGACGTAGAATAGGCTCTCCTTGTTTCATTATTGCCCCATCTTCAACAAATTTTTCATCCACACGACCACCTTCAAGAGCATCTAGATATATAGTGGTAATGGGCATGACTACTCCAGTCACTGGAATATTTTCCTGAAAAACGCCTTCTTTGATTTCACTAATTGAAATACGCTCCATATCTACATTCAACTTCGATTTTCCTCCTGTAGAAACCACTACAAAAATGATTAGCGATATTAAAAGCAATATGCCAACTGCTATACTAATTCTCTTTTTACTAAAACGTTTCTTCTCTAATGGGATATCCATGTATGTTATTATATTTATTCAATATATAGTTATTACCGTGCCACTTTTCAAAATACTCAATATCAATACTTTAAAAAACTAAAATATTTTCAAAGTGTTCGAAAATGATACACTTGCGTTCGATAACAACACACTTTTTATCAACTCCATTTTTTGTAGTTTAATAATTTTTAACCAGACCATTATTATTGTAATATTGTAATGATGTTGTTAAAAAACGCAAACATATTAATTGTAGATGACGATACCGATGTGCTGACTGCCATGAGGTTACTGCTAAAATCTAAAGTAAATAGTGTTGTTACAGAAAAAAACCCAAACCATATTGTTTCCTTGATTCAGCAGCATAAATTCGACATTATTATTCTTGACATGAATTTTAATGGCCTTATTAATACGGGCAACGAGGGTATTTTTTGGCTTAATAAAATTAAAAGCATCAATAAAGAGGTTTCGGTTATTTTAATAACAGCCTATGGCGATTTAGATTTAGCCATTAAATCATTGAAACAAGGGGCTTCGGATTTTTTAGTCAAACCCTGGGAAAACAACAAACTTATTGAAGCCATTGGTGAAGTTTTAGATAAGAAAAAGTCTAAAACATCTAAAAAACAAAACACTTTAATCACCAAAACAGAAATACTTGGCGAAAGTCATGTGATGAATGATGTCTTCTTCAAAATTAAAAAAATTGCCCCCACAGATGCTAATATTTTAATTTTAGGTGAAAATGGCACAGGTAAAGATCTCATTGCCAAAGCTATACACGATAATTCCTTACGAAAAAACAAACCTTTTGTAAAAGTAGATGTTGGTGCTTTAACAGCTACATTATTTGAAAGCGAATTATTTGGCTATAAAAAAGGGGCCTTTACAGATGCAAAAACAGACAGGCAAGGGCGGTTTGAAGCTGCAGATGGCGGTACATTATTTTTAGATGAAATAGGCAATATTAGCTTACAGCAACAGGCACGATTACTTACCGTTATTCAAAATAGACAGGTAACCCCTTTGGGATCTAATAAAGCGGTTCCTATAAACATACGACTTATCTGTGCAACCAATCTCGATATTAAATTATTAGCAGACGAAGCTAATTTTAGAAAAGATCTTATTTACCGAATCAATACCGTTGAAATTGTCATGCCCCCTTTAAGAGACCGGGATAAAGATGTTGTATTGTTAGCAAAGTATTTTATTGGGCTATATGCCGAAAAATATTTGAAGTCCAGTTTTCAATTGGATGCTAGTTTTATTGAAAAATTAAAAAACTATTATTTCCCAGGAAATGTCCGCGAACTTCAATATGCTATAGAACGTGCCGTAATTATGGCAGAAAACACTATTTTGTATGATACAGATCTTGTTTTTTCTCCCATAGAAAAACAGGGAAAAAAAATCGGTCAAAACGATTTAAAGCTTGAAACCATTGAGAAAAATGCCATTTTAAAAGTACTTGAAAAACATGGTGGCAATGTATCAAGATCTGCTAAAGAATTAGGCATCACAAGAACCGCCTTGTACAGAAGATTAAACAAATATGGCTTATAAAAAATATAAATTGGCTCTAATAATTAGGGCTCTTATTTTATTTTTTTCGCTCACTGGGTTAGCGATATCTATTGGCACACTTGATTTTAAATTGGACGTGCCCTACAAAATCATCATAATCATTCCTTTTATTGTTTTAGCAATTTTCAGTTTTCTTAATCTTTTTAAATTTATCTCCAGTCGATTTCAAGAAATGGATGATTTTTTCGAATCGGTAAAGTATCGAGATTTCTCCCGTTGGTACAATGAAAATTCGGGAGCAGATGATGTTAAGGAATTGCATAAAGGCTTTAATGAAGTAAACAGAACCGTACTGGAAATAAATAAGGAAAAGGAAACGCAACACCTGTACTTAAAAAAAATTTTGGAGCTCATTCAAACAGGAATAGTTGCTTATAATGTAGAGTCTGGTAAGATTTTATGGGTTAACGATGCTTTTAAAAAGCAGCTAAATATTCCGTCTTTAAAAAATATCAGGTTTATTGAAAATAGGAACCCTAAACTTTATGAAACCATTTTCATAGAAAACCATACGACTAATGATACAATTAATATTGAGATTAATAATGAAAAAGCGCAGTTCTTAATTGCAAATTCAATCTTTGAAATAGAAACCGATACATTTAAATTAATTATTCTGCAAAATATTGAAGAGACCCTAAACAAGAACGAGTCTGAAGCCTGGAAAAAGCTTCTAAGCGTTATGACCCATGAAATCATGAACTCTATTGCTCCTATTTCTTCATTAGCTGAGACGCTACAATCTAAAGTAGAATTATCTATCGAAGATTCAACAAATAATCCTCTTGATATGAACGATTTAGACATTGGCATTGAAAGTATAAAAAAGAGAAGCGAAGGCCTTTTAAAATTTGCAAAAACGTATCGCAGCCTGAATAAAATCACTAAGCTTAATTTAAGTACCATTTTGGTGGATGAGCTTTTTGGCAATATTAAAACCCTTATGCGACCTTCTCTCGAAGGAAAAAATATCGAACTCGTTTTCGAAAATGAAAACGCACCTTTAGAAGTAGAAATTGACACATACCTTATTGAACAAGTACTTATTAATTTAATACTTAATGCTGTTGAAGCTTGCAAGGATATTGAAAACCCTAAAATAATTTTAAAAGCTCAAAAAACAATTGAAGGGCAGTCTGTTTTGAAAATAATAGACAACGGAAAAGGCATTCCCGATGAAATTATTGAAAACGTTTTTGTTCCTTTTTTTACAACTAAAAAAACAGGAAGCGGTATTGGCTTAAGCTTATGTAAACAGATTATGCTACTTCACAAAGGAAAAATATTAATTAAAAGCATTGAAGATAAAGGAACTTCTGTGAGTTTGGTTTTTTAGTCTATTTTATTCTTTAAAAAATGTGTTGGAAAGACTAAAAATTGCCTCATCGAGTGCAGTCAAGAAATTTAAAATTTCTCGACTGGGCTCGACCAAACATTATATTATTTATATAAGCTTAATAACTTTTTTATCTCTATTCTCAAAGAGACATCAAAGCGCTTTTTATTTTCTATGTAAGCGATTTATTTCAATTCGATCTTTTGAGTTTTATTGTAGTCTTTACCCCTAATAGTCTCAAATTTAGCAATCATCTCCTGGAGTTTTTCTTTATTGGTTTCTGCCAAGTTATGTTGCTGAGAAATATCTTCTTTTAAATTATATAACTGAAAATCTTCAGAGTTCCCTATTTCAATTTGCACATCTTTTAAAACAGTCGGTCCTTCATAAGGAGGAATCATAACCCAATCACCTTCCTTATAAGCTGTTCTTGAAGTTGCTTCAATAACTAAACTTTCTCTACCTTTTTGAGATTTTCCCATAAAAACATCCAATAACTCTTGACTATCTTCTACCCTAACATCACTTTCAACCAACTTGGCAATCGATGACAATAAATCCAATTGACATACTAATGCATCCGAAACCGAAGGCTGAATCGTTCCTTTCCAGTAAGTAAAAAACGGCATACGGGTTCCCGCTTCAAACAAACTGTATTTTCCACCTCTTAATTTTCCTGCTGGGGTATGTTTTCCAATTTTAGTATCGGCATCATCAAAGTAACCATCGTTTAAAACAGGGCCATTATCACTTGTAAATACAATGAGAGTGTTTTCTAATAACCCTTCAGTTTCAAGGGTTTTTATAAACTCTCCTATACACCAATCTGCTTCAACGATAACATCGCCTCTTGGACCTAAACCAGATGCACCAACAAATCTCGGATGCGGGGTTCTAGGCACATGAGGTTGCTGCATAGCATAGTAAAGGAAGAACGGTTCATCTTTATGTTTTTTAACATAATCCTGAGCTCCTTTTAAGAAATGATCTGCCATATCTTCATCTTTCCATTTAGCCTTTTCCCCTCCTTTCATATAACCAATACGCGGTATCCCGTTTACAATCGTGTTATTATGGCCGTGGTGCCATTTCATATTGGTCAACTCTGGATTGGCTTTACCCGTTGGTTGTCCTTCAAAATTTTCTTTATAGCTAATCTCGATAGGATCGTTTGGATCCAAGCCAACAACATCACCATTTTCAATATAAACAGTAGGCACTCTGTCTTGAGTTGCCGCCATGATATACGAATAATCGAACCCCACTTCATTGGGTCCTGGGCTTACGTGTTCATTCCAGTTTACATGTCCAGTCCCTAACCCTAGGTGCCACTTTCCAACAATTCCTGTATGATATCCTTTCGTCTTTAACATTTTAGGAACGGTCATTTGATCTGTAGAAATGATTAAAGGAGCCGTTCCTGGTAAGATTTTAGCATTTTTCTCCCTCCAGGGGTATGTTCCTGTTAATAAGGCATATCTACTAGGTGTACAAGTTGCAGAAGACGCAAAACCATTAGTAAAACGCACCCCGTTATTTGCAAGCTTGTCCAGGTTAGGCGTTTTAATTTCCGTTGCCCCATTAAAACCGACATCTCCATATCCTAAATCGTCTACGTATATCACAACAATATTAGGCTTTGCTGTTTTGCTATCCTCAACTTTAACGGTTTCGGGTATTGGTGTGGCTTTTTTTTCTTTACAATTGATACTAATAACGAATACCAATGCAAGTAAAATGAGAGGCTTAATTCTTTTCATGTTTTAATTGTTTAATCTTTTTATAAGCTTAACTGCATTATTAAATAGATGTTGCCCTTAAAAATAGGTTAGACAGATTTTAATCAGAGTAGCTAATTACTTTATTTTTTATTCTGCATAAAGTTAGGTGTTTTCATTTTAAGACTCAAATACTCGTTTTTATATTATGAAGGTTTATAGATTTTAAAATTTGAAATATGCTGTAAAAGGAAAATAGTGTAGAAAAATATCTAACCTAAAGTGAATTTCATATTTTTAAAGTTTTGATTACTCTTTATAAAGTAATTTCTTTTATGCATGTAACTAATCCTAATAACAGTTTGGAATATCATACTTCGCGAAAGAAATAATTAAGAGCCCCTATAAAACGTCTCCTATGATAGAAATAGCTATAGATTCTTATGCAGGAACCATTAGTATTAATAAAAATGAAACTTACTAAAAATTGGAAAATAAACTAATTGAAATGATTGAAAACGATGTGTGGATGACTGATGTTTTGAAAGTAGTTAGAAGTTTAAACCTAAATGATTGTTGGATTGGAGCTGGTTTTGTCAGGAACAAAGTTTGGGATGAAAAGCACGGAAAAGAGCGCACTGAGCTTAATGATATTGATATTATATACTTTGACAAATCTAATTCAGCCAAAGCATATGACTTGCAAATAGAAAACAAGCTAAAAAACTTTTATCCGAATCTAAATTGGTCTGTGAAAAATCAATCAAGAATGCATATCAGAAATGGACATAAACCATATGCTAATTGTAATGAAGCGATTTCTTTCTGGCCCGAAACTGCAACCTCAATAGCTGTAAGATTAAATTCCAAGAACAAAATTGAATATCTAGCACCTTATGGTCTAGAAGACCTATTCAATCTTTTGGTGCTACCTACCCCTGGATTTGATTTAACTACATACAATACCAGAATTGAAAAGAAACAATGGAAGGAAAAATGGAACAAATTAGAAATAAAAACTAGTTACGTGTAAACAAAACATCCTATTTCATTATGGGAAACATTAAGTTTCAAGTAGAAATAAAATAACATTAATAAAGATTTGCAGATAACGAGATATAGAAATTAACTAAGTTTACTAAACTGAAAAAGCAAACAGGATGATAGTCATATTGTTTTTACAAAACTATGAATGAAATTACAAAATACATCTCTCTAAGTATCCCTGGTTTGGATAAACAAACATTGGATATTCTAGAAAAATCATTTGTCAAAAAGAGAAAAAAGAAAGGCGATTTATTACTTAATCAAGGTGATCTTTGTAAAAATTTATATTTTATTTCTGATGGAATTTGTCGTTCGTTTTCAGTAAAAGATGATAAAGAAATAACAACTTGGTTTGGTTTCAAAAATAGCTTTATTACGTCCTTTACAAGTTTTTTCTCAAAAGAACCAAGCTATGAAAGTATTGAAATGTTAAGTGATGGTGTATTGTATCAAATTAGTAGCCACAAATTTTTCAATGCTCGAATACCATCCGTTCAAATTGAGCAGGTTATTAACCATTTTAATTTACTTTACACCATTCAATTGGAAAAACGCCTATTTCTAATTCAAACCTATTCAGCAACTGAAAAATACAAACAGATAATAACAGAGGAGCCCCATTTAATTCAACATATATCTAATAAACAACTTGCTAGTTACTTAGGAATTACAAGGGAAACATTGAGTAGAATACGTTCTAGTATTAATTGATATATATCACAGATTTTTAATTTCATGATTTCTAATTTTGCTAAAATTAATACATCATGAGCAATGAGAAAACACCTAAAAACGCAGAAAACATTTAATACTATTTTGAAAATTTTAGCCTTCTTTTCCAAAAGAAAGCTATTTGACAGTTTTACCTTTTGGATCACCAAAAAAAATGCAAAACTTAATATACGTTTGAATAAGCCGAAATATGCGGATAATGTTCATGAATTGGCAGAAACATGGAAAAAAATGATGCCCATAGATGGACAGGATTTTTTTAAAATCACAAAGGTTTCTAACGATACTGCTTACACAGAAATACATCTTCATTGTCCGCTTCGTGGAACAGGAAATGCAGAAGCATGCTATAAATTAATGAACTATGACAGAACTTTAATGGAAGAAATTGGAGGGAAATTGGTTGTGTTAGAATCTCAATCTAATTCTGGTAAAAATTATTGTTCATTAGCAATTCGTGAAAAAGGTCGAAATATGAATGATTTGATTCAAGCTCATAAAAACAATAAAAATTAAGAACTAAACTCATAAATTCAGCTAAGAGCTAAATCCGAAAAATACACAGGCTTAATACCTTACTATGCAAAACCTGTGTTGAAAATAAAAAAAGCCTCTTTTTGTCAATCTCACATAAATACCGTGAAAAGATTGTGAATAAAAAATTAGAAACTAACCGACCGTAGCAACAAACTTTATTAACTTGTGGGGTTAAATAAGAGCTGATGCTTAAGGAAAGAATTGACATAGAAAACGTTGAAGAACAACTATTTGAAATAAAATCAGTTGATCCAGAAAATTCTATACCTGCTTCATTTACACACTATTTACATAATCACAGAAACGGTGTGTCTCAATTTTACAAAAAAGGGGCGCTTTCTTTTGTTAAAGAAATTCTCGAAAAAACATATCCATCAGAAAAGGTTACGAAAAAAAACACTGAAGAAACGCTTCAACACTTAATCTCAGACCTCAACAAATCTGTTCCTTTCCCAGCACCAGAAAAACCAAAATTTAAATTTATTGACCTTTTTGCAGGAATTGGCGGGTTTCGTTTGGCGCTTCAAAACCTTGACGGTAAGTGTGTTTTTACAAGCGAATGGGATAAGTATTCTAAACAGACCTACAGAACTAATTTTGGAGAAATCCCATTTGGAGATATTACAAAAAACGAAACAAAAAACCATATCCCAGATAATTTCGATGTGCTTTGTGCTGGTTTTCCCTGTCAGGCATTTTCAATTGCAGGAAGACGTGGTGGGTTTGAAGACACGAGAGGCACATTATTTTTTGATGTTGCCGAAATCATAAAAAAGAAACAGCCAAAAGCAATTTTTCTTGAAAATGTAAAAGGGCTTCGTAACCACGATAAAGGAAAAACATTAGCAACAATTTTAAACGTCCTTCGTGAAGATTTAAATTACTATGTTCCAGAACCTCAAATATTAAACGCAAAAGATTTTGGTGTACCCCAAAATAGAGAGCGTATTTTTATTGTTGGTTTCCGAAAGGATTTAGGTATTAATAATTTTAAATACCCAGAACCAACTAAAACAGATGTCGTTTTAGAGGATATTTTAGAAGAGAACGAAGTCTCTGTTAAATATTACCTATCCACAACTTACGTACAAACATTAAAAAACCACAGAGCAAGACATGAAAGTAAAGGAAATGGTTTTGGTTATGAAATAATTCCAAATAACGGAACTGCAAACGCTGTGGTCTGTGGGGGTATGGGAAGAGAAAGAAACTTGGTCTTTGATGATAGGCTAACTAATTTCAACCCAGTAACCAAAATTTCTGGAAAAGTAAACAGGGAAGGCATTAGAAAAATGACACCACGGGAATGGGCAAGGTTACAAGGCTTTCCAGACCATTTTAAAATTGTGGTTTCAGACACACAGGCATACAAACAGTTCGGTAATTCTGTGGCAGTTCCTGCAATTCAGGCGACCGCGGAAAAAATAATAGAAAAACTTAACTGTAAATGATTGCTGGTAACAAAGGGGAGTGGAGTGAAATTTATGCCCTTTTCAAGTTATTAGGAGATAAACAATTATTTCTCGGAGATAAACACATTGAACAATTAGAAGGCTTCATTTATCCTATCATTAAGATACTTCGTACCGAAAACAATAGCAATTTTGGGTATACGATCCAAGATGAAATTATTCTAGTTTCGGGAAATGAAAAAGTTTTAAAAATTCCGATTTCTGATTTTAAAAACAAGGCTCTTTTTCTATTAAACGCGATTAAGGAAAACAAAGAACGGACTTTTTCTGTTCCAGAAATTGAAGTATTTATGAAGTCCATTAACTGTATCTCTTTAAAAGCAAGTTCTTCTGCAAAAACAGATATCACCATTGTAGTTCACGACCAAAGAACCAACCAACAGCCCATACTTGGTTTTAGCATTAAATCCCAACTTGGCAGTCCTTCTACACTACTTAATGCTGGCAGAACAACCAATTTTATTTACAAAATTGTTGGGACTAACTTAACAGAAAATGATATTCTACAAATCAATTCAATTGATTCAAGGCGTAAAATCATGGACAGAATAGTTCAAATTAAAAACAAAGGTGGCGCGTTTGAATTTGTAAAAACCGAAAAGCAAATCTTCTCAAACAACCTTGTATTAATTGATAGTTTGCTTCCAGAGATTTTATCACAAATCATTTTTGGTTTTTATTCAAGCAAGTCTTCAAACTTAACAGAATTGGTTAATGAAATAGCAGAAAAAAATCCCTTAAAATTTGACACCCAAAACGAGCACAAATTCTATGAATATAAAATCAAACGGTTTTTAACCGATGTGGCTCTTGGAATGATGCCTTCTAAAGTTTGGACTGGGCAATATGACGCAACTGGAGGCTACCTAATTGTAAAAGAAAATGGAGATGTTTTGTGTTACCATATTTACAACCGAAACGAATTTGAAGACTATTTGTTAAATAACACAAAACTTGATACCGCAAGTTCGTCAAGACATGATTTTGGCAAAGTTTATACCGAAAATGATCAGTTATGCTTCAAACTAAATTTACAAATCAGGTTTACAAAGTAGTTCATATTCTGTACGTTACAATTTTTCGTAATGTACACCATTTGAAGCTGCTCTAAAGATCACAAAGAAATTTCCGCTGCTTTTTATTTGCAAACTACTATGAAATACAGCATTGTATTTTCACGGAAAACTGGGTAGCGAGAACATAAAATTTAGCTTTGCTTTGTAGCAGCAATGAATCATGTAAAAATATGATCTGCAGTGAATTCAGATTGACACATGCTACATTGCATACTATTAATTTAACCCATAATGTTATGTCTCAAATGTTAAACACCGTAAAATCCTATTGTAAATCATCCATTCCAACAAGGTTGGAAAAGTTTTATCTTTCAGAAATGGAAAACTATAGTGATAGTACAATTGCTAATTTACCTGGTTGGGATCCCGTAGTTCAATTTGAGTTGAACTTTTCTGAAACTGCTTTTACAGGATTACAAAATAACCATGAAGATTGGTTGGCAAGCGGGTCTAAAAAGGATAATTGTGAATACATCGCTTTTTCTACTTTAGCCGATCTAGAGTATAGAGATGAGCTAACCGACTTTTTAGCTATTGATATTCGTCAAGAAAATTGTCCTGTTTATTATGGTGATCATGAAACAGGCGAATTTATAAATATTCATAAGACATTAGATTATTTCTTGGAGTATCTTGATGATGAAGATGTAAATCCTATGGAACAATTTGGAGCACTCTATGAAAAAGCACAGGATGCTTTTTCAAAAAGTGATCATTCATTAATTGTAGAGACCTTAGGAGCTTTTTTCGAGAAAAACCAGATTAACCCTGGAATACCAGGTCCTTACATGAAAGAAATTCCCGAAGCCCTAAATTTATTAGCATGTGCTTATGATGAACTAGAACAGCCTGAAAAGGCAATGGAATATCTGGACTTAGCATGTAACGGTATTTTTTGTAGAAACGCTTTTTTAAACAGAGTTAAGTTTAATTTGATTTCTTCAAAATATGACATTGCCATGGAGCAATGTAATCAAGGGCTAGAACGATTTTCTGATGACTATTCAAAATCCTTTCTCAATCTTTACAAAGGGATTATTTATGGAGTTTATGAAAAAAATAATGAAGCTTTAGAGTGCTTTGCTTTGATGACAGGAAATGTAGAAAAATCTGATTTCGAAATTTTAACGCCTGTTGCAGCCATCTATACCCACTTTACTGAAATCAAAGATTTTGAAATGGTATTTAATAGAACTTCGAAGATGATTCAAGAGTATGAATAATATAGGCTTTTTGTCCAGTAAAAAATAAGAACAAAACTCCTATTGTCCCGAAACAACAATCCAATGAAAACAACTTTACTAAAAACATTGCATGCCTTATTGATTTTAACAACTACCTTATTCTGCCAATTCAAC
Organism: Flavivirga algicola; assembly: GCF_012910715.1. Lineage (GTDB taxonomy): Bacteria > Bacteroidota > Bacteroidia > Flavobacteriales > Flavobacteriaceae > Flavivirga > Flavivirga algicola. Next base: position 120,481 of record NZ_JABBHF010000009.1, read on the forward strand.
ACAGCACAAAATACGGAGTTGTTTATTCCCTATTATGCAAACGGTAAATGGGGGTATTGCGATGTTAATGGTAACATTTTAATACCACCTACATATAATAATAAAACAACATTCTTTTTTTCATTTAAGGGACAAGATTTTGCATATGTAGTAAATAATGATGGCAGAACAATATTGATTGATAAAAATAACAACAACTTATTACCTGAAGATTGTTTCATATCTAATTCTCCAGATATCTCCTATCTTTTAAAACATGGGGGACTAGTTGAGTCAAGCAGTAAGAAGCAAGGATTATATGATTACAAAAAATTAAAAGTTACAGTTCCGATAGTTTATGATTCGATTTTCGATTTTAACCATCAAATCATAGCAAAGAAGAAAAATAAATACTGGGTAATTAATTATAATGAGTATAATGAGCAATATAAGCAAATTCAAACCGACTATATAGATTTAGAAATATTACGGAATCTTGAATTGTATATCTATAAAACTAGCGACAAGATTTATAAAGATGGTGAAAAAGGTAAAAGAGAAGAAATCACCTATGAAGATTATGCTGCTTTAAAAAAGAAAGATTTTGAAACGGTGGTTGAAGAGTTTATCATTGAATCCACAGAAATTCTAGGAGGAGGACACAAGTATTTTGTTAACATGAAAGGATCAGATGAGATTAACAAAACCCCCGATAATAATGAAATCAAAGTAATTAAAAACATTGGGTTCTCTAAGAGAATGTACGAAAAAAAATGTGGGTATAAAGAATTAAACATAGTTCAAAAAGGAGATAAGATTGGTATTACTGATGAAAACATGAATCTAATTTTACCGATTGCATATGATGAGATTCAATTTGATTACTATTACTCAAAAAGAATAGTTTATATAAAAAAAGGAGATTTGGTCGGCTTGAAATTTTTGATGGACCCGTGTCATTTAATAGAACCGAACTATGATTCAATTGAAGTAGTTACTTTTATCCCGGAAAAGGATTTTTACATTTTTTTGGTTAAGAAAAATAATATAAATCTGTATGTAGGCGAAAATGGGATTGAATTTTTTAAGTTAGACTAAACCAACCGTTAAACTTTACTATCAGAAGGAAAAACCTGCTCATAAACATATATATGACTAAAAAATACAGTGTATGTATATAATCTATAACTAAAATAGAACACTTTCTCAAAAGAAGCTTAAGATGATCTTCACAAATGAAGAAGCTTGTCCAGCAATAGCTACAATAAAGGTAAAATCATTTATGGATAACTAGAAATTGTAAAGTTTGAGCAGTGTTTGGAAATAAAAGCCTTTACAAAATTTCTTTTGTAAAGGCTTTGTACTCAAGGTGGGAATCGAACCCACACTCCCGAAAGAACTGGATTTTGAATCCAGCGCGTCTACCAATTCCGCCACTTGAGCATTTTAGACAGCAAAATTAATCATTATTACGAATAGAGCGTAATTTTTCTTTACCTATTCCAGATTTCCAATATTTTTCACGAACCCTAGCTTCAATTCTGTTGCTACACTTCTCAGAATAGATTAATTCATAGGGTCTGTAAAACTTTGTAGTTCTTTCTCTACCGTCATTATGGCGCTTAATACGATTACTCAGATCTTGAGTTAAACCAACATATATAATTGTGTTTTAAACTAGATAAAGCATAAACATATATCCTTGTTTAGCGCACCTGCCTGTCGGCAGACAGGTCTACCAATTCCGCCCTGCCTGCCGACAGGCAGGCACTTGAGCATTTCGGACAGCAAAAATATAGATTTTTTCGATAATTAAACATAAAAATACCCATCAATATACTTTTTAGGTAAAAATAAATGTATAAATTTGCACCTCGTTTAAAATAAGGTAGTCTTTATATACTATAAAACAACAAGTTACTATGGCCGTTGTAAATACTGAAGCTAAAATTTTTGCATGTACTCAGAGTAAAGTCTTAGGCGAACAAATCGCCAAAGCATTCGGCGTTAATTTAGGAAATGTAATTACCTCTACCTATAGTGACGGCGAGTTTCAACCCTCCTACGAAGAATCTATTCGAGGAACTAGGATTTTTATAATTGGTTCTACCAACCCTGGTCCAAGAAATCTAATGGAGATGTTGCTCATGATTGATGCTGCTAAACGTGCATCTGCAAGACACATTACTGCAGTGATGCCATATTTTGGGTGGGCTAGACAGGATAGAAAAGATAAACCTCGTGTACCAATTGCCGCGAAATTGGTTGCTAAAATGCTAGAAGCTGCAGGAGCTACACGTATTATCACCATGGATTTACATGCCGATCAAATACAAGGTTTCTTTGAAAAACCTGTAGATCACTTGTTTGCATCGACCATTTTTCTTCCATATTTAAAAAGTTTAAATCTGGACAATTTAACAATTGCTTCTCCAGATATGGGAGGGTCTAAAAGAGCTTATGCTTATTCTAAAGCTTTAGAAAGTGACGTGGTCATTTGCTACAAGCAACGTGCTAAAGCGAATGTTATTTCGCATATGGAGCTTATTGGTGATGTGACAGGAAAAAATGTGGTGTTGGTTGACGATATGGTAGACACAGCAGGAACCTTAACCAAAGCAGCAGATTTAATGATGGAACGAGGCGCATTAAGCGTTAGGGCTATTTGTACGCACCCTATATTATCTGGAAGCGCATACGAACGATTAAAAAATTCGAAATTAGAAGAACTTATAGTCACAGACTCCATTCCATTATCACAAGAGAGTGATAAAATTAGAGTTTTGGGCTGTGCAGACCTATTTGCAGAGGTTATGGAGAAAGTTCATAACAATCAGTCTATTAGTTCAAAATTTGTCATGTAGTTTCGGCTTAAGTTTATCTTGAGCGAAGCCAAAAGACTCAACTACCATAAGATAGTTGAGGTTAACTAGAATAATTAAAAATAATTATAAATTAAAATTATGAAATCAATTACAATCAACGGATCTCAAAGAGAAAGCGTGGGCAAAAAAGCAACAAAGGCCTTACGTAATGCTGGTCAGGTTCCTTGCGTATTATACGGAGGAGATCAGCCAGTTCATTTCGCAGCAGCAGAATTAGCATTCTCCAAACTGGTATATACACCGAATGCGCATACTGTTGTAATTAACTTGGAAAATGGGAAGACTTTTAATGCAGTACTTCAGGATATTCAATTCCACCCAGTTACCGATAGAATTTTACACATAGATTTTTATCAGTTATTCGAAGACAAAGAAATTGCATTAAATATTCCAGTACAGCTAGTAGGAAACTCTAGAGGTGTTAAAAACGGTGGTGTTTTAAGACGAAACAATAGAAAACTTCGTATCAAAGCATTACCTGCTAACCTACCTGATTTTATAGAAATAGATATCACACCTCTAAAAATTGGTGATAAAGTTGCTGTTGGTGACTTACCAAGTGATAAATATACTTTCTTACATTCAGACAATACGGTTGTATGTCAAATTAAAACGTCTAGAACGGCAGTTGCAGACGATGATGAAGACGAAGAAACTGAAGAAGGAGCTGAAGCAGCACCTGCTGCAGAAGGAGCTGAAACACCTGCAGCTCAAGAATAGATATATTCTTAACTTAAATATTAAAGGCATCCTGTATTATTCGGGATGCTTTTTTATTTTTACATAAACATAAAATGTTATGTATCGCTTTTTATTCAAATTATTTAGGAAAGAAAAGGACATTGAAGAACAAGGTATAATGAAGAAGTATTTAATAGTAGGTTTAGGGAATATAGGAGAAAAATATGAAAATACCCGTCATAATATAGGATTTAAAATATTAGACCATTTTGCAAATAAAGAGTCTTTAACTTTTGAAACCCAAAAACTAGGAGATCTTGCCACATACAAATTAAAAGGAAGAACCTTTATTTTCTTAAAGCCTAACACCTATATGAATTTAAGCGGAAAAGCGATATTATATTGGTTAACAAAAGAAAAAATTCCTCTAGAAAACTTATTGGTTATTACAGATGATTTAAATCTGCCTTTTGGGAGTATTCGGCTAAAAGGAAAAGGCAGTGATGGTGGACACAATGGACTAAAAGACACCCAAGATAAGTTAAACACTACGAAATACAACCGCTTTAGATTTGGAATAAGTGACACCTTTTCTAAAGGGCGGCAGGTTGATTATGTTCTGGGAGCATGGACCCAAGAGGAATCGGATAAGCTTAAAGAACGCTTGGACAAATCGGTAGAGCTTATAAAATCCTTTGTATTAGCTGGAATAAATATCACCATGAATACTTTTAATGGTAAATAAAAGAGGTCTAGAAAACTCAGGAGGCTGTCTAAAAAGTCTTTATGATTTAATTTGTCAGGTTGAGCTTGTCGAAACCAATATTGAATATCAGTCAGTTAAAAACATTTCGACAGGCTCAATGTGGCAGTTTGCTTACTTTTTAGACATCCCCTTTTCTACATTTTAATTAATAATAATCTTTTTAGCAGATTCCCGTACCCCATCACTTACCTTTAAAATATACAAGCCAGGTTGCATATAGTTTAAATTTACATATTCGTTTAAATCTCCAGTGCCTTCAAATACATTCCTGTAAAGAAACTGCCTTCTTATATTAAAAACCTCTACGGTTATATCTCTGGACAAAGAACCATTCAGTTTAATATAAAAATCTCCATTATTGGGATTTGGATACACAATCAGGTTTTCAAAACCAGATGCTTCAATAGCTTTAGTTGGTAATATTGTAAGCGTATAATCTTCAACTTCACCATCAAAACCATTTTCAGAAGGTATAGGCTCCTGATCCCCAGAAGACCCTACATATCTGGTAGCAACTCTCATAATGGTGTTTCCTAAAACAGCATTAACAGGAATACTAATAGAAAGTGGTGAATTGCTAGTAGCCTCATCTGATACATTGGTGGCTTCACCCAAATCATACACCTCACCTGGATCATCAAAAACGGAATTTTGATTCCAATCTATCCAAACCCTAGTAGCCGTTGTAAAACTCCCTTCTGTACTCACATTTACGGTTAAATCGTATGCATCATCCCTATTTACTTCCGTATTAATAGATGTATGATTAGAATAGCCCGAAGACTTAGCAGTAACATTGTCAATCGTATTAAATCGAACCAATGTTATTGACGTGTCATATTCAAAATCTGAAGCTAATATATTAATGGTATAATCTTCAACCTCACCATCAAAACCATTCTCACAAGAAACTGGCAACCCATCATCTTTATATTTTGTTGAAACCCTCATAACGGTGTTCCCTGGCATCGCATTTATAGGAACTGTAATTGACAATGGCGAATTGGTGGTTACTCCGTTAGTAACATTGGTAGCGTCCCCTAAGTTATATACTTCGCCAGCATCATCGAAACTACAATTTTGATTCCAATCTATCCAAACCCTAGTAGCAGTGGTATAATCCCCGTCCGTATTCACATTTACTGTTAAATCATATGAACTATCCCTACTTAAATCTGTAGTTATTGAAGTATAATCTGAATAACCCGAAGGTTTGGCAGAGGCATTGTCAATGGTATTAAATTGAACACGTGTTGTACTTGTACCAAACGTTGTATTCCCAACAGAAGCACATAATCCATTGAAAAAGGGAAATGCGACATTCTTATTTTTTGTAATGGATGCTGAAGTCCCCGTAACAATTAAATTATAGTCTGCAGTCGCCACACCATTTAAATTACTAATAGTCATAGTAACACTTCCAGAAGCATCTAAACTTGCAGGAGAGAAAGTCACAGTAGAACTTCCAGGGCTTCCTGAAGTACTAAAAACAGTGTTTTCTGAGAAACCATTCGCTGTAACAAAATCAAAACGAAATGTTGCTGTTGTCTCTCCACAAGCAATGGGATCTAAAGTTTCCTCAATCATAAAAAAATCTGGTGTTGTAGAAATAGAGAAATCAAAATTAGAGACATCGTAAAAAATATTATCTGCAGCCTCAATTAACAGTCGTGCTGTAGAAGTATCAGACATGGCAGGCACATTATAGTCAAAAGAACCATCATTAGGAGTGTTCGACGCTATTGTTGTCGGAAATGTTAAACCGCCATCTGTTGACAGTTTTATATTTACATTTTGACAATTAATAGTCCCATTGGTTGTTTGCCCTACTTCCCATTCAATGGTTTGTGTAGACCCTTGAGACCAGGAAACGGGATTCGTCATAGTAAAAGGCGTTACATCTTCAACTATAATCTGCATGGTATCATAACTACTTTGCCCTCCAGTAGAAGAAGCTGGAGCCCTGTCTCTAACAGTCAATGCCCAGTTTAAAGACCTTGCCACCGTTGAAACAGTTTCCCAATCACTTCCTAACGTAGGATTGGATTGTATCGTATTACCAGCAATAACACTGCTAAATTTAGGAATATACCTATCAGGAGAACTAGAAGGGGGCAATGATCTATTGGTAGGACCAGAAGCTAATTCTGGACCAAAATTTATGTAATTCGTAATCCCGCTATCAATTTGTTCCCAACAATACGTTAGATTATCTCCACCATCAGAATCTGTCGCAGCACCTCTTAAAACATAGGCTGTTCCTTTGGGTATGTTATAATTATTTCCTGCATCGGCACTTGGTGGGTTATTCGAAATAGCTTCTGTTGTTTGGCAACTTTTGGTACTCAGATTATCTAATATTTGCTTAATACTATGGTAGTGAAAATAGTCATCACCATTCAGTTCTACGTTATCTGCACCTTGAATACCAGCATAAGCCATTACGGTAGTTCCGCTTCCAGGTTCAGAGTTAACACCTGTTCCCTCACTATCAAAAGCCCAGGTATGATTCGCTCCCATTTGATGACCAATTTCGTGTGCAACAAAATCGATATCAAAAGTATCAGTTTCAGGAATATTATTCGATGGTGATGTATAAGCACTTCCTTTTCCATGAGGCGACCCGCCGGTAGGATTCTCACAAACACAACCAATACAACCAGCATTTCCTCCTCCTCCAGTGGCTCCAAAAAGGTGACCTATATCGTAAGCACCATTGCCAATAACACTTGTTAAGTTGTTTTGAAGCTGTAAACTCCAACCATTCGTATTATCAAAGTTGCCCTCGTCCGTACCTACATTTGCATCAGAATATGGATCTGTAGCGGCATCTGTATATATTAACTGTGTCGCATCAATGAGTTCAAAGGTCACAGCCATATCAGTCTCAAAGACCTCATTAACCCTACTTAAAGTCGTATTTATTGCTGCCAGCGCATCTGCAACGGCATCACCATTGCCCGCATTACCATCATCATGATAAGCCGTATATTCCGATGTCGTAGAAACAGCAATTCTAAATTTTTGCAGGGTTTGATCGTTTGCACCTCCTTCATTAACCTTTGCTGTTTGGCTTGTTTTATTAAAGGTTTTATCTAATTTATCTAGGGTTTTACACTCTAGTTTGTCAATTAAACCACTTTTAGAGCCTTTATCATAGACAACATATTTACTAGATCCTTTTGCTAAAGGTTGCATAAACACTGTAGGGCTATCAACATAAGAAATCATAGTCTGTATTCCTTGAGGAGACATGCTCATTCGTAGACGAGTTCCAGAATTATCTACACTAACACCTACATAAGATTTAATATTTGGATATTTAGAAGCCAGTTCGAGAGAAAAAACAGGAGCTTCATAAATTTTAAAAGCTTCCATTTTCCCATGAGCGCCTGGTACAGAAATAATAGTATGGCTTTTTTTACTATCAGCCCCTCTTAAGGTTGCAGAAACCGCACGCTTTTTGAACGAAATCATGTCGAGTTCAAATAGGTGTATTTCATTTTTATTTAAATGAAATTTAGATAGTTTTTCAGAATTTTTTAAATTTTCGACTTGTTTCCATGAAGAATTTTGAGCAATAGCCGAAAATGCAAACAAAAGCATTGTTATTGATAAAACATAATGTAGTTTTGTTTTCATAAAAATATTTAGGGCGTTTTTATTAAGCATTCTATTAACAAATCTAACTTTTTTAAGCGGAATTAGCAATTTAACTTGTTAAATGGGTAAGGTAAAAGACATTGAAACTTATAAATCTGTAGAAACTACAGTTGTTACCATTGGTACCTTTGACGGGGTTCATATTGGACATCAAAAAATAGTTAATCGCTTAATTTCTACTGGAAGGGCAAATGGGCTAAAGTCTGTCATTCTAACTTTTTTCCCGCATCCGCGGATGGTTTTACAGAAAGATTTTAATATAAAGTTAATAAATACGATTGACGAGCGACGTGATATTTTAGATGGTTTAGGCTTGGATTACCTGCTTATTAAAGAATTTACCCTAGAGTTTTCACGACTTAGGGCCGAAGATTTTGTAAAACAAATTTTAGTTGATAAACTCAATGCCAAAAAGGTTATTATTGGCTACGATCATAGGTTTGGGAGAAATAGAAATGCTAATATCGACGATTTGAAAAAATTTGGTGAAGCATATGGATTCGAGGTTGAAGAAATATCTGCACAAGACATAAACGATGTCGCCGTAAGCTCCACTAAAATTAGAAAGGCTTTAAAAGAAGGTGACATTATAAAAGCCAATGCTTTTTTAGGCTATAATTTCACGATATCAGGAACGGTAACCAAAGGCAAGGGATTAGGAAGACAATTAAATTTCCCAACAGCCAATATTAAAGTAAAAGAAACTTATAAATTGATCCCAAAGCAAGGGTCTTATATTGTAAAAGCCACCGTTAACAAATTACTGATTTATGGTATGATGAATATCGGTATAAACCCAACTGTTAACGGCAAGAAAGAAACCATCGAGGTTCATTTTTTTAATTTTAATAATGATATTTATGGGGAGGCCATTCAAATTGAATTATTAAATCGTATTCGTGACGAAGAAAAATTTGAATCTATTGAAGATTTGAAAGCACAATTAAAAAAAGATAAACAAACGGCGCTTACCTACATAGCCACGCATCATGCTTAATCAATGGTTGTTTAAAAATATTGACAATTCAGCATTAATTGTATTCCGAATTATTTTTGGTCTGCTTTGTTTTTTAGAATCGGTAGGGGCTATTTTTACAGGTTGGGTTAAAAAAACACTTGTAGAACCAGAATTCACTTTTTCTTTCATCGGGTTTGAGTGGCTACAACCACTTCCAGGAAGTGGCATGTATTTCTACTATGTTATTATGGGTATCTTTGCATTAGGTATCATGTTAGGATACAAATATAGGCTGAGTGCCCTGTGCTTTACCATCATGTGGGCTGCAACCTATTTAATGCAGAAATCATCCTATAACAATCACTATTATTTATTGATGCTTTTAAGTGGCATTATGGTATGCCTCCCAGCACACAGATATGCCTCAATTGATGTTAAACAAAATCCTAAATTAAAAAGTCTTTCAATGCCTCATTGGTGCCGTTTGGTTATTGTGTTACAACTTTTTATTGTTTACACTTATGCATCAATAGCAAAACTATATCCAGATTGGCTAGATACCACTGTTATAGAACTACTTATGAAAGGCAAGGCACATTATAGCTTGGTGGGTAACGTACTTCAACTAAAATGGCTTCACTATGTCTTAGCTTATGGAGGTATTGTTTTTGATGGTTTAATTGTACCATTATTATTATTCAAGCCAACAAGAAAATATGCCTTTATGGCCTCTATTTTCTTTCATCTATTTAATTCATTTGTTTTTCAAATAGGTATTTTTCCTTATTTATCATTAGCTTTTACACTGTTCTTTTTCGAACCCAAAACGATTCAAAAGCTGTTTTTAAAAAAGAAACCTTTTTATAGTTCAAATGAGGTTGTAATTCCGAAGTTCAAAACACCACTATTAGCCTTATTTTCTATTTATTTTTTAATTCAAATAGGGCTGCCCCTAAGACATCATTTTATAGAAGGTGATGTCCTCTGGACCGAAGAAGGTCACAGACTATCGTGGCGCATGATGCTGAGATCGAAAATAGGCCGAACAAGCTATAGAGTTAAAAATAAAGACTCTGGCAAAAGCACGTTTATTAGTCTGGATGATTATTTAACGCGTAAACAGAGACGCTCTGCCAGCACAAAACCAGATGTTATCTGGCAGTTTTCGCAACATTTAAAACAAAAGTTTCAAAATGATGGCCAAGAGGTGGCCATTTATGTAGACAGTAAAATAAGTGTAAACGGAAAACCTTATAAAACATTAATAGATCCAGGTGTAGATTTGGCAAATGTCGAATGGGACACTTTTAAACATAGTAATTGGATTTTACTTCCAAAAGAGGATTAAATTATCTTAGTAATTCCCTAAATTTGTCGCTTAAATTTTTAAAACATGTTACAAGTCCCTTTTATTAGAGAAAACAAAGCGTTAGTCATTGAACGATTGGCAAAAAGAAACATAGATGCTACTCAAATGATTAATGACGTTATCGCTTTTGATGAAGATAGAAGACGTATTCAAACAGAATTAGATAATACCCTTGCTGAATCAAACGCATTATCTAAAGAAATAGGGAACTTGTTCAAATCGGGGGAAGCTCAAAAAGCAAATCTTTTAAAGGAAAAAACAGGTCAGCTAAAAGAAACTTCAAAAGAACTTACCGAAGCTCTTAACAACAAATCTAATGCGTTAAACGAATTACTTTATAAAATTCCAAACGTACCAAATGAGCTTGTTCCAGCTGGTAATTCCGATTCAGATAATGAAGAGGTATTTAAAGAAGGGGAGATTCCTGTTTTGCACGAAGACGCCTTGCCTCACTGGGAACTCGCTAAGAAATACGACATCATAGATTTTGAACTTGGAAACAAAATTACAGGAGCAGGGTTTCCTGTTTACAAAGGTAAAGGGGCCAGGTTACAACGTGCATTGATCGCTTATTTTTTAGATAAAAATACAGCAGCTGGTTATACCGAATATCAACTACCACACTTAATAAACGAAGCATCTGGTTTTGGAACAGGACAATTGCCTGATAAAGAAGGGCAAATGTATCATGTAACTGGAGACAATTTGTACTTAATACCAACTGCCGAAGTCCCTGGAACTAATATTTTTAGAGATGTTGTTTTAAATGAAAGTGAGCTACCTATTGGTATTACTGGTTACACGCCATGCTTTCGTCGTGAAGCCGGAAGCTATGGTGCACATGTAAGGGGCTTGAACAGACTGCATCAATTTGATAAAGTTGAAATATTACGAGTAGAGCATCCTAGTAAATCTTACCAAGCCTTGGATGGTATGGTAGATCACGTGAAGACAATCCTTAAAGAATTAGAATTACCATATAGAATTTTAAGACTGTGTGGAGGTGATTTAGGGTTTACCTCAGCGTTGACATACGATTTTGAAGTATTTTCTACAGCCCAAGACAGATGGTTAGAAATTTCTTCGGTTTCTAATTTCGAGACCTTCCAGGCCAACCGATTAAAATTACGTTTTAAAAACAACCATGGTAAAAATGAATTGGCTCACACTTTAAATGGAAGTTCATTAGCATTGCCAAGAGTCCTTGCTGGAATTTTGGAAAATTACCAAACTAAGGATGGTATTGTGATACCAAAAGTACTACAATCTTATACGGGATTTAGTATTATTGACTAACCACACCAAAAAACAAGTATAAAAACCTACAAATATGTAAGGTTTTTGTTTCCAAAATCGACCAAATGCATATTTTGCATGCTGTTTAACGATTATGTTTTGATTCTTTTTGTGATAAGGTATATATTTTAGATGTTAGCCAAACCGAAACCTATCAAACCTAACCGACCATGAAAAACCTGAAACGTATTGTAATATTAATTACATTAATCTTTTTTGCGAGTAAAGTTTTATTTTCAGATTTCGAAATTTCAAAATCCGAAAATAAAGTTTCTGCAGTCGTAAATAAATAAAAGTTTTGTTTCATTTATAAAACTGTCCCCAATCATATATTACATCGTTTTAATATTAACGGTAGTTAATGGAACATTTTTTTTGGTTGGTTAGTGCCCGGATTTTTATTCGGGCATTTTTTGTGAAACTCTATTTTAAAAAGTTTTAAAACGTATTTAAAAATAAGGCTGTTTGAAAAGTAAAACGTAAGTCATATTGAGCTTGTCGAAATATTTTTAACTTACTCATAGTCAATATCGGCTTCGACAAGCTCAACCTGACAAATCAGATTACAATGACTTTTCAGACAGTCTCCTCTCATTTTTTATTTTATGCCTCTAAGTCAATTTAAAAATTCATAAATATTTACAATATCTACCTATTACATTCCTTATATTTACGATATGAGATTCATTCATATTCTATTCATATTAATAAGTACGACGGTCTTTTCTCAAAACGATATTCTCGCGAAAGAATATTTTAAAAAAGGGGACTTCCAAAAGGCATTGTATGAATATAAAAAGTTGTACGCTAAATCACCTTCCAATATTAATTACATTAATCAGATTGTAAGCACGCATCAGCAATTAGAACAATATGAAGAGGTTGAAACATTTCTATTAAAATTAATGGAGAGAATTAATTATCCTGCATTTTTAGTAGAATTGGGCTATAATTATCAACTTAAAAACGATTTAGAAAATGCTACCATCAACTACAATAAAGCCATTGCGAGTATAGATACTAAGGTTAGTAATGTATTTGCTGTTGCCAGAAGTTTTCAAGGGCACACACTATTAAACGAAGCCGTTATAGCTTATGAAAAAGCGATGGTGTTAAATCCAGATTTTAATTTTAATCTGCAATTGGCCAAAATATATGGAGAACAGGGAAATATAGAAAAGATGTTTACAAGTTATATTGATTTCGCAGAATATAACCCACCTAGTTTAAACAACATTAAAAGAGCCATTAGCGAATTTATAAGTGAGAATAGTGCTAATGAAAACAATATCATATTTCGTAAAGTTTTACTCAAAAAAAATCAGCAGGAACCTAACCTGCTTTGGAACGAACTATTGAGTTGGCTATTCATTCAGCAAAAAGACTTTAATAAAGCATTTATTCAGGAAAAAGCCATTTTTAATAGGCAACCAGATAATTTAAGCAAAATTGAAGAACTGGCATTAATTGCATCTAATGAAAACGAAAATGACATAGCCAAAGATATCTTCACATACCTCATCGAGACCGCACAAGATTCGAATACCAAACTAAAAGCACATTATAATTTACTTCAATTAGAGACCAAAGAAAGCTTAAAAGAGAATTATACGACTATAAATACCAAATATTTAGAACTGTTCAAAGAGTTTGGAACATTTTCGCAAACCTTAAAACTACAAATTGCCTATGCCCATTTTTTAGCGTTTTACATGAATGAAACCTCTAAAGCAACAGCATTTCTAGAAAACACGCTAAAACTACCACTAACCAAGTTACAGAAAGCAGAGGTTAAATTAGAATTAGGAGATATATTGGTGCTTCAAGAAAAATTTAATAAAGCTTTAATTTATTATACGCAGATTCAACGTAATTTAAAAAATAGTACGATCTCGCAAGAAGCACGTTACAAAGTAGCAAAAGCAAGCTATTATAAAGGTGACTTTAAATGGGCAGAATCGCAGCTTAAAATTTTAAAAGCTTCCACCTCTCAACTTATAGCCAATGATGCGCTAGATCTAAAATTACTTATTTCTGATAATAAATATGAAGATTCTTTACAAACGGCTTTAAAACTTTACGCTAAAGCAGATTTACTGGCTTTTCAAAATAATTACGAAACTTCAATAAAATTGTTAAATAAAATTTTAGCAGACCATAAGACCGAGCCTATAATAGCTCAAGCTTTATACAAACAGGCCCAATTATTTGAAATTAAAAAACAATACGAAAAAGCAGAAGCTAATTATGAAGCTATCATCGCTAATTACAGAGAAGGTATCCTAATAGATGATGCTTATTTTAAATTAGCTGGGATCTACGAAAAACAATTGAATTTACCCCAAAAAGCAAAGGCTTTATATGAGTTGATTATTTTTAACCATGCCGATAGTATTTATTTTGTAGCTGCTAGAAAACGCTATCGCGCATTGCGTGGAGATGCCATAAATTAAACATGATATTTAGAAGTACCTTATAAAATAAGACTATATAAAAGTTATAGCTGTTTTTTATATAAACTTGCTCTAAAAGGGGAAAACAACCTTTAAACCGGATAAGCTTATAGCTATTACGGCTCCATTTAATAAAAACTCGATCAAGTTATTAGAAAAGCTGAGCTTAGCTCGCGAAAAAAGCGCAAAATCTTTTGAAGATGATGAAGAACTCCTGTTATTTGCAAAAAAAATTGTAAGTATGATAATATATAATGTTACCGCAAACATAGATGAGTCGATTCACGATGAATGGTTAGCCTGGATAAAAGAACATATTCCGCAAGTACTTGCTACAGGCAAATTTGAAAAGGCGACACTAAGCAAAGTTTTGGTAGAAGAAGACATGGGAGGCATTACATATTCCATTCAATATAGATCCTATTCGCGAGAAGCCTTAGAGGCTTATTATAAAGAAGATGCAGAAAAATTAAGAGCAGATGGGATGAAAAAATTTGCAGATAAAATGTTAGCTTTTAGAACAGAGCTAGAAGTTATTGATGAATACACAGTAAGCTTTACATAGCCTGTCATTCCTGCAAAGGCAAGAACTTCATATTTAGTTCTAGTTTTTAAGTACTTTAATTGTGCTTAAAGATGCAAGAACGAAAAACAAATTTTAAATTACATCATACTAAGGGTTTTAAGTTTCATATCTTCGTATGTGTAAAAAACATCCGTGAATTCGTGGCACACAATCCGAACCAACATCAAGTAAAAGCAAAAAAGCATTTAGGACAGCATTTTTTAAATGATGAATCTGTTGCTCAAAAAATTGCAGATACACTTACTTTAAAAGACTATAAAAATGTTTTAGAGATTGGTCCAGGAATGGGAGTCTTAACGAAGTATTTGTTAAAAAAAGATATTACGACCTATGTTATAGAAATTGACACAGAATCGGTAGCATATTTACAGGCCAACTATTTAAATCTAGCCTCAAGAATTATAGAAAAAGATTTCTTAAAATACGATTTAAACGCTGTTTTTAATCAAGAGCCATTCGCTATTATAGGAAATTTTCCGTATAACATTTCTACACAAATTGTTTTTAAAACCTTAGAAATGCGTGATCAAATCCCTGAATTTTCGGGTATGTTTCAAAAAGAAGTTGCACAACGCATTTGTTCTAAAGAAGGGAGCAAAGTTTATGGTATCCTATCGGTTTTAGCCCAAGCGTATTACGATGCAGAATATTTATTTACAGTACCTCCTAATGTTTTTAACCCGCCGCCAAAAGTAGAATCGGGTGTATTGCGACTCATAAGAAAAAAAGATTATACATTACCATGCGATGATGCACTGTTTTTTAAAGTCGTAAAAACAGCATTCCAACAGCGTAGAAAAACACTCCGTAACAGTTTAAAAACATTCAATTTATCCGATATTTTAAAAGCAAATGTTATATTTGGCAAACGTCCAGAACAATTGAGTGTTCAAGAATTTGTTGAACTTACACAATTAATCGAAAAGGACATATAGAATCTTTTAAATTTTCCTTTTTTGTCAGAAGAAAAAGAAAACATACAATTTCAACTTACTGATGAGCTCATTGAGCAAGTAGAATTATTAGTCGAAGAAAAAAAAGACAAAGAACTACAAGCGCTTTTAAATGAGTTTCACTACGCAGATATTGCCGAAATTCTAGATGAATTAAATTTAGAAGAAGCCATCTATGTTATAAAACTTTTAGATTCCGAAACGACATCAGATGTCTTAACAGAACTAGACGAGGACAATCGGGAAAAAGTATTAAAAAACTTATCGGCCAAAGAAATTGCTGAAGAAATTGAAGAGCTAGACACCGATGATGCCGCAGATATTATTTCGGAATTACCAGAAGAACGTCAGCAGGAAGTTATTTCGAAAATTGAAGACGAGGAACACAAGGCAGAAATTACAGAACTTCTAACCTATGATGAAGATACGGCTGGTGGACTCATGGCAAAAGAACTCGTAAAAGTTTATGAAACCTGGACGGTTGCAGGTTGTTTACGACGCATTAGAGGACAAGCTAAAGAAGTCACCCGAGTACACTCTATTTACGTCGTTGACAAACAAGAGAAACTTATTGGGCGTCTTTCTCTAAAGGATCTTATTGTTGCCAAAAACGAAAAAAAGATTGCAGATATTTATATCTCCAATGTAGACTATGTTAAGGTACATGACGATGTGGAGGATGTTGCTAAAATCATGGCAAAGTACGATTTGGAAGCCATACCTGTAGTTGACGAAAATCAAATTTTATTAGGACGAATAACCATTGACGATATTGTAGATGTTTTAAAAGAAGAGGCCGATAAAGATTATCAATTAGCAGCAGGTATTACTCAAGATGTAGAGGCCGACGATAGTATTATAGAGCTTACACGTGCGCGATTACCCTGGCTGGTTCTAGGTTTAGTAGGCGGTATAGGGGCCTTTTTAATTATGGAAGGTTTTCAGGAATCATTCAAAGAAAAAGCAATCCTTTTCTTCTTTACACCTTTAATTGCTGCAATGGCAGGAAATGTTGGAGTACAATCCAGTGCTATTATTGTGCAAGGACTTGCCAACAATGATGTTAAAGGTAGCATTAACAGCAGACTTATAAAAGAAATGCTTTTAGCAACATTGAATGGTATGATACTGGCCATTTTTTTATTTTTATTTGTTTGGTTTTATAAAGGAGAATTCGATAAAGCGATTGCCATATCTATTTCATTAGTCGTTGTAATTATTGTTGCAGGCATCATAGGTACTTTTGTGCCTCTATTTTTAAACAAGCGTGGGGTTGACCCTGCTATAGCAACGGGGCCATTTATAACAACCAGCAACGATATTTTAGGAATTCTTCTTTATTTTTGGATAGCCGAATTAATAATAGGCCTTTACAATTAATACACGCCTTTAGATTGTTTAAAACACGAAAGGCACCAAACCATTAGCCGAAAATTTAAATGAAAATACTTCACCTAGATACCAACCACGAATTATTAATCAACCAGCTTAACGATTTAGGTTTTACAAATCATGAAGATTACACGGCATCTAAAGAAACCATTGAGGCAAAAATTAAAACGTATCAAGGGATTATTTTACGCAGTCGTTTTACTATCGACAAACAATTTTTAGATGCAGCCACAAATCTCAAATTCATAGGTCGGGTAGGCGCAGGATTAGAAAACATAGATTGTGATTATGCCGAAAAAAAAGGAATAAAATTAATTGCTGCACCCGAAGGCAATAGAAATGCCGTTGGAGAACATACATTAGGCATGCTATTATCGTTATTTAACAAACTTAATAAGGCAGATCTGGAGGTTAGACAAGGTAAATGGTTACGCGAAGATAACCGAGGTATCGAACTCGATGGAAAAACAGTGGGAATTATTGGTTACGGAAACATGGGAAAAGCTTTTTCTAAAAAGTTGCGTGGTTTTGATGTTGAGGTGCTTTGTTACGACATTAAAGAGCAAGTAGGAGATACTAATGCAAAACAAGTGTCTTTAAATGAGTTTCAAGAAAAAGTAGATGTGGTAAGTTTACACACGCCACAAACCCCCTTAACTTTAAATATGATAGATGCAACATTTATCAATCAATTTAAAAAATCATTTTGGTTTGTAAATACTGCAAGAGGTAAAAGTGTTGTAACTAAGGATTTAGTCTCAGCTTTAAAATCGAAAAAAGTATTAGGGGCTGGGCTCGATGTTCTAGAATATGAAAAAGCATCATTCGAAAACTTATTTAAAAATAATTCAGGTGCTTCGACTTCGCTCAGCAACCCGGATTTTCAGTATTTAATTAATGCACAAAACGTTATTCTGTCACCTCATGTTGCTGGTTGGTCAATAGAAAGTAAAGAGAAATTAGCACAAACTATTGTAGATAAGATTAAAGTGGAATTTTGCTAAATTTAGCATATGAAAAAAACTATTTTAGTTTTTGCACTTTTAGTCCTTGCACTCTATACTCTTTTTAGGATTAGTAAATATTCTTTGTTTATAGGCGACACTCCTATAGAACTTATTATAACGGCTATTGCCATCGTTTTTTTTATAGTTGGTATATACATTAATAAAAAGAGTCTCCAGAAACCTCAACAAGCCACCAAGGAAATTGACCATCAAAAAATAAAAGAACTCGAAATAACCTCTCGCGAGTACGAAGTCCTCCAAGCCATTTCAGCAGGTTTATCCAATAAAGAAATTGCCGAGAAATTGTTCCTCTCAGAAAGCACGATCAAAACTCACGTTTCTAATCTACTGGTAAAACTCAATGCAAAAAGACGCACACAAGCCGTTCAAATTGCAAAAACCCAAAAGATTTTATAGCTTTAGAACTAAAGTATTAGGCTTTTGGTACTTTAGTATGAAGCCCGTATTAGCAATTGCCAGTAGTTTTATACCAGTTACAATTCTTAAAACCAAACAATATGACATTAGGAGCTTTTTCGATAAGTTTAAGCGTTAAAGATATTAACGCTTCAAAAGTATTTTATGAAAATCTAGGCTTTGAGGTTTTCGCAGGCGATTTAGAAAAAAATTATCTCATTATGAAAAATGGAAATGCTTTAATAGGTCTTTTTCAAGGCATGTTCGAGTATAATATTTTAACCTTTAATCCTGGTTGGGATGAAAGTGCTAATAAATTAAGTGATTATACTGATGTACGAGAGATTCAAAAACATTTAAAAAGTAAAAACACCAAATTAGAACGCGAAGCAGATCAAAATACTTCGGGTCCAGCAAGTGTGGTTTTATACGATCCAGATGGAAATACCATTCTTATAGACCAACATATTTAAAATCTAACGATCAGTTAAAAAATACAACATGAAAAATACAGTTATAAAATACGGGCTTTATGGTTTTTTAACAGGAATGGTATGTTTTCTCGCTGCCATTTTATTGGGTAAAAATTTAAGTTATTCTACGCAAGAAATTATTGGATATGCGTCAATGGTAGTATCGCTATCTTTCATCTTTTTCGGAATAAAACATTATCGAGATAGGGAAAATGGTGGTGTGATTTCTTTGGGAAAAGCTATTGGAATAGGGATTTTAATAGCCATGTTAGTAGGCATAGGTGTTGGTATAGCCGATTATATTTATACGACAATAATCAATCCCAATTTTGCAAGTGAGTATCTTGAAACAACTTTAAAAACAATGGAGGCTTCAATGTCTCCCGAAGAATTTCAAGCAAAAAAAGCAGAACTTACCAAACAAATGGACGACTATGGAAGCTCTGGATTTATGGCTTTTTTAATGTTCTTTACAGTCGTACTTATCGGATTTGTTATATCTTTAATTTCAGGATTAATACTGCAACGTAAATAAATAAACCATGCAATACGAAGCGAATTCACCAGAAGACTACATTGATCAAGTTCCCCAAGAACGTCAAAGTACATTAAAAAAACTTAGAAAAGTTATAAATGATAATTTACCAAAGGGTTTTGAAGAGGGCATGATTTATAAAATGATAGGCTTTTATGTGCCACATTCTGTATACCCAGATGGATACCATTGCGATCCCAAAATACCTTTGCCATTTATGAGTTTTGCTTCCCAAAAGAACTCTATCAATCTATATCACAGTGGTATTTATGCTAAAAAAGAACTATACGATTGGTTTGTAAACGAATACCCCAAACATAGTAAACGTAAACTTGATATGGGCAAAAGCTGTATCCGATTTAAATACCTAGACGACATACCTTTTGAACTTATAGCCGAACTTACCCGTAAATTATCGACTAAAGAATGGATTGATATTTATGAAAGTGCTATTAAAAAATAATAAGATTTCCTCCTTCGAGGAAATAAAAAAACTAAGTTTTAATGAAAAATAGAGTCACAGGAATTGGCGGATTGTTTTTTAAAACGAAAGATCCCAAAGCAACTAAAGATTGGTACAAAAAGCATTTAGGGTTTAATACCGATGATTACGGGTGTACCTTCTGGTGGAAAGACAAGGAAGGGAACGACTGCTCTACACAATGGAGTCCATTTTCTGAAGACACTAAATATTATGAGCCTTCTAAAAAAGATTTTATGTTTAACTATCGTGTTGAAAATTTACAAGAATTGCTCGAAGTCTTAAAAGAAGAAGGTGTTACCGTTGTTGGGGAAGTAGAAGAATACGAATACGGAAAATTTGGTTGGATTATAGATAATGACGGAAACAAAATAGAACTTTGGGAACCAATAGATAAAGCTTTTTTGTAATTTAGCAGCCACAAAAGTGACATAATTTGTCGTTCAACATGACCCGAAGAATCTTATTGATTTGAAAATCAACACCTTCATTTTAAGAGATGTTCCTTTTTCATTCAGAATAACATTTTAGTCAGCCCAATAAGACTTTAAGCATCCATAATTGACCTATTTAGAAATACTAGAATCATATAATTTAACTGCATTACAATGGGCCGCTATTTGCTTTGCCGTTTTTTTGTTAGGATTATCCAAATCTGGAATTAAGGGCATAGGTATTTTAATAGTTGTTATGCTGGCCTTTGTTTTTGGAGAGAAAGCCTCAACAGGCGTTTTGCTACCCATGCTCATAGTAGCCGATATTTTTGCAGTAATATATTATAATAGGCATGCGCAATGGGGCTTTATAAAAAAGTTAATCCCATGGATGGTTGTAGGTGTTTTAATTGGTGTATGGGTAGGAAACGATATTTCTGAAGTTCTGTTCAAAAGAATCATGGCTGTTATCATAATAGTTTCAGTACTCATTATGTTTTATACGGAAAACAGATCATCTAAAGACATTCCAAATAACAAATTATTTTCTACAACAACGGGTTTTTTAACAGGATTTACTTCCATGGTTGGTAATTTGGCAGGTCCTATTTCTAATATTTATTTTTTGACTATGCGCTTACCAAAAAATGAATTTATAGGAACCATAGCATGGCTGTTTTTCATTATCAATGTATTTAAATTACCCTTCCATTTTTTTGTTTGGAAAACAATTAGCACCGATACACTTGTTTTAAATACTGTTTTAATTCCAGCCATAATCCTTGGTTTTTTTGTCGGAGTCGCTATTGTAAAATTAATTTCGAATTTAAATTACAGACGTTTTATATTAATTGTAACTGCCCTTGGAGGTGTTGTTATGCTATTCAGGTAATCCTTTCCTTGTAACATTATTGTACGCTAATAGACATATTAAGTAAATTAAAAGAGGAAGTATTATGTCTCAGGCATCTAAAAATAGTAAACCAAAAGAGAAAGTTTATAAAGCGGAAGTTATAAAAGACGACGCCTATAAAGGCAAAGATCATATACATGACAAAAAGGAGAAATTAAAAGCAGAAGCCAAAGAAATCTACCACAAAACAAGAGAAAAAACACATGAGTTTTTAGAAGAAGCTAATGAAAAATTAGAAGACTTAACAGAATTAGCTAAAGAGAAAGGAGCTAAATTATCGGTTGAAGTTAGAGAAAAATATGTAGAGGCCAGGGGTAAAGCCAAAGAGTTTGCTGAAGAAGCAGGCGAGAAGTTAGATACAATTGCCGAAAAAACAACTGCATTTGTAGACGAAACAAACGAGAAATTAGAAGGGCTTGCAAAAGAAAGATTATCTGAAATATCAATAAAAACAAAAGGGTATATAAAAAAGCTTTTTGATAAAAATTAAGCAATTAACGATCTAATAATGTGGCATTTTTATAAATAAATTCAATTTTTTATTACCTTTAATTCCTTAACCCAAAAATTATTAAACATTATGTCTGATGAAAAGAATTTAAGTGACGACCTAAACGATATGCTAGGTGATGCTAAAGACGGTGCAAAAAAAGCAGCAGATAAAGCAGGAGAATTTGCAGAAGAAGCTAAAGAAAAAGCCAAAGAAACCTTTGAAGAAGTAAAAGAATCTGCTTCCGATTTTGCCGATGGTGCCAAAGAGACTTTTGACAATGTAACAGGTGGAGATAATAAAAAAGTATTAGCAGGTATTTTAGCCATTGTATTAGGGCCTTTTGGAATACATAAATTCATTTTAGGATATAATAAAGAAGGCATTATCATGTTGGTAGTAACTTTCGTCCTAGGGTTTATAACTTGCGGTCTGGGTGCTGGTTTAACAGGGCTTGTAGGGTTAATTGAAGGTATTATATACCTTACCAAATCTGATGAAGAATTTTATAATACGTATCAAGCAGGTAAAAAGCCTTGGTTTTAATCGACTACTATTTTTTAGATATAAAAAGCCAGAAATTGTATTTCTGGCTTTATTTTTGATACAACTAAAATCTTTTTGTCATGAAAAAAATAATAATTAGTCTTTTAACCGTTACATTGATGATAAGCTGTAAAAAAGAAAAAGAAGAAAGAAAAACTATTATTGTGAATTACCCTGAAACCAAAACCGTAGACACTGTAGATACCTATTTTGGTATAGACGTAAAAGATCCATATCGCTGGTTGGAAGATGATAGAAGTGAGGAAACAGAAGCCTGGGTAAAAACTCAAAACAAATCGACATACAGTTATTTAGACCAGATTCCATACAGAAAGGAGCTTAAAGAACGTCTTTCCAGCTTGTGGAATTACGAAAAAGTAAGTGCCCCTTTTGTAGAAGGAGACTATACTTATTTTTATAAAAATGATGGTCTACAAAATCAATATGTTATCCATAGAAAAAAAGGCAACGGTCCATCTGAAGTCTTTTTAGATCCTAATACTTTTTCTGAAGATGGTACAGTTTCTTTAGATGATACAAGTTTTTCAAAAGACGGTAGCATATTGGCCTATTCTATTTCTGAAGGCGGCAGTGACTGGAGAAAAATTCTTGTCATGAATACTGAAACTAAAGACATTGTGGAAGACTCCCTTGTAGATATAAAATTCACCCAAATATCGTGGTATAAAAATGAAGGTTTCTATTATTCTAGCTACGACAAACCCAAAGGCAGTAAACTCTCTGCAAAAACAGATCAGCATAAAGTATACTATCACAAACTAGGAACGCCTCAAAAAGAAGATATCTTAATTTTTGGAGGCACCCAAGAAGAAAAGCATCGTTACATATATGCTAATGTTACTGAAGACAACAACTATTTAGTAATCACTCCTCGCATCTCCACCTCTGGGAACAAGTTATACATAAAAGACCTTTCGACACCTAATAGTAAATTAATTACGGTTCTGGACCATACAGACAGTGACACCTACGTTATCGAAAACAAGGGCAGCAAGCTGTTTCTTGTCACAAACCTAAATGCACCAAATAAAAAAATAGTTACTGTTGATGCCTCGAACCCCGTACCAGAAAACTGGGTAGATCTTATCCCAGAAACAAAACATGTTCTATACCCATCAAAATGTGGTGGCTACTTTTTTACTGAATATATGGTTGACGCGATTTCCAAGGTGATGCAATATGACTACAACGGTAAGTTAATTAGAGATATTGAACTTCCAGGTGTTGGAAACGTGAATGGTTTTGGTGGAAAAAAAGAAGACAAAATAGATTATTACTCCTTTACAAATTATAACACACCTCCTAGTATCTACAAATTCAATATTGAAACAGGCAAATCTGAATTGTACTGGAAACCTTCTATAGAATTTAATAGTGACGATTATGAAAGTAATCAGGTATTCTACACATCAAAAGATGGTACTAAAGTTCCTATGATAATCACCTATAAAAAAGGTATCGAACTAAATGGCAAAAACCCAACCATATTGTATGGTTATGGTGGATTCAATATTAGTTTAAATCCAGCATTTAGCATTACTAATGCTGTTTGGATGGAACAAGGCGGAATCTTGGCAGTTCCTAACCTTCGTGGTGGTGGCGAATATGGTAAAGTATGGCACGATGCTGGAACCAAATTACAAAAGCAAAATGTATTTGATGATTTTATTGCAGCAGGCGAATATCTCATCGAAAACAAATACACATCCTCAGATTATTTAGCTTTAAGAGGAGGATCAAACGGTGGTTTATTAGTTGGAGCAACGATGACCCAGCGTCCAGATTTAGCTAAGGTAGCTTTGCCAGCCGTCGGTGTTCTGGACATGTTAAGATACCACACTTTTACCGCTGGCGCTGGTTGGGCTTACGATTATGGCACTGCTGAACAAAGCAAAGAGATGTTTGAATACTTAAAAGGATACTCACCAGTACATAATGTAAAAGCTGATGTACAATATCCTGCTACATTAATTACTACGGGCGATCATGATGATCGTGTTGTTCCTGCTCATAGTTTTAAATTTGCGGCCGAATTACAGCGTAAGCAAACAGGAAATAACCCAACCTTAATACGCATTGAAATCGATGCTGGCCATGGCGCAGGCACCCCTGTTAGCAAAACCATTGAACAATATGCCGATATTTTTGGTTTCACACTCTACAATATGGGTTTTGAAGTGTTACCCACAAAAACCAAAGAGAAAGTAAAAGGATAATATTTATACAACTTAGATTTAAAAAATCTTCACCCTCTGAGCAGATTTTTTTATGTTATTTTTGCTCCTCGATAAAGGCTATGCTTCAAGTAAAAAACATATCATTTCGTTATAAAAAACAAGTTGTTTTAAAAGATATCAGTTTTAATGTTAAAGCTGGCGAACATTTTTCCATTATTGGTGAAAGCGGTTCAGGAAAAAGTACACTTTTAAAATTACTTTACGGCACTTACGATTTAAGTAAAGGACATATTTTTTGGAAAGACGAAGCTATTTTAGGCCCAAAATACAATCTCATTATTGGCCCAGAATTCATGAAGTACGTGGCTCAAGAATTCGACCTGATGCCTTTTACCACTGTTGCCGAAAATATTGGTACTTTTCTGTCTAACTTTTATCCCGAGGAAAAACAAGAACGCATTAATGAGTTATTAGATGTTGTTGAATTAAAGCCTTTTGCAAAAACAAAAGTCAAAGAATTAAGTGGCGGACAAAAACAACGTGTCGCCCTGGCCAAAGCTATTGCGAAGCGACCTGAAATAATTTTACTGGATGAACCTTTTAGCCACATAGACAACTTCAAAAAGCAATCTCTACGTAGAAGCTTATTCCAATACTTAAAAGAAAAGAATATTACCTGTATTGTCGCTACGCACGACAAAGATGATGTCTTGTCTTATTCTGACCATATGATCGTCTTGCACGACACTAAAATTATGGCTAATAATACGCCTAAACGCTTATTTAATAACCCAGAAAATAAACTGATAGCATCTTTCTTTGGTGAGTTTAATATGATAAACGATAAAATTGTTTATGCCAATCAATTAAAAGTGACTAATCATTCCAATTTAAAAGCCATAGTAAAACAATCTTACTATAAAGGGTATTACCATTTAATTGAAGCCGATTTGAATGGGGATACAGTACTTTTTGAACATCATACGCAACTTAAAAAAGGAAACGTAATCTTTTTAAATCAAGTTTTATAATTTATATATCTTTGCATTAGTTCATTGAAACATTCTTTTGAAAAATTTTGAAGGCTATGTAAGACAATAATGTTTTACATAACATTTAAAATTAAATATTATGAATTGGAAAATTCAAAAACTACAAAATGGTGAAACCATTATTTCAAAAGAACCAGGTAATTCTATGTTACCATTACTAAAGTCTAAACAACCTGTAAAACTTAAGCCCGTTCACTGGGAAGATTGCGAAGCAGGAGATATTGTTTACTGCAAAGTTAGAGGTAATTGCTTTACACACCTTGTCAAAGGGAAAAATAGCAAACGTGGCTTATTGATAGGAAATAACCATGGAAGAATTAACGGATGGACCAAAAATGTTTATGGAAAAGTAATAGAGATATTACCAATGTCATAGACATTATTTAATAAATAAAACACTCACAATATTTCTTTTTCTGTATACTGTAATCCGTTTGGCAATGCTATTGAGGAAAATTCTAAATGCAGAACCCGTCGTCTTTTTTGAACAGTCGTTTCAGATGAAGCATGCAGTAACAATGGTTTTAGCAGCTGAACACCTCCAGAACCTACTTCACTAATAAATGGAATCGAATTCGTTGTTATCAGCTTGATTTCTTCGTCATTTAATCGTTTTTTATGCGATCCAGGAATCACTTTTAAAGCACCGTTTTTTATTGTTGCATCATCCAGATGAATACGCATAGAAAAAGTGTTTTTAGAAACTTCTACCGGTGGCCTCACACTAATGACTCCTTTCTTATTGGTCCACGAGCTAAACCCTTCTGTCTCTATTTTCTCAGCAACATTAATGGGAACATCTTGGTGCCAAGTAACATACCAGTTACTTTGAGGTGATTTATCAAAATAAATAGCCTTGGTTAAAAACACTTCTTTATCGATCGATTTTATAAGTTTTCTAAAGTTTTTATTGAATAAAACATCTTTTAATTCAGGCATTTTTAAAAGCACTTCGCGCATCCCAAAAGCTTGTTCTTCATTTTGTTTAATATAGGCATCAAACCTTGTTTTCAGCTTTCTAATATCTCGCTTTGAGTACACATGATTTAAAATTCCAAAACCTTTATATTCCAGACGTTTCGCAATGGTTCTTAAGTTCTTATCATTAATTTCGGTTTCATAAGCATCGACAGCATCGTATAAACGTTCTTTAATGTTCCGTTTCAATCGTTCGGGCGCTATGACTTTTATCCCCTCACCCAAGCCTAAAATTTCTTTTTCTAATTCAAAATTTAACTGAACTTTTAAAGAAATCGTCACTCCATAATTATCTCGACTCACCTCTTTTTGTGAATGATGAAAAGGTTTCGTGAGTACATAAGGGGCATGTTTATGATTCACATACAATACAACGGTTTCAGGTTTTAAATTAGGGCTTACCGAAACACCTATGGCATGTTTATAATAAATTTCAGAATTAAAACCAGTATCAGAAACAAATGGTTTATTGCTCCGTTTGATCGAAATAATTCGATCTAAAGCCAAATTCATTAAACCTTCATTTTTTTTACGTTGACCAATAACGAACCAACGATTTCTAAACTCTTTTAGCAAATAAGGGTAGTACGTAAATGTGCTTTCCTGTCGTGCCTTGAACGACTGATACGTAATTTCTATAGCTTGTTTTTTAAGTATAAACTGATAGAGCTCATCTAAAAACTCCAAGCCCTTTAAATTTTCATTTTTCTCAAAATCGATTAGAGATTTTTCTTGTGTTTTCTGCGTATAAACATGATCTTCCAGCTTTTGAACCATGCTTCCCAGCTCAGTAAAATGAGAAAAGCCTTGAAACTGTTTTAAAAACGAAACGGCTTCCGATAACTTAGTCAAATCTTGATTAGAAATAGGGCTATTTGTAATACTATAATTTTCGTCGTCGTATTTGTAAAATTTTCTGTTGTAAACTACAATTGGTGCATTGTATCCCAGTTTATCGCTCCGCATCATCTGCAAATCCAATTGAACTGTTCGTTTGCTCACATCAACATCTTTTCCTTCGTATTCGTAAAGCGCATCAGAAACCGCCTCAATCAAATCATTAAGTGTCCATGGTCTAAAGTTATTTTGAAGACATTTATCTATCGTTTTGTAACGAATTAATGCATTTTTGTTGACTGCCATTTTATGGAATATATCATTCAATTTAGTTAAAAAATCCATATACGCAAAAACATTGCGTACATCAATCTAATATTTGCTTAAAATCAAAAAGATGGAAGCATTAAAAATTAAAATATTTGATGTACTTACAGAAAAAATAACCGTTTCTGAATTTGAAAATTGGTTATACAACTCGGAAGAAATCCTTGAAAACTTAAAGTCAAATACATTTTACTTTGATTTGATTTCAATTAATTATAAAAGTAAAAAATGGTTAAAAGAACTAAATGACCTAATCAAAGATAAATATGATGAAGATTATCTTATAATCTTGAAAATTGAAAGAGGTTGTTTAGAAATATGCCAATCGGAAACACCATCTCAAGTCTACCAAACTTTGTCTAAATTAATAATCGATTTTGATTATGAAACAGACCTTGACATCCTTTGGAAGTTTTATTCTCTTTATGGGTGCTATGATTCATTTGAAGGAAGTATGTTTAACAAATGTTATATAGAAAAAGAAGCCAAATTTTACTCAAAACAGGTCCTCAAAATTTCTAAAAATTGTAAAGATTACGAGGAAATTAAATCTGTTTTATCGCAAGATTTAATTCCTTTTAAGGAATATGACCTAAACCAAACAAGAACTTTAAAACAAAAAATTTTTGCTTTTTTCAAAAAAAGTTAATACTTCGTATTAAGGGCTTTATTTTTCAGAAAATGAAAAAATAAATTTTGAAAATTGAAAAATAAATCTAAATCTTTGCAGTGCAATAAAGCAAAAAAACAAGTTTAACTAAAAATCGAAGCGATGAGTATATTTATATCATACCAAAACAGTCCGAAGGGTATAGTGCCTTTTGTGATGCTTCGCCATTATCGTTAGATAAACTTTTCAAATTATAAATGAAAAATCCGAAGCAACTAAAAACTGTTTCGGATTTTTTGTTTTCAGTCGTTAGCAATTCTGCTAAACATTTTCCAAAACAGTTAAAAACAAGCATGTAGAGCCCAGGCTCCTAAAGCAGAACCCTGGGCTTTAATAAAAACGAATTAATAAAATTAAAACAATGGACACACATTTGTTAAACAACTATGTGCTAAAAGCTATAGATGCTTATCCATACAATTTAGAAGAAACAGTCGAAAACTTAAACTATGCGCTATCGTACGAAAGCAATAATGTATATGCCTTGTATTTAATGGGGCGTTTACAAGCAGAGCGATTTGAAGACTACGAAAAAGCAAAACAGTTTTATGCTGAAGCTTTAGCTAACAAAATGGATTTTCAAAAAGTATACCCAAGATATATCCAAGCCTTACTATGGAATGACGATTTGAATGAAGCCCAAAAACTAATAGACTTTGCTCTAACTGTAAAAGGCGTAGACAAAGGTTCTATTTGGGACAAACAAGGCCAGCTTTTTGAAATACAAGCAGCTTACAAAGCCGCTATTAAAGCATACAAAACGGCAAAAACATTTGGTTATAATGACGCTTTTATAAGCTACATCAATAATGAAATAAGTAGAGTTAAAAGTAAGCTGAAACCAAAGAAAAAGAAAAGCACTTCTAAAAAAAAGTAACATAAAATTAATTACGCAAAAAGATTGCGCAGCAATATAAAATATTTGCAGAGTAATCATAAAAAAGTCTTACTAATTAGAATTTGGCAGTAGTGCTCAATCAGACAGAGAAGCTGATGGAGCTTAAAAAACGTTCTTTTACAAAAACCTGCTCAAGTAGCAGATTAATAACATCAAGCAAGTCTTGTTACGTGTTTCTGTATAACACGATTGTATAAAGCCTTACTGTTTAGTATCAGGTTTTTATATGCAACTTGACTTGAAGGCTTTGATTATTTGCCAAATAATAATCACCACTCTATAGGTCGTGGGTTCGAATCCCACTCTCATTAATTTGAGATAGTTCAGTTAGGTTAGAACAATAGATTTTCAATTTGTAGGTTCGAATCCTACTCACGTTAACGCGTGATGGCAGAATGGCAATGCGCAACACTTTTAATGTTGTATTGAAATGGACTCAAAATCCATCCTTTTAAAGAAGGTCTACTTTTAAAAATCGACCACCAAGTGAGTCGCACTTTAAACGGCAAAAACAAAGTGACACGAAACCTGCACCAATAACAAGTTATTAATGCAATCTAGAAAACACCTTGAAATACAGTTGTATTGCAAGACATTTTAAATGTCTTTTTGCGGGATCCATTTACTTAAAAAGAACTGTGAAATATCACATTTCGCAATAGGTAAATTATTTTTAGAAACGACTTTTAAATACTTTTAATCACTGGTATTTCCGTAGTTAGAAAGATGGTTTTCTTTCGCTTTGTTTTAATAAAAATGGTCATTCTCAAAAAGAGAATTCTATTATAAATGTTTAATCGTTCTGAATTAAAAGAAGTAACAGAACAAAAAATTAGAAATCTTGAACCGTCCGTAAGCAAAAATTAATGGTTGGTTCATCGCATCAAATGGATACTCCATTTGACAATTGTTTAACGATAAAAATGAAACAAATGAAAAGAACAAGAATTCATGCAGGCATTGTAGGCTTAGTGTTTAAAAACGGTGATTACCAGCGTGTCATCACTCAAGGAAGACATTGGGTAAAGTTTAGTGAACGTGTTTCAACTTATGCTTTAAACACACCTTTTCATGCACCAATAGCATTGGAAGTCTTACTTAAAGATAAAGCTTTGGCAGCCATGTTAACTGTTATTGAGGTTAAGGATAATGAAATTGTTTTAGCTTACGAAAACAACAACTTTAAACATGTATTAACAGCAGGACGTTATACCTTTTGGAACAACTTGATTGATTACAAGTTTGTTCGTGTAGACCTGAACAAAATCGACATCACGGAAAATATAAGCAAAGCATTATATAGCCATGTTTACTTGCGTCAATACATCCGTATTTTTGAAGTTGCAGCTTACGAAAAAGCAATTATGATTGTTGATGACGCGTTCGTTAAGATTCTTGAACACGGTACATACCATTTCTGGCAAAACGAGCAGACCATCAAAATTGCAAAAGCAGATATGCGTCAGTTGCAATTGGAAATTGCGGGTCAAGAGCTCTTGACTAAAGACAAAGCAACTGTTCGTATTAATTTTTACGCGCAATATAAAGTTACTGATATTGAAACCGCCTTAATGCGCAATAAAGACTACGAAAGACAATTGTATATCACATTGCAATTAGCATTACGAGCTTTTGTGGGTGCTTATACATTGGACGAACTGTTAGAGCAAAAAGAATCTATTGCAGAAGCTGTTTTAAAAGATGTGAAAACACAAGCATCTAAACTAGGTGTTAACGTATTACATACAGGCATGCGAGATGTTATCTTGCCAGGAGACATGAAAGATATCATGAACCAGGTATTGATAGCCCACAAAAAAGCACAAGCTAATGTCGTAACAAGGCGCGAAGAAACAGCTTCAACAAGAAGCTTATTGAATACCGCGAAATTAATGGAAGACAACACCATGTTGTTTAAATTAAAAGAGATGGAATATGTTGAGAAAATTGCAGATAAAATTGGCGAAATTACAGTCTCAGGTAATGGCAACGTAATTGAGCAATTAAAAGATATTTTCTCTGTGAACAAATAGAAAAAACCTGCAAGCATGTTTTTAAACTTGCAGGTTTTATAAAAATTCATATTACGCAAAAACATTGCGTAGTTTACTATAATATTTGTAGTATAAATCTAGATAGAAATAATGAAAGTACATAAAAAAATAACAGGACACGACTTAATAGCGTTGGGCTACAAACAAGGCAAATGGATGAAGGATGCCATTGCATATATTAACAAAAATGAACTGGAAGACGATGCCATAACCGCCTATTTAGAACAATTTAAATCACCAGACCCTATAGCATTGCACAAGAAACCTATTGAGTTTTCAATTAATATCAAAGCAGAAAATGAATTGGAAGAAGACAATGTTTCTAAAGTGATTAGCTCAATGCAAACCTTAATGAAAACCCCAACACTTGTCGATGGCGCCATTATGCCAGACGCATGTCCAGCTGGTCCAGACGGAACCATTCCTGTTGGCGGCGTTGCCATGGCAAAAAATGCTATTCATCCAGGGATGCATAGTGCCGATATTTGTTGCTCTGTAATGCTAACCGATTTTGGTAAAGCAAACCCAAAAGATGTTTTAGATGCAGCACATGCCAATACACATTTTGGCCCTGGAGGAAGAGATAGGGATTCTCAGTTTAGGTTTCCTAAAGAATTATTGGAAGCTTTTGAAGCCAATTACCTTTTAAATGATGGGCAAATGATTCAGATCGCAAGGTCTCATTTAGGAACGCAAGGTGATGGCAATCACTTCCTTTTTGTTGGGACTTCCAAAAAAACAGGAAATACGATGATGGTTACACATCACGGATCCAGGGGTCCAGGAGCACGGCTGTATAACAAAGGAATGAAAATCGCAGAACGTTTTAGAAAAGAACTATCACCAGATACTAAAAAACAAAACGCATGGATTCCTTTTGAAACAGAAGAAGGGCAATCATATTGGGAGGCCTTACAAACGATAAGACAATGGACAAAAACCAATCATGAAGTCATTCACAATTCGGTAGCTGAATCTTTAGATATCGAGATTGAAAACAGGTATTGGAACGAGCATAACTTTGTATTCAAAGATGGCAATTTATTTTACCATGCCAAAGGCGCAACCCCTTTAGATGCTAAGTTTATGCCAGACATTACAGGACCAAGATTGATCCCTTTAAATATGAGCGAACCTGTGTTAATTGTTGAAGGAGCTACGACCAAAACCAATTTGGGTTTTGCCCCTCATGGTGCTGGTAGAAATATGAGCAGAACACAACATAGAAAGAGTAAAACAGGAAGCATTATGCAAATTTTTAAAGAGGAAACAAAAGGTTTGGATGTTAGGTTTTTCTCCAAGGAAATTGATATTACTGAATTGCCTAGCGCCTATAAAAATGCGCAAGCAGTAAGAAATCAAATGAAAGAATATGGATTAGGAACTGTCATTGACGAAGTCATACCCTATGGTTGTATTATGGCTGGCGACTGGCAGAAAAATGCGCCTTGGAAAGTCAAAAAGAGGCAAAATAAAAGAACTAGAAAATGAACACACCAGGATTACGTGCTGTAATTCAGCAATTAAAAGAAACAAATTTAAAAGAAAATGCCTATTTAGGTTTTTTTTATAATGATAACGATCATGATTATGAAACTTACCATATAAAAGCAAATAAAGAAGGTTTGGAACTTTATGCTGCCAAGTTTCTTGAAGCGAGTTTAGAAATGGATCGCAGAACATTTATCAATAATGAGAAAGAAATTTTTAGTTTAAACTCTAAATGGTTTGATGATTCTGATTTTCAGTTTTCTCATATTGAACTTCTTCAAAAAATAAAAGCTGAAATAGTTGAACCTATTGAAGAAGCATATAATCAACCATGGAAAGACAAACTCTCAGGCTATGCAATAGCTGGTTGTTTTATTTTTGTTTTATTTTCAATACTTATTGGAATTATAACAATGATTACTTGGCTTTTTTAAAAGCAAAAAAGAAAGTGGATTAATGAAAGTTATTCTGCTTTTTTTGTTTTCAACTAATTTGATTGATTACAAACTTCTGTCCTCTAAAAACAATAACTTCTCCAATACTTTTCCCAATCAACAACTGCCCAATTGGTGTACTAGGGGAAATTGCATAAAACTCAACGTGATCTACAGTTAGTTTTCCGGCACTAATAGCAATAAAATAATTGGCTTGCGAGGTGTAAACAACACTTCCCAAGCCTACTTTTTTTAATGCTTTGGAACTATCTATTTTAGATAGTATGCCTTTGGTCTTTTGAATTTCGGCTAATTGATTCCCTGCCTTTTCCCGTTCTAATTGCAGCATAGCTCGACCCGTTTCATGCTTATCGCCCGCACTGCTCTTTGTTTCCGAAGTTAATGATACCTGAATTTCGTTTATGGTGTTCTGTATACTTTGAAATCGACCATTTACAGCATCTAAACATTGCTTATAGAGTGCTTCTTTAATTTTTAATGGCGTTTTCTTCATTATTGGCATAATCCAGTGGTCCAAAATAATTCATTTGTTTTACAATCCAAGCTTTTCTAACTTGAATATAATTAGATGCCGGGTTTGCCTTATAAACCCTTGGGTTCGGCAAAATAGCTGCAATGGCTGTGGCTTCTAGTTGTGACAAATTGTTTGCTGATTTTTTAAACCAATATCGCGATGCGGCTTCTGCTCCATAAATACCACGCCCCATCTCTATACTGTTTAAATAAACCTCAACTATACGTTCTTTAGACCACATCCATTCAATCAAAAAAGTAAAATAGGCCTCCATACCCTTACGAAACCAACTGCGTTGTGGCCATAAAAAAACATTTTTCGCTGTTTGCTGACTTATAGTACTGGCTCCTCTTAACTTTTTACCTTTTTTATTATGCTTATAAGCTTTTTCAATAGCTTTTATATCGAATCCGTTATGGTTTAAAAAGTTCTGATCTTCACTACATATAACAGCCAATTGTAAATTCTTGGAAATAGCATCAATAGGAACCCAATCGTGTTTCCACCCTTTACTTTTTTCAGCTTCTTGTTTTTCAAAATACCTGATCATCATAAGAGGTGTTGCAGGAACAGGCACCCATTTATAAAGAAAAACAAGTCCTATAGATAAAACAACAAACCACAGTAAGGTCTTAAATATAAATTTGAAAAAACGTTTTATCAATTTTAAATAATTTTACTTTTTAAGCAACTAAATCTGCCAATTCCTTTCCAACCAAACTACCAATAGCAACTCCCATACCTCCCAAACGAACACCACAAAACACATGATTTGACAACGGCTTTACAACTGGTTTTTTCTGGTTACCCAATCCCATAATACCACTCCATCTATGGTCAATTTCGAAATTGGTTTCAGGCAAAATAGTTGTTTTTAAAAGTGTTTCCAATTTATTTTGAATTAAATCTGTTTGGGCAAATTCTGTTGTTTCTTCCCCTTTAAAATCAAGATGTCGACCACCACCAAGTAATATTCTATTATCAATATTCCTAAAATAATAATAACCTTTATCTAAATGAAATGTCCCTTTTATATGAAGGTTTCTAATAGGCTTTGTAATTAGCACCTGAGTACGTGCTGGTTTTATATTTTCGTCTATTAATTGCGATGCAAAACCATTGGTAGCGATTAACAGCTTAGAGGTCGAAAACTCAAACTGATCGGTTTTTATTTTCACTGCATTAATATCTTCCGAAAAATGCTTAACAGAAAGGTTATTGAGAATTTTTATACCCTTTTTAAAAGCCAACTCTGTTAATGATGCCATCATCTTATCTGTATCAATTTGTCCTTCAAACCGATTAAAAACATATTGATTCTTTACATTCTGAAATTTAAAACGATTAGCTTTTATACTAAATACACCTTCTTTAAATACCGAATGAAGTAATTTATTGATATCGTCTTTCTTTGAAAGACATTGCTCTAATAATTCACCTTCTTCAACAAACAACTCATACCCTCCTAGTTCTTGGTAATTAATTGTTTTATCACCTAACGTTTGGCGCAATACTTGCAAACCTTTAACGCGTTTTTCTACAAGTTCAAAAACTTCTGCTTCTGTATGTGTTTTTAAATCATCAAGAATTTCACTAAGACTACCAAAACAAGCAAACCCCGCATTTTTAGTACTTGCTCCTTGGGGTAAAATTCCTTTTTCTACTACTAAAATATTGGCTTTAGGAAAACGCTCCCTTAAATTTAAGGCACAGTTTAAACCAACGATACCACTGCCTACAACAGTAAAATCTATGTTGGTCAACCAGCTTTTTATTTCCCAATACGATAAGTCCACGTTACGAAGTTACAGTTTTCGTATTAAGTATGGAAGCTCTTTTGATGGTGTTTTTGGAAAACTTATTCTTTCATTTTTTGTAAAGAAACACTATAAAAAGAGGGTGTCTAAAAAGTATGTTCAATGCCATATTGAGCTTGTCGAAATATTTTTAAAATACTGATACTCAATGTTGGTTTCGACAGGTTGAATGCTGAGCGTAGTCGAAGTGCTCAACCTGACAAATCAAATTACAAAGACTTTTTAGACACCTTCTTTTATTTATTCTTCTATTTCTTTTTCTATTACAAAGTCTTCCATAAACTTCGTGGTATAATTACCCGCTAGATAATCCGGATGATCCATAAGCTGTCTGTGGAACGGAATAGTCGTTTTAATCCCTTCAATTACAAACTCGTCTAAAGCACGCTTCATTTTATTAATGGCTTCTTCTCTAGTTTGCGCTGTAGTAATGAGCTTGGCAATCATAGAATCGTAATTTGGCGGTATGGCATAACCAGCATACACATGTGTATCTAGACGTACACCATGGCCTCCAGGGGCATGCAGTGTGGTAATCACCCCAGGTGATGGGCGAAATCCGTTAAACGGATCCTCAGCATTAATACGACATTCTATAGAATGCAATTTAGGCGTGTAGTTTTTTCCTGAAATTGGCACCCCTGCAGCTACCAAAATTTGCTCACGAATCAAGTCAAAATCTATTACCTGTTCAGTAATAGGATGCTCCACTTGTATACGCGTATTCATTTCCATGAAATAGAAATTCCGATGCTTATCTACGAGAAACTCTATAGTTCCAGCACCTTCGTATTTTATATACTCGGCAGCTTTAACTGCGGCTGTTCCCATTTCATTACGAAGTTTACTCGTCATAAAAGGGGATGGCGTTTCTTCTGTTAGTTTTTGGTGACGTCGTTGTATTGAACAATCTCTTTCTGATAAATGACATGCCTTACCTCTAGAATCTCCAACTACCTGAATTTCGATATGCCTAGGCTCTTCAATAAGCTTTTCCATGTACATATCGTCATTTCCAAATGCAGCCTTACTCTCTTGCCTGGCCGAATCCCACGCATCTTTTAAGTCTTCTGACTTCCAAACGGCACGCATCCCTTTACCACCACCACCTGCTGATGCTTTTAACATAACGGGATAACCTGTTTCTTCAGCTATTTTTTCACAATCTTCAAACGTCTCTATAACGCCATCACTTCCTGGTACACATGGTACACCCGCTGCTTTCATGGTTGCCTTTGCATTGGCTTTATCTCCCATTCTGTCGATCATCTCAGGAGAAGCACCAATAAATTTTATACCATGTTCGTCACAGATTTTTGAAAACTTAGCATTTTCAGACAAAAAACCATACCCTGGGTGAATAGCATCTGCATTCGTAATTTCTGCTGCTGCTATGATGTTAGACATTTTTAGGTAAGACTCACTACTTGATGCTGGACCTATACAAACAGCTTCATCTGCAAACTTAACATGCAAACTTTCTTCATCTGCAGTCGAGTATACAGCAACTGTTTTAACCCCCATCTCTTTACAGGTTCTAATAACACGCAATGCTATTTCACCTCTATTGGCTATTAATATTTTTTTAAACATAACTTGTTGAATTAAAAATTACAAATTCCAATCGCCAAATTCCAAATATTGGATTTCGAGATTTGTATATTGGAATTTTTAATAGGTTATGAGGGGTCTACTAAAAATAATGGCTGATCAAATTCTACAGGAGAAGAATCATCAACTAATATCTTAACTATTTTTCCTGAAACTTCAGACTCAATTTCGTTGAAAAGCTTCATTGCTTCAATAATACACAGCACATCTCCTTCTGCAATAGTTTGCCCAACCTCAACAAATAAAGGCTTATCTGGCGAAGGTTTTCTATAAAAAGTCCCAATAATTGGAGACTTAATTGTAATATATTTTGAATCATCTGCTGCTGCAGGTTCTTTTGCTGGAGTTGCAGCCACTTCAGTTACAACTGGTTGCGCGGCAACTGGAGCTGCTTGAGGTATATGAGCTGCTGGAACTTGATGCACAATCGTTGTATCTGATTCTGATCCCGTTTTAATGGTGATTTTAATATCGTCCATCTCTAATTTAACCTCACTTGCACCAGATTTGGCAACAAATTTGATTAAGTTTTGAATCTCTTTTATATCCATGATTTTACTAATTAGTTAATGGTTAGTTTACTGAATTATATGCCCATTTTAAATAAATGGATCCCCAATTAAATCCACCCCCAAAAGCGGCAAATATTATATTATCGCCTTTTTTGAGTTTCGATTCATAATCGTTTAAAAGCAAAGGTAATGTGGCCGAGGTCGTATTACCGTATTTCTCTATATTCATCATCACCTTTTCTTCTTCTAGCTCTATACGCTGTGCAGTTGCATCAATAATTCTCTTATTTGCTTGGTGTGCTGCCAACCAAGAAACTGTATCTTTCGTTAAGTTATTTCTTTCTAATATCTTAACAGTTGCATCTGCCATATTGAATACCGCATTTTTAAACACCGTTCTTCCTTCCTGAAAAGCATATTGCCCTCCTTGTTCCATGGTTTCTTGTGTTAGCGGGAATGATGACCCTCCATAGGTTGCTTGCAAAAACTCCCTGCCAGTACCATCGCTTCTTAAATATTCGTCTTGAAGTCCTAAATTTTCTTCATTGGGTTCAAACAAAACGGCACCTGCTCCATCTCCAAAAATGATACAAGTAGCTCTGTCTTTATAATTAATAATTGAAGACATTTTATCTGCTCCAATCAACAATACATTTTTATACCTGCCTGATTCTATATAACTAGCAGCTACAGACATCCCAAACAAAAAACTAGAGCATGCCGCATCCATATCGAACGAAAAGGCATTAACAGCTCCAATATTAGAGGCCGTATAAGCCGCAGTTGAGGCAGCTTTCATGTCTGGTGTTGCCGTTGCAACAATAATAAGTTCTATGTCTTTGGGATCAATACCTTTTTTATCGATAAGGTCTTGAGCTGCTTTAATAGCTAGGTAAGAAGTGCCTTTTCCTTCGTCTTTAAGAATCCTACGTTCTTTAATTCCTGTACGAGAGGTAATCCACTCATCATTTGTATCAACCATGGTCTCAAGAATTTGGTTGGTTAATACATATTCTGGCACATATGCGCCTACAGCTGTAATTGCTGCTGAAATTTTACTCATAACTTTATAGTTAATTCGACCAAAAAATCATTAAAATCAGACAAAAATGTTTAAAATCTGGTGAAAACTACTAAATTTTAGTTTAATAACACACAAATAAATTGTTTTTGTCTTTAGAAAAAACATCTCATAAAAAAAAACGCTCACATGGGAGCGTTTTATTATATGCATGCATACTATTTATGCTATATTTTCTACTTCTGAGTTGTCAATTAAAACTTGACCTCTGTAATACAATTTACCTTCAAACCAATGTGCTCTATGGTATAAATGAGGTTCTCCTGTAGTTGGACATGTAGCAATCTGTGGCGCAGTTGCCTTGTAATGTGTTCTTCTCTTATCTCTTCTTGTTTTTGAGATTTTTCTTTTAGGATGTGCCATTTTCTATAGTTATTTATCCGTTAATAGTTTCTTTAATGTATTCCAACGAGGATCTATATCCTCTTTTTCCTTATCTTCTTTAATCTTTGGGCTTAATTCTTCTAGTTTCTTAAGTATGTCTGAATTTAAAGTGCCATCTTCTACACCTGGATGTACTCTTTTGGTTGGAACAGCCAATACGATCAATTCGTAGATATATTGCTGTATATTGATTTCGTAAGTTCCGTGAGGTACTATAAGAATATCAATATGTTCATCATTATACACATCTCCAAATTTCACTACTAAATCAAACTCATTTTCTATAGTTTGATTATAGGGCTCGTTTGTTAAATCACAATTAATATTAACCCAACCTGAAACTTTAAAATGCAATTCAAGTAATGTTGTCTTTTTTTCCAGTTCAACATTAACATCGACATTAGCATTATTAAACTCTTCATACTCAAAATGTTCAAAGAACGCTTGTTCTATTTTGTACTCAAAAAGATGCTTCCCTATTTTTAACCCTACAAAAGGAATTATAAATGCTTTCAATGACTTCATTCTCTCATCTATTTTGAGCCTGCAAATATATGAATTTTTATGTTATGCAACATGACTTATAAACATTTTTTTGTTTATATCTATTTGGATGCTTTTTTTAACGGATTAGAGGTAAGTTCTTCATAATCAAACCTGTTCCTATATATCTGCATTGCCGTATAAACAGCTTCTTTAAATGAACCAGCATCCGCCTTACCTTTTCCTGCTATTTCATAAGCGGTGCCATGATCTGGAGATGTCCTTACCTTGCTTAACCCAGCTGTGAAATTAACTCCCTGACCAAAAGATAATGTTTTAAAAGGGATTAAACCTTGATCGTGATAGGTAGCGATTATAGCGTCAAAATTCTTATAGTTATCGGATCCAAAAAAGCTATCTGCGGCATAAGGGCCATAAACTAATTTCCCTGCTTCTTTAATTTTTTTAAGCGTAGGCCTTAAAACTGTATCATCCTCATTTCCAATCACTCCATTGTCACCTGTATGTGGATTAATACCTAAAACAGCAATTTTAGGTTTTCCTATTTTAAAATCTCTTTTAAGGGAATCGTAAACCGTATTTATTTTTTTCTCTATAAGACCTTCTGAAATGTGCTCAACAATATCTTTTACAGGCACGTGGTCTGTTAACAAGCCTACTCTTAATGAATCGGTAACCATAAACATAAGGCTTTCCCCTTCTAATTGTTGAGCTAGATAATCGGTATGCCCTGGGAATTTGAAGTCATCAGATTGAATATTATGTTTATTAATTGGTGCAGTGACCAAAACATGAACGCCATTATTTTTCAATGCTTTTGTTGCCGCTTCTAAAGACTTTATAGCATATGCCCCTATTTTAACATCTTCTTTGCCAAATTCGATCTTAACCGGATTGTTCCAGCAATTAAACACATTAACTTTTCCAATGACTACTTGATCTATATTGTTTATATTATGAAAATTAATTTTAGATTTAAAATGCGTCTTAAAAAAATTCATGGTCTTTGCCGAGGCAAAAATTACTGGTGTACAGAAATCTAAAATTCTCACATCTTCAAATGTTTTTAAAACAACTTCTCCTCCAATGCCATTTAAATCTCCTATTGATATTCCTACTACTATATTTTCACTTTTCATCATTAATATAACAACTTTTGTTTGTAATTTTGAATTTCATTTGGCTTGGCAAATTTAACCAAATAAACAGAGAATAGCATGTTTACAGGAATTATTGAAGATATAGGCGTTGTTTCTAATTTAAAGGAAGAAAAAGACAACCTTCATATATCTATTAAAAGCACTATAACAGCAGAATTAAAAATTGATCAAAGCGTTGCTCACAATGGTGTATGCTTAACAGTTGTACATATTAATGATGATGAATATACGGTTACAGCAATAAAAGAAACATTAGATAAAACAAGTCTTAATACTTTAAAAATTAATGACAAAGTGAACTTGGAACGCGCCATGAAACTAGGTGACAGGCTTGACGGTCATATTGTTCAAGGCCATGTAGACCAAACGGCTACTTGTACCAATATAGAAGAGACCAACGGCAGCTGGGTATTTACTTTTGCTTATGATACGTCTCTTAACAACATAACTATAGAAAAAGGATCTATAACTATTAATGGTACAAGCTTAACTGTGGTGAATTCAAAAAAAGACAGCTTTAGTGTGGCTATAATCCCTTATACATATGACCATACAAATTTTAATACATTTAAAACAGGCACTATAGTAAACTTAGAATTTGACGTTTTAGGAAAGTATGTTGCTAAACTGGTTGAAATAAATAAGTAACAATTATTGGTCCTTATTTTTGATGAATATCTTTCTTGCCCCATAAAACAAGGCGAAAACCATACCGAGTAACACCCCTCCGTCTATTGGAAGCCCATAAGCTGGTGGGGGTCCTGGGGGCGGAGGATTTTGAGCCATACATACAAAGCTTATTAATACAAATAAGATTGAGGCTAGTATTCTTTTCTTTTGTACTCTCATGAGGTCACAAATGTATTAAAAAAAGTGAGTTCGCAAAAAAAAACATGACACAATTTACAAAAAAACACCTACGAAACGCACAAAATCATCGTTAAAATACATTTTTTTGATGTTTTATTCTATAACTTCTTTTTTGCAAAAGCATCATTTTAATTATAAATAAAATCCTACTTTTTTAAATTCACATAACAAATATATATAATTTTCTGACAAAAAAATTAAAATTCTTGATGTTCATTTATTTATTAAAAAAATATTAGGAGATAACGCTTTATTAATTTTGAGCTTAAATCTACATAGTAGTAGTATTTTTTGAAATAGTTAACCACTATATAACAATACTTTTACATTGCACCTAAATTCAAAGCATTCTAAATCTAATTTTTATATCATCACACCACAACCCAGGAAGATATAAGAGCCATATCATTCAAAAAAAGCTAAAAGTTTAAACCTTGAAACACCCTTTTAAAAAGTAATAATGATCAGTTATCATTAATCATGAACAAATTATACACCAATTAAGACAAAATAACCAACCTGCAAGAAGAAAAGCCATTGTAAATTACATGTTCAAAAATAATTACTTTGAAAATGGAAAAAAGAATACTAAACTTATTAATCATTCCTTTATGTTTTTATACCGTGAATCTATTTGGTGTTACCACAGATTTGAACAAAAAGGAATATAATCACAATCTTGAAGCAGACACATTGGAAGTAAGACACCACAACCATTACAAAATGCCTTTAGCCAATGTTGTTGTAAACCTGAACAGAACTCGATATGATTATGATCTAGGAACACCTACATCTGCTGTTTTAAGTGGATGGACACGCATATCGCCTGAAACAACCGGAGATATTTCATGGAGTACACAACCAAATGCAACCGATAGGGGTACGGCATCGGGCACGAATGACAACAACCGTGATTTTTGTCATAGCAGCACCACTACTACTTTTAGACATAAAATAAAAAATGGTGATTGGGAAGTTGTCATGAACATGGGGGACAGAACAACTGCCCATGACAATATGCAGGTTGTTGTAGAAGGGGTAACACTTACCAGTGACTTAGATTCTCCTGCAGGATCTTACCCTTACGTAAGAGGGACGGTAACTGTGAGCGACGGGGAATTAACAATAGAGCTAAGTGACAATGGCGGTACAAACCCCGATTGGGTCTGGAATCGTTTAAGCTTAGTAAGACAAGGGGTTTTAAAAGGCACCTTAAAGGATAAATATGGTGAAAACCTTAGAGCGGCGCCTATGACATTTGCTAAGAGATACCCTGGACCATTAATTTACGCTCAAGATATAAATTCTTGGTGGGCATTAAAGGACAACCACTATAATGCTGTGAGGCTTAATTGGGTTGGCGCATTAAAATCATTGCAACCTAATTTAGATGTTTGGACTTGGGATGAACTGGGTGTTGAAATGGATAAAGTCGTCGCCAATGCAGTTGCTACTGGGATGACTGTTATTATTGATTACCACAATGTTGGAGAACAAGATCCTAACAAGGGAAATGGAACCGACTATACCATGAATTGGCTGGAGCAATTTTGGACACACATTGCTCCTCGTTACAAAGACAACGACCATGTTATTTACGAGTTACAAAATGAGCCTAGCTTCTCTTTAAGTGGGTACCTCACCACATCTTATAAAACCCGGTTTTTAGAAATTTATAACATGGTAAGAACCCTTGCTCCTAATAAGCAACTTATTGTGTTTAGTGCCCCCCATCATAATTATATGGACGAGTTACTAATAAATTATGAAGGCGATTTAGATTGGGATTATACTTCGGCTGGACATCATTTATATGGTGGCGGGACTTCCAACAACTTAAAATCTGCTGCGAACAAACATAGAGTACTTTGCACCGAGTGGGAGTACGATGTTACCGATCTCTCTTATGCAGGTCCTGTTGATGGACATAAAGAAGGTGCTGAAACCTTAGAGAAAATAAACCAATCCTGGTTTGATTGGTCTACCCACGATGGCCCTACCCTAACACAAGGTATTCTTATACCAGATGCCATTTCTAAAGGGTATCAATGGTGGGCCGATACAGGAACCACAGTGGATTTTGAATTACCAGGGACCAATGATTTTTACTATGATGGCGATAACGTAAACGTAAAAATAAATGCTACAGATAATGGAAGTATCACCAATGTCAAGCTCTTTTTAAACGGTGTATTCCATTCGCAAACAGCTTCGGCTCCCTATCAATTTACATTAAATAATTTAGCGGCTGGTAATTATGTTTTAAGAACAGAAGTCATTGACAACGAAGGTAATATAGAACCTCGCACCCGTGATTTTTCTGTTTTACCAGGAACAGCTTCTTCAAGGCAAATATTAAATCCTACAGACGATGCTTTTGTTAGAAATAATGGAACACAAGACGGTACAGGAGCCACTTTAAATGCCAAACATGCTTATACAGCTTCAGAGACTATGAAAGCTTACATGAAGT
Organism: Flavivirga algicola; assembly: GCF_012910715.1. Classification (GTDB taxonomy): domain Bacteria; phylum Bacteroidota; class Bacteroidia; order Flavobacteriales; family Flavobacteriaceae; genus Flavivirga; species Flavivirga algicola. The sequence goes on from NZ_JABBHF010000009.1 coordinate 164,644, forward strand.
TTGATTTAAGCAGTTTAACAGCGTCTTCTATAGCCAGTGCAAAACTTAGGGTTTATAATACGGGTAGTAATGATGAAGGCTGGATATTTTTACATGAATTACGTGACGATGACTGGACAGAAGCTGGGATAACATGGGGCAACGGTCCAAAAAATACAGGGATTCCAGCTCAGTTAAGAAACTTTAGAGGCAACGAAAATGCTGCTGAGACTCAATTTACCGAAAAAGAAGCGTGGGTAGAATGGGATGTTACAAAATTTATTAATCAAGAATTAAAAATAGATGGTGGTATTGTATCGTTTCAACTCTCTAACTTAGTAGAAAGTCAAGACCGACATAAAAATAGAAACAAAACCGATCAAACATTTGTTTTTGGTAGCCGAGAGAGTAGCAATCCGCCTCAATTAATACTAGCTGGTATTGGCGCTGGAGACCCAAGACCAAACCTAGCACTGAATAAACCTGCTTTTCAATCTAGTGACAATAGTACACATTATGCTTCTAAAGCTGTGAATGGTGCCTTTAACGATTTTAATCATACAACTAGTGACACCAATGCTTGGTGGGAAGTAGATTTAGGCGCTGTATCAGACATTACAACTATTGAAATTTATAATCGATTAGATTGTTGTCAGGATCGTTTCAAAAACTTTCATGTCTTCGTTTCCGATGTACCTTTTGACTCACAAGATTTAAATACAACTATTAATCAATCAGGTGTTGGCAATTATCATACTCCAGATTCTGCCGAAGTGCTTTCTGTTATAGACGTAAATCGCACTGGAAGATACGTGCGGGTTCAATTAGCAGGAACGAATTTCTTGCATATGACAGAAGTTCTTGTTTATGGACAAAGTACATTGGCATTAAACTTAGACAAAGTACACAACAACGGCGCATCATTTAATGTTTACCCAAATCCAACTTCAAAAAATATCAATATGGATTTAAAGCTGTCTTCAGCAAGCAAAATAAACATAAGCGTATTTAACATACTTGGACAAACCATCTACCAAGAAAAGATAGGTGAATTTTCGCCAGGCAACCATACCTTAGAATACAACAAGGATATGCTCAATATGAGAACGAATGGCATCTATATTATTGAATTAGAAGTAGGAGACCATAAAGCATTTAAAAAAGTGGTATTAAAAAAATAAGTTTCTCTTAAAAAACAAAAGCCTTTCATTTCTGAAAGGCTTTTGTTTTTCCAAGAACTTACAACTTCACTCGTAGCAAATTTTTCCCTTCATCAATAAAGCTTTTTTTATTAGCAACAGCTTCATCAATATTTTGATCATCTGAAAAAAAATATCGCCCGCTTAATTCATCTGCGCTTCCGCTAATTAAAGTATTTATTAAAGATATTGAGTCTTCTGGTTTAGACATCACTCCGTACTTAAACACCTGTTCTAATTTAGGCATATATTTTCTTGCCACATCTGATTTTATTAATGTTTCGGTACGCTTATTTTTTATAAAACCTGGATTGAAAGCAAATACTTTTATATTTAATTTTTCTTCTTTCAACTCTATATTAACCGTTTCTGTAAACTTTACTATGGCTGTTTTTGCTGCTCCATAAGCAGACCCAAATGGCTTGGGTTCCTGTACACCTCCACCACCAAGATTTATTATATATCCAAAATTTCTGGTTCTCATAAGGTTAATGGCTATTCGTGTACCCAAAAAAGCCGTATATAAATTTAAAGAGACTTCGGTCCACCAGTTTTTCGGTTCTAGTTCCCAAGATGGGCCAATCGCGTTATGATTGTTAACACCCACATTATTAATCCAAACATCTATATGTCCCATTTCCTTAACGATTTTATGTCCAACAGCCTCAACGGTTTGGTCATTCATCATATCACATACTTCAAAGGAAGCACTTCCTCCATTAGACTTAATATGGTTTACCAGTTCCTGTAAATGCTCTTGATTTCGTCCGAGGCAAATAATATGGTGATTCTTATTTGCTAAACCTTTAGAAAGCATACTACCAAAACCACCACTGGCTCCTGTAATTACAATATTTCTTTGAGACATAATCTATTAAGGAATTGAAGGGTAAATTATTTAATGTATTTCCTTTATTCAAATTTAGGGAATTAAAGAATTATACCCGATTCCTTAAGAACTAAAAAAAGAGGGTGTCTAAAAAGTATGTTCAATGCCATATTGAACTTGTCGAAATATTTTTAAAATACTGATACTCAATGTTGGTTTCGACAGGTTGAATGCTGAGCGTAGTCGAAGTGCTCAACCTGACAAATCAAATTACAAAAACTTTTCTAGACACCCCCTTTTATCCATCTTTAAAAGCAGTAATGACCAGTATGTTATTAAACAGATTTTAATCGCTGTCTAATATCAGTTAGAGATTCATCAATTATAAGTTCTCCATCCCTAAAAACCTCTTTTAGCTCTCCTTCTTTTTCTTCAGTCCAAGTTACCTGATCTATAAGCTTATAAGTGCCATTTGACTTGACAACTTTTAAAAGTCCTTTTGCTGATTTTTTTGTGCCATCATCGGTAACAGGGTCTTTAAATATTTCACGCCCTTCACCTTCCACTTCTCCATAGGTAGCCTTCATGGCAAAACCAAAAGTATCTCTAGTATTGTATTGGTAGGTGAAAGAGCCTATTCCTAAAACCACATTTGTAGAAGCAAACCCTTTTTGTTTTAAACGTTCACAAATCTGAACAGCTCTCTCCAAAGTAATACTGTCTCCATAAATTGCTCCAATATGTGAATCGAGCTCTTTATACCCCTTATTATTTCTTGTGCCGCCAAACACCTCCCATAATAGTTCTATAACACCTTTTTGTTCTTTTGGGGTTTTACCTTTAGGGTTCCCACAAATAATATCTACTGGGTCTCCACTATCTGGACGAATAACCACTTTTCCATCTCTATTTAAAACCTCTTCTTTTAGGTTAGGCAAATACTCCGTTAAGACTTTCCATAAGTCCCATGTATCTGAAACAATAGAGACAATACCGCTTGGATAAACTTCTGTTATTAATCTTTTAAAGGTATCTTGCTCACCCGAGTCTGTACCCATGCACATGACCGAATGTTCTGTTGCTGCAACAGAACCACCTATCAATTCAGAATCGGAATTTGCGTTATAATAGGTTTCTAAAAAATCTATTGCAGGAATGGTATCTGTGCCTGTAAAACTTAATAAGTGTCCCGTTGCACTAAGCTTGGCAGCCTCTAATCCAGCCATACCTCGCATGGAAAAATCATGCCCTTGCCAATCTACAAATTCTGGTGTTGATGATGTTTCTTTTGCGTAATCATCTAAAATCATTCGGTATTGTTTAGCTATGGTTGCAGAATTACACGGGAGCCAAACCGTTGTAGATAATAAGGTTTCAAAATAATTGGTAAGCCAAAAAAATTCAGGTTTCGTATTGTACATGGTGAACATAGGCACTCGAACGGGCACAGATACGCCTTCTGGCAATGCTTTTATAACCATTGGTAAATATCCTAAATCATGCAGGTCTGAAATATGTTCAACTCCTACCTTGTTTTCTCCTAAATAGTTATTAATACGTCTCGCATATTTTTGGCATACGACGTCTTTAGGTTGATTGAAAAATTTATCTTGAAAATCCTCAATCATGTATTTTTTAATAAAATATTGTAACCCGAAAAATACAACCTCATCAATATGATCAATTCTACTTTTTCTAGGTGTCCAGTTAGAATAAACTAACGTTGTGTTTTCTGGATATTGTCTTCTGTGGTCTACCTTATAACCGTCTGTAAATAATAATGGGTTCATAGTGTTTTGATTTGCGTATTTATTACACAAATATAAAAAGTAATTTTTGTTTTGCAAATTTATTTGCGTAAAAATAACGCAAATCAATAAATATATCGGCCGTTTTTTTGGTAAATAAGTTCATTTGGCAGGTCTTCTTAACTTTAAATCAAATTCTTACGGTTTTCAAAATGCTTTAGAGCTGACATAACTTTTCTAGCATAATCCCTGTCCAGTTCTTTAATATTTTCAGGTAGGTTTTTATATGGAACAAAATAACTTTCCCATCTTTCTATAGTTTCTATTGATAAAGATTCTCTTTTAATTAAGTTTTTAGCCCAATTCGTCCATTGTATATGTTCCAATTCAGCTAAAATTTCTAATAACTCAGTTTTTTCCTTTTCCATTAGCTTTAATTTCTATAATAATATTATTTATATTAGACTTATGGGTTTTTATAGTTTTTCTTTTTAATCCTTACAATCAATTTTTAAATGATGGTGACGTTTATATATTCAATACTTTAAAAGCTTTCGATTCAGGGCTATAAGAACCATAAACTCTATTGAAATTATGGTTTAATTTTCCCCAATCAATCGAATCATCAAACTGATCCAAACAAGTAATCACAATATTATTCTTCTTTGATATGTTATAAATCTGATCTATTTTTTTTGCATGCAATAATAAATCAAGGTTCAATTTTCCCAGTCGTAAACCCTTCTGATACTCGTTATAAACACATGTTTCTTCTTCATTATTTCTTAGCTCGATTTCTTCTTCATTAAACATCCAACCATTTCCATGTCTAGTTACATAGCATCTTGAAACATAAAATGTCTCTATATTTTTGCCTTCTATTTGAAGTTTTTTACAAATTTCAATGGCATTTTTAGACGTTGTATTTGCATAAGTCACATTTGGAAATATTCCATGATTCATGTCTAATAAAACACCTTGACTCCCTTCGAATATATAAGTATCATACTTTTTTAAGAATGAATAATCTTTTATCTTCCATTTTAGATTATTAATACATTTTAAAAAATAATCTACTTCATTTTGCAATTCGTCATTACCATATATTCCATAGTAATTGGCAATGCCTTTTAATCTTTCAATGAGCAATGATTGGGGTGCCAATAAATCAATTGCGTATAGCTTATAGGGCCCTTCATTTCTTTTCATTGTTGCTCCAATGCCTTTACCACAACTTCCATGTTCCAAATTTTTAACATTCTTACGGTTGTACCAAACATCAAAAGGCGTTGCTACTTTGGCCAGGGGGTGAATATAAAGCTCTGTATTGCCATTTTTCTCCTCTAATTCTTTTTTTTCGTTGTACAGAAACGAAGGGTGTATTATGCAATGCTCGCTAAAATAAGAGGGGAGCCCCCTTAATGCTCCACTACAAAAACTAGCGTGCACATGTTTCTTATTGTCAAACAGGACGGTATGTGCCGCCTGGTGACCTCCAGAAAAGCGTACAACAATAGATTCAGGGTTTTGATCACACAGAAAATCGGTAGTAATACCTTTGCCTTCATCACCAAACCCTAAACCTATAACAATTTTAGCTTTTTTCATTCTTTACAACATATCAATGTCATCAAAGCCTGTTTCTGAAATATCTGTTTTTACTCCCTTATTTGTTTCATACTTTTCGCATACTAAATTTTTTATAACTTCAGGTATTGTTTTATAGTCGCTTACAGAAATACAGTTATTCCCCAACAATTCTTTCCAGCCTTTTTCCGCTTCAACAGCTCTAGGAGAATGTGTAACGCTTACATGAAATACCTCGTACCTCTTTTTAGCTTCTTCCAACAATTCTATATCGGAATATGTTTGCTGTCCAGCACCCATAATTTCTTTAATTGCAGAAGCAGGTAATGACTTCAAATTGGGTTCATCACCTATCGTAACTAATACGCCTTTTTGCTTTCTTTTTTCGAAGGCATCTGTTCTTGTATGAAATGCTGCAAAATACCAAGCCAATAAATAGCTTTCCCCTGCATTTCCTCCGCCTCCAGATTCTATGTAAGTGCGGGTAAGCCACATATCCAATTCTTCATCTCCAGATTCAAACTGACCAACTTGTAGAGGGTATGCATCACATTCATGATCTCCAATTCCCAAAAAAAGCAACGCAGTATCTGGAACACCATCTTGAATAATGCCTCCCATTAATTTTGGTAAACCATCTTTAATTAAATCATGTGGAATATGCCCCATACTTCCTGTTACATCTAAAGCCAAAATAACAGGAAATGAGTTAGGGTGTATTTCTGAATCCCTGGCTTCTCTATATTCAATGTTTTTAGGAACCATTGAATTATGGGCTCTTCGTTCTTTATTTTGTGTGAAAATATCATTCACCGCTTTACTGGCATAACCTGCCTTTTTTGCTCTTAAAAATCTATGATCTATATTATATTTTGCTCCTCCCATAATTAGTATTTTTTTCCAAATAAATATTCATATCTGTTTTTAGTAATTTCAAACTGTATTTTTAAGTTTCTTATTTTTAAAGATATCTCTATATCTTTTTCAACAAAACTATCTGGGTTAAAATCGGCAAAAGTCAAGCTGTTTTTATCTAAAGGACTTATATCTATTGCACTTTCCTGCTCCCTACTTAAACGTTTAATTTTAAGCTCTATATCTTCTATTCTTCGTCTATAAATTAACTCAGAATCTTCTGCTATGACCTTAGCCCTGTCTTCTCTAATTTGATCGTTGTTCCTTCTTAAAGCATCAACAAATCGCGGTTTTAAATCTTCACTCATTTTTATTTGTTTTTATTTATCATTGGGGTTTTATATAAACACTCGTAGAAGTGCAATATTATAACTTAAGGTAAAATTATGTAAACATTTATTATTATTTGTCATTCTTATCCTTCATTTTATTAATAAAGTGGTTTAAATTTTTTCAATTTGCTATAAAAAGCCTTCATTCAGACCCAAAACGACTTATTTTCGCTTAAATCCTAAAAGTTTAAACCACTTCAACAAGGTCCATTCGTCTAATAAATACATTATTCATACAAAACTTAATTCTCATTTCATTTAAAAGGTTATATCTATTTTTAATATGTTGCCACTCTTACTCCTTTCATTTAAGTGAATCAAAAATCAATGAATTCAAATGGTACTGTATCTGTAAGCCAAACACCATTATTAGATATAAAGAATTGATGGCCATTATTGTACATATCTAAAGCTCTAATGCTTAATATTACTGGTTTTCCTCTTCTAGAGCCTACTTTTATTGCTGTATCTCTATCCTTACTTAAATGCACATGCTGTCTGTTCATTTTTTTTAATCCCTGCGACTTTATTTTTGGGATAAACTTTGGCACTGTACCATGGTATAAAAACCGGGGAGGTATTTGAGCCTCCAGGTTTAGATCAACCGTTTTTAATGAATGCCCTTGGTTTGCTCTAATTTTAGTTTTATCGGCATTAAACGAGAATCGTTGTTTATCATTTGTAATAACGACCTCGTTTAATTCTTCAAGTGTAAATTGTAATTTCGATTTTTCTAAAATATCATTTACTAAAGCCCAGCCATTTTCATCCAATGTGAGTCCTATCTTCTCTGGCTGATGTCGGAGTATTAAGCTTAAAAACTTGCTGATTTGTTTTTTATGTTGTTCTGTCATCTCCATGCTTAGTCAATATTATATTTTATTGATAATTCATCACATAGCTTTTCTATATCTTCTCTTCTGGACAACACATGTACCCAATTATCAGGAATAGCATTATATCCATATAACAAACCTGCCAAACCTCCTGTTATTGCAGCTGTGGTATCTGTATCTTTTCCTAAATTAACTGCTTTCAAAACAGATTCTTTATAGTTCTCTGAAGTCAAAATACACCATAAGCTAGCCTCTAAACTATCTAAAACATATCCGCCAGCGTTAATACCACCTTCATCTAACTCATGCAAAACCTGGAGTTGATAATCTCCAACTCGATTTTCTAATATTTTATGGAACTTATCCATTTCATTCTGAGAACAAATAGGATTATTGTTCAAAAAACGATTTACTCCAATCTGCATTTCTTTGTAAGCGTCCCATTTAGCTTTACCATTCAAAAGGTTAAGAGCATATTCTAAGTAGATAAAGCATGCTAATACCGATCTAATATGTGCGTGGGTAATTGATGAAACATCTTTAATTATATCGAATCGTTTTTCTATTTTAAAATCTTTAATATAAAATATCAATGGCAAAATTCGCATCAAAGAACCGTTACCATTATCCATTTCTGAACGACCTCCTGCAAGTATTGGTTTTGTTCCTGTCTCTATGGAGTGAATTGCTTGATTCGTTGAAATCCCAATATCAAATACGCTCCCGTGTGGTGTCCAAATTTCCTCATTTCTCCATTGTACAAACTTTTGTCCTATGTCATTAATATCATATCTCCTGCATAAGCTTTCAGCCAAACAAAATGCTAACGAACTGTCATCGCTCCATGTTCCTAACGGTTGTGCATGTGTTCCATACTCTAACATACCTGTAACAGGAAAGCGTTTTAAATAATCCCTATCTTTAAATTCAACAGGCACTCCTAAGGCATCGCCTACCGCTAATCCAAATAACGCCGAGTTTATTTTATTTTTTCTCATTTTTCTTTTTACTCGAAATCATAAACCACTGTTTTGATCCCTTTATTGACTAAATTATATAATAAAATAGGTTCTATTTTCTGCCATTTTCCTCCTGCTAAACCACAACCAATTCTTGGCATGTGTACCGAAGCTCCTAAATCTTTTGCTTTTTTTAAAACTTCTTTTATGCCCGTTTCAACAGCTTCATATCTAATTGGTGGATTACCTCGTTCATCCTTTTTTATTTTATGTTGTCCTATTATATTGGCCACCCATAAATCATTTTCAACTTGTACAAATTGTACGTTGCCTAATTCAAAATTATTTTGTGATTTATGCCATGCTCTATAAGAAGCTTCAGGCAGTGACCACCTGCTAGAAATAGCCATTACAAACCCCTTTCCCCATCCTCCAATATCATTACAGATATGGACTATGATTTTATTACCATCGCAATTGGGTTGGGTTGCGTCTCCTTTTATATATTTTATTTCCATAATTCTAATTCACAGTATTAGTATTCAATATATCTTTTACGCAGGCTCCAACAGGAATTCTATATACCGGTATTTTTATGTTATAGAGTTTTATTAAACGTTTGATTTCACTATCTATTTCTGTTTGGTCATATCTTGAAGAGAAGTGACCAAGTATTAATTTTTGAACATGTATTTGAGACACCATTTCCATTACTTCTTCTAAAGAACTATGTTTGTTTTTATTTGCCTTTAAGTTAACCTCATCCTTTCTTAAAAATGTGGCTTCATGTACTAACACCTCACAATTATCGTAAACAGAAATATCATAAATTGGCGTGTCTCCTGAATATGTCAAAATATTATTTCTTTTTATTTCCCTAATAAAACTATCTCCCTTATTCTTTTTTAAGTGTATAAGTTCATTTGGTGAAAGCCTTAGGAATTCTGCTTTTAACTTGTTTTTTTCTTCATAAACTTTATATGATAAGCTTTTTATAGCTCCTTTAACATCAATATGTTTGTTTTCAATAGCCTTAACTATAATATTTCGTTTTGTTTTTATCTCTGTTTCGTTTTTAAGTGCGACCCATTTTGTTCCTTTTTGATGCGGATCAAAGTCTTCGAAAAACGATTGTAAAAATTTAAACGATCCCGCATCCTTTGGGAAATAAATAGTTGGTTTTAAATATCCAAATAACTGATTATATTGTAAAAGACCTGTTAAATGATCTCGATCTGCATGAGAAATAAAAACATGTTTTATTTTACCACTTTTTCCAAGTAAATTAGCTGTTAAGCCATCACCTGCATCAAATAAAACACCTAATTCCTCTATAGCATACCAAGTAGAAAATAATGCGGTTGAATAACCGTGTATCGTTAAATTCATAATACTATTTTTAATTTTTCACACACCTGAATACTACTCGGTATATATGGCTTTTCTTCGGGTATAAGTAATTTATCCAAATCTTTCTTCAAAACATATTGATATTGATCACTGACAAAACTGGAAATATCATGTATTTCTAAGATATCATCTTTTGAAAATCTCTTAATCTCCTCATTTCTAATACCAATTTGTATGGCTCTTCTTTCTTGTTTTGCTCCATAGGGGTCATGGTCTGGATCCCATTGTAAGCGGATATTAGAGGTTTTCACAGCTTCCTCCCATTCCTTTCTATTACCATATATGCTATTTTGAAAACTAGAATGAACAGCTGCATCTAAATAACGTTCAAAAGCTTCTCGCTTTAAATGAATAGCCAAAACAACTTCCTGACCTTCCTTAGTTCCCCAACCATTTCGATACATCATCCATAAAAAATTAGGTTTAACCCATGTCATTCGATTCAAGCTAAAATTACCTCCAAAATATTGATGCTTTACAGCAAAATATCCTATCTCTGGTCTGTATGATTGATACACTATTATTTGGTCATCATTATATTGAGCCATAATATGATGCCCTTTATAAGGCCACTCTTTAATTTGTTCTTTATATAATTTTAGTTTCATTTTTTTCTTTTAATTGAACTTGAATGAAGCCTTCAGTATGTTCTATACTCCTAAACGAATCCGTACAATATATCTTATCAAAATACTTACTAAGCTCCGTTAATCCCTTGCTAAAAATACCGTGACTAACGGCTAGGTATAATTTCCCTGCATTCTTATTTTTAAGCTCATTTGCCAAACCCATAAAAGTGCCTCCTCCGTCACATATATCATCAACTATTAAACAGGGTTTTCCTTTTAAATCGTCGACATATACTTTAAAATCTGATATCTGTCCTGTTTTTACGTCTCTTGATTTTGAGCATTCTACAACATCGATACCCCCTAATGCACTGGATAATTTGTAAATCTTCTTTAAAGCGCCTCCATCTGGCGAAATAAGAATGATCTCTTCATTTATATCTTCAATCACTTCTTTAATAAAGTTATGATTGGAAATCACCTTGCTATTATTCAAAAGAGCAGGGGTTACTTCGGAATGTGGATCATAAACCGTTACACTGTTCAAATTCAAAGCATTTAATATTTCGGCATACACTTTTACAGATAACGGTTCTCCTGATACCATAACCCGATCCTGTCTGGCGGCAGGGAAATAAGGAACAAACACATCTATATTTTTAATCCCCATTCTCTGCAATGCATCGATAGCTAATAACAATAATCCAAAATCATCAAAAGACTGTACCCTATGGGTTACCATTACATTTTGACCTTCGTTTATTGGTGTTAAAATTTTGATATGTGGTTCGCCTCCTGAAAACGTGAAACTTTCATAATCAATAGTTTTTTCCTTGCTGAAAGGGTTGAAATTAAGGTCTAGGTTCAAGATCATATTGCGTTTATTTTACGCAAATGTAAGAAGAGAAAACGATATAACAAAATTTTGTGTAATATTTACACAAACTTTATTTCGAAATGGAAATCATTTACAATAAGTTGTTGGAATTTCTTTTTATTGAATTTAAAGAGCTTTGCTGGTCGTCCACTACCAATTTTTTCTATTTTATTGGTTTCTTCAATAATACCAAAGCTTAACATTTTTTTTCTAAAATTTCTTCGATCTATTTCTTTTTCTAAAATAGTCATATATAAATTCTCTAAGTCTGAGAATGGAAATTCGTCATTCAGCAAGTCAAAACCAATGGGTTCATAACTCAATTTTGCTTTTAGACGTTTATGTGCCATGTCTAAAATCTGTTGATGATCGAAAGCCAATTTTGGTAATTCGCTTAGATGAAACCATTGTACATCTACTGCATCGGTGTCTGCTTTAATTTTGAAATGATTGGGTTTTACCAAACCAAAATAGCTCACAGCTAACACCCTGTTTCTAGGGTCTCTATTGGGCGAGCCAAACGTATATAACTGCTCTAAGTAATCTATAGTTACCCCTGTTTCTTCTTTAAGCTCTCTTTCAACAGCATCTTCTAATGATTCGTCATTTAAAACCAATCCTCCAGGTAAAGCCCATTCATCCTTAAAAGGCTCAATTCCTCTTTTAATTAATAAAACAGAAAGACTGTTTTTAGACTCATAGCCAAAAACGACCGCATCAATTGCTACCTTTATATCTTGTTTGATTTTCATTTATGCGTATGTTTAACACAAAGATACAATACTAATAAAACCAACCAGTGGTATGCGCAAAAAATAAAATAATTTCTGGTACAAGAACGTTAACGGAGGCGTTTATCATCATATAACTTAATAGCATCTTCTCTGTTGGTCACCTGAAGTTTTTCATAAATGTTTTTAATATGGGTTTTTACCGTATTTATGCTAATGAATAAAGTTTCTGAAATGGAAGCATAGCTTTTTCCTTTTGATAATTGGTTTAACACTTCATTTTCCCTATAACTTAAGTCTTCCAATTTCTTGGTTTGGAATGACTGCACGACCCGCCTCGCTATACAACTACTCATAGGAGCCCCTCCTGTTTTTAACTGGTGTAAAGCTTCTAGTATTTGTTTTTCGCCCCCAGTTTTTGTAAGGTACCCTATGGCTCCTGCGCACAGTGCATCAAATATATAATCTGATCGCTCGTGCACGGTAATTACAATGATTTGAATATCAGGAAAGAGATGTTTAAAAAACCTGATACCTTCTACTCCGTTCATACCAGGTAATGAAATATCAATAAGTATAATATCAGGTATGGTATTTTTAATTTTTTTAAATGCAGTTTCACAACTTTCATAACTACCAATCACTTCATACGCTTCTGTACTATTTATGATCTGTTGATAGGTTTCTCGAATAAGTTTATAATCTTCTATAATTACAATCTTTTTTTTCTTCTTCACTTTAAGTTTATGATTATTGGGGTTAATTATAAATTTGGAATGAGATTAAGGTATTACACCGTTAAGGATTATACGGGTACCGTTTTTTGACTCTATACTTATTTTTACTCCAATCAGCACCGCCCTTTTTTTCATATTTACTAAACCATAGGTGCGTTTTATTTTTTTTTGGTCAAATCCTTTTCCGTTGTCAGAAAGTATCATACATAAATTATTGCCATTAAACTCAACCTTGAACTCTACTCTGTTCGCTTTAGAATGTTTCAATGTATTGGTCATCGCTTCTTTGAATATCAAGAGAAGGTGTTTGGACCAGTAATATGGTAATTTTATTGATAAATAATCGATATCTGCATAAACAAAAAAATTAATATTATTATGTGAAAATAAATCTTCTCCGAAATCCTTTAAATAATAAATGAGTTCTTGCAGGTTATCGCTTTTGTGATCAATGCTCCATATAAAGTCTTTAATACCTGTATAGAGAGAACTGGCATCTTCTTGAATTCTCTGAAGTCTTTTAAATAATTGAGGCTGATTTTTTATTCTCACTTCCTGGGCCGCTAACTCAGATAATAAAACAATTCCAGCAATCTTATTGCCCAATTCATCATGAAAATCCTTGGCGATATTTTCTCTAGCATGGTCCAGTTCTCTTTTTAACGATTCAGATTGGTTGATTGTCCTTTTTAACATCATATTTCTTTCTTTCAATTTTTTAAGTCGATGATGTACAAAAAAGGAACCTAGTAACACCAATAACATAATGATACTTGTAATAAAAAACCAACTTTTATACCAGGGTCTTGTAATCGCAAAATTATAGGTGTTAGAATACGTCCAATTACTATCTGGCTTTCTGGTTCTAAATACGATAGAATACCTATCATATTGATAATTTTTAAAATCCAAATTCTTATCACTAACTTCTTTCCAGGTAGTATTATTTAGACTGTACTCTATGAGATTAAACCTTCCTGAATAATCTACTAATTCTATATCAAACTTTGATTGGGATTGAGTTATCATTAGTTTCCCCGAAGTACAGGGGCTAAATTTAGATTGATTTTCTAAAATATCTATCCCGTTATTGCCTATTATCCACAATCGATCTTGAGTATCGGTTTTTATTTTCATTACAGAAGAAGAGGACAATCCATTTTTTTCATCAAAATGATATAATTCCTGACCATTATACATAGAAAGCCCACACTGCGTCCCCAACCAGAGTTGACCAAACTTATCTTTATAAAGGGAGTTTACCTGTTTAGAATGTGTCCGCCATTTTTTATCAAAAGGAGTTATATGATTATCGTTTATCTGATCTAGCCCATTGATAGTTGCCGCCCAAATAGTGTTGCCATCTACTTCCAAATCAATAACCAAGTTATGAGAAAGACCATTGGCAGTGGTTATCCTTTTTTCCAATGCGTAGGTTTTTATATTAAAAACAAATATCCCCAAGTTTGAAGCGCACCATAAATGTCCAGAAAATACTTCAACATCGTTTATATCAATATTTTTATATTCTTCTTTTTGAACCTCAGATAGCAACAAGGTCGTCTTACCATTTCTTCTAATTTTCAAGGTGTTCGCATTGTGAAAAATCGAATCTTTCTGATGGGAAATAAGATGGTAATCTTCTGTAAGCCGAAATAATTTTCCATTAAAATGAAACGTATCTTTCTCTATCAGTTTTTTATTGAAAATAAGTATTTGGTCTTTTCTTTTAGCAATATCATAACTTTCTGGGATAGGGATACACTCCAAAGATGATAGCTTAGGATCCATCATACAAATTTTATCTTGGCTCAATAAGTAAAAATAAGTGTCATCTTCTACAACATCTAAAAACATTTTTTCTTTAAATAGCTCAATAAAAGGAGAACAGGTTTCTCTTTGGATCTTTAGGATGCCGTTTCCATAAGTGCTTACCCAAATATTATAATCCCTGTCTATTAAGATATCACTGATTTTTTTGAATTTCAGAGCTTTTTCATCAACTACAAAAGTCTTTTTGGTTGTGTTATCCACGACAAGTAGTTGCTGGGTATCATTAGCTGCCTTAACAAGGAAAACCTCTAAATGGTCTTTTTTGTAAAACCTTAAAAAAGGCAAATGATTGTCATCGTACAGGATTTCATCAATAACCCCATCTTTTTCAGTGAATAGAAGTAATTTTTTTTTGGTCAGCCCAAATAGTACCCCTGGCCTATATAGGCCAAAATCACACAAATCATATTTTTTAAGGAAAGAAAAAACCTCTGTAACCGATGTATTATTGTGTATTTCGTACATTGGGTTTCCAGTCCTGTTAATATCGTAAGCAAATACCCTTTCAGAAATTTTTTTAAATTTTATATCAGGCCTTATATCATTAGTTCTGTTCTTTGAGGAAAGTATTCCAAAATCTTTGTAAAGCGAAAGCTGCATAGGCAAATAGCTTTTGTTTACTTTCTTGTAATAAAAAAAACGGTCTCCAAAAAATTTACATATAAAATCATTTTTGAAAGGAATGACATTCGTTAGCTTCGATAAACTATCTTCTATAGTCAATCGATGAATTCTATTTTCTTCATCCAAAATATGCAGCCCCCCACCCCAGGTAGCAATTATTTTTTTATGAGCCCCAATGGGTTTGATATCAATAACATAATTACTCCTTAAGCCCTCGGTTAGAGTCAATAGGTCAAAATCCTTTCCGTTGTAACGAACCAGACCAGCATCGGTTCCCATCCAAATAATACCAGTATCATCCTGATGTAAACCATATGTTAAGTCATGCGGAAGACCATTAGAACTGTTGTAAGAAGTAAAATTATGCTGTCCATAACACAGATTGTAAATTATCACTACCCAAATGGTGCATATGTGTTTTTTCACAAAATATAAAATTGTTAGGGTATTGTCTTGGTCAAACAGCAATTCACGGTTTCACTTCTTTCCTTTATAAACGAATCTTGTTCGTTCTTATTTTCTAATGGGTCTAAAAGTAAAAAAATCACCCTAGAAGGGTGATGAGGCAGTATCTTAAAATAGTGACATTTGTGGTGAACAATCTTATAGGTTTTGGATAATCGATCTTTTTAAAATTATAACTAAAAACCGCTAATAGCTTAATTAATAAAACTATGTGAAATATTTATTAAAACATATCTACAAATCAATTTTATAAAACCCTACTTATGAAAAAAAACAGATTGTCTTTTACATTAAAAAAGTATAAAAAGGTTTCATTATTTGTGTTGTTCGTATTTTTATACTTTTCATTACAAGCCCAAAGAGGACTACAATATAGTCCAGAAGAAATAGAAATTTGGAGAGCAAGAGCTGGATTGGTTTCTGGACAACAGATGTATCACACTAAAGGAGATGTAAGTACAAATAGTCCAGGAGATTGGAGCCGTATTTTGGCAGATGCCAAAAGTTGTGTTAATGATTCCGATAATGATCGGTATACTAATTATGATGATAGTCGAGGATTACAAAGCCCTATTACAGAATTAAACTCCCCTTGGGTGCCTAACAATACCTGGCCAGATCGAATCCCACATATCGACGCGAAAGAACCTCGCCCTGGTATTAGTGGAAATGATTATGCAGCCTTATCTGTAATGCATGCTGGTTTTGTATACTTATTGGCAGGAGGTGATGATCAAAAAGTTGATGGCATCTCTGGAAGCGAATATGCCCATGCAGTAAAAAACGAATTGGTATGGTATGCCAAAAACCCATGGTTAGATTTTTCTAATACAAGACGTTGGGTTCCATCCAGGTCAGGAGGGTTTAACGATAGAAACCCAGGGTTTTTTATCGCTTGCTGGCTAAACTCCATGCTGAATGCTTACGACTATACCAAATCGAGTAGCGTATACACTTCAACCGATAGGGCAGATATTGAAAAGTGGTTATACCATGCTATGGTTTTTTACCACTCATTAATGTATTCTGTTATGAGTAGCCCCTTTACAAACTATGAAAGCGGAGATTACGGCAGTGTGACAATTGGTGGGTGGATTGATCGAAAATTAGGCGCGGCATGGGAAGGAGCTCCATACACATCTTATGGGTTTAACGAATTCTTTGCCAATCGCAGTACTGTAAACTGGAGATTTGCCTCAAGAGCTGCATTATTCTTAAAGGATCATACTGTATATGGCAGCAAAGCAAAAGACATTGTAAAGGATGCTCACCGATGGTTTAAGGAATGGGTAATCTATGGTACTTATGCAGATGGGACACACGTAGACTTTCATAGAGGCAAACCCTCTCAACCACAAACAGGATTGCAATATGCTACTATAGCCATAGGAGCTGTAGTTGATTTTGCAGATGCCTATGAACGCGTCATGCATAATGACCCTTCATTTGAAAGTTTTTATGATTGGAAAGTTGTTTCGGGCTCTGATGAATACAATAAATATTTCCCTGCGGCAACGGAGGAAAGGCCTTGGAGAAATAGCTTAGTATTTTCTTCAGGATCAAAAGGCTTGGAAACAGTAATAAGTTCCTTGCTTAAACATTTTGACGGAAGTTATGGACGTTCCAGAAAATGGGGGAACTACCCAATTAATGGACACTCTTATCCTAACGGTGCTTTTGTAAAGATTGTGGAATCTGAAAGATGGGTTTCCTTAGCGAATCTATATTACAAAAAATCAGATTGGACAACCATATACACAAGAACCCAAACAGGCACTGTTCCTTACCACTCCAATCCAACCAAAGCGGGCAGCTACGATATTAATCTGGGTTCATGGGGAAGCCACCCAGGCACTTTATTTATGTTTGGTCAAATGGAAGGGAAAGTATGGCCCTATAGCACTGAAGATCCAGGCCCAAATCCTAATCCAGACCCTAATACCCCATTTATTGAAGCAGAAGACCACTATATAGCCTTGGTAAATGCAGGTACACTAGGTGATGTTGCCAGTGTGGAGCAAGTAAATTCTTTACTGAGTCAGGAAAAAGGTGTGAAAATTTATGATAGAGGTGACAAACTTAGAATCCCATTTGCTGTAGAAAAAAACGGTTTATACAACATAAACCTTAGGGTAAGGGTTGGCGATAGACAAAACGCACAAAGTTATCTGCCTAATGGGTATAAGGTACAGATTGATGAAACCTTAAAAACTTATAATGCTATTAAAGGCATTTCTGAAGAAGATAGTGCTTTTGGAATATCGTATTGGGGATCGTTACAATTTGAAAATATAGAACTTGAAGCAGGAAACCACACGCTGGATGTTGAGGCATCTCAAGCCTGGGGTATGGTTGACTATCTTGAGGTTGTTAATGTATCAAACACATCAGGTAACTTGGTCTTAGAAGCAGAAGACATATATGAGCCCGTGATCGACACAGGAACTCATTCATCACCATCTGTAGCTCAAGATACATCCCCTTTGTTAAGCAATCTAAAAGCCGTGAAACTATATGACTTGGGAGATGTTATTAATCTAAAACTAGAGGGTATCAATGCAGGAGATTACCAGATAAGAATTCGTGTTCGATCTGGTGATAGAAGCAGAAAAGATTCATATTTTTCTAATGGATATCAGGTAAAAATAAATAATGTCGAAAGAGCCTTTTTTGGGGATGTCGAAAGTATATCTGAAAGAGATCGCAATTTTGGAATTGCCTATTGGGGCGATTTAGTTTCTGAAAATAGTGTTTCACTAAGGGCTGGTACTAATTCTATCGAAATAAAGGCTTTGAAAAACTGGGCGTTAGTGGATAAACTAGAACTTATAGCAAATCCAGATAGTAGAGTAACTGGATTAGTTTTAGATATTACCAAACCGTTCTCGTTATATCCAGTACCTGCAAAAGAATCAATAACCATCAAAAAACGTAAAGCGGAAGATGTTATAGACGACGTATCTATCTATAACTTTCTGGGAATATTAATATACAGATCCATCGAAGCCTTTGACGTCTCAAAAACGATTCATACAGGTAATATGGTTAAAGGTAATTACATCATCAAATTAAGAATTAACGGTCAGGTTATAACAGAACAGTTTATAATAGAATAGGCGGTTTAATTCTTTTTGGAAAAGAATTATTAAATCAACACAAAAAGTCCTTCTTTATTCTTTAAATACGTTTTTTCAAAAAGGATAAGATTATAAAAGTTTTTTATCTCAAGAATGCAATAAAAAACTCTATTAGCTTATCTGCTCTCATCATAATTAAAAAGAATACAAGAGGGATTTTTTGTTTAGCTACATAACAATGTTATATGATTATTGTTTATCAACTTTTTTAAAAAAAACAGAAAATGTACAAGATTAGCACAAAAGAATATTCCTTTTTGATTACGTGCCTATTTGTCGTCAGCTTTTTATTTGCTAATAATCCAAATATAGAAAACACTTGTAATTGCGATTATGTCGTAACGCCCGAAAGTACAGCATACAATGCTTCTGCTGTCAACCCAGGAGAAAAAATATGTATCGAAGGAGGGCATAGAAAAGAATTACGGTTTGATAACGTAAATGGAACCAAAGACAATCCAATTATTATTAGCAATTGCGATACTAGAGTGATTATCGAGTCACAAGCTAATTATGGAATACTATTTACAAAAAGCAAACATTTTCATCTATCTGGTACTGGCGCAAATGACACATATGGCATTTATATCAAGCGAACAAACCTCATGGGAATCAATGTAACTGGATTGTCATCTCATTTTGAGATTAACAATATTGAGATTAGTAATACAGGGTTTGCGGGTATTATAGCAAAAACTGATCCGAGTTGTGAGAATAAGGATTTACGGTCTTTTGTGATGGAGGAGGTACTATTGCACGATAATTACATTCATGATGTCGAAGGAGAAGGCATCTATATTGGATATTCCTGGTATCCGTCCAGAGAAGTTACTTGTTCTGGCACTACTACAACTTTTTACCCTCATAGTGTACAAAATGTGGATATCCATCATAATACCATCACGCATACTGGATGGGATGGCCTCCAAATAGGATCGGGAGTTGCAAATATTAAAGTGCACCATAATCAAATAGATATGTATGGTTTGGAAAAACGAAGTGCCCAGGACAACGGCATGCAGATTGGAGCTGGAACTACAGGAGATTGGTACAACAACAAAATCACTAATGGTCAGGGCATTGGCGGAAATGGTATCATCGACATAGGTCGGGGTCATTCGACCATTTATAATAACATCATTATAAATACCAAAGGAAACGGGATATATACTAACGATAAAGGCCACATAGATAGCAATTCATATTATAGAGCTTTCAACAATACCATTGTAAACACGGGATCGCATGGGATTCATTTCTCCATGGCGTTCACCAATAATAGCAATAACTTGTTGGCCAATAATATTGTCGTTAACCCTAGAAGGCAACCTTTTTCATTTAGCCCATCCCGTGTCAATGCCTCAAACAATTCTCAAGTAAATGATTTAGACCAAATTAAATTTACAGATGCTGTAAATGGGGATTATAGTTTAAAAGAGAACTCTCCTGCAATAGACTCAGGAATGAATCTTTCTGGTTTTGGGGTCACTTTTGATTACGAAGATAAAATTAGAGATATAAACAAGAGCCCGTTTGATCAAGGGGCCTATGAGTATAAGCCTCTTTTAAATATCAATGCTGTTTCATCGACAAAAAAGCACTTTAAAATGTACCCGAATCCTGCTTCAGAAAAAATAATTTTTGACCAAGTATCAAAAAAAATAGAAATCATAATATCGACAATAACAGGTAAAAAACTATTTCAAACAACTTTACTTCCGTTAAGAAAAGATGTGGATATTTCTTCTCTTGACAAAGGCATATATATCATTAGTATAAAAGATGAAAATCAGTTTTTTAAACTTATTAAACAATAATTTCATTATGAATAGATGTGTGATTTTTTTACACGTGTATTCAAGCTCGACAAAGAAATCATAACCCCTAAAAATAAAATCATGAAAATCATTAAAATTTCAATTTTTTTATTAATCTACCTAACAACAAAACTTGCAATGTCCTCTACATATTACGTATCCCCTAATGGGAATGGTGATGGTAGTTTACAAAACCCTATGGACTTAAATCAAGCTAATACCCTGGCAAAACCAGGAGACATCATTTATCTTTTGGGAGGAACCTATAAGCAGCAATCCATTTTTCCAGAACAATCGGGTACCAAGGATGCTGTTATTACTTATAAACCCTATCAGTCTGAAATACCAGTTTTAACCCGTATAAATACGGCTATAAAATTAGTGAACCGGTCGTACATAATTATTGAAGGAATTCATATCAATGGTGGGAAAGTAGGAGATAAATCCACCGTAAAACATTGGGCTACATTAGAGAATGCCCATTATTGTACTATTAAAAATGCAAACTTTAAATACTCTAGAGGTTGGCACGGTATTCTTGTGGACAAAGGAAGCTCTTACAATTCATTTCTAAATAACTATTTTGATTATTGTGGCAGTTGGAGCCATTCACCTAGCGACCCTATTGGAGGAGGAGATGATAGTGGTGATTTGTTTTATCTTAAATGCGGTAAATACAACTTAATTGAAGGCAATACCATGAAACACGGTGGGCACGATATTTTAGTAGTCGATGCTAGTTTTAACATTATAAGGAAGAATGTTTTTGATGGCGATTGGAGCGATTGGGGCGGCAGAAAGATAGGAAGTAGAGCTGCATCGTTCTCTGCCAGAGTAAATAAAAACTGTTCTGGAGGAGGAACACTTGAAAAAGATTCTGGGGGGTTCAATGTCATAGAATATAATATTTTCAAAAATACAGGATGGTTTCCAGATAATATCCAGAACTTGGCTGTAAAGCTATTTGGGGTTAATCAGATTTTTAGATTTAACAGGATAGGCAATAATATTGGCAATGGTCTCTCTATGTCTACCAGAGATGAACACCCTTACAGCAGCAAGAATAAGATATATAACAATATTATATACAACAACACTTGGAGTGGGGTGTTTTTAAGAGATTTTGAAAAACAAGGCAGGTCCATTTCCAGCAATGTTTTTAAGAATAACATTTTTTATAACAATGGGTCAGACCCTTACAATAGGAAAGGGACAAAACAAAAGGATAGTGACGTGATTTTTTGGCTAATTTGGTTAAACCAAAAGGATCCCTTCCGTGACAATAAGATTAACGGCAATATATTTAACAAGACATCTGGAGAGCCTTCAACATTATTTGTAAAAAATGCGGGTAAAAAAGCTTCTATATCTTATTATGAAAACGAGCATCCACAATATGTAACTCATAATTATGAGTTTTCCCCAAGTTTCTCAAACGCATCTCCAGATATTGACTCGGATGAAGATTTTTATTTAAAAGAAGGGAGCCAGGCCATTGACAAAGGGGAACATCTCACATTTACCGTGAATTCTGGTTCGGGAAAAGTTTTGATCTTAGAAGACTCAGGTTATTTTTTCGATGGATACGGTATGTTAGCAGGAGATCAAATACAAGTAGGGAACAATGACCCCATATCCATTATAGACATTAATTATGAAAAAAACGAAGTTGTGCTTTCAAAACAAATAAGTTGGAAATCTGGAGATCCTGTTAATCTAACTTATTATGGAAAAGCCCCTGATATAGGAGCTTACGAGTTCATTAAAACGAATATGCCTAAAATGGAAATTACAGAAACATTGGCTTTTGGAACAGTTACGGTTGGTTCTTCGTCCAGTTTGGACATATCAATCAGGAATATAGGAGAGGAAACAGTTATTATTTCGGATATAATAGCGCCTTCAGATTTCAAAGCAGATTGGAGTTTATCCAATATCAACCCTGGAGAAACCAAGAAAATAACAGTGACCTTTACGCCAACTACATCTAAAACAATCAATAATGTATTGACCATACATTCTAATACCGAAGAATCAATTTATGATATCGATCTTACCGGAACGGGTGTTAACCCATCGAGTGTAATTAAGGACGTATTACTCGTTGATACAAGAAGCGCTATTACTATTGCAGAAATAAGCCAAGATAATACCATAGACCTAAAAGGTCTTGATGCCTCTAATGTCACCATTAAAGCAGATGTGATTGGTGCATCACGAGTTCATTTTAAATTATCTGGCAAACAGAATCATACTAGGTCTGAAGGTGTCCCTCCTTACGCATTATTTGGAGATCGTAATGGTATTTTGAAACCCTGGGACGTTGAAGATGGCTCATATCGTTTAAGGATCAAGGCTTATCAAGAAAATTTGTTGTTAGAGGAAAAGGAAATCGAATTTTCTGTACTAAACACTGCCAGCCATGACGGAGTTCTTGGGCAAAATGAAAAGGACGGGATTCATATTTATCCTAATCCAACCAATGGGATTATACATCTTCCACAAGGTAAGTTTTGGAAACTTTTTAATACGTTTGGCACAGAAATACAATCAGGAAGCGCCTCTCAAATTAATCTAAACACACTCTCTAATGGTATTTACTATTTACATATTGGTTTTGTAGTAAAGAAAATTATCAAGGAATAGCTGTTTAATTGCCTATGACCAATAAACAGTCTTTCGTAAAAATAGCTACAAGTAACCACATCGTTATACCATTACTTAAAGACCTCATAAGGCAGTCTTTGATTAATTCTATCCTTTAATGTAGTTGATTATTTTGAGTCAAAAAAATATGAGATATTGGATAACAAGCAACACCCCGCTAGTAAGTGGGGTGTTTTAAAATAGTCTTTAACCCTCTTCAGGCTTAGCCTACCAAAGGAACAGTACCCAATAGAGATGAATTGTGTAACTATAAAAGAAATCTATAAGTAGCCTTTAAAAGAAAAATATTCTGAGGTTTTTCTTCTCCAAAAACATTATTGCCCAAACTTTTAAAAAGACCTTCTTGTGGGTTTCCTGATTGCGAAATATCTTGAGACCATACCAAGAAAATTTCAGATCCAGGAATATACTCCCAACGCAAAACCAAATTAGATCGAAATTGAATAAAAGAGAAGTCCGGATTATCAAAAGCAAAATCTGCTGTACCATTCAAATCGTCATCAACTTCATAAACATCATCTATTAAAGAAAGCTGATTCATGTTATACTCAGAAAAACGCGCATCAAAATTACTTGCCAATGAATTATTAATATACTTAAAATTAGAATACCTACCTCTAGAAATAAAAGGTTGCCCCCAATACTGCACCGTAAAATTCGGATTAATATTATAATTGATTCTTAACGAAAGTCTCAAAGTCTGTTGAGCTATGGTTCCGTTTAAATAACGGGTATCTCCATTAAAATCAATATTATCAATATACTGAAGCTTATCTTTATTAACGCTATAGGAAGGAGAAACAGAAAGACTTAAAGCATTAATGGGACGGTATCTAAGTCCTAATTCTAAATGATTTGACCTGTATGAGCCATCTGTACTATAATTTCTATTGTGAAAAATATTAAAACGCACCTTTTTGCGGTCATCTGTTCTTATACTATTCCAATGACTAATTTCTGGAGAAATACGTAACCTTGGCCCGCCCCGTAAAGCAAAATTAGAAAAATTAACGGGTGTATAATTAAATCCAATATTACTAAACCAATTACTTTTCCATCGTTGCCAGCTATTAACATTAAATCGCAAGGTATTATGATTACCTCCAAAATCCCAAACACTCCAATGATTATAATTTATACCAACCCTTCTAAAAGTTTTATCGGGCTTTAGTGTTTGATATCCAACCCAAGTATAATGGCGAATATCATCCGATTGTCTTTGAAATCCAATATCGTTCAATTCTAATTCTGGAGATCGCCATGTGGTGCCAGATTCAAATTTCCAATGACCATCACCCACTTTCCCAATCTGTAAATTACCACCAGACCCCGTAAGAGACGTTTTGTTTGAATCCAAAGACACATGGTCTGCATCTACTCTTTGAAACAAATGCGTAATGGATTCTTGCGTGTTTTGAATCGCTTCTTCACTACCTAGTACATGACTCCAAATAAGATTCCCTCCAACATACCAATCTCGGTCATGCCATTGGTGCTTAAAGTCCAGACCTCCACTATAAGCCGATGTGTGCAAAAAATCTAATTCTTCAGTTAAATCATCTCTATTAGTAGCAGTAAAAATACCTCCAACAAACGTTTTTCCTTCATTAAAATCTTTTTGGACTCGACCAACAAAATAATTAGTTAAAGGCTCTACGGTTTCATTTCTTCTAACACCATTATTGTCTATAATAGCATGCCTCTTGGCGGTAAGACTCTCTAATACGCCAATAGACCACCCAGATTTGGTTTTTCCACTAAATTTTGCAGCACCTAATATAGGTGTGTTTTCTGGTTGATCCACAAACTCATCATCACTTGAATCGACGGATCCTTGAGGACTACGGCCTATACGCCTTGAATAAAAAAGGTTGTCAGAACCAAAAGTATTACCTGCCTGCGATTGAGATATTCTGTAATTAAAAATATTCTTGTTCTCCACAAAAAATGGTCGCTGCTCTCTAAAAAAAACCTGAAAACCATCAAGAGCGATAGCCGATGGGTCTGCTTCTACTTGTCCAAAATCGGGGTTTACAGTAAGATCTAATGTTAAATCGTTCGTAATCCCTATTTTGGCATCCAAGCCCGCTGTTACTTCACTACTACTTCCACTTTTAAAAGGGTTTCCTGCTTCTGGTTCATAAGTTTCTCCTTTAACTACAAAATATGGCTGAATTTCTAATTGTTTCTGAGGCTCTAAATTTATTAAACCGTGTAATTCTCCATAAGCACTAACCCAACCAGACATGTCTACAGGTTTTCTCTGCCATAAGGAGCGTTCTTCTTTTCTAAAAATGCGCCTTATAGATTGCAAACCCCATATTTGTTTATCTAATTTCCCAAACTTAAATTGACTCAAAGGAATTTTAAATTCTGCGGTCCAGCCTTCAGAGTCTATGTTTGTTTTTGCATACCAAATAGGATTCCAACTGGCGTCCCAATTATTTCCATTATTAGAGACAAATTCATCTCCTTTTACACCAGCAGCAGAGATATTAAAGGAAAAAGCACTGCGTTGATCGTGATAACTATCAAAATTAAACTCGATCCAATCTCCTTCAAAACCATCACGTCTAGATAGTCGTTTTACAATTTTATCGGGCGCATCATCATAACAGCGTACGCCTATGTATAAAAACTTCTGATCATAAACTATTTTAAACCTTGTCTGAAAGGTTGGCGGGGTATTTTCATCGGGCTCATGTTCAATATAATCTCCTGCCCAGTCTACAATGTCCCACGAAGCATCATTTAAAAGACCGTCTATTACTGGAGCTTCATGATTATATAATGCTTTTGTCGTGTATCTTTTTTTTTGAACTATAACAGCCGTAGAATCTTGAGCAGCCAAAAATGCTTGAACAGCAAAAATAGCGCAAATTGCTAATAAACTTGTTTTCATGTGATTGGTTCTGATTGATGCTACCGCTTAAAGACTTAAATTTAAGGGGACTGTTACGGTTTTACGTGCATTTTATTGTTTTTTTAACAAAAAAAGTCTAAACTCCTTATATAATTTGGGCTTTAGGATTTTAATTTATTTTAGGCACCGTTATCGATTTATTTATCCAACACGGAATTTTAATTTCTTTACCAGAACAAGTGCAGATAAATATTTGTTCCTTACTTGGAGCTAAAGCGAAGTACCTTGAAACAAATTGTTGTGTAACCCTTTTAAGTGTTGGATCTATTCTAGACGCTTTTTTAGCCTCTTTAGCGGCCAACCAATAAACTGCCCTTTTATTAAAATTATCATTGCCGCATTCATTAGCACTAGCCGCATACATTGCAGCTATAGCCAAATGGGGCTTTCCATTTGAAGGGTTTAATTTTAGAGATCGCCTAAAATAACTTCTGGCTTGCGCGTAACTTCTTTTTTTCTTCAAGATTAAACCAATTTTATAAGCTAATCGCGATTTTTTAAATACATCCGTTTCTAAATTATATGCCTGAGCTAAATACTTATCTACCTCTTTTGTTTTTCCGTTTTTGATTAAAACCGTTACTACATAAATTTTGGTTTCCGCAGATGGAGCAACTCTATCATATGCCTTAACTAACTTTTCATACAAGGGGTCTCTGGCACATTCTTTATAATACAACCTGTTTACTGCTCGTTTTAACCAAACAGAATCTGTCTTTTTAACCTCAAAATCTTTATTATATAGTGGAATTAAATTTAAACAATCAGCTTTTTCATCAATTATTTTGCTTAAGTTATTTGAAATCAAATCGTAATTTTTCAGATAACTTTCATAAGACGCCTTTCGTTGCTTTTCTTTATGCGTTAAAATTAAGCTATCATTTTCCTTTTCAATTAGTTTATTCAGTTTAAGGGAATAATTCTTAACCTCTGTTTCTATTTTTTCATTTATATCATCGTATTTATCAAAAACTTCTTTTAGAGTTTTTTTTCCTTCAACATGTAACTCTACAAGTAACGAAAAATAGGTGTAAAGGCTTTTCGGATTGGTAAATGCTTCTTTATCTAATTTAAAGGCACTGTCAAACCCATGGTATAATTCATCATTAGTTTTTTGAAGCATTTTCCTGTAATCATACATTAGCTGAAAAGCTTTAACAGAATATACGCCTTTCGGGGTTTGGCTTGAGAAATAGTCTTTACGCTTTTCCCATAGTTTTAAAAGTACTTCAATGAACTCTTTCTGTTTACCATTATTAACGTTTTTTATCTTATGCTTTAATATTTTTTCACCATCTGTATAAATGGCAATACTCTGTTCTGGACAACTGTCTCTAACAAATTCCCAAGGCTCGTAAGCTCTATCAAAATTTTTTGCTTTAACATATTCATGAAAAAACGAGAGCTTTGTTTTACATTCTATGTTGTTCTGAGCTAAGCTGATTTTTACAACACTCAAAAAACAAACACAAAATACTATAATGCTGGATTTCATAGAGGATTCGTTATTGTTAACAGTTTCAGATCAAAAAACTAAACCACAAAAGACATGCCGCAAATAAGGAGTCAAAATATTTATAGAGGTTATAATGTAAACTAAATAAAAAAGCCACTTCTTGAAAAAGAAACAGCTTCTCCACAAAATGGTCCAACTTGGGTTCATCTCGACTACGCTCGATACAGGCTTATCGCCTAGAATATATCAAACAAAAAACCCTTCTTTTTAGAAGGGTTTTAAGCGTGGTCCCACTTGGGCTCGAACCAAGGACCCCCTGATTATGAGTCAGGTGCTCTAACCAGCTGAGCTATGGGACCGAAATTGGAGTGCAATATTACTACTTATTTTATTTCTTAGCAAGAAAAATTAGTCCTTTATCTCTTGACATAACTCGATTAAAACCCCATTTGAAGATTTTGGATGTAAAAAAACGACCAATTTGTTATCTGCTCCTTTTTTCGGAATATCGTTTAAAACCTTAAAACCTTCATTTTTAAGACGTTTTATTTCTGCTTCAATATCAGTAACATCAAAAGCAATATGATGAATGCCTTCGCCTTTTTTATTTATAAATTTTGCAATCGGGCTGTCTTCATTGGTGGCTTCTAATAATTCGATCTTATTCTCACCAACCTTAAAAAAAGAGGTATTAACACCTTCTTTTTCTACGGCCTCTATTTTATAATGAGATTCACCAAACAGTTTAGAAAACAATTCATTAGAGTTTTCAAGGCTTTTTACAGCAATTCCTATATGTTCAATTTTATTCATTGTCATGTTTTTTTGTCATTCCCCTGTAGCAGGAAATCTTCATTTATAGTCAAGATACAAATTATGTAAACCAAAAGTAAGATAATCTTTAAATATCCATTATTTTTGCATTATGGAGGAAAGCCAAAGACAAAAAAAAATAGGATCCGTTTTACAGCGCGATCTGGTTGAAGTACTGCAAGGTGCAGCGACACAGGGTGGTATGCAGGGTGTATTAATATCGGTATCTAAAGTAAAAGTCACAGTAGATTTATCGGTTGCTAAAGTCTATTTAAGTATCTTTCCCAATAATAAAGCTAAAGAACTCCTTGAAGGCATTAAGTCGAATACCCCTTTAATTAGACATGAATTAGCACAACGTACCAAACACCAATTAAGACGTATGCCCAATTTAGAATTTTTTATAGACGACTCTTTAGAATATATCGATCAAATAGAAAAATCTCTAAAAAGGCAAGAAAATCCTATTAAAGACCCCAACAGTTTAGATAAAAGAAAAAAATCCTAATCAACCTTTAAATTAAGACCTATTTTTCGTTACTTAGTATCACCATGCATTTTCCACTATACATAGCAAAGCGTTATTTACGCTCTAAAAGCACTAACAATGCTATTAACTTTATAAGTATTATTGCCATTATAGGGGTTATACTAGGTGCTGCATCGTTATTTATTGTGCTATCTGGTTTTGCTGGTCTAAAGGATTTTACGCTAGAATTTTCAAGCATTGTCGACCCTGATTTAAAAGCCGAATCTTCAGTTGGTAAATCATTTATTTTAACCGAAGAGGATATTTCCAAGTTAAACAACTTAGAAGAAATCGATCTGTTCTCAAAAACTATTGAAGAACGTGTTGCGATTACCTGTAATGATAAAAACTATTTAGCAACTATTAAAGGCGTTGATGGCAACTTTAAGAGCGTTGTTAATATTGAGTCAAAAATAGATCATGGTAACTGGTTAAGTCAAAAGTCCAACCATATTGTTGTAGGCTGGGGCATTTCAAATAATTTATCGCTGGGTGTTTTAGATTTATCAAAAACCATAAACATCTATGTCCCTAAACCTGGAAAAGGGCAAATAACGTCTTATAAAAAAGCATTCAATACTGTTAAGGCTGTTAATGTTGGCGTGTTTTATATAAACGAAACATTAAACGACACCTATGCATATGCCTCCTTAGATCTGGCAAAAAACCTTCTGGATTACAGTCCTAATCAAGTATCTGCAGTAGAATTTAAACTTAAGGAAGGTGTTGATGAGGCCATTGCCAAGCAAAAAATTCGAGAAGCCTTAGGCCCTAAAGTTGTAATAAAAAACAGAGCACAGCTAAACGATGCCCTTTATAAAATGCTAAACACCGAAAACCTCGCTGTTTATTTAATTTTTACTTTGGTATTAATCATTGCCTTTTTTAATGTTATTGGGTCTTTAATTATGATGATGCTGGATAAGAAGAGAAGCTTAAGCACACTATTTAATATGGGAGCGACTATAAAAGACATTCGTAAAATTTTCTTTTTACAAGGGAGTTTGATGAGCATTATAGGTGGTTTTATAGGTTTGGGGGTCGCATTAATAGTTACGGTGCTTCAAAAAGTATTTGGTTTGATTATGATAACACCCTCGTTAGCTTATCCTATGACCATAAAAGTTGAAAACTTCTTTATTGTATTTATAACTATTTCGGTTTTAGGGAGTGTTGCCTCTAAAATTGCATCTGTAAGAATTTCAAAATCGTTAGTAAAGAACTACTAATTAGAACGAGTTCCTCAAAGGAATTATTCCGTAAACTGATAATCCGAAAATTTTTCCAACACCTCATCAAAAGCAGCAAACACATCTGCCGAATGGTCGCTAGTTACCATTTTCATGCGGTATTCTTTAAAATGTGGAATGCCCTTAAAATAATTGGTATAATGTCTGCGTGTTTCAAAAACGCCTAATACCTCACCTTTCCAGTCAATAGACATCTGTAAATGTCTACGCGCCGCTTCAACACGCTCTGCCAAAGAAATAGGCGCTAAATGCTTACCTGTTTTAAAATAATGCTTTACCTGTTTAAAAAACCACGGATTCCCAATACTTGCACGCCCAATCATGGCACCATCAAGTCCGTAGCTATCACGCATTTCTACAGCTTTTTCTGGGGTATCCACATCGCCGTTACCAAAAACGGGAATATGCATACGTGGATTATTTTTTACCGCAGCAATTGGTTTCCAATCCGCATGGCCTTTATACATTTGTGCCCGGGTGCGCCCATGTATTGCAATGGCTTTGCAACCTACATCTTGCAATCTTTCTGCAACCTCAACAATTTTTATGGAGTCGTGATCCCAGCCCAAACGAGTTTTTACTGTTATAGGAATATCGGAACGTTTCACCATTTCGGCCGTGAGTTTCTCCATCAAACAGATATCCTTTAAAATACCAGCCCCAGCTCCTTTACTCACTACCTTTTTTACAGGACACCCAAAATTAATATCGATGATGTCTGGTTTAGAAGCCGAAACAATATCGATGGTTTGTAACATACTGTCCAGATTCGCTCCAAAAATCTGAATCCCCACAGGGCGCTCTTTTTCATAAATATCTAACTTCATAACACTTTTTGCAGCATTACGAATTAAACCTTCACTAGATACAAATTCGGTATACACAACATCTGCTCCTTGTTCCTTGCACAAAGCTCGAAATGGCGGATCGCTTACATCTTCCATAGGTGCCAAAAGCAAAGGGAAATCAGGAAGCTCTATGTTGTCTATTTTTACCATGTTGTAAATTTTGGGCAAAATTACTGTTTTTTAATCAAACAGAAACAATCCTAAAAATAAAGTAATTACAGGATCTTATTGCAAAAAATCACCGCTTGATAATTTTTTTTATCTGTGAAGTGTCATTTTTTAAATTAATTTTAACAATATAAATGCCTGGGTTAAAAACATGCATATCTACACTTATATTACTTCCTTTATAAAGGAGAACCAGTTTAGTATCATAAATCTCAATAGTAGCTACATGTCTATTTTTTACATGTAAAAACGTATCCACAGGATTTGGATACAACAGCATTTTATTTTCAGTAATAACAGACTCTAAAGTCAAAGCCATATCGTTGGTTGAGAACGAAATTAGTTTGGCATAATCTGAAAAGAGAGAGAGTTTAAAGGTTTCTGACGTTATAAAATATCGATTCTCGTTAACAAATGCAATTGCTTCAGTTTGTTCAAAATCAAATGAAGAAAGTGCTGTTTGCGTATTGGTGCCTGAAAAAATATCGTTTCCCTTAAAATTTTCACTAACCCAGACAAAGGGCTGTAAAATCTCTGTATATCCTACTAAAAAAAGTTTCTTGGTTAATGGGTTATAAGTACCTCCCGAAATTAGCCCTCCACTATTCAAAGTGGTATTCAGCTCGGATAAAGCATAAGTGCCAGGGGCTTTTGGAATCACATACACTTTTGTTATGCCATCAATCCAATTTTTACTAAATAACATCAAGTTAGTTTCATTAAAAGAAACAAGCGCTTCCGCATCCCAATCTGTATTATTTGGATTCGCCGTAAAATCTATTTGAGAGACATAATTAAAAGCAATCGTTTCAGCGATTATACTTGTATTATTTACAAAATCGGTTTTGCTGATTTTATAAATTTTCAAATCTGCCCTGTTACCGCTATTGTTTCCTATATCTCCAATATATATGCTCGTTTCGTCTTGAGTCATATCTTCCCAATCTACATTTGTCGCATTAGTAATGGTAACAGTCCTTGTAACCAAACCAGAAATAGTATCTAATTCGAAAAGCTTGTTTTCTCCGCCAGAATCATTATGAGTAATTA
The DNA here is from genome assembly GCF_012910715.1 of Flavivirga algicola. GTDB lineage: Bacteria > Bacteroidota > Bacteroidia > Flavobacteriales > Flavobacteriaceae > Flavivirga > Flavivirga algicola. Next base: position 196,932 of record NZ_JABBHF010000009.1, read on the forward strand.
GCTTATTATTAAAAAAAATAGCTCCAGAAGACTCCATTAAATCATTTGGCAATGCAAATTTCTCTACAGCAGCATTTATCTGACTTGTAGCATCGAATGTACCTAAAATAAGAACTAGTATTGAAATTACAATTTTCATAGGCCAGGCCCTTCCAAACAACAAAGTTAACTATATTTATAAAAAATTTATCTTTTGCAGATTCCTTTTGAGCCTCAATTATTTGATTATAAAATAAATATACATCTGGTTTTAGAATACCTGGCATTCTTTATAGCCTTTCGGTATTATGTCCTTTTAAGGAGAAAAAACAACGATGTTATTTCATCAAACAACAGACTGTCTATTATTTTAGGCGCAGCGCTAGGCGCCTTAATTGGTTCCAGGCTGGTCGGTTTTTTGGAAAACCCTTTGGCAAGCATCTCACAGGAAAATATCATTCAATTACTCAATACAAAAACCATTATGGGCGGTTTGTTTGGCGGGTTGCTTGGCGTGGAAATCGCAAAAAAACGTATCGGCGAAACCCAGTCATCTGGCGATTTGTTTGTATTCCCTATTATTCTGGGTATTTTTATTGGTAGAATCGGGTGCTTCCTTTCTGGGATAAACGAATTTACCTATGGTATAGAAACTACTTCCATATTGGGAATGAATTTAGGAGATGGTCTCAATCGCCACCCTGTCGCCTTGTATGAATTGATCTTTCTAGTGGTTCTTTTTATAGGCTTGAAACGCATCAAAAATAAGGTAATTCTAAAAAATGGAGAACTGTTTCAATGGTTTATGATTGTTTATTTTACATTCAGGTTCTTCATAGAGTTTTTTAAACCCAACGTATTTTATGTCTTTGGATTGAGTACGATTCAAATATTATGTCTAATTTGTTTGCTTTATTACCACAAAACCGTTTTAAACATTTTTAAAAATGCCCGTTAGAAAATATACCTACTACGATTTTACTTTAAGTCTTTGTCCAGAATGTTTAAAACGTGTAGACGCTAAAATCGTGTTTGAAAACAACCATGTTTATATGCTAAAACGCTGCAACGAACATGGTAACTCTAAAGTATTGATTGCCGACGACATCGACTACTATAAAAACATAAGAAACTATAACAAACCTTCTGAAACACCTTATAAGTTCAATACAAAAACCGATTATGGCTGTCCATACGACTGCGGTTTATGTCCAGATCATGAGCAACACTCTTGCTTAACTGTTGTTGAAGTAACAGACCGTTGTAATTTAACCTGTCCAACCTGTTATGCCGGATCGTCGCCAACCTATGGAAGACATCGCACTTTAGAAGAAGTAAAAACCATGTTGGACACCATAGTTGCTAATGAAAAAGAACCCGATGTGGTGCAAATTAGCGGCGGCGAACCCACTATCCATCCCAATTTTTTTGAAATTCTAGATTACGCCAAATCACTTCCCATTCGACATTTAATGTTGAATACCAACGGGATTAAAATTGCCAAGGATTTTGCTTTCGCGGAAAAATTAAAAACGTATGCACCAGACTTTGAAATTTATCTTCAATTTGATTCGTTTGAAAATAGCGTATTGCAAGAACTTCGTGGTGCCGATTTAAATGACATAAGAAAACAGGCTCTTGAAAATCTAAACAAGCTCAATTTATCGACTACCTTAGTGGTCACCCTTCAAAAAGGGCTAAACGATCATGAAATAGGCAAAATAATAGACTTTGCCTTAAAGCAAAAATGTGTTCGAGGGGTGACGTTTCAGCCCACACAGATTGCTGGTAGATTAGAACATTTTAATCCAGAAACCGATAGAATGACGCTCACAGAAGTACGCCGAAAAATTCTGGAACAGACCACTATTTTTAACCCGGACGACTTACTCCCTGTACCCTGCAATCCAGATGCTTTAGTCATGGGCTATGCCCTTAAATTAGGTGGTGAGGTATTTCCCTTAACCAGATATATAAACCCCAATGACTTATTGGATAATAGCAAAAACACGATTATTTACGAGCAAGACGAAAATCTCCAGGGCAAGATGATAGAGCTTTTTAGTACTGGAAACTCTGTAGAAGTTGCCGAAGAAAATTTAAAGTCCATTATGTGTTGCTTGCCAAATATTGATGCGCCAAATTTGGGCTACGATAATTTATTTCGGGTTATTATCATGCAATTTATTGATGCTTATAATTTTGATGTACGTGCCATTAAAAAATCCTGCGTTCATATTGTAGATAAAAACAATAAAATCATTCCATTTGAAACCATGAATTTGTTTTACAGGGATGATAAAAAAGCACGATTAGAAGAACTTAGAAACGAGATATTATGAATATACTTTTAATTGAAGGTGGGAATTATCTGGGGGTATTTTTACTGGTTTTAGCCATTATGTTTTTACCTTCATTGATTCTACTAATTATTGGATTAGCTATGAGATCAAAAAATCGAAAAACATCAAAAGTACTTATAATACTATCTGTGGTTTATCTTTTAATAAGCCTTGGTGTTTGTGGAAGTATGATGATATAAAAACTTAATTATGTTCTATTTTTTAGAAGGAAATATGAATTTAGATGGTTTAATATACTTAATCCTAGCTATTATGTTAGGACCAGCTGTCTTATTAGCCATTATTGGACTCATTGTTCGCAATAAAAACAAAAAAGCCGCCAAAATATTGTTTATTCTGGCAGCTGTTTATGTTATTGTAAGCTTCGGTATTTGTGGGGGTATGATCGCTTAATAAAGACCTCTAATCAAATATCTATCCATGCTTTAATCACATCATTATAACGCCTTCCTGTTGTAATATTTGTGTTTTTTTTATCTCTTAGAGCAATTACATATCTACTATTAAAATACTTTTGAATATCATTCACATAATCTTTGTTGATAATTATGCCTCTATGTACTCTTAAAAAATTATCAGGCAGTTTTTGCTCTAATCGAGATAGAGGCTCTTGGGTTAAGTAGGTCTCACCTTTTGAGTGTATTGAAACATATCGCTCATCAGCTTTAAAATGACTAATATTTTCCAACTTTATAAAAATGAGTTTACCTCCTCGCTTTACGGTTATAGATGTCATTTTTTTAGCTTCTTTTTGAGAAGATAATTCTTTTAACAACTCTAAGATATTTTGGGAAGTTGTCTTTTCACTGAATAATCTTAATTTATCGACCGATTGTTGTAAACGTTCTAAACTTATCGGTTTCAATAAATAATCGATGCTATTCGTTTCAAAAGCTTTTAAAGAATATTGATCGTATGCCGTACAAAATATAACAATAGGTATATTTTTTAAACGCTCAAGCATTTCAAAACCTGATAATTCTGGCATTTCAATATCTAAAAAAATAAGATCTGGTTTTAAATCTTCTATTTTTCCCTGAGCTTCTATAGCATCTTCTGCAACACCTATTATTTCAAATATGTCTGGGAAATTTTCAAGTAATTTTAACAATCTTATCCTTGCTGGCGGTTCATCATCTATAACAATAGTCTTGTACACTTTATTCATTCCTCTATGCTGTTGGTTTAATTGAAATTGTAATATGTTTTTTAGGTGTATTCTCCCATTTTAAAGAGGCTCTATTGCCATAACTCAACCTTAGCAAATCATAAACCGTTTGCAACCCATGCCCACTTACTAAACCATTTGGAAAATCAGGGCCATTATCGCTAACAATTATTAAGAACAATTCTAAGATTTTTTTTATCTCCAAAGTAATATGTCCCTCCCCTCTTATTTTGGAAATACCATGCTTAATAGCATTCTCTACTAACGGTTGTAAGATGTACATAGGAATTTCTTCTTCTGTTAATGCTTCATCAATATGTGTTGTAAACTTTAAGCGTTCCCCAAAACGAATTTTTTCAATTTCTAAATAGTTTTGTACCATCAGAACCTCTTCTTCTACAGTACTCATTTTTTGTCCTTTTTTGTTTATAGAATAGCGAAACAAATTAGAGAGTGACAATGCCATTTTTTCTGTTTTATTTGGGTTATTATGTGCTAATCCAGCAATGGAGTTTAAAGCATTGTACAAAAAATGAGGATTAATATGCGATTGCAATAATTTTAATTCTGATTTTGCATTTAATGTTTTTAATCGGCTTAATTCTACGTCTTTTTCTTTTACTAGAGAGTCTGAAACATGATTTAGATAAATTAATACACCTCTTCCCAATGCTAAAAATACCCAGAAAAAAACAATTGGAAAAAAGAATTCATCTACCGCTTCTCTTCCTCCTTTTATAAAAAATATAGTAATTACTGGTGCACTAAATGCTAAAAAAGTAAAACACACTTTTAACAACAAAGTAAAACTAAAATTCATATTCTTTTTTATACACCTTTTTTCTAACACCCATAATAATAGAGATGTTATTAAAGCAAATATGAAAACATCGAATACAGCATCTATCTGCATCACTTTGTTGATTCCATAATAGGGTATCGTCGTTAAATGTTTATAAATTGATTGTAGATAAATATAATATGACCATACTAGTAATGATGGAAAAAAATAACTTAAGAATAAATATTCAAACTTTCTATTTTGAAAAAAACTAAAAAGTAAAACAAAAGCTAAAAGTCCTATAAAAAAAACAATAATTAAAGCTTGTTTTTTAGCGAAACTTTTATTCAAAAAAACATTAGCAAACCGCCACGAGTAAGCAGTATACAAATAGCCTTTAAATTGCTCTAAAAAATCGTTCGCATAAAGTTTATGTAATAAAAATTTGTCTGCTTCTGTAAACCTATAATCATCAGGGTTGAATTCTTTTCGGTTATAAATACCTTTAGCTTCATAAGAACTATATATGCCGGTATTTTCTTTAATATGACACAAACTTCTCAAGATTTCATATCGAACATATTGTTTTCTTCTGTCAAAGGAAGTCTCTTTATTTAAATAAAAACTGATTCTCGTATAGTTGAAAGATGGGAAAAAGGAGTTTATTCTTCTATTTCTAGAAATAACATTACCGTCCTTCAAATAAGAAAAAATAAGTTGTGAGCCATGATTAACTATACTTTTACGTTTTTCATAAAAAACAAGGTTTATCGTTGACGACATTGGTCGATAATACCTTCCTAGCTCTAATTTGTTTTTCTCATAATAATCGTCCAATTCATTTCCCGCTCCCAAGAAACCTATAACTTTGTTAGGGATTAAAAGCTTCAATTCCTGAATCACGCTAGCTAGTACAATACTATCCTGATGTTGAGCGCCTTTTAAATCAAAAAATATTGGACCTGTAAACTTTTTTGGAGATATTCCTTTATTATCTCCATTTTTATCAAATAACCTTTCTTTAATATACTCCCAATGTACATCTTTAGGATACTTAGATCTTGGATCGAATTTAACAGAATATATTTCTGAAATATGATTATAATAATTTGAAGAAATTAATATTATAGTAGGAATAGCCGAAATAAGTATAAGCAGAATAAGTTTTTTCATCACAGTAAATTTAAATATTTATGCCACAAATAAACTTTAAAAGACGTTTCGAAAAAACCAATTTCGGTTGAACTGCAATTAGAAGATATAAATTACATCTATTCAATTTTTCATGCTCACTTAAAAAACATCTATATTTGCAAAATCTTTTTTATGGAGATTTTTGACTATGAAGCACATTAGAAACTTTTGCATTATTGCACATATAGATCACGGTAAGAGTACACTCGCAGACCGTTTGTTGGATTATACAGGCGCTGTGACCGCTAGAGAAAAGCAGGATCAGCTTCTGGACAGCATGGATTTAGAGCGCGAACGTGGTATTACCATAAAGTCGCATGCCATACAAATGGAGTATACCTACAAAGGTGAGGAGTATGTTTTAAATTTAATTGATACCCCTGGCCACGTTGATTTCTCTTATGAAGTATCCCGTTCTATTGCTGCTTGCGAAGGTGCTTTACTTATAGTAGATGCTGCCCAAAGTATTCAGGCACAAACCATTTCTAATCTGTATTTAGCACTAGAAAACGATCTGGAAATTATCCCAGTACTTAATAAAGTAGACTTACCAAGTGCCAACCCCGAAGAAGTTACTGATGACATCGTAGACCTTTTGGGCTGTGACCCCGAAGAAGTCATTCATGCCAGTGGAAAAACAGGCTTTGGAGTCGATAATGTCTTAGCGGCTATTATTGAACGTGTTCCCGCACCAGAGGGTCAAATAGACGAACCCTTACAGGCCTTAATATTTGACTCGGTTTACAATCCGTTTCGTGGTGTAGAAACTTATTTTAGAGTGATAAACGGCTCTATTAAAAAAGGACAAAACATTAAATTCATAGCCACCGATAAAAATTATTTCGCAGACGAAGTAGGCACTTTAAAACTCAAGCAGCTCCCTAAACAGGAAATAAAAGCTGGTGATGTTGGTTATGTTATTACGGGTATTAAAGAGGCTAAAGAAGTAAAAGTAGGTGATACGATTACCGATGCCAAAAATCCAACAACCAATGCCATTGCTGGATTTGAAGATGTAAAGCCTATGGTTTTTGCAGGTATTTACCCTGTAGATACCGAAGATTACGAAGAGCTTCGTGCCTCGATGGAAAAACTCCAACTAAATGATGCATCATTAGTATTTGCTCCAGAAAGCTCAGCCGCTTTAGGCTTTGGTTTCCGTTGTGGCTTCTTAGGGATGCTACACATGGAAATTATTCAGGAACGTTTAGAACGCGAGTTTAATATGACCGTGATTACGACGGTTCCTAACGTTTCCTATCACGCTTTTACTAAAAAATATCCAGACCAGATTATTATTGTTAATAATCCTTCCGATTTACCAGAACCTTCAGGTTTAGATCGTGTTGAAGAACCTTATATCAAAGCAACTATTATTACAAAGGCAGATTTTGTTGGTAATGTCATGTCGCTTTGTATTGAAAAACGTGGTCAGATTACCAATCAGACTTATTTAACGACCGAGCGGGTTGAATTATCATTCGATATGCCGCTGGCCGAAATTGTATTCGATTTTTACGATCGTTTAAAAACAGTATCCAAAGGTTATGCCTCTTTTGATTACCATCCTATAGGCATGAAGCAATCAAAATTAGTTCGTGTCGATATTTTATTAAACGCCCAACCAGTGGATGCGCTTTCCGCATTAATTCATGCAGATAATGCAGCAAGTATAGGTAAAAAGATGTGTGAGAAATTAAAAGAACTTATCCCGCGCCAGCAATTCGATATTCCTATTCAAGCAGCTATTGGCGCTAAAATTATTTCCAGGGAAACGACGAAAGCCTTGCGTAAAGATGTTACCGCTAAATGTTATGGGGGAGATATTTCTCGTAAACGTAAGCTTCTTGAAAAACAGAAAAAAGGAAAAAAGCGTATGCGTCAGGTGGGTAATGTAGAAATTCCGCAAGAGGCTTTTATGGCTGTTTTAAAACTGAATGACTAAATAAAGCCTTTCTGTTCTGCGACTTCGAGCAATGCCCTGTCGCTTTTATTATTAACGTTAAAAATTTCTTTTAATAGGCGCTTTCTTCTTTCTATAGCAGCTTTAGAAAGTGGTATGATTTCTGGCAATTCATTCATCTTTGTACCACGGGACAACTCGTACAATAGCTTTCTATCAATAGCATCTACCATTAAATTATTAGAACTTTGTTTTCGCATTAATTTAATGACAGATTTACTATAATAAGGATCGCCTTGTATAACACTTTCAATAGCCAAAATAAGCTCATTGGGACTTAAGTCATTTTTTATTAAAAACCCATCGGGGTCTACGCTTTTAAAAATACTATTCATTCTATAGTTATCGTTATACGTGGTTACTATAACGATCTTGGTGTTTGGTAAAAGCAACCTTATTTTAACACCTAGATCTTCTCCCGAAATAATTTTCCCATCCTGAGACGGTGGTAGTTTAATATCTAAAAAAACCATATCGATCGTTTGGGGTTTTGAAGTATTTTTTATTTTAAAATAAGCATCATCGCAATTAGTAACCTTATCTATGTTAAACTCTAAACCTGTATGATTAGAACTTACCTGCTTCAAGGCATTTTCATAGGCGTCACTAATTAATGGATGATCTTCTACAATCAATATGTTCATATGTTTTAAACGCTTTTAAATGGTATATTTATAGTTAATTCAGTTCCTTTATTCGGGTTTGAGGTTATTTGATAATGACCTCGAAGTTTAGCCACTCTAGATGCGATATTCTTTAGGCCGATACCTTTATAATTTTTATGGGCATCAAACCCTATGCCATGATCTATTATCTTGATTTCTAAAACAGTATCCCTTAAAGCATAAGAAACAAGCATATAATCCGATTGGGCATGCTTTATAATATTTTGAATCGCTTCTTGAATAATACGGTAAATTTCTACTCTGCCCCCCTCACTTAACAACTCAAAATTTAAAGGGGTCTCCTTTTTAATCTCGTACTTAAAACCACCTATAACGCTTTGGTTGTCAATATGTTGTTCTATAATAGATTCTAAGCTCGTTTTTGATAGTTTTTCATCATTTTTAAGCGCATGCGATATATCTCTTACTTCCCTTTCTATATCCTGCAAATTTTCTATATGGCTCTTGTACTCATTTAAAGTGGTTTTACCTCCTTTTAGATCTAAAAAGCCCATGGCCATCCTTGTACCAAACAACCTGCCTAAGACACTATCATGTAAATCTTCCGCTATTCTATGCCGCTCTTGTAAGCGTCCTTCCTCTTGTTTGGTTTGCTGTTGCAGCATCAACTTGTATATTTCCTGATTGGCTTTTTCTTGCTCACTACTAAACCTCAGGGCTTTATTTTTTGAGCGTTGCACCTTTATAAAATACAAAAGCCCTAAAACCAATAGCAGTACCCCGCCTATAACAGAAATTAAAATGTTCTGGGTATTTAAACGCTCGGTTTCTTTTATATATTGGTCGGTTTCGAATTGTATTCGGGCAAATTTGTTTCTGTTGGCTCGTTCGCTATCAACAAAACTATCCTTTAATCTTATATATTCATATAAATAGGCCTTTCCAGAATCACCTTCTTTTAGCTTTGAAAGCATTTTTAAAGACCGTAAGACTTCTTTAAATTCTTTAATATCTAATCCAGTTTTATAAGAACATTCTACATAATATAAGGCTTTGGCTTTTTGGTTCGTTTCATAATAAAACTCCGCCATATCATTACCAGCAGTAGAAGTTTCATACTGCAAATCTAAATCATTAAAAATTTTATACGCCTTAGTAAATAAAGAATCTATTTTATACTCTTCCTTGTGTTTAGCCAAAAACATGGTATAAGCCAAATTGTTCAATATAGCACCATAAGAAGCAGGGTCTTTGTCATTTATAGTAATATCTTTGAGTAATCCATTATAAACCGCCAATGCTTCGTCATAATCTCCTCTTTTTCTATAAAGTTCAGCTATATTGATTTTAGTGTGCAATGTATTTACAAAATAATCTACTAGAAATTCATCATTAATACTAAGAGCTTTTTCATAATAATTTAAAGCTTCATCATACTCTTCGAGACCTACAGAAATCAGTCCTAAAATATTATATAATGTGTACAACTCATCAAGGCTTTCCTTTGTTTTTGGCATAGCAAGTGTTAAATTAATTGCTCTTATTATATTGGATTGACCACCTATATAATCATATTCATTTCTCTGCATTAAAGCAATACTTCCATATATTTTAGCTTGGCTAAGCTTATCTTTATCTCTTTTTAAAGTCTTGCATTTTTGATAAACCCTTAAAGATTTGTTATAATAATAATAAGCACTATCATTCATTATCTCAAAAGTTTGATAAATATACCCTAAATGATTATATATATGTGCCAGACTCATTGAGTCATTGAGCTTTATGGCTAATTTTAAATTTTTATGATTTAAGCTTATAGACTGTCGAAAATACTTTTCATTTTCTAAATAAACACAAGCAAAGTTACCATCCGAATTTAAAATAATCGAATCAACCTCTGTTTCAGAAGACAACTCACTAGCCCTTTCGGCATATCGTATCCTAGTTTCTATATCCAATTTACTATTTTTAGATAAAAGCCTTAATTCTTGTATACTATCAAGTTGTTTTTTAAAGGAATTGGTTTGTGCACAAAAGCTTGAACAAAAAAGAAGAAGGTATATGAGAGGGACAATACTTTTAAACATATTAAAGAATCGTTTTTATAATAGCGAAAACAAATATAGAATTTATCTTTAACCCCATTAACGATTTTTTATCCGCAACGATACTAATTAATTTTCTAAGATTTCTTCTTTTATTAATGAACCCATTTAAACTTTTTCCATTTGCTAAAAATAATCCTCTTCCACCCATTTTTTGTCTTTTCTTCTTTCATAGCTCTGCTATGCAACTTAAAAAAAGGCTTCAAATGGTCAAAAAATGTTCGATTTTCGCTTAAGCGCAAAAAGCTTAAATGGATTCATTGAAAAATTGAAAGTATTTGTACCCTTTTTTCAATTTTTGTTATTAATAATCTTAATTAATCTCGTATATGCATTATTTTCCTTAAAAATAAAATCTGTCAAAAATTTTAGACAATAATTTTGTAAGTTTATGAGATAGCAAAATTAAATATGAACGTAGTACACATAAGCGCAGAATGCTATCCAGTAGCCAAAGTAGGCGGGTTGGCAGATGTTGTTGGCGCCTTACCAAAATATCAAAATAGTGCCACAGTTTCATCTCAGGTTATCATGCCTTTTTATGATAACAAGTTTACTAAGGCTCACGCATTTAACACCATTTATGAGTCTGAATTAAATTTAGGAGACGCATCATTCCCTTTTAAAATATTAACACTAAAAAAAGCCCTTTTAGACTTTGAGATCTTTTTTGTCGATGTTCCCGAACTTCTGTTCAAAGAATATGTATACTCTAATGATGATACCGAGCGATTCTTAGCCTTTCAAATAGCCGCTTTAGACTGGATGCTAACCTGGGAAACATTTCCCGATTATATACACTGCCACGACCACCATACAGGGCTTATACCATTCATGCTACAAGAAAGTTTTAAATATAAGTCTTTCAGAAAGATACCAAATATTTTAACCATACATAACGCACAATACCAAGGCTGGTTCCCCCATAATAAAGTAAACCTCATTCCACCTTTTAATTTTGATAATGTGGGGCTTTTAGATTGGGGCAGTAGTATAAATCCATTAGCAGCAGCAATAAAATGTGCCTGGAGGGTTACCACGGTATCCCCTAGCTACATGGAAGAATTAAAAAAATCTGCCAACGGACTAGAAGACCTGCTAAATCACGAAAGCGCAAAATGCTCTGGGATTCTTAATGGTATCGACTGGAACGTATGGAACCCAGAAACCGATAACTACCTTGTCTCTAATTACACTGATAAAACAGTCGTTTCTGGAAAAAAAGCAAACAAAAAACATTTATGTGATACCTTTAATTTAGATTTTAAAAAACCACTCTTCGCTTTTATTGGTCGATTGGTGGGAGAAAAAGGATCTGATCTGTTTCCTGAAACATTTAAAAACATCCTTGAAAAGGGAGACGCCTCCATCTTATTATTGGGCTCTGGACATGATGAGACAGAAACCCAGCTAGAAGCGCTTAAAAACGACTATAAAGGCTCCTATAATGCTTTTATAGGGTATGATGAAGCCTTGTCGCATGTTATTTATGCTGGCGCAGACTTTTTACTTATGCCATCGCGGGTAGAACCTTGTGGTCTTAACCAGATGTACGCATTAAGATATGGTACCATACCCATAGTAAGGAGCATTGGTGGCCTTAAAGATACTGTGATAGATATTTCAGAAAATAACGGGTTTGGCATTTGTCATCCGCACGTAACGGTTTCAGACATCACAAACGCTATTGATAGAGGAGTTGATCTTTATAAAAATAACAGCATTTATAAAAAACTAAGTAAACAAATTATGGGAATTAACCACTCCTGGGATGCGTCTGCAAATGCATATATTAAATTATACAAATCTATTTAACTAATTAAACTAATAACAAAAATATGATTAACGATAAAGTTCTAGCCATTATATTAGGCGGCGGTCAAGGTTCAAGATTATATCCATTAACAGAAACGAGGTCTAAACCAGCCGTTCCTATTGCGGGAAAATATAGATTAGTAGATATTCCCATTTCAAATTGTATTAATTCAAACATAAAACGTATGTTCGTTTTAACACAATTCAATTCGGCTTCACTAAATCGTCATATAAAAAACACCTATCACTTTAGTTTTTTTAGTTCTGCTTTTGTTGATGTATTGGCTGCAGAGCAAACACCTGGCAACAAAGGTTGGTTTCAAGGTACTGCAGATGCGGTTCGGCAAAGTATGCATCATTTTGTAAGGCATGAATTCGATTATGTATTAATTCTTTCCGGAGATCAATTATACCAGATGGATTATGAATTAATGATTGATGCACATATCAAGAGCAAAGCGAAAATATCTATTGCTACGATCCCTGTGAATGCCAAAGACGCAACCTCTTTTGGTATTTTGAAAGCCAATGATAAAAATGTGATAACCTCATTTATCGAAAAACCAGATGCCAGTTTGTTACCAGAATGGACCTCCGAAGTAAGTGATGAAATGAAAGGAGCGGGTCGAAATTATTTAGCATCTATGGGGATTTATATTTTTAATAGAGACCTATTAATAAAATTAATGGACGACACGAGCACCATCGATTTTGGTAAAGAAATTATTCCTCAAAGTGTTGATAAATACAAAACTTTAAGTTATCAATATGAAGGGTATTGGACAGATATAGGAAATATAGACTCCTTCTTTGAAGCCAATATTGGTTTAACGGCAGATATTCCAGATTTCGATTTATACGATAAATCCAAACGTATTTATACCAGGGCCAGAATGCTTCCTACAACAAAAGTATCTGGAACAACACTTAACAAAACCGTCGTGGCAGAAGGTTGTATAATTAGCGCGGCAAAAATTGAAAAATCGGTCATCGGTATTCGTTCCAGAATTGGAGACGAATCAACCGTAATAAATACCTATATGATGGGTAGCGATCATTACCAAACACTAGAAGACATTACAAACCCCAAGATAAACTCAATAGGCATTGGAGCACGTTGCTTTATAAAAAATGCCATCCTAGACAAAAATTGTTGTATCGGTGATGACGTAAGAATTAATGGTGGCTTACACTTAGAACCTATCGAAACAGATTCTTACGCTGTTAAAGATGGTATTGTAGTAATTAAAAAAGGAGCCATAATCCCTAATGGTTTCGTAATATAATATATGGCACAAGTAAAACCCTATAGTCTATTTACAGAGCTAGACATCTATCTTTTTAAATCTGGAACACATTATCGCCTTTATGAAAAATTTGGATCGCACTTAACCATTATTGATGGTATTGAGGGTACTTATTTTTCTGTTTGGGCCCCTAGTGCCAAATCGGTATCTGTTATTGGCGATTTTAATTATTGGAAAGCAGGAGATCATCAATTAAATGTTCGCTGGGACTCCAGTGGTATCTGGGAAGGCTTTATCCCTTTAATTGGAAAAGGCACCGTTTATAAATATCATATTGAAAGTTATAATGGTAGTATAACCACCGAAAAAGCCGACCCCTATGCAAGGCGTTGCGAACATCCGCCAAAAACAGCATCCATAGTATGGCACGATAACTATCGCTGGAAAGATGAGGATTGGATGAAAAAGCGCAAAAAACACAATGCTATCGATGCGCCTTTTTCTGTTTACGAAGTCCATTTAGGATCTTGGAAAAAACATTTAGAAGAAGATCGATTCCTATCTTATTTTGAATTAGCCGATAATTTGGTAAACTATGTAAAAGAAATGAATTTTACACATGTAGAACTCATGCCTGTTATGGAACACCCCTATGATCCTTCCTGGGGCTATCAATTAACAGGGTATTTTGCACCAACATCACGTTTTGGCTACCCTGAAGAATTCAAGTATTTGGTTGACAAACTCCATCAAAATGATATTGGTATTATTCTAGACTGGGTACCATCCCACTTCCCTGAAGATGCACATGGTCTTGGCTTTTTTGATGGCTCACACTTGTATGAACACCCAGATAGAAGAAAAGGGTATCATCAAGATTGGAAAAGTCTTATTTTTAATTACGAACGTAATGAAGTGAGAGCTTTCCTGATAAGTAATGCTATTTTTTGGATGGAACAATTTCATGCTGATGGATTGCGTGTTGATGCCGTTGCATCTATGTTGTTTTTAGATTACTCCCGAGAAGAAGGCGAGTGGGAACCAAATATGTATGGTGGCAGGGAAAATCTTGCTGTAATAAGCTTTTTAAAAGAATTAAATAAAGAAGTTTATAGATCCTTCCCAGATGTTCAAACCATTGCAGAAGAATCTACGGCATTTCCTATGGTTTCCAAACCTGTTTTTTCTGGTGGGTTGGGCTTCGGAATGAAATGGATGATGGGTTGGATGCATGATACATTAGAGTATTTTGGCAAAGACCCCATTCACCGTAAATACCATCAAAATGACATCACATTTAGTTTAGCTTATGCCTTCACCGAAAACTTTATGTTACCACTGTCTCACGATGAAGTTGTTTATGGCAAAAATTCCATTTTAGGAAGAATGCCTGGTGATGAATGGCAACGCTTTGCAAACCTTCGTTTGTTATATGGCTATATGTTTACACACCCAGGAACCAAACTACTGTTTATGGGTGGTGAATTTGGACAATATAACGAGTGGGATTTCCAAAAAAGCCTAGATTGGAATCTATTGGAATTCGAGCCACATAAAAACCTTCAAAATTATTACAAAGCATTAAATAAACTCTATAAAACAACCCCTGCTTTATATGAAAAAGGGTTTAGTGGCGAAGGGTTTGAGTGGATTAGTTATGATGACCATGAAAACTGTGTCTTGTCTTATATAAGAAAGGGTTATGACTCCAAATATAATGTTATTGTAGTTTGTAATTTAACACCAACTATTAGGGAAAACTATAAAATTGGAGTTCCTATAAAATCAAAAATCAAAGAAATTTTCAATAGTGATGCCAAAGACTTTGGAGGAAGTGGCGTTATAAATAAAAAACAAATTGCGGCGAAAAAAGATCCCTGGAACGGTAGAGATTTTTCGGTTGAAATAACACTCCCTCCTTTAGGTATGGTTGTGTTTCAATTTAAATAATTGCTTATTTGAGATTTCCTTAATTATCTTACTGATTATTTGTGTTTTATGAAATAATCTTAATGTTTTTTTAATAAAAACAGACCACAAATGCCTGCTAAATTTAGTAATTTCGGCATTTAATAAATTGCGCACACTCTTATGATTTTAAATACTGAATTAGAATATAAAGGAAACCTATTTCCTTCTAAAATAGTTTCGTACGAAAAAAACCTAAACGTTCTCTCATTCACAACAGAAAATGGTGTTATATTGGAAGTGACTGTACGTCGTGACAGTATTCTACGATTTAGATTTACCACCACAGGTATTTTTGAAAATGATTTCTCTTATGCCATAACAAAATATGCAAGTAGAGGTTACAACCATCTTGAAGTTACAGAAAATGACGATAACTACATTATAACAACAACAAAACTTATTTGCCATATTTCAAAATTAGACTTACGAGCTTCTATTTTTGATGCTAAAGACAATACCTTAATCTGCGAAGACGAACTTGGTTTCCACTGGGAAGAAAGTTATGAACACGGTGGCGATATTGTTAAAATGTCCAAAACAGCTCAACCTGGTGAAAGTTACTACGGTTTAGGGGATAAGCCTGTAGATAATAACCTTAAAGGAAAACGTTTTGAGAATTGGGTAACAGATTCTTATGCCTATGGTAGAGATACCGATCCTATTTATAAAACAATTCCTTTTTATACAGGCTTGCACAATAAAAAATCTTACGGGATATTTTTTGACAATACTTTCCGTTCGTTTTTCGATTTTTGTAATGAACGCCGTAACATAACAAGTTTTTGGGCTCAAGGAGGCGAAATGAATTACTATTTTATTTACGGTCCAAAAATGTCTGATGTTGTTGTAAACTATACAGATTTAACAGGAAAACCTCATCAGCTACCAGCGCTTTGGACTTTAGGTTATCACCAATGTAAATGGAGTTATTATCCTGAATCGAATGTAAAAGAAATTACCGCTAAGTTTAGAGAATTACAAATTCCATGTGATGCGATTTATTTAGACATCGATTATATGGAAGGTTTTAGATGTTTTACCTGGAGCAAAGAGCATTTTCCAGATCCTAAAAGAATGGTTAAGGAATTGGCAGATGATGGTTTTAAAACCATTGTTATTATAGATCCAGGGATTAAAATAGATATGGATTACTCGGTGTTTAAAGAAGGTCTTGAAAAAGATTATTTCTGTAAACGCGCCGATGGCCCTTATATGAAAGGTAAAGTATGGCCTGGGGAATGCTATTTCCCAGATTTCACCAGACCAGAAGTAAGAGAATGGTGGGCTGGATTATTTAAAGAGCTTATTGAAGACATTGGTGTAAAAGGTGTTTGGAACGATATGAACGAGCCTGCCGTGATGGACGTTCCTGGTAAAACATTCCCTCCAGATGTACGCCACGATTATGATGGAAACCCTTGTAGCCATAAAAAAGCACATAACGTTTACGGTATGCAAATGGCACGTGCCACTTACCAAGGGTTAAAAAAATTCGCTTACCCGAAAAGGCCTTTTGTTATTACAAGAGCTGCTTATTCTGGTACCCAGCGTTATACATCAAGCTGGACTGGTGACAATGTCGCAACATGGGATCATTTAAATATCGCAAACCTACAAGCGCAGCGTATGTGTATGTCTGGGTTCTCGTTTATAGGATCTGATATTGGCGGATTTGCCGAACAGCCAAATGGTGAATTATATGCGCGTTGGATTCAGTTAGGAATTTTCCATCCATTTTGTAGAACACACTCTTCTGGAGACCACGGAGATCAAGAACCATGGGCTTTTGGTGACACCGTAACCAATGTGGTTAGAAAGTTTATTGAAATAAGATATCAATTACTTCCGTATCTATATACTGCTTTTTGGAGATATGCCGAAGAAGGTATTCCAATTTTGAAATCGCTTGTGTTATATGATCAAGAAGATTCTCAAACACACTATAGAAATGATGAGTTTATTTTTGGAGAAAAAATATTGGCTTGCCCAGTAACGGGTCCTAATCAAAAAGGAAGACGTATGTACATTCCTAGAGGAAAATGGTATAACTTCTGGACAGATGAAATAGTGAGTGGAGGTCAGGAATTATGGGTGGATGCAGACTTGGATAGCATGCCTATATTTGTTAAAGAAGGCGCTATTATTCCTAAATACCCCATACAACAATACGTAGGAGAGAAAGTTATTGATGAGTTATTACTGGATGTATACTACAAATTAGGCAAGGAAAATTCTTTGGTTTATGAAGATGCTACGGATGGTTACGACTATATCAAAGGCCGATACAGTTTAAGGGACTTTAAACTGTTAGGCAAGGATAATGAGTTAATCATTCAGCAACACAAATCCGGTAAGTTTATAACCACCTATAAAACGTTTAAATTAAGCCTTCATGGCTTGCCTTTTAAAATTTCTAAAGTTCAGGTGGATAACGAAGAAATCCTCTTTGAGGATATCAAACTTAATGGAGATAATACCTTAGTTCTAAACAAAGAGTTTACCGAGCTTCACATCATGGCTTAGGGACGAAATTAGAAATAAGGAGGCTATTAAAGCCTCTAAACTGTTCATCCGAGCGCAGTCGAAAAATATCAACTGCGCTCGTTTTGACATTTTAGATAGCCTATTTTTGTTTTAAAGGTTTTCCCAAATACACAAGTTTATACCCCTTTTCAACCCTTTCGATAGCTTTATTATACGAAGATATGATTTCTAAAACACCTTTTTTATCTTTAACAAACAAGGGTATAGTTTCATGCGCTTTACCTGTTGCTTCAATGAGGTCTTCATAATGTGCTCTATCACTAATTTCAACTTCATGAATTTCAGGGTATTTGCGAGCTACTTCGGTAAGCGTGTTAAAATCGTCTGTATGAGAAAACAAGCCTTCCTTCGGATTGTTGTTAGGGTCATCAACTTCTTCGGCTGTTATCAATCTAAATGAGCCATTCTCTCCAAATTGTTTTCCAAATTTATCAATAGCATATTCGTTAATGTCTGCACTACCAGTTAGTGCCATTAAAAACCCAATATCGCTAAGCTCGATATTATCGCCTAAGCTCTCAGAATAAACATCTGTATTTATGGCTTCAAGTCCTAATTCCTGAGCTGTTTGAATGTTCGTTTGGTTGCTATCAATTAAAACAACATGTCTTTGGTTCTCTACCAAATATTGCCCTATTAGTCTGGAAACTTGTGAGGCCCCCAATATTAAAATGCCTTCCGATTTTTTTAGAAAAACACCAACAACTTTAGCGAATATTCTCGCGGTCGTTGCGTTCAACAAAACGGTTCCAAGAACAATCATAAATACTAAAGGGGTGATATATTCGGCACCTTCAACGCCTTGTTTCATAAGCTTGCTCCCAAAAAGAGATGCAATTCCAGCAGCAACGATCCCACGGGGACCAACCCAGCTAATAAATAGCTTTTCGTTGGTTTTTAATTTAGATTTTGAGGTGCTTAGAAATACGGCTAAAGGTCTTATAATAAAAACAACGGCTGCAAAAAGCAATGCTGTCTTCCAACTATACAGCAGCATTAAATCTTCAATATTAATGTTTGCTGCCAGTAAAATAAAAAGAATTGAAATTAATAAAACACTTAGAGATTCCTTAAAATAGAGGAGTTCTTTTATATTTTCCAATTTACCGTTTCCTAAAACCATCCCCATAACAACAACTGCCAATAAACCCGATTCGTGTGCAAAAACTTCCGACTCGACAAAAACCAATAATACTGTAGAAAGCGACACCACATTTAATAAATAGTGTGGAATTAGCTTTTTATTAATCGCAAAGGCCAGAGCATGAGCAAAGGTAAAACCGAAGGTTATACCAAAAAGAAGGATTTTTCCAAACTCAACCAAGGCTGTTTTAGTAAAACCACTGTCGCCCTCTACACTAATAAATTCGAATACCAATACAGCAACCAAGGCACCTATGGGATCAATTAAAATACCTTCCCATTTCAATACGGTTGAAATATCCTTTTTAAGAGGGATGTTTCTTAAAATAGGTGTAATCACTGTTGGGCCTGTAACAATTATAAGTCCCGAAAACAAAAATGACAACTCCCAACTTAATTCGAAAATGAAACGCGCCAAAATCCCGGCACCAAAAAAAGTAACGGCCGAACCCAATGTTATGAGTTTGGTAATAACTGGACCTACATTTTTTATTTCAGAACGTTTTAATGTAAGCCCACCTTCAAAAAGAATAATGCTAATAGCCAGAGACACAAAATAAAACAGACCTTCTCCTGGAAACAAACCTTGCTTTCCATTCCAAATAGGTTCGATCCATTTAGAGCCATCATCACTTAAAAATTCGGCGGCAATTGGACCAACCAACAACCCTATAAGAATGAGGGGTAAAATGGCTGGAATTTTAAATTTCCAAGCAAACCACTGTGCCAATATTCCCAAAATAATGATTCCTGCTAATTCTAACATATTTTAAAATCTATATAAAATACTAATTTAAGTAAAACAGATGATTATATTATATTTTATTAGTTTCCAATGGTTAAAATCAATAAACACAAAAATCAATAATTGTTTTTAGCTATGGCTGTTTAACGTTTTAAAAAAAATACTATCTTTCTGCTCTTGTAATCTAAACAACTAAAGTGTCTTTACAACCATTTAAAAGTATTGGTATCGGCGCCGCCTTCTCGCCTAATTTAAAAGCAAACCTTCATGAGGCAGCGAGGCTCTCTCTTTTCTTTAAGTCTAAACTGTTTTTAATTCATGTTGGTGAGGTTTCTGATGACAAAGTAAAAATGCTTAAAATTTTTTTAAAACCTTTTGAAAAAGACAACCTAGATTATGAAGTTGTATACAAGCCTGGAAATCCAGTAGATGTTATTCTATCTACTACCGAAGAAAAAAATATAGATCTCTTAATTCTTGGAGCTGTACAGCGTGAACGTTTTTTAAAATATTATGTAGGCTCTATTGCCAGAAAGATTACCCGTAAAGCAAAATGTTCTGTATTACTATTAATTAAACCATCAGTAGAACGTGTTCCATGCGAGCACATTGTCGTAAATGGCTTAGAAGACCCTAAAACCGAACAGACAATTAAAGCTTCTTTTTATGTTGGCAAACAGCTTAAAGCAGAAAAAATTACCATTGTTGAAGAAATTAAACAGGAACAGGTTTCGGTAAAAGTTGATGACGATAAATCTTTGCGAAGGGCCAATATTATCAAAGAGCGTATAAGGCTTAGAGAAAACTCCAGAATTAAAGAAATTCTAGAACATATTCCTGAAAAATACACCAAAAATATTGTTACCAAATTGCAACCTATTTTTGGTAAGCAGGGATATTCTATTGGTCATTATGCTCAAATTTCCAGAGCCGATTTGTTAGTTATGAATGCGCCTAGTAAAATGACTTTTTGGGATCGTTTATTCCCACATGATATAGAACATATTTTAACAGAGTTACCAACCGATGTGCTAATCCTTCAATGAGTCCAAGAAAAAACAAGATAAAAGATTTTCTTAGTGCATTACCAAAAAATATATTTTCTGGTTTTGTTGTAAGTTTAATAGCCCTGCCGCTAGGTTTAGGACTCGCTATGGCCAGTGAGGCCCCTCCTATTGCTGGTATTATAGCTGCTGTAGTAGGTGGTATTGTGGTTTCTATTTTTGGTGGTAGTCATGTTACTATTGCTGGACCAGGTAATGGTTTGGTTGGCGTACTTCTAGTGGCAATTACATCGTTAGGGATAGAAAGTGCTTATGCGGCGATTATCTGTTCTGGCCTCCTCATACTTTTACTCGGTTTTTTTAGAATGGGGAAATTAGCCGATTTTTTTCCATCGTCTGCCATTCAGGGTATGTTAGCTGCCATTGGTTTAATTATTCTGGGGAAACAGTTTCATATTATGTTTGCTCATAAAATTAAACGTGAAGATACTTTAGATTATCTGTTTGAAATCCCTTTTACCATTAACGATGCCATACATTATGAAAATAAAGGACTCATCTTTGCTGCGTTGGCAGGTGTGATAAGTTTGGCAATCATGATGTTTTATGCTAAAATTAGAAACAAATATTTGCAGCTTATTCCTGCTCCTATGTGGATCGTTATACTATCTATAGGTTTTAGCTACTATTTTGAGATTGTAGTACATGAGGCAAACCCTATTGCTAAAGAATATATGATTTCTGGAATTCCAAGTATTCAAGCTATTATCGCAGATATGCATCTGCCTAATTTTTCCCGTGTTGGCAGCATTCCTTTTTGGTCAAGTGTACTGGCCATCACCTTAATTGCCAGCATAGAATCCCTGTTAAGTATCAAGGCGGTAGATAAACTTGACCCGGAAAAAAGACGTTCTAACGTAAACAAAGACCTTAAAGCACTTGGTCTGGCAACTATGGGTAGTGGGCTTTTGGGTGGACTCAATGTTGTAACCGTTATTGCCCGTAGTTCTGTTAACGTGAACAATGGGGCAAGCAACAGGTCTTCTAACTTTTTTCACGCGACATTTTTAGTGCTTTTTATCGTTTTGTTTAGTACACAATTAACCCGAATACCATTACCTGCTCTAATGGCCATATTGGTATATACAGGGTATAAGCTGGCATCTCCAAACGTTATTAAAAAAATATTCTCTATTGGAAAAGAACAGCTTATCATCTTTTTTGCAACACTATTAATAACCTTAAAAATAGGATTGATTACAGGGATTCTTGCGGGTGTATTAACCACTTTAATTATACACATCGTCATTAATAAAACGGTTTCCTTATTTGTTAGAAACGTTATGAAACCTAATGTTTTAATGTACCAGGAAGGAGGCCAGGATAATTATTATGTTAGTGTAAAACATTTTTGTAGTTTTTTAAATTATTATAAGCTAAAAGATAAGTTAGACGCTGTACCCGAAGATAAAGATGTTATTGTTGACTTTTCCCTGTGTAGTTTTGTAGACCATACCGTTATGGAAAACATGCACAACTACCAGGAACTGTTTAAAAAACGTGATGGTCATTTTGATGTTATTGGTCTGGATATGCACGATACAGATTCCAAACACCCGTTTGCTTTAAGGCGATTGCTCCCTGTGCCAAATATTATTAAAAACAACCTCACCAGACGCCAAACAAGCATGGAAAGCCTGGCCGAAGATTACGAGCTAAACTACAACTCGGAAAAACAAAGGAATGTCGATTTTTTAAATCATTTTTTATTCTTTAATACTAAAAGCATTAATCATATTTACAACCAATTATCGTATAAAAATAATGCCATAAATTTATTTGATATTGAGTTTTCAGAAGGTGAATTTATAGCCAAAGAAGTGGTTCGATCTACCATGCTTCATATACAGCTAGATCGTGCTATCCCTGAGTTTACTCTAGATAGAGAAGGTTTTTTAGAAAAGGTTTATGCCTTTGCTGGCTTTAAAGATATCCCTATTCAAAACCATTCTGATTTCTCTAATCGCTTTTATCTATTAGGTGATAACGAAGAAGCGATCTGTGCCTTTTTTAACGATGACCTGGTTCATTTTTTTGAAAGCAACCCTTATTACCATATTGAATCCAATGGAGAGTCATTATTGATTTTTGGTAAAGAACGTTTAGCCAGTGTTAAAGAAATAAAGGCGCTATTTGATTTTGGAAAACGTTTAAAGGAGGTTGTTACGCATTGATAAGGGATAAAATACAATAACTGAAGAGTTAAACTGACTTTGAATAGTGAATAGAGGTGCCTAGTCTTTTATTTTGCACCATAGCATCTATAGTGTTTATAAATTATTAGCAACTTTAGTCTTACGTTTTCGTTTTTTTATATAGTGTATTACTGCAACCATAGCTCCAGTTGAGGCAACGATACTCAAGCATAATAGAAAAATGGACACGATATAGGCTCTTGAAGCATTTCTTGCAGTTTCTTGAGAAAACAAATCTTTTATCCTGATATTGATACTCCCTTTTGCTAATTCTTCATTGACTTTAAGCACAGCTACTTCATCGAATTGATGCCAATGGTATAAGTAAATAATACCATTTTTTAAGTCGAAAATATTTGAATACAATGTGTTGTTAAATACTCCCTCTTCGTGCACCGAATCGAGAATTGATTTAAAATAATCTACAGACAGCTCCTTTTCACTACTTATGGCTTCTAGCATCTCTTCTGCTTTATTGTACCTCTGACAAGGGTACTCCAAAGCATTTTCTGGATTTGCTTTATTATAGTTAGTCGAAATTAAATAGTTTTCGTCCTTTTTCTTTCTGGTAAACGCTAGTTCTCCGTTTTCGTCAACACTAATAACAACGGCATCTCCTTTTGCATCGGCAAAGTTTAGTTGGTAGCTTATCGCTCCAGAATCTGGATACCAATTTTTTCGCTGGTATTTACCTGCAATTTCTATCGCTTCTTCAACGGTGGCAGCCTTTCTTAATATTAGTACAGGAAGCCATATTATATAATCCTCGTAGGGTGGTTCATAAACTGGTGGAGGTTCAAGTTCAAAATGCGGATTTAACTTTGATTCGGGTAACGCATTGGCGTCAAAACAAAGCCCTTTTTCATTAATGCCTCCTTGATGGGCGTAGTTCTTAAACCCTAAATAGACACAGCCATAATTCTCGGTGGTAGCTGGATCGGTCCACAGATAGGTTTTGGGTTTGTAATAATCCTCATTGTTGCCAAAAAAGACTTTGTCTCCAAAAGATGCAGAAAAAATTGTACAGGAACCTGGTACGGGATCATCTGTCGTTTTTTTGCTTGTAATTTGAGGAAATACTATCCAAATTGAAGAAAAAACTAAAATTCCAGTTAGTGTAAAGAATTTATTTTTCATCTTTTTAATTATGTGACAAATTTACTGCTATTGTAGCGAACACTAGGTGTATGTTCGAATATACAATATTACACAATACACGTAACACATAAAATAACCAAGAGGAAACGAAACCCAACTAATGCTTTTCAACCATACAATTAATAGCATAACATAATACGCCCGCATCTGTAAAACTAATGACGCTGATACTATCGCTTAAGATCGTTAAATACCACCCCCGAAAAACCTTGTGCTAGAAATTCTTCAGCAAATTCTGTTCGCCATAGTAATTCATAAGGAAATCTTTTACATCGAAACATCTGTATTTCTTTATCTAAGCGCGATTCATCAATAACTAATTGTTTTACTTCTCTTATTTCATCAGGATTAATAGGGCTGTATTCGGGCTCAGACTTTTCGTAATCGATACAATCATGCAATTTAGTTATATTAACAATATAATAGATGGCACATTGGTCTTCATTATGATTTAAGATATTTACTGGTAAATACTCCACAAATTTTAATTTTTTGGAATCAAGAAAATCTTTTACTTTTTCAGAAACCACCATGTGGAAAGTATCCATAAAACAATCAGCCAGCTTATTATATTTTTTTGGTTTCCTCATCATGTAGTAAGCATCTTTTGGAAATGTACTCAATAGGGATATGCCTTCTATAAAGTCTCTATAAGCAATATCAACATTCGTAAGACCATCAAATCGAGCAATTTTTTGATTCAAAAAATCTGGGTGCGATAATTTCCAGTCCTTTTTAACTCTTTTAAATACCGTCTGTTTATTTACCAATCCAGCTTTTTTGGTTGCCTGCATTATCTGTTCTTTCATTTTCTCTATGTCTTCACCATAACAATAATAGAAGGCATCATTATCAAATAAATTCTGAGCCCATGGATCTGCACCATAAGTAATAAGACGTAACGCCATATCCAAATGCTTGTTTTTCAATGCGGTAATTAATAGACTGTTGTGATCTTCATCATCTTTAATTTTGGCTGAAACACCTGATTTCAATGCCTTTAACAGTACATCAACCTTCCCTTGGACACATGCTTCAAATAGGGCACTGCTGTCGAAGGGTAGTTGTAAATTTTTTATAATTCGACCATTATATCTAAGATAATCAAGCTGTGCACACCCTTGTAAGTGACTCAAGGTGTTTACTTTCCCAAAAAAACAAAATCTTTTTAGCTTAGTAAATTTCTTAAATAAACTTAGGTCTGTAACTAAATCGTCAAATCCAAGTTCCAGTTCCTCAATCTCAAACATTTTAGAAAGATCTCGCATTGTGGGTTCCTGCCCTTTTGGTATTGCTATTGCTTTCCTAAAATATTTTTTCCAAAACAACCCAAAACTGTCTAAATTATCCCACCATTCTTTATATGCTTCTTCTCCATTTGATATTTCATGGTTTTTAGGTTTAAACCAAGCCAAAATTTGTTCAACGATTGTTTTATTAGACCCTTGTTCGTTTATGTATTTCATAAGATCTTCCCTAACCTTAATAATCTTGTTAGTATCCGCAATTAACCATTCATCTAAAATTTTTTGATATATAGCCTTAGCCCGATCGGGGTCATTTAGGCCAATGTAGGATTTTCCTAAAAACTCACGAACCCTGAAAGCTTGATTGGGCAACAAGTAATCTTCTTTAAGAGCACATAATGCCACTTCTACTGCTTTATTAAAGTCTTTCTGCTGGATACAAATGTCAAGCATATTTATACTAAATATAGCATTGACTGAGCATTTTTTGCATTTTTCATAATAAGCAAATGCTTGATCTAACAGCCCCAGCTTAAAAGAAGCTACTCCTATGTAATTAAGTCCTCTAACTACAGATTTTGTATATGTCGTATGGCGCCCCAGTCTTAATTGATTTGTTATTGGCATTAGCAGGTTAATAATCTCTTGGTATTTCTCTTCTGAAAATAGTTGATCAACTTTCTTGAATTTAGATATAAGGATTAGTATAGGGGTCTTTTCGCCTTTGGGCAAAAGCTTTTCTATAAATTCATCGAATGATTCTCTATAAAGCTTAAACTCACCGTCACTTCTTACATATACTGGATATTCAGGCATTTGATCTTTAACCGTTAAAAATTGATCTTTGGGCAACGGACACAATGGAAACATGCCCTCCCAGTCTTCTGCTTTTATTTTTTTACCGATAGTATAAAATTTATCAAAGAATGATTTATTATTGAATTTGACCAGGTGCTTTTTATTTTCATTGTCATAATGGGTAGGTATGTCATAAGTATTTAAACCTTCATATTTCTTATATTCCAGCGTATCATAAAACTGTTTAAGCCGTTCAGGTAATTCTATTTCATACTTGGTCTCTAGCTCTTCAGAAATATTTGACTGATCTGTTTTGTTCATGTGTTTTCGTATTATGGGGTTTATACTTCAAAAATAGTTATGAGTTAAATAACCTTTTAAGTCTTATCTTTCCATGAATCTATATTGTGTTATTCTAAACAATTAGATATTTCGTAAAAATATGCTATGTCTATTTTGGTATTTACCCTGTATTCCGTGAAACTTGCTGAAAATACTCTGTTTTGTAGACAATAAATACCCTTATCAAATCTTTAGATATATGTTAAGGGCAGGCATCGTTTACACTAGTTAAAGATTAGACTTTACACTAAACTAATTCCCAACCAACCTTGTTAATTGTTATTTATTCCTTTACCGATATAAACGTTTCGACCTCGGCTTGGTCTCCATCATAATACTTTTTTCCGTGAATCGTGAAGTCTGCCTTATAAGCCCGGTTCTGGTTCAGGGTTTTATTTTGCCATATTCCCATCCAGGTATTAACAACGGCTTCTGGCATTTTACCTTTTGAAACAAATTTTTGGTATGCTGCATCTTCAATTGTTATTCCTACAAAACCTTCGGGAATATTTTCTAACGAACTTACAGACAATCCAATAATTGTGGTATATGGACCTGTAAAATCGGTTTCATAATCTGTATACACGGCGTAAATATTATCATTGACCTTGTTCGGAATTTGTTTTTGAATGTCTTCGTTCCAAAATTTGGTCCACAAGGCTTCAATATCTACAGCAGATTGTCCATTTTCATTAGTGGTTCTTGTAGAAATACCGATTACGTAAAATTTGTGAATAATGTGTCTGTTCATTGTTTTAAGAGGTTTTTATTGTTATTATACCACAAATTTAGAATACGCTTATGACAAATCATGGCAGGGGTGAAGCGCATTTTTGTAGAACTCAAAATGCTTTTAAATGATACACTATATAGAATTAAAAATTTAGTCTTTATTTTGTCTTTGGCGTGAAAATCGATTTTCAATCCAAAAAATATTTTTTTAAAAGCTTTGACTCTATTTTTGTTTGAGCATGTCTTTTTATATCTGAATTAAATACTTCAATCATAATTTTAATAGCTACCTAAAACTGTTCGTTTGATAATTCCATATTAATTATTGCACCAACCATATTTCCTGATGCTACAGCATTGGCTACAGAACGTAGTCTTGTGCAGTTATCTCCGCACGCAAATACACCTTCTACGGTTGTTTTATGCATCATATCTACTTGTATATATCCTTGTTCATTTAGTTCACAACCTAGCAATTCAGGTATATCGGAGTGCTGTTTAAATGGAAGCGCTGCATAAGTTGCCTCAAAAGGTTCTTTACTATTATCATCGAAAACGACATTTTTGATATGGCCATTTAAATGCTCTATTTCTAAAATTTCCTTTTCAATGATTTCGATGTTGTTTTTTTTGAGTTTTGAAATTTGTTCTGGACTAAAATCTGCTTTTCCAGAAGTTAAGATGGTAAGGCTATTGGTAAGGTTTTTAACCATGGGAGCTAAGTGAAATGCCAACTCTCCATTAGCAATGATTCCTGTTTTTTTGTTTTTTATTTCGTATCCGTGGCAATACGGGCAATGAACTACTGAAATACCCCAACAATCCTGAAGTCCTTTAATTGATGGCATGATATCTTTAATTCCAGTGGCAAAAATCAACTTTTTGGCTTCAAATTCTTTTCCAGATGCCGTGAGAACATGAAAAGTATTGCCTGTTTTTTTTGCTTTAACTGCTTTGTCTTCAATAAAGTTTACGGTATCATATTTTAAAACTTGAGATTTTGCTTTTTGCGAAATTTCGTGTGGTGTTGCTCCATCTTGAGTTATAAAATTATGTGAGTGCGGTGTTTGTCGGTTACAGGGCAAGCCACTATCAATAATTAGGACATTACGCAATGAGCGCCCAAGCGCCATAGCTGCCGATAAACCCGAATAGCTTCCTCCTATTATTATTACTTCGAAATTTTTTGTAGTATTCATGTCATTATATTTTTTAAAACTAGTTATTGAAATTGGAAGTGCCATTGCTAAAGCAACTATACCTCCTTGTTTTAATGCTTCTCTTCTAGTCATTAGTGCATTTTAACGCAACATTGTCGCAATAATATATTTTGCAAATATAGGGATGTTTTGTATTATTGCAATATTGTCGCAATAAATATTTTTTATAATGAAAAGAAGAAATACGGCTACAAAAGAAGCAGTACTCTCCGTTTTACAATCATCGGGTAAAGCAATGAGTCAAGGTGCTATTGAAAAGAAAATAGGTATTGATATTAATAGAGCGACGATTTACCGGGTTTTAAATCGTTATTGTGACGATGGTGTTTTGCACAGGATTGTTGCAGATGATGGAAGACAATATTTTGCGGTTTGTATAAAATGTGATGAGCACCTAAAACCTCTGCACCATTTTCATTTTCGCTGCGAAAAATGTGAAACTATAGAATGTTTACCAGAACCTGTACATTTTTCATTATCAAATGATTATGTAGTTAAAAGAGTTAATTGTGTTATCACTGGAATTTGTAAAGACTGTGCCAAGTCTTAGTTGGAGCTAAATTACGTTTGACAGTTTGTCTATGAAATGTAGCGTATAAATAAAGGGGAATAACTCAAGTAAAGTATGTCTGAAATGCTTTATAACGGATCTAATATGCAAAATTTCTGTAAGGTACGAGCAAGTATATTGGTTTATTGGCAACAGTTTTTTCTCTCTTATTAAACATATCTTCCAACAGTGTTTACCCTCAAAACCCTGCTATTCTCTGCCGTTTCGATATTGGGTTGGTGAAATTTCTAATTGCTTTTGGAATGCACGATTAAATGTCGATGTAGACTCAAAGCCACAATCAAAAGCAATATCTGCAATCCTATTATTGGTCATTTTTAGCAAATTGCAAGCCTTTTCCAATTTTCTGTTGGTTACATAGTTTTTGGGGCTGTCTTTGAAGATTATCTCAAATTTTCGATTAAACGTTGAACGGCTCATATTGCACAAATGTGCCAATTCATTTAAAGATAAATCCGAATAGATATTGGCTTCTATAGTCGTTTTAAAGTCATATTCTGCAGGACTAAAAATATTGGTTAGAAAATCCAATTCGGAAGTAGAATTTACGGTTTTAGAAATTAGAAGAATGAATTCTATCAGTTTATTTTTAATCAACTCTTCATCCGCAAGGGCTGGGTTTTCTATCAAAAGTTTAATGCTCTCTTTAAAGCTCATTAACAGCGAACCAACTATTACTCTATTTATATTGTAGCTGTTATTTATCTTTTTAGAGGATTTATAAGGAAAAAGTTCCCTTACAATGTCAGGATAAAGAAGTACCCCAATTAATTCCAGTGGCTGATCTTCATCCTGATTGTTTTCAATGAAATAATTGATACACTTCGCTAGAAAACCATCGTTTTTTTCGAATACTAATACTTCCTTAGGTGTTCGTATGACCAAATCGCCCGACTCTACAAACATGAAACACGCTTCATTTGCCCTATAGAGTTTGGGCAATCGTTGAAAGGAACGCACTTTTACCTTCTCAAAAACAATCTTATCCCGATAGTTTAGTGTTTTAATTTCAAAATCCATAGTACCAAATATATGCGATTATTGGCTGTATTACCAATCTGCTAGAATAGGCTTTACCAAAAAAATATCTAAGTTGGCCACCGATTCGGTTCTTAAGTGCACTATAGATTGGTACACTTCGCTATTAGCAAAATTTACAGATGCCTCTCTACTTGGCCATTCACCAACACCAAATAAAGTAGAGTGATACGTTTTATCGAACACATTAGGAATGGCCTTTAAGCCTACAACGGGCCTATATTGGTGATTTTTCATGGCCGCTGGAACAACCGTGCCGTAGTATTTCTGGAATTTTTTAAGGCTTGTCTCATCTTTTTTTAACCAAACTCCAGCAATATCATAGGCTTTGTCATGATGAAATGTAACGGTTACTGTTTCTTCAATTTGAAACAATCCCGACTCCACATAGTGCAATAAATTGATTTTATCGTTTCGAAGTTTTATATATCTTTCATCCTGTTCAAAAGCTCTTTTTTTGTCTAGACTTGGCCACGCTTCAAATGCGATCATAGTAGCGGCTTTGTTTCCTACAACACTATTTTCTACTTTAAATTTTATCAAAATATTAGCACCGTATTCTTTTGCAATGGGTGTTACCGAGGTAAGATAGCTAGCCAATGCTTCTTTTTTATGTTCTTTAGGTGAAAATAATATGGCTTCGATTACATGTCCTTCCTTAAAGGTGACTTCCTTTTTCATTTTTGTTGGTGTTTGTCCGTAAGTAATAAACATGAGGCACATAGTAAAGCTCTTTACAATCCATTTTACGCTTGTTTTCATCTGCTTAAATTTTTTGATTAAGAGTTCTTATATTTTTTCTTTAAAATTTTCAGAGCTACATTTTTCTCTCCAGTTTCCATGTAATGTTTATATGCAAGCAGAGATTCTCTAGACCCACTTTTTAATTTTCCTTTCATAAGCCATGTTAAAAACCTAGGCTTTAGGCGGTACTGTGAGTTTTGGTAAATAATAGTTTCGCCTAAACTATTTGTTTTTACACCATAGGTAATAAGCATTTTCTTTAGGGGAAAATTTTTCCACTCATACACATCGTAGGTATAATACTGCCCTTCTACTAGGTTAATAATTTTTTCTCTTACCATGATTTCTTTTTTACCATTAGGGATAATACATTCTCTTTCACAGCCCAATACCGCTTCATTTGTACTTCCGTTTAGTGGTTTAGAGCTTTTCAAACTAGAATGAAAAGCACCTACATTTCCATAGTCTGATAAAATGTCCCAGGCTTTTTGAGGAGCAATATTGACTACGACCTCTTGTGTAATGTTCATTAATTTCATTTCTTTTTCTTTTTTTTGTCCAAAAGTCTGATTGCTAATACAGCTAATGATTAGCACCAAAACCATTAGAGTGACTTTACTTTTTTTCATCATTGTGATTTATTTTTTTATTATGACAAAGAAAGGAATGGTTTAGACCATTATTTTTGCATTTCTTGCCAATCATTGCCCATTTTGTGTCAAATAAGAAATAAGCCGTAGAGCTTTGAAAAATATGGTGCAATAATCTGCTATAGATTATTTTTAATTAGCTCGTGAAGTTTTTATTTTTATACCAATAGAATTGCTACTAACAGTTTGTATTTAAAAAAATGCTTCTGGCTATAAAAGCATAGCGATTATCAAGAAATTCATTTACATATCTCGGAAAGTAACTTGTAGAGTTTTTTTAGACCACTAGCCAAAAAAGAAATAATTTAATAAAGTTATTATAGAGACTACTAAAACTAGAATGAAAAAAGATATTTTAAAATCGGTGATGACCAAAAATAAATTGCAGGTATTGTAAAAATTATAATTTCTACTATTTTACTGAGAGCCTTAATATATGCTTATTTTCTGAGTATTTTATTAGATAATTACAATATGCATGTGGAAAACAGGTGTCAATACCAAGGCGAAAGATAATCCGTTCATATAGTTTCTATTTGCTAATCCAATTTTGTACCTCAACTTTTACTTTTTCTAATTCATCTGCGACAACATATGCTTTATTATTTTTTTTCTCTTGTCTAATCTTTTTTAATCTGTCGTAAACTCTATAAAATTCCATTAAAGGTCTTAAGTTAAAATTTTCCTTGAAATGTAAAAATAGTGTATCAACCGATCTTTGGATTTTATTTTCTTTTAATAGCGTTTTTATATTTTCAATAACGCTCAATGGAATATTGGATGCTTCCCAATGTTCAATATTATCTAAAAATGATTGCGTTAAATCTTCTCTACATATTTCTTGCTTCTCTAATAAAAATGAAAAGCATTCTATTTTCTCGTTTAAAGGTATTTTGCTACTGGTATCATTTTCTAACAATACTTTTATTTTTTGCCCCAGTTCATACCCTGTACCAAATCCAACATAATATTTAATTTGATTTGATGTATAGCAATTAGGAGTTTTTGGATCCTTTATTCCATTTTTTAAAATATATGAGGTAATATGAACGGAACTGTTCAAACCAATTATTCGTCCATCAAGTATTCCTTTAGTTGTGGGGTGAAGCATTCCTCCCATATTTTAATAGCGTTTAGATTTCATTTATGCTTTTAATACTCCTAATTGCAACAACGTTTCGTGTATGTTGCGTTTGCCTGCCGAAGGCGGCACATGCAATATACAAATTGTTGTAGTGCGTTTTATTCAGTTAATATTCTTTTATTTCCACAAGCCGCACATAATTTAGCTTTTGGAGTTCTGTATGGTTTTCCACATTTTTCGCAATCAGGTCCAATTTGTTCAAGTGAATGATGCATTATTGCATTCAGTTCAGTTTCTCCAAATCCAGTCAAGTCATTATAGTAATCTAGTAATTCTTTGAACCTTTCTTGCCTGTCTTTTTTCAAGTTTTTAAATCCTTTTCCATAAAGTTCATAGGCAACTGTAAATTCTTCTTTGTTCAGCATAGGAACTTCCATCTTACATCTCCAGCAATATTTAATTTCCATTATAATTGTTGAGTTGTGGTATTTACCCCATAAATCATAATCATAGATGCTTTACCTGTTTCTATGAAATATGGTATAATTTTATCGTCATCGAAATGCAAAAAACCTTTTGTGTATTCTTGTTTGGAATATCCTTTGAAATCTCCTGCATCTCTTCTTTTTAATCCACTTAAATAATGTTCAACTTTACCAACTCCTTCTAGCGTTATGATTCTTCGAGTAGTTAAAACACTCCAGATTGAGTCATTAATTATAGTTGAACAAATTAATTCTTCTCCATCTTCAAAATTAATCTGGTTTCCCACTCTTTCATTTAAGATGACTTTATCATTTTCATAAATATCTGAATACTTAAAATCAAAGGGTTGTGTAGTATGCCTCTTTATTGAAGCGATAGTTATATTTTTTATAGAAATATCCGTTTTTTTCATTTCTTGCAATGTTCGTTAAGATACATAGTTTACACAAGTTAAAGCTTATGTGTTTACACTAAATAGTTTCTAACCTTGTCGATTGTTGTTTGTTTAACGTACCTAATTGTCGCTAACGTTTAATGTAAAATGCGTTTTAATGCATTTTTACATAGTGTTATAAGGTGTTTTCTTTATCCAAATCAGTTAAATAAATAATTTTGCTTAAGCTGCTTTATCTATAATTTTAACAAAATCAAAATTGTCTACATAATGGAAGTATAATTTTCTTATATGGCTAAATTTTTTTCTATTACCATCTATAGTTTTTTTAATTGCATTAATTATTTTAAGATTTCCGATTTCAAGTTCATTTGGCCAATTGGGATATAAAGAGGGAATTTCTATTTCAAAATCATTCCAAATTACACAATCTAATATATCAATTATATAACCGAATTCATCTTTGCCAATAGCCTTCTGTATTACATTATCCAAGTTTTCTTGATTTAAGATCAAGTTACCATACAAATTTAAATAAGGTATAATACCTTCTTCCGATCCACCTGTATCAATTTCAATAAAAACAATATCAGGGTTATCTTTATGATTCGCTATTTTTAGAAGTGTGTCTTCTATTTTTTTTATAGTTTCAGATTCATTCATTTTTAGAAACAAATTTTTAATCAAATATTTTAATTTTTTGTTTAAAAAAACATCCCTGTTTTAAGTGAAATAATTTTTATTCCTTATAACGATTGGTATAAGAATAGTGCGATTTTGTGTCCGAGGATTTTCCGTAGCAAAATCAGAGTGACCAAATACGCACTAACCTTTTGATTTAGGATTAAGCTTAAGCATTATTTTTAGCATCGATGAAAAAGCAGTAAGTCGAGTATCTTTAAAGTTCACGATAAACAATTAAGATATGAACACTCAAATTACTGCTCAACCAAAGTTATACATTGGCATTGACATTCACAAACGTAGTTGGAAGGTTCATTGTGCCACAGATTTATTTACGGGCAAAACTTTTGCCATGCCCCCCAAACCAGAATTATTAAAAGATTATGTGGATAGGCATTATTGGGGTTTAGAGGTATCTACAGCCTACGAAGCAGGCTGCTGTGGCTATTATTCGCATCGTGTTTTTGTGGGTTATGGCTGGCGATCATTAGTAGTCAACCCCGCAGATATCCATAGAAAAGGAAAAGAGAAGTATACTAAAACAGATAAAATAGATGCGCAATTAATAGCAAGGGAATTAAAGGATAACAGACTAGAGAGCATCCATATTCCCGATATAGAACGTGAACAATTACGTAGTTTATTTAGACGCCGCAATGATTTGGTTAAAGACTACCGTCGTATAAAAAGTCATATCAAGATGCAATTACTTTATTTTGGGATATCTATCCCAGAGCGATTTGATAACGATCATTGGAGTCATAAGTTTAGAAATCGGTTGGATGGTATTGTATTTGAATACCCTACAGCAAGAGAAACCTTGTCCAGTAGGCTGCGTTCTTTTAGGTTTATCGACCAAGAGCTACGGGATATCTCTACAAAGATACGTGCCTATTGCAGAAAACATTACAAGAAAGATTATTACTTATTGCGTAGTGTTCCAGGGATAGGCGGTATAGTTGCCTGTGGTATTATAAGTGAGTTAGGAGATCTACGACGTTTTAGATCTATAAAACATTTAGCGGGTTATGTAGGTATAGCACCAGGGATTCATCAAAGTGGGGATAACCAACGGCACACAGGCATAACCATGCGGGCACACCGCTTAATGCGGAGTTATTTTATAGAAGCTTCCTGGCAGGCCATACGGACCGATCCAGTGATGCAGGTCTATTATAGAAAGAACGTGAAAACAATTATAATAGAAGTAGCCAGAAAGCTATTAAGTAGAACATTAGCAGTAATAAAAACAGAAACACCTTATACTATAGGTGTTGTAGAATAATATAAAACAGATAACAAAGCTCAAAAAAGAAGCATAACTTGTATCGCAAAACAACGAGGGTAAACCTTAAATAGAGGTATCACATATTTATAGCAAGTGAACAGGTTTATTATAGCTTAAAATCATAAAGATGCTGGTGACGACCAAGATTTAGAGTTGATCACATATAGGATGCGGAGCAGGTTATATGGTATTGAAATATTGATAGTCCTATCGGAATTATTAACATTACAACACCTCAAAATCAACATAATGAGATAATTAAAAAAATAAATATTAACTT